>CAVURY010000032.1:0-161544 GCA_963743925.1 uncultured Planctomycetota bacterium | reverse complement strand
GAAAATCGGGAACCATGCTGCCACCGGGCGGCGTGTCGTGTACCATGTCCGGGTTCGTCCTCGGTCTGGATCCCGATCGCAGGGCGGGATTCGACATGCCAGGGACGATGCCCGCACCACCGATTCTCGATCAAAAGCTCACATTTCAGGGACCAAGGAGCGACCCGTGCCGAAGGCCGTCGTTTCGTCACATCCTCTCGTACAGCACAAGCTTGCGGAGCTGCGCGACGTCAGGACGACTCCGGCCGTGTTTCGCCAACTGGTCCGCTCGCTGGCGCTCTTGCTGGCCCAGGAGGCCACGGCCGATCTGGAGACGATCGCGAGCGAAGTCACGACGCCGCTGGGCACGGCGTCCACGAGGACGCCTGGCGGATGTGGTCGGGATCGTCCCGATCCTGCGGGCGGGCCTCGGGATGGCCGACGGGCTCCTGGAGTTGATCCCCCACGCCGAGGTCTGGCACATCGGCCTGTTCCGCGATGAATCGACCCTGCGACCGACCGAGTATTACAACAAGTTCCCGCCCCGGCCGAGGGTGACGCTGGCCCTGCTGGTCGACCCCATGCTGGCGACCGGCGGCTCCGCGGTCCGGGCCTGCGAGATCCTCAAGGCCGCCGGGGTCCCGAGATTGAAGCTGCTGTCGCTGATCGCCGCACCCGAGGGGATCGAGCGGATGAAGCAGGAGATGCCCGACGTGCAGATCTACGTCGGCGCGATCGATGAACGGTTGACCGAGGTCGGGTTCATCTATCCCGGCCTGGGCGATGCGGGCGACCGCCAGTTCGCGACCCAGAGTAATCCCGAATTGGAGGCGATTTGAACAACCTCCGCCGACACTGTTGCAACGGCACCGGGTGGTTTGTCGGAGTGAGGGCGGGCTTCCAGAGGCATTCCTGGGGGCATCGCCCTGCGGGCTTGCCCCCAGCCACCCGAGAGCGGTCCGGGGCACCGAATTGGGTGGCTGGGGTCGAAGATGGCGCAGCCGTCGAGCCCCCAGGAGTGCCGTCGCACGCACCATCCTCGGGGAATCGCCCCGGTCTTGTTGCAACAGTGTCCCTCTGCAAGACCGATCTTTCCGACATCCATGCCCTCGGAATTCATCCATGAGAGCGGTCGACATCATCCGGAAGAAGCGCGATGGCCAGTCGCTGAGCCGGTCGGAGATCGGCGCGATGGTCGAGGGGATCGCGACGCGCGAGGTCGCCGATTACCAGTGGTCGGCGCTCCTGATGGCGATCCTCTGGCGCGGGATGGACGCGGCCGAGACCGCCGCCCTGACCGACTCCATGATCCGTTCCGGGACGATCGTCGACCTGTCGGGGATCCCCGGCCTGAAGGTCGACAAGCACAGCACCGGAGGGGTCGGCGACAAGACGTCGCTGATCCTGGCCCCGATCGTCGCGGCGGCCGGCGTGCCCGTGCCGATGGTCTCCGGCCGCGGGCTGGGGCACACCGGCGGCACCCTCGACAAGCTCGAGTCGATCCCCGGCTTCCGGGTCGACCTGGATCTGGAGCAATACCGGCGGGTGCTCGACTTGTGCGGGCTGGTGATGATCGGGCAGACGGCCGAGATCGCGCCGGCGGACAAGTTCCTCTACGCCCTGCGCGACGCCACGGCGACCGTCGAATCGATCCCGCTGATCGCGGCGTCGATCATGTCGAAGAAGCTGGCCGAGGGGATCGATGGCCTGGTGCTGGACGTGAAGACCGGCGGCGGCGCCTTCATGGTCAAGCTCGAGGACTCGCTGGAGCTGGCCCGGGCGATGTGCTCGATCGGTTGGGGGCTTGGCAAGCAGCTCGTCGCGCTGATCACGCGGATGGATCAGCCCCTGGGCCGCGCCGTGGGCAACGCGGTGGAGGTGGCCGAGAGCCTGGAGTGCCTGCGGGGCGAGGGGCCGGACGACCTCGTCGAGCTCTCGATCGAGCTGGCGGCCGAGATGGTGGTCATGGGAGGCCGGGCCGGCTCGCTGGAGGAGGCGCGGGCGATCTGCCGGCGGACCATCGGCGACGGCTCGGCGCTGCAACGGTTCGGCCTGATGATCGAGGCCCAGGGGGGCGATCGCCGCGTGATCGACGACCCGGCGCGCCTGCCGGCCCCGCGGCGACGGGTGGTCCTGAAAGCCGGGGAGTCGGGATATGTCCGATCGCTGGAGGCGCGGCCGGTCGGGCACGCGACCATGCTGCTCGGGGCAGGCCGGGCTCGGATGGATAGCCCGGTTGACCATGCCGTGGGCGTGGTCGTCCACAAGAAGGTCGGCGAGCACGTCCAGCTCGATGAGCCGCTCTGCACCCTGTTCGTGAACGACGAGTCTCGGCTCCAGGAGGCGGAGGTGCTGATCCGGGGGGCTTATACACTGGCCGAAGAGCCGGCCGTCTCGGAACCGCTGATCGTCGAGCGGATCGCGGCGCCGCGGCGGCCGGATCGCCCGGCGTGACTTCGCACGTGAAAAGGTGGATGGAATGAAGTTGTGGAACCCGGTTCGAATGGGGACCTTGATCCTGGGCCTGATCGCGGTGATGGCCGGGCCGGCCTCCGCCGACGACCAGGCCGGCACCAAGGCCGCGACACCCGCCGCGAAGTCGGTCGGCGAGCCGGCGCCGGGGGCGTCGGACGAACAACCGGGTCGGCCCCCGCGCATCATCGTCGGGCCGGTCGAGACGCGGAGGGTCTACCAGGTCTCGCTGGGCCCCTGGACATGGCGGTTCTCGGCGCCCGAGTCGCTCGACCTGCTCGACATCGCCGACCGGATCCGCGGCCTGGTCGGGATGATCGCCATCCTGGGAGTCGCCGTCTTCCTCTCGGATCATCGCCGGGCGATCTCGGGCCGCGTGGTCTTCTGGGGGCTGGTGTTGCAATGGGGATTCGCGCTGCTGGTCCTGAGGGTACCCGCCGGGGTCGACCTCGTGGGCCGGGCCGGCAAGGGGGTCGAAGCGATGCTCGAGTGCGCGCTCGCCGGCTCCCGGTTCGTCTTCGGCGACGCGCTGGTGAACAGCCAGGGGCCGGCGGGATTCGTGTTCGCGTTCCGCGTCCTGCCGACGGTGATCTTCGTCGCGGCCCTGTTCGCCGTCCTCTATCACCTGGGGATCATGCAGTGGATCGTCCGGGGCTTCGCGGTCGTCATGGCCTGGCTGATGGGGACCAGCGGCGCCGAGTCGCTGAACGTCGCCGCCTCGCTCTTCCTCGGCCAGACCGAGGCGCCCTTGACGATCCGCCCCTACCTGCCGCGGCTGACGAGGTCGGAGCTGCTCACGGTGATGACCTCGGGCATGGCGCACGTCTCGGGCGGGGTCATGGCCGCGTATTTCGCCGCCGGGGTCGAGGCCCGTCACATCCTGACCGCCGTGATCATGACCGCCCCGGGCGCGATCCTGATCTCCAAGATCCTCGTGCCCGAGACGGAGAAGCCCGAGACCCTGGGCAAGGTGCACGCCGCCGAGGCCTCGACCGACACCAACGTGCTCGACGCGGCCTCCCGCGGGACCCGCGACGGCCTCCACCTGGCGCTCAACATCGCCGCGATGCTGATCGCGTTCGTCGGCCTGATCGCCCTGATCAACCTGGGACTCGCGTGGGTCGGCACGGATCTCCAGAGCATCCTGGGATGGGCCATGGCCCCGGTGGCCTACCTGCTCGGCGTGCCCTGGGAGGACGTCCGCCAGGTCGGGAAGCTGCTGGGCACGCGCACCGTGCTCAACGAGGTGATCGCGTTCAACGACCTGGGTACGCTGATCAAGGACAATATGCTCATGGAGCGATCGGTCGTGATCTCCAGCTTCGCCCTGTGCGGATTCGCGAACATCAGCTCGATCGGCATCCAGCTCGGCGGGATCGGCGCCCTGGCGCCCGAGCGCCGGCACGACCTGGCGAGGCTCGGCGTGAAGGCGCTGCTCGCCGGCACCCTGGCCAATTACCTGTCCGCCTGCATCGCCGGGATCTTCCTATGACCAACCCCCTGCCCCACCCGTCGCCATCATCATCATCGGCGGACCTGTTCCGCCGGGCCGAGGAGGCCGCCTCGGCGATCCGCGCGGCATGCGCGGGGCCGCCCCGGGTGGCCGTCGTGCTCGGCTCCGGACTCAACGAGCTCGCCGACCGACTCCCCGACCCGACGGTCATCCCCTACGAAGCGATCCCCCACTTCCCGGCCACCACCGTCGCCGGCCATGAAGGCAAGGCGATCGTCGGCGGGCTCCATGGCTCCATGGTGTTGATGCTCCAGGGACGGTTCCACTCCTACGAGGGGCACGACCTGGAGACCGTGACCTTCCCGATCCGCGTCCTCCAGCGGCTGGGGGTCGGCACCTTGATCCTGACCGCGGCCACGGGCGGCATCCGCGCCGACCTGCGCCGGGGAGCCTGGTCGTCCTCTCGGATCACCTCAACCTGATCGGCGCCAACCCGCTCCGCGGCCTCAACGACGCGCGCCTCGGCACCCGATTCCCGGATATGACGGAGGTCTACTCGCCCCGGCTCAGGGGGATCGCCATCGAGGAAGGGATGCAACTGGGGATCGAGCTCATGCCGGGCGTCTACGCCTGCGTGCCGGGGCCGAGCTACGAGACGCCCGCCGAGATCCGGATGCTCCGGACCTTGGGCGCGGACGTCGTGGGGATGTCAACGGTTCCCGAGGCGATCGTGGCGCGGCACGCCGGGATGGATGTGCTGGCGCTGGCCCTGGTCTCCAACGCCGCGGCGGGAGTCGTGGGAACTCCGATCACGCACGAGGAGGTCCTCGAGGCGGGGCGAAAGGCCGCGCCGGCGCTCGCCGGCTTGATCGAGTGCGTCATCGCACGGCTGGTGGAGATGGATGCAGCGGCGACGTGAGACGGCGGGGCGGGTCAACCCATTCCGGAGATCCCGAGAAGCCAGGGCCTACCGCTGCAACTTCGTTACCTGTGGGATATTCCCCATTTGCCGATCTCTCAGCGATAATCCATCTCTAACCTCCAGTTCCCTCTCCATCGCGCCCAGCCGAGTGAGGAGATCGCCATGACGCCGTCGCGGCCCTCAACCTACTTTGACGATCGAACCAACGATGTGGCGCCCCCGGACCGTTCCAGGACCCTTCTTCGTGTGTCTTTCGTAGCGGCCATCGCCACCGGGCTCGTGGCGACCGGCCTGCTGAGCGGACAGTCGCGGTCCGCCCGAGGCGATGACAAGGACTCCTCGAAACCCGGGCCAGCCCAGTCTGTCCTGGCGTTCGTCCGTGAGATCCAACAGGCTTTGACGAGGAACGATAATCACCTGATCGCACTGGCCAGCCCGATCGTCGAGAAGGCGGAAGCCGATGATCAGGAGCAGGACCAAGATCAGGACCAACTCGCCGGCGCGGCATTACGCGTCCAATCGGCCGAGGTCCGTTACCATGCCGCACAGCTCGCGAGCGAGGTTGCCAGGATGGCCCTGGACGAATACCAGAAAGTGGCCTATCCCCAGGAGAAAAAAGTCGTCGAATTCGAGATCGAGTCGGCCCGAGCCGAACTGGATCTTGCTCGGAAAGCCGTCCCCGAAGCCAATGAGCGACTGACCAGGATCAAGACGCTCATGAAGGATCAGTCCGACTTCAATCGTTACATGGAAGAGGAATACTCGGCCCGCCTCGCGAGTGTCAAGTTCCTGGTGCGAAAGGACTTCCAGGTGATGGAGGTCGTTGAATCCAAGAAGAAAGTCCTGGAGGAATACACCAGGGACAAGACGCTCAAGGAACTCAATGCGACGCTTCAACAGACGCGATCGGATGAATTGGCCAAGCGAGCGATGTGGGACCTCGAGAAAATCAAGCTCACCAAGCTGGAGAGATTGACCAAGGGGTCCGGACTTACCGACGCCGACCGGCTTATCCTATCGCTCGCCCGGCAGGCGTATCCGATCCGGGCCGAAATCGAGGCCAAACGGGATCAGCTCGTGCAAGGCGGAAGACCTGACCCCGCGCTCGAGACGTCACTTCGAGACCTGACGAACCAGCTCGAATCGCTCGTGGATCGAGCGGAGTTGGAGTGGGCGTCGGCGCGATTCGCCCAGTTGAAGCGTCAGGTCCACTCGGCGGTAGAACTCTCCTCGTCAAAAGCCGGAGTGCCGAGGTTGATCGGGGCACTATTCGCCCACAGGTCGTCGCGACCTCCCGAAGAGGCCCCGGTCCGGAAGCAGTCTGAAGGCTCCGAGCCCACCCCCCAGCGACGGCCAGTCTCAGCGAACGAGCGAGCCCTGAACGGCGCCTACGTGAGGTTGATCAGCCTGGCCGAGCAGGCCCTTAAGGCGCCTCGGTCGAGGCAACCCCGGCAGCAGCTCGTCAGTCAACGGATCGAGACCGAAACCGCCAGGTTTAACTATCAAAACGCCAAGCTGACCCGCGAGGTCGCCGAGATCGCCGCCATCGAATACAACGAGGGGATCTTCCCGCAGGACCTGGCGACGGTGGAGGGAGAGATCCGACTCGCTCGTTCGGATCTCCAACGAACCCGCGATCTCCTCGAGTCCGGGAAAGACCAGGTCGCGCGGCGGAAGGGACGCGAGGCCAATTCCGTGTATGAACTTCATCGCGAGTACCAATTCGTTAACGCGATGGCCAAGGCCGAGCAGGATAGCCGCGATCGCGCTCACCGGTTGGAGCAGGCAGAGGCTAAGAAGAAGCGACTCGTTGAGCAGACCAAGCCAATCGAGCTCAAGAAACACCAGATCGACGTCGATACGGCCCGCGCCACCGAGATGGCCAAGCAGGCGGAATGGGAAATCATGAAGGCCCGGGAACTTCGCCTGGAGAAACTGATCCCTCAAGAGGAATCAGCCAACGATCACCAGCCCGTCTTCGCCCTCATCGAGCGGGCGGTCCCGATAGAAGAACAGGTCCGGCAGAAGGTCGTCCAGGTCACGAAAGCGGAGAAGACCGATGTCGCACTCAGTAAGGAGATCCGCGATCTGACGGATCAGTTGCGGGCCGTTGTTGACGAAGGAGAAGCCCTATGGTCGGCGGGCGAGCTGGCCCGGTTGAAGCCGCGGATCGAAGCGGCCATCCGCCGGGCGAAGCCGGCGGCCGCGAACTGAGAGGAGCCGCCAAACCTCGTTCCGAGGCGCAACCTGCCTGGCGAGTCGGCCGTCAAAGGTGAATCATAGTTGAGACTTGACGCTCGGCCCTGGATTCGGCCAGAAAGCGGCGGGAGCGTCGCACGGGCTGAAGACAGCGTTGCCCTCAACCCGTGCGGCGCGGGGCCGAGCCCAAGAACCAGCCTCGGCACTCGCTCAACAGGTACGCGGCGATGCCTCCCCGCTGCCCGGCCGAGTCTTCCGTGTAGAGCCCCATCAAGAAAGCAGAGTTGTCAGGCCTGGACCGTGGGAGCCCTCGCCATGAGATCGCCTCGGATCATGAACACACTATCAAAATATCTTTTTTGGGGGATGCTCACATATCTCGTCATCGGGACCATTGTCGGCCTGCTCGGACCGGCGCGTGTGACCTTCATCGGTCCGGCCTATCGGACCCTCCGTTTCCAGGTCGTCGATCAGTCGCGGGTGGCGCCGATCGCCGGCGCTCGCGTGGCACTCGTCCACCCCTACGATCCCGAGCAGCCACCGATCGAAGGCATGACTGATCGGCAAGGCCTGGTCGATCTGCGCGGCCGGTTCACACACTCCGGAGGAGGCGACACCTGGCATGGCTCACGGGTGACGTTCTTCACCTATAGTCCGTGGTGCGTCACGGTCCGGGCCGATGGCTTCCGGGAGCACCGCGTTGCCCTCGGCGATTCCGCCCCTTTCGGTGAGGACCGCACTCAGCCGTTGAATCTGAGTGACCCCGCGCCCTCACCGATCCTGATGAAGATGGAACCGATCGAGAGTCCCGAGCACTGGGGATCGAATCGTCGGCTCTTCTCCGCGGCCCTGTTCCCCGTGCTGGCCGGCGCCTTGCTGGCCTCGCCGCTGCTGCCCGGCCCGACGGCCGCGGCCGAGGTCCAGCCCAACGCCCTCCGGTTCGGATCGGTCCGGGTCGGCGCGACCGTCGAGGGGAGCATCCGGATCTTCCGACAGGGCAACGACGCCAGCGGGCTGGCCATCAAGGTCGAGCCGCCCGCGTTCCTGCGCGTCGAGGACATCCAGGTCGGCAGCCAGCAATTCGGGCCCAATAACCGTGGCTATTGCGACATCTGGGTCTCCGTCGACATCCGGCGCGCCGGGGACTTTTCCGGCGAGCTGCGCGTTGCGCTCGGCCGCGAACAGGTTGCGGTCCCGGTGGGCGCGCGGGTGCGACCCCAGATGCCGCGCCTGACTCGGTTGCTCGTCGTGGAGACCCCGTTCTCCCGGTTATCGACCGGGGATGCGAATTTCTTCGAGATCTGGAAGAATCTGGTCGAGGGCCCATCTCGACGTGCGGCCCGGGGCGCCCGTGCTCCGTTCGATCGATCCGGCGAAGATCGACGTCGTCCTGCTCGGGATGGAGGGGCTCACGAACCTGAGTGATCCGGACACGGACCGACTGAGGCAGTTCACGGAGCGAGGGGGTCGGACGATCCTGGCGGCAAACCACTTCTTCGTCGGGACCGTCGCGAAAGCCAACGGATTGCTGGTCCCTTACGGCCTCCGGATGACCGACACGGAATCGCTCGAGCGGCTCGAACTTAGGAACAGGCCGGGAATAAGTTCCCGGAGGATCAGTGTCGTGACCGCGCACGTGAGTGCGCGGTTCGGACGGGACGAAGTCCTCCAACCTCGGGCGTCAGCCCGATCCACCGCGAAGATCGCACTCACGTGCGAGGTTGGAGGGCCTGCGGCCCCGTCCGAACCACGGTCTCACGACCGTGGTCACCAGGTGAGTTCCAATCGGGAAGTTATTCCCGGCCGGTTCCTTAACCTCGGCGCCGGCGAGATCGCGAAGGATCCCCTGACGCTCGGGGTGAAAGCGCTGCACTTCCATCGTCCCTCTCCCGTCGCGGTCACGGGATCGCAGAAAGGGAGGATCCTCGTGGCGGCTCCCGCCTATCCCGGAGAGGGCCACATCGCCGTGGCCCAGGCGGGCCGGGGAGAAGTCGTCGCCCTGGGGCAATCGCTCTGGTGGTTCTGGCTGAGCCAGGCCAAGGCGAAGAGCTCGGACAATGCGGCGATGCTGAGGAACCTCCTGGAGAAAACGGGCGATCGGAAGTGAGTCGTCGCCGCCTGTCGTCGGTCGTGTCGGAATGGGCATCAGACCTCGTCGGCCGTGACGGATGGACGACTGTTGAGACTTTCCATTCGGGTTCCGGCCCGGCAACGAAGCGCAAACGGTGACCAATAAAGTACGAATCTCACTGTGCCCCTTTGAGGACTCGGCCATGCGACCAGCTCGGCGACTAAGACTGATCGACCTCGTGGCAGTCGTTGGAGCCGCAGGAGTGGGCTTGGCCATGATCCGGTGGCTCGCCCCGGGTCAACTCGTCCCGATGGCGATGGTGATCGCCCCCTTGGTCGGCATCGCGGTCGATCGCTGGAGCGGGGGCCGAGGTGTCCTCGGTGGCTTGCTGGGTGGAGTGGTCCATGCCGTATTCGTGACGGCGCTGTACTACGTCGGGGCGGCCGTCTTGGGCTGGCAGATCGGCCACCCGCTGATCATGCTCTTCGGGGCGGCCGGGGCTGTAGCCTTCGGGGCGGTCCTCGGGATCATCGCCTGGCTATTCGGTAGTCTGGTGTTGCGGCGAGCCAGGCCCGACACGTCGCAGCTCATCTGACGGTCCCGGTCTTTAAGGCGAACGCGGACAGGCGGAGGCGAGACTGTCACGGAATGTGGAACCGATGATCTATCAAGTTGGCGCGGACAGGCGGGCGAGTGACAATTGTCAGTCGCGCAAGGGGATGGTTTAGAGTCGGCGCGGCGGCGACGCGCAGCACCTCCAGGAACAGGGGCCTGGTCACCGCCGGAGGTGCCGAAGGCACTTGCGCCATGCACCGTCCACATCGCCGGAACTGGCCAGAGTTTCGCCTGGACACCCGAAAGTGGTACGATCCTCGACGCTGGGCTGCGCCGGCATTGCGGTGCCGTCCGGCTGTCGCGTCGGGCGATGCGAGAGCTGCGCCCTCCGCATCGTAAGCGGCCATGTCCACCACCTTCGCCAACTATACCGGAGAGACGTGCCTGGCGTGCTCGGCGGTGCCTCTTACCGAACTGACGCTCGCAATCTGAATGGTGGATTCCCATGCAACGCGATCAATCGGCGGAATCGATCTCTGTGCAGAGTGACACCACTCCGAGAGGAGTCGGCCTCCTCCAGGCTCCGCTCCTGAACAAGGGCACCGCGTTCACCGAGGCCGAGCGCGAGGCGTTCGGGCTCGACGGACTGCTGCCGCCGGTGGTCGAGACACTCGACCAGCAGAGCCACCGGTCGTACGAGGCGTTCCGGGCCTACGACACCGACCTGGGACGACACATCAATCTTCGGGCCCTCCAGGACACCAACGAGATCCTCTTCTACCGCCTCCTCCTCGACCACATCGAGGAGATGCTGCCGATCCTGTACACGCCGACCGTCGGGCTGGCGTGCCAGCAGTTCAGCCACATCTACCGGCGGAACCGCGGGCTGTTCGTCGCCTATCCTCACCGGGACGACATTCGCACTCTGCTGCGGAACCGCCCCAACCGCGAGGTGGACGTCATCGTCGTCACCGACGGGGAGCGCATCCTCGGCATCGGCGATCAAGGCGCCGGCGGTATGGGAATCCCGATCGGCAAGCTCTCGCTGTACACCCTGGTGGGGGGCATCCATCCCTCGCGAACGCTGCCGATCGTCCTGGACGTCGGCACCAACAACCCGGAAAGGCGGGCCGACCCCGAGTACATCGGCTGGCGTCATGAGCGTGTGACCGGCCAGGCCTATTTCGACTTCGTCGACCGATTCGTGCAGGCGGTCCGGGCGGAACTGCCGACGACCCTGCTCCAGTGGGAAGACTTCGCCACGCCCCACGCCCGTCCGATCCTCGAGCGGTACCGGGACCAGCTCCTGACCTTCAACGACGACATCCAGGGGACGGCGGCCGTGGCCCTGGGGGCGCTCCTCGGCGCGGTGAGCGTGACCGGCAAACGACTCGCCGAGCAGCAGGTCGTGTTCCTCGGGGCCGGGTCGGCGGCCATCGGCGTTGCCGACTACTTGCGCGCGGCGATGGTCCAGGAGGGGCTCGCGGAGCAGGAGGCCCGCAGTCGGTTCTGGCTGGTGGACATGGACGGACTCCTCCACACGGGCCGAGGCGACCTGGCTCCCGAGCAGCGCGTCTATGCCCAACCGACCGATCGCGTGGCGAACTGGCCTCGGACGTCTGGCGGCAAGGTCGGGCTGGCGGACGTGATCGGGCAGATCGAGGCAACGATCCTCATCGGCCTCTCGACAGTCGGCGGTGCCTTCGCCGAGCCGATCGTCCGTGAGATGGCGCGGAAGGCGGCGAGGCCGGTAATCTTCCCGCTCTCCAACCCCACAGCTCGGTCCGAAGCCAAACCCCAGGATCTGATCCGGTGGACCGATGGTCGGGCGTTGATCGCGACGGGCTCGCCGTTCGCGCCGGTCGACTTCGAGGCGCGGCTGATCCCGATCGCCCAGTGCAATAACGTGTTCATCTTCCCGGCGGTCGGGCTCGGGGTGGTCGCCTCCGGAGCCCGTCGCGTGACGGATGGGATGATGCTGGCCGCCGCCCGCGAACTCGGCGAGAACTCCCCGGTCCGAAAGAACCCGTCCGGTTCGCTCCTGCCCGCCGTCCACGACCTACGGACCGTGGCCGTCAAGATCGCGACGGCTGTCGGCCGGGAAGCCCAGAACGCCGGGCTCGCACCCAGGACCAGCGAAGAGGAGTTGCGCGCCCAGGTCGCGGCCATCCAGTGGACGCCGGCATATCCGCAGCTCACGCCTGGCAGCCCTTGAAGCCGGCTCCCCCTCGTGAAGTCCGCGTCCACGGGCAAATTTCTGGGCAAACCCCACTCCGGATGATGAGGAACGCCGAACATGATGAACGAACCGTCCCGGTGCTCGGTTGGGGAATATCTGGGGACGCGTCTGGAGCAGGTCGGAATCCGCCATTACTTCACCGTCCCTGGCGACTTCAACCTCATCCTGCTCGACCAGTTGTTGAAGAACCCCCGCCTTCAGTTCATCGGCTGCTGTAACGAACTGAACGCGGGTTATGCCGCCGAGGGATATGCGCGGTCCAACGGGATCGGGGCGGTCGTCGTCACGTACAGCGTCGGTGGGCTCAGCGCCCTGAATTCCGTGGCCTGCGCCTACGCGGAAGACCTGCCGGTCATCGCGATCGTCGGCGGGATCAACAGCGAATCGGAGCCGGAAGGGCGGCTCATCCACCATGCCCTGGGCGAGGTCCGTTACGATTACCAGCGACAGATCTATGCCCATGTGACGGCCGGAGCCTTTGCCGTCCGGCACACGGACGAGGCACCCGCGGTGATCGACCGTGCGATCGACACGGCGCTGCGGTACCGGAAGCCCGTCTACCTCGAGATCCCCTGCAACCTGGCCTCCTTATCCGTCACGGTCCCGACGTCGCGCGGCTTCGCGGCCGGGCAGCGGAGCGACCCGATCTCTTTAGCCTCGGCCGTCGAGCACGCGGCGGATCTGCTCGCCAGGGCCAGGAAGCCGGTCCTCGTCGCGGGCTCGAGGCTCCGGCCGCCGGAGGCTCGGAGTGCGTTCCGCAAGCTCGCCGACGCCTCCGGATATGCGGTCGCCGTATTGCCGGCGGCGAAGAGCATGTTCCCGGAGGACCACCCCGCCTATACCGGCATCTATTGGGGGCCGGTCAGCTCCCCCGGTGTCGCGGGGACCGTCGAGTCGGCCGACGCCTACCTGTTCGCCGGTGCCATCCTTTCGGATTACGCGACCACGGGCTACTCGGCACTGATCGATCCGAAGAAAATGCTCCTGGCGAATCCCAACGATGTCTGCCTGCCGGACGCCAGTTACAGCAACGTCGCCCTGGCCGAGTTCCTCGAGGCGCTGGCCCGGAAGGTCGTGCGGAACGCGACTTCGTTCGAAGAATTCGACCGGGCGCGCGAGCCCACCGCTCCGCCACCCGTCCCGGCCTCTTCCGCCCCGCTGACGACGCTAGGGGTGACCGCCAAGGTCCAGTCGCTGCTCGGCGCGGAGACGGCCCTGCTGGTGGAGACCGGCGACTCCTGGTTCAACGGCCTGAAGCTCCGGCTGCCCTCGGGCTGCCGCTTCGAGATCCAGTTCCAGGCCGGTTCGATCGGCTGGTTGGTCCCCGCCACGCTGGGGTACGAGTTGGGCTGCGCGACCCCGATCCGTGTCATCGCGATGATCGGCGATGGCTCGTTCCAGCTCACCGCGCAAGAGATTTCGACGATGATTCGTTACGGGGTGAAGCCCATCATCGTGCTGGTCAACAACCGTGGCTACACGATCGAGGACGAGATCCACGACGGCCCCTACAACCGGATCAAGAATTGGGACTATGCGGGGCTCGTTGAAGTCTTCAACGCCGGCGAAGGCAACGGGCTCGGACTGCATGCCGCGACGGTCGGAGAATTGGACGAGGCCATAGAACGGGCCCTCGCGCACGACGGGCCCTGCCTGATCGAGGTCCCCATCGACCCGCACGACTGTAGCAAAGAACTCCGGGCGTGGGGGAGCCGCGTCGCTGTCGCCAACGGGCGCGCACCGAGAGCACTCCTCTGAGGGCCTGAACCCAAGACTCGGTCCCAACACCCTGCGCGACCGGCGAAGACTTTGGCCATGCGAACCGTGAACGACTACTACCGACCTGATGCTCGCGATCCGAAGGATTGATGGCGACGAATTCCTAGTGACAAGACGCCCCGAGGCGGGATAACCTGTACTCATGTCACCGATCGAATCGCATTCCCCAACGGAATTGGCAATCACACAGGGGTCGGCTTCGGAAACTCCGAATGCCGAATGCCGAATGCCCGCCCGTGCGGAACGGATCGTCATCACGCCCGGCACATGCGGCGGGAAACCCCGTCTCGCCGGCCATCGGATCAAGGTCGCGGACGTCGCCATCTGGTACGAACGGATGGCCTTGAGTCCGGATGAGATCGTGTCGAACTGGCCGAGCTTGACCCTCTCGGATGTCCACGCGGCGCTAGCCTACTACTACGACCACCGCGATCAAATCGACGCGGACATACGAGCGGGCGAGGAGTTCGTCGAGAAGTACCGGGCCGGCCAACCATCGATCTTCGAGAAGGTCCGGCAACGGAGGCTCGATGCCCCGAACGATCCGATTCCATCTTGACGAGAATTGTCCCCGCGCAGTCGCCGCCGGCCTGAGACTTCGAGGGATTGACGTGACGACCGCGCCCGAAGCCGGGCTCCTTGAGGCCTCCGACGACGAGCAGGGGGCCTATGCTCTCGCCCATGGCCGCGTCATCTTCACGCAAGACGAGGATTTCCTTGCGATGCACGCGGCCGACCCCCGCCATCCCGGGATCGTCTACTGCAAGAAGGATTCGCGAAGCATCGGCAAGATCATTCAGGGCTTGGTCCTCATCTGGGAGGTCTACGAACCGGAGGAGATGGAGCAACGAGTCGAGCATCTCTGAAACATCACTGCCCGAGTCAACAATCTGGCCGATGTCCTTTCATGACGGCCTCCGATCCGAGGTCTCCACCGGCGTTTTCAAGACGATATTCTTGAACCAGCAGTCGCGGCCGTGGTCCTGGAAGCCGATGTATCCGGAGCGCGGGAATTCGGCGATAGGACGCTTCCGGAACTTGTGATCGGTGCCGTCGGGCCTCTTGCCGGTGACCGTCCATTCGTCGAGGTTGATCCGCGACACATCCTTGCCGTTGAGCGCGACCGCCAGGACGGGACCTGCGGCCATGATCGACATGTGATTCCACTCGCCGGTAGGCTTCTGGGCGTTCTCGCTGGGAGCGACCAGATCGTAGAAGGCGCCGGAATCGGTGTAGCCGTTGCCCGTGGTTTCATCGAGAGCGACCTCGATCCCCGTGTTGACCGGATCGTCCAGGTCGCCGACGCGCACGAACAACCCCGAGTTGCAGCCCTTGCTCAACTTGTAGTCGAATTCCAGGACGAAATCGCCCAGCTTCTTCTCATGAGCGACGAGGTAGCTGCCCGTCCCGTGCGGGTTCAGGCCGTCGGGCTGGATTCGATCGGACGGCAGCGGCTTCCGGTTCGTGAGCATCCAGCCCTTGCTACTCTTGCCGTCGAAGATCGTCCGGACGAGGGATTGCGGCCGCAAGTTCGAGACCGCTTTCTCAGCGGTGGTCCTGCCATCGTCGGACACCTTGTCTTTCCGTTCTTGCGACGGCTCCGGGGGCCTGTCGGCATCGGCCGCCGTGCGTGAGGGCCCGGGAGACAAGACGAGATAGCCGACGGCGATGCCCGCGAGGGCCAGGGCACCGAGTGCGATGACGATCACCGGCCGCCCGTCCCGCAAGGGTTGCTTCGGAGAGACCTGGCGGGTCGGCAATGGGGATTGATGCCGGTCCGCTCGCTTGATCGGCGGCGCCTGGGCCGTCTGCTTCCGCGACGACTTCGCACCCCCGGCGGCCTTCGTGGAAGTCCTGGCCGCTGGGGTTCGGCATGCCTCGAGGAGCGCGATCAGCGCCATCATCGACTCCGGACGATCGTCGGGCCGCTTGGCCATCATCTTCTGGTAGGCGGATTCCAGCGATGACGGTGCGTCGGGGCGCGTCAGGCGGAGTTGGGGTGCGGGATGCTCCCGGTGCGCCTTCCGCCGATCCGCCTCGGTCTCGCCGAGGAACGGCGGCCTCGCCGTCATGAGGTAGTACAGCACACAGCCCAGGCTGTAGATATCGGCGCGGATCGGCCGGCTCCGAGTCATCCGCCTGCTCGGGGGCCCGGTAATCGATCGATTCCGAAGGGTTCGCGGTCTCCGCGAGGTGGCGTCCGGACGTCGGGCCGGATAGGTCTTCGAGATGGTCTGGTCCCGGATCCAGGTCCGGCACCGTGATCTTACCCTCGCGATCGAGCATGAGCTGGGACGGCCGGACGCCGCGGTGGATCCTCCCTTGAGTGCGTGCCGCCTCCAGGGCCCTCGCCGCCTGGATCACCCAATCCAGGGCGACGACGACCGGAAGCGGACCGCTTCGGCGGACGATGGAGTCCAGGTCTCGGGCCTCGACATCACCCATGTTCAGGAATGCGGCCGGGTCGGTCGTTCCTTCCAGGGCGAGCGCGTCTTCCAGCCGGGCCGCGAATGTCTCGGTATCCTGGATGAGACCCGGTTTTTCGGGGACGCCGGAGGATTCGCCGGATCGGCGAGCTGACGGCCGGTCCCGGGCTGTTGCATCTCCGTCGGGCTGGTTGCCGCTGGGCATCCGCGAACTCCCTATTCGATGCACTTTCCCATCGGAGGATGGAGCCGATTCGGCTCGCCAGATTTCCGTTCGGCGGAAATTCCGGAAAATCCGATTGATCGGCGCCTCCCGTGACATTATTCCTCGGAGATCACAAGATTCAACGGGACTTCGCTCATGACCAAAGGAGGATGGGGCACCGTCCTGCGGCGCGTCACCCGACTCCTCGACGCGGGGACGGTGGGCGGTTTGTCGGATCGAGAACTGCTGGAGCGCTACCTGGACAAGGAGCGCGACTCCGCGGAATCGGCCTTCGCCGCCCTGGTCGAGCGTCACGGCCCGATGGTCTTCCGGGTCTGTCGGACCGTCCTGGGTGATGAGCATGACGCGCAGGATGCCTTCCAGGCCACGTTCCTGATCCTGTCGCGTCGGGCGAGGTCCTTGTGGGTGCGCGACTCGCTCGGCCCCTGGCTGTACGGGGTCGCCTTTCGGACTTCATCGTGTGCGAGATCGGCAACGGCCCGGCGCCGCACGCACGAACGGAAGGCGGCGGAGGGCTTGCCGCGCGTCGCCGAGCCATCGGGCTGGGACGACCTCGGCCCGCTCGTCCATGAGGAGGTGCAGCGGCTCCCCGCGCGGATTCGTTCGGCGGTCGTGCTGTGCTACCTGGAAGGTCTGACGCACGAGCAGGCGGCGGAGCAGCTCCGCTGCCCGGTCGGGACGATCCGCAGCCGCCTGGCGGCCGGCCGACAACGCCTTCGGGGACGCTTGATCCGGAGAGGCCTCGCCGCTTCGCCCGAGGTGTTCGACTCGACGACGCCAAGGGAGGCCTCGCCCGCGACATTATCGACGGCTCTCGTTGCGGCGACGGTCCGCCATGCCATGCAGTCCGCGGCGGCTTCCGCTTCCGGGGTGGTCCCGGCCTCGGTCGTCGCCTTGATGGAAAGGGGATTGACGATGATGATCTTCTCACAATTACGGGTTGTCTCCGTCGCCTTGCTCGTGATCGGAGGGGCCTCGATCGGGGTCTTCGCGCTCGCGCAAGGAGGACCGGGTGCGAAGTTGACAACCGTGCCCTCGGACGGGCTCCCCGGTTTCTCTGACCCTTCCAAGCAAGTGAGACCGCCCCAGGATCCGCCGGCCCGCACCCCTGCTCAGGAGGAGACGCGGAAGATGCTGATCAGGGCACGGATCGAAACGGTCCGCCAGATTCTCGAGAGGGAAAGACGTCTGAGAGAAGGGGGAGAGCTCGGACTTGCAGAAGGTCCGACCTGGTCCCGGCATCTGATGGAGGATCAACTACGCCTGGCCGGAACGCAGGCGGAACGGATCGCGGCGATCCGGGAACACAGGTCCCGGATGATCTCCTCGGAGCAAATCCTGGCTCGCAACTTCGACGAAGGGCGAACTCCTCAAGCCGATGTCCTCAAGAGCCGGTACTATCGGCTCGAAGCCGATGAGCTCCTGGCGGAGGAAGGGATCGATCCCAGCAAAGAAGTTGTGCCTTCCCCGCCCCCGGTTCCTGCCTCCTCGCCATAGCGGCCGAGCCTGTCTCCCAAGAGCCGGTTTTCGAGGCTCCGTGGCTCGGCCTCGAGACCGGATTAAATCGCGGCACGCGGATTGCACGGATTGAACCGAGATTTCCGCGCTCTCACGCACGATTCCCAACATCCAGCCGGCAAGCCGCCCGCATGGCACGAGGCAGAGCCCATGAGTAGTCCGCAGAAGACGGCGTCGCGGAACGACGCCATCCAGCTCACGCTGTTGATCTTCGCCGTGATCGCCTTCATGTACTTCACGGGCGAGGTCCTCAAGCCGCTGGCCCTGTCGGTGCTCCTGAGTTTCGCGCTGGCGCCGGCGACCCGCTTCTTCGAGCGTTGCCGGCTTCCTCGGGTCGCCGCGGTCGTCGTCACGGTCGTCCTCAGCCTGGCCGGACTGGGCGTGATCGGCTACGTCGTGGGGCAGCAGTTGACCTCGCTCGCCAATCGCCTGCCCGGCTACCAGGAGAATATCGAGAACAAGCTCAGCGGGGTGATCCAGCCGGGGCAGGAGTCCGCGGCGACCCGGCTCAAGAACCTGGCCGACGAGGTGACGGCCAAGATGGAGAAGCCGAAACAGGCCGAGGACGGGGCGGCCCCCATCCAGAAGGTCGAGGTCGTCTCCCGCCCGTCGTTCCAGGAACAATTGCGCTCTTACACCGGCCCTTACATCGAATTCCTGGGGGTCGGCAGCTTCGTGCTCATCCTCGTCCTCTTCATCCTCATCGGCCGCGAGGAACTCAGCGACCGGATTATTGGCCTCTTCGGACACCGACAGGTCAGCCTGACGACGCGGACGATGCAGGAGATCGGTCAACGCATCAGCGCCTATCTGGGGACCTTCGCCCTGGTAAACTCGGGCTTCGGCCTGGTGATCGGGTCGGGGCTGTGGCTGATCGGAGTGCCCTATGCTGTGCTCTGGGGTTGCCTGGCGGCGATGCTGCGGTTCATCCCGTATGTCGGGCCGGCGGTCGCGTTCATCTTGCCGCTGGTCTTCTCCTTCGCGCACTTCCCGGGCTGGGTGAAGCCGCTGGAAGTCGTCGCGTTGTTCGCAGTCGTCGAGACCCTCCTCACCAGCTTCCTGGAGCCGATCATCTACGGGAAGACGACGGGCGTTTCCGCCCTGGGACTGCTCGTCGCCGCCATGTTCTGGACCTGGCTCTGGGGGACGCTCGGGCTGCTCCTCTCGACCCCGATGACGGTCTGCCTGGCGGTACTGGGGAAGTATGTACCCAGCTTGTGGTTCTTCGCCACGCTCCTGAATGAGGATCCCGACCTGGAGCCCGAAGTGCGCCTCTACCAGCGGCTCGTGGCCCTGGATCGGGAGGGCGCGGTCGGGATCATCGAGGCGGAGCTGAAGCAGCGGCCGCGGGTCGAGGTCTTCGACGAAGTCCTGGTGCCGGCCTTATCGCGGGCCGAACGCGACGCCGCGCGAGACGAGCTGGATGAGGCGACGCTGGCGTTCGCCCGGGACGTCATCGGCGATATCCTCGATACGTTGGATGCGACGCCCGATTTGAGCCTGGAGTCGCTGGCCTCGTCGGCCGCCGCGGAGCCCGGATCGACCGAAGGGACCGGATCCTCGACCTCCGTGCAGGTCGTGGGCCTGGTGGCGGACGACGCCTCGGACGCCCTGGTCTTGCGGATGCTCGGTCAGCTCCTGGCGCCTTCGGGCTGCAACCTGGAGATCATCGCGGACACCGACACGTCATTGCAGGCCCTCGAGCGGGTGGCCGAGCATTCGCCCGCGCTCGTGGTCGTCTCGCACTTGCCGCCCGAGGGAACGACCTTGGCCCGATACCTGGTCAGGCGGTTGCGTGCCCAGTTCCCCGACTTGCCCATCGTGGTGGGCCGTTGGGGCGAGACCGGCAGCTCCACATCGGCCGCGGAGCAATTCAAGGAGATCGGCGCTTTGCGCGTCGTCTCCACATTGGCCGACTCCCGGGCACTCATCCAGGGTCAGCTCGCATCCGAGCAGAAGAAGACGCCGATCTCCGTGTAGTCCAGCCGGAGGACGGGCCCGGCAACATTCGGGCGGCGACGTGAGACCGCGAGCCGGCCACCCCGCGGTCTTCCGACCCGCCGGCGGAGGGTTTGTCGGAAGGGTACAGGGTTTGCTGGTCTGTCATCAATCGAATTGATCTGGATGAACCGATTCCGTTAACCAGAGAGAGCGTGGCAACGCCGATGGCTCAAACCCCCTCGATTGATCGTGCATGGATCGCCGCCGAACTGGCCAAGGGCGTCGAAGCCGAGCGCGTCCTCGCCGCCGACGCCAAGGCCAGGGCCGAGTCTCCCCCCGACCCCGCATTGAGCGTCCTCTATCACGAGATCGCCGCGGCCGACGAGCGGCACGCGGTCGCCGTCGAGACGATCGCCGCACGGTACGGCCATAACCCCTCGAAGTCCTCGGCGGGCGGAATCGGCCAGGCCCTGGGCCACATCAAGGACAAGATCGCCGGGATCGGCACGACTCCGCTGGACCAGATGGTCCAGGACATGATCGAGAAGGACCGGTCGATTCACTGGCAGGCCGCCTGGGTCCACACCTTGACCGCCCTCGGCGACGGCGACAGTGCGCGTGAGCTCACGACCGTGCTGACCGAGGAGCAGGCGCATCGCGACGCCCTCCAGGCGGGCTTCAACCGGTCGCTCGAGCAGAAGGCGAAGGGTACCGCGGCGGGATGAGCGTCGCGGGATGGCATGAGTCCGATTGGTCGTCCGCCATCTCGTCTCGGGGAGAGGCTTCCTCATCCCCTTGAGTCTCGATGCCATCTTCGCAGGCCGGATCGGAATCGGGCCCGCTCGCCAGCTCGAAGAAGACGAGCAGCGTGTTGCCGTAGCGCTTCTGCCTCGTCTCGCGGATCGTGCCCAGGTCGAGCTTCTCATACTCTTTGGGGTGGATCTGGACGATCGCCAGGCCGGACGGCTCGTCATCCTCGGATTCCGCGGGCGGCGTGCGCAGCAACCCGGGCCGTCGGGCGATCTCTTGCATGGCCTCCACCCAGAGCCGCTTGTACTGGGGAGGGGCCACATAAATCAGATCGAACGATTCCTCCGTGCTTTTGAGGTAAACGAAGGCATCGATGCGACGGACGGCGGCGCGATCGGAGAAGCCGGTGTCGTCCAGGTTCTTCTTGATCGTGGCGATGGCCGCGTTTCCGAGCTCGGTGAACGTGCAATGCGCGGCACCCTGACTGAGCGTCTCGATACCGACGCTGCCGCTGCCCGCGAACAGGTCGAGCACCTTGATGCCCTCGATCCTCGGCCGGAGGATGTCGAAGAGGGCCGTCTTGACGCGATCGAGGATCGGCCGGGTGCCGTCACCCGGCACCACCCGCAGTTTCCTGCCCCGGCCCGATCCCGAGACGATGCGCATCCGTAGTCCTATTTCTTCTTCCCCTCGCCCCGCCAGGCGGGGAGAGGGTGCCCGGAGGGCGGGTGAGGGGTCCTCGTCGAGTCGCAACAGATACGAGAGACCGTTTCGTCTGATTGTACGCTACTTATTGCACAAATGGCTACGCATCCACCGCTTCCTGACCGACACGCGGCCGCGGCGAATGCAGGTCGTCCCAACTCGGATGACCCCATCGCGCGAAGACCCGCGCCAATGTCCCGGGCAAGGATCGGGGCCAGATACCGGCTTTCCTCAGGCTGATCGCCGTGGCGACGAGGAAGAAGATCATCCCCCAGACGATCTGGTCGAGGCCGATGACGACTCGTCGAAGCTGCACGTAGGTCTCGGCGCCGGAATGTGCCAACCACCCGGCCAGGATGACCGCGCCGCCGGCCAGGTACACCCGGTCGCGGACCAGGACGCTGTACGCGCAGGCCGAAGCGGCGACGAGCATCGGATACCAGGCAACCAGGCCGTCAGGCATCGTGGACCAGATCCGGGGATGGCCGGTCGCCGCGTCCAATCCGAGCAGCAGCAGCGCGATCGCCCCCGATCGCCGGGCCAGCCGGGCGAGTCCGTCGTCGAACAAGGCGCCGATCGCCATGAGGGAAACGAGGGCCAGATGGAGGCCGATGGGCCAGCGATCCGAGAGCGGCCAGAGCTCCCCCGCCTCGCGGTTGATCGCGGCGACAAGGAAGCCGGCCACGATCGTCGTGCGCGCAGGAATCGCGGCGTCGCCATGCCGAGGCGGCCAGCACGAGGGCCGCTCCCGACATCGGCACCGCTCCGGGCGAGACCAGCCCATTCCAATCGATCGTCCGCGGGCCGATCACCGCCAGAAACGCCAGGCTTGCCGTCAGCAAGTCGCCGGCATGCGGCACGCGACGCGCGGCCGCGTACGCCAGGAAGAACGTCGCCGCGAGCGCCGAGAAATAGGCCGGTGAGGCGCCGAGCGTCGTGATGAAGATTTCCAGGAACTCGCGGTAGACCGCATCATGTCCCTGCGCCATCAGAGAGTTGAAGACTAGTCCCAGCGGGACGATGCACGCGGCGGTCGTGATGCCGCGACGCCGCGAGATGATCCCGAGTTCGAGCCAGACCAGGCTGACCGCCAGCCCGATCGGCACCAGGAAGTATGGGCCGAAGATCGTGCGGCTCCCGCCCACGTAATGGAACGAGACGCAGAGCGTCGAGCACCGGACGCAGAGGCCGCCGACCAGCACGATGAAGAGGGCCCAGGGATACATCGGCCATCGCCAGGGGCTGCCGTTCTTCTCGAGGTAGGACCGCCCGCGGCGGGCCGCCGGGACCAGCGTTGCGATCGCCAGCCCGGCCAGCGGCGAGAACCCGAACAACGCCCATTGCAACGACGGATTCTCCGGGTCGCCCAGGAGCGGGATGAGTGCCAGCGGATAGAGGTATACCAGGGCGAGGATCGCGTAATACGCCAGGCGATACCAGCCGGGCAGCCGCAACCGGATCGCGTGCAAGACGCCCTCGGTGACGAGGACCGCGAAGGCGAAGCCGCCGAGATACCCCAACGCGCCCTTGCTCGGGTTGGCCGTCATCGTGTCATCGCAGCTCATGGCGATCGCCAGGAACATCATCACGACCAGCACCAGCAGGCTTCGCAAATCGTCCCAGAGCCGTCCGACCCGGATCAGGATGCAGGCGGTCGTGGCCAGGAGTAGCGTGTATCCGACCAGGCTCATCGTCAACGCCCAGGACTCGGCGGCCGGCCCGCCGGCGCCGAACGACATCCGCAGGCCGACGAACACCAGGTCCGCGCTCAGGATATAGAACGGGTTGCTCGTGTAGAGGAATCGGACCAGGCTCCGCGCCGGCCGGGCCAGGGGAATCCCTCCCGACCCGCGCGAGACCTGTCGCGGTCCGACCCCTGCCGGACGGGTCGTCGGCTCCGCCGCCGGCGAGCCGCTCTCGCCGAGCCCATCCCGTGGATCGCCCCAAGTATCCATCGCCTACCCCCTCAACGCTAACCCCACGATGCCGCGACGGCCACGATGTGAAGACGGTCGCCTCCGCGCCCGGAGAGATGGCCCGACGGTCGAGAAAGGATCGGGCCGCGTCGCGAAGTCTTAACGCATTATGACTGCCTGGGACAATTGTCGCAAGACGGGCGAGACTCTTTTCCCGCGGCTCGATCTGGACCGACGGATGATCCGCGTGGGCGTGCGATCCGCGGTTCGTGTCACCCTACCGCGACGATGTTGACCGGTGACGCTCGAACAAGACCTTGTACAAGTCCTTGGGCGTGATCTTCTCGTGAGGGAAGGTCATCTGGCTGGGGCTTTCCCAGCCGATCGGAATACCGAGGGCTCGGTACCAGGCCCGGAGCTTGTCGAAGCGCTCGTGGCCGTACTCTTTCTCCAGGACGGCTTCCGCAAAGGTGGAGGCGATGCATAGGTGGAAATGACCTGCTTGATCGAAGATGACGAGAGGGGAGTGCTCCACCTTCCGGCGCGTCGGTCCTCGCCAGTAGCCGAAGTACCGTCCGTCCTCGTCGACCGCGACGAACGCGATATATCCGCAGACCTCTCGGGTCGCCAGGAGCTTGGCGATGTCGTCCGGGTCGCGGCGCTCGGCGTCGCCCGGCTCATTCGTGTCCAGCCAGGGAGCCCATTTCTCGGCCCATTCCAGGCGGACTCCGGTCCGCTTCGCCAGATCGTCGCGAAGGGGCAGGAGGATCTTCAGGTCATCCGGCACGGGTTCCCCATCGAGCCGGTTCCGGGAAAACTCCGCGAAGATCTCGATCGCGTTCATGAAGGTGGCCTCCGCCGTCTATTCGCCGTCCGAGCGGGAGAGATCGGTGGCAAAGCGGACAGCCGATCGTCACGACACGGGTTCGTCGGCCACAATTGTAAAGGATTCTTCCGGAGAACCGAACAAGAAACTCGGGATCGAATCGGGATCGCGAATCCTCCCGGCAACTCGGGCGATTGAATTCAGAGTTTATCCGCAGATGAACGCAGATGGAGAGCCGCGATCAGGAAAGCCGACGGACTACGACGTCCTCTCTCGGGCCATGGTCCTTCGGTCTGATCCGTCTTCTGATCTGCATTCATCTGCGGACATCTTGTCTTTTCATTGATTCGAATCCCGGCATCGGTCGCGGCGGCCTACTCGAGCGAATACTGGAAGGCCCCCTTGTCGTTGACCGTGATATGGACGTTGCGGAGCGTCCGGCCGTCGGCCATGCGCGTGAGGACCTCCCGGGAGATCTCGGGGAGCAGGGTCTGGGTGAGGATGTGGTTGACGTTGCGCGCGCCGCTCTGGACCTCTCGGCACCGCGCGGCGATGCTGTCGACCATCGCGTCGCTGTAGCTGAACTGGGCGTTGTGATTCTGCCGCATCCGCTGGGCGATCCGGCCGAGCTGGAGCCGGATGATCGTCCGCATGACCGCGTCGGAGATGGGATAATACGGGACGATGATGAGGCGGCCCAGGAAGGCTTGCTTGAAGATCTGGACGCCTCGCTCGGACTTGGCCTCGAGCAGGTCGGGCCGGATCGCCTCGGCGAGGGCCTCGGGCAAGGGGGTGGTGTCGGGGTCCTTGCAGAGCTTCAGGATCGTGTCGGTGGCCACGTTGGAGGTGAGCAGGATCACCGTGTTCTTGAAGTCGATCTCGCGGCCCTCGCCGTCCTCGAGCGTCCCCTTGTCGAAGACCTGGAAGAACAGCTCCAGGACGTCCGGATGGGCCTTCTCGACCTCGTCGAGCAGGACGACGCTGTACGGGCGCCGGCGCACGGCCTCGGTCAGGACGCCCCCTTCGCCGTAGCCGACGTAGCCGGGCGGCGAGCCCTTGAGGATGGAGACCGTGTGGGCCTCCTGGTACTCCGACATGTTGATCGTGATCAGGTTGCGCTCGCCGCCGTAGAGCGTGTCCGCCAGGGTCACCGCGGTCTCGGTCTTGCCGACGCCGCTGGGGCCGACCAGGAGGAACACGCCGATCGGCCGACGCGGGTCGGTCAGGTTGGCGCGGGCCGTCCGGATTCGCTGCGAGATCGCCTCCAGCGCGTGCGACTGGCCGATGACGCGTTCCTCGAGCTTCGCCCCGAGGTTCAAGACGGTCTGGATCTCGTTGGCGAGCATCTTGCCGACGGGGATCCCCGTCCAGCCCGCGATCACCTCGGCGATCGTCTGCGAATCGACCGAAACCTGCAAGAGCGGCGATTCGCCCTGGGCGGCGCAGGGCGTCGGCCCTGGAATTCAGGTCGGCCTGCATGGCCGCCAGTTCCTCGGAGGCCTGGAACGACCGGTCGCCTTCGAGATCCTTCGCTTTCGCCTTCTCCTGGAAATAGCGGGCCTCGATCGATCTGGCCAGCTCACGGATCTCCTCGACTCGCTTCCGTTCGTCCTCCCACCGCGCCTCCAGGGCGGCGAGGCGGGCCCGGGCCTCGTCCAGCTCGCGATGGACGCCGGCCATCCGCTCGGCATGCTGGGAGCCGGTCGCACCCTCGCGATCGAGGATCCCCAGCTCGAGCTCGAGGTGGTCGATCTGACGGCGACAGTCCTCGATCGACGGGGGGATCGCGTTCTGGCTGATCGCCACCCGGGCGCAGGCGGTGTCCAGCAAGCTGACGGACTTGTCCGGCAGTTGCCGGGCCGGAATGTAACGATGCGAGAGTTTGACGGCACTCTCGACGGCCTCGTCGAGGATGCGCACGCCATGGTGCTTTTCGAGGAGTCCGGTGATCCCGCGCATCATCCGGATGGCGCGATCCTCGTCGGGCTCCTCGACCTTGACGACCTGGAACCGACGGGCGAGGGCCGCGTCCTTCTCGAAGTATTTCTTGTACTCGGCCCAGGTGGTGGCGGCGATCGTGCGCAGCTCGCCGCGGGCCAGGGCCGGCTTGAGGAGGTTGGCGGCGTCATTCTGGCCGGCCTGGCCGCCGGCGCCGATCATGGTGTGCGCCTCGTCGATGAAGAGGACGATCGGGACCGGGGAGGCCTTGACCTCCGAGATCACCTGCTTGAGCCGGTTCTCGAATTCCCCCTTGACCCCGGCGCCGGCCTGGAGAAGGGCGAGGTCGAGGGTCCGGATCGAGACGTTCTTGAGCACCGGCGGGACGTCCCCCTTCGCGATCCGTACGGCCAGCCCCTCGACGACCGCCGTCTTGCCGACGCCCGCCTCGCCCGTGAGGATCGGGTTGTTCTGCCGGCGACGGATCAGGATGTTGACCATCTGCCGGACCTCGGCCTCCCGGCCGATCACGGCGTCGATCTCCCCCTTCTTGGCCCGCTCGGTGAGGTTGACCGTGAACTGGTCCAGGCCGGGCGTCTGGGTCACGCCGGCCGGTCCCGGGGCCGAGCCGCCGACGCCCGTATCCGCGGCCGCGGGCCCTTCGTCCTCGGCCGAGCCGGCCACCAGCTTCATCAGGTTGGCCTTGAACACCGCGGCGTCGATCTTGGCCAGCTCCCGCGAGGCGTCGCGAGCCAGTCGCCCCAGCTCTTCGTCCTCCAGCAGCGCCATCAGCAACACGCCCGAGCGGACCTTCGACGCCCGGAACTGGATCGACGCGAGCACCCAGGCCTCGCGGATGAGCTTGTCGATCCGCAGGGAGAGCGTCGGAGTCCGCTGGTTGCCGGTGCGGAACTGGTCCATCACCTTGGTCAGGTCGCGCGTTAGTCGCGCCGTGTCGACCTCGAAGTGGCGGAAGATGCGGGTCAGGTCGGTGTTTCCCGCCTCGACGAGCTTGACCAGCCAGTGCTCGACCTCGACGCTCGGATTCGTCCGCGAGAGGCAGAGACCGGCGGCGGCCTGGAGCGCGTTCACGCACGTCGTGTTCAACGTCTTGATCAAAGCTGCCGAATCAACGCCCATGATCGACTCCTCGGTGTCCTTCGCATGGCTGCTAGCTTTGTCGCGCCGGTCGAGGTCTTGCCGCCCCATTCCTCGCGGTTCGAGCGTGATGGTATCATAATCCTGCGAGACTGCCAGAAAAAACGGGGCGCCGTCGAAGGCTCCGAAATTCGCGGCGCGTTGAGCGGAGAACGCGTCGCCGGAGATGGTTGACATGAACCGACGACGAGCGACGTGGCGAGGACGACTCGGTAGAGCGCTTCACGATCGGCTTTCGCACGCGCGGGATGCCATCGCGAATTCACCCCCCCCGGACCCCCCCTTCGTAAGGGGGGGATTTTGGAGTGCGCCCCATCCCCCCCTTACGAAGGGGGGGTCCGGGGGGGGTTCTGCGGCCGTGACCCACGCAATCGTGAAGCGATCTTGCCGGGGACGGACACTCCAGCACTCCGGCCCGTGGTGGGTCGAGGTGGGGCTGACGATCGCCATCCTGATCATTTCGGCGGGGCCGGCCCGGGCGCAGGACGAGGTGCGGAACTTCCGGATGCCGGTCCTCATGGTCGAGACCGGGGGCCACCATGCGAGGGTGCGGAGCCTCCTCTGGCAGGACAATGTCACCCTGCTCTCGGGCGGCGAGGACAAGGTGGTGAAGGTCTGGGACTTCCACGAGGATCCCCGGCTGGCCCGGTCGATCCGGCCGATGATCTGGCGAGGCCCCGCCGGGATCATCTACGCGATGGCCGTCTCGCCCCGGCCCGATGCTCAGGGCCAGTCGTTCCTGGCCGTCGCCGGCTTCGGCATCGAGGTCCGTCGCGGAGACATCACGGTCTTTCGCATCCCCGGCCTGGTCCGCACGCCGACGGGCGATGTCGCGGCCCGGATGCTCCCGCCCCCCGTCAACCAACCCCAGGCGATCGGCCACCGAAATGCGGTGAGCTGCCTGGCCTTCGACCCGAACGGCCGCATCCTGGCCTCGGGAGGCGCCGATGGCACGATCGTCCTCTGGGATGCGCCGAGCTTCCGGCCACGCGGCGCCCTGAGAGAACAGCGGCCGCAGGCGCCCCCGGTCCGTGCGATCGCGTTCAGCCCCGACGGCAGCCGGCTGGCCTCGGGAGGCGCGGACGGCACGCTGCGCATCTGGGACATCGCCCGCGGCATACAGGCCGGATCCTGGCCGGGGAACGCCGATCGTCCCAACCCGATCAACACGCTGGCCTACAGCCCCGACGGCCTCACGATCGTCGCCGGCTTCGAGTCCCCCGGATGGCTCTACCAGTTCCAGGCGGGGAATGTCGGGGCCCCCCCCGTCTCGCTTCCGACCCTGAACGGCCAGGGGCCGGTGGAGTCGGTCGCGTACCATCCCGACGCGGCTCGCCACCGGTTGGCCGTCAGCATCAAGAGCGATGCATCCCAGGTACCGGACGCCATGGGGATGTCGTGCGACGTCGAGATCCGCGACATGCCCGGCGGCATCGTGGCGCATCGACGCCGGGTGCCCGGATTGGTCCATGCCCTGGCCTTCAGCCCCGATGGCCGCCGGCTGGCCTATGCCGGCGGATCGGCCCATGCCATCCAGCTCGTCGATCCGGCCGCGCCGGACCGGCCGCCGACCGAGATCCGGGCGCGGGGAGCACCCCGTTCGATCTCCGCTTCTCGAGAGACGGAAAGGTCATCGGCTTCACTCGCGAATCGTTCGACCCCGCCAATCCGCCCGCCTCGTACGAGGGGTTCGACCTGGAGCGTCGGGAGCCGACGACCGTGTTGCGAACCGACCTTCCCCACGGGTCGATCTCGCAGTTCCAGGGGTGGACCCTCCGGCGGACCGCCAATCCCCTCGTGCTGGAGGCGATCCACGCCAACGGCCAGGTCCGCGCTTTCGCGGTCGACCTTCGGTTGGAGCGCCAAGCGTGGTCGTGGACCTTCATCCCGGGCGCACCGGGCCACCCGGGTGCCACGGTCGCCATCGGCACCGAGGCCGGCGTCTCGGTCTATCATCTCGACACCGGTGCGCGCACGCGCGTTTATGCCGGCCACAGCTCGCCGATCGTCGCCCTGGCCCCCTCGCCCGATGGCCGCTGGCTGGCCAGTAGCGGCCTGGACCAGACGGTGATGCTCTATCCGATGGATGGCTGCGACGTCCGGCCCGCGCTGGGCGTCGCCCTCAAGGCGGGGCGTGATGGGGCCTGGA
Source organism: uncultured Planctomycetota bacterium (assembly GCA_963743925.1). Classification (GTDB taxonomy): domain Bacteria; phylum Planctomycetota; class Planctomycetia; order Isosphaerales; family Isosphaeraceae; genus CAVZRC01. The sequence continues at coordinate 132,322 of CAVURY010000032.1, read as the reverse complement.
CGGTCGATGCGGTCGAACGTCGGAGCATGGCCGCCGCCATGGGCCTGTTGCCCGCCGACGTGTTCGTCCAGGTCGGTATCGGCTGGGGTGCGGATCAGTTGAAGTATTACAACACGCCCGCGGAGATCGACGAGTTTTTCCGGGTGCTGGCCCAACTGGAGCCCTACCTGTACACGATCGGCTTCAAGGTCCGGAGGGGCTTGCCGATCCCGGGCGTCGGATTCATCACGTTCGAGACCGTGCTGCCGACGACCCGTCGCAACAATCCGGCGCTCGCGCTCTTCCTGGGGACGGACCGCGAGTGGGTGCTCTGGACGCCACAGGGCTACTATGACACGTCGATCGAAGGCGACGCGCGGTTCCTCGGCTGGCACATCAACCCGCCGTTCCGGACCACCCGGCCGACCGACTTCGTCCCGATCGGCACGTTCGCCGACGCGATGAACCGTCGCGATGTCCTGGATCGACTCTGGCGGACCGGCGTGCTGGACCAGGCCGCGATCGTGCCGGTGCCGGCGGCCGGGACCCGGCCGCCGACCGTGGTCGCGGTCGAGGATCAACCGCCTCGGATCGTGTTCGCCCCCATTCCCGGAGGGATCCAACTGCCCGCGCCGGGAGTCCTCTGGGTCGTGGACCGGGCGGAGGTCAAGGTCTCGCTCCGGATCACGGCGAGCGGCAAGTCGGAGATCGGCCGGCGGCGGATCATCCTCGACGAGCGGCCGGTCACACGCGACCCCGTCATCGGGCCGATTGGCGAGTTCAACGAGGATGTGCCCCTGACCGGATTGGTCCCGAACCGACGGGTCCGCCTGGCCGCCGAGGCGACCAACGTGGCCGGCGGCCAGCGGACCGAGACGATCGATATCCTCTATATTCCGCCGGATAAGCCGGTGGCACCCGAGCCGCCGGCATCCGCCGCGCCTCGGTTGCACCTGCTGGCGATCGGCTGCGACCGTTTCGCCGACGGACTCCCGCCCGTGGACTTCGCGGGCCGCGACGCCAAGGTTCTGGCGGGTTGGCTCGCCGATCATGTGACCTCCTCGGATGGGAGCCGGACCGCAGCCCAGGCGCCGCAGATCCTGGCCGGCCCGGACGCCTCGGCCCGATCCATCGCCGCGGCCTGCGACCGCCTTCAGGAGCTGGTCCGGAACAAGCAGGTCCGGGAGCACGACATCGTGGCGATCGTGATCGCTTCGCATCTCTTATCCTCGCCGGATGGCGTGTTCATCGCCGGCCATGACACCGCGGCCGGCAACCCGCCGAGGCCGGCCTTCGCGGCCACGGAGCTGGGCGGGATCCTGGGCCAGTTGACCGATTACGGCTGTCGCGTCGTCGTGTTCCTGGACGGCGTCCACAAGCTGGACGAACGGTCGAAGAGCGAGATCAAGCCGTTCGTTCGCGAGCTCCAGAGGAAGCGCGGAGTCATCACATTCATCGCCTCTAAGGAAGGCCCCAGCGGCGTCGATCGAACCCAAGAACATGGGCGTTTCGCGCTCGGGATCATGCAGGTCTTCCGGGGGGCCGACCTGGCCGGAGCCCGCAAGGATCGGTCGGACGCTTACACCCTCGACCAGTTCCGGACGGCCCTCAAGAATGAGGTCTTGAACCTCAGCGGGCGGCGACAGCAGGCGGACTGTTTCATCCCGATCCGGGTGCCCGAGAAGACCCTGTTCGCCTCGCCGCGAAATTGAGGGCTCGAGTGTACGACGAGGTGGTAGGGTGGGTCGAGCCGCGATCGGTCGCGGCGAGGCCCACCGCGAATGCCGAGCACTCCGGTGGGCCTCACGCCGCTACGCGGCCCTCGGCCCACCCTACATCTTCACACCACTCTCAATCCGCCCCGAGGTCGTTCACGAAGCTGCTCGACGGGTAGATTCGCTCGTATTCAACGCCGAGCTGGTCGGCCACGATCTTCCTCACCTTCAAGGCTATCTCGCGGTTGGTTCCGGGAGCGCATCTGGCGACGAACTCCTCATCGGAAATCGGTGGGAATCGCTTCTCAAATTCGGATTGTTTCCGCCTATTGAATTTCAGAGAAACCAATAACATGATAAGCGAGACTGACAAGATCATAACAGTCCGAACTATCATTGGCTTTTCCTTACCAAGCGTTCACATTCCGAGGGAATCGTCTCGCCCAGCAACCGTCGATCTGACCACGAACCCCCTGACCGGTGGAGGCCCCCGAACCGGAGAGTCAGGCGGTCTCCGGCCAGGTCGCCCGATTCCCGGCGCGATCACGAGCGGCCGGTCAATCGAGCGGAATCAATGGGAATGAGGTCTTGTCGCCCTGGAGGCGCAGGGACTGATCGGGCGGCGGTGTCGCCTGGGCCTTCGGATTCGGGCCCGCCGAGGCACCGCGTGCGACGATCGCGTTGCGGGTGGTCTGCTGCATCCGGGGGAAGACGCCCGAAATCCGGGGAAGTACCTGCTTGGCGTAGGCATCGAGCTCGCTCGTGGAGACGATGCCATCCCGATTGAAGTCGGCGTCGCGGGGCAGTGCCAGCGCGGCGACCTCCTTGGGCTCCCCGGCCGGTTTGACGGCCCGCATGCCTCGGAGGAGTGTATACGTGAACAATCCATGGGACAACGGGGCGACCTCCGGCGCGGGCTCGCCCCGGCGGGCCGCCATGAGGTAGGACGTCCGACCGCGACGCGAGGAGAGCTCCATCCACTTGCGGATCGCGCGGACCTTGGGGTCATCCAGGATCGACTCGGCCTGGCAGGCGTTGACGATCACCAGCCGATTGAGGGCCTTGAGCCGGGCCAGGTTCGTCTCGATGACCGCGTAGGGCAGGACGAAGCGAGGGTCCACCTTCTCGTTCTCCCCGCTGTTCGGGGCGACGTCTCGGGTCGCCACCCGGATCGGCTCCTGCTCGGAGAAGGGGTATTCCGGCAGCAGCAGGCAGAACCGCTGGGGGTCGAAGACGCCGGTATGGCCGGCCAGGAAGACGACGACCGTATCTTCCGGGCGGTCCTCGACGCGGCGGGCGATCTCGCCGAAGACCCGGTTGACGCTCTTCCGGCTGATGTCGGACCCGTGGAGCACGTGGCGGATTCCCGGTTTCCCCTGGAGGTCGCTCCCCCGATCGTGGAGGAACTGGCTGAGCTGGTCCGCGTCGTCCTCGGAATACCGGAGGCTCCGGCGATTGTAGTCCTTCACCCCGAGCGCGATCACATGGACCTGGCCTCGCTTGCTCGGCGCCTCGTAGTCGAATTCGAGGATCCGAGAGCAACTGTCGTAGGCACCTTCGCGGCCGGCCATGACGTAGAACCGATTGCTCCCCGGGACCAGCTTGACGGGCACATCCAGGCCCAGTGCCTTGGGACCCGCGGCGGGGTTCCAGGCGGAGGGGATCGGGACGTCGTTGTGATAGAGCCGGACGTCCTGGAAATCGGCCGAGCCCAGCGTGATCGTCAGGCGGGCGTCGGGCCGGGTCGGATCGGTGCGCTCCGGGGCGCCGATCGCGATCGGCGCGGGTTCCTCGACCGTCTTCGGGCCGGGCATCTGCCCTTGCAAGAGTTGCTCGCCGAGCCCGTAAACGTTGTGCGTCGGCACGAGCTGATCGAGTTGCCCGGCCTCCTCGAGGCTCCGGATGCCCACCGCCAGCTCGCCCGTCCCGCGGCCACGGTCTCGAACCGCCGCCCGCGACGTGCCGGGGCGCCGATAGTGCACGAGCTTCGTGGCCTCCGCCGAGGCATCGAACCGCCCGTCGGGCGTGTAGAGGACCCAATCGAGATCCTGGATGGGCGGCGCCGGCGACGGCGATTGCCGGGCGGTTCCCCGCGGAGAATGTCCCCCGCAGCGCCCGCCCTTCGAGATCCCAGAGGCGGATCGTGGTGTCGTCGCCGCCGCTGACGAGGGTCGGCCGAGCTCCCGCGCCTCGCCCGCGCCAGGCGATGAGCGCGTTGATCTGCTCGTCATGATGAGGGCCGAGCCGGTCGAGCAGGTCGACCCGGTGCGGACGCGGTTCCATGGCGCCGACCCAGATGCGTTTCCCGTCGCCGGATGCGGCCAGGTATCGGCCGTCGGCCGTGAAGCAGAGCGCCTTGACCTCGGTGGAAAACTCGCGGGCGACCAGACGGGGGACATCCAGGGCCGCCACGCCGCGATCGCGGTCCCACCTCCAGGCGTGGACCTGGCCGTCGCTGTGGCCGGTGACTACCTGTTCGGCGTGTCCGGGACGGATCGCGGCGCAGGTGATGGTCCTCGTCAGCGTCGGGTCCGAGAGGATCACGGCCGGGCCGACCAGCTCGCCCTTCGATGCCGAGAGATCCCAGATCCGAGCCGATGGCGACTCGCCGCCGGTCAGCAGGTAGCGGCCATCGCCGGAGAAGGCCAGGGCGAGCACGGGGTCTTCCAACCGGTCGGTGGTGATCCAGTGCGTCAATCGCCCTTGCTTCGTCTCCCAGACGCAGACCAACGGATCCTTGCCGGAGTCGGACGCCGCGGCGACCCGCGCCATCCTCCGAGACCGCCAGCCGCTCGAAAGGAATCCCGTCGGGAATCGTGAATTTGTCGGCCTTGACGGCGAAGGATGGACTGGCGACTCGCCCGCCGGAACGGTCGGCCAGCACCAGGCGGCCGGCGTGGTCGGCCGCGTTGGAGTCGGGGATCAGGACCAGTCGCGCGTCGTCGAGGAAAGCCCCCGCGCGGTAAGTCCCGTCCAGGCGGCGGCAGGTACGTTCCTTGAGGTCCCAGATCCGGACGCCCCGCTGCTCGTCGAGGAATAGCAGGAGCTGCCGGTCGGGCGTGGCGCTCAGTCCCTGGATCTTGCCCCGATGCGCGGGAAATCCCCAGGCCGCCTCATCCCCCTGGGGATTGAATGGGGTGAACTCCAGGCCGCCGGCGAAATCGGCGACGGCCATGCCCCGGCCGTTGCCGGTGATGCCGAGCCGGAACGCCCGCGCCGAGGGGTCATCCCGCAGCACCGCGGGAGTCCCGTCGCCGCCGATCCGCCAGACCTTCACCGCGCCGATCTCCTCGGTGCACGCGGCCAGGTACTCGCCGCCCGGCGAGAAGACGATGTGCTCGGCCGGTCGATCGAGGAGATCGGAGATCGGGCGGCCATCGGCGTCGCCCGGCCCCGCGATCGGCTTCTTCGGCAGGCCCACCAGGCGCACGCCTCCCCGGTGGCCGATCGCCAAGACTCCGGCGGACGAGAAGAGCAGCCGACTCACGGGGGACGCGCGGTCGGCGGACGCGACCTCCGACTCCGCGCCGTCCTTGAGGCTGTTGACGATGACCCGGCCGTCGTCGTAGCCCAACGCCATCAGGCTACCATCCGGGGAGACCGCGATCGCCGCGGGGCCCGGCGCGCGGGTTTCCGCTCGGAGCCCGCTTCACCGGTCGAATCGAAGATCCGGACCGTCCCGCCGCCGCAACGCGCGGCCACGACGCCCGCACCCCGGCCATCCGCACCGGTTCGGCCGACCGCCACCTCCTGACAGGCCAGGCCCTTCAGCCAGGGCTGCGGCGACAATGGCGACTGGTCCAGGTCCCAGCGGAAGCTGCGGCCCTCGGCATCGATCGAGATGAAATGCCGGTCGTCGGGGAGCGAGGCGATCTGGCGGATCCCGTCGAGATGCGGTTGGCCGGCCGCCATCGGGACCGGGCGGAAGTCCTTCTGGCGGTCGTAAACCAGGACCGCGCCCCGGCCCCCTCCGGTGATCAACCAGCGGTCGTTGCGGGTCAGCGCGAGCGCGGTCACTCCCACGGTCTGGCCCGGGAGCACGCGGAGCAATGCCCGACCCGGGGCCGACCAGATTCGCACGGTGGAATCCATCGAAGCGGTCACGATCAGCCGGCCGTCGGACGAGAAGGCCATCGCCGTCACCTTGTCCGCATGGCCGGCCTGGATGACCAGCTCGGGGCGAGGTTCCGCCGCGTCATTCTCGCCGGGCCACAAGGTCATCGAGGGCGGGACCCCGCCCAGGGAGGAGAACCCCTGGGCCTTGAGATTTTGATTCTGGTGCAGGTCTCTCAGGCAGGATGCCAGGTTCGGCCGGCGATCCCCCTTCGTTGTGGCCGCCGTTGTGCCGAGGGCTTCCAGCAGCGCGACGGTGAACACATCCCCCGGGGCGGCGCCCTGGCCGCTCGCGGGCGGCCGGGGTCGGTCGGAGGCCAGCCAGGCCGTCACCCCGGGCCAGCGCCAGCCGCGACAGCCAGGCTACACCCGGCGACCACCCCGGGTCGGAGCCGGGACCGGTCGCGGCGCGAGCCGACGGGCCCGGCAGGCTCGCGGGTATCCGGGGCGGAGGGTCGCCGGGCGTGGTGGCCAGCCAGCAGACGACCCGGAGCTTGTTCCGGACGCACTCGTCGACGGCCCCTTCGAGCGACCAGCCGGTCTGCTCGGGCTTCTCCGGATCGGCATCCTTCGGCAGGAGGTAGTGCCGGACATCGACCTGGGCCTCCCGGGTGCCGGTCACGCAATGGGACGCACCGGCGAAATAGAAGACCACCAGGTCGCCGGGCCGAGCGCCCTTCGGGAGCCATTTCTGGAACGCCCAGTCCAGGTTCTGCCGGGTCGGCAGGATGTTGATGCTGGCCGCGGAGGCCGTCAATGCGGCGGGCTCCGCGCCGCCGACGTCGCTGAGGAGGACCTGGTGCCGGTCGTCCCAGCCGGCCCGCTGGATCGCGCCGGACCTGCTGGGCGTTGCGCACCGAGGTCCGGCCGTCGGGGATCGCCGGGTTCGCGTAATCGTCGACGCCCACGACGATCGCCCAGACTTCGGGCGGCCGCGCGGCCGGGGTCGCACCTTGGCCGAAGGCGAGGCCCGACGCGACGCACGCCGACAACAGAATCGCCCGCATGACGCTACGAACCCTCGTCGGTCGTCTCATGATCAAGGCCCTCGGCGCTCGTACGCGAATCGATCGGCGGAACCTCAACGGCCTGGGCTCGCCGATCTCGTCACGGCGATCCCTCGACACCGGCCGGGCATTCGATGACGACGCGGAACCCGATGTCCTCGCCGATATCGGCGGGCGGCTCCCTCCAGCGATAGAAGGCCATCGCCTGATCCTGGGGGTACATGAACGAACCTCCCCGGACGACGATCTTGGTCTCCGGCGCGGCCAGGTCGACCACCCCCCGCCCGTCGAGGATCGGGCTCTTGCGCGAATTCCCGTCGAGCTTCAGGTCGGTGTAAGGGACGTACGCGTCGGCGCAGAGCTCGCGGAGGTTGCCGACCATGTCGTAGACGTTCTGCTTGGTCCGGTCCGACGGATACTGCTTCACGGGGGCCGGGTCGAAATTGTTGGCGTTCGGGTTATCGAGTCGGGCGCTCTCGCCGGCCCCCTGTCGCGCGAAATCCTCTCCCCAGGCGAACAGGAACTCCTCCTGCCGCGATTTGGCCGCCCACTCCCACTGCGACTCGGTCGGGAGGAGTCCGCCGACGGAGCGAGCATATCGGCGCGCCAGGAGATAACTCCGGCATGCGGCCGGATACCGGGTCGGGTCCGGATGATCTTCCCGGCACTTCTTCAGCCAGTGCCTCCACACCTTCAAGTCGGGGTCGTCCTGGTAATCCTTCAGGTATCCTTCGACCTCGCCGACCGTGACTTCCGACTCCTGGATGTAGAAGCTTGGCACGCGCACATAATGGGACGTCAGCGGATTACCCTGGGCGTCGCCGAGCGGAGCGGCCTTGCGCGGGTCGCCGCGGAGGTAGGTCGCGCCCTCGATCCGGACGAAGCGGGCCTTGTCCCGCTTGCGGATGATGGCGGGCGGCCAGCCGTCCGCTCCCAGCCGGTCCTCGAGCGACTCGGGCTCGTAGCCCTCGGGGAGGTAGACGTGATCGCGCACGAAGACGAACGTCACGTCGTCATCGAGCCGACGCAGATTGACGGGGAAGCCGGGGTGGCCGGGGACGATGTCCTTGGGATCGACGGCCGCATAGCCCTTCGGCACCCGGAGGCGAAGCGACGGGGTTGGGTCGGGATCGGGCGGATCGGGCGACGGAAGTGGCTTTCGGCCGTCCCGGGCGATCATCATCGCGCCCAGGCCGATGACGCAGACCAGGACGATCGCCGCGGCGGCGATGCCGGCCGGCCGCCGCCATCGAGTCGTGCCGACCACGGCGGCGGGCCGTGGATCGGCCTTGCCGATGCCGGCGGCCCGGAGGAATTGCTCGGAGAGTTCGTGCGCGTCCCGGGGGCGCCGCTCGGGATCTTTCTCCAGGCACCGCATCACCACCCGCTCGACCTCGGCGGGGACATCGGCCCCGGGATTCGCCTCCTTCATCGGCATCGGCGCCGTGTGGAGCTGCGCCGCCAGCAGCGCCATCCTGCCGCCGCGGAACGGCAGGGCCCCGGTCAGGAGGTGATAGAGGACCACCCCGGTGGAGTACAGGTCGCTTCGCCCATCGATCTCCAGATGACCGTCCTCCCCCTCGTATCCGCCGCGGATCTGATCGGGGCTCATGTAGGCCGGGGTGCCGAGCAAATCGCCCGGACTCGTGAGGTCTGGGGAGGCGTCGTCCTCGACGATCTTGGCGATGCCGAAATCCAGCACCTTGAGCCGGGGCGGGCCCGTGTCGTCCTTGCGCTCGACGAGCATCAGGTTGGACGGCTTGAGGTCGCGATGGATGATCGGCTTCGGCTGGCCGGTCGCCTCGTCCACGTGGCTGTGGGCCTCGTGGAGGACCGCGCAGAGCTGCTCGAGGATCCGGGCGGTCCATTCCAGCGGCATGGGTTGGCCGCGGCCTTCCTTGAGGATGTCGGCGAGGCTGCGGCCGCGGATGAACTCCATCTCGATGTAGGCGACCGACTGGGCGCGATGGAAGTCGTAGACGGCCACGGCGTTGGGATGGTTGATCTTGGCCATCAACCGGGCCTCGCGCTGGAACCGCCTCCAGCCCTTTTCGTTGTGGGCCAGCTCGGGCTTGATCAGCTTGAGGGCGCGATCGGACTCCAGCGAGAGGTGCCAGACGTGCCAGACCTCGCCCATGCCGCCCTCGCCGATCTTCTTGACGAGGCGGTACTTGCCGAAGACGACCTGGCCCGGCTCGAAGATCGGCGAAGACAGCGAGTCCCACGATCCGGAGGAATCTCCCGACATGGGATGGGTGCGACGAGGCTCGCTGTCCGAGCTGTCCCCGGCGGAGGAGCCTTGCGGGACCCCCGAGTGTTCACCGGAGTGAGATGTCGGCGACGGATCGGTCGCGTCGGGTCGTGCGGCGGTCTCCCGATCCTCGGGCGTCGCCGTGTGCTCGGTGGGCCGTTCGTGCGGAAGTTCGACGCCCCGCGGCGCAATCGGTTGCTGCCAGGTTCGTTCATCCTCGAAGCCGTCCGGTTCCTGGCCCATGAAACGATCCCCCCGGGCCGCCGCATCGCGCCGACCCCATCGCCGGGCCCACGCGGCCCGGACGTGCTCCTGGAGTGGTCTTATCCCTCACTTTATCTCTCCGCCGCCGGTGGAAGGAAGTGGTCGCGCCGGGTTTTCGGCCGACCTACCAACGGGCCGTATGTCTGTCCCTTGTTTTCGCGCTCGAGTTCGTCAGGGCTGGCGGCTTGGTTCCTCTGAAAATAAGGGCCGCCAAAAGCAATCATGCAAGCACAAGACACTCTTTTCATGGGGTTGGGTGCGACCAAGGTCCCATGACAGTTCGTTTTCGAAAGTTCTTGCGTGCAACGACAGTGGAAGTGGTCATTCGACCGAGATGAAGCGACTATGAATTGGTTTCCATGGATGGGGTCGATTCGGCGAGGCAGGCCCCATAATCGTCGCAATCGTCATAATCGTGGCTTCGTTTCCTCGTTTTTCGCGTTCACGACTGCGAGTCCGGCAGAGGACCGCGATTCAAGTCGCGAATGGATTTCCGATCGTCCATCTTCCGTCGGCTCTGCGACAAATCGTCTTCGAAGACTGTTGCCACTCATGCATCGCACCATCCCGGATCGCGCACCTTCTCAAGTCGGCGAAGGGGCGAAGAGATCTTCCTACTTATAACGTGCCGCGGGTTTTCCATTTCGTGAACGGGATCAGGAAATTCCTGAGTGCATGACCAGAAAGGATGTGCTCGGGGATCGCAGTCCTGAGATACTTTAAAGCGTGTTATGAAGTCATGATTTTTCTGTAGGCGGCCTCTGTGAGGCAGGGTTTCTACCACGGGGTCACAGGCCCCGTCTACGACCGAAAAAGCCGGGGATTCGGGGATGACGGTCCATCACACGCTCCAGGCGTCGGGATCCCAGAGCCGCTTGCGGAAGTAGTCCTTCCAGCTATCGGGGAGCCTGGAGGTCTGCGTCGCGCGGCGGAGAAGCTCCTGATTTTTCGCGTCAACCGTGTACAGCCTGACTACGTCCGCGACGGTCAACCCCTCATCCAACCGCTCGATCGGCTCGATGGCGTCGCCCGCCGCGACCTCGCCTTCGGCCGTCACCGCGAAGTAGAAGCCGGTCCGGCCGTTCCTGAGCATCCGCTTGAGCATGTCCATCCGGCCGAGCCGGATTCCGAGCTTGTAGCAGGGCATCCGCGGCTGGGTGACGATGAACTCGGCCGTCCCGATCCGGAAGCGGTCGCCGATCCGCACGTCCTCGGCCAGCCCCTCGGTGGTCAGGTTTTCGCCGAAGACGGCCCGGGGGAATTCCACGCCCGGAAGCTCCCGGCGCCATTCCTCGTAGTGCTCGGACGGGTAGACATAGACGGCCTTGTCGACGCCGCCGTGGACCGTCAGGTCCGACTGCTCGTCGCCCTCGAAGTTGAGGGTGGTCACGCGCAGGCGTCGCTGGACCGGCTCCTTGAAGATCGACGTGAGCACGGCATGGCCCTCCCACTGGATCTCGCGCGGGAGGCCGACGCTCAGCGACACGACTTTCAAACGGCCCCTCCCTTCGCGTTCGCGGCCCGAGTCTTGGCTTCATGGTAGCGGGCCACGCCGACCGCCACCAGTCTCCGGCCGCGCAGGCTCCCGGAATCCGGCCCGGCGGGAGACACCCGGGCCGTTCGCCGCTATCATCTTATGGGAATCCGCCCGATTCGGCCAGAGCATCGCGGCGAGGATGGAAGCCGGATCGTTCCACCTTTCAGACTTACGATCGAGGAGACACGCGCATGATCCGCTCGTCTTTGTTCACCGCCGTGCTGCTGGCATTCGGCGTCCCGGCCTCCGCTGGGCAACCCGCCGTGCTCCACAAGGCCGCGAAAATCGGCGATCTGGACATCTTCTACCGCGAGTCCGGGCCGCGGGACGCGCCGGCGATCCTGCTGCTCCACGGCTTCCCGACCAGCTCGCAGATGTTCCGAAACCTGATCCCGGCGCTGGGCGACAAGTACCACGTCGTCGCCCCCGATTACCCCGGATACGGCCACAGCTCGATGCCGGCTCATGACAAGTTCGCCTACACCTTCGACAACCTGGCGAAGGTGATCGACGAGTTCACCGAGAAGCTCGGCCTGACCAGGTACGCCCTCTACGTCCAGGATTACGGGGCGCCCGTCGGCTACCGCCTCGCAGTCAAGCACCCGGAGCGGATCACCGCCATCGTGGTCCAGAACGGCAACGCCTACGATGAGGGGCTCGACAACGAGTTCTGGAAGCCCATCAAGGCTTACTGGAAGGAGCCGAAGAGTCGGGAGAAGCGGGACGCCATCCGCAATCTGGTCACCTACGACGCGACCAAATGGCAGTACATGACCGGGGCGAAGGACCCCGAGCTGGTAAGCCCCGACGGCGCGGCCCACGACCAGTTCCTCCTGGACCGCAAGGGCAACGACGAGATCCAGCTCGACCTGTTCCTCAGCTACGGCAGCAATCCGCCGCTCTATCCGAGCTGGCAGGCGTATTTCCGCGAGCATCAGCCGCCCATGCTGATCGCCTGGGGAAAGAACGACCAGATCTTCCCGCCCGCCGGGGCGGAGCCGTACAAGCGCGACCTGAAGACGCTGGAATTCCACCTCCTCGACGCCGGGCACTTCGCCCTCGAAACGAACGGCGACGCGATCGCGGAGTTGATGCGCGAGTTCCTCGGCAAGCACGTGAAGAAGTAACCCGAACATCGACGAGGAGCTTCGAGATGGAGTTCAACAAGAGCGACACCGCTCTGGTCGTCATCGATCCTCAGAACGACGTCCTGAGCGAGACGGGCGTCTCCTGGGCGCTGGTCGGCGAGAGCATCACGGAGAACAACACCGTCGAGAACCTGGATCGCCTCTTCCGGGCCGCGAAGGACGCCGGTTTTGGGATCTTCATCTCGCCCCACTACCTCTACCCGGCCGATCAGGGCTGGGGGTACGGTGGTGCGGTCGAACGGATGATGCTCGAGGGCAAGGAGTTCTTCCGGCCCGACCCTCTCAGCCTCGAAGGGTTCACGGGTTCCGGCGCCGATTGGCTCGACCGTTACAAGCCGTACATCGAGGACGGCAAGACGGTGGTGGTGAGCACCCACAAGGTGTGGGGGCCACAGACCAACGACCTCGTCCTGCAGCTGCGCAAGCGCCGCCTCAATAAGGTCATCCTGGCCGGGATGCTCGCCAATCTCTGCGTGGAGAGCCACCTGCGCGAGCTGATCGAGCAGGGTTTCGAGGTCGCCGTGGTGAAGGACGCGACGGCCGCGCCCCGGCATCCCGAACTCGGGGACGGTTACAAGGCCGCGGTCATCAACTACAACTTCATCGCCAACGCGGTGCTGACCACCGACGAAGCGGTTCGCGCGATGCGGTAGGCCGGAGCGGTCGCTTCAGACCCGATTCAACCCCGGGGTTTCGCGTCGAGACTTCCCGACTCGCCGGCAAACGTCTCGGGGTGCTCGATCGGTTTTCCGGGGGAGTGCATCCCGGCTTCCGTCCCGTCCATGCCAAGGATGTGATGTTCTCCGGGGCGTTCGCCCCCTCCCCCGTAGCCGCCGAAATGACGAGGGCCCCGATCCGCACGGCTAAGGTCCTTGTGGATTGGTCGTACCGGTCACCGCACGCTGAAACTGGAATCGTGAACACCGCCCCCACTGCCGGGCGGCTCGCACCATCACCATCGATCGAAGGCCATCGCCCGATATCGGAGTCAGGACGCTCGGAGCGGGGACGGGCTCCGCCTTGCTGCGCCTTCGGAAGGGCATGAAGATCGGGCTGCTCGCGACGCCCTTTTTCCGCGAACTGTCGCGCACGGCATTGAAGAATCGCGCGTGGGTTTGTGTTATGATCGTGCTGCATCGAGGGATCGGCCTCGTCATCGGATCGACCGAGCCGGCCATCATGCCGGATAACTCGAGTGAAGGCGATCGTTCCCGCAGGTCGAGGGGGTTGCTCAGGCCATGCCGAGAGGTGAAGTCCACTGGCACGAGGGGATGTTCCTGCGCCAGCATCATTTCCTGACCGAGCATCGTCAGCTCGTCGACTTGATGCATCTCGACCAGAAATGGGCCGTCCACCACAACTGGGGACTCCGATCGATCCGCCTCAACACGGATGCGCTGGGGAACTTTCGCTTCTCGGTCGGCGAGCTGAAGGCTCGGCTGCGGGACGGGACGCTGATCGAGGTCCCCGAGGACGGCCCGCTGCCCGAGCTGGACCTCAAGCCCGCGCTGGAAGCGAACCGCAAGGTGATGATCTACCTGGGCGTGCCGCTCTTGCAGTCGAGCCAGCCGAACGTCGCCGCCGCGGGCCCGTCGGACAATCAGCGCTATTGCTTGACCACGCGGCAGGTGGACGACGAGAACCTGGGCGTCAATCCCCAGCCGCTGGCCTTCCGCCGGCTGAACCTCAAGCTCCTGCTGTCGACGCAGGATCTCACCGGGTACGAGACGATCCCGCTCGCCCGGGTGGAGAAGTCGGACCGGGCCGAGGCGACGCCCCAGCTCGATTCGGGCTTCATCCCGCCGGTGCTGGCCTGCGACGCCTGGCCGGAGCTCTCGGTCGGCATCATGCAGCACATCTACGACCGGATCGGGCGGAAGGTCGAGAAGCTCGCCGGGCAGGCGGTCTCGCGGGGGATCACCCTGGATACGCTGGATAGCCTCTCGCAGAAGGGGAACCTGAGCTTCGCCCAGCTCCGCGTCTTCAACGAGGCCCTGGCCTACCTCTCGAACCTGGCGTTCGTGGAGGGGATCCACCCGCTGATGGCCTACCTGGAGCTCTGCCGGCTGGTCGGGCAGCTCTCGATCTTCCACCCGAGCCGGAGGCCCCCGGACCTACCCCGGTACAACCACGACGACCTCGGCGGCTGCTTCCACCGGATCCGGGGCTACCTGGACGAACTGGTGGACATCGCCCCGGAGCCGGACTACGAGGAGCGCGACTTCGTCGGCCATGGCCTGCGGATGCAGGTGGAGATCGACCCGGCCTGGCTGGACCGGAGCATCCCGATGTACATCGGGGTGGTCAGCCCGCTGGAACCCGAGCAATGCGCCAAGGAGCTCGAGCGCCTGGGCACGAAGGTCGGCAGTGCCGATCGGGTCGAGATGATCTATCGGCGACGAGACGTCGGCTTGCAGTTCACCCAGGTGCCGACGTCCACGCTGCCGCAAGCCCTGCCCCGCGACGCGGGCGCATCGAGCTCGATGACCTATTTCCAGATCAACCGCGAGCTCCAGCAGAACGAGTGGCAGTCGGTCGAGAGCTCCCGGACGCTGGCGATCCGGTTCAAAGAGGATATCCTGGTCGGCAAGATCGAAGGAGAGCGGGAGGTGACCCTGCGATTGAGCTCGGAGATGACCTTCCGGTTCACTCTCTATGTCCTGGTGCGAGCGGGGAGCGGCGGCGGGCGGCCGGGCGGCCGGGCGTGAGGCCCGATCGGGCCGGAGCCGGGTCGTCGATAAGACCGGGATCGCCGGCTCCGTGGCGCGGCGGATCGGGACCCGCCTTGTCCAATAAACCGCAAATGAATGCCCATGAGCCGAGCGACAACTCAAGAGAGAAGAATCTTGTCCACGAAATACACTAAAATTCACGAAAAATCTCAAAATCATAAGATGAAAATATAAGAAATTTTTTGAGATTCCCGGGAGCTCTTTTTCTTTTTTCGTTTATTTGGTGTATTTCGTGGATAAGAACGTATTTCTCAGGATTCCGTCCCGTGGTTTTCCGCATCGACGAATCGCCCATTCATGCGGCTCATGGGCCGTTATTCGCGGTTTACTGGACCAGGCTCGGTTCGGCTGGGCGTGACTCGAGACCCCGGTCGACCGCGAAAACCCCGCCCCTTGGAGGCGAATCGCCAGTCTCATGAACAAGCCTTTCGGACGGATCGTTTACAAGATCCTCGGCCATTCCCTGGACATCAAGGACCGGCTCGATCGGGGCGAGACCCCGGACATCGAGGCGGTGCGGAATCAGCTCATCGGGATGATCCGCAGCGAATCCGAAGGGCGCCGGCTGCCCGACTACATGGGCGATGGGACCTTCCTGGGTGCCCGGTACGCCCTGGCCTGCTGGGTCGATGAGCTGTTCATCATCCATTGCCAGCCGCCCTGGGCCGACGACTGGAAGGAGCGGACCCTCGAGTTCGAGCTCTTCGGCACGAACGTCGCGGCGACCAAGTTCTGGGAGCAGGCCGAGATCGTGCTCCGACGGCCGGGGGCCCCGCGGGCGCCGACGCAGCCCGGCCTCGACGCGGTCGAGACCTTCTTCCTCTGCACGGTCCTGGGCTTCCGGGGCACCTACTTCGACAATCTGGCCAAGGTGCGGGAATATGTCGAGGAGATGCGTCCCATGCTCACCCGTCCCTCCGCATGGCAGGCGCCCCGTGACCGGGGCGTGAAGACGAATGTCTCGCCCTTGCTGGGCCAGGAGAGCCTCCGCCGGGTCGTGGGGATCTACGGGGGGCTGGCACTGATCGTCGTCCTGGCCCTGCTGGCCCTGTCTCGAATCTGAATCACTCCACCTTCCTCCGACTGAGTCTGCCACCGATCATGAGCCCGATCATCGCAAGGCCCTGGGAACTCGTGAAGCAGTTGTTCTTCCTGATCTTCCCCATGTTCGACACGACGGGGTCGGGACGCTCCGGCGACCCGGCGGTCCGTTGGCTGTTGCGCATCGTCGTGGTCGGCGTCTTCCTGGCGATCCTGGCCGCGATCAACCGGTCGGCCCTGTTCGGCCTGACGAACGTGATCCGCGCGACGGCCCCGTGGATCGGCCGGCTCTGGCTGCCGCTCCTGGCCTTGTGCCTGTACGTCATGCTCTGGCTGGGCTGGTGGCTGTATCGCCTCCTCAGCCTGGACATCGAGCCGGTCGGGAGCGAATTCCCGGATATCGATCGCGCCTGGGACCAGGCGCTCGAGGCGATGGGGAAGTCCGATATCGTTCTCGATCAAGCCCCGCTGTTCCTGGTGCTGGGCTGGCCGTCGGTCTCCGAGGATGACCTCTTCCGCGCCGCCGCGATCAAGGGGCCGGTCCGTCAGGTGCCGGCCGCCCCCGACGCCCCGCTGCACGTCACGGCCAACCGGGACGGGGTCTGGCTGACGTGTCCCGGCGCATCGCTGCTCGGCCAGTATCGGCAGGAGAATCCGGAAGCGAGTGCGATGGAAGAGGCCATGAACACGATGGCCGAGGAGTCGTCGGACCCCTACAAGACGATGGGGATGGGCGCCGCCGGTGCGGCGACGCTCCGGCTCGAAGACTTCCAGGCGCTTTCCAAAGGGGTACTCGAGCGCGATCGCGTGGTGCGGACCCGGCGGGTCGAGGAACCCGAGAAGCACATGGCGCGGCTCCGGCACCTCTGCCGGCTGATCATCCGCGATCGCCGGGGTTTCTGCCCGATCAACGGGGTGCTGATCACGCTCCCCATCGGGGTCGACTCGCGTGCCGACCTCGCCGATCTCGCCGACGCCTGCCGCAAGGACCTGGCCGCGGTGTTCGAAACGTTCCGGATGCGATGCCCGGTCCTGTCCCTGGTCTGCGGATTGGAGCAGGTGGCCGGATTCTCCGAGCTGGTCGAGAGGCTCCCCGCCGAGCAGGTACGCAAGCGGATGGGCCAGCGCTTCCCCCTGGTCCCGGACCTGATCGCCGCCGAGGTCCCGGAGAAGGTCGAGGACGCCGTCGAGGTGGTCACCGGCAACCTGTTCCCCTCGATGATCCATTCGATGTTCCTGATGGAGTCGAAGGGCGTCGAGGAGCTGGACGAGGTGCTCCGCGCCAATACGCAGCTCTTCCGGCTCCTCCAGGGGATCGTCGAACGGGGCGAGCGCATGGCCCGCCTCATCAAGGACTGCATCCCGACCCTGCGGGGCGAGCCGGTCATGTTCGGCGGCTGCTACTTCGCCGGCACGGGGCGCGACTCCGGGACCGAGCAGGCCTTCGCCTCGGGCGTGCCGATGCGGATGATCAAGGAGGACCAGGACAGCGTCACCTGGACCGAGGAGGCCATGGACCGGGACGCCGCGGCGGCGCGACTGGCCGGCCGCATCCGGCTGGCGCTCATCGCGATCATCACCCTGGGCGTACTCGCCGGCGCCGCCATGATCGCCCAGCGATTCCTCGCCAAGCCGACGGAGCCGAGCGGCGCGACGTCGAAAGGAAGCTAATGTCGCAGGCGCCTGACGACTCGGACGTCAGTCGATCAGGCGGAGTTCCTCGAGCGCCTGCGCCTTGAGGATATCGATCTGGAGTCGGGCCAGCGCCTCGGGCGACAACGCCTCGACCTGTCGCTTGACTTCGGCGGACAACGGGCCGAACCTGGCTTCCATCAGCCGCAAGGCCGACCGCCGCTCGCCCTGCTCGATGCCGCGCTCGTATGTGGTTTTCATCAGGGGTTCGACCTCGCGATATGTCTCGGCGTGCAGCAACGCTTGCACCCGCTCCTTCTGGGACTCGTCCAGCTCGGCGTAGGCCTCCAGGCATTCGGCCAGGAGGAACCGCCGATAGTCATTCTCCCCCGAGCCGGCGATCCGTTTCAACCCCTCGGCGTACAACTCCGCACGACGGTCCGCCGGCTGCCGCATCAGGGCGCTCAGCGCCACCCCCAGCAGGTTCTCGCCGGTGGCGTACGGCTCGCCATCGAGGGCCGGCAGGCCGACATAGGCGTACTCGAAGCGGACGACCCGCCGCTCCCAGAAGTGCTCCTCGTACGCGTCCCAGCCGATGCCGTCGAGCCCGAGCCGCAGGAACAAGGCGATCGGCAGCACCGGCAGCCCGGTGTCGCGCCGCAGTTGGATGTAGTACTCGAACATCCGCGGCCGGAACGCCACGGCGCTGTCGCGCGACTCCACCTCGAGATGGATCAGGGCCACCAGGTCGGACACGCCGGCGCGGGGCGGCGGCGCATCGGGCCGCAGCTTCAGCCGGGCGACCAGGTCGAGCTGCCGCCTCTCGCCCTGCGGCGGGGCCAGGAAAAGCTCCTTGTCCAGCCAGTCGACCTCGTCGAACTCGAATCGAGCCGCCCATTCAGGGAAGAAGCCGACGAAGAAGGCCCGGAAGAACTCCTTGATGAGAACCTTGAGGCGCTGGTCGTGGTCGGGTCCGTCGGACTGCGGCATGATGGACTCCCCGTGGCAGGCACCCCGAAGTCCGGGACTGACTCCAACCGGCCGGTCGTTCGGGAGCGAGGCGACGCGCCATACTACCGACAAGAACGGTTCCGGGCAGGTCGGATTCTCTCGGCCGTATTGTCACCCCGGCTATCAGCGAGGCCACGAGGGGACTGCGAACCGAGCGAGTCGCTCGGCTTCCATCGAGAACGTCAGGAGTCTCACGGGCGTCAGGTATCAGACCAGGTTGCTGATCTGTTCGAGAGAATTAACCAGTAACCTGGTCTGACCCCAAGGGCCATGGTAACCTGGTCTGACCCCGAGGGCCTTTGACCCCGAGGGCCTTTGACCCCGAGGGCCTTTGGTCTGACCCCGAGGGCCTCGACCTCCCCTGGTACCCGACTCCTATGGTCGAATGCCATGTACCCATTTATTGGGCAGCCCAGCGAAGTGGTCTTGCAGTCGGTCTATTATATGATCTGGATTCCAAACAGCCGCACATTCCAAGTCGGCACATTGTTCTTTGGTCGCCGGGACTTCCTCGCCCGAGCTATCTCGGTAAATTGTCAAAGCTCCGTTGATCGGATCTTTCTTGAAAAAAAGAGGCTCTTTGAGCAGGCCTGACTCTAGTGGAGCACTTCCGATGACCTGCCAATGGCCCTCGGATATAGGATAATTCATGACGAACACGGTGAAGGCAATCGATGAAGATAAAACAGTATCTACCGGTAGTATTTCACTACTCCGTAAGTCGTAGAACGCAATCATTGGCTCACGCAAAATTCTCCCGTAACCATAATGGCCATCTGAGAGCGGTATGGCGATGACATTGCCTTGGATACGTCGAATTTTTTTTCTGTTTTTATTCATGTTCGCCTATAATTGCTTGTTAGCCTCGTTGATGTAAACCGGGCCCCATGGATTACGTGGAGATATTCCGTTGTCTTGGTTTCCCGATGTACCGCGCATGGATTTGGGACCACCGTCTTGATCGATCACGCGGCTGGGGTCACACCAAGTTTCTGGTTTCTCCACGCAAGGCAGTATGGCCCCGGGCTCGAACGCGCGGCCTCACAGAGGACGCCTCCAGAAGAGGCGGGGCTTCACGGCACTCCCTACTGGCCGAGTCCCAGCTCCAGGTCCTGCTTCAGGGCCTGGCCGGATTCGAGCGTGACTCGCTTGGTGGCGGACCGATTGTTGATTCCGTCCTGCTTGATGCTATAGATCAGGTATGGCTTGGGATCGAGATCCTTGAAAACGTATGACCCTTTCTCATCGGTGTCCGTCGAGGCCACGAGGGGGCTCTTGCCGGCCGGGGCCATGGGATCATAGAGGGCGACCTTCAGGCCGGGCTGGGGCCGGTCGCCTTCCTTCACGGTCCCGCTGATGGTCCCCTTCTTGGGTGCGGCCGGCTTCATCTCCTCGGCGCTGGGCGGGTCGATCACGGCGACTTCGACGGACTTGAAAGCCGTGAGGCCGACCCCGGTGGTGAATCGGGCGGTGACGACCAGCTTGGCCGGCGCGTCCTTGGCGACGGGGAGTGTCGCCGACCAGTCGCGGCCCTGGGGATTACCCCGCGCCTTGACGGTGCGCTCCTCGGTCACGGCCTTCTCGAAATCGGCCCTGGGCCCGAAGATGAACGAGACATCCTTGATCTTCGACGGCGGGGGCACGACCGAGGCTCGCACCGCCAGGCTCTTGCCACGCAGGATCTGCGCGGGGACCTCCACCAACAATCCCGAGGGAGGCTGGTCGTCCAGGATCAGCTCGGTCTCGAACGCAGCAAGCTCGTTCCGTCGAGTCGCGTCGAGCAAGCGGGCCTGGAGGCGGTGCGGGCCGACCAGGCCGGGGATGGCCGGATTCCAGGCCTGGTCCTCGATCGAAGCCTCGAAGAGGAGCGCGCCTCCCTCGCCCCGGGGATCGAAGCCGAGGTGCCGGCGCTTCGCGGGGCGCTCCACGTCAGGCCGTCGCCGATCTGCCCGTCGCGGGACTGGCCCAGGCGGACGTCCAGCACGGAGCCAGCCGGGGCGTCGTCGACGCGGAAGGCGACGTCGAGCTGAGCAAGCTTGTTCGGCTCGACCCTGGGGTTGGCGACGAACCGCACCCGAGGCCGGCGCGACTCCGCCGCCCGTTGCGGGCCGCCGATCTGCGGGAACCGGCTCCGGAACCACAAGGCCCGTCGCACGCCGTTGACATTGAGGTAGAAGGACCCTTCCGTATCTTCGCCCGGGTCCAGCGTGATGCCCTCGGCGGAGAGGGTCAGCGCGGACTTGCCGGGCGCCAGCTCGCCGACGAGCTTGCCGGACCTCGGGAGCTCGCGAAGGCTCGGGAAGAGTTCCTTGTCGATCGGGAGGACCAGCTCGACCGGACACGGAGGGCCCGCCAGTGCGGGGAGGGCACGGAGGGCCACGGTCAGTCGGTTGGGCTGCCCCGCGGCGTCCGGGACGAATTCGACCCGGGTCGCTTCGAGATAGTCGACCGGCGCGGCGATCTCCGCGCGGAGCGTTTGCTCGTCGAGCATGGTGCGCGTCGCGTCGCTCAGCCGGAGCCGCAGCGGTGCGGCCGGTTCGGGCAGCTCGGCGCCCGGCTTCGGGGCGGGGCCGCCGAAATCCGGGACCTTGATCGACGAATGGGCCTCGACCGGCAGGGGCTTCGCCCCGCTGCTGCCCACGACCTTGTCTCCCTCCAGGACCTCGACGATCACGCTCCACGACCGGTCCGACGGGTTCTTCACGAAGACATGGAACGGCTGCCTCAACCCGGCGATCGGGCGCAATCGGAGCCGGTCCATCGGCAGGTCGTCGGACAGGGCCGGATTGCGGCTGAGGGCCAGCGTCGGGGCCATGTCGGCCGAGACGATCGATAAGGGGATCAGCGCATGGAAGGTGCGGCCTCCCGGCGTATAGGCCCTCACGATCAGCCCGGAGGGCGGGGCCGCGCGGGCGCCCGGTGCGTCGGTCGAAAGCTCCAACACGATCGAGACCGAGGACGGGTCCGTCGAGGAGACATCCACCGCGGAGGGCACGGGTGCGGTGACTTTGAGCCGCGGATCATCCGGCTCGAGCACGTTCAACGCGACCTTCTGGGGCTTGCCGGCACCGGCGCCGGTCAGGATGAGCTTGAGGTCCACCGTGGCGGTCGACTGGCGCGACGAGAGCCGGATCGCGGATGTCGGCCCGTCGATCCGCAGGGCGATCTCCGGGGCGGCCTGGGCGTCGGGCTGGCATTCGCGGGCGGCCAGCTCCAGCTCGCTGTCGGGGTCCGCCGCTTCATGGAGGTCGCGACTCTCGTGCCGGTAGTGGTCGGCCAGCCAGGACCAAGTGGTCCGTGAGGCCTTTTCCCGGATGCGTCGGGTCGGGCTGACGACCCCCTCCCCGATCGCGGCGAGGTAGGCCGGTGCCAGCCAGCCGGGGCGGTCCGGCTCGTTCGCCGGGGCGTCGGATCGGAGGAGCTTGTCGAATGCGTTGTAGGCGAGCTCGGCGCAACGGGCCATCGACGACCAGACGCTGGCCGGGTCGGACATATCCCAGGGCAGGTCGGAGCCGCCGGAGGCCTTGACGCGGCCGGAATGCTCGATCGTCTCCCGGAACTCGTCGAGCAGCCGGGACGTCGTCGCGTCGCCGGCCAGATTGAGGAAGGCGGCTATCCGCTCGAAACGCCGCCGCGCGCGTGCGCCGGGCTGGCCGACCCGATCGGCGCCGGCCGAGCCGGCGGAGTTGTCCTTGTTCCAGGTCTTCTCCAGGCGGTCGTCGAGGGTGCGCCGGGCGTCGAGGAGCGATGGCCGATCCTCGGCCGCGACGAAGGGGGTCAGGAGCATCGCTCGGACCTCCAACGCGAGCTCCGGATTGGGCGGGGCCTCCGATCGGCAGCGTCCCACGATCGCCTGGACCGCCGCGGTCTGGAACGGGGCCAGCAACTTCCGAGTCAGGCCGTCGAGCCGGCCAGTGGCGCCGGCCAGCTCGGCGACGGCTCCCGGCGCACCCGGCTGCCCGTCGGCCGGCGGCTCTAACTTCCGGGCGAGCTCTCCGCCCTGACCGGCGGCCTCGAGCCAATCCGCCTGGAGCTCCGCCATCGGGCTGGCCTCCAGGTAGGGGATCAGGCCGACGAGGGCCGCCAGTGATCGGGACAGCGCGGACTGACCCTCCTGGATGGCTCGCTGTTGCTCTCCCACGAGCTGATACTTCTCCCACGCCTTGTCCCATGCCGCGCCGATCTGCCTCCACGAGGCATAGTTGGCCGCCTCCGGCAGCAACAACACGCGGGCCTCATGCAGGCTGGCGTCGGCATCCTGGATCGCCCCGACGACCCACGCCATCGCCTCGGGACGGCTATTGGCCTGCTCGGCATAGAGGACCGTCCTCCACGCGATCCGGGCGGTGTCGGGTTTCCATTCCCCGGGCATGCCGGCGCGCGCGCGAGCTGGTGGAGGAACCGCATCTCCAGGATATTCGGGGCCTGGGCGGCCAGGCTGTCGAGGAACGAGAGCGTCCTGGCGTCGAAGACCTCCTCCTCCGCGGCGCCGATCAGGGCCTCGGCCAGGTCGAGCGGGGCGGGCTCCTTGAATTTCGCCAGGGTTTCCTTGACGGCCTCGGCCAGCTTGGGAGAACCGTCGCCGAGCTCGCGGCGCGAGCGGAGCAATTGGGTCAGCGCGGCCTTCAGCTCCTTCTGCGCGGCGCCGGGCTGTCGGCCGAGGGCGCGGGCCTGGCCGACGGATCGGGCCGGAGGCCGGGGGATGTCCTGCGCCTGCTTCATCGCAACGGTCAACTCGTCGACGGCCTTCTTCAGGTCGAGGCGGACCGATTCGTCCGGCGCGCCGCCTCGCCAGCGGAGCTCGGCCCGGAGCGTCTCCCTGGCCAGGCGTCGGTACACCCGGGGCGCGGCCGCGGCCTGGAAATCGCCCGCCTTCCCCCATCGCCCGACCGTGGCCCACGCCTCGGCGAGCCATGCGGGATAGTCGCCGGCCGTCGCGGCTGCCGGCTCGCTCTTGCTCGCGACGGCGGATGCGACTTTCTCCTTCTCCTTTCCCTTTTCCTTCGCCACGACCTGGTCCTTCGCCTCGACCGCCGGCTCCTTGGTCTGTGCCGTCGCGGCCGGATCCTTCGCCGCGGCGGGCGATTGCGACGGCCGGGTCGAAGCCAGCAGGAAGTCGCCCTGCTCGCGGCCCAGGAGCACCGGCTTCTGATGGACGCCACGGAAGTGTATCGCCCAGGCGTCAACGTTCTTGCCGAGGAAATCGGCGAGCTCCCGGGCCGAGACGGCGCCATCGCCGTCGGTGTCGGCTTCGTCGGTCGTGAGCGCCCGGTGGAAGAAGTGGCCGAAGACGGAATGCTGGAAGGCATCCGAGTTCAGCGCGGCCTGGCCCGGGCCGCAGGCGGCGATCACCATCAGGTCGGGGTCATTCCAACGGCTGGGGTCGGCGTTGTCCCGGAGCTCCTGGGCGAGGAGGTCGCCCACACCGTCGGCCGTCCCGCCGACGTCGCGAGGATCGATCATCCCTCGCATGATGTCCAGCACCAGCAGCTTGTTCCTGGCCGGGCATTTCTTCAGCCGGTCGAGGACCCATGAGAGCGAGAGCTGGGTATTGGCCACGTAGGGGATCGAGTCGGCCGCGAGGATCTGGATCTTCTTGTCGTGATCGACGACCGCGTACGCCGACAGATACACGACCACGGCCTCGTCTCGCGTGTGGCCGGCGAGATCCTCCAGCCGCTTCCGCATGACCTCGAGGGTCGGCTTGTCGTCGCCCACGGCCCGCGAGTCCGCATTGGGGAAGACCCGGTCGTCGAGGATCGCCCGACGGTCCGCGTCCAGCCACGCGGTCGGGGGGATGTCGGGCCGGTCGTAAGGGCCGACCCAGAAGGCGATGAGATACGGGCGCGGGCCGGTCGCGAACCAGAGCTGGAACGCGAGCCAGCCGAAGACGCCGACGGCGGCCGCCAGCAGCGCCGCGACGATGGTCGCGCCGACCCACTTCCTCGCCGACGTCGGGCCCTTGCGCGAGGGCCGCCGCGATGTGCCGCCCTCCCGCCAACGCCCCACTCCCGCCGCGTCGCGCGTCATGATGATCCCTTTCTTCGCATGAATCGACACCAGAAGCATGACCACGACGAGAAAACCAGGGAGACAAACAAGAAAAAGATTTAACCACAAAAACACGAACTACACGAAAAAAATGCGAAGACTCTTATACTGCGAAAACAGTCTAAAGTTTTCAAAAATTACTCTTTTGAATTTTTCCGGATTTTTTTCGTGTAGTTCGTGTTTTTCGTAGTTAAATCTTTCTTCCTTCTCCTCGATTCGGCGTAAATCGGGTCGATAGGCTTTTGTTTGAGGCTTCGTGGACTACGGGCGGATCGCGCGGGGCGGTTCGGGGAGCTTGACGTCGTTTCTCGGCCTCTCCAGCTTGATCTCGGCCTTCTGCCCGAGCTTCTCCGCCTCGCCGCGGAGGCGGTCGACCGCGACCAGGCGGAGCTTGCCCTTGCGGAGGATCTCGAATTGCGACTCGTTCACCGGCCAGAACAGCCCGGCATACTTGCCGGCCCGACGATAGTCGCGGTGCTCGTAGCCGGAGGCGCCCACGGCCTTGGGCGCGTCGGGATCGACGAAATAGGGGCTGCCCTTGGGATAGGCCAGGCGGATCACCAGGCAGTGCTCGGGCCTGGGAGGCTGAGCGGGTTGGTCCTCGACGTAATGGTCCTCGAGCCGGAAGTCCTCGACGAGGACGACCCGGCCGTCGGCCATCGGCACCTTGATCGGGAAGACGGCCGGGTCGAGGTCGAACACGGCGCCGGGGTCCGCGAGGTGATCGACCTGGTCGCGGCCCAGCCACCAGGCGGACACGATCGGCTTCGCGAGGTTGCCCGGATCCGCCGGGTCGGCCGGCCATCGCGGCGCGTCGAGCTGCCAGACAGGCCCCGGGAAAGTCATGCGCTCGCGCCATCGCGGTGCCAGGGGCGAGGCCGGCTCGTTGCGTCCCGCCACGCCCAGCCGGAAGTCGACCCACCCGGGTCGGACCTGCTCCAGGGTCGGCCCGGTGTTCGCGGTCGATTCGACGGCCGCCATCAGCCCGAGCCCGGCGATCTCGTCGCCGGTCTTCTGATTGCCCAGGATCGTCAACCGCCAGGGCCCGCCCTCCCGCTTCTCGCCGTCCCGGAAATCGTCCTCGTCGCCGTAGAGGGCGCGCCGGTACGCGATCCCCCCGTTGCCGTCGTCGAAGAGCTCGACGATCAGCCGGTCGCCGGTCTGGAGGCTGATCTTCTGCTCGAAGCGACGGTCGGCGGAGATGCGGAGCGTGTAGGTGCCGGGCTCGAGGCCGGGGTTCCACCACCGCAGCAAGTCCCCTCCCGGCCGGGTCACTTCGAGGGCCTCTTCGCCGGCGGGGGTCTTGTCGGATCTGAGGATCTGGCAGACGAGCTTCTGCTCGAGCCCGGCCCGAAGGCTGGCGGTCAACTGGTCGGCGTCCGTGGCCTGGACGAACCGACCCGGCGGCTCCAGCCGCGGGAGCGACTTCTCGAAATTGTTCCTGGCCGCCTGGAGCTCCTTGCTATCGGCCTGCCTGCCCGCGTGGAAGTACACGACGGTCACCCGGATTCCCAGCGGCCGGAAGGTCTCCTCGAGTGCGGCGGGGATGTCTCGCCGGAACCGATTGTCATTGCCATCCGTGAGGACAAGAAGATTCTTCAGGCCGCGGGCGGCGGCGAGGTCCGACTTCGCGGCGCGGATCATCGCCTCGACCAGCGGGGTCTCGTAATAGGGATGCAACTGTTCGAGCAGGCGCTGGACCTCGGCGATCTGTTCGGGGGCCCAGGGGGTCAAGGGACGCTGCTGCGTGATGGTCCGTTCGGGCTCATAGGCGTCCGCCTGCGCGATTTGATTCTGCTCCGCGCTGTTGCCCGCCATCAGGCCGTTCTCGTTGACGAGTACGCCGGGGCGAAGCTGGCTGAAGGTCCAGAGGCTGAGCTTCGTATTCCTGGGGACATCCTTGAGGACGCGGAGGAGGGCCGCCTTGGCGCTCGTCCATTTGGAGCCGCCCTCGATGCCGTCGCGCATGCTGCCGGAGCAGTCCAGGACCAGGGCGATCGAACCGGTCCCCTTGCCGAACTGGCGGATGATCTCGTCGTTGGCCCGGACGGCGACGCTGGCCCGGGCGGGATCGGGAGGCGCCGGCCCGATCGCGACCGAGTCGGGCACGACCTGGAGGTCGACCACCGTCCCTCGCGAGAAGACCTGGCCGCGGAAGAAACCGTCGAGGTCCAGGCTGGCGCGCCTGGCGTCGGGGTTGGCGAGGATCGACTGGAAACCGTCCGCCCGGCTTTCGGCCAGGACCATCGTCGGGCTGGTCAGTTTGAATCCGGATTGGGTCTGGGGGCCTCGTGCCGACGCGCGGTAGTCGGCCGTCGAGTCCGCGAGGTTCAGCGGCCCGCCGACTCGCGGCCGGACGACGGGGATGCCGGGCGGGACGGGGACCATCTGCGCACCCGCCTCATCGACGACGCGGTAGCCGGCGAGGGCCTCGCGCTCGCTGGTCACGATCAGGCTGTCCGGGCTTTCGATGGCCAGGCGGTTCGGCGACTCGAGGGGCTCGCGACGTTTCTGATCGGACTCGCGGAGCTCGGGGAACAGCCCCTGGGCGTCGTTGAACAGCCGCGCGACGATCGCCCCGTAATACGGCGGAGCGGCGGGGTCCTCGCCGTACCAGTGATCGCGCCAGGCCCGTTCGGCCATCCAGATCAGGAGATCATGGGCCCGCGCCTGCCGGTATCGCGACGAGGGCTCGATGGCCGAGGCGGGCGGCGGGTCCTCGCCGCGGTCGACCAGCCGGGCCAGGCCGTCGGCTTCGGCCAGGCGTAATTCGAACGCCGCGAAGTCGGCGATCCCGCGGCCCTCGTCGGCCAGGGCATCGACCTTGCCGCGCAGGCGCGGAATCGCAGGCCGATCCTGTCCCCCTGGCGGGCGGCTTCCTGCCACCAGGGTCCGGCCTCGGCGGCCTGAGTCGGCAAGGCCAGGAGTCGATCGCGCGTCTTGCGGTAGTCGCCCTGTTCGAAGTCCTTGAAGTCGGCGGCGCCGAACCAGGTCTCGCCGAGGGCCGCCAGAGCCAGCCTCCCACGGATCGCGGCGCGGCGGGCGGGCTCGGCGGCGCGAGCGGGATCGGGCGACTCGGCGGCCTGCGACGCGGGGAGCGACGACCGGGCCACTTCCACGTCATGCAAGCGGATGCGATCGAGCCGGTCCCAGATCGCAATGCGTCGCGTCAGCTTCTCGTCGTCGGGGAACGGGACGGCCGCCGAGGCGGTCTCGGCCTCCCAGTCCCCTCGCAACCGGTCTTTCGCGACGGCCTCGGACTCTCGGACGAACCGCTGGACCAGCTCGCCGAAGCCGGCCTCGAGCTTTTGCGCGGACTCCGAGATCGCCTCGGGCTGGGCGGACCGCTCGAGTTGCCGGGAAAGTTCGTGTGCCGTGGCCCAGAGCGCCTCGACCTGGCCGACCGGGTCATCTCCGGGACCATCGGGATGCCGGTGGACCAGCCAACGCGCGTAGTCGGGCAACGCCGCGAGGACGCGGTCCCGGACGGCCAGGGCGGCCTGGACCGCGCCGGCCTGGCCCAGAGCGTTGCCGTAGCCGGCCTCGGCGGCCTCGAGATCCTGTCGCGCCAGCTCCCACGCCGCGTCATCGGCGGCGAAGAGCCGGTCCTCGCCGCCGCGCCGGCGCCGGTCGGCCTCCTCGACGATTTGCCGGGTCCAGGCGTGGACCCGCTCGCTGTAAGGATATCCGACCGACTTCGGGACGGCGCCCATCGCGGCGCGCTCGGCCAGCCCGCGGACGCGCAAGGCCCGGGACGCCGACCTCGAGAAGGACCCGGCGCGAGCTTCCAACGGGGGCGAGAGCCTGGCCTGGAGCATCCGCAGGAAGTGGGCCTCGGCCGGGAGCGGCTCGCCGGCGAGCCCGGTCAGCCGGATGCGACTCGCGACGCGGGCCAGGTCGCGGACCGGATCGTCCTGGGCCCGGCCCAGCAGGTACTCGGCGAGCCGATTCCGGAGCGGCCGGATCGGGCCGCGGCCGTCGCCGCCGCTCGACTCACCCTCGCGGAGGGCGTCCCAGGTCTTCCGGGCGTCCTGATCATCGGCGGCCTGGGCGATTTTGAGGAACTCCGGCGGGTCGGCCGGGGCACCCGCCGCGCCCCCGTTGAGGGCGTCCATCACCTGGTTCACCCCGGACGAGGCGCCCACGCCGCCGAGGATCCGGTCCTTGCGGATCGCCTGCTCGAGCCGGGAGAGCTGCTCGCCGACCGGCTGGGCGGCCTCGGAGGCGCCGTTAAGCAGGAGTTGCTCATACCGCACCAGTGTCGACCCGTACGCGCGCCACCGCATCGGCGAGTAGGCCGACGGGTGCGGGAGCATCGCGTCGAGCTGGCGGAAGCGGAGCCAGGCGCGAGAGAGGATCTCGCGATCGGGAGGCGGCGGCGTCTCGGCGTCCGCCGCGGCCTCGACGGTGGCGAGGTGGATCGTCAACGGGTCGCGGCGAGCCGGCCCGGTGGCCGTCAACGCCGCGACGGCGGATGCACCGCCACCGCCGGGGAGCGACGGGAGGAGCACCGGCTCCTGGACGGCCCCGCGCGCGGCCAGGGCCCATCTCCGGACGTTCTCCCGGACGTACCGGTAGAGCTCGTCGAGGGAGAGCCGCCCGTCCGTGCCCGCCGCGCCGCCGCCCCGCAACGCCTCGATGATATAATGATGAAAGATGGTCCGGCCCAGTCCCTCGGAGGTCCAGCATTGCTGGTCCACGTCGCAACCGCCGATCACCCAGAGGTTGGGCACGGCGAGGATCTCGGGCTCGAGCTCCTTGAGCCGCCGCGCGAAATCGTTGTGGATCATCCCCAGCCGCCAGTCGGCCGCGACCTGGGCCCCCTCCACGATCAGGATCTTGACCTTCCCGGGCGGCAGCTCCTTCATCGAGGCGATCACCGTCTTCATGTCCAGCCGGTCTTCCGGGCGCTTCATCCGGTCGGGCATGAGGTAGGCGCCGGCCGCGTCGGAGCCGCCGTGCAAGGCCAGGACGAAGATCAGGGTCGGCTCGCCGAAGCCCTTCTTGAGGGCGGAGGTCAGCTCATCCCAATCGTCGGCCGTCTCGAGGAGATTCCGGCCGTTCGGGTTGCGGAAGAGCTGGAGCCTGGCGGGGTTGAACAGGGTCCAGGGCCTGGGCGCCCGGGAGAGATCCTCGATCCCCTTCAGTCCCTCATAACCCGGGGCATTGTGCGGCACGGCGAGGTTCGTCGCATAGTCGGCGCCGAGGAGGACCACCCCGGCGGGCCTGGGCGGATTGATCATCCAGATGAGCCAGACGACCAAACCCAGGCAGGCCCCGAACGCGACCAGGCCCGCCAGTATCCGGACCGAATGCGAGGCCGGCGGTCGTCCGGCGTCGATCGGCCGCATGCCCCGTTTGGACCACTGGTAGGACGACTTGTCGGTCCGTGCCGGCCGTTCTCGCCGATCGGGCTCAGGCTTCCCCCGCCAGGAGCGCCGCCCGGCCTGCGAGCGATCGTCCGCCATGATGTGAATCTCCGTCGCCTGGCCCGAGCTCCGCGAACTCCGCGATTTGCCGACGGCCCTATGCTACGGTTTCCGGACGTCGGATCGGAATAGAAAAATCAGAGTCGATAGCAACCGTTTTCCGGATTCGACGACGCGGTGCGCAGAAATGACCAAGACGGTCGCAATTCCTCCGAGCCATCCCGCATTCCCCGCCCCGCCCGGTTCGGCTAGAATGCGGCCAGGAGGGAACCGTCATGCAGGCCGTCACGCTGTCCGAATCCGCCCTGGCCCTGCTGCGTCAGATTATGGAAACGCGCCGCGCAGCCGTGACCGCCGAAAACCGCGAGATGTACCGCGAGCTGGTGCGGGCGGGGGTCATGTTCCCGGTGTCGGGCTTCGTCAGTGGGCCGGAGGCCAATTTCCGCTTCACGGATGAAGGCTGGCAATGGGTCAACGGCCCCGCCAGCCCTGTTTCATCGAAATCAGGATCTCCCGCGCCCGGTCGCTGATCGGCAAGCCCGTATCCGGCGCATCCCGCACGGCGGTATCATGGTCGCCGCCCCTCCGCCATTCCATATCTTCGTGGGCGATCAAGGCATCCCAGCGGTCACGCAAGCGTGATTTCGCCCATAACTTCCCGGCTTTCTTGCCGTAATCTCTGGTGAGGAGATCGGGGTTGAAGGAGCCGGAATCCAGATTGACCTGCCCGGCATGGGTGATGCCGCCGCCTTCCCGCTCGAAAGGATTGAATGCCCTGCCTTCCAGCCCGTGCAGGTTGTCGTTCGATCCGATCCTCTCCTTCGGTAATCCGCGTTCCTCCATGTGAATGCCGGCGTGCCAGTCGAGTGGGTCATCGTAGCGATGGGAAAAGTCTTCGGCATGATCGGCAGGATCGGCGGGGACATGCTGCCCGAGGGGGAAGCCGACGGGCTTGCGGAAGCGGTTGAGGAAACGGCGGATGGGGTTCATGCCCGGAGGATGGCATGGTTTCGAGATGAAATCAAGCCGCCCCGAGTTCACCAGGAGGCTGGGTCGGAGGCTGGGGTTCAGACCAGTTTTCAGGTTTTTTCGGGCGGCAGGGCCTGGCGCGACAGCAACTGCTTCTCCAACTCGCCCAGTCGCTCGCGCACCTCTGGTCTGACCCCTAGACCCTCTGGGGAAGGAACGGGCTGCCATGGTTCTAGGCTCTACCGTTGAGACCCATCGGCCTTTCCCGTCGGCCAGGGATTCGGCCTCCGTTCGTTCTTTCGACGATGCAAAGCATCCGAGGATTGCCCGATCAGCGCAGACGCCTCAATGCCTGCCCTCCGCCTTCAGCCGGTCCATCTCGGCTACGGCGATCGTATATTGTGTGCTACTCGCGACGCCGTGCTCCTTGACCCAACGGAAGTGCTCTCGTGCTGGCTCGATCCGGCCGCTGAGGAGGAGGTCGAGTCCGAGGTAGCAAAGGGCGTCGATCCGCTTGTCGTCGTCGGTGGCCATGGTGAGCAGGGTCAGATCGTCGATCTCGCGGCGGAGGAAGCGGACGATCGGGTAGGGCCAGGCGTTGTTATGGCATTTCTGGGCTGCCTCGTCGAGCAGCCTCCGGGCCGCGTCATCGTGTCCCACTCGCCGCGACGCGAAGTGGCCGATCAACGCGGCGAAAGGTACCACGCCCCATGAGTCCAAATCGGCCTGCGCGATTGCCGCCCGCGTCGGCTTCGCCATCCCGTCTGGTCAGGAGTGAGACGACCACCCGGCCGTAATAAAGCCGGACGTAGGCGCTCACACCCTGAACTTTTTGTACAGCATAGACGTAGTAACTGTGTATGAGCCACTCGCCTCCGATCCCTGAAGCCCTGTGGAATACCGTGCCCGCGGATGCGCAGGCGGCCCTCATGGCCGTCTTCGACTCTCTCCTGAGCCGGATCGCCCAGCAGGATCAGCGGATCGCTGACCTCGCGGCCCGGCTCAACCTCAATTCCACCAATTCCTCCAAGCCCCCCTCGTCGGATCCCATCGGCTTGAAGCGCAAGCCACCCGCATCACCCACCGGGCGGAAGTCCGGCGGACAACCGGGACACGCCAGGGCCCGACGCCCCCTGGTGCCGCCCGAGAAGCTGCGCTCCTCCACCGACTGCCGGCCCGGTGCCTGCCGGCGCTGCGCCCATCCCTTGTTGGGCGATGACCCCGCGCCGCTGATCCACCAGATCGCCGACCTCCCCAGGATCGAGCCGATCGTCAACCAGTTCCTCTTGCATCGCCTGACCTGCTCGCATTGCGGTACCACCACTTGCGGCACCCTGCCCGCGGGGGTCCCCACCGGCAGCTTCAGCCCGTACACCCAGGCCGTCCTGGCGACCCTGGCCGGCGCCTACCGCCTCAGCAAGCGGCAGATCCAGCAACTCGCCGCCGACCTGTTCGGGCCGACGATCTCCACCGGCATGATCTCCAAACTGGAGGGGCAGTCGGCCGCGGCCCTGGCCGAGCCCTATCACGAGTTGGCCCGATCGGTCACGGAGGCCGAGGCGGTCAACATCGATGAGACGGGATGGCGCGAGGACCGGCACAAGGCCTGGCTGTGGGTGACGGTCACGGCGCTGGCCACGGTCTTCACCATCGCCGGCCATCGCTCCGCCAAGGTCGCACGGAGCCTGCTGGGGGACAAGGAGGACCAGGTCGTCAGCAGCGACCGCTTCAAGTCCTACGACTGGCTGTGGGCCTACTGGAGGCAGGTCTGCTGGAGCCATCTTCGCCGCGATTTCCGGGCGATGATCGACCGGGGGGCGCCGGGGAGGCGACCGGCCGACAGCTGCTCGGGTTGTCGGACCGGCTGTTCGCGGCCTGGCACAAGGCGCGGGACGGTACGCTGGAAGAGTGTCGCTTCCGAGCGCGGATCCTCCGCTTGAGGCCGCGGGTGCGCCGCGCCTTGGAGGACGGCATGGAGTGCGGCTGCGCGACGACGGCCCGGACCTGCGCCGAGATCCTTCGCGTGGAGGAGGGCCTGTGGAATTTCGTGTGGTTCCCCGGGGTGGAACCGACGAACAACGCGGCGGAGCGCGCTTTGCGGCATGCGGTGATCTGGCGACGGATCAGCGGGGGTACGGCGAGCGAGTCGGGGAGCCGGTTCGTCGAGCGGATGCTGACGGTGGTGGCCACCTGCCGGCAACAGGGCCGCGACGTGCTGGAGTACCTGACCTCGTGCTTTGAGGCCGATCGGCGAGGCCAATCGATCCCCTCGCTTCTCCCGGAGACGGAGACGGCCATCAAAGTCGCTTGATTCCAGCGACACCAGCCTATGAGCTCCTACCATTGTCTTCGGCAAAAACGAGCGGAGTGACCTGTCTTCTGACGAATCGCGTGCCACGGCCAAGGCGTTGAAAGCGTTCGAGACCGAACTCCGCCGTGCATTCGAGCAGCGTACATAGGAGAACGCAGATATGAAGGGGGCGAAGGGGAAAATGGAAACGCGTCCCGGCCCGAGAAGGGGCGTTAGGTGCCCCTCGAACGGTCGCTCGGCCGGGGCAAAGATCCTTGCAGCCATCGAGGAGGCGACCGAGATCCTGCGGGCGGAAGGCTTGGAGAGTAAACGGCTGACGATGCGAACTTACAAGGTCCCATCGACCCCTCGCGTCTGCCGGCCTGGGGACGTCAAGCGCGTGCGGGAACTGCTCGGTGCGAGCCAAGCAGTCCTGGCAGGGTTTCTGGGGGTTAATGTCAACACGGTGCGTTCGTGGGAGCAAGGCAAGCGTCTCCCTCAGCCAATTGCTTGCCGTTTCCTCTCGGAGATCGAATCCGACCTTCCGTACTGGCGACAGCGGATCGGCCAAGGAATCGCCGAAGGCGAATCCGAGAACCGGTCGGAAGATTGATCGAGCAGAGGGGAAAGACCGGCCGGGGCGGGAAAGGGGACGGGGGCGGGAAAGGGGACGCATCGAATTGATCAGTAGATCCGGCGAAGCCAAGGAGCACGGCTTCTCGCAGGTCCGGAGTGGATTGAAGAAGTGCCCGGAATTCGAACCTCGGCGTGGGCTGCGGCCAGTTCCAATGCGTGCGAGGTGAAGTCGGGCATGAGTTGACTCCACCGCTCACTTGACCGTGGCGTACCGCTCCAGCGTCTCGTGGCGGACGATGTCCGCGACCTCCGGATCGTGGCCCTCGTGAGCGAAGATCAGGACTCTCAGGCTATCATCCACGGGTACGAAGTAGAGGGGTTCGGCGACATCCGGTCGTCTGGCGACGCGCGCGGGCCAGTCCTGGGGGGGGAGCTCCGAGAGAGACTCCAATCGCTCCACGATGGCCGGCTGGTTGACGGCCGAGAGTTGACCCAGTGCCATGGCTGCCCGACGGTGTAACTCGAACCGACCGACTTTCATCTCGGGCTCCGCCGCCTCGTTCCGAAGCCGCCGCACCTGTCCGAGTTCCCTGACCAGACCTCTGAACCTTCGGCTCATGGGCCAAGATTGGTGTTCTTTTCTACGAGCCCGACGCGCCAGCGAGTGAATGAGCCCAAGAATGCACTCGCTGGCGCGTCGGGCTCGTAAGAAGCTCGCGGCCGCGCCCACCAATCTTGGCTCATGAGTCGAACCTTCTTCGATTCATCATAGACCGGCGATCGGCTTGTCGTCAGTCGGAAAGTGGGGATGAGCCTCCTGCCTCCTGCCGCATCCCAGCGAGCCCACGGGGGCAGGGGCTCCCGGTCAGAAGAGGAACCGGGCCTCGAAGCGGAACCAGGGCTCGGCCCAGTGGGTCGTGCTGGTCGCCCAGGTGATGGCGCCGCCGACATCGACACGATTGCAGATCGACTGGCGGAGGCCGGGCCCGACGTTGAAGTACGTGACGCCTCCACCTTTCTCGACGAAGAGCGACTTCTGGCCCGGCGCGATGGCGGCCGTGTATCCGCCGTTCTCGAACGACCAGCTATCCATCTCGAGGGTGGCGATCAAGGGGCTATCCGGCGTGGTGTAGCAGAGGACATGGTTGACGCTCATCAGGCAGTAGAAGACGCCGCCCGCCAGGCTCTGGTTGCCCGCCAGGGGGATCCAGTTGCCGAACTGGCCCTGGAAATAGGTGTCGGGGCCCAGCTTCAGCGTGGTGAGGATCGAGGGATCGAGCGAGAAGTGGCCCGTGCCCAGGTTGAGCATCCCGTTCCCCGTCGGCGTGAACGTCCGGAACTGGAAGGTGATCTGGAGCAGCTCGCAGTCGAACATCAGCGATTTGATGCCGAAGTTCAGGTCGCTGAAGCCGGCCTGGGTCGGCGCGTAGCTCTGATTGATCTGGCGGTAGGGATACTCGATGAAGAAGCTGCCGCGCTCGGCCGCCGCCTCCTGGTAGACGTAGAACTGCTGGAGCCTGGCGCGGGGATCGTTGATCCTCCGGCCATTCTTGCGCATCGCGGTGACCCCCTGGATCCAGAACTGATTGCGGTCGGGCCGGGTCATCGATTCGAGGTTGTCGTATCGCAGGCGGGTCACGGTACGCGGACGGGCGTAGTCGGCGAAGAACGAGGCGTTGGCGGCGGGCACCCACTGCGGCTGGTAGCAGGGATCGGGGCAGCACAGGCATTGATAGAGGTTCTGGCAGAACGCGCCGATGAGCGTGTCGCATTCGTTGACCGGCGGGTAGCACGGCTTGCGCCCGGGGATGCAGCTCCCCCCGGCACAGCCGATCGACTCGTGGAGCGTCGAGCCGTCGCCGAGGCTGTGGAATCCGCCGCAGGTCGCACAACCGGCCTGATTGATCTGATGGTCCGCTTTCGCCCGGCTCGACAGCAGATTCTCCTGGGCTTGGTCGGACTCCCGGAACAGGCCGAACGAGTCGACCAGGTTCGCGGCTTGCGGTTGTTGGGCAGAAGGCGCATGGGTCGCGTCGGTCGCGGTTGGTTCCGCATCAGTCGCCGAGGGCCGAGTGGCGGCGGCGGTGGCCGTTTGCGGAGCCTCCTCGGTCAACGCAGGATCGACCTCGCTCGAGCTCGACGCGGGCTGAGCCGGGACCGCCGACGGTCCCTGGGACGGGATCTGTGCCGAGGATCCCGGGGTATTCGCCGCCGGGATCGACTCCTGTGTCGGCCCGTTGGAGGTCCGACCGGAGGCTTGCGGCCAGGTGCGTGGGGGCGGGATCTTGACGCGACCCGGCGCGGGCGCGTCGGACGTCGTCGCGGGGGTATCGTCGTCGGCCGGGGCCGCGGCCTGGCCGTTGGCCTCGTACGCCAAGGCCGGCAGCAAGGCGACGGCCAGCGACCACGCACCGAGGGAGATGCGACCGGTTTTCTTGCCCTTTCTGCTCACGCGACTTGCTCCTTTTCTCGCCCGGGAGGCCCATTCCCCCCCGGCAAAGAGTCCATGGCTCTAACCTGGCCGCGGATCAAAGATTGTGTGAGGACCCTTCACGATTGAGTTGGTTAGACATGGGGAACCCCCCCTGGCCCCCTTTGTAAGGGGGGGATCTTCGAGCGTATCCCGTCCCCCCCTTACGAGGGGGGGGCCAGGGGGGGTGAATTCGCACGGGGCCGCTCAGTTGCCTCGCGGCTGGAGTAGCAAGCCGATGAGTCCACGGCGGGCGGCCGACGTCGGGGTGGGCGTCGGCTCGGCGTTGGAGACCGGGCCGGGATCCTGGGCCCCCTCGTGTGCCGATTCGGTCCCAACCGCGGCCGGGACGAATCCCGGTCTTGCCGCGGGCATCGAGCCCGCGTCGGTGCCGGCCGCGGGACTGAAGGTACCGGGTTCCACGCCGGCGCCGGACGGAGACTGAGCCGGCTCGGGCGACGTCGGTGCCCGCGAGGGATCGGCCTGCGGCGGCACGACACCCTGCTCCCTGGCCCGGCGGACGTTCACGGCACTGACTTCGTTGCGGGCCCGGGACAGGGCCCCGAAGAGGCTGCGCTGTCCCGACGGCACCATGACCGGCGGCCGCGGGGCCTGCGCCACCTGGAAGAGC
Organism: uncultured Planctomycetota bacterium; assembly: GCA_963743925.1. GTDB lineage: Bacteria > Planctomycetota > Planctomycetia > Isosphaerales > Isosphaeraceae > CAVZRC01. Next base: position 95,476 of record CAVURY010000032.1, on the reverse strand, counting down.
GTCCGCCGGGCCTGGTCGACCGTCTGGGAGAATGTCTTCTGCCGGAGTTGCTCGTCATAAGTGATCGGGCCGCGCCGGGCCGGGTTATAGGAGGTGGCGGCGACGTTCGGGTTCGCCTTGAGGCGCCGGGTACTACGCTCGGGGGCCGGTGGCAACGGCGTGAGCTGCGTCGGGCCGCCTTCCGGCGCGGGCGGCGGGGTCTCGGGCGGCAGGTCCTCCGGGACGCGCATCAGGCAGTTCTGCAAGGCCGAGAAGGCGGCGGCCTTGACGCGGAACGAGTTCTCCGCCGGGGCGCCGTCGCTCGACTCGCCGGAGACGCAGATCCGCAGGGCATCGATCACCTTCTTGTCGCAGCAGCACCCGCTGTTGAGCGCCCGGGCCGCGGCGAAGCGGACGCACTCGTTGGGGTCCTGGCGCAGGCCGTTGATCAAGGCCTTCTGCGCCTCGGGCCATCGTGCCGCAATCCACCGTGCCGAGGTATTCGATCGCGGCGACGCGGGCCTTGGCATTGGCCTCGCTGGCCTGGATGGCCGCCGCCGTGGACGCCGCGCTGCCCGGCGGGGCACCGACGCCTCCGGGCGGGATCGTGCCCGGCGGCGGGCAGATGGACGGCAGGAACCCGCCGGTCACGCTCGCGAGCGGGCCGCTGCCCAGGCTGCCGAGCATCTGACCGAACTGGCTGGCGCAGAGCTTGGCCTTGCACTTCTGGCCGAATGCCGCGAGATTGGCGCAGAACCCCGTGGCTGGCGTCGCCGCCGACCCGACCCCGGTCGCCGCGCCCGGAATGGCAGCGGCACCCGCCGTCGAAGCGCCCGCGCCGGACTCGCCGGCAGGATCGGCCCCTGGGCTCGCAACGACGGCGATGCAAGCGTGACGATCGCGAGCCCTGTTAATCCAGCCTTCCAGGACGGCATGCGCAGATCCCCCTCGCTTCGCCGGCTCAGCGATCGGACTCGGCCAGGCCCACTTCGCGCCCGGCACTCCGCCATCGTGAGTTCATCGGCACACCGCTTTTATCGGCCGGAAACTGCGGCGACTTTACCGCTTCTATCGATTGCAACGGCCCGGCCGAACGAGACGGCGTTTTTCGATCATGCTGATCGGAATTGAACCGCCAAGGACGCCAAGGACGCCAAGGACGCCAAGAAGCCCGGAGAAATCATCCCGATCGATGATTCTTCGTCCCGTATTCTTGGCGTCCTTGGCGGTTCAACGATCGTCGGGATGATCGATCGGGCTCGTTGCCAGCGAGATATGCCTCCCCAGCTTTTCCCTTTTTCGCTCCGTTCGGCGCGAATCTGGGTGATTCTTGCCGGATTTTTTGGAATGGGGTAAATCGGTAGATATATTAGGTGGGATGATCGTGGCGCCATTTCGTTTGATCACACGCGGACTCGACCAATGATCCCGCGTGATCTCGCCCGCGAGCCGGTCCCCACGTGTTGTTCGGAGAAAAGTGAGAAATGCGACCGCATCACCTATGCAGGACAGATTGAGTGCATGCTATAATCCGGTTCCAGATCGAAGTGCTCGACGGCGTGGCACTCGGGGATAGGATTTCGCGCGATGATTTGCCCTCTCTTCCCGGGGAATAGAGCATGATGAAGCCGAACAACCGGATGGGGCGTCGAGCGCGGGCTCGCGGCCGTCGGCGATCGATCGAGCTGGGGCTCGAGCAGTGCGAAGACCGCTTCCTGCTGTCGACGATCCTCGTCACGACCGTCCAGGACGACGGGAATAACGACGCGCCGACGCCGGGATCGCTCCGCGCGGCCATCATCCAGGCGAATGCCACCCCCAACTCGACGATCGATTTCAAATTCTCGTCGGGCTCGAGTCCGTTTGTGATCGATGTAAGCACAATCCCACTGCCGTCGATCGTGCAACCGACGACGATCGACGGGACGACGGATCCGGTCGTGGAGATCGACGGGCTCGGCCAGACCTTCGACGGTCTGACCCTGGCGAACGGCTCGGCGGGCAGCGTGATCACCGGTCTGACCATTTCGAACTTCAAGGGCTCAGCCATCCACGTCCAGTCGAGCGGCGACACGATCACTAACGACATTCTCGGGGGGAGCGCGGCCGGAGCGAACGTCGTCGGCGTCCTGGTCAACAATGCCACGAACACGACGATCGGCGGTACGGCGACGGGCTCCGCCAACGTGATCGGCTTCAACAGCACGGCCGGCGTGCAGATCGTGGGGACGTCGTCAACCGACGCCACCGATGCGCTGGTCGAGGGGAACTTCATCGGCACCGACGCCTCGGCCACGCAAGACCTGGGCAACGCGACCGCCGTGCAGATCTTCAACGCGGCGGGCAACACGATCGGCGGCACGACCGCCGGCGCCAGCACGCCGGCGGCGAACGTGATCGGCTTCAACACGGACGCCGGGATCGCGATCCTCTCGGGCATCGGCAACGCGGTCAATGGCAACATCTATGACGGCACGAACGGCACGCTGGTGACGCCCTCGGTGGCCGCCAACGACATCGGGGTCGGGGTCGGAGCCAATGGCAATCTGCCCCCCCCCTGCTCCTCTCGGCCTCGCTCTCCAGCGGCGGGACGCTCTCGCTGGCGCTGTCCGGCAAAGTCGGCGCCGACACGACGCTGGATGTGTACCTCTACGGAACCACCAAGCGGACGTTCCTGGGCGAGGCGACCATCGCCTCGGGCCATGTCTCCGGCTCGCTGCCCGGGACCGTCTCCGGCGTGAGCGTCGGGAACTCGCAGATCGTGGCGACGCAGTCGGTCGCCGCCGACGGGACCTCGGCGTTCTCGGCCCCGCTGACCGTCCAGTCGCAGACGACGGTCACCAATACGAACGACAGCGGGCCGGGCTCGCTGCGCGACGCACTGGCCGGGGCGTCCGGCGGCTCGACGATCCGGTTCGCCATCCCGACCACCGACCCGAATTACGGCGCCGCGACCGGCCATTTCACGATCAACCTGATGTCCACCCTGTCGGTCACCATCGGCCTGACGATCGACGGCACGACCGAGCTGACCCCGCAGCAGGCACCGGCCATCGTGCTGGCCGATGGCGGGGGCGTCGCCAACGGGCTGGACCTGACGGCGAACGGCACCGAGCTCGAGGGCATCCAGTTCACCGGGTTCACCGGGTCGGACGTCCTGATGGAATCCGGGAGCAACACGCTCGGCGGCACGGCGACGGGGCAGGGGAACGTCTTCGCCACCACCGGCGGCACGGGCGTGTCGATCACCGGCGCGAGCAACCTGCTGGAGGGGAACTTCATCGGCACCGACGCCGAGGGCAACAACCTCGGCGGCGGGCTCGGCGCGGTGATCGCCGGCGCCGGCGCCAGGAATAACACCGTGGGCGGGACGGCCGCGGGCGCGTCGAACACGTTCGCGTTCAACGGCTCGGACGCCGATCACGGCGTCCTGACGGTGAATATCGGCACCGGCAACGAGATCCTGACGAACCTGTTCTTCAAGAACACGGGCACGACGACCGCGACCAGCGGGATCGACCTGACCAACGGCGGCAACGACGTGGACCGCCTGCCGGCCCCCGTCATCACGTCGGCGACGTCATCGGGGTCGGGCTCGACCACGATCACGCTCGACGTCACGGGGATGGCCGCCGGGACCTATCAGCTCGACGTATTCGCCAGCGCACCGGGGGACACCCCGACCGCCGGCCAGGTCGACGCCCACGTGGCCCTTGGGACCGTCTCGGTCACGATCCACACCGGCGACACGTCGGAGACCGCCCCGGTCAACAAGGCGCTCAGCGGCGGGCAGCAGGTGACGGCGACCTGGACGGTCGTGGCGCCGGCCCCCTCCGGATTGACGGCCGGCGACACGTCGGTTTTCTCCGCGACGGCCGCCGTGCCACAGCCGTTCGTGGTGACGACCACTGACCCGTCCGCGTCCACGCCGGGCTCGCTCGGGTTCGAGATCAACGCCGTCAACAGCGACGACTCGAACACCGGCGCCGACACGATCGTCTTCCAGCTCTCGCCGGGCTCCGCGGTCAACGGCCTCTGGACGATCGCGCCGAACAGCGACCTCGTCATCACCCACCCGTTGATCCTCGACGGGACGACGCAGTCCGGATACACCGGGACACCGGTGATCGTGATCGACGCGCACCTCGAGACGGGCGCCGCCCTGAAGTTGGCAGGCGGCTCGACCGGGAGCACGATCCGGGGCCTGGACGTCATCAACGCCCCGGGGGCGGGCCTGGACATCGAGAGCAACACGAACACGGTCCAGTTCAACGACTTCGGCGTCATGCCCGACGGCAAGACCATGGCCCCCAACGCCCAGGGCATCCTGGTCAACAGCACGGGCAACACGGTCGGCGGCACGGCGCCCGGGGCCGGCAACGTGGTCGCCTTCAACGGCGGGATTGGGATCGACGTGACTGCGGCGACCGCCGCGGTCAACACGATCCGGGGCAACCTGATCTACAGCAACACGGGGACGGCGCTGTCGACCACGAGCACCGTGCCCCCCCCCAGCCTGACTGCGGCCCTCTCCAGCGGCGGCACGACGACGGTCGACGGCGTCGGCGGCCCATCCGGGGCGACCTTCGACTTCTACGCCACCTCGGGCTCGCTGGGCCCGGCGGCCCTCTACCTGGGCCGCGACACGAGCTTCCCGGCGCACCTCTCGGCCTCCGTCCCCACGGGCGCGAGCATCGTGGCCACGTCGACCTCGGCGGGCGGCGACACGTCGGCCTTCAGCTCGTCCGTGTCGGTCAGCAACCCGTTCGCCGTGCAGAACACCAACGACGGCGGAGTCGGCTCGCTCCGCCAGGTCATCCTGACCGCCAACGCCGCCGGCGTCCCGGTGACGATCTTCTTCAACTTCTCCTCGGGCACCGCCCCGTTCACCATCAAGCTCAATAGCGCGCTGCCTGAGATCGACGTCCCGGTCACCATCGACGCCACGGGCATCGAGACGACCCCGGGGGTGCCGGCGGTCGTGATCGACGGCCAGGGGCTCACGGGCGACGGGTTGAAGCTCGGGACCACCGGCGTGGGCTCCGCGGGCAGCGTGATCAAGGGCCTCGACATCATCGACTTCGCCGGCAACGGGATGTACATCCTGTCGAACAGCAACCTCGTGGCGGACAACGACATCGGCCTCAACCTCCAGGGGACCGCGGCGCCGACCACAGTCGGGATCGCGATCACCGGGTCGAACAACACGGTCGGCGGCAATTCCGCCGCCGCGGCCAACTCCATCGCGTTCAACAACGATGGCGTGGACGTCAATGCCGGCAACGGCAACACGGTCCGCGCGAATGCGATCTACAAGAACACGGTCCACGACCTCAACGTTGCGAGCACGGCCAACGACGGCATCAAGGCCCCGACGTCGCTGGCCTACACCTCGGTCGCCAACCTCACCACGATCGACTACACGATCGCGGGCACCGCGGGCCAGACTTACTCGCTCGACTTCTACGCCAACAGCGGGTCGAATGGGCCGGCGGCCGTGTACCTGGGCAGCAGCTCGGCCAAGATCCCGGCGTCGGCCTCCTCGCTGACCTCCTTCGCGACGTTCAATTTTACCACGCCATTGATGAACGGCCAGACGGTGACGGCCACCGTGACGGCGACGGACGGCAGCACGTCGAACTTCGCGTCCACCGCGGGCTTCACCGACCCGTTCCAGGTGATCACCGGCGCGGACAACGTGGTCGGCTCGCTCCGCCAGGCGATCCTCGACGCCGACGCCGCCGGCGGGAACCCGACGATCAGCTTCGCCTTGGCCTTGCAGGTCGTCCCGATCTCGTCGCTGCCGACGATCGTGAAGCAGGTCAACATCGACGCCACGACGTTCGCGGGCTTCAACCCGTCCACGTCGAATATCGTCGAGATCCTCGGCAGTACGAGCAACACGACCGTCGGGGGCGACGGCCTGACGCTCGGCGCGGGCTCCGACAACAGCACGATCCGGGGCCTATCGATCGGCGACTTCCTCAGCGGCGCCGGCATCCGAGTCGCGTCGAACGGCGACCAGGTCCTCGGCGATTACCTGGGGGTGTTCCCCGGCGCGACCCCGACCTCGATCCCCAACGCGCAGGGTGTCTACGTTTCCGGAAGCCAGAACACGATCGGCGGCACGACCGCCGGCGCCTCCGACGTGATCGCCGACAACAACGGGCCGGGCGTGACCGTCGACTCGGGGATCGGGGACCTCATCAGCGGCAACGCGATCTTCGACAACAACCAGGGGATCGTGCTCCAGAACGGCGGCAATCAGACGTTGGGGTCGAGTCCCCCGGCCAGCCCGCCCCCGCCGATCCTCACCTCGGCGTCCACGACGGGCTCGCAGATCTCGATCTCGGGGCAGTTGACGGGGTTCGTCGCGACCGCGGCCATCACCGTCGAGTTCTTCGCCAGCCAGTCGGGCGACCTGACGGTCCCCGACCAGGCGAACGTCTACCTCGGCAGCCTCACCGTCCCGGCGGGCGAGACCTCGTTCAGCGTGAGCAATCTGGCGGCATCGGTCGGTCAAGGGCAGGCGATCACGGCGACCGCCTCCGCCGCCGGCCTGGGCACGTCGCCGATGGCCGCGAACATCCAGGCGGTCTCTCCGTTCATGGTCACGACCACGAAGGACACCGTCGTCGTCGGCGGTCTGCGGGTGCCGGCAGTCGGCTCGCTCCGTCAGGCGATCCTCTCGGCCATCCAGACGCCCGGCAGTCCGATCCAGTTCGACATCCCGACGACCGATCTCGGCTATATCGCCGCGACCGGGACGTGGACGATCACGCTCGACGCTCCGCTGCCGACCATCACCAAGCCGGTCGTGATCGACGGCACCACCCAGCCGAGCTACTACAACGAGGCCGCGATCAACCCGACGAATCCCGCGCCCGTCATCCTGATCGACGGCGACGACGTGGTCGGCGACGGCCTGACTCTCGCCCCCGGCTCCGACGGCAGCGTGATCAAGGGGCTGGCGATCTTCGGCTTCAATAGCCGCGAGGGCATCTACATCCAGTCCGACAACAATAGCGGCGCGGGCATCGACATCCAGTCCAACGACAACACCCTCGCGGCCGACTGGCTCGGCAAGTACCCGACGGCCGGCTCGGTGCTCGGCTCGTCCAACGCCATCGGGCTGGCGATCGAGGGCGGCTCGAACAACACCATCGGCCTGGGCGACGTCCTGACCATCGCTCCGCCGGACAACAGCCTCTCGCCGATCACGGTCAGCGGGCTCGATCTGATCTCGGGCAATAGCGGCGATGGCATCCAGATCACCCCGGCGGTCTCCGGCTCGGCCGCTTCCGGCAACCTGATCCAGGATACCTTCATCGGCACCGACGCCGCGGGCGCCACGGCGCTGGGGAACGACGGCTACGGCATCGAGATCGACAACGGCCTGAATAACACCATCGGCGGCGCGACGATCGACACGCTCGTGCTCGTCTCGGGCAATATGAGCGGGGGGATCCTCATCTCCGGCGATCCCTCCGTCGGCGACCCACCCCAGAGCGCCAATCTGATCCAGAACTCGTACATCGGCACCAACCTCGCCGGGACCCAGTCGCTGACCAAGATGGGCCTCGGCATCGAGATCGACAACTCGACGGCGAACACGATCGGCGGCACGATCAACGCCATGGTCGACGGGACCAAGGTGCCGCTCGTCAACCTGATCTCGGGTAATCAGGGAGCCGGCGTGCTCATCGAGGGTAACGCCAGCGGCAATCTGATCGAAAATTCGTACATCGGCAGCGACATCCTCGGCCAGAACGCGGTCCCCAACGCGAGCGGCGGGGTGCAGATCCAGGACTCGTCGAACAACCAGGTCGGGACCACGACCGCCGGTTTCGAGAACCTGATCTCGGGGAACACGGGGGCCGGCGTGTCGATCACAGGCGCCAGTTCATCGGGCGCCGAGAGTGCGACGGGCAACGCAATCGTCAATTCGCTGATCGGGCCCGACCTCACTGGGTCCAACACGAAATACAAGCTGCACAACACCGGCGACGGCATCGACATCGACGACGCCGTCGAACACGATGGTGGGCTTCACCGTCTCGATCCAGGATCCGATCGCCGGCGGAAACACGATCTCGGGCAACTCGGGCAACGGGGTCTCGATCAGCGGCTCGGCGACCGGGACCGTGCTCCTGTTCAACCGGATCGGCACCGACGGCACCGGCACGTTCGTCAACGCCGGGCTGGCCAACCAGGGTTACGGCGTGCTGATCAATACCGCCGCGAGCACCGGCTCGACGGTCGGAGGGACGATCACCGTCCCCGGCGGAGACGCCGCGTTGCAGGGCCGATTCAACGTGATCTCGGGGAACGTGCAGGGTGGGATCGAGCTCGGAGGCCAGGGCTCGAACCTGGTCGCCGGCAACCTGATCGGCACCGACATCAGCGGGACCGTGGCGCTGGGCAACGGCGGCGACGGCATCGACGTGGTCGGGACGGCGTCCAACACCATCGGCGGTACCGCATCGGGCGCGGGCAACCTGATCTCGGCCAACGCTCGCGACGGCATATCGATCTCGGCGGGTGCCTCGGGCGGTAACGACGTCTTCGGCAACGTGATCGGCACCGACATCAACGCGACCCAGGCCCTGGGCAATGCGGGCAGCGGGATCGTGATCTCCGGGGCCCAGAACAACGCGATCGGCTCTCCCGTCGGCTCGGGCGGCAACCGGATCGCTGGCAACCAGAAGGACGGCGTGGACATCCTGGCAGGCAGCGCGGCCAACACGGTCGTCGCCAACACGATCGGCGGTACGGCCGGCGAGTCCGCCTCCGCAGTGATCGGCAATGCCGGCGTGGGGATCCTGATCCGGGACGCCGACGACAACACGATCGGCTCGGCACCGGCACCGACCGACTTCACGCCCCTCGGGACCCCGAACAAGCTCGGCCCCGGCGCCAACCAGGTCGTGGGCAACGGCGGCGACGGGATCTTCGTCAGCATCACCGGGATCTCGGACGGGTCCAACACCATCACCGGCAATCTCGTGGCGAGGAACAGCCACAATGGCATCCATCTCTACGGCAACATGAGCGGCGTTCAAGGATTCCCCGAGATCAGCGACAACTTCATCGGGACGACCCTGGACGGCACCAACACCTACGACGCCACCGCCAACGACCAGCCGCAGGGCAACGGCCTGAGCGGCATCCTCCTGGATTCCACCGGGTACCTCCTCAATCCGCCGCAAACTACCGCGGCGACCATCTCGGGTAATGTCGTCTCGAACAACGGGCTCAGTGGCGTGACCGTCCAGAGCGTGGGCAACTCGCCCACGATTGCGCTCATCCTCATCCAGGACAACCTGATCGGCACCGACAAGTCCGGAGAATACGTCACGACGATCTCGTCGACCAACTCGGCGCTGCCGTTCGGCAATGTGCTCGACGGCATCGACCTCAACCGCGTCTCTGGAGTGACGATCGGCGGGACGGCCTCGGGCGGTCCGGTCGGCCTCGCGCTGGGGGCGTCCGGCGGCAACCTGGTCGCGGGGAACGTGGGCCAGGGCATCCAGCTCGACGATGCGGCCTCCAACACCATTAGCGGCAACCTGGTCGGGGTCGTCCTGAACGCGACCGGCCAGCAAGTCGCGGCCACCGACGCGCAAGGAAACAACGCGGGCAATCTCTCCGATGGCATCTTCGTGCTCAATTCGTTGGGCGACGCGATCCTGGGCAACCTGGTCTCGAACAATCGGGGCGATGGCATCCACGCCATCACCGATTCCGGTCAGACGAGCACCGAACCACTGCTCGCGCAGTCGATCAACCTGTCGATCGCCGGCAACTTCATCGGCACGAACAACGACGGCACGAGCACGGTCGGCCTGGGCAACGGGTCCGATGGCGTGTTCCTCGACTCGGTCGACCAGGTGACGATCGGCGGCACGACCGGCGGGGAGAACGTCGTCTCCGGCAATCATGCCAACGGCATCGACCTGCTTCAGTCCTCCGGGATCCTGATCGAGGGCAACGACATCGGGACCGACTCGCAGGGCTTCAGCCTCCCCGGAGACACGGCGCTCGACCTGGGCAACGCCGCCGACGGCATCTTCATCAACCAATCGAACCGGGTCATGATCGGGGGCATCGCCGCCGGGACCGGGAACACGATCTCGGGCAACCACGCCAGCGGGGTGTTCATCTCGGGGACTGTCTCGAACTCGGGCAGCGGGACGACCTCAGACCAGAACGTCATCGAGGGGAACTGGATCGGTGTCGGGCGGAGGCAAGGCCAGACCGTGGCAGTCCCCAACGCGGTCGCCGGGATCATCCTCAGCAACGCCGATTCCAATACCATCGGCGGCGTCTCGGGCGCCGGCAACGTCGTCTCGGGCAATTCGCTCGACGGCATCCTGCTGGTCAACGACGCCCGGGACAACGTGGTCGAAGGCAACGCGATCGGCACCGATCCGACCGGCTCGTCCGCCCTGGGCAACTCCGCCGATGGGATCTTCCTGCTGGGCAGCACGGCGGTCACCATCAGCGGCGTGACCCCGACTGGAGGCACGATCTCCGGCAACATGATCCAGAGCAACACGATCTCGGGCAACAACGAAGACGGCATCCAGGTCTTCGGCACCGGAGCGACCGCGAATTCGTTCACGAGTAACTACATCGGCCTCTCGTACGGCGGGACCAGGATCGCCAACGGTGCCGATGGCGTCCTCTTGAATGACGCCGGCCCATCCAACGTGGTTGGCGGCCTCGGCCAGGGGAACTTCATCTCGGGCAATAACCAGGCGGGGGTCGAGATCACCGGATCGCCCGACACCACGACCGGGACGGAGGTCGTGGGCAACCTGATCGGCACGAATCCGGCCGGCACTACCGCCGTCGGCAACGGCTCCTATGGTGTACTCGTCTACGGCTCGTCCGCCAACACGATCGGAGGCGCGACGGGCTCGCCCGGGACGGGCCCGGGCAACGTCATCTCGGGCAATTCCCAGGCGGGCATCCAGATCTTCAACCCGGGCGGGACGCAGGCCATCAACAACGTCGTGCTCGGCAACCTGGTCGGCACCGACGCGAAAGGGAAAGCCGGCCTGGGCAACGGCAGCGACGGGATCGAGATCGAGAATGCCAGCGACAACACGATCGGCGGCGTCTCGACGGCGGACTGCAACATGATCTCCGGGAATGCCGGCAACGGCGTCCTGATCGTCCAGTTCCCGAACCTCTCCGCCTCGAACAACCATATCCTCGGCAACGTGATCGGCGCCAACGCCGCGGACACGACGGGGCTGAGAAACCTGGGCAGCGGCGTGGAATTGATCGATGGATCGGCCAACTTCGTCGGCGGCGCCAGCGAGGGAGCGACCCTGCTCGATACCGAAGTGCCATCGGGCGGCGGGCAGGGCGGCCAGCCCGGCAACCTGATCTCGGGGAACGGTCAGTGGGGCGTGATGATCCAGCTCACGGGCGCGTCCGTCGGCCAGGCGCAGTCGGTCATCCAGGGTAATGTCATCGGCCTGGACGCCTCGCACACCGGCGCCGTCGGCAACGGCCAGGGCGGCGTCTTCGTGGACAACGTCACCTCGCAGCCGCTCGGGCAGACGATAGGCGGCTCGGTTGCCGGCGCGGGCAACCTCATCACGGGCAACGCCAACGTGGGGATCCAGCTCGTCGGCGAGCAGGCCGGCGGCTCGGGCGCGAACGACGTCGTCCAGGGCAACCTCATCGGCCTGAATGCGGCCGGCAACGTCGTCGACCTCGGCGGCGGAGTCTCCGGGAACGGGACCGGCATCCTGGTCAGTAACTCCCCCAACGACCTGATCGGCGGCACGAGCCCGGCCGACCGGAATGTCATCTCGGGGAACAGTCAGTCGGGCATCCAGCTCTTCGGCGTTCTCTCCACCGGCGACACGGTCCTGGGCAACTTCATCGGGACGAACCTGCCCGGCGACGACTTCCCCGACGGTCCGAACGCCCCCGTTCCGAAAGAGGCAGCCCCGGCACAAGGCGTGGGCGTGCTGATCAACGGGGCTTCCGGCGACACGGTCGGCCAGGCCGCTCCGGGCGCCGGCAATCTGCTATCCGGAAATTCCGTCGGCGTGGAGATCGCGGGCGTCAAGCAGAGCAATGGCCAGTTCTTCGGCAGCGGCAACGTCGTCGCGGGCAACCTGATCGGCACCGATGCCTCGGGCACTCGAGCCGTCTCGAATCTCGACCTGGGCGTCTTCGTCAACAACTCGCAGGGGAACGTGATCGGCCCGGGGAATGTCGTCTCGGCGAACGGCATCGCCGGCGTCGAGATCCTCGCCGACGGCTCGCAACGGAACATCGTCGCGGGCAACACGATCGGAGAGGGGATCACCGGCCAGATCTTCTCGGCCGCCGGTAAGCCGGTATCGTCCAATGGCCCCGAGCCGGGGATCCCCGTTTTCACCCATGCCCAGCTCAACGGCGTGGTGGTCCTGGGCGCCTCGAATAACACCATCGGCGAGGACAAGCGCATCGCCGGGAGTGCCGGCAACACGATCGTCGGCAACCACCAGGTCGGCGTCTACATCACCAGCCGCGATTTCAACGGAAAAGCCTATCCGGTCCCGATCAATAACTCCGCCTCGGGCAATACGATCCAGTCGAACGGCATCTACGGAGTCCTGCTCTACGACGCGCCCAACAATCCGGTCAAGCCGTTCAGCAGCTCGAGCCGCTTCCTCGTCAAGAACCGGTTCGGAGGCCAGAAGACCAGCTTCCGCAACTACCAGGCGTCCTTCGACGCGGGTACGTCGCTGCCCGTCCGGGGGGTGAAGGCGACGAAACATCACACCAAGGTGGTCCACGTCCTCAACCGGCGGGGCGCCAGGCCGGCGGAGTCGACCGCGGATCACCATGCGCATGCGGCCCATGTCTCGCATCCGGTGCGGCCGCGAGTGCCGGCCCTCCTCGATCCCAAGGCCGAACGCTGACCGATCGCCGATCACAGCGGCGGGGGCGTGATCGGCACCGTCTGCCTCGTCCGGCCGTAAAAGATGTTGAGCATCAGGATCGCCTCGGAATCGAACGGCCTGGGGCTGGCGACCGGCGTGACGAAGGCGGCCGTCAGCACGGCCGTATTCTTGAAGCCGAAGTTCAGGCCGAACGTGAAGTCCACGCTGTCGGGCGAGCCGGCCAGGTCGTTGCGATTGAACGGGTCGCGGTGGTTGATCGGATTATTGACGTGCAGCTCGACCGTGGGGGCCAGGGCCGTCAGCCAGGCGCGCGAATCCCGGTTCCGGATCAGGAAGTAGCCCACGGCGAGGTCGTTGTAGACCATCGCGGTGTCGCCGGGATTGGCCGAGAAGCTGAGCCCGCTGAAACCCTGGAAATACCACTTCTCGTAATTATAAATATACCCGAAACAGGTCTGGAAATACGTGGAATTGAGGGGGAAGAGGTAGGGTGCGCCCGCGAATCGCCCGGTCGCGGTCTGGGGCGAGATCGCCCAGCACGCGGACACCAGGCTGCCGGTCCGGGTGTTCTGCGCCAGGATGTACTTGCCGAAGATCGTCAGGTTGCCCGTCGCGGTCGAGGTCGGTGTGCTGACGATGTTTCCGAAGCTGTTGGCCGTCAGGTTGTCCAGCGGCACGCGGATCCCGACCGAACCCATCCCATTGTTGAACGTCTTCTCGATCCCGAAGTTGTAGACGTACGCCTTCATCTGGGTGATCGGCGAGAGGTCGCGAAGGTTGATGGTGTCGTTCAGATTGTTGTAGTAGTTGAAGTCGAAGAAGAGGCGATCCTGGGGCCGGGGAGACTGGTTCTCGGAGATCTTGAAGTTGCGGACCGACGGGTAGATCGGCGAGGCGCCGCGCGACCCCGGAGGCGGAGGCGGGCCGGGCGGATTGACCGCCAGTGGGTGGGTACTCAGCGGCGTGATGTCGCCGATCATGGCGAACGGAGTCGGACCCGCCTCGAGCGTGCCCGAGAATCCCGCGCCGGCACCCGTACCGGCCGCGGCCGAGGGACCCGTGCTCGCCGCACCCAGGTCGGGCGTCGTCGTCGCCGATGGGGACGCACTTCCGCTCGTGCCTTCTCCCCCGACCGCGCCGCCAGGCCCCTGCACAGCGGCGCCGCCCGATCCGGCCGTGGCGCCCGGGGCCTCCCCGGCGCCTCCGATCGCTCCAACGCCGGGACCGGCCGCGGCCTCGGACATCGCTCCCGGCTGGGCCTGCGGTACGTAGGCGTTTTGCGGAGTGCCATGCTGTTGGAGGATCCCGCGTTGGGGCTGGCCATATGCCGGATCGAAGGGATTCGGGGCCTGACGCACTCTCTTCCGACCGCCCATACCCCGGGGAACCGACCCTTGTTCGGATGCCATCGGGGCACCGGTGGTCGTGGGCGGAGCGATCTCCCTGGTCCCGCGTCGAACGGGCATCTTCCCGCCGTCGAAGGGATTGACGAGCTGCGCAGCGCCGAGCGGCTCTTGATCCTCCGGGCGTCGAGGCCCTGCGATGAAGGGGCGACGGCATGGCCGTCGCCGGTCGAATGCACACCGGCAACCGGATCGGCGGGTGTCCCGGGCGCGGCACCCGAGTATTCCAGGCTGAGCGTGCGAGACGACGGGTTCGGCGGGGGGGAATCCTGCGCCTGCGCGCTCGACGCGCCGATCCAAGCCATCGCCAATGTGGCGAATCCGAATGCAAAGATCGGTTCAAGTCTCATGAATTCCGCCCTCATCCCTGACACGAGCCGGCCAAACGGCCTCAACCTGTGCAAGACACCTTTCGCACTCCGATCACCGGCCGGGATCCGGCCTTGAGGACTTCGATGTCCTCGCGCGATCCCCAGAGCAATCACCTATTTCCCGTGTCTTTCGTAGTCCAACCTCTTAACCCCTGAATCCTTGTTCATAACGCCTCAGAAATGGCTTGGGGGGAGTGGACGGCGATCGCGACACAGAGGATGTATCGGCTAGAGCGACTGCATCGCTTTCGTGGATTTCGTGGATTCTGCCGAATGACGGGCCTACCACTTTTGTGCGGGCTTCAGGCCAGGGGCCCCCCCACAGGTCGGCCGTTCTCGACGGCGAGGCGGCGACGGAGGAACTGGAGCCGCAGGAGCTGGTCACCCTCGATCGCGGGCACCACGCTGACGCCGGTGTCATAGAAACCGCCGTTGACGGTCATGGGATCGGCTGCGTCCTTGTAGAGGGCGACGGACACCAGCCCGGCCAGTTGCGCGAGCGGATCCCCTGTCGGCGCGGTGCCTTCGGTCCAGTGCTCCCAGCAGAGGAGGTATCCGCTGCCGTCAGGGTTCTCGTCCACCATGACGATGAGGCCGTCGAGCCCCGGCGGAGGGGCCTGCTTCACAGTGGCCAACACTTCGTCGACCGAGGCGCGAAGATGGTCAACCTCCTGCCGCACGATGCCCAGGAGGCAGCGGACGGTACCGTGATACCAGTCGACCGGGTTGTCGAACAGGTAGTAGGCCTTGTTCTTATCGAGCTTCTCCGAGTGGCGTTCGGGCCATTGGGACAGTCCGCGCTCGAACATCGGCCCCGGGAAAAGGGGATAGATGCGGCCGGCGACGGTGTCCAGCCCCGCCTGATAGACCTCTCTCGACTCGTAGAACACCAGCGCGAACTCGTCGGGCGCGCCCTCGCACTCGCGCTCGCGCCCTTTGATCCCGGCGATGTAGCAGGTCAGGCCGAAGTACGGTCGCCAGGTGCCCTCGGTCGGGAACAGGGTCGTCCCGAGGAAAGTCAGGAAATCCGTCCACGGCATAGCGGGATTGCGAAAGCCACGCCAGACGCGCACGGCGTCGGGGGCGACGGGAACACGGCCGTTGAAGGTGGTCACTGAGTTCAGTCCTCGACTGTCGGCGATGGAACAGGAGACGGGAATAAGACCGCGATGAGACGAGCTTTCCGGTGCGTCCCCGTTTATGCCCTGATTCTCTCATGAAAGTAGCCTTATCTCGGGGTATCTTCAGCGTGCCGCTGGCGCCAGCACCCCTTTCCCATCGAGTGAGAAGACTTCCTCACCCTCGAGGACCACGTCTTCCGCGTCGAGCGTGGCGGACCGTGTGAGTAGCCAGGTGTTCCAGCCCAGCCGGGCCCCGAAGGTCCCGTCGCCGGTCAACTGGCAGTCGGGGACGTCCTCGGCCTTCAGGACGAGCTGGACGTCGAAATCCAGCGTCGGTTCGGCGTACAGTCGGATCATGTGGACCAGCATGAAGAACGTCTTCCGCTCGGTGACGAGGTCCCGGTCGGGCAGGAATTCGGTGAACCGGGAATACGTCATCGGGCCGAGTCGCACGCGAAACTTGCTCTGCCTGTCCCAGATGCGATCCCCGGCCACGGCCGAGACGCCGAGCTGGTTGTTGCCTCGCAGGCCATGGAGATGCGTCCGGCTGGACGGCTCGAGTTGGAGCCATTGACCCTGAAACTGATCGATCCGCGTGGGGACCCGGAAATAATCGTGGAGCATCGCCTCCAGGGCCACGGCGGATCGGGGGCGATGACCGAGCGTCCCGCTGAAATGCAGCAGGACCAGGTCCTCGATCCGCGCCAGGACACGCTCTTGCGGCTCGCCGTCATCGTCGAAGCGATCCCGGGCGGTGACGCGCAATCGTCCCCGCAACGGCCGGGATCCCAGGCCGATCAGGCTATACAGGCAGTTCGTGAACGGGTCCGGCTCGGGGCCGTCATATTCCCCGCGCTCGAAGGGGACGAAGAAATGATATTTCTCCCAGGCCTGATAGAAGAGCGAGACCAGTCGATGGTTGAACAGGTCGAGCCAGTCTCGCAGCGCGTGCTTCTCGGGAGTGCGGATGTCCCGCTCGATCTTGTAGAGCAGCTCGGTATAGTGGCGCGGGAGCACTCCACTGGGGCCGGTCAGTCCCATGAACGCCTGGACCATCACCGGGACCGGCAGGCTGGACGTCGGCCGTTGCAAGTCGTAGATGGCGCTCGGCGGGAAGCTCAGGGAGATCCGCGCCCGGAATCGGACCGCCTCGGCCTGGGGCGGACCGTTGCGGCCGACCCGGACCCTCCCCGGTTCCAACCGCTGGAGCAGCCGGACCGCCTGGAAGAAGTCGAAGTTGTAACTCTCCTCGAAGAGCCGGCGCGAGGGAGTGGCGATGCAAGTGTCTCGGCCCGGCCGCGAGCGGCGGGACCGCGGCCGCGGGCGGTGTCAGGGCCGATCCGGCCGCGGCAGTCGGTTCCTCGGCCGGTTGCGGCACGGGCTCCGGTTCAGGCTCCGGCGGCCGGTCCGTCGGCGCGGGCGACGGCGATGGAGCGGCCTCGGCGTCCGCACCCGCATCGAGGCCGGGGCTCTCGACCGGCTCGTCGACGGGATTTCCGCCGGGCGTGCCGGGCGCATCGCCTAGATCAGTTGCTGGTCCCCCGCCCTCGCCGGCCATATCTTCAGCGGCCCTTCGCCTTGCGTGGTCTTGGCGACCAACTGGGTGAATGCGTTGATCGTCGTGTACAGCCCGAGGAATCGCTCGAGCACCGAAGCGAACAGGAAGACGCCGCTGCCGACGTACTTCTGCTCGTCGAATTCGATCGTGACTTCCATCCCGCGGCAGAAGCCCTCCACGCCCGCTCCCGGCAGCCGGCCCGTGACCCGCCGACTACTCACGGAGGTGATCCCCTCGATCAACTGGCGAGTGACCATCGACCGCTGCCGATCCAGGCCGGGATCGGACAGGTCGTAGAGCCGGAGGATCTCCTGGAGCGCCTCGCGGCCCTCGACGGCATTGGAGAGCGAGAGGTGATTCAGGCAGAGGTGCGAGACCAGCCGCCAGTAGGTGCCGCGTCGCATGGGAGGGCGGAGCGGCAACGACGGGGAATGCACGCAACGGATGCGCGCGAGGGGCGCCGCGGCCTCCAGGTCGAAGACCAGCCGCTCGCCGGCCTGTTGCAGGACCGCCGGCAGCTCGCGATTCGTGCAGGTCGTCCGCACCACCAGCGAGGGGTCGGACGGATCGATCGGGTCGAACCCCAGGTTCACCAGGTTGAGATAGACCTCGGTCCCCCGGTCGTTGAGGCGCGCCGAGGGCCTTCGGACGGCGTACCAGAAATCCCGGGCGCCTTCGAGCGTCGTGCCGTGACGGAGCGAGTAGAACGGCAGGTATTCGGTGGTCTCCCCGGCGATCGGGTCGACGCTCGTGACCTGGTCGACCGAGTAGACCTCCATCCCGTCCGGGCTCGCCACGTCCGGGACGACCCGATACTCGGTCTTCGTCCGGGTCATCGGGATCGGCTCGGCGGTCTGCGAGAACAGGTTGATCACCGGAGTGCAGCCCAGCCGGAACGTCTCGGCCGTGACGTCATGCTCCAGCTTGGGCCAACTGCGGTCGAGGAACAGGACGATCTCCAGTTGATCCTGATAGCCCGCGCGACAGGCCCGGCGCAGGCCGCGGATGTCCACGAAGTGGAACTTGTACGGGAAGGCGAAGAACTCGCTCAGCAACCGGTAACCGACGAACGACTGCGGGGGATACGGGAGCAGGCCGTCCTCGCGATCGAAGCCGACCTGGGCGAGGGCTTCGTCCGGCCGGAGGCTCAGCGTCGGCCGGCTCGATGCGCCGGCGGGATCGCGGAAGACGACCTCGAGCGCATGGTTGAAGATCAGCTCATAGAGCAATCCGACCGTCTCGCTCTCCCCCTTCAAATAGAAGCGCAGGTCGTCGAGGGCGAGCTCGGCGAATTTCTGGCCGCCCTGGCACTCGAGCTGGATCCGCAGGGCGGCCGCCGCCCCGCGCGGCGGGCTCATCCCGCGCGGGAATGGGGGGCGTACCAGCCGGGCCTCCGCCACCTTGATCGGCCAGAGCCTCGTCGGATAGCCGGTCCGATACCGGCAGGGCAGGTCGTTCACCGGGCGGGTGCTCAGGCGGCTGTGCCGGTCGATCGGGAAGCCATCGGGCGAGCGCGACCGCGCCGCGTCGAGGTCGAATTGCACGACCGCCGTCGACGGGATCGGCGCCAGGTAGTGCGGATAGAGGACGCCCAGCAGCGCGGTCGTCAGCTCGGGGAACTCGTCGTCGAGCTTGTGCTGGATCCGGCCGGTCAAGAGCGCGAACGACTCGATGAGCCGCTCGACGTGCGGATCGGTGCTGCGATTGGGCTCCAGCAGCAGTCGACCGGCGGCGGACGGATACTGCTTGGCGAACTCCTGCGCGAACCGGCGGATGAACGTCAGCTCGCGCTCGTAATAGTGGTAGAGGGTCTGGCTCATCTCATCCGTTCGCCTGCTGGATCGAGGTCTCTCCGGTGGAGAGTTTCAGGACCGTCACGAACGAGACTTCGGGGGCCGGGTCCATATGGAGGGTGGCATGGATCTGGAACTCGAGCCTCAGGGTCTTGGGGTCGGCCGACGGGTCGGACACGACGCGGACGTTGGTCAGGCGGGGCTCGAACCGCGCGATGCTCTCCTCGATCGCCGCGCCGACGCGAGCCCTCGCGTCGGTGACGGACGATCGGATCGAGGCCAGGTCGGGCATGCCGTAGGTGATGAGCGAGTCGCGCACCTCGGGGAGCTCGTCGGCGACCTCGCCCGCGACCCGATGCGAATTGAGCAGGTCCTCCAGGTCGCGCCGGACCGTATCGATCATCTGCTCGACGCTGAATCCTCGCCGCCAGCTCGTGCCTTCGGCTTCCGGGTCGATCAGCCGGTCGATCAGCGATGCCCTGAGCCCCGACTGCGAGTCGTCGCGTGCCATGGTCCCATCCCTTCCGGCCTCTTGCCTCTCGACCCCGCCCCGATCACCCGGGCGGCGGCACTCAATCCTGGTCCGACCGCCACTCGCGCCACTCGAGCAGGCCGATCGCGTCGTCATCGCGCAAGTAGGTGTGCAAGCCGACGCCGAGGGCGGCACCGCCGTCGAGCTCCTTCCAGTCGGTGCCGCGGCCGAGTCTCACGGAATCGTCCGCATGCTCGTGCGAGCCGGGATAGAGCGCGGGCAAGAAGACCTCGCCTTGCTCGTCGTCCAGCTCGAGGTGGGCCGGGATGAACAGGAGGTCGCGGGGGAAGCGCGGGGGATTCATCGTCACGAGCCGCACCTGCTCGAGTCCGACCCAGAAATACCGGCCATGGGCCATCACCTCGAGCACCCCGGCGAACAGGTCATCGGCATCGCGGAAGGACTGGAATGCCTCGCCATTGACCTGGCCGTGCACCTCGGGCATGGACTCATTGGCCCGGACCAGCACCTCGGCGGCCTCCGCGGGGCGGCCCTCGCGCAGGCGGTTGACGGCATCCAGCCGCAGCCTCAGGTGCTGGGGCGGGTCGCCGAAGAAGCCCGGCTCCAGGCTCCGGGCGAACAGGTCGCGGCGGGCCTCCTCGGCGTCCAGCAGCTTCCGGTACACGGCCACCGCGGCGTCGAGGTTCGCATCCTTGTACTCGACGAGATCGATCTGTCGACGGGCGCGATCCAGCTCGCCCGCGAAGACGAGGAGTTCGAACAGGAACAGCCGCTTCGCCTGGTCGGTGGGCGCGGCCCTGACTTCCTGGAGCTGGGCCTCGACGGCCTCTCGGAGCCGACCCGCCTTGTAGAGTTCACCGGCTTGCATCACATGCCCTCCTCACCGGCGCCCGTTGAGGAACAGGCTCGGAACAACGTCCCGGTCGCGCCGTGCCGAGCCGATTCCTGGGTCGCCGCCGGCCTCCGGCGTATCGATCGGTTTCGATTCGCCGGGACCGACACGATCGACGGGGAGCATCACATGGCCTGGGCGGCGGTCAAGTCCCAACTGGCCTCGCTGGCCTTCTTCGTGGTCCCGTCCGCCGTATTCTGCGAGTTGTAGGTGATCTTCACCTTGGCGAACGCGAAGCTGACCGATTCGGTCGGCGTGTCGTCCCCGCCCGAGGAGCCGGACCACTGGACCGATTCCACCATGACGTCGGTGAAGTCGTACTGGATGAAGGTCGATTGCTTGGCGGAAGTCCCGGCCGCCTTGCGCATGACGACCTGGGCCGTCTTGTAGTGCTGGCCCGTGCAGCAGGCGCTGAAGAGCTTCGGCGAGGACTTCTCCGACTTCTTCATGACGTTGAAGCTGGAGACCGAGACCTTGCCGGCGGAGAGCCCGCCGCCCGTGGTGCCGACGGTCGTCGGGTTCGAGGCGCCCCAGGAGAAGGAGTAGATCTCGAAAGCCCCGGTCGGGATCCCCGAGGCCGTCGCCTCGCCGACCACGTCGGTGCCGTCACCAACCTGCATGTAAGTGTCAAAAGCCATCGCGAACGCCCCCCGAAATGGAAGTGGACCGAAAGTCGCCGTTCACCCCGACCACAACAGATCGTGGCCGAGACCGGCGGTAGGACACTGCGGTGGGACCACCCCACCGCAACGTATACGGAGACCCGGACGAGAGCTTCGCCTCACCCCTGCTTGGGGACCTCGGCGACCAGTCGCATCGAGGCCGAGAGGGCCTCGAGCTGGAAATGCGGCCGGAGATAAGCGACGGCCTCGTAGTAGCCGGGCTTGCCCTTGACCGCGCGGACTTCGACGTGCGCGTCCTGCAATGGTTGCTTGGCCTTGGTCGCCTCGCCGACGTTCTCGGGGTTCGGCACGACGTAGTTGCTGATCCAGTTATTGAGCCAGACCCCGCACTCGCCGGCCTCCATGAACGAGCCGATCTTGTCGCGGGCCATGACCTTGAGATAGTGGGCGAATCGCGACGTGCACAGCAGCAGGTTGAACTTCGACGACAGCTCGGCATTGGCGTTGGCCGCCGGATCGAAGTAGGTCTTGGGCTTCTGGCACGACTGCGCCCCCATGAAGACGGCGAAGTCGCTCCCCTTGCTGTGCAACAGCGGCAGGAAGCCGAGGTTGGAGAGCTCGAACTCGCGGCGGTCCGAGATGGCGATCTCGGTCGGGCACTTCATCGCGACGTCGCCGTCGTCGGTCGGGAAGGTGTGCACGGGTAGCCCCTCGACCTTGCCGCCGCCCTCGACGCCGCGCGTCCGGGCCATCCAGCCCCATTGCGCGACCGCGTCGGTGATCCGCGCCGCGTAGGCCCAGGCCGCCCCCATCCAGGTGTAGTTGTTGTGCTCCTTGCCGTCGACCTCCTCCTCGAAGTTGAACTCGGTGACCCGCTTGAAGTCCTCGCCGTAGGGGAGCCGGGCCAGCACGCGGGGCATCGCCAGCGCGACGTACCGCGAGTCCTCCGATTCGCGGAACGACCGCCAGGGCGCGTACTCGACCGCCTCGAAGATCTTGGCCAGGTCGCGCGGGTTGGCCAGCTCGGTGAAGCTGTCGAAGTTGAACAGCTTGGGGGACGCGTTGGCGACGAAGGGCGCGTGAGCGGCCGCGGCGACGCCCGAGATCATCTTGAGCAGGCTCACGTCCTCGGCGCCGCGGCCGAAGTCGTAGTCGCCCACCATCATCCCATATGGCTGGCCGCCGAGCTGGCCGTATTCCTCCTCGTAGATCTTCTTGAACAGGTTGCTCTGGTCGAACTCGACGGCCTTCTCCAGGTCCTTGAACAATTCCTGCTTCTTGACGTTGAGCACCCGGATCTTGAGGGCCTCGCCCGTCTCCGACTGGTTGACGAGGTAGTGGAGCCCGCGCCAGGTTGACTCGAGCTTCTGGAGCGCCGGATCGTGCAGGACCTCGTTCATCTGGGCGGAGAGTTTCTTGTCGATCTCGCCGATCCAGGCCTTGATGTTCGTCTCGACGTCCTTGGAGACCACCTGGCCCGGCTTGACGGCGTGGTCCAGGAACTGCCGGAAGTAATCCTTGGCCCGATCCTGCTCGACGCTGCTCTGGGGCCGGGTCGCCGCGATCACCTGCTGGAGCAGGTCGGGGGCCTCGACGGTCTGCCCGGCGGCGCCTGCGGCCTGGGCTTTCTCGGTTCCGGTGCTCATGAGGTCTTCTCCGCTTCAGGGGTGCCCGTCGTCGAATCGTCCGCCCCGCCGATCCCCATCTGGCTGGCCAGCTCCTTGGCCTTCTCCGTGTTGCTCAGCACGTCGGCCAGCAACTGGTCGAGCTTGTCGTTGCCCTCCATCTTGCTCAGGAGCTGCGTGAGCTCCAGCCGCATCTCCAGCAGCTTCTTGAGGGCGGGGACCTGCTCGGCGATGCGGGCGGGATCGAAGTCGGCCATCGACTTGAAATTCAGCTCGACGGCCAGCTTCGTGTCCTCGTCCGTCAGCCGGTTCTGGACCTTCATCGCCACCCGAGGAGTCGCCTTGGCCAGGACATCGTCGAAGTTGTCCCGATCGATGTTCACCGCCTTCCGATCCTTGAGCGGACGCAGCGGCGAGGACGGCTGGCCGGACAGGTCGGCCAGGACCCCGACGACGAACGGCAGCTCGATCTTCTGCATCGCGCCGTTGGTCTCGACGTCGTAGCTGATCTGCACGCGTGGCCGGCGCACCCGATCCAGCTTGTGTTGCATGCTCGACATGGCACCCTCTCTTTCGAAGTTCGCCCCTCGGGACTCGTCAACGCACGATGGCCGATCTCCAACCGCGGCCACGTCACCGGCCAAGAGCCGCCGTCCTGCTCCTCTTCCCGGGGAATCGACAGACGGCTCCATTTCCGGACATCAGATCAACGGAATCCGGCACCATGCAGGATAGGGCTGGCTGGCCACGCCTGCAAGCATAAACCGAACATAGCACCAAAAATCCGGCGGCGATCGCCGGAAAATCAGCGGGACCGTCAGCCCCACGGGGGAATCTCCGGCCGACCCGGAAGCGGGCTATCGGCCGGGAGCGGATCCGGTCATCACGGAGGCGACCGGGGACCGCGGAAGAATTTCGCTTTCGAGCGGCGTTGAGAGGATCGCGTCGCCCGGCATTCGGCTGCCCTTTCCTGGCCAGCCGATTCTCTTACGGGCTCATCTCGTGCTCGTGACCGCGACGGGACACGAAGACCCGCGGGATACCGGGACCCGCTCACTCCTCCGGGGGCGGCTTGATCCCGAGCTCGCGATTCATCGACATCAGGACCTCCGAATCTCGGATGAGGTGCCGCATCAGGTCGGGGAAGGAGAGGGCGCCGAGCTCGACGGCCCGATTGATCAGGTAAGGGATCGGGCTGTGGGGCTCCAGCCGCTGGAGCAAGGCGGCGGCCTGCGCCAGTTGCTGGTAGACCTGGGCCCGCGAGTTGACCTGCCTCCCGAGGAAGGAGCCGCCTTCCTCGGCCGATCCCGGGCCCGCCTGGCCCTCTCCCGGCCCTTCGTCCGGCTGGGACAGGTCCGGCCCCTTGCGTTGCAGGATCTGCTGGGCGAGCGCCCGGCATTCGCCCACGGCCTGGCGCAGGCCGGTGAACGCCGGGGCGTACTGCCCGATCTTTTCGTTGAGCTCCCTGGCCAGGGTGTCGAGCTCCTGCCAGCTCTCGGTCAGGTCGTCGATCATCGCCTGGCAGTGTTCGCGCGGGGTCGCCTCGACGGCCTTCTCGATGTCCGCCGGGGAGAGGCCATCCTTGCCGCCCTGGGACTGCTTCCAATGGAACCAGCCGTACCGGCCGCCCTCGCCCCAGATCATGGGCACTTGCCGCAGGGTGGCGGGGAAGCGGGCGCCCCGGTCGGCCTCGTCGAGCCAGAAAAAGGCGCTGCGCGGATCTCCAGGTCGTCCTCGCTCTCGATGGCCGGATTGAGCCGATCCCAGCATTCCGAGACCAACCGTCGCATCAGCCGGAGCCCGTCGCGCAGGCCGCCGAACCCGTGCTCCTTGGTCAGGCCCTCGGTCAGCCTCGCGGCGACGAGCAGATCCTTGGAGGTCCCGACGAGAGTCTCCCGGGCCAGCCTCACCACCGCGGCCCAGTCGGCCTTCTGGGCCGATTCCGGCCGCATGGGGTCGTCCGGCCTGAAGTCGCTGGGGTCGACCTCCTTGCGAAACTCCTCCAGCTTCTCCCGCACCGCGAACGGGACCGAACCGCCGGCGGGGGAGTCGCCCGGGATCGGGGCGATCAGCTCGTCGAGATCGAGTACGGGTGGTGAAGGCATGTTGACACCGTGGCGCCGTCAATGGGGAGGGGCGAAGGTCACGATCGGACCGGCGCAGGCCGCGTCGCCGGCCTTGGCGCCGCACGCCGGGTCCGCGGCCGTGTCGAGTTTAAGGGCGGCCTTCGGCGAAAACAAGATCCATCGCTCGCGAGAGATCAAGTAAGCCGGCGGTATGTTATGGGGCAGAAAAGGGGCAGATGCTCGGGGAATTGTGGATCCGGGCATGCCGGGGCCCATGACGATACGCGAAGTCGGATTGCGCCTTTCTATGCGGAAGACGCATTCGAGGCACGATACTCGAGCCGGTCTGCCAGAGTTCGAGAATGCGAAGGATCCGAAGCATCCATTGCCGGGGCCGGATACAAAGCCTGCCGACCTCAAGCAACCGGTCAAGGTGTTTATCCTGCTCGGCCAGTCCATTATATTCGGAATCGGAGAGGTCGGCCCGGAGGCCACCAAGCGGACGCTCGATTACCCGACCAAGAAAAATGTCGCTTATCCACACTTGTTAGAAAATGATGATCTGTGAACCTCGAGAAGCGACGTCCGATACCGGCATGCAGGCGGCAGGCACAAGGATCTCGACAAGCTCATTGCCGACATTCGAAACGACCAAGGATCGCCACCGTTAGTAGACCATGGGGGACCTATCGCTCGTGCGTCCACGAGCGGGGATGCTTCAACAAAAACGCGGAAAGTAACGCCGTGAGAAATATGGGACAGAGCATTCAGTTCATGATCATCGCGGTGGTCCTTGGCCTAGTGTTCGGGACAGACGGCCGGGCGGCGGACAAGCCGCTGAAGGTGTTCATCCTGGCTGGGCAGTCGAATATGCAAGGGCACGTGAACGTCTCGACGTTCGATTTCCTGGCCGAGGATCCAAGGACGGCGCCGATCCTCAAGGAAATGCGCGAAGCGGACGGTAAACCGCGCGTGTGTCAGAGGGTCTGGATCTCGTCGATCGGTTGCCTGGGCGATGCCTATTCCGACATGAGAGAACAGAAGGGCAAACTGACGGCAGGTTTCGGTGCTTCGCCGGAATCGATCGGTCCAGAATTCACGTTCGGCATCTCCATGGAGAAACTGCTGGGCGAGCCGATCCTGATCATCAAGACCTCCTGGGGCGGGAGGAGCCTGCACAGCGATTTCCGCCCGCCCAGCGCCGGGGCTTACGTGTGGAGTGACTACGAGTTGGCACAGTGCAAGCGGCGGGGCGACGACCTGGAGAAGATCAAAGCCGACAAGATCAAAGAGACGGGCCTGTTCTACCGCCATATGATCGAGCATGTGAGGAAGGTGCTGGCGGACATCAAGCGGGTGGTGCCGGATTACGATCCGAGTCAGGGCTACGAACTGGCCGGATTCGTCTGGTTCCAGGGGTTTAACGATCTGGTCTCCGACTGGACCTACGACAAACAGATGAAGCCCGGCGGGTACGACCTCTACGGCGAATTGTTGGCCCATTTCATCCGCGATGTGCGCAAGGATCTTTCCGCCCCGAAGATGCCTTTCGTGATTGGCGTCATGGGGATTGGTGGCGTTCAGGAAGGGAAGAAGCCGCCTCAGTCGTACTTCCGCCAGGCCCAGGCCGCGCCGGCGTCACTCCCCGAGTTCAAGGGCGGCGTGGTCGCGGTGCCGACGGCACCCTTCTGGGACGACGATCTGGCCTCGTTGCACGAGCGAAGGGAGAACCTGGAGTCGAAGCTGGATGAGAAGTCCAAGAAAGACCCGAAACAGACTGCGGAGGAGAAAGACATCGCTCGCAAGAAGGCCATCGCGGAGACGTTCACGCCGGTGGAGTTGAAACGATTGGAAGGGGTCTCCGACGGGGGCTACCATTATCTCGGTGCCGCCAAGATCATGGCACCGATCGGCAAGGCCTTCGCCGAGGAGATGGCAAAGTTGCAGATGACCCGACGACAGAAGTAGCAGTGAAAGGTCCCACCGTCCGCTCCTCAATTCCAGGGATGATCCCATGCCGCTCCGCTCGCTCACGTTTCGACTGGTTGGCTCCGTCTTTCTTTGCCTTGCCTCGCCATCGCGCGCGCAGGTGGATTACGGCAAGGACAGCCCGTGGGATCAGCGAGCGGAATCGGGGCCGGACGCGGAAGTGCCCGGTTGGTACTACAACCTTGGCATCACCGGGCTACGCGCCCAACTGGTCGCCGATGAACCGAAGGCATTGCTAATCAAGTATGTGTTTTCCAGGTCGCCAGCGGAGGGTCACGTCAAGATTGGCGACCTCATCGTCGGTGCCGGCGGCCGGATGTTCAAGGAAAACCATCGCAACGGATATGGAGAGCGTGTCTTCGGTGCCGAAGGGCCAATCCTGGAATTCGCCGATGCGCTCGAGGAGTGCCAGAGCCCTGACCTCAAAGGCAAGCTCTCGCTCATGCTCCGTCGCGGTCGCGAGATCGTGGAAGTCGATCTCGAAGTGGGCCGGAAGTACGGGACGTATTCTGCGACCTATCCGGGCACCTGTGCGAAGTCGGACAAAGTTCTCGCCGAGTTGCTCAGGTACCTCGTAGGCCATCAGGAGAAAGATGGTTCGTTCGGCAATCCCGTGCACAACACGTTTTCGCCGCTCGCTTTGCTGGCGAGCGGCGACGCGAAGTATCTGCCGGCCGTCAGGCGCAACGTGGAATATCACTGTCGCGAGACGTATCCCAACGACAGACGATACTTCGACTTGATCAATTGGACCTACATGAGCGCCGCGATCGTGCTGAGCGAGTATTACCTCGCGACCGGGGGGAAATGGGTGCTGCCGGAACTTCAGGAGGTCCACGATCACCTGGCTAAGAGCCAATATCTTCACATGTCGCAGATCAATTTGAAAGCGAAGGAATCTCATCCGGATGATTTCCCGAAAGGGCCCGGAGATTCGCACGGCGGCTGGGGTCATAACCCCGGCTTTGAGGGGTACGGTCCCATCGCAATGCTCACCGCTCAGGGCGCTTTGGCTTATTCGTTGATGCAACGCTGCGGGATCAAGGTGGATCGCAAGAATCACGACGCGGCTTACGATTTCCTCGGGAGGGGGACGGGGAAAAACGGTTATGTCTGGTACGGCGACAAGATCGGAGGCGGTCCGGACGGCTGGGCCGACATGGGCCGCACTGGTGCCACCGGCATCGCCAACTTCCTCAGCCCATACGCCGATCCGGTGTATCGCGAACGAGCCCTTTCCCATGCCAAGGTCATCGGCAAACATCCCCAGAGCTTCCCTGATACCCACGGGTCGCCTGCCATGGGAATGGCCTATACAGCGCTCGCCGCGAACCTCGATCCCGACAGCTTCCGCAAGCTCATGGACGCCAATCGCTGGTGGTTCA
Source organism: uncultured Planctomycetota bacterium (assembly GCA_963743925.1). Classification (GTDB taxonomy): domain Bacteria; phylum Planctomycetota; class Planctomycetia; order Isosphaerales; family Isosphaeraceae; genus CAVZRC01. The sequence goes on along the minus strand of CAVURY010000032.1, from coordinate 67,264 downwards.
CGATGGCCCAGTGCACCGACGGCAGCTTCTACTACCAGCCGAACCGCGACAACGCCGGATACGGTTCTGACTCCCGCATGACGGCGTCGTCCGTCGTCGCCTTCCTCTTTACGATCCCGAAGCACACCCTGGTCATCACCGGCAAGGAAGCGAAGGTCGTCAAGTCGGATGACAAGCCGGTTTCCGCCGGGAAGCCCCTCGAGGTGTTCATGCTGGCCGGGCAGTCGAACATGGAGGGGCAAGGGTTCATCAAGGCCGACCCGAAGCGAATTGACGATGCAGCGCCGTGTGACGGAGGGCCGGAGTAGTCCCGGGCCCTTACCCGACTATCCCAAGGCCCGATCCTGCCGAGGCTCCGGCATCCTCGCACCCTCCGTGCGGGCGGCACGGAGATCGGCACCTTGCAGGCGAGCTTCGATCAGATTGGCGCCGCGCAGGTCGGCTTCGCGCAGGTCGGCGTGGATCAGGTTGGCGCCCTGGAGATTGGCACCGCGGAGGTTGGTCCGACGCAGATCGGCTCCGAGTAGATGGACCGCGCGGAGCTGAACTCCGGGCAGCTCGGCCTCGACCAGGTCCGCGCCATGCAGATTGGCGCCGGACAATTCGACCCGGGTCATCTTCGACTTGCGGAGGATCGCCCGGAAGAGGTGCGCGCCCCGCAGATCGACGTTGACGAGATGGGCCCCGTGCAGGTCCGCCCCGGTGAGATTGGCCCCGCGCAAATCGAGGGCGGCGAGTCGGGCTCGTCGCCAACGGATCCGGCGCAGGTCTGCGGCCAGCAGGACCACGTCGGAGAGTTCGAAGTCGTCGAAGGCCCGCTCGCCCGCGGAGACCCTGTCGAGGAATTCGTCTCGAGTCATCTCAAACCGGCTCCCCGGCCCGATCGATCCCGGCCGGCCGGCGAAGGGCGTCGGCCGTCGAGAGAAATCCCTGCAAGATCAGGCTCCGGACGGCATCGAGGCATTCCTCCCGGATGTCGTCCACCGGGCGGCCCAGGCGTGAAGCGACCTGGGACAGGACCTCCGAGAGGGGAAGGCGGTCCCGGCAGAGCGTGAGCAGGTGGAAGACGATCGGGCTGAACTCGCCTTCGAACCGCGGGCCGTCGCCGAGGACACATTCGGCCCCGTCGACCGACCAGCCCGAGTCGGACGGCCTCAACCGCTGCGACACGATCAGCCCGGGCCGGCAGGCGAGCGCGACGCCCTCGAGCATGCGGTCGTCGCCGATCCGATCCATCAGGTCGTGCGCGGCGAATCCGACCAGGAAGCCCTCGCCGACGCAATGATCGGGGTCGCGATCCGTGTCGACTCGGAACCAGTTCCGCACCGTCGCGCGACGACGCAGGGTGATGATCCCGAAATCGATCGCCTCGATCCGATGCCGGTCGTAGTAGGCCATCCACCGCTCGAATTCGTCGGCGAACCGATCCGGCGATGAGAGGCGGTCGGACTGGCTCAGCCAGTTCTGGGCGTAGTCGCCGGGCTCGGCGGACGTCCAGTGGACGATCCAGACATCGCACCCCGCGCCGTCGAACCATCCCGCGAGCCGCTCGAGCCAGTCCTGGCCGGCGATCCGGGCCCAGTTGCAGATGACCTGAGCGAAGCCCCCCTCGGCGAGATGACCGGGGGCGGAACGGAGGATCCGTTCGCAGAAGGCGTCCCCTTGCAGGCCGCTGTCGCGATAGATGAAGTCGTCCTGCGGCGAGATCACGAACGGGGGGTTCGACGCGATCAGGTCGAACCGGAGATCGCCCGCCGGATCGAAGAGGTTGCCCTCGGCGAACTCGACGTTGGGGATCCGGTTGAGCATGGCGTTGAACCGGGCCATGGCGACGGCACGGGGGTTCACGTCGGTGCCCAGGACGTGCTGGCTGTACGCCGACGCCAGCAAGGCCAGGTATCCGCAGCCGGTGCCCAGGTCGAGCGTCCGATGCGACGGGAACCGCATCAAGGATCGGGCGAAGGTCTGGGTCGAGCGAGCGACGCCCATCACATGATCGCGCCGGGTACTGCCGTCGGCCAGGAAGACGTCGTGCGCGATCACGAACTCCTCGGTCGGCATGAGGGCCATGGCCCGTCGCACTCCGGACCCATCATGCTCGAACTCGACCAGGCCGAGCGCGCCCCAGTCGGCCGGGTCCATCGGCGCGACGGCACGGCGGAAGTCGTCGAGCGGGACCGTGATGCCGGCCAGGAACAGGCGGATCAGGGTCGAGAGCGGGTCGCCGTCGCGGGTGCGACGCAGCACCCGGGGCCGGTCGAGCGGCCCGAAGCCCAGATCGACCGTCTCGTCGGCGGCCATCCGCTCGCGGACCTGATGTTCGTTGAAGCCCGCGCGGTCCAGGACCTCGCGGACCCGGCTCACGTCGTCGGCCCAGTCAACAGTCAGTGGGCCGGAGCTGGTTGACCTTGCCATGGAGCCCCCGTATTGGCTTGATGCTCGAAGGGACGCCGGAATTTGCGTCCCCTCACGTCAGGAATCGGCCAGGCCCGGGCAATGCTATCATGACGGCCGATCCCCGGCCACCACCCTGCCATTCGGCTCGCCCATCCTTGCCGCCCCGATTCACGTCGTGATGGTCGTGCACCACTCTCGCCATGCGAGGTCACCCTACCCGAGGAAAACGTCGCCCTGCTCAAGGCACCCGCGGACTTCCCTCGTCTCGCCCCAGTCGATGTCGGGCGCCGTCGAGTGCCTCCGCCACGCGGCGGAACACGGGCCCCCATTCGCCCAACTTATCCTGCCGGAATAACCGCATCGCGGGATACCACGGGCTGTCGTCCCGTTGTCGCATCCACCGCCACTCCGAGGGGCGGCTCAGAGCGGTCCACGCGGGCTTGGCCAGCGCACCGGCCAGGTGGGCGATGGCGGTGTCCGGAGTCACGACCAGGTCGAGCTGAGTGACGACCGCGGCCGTATCCAGCCAGTCCCCGGCGGCATACTCCGGTCCGAGATCAACGACCGGGAACGAGACGCCGGTCAGTTGCTCGGTCCCATGGCCTTTTTGCAGGCTCACCAGCGAAACCCCGGGGACCTCGGCCAGCGGTGCCAGATCGGCCGGCCGGAACGATCGGAAGGCGTCCTGGTGATGCGTCCGGTTTCCTGCCCAGCAGACGCCGACGCGAAGTCCCGGGATGGCCGAACAGGTCGGTCGCCACCGCTCGAGAGCCTCCTCGTCCACCGTCAGACAATGCGCGACGGGAATCGTCTCCGGCGCGGTCCTGAAGATCGCCGGTAGACTCATGAGGGCCGCCTGTACGTCGTGCTCCATCACGGCCGGGGGCACCTTGGCGCCTTGCGCGATGATGCAATCGAATCCGAGACGATCGCCGGATCGAATCAACAGACGCCCCAGCGAGGGGTGACACACGAGCGTCACGTGGCCGCCCATCGCCTTGACCATGGGGATGTAACGGACCATCTGGAACGCATCCCCGAATCCATCGAGCGTCGTGTGAAGGAAGATCCGACGCCCGTCGAGACGATCCCCATCCCATCGTGGCGCCGGATCCTTCAGGCTGTTCCGGCGCCGGGATCTTGTTGTGCCAATAATCGTAGTCCGGCCACGCCGCGAAATCGCCCGCTTCGAGCCGCATCAGGGCCTCAGTATATCGAGCGATGACGAAGTTCGCGGAGGTGACGGGCATCAGGGCCATCGCGGAATCCCAATGCCTCGGGAACTCGTCCTCCCGCCCCAGGTAATAGCACGCGATGGCCGCGACGAAATGCGAATCCCAGGATCCGGGGTGAGTACTCAAGAGCTCGCGGGCGAGTCGGAGTGCCGTCTCCAGGTCCGCGATCCCACGCGGGTGAACGGACCGGATCGTCGCCAGGCCAAATCGCGCCTCGATCGATTCCGGGGCGATAGCCAGGGCGCGCTCGAGGATCTCCGCGGCTTCCAGCTCGTGCCCCGCGCGGTTCTCGCTGTTGGCCTGGCTCAGCAGGGACGCCACATCGGGGGTCGGATCGGTCGTCCGGAAGGGGTCAAGCTTTTCTGGCTCCATGGGAATTCCGGAAAACATTGGGCCGGGCACCCTGGAGATTGTTCCCCAGTGCTCCCACGGCTCCACAGCGGACGGAGTTTCACGCCCGGGGGCATCGCGAATGGTCGTGAAAGGATGCACGTCGAACAAGGCCGGGCCATCTGCTGCCTGTTCGAGGTCAGGCCCGTGATCGGGCTAACCCCGAGAGGGCACCTCCTCGGGAATGGGCTTCAGGAGTCAAATCATGTTGTCGTGCGGCTTCGGATCACGGACACGCCGCCCACCAGGAAGTCATAGATGAGGTTCTGCGTCCCCCGTCGAGCGAATCATCGTCCGAGCCGCCCCAGTCGCCTTTGCTGGGTCGATCCTATCACGACGCCCGATCGATGGCCATCCACCGTCCATTTCTACAAATGATGGCGCGGATGGAAGACGCCGCTCGTAAGATGGGGGATGGCCCTCAACAACCACCCTGACCCTCGCAACGCGAGCGGGAGTCGTCCAATGGAGTTCGGCAACACGTGGTCGCCCGCGCCTCCGACGACAAGCTGGATTCCGTCTCGGCGCCCCCGTCGAGCCCGCCGAATGACATCCACGTCAACACCCGGGTGCTGATCCCCAGCTCGGCCGAGAGTCGCTGGGGCGCACACGCGATGATGGACTCGTACCTCCCCGCGCTCGAGGCGCAGGCAAGGTAAGTCCGCCGGCCGCCGATGAGATGGTCCTCGTGGAGAAGCGGCGGAGACGGTCGCTCGCGCACGGATCGGCTATTCCGGGCAAAGCAGGAAGGGGATGGTCTTGCGGCATTCGTCGCAGGACTCGATTGTGTGCTCGTCCGGGTACATGCCGTGCACGCGGTCCGGATCGAACCAGACTTCGGTCATCGCGCAGGGGTACTCACTGTTCTTGATGGCGGCGTGGATCAGCTTCGGAGCCGCGCATGCGGATAGGTCCTTCGCCGTGATCTGGGTGACCTCTGACCCGCCGCGGGTGCGGAGCTTCTTGCCCGGCTGGACGTTGACACAGGGCGCGAAGATGAAGCCCAACTCGGCGCAGATCGCCTTGATGAGCGGAATGTCACTCTTGCTGCTGGTCGTGGCGTAGACGTTATCGCTCTCCGCCACGTGGAGCACGCCGAGCATGATCTTATTCTGCTGCTGCGTGATCTGCTTGGCAGCCCCCTGGCACTTCGGGTCGGCCATCGCTTTGCACAATCTCTCGTGAAACAAGCGGGCATCATCCGCCGTGCCGGATTCGCGGGGGGTATCGACCATCTGCTTTCGCAGCGCCTCGGTCGCTTTGCCCATCTGGTCCTCGTCGGTTGTCGTGATCTTGGGCTTTATCCAGACGGTTTTCGGCGCCATCTTCGTCTCGACGATGCGATGGCCCTGCCGGTCATGGCCGCACTGAGGGCACAGCCGTTCCCACAGCATGAACTTCGACAGGTCCACCGCCTGGTCGTTGACCGTGAGCGTCGCATCCTGGGTCAACTCGTCGACCAGGCCCCAGAGCGGCTGACTCGCCGTCTCGAAGAACTTTCCATTCGGGGAGGGGGTGGAAACCATGATCGGCTTGCCGTTCCAGAAGTTCTCCTCGCCGCCGTAGCTGTTGCCGGTGAGTCCCATCGGCGCCCCGAGGAGCGTCGTCAACTTGTTCTGCGCGTACAGGCTCAGCGCGGCCGACGGGATCCACCCCATCTTGTCGTGGAACGGTGCATCCAGCACATGGACGTAAACGAAGCGCGAATCGACCACATCGACGGCCTGCGGTTGCCCCATGAGTACCGCGATCTCCACTCGCGTCATCGGCGCGAGTTCCACCTTCGGCTCCTGGGGTTTGCCGCCGGCATCGCACAGCGCTGTCCGACGATTCTTGGTGTAGACGATCATGATCTCCCCCACTGGAAAGGCGCCGGCGCCCCACGGCGTCGCACGCCGCGATCGACTCAACCGAGCAGAGAAGAAACGGGTCGGCCCACGACGTCCGAGGGCGTCGCGGATCCTCGCGCGAGGCTCCGGCGACGTCACGGACGCCGCGCTCGCGGTCGCCGGCCCCGGGCGCCGCTCCCGCCTCTGCCCGGAAATCGACGGAACTCGGGCCGATGCGACAGGCTGCCCCAAGAAAAGTCGGCGAGCTTCGTGGTGGGCGGTGGTGGGTTGTTAGATCGACCGAAAAACGAACGAAAAAGGAAGGGTAATCCTTCTCGACGGCCGTCGAAGACATGGCCTTCGAGCCGGGACCTCCGGTCCTGGCGGGTGCGATGGAATCGTTTGTCGCTCTAGAAGCTCGCGTTGACCTTGAGCCCGAAAGTTATGGGGAGCGTGAATTTGACCGACAGGCTCGAGCCCTGGTCGGGTGCCACCTCGCCCTGGCCCGCGATCGTCAAGAACAGGGCCGAGTCGAAGATGGTCTTCTCGCCGAGGAGAGATTTCAGGAGGGGTGTGAAGTTCAGGTTGGCCGTGCCGCCGAGTTGCGCACCCGCCGCGCCATGGCCCGTGCTCACCGACGCCGTGGAGATGTAGGGCTGGAAGACGCCGTCCACGCTGAAGCCCAGCCTCTTGCCCTCGACCTTGATCATGTCGGCTCGGGTCAGGGAGACGAAGAACTGGTTGGTGCCGCCGTCCTTGGTATTGAAATTGCGGTTCAACTGGAAACCCATCGCCATCTCGTTGTGGCCGGGGAGGGACCGCAGATTGTCGTCCGGCCCGCGGGGCCGCACGAAGATGATCTGGCCCAGGACGAACCCTAACGCGTCGCCGGTCTGGAGCCCGGTCTGCACCTCGACCTTGATCCCGGGCGCGTCGTCGTCGGACCTGGCCGGCACGGGCTGATAGCCGGGCGGTGGCGTCGCCCCCGTCGCGAGCCGGATCGGCGCATAGCAACCCTTGTTGTCGTCGGGCTTGCTCCAGAGGGTCGGCGCCTTCAGGAGGCCCCAATCCGTCGGGCTCCGGTCGCCCGATTCCATCCGGCGGAAGATCGTGAAGAAGGAGGTCGGGATCAGCCGGTCCCAGGTCGCCGGCCCGAAGATGCCGTCCGGGGACATGCCGTTGAGCTCCTGGAACGCCTTCACAGCCCCCTCGGTCCTTGGCCCGAAGTGTCCGTCCGGATTCAGACGTGCGAAGTGCTGGCTCTTGGAGTGCTTCAAATGAAGCGACGGGTCATGTCGATGATGCGCGCGATACGCCCGCAGCGCACCGGGTCCCCAGACGTAACTCAGGTCCCCCCACGAACGGACGACACCCCACGAGTAGAGGGGAAACGGCCCTTTCAAGGGATTGCGGGCGGCAAATCCTCCCTTGAGGCGGTAGGTGGTTTGCGACAGCAGCGGGTTGATCGGCGACCGCCGGGTCGCCGGCAGTTGGAACGGCATGAGGCGGTTCAGCGTATCCTGGATCAGAGCGACGTCGGAACCGCGATCGCCCAGGCCCAGGATCCTTCGCATGATCATCTCCTCCGCAGAGCAAGTCCCGCCGGGGACGCCCATCCGGAATCGATCGACTTCAATCGAGATATACCCCTCTCGCCGTCGCGCGTGACTCGGATTGAGCGGACGCGCGCCTCGCGACCGGTCGGGACGACCAAGGTGGGAGGACGAATGGATCGCCGTGCGAGGGCCTCGGAATCAGGACGGGCGATTCGTCAAGCGCCCTCGTCATGTCCCGTCCAGGAACGGCCTGCCCATTCGAGCGAAGAGGCTGCTCCGCTCCAGCAGGCTCTGGAGGGCCTTGGGAGAGATCGCGCGAGGATCCACGTTCAGGGAGCCCAGATCGCGATCCAGGTGCTTGCCCGCCAGCATGGTGCAGACCACCACGAACTCCGAACAGAACATCCCGGGCAGATCCTTGCCGTCACCGTAGGCGAAATCGTAGCACTGATCGACGAAACGGGTGCTCTCGCTGTCGACGTATTTAAATTTCAGGACGCTCTTCCCGGCCTTCTTCCAGTCGTACACGCCGGCATGCCGGACACTCGCCCGGACCTTGCTGGCGATGACGTGGGCGATACGCCCGGTCTCGTGTCGCAGGGCATCGTCGTTACATCGGTAGATATACGCGGGCCGCGGCTTCCAGTGCCTCGTCGCGATCCCGCGGAAACCCTGCGTCACGTTGGCATCGCAGATCCGGCCGGTGTCTTCCCCCGCGTCCCAGCCCTGGTACACGATCGCGGCATGTTCCGAGTTGGATGAACTCTTGATCATCCAGGAACCGATGGCCTGGCCGACCCGGATGGTGAAATTGTCGGTGTCCTTTCCGCGACTCTTCTGGCCGTTAACGTAATTCGAAAACTCCTGGCAGACGGCGATATCGCCCAGGACCGTGGGTATCTGCGTCTCGTTCTTATAGAAATTGAAATCCCACCACATCCCCGTATCCCTTGCATCTCTGCCGTGGGACAAAAGCGCCGAGGTCCAGATATTTGCGAATCGTCGGCGGCTTCCGGGGACTATGAGGGCGAATGAGGCCGTTGTCAAGCGGGCAGTCCGAGATCGACCCACCTGCGACCAAGCCGTTACCGGACGAGGTCGAGAGCCGATCGGTCGGTCAAGACCGTCATATCGGGCGGGACGAGGGACGGGGCGCATGATCAGCGCGCAAACGCTTCAGTCCGATGGGCTACCATGGAACAACCACGATCCGGCCTGGCGCGATCTCGGGGACGGTGAACGTCTCGTGGCACCGCTCAGGCGTTCAGTATGTTCTTCACGTGATTCCAGAACTTTTCGGCGCGCTCTGCTGCTCGAGGATCCTGGAGTAATTGATCAGGGAGCCGACGAGAGCATCTCTGGAGCTGAATTTGAAATTCGCCTCCTGGAGATACTGGGCGCCGTAGGACTTCAGGCCGTCGATGAAGTCGACCCCCTTCTTGAACTCCTTCTGCGTGATGACGGATGTCCCATCGAACATCCTCAGCCACCTCATCTTGTCGCCGCAGATGCCACTGATGAGGGTCAGCACCGCGACGGGCGGGGTCTTCAGCGCGGCGTCGCCATACCACTCGCTGAACCTGGTCACATCCTTGAAGATCGCGTTGGCGGCTTCCCTATTCTTCCACTCGACGGCGGCCTCCTCGAAGAAATGCCGCATGATGGAGATCTCGCAGAGGCGATAGATCATCCGGGTCACGGCCTCCGCGACGGAGACGAAGATGCTGACGATGTGCGCGGCACCATATGAGGCGACGGTGGCGCCGAGTGCGGCCCCCCCCTTCAGGGTCTGGTAGAGCCCTTCGAAGAGGCTGAGGTTCATGGCCCGGCGGATCGCCTGGATGGCGAGATCGGGATGGCCCGCGATCACGTGAACATTCCGCCCCGCGTACCAGGCCTTGACCTTCTTGACCGTCGCATCCCCGAGGTTCGCCAGACCCTGGACGAGATCCAGGGCTTGCGATGCGAAGGGGACCAAGCTCTTGATGATCACCTTTGCGACCTTGGCCGCGATGGATTCCAGATCACTCAGCAGCAACTCGACCTTGGTAAACCTCTCCTTGATGACATCCCAGAGCTTCTTGCAGAAATCCTTGGCCCAGGCCTTGACCCGAGTCATCAGCGTGCCCTGCGTGCCGCCGCTGGCCTGATGGAAGGCGTCGTCGCCCATCTCGAGCATCTTGCTGGCGGGGATCTCGACCCGTTCGAAGATGTCTCCCGCATCGCCGCCGAGCGACCCACCCACGATCTTCAGCCCGCCTTCGATCACGGCGCTGCTGTAGCTCGTCTCGAGCTCGATATTGGCGAACAAGTAGACCACCCCTTTCCGGCTGTTCTCGAGGTCGGCCTCCGGTATGGCTACGGGCTTCCTGGAACTCGACGAGGTGGCTAGCTTCGACATGGGGTGCGCTCCATTGTGTTATGAACCTCTCGGGTTCTCCGGCCCGTCACAGTCTGCCCGGGCGACGTCTTCGCCCTGTGGGGCCCCCGATACCGACTCCCATTCAGGCGTCGCGGACGCTCAAATGGGGCCGGGGCCAGAAAACGCGGACGCGGCTCGTTCTTCCCGCTCGGGTGGTCGCCCTTCAGGAAAAAGGGAACGGGGCGGTACCTGCCTCGAGCGGATGCGCCACCCGCAACACGCCCACAAGCGGAGATGGCCGGGCCGTCGGTTCGGGATGCGCGACGCGGCCGAGAATCGTCGAAACCATCGCCCCGGAAGATCGAGCCCCACCCCGGCTTCGATCGCATCATGCGATCTTTCTTCGTTCGCGGGAGATACGTCTTCAGCAAGCGAAACGTCAGCGAATCGCGCGTTCCCATCCGGACTGTCCCGCACACACTTCAGAGCGGATTCTGGCCCTGAAATGTTAAGATCAAGCATCGTGTTTGCATTGTCAAGGGAGAACCCGAGCCCGGCCCTTTTTTCCCGGCCGGAACCCGGTCCATCGGGGCCAGGCCTCCCGTCTCAGCCGATGAGCACGGTCGGGCAGCCGAGGACGATCGCCCCGCCATGGTCGCAGGGGTCTCCGAGCCGCGCGGCGGGCAGGCTGCCGATCAGGGTGGTGACCGAGCCCATGGCGATCAGGTCCGGCGGGCCGACGCAGGTGGCCATGTCGGTCGCCCGCGCCGCCGGCTCGCCGCCGATCAGCACGGTCGGGCAGCCGGGAGGATCGATCGGCCCGCCGACGTGGGGGATCGGCGGGACGTCGGGCGTGACCATCGGGCAGACGTGCATGTCACCGACGCGCGCGGCGGGCATACCCATCGGCGGCCCTCCCTTCCTTATGGGGACTCGGCGTCGGTGTCTCGATCGGCTGTTTCTCTTCGGGAACCTCGGACGGCCAGGCTTGCTGGCCGGCCGCGACTTCCAGGCCGATCCGGAGGAACGCCGCCTGCTTCTCGGCGGCCTTCTCGGGCTCCTTGATGACGGCCGCGAGAGTCAAGGCGCTCGCGACCAGTTGGGCCGTGACATGCTCGGCCGGGGCGACAGGCGTCAGATGGGCCGGCGCCAGGCTGCCGCCGCTGAAGTAGGCGGCCGCGGCGGTACAGCCGGCCGGAGTGCCGAGCCCGGCCGCCTCGGCCGCCGGGAATGCCGCGCGCCGCTTCTCGTCCTTCGGGTCGAGCACCCAGTCTCTCGCCGCATCCAGCGCCGCGGTTGACGTCGGCGATGCATCCGGACCCGGGACCTCCGCGATGCAACGGCAGGCCCACCAGACCGCCTCGCGTCTGGGCAAGGCATGAGCCAGGACCTGCACGGCATCGGCACTCAGTTGGCGCTCGATCAAGCGGTCGAGGTACTGGCGGGCCGTCAGCCCCTCGGCCAGCAGCCCGAGTGCCTCCTCACCCAGCCGGGCGCTCGGAGACCTCCGCCGCGCTCTTGCCGGAGAGTTTGTCGATCACCTTCGCCGCCTCGCCCTGGTCCATCGCGAAACGCCGATCGTTCGAGAATTCCGGTCTACCAAAGAAATACGTTCTTATCCACGAAAGACACTAAGGGACACGAAAAAAGAAGAATTCAGAAATCACGATTAAAATTTCAACAAAAAAATTTCTTATGCCTTTTTTTGTAGAATTTTTCGTGTCCCTTAGTGTCTTTCGTGGACGAATTTTCGTCTCTTGAGTCGTCGCTCGCCGAATTCGCCTGCCTCCTAGTTGATCATCGTGATCCCGCCCTTGATCTGGGTCATGGCATCGCCGCTGACCTGGACCATCAGGCCCTGGATCTGCGTCTGGACCTGGCCCTGGACCTTGATCATCATCCCCTGGAGCGTGATCCCGGTCTGGTCGATCTTGATGCTATTCTGCCCGACTTTCAGCTCGATCGACTGCATCGCTTCGGTCGAGCTGGCGCCGAGGTTCAGCTTGGTGGTCTGGTTGCCCATCTTGATGGTCAACGTATCGTTGCCCATGTCGATGGTGACCTCGCGATTCCCCTGGCTGACCTCGTGGGTGTCGTTGCCTTGCTTGACGGTGACAGTACGGTTCCCCTGCTCGATGGTGACCGTCTCATTCCCGGTCTTGACGGTCTCCGTGCGGTCCTTGTAGATGGAGATCGTCTGGCTGCCGCTCTTTGCCTGGCTGTCGCCGACGGTCAGCGTCTGGTTATTGAAGACGGTGATGGTCTGGCTGCCGTCGTCGGCGTTGGTCTCACCGGCGCCGACGGCGAGCGACTGGTTGTTGAAGACCTGGATGGTCTGGTCGCCCTTGTCCTTCTTGTCGAAGCCGACCTTGAGCGTGTCGTTGTTCTCGACGACGCGGTTGAAGTCCTTCTCGGCGTGGAAGTAGATCTCTTCCGAGTCCTTCTTGTTCTCGAAGCGGAGCTGGTTGAAGGTGTCGGAGGTTCCGGTCTTGGTGCTGCGGTCGATGTATCCGCTCCGGGTCATGTTGTCGGGGAGTGTGTAGGGGGGCATCTCCTGGGCGTTGTAGACGCTGCCGACGACGATCGGCCGGTCGGGGTCCCCTTCTTCGAAGGCGACGACGACTTCCTGGCCGACTCGAGGGATATGGATCATACCCCACTGGGTGCCCGCCCACGGGGTCGCGACGCGGATCCAGCACGAGCTGTCGGCGTTGTTCTGGCCCTGACGGTCCCAGGGGAACTGGACCTTGATCCGCCCATACTTGTCGGTGAAGATCTCGTCGCCCGAATTGCCGACGACGACGGCCGTCTGCGTGCCGTCGATCCGGGGCGCGGGATCGTCCGCGCGGGCCGGAACGGCAGCGCGGCGGGGATGCACTGGAACGTGTTGAGATACGGCGGCGAGTCCTCGCTCCCCATGGTATAGGCGTCGCCCGCGGTGGCGAGGTGTTCCACCCGTGTCACGACGTAGGCGCCGTTGCCGTTGAAGTGCCGGTCCAGGGTGAACTTGCACCCTGTGCCGAGTTGTCGGCAGGTGCTCGAGCCGTCCAGCAGCATCGAAGCGGCCGTCTCCTCCTGCATCCGGATGCCGACCGTCCGCGCGTTGTCCTTGAAGATATTCTGCACGTCGGAGGCCCGGTCGCCGCCGCTGGGCGTCACGCCGTCGAACCGCTGGGCGTAGCCGCCCGGGTAGTCGTAGATCTCGAGCTGGTCGTTGCCGCCGACCTTCAGCTTGTGGGTGACGGACCCGACCTGCACCGAGTCGAGGGTCGGCTTCACGGCCTCCAGGTTCTTGCCGGGCAGCTCGAAGCAGTAATCCCAGAGGCGATACTTGCCCGAACGGAGGACCTGCGACTTCTCCCAGCGGTGGACGCGGTCCTCGGTCCGCGTGCCGCCCTCGATCGTCTCGTAGAGCAACGTGGTGGCGCCGGGCACGTCGGGATGGCTCTGGGGCGTGTCGGCGACCACCATCTGGTGAGAGCCGTTGCTGTGCGTGAAGAAATAGAAGATCCCCTCTTCCTCCATCAGCCGGCTGGCGAACTCGAAATCCGACTCGCGATACTGGACGCAGTAGTCGCGCGGGAGATAAGTCCCCTGGAGCTGATAGGTGACGCTCAGGCCCGTGAGGACCTGCTTCAGGATGTCGGGGATGGCGAGCTGCTGGAAGATCCGGCTCTGGTAGTTCCGCGTGAGCATCCACAGCCGGGGGACGACCTCCGCGCGATATCCGGTGAAGGTGCCGCCCCCCTGGGCCGAGGCGATGCGCTGGCCCTGGGTGAACCGGCTCACGATCCCGTTGAAGTAGCGCCGGATGCCGTCCGGCATCACGAGGGTCACGGTGACGCCCTGGCCGAGGATCGCGTCGAATCCGACCGTGGCGGTCGACTCGGCCAGCAGATCGAGCTCGAATCGGAAGAGCCGGGAGATGACCTCCTCGCCGGAGAACTGCTGGAGCAGCAGGACATCGGTCCCGAGCGGCGTTGACACGGCCAGGAGCCGATTAGCCTGAGTGTACTTCGGCATGGTTCTCTCACGCGATTCGTCGCATGCTCGGTCGGGCGGGCGGCAACGGGTGGTAGTCGAGGCCGATCGGGCACCGGGCCGCCGGATGCAATCATCGAGGGTCGATTCTACCGCGCCCCGGGCGAGTTGCAAGTCTCGGCGGGCCTAGAGGGTGTGATGAACCTCTCCACTCCTTGTAGCCGGCCTCTGTGAGGCCGGGGCTGCCGAACTCGGGGTCACAGACCCCGGCTACAACGGTCGTAGCCGGCCTCTGGCGATCGTCGCTCGGCTTGAGCCTTCGCTTCAATTGTCGCGGGCGAAGTGCGGTGAATTCAGGATCATCTCGCGGAGCCTCCGGTAGGTCGCCGGATTGAGAGTCTGTCTCGGAAGGGTCTTGTCGGGTGTTCTGCGATCACCGGTCTCGGGTAACTTGCCGAATTCGGTGCTCACGGAGCACCCCACGAGACGGCCACCGCGATGTTCGAGATAGTCTCTGATCCGGTCGGGCCATGGCACTCATTGGCACTCGATGGCAACTTTTCGCAAGGTTTCCGACGCCACGGTCGCCGATCCCGGACCGGCCGGTGTGCCCTGTTCAGGGGCGAAAAGATTGGATTGATCGCCTCATCTCCCATCCCAGAATTAGATCGTGCGGACACCGAAGCGGTGTCATCGACCCGAGGGCTGACCTCGGATGACATCGCGCATCACCCCTTACCTATTAGGATGCCACGACACGGGTAATTCGTTAACGCACCTACGACGGCATCGAGCTGTTTCTTTGTCGTAACTCTTGGCGCGCGAACGCCATAGGAGATCCGGAAGGATTTTCAATTGGGATCGTCCCAAAGTCCCCGCTCCGCAGGTTGACAGTTCGAGAGCGACTACCTTGCCCGCCGTCCATACCAACCCGAAGCGTGAGCGAGGATCTTTCCCTCACTATCGCAAGGACTGACGGCAGACCTCGCTGACGCTTCGGGTTAGTATGAGTCGTCGTCGCACGTGTCAGGGCGGAGACGCCGTCAATCCCCAGGTCTTGGGACGATCCCTTTCAATTCGTTCGTCAAGTGTTCCCCTCATGGGACGGTCTCTGAGCTGACCATCGTCCACCATTGATCCCGGATCCTCGAGGATCAGACCCATCGTCTTGTCGCTACCCGCGAAGAAGGGATGGCGGACGACGATCTCGACACGTTCGATGATGATGGATTCGAGTGGCATGCCGATTCCGCCAAACATGAGAAGGAATAATGACGATTCGGCCGATATTGACCATCCTGCGCAAGTCGCATGCCGGTTCAGCCTACGTATTCGAATCCATTGGCTTTGAGTGTGCGAAACCCGGGCTGATCGATAATGGCCCTGCGTGATCCTGGGAGGGCGAGCCTCCCGGCGAGCCGCGCTACAATCCGGCTCGGGCAGAGCCTCGCTCCCACGATCACCAAAATTCATCTCGGAGGCTCTGTCAATCCGCGATCGCTTTCACGAACGCCTCGCGCACATCGCCGTAGTAGAGCACATTGACCTTGGTGGCCATCTCGTCGGAGAGGTCGAAGAGTTGCTTCCGGGCCGACACCGGCATCAGGACGATGCTGGCCCCTTTCTCGACCGCAAGCTCCACCACGTCGATGGCATTGTGCAGCGGGTCCATGGAGCCGCCCAGGTTCAGCCCGCCGACCACGACCAGCCCACCGCGCAGGCTGCGGTTGATGAGCGTGCCGCACATGGCCAGCAGGGCGGCCACGCCGAGGGACTGACCGGCCTTGCTGGCATCGTACGCACGCAACTGGATCGAGAATTCATGCTCCCGAGGGTTGCGGTCTCCCACGAGTTCCGCCGCCCGTGAATACAGGTTCGCCTCGGCGTATCGGACCGATTCGGAGAACGCCGGAGGTGACGGCCAGGCCGAAGTGATTCGTCTTGATCGCTTCGCTGATCTTCGGCACGTCCCAGCCGGGCAGGTAGCAGTGGATGCGATCCATCAGGGCCGTGTCGTTCCTCATCTCGGGGGGCATCGGTCCGAACAGATGGCCGACCCGCTGCTGATGCTGGACGTCCACGTCGAAGTTGCCGACCATGACGATGCTGCCGTAGGCCCGGATGCTCTCCTTGCCACGACTGAATTCCCCCGACTCCATGTACCCCTTCATGATGTTCACGCCGTCCTTCTGGTCGAAGGAGACGCCGGAGACCTCGTCGAAGCAGACGACGTCGTAGAGGCAGACCAATCCCCGCTGTCCGCTCGCGTTGTTCACGAACATCCGGGCGACCGTCGCCTTCCCGCCCGAGACCAAATGGGCGTAGGGCGAAATCTGCTGGTAGAGGTGCGACTTCCCGGTGCCTCGCGGCCCGAGTTCCACGAGGTTGTAATTGTTCTCGACGAACGGGACCATGCGGAGGAGCATCGCGTCTCGGTTCCGCTCCGTCATGCCGTTTGGTTCAAGTCCAATGCTGCGGAGCAGGAAACTCTTCCATTGCGCGGACGAGAAATGCCTGCGACCGGCATAGAGGGAGTCGAGTACGTCCCGCTTGGAAAGCTGGATGGGGCGCAACGCGGAGACCGTGAAGGGTCTGCCGTTCTTTTCCTGGGCGATCAAGGCGTCGTAGCTCAGATCGACCTCGGCGTAGAAGCCGCCGGTCAGCATCCGCTCGTTGTCCCCGACCAGCTTGTCCTCGATCCCCACGTCCTTCAGTTGCAGGCTGGGCAGCGAGGCCACGAATGAGTTGGACTTGACGTCGAGGCGCGCCGAGATGATGTCGATCAGCTTGACGGTGCCGGTCTCGCGGGCTCGTGCCTTGAAGAGTTCCTCCTCGCCACTCCGCACCGTCCGGTCCCGCAGTTGTCGCTCGACGATCGCCAACCCTTCCTGGATCTCCTCTTCGTTGGTGCTCGCGCAGTATCGACCGAGCAGGAATTCGCAGACGTAGGTCGGCACCGGATACTGGCGGGCGAATCGGCGCACCAGATCCTTCCGCACGATGTAGCCGTCGAAGCCCTCGGCGGCGGCCTTGTCCATGTCGTCGAGCTGCGTCTCGGCCACTTATTCCCCCAGCGTCACGGGCGATCGATCGACGACGTTCCCCGAGCGGTCGAGCAGGACGAGGGTCGTCGCCGTCCCGACCCGGGTGTCCAGTTCAGCCTTGAGGACGACCGAAACGGACCCGTCGCTTCCGACCGCCTTCACCGACTCGGCCAGCGACGTCTCGGGGTCGGCGGCCTTGTCCCGCAGATCGACCTTACAACCATCATAGGCCCCGGTCACCTTGATCCGACACCGCAATCCAGCCCATTTCAGGGACTCGATCTTCGCGGCGACGGCCGCCATGCCGCCGGGGCGAATGACGATCTGCGGGACCACGCATTCCTGCAAGCTCAGTCCACCGTGGTTGTATTCCTCGCCCGTCATGAAGCAGTCGATGCCGGGAGGGCAGGCGATCCTCACGTCGTCGAACCAGAACCAGGAGAAGCAGGCGAGATCGACCGAGGCCGTCGGCTTGACCACGGCGCAACGTCGCCAGCGGGTCGCCGTGAGATACTTGGGCAACTCCGACTTCGGCAGTCCCTTGGGCATGATCAGCCAGCCGTGGTCGGTGACCACCCGGACCTCCTTCCAGCCGGCCTCCAGGAGCGACTCGACGCGATGCGCCAGGTTGGCGAGTAGCTCGGGGATGCGGCGGGCGAGCCCGCTTCCCTCGGCGTGTCCGGTCGAGTCGAGGTTGCCGAATTCCGTCCACGCCTTGCCGTTCGGGTCGCCGGTCTCCGGGTTGGCGAGGTATTGGACACCCTCGTCGGCCAGGAGCTTGCGGAAACGATCCGGGGTGAGATCCTTGCCGTCCAGGGCCACGCAGGGGCGGAATTCCTCGCCCGCGACCGTCCCCTTGATCTTGGCGGCGACCGGGGAGACGGCGGGTTTCGCGGTCGGGGTCACCGACGGGAGGGCCACGAACTGGTAGCTGGTCTGAAGTTCGCAAGTACGCCCGGCGATCCACGCCAGATGGCCTTTTGTGATTGTGGGAGGGCGAGGCTCCGTCCGAGCCGGTTCGCGGCCTGGCTCGCCGGGAGGCTCGCCCTCCCGGATCGTGGGAGGGCGAGGCTCCGTCCGAGCCGGTTCGCGGCCTGGCTCGCCGGGAGGCTCGCCCTCCCGGATCGTGGGAGGGCGAGGCTCCGTCCGAGCCGGTTCGCGGTCTGGCTCGCCGGGAGGCTCGCCCTCCCGGATCGTGGGAGGGCGAGCCTCCGTCCGAGCCGGTTCGCGGCCTGGCTCGCCGGGAGGCTCGCCCTCCCGAACTCCTGCAAGCTGATTCAGGAATTTCTGCCCCACGTCGTATCGCAGCCCGTCGGCGAACAAGATGCAGGTGCCGGGGAATACCGGTTCGAGTCGTGCTTTCTCTCGGCCGGGGAGGGGCGACTCGGCCACTCGTTTCTGGAAGAGTTCGGCGGCATCGCGGAGCCAGGGCTTGTAGACGTGGGCGACCGCCACATTGACGGCCTCGATATCGGCGGGCTTGGCGACGGCGGCGATGGCGTCCAGGACGGCGGCGTCGGCCTTCCAGCCGCCCTCGGTGTACGCCTTCACCATGTCGGCCAGGGTCGCCCCGGTCAGGGGAGTCGTCGTGACCGACGCGAGCGTGGCGAGGTGCCTGATCGCCGAGGCCATCGGCGAGTAATTCAGCCTTGCCCAGACCCACTCCCGGCGGACTCCATGCTTTTCTTCCAGGTCGATCAACGTCTTGCGTGCGGCGGCCTCGGGCGTCGAGGGCAAGTCCAGGAGCTTCTTCCGAAGGGATGCTTCCTGGGCTTCGTTGTCCTGGGGCCAGGCTTCCTCGGCCTCGAACTGGAGTCCCTTGGCGGGAGGCTTCGCCTTCCTGAGCAATGCCTCCAGACCTGGATACCGGGCCGGGGCGACCGTGTACCTCTTCCACGCCGTCTTCCAGACCGCCTTCGGCTGGGTCCCCAGCTTCTCGGCGCCGACGAGTTCACCATCGCGAGCGGGATCGAAGCCGTAGTCGGGGAGGCATCGACTGCACAGGGTCTCCCAGCGGCCAGTCTCCCATCGAGCCCTAGCCTCCTTGGGATGCGACAACCAGGAGAGAAGGTCGTCCACCAGGTCGTCGCTCACGAGCGAGTCGAAGAAGTGGCTGTTCAATTCCCCGGCGGCGGACCTGGTCTTCAGGTCATCGATGGGGGCGTCGGCCAGTTTCTCGACGGCGCGGCGCAAGGATGTGGAGGTGGCCTGGTCCTTGGCTAGGGTCAGGTTCAGCCCGCCTTTTTCGGTCTGGAGGTAGGCGGCGACCGTCCAATCCTTAGCGTTGGCCTGCGACCAGATGACGCCCCGGTATTGCAACTCAGCCAGGGGCTTCAGGTCCTGGGGGCAATCCTCCGTCGCCCGCAAGGTCGAGCGACTCACACCCGGCAGATAGAGGATCGGCACGGTACCGACGGGCATGGCCAGTTCGGCGATTTTCCCGGCGAGAACGCTGCGGAGCCAGATCGCAGGGCCGGACCGGGACGCGGGGTCGTAGGTGCCGAAGGTCAGGAATTGAGGCAGCACCCCTCGCAGCCTGGGGATCAACCGCTCCCACTCCTTCTTTTCGTCCGGCCACAAGACGGCTGCCGGCGACTCGACATCGTCCCGGTTGAACTCGGATGCGGCCAGGAGTGAGGCCGTGAGAGCGTCGAAAAAGGTCATGGGGTGTCCTCCGGTCGAATGCGGACCCGACCCTCATCCACGAACCAGGTCCACTTGCGCGGATTTGGGAGGGCGAGCCTCCCGGCGAGCCAAGCCACGACCCGGCTCGGCGGGAGCCTCGCCCTCCCGGGATCAGGAATTTGCTTGCGCGGATTTGGGAGGGCGAGCCTCCCGGCGAGCCAAGCCACGACCCGGCTCGGCGGGAGCCTCGCCCTCCCGGGATCAGGAATTTGCTTGCGCGGATTTGGGAGGGCGAGCCTCCCGGCGAGCCAAGCCACGACCCGGCTCGGCGGGAGCCTCGCCCTCCCGGGATCAGGAATTTGCTTGCGCGGATTTGGGAGGGCGAGCCTCCCGGCGAGCCAAGCCACGACCCGGCTCGGCGGGAGCCTCGCCCTCCCGGGATCAGGAATTTGCTTGCGCGGATTTGGGAGGGCGAGCCTCCCGGCGAGCCAAGCCGCAATCCGGCTCGGTCGGAGCCTCGCCCTCCCGGGATCGGGAAAGGCCATTCCGGATCATCCTCGGGCGGGTATCGGCGAACGTCCATGAAATCGGTGTCGAGGGTCACGATCGCCCTGGCTTCGACGAGATACAGCGCCGCGATGCCGGAATCTGCGACTCCCGCCAACCCCTGGTCATCGAAGCTCATCGCATCGTGGCCAATCTGATTGAGGACTTCGGCGACCTCGCGCGGCAGGTTCTCGTCGGTCTTGAACCGCATCAACCCGCCTCCGGCAGCGTCACCACTCGGCCCGATGCCAGGTCGGACGCGTAATGAATCGCCGCGCGGACCTACCTTTCCCCGACAGACGCCGGGCTTCACGATGATCTGTCCTAGCTAAATCAGCTCGCGATTCTGGGAGGGCGAGCCTCCCGGCGAGCCGCGTTACAATCCGGCTCGGACGGAGCCTCGCCCTCCCGGGATCACCAATGACCATCTCGTTCATGACTTGCCCCCTTTTCTGGAACGAGACTCCGATTTTACCGCGTTGGTCAGATGAACGTCATTCACTCGGTCACCGACGAACACATCGCCGTTCCAGAACCAGGGGAAGTCGTCCTTGTCTCGCTCGGGCTCCTTGCCTCGATCCTTGGTCCACTTGATGTTGGGCGTCTTGCGGAGGATGTCGGCCTGGATGAAGGGGCGGATGTTCATCCTCACGCCGTCGTTGAGGTCGGGGTTCCAGCCGATGGGCTGCTCGTGGAGCGGCTTCCAGCGGACGAAGATGTCAAATGGCTGCTCACCCGCGAGGATCGACTTGAGCTTTTCCTGCAACGTCTGGGCGGCGGCGAGGCGCAGGTCGGCCCCCACTTGATTGGACCGGGATTGGGCAGTGATCCAGTCGCCGAGGTACGAGTAGGTCAGGTTCTCCAACGCCTTGTTGGTGAGCTTGTGGTAGTTCACCAGGACCGAGAACCCGTCCTTGCGCCCGTCCCAGATGTGCCAGACGAACGGGCGGGTGTGGAACCTCTTGCAGTGCTGCTCGAAGAACGCGTTGCGGAGCCAATCGTCGAGCGAGGTGCCGGACCTCATGCCGGACTCGACCAGTAACCGGTCCTCGAACGACGCGGACCACTCCGGGCCGAAGGCGACCCGCAAGACCTCGCGCAAACGATCGGCAGCGGGTTCCTCGTGCCTCACGCCGGGGACGGGGACGATGCCGTCGGTGTCGGCCAGGACGTCGAGGCTGTCCGGTTCCTGGTCGGGCCAGCGGTAGCCGAGCAGCCGGGCGACGGCGACCTGGAGCGGGTTGGTCGAGCCTTTCGGGTGGCCCTTGAAGAGCCATTGGGTTGGGTCGTCGCTGTGGGGCTCGGGGAGGCCGTTTGGGTACTCTTGGGAGGCGACCTGCTGCCAGAGTTCGAGGTCAAAAGGGACCTTGGTTAGGTATCCATTATCGACACTGACTTTTTGATTCACGGTCCTGATTGCAGTAAGGAAACTCGGAGAGTTACAGAAAGCCCAAAGAGCCGAAAGGATTGATGGATCACGAGGCAGTAGGATCGCTGTTGTTGTATCAAATTTATGCCCATAGTACAGAGAAGCGGGAAGTTCCCGCATCTGCCCAATTGCTACGCCGGTTCTCCCCCATGCCTCCTCTCCTCGCCGATCGACATTATGAAGAACCTTAACGTTTTCGCGACCAAATTGCCTGAGTTCGCCACTTCCTCCTTCCCACCTCAGTATGCTCGATCTACCACCGAACGAGCCAGGTAATTCGGGGCTTGACTGCTCCTTCTCCCAGACGTGACCCAGATCGGCGACCTCCCAGTACGCTCGCCGGAAACGAGGGTTATCACCAGTTGACAGCCCTTGGTGATTTGTGGCAAAGTCCTTCAGGAGCGGCACAGCGCTGGCCCGTTCAAGGGTGACGGCGAATCCTGGATTCTTGGCTTGACTGGATTGAAGTGCGATTCTGGCTGGTTCAGTGCAGAGTAGTTTAGCCTTTTCCATCGCTATTCTGGGCTCTGAAACGTCTAGGCCCACCACCTCGTGCCCATTTTCTGGCTCGACGGTCGTGTGGATCGAGAGCATCGTGTTGGCCGCCCACCAATTCATGTCCTGGAATGCTGCCGGACCGAGCTTCGCCACTACGTCCCACGTCACCCGATAGAGCATCCACTCTCTCAGTTCCTTATAGGAATCAAGAAAAAGCCAATTCTGCGGGGTCACCAAGGCCGTCGATCCCCCCCTTGAGCAATACTCCAGGCACCGCTCGACGAAAGCCGTTGCCAGGTCGGCCTTCGCCGCATCATGCTTGTCCTTGAGATACGCCTTCATTTCCTCGGACTGCTTGCCACGAGCGAGGTAAGGAACATTCGTGGCGACGAGAGTGAACTGCCGAGCCATCAGCGAAGCCGCCACTGCGATCCCCTGCGCCGCCACACCGACGGCCGCACGGTCGGGGTCAGCCAGGGTCTCGGCCTTCCGCAACGCCCGGTCGAGCGAGCCTCGCAAAGGGGCGAAGCCGGTCTGGAAGATCGACTCGGCGATGGCCCGAGGGTTGATGAGCGAGCCGAGAGTCGGTGCCTTGACGAATTCGTCGTAGAGGAAGCCCAGCGCCACGACGAAGTTCTTGTCTCCGTTGGCGAACTTGATCCAGTCGGCCTTCGACCCGACCACGCCCTGACCCGAGCAGGCGATGTTGAGCGAAGGGAGTCGGCGATAGCCTCCGGCGTCCGGGTACTTCCAGGCGGCCAGGGCCAGCGCGAACGCGGCGATCTGGGTGCAGCGGGGGTCGAGTTCCAGGCCGAAGAGGTTGTCCCGCAGGACGGCCTCGCACGCCTGTTCCGCACTCAAGCCCTCATCGTGCATTCGGAGCGGCACGAGGAGATTGAACGCCGCCACCAGGAAATGACCGCTGCCGCAACAGGGGTCGAGCATCGTGAACTGTGCCAGGGTCTTCGGCCAGCCCTCGAACTTGCCCGCAGCGGGCGAGCCGTCATCCCGCCAGCGCAGGTAGGGCATGTCGAAATGGCCGTTCGCGATCCCGGGAGGGCGAGGCTCCGTCCGAGCCGGATTGTGGCTCGGCTCGCCGGGAGGCTCGCCCTCCCGGAACAGGCTCGGCTCGCCGGGAGGCTCGCCCTCCCGAAAGCGTGCAAGCGGGTTCAGGGGGGCTTTGCCTGGAGGGATACCGGCACCGCCCGGAGGGCCAGTGATGCCATGCTGCGCACACCACCATGCCCCGATGGTGTTGTGGAGGAGGAATTCCACCATGTAGTGCTCGGTGAAAAGCTGGGTGACGGCGGAAAGCGTGCGACCGTCGATCTTGGCACCGCTCCTATTGACCTCCTCCTTCTTCTTCGACTGCCAGAATTGGTAGACCCAGCCGATCCCATCGTCGGCGAGGAAGGACTCCCGGGACAGGCTTGCCAGCAGCCGCTCCAATGCCAGCCGTTGCTCCGGGGCGAACTCTATCTCCAGGAGCACGTCGTCGGTGCGGAAAATCTGCGGCAACATCGTGCTGGCATATCGAGCCGCCAGGACGAAGCCGTTCGAGGCGGGAGGAACCGCCTCCGGTGCCAGTTCCTCGCACTCCTCCAGGCTGACCGCCACGCCGTCCGGGTGCATGAGCAGGTGATTCTCGGCCAGGAACCGGGCGAACAACATCCGGTGCCAGTATTCGTAGGCAAGCTCCTGGGTCAGCCCGTCGATGGCCTGAGTCCCGTTCGCGAATCGTTGATCGCCCACCTGGCGGCCCCGAGCCCGCAGCCGATTCCGCAGTTCCTTCTCCTCCGTCCCGAAATGCGAGAAAGGCTCGGCCACATCCACGGCCCGCTTCTGGAGCGCGGACCGAGCGGCAGCCTAGGCCACGTCACGCGCCTGGATGATGACGTTCTCAAGCTTCCGTCGCAGGTCAGATTCGAGGGCTGGCATCGATTCGTTTCTCCGAGTCTTTCTCAATCACAGCCGGACGGACCCGGGAGGGCGAGGCTCCGCCCGAGCCGCATGAAGACGCCGACGTCGCGAGCGAGAGGGCGGCTCGGCGGGAGCCTCGCCCTCCCCGGAGACGGAACGTGGGAGGGCGAGGCTCCGTCCGAGATAGAACGGCTCGGCGGGAGCCTCGCCCTCCCCGGAGACGGAACGTGGGAGGGCGAGGCTCCGTCCGAGATAGAACGGCTCGGCGGGAGCCTCGCCCTCCCCGGAGACGGAACGTGGGAGGGCGAGGCTCCGTCCGAGATAGAACGGCTCGGCGGGAGCCTCGCCCTCCCCGGAGACGGAACGTGGGAGGGCGAGGCTCCGTCCGAGATAGAACGGCTCGGCGGGAGCCTCGCCCTCCCCGAAGCCTCGCCCTCCCGGGGTCGTTGACGTCGTTACCACGGTAAAGCATTCAACTCGCCTTGGTAGGGCCATTCGTCGCTTTGCTCGACCAGTCCGGCACGCACGGGATTGTTACGGACGTACAACCACTTCCCGTCGTAGGACTCGCCGGAACGCAGTCGCGTATCCCAATGATCCGACTGCCATTCCTGAGAGGCGATGCGGCGCGTCCGCGTGAATCGGGACTTCCAGAAGCGGACCCAGTTATCCAGCGAGATCTCCTGGCGGCCGGGAGACGCGAAGAGGTGGAGGTGATCGGGCATCAGGACGTAACGTCCGACGACCCAGGCGCCGGCTTCCGCCCAAGCGTGGCACAAAGCGGTGTGATTTTCCGGTGACGCCAGCCAGGGGCGACGGCCTTTCGTGCAAACCGTCACGAAAACAATGACGGGTTGCGTTTGGTCGATCCGGACACCGTGAGCCGGCTTTTTTCGTGGATTCATCGGTCATCGCCGATCAAAGTTGATCGATTGATAGACGGCTCGGCGAGAGCCTCGCCCTCCCCAAGAGGGACGGCCCCGGGAGGGCGAGGCTCCCGCCGAGCCGCATGGATTCGGCGGCGTCGCAAATGATAGAACGGCTCGGCGGGAGCCTCGCCCTCCCCGGATCGTTACACGATCACCGGTCCATCCTCCAGCTTCTCTCGGATCTTTTTCTCGACCGCTACTAACCAGGTCTTCAACTCATTTTCGTTCTTGATTGTACCGCCCGGCAAAGAAATATGCTGGGCCTTCGGCTCCAGGAGCTTCGCCGCCGCCGCCGCCGCGTTGCTGAACCGGGTCGGCAGGGCATCGCTGATCGCCCGCAATTCCGTCAGCTTGGTGTGGCGGAGCGTGTCGAGGACTTCCTCCGTGGTGCCCACGGCGATCTTCGGCAGGACCCGGATCAGGTTGGTGTTGAGGATCTCGTGACGCTTCGGCTGAGGGATCTGCATCCACGACGAGGAATCGGTCAAGGCCGTCAGGCGTGCCTCATGGTCCTCGGAAATCCTGGCGTGGGCTTGATTCAATTCGATCCGCAGGGCATCGGTCAATTTCTCGACCATGCCCGGCACCGGGTCGGGATTGGCGAGGAGCTTGCGATCCTGCTCGATGGCCTGGACCTCGGGCTGGATTTCGGCGGCGACCGGGAGGTCCGAGGCGAACTTCAACAGGGCTTCCAACTGTTTCCATCGGGGAAATCGCTGCTGGATCAGGTCGCGGTCGTGCTCCCAGGCGGCGATCTGCCTGGCCAGTTGCTCCTTGATGTCGTGGATCGCCTTCAGTTGATCGTTGCCGACCCGATTGGCCAGGTCGCTGATGTGGGCCGTGTCCGGGCTCCTGGGAAGCGGCGCATCGCCCCCGGCGTCCTCGGCCAGCTTGAGCAGTCGGCCGAGGAAATCGGCGGCATGGAGCGACTCCTGGTTGGGCTGGGTATTCAGCCCGATCTTCTTGAAGAGTCCGCGAAGCTCGATCAGTTGAACCTTCGAGAGCGTGACGGTCTCGCACCGGAATTCCACGGCGGCGATCGTCTTCTGATCGAGCTTGGCGGCGGGGATCATCTCCCTGGCACCGGAGCCGGAGATGGCCCTCAAGGTCCCGGCCTGCACGAGCACGACGAGCGCGGCGTTGATCGCGTCCTTGGGCCAGCCGTATCGAGGCAACTCGAAATGCTTCTGGACGTCGGCCCCCTTCTTCCCGCTCCCGACGAAATCGATGACCGCCTTGCAGACGGGATGCTTGTCCGCGTCCTCCTTGTGCCCGACCGCCGCCATGGCATCGGCGGCCCCTTCCTTGGCCCGCTTGTAGACCTTTTCCAATCCGAGGCCGGGAAGTCGGCCTGGTGGAAGAGCGGATAGAGCCGGTCGAGGCAGAGGGTTGCAGCGTCCTGGATCTTCTGATTGAGCAGCGTCCCGCCGACGGAGTCGCCCCCGGCGAGGTAGACTTGAATCTCGTTGAGGATGTCGGCGATCAGGCCGTCCTGAGCGCGTTGCGCCTGCTCCTGACGCGTTTCCATCGCCTTTCTGGCGTGGATTCCCTCGTCGCCGGAGGGCGAACCTTTCGCCTGGAGGGTCGTCGTCGCGGCATGATAGCCCGCGATGGCCTGCTTCAATTCCTCGGCCATCAACTTGGGGATGTAGCCGTAGACGATGGCCGCCGTGTCGCCCGCCGTGCGGGCATCGTGCAAGATCGTCCTCTCCTCGACCTCCCAGCCATCCCGCACCCACACCGGGATTGCAGAGCCGTCCGACTGGGGGGCCACGTCGCCGAAGTGCAGATCGATCTTCCGAGGTTCCTTGCTGGTCCCGTGGACGAGCTTGAACTTCTTGAGAGCCTCGACGCAGTGCGTCCGCAGGAGTTGCGAACGGGCACTCGCCAGTTTCCCGGCGTCGTTGAGCAGGTCGTTCTTCGATTTCAGGAATGACTGGTTCCATTCCGACCCTTCGCGGGTCTGCATCCGATACTCGTCCTCGACCTGCATGATCGCGCCGGAGGTTACCAGGTTCTCCAGCAGTTCCGGCACCTTCTTGCGGAGCGGTGCGCTGCTCTGTGTCAGGTCGGTGACGAGGAGGTCCGCCAGGGTGTCGGCATCGGCACGCACCCCGGCGTCGAGGGGCTCGTTGTTGTGGGGGAGCTGTCCGATCAGGAAGATCAGGGCGCAGAGTTGGTATCGGAGTTCGCCATCCTCCTCCTCCTTCTGCTTGGCGATCGTCTCGGAGATTTCCTGGAGCAGCGTGCCGGACTTGAGGGCGGAACTCTTGATCGAGGCGTCGTAGATGAACGCGCCGCCGACCACGTTGCCGAGGGGCCACTCGGCGGTCTGCTTCACGGCGTCGTGGACCACCCACAACTGATTGCGGAGTTGAGCCCCGGTGCCCGCCTTGTCCACGGCGCGGAGGACTCGTTCCCAGAATCGTCGCCGGGATGGGAGGATCGGATAGTCCTGGACCAGGAGCGATCGGTCCTGGCTGGAGAACGCGATCTTGGTGCCGCTCAGTTGCCGCTCGATCTCGCCGCAGTGCTCGTCGAGCAGCTTCTTGAGCGCGGGTTCCGCCGAGGGCTTCTTCTTGAGGACTACCTCGCGAGTGACCTTTTCCACGTCGGTATCCTGCAACTCGACGGTCACGGGGAACCGCCCCTGGAGCCGCTGGAGGAGGGCCGTGCCGGACAGGGCGTTCTGGCCGGTGCCGATCAGCAGGAAATTCGCCCCCAGCCTGGCGCAGCACTGCTCCTTCACGTCCTGGACCGCCTTGGACCGCCCTGCGTCGTCGTTGATGTACTGCTGGACCTCATCCAGGATGACCACGGTGTAGGGCAGCTTCCCGTTCCGGCGGACGGCCTGCTTGATCCGGGCGATCATGTCGTCGATCGAAACGTCCTTCGGGTCGGGCGGGAACTGGCTCCTGAGGATGATCGCGACATCGGATGGCTTCGACGCGAACTCCGGGCGCAAGGTCAGGATCGCCTGGGCCATCAATTTGCTGACGTAGAGGTTGGTCAGCTCGCGATCGAAACTCCCGCCCGCGTCGGCGATGAATTGCCTGACTCCCGCCTCCAGCTTCTCGTCGCGCAGCCATAACTGGAAGCAGGCGCGGGTGTAATCG
The DNA here is from genome assembly GCA_963743925.1 of uncultured Planctomycetota bacterium. GTDB lineage: Bacteria > Planctomycetota > Planctomycetia > Isosphaerales > Isosphaeraceae > CAVZRC01. The sequence continues at coordinate 39,407 of CAVURY010000032.1, read as the reverse complement.
CCGGGCAGTCCGACCGACTTGAAGAGGATGCCGAGGAGGGCGAGTCGGATGCTCTCCTTCGCCTCGGTGCGAAGGTCCCCGGCGGCGGCGTGCAGCCCGCCGTGACGCTTCGACGAATTCGTGAGTTCCCTCAGGAGGTCCTTCACCCCGGTCGGCAACTTGGCCTCGCCCCTGGCCTTCGCGCCGTCCGGGAACTCGTAGTCCGTCCAGAGGTACTGGAGCATCTTGACGAGGTGCGACTTGCCCGAGCCGAAGAAGCCGCTGACCCACACCCCCGGCTGCTCGCTCTTGTCAAGGTGGCCGAGGTAAGTGCTGAGGATTCGGATCAGACCCTCGGCGTATTGGCCGTCGCAGACGAAGTTCTTCAGCTCGTACCGGAGGGTCTCCAGTTCGCCCGCCGAGTCGCCGCTGGTGACCTTGGCAACGCCCTGGTTGAGCAGCGAGTGGGTACGAGGGTCCTTCTCGTAGACCTCCTGATTCATCGCGGGCGTCATGAACGAGCCTCCACGTCGCTGGCGGTGATCGGGACGGCGTGATAATTCCAGCCGTCCCTCGCGTCGAGCAATCGATAGTTGTTCTGCTCGTAGGTGCCGGGGAAGAAGACCAGGAGTCTCCCCCTGACGTTCCCCTCGACCATCGGCAGGAACTCCGAGACCTTCATGAAGCCGAAGAGTGACGCGACACCGTGCAGGGCCAGCACCGTGTTCTCGGGGTCGGGGAGCGCGTCCAGGGTCGCGCGGACGCGGGCCACGACCGACCCCTTGAAGTCGGCGAGGACGGCCTCGTCGAGCAGCTCGGGCGACTCGAAGTAGCTCTCGGCGTAGTCGGCGTTGTCCGGCCCGCACATCCAGGCGGCGAACGCGTCCGTCAGGTCGATTGCGACCCATTTCTTCCCGGACTGGACCGAGGCTTCCTCGAACAGACCCAGCCGGAGCCGCAATTTCCGCTCGTCATCCTTGTCGTAGACGGCGAGCCAGACACGCTGGGCTCCTGACACGTTGCGGTCCCACGAGTATTCGCAGAGGCGTTGGTAGTTCTTCTTGAGGAGGTCAAGCCGGGTCATGGGACGCCTTCTCCTCCTGGGGTGTCAGCAGTCCGGGGAAGGTGATCTCGACCACGGAACCGGTCGCCTTGTAGCTCATCCAGCCTTGCCGGGAAGCCTCCGTCGCGAGTCCCTCGACCTCGGCGGTTGCCCTGTCCAGCATACGCGTCCAGGCCGTGTCGAGCAGCATCTTGCCACGCGAGCCGCAGAAGTAGCCCAGTAGCAGCGCGAAGGACACGACGACGGGCGTCACCACCGGGCGCGTCCGCTTCTTGTTCACCTTGCCGGCCAGATAACCGGCCTGGGTCCAGGACGATGCGAGGCGCTGGGCCGTGGCGAGGCCGGTCGAGTCCTGGAACCGGCTCGGATACTTCTCGGACAGATGCCGCGAAATCTGCATCGGCGTGACATCCGCACCGACCGTGATGGCGACCACGAACGGTGTCGTTTCGCGCAGCAGTGGGTCTCGGGCGGCGGCGGCCAGGTACGCCAGCATCGGGCGAGCCGAGGGGTCGACGGTCCAGAAGTGCCGGAGCAACCGGAACACGGCGCGGGTCTTGTCGAGGGCGTACAGCTCGACGAGCCGCTGTGCGGTTCGCCTCCGGGTGGCCTGAGTCGGCTTACCCAGGACGTTCTGCTCCACGATGGCGGTGAGGTATTCCTCGGCCTTCGCCTTCGGCCCGACGTTTTCCAGGATGAGCGACAACTCGCCGAGCATCATCGTGCGGCTGGTGTGAACGCTCGACTTTCCCTCCCGGAACCCCAGCGATTCCGGTAGTTTCATCCTCCGGCTGTCGGTCATCATGTCCCCAAGCCGACCTTTTCCTGGCGACATCGGATTCGATTTCAGTCGTGCTATTCTAAACGACCGATGATGATCCCGCGAGGGTCTGGCTCCGTCCGAGTCAGGTTTCTTGGCTCGCCGGGAGGCTCGCCCTCCCGGAATCGTGCAAGCGGAGACGGGGCACGGCTCGCTACGGCCCTACCTCGATGACGAAGCTCTGGGTGGCGCCACCGGCCGTCTCCGTGCCGGACGAGATGACCTTCTCGATCCCCCACTTGAGGGCATCCTCGTCCAGGCGTCGTGCATCGCGTTCGATCGTCGCGGAGACGACCACCTCCGTCGTGCCCGCTCGATCGGGAGTGCCCGACAGCAGGCCGGTCGCGCGGTCGATCGTGAGCCATCGCGGGCCGCGCTCGATCGTAAATCGAAGCCGCTCGATGTCCCAGAAGCTCATGATTTCCTTGCCGTTGACGATCCGAGTCCTGAGATCCCCCAGCGAGCGGATCGCCGCGACCGGATAGCGATACGCCAGGCCGTTCCGGACCGTCGTCACGGGCGGGCTGACGATGACCGGGCGCGGGGCGGATGCGTAGTCGGAAGGCCCGCTGCGATTCCCCGCCGAATCCACCGCGACCACCCGGTAGAAGGCCCTGTTCGCCCCCGCGAGTTTGACACCAGGGCCGACCACCTCCAGCTCGTCGGCCGAGGTCTCGGCCACGAAGTTCGCCGGGAACTCCCCGGGTACATGACCGGAGACTCCCACCGTGACCTCATAGGGCCGGTCGCTGACGGTGAAGCCCTTCTCGTCGCTGGAATAGACGCGGTACGTCATCGGCTTGCGTCCCGACGCGCCGGGAGCCCAGCGGAGGACGCCCCGGTTGCGCTCCCGGTCGAAATCGAGGCGGACATCCCTCGGAGGAGCCGGTCCCCTCGGAGTGAAGGTCCAGGTCGAGCTCCAGGATCCCCAGACGCCCCTGTCATCCCGCGCCGGACGCGCCAGTAATAGGGGGTGTCGGGATTCAACAGTCCGGGACCCGGCAGCGTACAGCGAGGCTGGCCCGCGTCGGCCGTCCGGGAGATGAGCTTGGCGAAGCTCATGGAGAGTGGCCACTTCATGTCGGCGCGGTCGGAGAGTTCGAAGTGGTAGTCGGCGATCGCGTCGCCGTCAGGATCCCCGGCGGGCCGCCACTCGAAGACGATCCCCGTCCCCTCGGCAGGGCCGACGGAAATCGGGGCGATATTCCCACGACCCGTTGCAGAGCCGGTCGGGGAATCGGGGCGGCCGGGCCCCGTGATACTTGATCGGGGTCCGATGTCCCCATCGCCAGACGATCGCCTCTCCGGGGCGTAGCGTCATCTTCAGGTCGGACTCGGCCGAGTTGCGGTCCCCCGTGACCCGGCCCTCGAAGACATAGATGGAGGACTCCCACTCGTCCCCCGATCGGCGGTCCTGCTGGAGGATTCCCTGAGTATGCGTGCGCCGGATCAGGTCGTGATCGCGCACGAGGTCCTGCTCGCCGGCGATGGTCTGGTTGTCGCGCATCAGGTAGATGGAGTGCATGTCGCCGTCCATGAGATGCCACGAACCATCGAAGTAGACCTGCGTGACGCAGTGCCCCACCAGTCGCGCCGGGGCGACCTTCAGGCCCGCCTTGCGCCAGAGGCCGGCCAGGCAGATCGAGTCGTTGCCGCACGTGTTGTAGCCGTAAACATTGAAGACTTTGACGGGGTCCAGGAGTTCCTTGTTGTCGCCTTCGTAGTGGAAGCGATGCTGGACTTCCTGCCACCAGAGGGCCCTGGCCTTCTCCCGGTCGCTCATCCCCGGCTCGATGGCACGGGCCACGATCCGATCGAGGCTGCGGAAGTCGTTCCGGCCGTTGGAGAGCCAGGGATTGACCACGATGCTCGCGCCGACGTTCTCGATCCGGACCGAGCGATTCGACTCCCAGGACTGCTCGAACGGTTGCCAGACGCCCTGGGGCGAGCGGCAGTTCCGGCCGTCCATCGTACCCCCCTGTACCACGACGTACGCGACGCCCTTCCCATCGATGATTTCTTGCACGTGCTGCTTCGACACGTCGGTCGGGTGATGGTCCGAAGCCCAAGGAGCCATACCGTCATCGGCCGACGCGCCCAGCAGCGAGACGGCCCAGGCTAACAGCGTCGTCCCCATTGCGCTTCCCCCCTGCCCCACCGAGATCGGCCCGCACATTCCGCGAATTAGACATCCTAAAATGGCCATTCGTGATCCTGGGAGGGCGAGGCTCCGTCCGAGCCGTATTATCGCTCGACTCGCCGGGAGGCTCGCCCTCCCAGAATCGGACACCCGAGAGGCTGCATTGTATCCGCAGGGTTGGCGCCGTGTCTTTCCCCGTCCATCGCTTGCGTTCGGGACGCCGTCGGCCCACAATCGGGCGTCTCGACGATCGCGGACGACCTTTCCTTGGGAGGCTGGGCGCGTGGGAATTGCACGACGGTCCTGGGCATTCGCCGGATGGCTCATGGCGTGGTCCGTCCCGGCCCTGGCTGATGACGCACGGCCGCTCCTCGATCCGGATCAACGGCAACAGCTCGAGAGCGGCCTGCGAGAATTGACCGAGCGCCTGGTCCGATTGCGAGTCGACGAAAGGCGAGCGCCCGGCGTGAAGACCGACCGCCTCGCCGATGCCGAGGTCTACGCCAAGGGCATCGCCTGGGCACTCCGATACGACGCCGAGCTCGCGTCGACCGACGTCGCGATCCTGACGAGGGCGCTCGAGTCGGGCCGGGCGCGGGTCGCGGACCTGGAGTCGGGCCGGGCGCCATGGGCCGGCAAGAAGGGCCGCGTTGTCCGCGGTTTCGTCTCCTCGGTGGACGGCTCGGTGCAACCTTTCGGCATGATCGTCCCGGCGAGGTACGACCCGGCCCGGCCGTTGCGCCTGGACGTCGTGCTGCACGGCAGCAGCCGGCCGACGGGGATGAGCGAACTCCGATTCATGAGCCGATTCGACGACCCCAAAGCCGCCGGAGAGGATGCCCCGGACCGAAGGTACCTCGAGCTCCACCCGCTGGGCCGCGTCGAGAACGGCTACCGATGGGCCGGAGAGACCGACGTCTTCGAGGCCATCGAGGCGGCCTGCCGCGATTACGCGGTTGACCGAGACCGGATCGTCCTGCGCGGGATGTCGATGGGTGCCTCGGGGACCTGGCACCTGGGCCTCAAGTACCCCGATCGGTTCGTCGCCCTCGGCCCCTACTGCGGCTACGTGGACACGCACGAGTTTTCTCGCACGCCGTTGCCGAACTTCGTGGAGGTCGGCGGCGCTCCCGCCGCACCAGGAGAAGACCCTCCACATGCTCGACTCGATCGACTACGCGGCCAACGCCGGCGACGTCCCGGCCATCGCCTGCATGGGCGACAAGGACGTCTTCTTCCAGGCCCATGTGATCATGGGTCGGGCGATGGCGAAGGAGGGGCTCGAGATGGTCAACCTGATCTCGCCCGGCACGGGACATGTCCTCGACCCGGCCACACACGCCGAGCAGTTGAAGCGGATCGGCGCGATCGCCGCGAAAGGGATCGACCGATCGCCCCGTCACGTCCGATTCGTCACCTGGACGCTCAAATACAGCCGCTGTCACTGGCTCCAGATCCTGGGGATGGAGGAGCACTACGCCCGCGCCGAGCTGAATGCACACCTCAACGACGACGGCACGGTCGCTGTACAAGAACCGAAGAACGTCACGCGCTTCGCCATCCTGCCGCCCGTGTCCCAGCCGAAGGAACTTCGAATCCGCGTCGGCGGTTCGGCCATCGCGATCCCGGCGCGGACGGGTAACGACCCGGGCCGAAAGATCGTCATCGCCAGGCGGGACGGCCTCTGGCAATCGATCGGGGAACTCGACGATCGGCGAATCGATGGCAAGCGGCCGGGTCTACAGGGTCCGATCGATGATGCGTTCACGTCGCCGTTCCTCTGCGTCCGGGGCACGGGCTCGGCGTGGAACCCGGCCGTGAACGCCTGGGCAGAAGCCAACCTGAAGCGGTTCGCCTACGAGTGGAACCGCTACTTCCGCGGCGAATTGCCGGTCAAGGACGACACGGCCGTGACGCCGGATGACGTCCGGCGCTGCAACCTCATCCTGTTCGGCGACCCCGGCAGCAACCTCTGGATTCGCCGGGTGCTGCCGCAGTTGCCGATCCGATGGACCCGCGAGGAATGCGCGATCGGCACCACAAGAGTCGGTGCGGCCGACCATGCCCCGGTCTTGATCCAGCCCAGCCCGCTGGCCCCGGGTCGATATGTGGTCCTGAACAGCGGCCACACGTTCCACGAGCAAGAGCTATCCACGCTCAACTACCTGCTCTTCCCTCGCATGGGAGACTGGGCCGTGATCAAGGTCGTGGGCGAGGTCCCCGCCGATCCGTCCGGGTCCCTCGGGGATGCGGTCGTGCGAACCGGCTTCTTTGACGAGCGATGGGCGGTCCCCGAGGCTCCCGACGATCGGCAGGTTGTCGGCGGACGCCTCGCGCCCTACTTTCATCCCCCGGCCGAGCTTGCCAACGATCTGGGCACTTATCGCTCGCCGCTGCTTTTCCGCGACGGGAGCCCGGTCCGGACCGCGGCCGACTGGGACCGTCGCCGCCGCGAGATCCGGCAGACCTGGCAGGAATTCATCGGCGCCTGGCCGCCCCTCATCGAGAAGCCCCGGATCGAGTACCTCGAGCGGGAACGTCGCGATCGGATCACCCAGCACCGTATTCGCCTGGAGATCGCCCCCGGGCGCACGACGGAGGACGCCTACCTCCTGCTGCCGGACGGCGACGGGCCGTCCCCGGCGGCGCTCGTGGTCTACTACGACGCGAAGACCGGGATCGGCCGGGGCAAGGCGGAACTGCGCGACTTCGCCTTCCAACTGGCGCGACGAGGCTTCGTCGCCCTCTCGCTGGGCATGGACCCGGCGGCGACCTACCCGACCATCGAGAAGCCCCAGCTCCAGGCCCTCTCCTTCCACGCGTACGCGGCCGCGAACTGCTACAACGCCCTGGCGAGCCTGCCTCGGATCGATCCCGGACGGATCGGCGTCCTCGGTCATTCGTATGGCGGCAAGTGGGCGATGTTCGCATCCTGCCTCTTCGAGAAGTTCGCCTGCGGGGCCTGGTCCGACCCCGGCATCGTCTTCGACGAGTCCCGGCCGAACGTCAACTACTGGGAGCCCTGGTATCTGGGCTGGGAGCCGGGCCGAACCCGCAAGCCGGGCGTGCCGACCGCCGAGAACCCGAGGACGGGTCCCTACAAACGGATGATCGAGACCGGTCATGACCTCCACGAGCTCCACGCGTTGATGGCTCCCCGACCGTTCCTGGTCTCGGGCGGATCGGAAGACCCGCCGGAGCGATGGAAGGCGCTCAACCACGCGATCGCGGTCAACCGGCTCCTCGGCAAGGAGGATCGCGTCGCCATGACCAACAGGCCGGGCCACGCGCCGACGGTCGAGTCGAACGAGCAACTGTATCTCTTCCTGGAGCAGGTCTTGATGAACCGCAGATGAAGCACTCTCTCAATCCCTCCAACAGTCTTTCCTGGCATCTTGCTTTTTGAAACACACCCGCTTAATCTCTCTTCCGTCATCGAACGCGTTCGTGATCTCGGATGACGCATCCGCATGGAACCTTGCGCATCCGGGACGATCCCGGGCGAGGGTCGGCGCGCGCATCGCCGGATGGCGAAGAATACCAGCTTATGTTCAATCAACTCTACAATCGTCGTGCGGGCCTTCAAGAATGCGATGACGGATGTGGAAGTCCGCTCGAGGCGGGCATGCTCGGGCGAGATTTCCCGAGCGATCCAACCGATCGGCCCCCGAGCCTGTGCAAGGAGAATCTCCATGCTGAACCAGGGCGGAACAAAGCCGGAGGGCTTGTTCGACCGACTCTGCAATAACTCCGTCGCCGTGAGCCGCGACGACTTGCGGCGGGCCGCACAACTGGCCGTCCAGGTCGAGTTCACCACCATTCCGCCCTACCTGACGGCGATGTATTCCATCAAGGACCTGAGTAGCCTGGCCTACCAGACACTCCGTGGCGTCGCGATGGAGGAGATGTTCCACCTCAACCAGGCGGCCAACATCCTGGTGGCGCTCGGCGGCCAACCCAGGCTCACCGGGGAATACGCGCCCAGGTACCCCACCTATTTGCCGCACGCCAACCCCAAGACCACTCCCTTCATCGGGTTGTTCCGGGCCTCGCCCGCGGTCTTCATGAATGTCTTCTGCGGCATCGAATCCCCGGCCCCGCACTCCGCGCCGCCGGCGGGCGACAACTACGACACCATTTCCCAGCTCTACGCCTCCCTTCGGACAGGGGTCGAGGATTATCCCGGCAATCCTTTCGTGGCCGATCCGGCCGACGGCACCCAACGAACCGACATCTACCTCGGCAAGTTCGGCGGCCAGGTGATCAAGGTCGTCGACAAGAAGAGCTTCGAACACGCCTTGACCGCGATCGTCGAGCAGGGCGAAGGGGTCGTGCGGGAGTTCTCGCCGCTCGTCCCCGAAGAGCGTTACGGAGCCTACAACTTCTACGGCCCGCGCACCGACGGCACCTACGGTCCGATCCTGGGCACGCCGCTCGAAATGAGCCATTTCGCGAAGTTTCGCAAGGTCGCGCTCGACACCGCGAATTTCCCGCCCACCCTCCCGATCACCTCCAACCCGATCGCCAGCGACTTCACCAACCCGGATGCCGTCAAGGCGGCCCGATGCTTCGACAAGTGCTACAGCGTCATGCTTCAGGCACTCGAAAAGTGCTTCCAGCGCCGCGAACCGGACCTCTTTTTCGGCGTGGTGTTGAACCTGATGCACCACGTGCTACCCCAGCTCGCCCGCACGCTCATGAACACGCCGGCCCACGCCAACGGCGACGGAACCACGGGGCCAAACGCCGCTCCGACCTGGGTGTACCAGCCGGACGCCCGCCTGGACGACGCGACCGGCTGCGTCCAGGAACTTCTTCACGAAGTGCAGTCGGGTACCGTCGCGATCCCCCAGGCCGCCGTGGCACCCCTGACCAAGGCCTTGAACGGCGTGAAGATGTTGCCGACCGCCGCCGAGCTTGATCTCTGAGAATCCTAGACGAGGCAGGGAAACCCATGTCTGACTGCAAGATTTACCCCCCCATCGGGATCGCCCGCGTCGGTAATGCCCCGGAGAAGTTCTACATCGGCCCCGATGTCTACCGGGGCCTCCCCACCAACCCCGACGGGTCGCCATTCACCGAGGCCGATTTCCGCGACGGCCAGAACCGGCTGTGCCGGCAGGCGGCCCGCTTCCGGATCTACCGGCACACCGCCGGTGGTCCGGAGGAAGTGACCCTGGCGACCTCGGGGGTCAAGTCCATCATCTGGACAGCTCATCTGGCCAACAAGAAAGCGAGCTGGTACGCCTTCACCACGAACGAAGGGCAGAACGGCTATGCCCCGAACCACCCGCTGCGCAACCCGAAGGTCACGGACCGGCGGTCACTGATCATCGACGCCGGCCCGCGAACCATCTCCGGAGCCAACGCCGGCGGCGTGCGGTTCGACAAGGCGAGCGTCCCCCCGGCTACCAAGGCGCCAACTTCCCGCCGGGCATGCTGCACCCGGTCGACGAGAGCATCGAGACCCTTGGCGAGCTGCGGACCGACGACTCGGGGCGACTGCTCGTGCTCGGTGGCCTGGGCATCTCGGGCTCCGCCGACCCCGATGCCCAGATCGGTGATTACGCCAACAACGACGGCTGGTGGGATGACACCTCCGACGGCACGGTCTCGGCCCTGGTGGAGATGGCCGATGGCACCCGCTTCACCGCCGACGCGGCCTCGGTGGTCGTGGCGCCGCCGGGCTATGCGCCGGAGATCCCCAACCTGGTGACGCTATGGGACACCATCTTCGACACCGCCATCCGCAACGGCCACGATCCGGAGATCTATAAGGACGGCATCTGGAACAAGGGTCCGGATGGGTATCGCCCCGGTTTCGCCGAGGAGATCCGGCCGCTGCTGGAGCGCGCCACGCTCTATCCGTGGGTCGCTGCCATCCCACCGAAGCCGCATACCTTTGACATGGCGAAGCTCGGCCTGGCTCCCGTGGACGGGGAGCCGGACCTGTACCACGGCCTGCGCCGCTGGATCCTGGACTTCGTGCGTCCGCCGGATAATGAGAACATTATCATCTCCGGCGCAGGCGCGACCATGATGCCCTACCTGGCCGGGGATAACTGCCTGATACCCAACACCCTGGAATCGAAGTACCTGCGCCTGACCGACACCCAGTACTTCTTCTTGCAGCAGTGGGCAGCGGGCTGGTTCGTCGCCACAGCGCCCGCGAGAGACGCCCCCGCCGTACTGACCCGCGCAGTGCTGGACAACTGCGTCGGCGGCGCCTTCTCGCCCGGGATCGAGATGTCCTGGATTTCCCGCAACCCGGCCATCTATCGCGCCGACGATCCGTTCCGCCTCAACGCCGCCCTGGAGCTGCCCGGGCCGCTCGGCACGGGGTTCAATCCGCGGGCGATGGAGCCCGGCGACATCACCCGGTACATGGCCGTCCCCTGGCAGGCCGACTTCAACGAGTGCTCGTCCCAGCCCCTGGACGGCCGGGTGATCTGGTGGTGGCCCGCGCAGCGACCCGAGTTCATCTACCTGGAGCCGAAACCCGAGTTGATGGCCATGGAGGTGATCCCGCCTCCCGACGAGCACACCGGCGGCCAGGTAGCGTGGATCGGCACCGATTTCGACCAGTTGCGGCCGGATTTCATCTGCTTCGCGGATGACATCGAGATGGTGAAGTACTGGCACGGCCTCGGCTTCGTGATGGAGAAGGAGGTGCGGACCAAGGATGGTCCGGAGAGGCGTTACGTCGAGGTCGCCCGTTCCTTGCCGCGCCCCTTCTTCCCCAAATGATTGATGCGCAAGTCTTGATTCTAGGCGCCGGACCGGGCGGCTGCGCGACCGCTCTCGCCCTGCTCGGCGCCGGGGTGGAGGGGGTCGTCCTGGTCAACAAGCCGGCTCGGACGCCGTTCCGCATCGGCGAGTCGGCCACCCCGGACGTGTCGAACCTGTTAAAGCGTCTGGGGCTCTCGGCCAGCTTGAGCCAGGCGGGCCATTGCGAGTACCACGCCAACCTATCCTTGTGGGGTGGCGTCCGACGGATCGACGACTTCCTGAGGCGCGGCAAAGGCCACGGGTGGCATCTCGACCGTGCCGCCTTCGATGAGAGCCTGCGCCGCGCCGCGATCGATCGCGGTGCCCGACTCTTCTCTCCCGCGACCGCCGCCGATCTTGCCCGCCGGGATGGCGCCTGGCAGGTGGGCGTGGACCTGGGAGGAACGGCGCGAGAACGGGTGCGGGCACTCGTGCTGGTGGATGCCGCAGGCCGTCGCGCGCCGCTGGCCTGCCGACTGGGCGCCACGCGATACCGGATCGATCGCATGGTGGCCCTGGCTCACGTCGCCCCGGCCTGCTCCGGGCTGGCCGGGTTGGTGCTGACTGAGCCCTTCGCGGAGGGGTGGTGGTACGCCGCGAAACGGCCGGACGATCGCGCCATCGTCACCTTGATGACCGATGCCGACATCGCCCGGAGGAGGGGGTGGCGTCACTGGGCGTGCTATCGTGAGGCATGGGAAGAGACGGCCGAGCTGCGGCTGCGGGTCCCGCCGCCCCAACGAGAGTCTCTTGTGGCGACCTTCCCCGCCCACAGCGGGTTCACCGACCGCGCGGCCGGAGCGGGTTGGATCGCAGTCGGCGACGCCATCATCAGCTTCGATCCCCTGACCTCGTCGGGGATTGCGGGCGCTCTCGGCGACGCCCTCGCAGCCGCCGAGACCATCCGAATCTGGCTGGACGGGACCGCCGATCCCGCCGGCGCCGCGACAGCCTACGGCCGCCGCGCCGATGCCGCTGTCAAGCGCTACCTCGCCGAGCGCCGTGATCAGTATGAGAGCGAGACCCGCTGGCCGGAGAGCCCGTTCTGGGCCCGTCGCAACGGCCGGGTCAGGTTGCCCGGCGAGTGGACCCCGAAAGGTGTGTCCGGAGTACCGTCCGAACTGCGACCATAGCCTGCGCATTCGCCGAAGATGACCGGGCCATTGGACGTTTGCCCCATGCCCTTGGCCTTGCTCCGGTGCACCAACAGCCGTACACGTCCCCTCTCGATGCGCCGGGTATTTCACAATTGTCCGAAGATTCTCGTTGACAGTACCGCGAGGCAAGCGATACTCATAAGGTTAGGTTTGAGCGACGGCCTGCCGCCTACGATACCATGCGCCACCGCGTCGCCGGCCTCGCGGACCTCTCTGAGAATGAATCGCGGAAATCTCCGTACCCCCGTCCGACGGATCGAGAGGATCATAGCCATGCGTCTCGTACGGCCTTGGATCGCCGTCGTCATCATGGTCGCCGTGGCCCGGGCAGACGGCACGGACGGCACCGGTGGGAAGCGAACGGACCCGTCGGTGAAGTCCGCGATGGACGCCCCGGCCCTCACCGCGCGGATCGACGCCGTGCTCGCGGCCCGCTGGGCGGAGTCGAATATCCGCCCCGTCCCGATCGCCGACGACGGGGAGTTCCTCCGTCGCGTCAGCCTCGACCTGATCGGCAAGATCCCGACCGCCGCCGAGGCCCGCGATTTCCTCGACGACCCGGGCAAAGGGAAGCGTCTCGCGCTCGTCGAGCGGCTGCTCGACAGCCCGGCCTACACCACCCGAGCCACCGAGACCTGGCGACGGATCCTCCTGCCCGAGGCCGATACGGACGACGTGGCCCGGGCCGTCGCGGGCCAATTCGAAGCGTGGCTCCGGAAGAAGGTGATCGAGGAGGCCGGCTATGATCGGATCGTCCGCGAGATCCTCACGGCCAGGTTGAACGTTCAAAATCCCGACATGAACGTGGGTCCGCTCGCTCCTTCTCCCGCGAGCTACTACATGGCCAAGGAGAACAAGCCCGAGAACATCGCCGGCGGCGTCGCCCGCGTGTTCCTGGGGATTCGCCTGGAATGTGCCCAGTGCCACAATCACCCGTTCGCGAGCTGGAAGCGGGAACAGTTCTGGAGCCTCGCGGCCTTCTTCGCCGACATGCCGCCGCCCCAGCAGGCTGAGAACGTATTCGTCTCACGACGGTCTCCCGATGCCCCCCCGATCCGCGAGCTGACCATCCCGGGGACAAAGAAGGTCGTCAAGGCGACCCACCTCGACGGCTCCACGCCGCAATGGCGCCCCCGCGCCGATACGCGAGAGATCCTCGCCGAATGGGTCACCGCGCCCGACAACCCGTATTTCGCCAAGGCGGTCGTCAACCGCGTCTGGGCCCGCTTCTTCGGGGTCGGCCTGGTCGAGCCCGTGGATGACCTCGACGGAGCCCCCGAATCCGAGTTGAGCGGCCTGCTCGACGAGCTGGCGGTGCAGTTCCGGGCCCACGGTTACAATCTGAAGTTCTTGACCCGCGTCCTGACCGCCACCCGGGCCTACAACCTGTCGAGCGTCGCGAACCCGACCGAATCGGCGACTCCGATGTTCGCCTCGATGCCGGTCCGGGGCCTCTCGCCTGGCCAGCTCTTCGACAGCCTCACCCAGGCCACCGGATCCGAGTCGTTCGAAGCCCGAGCCCGCTTCCTCGAGCTGTTCTCCAGCCGCGCGGAACGGCCCGTCGAGGCCGAGACGACGATCATCCAGGCGCTTACGATGATGAATGGGACTTATATCGACGGCGCCACCAACCCGGAGACCAGCGAGGTGCTCGGCGCGATCGTCAAGGCCCCATTCCTGGACACGCCCGGTCGGATCGAGACCCTCTTCCTGGCGACCCTGACCCGACGGCCCAAACCCGAGGAGCTGGCGCATCTGGTCCAGTTCGTCGATCGCAGGAAGACCGACGAGGACCGGGACAAGGCGCTCGCAGACATCTTCTGGGCCATCCTGAACGGCCCCGAGTTCCATCTCAACCATTGACCGCTCTGTACCTGAGGCCGGATCGTCCTGAACTCATTGTAGCCGGCCTCGGTGAGGCCGGTGATCGTCCTGAACCCCTCCATCGTGGATCCCTGTCTCGCCGGACTCGACTCGCGCCCGCCGGGCGCACAAGGGAGCATCGCCAATGAGTCGCCCGAACCGCCATGTCCCGCAACTGACCCGACGGCAGGTGATGCGGCTCGCCGCCGCGGGCGCACTGGGTGCGTCCGCGTCCGGCTGGATCGAGGCCCTGGCCGCGGAGACGGCCGGCAACCCGAACCGGCGCAAGTCGTGCATCCTCCTCTGGATGTCCGGGGGTCCGAGCCAGACCGACACCTTCGACCCCAAGCCGGGCCACGCCAATAGCGGCCCATTCAAGCCCATCCAGACCGCGGTGCCGGGCATGCTCCTCGGCCCGCACCTGCCCAAGCTCGCCCGCCAGGCCAAGGATCTCGCCATCATCCGCTCGATGACCTCCAAGGAAGGGGACCATGGCCGGGCCACCTACTACCTCCGGACCGGTTATCTGCCCCAGGGCCCCATCCGCTACCCGACGCTCGGCTCGCTGGTCGCCAACGAGCTCGACGACGAGACGTCCGAGCTCCCGGGGTTCGTCAGCATCTCGCCGGTCCGTGGGATCAACGCGGCCGCCTTCACCTCGGGCTTCCTGGGCCCGAAGTGCGCACCCCTGAACGTCGGCGAGCGGAATCTCGCGGGCGGCCCCATGGAACCGGGCAGCTCTTCCTTGCGGGTCGAGGATCTCGACGTCCCGCGCGCCATCGGCCGACCACGAGCCGACGAGCGGCTCGACCTGATGCAAACTTTATCAAGTGATTTCCTCGCCAGCCGCCCCGGCGTCCCGTCGTCCAGCCACCAGAGCGCTTATCGTCGGGCGGTGAAGATGATGCGGTCGTCGGCCGCCAAGGCGTTCGACCTGGACGAGGAAGCCGCCGCCGTCCACGACGCCTACGGCCGGAACCCGTTCGGCCAGGGCTGCCTGCTGGCCCGCCGGCTGGTCGAGCGTGGCGTCCCGTTCGTCGAGGTGACGCTCGCCTCGGCCGATGGTGCCCCCAATGCCCTGGGTTGGGACACCCACGCGCAGAATTTCGACGCCGTCGAGAAGCTCTGCGGCGTCCTCGACGCCGGCTGGTCGACCCTGATGACCGACCTCCGGACCCGCGGCCTGCTCGACAGCACCCTGATCGTCTGGATGGGAGAGTTCGGCCGGACCCCGAAGATCAACGAGTCCGCCGGCCGCGACCATTATCCCAACACCTGGGCGACCGTCCTCGCCGGCGGGGGGATCCGCGGCGGCCAGATGATCGGCGACAGCGGGCCCGACGGCGAACAGATCAAGGACCGGCCCGTCCAGGTCCCCGACCTGCTCGCGACCGTCATCAAGGGCCTGGGGATCGACCCGGCCAAGCAGAACACCGTCGAGAACGGCCGTCCCATCCGGCTCGTCGACCTGAAGGCCAAACCCATCAAGGAACTGCTCGGATGACGGGCCCAGCCGCCTTCCTGATCCTCATCCTCGCCGCCGCGCCGCGCAGCAACCCGCGCAGGCCGCGGCCGAGGAGGATTCCGCACATCGACTGATCTTCCTCGCCGAGACCCGCCCCATCTTCCTCCGGCTGCGGGTCACGTCCCGGGGCCGTCCGTTCGAGGCGTCGTGGATCGACTCCATCAAGGCCCTCCACGCGAGCCTCGATCGCAACGGCGACGGCACCGTGACGACCAAGGAGGCCGACCCGAAGGTCCTCGCGGCCCTCGTGCGGATCTCGGCCGGCGCGGTCGAGCAGCCGGATTTCGAATCGCTGGACGCTCATCCCAAAGACGGCAAGGTCTCGATCGACGAGCTGGCCGAGTCCCTCCGCCCGATCCTGGGCCCCTTCCGGCTCCAGGTCGGCCGGCAGCCGGTCGGCCGCACCGATGCGCTCTTCGATCAGCTCGACCGCGACAAGGACGGTGCGCTGACGAAACCCGAGCTGGGGGCGATCGCCGGCTCGCTCCGGCCGCTCGACCTCGACGACAATGAAATGATCGGGGCCGAGGAGATCGAGTCCTTCAACGGCCCGGCGATCACCGCCCTCATGATGGGACCGGCCGACACCCGCGCCCGCGCCGCCGGCTCCTCGACGGTCGTCGAGTTGCTCGCCGGTGAGTCGTCGTTCAAACCGGCGCGGCTCCTCCTCAAGAAATATGACAAAGGCAAGCCCGACATGCCGGGCAGGCCCGACGGCAAGCTCTCGCCCGACGAGTTCGCGATCGCCCCGGAAGCCTTCGCCGCCGCCGATAAGAACGGCGACGACGCGCTCGATACGGACGAGCTTCGGAAGCTCCTCGCGCGGCCGCCGATCGACCTCGAGATCGAGGTGACCCTCCCGGCCGAGGCTTCGGACCGATCCAAGGCCCGCGTGGAGGCCGGCGGGGTCGTGCCGAAGGGGTCGCAGGTCCGGCGGATCGCCGACCGCGACGTCGAGTTCGCCGTCGGGCAGGTCCGGCTCGACATCCACGTCGAGGACGGAAACGCCGCGGCCGAGGAGGCTCGCCGCGTCTTCCGGCAGCTCTTCAAGGCCGCCGACGCCAACAAGGACGGCTACCTCGAGGGCAAGGAGCTGGCCGCGATCAACGCCCCTCAATCGCCCCTCGCCGGCCTATCCGAGATCATCGATCGGGATGGCGACGGCAAGCTCTATCTGAAGGAGTTGATGGACTTCGCCGATCGCCAGATCGAGGCCGCACGCTGGCGAATGGTCCTGAGGACGGACGACCAGGGCCGCGCGATCTTCGGCATCCTCGACCTCGACCGGGACCGCCGCCTCGGAGCCCGCGAGGTCATGCGCACCGTCGACCGGATCATGTCGTGGGACGGCGACGCCGACGGCCGCGTCTCGCCCGACGAGATCCCGTATCACTTCCAGGTCAACATCGCCCGCAGCGGACTCTCCGGCCTGATCGGTGACGGCGTGGCCTTCCCCGCGCCCCGGGCGATGGTCGCGACCCCGGCCGAGGTCCCGTCGGCCGGCCCCGACTGGTTCCGGAAGATGGACCGCAACCACGACGGCGACGTCTCCCGCCGCGAGTTCCTCGGCCCTCGCGACCAGTTCGACCGCCTCGACCGCGACAATGACGGCCTGATCGACCCCGAAGAGGCCCGCGCCGCCGTGGCGGCCAAGGCCAAGCCCGCCCCGCGTGACGGCAGCCGCCCGTAGGGACCGACGGCTATTCCACGGCACGGGGCTTCGTGCGAGAATATGTCTGATGCGACGCTGATCTCCGCCCGAATTCGGCACCGTAGCCGGTCGAGCCGGGACACTGCCCTGGCCCGGAGCCTCCCCATGACCGCCGCCGACCGCCACCTCCTGTTCGGACTGCTCGCACTTCAGAATGGCATCATCAACCAGGGCCAACTCGTGGCCGCATTCCAGGCGTGGACGCTCGACAAGTCCCGGAGCCTGGCCGACCACCTGGAAGCCCGCGGGGACCTGACCCGGGCCAAGCGGGCGCTGCTGGAGGCCCTGGCCGATGTCCACCTGGAAGCCCACGACGGCGACGTCGAGAAGAGCCTGGCCGCGTTCTCGGCCGGCAAGTCGACGCGGGAGAGCCTGGCCCGGATCGGCGACCCGGATGTCGAAGCGACGCTCGGCCACGTCGCCTCCGCACACGGCTCGACCGAGGCGGGCGATGTCGACCGCACGACATCCTACGCCGTCGGCTCGGCCACCAGCGACGGCCAACGGTTCCGCGTGCTCAGGCCGCACGCCAGGGGTGGTCTCGGGGCCGTCTTCGTGGCGCTCGATGGCGAGTTGAACCGAGAGGTGGCCCTGAAGCAGATCCTCGACCACCACGCCGACGACCCGATCAGCCGACAGCGGTTCCTCATCGAGGCCGAGATCACCGGCGGCCTGGAACATCCCGGGATCGTCCCGGTCTACGGGCTGGGCACCTACGACGGCGGTCGACCCTACTACGCGATGCGCTTCATCAAGGGTGACAGCCTCAAGGAAGCGATCGAGCGGTACCATGGAGACGCGACGCTGAAGGCCGATCCGGGACGGCGGTCGCTCGAGCTTCGCAAGCTTCTCCGCCGGTTCATGGACGTCTGCAACGCGATCGACTACGCGCACAGCCGCGGCGTGCTGCATCGCGACATCAAGCCGGGGAACATCATCGTCGGAAAGCACGGCGAGACGCTGGTGGTCGACTGGGGCCTGGCCAAGCCGCTGGGCCGGGTCGAGCCCGGCCCGGAGAGCGGCGAGCGCACCCTCGTCCCTTCCTCCGCGAGCGGCTCGGCCGAGACGCTCCCCGGTTCGGCCCTGGGCACCCCGGCCTACATGAGCCCCGAGCAGGCCCGCGGCGAACTGGACCGGCTGGGGCCGCGGTCGGATGTCTACAGCCTGGGGGCGACCCTCTATTGCCTGCTGACCGGCCGGCCGCCGTTCGAGGGCGAAGACCTCGGCGAGGTGCTCCGAAAGGTCCAGCGGGGCGACTTCCCCCCGCCCCGGCAGATCGACCCGTCGCTCGACAAGGCGCTGGAGTCGATCTGCAAGAAGGCGATGGCGACGAAGCCCGAGGATCGCTACGCCTCGTGCCGTGCCCTGGCCGAAGACCTGGAGCGTTGGTCGGCCGACGAATCGGTCATCGCCTGGAACGAGCCGTGGAACCGCAAGCTGGTGCGGTGGTTGACGCGGCACCGCACCGGTGTCACCGCCGCCGGCGCCGCCATGCTGATGGCGATGGTCGGGCTGGGCGCCGTCTCGGGCGTCCAGGCCCGGGCCAACGGCGAGCTGAAACGGGCCAATGACGCCCTCTCCGCCGCCAACCAGCGGGTCGTCGAGGCCAATTCCGAGCTGCGCCAGGCCAACGAGAACGTCACCCGGGCCAACACCGAGCTACAGGCCGCCAACGTCCGCGAACGCGAGCGGTTCGACCTGGCGATGGACGCGATCAAGCTGTTCCACGGCGAGATCAGCAAAGATCTGCTGCTGAAGGAGCAACAGTTCGGCAAGCTCAGGGGCAAGCTGCTCCGCGGGGCGGCCGACTTCTATGGACGGCTCGAAAAACTCCTGGAGCATCGCACGGACAGCGGATCGCGGACGGCGCTCGGCCGCGCGTACGAAGAGCTGGGGCAGATCACGGACCAGATCGGTACCTCGAATGAAGCCCTGGAAGTCGTCCGAAAAGCGATCGCCATCCGACGCGGCCTCGCCTCCGAACCCGGTGCCAACGACGCGATCCGGCTGGACCTGGCGCGGATCCTGATCGACCAGGGCTTCCACCTGCACATCCTGTCGGACAGGAAGGCGGCCCGGGCGTCCTACGAGGAGGCGCTGGCGATCACACGGACGCTGGTGCCCGCCGACGGCACGACCGAGCCTGTCTACCTGGTCGAAGCCCGGGCCATGGCCCGCATCGGCTGGTTGCTCCACGCGGAGGGCGATGCGCAGCAGTCGGTGACCTGGTTGCGCAAGGCATTCGAGATCGTCGAGAAAGAGATCGCGTCCCGACCCGCGGGGACGGGTGCGAGAGTCGACAAGGAATCTCTCCTGTTCGCAGCGAACACGATCCAGTCGCTCAGCGGCCCGATGTACTCTCTCGGGAAATACGAAGAGGCCCTGGCGGACGAGCGGCGGACGCTCGAGATGGTGAGCAAGGCGGCAGCCGCCGCCGACCGCGACGACCCCGAGTTTCGCTTGAGCCATGCGGCCTCCCATGCCAACATCGGCACATTTCTGCGCAGCTTGCATCGGTTCGACGAAGCCTTGTCGTCGTATCGCTCGGCCCTGGCCGTCGCGGAGGGGCTCGTGAAGGACTACCCGGCGATCAGCAATTATCGGATGCTCCTCGCCCGCGCCCTCGCCGAGTGCGGCGGCGCTTCGAAGGAACTGGGCCGGACCGATGACGCGATGGCCTATTTCCAGCAGGCCCGCGCGGCCTGGCAGAAGGTGGTGGACGACGATCCGGCCGAGTACGCCTCGGCCGTCGACCTGGCAAGCTGCCACGACCGCCTCGGCTGGACCCTCTTCGGGTCGGGACGAGCGGAACAGGCCGTTGAGCAGTTCGAGGCGGCCAGGGCGATCCTCCAGGGGCTCCTCGACAAGTACCCTCGCAACGTCTTGCGTCGCGGCCGGGATACCCTCGCCAACGTCCTGATCAATCTCGCCGAAGCCCAGCGCTCGCTGGGACGACTCGTCGAGGCGAGGGCGAACTGCGATCAGGCCATCGCGATCCGGGAGCTGGTGATCCAGGAATTCCCGCAGGTGTTGCAGAATCGGATCAGGATGGGAGAGTGCCTTCTGCGATCGGGACAACTGAGGGTGGCCTCCGGCGACATCCCGGGCGCTGTGGCCGATTGGCGTGCCGCGATGGCGTCTTACGACCTGCTCCCGGCTCGCGAGCGCGATGGCGAACCCGCGATGTTCCAGGCCGGCTGCCACGCGATGCTGGCATCCGTCGCGGGCCGCCCCGGCTCGGGGATCGCCGGTCCCGAACGGTCCTCGGAGGAGGAAGCCGCGATGGGGATCCTCCGCGAGATCATCGAAGGAGGCTATCACGACCGCGAGATCATCAACGAGTCCTCCCTGGACCCGCTTCGTTCCCGTCCGGACTTCCAGCTCCTGATGATGGACGTGTGCTTCCCGACCGCGCCATTTGCCCGCGGCGACTGAGCGGCGCGGCCTGGTCAAGCCTGCTTCGCGAATCCTCACTCATTGGTTGCTGAGATCCGGCACCGGCAATCGCTCCGAGATCTTCGCGAGCGCGTCGCGGATCTCGTCCTGGGTGGCCTCCAGGGTCTCGATCTCGCGACGGACGGCTGGCGGCAGGGATGCGGTAGAGGGGCGGACCTTGTCGACCCCGACCGTGTCGTCGGTGAGCCGTGCCTGGAGCATCCGGACCATCTTCAGCTCGGCGACCAGCCGGTTCAGCTCGCGTTCGCGCGCCCTCCCTTCGGTCGGCAGGGGCGAGCCCGGCTCCGGCGGGGTCACGGGCGAGAGCCGGCGGATCGCCTGGATCAGCTCGAGCAGGTCTTCCTCCACGCGCGTCTCCAGGGCGATCGTGCGGGGGGCGACGTCGGCCGCCTTGAGCCATCCCTCGATGCTGCGCATCTCTCGGGCCAGGATGCGGAGCGTCGTCGGCAGCGCGATGCCGTACTCGGTCTCCTCGACCAGGGCGAGCATGGTCTCGGTGCGCTCGGCCATCTCCGCCTCGTTCCTGGAGAGGCCGGCCACGGTGATCAGCGCCGTCCGGGACTTCTGCGCGACCCTCTGGACCTGCGACTGACTGGTCTCGCGGACCGACATCTGGGTCTCGTGCATCCCGGACAGCTCGCCGTTGAGCTTGATCTGGAGTTCCGCGCGGAGCTCCACCAGCAACCGCTCGACGGCCCGGGCGAAATCCTCGCGCGACTTCACCATCACGTCCAGCGCGGCCAACTGCTCCTCGGCCGCCGATCCGGCCGCGGCCTTTTCCAGGCCGCGCTCGGCCGCCTGCATCGAGGCACCGGCGTGGATCAGGTCTTTCCGCAAGGCGACGCCGACGTCTCCCAGCCGGCTGGAGGTCGCTTCGAGGTTTTCCGTCGAGCCCCGGTTCTTGGCCTGATCCCCGGCGCGGCGACGGAACTCGGCCTCGCCGATCGTCCGCTCCGACTCCTTCACCTGTTCATCCAGTCGGGTGAGCTCCTGCCGCAACAGGTCGAACGCCTTGTCCTCGGCCGCGACGGCGGCTTCGACGTCGCCCGCGTCCAGGAAGGCCACCGCCTCGCCCAGTCGGGAGTCGGAGCGTCGCACGTAAGGCGGCTGAAGGTCGGCGAACAACGGGTCGTTCGCGAGGGCGTTGGCCGCGTTCCGGACCTTGACCTCGCGGTCCCGGATGGCCGCCAGGGCGTCTTTCGACGGGGATTCGCCTTTCTTCGACGAATCTTTGGTTTCGGCGACGAGGGCCTTCTGGTCATGGACGACCGCCTCGAGGTCGGGTCGCCGGGTTGTGAGCCGCGCCAGGCGCTTGCGTTGTTCCACGGCGAAGCGGGACCAGCCCAGCTCGCGCCGTTCTTCCTTGACGATCCGGTCGACCTGGCCGAGCGTCTCGCGCATCTGGCGGAGCCTCGCCAACTTGAGCTGGAAGTCCAGGTCCTCGGCCAGCAACAGGTTGCGGAGGTGCTCCAGCTTGGCGATGAGCTCTTTCGTCTCCGTCTCCGCCTTGCTGAGCTGCGCGTCCTTCAGCAGCTTGTGCGTCTCCCGCATCTGTTCGAGGATCTGCTCCTCGCGGGAGAATTTCAGGGCCAGCCGGAGCCGCGAGGCGTTCTCCGGCTCGAGCCCGAGGAGCGCCTCGGAGAGCCGGAACATCCGCTCCTCCAGCTCGTTCATCTGGGCCGTCACGTTCTCCTGGGTGAACCCGATCGTGTCGCGGTCGGTCGTCTTTGGAGCCGCCTTGGCCTTGTCCGGGGTCTTGTCGTCGTCGAAGACCGAGCCCGGCTGAGCCGACGCCTTCTTCGCCGCGGCCGGCGCCTGGGCCGCGGCCGGCCTTGGCATGACCGGCGACGCCATGACGATCAGGAGGGCCAGTCGAGCGATCGTTCCCAAGCCGCGATGAGTGCTCTTGCTTGCCATCGAAATCTCCTGAATGCGAAACCCCCGGTCATCCTCGTCGGCCTCGAGAACATTCTGCGCGATCTCGATCGCTTCGACCATCGGATTGACGACGCTCCTGCAACTGCGATCTCGCCGGACGCAAGGCCTCGTGCGACGGAGCTGTTATGTCTTACTTTCGTCGAAGGTGCGAGCGGATTGCAAGGAAATTCCCCCGAGAACGGGGCCTCGCGACGGAATCGATCGTTGGTTTTCGGACCCTGTCGGTCCCAACGTCCTGATTCAAAGCGGTTGACGAGCGGCCAACCATTCCAGGCCGACATTTCCCCCAAAATCGACCGGCGTATTTCGGGGGGCGGACTCGTCGTCGAAATCGTCGCACAGTAAACTCAGAGGCGGCCGCTTCCGGCCCGCCGATCGTCTCGAGGATTATCGAACGACCCGTATCGAAATGCACTCCCCGGTAAGGACGCATACCGTGAAACACGTTTCGCAACTCCTCATCGCCTTCTCTCTCCTGTCCGTGGCGCAGGCTCAGGAGATCAAGCGCAACATCCCCTACGCCAATCCCGCGCACGAGCGCCAGGTGCTCGACGTCTATTCGCCGTCTCATGCGAAGAATCTGCCCGTGGTCTTCTGGATTCACGGCGGCGGCTGGCAGACGGGCGACAAGACGAGCGTCGACATCAAGCCGCGGGCGTTCCTGGACAAGGGGTTCGTCTTCGTCTCCACCAACTACCGGCTCCTGCCGCACGTGGACATGGGGACCATCGTGCGCGACATCGCCAGGTCCATCCGCTGGGTCCACGACCATATCGCCGAGTACGGGGGCGATCCGGATCGCCTTTTCGTCATGGGACATTCCGCCGGTGCGCAGCTCGCCGCCCTGGTCTGCACCGACGATCGCTATCTGAAGGCCGAGGGCCTGTCCCTGGCCATCATCAAAGGCTGCGTGCCCGTCGATGGGGACACCTACGACGTTCCGGCCATCATCGAGACCGGAGAGACCCGCCGTCGAGTTCATGGTCAGCCGCAGCCGAAGTTCGGCCATCGCGAGAAGTTCGGCGACGATCCGGCGAAGTATCGCGACTACTCCGCCGTGGCGCACGTGGCCAGGGACAAGGGCATTCCTCCGTTCCTGATCCTCCATGTCGCCGATCATCCCGACACGAGCGCAAGGCGCAGCGCCTGGGGGCCGTGCTGAAAGACGCGGGCGTCCCCGTCAAGGTCTTCGGCGCCCGGGAGTCCCATCACACCAAGATCGATGCGGACCTCGGCCAGCCCGGCGATCCGGCCACGAAGGCGTTGTTCGAGTTCGTCGGCGAAGCCTTGAAGAAGTGATTATCCGCCCCGGGTTGGGTGGGACAAGGTCTCGTCCAACCCGCACCGCTCGCTCCAACCGTCTTCCTCAATCAGACAGGCTGTTTTGACCATGATTTCATCCGACCGTTCGCGGCGTTCGTTCCTGAAAACCTCCCTCGCGATCGCGACGACCGCACCCCTCATGGATGGTTTACTCGAGGCGCGATCGGGAGAGGCGGCCGGATCACTTTTCGCCTATATCGGGACCTTCAGTTCCCCGCTCCGCGACGTGTTGCCGACCCAGGTGGATCTGCCGCCCGGCAATGGCCGAGGCATCCATCTCTTCCGGGTGGATCGCGGCACCGGCGCGTTGACGCCCGCCGGCATCCACGAAATGGGCACGAGCCCGAGCTGCCTGGTCTTGAATGCCGCCGGGACCCGCCTCTATTCCGCCAACGAAACGGATCGGGTGGGCGAGAAGAAGAAGGAAGGTACGGTCAGTGCCTTCGCCATCAATCGAGCCGACGGGAAATTGGAGCCGCTCAACACCGTCCGTTCCGGCGGCGCCGGACCCACCTATGTGAGCGTCCATCCGTCGGGACGGTTCGTCCTGGTGGCCAACTATTTCGGCGGCTCCGTCGCGGTGCTGCCGATCCTCGCCGACGGCCGCCTGGGCGACGCGACCGATATCAAGGACGATGCCGGTAAGATCGGCCCCACCCGGCCGACGAACGCCCCGCCGGGCAGCTTCGGCTCGAGCGGCCACGATCGAACTCACGCACATATGATCCAGGCCGATCCTTCCGGGCGCTTCGTGCTGCACGTGGACCTGGGCCTGGATCGGATCTTCGTCTGGAAGTTCGATGACCGGAAGGGCGCGCTGACTCCGGCCGAACAGCCCGCCGTCGCGCTGCCACCCGGAGACGGGCCCCGGCATTTCTCTTTCCACCCCGATGGCCGTTGGCTCTACTCGCTCCAGGAGGAGGGCTCGAACCTCGTCCTGTTCGACTACGATGCCGGAACGGGCCGGTTATCCTCGCGGCAGACCATCTCCTCCCTGCCGCCCGGGTTCGCGGGCACGAATTTCTGTTCCGAGATCCTGGTCTCCGCCGACGGCCGGTTCGTCTATGCGGGCAACCGGCTCCACGACAGCATCGGGATCTTCTCCATCGGCCCGGACGGCATCCTCGCATTCGTCGGCGACGAGTGGACGCGCGGGAACTATCCGCGAAGCTTCAACTTCGACCCCACCGGCCAGTTCTTCTATTGCTGCAACCAGCGCGGCGACAACATCGCCGTCTTTCGCGTGGATCGCAAGACCGGCGGCCTCGGCTTCACCGGCCATTACGCGGCCGTCGGCAATCCGTCGAGCATCGTCTTCCTCGACCCGACGAAGGCGAGTTGAAATCACGAATCGGACACCACCAGGCCGTTCTGCTCGCCATCGAGCGCCCGTGGGACTCACGGACGCGATTCAGGTCCGCGCGCTCACTCAGGAGATGCGCAGGAAGCGGCAGGTCTCCTCGTAGCTGGATTCCAATTCCAGGTCGATGTTCCAATCGTCGTCCAACCAGATCGGGAGAGTCGGTAGGGGTTGACCGATTTGCATCGGGTGGAACCAACTCTCCAGCAACGAACGCCGGCGCGGCCGCTTTCGGCCGCGGATCGTCACCGCATACAGACTGGGCGGCCTGCCCTCGAGCGCGGGATCGTGACCTCCGATGAATTCCAGGACATCGGCGTAGAGATTGAAATCGCGAATCGTGACGACGTTAACCAGCGACACGCACACGTTGCGTTGCAACAAGGCCGCGACCTTGCCGACGAAGGCTCGCCGGCTCACGGGACGATCCTTGTTGGACGGGCTGATCAGTTCGATCGCCGCGACCAATCGCCGGCCGTGGCGCTCGTCGTAAACCCGCACCTCGTATTCGTCCTGGTCGGGCAATTCGGTTTCCAGCGTCAAGGTGGGTTGCGGTGGCGCGTGCGGAGCCACGACCACGCCGCCGCCAACGCCGGGCCTCGAAGCGGCAATCGGTTCGTCTTGCTCATAGGTCGAAACATCGATCTCAAACGCCGTCCCCAGATGCACGCCGGGCGCCGCGACGAATCCGTCCGGCAATTGCGGGAAGAGCTTCTGGACGATGATCATCGGCCAACCGCCGTGCAGCTCGTCCCAGGAGTGGCGTTTCTCGACCGGAGGCCGAAAGTGATCGCGAAGCGGCATGACAAGGTCCCTCTACCATCATTGTACCTTGATGGTCACGTTTCGCCACTGGATTCATCACGCCTTCGGTGGTCCGTAATTCTCTCGTCGCCACTGCGATAACAATCGTGGGCCATCAGGCCGGTCTGACGGCGGGCGTAAGAGTGTCGAACGTCAGGGGACAGCGGGAAAATCATTAACTTTACGCCTTCGCCGCGGTAGAATCACGCTACGCGGCGTGGGATGGCGACGCCCTGCCGCGCGTCCGGCTTGGCTCAGTTCGACAATCCTTCGGCACAACCCTACGCGAGGACCTGGACATGGGTGCCATTGCAGACGCGTTAGTGGCCTACTCGCAGCCGCTGCTCGATCAGACCGATGGTTCCCAGGAGGAGTTGGAAAAAGCATTCGCGATCAGCCAGCTCTGCTACAATCTCGCGCTCTTACCGGATGACAGTCGGGAGACGACGCTGAATGAAATGCGGAAAGACATCCCCATGGATGACCAGGAATTCGACGTATTTCGGCGTTCGATCCTCGTCCCCATGATCCTGCGACACCACGAGATGTTCCCGTTCATGCATCGGCGGATTTCCGGCGGCCCTTTGCAAAGTGGCCCCTCGCTATCGGCGCAACCGCGATCGGCTTCGTCCGGCGAAAAATATCCCGGAACCGACCGTTACGCACCTTGTCCCTGTAACAGCGGCGAAAAATACAAGTTCTGTTGCGGCGCGAAACGCCGCTGATCCTCGGCCTCGCCGCAAGACCGCGGCAACCGGGCGCACCAGGATCGGCCCGAAGATTCCCGCGTCCTGCTCGTACATGCCCGCCGTCGCCAGAACTCCCTTGTTGGTCACCGCCCGATGCCGTGGCAACGTGCTCGTGCGACCAATCTTCGAGAATCGTGCGATCCCCTATCATGATCCAACGGCATGAGGCGGTGTACAGGGACGGTGGGGATTCGCCGAAGGTCGGGTCGGTATGCCCTATTCGATCAGCACCGAGGGTTATCAGGTTCGGTGGAGGCGGCAGGGGTCACCGGCGCGGGCAACCGCCATGCTACTTCGTGAACTCCCGCCTGTCGCTATTCGAGCCAGTTCTCAAACCGCAGCCCCGGCACCTTCTCGAAATCGATCCGATTGGCCGTGAGCGAGAGGGCGTTGCTGACCGGCGAGATCGCCGCGATTTTCAGATCACGCGTGGCAATTCGAACCCTGGCCGATTGAAGTGAGTCGAACAGATCGGCGGCCGCTTGATCAAACGGCGCGATCAGGAACGAAGCGAAGAACTCGAACAAGCTGCTCAATTCTCGATAAGCGGCCACCTGACGTCGGGCGAGTCGTTCTTTCGCGATGGCCGCCAACCATCCCCGCATCGTTTCCTCGACAGCCACAACCGGGATGCCAAAATGTTGATCGTGCGAAAGGGTCATCCGTTCGACGAGCCGAGTCCGTCGTTCGCTCGGGGGCATCCTCGGAATACTGACGCGGTTGGTGTCCAGCAGGATCACGGGGCTTGCTCGGCCAACGCGGCTTGACGATCGGCCTCATGGGCGGCTTCGATCTCAGCGAGCATGAGCCGCGTGAATTCGTTATCCTCTGATATGCCGACGACTCTTCGCCAATCCTTGGTCGGCGCAATGATCGACGGTTGCTTGTCGTTCAGGCGGCGCTCGACTTCTTCGAGGCGACGGGCCAAGCTTTCCAGGGTCAGTTCCGACATGGTCGGTCTCCTCGATTTCCGATGCCACTATTATACCGGAGCCAGCCTCATTCCGCAGCACGTGGCTCGGTTCCGCCAGGTTGTCCGGCATCTGAACCGCAAGGCTGCCGCCGGACGAAAGAGAGTCCACCCATCGCGGCAACAGGACCGCATGTTCCGGCACCCAGTGCAACACGGCGTTCGCAAGGATCACGTCCCAAGGGTCAGAGGTTCGCCAATATGCGATGTCCATGAGTTCGAACGCCACTCCCGGCAATCGCTCGCGCGCCGCGCGGACCATGTCCTCTGCTGAATCGATCCCCGTAATGGATGCCAGGGGATATCGCGCCGCGAGGACCTCAGTCGAATTCCCAGGGCCGCAGCCTAGGTCGATAACGCGCGATACTTCGGCCGGAGGAATGGCGGCGATCAGATCGCGCACAGGCCTGGTGCGTTCGTCCTCGAATTTCAAATACTGGCTGGCTGACCAGGACATGTGTTGGCTCCGAGGGGCATCCAAAAGGGGCGTTAGTTCGTAGATAGGATGGCTGGCTCACCCTTGCTCGGCTCGCGGGCATTTCGAGCCACCATCCTATCTACCGACTGTAAGCCTCGGGGCGACAGGAATTGAGCCAGCGACATCATGGCCCCGAAGCGCAGAAGTCAAACGTCGCCCGGCAGCAAAGACATTCCCGGCGGATCCGGGATGCCAGCCGACGGAGACTCGCCCCAAGATCGCCGGCCGATGGACCGACTCCGAAGTTCCCCGGCCGCCCGCTCCGATCGACTGTCCGATTTCGAGGCGGTGCCTGTCGGTCATCTCTCCTCGAAGCCCCGCCCAGTGCCCACCTCAGGAAATTCCCGATCCCGTTCAGGAAATCCTGGACCTGCGACATGAAAAAGACCTGGCGCGGCCGCCCAGTCTAATAGGTCATCTTTACCCCGGGGGATGCTCGTCGAAGCTCTTTCAGTCCACCTGAGGTGAATTTGACGTTCCAGAGCGTGAGAGCTCGAAGCCCGGACAGTCTCTTCAGATAAGCCAATCCGGCGTCGGTGATCCGGGTGTCGTTGGTGAGATCCAGCCTCTGCAGATTGGACAGCTTCTCCAGGTGGGTCATCCCGTGATCATCGATCTGGGTTGCGCGAAGACTGAGGTCGGTCAGTTGATTCAATCCCACCAGGTGGACCAGTCCTGTACTGGTGATCTCGGTCAGAGAGAGGTCCAGTTGCTTGAGTTGAGCCAGTCTCCTCAAGTGGACCAACCCAGGATCTGTCACGGCGGTTTCGCGGAGGGAGAGTTCTTCGAGGTGAGTCAATCCCTCGAGGCTCCTCAATCCGGCATCGGTGACGCGCGACCTATTGAGGCTGAGGTATTTGAGCTGGCTCAGACGGCCGACGTGGGCCAACTCCCGATCGGATCCTTGCTCGCCAAGGAGCACGGACACGACGTGGCCGAAGTAGTTGAACTCCTAGCTGATCCACCAGCCACTTGGGCCACACGAGTTTCCCGTTGCGATTCACGCGGCCGTTCTTGAGTTGCCAGTCGTACCAGACCGAACCTCCGGCTCGTCGAATTGTGGCGATCGCCACTCGCTGGACGCGGGCAGAGTGCACGATCCATCCCAGCACGCCGCCGACCAACAAGATCAGGACGATCATCCCGCGTAGGCTGTACCGCACGTAGCTCCACCAAGGCCGCGATCCGGATTCCATTTGATCGACCACGTCGGCCTCCTTCCACACTCAAGTCAATCGCACACCTTGACAGGATGGTGGAATTTCGGCCGTCGCATGTCAATTGGGACCTTGTCCCGGCGGCCTTCACCGCTTGCTTCGCAGCGACTCAATCGCTGCTCAGCCGATCAGGCTCGCGATCGGGTCGCCTTTGCAAAGCGTCAACGGGCGGTCGAACTGGTCGTGGAGCTCCGAGTGCGGGTCCACGCCGAGGCAGTGGCAGATGGTGGCCATGAAGTCGCCGGGGGTGACCGGGCTCTCGGAGGGGTATGCCCCGGTCCGGTCGGATGCGCCATGGACCTGGCCGCCCCGGATCCCGCCCCCGGCCAGTAACACGGAGAAGGCATTCGGCCAATGTTCACGACCGCCGGTCGAGAGCGTCACCTTGGGCGTGCGTCCGAACTCCGTCGCGACCACCACGAGCGTCTCGTCGAGTTTTCCGCGCGATTCCAGGTCGGTGATCAGCGCGGCGAACGCCTGGTCGAAGGCGGGGATCAGATCGCTCCGCAGGGCCTCGAAATTCTCGCGGTGGCTGTCCCAGGCATAGCCCTTGGAACCCTGGACCCGGAGCCAGTTGACCTGGACGAGCCGGGCACCTGCCTCGAGGAGCCGGCCTCCCAGCAACACCGATTGGCCGAAGAGATTCCGGCCGTATCGCGCCCGGAGTCCGGCGTCGGCCGTGGAGAGGTTGACCGCACGCCGGATCGTCTCCGAGCCGATGACGTCCAGGGCCTTCTCCTGGCTCTGCTTCAACGCGAGGGCCGGGGCGCTCTCCTTGAGATAACGCGTCTGATCGTTGAGCTGGTCGACCAGCCCGAGCCGCCGTTGCAGGACCGGCCGGGCGCATTCGCCAAGAGCGGGAGGGTCTCGAGCCGGAAGTCGTCGCGGTTCGGGTCGCCGCCCGTCTGCATCGGGTCGTACTTGCTGCCCAGCGAGCCGCCCCACTGGCCGGCGCGTCGGCCGCTGCCGGCGTCGAGCCGGCGCGGCACCAGGATGAACGGAAACATCGGCCCCGATCCCGGCGAGACCTTCGCCAGCGCCGAGCCGATGTGCGGCGCCTCCTGGCGCCCCATGAAATTGGCCTCGCTCTCGGTCCTCGGATAGGTCTGACCCGTGAACATGGTGTAGCCGCCGTTCGCGTGCCCCGACGACGTGTGAGTCATCGAGCGGACCAGCGCGACGCGATCCATGAGCTTCGCCGTCTCGGGCAGATACCGGGTGAAACGGACACCCGGTATCGCGGTGGCGATCGTGTCGAACTCGCCGCGGATCTCGGCGGGCGCGTCGGGCTTCGGGTCGAACGTGTCGTGGTGCGAGGCCCCGCCCGAGAGGAACAGGATGATGCAGCTCCTGGCCTTCCCGAAGCTCCCGGACGCTTCGGAGGCCCTCGACGACCGCTCCAGGAGCGTCGGCAAGCTCAGGCCGCCCAGCGAGAGCCCCCCGATCCGCAAGAGCTCGCGCCGACTCATCCCATCGCAAAGCCGCGACGTCGGTCCCAAGAGACGGATCATCATGAGCCTCCCATCCCCTGACTTTGCTATCCGGACGCACCCACTCCCGATGCCTGGTCGCTCGCTTGCTCACTCGGTGATGTCTGACGCCGATTCACCCGGCCCATCCATCCCCTCTCCCCCACGAAAGACACCCTTGCATCCCAGCGATTGACTCACCATACTCCTGATGTGCGATCTTTCTCAAGCACCTGTTGAATATTTTCCGCGCGGCCGTCCCGAGCGAGAGCGCTCACGATTGAGTTGCACACGCCAAGACGCCAGTGGTCATCACACTAACCCGAAGCGTCAGCGAGGATCCGACGGCATTCCCCTCGCTCACGCTTCGGGTTGGTATCGGGTGTGCGAAACGCGAGTCTGAAGCGCTCTGGCCCCACGGATCTTCGCGTGATTCCCTTCGCTCGTCATGTTTGGTGAGGTCGAACCACCATGTGTGACCGCCAACGACTCCGGGTCGGTTTGCTGGCCGTGATCGGGTTGTGGTCGGGCGCGTCCGGCGCCCTGGCCGGTCCGTTCGTGGAGCACCTTTCTCCCCCCTCGCTCTCTCGAGGGCAGACCACTCGGCTGACCCTGGTCGGCTCGGAACTGAGGGGCGCGACCGGCTTGTGGACATCGCTCGCCGCGAACGATGTCGTGGCCACGCTCGTCGAGCCCAGCGGGGACGACCGGGCGACCTTCGACGTGAAGGTCGATCGAAGCGTCCCGATCGGTATTTACGGACTGCGCCTGGCCGGCCGGAGCGGCCTGAGCAACGTCAAACTCTTCCTTATCGACGATATGCCCGTGGTGACGGAGCGAGAGCCGAACGCCCGGACCGCGACGCCCCAGCACCTGGGCTGGCCTGTAGCCATCATGGGAAAAGCCGGCGCGGCCGACCTCGATAGGTACTCCATCGATGTGGAAGCCGGTCAGCGTGTGACATTCGAGGTCGTCGGCAGCCGCCTGGGCCAGGACTTCGATCCGGTCGTCACCATCAAGGACGCGAAGGGCCGGCGGCTCGCCGAGCGCGACAATGATATCGGCCTGATCTTCGATTGCCGATTCGCCCAGACGTTCGAGCAGGCCGGGAGGTACACGATCGAGGTCGCCGACACGCGATTCCGAGGCTCGGATCATCTGACGTACGTATTGCGCGTCGGCCGGTTCCCGGAGGGACGGGTCGCCTTTCCCTCGACGATCCGGCCCGGAGAAACCCTGGCACTGAGCATTCCCGGAGTCGACAGCTTCACCCAACCGGCCACGAGCCCGAAAGCGACGGCTCCCGAGATCGTCTTCCAGGAGCTGCGACGGCCGCGCGACCAGGCTTCGGCCTGGGTTCCCCTCCAGGTCTCTCCCTATCCGAACACGCTGGAGCAGGAACCGAACGACACCCCCGCCAAGGCCACACTCGCGCCGATCCCGCGCGTCCTCCACGGGACGATCGGGACGCCCGACGATCGCGACGCCTTCGCCTTCGAGCTGGCGGCCGGCCAACGGCTAATGGCGCACGTCGAGTGCCGCCCGCTGGGATCGCCCGCCGATCTCGACGTGGCGGTCATCAACCCGGACGGCAAGGTGGTCAACCGCGTCGATACGTCCGCGGATGGCGAGACGATGCTGGAGATCCAGGCGGGAGCGAAAGGCCGGCATGTCTTGCTGGTCCGCAGCCTGACCGACGAAGGCGGCCCCGAGTTTGTCTATCGGATCACGATCGCCTCGCGTGAGCCCACGATCCGCCTGATCGCCGACGCCTCCGGCCTGGCCATCCCGCGAGGGTCCTATCAGCCGTTGCCCTTGAGTCTTATCCGGACGGATTTCGGCGGACCGGTCGCGCTGGAGCTGCGCGGGCGCCCTCCGGAATCGCCCTTCGCAACGGGGGCATTCGCGAGGGCGAGACCGAGGTCGAGGATACGATCACGGTCGCGGAATCCGTGCCCGAAGGGCTCTACTCGGTCCAGGTCGTGGCCCGCGCGAAGGCCGGCAACGGGGAGCGTGTCACCCTCGCCACGACCTTGCCGCTGGTCGATCGCCTGCCCTCCGGGCGCGGACCGCATGGCGAACCCTTCGAACTCCGAGAAGACCAGAGGCGACTGCCCCCGACCCTGACCGATCGGATTGCGATCCTGGTGACGCCCCCGTCACCCTTCACCTTCGAGCTCCCGGATCGGCTGGTCATCCTGCCGCGCTATCTGGAGGCGACGTTCCGGCTGGAGACCACCCGCGCGGCCGGGTTCGACGCGCCGATCACGTTCACCTCCCGCGGCGGTACCCTCGATCCGCTGAACCTCCAGAAGCCCCGAGTCGTGGCCGAGATCCCCCAAGCGACTCGCGACCGCTTGACCCTCGCCGGGGTGCTACGCTCGGGCGTGAACTCGGAGATCCGCAAGCATCGCGTCACGGTCACGGCGCACGCCATCCACGGGGAAGGCTCCGTCAACCTGACGCGCACCTTCGAGTTGCAGACCCGGGTCTCTTACGAGCCGGCCGCGGACCCGCCGCGCCCGGAAATCCCGGCCGGTCAATCCGCGACGGTGACCATCCGCGCCAACCGGATTTCCCCGTTCAACGGACCGATCTCGATTCAACCGACGGGCGATCCGGGATGGAAACTGCCCGCCGCGGTGGAGATCCTCGCAGGCGTCGACCATGCGAAGTTGACGGTCACGGTCCCGCCGGGGACCAGACCGGGGGTTTACCGCATCGCGTTGGCCGGCTCGGCAAGAGTCGGGAAGTTCGACGAGCCCGTGACAGGCAAACCGATCGAGGTGGTCGTCGTCGCGCCGAAAGGAGGCCGATCGTGAGCTCGAGCTCGAGAGCGTCCTCGCCGGACGCCGCGATGTCGATGAGCATCGCGTTCTTCGCATTCGCATACGGATGTGTCGGTGCCCATGCCGGCGGACCGTCCGTCGAGGCGATCTCGGTGCAACCCGCCGAGCTCGTCCTGCACGGCAGCCGGGACACCCAGCGAGTGGAGGTCACGGGCCGTCATGGCGGCTCTCAACTGGAGTCGGACCTGACGTCTCTCGTCCGATACGAGAGCCTCGACCCGGCGGTCGCGTCGGTCACCGCCGAGGGCCTGGTCTCTCCGCGCGGCACGGGCCAGACCACGCTGGTGGTCCGGTACGCTGGCCTCGAGCGGCGGGCTCGCGTGCGGGTCGAGGATTTCGCCCGGAAACCGCCGATCGACTTCCGGACGGAGGTGATGGCGGCGCTCGGACGCGGCGGTTGCAACCAGGGCGCCTGCCACGGTTCCCCGCAAGGAAAAGGCGGCTTCCGGCTCAGCTTGCGAGGGTTCGACCCCGAGCTCGACTTCCTGACCTTGACGCGGGAATCGTTCGGGCGACGGACCGATGTCTTCGCGTCTTCCGAGAGCCTCGTGCTGAAGAAGGCCACGATCCGGGTGCCTCATCAAGGCGGACAACGATTCCACCAGGACGACGCGGCCTACCGGACGATCCACGATTGGATCGTGCAGGGGTGTCGCCCCTCGCCGTCGCCGGGACTGCCGAGCGGCATCGAGGTCTTGCCCTCGCGACGAGACCTCCACTCCGCCAGCCCGAAGCAAAGGCTCGTGGTCCGCGCCCGCTTCGACGACGGTTCGGTCCGGGACGTTACCGACCTCACCGTGTTCAGCTCGAGCAACGAGGCCGATGCCCCGGTGACCCCTCGGGGCCTGGTCGAGTTCCGTCGGACGGCCGAGACCGTCATCCTGGTCCGTTACCTGGAGCGGCTGGTGACGGTCCCGTTGACTTACGTCCGCACCGACCCGAACTACGTGCCCGCGCAGCCTCGAACCGACAATGAGATCGACCGCCACGTCTTCGAGAAGCACCGCCGACTCCAGCTCCACGCCTCGCGAGCCGCCGAGGACCCGGTGTTCCTCCGCCGCGCCTACCTCGACCTGATCGGCGCGCTGCCCACTCCGGAGGAGGTCGCCCGCTTCCTCGATTCGGCCGACCCGAACAAGCGCGCGAAGCTCATCGACGACCTGATGGGACGCGACGAATTCGCCAGCTTCTGGGCGATGAAATGGGCCGACATCATGCGAGGCAACCGGGAGGCGATCAGCGAGCGTGGTGTGCATAACTTCCATCGCTATCTCGTGAGACAGTTCGCCGAAGATCGACCCTTCGATCGGTTCGCGCGCGAGGTCCTGACCAGCCGGGGGAACACGATCCACGCCCCGGCCGCCAACTTCTATCGGATCACGCGCACGCCCGAGGAGTCGGCCGAGTCGACGGCACAGCTCTTCCTCGGCGTCCGGATCCAGTGTGCGAAGTGCCACAACCACCCCTACGAGGCGATGACGCAGAAGGACTACTACGGGCTCGCCGCATTCTTCGCGAGGGTCCGGCTCAAGGGTCAACGGTTCGGGCTCGACGACGAGGTGGTCTTCGTCGCCGATGAAGGCGAAGTGACCGACCCGACCCGCAACCAGGTGCAATCGCCCTACGCCTTCGGCGCGCGTTTCGAGGCCGTCGCCCCCGAGGCCGACCGTCGACGACTGCTGGCGGACTGGTTGACCGCCCCCGACAACCGCTTCTTCGCCCGCTCGCTCGCCAACCGCGTGTGGGCCCACCTGCTGGGCCGAGGGATCGTCGAGCCGGTCGACGATTTCCGCGAGACCAACCCCCCTTCGAATCCCGACCTCCTCGACACCCTCGCCGACGCGTTCGTCCGGGACGGGTACCGGGTCAAGCCACTGATCCGTCGGATCATGAATTCGGCGACCTATCAGTTGAGCGCCGAGCCGCCCGCCTCGACCTCACCCTACGGGGCCGACCCCGAGCGCTACTTCACGTCGGCCACGATGAAGATGCTCTCGGCCGAACAGATCCTCGACGCGATCTCCTCGGCGACGGGGATCCCGGAGCGCTTTCCGGGCTATCCGGCGGGCACTCGGGCCATCGAGATCGCCGAGGGCGAAGTCCCCAACCAGTTCCTCCGGGCGTTCACCAAACCGGTCCGGAACGACGCCTGCGACTGTGTGCGCGAGTCCGAGCCGTCGTTGAATCAGGTGATCCACCTGGTCAACAACGCGGACATCCTCGCCAAGATCGAGTCCCCCGAAAACCGGCTGACGCTGGCATCGAAGGCGGGGAAATCCGTCGCGGATCTGGTGGAGCTCGCCTTCTTGGCGACCCTCAGTTGACGGCCCACCACGAAGGAATCGGCACTCGCGCTCGAGCACCTGACCCGGGCGTCAGACCGGCTGACGGGATTGCGAGACCTCCAGCACGCCCTGATCAACTCGAACGAGTTCCTGCTGCGTCATTGAGGGCCCGTTCCCGATCGTAGCCGGCCCCCCGTGAGTGAGGCCGGCTCAATGAAGTCCGTACTATTGCCGCGAGTTCGAGGCGGATCGATAATCACTTCGCGACGCTGCACGAGGCCCTTATGGATGAGATACTCCGTTCGTTCATGCCTCTTCGGCTACCGCCGCGCTCCGCTCGGATACCAGGCGGTTCATCGCTTCGTCAGCCGG
Organism: uncultured Planctomycetota bacterium; assembly: GCA_963743925.1. Classification (GTDB taxonomy): domain Bacteria; phylum Planctomycetota; class Planctomycetia; order Isosphaerales; family Isosphaeraceae; genus CAVZRC01. The sequence continues at coordinate 3,111 of CAVURY010000032.1, read as the reverse complement.
CCGGATCTCGAATGTCGTCCTCCACTTCATCCTCATCGCCGGGTGTTTCGACATCAGCACGATGGCGTGGTTCAGGTCGCGGGCTTCCAGCAGCAGAATGCCGCCGAGCGTTTCCTTGGTCTCCACATACGGACCATCGGTGACCTGGACCTCGCCATCCTTCATCCTCAACGTGACTGCGTTACAGGCGGAGTCGAGCGCCTCTCCCCCCAGGAAATGCCCGCCTCGCCGAAGTACATCGTCGTAGGCGAAACATTCCTCGAACATTTCCTGCGCATCGGCCTGCGGGATCTGAGCGAACGCCGCCTCGTCGAAGAACCCCAAACAGACGTATCTCATGCGAGTCTCCATTCAAGGACTGACCTGCTGGATAGGTTCGACCTTCAGGCCGCCAGGCTCTCGTTCATCATTTGAAACGGGCCAGGCCGTAACCGTCACGATCCTTCGAGTTGGCTTCCAGTTCTTTGACTTCCTCCAGCCGCTCGGGGGTGACCAGCCCGGCAAAGTCCTCCGGTTCCATCAACGGACGAATTTCGACGTCGGAGTCTTCGATCATCGGGTTCGGGTACTTCTTCACCCAGTCAATCGCTTCCTGGAGTGAAGAGACCTTCCAGATCGAGAACCCGGCGATGAGTTCCTTCGTCTCAGGGAATGGTCCGTCGGTGACGGTGCGATTTGAGCCGGAGAACCGAACACGGGCGCCGCGAGAACTTGGCGTCAGTCCCGTACCATCGAGCATGATTCCCGCATTGATCAATTCTTCGTTGAACTTGTCCATGGCCGCGAAGATTTCGGCGGACGGCATCTCGCCCGCTTCCGACGCCGCTGACGCCTTGACAATCACCATGACTTTCATGACGGAACTCCTGAACTTGGTGGATGGGAATGCGATTGAGATCGGTCATTTTCCGACTTTCACCAGTAATCGAACGGGAATCTCGACAATCGACAGCGGTCTCCAAAATCGGGCCAGAAATCGGTTACCCACACATTTCGCGGGAGAAAATGCGGGCTAGGATGAGATTTCGGACAGTCGCCGAGTCAAGAATCGCCGCTCGGATTCCTGCCTGGCCAGCGATAATGCTCGCTCATACGAGTTCTTCGCGTCGGACATTTTTCCGGAGCGACGGCACAACTCCGCTCGCGCCGCGTGGGCGAGGTGATAGTCCACCAATTCCCCGCGTTCCAGAATTGCATCGATCAGGACCAGCCCCGCCTCCGGTCCGTCCCGCATCGCGACCGCGACCGCCCGATTGAGTTCGACGACCGGCGATGATTCGGTCCGCAGCAGCAGGGAGTAGAGCACGACAATCTGATTCCAGTCCGTCTGTTCCACGGAGGCGGAGTTGGCATGGATTGCCGAAATGGCAGCCTGGAGCGTGTACGCACCAAACCGTCGCGACCGAAGGGCTTGCTCTACAAGTGCCGTGCCTTCGGAGATCATTTGATGGTCCCAACGGGAGCGGTCCTGCTCCTCGAGGAGGATGATTTCACCGTCTTGGGAAACACGTGCTTCCCTGCGCGATTCGTGGAGCAGCATCAAGGCCAGCAACCCCTCGGCCTCCGGCTCGGGAAGCAACTCGAGGAGTAACCGGCCCAGTCGAATGGCCTCGGCTGTGAGATCAACCCGTAAGAGCGAAGCGCCCTGCGAGGCCGCATATCCTTCGTTGAACACCAGATAGATGGCGGAAAGGACCGCGTCCAGCCGTTCGGGCAGGTCCCCCAGAGACGGAACGACGAAGGGAATTTGTGCATCGCGAATCTTCGCCTTGCCGCGCACGATTCGCTGGGCCATCGTTGCCTTGGAAGTCAAGAACGCGCGGGCGATCTCCTCGGTCGTCAGTCCGCAGACCTCTCGAAGCGTCAACGGCACCTGCAGTCTTGGGTCGATGGCGGGATGACAACAGGTGAAGATCAGACGCAATCGATCGTCTTCGATCTCCGTGGCGGCCCGGGCCGCATTTTCATCGGCCACTTCGTCGACTCGCGAAGCGATTTCGGGCTGAAGTTCCTTCAGGCGGCCTTGCCGACGAAGCGCATCGATCGCCTTGAATTTTCCGGTGGAGATCAACCACGCTCTCGGATTTTCCGGCACCCCATCTCGTTGCCAGATCTCCACGGCGGCTGCGTACGCCTCGTGCATGGCATCGTCCGCCAGATCGAAATCCTTCAGTAATCGGACGAGCGAAGCAAACACGCGACGCGAGTCGGAGCGGTAGAGATCGTCGATCCGGTCGCGGATCGTTACGGAGGCATCGAGTTTCATGTCGATCGTTTCATGCCGGCTTGACCGCGTCCGTGGTCCGTATCACATCGGTTCAGACGGCGAGATTTTACCTGAATCGATATCAGAATTTGAAATCCGCCGTTAGTGAGAACAAATCCCTTCAACGAGCGTTCAATTCCCGTCGCCGGTCGCATTCGCCACCAACGACGGGATTTGATGTTACACGGAGTCGAGTTGACTGGATTTGAACCCTGCGCGGCCGTCTACCTGCTGCCCTACCCTACTTCCGTCGGATCGACCGAACCCACCTCGGACGGACCAATCGGCTACGGTGTGTCGGACGAATGGCACGTAGATTTCTGGAACGTGCTATCCTAAAACACGTTATGGAACATTATTTGGCTTATTAATATATATAGACTCATACGTTCACTAATAATTGGCCGCAGAATCCTCGAGAAAATGATTTCGGACGTAACTCGATCGTTCACGCACACGATGAGTCAGCGGGAGAGCCTGATGTCACAAGTCTCGTTTTTAAAAGGACTTGCAGAAATCTACGTGCCATTCGTGTGTCGGACGAATGGCACGTAGATTTCTGGAACGTGCTATCCTAAAACACGTTATGGAACATTATTTGGCTTATTAATATATATAGACTCATACGTTCACTAATAATTGGCCGCAGAATCCTCGAGAAAATGATTTCGGACGTAACTCGATCGTTCACGCACACGATGAGTCAGCGGGAGAGCCTGATGTCACAAGTCTCGTTTTTAAAAGGACTTGCAGAAATCTACGTGCCATTCGTGTGTCGGACCGAGATCTGCTCGGCCTTATATTTCGAGGCGTTCTACGAGCCATCAGTAGCCGAGGCCTTCGGC
>CAVURY010000031.1:0-158366 GCA_963743925.1 uncultured Planctomycetota bacterium | reverse complement strand
AAGCTTGAGGAGCTGTCACCCCACGTCCTGCGGCACACCTGGTGCAAGAACCTGGCCGACTCCGGCGCCCGGCTCGAGGTCATCGCCGCGTTGGCCGGCCACGAGAGCCTGGAGACGACGAGGCGCTACGTCGAGCCCGGCCAGGACGACCTGGCTGCGGCCGTCGATCGACTGGCGGGCGGGAGTGAGCAGCATTGATCACTCGCGGGTCGGGACAACGACCTGGATTAAGCCCTTGATCGATGTTGGTTAGGAATCACCGCGTCCGAGCATGCCGCGTCCTCGCCGAGATCGCGGGCATTTCTCATGGGTTTTCTCTCGATCCGTGGGGCACTTGACTTTGGGGTCCGTCGGTGCATAGCGTTGCGAAATCGGGCCTCGTCTCGGGCCTCGTAGATGCGGGCCGGACTCATCCATGATTTGCGGCTCATGACATCTCGAGACGTCGTGATCTCGCGCGCATCCTTGGCGGGACAAGCCAACCCGGTACGACAAATCCGAAGCACCCAGCCGGCCGGACACCATTGATGAGCGACGCTGAATCCGTTGGATCTGGCGAGGACGATCTGATCGCGGCGGCCCGAACGGGGTCGCAGGACGCCATGATCGAGCTCTACCACCGGCACCGGGGCCTGGTCATCGGCTATGTCCTGCGGATGACGGGAGACCGTGACCTGGCCGACGAGGTCTTCGCGTCCACGTTCGCCGCATTCTTCGCCGGGTTGCCGCGGTACCGGTCGCGGGGGCATCTCGCCGCCTACCTCTTGCGGATCGCGCGGGGCCGATTGGCGGACGAGGCCCGGGTCCGATCCCGACTCGGGAGGCGACTGCCAGATTGGGGTACCAGGGGTGCACTCGAGGCCGAGCCGATCGACTTCACCCTGGATCCCTCCGAGGCCGCGGCGACGTCCGAACTGGCCGGGCGTGCCGTGTTGGCGCTCCAGAAGCTCCCCGAACTGCTCCGCGAGGTCGTCGTACTGCGAATCTATGAGGGGCTGGACTACGCCTCCATCGCCGCGATCGTCGGCGCCCGCGAGGCCACCGTGCGGAGCCGGATGCGATATGCGCTCCAGGCGTTGCGGAAGTCGATGGACCCGCTACGAGAGCGATAAGTCGTTACATGACAATGGTCCGCGACCAATCCGAATCTTGGCCGACTTTTTCGCAGCACGTTTGGGCGGCGAAACCGTTCTTCCTATGGCGATCATTATGGGTTTGGAGCGACCTTCGTGGATGACTGCGTGCCGTTCGATGTGTTGCTCGATCTGATCCAGAGGCGACTTCCGGATGTCGAGTCCGAGGCGGCCTCCGCCCACCTCGCGAGTTGCCCGGCGTGCCGCGTGGCGCTCGAGGAACTGGAGGTCTTGCTCGAAGAGGCGGGTCGTGAACGCCCGCGACCCGGTGCGGGCGCCGAGGCGAAGGTGCTCGAAGCGATCCGGAAGATGGGCCGCATCGACCCTCGTCGCCGACGGACGGCCTCCCCGATGCGCCGGGCGGCCGCGGCCGCGGCCTTTCTCGCAACGACGTTGGGCCTGATCGGTCTCGGGCTGAGGGAATTGCAGGCCAGGGCGGTCGCCGCCACGGTCGTCTCGGCCGATTCGAGGGTCGTCTTCCGTCGCGACGGGATCGAGCGGCCGGTCGTCGCCGGGATGAGCCTCCGCGAGGGCGATGTCGTCGCCGCCCCGGCGGATTCCACGGCGGTCCTGGACCTGCCCGACGCCTCGAGGGCGGAGCTCGGGCCCGAATCGGCCCTCGCGTTCCATCGCCCCGGCAGCCGGAACGCGCTGGAGCTCCGAGGAGGGTTCCTCGCCGTGGACGCCGCGCATCGGGCGGCCGATCATCCGCTGGCGGTCGTGACCCCGGACGCCCGCGTCGAGGTCCTCGGTACGCGGTTCTCGATGGGGGCCTCGGCGGAAGAGACGCACCTGCGGGTCTCCGAGGGGCTCGTCCATTTCATCCGGATCGGCGACGGCGCCTCGGTCGACGTGGCATCCGGCCATCGTGCCGAGGTTTCGAATGACGTCAGGCGAGGGCTGCAGACCCATCCCAGCCTCCCGGGAGCCGCCCTGGTGATCACGTCGAAGCAACAGGCACCGGCCTCTTTCAAGCGATTCGATCGGTTGGTCGCCGACCGGCTCCTCGGCTCTCGGCTCCGCCACCTCGGGTTCCGGGTCGAGACCAAAGATCACCTCGACGCGACCGCCTCCGACTTGATCGGCCGACCTCTGGTCATCGTCTCGTTCTGCCAGGAGGGGGTCGGTTTCGAGTCGAGCCTGGAGCGGATCGGCCTCAAGTCGGCCGAGGTGCCCGTACTCTGCCTCGAACCGGTCATCTATCCGATCCTGGGCCTGACCGGCGACCGGCGAGGCGTCGATTACGACTGCGTCGAAGCCCACCCTTCGGTCAGGTTTCCAGACCCCTCCCATCCGCTTTCCGGAGGGCTGGGCGGGACCCAGGTCGACCTTTTCGGCAAGGCGAGCAATATCGTCGGCTGGGCGATGCCGGGCCCGTCGGCGGTCCGGATCGCCGCGATCGAGGGCGACGCCTCGAAGGCGACGCTCTTCGCCTACGAGGCGGGGGCGGGGATGGTCGGATTGGAAGCGCCCCGCAGGAGGGTCGGACTGTTCCTCGACCCGACCCAGACCGACGCGAAATCCGAAGCCGTATGGGGCCTCCTCGAGGCGGCCGTGGAGTGGTGCGTCGAGCCGACGTCGGGCAAACACGACAGGGAGACCTCTTGAAGCATCGTGGCGAGTCGAAAGCCCGGGCTTGTCGGAGGTCATTGAGGAGGTTCACCGAAGATGTCGCCGCTTCGCGAACGATTCGAGCCCGTCGGGACGGTCCTGATCGGCTGTATTTGCCTCATCATCGGTTCGCCGGCATGGAATCCGGCACGAGCGGCACCGGCCGTCGATTTCGACCGCGAGATCCGCCCGATCCTGTCGGAGCACTGCTACCCTTGCCATGGGCCCGACTCGCGCGAGGAAAGCGGGCCTGCGGCTCGACCGGAGAGAAGACGCGTTCCGAGTCCGCGACGGAGTTGCCGTGGTCGTCCCCGCGAAAGTCGAAGAGAGCGAGCTGATTCGCCGAGTCGCCTCCGCCGACCCCGAGGACGTGATGCCGCCGCCGAAATTCAAGAAGCGGCTGGATGCGCGGCAGATCGATCGTCTGCGTCAGTGGGTCGTCGAGGGGGCGAAATGGGAAGGCCACTGGTCCTATTCGCTGCCCGCTCGAGTCCCGACGCCGACGGTGAACGACCGAACCTGGTCGAGGAACACGATCGATCGATTCGTGCTGGCTCGCCTGGAACGCGAGGGATTACATCCGTCGCCCGAGGCCGATCGAGCGACCCTGATTCGCCGCGTCAGCCTCGACCTGATCGGCCTGCCCCCGACCCCCGATGAAGTGGATTCCTTCGAGAACGACCCCGGGCCCGAGGCTTATGAGCGGCTGGTGGACCGGCTGCTCGCATCGCCCCATTATGGAGAGCGACAGGCCAGGCCCTGGCTCGACCAGGCGCGTTATGCCGACACCAATGGTTACGAGAAAGACGGTGCCCGCTCGATCTGGCCCTACCGCGACTGGGTGATTCGCGCCTTCAACCAAGACATGCCTTTCGATCGGTTCACCACCTTGCAACTCGCGGGCGACCTCATCCCCAACCCGACCGACGAGGACCGCATCGCGACCGGGTTCCACCGCAATTCGGTGCTCAATGGCGAGGGGGGAACCGACGACGAGGAATTCCGGGTTGCGGCGGTCGTCGATCGGGTCAACACCACGATGCAGGTCTGGATGGGAACGACCTTCGCTTGTGCGCAGTGCCATGATCACAAGTACGATCCATTCAGCCAGCAGGAGTATTTCCGGTTCTTCGCCTTCTTCAACAACACCGCCGACGGTGGGTCGAGCGCCCCGCCCGTCTTGCCGCTCCCGACGGCCGAGCAGGTCGCCGGGCGGGACGAGATCCGCGCCGAGACGGCAAAGCTCCAGGCTCAGCTCGTTGAGGCGACCAGGGCCAACGACCCGAACCGCTCGAAGCCGCTAAAAGAGAAGATCGCCGAGTTGAAGAAGCAGGAGGAGGCGATCCGGCCGTTGACGACGATGGTGATGGAAGAACTCCAGAAGCCCCGTGAGACGCATGTCCTCATTCGCGGGAGCCATAACGTCAAAGGCGCCCTGGTCACGGCCGGCGTTCCACGGAGCCTGCACCCGCTCCCTCCCGATCAGCCGGCCAATCGCCTGGGCCTGGCGCGATGGCTGGTCGATTCACGCAATCCTCTGATGGGGCGCGTGATCATGAACCGGATCTGGGCCCAGAGTTTCGGCCGCGGGATCGTGGAGACCGGCGAGGACTTCGGAGTGCAGGGCGAGCCTCCGAGCCATCCTGAGCTACTCGCGTGGCTGGCCGGCGAGTTCCACGAGCGACGATTGAGCCTCAAAGCCATGCAACGGCTGATCGTGACGTCCGCGACCTATCGGCAGTCGTCGCGAGTGACCCCCGATCGGCTCGAGAAGGATCCTCATAATCGCCTGTTCTCCCGCGGACCGCGGTTCCGGATGGAGGCCGAGATGGTCCGCGACCAGGCGCTCGCGATCGGCGGGCTCTTGAAGCGGAAGATCGGCGGCCCGAGCGTCTTCCCCTACCAGCCCGAAGGCGTCTGGTTCGTCCCATATAGCGGCGACCGATGGATCGAGAGTCGCGACGGCGATCAATATCGTCGAGGCCTCTACACGTACTGGCGAAGGTCGGCCCCGTATCCCTCGTTCGTCACGTTCGACGCCCCCAGCCGCGAGGTCTGCACCGAGCGACGGTCGCGGACCAACACGCCCCTCCAGGCACTCGCGACGCTCAACGATCCGGCCTTCGTCCAGCCCGCGGCCGCCCTCGCCGGCCGCATCGCGAGCGGTCCCGGGGGGACGGTCGAAGAGCGCGTCCGTTACGGGTTCCGGCTCGTCCTCGCTCGGCAGCCGCTTCCTGCCGAGCTGGCGCATCTGGTCGAACTCTACTCCGAAAGCCTGGAACGGTACCGTCGCGACCCTGCCGCGGCCAGGGCCATGGCCTCATTGGGCCCGGCCGCGAGCGGCGCAGGCGGGCGCGAAATGGCCGAGCTCGCCGCCTGGACGATCGTCGCCAACGTACTCCTGAACCTCGATGAAACCCTCACGAAGGGTTGAACCCGCCAACTCGCCCACGGGCGCGAAATAGCAACTACTGACCACGGACAACTGACAACTGACAACTGACCCGCAACTCGCCCGCGGGCGCGAAATACGAACCCCACCGGAGTCAACCGATGAACATGCGGGAAGAAATCCTCAAGGTCAGGACGCGCCGGCAGATCTTCAAGGATTCCGTGACCGGTCTGGGAACGATCGCACTCGCGTCGCTCATGAATGAAGACCTGTTCGCCGCCTCGCCAGCACCGGAGTCGACCGATCCCCTCGGTCCCAAGGCGCCGCACTTCAAGCCGCGGGCCAGGAACGTCATCTACCTGCACATGGCGGGCGCCCCGTCGACGCTCGACATGTTCGACTACAAGCCGAAGCTCAACGAATTGAACGGCCAGTTCTGCCCCGATTCGTATATCCGCGGCCAGCAGTTCGCGTTCTTGAAGGTCAAACCCAAGCTCCTCGGGTCCCCTCATCAATTCGCGCCCCGCGGCGAGTCGGGCCAGGTGATGTCGACCGTGGTGCCGCACCTGGCGACGGTCGCCGATGATATCGCGGTCGTCCGCTCGATGTACACCGACCAGTTCAATCACGCGCCGGCGCAGTTATTCGTCCAGACCGGATCTGCCCGCCTGGGCCGGCCCAGCCTCGGTTCCTGGCTCTCGTATGGGCTGGGGAGCGAGAATCGCGACCTGCCGAGCTTCGTCGTGCTCGTATCGGGGACCGCGGCGCCCGACGGCGGTACCTCGCTCTGGGGAAGCGCCTTCTTGCCCACCGTCCACCAGGGGGTACAGCTCAGGTCTTCGGGCGATCCGGTGCTCTTCCTCTCGAATCCCGCCGGAATGAGTCGAGAGCAGCGCCGGCGGACGATCGACAAGATCCAGGTGCTCGATCAGCTCCATCTCGACGCCATGGGCGATCCCGAGATCCTCACCCGCATCTCGCAATATGAGATGGCGTACAAGATGCAGACCAGCGTGCCGGAGCTCATGGACATCGCCAAGGAGCCCCCGGCGATCCACGACGCCTATGGGACGCGACCCGGCGAGAAATCGTTCGCCAACAACTGCTTGCTGGCTCGAAGGCTGGTCGAGAGCGGCGTCCGCTTCGTCCAGCTCTACCATTGGGGCTGGGATCAGCACGGCAACGACAAATCCAACGACATACGCTACGGGCTCGTCGATCGCTGCCAGGAAACGGACCAGCCGATCGCCGCCCTGATCAAGGACCTCAAACAGCGCGGGCTCTTCGACGAGACGCTCATCGTCTGGGGCGGCGAGTTCGGTCGGACTCCGATGAACGAGGAACGCAACGGCTCGACCTGGCTGGGACGCGACCACAATCAGCATGCCTTCACGATCTGGATGGCCGGAGGAGGCATCAAGCGCGGAATCTCCTACGGCGCCACCGACGATCTCGGCTACCACGCCGTCGAGAAACGGATGCACGTCCACGACCTCCAGGCGACCATCCTCCACGCGATGGGGTTGGACCACACCCGGCTCACCTACCGCTTCCAGGGTCGCGATTTCCGGCTGACCGACGTCTTCGGCAACGTCGTCAAAGAGCTGCTCGCTTGAATTGCCCGGATCCGGGCCCTCCCTACCAATTACGCGGAAATATCGGACAGGAGTCGACCGATGCGCCAGCGGTTCGCGAACGAGGTCACGTTCGGCCTGATTGTCGTCCTATTCGCGGCAGCCTCCCTGCCTGCGCAGTCGGTCCCGAAGGAACGCGAGATCACTCATCGGGAGCAATCGCTGACCCCGTACGATCCGTTTTCGGCGGATGAATTGTTCAAGCGGATCAAGATCCCCCCATCGCCTCCATTGACCCCGGCCGAGGCGCTCAAGTCATTCCAGGTCGCGCCGGGTTTTCGCCTCGAGTGCGTCGCGGCCGAGCCGCTCGTCGTCAATCCGGTGATGTTCGAGTTCGACCCCGACGGGCGCATCTGGGTCGTCGAGATGCGCGGGTACATGCGCGACCTCGAAGGCTCGGACGAAGGAGCTCCCATCGGCCGGATCGTCGTCCTGGAAGATGCCAACGGCGATGGCATGATGGATCGTTCGACCGTATATCTCGACAAGCTGGTGATGCCGAGGACATTATCCTTCGTCCAGGGGGGCGTGCTCGTCGTCGAACCTCCCAACCTCTGGTTCTGCCGCGATACGGACGGCGACCAGAAATGCGACGAGAAGCGCCTGGTCGGCAAGTATGGCAGGCCCGGAAATCCCCAGCACACGGAGAACGGCCTGTTCCACGCCCTCGACAACTGGATGTACAGCGCCGATTGCACATCCCGGCATAAATTCATCGATGGAAAGCTCATCGAGGAGCCGATCACGCGGCGCGGCCAGTGGGGCGTGGCCCAGGACGATTACGGCCGCCTGTTCTACGACTACGAAAACTCGTCCCTCCATGCCGATCTGATTCCCGAGGAGTACACCCGCCGCAACGATCATTTCAACCCCGATAGCGGCCGTCGGAATTCCAATTCGGGGCTGAACATCGACATTGCCGTTGACGCGAATGAGGTGTTCCCGATCCGCGTCAATCCGGGGATCACGCTCGGCGGGACGGAATTGCGCGAAGACGGCCGGCTCCGGACGTTCACGATCGCCTGCGGCCCGTCGATCTATCGCGGCGATCAGTTCCCGGCCGAATTCTACGGCGGCGCGGTCATCCCCGAGGCCGGCGGAAACCTGGTCCGCTTCGATCGGCTCGCGGGCGACGGCGTCCATCTGGCGGCGCGCAATGCCTTCGATCGTCGCGAATGGATCGCCTCGACGGACGAGCGGTTCCGGCCGGTCTGCAGCCGGACGGGGCCCGACGGAGCCGTGTACGTTTGCGACATGTACCGCGGCATCATCGAGCATGTCATCTTCATGATGCCCTATCTGCGCAACCAGATCCTGTCGCGCGGCCTCGACAAGCCGTTCGACGGCGGGCGGATCTATCGAATCAGGCACGAAGGCAAGCCGCTCGGACCGGCGCCACGGATGTCGGGGGCGTCTTCGCAACAGCTCGTCAAGTGGCTCTCACATCCCAACGGTTGGTGGCGCGACACGGCCCAGTGGCTGCTGGTCGAACGAAAGGCGGTCGAGGTGACCGACCCGCTGCGCGAGCTGGCGAAGTCGGGGCCGAGCGGCGTGGCCCGGTTGCACGCCCTGTGGACGCTCGAAGGGATCGACCGCCTCGATTGGCCGACGGTGAAGGCCGCGATGTCGGCCGACGATCCGATGGTGCGGGCGACCGCGATCCGGCTGAGCGAGCGCCTCCGCGATCCGGCACGGCAGGCCGCGGTATTCTCGCAGTTGCAGGAGTGCTTCGCCGACGCGCGGCCGATGGTGCAACTGCAACTCTTGCTGACACTCGGCCGGTTTCCGGGTTCCGAGCAGGCCGAACGACAGATGGCGGAGATCCTCGTCCGCCGTCCCGACCCCATCTTCCTCGCCGCGGCGGCGAGCGGGCTCAAGAGCCGCGAACTCGAGATGCTCGCACGCCTCAACGTGTTAACCGGATGGACCGCCGACCACGAACGGCAATGCGACGCGATCGAAACACTGGCGACATGTGTCGTCAACGAGGGTAATCCAACCCGCGTCGAACGGCTCTTCTCGCTGACCGCCGAGCGTGCGCCCGACAAGAGATGGGTAGCCGACGCGATCGTTGCGGGCGTCTTGAATTCGGACCTCGGTCACAGTCGCTGGCCCGAACCGATCCCGCTCAAGGAGCGCCCGCGACTGCTGGGCGAAAAACCGTCGTCGGCCGACGCATTGCGGCGCATACTCACCTGGCCCGGCGACACCACCGTGCGCGAGCGCAAGCCGGTCCTTTCACCCCTGACGCCGGCTCAAGAAAAACGGCTCGTACTGGGCGAGGCCGTTTACAATGTGACGTGCATCGCCTGCCACAAGGAGGACGGGCGCGGCCAGCCCGGCCAGGCGCCTCCGCTCGTCGATTCGGAGTGGGTCAACGGCCCGCACGACCGCCTCGCCCGCATCGTATTACACGGGATCCACGGCCCGGTGAAGGTCAGGGGTGAAGATTGGAACCTGAGGATGCCGGGCCTGGGCAACAGCCCGGTGATGAACGACGAACGCCTTGCCGGAGTGCTCACCTATGTCCGTCGCGCATGGGATAATTATGGCGAGGCCGTCGATCCGGAGCACGTGACCGCGATCCGTCGCTCGACTCCCGACCGGGCGATACCGTGGACGGTCGAGGAGCTGCTCGCCCCGTTCGACGACCGCACCCCGGTCGGCCGCATCGAAGACCGACCCGCTGGAAGCCTATCGCGCCGTGCTCGCCTCGGGAGACGCCGAGAAGGGACGATTCCTGTTCCACTCGAACCGCGAGATTCGCTGCAACGCGTGTCACATGATAGGCAACCTCGGCGGCGGATTCGTCGGGCCCGATCTGACCGAGGTCGGCAAACGGGCCAATCGCGAGTATCTGCTCGAATCGCTGATCGATCCGAGCGCCAGGATCGTCAAGGGCTTCGAGACGCTCGTCATCGCCACCGACGACGGAAAGCTCTTTTCCGGGACATTCGTCGCCGACGACGGTCGTACCCTGGTTGTCGCCCCGCCCGCGGGCGGAAAGGTCGAGATCCCGGTCGCCAAGATCGCCGAGCGTATTCAGTCGCCGGTCTCGAGCATGCCGCCGATGGGCAATACCTTCACACCGCGGCAAATCGCCGATCTGGTCGCCTATCTGGAATCCCTGAAGTCGCCGCCATCGGCGGGCAAACCGAGACTGCCATGACCGGCATTCGCGTACCGACCTTCCAGGCGCAGATGGGAGATCATTGAACGACCAGGCCGCCATGAGACGGGGAGGAACGATTGCAATCGATGATACCGCTCGGGCGTCTTCGTCCGAATTTCTTGGCGTCCTTCGCGCCTTGGCGGTCCCACTACGAGGTATCACAGCGCCGGAGAGCTTCCGCGCCCGAGGCCCCCATGGTGATCACGCTCCACGCCCAGCGCAACCCCGATTCCCTCGCGACCCGCGAGGCCGGATCGACTCGTGATCGTTTTGCTTACCCGTCGATGCGGCCCGTGAAAAAACCTGAAATCTGGTCTGACCCTCTCGTGCTTATCCCCGCGAAAAGGCATAGCAGGCAAAGAATACCCATTGCCAGACAGCCGATCGAGCCATCGCAAGTCTTAGGCGGTTCGCCCTCATAAAACGCGATTGAATCGAAAGCCGAAAATCAGGGCGCAACCCATTGAAACCAAGAAAGACTTACGTTGACTTCGGACTTCGCGCTGTAGGATTAGTTCTCTCCCCTTGCCGCGTTCCGTCGAAGCACGCGGAACACAACTTCCGGTGAGGCGTAGTTGCGACCCCTCCACGAGACGCGATACACCCCCGGTTTCCTACAGTAATTCCCGAGTTGCGACACGAACTCAACATGCTCCCCAGGCGACAATTTTGTGACCGGAGACTTCGTCCCCGCAGGATCGGCGGCTTCATCCGTAGGGCGGGTCGAGCCCACGGATGACGAGGGCTCGACGACGTTGGTATTAGACCTTCTGGCGATCTTTGAACCGGCCTCCGGGAACTCGCGCCGCGTCTCCCGGGGACTGTCGTTAAGCAGATCCGAAGCCGGATGTTCCTGCCCATTGATGATGAGACGCGAGTCGGCTATCCCCGGTTCGAGGGCTTCTTTGCTGTCGTTGACGAGCGTGAACTCGACGCGCAAATCCCCGGTCTCATCCTCCTCAAACAGGGCATGATTGACGCTGATCACCGCACCCAGACCACGCCCGTTCACTGCCCCGGGCTCGAACCAGGAACAAATCCAGTAGATCATCCAGGAAACCACGAGCGCCAGGCAGAAACCGAGAAGGATCGGTAGCCAACTCCCTCCCAGGATAGAACTTAGCCGTTTCTCCCGCGCAGGGGAGGGCCCGGCGTCGCGAGGCCTGTCACTCGGCACTGTAGGAGTTCCGGCGTTGTCGGACATCGTTGCGCTCAGGGCGGCCATCGAGAGCTCGACCGTCCGAAACCCGGATATGTCCTCATTCCGCGAGATGGCCGCATACCGTTGCTCGATCGGCAGGATCAGGTGCCCCCCCCCCACGGACCTCGCGGATTCGTGCAGGAGTAGGTAATCCAAGAGGCAGGGCACGGCTAGCCATTCCTGGAACGGGAAAGGGATCCTGAGATTCACGCTCCCTGGGACGTCGGCCCATGCCTCCCGCGCCGCCAGCACGAACCGCGATGTCGTCTCATCGATCGTCGGCAGGCCGACGACGGCGGTCTGGCAGAGCTTCATCGCCCAGTCCTCGTCTGCCGGTCCGACGGCGACGGACTGGATAATCTCGCCGACGGCGTCGATCAGCAAGTCGTATCTCCGGACGACGCCTAGCAAGAGGGCCGAGAGACGGCCGGGGTCCGGCCCCTCACTGGCGCCCGGGCGGCAGATAAGGCCGTGCCAGAAGTAGAGGCCTGGGCGCCCCATCTCGTCCCGTAACTGTGGCCAGCGGAGTCCAACCACCATCACATGAACGCCACCCGCGAGGCAAGTCACCGAGTACGCCAGGCTCGGCGCGGTCGCCGAACGGTCGAGCTGGGGCAACGCCCGTTCGATCTGGCCATCGTCGAGATGCCGCGTCCCGAGCGGCCAGATATTGCCATAGCCGACCTTGTGGCGATTGGCCACGAGGAAATGATCGACGTTCATAGGCCCCTCCTAGCGAGCTTCGGGCCGAGGTCGGCCATCCGTTTCCGGAAGCGATCGAGTTCGTCCTCACCCTGGATTGCCGCCTGGCCGAGGTATCCTAGGAGGTTCACGATCCCCAAATTGGTTCTTACACTTATCACATGAAACTCAATGTTTTCACCAAAACATCTCTTGATAAAACCGATGGGATGGCGATTCGCGAGCTTGAGCTTCTCTCTCGCCTCATCCTCGGTCCACTCCCGCGGGAGCAAGTCGGCCTTGTTGAAAACGACCAGGACCCTGGCGACCGACCTGACGATCCCCTTCAAGCCGAGTTGTAACTGATCCACAAACACCCCATTGAAGTATTCCGCGTTTTCGTCCACCCCCGCGATGACTCCATCCGAGTAGCCGACCTGGAGCATGAAGATGATAGTCGCCTTCGACGAAAGATCGTTGATCTTCTGGAAAGCCTCGGGGACCTTGCTGAGCTCCCCGGGATAGTCGTGCAGCCTCAGCCGTAAGACCTTCTTGAAGCCCCGCACGACGTCGAATAGGGGATCGTGCTTCTTCTCGATGCCGAATTCGTGGAGACTCAAGTTGACCCGCCGCCATGCCATCGTCGCCTCTTGGGTCACATTGTAGGAGACGGGATTCGCCCACAGTTCGGCGAGGCTCGTCTTGCCGGATGATCGCGGCCCTAGGAGGATGGCATCGATGATCTCGTGTTCAACTTCGGTGCGGTTTCTGCCGAATGCCCGCAGTTTCTCCATGTGCTCCTCGTATCTGGCGACCTCCTGCTGGAGCTCCTCGATCCGCCCCTCTTCGGGACCGAGGATGCGAGCGGACGAGACATCGGACGCGGCGGGGATCAGGGGATTCCGGGAATTCTTCTTATTGATCCCGTTGATCACGCAGACGATGAGGGCGGCGACGCTACCGACCATGAACATGGCGGCTTCTACCATGGTGTGACTCCAGATGAGTTCCTTCGCCGAGCGGGATAACTCGAACCGAAACCTGCGTCACGAAAGGATGCGGCGGTCCTCGCGAAAAGGGCGTGGCCGGGTTGCAGGCCGCATCCAGGGATGTCAGCTCATGAAGAAAGGCCAGAGCAATCCCGCCCCCCGGAATCGCTCTGGGACAAGCCTCGTCCATGACTCGAGCGCGACCTTCTCGTCGCCCCGTCATCACATTCGTCGCCGGGATCTCCATCTTGACACGTGACCCAAACTCCCGCCAGGGGGAATCCTCATAATCCCGGCACTGATGAAGTCCCCTGCCGAATCCGCCCCGCATGGACCCGAGTTAGCCCTGCCCAGCCCGCCGGGCCAAGCCCGACGAACCGCTCCACCGGCGGCCAGAACATGAGGTCTTTTGCATAAAACCTATAGATAAATAAAAATTTTATTAAAATTACTTAATTAATATTTTTATCTATGATTTTCCACGTGAACAGCTTACCAGGACGGTTTCCGAGAAATGCTAGTCGCATACGTAAGAATCTTGACCCCTGATGATCGGCAAAGCACCGACCTGCAAGGCGATGCGTTGCTGTCTGTCGGGGTCGATGAACGAAACATCCATGAGGATCAGGCATCGAGGGCCCGTGAAGATCGGCCGGGGCTCACGGTTTGCCTGGAGGTCTTGCGCCCTGACGACGTCCTGAACGAATGGAACCTTTGCCGCATTGGGCGTTACTTGACGCACCTGATCGAGATAAGTCTCGCCAGGAGTACGGCTTAATGGCTGAAGCCCATACCGCTATCACGGAGAGCCAGTACACGGTGGTTCCCTCGAAGGAATTCGGGGCGGGGGCCCGGCTATTTTGCGGAAGACATTGCGGTGGGCCGGTCAGCGACGCTCGCCCTCAACTCGTTCAACTGATCGACGGATACCCAACCCGGAGGCAGGATCGAATATGAAGCTCGAAGACTTAAACTTCTCCTGGACAAGGCGATGGAGGACCGGAAAGCCCGGTTGGCCGAGGTCTTCGGCGCCGACAAGCTTGAATCTGCTTCCAAGGGCACCGCGGCCTCGGGCCGGCGAAAGACGGCTCTTGAAGCCAGGGGGATTCGATTATCTGGTGCTTCAAGGAGGCCCTCCGAGACCACGATTATGTGGGCATAGGCGCCGAATTCGGGACTTACCCGATTATCTCCGTACTGGCGGCTCTTCGGACAGAGAATCAGGCTCATCACTGCGGTGAACCCCACAGCCGGTCCACGTTATGAGCCAAGGCTCGCCTCAAAGAGGTCTTCGTACCCGAAGACCCCGCTTGGCGTTCCGCAACATTCGCGAAGGTGGTCGAGATCGTACAGCGTGCGAATGAATTCGTCTCGAAGCAATAGGGAATGTTGGCCGCACTGATCGCCGTCACGCTGAGTACGACGCCATCCCGGGGCAATCTCCCGAAGACTCGGTCGTCCGGGTCTTCCCCAGCCCGAGGTTGCCCAACCCCGTGCGGCCTTGGGCCGAGCAGAACCCCGTCGACGTGATGGGCACGGGGGTCATGATCGAGGGCAAGACGATCCTCACCAACGCCCACAACGTCCTGTACGCGGGCGAGGATTGCCGGCTCCACCACGCGGGGCATTGGGATAGGTCTGGGCAGGGCACAGGACCGCTGGCCGGCAAAGCACGTATTGCCGGACGGACAGCGGCTTTGTCGATGGACTTCACCGCACGGACCTCATGGAGCGACCTCGACGCCCTTCTCGACCGGATGCCGGCAAAGCCCCGAATCGCCCGCCGACGATGGCATCGATCTCCACGTCGATGAGCCGGCCCAGGCCGGGCCATGCCCGGGGCCCGGCCCCTCTCAGACCGTCCCCGCCCACTGCCCCGATAAGTCCGACGGGCGGGATCCCGAATCGATCTTCCGCCTCGGCGACCTGGAGGGCGAATACCCGGAGGGGTTCCGTCGCAAGGCGGGCGCTCACACGGGCCTCCGGCTCCCGCCACACGACGGCCCCTGGGAGTTCAATCCGGCGCCCCCGTACTTCCTCGTGGCCTGTTACTTGATCATCGCGCTCATCGTCCTCGCGGGGTTGCTCCTGATCAACGCGCGAGGGGCCAGGCCTGCTTCGTCCGCCGTCGAGTACCGAGCACTCGTCAGCGAACCAATCGCTTGCCAGCGTCCGGTTCCCATCGCTGATCCTCCCGGTTTGGTTCGGTCAACCGATCCTGCTAAAATGACCGCATGAGTATCATCAGCGTGCAAGACATTCAGCGTGGCATCCCCACCTTCCTTCGCCGCATCGAGGCGGGCGAATCGTTCCTGGTCGTCGACGGCGCGCACCCGCTCGCGGAAGTCCGCCCCTTGGCCGGCTCTCTCATCTCTAAGGAGTCGAAAGTGACAAGCGTGCAGGTCTGAGCCGGCTCGGACTCCAGCAGCTTGCGCAGGTCGGCCGGATCGGTGTGGACCGTCGTGCAGTCGGCGGGGGACGGTGCCGGGGTCGTAGAAGCGGGCGAGGCTCTTGACCGTGCCGAGGGCCGGCCCGAGAATCGTGGCCATGGTTCCTGAGGGGTGGTTGTCAGGGAGTTGTCACGCCTCAAGGATACCCGCTTTGAGGGGGGCGAATGGCTTACATGCATTCTTTCGGCAGGAGGAGTCACCATGTTCGACCTTGACCAGGTGATCCGGGAGCGCCATTCGACGCGGCTGTTCTTGCCCCGGCCGGTGCCGCGGGCATTGGTCGAGGAGGCTCTCGTCCTGGCCCAGCACGCGCCGTCGAACTCCGACATCCAGCCGTGGCACATGGTGTTCGCATCCGGGCCGCCTCGCGACCGGCTCGTCAAAGCCCTCCTCGAAGAGGCCCAGCGTCGGCCACCCAACATCCCGCCCCTGCCCGAGTCGTTTCGGCACTATCGCCGCGAGTTGGGCGCCCAGGTCTACGGGGCGATGGGAATCGCCCGCGAGGACAAGGCGGGCCATGATGCCGCCGTCTTGCGCAACTGGGAATTCTTCCGCGCGCCGCTGGCCGGCGTCGTCTGCATGCACCGGGACCTCGGCCTGGCGGACGCCCTGGGCGTGGGGATGTACTTGCAGACGTTGCTGCTGGCCTTGACCGCACGAGGCCTGGGGACTTGCGTCGAGGTCTCGATCGCGGGGTATCCCGAGATCGTCCGCGCAGCTGGCGATCCCGGCGGAACTGTCGATCCTGTGCGGCCTGGCGGTCGGCTACCCCGATCCGGACTTCCCCGCCAATAAGCTGCACGTCGGCCGCGAGGCCATCGAGAAAAACGTGGTGATCCTCGACAACTGATCCGGGGAGAGCTCGGACAGACAGCCCCGCCCGGGGTCACCTTGCTTCGCCATCTACCCGGCTCGCGACTTGCCCCAAGACGGCGGCGCGATCCGGTGACGCACGACCTTGACGGGGTCCGCCCTATGAATCGGACATCGCCGACTCCCTGGAAACCCACCAAGGCCCAGCTCCTCGCCGCGCACGACAAGCTCGTCCCGGATCTCGTCGCCAAAGATCTTATCGTCCTCTTCGCCGGCATCAACCCCGGCCTCTACACCGCCGCGATCGGCCGACACTTCGGCCGCCCCGGCAACCGCTTCTGGCCCGCTCTTTACGCCGGCGGCTTCACTCCGCGCCTCTTCTCACCCTTTGAAGGATCCCTCCTTCTCGACCTCAAATTCGGCATCACCAACATCGTCGAACGCGCCACCGCCCGCGCCGATGAACTCACCGCCGACGAACTTCGAGCCGGCGGCAAGCGACTCGAAACCAAGGTCAAACGCTGGCGTCCCACCGTCGTCGCCTTCGTCGGCATCGGCCCCTACCGCATCGTCTCCGGCGTCAAAGACGCTCGCGTCGGCCTCCAAAAGGCCCCCTTCGGCGGCAGCCACGCCTGGGTCCTCCCCAACCCCAGCGGCCTCAACGCCCACTACCAGCCCGCCGCCCTCGCACAACTCTTCGGAGAACTCCGCGTCTGGGCCATTGCAGAGCACGGGCGCCGCTGAAATCAACACCCCTCTTGTCGGTTATGATCAGCAGGCCCTATGTCGAAGAAAGTACGATCCTGACTCAGCCGGCGACAGGCAATTCTTAAGAATGCAAAGATGAAACAAGAGCCAAACAGGAAATAGCAGGTAGGGGTCCATATGGCACGGTTATTGTCGGTCAACGTGGGTCTTCCCCGCGAGATCGCGTGGCGCGGCAAGACCGTCTACACATCCGTGTGGAAGGAGCCAGTGCAGGGACGGCGCCTGGTCCGGCGGCTCAACATCGATGGTGACGCGCAAGGTGATCTGGCCGGTCACGGTGGAGAACACCGGGCTGTGTTTGTCTACCAGATGGATTCCTATCACTACTGGCAGCGCGAACTGAAGCGAGCCGATTGGACATTCGGGCAATTCGCGGAGAACTTCACGGTGGAAGGCCTCGCCGACGGCGAGGTCTGCGTCGGCGATCGCTATCGCATCGGCGGCGCCGTGTTCGAAGTGACGCAGCCGCGTGTCACCTGCTACCGTGTTGGCATACGAATGGATGAGCCCAGGATGGCGGCTTTGCTGGTCGCACATCACCGACCGGGGTTCTATTTTCGCGTGCTGGAAGAGGGTGAGGTGGGCGCCGGCGATGAGATCGTCAAAGTTGCCGAGGGCCCCGGACGCCTCACGGTCGCCGCGATCGACGCGCTGCTCTATCTTCCCGGGCCCGCCGAGGACGAACTTGAGCGGGCCCTGCGCATCCCGGCCCTGAGCCCGGGCTGGAAGTCTTCCTTTGAGGCTCTTCTCCGGCAGAGGACGCAACCGGGTTCGCGCACGGGAAATGCCGGACTGACGTCACCAGAACAGATCATCACGGCCGCTCCCGGATTCCGGCCCCTGAAAGTGGCCAGAATGGATCGCGAGAGCAGCAGTGTGATCTCGCTGGTGTTGGAGCCGGTGGATGGTCGTCCTCTGACTGTCCCTCTGCCCGGGCAATTCGTGGTGTTGCGATTGTCTCCTGAAGCTGACGCTCCTCCGGTCTTGCGCAGCTACTCGCTGTCCGATCTGCCGGACGCTGGTCGTTATCGCATCACCATCAAGGAGGAACCGCACGGAATCGCCAGCACTTACTTGAGCACGCAGCTTCGTACGGGCGATCTCCTGGATGTCAGCGCGCCCGCGGCGCCTTCATCTTGCAGGCCGGCGAGGTTCCCGTGGTGCTCTTGAGCGCCGGCGTGGGTGTGACTCCGGTGATGGCCATGCTCCACGCGCTGGCAGCAGACGCGTCGCCGCGCCCGGTCTGGTGGATCCATGGAGCGCGCAACCGCCTGGATCATCCATTCGCCCGAGAAGCACGCGATTTGCTGGCCAAGCTGCCCAATGCCCGGAGCCACGTCCAGTACAGCCGGCCCGACACGGCCGACCAGTTGGGCGTTGACTTCGATGCTGCCGGACGGCTGACCGCCGCGGTCCTCGAAAAGCTGGGCGTACCCCGCGAATCCGATTTCTATCTGTGCGGTCCCCCCGCGTTCCTTGAGGACTTCACCGCCGGACTTGGCGGTTGGGGCGTGGCCCGTGATCGCGTCCACACGGAGATTTTCGGTTCAGGCAAGTCCCTCCCGCCGGGTGTGAAGGAGGAGCCGCGCGGACTACCGCACGCACCGGCCGGGTCGCCCGGCGAGGGTCCGAGCATTTCATTTGCTCGCGCCGGCCTCACGGTCTCCTGGGATCCCGAGTTCCAGAGCCTGCTGGAGCTCGCGGAAGCCTGCGACGTCCCGGTGCGCTGGTCTTGCCGGACCGGAGTTTGCCATGCCTGCGAGTGCGGGTTGATTTCCGGGTCGGTGACGTATGATCCCGACCCGCTCGAACCTCCGGCGGCGGGGAACCTATTGATTTGTTGCTCGCGCCCGCGGGAAGATCTGGCAATCGACATCTAGAGCTGGTCCGCGACAGTCGCGGGCTGAAGTCCACCCGGGAGATATCGGAGGAGTGAAACCATGGAAGAACCCGACAACCTTCGTTATACGAAGATGGCGCTCAACCACGGATCCGGCGCGATCCCCGCGCTCGGATTCGGCACATTGATTCCCGACCCTGTGGCAACCAGGACCGCGACCAAGGCGGCGCTGGAGGCAGGATTTCGCCAGCTCGACGCCGCGGAACGCTACCGAAATGAAAAGGAGGTCGGCGAATCGATACAGGAGGTGTTCAAGGCGGGGAATATCAAGCGGGAGGACGTGTTCATCGCCACGAAGCTCTGGAATAACAATCATCGTCCTGAACGCGTCAAGCCCGCGTTCGAGGCCAGTCTCAAGAAACTCCAACTCGACTACGTCGATCTCTATCTCATCCACACCCCGTTCGCCTTCCAACCTGGAGACGAGCAAGACCCGAGGGATGCGAATGGCAATGTGATCTATGATAAAGAGGTTACATTGCTGGATACATGGATGGCGTTGGAGGGCCTGGTGGACGAGGGCAGGTGCAAGGCCATCGGATTATCCGACGTCAGCCTGGAACGGACGAGAGAAATCTTCGAAGTCGCGAGGATCAAGCCCGCAGTCGTTCACGTCGAGTCCCATCCGTATCTCCCGCAATGGGACCTCCTGGACTATTGCGGAAAGAATGGCATCGTGCTGCAAGCTTTCGCGGCGTTAGGGCACAGTAGCGAGCCCAAGTTGCTGGAAGATCCTGTCATCACCGCGATCGCCAGGCGAGTCAACAAGACCCCCGCGCAAGTCTTGCTCGCCTGGGCCATCCAGCGCGGGACGGCCCTCCTGACCACCTCGAAGACCCCCGGCCGGATCAAGGAGAACTTTGAAATCTCCACCCTTCCTCAAGACGCCATGCGGGAGATTAGCGAAGGAATCACGTCGCGGGTCAGGTTTAATGCCGTCGTAGAGACCGGCGTTCCCGGGTTCATTCCGAGAGCAAAGGGAGGTTAAGACGGCAATCACATCAACATCTGAACGTTCAAACTTTCAGGCTCGGGCATTCGAGGCGTAGGGCGGACAGCTTACCTTCACAGAGCCTCCTGACGATTGAGCATGGCACCTCCAGCTCGACTCTCCTCGGAGACCTGCCCGGTGTACGACTTCCGGAGATTCCCGATCACGTCCCCCGAAGTCCTGCGCACCGTGCGCACGATCACGGCACTGTAGCGCATCCGCACGCCCGAGGCCCTCGCGGTGATCGCGCGCCTCGCCCAGGTCAACCCGGAAGCCATCGCGACGCGCGCGGCCGGATCGACCGTCGATCGCCTGGAGTGCACGCGATGTCGTTGATCGTCCCTGTTCGGTTCGGTTGACCGATCCTGCTACATTGACCGCATGAATATCATCAGCGTGCAAGACATCCAGCGGGACGTCCTCACCTTCCTTCGCCGAATCGAGGCGGGCGAATCGTTCCTGGTCGTCGACGGCTCGCAACCGCTCGCGGAAGTCCGCCCCGCGGCCGCTCCCGACATCGAGCCGCCCCCCTTCGGCTTATGCGCCGGCCGCTTCGACGTGCCGGAAGACTTCGACCGCCCATTACCCGAAGACATCCTCCACGAGTTCGAAGGGCCATGAGTCTCCTGCTCGATACCCACGTCTTCCTCTGGTACATCAGCGCCGATCCGCAGTGGCCCGCGGCCTTCCGAGATGCGATCCCCGACCCCACCCATGAAGCATACCTGAGCGTTGCCTCGGTCTGGGAAGCGGTCATCAAGAACGCACTGGACAAATTGGACACTGCTGCAAGGAAACCGGGTCGTTTGTCAGCGTGAGCGCGGGCTTCCACGGCATTCCTGGGGGCATCGCCCTGCGGGCTCGACCCCGGCCACCCGAGAGTGGTCCCGGGCCCCGAAGGGGGTGGCTGGGGTCGAAGACGGCGCAGCCGGCGAGCCCCCAGGAGTGCTCTCGCACTCATCATCCTCGGCGAATTGCCCCGGTATTGTCGCGACAGTGTCACAAATTGCCACTGCCGAAGGCCCCGGCGGGATACCTCCCGCGGCAACGTCGGGCTCAACGGATCGCGACATCACCGATCGAGGTTACGCGATCCGGGTCGATCCGGCGACGTCGATACGGACAGGCGGAAGGTCCGGAACTTCTGAGAGCCCCACGAGAGTGTTCCGAAGTAGGGCCGGCTGTGCCGGCCGGGAGTGGCTCGACAGGTCGGCGATCCCGGCTTTGCGAAGGGAATCCGGCCGGTTTTCGGCCTCCACAGCCGGCCCTAGCGAGGGCGCGACAGGGTGGGGAACCGTCGGATCAGTTCGTCGCGGTCGGGGGGATCGAAGCCGAGGAGGATCCGGAACTCGGCGCGCGCGGACTCGATGTCTTCCAGGCGGAGCAGGCCGCGGACCAGCAGTTTCCGGGTCTCGACGTCGGCCGGGTTGAGCCGGAGGGCGTCCCGGCAGGCCGCCGTCGCGGCCGGCCAGTCGCGTCGGTCGAAGCAGAGGGCGGCCAGGTCCGAGCGGTAGGCCGCGCGCCACGGATTGACGGCGATGGCTCGCCGCAAGTCCGCGATGGCATCGTCGCGCCGTCCCGCCCAGGCGGCGACGTCCGCCGCACCGACCAGCGAGGGCTCCCGGTTCGGTTCCCGGGCCAGGGCGTTCCGGAATGCCGACCGACTGTCTTCGAATCGCTTCAGTTGGCCCAGCAAGGCCCCTTTGGCCTCCCAGGCGACCAGATCGTCCGGCCTCGCGGTCAGGGCCGTATCGAGTATCGGCAATGCGATCGCCGCGACCGCCGGGCCGATGCGGCCCAGGGCCACGCCGAGGTCACGCTCGGCCTCGGCTCGCTCGCGCTCATCCATGATGTCGCGATGGAACAGGACCAGGGGGCGATCGTCGTGGAGAGGGCGGGGAGTCCCGGTGTCGATCGAGGCTCGGCCGTCCGCGCCAGCCTGCCGGGGGATCCGATGATTGGTCGCCGCCGCATGAACGATGTCCGATCTCTCCAGACGAGGCATATGGCAGCCGATACAATCCTCCGCGCGACCCCGCTCGCTCCGGGCGGGTTCCGGGAGGCGGCAGCCTCGATCGGCGTGGCACGACAGGCAGCGCCGCCGGTAGAAGTCCACCCGCTCCTCGGCCGAGGGCCGCCGATGCGGATCGTGGCAGGAGATGCAGCCGAGCCGGCCGTCGCCGTCGCGGAAGCAACGGCTCTCGTGCATCTGCTCGACCTGGCCGACGAACCGATCCTCGGACGTGCCCTCGGCCCGCTCGAATACCGACCAGACGCGATTGAACGGGATGCCGGGCCGGAAATCGTCATCCTCGCGATCGACCTTCACGACGCGCTGTTTGCCCATCAAGTGACATTGCTCGCAGACCGATTCTCGCAACGAGGGCTCCAGTGCGGCGGGATTGACGATCGTCAGGTCGCGGCCGTCGACGGCGACGGGGCGCCTCACATGGAGCTCACCGGGACCATGGCAACGCTCGCAACCGATCGCGTGGCCCCGGAAGATCGGCGTCCGATACCGGTTGATCGTCCCCTCCACCGGCTCGACCCGGTTCGCGTGGCAGTACAAGCACGCGGCGAGGACCGGCCGGTCGAAGTGGGCGTTCGCCTTCTGGTAGCCCGGGGAAAGGTCCCACCGCCGCTCGCGAGAGTACCAACTGATTGGGGACTGGAAGAGGAAGCCGTCGCGCTCGACCAGGAAGCTCATTCCCTGGCTCCCGGAGCCGAGCACGAACTGCACCTCGGCCTCGTTGCGGGCGACGATTCGGCCCTCGGGATCCCGGCGTGTCTCCTGGTGGAAGACTTTTTGATCCCGAAGGTCGATCGCGTACTCGAGCCCGTCGGCCTCGAACAGGACGCGACCGACTTCGGAGGCCGTAGCCGGATCGATCGGAGCGAGCGAGCGGCCCATCGGGTGCCGGCGGTAGGTCTCGGCGATCTCCGCGTGGCAGCGGATGCAGGCCGCATCCCCCGTATAGCCGACGCCCGGGCGCGTGTTCGCATAAGGGGAGTTCGAGACCAGTGGGCGGACGCTCCCCTTCGATGGGGACGAGAGAGAGATCCGCCACGACACGATCGACGCCAGGATCCCCGTCGCGGCGAGGGCGGCGATCAGGAGGCGAATCGTCTGCCCGCGGGATCGTCTCGCCGGCGACTCGGGTGGGATGGTGCTCTCCACGTGGCTACCCTCCTGGGACCTGCGCGTGTCCTGCCGGCATGATCCCATGCTACGGCGAGGTGTCGCGATGGACGCGAATATAATGATCGGTAAACTTGGTGTGAGCCATCGGGATCTCGACGCGGGGCATGTGGCAGTCGATGCAGCCGCGCTCGGGTTGGACCGGACAGGTCGCGCCCGTCACCGGGCGGGGACGATCGGGCCGGCGGGGTTGTGGGTCCGTACGCCCGGCCGCGGGCCTGGCGGCCGGATGGCAATCGAGGCAACGGGCCTCGTAACGGGCCGTCGTCGTCTCGACGTTGTGGTGCGGGTCGTGGCAGGTGATGCAGTCGAGGGTGCCCCGGCCCTCGGTGAAGCAGCGGCTCCAGGTGAAAGAGACGCCCTGGAAGCGGACCGACTCGGGCGCGCCGGGGGTTAGCGGGAGGTCCGGATCGCGAGGGCTGTGGCACTGGCCGCACAGCCCGACGATCGCCGGGCCGCCCGCGAGCGTCGGCCGGGCGATCGCCGGGTCGTCCGCTCGGGCCGCCTCGGCCTTGAGGTGATGGCTCCCGGGCCCGTGGCAGCGCTCGCAGCCGATCGCGGCGTCGGCCGACTCGGGGCCCGACCCTGTCAGGATCGACTGTGCATTCGTGGTATGACAAACCAGGCAGCGGCGAACCGCGTCCGCGGTGATGCGCGAACCCCGGTATCGCTCGGGCTGTTCGACCGGACCGGGCTGGCCGGAGGTCACGTCCCAGCCCACGGGGTCGGGATAATGCGAGAGCCGATACTCGTACGGCCGATCCTCCCCGTCGCGGCCGACCAGGGTCAGGCCACGGTCCCCGGAGCCGAAGGCATAGTCGACGACCGTCCGGAAGACCCGGTTCGCGACGCGGGTTTCTAGCTCGATCCGGTCTTCGCCTCGGGCGAAGGCATGACTCACCGCGTGGTTCGCGGGATCGGCGATCGGCCGATCCGGCAGGGGGATCGATCGGAGCTGATCGCGGTGCGCGAAGGTGCGCGCGTGCCGGCTGTGGTGCTGGGCCCGGAAGATCGTCTCGTGGCATTTCCGGCACTCCGCCTCGCCGACGTATGGCGAAGGCTCGGGCTCCAGAGGATGGGCCTCGCGATACGCGCGGGCCGGGCCCGGGATGGTCGCGCCGGTGGAGATCCCCTGCTGGAGGTCGCATCGGCTGAGGAGCCAGCCGGCTTCGGGATCGTCGGCCGGGGCGGCGAGCTGTCGGAG
Organism: uncultured Planctomycetota bacterium; assembly: GCA_963743925.1. Classification (GTDB taxonomy): domain Bacteria; phylum Planctomycetota; class Planctomycetia; order Isosphaerales; family Isosphaeraceae; genus CAVZRC01. Next base: position 134,228 of record CAVURY010000031.1, on the reverse strand, counting down.
TGCGTCGCGAGCCTGCTCGGCCTGGCCGGTCCGCAGCAGGAATCGCGCGAGCTGCTTGACGACCCTCTCGGCGTCATCGGCGCCGTGCCACTGGTCGGGTCGAGTCAGGGCGCGCCGGAGGGCCTCCGCGGCGCCGGCCGGGTCGGACTGCTCGGCGCGGACCCGGCCGAGCATCAGGTTGGCGTGGGCCTCCCAGCCCGGTACGGTCGCCAGGCGCTCGGCCGCCCGCGCCGCCTCGTTGAGCAGGTCCAGCCGGAAGAACGCCTTCTCGAGCGCCACGAGGGTCTCGACGTGGTTCGCGTCCCGGCCCAGGGCCTGCCTCCAGGAAAGGATGCCGTACTCCTTCTGCCCCAGGTTCACCAGGGCCTGGCCCCGGAGGAAGAAATCCTCGGCCGTCATGAGGTTGTCCGGCAGGCGCGTCTGGGTCGTCAGCGCGGGCCGGTCGCGGCCCTGACGGAACAAGGATCGGGCCAGGAGCCGGGTGGCCTCGGAGTCGTCGCGATGGGCCTTGAGCCGGCCCCGCGGCGCCCTCGGCGGCCGGCCAGTCTCGCGACTCGTAGGCGAGAATCCCCGCACGCAGGGGACCGCCCCGCCCCATGCCTCGCCACCAGGACCAGCCGAGGAACACTCCACCGCCCAGGAGCAAGACGCCTAGCGCGCCGGCGACCCGCCGGCGGTTTCGAATCCCCTGACGCGGCAACGGATTGCTCCTCGCTGTGGGCCCTGGTCTTCCTCCCGGACGCGGCGAGCCGGTATAACCGGAGTCAGGGCCTGTCGCCGCGCTTCCACGATCTCGATGATACAACCGGGGCCGCAAGCCGTCATGACCGTGATGAAGAGATTGGGCCGCCGCCGGGTCTGGGCGATCGTCGCGATGGCCGCCCTGGTGGGGACGGGGATGGCGGCATGGCGGCGGTTCGCGCCCGCTCCCGATCCGATGGCCGAGGCTCGGAGAGCCTATGAGAAAGGCGAATGGACCGAGGCCGCCGACCAGGCCCGGCGTCGGCTCCGGATCGCCGGAGACGACCTCGAGGCGCTGCGCCTCTTCGCGCGGGCATCGATCCGTCAGGGGCGCGACGAGGCGGGCAACGCGATCTACAAGGACCGGCTCGGCGCCGGGCGGATGGAGCCCGAGGACTATTTCCTGGTGGGCGACTCGCTGGCGCGGCTGGGCCGGGAGCAGACGGCGCTCCAGGTCTGGGAGAAGGCGGCGGATCGAGGACCCGATCATCCCGAGCTGCTCGAGACCCTGTCCCGGCACGCACTGGGGATTGGCCAGCCCGAGCGGGCCGTGGCGCCGTCGCGGCGGCTGACGCATCAGCCCGGCCGCGAATCCCGAGGCTGGCTCCTCCTGGGCGAAGCCCAGCACCAGCTCGATGATCCGCTCGCGGCCGCAGAGTCGCTGGAACGGGGCTTGCGAACCGAGACCGTCGCGCGGGACGCCCCGTCCAACATGGCCCGCGAGCGCCGGCTGCTGGCGCGGAGCTGGCTCCAGCTCGGCCGACCGGCCGAGGCGCGCGAACAGCTCGGGAACGTCCTGGCCGCCGGGGACGCGGACCCGGAAGCCCAATGGTTGCTGAGCCGGGCGCTCCTCCAGCAAGGCCGGAATGCGGAGGCTGCCGTCGCGATCGGAAAGGCCGGCTCCTATCGCGCCGAGTATCCGCTGATGCCCGAGCCGGGGCCGTACCTGGGCGAGGCCGCTTGCACCCCATGCCACGCGGAGCTGGCACGAGACTACCGGCGCACCCGGCATGCCCGGACCTTCCATCATGGCCCTGGCCTTGCCGCGCTGCCACTGCCCGATGGCCCGCAGGCCGATCCCGACGATCCAGGCGTGATCCTCACCTTCCGCCGCGACGGGCCGCGGGTCCGGGTCGAGACTCGCATCCGGGACCAGGTCGTCGACGCGGTGGTCGACTATGCCTTCGGCACCCCCGAGCAATATCTGACCATGATCGGCCGTGGCGAAGGGGGGGAGTTCCGGGCCGTGCGACTGTCTTACTACCGCAACGCGGAGGGCTCGGGCTGGGGCCGAACGTCGGGCGATGCCGGTGACCCGGACCCGCACGAGACCATCCGGGGCCGGCCGATCGACGTCCGCGACGGCGTGGTCCGCTGCCTCGCCTGCCACGTGACCCGGCCGCGCGAGTTCCGCGACCCGCCCCCGGCCGTCGCCGGCCCCGAGGCCGCCGACACGGCGATCGGTTGCGAGCGATGTCATGGGCCCGGAGCCAACCACGTCGCGGCGGTGGCCGCCGATCTGCCCGACCGGGCGATCGCGGTCGCCCCCGCCGGGTCCGCGCCCGCGTCCACGGTCAACGCCCAGTGCGTCGGCTGCCACGTCGTTGACGTCCCCGACGCCATCAAGGCCGCGCCCGAGGATCCCCGCTATGTCCGCTCGCCCGGCCTGACCCTGACCTTCAGCCGGTGCTACACCGCTGGCGCGAACGTTGGCGGTGGCGGCCTGACTTGCGCGTCGTGTCATGATCCCCACCGCGATGACCGACGCCCCGCTTCGTTCTATGAATCGCGATGCCTGACCTGTCACGCGGCCCCGGTCGCGGGATCGGCTGCATCGCCGGCGCCCGGCCGGGGGCGTACCTGCCCGGTTTCTCCCACCAAGGGCTGCCTCGATTGCCACATGCCCAAGATCCCGGTCGCCGACCTCCACATGTCGCTGACCGATCACTTCATCCGGGTACGCGACCGCGCGGATCGGTGGCTCGGGCCGCGATCGTGAAATAGGACGCCGTCGAATGGTACAATGCGCCGGCAAGTCAAACGTTGAACAGTCCAGGAAGGCGGGAGAAAGACGCGACATGGCTACCAAGATTCAGGCGCGGCCCAGAAGGCGATGGGCACGGACCGTGCTGACGGCCCGCGTCCTGGTCGTGAGCCTGGGTGCCGCGGGCCTGTGGTGGGCATGGTCGTGGTTGGCCCCGGGACCGGTGGCTCGCGGGGTCGCGGCCTACAACCGAGGCGACTGGAACGAGGCCTCCCGGTTGGCCCAGCAGCGCCTCGCCATCGCGAAGGATGACCGCGCGGCGATGCGCCTCCTGCGCGGGCGTCGGTCCGCCTGGGCCGCATCCCCATGGCACGATCGATCTACAATGTCCTCGATTCGCCCGAACTGGAAGCCGAGGATTACTGCGTGCTGGGCCTGGCCTGTAACGTCACCGGAGAACCCGTCAAGGCCCGGGAGGTGTTGGGCGAGGCGCTCCGTGTCGACCCCGATCACGCCGAGTCGCTCTACCTGCTGGGTATGGCCGCATTCCAGAGGGGGTGGAACCTCGAGGGGGCCCGAGCCGCCGAGCGGCTCGCCAAGCGGCCCGGCTGGGAGGCGCGGGCCGATCTCCTCCTGGCGATGATCGGCGCCGGCGACAACAACCCGACCGGCGCCGCCGAGGCGCTGCGGCGTGCCCTCGAGCGGGACCCGACGATCCGTCTGGTACCGTCCGACCCGTTCAGCACGCGGAAGCTGCTGGCCCGCACTTTGCTCCAGGCCGGCCGATGGGCCGAGGCCCGCGATGCCCTGGGCACCATCCTGGAAGCGGGATCGGACCCCGAGGCCTCCTGGCTCCTGAGCCGGGCCGCCTTACTCGAAGGGGACTGGGGCCGAGCCGCCGCCGAGTTGGCCCGGTCCGGCACCTATCGCGCCGAACATCCCCTGGAGCCCGAGCCGGCCGGATACGTCGGTGAAGCCCGATGCGCCGGCTGCCACGCTCAGGCCCACCACGCGGTCCTGGCCAGCCGCCATGCGCGGACCTTCCGGAGAGGCCGCGATCTCGCCGACCTGCCCCTCCCGGATCACCCGATGATCGACCCCGACAATCCCCAGGTCAGCCAGAGGATTCATCGGGTTGACGGCCAGGTCCGGGTCGAGACGCAGGTCTCCGACAAGGTCCTGAGGGCGGTGGTCGACTACGCTCTGGGCTCGAGCGATCGCTACACCTCGCTCATCGGGCGCGATGAACAGGGGCAAGTCCGCACCTTGCGGCTCTCGTATCATCGGAGCGACGGAGGGTCGGGGTGGGACCGGTCCAAAGGACACGCGGTGCATCCGCATCGCATCGACGAGTTTCTCGGCGAGCGATTCACGTCGGACGACGAGTGGGTCGAGTGTCTGGTCTGTCACACCACCAGCGCCCGCGCGGCGAGGCTGAAGATCGGCCCCGAGTCCGAGGATCGGGCGATCGGCTGCGAGCGATGTCACGGTCCCGGCGGCCTGCACGTCGCCGCCGTGTCGGCCCGGTTCTCGGACCTGGCGATCGCCAACCCCGCCCAGGCCAAGGCCGGGGAGATCAATCAGTCCTGTGGAGGCTGCCACGGCCAGCATTCCCTGCCGATGCCCGCCTCGCGCACCGCCCCGGACTGGACCCGGTTCCCCGGCTCGACGCTCCCCTGGAGCCGTTGCTACGCCGAGAGCGGCGGGGCCCTGAGCTGCGTGACTTGCCACGACCCGCACAAGGACGCCGAGACCTCCCCGGCCTACTACGAAGCGAAGTGCCTGGCCTGCCACGCCTCGCCGTCCCAGATGACCGCGTCCACCCCCGCTCACCCCCAGCAAGCCGTGGCGACCCGCCGATCCTCCTGCCCGATCAACCCGGGTCGGGATTGCTTGAGCTGCCACATGCCCAAGGTCGCGTACGACTGGCTCCACGGCTCCTTCACCGACCACTACATCCGCGTCCATCGCTCGCCGGGTCCGTGATCGCGATCCGCGCCCGGGTTGGTTGGCTCGGCTCAAGGGCTCAAGGCTGCGTCGCCGGGTCGGCGGGTCGGCGTGCATCGCCGATCGGGCCCCGCTCGGGCAGGAAAAGGACCACGCTCACGGCCGTCGCCAGGGACACCAACATGCGTGCCAACAGCCGGGTCAGCCAGGTCTTCGAGATCGGCTCGTCGGTCTCCGCCACCGGGAAAGCCGCCGCTCCGATCATTTCGAAGGCGACCGCGCCGAGCGCGGCGCCGAGCAGCCCGGCCGCCAGGATCCGGCCGCAGAGCCGCGGGTCCCCCAGACCGACCGCAAAGGCCAGCCCGGCCGCCGCACCGACCAGGCCGCAGATCGATACATGCATCGCGAGTGAAATGATCAGGTCGTATTCGATGTAATCCTGGCGGGCGGCGATGAATCGGGGCAACGCGACCCAGGAGACGCAGGCCCCGAGGGCCATGCCCAGCACCACGCCAAGGATTCCACCGACCGCCGCTCCGGCCGGCGAACGTCGCGACAGGCCCCCGGCCATCCCCAGGCATCCGCCCAGGCATGCGCCCAGGATGCCGAATCCCAGCGCCCCGTTTCGTGCCGTCGCCACCGCCGAAGTCGCACGAGTGGCCACCCAGATCTTGTTCCCCATGAGATCCTGCTGCGTCTTCTCAGTGGGGATGATCCCATGGATCGCCTCGCCGATCGCGAAGGCGAGCAGCCCGGCCGAGAGCCCTCCGAGTAGCGCCAGCCAACGCGCCCGGCCGAACCATGGCCAGATCCTTTCCCGACCTCCTTCGGGCTCGACGCGAGGCGTCTCGCGAGTGGCGAGGTTTTCCGGAGACATGCCTGGGTCATTCGTACTCATGGTGTCATCCGCCTTCCCGGGCTTCCACGATTCGGTCGACTCCCGGCAGCTTATCAGAAACCTCTCGATGCAGGAGTATCCTCCCCGAGAATTCGCCGGATGTCTGCAACCCGACCGCTGGCCCGGCCACCTTGCGGGAAGTTGTCTTGACAATCCTGCGGCCCATATCTTGCATTCGGGCACGGAGCGTTTATAATCAGCCGTGGATTTGGATGCCGAGGAAGGTGTTCGCATTTCGAACGCGGGCGCTTCCCTAACTCTGCAGTTCTGATCGGTCGTGTGACTGCCGGGCATTCGTTCACAATCGAAATCGGTCTCACTTGCTTGGGTCGTCGAATCACCGTCGGTACCCGGGTCTGAGCCTCGGAACGATGATTATTCGCGATCGAAAAGCCAGGTTTCTTGGCCCGGATCGATCTTAGGTTCGGGGCGTAAGGCGCATTGACGATCACGTTGCGAATTGCCGTCTCATTCTCTCGATCACAGTGACTCGAAATTCGGTGCGATAGGCTGCTTCGGGCGCCCCCGGTCCGTCAGGAGGCGACCGCGATCGGTTTCTGGCATCGCATTCGACGAGAGACCCGCTCTCGACTCGTCGTTTGGTCCGGCGATTGCATCTGATTTTTCATGAACGCAATTCTTTTTTTTACTCCGATTTTTCGCCAAACACGCTCGGTGATCGCCGTTCGTGTTGCTGCCAGACCTGGGTTGGCTCGATTGAGCCTAGCCCTCCTGAATTTGAGGATTTCGACCATGACTCCTTCCGATGAGAAGCGTCGGCCGCATTGTCGGCTCTTCGTCTCCGGTCTCTACTTCTTCAGCTTCGGGTTGTCGCTCGGCGCGGTGGGCCTGATCAGCGGTTGTGACGACGACAAGGGTCGGGTCACCCAGATTGAGAGCACGGAGAACCCCGCCGAGAGGGCCAAGGACTCGATGAAGTTCTACACGCAAGAGAAGATGAAGAAGCCCGGCGGTAAGACCAAGAAGTAAGTCTCACCGGTCTCCTTCTCGGGATTGCTCGAAGGCCGCCCGGATCTGTCGCCGACGGCATGGTCCAGGATTGCGAGGCTGTCTCGTACCGAGTCCGGTCTTGCTTTTGATCGGTCGATCTATCCGATTTCAAGAGCCACACCGTTTCTGTGGATCTTGTCCGTTATTATCCATTCTATGGATGTTGTCCGTCATCTTGCATTCTTTCCAGCCCGAGGAGATGTTTCCATGCGTTCACGACTGCGAAGCGGGTTTACGTTGATCGAGCTCCTGGTGGTCATCGCCATCATTGCCGTCCTGATTGCCCTGCTCTTGCCGGCCGTGCAATCGGCTCGCGAGGCCGGGCGCCGCGCCCAGTGCACCAACAACCTCAAGCAAATCGGCCTGGGGATGCACAATTACCACTCGACTTACGACGTATTCCCCATGGGCGTCTCCGCCTCGAACAACACCTGGAACACCTCCCATTGCGGCTGTTCGGCCCTGGTGACCTGGAATGGCTGGAGCTGCCAGGCGATGCTCTTGCCCTACATGGAGGCGACGCCGATCTACAACGCGATCAACTTCGCTTTCGATCCCCTGGTGTGCAGCAGTCAGGTCTTCCAGAATACCGCGTTCCTGACCTCGATCCCGGGCTTCCTCTGCCCGTCCGACCCCTATTCAGGGCCGAAGACCACGTTCCTCAACAATTACTGCGCCAGCATCGGCACGTCGATCGGCGTGGTCCAGACTTACGGTCAGAATTCGTCGGGGATCTTCTCCTATCAGATTCCCAATGGTTTGGCCTCGATCACCGATGGATCGTCGAACACGGTCGCCTTCGGTGAGTCGCTCGTCGGCAATGGCGGCAGCAAGGCGAATTACCGCGGCAATGGCGTCGCGGGTGTCTGCTACGCCTGGAACTACGACGCCTCCTCCAATCCGACGCAAACGATGCAGACCCTCCAGACCTGCAATACGGGCTGGAATTCGGCGCTCAATAGCAGCTCGCCTTACGGCGGGGCGCCGAACATCGGCGTCAATCGGGGTTATCACTGGGGATGGGGCTCCGAGGCGATGACATTGATCAACACGATCGTCCCGCCCAGCTCGACACAGTATCCCTGGAATGCCTGCCGTAACGGCTGCACCTGCGGCAATTACGACATGGACCACGCCGAGATCGCCAACGTGACCAGCAATCATCCCGGCGGTGCCAACGTCCTGTTCGGCGACGGACACGTCGCGTTCCTCAAGAGCTCGCTCTCTTTGCAGACCTGGTGGGCACTGGGCACTCGGGACAATGGCGAGACGATCAGCTCGGATGCGTATTGATCGATCATTCGATTTGCGAGCGTTCGGCGCCGCGGGTCATCTCGCGGGATTCGTCGCTCAGTTAAGCCAGTCCGAGAATGAGTGAAGCGGCAGGACCATCCGAAGCGATGGTCCTGCCGCCTTCGTCTGCGCGCCCGCGGAACACCGGGTGACACCAATAATGGCCCCGTGGACGCGGAAGTGGGTCGAGAGGGGAAACGTGCCTTGGTGATGCCGCAGCCCGACCTGGAACAGGGCCACGAGCCGGAGCCGCCGGAGTTGGTCGAGCGGCGCGGGGCGGCCTTTCGCCCGCGTCGGCTCGCGTGGTTGTTGGGCTGGTCCGGGCTGGCATTGGTCGGTGTCTGGTTCGGTGCGGATCGCTGGTCCCATGCCGAGCTGGGCCGCGTCGAGCGGGAGATCAAGCAAGGCCAATCGGGCGCGGCGCGGGTCCGGCTGGACCGGCTGGGGAAGCTGGGGCTCGGCGGTGTCGAGGCGGAGTACTGGCGGGGCGCCTGCGCCGAGGCCGAGGGCGAGGTGGAGTCGGCGCTGTCGGCATGGGGCCGGATCCCGCCGGGGCGCCGCGCTTTGCCAACGCGACGCTGCGCCGGGCGCGGCTGGCGATCGATCGGGGTCGGCTGGCGGTGGCCGAGGAGGCGCTCGAGCGATCGCGAGGCGCCTTCCCGCGCGGCAGCAAGGCCAGCGAGCTGCACGAGATCATGTTGCAGCAAATTTATTTGTTCACGGGTCGCGATGTTGACTTGCGGCGTCGGAAGCGGGCGGAGGCGGACACCGCGAAGGACAAGGCCGACGTCCTGCGCAAACACTGGCAGATCGATGAGACCTGGGCATACCCGCTCGCCACCCTGCGGTCGCGGCTGGAGGAGGCGGGCCGTGACGCGCCCGAGGACGATCGCGTCTGGCTGGGCAAGGCCAACCTGGCGACGCACACGGCGCGATTCGCCGAGGCGGATGATTGGTTGAAGAGGTGTCTGGATGCCGCCCCGAGGATCCCGCGGTCTGGCGCTCCCGACTCGAGTGGGCGGTGGCCGCGGACCGGCTGCCCGAGGCGCTGGAGGCGATCCGGCATGAGCCGGCCGATGCGCTCGAGCCCGAGGCGCTGCTGACGCTTCGCGCCTGGCTGGCGTCACGCCTGGGCGATCCCCGAGCCGAGCGGCTGGCGCTCGAGCAATTGCTCGACCGGGTGCCTGGAGATACCAGGGCGCTGTCGCGACTGACGGAGCTGGTCGTCCGGGCCGGTGGGACCGATCAGGTCGAGGGGCTTCGCCGCCGCAAGGTGGATCTCGACCACGCCACGGATGCCTATCGCAAGATCCTGACCCCGAGGACTCCCACCGGCCACTTCGACGAACTGGGCCGCCTGGCCGAGTCGCTGGGCCGCTGGTTCGAGGCGCGCGGCTGGTGGACGCTGGCCCTGAACGAGCCGGCCCGCGCCGACGAGGCCCGCGCCGCACTCGCGCGGATCGATCGCGCCGAGCAACGGTCGAAGTCGATCGAGCTCGCGCGAACCGCGCCGGCGCCGCGCACCCTGGCCGAGGCGATGGGCGACCTGGTCGGCGGCGCGGGCGCGGCGCGAGCCGGGCCCGGGGCCCGCGGGGCACGCCGCGTCGGCGGTCCCGGTCTTCCGCGACGACGCCGAGGCCGCCGGACTCCGCGTCACGTACGAGAACGACCCCACGCCGATGTGTCGGATGCCCGAATTGATGGGCGGCGGGGTGGGCCTGATCGACTACGACGGCGACGGCTGGCTCGACGTCTACGCCGTGCAGGGCGGCCGGCTGCCGGACGAGCCGGAGCCGCCGGCCTCGCCGCAGCGCGACCGGCTCTTCCGCAACCGCGGCGACGGGACCTTCGAGGACGTCACCGCGGCGTCGGGCCTGTCGGCGATGCCCGGCGGCTACGGGCACGGCGTCACGGTGGGGGACATCGACAACGACGGGCATGCCGACCTGTTCGTGACGCGATGGCGGTCGTACGCGCTGTACCGCAATCGCGGCGACGGGACCTTCGAGGACGCGACGGGTTCGTGGGGCCTGGGCGGGAGTCGGGACTGGCCGACGTCGTCGGCGTTGGCCGACCTGGACGGCGACGGCGACCTCGACCTCTATGTCTGCCATTATTCGACCTGGAACCCTCAATCGCCCCCGTGCGCGCATGCCACCAAGCCGGGAGCATATAGCTATTGCGGCCCGCTCAGCTTCGCGGCGATGCCCGATCACGTGTTCCGAAATGAGGGGGGCCGGTTCGTGGACGTCTCGGAACAGTCGGGCGTCCGCGCCGCCGACCGCGAGGGCAGGGGGCTGGGCGTGCTCGCCGCCCACCTCGACGACGACGATCGCATCGACCTCTTCGTCGCCAACGACCGGACGGCCAACTTCCTGTTCCGCAACCGGGGCGACCTGCGCTTCGAGGAGACCGGCGCCGAGTCGGGCGTGGCCTCCAACGCCGAAGGCAACTACCTGGCCGGCATGGGCGTGGCCTGCGGCGACCTCGACGGCGACGGCCTGCTCGACCTGGCCGTCACCAATTTCTATGGCGAGTTCGACCATCTTCTACCAGAATCTGGGGGCCGGCCAGTTCGTTGACCGCACCTCGGCCGTCGGGCTGGCGGCGCCGAGCCGCTACCTGCTGGGCTTCGGCGTCGCGCTCGTGGACGTTGACAACGACGGCCGGCTCGACCTGGCGACGGCCAACGGCCACGTCAACGACCTCCGGCCCAACGTGCCCTTCGCCATGCCGGCGCAACTCCTGTTGAATGCGGGGTCGGGTCGCCTGGTGGACGTGTCGAGCCGAGCGGGAGCGGCGTGGTCGGTGCCCCGGCTGGGGCGCGGGCTGGCCGCCGGCGACCTGGACAACGACGGGCGGATCGACCTGGTGATCGTCTCGGCGGGCGGGCCGCTGGCCTACTTCCACAACCGCGGCCCGGCGGGGCGCGGGCTCACGCTGAGGCTCGAGGGCCGGTCGCCGGGTTCGAATCGGGATGGGGTGGGGGCTCGGGTCACGGTGACCTCGGGGGGCCGTCGCCGGGTGTGCCAGCGGACCGGCGGAGGGAGCTTCCTGTCGGCGAGCGACGGGCGGATCCACGTCGGCCTGGGCGAGGCGGGTGAGGCGCAGAGCGTGGAGGTGAGATGGCCGTCGGGGCGAGTGGGCCGCTATGATGGGCTCAAAGCCGACGGGGGTTACCTGCTGCGCGAGGGCCGGCCCGAGGCCAGTCCCCTGCCAGGCTGGAAGCAACGAGATTGAACCCGGCGGTGGCATACGACCCTTGGCATCCGGATCCATTCCCTTCCATCGAATGTAGGATGGTGGCCAGCGAGGAGTGTCGGAATTTTGAGGATGCCGGGTGTGGGGAGTACAGCGCGCCGTCGGCTCGCGTGGTTGCTGGGCCTGTCGGGCCTGTCGGCGGTGGTGGTCTGGTTCGGGGTGGAGCGCTGGTCCCGCGCCGAGCTGGGCCGCGTCGAGCGGGAGATCAAGCAAGGCCGCGCCGGGGCGGCGCGGGTCCGGCTGGACCGGCTGGGGAAGCTGGGGCTCGGCGGTGTCGAGGCGGAGTACTGGCGGGGCGCCTGCGCCGAGGCCGAGGGCGAGGTGGAGTCGGCGCTGTCGGCATGGGGCCGGATCCCGCCGGGGGCGCCGCGCTTTGCCAACGCGACGCTGCGCCGGGCGCGGCTGGCGATCGATCGGGGTCGGCTGGCGGTGGCCGAGGAGGCGCTCGAGCGATCGCGAGGCGCCTTCCCGCGCGGCAGCCCCGCATTCGCGATGCGCGAGAACCTGTCGCAGCAGCTCGACCTGTTCATGGGGAGGTCCGACGAACTGCGACGGAGGATCCGCGATGAGTGGGACGGCTCCGGGCGCGAGGCCGAGATCCTGCACAAGCATTTCTTGCTGGACAACGCACGATCGTATCCCCTCGTTGCACTGCGGTCGCGGCTGGAGGAGGCGGGCCGCGTGGCGCCCGAGGACGATCGCGTCTGGCTGGGCAAGGCCAACCTGGCGACCCGTACGGCGCAATTCGATGAGGCCGACGCCTGGCTGAAGCGGTGCCTGGAGCGTCGTCCCGAGGATCCCGCGGTCTGGCGTGCCCGGCTGGATTGGGCGGTGGCCGCGGACCGGCTGCCCGAGGCGCTGGAGGCGATCCGGCACGTACCGTCCGATGAGTTCGAGCCCGACCGGTTGCTGGCGCTGCGCCTGGCTGGCCGCACGACTCGGTGATGAACGCACCGAGCAGGCCGCGCTGGAGCAATGGCTCCAGCACAGCCCCGGCGAGACCCGGGCCGTGGCACGTCGGATCGCGATGTCCGCGCGGGCCGGTCGGGTCGACGAGGTCGCGGAGCTCCGCCGCCGCGAGGCCGACCTCGACCGCAGAAGCGATGCCTATCGAATGGCCATGGCCGATCGCGTCCCGACCGGTCGCTTCGACGAGCTGGGCCGTCTGGCCGAGTCGCTGGGCCGCTGGTTCGAGGCGCGCGGCTGGTGGACGCTGGCCCTGAACGAGCCGGCCCGCGCCGACGAGGCCCGCGCCGCACTCGCGCGGATCGATCGCGCCGAGCAACGGTCGAAGTCGATCGAGCTCGCGCGAACCGCGCCGGCGCCGCGCACCCTGGCCGAGGCGATGGGCGACCTGGTCGGCGGCGCGGGCGCGGCGCGAGCCGGGCCCGGGGCCCGCGGGGCACGCCGCGTCGGCGGTCCCGGTCTTCCGCGACGACGCCGAGGCCGCCGGACTCCGCGTCACGTACGAGAACGACCCCACGCCGCGATGCCGGTCGCCCGAGACCATGGGCGGTGGCGTGGCCTTGATCGACTACGACGGCGACGGCTGGCTCGACGTCTACGCCGTGCAGGGCGGCCGGCTGCCGGACGAGCCGGAGCCGCCGGCCTCGCCGCAGCGCGACCGGCTCTTCCGCAACCGCGGCGACGGGACCTTCGAGGACGTCACCGCGGCGTCGGGCCTGTCGGCGATGCCCGGCGGCTACGGGCACGGCGTCACGGTGGGGGACATCGACAACGACGGGCATGCCGACCTGTTCGTGACGCGGTGGCGGTCGTACGCGCTGTACCGCAATCGCGGCGACGGGACGTTCGAGGACGCGACGGGTTCATGGGGCCTGGGCGGGAGTCGGGACTGGCCGACGTCGTCGGCGTTCGCCGACCTGGACGGCGACGGCGACCTCGACCTCTATGTCTGCCATTATGCCGACTGGGACCCGCTGCGATCGGCCTCATGTCCTCACCCGGATGATCCCCGCAAGTTCACGTACTGCGGCCCGCGCGACTTCGCGGCGATGCCCGATCACGTGTTCCGCAACGAGGGGGGCCGGTTCGTGGACGTCTCGGAACAGTCGGGCGTCCGCGCCGCCGACCGCGAGGGCAGCGGGCTGGGCGTGCTCGCCGCCCACCTCGACGACGACGATCGCATCGACCTCTTCGTCGCCAACGATATGACGGCCAACTTCCTGTTCCGCAACCGGGGCAACCTGCGCTTCGAGGAGACCGGCGCCGAGTCGGGCGTGGCCACGAACGCCGAGGGAGGTTACCTCGCCGGCATGGGCGTGTCCTGCGGCGACCTCGACGGCGACGGCCGGCCCGACCTGGTGGTGACCAACTTCTACGGCGAGTCGACCACGTTCTACCAGAATCTGGGGGCCGGCCAGTTCGTCGACCGCACCTCGGCCGTCGGGCTGGCGGCGCCGAGCCGCTACCTGCTGGGCTTCGGCGTCGCGCTCGTGGACGTTGACAACGACGGCCGGCTCGACCTGGCGACGGCCAACGGCCACGTCAACGACCTCCGGCCCAACGTGCCCTTCGCCATGCCGGCGCAGCTCCTGTTGAATGCGGCCGGTCGGGTCGCCTGGTGGACGTGTCGAGCCGAGCGGGAGCGGCGTGGTCGGTGCCCCGGCTGGGGCGCGGGCTGGCCGCCGGCGACCTGGACAACGACGGGCGGATCGACCTGGTGATCGTCTCGGCGGGCGGGCCGCTGGCCTACTTCCACAACCGCGGCCCGGCGGGGCGCGGGCTCACGCTGAGGCTCGAGGGCCGGTCGCCGGGTTCGAATCGGGATGGGGTGGGGGCTCGGGTCACGGTGACCTCGGGGGGCCGTCGCCGGGTGTGCCAGCGGACCGGCGGAGGGAGCTTCCTGTCGGCGAGCGACGGGCGGATCCACGTCGGCCTGGGCGAGGCGGGTGAGGCGCAGAGCGTGGAGGTGAGATGGCCGTCGGGGCGAGTGGGCCGCTATGATGGGCTCAAAGCCGACGGGGGTTACCTGCTGCGCGAGGGCCGGCCCGAGGCCAGTCCCCTGCCAGGCTGGAGGCGGTGAGATCGGATCGGGCCGCGCATTGACGTACGATCGCTCCCGTCCGTCGAGCCGGCCGATGGTTCCTGCCCCGGAGATGACAGCCCATGTCCACGACCACGTCAACAACGACGACTCCATCCGCGCCCACGACTCACGGTGGAGGCGGAGGAACTCCTTCCACTCCGATCCCGAGGCGCCCTCTTGGCCGCACGGGTTGTGAGGTGACGCAATTCGCGCTGGGCGGCGAGGGTGTGCTCCGCACGCACGGCCAGACGGCCGAGGCGGTGGCGGTGATCCATCGGGCGCTCGATCAAGGCGTCAACTACTGCGATACGGCGCCGGCTTATGCGGGGAGCCTCGACTACTACGGCGCGGCGCTGGGCGAGCGGCGTCGCGACATCTTCCTCGCCTCCAAGACGCACGACCGCACCCGCGACGGCTCGCTCCGGCTGCTCGATGAGAGCCTCCGCCGGCTGCGCACCGACCACCTTGACCTCTGGCAGCTCCACGACCTGCGCACGCCCGGCGACCTGGCCGCGATCTTCGGGCGGGGCGGCGCGCTCGAGGCCCTCGTGCAGGCGCGCGAGGAAGGGCGCGTCCGGTTCCTCGGCCTGACGGGCCACCACGACCCGAGCATCCTCCTCGAGGCGATGGGCCGATTCGACTTCGATACCGTGCTCGTGGCCCTCAACGGGGCCGACGTCCACCGGCTCTCGTTCGCGAGGACGGTGCTGGTCGAGGCCGCTCGCAAGGGCATGGGCGTCATCGGCATGAAGGTCTACGCCGCCGGGAACCTCCTCCGCGCCGGCGCGAATGGGCTGGCGACGGCCGAGGCCATGGGGTATGTCCTCAGCCTGCCCGGAGTCTCGACCGTCATCATCGGCTGCTCGAGCCCTGATGAGGTCGACGAGAACGCGAGGAACGCCCGCGCATTCCGCCCCTTCGACGAACCCGCGATGCGCGCCCTCGAGCAACGTACGGGCCGTCACGCAGGGCTCTTCACGTCTTACAAGAAGCCATAGTGCGTGTGATGAACGTCTCCGTTCCTTGTAGCCGGCCTCTGTGAGGCCGGGGCTGCCGAACCCGGGATCACAGACCCCGGCTACAATGGAAAGGGGCCTACTTCGGGCACGACCGAGATCGGGAGACGAGGCCCGAAAACACGAAACGCTCCTCGCACCGCGGGGTGGGAGGAGCGCGTGATCGGGAGATGCGCGGGACGACAAGGATCAGGCCGAAAGGCGGGGGTTGCTTGTAAGGAAGGGGTCGCCGCGGCCCTGGGGCCGGGACGATCGGTCCATCGAGAACTCGTGGACCTGGCGGCGGGAATCAACTGCTCTTGGGCGTCGAGCCCTCGAGCGTCTTCAGGTGCTTGGTGCCTGCGTTCGAGATCTGGTAGTGGTAGCCACCGCTCTCGTGCTTCTTGCCCTTCTTGATAACCTTGTGCTTGAGCAAGGCCTCGAGGACCTTGTTCTCGGGCTTCTTCGCGGCCACGTACCCGGCGGGGTCCGTGTGCGCATGGACCTTCTTGAGCAGCTCGGTCTGGGGCGGGGTCAACTTGGGGCCGGCGGCCTTCTTGGGCGCGACCTTCTTCGCCTTCGCGGCCGGGGCCGGCGCCGCGCTCACCGCCGCCTTCTTGGGCGCCGCCTTCTTCGCGGTGCTGCCCTTGGGGGCGGCCTTCTTCGCGGTCGCTCCGTCTTTCTTCGTCTCACCTGCGGTCTTGTTCATTGCCATGATCGGGTACCCTCTGACAGTGACGAAACCTCGTTGATCGGGCAATCTGCCGATCTTGCGTGGAATCATTAGTAAATCTATCAGATCGGGCAAGACATAAAAGGTCGAATTCCCACGGATTTCCGATTTTTCGGGGAAATTTTAACGTTTATGCGGGCCGTGCGCCGTTGCGCGGCGCATTCAATCGGTATATACTAGGATTCCTATCTCCACATGCCATCGTTCATTCATCCGAAATGCCGGGGTATTTCGCGGTTTTTCGCGCGATGATCGTCGAGGCGATGGAGGCGCGGTGAGGCGAGGGCCCTCTCCTCTCGTCAACGACGGGCCCTCGGGTTTCGCATCCGCGAGCCCGAGGGCGGGTCGTGCTCTCCTGTCATCACGTCTCTCCCTCATCTCGCGCGACGAGTCGAAAGGTCAGGCCCAGGTGGTCAGGTAGATGACGAGGGTCAGCATCGCGATCACGACCAGCGCGGCGCCCTCGGCGAATACGACGGCCAGGGCGAAGAGGCAGACGAACGTCAGCACGCCCATGATGTAGGAGGTGATGCCGAGGAGCGTGTTCTTCGCGGATTCGGGACCGCCGCCCGGGATGCTCCCCAGCTTCCACTGCGCGGCCTGAAGCGCGAAGAGGACCAGCACCAGGAAGCCGAAGGCTGACCGATCGCCGCCGCTCAAGGAGGACCGGAGCGTCTCGGCCAGCGTGACGCAGGCGAGGGCGGCGAGGGCGACGCCGACCATGAGGTCACCGATGATCATCCGCCTGGGTCGCGAGAGCGAGAGCCATCGGAATTCGTCGAGCGGTTGTTCGCGTCCCATCGCCTCAGCCTCCTCGCAGGGTCCTCGTGCGATCGCGATCACGGCTGGATTGTAGCCATCCGCCGATCATCGGGCCAGATCTCCCGGCCGGCTTGCCGGGTCGCGTTGACGGGCCCTTCGCCGGCGCGTGTCGCGCATGACCACGGGGTTCGGTCACCTCGGTCCCGACAGGGATGCGGCCGTCTTCATGTCTCGCTGGCTTGTGGAAAGGCAAGGAGGCCGGCCCACGCATTGCGGCGAAGTCGACCCATGCGCGTTGATCGTTCGTCGCGGAGGGGTTAGACTCGCGCATCCGGCCGACGCGTTCGCCGCGCGTGACGTGACGCGGCACGTCGGCCGTCCTCGAAACGGGTCTGTTCGGTGACGATCATGCCAACCTCATCAAGCCATGCCCCGGACCGCGACGAGGTCATCGAGCGGCCGGAATCGTCCCGGGCTTCGGTGGTGGTGCCGGGCGTCGAGCTGCGGCCGATGGCCGGCGCACGCAATGGCGCGCGAGGGCTGTTCACGGGCCTGCTGAGCCTCGCGCCCGGCGCGTCGTATCCTTACTATGAGCGGCCGGTGACCGAGGCGTTGGTCTTACTCGAGGGGAAGGCGGCGATCGACGTCGAGGCTCGACGATATGTCCTCGGGCCGCTCGATGCCGCCGCCGTGATGCCCCGCCAGCCGAGGCGGCTGGTGAACCTCTCCGCCGACCGGGCCGCCGTGTTCCACGTCGCGATGGCCTCGTCATCGGCCGACCAGAGCTGGATCAACGGCCGGTTCGTGCCGGTCGAGCAGCCGCCCGGCGCGACCGGTCGCGCGGGCTCCGAGCGCGTCTGTCGACGCGAATCCGCGCCGACGTCCGAGCTCGCCCCGCGCACGATGTTCCAGGACCTATACAACGCGGAGCTCGGCGCGCGGGGGATCTGCGGCGGCTACGGCCTCTTCGAGCCCGGCGCACGGCTCCCCTGCCACCGTCACGTTTACGACGAGTCCATCACCATCGTGCGGGGGACGGCCACCTGCGTCGTCGAAGGCCGTCGCCACGAGCTCTCGGGCTGCGCCACCGCCATGGTCCCCCAGGGCCGTTGCCACTACTTCATCAACCTCACCCTCGAGCCCATGGCCATGATCTGGGTCTACGCCGGCGACATGCCCGACCGCATCGTCGTCGATGAGGCGTCCTGCCTACGAAGCGGTCGGTCGTGAGTATCAATGAGGAAGAGTTTCACGCAGAGACGCAAAGGAGGAGCGGTCGAGTAGCGGAGGGGCGGTGTAATCCGCCGCCTCCGCCCTCTTCAAACCGGACATGCAGATTTCCCGCATCCGGCTTGCCCGGACCCACTCACTCCGAGGCATGCACTGGTTTCCCAGCTCGGCCGCGGAGCTAGAACTCGGCTCAGTCAGGAGGTGTCATTCCGTAATCGGGTTTCCCCAAGCGGTCCTCCTTCCCTCTTCCGGCCCACGAGTCCGGCAGGGGCCCTTTGCTCCACGGGAGTTACCCCGCTTCATCGCTACTACGGCCCCCTCCGACTCCCGACTCGGCCGACCGGCGGTTATGGTTTCCCGTCGGTCGTTGATCCGGATACCGGATCACCAAGCCGGGTCTCTCAAAGGGTGTACGAGAAGACGCTGTAGGGTGAGTCGAGGGCCGCGTAGCGGCGTGAGGCCCACCGGAGTGCCTCGGCGCTCGCGGTGGGCCTCGCCGCGAGGGATCGCGGCTCGACCCACCCTACCACCTTCTCGTACACGCTCTCAGGTTCCTGATCGATCTGTCGACGCCCGCTGTCCCGTACCACCCCGGAGGATTCGACCGCTGCAAACGCTCATCGCTTTGCGACCGATAGCAGGCTTCACCTTCTCTGGGAGGCTGGCCATCCCCATTTGCGTAACGAGGCCGAGAGGGTTCGCTCGCGCTACGGCTGACGTCTTCGCGTCCCCGGGCTCCGACGGCCGAGTCGCCTCGGTCGCCGCCGGGTCGGCTTCATGGTGAACGAGCAAGTGCCATGGTCAGTACCTTTCAACTGACAAGATCAACCAAGCTTCGCCTGACGCACCAAAGGGCGCGAAGACGAAAGAACTCTCGGTATCAGAAAGTCGGGATGAGGAGAGTCAGGATCCGAGAGTCGCTTTCTCTGCCCTTTGCGTCTCTGCGTGAAATCTTCTCCGGATCTCGATCTCACCCTCGAGCCCATGGCCATGATCCGGGTCTACGCCGGCGACATGCCCGACCGCATCGTCGTCGATGAGGCGTCCTGCCTCCGCGGCCCTCGATCGTGGGGGCCGGGAGGCGCGAGGGTTGGCTACCAGGACGTGATCGTGCCGTCCACGTCGTTGTCATTGGTCGAGGCATGGTTGCCCGTGATCGTCGTGTTGTCGGCTTTGGCGGTGCCGAAGGTGGCGACGCCGCCGCCGATGCCGACGCCGAACAGGCCGGTCGCGCCGGGTTGGCCCGGAGTGGCCGTGCCGTTGCCGGCGGCCGTGGCGCCCCCGCCGGCGCCCGCCTGCCCGCCCGAAGCGCTCGCGGCGATGTTGCCCGTGATGAAGTCGGTGGCCTTGGCCTGCTTGGAGCCCTTCTTCGCCCCGAGCCGGGGATTGATGGTGAGGGTGCCGGGCGTCGCGTCGTCGGCGTCACGCGGTCTTCGAGCCCTCGCGCCGGGACGCAGCCCACGTCGGTTCGCCTTCGCGTTTCGCATCGAGTGCCTCAGCATGGGACAGTCCGCAAAGCGATCAGCCTCGTCCGCCACCAGGGACGAAAATCGCGAGGCGGCGGACTTGTCCAGAGCCTCCAAGATCTGGAAGCGTCGGGGGCAGTCGAGATCCTGGACACGGAGCCCTCGCCGGAGCTGGCCGCCCAGATGACCGAGGAATGTCAGAGGCTGCTCGCCAGGCTCGGCGACAATACCCTTCGATCGGTCGCTCTCCGGAAGATGGAGGGGTATACCAGCATCGAAATCGCCGCCAAACTGGGATGCGTCGAACAAACCGTGGAACATGAAGAAAAAAGACGACGCACCTTATATCCCCACGGCTGAAGCCGGGGGTGTCTCTCCATTTCCGTCTGAAGCAAGACGCAACCAGCTCCGGAGGATCTCCTTCGCCCGCCTCCTCTCTTCGCTTTCGCTTGCCAAACTTCCGTGGCTCGTTTAACATCGAATTCGATGCTTAAACCATGCGATCACCGGAGGCCCCATGAATCTTAGCCAGGACATCCATTCCCTCACCGACTTCAAGCGGAAGACCCCGGAGTTCCTGCGTCAGTTGAAGGAAACCGGCGATCCCGTCGTGCTGACGATCAACGGCAAGGCTGAGCTGGTCGTCCAGGATGCTGCGTCCTATCAGAGGCTCTTCGACCTTGCTGAGCGGCTGGAAACCATCCAGGCCGTCAAGGAAGGCTTGGCCTCGGCCGACCGTGGCGAGGGCCGGCCGATGGATGACGTGTTTGATGCGCTGGAAAAGGATCTCCGCCGGGCCAAGCCCCATTCATGACCTACCATGTGGTCGTACAGCCTCGGGCGGAGCGGGATATCCAGATTGCGGCCCACTGGAAACTCGGCCGATCGGCGTCGCTGGCGACGGCCCTGCGTTGGGCGCGTCATCTCCGGGCGAAGATAGCCACGCTGAAGACCAGCCCGCGGCGCTGCCCGATCGACCCGGATTCCGAGGTCTACGGCGAGGAGGTGCGGGTGCTGCTTTATGGCAAGCGGCACGGCGTGTACCGCGTGTTGTTCGCCATCCGCGGCGATACGGTTCACGTGCTGACGGTCCGGCACTCGGCGCAGCGGAGCCTCGCCGATGAGATGCGTGAAGATGAATCGGACGGGGGAGGCGAGCCGGTCCACTAACCGGCGCTGTTGCCGCCTCTGGACGATGATTTTGATATGGCCATGGGTAACCCAATTCGCCAAGAAAATGCATGCAAAATTTATTTCAATGACACCATTTTTTCTTCGAGCTCGCCCCGCGCCGATGTTCCAGGATCTCTACAACGCGGAGCTCGGCGCGCGGGGGATCTGCGGCGGCTACGGCCTCTTCGAGCCCGGCGCACGGCTCCCCTGCCACCGTCACGATTACGACGAGTCCATCACCATCGTGCAGGGGACGGCCACCTGCGTCGTCGAAGGCCGTCGCCACGAGCTCTCGGGCCGCGAATAAATGGTGTCACACCGGAAAAATGAACTGACATTGCGCCAGGAAGCTCAGGAGAGGAGGAAGAGACTCGAAACTCAAAAACCTTTCATCGGAACCCTGCGGGTGAACGAATCCCGTCCGGTAGAGCTTGGCCAGCAACCGGAAGCGAGTCTTGCGTGGGGAGGGGTGACCCTCACTGCGAAGCGTAGACAGCCAGTGCCTAGGCCGTGCGATTGAGCCTCGAAAGCTTCTCGCGGGAGTCCTCGCTCTTGTCAGCCGCGGGGACCACGCCGACACGCCGCAACTGGCCTGGCGCGATCGGTCCCGCCGGGGTCGGAGAACAGGGCCAAGGCACACGAGGGGTCCCTGGGAACCTGGGAGCCCCGTCCGTTTCCACCAGCAATTCCGGCTCGGGACCCGGAACACCAACTCCCCGGAGCCCACGGCCGCGCGTCGAGGCCGCTGGGAGCAAACTGCGGCGCAAGGGTGGTATCGCCAAGCGAAGGTAACGAAGTGCGGCGAAAGGGACGGACGGGAGTCGGAGCGCCCCATAGTACCGTGGAGGCCGGGGAACCATCCCGAGGGACCCGGCGGAGGGAAGGGGGCGCCGTGTCATGAAACCGTTGGAGGGAAACATGGCGGGTGCATCGGAACCCGTGGACGTGTCCACGAAACGACAACGGATCGCAGAACTCGCTCGACAAAGTCCTGAGATGGGATTCACGTCTCTGGCTTACTTCATCGATCTCGACTGGCTGACAGAGGCGTTCAACCGCACCCGCAAGGACGGCGCGGTGGGCGTGGACGGACAGGATGGCGAGGACTACGCGGCGAACCTGACGGGCAACCTTCAGTCGCTGCTGGAACGAGCCAAGTCCGGCACGTACCAGGCACCGCCGGTGCGGCGGGTCCACATCCCCAAGGCCGGATCGGCGACCGAAACCAGGCCGCTGGGGATACCGACCTTTGAGGATAAGGTGCTCCAGCGGGCGGTCGTCATGGTGCTCGAAGCCGTCTACGAACAGGACTTCAAAGACTGCTCGTACGGCTTCCGCCCCGGACGGTCGGCGCATCAAGCGCTGGGCAGCCTCTGGCAACAGGCGATGTCGATCGGAGGTGGCTGGATCGTGGACGTCGATATCCGAAAATTCTTCGATACGATCGATCACGGTCATCTGCGGGACTTTCTCAGGCGTCGGGTACGGGATGGGGTGCTGCTGCGGCTGATCGGCAAATGGTTGAACGCTGGCGTCCTCGAAGACGGATGCGTCACGCATCCCGAAAAGGGGTCGCCGCAGGGCGGGGTGGTCAGCCCGATGCTTTCGAACGTCTTCCTGCACTACGTGCTGGACGATTGGTTCGCGCGGGAGGTCCGACCACGTCTGAAGGGGCGATCGTTCCTGATCCGCTATGCGGACGACTTCGTCATGGGTTTTTCCTGCGAAGAAGACGCCCGAAGGGTGATGGACGTGCTGCCCAAGCGCTTCGAGAAGTACGGCTTGACAATCCACCCCGACAAAACGCGGCTGGTGCCGTTCGAGCGGCCCTTCGGCGACCGGGATGGGGCGAACTCGGAGGCGCGGACTCCACCAGGGACCTTCGACCTGCTGGGATTCGCGCACTACTGGGCACGCTCCCGGAACGGGCACTGGGTGGTGAAGCGCAAGACGTCCGGGAGCCGTTTCCGCCGTGGATTGAAAGCCTTGTCGGAATGGTGTCGCGTCAACCGCCACCGACCGATCGAGGACCAACACCGGACCCTGAGTCAGAAACTGGTGGGCCACTTTGCGTATTACGGGATCACCGGCAACTCCATGGCGCTGGTCCGCTTCCGTAACACCGCCACCTGGATCTGGAAGCGCTGGCTATCGCGCCGTCGTCGGCGCGGTCGTCGGATGACTTGGGACCACCTCAATCGCATCCTGAAGCGGACTCCGCTTCCGCCTGCGATCGCGGTTCACTCGGTGTGTCGTCCCGTAGCGTCTACGTGACATGACGAGCCGGATGCCTTAATCGGGCATGTCCGGATCTGTGGGAGCCTTGGGGGAGCGATCCCCCAAGGCGACCCGGCCCATTTATCGCGTTGCAGCCATCCATCGGGTCTGGCAGATTGGTTGCTCTGGCGTACCGTCCGGATCACCGATCCTAACCACGGAGCCGGCGCGAGCCAGAAGGTTTTGAAAAGTTAGCAACACCCGAACCGTTAGTTCGCTATCTTATGCCTTGCACGCCCTTCGATGCTCGATATCATGTAAGGGTAGATGCATCCCCGGAGCCTCGAAGGAGCGGCCGACCATGATCAAGTTTGCCTGTGCCGCGTGCGGGAAGCGTTTCAAGGTCGAGGATGTCTGGGCAGGCCGGCGATCGAACTGCCCGAAATGCTCTGCCAGCATCGAAGTTCCAGATCGGCGTGATTCCATGCCGGAGATACCGTCCGTCTCACCATCGGTCGCTCCGTCGCTGTTGGCGATCAAGACCCGGGATGACGATAAAGCGTACGCGATGCCCGTCGCCCCTCCGGTCTGGTCGTCCACCACGATAGATTACAGCAAGTGCTCAGTTGTCCAATTTCCTTGCTCGTGCGGACACATCTTCACGGTGATGGAGAACAACGAAGGGGTACGTTTACCTTGCCCGAAGTGTGGACTAATCAAAGAGGTGCCCGATCATCGGAACGCCGGCAAGACCGACGAAGATGGAAAGAGGCCGTTCTGGAAGGACCCGATCTTCGCGGCCGGCGGGGCGGTGTCAGTCTTGATCCTGGCGGCCTGCTTCACCTATTTGGCCGGAAGAAAAGTCCCCGCGTTTGCGAATCGAAGAAAAGAAACCGTTCCTGGGCCGACAATTCAGGTTGCAAAGACAAAGACCCCCGCATTGCCTGTCAACTCCTTCGAGTCTGAGGATGCCCGGTCTTTAGCCATCGGGCGAATGGCGGCCAGTTTCGAGAGGCTGGAGGAAGGCATTATCATCGAGATTTTCTCCCGCAATAAGACCACCGGCAAGGTTCAGGTCAAGGACATCCACGTGCGGCTCGTCGAGGTCGATGAACGCAAGATCGACTGGCGATGGGAATCGACAGCCCTCGTCGTGATCACCGAAAAACGCGACCCATCCGACCCGCTTCGCGAGCCGGAACGCGGATCATTGATGTGGAATCGCCTCTTCCATGTTGGGCCAGATGGATCGCCGGGAGAGTGCTGGCGGGAGATAACCGTCGTGGCAACCGGAGAGAAAACTCGCACGCAGTTCGAGGTTTCGGAGTGGAAAAAGGAATTTCGATCGATGGTCACCGCAGCCTGGAGAGATTTTTTTGAAGCGGCACATCGCGAGGTCAGGAAAGTCCAGAGCAAGGTCTCTGAGGTTGAGCAGGAAAAGTTCATCGTCATGGTGATAAACAGCGAATTGACCAAGCGCTTCAACCTCACGGAGCGAGAGTTGAAGGATATCATTAATGCGATCGACTGAGATGGAGCCATGGAGGAAGCACGATGCGAGAACTCCCCGAAGGCCTCGAATCCAAATGGGCTATCGCATCGCCTACGGCGAAGCCGCCAGGCTGGCGGAGATGGCCCGATTCGACCACGGTTGGGGAAAGGACTTCGCGGCAGGCATCGGTGAAGAGGCTGACGCGATCTTGAAGGAAGAGACCGAGCGGGTCGGCCACAACATCCATCCCAAGCTGATCAGGCTCGCGGCCGCGGACGCGATCGATCAGCGCAAGCCGAGGTGGTGACGCCTGGAAGTTGCTTGAGCCGATCCGCGTCGTAGGCTGGATCTGGCCCGACGAATTTGGATCGCGCATTTCTCGGTTACGCCGCACCCTCCAGGGGATCTGGCGTGCCCCCAGATGCCGGGCTTGATGCACGGTCCGCACACCGGCCGGCCATGGAGATCATCCCGCTGACGGTCGAGCAGATCGTCTCGGGGTAGAGGCGGATTCGGCTGTGATCAGAGAAGGGCCGCGAATCCGCTGAGCCTTGCGACTGTTGCTACAAGCCCTTGGCGTTCGAGTGTGCTTAAATAATTATCCACCAAAATCGGTGGGTTCTTGAGGCGTGCGCGTACGGTCTTTACGCATTCGCAGACAGCCGACTCATAAAGGTCGAGTTCGTTCACGATGAACTCATCGGGGTGAATGGCTTCGACGCCGTAAGGGGCCAAGATCGACTCCGGGAAGTCTTTGAGGTTCATCGTCATGATCAAGTCGGCGCGGCAATGGATCGCCGTGGCCAAGACGTGCCGATCGTCCTCGTCTGGCAACGAAAGACTCGGGATGAGCCCCTCGTAGCCAGAAACGAGGCAATCGCGGACGTTCTGGTTCATCAAGCGGCGGGTCCCCTCCAAGACTTCCCGCTTGAGATCGGGCCGATTCTTCAAGAGGTTGCGAATCCATTCGTCGTGAATCCGGTCCGTCCAGCGAGCCCGGTAGATGTCCGCCACGGCGAGTTGCATGAGCAAGTCGCGGAGCGGCGCGGGGTATAGGACGCATGCGTCACATACGACCGTGATAGCCGCCATCTTCGGAGCCTACCTATCAGGGCACTAGGTAGCCTGTATCCCCGAGTGCGCCCGCCTACGGGGAAAGGTCCTTAGCTTAGTAGCCCATGTCATATTGCTGGGCCTGCTCCGCCAATTCATCGAGATCCCGAGAACGTGCGTCATCGGTCTTTTTCTTGTATTCCATCAAGTCAACATACGCGACTCGCCGGTGCCGTCCTACCTTACGATACCGAATCGCACCGCTGTCGAGCAACTTGCAGACAAATGGTCGCGACACGTTCAGCAGATCGGCGGCCTGCTTCGTCGTCAGCTCGGCGTGAATCGGGGTCAGCGTGATCACGTTGCCCTGGGCCATCTCTGTTAGGATGGTGGCGAGGAGGCGAAATGCGTATGCCGGGATCGTCAGCGTTTCGCTCCCCGCTTTGCCTGGGACATGCACGCTGATCTCCACGCCGCGCGATGTGCCGTCACTCTCATTCGGAACAAAGAGATCGGCGAGCGTTGGACCGAGTCGCCGGCTCGATTCCCGAGCCAGATCCGCCTCCGCTTCGGTCGGAGGCGGATTCAACGACCGAGCACGGCTTTTCAGGGCTGCCCCCATGTGATTGCCTCCTGGACGAGACCCACGAAACCCAATGAAGGCCCGCCATCCGTGCCTTCTCAAGAGAATTATTCGCTTTGAACGCAATATACGCAATAGGTGAGCCCAAGATTTTTCACTGGGCGCCTGCGTGATCGCTCCAATCGCTAGAAATACCCACATCCACGCCCACATCTCGGCCGGATCTGGTTCGGCCGTCTCGGCAGGTTCCGGCAGGTCAGTCGGTTCGGCTCCCCAATACGTCGCCTCGATGCCGAGCTCGTAGCTCGATTGGATCGGGCAGCAGAGGTTGTTATGTCTTACAAGCTTGCCGGCTTGGTCGCCTGACCAAAGCTTCTATGCACCGGCCTCGGCAACAAGCCATCATGTTCCGACTCAGCCACCAAGGCGAAGGCATCGACGACGCCGACACCATCGATGGCGCCCGCGGATCGTCCGGGGCCAGCAGCCGGGTCGGTACGACGTTAGAGCCAGGTGCGGCGGCACTAAAGCTGGCCTGGCGACCAAAAGGCCACAGGTATCCACATGGAACGCGTCGCCGTGTCGGACCGAAGAAGCGCAAGGTTTCGTCCGCCAATTCATCAGGGCTGTTCGTTGACATCACTCTTCGCCGATGATTCTGGGCGGCCGTCTGCGGGAAGTCGAGCTTCGACACCGACCTGTCGAAGGCCGGTTGCAAAAATTTTGTTGAGGAGGACGACCCGATCTTCAAAGTCTTTTCCGGCGAAGAGCTTGCTTAGCGCGTTGAAAGCCTCTTCTGAGAGGACGAGGTTATGCAGAACCACTTCGTGGCACTCGTAACAGCACGTTTTGCTACCTCTGCAGTTCTTGACTCCCATCCGATCCCATGCGGCTTGCGATAGGGTGGCGAACTGCTGGCGAGATCGCGATTTGCCGGTGACATGCGCGTAATGCATCTCGGATTTTGCATCGTGATCATGCGTGTTCGCGCCCACGACAAGGTCCTGCAATGTAGCTCTCTTATTGCCGATGCCGTTTTGCTCCATCTGCGGGCGGCGGGCGCCGGCGTGACGGATCGGGCGGCCCCACGTCCGTTCCCTATCGATAGCGAAATCTGGGAGCAACTCGAGAATGCATCAAAACATGTAGCATTGTAGCCATCTGGCTTGTTGCGAGCTTGTTTATGGCGAGCCGCTCACAACGAGGACGGATCTCAGTATGAACAAATTTATATAATCGATGTAATTTTGGATTGCCTGGCTAGTCACGGGTGCCGCGCCACTTACTCTGCCGTCGCCGCCCAGGTTGGAACTACTCCGAGAGCTCTTATGTACGGGCGACCGCACAGTTATACAAACTCTTGGGTCGTCTTCAAGGAGTCGGGTCGGCCTACGGGCTACAGTGACGCAGACTTGGACCCCAGACAATTAGCGACCGTAAGTCCTCTGATTGATGACCGACGGGAGCTGCGTGACTGGCTGGCCACACGCCTCCCCCCGGATACCTTCGCACTTTTGCGCGAGATTACGTGAAGCTGAATCGGCCGAGCCGTCCTCTTGGCCCAATCCTCGGATGAGCCTGCCCGAGAGTCGGCGGGGACAGCATCTGGCTGGAGATCATGCCCACCTCAGCCCTCTAGCCAAGCGATCATCTGCGACCTAGATTTCCAGGATGCATCGCTTCTTATTTCGCCTGTTCCTGGTCGCCGCCATCCCCGCCTGCGAGGCGGAGGACTCCGCTCGGCCCGTGTGGTCGGCATCAGCGACGGCGACACACTCACGGTACTCAAGGACCGGACCCAGGTCCGTATTCGGCTGGCCCCTAGAGACTGTCCCATAAGGGGAACACTTGTCAAACGAATTGAAAATCCTTCCGGATCTTCTATCGCTTTCGTGTGCCAAGAGTTACGACAAAGAAACAGCTCGATGCCGCCGTAGGTGCGTTAACGATTTACCCGTGTGGTGGCATCCTCATAGTTAAGGGATGATGCGTGAAGTCATCCCAGGTCAGCCCTCGGGCCGATGACATCGCTTCGCTGTCCGCGCGGTCCTCTTCGTAATGGGAGATGAGATGATCATTCACTCCGATCTCCTCGCCCCTGAACAGGGCATGCCGGCCGGCCCGGGGCCGGGCCGGGATCGGCGACCGTGGCGCCGAGGACCCGGCGAAAAGTTGCCAATGAGTGCCAATGAGTGCCATGGCCCGATCGGATCAGAGTCTGTCCAAGACCCCTCCGAGACAACACTCAGAAACCTCAGCGTCTGCCATCCCAGGAATTGCTCTATTTCGAGCGGTTCCCGTGAGAGTTTTCCTCCTCGTGACGCGATGGCCGCTCCAAGGGACGTCCGAGGCGGATCATCGCCTCTCGGTAGCGACTTTTCCTGGCCTCCGCGAACCCTCGCGTTCGTCGGTAAGCCGCGTGAGCGACGGCTTGTGTATCGAAGAACAACGGCTCGTCCCTGGACCAGACAAACCGCTCAACCTCATTGAGACAATTCCCTTCAGCGTCGACGATGACCCAGCCGCCACGGCGTCGTTCGACACGACATCCATCCTCACTGGCGACCAGGATTCTGAGGGCGAGACCCACTTTGCCACGTTCACAGGCACGACCTCTTGCCTTTGAAATGACCGCTGACCTCCCTTGCGATCGCCGGTTCGTTCGAGTACAACTAATGTTGAACGATGAGCATCAGGATGAGCGGCTACCGATCGTCTTGATTATGCGTTGTCCGTCCCCGCGAGTTGACCACTCCGCCGCAATCTCCTCGTGCGATTCGCCGGTCCTTCCCCACGCTGTCGCCGGGGCCCAGAATAGGAATGCCCCGGTGGCGGTCAATCCCGCCTGGTTCGAATCCGAGGATCATCCCGCGTCCCGATTCGGGAGCAGACCCTCACGGATCGTAAATGGTTGACCT
Organism: uncultured Planctomycetota bacterium; assembly: GCA_963743925.1. Lineage (GTDB taxonomy): Bacteria > Planctomycetota > Planctomycetia > Isosphaerales > Isosphaeraceae > CAVZRC01. The sequence goes on along the minus strand of CAVURY010000031.1, from coordinate 105,422 downwards.
TCCCATGCAGCCGAATCCCTCGCCCGCAAGCGGTCATCACGGTCGGCGCCGTCGCCACGATCCCCTCGGCCAACGCCAGGGGGCGATGATGCCCGGTTGGCTCATCCTGATGGGAGTGCCGCTGCTGATCGCGGCCGCGCCCGATCCCAAGGGAGAGCAGATCTACCGGCAGATGTGCGCCTCTTGCCACGGGGCCGCCGGGGAAGGGACGGACGATCATTATCCGCGTCCGCTGATCGGCGATCGTTCGGTGGAGGGCCTGTCGAGGATCATCGCCAAGACGATGCCCGAGGACGCGCCCGGGGATTGCGTGGGCGAGGACGCCGATCGGGTCGCCGCCTATATCTATGACTCCTTCTATTCGAAGGCCGCGCAGGCCCGCAATCCCTATCGGCCGGCGCGGATCGAGCTGTCGCGCATGACCGTCCGGCAGTATCGCAACGCCGTGGCCGATCTGATCGGCGGCTTCCGCAACCCGGGCCGCTGGGACCAGGCGCGGGGCCTCAAGGGCGAGTACACGCGGGCAGGTCGCCGCAGACGGGGCGGTGGCGGTGGCCCCGCCCTCGAGCGCGTCGACCCGGAGATCCGGTTCGATTTCGGGACGGATAGCCCGATCCCCGAGCAGAATGCGGTGAAGCACCTCTCCGGGCGCTGGGTCCGGCTGCCCGTGCTCCTGGTCCCCCTGAGCGCATTCCGGCAGTACTCGCAGGAGTTCCGGGTGAACTGGCAGGGCTCGGTGCTGGCCGCGGAGACCGGCGAGTACGACTTCGTCGTCAAGTCGGAGAATGCGATCAAGCTCTGGGTCAACGACACGGTCCGGCCGTTGATCGACGCCTCGGTCAAGTCGGGGGACGACACGGAGTATCGCGGGTCGATCCATCTGCTCGGCGGGCGGGTCTACCCGCTCCGGCTGGAATTCTCCCGGGGGAAGGAGAAGCGGTCGTCGATCTCCTTGTTGTGGAAGCCCCCGCATCGGACCGTCGAGGTGATCCCGGGTCGGAACCTGTCGCCGAACGCATTCCCTGAGACCTTCGTGCTGAAGACGCCGTTCCCGCCCGACGACCGCAGCGTCGGCTACGAGCGCGGGACGTCGATCTCGAAGGCGTGGGACCAGGCGACGACCGACGCGGCGCTCGATGTGGCCGGGTACGTCGTGGAGCATCTCAAGGATCTGGCCGGGGTATCGGATAACGCCCCGGACAAGGAGCGCGAGCCGAAGCTCCGCGACTTCTGCGGGCGGTTCGCCGAGCGGGCCTTCCGGCGGCCGATGTCGGCCGAGCAGCGGGCGTTCTTCGTCGACCGGCAGTTCAAGGCGAGCCGAGACCCGTCGACGGCGGTCAAGCGGGTCGTGCTGCTGGCCCTCAAGTCGCCGCGGTTCCTCTACCGAGAGCTCGGCGCGGGCAACCCGGATGCCTTCGACGTGGCGTCCCGGCTCTCGTTCGGGCTCTGGGATTCGCTCCCCGACGCGACGCTCCTCGAGGCCGCGGCCTCCGGCCGGCTGGCCAACCGCGAGCAAGTCGCCGACCAGGCCCGGCGGATGGCGTCGGACCTCCGCGCCCGCTCCAAGGTCCGCGAGTTCTTCCTCCAATGGCTGCGGGTCGATCAGGGGCCCGAGATCGCCAAGGATCCCAAGGCGTATCCCGGCTTCGATGAGGCGGTCGTCTCCGACCTCCGCAGCTCGCTCGAGATGTTCCTCGATGATGTCATCGGCGGCGAATCCGCCGATTTCCGCGAGCTGCTGCACGCGAAATACCTCTACCTCAACGGGCGGCTGGCGAAGCTCTACGGCGTGGCCCTGCCCCCCGACGCGCCGTTCCAGAAAGTTCGACCGGGAGCCGCGCGAGCGGGCCGGCGTCTTGACACACCCCTACCTGCTCTCCAGCTTCGCCTACACGGCGTCGAGCTCGCCGATCCATCGCGGGGTCTTCGTGTCGCGTAGCGTCCTGGGCCGGGCGCTCAGGCCCCCTCCGGAGGCCGTCGCCCCATTGGCCGCCGACCTCCACCCGGACCTCTCGACGCGACAACGCGTCGAGCTCCAGACCAGGCCCGAATCCTGCCAGTCTTGCCATGCGATGATCAACCACCTGGGATTTACGCTGGAGCACTACGACGCCATCGGCCGATATCGAGACCGGGAAAAAGGGCGGCCGATCGACGCGACCGGCTCCTACGAGACCCGCGCCGGCAATCGGGTCGAGCTCGACGGCGTCGCCGCGCTCGCCGCGTTCCTGGCCGCCAGCGAGGAGACCCACACGGCGTTCGTCCAGCAGCTCTTCCACTACCTGGTCAAGCAGCCGATCCGCGCCTTCGGACGCCAGGACCTGCCCAATTTGCGCCGCTCCTTCGCCGCGAATGACTATAATATCCGCAAGCTGATGGTCGAGATCATGACGACTTCCGCACTGGCACCCCGCTCGGCCGGTGCGCGGATCCAAGAGACCCACGCCCGACAGTGACGGTCGGCACGGTAGTCGCTACTTGCAAGTGACGAGCGGCCGGTGAATAGTGATCGTTAACAGCCACCCGCAACGATGCCCGGAGAAGAGCAAGATGGCCCAGAGAACAACCAACCGTCGCGAGTTCATCCGCGACCTGGGGATCGGCGCGGCGGCGATCCCGTTCATCCTGAACTTGCCCAGCCTGGGCTTCGCCAATCAGGCGGTCGGGAAGAAGCGGCTGGTGATCATGTTCAGCCCGAATGGGGTGGTGCCCTCGACCTTCTGGCCCGACCAGGAGGGCGAGAAGTTCGAGTTCAAAGAGAGCTTGAAGCCGCTGGAGCCCTTCAAGAATCGGTCGCTGATCCTCCACGGCGTCTGCGATAAGCTCCGCGGCGACGGCGACAACCACATGCGCGGCATGGGCTGCCTCTTGACGGGGATCGAGCTGTTCCCGGGGAACATCCAGGGCGGCTCGGATACGCCGGCGGGCTGGGCCAAAGGGCTCTCGATCGACCAGGAAATCAAGGCCCACCTGCAAGGCCAGAAGGACTCGCGCACCCGGTTCGGCTCGCTGGAATTCGGCGTGATGGTGCCGGACCGGGCGGATACCTGGAGCCGGATGGTCTATGCCGGACCGAACAAGCCGATCGCCCCGATCGACGATCCCTACCAGATGTTCGCCAAGCTCTACGGGCGGATGAAGGACCAGGAGAGCCTCAAGAGCATCCTCGACGACGTCCAGGACGACCTGAGCAAGGTCCGATCGGTGGTCAGCGCCGAGGATCGGCAACTGCTGGAGGAGCACGCGACGTTCGTGCGCGAGATGGAGCAGGAGCTCCAGCAGGACAGCTCGGGCCGGGACGTCGGCCACGCGGTCCCCGAGATCGAGCCGGGGCTGAAGCACGAGAACGCGCAGATGCCCAGGATCAGCAAGACGCAGATCGACCTGATGGTCAACGCCTTCGCCGGGGACTTCGCCCGCGTGGCCACGCTGCAATACACCAATTCGGTCGGCGGCGCCCGCATGAAGTGGATCGGCGTCGACGAGAGCCACCACGAGCTCTCCCACCACGACGACGGCAACAAGAAGTCGCAGGAGAGCCTGACCAAGATCAACAAGTGGTACTGCGAACAGATGGCGTACCTGGCCAAGCGGCTGGCCGAGACCCCCGAGCCGGGCGGCGGCGGGAGCCTGCTCGACCACACCCTGATCGTCTGGACCAACGAGCTGGGCAAGGGGAACTCGCATACGCTCAACGACATCCCGTTCGTCCTGGTCGGCAACGGCCTGGACTTCCGCATGGGCCGCTCGCTCAAATACAAGGGCGTGTCGCACAACCGGCTGCTCCTGGCCCTGGCCAACGGGATGGGGCATCACATCGAGCGGTTCGGAAACCCGAACCTCTGCGGCGACGGCGTGCTCGCGGGCCTGGTCTGAGCGGTATCGATCGTAGACTGACGTGGGGTGCTCTGCGAGTCCCTCCGAAGACCTTTCTCGACAACCTCTCGGCCCGGACCGCAAGGCCCGGGCTTTGCGCATCTTTCGGGCCGATCCGATCCCGGCCGGCGCACACAGCCGGCCCTACTGAAGTTGCTCAATGAAGCTGATCATCGCCGTCATCCAGCCCACGAAGCTCGAGGCCGTCAAGGAGGCGCTGTCGCAGGTCGAGGTGTTCCGCCTGACGGTGATGGACGTCCAGGGCTTCGGCAGGCAAAAGGGCGCGGCCGAGGTGTATCGCGGGCACGAGGTGACCGTCAACGTGCTCCGCAAGATCGAGCTGCAGATCGCCGTGAACGAGGACTTCGTCGAGCCGACGATCAGCGCGATCCTCAAGGCGAGCCGCAGCGGACCCGACGGCATGATCGGCGACGGCATGATCGCCGTGCTCCCGCTCGCCGATTGCGTGCGAATCCGGACCGGCGAGCGCGGCCCGGAGGCCATCTGATGGGCATCGGTGCGGTGATCTTCGACTTCAATGGCGTGCTGGTCGACGACGAGTCGGTGCATTTCGCCCTGTTCCAGGAGGTGCTGGCCCAGGAAGGGGTGGCGATCACGGATCGCGACTACCACGAGCGGTACCTGGGCTACGACGATCGGGGCTGTTTCGAAGCGGCCTTGCGCGATGCCGGCCAGTCGGCCGACCGCGCCCGGCTCGATGAGCTGATCGCCCGCAAGGCCCGGCGCTACTTCGAGGTCGCCGAGCAGGGCCTGCGATTCTTCCCCGCGGCGGCCGAGACGCTGCGTGCCGTGGCGTCCCGATGGCCGGTGGCCATCAACTCGGGAGCCCTGCGTCCCGAGATCGAGTACGCCCTCCGGCGGATGGATTGCCTCGATCGAGTATCGGCGATCGTCTCGGCCGAGGATACCGACAATTGCAAGCCTCATCCGGAGGGCTACCGGCTGGCGCTGGCCGCGCTCCGGACCTGTGGCGGGCCGTCGGCTCCGGGGTCCGGCATCCCCCTCGAGCAACTCTCGGCCTCCGATTGCCTGGTGATCGAGGACAGCCTGGCCGGGGTCGTCTCGGCCAAGGGGGCGGGGATGTGGGCCGTCGGCGTCGCCACCACCTATGACGCCGACTCGCTCCGCCGCGCGGGTGCCGACGCGGTCATCGAAGCGCTGGCCGTCGCGACGCCGGAGTGGATCGTAGCGGAAAGTAGCAAGTGGCTAGTGGCTAGTGGCTAGTGGCAAGAGAATACCAGATGCATCTTTCTCCACTAGCCACTAGCCACCTGCCACTAGCCACTTGGAAGCAGCCCAGCTTGAGCCAACGCCTGGCCGTCGAGGCAACGCACCCCTGGCCGGACCGGCCGGTCGGTGTGGCGATGGTGATCACCGACCTGGACGTCGGCGGTGCCGAGCGGGCCCTGACCGCCCTGGCGACCCGGTTGGACCCCTCGCGATGGCGCGTCGGGGTCTTTTGTCTGGGAGGACCCGGACGGCTTTCCGAGGTCATCCGCGGGGCGGGCGTGCCGTGCGAATGCCTGGGGGTGAGCCGCCGCCGCCCGCTGCAGGCGATCGCGCGACTGGCGGCGGCCCTGCGACGATTCGGACCGGAACTGGTTCAGAGCTACATGTTCCACGCGAACCTGGCGACCCGGCTGGCGGCGCCCTGGTCGGGACGGCCGTGGGTGGTGGGTGGACTCCGGGTCGCCGAGCGACAGAAGCGCTGGCACCTGACCCTCGATCGTCTGACCTCGAGGCTGTCCGTCGGGTCGGTCTGCGTGTCGAAGGGCGTCCTGCGGTTCAGCCGCGACTCCGCGGGATTGGACCCGGCGAGGCTCACCGTCATCCCCAACGGGATCGATCCCACGCCGTACGACATCGCGGCCCCGGTCCCGCGCGCGGCCATCGGGGTCCCCGACGACGCGCATCTGGTGCTCTGCATCGGCCGTCTGGATCCGCAGAAAGGGTTGCCCGATCTCCTCGACGCGGCCGGGCGTGTCATCGCCCGCCGGCCCGACTGGCACCTGGCCCTGGTCGGGGACGGGCCGGATCGCGACTGGCTGCTCGGGCAGATCGCCGGGCGTCCCGACCTGCGAGGCCAGGTCTGTTGGCTGGGCCCTCGCGACGACGTCCCCAACCTGCTCAAGTCGGCCGACCTGCTGGTGATCGCCTCGCTCTGGGAAGGCATGCCCAACGCCGTCCTCGAGGCCATGGCGGCGCGCCGGGCCGTCGTGGGCACGGCCGTCGAGGGGACGGAGGACTTGATCGTCCCCGGACAGACCGGCTGGCTCGTCCCCCCGCGCAACCCGGATGCCCTCGGCCGAGCCCTGGCCGAGGCCGCCGCCGACCCCGAACGCCGCAAAGGCTACGGCGAGGCCGCCCGCCTCCGCATCGAGCACGATTTCTCGATCGATGCCACCGTCGCCGCCTACGAGCGGCTCTGGGCCTCCGTGCTCGGCTACCGATCGAGAATCAAAGACCAATGACGGACTGACTTCAAGCGTTCCCCATCGTCCGTGCCGCGGCGATCGTCAGGCGGTCGACCGTATCCGCATACCGGAGATAGATGCGCGAGATCGCCTTCGTGCAGTCTTCCGGATTGAATGGGCTCATCGCCTGGGTGCGGATCGCCTCGTGAAGCGCCGCGTGAATGGTGGCGACAGGGTCATCCCTCGCTGGGCGTGGATCATGCCGTCCCGCGCACCGACCAGGGTGATCCAGAGCAGGGAACGAGTCTCGGAGGAATCGACTCGCGAAGGGATGAATCGCCGCCCTTCATGTTGCATATGCCAGGAATAGGGAACATCAGTCCAGGCGATCGCCTCGCCGAAGCGATAGGCGAAGACGATGACCGAAGCGAGGTTAATCAATGCAAACTCCGCCGGACCCCGGCGTACTTCGTCCACCAATCCGTCATGGATCTCATGGTGGAAGAGGGTCAATTCATGGCAACTCGGCCCGACGGAGAACTGCGATCCCTCGGGCCACGCCTGACGCCCTCGCTGGAGGAACTCGCCGACCCGATATACGGGGGTGACAGGGCGATCGGATCGCATGCGATCGCGACAGGACCCGGTCGAATTTACCAGCTCGAACCCTGCGGATTGGATCATCTAAGATCGCTCCCTTTCATTCGCACCCGGTCGAAGCATCGTCATCGAAGTGCTCAATCAACCACGTCGATTTGTTCCGGGCAACCGATCCTCATGGACCTTCATCGACACATCGCTCCCGATCGGGTCCGGGAGCAGGACCGAAAAATCTTTCCGGTTCCGAGGCAGCCGATCATGAATTTTTTCGATGAGTCTTTTGGATACGCGCCTTGGTTCGCGAGGGGGTCCGTTCGGACGATCGAAAATAGGATCCTTCTCGACTGCACGCCGTCATGGCTGGGCAGATTGGTGAGGCTGTTCTAGCATGGCTGAAGTCGTATGCACGTGCAAGCGGGCAACTGTCAACTCAATCACAATTCGATGAACTGAGAATTGAGTATAGGAAGGGATTTTCTCCCATCAAGATGGCGGAAGTCCGAATTTACGATTTTTTTCGAGCCGAAATCTCCCACATCTTGGTAGTTTGGGCTATGTGGGAGACGTGCGACGTTTGTCCTTGAATGTTGGAATTCTGAATCGCAAGTACGTGTCGTCGGGAATTCCCGGCCGGCACTCCGAAAATTTCCCTTTTCTTCGACATTCATCCTAATCGATTTGGACATTTCCACTCGCTCTGCGACTCCGCGCGTGGGAGATGCGGGAGTGAATGGGGGGATCGATTCGAGCACGGTGGCTCTTTACTTGGCGGGCGGAATCGCCTGAAGAGTCGTGAACTCCGATTCGAGATGGGATCCCTGTTGTGCGCCAGGATGATGTGTCGGATGAATTCCTTCCGTTCCGGGAGACTTCTCCGGATCGGCCCTTAGGGCGAAAGGAGGGAGGCGGTCGCCCGCATCGGTTGAGGTCCTGGATCGAGGCATGTCCGCTCGCTGGGACTTGGGATGGCTCGGATCTTCGGGTCGAGCCGGATGAATCTGCCGATCCGGTGGTTCGTCTTCTACTCGTAACTTGACGATTTGATTCCCTTTGTTAGAATTTAAAACTTGGACCCTCCTGCGTAGCCAAACCGTTAAACTTTCTGGATTGGTCTGATTTTGTAATGGATCAGCAGTAATTGGAGTATCCCGGCCCGGGGATGACGATTGTGAGGGCTGGGAAAGCGACGAATCACGCCAGGTCTCGTCCTTACCGATTCCAAAAAACCTCGCCTCAAGCCGGATGGTTCCCTGCACGAAAGCGTGATCCCGGATTCTCCGGCTGGGGCGGAAATCCTCTGGAAACGCAGGTTTTTCGAGATTTCTTTTAGTCGCCTTCAATGCGTCCGCCTTTTGAATAGACCGATTTGAACCATGTTGAAGTTGGCGATTATCCGCGGTTGCTCTACTTGTTGGTTGTTTTCGGCTGTTTCGTTCCAGGGATTCCCAGTCGGATTCGAGGATGGTTCGGCGGAGTCTTGAAGTCACTTTTCGATCGGCCATCCACATCGAGGAAATGCGAGGTCATCATGGAATTATCGAAGAGGATACGAGATCTTCGTTACGCGAAGGGCTGGGGACCTGACGAGTTGGCCAGTCGTGCCAAGATCTCACGAACGGCGCTCTATCAGATCGAGCGGGGTAACACGAGCAAACCCCAGGCCGGTACCTTGCGGAGAATCTCCCGAGCCCTGGGCGTCCCGCTGGAAGCCCTCCTGGAAATCACGCCGATGTCCGCCCACGATCTTCCCGGTGAGACGCCGGACATCGAGGCGACGACCGTCGCGCCGCCATCGGTCGTCGGCGGGCGTTCACTGTCGCCGGACCGGGCGGGTGAATTGTTGGAGAAGTTCCGGTTGTTGCTCGGTTCGCCGCTCGCCGAGGGGGTCGCCCGGATCGTCGAGGAATCGTTCCGGCTCCTCCCGATCATCCCCCCTCCTGCCCCGGGAGATGCCACGGGCTATGCCCCGGCGCATGAGATGGAGCCCCTTCGCCGAGGCCGAGGCCGATCGTCGCGCAGCCCTGCCTGATCCATCGATGACGGTGGCGTCGTCCATTTGGCCCGGGCGACGGGCCAGGTCGATCGTTGTTCCGGATCGTGCCACGCTCCGCGCATCGTATCCTCCTCCGATCGTCGGTCGCATCGAACCGGGCGCCGGATCACCCGGGATATCGGGACGGCCACCGGGATCGTCGATCGTCCCGTGAACTTCGGGATCTTCGCCCTCGGGTCGGGACCGGCCATCGCGAGCCGGTCTGCGTCTTCGCGAGCTCCATGCCTGGATCTCGACCCCTACGAATCACTCAAGGCTGAGGCCGAGGGACGGGGGCGCATCGTCCGGCCCTGAGCCGGTCGGCTCAGGCGTTCGGCTCGGGCTGGTCAGCGGGCTGATGGAAGTACCGCCGCAAGATCGCGGGTAAATCGGCCGAGAACTTGCTGCGGGGTAACACGACCTGGCAGCCGGCCTCCCTGGCCGCGGCCAGGAGATCGGCCTGCACATGCGGGCCGACGGCGATGTACCACGTCCCGGGGCCGGTCAACGGCCGGTACTCGTCCATGGCCGCCGGCGCGGCCAGCTCGCCCGCGGTCAGGTCGAGGACGACCACCCGGGGCCGCCAGGTCGAGATCAGCAGCCGGGCCCGGGCCGGCTGGCCCGCCTGGAGCATCCGGTAGCCGAGCGCCTCGGCCGTCCCCCTCACCTTGTCCGTGAAGAACAGGTCGCGACTCAGCACGATCCCGACCCCATCGCCGACGGGGCCAGGGACGGTCTCGGGTGCCGGAGTCGTCGCCTCGAGGTCGGGGGATTCCATGATCGATCGTCTCCTTGTTCGCGGCCGGGGCCGGCGAGCCAATCCTCGTTGATGCCTACTATTCCCGATGCTGACATCCCCCGGAGACTTCATCAAGGTCCCACCCCTCGACACCTTGCTCCGCTCCGCGCCGGGCCCGTCCCGCCGCGTGACGAGTCTGGACGGTGCCGCCTCGATCGCACAAACTGGGTCGGGCTCGGGATCCGCGTTGACCCGGCCTTGGGATGGAGTTGCGTGATTCAGAGGGGGCTGGATGACCGTGCCGACCTCGACGGCCCAGGCTCAGCCGCGGAAGCGGGCGGTCAACCCGTGGGTGATCGCGGTTGCCGTGACGATCGCGACGTTCATGGAGGTGCTCGACACGAGCATCGCGAACGTGGCGCTGCGCTACATCGCCGGCGGCCTCTCGGCGGCGGAGAGCGATAGCGAGTGGGTGATCACCAGCTACCTGGCCGCGAACGCTTCGGTGCTCCTGTTGTCCGGCTGGCTCTCCTCGTTCCTGGGCCGTCGCCGATATTACCTGATCTCGGTCCTGATCTTCACGGTGAGCTCGGCGTTGTGCGGCCTGGCGACGAGCCTGGAGCAGCTCATCCTGTTCCGGATCATCCAGGGGCTGGGCGGGGGCGGCTTGCAGCCGGTGACGCAGGCGGTGCTGGTCGACATCTTCCCGGAGGAGAAGCAGGGCTCGGCGCAGGCGTTCTTCGGGATCGCCGCCCTGATCGCGCCGGTGATCGGCCCGACCCTGGGCGGTTACATCGCCGACAATTACAGTTGGCACTGGATCTTCTTCATCAACATCCCGGCCGGCCTGCTCGCGTTCGTCATCAACTATTTCCTGCTGGTTGACCCCGACTACCTCGTGGCCGAGCGGGCCAGGTTGAGGAGCCGCCGGCTCCGGTTCGATTACATCGGGCTCGGGCTGATCGTCCTGGCGATGGTCTGCATGGAGGTCCTCCTGAGCAAGGGGCAGGAGTGGGATTGGTTCGGCGACCCGTTCCAGCGGGTGCAGTTCCTGGCGATGGGGCTCGTTCTCGGCCTGATCGGCCTGATCTCCTGGGAGTCGCGGCATCCGGCCCCGGTCCTGAACTTGCGGCCGTTCCTCGACCGCAATTTCGCGGCCAGCGGGCTGATCGCCTACGTGGCGTTCGCGATCACTTACGCGAGCATGATCCTGCTGCCCGGCATGCTGCAAAACCTGTTCGGGTACAATGCCGTGTGGTCGGGGCTGGTGATGTCGCCGGCCGGCCTGTTCTCGATCCCGACCCTGGCGATCGTCGGCTACGCGCTGGGCAAGAAAGTCGACGCACGCTGGATCATCGTCGGCGGCGCGGTCTTGATGGCCGCGGGATCGTACTGGTATTCGCAGATGAACCTGGAGGCCAGCCCCGGTCAGATGGTCTGGGGCCGGGTGATCCAGCAGGTGGGCACGGCCAGCCTGTTCGCGCCGCTGAGCGTGGCGGCGTTCCTGTACCTGCCCAGGGAGCTGCGCGGCCCCGCGGCCGGCATCTTCGCGGCCCTTCGCAACGAGGGGGGCAGCCTGGGGACGACCCTGGGCCAGACCCTCGTCACCCGTCGGACTCCGCTGCATACCGCGCGGCTGGGAGAGAACCTCAACGCCTATAACCCCGCTTTCAACGATGCGATGCAGTCGTTCCAGTCGTTCTTCTACCAGGCCACCGGCGACCCGGAGGGCTCCAGGGAGATGGCCCTCGGCGCGATCGATGCCTTGCGACAGCAACAGAGCTCGGCGCTGGCCTTCCTCGACGCCTTCTGGATCTTCGCGGTCATGGCCCTGGCCCTGATCCCGCTCTGCTTCTTCATGCGGAAGTCGGTCGCCGAGGAAGGCATGCACATCGGGGCCGAATAGCGGCCGAGGCCCCGCGATCGCGATAACCGCGCGGCGGCCCGCGTAATCGCTACAACCGTTATAATCGCGGCTTCGTTCGCGCGGTTTCTCGGTCGAATTCGAGGCGAGACGGAAGATCGGTGGCGGCAGCGAGCTGGTGGGTTCGTTCGCGCGATTTCTTCGCGCACCTTCCTGGGTTCGTCCTCGTGGTTTCGATGATGAATCCGGTAAGGGCATCCCGCGGACTTCTCATTCGTAAGATTGACAGGCGCACAAAGAGACTCGCCTACTAATAGAATGCCGCCGTTTCGGGATTTCCTCGACGCGATCGGGAATTTCCTGACCTCGTTCACCGGGTAAGTCTCCGAAGAGAGTCGAGCCGGAGGGGCCGTGCCTGATGGCGGTGCTTCCCGGTAAGATCCGACGGATCGCCGAGATGAGCGGATGGATGAAACCCTTTCCGGAGAGATCAGCGTGAGTACCTCCATCTCCTCGAGGCCCGAGGTGGCCGAATACGCGACACCGTTCGGGGCGTATATGAAGCTCGTCCCGGAGGGCGACATCCTCGTGCTCCTCGAGCGGCAGATCGAGGGCACGCTCGATTTCCTGCGCGGTGTCAACGAGGCGGAGGCCGCGACGCGGCACGCGCCCTACACCTGGAGCGTCAAGGAGGTCGTTTCAGAGCTATTTGGCACCGCGCATGCAATCGCGTCGAACGCCCCGTCCGCCTCACGTCGTCGGGGGGGTACCCTCAGGTGCCCCGGCGTCGAACCAACCGAGGATCATCTCGCGCTTGCGCGCGAGAGATCGCGAGTCACCGGCATGTAGCCCGGATGCTCCGGGTCGAGCCCCATGACCTGGACGATCTGGCTTTGGTTGTCCATGACGCTCTGGTAATCGCCCAGGTTCACGAACTGCATCATGAAGGGGTAGAGCCGGGCGTATTGCGAGAGGATCGGCTGCACGGTGCCCCACCAGGTCGCGGGCGGCGTGAAGGTGAACGCGCCCCAGACCAGCGCGCTGACGAACAGCGAGGAATCAGCCTGGGTCTGACCCGGCTGCTCCGACGGCCAGGAGTAGGCGACCCCATAGACCTGGCCGTCGATGAACTGGCGCGGGTTGCCCGGGTCGGCCGCCTTGAGCGTGAAGCGGACGCGGCCGTTTCCGTCGGTCTTGTCGGGGATCGTCGGCGTGGGAAACGTCAGCGCACTCTCGGGGTCGCCGACCGTCTCCTCGGCCGGCAGGCGTTTCGGGGCATAAGACAGGGCGATCGTCTCGCCGGCCGCCGGCTTTCCGAACTTCGTCAGATAGAGATCGACAGTAGCCTCGTCGCCGGGGTTGAGGCGATAGACGTACTGGTCGGCGCGGAGGAGGCTGGACGAGGCGTTCTCGATCAGGGGCGGCGGGGAGGCCGGGGTCACGCTGCCGGAACCGGCCGGGAGCAGGGCCAGGCGACCGCCCTCCAGCGCGGCGAGCTGGGCGTCGGACAGCACCTGGCCGTCGGGGAACTCCTGGACGCCGGCTGTCGAGGTGTACCAGTCGTTCGCCTGGTAATTGACCGGGCCGAGCGTCGTGACCTGGCCGCTCTGGTTGACGATCGCCAGCTCGACTTTGCCGATCAGCGACGAGTCGATCGGGCCGCCCGGCGTGGTGGTGGGCAGGCTGTTGCCGAAATCCACCGTCACCTTCTTCCGGGTCGTGCAGACAAGGGCCGGGGCGAACGTGAAGGCCGATTGCTGGTTCTTACCCTGCTGTCGGCTGGGCCGGAGCAGCCGGCCGAGGACGAAGTGTTTCGGCTCGTCGGCCGTTGTCGGGCCGATCGTGCCCACGACGCGGCCTTGGCCGAGGGTCGGCCCCTGGTCGAGGTTGATGCCATCGACGTTGAACTTGATCGAGAGGACATCGGGGCTCGCCTGGTACAGATCTTTGAGGAACCGCGACGCGGGGGCGGCGGCGGGCCACTTGATGTTCTCCAGGATCGACTGGTAGAACGCCCCGAGCGGCTGGTCGCCGCTGGACTGCTGGGCGCGGGACCAGAGGTCGCAGAACGCCGCGACGCGGTAATGGGCATCGAGCGAACCGGAGGCCGTGCTGCCGAGCCTCACCTTCAGGCCCCAGATCTCCGAGACGAGCTGCTGGTCGGGGTCGAGATCGACGATCTTGGCGGGGGGCGAACTGATCGAGATCAGCGGCGTGCCGACGATCGGGTCGGCCGAGGCCGCCGTGGCGGAAGACCCGTCGGCGTAGTACGCGGCGGTGACCTTGCAGCCGAGGAAGTCCCAGCGCGCGTCGCCGTCCGGATTCCAGCCCGGGTCGAGGGGCGACGTCGCCGGGTCGTAGTTGCTGATGTCGTTGTTGACAGTCGAAGGCCGGGCCAGGAACGTGCCCGCGAAATGCAGCCTCGGGACGCCGAGATAGTTCATCGTCGAATCTCCCTGGATTTCCACCCTGGCGGCACGCTCGCCGCACCTTTGGTGGCCATTATAGGGACATTCGTCGGGATTCCAGCGAAAAAAATGCGATCGGATTTCGATTTCGGCCAGGGAGGGGAGTTCACTCGGGATGCCTCGTAATCAAGGCGAATAGCGTAAGCGTCTAGTGCCGCGTCAACCTGGTATTGACAAGTTCCTCGGACTTTTGTCCAACGCTGGTAGTTCCACCCGGATTCTGGGACGGAGTCTGGACCGTGGGCTTTTTCCTCAGCACGAGGCAATTCACCACGATCGACGAGATGACGCCAAACCGGCTCCGGGTTTCGACTGACGTCATCGCCGGCCCCTACCTGATGATACCCATGGGCCAACTCCCACGCGTCCGCGAGTGGCTCGATCGCCACGCGAACCGCTATCGGCTCGACTCCGACGCAATCTCGCCGGATGGCAAGCCGGCGATCGTCGTGATCAACTTCGGCCGCGCCGGTCATGCAAGCCGGATTCAGACGCTCCTCGACGAGGCCGGCTGACAGCCGGGCCGCGCGTGCCCCCGGCCGACCGAGTCCGCGATCTGGCCGATCGAATCCTGGTTCGCCTGGATGAAGCCCGTGACTTCTACTTGCAGACCCGGCAGGCCTGGCGGTTCATTCAACTGATCGCCCATGAGGGCCGCTCGGTCGGTAACGTCGATATGGCCACAGACCAGGAAGTGCCGGCCACAGACCTGGAGCCGTTGGCCCAGCGATACGTGACGGTCCACCTGTCCGAGTTGACCTTCAAGAGCCTGTCCGCTCTCCTGGAGGACTGGATCGTCGGTCTGGCCCGCCTCCGGCTGAGGCTGCGGAACGATCCCGGTCGCGGCGCCGTGAGGAGATCCAGGTCCCCCTCTCTCATATCCTCGCGCCGCCCGACCGTTCCGCGATCCTGTAGGGTGTCGTCGAACGAGTCGTGCGCGAGTCGGCTTACCGCCGGCCGGCGCGGTGGTTTCGCTTCCTCGATAACCGAGTCGACCTGGGACGTCCGGATGAGAACCAGCGCGGAGCCCTCTGCGAGCTGAAGGCAGCACGCGACGCGCTGGAGCACAGCGGCGGCCTCGTCGGCCCAGACGACTTTGATAAGGCCGGTGCCTTCGCGCGTCACGCCGAAGGCGCCACGATCCAGATCGACGAGCCCTAACTGTTGAGTGGCCTCGCGTTGTCGCGAGAGGTCGTCGAGGCGATGGCGTCGGCGGCGATCCGGAGATCGTCCGGTCCCTCGTCTCCCTGACGATGGGAGCCGACCCAGGCGAGTTCGGAGGGGAAGGTTGACGGCATGACCGGACGCGTCATCACCCGGAGCCCGACGGGAGTCGCCGTGATCACTACATACACTTATATATATTAGCGTAAACTATAATAAATTTATTGTACGTTTAATTTTTCACAAAAAACGACGCTGCCGGCTGTCAAGTTGCCCGCTTTCTGGCACGGTTCCTTCGAGGCTATTCGGATAGGATGGCCATGGGCTTTAGAGGTCAGCTCGTTCGGCTCGGGCTGTGAGGGTCGCGGATGAAGGGCATGACGTAGAAAACGGACCATTATGAAAGATCTTTCATAATGGTCCATCTGCTATCCCGAGGCCTACTTTGCGCCGTCCGATCGACGGCGCGGGCGGTCGGCGGTTCGCTAGAACGGGATGACCCCGGCGGCGATCAGCGAGGCGAGGTCAGCCACCGTCCCCACTCCAACGGACCGCACCAGGACCGAGTGGCCTTCGCGCTCGACCCGCATGTTTTTCAAGAACTCCCGGGCCATCCGGTACCCCTTTTCTTCGCTGGCGCTACGGGGCGTCGCTTCGACCTCGGGCGTCTCGATCGGATTGCGGGCCTGGTCGAGGAGGCCCCCGATCGCACGGGCCGTCGAATCGCTCGCGCCGCCGTCGGGGCAAGTCCCGACCCCCCGGAACACGATCTGATCGTCGTCATCGAGCCCGAGGGCCCACAGATCAGCGTGCTCGACCAGGGACGTGGCGGCAACAATGCCCTCATCCGCCGGGTCGTCCCCCCTGACGGGCTTCGCCAGGCGCCCCCCGCGGTTGTCGAGGGCGACGACCAGGAGCCCATGGAGGAACCGGTCCCAGTCCTTCCCCTGCGCGAACACCGGCGCTGGGGGTGGGGTCGCGCGGCGGAGATGCTTGAGCAGCCGCTTCTCCGCGTCGGCAGGGGACTCATCGCCGGTGACCACGAGGGTCCGGTCGTCAGGGCAGAAGAAGAACATCTCCGGAGCGAGCGGGGCGTCCTTCACACGGTAGTAAACCCGGTCCCTGTCGCGTACCTCGCTAATCTTCATCCGGAACAGCCGGCCGAGCGCCACCCAGTTCGACCGGCTCCGTCGTCCGGACCGTCATCATACTCAAGGCCATCCGCCCGTTCGGCTTAGGGCTCTTGATACGGTAGACCCGCACGCTTGCCGCGACCTGCTCGAACAAGTCGACCCTCAGCGGCTTCTGGCCGGGCTTGGTCGCATCGAATTTCAGGGCGTTGGCGGCCTTCGCCCACTGCTGACCGATCACCACGTTTAGCATCGTGCGGTAGCTGCCCATGCCCGAGCGACCGAATGCGGCCGCGGGCCGAAATCCCACGATGCCCTGCGAGTCGTCATCGATGACGTAAGACAGGTCGAAGGGCTTCATCGACCTCTGCACCGTAACCGCGCCCGACGGTTCGCCGAGCACGTGTCCCGACGCCGAGGCGGCGCGTCCACTGGGGTCGTCTGCGCGGAGCGGCCCGTGCAGCAGCAGCAGCCCCTGCCGCGACGGCCAGCAGCAGCGATGCCGCCAAGGCCCTACGCGGCCGCGACCACGGCCGGTCCGACGCCTTTGTTTCCTCACGTAACATGGCGATCCTCCTGATCAAGGTCCCCTTCGCCGGCAGGAACGCCCTGGCCGGCCAGCACGGGAGACGTCCATCCTGCCGAAGCGCTAGCCGCGACAGGCTTCGCAGGTACCGGGCCTTCCCGCCGGCGAACGGCGCCCCCAGGGCGTCGGCGGCGAGCTCCTGCTCGAGCCGGAGGCGGCGGGCCAACCAGTGCACCAACGGATGGTAGAAGTACAGGGCCCTGACGGCCTGGGCCAGAACCCCCGTGAGATAGTCATCGCGGCAGACGTGCGCCAACTCGTGCGCGAGGACGGCCCGGCGCTCGTCGCCGTCCCAGGCACGCCAGTCCTCGGGCAGCAGGATCACCGGGCTTCGCCACCCCGCCGTGGCCGGGGCGGTCAGTTCCGGCGTCTCGCGAACCTCGACCCGGCGTCGGTAAGCCATCGAGTTCAGGAGGGCCGCCAGCAGGCGGCCCAGCTCGGGATCATCCACGGGCCGGCTCCGGCGCCGGAGGCGCTGGACGGTCCAGAGGCCGACGAGCAGCCGGAGCAGTCCCCCACCGACCCCGGCCAGGCAGGAGACCGCCAGGGCTCTCCCCCAGGGGCGGCAACGTGCCGCCGGCTCGGCCGCTGTCCTGTCGAGGGCCTCCCACACAGCTCGGAGCCTCGCGAGCGTCAGCCGCGACCGATCGGCAGCCAATGCCTCCGCGGGCCCGGGCCCGCCATCGCTCGGGGTGACGCGGCCTGCAGGCGTGAGGGAGGACCGCTGCACGACGGGGGCCTCGGCCAGCCCCGGTGCCCGGCCCCTCAGGCCCGGCGACAGCAGGCCGACAACCATGGCAAGGCCGAGGCCCATCAAGGCGACCCAGGCCCCAGAGGCCGGGCTCCGCCGCGAGGCGATCGCGTGGAGCGCCGCGGCCGCCAGTAGGATCGGAGAGACCTGGATCGCGGACCAGGCAAGCATCAGGCCCAGATCGCTCATCGACCTCGCTCCTTCAAGACCTCTTCGAGCAGGTCGCGCTCCTCGGCCGTGAGCGCCCGCTGCTCCACGAGTCGAATCAGGAGTTGAGCACGAGAGCCGCGGAAGACACGCCGGAGCAGGTCGCCGAGGAGCCGGCCGGAGACGTCCTCGTACGACCGATCGGCTCGGTAGCGGAATGGCTTCTCATCGCTCACCTGGCGGAGGAATCCCTTGTCGGCCAGGCCTCGCACGAGGTTGGCAATCGTCGAGTACGTCCTGTCGAGCCCCGAGGCCGCGAGACGGTCTCGCGCCTCCGCCGCTGTCGCCTCGCCGTGCCGCCAGAAGGCGTGCATGACCTCGAGTTCCCGCTCCGTCAGCTCTTTCGCAGGTGGGCGTCCCATCCTGGGGCTCCCCGGGCCGGTTTGGTATTCCGAATTTGGTTTTCCGAATCTAACAAGCCCGGCGATCCTGTCAACGCCGTCTTCCTCCTCGTGCGGCGAGATCCGGGAGGTCGAGCGAAGAAGTCTGTCGTCGCCTATCAATACCAGAGCCTTGATGCGACTCTTAATCCTCTCTATCTCGACAAAGTTGGGGTCACTCCTCGGAACGGGAAAAATCGTACGCCAAGGACCGATGTCGATGCGGGACTGGCCTTTGAATGTCCATGACGCCTCGGACGCCACGAGCGGGTATGGCGGAAATCTAGAGTTTTTCGTCATGCCTTTGGGCAGGGCAAGATGGCCCGAAAACGCTGGATTTCGAGGGCATCTCAACGGTAGGGTTTTTCGCCACCATCCTCGCTGGCCCTCAGATGAACTGGAACTCGACGATCGAGAAGTCGTTGACGAACTCGTCGCGGCCCTGGAGCACCCGGTCGTGGGCGATGAGGCGGTCCATCATCGCGCCGTCGGGCGCCTCGTGAGGGCCTTGTTTCATGAACTCGACGAACTGGTCGAACGGCCACATGACCTTGTCGGTCTTCTCGATTTCATAGGCACCGTCGCTGTAGAGGTACAGCTTGGCGAACGCGCCGAGCGTGGTGCTGCCGCCCTTATACGGTATGTCGGGGACCGCGCCGATCATCGGGCCGTGCGACTCGAGGGTCTCCATCGTGGCCTGGTCGCACGACGGGCCGTTCATGAGCAGGACGGGCGGATGGCCGCCCCCGGCGTAGTCGATCCGACGCGTCGGCTTGTTGTAGACGCCGTACCAGATGGTGAAGAACAGGCCGTTCTGCTGGTCCATCTGGAACGCGTTGTTGAGCGCGGCGAGCACCTCGCTGGGCTGGCGGAAGTCGGTCTGCGGCAGGGCCTGAGACCGCAGCGCGTTCATGGCCGACACCGAGAGCAAGGCCGAGCCGATCCCGTGGCCGCTGACGTCCAGGAGGAAGAAGGCGAAGTTGTCGTCGTCGAGCCAGTAGTAGCCGAACGAGTCGCCCCCCAGCTCGGCCGAGGGGACGAACCGCCAGTCGGTCCGGATCGGGCCCTTCTTGAGCTTCTCGGGCAGGAGCGAACGGACGTACTTCTCGGCCTGCTTCATCTCGTTGGCCAGCCGGCGCTCGCTCTCCTGGAGCCGGGTATAGGCCTCGTTCCGCTGGAGCAGGTTGATGTAACCCCTGGAGTGATAGCGGATCCGCGCCAGCAGCTCGAGCCGGTCCGGCAGCTTGACGATGTAGTCGTTGGCCCCCAGCGCGAACGCCTCGGCCTTGACCGTCGGCTCCTCCTTGGTGGAGAGCACGATCATCGGCGTCTCGCGGGTCGCCTCGTTCGCCCGGATCGTCTTCACCAGGGTCAACCCGTCGATCTCGGGCATGACCAGGTCCTGGAGGATGACCGTGGGCTTGAGCCGGTGCGCTTCGTCGAGGGCCTTGGAGGCCTCGCGGCAGTAATGGAAGACGATGTCCGGCTCGCCGGCGAGCATCCGGCGCACGGCCTCGCCGATCATCGGCTGGTCGTCGATCAGCAAGACGGTGACCTTGTGCTCGGTCAGGATCGGTTCGGCGCTCATGCTTCACCAATAATCGGTGTTCAGTGTTCGGTTTTCGGTGTTCAGTTTTCAATTAGGATAACCACGCACAACGCCGCCTACCAGCCGGGTGATCTCCTCGGCGATCTGGTCGAGGGGCAAGACCTCTTCGGCGGCGCCGATCTCGACGGCCGCCTTGGGCATCCCCCAGACGACGCTGGATGCCTCATCCTGGGCGATGGTCCGCCAGCCCTTGCGTCGCAGGGAGAGCAGCCCCTGGGCGCCGTCGTGGAACATGCCCGTCAAGAGCACCGCGACGCCCGGGCTGGACCAGTACCGCGCCACGCTGTTGAAGAACACGTCAACCGAAGGCCGGTAACACGCCGACCGGGGGTCGGGAGAGTAGCGGAGCCGCCGGTCCTCATCCAGGACGAGGTGATCGTCGGTGACCGAGAGCAGGACCTCGCCGACCTCCGGCCGATGCCCTTCCTCGATGAGCGTGACGGGCCGGCGCGCCTGCTCGGCCAGCCAGTGCCCGAGCCCGGCGCGAACGACGCATCCACATGCTGGACGATGATCACCCCGACCTCGAGCCGCGCGGGGAGGCGGCCCAGGATGGCCGCCAGCGCCTGCGGGCCGCCCGTCGAGGCCCCCAGGACGACCAGCGGGTGCAGCGGCGACGGCTCGACGGCGATCCCCGACGCCGCGATGTCCGAGGATGAGCGACCGTCGGCCCCCCGACCCCGGCCGGGCTTTCCCGGCTTGCCGACCAGGCGTCCGATCAGCTCGATCTTGTGCAGGAGCATCGCCCCGCCGGTGATCTCCCCGCGCGGGCCGAGCGTCGGCGTGTCGATCGCGTCGAGTGCGCCATATCCCATCGCCTGATACACCTTGCTCAGATGCCCGGACACGGTCGCCGTGACCACGAGGATCGCGCAGGGGGAATCCCCCATGATCCGTCGCGTCGCCTCCACGCCGTTGACCTCGGGCATGAACAGGTCCATCAGGATCAGGTCCGGCGGGTCCTGCCGCGCCATCGCGATGGCCTGGGCGCCGTCATCGGCCACCCAGACGACCTCGTGCTCGCCCGACGACAAAACCACGCGGCGCAATGCCTCGCGAGCCAGCACGGTGTCGTTCACGATCCCGATTCTCATGGTCGGCGACTTCGACCCTCCCCCGACGCGATTGAAGCGCAACCATCCCCGGACGATCCGGGAAACGGCGACGAGAAGATTGTACCATGCCGTGGCGTCGTGCCGAGAGGGATGGCCCGGCCGATTCGTCCTCGCGCGATACGCTTGCGATCAGCCATCTCGAGCCCGGCCCGCAGACATGGCATGCTGGTGGATTGGCGCCGAGGCGCGCTCTCGTCTGATTGACCTGGACTTTCACGGATTGCCCCCTGAGGGACGCCGGAAGAACGAGCCGTCGGCGTCTCCGATGGGCCTTTCAGAGGGTTTTGCGGTTCGGTGCGGTGACTTTGACATTACTGAACGCAAGTATGCCTCGCGCACGTATCCCGCGAAGGGAGCACGGCCGAAGCTTGCGCCCGGCCAGGCGTGGCCCTCGGCCATCGTCGGAAGAGCGGTCCCGCTTTGCTTCTTATTCTTTACCGATGTGGATACGACTTGCAAGCTCGCTCTCCGAAGTCTCGCCGGACGATCGCGGCTCCACTCACGGTCCCCGAGTCGGAGTTTCGGCGATTGGGGGATATGTCGCCGGCAACACCCTATTCCGGCAATTGCCAGAGTCGAACGGATCTGTCGTCGCTTCCTGAGATGGCCCGGCGGCCATCGGGCGAGAAAGCGACGGAGTTCACCCCCATGGTATGGCCTTCCATGCGGCACACTTCCTCGCCGTTGGCAAGCTCCCACAAATGGACGGGCCCGTCGAGACCGGCGGACAAGGCCCGTCGGCTGTCTGGCGAGAAGGCGATGCACCTCACGCGCTTGTCATCGATCTTCAATTGCTTGAGTTCTACGCCACTGGCCACGTCCCATAAGCGGACGGTGCTGTCGCTCCCGGCGGAAAGGATGAACCGGCCCTCCGCCGAAGAAGTCACGATGCGAATCCCTCCCGCGTGACCGGCGAATGTCTGCAGCTTCTTGCCGCTCTTCAGGTCCCAGAGCTGAACCACTCCTGTTCGACTCCCGGTGACCAGATGCTGTCGATCGCCGGTGAAATCCGCGACCCGGAAATCATCCTCACTTCTCGGTCCCGTACCGAGAGCGTTCGGGGGTTGTTCCTGTTCTGTAACCAGATCCCACGAGAGAACGGTGCCGTTCGTCGTGGCGACCATTACACGACGGTCGTCCGCGGAAAAAGACAATGCCGTGCAAAGTCTATTGGTTCTTCGATCTTTCAACATCAGTTTGTGTAAGACCTTTCCAGTCTTCAGTCCCCAAATCAAGACGGGTTGCTCCGACACCGAATTCTCGGACGAGGCCGCATAGCGGCCGTCGGACGAAAGCGCGAGGGCTTTGTCAATCCATCCCGCTCCCTGCTTGGTGAATAGATTCTGCCCGTTCGCCACCGACCACATTCGTATCTCGTAGTTGTGGTTAAACCATAAGAAGCGTCCTCCACCGGGTCTTGTCATGACTTCCATAGAATTTCCTCCCGAGAGGATGCCGAGTCCGTCCGGCGAAAAGGCCACTCGAGTCACCGGGTCTGTGCCAGCGGGGAAGCGCCGTATCTCTCTTGGATCTTTCTGATCGGGGCGGTTCAGTTCCTTGATATCGATCGTGCGGAATTCGACCAGGGTTTTGGGGCTGTACTGTTGCAACGCGATCGAGCCGGTCCGATGGAGTCTGCTCCCATCGAACTTGTATGCGCACGGTCTCCCATTCACCCGGACCGCCAGCGCGTGTCCGTCGGCGATGACCTCCATCGTGAACCACTGTCCGGAGGGCACTATGGGAGGAGGGTCGTAGATAAACACATCATTGCCCACGCCTGGATAGAGGCCCCCGGTGATGTTACGAACGACTCGTACATTGTTGATCGTGGCCTCGAATCCATCGGGCCACTTCGGATCCTCCGACGAGGGGAGACTTGGGCCGAACGGACAACGGAGGTACACACCGCTGGTGCCGCCCTTGTTGAAGCGTGCCTCGACTCGCAGGTGAAAATCGGCGAAATCGCCGCGTTCCGTGTAGAGGTGGCTGAGTGCCGGACCGGAGCCGATCAGGACGCCGTTCGCGACATGCCAGTTTCCCGGCTGTTTCGGATGCACTTTCCACCCGGCCAGGTCCTTGCCGTTGAACAAGGCCTGGAACCCGCCTTTCGTACTTGTCGTCCCGACGACGGACGAGACGGCCGGTCCCTTCTCAAGGGGCGGAGTGATATGGGGGGGCGAGAGCGGCTGGCTCACCGATGCCGGGGCGGGGCCCTCGGGCGAGACAGCAGTGCCACTCGCCGTCGGATCGGGCCTGATCGGCACCTTGCCGGCCGCGCCGTTCGGATCATCGACCCCGATCTTGGTGCGGGCCCTATTATTGGTCGTGTAGACGATGATACCGACAAGGATGACAGCGAGAACGCCGAGGAGGCCTGACAGGCCAACCAGTCCGAAGTGCCGCGTACGGGGTTGGCGTGAACCGGTTACCGCGGCCTTGATCCCGCGGATCAGTCGCTCTACGTCGTGGTAGAAATCCGGGTCGGGGCGGACAGGGGTGCCATTGCGATAGGCCAATTCCCGCAAGTTCTCCGGCAGTTCCTCGGCCTTCGGGACCGACGAATTGCCGACCAGCACGGGGATGACCGGGATGCTACGGCCCAAGGCGGCCTCGATCTCGATCCGGACGAAGTCGCCCGGGTCGTCGAGCCGGCGGATCCCGCTCGACCCGGCGATCGAGAGCCACTCGTCCCCGATGACGGCGAGGAAGACATCGCATCCGGCGACTCGCTCGGTCAGGATCTCCCGAAAATCCGAGCCCAGAGGGATCGAGTCGACGTCCTTGAAGATATACTCTTTACCGAAATGCTCCACGAGGTGGTCGTAGAGCCGCCCGGCCTGGTGGCGGCTGTCGTCGCGCCGATAGGAAACGAAAACTTTGATCATGTCCATATTCCCGGAGCCGAGGACCTCCTGCGTTTTCGACCGGATGACAGCGATCGGACAGGGCCGACGTGGAATGGCCCCCCGCTCATCTTGAAGCCGTCCCCGCAGGCGCGGTATGTCGCCCGGCAATTGTGCCTCACGCACGTCTCGCGCCGGGTCGGCGTCGCCGCCGTATGCTCGCCCAGCCCTTGGTAGTCCTTGGCCATCCGTGGAGTGCGCGATCTCAACTTGCGTGTGGATTATCACCGATGTAAAAACGACTTGCAACCTCTCCCCGCAAGCATGCCGGGCGGATCGCACGGTGTTGGCGTTGACGCCGACGAACCGGGCGAGGAGGACCTGGCTTATCCCCAGCAGTGCGCGGACTCGCCGCACGTCGTCCGGCCCGTAATTTCGGGGCGTAAACGCCACCTTATCAGTGCGGACCGTGAAATGACGCTTTAAGTGTTAACTCGTCTGCATCAGGGTGATCGCTTCCTCGAACGCGCCGACGATCTTCGCTCCCGCCGGTGACAACTTCCCCGCGGCATTCGGAGATGGTGCAGCCCGGGCTGAGCGTTTGCCGTGACCGATGGATTGCTTTGCTGCCTCGTCAGCCGCCTTTCCCATTGCTATCTCCTCATTCGCGGGGCTCCTTGGACCTGCGCCTCCGATCGAATTCTCGATCCAACTCCGCCCGATCACTCCTGATCATCCGCGGAGACCGCATGACGGTCCGCCGTCAAATCGTGCTATGCGCCCTCCGATCGCCGCCGCGCATTCAAGATTCAATCACCGAAATGATAGGTCTCATTGGGCGTCGCCCCGATGCGTAGGGAGAAAGTGCCGTCGCGGTAAACAACTCGGGGGCTTCTGGCATCCGGCCTCCATGGCTGGCATGATGCTCGAACGTGGCTCGATGCGGATTGACTCGCGGGCGAAGGCGAGAAGAAAGGGAGCGGTCATGTCGCGGCTTGTTATGGTGATAGTGGTAATTCTGTCGACATTGGTCGGTTCAGCCCTGGCGCAAGGCCCGGCAGGACGAGGCAGGGGTCGTCCGAGGGCCGGCGCGGCGCGGCCGGTCGTGCTCAAGCCGGCGCGGGTGTTCGACGGGATCGATCCCGAGGCCCACGACGGCTGGGCCGTCGTCGTCCGCGGCGAGCGGATCGAGGCCGCCGGGCCGGCCGGCGAGATCAAGGTCCCCGAGGGCGCCCGCGTCATCGATCTGCCCGGCATGACCTTGCTCCCGGGGCTCATCGACCTCCACACGCACGTCCTGCTCCACCCGTATGACGAGGCCCTCTGGGATGACCAGGTCCTGAAGGAGGCGCTGCGCCTGCGCGTCTGTCGCGCGACGAACCACCTCAAGAGCAATCTGCTGTCGGGGTTCACCACGATCCGCGACCTGGGGACCGAGGGGGCGGGCTACGCCGACGTCGGGCTGAAGCAGGCGGTCGAGCAAGGGATCGTCCCCGGCCCGCGGATGCTGGTCGTCACCCGGGCGATCGTGGCGACCGGCAGCTACGCGCCGAAGGGCTTCGCGCCGAGTGGCGGATCCCCCAGGGGGCCGAGGAAGCCGATGGCGTCAACTCCTTGATCCGGGTCGTCCGCGACCAGATCGGCAAGGGGGCCGACTGGATCAAGGTCTACGCCGACACGGCGATGGTGGGCGCGGCGGTCCGGCCTTCGTTCTCCCAGGAGGAAATGACGCGGATCGTCGAGACGGCTCGTTCGGTCGGAATCCCGGTCGCGGCGCATGCCACCTCGAAGGAGGGGATTCGACGCGCGGCCCTGGCCGGCGTCGCGACCATCGAGCACGGCGACGGCGGCGACGAAGAGGTCTTCAAGCTGATGGCCGAGCGAGGCGTCGCGCTCTGCCCGACGCTCACGGCATTCGAGGCCTCGGCCCGGTACCGCGGCTACCGGCCGGGGACCGACCCCGAGCCGCCCCGCATCAAGCACGCGAGAGAAACCTTCAAGAAAGCCCTCGCCGCGGGCGTCACGATCGCCAACGGCAGCGACATGGGCGTCTTCGCCCACGGCGACGGCGCACGCGAGATCGAGCTCCTGGTCGAGTTCGGCATGAAGCCGACGGAGGCCCTCCGCGCGGCGACCTCCGTCGCGTCCAGGACGATCGGGTACGATAGCCGCCTCGGCGCGATCAAGCCAGGGCTGCTGGCCGACCTCGCCGCCGTCGAGGGCGACCCGACCCGCGACATCAAGGCCCTCCGGCAGGTCAAGTTCGTCATGAAGGGCGGCGAGATCCATCGCGAGCCGTGAGACTCGACAGGCCCGTGCCAGCCCTCGCTTCAGGGCAGATGATTTCCGCCCGTCACTCCGTAGACCTCGCCGGTCACATAGCTCGACTCCTGCGAGGCGAGCAGGACATAGATTGGGGCCAGCTCCGCCGGCTGACCGGGCCTGCCGAGCGGGGTCTTCGCCCCGAACTCCGGGAGCTTCTCCGTCGGCTGGCCTCCGCTCGACTGGAGCGGGGTCCAGACCGGGCCGGGAGCCACGGCGTTCACCCGGATCCCTTTCGAGGCGACCTGCTTGGCCAGCGACTTGGTGAAGGCCACGATGGCGGCCTTGGTCGAGGCGTAATCCAGCAGCGTGGGCGATGGCTGGTAGGACTGGATCGAGGCGGTATTGATGATGGTCGACCCCGCCGGCATGTGGGGCAACGCCGCCTTGCAGAGCCAGAACATGGCATAGACGTTCGTCTTGAACGTCTCGTCGAACTGCTCGGTGGTGATCTCGGCGATGCTCTCGCACGCCTGCTGGTGGCCGGCGACGTTGACCAGGATATCGAGGCCGCCGAGCGCCGCTCGGGCGTCCTCGATCAGCTTCGAGCAGAACGCCTCATCCCGGATGTCGCCGGGGAACGGCGCGGCGGTCCGGCCGGCCTTCTCGATCAAGGCGACGACTTCCTTCGCATCCGGCTCTTCGCTGGCAAGGTAGTTCAGGGCGACGTCCGCCCCTTCGCGGGCGAATGCGATGGCCGCCGCGCGGCCGATGCCCGAATCGGCCCCGGTGATGAGGGCCTTCCGCCCTTTCAGCCGCCCGAATCCCTGATAACTCTCCTCGCCATGATCGGGCTTGGGATTCATCTCCCGGGCCAGGCCGGGCGGCGACTGCTCGGTCTGCTCGGGAAACTTCGGGCTCGGATATTGCTTCGTCGGGTCCTGCATCTCGTACTGATTCTTGGACGATTTGACCTTCATGATCCATGCTTCCCATAAGCCCACCGTGATGGGCGAAAATCGCGATAGAAACGATCAGGATGTTTGATCCCGCAGAAAACGTGCCGGCAGGCCGATCGCCACCTCCGTGATCGACCGTCCCGGCACGTCGCTCGATGCGATGAGATCACCCGGCGTGGGCGGCCCGGGCGAGGATCATCTCCCGGAAGGAGTATGCACCGCGCCCGACGTCGCCGGCTCGGGCGGAGCGTCGTGGAGCTGGGCCTTCTCCGTGTTGACCGCCATGAACTTCTCGACGGCGTTCGGCATGAGATGATGGAGGACGTTGGCGATCTTTCCCTGCCAACCCGTGATCACCTCGTCCTCGGGCGAGTCCACCAGCCGCACCAGTGCGTCGACCGTCACCTTGGGGTCGTACGTCGGCGGGATCGGGACGCCCTGATGGCCGGTGTAATTGCCGGCGTGCTCGAAGAATTCCGTATCGTGGGCCATCGGCATCACCGTGCAGACGCGGATCGTCTTGATCTTCTCCTGCCCCAGCTCCTGACGAAGGGAATCGGAGAAGCCGACCACACCGAACTTGGCCGCCGCATAGGACGCGTAGAGCGGGGCCGGTATCTTGCCGATCGCCGAGGCGACGTTGATGAGCGTGCCGGCGTTCCGCTCGCGAAAGTGCTTGAGGGCGACGTGGCTGCCGTAGATCGTGCCCAGAAGGTCGGTCTTGATGACCTGCTCGTGGTCTTCCAGCGGCACCCGGTCGAACCGCCCGATGGCGGCCACGCCCGCGTCGTTGATCCAGGCGTCGAAGTGCCCGAACCAGCCGATCGCCTTCTGTGCCAGGTTCTGGACCGCGGTCCGGTCGCTGACGTCGGTCGGGACGGCCAGGGCCTTCCCCCCGACGGACTCGCACTCGCGGGCCAGGTCGTGGAGCGTCTCGGCGCTGCGGGCGGCCAGCACGACGTATGCGCCGCGTCTGGCGAGCTCCAGCGCCGTCCCTTTCCCGAAGCCGCTCGACGCGCCGGTGATGACGATGACTTTGCCTTGATATTTGCTTGACATTGAGATTTCCTCGCAGCGAAGACCAAAGGAGTTTGATCGGAATGGGCCAGCAAATGCCGGGCCACCCCCGCCCGCTCGCTGCGCGGGCCGACGTTCGCTCGCAGTCGGCGAGCGACGCCGCTCACGCCCGTGGAGGCATACGATTCCCTTCGGCGCGCGCTTTGCACCCCGATCTCGGGAGGAGCCTTCCCGCGGGGCGAGGCCATGTCATACCGAATCCAGCCCGGAGAACATCCATGTCCGCAGATCATCCCAACAAGACCGGAGCCTCGCTGGCCGAGAGCACCGGCCCCGTCGGCTCGACCGCCGATATCAAGGAGCACCAGGACGTCTATGCCTCGTGCGGCACGAAGATCGGCAAGGTCAACCATGTCCAGGGCGACAGGATCAAGCTGACCAGGAACGACAGCCCGGACGGGCAGCACCACACGATCCCGATCTCATGGGTGGCGAAGGTCCACGACCATATCCACCTGAACAAGGATCACAAGGAAGTGCAGAGCCAGTGGCAGCCGGCGTGAGCCGAGGCCCAAGACCCTGCGACAGGACACAACTGCCACATTATCTTCTCCGGGAGCGGCCGACGTCCCGGTCGTCGTCGCGTCGGCCCTCCTGGCGCCGGCCGACCGGCTCCGGCGAACGTCGTTCGGTCCCGGTGCGGCGAGCGTCTCGGCGCGGTATCATGCGAGGATGGCGATCACCAGACATGTGAACCTCTGACGACCGTCGATCGAATGACTGATAATTGTCCGATATGTAAAGTGTGAATATCCCCGTCGCATGAACGAAACCGGCGACGTCACGTGAGGACTTACGTCAATTCCCCGGTGTAAAGCCCGGATTAGAAACGAGGCTTTACATGCCGCATCGGCGGGACGGGGGGCCCATGAGCACTGCTCGAACCGATTCGGCATCCGATGAGCCCCTCGCAAATTACGACGAGAGGCTTAAGGATTACATCGCCAAGCTGGATAAGAAGCTCGAACAGGCGGAGCGCCACACGGGGTCCGTACTGAAGCTCAAGGATGCGATGAAGCAGCGGATGCGCCAGGCGGAGGATGAGACGGCCCGGGATGTTGAAGCAAATGATTTGACTAGCCGGATTATGAGTCAATACGACGAGATGGAAGGATTGCTGAGCAACCACAAAGCCGAGATCCTCGAACGCCTGGGAAAAGCGCGAGACGACCTCAGGAAGGTCGAGGTGCAGTCGGAGTCGCGAGCCGACGGGGAGACGTAAGCGACCGGCGATATTGGGGCTGGCGCCCCGATTCCGATCTCCGGAGTGGTCGGGGACAACGCTTCCGTCGTCAATTCTGAACGATAATCCACCGTTTACTATTCCGCAGCGCTCCGAGTCCTTCACTACGCCGGAGTCCAGCGGCCTGCCGAAGGGGACCGCTGCATGACTTCATGAGTCGGTCGGCGCGGTGAGGAACCACTTCATCGCTTCCAGGTTCCGCACCCTTTCCTGGCGGTCCGTCCAGTCTCGGAACGCCAGGACACAATCGAGGCCCTGGCGTTCGATGGCGACCAATGTGCGCCGCCTGACCTCGGCCTCGATTTGATCGTCAACCAAGTACTGAGCGAAGGCGAGGCCGATGATTAGGTCGTCACGGACGAGCCTTTGATACGGCGATTCGACAAGTTGCGTGGCGACGCGATCAGGCTCGAGATCATCCCAGTCGCGGTCCTCGATCTCCCATTCTTGGAGGAGATGAGGAAGGAACCGTTTTCGCAGCTTGCCGGCCTGCCGCCAGCGGAGGTAGAGGGTCCGCACGTCGGCCCCGGCGTCGTTGCCGAGCGGCCCGTAGTCGTTGACCCCGTCCGCAAGCATTGGGTCGAGTTCGGCATCCATCGTTCAGCGATGTCCTCGATCGACTAACAAGTAGTCGTCCGCATAACCGAGATGTTAGGCGAGCCCGCGTTCAGGTTGCAACTCAAATTCCCACGGGGTCTGGGTCGCCGACTTGAGAGCGTACCCGGTGATGGATAACTCCATCGCCTGCGCCAGCACCGGCCGACCGGGGACCCTGTCGACCGCAAGCCGCTTGCGAATATGATACTGGATGCGGTTGGAAACCTTCTTCGGCGCCTCCCAATTGACGCCGGCGCTGATTCCCCACCCCTCCGCCTGCACTCCACCGACGATGCGATGACGGGAAGTGTGGCCGCCGCAGGCGGCCGGATCGAGCGCGAACCGCTCGATCTCGAGTTCTCTCATGACTGAAGGCGACCAAAGCTGGAGCAGGGCGGCGCCTCCATTGCCATGGGGGTCGATGCCGATCCGGAACACCGTAGCCAATTCGTCACCGAGCGAAGCCGGCGCAACTCCCAGTCGGGCCGCGAGTACGACTCGAAGACGCGGACATCGGTGGCCGTGAACGAGAAGTTCAGCAGCGAAAGCTGGTTGGACTCGGCGGCGAAGAAGTCGAGATTTGCCCCGGCGGCCATTCGTGTGCCCCTCGCCGTCTAACGTCATAGATCGGCGGCCCGCCGCCAGGCGGGTCCGCTGGATCGACCCGTTAGGCGTGCCTCCTCGGCAGGTCCCGGCCTCAGTCTCGAGGGACGATCCGATGGACACCGTCCATGACATTGGTATAGCTCCGCCGCGGCATCCTGGGCACGCCTCCGGCCACCAGCAGGTTGAACGCCAGCGCCACGGTCATGTCAACCCCCGGGTCCTGGAAGCACCCCAGCAGGAATTCCAGCGGGTAGACCGCGAGGGATCGATCTCGCGATACGACGCCGTACGCAGAGGAGCCATCAGGAAAGCTGACCTGAACCCAGTCCCAGCCGAACTGCTTGACCAGTTGCTCGCCCCACAGGCTGCCGAAGAGCAGACGGGCCTCTTCGAGATCCGCGACCACGTCGGCCGGGGGCCGGCGGCCCTTTTGCCATCGGTAGGCGAACTCGTTGACCGCTTCGACCACCGCTGCGGGATCTGCCGAGGCGAACTCGCGTCCGAGCACCGCAAGCGCGTCCGCCACGCAGCCGCGGATGCTGGCCAGAGTTTCCTCGGGGATCGGCCCGGCGCTGATCTTCGGCATCCGATACTCCTCGCCGCCTGATGCCCAGTTTCAGCGGCCCGCCGCAGGCGGGTCCGCTTGATCGCCTCGTTAGACGTTGCCCATGCCATCCTCGCCACTGAGCCCGAAGTTCTCTTAGTGGTTCGTCGCCTCGCGGTATGGCTTGTGGCTGACGTATAGCTCCAGTCGGCTGCGATAAGGCTCCGATCGAGGGTCCTTGGTCGAAAGCATACCGATTGCCTTGCGCTGGGTATCGCTGGCGGCCTCGAAGTCGCCGGCCTCGGCGTAGGCCGCGGCCAGCGTCTCGACGCAGGTGGCAACCTCCGAGGAAGACAGTTCGCAGGCTCGTTTCGCCAGTTCGACGGCCCGCTTCCCGTCGCGGATTCGGTCTTCCGGGCAGGTCGCCAGCAGCCAGGCGAGGCGATCGAGGGCCAGGAAGCCGTCGGGGTCCGACTTGATGGCTTGCTCGTACGCCGTGAGCGCGGCCGCGTGCCGGCCCCGCTCGGCCCAGTAAATCCCGGTCAGCAATTGCTCGTGCTCCGGCGGCGGCGGATCAGGCTCGACGGACAGCCACGGGCGCGACGCCGCTCGCACGTATCTTCGCTCCAGCATCGCGTGATAGGCGACCGTCTCGGCCAGCTTCGCTGCCTTGGCTCGCTGCTCTGCGGCCTCGACCCTCCTCCTTTCCAGCGACTTTTCCAGCCACTCAGCCCAGCGTCGATCCGCTTCCATCATTCGCCTGCTGAGATCGGCATTCCAGGACTTGGGGGGCGACTTTTCCAGCGACTCGGCCAGGCGTCGATCCGCTTCCATCTCCATCCATAGCTTGTCGAGATCGGCATTCCCTGACCTGGACATCCGAGCGATGACCGGGTCCCGTGTGGGGTAGTCTTGTTGTATCTTCTCCAGCCGTGATCGGTTCTCATCCGCGGTCACTGCCATCGCCAGGGCGGATTTCTGATCCTCCCGACTCATCTCCTCGTACAATCCATGCTCCGCGGCCTTCTGCAAGAAGGCGTCGCGTCGTCGCTTCAATCGGATTCCTTCGATCGAACAGCCGAGGACTATCGCCAGAGCTGCGATCGCAATCATCAACCTCTTCACGCTGATCCGCAAGCGAGGCATCCGCATAGGTCGGCCTCCATCAGCGAGAACCGTAACGGGTCGATACTAACTCACAGCTTACATCGGCCTCGTGACGCAAGCTATGCCCCTGGCCGGCCCTCCGTCGCCGGGCAGAGATGAGCCCTGACACTCCTCGCCCAGGATGCGGTAGATCGTCGGGCGGGACAGCCCGGTAGCCCGCGCGATCGCTGCGATCTCCCCTCCCTCCGTCCTCAGTCGCCGGATCGCCGCGGCCTGCTCCCCAGTCACCTTGATCCGCCGGCCGCGCGCGAGCCGCCCCAGCGGACGCCGCGCTCGCGGGCGACCGACTGGCCCGCCGGGATGCGCTCGGCGCGGGCCTTGATCGATCCGTGTCTCCGCTCATCTCCCCTCCCATGGCAAGAGGTGCATCACGATGCGGAATTCCATCGATTCACCCCGACGACCGCCTCGTCGCCGACAGGCCGGGTCTCAGGCCATCACGGTGCATTCCCGATCGTCCACATGATGCGCGGAAGTCCCATGATTCTGGGGTTGGAGTGCCGCTCGCGGGCGGTCTGCCGCCGAGTGAAGCGACCGTTGGAAGGCGGCACTCCAACGCATGCCACGGGATTGCCCGGCAGGTCGAGCGATTCGTGGCTACCGTTTTCATGAACTGGAAATCGGGCTACTCTCCTTCTCGGAGACCGGCCCGTGACAGATCACGATGGCGGTAGGATGTCTTCCCCGGGGCACGGATGTGGCCCAGGAGACCGCCAGCTCGTCACGGCGTCCCGGACTTCGCCAGCAGCTTGTTGGCCCGCAGCCACTCCTCCAGGCGGTCCATGAAGTGATCGGCGCCGCCCCCCTTGTTCACGAAGCCGTGCGCGCCCATCTGGAAGACGTGCAGTTCGGCCGGGCCCTTCGCCTTGCGGTAGGCGGCGAACAGGTTGACCGTCCGACTGACCGAGCCGGCGTCGTCGGCGGCGACCGCCAGGAACAGCGGCGGCGCGGGGCTCGGGATCTCCTTCACCTCCCGGGCGCCGTAGATGATCGCCGCGAAATCCGGCCGCGTCTCCGCCGGCCCGAATAGCGCGTCCGACGTGACCATGCCGCCGGCCGAGAAACCGATCATGCCGACCCGGTCGGGCCGATAGCCGAACTCGGCCGCCTTCTCGCGCACGAGCCGCACGGCCCGCCGCCCGTCCTCTCCCGCCAGCTTGACGACGTCTTCCCTGGCCGGGGCGCCAAGACCATCGTGGGTGAGCCGGTATTTCAGGACGAAGGCGTCGACGCCCATCGCGTTGAGCCCCTTGGCGATGTCCGCCCCCTCGTAGCTCATCATCAGGGCCCGGAACCCGCCGCCCGGCGCGACGACCATGGCCGCACCGACGGCCTTGCCCTTCTCGGCCGGGTAGTGGAGCAGGACCGGCCGCACGACGTCGGTGACGATCGGCATGCCGTTCGGCCTGGTGACCGACTTCTCCTGCCAGTCCCATTTCTCCGAGCCCGGGGCGACGCCAGGGTAGAGGGGGATCTCCGGCGGCGGAGCGGGGCTGGGCGTCTGGGCGAATGCCGCCGAGGCCCAGACGATAGCGAGAACGGCCAGCGGCCAGCGAATCATCGTGTTCATCGTCAGCTCCTCATTGGCGCGACCCAGCCGCCGAACGGTGGACTGAGCGGCCTGCATCCGATGATAGCAGACAGGATCGCTCACCGGAGCGCGGCGGTTCCTGAGTCGATGGTGCGATTCCATCTCGCCTCACGACATCCCTAATCATCGGGCGACGGCAGCGAAGAAGCCGGCGTTATCAAGGTGTTTGAGCTTTCTCAATCAGTCCTTGCGAGGTGGAAAGTCGGGCCGACTGTGCTGGCCGGGCACGCCGAGAATCAGGACCGCTGAGCGCGAGGATACCTCCCCAACGGATCGCGTCCGGTGCAGCCGACCCTACTTCCCCCTCTCACCAGCTTCTTCCTGATTGTGTGGCCCGCCGCGAGGCTCGCTATCCCGAGAATGATGCAAAGTCATCGAGATGCTGACAATCGCTTCGGACCAGTGCATCCGCCTCACATTTTCTGCTCGAGCCCATACCCATGCTGATGCCCTTGAGTCCCGACTTCGTCAGCGTGGGCGGAGTCGCCGTGCTCGAGATGAAACCGGCATCGCCGCTGTACATGACATCGAGCGGCATTCTCAGCACTGTCCTGGGCTTGACGGTCAACATCGCCTCGCCTCCGCTGAGGGTCACCGTCCCGAGATTCGTCGTCCCTGGCTTCATCGCGGCCATCTTCATACCCATATTCATGCCCGCCTTCAGCTTGGCCGGCATCATCATTTCGAACGTCACCGTGCCGGTCGGGACGCCACTTCCGGAGCTCGGCTTGACCACGGCCATCAATTCGACAGACACCAACTGATTTTTTGTTGTAGAATCCTTGATCCGTCACGACCACCTGGGTGGTCGTCATTGCGAACGACTCTGAGCGATGGCTCGGGGCGATTGCCGCCCTGGCAGCGTCGCCCCCGCCATCGCGAGGACCTCAAGAAGCTGGTCGCGGACATGGAGAAATCCTGGCGCGAACCATCGATCGACGCCGCCTGATGCGGGCTTGAACGCGCACGGCCGCGGATCCGCTCGGCTCGAAGGCGAACCGTTGATGCCGCGGACGCGAGGATCAGGGGTCCTTGAGGGCTCGACCCACCGATTCCTCGATCTCCTCGTTGCGCATCCCCTTGGCCACGATCTTGCCGTCCGGACCGATGAGGACCAGGGCCGGGAGTGCGCGGACGCCGTAGCTGTCGGGGACGGCTCCGTCGATACCCTTGCCGAGGAAGCCTTGCATCCAGGGGAGCTTCTGCTTCTCCTGGACTTGCCGAGGCGCGTCGATGGTCTCGTCGAGGTTCAGGCTGAGGATCACCAATCGTTTGTCCTGGCCAAACGCTCGATGAATCGCCTGGAGGTTGGGGAGCGCGAACATGCAAGGCCTGCAGGATGTCGCCCAGAAATCGATCAGGACGTACTGGCCGCGGAAGTGTTCCAACGTGATCGAGCGGCCATCGAGGGTCTTCGCCTCGAACCCCGGTGCCGGATCGCCGACGGCGGGCTTGCCGAATCGGAACGACCACGACCAGCCTGTCCCGTCCCGGAGCGTCCCCAGCTCGAGCGGACCGGCCTCCCGCGGCTTGATCGCGGCGACGATGTGCCAGCCCCTCTTCCCCGCGGGGACGGTGATCTCGTACTCCTGCCCCACGAGCAGCTCGGGGAGCGCGAACCGGCCTCGGTCGTCCGTCAACACGGTCGGAGTGAATCCCTCGCGCGTGTGGCCACGACCGTCGTTCTCGCGGACGGTTCGGTCGGAGCCCACCTCGACGTTCGCCATGGGATGACCGCGCTCGTCGAGGATGATCCCGGTGGCCGTCGCCGTCGGGCTCACCGGGATGACGACCTCGCTCTCATCGCCGCGGAGCTCGATCAAGCCGCCGAGCGATCCATCGGGGCTCCTGGCGTACACGGTCGTCTTCCGGAGCCGGCGCCGGGTGTGGAAGCGGCCCTCGGCGTCGGCGAAGGTGGGAGCCCACGCCGGAGGCATGGCGAGGCCCTGCACTTTCGCGCCGGCAACGCCCCGCGACGGGTCGCCCGCGACGACTCGCCCGGAGATCGGTCCCTCCTCGGGTTTCGGAATCCACAAGTCGTGGATCAATTCTTTTTCATCCTTGACCGTGATCCATTCCAGCGTGACCTCCCGGTACTGACGCCTGACACCAGGGTTATTCGGGTCGGTCTTGATCACGTCCGTGGCCGTGCCGCCGGACGTCGTCTCACCCGGGACCGCGAAGCCATACGTCCCGGGTCCGACCCGGACCTGGTAATGACCCTGGGCGTCGGTCGTCGCGGAGAGGTCGATCGGGACGTCGGTGTAAAGCGCGATGGTCCTTCCCGCGCCGGGCTTCCGGTCCGGGCCGATCCGGAGCGTCCCGTGGATCAGGGTGCCGCGGGCGAGTCGCAAGTCGATCCCCTCGACCGGCCGGCCCTCGGGCACCTGGACTTCAACACCTCGCATCGCCGCCCATTCGTTGTCGGCCACCGCCACGGTGTAAGATTCGTTCGAGGGGACGGCCAGCTCGTAGGACCCATCGGCCGCGGTACGTACCCTCAGGCGACGAGTATAGCCCCGGCCGCGGCCCTCCTCGGTCATCACCAGGATGCCGGCGGCCGGCTTTCCATCGGGCCGGAGGACGCGACCCCGGATCGTCCCGTCCCGCACGAGTCGCGCGGTGAGTATCTTTCCCGTCTCATCCTCCTGGAGATTCCGGAGACCGGCGATGTGATAGCCGGTCCCGCGTGTTTCGAAGAACAGAGGGTCCGCGGTCGGCGGGAGCCAGTCAAACGTGGCGACTCCGCGCTCATCCGACTTCGCCCGGGCAATCTCGCTCTGGGAGGTGAAGACATTCGCCTCGCGCTTCCCGACCTTGCGGACGACCGAAGGCGAGAAGCTGATCCCTGCGAGCGGTTTGCCGGCGGTGTCAACCGCCCGGATCTGGACTATGCTCGCGCCATTGAGGACGAGATGGATCCTCCCCGGAAGCAGCGCGGCCGGATCGCCGCGACCCGGCTCGCCGTGTTGAAAATCGTCGAACCCGCGGCCTGACTTCAGGCCGATGATGCGCGAGATATCCGCATCGGCGGGGATGTGCAGGACCGCCGTCCCCCGATCATCGGTCATGGCGACGGCCCCGTAGAACGCCAGCGCCTCGACCGCCGCGCCGGGCACGGGCACGCCCGCCTGATCGGTGACCCGCACCACGACATCCCGGCTCGGCTTCAGCACGATCCGGATGGGCTGACCGGTATCGGCTTCGAATTCGAACAGGTTGGGATCATACGAATAGATCCCTTGCCGGGTGCGGTCTGGCGAGCTGGCCCGGAGGGACGTCCCGCCGAGGAAGGGCCTTGGGACCCGGAAATCGAACCGACCGTGCTCGTCCGTCACGGCGAGCGGCGAGCGATCGCTGAGGTCCCTGACTTCGATCCCGGAAACCGGCTTCCCCGCCTGGTCGACGACCACGCCATGGACGCGAGCCCGGTGAGCGTCGGCGCCGGTGACAACCCGATCGCCAGGGGGCGGCGGATCGGCCTTGGTCACGACCCGGGCTTTCGGGGCCTCGGCCTGCCCCGCCGGGACCCCGGCCCAGACGACATACACGCCCAGGCACGCCACACCGACGGCCATCACGGCCGCGACGAGCAAGGTCAGTCTGGTCAGGACCATCATCTTGAGCACTCCTTCGGCCAGCGCCGCGACGGTTGTGGAAGCGGCCCCCGACGCGACCCCGTCGGCCGCACGCCCCAGCGCCGCATGGACCGTGGCACCGAGCAGCCGGTCCGGCACTGCGGCCTCGACACTGCCCCGCGGCAGGCCCGTCCAGGTCCCGACCCCGAGGCTAACTCCGCGTTTGACGAGTCGCTGGCGCAGCAGGTTCCGGCCGCGCGCCAGATGGGTCGAGAGCGTCCCCTCGGAAAGTCCGAGCTGCTGAGCGGCCTCGCGCCGCGACCGGCCCTCCAGCTCGCAAGTCACCAGCGCGGTCCGATAACGATCCGGTAGGCGGCTCAATTCCTCGTCGAGGATCGCGGCCAGCTCGTCCCACTCCCCCGCCGCTTCCGACTTGACATTGGTCCTGTCCATCGCCCGCCGCTCCCTCGCCTGCCGCCGCACCGCCCGGCGCCGGGCTTCCTTCGCCGTCCGGACCGCGACGCCATAAAGCCAGTTCGCCAGCCGCTCCCGACGGCCGATGGCCGCGGCCCGGCGAGACAGGATCACGAAGGTCGCCTGGAACGCGTCCTCGGCGTCGTGCAAGTTGTGCAGCATGCGCCGGCAGACGCCCAGCACCATCGGACCGTGCCGATGGACCAGCGCCGCGAACGCATCCTCCGCGTCGCTACCCGACCGCGACAGGAACAGATCCAGCAACTGGGCATCATTCAAGCCGCCGAGCGTACCCAGCTCGAAGAGCGTCCGGATCTCTCCGAGCGCACTCTTTGTCGATCCTCTGGCCATCGCGCCAACCCTCGCCGGACTTCCATCAAGCTCTTTCCATCATGGTACTGGCCGCAAGGCGATCGGCGCGTTCAGGAATCGGAGAAAAATCAAAGCTGTCTCGACCTTTCCAGGGCGTGAACGCATACCTCGCGGGATTCGGGCGAGTCCCGGGCCGAAGGACGTACGAACGGCTCGCCACAGATACACCATTTCTCATAACAGGATCATGACCCATTGGCATTGAATTGCCGGCCGGACTTGCCATAAGCTGCAAGCTGTGAGCCCCCTTTCGGTCGCGCGTTGCGGACGAGTTCGAACGCGGATACCGTCCCTCTCCTGGGCCGGCGTCGAGTCCGTCCGCTTTTCCCCCGGTCGGGCCCACAGGATGGTCGGTCCGAACATGGCGCATGAGATCCTCGCGGTCGGCGAAGTGCTCTGGGACCTGCTCCCCGCGGGCAAGCAGCTCGGCGGCGCCCCCGCCAACTTCACCTATCATTGCCGTTCCCTCGGTGCGGAGGCGAGGCTCGTGACGCGGGTCGGCGAGGACGACCTGGGCCGGGAGGTCCTGGAACGGTTCCGGCTCCTGGGGCTCCCGACCGATCCCGTTCAGGTCGACCCCGAGGCCCCGACGGGCACGGTCGCCGTCGCCCTGGCACCCGACGGTCAGCCGCGATTCACCATCCGCGAGAAGGTGGCGTGGGATCGAATCACGGCCGACGAGGCCGCTCTCGCCCTGGCGAGCAGGGCGGATGCGATCTGTTTCGGCAGCCTCGCCCAGCGTTGCGAGACGTCGCGGCTCGCGATCCGTTCCCTCGTCTCGGCGGCCCGACCCGGCGCGTTGCGCATCTTCGACGTGAACCTCCGGCCCCCCTTCATCGACCGCGACGTCATCGCCGACTCGCTGACCCTGGCCAACGCCCTGAAGCTCAACGATCAGGAGCTGCCCGACCTGGCCGCGATGTTCGGCCTGCCGACGGGCGTGCGGGAGTCGATGGCGGAGCTGGCCGTCCGCTTCGGCCTGTCGATGATCGCACTGACCCGCGGGGCCGGCGGCAGCCTGCTGATGGCCGACGGGGTCTGGTCCGACGACCCGGGGCGGCCCGTCGCGGTCTCCGACACCATCGGCGCCGGCGACGCCTTCACCGCGGCCCTGGTCGTCGGCCGCCTGGCCGGGCGAGCCCTGGACGAAATCAACCGCCATGCCAGCGAGGTCGCCGCCTTCGTCTGCTCCCAGCCCGGTGGCACTCCCACCTTGCCCCAGGCGTTGAGATTCCCCACCCAGGACCTTTCGAGTGCCCGCCCATGATCTCGCAGGACTTCCGACCGAGCTCCGGTGACGCGGCGACTCCTCCGCCCCCCGCCTCGCTCACCCCGGCCCTGATCGGCAGCGCGATCGTCGCGGCGCTCGGCGGGTTGCTGTTCGGGTTCGACACGGCCGTCATCTCCGGGACGACCGAGGCCCTCAGGTCCGCCTATCGCCTCGACGACAACGCCCTGGGATTCACCGTCGCCATCGCATTGATCGGCACCATCATCGGCGCGATCTTCGGGGGCAGACCCGCCGACATCTGGGGGCGGAAGCGGGCCCTCTTCGTCCTGGCGGTCCTCTATTTCGTCGCGGCGCTGGGCAGCGCCCTGGCCTGGGACTGGGACTCGTTCCTTGCCTTCCGCCTGCTGGGCGGGCTGGCGGTCGGCGGGGCATCGGTCGTCTCGCCGCTCTACATCGCCGAGATCTCGCCGGCCCGGTTCCGCGGCCGGCTCGTGGCGGCCCAGCAGTTCAACGTGGTGCTCGGCATCCTCATCGCTTTCTTGTCGAATTACCTGATCGCGCGGCTGGATCTCGGGGCCGCGGAATGGCGGTGGATGCTCGGCATCCAGGTCGTCCCGTCGGCCGTGTTTTTCTTCCTGCTGTTCCTCACCCCGGAGAGCCCCCGATGGCTCGTCGCCAACGGCCGGTCGGCCGAGGCGCGAGCGGTCCTGGCGAAGCTCGGCGTCGACGGTGCGAGCATCGACGACGAGGTCGCGGAGATCCAACGATCGCTCGACATGACGCATCATGAGGCGGGCGACTCGCTCTTCCGGCGCAAGTACCGCAAGCCGATCCTCCTGGCCGTGGCGATCGCCATGTTCAACCAGCTTTCCGGGATCAACGCGCTGATGTACTACGCGCCCAAGATCTTCGAGATGGCCGGGGCGGGCAAGGGCTCGGCGTTGCTCCAGTCGGTGGCCGTCGGCGGCACCAACCTGCTGTTCACGATGCTGGCGATGACGGTCATCGACCTGTTCGGCCGCCGCAAGCTGATCCTCATCGGATCGATCGGCTACCTGATCAGCCTCGGGGCCACCGCGTGGGCCTTCTATACCTATGGGACCGCATTCACGCCGACCGGCTCGGTGGTCGTGCTGTCGGGACTGCTCCTGTTCATCGCGGCCCACGCGTTCGGCCAGGGGGCGGTGATCTGGGTCTTCATCAGCGAGATCTTCCCGAACCGCGTCCGGGCCCAGGGGCAGGCGTTGGGCAGCACGACCCATTGGGTCATGGCGGCCCTCATCACGTGGACGTTCCCGCTCATCGCCAAGAGTTCCGGCGGCCATGCGTTCGCCTTCTACGCCGCCATGATGGTCCTGCAACTGCTGTGGGCCCTGTTCGTGATGCCCGAGACAAAGGGCGTGCCCCTCGAAGAGATCCAGAAGGAATTCGGCATCGAATGACCCGCCTCACCACTTGCAGGAAGCCGCCGACATGCGTCCCGCGATCCTCATCCTCTCGCTCACCATCTCGTCCCTCCTGGCCGGATCGCTTTCGGGAGCCGACGAGCCCGACGCCCGGCGTCCCCTCTTCCACTTCACGCCCCCGAAGAACTTCATCAACGACCCGAACGGGCTCGTCTTCCTCGGGGGCGAGTATCACCTGTTCTACCAGCACAACCCCGAGGGAGACCGTTGGGGCCACATGAGCTGGGGCCACGCCGTCAGCCGCGACCTGTTGCGGTGGGAGCATCTCCCGATCGCCCTGCGCGAGGCGGACGGGATCATGATCTTCTCCGGAAGCGCGGTCTTCGACGGGCGGAATACGTCCGGGCTCGGGCGGGAGGACGCGCCGCCGTTGATCGCGATCTACACCGGGGACGGTCACAAGAAGCAGACGCAGAACCTGGCATCGAGCCTCGATCGGGGTCGGACGTGGACGAAGTACGCGAGGAATCCCGTCCTCGACCTCAACTCGAACTCGTTCCGCGACCCGAAGGTCTTCTGGCACAAAACATCGAGTCGCTGGATCATGGCGACTGTCCTGGCCGATGAGCGGAAGGTCCGTTTGTGGGGCTCGAAAGACCTCAAGATCTGGGAGAAGCTCAGCGACTTCGGCCCGGCCGGGTCGACCAAGGGCGTCTGGGAATGCCCTGAGCTATTCCAGGCACCCGTCGAGGGCGGATCGAATGACGAATCACCCTGGATCCTGAAAGTTGACGTGAATGACGGCGCCCCCTTCGGCGGCTCGGGCGGGCAGTATTTCGTCGGCCGGTTCGACGGCAAGGAGTTCCGGCTCGAGGCAACCAAGGGAGACACAACTCTCTGGATCGACTTCGGCAAGGATTTCTATGCGTCACAGACCTGGAATGATGCCGCCGAAGACGGCCGTCCGATCTGGATTGCCTGGATGAACAACTGGCAATACGCCAACGAGATCCCCACTTCCCCATGGCGCGGGGCGATGACGATCCCCCGCTCGATGTCGCTCCGCAAGACCCCTGACGGATTCCGCCTGGTCCAATCGCCCGTCGCGGGCTTGAAGCGGATCCGCGGCGGGCACCGGAAGGTCGAGGGCCGACCGATCCCGCCGGGTGAGGCGAGGCTCGACGATGACGGGGTCGCGGGCTCGGCCCTGGAACTGATCGCGGAAATCGAACCCGGCACCGCGGACCACTTCGGTCTCAAGGTACGTCGTGGCGAACGGGAGGAGACCCTCATCGGCGTCGATCGTCGCGCCGGGACTGTCTATGTCGACCGGAAGAGTTCGGGGAACGTCGGCTTCAGCCCCCATTTCCCCGGCCGCCACTCCGCACGACTGGCGCCCGGGGACGGGCCGATCCGCCTCCATGTGCTGGTGGACGCGACTTCCGTGGAAGTCTTCGCGGACGGCGGCCGGGTCGTCCTGACGGACCAGATTTTCCCGGCCCCAAACAGTCGAGGCGTCAGCCTCTTCGCGACCGGGGGAGCCGCGCGGTTACGCTCTCTCGACTCCTGGGACCTCCGGCCATGAGCGAGCCCGGCCTCGATTCGAGGTGAAGTGGTTGACCGTGCATCCGGCAGAGCCTCGGACGGGTGCGAGCTCGCGGACCATGCCGCGCCAGAAGGACCTGATGGGGGCGAGTGCGGCACCGGGCCGCAGGTGAGCGATTCATCCGTCTCCGATCCTCGGGTGAGGTCTTCGACCAGCAGCAGCGAGTCGCGTCACCCATTGATGCCTCGCTGTCAAACGGATCTCGCGGACGACCGGGGCGCCGACCGCGCGGACCTTGATGTGGACCGATCTCCGGCGGATTTCTTGGTTTCGTGGGCCGTTTCATGTATCTTATGCAATGTTCACGAAGTTACCGAAACGATCGGTTGTGCGAGCACAAACGTGCTGCTATGCCGAGGGAATGGCAAAGTCTCGGTCGGCATTCCGATTCCTGGCAGGAAGCCGTTTTTCCGTTGAATCGATTTCTCGCTCACGTTTTGATCTGACACCATGGGAGAGTCGTTCCCACGACTCGGTTCACGCCGATGGCCAGGAAGAAATCGAAGCCGAAGTCGGAACTCGCCACGCCCTCGCCGACGCAGGATGAGGGTCCGGAATCCGCCGCCGTGCCGACGGGGTTCACACTCCGCTGCACCCTGCGCGGACACACCAAATGGATCGGCCGGATCGCGTGGTCGCCGGATGGCCGCCTCCTGGCCACGC
Source organism: uncultured Planctomycetota bacterium (assembly GCA_963743925.1). Taxonomy (GTDB): domain Bacteria; phylum Planctomycetota; class Planctomycetia; order Isosphaerales; family Isosphaeraceae; genus CAVZRC01. Next base: position 62,244 of record CAVURY010000031.1, on the reverse strand, counting down.
CAGGCGCCGACTCGACGGTCCGAGTATGGGACACGGACACAGGCCAGTCCGTCCGCATCCTGGAGCGGCACGCCGGGACGGTCTTCGGAGTGGCGTGGTCGCCGGATGGCCGCCTCCTGTCCTCGGGCGGATTAGACAGTACCGTCCGTGTGTGGGACGTCGGCACCGGCCAACTCGTCCGTACCCTGGAGGGGCACACCGAGATCGTCTACGGAGTGTCGTGGTCGCCGGACGGTCGCCTCCTGGCCTCGTGCGGGGGCGACAAGACCGTCCGTGTGTGGGACGCCGGCACCGGACACCCCGTCCGCACCCTGGCGGGGCACACCGAGAGGGTCTTCGAAGTGTCGTGGTCGCCGGACGTCGGCCTCCTGGCCTCGTGCGGGGGCGACAAGACCGTCCGTGTGTGGGACGCCGGCACCGGACACCCCATCCGCACCCTGGCGGGGCACACCGGGTCGGTCATCGGGGTATCTTGGTCGCCGGACGGGCGGCTCCTGGCCTCGGGCGGGTCCGACCAGACCGTGCGCATATGGGAAGCTGACACCGGACAGCTGGTCCGCACCCTAGAGGGGCACACTAATGATGTCAAGAGCGTGTCGTGGTTGTCGGACGGAAAGGTCGTGGCGTCCAAGAGCGAAGACGGCACGGTCCGACTATGGCGGAGGGAAACCTGGGCGGAAGCGGGCCGACTAACCGAACCGAGCAATAGTAGTGGCTGGCCGCCGGGCCTCGCGTTCCACCCAGCGCGAGCGGTGCTGGCGACGCTCGGCGAGGACGAACGGGTCGTCCGTATTTGGGATCTCGACATCGATGCCATCCTTGGTCAGGCTCCGGCCGCACCACCGACGGTTTATACCACGGCGAAGGTCGTGCTGCTGGGGGACAGCAACATCGGCAAGTCGTGGCTCGCCTCCCAGCTCATCGAACGGCGGACCCCCGCGGCGGAGCAGCGCGGGACCACTCACGGGATGCGGATCTGGAAACAACCGGCCGAAATGTTCGACCCCGCCGCCGCGCCGCCCGCGGGCGAGATCCGGGAGGTGTTTCTCTGGGACTTCGGCGGCCAGGACGAATACCACCTGGTCCACCAGATGTTCCTGCACGACACCACCTTCGTGCTCGTACTGATCGATCCCACCCGTAGCGGCGCAGAGCGGGACAAGGCCCGGGCCTGGAACCTGCGGCTGGCCAACCAGACCGGAACCCGCCCGGTCGTCAAATTCCTGATCGGGGCTCAGGTCGATGACGACTCCCGATCCCAGCTCATCGACCGGACCGCGATCGACCGGCTCACGGCCGACTGCGGGTTCCGGGGATTCTATGAGACCAGCGCCCAGACAGGCCGCGGGATCGATGCCTTGCGCAAGGCAATCATCGGGGCCATCGACTGGTCGTCCGGCCGGACGACGCGCCCCGAGCTGTTCCAGAGGATTCGGGAAGAGGTGGACGCCAGGCGCGCCGCAGGCGAGATCGTCGTCCGTCTGCGAGCATTCAACGATGACCTCCGCGCCAGGTTCCCGGCGTTTTTCGAGGGCAACGCGGCCGAGGCCGTCACGGACCAGCTCGCCGGGCAGGGGCTGCTGGCCAAGACGCGGACGAAGGGCGGGGACGAGGCCCTCATCTTGCGGGTGGATGTGGTCGAGCAGTACGCCGCGTCGCTCGTCGTCCTCGCCCGGGATAACCCCCGCGGCGTCCCCGCCTTTCCGGAGGCCGACCTCGGCACCCGTCAAGACGCCCTCGCCGGGATCGAATCATCCACGCGGCTCGACTGGGCTCAGGAGCGGATCGTTCTGGAGTGTGTGGCCGAGTTGATGATCCGCCACGGGGTGTGCTTCCGCCACCAGGGGCTGCTCGTCTTTCCGACCCTGTTCCCGGAGGCCCCGACCGAGGCGGAAGCGGAGAAACTGCCGCACACCGTCTCGCTGTGGTACGACTTCACCGGGGCCATCGACAACGTATACGCCTCGCTCGTCGCCGGGCTGATGGTCCTCCGACCGTTCGGCCCGGGCCGGCTGACCCCCGGCCGCGCCGAGTTCGATGACCCGGCACAAGGGTTGTGTGGACTGCGAAGGTTGCGCCGACCGGGAGGGCTGGCTCATATCGAGTTGTTCTTCGCCTCCGCCACCCCGCAGGCGCGCCGGGATGGGTTTGTCGCTTACGTCGAAGCCCACCTCCGCGAAAACGGGGTCGAGGTCACCGAGTGCCGGGCGATCAAATGCCCGGGATGTGGCACGGAGATCGCGGAAGAGACAGTGCGAAATCGGATCGCCGACGGTCGGCAAGACGTGGTGTGCGGTCGTTGTGAGCGGCGGACCCCGATCCGGGAAGGGATGACCGGCGGGATCGCCGAGATTCGACAGCGTGATCCTCGGACGGACGCCAAGGTCCTCGCGCTCCGGCAAGAGATCAAGGCGAAACTGGCCCTCGATGCCGCGATGGCCAAGGCGGTCATCTCGGGTGTGGCGGGCGACACGGTTGACGCCGAATCGATCAGCGTTCAGATCGGAGACCGGTTTAACATCTCCGATGACTTCGCCGGTTCGGCCGCGGGGAGCAAGGCCAAGCGGAAGGCCCAAGACATCGCGGCGGTCAAGGCCGCCGTCCGGGTCGCAAGGCGCCCCACGGCGACGGGCACGACCGACGACCCCGCGAGGCGCGTCCGCATCCTGCACCTGAGCGACTTGCACTTCACCCCGGATACGAAGTGGGAGGATCACCTCGACCCGCTATTCCACGACCTCCGCCACGAGGACCTGGGGTGCGACGTCATCCACCACCTCGTCATCAGCGGGGACTTCGTGGACAGGGGCAACGCCCGGGCCTTCCCCGCTGCCTGCGAGTTCGTCTCCACCTTGCGGGAGCGTCTGGGCCTCTCGATCGACCGCGTGGTCCTGGTCCCGGGGAACCATGACGTGGTGGACGACGACGGGTTTTACCGGTGGAAGAGCAAGAAAGACGGGCTGAAGGAGGGTGAGTATGTCCCGAAGGCTGATGGGTTTCTCGCCCGCGACCCGGCGAAATGGCCCGAGCGGTTCAAGCCGTTCTCGGATCACCTGTACCATCCGCTGTTCCAGCAGCCGTATCCCCTCAAGCCGGAAGACCAGGGGCAGGGATTCCCGCCGGAGAACACGCACGTCCAGTTCCTCGCTTTCAACTCCGCCTGGGCCGTGGACCAGACCGACCGCAAACGGAGTGGACTGCTCCCCGGGGCGGTCCTGAAAGGGATCAAGGCGGCTGACGACCAGGAACAGCGCCGACCCGGGACGCGGAAGCCATTGCGGATCGCCGTCTGGCACCACGCCGTGCTGCACGTCGAAGGAATGAAAGAGGTGGATGTGGTCGGGCACCTCACCAAGGCGGGGGTGCGGTTGGTGCTGCACGGGGATATCCACGAGGCCAACCCGGCCATCAACCCCTTCCAATGGCCCGGCCTGACGGTCCTGGGGGCAGGAGCGTTCGGGGCCGCCCGCGAGGCCCGTCCGGAATCGATCCCCGGGCTTTACCAGGTGATCGAGCTACGACCCGGCGACGGACCGGACGGGTTCGGCTGGGCCCGCGTCCACACTCGCGCCTGCGCGAAGACTAACGGCCCCTGGGAGGGCTGGTACAACTGGCCGGCGGCTGGAGGTAAGACGGGAAGAGAGGCGTACTTCGACGTGGACCTGAATACTGGGAGCCCACGAAAGATCGCTCGCAGGGTGTCTCCGGCCAGAGGTGGCTCCAGGAGTTCCTGATCGAAGAAATAGCGGAGAACGCGCCTATCCTTCCACTACGACAGACAGGCGCCGATTCAACGTTTCCCGAAAGATAATTTGCGGCGCGGTCGGAGTCGGGCTCTCATTAATTAGAGAGCACGGACACGAGGGGACCCCGACGCATGAGTATCGAGACAATGGGCGCCGCCCTGCGACACCTCAACCGCTTGTTCGCCGACGGGGTCGTCGCGGGGCTCTCCGACGCGCAGCTCCTTGAGCGGTTCCTCGCCCAGGGGGACGCCGCAGCCTTCGAAGCGCTGGTGGTGCGGCACGGACCGATGGTCCTGAGCGTCTGCCGCGCGATCGTGCACGACCCGCACGATGCCGAGGACGCCTTCCAGGCAACGTTCCTGGTCCTGGTCACGAAGGGCGGCACGATCCGGGGACGGGACGCCCTGGCGGGCTGGCTGCACCGGGTCGCTCATCGCGTCGCGATCCAGGCCAATGCCGCCTCGGCCCGGCGTCGAACGCTGGAAAGGCGGGTGGGACAGATGGCGGTCGCGAGCTCCACGAACGAGCCGGAAACCTCGGATGATTGGCTACCGGCATTGCACGAGGAGATCGCCCGCCTGCCCGAGAAGTACCGTCTCGCGATCGTCCATTGCGACCTGGAAGGCATGACCCAGGCGCAGGCCGCCGGACAACTGCGATGGAGCGAGCGGACGATCCACAAGCGGCTGGCCGAGGGTCGTGCTCGTCTCGGGCGACGACTGGCCCGACGCGGGTTGGCACCCGACGGCGCGACCCTGGGCGTGGTGCTGCTGCGAGAGGCGCGGGCCGCCGTCCCGGCCGCCTGGAGCGAAGCGACCGTTCGCGCCGCGATCGCCACGGTGAATCCGGCGATGGCCGTCGGGGGGGTCTCGGCGGCGGCGGCCCAGCAAATGGCTCAGGAGGTGGTCAAGGTCATGTTGTTCCGAAAGCTCACATGGACATCGGTCATTTTGTTGTCGGCCGGACTGATCGGCTGGGGGGCGTCGGCTGCCTGGGTCTCGCACGGGCAGGAGGTGCCCAAAGAGGCAGCCTCGCCGTTGGCCCCGTCCGCCCGGCCCACGGTCGATCTCACGGTCCCGCATCCTCAACCGGGTACCGACGACGCGAACGGCACATTCCCGGCTCGCGGCCGGGTCCTCGATCCCGACGGCAAGCCGGTGGCCGGCGCCGGGGTCTTCGTGCGCCACTATGCCGAAATTCGTTGGAACGAGATCGACCTGATGGCCGCGCGGCAGAAGGGTCGTGTGGCGGCGACGGATGCGGAAGGACGGTTCCATTTCGAGTTGGACAAGGGCGCGAGCCATGTGTCGTACTACAGCGGCGAGACCGGCTGGCACAAGGCCCAGGTCGCGGTCGCCGCGCCGGGATTCGCACCGGCCTGGATCGAGGTCGGCGACATGGTCAAGCAGGGCGAGATCGCGCTGCGGCTCGTCCGGGACGACGTGCCCGTCCGCGGTCGTGTCCTGGATTCGCAAGGCCGGCCGGTCGCCGGGGTCTCCGTGCGGATCCGAGCGATCTCGGAGGTCAAGGACGGGATCGATCTCGACGCGATGCTGGCCTCGGGCGCGTTGGATGAACACGGGACTCAGATCGCGCGACAGTACGGGAAGACGCTCGGCCCGGCGGCCCCGAGCTGGCAAGCGGATCCCGCGCCGCTCTGGCCGGGCGGGGGAAACGCCTGGACCACCGACGCCGACGGAAGATTCGAGGTCCGAGGGATCGGGCGCGACCGCATCGCCCGGCTGGCGTTCCACGGCGGCGGCGTGGCGGACGGCACGCTCGACGTGATGGCCCGAATTGCAAAGGCGCCGCCCAGGGCTTGGCCGCGGCCCGGCATGCCGAGGGGATCGGGACGCGAAGGCCGAAGGATCGCGATGCTCGGCTACTATCCCCAGGGGACGCAGCTCGTCGGCGCGAACTTCGAATACATCGCCGGCGTGGCCAGGGCGATCACCGGCGTCGTCCGCCTCAAGGGGTCCGGCAAGCCGGTCGAAGGCGCATTCGTCCGGGGCGCGGACGTGGGGACGCATACCCCCGTCGAGGTGCGAACCGACGCCGAGGGCCGCTTCCGGCTCGACGGCTTGCCGAGGGGCGAGTTCTACCAGATCAGCATCCAACCGAGGCAAGGAATCGACCCGTTCCTTCGTCACGTGGAGCTGATCGATGACACCGAAGGGACCAGGCCGATCGAGGCGGCGATCGAGGTGCCCCCGGGCGTGATCGTGACCGGGCGGCTGGTTGACAAGGCGACGGGCCGGACGATCTCGGCCGCGGATGTCGAGTACATCAAGGCGCCGGAAAACCCGGCCGACTACGGAGGCTCCCTGGGATTCTACCGGCTGGCCGACGCGGCGTTCGGGCTGACCGTCCCGCCCGGCCGCGGGATGATCGCCGGGGCCGCGGCCTTCGAGGGGAAGGATGACCCCTACGTCGGCGCCCACCTCAAGGCGGAGGACCGAAAGGGCGGGAGAGGCGACGATTATTACCGATTCAAGCTCGTCGGCTTCCAGGCCTATCGATTCATCGACGTCCCGGCCGGCTCGGGACCGGTCACCATGGACCTCGAGCTGACCCGCGGCCTGAGCCGCGCGGGACGGCTCATCGGCCCGGACGGGCTGCCCGTTGTCGGCGCCAGTGCTTACGGCCTCGGCGCCCGCGAGTGGTCGGGGACGTGGAGATCCCGGGCGCCGGACGCCGATACCTTCGAGGTCGGGGGGCTGGAACCGGGCCACCCTCGGCTGTTGGTCTTCACACATAAGTCTCGCAAGCTCGTCGGGGCGGCCGTGCTCAAGGATGAAGACCTGAAAACCACCGCGCCGCTGGAGGTCAAACTCGTCCCCGCGGGCGCGATCAAGGGCCGGCTCATCGACGACGATGGCCTTCCGTGGTCGGGGGCCACGCTCCGTGTCGATATGTTCGACCCCGATCGGCCCCCGGGCTTCGCATGTATCTTGGGTGAGGAGGTCACCGCCGACGCCGAGGGCCGCTTCCAGGTCGAAGCGTTCGTGCCGGGCGTTGAGACCGAGATTTGGATCTCGGTCCCGAATCGTGGAGGCGGCTTGCTCAATGGCGGCTTGCTCGATGGCGGTCCTGCTCTCAGGAAGCCCGCCCTGAAACCGGGCGAGGTCCGCGACCTGGGCGACGTGAAGGCCAAGAAAATGGTCCAACAATGACCGCTCGAGAGGCAACCTCGCGGACAAAACCGGCCCCGCGACCCTACTTCCTCACGATCCGCTTGAACACGGCGAAAGCCTTGGGCACGTACGACTCCGCCGCGAACAGGTACGGCCGGGCCTGGATCCGCGCGACCACCAGCTCGAGCTCGGGAAAGACGTAGCAGCTCGTGTCGAGGTAGCCGAGTGCGGCGAACCCCCTGGGCTCGCCGATCAGCCACCAGAGGTAACCATAGCCCGGGTTCAAGGGGCAGGGCCGAGTCGAGGCGTCGACCCACGCCTCGGGCACGACCTGCCTCCCCCGCCATCGCCCCTTGTTCCTCATCATCTCGCCCAGTCTCGCGAAATCGCGGAGGCTCGTCTCGGCGTCCGCATAGGTCCAGGCGTGGCCTCTCTCGTCGACCCGCAACCGGGTGTCGTCCATCCCGAGCGGTCGGAACAGGCGGTCGCGGGCGTAGTCTTGCAAGGGCACGCCGGCGGCCTTCTCGAGGATCGGCGAGAGGAGCTGGACCCCCTCGTTGCTGTAGTCCCACCGAGACCCCGGCTCGTTGTCGGGCTCCAGGCCGACGACGAACCCGCTCTTGTCGGAAGCGAACCCGACGCTCTTCCCCGGCTCGAGCTTCCGGCTCAGCCCCGACGACATCGTCAAGAGGTGGCGGACCGTCACCTTTCCGCGACGGCCCTCGGCCCAGCCCGGCACGAACTTCGAGACCGGGTCGTCCACCGCGAGCTTCCCGTCGGCGACGAGCAGGCCCGCGAGCAGCCCCGTCACCGACTTGACGCTCGACATGGTGAAGGCCGGCATCCGGTACCGAGGGGAATACCACTCCGATACGACCTTTCCTCGGTAAGCGACCAGCACGGCATCGGCACCCGACGCCTTGGCCAGCGCCAGGTGTTCCTCGATCGCCCCGAGGTCGAGGCCCAGCGCGGCCGGATCGCCGGACTGCCAGAAGCCGTCCCCTTCGGGCGGGGCGGCCACGGCCCGAGGTGCGACGGCGCCGCCCAGTCCCAGCGCCTCCTTCAGCTCGCCCATCTCGATGACGACCGGATCGTCGGCGGGGAGCCCCGCCGCCGACTCGTCGAACGATCGGAGTGCCGCGGCCGCGGCGTCGCGATCGCCGGTCCGGTGCGCCGCGTAGAAGACGTTCATCCAGGCCGGGCAGAGCACACTGGGACCGACGCCGTTCCGTCGGATGGCGGCACGGGCATGCCGGGCCGCCTCCTTGAATTGCCCCTCCTGGTTGGCCTTGCGGGCCAACCAGATCAGGTGGTCGGGCGCGAGGGAGTCCAGGTCGTCCGCCGCGGCCTGCGCGTCGAGCGTCCGACCCGGGGGCTCGGCCCCACCGACCAGACACAGCCGCCCGTCGGCGCCGGGGATGACCAGCGCGACGGCCGCCACGACCATCGCCCCTCGCATCATCAAACTCACACTGGACATACGCATTTCATTGCTCCTCGAAGGCGTGGACCGTCGAATGCACCCACGACGCGCGGAGGATCGCCTCGCCGTCGTCGCAATTCTAGAAACCAGACATCGTCACTTTTTCAATTTTAAGAGACTGGTTCGATGAGAACCGGCCCGGTCGTGTCAGCCTGCCGGCGAGACTCGATCATTGCATCCGGGTCGAGGCGGCGAGCGACATGAGGAACGCCTCGATTTGTCGCTTCCGCTGGGGGGAGAGCTCCGCGTATCGCTTCGAAGCCGACGCGCCCTGACCGGCATGGGATGCAATGGCCTGGTCGATCCTCGAGGCACGGCCGTCGTGCATATAGGGTCCCGAGTCGCGAAGGCCCCAGAGCGGCGGCGTCCGCCACTCCCGGGCCGATGCGGCGCCGGTTTCACTTCCGTTGCGATCTGCGACCGCGGGACCGTCGCCCCTCGACGATTCGACGAACACCGTGTAGGCGTCGGCGTCCCCGGGTTGAGGGCCCATGTCGTGCAGGAGGAGATCGCTGTAGATCCCCTCCACGTCGCCCAGCTTCGGGAGGTGGCAGCCCGTGCAGCCGATCGACTTGAAGGCCGCCTCGCCGGCCTTGATCTGCGCGGACTCCTTCTCCGTCGCCGGCCTGATCGCGACGGGAGCGGGCAGGCTCCGCACGTGCTCGACGAGGGCTTCGCATTCCCGTTGATCCATATCCAGCCCCGTCGCGGCGAGGCCGGGGAGACGGGGGTCTGTCCCTTGATGTCGCGCCGGGATCTCGAGCCCGACCTCTCCGGCGGCGGCCGAGTAGACGAACTCCTCGAGCGTCGCCGTTTGCGCCTTCCAACCGAAGCGGCCGATCCGCCCGTCCTTCAGGCGGCTCACCCGCCCCTTGATCTGGGCCGAGCCGGGGAACCTTCGCTTCGCGGCCGCCTCGATCGCCTCGTCGGGTATCGCGTCGATCAGGCCCATCCCGAACAGAGGCGGCGGGTTTCGCAGGGAGATCCGGACCGCCATCGAACCATGCCGGCCGGCCACCGACTCGCGCCACATTTGGTAAGCGGGATCGGTACCATAGCGGTGCAACACCACGCTGCGAGACTCCTTGAAGCCCGGATGGATCGCGGCCAGGGACCGCGCATCAGCCCGGATGTCACCGCGTGACGAGGCCTGGGGGGCACCGCCCATGCGATACGTAAACCGTCCCGTCCCGAAGTCCATGCTGAACGCGTAGGAATAGCCCTGGCCCATGATGATGTCGTCACTGACCGTCGCGATCTCGATGTTCTGTTCGATCCCCCCGGCGCCTCCCGACCCTCCACGGTTGTGACAGACCACACACGACTGGCCATTGAACACCGGGCCGAGGCCATCTCCCCCGTGGCTTCGACGATCATCTTTCACCCAGATCCTCTCGAATAGCTCGCGCCCTTCGCTCGGCGCCTTCTCCGACCGGCGATCGACCATGGCCAGGCTCAGGGTTTGGCCCGGTGAGGAGGGCGACCTCGAGACGACTTCGTGGTCGACGGTCGGTTCCGGGAGAGGGACAATCGGGGTGAGTGGCCCATCCGATTTCTCCCCCACCGGGACAGGTCGGATCGCGGCTCGATCATCCTTATGCACCCTGGCTTCGCGCAAGGCCGCTTGCGGCGTCGGCACCGGATCGATGCGATGACCCGTCGTCCGCGTGGCTCCGGGTATCGAAACGGTCCCATCATTCGAGGGTCCGATCGCGGAGAAGCCGACCCAGCCCAGCACGAGGGCGATCGTCGTCAACGCGACGATCTTCAACATGGTCCTGAACACGGCCGTCAGAGCCCACTCGGCCCATCCGATCACGACCGGCGCGACCAGCCCGGATGTCCCCTGGCCGGAGGCAAACCGGATCGCGGCGCGGGCCGTCGTCTCGGTCCACTCGCGCCCCGGAACGTCGGGCGTCGCGGATAGCGATGTCTCGAGGCCGGCCAGGGTCAGACCGATCAGGCCGAACCCTCGGCGTGTCAGGCCGGATCGCAATCGTTCCCGGCCGCGATGCAGGCGGACCTGGACGGTCCCCATGGGCCAACCGAGCAGCTCCGCGGCCTGGGAATGGGTATATCCCTTCATGTAACAGAGTATGATGGGCCGCCGGTATTTTTCGGGGAGCCGATCGATTTCCTCGTGTAGCTCGGTGTAGTCCATGGTTTCGAGTCCCGATTCGGTCGCCTGTCGCTGGCGTGACATCTCGGCGTTCCTCCGCTCGGCGACCCTTCTCCGAGCCATCTCGCTCCGGGCGTGTCGGGCCACTCGTAACGCAACCCCATGCAGCCAGGGGCCGAGCGATTCGGGCTTCCGGATCGAGCCCGCTTTCCTGGCCAGGACGAGGAACACGGCCTGGGCCGCATCCTGGGCCTCATCCCGACCGCGAAGGATGTCGAGACAGACGCGGTGGACGAGCGGGCCATGCCGCTCGATGAGGGTGGTGAAGGCGGCTTCGGCCGATTCGCCCGAGCGGGAGAGGAATTGGCTCAAGAGCTGCCCGTCGGACCAGACCACGGTATCGTCGTGATTCCGGAGTGCTCGGACACCCCCCGGTGCTGCCGTTGCCTCTCGTGTCATTGGTCGGATTCCTTCGGGGTTGGAGTCGGCTTTTACACATAGTGCCGGCGCGTGGGGGTCCTATTCCAGATTTTCGAAAGTTCCGACAAGATTTTGTGGAACCCCGCCCGCCCGCGCAATTCTTGTCACCTCCACCCCGCTCGGCGCCACTCACTCGAGGGCATGCCCGTTGGCATCGCCCGCGAAGGACGCCAAGATAAGGGGCCGAGGGACATGATGACGACAATTCCAACGACGGAACACGCTTCCGACTCCGATCCTGCTCTCTGGCAGCTCGTCTGCCAGGGGAGTACGTCGGCGTTCGAAGTCCTGGTGCGGCGGCACCAATCGCTCGTGACGGCCGTGGCGTACAGCGTCTGCGGCAACCTGGCGATGAGCGAGGACGTCGCCCAGGAGACATTCTGGACCGCCTGGCGACAGCGGTCATCCCTCGAGCAGCCCGGCCACCTCGGTTCGTGGCTCTGCGGCATCGCTCGGAACCTCGGCAAGAACGCCCGGCGCAAGGCGTCGCGCGGGGCAGAGTCCGCCAACGTGTTGGACGTAAGCGTGGAGTTGACCGCGCACGATCCAGACCCCGCGGAAGCCGCCGTTTCCCTCGAGGAAGAGACGCTGGTCTGGAAGGCACTGGAGCGGATTCCCGAGTCGTACCGTGAGCCGCTGATCCTCTTTTATCGCGAGGACCGATCGGTGGCCGAGGTCGCCGGGGCGCTCGAGCTCAGCGAGGACGCCGTCAAGCAGCGGCTCTCGCGCGGTCGAGGGATGTTGCGGGAGCAGGTGGCCGAGCTGGTCGAAGGCGGATTGCGTCGGAGCCGTCCCGGCCGCAAGTTCACCGTGGCGGTCATGGCCGGACTGGCCGCCCAATCGGCGGGCGTCAAGACCGCCATGGCCGGGGCAGGGGGGGCGGGGGCGTGGAAGGCGGCGGCCGGCGCAGCGGCGGCAAGCGGCGTGCTCGGGAGTGTCCTGGGGTCGCTGTTCGGCCTGTCGGGCGGATGGTTCGGGACCTGGATGACCGCCCAGGCCGCCCAGACGCTTCGCGAGCGCGAGGCGATCCTCCGCTCGGGGCGTCGCATGCTGTTGATCTCCATCGCGTTCACGATCGGCATCTTCGCCCTCGCCTCGACCCTGGGTGGCCGCCCCGACTACCTGATCGCCTGGGGAGCCGGGTTCGTCACGTTCTCGGCGTATATCGCGCTCGAGTGCACGAGGTTGGTCCGCGAGCTGGGTCGGATCCGCGCCGACGCGAGCCCGGACGATGCCCCCAACGACACGGCCCTGCGCACGGCTGGACCGCGATGGCCAACCGGGTCGGCGACCGGGTCTTCCGCAGCGAGGCGAGGTTCCTCGGCCTGCCGCTGATCGACATCAATCTCAGTGCCCCGATGCCCCCGGGGCGACATGACCGCTGCTGTGAAGATCTTGATGACCAAGGCACTCCTGGGGGCTGCGCCGGCGAAGCCGGCTTGACCCCAGCCACCCAGGGGCGCTCGCGGGCAAGCCGAGGGCGGCTGGGGTCGGCGCCCGCAGGGCGACGCCCCCAGAGGGCGACGCCACGAGTTGAACATGACCCCGGCGACCCGACCGCCCCGGAGAAAGGGCGCCGGGTCGCCCGCGGCTGGATCGCCATCGGGGATGACGCCCGCGGATTCATCGCGATAGGCGGTCGGAGTCTCGGCGTCCTGAGCTTCGGCGGACTGGCGATGGGGCTGGTCGCGATCGGCGGCCTCGGCCTGGGCGTCGTGGGGATCGGCGGCCTGGGTGCCGGGGTCTACGCCGTCGGCGGAATGGCCGTGGGCTGGCAGGCCGCGGGAGGTGGCGCCGTCGCCTGGGATGCCGCCGTCGGCGGCGGTGCGGTCGCCCGGCACATGGCCGCCGGCGGGGCCGCGATCGCCCGCGACTATGCCGTCGGCGGCGGTGCCTACGCCCGGCACGCCAACGACGAGCAGGCCAGGGCCGCCCTCTCCAATTACCCGTTCATCCGGGCGGCTCTCGCCTGGATGGCCCCAGTGCAGGATCCCGGTCCGGCCGGCATCGCGCCGCGCAGGGCCCGGGATCGGCGTCTGTACAGGCACCGGGTCGTTTCCAGCTCGACAATGGCCTGACGGTGATGGTCCGCCCCATCCAGGGTGCGGGAGACATCGCGCTGCTGGTGCTCTACAAGATCGGCGGCGATCACGACCCCGAGGGGAAGTCAGGGCTCGCCCACCTGGTCGAGCACGTCACCATCACCGCGGCCGCCGGCTCCGAGCCCTCGCGCACGTCGGATGCGTTCTTCCGCCGCTACAAGGCCGGATGCAATGCGCAGACCGGAGACCGCCACACGGTGTTCGCCACCGTCTTCCCCAAGGGCGAGCTCGAGAAGGAGCTGACCGAGGCCTCGGCCCGCATGAGCGACCTCCGCGTGACGGCCGCCGACCTCGATCGCGAGAAGCCCCGCCTGCTCGACGAGGTCGCCAACATGTTCGGCCGGTTTCCCCCCCTGGGGGCCGTGAACAGTGCCCGCGAGCTGATCCGGCCGTCGCCGAACGGGGGGCGGAAAGGGGGCCTGCCCGAGCACGTCCGGGCCATCACGCTCGACGACGTCCAAACGCGCTGGCGGCGCTATTACAAGCCCCGCAACGCGATCCTCGTCCTCGCGGGAGCCGTGGACGAGGTCACGGCGCGACAGGCCGTGACGGCGCACTTCGCCAGGCTGGCTCCCGGCGAGGAGGTCCCCGGGCCGGGCGAGCCCGGCGGGCCGAAGACCGGCGCCGTCACCGCGATAACCGTCAAGTCCCTCCAACCGCAGGCCGAGCCCGTGGCGTGCCTCGCCTACGCCGCCCCACGGCCGGGGAGTGCGCCCTACACGCCCTTCCTCGCGATGGTGGCCAGGCTCTACGCGGCCTCGGGCCAGTCCGGCGGAGCGCCCGGCCGGGCCACGGTCTACTTCCCCTTGCTCGAGGATCCGGCCGTGCTGGGCGTGAGCGGACCGGCGAAGCGAGGTGAGCCCGCCCCGCAGGCCCTCGCGCGGCTGGAGGCGTTCGTCGCCGAGACGATCGCGACGCCGCTCCGCGAGGACGAACGCGCATCCCTCCGCCAGACGTTCGGGTTCTTCCTGGGGACGGCCGACCTCCCCGATTTCGCCCTGGCCCGGAACCCCTACGGCGCGGCCCTCTCCCTGGCCCGGCGGGAGCAGCTCGGCCTCGACCCGGCCCAGCTCAACCGCGCGATCGACGCCCTCACCGAGCAGGACTTCCGCCGCGCCGCCATGGAGATCTTCGCCCCGGCCCGGCATGCGGGAGCGTTGATCTCGCCGGAACCGTGAGGCCGGGCTCGGCGACGGTTGTGAAAGGCCGTTCCAAATTCTTATCGACGTCGCCGATTTTGTAGCCGGGCTCTGTGAGCCCGGTCCGCCAGCACTCGACCTCCTCGACGCCCGGAAGAGCGGCCTCACAGAGGCCACCTACAAATCAGGAACAGACTCTCAAGGAGAAGCCCCAAAATCGGCCGACCACGTACGTCGAGTGGACTGAGGCTGTGTGATGACGGCCGATCCCACCGCGATGAGCCCGAGGATCAGGTGCGGGGTCGACACGATGTAAGCGAACCCGAGCATCCAGGGCGAGCTGGCCAAGAACATGCCTCCGAGCCCGTCCAGGATGAGATGGGCGGGCATCCCGATCAGCGGGACCACGCCCATCTCGTATTCGGTCAAAAGGCTGTAGACGATCATCCCGCCCCCCATGACCACCGGCAGCCACGTCTGGGGCCCCGCGCCGCGGCCCAGGATGAAGGGCATGACCACGAGCGACAACCCGATCAGATAGTCCAGGACGCCATGAATCCGCGTCGGCAAGATGCCAAACATGCTGTTTCCTCATTTTCTGGAGCTTATCACCATGGAGTCCAGTTTGCCCGCGTGAGGGGCTTTGGTCCAGAGAACGTTCGCTCAACCGTCGTCGAATGCGAGCATGACCCGGCGTCGGATGGCCCACGTTCAAGACGGACACCAGGCCGATCGTTCGGCCAGTGGATGCGCTTCACGATGGCGGTGACCCTGACCCGGCCTGATGTGCGAGACGTGCGCAAAAGGGCGATCTCCGGACCCTGAAGTAAAGGGGCCGGGATTGAATGTCGGCGTAGAGTCCCGGGTCGGGCTGCCGGGCCCGCCGGAGCCGCCTCGGGACCCGCCATTCCGCGACGACGGTCCTCCGCTCGCGGGCCGGGGTGAAATCTCGAAAATGTCCGCGGACGGAAAGCGCGATTCTCATGAGACTTGGAGCGTGGCGGACCATAAACTTTCGAAATCAGTGTCTAACCAATTCGTATATCAGGTAGAGGGCTTTCAATAACAGCCAATTCCTGAGCTGTTTGCCACTTGAATGGATCGTGTTTTCGACCTGGGTCGGTTGCTCTCGCGACTCCGAAACGATTGACATTGGTGCCTGTCACGCGTTGCGGCCCGATTAAGGGCGACGGCCATGTGGCCGATCTCCGAACCCGTCAGGTGGATCGGTCGAGTCCTGAATCTCATGAGAAACCCGCATCGGTCGAGCGGCCGGAATGGAGGAAGATCTTGTTCATCTTTCAATCGTCTCGTAGAGATGTGGATACCGTTGGGCTAATCGCCCGATTCCGAGAGCAAGGTCGAGTAGCCTGCCTGGGCTGCCTCCTCCTCACTCTGGCCCCCGTCGTCGCGCTCGCGGACGACGAGGATCCGGTCACGTCCGGTCTGCGGTCGGCATGGGTGAAATTCTCCGAACTCCACGAGGTTTCGGAGAGCCATGGCAGGAGGGGGGAGATCGCCCTGGAACAGTTACAATTGGATCATCGCAAGGCCGGACTGCTGGGGACGATCCGGACCATGAATATCGAGGTCGATAGCTGGCGTGTGCCCCGTAATCGATGGACCAGCCCCCAGGTGGAATACTGGGAAGAATTGCTGGGATATAAACAGCAGGTGAACGAGATCGATAATCGCCTCACTCAGCTCAATCTCTTATGGAGGGAAGAGAATGAAGCGGCGATCCGGCGGGCCGAGGCGGCAGGGAAGACGGTCAAGCCTCTCGATCGCCCGGGCCTCCTCAGGGAGATGCAACGGCAGAATCGCGAGGCTTTCGACGCCTTCGCCACGGCCAAGAAGGCCATCGAGGAATCCGCCGGTCAGCCGGGAATGACGAGGCTCGGGATCTACAAGCAGGCGATGACGGAATTAGGGCGTGCTCCCGCCGACGCGCCAAACCTCGTCCCTCTCAAGCCGTTTCGGCTTGCATTCGAAGAGTACTGCGGCAAGAGCTTCTTCACGCAGGGCAAGAAGCCGAAACGAGGTAAAGCCGATCGGAGGATCACCTGGTCCTCGGAGGCAAGACCATCCGACCGGCCTGCTTGAGCGGAAGTCTCCTCACCAGCACCTTCGTCGGAGACGGCGAGGCCCGGTGGGACCGGGGCGAGATCCGACGGGTCCAGGCACGGTAGGGCTCCTGAAAAGGGGGGGAGGGACGCGACCTCTTCGTCGCGAACGATCATGGCCGGTGAGCCCCAGGCGGATCGAACCGGTTTCACGCAGAGACGAAAAGAGGGACCGCAGAGGAGAACGTCCCTGGCGACGAGGGCAAGCGTGCCCGAGTCGAGAGCCGTTCCGTCCCATCTTCTCCGCAGCCTTTGCGCCTCTGCGGTGAGCGCTCGGCCGAACCATCCTTGGCGCCCCTCACCCACCTCTGTACAATCCACGTCCGCGTACAGGACGCACCCGATCCGCGGAAAGGGTAGAAGCCCACCTGCCTGCTCGAAAGCCAGACGAACCTTCTTTCGGCCCGTCGTGCGGATACCGGGCGCCCACGGAAAGAAGGTTGCCATGTCCACCCACTCCCAAGAACCCGCGCAAGCTTCCCGAAAACCCCGACCTCCGCCATCTCAAGGACCAGGCCAAAGACCTCCTCAAGGCCGGCCAGGCCGAGTCGCTCGCCGCGGCGCAATTCCAGATCGCCCGGCAATACGGGTTCGCGAGCTGGCCCAAGCTCAAGGCCCACGTCGCATCACTCCAGCTCGCCGGGCCGCTCAAGCTGGCCATCGACGCCAACGACCTGGAGGAGGTCAAGCGCCTCATGACGCGCCACCCGGAGCTCCACCATGCTCCGCTCGGCTACGGCAAGGCCGGGCCGCTCACGTGGGTCGCCGAGTGCCGCGTGCCGCGCGTGCCGCCCGGCGAGACACGGCTCGCCATGGCGCGATGGATGATCGAGAACGGCTCCGATATCCACCAGGGGGGCGACATGCCTCTCATGCGCGCCGCGCTGGATGACACGAGACTCCCCATGGCCGAGCTCCTCGTAGCCCATGGCGCCGACGTGAACGCACTCTCCTGCGGCGGGACGTACCCCATCATCCTCGCCCCGTTGGAGACGTTCGCGCCCCGGACCTTGACATGGCTGCTCGACCACGGCGCCGACCTGCACGCGGCGGCCAGGTCTTGCTGCCCGATCGAGATGCTCACCTGTATCTATACGCGAGGGGCCAAGGCGAAAAACGCGTGCCTCGAGATCGTCGACGCGGCCGGCTTCGCGCTGCCGGATACTCCCGTGATGGCGCTGCACCGCGGACGGCTCGACCTGCTCCAGGGGCACCTCGACCGCGACCCGTCGCTCCTGGAGCGCCGATTTACTGACGGCGAGATCTTCGTCAATCGCGACGGCGCGCCGGGAGATGCGTATCCCGCGACGCCCGTATCCGGCGGCACGCTCTTGCACCTGGCTCTGGAGTTCGACGACATCGACGTGGCAAGCTGGCTCATCGGGCGCGGGGCGGATGTGAACGCCCGGGCGACCGTCGACGCCGAGGGGTTCGGGGGGCACACGCCGCTGTTCCACACGGTCGCCACGCTCGCGTACGCGCGGGAAGATTCCAGGGCCCGCCTGCTCCTCGACCACGGCGCCGATCCGAACGCCCGGGCGACCTTCCAGAAGGAGGCCAAGTTCCATGGCAATGTCCCCACGGAGGCGCTTCACGACGTCACGCCCATCGGCTATGCCCGCCGACACCCAGACCAAGGCATCGTGAACGCCCCGGCGCTCGCGGCGATCGCAGAGCGAGGGGGAACAGAGTTTGACGATGGTGTGAGGTGAATGATGGACGACTCGGCGTGGCAAGCCTTGAGCGAGCTGGTGAGGAAACATGGCCAGGATCTCTGCGACGACCCGCGCTGTTGCGCCCGCTGCTGAACGAATACTGCCCAGGGCTGAAACGGGAAGTGGACGTGCTGGTGACGGCCGCCGAGCACGGGCTGGTTGCTGAGCTGCGGAACTCTTCGACGGGACTTCCCTGGTCCGTGGTGTCGGGGCGTCTGGTGCGGCGGATGGTGGACGAGCTGGGCGTCGATGAGTCGGGCGCCCGACGGGCCATCGAAACCTGGGGAATCGCCTTGGGGCGGCGGCCGGCTCCGGCGGCGGGACCCTCTCCAGGCGGGACAGGCCCGGCCGGAACCGGCCAGCCGTTCTCCCCTCGGCCGAGCCCGCGCGCATCGCCGACCGTGGAGGCGCCGCCCGCACCGGCGGCCCCCCGAGGTCCTGGCCGTCGCGTCCTTCATCTGGTCTGGCCGACGTTCTGGTTCTTCTTCCGCGCCATGGCGGTGCTGCTGACCTTGGGCTTCGATGTCGGTTTCTGGTTGGAGTTGTTGCGACTGGGCACGTCCCCACGCTCGAACCGGACCGGTGTCCGGTTCACGACGATCTTCATCCTGATGCATCTCGTCGTACTCGGCGTGATCCTCGCGACCTTCAAGGAGGATCTTCGCCGCCTCTACAACTCCTGGACCGGCCATCCGCCGCCGAGAGCCGAGGGGCAATCAACCGTGTCCTGGCTGCGGGCTTTCTGGAGGGGTTTCCGCACGCGGACGGGCCGTTTCCTGGGACTGTTCGAACGGTGGGTGGTCCTGCCCAGCACCGTGGCCGTGGTCCTCCTTTACATTTACTTACTCATCATCGAACCCCCTCCCTGGCAGACGCTCGCGGAAGCCTACTTTCTCACCGTGTTTCTGTTCCTGGTTCCGTTCCTGGTATTGGCCGCGCAGGTCCGCCACCTCCTGCAAACCAGGGTGCCCGGTCAACGCCTACCGCGACCCGCCTCTTGGGCCGTTGGATGCGGCGTCTGGATGCTCCTCTATGGGTCCTTCGGCTGGCCGTTCAACAAGGGCCCGGTCGCAGCGATCAGGGTGTCCGGGCCCAAGAGCATCAGCGATCTCGCCTTCAGCCACGATGGGAAGAGACTCGCCGCAGTCAGCCATGAAAAGGGGGAGGAGAAGCCGGCCCGGGGACGGTTGGTGATCTGGGACCTGGAATCGCAACGAGCGATCGTCAACCACCACTTCGACTCCGATGGAGCGAAGGCTGTAGGAGGCGCCACAAGAGTTTCCTTCCACCCCAACAATCGCGTCCTCGCTGTGTCCTTCGACTCCCGCGAAGTCCCGAATCCCTCCGACATCTCTTACATCCTCTTCTGGGACATCCCCGGCGGGACGGAGATTCGCCGCATTCCCGGGACGCAGGCTGTGTTCAGCCCGGACGGAGCCCATCTCGCGGTGGTCTCCCGCGGAGACCCGACGTCCGTCATCCGGATGCTCGAGACCTCCACCTTGAGTGCCAGCCGCGACGACCGCACGATCTCGGTCCCATGGCTGATGTACGGGCCGGCCTTTTCCCCCGACGGCGCTCACCTCGCCGCGATCGTCCTCGAAATAGTCCGGGACCTCGGAAACGAAAGAATCGTGCACACGCTCGTCATCTGGGACGTCGCGGCCGGGGCGGAGACGACCAGGATCCGGGTGAAGGACGCCGACGAGATCCCCCAATTCGCCTGGAGTCCCGATGGGACTCGGGTGGCACTCGGCACCGCAAGCGACGGTGCCGTCCGAATCTGGGATTGGAGAACGCACCAGGAGCTGAAAAAGATCGCCTTCGGGGGCAAGCCATCGGATCGTGATTTCGTCTTTCTACCCGATGGCAAACGGCTGGCCGTCGTTGGAGCCGACTACGAACTCGTTGCCTATGACATCGAGAGTGACCGGGCGGTCCCCCTCCGGACCAGGGCATTCAGCGAAGACCCGCTCTCCTCCTACAATGCTCATCTGACCGTCAGCTCCTCCGGCAAGCTCGCGGCCAATGACAGGACGACCGTTTATGTATGGCACTTGCGGTAAGGCGATCGAGCCCGGGCTCCATGGCCGTTTTTTCGGCAATCACTCACATTTTGCGAGCGGACGAACACTTCGGGATGCAAGTCGGGTCAATTTCGCCAGACATGATCAAACGACCAGAATACGTGTGTAGGAGAGCGAGGGTGAGATCCCCGGATTTCGGTCGCTTCCACACACCAACAGGTTTGCACCCCGTAGGGTTACAGGAGACGCCAGCCGACGATGCCTCAATCCTGCGGACCGACAGGCCGCCAGAATGGGGAGCGGTTGAGGACCCGGTGCTTCACGCCAGGCTGGGTTCCTGCGTCCCTTCAAGTCGCGGGCCGGTGCTTCCGACCACGCAAGAACGAATTTCTCAAACTCTTGTCTCTGGTCTGGGTTATAGCTAATTCAACGTTATTGGGTCTGAGCGCCCGGACCAGGTTATCCCGATCGTCTCTCCTCGGTTGGACCGGGCCCTCGAGGCTCACGGCCCCGGCGTGGTAGGTCCCGAGGGCCCGCGATCGCCCGACCCCGCTGCGACTCGGCCGACCAGGGCCCCGGCCGCGGCGAAGATCACCGCCGTTAGTGCGCGAAAGATCCCGTGGTAGTACGAGCGGCTCTTGCCCGTCCCCGCGAAGACGGCGAACTCCTCGACCCCCGTGATTGGCATCTCGACCAGGTCGGGGTCGATCTGCAGTAGGAGTGCGGTGGAGGCCCGCGTCAGGAAGCGAGCCGGGCCGAGCCCGTACTCGCCGCCCCACGGGCTGAGAGTCAGGAGGAAGTAGGCCCAGCCGAAGACGGCGAAGCCCAGCCAGGCCCCCCGACCAGGCCCGCGCCTCAGGATCGCGCCGACGGTCGCCCCGCAGATGGCCCCCAGGGCCAGGAGGATGACGAGGCTGGCCCAGAGGGCGGTGGGGGAGCGCAGTGCAGCCACGCCGACGGCAACGAGCGCAACGGCTCCCATCAGGGCTGCGAGTGTGAACCGATATCGTCCCACGATGATCCTCCCCGCGTGTCGCGGCCCAATTCCGACACCAATTATCTGCTAATTATCACCTGATACTGATTATCACGTAGAGATTGACTGAGGCAGAGGTTCCCACCTCACAGGTATACGCGCGACCAGAATCGATTGCACGATAGGGTATTCTTCCGGCGACCATCGAGCTCCTACCAGGGGTCGATCACGAGAGCCCCGCTCGCCTGAAAGTGGCGGGTGTTGCGGGTCATGACGTGAAGCCCATGTCGCAAGGCCGTCGCCGCGAGGAGGCCGTCGACTGCCGGGATGATTTCACCGGCCTTCTCGTGCCGTGAGCTCACCCCAGATGCGGCCCGTCTCCGCGTCAATCCCGAGGATTCGATCACTGAACTTAGTCTCAAGCCCCGTGAGCCACGAGGCAAGAGCCTTCTTCTTGCCGGCAGCGAGGAGTCCGATACCCTTGGCGATTTCGCCGACGGTGAGAACGCTGAGATAGAGGTTCTCGTCGCGGATCTCGGCCACGGCCGCCTTCACGCCCGCGTGGACGTCGGACTACCGAAGCTCGGAAAGGACGCAGGTGTCAAGTCATGCGTTCATGGCGAGACGTCTCGGCCCGGGCCCTGATCACGTTCGAGGTCGAGCCCCTCGAACGATTCGCCCCGGGCAAGGAAGTCCTTGAACGTGGGGAGCTTCCCGGTAAGCCGCTTGTACTCCTCGGCCGCAACCACCACGACGGTGTCCTTGCGGCGATGGATCGTTTGCGGTCCCTCGGTGAGCGCGAGGTTCACGACCTCGCGGAATCGGTTCTTGGCGTCGGCCAGGTTCCATTCCATGAGGTCGTCCTGAAATATCTAGACTGTCTGGCCATATTGTCTCATGATCTCAAAGGCCGTGCCTTTGCCACCCCGGATTTTTTCAGGAAAGTTGGGAGACTCGCGGCGCTTTGCCCCTCTTATGCGTATCGTGAAGGTCAGCGACGAAACAAACTCGTCCGTCACGGGCGGGGGGTTCGCTTGAGGATGGCGTCCATGGCAAGCGGCGTGATGGGGGGAAGCTTGCGGCATCTGCGCGACCTGTTCCGGGACGGCACGGCCGTCGGGCTCGGCGACGGCCCGCTCCTGGCCCGGTATGCAGCCTCGCGCGACGAGGCGGCGTTCGCGGCCTTGGTGGCGCGGCACGGTCCGATGGTCATCGCCACCTGCCGTGCCGTGCTCGATCACGAGCAGGACGTCGAGGACGCATTCCAGGCCGCCTTCCTGGTGCTGGCGCGGAAGGCGCGGTCGGTCCGCGCCGGCGACGCCCTGGGCGGCTGGCTGCACCGCGTCGCCTATCGCGCCGCCGTGCAGGCCGGCGCCGAGTCGAGGCGGCGGCGGCGCGAGGTCAAGGCGGCGATGGCCGCCCTCCGGCGCGCCCGCACCGGCCCCGATATCGAGGTCGCGTCGATCATCCACGAGGAGGTCGACCGGCTGCCCGACCATCAGCGGCTGGCGGTGGTCCTCTGCGACCTGGAAGGGCTGACCTACGAGCAGGCCGCGGACCGCCTCCGCTGGACCGAGCCGACGCTGCGGCATCGGCTGGTCAAGGCGCGGCGGCGGCTGCGAGAGCGACTGACCCGCCGGGGCGTCACGGCGGGATCGCTCGGGGCCGTCCTGACCGCCTCGGCGGCCGGGGCGAGGGCGTCGGTGCCCGCCGCCCTGGCGCGATCGGCGGTCGCCGCGGCGACGGGCGGCGCGGCGTCGATCTCCGCCTCCGCCCTGTCGGCCCGGATCATCAGGGGCCTGCTCGTGTCCCGGCTGAAGATCGCCGCGACGGCCTCGCTGACGCTCGTCTCGCTCGGGCTCATCGCCGCCGGGGCATGGCGGTCGGGTGTGCCCTCGCCCGTGTCCGCGCCCGCGCCGCTCGCCCAGGCCGGCGCCGAGATGAAACGGCCCCCGGCCGTCGGCGACGCCGCGGCGACGGCCTCCGCGCCCGCGGCGTTCGTCGAGGTCCGCGGCCGGGTGGTCGATCCGCAGGGAAAGCCCGTCTCGGGGGCCACGGTACGGGAGGCCTGGTTCGGGCCGGAGGACACGCCCGTCCCCGACGCGACCAGCGGCGCCGACGGCCGGTTCGTCGCGCGGATCTCGCGTGCGGGCCGGAGTCTCGGCGCCCTGATCGACGGCCGCGATGCGATGCCCTGGATCGCCGCCACGGCGCCGGGCTTCGGGCCCGGCTGGGCCGCTTGCGTCATCGGCCCCGCCGCCACGGGCGAGGTGAAGATCCGGCTGGTGGCCGACGGTCCGCCGATCGAGGGACGCATCCTCGATCTCGAGGGCCGACCGGTCGCCGGCGCCCGGGTCAAGGTCCATCGTCTCTGGTACGCCAGGGACGAGCGCTCCTGGCATGTGGAGACCGGGGACCTGCCCGCCTGGCTCCGGCGCGCCCGGGATCTCGGCCTCCATGAAGGGCCCTGGGACGGCCTGTCATCGTTGTCGATGGCGATCGCCGCCGCGACGACCGACCGCGACGCCCGCTTCCGCCTGACGGGGATCGGCCGCGAGCGGATCGCCGAGCTGATGATCTCGGGCCCGACGATCGCCACCGCCCTGATCTATGCGATGTGCCACGACGGACCGGAGGCCCGCTTCAAGGTCCAGGGCCCGCCGGACGAGCAGGCGATCGTCTTCCATGCCCCGCGCTTCGAGTTCTCCGCGGCGCCCAGCCAACCGATCCAGGGCGTGATCCGTGACAAGGACACGGGCCGGCCCATCGCCGACGTGCTGCTCCGCGGCGGCGTCTACAAGGGGCGGAGCGCTATCAGGGCGGAGGGCGTCGAGGCGACGAGCGACGCCCAGGGCCGGTATCGCCTCACCGGCCTGAACAAGGGACCGGCATATCGCCTGTTCGTGAATCCGAAGGAGGGGCAGCCTTATCCCAGGGCCGTCCTCCGCGTGCCGGCCGATTCGCCCGCGCTCGAGCCCGTGACCTTCGACGTCGCGCTCAAGCGGGGCATCCTGGTCCGGGGCCGGGTGACGGACAAGTTGACCGGCCGGCCGGTGCCGGGCTACGTCAGTGCCTACTCGTTCCGCGACGATCCTCATGTCCGCGATTATCCCGGCTTCGAGGGGAGTATCATGCAGTATGTCCCTTTCAAGGATGACGGCCGCTTCCAGGTCGTCGCGCTGCCGGGGCGCGGCATCATCACCTGCTTTTCCGACCCGAGGCGGTACCGGCTCGGCGTCGGCGCCGAAGTCATGCAAGGCAGCCGATCGCGTTTCAACACGCTGCCGTTTTCGACCTTCCGCGAACAATACCACGTCTTCGCCGCGGTCAACCTCGACCCCAAGGTCGGATCGACGACCGTGGATCTCCAGGTCGACCCCGGCAAATCGCTGACGATCCAGGTCGTCGATCCGGAGGGCAAGCCATTGATCCCGACCAGGGTGAAGGGCGCCGGCGCCGGCCCCCAACCCGAAAAAGAGTGGGACACGCCCGCGGTCGAGATCTGCGCGCTCGACCCGTCGGAGCCCCGGCGGGTGACGATCTCCCACGACGGCCGGAAGCTGGCGGGCTCGGTCTATCTGAAGGGGGACGAGGCCGGCCCGCTGACCGTCCGCCTCCAGCCCTGGGGGACGATCACCGGCCGGATCGTGGACGTGGACGGCCAGCCCCGCGACGGGGTGTGGATCGGCAGCCCTTACGGCGACGATCCGCAGCGGGGCGACCTGGGCGACCTGCCGATGAGCGACGGCCGGAGCCCGATCCGGACCGGCCGCGACGGCCGGTTCCGCGTCGAGGGATTCGTCCCCGGCGTCAAGTACGGGGCGTACGCACTGGAAATGCCCAATCGCAAGATCCTCGGCGACATCTTCCGCGACCTCACCGTCGCCCCCGGCGAGGTCAAGGACCTGGGCGACGTGAAGCCGGTCGCGACCGGCCGGAGCGACTGATCGCAAGGCCTGTCCTCTCGAACCGGACGAAGCGTCCTGATCAGCCCGGTGAGCGAGGGCCCGGCTCGGCTCGCCGGAGGCGAGGGCGATCGTCGTCCGTGAACGCCGAGCTTATCGATCTATCATGTTTCCCTTGCAGATAAACCACGAAAATCAAGAGGGTCGATCTCTCAAGAAAATCTCCCTGACTTCCTTGTTTGCCTCGGGTCGAATGATGTTTTGAAAGTTTCGGGGATGTCCTGACGAATGCCCTCAGTCGACGGTTCCGCGGGGCGAAGGGGCGTGAGTACAACACCCCCTCGCGCCGCGACACGCTCCAGGATTCCACGATCGCGTTCAGGAAATTCCAAACCGGCGGCATACTTAAGATAGACAAATCCGTACCCGCTCTCACAGCATAGGTGACGGACCCAACTGCAACAATTGGATTGATGCGTGCGTGACGGAGTGCATCGCGGATCGGGATCGTGAAAGAAACCCGCTTTGTTTTCGGGAAGGATCCGAGGCTCGACGAGTTGCCGGGTGTCCTTTCACCCGTGAACCGTGCGAAAACCGATGAAACGAAGCCAAAAATCCAGCGAAATCGTCGACTTGAAGGGCAAATCCGTCGAGTTCGGTCGGCCCTAGCAGGCTCATTCGGCTCGGATGATCGACTCGCTCGCCGAGGTGATACGGATCGGGTCCGCGGAAGAGGAGTGCGGTGCTCTCGAGATGGATTCCGAGACTCAACGGTCCGTCGGACGCCCTCTGAGACCCGATTCGCGCAAAAAACCGATGAAACGAAGCCAAAACTTTGACGATTACGCCGACTTTAGGGTCGAATTGCCTTCTGAGTTGGTCGGCACCGAGGAAACCAATTCCCGAAAACCCGAATCCTGTTCATCCTGCCATCCTGCCCCATTTGAAGTTGGTTGGCGCCGAGGAAACGAACCCACGACTTTGAGGAATGAATCGATTATAGGGACGGGATCTCGGCTCGCCACTCCCAATGACCATCGAAGAAACCGCGCGATCTCCGGACTATTTTCCGGGCTTCTCCCGCTTCGATTTCAACCCCGCCAGCAGGCTTTGGAAATCCGAGCGTCCTCTCAGCGTCTTGAAATCCTCGTTCGCGTCCAGCTCATCCGCGTCATCGTAGCCTGCGGCGACGGCCTTGTTGAGCCAGGCCGATGCCCGATCCGCCTCGTCCCGGGCGAGCCGGTCCAGGTCGGCTCCCGGAGCCCGGGTTTCCTTCAGGATCGCGGCCGTGACGGCCCGGCAGACGGCGGCCTGGTACAAGCTCATCGCGTCGGTACGTCGCTGATCCTCCCACAGCTCGGCGGTCTTCCGGCACTCCCCCGCGTCCTTGAGCTTCTGGAAGTACCGGAGCCGAAAATCCGCGACTCGATTGAAGAACGGATGAACAAATTTGCCCACGCCGCGTCGCAGGCACTCGTCGAGGATCGGCACCGCCTCGGCGCCTCGCCGGAGCCTGATCAAATCTCGGGACATGGCCCACAGGCTCATGAGCGTGTCGGGATGGTCGACGCCGAGCACGATGTTCCGCCGCGATCGCGTCTCCACGTCGACGCGAAGGGCATCAGCAAAGCGACCGAGAGCATGAAAGCTCTCCCCCAGGTTGTGCATGGCCATCAGCGCATCGGGATCATCCGGCCCGTATCTGGCCCCGAAAAGCCGGACGGTCTCCTCGCGGAGCTTGAGGGCGTCCTCGTAGAGGATGAGGGCATGGTACACATTGGCCAGGTTGATCATGGTGACGAGCGTGCTGCGGTCGTCGGGCCCATATCTGGCCCTGCTGATCGCGAGGACTTCCCGGTGGATGTTCATGGCCTCTTCCAGCCGATCCATGACGTACAAACCCATGGCAAGGTTATTCATGCAGCGGAGCGTTTGCCGGGCGTCCGGGCCGAACCGGACCTTGCAGATCGGCAGGATCGCCTCGTAGAGTTCGACGCTCTCCCGGACGCGACCTTGCATATCGTAGCTGATGCCGAGCTGGATGATCCCGTCGAGCGTGTCGGGATGATCGGGGCCGAGGAGCCTCGTGCGGATGGCCCGCGCCGGCTCGTATTGCAACGCGGAGGCCTTCCCGTCGCCCAGATACTGGTAGGAGTTCCCCAGGGTCATCCGCAGGCGGGCCTCGGTCAGCGGCTGGTCCTTGAAGCTGCTCTCCACGAACGGGACGGCGGCGTCGACGGCCGCGCGGAGCGTGACGTCCGGGCCGAGCCCGCCATCGCGTCCCCTGGGCCTCGCCGCGGCGAGGATCTGGTTCTCCAGGAATCCGAGCACCGCCCGCGCCTCCGCCTCCTTCGCCTCGGCCGCCTGCTTCGCCCGGTGCTCGGCCGCCGCCGCGGCCATTGCGTCGTTCCCGGCCCGGGTCGCCACGACGGCCTGCCAGGTGGCGATCGTCGTCCCCGCGAGCAGCGACGCCGACACCGCGGCCGCGGCGAGCACGGCCCCTCGATGGCGATCGGCGAACCTCGTCAGCCGATAGGCCGTCGACGGCGGCCGAGCCAGGATCGCCTCACGCCGCAGGTAACGCCCCACGTCCTCGGCGAGCGTCCCCGCCGATGCATAGCGGCGGTCGCGGTCCTTCTCGAGCGCCTTCATGACGATCCAGTCGAGGTCGCCCGCGAGCAGTCGGGAGAGTGGCTTGGGATCGGTGGCCCGGTTGCCGGCCACGATGGTCGCCGAATCCCCCAGCGACGACAGACGCGAGCTCGGCCGCGGCGGCTCCACGTCGCGGATCAGCCGCTGGATTTCGATAAAACTCGCCTCACGCAGCCGAGTCGTTTCAATCGGCGTCGTCCCGGTGAGAAGTTCGTACAACATCACGCCGAGCGAATAGATGTCCGAGCGGGTATCCACATCTTGAAGGCTCAAGGACGCCTGCTCCGGGCTCATGTAGGCCGGCGTCCCGACCATCTGGCCGTGGGCCGTGAAGAGGGTCTTCTCGGTCAGCCTTTGCTCCGTCGCCTTGGCCACGCCGAAGTCGATCACCTTCGGCACCGGCTTGCCGTCCCGGAGCGTCACCAGCACGTTCGACGGCTTGATGTCGCGGTGGATGATCCCCTTCTGGTGCGCATGCTGGATCGCCCGGCACACCGTCACGAAGAGCTCCAGCCGGCCGTTCGGCGTCATCCGTTCCCGGTCGCAATACTCCGTGATCGGGACGCCGTTGACCAGTTCCATGACGAAGAACGGTCGTCCGCCGTCGGTCATGCCGGCGTCGAAGACCCTGGCGATGTGGTCGTGGTCCATCAGGGCCAGCGCCTGCCGCTCGGCCTCGAACCGGGCCACGACCTGCGCCGTGTCCATCCCCGGCTTGATCACCTTCAACGCCACCGCGCGCCGGACGGGCGCCTCCTGTTCGGCCAGGAAGACGACCCCCATGCCGCCCTCGCCGATCGGCCGGAGGAGCTTGTAGGGCCCGATCCGCGCGCCCGGCCTCTCAGCGATCGGGCGGTCCGAGGGCCGGCCGGCAGCGGAACCGGAGGATGGGAACACGGCATGGAGCGTGCTCAGCACCGAACCATCCGCGGGCGGATCCAGGAGGTCGCCCGATTGCTCGTGCGCGTGCAGCAGGGCCTCGACGCGACGGCGGAGCCCTTCGTCATCTCCGCAGGCCCCCTCCAGATAGGCCGCACGCTCGGCCGGCGTGGGCTGCTCCAGGGCGGCGACGAAGATCGTCTCCTCACTCATGGCCGGGACCCTTTGGGGAATTCGAACAGCACCCCGGGCCGGCCTTTCGGGTGGCACAGGTTGTCCTCAACCCGTGCCACGCCAGACCAGGCCCAAGAATAAGCCTCGGCACATTCTAAACAAGTACCAATGGAAGTCAGAGATGATCCGCAACCAACAACGGACAACGGACAACGGACAACGGACATGAAGGATGATCCGTCACGACGAGAAGGTGCCCTGCACGTCATTGTCGTTGGTCGTCGCGTGGTTGCCGGTGATGGACGTATTGTCGATGGTCGCGGTGCCGATGATGGCGATGCCGCCGGCCACTCCGACGCCGGTCAGGCCGGCGGCACCGGCGCTCCCGAGGGTGGCCAGGCCCGCGGTACCGTTGAGGTTGCCGCCCTGGCCGGCGAGGGCTGCTCCTCCGCTACCTCCCGACCCGGCCGACAGGGCATTGGCCTGGTTGGCGGTGATGATGTCGGTGGCCTTGCCCTGCCTGGACCCCTTCTTGGCGCCGAGCCTGGGATTGATGGTGAGAGTGCCGGTCGTCGCGACGAAGATGCCGCCGCCCTGACCGATGCCGCCCTCGCCGCCATTGCCGCCATTGCCGCCCGTGGCGGAGCCGCCAGTGCCTCCGGTCGCGGGGGAAACGGCGGCGCCACCGTTCCCGCCGAAGGAGGTGTTGCCATTACCCCCGTTGCCACCGACGCCACTATTGGCCTGGTTGGCGGTGTAGTTGACGGTGATGCCCGTGAAGGCGGCGATACCGCCATTGAACAGGCCTCCGCCCAGGCCGGTCCCGGCGGCACCGCCAAGCCCACCGGCCCCGTCGAAGCTCGTTCCACCGCTCCCGCCGGCGGCGTTGGCATTACCGGCGCCACCCAGGCCGCCGCGGCCGATGTTGCCGATTCCGCCGCCTCCGCCCCCGCCGCCGTTGGCCTGATTGCCGATAAACATGCTGGCGGCCGGCGGATTGGACGGCTTCTGCGCCTTGAACGACACCGAGCCTCCGACGACGTTGAACAGGCCTCCGCCCTCTCCAGCACCGCCGATACCGGCCGCACCCCCTTTACCGCCGAACGCGGTGCCGCCGGCGCCGCCGACGCCACCGATATTCGGGCCCCCGTTGCCGCCGCGGCCCCCGAAGCCGTTGCCGCCGGTGCCGCCGTGACCACCAAGGTTGCCGGCGGCCACATTGCTCGTGAAGTTCACCGAGGCCGTGCTGGTGAAAGCGGCACCGTTACCGTTGAAGGCGCCACCGCCCAGGCCGGTCCCGCCGACGCCTCCCACGCCGCCGGCGCCGGCCGACCCGGCGCCGCCGTCTCCGCCGCGATCGTTGCCCTGGCCGGTGCCGCCGGAGCCGCCCACGCCCTCGCCACCGGTACCGCCGGTATCTCCGGTGCCGCCGAGAGCCTGATCGGCAAGGAACATGCTGGCCTTGCCCGTCACGGAGACGATTCCGAGGTTGAACAGGCCCCCACCTTCAGCCTGCCCGCCGCCACCACCGGCGCCACCGGAACCGGCGCCGCCGAGCCCGCCAGACCCGGCGCCGTGGCCGGTGTCATTACCGCCGCCACCACCGACGGCGATCCCGCCTTGCCCTCCGACGCCTCCCGCACCGCCGTTGGCCTTGTTCGCCGTGAAGCTCGTGCCGTTCACGGTCAGTCTTGCGCCCGCTGCATTGAAAATGCCACCTCCCAGGCCGGAGCCGCCGGCGCCACCGGAACCGCCGTTGCCTCCCAGTCCGGACAGGCCGTCGACGCCGGCGGGAAACACCCCACCATTCGCGCCGACGCCCGCACCTCCGTTGCCACCGGCTCCGCCCATGCCGCCGATGGCCTGGTTGGACGCGATCGTGCTACCGGTGATGTTCAGCGAACCGGCCGCATTGAAGATCCCGCCTCCCTCGCCGATGGCCCCGCTCGTCCCATCGCCGCCGTTGCCGCCAAGGCCGGTGGCCAGCGTACCGGCCGCACCGTTGGTGCCGGAGACCCCGGCCGCGACGTTGTTCAGGATCTGCACCGAGGAGAGCGTCACATTGCCGCCCGTGTTCAGGATCCCGCCTCCCTCCCCAACGACAAAGCCGTGCTGGATCGTGACTTTCGAGATCGTCACCTTGCCGCCGAGGATCTGGAAGACGCGATCCAGGTTGTTGCCATCGATGATGGTATTGGTCGCTCCTCGACCCGTGATGGTGAGATTGTCGTTGATATCCAGGTCGCCGGTGGCGCCCGCGTCCTCGCCGGCGCCGGGGATCGTCAGCGTGAACGTGCCCGCGGGCACGATGATCTTGTTGGAGCCCCCTTTCGCGTCGGCCGCCATGATGGCCGACCGCAACGAGATGTGGCCCGAGGCGTCCTTCCCCGTCTGGAAGTTCACGGCCACCGTGTCGAGCGTCGTGTTGACCCGGAACGTGGAGAGCACCACGCGATGCTCGAGGGCTTCGAGCCGAGGGCTCGACCGATTCGCCCGCCGCTTGCACCCTCCTTGCCGCCGCCTGTCAATGATGGACATCGATGACCCCCTTGCTGCTGGGAGGCCGCGGCGAAGAGGGCTTACTCAGCCAGGGCCGGGCCTCGCTCGTGGGATTGGGAAGCGACTCTGCCCACAATGCGCCGTCCGGGCGCCAGATACCTCACGGATTCTCCAATTATTCTCTGAACGCCTATGGATCGCGCTCCGCCCCAGGCTGATCTCGGCCGGCGATCTCGACCCGAAGCCAGGCCCGGGCATAAGCCCAGTACCGGTCGGCCGTGGAGGTCGACAGGCCGAGGATCTCGGCCGCCTGGGCGAGCGTCAGTCCGGCGAAGACGCGGAGCTGGACGAGCTCGGCCTTGACCGGGTCCTTCTGCGCGAGCCTCTCCAGGGCCATGTCGAGCGCCAGCAGATCGTCGTCGGTCTCGGGAGCAGCCGGCTCGGCCGCGTCGAGATCGACCCTTGCTCGATCGCCGCCACGCTTGAGGCGTCGTCGTCGCCGAGCATTCTCAACCAGGATCCGTCGCATGGACTCGGCCGCCGCCGCGAAGAAATGTCCCCGACCGTCCCAGGGCCGATCGGGATCAACGCCGACCAGCCGCAGGTACGCTTCATGGACCAGCGCCGTGGCCTGGAGCGTCTGCCCCGGTGCCTCCCGTGCCAACCGCTGCGCCGCCAGCCGCCTCAGTTCATCGTAGACCAGCGGGAGCAGCTCGCGCGCCGGGCGAGCCTCGACCGGCACGCGATCCTCCGGGGTGCGAGCGATTTCGCCAAGATCATCTTCGATGGATGTCAGCATGGGCGATCACCGTTGTCGGAGTCTGGAACCGGCACTAGCCGGCGACCTGTCGCATGACCCATTCGAGCGGGCCGTGCCGGAATCGGCGCTTCCATAACCACGACAGGAATACGGCGGCCACGAAGAAGGTGACTCCCCAGGCTTCTCCGACGGGCAACGACTCGCGGCCCGTCGATCCCGACGCAACGATGGCCCCGAGTCCGATGACGATCTGGAGAAACGTCGTGGTGGACCAGTTCCAGTCCTTCTCATTATCTACGATCAGCAACAGGAGCACGAACCCGAAGAGGAACAGGAGGGCGACGGACAGCACGCGACGGCCTGCATGGCGAGCGACCGGGCAGGGTCATAGCCCAGGATCCGCTCGTTGCTCATGTTTGCGGACCTGCTGTCCGGCTCGAGCGAGACGGAAATCATGGAGATGGCCGACTTATTGATGAATGATCATGCGCATCGAGAATCCCCGATACCCCCGCTATGCCCGAGGACGCTCCATCAAATGCTACAGCGACATGAGCCCTCAGCCCAGCAGTCACCGGTTATCGGAATCAGTTCCGGAGGCAGGTCAAGCCCTGACCGCTATTGGGGCCATTCACGATGCCCGCGCCATCGATCGCTCGGGCGATCCCGGGCGGCTGGGCGACGCCGTCTGCTCCCGCGCGGGGTCGCTCGCCGGGTTCCCCCCGGACTTGTCGTCGCCCGGGATTCCCCGGACGTCGAGCGATCGCATGACGACTCGCTCACCTTCGTCCAGGCCCGCGGTGACCTCCAGCAGGTCTCTCGTCGAGCCGCGGGTCGTGATCGCGCGACGCTCGAGGCCGTCGGGACCGACGACGTAGCAGAACTGCTGGTGGCCGACGACCGACACGGACTCGACGGGGATGACGAGCGCATCCCGGACCCGGCCGGTGTCGAACTCCACCCAGGCCGACATGTATGGCAGGACGCGGGGAGGCGTCTGGTCGAGTCGGACCAGCACGAAGAATTGCCTCAGGCTGTTGTCCCAGTCCTTCCAGTTGGCGACCGGGAATTGGTCGATCGACGTGACCCGGCCCGGTATCACTCGTCCGCCCAGCGACGCGATGCGGACGCCGGCCTTCATACCCACCCTGACCCGGGGGCCCATCGTCTCGTGGACCGAGACGACGACCTCCATCTGGGTGAGGTCCGGCAGCATGAACATCTCCTGATCCTGATAGACCACGGAACCCGGCTGGAGCGGCGGCGCCCACCATCGGTTCCGGTTGGCGTGGACGATGACGCCATCTTGCGGGGCCCGAATGATGCAGTTCGCGACCTGCTTCCGGATATGGGCGAGGTGATCCTCCTCGGCCTTGAGCCGGTCCGCCGCGACGCGATAGGAGTTCTCCGCCATCTCGACCTCGCCCTTGAACGCCTGGATCTCCTTGGGGACTTTGTACCGACGGAAGAGGCGCAGCTCGCCCTCGGCCTTGCTCAGCTCGTGCCGGGTCTTTGCCAGTGTCTGCCGCTCGGTCAAGAGTTGACCCGCGGAGAGATAGCCCTTGGCCGACATCCCCTCGGCCCAGGCGAGCCGGTCCGCCTGCCGTTGCGCATCGGATCGGGACAGGGCGATCCGGCCTTCGTACTCCTGGGTCGTCTGGATCACCAATCCCTCTTGATACTCTCGCAACGCCATCCGGGCGGTCTCGAGCACCAACTGCGCCTGCAGGCACAACGCACGCGTCTGGTTGGCGAGGATCTCCTGCTGACGGGCCATCTCCTCGAGTTCCGAGGAATCCAGCCGGCAGAGTTCGTCCCCCTTCTTGACGACCGCGCCATTCGGGATCATGTTCAGGATCATCATCCCGTCCGCTTCGGTGATGTCCTCGACCTTGCAGGCGACCGTCGTCTGCTTGATCGCCTGGAGATCGCCGCCGGCGACCAGCGTCGTGCCCAGATCACCACGCCGGACGGGGACCCACTCCAGCCCGTCGATGGAGTCCGAGGAATCCCGCCACCACGCGAGCCCCATCGCCGACCCGGCCGCGCCGATCGTGGCCATCGCCAGCGGGAGCCCCATCCACCACGATCTCCTCGAAGCCCCGCGGAACCGGCTCGCCATCGATTGCCTCGCCTGATCTCGAAACGGACCCGTCCACCCCGGCATGCCCCCTCGAAAACAAGGGCTTCCGTCAACAACGACAACTGTAAGATAACCTCCTACGATTGTCAATACCTCTTTCGCAATCGCGGCTGCCGGAACTTGACGCTGTTGCAATCGGCGAGAGGAACGACGAGCCGCTCGACCTCGGCGCAATTGCGCCGACCGCGCCGCGCTGATCCGGCGCCATGCGCGGGATCACCCGTCCCCTTCGACGCGACGCGCTCGGCGGTGGGATGGCCTTGTGGTATCCTCGATCATCGGGCCGACATCGAAGACGGATCGCGCGGCCCACGAACCGATGTGCTGATCGAGAGGACCGCCACAATGCCTTCACCTTTTCCCGGCATGAACCCCTACATCGAGCAGGATGCGATCTGGCAGAGTTTTCACTTGAGATTCTTGGCGGAGATTTCCGACCGATTGGTCGAACAGCTCCGTCCGAATTATATCATCATGATCGACGAACACATCTACGTCCACGAGTTGCCCGACGCACCGCGGCGGCTGGTGGGCCGAGCCGACGTCTCGGTCGCGGCGCGGCCCCGCTCCGGGGACGCGGGACCCCGTACAGCGGTCGGAGTCCTGGAAGCGCCCTCGGAAGTCCAGCTCCCGACGCAGGACACCCAACGCGTGCCATTCCTGGAGGTCAGAGACCGCAAGAGCCGCGAGCTGATCGCGGTGCTCGAGCTCCTCAGCCCGTCGAACAAGCGCGGCTCGGACCGCGACCATTACGTGGCCAAGCGCAATCGATCGCTCGCGAGCGAGGCGCATTTCGTGGAGATCGACCTGCTCCGAGGCGGCCGGCCGATGCCCCTGGAGGACCGGCCCACCTGTGCCTATTCGGTCCTGGTCAGCCGGGCCGAGGATCGCCCCCGGGCCGGCTTCTGGCCGATCGGATTGCGCAAGCGGTTGCCGATCATCCCGATCCCCCTGCGCCGCCCCGACGAATTCGCCCAGATTGACCTCCAGGAGGTCCTCGACCACGTCTACGACGCGACCGGCTACGAGGACTTCATCTATGACGGAACGCCCGAGCCCCCCCTCTCGGCCAGGGATTCCGCCTGGGCCCTCCGATTCGTGCCGGCAGCTCCCTGAGAAGAGCTACCCCCCTGATTTGCACCGGACCAAATTATAAAAGCGGATGTCTCGACTTTTACTAATGACTCAATTTCGATGCCCCCTGGCAATCCGCGGCGGGCACGCTATGCTTGGCATGACGGGCCGTCCCGGCAAACCGCATCTCGGCTCAAAACGGAGTAGTCATGTCATTGGCGGACCAATACTTTCCAGGGACCGAGGTCGAGTTGCGAGGTTTACGCTGGGAGGTGGTCAACGCGACACCGATGGGCGAACAGACCCTCCTTCGTCTTCGAGGCACCGGGGGAGCCTTCGGTGGTAGCGAGATCGACGTCCTGAGTCCGTTCGAGGCGGTCCGTCCCGTCGCGCATGAGATCGACCCGATCCGCGCGACCCAGTTGCCGAACTGGCTGGTCTACCACCAGGCGTTCCTCCTGGAGCAGGCTCTCGGCTCGGCCGCGTTGGTTGCCGTCCAGTAAGGTCGGCTACGGATCGAACCCTATCAGCTCGTTCCGGTCGCCCGCTGCTTGCGAATGACACGTCCGCGCCTGCTGCTGGCCGACGGCGTGGGACTGGGAAAGACGATCGAGGCCGGCCTGATCATCACCGAGCTGATCGCCCGCCGGCGCGCCAGTCGCATCCTGATCGTCACCCCCGCCGGGCCGCTCCTGGAGCAGTGGCAGGCGGAGATGGCCGAGCGATTCGGCCTGCGCCTGGTCGTGGCCGACCGGACCGAGCTCGAGCGCATTCGAAAGGGGACCGAGCTGGGCACCAACCCTTTCGACCATCTGCCGATGGCCCTCGCCTCGATGGACTACCTCAAGCAGGACCGGATCCTCGACTGGCTTGAACGCACGCCGTACGACCTGGTCGTCCTCGATGAAGCCCACCACTACAGCGAGAGCGGCGCCGACGATGACGACAGGGGCGATGCCAGCCAGCGACGCAAACTCGCCCTCGTCCTGGCCCGGTCGGCCGATGCGTTGATCTTGCTCTCGGCGACCCCCCATGACGGGCACGACCGGAGCTTCGCGGCCCTGCTCGAGCTTCTCGATCGCTCGCTCGTCGACGGCCGCGGGCAGGTCCGTGGCCAGGCATACCGAGATTTTGTCGTCCGCCGGCTCAAACGGCACGTCACGGTCACCGATCCCAGTTCGGGACAACCGGTCGGCTTCCCCGAGCGGCAAGTCGTACCGATCCCGGTCATCATGGACGACATCCGACACTCCTCCTTCCTGGCCGCCCA
Organism: uncultured Planctomycetota bacterium; assembly: GCA_963743925.1. Taxonomy (GTDB): domain Bacteria; phylum Planctomycetota; class Planctomycetia; order Isosphaerales; family Isosphaeraceae; genus CAVZRC01. The sequence goes on along the minus strand of CAVURY010000031.1, from coordinate 25,844 downwards.
GCGCGAGCTGCTCGGCTTCGTGGCGCTCGAACTGAAGCGGTCCATGCGGTTCAAGCGGTACGACGACGCCCTGGCTTACCTCGCCCTCCTCAAGCGTTCCGTCTCGACGGCATTTGCCTTGCACATGACGGTCACCAAGGTCCGCGATCGCTTCCGAGCACTGGCCACCGAGGCAAAAGAAGAGGCCGACGCCAAGAGGGGTCGCATCCGGACCCTCAAGGCCCTGCAGCGCAAGGCCGCGAAGTTCGGCGTACTGACGCCCGCCGAGGAAGCCGAGCGCGAGATGATGGAAGTCGAAGACCTGGCCCAGCGACTCACGCTCTGGACCAGGGAAGAGCGCGGCAAGCGCCGCGAGGCCGACCAGCGCGATGACCTCGCCGAGCAGTTGGACCGGGTCGTCGACCTGGCGGCGCGAAGTCTCGGCCAGGACCCCAAGCTCGACGCCGTCATCGAGTGCATCGACGCAATCCGCCGCGACGAGCCCGACGCCAGCATTTTGATCTATACCGAATACGTCGACAGCCTGGCGCGGGTGAAAGAGCGGCTCGACCAGGCCGATCTCGGGACCGTGCTGACTCTCCAGGGCTCCGACGACGAGCCGTCGCGACGGTCCACGACCCACGCATTCCGCAACCGAACGCGGACCATCCTGGTCTCCACCGACGCCGCCAGCGAGGGACTCAACCTCCACGAGCGCTGCCACCACCTGATCCACCTCGAGCTCCCATGGAACCCCAACCGGCTGGAACAGCGCAACGGCCGGATCGACCGCTACGGCCAGTGGCGCGTGCCGGTCGTCCGCTACCTCTATCTCAAGGGGACCTTCGAGGAGCGGGTCCTGGCCCGGCTGGTGGCCAAGTACGAGCGGCAGCGATCGAAGCCGGTGATCGAGCTGCCGACCCTCGCCGAACCCGACGACCGATTCACCCTGGGTGAGCCTGCCCCTAAGCGCCGGAGCAAAGGCCGAGCCAAGAAGTAAGGACCGGGAGACCATTCATTAAGGACAAGCCAATGCCAACGACATTGATGTGGGGCGAACGCGGCTTGGTCGCGACTTTCTTCCTCGATTTGCATGGGCACCTTGATCGATGGCGAAGCTTCCTGAACACGATCCAGTTTTGCCCGCCTGGACCAGGACTCAACTGGAACGATCTTGAGCACGTTTGGGCCGTCGTCGAACCCCATTTCGGCACTGCGGGTTTCGGGTCGCCCGACCTTGTCGCTCGACTCAATTTCGCAGGCGGCCAAGTCGCCGTCCTCTTCGCCGAGGCCAAGTGTGTCAGCTATGATGAGGCGAGCCGAGATCCGGCGATGCGACGTCGGAAGGGCTACAGTAGTTCAATCAACGGCCAGATCGAGCTGAATCACCGGCTCGCCTTGGCCCTCCAACATTCCAGGGATCTGAACCTTTTGAGCGAGCCGGCTTGGGTCGATGATCATACCTGTTACGTCCGAGGGGACAAGCGGCGGTACGTGAGGCAGGATGGCGTCCTTTCCCACCTCGTTCCCCAACTCAATGCGGAGGGGGTGACGTATCTGCATCTCGCCATCACCACCGATGTTCACAGCCCGTTTGTCCTTGCTCATCCGGAGGCTCGCCTACCGATAATCCTGAACGGCAACCATGACAACGCTTGGGACACCGAGCGTCACCGCTTAGGATGGTTGAGCTGGGAGATGATCCACAACTTTGCCGACCTCTGGGAGCCCTCACTCTTCCTGCAGAGCTATGCTCTCAACAATCTCTTCCTCCAGCCAGAGCCAGTTCCTGCCCCGATTGTCCCCAACGCCCCAAACGCGATACACCCCTGGCCTCTCGGACGACCCCGCTCGGGCGTGTCGCTTGTTCGCATCCCCGCACTCGATCTCCGCACAGCCCTTCATTTTTCCTGGAACCCGGTGAATTGCGCCGTCCGGAATTATCTCCACCTCGATCGTGTTGCGGGGGAATCCGGTGGGACTGCCCAGAGGCGCCAACGGCTATCCCAGCCTGAGGAGCGAAGCGGGCGATGTCCCATCCGGCGTCTCGATCCGGCAGATCTGGTCGGCATCCGGCTTCCGCACGGCCGCCCAGAAAGTCTTGCTCAACTTGACGCAACGGCTTGCCGGCCAGATGCCCTCACGCGAGGGTGTCGAGCGCCTGCTGGAGCTCCTCGCCGAGTTCTCCTTCCTGACCCCCGCGACATTGCACGGCTTTCGAGGGTCGATCGAGCTTTACCAGGTGAGCGACGACTGCCTGAAGCTGGCCCTGGCGGTCGAGGCCCGTCGGCAGCGGTGCGGGGTCTGCTCGCTGGTGATCCCCGATGCACCGTCGGGCGTCCCTTGCCCGCGATGCCACGGGACGCTCGCGCCGTTCACAGACGCCGAGGTCGAGCGGTCGCGCTACGCCCAGAGGGCGATGACTCCTTCGACCGTGCCGCTCAATCCCGAGGAGCACACGGCGCAGGTCTCGACGGAGCGTCGCAAGGAGATCGAGGAGGCGTTCAAGAGCCGGGATCTACCCACCAACCTCCTGGCCTGCACCCCGACCCTGGAGATGGGCATCGACGTCGGCGGCCTGGACGCGATCATGTTGCGGAACATCCCGCCCCGGCCCGACAATTACGCCCAGAGGGGCGGCCGCGCCGGCCGGCGCAGCCGGGTCGGCCTGGTCGTCGGCTATGCCCGCGCCACGCCGCACGAGCAGTATTTCTTCGACCACGCCGCCGAGATGATCGCCGGGGCGGTCCCCGCCCCGATCTTCCTCCTCGGCAACCAGGACGCCATCACTCGTCACCTGCATGCGATCGCCTGCGGCCTCAGCGAGCCGGGGCTCCCCTCCCGAATGGGCGACCTCGTAACCTTCGAGGGTCGGGTCATCCAGGAGGAGCTCGACCCCATCAAGGCGGGGCTCCGTGGGATCATCGAGCCGGCGCTGGCCATCGCCCGCGACGCCTTCGGACCCGACGTGTTGGTCGAAGCCGGATTCGACGATTCGCGCATGCGGACGCTCCTTGAGCGACTTCCCGATCGGATTCAAGATGCCATCGACCGCACGGCCCTCCAGATTCAGAGGTTGAGGTCGGTCCTGGACGTGCTCTACACGACCGGCGAGCGCCAGCGCGAGGCGAACCGCGCCACGGTCTTGATCAAGACCCTGCTGGGCACGCTCGACAGCAATGACAGCGTCCGGAGCGCTGATGTGTCGAGCGCCTACCCGCTCCGTCGTCTCGCCGAGTTCGGCCTGCTGCCCGGCTACGAATTCCCCAGCGAGCCGGCGACCCTGCGGCTGATGGGCGACGAGGACGAGCAGACCCTGGTCCAGACCGGGCGGGAACTGGGACTCCGGCAGTACCAGCCCAATGCCCCGGTGTATGCGCGAGGACGGCGCTGGAAAGTCATCGGAGTGGACCTATCCAGCCCCTGGAACCCGGCGGCCTCCCAGGCCACGTGGCACTACGTACGCTGCGGGCGTCGCGGATCGATCCGCGACGCCCAATCGGACCCGCGATGCTCGCGGTGCCGCACCGCCGGCGCGGCCGCGGAGGCCGCGGCGATCGCCTATGGCGGTTTCCTGGCCCGACTGGACAATACCTCGGCGAGCGACGAGGAGGAACGCTGGGGTGCCAAGGACAACGTGCAGGTCCACCCGTCCTGGGATGCCGAGCAGGTAGCCGGCCGCTGGGACCTCTCCGACGACTGGCGGCTGGAATGGCGACGGGCCGAGAAGATCTTCCGGCTCAACGAAGGACCCGAGCAGGACGGCCTCCGGAGGAGTTACTCGATCTGCCAGGATTGCGGCAAGGTCCTGGCCCAGGTCGAGGAGCCGCCCGCAGAATCGCGGCGGCGTGGCGGCCGCGTCCCGGCACGTGTCAGCCAGAGCCAGGGGGCCGATCCGTACGAGCATGGACCGAGCTGTCCTCGCCGCGGTCAGCCCGTCACACCCGTGGCCCTGTTCTCGCAGAAGAAGGTCGACACCCTCCGGCTCCTCTTCCCCTGGCCGGGCCGCGATGAAGACCACGAATCATTGGCCGCATGGGCCTGGACACTGGGCTACGCCCTCCTCGCTGGCGCCGAGCGACTGTTCGCGCTCTCGACCCGTGACTTCGAAGTGGTCTTCGAAGGGACAAGGCCGTTTCAATCCGGCACCGGACCGACGCCCCTTCAAGCGATCCTCACCTTCGTCGACCCCAACCTGGGAGGCAGCGGGTATCTCGAGCGGTTCGCCCGACGCCTGCCCGAGGTCGCGGTGGCGGCCCTCCAGCACCTCGACCACGAGGACTGCGAAACGGCTTGCTACCGCTGCCTCAAGAGCTACGACAACCAGCGGCATCACGCCCGATTGAGTTGGCCGCTGGTCACCAGCACGCTCGAAGGCTTGCGCGAAGATCCCCCGGTGGCCGTCGCCACGAGCGCCCAGGACCTCAACGACCCGCGTCCGTGGCGCGAAGCCTTCGAGGCCGGCGTCGGCTCGCCTCTGGAATTCCGATGCTGGACTCACATGCAGGCGGCCGGCCTGAACCCGGTCAAGCAATTCCCCATCACCGACCCCGACACGAGGCGATTGCTCACCATCGCCGACTTTGCGTTCCCCGAGGAATGCGTGTCGATCTACGTTGAACGGGGCGAGCATCCATGTCGGGAACGTCCTGCGCCGCGACCGTCGGATCGAGCAACGATTACATGGCATGGAACCGTCCTGGACTGTCATCCGACTGGGTCGCAGCCAGATCGATCATCATCCAGGAGAGATGATCGAGCGTATCCGAGCCGCCCTCGGTTCGACCTGATTGGGAGTCGGACAAGGGCAATCAACCCTGGGACTGTAGCCTCGATCTAACCCGTTCTCATCGCGGCGCCGCACCGAACCTCCCGCAACTTCCTAGTCGTTGGACACAATAACTGCGAGAAATTCGGAATCGACGTTCGATTGAACAGGTCAGCAATCCTCGAGCTCTCGCGTCGGGCTGCCTGAAATCGGCCGCTCCGAAGCAATTCATTCTGGCCTGACTTCAGAGCTCCCGATAACCGCCCGGGAATTCCTTGCAGTTATTGTGTCCGGGGACACTAGAATAGGGGGAGAAGCTCCGGAGAGCGATTCTACGTGCCGAGATCATAATCGGCGCAGTAACGGTCCCCCGGTCGCGAAATCGACGAAACGAACTCAGCCACGGCTGAATTGAAGGTCCAACAGATTTCAAAGTGGATGAAACGAGCCTCATGACTCGGGGCGACACCCATACCGATGAAAGTCGGGCGTGCGTGCATGAACTTGCAAGTCGGTTCGTATTTTCGGAGCAGCCCATCTACGTACTCAGTTCGTGAATCGATCACGATTTCGCGTTCACGGTCAGTTTCACCGTCGGGCTCGATCCCTGGCGCGAGGGGTCGTAATATTCGTAGGCGCGTGCCGAGGGGACCGTCAGCTTGACCGGCATCGTGGCGCGGAGCCGGTATCGGAGAGTCAGGGGTGCGCCCGGCTTGAGGTTGCGCAGATAGATGATGGCGCTTTGCGCCGTGAGCTGCTGCTTGGCGATCGAGCCCGCCTTGACCGGTCCCGCCAGGTCGTCCGCGTCGATCGCGAACCCGGCCGGGATCGGCAGGTCGAGGATCACCATCGGGGCCGATTCGGGCCGGTTGTTCGTGACCGAAGCCACGACCGTCACGGTCTCGTCCACGGCGACCGTGGTGCGGTCATAGTCCAGGCGGATCGAGAGAGGGCCGGCGTCCTGGTCCGCCTTCGCTTCCGGATGGCCGCCCGCGTCGGGCTCGTGGTAGCGGAAGACGACCTGATAGCCGGAATCCGCGCCGGAACGGTCCTCGATCGTCAGCCGATGGGTCCCCGGCGCCGTGGCGATGCGGTCCGAGAGATCGACCTGCCGCAGGACGTCGGCCTGATCGGCGGGGATCGACAGCTCCCGGACGGGCTCGCCATCCAGGAGGATCGCGATCCGCCGCGGCTTGTCGCCGCCCAGGGGCTTGCCGGTGCCGGCCAGGAGCGCCTTGAGCGCCAGCACGGTGGCCTGGGTCGAGCCCCAAGTGCCTTGTCCATCCTTCCCGGCCACGAGCCAGGCCAGGGCCCCTCGCACGGACTCGGGGCTGCGCCCGGAGTCCACCATCGCCAGGACCGCCATCGCGGTCGTCTCGACGCGGCGGCTCTGGTCCCCGCCGAAAAACAAGGTGCGACGCGCCACGGAAGGCGTATCGTCCGGCCCCCACCAGACGAGCTTGCCATCCTGCGAAACCCGCTTGAGCGACTCGAGCCGGTCGAGAGTCGCCTGTGCGGCACGTTCTTCCGGTTTGATCGCCAGCAGGGCGTTGGCGACGAGCGCCAGGACGTAGGGGTCATCGCGCGCGGCGTCGGCCCGATCCTGGAGATAGGCCAGGGTCGCACGGGCCTTCGGCTCGCCCGCGTGCTCGGAGAAGACCGACCAGGCGATGTAGGCGGTCGTGCTCAGGAGAGCCAGAGCCCGGCCGTTCGACGAGTCGGACGGTCCACCGTGGAACGAATGTCCTTCGGGCTCCCACGACCCATCGCTGTTCTGCTGGCCGAGCAGCCATTTCCGGGTGCGATCGATGAGGTTGGGGTCAACGTCGTGGACCTTCGCCATGTCCTGGAATTCCATCAGGCCGTAGGCCGTCAAGGTGCGGTTGGCGGGGGGATGGCCGAACCAGTCGAACCCGCCGCCGGCGACCTCGAAGCTCAACAGCCGCTGGTAGCCCAGGTGGATGTACTGACGGGCCTTGGCCTCGACCAGCGGGACGCTCTTACCGGTCTTCCGGAGGTAGTCGAGCGCCAGGACGTTGGGATAGGTCGTTGACGACGTCTGCTCGAAGCAACCATACGGACGCTGGAAGATCGAGTCGAGCCCCTCGACGAGCTGGCTGAAGCTCGACGGGTAAATCTTCACGATCGCCTGCACGCTGCCCGGTATGGCGTGCTCGGGGGAGGCCAGCTCGACCTCGGCCGGGCGTTGCAACGTACCCGAGGCCAGGTGCTCGATGCGGCGTCCGTCAGGGACGACCTCGATCGTTCGGCGGACGGCGTCGGCCGTGCCTCGCTCGCTCCCCCGCGCCATGACCTGGATCTCGTGATGGCCGACCGTCCTGGCCCGGATGCGGAAATGGACCGCGCGGACCTCGTTCGGCTTGAGTTCCAGCGATCGCTCGGCGGTCTCCTCCAACCGCGCAAACCACGGAGCGTTTTGGAGCACGAGGGAAACGGTTTGCGGTTGATCGAGGTAATTCGAGACGACGACGGGGATGCCGATCTCGTCGCCTCGGGTCAGGGCCGTGGGCAGGTCGAGGTCGACGAAGAACGGCTGGAATACCCGGATCGCGGCCTGGGCGCCGCCCAGGCTCCCCCCGGCCGAGACGGCGCCCATCGAGACGCGCCAGGTGGTGATCGAGTCGGCCAGATCGACGTCCAGGTGGGCGTGCCCCTGGTCGTCGGTGATCAGCTCGGGACGCCAGAGCAAGGTCTCGGGGAAGTTCTGGCGGACGCGGACGGGATCCGCCGCGACCTCCTCGCCGCCGGCCTTGGCCCCCGCGGCCAGGCCGATCTGCTTCAGGTTGTTCACCGCCTGGGATCGCCTGGCCGCCTCGCGTGCCGACTGGACCGCGGGCATCAAGAGGGCAAAGAGGACACCCAGGATCATGACGATGGTGAGGATCTCGATCCAGGTCTTCACGCTTCGGATCGCCCAGAGGAGCCCACCGACCAGGGCGGTGAGCACAAGGATGACCCAGGCCCCTCCGATGAAGTCGAGGGCCGCTCGCTGGATGGACTCGACCTTACGGAGCTTCTCCGGATAGCTGCTGACGACCAGGCTGTGCGGGCCGACGCTCCTGCGGAGTTGGGCGATGAGACCGGCAGGCAGCCGGGCGGATTCGGCGAGCTGCTCCCAGTCGGGGCGTTGCAGCACCCGGAGCGTCGAACCGCTGATCTCGGGATCGTCGCCCAATGCCGCCTTGAGGGCCCGGTCCGCGGCCTCCGGTCCGCGAGCGGTGCGAGCGAAAAGGGCCTGTTCGAAGCGGGCCCGCTCGGCCGGGGGGGCGGCACGGACCAGGTCGCCGGCCTCGGCCTCGTCGGGGGACCATTCCTCGATCTCGTAGACCGGCTTGAGCAGCTCCTGCTCGAGGGTGAAGAACGTCCGCTCCAGCCCCGGACGACGGTCGAGGACGCCGAAGACGGCCTCATCGACGGCGGCCAGGCTGATCGCCCCCGGCGCCGGCTTGCCGTGCTCGTCGGTCATCGCGAAGCTCAGCGAGGCCCGCTCGCCCGGCCGGTATTCGGGGCGGTCGGACGTCATCTTGATCGATAGCGCCCGCGCCGGCCGGATGTAGACGACCCGCGACTGCTGGACGGGTAACCCATCCGGCCCGTATCGGTAGGCGTGCAGGACGACCGTGCCGAATAGCTCGGGAGGCAGGTCGATCGTCCGTTCGCCGCGTCCCTGCTTGATCTCGATCGACTCGCTCCGGACCGTCTGGCCGTCCTTGACCAGGTCGAGGAAGATCGAATCGACTCCGCCGGCCAGGACGAGCACGCGGACCGCCTCTCCGCCGTCGTAGACGGCCTTATCGGTGCGGACGATGTAACCCCCGTCGTAGGCCCCAGGACGGAACTCGACCTGACGACGGCCGGTTCGACCTTGCTCGTCCTCGGCGCGGATGGTCCAGCTCATCGCGTCGGCCTTCGGGGTGACTTCGAACGTGGCTACCCCGAGATCACTCGTGAGCAACTCATGATCGAGGCCGGAGACGATCAACCGCGTCCGGGCCGGCCGGCCGTCGAGCGTGGCGGTGAGGAGGTGGATCGTGTTGGGCAGATCCTTGACCAGCTCGCCGGCTTCGGGGATCACCTCGATCCGGATCGACTGGGCGGCGACGACGCGGCTCTCGGTCCGTCCCTGGGTCTGTCCGGCGGGGTCGCGCACCGTCGCCGTGATGGCGACTCGCGCGTGACCGCCATCCTGCTCGCGGCCGATGAGCGTCGCGGGCAACGGGACCTCGAACGCCGCCGCACCCCGGGCATCGGTCCGGAGATCGAGCTTCTGGAGAGTCTTCGGCGCGACGTCGGCCGCCTCGATTGCCACGTTCACAACACCGTCGGTGACGGGCTTGCCGAAGACGTAGTCGGCCTGGACTCGCCCCTTGATAACCTGGCCCGGCTGGTAATACGGCTGGTCGAGAGTGAGCGCGACCTTGAACCGGGGCAAGACATAGCGCCTGACATCGACGGTCGCCCGGCTGGTCGTCTCGCCGACGCGGCAATCGACGTGGTAGTTGCCCTCGATCAGCTCGCCGGCCAGCGGGCAATCGGCCGAGGCGATCCCGAATCGGCTGGTGGGATTGCCCTCGCGGAAGACGACATTCCCGCGCGGGTCGGTCACGGAGAAGGCCATCAACTGGCCGGCGACCGGCTTGAGGTCGGGGCGCCGCAGGGCCAGGCCGCGCATGTGGATGACCTGGCCCTGCTGGTAGACCGGCTTGTCGGTGCTGGCCATCAGCCGCCAGGAGTGCTTGAGCGTGACGGCCCGCATGACCGTCTCGGGGGCTGCGGCTCCAAGCGGGCGGGCCGTGACCTGCAACTGATACGGGCCGTCGGGCCAATCGGGGAGCCGGAATCGCGGGACGGCCTCGCCGAGCGCGCCGGTCGTCAGGCTGGCCAGTTGCACGCGACGATCCGCGGCCGAGACCTGACTCGCCAGCTCGATGGTAACAGGTACGCCCCGTTCGGCCCCGCCATCGTGACGCATGAACCGAACATGGAGCGCCGCCTCGGTATCCGGCAGCCACTCGGTCTGACCGAGCACCTGGAGGTCGTACGGCGATGGCTTCAAACTGGCGTAATAGGCGTGGAACCCGAACAGGACCACGGCGAACGCCGCCAGGGTTGACCAGAACAAGGGCCAGAGCCGTCTGCGGAGAGGAATCATGGCGCGGCCTCGCATGGCAAAGACCGGATCGGATCAGAATCGCCTTCGGACGGAAGGGATCGCGAGAGAGAGCGAGAGACGACCATCGACTACCGCCATCATAACGAATGAGGGAAGGTCTGCGCGAAGGCTGTCCACTTGAGTGTCTGTCTCGGAAGGGTCTCGTAGGCCGCGCCCTGAGCACCGGTCCGGGATCGCTCGCAGGATCCGGCGCCCGCGGAGCGACCGACGAGACGGCCACCGCGACTTCCGAGACCGACTCGGATCCGGTCGGGCCATGGCACTCATTGGCACTCATTGGCAACTTTTCGCCGGGTCCCCATCGCCGCGGTCGCCGATCCCGGCTCGGGGCCGGGACGGCCGGCATGCCCCGTTCGGGGGCGAGGACTTCGGAGCGATCGTCTCATCTCCCATTGCGATAGAGGACCGCGCGGACGGCGGAGCGTTGTCATCGGCCCGAGGGCTGACCTCGGATGACTTCGCGTATCATCCCTTACCTAGGAAGATGCCACCAAACCGGTAATCCGTTAACGCACCTACGGCGGCATCGAGCTGTTTCTTTGCCGTAACTCCTGGCGCACGAATGCGATAAGCATAACCTCAGTCTGAATGTGAATTATATGCCCTCGATCATCAATTGGAACAATATAAGCCGGGTGTTGGAGAACTACCGAGAGGCGATCGAGGATCTTTTCAAACCAAAAGGCTCTGACAAAACCCCGGTTCTTATATCGCATCCTGGTGCAGGATGCGGAAGCAAATGACACTGGCAGCAAGCGTGGTCCAGGCATCCATGATGACTCCGAGCCGATCGTAGCGCACGCGGATTCGCCGCGGCCCTTTGAGCCAACTGATCGTTCGCTCCACCTTTAAGCAATCCGAGCGTTAGACGCTCTCGTTTCCAAAGGAATGAAAAACTCGCTACGGACCCGCTTCCCCTCTCGAGCCCGAACGGCGTGAATTCGGATCACCCGGAAGCCGACTTTTTACTGCTTCGATGCCTTTTCTGCTTCCGCGACCAAGCTCTCGATCGTCTTGTCGAGTGTCGTGCCGTCGTGGATTTCGTTGTCGCGAATCACGCCGTTGGCGTCGATCACATCGAAGGTTGGCCAGAGGCTAACGCCCCACTCCAGAGGGATGCCTCGCTTCGCGCCACCGGGCCAGAAGGATCGCCAGTTGACGCCCTCCCTGGCGGACACCGCTTTCGCTTTCTCGCGGTCGTTGTCGCCGTTGACGCCGATCAGGACAAACGGCCGGCCCTTCATCCTTTCGACCAGGGCTTTCTCGTGAGGCACTTGTTCCATGCACGGAATGCACCAGGTCGCCCAGAACGAGACCACGACGACCTTGCCCCGGTAGTCGGAGAGTTTCATCGGCTTGCCGTCGATGTCCTCCCCCTCGATCTCAGGCGCGGTGCGACCGATGCCGAGGTGATGCAGCAGGAAAAGCATTCCCTCGGCCTGCTTTCCCAGCGGCGGGAAGAACGTGCCCATGGGTCGTTGATCGCCGAACTCCTTGATCGTGCGATCGAAACACGCCTCGGCCTCGCGCGTGAGCTTCTTTGGATCGAGGGAGCGGAGTCGTTGGATCACGGCTGGCCCGAAGCGGTCGAGAATTCCTTCGCGGATCTCGCGACGGACGGGGTCGTTGAGATCGTCGCGCCGCCGAGGCGAGCTCCTGATAGCACCGGCCCAGACTGAAGCAGCAAAGAGCACGCACCTTGGGGTTCTTGCTTCGCTCGACCGCGGCGCGGAGACAAGTTTCGACCTGGGGGCTCTTGACGGCGTTGACCCAGGCGAGACGGCAGAGCGGCAGGATCGCGTCGGAGTCGAGATAATGCTCGACCACGAAGTCATAAACAACGCCAGCGAGCTCTGCATTGCCCTCCGTCCCCACAGAACGGGCCCATATCAGGGCCTCGACGGCGTCGGGCGCATCAGGACGTCTCTTGACGACGGCCATGGCGCGGCGACCGAGGTCGGCGACCGTCTCGTAGTAGCGATAGAGGGCCTTCTTCTGCTCGGCCTCGGTCGTTCCCGGCTTCCGCCGACTCTCCAGTTCTTCGAACGCCGCACCCTCCCGCTTCTTGAGCGAAGCCAACGTCTCTTCCGGCCTCTCATCCGCCGCCGCGGAGAGAGAGGGTGAAACGAGAACCGCCAGCAACCATAACGCGTGTCGCAGGAGCCGCATCGTGGCGCTCTCCCCGAATTCTTACAATAGTCCGAGGATGGCGCAAGAATAGCCGGGTCGGCTGGCGTTGTCCAGAGCTATGGCGCAAGACTGATGCCAATCAGAGGTTTTGTCAGGTCTCTTAAACTCGCCGAGGAGTTATCATAATCACCGTCCCCCGAGGATCACGGCAACAAAGCGTGATGCCTCGCGGACGATTCCCTTCACGACGCCTGGGACATCACCGGCGGATCGTTCGCCTCGGCGTGCCAATCGAAGGGGATGCGCTCGTCGCGCGTCTGGAGCTTGATGGTCAGCCCTCGGGTGCGGAAGGTCTCGCGGAGGTCGATGATGGCATCCTGGGCCGTGAGGACATCGGGATAGCTGAGCCAGCCGACGAACCGGCCGTCCTCGATCCTCGACCGGGCCGCGACGACCGCCTCCTGGCCGCGGAGTCGCTCGAACAGGTCGATCAGCGTCCGGAGGGTCTCCGCCGCCGCGGGGAACTCGGCCGTGCGGTTGACCAGGTCCTCCGGCGGCCAGGCGATCACCATGCAGACGCTCAGCGTCGCATCGTCCTCTTCCTGTCCGGATAACGATCGCGTCGGCTCGGCCTTGTCGAAGCGGGTCCAGATCAGCTCGACGCCCACTGTCCGGATCCGGCCCGCATCCACGCGGGGACTCTCGTTCGTACCCGAGGTCGAACTCGCCCGATCGGATTCATCCGGCTCGTCATCGACATGGCTCCCATTCCCATTCGCGTTCCCGTTCGCTCTGGCCGAGCCATCGGGTGAGAAGCCCGTCCCGTTCGGACCTCGGAACCGTGGCCCCGAGGTCCATGACCAATCGGCCGACCGACCCGGGCCGGCGACGTCCGCTTCGCGGCCTTCCCACGGCCTAGCCGCCGGCGCCGTCGTTGCCGTCGTCTTCAAGACTTCGTAGGCCCGCGCCACCATCCGGAACGCCCACTCGTCACCACCCATGTCGGGATGATGCTTCTTCGACTTGGCGCGATACGCCTCATGAATCTGCTCCATCGAGGCGTCCGGGCCGACTCCTAATACCGTGCGCGGGTCCAGCGAGAAGGAATGGAAACCCATGGGAGCACACAAGTCCTTTGTTTGCGGCGATCGCTTACGTCCGTATCCGGGTGACGCCCGTTTCCAAAGACGACGTGAGGCGTCTCCTACGGTTTTAGTAGAATGCAAATCTCTTGCCAATAGTAATATCGCCATTCGGATTGTCTCCTCTCCCCTTGCAATTACCGCGAAACCCTGCCTATTCTCCAAGAATCGTTAAACATTTTCGGCCTCATCCCGCGGACCGAGAATCGATTCGAGGCAATGGCCTGCGCCACGCAACCAGCATCCAAGGACCCAGGACCCATGACCAAGGACCAAACGTTGAGCCGCCGCCGGCTACTGGAGATCGGCGGCCTTGGCTCGTTGGGCCTGACTCTGCCGGGGCTCTTGAGAGCCGAGGGCGAGGGGACGATCGCGTCGGGGCGAGGGGGGGCGAAACCGATTCGCTCGTGCATCCTGCTGTTCTACTACGGGGGGCCCAGCCATATCGACACCGTTGACATGAAACCTCGGGCTCCGGCGCAGGTGCGTGGTGAGTTCGGATCGATCGCGACGAATGTGCCGGGCATGAGGGTCTGCGAGCACTTGCCCCACACCGCGACGGTGATGGACCGCCTGGCGATCATCCGCAGCATGCACCACCCGATGACGAACCACAATGCCGCGGCGTTCACGGCGATGTGCGGCCGCAACCCCCTGAAAGGGGATCTCGAGCTCCTGGGGAACGACCGCAACGACCCGCCTTGCTATGGCGCGATCCTCAGCGCGACACTGCCGGAGCGGCGCGGCCTCCCCACATCGGTGGCGTTGCCTCATGTGATGTACAACGTGGTGCAGCTCCCCGGCCAGGTCGCGGGCTTCCTCGGTTCGGCCAACGACCCGTTCCAGGTCAGCGCCGATCCCAACACGCCCGACTTCCGCCTGGGCGAGCTGGAGCTGCCCGGCGACGTGACTCTCGACCGCATGGACGATCGCGCCGCGCTGCTAAAACGGCTCGACGCCCGTCGTCGCCGCATCGAGACGCGGGCCGAGGCCGGGGCCAGGGCAGGGGAGGGCGGACCGGCGTGGTCCGGCGGCGTTGACCGCGATGCCGGCGCCGGGCACCGGCCCGATCCGAGCGACGTCTACGCCGAGAAAGCCTTTCGCTTGCTCCACTCGCCGGCCGTGCGGAAGGCATTCGACCTGGCCGCGGAAGACCCGAAGCTCCGCGACCGATATGGCCGCACCAAGCTCGGCCAGAGCACGCTCCTGGCCCGCCGGCTCGTCGAATCCGGCGTCCGGTTCGTCACGGTGTATGACGGCCAGTACAACGGCCAGGAGGCCAACTGGGACGCGCATGCGAGCGTATTCCCCCGGCTCAAGGACAACCTGCTCCCGCCGGCCGACCGGGCCTTCGCCGCGCTGATCGACGACCTGAGCGGCCGCGGCCTGCTCGAGGAGACCCTCGTCATCGCCATGGGCGAGTTCGGCCGCACGCCCAAGATCAACGGCACCGCCGGGCGCGACCATTGGCCTTACTGCTACAGCGTGATCCTGGCCGGCGGCGGCGTCCGGGGCGGGATCACCTTCGGCTCGAGCGACAAGATGGGCGCCTACCCGGACACCGACGCCGTCACTCCCGGCGACCTCGCCGCCACCCTGTTCTGGCGGCTGGGCCTCGACCCCACGCGCGAGATGATCGACCTCACCGGCCGGCCCTACAAGCTCGCCGACGGCCAGCCCATCCGGGCGATCTTCGGGTGATGGCGATTTTCCATTCGTGATACAATCTCAGTTTCACGAGTCCTCACCGGGGAGGTGCCGATCATGAAGGCCGTTGAATTCCAGTCGCAGCTCAATCCGGATCACACTTTGACCGTCCCGGACTCGGTGATGAGAGCCATTCCCATCGGGCAAAGGGTTCGCGTGCTGGTCCTCCTCGCCGAAGACGACGCCGACCGGGAATGGGAACAACTCGCGTCCGAGGAATTCGGCCGGGGTTACAGCGACACGGATGCCATCTATGATCAACGATCAACCTGGTGATCTCGTCCTGGTGGATTTCCCGTTCACGGTCAGCGGGCCGGGCAAACCATGCCCGGCCCTGGTCATTATCTACCGTCCGCCTTCATAAAAAGGTGTACGAGTAGAGGATGTAGGGTGAGCCGAGGGCCGCGTAGCGGCGTGAGGCCCACCGGAGTGCCTCGGCATTCGCGGTGGGCCTCGCCGCGACCGATCGCGGCTCGACCCACCCTACCACCTTGCGCCGTCTACCGTCCGCCTTCATAAAAGGGTGTACGAGAAGAGGATGTAGCCCACCGGAGTGCCTCGGCATTCGCGGTGGGCCTCGCCGCGACCGATCGCGGCTCGACCCACCCTACCACCTTGCGCCATCCATCGTCCGCCTTCATAAGTTGGCGACCGTGGCCAAGGACCGTGTCAAAAGGCGATTGGGCACTTTGGGCTCAAAGGATCGACAGCAAGTCGGCTTGGTATTGCAACGGATAACGACGTCCTGGTGATCGCGGCCTCTCCGCCCTGTTCTGGCGGCTGGGCCTCGATCCCGCGCGCGATGATCGACCTCACCGGCCGCCCCTACAAGCTCGCCGACGGCCAGCCCATCCGGGCGATCTTCGGGTGATGGCAGCCTTCGCTCCGTGGTACAATCGAGGCGTCGCGAATCATCACCGGCGGAGGCCGATCATGTCTGTTGCTCAAGCGCGCCATCGTTGCGGCTACTCTCTGACCCAGGAGGCCGTCGTCGGCACACCCGTGGAGTTGGATCACCTCGTCCCGGAAGCCCTCGGCGGCCGAACCGTGGAAGACAACCTCCGGCTCGCATGCTCGCTGTACAATTCGTTTAAGGGTTCGGACATCAGCAGCCTGGACGCGGTGACGCGGAAGCTAACGCCGCTGTTCAACCCGCGTCGTCAGGTCGGCTTCCCGGAGGGACTTGAAAGTCCTCCATTGATCCACTCCCACGCCTTGTCCCGTTCGGCGATGTCGTAGAACCGGATTTCGGCGCGGGCGAAGATCGGCCGGGACAGTTTGGTCATCCAGCTTTCCCAGGCCCGGTCGCCGACTACGGCACAACGCTCGATCTGCCAGGCGTGTCGGACGTCAAACTTGATCTCGTCCCAGAGGGCGCGAAGCTCAATGCCGTGGAATTCGGTCATCTCGAAGAAGCAGCGGATGCTGCCGTGCTCCTCGATCAGCTTCTCCAGCATGGGGACAAATTGCTGATAGTCCCGATGCAGGACCTTGCCGCTCAGTCGCATCGCGAAGACGTTTCCCGTGCTCCGATCCAGGATCTCGATCATGGGTTGACCCTCCGATTTATTGACCCGATGCGGTCTATCATGAGGATCCATCGGCAAAGCGCACGCCGATCATTTCAGCATTCCCGCGTCGTAGAAGATTGGGCTCATGTCGGCTGAGTGGTGGTGCCGCGTTGGGCGCGGATCTCCTGACCCCGTCCCCAGGCCGACCGTAGGTCTCCTGATTCGTTCTTCCACCTGATAGCCTACATGAGCCTAAGATTGATTATACGTCCAGTCTTGTCGGGAGGGAGCCTCCATGACACCGGACGACGTGCGCGCCGCGGCCGAACGGCTGGTCGACTTCGACCGACGATTCGCACCGCTCTTCGGCAAGGACCCGAATCACAGCCCGCTGAGATCGACGGCCATCACTCGGATGCCCTGCCTGAGCCCGAGCGCCTTGACCGCCTCGTCGGGGGCCGGTAGCGTCATGTTCTTGCGAGGCGGGAGGCTGATCCCCCAGAGCAACTTGGGCGTCTCGCCGGGCTTATCCACCGATCCGACCACGGCCAACCCGTTCAGGATCAGCGGAGACGCATTCTCGATCCGGATTCCGTAGGTCGGCTTGCCCTTCTCTCGGGGTCCCTTGATCAACTGGGCACGCACCAGGCGGTTGAGTACGCCCTCCGCCAGGGCGTCGGCAATCCGGGCACTACCCGATTTTCCATGGTCCTTCGCGACCGGCAGCGTGAATTTGCCGAAGGGGACCCAATTCTTGGCCGGACCGTCGGAGCTGAATACCTGGACCAGCGCGTCGCCGCCGCCGAGCCGCACCCGGCACGCCACGGCCGGCCCCTCCGGCCGGGCCGGGACGCCGATGACCGCCCGGAGCCCGAGGACCGTCTTCCCCTCGATCGCCCCGGTCAGTTCGGCCGCCTGCAACTCCTCCGCCGAGCCCGTGCCGACGATCTGGAACAAGAGCCGACCGCTATCCCCTTCGGGTAACGAGCCCAATCGCTCCACGAAATCCCGGGCCAGGCTCATCTCGTGACGGTTCGCCCAACCCTGGGAGAGTTGTGCGATCGTATCCCAATCCAGTCCGCCGGCCAATCGCCACATGACGAGTTGCGACACCGAGGCGGGGGCCAGGCCGCCCGAGAGCCGCCGCAGCGCTTTCTGGATCCGGGGATCGTCATTGACCCGCCCGATGTCGCCCATGATACGAAGACTCTCCCCCTTCGCGGGCAGGATCAGGCCCGCCTCAGGATCCGGGTTGGAGAGGCTGACGATGCTCGTCGGTAAATGACGGGTCTGCCCGGGCTTCAGGTCGGCGAATGGCGAGTCGCTCGGCGGCACCGATCGCATCCCCCCGCCCATGCCGCCGCCCATCCCGCCCATGCCGCCGCCCATCCCGCCCATGCCGCCGCCCATCCCGCCCATGCCGCCGCCCATGCCCATCATCATGGCGCGCCGATCCCAACTTTCCACGTCTCCACAGAAATACATAATGATATTAGAAAGCATCATCATGCCCATCATGGGGGGCAGCGTGCCGGACGAACGTCCCATACCGCCGCCGCCCATACCACCGCCACCCCGGCCGCCCATGCCACCGCCGCCCATGCCACCACCCATCCCGCCGCCGCCCATGCCGCCGCCCATCCCGCCCATGCCGCCGCCCATCCCGCCCATCTGGCCGGTCGCACCTTGGGCGACGATTCCGGGGGGCATGATCACGCGCAATGGGTGCCTCGTGCGGTTGGTCACCGACACCGTCATACGCCCATCGCCGCGACCTTCGGCCTTCACGGACACGACGCCTTGCTGCATCGCCTCGAGCAAGTTGAGCTCCGGCACCTCTTGATCTCCCGCCGTTTGAGGCCGGGAGGGCACTTTCGTCCCGGAGATCGCGGGCGGGATCTTGCCCGCGGTCTTGTCGCCGGTATCCTCGGCGGAAGCACGGCTCGGGGGGAGACAGGCGACGAGACTGGCCGCCAGAAATGGGGCGGAAACGCGGAGTAATTCTCGCATGGCATTCATGCTTTCTTCTCGGCATGGCTCGGCGAAACGGGATTAGTAAACAAATGAATACTTCAAGACCCATAGATGGGTCGCGGTCGTGTTACAGGCCACTTGATGGAGGGCCATCGCGCGACCGGACGCGACCTGGCCCGGCGTGCATGGCGCGGTGATCCTCGCGATCCTGACCGGGGAAGCAGGTGCCTCGTCGAGACATCCCGCTTCTTCGGCCGACCATCCGTCCTTCGAGTCGATCCCCAGGCCGTGCCTGCTCGGGCGAGGGATCCCACAATCATCGGGCCAGAAACACGCGGCAAGGCTCAAGCTATTGCCAACAATGGTGTTACATCGCTAGAAACGTGCTCGTCACTTGCTCGGACACCGCACGGAACGTTCCTGCGATAAGGATCATTGCCGCGGGAATCTCCCGTTCGGTGCCGGTGATTTCGCCGGAAAACAAGCCGGCTCGAGGGCCCGAAACCCATCGTTAACACGGGAACGAGGCGATTGCCCCATCTCTCCAAGGAGCAGCCAAAGGGCCTGGCGTACGTTCCTGTCCCGATGATTGTGGGACCCCGGGACGGAGAACGCCCTGGAGGGCGGCGATGCCGTGACCACCCGGCGATGAAGGGGTGGGTCGGTGGGATCAACAGCGCAGTGGAAGTGCGGTGAGTCGGCGGCAGGGATTCGGCCCGTTGCACCGGAGGAGAATCATCCGGGTTGGAATGAGGACGGTCTCGAGATCCGATGCCTCGATGATTCGAGGACTTGACTCTTCCAGCACCGATTTAAGCCGGCTCCGCCATGGTGAGTATGTGCAAACCGAGAACGGCCGGGAAGGGAGCTGTGACAGCCTTTGCCTCTCGGTGGCGCCGGCCGACCGATTCAGGTCGTATGGGGTCCGATCCTTGACGTCTCGAACGCCGTTCGCGGAGAGGGCGAGCAGGAAGCCCGCTATCAGCACCGCGATTTCCGAGCGTCGCGACCACATCGGCCCAGGCCCTCAAGGCTTGATCGGGATGAAAGCTGCTCTCGCAAGATTGCCCAGAGTCCTGGAGAAGATATCCGACACCGACCGGAGAGTCAAGTCGAATTCACGGACACCTTTAACCGAGATTTTTTTATTTAGTGAATTGGACCTCCGTCTCCGGTGTTATGCAGTCTCCCTTGTTATGGGGCGTCCAGCCGCCGGCATCGGCGGATCTCGGCCATTGGCCGGCGAAGGCCACCAGGAAGGTCAGTAGGGCCGCGACGCGAGCGAATGCTCTTTGGGCCAGATCGTGCATGATCGTTCAAAGCCCCCGATTCGAGACCGGAATGGGCATCCGACAACCGAGAGTTTAGGCATATTGAGATTTGCCAATCAAATAGGGGTCCCAGCCCCATCCGTGCGAAAACCTACGGTAAGGACGGCCCAAAGAATCGCCCTTGTCCTTTTCCGGCGGGCGCGTATACTCCCCGCTCAACCGGGCGGCTTCCATGCTCCCGGTGCGCACGTCCGCGATCATTTCGATCTCGATGCCGGCGGAGTCTCGACAATGAAGTCGCTCTCGATAGCGCACGCCTGGAAGTCCCAGGTTCTGGGCCTCTGGGCCGAGTCGACCGCTCGAGATCGGGCATGGTCGCCCTCCTCGTGGTCGACCGAGAGCCTCGAGACACGGTTGGCCCTCAGCGCGACCGCCGCCGCCGCGGCGCCGGCCATCCAGATGATCTCGGCGAGCACCGCGGACTCCAAGAGCGTCACGATCGAATACCAGGTCAATCAGCCCATCAGCACCGCGACGCCCCTCCAGTTCGGCGTCTATCGCTCGAGCGACACCCAGTTCGATTCGAGCGACGCGGTGGTCGACACCTATACTCTGATCCCCCCGGCGCGTCTCGGGCCAGGCCGCGACGCTCGACCAGGCCGGCCAATCGGCCACCGCGGTCGGCACGCACGAGCTCACGATCCCCTTGCCGCAGGGCTTGCCCCCCTATCCGGATAAGCCGTTTGTCCTGGTCGTCGCCGACCCCGGCTCTCCCTCCGCGACCGCCGAACCCCAGCAGACCGCCTCGTTCCGCGTCTACACCATCGGGATCGTGACCCACGGAGGCATCCAGGACCCGAGCTGGATACACGGACCGCCCTGGCAGCTCGAGACCGCCTACCTCATGAAGCATCAGGGCTTCGACTCGGTCATCCACTACAACTGGGCCCTGCTGAGCGGCACTCCCGGCGAGGCGATCAAGCAATCGCCGAGGCTGGCGCGGATCATCCTCGGCACGGCCGATCGTTTCCCCGCGAACGCCCCGGTTGACCTCGAGTTCATCGGCCACAGCGAGGGGACGGTGGTCAACACCTATGCCATCGTCAAGCTCTCCACCGAGATGACCCCGCAGCTCAAGTCCGGCTTCATCGAGGACACCCTGCTGGACCCCCACGCCGCGAACAACGACATCGTCTCCGGCACGCAGATGAGCTTCGCGGGTGCACTCTCCGGGCTGGCCAAGGCGATCGTCACCAACTACCAGGGCGAGGCGAAGGACCCGCCCGCGTATTTCCCCTCGATCGTTGACGAGGCCCAGGTCTTCTACGAGCACTCCTCGGCCACGGCGAGCGGGATCTACAACCTCTGGGGCCAGGTCCCCGTCAAGAGCGACGGGCCCCTGGTGCATTACTATAACCTGACGCCCAGCGGAGTGACCCATTCGGGCAACACCGGGGTGCCCGAGTGGTACCGGAACTACATCGTGCCCACCCTGGGCAACCAGGCCCCGCTGGTCCAGGAGCTCCAGCTCAACGGCCAGATCGACGGAGCCCAATCACCCGCACCGACCGCCATCACCTCGGCCGGCGGTGGGGCGCTGGTGCGACAGGCCGCCGCGGCCCGAGCCGACCGAGCCTACGGGCCGGAGCAGGTCGTGACGACCACGCAGCCGGAATTCTCGGGTACCGCCGCGCCCGGCTCGATGATACGGCTTTACGTCGGACCCGCGACTGAGCCCGCGAAGACCAGGCTGGCCGGCTTCACCCACGCCGACGCCGCCGGCGATTGGTCGTTGACCACCCGACGCCCGCTCCACGATGGACAATATCGGACCGTAGTCTCGGCGTACTCACGCGCCCTGGCCACCCGGCCCGGGCTGAAGGTCGTCCCCACCCAGCCGCTCGGGCGTCTCGTCGTCGTCACACAGCCCGGCCTCTGAGCGGGGAAGGGGGGATGACCCGATGGCTCATGGGCCAAGATTGGTGGGCACGGCCGCGATCCTCCTAACGCGGCGGGCCGCAACCTGTCGTAGTAGGGTGGTGCCGAACGATCCTCGGGATCGTGAGGCCCACCGAACGCCTAGCCGTCTCGGTGGGCCTCACCTCGATGAATCGAGGCTCGGCACCACTACGAAACGCTCCCACGCTCGCCTCAGCCCGGCCCGAGACGCGCGCATGGCGCAGCGATCCTACGGAGTAAGATTCTACGAGCCCGACGCGCCAGCGAGTGAATTCTCGGGCTCATTCACTCGCTGGCGCGTCGGGCTCGGAGGAAAGAACACCAATCTTGGCCCATGAGCCGACCCGATCATCGGGCAGCCTTGGGCGGCTCGATCGATCCCCTGATCAACTCCTCGAAGTCGGTCCGGCTGCGGATCGCATCGAGGTCGGTGTCCGACTGGAGGATCTCCAGGTTGACGAGGCCGCCGCGGACGGCGCGTCGCAGGAGTTCCATGGCACGGTCGCCGTACTTCTGGCGGCGAAACCGATCTCCCTTGCTGAGTGATTCGGGGTCTACCGCCTCCGACGATCCGGGCCTGGCACCGATCAGGGGAATGCAGAGGGCGACATTGCAAGCCAGGTTGTAATAGTTACGCGGGTCGATCTCGGGCAGGCTCTCGTACAGGTCCACGGCACGCTGGAACGATCGCAGCGCCTCGACCGGATCGCCCGCTTGCTGGAGCCCCCGGCCGATGTTGTTATGGGCCTTGGCCAGGTCGATCTGGGAGATGGCGTCCTTCGGATGCCGGGCGACCAGCCGCTCGAGCATGTCCCGGGCCTTCCGGGCGAAGGCGAGCGACTCGGCCGGCTCGCGACGACGCCGGTGGAGGTCGCTCATCATGTTATATGTGCTGGCCAGACCACCCTGGTAGTTGAGGACATCGGGATACCGCCGGTCGAGCCGCTCCAGGATCTCCGCGGCCCTGAGGAGGCCCTTCCGGGCCGAGTCGAGCTTGCCGACCATCTGCTGGGCGAGGTTCAGGTCGCCCAGCTCCATCGCCAGGAGATACGCCTGATCGGCCAGCTCGGGATGCTCGCGTGCGACCTCCTCGCGAAGCTCGACGGCTTTCTGATAAGACTCCAGCGCCGGCTCCGCCCCATCGGGCTGCGACATCAGGGCCTGTCCCAGGAGCCCATGGGCCCTGGCCATGGAGATCCGCGGCTCGATCGCCCTGCGTTCTTCGGCTGCGAGCTGCGCCTCGATCTCCAATGCTTTCTCGAGGGTCTCGATCGCTTCGGAAGTCTGGCCTTTCTCGAGCTGAATCTGTCCGATGTTCTGGAGGATCGAGCTCAGCTCATTTCGACGCGGGACCGACCCCGGATCGGCTGCGATCAACGGCTCGAGCAGTCCCTCGGCACGCCGCAAGGTGCGAAGAGCCTCGTCGCGACGGCCGTCCAGCGCATCAGGATCGCGCCGAATTCGTTGAGGGTACGCGCCAGGTTCTCCCGATCATCCAGGTTGCCGGGACGTGCCGCGATCGCGCTTTCCCAGAGCGCGACGGCCTGCTGGAACTGGGGGACGGCCTGGGCCGGCGTGCCGATCTCCCCGGTGATCCTGGCGGCGCGGGCACGGGCCGAAGCCAACTCGGAGCGGAGCGCGGGATCACCGCCGCGGCGGTCGAGGAATTCCTCGTAGAACCGCTGCGCATCTCGGAGGAGGTCCTTGCGGAGCGCATCGAGCCCCGGCTGGTTGAGCAAACGCTCCTCGTCGAAGCGGGCGAAGAACCGGTTGACCGCCTGTCGGGCCTGTCGCGAGGATTCCTCGGCGCGATCGCGATCGCGGCGGGCGAGGACCAGCCCGGTCGTCGTGCCGGCGATGCCCGCCACCATCGCCAGGATCAGGACCAGCCCGGCGGCGACCGCCGCCGCGTGCCGGCGAACGAACTTGACCGCGCGATAGCCGGTCGAATCGCGATGAGCCCGGACCGGCCGCCCCTCGAGGTAGCGATGCACGTCGTCGGCGAACTGCTCGGCCGAGGCATACCGCCGCTCCGGCTCCTTGCTCAAGGCCATCAGCACGATCGCATCGAGGTCCCCGGCCAGGATGCGCCCTAGCCGGCGCGGAGTCACGCCGCGAGCCGCGGCGAGCTCTTCGGGATCGGGAGCCGACGGCGATGAAACCGGCGCCGGCTCGGATTGCGGCTCCGACGGGGTCGGCGTGGACGAGGCCGTTCGACGGTACGGCCGCCCCACGACCGCCGTACTGGGCCGCTCGGGCACCTGCTCGCAGATCGCCTGGAGGATCTCGGATGTCGTCCCCTCCTCGAGCCGGTAGGGTTGACGGCCCGTCAGGAGCCGGTACAGCACGACCCCCAGCGAATAGACGTTGACGGCCGTCGTGATCGGCCCACCTTCGATCTGCTCGGGGCTCGCGTACTCCCCGATCCCGCGTGTTTCGCCGCCCGTCTCGGGATGGATCAATCCGGCAGTCCCGAAGCCGATGAGCCTGGGTACCCCGTCCGAGGTGACCAGGATCCGGCTCGGCCTCAGGTCGCGATGGATCACCGCTTGCTGGTGGGCAAAATGGACCGCCCGACAGACCTGGCCGAAGAGCTTCAGCCGCGCGGGGATATCCTGGCGCCGATCGTCGCAATACGCGTCGATCCGCCGGCCGTTGACGTACTCCATCACCAGGTAAGCCCGGCCATCCTCGGTCGTCCCGGCGTCGAGGAGCCCGGCGATATTGGGGTGCTTGCCGAGCGTCGCCTGGATGCGGCTCTCGGCGCGGAACCGCCGCACGATCGCGTCACTGTCCATCCCGCGCCCGATCAGCTTGACGGCGACGTCCTGGCGGAAGTCCTCGACCCGGACCGCCCGGTAGACGGTCCCCATGTCCCCGCCGCCGATCCTCTCCGCGAGCTCATAGGGCCCGATCCGGCGCCCGACCATCGGGTCGGGCTCGCCCGATATCATGGGCCCCGAGTCCCAGGGCGAATCCTCATCCGACCCGGCACTCATGACCGGGGTCGGAGTCACCGGCACCGTGACCGCTTCCATCGCGATCGCCTCGACCATCTCGACGCTTGGTGCGACACCGGCTTCCGGCGTGGACGCCATCGAAGCGTCATCCGGGTTATCCCGAGAAAGCTCGTCATCCATCGTTGGTCCAGACCCCTCCGCACCGCGCCGAGATGCCGCAGATCGGGACCTCGATCGACCGATCGCTCATCCTGGTGGGACTCACCGCGAGACCTCCGAACGTCTCATTATACCGCAACGGCCTCGCGTTTCCCTGGAGTCTCGATCGCGGGATCAACCAATTGCGTCAGGACGTCGTCGCTCTGAATGGCGGATGAGGGAGGATTGGTTACAATGGTTTTGGTAACGATGCCTTTTGGGCCTTGCCCGGAGAACTCCAACGATGAATACCGTCCCAGAAAAGGCCCTCACGGGGACCTGGAGGAACGGTCAGGTCATGCTCGACGTGCCGGCCGACTGGCCCGAGGGGTGCCGAGTCGTCGTCATACCTGGAGAGCCTCCGGAAGAAACTCACGGCATGTCGGAAGAGGGGCAGTCCGATGACCCTGAGTCGATCGCGAGGTGGCTGGCCGAATTCGACGCGATCCCGCCCTGGCAGATGACCGCCGAAGAAGAGGCAAGATGGCAAGCCGATCGCCGGGCTGTCAAGGACTATACGATCGCGAAGATGAATGAGCGTTTCTCGGAGGAGGGGTTGTGAGACGCTATCTGCTCGATACCGGCAGCGCCGCGGACACGATCTTCCGGCGGCTGGGTACGCACGATCGCGTCAAGGAGGCCAGGGCCGCCGGTCATCGAATCGGCATTGGTCTGCCTGTGCTGGGCGAGCTCTATGCCGGCGTCGAGTACAGCACGACCCGGGAGCACAACCTCGAAATCCTGCGGCGCAACTTGGGACTCTTCACGGTCTGGCCTTTCACGCCGCCGGCCGCCAGGACCTATGGCCGCGTCTATGCCGAGCTGCGCCGCAGGGGACGAACCATCCAGCAAGTTGATCTCCAGATCGCCGCGATCGCACTATGTCTGGAGAACTGCACGGTCGTCAGCAAGGACAGCGACCTGCCCGTTGTGCCAGGGTTGACCGTCGAGAACTGGGCGGCGCCATGAGGCGAGGCTTCATAGACCTTCCCGCCTGGGCGGGACGACTTTCAGATCCCCCAGATCCTTGACCTCGCCGGGCGCGACGGTC
>CAVURY010000030.1:0-119369 GCA_963743925.1 uncultured Planctomycetota bacterium | reverse complement strand
GGGTCCGGATAATTACGACATCTGTCCCTAATGGGATCGTGGTGCGCGATCATCCGACGGGCAGCCGGGAAAGGGATCAATCGAGTTGGGGGCGGGCGGTCAGGGTGAGGTGAAGCGTTGAAGTTCCTCGGCCGGGCGAAGAAATTCCTGCAAGATCTCGGGACCGAGCCGCCGGCGAAGGTCCAGTATTTCAACGTGATCTGCGCGTCGGGGCATCGGGTCCGCGGCGAGCGGACGGAGGGCTATCAGGCCCTTCGGTGCCCGTCCTGCGGGGATGGCGTCTTCGTACTTGCCGCGGAGCCCGCTGCCGGAGCCGGTCGCGCCGGCCCGCTCGGCCCGGTCGAGGCCCGCGTCCTCGCGGCCGGGCGGCGGGTTCGTGGAGGAGGGGCCTGTCGAGTTGACGGACCTGCCTCGCGCCGGGGTCGATGCGGACGATCGGGGGCTCGCGAACGGCGATGCCGAGATCATCTGGGATGATGAACCGGCCCCTAGCACGTCGCGTCGAGGATCGACCGTGTCCCCGGCGGCCGGGCCGGGTGTCGTCTCGGATGCGGACTTCGACCGGATCGCCGACGAGGAGACCCGCCGCGCCTCGGCACGCGAAGCCGGACCCGATGCGCCCCGTCGTGGTCGTCCCAAGCCGGCCGATCCGGATCGGTCACGGCCGCCCGAGCTTCAGCCGGGTCGTCGCAATGGTCCCGCGGCCGAGGCCCGCGGTAAGCCCTCGCGGAGGCCGGCCGACGCGGCGCGCCCGCCAGGGCCCGCGTCGACCTCGATGCGGTCTCCGCGGCGGCCTCCGGACCGCGCGCCCGGCCCCGGCGCCGGATCTCCCTGGGGATGATCTTCGTGCTGCTCTCCGCGCTCGTCGTCACGGCGGTCGGCGTGCGGATCTGGCGCCAGCGCCGGCAGGAGTACCCGCTGATCGCCGAGAAGGGGAGATTGGAGGGCATCCCGGCCCTGGAGCAGGGCGACTTCGATAAGGCGCATAATCTCCTCTCCGCCGCCAGGAAGGCCGTCGACGCCCTCGGGGGCGGCGTCGAGGACGCCGAGGAGATCCGGCGCGCGGCCGACGAGGCGGAGATCCTCGTCAACCTCTGCATCCAGAAGCTCGAAGACCTGCTCGCCGAGGCCACGCCCACCGAGGAATGGGCGCAGAAGTTCGACACCCTCTATAAAGGCCAATCGTACATCTTCAATGCCCAGGTCGTCGCCGCGCCGGCGGAGGGGGCATCCGGGGAATACGAGATCGATTACCTGGTCCTGCCCCCGGGCGAGGCGACCCGATTCGGCGATGGCGGCATGGCCCGGGTGGGTCGGTACGCCCGGATCGACCTGGCCGGCTTCGAGTTGTTCGAGCTGGCCCGACCCGCCAAGGGACATTCCGTCCTGTTCGGGGCGAAGCTCGCCTCGTTCCGATTCGACAACGAGAAGAATCATTGGGTGGTGAAACTCGAGCCCAAGAGCGGCAGGTTCATGACGCATCCTCGGGTGCTGGAGTCGCTCGGCTGGCCGGAGCCCGAGATGACGGATTCCACTCCAGACGAGGGCCAGCGATGAATCGTCGGATCGGGATGGTCGTGATCGGGCTGGCCTCGATGCTGGCGACGGCGAGCATGACGCTCGGGCAACAGGCCGATACCCATGTCGAGGCGCCGGAACTGGAGCGCAGGACGGACCTCATCGGCCGCGAGGTGACCGTTGACGACCGCGTGAAGTTCTATGTCGCCCGGAATGGGTCGGAGGACGATCAGCTCGAGCTGAAGCGGACTCCCGTCATCTTCCGGGTCCCGAAGCGGCTACGCCCCGCCGCCCATTCGCGGATGACCGCCGTGGTCGTCCACGGCGTCCTGAGACGCGACGGCGGCCGGATGGTCTGCGACGTGACGAGCCTCCAGATCGTCCTCAACGATCTGGAGCGGCTGGAGCGCGGCCTGGCGGTCCTGGGTCCGAAGGACTACGAGAGGCGCAAGGCCTGGGCGCGTTGGGCCGAGCGCCGCGCCACCGATTTCGGCGAGGAGAATGGGCCCCTGATGAAGCGGGCCAAGGAGCTCGAGTCGCAGGTGTTGCGGATGGAGTCGGAGCTGAAGCGCGTCTCGGTCGACGCCCCCCAGGAATGGCTGGCGATGGCCCAGGAGGCGCGTCGTCGCAAGGTGCCTGAGCCCGAGCCCTCGGCCCAGGCCCACCGCGCGCTGCGGGCGAAGCTGTCCGCGTCCGAAGACGCCGGCGCGATCAAGATGGTGCTCGGGGAGATCGAGGCGTTCTTCCCGGCCGCCGCCAACGATCTGGCCTCCGCGCGGGCGAACCTGGCGCGCTGGGAGGCCCCCTACGCGAGCAACCCGGCGGAGTCCTATCGCGAGGCGTCCCCCCAGATCCGCAAGGCGCTCGATCGGCGGCTCTGGGCGGACGCCAGGGAGCGGCTGCTGGATCGCGAGCCGATCCAGGATCTCCCGTCCGGGATCGCCCTCTCCGAGCAATCCGCGAACCTGCTCCCCGAGAAGCCCAACCTCCCGGCCCGGCTGCTGGAGAAGA
Source organism: uncultured Planctomycetota bacterium (assembly GCA_963743925.1). GTDB lineage: Bacteria > Planctomycetota > Planctomycetia > Isosphaerales > Isosphaeraceae > CAVZRC01. Next base: position 116,840 of record CAVURY010000030.1, on the reverse strand, counting down.
CCCTCGGCAAGTACCGGGGCGATCTGGCCTCGCTGCGCCAGGACGAGGTCAAGGAGTTGGCGCAAGCCTACGGCGAGAAGCTCAAGCAGCCCGAGGAATCCCGGAAGGTCCTCCGCGAATGGCTCGACATCAAGCGGGGACGCCTGAGCAACACCGACGCCGAGGGGCCCGTCTCACTGGCCAACCTCTACGAAGAGCTGATCCAGGACCGAGTCACGGCCGTCGATTTGCTCCGTAAAGCATGGAAAATCGACCCGACATCCCGGGAGACCGAGCAGGCGTTCCGGAGCCGCGGGTTCCGGAAGCTGAAGGATGAATGGGTCGATTCCACGCCCGGCACCGATCCCCGCTCGGCGTCCGACACGCCGAGCCCGGCACGCCCCGCCATCATCACCCAGGGTCTCCTCGGCCTCACGCCGGAGGAGGTCCGACTGAAACTGAACGGCAAACCGAATCGCGTGAACTACGCGTCTTCGCGAGGCCAGCTCATCATTCAGTGGATCTATCATCTTGACAACAATTCCACTCGTTATGTAAACCTTCTCCGAGCACCCGGCGAATTGAAGCCGCGGGTGATCGCCGATTACACCATGCCCCGCACCAGCCCGAAGGGAGATTCCGGCCCGGCCCGTTGATCCTGATTGATTGATTGGTCCGTCGCATGCATTCCGATCCGCACCGCCTGGGCTTGCAATCCAATCACGCACGACCGGATGTCGTTCCCGCCGCGTGCCGGAAGGAATCGGATTGTCCCTCGCCCCGCTCGGTTACCCGGAAGGCCGTTTCGGTGCTTCCCGTAATCCCTCGTTGTTCCGAAATCCAAGTGGCCCAAGACAAAAGTTTTTTTTCCGGGTTTTTGGCAACCTCTTGGCCAGTAGCGGCGTATTATTCCTGGGATGGGTTAATAGCGACGACCATCCCTTGTCGATGGCGCATAATGTGCTAGCGACAGACGTCCGGGGTTTTGGTCTCAGGCCCGTGACCTTGTGACGTCGCGGTGGCAAACTCGTTCAGGACCCAGCGCCCCAGTTCGAGCTATTATTCCAGAATCGTACGATTTTTCGAATGCTCGTGTCGACTGGGAAATTGCTGGCAATGCGGGTCTGTCGGCCCGATTCCGACCACCTTGATCCGCGATAGATGTACACCAGGAGGTGTTTTCATGGCCCGCAAAGATGCCTTACTGAGACTGACAAGCCGGCTGATCGCGCGGAGAGATGCCCTGCGTAAAGCCCTCAACGGCGACCTCGACAGTTTCCGGAAATTCTCCGAACTGAGCGTGGTCGGCGATAATGTCGACGCGGCGGTCGATTCGGCCAATGATGAGATCTGCTCCCAGCTCGTGGAAATTGAGAGCCGGGAACTCGGCCAGATCGAGCATGCGTTGCACCGGATCGGCGCCGGAGTCTACGGCCGTTGCGAATTCTGCGGCGGTAAGATCTCCGAAGCTCGACTCAATGCCCTTCCCTACACCAATAGCTGCATCGACTGCCAGCGCGAGAATGAACGGGCCGGGCAGACCCGAGCCCTGGAGCCCGATTCGAAAGCGCTGGGCCAAGGTGTATGAGAAACCGCTCGAGGAAGGCGAGAGCGACTCCCAGATCAATCTGAGCGATTTCGAGATGGATTTCAGCGAGTCCCGCTGATCGCCTCAACGCTCGCCTTTGACTTCGCGAACCGCCGGAGGCGAACCCTCCGGCGGTTTTTTCGTCGGCCGGCAAGATGGGATTGGCCGGAAGTCCCGGGGGATCGCCTCGGATCGGAATTGAACCGCCAGGATGCCAGGAGCGTCAAAGGAACAGGTCGAGAAGCGCGGGGAAAAATCCGATCAAATGGATTCCTCCGGGTTCGTCGCGTCTTTCGAAGGAGTCGCCAAAGGGTGGGAAGGGGTCGAACGCTCTTTGACTTGGCCGCGTGAAGGGCAGTATATTAACGGGTCGAGACATCGAACGTCGATGAAGAAGGGCGGTCCGCGGGCCAGTCCCACGCTCCTGTGCCTTAAAGGCTTTCCTGGCCTGGAGTTCCGTTCATGCTGTCGCGATCTTCTGCGGTCCTCCTCTCGCTGACCTCGCTGAGCTCGGGCATCCTGCTGGGCATCGTCCTGGCCCGGGGGGGGCCGTCGGTCTCCGCCCAGGTCGCGGGTCCGGCACAGGCCGAGATCAAGGAGGCCGCTGGGCCTCGGTCGGTGCTGAAATCGGCCTCGGCCTCGCAGGCGAAGCAGAACGATGACGCGATTTATGATGCGCTCGCGAAGCAGTACCAGAAGTTCCAGACGATCAATCAGACGTTCGAGCTGGTGGCACGATCGGTCTCACCCACGGTGGTTCACATCGTCGCTCAGAAGTCGGTCAAAGCGGAGGAAGGAAGGCGGTCTCGGCAATTTGAGGAGACCGGGTCGGGGGTCATCGTCCGAAGCGATCATTCCTCCGGACTTTACATCTTGACCAACCACCACGTTGTCGAGAGTTCCAAGCCTTCGAAGATCCGGATCTTTTTACAAGACGGGCGTTCGATCCCGCCCGTCCGGATCTGGAGCGATGAGAAGGCCGACATCGCGGTCTTGAGGATCGACCGCGACGATCTGCCGGCCGCCCGGATGGGCGACAGCGACGCGACGCCGGTGGGAAGCTGGGTGATGGCCCTGGGAAGCCCGTTCGGGCTGATGCATTCGGTCAGCCAGGGGATCATCAGCGCCCGGGGCCGGCACATGGAGGAGCTCCAGGATGTGGAGAATCAGGATTTCCTCCAGACCGATGCCGCGATCAATCCGGGGAACTCGGGCGGCCCGCTCGTGAATATGAGGGGCGAGGTCATCGGGATCAATAACTCGATCGCCTCCAATGGCGGGGGCAACGAGGGGGTCGGCTTCAGCATCCCGATCAACCTGGCCCGCTGGATCATGAACGAGCTGATCAAGAACGATCGCGTGCCCCGCGGCGGGCTCGGCGTCGTCCTGCACCCATCGTTCCGGCCGGAGGATGCAACCTCACTGGGACTCGATCGGCCGCGAGGAGCCTGGATCGATCGGGTCAATCCTTCCACGCCCGCGTCGAGGGCCGGCCTCCGCGACGGCGACGTCGTGGTCCGCTTCTCCGGGGTCGAAATCATCGACCTCAACCATCTCATCAATCGCGTCTCGATGACCCCGATCGGTCAGGCGGCGGAGGTGGTCGTCTGGCGAGACCGGCGCGAGCTGACCTTCAAGGTGACGGTGGGCGAGCGCGAGCGGACATTCACCCAGTTGGCGGGCGCGGCGTTGGAAGCCGAGAAGGATCCCTCGGGATTGGTCCGCCGTCCGAACCGGCCGGGGGCACCGTCCAGCTTCGTGATGGGCCTGGAGCTGGCCACGTTGACACCCCAGCTCGCCCGGGGGATGGAGCTGCCCGAGAGCTGGCGTGGTGCCCTGGTGATCACGGTGGACGCCGAGAGCCCGCTGGCGGAGCGGATCCGGCCGCGCGACGTGATCTCGTCGATCGACAATCAGGCCATCCAATCGGCCGAACAGGCGGTGAAGATCCTGAACCAGCGGGCCGATCATGTCCAGTCGGTCATCAGCCTCGACCGGCTCTCCAAGGGCGTGATCGAACGGCAAACGATCCGGTTGCCGTGATGAATCCTGTCCTCGCGGCTCTCAAGTCGATCGCGGGCGGCTCGCATCTCTCGGCCGAGGATGCCGAACGCGCCATCGGCTCCTTGCTGGACAACGAGGCCTCCGAGGCGGTCATGTCGGCTTTCCTGACCGCCTTGCGGGTCAAGGGAGAGACGGCCGACGAGCTGGAAGGGGCCGTCCGCGCCGTGCGATGCCGGATGATCCGATGGGAGAGCGGGGTCGCCCCGGATCGGCTGCTCGACACGTGCGGGACCGGCGGCGACGGTGCGGGCACGGTCAATATCTCGACGGCCGCGGCGATCGTGGCGGCGGCTTGCGGCGTCCCGGTGGTCAAGCACGGAAATCGTGCGGCCTCCGGCAATTCGGGCAGCTCGGACGTGCTCTCGTCGCTGGGGGTCGCGGCCGACCCTGGGCCCGAGATTTTGCGGAGGTGCATGGCCGGCCTGAACATCGCGTTCCTGTTCGCGCCGCGGTTTCATCCCGGGTTGAAGTCGGTCGCGGCGGTCCGTCGTCAGCTCCCGTTCCGGACGCTGTTCAACCTCGTCGGTCCCCTCTGCAATCCCGCGGGTCCGGCGTACCAGATCGTGGGCACGCCCGACGAGGCCCAGGCCGACCTGCTGGCCGCCGTCCTGGCGCGACTGGAACACGTCCGACGCGCCGCCGTCGTGTCGGGGGCAGACGGCCTGGATGAGGTCACGCTCGACGGCCCGACCCGGGTGCGCGTCGTCGAATCGGGCGAGGTCCGCCTCGAAATGTGGCACCCGGAGGCTTTCGGATTGAAATCCTGCCATGCATCGGGCTTACGGGTGACCGGGCCGGAGGAGAGCGCCGATCGGATCCGACGTACATTCGCGGGCGAGCCGGGACCGGTGCGCGACTACGTCCTGGCCAACAGCTCCGCGGCACTCTGGGTCGCCGAGCGGTGCTCCTTGCTCGAAGGCGTGAACCGTGCCGCGACGGCGATCGATTCCGGGGCCGCGACCGGGCTACTGGCCAGGTGGTCGTCGGCCAGCTCGGAAGTTATCCCGAAGGGGGCCGACAGATCGGCGTAGGACAACGCTCCGGAAATTCATGAACGATCCAGATCGGCCGATCGGTCGCTTGAGAACAGGCCCGGAATCATTTCCCGAGATCGCTTACGGCTCCGCCCCAACTTCGTTGGAGTTGGAATCGCAGGCGAGGAAGACAAGGGGTCATGGCGATCTCTTCGAAATGAGTCGTCGAATGACATGACCTTGCCACATCCAGAATCCCGAAAGGACGAGTACGGGAAGGAAGACAAATCGGACAGCGGGAGCATAGTTTGGGATTTCTTCGAACGGGCTATAAATATAACCGAGTATCGGAATGCTAAAGATGATGTGAATCCAGCGAAGAATCGAACGTTTGGTCGCATTATTCATGATCGATCCTTGGGCCGGCATGACTCGGTGTCGGGCTCGCCTCCATCGGGCCGGCAGACGGCGAGGCGGCGACGCAAGAATTCTCGATCGGCGACGGCGCGGTCGAGGGCCTGCAACGGCGACGGCGATGCGATCGAGCATCCCCTGATCGGATCATTCGAGGCCGGAAATCCAGAGCTCTTCGTAGACCGAGTATCCCCCGGGTTTCAGGCCCAGGGCCCGGTAAGTCCTCTGGGCCGACAGGTTGGCGTCCTCGACGTAGAGGCGGAGGCCGATCACTTCGGGGAGGGACCGCGCCTCGTCCCGGATATGGCGATGCAGGGCGCGGAAGATCCCCTGTCCCCGGAAGCCCGCGGCGACGTAGACGCTCTGGAACCACCAGACCCAACCCTTGCGCCAGTCGCTCCATTCCCGGGTAATGGCCGCCTGGCCCACCACGCGCGCGGGATCATGTCCCACCTCGGCGACCCAGTATCGCAGGCGATCGGGATCGGCCAGGGCCGCGGCGACCCCCGATTCCAGGATGGCCGGGTCGAGGACTTTGGCCTCGGTCTCCAGCGCGAGGAGGCGATTGTACTCGACGATCATGGCCAGGTCCGCGGGCGTGGCGGGCCGGATCCGGTGGGGCGGGGTCGCGTGGACCTGATTCATCACAGGCGATCGCTCCGGCGGATGCGTGCGCGGCGGCTGGCCTCCTGGAGCACCCGGAGCTCCTCCTCGGTCAGTCCGGCACGCCCTTCCCTGGCGATCTTGGCGAGGACTTCATCGAGCCGGGCGTCGAGCTGCTCCTCGGGCAGGACGGAGACCGACGGGGGCTTGCCGGTGCCGCCGCCGACGATGCTCGACGTGCGAGAAGGGCCGGGACTTCGCGGCCTGGCCTGATCGTAGGCGACCGGCGAGAAGATCCGGAGGCGCGGCCGGAACGGCCTGCCCGTGAAGAGATGCGACCAGCGGAGATCGAGCTTCCAGTAGAGTGCGGCGAAGGCGGCCCCCGCCAGGTGGGACTCGACGGCGATTTGCGCCGAGCCGCCATTGGCGCCGGGGAGCAGCGGGAAGAACAGGTAGATCGCCAGGAGCACCCACATGGGCATCGGGACGAAGAAGAAGAGGATCTCCCGCTTGGGGTAGAAGAGCGTGAAGAGCGTCACGACGCCCATGACGGCACCGGAGGCGCCGATCATCGGATGGAACTCGCCATGCGCCGTGGCCGCATCGATCAGCACCCAGCCCAGCGTGCTCACGACGGCCGTGCAGAGGTAGAACGCGAGGAAGTCCCGGCTCCCGTACAGCGACTCCATCTCGCGGCCGACGATCCAGAGGAACCACATATTCCCGGCGAGATGCAGCAGGTTGGCGTGGAGGAAGGTCGCCGTGAGGAGTTCCCAGAGGCGGAAGTGGCGGAGGGTGAACTCCGGCGAGGCGGCGAGGTACTGCCCGGCGAAGTCGGCCGGGCCGAAATCCTGTTCCAGGAGCCTCTGCAACAGCCAGATGACGGCGTTGGCGACGATGATCGTTTTGCAGACGGGCGTGACGCCGCTGAACCAGCCGGAGCCGGTGGTTTCGCCCCGATAATACTCGCGGTCGTAGATGCCCATGACGGCTCCGCTCCGGCGGGACGAGGTTCCCGCTCGCGCACCTGCATCCGGGTCGCGACCGATCGATCCGGTCGTACCTCTACCTTCCCTATCCTTTCATCATCGGACTCGCCGTCGAGCCTGTCAACGGCGTGTGGGCAGGCATCGCATCCGATGCTTTCCGCGGCTCCCGGCGACCATCCATCGCAACGGGGGCCGGCGGCGGCGCCGCGGGGCAAGATGAGGCCGAGGGCCGATCTCCGGGATTCCGTCCTATTGCAGGGCCTCGATCGCTTCTCGACGCGATGTATACATCGGCCAGACCGTGTCCAGGGCCGTGACCCGGAGGAGCTCGCGCGTGTTCTGGTTGACGCCCGAAAGGGCCATCGTCCCCCCCCGGGATAACACGAGCTTCCAGCAACGGATCAGGAGCGCCAGGAACATCGAGCCGAAGTAATCGACCTGGCTCAGGTCGAAGACGATCGACGGGCTCTCCTGGCGACGGAGCGGCTTCAGGACCAGATCCGAGACCAGCTCTTCCAGGCTGAATTCGATCCGTTCCAGGTCCCGAGTGGCCGTGATTACCGTCAGATCGCCCCGGCGCTCGATCGTGAAGGCGTCATCAGTCGGATTCGCTTCATTTGGGGGCATCGCGCGAACTCGAGGTGGCCGAGCCGGGTTGTCCGGGGCGATCGCCCTGCATCCCGGCCCTAACCATTACCATAGGGCTTTCCGATCCGCTCGGCAAGCCCTTAGCCGCCCGTCATGCGGAAGGGCGGCAGTCGGAGAAGGCCCGGACCACTTCGTAGAGGTCATTGCTCACGAGGAGCTCGTCGTCCTCGAAGTCCCGCAGCCAGGTGTAATTGTCGCGATAGGCCTGGGCCAGCAGCGGATAAAGGTCGCTGAGCCTGATGGAGATGACGGGGTTGGTGCCGTCCTCGGCCTCTTCCTCCGGATGGGGGAACACGCGCAGCCGCGCAGTCGCCATAGATCTTCCTCCTCCTCGCGATCCTGTGCTGTTCCGGTCCCGGACGCGGGCGATCATCCCACGCCGGGCTCGATCAACGACCGGAGATCCGGGCGCCGTCATCTCGGGGGCAGAATCCTCGGCGACCCGATCCCAGGTCCGACATGCTCTAGAATCGGATAAATTGAGCCGCGAGGATCAACCTATCCCGAAACATTCTCGAACCGGGCCTCCGCGTGCATGACGGGCCTCGGCGCGCGGCCGCAATGCCCGGCCCCGCGGCCGGAGAGGAGCCGTCCCCATCGGCAAGAATGTACGCGATTGGCAACTCTTTTTCATGATTATATAGCAACGATTTTGCGGATTGTGCGCCGGCGTCGTCGGCACGGGACGACTCGGCGAGGGGGAGGTTATCGCCCCAGCCTACTCCCGATGCCGGCTTGTACGCATCCTCGCCCCGGATTTCGGCCGCTCACCCTTCGACGATGATGCCGCCGCGGCCGGCCACATCCTGCGGGCGTGCGACGGCGACCGGGGCGTGCGGCTCCGGAGGCGTGCGGGCGCCCTGGTCGTATCGATAGGGCGCGGCGGGCTCGACCGCTCGGGCCAGCTCGTGGGTCATCCCGCTGAAATGGAGCTCCCGCGTCGGCAGGGGGATGACGATCCCCTTCTCGGCGAATCGACGCTGGATCTCCGAGCAGAGCCGGTGCCGGACGGGGCCGGCGAGGCCGGGGTCCGCGACGAACGCGTAGAGCCCGAAGAGCAGGGAGGACTCGCCGAACCCCTCGAGGGCCGCCGTCGGCGCCGGGCTGAACAGGACCTCGGGATCGCGACGGGCCACCGAGAGCAGCAGGTTGACGACCTTGTCGGGCTCGGTCCCGAAGGCGACGCCGAACTTGATCGGCACGCGGAGGATCCGGTCCTTGTGCGTCCAGTTGACCAGGTTGCCCGTGATGAATTCGCGGTTCGGGACGATCATGCTCTGGTTGTCGGCGTTGAGGATCGTGGTGGCGCGGATGTGGATCCGGTCGACCTTGCCGGTCGTGCCGGCGACCGTGACGACGTCGCCGATGCGGATCGGCCGCTCGAGCAGGAGGATGATGCCGCAGACGAAGTTGGAGATGATCTCCTGGAGGCCGAATCCCAGCCCGACGCCCAGCGCCGCGAGCACGACGCTGATCTTCGCCATGTTGACGCGGATCGCGCCCAGCGCGGAGATCGAGGTCAGCGCCAGGACGGCGTATCGGCAGAGCGTCACCACCGCGAACCGGACCCCGGGGTCATCGGGCATGCGGTGGAAGAGCGTGAGGGCGAAGAAGGTGCTCATATATCGCCAGGCCAGCCCACCGGCCAGGAGGAAGGCGGACGCCTTCATCGCGTCGCCGATCGTGACCGGCGACTGGTCGTCGAAGAACGGCAAGGGCTGGTTGAGCAGGAATCGGACGAAGGCCAGGTCGAGGTCCCAGAGCCAGGCGACGATCAGGAGCCCCGCGACCGCGACGGCGCAGGCGCCGAGCCGTTGCAGGCCGACGGCGAGGTCGGCCGGCTGGAGGGCGACATCCGCCGGTTCCCCGGGCTCGGACGAGCCGGCCCCGCGCGATCGGGCCGAGGCGCGCAACGCGACGGCCGAGGTCAGGGCCAGCGCCCAGGACCGGCGTCGCGGCCGCGCCCACCTCTCCACGTGACGGTCGATGACCCGCACGAGGGTGCGATGGAACGCGACGCACAAAGCGATCACGACCGCGGTCTGGGATCCCGACAGCGACAGGCGGCGGGCGGAGAAGCTGTAACCGCGCACATCCAGGACGATGACCCCCGCGATGGCGACCAGCATCAGCGCGGCGGCCACCCGCCGACGCTGGCTGATCCAGACGAGCCCGGCGTGGACCCGGGAGCCGCTCGGCCCCGCGGGCGTGGCGGGCTCGGCGCCGTCCGGGGCGTGCGCCGGCATCGCACCGGCGGGTTCGTCCGAGGAGTCGATCGCGAACCACGACAGGAACGGAGAGCGTCCCCGCAAGAGCCGGACCCAGGTCCCCCAGGCCACGATCTCGAAGGCCAGGATCAGGAAGCGGCTCAGGGAGGGGGCGTGAACCGTGCGACCCTCCGGCGCGATCAGGCCGTTGTCGAGCAGGTAGGCCGGCAGGATCGTCGCCGCGGCGGCGATGGCCACGAATCGACCGGCACGACCGACCTGCCTCGCGACCGGCGCGGGGACTTCCAGGTAGCACTCGGCCCATCCCGACGGCCGCGTGATCCATTTCAGGACCGCGCCGACCAGCACGACCAGGGCCACGCCGACGAGCGCGGAGGACACCGCGATCCCCACGCTCCGGGGCCACGGGGCCTGCCGCGCGACATAGGCCATGAGGAGCAGGTACAACGGCCAGATCGCCGCCGCCGCCGTCCCCAGCAACAGGGATCGCAAACCTCGCATCGGCATGACCAACCTTTCTGCTGGGACCCTATGTTCGAGGGATCGGGAGACCCGCGGTCCGGCAGCGGGCGGTCGTTTTTCACCCGCCACCCGCCACCCGTCACCCGCCACTCGCCACTCGTCACCCGCCACCCGCCACGCGTCCTGTGTTCGCGGGCAGGTCGCACTCGAGCCGGGCGCGCAGGAATCGGCGGAGGCGGAACAACCCGATCGGCAATACGAGCACGGCCAGGGCCGCCGCCAGGAACTCGGGCGAGGTGCGGCCCAGGTGCCGGGGCCAGATCGCATCCTGCGTCAGCGTCGCCAGGGCCTTCGCGAGGGTCTTCAATTCGCCGGCGCCCAGGTTGATGGTCGGCAAGCCGATCGGCTCCTGGTCGCGGACCCAGAAGATGTGCGTGCGGATGAATCCATATTCCTCGTCGAGGATGCTCAGTCGTCGCGAGATCTGTTCGAGCGTCTGGGTGGTGCAGTCGGTCAGCCGTTCCAGGGCCGCCCGCCGTCTCAACAGGAGCGCCCGATGCTTTCGCTCGAGTTCGGCCAGGATCCTCTCGGCCTCGGGCCATCGCGAGGCCGGCAGGCGCTCGCGGAGCCGGTCGAGCTCGCCCCGGTCGTGGAGGGAGTCCCGGAGCAGCTCGATCTCGACGCTGGTCAGGACGTCCTCGTAATACTGGAGCCGCGTCTCGACGATGGTCATCTCGTTGCGCAGAAGGCGGTCGCGCTCGGGGCCGATGCGGCGGAAGTCATTGTTGAGGCGGATGGCGTCCAGCCGGCTGACGCGGCCGTCGTCGAGCAGGGCCTTGATCCGGGCGAAGTCCGCCTCGGCGTGGTCGGCCTGATTGCGCTGCTCGTTGAGCGAGGGCGGTGGGCTGGTCACCTCGGCCTGCTCGTTCTTGACGACCTGGGCCTCGAGCTCCAGCAGGTCGGCCGTCCGGTGGGCGATGAACCGCTCGAGGGGGTCCTCCGACCGTCGCGCCGTATTGTCCTCCTGGGCCGCCTTTTCTTTCAGGGTGCGTTCTTGCCGGTCGGCGATCGCGCGATAACGATTCATCATCAGATCGAGCGTCTTCTCCGCGACCTGGATCTGGGCCTGACAGGCCTGCAAGTTCAGGTCGCGCACGGCCGCCAGCTTGGTTTCCAGCGCGATCTGGGCCTCGACGACCTGGAACCGCAAGCCCTCGACGCGCGACTCCCATTTGGCGTTGATCAGCCGCTCCTGGGCCAGCCGGCGCTCGCGGGCCGTCGTGGCGGAGGCGACCGCGTCGTGCTCGGCGGCGCGTGCCTTCAAGGAGGCCACCCGCTGGAACAGCTTGTCGCGCTCGGTCCGGTGCACATTCTGCTGGGATTCCCGGTTCACGACCTCGGTCCGCAGGGTCTCCAGCCGGGACCTCCAATCCTTCACGTCGTTGGTCGCCGCCTCCATGGCGTCTTTCATCTCGGCGCTCAGGTGAGCCGAGGCTCCGGCGGTCGCCCCGCGATAGGCGGCCGGCAGCAAGGACTCCGGACGGGAGGCCGCCTGCGCCAGGATCGCCTGGGCCCGGCCCAGCTGCTCCTTGGCGTCGGCCAGCTGCTGCTCCGGGCTCCGCTCGGGGGCGGTCGCCTTCTTCAAGTCGATCGTCGCCCGGTCGTACGCCTCCAGCCAGCCGAGCCGGCCCCGGAGGAGTTCGCCGAGTTGCTTGTCCATCGCCGAATCCGTCGGGCTCGCCGAGAGGCCCGTCGGCGACGATCCCGGGCGTGGGCCGACGCCGGCCGTCGTCGTGGGGCCGGGGGAGGACGCCGTCTCGAGCGATTTCAACTGCTCCTGAGTCTGTGCCCGCAAGGCGATGGTGTCGACCTCCTCCGCCTTCGGCGGTCCGGAGTTCGCCGAGGTGTCGGACGGCTTCGTCGAAGATCGTGCCTGGGCCGGTTCCGCCTGGCCTCCGAGGCCGCTGGATGGCGCGGCCAGGGCCACGATGGAGGAAAGGATCGAGCTCAAGACGAGGCGGATCGCTGACCCGGGCCGGGGTCGCTCGGCCGGCGCGGACGCGGCCCCGACGGCCCCATTTCTGGATCTCGGCATCGTGCGGATTCCCCCCGGTCGATAAGGAGCCGGATATGACGTGGCGATCATCCCGATCGCAGGGGGCGTAAGGTAGCCCGACGGGCCTCCGGCGGCAAGGGGAAAGTGACCGGTCCTCGGCCGGCCGGTCAACCTGCGACGGCCCACCGGGGCGACAATCGCCGGTTCGGAACCGACGGATTGGGCATGGACGGGACGGGGCAAGGACGAGACGGGCCTCTCGAAGGATCGCGACGGACCCCCGGAAACACCCTTGACCTCATCTTTCGGGGCTCTATCATTGGGGTTGTTCCCCATGAAGCGTGTTGGAGTGAGGAAAAACAACCAATCTCGACCGACCACGCTCCCCTCGAAATCGACCGAAGGAACGAATTTTCTCGGCGCACGGTTGCATGCGTCTCGCTGTCACGAGCGAGCATGGCCGTGTCACCATGCGCCGGGCCGAGGATTTGCCGGTGATTGCGTGGGGTTGTCGCCATCGGTCCGGATTCTTTCGGCAAGGATGATTCTGGGGTAAAAGGGTCGATGTGATGCTGGCCCGGACGTGCCGTGATGCGTCGAGAAGAGCGGAGCCATGGAGAGCTTTGGCATCAAGCCGTCCGGACCCCGAGGAGTTCCATTGTGCCCCGTCCTGTGAGTCCGCGAGGCGTTGAACAGGAGCTTCCGCGACTGGGACTGGCGACCTGCTCGTCCGGTCCGGAACCTTCCGTAGTGTCCCTGGCGATGTTGGCCGGGTTAACCCAGTGGCGTTGGCGGGTCCAGCATTTCCGGACCCGTGCCTGTCCGACGGCCACCGAGGCGGTCGGCCAGGTGACCGGCCTGCCGGGTCGTCACCTCGATGCCTGGTTGATGCCCGAGTCGGTTTGTAGCGGGCTATTTGCGCGGGCGGCGGCCTCCGCCGAACTGTCGCTGGTCGAGGGGACCCTCGATGCCCCGAAAGCGGCCGGGGGGCGGATCTTGTCCGACCTCCCCGGCGAGCTGCGGCCGATCGCCGACGCCCTGGATCTCCCCATGATCGCGGTGGTCTCCTGCCGGGGGAGTGACTCGGAAACGTTCCATTTGCCGCGATTTCCGGACGGCGTTGACGCCGTCCTGCTGGATGAGGTTGCCGATCCGGAAGGGCTGCCGCGGCTCCGTCGCCTGGTCCACCTGACCACGGGCCTGCCCGTGGTCGGTGCGGTCGAGGCCATGCCCGAGGTCCGGGCGGCGCTGGAGTGCGTGCCCCGCGATCGCCGGGTCCCGCAAGACCTGATCGACACCCTGGCCAGGAGCTTCCTCAAGCATGCCGATCTCCCGGCGATCGACGACCTCGCCCGCCGCCGGCCGTTCCCTTACGCGGCCGAGCGCTCGGGCCTCTCGGGTCGAGGTCGGGGCCGGCGCCGATTCCGCGTGGCGTACGCCCACGATGAGGCGTTCGGCCGCTACTTCCCCGACACGCTCGAGGCGTTGGAAGCGCTGGGCGCCGATCTCATCGAGTTCTCCCCGCTGCGCGACGAGTCCCTGCCCGACCGGGTCGACCTGGTGATGATCGGCTGCGGGCTGCCGGATGACCACGCCGACGAGCTGGCCTCGAATCATAGCATGATGGCGGCCCTGGGGAAGCATGTCTGCCTGGGCCGTCGGATCTACTCGGAAGGCGGCGGGACCGCCTACCTGGGCCGTCGGATGATGATCGGCGATCGCTGCTACCGAGGGGCGGGGATCCTGCCGTTCGACGCCGAGTTCCTCCCCGACGCCCCGCCGCCGGCCCCGGTGTCGCGGCGGTTGCTGCACGACTGCTGGCTGGGCCCTCGCGGGACGGTCGTGCGTGGGTACAAGAGCTCGAGATGGCGCCTGATCGCCGGTTACGAGCCCCTCGAGTGCCCGTCCTGCTTCGGTGCCCTCTCCGTTGAGGGTGACTGGTTCTACCACCATCATGCGGTCGGCAGCCTGTTGCACCTCCATCTCGGCGCGCTGCCGGAGGTGGTCGCCGCCTTCGCCGGGCCGCATCACCCGTCCCTCCGCCGGCCCACCGCCCGCGGATGGGCCGAGCGGGAGTGCGAGTCGTCGGATCACGCCCCGGACTGCGACGAATAGGGGCAGGGCAGGGCGGGGGCACGCACGGTAAACGCCGTCATCTCCCGGATCATTGGGACGCTTCGAGCTCGATCTGGGCCATGGTGAGCTTGATCTTCGCCCGGAGCACCTCGCTATGCGGTTGGATCTTCAGGCCGAGTTGGAGGCTCTTGAGGGCATCGGCAGGGCGGTGCATCTCGAGCTGGCAGCGCGCCATCCCGAAGATCGCCCCGAAGTGATAGGGGTTGAGATTCAGGACGCGCCGGCAATCCTGGATGCTCTCGGCGAGCCGCCCCTGGTGGAAGTAGATGATGGCGCGTTGGTTGTAGGCTTCGGCAAATTGCGGCGCGATGCCGATGAGGTGGGTCGCCAGCGCCTCGGCCCGATTGAGCTGCTCGCGGCCGGTGAGTCGCGTCACCTCCTGGAGGATTTGATTGTTCTCGGGGGTGTCGGCGCGGAACCAGATGGACCAGAGCGCCTCCTCCGCGAGTTCCCGCACGACCGGGTCGCGGTCGCGGAGGGCCCGGCCCAGCGTCGCGTTGCTCCGATCGAAGCCACCAAGTTGGCCCAGGGCGATGACCGCCGCCCGACGCGCGACGACCGTCGGTGAATCCGAGAGGATGCCGCACAACGCCTCTTCGGAATAGCGAGCGGCCACGCGATCGCGGAAGGATTCGAGGTCTCGGTCCTCGATCGCCTTCCGGAAGTAGTCCACGAGCAAGTCGGCCGTGCTCGACTCCCCGCGGCCGCCGGCACCGACGCGCATCTGGCCCGACTCGCCGCGGGCCGAAGCGAGCGAGAGGCACCACCACAACGGGCCGATCGAGATCGCCAGCATCGCCACGATGCGTCGCCCGACGAATCTCGGCGAGCCGTGCGGCCCTGCCGCGCCGGGGAGGTATCGATCGGGAGTTGATCCGACCATTGCTATTGTCTCCCCGCCGCCTGAGGCCGTCGTCACGGGATACGGATTCAGTCTAGCAATCGCGTTGCGTCACTTCCAGTTCAGCCGGGGCTATCGGGGGAAGTTCGTGCGGAGAGATCGGCTCGACGGCGAGGATCGCGGTGAAGGGGAGTCGTATGAGTTCCGGCTCGATGGACAGGGTCAGTCCGTTGCGGACGTCGAGGTTGACGAGGCGGCCGGCACGCGGTCCGGAGGGGGTCGTCACTCGGACGGCTTGCCCGAAGTGCTCGCTGAGGTCACGCCAGGGGGCATTGATGATCTCCGGGCCGAGGGCGAGGCTGGCGTCGTACCAGTGGTCGAGCCGACGGATCAGGTCGCGGGCGACTTCGGAACGATCGACGGCCGAGCCGTCGCGTTCGATCCTCAATGAGGTCGAGCCGTCGCGGAGCTCGGTCGGGAGCGAATCGCGATCCAGATTGACGTTCAATCCGATGCCGATCACGACGCCGTGAGCCGGTTCGGCGTCGGCAATGCCCGAGGCGGCCGGGCCGCGAGGCGATGCGCGCTCGACCAGGATCCCGGCGACTTTCCGGCCGTCGACGCGGACATCATTGGGCCATTTGATGGCGGCGTCGCGGCCGGTCCAGGCGGCGACGACCTCGGCGGTCGCGACCGCGCCCAGCACGGTCAGCCAGGCGCAGCCGAAGGCGGCCTCGGGCACGGCGGATGCCAGATGGGGCGGCGGGAAGAGCAGGACCGACATCAGGATCGAGGATCGCGGCGGGGCCGACCACGAACGTCCGCGACGACCCCGCCCGGCGGTCTGCTCCTCGGCCAGCACGACCAGCCCCGCGTTGGACCGCGAGACTCCGGCCCTGGCGGCCAGGTCGTTGGTGCTGGATACCCGGCTCCAGACCGAGATCCGACGGCCGACCCGTCGGGTCGCGAGTTCATGCTCGATCTGGTCGGGACAGAGCCGCTCGGCCGGCCCGGCGTAGGCCGCGCCTCGATAGGGATGCCGCTCGATCCCGTATCCGAAGGCGGCCAGCGCGTCGAGGTCGTCGCGTACCCGGTCGGTGTCGGGGCCCAGCCCGTCCAGGGGCACGTAATCGCCCGCGGCGGCGCGCAGCCGATCCAGGAGCGGCATGTTCAGGTCTTTGGTTTGTCCTTGAGTCATGTATCAAGATCGGTCATCGAGAAGTCCAGCGCCAGGTCGAGGGCCGTCGCGGAGTGCGTCAGCGCGCCGACGCTGATCCGGTCGACGCCCGTCTCGGCCAGGGCCTTCACGGTCTCGAGGGTCACGCCCCCGGATGCCTCGAGCCGGACCGACGGGGCCACGGCGTCGCGACGCCGGACCGCCTCGGCCACGCGATCCGCCCCCAGGTTGTTGACGAGGATGATGTCGGGGCCGCATCGGAGCGCGACGTCGAGCTGCTCGAGCGTATCGACCTCGATCTCGACGGTCGTGCCGATCGGGGTGTTGACGCGGGCCGCGGCGACGGCCGCGATGATCGGGTCGGTGCCCCCCGGATTCGTCGACGCCTTGAGCCAGGCCAGGTGGTTGTCCTTGATGAGGACGGCGTCGTACAGGCCGAAGCGGTGATTGAACCCGCCGCCGCAACGCACCGCGTACTTCTCCAGGGCCCGCCAGCCGGGGGTCGTCTTGCGGGTGTCGTAGATCCCGGCCCGGGTGCCCTCGATCGCCGCCACGAACCGCGACGTCAGGGTGGCGATCCCGCTGAGTCGCTGGAGGAAGTTGAGCGCCATCCGCTCCATCGCCAGCAGGGATCGCATCGGCCCTTCGAGCCGTGCGATGACGGTCCCGGGCTCGAGGGGGTCGCCATCGGACCGGAAGGGCTTCCACCGGCCGGTCAGCTCGAACTCCTCGGCCAGACGCTCGAGGACCGGCACGCCGGCCAGCACGCCGGGCGACCGCGCCACCAGCCTCCCCGCGCCCGGGGCCTGGCTGGGGATCGTGGCCGTCAACGTGATGTCGCCGACCTGGTCGAGGTCCTCGGCAATCGCCAGGGAGAGCAGGGCCTCGACGTTGCGCCGCTCCGCCCCACCAAAATGATATTCCGAGTTCATCATATTTGGTTATAAGGATCTGGCCACGATGGGGATGCCCGGGCCGTGGCCCTGTCGACGCGGATGGGCCGGGTCGACAAGGCGCGAGACATCGGCCGGGAGGTCGGTTTCCGGACGCGACTCATTCGCCGGATTTCTTGGCGGCCTGCTCCCTCATCCGCGCCTGATCCTTGATCTCGGCCTCCATCTGGGCCTGCATCTGGGCCTTCATCCCGCCGGACTTCTCCTTCATCTGGGACTTGTAGCGGGCCTGGAATTGGGGGGCCGCGGCCGTGATCGGCGATTCGTGGACGATGACCGGGAGCTCGATGAGACGATTGGGGATGTCCCGCTTCAGGGCGAGCGCGACGGCCGTCGAGACGGCCTTGCGGACGAGTCGAGCCTGAACGTAATAGCCCAGGGCCGCGAATTCGCCCATGCGGGCCATCTTGAGGAGGCTGTCGTCGCTGGTGTAGCCCGCCTGGATGAAGGGCCGGTCCTGGGCGAGCTCGCCGACGGCGCCGTTGCTGGCCGTGGCGCTCATGAAATCGGCCGAGAAGACCAGGGTCGGCTTCGGATCGGCCTTGAGCTTCTCGATCAGGAATTTCTGGAGGACCTGGCTGTCCTTCGTGAAACGGAGCTCGCTGATCGCGGTGATCCCGGCGGCCTTGAGGGCGTCGCGGATCGCCGAGATGCGATCGGGGAGGAAGGCGTCGCCGGCCGTGTTGATCAGGAGGATGGCGCCCGCCTCGGGGATCAGCTTGGCGTTCCGGGCGTTCCGGATCGCCGCCGCGACCAACAGCTTGGCGGATGGCGCGAACGGCTCGGGCGCGACCACGACGGGTGCGGTCGCGGACGAGGATCCGGCCTGACCGGACAGGGGGCGGCCCAGCACGACCACGGGCACTTTCGCCGCCAGGGCGTCCTGGATGGCCCGGGCCAGATCCGGATCGGCCGGGTTGGCCGGCTCGACGATCAGGGCCTGGGGATGCCGCGACACCGCTTCCTTGACCAACTGGGCCTGGTCCTTGGGCGTCGTCGCCGACTCCTCGGACCCGCCCGAGCTCTCGCCGGGCACCGCGATCCGGATCCGGGCCTTGTCGGTGCCGGCCTGGGTGCGCGCGCCGCTTTCTCGTTCTCGATCTCCTCGGGATCGAGGTCGCCGCGGAGGATCAGCTCGATGCTCTTGACCCCGGTGGTCGCCGAGCCCAGCAAGTCCGGGGTCGCCGCCGCGGACTTCGTCGACGGACTGGGTGAGGTACCGCCCACCGCTTCTCGCAGCTCCGGAGGCGGAGGCGGCAGGAAGCCGCCCGAGCCGCAACCGCCGGAAGCGATCGCCAGCACCACCGCCGCCGCGAGTCCGAGTCCGAGCCGCACCTTTGCATTCATCAACCGAGGCCACATCGGCATGAAGATCTCCCAGGAATAATGGCGAGCGGCTGGTGGCGAGAGGCGAGTGAATAAGGACGAAATGACGCCGAACTCCGCGTGCGCCGGTCCCTCTCCCACGAGCTACCGCAATCCATCCCCATGATACTCGCCACCGGGTGACCGCCACCAACGATTTTGGATTTTCGATTTTGGATTTTGGATTCGTCCATTTGGGCTTTCGATCTCGGATTCATGGACGGCCCATGCGTGTCTTGTAGCCGGCCTCTGTGAGGCCGGGGGTGTGCCACGCATCACGATGACGCTCTCGGTCACTTCCGTCGTCCGGCCTTGGCCTTCGCCCTGGACCGGGAGCGTGCGCCCTCGGCCTGGGGGGATGCCGCGGGGCGTTTGGGGCCGCCGCCCTGGGCCGATCGCAGCTCGAGGATCTTGTCGCGGAGGGCGGCGGCGCGTTCGAACTCCAGCTTCTCGGCGGCCTCGAGCATCTCGGCTTCGAGGGCGGCCAGGTATTCTTCGGTGGCGTCGGTGGCCTCGTCGCGGCCCACGGCCTTGCGGACGACGGCCTTGGCCTGGATCTCCTCCTCGATGCCGCGCCGGATCGCCTTGACGATCGTCTCGGGCGTGATGCCGTGTTCCTTGTTATAGGCGATTTGCAACGTCCGGCGCCGCTGGGTCTCGTCGATGGCCCGCTGCATCGAATTGGTCATCTTGTCGGCGTAGAGGACGACCTCGGCGTTCACGTGCCGGGCCGATCGGCCGATGGTCTGGATCAGCGAGGTCTCGCTGCGGAGGAAGCCCTCCTTGTCGGCGTCGAGGATGCAGACCATCGAGACCTCGGGCAGGTCGAGCCCCTCGCGTAATAGGTTGACGCCCACCAGGACGTCGAAGGCCCCCTCACGCAGCTCGCGGAGGATGCTGACCCGTTCGAAGGCGTCCAGCTCGGAGTGGAGCCACTTGCAGCGCAGGCCCTGCTCCTTGAGGTATCGCGAGAGGTCCTCGGCCAGCCGCTTGGTGAGCGTGGTGACGAGCACCCGCTCGCCCTTCGCGGCGCGGAGCTTGACCTCCTGGAGCAGCGCCGGGACTTGCCCGCGCCGGCTCGACACGGACGATCGGGTCGACCAAACCCGTGGGCCGGATCACCTGCTCGACGACCTCGCCGCCGGACATCGCCACCTCGTAGTCGCCCGGGGTGGCCGAGACGAAGAGCCGGCGGTTGAACTTCTTCTCCCATTCGTCGAACCGTAACGGCCGGTTATCGAGCGCGCTGGGGAGCCGGAAACCGTGCTCGACCAGGGTGCTCTTGCGGCTGAAGTCGCCGGCGAACATCCCGCGGATCTGGGGGACGGTCACGTGCGACTCGTCCAGGAGGAGCAAGCTATCGGGCGGGAAGAAGTCGAGGAGCGTGTTGGGGGTCTCGCCCGGCTGGCGGTTGCCGAGGTGCCGCGAGTAGTTCTCGATCCCCGAGCAGTAGCCGACCTCCATGAGCATTTCCATGTCGTACCGGGTGCGGGCCCCGAGCCGCTGGGCTTCCAGGAGTTTGCCTTGCTCCTTCATCTGCTTGAGCCGCTGTTCCAGCTCCTCGCCGATGCTCTCGACGGCGCCCTTGATCCGCTCCTCGGGGAGGACGAAGTGCTTGGCCGGGTAGATGTAGAGGTCCTGGTGCGTCTCCAGCACGGCGCCGGAGACCGGGTCGATGGTCGCCAGCCGCTCGACCTCGTCGCCGAAGAGCTCGATCCGGTAGCCGATCTCCTCGCTGGCCGGCCAGAGCTCGACGACGTCGCCCCGGACGCGGAACTTGCCCCGCTCGAACGAGACGTCGTTGCGGTCGTACTGGATGTCGATGAACTTCAGGAGCATCTGGTCGCGGTCGATGATGTCCCCGATCTTGAGGCGTACCATCATCTTGCGGTAATCGTCAGGCGAGCCCAACCCGTAGATGCACGAGATGCTGGCGACGACGACCACATCCTCGCGGCTGACCAGTGCGCTGGTGCAGGCGAGGCGGAGCCGCTCGATCTCCTCGTTGATCGCGGCGTCCTTCTCGATATAGATGTCGCGCTGGGGGATGTAGGCCTCGGGCTGATAGTAGTCGTAATAGCTGACGAAGTAGCGGACGGCGTTGTGCGGGAAGAACTCCTTGAACTCGGAGTAGAGCTGGGCGGCCAGGGTCTTGTTGTGCGACATCACCAGCGCGGGCCGACCGTGCTGGGCGATGACGTTGGCCATGGTGAACGTCTTGCCCGAGCCGGTCACGCCCATGAGCGTCTGATGGCTCTTGCCGCGCTTCAATCCGTCCACCAAGCTCTCGATCGCCTGGGGCTGGTCGCCGGCCGCCAGGTACGGACTCACAAGCTGGAATTTGGACATGGATGATTCATCCCGAATCATTAAGAAGGGTCGTCAGCCTGTAACTCCATACATTATTCGTCAACGCCGGCCCGATGCCAATCGCAATCGGATCGGACTCGATCCGGCTGTTGGACTTTGCATGCACGCTGTCGAGCACGCTCCTCGTGAGTCATGCGAAAGTTGGGTTCGTTTCATGCGATTTGGGGGTGAGTTGGGTTCGTTTCATGCGATTTGGGGGTGAGTCTGGCTTCGTTTCGCGAATTTTCAGTGATTTCTGCTCGGTTTTGCATGCCGTCATGGTCCTTTTTTTTCTCGCTTGCGCACCCCGAACCCCCGCCAGGACGACCTGTCTTCCTTGACTATAGAAACTCTCGAGGGCTTCGGGGCGATCCGGCTCGAAATATCCGAAGTCACGCCCGGGTCTTCGCCCGATCTCGGAGCGTGTCGATCAGCCGGTTGATCGTCTCGTCGGCCTGGTTGCGGACCTCGAGCGGATCCTTACCCGCCTCGACGGACGCCAGGTAGCCGTCGAACCTGGCTGCCCAGGCGCGGCATCTCTCGACCAGCCAGGCACGATCCTCGGCCGGTAGCGGTCGGTGTGGCGACAGGATCAGCACCGAGCAGCCCTGGCGGAACTCGGCGATCCGCCGGGCCAGCGCGATCGGGTTGCCCGGCGCGTATCGAACCATTCATGAGCACTGTCGGCCAGGCGGTTGAGGTAATCGTGACGCGGTACGTCCTGGGGTAGTGCGCCAGGCCGGTTCCAACCCCATCCCGAACTCGCGACGGCGCTCCGCCCGGCCCATTCCCGCTCCTGTGCTCAACCAGGACGACCGCCACCAAGACCGCCGCCGCGGTCGCCAGGCTGACGAGCCATCGGTGCCGGGTCCAGATCGATCGGTCCGTGCGGGATGGGGCAGGCTGGCTTCGGCCAGTCCCGATTGCGGGTATCTCGTTCGCGAGCGAGGCGGTCAGTTTCGCCAACCGCGTTCGACGGACTGCCGGGTTTCGGGTTCGGAAGCGGCCCGATCGAGCCAGTGCGGGCCGCCCGAGGTCAGGATCAGCTCCTGGAGATCGAGGAGCAGGCGCGGCTGGCGTAATAGTCCTCGGAGCCGTTTTGGCGGCAGGGCTATCATGCCCTGCGCGAGCACGTTGTCCCGATGCCGACCGAGGATCTGGTCCAGCGGAAGGGGTCTGGCGACCCGGCCATGCACGGCCTCGAGCTCGGCCACGAGCGTGCCGAGGTCCGTGCCGACCAGATGATGCTCCAGCCAGCCGGGCAGGGCCGTCGTCTCGTCGGGGATCTCCGTCGCGATCAGCTTCATTCCAGGGCTTGCTCCAGGCAGGTCTCGAGTTGTTTCCTGGCCGAGTGGAATAACTTGTAAGCTCGTGCGGGCTCCAGCTTCAGCCGCCGACAGAGTTCGTTGTAGTCCTCACCGGCCAGGCGTGCCCGCACCAGTGCGGCCCCCTCGGGGCCAAGTTGTTCCAGGCAACGCTTCAGCGCCTCCATCCGTTCGTCCTCGATCAGTCGATGGTCGGCCGGCTCGTGGCGGGCGTCGGGCAACGCCTCCTGGGCCATCAACGGTTCGGACCGTCGCTTGCGGCCCTGGTCGATGATGGCGTGACGGGCGATCTGGTGCAGCCAGGCGCGGAAATTCCCGCCGCGGAATTGATTCGGTAGATGGTGCCAGACCCGTTGCCAGACCTCCTGGTGCAGGTCATCCCGCTCGCCGGGACGAACTCGGGAGGCCAGGAAGCCCAGCAAGAGTGGCGCGTATCGACGGTAGAGGCGTTCGAACGCATTGTGGGCCGCCAGCCGTGCGGGCTCGGAGTCGCCCCGCCGGGCGACCACGGCGGCCAGTTGCTCGTCGCTCTCGGTGGTCTCGGGCGAGGTTGCGGCCATGGTCACGAGTTTGCGGCCGGTCCCCTCAGCGATCAAGGGGCCAGCGGTCCAGCATGAGCCACGACCCGATTGCGGCCCTCGCACCACGACTTCTACATGAGCTTCAGGTCGCCGAGCCTCTTTCTACGCTCCTGGCCTGACAGGAGAACGAACGAGCCGTCAATTTCTTCCTGGAAATCGAAAAAGGGCCTCCGGCTTATGTCTGCTGAGGAACAGGCCGGGAATAACTTCCCGGTATCGCTTTCGGCTCCGCCCTGGTTCGGCGCGGGTCTCCGACCCCGCCGTCGGCGCGACCGAAGGTCTCCTGGGCCGGTCGGATGCGGGCCGGGCGAGCCGGCGGTCGGCCGCGGCGGGAGATCGACAGACCTACGGTCAGGCACTCGGGGCGGGGTCGGGAGACCGCGCCCATCGCGCCGGTGACCCGAACCCGCTCACCGTTCCATCGTGCCGGATTCTCCCAGGAGGCTCGTTCCTCCTACTTGCTGGTGATCGCACGCATGCTTTATGCTGATGACCTTCGAGTTCTCGCGGGGAAGATTGGCGCCGATGGATCGTTCTCTTGATGGTGAGAGATCTCGCGGACGGGGGGTTCGCCGATGCGTGGCAGGTCCTTGGGCTCGTTGGGATGGGCGGTCGTCGCGGCCGTGCTGATGGGTGCCCCCGGGTTCTCGCAAGAGCCGGGCGAGAAGTATGCCCTGCTGGTCGGCGTGAGCACCTACGCCCGGACCAGCGAGTTGCGCAAGCTGCAATATCCCGAGCGCGACATGGAAGACTTAGCCGCCGTGCTCCGCGAGGCCGGTTATCGGCCGGAGAACATCGTGCTCATGACTCAGACCGCCGGCGCCCTGCCGGGCAACAACCGGTTCTTGCCGCTGGCGGCCAACATCCGCGCAGAACTGAAAGCCCTGTTGCGCGACCGGATCAAGGCGGACGGCGTGCTCGTCGCCTTCGCCGGCCATGGGATCCAGTTCCGGGGCAGTGATGAGGCGTATTTCTGCCCGGCCGACGCCCGGCCCGACGACAAGGCCACGCTCATCTCCCTCAACGAGGTCTATCAAACGCTCGATGGGTGCGAGGCCCAGCTCAAGCTGCTGCTGAGCGATGCCTGCCGCAATGACCCGGTGGCGGCCGTGTCGCGGCGTGCGACGGTGGACGTGGCCAGCGTGACCCGGCCGCAGTCGGTCAAGCCGCCCGGCGGCGTGGCGGCGCTGTTCAGTTGCTCGGAGGGCGAGCTGGCCTACGAGAACGACGCCCTCAAGCACGGCGTGTTCTTCCACTTCATCATCCAGGGCTTGCGCGGCGAGGCCGATTTCAACAAGGACCGGGAGGTTGCGCTGGAGGAGCTGACCTTCTTCACCAAGAAGGCGCGTGCTGGACTTCGTCCGGGCGGAGTATGACGGGCAGCGCCAGATGCCGGTGCTCAAAGGGGAGATCGGCGGCCTGCCGGTGCTGGCCAGCCTGGACCGGGCCAAGGTCAACCTCCCCGAGGGGCCGGCCCCTTCGCCGTCGTCGTCGGGCGAAACCAGGCCCAAGACCATCACCAACACGATCGGGATGAGGCTGACCTTGATCCCGGCCGGGACGTTGCTGATGGGCTCGCCCGATGATGAGAAGGATGCTGATAATGACGAAAAGCCCCAACACCCGGTCCGGATCACGCGGCCGTTCTACCTGGGCGTACACGAGGTGACCCAGGCCCAGTATCGGGCGGTGATGGGCAAGAATCCGAGCTGGTTCTCGGCGACCGGTGGTGGAAAGGACAAGGTCGCGGGCCGATCCACCGAACAGTATCCGGTGGAGAGCGTCTCCTGGCTGGATGCGGTGACCTACTGCAATCGCTTGAGCGAGAAGGAGGGCCTGAAGCCGTTCTACGAGATCTCTGACGAGTCCGTGCGCGTGAACGACTGGAAGGGTCCGGGATATCGGCTGCCCACCGAGGCGGAATGGGAATATGCCTGTCGGGCGGGGGCACGGACCCGCTACTCGTTCGGCGAGGATGCCGCGGGTCTGGGCGAGCATGCCTGGTACGACGGCAACTCGGGTGCTTCGAGCCATCTGGTGGGGGAAAGGCGTGGCAACGCTTTCGGCGTGTTTGACATGCACGGGAACGTGTGGGAGTGGTGCTGGGACAGGTATGGAGACTACAAATCAAGTGCGCTGATGGACGACCCGACGGGGCCGCTCGATGGCTCGGCCCGAGTGGACCGGGGGGGTAGCTGGGACTTCGCTGCCGAGCGCTGTCGTGCGGCGTATCGCGGCAGGCTCGCGCCGACCTACTCGAGCAACTACCTGGGCTTGCGACTGGCCCGAGTTCCGTCCTCCCGGTGAGTCGAGTCCGGTCAGGGGGGCGAGGAGTGACGCCGGGCTGGGCCTGGGCCGGTTGGCGGCACGGCGGAGCCGTGGGGCGGAGCCCAGCCGGACCGGGCCAGGGCCAGCCCCGGCTTGTTGGCGCGGGTCTCCCGACCCCGCCCGCTTGTTGGGCGCGGGTCTCCCGACCCCGCCCGGGATGGGACCGAAGGTCTCCCTCTTTCGGGTTGTGCTCCTTTGAGGATGAATCCTCTTGATGCCGGGGGCGAGGATGGGTTCAGGAGACCTTCGGTCGGGCAGACCGGCGGGGTCGGGAGACCCGCGCCGAACACGAGGCCTTTGTTGGGCGCGGGTCTCCTGACCCCGTCCGAGATCGGACCGAAGGTCTCGCGATCCCCTCAACAGCCTGATCGCCGACATCCACCGAAGATCCAAACACGTACATCGGGCGGTCGGACCAGATTTTCCTCCGTGGAGTGCTCCTCCGGCTTGCTGGTGATCGCACGCATGCTTTATGCTGATGACCTTCAAGTCCTCGCGGGGAAGATTGGCGCCGATGGATCGTTCTCTTGATGGTGAGAGATCTCGCGGACGGGGGGTTCGCCGATGCGTGGCAGGTCCTTGGGCTCGTTGGGATGGGCGGTCGTCGTGGCCGCGGTGATGGGACCACCCGGGTTCTCGCAGGAGCCGGGCGAGAAGTATGCCCTGCTGGTCGGCGTGAGCACCTACGCCCGGACCAGCGAGTTGCGCAAGCTGCAATATCCCGAGCGCGACATGGAAGACCTGGCCGCCGTGCTCCGCGAGGCCGGCTACCGGCCGGAGAACATCGTGCTCATGACTCAGACCGCCGGCGCCCTGCCGGGCAACAACCGGTTCTTGCCGCTGGCGGCCAACATCCGCGGGAATCGAGAGCGCTGTTGCGCGACCGGATCAAGGCGGACGGCGTGCTCGTCGCCTTCGCCGGCCATGGGATCCAGTTCCGGGGCGGCGACGAAGCGTATTTCTGCCCGGCCGACGCCCGGCCCGACGACAAGGCCACGCTCATCTCCCTCAAGGAGGTGTATCAAACGCTGGACGGGTGCGAGGCCCAGCTCAAGCTGCTGCTGAGCGATGCCTGCCGGAACGACCCGGTGGCGGCCGTGTCGCGGCGTGCGACGGTGGACGTGGCCAGCGTGACCCGGCCGCAGTCGGTCAAGCCGCCCGGCGGCGTGGCGGCGCTGTTCAGTTGCTCGGAGGGCGAGCTGGCCTTCGAGAACGACGCCCTCAAGCATGGCGTGTTCTTCCACTTCATCATCCAGGGCTTGCGCGGCGAGGCGGATTCCAATAACGATAAAGCGATTGAATTGCTGGAGCTGAGCTCATTCACCACGCGGCGAGTGCTGGACTTCGTCCGGGCCGAGTATGACGGGCGGCGCCAGATGCCGGTGCTCAAAGGGGAGGTCGGCGGCCTGCCGGTGCTGGCGAGCCTGGATCCAGCCGGGATCAAGGTCCCCGACCGGCCGATACCGCCACTTGGCGACTCCAGACCCAGGACGATGACCAACACGATCGGGATGAAGCTGATCTTGATCCCGGCCGGGACATTTTTGATGGGCGCGTCCGAGGATGACATGGATGCCGAGATCGACGAGAAACCGCAGCACCGGGTCCGGATCACCAGGCCTTTCTACCTGGGCATTCATGAGGTGACCCAGGGCAATTCCGGGCGCTGACGGGTCGTAACCCGAGTTGGTTCTCGCCAAGCGGCGAGGGGAAGAACAAGGTCGCGGGCCAGAACACTGGCAAATACCCTGTCGAACAAGTGAGCTGGCTCGCGGCGGTCAGGTTCTGCAACAGGTTGAGCGAGAAGGAGGGCCTGAAGCCGTTCTATGAGTTCGCTGGCGACATCGTGCGGCGTTGCCGACTGGAAACGGCCGGGATATCGCTTGCCGACGGAGGCGGAATGGGAATTCGCCTGCCGGGCCGGGACGCAGACCCGGTACTCGTTCGGAGACGATCCGGCAAAGTTGGGCGAAAATGCCTGGTTCGCCGGGAACGCAGGCGGAATGACGCACCCGGTCGGGACCAAGAAGCCGAATCGCTTCGGGCTCTACGATATGCACGGCAATGTATTCGAGTGGTGCTGGGATCGATACGACGACAAATTCTCAGGATCGCGGTCGCCAGCCGATGACCCGACTGGTTCCGTGGAGGACCCCTATCGGGTAGACCGTGGCGGCGGCTGGAACATCCCGCCGCGCTTCGCTCGGTTGACGGAACGCCGCAGGCGCCCTCCGGAGTTCCGCAACTCCGCCCTGGGCTTTCGCGTGGCCCTGAGCCAGTCCGATCGCTGAGCTGAGTTGAGAGCCTGTCCTGGAAGCGTCGAGTTGGGTCTTGTCAAGTGGGTGAAACTCACCCGCCCAAGGCACTCTTTCTGGTGAGAGATCTCGCGGACGGAGGGTTCGCCGATGCGTGGCAGGTCCTTGGGCTCGTTGGGATTGGCGGTCGTCGCGGCCGCGCGATGGGGGCGCCCGGGTTCTCGCAGGAGCCGGGTGAGAAGTATGCGCTGCTGGTCGGGGTGAGGAGATACGACCCGAACGAGCTGCGGAGCTTGCCCTACAGCGAGGCCGACGTCTCCGAACTGGCCGAGGTCCTCAAGGCCAGCGGTTACAGGCCGGGCAACGTCGTGCTCATGACCCAGACCGCCGGCGCCGAGGAACCGCGGTTCCTGCCCCTGGCCGGTCAGGTCCGAAAGGAGCTCAAGCTCTTGCTCCAGGATCTGAATGAGAAGGACCAGGTGTTGATCGCCCTGGCGGGTCACGGCGTCCAGTTCGTGGGCGACCCGGAGAGCTACTTCTGCCCGGCCGATGCCAGGCTGGCCGACAGGTCGAGCCTGATCCCCCTGGGCGAGGTCTACAAGGAGCTGGAGGCCTGCGGTGCGGGGACGAGGTGCTGCTGGTTGACGCCTGCCGCAACGATCTGCAGTCGGACAACTCGCGGTCGCGGTCGGTCGTGACGCTGGAGAGCGTGACCCGGCCGACGCCGGTCAAGCCGCCCGGCGGCGTGGTGGCGTTCTTCAGTTGCTCGGAGGGTGAGAAGGCATTCGAGCACGCCGAGCTCAAGCACGGGGTGTTCTTCCACTTCGTGATCGAGGCGATGGGCGCGGCGGTGCGGTGGGTGCCGAAGAGCGCGAGGTGCTGATGCCGGACCTGGAGAAGTTCGTCAAGCGTCGGGTGCGCGACTTCGTGCGGGAGAAGTACGGCGTGCGGCAGATGCCCGAGCTGAAGGGGACGACCCGCGACCTGGTGCCGTTGGTGAACCTGGAGCGGGCGAAGAAGACGATCACCAACACGATCGGGATGAGGCTGACCTTGATCCCGGCCGGGACGTTGCTGATGGGCTCGCCCGATGATGAGAAGGATGCTGATAATGACGAAAAGCCCCAACACTCGGTCCGGATCACGCGGCCGTTCTATCTGGGCGTGCACGAGGTGACCCAGGCCCAATATCAGGCGGTGATGGGCAAGAATCCAAGCTACTTCTCGGCGACCGGTGGTGGAAAAGACAAGGTCGCGGGCCGATCCACGGACCAGTATCCGGTGGAGAGCGTCTCCTGGCTGGATGCGGTGACCTACTGCAATCGCTTGAGCGAGAAGGAGGGCCTGAAGCCGTTCTACGAGATCTCTGGCGAGACGGTGCGCGCGGCCGACTGGAAGGGTCCGGGATATCGGCTGCCCACGGAGGCGGAATGGGAGTATGCCTGTCGGGCGGGGGCACGGACCCGCTACTCGTTCGGCGAGGATGCCGCGGGTCTGGGCGAGCATGCCTGGTACGACGGCAACTCGGGTGCTTCGAGCCATCTGGTGGGGGAAAGGCGTGGCAACGCTTTCGGCGTGTTTGACATGCACGGGAACGTGTGGGAGTGGTGCTGGGACAGGTATGGAGACTACAAATCAGACGCGCTGATGGACGACCCGACGGGGCCGCTCGATGGCTCGGACCGGGTGCGCCGGGGAGGTAGCTGGTACATCGCTGCCGAGTGCTGTCGTGCGGCGTATCGCAGCAGGCTCGCGCCGACCGTCACGAACCGCTACCTGGGCTTGCGGCTGGCCCGAGTTCCGTCCTCCCGGTGAGTCGAGTCCGGTCAGGGGGGCGAGGAGTGACGCCGGGCTGGGCCTGGGCCGGTTGGCGGCACGGCGGAGCCGTGGGGCGGAGCCCAGCCGGACCGGGCCAGGGCCAGCCCGGTCGAGCGGGCTTTGTTGGGACCTTTGTTGGATGCGGGTTTTCTGACCATTGCAGTGAACATCTTCGGAGGCCGCAATTCCGGCGGGAACACAGGGAATCCGGGGTTGGAGTACCGGCTTCAGCCGGCCTGGCGAGCGAGAGCCGATCCCGCCTGAAGGCGGTACTCCAGCGGGGATCGGCGGATCAGTGCGATTCACGCTTGGGTTAAGCGCGCGGAAAAAGGGGACAGGCACCCGGCACACTGGCTCTTGCCCGAGATTTCCAGGACCGTCCGGGGCCGTGAGCCAGTCCCCTTTTTCCGGTCCCGTGTGCAGACCGAGCGTGAAGCGTTCCGTGGTCGGGAGACCCGCGACGGACACGGAAATTCTTGGTCGTCGGGAAGAACGCGACCTGGCCCTCGTTTTCCTTGCCGGAGGACGACCACGAATCGCCAGGCATGGGATGGAACGGAATGGAGAGGATCACGATGTCCGGTTTGACCCGATCCCGCGTGCAGCACTCATCCGGACCTTGCTTTTCGGCCAGCCAGGGGAGTGCAATGAACCCGAGGCGGCCGGATTATCTCGGTGACGAGCGATTCGATTCGGAGACGACCATGTCCATTCGTCTGGAGGCCGGCACCGAGCCGGTGTCGAATTACACACTGGTCCGCTTGCTGGGGCGAGGGGGTTTCGGCGAGGTCTGGGAGGCGATGGCGCCGGGACGGGTGCGGGTCGCGCTGAAATTCATCCGGCTCAACTCCACGCAATCCGGCCCGGAACTTCGCGCCCTGGAAGTCGTCCGCGACATCCGGCACCCGCACCTCCTCGATATCCAGTTCGCCGTCCAGAAGGAGGATTACCTGGTGATCGCCATGCCCCTGTGCGACCAAAGCCTCAAGGACCGGCTGGAGGAATGCCGGCAGAAGGGCCAGCCCGGCCTGCCGCTCGGTGAACTGCTCGGCATCATGGGCGAGATGGCCGGCGCGGTCGATTTCCTCAACGAGCCGCGTCATCGGTCGGCCGATGGCGACCTGGTCGGGGTCCAGCACCGCGATATCAAGCCGCAGAATATCTTCCTGGTCGGCGGCTCGGCTCGGCTGGCCGACTTCGGGCTGGCCAAGGCCCTGGAGGCCAGCGTCACCGATCACTCGGGAGCCATGACGCCACACTATGCCGCGCCTGAGATGATCGAGGGTCAGGTTTCCTCGCGGAGCGACCAGTATTCGCTGGCCGTGACCTATGTCCATCTCCGCACGGGCGAGTTGCCGTTCCAAGGGTCGATCAGCGCCGTGCTCTCGGGGCACCTTCACGGGAAGCCGGACCTGGCGCGATTGGCCGAGGAGGAGCGGCAGGTCATCGCCCGGGCACTGGCCAAGCGGCCCGAGGACCGCTGGACGTCGTGCGCGGAGATGGTTCGCTGCCTGAGCGGTTCAGAGATGGGGAGACCTTCGGTCGGGCCGAGGGCGTGGTCGGGAGACCCGCGCCCAACCGGGTCGGGAGACCCGCGCCAACCGGGTCGGGAGACCCGCGCCAACCGGGTCGGGAGACCCGCGCCCAACCGGGTCGGGAGACCCGCGCCCGATTGACCGCTTTTCCACGATCCCGGAAGTCGATCCGCCGTTCAACCGATCTCATCACGCACGGGACGACGACGGAGCCGGATGGAGCCGGCACGCGTCCCGGTCTGGAGACGACCGAACCACGGGCGGAAGCCATTCCGACCGGCCGTCGCTGGCCGGCGGCTGTCGGCATGGCGGCGGTTGCCGCGGGCCTGGCCGCACTGTTGATGATGGCCTTCAGTTCGGGCACCGGCCGGGTCGCGGGGATGATCGGCCTCGGGGCGAGATCCCCGGTGTGCTCGAGCCCGAGCAGCCGAAGAGCGGTGCACTCGCGCTGGCCAGGAACGAAGAACCCAGACGCCGGTCGCCGATAAACGCCGACCCCGAGCCGCCGCCGTCGCCGCCCGCGAGCCCGAAGGTGGAGCTTGCGTCCATCGATCGGGCCGACCCCGAACTGGCCGTGAAGGCGGTCACCTTCTTGAAGACCTTTTGCTACCAGTGCCACGGCGGCGAGCGGTTCGAAGTCGAGGGCTACGACGTGCTCAAGCGCGAGGTGCTGGTCGCCCCGCGCGAGGGCGAGGATCGGCCTTACGTCACGCCCGGCGATCCCGAGAAGTCCGAGATGTGGGTCAAGGCCGGGCTCGAGAAGAGCATGCCGCCGAAGTCGGCGGCCAGGAAGCCGACGGTCGACGAGCGCACGATCCTCCGCGACTGGATCAAGGCCGGCGCCCCGTTCCCCGCAGAGACCGCGACGGCCGCGCGGCGGACTCTGACCGAGAAGGACGTCCTGGCGACGATCCGCGACGACCTCCGCGCGGCGGACGAGGCCGACCGGCCCTATCGCCGGTATTTCACGCTGCATAACTTGCACAACGACGCCTCGAACGGCGAGGGCGAGCTCCGCCTGGCCCGGGCCGCCGTGGCCAAGCTGCTCAATAGCCTGAGCTGGGAGGCCGAGGTCGTCGTGCCGAAGGCGATCGGTGCGGAGGGGGCCGTGCTGGCTGTCAACGTCCGCAACGTCGGCTGGGACCGGCACAACCTGTGGAAGGTGCTCCTCGCCCGATACCCTTATGGCCTGTCCCATAACAAGGACCGCGACCCGGCGCTTCGCTCGCTGGCCTCCGAGGTCGCCGGGCTGGCCGGCGTGTCGGTGCCGTTCGTGCGGGCGGATTGGCTCGTCGCCACGGCCTCCCGGCCGCCGCTCTATCACGACCTGCTCGGCCTGCCCGACACCGCCGCCGCGCTCGAGATGATGCTGAAGGTCAACACCGAGGCCGATTTCCTCCGCGACCGATTGGCCCGCGCGGGGTTCGTCCAGAGCGGGGTGTCGAGCCATAACCGGCTGGTCGATCGACACCCGGCGCTTTACGGGGCCTACTGGAAGAGCTACGACTTCCGCCGCGACGACGGCCCGGCCAACCTCTTCCGGTTCCCGCTCGGGCCGGTGTTCGCCGCCAATCCGTTCCCGAACCAGGCGTTCGAGCATGCCGGCGGCGAGCTCATCTTCAACCTCCCCAACGGCATGCAAGGCTACTTGCTGGTGGACGCCAAGGGGAAACGCATCGACATAGGACCGCCCGACGTCGTGGCGGATTCCTTGAGGACCTCGGGGACGACCGAGGTCGTCAACGGCCTGTCGTGCATGGCCTGCCACGATCAGGGGATGCGGAAGTTCAAGGATACGGTGCGGGCCGGGCTGGGCGTGGCCGGGTCCGCCGGGGAGAAGGCCGAGCGGCTGTTCCGCGAGCAGGCCGAGCTGGACCGCCTGCTCGCCCGCGACGAGGCCCGGTTCCTCAAGGCCGTCGAAGAGGCGACCGGCCCGTTCTGGAAAGTCGGGGCGGACGCCGCCAAGCCGATCCGCGACTTCCCCGAGCCGGTCGGCACCCTGGCGCGGTCGTACCTGAAGGAGCTGGGCGCGGCGGAGGTGGCGGCCGATCTGGGCCTGGCCGATCCCAAGGAGCTGCTCGCCGCCATCCGGACCAATGCGACGCTCCGCCGCCTGGGCCTGGCGCCGCTCCTGAACGGAGCCACGATCAAGCGAACCGATTGGGACTCGCTCGACGGACGCGTCCTCTCGACGTTCCACGAGGCCGCCCGCGAGCTGGAACTGGGCACGCCGTATCGCGTGTTCTGACAAAAACTCGACGTGATCAGGTCGCAACCAGAGAGGCGAAGATCAGAAATTCGACCACGGATAGCACGGATGAAAGGAAGAAGGATTCAGAATTTCCATCCGTGTTATCCGTGAAATCTGTGGTTGAATCTCCTGCCCATTTTCCGATCTCCCCGAACGACGCAACGAGGTGAACGATGCCGAGGACCATTCGACCCCGAAGGCGAGCTCTCGCCGTGGCGTTGCCCGTCCTGGCGGTCGGGCTGGCGATGGCCGCCGGATCCGCCCGCGCCGAGCCGCCGGACGACCTGCACCGCGAGCTGGCCGAGCTGGCCAAGCAGGTCAAGAATCTGATCGATCAGAAAGGGAATGATTCGATCGCCGTGGGCGACTTCCACGGTCCGGCCCGACTGGCCTCCAGCGCCGGGCCGGCGATTGCCAAGGCGCTGACCGAGTCCCTGAGCGCACTGGGTGTGTCCGTCAGACGGCGGGCGGCGCTGGAGATCAACGGCGAGTATCGCGACGTCGAGGACGGCAAGACGCACTTGTTGTCGATCGAGATCAAGGCCCACGTCGTCGACCGTGCGGGGGTCGAGCTCGTGGCCTTCGAGCCCCGCGGGCTTTTCAGCGTACCGCTCATCGTCGCGATCACCGGCGCGACGGTCGCTCTGCCGCCCGGCGCCGACGACAAGGAACGCAACAAGGTGCTCGAGAAGAAGCTCGACGACCCAGAGGTCCATCTCGCCGGCTCGCGGATCTCGGCCCTGCCCAGGAGCCCCTACGCGATCGAGGTCCTCGTCAAGGAGAACGGCCAGCTCCGCCCCCGCACGCCGACGAATGACGACGGCCTGGCGTTCGTCAAGATCGGCCGCGGCGAGATCTACGCGGTCAAGTTGATCAACGACTCGCCGTTCGACGCGGCCGTGGTGCTGACGATCGACGGCCTGAATGTCTTTGCGTTCAGCGAGAACAAGAACTTCTTCTGCTGGATCGTGCCCAAGGGCGGGACGATGACGATTCCCGGCTGGCATCGGACGAACGCGAAGGCCGACTCGTTCCTGGTGACCGAGTACGCGAAGAGCGCGGTGGCCGAGGCGTTGCCGAGCTCGGCGTCGGTCGGGACGATCACGGCCAGTTTCTCGGCCGCCTGGCCCAAGGGTGCCAACCCGCCCGAGGACGAGGCATCGTCGAAGAAAGGCAGCCGCGCCGGGGATGCCACCGGCCGTGGGCCGGAAACGCCCACGTCATTCGTCGAGATCGTCCGCGAGATCGGCCGGCTGCGCGAGGCCATCAGCGTCCGGTACACCAAGGCCGGGGAGGAGGCCAAGAAGTGAAAGACCCGGGAGACTTTCGGTCGGGCGCATCGGCGGGGTCGGGAGACCCTCGCTGAACGGCGGCCCCTGAACTCTGCGTCTTCGCTTCGCGTGGGGTGGGCCAGGAATCAAAGCGGTTCCATCATGCAACCGCCGAGGTACTTTTGACTCCGGAGATCCCTGATCGTCTCGTCGAAGTCGTCCGAGGAGAACACGTCGATATCGTGCCACTTCATGGGTTGAACGGCCCGAATCGTATCGGATGTGTTCGCCATGTTGACCTTGAACTTGTCCCACTCGGCCTGGCTGAGAAAGAACCAACCTTCATTGGACTTGTCGCCACCGCGACTGTTATACAGGTTGATCGAGATTCTGTCGGGCAACGGTCGTAGGCTCAGTCTTTTCATGACTACTCCTTCGGGTAAGCAAGATCGCCCCGATCCGCCAGCCGGAGCAGGGGTGCGACGCGGCCAGGGTCCCGGTTCGACGATGACCCATCCATCGGCGTGATTCGATGACGGCTTCGAAGCGGCGCGCCATCTTGCGTCGCAGGATGGAACAATTCGGTCCAAAGCGGTTCCATCATGCAACCGCCGAGGTACTTTTGCCTCCGGAGATCCCTGATCGTCGCGTCGAACTCGTCCGAGGAGAACACGTCGATATCGTGCCACTTCACGGGTTGAACGGCCCGAATCGTATCGGATGGATTCGCCAGGTTGACCTTGAACTTGTCCCACTCGGCCGGGCTGAGAAAGAACCAACCTTCATTGGACTTGTCGCCGCCGCGACTGCTGTACAGGTTGATCGAGATCCTGTCGGGCAACGGTAGGCTCAGACTTTTCATGAATCCTCCTCCTTCGGGCAAAAAAGATCGCCCCGATCCGACAGCCGGAGCAGGGGTGCGACGCGGCCAGGGTCCCGGTTCGACGATGTCCCATCCATCGGCGTGAATCGAAGACGGCTTCGGAGCGGCGCGCCAACTCGTGTCGCAGGATGGGACAATTCGGGCCAGATCTCATGCCCGTCGTATCGGCCGGGTCGGGACGGCCCTTCGATCTCGGCCCATGAAGGCCGGGACGGAGACGAAGATGATGGCCCCGATGGTTGACATGATCCAGCCTGCCGCCTGCGTCGGGGCCACGCCATACCCGAGGAGGTAGGTGCCACCTCCGCCTATCAGGGAACCCGCGATCCCCGCCAGAATGGTGCCGATCGATCCCAGCGAGTCGGAACCGGGGTAACGCGGGCGGGCGATGGTCCCCACCGCGGCACCGATCGACAGCCAACCAAACAAAACGATCAGAATTGTATTCATGTCAATTAGCCTCCGAAAAGCGGGGACTCGACGGCCTCGCCGGATTCGACGGCCCGGAGTCATCAAGATCCGACGGGTCGAGATGGGTCATGCGGCCTTCAATACATCTTGACAGAACGCCCTTGGTTTGTCAATTCATAAATAATTAAGATTTTCATTATTTTATGCGATCTTCTGCCGATCCTTTCACCATTGGCATCGACGACGGCCGGAACTTGAACCCACTCCTCGCCCCGATCGGGGTCGAATGCCTGGAACTCGGGAAACCCTGATCTGACGCGATGGGACTCGGCCGACGGCCCCTCACCCGCCCCGGGCACCCTCTCCCCGCGGCAGCGGGGAGAGGGTGGATCGGCTATAAACCAATGGGTGGCCAATCGCCGGCTCTCGCTGTATTCTCGCATGACGAGGTCACGAGCCGTCCTCCGGAAGAAGATGGACTTCGTAGGATTCCGCGTCGGCCCCTTCTTGCGGCTTTCGGATGAGAAAGGAATTGGCATGAGGAGAGTATCTGATGTTGCCGGCACGATGGTCTTGTGCCTGGTCCTCGCGGCGACGGCTCGTGCGCAGTCGGATGCCGTGGGGGAGTACAAGCGGCAGGTCGTCGTCGACGTCGAGGCGTTGAAGAAGCGGACGCACGTCATGAATGACATGGTCTTCAGCTTCGGTGAGCTGGGGTTCCAGGAGTTCGAGACCTCGAAGTATCTGACCGAGATCCTCGAGAAGGAGGGCTTCGCGGTCGAGCGCGGGGTCGCGGGTATCCCGACGGCCTGGATGGCGACGTGGGGGTCGGGCAAGCCCGTGATCGCGCTCGGGTCCGATATCGACTGCATCCCCAAGGCGTCGCAGAAGCCGGGCGTCGCGCGTCACGAGCCGTTGGTCGAAGGCGCGCCGGGGCACGGCGAAGGGCATAATTCCGGACAGCCGCTCAATATCACCGCCGCGATCGCCGTCAAACGGCTGATGGAGCGATCCAGGCTGCCGGGCACGATCAAGCTCTGGCCGGGCGTCGGCGAGGAGCAGCTCGGGACCAAGGCCTACCTCGTACGCGCCGGCTGCTTCAAGGATGTGGATGTCGTCCTCTTCACGCACGTCAGCGACAAGCTCGGGGTCTCGTGGGGTACGGGGAACGCCACCGGCATGATCTCCGTCGAGTACACCTTCCACGGCGCGAGCGCGCATGCGGGGACCTCGCCGTGGCGAGGGCGGAGCGCACTCGATGCGGTGGAGTTGATGAACATCGGCTGGAACTTCCGTCGCGAGCACCTGCGTACCCAGCAACGATCGCATTATGTGATCACCGCCGGCGGCGATCAGCCGAACGTCGTGCCGTCGCTGGCCAGCGTCTGGTACTACTTCCGCGAGCTCGATTATCCCCATATCCAGGAGCTGCGCGAGATCGGCGACCGCATGGCGCAAGGCGCGGCGATGATGACCAGTACCACCGTCACCTCGCGCGTGCTGGGCTCGGCTTGGCCCCTCCATTTCAACAAGCCGGTGGCCGAGGCGGTGTACGAGAATATCAAGAAGGTTGGCCTGCCGCGCTGGAGCCACGCCGATCAGGCGTTGGCGAAGGCCGTGCAGAGGGAGCTCAAGGTGCCCGAACTGGGACTCAACTCGACCCTGGCATCCCTCCAAGGGCCCGTCAACGAGGCCGGGAGGACGCAGGGCGGTTCCGATGATATCGGCGACGTTTCCTGGAACGTCCCGACGGTCACACTGCAATATCCGTCGAATCTCCCGAATCTGCCGGGTCATCATTGGGCCAACGCGATCACCATGGCCACGCCCATCGCCCATCAGGGCGTCACCGCGGGCGCGAAAGTGCTGGCGATGACGATGGTCGACCTGCTCACAACACCGGCGCTCGTCGGGCAGGCCTGGGATTATTTCCGGAACGTCCAGACCAAGGAGACCAGGTACCAGCCGCTGATCTCGGCCGGGGATAAGCCGGCGATCTGGCTCAACAAGAAGATCATGGAAGAGTACCGGCCGCAAATGCGGAAGTTGTACTTCAATCCTTCGCTTCATGATACCTATCTGGATCAACTGGGTGTTCGTTATCCCGATGATCGGGGCGGTCTTCGGTCGTCGGGGAAGTGAGTCCGGCGACGGCTGTATTGTCCGACTCGGAAGGGTCTGCCGGGACGATCTCCGCGGCCGCCGGACTCTGGGGCCCGTGCAGCCCCACCGCGCCCTATCCCGGTCGCTTGGCAACTTCCCGTCTCATTCTTCGCATGGCGACGGAGAAGATGCGATCCGCGCCATGTAGACGCCGCCATCACGAGTTCCAATGAACAGCATCTGGCGCGGCTCGCACCAGAGCAGGGACACGATCCAGGGCTTGCCCCGAATCGTGTCGAGCGCATGGATCGAACCCGGGGGTGATTCCAGCGTTTCCGCCAGGCGGCCGGATGCATCGTAAACATCGATGGCTCCCCGCTCCTCGGCCGCCATGACCCGGTCGGGTCCCACAATCGCCGCCTTGCCATACGGCCGCTCGTCATTCCGGAAGACGCCGCGTGGCGACCAGAAGCCCAGGCCATACGAAAACGCCGCGGCACAACCGTCCTCGGCGATGACGTTCTCATAACTCGCTTTGGGCTCGAGTCGAAGACTGACGTCGTTTCCGAGTCCATCCGAACGGCATCCGCGCCGAGAAGGCCCCGGCGGAACAACTCGAGACGGTTCCGTGTCCCATCCCCCGACTTCCGCGGCAAGTCGATGATCGCCGTCCCCCGGCAACCGGCGCGGGATTTGAGAGGAGATATCGGAGATGAGGCCTTTCCTGGTATCTGTCGAAGCATCGCTACGCGAATGGTGAGTCAGTCGAATGGAACCCCCGGATTTCCCCCATGGACCAGGAGCGGCGGGCCCGAAGTTTTCGGGCTTCGTCCGGGTGCGCGGGGCCCGCGAGCATAATCTCAAGGACCTGGATGTCGCGATCCCGCGCGATGCGCTCGTCGTGTTCACGGGCGTCTCGGGCTCGGGCAAGTCGTCGCTGGCGTTCGGCACGCTCTACGCGGAGGCCCAACGCCGGTACCTCGAATCCGTCTCGCCCTATGCCAGGCGGCTCTTTCACCAGATGGCCGTGCCCGAGGTCGATGAGATCGACGGTTTGCCACCCGCCGTGGCCCTCCAGCAGCAGCGCGGTTCGCCCTCGACGCGCTCCTCGGTCGGCAGCGTCACGACGCTCTCCAACCTGATCCGGATGCTGTACTCGCGCGCGGGGATTACCCGCCGAATCAGCCGCTCCTCTACGCGGAGTCGTTCTCGCCCAACACCCCCGAAGGGGCCTGTCCCGAGTGCCACGGCCTGGGATGGATCTACGAGGTGACCGAACGCTCGATGGTGCCGGACGACTCGCTCACGATCCGGGAGCGGGCGATCGCGGCCTGGCCGACCGCCTGGCAAGGGCAGAACCTGCGCGAGATCCTGATGACGCTAGGATATGACGTCGATCG
The DNA here is from genome assembly GCA_963743925.1 of uncultured Planctomycetota bacterium. Lineage (GTDB taxonomy): Bacteria > Planctomycetota > Planctomycetia > Isosphaerales > Isosphaeraceae > CAVZRC01. The sequence goes on along the minus strand of CAVURY010000030.1, from coordinate 77,853 downwards.
TCCCTGGCGTGAGCTCCCGGAGGAGGATCGCCGCTGGATCCTCTTCACCGACGAGCAGCCGGTCGTGCCCGTGTATTCGGGGCTCGATGCCGAAGGAGTGCGACGCGCGATCAAACGCAAGGAGACGCCGAGCTATCAGGGGACCTTCAGTAGTGCCCGGCGTCATGTGCTCCACACCTTCGCCAACACGCAGAGCCCGCTGATGAAGAAGCGGGTGTCGCAGTACATGCTGAGCCGCGAATGCCCGACCTGTCGCGGCAAGCGACTCCGCCGCGAGTCGCTCTCGGTGACCTTCGCGGGCCTCGATATCGCCGAGCTCTCCCGGCTGCCGCTGGCCCGGCTGGCCGAGATCGTGCGCCCCTTCGCGGATGGGACGGCCGACGGACGGCCGAAGATGGCGGCCGAACATCCGGAGAAGGTGATCGTCGTCCGTCGGATCGCCCAGGATCTCGGCGCGCGCCTCGCGGTCCTGCTCGACCTCGGGCTCGGCTATCTCGCCCTGGAACGCGGCACGCCGACCCTCTCGCCGGGCGAGCTCCAGCGCCTTCGGCTCGCCACCCAGGTCCGCTCCAGTCTGTTCGGCGTGGTGTACGTGCTCGACGAGCCTTCCGCCGGGCTCCATCCCGCGGATACCGAGGCACTCCTCAGGGCGCTCGACCGGCTGAAGGCTTGCGGCAACTCCTTGTTCGTCGTCGAGCACGACCTCGACGTGATCCGCCATGCCGACTGGATCGTCGACGTGGGGCCGGCCGCGGGAGAGCAGGGGGGCTTCGTGCTCTACAGCGGGCCGCCCGAGGGGCTCGAGCACATCGAGGAATCCCAGACGCGTCGCCATCTGTTCGGACAATTTGTCCTCCCCGATCGGGCCCCACGCCCGATCAAAGGCTGGCTCCGGCTGACCGGCGTCACGCGCAACAACCTGCACCGCCTCGACGTCGACTTTCCCCTGGGGGTCTTCACGGCCGTGACGGGCGTCTCGGGCTCGGGCAAGTCGAGCCTGGTGAGCCAGGTGCTGGTCGAGCTGGTCGCCGAGGAGCTCGGTCATGATCTCCCCGCGGTCGAGGATGACGGCGAGGAACCGGGGGGAAGTGTCGTCGCCACCCTCGGCGGCCGGATCGCGGGCGGATTGCAGGGCATCAAGCGCTTGGTCCGGGTCGACCAGACGCCGATCGGACGCACTCCGCGCTCCAACCTGGCGACCTATACGGGACTCTTCGACCACGTCCGCAAGCTCTTCGCCGCGACCAAAGCGGCGCATGCCCGTCACTACGATGCCGGCCGTTTCTCCTTCAACGTCGCCAAGGGCCGCTGCGAGACCTGCGAGGGCGAAGGCTTCGTGATGGTCGAGCTGCTCTTCCTGCCCAGCGTCTATGCGCCCTGTCCCACCTGCCACGGCACGCGTTACAACGCCAAGACCCTCGAGATCAAGTACCGAGACAAGAACATCGCCGAGGTCCTGGGGATGACGGTCGACGCGGCCTGGACGTTCTTCGCCGACGAGCCGCAGGTGCTCCGTCCCCTCGGTGTCCTCCGGGAGGTTGGGCTGGGCTACCTGCGACTCGGCCAGCCGGCGACCGAGCTCTCCGGCGGCGAGGCCCAGCGCATCAAGCTGGCGACCGAGCTGCAACGCATCCAGCGCGGGGACACGCTCTATGTCCTCGACGAGCCCACGACGGGGCTGCATCCGTCGGACGTCGACCGGCTGATGGCGCAACTCGACGGGCTGGTCGAATCGGGCAACACGGTCATCGTGGTGGAGCACGAGATGCGCGTGGTCGCCGCCAGTGATTGGGTCATCGACATGGGCCCGGGCCCGGGCGAAGAGGGCGGCCGGGTCGTGGTGGCGGGACCGCCCGCCGAGCTGGCACGGACGTCGGCGAGCCGTACCGCGCCCTATCTGGCTCGCTTCCTGGAAGCACGCCCTGGGGGCGTCTGAGCTTTGGTTTCGGAGCGTGTCACATGTCGGGGATGCACACCATGAGTTCCGTGAGGGCGATCGAGGTTAAGATGCCACTCATGCGACCGAGGCACAGGAATAATCTGTGGACTTAAGTTGAATCCCGGTAAAGGTTTATGCCTAAGTTGGTGCTATTCGTCGATCTGGCCGAAGGGGGCAACCCGGCGACCTGTTCACGAGGGCTCCCCGGCATTACCGGGCCGCACGCCTGGCCCGCTCCTGCGGCGACAGGGAGTCCCAGACGCGCACCGTATGGTCGCCGGAGGCGGAGAGGAGCCGCGTGCCGTCCGGGCTCCAGGCGACCGCGTGTACATAGTCTTCGTGCCCGCGCAACTCGGCAACCTCCGCCTCCAGCAATACCTTGCCGCCGGCACGCCTGGCGGTGTCCACGTCCCACAGGCGGATGCTGTTGTCGGCGCAGCCGGCGGCCAGCCGCCGGCCGTCGGGGCTGAAGGCCATGCCGTGGCCCAGGCTGTCGTGCGGCAGCATCGCCACAACTTCGTGCGTCGCCGAGTCCCACAGCCGTACGGTCTTGTCCCGGCAAGCAGCGGCCAGCAGGCGGCCATCCGGGCTGTACGCGAGGCTGAAGACCCAGTCTTCGTGTCCGCGCAGCACCGCCCGGGGGGATCGGGTCTGCACGTCCCAGAGGCGCACCGTCCCGTCCACGCCCGCCGAGGCCAGCTGCGTGCCATCGGGACTGAACGCCACGTCCAGCACAAGCTCCTCGTGCCCGCGCAGCACGGCGACCGGCTCATCCCCGGCCGCGTCCCAGAGGCGCACCGCGCCGTCGCCGGCCCCCACGGCCAGGCAGTTTCCGTGGGGCTGGAAGGCCGCCCGCGGATACCCTCGCCCTCCTTTGCCCCCGGGCACGCGGAGGGTTCGCACCTTCTCTCCCTTGGCGACGCCCCAAACTGTCACCGCGCCGGAGCCCGTGACCGTGGCGACCTGCCGGCCGTCCGCGCTGAAGCAGGCGGCGCCGACGATTCCGTAGGGTTCCCCGGTGGTGTGCTGGAAGCGGACGGTTTCCCGGCCGGTGTCCAGGTCCCAGAGGCGTGCCGTGCCGTCCCAGGCCGCGGAGACGGCCCGCCGGCCGTCGGGGCTGAGGGCGACGTCGTAGACGAAGCCGGTGTGCCCGCGGAGTACGCCATCCCGCTCGTGCTGCTGAAGGTCCCACAACCGCACGGTCGCGTCCTCGCCCCACGACGCCAGCAGGGTGCCGTCCGGGCTGAAAACGGCCGCCAGAACCACCCCGGTGTGGCCGCGCAGGACGGCGACCGGTTCGCCATTGGCCGCGTCCCACAGCCGCACCGTCCCGTCCCTCGAAGCGGTGGCGAGGCGCTCGCCGTCCGGGCTGAAGGCCGTGTGCCGGACCGCGTCGGTGTGCCCCTTGAGTACGGCGACCAAAGTCCCCGCGCCCGCATCCCAGAGGCGCGCCGTTTTGTCCAGCGAGCACGAGGCGAGCCGCTTCCCGTCCGGACTGAAGGCAACCGTGCGGACTGTGTTCCGGTGGCCGCGGAGCACGGCGACCTCCTCGCCGGCCGGCACGGACCACAGGCGCGCGGAATCGTCCGGGTAGCTGGCGCCGGAGGCGAGGCGCTTCCCGTCCGGGCTGAAGGCCATCGCCTCCACGTGCTGCGAATGACCGCGCAGGACGCAGGCTTCGGCGCCGGCCTGCACGTCCCACAGGTGCACGACGTAATCGTCCGTCGAGTAGGCGAGGTACCGGGCGTCGCAGGAGAAAACGGCCGTGCCGATCCACTGGCCCGGAAGGTCGGCGCGCTTTCGCCCCGCCGGGACGTCCCAGAGTTGGAGTTGCCTGTCCTTCACGCCCAGCAGAAGGCGGCCGTCCGGGCTGAGTAACAGGCCGGCGAGGGCTTCTTCGGGAATCCGGCAAAGGGTGGTCCGGCCGTCGCGGGACATGTCCCACGACACCAGCGCCCCGTCCGCGCTCAAGGCGAGCAGGTGCCCGTCCGGGCCGAAGGCCATGTCTCGGACGTCATGGCCCTGGCCGGTAAGGACGCCGGCTCCCCGGCCGGTTGCGCTGTCCCAGACGACCGTGCCGGGTTCCAGCGACGCGGCCGCGATCCGTTTGCCGTCCGGGGAGAATGCGAGGGCCGGCCGTGTGGTCCCGCCGGGCCGGAAGGTGGCGGCGCCCGGCGCGCGGGCAGGCGCAGGACGGCGCGCGCGTCGTCCCGCAACTGGCTGTTGAAATGCAGCCACTCCCAGCCGCGGTATTCCTCCGGGGCGGCCGCCAGCGCCCGCCGGGCGGCGCCGGTGTTCGAGACTTGCAGCGCCATGGCCGCGGCCGCCATGTTCGCCCGATACCGCTGCCTCCGTTCGGCCGCGCCGCGCCGGTCGGCCTCGTCGGCCAGCCGCTCGAAGCGCAGCGCCGCGAGACTGGAGGCGACCGCCACGCCGATCAGCAGCAGGGCGATGACGCCCAGCGCCGCGGCGACGCCGCGGTTGCGCCGCGCCCACCGGCCCAGCCGCCCCACCGCGGAGACCCCGCGTGCCTTCACCGGCCTCTGGTCCAGGAAACGGCGCAAATCCTCCGCCAGCTCCAGGGCCAGGGGGTAGCGGCGGCCGGGCTCCTTTTCCAGGCACTTCAGGCAGATGGTTTCCAGGTCCCGGGACACCGACGGCTGGAGGCGCCGGACCGGCACCGGCTCCTGCGTGCGGTGCTGGGCCAGCGTGTCCAGTGTGGTCGCCCCCTTGAACGGCGGCCGTCCGGCCAGCATCTCGTAGAGGATCACTCCCAGGGCGTAGACGTCACCGGCTGGCCCCGGCGTGCCCTTGCCTTCGGCCTGCTCGGGGGCCATGTACTCGGCCGTGCCGAGGATCATGCCGCTGGCCGTCTGGCAGTCGGGGCCGGTCAGCAGCTTCGCCACGCCGAAGTCGCAGACCTTGGGCCGGCCGTCGTCGGTCAGCAGGACGTTCGACGGCTTCAGGTCGCGGTGGATGATGCCGCGCTCGTGGGCGTAGTGGACGGCGCGGGCCAGTTGATCGAGCCAGGCGGCGGCCTGCCGCGGCGGCAGCGGCCGGCCGGCCAGGCGGCGGTCCAGGCTGCCGCCCTCGACGTACTCCAGGGTGAAGTACGGTCGCGGCGGGCCGGCGCCGACGTCGTGCTCGCCGACCTCGAAGAGCTGGACGATGCCGGGGTGCTGCAAGCGCGCCACGGCCTCGGCCTCGGTGCGGAAGCGCCGCCGCTGCGCGCGGTCGGCGAAGTAGCCGCCCAGGAGCATCTTGAGGGCCACCACGCGCCCCAGCCGGCGGTGCCGGGCCTTGTACACGACCCCCATGCCGCCCCGGCCGACCTCGCCGAGGATTTCGTAGTCGCCCACGCTCTCGGGGAGGGCCTCCGCCTCGGGCACCGGGCCGGCCAGGGCGGATTGGCGGTAGGCGGCGAGGGTGGGGTCGGACAGGCCGTCGAGCGCCCCGGCGGCCTCCTCGCACCGGCGGCAGGTTTCCAGGTGCGCGACCGCGCGGTCCAGCTCCGCCTCCGGCAGGTCGCCCAGGTGGAGGGCGACCAGTTCGGCGTCGGTCAGACACTCGCGGGGGGCAGGCATTGCGGAGTCCTTCGACGGGCGACGGAAGTTCGCTGACGACGCCTCCGGGCGCGGCTACAATATCTATGACTTCGCCGTAACACCAGGAGCGGGTTGTCACGATGGCCAACGACTCGTCCGACCCGACCGGCGCGACTCGCCCGGCGCACACCCCCCCCGGCACGTCGCTGACGCTGCTCCAGCACCTGCGCGACAACCAGCCGGAGGCCTGGCGCGTCGTGGTGGGGCTGTACACGCCGCTAGTGTACCACTGGAGTGCCCGCCGCGGCGTGCGGGGGGCCGACGCCGAGGACGTGGCCCAGGAGGTGTTCCAGGCCGCGGCCGCCGGCCTGGCCCGCTTCCGCCGCGAACGCGAGGGCGACTCCTTCCGCGGCTGGCTCCGCGGCATCACCCGCAACGTCCTCTTGCAGCACTTCCGCCGCACCGACCACCAGCCGCAGGCCAGCGGCGGGACCGACGCCCTGGCCCGGCTCCAGGACGTCGCCGAGCCCGAGCCGCCCGACGCCGACGAGGACGACTCGCCGTCCGAGCTGGAGGCGCTGCGGCGGCGAGCCCTGGATCTGGTCCGCGGCCAGGTCGAGGAGCGGACCTGGCGCGCCTTCTGGCTCACCGCCATCGAGGGCCGCTCCCCCAACGACGTCGCGCCCGGCCTGGGCGTCAGCCCGACCGCCGTGCGCATGGCCAAGTCCCGCGTGCTGCGCCGCCTCAAGGAACAATTCGGCGACCTGATCTAGTAGCGCGAGGTCATGACGGCGTCCGCCGCGACCCCGTGTTACGCCGCGCGCATTCCTCCCGTAGCGGTCGAACAAGGCTTCCCCGCAGGCAAGTTCACCAGGCCCGGCCCGCGCCGCGGCGACGGAGGTTTTCACATGGCCGGTCCGCGCCCGACGGCGCAGGTCGGCCGCTTGTTCAGCCGTCAGGGCTTGCTTGCGGCCCCAGTCAGTTTTCTCACTTCCATCACCGCACCAGAGGGGACGGACAACATGGGCCTGATTCACAGAGTCACAGTGGCGTTGCGGACGGTCATCGGCGTCGCGAATCGGGGGGGCGCCATGCCATCGCGTCGAGGTGTCCGTCGCACGCGTCATCACGCGGCGGCTGTCGTCATGGAGACACTCGAGGAGCGGGCTCTGTTGAGCGCATCCTCGCCCTCTGCCGGGTCGGTGCCGACCGCGGGAATTTCGCCGGCCGCTGAAGTCGCGCCGCAAGTCTCGGCGGGTCGGCTGGCTCGACTCGCGAAGATCAAGACGCTCGGCAAACTGGCCTATATCTGGGGACTTCCCGCGGAATCCGTGTACCGGTTTTCCAGGTACAACCAGCTGGTGACTGCCCCGCTCAACACGTTTGCCTACAACCAAACCCCAGCGGCCTGGAATAACGCCGCCACGAACGCGGGCAACGCGTCGGTTCTTTACTTCTACGCAGCGCTCGACCTCAAGAGGACCGACCTCGTTTATTCCATCGCGCCAACCAACGCTGACTTCCAGGTCACGCAGATCCTCGACAACTTCACCAACGTCGTCTCCGATCCCGGCACGCGGACGCTCCCCACGAACGACGCGACCTCGTTCCTCCTGGTGGGACCCAACTCACCCTATGCGAAAAAAACGGAGGTGACGCTCAAGGGTTTCAACTTCAGGGTCATCGCGCCGGACACAAATCGAGGCGAGATGCTCCTTCGCCTCTATGCCGACACCCTGGCACCGGCGTCGAGCGAGAATTCGGTCAGCAACATCTTCAAGAAGTTCGGGACCCAGTTCACGCTGAACACGCTGAAGCAATTCCAGTCGAACGGGAACAAGCCTGTCCCGCCCGCGAGCTACAATCGGACGACGCCGACGCCTGAGCAGATTGCCCGGGCCGCGAAGTGGCAGAACTCGCCCATGAATGCGGTGGTATTCTTCAAACAGCTGGGGCAATCGCTCCGGCTGAACCCGCTGCCGACACGCCGGACCGGACTGTCGGGCCTGCCCCTGAGCAAGCTCCCGTCGTACATCGCGCCCCAGGCGGACGCGAATCAACGCTACTTCGTGCCAGCTTCGGGGCAGCAGTTGACCCTCGCGCTGTTCAGGTCGATCGGCCTGACTCAAAACGGATTCACGATCCCGAAATCGTGGGGAGCGGCCGAGATTGCCGCCCTGCAAAAGGGGTTTGGTGAGGGACAGGCGGCGATCCTGGCGAAGTTGAGATCCTCGCCGACGGCCGCGACGAACTACTGGTCTTACATCAATCAGGGCTGGGGGACGTACGCGAACACACCGTCCGGCTACGTGTTACGCTCGGGCGGCGTGATCGCCGGAGGGATCCCCAATCTGCCGGTTGACGCCCTTTACGCCGCGAGCTTCACGAACAACGCTTCGCTGACGCCGCTCGATGGAAACAATACGTACTCGCTCACCTTCCTGCCCCCGCAATCGAGCTCGAGCTACAGCAGTCTTCCCGTGACGGGGATCCTCCCGCCGCTCGCCCTCAACGGCGACAAATCCCCGATCGGGTTCTGGTCGATCACGCTTTATCAGCCCGACACCTCGCAAGCGGCCGCACCGTTTCTTTCGCAGGCGAGCGTGTTGAACACGGCGTATTCGCAAGCCGATACTCAGGTCGTTGCGATCAACACATCCACCAACATAATCACGGTGCCTGCATCGGATGTGGCCCCGCTCCAGGAGAACACGGCGATCATGTTTGGCGCCGGGGCGAGCTACTACGGTCTGACCCCAAACGTACCGTATTACATCGCCTCCCCGCCCACCCAGAGCGGCAGTAATTTCAGCTTCCAGATCTCCACCCAGTGGAAGCAGAACCTTTCGGAAAACGCCGTGCCGATTCAGTATTCGGGCAGCCCACAGGGGATTGTTTCGCTGACGGCACCACTCAATCCCAGCCAGCCGCTCGACTACGGCGTGATCCAGCCGGTCTCTCAGTTGGGATTGGCGCAAATTCAGAGCGGTTCCTTGCAGGTCAATGACGGTTCCCAGCCGGGTTATCCCGCGGGCTCCTACACGATCTGGCTCTCGCCCACGCTGCCGGACGGGGTACCCGCGACGAACTGGCTTCCCACGCCTTCGACGGCGTATCTGGGGTCGATTTACGGACTCAACCAGCTTAAGGCGACGAGCACGTACATCGAGCCGATCATCCGGATGTACTACCCTCAGCCCGGCGACGATCCGCCTTCGATCTTGCCACTGCCGCCAGGCGGAAATTATCCGAACGGGTTGCCTTCCAGCTATCTCTTCCCGCCTCTGGTTCTGGTGAGCTAACGGACGCCGCCAGGAATCATGACGATTCCATCGGCTGGCTGGATGGTGCCATCTCCTCCAGGGAGATGCATCATGCGCAAGGTGGCCTTCGTCCGACCGACCCCGGAACGACGGACGGTACCGACCGAACGGCTCGAGTGCGAGCCGCTCAACGGTCGGCAGCGGCGACACTTCCAGATCCTCCTGGCCGCCGACGAGGGGGAACCGATGAGCGGGGCGCCGCCGCGACCGGCGCCAGCCGCTCGACGGTCGAGCGCACAAATGGGACTAGCTTAGGCGCAAAACGCTATCAGGTTTGGGCTTGCGAACACAGCCTTTCTTGCTCCTCGGGCTCGATTCTCGGCGTCACTAGTCCAGGAGACCGCAAATAAAGGCCCATGAGCCGAGCGACGACTCAAGAGAAAAGAGATTTATCCACGAAAGACACCAAATTCGCGAAAATCTCAAAATAATAAAATTACAATATAAGAATTTGTAATATGTTTTGCAATTTCCGATGCTCCTTTCCCTTTTTTTCGTTCATTTGGTGTCTTTCGTGGATAAGGACGTATTTATCAGGATTCCTTCCCTTGGTTTTCCGCATCGACGAGTCACCCATTCATGCGGCTCATGGGCCGTTACTTGCGGTTTACCGGACTAGGTGAATCCCCATGATTCCCATCTTGCCTACCAATAATAATGTGATCACATCTTTAAAATATTTGCGAGAAACCCGCGTGGTGTGGGCCCAAACTCTTTGCTGAAAATGGCTTGCGCCTAAACCAGTGCCATTCGTCGGGGATACCGAAGCGGAGTGGCGTTGAACGCACTCTCCCAGACGCATCTAAACCTCACCCAAATGAGTATCGAATGAGGTCGGTTAATCGCTCCGGAGGGCGACATTGTGATAGATTTCCTGCACGTCGTCGCAATCGTTCAGCATGCCGAGTAATCTCTCGAACAAGCCCAAATCTTCCCCGCTGAGGATCTTACTTGCCTGCGGAAGAAAAGTGATTTCCTGAATTTCCAGCTCCAGGCCGGGGAACGCCTCGAGCAACGCCATTTTCGCTTTGTAGAACTCGCCAGGAGGGGCGAAAATAGTAATGGTGCCATCCTTGCATTCGACGTCCTCGACGGCGACATCCGCGGCGAACATCGCCTCGATCACTTTCTCTTCGTTGTCACCATTGAAAGAAAGTACCGCCAAGTGATCAAAAGACAGCACGACGGATCCATTGGAAGCCAATTTGGACCCCGTCTTGTTGAAACAATTGCGGACGTCGGCGATCGTCCGTGTATTGTTGTCGGTCAAGCAATCGACAATGACCAGGGCGCCGCCGGGGCCGAACCCCTCATAACGCACGGATTGGAAGTCCTCGCCCCCCGCGCCAGCCGCTTTCTGGATCGCCTTTTCAATCACATGACTCGCTACGTTATCACGCTTCGCTTTTTCGACGAGACTGCGCAAAGTCGGATTGGCTTCCGGGTCAGGCACGCCGTTCTTGGCCGCCATGTATAATTGTCTTCCGTACTTGGAAAAGAGCTTTGATTTCTGGGCGGCGGTCTTGAAAATCGAAGCCTTGCGTTTCTCGAAGATCCTTCCCATGCGAGTTCTGCCTTTTTATTTTTGGTGAATGGGGGTTTATTATGGCAAAAGGCCCTTGATAAGACTCGGTCTGTAAAGCACATCGAAGAGGAAGCTCAGCAGATGCTCGCCATGGTGATTGCACCGGAACAAGTCGGGATGACTCGGTTTCAAAACCGCCGACTCGCTAGACGCCACGCTCCGCTACGAAACCCGTGACCAGTTTGATCAAAGTGACCTCATTTCCCGCGTCGTTATAGCAGAACTCGTCTACAAGGCCGCGTGCGATCATGATGCCGAAGCCCGCAATCCATTCAACCGGAGGGCTGCCTTTCTGCGGCTCGACATCATCGATTCCTGAACAATAATCATTCCGATGTTCAAAGCCTTCGCCCGCGTCCCGAACACAGGAGACAACCATACCTCATTTCGTTGTGCAAGGCAGGTTTGATGTTGCGATTGATTCAGCCCGGCCCAAAACTGATTCTGTCAGCTTGTCGGGCAGCGAACAGCGCCTCACCGTTCTAGATGTGAGCTCAATCGCCGAAATAGCTCGACAGACGCGTCGATCTCCGACTTTCGAATCGAGACGCTCTCGACGTTGATGCCGATTGGCAAGCGCTTTGCGCGAGCATAGTCCTGCACGTCGGCGAATACCCTCTCGCACAGGTTAACGGAGCGCTCCAGCGTGTCGGCCGAATGGCGGAGTTCGTTCTCGAGCCAGCGCGGGAACGAGATGCCTAGCCACTTCATGAACTCGAGCGTGCGCACAGAGCCACACGGTGAGAACGTGAGCACTACGGGGACGGGCGAGAGTCCGGACGTTCGCAATGACAATGCATAGTCGGATAGCAGAGATTTTGTCGAGCCGGCATCATACACGGACTGTGTGATGAAGAAGCGACAGCCGTGGTCCTGCTTGGCGAGCATCCGATGGTGCTCATCCTCTTTCCCAACGTGTCGCTCCGCTATTGCGATGCCACCGAGGACTAGGTTGGAAGCGGCGCGCGCGAGCGCATACGCCTCGGCGAGCGGCAAACCCGAGTGGTGCGATTGGCCACGTGGGGCGCCAACGAAGACGCTGATGTGTCGACCGGCCATTGACCGCAAGCCCTCGACCCAACCCGAAAACACCTCGCGCGGGTGCGCGCCCACGCATCGGTATACGATCTTCGGGATCGCGAGTTCCGCGAGCGCGTCGCGTGCGTAGACCTCGGGGTTGACGGTGGGTAGAAACGGGAACGGGCGTTCCTGGCCATCGCGTCCCGGCTCGTCCTGAATGTCGTAGACGACCAAGCCGTCAGGCGCGAGCAGACGAAGTCGATCTACCTGTTCGGCTGCGATGTCACGCAATCGCTCGCGGGTGGATGCGAGCTTCGGCGGCGCGATTCCGTAGAGACGAATCCCGTCGCGCCCATCGTCTAGTTTTTCAAACAGCGTACTCACGGGGAGGTGTTTCTCCGCGTCGATATCGGCCCGTTACGATGGCTTCCCACCCGTCCCAACGTGTTGCTCACTAAGATTTTATCCTGTCTCGGCCGGGATCGCCAGTGAGAAACAGGACGCACGCGGCTGGCGCACGAATCGGCCCTCGACGAAGCCCCACTGGGTGTACCCAATCGTCGGTTGAGTCAACTGCCCGCGGGCGAGTAAAACAAAGGTGGCAATGAAGATGACCAGAGTCCAAGGAAACCCCGCCAGGACGAGAGATGAAAGTAAAGACCGTAGGCCTCTGTTTTCTCGCTTTGCCAATCGCGTGGTTCGTAGGTTCGACCATGCGCCTGGCCATCAACACCGTCCCAGGGGGAGAACAGATGGACGGACTGATTTTCGAGTCCTGCCCGAAATGTGCTCATCGGATCGCCTTGAGCCCCGGAAAAGAGACGCGTTGCAAATCTTGCGGGGAGCGTCTTGCCGCCTGTGAACGGTGTGGTCGGCTGCTTGAGGGGCCTGAGGTCACCGGGCAGGAACCGGATGGGGTGTGGCTATGCAAAGCCCATCGAGATGTGACTCGTTGGGAGGACGATCGTCTCCGCGAATTCGCTACCCAGGAAGCACTGACATTGCCCGCCGACACGCCAAGAGCGGCCGGCAGCCGGCAGCACTTTGAAGATCAGATCCGCGAGGTGTACTCGAGGAAGAAAGCCCCCAGCGAAGAGCTGTTCTTGCGGGAGAAAAGAAGTCAAATCAAGCCAGGCAACCGGGACGAGGTTCACCCAAAGAACGTGATCGAGGCCTACCTATTTTACGAAAGAGCCGTTGAGGATCGCGACAACGGCTCGGTCGCTCTCTTTCGGTGGAACTTCAATGGGAAGGATCTCCACCTCGTTCGGTGCTCCACTGACGGCAGCAATGGATTTCTCGAGATCTACGATGCGGATGGGACACCCCTCGGTTTCGCCCGGACTGATTGGGACTGCCCTGTATGGAGTTCCAAAGGCATTGTCCGGCGGCGCGCTTTTGTAGGAGACCAGGACGAAGTAGACGCAGAACTTCCCAAGGCGCGGAGACGCCTCGGCTCAAGTATGTAATAGATTTGGGACCAATACGTGGAAGGTTCTATTGCGCATGGTTACTCGCCTACTGGTCCGGTGGCCATTACTAAATAACCGCGACACTTCACTTCCAGCCCCTCAGCGCAGCACGCACGACGGATCATGCGACTGACCGAGGGCCGCACGTGCTGCGCAGAAAGGCTATGGGGGAGAGGTTTTGTCAGTCGCATGGGCTGACCATAGCAGCCTGGGTGGATAGCGCAAGCACTTTCGATCAGACCCTATTCGTTGGTCGAGACCCGCGGCTGATACGGATCGCAGTAAGCGCTCGGCGGAACCATCCCCCTCGCGCCAGCCCGTCGAACCGCGCAGGCGATCGGTCGGAAGAACTGCATGTTCGTCGGGAGTGACCGAGGCGGCCGGGTGACGGCGACCCTGTACAGCCTGGTGGGGAGCTGTAAGCGTGACCGAGGCGATCCGCTCGCTTACTTCAAAGACATCCTGGAGCGGCTGCCCGTCCATCCCGCCGATCGGCTTGGGGAGCTCTTGCCCGAGGCCTGGAACGCAGTGAACACCTTCGCTCGACTCAAGGTGGCGTAGGAGTGGGGTAACTCACGTCGTGGTTCGAGGTGCCGCGAAAGGGTGTCCATCTCGATTGCGTGACCTGTGTCTCCGCGCAAAGCCCTTTGCATGAGGCGCTTGCCGGCCGTCTTCCCGGCGGGTATCCTCGGCCTCATGAACGAGGTCTCCCGTTTCCTCAGCGCTATCGAGCACGACGATCCGAACGCTGCGGCAAAGCTGCTGCCGCTGGTCTATGACGAGCTGCGCAAGCTCGCGGCCGGCCATGTGGCGAACGAGGGCCCTGGCCACACGCTCAATGCCACGGCCCTGGTCCACGAAGCGTATTTGCGGCTGGTGGGCGACCAACAATTCGACGGCCGAGGGCACTTCTTCGCCGCGGCGGCCGAGGCCATGCGTCGGATTCTCGTCGAACACGCCCGCGCGAGGGGTCGGCTGAAGCGGGGCGGCGAACGGGTCCGGATTGAGTTGCTCGATCAGGCCCGATCCCTGGCCGAGGACCCTGACTTGCTCCTCTCTCTGGACGAGCTTCTCATCCGTCTCGGTGCCGAAGACCCGCTCGCAGCCAGGGTCGCCCACCTGCATCTTTTCGGTGGGCTCTCCGTCGAGGAGGCGGGCGACGTCTTGGGACTCTCTCGGGCCGTGGCTTACCGGAACTGGAAATTCGCCCGGGTCTGGCTCCGCGAGGCGCTCGAAAAATAATCCCGGAAAGCGCGAGACGGTTTTTTCCCGGACGGCGCATTGTGGTTCAGAACCCCTTCCCGGAGGTGAACCATGGCTTTCGACCCCGCTCGCGTCAAATCGCTGTTCCTGGAAGCATCCGACCTCCCCTCGCCGGAGGAACGCGCCGCCTACCTGGACCGCGAATGCGGCGGGGAGCCCGACCTGCGGGCTAGGGTCGAAGCTCTGCTTGCGGTCGAGGAACGGGCCGGACCGGTCCCCGAACCCGAGGTCACCGGGGTGTTCCAGTCGGCACCGGCCGAGGCCCTCGAGGCAACCCAAAGAATCGCGTTGGAAACCCTCTCGGGGTCGCGGGTTTCCGACCCTCAGACCGGCCTCGCGACGGTCGGGGCCACCGGCGTCGGCGGGGAGCCCGGTACGCTCGCCGAGGTCCCGTCGGTCGCCCGTGTCGGCGGATTCGTCCCGGGCCAGGTCATCGGCGGGCGGTACACGCTGCTCGAAGTCCTCGGCGAGGGCGGCATGGGCACGGTCTACCGGGCCGAGCAATCCCAGCCGGTCAAGCGGCAGGTGGCCCTGAAGCTGATCAAGATCGGCATGGACTCGCGGACCGTCCTGGCCCGGTTCGACGCCGAACGCCAGGCGCTGGCGATGATGGACCACCCCAACATCGCCAGGGTCTTCGACGGCGGGGCGACCGACGCCAACCAACCGTTCTTCGTGATGGAGTTCGTTCACGGCGTCCCGATCACCGACTACTGCGACCAGCACCGCTTGTCGGTCGACGCCCGGCTCCAATTGTTCATCGCGGTCTGCCAGGCGGTGCAGCACGCGCACCAGAAGGGGATCATTCACCGCGACCTCAAGCCCTCGAATGTGATGGTCACCGAGGTCGACGGCCGCCCGACTCCCAAGGTCATCGACTTCGGCGTGGCCAAGGCGACCGAGTTCAGTCTGACCGACCAGAGCCTGGGCGACACCGGCGCCATCGTCGGCACGCCCACGTACATGTCGCCCGAGCAGGCCGACCCGTTCAACTCAGGACATCGATACCCGCACCGACGTCTACGCCCTAGGCGTGATCCTCTACGAGCTGCTGGCCGGCTCGCCGCCGCTGGACGCGACCCAGTTCAAGCGCGGGGCCCTCCTGGAAATGCTCCGGATGGTCCGGGAGGTCGACCCGTCCAAGCCGAGCACGAAGGTAAGCACGGCCGACGCCTTGCCCAACATCGCGGCCAATCGCGCGATCGATCCCGATCACCTCAAGCGGGCGCTCCGGGGGGACCTCGACTGGATCGTGATGAAGGCGCTGGAGAAGGACCGCACCCGACGTTACGAGACAGCCAACGGTCTCGGGGCCGACATCCTGCGTCACCTGGCGTCGGAGCCCGTGATTGCGGCGCCGCCGAGCCGGTCGTATCGACTGCGGAAGTTCGTGCGGAAGCACCGCGGCGCGGTGATCGCGGCAAGCCTGGTAATGGTGACGCTATTGGGCGGGCTGGCCGCCGTGGCGGCGGTCCAGACGGTGGCCAACGCCCGGCTGGCTGAGTCGCTGAAGCGAGAGACGAACGCGAACGCGGCGCTGAACGAAGCCAACGGACAGCTCAGCCAGTCGCGCGCGGCGGTGCAGGCGCGGTACGAGCTGGCGACGGACGCGATCAAGACGTTCCACACCGGCGTGAGCAAGGACTTCCTGCTCAATGAGGAGAAATTCAAGGACCTGCGCAACCGGCTCCTGACCTCGGCCAGCGACTTCTACGGAAAGCTCGGGGCGCTGCTGGGCAAGGAGACGGACCCGGTGTCGCGTCGGGCGCTGGCGCAGGCCAACTTCGAGCTGGCCGAACTGACGGACAAGGTCGGCCGCAAGGAAGACGCACTGGCGGCTCACCGGCAGGTCCTCGCCGCCCGCGAGGCGCTGGCGGCCGAGCCTGGGGCGGACGTCGAGACCAAAGTTGACGTCGGCCGCAGCCTCACGAACGTGGCGGGGCTCCTGTCCGCGGCCGGCAAGACCGACGAGGCCGAGGCGACCTACCGCAAGGCCGAAACGCTGCTGGCGGACCTGGCCCGGTCGTCCCCTTCGACCCAGGCCGCGCGGACCGCGCTGGCGGACTGCCGGACGGGGATGGGGACGCTTCGATACAGCACCGGCAAGTACGTCAACGCGTTGGCGTCGCATCGTCTGGCGCGGGACGATCAGGAGGCGCTGGCCGACGCCCCCGGCGCATCAAAGGAGGCCCGGCGTGACCTGGCGCTAACGATCCATCGCACCGCCATCGTGCTGAACGCAACGGACAAGCCGGCGGAAGCGGAGGCCGAGTACCGCAAGGCGATCGCGCTTCGGCAGAAGCTGGCCGACGACTACCCCGCCGTCACCGAGTTCCGCTCCGACCTGGCGAGAAGCCACAACAACCTCGGCATCGTGCTGTCGGATACGGACAAGCCGGCGGAAGCGGAGGCCGAGTACCGCAAGGCGATCGCGCTCAATCAGAAGCTGGCCGACGAGAACCCCGCCGTCACCGGATTCCGGCTCTCGCTGGCATTTTACCAGAACAACCTCGCCTGTATGCTGATGGATCAGTTGGGCAAGCCGTCGGAGGCGGGCACCGAACTCCGCAAGGCGATCGCGCTCCATCAGAAGCTGGCCGACGACAATCCCGCCGTCATTCAGTTCCGAGATGGACTGGCCAACGTCCACAACTCCCTCGCTTTAGCACTGTTGGATACAGGCAAGCCGACGGAGGCGGAGCCGGAGTCCCGCGCGGCGATCGCGATCATGGGGAAGGTCGTCGACGACGACCCCAAGGTCTTGGAGCACCGGGACAACCTCGCCTCATATCTCTTGACCCTCGGCATTCAGCTCCTCAAGCTCGGCCGACCAGCCGAGGCCCTTGATGCCTACGGACGGTCCTACACCCTCTTGGAACAGTTGGTCAAAGAGAATCCGGCAGAGGACTCTAACCGGCGCCGATCGCTGGTCGGGCGCGGGCTGGCCCGCCGGGCTCTGGGCGACCCCGCCGGCGCGGCGGCCGACGTCCGGCATGCACTGAGGCTCTCTGAAGGGCTGCGGCTGCCGGAAGGCCATGCGGCTTTCTCCATCGCCTGCTCCCACGCCGCGCTCGCGGGTCTCGCCGGGCAAGAGGGCACGGGCGTGTCGGCCGCCGAGGGAAAGGCCAACGCCGACCAGGCGATGGCCCTGCTGAGAAAGGCCGTCGACGGCTTCCCCTTCATCCGCGCTTATCGCATCGAGGGTGCCCTCGACCCGCTCCGCGAGCGGGAGGACTTCAAGAAGCTGCTCACCGAGCTGGAGCAGAAATCGGCCGCCAAGCCGAAGTGACTGAGCTCCTCAGAGATCGCGGTGGATACCGGATCGGTCGCGAGTGGAAACGTTGACAGTCCAACCCGTCGTGTTGGGGCGAAAGTGTGGCCGGTTGGTTTGATCCCCACGCCTTGTGGAGTGGACACCGACTCACGAGAACCTACCGTCATCATCGGAGGTCTCTCATGTCTCAGAAACGCACTGGTTCTATCCTGATCGGCTTCGACCCGCCCCCCGCGCCGACGCCGCCCGACGCGAAATGATCGCGGAACGGGACGCACTTCGCGTCAAGTCGTCATTGCCACTCGCGAGCAAACGAGCTGCGGCCGGGCGATGCGGGCGACTCCGAGTAAGCGGCGTTCGATCGACGCTTTCCTATTGTGGCGGCCCCGGAGCCGGGGCCTCAGGGGAACCCGTTCTCCGCTTGGCTCGGCGGTCGGCGCGACGCCGCTTCCGAGCACGCGCGGCCGCCTCCGCCTCGTCATGGCGATACTGCAGGAAGTGCTCGGGATGGGCGGCGATCCAAACGTCGGGCAGCAGTGACCGCAGATCGACGTCATTTGATGACAGCGCGATCAGCAACTGGCGGACATACTCGAAAGGCTCGATCCCGTGCCGCCTGGCGCCACCGAGGATGCTCATCAAGATCGCCGCAGTCTTACCGCCCCGATCACTCCCGAAAAACATCCAGCTCTTGCGCCCGATCGCGCACGGTCGCAAGGTCCGCTCCGAGGAGTTATTGTCGATCTCCAGCCGGCCATCGCTGGCGTACAGGAGCAGCGCCTCCCATTGATTCGGCGCGTAGTTGATCGCCTTGCCGAACTGGCTCTTCGGCAGCGCGAGCCCCTTCTGCTCGCGGAGATACGCCTCGAGTCGTTTCAGCACCGGCACGCTCCGCTCCTGACGAGCTGCCAACCGCTCCTGGTCGCTCCGACCGCGGACCTCATCCTCGACGTCGTACAACTGGGCGATCAGGCCGAGCACGTAGTGCACCTCGCGCGGCTGATTGTGCCGTGCATCGAAGAAATCCCGGCGCACGTGAGCCCAGCATCCGACGGCAATGATCTTGCCCGCCGACTCCTTGACCACCGATTCGTAGGAGGCATAGGCATCGGTTTGAAGGTAACCCGCATAGCCTTTCAAGAACTCCGCCGGCCCATCCCGGCTCCGCGAGTCGGTGTAGTGGAAGGTCGTGTAGGGATGGGCGCGGTCGCCGATCGTCGTCCAGATGTAGCCCTTCCTGGTGGAATCGCGTGAGCGGTCCAGAACAGGGACCGGCGTCTCGTCCCCCTGGATGACTTCCGACTTGAGCACTTCCTTGTGCATCAATTCGACCAGGGGCTTGAAGAGCCCGGCGCACTGCTCGAGCCAGCCGCAGAGCGTGCTCCGCGAGACCAGGATGTTAGCCCGGGCCAGCTCGTCCTGCTGGCGATACAGCGGCATGTGCTCGACGAACTTGCTGACCACGACATAAGCCAAGAGTCCGGGTGCGGCCAGGCCACCGGCGATCGGGCCAGAGGCGGTCGGGGCCGTGGTCACGCCGTCCTTACAGCACGAGCACGCATACTTGGGATAGATATGCCGCAGCACCTCGATCTTGCCCGGGATGTAGTCGAGTTGCTCGGTCACGTCCTCGCCGATCTTCGACTTGGCGCGGCCGCAAGTGCAGGTGCGCTGGTCCTCCGGCACGTTGTGGAGCACGTCGCGACGTGGCAGATGATCACCGATGCGACGTCGGCCGTGCCCCTTTCGGTGCTTCGGGGGCGCCGGGTCACCGGGATCGCTGGTGGCGGGATCAGGAGTCGTGCTCGCCATGGGCTCCGTGTCGAAGAGGTGGCCTTGCCCGGGCGCCTCGGGCAGTCGCTCCCGCCGCGGCCCAAAGAGCAGCCGCTTCAAGGCCAGGTACTCTTCCTTGAGACAGGCGTACGAGCGTTGAAGCTCCTCGGTCGTCGCGCAGGTTTCGTCGAGTTGACGCTCCAGGTCGTGGAAACGCTGGAGCAAGGCGGCGTGTTGCTCCAGGACCGCCCGGAGTTGCGTCTGGCAGGTCGCCAGGTCGTCAGGGATGGGAGGTGAGTGTTCCATCATGATGACTTAGACGCATCAGACGTAGCTTTATTCGATGGATTCTCGAATTGTTCTGCCCGGCGACGATCAGCCGACCCGGCAATAACGCTTGCGTCGCCGCGCGGTGGCCAGATCGATCCCGTTGAGGATCAGGGCCAGGTCGGTGACGGAGAGTTCGATCCCCGCGGCGCCCGAGAGTTGCGCGGCGCCAGGCGTGGGCTCCAGGTTCTGGAAGGAACCGACCTCGAGTCGCTTGTACCAGATCACCAGCCCATCGCGGTCAAAATAGAGGATCTTGATTCGATCTCTGCGACGGTTGAGGAAGAGGAAGAGATGGCCGGTCAAGACGTCCTGGCTGAAGCACTCCTGGACCAATCCGGAAAGGCCGTCAAAACCTTTGCGCATGTCGGTCGGTCGAGTGCAAAGGAACACGCGGACGGCCGCGGAGAGTTGCGGGAGCATCAATCGCCTCCTCGCCCATCGCCGCCGAGCCGGGCGGCCACCCGGATGGCGATGCGGAGCAATTCAGGATCGACGGTCCCCTTGAGCCGCACGATGCAGGCATTGGCCAGCTCAATCTCCAGTTGTCCGGCGGCGCCGGCATCGAGGATCGAGACCGGCAGGAAGGCGGGAGTCGAGGCACAATTCGCCTCGGGCATAGGCCGGGCCGAGGGCCTCTCAGGAACGGGGGGGAAGGCTGGTGGTGCCTCGCGGAAGCGGCGTTTCCAGGCGTAGAAGGTCACCGCGCTGACGCCGAGTCGGCGGCAGAACCCGGTGACGCTCAGGCTGCCCTCTTTCTGACGCTGGATCTGGCGACGCCACCATTCGCGCCTCGCCTGGCGATTTGCCGGCGGTCCGAATCCGACCATGATTTTTCTCCCGGAGATGAGACGTGGGGCTCCGGGATTGAAGTTACCATCCGCGCCAAGGATGGTTCGGCCGAGCGCTTACGGATCGCAAACACCGGGGTAATGCTCTAAATAGGTTCATCCGGCGGAAGCGCACGCCGGGTTGAATAAAGCGGACATGCTGATTCCAATTGGAGTTGTGTCAAATCATTCCAAGAGGGGAGGTCAGCATGTCCACCAGCCTGTTGTATCACGCCTTCGGCGTCCGCGGCTACGACTATGTCCGCACCGACTACCAGGAGGGCCAGGTCATCTTCACCATCGAGCAGGACCCCGAGGACTGCCGATGCCCGATCTGCGGCGGCCGGGACGTCACCTCACGCGGCCACGTCTGGCGCCGATTCCGATCCCTGCCGATCGGCGCCCGTGTGACTTCGGTCGCCCTGCCCATCCCGCGCGTCGAATGCCGGCACTGTGGCGTGGTGCGTCAAGTCAAGGTCTCCTTCGCTGATCCCAGGCGCAGCTACACCAAGGCCTTCGAGCGATATGTCCTGGAGTTGTCGCGGAGCATGACCATCCTCGACGTCGCCCGCCATCTCGATATCGGCTGGGACACGGTCAAGGACATCCAGAAGCGCGACCTGTCGCGGCGCTACGCCAAGCCCAAGCTCAAGCACCTCCGCGCCATCGCCATCGATGAGATCGCCGTGGCCAAGGGGCACCGCTATCTCACGGTGGTCATGGACCTGGAGAGCGGCGCCGTGGTCTTCGTCGGCGACGGCAAGGGGGCCGATGCCCTCGAGCCATTCTGGAAGCGGCTGCGGCCCAGCGGGGCCAAGGTCCAGGCGGTGGCCATGGACATGTCGGGCGGGTATCAGGCGGCGGTCCGGGCCAACCTGCCCGAGGCGAAGATCGTCTTCGACCGCTTCCATGTCGTGAAGCTCTTCAATGAGAAGCTCTCGGAGCTCCGTCGGGCGTTGTATCGCGAGGCGACCGAGGTGCATCACAAGGAGGTGCTCAAGGGGACGCGATGGCTGTTGCTGAAGAATGCCGAGAACCTCGACGAGAAGAAGGACGAGAAGGTGAAGTTGAAGGAGGCCCCGGCCCTGAATGAACCGCTGGCGATCGCCTACTACATGAAGGAGGACCTGCGGCGGTTCTGGGAGCAGCCGGGCAAGAGCTTTGCGACGACGTTCCTGGACGGGTGGATTCGCCGGGCGTCGGCCTCGGGGATCAAGGCGTTGCAGCAGATGGCCAAGACGCTGGCGGCGCACCGCTCGGGCCTGCTGGCGTACTACGACGTGATGATCACGAGCGGTCCGATGGAGGGGACGAACGACAAGATCAAGACGATGAAGCGGCAGGCGTATGGGTTCCGAGACCTGGAATTCTTCAAGCTGAAGATCCTGGCGATCCATGAGACGAAGTATGCCCTGGTGGGATGAAATCAATCGAGCGTTACTACACAACGACTTGTGTCGGTGTCGAATTCGCGCACGCTACTTCCGGATGAACCTCTAAATAGTCCCTGGCAAGGTCGAATTGATCCGCGCGGGGATGGGTGAACGCCTCAAAGCTGACGGGATCTTGAAGCTTGCGATATTCGACACCGCGGTCGGTGGCCATGGTTCCGTGAACCTTGCAAGGTGGCTAACCGAGCTCCATAGTGAGTTTTGCGCAGCATCGAACTGGGAAGTGCGATTCTAGTTGCTTCATGCTGCGGCCAGACGCCCCGACGGATCGCATATCATCGAACAAATGAGCGACGAGACAATCAGGTTTTCCGCAGAGTATTTCCCGGTAGACGATTTGATCATAGAGGATTGGAGCGACGGACTTGGACTTAACGTCCGGGATAGACTATCACCGGCACCCTGCCCAGTCCGCCGGAAGGCAGACAAACAACGTTGACGCCACCTCGCTGCTTGATGACGGGTTGCCGCGCTCGGCAACTGATCCGACAGGAAGGGAAGGGGACATCCCTACAGGAAGGGAAGGGGATATCCCTAAATCTAGACGCGGGCTGGGTAAGCTGGAGGATCTCCAGGTTGAATCACCAGCGCACAGAAGCCGAGATTCACCAAGAGCGGCGAAATTCAGCGGCTGGGGCGAGGTCTCTATTACTATCCCCGCGTGAACGAGCGGCTGGGCATTCCCATCGGGGCCGACCCGGACGAAATCGCCGAGGCTTTGAGTCGGCAGACGGGCAGCCCGGTGCTGCCTTCCGGCGCGGTGGCGGCCAACCGACTTGGGCTATCGACGCAAGTGCCCGCGAAGCCGGTGTACCCGACCGATGGGCAGACCCGCCAGGTACGGATCGGCGGCATGGTGCTCCAGATTCGGCACGTGGCCCCGAAGGAACTGTCGGCGGCGAGCCGGATGAGCGTGATGGTGTTCCAGGCACTGCGGCATCTCGGGCGAACGGCGGTCGACGAGCACGTCATCGCGCGCCTCCGGCGCGAGCTGTCGGCGGACCAGCGGCAGGAGCTTCTTCGGGATGCCCGGTACACGACGGGCTGGATCGCGGCCATCGTCCGCCAGGTCGCTCAGGACAAGAAGGAGTTGGAGGATCATGGATGATGTTGCCCGTCTACCCGCCGCCGACCGCACCGACCTGTTCGCAGCAACCGCGAGCCGTCGTGCGCTGACTCCTGCAGTCGGCGTGAAAGACTTCCGGGTTTGCTGGACGCTCAAGCGGGTTTTCACCGTGCCCGAACCGCCCACTCGGAGTGTTTCCGATTCTCACCGACTTCCCGCAGCACGAAGGCGGAGCTCATCGCGAACGGTCGGTCCCGCCGCGTACTCGGTAAGCGACGACCCTGTCCTGCTCAACCTGACGGTCATCCACCGGTCGCAGAATGGGGAGATCCAATCGTCCGAGGAGAGACTTGGGGGGCCAGGGCTCGCCGACAGGCTGATGGGCTCGCCGCCCCTCAACGTAGGACACTTCCACGGTCCAACTTTCGACGCGTGAGCAGACCATCGCATCGCGTGACGTCGAATCCGGCGCGCACATTTTCCGTCCATGCGAGATCGCTCGATCTCCAGGCAGTCCAGGTTCTTCGGTCCGCTCATCAACCTGCTCGCGTCGAGGTCGCGTTCATGCAATTCCAGAACCGCGTTATATATATACAGGAGGTTCACGAAAGTCGGGTCACACTGCCTACCCCGCGAGGGCGTGACCGCCAGCCGGGGTCACGGGCTGAGAACCGCGAGCGGGACGACCACGGAGACCCGCTGGAAAGTTGCCAATGAGTGCCAATGAGTGCCATTCCCGGATATCGATCCGGAAGCTGCGTTCGCGCTCGGAACCTGAAAGATCCGTTCGCCGGGGATCGTGTGGAACGCTGCACGAGAATCTCATCCCGCAGCCACGCGGGTGGCTCAATTCCGGCCGCGATCATGGCACAGTTTCTGAGCGCGATCGACATGAGCCCGAACCAAGGCTTGCCCGCGCCGGAGCTTCGTCCAGCCCTGTTGCCAGGAGGATGGGACCGCCCGCCAAGCTGGCACGGACGCCGACCAGCCGTACCTCGCCCTATGCTGGCACGTTTCCTGCGTAACTCTTCCGACAATCGCCTAGGAGAATAGCACGATTTCCGCTAACATCTTTCCTAGTCGAGTATTGGGATTCGCGACACGCTCGGCAACGCAAGCATCAAGGTACTCCGCCTGACCTCGGCGGCATTCAGGGGGTTCGTCCATCGATGGCTGATATCGTGTTGATCAACCCTCGGTTCGAGATTTCGTACTGGGGGATGGAGCATGCCCTGCCTTTCGTGGGCAAGCGGGCCAACCTGCCGGTGGCGTGCCTGCCGCTTCTGGCCGCGCTGACGCCCGGCGAACACACGGTCACGCTGATCGACGAGAACGTCGAGGCGATCGACTGGGAGCGTTGCCAGCGGGCCGATATCGTCGGCATCACGGGGATGAGCGTCCAGCGGTTCCGGATGAAGGAGATCCTCACCGAGCTGAAGCGCCGGGGATGCTTCGTGGTCGCGGGCGGCCCGTGGGTGACCGTGCAGGAGGATTACTTCGGCGACCTGGTCGACGCGATCTTCGTCGGCGAGGCCGAGGACACCTGGCCGCGGTTCCTCGAGGAATGGCGGGAGGGCCGGCATGCCGACCGATACGAGCAGGTCGAGAAGACCGACATGTCGAAGGTGCCCACGCCGCGGTTCGACCTGCTCAAGATGAAGCATTACGCCTTCGGCAGCCTCCAGTTCTCGCGCGGGTGCCCGTTCCAGTGCGAGTTCTGCGACATCATCGTCACCTTCGGCCGACGCCCGCGGATCAAGACCGGCGCCCAGGTGATCGCCGAGCTCGACGCGATCCACAAGGCCCGGATCCCGATCGTCTTCATCGTCGACGACAACCTGATCGGCAACAAGAAGGCGATCAAGGAAGTCCTCCGCGACGTGATCGCCTGGCAGGAGCGGCACAACTACCCGCTCACCTTCTTCACCGAGGCCTCGATCGACCTGGCCGACGACCCCGAGCTGATCGACCTGATGGTCCAGGGCAACTTCATCGCCACGTTCATCGGCATCGAGAGCCCCGACGAGGACTCGCTCCGCGAGGCGAAGAAGTTCCAGAACGTCCGCTCGGGCGGGACGATGCTGGAGAAGGTCCACCGCATCCAGGAGGCCGGCCTGGAGGTCTGGTGCGGCATGATCATGGGGTTCGACCACGACGACGAGGGGATCTTCGAACGTCAGGTCCGGTTCATCCAGGACGCGCGGATCGCCTTCTCGATGAGCGGGATGCTCTCGGCGATCCCCAAGACGCCGCTGCACGAACGCCTCGCCGCCGACGGCCGGCTCGACACGGCCGACACCTGCGAATACGGCACCAACGTGATCCCGCTCCTGATGAGCCGCGGGGAGCTGCGCGACGGCTACATCCGCGTCATGAACGACCTCTACGACCCCACGGCCTACTTCGAGCGGACCGAGGCCCTGTTCCTCCAGCCGTCGTTCGACATCGGGATCAATAAGCGGAAATACTGGCTCTCCAGGCCCCGATCGTACCTCGGCGAGCTCCTGTTCTTCTTCCAGGGGATCGGCCTGTTCGCGCGGCTGATGAGCCAGGTCGGCGAGCATCGCCTCCGCCGCGAGTACCGCAATCGCCTGGGGCGATTCGTCAAGGTCCACCGGCGGCCCGGGCTCGTCCTGCTCTACCTGTTCCACATGGCGATGCATTATCATGCCTACCAGTTGGCCAAGCAGGTCGCCAACCCCGAGATGCAACTGATCAATTCCTATTGATTTTTTGGTGATCGCTTGAAGGATCGACCGTTGAATGGCTTCGGCGAGAATCCGCCGCCCGGCGGCCCCGGCAGGGGTCCGTTCCGGTTCCCGGACCTGCCCATCATCAACCCCGGCCTCGCGACCCCGGCGCCGGGGCCGGCACCGCCGGCTCCCTCGTCGCGCACCCAGCGGGAGAAATACGGCGGGCTCTTCTATCTCGGGATCGCCGGGCTGTTGTTCATGGCCGTGCTCGTGGGTTGGTTCGGCTACGGCCTCTGGAGCAACCGCGACATCTGGGCCGACGTCTACGCCGTCCACGACGCGAGCCGGCCGGAGGCGGACCGGATCGACGCGGCGTCCCGGCTCGCCGGGAATCCGCGGTTCGCCGACGCCCCGAAGATGGAGATCAGCCTGAGGAAGGATCCGCCCGAGCTGGCCCGGTACGAGCTGGCCGAGTCGATATCGACCGAGGCGGTGGCACGGGACCCGCGAGCTTTTGCGATGACCGTGGCGCGCAGCGCAGGGCTGGCCCGACTGGCTCCGGCTGCTGCTCTCGCGACGGCTGGCCTACGGCGCGGGCCGCGGGTACGACATCCCTCGCGAGCCGCTCGAAGAGCTGAAGCGGCACTCCGACCCGATGATCGGCCTGTGGGCGACCTATGCCCTCGCGGTGCTGCCGCGGTCCGGACCCGATCCGGCGATGGTCGCCGATCTGGAGAAAGCCGCCCGGTCTCATGATGCCGACGGCGAGCTGGCCGCCCTGCTGCTGGCCGCGCTCCGCTCCCCGGAAGGCGAGCGCGAACGTCGCCTGGACGAGGCCACGACCTGGCTGCGCCGCCATCACCCGCAGGCGGCGAAGATCTGGCAGGGCCGGGAGGCCGGCGAACCACGGCCGGCCCGGGAGGGATGATCATCCCATTCGAGTTCTGTGCGAGGTGCGCAGATTTCGAATACCGGATCCGAACGACGGATTGCACCGATAACACGGATCAATAAATCCGATCGGAAATCTTTCCCATCCGTGTTATCCGTGCAATCCGTGGTTAGACTCTTCAGATTTCGAATATCGGGTCCGAACCACGGATCGCACGGATCAATAATCCGATCGGAAGTCTTTCCCATCCGTGTTATCTGTGCAATCTATGATTGGATTCGTCTCCGTCCGATCGATTGCGACGTGACCGCGCCCGACTCATCTCCGGTCGCAACGATGTCGGAAATCCCCTCGATGAGGGTCGAGGTCTCCGGCACCACCCCGCCGGCCGGGATTGAGCATCGGCTGAACGTCGAGCGACGGAGGGCGAAATCCCGGACTCTTGACTATTGACATCGCGCCTCGCCGCGATTCCAATCATAAATGACATCAAGTCTTTGATCGGAGAAATGGGGCGTGGCGAGTCCTCCGAGTGATGTGACGGAGATGGAGCTGGCGATCCTGGAGGTCCTGTGGGACCTGGGGCCGGCGTCCGTTCGCCAGGTGGCGGAGCGGGTCTATCCTGGTCGCGGCCCGGCGGCCCTCCCGACGGTGCAGAAGCTGCTGGCGCGCCTGGAGGCCAAGAAGTGCGTCTCGCGGGACAAGAGCGGCGAGGCTCACCGTTTCTCGGCGGCCATCGATCGCGGCGAGCTCATCAGCGCCCGGTTGAGGGCCATCGCCGAGGGGCTTTGTGGCGGGTCGATGACCTCGCTGATGACGCACCTGGTGCGGACTGAAAGCCTGAGCCCGGCGGACAGGCAGGCACTTCATAAGCTCGTGGAGCAGTGGAAGCCGCGGGACTCATCGGGCGAGGGGCGCGAGGCATGAGCGGCGGGGGACCACGATGGACGCCTTCCTCCAGATCGGTCTGAGCAACACGGTCGCCGCACTCGTCCTCGCGCTCCTGGCCGCGATTGTCGGGCTGCGCGGGCGTCGTCCGGCGCTCGTCCACGCCCTCTGGGTCCTGGTCCTGGTCAAGCTCATCACCCCGCCCCTGTTCTGGTTTTCTCCGGCCGAGAGGTACCATCCGGGAGCGCCTCCCGCGCGGGTGCCGGCACCCCGAAGGGTCGATGTGCCACCGGGCCAGGTCTCGATGCGTCCCGGCAAGTTTGTTGCCCCGGGCGAACCGGGGCGAGCACTGAAGATGGGCGTGCCGATGCCGGTGGCTCCTCGCAAGCAGCCGAGCGACCTGCAGAGGACCATCGCGACCGGAGTCCCCTCATCGAGCCACTCGCTCGTCCTCGGCATCTGCTTGGTGCTCGCCTTTTCGTGGTGGTGGTGGGTTGCGTGGCGAGTCGGCACGTTCCTGAGGCTCCTGCGCTGGGCCACGTCGGCTCCCGAGTCCGTGCAAATGCGCGTCGAGAGGTTCGCGACGCGAATGGGCCTCGGTCGAGCGCCGGAGGTCCGGTTCGTCCCCTCCGCGATTTCTCCCATGCTCTGGTCGATCGGCACCAAGCCCAGAATCTTGCTGCCGGACGGTCTCTGGAAGCAGCTCAGCGAGGACCAGGCCGATGCGCTGTTGGTTCATGAACTCGCCCACTACAAAAGACGCGACCACTGGGTCCGCCTGCTGGAAATCGAGGTCACCGGCCTCTACTGGTGGAACCCGCTGCTCTGGTGGGCCCGTGCTCGCTCCATACCGCCGAGGAAGAGTGCTGCGATGCTTGGGTCCTCAGGATCTTCCCCGCCGGCTCTCAAGCCTACGCGACGGCGATCCTCGCGACGGTCGACTACCTCGCCGGAGCCGCGGATCCCATGCCGCTGGCGAGCACGGGACTGACGTCGGCGAACGAGCTGAAGCATCGGCTGGTCCGCATCCTTCAGGGCTCTCAGTCCGCTCCCATCTCGCGGCCCGCGACGATCGCACTCATCGGGCTCGCCGCCGCGGCCCTCGCACTGGGCCCGAGCTACCCGGGTCGTCCCTATTTCCGGGCCATGAAGATCGACGGCATGGGGCGTGAAGGGGAACCGGAGTATGATCTGATCGCCACATCGCTCAACGACCGTGGTCAGATAGCGGGGGGGGTGGTCGAACCGGGATCCGCGCTACCCTAATATGCTCGGTTTCGCGATCTGGCATCCATTCCGGACGGCGGCGGGTGAGTTCGTTGTCAGCTCCCGGACCGAGGACCTCTCACCATCGTTCGTAGAGCAAGAGCGCACGTGGGTCAAATGGATGAACGCTCGGATCAATAACAAAGGACAGGTGCTCATCTCCTTTCAAGGAAAGGCCAATCGCGAAGTCGATCTCGATGGACAATTCGGGATCGAACGCGGGCTGCTGATCGATGGCCGCCGGGTCCTGGATCCGGCCCCCGGGATGGTCGCGACCCCGGCGGCGCTCAACGATCGCGGTCAGATCGCCGGCACGGCGCATCTCCGACACGATTGGACCGACCGGCAGAAGCGCATGCCGGGTTATCGCAGATCTCGTCCTCCGACCTCCCAGGTGGCCTTCCGGATTCCTCCGGGCCGACCGCTCGACCTTTCGAGGGACGGTCTCGGGCATCTCGGCGAGCCCGATCCGAGGACCGGTACCAGCTCCACCCGAGCCTTCGGCATCAATTCGCTGGGCCAGGCGGTGGGAGTATCCAACGTGGGGATCTCGGCGGTGAACGGCGGCCCGCTGGGACATGCGTTTCGCACGGCTCCGGATCGGCCGATCAATCCCCTGACCGACGACCTGGGATCGCTAGCCCCGGGCCAGGTCAGCGGGGCCACCGCGATCAACGATCTCGGCCAGGTTGTGGGCTCGGCCCCGGTCTTCACGGCTCGACAGGGCCAGCAAGACCACGCATTTCGGACCGGGCCCAATCGGCCGATCAACCCGCTGACCGACGATCTCGGGACACTGGGCGGAATGTGGAGTCGGGCCTCCCACATCAACAATCGGGGCGACGTGGCGGGGACGTCGCGTGTGGATTCGACGACGACGCACGCGTTCCTGTATACCCGACAGACCATGTTCGACCTCAACGACTGCGTCGAACCTGCTCGCGATCAGCGGGAATGATGCACTGGAAGTGTTCCAGGTCGATTCCGGCGCGACGTCAACCATCTCCGGCCTGACCATCTCCGACGGCCTGGCTCCCTCCAGCACGTTGAACGGTGGCGGAGTCGCCAACGAGGGGACGCTGACCGTCGCCCGGTGCACCTTCACGAACGACTCGGCGCCCTCGGGACTCGGAGGCGGCATCGAGAACGACGGCACGCTGACGGTGAAGGACTCCACATTCGACGACAACTCGGCCCAGTCGGGCGGCGCGATCAACAGCACGGGTATCTCGACTCTCACGGGCTCGACCTTCGACAACAATGCGGCCGAGCTCGGAGGCTTTGGTGGGGCGATTGCCAGCGAGAATTTCACCACCGGGGGCGCCCAGCTCACCATCAACAAATGCGCGATCAGCGGCAACTCGTCCGCGGACGGCGGCGGTCTCTGGAACGATGGCACATCGACGATCGGCAACAGCCTCATCAGCGATAACTCGTCCCCACTCCCCGATTCGGGCGATGGCGGAGGCATCGATTCGAGCGGCGGAACGATGACCATCACCAACAGCTCCATCACGGGCAACTCGTCGACCATCGGAGGAGGCATTGCCGGTGGCGGCGGAGACATCTCGATCAACTCCTGCCTGGTTTCCGACAACACGGCTTCCAATGCCCAACCCGGCAACTTCGCCATCGGTGGTGGGATCTACTTTTCCAGCGGCTTCTCGCCTAACGCCCTGACCGTCTCGAACAGTACATTCACGGGCAATCGCGTGATCGCGGATACCGCGGCGGGCGGCGCGATTCACGCCGAGTTCTCCGCCGTCGTCACCGTCACCAACTCTTCGTTCAGCGGCAACACGGTCAGCGGCAATGACTCCGCCCAGGGAGGTGCCATCGACCTCGACGCGGTGACCCAGGCGACCATCAGCGGCAGCTCGTTCGTCGATGACCAGGCCATCGTGCCGGCTTCGTCGCCCGCCGAAGGCGACGCCGCCGGAGGCGCGATCAATAACCAGGACGGACCGATGACCGTGGAGAACAGCACGTTCGCCAATAATGGGACGATCGGTGGATCGGGCTTCGACGGAGCGTCCTCCGGAGGAGCCATCCAGAACGCGGACGCGGTCCTGGACCTCGCCGGTTGCGTCCTCGACGGCAACAGTGCGATCGCCGGTCCTGGAGGCGGATCGGCCTCCGGCGGACTGGCCCTGGGTGGCGCGCTGGCCGACCTGTTCGCAGGCGCCTCGACGGTGCGGAATTCGAAATTCCAGGGCAACCAGGCTGCCGGCGGCGCGGCGACCGGGTCGGGAAACCAGGGCGGGCTGGGCGCCGGCGGTGCGATCTGGGACTCGGGGTTGACGCTCACGATCTCGGGAAGCACCCTCTCGGGCAACCAGGTCACCGGGGGGGCGGGGTCCGGCGGGGCACCGGGTGCCAACGGCTTCGGCGGGGGCATCGCGAATGACTTTGGATCCACCCTCACCGTTGCCGGCAGCCTGATCGCGGCCAATGAGGCCAAAGGCGGCGACGGTGGAGGTAACGGTGAAGGCGGAGGGATCGAAAATAACTACGGCTCTACCCTCACCGTTACCGGTAGCCTGATCACGGCCAACGTGGCGCAAGGTGGCGATGGTGGAGGCAACGGCTTCGGCGGGGGCGCCTTCAATACAGACGGTTCCACGGCGACCTTCTCCGACACGCTGATCTCCCTGAACCTCGCCCTTGGCGGCGCCGGCGGCGGCGAGGGAGTTGGCGGCGGGCTGTACATCGACCTCAGTAGCGGCGCAGTCGTGCTGTCGGGAAAAACCAAGGTGGTGGCCAACTTCGCGCCCACCTCGAACAACGACATCTACGGCACATACTCGACGAACTGACGATTTCCACGGTCGCCCTGCTTCGCAAGGCCGAGACCCGTCGTCATGAGCTCGTCGTCGGAAGTCAGAAGGCCGACGACGAGCGAAACGGCCGACCGTGCATGACTTTGACATCACTTGCGCGTCCAGATACGTCGCATGACCGGGCGACCGGAAAATGCGCCGGGATGCACGCCCGCCGGCGAATCGCATCGGTGCCTGCCCGGCCCCCTCAGCCGGAAAGCCCCCGTTGATACGACGGCCGATTCGTCCAAGACATCAGCCGACAAGGTCGGTATGATTGAAGGCGGCTGGCAACGTCGATCGTGGAGGGACTCGATGGCAGCAAGCCGGAACGGATCGATCCCCTGCACGTCGATGATCGCTTCAGAGGGAGACGAACGATGGGTGTTTCTCGTCGTGGAGTCCAGTGGTTCCTGGTCGCCGTCGCTTGCCTGTTGTCGCTCGTCCTTTATGTCGGCTACTCCGTGACCGTCCTGATCGGCGCCGTATTCAGTAAGATGTTCGCCGGTCTCGGAGTTGCGATCGGAACCTTTGCGATCATGGCGATCGCGGATCTCGCGGCCTGCTTGCTCCTCGCAATGGCCTTCCTCAACTCTCCCATCGAGTTCTTATCGCTCTTGCTCCAGTTCCTACTACACATCATCTTGAATTGATCGATCACGTAGGATCTTGTCCCTTGTGGAATTCGGGAAATGTGCCCACGGTGCCGATGGAGGAGATTCCGATGCTTCTCCGTGCCTTGCTGGCCATCGTGTTGTCTCGGGCTCAAGCCGACCGGACGATGACCGGGCAGGTGGTGGATGACCAGGTGCGGCCGGTTGCTATCCTGCCCGACCTACGCCGATCGGTGAGTTCCCACGGCGAGCAGGGTTCCATGTCATGACTCACCCCGAAGCGGCGAACCAAGGAGACGGGGGCATGGCCCTCGCGACGAGGAGGGTCCTCCGTATCGTCGTGGCCGTCTTGCTGGTCGAGGTCGCCGGCCTCGCCGCCTGGAGGGCCTGCGACGCCTGGCGCGCCGGCCGGGTCGTGCTGACGACCGACGGCCCGCCGCTGACCGTCCAGGTGCTGGGCGAGTCGGACGACACCCCGATCGGCGAGCCGGTCGAATTGCTCCGCCGCGCGACCCTGACCCTGCCCTCGGGCGATTACCGGCTCCGCGTCGCGGGTGAGGGCCGGCTCGGCCGGACTTATCGATGCGCCGTCGTCCGGGGCGAGTCGTCCACCCGAACGCTCACACTCGACGACAACCGCCTGCTCGGCGAGACACCGATCCCGCCCGGTTGGACCGGCATGAAGCCCCGGAAGGACCCGATCCCGTTCGTCTGGAGGAGCACGGCCATCGAGCTGACCCCCGGCAAGGCCGACCTGATCGAGGTGGCGTCCGAACTGCCGCCCGGCAAGGACGCCCTGGCCGAGCTGTTGCCTTCCCGGTTCGGCCGGCGCGACGGCGCCACCGGCATGCTGATCTGGGACGCCCTCGAGCCCGGCAGGCCCGGGAAGCCGGCGCGGGCCTATCACCCGTGGGTCGAATGGCTGGCGACCAACCCTGGCAATCAGTGGCTGATCGACCCGGCGCCCGATATCGACGGCGATGGCACGCGCGACCTCGTCTGGGTGAGCGGCTCCGACTTCCTGGCCGTCTCGGGCAAGGACGGCTCGGTGCTCTGGACCTACCAGGCCGAGCCCGACGGCCCCGGCGGCCCCCATCCCGAGGGCCCCGAACGCCCCGGTCAGGTCCGCCACAACGGGAACATCGGCGACCCCGCGACGGCGGATCTCGACCGCGATGGCGTACCCGACATCATCGCGATCGTGGTCTTCCAGCCCCCGACCCAGGACCTTCGCGGCGTGGTGGTAGATGCGCTCGCGCCCCAGACGGGTCAGGATCGCACGAATATTTACCGCCGCGTGGTCGTCGCCGTCTCGGGCCGGTCGGGGCGACGATTGTGGGCTCACCCGCTCGACGCCGATTTCAACCCGGAGTGGCCGTACGATCCGGGGAGTGGGATGGTGTTTCTCCGGGGGCGGCGATCCTCGACGGTGGCGATCATCGACCGATCCGCATGGATCGGGCTCGACCCGGCGGACGGGCGGCGGCGGACCGGCCCGATCGATCTGGGCCTCGCGCCGGTCCAGCGCGTCCAGTACGCCGACCTCGACGGCGACGGCGAGCCCGAGATCCTCGCGATTGGGCCGGGCATGGGGAACACCCAGTCGCTGACTGCTTTCTCCATCGGGGCCGGTCAGCCGCTCTGGTCCACGACGATCCCCTCGTTTTACGATCCCTCCTCCGACGACAGCAACGTGCCCGTGCTGGTGGCCGACCTCGACGGCGACGGCCGCGCCGAGGTCGCCGTGCCCGACGCCTCCGGCCCGGCCTCGAAGGACGGCTATCGCGGCGCCCGCCTGCTCGACGGCGCCACGGGCCTCCCCCGTTGGACCCGGCCGATGCACCCCCAGACGCGGGGCGAGGACGGGGTGATCGCGATGATCGAGGCGCCCGACCTCGATCGCGACGGCGTCCGCGACCTCGTGGCCACCTCGCTCTTCCTCGGCCGACAGCCCGTCGGCCCCAGCCGGGGCGGCCCGGCCGAGCCGGAGCGATATTACGTTGACGCCCTCTCCGGCAAGGACGGCCGGCCCCTGTGGTGGTGGCACCTCGACCTGGCGCCCGACCACTCGGACCCGTCGATGCCACCAAGGTGGTGGGGCCGGGGCCCGGACGGCTGGCCCCTCCTGGCCGTCCCGAATGAGATCTCGCGCTGGCTCGTGGACACAGGGCTCCTGCCCGCCGACGCGGATCCGCCGACGGTCCACATGCTCGAGGTTTCCACCGGCCATGAGGTGCAGTCCCTCCCCGGGTTTGAGGACATGCGGGTGGCCGACCTCGACGGCGACGGCCTGACGGACCTGTGGGGCAACGCGCGCGGCGCCCTCCGTGCCTTCCGCGGCGAGCCGTCCGAGGCCTGGCGGTCGCTCGGCCGCTTCGAGCCGGCCCGCGACCCGTTGGCGTCGGATCGGGGCGAATTCCGGCCGGCCGCCGACCTGGACGGCGATGGCATCGGCGATACCCTGATTGCCGGACTGAGGGCCCCCGGCCGGTCGCCCGGTCCGGAGCCCGGCAGCCGGACGGCGATGGCCCGATCCGGGCGCGATGGGCGACTCCTCTGGTCGACCGACCTCGGCCTCCGCCGGGGCTGGTTCGAGGCCGACCGCGGCGAGGAGTACTCATTGTGGACAGCCCCGATGCCGTCGGGCGACCTGGACGGCGACGGCACGCCCGACGTGATCGTCGGGGAATCTTGTGCGACCCCTCCCGTGCAGGACTTCCGCCGGCCCGCGACATTGCCGCTGACGCTACTGTCGGGCCGGACCGGCCGGCCGGCCTGGACGGCCGGCGCGCTTCCGATGGCATTCGAGGCGCACGGCCACTCCCCGGTGGTCTGGGCCGTGCCGCGAATCGTCGAGCCGGGAGCCGCGGCCGACCTGATCGTCCGGCACAACAGCCCCTTCCTGAAGGCAAGCCCGACGCCGCCGCCCCTGGGCGCGGAGACGCGGCCGCACCTGGCGCGGGTCTCGGGCCGGACCGGTCGGATCCTCTGGGACCTCGAGCTGGCCGATCGACCGACGTACGATCTTTACCCCAGCGTGATGCCGTTTCCGAAGTTCGAGGACCTCGACGGCGACGATAACCTGGATGTCCTGCTCCTCACCGACCGACAGGGAGGCGGCGCGGAATCCATGTTCAACCTGCAAGCCATCTCGCTCCACGACGGCCGGAGGCTGTGGTCGCGGACGTTCGATAATCCGCGAACCTCGTACCCGAGGGTGGTGATCGCCGACGCGGGCGATCCCGCGCGGCCGATCGTGGCCATCATGAGCGACCTGCCGGGGACCGCCGATCGAACGATCGGCGTCCGCGCCTTCGATGGCCGAGATGGCCGGCCGCGCTGGTCATGGAGCCGCGACAGGGACCCAAGCGGAGCCTGGCCGTTGATCGTGGCGGCCCGGCAGGGGCAGGGCGGAGAGCGTCGGATCTGCGTCAGCTACCGCGCGCCCGGCCGCCGTCATGAGATGGTGTTCCTCGACGGCGACGGCCGCGAGGCCCGGAGGTGCGACTGGCCCGACGAGAACCCCCCTGGTATCGCCGACCTCGACGGCGACGGCCGCGACGAGCTGATCCTCCGGCATGATGGCCGCCTCCGCGCCTGGGACGCCGACCTGCGCGAGCTCTGGTCCCGGCCGACGGGGGACCTCGGGTTCGTCGAGTCGATCATCCGGCCGGCGAAGGACCGGCCCGCCGGGCTCCTGCTCGACTCGGGGGCGTTCCTCGACGGCAAGACCGGCCGGCCCGCCTGGCTGACCGTGGGCGAACCCGAACCGGACGGGCGGGGTGCCCCCGGATCGATCCTGGACCCGGGCGATGCCGCGCGGCCGCCCCTCCTGATCGCGCAACAGTTCGGGGCGACGATCGCCCGCACCGCGACCCCGGCGACGCCCTCCGGCGCCTCGGTCCCGCCCGGCCGGGCCGACGGCGACCCGCGCTGGACCCGCCCGCTCCCCTGGACCCGCCCGATCCTCTTCACGATCGGACCCAAGGGCTTCCTGGTCGTCGTGGGCCTGGCCCTCGCCAACGTGGCCTTGCCGCTGGGGATCCTCCGGCTGGCCGCCCGCCGCCGCCCCTGGACTATCCGGCTGTTGATGGCTCTGCCGATCGCCGCCGCCGTCCCCCTCACGGTCTTTCAGACATTCGAGCCCCTGGTCCCGGTGCAGATCGGCGCGACGCCGGCCTCTCCCCGGCTCGTCTTCACCCTGTTGACGCTGGCGGGCGTCCCGATCGTCGCCCTCGTCGCGAAGGCCGTCCTGGACCTGATCCGCCATCGCTGGAGAGCGATCGCCCGGCTGACCCTTCTGACGGTGGCGGCGTCGGTGTTGGTCGCGGTCGCCTGGCTGGTCTTCGACAGCGGCCACCGGCCCTCGTACGATCGCTATGATCGGTCGAACTGGTACCTGGCGGGGATCCCGGGGACGTATGTCGTCGGCGTGCTGATGGTCGTCGGCTGGCCGCTCCGCGCCGCGTACCGGCTCCTGAGGCGAAGGTCCGCGTAGGTCAGGCCGTCCTGGCCTGCCTGCCCGGGAAGACGGCTGCGGCGACATCCTTCCTCCGGCAACCTGTGCGTTTGTCATCCTTGGCCGTGAACGCTTACGTGGGATGGCGCCAGGTCGGCTGGGGCAGCGGCCTGGCAAAGGCTGAGGAGAGGTTCATTCGTGCATCGCTGCGCCGTGAGATGAGTTTCGCCCGGCGCATACCGTCTACGAAGGCGGGCTCGCCGGTTTGACTTCGGACGAAAGGTTGTCCCGCCGGCTTACGTCTCGGAAGCGTCACGCGCAACGGGAAAACGCGGTCGAAGTGCTCAAGGGGGAGATCCAGCGCGACGGACATGGGTTGATGCCACCCGCTGGCCGGCGCACATAACATGAGTAGAGAGACCGTGAGCGACGGGAGGGTGGTTATGTCGAGGGCTACAACGACTGCTCTATTGAAGGCGATCCAGACGGCGCAGGCCGGCGGCGTCAGCGATGCGGATCTCCTCCGCCGCTTTTCCGATGACAACGATCAAGAGGCCTTCGCAGGGCTGCTCCGCCGCCACGGGGGCATGGTCCTGGGCGTCTGTCGCCGTGCCTTGCCGAACCAGCAGGATGCCGAGGACGCTTGTCCAGGCGACCTTCCTCATCCTGGCCCGCAAGGCCCGCGGTCACAACCGCTGGCAGGCGTCGGTGGCGAACTGGCTCTACGCCACGGCCCGTAAGGTGTCGCGCAATGCCCGGGTGGCCGCTCAACGACGAGCCCGGCGTGAAGCGCGGGCGGCCGTTCCGGAGGTCGTGCAGGCGGTCGACGGCATGAGCGGCCGCGAGTTGCTGGCGGCATTGGACGAAGAACTCGGCAGGCTCCCGCCTCGCTACCGAGAGCCGTTGGTCCTGTGCTATCTGGAAGGGCTGACCCGGGACGAAGCGGCCGTCCGGCTGGGCGTGCCGGCCGGTACGATCAAGATCCAGTTGGAGCGGGGTCGGAAACGCCTGGGCGCCGCCTTGATGGGCCGTGGCTGTGCCCTGGGAGCGGGTCTCTTGACACTGGCGGCCACCTCCCCGGCGGGAGCGTCCCAGCCAAGGGTGTTCGAGGATGTCCTGGCTGCGATCGCGGGCTCTCCCCGCGGCGTCGTCGCGGCACTCCTCAAGGGGGTCACCGTGCAAGCAGCGCTCAAGAAATCGATGATTGCCGCACTCATCCTCCTCGGAGTCAGTGCCCTGAGTTTCGGGGCCTGGTTCTCGATGCCGACTGGCGCGACGCCGCCAGACGATCGGGCCATGCCGGCCAGGAGCGACGCCCCGCAAGCCGTTGCCGAGCGGCCGACGTCCGAGCCGATGATGGACGTCTCCGGTCAAGTCCTGGATCCGCAGGGCCGGCCGTTCCACGGGGCCAGGCTCATCCTGGTTGGCCGGGGGCAGAAGCCCGAGGACCTCGGCACGTCGGGCGCCGATGGCCGGTTCACGGTCAAGGTTCCTAAGGGGTGGGAGCCAGGGCGCTTCCTCACAGCGTGCGCTCCAGGCGCCGGTCTCGACTTCGCCGCCATCGCCGGGCTCAACACGGCGCGGGCGGTCGCGTTGCGCCTGGTCAAGGATCAGGTGATCCACGGCAAGATCGTGGATACACAGGGCAAGCCGGTTGCGGACGTTCAGGTGGCCGTCTTTACCGTTGGGGCCTTCGACGGCAACTCCGTGGATCGTTTCCTGTCGGCCTGGACGAACCGGATGCTTTCCTTCAACTGGCCGGGAGCGGACAGGAACTTCTGGCCGGCAGTCGGCGACATTGCCGCGGCAACGACCGATGCGGACGGGCGGTTTCGTCTCGCGGGAACGGGTGCGGAGCGGCTCGTCCGTCTGCGCACGTCGGGGGCCGGTAGCGCCGCTGCCTACTGGTATGTGGTCAACCGCCCGGGCTTCAACGCGACACCTTACAATGAGGCCGCGCAAGCAGAGCCCGATCATTGTTTCCGGTTCAGGTGATTTGCCCGCGCCCGTGCTGCACGGGCCGGAACCCGTCTTCGTGGTTGAGCCGGGCAAGGTCATCCGTGGCGTCATCCGGGACACCGGCGCCGGCAAACCCTGGCCGGGCGTGGAAGTCCATTGTCATGGCAACTCCGCGACAACCGACGCGGCAGGCCGTTACGAGATTCGAGGGGTCCACAAAGACAACTCCTATTGGCTCGAGGTCTACACCGACCTCTCGGCCGGCCAGCCCGGCCTACAGCTCAGGGTCCCCGACACCGATGGCTATACTCCCGTCGCGGCCGACATCGCCTTGACTCGCTTCACTCAGGCGTCGGTGATCACCGGACGCATCATCGACGCGGCCACCGGCAAGGGCATCCGCGGCGATATCCACCTGGCCGCCCTGGCCGACAACGCTTTCGCTCGCATGCTTCGCTACCACTATTACGATCACTCCACGTCAACCGCGGAGGACGGCACCTTCCGGATCGTGACCATCCCCGGCCCCGTGTTGCTCATGGGCGGCGTGGATTACGAGTGGTCGCCTGCGGGACAGGCGTATCCCTCGCGCAAGTACAAGCGGGCGACGGCCGACCCCGGGTACCCTCAGTATTTCCCGGCCGACCATCCCGGCGACTACGCCTCATCCGGTGGCACTTCCCTCCCATTGAAAGGGAGCTCTTGCAGGGTCCTCCAGATCGAACCGGGCACGACGGTCAAGCAGGACATTTCCGTGGAGCCCGCAAGTACGATCACGATCAAGCTCCAGGACGCTAACGGCCGCCCGCTCGTCAACACCTTCGTCTGGGAAGGAGGCCGCCGGGGTGGAGGCTTCGGCGATCCGTTACGCGCGGAAACCGATTCATGGCTGGCCCAGGGCGTGGCCGAGTCAGGCCAACCGCGGCGATTGGTCTTCTACGAACCCAGCAAGAAGCTGTTCGCCACGCTCACGCTCAAGGGCGACGAGAAAGGGCCCGTGGTCGCGCGGTTCCGCCCCTGTGGCGTCGTTCGGGGGACCGTCGTCGACGAGGCCGGCAAGCCGGTGAGCGGCGTCAACGTCAACCTCACCTACCATAATGCCGGCATCAACATTGACGGAATGTGCGTAATTATAAATTCGTTCATACACGGTGCGGATCGGGTTGTTACCGACGCCGGCGGCACCTTCATCATCGACGAAGTCATCCCGGACCTCGAGTTCCAACTTTGGCGTCGCTACGCAAGCAAACGGAGCGGTTATGGCAATCAGCTTGTCTACAGCGCAAAGGTCGAGGCCGAGCGGACCACCGACCTTGGAAAGCTCAAGGTCGCTGAGGGAGAATAACATGGTCTCCCATCACTGGGCGCCCTTCGAGCCCGACAACAGGTCGCCCTGGACATTGCGGCGCGTCGTCCACCTGCACCGCCGAGCCGCCTTCGCCGCCACCTGGGAAGAACTACAGCGCGACCTCAGGGACGGGCCCATCGCGAGCGTCGGCCGTCTGCTGGCCGGAACAGCCGGCACCGCACGTGCTGATTTTGCTTCTACGGCCCAACTCTTGGCCGATGCCGCGGTCGCCGGGCAGGACATCAACCGGCTCGAGGGTTGGTGGTTCTACCGGATGCTCTTCGGCGCGGACGCGTTAACCGAGCGCCTCACCCTCTTCTGGCACGATCATTTCGCCACCGCCAACAGCAAGGTCGGGGACGCTGCCCTGATGTACCGCCAGAACGACACGCTGCGACGCCACGCGCAGGCGCACTTCGCCGACCTGCTGGGCGCCGCCGTTCGTGAGCCGGCTCTGCTCGTCTACCTTGACGCCCCGGCCAACCGCAAGGGCCATCCGAATGAGAATCTGGGCCGCGAATTGATGGAGCTGTTCACGCTCGGCGTGGGCCATTATTCCGAACGCGACGTCCAGGAAGCGGCCAGGGCATTGACGGGCTGGACCGTCGTCGACGATGAGAGGTTCGC
Organism: uncultured Planctomycetota bacterium; assembly: GCA_963743925.1. Lineage (GTDB taxonomy): Bacteria > Planctomycetota > Planctomycetia > Isosphaerales > Isosphaeraceae > CAVZRC01. The sequence goes on along the minus strand of CAVURY010000030.1, from coordinate 37,420 downwards.
CGAGAACACTCTTCGCCACGACGACGGCGAGAAGACCATCCTCGGGCACAAGGGCCGGTGGGCCGGGTCGGATCTGGTGAAGATTCTGCTGGACCAGCCCGCCACGGCTCGGCGTATCGCCGGCAAGCTCTGCCGTCTGTTCTTCGGCGAGACTGCCTTGCCTCCGGAAGCGGTGACCGAGTTGACGACCGAGTTCCGCGAGCGCGGCCTGGATATCGGCTGGGCCGTCAACACGATCCTGAAATCGCGAGCGTTCTTCGCCGATGCCAACCTGGGCACGCGCGTGCTGGGCCCGGTGGAGTACGTCGCCGGCGCGGCGCGAGCCCTGGAAATGTTCGACCCATCCCCCAGCATGCTCGCGCTTGCCGACTGGTCGACGCGAATGGGCCAGGAACTGTTCGAGCCGCCGAACGTGGGGGGCTGGCCGGGCGGTAGGGCCTGGATTCACCCGCGTGGATTGATCGCCCGGGCCAATTGCGCGGCTTCCCTGGTCGGCGGCACCGGCGCGGGCCGGCCTTCCTCCTACGACCCCGCGGCCTTGCCGAGGAAGTATGGGTTCGGCTCCGATGCCGATTCCGTGTTCCTGTTCCACCATCGCCTGCTCTTCGGAACCGACCCAGCCCCGGGCAACGCGAAAGCAATCACGATTCTGCTGTCATCGCCGCGGGCACAGCTCGCCTGAACCGAAAGGAGCCTGCCATGCTGACTCGCCGAGCGTTCTTGCAGTCGTCGTCCTTGCTGGCGCTGGCTCCGGCGGTGCCGCTGTTCGTGGCCCGCACGGCACGTACCGCCACCACCGATCGGGACGGCCGCGTCCTTGTCGTCGTCCAGCTCGACGGCGGCAACGATGCCCTCAACACCGTCGTGCCCCATGCCGATCCCAACTACGCGAAGCTTCGGCCAACCCTGAGAATCCGGACGCGAGACCTGGTCCGCTTGTCCGACACCCTGGGCCTGCACCCATCCCTCAAGCCGCTGGAGACGCTGCTCCAGGACGGACAGCTCGCGGTCATCCCGGGCGTGGGCTATCCCAACCCGAACCGGTCGCACTTCGAAAGCATGGCGATCTGGCAGACGGCTCGCTTCGACCCCGAGGTGGGTTACGGCTGGCTTGGGCGGGCGCTCGACCCATTGGCCGGGACCTCCTACGCGTTGAGCGGTTCGGTCCCCGGAGCCCTGCGCGGCCGGCGCAGTACGGCGCTGTCGCTCGGTCGCCCGGAGGAAATGCTCCTCGCGGAACCGGCCGCGCTCGAACGAGACGCGACGAGTCACAACCCGGACGATCTGCTCGCGTTCGTCTGCCGACAGGCCGTGGACGCTCGGACGGCCTCAAGACAACTGGCGCACGTCGCCGGCGGTCATGATACAGCCAGGTACCCATCCACCGGCCTCGGGGAACGGCTCAACCTGGCAGCCCGGTTGTTGAAGTCCGATCTCGGCGCCCGGGTCTTCTACACCACGCAGAGTGGCTTCGACACGCATGCCGCCCAGGAGGACACGCATAGCGGGTTGCTCTCGGAGTTTGCCGGCGCGGTGGCCGCGTTCTTCGAGGACCTCCGTGCGGCCAGGCTCTCCGAACGAGTGGCCTTGCTGGCGTTCAGCGAGTTCGGCAGGACGATCCGGGAGAACGGCTCGGGCGGCACGGATCACGGGACGGCGGGCGTCGTGTTCCTCGCCGGCCCCGATGTGCGCGACGGTATCGCCGGCAACATGCCGAGCCTGACCGACCTGGGCGATGGCGAGCCGAGGATGACCACCGACTTCCGACGTATCTATTCCTCGGTCCTGGAAAGCTGGCTGGGCATGAGCTCGCGCGACGCCGTGGGCGGTACCTTCGAGCCGGCGGCGCTGTTCCGGTCCTGAGAGTCGCGACGACTCCGCCTGCGATCACGTCGCTGTCTTGAGCTCATCCTTGATCGCTGTTTCCGGCTGCTCCTTGACCCAGAGCCCGCACAGGTGTGCGGCGGCGGCGAGGTAGAGGCGCTCGTACTCGGGATCGAACGAAATCATGTCGAGACAGGCGCGGGTGTACTTGATCAGATGCTGGTCCGTGCGGATCGAAGCCTGGGTCGCGAGGGTTCGTTTCACGAGCGGTCGTTCCGCGGTCTCGGCGTGCCAGGCGCGGGCGGCGGCCGCGGCGGGGGACGTCTGGAGGGCTTCGGTCAGGCTCGGGGAACCGGCGAGCGGGGCGGGGGCCCAGCCGAGGTCGAGGTCGTGATCGCTGAGCACGCTGCGGTAGGCCGTCGCCCAGACGAGCGTCGCGGCCAGGGCGAGCTTGCGGTCGAGGTTGAGGCTCGACAGCCCGCAGGCCGCCTGGGGCAGGGTCAGGCAATGACTCCACCCGAACTTGGCGAACGTCGCGTCGTGCTGCAACATGTTGAGCGCGCAGACCCGCAGTGCCGCCCGGAATGCCGCATCGATCTGATCGCCCGTCAAGTCGTGCCGGATGAAGTCCGCAAAGAGTGTGTCGGCGTTGCCGGTCGCCTCGCCCGCCGTGATCAGGTGGTGCATACTCCCGTACGCATTCTCGGCGCGGGGGGGCTGCCAACCTGGCGAGGGTCTCCCGCTCGACCTCGGCCGGCGTCTGGGTGAGCGGCTTGTCGCCGATGATCGCCATCCCCGCGAAGCTCTTGAGCTGACTCTTGGGGCCGGAAGCCAGCGCGCGGGCCGCCGCCCGCAACAGGCCGGCGTCCCTCGTGTCGCCGCCGCGCCCGTGCCGCAGGAGGAGCCAGAGGCCGATGTGCGAGTGCGACGCGCCCGTGAGCGTCGGCAGCGCCAGGGGAGTCAGGACGTGGACGAGGCGCGCGGTGCCGTACTGGGCCGCGAACTGGAGCATGATCGATTCCAGGCCGCCGGCGTCGCCCGCGTGGAAGCATCGCGTGAATTCCGCGATCGCGTCGCCGGGATTGGCGAACCGCGCGATCTTGGCAGGGGCCGGGACGGCCGTCGTCTTGGTCTCAAAGCTCGCCGCGCTGGCCACCATCCGCAGGCGGGCCAGTTTCCGCTCGCGCGGATCGACGAGCGGCATGAGCCCGTAACGGGCCAGCAGTTCCAGTGGGGCGTGCAAGGTGAAGCTGCTGCCGCCCTTCGCGGGAGGAGGGGAGATCAAGGCCGCGGCCTGCTGGCAGAGTTCCGCGTCGCTCAGCTCGTCGAGGCCGCGCCGCTGGTATTCCGCGATCAGGTTATGCGGATCGATGCCGTGAAGCAGGTGCCGCCTTGCAGGATCGCCCGCCTGCGCCCTGGTCGGCGGATCCGCCGCCGCCAGAGAATGGCCTCCCGAGACGGCGGCGAGCGAAGCCGCCGTCATTCCGAATCGCTGCAACAGCTCCCTGCGCGACGATCGAGACGTGTGCGGTTCACGGGACTGGGGCATGGTCATCGCTCCTCCCGACTTCCGGATGAAGCGTCGGCCCTCGCGAGCCGGTCCGAGATCGTCGCGGCCGGGCTCAGGCGTTAAGATCCCGCGAGCGCGACCCACATAGCACAATGCGTGTCAGCCCGAATGGTACCGTTCTGAAGAGGACGATTCAACCAACGGGATCGAGCGGGACATTCCAGTAGGCGTCGCTCAGGAAGCGCGACCAGCTTGCGATCCGGGGGCCGGTCGCCTCGTAGAGGGGTTTCCAGGACGGTCGGACCGGGGCGCGGCGGAGCTTCATCATCGCCTGGTCGGGCGTCCGATTCGCCTTCCTCGCGTTGCAGGAGACGCATGCCAGCACGCAATTCTCCCAGGTCGTCTGCCCCTGCTGCGACCGGGGGATCACGTGGTCGATGGTCAATTCCTCGGTACCCGGCTGACAGCCGCAATACTGGCAGGTGGAATGGTCCCGCTTGAACAGGTTCCGCCTGCTGAAGGTGACGGTCTGGTGGCGAGCCTTGTCGTGCCGGGTCAGGGCCAGCACCTCGGGCACTCGCAGGTGGAACCGGACGGTCCGGATGAAAGGCTCGCCGTCGCGAGGCGCCATCTTGGCCCAATCCGACCAGGTATAAAGGCGGAAGTCGTCCGGATCGATCACGCATGCGGCCTGGTTCCACAGCATGATCAAGGCACGCGCAACGGGTGCGACATGCACCGGCTGCCAGTGCCGGTTTAACACCAGTGTCGGCCGTTGCAGCACACATCCACTCATGGGTTGCAACCTCTCGGCTCGTTCGGGGTGGGCCGGTCTCGCTCCCTGGCCAGGGCGCGACAAGAGCTTGATGGTTCTCCATGTTACCCGATTTCAAAGCCCTGGTGCCAGGTGGGACCTGAGCTGTTAGATTGGGCTTCTCGAGGATTTCATGAATGCTCGAATCGGGGCGGATCGAATCATCTCAGGGGATGGGGACCGAAGATGCGAGCGGAAATCATCTCGATCGGCACCGAGCTGGTCAGCGGGCAGAGCCTGGATACGAACAGCCGATGGCTCAGCCAGGAGTTGGGTTTGCTGGGCATCCCGGTGGCGTTCCATACGACGCTGGGCGACGACATGGATGATCACAAGTCCGCGTTCCGGGCCGCTTTCGACCGCGCCGAGCTGGTCATCATGACCGGCGGCCTGGGGCCGACCCAGGACGACCTCACGCGCGAGGCGCTCGCCGATTGCGCCGGCGAGCCGCTGGTCGAGGATCCCGCTTCGCTGGCGGCGATCGCGGCGATGTTCGCGAGCCGCAACCGCGTGATGGCCGAGCGGAACCGGGTCCAGGCACTGTTCCCCCGCGGCGCCGAGCCGCTGGAGAACCCGATCGGCACGGCGCCCGGCATCTGGATGCGGGTCGGCCGGGCGACGGTCGCCTGCCTCCCCGGCGTCCCTTCCGAGATGAAGCGGATGTTCCAGGACCAGGTAGTCCCCAGGCTGAAGCGGTCGGGGTTCGTCAATACGATCATCGTCCACCGCAAGATCAACCTGTTCGGCAAGGGGGAATCCGAGCTCGAGGCCCAGGCGATGGACCTGACCGCCCGGGGTCGGATCCCGGAGGTCGGGATCACCGCGCACGACGCGACCATCAGCTTCCGGATCGCGGCCGAGGCCGCGACCGAGGAAGAGGCCCTCCGCCTCACCCAGCCGACGGTCGACCTCATCCACGAGCGGTTCGGCAACCTCGTCCTGGGCGAGGGATCGGTTGACGTCGCCGACGCGGTGGCCGTCCAGCTCGCCCGCACCGGCTCGACCCTGGCCACGGCCGAGTCGTGCACCGGCGGCCTGATCGCCCGCATGCTCACGGCCATCCCGGGGATCAGCGCGTCCTACCCGGGCGGGGTCGTGACCTATGCCAACGCGGCCAAGGCCGAGCTCCTGGGCGTACCGGTGGAGCTCCTCGCGGCGCACGGGGCGGTCAGCCCGGAGGTGGCCTCGGCCATGGCCGAGGGCGTCCGGACGCGGCTCGGCGCCACGGTGGGAGTCAGCACCACCGGCGTCGCCGGGCCCGGCGGCGGTACTCCCGAGAAGCCCGTGGGACTCGTCTACCTCGGCCTGGCGACCGCCGGAGGCACCCAGACCCGCCGGCTCGACATGGGCCCCGAACGCCCGCGCGACTTCATCCAGCTCCTGGCGTCCAAGGCCGCCCTCAACTGGGCGCGACTGGCCTTGCTCGGCGAGGCCTGACGACCGCGATCCTCAGATCTCCGAGAGCCAATCCGGCACGAGAGGCAGCGAATCGCCCAGTTCCTCATCGGTCACGAGCCCTCCGACGACCTCGCGAAGCACGACGAGTGCCGCCGGGTCAACCTGTTCCTGGCACGCCCGTATGGCCTCTTGCAAATGCCAGACGAACCACTCCGACTCCACAAATTGCTGCGGCCCGGCCCTCGCGAGGTGCTGGGCCAGGCGTCCGCGATCGGGCAGGCCGTACCCGTAAACATCGAATCGATTCGCGTGGATGATCGACGGATGCGGCCCGTCGGGCGCCGAGAGCAGGCGAGTGAACAGGTCGCCCATCGACCACGGATCCGCCCACTCCGCGAAATAGAGCACCGGGAGTGAGAGTGCGTGACTTCGCAGTCGATCCGCAAATGCGTCCGCCCGGTTGCGCACGTCCGAGGGCCATTGCTCGCTCGACCATTCACTCGGATCGTCGGACTGCCTTGCCGAGGCCCACTCCTGCATTTTCAGCATGACCACGGGCGCAGCCATGCCGCCGATCTTCGCGACGGTGATTCGTTGCGTTGCCAATTCAACACCCCTGGCGAAGCCCGGCCAATAAATGGGCTTTCGAGAGGTCCAGGCCTGGACCAACTTCGCTGCCGAGGAGCCTCGGTGATGCCGCGCAGCCGGCTGATCGGCCCGCGATTCCCCGCGCCTGAACAACAATCCGAGCGAATTGGTAAGATGGAATCGAGGGTAAGGTCATGACGAAGCACCAAGTTTGGTGACAGCCACCCGGAGCCGCGACAGAGAATCGTGGCGATGGACGGCGATTCTCCCGGGCAATCCCATGGCAAACGCGTACGATGTGATCCACGAGGGACGACGGTTCGGGCTGGCCTATGTCTCGCCTCATCCCGACTATGCCGATCATATCATCGTCTCGGTGATCCCGTTGGAGCGAAAAGGGAAATGGGAGGACCATTCGACGGAGATTCACCTCGCGGTTCCCCTGCACGATATCTTTCCGGATACCGAGGACGAGATCGAAGCCGTCAAGAATGTTGTCGCCCAAGCGGCAATCGAGCCCTTTCAGGTTCAGGTCGAGCGGCAACCCGATCTCTCGAAGCGAATCGTGTCGAAAGCCGCGCGTGGTGGAGTGACGGCTTCTGTGACGCAGGATCGCGAGATCTCTTGCGAGAGATTTAGTGACTTAGCAGCCGAATGGAAGTCGCAGGCCGAGTTCCTCGCTTCGCCGACAAAAATCGCGGAATTGCCCGCCTACCGGGCGATCATTGCCATGGGTCCGGCCGCTGTCCCGCTCATCCTGAATGAATTGCGCCGCGAACCCGACCATTGGTTTATCGCGCTCAAGCGGATCACGGGCGAGGATCCGGTGCCCGAGAATGCGCGGGGCGACATTGACCGAATGGGAGAAGCTTGGCTGAACTGGGGGCACATGCATGGGGTCCGATCCTGATTCGCTCGGGCCGTCCGGATTCCCGAATCTGCATCGAGGCAATCACGAGGTGACGAGTCCCTCTGACCGTCGATACAACTGCATCGCCTGGACAGCCGCAGACGAGACGAGGTGGTGGTGGCCGGACCCTGACAATGTCGCGTATTGGCCTGAGAAGGTCCCGCGCGAAGAGACGATCGAAGCGTTCGTGGATGCCTACCGGACACTTGGGTACTCGCCATGTGCAGACGGCGAACACGAACTCGGACATGAGAAAGTCGCCCTTTATGCCCTTCAAAGGGTCCCGACCCATGCCGCCCGGCAACTCGCCGATGGTCGGTGGTCCGGCAAGTTGGGCAGGTCGGTCGATATCGCCCATTCTCTCGAAGCCCTCGACGGGCCCATTTAGGGGGTCATCGTGCACTTCCTTCGGCGCGACGTTGTTGACGAGAGGCCGACAGGCGTAACTTGAGCAAATCTTGAGATCACCATTCCCGCGAATCTCAGCGATCGGGCTCTGTCGAGGGCCGAGATCAAGCATCGTCCTCCCGTCTCCGCTCGCCATGCGACCGCCGCGAGGTTCCGCGATGGGCTTCCCTGAGAGCCGTGCGGCACGCTCGGCATCGTTTCGCGCCCGAGTAGATCGACCCCTTGGCGATCTCATACCACCACTTCTGCTGCTCCGCCGTCCAGATCTCGCGGCCGCCGCAATCGACGCATGAGAACTCGTAATCCCGATACAACGTGGGCGGCCTGTAGGAGTTATTGGGTGCCTGTCGGCCGAGATCGGCCGGGATGCTGTCGCTCGTGATATCGGGAGGTTGCTCGGCTTGAGACTCCCGCCGGTATCGCGGGACGCGTCGATCTCGCTTCGCCATGATGCTCGCCTTTGACCGGCAATTACCGGAAAATGGATCACCCGCTCGGCCTCGAGCCGCCGGAACTCGTCCGTTTACCGTGACGCCGTCCGGGATGAGCGGCCCCTCGAACCCTATGGTTTCCCCCCGGTGCAGGCGACCACGGCATTCGGGTGGGCAAAGACGCTGTAGGCTAGCCAGGTCGGGTCGCCGGCGGAGCGGGCGGCCTGCCGCGCCTCGCGGACGGCGTCGGAGACGGTCTTGCCGTCGAAGATGGCGCGATAGAGCACCTCGGCGAACTTGAGAGCCCCGGTGTCCTTGACCTCCCAGAGGGAGCCGATGAAGAGCCCCGCCCCGGCGCCGACGAGGCGGTTCGCCCAGCCGCCGATCCCCGTCAGTGCGAAGCCCTGCCTGCCCGTCTGGCAGGCGTTGAGGACGAAGGCCGGCCTGTGCTGGCGCATGTATCCCTCGATCTCCGGGCCGACGATCGCGTCGGGAGTCAGCGAGCGGTCCTCGTCCAGCCAGAGTGCGGACTCGCCGTCGGGTGACTTGGCGTGGAAGCTGCCGTGCGCGGCGGCGTGAATCCAGTCGTAGCCTCCCTTCTCGAGGAGATCGAGGACCGCACTATACTGGGGCTTCGGGCTGGAGACCTTGAGGCCGCGTTCGGCGGCGAGCTTGGCGAGCAGCTTGCATTCCTTCTGGGCGCCGGAAAGGTGAGGCAGGATGCTATAGGTTGGCGCGAACACCGCGAAATCGCGAAGCTTCAAGTGCCCCGGCGGCGTCTCGTTGCCGTTGCCTCGCGCATCCTTGCGGAGCCAGCGGGTCATCCTTAACGTGACGCACCAAGGAGTATCGTCGTGCCAGCTCCCGGCCTCATCGTAAGGCCAGACGAGTTCCCAGGGGAAGTACGGTTCGTCGGAAAATACGAGCAACGACCTGTCCTTCCATTCGGCCCGCTCCCTCGCGTAGAGCACCCGCAGCTCTTCCGGCACCAGATTTCGCCAGAGGTTCCGGCCGAGCTGTTGCACCCTTCGATCGACATCTTCCTGCGGGATGATGCGCCGCTCATTCATTTGTTGACTCAGCACCGGATCGGTCACATTGACCAACTGGGCGATCGTGGCGTAGAGGTCCCTGGCGGAGGCTTCGGCCTGCCCCGAGAGCTCCACCGGTGCGAAGCTGCGCCACCAGGCACCCCCCTCTCGGATCAAGGTGAAAGTGAGCGCGCGCGGGTTCCCCTGGACGGCGATGTGCAGCACCATGTCCGGCGGTTCCACCCCGTTCCCGCTCGCGATGGCCTTGGTGCTGACGAGGTCGGCCCCTTCGGAAACCATGAACGTGGTGATTTCGACCGGCACGCTCGCGGTGCCGATCGGCTCGCTGCCCTGGAAGAAATCGAGCGTGACCTGCGTCGCTCCCGGATCGCTCGGCTTGAGGTCGAAGACGACCGGATCGCTATCGGCATCCGCGGGGACGGTCACTTCCTGCACCTGGCCGCTCAGCAGATCGAACCCCGGCGCCTGGATCGCCACTCGAACGGGACGTTCCCGGTCAACCTCGATCTTCGACACGGCCGCACTGAGCTTCGGGGTCCGGACGGTCAGGCGAACGACCACCGCGATCCTCGGCGTACCGATCCAGACCCTTCGGGGACAGACGATATCGGTGTACCGGGTGACGGATTTGACCTTGGATTTCGCCGCCCTCGAGGATCCCGGTCCGGCTCTTACGCCGGTCGGCTTTCGTCCGGAGGCCTTCGGCTTGACGCCGCGGGTCCGGTTCTGGTCTGCCGGCACTCTCAGGCTCTCGAGCGTCCCGCCCCGGTCGGGGCTCCGTTCGGTCGTTTCAGGGGCATGCCTGTCCGGCCAGACACCCCGGACCTCGGTCGCCGTCCGGCTGTCTCCGCCAACCTCGGCGAGGGTGGAGATGAGGCGCCGATGGGCCTCACGATACCGGCCGAAAAGGGACAGGACCTGGGCCTTCGCCAGGGCAGCTTCAGGGGGGCCGGCTCGCAGGCGGACGGTGTAGTCGTCGAGCTCCCGCTCGAATTCGGGCCAGTCTGACCCTACCAGGGCGGGGAGCTCATCTCGAATCGAGTCGATCGCCGAGACCAACTGTCCGTACTCGTCCATCATGAGTTCCCTAGATACCAGTGAGTGTGAACGCGGCCCACCAGAACGGATGGCGGAAGTCCGAGGTATCGGGCTGCCGGGTCATCACTACGCCGTAGAAGTCGAGGGCCACCGAGGCCGGCATCCTGGTGCGAGTCAGTTCCGGGATGCTGCTCCGAAAATACTCGCCCTTCTGATAGTTCGTCGTGTCGCGAAGCCAGGCCTGCGCCGCCCCCAGTGCGGCGGCCGGCTCCATCTTCTCGGAGATCCAGAACCGGAAGAACTGCTCCATGAGCATCGCCGTGGAACGGTCATCGACCGGCCAGAGCGAAGCGATCACCCCCGCGACCCCCGCCTGAACCAGCCCGCCGGGCAGCCCGACCAATTCGTCGGGCAGTTCCGTGCCCGGGATGCCCGTCTCACAGGCCGAGAGCACCGCCAGCCGCGCGCGTCGGAGGTTCGCCGAGAGGATGTCACTCACGGTGAGCCGAGCATCGCCTGCCAGGAGCAGGCCGCTCTCCATCGGGGAATCCCATCCGGCCCAGGCGTGGGTGGAGAAGTGGAGCACCGGAAAAGCCGGAAGCTCTCGCAACACCTCTTCACGGGTGGCGAGGTCGCCGCGAAGGAGCTTCCTGGCCGGCTCGGGGAAGTAGGAAAGCACGGCGTCGCTCTCGTGCCCGCTGAACCGGAGCGACCCATCCGGATTGTCCACGACGAGGATCGCATCCGCATTGGCCGTCTGCGCACGCTCGCGCGAGGCGGCCAGCGCGCAGGCGCTCGGGGCGAGGCAGAAGTTGAGCCGGGTGAGGGCATACTGCCGCCCGTCGGGCTCGCCAGGATCGTCGGTCCAGGCCGCGTGGAGGGGCAAGAGGCCCAGCAGGCCGGCGGGTATGAGGGCGACGCTGAACTTCGGTGACGAGGCCGTCTCCGCCCGCGACGATATGGCATGAGTCGGGCCGGCGGCGCCCGGACGCGGCGGGGCGAGCTCGGCCACGAGAGGGCCCACCGCGGCATCCCAGAGCCATCGCGTGGCGTGATCGAGCGCCGCGAACCAGGATTCCCGGGCGGAATCGTCGTCGGCATTTCGCCGCCAGGTATCATAGGCGCCCAGGTAGCCGCCCTCGGTCTTGGGGAGGCCCGAGAGGATCTCGTTCAGGTTCCGGATGGATAGTTGATCGAGCCAGATCCGAGTGATCGAATCTCTTCGCGACGGCCCTCCCGCCGGCCCGGCCGCGTGGACGGCCAGGGCCAGGCCGCCCGCCGGGGTGGCGATGAGATAGGCGAGCGCTGTGCCTGGACCCACCGCCTGTTGGATCCGCTCGATCGACCAGGACACGAAGAAGTCGGAATAGCCGGGCAGCATACGGATCTCGGCGATGGCGTCGTTCCTCTCCTTTCGAGCGGCTTCGATCGCGATGGAAAGGGTCCCGCTCGGAAGCGGCGGCAACGAGGATCCCGGGATCCCGGATACGTCGGAATGTCGGGCGAGTTCGCCCAGTCGCGAGCACGATTCGCGGAATCGCCCGAGCAGGTCGGAGCGGCCGATATCCGCGAGTCGGCTCAGGTCTCGCCGGGTCTCTTCGAATGCCCCGGCGAGCAGCCGGGCGCGGCCTCGCTCCGCGGTCATGACGGCTCCGGGAAGATCGTCCGCGCGTGCCTGTGCGTACGCGGCGCGCGACATCAGCTCCTGGGAGACCTTCAGCCAGGATTCCTTCTCTTCCCTGGCGACCTGGATCAGCAAGAGCTCATCGAGAGCCTGGAGGGCATATCCGTAGGCCTCGACGGACTCGCGCCATGCGGAACGCCCCGATGCCCAGTCGCCCCACTCCCGGCCCGCCGTCAGCACGATCTCGTTCTGGAACCGGCTTCCGTCGCGGCAGACCTGGCGAAAGGTCTCCACGGCTTCCTTCGAGTGGGATTCATCGCAGCTCCGCTCGGCTCGACTCTTGAGGCAGAGAGCGAGGTAGCGCCGGAAGCCGGGGACGTGGGGATTATCCGGCGTCGCCCCGTCGATCCCTTGTCGGAGTCGTGCGATCGCCTCCCGAAGGTCGGCCTCGGCTCCCCGCTCGAGATAGGCATAGTACCTGGCAGTCCCGAGCTCGCATGCCACGGTCGTACCGATCTCGGATCCGGGCGCGGCGAGGCGAGCGGCCTCCTCCAATGCGGTAATCGCTCGGCGCAGGTCCGGCCTCGCCTTCCGCCCTCGTCGGTCAACATGACGAGCCAATAGCGCCACTGCGAGGATGGCCAGGTGACGTGATTTGTCCCAGGAATCCGCGGGCGTCTCGCGGTCGGCCAGCTCGAGGAGGCTGATGGCCTCGTCCAGGTCTTCGGCCTTCGCCGAATGACGATATCGCGTGCGTATGCCGTCCGCGAGATTCGTCAGGCGGAGTCGTCGAGCCGGGGACCCTGACTCCGTCGAGTCGACCGCCTCGCGCCAGCAGGCGATCGCTTCGTTCAGGTGAGTCAGGTTGCCCGTCCGTACATACAGATCGTAGAGGGAATTCCCCAGGTTGGTCAGGCAGCGGAGACGCTCGGTCGAATTCGAGGGGAAGCAGGGAAGCGACTCGTTAAGATCGGCGATGGAGGCATCGAGGTCTTCCTTCTTCCCGTCAAGGAGGTGGCGCTGACGGAGGAGAATCCCCAGGTTCATCTTGATCCCGGCAGACTGGGCGGGGCCGTTGCGGATCGCCAGGGCCTCGACGCAGGCGGCGATCATCGACTCGACGCGATCCGCATCGAGAAACTGGTCGTACCGCTCGGCCATCGCGCGGACGTAGTTGTCCAGCGCGGCCCCCCGAACTTCGGAGCCAGCCGGGGCTCGCTCGGCCGACTCATGCAGCCGTGCGATGGCACCATCAAGGTCTTGCGGGTCCGAGCTCAGGCGAAAGCGGGCGGCCAGGGCCAGTCCGAGGAAGAGTAGACGCCTTGCCAGATCTTCGGAATCGTGAGGCGTGGCGGTCACACAACGCTCGAAGCAGTCGACGACCTTGTCCTGGTCCGGACGACTCTTGGTCCGATCCTGCTGACGCATCCAGTCGATTCCCAGTTTGAACAGGATATCCGCCAGGCCGACGACCGACTGCGTGGCGAGGTTACTCCCCCGGATAAGGCTCTCCGTTGCGAGCTCCAGGTCGATACGGTCTTGGGTCTTGTCGAATCGCATCCGCGCCGCGGAGGCGAGATTCAAGAGATACCTCCAGAGCCCGGCGACGTCGTTTTCGGCCAGATCAACGGCTCGTTTCCCCAGTTCGATCGACTCGTCGAGTAGGCCGGACTCCGGACTTCGAGCGTACTGCTGAAGGAGCGAGGCGGCGCGGGCCCCCGGACTTTCCGAGGATCGAACGTCGTCATGGCCTGGCTTTGCATGGTCGCCGGGCGAAGTGGCTGGTATCTGGCCGAGCTTCGCGCGGGCCAATCTCAGGTTGGCCTCGAGACCCGGCAGGTCCGGGGAATCGGGCTTGCTGGACCGAATTGCCCGCTGATGAAGCGACACCGCACGCTCGAGGTCGAGGGGGTCGCCGATCAGGTCGAATCGCTTCCCGAGCGCGAGCGCCAGACCGCTCACGGTCGCACAATATCGTTCATGTGTCTCCTTCGTGTTGGCGACCGCGATCTCGAAGTGAGCAATCGCGGCGTTCTGGTCATGGAGGGAACCATCGCGCGCGGCGCGGTCTTCCAGGGCGACGCTGTAATGGACGAGCAACGAAGTGGAGCGGTCCGCGCCGGGACACTTCGCGAGCGCTTCCTCGAACGTCGCGATCGCTTCGTCCAGGGCTGCGGAATCCCGGCTTTCCGCATACTGAATCCACAAGCCCCGGCCGAGGGCGTCGAGCAGCTCGAGCCGGAGCGGATCATTCGCTGAAGTCAGGGAGAGCGCGGTGCTGAACGCGTGGTTCGACTGGTGTAGCCGCTCTATCTGTCGCTTCTCGATGAATGACCCGCGGAGCTCGTATGCCTTGTCCATCGCGAGGTGCCGAAGGTTCTCGACGAAGCCCTCGCTCAGCATATCGGCGAGGGAATCTCTGGTGTTCGGCATGATGCCGTGGGAGAGCCACTCGGGGTGCCAATCCGCGCCCGAGTTCTCCCGGAGAAGGGCCAGCAGCCGGTCCAACTCTTGCTCCAGACGCATGGGGGTCATCGTCGGCGCCGCCAGGTACTGGAAACGCATCTGGGGCAGGGGCGCCTCGGGCCAGAAAATCAAGATCAGGACGGCCGCACTCTCATCGGCGCCGCAAGATTGGCAGGGGAACTTGTTGATCGAGTCTTCGACGATCCTGGCCCCGAGATCAGGCCTCTCGGTGAGGTCGACGATCCGCCAGAGCTCGACGCTCGAGGGGACGCCACAACGCGGGCACGCGAGCGAGACTTGCTCGGAGAGAGAGTGGGGAGAGGGCATCGGCGATCCTTCTATGGCCGGCGTTCATCGTTCGTCGGCCCGGTCGGTCGGTAGATCGAGACATGGTGGAGGTTCCGTGGCCACCGTGCTCCTATCGAAACCAACAGCCGATTCTATGGATGTTGTTCGCAAGCTGAGAAGGGGGCGTCGGCAGCGGGGAGGATCCCGAGGGGCGGGCCTGCCGACCTGGGCGGCTCGATTCGACGAAGCCCCATTGCACGCCGAATTCGACGCGCATGCAAACAGGACCGGCGAAATCGTCCTGTTAGAGCCCGGCGACCCGGGCCGGCCTCAGGTGCGATCGGGTCGGGTCGATGGTCCGGGCGTCGGAGAACTTCGGCCGGGCGTGCATCCAGCACCCGACCTCGATCGTCCGGCCGTTGTGCCGCCTCGACTCCCGTCAGTCCTGAAATCGGCGCGGTCGCGAAGCTTTGGACGTGAGCCGACGTGAGCCACCCGTCTTTTCACCGCGCCCCAGGTCCGCCTCCGACCGTCGAGGGTTCCAGATAGAGGTCGGTCCGTTGCAAAGGCGGGGACGGGCTCCGAGTCTTCCAAGAGCCCGTCCCCATTCTTGTTGCGGCGTTGACGAGAGCAACCCTCGGGATAGGTCACGATGGTCCAAAAATCATCCGCCGTGACGGGAGGCCTTTTTCTCCGTCATTGCGGGCGCAGGCTTCGCGTTCACCGTGGCAGAACTCTGCACGACGATCCGGTTAACGTGAAAGACCGAGGCATGGGTCAAAGTCCGCTGGGGCAACGAGCCAAAGCGGCCATGGTGATGGTGCCTTCCGGGTGGCGGAGTCGGAGTCGGAGTGGGAGTGGGCGTCGGGGTCGGAGTCGGAGTGGGGGTCGGCGTCGGAGTGGGAGTGGGTGTGGGCGTCGGAGTGGGAGTGGGCGTCGGGGTCGGCGTCGGAGTGGGGGTCGGCGTCGGCGTCGGGGTCGGAGTGGGTGTGGGCGTCGGAGTGGGGGTCGGCGTTGGAGTGGGGGTCGGCGTTGGAGTGGGGGTCGGCGTCGGCGACGTAGCCGTGTAGGCCACCAGGTCATTGACCAGCAGGGTGCCCTTGGGAGATCCCAGGCCGGTCTGTGTGTTGGCCGTCGCGCCGGTGCCCGTGCTCCCGACGGGGTTGGAGCCGTTGCCGTTCCCGTCGCCCCATCCCCACCATCCCGGATTCTGGCCGCCGCCGGGGTTATTCGAATGGGAAGCCGAGACGGAGTTGAAGTCGGTCGAGGCGAGGGAGTAGATCGCCGGCAAGGTCTGAGTGGCCCCGGTCAGGCTCGCCTGGCCGGCCAGGGCGCGGCCCTGGTCGACGATCGCGATGATCCCCGCCCACGCCGGCGCGCCCAGGCTCGTCCCGCCGACGACTTGCCAGGAGCCCTGCGGCGTCGATTGCCAGGGATCCTGCCCCGTCGGCGGGGTCTCGTAGACCTCGACCCCCGTATCGGGGTTGGCAACGAAGGCGACGTCGGGCGTACTGCGCTGGCCCGTCTGCTGGACGGACTCTTGATAGCTCGGCTCCGCCTCGTACCGGCTGTAACCGCCGCCGCTGGAGGACCAGGCGGTCTCGGACGCGTAATTCCCGGCGCTATCCAGGTTCAGGGACGTCCCGCCGACGGCGAGGACGTTCGGCGATGCCGCCGGGTAATCGACGCCGGGACTGTCTCCGCTGGCGGCGATGTAGGTGATGCCCTTGGTCGTGAAGTTCGAGTCGTAGGACGTCTCGCCGGGGAATTCGCTGAACCCCCAGCTCATCGACACCACCGCGACGCCCGGGGTCGTGTTCGCCGTGTTCACGGCGGTCATCAGGTTCTGGAGCGCTTGCGTGTCGGTCCGTCCCGGGGTGGCCTCCACCACCAGGATATTGGCGCCGGGTGCGATCGCGTGCGCCCACTCGACATCGAGCGATTCCTCCAGCGCCCAGCCGTCGTCCGTCTGGCTACCCGCCAGATTATCGACGGTGAGCGTGGGATCGGGCAGGCCATACTGCTGGTCGAACGTGTGCAGGTCCGAGGTCAGGTTCGGGTCGTGGTACAGCTCGATCAGGGCGATCGTCTCGCCCGTACCATCGCCCTTGACCGTCGTCCCGGCGGACGATGGGAAGGTGATGGCGTTCAGGCCGTAGGCCGCGGTGATCTGGGCCGGCGTGTAGCCGGCGCCGCCCGACAATAAACAACGATCATCCAGGTGATCCACGAGTAGCCGAAAGGCGCGGCGAGGACGCTTAAGCATGATCGACCTGCTCCAAGTTGTGCAATCCATTGCCGGGCCAAAGTCCTGCGCAGCCAGTCCCAATCTCTTCCACGACCAGACCGTCTCGAATACAGGTGGACGTATGGACCGAATTATCCGCAGCTTCGGATGATGACAATGCCGACGCGGGATGAACCGAGATCGCCGGGGACTCGTCGCAGAGCGCCACCTCTTAATGTAGGGGAACGGATTTGGGATTCGAGGGCGCGCGCGAAAAACCGGAAATCCTCATGGTTGTGGGTAAAGGTTTGTTAAGGTGAAGCTGAGGTCGCGGTAGGTCGGCGGGGTCGGCGCGACGCTCCGCGCATTTCAGTGATAGGCTCGGAACAACTCCCCAACGGATCCGACGCGCCCCGGGTGCCATTGGTCGTGCGAAGATGTATCCCGAAAAGGATCAATTTGCGGTGCAAATCCGAGGATTCGCGATGGAAGTGGAGGAAGCCGAGTGCTCGTGAAGCCTTGATGCGCCTTTGTTTACACGATCCGTCGATGGATCAGGTCATCGAAGAAATCGTGCCAAAAAAATCCAACAGGCTGATTGACAGGGTTTTCCCCGCAGTGGTATCTGTGTTGAAGGTTCGAGTTTGTCGCCGAGATTACCGTGGGATTTCGCCGGGATTTCCCGGGGCATCGCCCTTAAACCTTCGCCGCCATCTAGCCAGCTCAGTCTTGCACCGAGGGGTAGTCCGGGGGGCGACACCCGCTCGGTCGGCGAGCCCCAGAAGTGCCGACGCCCCGAACAAGCCCGGGCAATCACCCCAATTCCCTCGCGAAATCTCGAAGGATCGATCCATTTGCCCCCGAAGTATCCCGAAAAGTCGGGCTGGCGGAACGCCGATGTGAGCGTTAACGGCAGCCGCCGTGCGACCGGTTGAGATCGGCGGCTGCACGCACCCGGCGTGGCGACGGTCGAATTGTTGCAACCGCAACGCAATGCGATGCCCGGATCCCTCGCCCCAAACTTCGCGAGAATGCATCTCGGACACCTCTCGTGGACGGGGTGGGTGAGTGCCGGATCCCTCGCCCACATCCCGGGTGCCACACGTATTCCTTGACGCATCAACAACGAGGATCAGATCGTGATTTCTCCATCAATCCAGATCGGCGCCGCTGCGAACTTGATCCTCGGCTTGAATCCCGATTGGAATCCGGCGACTGGTCGCTCGAATATCCTCTATCCGCCGAAACAGGCGCCGATCACGCCGAAGTCGATCGATCCCATCGAGCATCGCGGATCATGGTCGTATCCCGAGATCACGCTCCACGAATCGGCACGGAGCCTGCTGGATGAGCTGATCCCCTATCGAGTGGTGAGCCCTCCCAGCGAGCTCGATGCACCCGACATCGGCGCGGGGGCCCTGCTGATCGGGGCACCGGGGAGCGAGGCATCCATCGCGGCGCTATCGAAGACGATCGGAGTCGATCTCGCGAATCCGGATCTTCGCTACGCGCTCGCGAAACTGACGCGAACCGACGGCCAGGAGACGCACGCGTCGGCCTCCAGCGGGATGCTCATCCATGTCCGACCGCGACATCCCGATCCCGGCTACCGATTGACCCGGGAGTTCCGGTCGGACAGCACGCGGATCCGACACTCGAGTCGCGAGACCGACGAGGATTTCGACGGCACCATGAGCAAGGAGACGGCCAACAAGACGATCGATATGTTCGGAGAATATGGCACTCATTATGTGTCGCTCGTCGAGCTAGGCGACACCATCGTGCAGGTCTACGCGTACGCCTCCAGGCCGTTCCAGAAGATCAAGGCTGCCTATGCACCGGGGACGGATAACAGACTCAGCGGGCTGGGAGCGATCGGCTTCGCCTTCTTCACGCAGGGGGTCAAGCACGGCCCGTTCGGTCTCGTGCAGGAGTACGGCAACCTCTTGAGTCTCGGCGGATCGGAGACGTTCCGGGATTCGGTCGAGAACGGCGACTGGAACGACGCGGTCTGGGCCAAGGAGAATAGCGTCTTCTCGGTGTTCAACCCCAGTCCGGCCCTTCCTTTCGGGGACCTTGACGAGAAATTCACCGACCAGGCTCCCATCCGGATCGAATTGGCGAGCCTGTCCGTGGTGATCGAACAGAAGCGGTCTCTCGTCTGGCAGCGCGTCTTCAAGGGCGCGATGGCCCAGAAGTTTCGCCGGGCCATCGATCCCAATTTCTCCATCTATGATGAACGCGATTTCGTCAAGTTCCTGCCGGAGGACCAGCCCGGCGTCGTCTCATTCATCGCCACTCCCAGGGTCAACCTCTACAAGACGCGGCTCGACATCGGCGGCATGCAGTTCGTCGCCAGGGACGAGCTCGAGGACCTCGTCCTGTTCTCGAACGTGCTCTCGGCGGATTCGTCGGGTCCCGTCCGGATTCCCGGCACCAAAGTCAAGCTGTTCGCACAGGTCTTCGACATGAGGTCCGCGGGAGCGATCAAGTCCCTCGTCCTCAAGGACGACGCCCTCAAGGCCCTCGAGCTGGGCTGTCGAGAGTTCCTCGGCGCCGCGTCCGTCGAGGATGAGTCGGGCACGGCATATCATCTCATCCTCGACGGGCTGCGATACGGCCTGACCGGCTCAGGGCCCGCGGCCACTCCGATCGTCGAGGACGATATTCGTCGCGTCCCGCCCCTGCACGCCATCCCCGAGCTCGTCAACAGCATCGAGTTCTCGATGGCGTTCGCGGAGGCGGTCGTCAGCGACCAGTCGGCATGTCCGAATGACCAGATCCAGATCTTCGTCCGCGAGTACTTGACGTGGTTGGCGACCGTCATCCCATCGACCGCGGATACGGCCGAGCTGAT
The DNA here is from genome assembly GCA_963743925.1 of uncultured Planctomycetota bacterium. Taxonomy (GTDB): domain Bacteria; phylum Planctomycetota; class Planctomycetia; order Isosphaerales; family Isosphaeraceae; genus CAVZRC01. The sequence goes on along the minus strand of CAVURY010000030.1, from coordinate 17,985 downwards.
CGGACTGCGAGTGCGGGCGCTCGACCTGGCGACCCTGGCGGGCGATCCGGACGTCGGGAGCTTCGTGCCGATCCTCCCCTACGAAAAATACAAGGCGTTCGTCAACGACATCCTGGCCTACCTCGACCGGATCGAGAGGCAGATCGACCACAACGAAGATCGAATCAACCTGCGACGTCAGCAGGAATTGATCATCGATGTCGGCAAGGATCTGAACGAAAACATCGTCGCATCGGGCGACCTGCTGATCGACGTCATCTCCGCGAATACGGCGCAGCAGGAAGACCTCGAGAAGTTCTACGACTCGCTGATCCGCCAGAAGCAGGCCGAGGCGAAGGAACAGCAGACCAAGATCAACGAGTTGAAGGCCTCCTTGCAGCAGGCACGGGGGCAGATGGACCCCGCGATCCAGAAATACAAGGTCGCCGTCGAGAACTGGCAGAAGCTCGAGCAGATCAAGTTCGGCCTGGAAGTCGCCACGAACCTGTTCAGCATCGGGACCTCGATCTTCATCCCCGCGTCAGGAATCTCGGCCGTCGCGGCCCTGGGGGAGACGGTCCAACGGATCCAGAAGATCCTGAACGTCCTGAATGCGACGCAGAAGCTGTACACCGGCATCGACCAGGGGCTCAAGGGCCTCAAGGGGGCGCAGTCGGCGCTCGACGGGCTGGACGCGGCGGATTTCCAGAGCCCGTCGACGCTGTCATGGGATGAGATGTCGGCCCAGTTCACCGAGATCATCGCGTCGGGCCCGGCCGTGTTCGAGAAGGCCGCGCTTCAGACGGCATTCACCGTCCTGGTCCTGCGCGGCAAGGCGGTCACCCTCGCCGAGTCGTCCCTCCACGCGATCGAACGCGAGATCTTCGCGAGCCAGATGCAGAAGGAGCTCAACAAGGCGCAGGCGGCTCGTCTGAAGGAATTGCAGGAGCGCCTCAAGCCCAAGGACATCAAACATCTGGACAAATCCGAGATCGACCTCATGGCGTTGACCGGCCATCTGTCCTTCATCCAGAACCAGATGCTGAGCATCCTCGCCAGGGCGTTCGTGTTGCAGGACCTGGCGCTCCAGTACGAATTCCTCCAGCCCGCGACCCCCGTGACCTCGTTCAGCCTGATGAAGTTCAGCTCCGCGATCGTGGAACAAGGCCTGAAATCGATCCAGGCGCAGGGCCTGCTCGCCAGGCACCAGACGACCACGACGTCGATCGAGTTCGTGATCGAAGACGTCTGCCCGGACGAGGTGACGGGAGGACGTTCCTTCAACAGCTCGATCTTCCTGAGCGCACCGGAGTTCTTTCGTTACGCGAATACGCGGGTCATTTCCGTCGTGGCGAACGTCGACGAGGTGGAGTCGACGGAGAGCGGGCGATACCACCTGAAGCTCGCCTTCGGCGGCGACCCATTCAACGACCGGGACATCGAACGCGATACCCTGATCTTCAGGACCCCCTCTCGCGAGCGCATCTACGAGTACCGCGACGACGGGACTCCCGACTTCACCGACGGCGGAAAGACGTGGTCGAAAGGCGTCAGCCGGATCACTCCATTCTCCACGTGGATGATCTCTTTCCCCGACACCAGCTCCAACAAGGGGATCAAGTTCAAGCAGGACCGGCTGACGATCAAACTGACGTTCGAAATCGAGGCCCGGATCGTCAACCCGGCTTCCGTGCTGCAACGAAGGGCTTTGCGACGCCTCCAGTTGATGCCGCCCGGTGCCTCCTCGTCAACGGCGTTCGACATGGCCGCGATCCGATCGCAAGGGCAGCCGTCGAAGGAAGACCTGATCAAGGCGATGTTCGCCCAGGGGAGCTGCACGAACGGCTGGGACGTCGTCTTCAACCTGAGCCTCGACCAGATCAACAGGACCCTGAAATCCCAGTACGACGGCCTGATGAAAGACCGGAAGTTCGAGAACACGATCACCGTCGACGCGGCGCAATCCTTCCCCGGGGTCACGGTGATCACTCGCTTCACGATCATCTATGGATTTCCGTTGCTGACATTCAGCGTGAACAACGACAACACCGCGAACCTGAACATGGCGATCCTGGAGGGGTCCTCGATCCAGAAATGTTCGAAGATCGGCGACAATCCCGAGGTCTGCACCCCGCAGGAGACGATCAAGGGGCTCACCCTGACCGCGACAATACCCCTGTCCAAGGTCCGCGGCGGGGTCAACGTCGAGGGCGAGCGGCACGACGTGCTCAGGATCGAGCTCGACATGCTGCAGGGGGCCTTCAAGGTCGGCAACCTCGAGCTCAGCGATGAGACCAAACTGGAGTTCAACAAGGCGGTCGTGGCCCACTTCTTCGAGAACCCCGTCCGCTTCCTCATCAATGAGCTGGACCTGACGGACATCGGGGTGGCCGAACCGCTGCGGCCGTCCGACTTCGTCTTCAGGCCGCTCAGGGCGAGCAAGGAGATGTTGCAAGTCTTCATCATGACGGGCGGCCGGCCCGCGCTCGATTACTCGCGGGCCTTCCTGAAGGAGATCGAGGAGCCGCTCCCGATCGGCCAGGACGCGAGCATGATGGTGCGATCCGGCCTGATGTTCGACGACGTGCTCCCCGGGAGCCTGGAAGCCAACGGCTGGACCCTCGCGGGAGTCAACCCGGGGAATCCGGCCAAGGCCTGGACCGGGAAGATCACGGCGGCCAGCCTCTCCGCCGACGTCAATCTGAGCCCGCTCAACACCAAGGTGTTGTTGCGGGGGCGTATGGTCACTCATACGTACTTCGTGCCGGGGGGAAACACCGTCTCGTGGCCGGTGGACGGGGCCGTGATCGCTTCGCTCCCCGACGGACAACTGCATTTCTCCGGGTCGCGGAAGCAAGAGATCAAGTATGTCCAAAAACGGGACTCGACTCGCCTTCGATGCAAAATCCCTCCTTGCAGCGAGAAGAGCGAAAAAATGTTCTCGACCGGGTTCACGCTCGACGTGAGGAGCACCATGCCGATCGATGTCGGCGGCTCGGGGAGGGATCAAACGATCGTCATCCGCCTCGAAGGGAAGTCGGCCACGTTCGCCGAAGGTCGTCTGGCGGGCGGCGGCCCCAGCAATTCGGATGACCTGGAGGCCCGGGTCAACCAGCTCGTCCAGCAGCAGCTCCCCCCGCAGATCGCGTCGAAATTGTCGATCAACTTCAAGCGGATCTCGATCTTCGCGCTCAAGAACCTGCTCTTCCCGGAGAAGAACTTCATCGATTTCAGCTCGTGCAGCATCCCCGGTGATCTGTTGCTGCTCGGGAATTTCCTCGCGGAAAAGGCCGATTAGAAGTAGACGGGCGTTGCGGTGACATCCGTGTGGGGCCGGGCGTTCGCTCATGTAGCCGGCCCATGTGAGCGTCGACGTCCAGGGGTTATCATCGACCTGCACGACGCCCCCGAGACGTCCAAGGGAGATCGATCACTCATGAACGAATTTGAAGGGGTCTCACCGATCCTCAGGGTTCGAAGTCTCGCGGACAGCATCGCGTATTATGTGGACGTGCTCGGGTTCAAGGTCGACTGGCAGAACCCCGGGATCATGGCCTCGGTCTCGCGCGGGCGTTGCGGGATCTTCCTGTGCGAAGGGGACCAGGGGCATCCCGGGGGCTGGGTCTGGATCGGAGTCGGGGACGCGGAGGCCCTGTTCGACGAGTATCGCGGCAAGGGGGCCAGGGTCCGGCATCCGCCGACGAACTACGCGTGGGCGTATGAGATGCAGGTCGAAGACCCCGATGGGAACGTGCTGCGATTCGGATCGGACTCCAGGCCGGATCAACCCTTCGGGGAACGGCTCGACATGAACGGCGATCGATGGACGCCCAAAGCCGGCGGCGGATGGAGTCGCGTGGGCGCATAATCATGCACCGTGAAATTGGCTTCGTCAACAATCACCAGGTCCCACCCCGATGATCCTCCGACTCGGCTACCTGGCAGCGATCCTCTCGTTCGCGGCGATCTGGCCCGCCGGCCCTGCACGCGCCGCCGACGCGCCCAATATCGTCCTCATCTATGTCGACGACCTGGGCTACGGCGACGTCGGTTGCTATGGGGCGACGCGGGTCCGCACGCCGAATATCGACCGGCTGGCTCGGGAGGGCCTGCGGTTCACCGATGCCCACGCCCCGTCGTCGACCTGCACGCCGTCGCGATACGCCCTGCTCACGGGGGAATATGCCTGGCGTCGGAAGGGGACGGGCGTCTTGCCCGGTGATGCCAGCCTGATCATCGAGCCGGGGCGCGAGACCCTGCCTTCGATGCTGAAACGCGCCGGCTACGCGACGGGGATCGTCGGCAAGTGGCATCTGGGGCTCGGGGCCGGCCCGATCGACTGGAACGCCGCGATCCGGCCGGGCCCCCGGGAGATCGGCTTCGCGGATTCCTTCATCATGGCGGCGACCGGCGACCGCGTGCCCTGCGTGTTCGTCAGGGGCCACCAGGTCGTCGGCCTCGACCCGCGCGACCCGATCCGGGTGAGTTATGCCAAACCGATCGGCGACGAGCCGACCGGGGCGGCGAACCCCGGCCTGCTCAAGGTGAAGACGAGCCACGGCCACGACCAGACGATCGTCAACGGCATCAGCCGGATCGGGTACATGGCCGGGGGGAAGTCCGCGCGTTGGGTCGACGAGGACATGGCCGACGTCTTCACCCGCGAGGCCGTCGCGTTCCTCGAGCGACACGCCGATTCGCCGTTCTTCCTCGAGTTCGCCACCCACGACATCCACGTGCCGCGCGTCCCGCATCGGCGGTTCGCGGGGACGAGCCGGTGCGGCGTGCGCGGCGACGTCGTGCAGGAGCTGGACTGGTGCGTCGGGCAAGTCCTCGACGCGCTCGACCGGCTCAAGATCGCGGGCCGGACGCTCGTCATCTTCACCAGCGATAACGGCCCGGTGGTGGACGACGGTTACGACGACGGAGCGGTCCGCGACCTCGAGGGCCACCGGCCGGCCGGGCCGCTCCGCGGGGGCAAGTATAGCCTGTTCGAGGGGGGCACGCGGGTCCCGTTCCTGGTCCGCTGGCCGGGCCGGGTCCGTCCCGGCATCTCGGACGCGCTGGTCAACCAGGTCGACCTTCCGGCCAGCCTCGCGACATTGACCGCCCAGAAGCCGGCCGAGGGGTCCGCGCCCGACAGCCTCGACGTCCTGCCGGCCCTGCTCGGCGATTCGCGGATCGGCCGCGATCACTCCGTCCACCATTCCGGCCGGCTCGCCCTCCGCGAGGGGCCGTGGAAATACATCCCGGCCGGCCCGGGCCCGGCCATCCAGACCCACACGGCCACCGAGACGGGCAACGCCCCAGTCGACCAACTCTACGACCTCGCCGACGACCTCGGCGAGACGCGGAACGTCGCGGGCCAGAATCCCGGCGCGTCCAGGCGATGGCCGCCCGGCTCAAGTCGATCCGCGAGGCGGGCCGCAGCCGGCCCTGAGCGAGCGTACGACGAGCGCCGCTCAGAGTTTGTGAAAGGACTGGATTGAAGATTCCGAAATCACAAATGAATTTCATCCTGTTGATCCTGTCAATCCTGTCGAAAATTGATTCAAATCCAGTGAGACAGGATTGACAGGATCAACAGGATGAAATCGGGAAAATCGGGGTCTCTCAGTCCACGTAGTCGATCCGAAAACGCTTATCGGTGATGAAGAGCACCGTGACATCCGCGTCGGCGGTCGCCCCATGCTCCATGACCTCGCCCTCCGGGAACCAGACGAACGTCCCGGGTCCGAACGTCCCTTTATGGGTCACGAGATTGCCCTCGAGCACATACAAGCCGTGCCCACAGGGATGCGTATGCTTGGGATTCACCAGCCCCGCCGGGTAACGGACCAGACGGATCTCGGCCCCGGTCTCCGGGTCGGCACGCAGATCCTTGCGGTAGATCACCTTCCCTAACTTCTCGTTGTAACGCTCTTCCCAGGGCTGTTCCGACGCGTCGATTGCGAAGAATTCGTCCGGCATGTCTCCTCCAGAAGATGTCAGCGTACGATTCTCAGATTCGGCAGCGCCTTTCGCAGGTCTTGCGAGCCGGCATCGGTAACCTTCGAGTCGGAAAGATCCATCAAGTGGAGGCTATTCAGCCCCTGGAGATGGGCCAGACCGGCATCGGTGACCTTGGTGCCGTTGAGGAACACGAACGCGAGGCTGCTCATCCCCTTGAGTTCTGCCAACCCGGCATCGCCGACCGCCGTCTTCTTGAGCAACAGCCATGCGAGGCCGGTCAGCCGCTTCACGTGAGCCAATCCGGCGTCGGTCACTTTGGTGCCGGAAAGGTCCAGTGACACGAGGCCGGTCAATCCCGTGAGGTGAGCCAACCCGGCGTCGCTCACCCGGGTCTCGGAAAGGTCGAGAGTCTGGAGGCCGGTCAACCCTCCCAAGTGAGCGAGGCCGGCATCGCTGACCGCGGTCCTGCTCAAGTACAGTACTCGAAGGCTGGTCAAGCCCTTGAGATGAGCGAGGCCGGCGTCGCCGACAGCGGTCCCGTTGAGTGACAACATCTGGAGGCCCGGGAGCGCCTTCAAGTGCGCCAGGCCGGCATCGGTGACCCTGGCTTTCTCGAGCCACAGCATCGTGAGGCCGGGAATCTTCTTCAGATGAGCGAGGCCGGCGTCGGTCACCAGGCTCCCGCCGAGGTTCACAGACTGCAAGCGGGTCAGGCCATCGAGTTGCAGAAGGCCGGCGTCGCTGACAGCCGTGTTGTGAAGGGCCAGATGCCGGAGCCAGGTCAGCCCCTTCAGGTGGGTCAGCCCCGCGTCGGTGACCTGTGATTTGCCGATCTCGAGGACTTCGAGTTTGGTCATTCCCTCGAGGACCTTCAACCCGGCATCGCTTACCGCGGTGCCCGAGAGGTCCAGGTATTCGAGGTTTGGAAGCTCTTTCAAGCGTGCCAGGCCGGCATCGGTGACCTTGGTCTCTGCGAGCCGCAACGTCTTGAGGCTCGGGATCTCCTTCAGATGCACCAACCCGGCGTCGCCGATCGCAGTACCGGAGAGGTCCAATGTCCAGAGCTCGGTCAATCCCGTGAGGTGAGCCAGACCGGCATCGGTGACCTTGGTGTTGGAAAGGGTCAGCCACCCGAGGCTTGTCAGTCCCCGGAGGTGAGCCAGGCCGGCGTCGCTGACCCGGGCCTTGTCGAGCCACAACGTCTGGAGGCGGGTCAATCCGCCGAGGTGAGCCAACCCGGTGTCGGTGACCCCGGCGCCGCAAAGGTCCAGGAACTCGAGGTGCGCCAGCCCCTCGAGGTGGGCGAGGCCGGCGTCGGTCACGGCGGATTCTCTGAGATCCAGGCGCTCCAGCCGTCGGAGATGTCCGACGTGGATCAGTTCCCGATCGGAGATCGTGGGAGAACCGTCGATGGCTCGGACGTCGTCGAAGTAGTTGACGCCCAGGTTATGCACGAGCCAGTCTGGCCCCCGAGGTTTACCCCTGGAGAGATTCCGTCCGTTTGCGAACCCCCAGTCATATTCCACTCGACCGGCGGCCTTGAGGATGGCGGCGACGGCCTCGCGCTGAACTCGGGCGCGGTGGACCATCCAGCCCAGGCCGGCACCGATCACGAGGACGATCGCCAGCAAGCCCCGTACGCTGAAGCGTAGGTACGTCTTCCAGGTGCCCCGGGCTGGGTCGGATTGGACGATCATGTCGAGGAATCCCACGAACGGTCGGCAGCCGAGAGGACGAACGGTCGAGACATCCGTGATGGTGGGACGATCGCGTCCAGTATAGCGACGAGCTGTGGTCCCATCGATACCCGTCGGGTGACGACCGCTCGGGAGACGCGCCGGTCGTTACCGTTCGGCCAAACCATTCCTGGAGCGCGGGCGCCCGCGCCCACACCCATGATACCGAAGGTGGCTTGCAGAGGCGGGCCGAACTGAGCACTCGGATTCCTGGTAACGCAATTTCGGGGAAGGCTGTATTGTCTCGCGTCGTCGCGGGCATTCTCTTGTAGAGAGGGAGGAGGCGGCCGACCTGGAATCCAGGGGGGGAGCGACGACCATGGTGCGCGGATCTTGGAAGACGGTGATCCGGGACGTCGATCGGCTGTATACCGAGGGCACCGCCGCCGGATGGAGTGACGACCAGTTGCTCGCGCGGTACATCACGGCGCGCGACGACTCCAACACGGTCTTCGAGACGATCGTCCGCCGGCACGGTCCGATGGTACTGGAAGTCTGTCGCCGGCTGCTGGGTAATTACGATGACGCCCAGGATGCGTTTCAGGCGACCTTCCTGGTCCTGGCCCGCCGCGCTGGGTCGATCGCACCTCATCCCAGCCAGTCGCTCGGCCCCTGGCTCTATCAGGTCGCCGGCCGCACGGCCCGGAAAGCCCGGGGTGCCCGGCTTCGGCGCGAGGCGAGAGAACGCCGCGCGGCCAGTCGGTCGGAGACGACCATCGAGGCTGAAGCTTCGAATTCCCTCGACCACGATGAGTACTGGGTCTTGCATGAAGAGGTCGCGAAGCTCCCCGAGAAGTACCGCGCGGCGGTCGTGCTCTGCTATTTCGAGGGCCTGACGCACGACCAGGCCGCGGCGTCGCTCCGGTGGCCGGTCGGCACGGTGCGCGGCTACCTGGCTCGCGCTCGCGACCTGCTCCGCATCCGGCTGGTCCGGCGCGGCGTGGCGCCTGCGTCGGCGATCGTCATGCTGGATTCGGGCCTGTGCTCGGCGTCGATGTTGACACCCCCACTGATCGAATCCGTGCTGCAAGCGGTCGGGAAGGGCGCGGCGGCCTCGGCCGTCGCCGCCTTGAGTGGTTCGATCGTACGTGGCCTGGCAATCGAGCGCATCCGCAGGCTGTCGCTCGCTTTCACGGTCCTGGCACTGGGAGTGGGCGGGTCCGGACTGGCGGCGTTGCGATTGCGCGGATCGACGGACCCGCAAGATCCGGCGAGACCGAAAGCCTCGGTCGCTGTTCAGGTCGCAGAGAAACCGATCGTTCGAAAGCACGTCGATCTCTACGGAGATCCCCTTCCCAACGGCGCTGTCGCTCGGCTGGGGACGGAGCGTTTCAATCATGGTCAAGACCTGGCGGGAGTGGCCTATTCCCTGGGAGGAAAATCGATCCTCACCGTCGGGGGGGACGGCAGCATACGAGTCTGGGATGCTTCCTCGCGGGCAGAGCGTCTTACGATCGGAGGGGGTGAGGTCCACGCCAACAGTTTCGCCTGCACGCGCGACGGAGCGTCCCTGTTCACATTCGATGGCGAGGGTTTCATTCGCAAATGGGACCTGACGACGGGGCACGAGCAAGGCCGCTGGCATCCGAGGGATGTCAAGGGATTCTTCCGGTCCATGGCCGTATCCCCCGACGGCAAGATCCTGGCCCTGGCCGGACTCAATGACAAGGCCGCCTATCTTTGGGACGTGGAAAAGCCCGGTGAGTCTCGGCGGCTGGTCGGAGATGAGCAGGACATCTGCGATGTCGCGTTCTCGACCGACGGTAGATTCGTCGCCACGGCCAGCATGGACGGGATCCCGCAGGGAGCCGCGACGAGTGTACCTGCTGAAAGGCGAGAGCAGGACAGAGAGAGGGGGTCTGTGCGCCTCTGGGACGTGTCCACAGGAAGGGAGGCGTTGCGTTCTCCGGCCGAGGGTTGTTCCCCTCGATGTCTTGCCTTCTCGCCGGATGGCAAGTCGCTGGCGGCGGGTTTCTCCGATGCCACAATCCGTCTCTACCAAGTACCCATGGGGAAGGAAATTGCCCGTCTCCGCATCGACGGTCCGATGCAGGGTTGCCTCGCGTTCTCGCCCGATGGGAGCATCCTGGCCTCGGGGACGCATCCCGACATGGCCGAGGGTGGCAATCTCGCCGAGATTCACCTCTGGGATGTGAACGATCGGAAGGAGCTGCGACGTTTCCCGGCGCATGACCAGCTCGTTTCCGGGGTCGGTTTCTCGCCGGATGGTCGGACGCTGGCCTCTTCCGGAGCGGAGACCGCGATCCGGCTCTGGGACGTGGCCTCGGGTTCTGAGATCAAGCCGACGATGGCACCTCACCTCGCCATCTGCACCCTGGTCGTCTCGCGGGCCGACGGCTCGGTCATCACGGGCGGAAATGACACAACGATCCGACGATGGGAGCCCTCCACCGGACGGGAACTGGGCCGGATCGGCACGCATCCCGGACCGGTCCATGATCTTGCGATCTCCGCCGACGGGCGGTCGCTACTCTCGGCCAGCCTCGATGGAACGGTCCGGCTCTGGGACCTGGATTCGGGCCGCGAGCGGCTTCGCCTCGTGGGCGGCCATCCTAACATGCGGACGAGTGGTCTGTGCTTCTCTCCCGACGGTCGTTTCGCCGGCGCGGGGGGCAAGATCTGGGAGGTTGCCACGGGACGAGAGGTCGCGATTCTTCGCGACGAGAAGGGAAAGGAGTTCTCGCCCTGGTCGCCGGCCACCGTCGCTTTTACCCGCGATACCACGGGATTGATCTGGACCGACACGACTGCGATCCGGCTCTGGGATCTGGCCAGTGGTCGGAGCCGCCGGATCGCGCAGTCCGCCGATGTCATCGCCACCTCGCCCGACGGTCGATTCGTGGCGGCTGGAGTCGGCCCGGTGATCCGCGTTTGGCACATCGACTCGGGCCGTCAGCTCGTCCAGATCAGCGGGCACAGCGAGGAACCTCTCACACTCGCCTTCTCGCACGACGGCCGGCTACTGGCCTCCGGCAGCGGCGGTTTCCGCCGTGGGAAGGATTGTTCGGTGCGCGTCTGGGAACTGGCCTCGGCACGAGAGGTCCGCCGATTCAACGGGCATCGGGCAGGAATTACCGCAGTCGCGTTCTTCCCCGACGGCCGACGGATCGCCTCCGCCTCCTCGGACGCGACGGCGATGGTCTGGGACCTGGCGAGGCCAAAGGGGGCGCCCCTCGCCCCAGTCGAACTCGATCGGGTCTGGGCCGACCTGGCTGACGGCGACGCCGGCACAGCCTATCGCTCGATCTGGACCTTGACGGCCGTTCCCGAGCGCACCGTCACCTTCCTCTCCGAACGACTCAAACCGATCTCATCGGACGATCCCGCCAAGGACACCTCGTTGGGCCCGGTAGCGACGGGCGAAACGCTCCGGCGGCTGCGCGCGATCGCCGTGCTGGAAAAGATCGGCACGCTCGAAGCACACCGGGTGCTGGAGCGGCTGGCGACGGGTCTCGACGGGGCGCGCGAGACCCGCGACGCCAGGGCCGCGTTGCGGCGATTGGAGTGAGAATACCGCGCCGAGCCGTCGGCCGTGCTCCTGGAGTTGGATTTAGAGGATGTCGTCGGCCAGTCGCTCGGGCGGCAGGCGCTCGAAGTCGTCCTTGCGATCCGGCTTCTCGCGGCCAAGGTTGATGGGAGCCAATAGATAGCGTCGGCCTGGGCTTCGACGGAGACCAGCCCTCTCCCGGGTCGTCCTTCGAACCACGCCGCAGGCTATTCGATCGGACCGAGGCGAGTAGCCGTTCACACACCGGGAAGGCTGAAAACCAGCGATTTTGAGGCACCGCCCCTCAAGAACGGTCACTCTAGCTGTACTTTACGATCTCATCCCCTTGTTTTCTAGGGTTTCCAGAGTGTGAACGGCTACGATCATTTCAACAGAAATCTGGGCGGTGTCCTGGTTCTACACAACATGAAGCGAGGGCGGCCCCGTGCGATATGCGCGGGGCCGCGCCGACCATCTCAGGTCCCGAATGAGCCGTAAAGGTTGTTGTGGCTGGTCGAGGCGGAGTTGCCTTTGATCTGGGTGCCGGTCTCGGTCGAGCCGGTGTCGGACAGATAGACGCCCCCGCCGATGCCTTGGCCGTTCGCTCCGTCCAGACCTCCGAGGCCACCCAAGCCGCCGGCACCGCCGTCGGCCTGGTTCCCCTCGATCGTGCCGCCGGTCAACGCCACGGTGCCTATCATGTTGACGAAGAGGCCGCCTCCCTGGGCGGCGCCGCCGACGCCGCCGCTCCCGCCGAGACCGCCGCTGCCGCCGCTGCCACCGTTGACCTGATTCCCCGCGATCGTGTCGTCGGTCAGCGCGGCGGAGTCAGAGTTCATATCGACGAAGACACCGCCTCCTTGAGCGTTGCCGCCGGCACCGCCGGCTCCTCCCTGTCCCCCTGCGCCACCTTGCCCGCCGTAGGCGGTGTTATTGGAGATCGTGGTATCGGAGATGGTCGCAACCGTCTGGTTCCCGTCAATATCGACGCCAACGCCGGCAACGTTGCCACCGGCGCCGCCCGTACCTGAGGCGACTCCCGCACCGCCGACACCACCGGAGCCTTGGTTATTGGAGATCGTGGTGCCGGTGATCGTGATATTCGAAGACCCGCCGAGATTGACGCCGACGCCGAAAACGCTCCCGCCGGTGCCCCCCGCGCCGCCGGCACCACCGGTCCCGCCACTGTCGCCGAGCGCACCATTGCTGGAGATCACGCACTCGGTGACCGTGGCATTGCCCTGAAGATCAATGCCACCGCCGTAGGCGAGCTCGGCGTTTCCCCCGCTAGTACCGGGGCCTCCCGCTCCTCCACCACCGGACTCGATCTGGTTTTGCACGACCGAGCAATTCGACAGGGTGATGGATGCCAGGCCACCTGAATATTCCACGCCGCCTCCCATGGCCCGGCCGCCGGACCCTCCCCCGAATTCGCTGGTCGAGCCGTCGCCCCCGGCTCCTCCGTACACGGAATTGCCGATAAGCTGGCATCCACTCAGGGTACAGTCCCCAGACCCGTAGTTTTCGGCCGAGATGACGAGCCCCCCGCCATCACCCCCCCCGCCGGATCCGCCGTATAAGCCCCCGACCCCCGCCGAACCGCCGTTACCGCTGTCGGCTTGGTTGAACGCGATCAAGACACCGGTCGCGGAGACGCTGCCCTCCTGGAGGGACAGACCACCGCCGCCCGCGCCACCGGCCGTGCCGCCGAAGGCTCCCGGGCTTCCCGCCGGGCCGTCGGCGCCGAAGGCGCCATTGTGCGTGACGGAACCCTGGTTGATGGTCATGACGTCTCCCACACTCCAGACGCCTCCGCCGTAAGCTTCGCCCCCATTGCTGGGGTATTGACCGTTCACACTGGACGTCCCGCCACCGCCGACGGCCTGATTGAGGGTGATCGTGTCGTTCGAGAGGGTGACCGTCAACTGCGAGGGAGACAGGTCAATGCCACCACCTAGGGCGATGCCGCCTTGATGATAGACGTCGAACTCACCTTGTCCCCCCTGGGCGGTATTGGAAGTGAGCGTGCAAGCCGAGATGGTGAGCGCCGGCGCTCCCGCGTCGTCGAGGGAAAAACCGGCCACGGCGCCACCAGCCCCGTAGCTCCCGGCTCCTTCCTCATTCCGACCCCCCAGGCCGCCGACCGCTTGGTTGCCCGAGAAAGTGGTATTGGTGATCTGATCATCGGTCGCGCCGTCGGCCTCGAAGTCGAGGGCGCCGCCATTCCCATTCCCGCCTGCGACCAGGTCATCGAAGTTGTAGCCGGCAGTGCCGCCGACCGCCTGATTCTGCGAGAATACGCTGCCATCGATGCCGAAGCTGGTCCCCACATCATTGAAGATGGCGCCACCATCGCCGTCACCGCCGTTCACATCATTTCCGGTCGAGCTCCTCTTGGCCCCGTTCGCGCCGATGGCTTCATTCGCGGAGAAGACGCACTGCTCGACGTACAGCGACGTACCGGCACCCGTGGTGGCGACTGCGCCGCCCTCGCCGGTGCCGGCCGGCGCAGTCCCCAAGGCCTCGTTCCCCGTCAGGACATCCCCGAAGAGGGACAACGTCCCACCCCCTTCGTTGAGGATGGCGCCTCCAATCGGGGCCACGCCGCCGGCGATCGTCAGGCCGCTGATGGTCATGGACGCACCGGAGGGGGTATTGACGACGAAGATCCGGCTCTTCCCCCCGCCGCTGACGGTCAACCCGGAATTGTCGAAGCCCGAGACGGTCAGAGACTCGCTGATCGCAATCGGCCCGCTGGTCAGCTTGATCGTCTTCCCCTGGAGGTTGGAAGCAAACTGGATCAAATCGCCGGCGTTCGCCCGCGAGACTTCGTAGCGAAGCGAGCCCTTGCCGCTGTCGTTGGTGTTGGTCACCGTCAACGTGCTCAGGAGGGCCCGAGACTCCAGGACATCGACCGTGAGCCGGAATCGCGCCCTCGGAGGCTGGGCCTTTCGATGTCGCTTCGGTCGAGTCCAAGACCCGCGCCCAAGAACCCGGACCACCCCGTCGAAGAAGATGGAGACATGTTGTAGGACTCCTGATGTTGGAGGACATCTCGGTTCCGCCACGCCGATCCGGACGGGGGATCGGTCCTTCGCGGCCTCGCCATGGGATCTCGGGCCCCGGGTCGGGGCGTACGCCGATCGGCCCCGAACCCGGCTGTCGATCGCTGGTCTAAATAAACGCAGTAATGAGTATGCGCATCGAAAATCGGCCGGTCATCGACGCTCGCGCGAATGGCCGGCGCGGTAGACGAGCCCGATCGCCGGCCAGGAGGCTCGGCTCCATCCGGTCAGTCGGTCCCGATCGTTACCTAAGGGTAAAGACGCCAACCGAGCGATAGTTGGGCGCGCGCAACGAAAAAATCGCGGAGTGGGGAGAAACCAGGCCAGGAGGACGAGGCCGCCCGGGATGTGCGCCGAGATCCGGCTGTCCGCTGCGTTTCCACCGAAATGAAGGAGTCGGCGGCTTGCGTTTCAGGCCGATCGGGGCGGAGGAGGGAGGCTTGGCGTCCTCTGTGAGGCCGCGCGTTCAATCACGGGGTCAAAGACCCAGTCTTCGACCGAAAAGCCGGGATTTCAGGGATGACGGTTCATCACACGCTCTAGGATTTCGAAGTCACCGAGGTGGGCAGATCCTTCGCCGTTCGCCGGATCTCATCGACAAGCCGGTTGACCTCCGTGGCCGCGAAGAGTCGGACGTGGTGTTCTTCGAGGATGCGTGCGACGCCGGTTCGGCTCGTCGCATGCTGGGCACCGAACTTTCCGACGACGATCAGTTGGAGCTGCCCGAGGCGGGGGTCGGGATGCTCGTAAAGCGATTGGCCCTCGACGGCGTAGCGGCAGGCGGTGATCTTCGCCTTCTCAGGATCGGTCGCCTGGAATCCGGCCAGTTGGATGAGGTTGAAGCGGCCGTTCTGGAAACCGTACGGGACCTCGATCTGTCGCTCGGAAATCGGGACCTTCACGTGGATGTCAGTCCGGATCTTCTTGTCCAGACCGGCCTTCTCGAACTTCTGCCCGATGTACCGCTTCAGGCCCGGCCACGGTTGATCCGGGCCTTGCCACCCACGAGATCCTGGAAGAGTTGATCGAGGTCTTTCTCGGGATTCGAAACCTTCATCGGTCGCGGGGGCGTGATCTGGATCAGGTTCGCGCGCCGCGCGATGAAGCCCTGGAGGTCGTCCAGCGTCCGGAGCTGGTCCTTCTCGACTTTCAGGCGATCCTCGATGCCAACCTTGTACGAGTTGATCCGGACCCAGTCGTGCTCCCCGTCTCCGAAGAAGTGGCGGATGCGTGCGTTGTTGCTGGACATACGAGCCGCGAGAAATTCGCGATCCGGGCAGAACAAGAGAACGCCGATGTTGGCGGCCTCCAGTCGACCTAAGTCCGGACAATACTGGATGATGGAGTAATAGCCCCGTGCAGCGTCCATGGCTCGTCCTCCCCTTGCGCCGGGAGATCAAGTTGACCTTGGTATATCCGTTCGTGCCCGTAGTCAGCAGGTCGTCCGCGCGACGGTCAACGCGACGTAGGATTTGGTGAGCCGGACTGCTGGATTGCGATCCGGTTCTGGATCTCGGGAAGGAATGCACATTGCGCCGCCCCGAAGCCGTGCAGAAGTGCGACTCGGTCCGCGTGGGAACCTGGATTTGTGACGATCTCGATTCCTTTTGCGCCAACTCCTTCGCCCATTCGTACCTCGACGTTTCCTGCGCAATGAGGTAGCGAGAGCTCACCGCTTGCTGGGAGGGCGTCGGCTCCGAGGCATGCGGGGGTAAATTGCGTGCATTTGAGCGATTCCAGCCGATCGGTGTCGTTGTGGTATCTCCTGATGGCGTCAAATACCTCCGACCGAACGTGACCGTGGGGGTTGTCGAATCCGACGGAGAGGATGACCGCGCGAGGCGAGACAGCCCTCAAGAAGTCGTCCATGCTTCTTCGATCGACCCCGACCGCCCGTGCGCCGGGTCTGGTGGTCGGCCACGCGCCGTGATGGGGAAACTTCAGGACATCGGCTTCGAGCGAACCCGCAGCTGCTCGGTCGAGCATGAGCGAGATAGCTGTCAACTGCACGTCTGCCGCAAGCATAATTCTCTGGACCGTGCCGTCTGGGAGCCGATGTTCCAAGAGAAGTACGCCAGAGGCTTCGTTCGTGTCGGTATCGACGAGGCTGTCCTGATCCTGTGGGGCCGGGTGAACGACCCGAGCCCGGATACGGGGCTCGAAGAGTTGACCGTACCGAGGAATATCATTCAAATTGGTGTTGAACTCTGCCCGTAAGTGGAGAGGATCGCGTTTCGATACCCGCCTCGACACATCTCCGATGAACTGGAGGGTTTTCTTGTAGTCGCGTCCGACGTCGGCCCGTGTTCGGTCCTTGTTGAAGAGGATGCCTAGAATCGAACGAGGAGGCTCGAACCCGGCCAGGAAATCCTTGACGCCGCGTATATGGTCCCGATCCGAATGCGAGATGAAAAGTATTACTTCCGAGATTCCCTCGGCTTCAAGGAAATCCAGAATCGGGTCGGCCTTGAAGACGTCGACCACAAACGCCCGCTGACCACCGGCAGGATTCCGGCGATCGCGTCACCCTCTCCGACGTCGAAGATGCGGACTCTCAGTGGATCCGGCACGCATACGTCCCTGATCAGTGGGCGGAGTCAGAATGCTCGAAACCAACTAATTCTTCGAGCTCGTCCTCGTCCAGATACGAGTACGGCACGGGACGGAAGTCCCGAAGAATCCAAGGATCGCTGAGCAATTCGGTGACATCTCGGCAATCGGTCGGCACAGCGCATGTGAAGTCTGTCCCTTCCCGCAAGGCCCATCCTGGCAATTCTCTTGGCAAGAGGAGTGTCAACGGAGCAGAAGCATTCGAATAGCGAGGCAGGTCCAGAGTAACGAGTTGGTTATTGACATCGACCCCAATCACTGATCCCGAAATACGGCGATATGATCTGCCCTTCGGGAGATGCGATTCTCGCGGACTTACAACCCAAGGCTCGGTTAGGCTGGAAAGGTAGTTACTCAAGTCCTTAACATCATTTACTGAAAGACCGTAGGAATCCGATGTCATCTCATTTATGTTATTTACTGTGTCTTGAAATATGCTCGTCCCTCGGGGAGTACGTCGAATAACTTCCATCATCTGGACAATACGGGGGTCGAAACTTCTCGGGAGAGGCAATTCGTTGAAAACAACGACAGCCGTTGAGCGTGGAGAGGAGCAAGTGGCGACCCAAGCATGCGCAACGGGGGAATTCAGGATTGCCACAAGCCAGAGATGAACGGCTCTTCGGAACCGACTGTGATCTGTTTCGCCCTGTAACCCTGGCAACGCCGAAAATTCATCTCTTAAGGCGAAGCATTTGAAGCTGTGTTCCGGGAAAACGCCGTTTTCGTCGTAAGCCGCCTTCAGTTGCGAATAAGAATTCCGATTCTTAATGCATGAGATCAATATTTTTGGATTTTTAAAAATCGACCACGAGTCCTTCCGACTTCTGTCGGCCGTCTCGGGTTTGACATAATTGTATCGAATTTCATCAGGGTCTCTGGATTCCCTTCGCCAATCCGACTCTTCGAGGAAGTAGGGGTGCAGCCACGATTGAAATCGCAGATACGGGGAAAACCCTTCCTGCTCTTCACCCGAAAACGAGGTCGTCGCGCGCGTGGCTTTGATTCCTTCGGTTTGTTCGCAAAGGTGGCCGAGAGTAAGTTGGGCTCTGATGTTCGCCCATACATGATCAAGTGGGCTTGCGATGATGCGGGCGGTAGTATCCTCGGCCCACGAGGTTAAAGGCCGTCCGGG
>CAVURY010000029.1:0-12062 GCA_963743925.1 uncultured Planctomycetota bacterium | reverse complement strand
CTCCTTCCGAGAGCCACATTGACCGCGCCGATCAGGCTCTCGCCGAGGCCCTTCTCTCCGATGGACTCGACATCGCGACGACAATCGAAAAGGGCGTCAATAACCTTCGGATCCCATTGCCGACCACGCCCTTTGGTGAGGATATCATCGATTTGCATCCGGCTGAGTCGTTTGCGGTAAGGCCGATTGCTCGACATGGCATCGAAGGCGTCGGCGACCGCGAGGATCCGGGCTTCGTACGGGATCGCGTCGCTGGCGAGGTGGTCGGGGTAGCCATTCCCTTCGTAGTTCTCGTGGTGGTGGCGTACGCCGGGCAAGATGTGGTGCAGCTTCTTGAGGTCGTCGAGGATGGTCACGCCGATCTCGACATGCGACTGGATCTTGCGTCGCTCGTCGGCCGTGAGCGGACCGTCCTTCTTGAGCACGTCATCATCGATGCCGATCTTGCCGACGTCGTGCAGCAGCCCGGCGAGATAGAGGTCGCTCTGCTTCGACGCCGGCATGCGTAGCTGCCGGGCGATCCGGACAGCGATCCGCGCGACCCGCTCGGAGTGGCCCGATGTATAAGGGTCCTTGGCGTCGATCGCAGCCGTAAGGGCGCGGATGACGCCGAAGAGCAGCTCCTCGAGATCCGAATAGATCTTGGCATTCGCGAGCTGGGTCTCGATCAACGAGGCGACATGCTGCATCCGCTCGACCTCGTCGTCAGTGAACGGACGGTCTTCGATCGGATTCACGGCAAGGAGGCAGCCGAGCAATCCGGCCGACACCGCGGCATAACACCCGATGACGTGAGCGATGTCGCGAGATGGCTCGTTCGATCGGTCGTTCCAGACGACCATCGTCTCGCGTCCGGACGGCATCGGCAGCGCCCGATAATCGGACTCCTCGAGGCCCTCGATGGCCCCGGCCATGATCATCGGCTCACGAGGATTCCTGGGGGCCCACACGACGGCCGATACGCCGATCGACGATCGCAGGACCGTCGTCGCCAATTCCTGAAAGCGCACCGGAGGATCGGAGATCCTGAGCCGCCGGGCCAGGCGTCCGATGACGATGTGTTCGTTTTCATCGGCCCGCTTCCCGGCCGAGGCCTGGCCCGATCCGCTCCAACTTTCGTGCTCCGATTGCATGGGAATTATGCCTCATCGGCGAGTCACTTCGGCAGCTTCGGCCGGTCGCGCATGATTTCGAGAACCCTGGGGCCATCAACTTGCCTTCTCACGCGCGCTCGAGCCGCTTCCTGGGCGAATGCCTGCCTCGCCATCACTACTCTAGAACAGGAACTCATCAGACTGGCCGGATATTGAGCGATGAGGTCCTGACATCCATCAACGCTCGAATCGCAGGCTGAGTGGCAGCTCGAGGCTGTGGGCCTCCATCAGCTCGGCGTCCCCGAGGAGCTTGCGGCTCGGGCCATCGGCGACGATCCGGCCGGCGTCGAGGAGGACGGTCCGCGGGCAGAGCTCCAGCACCATCTCGAGGTCATGGGTCGCGATCAACTTGGTGCAGTCGAGTCCCCGGATGAGGTTGATGAACCGCCTGCGTCCGCGCGGGTCGAGATTCGCCGAAGGCTCGTCGAGGACCAGGACGGACGGACGGCAGGCCAGCACTCCGGCGAGGCAGGCACGCTTCCGCTCGCCGAAGCTGAGATGATGGGGCGGCCGTTCGGCCTCGGCCCGCAGGTCGACGCGCGACAGGCAATCCAGCGCCAGTTCCCGGGCCTGCGCCGGGGCGATCCCCTGGTTGAGCGGCCCGAACGCCACGTCCTCGACGACTGTGTTGCAAAAGAGTTGATCGTCGGGGTCCTGGAACAAGAGACCCACGCGCCGCCTCACCTCAGGCGCATTCCTCGGATTCACTTCGAGTCCATCGATCCAGACACTCGGCTGCCGTGATCGATGCCCGGTCCCGTCCCCGCCGATCGTATGGCTGTGACCGAGCGTGCCGCGCGCCTTGCCCGGCAACAGGCCGTTCAAATGCAGGAGAAGCGTGCTCTTCCCCGCGCCATTGGGTCCCACCAGCGCGACCGATTCTCCCGTGCCGATCGCCAGCTCGACACCGCGCAGGGCGTCCTTCCCGTCGGGATAGCGGTAGACCAACCCACCGACTCGGACCGCCGGGATCGCCTGCGCCTCCGGGGAACGGTCGGCTCCCGGTGTTTGATCCGCGCTCATCTCGGTCACGTCCGCATCCCGTGATTTCATCGAAATTCGCCCGCCGCAGGGCATCCCGTGAATCGTCGCTCAATCATCGAGGCTCCGGATCGCACCGCTCCAGCCGCGGGCGATCATGGCATCGTGAACGCGCTCGGCGCGTTCGAACGTCCTCAGGAAGAGCATTCCGATCAAGCCGCCGAGCAGGCTCCACGAGAGGGTCCCACGTCGCCGAAAGGTCCGAGCCCGCCGTGCGGTCGCCATCCGATCCAGCTCATCCAGCAGGACGAACCGATATCGGTCCATGAACTGGAGCGTGGCAACCAGGACCGACGGTACGCCCAGTCTGCGCAGGCCCGTCAGCAGCTTGGGGAACGGTGTGGTCCCGGCCAGGACGAGCATGGTCGCCAGGGCCAGCCCATTCTTGATCAGGATGCTCGAAGCGACGACCGCCAGCCCATATCGCGCCCGAGCCGGGTGCGCGGGGGCAACCATCAAGGTCAAGAAACCGACGAGGACGAACAGGCCAAGCCAGCGACGCGCCAGCTCGCGCGGCGGGATGCCGGCCAATCCGATCGCGAAGGCGAGGAGAAATCCTTCCGCCCCGAAACCGCGCCAGGCACCGGGGGGGGTGGCGATCACGACGACGACGAAGATCACGGCCGCGATCAGCTTGAGCCGGGCGTCGAGCCGGTGCAACGGCCCGGACCCGGCACTATGCCGCTCGATCCGGTCAAGCCGCATCGGGCGTAATCCCTTCGCGATTCGTGCTCGGCAAGATTCGTCCCATCCCCCAGCCTACGCCGAAGACGACCAGGGTCCCGACGAGCCCCGCCATCGCCGTCGCCACGCGCGCATAATTGAGCCCGGGGAGTTTGAGCTGATACTCGGCCATCGGCGAGGGGAGCGGCGCCGCGGGCGATTCGCCGTTCAGGAAACCCACTCGCTCGCCGACGAACTCGAGGCCGTCGGGTGCATCCCACGCGAATGGTGCGAGGAACACGGCGACTCCCAGAGCGATCGCCAAGCCGGCGATCGTCGGTCGGACCCATCCTCCGGAACCGGAGGACATGTCATCCGCACCCTCCTCGGGCTCGAGGAGATCGGGCCGGCGGAGGAGCACGAATCGAACGACCAACCCCGTGATCAAGGCCTCTCCGACACCGATCACCGCATGCACCAGGGCCATCCAGGTCAGGATTCGCAAGAAGTCTTCGCCACGCCCCGAGGGCGCCATCTCGAGGGCGAAAGCCCCGGACGCCAGCAACACCGAGAACCAGGCGGCGACCATGGCCGCGATCAGGATGCCCTTCTGCCCGCCGATCGCGCGGCGGATCGGCGCGTAGATCGCATAACCGCCGACGGCACCGATCAGGCCCATGTTCACGAAGTTGGCGCCGAGTGCCGTCAAGCCGCCGTCATTGAAGAGGAAACACTGGACGATCAGCACGGCGGCGATCACCACCGCACCCGCCCAGGGCCCCAGGAGCACCGCGCTCAAGACGCCGCCCAGCAGGTGCCCCGTCACCCCGGGCCCGACCGGGAAATTCACCATCTGCCCGGCGAACACGAACGCGGACATCGTGCCCATCAGCACCGTGGTCCGCTCGCCGAGCTGCCGCTCCAGCTTCCGCAACGCATAGAACAAGCCGGCCGCACCTACCATGCCCGTGATCGCGGCCACTTTCGGATCCAGCAGAGCATCGGGAATGTGCATCGATCGGACCTCAACGGGCTCGGCGATTCCGGTCCTTCTCCCATCCCTGGAACGGCATCTCCTGCCGAATACAACATGGTAGCGGCCGTATGTCGTTTCGTCAAAAACTTCATACGCGGTTTCTCGGTTGTCCGGAATCCGTCGTCCCTTGTAGCCTGGATCTACCGCAAATGCCCGTTAACACTTGACCTCGAAGAGCGGACCATGCCCGAGAGAATCGACCAACTGCGTAAAGATTACCAACTGTTTACCTTACGCGAAGAGGACGCGAACCCCGACCCCATCCGCCAATTCCACGACTGGTTCGAGCAGGCATCGCTGGCCGAGATCCCCGAGGTCAATGCCATGGCCCTGGCGACCGCCACGCCCGACGGGCGTCCCTCGGTCCGCACGGTGCTGCTGCGGGGCATCGACGAGCGGGGCTTCACGTTCTTCACCAACTACGAGAGCCGCAAAGGGCATGAGCTCGCGGCGAACCCGTATGCTTCGCTCCTGTTCTTCTGGCAAGGGCTGGAGCGGCAGGTCCGCATCGAGGGGCGAGTCGAGCGGACCTCCGCCGAGGAGTCCGACACCTATTTCTTCGGCCGACCGGCCGGCTCGCGGATCGGCGCGTGGGCATCTCCCCAGAGCCGGGTGATCCCCGACCGGGACGTCCTCGAGCGTCGCGTCCACGAGCTCGAGGACCGATATCCGGACGGATCCATTCCCCGTCCGCCGAGCTGGGGCGGGTACCGCCTGGTCCCCGATTCGATCGAATTCTGGCAGGGCCGGCCGAGCCGCCTGCACGACCGTCTCCGGTACACGCGGCAGCACGAGGCCGCCTGGCTGATCGAACGGCTCGCGCCTTGAATCAGGGTTCGTGACAGAATGGGATCGAAGATTCCGAATGCCGAATTCGCAAATGAATTTCATCCTGTTGATCCTGTCAATCCTGTCTCTCTCTGGATTGAAATCCATTTTGACAGGATTGACAGGATCAACAGGATGAAATCAGGAGGATCGGAGGCTTCGAGTGATTGGATTGAAGATTCCGAACGACGAGTCCCGAAAACGAAAATGAATTTCATCCTGTCGATCCTGTCAATCCTGTCTCTCTCTGGATTGAAATCCATTTTGACGGGATCAACAGGATGGAATCAGGAAGATCGGGCTATCATCAGGATACCCCCGACCAATCGGGCAGGCGGGGACAACTCGCCGACCGGGACCGGACCGGGAAGGGCGCCCGAGGGAGCGGACCTCGCGACTGCGGCCGGTTGAAACGAAGACATTGGCCGTAGAAGCTGTCGATGATATGCCCGTCGCTCTGGCTGTGGAACGCGACGACGTCGATGACGTCTTCCCAGCTCAGCGAGCGGACCTCGACCCGGCGCCAGGTCGGCTCGAACCATTCGCGGAACCAGTTATCGCGCTCTCCGGCGTAATCCTCGACGCGGCGTCGGACCTTGCGGCGGATCGCCTCGAGGGCGAGGTCCCACTCGAAGATCCCGTCATCGAGCCGTGCTTGCGGCGCCAGGATTATGAACGCGAGCTCCTCCATATCATCGGGTCGGCGGTCGACGCGACGCAGCGTCTCGGCGATGCATGCGACACTCCGTGCGGCCTGGTCGTAATAAGGAGCGTTCCGGACCCCGGCGGACAGCCTCGCGAAGAGCTTGGCTTCGAGGACAACGAACTGCCTCGCCTGCGGCGCCAGGGTCAGCGCGGCCGTGCCGGGATCGCCAATTACGAAATGGCCGAGGACGCCATCGGCATGCGTCCGAGCCTCGGCGAGCCGATCGCCCCGAAAACGGGTCAGGAACGCCGAGGGGAGCCACGCCTGCGAGAACCATTTCGCCCCCGGCAGCGGCGACAGCGGATACCGGTCCCCGCCGTGTCGAGCGAACCAGTCGAGGATGATCCGCAGCAGCCAGTCTTCGTTGTAGAGCTCGGCCGGCGGAAAGGCCGCAGTCCCGGCCTCGCATGCCTCCAGCATCGCCTTGATCCGCTCAACAATCATCGGACCCACCTTGCTCCGATCCTCATCCGCCTCACAATCTGCACCGAAGCTATATTTTACCAGAGCTGGTCCGTCCTGGTGAGCTGCACGAGTGTCGATCCCTTTCCGCGATGGTTCGGGTTCAAGCCGAAGCCGACTTGGAATACACTCCCCAGCGCGACGCTTCAGGGCGATCGCCCCGGATTTCTTGTCCCGACATAAGGAGGTGTCGCGATGGAGCCGTTCACGCAGGACCGTCACGTACCCGCACTCGATGGCGTGCGTGGATTGGCCATATTCGGAGTGTTGATGTCCCATTTCGTCCCGCCGCTGGCGGATGCGTTCCGGACATCCTGGGCGCGCGACCTCGTGAGCTACGCCGGGCCCGGGGCATGGGGCGTGGATCTCTTCTTCGTCCTGTCGGGCTTCCTCATCACGGGCATCTTGATCGACACCCGCGACTCGCCCGATTACTGGCGCAGCTTCTTCGGCCGCCGGGCCCTCCGGATCTTCCCCCTCTATTATCTATTCCTGGTCAGCCTGTACGTCACCAATCGACCTGCGGGCGAGGGATGGAAATGGTGGTTGCATCTCAGCAATTGGCGGACAGACCTGGGGATCTCATCCAACATCTTCACCTGGCACTTCTGGTCCCTGGCCATTGAGGAACAGTTCTACTTCGTCTGGCCGTTCGTGGTGGGATGGTTACCGGTACGCCGAATCGGACCGGTCTGCCTGTTGATCGCGATCGGTTCGGTGGTCGCGCGAGGAGTCGCGGCCTGGTCCGGCGCAGGGATCGAAACCTTGCATCGGATGACGCCACTGGCACTCGACGGACTGGCAATCGGCTCCTACCTGGCGTGGGTCGTCCGGACTCAGCCGATTCGCATGAATCAACTGGTGCGTTTCTCGCTTCCGACCTTCATCGTCTCGGCGATCGTGATTTATGGCTTTGGAAAGGTGAGTATCCCTTTTGCGGCGGTGATGCTCATCGGCCGGGCTGTCGTCTCGATCGGCGGATGTGCCCTGGTTTTGATGGCGGTTGCCGGCCCAGAAGCCGTCGGCCGGTCCCTTTCCTGGCGGCCCCTACGCGTGCTCGGGAAGTATTGCTACGGCCTTTACCTGCTGCATCCGATCGTCGTCGTCAAAGCGATCACAAAGACTCACTGGCTCGCCGTCCGCTTGCCCCGAACACTCCTGCCGCTTGCCTGGATCGCCTGCCTCGTCGGTGGTCTCGCGGCCTCTCTCGCGCTGGCGTGGATCTCGTGGCGGTTCATCGAGTCGCCCTGCCTCTCCTTGAAGCGATTCTTCCCGTACCGCCCCGCCCGGACGGGTCCCGCTCATCGGCCGCACTTCGGGCTGACTCACGCCCAGAAGTCAAACATCGCCTGGCCAAGCGGTGCCGACGATCCGGCGGCGTCAGCGCTGGAACATCATTGAACCGCCAAGGACGCCAAGGACGCCAAGAGAATCATCGGCACGAATGCATTCAATGATCTCCCTCTTGTTCCTTCTTCTTGTTCCTTGGCGTCCTTGGCGTCCTTGGCGGTTCAATTCCGAGGTTCTCCGTCGAAGTTAGCCGGCTCAAGAAACGTTTAACAACCATCGAACAAATGCTGGACACGGGCCAGGATACCCGTTAGACTCGGCATCGATGTGAGGAAGTGTTGTCTTTCCGCACGCTTCGGCACGCGAGCCTGAGACAGGCATGAGTCGTGGCGGGCGACTTTTCCCACCGCTCCTGAACTGACTTGTGGAACGCGGTGACACCGACCCACAAGCACCCACCACGTATCGGCGGAGATCCGTGTTCCCTGCGTGGATCGTTCCGCGCACATCCTGTTCCGCCGCTGTGACGCCGGGACATTCGAGAGGACATCATGAGCACTCCAACGAAAGCCAGGCGAGAGCCTCGCCGCCGCATTCGACGGCTTGGGTTCACACTGATCGAGCTCCTCGTGGTCATCGCGATCATCGCCGTGCTGATCGCGCTGCTATTGCCCGCGGTTCAGTCGGCCCGTGAAGCGGCCCGGCGGGCCCAGTGCACCAACAATCTCAAACAGATCGGTCTCGCGCTTCACAATTACGAGAACAGCACGGGAGCATTCCCGCCCGCCGGCAAGTCGACGTACTTCGCCGCCAACCCACCGAACTCCCAGTTCATCGACGGCGTCGGCGTGCTCCCGCGGTTGCTCAGCTTCCTGGAGGCGGGCCCCACCTTCAACGCGATCAACTTCTCGCTTGACTATAACCACCTCTCCGGGGCCAACTTCACGGCCTATAGCACCGTGATCACCACGTTCCTCTGTCCATCGGCGAACCGGGAGCCGTCGGGCGGCCGGGACGCCATCGATCCCAACGACCCGGCCGCGACTCAGGCCGGCACGGGCTATGGGGTCACCGACTATTCGGCGATCTGCGCCACCACGATCGACCCCCTCGGACGCACGGGCGGACCTTGCAGCACCGCCATCGCGGTCTACCGCAACTGCGCGATGCGGACCAATGGCCTGCTCAAGCAAGGCATGACCCGGCTGGCGGAGGTCACGGATGGGCTGAGCCAGACGATCGCATTCACCGAGGACGCCGGCCGCGATGCGCGATTCATCGGCGAGTACTCCGAATATTATGTCACCCCGGTGTTAACGATGAGCCGGCCCGTACCGCCCGGGCAGCGACGCTTCTGGCGATGGGCCGAGCCCGATAGCGCGATCGTTTCCTCGACGGTGATCAACAACAAGGCGACCCCCAGCCATGAGCAGAGCCAGTATCCCACGTCGGGGACGACGATGGGCAACAGCGCCGGCGCGGACGACGAGATCTACGGGTTCCATCCCGGTGGCGTCAATGCGCTGATGGGCGACGGATCAGTCCGGTTCATCAAGGAGAGCCTCAATATTGTCGTGCAACGAACGCTGATCACTCCCAACGGCGGCGAAGTCATTTCCTCGGATGCGTATTGATACCGGGACGTGCCAGCCCGGCTCACGTGATACGCCGTCAAAGCACTTTTCGGCTCGGTCGCTTCTGGGGATTCGTCCGGGCGGAATTGCGGATGCGGCTCGGTCGCTCTCCGTCCGCGAGGGCGATCGGGTCGAGGGCGACGAGGTCGCCGTTTTCGAGTCCATGGATGACCTCGACGAACGCCTCGGAGGGTACTCCGACAGTGACCTCGCGCCAGGCAAAACTGTCGTCCGCATTTTTCACTGCCACCCAGTCCTGACCATCGGAGTGCAGCACGGCCTGGGCCGGCACGCTCAGCACGTCGTCGAGTCCCTCCAGCAGGATTTCAACCTTCGCGACCATGCTGGGTCGGATCCCCGGGAAGCCCTTTTCAATCTGCACCCTGACGGTGTATTGGGCAATGAGCACTCCCGCGACACTGGGGTCAGGAAGTGGGGCGACTTCAGCAACAACTCCGGACAGAGTCAGTTCGGGGGACTCATCAAACGTGACCCGTGCCAGGAGCCCCTTGTTGACTCGTCCGATCATCTTCTCAGGCACCTTGGTGCTCACACGAATCGCCCCGTTGACGTCGGTGACGCTGAGAATCTCCTGCCGAGCACGGACCGTCGCACCTTCCTTGAGACCGACCCGCCTGGGGAACGAGAGCGGGTCAATTGCATGAGCGACGGGCCCATCGCCGGGGGATTGGATCGTGCAGCTCGCAAGCTGATCGCGGCACTCCTGGACCTGGCTCCGCGCGAGTTCCCAGGCAGCCAGCCTGCTGATCTCATCGGACTTCTTCCTCTGAAGGTCCAGGTTGAGCTCCAGGATCGTCTTATCTAGTGCCGGTGTCTTCGCCTCCCGAAGCGTGGCCAGGGCGACCTCCGCGGCCTCGCGGGCGAGCTTGATATCGTGGTAGCCCACCTCAGCTTTCCTGGCAACGCTCGTCAGATTTCCGAGTCTTGCTTCGAGACCGGAGGAGTCGAGGCGGCATACGAAATCGCCCTTCTTCACATTTGCCCCCTCGGGCACGATTTTGGAGATTTTTATGGGACCCCCGACCGGACAGTACACCACCTGCCTCCAGTCATTCCAAACGTAACCCTGTATGACCAGCGTGCGCCTGAGCTTGTGCGTCGCGACCTCGGTGACGGGAGTCGCCCTGCGAATCGGCCAGGGAGGACGCCAGCCCAGGCGCCAGACTTTCCCCTTCTCCATCGATAATCGCAGGCCGGCCAGCGAGACGATCGCGCCCACGAGCAGCAGTATCGCAACGACCTTCCATCGGCGAGCCCGAGACATGAGCCGAATCCCCCGTTTGAGTCGCCCGATCATCCACCGCACGATAGCTTTGATGGTAACAAATCCTCGCCGGTCTCGGTGACGTCCATAAGTACACGGTCCCGCTCTGTTTGGACGAACGGGTCTTTCCCGTCATAGGCTCTCGGCTCGCTCGAGTTGCTCCTGGGCTTTCGACCAACTCGGCGCCTGACCCATTGCCTGCCGGTTGGCGTTCCATGTGGTATAAATAATGTACGCACCCGGAGAATGACACCATGCGAAGAACGAAGATCGGCGTTTCGCCGACTGTGGAAATCATGGAGCCCAGGGAACTGCTATCCAGGGGCGCTCCCCTCGTGTCCAGGCACGCGCTGAGTGGAGTCGTCCGCGACGTCAGGGCCATCATGAGCACGCTGGCCAGGACACAAGACGTCGGCCAGGCAAGTGCCCAACTCGACAACCTCTCCTCGCAGATTCCGTCCGGGCCGGCGGGGCTCGCCCCGTCGTGGCAAACCGACGTCGGGCTCTATCGCCCTCATTCGGCGAAGTCGATCGCCACGACGGAGAGCCGGATCCTCGGCGACCTACGCCGTTTCGTCCAGGGCGGCAACCGACTGGCGAGCAGTTCGGGCTCCCCGACGCCCACCACGACCGGCGCGGGTGCGGGAGTGTCCGCGACTCCCGGCCAGGGCGCGTGGGGAACGCCCGCTCCCGCGCCCGCGTCGAGCCTCGACAGCGTGAAGATCCAGAACACGACCGGTCTGGCTCTCCTGGTGACCGTCCATCTGAAGGTGCCGCAGATCCAGCAGCCCTGGATCACCGAGACGATTCCGGCGGGGGGAAACACGATCGCGTCCTTCAATTTCGGGACCGCGACCAACGCCTTCATGACGATGGACGTGAGCCTGGCGGACGGCAGCCAATCTCCGCCCCCATTGACCGACCTCAGCCTTTCGCAGCCGATGACCGGCTACAACGGGGCACTCTTCACGATCTCCATGTTCGGACCCTATTTCAACGTCACCCCGCTTTGATCCACGGGCAACCGTCCCAGCGGGTCGCCGGTCGCACGAACCCGGCGGACGGCCCAGCAGGATGTTTCGACGAGGCTCTCGCAACGTAGATTTCAGGACGGATCGTTGGGACGCTTGTTCGCCGGAACCCCCTGGGACCGCCCTCCTACCTGCGATCGTTGCGGGCGGCCCGAGTCCGAATGCGCCTGCCCGCCTCCCGTGGTCGAGCCGGTCCGCGTCGCCCCCGAGACCCAGACCGCTCGCCTGAGGCTCGAGAAGCGGCCCAAGGGGAAAGTGGTCACGACCGTCGGCGGCCTTGACCCTGTCGGCATCGACCTGGAAGAACTCGCCGCCCGGCTCAAGAGCCGTTGCGGCACCGGCGGGACCGTGAAGCAAGGGACGATCGAGATCCAAGGGGATCATCTCGCCACGGTCGAACTCGCTCTGAAAGCCCTCGGATTCAAGACAAGAAGGTCATGACATCCTCGCCGGGGTACGAACCAGACCCTCACTATCTGGCTTGCATCTAAGAGTTTATCCGCAGATGCACGCAGATCAACGCAGATAAAGAGCCGGAATTGGGAAAGCCGTCGCGACACGACGTCTTTTCTCGAGTCATGTCCCTCCGATTTATCCGTTTTTTGATCTGCGTTCATCTGCGGACGTCTCGTCTTTTCATTGATGGTACTCCTCTCTGATCCGCGTCCCTCTGCGGACCATGTTTTTCGGGGCCTGTTTCAGACGTGCTCAGGCCCGACATGAGCCCAATCCCTCGTATTCTGGTTCGGGCGATCGTCTGGCGACCTTATGCCAGGCAGGAAGTGCGCGGCCAGAGGCTTAGGGCCTATCTCGCCGAACCGCGATGAGCCCCCAGAGTGTCGGGATTGGCATCGGGCTTCGTGTTACGATAGGCTGAGCAAGCGAGAGATCTTAGGATGAGAAACGGTCGGTTGACGGCGCCTTGCTTTGAT
>CAVURY010000028.1:0-117668 GCA_963743925.1 uncultured Planctomycetota bacterium | reverse complement strand
ATCAGCCGGCCGTCGCGGATCGTCACGACCCGATCCGCGATCGTGCGGACTCGAGGGTCGTGCGTCACGATCACCATCGCCCGGCCCTCGGACCGGGCCAGGTCGCGGAACAGCCCCAGCACGCGGGTGCCGCTCGCCGAGTCGAGGTTGCCGGTCGGCTCATCGGCGAGGATCACCGGAGCCGTGCCGGCCAGCGCCCGCGCCACGGCGACCCTCTGGCGCTGGCCGCCGGAGAGATCGCGGGGTCGGAAGTCCTTGCGGTCGCCCAGGCCGACCGCGTCCAGCACGCGATCGGCCTCCTCGCGGGCCTTCGCGCCGATCCATCCCTTGAGGTTCAGTCCATACTGAACGTTCTCGGATGCGGTCAACGCCCCGAACAGGTTGAATTGCTGGAACACGAAGCCGATCGACCTCTGCCGGAACTCTCGGAGCTGCTCGGGCCGATGCGGGTCGACCTCGCGTCCGTCGATGATCACGCGCCCCCCGGTCGGTGTGAGCAGGCACCCCAGGACGCACAGGAGCGTCGTCTTGCCCGAGCCCGACGGCCCCTCGATCGCCACGATCTCGCCCGGAGCGACGGACAAGGTCACGCCGTGGAGCACCGGGACCTCGTGGGGGCCCTCGCGGTAGGTCTTCGTCACGTCGTGGGCCTCGAGCACGCTCATCCGACCGTTCCCTCCGTCCCCGATCCGCTCAACCCCGGAAGACGATGGCGGGGTCGAGCGACGCCACCTTGCGAAACGACAGCGACGAGGCCGCCAGGCAGAGCACTTGCGTCCCGACGAAGACCAGGGCCGCGAGCGTGGGCGAGACCGTCATCCGCATGTCGAACCGGGCCAGGACCGGGGCCAGGCCCAGCGTCAGCGCGATGGCCAGAATGTAACCCAGCGCCGCCGCGAATGACGCCTGCTCGGCGATGATCCCATAGACCGTCAGGTTGCCCCCGCCGAGCGCCTTGACCGTCCCGAACTCGGTCAGGTGCTCGGTCGTGGAGGCATAGAGCGTCTGCGCCACGATCACCACGCCCACCAGGGCACCCAGGGCCACGGTCAGGAACAGCGTCAGCCCGAGCCCGGTACTATCGATCCAGTAGTTTCGCGACCGCGCGCCCCATTCTTCCTTGGAATAGACGTCGTTATAAGGGAGTCGATTGCGGATCTCTCGCCGGACGGCCGACGCATCGGCGCCCGGCTCCAGCCGGACGACGATGAACGTCGTCCGCCCATCGAGATCGTTGGGGGAGAGCGACTGCGCCAGACGGTAATCGAGGAACGCCATCGGACTGGTCGTGAAAGACATACCCTGACGCGTCTTTCCGATGATCTTGAGCCGTTGCCCGGAACACTCGCGGTAATCGCCGACCTGGAACACGCCGAACCGCCGTTCGGCCGACTTGTCAAGCATCAGGTAGCGGCCGCGGCGCAGGTCGGCGGGGTTGCCCGACTCGACGTCCCACGGGAACCGCCAGGACGGGAAATCCTCGAGCCCATAGTAGACGACCGACTCCTTGGCGCCGGTGGGCAACGCCACGATCGCATACCAGACGATCAGGTTGTCGGCCCGTGCCACCCCCGGGATCGAGCGGATCCTCTGCACATAGCCCTCGGGGAATGGGTTGCCGAAGTTGACGTTGGGAGCATTCCGCGCCGTGATCCAGAGATCGGCGTCGAGACGGTCGATGGTGATGCTGGCGTTCTCGAGCAAGCCGAAGAAGATCCCCACCTGGACCAGCACCAGGGCGGCGGAGAACCCGACGCCGAGTACGGTGGCGGCGAACCGGGCCTTCTCGTCGAGAAGCATCTTGAGGGCCAGGTCGATCATCGGGCATCCTCCGCCCGACCCGAACTCGGCTGCGGCTCGACGGGGACCAGCCGCGCGACGACCGCGTCGGGGAGTCGCGCGATCAGCCACATCAGGACCGCCATGGGCCAGGGGAAGCGAACCAGGCCGCCCCGGCGTCGAGCGATCAGGCGTGCGATCCGCCTGGCGGCCTCTTCGGCCGACATGAGGAACGGCATCGCCGTATTCATCGTGGTCATCGGGGTCTGGACGAAGCCCGGGCAGACCGTCGTCACCACGATCCCCTTTTTCGAAGGGCAATCCGGAGTCCTTCCATGTAGGCGTTCACCGCGGCCTTGCTGGCGCAGTAGGCCGACTCGCCCGGCAGTCCCTTGAAGGCGCCGAGGCTGGAGATGGCCAGCAGGTGTCCGCGTCCCCGCGCGAGCATCCCCGGCAACACCGCCTCGATCGAATAGACGACTCCCAGGACGTTGACGCGAAAGGTTTGCTCGACATCGGCGATGTTCATGGGATCGAGGTAGGTGGGCATACCGAACCCGGCATTCGCGACCATCACGTCGGCCGGTCCGAACCGGCCTTCGATCTCCGCGACGGCCGCGCAGAGAGGCACGGTCGCCTACGTCCGCGACCGCGGCGAAGGCCGAGCCGCCAGCCCTGGCGATCGTGGAGACCGCGGCATCGAGCGCGATCCGACGCCGGGCGATCAGCCCGACGCGATAACCCTCGGAACCCAGCCGCACGGCCAACGCCCAACCGATCCCGCTGGATGCACCGGTCACGATCACTACTGGACCTTCAGTTCGTGTCAACAAGTCCAATACAAAGATCCTTTTCGCTTACATTTGCTGGCTTCATCGAATGTAGCAACTCAAGCTCGATCATCAGGGATTCTGATAGAATCGTTCATTCGTCACCAGCACGTAGTTGCCCCTGCCGTCGCAATTCTATGGCTATGAATGGAGCCCGGCGCGCGAAGTATGTAAATGGGATCTCCCCGCTCAAGTAAGAGGCTACGTAATTCTTGCGAGCGTCCCGGCAATCCACTTCGTTGAGCTTTAATTGGAGAATTGTCCGCTCAACTCGCGCTCGAATGTGCGACGACAGGGAGGTCCCAGGCTTGACCTGAAATCCGACCAAATCCAACTCGAACCATCCTTGCTTGATTCGGAATGGATCTAGGACTGCGATTGCATCGTTCTTTCTGGAGTTCATCAAAGAGCAGGCCAGGCGGTAGTTGTCCCACTCGTAAACGTGACGCCACTCCACCGATCTAGGGATCATGTGATCGACGGTCGGCGCCCCCGTTACTTCCTCGATATAAATCGCCATGTAAGCACAAAGTCGATGATACGCGAGCATCATGTCACCGAGCACTTCTCTCCAAAAAGGAGGGAAGCATTCCGACGGGAGGTCTTCGCGCCGATCAGCGACTTTTTTCCTGCGACGGCCGGGTCTCATGATCGTCGGGGGCTCGCCCACCAATTCCGCAATGGCGCTCAGGCCGGGATCGCGCACTTTTTTGTTGAAATCTTTGGGCGCAGACGCCTGTTTGACGGGGATCATATCTCGCCCCGCAACTGCTCCATGTGATAGCTCCAACGAACCCAGAACCCGTCAATATCACCCAGCACTCCTCTCAATCTCTTGTCAACCTTCTCGAATTCTTCGATGGGCGGTTTCGGAGTCGTGCGGAGTAATCCCAAGGCTTCTACTAGAGCCTCCTCGGCCTCGAGCGAACGTGGTTCTTTCAAGTCGAACGCCTCGCTCGTGAGCCAGTTCGAGACCTCGCCGCGACGCACGAAGTCACGTTTCTGGAGCTGAACCTGCCCTCCGTTCTTGGTCTGATACAAATCGAAATCGAACCAAGCATCCTTTTCGGAATCGAATATTGGCTCCATGGAAGCTAAGACTAGCGGCGAATGCGTCGTGAATATCATTTGAACAGATACGTAATGTGTTTCCGTCAGGGCCCCCATCACATCGAGGAGAGCCTTCACGATGCGGCGTTGCCATTGCGGATGTAAGTGGGCTTCGATCTCGTCGATGAGGAAGATAATCTCCGCAACGGGCTTCGTACCGCGGATCTCGCAGGCCCGCAAGTGTTCTTGCCAGGTCCAGACGAGCAGGTAGGCCAGCGCCACGATCCGTTTCATCCCGGCCGAGGCGAGGACCAGCGGCACTTCCTGGCCATATGGAGTCGCAAGCGTGGGTTGATCCCGAGTGTCGTCCAGGGCGATCCGCGTTAACTTCCCCGCTCTTAGAGGCTCTTCGGGAGAAGGCGAGACCGCCCCTAGGACGCGCTTGAGTTGACCGAATGCATCACCGTTTTCTCTTTGCCAACTTGCCCAATCCAAGATCAGACCGTTACAGAGCTTCTTCGGACTATCCACAGGCAGCCCATCCCAGACTTCGTCGGGCCTGAATCGATATGCGGGCGGGCGCTCGGGCTTATCGGGGTCCTTTTCTCTCCAATAGTTTCGAGCCGGGTCCCAGGCTGAAAATCCTCCGTCTACCTGGCCATATAGTACCAGTCCTGGAATGGGAGGGCGTCCTGGTTTTGCAGGCCAAGTCAACTCGGATCTGGAATAGATGCTCTCGGATTTGAAGGGCTTCTTCGATGCCGTGCGATATCCAAAACCGATCTCGGGCTCCTGCTTCGTCTTGGTACGCCTGAAGGGAGAATGAGGATTGTGCAGATCTATCAGGCTCATCCTCTCAGAGGTTGATCGGGGGATCGCCGGCATTCTAGCCCATGTCCTGGTGAGTACCCACCATGCAATATCCAGCAAGAATGTCTTGCCTAGCCCATTATCGCCCGTGATGAGGTTGAGCCGAGGTGCAAGCTTCATCTCCATCTCAGGTGCTGGTCCGACATTCTTCAGGTGCAGGTATTCAAGCATCACCCTTTCCCTTCGGCCGCCCCGGAACTTCCTGCCCAGCGGGGGAGGATAGCGGACAATCGACCCACGATCTTACCACAGACTCGGCCGATCGATATTGTTGCATTCCCTCGAGGATCGTCACACTGGAGACGGGGCAACTCATGATGCAGGAAGGGTGTTATGATGATGGTGTGACCGGGGCCGCCGCGATCTCAGCTCAACGGTCGTTTAATCTGCGCGGCGAGGCGTTTCGGGGCCGCCAGGAGGTAGCTGTCGGTGACGAAATCCGCGACCTCCTCCCAGTCGATCTCGCCGAGATCCAGCCGGAGTCCCACCCATCCCCTGGGGCCGATATAGGCGGGTTTGTAGAACCGGGTCGCGTCCGAGGCCAGGAGCACCTCATTCTGGCCGGGCTCGGTCTTGAAACAGACCGAGACGATCCCGTCACCATGGTGGTCCTGGAGGTAGTACGCGAACTTCTTGTCGCGGACCGCGAATGATGCGTGGTCTCCCATGGATTGTCGCGCCGACTCGGGAAGGGCAAGGCAGAGCTCCGACAAGCGGGTGAGCCGACGATCCTCGGCGATCGGTCGAGTCATGGTCGTTGACCTCTCAGTCGTTCACCCGTTGCCGTGGTCCGGAAGGAGGGAAGGCCGGATGGAGGGGTTCGTTCCGCATCGGCCATCCCCGGTCCCGCGAGGCCGGCTCAGGCCAGGTGGCGGTCCACCTCGGGCAGGAGCCTGGCGAAATCGAGGCGGTTGGGGCAAGCGGCTCGGGCGGCCTCGAGATCGGCTCGCGACCAATCCCGAGATTCGGCGGGCAGCTCGGCGTAGAGTCGGCGGGCTTCGGCGCGGTCGCCATGGTGTTCGTGATAGGTCAGGTACCGGGTCAGGTTGCCCAGCTCGGCCGTGGTTCCGGCGGCGATCGAGCAGCGGCCGTCGCAATCGGCGCAGAGCATCGAGCCGTGCGCCAGCGTCGCGTCGCGGAGCTGCCGGATCTCGGCCTCCTTGAGCGGCTCGAACCGGCGGGCGGCGTCGGTATTCTCGCGGATGTGGTCGGTGTTGCGCATCGTGGTGCAGACGGCGCTGAGCCGCTCGTCGCTCCAGATCGCGTGCAGCAGCCCCTGGAACGGCGTGAGCTTCCGCTCGGCGAGCACCGGCACGCGGCGTGCCACCTCGTCGAGGATGCTCGCCTGCGGCTTGTCGCCCAGGAAGTTGCCGGCGATCTGCTTCATCGAGATCAGGCCGATCCCGCGCTTGTGGGCCGCGTCGATCGCCTTGTTCAGCGCCGAGTCCTTGTCAAGCCAGGGGCGGTACTGGAGCATGATCGCGTTGACGATCCCCCCCTCGGCCGCGGCCTGGATCAACTGGGCGCGGTCCTTGTGATGGGTCGAGATCCCCACCAGTCGGGCCTTGCCCGACTTCTTGGCCGCCTCGATCGCCTCCTTCAGCTCCTTGCTCTTGACCATCGCCATGGCCTCGTCGAGCGAGTGGTAATCGCCGAAGCTGTGGATGAACAAGAGGTTGACGTAGTCGGTCCCCAGCGCGGCCAGCCGCTTGTCGAGCATCCCCATGAGCTGGGCGGGAGTCTTGGGCGCGTCCTTGGTCACGAGGAAGATCTGCTTGCGGACGGCGGATTCCTGCTGGAACCATCGCTTGAACGCGGCCTCGGAGTGATACGTCTCCGACGTGTCGAAGGCCCGGACCCCGCGCGAACGCGTATCGCAGGAGCCGGTCGACATCCGGACCTTTGCCGGTCCCCTGATCGAGGATCGTGATCTCGATCCCCGTCTTGCCCAGGGGCCGTTTGGGCAATTCCAGCACCTTCGGGGCGGCATCCTGGGCGTTCAATCCGGGCGACGTCCCCAGCGCGGTGGCCGTGGCCAGCGCCCCGGCCTGGAGGAACGTGCGGCGATCCGTTGAGTGCGACTCGTCGTGGGCCATTGTTCCGGACTCCTTGTCGATCGGGTGAAACCGGTTCCTCGCCTTGGTGATCTGCGAACGCGAGAGGGCCTCGATCAGGATCCTCGCCCTCTCATGCGGAATCCATTCGGCTTGCGCAGTATAAACTACACGGCGCAGGACCAGACTGGTGTTGCTCCCCCCGAAGCCGAATGAATTCGACACGGCGATCCGGACCCGATGGGGCCGGGCCTCGTTGGCGACGAGGCACAGGTCGACGTCGGGATCGTCGAGGTTGATGGTGGGCGGGATCGTCTGGTGTCGCAACGCCGTGAGGCAGGCGAGGGCTTCGAAGGAGCCCGCGGCGGTGACCAGGTGTCCGGTGAGGCTCTTGGTCGAGGTCACGGGGATTCCGTCCGTGGCCTCGCCCAGGACGATCCGGATGACCGCGGCCTCCGCGGCATCGCCGACGGGCGTCCCGGTGGCATGTGCGTTGATGTGATCGATCTGTCCGGGCTCGATGCGGGCGTCGGCCAGGGCCTGCCGCATCGCGGCGACGGCAAAGGCGGGGTCGGGGCTGGGGATCACGTGGTGGTGGGCGTCGCTCGTGGCCCCGTATCCCGCGACCTCGGCGTAGGCGTCGGCCTTGCGACGGCGGGCGTCGGCGGCACGCTCGAGCACGAACGCGACACCGCCTTCTCCCAGGACAAACCCGTCGCGACCCCGGTCGAAGGGCCGAGACGCCCCGGCCGGATCCGAATTCCGCCTCGAGAGCGCGCGGAGGTTGCCGAATGTCGCCAGGCCGATCGGGGTGACCGCCAGGTCACACGCCCCGGTCACGCAAGCGTCCACCAGCCCGAGCCTCAGCCATTGGCGGCCGATCTCCAGCGCATGGTTGCCGCTGGCGCACGCCGCCGACATCGCCAGCACGGGCCCGGAGAGGTCCAGCATGCGTCGAGTCCGCTCGATCGTCGATTCCCGGTCCTGCTCCGGGTCATAGACCCGGGTCCCGCCCTCGTAGTCATCGATCTCCCAGAGATACATCAACTCGGCGCCCAGTCCCAGCACCAGCCCCACGCGCAAATCGCGGCGCGAGCCCCAGAGCCCGGCGTCGCGGAGCGACATCTCCGTGCACCACTGGGCGAGCTGGTCGAGCCGGCACTGGGATTCGAACGCTCGGAGGTCGCGACCGGGCGCTGCGGGGATCGTCCCCAGTTGCGCGGCGATCCGACTGGGGTGGTCCTCCGTCGGGAACCGGGTCACCAGCGTGACGCCCGACCGGCCGGCCAGCAGGTTCGACTCGATCTCCGTCAGTTCGCAGCCGAGCGGCGTCGCGGCCCCGACGCCGGTGATCCAGATCGGTTCATCCCTGTCCATTGCGAGTCACCCCGGGTTCTCGGTCACACTCCAGCAGCTCGACTCGAAGACATCCGC
Source organism: uncultured Planctomycetota bacterium (assembly GCA_963743925.1). Classification (GTDB taxonomy): domain Bacteria; phylum Planctomycetota; class Planctomycetia; order Isosphaerales; family Isosphaeraceae; genus CAVZRC01. The sequence continues at coordinate 109,651 of CAVURY010000028.1, read as the reverse complement.
TCGAGTCGATCGCGATCGGCCGGGGCAGGGGACTTCTCCGCGACGCCAGGCTATCGGCCAGGGAAGCCAGGTCGGTCGGGACAGCCTTGGGGGATGATTTCCCCCCCGCGACCACGCGGAGCCAGGGCCGGCACCCCCCCGCGCCTCGGGCGCTCAACGCCAGCGCGAGGCCCTGGCATTCGCCGGCGAAGGGAGTCGCATTCTTGCGATCGGGGATCAACTCCGGAGACCAGCCGGTGAGGACCAGCCAGACACCGGGCGCGGCGCCCGCGGTCAGCCAGGAGATCGCCGCCAGAAACCCCTCGGTGATGGTGTTGATTCCGCCCCCGACACCCAGGTTGGGTCCGTGCGATCCCAGGGCCAGGCTGATCGTCCCGGACGGGGCATGGAGCGCGAAATGGGGGATCAGGTGGGGCGAGATGCCCCAGACCCCCTCCGCCCGAAAGTTCCGCAAGGCTCCGGCCAGACTGGCACGTCCCAGGTATCGCGACGCGGCCACCACGCCCCATTCTTCGAATCGGTCCGGAGCGACGCCCATCGCCTCGATCGCCGAGAACACCGCGGCGGTCCCGACCACCGTCTGCTCATCCGAGTAGCGGAGCAGCGACGGTGGAGTCCGCGACCATCCCTCGGGCACGGGACCCGGCTTCCGCTTCGCGGCCGCCAAATCTCCGGGCAAAATCCGGAAGAAACCGGATCCCATCAGGTCCGCGGCGAGGACCGGCGCAATCGCCTCCCGCGCGCCCGACGCGAGTCGCTCCTTCATGGCATCGGTCACGTCTGGGGGCCTTCTTTCCGACCGTCGTCCGGCGTCCTCTTCGGGTCGTCCTCAACGGGCCTAGCACAACCACCCACCAAAGGTCGCCGATCCCGCGACCGAGGCGATACCACCCGAATCGTCCGAATTGAGCTAGCTTGGCTTCCAAGTCTATCTTTACAATCACACAGTTTTCAATTGCGTTCTCAGGACTTCGGAGAAGAAGCCGCCGGTCTTTCTTTCCCCCTCTTCCCCAGGCTGCCACCAAACCCGACGAGGATCATCCGATCGACGCGCCCGGCGCCGGTTTGCTGAGGAGAATTCATGACCGCGTTCTCGCCGATGCAGAAGTTGGGCCAGGGGCTGCGCCAGAATACGCTCGTGAGGATCATCGAGCAATTCGGCGCGCAGCATCCCGACTCGCACCTGAAGGACCTGGTGATCGACGAGGCGGGGCCCGGCAGGGAGATGGTCGTCCACGGCCGTCGCGTCATCAACTTCGGCTCGGACAGCTTCCTGGGACTGGACCAGGACCAGAGGGTCCAGGAGGCGGTGCGCCGTGGCCTCCGGCGATGGGGGACGCACAACGGCGCCTCGCGCGCGTTCGCCAGCGTCCGGTCCAACATCGATGCCGAGGAGAAACTCCGCGACTGGCTGGGCGTCGAGGCGGTCCTGATCCTCCCCTCGGTGATGCTGGCGAACCTGGGTGCGATCCCCGGCCTGGTCGGTCGACAGGACGCGATCGCGATGGACGAGCAGGCGCACGCCTCGATGCAGGAATCCGCCAAGATCGCCAGGGCCAACGGCACCAAGGTGTCGACGTTCGCTCATAGCGATCCGGAAGCCCTGGGGCGCACGCTCGCGACCCTCCGGCCGTATCGCTCGGCATTGGTCTGCATCGACGGCGTCTACAGCATGAGCGGCCGGGTGGCGCCGATGGCCGAACTGGACGCCGTGGCGCGAGCCCACGACGCCGTCCTCTACATCGACGACGCCCACGGCACCGGCGTCCTGGGCGAGCAGGGGCGGGGGACGGTGCTCGAGGCGCTCGGCAGTTACGAGAATGCGTTCGTCGTCGGGTCGCTCTCCAAGGCCTTCTCCTGCGCGGGCGGCTTCATCGGCTGCCCCGAATCGTTCCACCGGCTGCTCAAGATCCGATGCTCCCCCTATGTCTTCGGCGGGCCGGTCGTCCCGTCCTACCTCGAGGCCATCGGCACGGTCGTCGACATCCTCCGCTCGGACGAGTATCCGGCGCTCCGGGCGAAGCTCGACGGTGCCATCCGCCGCCTCACCCGGGGCCTGGCCGAACTCGGCCTGACGGTCATGGGAGGCGCGACGCCGATCGTCTCGATCCTGATCGGCGACGAGGGCGATACGCTCAACGCGGGCAAATTCCTCTTCGATCGCGGCTTCTACGTGCAATCGGTCCTGTTCCCGGCGGTCCCCTACCACGCGGGGGTGCTGCGGATTCAGTGCAACGCCAACCATGAGACCGAGTCGATCGAGGGATTGATCGCGGCCTTCGCGGCGCTGACGCGAACGATGAACCTCTCGGGTCGAATCCCGCCCTCCGCGCCGATGGCCGAGAGGCATCGCCCGTCCGCGAACGGGGCGGTCCTGGAAACGCGAGGCTGACCCGCGATGCTCGACGCCCGGGCCCGAATCCTCCTGATCATGCTCGCGGCCGTGCTGGCCCTGACCCTGGGAGAGACCGCGCTGGCCAGGGGCGTTAAGCAGGCGGCGCGGGACGAAGGGAGTTCCGCCGCCCAGGTCGTCGCGGTCGTGCTCAACCGTTGGGTGCTGGCGGGTGCGGCCCTGCTCGTCGTCCACATGGGACTCTACCTGCTGGCGCTCCGGCGTTCCGACCTGAGCTTCGTCCTGCCCCTCACCGCGGCATCCTATCCGCTCTCGGCCCTCTCGGCTCGCTTCTATCTGCGGGAAGACGTGGGGACGACCCGATGGATCGGCACGCTCCTCATCGCGGCCGGAGTGGCGATCGTCGCGTTCGGAGATCCCGCCCCCGACCGTTGATCTGCCCAGGCGCTCCGCCTCACGAAAGTCCGGGTTCCGAGCCGGTGGGTGGAGATAATTCTGCCACGCCGTTCGGACCCTCCGCCAGCTTCGCCTCCATCAGGTCGAGCAGGTCGCCCACGAGCTTCACCGTCGCCAGTTCCTCGGTCGCGAGTCGGACCCGGAACTCCCGCTCGATCCGCATCACCAGACCGACGACGTCCACCGAGTCGAGATTCAACGACTCCCGAAGATCCTGGTCGTCCTTCAGCTCGGGGTACGATTCGCCCATCTCCTCGTTGAGCAGGTGCGAGAGCGTCGAGCGGAGCATCTCCCTGGTCCACATTCGTAGCAATCCCCGATGCGTGGTCTCGAGTCAGAATCGCGACAATGGTGAAGGATAACAAGGCTGACTAACTTCAACCAGGCCAAAGGTTTGCCGAATAACGCCGGCCTCGGCCATGCCATCGAATTGGCGATGCCTGGCCTTCATCCACGAGACCGCGGACCACGGACCACGGACCACGGACTTCGTGTACAATTCAAGAAGTTGCAACCGCCGTACCGAACGCGGCCTCAATACCGAGGCCGTTGGGATCGTGCATCGACCGGGTCATCGATATGAAACTCAGAATCCGAGGGAACTCGATCCGATTCCGGCTCGGCCAGTCGGAAGTGGAGCGGATGATCGAGAGCGGGATCGTCGAGGAGTTCGACGACCTTCGACGTCGCCCGGCGCCAACGCCTGGAATACGCCTTGATCTCCGACGCCGACATCTCGGCCGTGACCGCGACATTCGACGAGGGTCGCATCATCGTGCGAGTGCCGAAAGACACGGCTCAAACATGGGCCGCGACCGACCAGATCGGGATTGCGGCGGTTCAATCGATCTCGGATGGAGACGTGCTGAAGATCCTCATCGAGAAGGATCTGGAATGCATCGAGGCCCCCCCGGACGAATCCCAGCTTGACGCATTCGCCCGATCGGAGCCCTCGCAATGCCAGACGGCCGGGCTCGTGGTCACCGCGCAGGGAGCCGGCCATGCTGATCCTGCGATGGGACGGTGAAATCGCCCGCGAACAGTGGGACGAGCTGGCGGATGAGGAGCCCCTGGAGATCCGCGTCCAGGGCCGGGCGATCAGCGTGACCATGCGCACTCCCGGCCACGACCCCGACCTGGCCGCCGGCTTCCTGCTCACGGAGGGGATCGTTCGTCAGCGGGCCGATGTGCTCTTCATCCGACATTGCGGTCGCAACGACGAGGATAACGTGATCGACGTCGGCCTCGATCCCGAAGTCCTGGTCGACTTCGCTCGACTGACCCGCCACGTCTTCGCCAGCTCGAGCTGCGGGCTCTGCGGCAAGGCCACGATCGAGTCAATCCACGGACAGTTCCCGCCCGTGCGTTCGGATCTCGTGATCGACGCCGAGCTGCTCGTGAGCCTGCCGGAAACGATGCGAAAGGCCCAGTCGACGTTCGACCGGACCGGCGGCCTGCATGCGGCGGCCCTCTTCGATCGCGAGGGCCGATTGATCGTCCTCCGCGAGGACGTCGGCCGGCACAACGCGGTGGACAAGGTGGTGGGCCACTGCCTGATGAGCGGGCGATTCCCCCTCGATGATACGATCCTGATGGTCTCCGGCCGCAGCTCGTTCGAGATCATGCAGAAGGCGCTCGCGGCGCGGGTGCCGATCGTCGCCGCCGTGTCGGCCCCCTCCCGACTCGCCGCGGAATTCGCCGCCGAAAGCGGACAGACGCTGATCGGTTTCCTCCGAGACCATCGGATGAACGTGTACGCCCACCCGCATCGGATCGCGTTCGCTCGGCCTTCAAGGCCGGTGGATTAGCGGTGCGCGCCGGTCCAGCCATGCCTTCCGGAACATCGCCGGGTCACTCTCAAGATTTTCCCTTGGCCCCGGCCAGCCCGGCCATGAAATCGGCGTGTTCGGGCGTGGCGCAGCCCAGATCAACCACGGCGCGGAGCCGACGCGTATCGCCCTCCAGGAGCGCGACCGGATCGAGCCAGAGGCCCGGAAAGACCGTGGAACGATACAGACCATCGTCACCGATCCGCTTTCGCACCAGCATGCCTTGTTCCTGGATGTACCAGAAGATCTCGTCCGGGTCGATCGCGCGAACGACATACTCCAGCACACCTGCGCGCTCGTAATCGGTCTTCTTCGGCCCCATATCGACGTACCGCGTCGCCTTGGAGACTTCGACGATCAACTCCGGAGCGCCGTGGACGTACCCTCCCTCGTCCCACGTCCGCCCCCCGTACTCGGGCAAGATCCGGAGTAGCGCGTCCGGCTGCGGCTCGCCCTTCCAGCCCAGGATCGTCGTGGCATTGTCCATGACCCTTAACCCGGGTGACTGCTCGGCGTAATAGGCGAGCCAGACGATCACAGGGACGTGGGCTTCACCGTGCTCGACTCTGACGGGGCTGGGCATATAGACCACTCCATCGATCAACTCGGCACGAGTGCCGGGCGGCATCGCCTCGTACATCGCGTGAAAAGTAGGCTGATCGAGCCGCTGACCATCGACCAGGATGTTGGGCGCGGCGCTCGTCGTCATGCGATCGGCCATGAGCAGACCCCTCGTCTCCGGGAACCGACGAAAACCTGATCAATCCTAGCAGAGCCTCGCCGTTCCGAGTAGACCATCCGCTGCGCATCGACGATCTGTTCTCGGACTTCGTCCATGCTGGCGCAGGTCTCAACCACCCCGCCCGGCGCCGTCGCATGGTTCGCGCGCGAGACCGAAAAACGTGGACCGGCTCACGGCCCTGGCCGGCCCTGGAATCTCGGACGAATTGTTGCGGGCCTTGTGCCTGTCCCCTTTTTGCGCGCTCTCAACCCGAGCGTGAAGAGCATTCGGGCGGCCGGGTGCCACGGGTTGTCGTCAACTTATGCAATAAAATAATATATATTAATTATATGAATATATGTATATTTCCCCGCGGCAGCGGGGAGTCCCAACGGTGACCGATGTCGCCGGTGAATAGGCCAGATTCACGTGGAATGGTCGCTAAGGAATGAGGCGCACCCTTCCCATGAGAAATGCTCAACGCTTCGATTCGTCTTCACCAGGCAAATCACCCAGGACTTCGAGTGCCGGTCGATGCCCACTCCTTACGGAAAGACCTTACGGTCGGGTTGTCCATTTCCCCCGGCAGTGGGGAAGGCAACAATGTCTCCTGTCGGTGCTGCGGACGCGACATGGCCCATCGGAATCCCCCGTGACGCAAGACTCCCCGTGAGGCCTCAAAGGGCCTAGAGAAGGTGTGGCGTTCTAGGGAAACTCCAGCTCTGTCACGAGATCAGTCAATCGCTCCGTTTTCCATCGCTGCGCTTTCCATAAGCGACTGATGCTTGGCGAATCCGATCGCGAGCATACGAATGTAATGAACCTCCTTTCACACAGATGCCTGCTAAACAAACAGACCCTATGCCTATACAGGAGAGGGTGCCCGAAGGGCGGGTGAGGGGTCTTCGACCAACCCCAGGTTCCCCGCCTCCCGCTCCGCCCCGCAATTCGCGATGAAGACCCGGGTCGGTTACAATCCGCCGCGCGTACTGGACGGGATGACTGGCCGATCCACACGACGGATACTACCGGACTGACGACGGTGATGGCAAGGTCGCCGGGAGGGGGTCGGTGGTCCGCGCAAGGCGGACCGACTCTCAGTGGTAGTATGTGGCGCCTTCCTTGTTCCCGTAGGTGATCGAGCCGATCGTGACGGTGAACGTGTCGCCGGTGATGGTGTTGTTAGTGGCGTTGCTGCCGGAGATCCCCTCGATGCCGTAGGCGCCGTTATAGCAGATCAGGGAGTTCGTGATCGAGTCTCCGGTGACGCCGTCCAGCAAGACCCCATCCCCACTGTTGCCCAGGTTCCCGGTCCCGTTCACGGTGGTGCCGATGTAGTCGCCTGAAACGAAGTTGCCCGCCGTGCCAGAGTCCGTGATGTCCACGCCGGTGCCGACGTTGCCCGAGATGACGTCCAGGGCGCCGGCCGTTGACCCGCCGATGATGTTGTTCGACGCCCCGTTCGCGATGACCACTCCGCCGGCACCGTTGCCGATGGCGACCGCGCCGGTCTTGTCGGTGCCGATGTAGTCCCCATCCACCACGTTGTTGTTGGTGCCCTCGTCCTGGATCCACACGCCGGTATCCACGTTGCCCGAGATGACATCGCGGGCGGCGCTCGACGTCCCGCCGATCGTGTTGTTCGACGCCTCTTCAACGATGAGAAGTCCGCGGGCGCCGTTGCTGAGGGCATGAGAGCCGGTATCGTCGGTCCCGATGTAGTCCCCGGCCAGGACGTTGTTGCTGGTGCCCGCGCCGACGATGTCTATTCCGTTACCGATGTTGCCCGAGATGACGTCGCCTGCTCCGACCGTCGTACCGCCGATGGTATTGTTTGACGCCCCGCCGATGATGACCACTCCGTTGCTCACGTTGCCGAGCGCCTTGGTGCCGGTCACGTCGGTGCCGATGTAGTCACCCTCCACGACGTTGTTGTTGGTGCCCATGCCAGCGATGTACACGCCGAAGTAGCTCCCCGAGATCACGTTGCGGGCGGCGGCCGTCGTCCCGCCGATGGTGTTATTCGTCGCCCCGGATTGGAGGTTCACTCCGGCAATACCCTCCCCGAGGGCCACTGTGCCGGTCTTGTCGGTGCCGATGTAGTCACCCTCCACGACGTTGTTACTGGTGCTCGTGTTGTTGGCGCCCACCCCACCAATGAGCACGCCGTTGCCGGCGCTGGCCGCGAAGACGTTGCGGGCGGTGGCCGTCATCCCGCCGACGGTGTTGCTCCGGGCACCGTTCGCGATGCTCACTCCGGCGCCGCCGTTGCCGAGGGCGTGGGCGCCGGTCTTGTCGGTACCGATGTAGTCACCCTCCACGAGGTTGTATTCGGTTCCCGCGTCGGTGATGGTTACGGCCTTATGCACGTTCCCCGAAATCACGTTCAGGGAGCCGGCGACCGTCCCGCCGACCGTGTTGGAGGTCGATCCGCCGCCGACGTTCACTCCCGAGTCGTTCGGGACGCTCAGCGAGCCAGTCGCGTCCGTGCCGATGTCGTTTCCTTCAATCTTTGTGCCGCTGACGCCGTTGGTGACATCGACTCCGAAGGGGGAGTTACCCGAGATGAGGTTGAGGGCGAAGGCTGTCGTCCCACCGACGGTGTTGCCATTCGCGGAATTGGCGATCATGACACCGCTGTTACCGTTGCCCAGGGCGGCGGCGCCGCTGGCGTTCGTGCCGATATAGTCCCCCGCGACGAGGTTGTTCGTGGTGCCCGAGTCGCTGATGTACACGCCGGCGCCGGTGTTGCCCGAGATCAGGTTCAGGGAGCCGGCGACCGCCCCTCCGACCGTGTTCGAAGTCGAGCTCGCGTCGATCTGCACGCCGGTCCCGTTCGGGACGCCCTGCGAGCCGGTCAGGTCGGTCCCGATGTCGTCCCCCGCGAGGACCTCCTTCGATGCCCCCGATGTGAGCCAGACCCCGATGTTGATGTTCCCCGAGATCACGTCGCCGCTGCCGGCCGTCGTCCCGCCGATTGTGTTGCTCGGCGACGCGCCGACGAGCGCGCCGGTGTGGTTCGGGATCGCCACGGTGCCGGTGCCGTCCGTCCCGATGAAGTCGCCCTCGACCACGGTGGTCGTCGCACCCGTGTTGATGGAGACGCCGCTATCGGTGTTCCCGGAGATAATGTCCCGAGCCGAGGCGGTGGTCCCGCCGACGGTGTTGGCGCTCGCGCCGCCGGTGACTTCGACACCGTTGTACAGGTTCGGCAACGCGATCATGCCAAAGACGTCAGTGCCGAGGTGGTCGCCAGAGACGACGTTGGATGAGGTGCCCGAGCCGGTGAGTTCGACGCCGTCGCCTTGGTTGTTCGAGAGGACCGAGCTCGTCACTGTGTTGTGGTTCGCCCCCGCCGAGATCAGCACGCCGTTCCCGGTGTTCGCCAGGTTTTTGCCGGTGTGGTCGACGATCGTGACGCCGCTGGCGTCGGTGCCGAGGTCGTCCGCGCTGATCGTGTCGTAGTCGGCGCCGCTGCCGGTGATCGTGACGCCGTTGCCCATGTTGGCGGAGATCACGCTGGACGTGATCGTGTCGTGGGCGCCGCCGGAAATCACCACGCCGCCGGCGTTCCCCCGGGCGAGGTAGTACGTCGCGAGCCTCTGGACGCCGACCTCGTCGTTGGTCAGCGAGAGGTACGAAGCTCCGGAATCCATCACGGCCGCGCCGTTGAACGAGAAGATCTGCAGCGCCTTCACCTGCGTCAGGACGGACGCGGTGCCCGACGCCGAACTCGCGTAGCTCAGGCCGTTGGCACCCGCGCCCGCCGACGTGCCGTCGAGTTCGATCAGCGGCGTGCCCGTGTACCCGGTCTGAGTCGTGCCGTCGATGGTCGCCGGCGTCGTGATCTGGGGGAGCGGCGCCTTGAGGGCGATCGTCTGGAACGCCCCGCCGGGGATGGCGAACTGGATCGTACTCGCGGTGCCGGGCTTCAGCGCATCGGCCTGGACGATGGCCGAGCGGAGCGAGCCGGGCAAGGGGGAGGTGTTATTGCCGTTGTCGCCGGCATTGGTCACGGTAAACGTCGTCGACAGCAGCTCCCGGGTTTCCAGGAACTCGATCGTCGGGCGGCGGCGCGCGGCCAGGCGACGGGAGGAGTCGCGGGGCGAGAGGGTTTCAAGGAGGCGACGGAAGGGGCGAGCTTTCATGGCGGCTGCTCCTGTGAGGGGTGACCGTAACAGTCGATCTCGTAAAGGGCTTGCGTCGACGGGGAAATAGGCGCAGTCACAGCCTGTTCCACAAATCTCATGCGGCTACGCTTATCTGTGGACGTGGATAGCCAACAAGACGCTCAGATCAAGATCGCAAAGTCATTTTCAAAATCCCTATCTGGACTGGCGAAACGATTCGAGTACCCGGACACGCCCTGACGAAAAAAATCCGGAGATTTTCCTGCGATACGTGGAAACAGGCCTGATAGGATGGATGAAGACTCGAATCGGGGGGGATGATATGTCGAGCGGCGACACGACGGCGGATGTCCGCGACATGATCGAGCGACTGCGCCGAGGAGATGACTCGGCGCGTCGGGAGTTGCTCGAGCGCGTCTCTCATCGCCTCCATCGGATCGCCGTTTCAAAGCTCCGGAAGGATTTTCCGGACCTTCGGCCTCACCACGAAACCAATAGCGATGTGGGAGAAGTCTGGGTCCAGTTGCTGAAGGCGCTGGAAACGACCCATCCCGCAACGGCCGAGGACTTCTATCGGCTGGTCTTCCGCAAGGTACGTCACGTCCTGCTCGACATGGCCCGGCGCCAGCGGCGGGAAGAGGCGCGGATGCAGGCACACCCCAACCCGTCCGCATCAGACTCCAACGCTCCTTTCGAGATCGGCGACACCACCCACGAACCCTCTCGACTCGCGTTCTGGACCGAGATCCATCGCGAGGTGGCGCGGCTTCCCGAAGACCAGAGATCGGTCTTCCGCTTCCATTACTTCGCGAGGCTCCCCCAATCCGAGATCGCGCGCCTCCTCGATCTTCCCCCCAAGAAGGTCAGCCGCCTCTGGCTGGCGGCGACGACGCGGCTGGCCCAACGTCTGGGCGGGATCGATTAGCTGATCTCTTGACCCTGAGGTGAATCCCATGCACGGCCATGACTCGCACGGCGACAACGGGACTCTCGGCATCGCGATCTCCGACGCGACGACGACAGAACCATTGGGTCAATGCGCCGACCCGATGGCCGATCGCGAGGAGGTGATCTTCGATCTCCTGGAGCTCTGGGAGGACGGCTACCGGAAGGGCGCGGATCCGACGCCGGAGACTCTGGGTGTCAACGACCCCGCGATCCTCGAACGACTCCGCGAGTTGATCCGGAATCAGAAAAGGCTCTATGCCGGCCTGGGTATTGCCAACACGCCGAAGGACGAGGTCGCCGAAATCGACGAGCCTCATCTCACCCTCCCCGGCTATGAGATCATCGCCCCGATCGGCCGAGGCGGCATGGGCATCGTGTACAAGGCCCTCGACCAGAAGCTCCGCCGCATCGTGGCGATCAAGACGCTCGGCGAGGGCCGGCATGCCACCCCGGATCAACTCCACCGATTCCAGGGCGAGGCCCACGCCATCGCCCGGCTCCGCCATCCGAACATCATCGCCATCCACGCCATCGGCGAGCACGACAAGCGGCCGTATCTCTCGCTCGAGTTCGCCGAGGGTGGCAGCCTCGCCCAGCGACTGGCCGAGAAGCCCATGGCCCCGCGCGAGGCCGCCGCGCTGGTCGAGACCCTCGCACGCGCCGTGCACGCCGCCCACCAGGCCGGGGTCGTCCATCGCGACCTCAAGCCCAGCAACGTCTTGCTGACCGCCGACGGTGTCCCCAAGGTCGGCGACTTCGGCCTGGCCAAGCTCCTCGACGCCGACTCGCGGCTTACGATGACCGGCCAGCCGATCGGCACGCCGAGCTACATGGCTCCCGAACAGACCGACGAACGGGCGAAGCGCGTCGGTCCGGAGACCGATGTTTACGGGCTTGGCTCGATCTTATACCAGGCATTGACCGGCAGGCCGCCCTTCCTGGGCAGCTCACCCCTGGAAACGATTCGACTCGTCAACTCAACCGAAGCCGTCCCTCCGCGACAGGCCCGCCCAGAAGTGCCGAAAGACCTGGAAACGATCTGTCTGAAGTGCCTGGAGAAGGAGCCGATCAAGCGCTATTCCAGCGCCATGGCGTTGGCGGAGGACTTGCATCGGTTCCTGGAATCGCGCCCGATCCTCGCGCGGCGGGCCACGCTCTCCGAGCAGTTGGTGCGCTGGTGCCGGCGCAACCCGTGGGCGGCGGCGTTCCTGGTGGCGCTGGTGGCCGGCGTGATCGGGCTGGGGGCCATGGCGCAGGCGCAGGCTCGGGCAAACCAGCAACTGAGGAAGGCCAACCGCAAGACCGAGCTGGCTCTGGCCGAGACCAAAGAGGCCAAGGACTCGACCGAAGCGGCGCTGAAGCAGTCGGAGGAGTCGCGGAAGGAGGCCGAGGCGGTGGGCACGTTTCTGGTCGATGTGTTCACTAGCCCCGACCCGGAGCAGGACGGCCGGCAGGTGAGGGTGGCCGACGTGCTCGACCGGGCCAGCGCCCAACTCGACCGGGAGTTCGCTGGCTCGCAGGTGATCAAGGGCGCGCTCTTGGACGCGCTGGGGCGGACGTATGGGGGCCTGGGACTCTATGACCAATCCGTGACGATCCTCACCAAAGCCTGCGCCGTGCGCGAGGCCGCACTGGGTCTCGACAACCCGGTCACGCTCGGGAGCCGCGGCAACCTGGCCACTGCCTACTGCGCCGCGGGCCGGTTTCCCGAGGCGATCGTCCTGGGCGAGGCGACGCTCCCGCTCATGGAGGCCAAGCTGGGGGAGGACCACCCCGACACGCTCAAGAGTCGTAGCAACCTGGTCCTCAACTACAGGGAGGTGGGCCGGACATCCGAGGCGATCGACCTGGACGAGCTAACGCTCAAGCAGCGTGAGGCCAAGCTGGGCAAAGACCACCCCGACACGCTGATGAGTCGCAACAACCTGGCCCTCGACTACTGGGCCGCGGGCCGGTTTCCCGAGGCGATCGCGCTGCACGAGCCGACGCTTAAGCTCCACGAGGCCCAACTGGGTCCGGACCACATCCACACGCTCATGAGCCGCGCCAATCTAGCCGCCCTCTATGAGGCCGCAGGCCGGCTGTCCGAGGCGATCGCACTGGACGAGGCGATCCTCAATCTGATGAAGTCCAAGCTGGGCCCGGATCACCCCGGCACGCTCGCCAGCCGCCACAACCTGGCCAACGCCTACCGGATCGCAGGCCGGCTGTCCGAGGCGATCGCCCCGCTCGAGGCGACGATCGAGCTCATGGTGGCCAATCAGGGCCTTGGCCCCGACCACCCCTGGACGCTCGAGAGTCGCGCCAACCTGGCCGAGGCTTACGAGTCGCTCGGCCGGTGGTCCGAGGCCGAGGGGCTCCTCCGTGACGTGCTGGCCCGCCGGCGCAAGACTGTCAAGCCCGACAGCCCCCTCGTGGCCGGTGATCTGGCGCAACTCGGCGAGAACCTGCTCAATCGGCAACGATGGTCAGAGGCCGAGCTTCTGTTGCGCGAGGCCCTGAGAATCCGCGAGAAGGCAACGCCCTACGCCTGGGAGCGCTCCGAAGCGATGAGCCTGCTGGGCGGTTCGCTACTGGGCCAAGGCCGGTACGACGAGGCCGAGCCGCTGGTCGTCCAAGGCTACGAGGGGATGAAGGCTGGCGAGGCGCGGATCCCCGTGCCGATGCGGTACCGCCTGCTCGAAGCGGCCATGCTCGTGGTGCAGCTTTACGAAGCGTGGAGCAAGCCCGATCAAGTCACCGCGTGGAAGGTCAAGCTTAACCTGCCTGACCTGCCGGACGAAGTCTTCGCCCGGAAGGAAGGGAGCCCAGCTCATTCTGGGAAAGGAGTGGCCGGCGGGTTTCGGGTAAGCTTCGTCTCGCGATCGCGAGGACTTCCGCTGGCTCGTCAACTCCAGGGAATCGGGGCTCTCCTGTTCCGGTTCCCCGTGATCAACACGAGCTCCTCTCGCTGGCACGTTCTTCCAGATCAGAGAATCAGGCGCATCGTCGGACAGCCCCAGGGTTAGGAACCTTTCCGCGACCAATCCTAGGTCGTCCTAGAGGTCGCGTCAGGTGTCGGATGTCCAGATCGTTAGGCGAGCGACTCGCTGTCCGACCACGTTAATGTCCGCCAGAATGCCCCGCATCTTGCTCCTCCCGCTTCTTGGCTTCGCGGTGCTCTCGGACCATGACCAGGAACCGTTCATGTCCGGCGTCGAGCTCGGCCTGGAGCTCGGGCGGGTTACCCCGGCGAATGCGCTCCATGTTCTTCTCGTAGCTTGCCATCACCTCGTGCCGATGTTCCTCGATGTATTGGATCGCGGTTTCGACCTGTTGCGAGCTGAGGCTTAGAATGGCCGCGATCATGTCGCGGTGCCATCCGGTCTTGTAATACTCAATGACGTCGTAAACGGTGATTCGCGTGCCGGCGATCTCGGGCCCTCGGCCGGTCTTGATGATCTTCGCTTCGAGCATGGTTCCACCCCTCAATTCATGGGAGGCTTTCCAGAGTATTCTACGCCTGACGCGAGTCTCGAGGAATGGGATCCATCGCCGAGTCGGAGGATAGGCCCTCGTCCGGTTTCAGAGCGGTTCCCAAACTCACTACCCTCAGACTCACCACCAGGAGAGAGGTTCGAGAATCCTCGAAATCCAGTTGGCGGAAACCGCGAGAGTTTCTATGACTTTCAATGTGAGATTGTGCGCCGGAGTCAAGAATGCTCGGCAATGAGAGAAAGGCATCCCGAAGACGTGACGCGAAAAGCCATGAAACGAACCCAACCCCATGAAAATTGCAGCACGTGCTTGCGTGATCGCTATCAGGGCGTTTTCCTTTCAGGGAAACCAAACTTCACTCGATCACGTACAGAAATCGCGGATCGAATGCAAAAAAACGCGAAACGAAGCCAAAAATAGGCAGTCTGGGCAAGATTTGCTGGCTATATCTCAAGGTCGGGACGACTCAATGATGCAAAATGCACGAGATTCACTACCATGAGACCTTGGTCCCACCCCAACTCGTGAAAAGCTGCCAAGTGCCTGCATGATTGCTTCTGGGGTGATTTGCTTTCAGGGGAAGCCATATCCCCAAACGGTAGGCCATCAAGTACACCGGGGGTTGAATCCCAGCCAGCCCGCGTCTAGGATCCACCCTCAGGTATCGCCTTTCCCGGAATCGGCCACGACCCGGTTTGATGGTTCAGGAGATCGTTGAGCGTGCGGCGACCCGTCTATCTCGACAACCATGCCACGACCCGGACCGACCCCCAGGTCGTCGAGGCGATGCTGCCCTACTTCACCGAGCAATATGGGAACGCGGCCAGCGTCTCCCACCGCTTCGGATGGGAAGCCGAGGAGGCCGTCGAGCGCGCCCGCGAGCAGGTCGCCAGGGCGATCGGGGCCGAGACGCGGGAGATCATCTTCACTTCGGGGGCGACCGAATCGAACAACCTCGCCATCAAGGGACTGGCCCAGGCCGCGACCCGGCGCGGCAAGCACCTGGTGACGTGCTCCTCCGAGCATAAGGCCATCCTCGACCCAATGAAGCGTCTAGCCCGCCAGGGCTGGGACGTCACGATCGTCGACTGCGACGACTACGGGGGCGTATCCGCCAATGCGATCGCCGGGGCCTTGACCGATCAAACCGCGTTGGTCTCGATCATGGCGGCGAACAACGAGGTCGGCACGATCAACCCGATCGGCGAGATCGGCCGGCTTTGCCACGAACGCGGCATCGTCTTCCACACCGATGCCGCCCAGGCCGTCGGCAAGATCCCGCTCGACGTCCGTCGCGACGAGGTGGACCTGCTCAGCCTCTCCGCACATAAGTTTTACGCACCGAAAGGGATCGGTGCCCTGTACGTCCGGCGACGCGATCCCCAGGTCCGGCTCCAGCCGCTGTTCGACGGCGGCGGCCACGAGCGCGGATTCCGGAGCGGAACGCTCCCGGTCCCGCTGCTGGTCGGGTTGGGAATGGCCGCCGAGCTGGCCGTCGCCCGGCTGCCCGAGGAGTCGCGACGAATCCTCGAGCTTCGCGAACGGCTCCACGAAGGGCTCGCGAGCCGGGTACCGGGCATCCGACTCAATGGACATCCCGGCGACCGCCTGCCGGGCAACCTGAACCTCAGCTTCTCGGATGTCGACGGCGAGGCGCTGATGATGGCGATGCGGGACGTCGCGGTCAGCTCCGGCTCGGCCTGCTCGGCCGCCGATCCCGAGCCGAGCCATGTCCTGCTGGCCATGGGCTTGAGCGAGGACCTGGCCCGGTCGAGCCTCCGGTTCGGGCTGGGACGGTTCACGACCTCCGAGGAGATCGATTTCGCCATCGAATCCGTGGCGAGGGCCGTCGAAAGACTCCGAAGTCAGGGAGTTGCCTGGACTCCCTCGTGACAGCCGATTTGACGAACCGGTATGATTGGGTAAGGCTCGCGTATCCAGAGAATCCAGAACACGAATCCACTCGCAGAGGAGATCGTCCGATGGGTGTGACCTTGACCGAGAAGGCCGCCAACGAAGTGAAGAAGATCATGGACAAGATGGTCGAGGAGCAGGGCGTCCCGGAAGGCGGCGAGCTGGTCCTCCGCGTCGGCGTGCAGGGGGGCGGCTGTAGCGGCTTCTCCTACAGCCTGGGGTTCGACACCTCGACCTCCGAGAAAGACCGCGTCGTCGACGTACACGGCGTCCGGATGGCCGTCGAGAAGAAGTTCGATCCCTATCTCGACGGCACCGTCGTCGATTACTACGACGGCCTCGAGAAGCGCGGGTTCGTCTTCAATAACCCGAATGTCGTCAAGAGCTGCGGCTGCGGAAGCTCGTTCCAGGTCTGAGCCTCGACGAATCGAATACAATCGCAAACAGGCACCAGCGAGGGTCTCGGTCAAAATACCGTATCTCCTCGCTGGTGTTCACCTGTGCCCACAGCACGACTGTTTCCTTAACTGCTTCGTACGGCTTGACTTACGCGGATTTTGACCAGTCCCACCCTTCGCGAAGCTCCGAGTTGACGACGCAGTCTGCCGGCCAGCGGTTCTGGGAGAGTTCGACGATCGTGGTCGCCGCCAGTTCGGCCATCTCCCGCATCGATTGGATGTCGGTTCCCGCGATATGAGGGCAGAGGACGACGTTGGGGAGTCCGAGCAGGGGATTGCCCGGCTCGGGCGGCTCGGAGTTGAGCACGTCCAGCCCGGCGCCGGCCAGATGCCCGGAGACAATGGCGTCCCGCAGGTCCGCCTCGACGACCAGCCCGCCTCGAGAGGTGTTGATCAGGTACGAGCCGGGCTTCATCCGGCCCAGGAAGTCTCGATCGACCATGCCGCGTGTGGCATCGGTCAGAGGTAGGTGCAGGCTGACCATGTCGGCAGTCTTGAGGATCTCGTCGAGCGACAGTCTTTCGATCCCGTGCCGACGGTCGAAATCGTCGTGGAGGACCGTATCGAAGGCGACGATCCGCATCCGGAATGCCTGGGCACGGACGGCCACCGCACGGCCGATCCGCCCCATGCCGATCAGGCCCAGGGTCATTCCCCGGACCGGAGTCACCAGCGCGCGATCCCACCCGCCGCCGTGGATCACCCGGTCGTTGTGGACGATCCGCCGGGCCAGGGCCAGCATGAGGGCGAGGGTCTGTTCGGCGACGCTTTCCTGGTTCGTCCCCGGGGTGATCGTCACGGCGACCCGGTGTGCCGCGGCGGCGGCCAGGTCGATGAGGTCGTAGCCGACGCCCGCCCGGGCGATCACCCGGAGGCGGGGGGCCATCGCGAACAGCTCGCTGGTCATCCGCTCCCCGCCGGCGATCATGGCGTCGATCCGCGGCAGGTGAGGGATGAGCTCCTCGCGGGAGAGGGCGAAACCGCCCGTGGGGTCGATCAGGTCGAATCCGGCCTCGCTGAGGATGTCGCGGAAGCGGCCGGGCGCGTTGCGGAGCAGGTAAGGACCGATCAAAACGCTTGGCATGGTCAGCTCGACCCCTTCAAAGGTATCATCGAGGAGCGGGACTATCTCGGCCGATCGCGCGAAGGTTTCCGAGAGCATACGCTCGCCTCCGGCTTGCGTCGGCCAGTCGCCCAACTTATTCTCGTCTGGCGAATTCGGCAACCTCCCCATGCGAGAACCGAACATCGTGCGTCGACGATCGAGCGATCAAAGGAGTGACCCATCATCGCCGACCGGCTTCGGACTAGGCCCGGCCCGATCGACGCAAGCCGGTGGAATGGGGTGAGTTCGGGGCGCAAGAATCTTGCAGGATCCTCCGTGGGCTCGCCCCTTGACCGGGGCGAAATCGGTTCGAGAATGACTTTACCGGTGACCCCGGTTCCCGTGGATCGGGCGAGGGGGTTGTGGGCGCGAGGAGCGACCACATCAATCCGTTTGATCATCACTCTCTGAGCGGTCTCAACCCGCTTCGCGGAAAGCCTACCATGGGGGTTATGAAGTTTCGCGTACCCGCGAACGACCTGGCGCAGCGGCTCTCCGATTATCGCAAGGCCTATATTAGCGGCCTGGATCGGACTCCCGGCCGAGTGGGAGTTGAGCTGCGTAACGGGTTGATGAATTGCCTCCGCGACACGACGGAGAGCGGCCGCCTCTTCGTCCCCTGGCCGATCGACGGATACGGCACTCCGATCGTCGGGACGGCGACCCTCGCCGAACGCCCGGCCCCCTACTGGCTGCCCGTCGAGCTGGCCCGTGGCAAGCTCAACGATGTCCGCAACCAGTTGGCCGACTGGATCGGGATGGGCCTGCGCTCGACGCCCGAGCTGGGCCGGGCGCTGGACGAAGCCCAGCGAGCGTTCTTTCAGGCCGCGACCCTCGCCGACCAGCCCGATGCCTGCCTGGCGGCCGCCCAGACCTCTCTGCGATCGGCATCCCGTGCGGCCGACCTGCTCATGGAGGCCTATACGACTCAGGTCATCCAGAGCCGGTTGTCGTCGACGTCCAAGCTCCCGACCCATCTCGGCTGCGTGTTGCACGACGATCCCCAGAAGGTCCCGACGGGCCTGGAATGGTCGCGCACGTTCAACGCCGGCGGCATGGGAGTCACCTGGAAGCAGTTGGCCCCGTCGGAGGGACAGTACCGCTGGGATCTCCTCGATGCCCAGTTGGCCTGGTGCCGTCGCAATCGGCTCGCGATCGAGGCCGGGCCGCTGATCGATTTCCGGAAAGGCGCCCTGCCCGACTGGATCTGGCTCTGGGAAGGGGATTTCGAGACCATCGGCGGGCTGGTCGCCGACTTCGTGCGACAGGCCGTCACGCGATACCGGGGCAAGATCCCGCTCTGGCATGTCGTGCATCGGGCCGCCAGCGCGGAGATCCTGGGCTTGAACGAGGAAGAGCAGGTGCGGATCGCCGCTCGTGCGGTCCAGGTCGCCCGGCAGTCCGATCCCTCCGCGCAGTTGACCATCGGCGTCGATCGGCCCTGGGCCGAATGGATGGGCTCCAGCCACTTCCAGCTCGGTCCGCTGCATCTTTGCGACTACCTGCTCCGGGCCGAGCTGGGGATCTCCGGAGTCGCGATCGAGGTCGCGCCCGGCTATTCCACCCCGGGGAGCCACATTCGAGACCTCTTCGAACTCTCCCGATTGCTGGATCTCTACTCGCTCCTGAATGTCCCTCTCCATCTCTGGATGTCGCTCCCATCGGGCGACGGCCCCGATCCCAACGCGGAGCCGGGAGTCCGCGTCGAGACCTCGCAATGGCCATCCCCACCCACCGAATCGACCCAGGCCCACATGGGGGCGAAGTGGATCTCGATGGCCGTGGCCAAGCCGTTCGTCCGCACCGTGAACTGGCTGCACGCGAGCGACGCGACGCCCCACGTCTTCCCGCACGGCGGACTCGCCCGCGCCGATCAGACCGCGAAGCCACTGGTCGCCTGGCTGCAATCGTTCCGCGCGGAAACCCTCGTTTGAAGGTCGAACCGGGCCCGGATGTTCACCGGGAGCCCTGCGAGGCGGACCGTCCGAAGAGCGCCTCGCGCATGCCGGACTCGGGACGCCTGGCCTTCTCGTCCCAGTAGCGGAAGCCGGCCTTCCAGTCCCAGATGGCCCAGCCGATCCCGGCGCGTTCCGCGGCCTCGCGAAACGTCCGATAGTAGTTGCCGCGCGAGGCCGGGTCGGCGGTCGCCAGGCAGCCGAACTCGCCGACATGAACCGGCCGGCCGTAGTACTCCGACCACTCCCGAGCCTGTTCGATCGCGCCCAGGAAGGCGACGGGGCTGCTGGGATTGGTCGCCCGAGGCTCGCTGTTGTACCGCTCGAGCCAGTCGACGACGCCTCGGTTGAGCTTCAATGCCCGGTCGGGGATCAACCGCGTCCTCGGAGGTCCGGGGAACACGATGCCCGTCACCTTCGTGTCCGGTCCCGCCCACGTCGCCCCTTGATGCGTGAAATAGAAAGGCTCGTAGCTGTGAACGGTGACGATCAGGTTGTCGTCGTCGTCCGGGAGTCGCAACAGGGGAAGCTCGGCGATGCCGTTCCATTTGCCGGGTCCGAGAAAGATCGTCCGGTCCTTGTCGACCGCGCGGATCCGCCGGATCGCCTCGGCGAAGATGGGGTTGACGACCTCGGTCGTGGCGGCGTCCCTGGGCTCGTTGAGGAGCTCGAAGGCCAGCCCCTCCGGTGCCTTGGCGTAATGGGTCGCGAGCTGGCTCCAGATCGCCAGGAACTTCGCGGTCTGACCTTGGGGATCGCTCGTAAAATCGTCGAAGTGATGGATGTTGATCATGACGCCCAGCCCCTGTCGCAGGCCGGCCTGGACGAGCGCATCGGCCCGGGAATAGATCTCGGGACGGATCCGGTACTCGGGAGCGGGTCCGGTGTAATGGTGCCAACCGACGGGGATCCGGGCGTGGTCGAAGCCCTCGGCGCGGATGTGCCGCAGATCGTCGGGAGAATAATGGACGCCCCAGTCCTGGCCGGGAGGGGCTTCGAGTCCATTGCCCAGGTTGGCACCGCGGAGGAACCGACGCGCGGCCCGATGCGCCGGCGTCTCATGGCCGACGATCCGCTTCATCTCGCGGAGGTCGTCGGGCCGGACGGCGCGGACGCCCAGTCGGATCGTCACCGTGCGACCGCCGACGACCTTCATCGACGCCGAGAGCGTCTGATTATGCCAGGTCCGGGCATAGTGCGTCCCCTCAAAGGCGGCGACGCCGGGGGACTGCGCGACGGCTATTCCGCCGCCGGAGGTCCAGGACGAGCCCGGCGAACCGATCGCCGCTTCGAACCCGCCGCCCTTCAGCGTCGCACCTTCAACGCGGATGTGGTCCCAGAGGATCTCCTCACGATAGAGCACGCCTTTGGACGCTTCCTCCCACGGACCCATCAGGCTCATCGTGACGACGCCGTCGTGTGCCGGCCTGAAATGGAACGCGGCCTCGCGCCAGCCCCGATAGGTGACGGGGAAGTTCACGGTATAACCCCGCGACTGCTCCGCCTGGGGAATCCAGTTCATTCGGGTCATCGACCCGCCACCCTCGATCACCCGGCCGTCCTCGAGTGCCCGGGCTTGCGCATCGGCCAGCAGGTCGAAGCGGGCCGTCCCGGCGAGCTTGACCGGCTCGCTCCCGAAGGCCGTACTCCCCGCCGCGAAGCCGAGGATCACCGTCGCGATCCGGCTCATTCGGATACTTATCATGATAAATTTATAACCTTTTCTAACAAATTCGAGGTTGTCGCGATCTCGGTTGAAAAGTGGAGAGGCTGGTTCCTTCCGTCCGGTCTCTGGGCAGGACGCGGCTTTTCTCTTGACGAGGAAGGAGGAATCGCCTTGAAACGAGCCTATGCGATGCGACGCGACTCTCACAAGCCCGAGCCGACCCGGCCTCCTGTCTCCATCGTGGCCTCCGGCCGCGAGATCCAGCTCACTCCGGATCGCGACAAGTTGCTCGGCCTCATGAAGGACTCGTTCGAGAGCTTGACGTCCGAACTGGGCCTGCTGATCGCCGCCGGCATCCTGGAGGACGAGGTGACCCGGCTGTGCGGTCGGCGCCATGAGCGTCAGCCCCACAAGACCCACACTCGCTACGGCCACCAACCCTGGTAGGGCGACTCTGGCTAGCCTCCGACTCCCCGTTTCTAGAAGAGATCCGCCGTGGCGCCAGT
Source organism: uncultured Planctomycetota bacterium (assembly GCA_963743925.1). Lineage (GTDB taxonomy): Bacteria > Planctomycetota > Planctomycetia > Isosphaerales > Isosphaeraceae > CAVZRC01. Next base: position 88,133 of record CAVURY010000028.1, on the reverse strand, counting down.
CGCCGCGAGATACAAATTCTTGAAGCCGCGTGGCTTATGGCTCCACGCGCCGCGGGCGTCTGCGGTCCGGAAAAAAAGTTGCGAGGGTTACCGTTCGGCGCGGGAGATACTAGAAAACGCGAGCCGAGATCAGAGAAAACGGGAACACGAACGGGAGCAACGGGATCATGCGAGCGGGAGTGTTGCGAGAGCTCCGCGCGATCATCGACGGCGGGACCGTCGCCGGATTGACCGATGGCCAATTGTTGGAGCGCTTCGCGTCTCACCGAGGCGCAGAAGCCGAGCCGGCCTTCACTGCCCTGGTCATGCGGCACGGACCGCTCGTCTTCGGTGTCTGTCAAAGCTTGCTCCGCAACCCCCACGACGCCGAAGACGCCTTCCAGGCCACATTCATGGTCCTGGCCCGCAAGGCAGGCTCGATCCGGCAGCCCGATCGGCTCGGTCCCTGGCTCCACGGCGTAGCCCACCGGACGGCGCGGCGGCTCAAGGATAAGAACGCGCGGCGAAAGACTCATGAAGCGGAGGCAGCGGTGTCCAGCGACCGTGCACGCCGTTCGAGCGGATCAAGTCAACCACCGTCCGCGCTCGCAAATCACGACGAGATCGAGGCCCTGCATCGAGAAATCGAGCGGCTGCCTGCGCGGTACAAGACGGCCATCGTGCTCTGTGACCTCCAGGGGCTCACGCACGAAGAGGCGGCTCGGCGGCTCGGCCGCCGGGCCAGCACGATCAGTTCGCAAGTGTCTCGCGCGAGAGAACGGCTGCGCCGCCGGCTCGATCGCCGCGGGCTGACCTACCCGGGCGGAATTGTCGCTGCCGCAATCGACTCGACAAGGCCCTCGGTGCTCCCGAACGCGCTTGTCGGCTCCACCGTCAAGAACGTGATGTCTCTTTCCACAGGGCTCGCGGCCGGGAGCGTCCCGGTCTCGATCGTCAGTCTTTCCCGGGGAGTCTTGAGATCCATGCTATTCGCGAAAATCGGACTGATCGCCGCCGCGGTGGTCGGCCTGGGAGCCGCTGCCACAGGTGTCGGCGTGGGCGTCGTCGGACGCGCCCCGCAGCCGGGACCACCACGCCAACAGCCCGCGCCCGAGCGCCGGGCGCTCGATCCAGAACCGATCGCGGTCGCCGCCGCAGCGCCCCGACCGAAGGCCGAAGGAGAAGAACCCGCCCGCGAGACGGAATTGATCGTCCGCGGCGCAACGAACGTGCAACGGATCGCCAAGGCGATTCATGCGTATCTCGAGGCCAACGACCTCAACTTTCCGGCCGCGGCGATCAGCGGGCCGGATGGCACGCCGCTCTTGAGCTGGCGCGTCGCGATCCTGCCTTACCTGGGCGAGAGCGAAAAGGCCCTCTATGGGCAATTCAAACTGTCGGAACCCTGGGACGGCCCGCACAACAAGGCCTTGCTGGCAAGGATGCCCAAGGTGTACGCCCCCGCGGTCGCGAAGGACGGCGAGAAGGACAAGGACGTCACACACTACCTGGGATTTGTCGGCAAGGGCGCGATGTTCGAGCGCGATCACATGGTGAACCTCAACTCGGTAACCGACGGAACTTCCAACACGCTGATGATCGCGGAAGCGGTGACGGGCGTTCCCTGGACCAAACCCGAGGATCTCGAATTCACGGGACGCAGCCTGCTGCCCAAGCTCGGCGGCCAGTTCAAAGAGGGTTTCGTGGGAGTCACCGCCGACGGCTTCCCGCGCCTTTTCAAGAAAACACTCGATCCGACCTTGTTGGTGGAGATGATCACCCGCGGCGGCGGCGAGGTCATCGACCTCGCGAACGCCGGTGAGGGAATCCAAATCCCCTGAGAGACCAGGGCGCGCAGGCCGTCGTATGCGTCCGGCTGCGCCCGAAGCACGAGCCGCACGGCCAGACATCAACACGTCTTCCACCCGAGGCCCGACCCTTCCATGATGCACGAAAATCACGGTGCGCGCCCGCGATGGATCTGCTGGAGCATAGCCGGCGTGCCCCTGCTCATCCTGGCGACATCGGCCCTCCCGCCGCGATTCGCTGGCGCCACCAGGGAGGTCGCGCAACCCGCACTCGACCCCGCGCGACCGGCCCCACGAGCGGAGCCCGAAGTCACGTCGGTTCCTCAAACTTTGCCGATCGCAGGACGCGTCGTCGATCGGAAGGGGCAGCCGGTCGCCGACACCAAAGTGTATTTGTATTTCGATCCTGACGCCACGTTGACGCACACGCCGATTTCGCCGCCTGTTCGTGCGACAAGCGGCACCGACGGCAGGTTTCGATTCACGGTCGACCGGATCGAGCTGTCATCGGGCCTTGCTCCCAACGGATACTCGAGGGCGTTCCTCGCCGCATTTGCGGAAGGCTACGGGCCAGCTTGGGCCAAGGAGCTGACGATTGACGACCCCGACGGCAACCGCCTCGAGCTCGTCGCCGACGATGCGCCGATCACGGGCCGTTTGATCGATCTCGAGGGCCGTCCGCTGCCGGACGTGACCGTGCGCGTCGTCCAGGTTGACGCGACGCCGACCGAGGACCTTTCGGCGTGGCTGTCGGCGACTCGAGGCAATCCGAATGCGGCTAACCGGTCATTTTCGATGTTCACGAGGTGGCTGCCGGCCGGCCTCGCCATGTTGATTCCACCGGTCAAGACCGACGCGGACGGACGATTCCAACTCCGAGGTGCCGGCCGCGAGCGCATCGTTTCGCTCCTGATCCAAGGCCCCAAGATCCAGACTCGGGTCGTTCAGGTGATGACGCGTGTCGGGCCGTCGACCTTGATCCAGTTCCCGCGTCCCCAACCGGGGCAGATGACGCTGAACACCGATATTCTGATCTACGCGATTGGGTTCGAGCATGTTGCCGGTCCCGGGCGGAGTGTGGAGGGAGACGTCGTCGATGCCGCCACCGGCCGGCCGATCCCGGGAGTGGTCATCTACCCCAGGATGACTTACCCCCGGGCATTCGAAGGTCAATATCCCCGTATCCAATGGCGTTCAGATCTGTCGATACGAGTCACGACCGATGCGCGAGGGCATTACCATCTGGACGGCATGCCCGTAGGCCATTCGGTTGAGCTCGGCGCGAAGCTCGGCGATGGGATGATTTATCGACCCATGTACCAGGGACTATCCGACGCAGCGGGCGTCGGGTCCGCCAGGCTCGACTTCAAACTCGGCCGCGGGATTCCGGTGCGGGGGAGGGTCACGAACCGGACGACCGGGAAGCCCGTCGCAGCCCTCGTCCAATACCTCCCGACGCTCGAGAATCCGAACATGAGTTCCGCCAACGACATTGGCCTTTTCGAGCCCATCGCGACGCATCTCGACGGCAGCTTCACGCTGTCCGCACTGCCCGGCCCCGGCGTGGTGCTTGCGACGGTGACGGACGACCGGTTCCTGACAGCCGATCGCGCACGGGCAGACCGGCCTGCGCAAACTCGTCAGCTCGGGGTTATCCGGGGTGTCGCTTCACTCGAACAATGCCAGGCGCTCGAGCCGATCGCGCTGGAATCGATGACGAAGACATACCAATGTGACCTGCCGCTCGTGCCGTCGCCCGAGCCGATCATCAGGATACTCGATCCTGTCGGACAGCCGCTGGCAGGTGCCATCGTCAGCGGCGCGGCGTCGACCGATCTGATCCGCGAATGCTGGTGGCAATCGCGGCACCACGGCGTCTTTCGCGTAACCGGCCTGACTGCCCATCGGATTCGAATCCTGGCGATTCATCATGAAGGCCGCCGTCTCGCCGGGACGCTGGCCGTCCGGGACGCAGAGCCCGGCCCGCTCGTGGCCAGGCTCCGGCCGTGGGGCACAGTCTCCGGTCGGCTGGTGGACCGCGCCGGCCGGCCGCGGGCGGGCGTGGCCCTGTCTTATCAAGATTCCTACGCCGGCACTAGACCCTTCGCGCAGGCCTTTCCCGAGGACGTGACGACCGACTCGAGCGGGCGATTCACCTTCGTCGGTCTGGTGCCCGAACAGGAATACGTCATCAAGCTCGTGCCTCAGGACGTGTTTGCACCTCCCGTCTCCGTGGGCGGGCCGCACGCCGTCGAGCCCGGCGAAACCAAGCGCCTCGGCGACGTACTGGAGGTCACCCGATGAGAAATGCGGCGCACCGATCCGACCCTTGGGCGCCCTATTCTGCCACGGCGAGCGCGCCCTGGGACCTACGCAGGGCGGTTCATCTGCATCGCCGCGCCGGCTTTGGCGCGACGTGGCTCGAGCTGGAGCGCGACCTTGCGGACGGCCCCGAAGTGTCGATCGACCGCATCCTGACGGGACGGTCCCGAGCGAGCGGCGTTCCCGCCGACTTCGATCGCGTCTCAGGTCTGGTCGCCGATGCGGCCGTTCATTCCGGTGATCTCCCTCGCCTTCAGGCATGGTGGGTCTATCGGCTGCTGTTCTCACCCGACCCGTTGGGTGAACGACTGACGCTCCTCTGGCACAACCACTTCGCGACCGGCAACGAAAAGGTCAACGACCTGCGCGCCATGCGCCGGCAGAACGAGACGCATCGCCGCCTGGCCCGCGCGGTTCGGCGAGCTATTGGCCGCGGCGATTCGCGAGCCCGCGCTGCTCGTTTACCTCGATGCGACCGCCAACCGCAGAGGCCGTCCCAACGAAAACCTCGCCCGAGAGCTGATGGAGCTCTTCACGCTCGGCGTCGGCCACTACACCGAGTCTGACGTGAAAGCGGCCGCACGCGCACTGACTGGCTGGACCTTTGAGGATGGCGAGCTGAGCGAGTCGCCCGCGGACCACGACGACGGCGAGAAGACGATCCTCGGCGAGACGGGCCGCTGGAGCAGCTCGCAGCTCGTCGCGATGCTTGCCAACCAGCCTGCGACAGCCCATCGACTGGCATCGCGGTTGTGCGGCCTCTTCATGGGTGAGCACGCCGTTGACGCTCCCACCGTCTCCGCGCTGGCTGTCGGACTGCGCGACCATCAGCTGGACATCGGCTGGGGCGTCGAAACGATTCTACGTTCGCAGGCGTTCTTCGCGTCGGCCAATATCCGAACGCGAGTGCTCGGGCCGGCTGAGTTCGTGATTGGCGCCTGCCGAGCGCTCCTGCCGCCCTCTCCGCCCCCGAGCACGCTATCCTTGGCCGGCTGGATCCGTCAGATCGGCCAGGACCTCTTCAACCCACCCAATGTCGGCGGCTGGCCCGAGGGCCGCGAATGGTTGACCGGCAAGTCGATCATCGCGCGGACCAAATTTGCGGCGGCGCTGGTCGACGGCCGATCGATCGGCTTGCCGGCCCCGATCGATGCATCGGCGGTGGCCAGGGAACAAGGTCGGACGATATCGTTCGACGCGATCACGGATGCGGCATCCTCGCTCTTGCACGGCTCGACCCTTTCGCTTCAAGAGCGCCGGCGACTGGCACCGATGATCTCGGACCAGACTCCCGAATCATTGCGCCGGGCTGTGGCATTGGTCGTCGCCTCGTCGGAATCCCAGCTCGCCTGAACTCCAAACACCGAGACCGGAGAATACGATGATCACACGACGCGATGTCTTGCGCTCGCTTTCGTTGATTTCGCTCGCCCCGAGCGTACCCGGCTTCCTCGCGCGGTCGGCACGTGCCGCCGCGCCTCAGAAAGACGGCCGGGTGCTCGTCGTGATTCAGCTCGACGGCGGCAATGACGGGATCAACACGGTCGTCCCATTCAAGGATGAAGGATACGCCCGAAATCGCGAGGCGCTGGCCCTGCCGGTGAAACGGCTGATCTCGGTCACCGAGGGGATCGGCCTTCATCCCGCGATGCAAGGCGCCGGCCGGATGCTCGAGGCCGGGCGCCTCGCCATTCTGCCAGGTGTCGGGTATCCAAATCCCGACCGCTCCCACTTCCGAAGCATGGCCATCTGGCATACGGCCCGTCTCGACCCGGATGCTCACTCAGGGCCCGGCTGGATCGGGCGCGGCCTCGACGGCCGGACCGGCCCCGGAGCGAGCGGGCCGGCCTCGCTCTACATCGGCGCCGGCGCTCTTCCGGCAGCCCTGCGCGGCACCTCGGCGTCCATCTCGGCGCTCGAGCACATCGACGACCTCGACCTCGACCAGGCCAACCCGGCGAAGCCGGCGTCCGGCGACATGAGGGAAGAGCGCGGCTCGTCGGACAATGTGGCGTCGTTCGTTCGGCGCACGGTGCTCGACGCCTACGCCACGGCCGATCGCCTGGCAGCCCTGGGCCGCGACGACTCCAACGCTCGTTATCCTTCATCGGCGCTGGCGCAACGGCTCGGCTTGATCGCCCGGCTGCTTAAAGGGGGCTTTGGTGCTCGCGTCTTCTACACGTTACAAGCCGGATATGACACGCACAGGGCACAGCCTGGAACGCACTTCCAGCTTCTCAATGAACTCTCCGGCGCCCTTGAGGCGTTTCACGCCGACCTCGCCGCATCGGGGTTGCTCGATCGGGTGCTTGTGATGGCCTTCAGTGAATTCGGACGGCGCGTCGCCGAGAATGGGGGCGCCGGCACAGACCACGGCACATCCGGCCCGGTCTTTCTGGCTGGCACGCACATTCAGTCAGGACTGATCGGCTCGTATCCGAGCTTGACCGATCTGGTCGACGGCGATTTGAAAATGACGGTCGACTTCCGCCGCGTTTATGCGGCTGTCCTGGAAGACTGGCTTGGACTCGCCTCCAAGAACGCCCTGAACGGAACCTTCGCGAAACCGCCTCTCTTTTGCACTTCACGAGAGACATCCTCACGAGTTCGGACCGGGATCATTTGCGCCGACAGCGGGCCGTCAGGGAGTGGCGGGTGCCTCGTATCATCACGGTGACCTCGACGCCGAAGACGTGATCGGGGCGGACGGTCCCGTGGGATTCCACGTAGAGATCCAAGGCCCATCGGCCCGAGAACGTCCCGACCCGGAGCGACTGTCCGCGGTTCACCGGCCGCTGCTCGGCGAAGACGGCGACCGGCCAGAACATGGTGCTCGGCTTGGTCGTCCAGCGCAAGACCCCCCCGCCGGTGATCACGATCTCCTCGATCACGGCGCCCGGCGGGAGTTCGAGGACGAGTTGATAGTGCTCATCCTCGCCACCGCCGGGCTCGATCACCCGGCTCGATGTGCCCACCCGGTTATCCTTATGGTCGAGCCATTCGAAGGAGACGATCGAGGCGCCTCCGGAGGAGGGCTTGAGAAGGTCCGGGACCTCGGTCAACTCCCTGGGACGCTTGGCCAGTCGAGCGTCATTGACCGGCGGTGCCTGGTTTGTGCGAGCCTCGGGCGGGGTCTTCGCCGCATCCGGGCTGGGCGAAGCGGGAGTGAGCTGAGTTGGTGGTCGGGGCTCGGCCGGGGCGACCGATGGATGCTCGGGCCGCGTGCATTGCGAGCCCAACGTGATCCGGTTGCCTGCGATCGAGACCACGACCTGGAGTTCGAAAGGCGTCCCAGGCCCGATGCCGATGCTGGTATTGAAGTAGAGGTCGAACTTCTGAGGCCCGGAGTAGACGCCGACCTGGGCCACCTGCGACCGCACGACCGGCCTCCCATTCTGGAAGATTGCGATCGGCCAGAATTGGTCGCTCGGCTGCGTCATCCATCGGTGGAACCCGCCGCTCGTGACTACCAGCTCCTCGAGGATCGTGTTCGTCGGCAATTCGAGGGACATCCGGAAGTGCTGGTCCTTGGTGCCATCAGACCTGGCCGAATCGCCGTTGCCGCCGACGATGTCGGCATTCTCATCGACCCATTGAAACGAGCGGATCGAGGCGCCTCCGGCCGAAGCGGTCGGCGCCGATGGCGTCGCGCGATCCTCCGAACCGGGAAACGGGAGCCGCCCCCCGTCCCCACGACCGGGCCCCTGGACATCAGCCAGGATCGCGGTCGAGGCCGGTTCCGGCACCGTGTAGAACCCCAACGGCGACCGGGCGCGCGCACTCGCCCCGGAAACGAGCTCGTCGTTCGCGGGCCCCGAAGGCTGGTCGAGCAGCTTGAAGGAGTTCAGGAAGCTGTCGATCGACTCGGGCGTCAATCGCCCCGGCGGCCCGGCGATGAAGATCTGGTAGAGCCGCGATCCAACCAGGAAAATCCGTGCTCGTCCGGTCAGCTTCCCGGCCGGGTGGCCCGGCTGGGCCTCGAAGCTCACCTCACGCCCGGGGTGGGAATTCAGCGACATGGGGACCTTGGCCAGGATGACGAGCTTCGCTTCCGTCGCCATCCCCTGGCAGGCACCGTCGAGCATGGGATCTCGGTTGCCGGGGTGGATCAGCGCCGCGGGATAATCGGCGTACAGGATGAGCCGAGCCGTCCGCGACCAATCTTCCGTGGAGGCGATCTTGGCGACGATCGGCCCGAGGGCCGTCGGGACGGTCTGATCGGTCAGCTTCGGTTTGCCCGGAAACTGGACGCGATAGCGTCCCTCGAGCGACGTGTATTCCTGGTTGGCCGCACCGCTGCATCCGGCCGCGACGATCGCCAGCAGGAACTGGACCGCGATCCGCGCGCGCATCGAGTCACCTCCCCCGCTAGGCTAATGGACCGACGACTCATCCCGGATCGGCCGGGCAGACTCAACCACGACCTATCAGTTTCTCCCGAGGAGCTTCCCGACGCAAGACAAGGCAAGTCACGGTGGAGGACGCAAACGACACTCGCGTCGCTATAATCAATTGGGAGGGACTGAGGTCACCGTCACGGGGAAGCCGATTCCTCCGGAAGGCTGCTGCGACGTTCACGTCGGCGGTCGGCGCAAACGAGATTCAGGGATAAAGGAAAACCAACGCATGACGTCCGCAACGACTTCTCGGCGAATATTCCTCACGGGCGGTGCGCAGTCCCTCGGCCTGCTGGCTTGGGCGGGCCTCCGGCCGGCCGTTGCGCGGACGGTCGATGACCCGGCCAAGGCCACGGCGATCGAACCCGCCTCGGCGGCGAAACTGATCGAGCGGGGGATCGCCTTCCTCCGCACCCGGCAGGACGGCAAGGGCGGTTGGTCGAACTCAGCGCGAGCCGGGGGTCACGGCGCTGGCGGTCACGGCCTTGCTCCGATCCGGGCAGGTCACGCCCGGCGATCCGTCAGTGACCCGGGCCTTGACCTACCTCGAGGGATTCATCGGCCCCAATGGAGGCGTCTCCGAAGACGCCCACGCCAATTACACGACTTCGATCGCGCTGGTCGCCTTCCATGAGGCCAATCGGAACGGCCGCTACGATCGCGCGATCAAGGCGGGGCAAGACTTCCTGAAGACGATGCAGTGGGACGAGACCGAGGGCAAGTCACGCGATGACGCCTTCTACGGCGGTGCGGGCTACGGCGGCCGAAATAGCCGGCCCGACGTCTCCAACACGGCCTTCTTCGTGGAAGCCCTGCGAGACACCGGCCTCCCCGCCGACGACCCCAATCTGAAAAAGGCGCTGGTCTTCGTCTCGCGTTGCCAGAACCTCAAGAGCGAATTCAATGATCAGGCGTGGTCCGGCAAGATCAACGACGGCGGGTTCATCTACAGCACCGCCAACGGCGGCGAGTCGTTCGCCGGCAAGACGCCCGACGGCGGCCTCCGATCCTATGCCAGCATGACGTACGCCGGGCTCAAGAGCATGATTTACGCCGGCCTCGATCGGAACGATCCACGCGTCAAGGCGGCCCTGACCTACATCACCGGGCACTACAACCTCGACGAGAATCCAGGCCTCGGACAGCAAGGGCTTTACTACTACTACCATACCTTTGCCAAGACGATGGCCGTGCTCGGGGAGCCCATCCTCAAGGACGCCGCGGGAGCGTCCCACGATTGGAAGGCCGAGCTGGTCGCGGCCCTGGCGAAGCGCCAGCAACCCGACGGGAGCTGGGTCAATCCGGCCGACCGTTTCCTCGAAGGCGACCCCAACCTGGTGACCGCCTACGCCCTCCTGGCCCTCGCCTACACGCGCAGGAAGTGAGGCCGGGCCCTCGCGCCCGACGGATTTCGGCGTCGCTGATTTGCCCCAATAATCCCGCGGGACGGCCGAAAGGACTGTTGATCGAGCGGACCCGAAGACATTGAGGGGACGTGAGACCGGAGTTCGGAGACATTTCTAGGACCAATACATGTATGCGTTCGACGAGGATCGTCCCGCGCGACGGGGGCCGACTCCGGCCCGGCGCGGGACGCGCGTCATCATCGCCCTGGGAGGTCTGATCCTGCTGGGCGTTGGGCTCGTGGTGGGCCTCTACGATTCGTTCAAGATCGAGGTGGGCACCGGCCATCAGGCCGTACTGATCCGCCGCGAGGGGCTCGAGCTCGAGCCCGACATGGAGCTGGCGCCGCCTCCCATCGATGGGAAGACCTACTACAAGGGCGTCCAGTCGGGTGGACCCAACAACGGGGTCCTGACGGAAGGCCGATACTTCTACAACCCCTACTACTGGTCGTGGGAGATCCTCCCCCAGTTCGTCGTGCCGGGCAACAAGATCGGCATCCGGATCGCCCTGAGCGGAGAAGACCTGCCTGCCGGGCACGTCCTGGCCGAGCCGGGTCAGAAGGGGATCCTCCGGGAGGTCCTCAAGCCCGGGCGCTATCCCTATAACCCGTATGCCGAGACGATCGAGCTGCACGACCCGGTGACCATCCCCGCGGGCTTTCGCGGCGTCGTGACGCTGCTCGCCGGCCCGATGGCCAGGGACCCCAACGTCTTCCTGGTCCAGGACAACGAGCGCGGAGTCCAGGCCAAGACGCTCGAACCCGGGACCTATTACCTCAACCCGTTCGAGACCCGGGTGAGCATGGTCGATTGCCGCTCCCGCCGGTTCAACCTGGGGCAGGATGCCGAGATGAGCTTCCTGTCGGCCGATGGATTCCCGATCGCGCTCGACGGCGTGGTCGAGTTCCGCGTCCTGCCCGACAAGGTCGCCGAGATGTTCGTCAAGTATAACGACGACGCCAACGGCGACGCGATCGACGAGGAGATCATCTCCAAGATCATCACGCCGGAAAGCCGTTCGCTCTGCCGGATCGGCGGATCGAAGCTCAATGGCGGCCAGTTCATCAGCGGCCAGGATCGTGAGAAGTTCCAGACCGACCTGGTCAAGAGCTTGACCGAGAATTGCCAGAAGCAGGGCATCGAGATCCTGGCCGTGGCGATCACCTCGATCCAGCCTCCCAAGGACATCACCCAGCCGGTCCAGCAGAGAGAAGTCGCCAAGCAGAAGCTCGCGCAGTTCCGTCGCGAGAAGCTGCAACAGCTCTCCGAGGCGAAACTGAAGGTCGAGATCGTCCTGGCCGAGCAGAAGAAGCAGGTGGTCGAAGCCGAGCAGGAGGTCGTCCAGAAGACCACCAAGGCCGAGCAGGAGCAGACGGTCGCGATGACGCTGGCCGAGCAGAAGCTCAAGGTCGCCCAGACCCGCCTCGAGGCGACCAAGGACAAGGCCTCCGCGATGCTGGCCAAGGCAGGCGCCGATGCGGAGGTGATCAAGTTCGACAACGCCGCCGAAGCCGCCGGACTGACCGCGCAGGTCTCCGCATTCAACGGCGACGGCGGTGCCCTCGCCCGGAATATGCTGCTGGGCAAGCTCGCACCGTCGTTCCACACGATCCTCGGCAACTCGGAAGGCCCATTGATGGACCTGTTCCGCGAATTCACCAGGCAGACTGATAAGCCCCGGTCGACTTCCGTCGCCGGACCGGCCCCGCGCCCCGCGGCCAGCCCGGTCTCCACGACACCTCATCCCGCCGCGCACACGAACACCGATCGGACAGGCTCGGCATCTTCCCAGCCCGCTCGTTTGCCGGCCGCCACTTCCGAGGAGGACCAGCCGTGAACGCCTCGTTCGTTCAATCCCTGCGCACGACGGCCAAGATCTTGCTGACCGTCTGGGTCGTTGGAATGGTCGGTTACTTCGGGATCTGGCAATGGATGGTCTGCCGCATCGAGGTCCCGGCGGGTTCGAGCCTCTTGATCCGCTACAAAGGACCCTGGCCATTCGGCTCGGCGCCCTGGCGCCGGAGGGGACCCTGGTGCAAACGCTGGCGGCCGGCAGCCCTCCGCAGGTCGGAATCCTCGAGGCCATGCCCGGCCCGGGCCGGCACTTCTTCTCGCCCCTGGAGTACGAGGTCCAACTCGTCAAGGACGAGGTCATCGCCCCCGGGAAGCTCGGTGTCCTGGTCTCCAAGATCGGCAAGCCGCTCCCCGAAGGGACATACCTCGTGGACGCGAAGGGTTATCGGGGAATCCTCCGCAAGGTCCTGACCCCCGGGCGGTACCGGATCAATAAATACGCCTATGACGTGAAAGTGGTTGACGTCGATGACTGCGTCGAGCCGGGGACCCGCGTCAAGCGCAAGGCCGGCGACCCGACCTTGATACCGCCCGGTCATGTTGGCGTGGTGACCAACAAGGCGAGCGACCCGCGAACCCGCGAAGAACGCGGAATCCAGGAGCGGGTCCTGCAACCCGGCATTTACTTCCTCAATCCGGAGGAGAAACGGATCGACATCGTGAGCATCGGCTACGCCGAGAGCTCCCTGATCGTCGAGGCTCAGAAAGTGGACGACCGGGGGAAGGCGGTCGCCCTGGCGGCCGCGCAGGACCAGGGCGACCGGATGGGCACCTCGACGGCGGACGACCCGATCTACAAGAAGGGCAAGGGCATCGAGTTTCCCTCGAGCGACGGGTTCCCGATCCATCTCGACTATACGGCGATCTGGGGGATCCTGCCCGAGCAGGCGCCCGACGTCGTTCGCCGATTCGGGACGCTCAAGGACGTCGAGCAGAAAGTGATCCTGCCGCAGATCGAGTCGATCTGCCGCCTCCACGGGTCGCGTCGAGGCGCCGTGGACCTGCTGGTGGGCGAGACGCGCGAGCAGTTCCAGAACGAGACCGCCGCCGAGCTGGAGAGAGTGCTGAAGTCGAAGGATCTCTCGCTCCTCTTCGGCTTGACCCGGCACATCTACGTGCCCAAGCTCGTCCGCGAGCCCATCCAGAAGGCCAAGATCGCCGACGAGCTGACCAAGACGCGCGATCAGGAGCAGCTCACGGCCAAGGCCCAGGCCGATCTCACCGAGGCCAAGGCCAAGGTGACGCTGGAAGAGAAGCGGACCATGGCCGAAACCGGAAAGATGGTGGCCCAGGTCGGGGCCGAGGGCGAGAAGAAGGCCAAGGAAATCGAGGCCACGACCGAGAAGCTCAAGGCCGAGATCGACGCCAAGAGCGCGACCATCGAGGCCCAGGCGACCAGGGTGCTCGGCGAGGCCAAGGCGCAGGCGGTCAAGCTGGCCCAGGAAGCCAAGGCCGAGCGGATCCAGCTCCTCGTCAATGCGATGGGCGGGGCCGACTCCTATCAGCGTTACACCTTCGCCGAAGGGCTGCCGGCCGACCTGCGATTGGGCATCTTCTACGCGGGACCCGGCACCCTCTGGACCGACCTGAAAGGGTTCGAACAGACGATGCTCGGCAAGCTCGCTTCCGAAGCTCGACCCGCCGTGACCGACGGGCCGAAGAAGAGTCAGGAAGCCCGGTGACCAGGCAGGCCGGACCCGAACCGACACGCGGAGCGACCCATTCAACAGTGGGTCGCTCAGGCGCGACGCGGTGCGCGTTCCGACGCTCCGGTAGTCGCAGTCAAACCACCCCTGAAGTACAGCCTTGTCGATCCTCGCTGGGGCACCCGATAATCGGGGGCCCGGCCCTCCTGAAGGTGGCCGATGGCTCCGTCTTTCCGATTCTCTGACAATTGTCCTTGCCAGGCCATAACCTTGTGGCTAGGATGCAGGTCAACGATAGGACTCACTGATGTCTCGACGACGCGGGGCGAACGCTCATCCAGTACGCCCCCCTTCGGACCGGTGTTTCCTTTGTCGCATGCTGATTCCTATCGTATACACAAGTGAATACACCTCGTCCAAGACCGCGACGCAATCCGTATATCCGGCCCGCCAGATTTCGAGGCGGCTCATGCGCAGAGCTGTGACAGCGTAGAACAACCCATCCCCTAACTTGGCGGGCGACCGAGGAAGCTCTCGAGCGGACGAAATCCATTTCCATCGGGGGGTGAGCTTCTTCAGCTCGCGAATCAGTCGTTTCAACAACGAGGGCGGAATTCTGTCTTCCTTCGGCGGCAAATACCTTTCTGGCACGACCCGCTGGAGAAAAGCGATCACTCTTGCACACCGAATGATGAAGACCACCGAGCGGAGTTCGTCGATTGACAGGATCGAAGCCGCCTGGGGGCCGGGTGAATCGAGGCCGTTCGCTCCGACTCGCATCGCAACTCTTCCGCCGCCGTGGTTGACAGAACTGATAGGCAGGACACACCTCCAAGTCATTGGCACATGAGCAACCGCGCGCTTCGCAATGCGCAACTTAAGGCTCTTATTACCCGATGCGGCTCGCCAACTCGTCAAGTCCGCGTTCGCCATCGCGTTGACATCTAAGCCAAGAATAATCGCGGATGCTCCGCCGTGACGGCCTCGGCCATCTCGTTGTCTCCGGCGATGGGTTACCGCTGGAGCCCGACCCCACTCGAGGTCTCAATTCTACCCGTTCCGCATCGATCAGCGATCCGCAAGCGCAATTTCTGAAGGGCAGGGGGGACCTCCGCGGATCGGCGGCTCCTCGATTCACGGAGATTTCATTGGTGTCGCGTCGAGGACCGCGATATGAATAACCTTTCTGCGCTCGATCTCCAGCCGATCCCCGACGATCCTCGCGGAGCCGCCGATCATGACCGCCGTCATCCCCAAGCACGCACGAACTCTGATTCTGTTTGGCATCATGGCAATGCCCCCGGTCTCGCGGGCGGCAGATCTGGTCGCACTCTCGCCGCAGACCTGGGACCGATACATCCCCCAGGGTAAAGAGGTTGACGGAATCTACGGCGATTTCGCGATGGTCAACGACCGGATCATGGCGGTGATCGCGCATCCGAAGCGAGGGCGGAACGCCAACATGACAGTCCGCGACGTGGGCGGCTGTCTCATCGACCTCACGCGGCGCGATCGGCAGAGCGACCAGCTTTCGGCCTATTATCCCGGTGCGTCATCCCGCGACCTGAAATTCGGGGGGATCGAGGTCGAGGCCCCGACAACCTACGAGGTCGCCGAGCTGGACCGGGTGTTCGTGCGGGCCAGAAAGGTCACGTTGAGGCTGGTGGCCTCACCGCGAGAGAAGGAGCCCGATGTCGAGGTTGCCTACACGCTCGAGGACGGTTCGCCTTCCGTCCTAGTGACGACAACCTTCACGAACCGCCGCGCAGCCGCGGTTGACGCTGAATTGCTGGATGCGATCCGCGCCGATCGTACGTTCGAGCATGGGCCCGAAGGACCAACCGGGCTGTTCTGGGCTTATGACAAGCACTTCGGCCAGGCTTATGGCGTGTTCGCGGACGGTCACCAGATCCTAGGCACCACCGCGCGACAGCTCCTCTTGCGATATCGCAATGGCCAAGGCAAAGTTGCCGTGAAGCTCGCGCCCGGCGAGTCGTACCGGATCGCGCGGCACATCATCCCGGGCGCGAACCTGTTCGAAGTTCGAGGCGTCGCCAACCGGATCGCGGGCAAGACGGACCACGTATTTCAACTCTCGGTCAAGGACCCGGCCGGCCGTCCCGTCGCCGAGGCCGAGGTCGTGCTGGCCCGAGACGGCCGGCCATTCTCGTGGGGTTACACCGACGAAGACGGTGCGCTCGCACTCGCCGCGGGTGATGTCCCCGGCACGTTGACCGTCTCGGCATTCGGCCGAGGTTCGAAGTCGATCTCGGTCGGGCCCGACAGCCTCACGGCGCTCTCCGTCGAGTTGCCCGAAGCCGGCCGGGTTGCGGCCCGGATCACCGACGAACGCGGGCAGCCGATCCCCTGCAAGGTCCAGTTCATCGGTCGGGACGGCACGCAGTCCCCCGATTTCGGCCCGGACTCGGGCGAGCATGCGGTCGGGAATCTCTACTACAGTCACGACGGACTGTTCCGCCGCTATCTGGCACCCGGCGCATACGACGTGATCGTCAGTTATGGCCCCGAGTACGACGCCGTATTCACGCAGGTCAAGGTGGAGCGGGGCAAGGAGTCGCCGCTGGAGGCCAAACTCGTCCGATCGGTGAAGACCGACGGTTGGATCAGCGCCGACTTTCACAGCCATGCCAGCCCCTCGGGCGACAACACCTCGAGCCAGTTCGGACGGGTCTTGAACTTGCTCTGCGAGCACATCGAGTTCGCCCCTTGCACGGAGCACAACCGCCTCTCAACTTATGAGCCGCACCTGAAGCGCCTGGGCGCCGAGGCGAGGATGGGGACCTGTGTCGGGATCGAGCTGACCGGCCGCCCCTTGCCGCTCAATCACCAGAATGCGTTCCCACTCGTCATGCGGCCGCACACCCAGGATGGCGGCGGCCCGACCGCCGACGACGACCCGGCCATCCAGATCGAACGCCTGGCCCTCTGGGACGGCGCCAGCGAGAAGCTCGTCCAGGTCAACCACCCGGACATCGGCTGGATGTTTCGCGATCGGAACGGCGACGGCACGCCGGACTCGGGATTTTCGGGCATGTTCGGGCACATGGACGTGATCGAGGTGCACCCACCCCACACGATCTTCGACGGGCCCACCATCAAGGTGGGCGGGAAGGAGCAGAACAACCCGATCGTCAACTGGCTCCAGCTTCTCAACCAGGGCCGGCGGATCCCGGGAGTCGTCAACACCGATGCTCACTACAACTTCCACGGGTCGGGGTGGTTGCGCAACTACCTCAAGAGTCCGACCGACAGCCCGGCCGAGATCCGGACGCTCGACATCGTTCACGCCGCCGAGCGCGGGCACTCGATCATGACGAACGGGCCGTTTCTCGAGGTGGAACTCCACGCAACGGGAGGCTCCGGGGCCTCGGCGATCCCGGGCGACGACATCGCGATCTCCGGAGGGCAGGCGACGCTGCGGGTCCGGGTTCAGTGTCCAAACTGGTTCGACGTGGACCGCGTCCAGGTCTTCCTCAACGGGCGACCAGCCGAGTCGCTCAACTTCACGAGACAGTCGGCTCCCAAGCAATTCGCGGCCGGGACGATGAAGTTCGACCAGGAAATACCCCTCCACCTCGATCGCGATACCCACGTGATCGTCGCGGCGATCGGCGAGCATTCCAAGCTCGGGCTGGTAATGGGCCCCGAGCACGCCAACGAGCAGCCGGTGGCCGTCTCGAACCCGATCTTCGTGGACGTTGACGGCGGCGGCTTCAAGGCCGATGGCAATCCACTGAGCAAGCTTCCGGTGAAGGACGGGCAGTAGCTGGCCTCGGCGTGATGTACGCAAACGGCGATCGCCGCGTCAGGGGAGGATGTCCGCCGCGGCGATCCAGCCGGCCTCGACGCCGCCGATGACGACCGGTAGATCCTGGCCGCGTCCGACTACCTGATGGGCGTGATACCCATCCTGCTCCGGTTCGGACCAGATCTCGACCTGATCCTCGATCAGATTCACGATCCAGTAGACGGGGATGTTCGCGGCGGCGTACACGCGGTTCATGTCCGTTCGATCGGCCGGCAAGTTCGACTCGGCGACCTCTACGACCAGGGCGACATCCTCTGACGTGAGCCCACGCTCGTCGTAGTCTTCGACCACGCCACGGACGATGGCCAGGTCGGGTTTCGGCCGGCTCCAGTCCGATGCGATGATCGGCACTCCCTTGGCGACATGCCAGCCCGTCGGGAGGATTCGCCAGAGGATCCGAAGTCCCTTGTTGCCGGCCACGATGAAGGCGCGAGTCCTCCTCTTCTGGGCGACGAGCAATCCCTCGATCAGCTCTACCCGATCATCTTCGTCGATCGTGGCGTCCTCGATCATCCGCTCGTATTGCAGGACCGTCAAGCGATAGAGGTTGGAGGCCAGGGACAGGCTCGGCGTATGGGAAGGTCGAGCGGAGGACGGCACGGCCATGGGTCTTGCTCCGACATCTTGCATGATGTCTTCTCCCTCCGAAAGAATCGATGGCCTCGGTCCGTCATAATACCCGGAAGGAGCGTCGAGCGGGTCTTGGGGCACATCGCAGGTTGTAGTGTTCAAAGGTTTAGTATATCGTGTTGCGATCCTGCCGTCAAGATTTCGAAATCCTCCGACCGAATCGACGGCACGTCGCTGTCCGCTTGGCGCCGTCCCCTAATTCGCTAATGATGACTGCTGATGGGTCGATTAAAGTGACGAGGACTCTCCGGGGACGGTGGGATGAAGACTCGAGTCGTGATGGGGATATCGCTGGGCGTTTCGCTCGGCATATTGGCGGGATGTGGTGATGTGCACCTGCACGACGCGTCTGTCGGCACCGGGCAGCGGCGCGTTGTGGTGTACTCCGCGCAGGATCGTGAGTTTGCCGAGCCGGTATTCCGCGACTATGAGAAGAAGACCAAAGTCGATGTGCTGCCGATGTTCGACGTGGAGAGTACCAAGACGGTCGGCCTGGCGAACTTGATCCTCGCCGAGAAGTCGCGACCGCGCTGCGACCTGTTCTGGAACAATGAGATCCTCAATACGCTCCGGCTGAAGGAGCGAGGGCTACTGGCGCCGTTCCAGCCTTCGCACGCCGCCGATCTGCCCGAAACGTTCAAGGCCAAGGACGGCACCTGGTACGGATTCGCCGCCCGCGGACGCATCCTGATCGTGAATACCAGGATGGTCCCGGAGACGGACCGGCCCAGGGGAATCGAGGACCTGCTCGACCCGAAGTGGAAGGGCAAGATCGGGATCGCCAAGCCGCTCTTCGGCACGACCGCGACTCATGGCGCCTGCCTGTTCGCCGCCTGGGGCGATGAGAAGGCCAAGCGATACTTCCGCGACTTGAAGGCCAACGGCGTTCAGGTCCTCTCGGGGAACAAGCAGGTGGCGACCGCCGTGGGCTCGGGTCAGATCGCTTTCGGACTCACCGACACCGACGACGCGATGGGCGAGGTGGAAGCCGGCAGTCCCGTCGTGATCGTCTACCCCGACCGGAAGCCTGACGAGATCGGCACGCTATTCATCCCGAATACGTTGGCCCTCATCAAGGGGGCGCCGAACGTTGACGCGGCGCGAGCCCTGGCCGATCACCTCTTGAGCCCCGAAGTCGAGGCCGCGCTGGCCGCGGGGCCGAGCGCGCAGATCCCGCTCTTGAAGAGCACCGATGTGTCGGCGCGGGTCGAGACACCGAAGACCGTCCACGCGATGGAGGTCGAGTTCGAAGCCGCGGCGAAGGTCTGGAATCGGGCCGCGGAATTCCTCGCCTCCGAGTTTGCCGGCGACTGATCGCATCACTCCCGACGCCACATTCTCAGCGACATCCATGAGTCATCGTACCGGGTTTTTCGTTCGTGACTTCATCGTTGCACTATGTCCTCGTTCGCGCGGCACCCTCGGAAGTTAACGTGGGGGATCCCGGCACCCCCGCGGACCGGCTCTTTCAAAGCCGTCTGGAACTTCGAGTCGGATCAGCCCACCGACCTCGACGATCGGATCGTCGGCGGCGAATGAGCCCGTCGAGACGACATGGTCATCTCGCGGTCAGGGATGCAGGCTCTCCCGCACTCTGCGCCTCGAGGCGGGCGAGCCGCTGTCTCAGTTCGACGAGCTCGGTTTGAGGATCAGGAGCCGGCAGGCCGGAGCTGAAGTTGGAATTCGTCGTCCAGAAATCGATGCCCATCTCTCGAGCTTTATCGACCGAGCAGACGACCAGGCGGATCTGGATCGTGAGCAGCTCGATGTTGACGAGCTTGACCTTGATATCGCCGGCGATGACCAGTCCCTTGTCGAGGATGCGCTCGAGCACGTCGGCGAGTGTGGCGCTGTGGATCGAATGGTTCGCACCCTGCTGCATCTGAATCGACATCTCGTCGGATTCCCTTCAGGCTCAGGCGGACACGAGTCCTCGACCGTGGCAGGTCAGGCAGACCAGCCCGCTCGATCGCTCGAACGCCAGTCCATCGCAGGAAGGACACGTCTTGTTCGGACCATCCAGGGCCGGGATCGCGCCCGCCCCCTCGCAGACCGGGCAGCGGTAAGTCTTGTAGCTGCCGGTCGCATCGCAGTAGACGCAGGGAATGTGGGGCACCGGGACGGTCACTACGCCCTGGCCGCCGCAGGAGCCGCAGACCGATCGATCCGAGAGGATGCCGAATGGGTCGGTCCCCTGGCCGCGACAGAAGGCACACCGGATCTCTTCGCGTGATCGAGCTTGGGATGTCTTGGCTTGTGTCGTACTCATCAGCGTTCTCCCGCGGAGCAATCATGAGGAAAAAGGCCCCGGCCGTACTCCGTCCGATCGCGACAGGGCCATCGCCATACGACTGTCATGCGCATGGATCATCCAGGAGCTTGCCGAGCGGCCCGAGGTCGAGGTTCAAGTCCTGGCCCTCCAGCCCGAAGGCCGTCTTCAGCACTCCGATCTGCTCGGAGAGCCGGAGGAACGTCGTGCCGATCCGCTCGATCTCGACGTCGGTGAGCGAGCCGGCCTCGATGCGACGGATCGCCTGGCGTTCGAGCAGCTCGCGGACCAGCTCGACGATCGTAAGGACCAGTCGTCCGAGGCCGTTCTTGACGTCGTCGGGTTGGAATGCGATCCGCATCCCCCCGGCGCCGCCCCCGCCGAGGTCGGGGACGGCGGCATCGAGAACACCGCCGCGAAATCATCCAGGCAAGCCGATGCGTCTGGGGTTGTAGTCATGGTTTCCATCATGAGTCGTGGGTGGAAGTCAGTACGGCTCGGGCCGGACTGCGCTGCTGGCGATACGCCGTCTCGACGGAGGTCAGCAGGACCTGGAGGTTGAGATAGATCAGGTCAACATCGGCGACCGAGATCACGACCTCTCCCGCGACGACGACTCCCTTGTTGAGCATCCGGTCCAGGGCCTCGCAGAGCGAGATTGGCCGCTGGACTTCCGGCTCGGCGAGCGGGACCATGGCGCCGGTCGCCGGGTCCTCAGAGTAGCTGCTCATAAATCCCCCGCGCCTGTCTCAATTCGCCGGCCTGTTCATGAGTTCGCGCCACGTCGAGCAGGCGGTCCTCGGCCAGTCGCGCCTGGTGCGTGTCGGGATGTTCGCGGATGATCTCGAAATACATCTCGATCGCCTGATGGAGGGCACCGCTCTTCCGGTAGGTGTCGGCCATTCCCAGGAGCCTCGGCAGGACGCGCAACAGGCCATGGGGAGTGGACGAGGCGGAGGTCTCGCTCGAGGCGGTTTGCCGCGCCGGGATGACCTTCGGTGGCGGGCTGAACTCCCCGGCCTCGTCCTCGCTATCGAAATCGTCGTGCGGACTCGCCGGGGCAGGCCCGCTCATTCCGTGTTCGTCCTTGCAGTCCAGTTCCTCGAGCAGCCTCTCGGCGGCCTTCTCGATATCGCTCATCGTCGTGCCCATATTCGTGAACTCCTCGTCAGGTCGACGGCAGGTTAGCCTTCGTCGTCATCCTCGTCGTCAATCTCGTCGTCATCGCGATCGTCATCATCGTCCCGATCCTCGGCCTCGTCATCGCCTCCGACCGGTCCGCGTTCCTCGATGGCGTCCAGGCGGTCGAGCAGTTGGCTCTCGCGGGCGTCGAAGTCGGCTTCCGTCACTTCTCCCGCCTCCAGCGACAGGTAGAGTTGGCTCAGCTCGGTCCGGATCTCCTGGCCCTCGTTCTCGATCTGCTGGACGGCGGCTTCGTAGATCTCCCTGAAGACCCAGAGGATCGACTTGAACGGAAACTTCACGACGTCATCGACAATTAACACGTGAGGGCTCCGGCACCGGTATCGATCGTTTCAGGGGCTCGGCCCGAGGGCCGCTCGGATGAGGGCTCGTCCCCCGGGCTGTCGGAGGAACACTCAACCCAATTCCACTTGAACGTTGACGAAATTATGGGGCGGCCATGGCCCGTTGAAGTCGAATGAGAAGTCGTTATCGAACCCGCGGGCGGCCTCGACGACCCCGGCTTCGAAGTCCTTGAGCCGGTCGCGGTCGACCAGGCAGGCGAGGTTCATGACGTCGCGCTCGCCGCGCGGGTTGTTCACGACGATCGCCTCGCACTTAGGTTCCATGACGTGCAGGGTGCGGTCGATCGCGTCCTGTCGGTCGGCGTTGATCAAGCGATCGAAGGTCCGGCCGAGCTCGATCTTTTCATCCTGCGACGGGTGGCGACCCGCCCGGAAGATCTGGTCACGATAGGCGATCAGCTCCGGGTGCTTGGAGACGATGTGTTCGAAGATGTTGGGGACGTCCCAGGCCACCCGGAGCCCCATCTCGACCTTCGAACGCAGTCGGTCGAGATGCTCGGCGAAGATGCCTTGATTGAGCCGGAGGATGCGGTGGACCGACTCGGGCCCGTCGGCGATCAGGCCGAAGGCCATGGGCAGGACGGTGCGGTCGGCCATCAGGCGACGCATCACCTCGTGATGGGCGGCGAGCCGGCGTCGCTCGGGCCGGACCTTCTTGTCGGGGAGGTCGCTGACGATCGCCGCGACCCGATCGTCGCCCAGCGCGTAGACTTCACCGCCATCGACCCCGGTGAACCCCAGGGGAGCCCGATCGGCTCCCCTGTCGACGATCGCATAGAGATAGCGCCCGCGGGGGGCCGCGACGGCGGTCTCAGGTGCGTGAGCGATGTGCATCATCATCCCGTCCCTTTCAATAGGTGAATTCCTCAACCTTGAATCGCCCGTCGGCTCGGAAGTCAATCGGCGCGGTCGCCGTCGCGGCCCTCGCATCGACCGGCGCGGGCGAGGCGTCAACCTGCGCGGGACCGTACTGGACGAACGTCATCAGGCGCTGCTCCTTCGCGGCGATCTCGGCCAGTCGCTTCTCGATCTCGCGATGCCGGTACTTCCAGCGTTCCAGCTCCTTCTGGAGCAGCAGCTTCTCGTTGGCCATGCCCGAGAGCTCGAGCAGTGCACCGGCGGCGGTGCGAGTGCGCCGCGAGTCCACGAGCGCCCCCATGGTCCGGATCCCTTGAACGCCCTTTCGATCGACGCGCACGGCTAGCCCCCCTGGTGCAACACGGTTCGTCTTCCCGGGCAGCCGGTTCCGGCTGCCCTCGTATCCTGACAGCCGCGCGGCTGTCCCGAGTCATCAATTGTCGTCATGATGGCCGTTGGTCGCGATCAGATGGTTGATCCCTGAGAGCCTGGTCACCCGCAGGCCCGGAGGGCAATGCCGGGCGACGACCTCGTCGAGCCAGGTGTTCCCGGCCGGGCTCCCCTCGCGGGTGATCTTGACCGACTCGATCCGGAGGACATCGCGGCAGGTTTCAAGGAAGCACGGGTCGTCGCAGGCCACCGTCGCGCCTCGCATCGCGGTCACCTTGGCGATCATGATGCAGGCCCGCACGGTCGGCGGCAGCGCCAGCACGCCCAGCTCGCGGAAATCCCTCACGATGTTGACGATCCGGGCCGCGGAGTCATCGTCCAGGCCCGACTTGGTGGCGGTGATCCGCACCTCGGTCTCGCGGTCATACTGGCTGATCGTGATCGTGACCATCCGGTCGATGAGCGCATCCTGGGTCTTGTGCACCCCGGCGTACTCCTCGGGGTTGCTGGTGAAGATCGCGCGGAAAGCGGGATGGACGTGCAGGAAGGCATCGTTCACCCGGCCGACCGGCATCTCCAGGAGCCGTTCCTCCAGCACGCTGAGCAGGACGTTATTCGCCTCGGGCCGCGAGCGATTGAACTCGTCGTAGATCACCGTGAAGCCATATTTGCAGGCGTTGGTCAGTCGGTGGTCGACCCAGGTCTTCGAGACGTTCTCCTCGGTCTTCATCACCGAATGGATGAAGTTGTTGACCACGCGTGTCGAGCGGAATCCGAGCTGCCCGCCGACGAGGTCGGAGCTGCCCAACTCGTCATCGCCATGGATCAGGACGACAGGCCGTCCGAGTTGAGCGGCGACGTGCATGGCCAGCGTCGTCTTGCCGGTCCCCGCCGGGCCCGAGAAGTGGATCGGATATCCGGCGTTGAGGTAGCACAGCGCGCGCTCGGAGACGTTCTGGACGCACGGAGTCTGCACGAAGTCGGGTCGCTGCTTGAGGGAGAGGACATTCAGTTCGTCGGTGAGGGTACTCACAGGATTCTCGCCTCCTTGAGGTCGCGACTGGCGGGTACGGGTCGGATGTCGCCGTTAATGGGAATTCTCCACTTGGGTAACGATAAGCCTCCGCCGGACCGCGGGGCGGCCCGGCGGCGAGTTGACGATCGAGTATCCGGTCTCGAGTCTGGGGCCGGCGCGAAGCAATGGACCCATCGCGAGTCCCGGTTCCCCATGCCTTCGCCGTATGACCCGAATCGCGGACGACATCAGGGACGCCCAGCTTTGGCGCGCTTTCCCTGGGTCGGATTGCGTTTGGGAGTCCGCCCGTTGTGATCCGGAGCGGTATGGTTTTGCTGGGCCGCTTCCGCGCGGTGATTCTCCGCGGGCGCCGGCTTTACGTGGACGCGAGCAGCGAACTCGTGCCAGGCACTTGCCGCCTGGAGCAAGTCGGTGGCCAGCGCGTGCCTGGCCTCCTGGAACTCCTCGGTCATCTCCTCGACGGTGTCCTCGCGAGCCTTCCGTGTCTCGGACAGCATTTGGTTCAGATCGTCCCGCATCTTGCGGAGCGAGTCCTGATGACCTTGTCGCATCTCCGCGACATTCTGGCAGCACTCCTTGCGTTGCGACGCGAGCGTCGCCCGGAGTTCCTCGGCCCTCTCCTTTTGCTCGTCCGCGACGTTTCCCAGGAAGGTCCGCGCGTCGCCCAGCAGGTGCTCGGTGGACACGTGGATCTGGGAGAGTGCCTCCCCCCTCATCTGGATCGAGCCGCGGAGATGCTCGGTGAACGACTTCATTCGATCGGCGAAGTCCGCCATGATCCCTCGTCTCCTGCTGAAGGTGGTGTCCCACCCCCCGGGCTCGGTTCGACCGCGATGCGCCGATGCGCCTTGGGCAGACCGATAGGGAGGCAGCTTGTCACATCTTTAGAGGCCTGGACGCGCTTGTGACGAATCCAGGCCCCCGGGCCGACACCCCGACCCTCCTCGCGTGAGATTCATGACGAGGAGTTCGGAGAGTCGGTTCGTCTTCAGGCCGGGGAGGCGGCGGTCGCGGTCAGGCCGATCGCTTCGGCATACTTCAGGTACGTCTCGACCGACGCGATCACCACGCGGGCTTCGATCGAAAGAAGCTCGATGCCGACCAGGGACACCTTGACCCAGGCATCGATCACGATACCCTTGTCCAAGATGCGGTCAACAACTTCTGCCAGGCTGGAACTGTCGGTGGACTTCATTACCTTGGCCATCGTACTCTCCTCGAATCAGGGTGTTCGGCCACGAAAACTCTTCTTCGTTTCAGGAGAGCGGCGATCCGTCTCGTCGCTCCTTTGGAAACCTAGGACCCTCCGAGCCCCACTGAGAAGCCTTTTCCGGAATTTTTCTCGGTTTTTCCCGAGAATCTCGCATACCTCTCCGGATTTGCGGGGGTAAGCACTCGGGGAGCCTCGGCCGATATCACCCCGCGTCGCGCACGGCGGCCGGCTCGCGTTGAAGGACATGGAGCCCGCAATCGAAGCCTTCGAAATCTCGAAATCCAATCGATATCATCATAACAAACATCCTTGATTCCAACTCTTCGAACCTCGATGATCCTCGAGGGAATCCGGGGATGATCCATCCGCCGCCCGTCAAAGCGAGTCTTCCTGACACTCGATTACCCGCGAGGCCGGCGGGCAATCGTGCTCTCGGAGTCGTCCGGCCGACCTCCGTGAGGAGCCGGTCGAGTTAGACGGTCGATCGACCGGCGGGCGGGCTCTCGGCCCCGAAACCGGTAGACTCTCCCGGCACTCTCGGGTCTTTTTATGACCACAGAATCATTTGCGGGGATTATCGACGCGGTGGCAAAGAGACCGGGTCGAGTCCGCGAAGATGGTCCGGGCGATGGCACTCCTGGGGGCTCGCCGGCTGCGCCGTCTTCGACCCCAGCCACCCACCCCGGTCGTCACGCACACCCTCGGGTGGCCGGGGTCGAGCCCGCGGGGCGATGCCCCCGGGAATGCCGATGCAAATCGCCTCACGCCCTGACGATCCGCCCGGTTTCGTCGCGAGAGTGTCAGATTATCGCCGGAGCGCGGCAGGACGCCTCGCCCGTGATCGCGGGCGCGACCCATGTGGGATGAAGTGACCTTCCGATCGGTTGGGTCGCATCCCCGAGGGCCCAGGGATGCGTGGGGGCGCATCAGGAGGCCGTGTCCGCCAGGGCGGGGCAGAAGTGGGACGGGGGCCATGGGCCCGAGGGTTCGAAGCGCAAGCATCCCAGGTCGCCTACGGCGAGCCTCGTCCGCTCGAAGAATTCGGAGGTCGCGTCGCGTGGGAGGAGGTACGCCGCGTGGAAGACCGGTTCCAGCTCGCCGGCTTCGGGCTTGCGCGGCGGTATCACTCGCTCGTCGGCCAGGGCGAGTGCCGCGGCTCGTACGCGGCCGGCCGCTTCCCTTGCCATCTTCTGCGCCTGCTTTCGCGCGTCCTCATGGAGCCGTTTCTCCTGGAAGTAGCGCGTGCCGGGCGAAGCCGACAGGGCCCCCGCACGCGCCGACCATGCCGGATCGGCCGCTGAGAGGCTCTCCAGCGCGACGCCGAGGTCGATCTTGAGCTTGATGGACCATTCGTCCTTGTTCTCCACATGATCGAGGAAGTCCTCGATCGACCGGCGATTCCGGGCGGCCCAAGTCTCCAGGACATCGCGGTCGGTGAAGAGGGAGCCGAAACGGACCGGAAGGATCGATCCGCGCTCGCGTACCGCCTCGACCACCCGCTCATGCCGCATGGCCCTCGGGACGAGCCAGGCGAGATCGGCCATCGATTCCGATTCGAACGGCTCGACCGATACCTCGCTGACGATCGCCGCCAGGCCCGCGATCTCGAGGATCCGCACCGAGGCCGCCTCCTCCACGCCCGGCAGATCCTTCGAGATCTCGACCCCCGGGCGTGCAAGACCATACAGATAAGTTGCAGGACGACTCATAACATCTCCGCATGATCTGTCGATTCACTCTGTTCAACGACGACCGGACTCGCTCAGCTCGGCCAGGGCCTCGGTCAGGTGCCGGGCCGTGATCCGGACCTCGGTCGTCCCATTGCGTTGGCCGTCTCCCTGCAGGATCTCGCGGATCGCGGCCCACGCCGCACGCGTGCAGACGGCCTGGATCTCGGCTCCGTTGAACCCCTCGGTTCGCTCGGCCAGATCGTCGGCGGAGACTCCCTCGGCGACCGGCTTGCCGCGCAGGCCGATCCGGAAGATCTCGCGTTGACCGGCGAGGTCGGGCAGGGGGATCTCCAGGAGCAGGTCGAACCGGCCGGGTCGCAGCAGGGCCGGATCGAGGATGTCCGGGCGGTTGGTGGCCCCGAGGACCAGGACGCCGTTGAGCTCCTCGACGCCGTCGAGCTCGGCGAGGAACTGGCCGATGACCCGCTCCGTGGTGTGCCCGTCGCTGCCCCCGCCGCCGCGCGTCGGCACCAGCGCGTCGATCTCGTCGAAGAAGACGATGCAGGGCGCCGCCTGCTTGGCCTTGCGGAAGACCTCTCGCACGCCCCGCTCGGACTCGCCGACGTACTTGGACAGGAGCGAGGGGCCCTTGACCGAGATGAAGTTGACCTGGGTCTGGCTGGCCGCGGCCTTGGCCAGGAGCGTCTTGCCGCAGCCCGGGCGGGCCGCTCAGGAGGATCCCCTTGGGCGGGCGGACGCCGACTCGGCTGAAGAGCTCGGCATGGAGGAGCGGCCATTCGACCGACTCGATCAGCCGCTTCTTGACCTCCTCCAGGCCGCCGACATCTCCCCAGCCGACGTCGGGGACCTCGACGAAGACCTCGCGGATCGCCGACGGCTCGACCTCGCACAGGGCGGCATTGAAGTCGGCCATGCCGATCTCGAGAGATCGGAGGGTCTCGTACGGGATCTGTCCCGAGGCGAAATCGATCGCGGGCAAGAGCCGACGGAGGCAGAGCATGGCGGCTTCGCGGCAGAGGGCCTCGAGGTCGGCCCCGACGAAACCATGGGTGATGGCGGCGAGATGGGCCAGGTCGACGTCCGCGGTCAGGGGCATCCCGCGGCTGTGGATCTCCAGGATCTCCTTGCGACCGTCGCGATCCGGGATCGAGATGGCGATCTCGCGGTCGAACCGCCCGGGCCGCCGCAGCGCCGGATCCAGGGCATTCGGCAGATTGGTGGCGGCGAGGACGATCACGTTGCGACGGCGATCGAGCCCGTCCATCAGGGCGAGCAACTGTGCGACGACCCGCTTCTCGACGTCGCCGACCACGCGATCGCGCGGCGGGGCGATCGCGTCGATCTCGTCGATGAAGATGATGCTGGGCGCCTGCTGGCGCCGCCTCCTCGAAGATCTTGCGGAGGTGGGCCTCGCTCTCGCCGTAGAACTTGTGGATGATCTCGGGGCCGTTGATCGTGAAGAACTTGGCGTCGGTCTCGTGGGCCACGGCGCGGGCGATCAAGGTCTTTCCGCATCCCGGGGGCCCGTGGAGCAGGACGCCCTTGGGCGGATCGATCCCCAGCCGCTCGAAGACTTCCGGATAGCGGAGCGGCAGCTCGACGATCTCGCGGATGCGGTGCAACTCGCGCTTGAGGCCGCCGATATCCTCGTAAGCGAGCGGGCGAGCCGTTTCCTGATCCCCATCACGGCCCGGTTTGCTCTTGGGAGACCTGACGACCTCCAGTTCGGTGGTCGGGTTCATCATGACCGGTCCGGACGGCGTGGTGGCGATCACCTTGAAATCGGCCGCGCGGTTGCCGAAGAGCTGGGCCCGAACCCGGTCGCCGGCCAGCACGGGCAGGCCGTCGAAGAGGCTGCCGATGTACTTGAGATCGCGATCGCCGGGCTGGATCCCCATGGGTTCCAGCACAACCCGTTGCGCCGCACGCACATCGGCCCTGGCGATCTCGACCAACTGATCGATCGCCGCGCCGGCATTCTCGCGGGTCACGCCGTCGACTTGCACGCCCGACCGGCCTCGATCCTCCTTGAAGGCAGGCATCACCTTGACGACCGTGGTTCGCTTGCCCGCGACGGTCACCACGTCTCCGACGCCGACCCCCAGCCGGGCCATGTTGACCGGGTCAAACCGCGCCAGCCCCCGTCCCAGGTCCTTGGGCATGGCCTCCGCAACCTTCAGCTTCATCGACGTGGCTTCCGCCGTTGCCATCCTATCATCTCCTCTCGCATCTTCGACTGACCGGCCCGGATTGAGCTCGCCGACGAGTCCGTTATCGCGCCAGCCTGACTTCCAGGATGCCGTTCCGGCAGGTGTGGCTCATCGCCTCGGCGGCGAAACTCTCCGGAAGCAAGACCTCTTTGCGGTACTTCTTCGGCTTCCGCTCGGCCGTGATGGTCAGGATGTCATCGGCCAACTCGAGGTGGATGTCCTCCGGCCCGACGCCCGGCAACTCGGCCACGACCAGGACATGATCCGGCTCTTCGAAGATGTCCACGGGCGGCTCCATCACCTCCTGGACTGTGGCCTGGCCCGTCTGCACGTCCTTGCGGACGTTCCCGAACGGCTCGACCTTGAAGCCCCCGTTCCGTTCGCCGCCGAGTCCGGTCTTGATGGTGAATCCGTAGACGCCCTGAACGCCTCCAGCATTCCCGAATTGCTTGGACTCCTGGAGCTCTTGGCCCTTCTCGGCCAGTTCGCCGAGCTTCTCGATCAGGTTCGTCAGGCCGCCCAGGAAGCCGACTTCCACATCTTCTGACGCACGCTTCTTCGGCTTGGCTTTTGGCATGAGAAAATTGCCTTTCCTTGGATCAGGACAAAAGACATTCGATTGAGTTTTCGATTGGGACGACAAGGTCAGCCAGGCACTTCGGTCCGGCAGGTTCTGGAAATCAAACCGCGAAAGCCTGGCAGACGCGCCCGGAAGTCAGGTTGGGAGAACCCGACCTGCACGCCATTCCTTGTGACCAGGATCGTCTCGATCGAAACAACGACGCCTATAGGGAAGGTAGGACATCGCTCGCGCGATTGGGAATTCCCTCGCGTGGAAATGCGCGGGGCAGGATCTCAGACCAGGCCAGACGTACGGGCGAGTCCTTGGCCTTTCGGAGAGAGCATGGAGACTTGAATGTCGGCCGGGAGCCTGCCTTTGAGGGAGTGGAGCATCCCAAGGAAGATCAGGCCTTGCTCCTGGGGTTGAAGCGTTTCGGCGATCCGGTTTGCGATGAACTGATCGCGTTTCTCGAGCAATTGCCGGGCACTTTCGTGCAAGACTCGGGATTGCATCGCGGATGGACGCTTGCGTTCGTCGACGCCGAGAAGGCGACGGTTGAGCTCGTACTCCTGGACAATGAGTTGGGGAGACTCCGTGCCCGTGATCCGGGCGCCGCGATCCATCAGGTCGGCCAACAGGCGATGATTGACGCTCCCCTGTTCGGCGAGTTCCCGGACGATCTTCTCGTCGTGATCGCAGACCGGCAGGCCATCTTGATAGAGCCTGACGCGAGGATAATCCAGGCGAAGGTCTTCGATCGCTTGGCGGATCTCCTTCCAGAATGCGTTGACGCTTCGCAGGTGGGCTTCCCATCGCGCCTGGCCCGCGCGTCGAACGTACTCATCCTTGACAGGTTCGCGTAGTCCGCCCATGTCCTCCTGAGTATGGACGATCGGAACCCAGACCAGTCGCCGACGCGGTTGGGGCTCGGGTGAATCGGCCTCGCTCTGAGTGCTCATCGTCGAGTCTCTCCCCGGCCAAGACGCGGAACTCCGAGCAGTTCGATCATCGTCTCGGTACAAACATAGTACACCCTGGCTGGAACTGGAGAGAATAGGGTATCTGAAGATAAGGTCATGCCCGATCTCTCGATGTGGCCGATCGACTCGCGACTGGAGGCCCATCGACGATCGACGGACGCGAGCAGTGCATGGGACTTGCCGTCGGAGTGGTAGGGTGGGCGAGAATCCGCCTCAGGATCCCCGGGCATCGGCTTGAGATCGAAGTCAGATTTGCCTTCTCATTCCGATTCGACCGAAATCGCCTCATCCCTCAAGATCAGGTCGGCCATCACGCCGAAATGGTCGGAGGGAAACGTGTTCCCCGGCTTCACGTCGAGCACACGTCGAGACATGACGGCCAGCCGCGATTGACGAGGATCTCGTCGAGGCTGCGTAGGCGAATCCCGTAGAACTGGTAAGTCGGCGTGCGCGGCGAATCTCCAGCCAGTTCCGAGCACGCCTTGAGGCCCGCTCTTCGAAGAGCCGTCGATCCGTGGCATCCGGAGTCGCATTGAAATCGCCCGCGACGAGTACGGCATCATCCGCATCGCCCTGAGCGATCCGATCCAGGATCAGCCGGGACGACCGCACGCGGGCCGACTCGGTCAGGTAGAGGTGAAGGTTGTAGACTCGAAAGCAACGGCCACTCCGGCTGTCGCGAAGCCGGACCCATGTGCAGATCCGCTTGGGACCGAGCAGAGTCGACGTGGGCGGCACGTCCGCTGGTTCCTCCAGCCAGAACGTGCCGCCGCCAAGCTCCTCGAAGCGTCTGGCGTCGAAATAGATCGCGCAGTGTTCGCCGGCCGACCGGCCATCATCTCGACCGACACCGACGCGGCGATAGCCCGGCAGCATACCCGCAACCGACTCGACTTGCTCCGGGCGGGCTTCCTGCACGCAAAGGATATCGGCCCTCGCCGTTTCGATCGCCGACTTGAGTGCATCTTTCCGAACCGCCCATCCGTGGCGAGTCCAGGGCCCTCCTCGCTCCGAGCCGCAGAGGATGTTCCAGGTGAGGACACGAACGGTGTCGGCATCCGCTTTGGGGGCAGGTATGGCTCCCCCCGGACTCAGGCTCGACCAGACGATCAGCCCAAGCCAGCAGACCAGGGCGCCGATGAGAACGGCCCGTGTCACCCGTAGGGCATGACTTCGCGTCCGCCCCCCGACGCTCGAGGGCACCCCCGGAGACCGCCGCAGGAGTCGTTTCGGGAACGTGAGGAAGAACAGGATCACGGCGATCGTCGCGAGGGTCCAACCGCGTTGCCCGAAGGGCTGGAAGACGAAGACCGCCCCCGCCCAGCCGGCCAGCAAGACGAGGGAGACAATCGCGGTGGTCATCAGCAGGTGTCGTCTCGACACGGGTGCCGTCTCAATCGATGTTCGGTGACTCGATCTGGACTCGCGAGAGTTTCGGATTCTCTCAAACCCGGAAGTACTTCGCCTTTTTCGTGCCGATCTTGTCTTTCGTGTTCCAATCTCTTCCCTCTCCGGCGGCTAACCGATGGGTTGCGCACGCCGTGGCCGCATCGAGGCTACACTAACCCGACGCGCCAGCGAGGGTCCGACGGCATTCCCCTCGCTGGCGCGTCGGGTAAGTGTGGGATATATGCAATCCGATCGTGAATCGCTCTAAATATGCACCGACTCGCCCAATCCCTGGCCGGCGGCTTCCATCACGGCCTCGGAATAGGTCGGGTGCGGGTGCATCGCGTGGAGGATCTCCTCCTCGGTGGCCTCGAGCTTCTTGGCCATCACCAGCTCGGCGATCAGCTCGGTCGCCTGCGAGCCGATCAGGTGGGCGCCCAGGAGCTCGCCGTACTTGGCGTCGAAGACCAGCTTGACGAAGCCCTCGGTCTCGTCCGACGCCAGGGCCCGACCGCTGAACTGGAACGGGAACTTGCCGATGCGGACCTCGTAACCGGCCTCGCGCGCGGCCTTCTCGGTCAGCCCGACGCTGGCGACGCCGGGGTCCGTGTAGGTGCAGCCGGGAATCGTCGTGTAGTCGACCAACCGGTCGGCGAATCCGCAGAGTCGCTCGATGCAGCAGATCGCCTCGTGGTGGGCTACGTGGGCCAGCCATGGCGGGCCGATCACGTCGCCGACCGCGTAGATGCCGGGCACGCTGGTGACATAACCGTTCTTGGGGTCGGCCTTGATGTGATTCTTGAAGATCTCCACCTTCACATCGTCGGCGAAGAGACCCTCGACATTGCCCAGGACGCCGATCGCCACCAGCATCTTCTCGGCCTCGACCACCGTCTTGCCCTTGGGGGTCTCGATCTCGGCCTTGATCCCGCCCTCACTCTTCTCGAGCTTGATCGTCTTGGAGCCGGTGTAGATCGTCAGCCCGCGCTTGGTGAGGCTCTGCTGCAAGGACGCGGAGACCTCCTCGTCCTCGCCGGGCAGGATGCGGTCGAGGAGCTCGACCACCGTGACCTTGGTGCCGATCGCGTTGTAGAAGTAGCCGAACTCCAGGCCGATCGGGCCGGCGCCGATGATCAACATCGACTTGGGCTGGCTAGCGGGCGCCATCGCTTCCTTGTAGGAGAGGATCGTCTGGCCGTCGAACTCGGCGCCGGGGAGCGGCCGGGCGCGGACGCCCGTTGCGATCACGATCGACTCGGCCGTGACGGTCTCGTTGCCGACCTGAATCTTGTTCGGCGCGACGACCTTGGCGACCCCGAACTTGGAGTTGACCTTGTATTTCCGGAACAGGCCCTCGATCCCCTTGTTCAACTGCCCGGCCACGCCCCGGCTGCGCTTGATCATCTGGCCGAAATCCCAGGTCGGCTGACCGCTATAGCCGAACTGCGGGCCGTGGTTCTTGACCAGTTCCACGAAGTGGGCGTTGGTGAGGAGGGCCTTCGTCGGGATGCATCCCCAGTTGAGGCAGATCCCCCCCAGCTTGTCCTTCTCGATGCAGAGCACGCGCTTCTTGAGCTGGGCGGCGCGGATCGCCGCCGCGTAGCCGGCGGGGCCGCCGCCGATGATCGCGATGTCGTAGTCGTGAGCCATGGTTCCCTTTTCTCGATGCAGAACGGTCCGACCCCGGATTTCAGCTCGCAAATCCTCGGGGAGAGGAATTGTCCGCAGATGGACGCAGATCAAAATAACAGATCGAAGAATGATCGATAGCAGTATCCAAGATTTCGAAGGGCGAAGACGCTCCGCTCACGATCGATTTCTGTTCCATTCATTCATGCTTTTCCCGATCTGCGTTCATCTGCGTTCATCTGCGGACCAAAGTCTTCTTGGAATTCGCATTCCGCACGCCAGGGCTCTACAGGAGCATCGACGTCGGCTCTTCGAGGAGCCCCTTTACGGTCTGGAGGAACTCGGCGGCCATGGCGCCGTCGACGGCGCGGTGATCGGCGGTGAGGGTCACGGTCATCACGGTGCCGACGATCAGTCGGTCTCCCTCGACGACCGGGCGCTTGTCGGCGGCGCCGACGGCGAGGATGCCGACCTCGGGCATATTGAGGATGGCGTCGAACTGGCGGATGCCGAACATACCCAGGTTGGAGATCGTGAACGTGCTGCCGGTGAGCTGCTCGGTGCTGAGGGTATTGGCACGCGCCGCGGCGGCCAGCGCCTCGCTCTGGCGGCGGATCTCGCGGAGGCCCAGCGTGTCGGCACGCTGTAGCACCGGGACGATCAAGCCTTCCGGCAGAGCGACGGCGATCCCGATGTTGACCTCGCCGTGTCGGACGATCGCATCGGCTTCGTAGCTGGCGTTGACGCCGGGATGGGCGCGAAGCGCGAGCGCCACGGCCTTGGTCACGAAGTCGCCCAGGGAGAGCTTGATCCCCTCGCGAGCGAGCTTCTTATTCAGGTCTTCGCGGGAGGCGACCAGGCGATCGGCCCGGATGTTGACCGTGAGATGGATCTCGGGGGCGGTCTGCTTGGCCTGGAGCATCCGCTGCGCGATGGTCTTGCGCATCCGGGTATGAGGTATGCGTTGGGCGGCGAGCGGTGCGGGCGTCGGCCTGGACTGCGGGGCGGGCTTCGGCTGGGCCGGTGCGGGAGAGGGGGCGGATGCGGGAGCGGGAGCGGTCCCGACTCCGGCGGCGGGTGCACGAGCGGGCTCGGCGACCGCGGTCGCCGCCTGCGGATTCGAGAGGAATGCCTCGATGTCGCGCCGGATGATCCGTCCGCCGGGCCCCGATCCGCGAACCTGGGACAGTTCGACCCGAGACGACTGGGCCAGCTTACGGGCCAGCGGACTGACCTTGAGCCGCCGATTGCCCGCGGCTGGCTCCGGCTGCTCGGCCTCGACGGCCTGGCGTCCGTTGCCGGCTTCGGCGGGGATCTGCTGCCCGTTCCCATTGGATGCGGAAGCATGCGCGGGCTCGGCGGGGGCCGCCGCTTTCGCCTGACCGCCGCCGTTCAGGCCGGCGGCGACCTGCTTCGGATCCTCGCCCTTCTTCGCCAGGACCATCACCCGCTGCCCGAGGGCGACCTCGGCACCGGCGGCGTGGTCGATGTGCACGATGGTGCCGTCGTCGTACGACTTCATCGGCATGGTTGCCTTGTCGGTCTCGATCTCGGCCAGCGAGTCTCCTTCCTTGATCTGGTCCCCGACCTTGACCAGCCACTGGGCAATGACGCCGGTCTCCATGGTGGGGCTGAGCTTCGGCATCGTCACTTCGATCGGCATGGGTTGGCCCCGGATTCAACCACGAAAGACACGAAAATCACGAAAAAGATTCAAAAAATGATCTCCTCTTTCGTGTCTTTAGTATTTTTCGTGGTTAATTCTTTCTCGGAAATGAGTTAGGTAGTTTCGCGACTCTGAGACCCGCTCAGATATATAAGACGTCGTGGACGGCCGCGATGATCCGGTTGACCGAGGGGAGCATCGATGCCTCGAGCGCCTTATTATAGGGGATCGGCGCGTCCTTGGAGGCCACGCGGCGGATCGGCGCGTCGAGCTCGTCGAAGGCGGCCTGCATGATCCGATCGGAGATCCCGGCCCCGAGGCCGCAATACGGCCAATCCTCCTCGACGATCACGGCCCGGTGGGTCTTGCGGACCGAGGTCAGGAGCGCCTCGAGGTCGAGCGGGCGGATGGTCCGCAGGTCGATCACCTCGGCGTCGATCTTCTCCTCGGCGGCGAGCTTCTCGGCCGCGGCGAGGGTCGCCTTGAGCGATCGCGAGTACGTGATCAGCGTGACGTCCGACCCGGGCCGCTTGATGTCGGCCTTGCCGATCGGGATCAGGTGCTCTCCCTCGGGGACCTCGCCGCGATCGTGGTAGAGGACCTCGTGCTCGATGAAGACCACGGGATCGTCGGAGCGGATGGCGCTCTTGAGGAGCCCCTTGGCATCGGCGGGCGTGGAGGGGAGGACCACGGTCAGGCCGGGGATCTGGGCGTACCAGGCCTCGAGCCGATGCGAGTGGGTCGCCGCCAGGCAACCCGCCATCCCCGAGCTGCCGCGGAAGACGATCGGCACCGCGAACTGGCCGCCGCTCATGTACCGCATGTTGGCAGCGTTGTTGACGATCTGGTCGATGGCCACGAGGCTGAAGCTGAAGGTCATGAACTCGATGATCGGGCGGAGCCCGGTCATTGCCGCCCCGATGCCGATCCCCGCGAAGCCCTCCTCCGAGATCGGCGTGTCGATCACGCGGCGGGCGCCGAATCGCTTGAGCAGGCCCTGGCTGACCTTGTAGGCGCCGTCGTATTCGGCGACCTCCTCGCCCATGAGGAAGACGTTGTCGTCGCGTTCCATCTCCTCGGACATGGCCTGATTCAGGGCTTCACGATACGATAACACCGACATATTCGCTCTCACTCCTGTGGGGTGAACGGGGCCACGGTGATGTCTTCGTAGAGGGCGCCCATCGGAGGCGGCTCGCTCTGCTCGGCGAACTCGATGCTCTCCTCGATCTCCTGCTTGACGCCCTCGTACATGCGGTCGATCGCCTCCTGATCGATCCAGCCGCGATCCTTGAGGATTTTCTGATAGACGACGATCGGGTCCTTGCTGACGGCCGACTCGAGCTCGTCCTTATGGCGGTATTTGCCGGGGTCGCTGATCGAATGCCCCTTGTAGCGGTAGGTCTGGGCTTCGATGAAGGTGGGGCCTTCGCCGCCCCGCGCCCGGTTGACGGCCTCGCGGGTGGTCTTGGCCATCAGCTCGATGTCATTGCCGTTGATCGTGAATCCGGGGATGCCGTACGGGACCGCGGCGCGGACGGTCAGGTCGAGGACGGCCGATGACCGTGCCAGCGACGTGCCCATCGCGTACATGTTGTTCTCGACGACGTAGATCACCGGCAGTTTCCACATGGCCGCCATGTTGAGCGCCTCATGGACCCCGCCCTGGTTCATCGCCCCGTCGCCGAAATAGCAGATGCAAACCCGGTCTTCGTTGCGGTACTTGGCGGCGAAGGCCACGCCGGCGGCCAGCGGGATGTGGCTGCCGACGATGGCATGGCCACCGAGGAAGCCTTTCTCGGCGTCGAAGAAGTGCATGGAGCCACCCTTGCCCTTCGAGCACCCGGTCACCTTGCCGAGGAGTTCGGCCATGGCGGCGTTGGCGGTCATCCCGCGCGCCAGGGCGTGGCCATGGTCGCGGTAGGCGGTGATGACATAATCGTCCTCGCGGAGGACGCCGATCGAGCCCACCGCGACCGGCTCCTGGCCGCTGTACTGGTGGAAGAAGCCCCCGATCTTGTTCCCCTTCTGGTAGAGCATCTCCGCCCGCTCTTCGAAGCGGCGAATCAGCATCATCTGGCGGAGCCAAACCAGCGCCTGGGTGCGGTTCACGATCGGTTTGGCCTCGGTCTGCACTTGCGCCATAATCATCACGACTCCTGAGTTCGTGCGGAAAACGGTTGGACGGCGTCGGGGGAGTAGCAATCTCGAAGGCTGCGGGACGGCTGGAATCCGGGCGGTTCCTCGCCGCGAGAGTCCGGGGAGAGGGGACTCGATCGATCCTGAAGGTATGACTGAATCATGGATGACGGCTTACACCGCACCTCCTTGCCCCTCGCCGTGGAGCAATTGCCGGAGGACGTAGGGGAGGATCCCGCCATTCTCATAGTAACGAATCTCCTGGGGAGTGTCGATCCGCACACCCACGGTGAAGCGAATCGGCGGCTGGCCGTCGCGACGGGCGGCCACGGTCAGCTCGCGGCCGGAGGCGAACCGGGTCGCGATGGCCTCGGATAGCCCCTCGATCGAGTAGCACTCCTCGCCGGTCAACCCCAGGCTTTCCGCGTTCTCACCCTGGCGGAACTGGAGGGGCAGGACACCCATCCCCACGAGATTGGATCGGTGGATCCGCTCGTAGCTCTCGGCGATCACGGCGCGGATGCCCAGCAGGCGCGGGCCTTTCGCCGCCCAATCGCGCGACGATCCGGACCCGTATTCCTTGCCGGCCAGGACCACCAGGGGAATCCCGTCGGCCAGGTAGCGCCGGGACGCGTCGAAAATGGTCATCGGCTCTCCGTCGGGCAGATGGCGGGTCCAGCCACCCTCGGTCCCCGGGGCCAGGCGGTTCCGGAGCCGGATATTGGCGAATGTGCCGCGGACCATCACCTCATCATTTCCCCGCCTCGCGCCGTAGGAATTGAAGTCGGCCACGCTCACGCCCCGCTCGACCAGGTAGCGGCCCGCCGGGCTGTCCGCCTTGATCGAACCCGCGGGCGAGATATGGTCGGTCGTGATGCTGTCGCCGAGCACCGCCAGCACCCGAGCGTTCTCGATCGGTACGATCGGTGACGGCTCGACGGCCATGTCGGTGAAATACGGCGGGTTCTTGACGTACGTCGATGTCTCATCCCATTCGTACAGGTCGCCCTCCGGCACCGGCAAAGAGCTCCAGCGCTCGTCGCCCCGGAAGACCTCGGCGTATTCGGAGTGGAACATCTCGGAGCGGACGGACTCATGCACCGCGTCCTGGATCTCGCGCTGGGTGGGCCAGATGTCCTTGAGATAGACCGGTCGGTCCTGAGGGTCGGCGCCGATCGGGTCGTTCTGGAGGTCGATGTCCATGGTCCCCGCCAATGCGTAAGCGACGACCAGGGGAGGCGAGGCCAGGTAGTTGGCGCGGATATCGGGATTGATCCGGCCCTCGAAATTGCGGTTCCCGCTCAGCACGGCGACGGCCACGAGGTCATCGCGGTCGATGGCCTCGGAGATCGGGGCGGGCAGGGGGCCGGAATTGCCGATGCAGGTGGTGCAGCCATATCCCACCAGGTTGAACCGGAGCTGATCGAGGTAGGCGTCGAGCCCGGCGTGTCGGAGGTAGTCGGTGACGACCTTGGAGCCCGGCGCCAGGCTGGCCTTCACCCACGGCTTGGTCTTCAGGCCGCGCTCGACCGCCTTCTTCGCCAGGAGCCCGGCGGCGACCATGACCGAGGGATTCGAGGTGTTGGTGCAACTGGTGATCGCGGCGATCACGACCGAGCCGTGCGTGATCTGCGGGGCGTGCTCCACCGTGTGCGGGGCGTGCTCATCCGCGCCGATGGCCGTCCCGCCGCCCTCGCTGGCGAATTGACCGAGGACGTGCGAGGGTACGACCGGAACCTTCGCCTTCCTGGCCGGACGCGCGGCCTGCAACTCCTTGAGGGCCGCCGTGAACGCGGCCTTCGCGTCGTGCAACGGCACCCGATCCTGCGGGCGTCTCGGCCCGGCCAGGCTGGGCTCGACGGTCGAGAGATCGAGCTCCAGGGTGTCCGAATACTCGGCCTCGGGCGCCCCGACGGAGTGGAAGATCCCCTGGGCCTTGGCATACGCCTCGACCAGCCGGATCTGCGCCTTCGGCCGGCCCGAGAGCTCCAGATACCGGATCGTCTCGGCATCGATCGGGAACAGCCCGCAGGTCGCGCCATACTCGGGGGCCATGTTGGCGATCGTGGCCCGATCGGCCAGGGGGAGATTCGCCAGCCCGTCCCCGTAATACTCGACGAACTTGCCGACGACCCCCTTCTTCCTCAGCATCTGGGTGACGGTGAGCACCAGGTCGGTTGCGGTCGCCCCTTCGCGGAGGGTACCCATGAGCTTGAATCCGACGACCTGGGGCACGAGCATGGAGATGGGCTGGCCGAGCATGGCCGCCTCGGCCTCGATGCCGCCGACGCCCCAGCCGAGCACGCCCAGCCCGTTGATCATCGTCGTGTGCGAGTCGGTGCCGACGAGCGTGTCCGGATAAGCCACATGCTTACCGCCCGCCTCGACGTCGAAGACCACGCGCGCCAGGTATTCGAGGTTGACCTGGTGGACGATCCCGGTGTCGGGCGGGACGACGCGGAAGTTGTCGAAGCCGTTCTGCCCCCAGCGCAGGAAGGCGTATCGCTCGCGGTTACGCTGGAATTCCAGCTCGGCGTTGGCGGCGAAGGCGAGCGAGGTCCCGGCCTCGTCAACCTGGACCGAATGGTCGATGACCAGCTCGACCGGTTGGAGCGGATTGATCTTCCTGGGATCGCCGCCGAGTCGCTTCATCGCGTCCCGCATGGCCGCCAGGTCGACGATTGCCGGTACCCCGGTGAAGTCCTGGAGCAGGACGCGGCCGGGACGGAAGGCGATCTCGCGATCCGGGGCCGCCTTCGGGATCCCACGACGCCAGCCCCTTGATGTCCTCGGCCGTGACCGTGACCCCGTCCTCATATCGCAAGAGGTTCTCGAGCAAGATCTTCAGAGAGAAGGGCAGTCGCGAAACGTCGAGACCGGGACCGCTCAGCGCGTCGAGCCGTTCGTAGTCGTAGGTCTGACCATCCAATGTGAAGGTTGAACGGGTGTTGAAGGAATTGGGCATCGGGGGCGTCCTTTGCGTCCAGTTTTCAGTGTTCAGCATTCAGTGTTCAGTCTAATCGGTCCCGGCTTGCCGCACTGAAAACTGAACACCGAAAACCGAACACAGCAGTTTCATCCGACAAATTGTACGTCAATTGGGCCCGCGACTAAACCCGCCTTCGCGGCTCGTGCGAGAAGCGTGCGGACGGCTTCGCGTCCCTTTGGCCCGTAATCGATCGTCCATTCGTTGACGTACATCCCCACGAACCGGTCGGCCAGCGCGGGTTCCAGGTCGCGGGCGTACCGCAGGGCATACTCGAGTGCCTCCCCGCGATGGTCGAGCGCGTACTGGATGCTTTCCTTGATGAGCCGGGCGATCTGCGAGACCCTCGCCTCGCCCAGGTCCTTGCGGACGACATTGCCGCCCAGCGGAAGGGGGAGGCCTGTCTCCGCGTGCCACCACTCTCCCAGATCGACCACCTTATGCAGCCCTTTTTCCCCATAATAGAGCTGCCCCTCATGGATCAGACAGCCCCGCGTCGACTCGTCCTTCGGCCACCGCCGGCAGTATCTGGTCGAACGGCATGACCACGACTGGTGTGTCCTTGCCCAGGCAGAGCTGCATGGTCAGGTAGGCGGTCGTGAGCTTCCCGGGGATCGCGATCGTCCGGCCGCGGAGGTCGGCGATCGTCATCGGCTCGCGAGCGACCAGCGTCGGTCCATATTGATCGCCCATACTTGATCCCGACGCCAGCAGTGCATACCGGTCGGCCAGGTAGGCGAACGCATGTATGCTAACCGCCGAGACTTCCAACTCGCCCTTCAAGGCCCGCTGATTCAGCGTCTCGATGTCCTCGAGCTGATGAACAAACCGGAGCCCCGCCGTGTCGAGTTTATCGTGAGTCAAGGCGTAGAACATGAATGCATCGTCCGAATCCGGGCTGTGGCCGACCCGAATCGTCGTTTGAGTGCTATCACTCATCAAGCGAGGCTCCTCGAAAAGATCGCATGCTCAAACGAACAGGATTTCTGGGTTCGTTCGCGCGATTCTGAGGTGATCGGTCTAGATTCTGGGTTCGTTCGCGCGAAATCATGCCTCGAAACTGCCGAAACACTCGAAACATTGGAGCCATTGATGGATGGGTTGACGCACGGGATTTTTCAATTTGCGAATAGCCGCCCTTCCGAATGATCTGAGGTCGCAACGATCTCGTATTATAGGCCGTTGTGGAATCTCGTTTCGGCGTGCCTTGACCGCGATTCGGAAGGCAACGTCGAGGGGTGTTCCTTGTGGCGAGTTCCGCACGGGCAACCTGGATCATCCTGGGATCACCGCAACTGACAAGGATAAAGTATTCACCCGAGGGCGCGAAGGCGATGTGCCGCTCGCGTTGCGCCTCCTCTCGCCACCGAGGCAGATCGGGTTGAGGGCTTGCGGGGATACCGGCGGCGGTGTCACGATCATCGGGTGATCGGGCGTTAGGGCTGCCGGACGCCGGGCCAGGCCCGGTCCGACTCTTGCGGCCGATCAAAGAGGTCTTGGATATCGATCCGCGGTGTCGCAAAGGGAGGTGAGCCCTGGCCTGATGGATCGCACCATTGTCGATCGGCCTCCCGCGAGATGGGACACGTCATGTCCGAGGAATCATCCGCCACCCGATTCCCGACCACCTGCTGGGGCCGGATCCGCGCGGCCGGCGACCCCGACGCGCCCGAGGCCCGAGCGGCGCTCGAAGGACTCTGCCGCGACTACTGGTATCCCCTCTATGCCTTCATCAGGCGCAAGGGGCACGACCCCGAGACCGCGCGAGACCTCGTCCAGGGGCTCTTCGCCGGGCTGCTGGAACGTGAAGACCTCCGCGGCCTGGAGCCGGAGCGGGGACGGTTTCGCTCTTTCTTGATGGCCTGCTGCTCCCACTACCTTGCCAGACATCACGACCGGGAGCGGGCCGTCAAGCGTGGCGGCGGCCGGGCCTTGATCCCGATCGACACCCTGACGGCGGAATCGCGTTTCGGCGGCGAGCTGAGCCACGACATGACCGCCGAGCGCTCATTCGAACGGCGGTGGGCCCTGACCCTGCTCGACCACGTACAGGCCGGCCTCGATGGAGAGATGCGCCGGTCGAACAAGCGGACGCTCTACGAGCGGCTCCGGCCGGCTCTCCTGGGCCACGAGGCGGCCCCATCGAATCAGAGCATCGCCGACGAACTGGGCTTGACGGTGGGGACCGTGAAGATGGCCGCCCACCGGCTCCGGATGCGATACCGCGAACGACTCCGAGAGGAGATCGGCCGCACCGTCGCCGAACCGTCCGAGATCGACGCCGAGATCCAGGCCTTGCTCGTGACCCTGGGCCAGTGAACCGACCATCGCCAACATTTCTTGTGACCCGGACGGGTATTTCCGTCTCTTGATTGTAGAGGCCCGAACTCCGCCGTTTCAGGAGCACCGACGATGGCCGACGACCGACGCTGCCCGCGCTGTGGTCAAGCCCTATCTCCGGATGTGCCCACCGGCATCTGCCCGGCCTGCCGGCTCCGCGCCGGGCTGGAGACCGGCGCCGGGCCGCGCCGCTGGACGACACGAACGGCGACGAGGTCAACTTCGGGTTCGAGCCGACCAGCCCCGGCCGGGTGCTGGAGAGCCTCGCGATCTCGATCGGCTCCATTCCCCGCGTCCTCCTCCCAGACACGTCGCCCGACGACTTGGATGTCGCGGTCATCAAGCCGTCGTCGGCCGAGATGCCCCCATCCGGCCGGCGCGGCGATCGCTACCAGCTCTTCGGCGAGATCGCGCGCGGCGGCATGGGCGCCGTCCTCAAGGGCCGCGACGCCGACCTCGGGCGCGACCTGGCCGTCAAAGTTCTGCTGGATGCGCATCGCCAGAAGCCCGAGCTCCTGCGCCGATTCGTGGAGGAGGCGCAGATCGGCGGCCAGCTCCAGCACCCGGGCATCGTCCCGGTCTACGAGCTGGGGACCTTCGACGACAGCCGGCCCTACTTCACCATGAAGCTGGTCAAGGGCCGCACCCTGGCGGCGCTCTTGCACGACCGGGACAATCCGAGGGATGAGTTGCCGCGTTTCCTGGGCATCTTCGAGCAGGTCTGCCAGACGATGGCATACGCCCACGCTCGGGGCGTGATCCACCGCGACCTCAAGCCGGCCAACGTGATGGTGGGCTCCTTCGGCGAGGTGCAGGTGATGGACTGGGGCCTGGCCAAAGTGCTGAAGGAAGGGGGCGTCGCCGACGAGCCGCCCGCCACACCCGGGCCGCGGCCCGATGTGAGCGTGATCCAGACCGTACGCAGCGGCTCGGCCGTCGACGACTCGCAGGCCGGCAGCGTACTGGGGACGCCGGCCTACATGGCGCCCGAGCAGGCCGGGGGTGAGATCGAGAACGTTGACCGCCGGGCCGACGTCTTCGGCCTGGGTTCGATCCTCTGCGAGGTACTCACCGGCCAGCCGGCCTACACCGGTCGGAGCGCGTCGGAGGTGCTCCGCAAAGCGATGCGCGGCGACACGGCCGACGCCCTGGCCCGGCTCGAGGCCTGCACGGCGGAGCCGGAGCTGATCGCCCTGGCGAGGGAGAGCCTGGCCGCCGAGCCCGAGGACCGGCCGCGCGACGCGGGCGCCGTGGCCGCGCGGATGTCCGCCTACCTCAGCGGCGTTCAGGAGCGGCTCCGGGCGGCCGAGCTGGCCCGGGTGGAGGCCGATGCGCGGGCCCAGGAAGAGCGGAAACGGCGTAGACTGGCGCTGGCGTTGGCCGCCGCCGTGCTGGCGCTGGTGATCATCGGCGGCACCGGCGCGGCGGCGTACCGGCAGCAGAAACGCGACCAGGCGGCGCGGCTGGAGCTGGCGCTGCG
Source organism: uncultured Planctomycetota bacterium (assembly GCA_963743925.1). Lineage (GTDB taxonomy): Bacteria > Planctomycetota > Planctomycetia > Isosphaerales > Isosphaeraceae > CAVZRC01. The sequence continues at coordinate 43,877 of CAVURY010000028.1, read as the reverse complement.
GGAGGTGACCCTGCTGCGAGACCAGGCCGAGGCCGACCCCGAGGGGAATCCGGCGAAGTGGCAGGCGGCCGTCGCGGCGGCCCAGCGAGCCGGGGATTTGCTGAGTCCGATGATCGATGGACCCTCACGGCGGCAGGTGCAGGCGCTCCAGGAGCAGGTTGACCAGGCGGCTCGAGCGGCCGGGCGTGACGCGAATTTGCTCCGCGCCGTGGTTGACATCCGTTCGGCCGAGGCCGACGACCCGAGCGGCTCGGCCAGCGACGCGGCCTACGCGACCGCGTTCCGGGACGCCGGGCTCGACCTCGACGCGCTGGGGCCGGAGGCCGCCGCGGCCCGGATCCGGGCCCGGCCGGCGGGGTTGGCCATGGCGCTGGCCGCGGCGCTGGATGACTGGGCGAATCGGCGCCGCAAGGCCCGGCCCCAGGACAGCGAGGGATGGCGGCGGTTGATCGCCGCCGCCCGCGCCGCCGATCCCGACAAGATCCGCGACCGACTGCGTGACACCTGGTCCCAGTCCGATGCCAAGGCTCGGCGAGGGCCGTTGCTCGAGCTGGCGAGCCAGGCCGATCCCCGGGCCTGGCCGCCCGCGAGCCTGACGCTCCTGGCCTGCGCCCTGGCCGAGGCGGAAGAGCACGAGGCCGCCGCCGGCTTGCTTCGCCGCGCTCGGGCGCACTACCCGGGCGACGTCTGGCTCAACTACGACCTGGGAGTCGAGCTGGAGGCGGTCCATCCGCCGCGGACCGAGGAGGCGATCGGCTACTATACGGCGGCCCGCGCCCTCCGCCCCGAGACCGGCCACGAGCTGGCTCATGCGCTGGAGGGGCGAGGCCGCGGCGCCGAGGCGATGGCGGTGTTCCAGGACCTGGTCGTGCTTCGCCCCGGTAACGGCCGGCACTGGAGCTGCCTGGGAAACCTCCTCAAGAAACGCGGGGATCGCGCCGGAGCCGATGCGGCGCTGGACAAGGCGGTCGCTGCCTTGCGCGAGGCGATCCGCCTCCAGCCCGACCTCGCCTACGCTCACGCCAACCTCGGCGTCGCCCTGATGCGCCAGGGGAAGCTGGACGAAGCCATCGCCGAGTACCGCGAGGCGATCCGGCTGAGGCCCGACGACAGCCCGACCCGCTTCAATCTCGGCATCGCCCTGGGACGTCAGGGGAAGGTGGACGAGGCCATCGTCGAGTACCGCGAGGCGATCCGGATCCAGCCCGACCACGCCTACGCCCACTCCAATCTCGGCCTCGCCTTGCTGGCTCAGGGGAAGGTGGACGAGGCCATCGTCGAGTTGCGCGAGGCGACCCGGCTCAAGCCCGACTTCGCCCACGCAAACCTCGGCAACGCCCTGAGACGCCAGGGTAAGGTGGACGAGGCCATCGCCGAGTACCGCGAGGCGATCCGACTCGATCCCGACGATCACATCGGCCACTACAACCTCGGCGACATCCTGAGGAGCCAGGGGAAACTGGACGAGGCCATCGCCGAGTACCGCGAGGCGATCCGGCTCCGGCCCGACTACGCTTATGCCCACTCCAACCTCGGCCTCGCCTTGCTGGCTCAGGGTAAGGTGGATGAGGCGATCGCCGCCCACCGCGAGGCGATTCGGCTCAGCGGCGATCCCAATTTCCACAACATCCCCAATAACCTGGCCTGGGCCCTGGCCCTGACCCCCGACCGACCGGCCCGCGATTACGACGAGGCTGCCGCCTTCGCCCGCAAGGCCATCGATCTCGAGCCGAAGGAGGGCATCTCTTACAACACGCTGGCGCTGGCGGAATACCGCCGCGGCCGATGGGACGACGCGATCGACGCCGCCGAGCGGTCCATCAAGCTGATCAAGGGCGTTGACGCCTCGAACTGGTTCTTCCTGGCGATGGCCCACGCCCACAGAGGTGCGAGAGCCAAGGCGACCCCCTGGTTCGACAAGGCGGTCGCGTGGACCAAGGAGAAGGCTCCCCAGGACCCGGAACTGCTCCGGTTCTGGGCGGAGGCGGCCAAGTTGCTCGGCCGGCCGGGGCCGGCGGAGGACGGGCGCTGATGGGCGAGGATAGTCAGAGCGACCCGCGCGAACGGATCCGCTCCACCCCTCGTCGCGCCGGGGAGAAAGTGCCCGGAGGGCGAACCCGTTCGGCCGGCGAATCTCGGACAGAGCCTGGTACCTTCCGGACCGACTTTCACTCATGCGAACGAGCATCGCCTTCCGTTTCGGGGGGCAGCAGTGAGGAATATCCTTCTTGCAAAGTGCCACGAGGACAGCCAGAATTCCGGTACGAGTTGACATTGCCGGCTCCTCGGGTTGATCGATCGTGCCTCGCCGCGGTTGGGATGCGAACTCCGGTCACTCACCTCGCGGAGGTTGATATGTTGGAGACGCTCGATCTCATCGATTGGGGAAGTCTGGAACACGAGCATCGTTCTGCCGTCGATGATCCCGTCTGGATTCGCGCCCTGTTATCGGATGACGCGGAGTACCGCAAACAGGCGCGAATCCGGTTGTGGGGCCGATCGAATCACTTCCCGACGGTCGATGCGGTCACGTCGCAGACCGTCCCGTTCCTCCTTGAGCTGCTGAAATCCCGGACCGTGCAGGACAAGCCCCAGCTCCTGATCTACCTTGGTGCGCTCGCCTGGGGAGAAGACCGCGATTGCTTCCAACCGTTATTCCCGGAAGTGATCGACGATCCCCCGGAAATGCTCGAGTGTCGGGAGGACGCCGTGCGAGCCGAACGGCTGGAGCGCCTTCGAAACGAATTGCTGGAATGCGTTGACGGGAACGTTGAGCGAGCTGATCGGATCGAGCGGCTCGAGAAAGAAGGGCGGGGATGGTGGAGAGCGGCCCGGCGGGCGGTCGTCGCGGGCACGGACGTCTATTTGGGGTTGCTCGATGACGCGATCCCTGAGATTCGCTGGTCCGCGGCCTATATGCTCGGAGTCGGGAGAGTCCGCGAGCCCGAGACCATCAGGCGCCTCGAGGATCGCCTGAAGACGGAGCTGGACGATCGGGTGTCGGCGAGCATCCTCCTGGCTTTGAGTTGCGTCGGTGGCGGTGATTCCGCCCCGCTGATCGAGCGATACCTCGCTCCCGGCCATGGCGGATTCGTGCGGATTGTGGCGGCGTTGTCCCTGGCTCGGATCGCCGGCCGACGAACGCCGAAAGCGGCGGTCAGGCTGCTCCTGGAGACTCTGGCGGATCCGAAGCCGATCGATCAGGGCTATCTTCAGCTTCCCTGGACCGATCGAGAGAGCGTCGTCTCCGCGGTGAGCGCAGCACTGAGCAGGCTCGGGGTCGAGTTGGCCGAGACCACGGTCCCTCGCATCTTCGATGCCCTCGACCGGCAGCCGAGGCTGAAATCCGAAAGCATCACCCTGGTGGCTGCCATCGTGAACATCGTCTTCGAGCCTCGTGAGAAGCCTCGCGATCCGGGCGAGCTTTCCGGGTTTCAGCGGTTGGTCCTGCGTCGCATGGCCGGTTGCGAACGCGCATGGGATTGGGGCAATGTCAACGAGATATTCAAGAAGTTTGCGTTGCCCTGCACCGAGTCCGAGATGGCGGAATTCGTCCAGGAGACGTGATCAACCCTGGGAGACCGAATATGCTCAGTGATCCACGCGAGCTCATGGACTACGTTGAGTGGGCCAATGCCGTGTTCTTCCACGCCTGGAACGGCTCCCCGGCCCGGGATCATGAGGAGATGCGCCGGCGGGTCGGTCACATCATCGGAGTGCAGCAAGGATTCCTGGCGATCCTGCGAGGAGAGGCGCCCGGGAGCCCTCCCAGCGGGCCGCCCGATTCCTTCGAAGCCCTGAAAACGCGGGCCGAGACCAGTCACGCCGGACTTCGCGAATTCGCCGCGGGTCTGGATTCCGAGGCGATGGAGCGACAGGTTCGGATTCCCTGGTTCCCGGACCCGCCCTGCATCATCACGGTCGATCAGGCCCTGGTTCAGGTGGCGATGCACTCGCAACACCATCGCGGACAGTGCATGACGCGCCTCAAGGATTTCGGGGGAGAGCCGAAGAACGTGGATTGGATCATCTGGCTCTGGAAGCAGAAACCCAAGGGGCGCTGGGATTGATTCATCAGGCATCGTTTCCGCCGTTTTCCCGGCCCTGTTCCTCCCACAATCTGCTCCACGATCACCATGAAGATCTCCACCTTCTCCTTCTGCCTTGTCCTTCTCCCGATCGTCATTGGGCCGGCCTCCGGCGCGGCAACGCTACCCAAGACGATCGACTCATCGCCGTGCCGGACCGCACCGGCGATTGACGGCGTGATTGGCGACGAGGAATGGCGGGATGCGCCCGTCCTCCGATTTGAACTCGGCGTGATCCGGCTCGATCCGCCCGCGACCGAAACACGCTCATGCGAGCTGCGCGTGATGAATTCCGCCAACGCCTTGTACGTCGCGCTTCGGGTCCCCGACGAGACGGTCGACAACAGCCTGGCGCCCCTCATGCTCGACGTGGCGATCCTGGCGTTCTGCAAGGGCGATCAAGTTCGTCCCGGCGATGATCGAAAAGTCATCGCCCAGGGGATGTATCGGGACAAGTACGTCAGTGCCCCGGGGAAGGATGATGCCGACGACCCGCGTCAGGACGGTCGGGGCGGGATGACCCATGAGAAAGGGATCTGCTCGTTCGAATGGGCGATACCTCTCGAGCCCGGCGATCCGAACGACTTGCGGGCGAAGCCCGGCGACTCGGTCCGCTTCAACCTCGCTTATTTCGATGCCTTGCAGCTCCCCTTGACGAAGGCGCGGATGGGCGGCCTCTACGGAGTCCAGCTCGATCGCGCGGAGACGTGGGGAACCCTCCGGCTCGCGGCGGATGTCCAGGATGACGGTGGATCGGCGTTCCAGGGACCGGCCTGGGTCAAGGATCTGCTCGCCGGGAACCGGAGCGGCCCCGCAACGCGCCTTCGCCTGGAGGAGACGACGACTCGTCGCGGGTGCGAATCCTCCTCGGGCCAGGGCGCTGGTCTCCTTCGCGTATCGGGATCCCCAGGGCATCGAGCGCGAGGCCAAGGCGAAGCTGTGGCTGCCGGACTCGCTCCGGTCGAACCCCGGAGCCAAGGTCCCGCTCTACTTCAACGCGGGCTACGAGCTGTCGGACGGGGGCGAGCAAGATTTCGTGAAGCGCGGCTGGATGGTCGCCTCGCCCCGAGACCTGCCCTCCAATCCCCTGATCCGGACCGCAAACCCCGACATCGCCCTGTTGCACATCGTCCGCAGCTTGGCGTTCGTGGACGACAGACACGTGATCATCGTGGGCGGCAGCGCCGGCGGTTACATGACGCTCCTCCTGGCCGCCGAAACCTTCCCGCTGGCCGGAGCCGCTTCCGATGTCCCGCCGGTGAACTGGGGCTACAACGCCGCATATTTCTTCGATGCAGATGGACAAGGCGGCACCCCCGGATAAATCGCCCCCCAAGCTGCCGTTTCATCGCCGCCGTGGCGAAGATCGTCCAGGACTGCCAGACGGTCTATGGCGGAGATTACGGCGACGCGACCTGGTACGCCCACTCGCCGATCGCCCATGTGCCGACGATCACCTGCCCGGTCTCCGTGGCCTGGACGACCGCGGATGTGCTCGTCCCCATGAACCAGGTCGGCGCACGCTGGGTGCAGCCCTTCAACACGTCACAATTCCCAGAAGGGTTCACCATGGAGCCCGAGAAGCTGTTGAGCAGCCGGGCCGGACGGACGACGCTTCGTGGACGTCTTGTCGGATCGCGATTACGAAGTCTTCACGCTGACCATACCGAAGGACACCCCAAGGCTCGGCATTCCGCCCGGCTCGGGAAAACCGGTGACCCGCGAGCTTCCCCACGAGCGACGACAAGCCGTGGTCGATTGTGATCCTCGACGAGGGCCCCCCGGAGCCCACGGTGGGGCACTTCAAGTACAACCTCCGCCTCTCGCGAGATGCGTTCTTCGATCGCATCAATGTGGGGAAGATCCCGGCCCGCCAGCTCACCGCGATCAAGCTGGAACGTTTGATGGATCGATACGCGGGCAAGGAGTGGCTCCCCTCTCCCTTGCACCACCTCGATATCCCCGAAAGCGAGCGATCCGACGTCCTGCGCGGGTTGAGGACCTACGTTTCATCGAGTCCGGAGAATGCCAGAACCTTCGCGGACCTCTACTCGAAGCTCGCTCCCGCCAAGCGAGTGCTGGAGGCAGACGCCGTGAAAGAGCTCCAGATGGCCCGTTAGGGGAGGGGCAGAGCCCTGGGCCGCCGTCGATGGATCCGTTTCATGTCTGCCGGATCACGGGCGGGGTCGGCGACTCGTTGACGACCAGCCGGAAAACGTCGGGCCGGGCGTAGTGGCCCGAGACGTCGAAGTCGAACTTGGCCCGAGGGATCTCGTCGAGGTCGAGGTCGGCCGAGAGGATGACCGGACCGTCGAACGCGGGGCCGGCCAGGATCCGGCCCAACGGGTTGACGATGCAACTCCCGCCTCTCGACATGACGGTCGCCGGGTCGTCCCCCTGGATGGCCGGATAGTCTGCCGGATAATCGGATCGCAGCGGCGAACTGGTTGCAGCCGAGGACGAAGCATCGCCCTTCCAGGGCGATGTGCCGCATGGTGGAGAGCCAGGTCTCGCGGTCATCGGCCGTGGGCGCGCAGTAGATCTGGATGCCCTGGGCGTACATGTGCATCCGAAGCATTGGCATATAGTTTTCCCAGCAGATTACCGCGCCCAGCTTGCCGATCGGGGTGTCGAAGACGGGCATGGTCGAGCCGTCCCCCTGGCCCCAGACGAGCCGCTCGGCGGCGGTCGGCATCAGCTTGCGATGCTTCCCCATCAGCGATCCGTCCGGGTCGAAGAACAACACGGAGCAGTAGAGCGTGCCGCCCTCGCGCTCGATGACGCCGATGACCAGATACGCACCGGCCTGCCGTGCCGCGCCGCCGAGGGCCTCGACGGCCGGGCCGGGGATGTCCACGGAACTCTCCCAGTACCGGCGGAACATCTCGCGGCCCTCGGGCGAGCGCGAGCCGATCCGGGCGCCGAAATCGAGGCCGCGCGGGTATCCGGAGACGAACGCCTCCGGAAACACGATGAGGTGGGCCCTCGGCGCGGCCGCCTCCGCGGCCAGCGCCCGAACCTTCGCCAGCGTCGCCTCGCGGTCGAACGCGAGCGGTGCCGCCTGCACGACCGCCACGCGGATCACGCTCATCGATCGAGCACCCTCAGGAGCCTCATCGGGCCTCACAAATCGATCTGAGTCCCGATCTCGACGATCTGTTCGCACGGCATGCCATAGCGCCTCTCCTCGTGGACCGCGTTGCGGCTGAGATACGAGAAGATCGCTTCGGGGATCCGGCTGATGCTCCCCTCGTTGGTCGCGACGATCGTCTCGTGCCCGATGTAATACGTGGCGTCTTCCGGATCGAAGGGGATCTCACCGGACTTCGAAACCGCCTCCATGACCGGGAGCAGCAGCGGTTCTTCCATGTAGCCGAAGGAGACGACGAGCCGGTAATAGCCCTCGCCCAGGTCATCGGCCCGGTATCGCGACTCGATGGGGACGACCGGGATGGGAACCTCCTGGACGGTCAGGAGGACCACCGTCTCGTGCAGCGAACGGCTGCGCTCGACGTGATGGACGAGGATCGGCGGGACGTGTTCGGCGCTCGGCGAGAGGAACACGGCACTCCCGGGGACCCGCGAAGACAGCCAGCGTTCGATCATCGGCCTGGCCGCCTCGAGGGTCGGGTATCGGGTGGAATATTGTTCCATCAGCGCGGTCCGGCCACGGCTCCAGATGAGCATGCCCGCGATCAACGCCGCACCGATGAGCATCGGCACATAACCGCCTTCGAAGAACTTGAAGAGATTGGCGATCAGGAAGGGGATGTCGAAGCTCAGGAAGAGTGCCAGGAGGGCCCCCGACTTCCAGAGACTCCAGCCCCAGGAATAGCGGACCACGATGAAATACAGGATCGATGTGATCGCCATGGTCCCGGTGACGGCGATCCCGTAGGCCGCTGCCAGGTGCACCGAGCTGCGGAATGTCAGGACGAGTGCGATGCAGCCCACCGCGAGCAGGGAGTTGACCTCCGGGATGTAGATCTGCCCCTCGGTGTGATACGCGGTGTGCTTGATCGTCACGCGCGGGAGGTAGCCGAGCAACATCGCCTGCCGCGTCAGCGAGAACGCCCCGGAGATGAGGGCTTGCGATGCGATCACGGTCGCGGCGCTCGAGAGCAAGACCAGCGCGAAGGTCGCCCGGCCCTGCGGCACCTGCTCGTAGAATGGGTTCCAGAAGGGATTCTCGATGGCCGCCGGATTACGCAGGATGAGGGCGCCCTGGCCCAGGTATCCCAGCACGAGCGCGGGCAGGACGAAGAACGTCCACGCCAGCCTGATGGGTCGGACCCCGAAATGCCCCATGTCGGCGTAGAGCGCCTCGCCGCCGGTCACGGCCAGTACGACCGAGCCGAGGATCAGCATCCCATGGATTCCATGGCGCAGGAAGAAGGCCGCGCCGTGATGCGGCGACAGGGACCACAGGATCTCCGGCTTCTGGAGGAGATGATAGATGCCGAGCAGCGCCATGGTCGTGAACCAGGCGACCATCACCGGGCCGAATAGCTTGCCGATGTCGCCGGTCCCTCGCCGCTGGATCGCGAAGAGCACGATCAGGATGCCGCAAGTGAGCGGGACCACGAGGCTCGTCAGTCGCGGGCTGACGTTCGCCAGCCCCTCCACCGCGCTGAGGACGGAGATGGCCGGCGTGATCACGCCATCGCCGTACAGGAGTGCGGCGCCGATGACCGCCAGGAGCGCCATGAAGGTGACCTTCCCGCTCCGCGACGCGCTCGTCCGGAACCGATCGGGCACGATCGCCAGCAGGGCGAAGATGCCGCCCTCGCCGTTGTGGCTCGCCTGCATGACGAAGGTCAAATACTTGACCGTGACCACCATGATGAGCGACCAGAACATCAGCGAGAGGATGCCGAATAGGTCCTGGGGGTCGACGACACCTTTCGTGCCCCCCGCGGCGAGCAAGCATTCCTTCAACGTATAAAGCGGGCTGGTCCCGATGTCGCCGAAGACGACGCCGAGCGCACAGAGGGCCAGCGCCGCCAGGCTTCCTCCGTGTGCTCCACCGTGTACCTCGGCCCCGGATAGCGCGTGCGAGTGAGAAGGCGTCAGTTCCCCCACATGTTGCGAAGCCATCAATAAATCCTTTGACAATCACGGTAAGCCAGGACAGGCGGGCAGCCGACGACGATCGAGTCAGGCTCCTCTTATCGCTGCCCCTTCCAATGGGATAAGGCCCCGGCTCGAAACCTCGATCACTCACCCATCTCTCATCGTGAAGCCGATCGACGAGGCGGCTCTAGAATACCACAACGGAATCGGGATTGGGTGATCGTGGTTCGAGAAGCTCGAGGGATGGTCCCGGCTTCGTGTCGCGGCAATCCTTCCCCCTCGCCCCGCAACCGGGCGAGGGGGGCCGAAGGGCAGATGAGGGGGTGCGACTCCGGCGAAAAGGTCAGTCCAAGCGATTTCATTTGTCGCGCGGGGGGACGTACACCGTCCCGTTCTCATCGGCCTGGACCGGGACGTCAACATAACGCCCTTCGGCGGGAACGGCGATCCGGTCGAAGTCCTGGGCGAGGGTCTGGAGCGCCTGGAGGAGCTCGCGACCGTGCATGGCGCGGCCATGGCCCGGGATCACCAGCTCGGGCTCGAGCGCGGCGAGCCGCCGGACCGACTCACGAGCCGCATGCCAGTCCTGCGTGTAGTACATCGGCGGCCCATGGAGCTCGGGCCGCTGAGTCATCACCGCATAGGCCGATTCCTGGTTCGTCGTGATGAATGCGTCGCCGACGATCAGCGACCGGTCCGATTCCCGCCAGAACGAGACGTGGCCGGGCGAGTGCCCCGGCGTGGGAACCCAGCGGAACCCGGGCATTCCCGGCACGCTGCCATCCGCCGGCAACGCCTTGAGCCGGGCGCCGACGTCGATCGGCCCGCGCGGATAGAGTCCCGAGAGCGCGGACATCAACCCGCCGCCGACCGTCGGATCGGGAGGAGGATAGGAGGAGCGGCCGTCCAGGTAGGGCAGCTCCAATTCGTGGGCGTAGATCGGGACATCCCAGTGCTCGGCGAGGTCCTTGAGCGCCCCGACGTGGTCGAAGTGGCCGTGGGTCATGACGATCGCCGCGGGCCTGGTCCCCTGGCCGAACCGCTTCTCCGCGGCCCCGAGAATCGCGTGGTAAGTACCGGTGACGCCGGCATCGATCAGGACCCAGGAATTCGATCCCGAGCTCGGCGGCCCGACATACACCACGTTGACGATCATGAGACGCTCGTAGGCCAGGTCCGGCGCCACCTGCATCGTCCCGTCGGGTTGTTTTTCCCCGACCTCGGATCGGGGGTCCATTGCGATCTGGTGAGCCATGTCTGCCTCCCTTGAACTTTTCGCGATGATCAATCCCAGCCGCAGGGTAGACTCCCTTGCAACCGACATACCACCGCCCCGGGGAGGGCTTCCGTGATTCGGGGTCCCGCTCGTGCTCGCGGCTTCGCCCGAAGGGCAGGCGGGGCTCATCCCTCGAGTCCGACAAGCCCGCCGGTGCTGTCGCCGAAATTCGTCGCGTCAACCCCCATCCGGCCAAGCATCGAGACGTACAGATTTGTGAGCGGCGTCTCCTTCGGGTAGCGGACGTGCCGCCCGGTCCGGATCGTCCCGTTACCCCGGCCGGCCAGGAGGATCGGCAGGTCGTCGTGCGAATGCGAGTTGCCATCGCTGATCCCGCTGCCGTAGGCGATCAGGCAGTGATCGAGCAACGTGCCGGACCCGTCCGGGATCGACCTCAGTTTCTCGAGCAGATAAGCCAACTGGGCCACGTGGAACTGATTGATCTTCCGGATGCGATGCTGCTTGCCTTCCTCGCCGCCGTGGTGCGAAAGGTCGTGGTGGCCGTCGGGGACTTCGATCTCCCGATAGCTTCGGTTGCTGCCGTCATTGGCGAGGACGAACGTCGCGATCCGCGTGAGGTCGGCCTGGAACGCGAGGACGAGCAGGTCGGACATCAACCGGATGTGCTCCCGATAATCGGCCGGGATGCCGAGCGGGCGCGGATACTTCGTGCCGCCCACGTCGATCGCGGGCCGACTCCGGCCGATCCTTCGTTCGATCTCGCGAACGCCCGTGAGATATTCATCCAGCTTCCGGCGGTCGGAAACGCCGAGCACCTCCTCGAGTCGTCGCGCATCCTCGCCGACGAAATCCAGGACGCTCTTGCGACGGCGATCGTTCCTCGCCGGATCTCCTGCGTCACCGGATCCGGGCGGACTTCCGAAGAGACGGTCGAAGACCAGTCGGGGATTGATCTGCTTGGCGACCGGGGTTGACTCGCCTTGCCACGAGAGGTTGGACTGGTAAGCGCAGCTATAGCCGTGGTCGCATTCGCCCGCATTCCGGCCCCCTTCGCAGCCGATCTCCAGCGAGGGGAAGCGGGTCGATCGGCCGACCGACCGTGCGGCCAGCTGATCGACGGAGACGCCGGCGCGGAGATCGGCACCGTCGGTCTTCCGCGGATGACGGCCGGTGAGGAAGCTGGCCATCGCGCGGGCGTGGTCTCCCCCTCCGTCGCCGAGGGCCCGCGCCGGATTCAGCGTCAAGCCGCTCAGGACGAGGATGTCGTCCTTGACCGAGCGCAGCGGCTCGAGGATCGCCGGGAGCTCGAACCCGGCGCCGAGCGAGCGCGGCGTCCAGTCGGGCATGTGCATGCCGTTGGGGACGTAGACGAACGCCATTCGCAGCGGCGGGGACCCCGGATCGGCCGAGCCCGCCCGCGACGATCCACGATCCATCGCTTCCAGCAGCGGCAATGCCAGCGAGATCCCAACACCCTTCAGCACCGTTCGTCTCGAGATTCTCCTGGGCATTTTCATGATTTCGATCCTGCCTTCCTGGATGCCCTGAACGGCTCGCTGTTGACGATGGCCATGATGAGGGCCGAGAACCGGTATCCGTCGTGCGCCAGCCTGGCGACGATCCGCGCGACCGCGAGTCGGTCGCTCCGTTCGAGGCCGCGTCCGAGGGCGAACGTGAGCATCTTCTCGGCGAGGCAACGAGCGAACGTATCCGGGCGCGATCGGAGCGCGGTGCGCAGCTCGCCCGGGCCCTCGAACGCTCGCCCCCCGGGTAACTTGCCGGAAGAGTCGATCGCTTGCTCGCCGTCGCGGGTCCGCCAGCCTCCGACGGCATCGAAGTTCTCGAGGCCGAAGCCGAGCGGGTCCATGCGGCGGTGGCACGAGGCACAGGACGGATCGCTGCGGTGACGCTCCATACGCTGGCGAAGCGTGCCCGATGAGCCCGTGGCCGCACCCTCCTTGAGTGCCTCCACACCCGACGGTGGCGGCGAAGGCGGTGCGCCCAGGATGTTCTCGAGGATCCACTTGCCACGCTTGACCGGCGAGGTCCGGGTCGGGTTGGACGTTGACGCCAGGATGCTCGCATGGGTCAGCACGCCGCCTCGGGGAGTACCGGCGAGCGAGACGCGGCGAAAGCCTACGCCCCTGACGTCCGTCATGCCATAATGCCGGGCCAGGCGTTCGTTGACGAACGTGAAATCCGCGTCGAGGAACTCCAACACGCTCCGATCTTCCTCCTGGATCGTTGCGCAGAGAAGCCGCGTCTCCTCGAGCATCGCGGATCGGAGCGATTCGTCGAAGTCGGGGAAGAGGGCCGGATCGGGCGCGAACTCCTTGAGCTTGCGCGTCTGAAGCCATTGACTCGCGAAGTTCTCGAGGAGGGCCCGCGCACGCGGATCGCGGAGCATCCGGCCGGCCTGGGCGACGAGGGTCTCCCTGTGACCCAAGGCCCCCCGGGAGGCCAGTTGAGATAGCTCCTCGTCGGGCATGCTGCTCCACAAGAAATACGAGAGTCGTGCGGCGAGGTCGAAATCATTGACCGGTAAGGGGGCGATCGACGAATCCGGGGACTGATCCAATTCGATCCGGAAGAGGAAGTGCGGCGAAGTGAGCACGGCCTGGAGTGCTAACCGGATACCGGACTCCTCGCTCTCCCCGTCCTTCTCGGCTGAGATCGCGATCCCGAGCAGGCGCGTCAGCTCGTCATGCGTCGCAGGCCGCCGGAACGCCCGGTCGGAGAAGGTGCGCAGGATGTCGTAGAGACGTTGCTGCCGCTTCAGCTCCAGGTCTTCCCCGGAGTTCGGGGCCCGGAAGACTTTATCAACGCGAGGCGTGCGGACCGGCGGTTTGTACCTCCGGAAAGCGAGAGGGACCCGATCGGCGGGCGGGTTCAGAAGACGATTCCTGACGTCAGGCTCGCGGAACGCGGCCCCGATGACCGCCTCGGCGGCGTCAACATACATCTCGACCAGGATCGGCGGCGTCGAGAGCACCTCGGCGATGTTGTCGAATCCATACCCGACGTCATCGGCCGGGAACTCATCCGCCGGGCGCAGATCCAGGCCGATCAGATCGCGAATCGTGTTGTTGTACTCGATGCGATTGAGGCGTCGGAGCGTGACACGTCCTGGGCTGCGGCTGTCCGGTTCGATGGCGGCGTCGAGCCAGGCTTCGAGGGTTTCCCGCTCCTCGGGATCGGGGCGAGGCTCTCCCTCCGGCGGCATGATCTCCGCTCGCAGGGCGTCAGCAACGCGCAGCAGGATGGACCTGTGTTCCCTGTCGGGGACCGCGTCCGGGAAGCAATCGAGGACGACCCCACCTTCGGCGCCGTCGTGACAGCCCAGGCAATACCGCTCGATGAGCGGTGCAACCTCCCGGTGATACACCGGGACGGGGCGAAGAGGCGCGTCATCGACGATCGTCGCGGTCGAAACGAGCTGGCCGTCGGCCGCGTTCGGATGGGGAACAACCCCCGCTTCGAACGGCACCGAAACGAACGCCGCTCGATCACAGCCCACGAGACACGTCAAGGAGACGGTCGTGGCGAGGGTCCTGAGAAGTGTCGCATTCATGGCGAGGCCGGATGAGAGGAGGACCAGGGCCAGCTCGGTTTCCCCGGCGAACCGGTGAGGGGTCCCACCGGTCGCCGGGAAGAGCCGACCCCTGAAAATCGGGTGCTCAATACTGGTCGGAACTGATGATCTCGCCGCCGGCGCGGGTGACCAGCGACGCGACCAGGGGAACCGAGGCGACGTCCTTGAGGAAGTGGACGGAGCCGTTGACGAAGAGGGCGTTGGCCCCGCCGGAGTGGAACGAGTAGATCTCGTTATTGCTGGTGCAGTTGATCATGCAGGTGCCGCCCCGGATGCCGTTCTGACGGCCCTGCGCCGGCCAGGCTCGAGTAGGTAAAGTTGTCGGCCCAAGCTCCGCCGGCGCTGACTCACAGGCTCGATGACGCCGTTGACCGGCAGGCCATCGACCTCCGAACGGTAGATCTGCCGGAAGCCGTTGTAACCGATCGGCTTCGATCCGCATTCCGAGACCATCATCGTATTCGAGGTGCCGTCGGTGATCGATGCCATCCGGATCTTGCCCGTGATCGCGGGACCGGTGATGGTCCCGGAATCCTTCCCCTCGCCGACCGAGGCGATATAAGCCGGGCTCATCCCCGCGGCCTGGAGGGCCGTGTTGTGAAGGCCGGGGATCGGGAAGTAATCGGTCCGTCCCCAGATCTGGACGGGAGGAGGATTGAGGTTCGTGACGCTGCTCGGCGGGGCGGGGGCGCCCGGGGTGCAGACGTCCCCTCCACCGTCGCCATACGGGCCCCAGAACGCATTGAAATAGTTGATCGTCGGCGGCCCCGGCGACGACGGGCAGAGGAAAGCGTTGATCGCGATCGAATACGCCGAGTTCGTGCCCGAGTGTTGCCCCGTGGAGGGCGGGATATTTGCCGTGTTGGACGCCGCCTGACTCAGATTGATCAGATTGTAGACGACCGACTGCTCCATGTAGGGCAGGATCTGGGTGAGGTACGACGCCGCGATGTTGGGGATGGCGGCCTGGGCGTTGACGTTCGGGTCGGACGCGGGCAGGACCAGGCCCTTGGGCGGCAGGTAGCCGTAGGTGCTCTCGAAGTTCAGAGTCCCCAGGCCGATCTGCTTGAGGTTGTTGATGCACTGCGCACGCCGGGCCGCCTCGCGCGCCGATTGCACGGCGGGCAAGAGCAGGGCGATCAGCACCGCGATGATCGCGATGACCACCAGGAGCTCGATCAGCGTGAAGCCGGGCGAACGACCCATCAGGGTGCGAAACCGTCTCATTGAGGAGATTCTCCAAGTCAGAAACCAGGGAAGTGCGTCGTCCCGGCCACGACCGTGGCCGCGACGCGACAAGGCAAGGCCAAGATTCTTTTCGGGATTCAGTCGGTGAGTTCGAAGGGGCTCAGTTGGTTCGATTCCGCCTTGACCTCGGCGCGGAGCAGGGGCTTGCTGATGTCGAAGTAGCGACCCTTGAGCCGGTCGTTGCCCGACCGGACCCGGCTTCGCTTGACTTGCTTGACCTTACCCTTGCTCGTCGTCAAGATCACACGGTCGCCCGAGCCGTCCCGCCACTCGACGAGGACGATGTATTCCCCGGGAAGGGCGCCGTTCCCGAGATCCTCGGAGGTCAGCCGGAAGCTGCCGTCGTCCTCGACGATGCCGTAAGGGATCGGCCCGTTCGGTGCTCCCGATTTCGCCTGCCGGTGGAAGTAAACGACCGCCCCCGCCGCCGGCTCGCCCCGATACAGGACCTTGCCCGAGACCGGGAAAAGGCCCGCCGGGTTGCCGCATCCGACCTCGGACAGGCACCAAAATGAACCGGCCAAAACCAAAAACCATCGCTTGAGCATTCGTGCTCGCTCCTTTCGGACGCGACCTGCGATTCGCCTGTGTGGCTCCGTCGCAATCGGCGTCGTCCCTTGGGGACAGGCCCGAGAGAATGCATCCGCCGTGCCGCAACCTATGCGAATCCCGGATGTGTTCGCGCGAGAACACTTTACGTTGAATCGAATGGGTCGGGGTGATCGGCGTCTTCGTCTGATCGCCGTGCGGAATGCCCGATCGACGTTGCAAGATGCGTGCGAAATCCAGTGATCACGCGAACGGCGATGAACACGCCGCTCCGACGGCCAGCCCGGCCGTCGGGTTGCCCGGCGACCCGGCCAAGTTCGGGACTTGGTCTTCACGATCATGGACGACTCCGTGGACTCCTCCTGCTGGTCCGACTCTTCCAACTCATCGGGCTGATCCGGGTCCTCCGGCTCTTCCAACTCGTCGGGGAATCGCTGAGGGTCGGGCTCTTCCGACTCGCTGGGCTCCGGTATCCGGGAGACCGAGGCCGGGTTTCGCCGGATGGGCCCGGAGCGATGGACCCACTTCGCCGCGGGCTCGTCGCGAAAGAGTCGCCGGGACTCGGAGACGCCGATCTCGATGACCAGGACCTTCACAGCATCCGTCTGCCTCCACATAGCACTGTCCTCGGCAAAGGGCCGGCATGGTCTCGGAGTTTCCACCTCTTTAGATATGCCGAGCTGTCGGTCCGCCGGAGAACGCAACGGACATGCCGGGATCGGCAACTCCTCCGCAAACTGTTTGCGAACCAAGTTTTGCGAGAAACTGGCACCGGTACGCTTGCGAGGTCATTCGAGGTCTCACGCGGCAGCTTGCACGACCGACCGTGCGAATTGCACGGCCGGTTACGCGAGCGACATTGCGGCCACTGTCGCCGCTCCCAACCGACTCCTCTTCGAAAGGCTGCCCACGAGCCGGGTTTCGAACGACTTTACAAGCGTCGTTCCCGGACCCCCCTGACCATCGGCCCGGCACACGCTCAATTCCGGCCCGCGCGTAAGCGTCCGTGGCACGGGCTATGCTCCCCGTTACCGGCAATCCTCCGAAAGGAACCGGACCATCCTGATCACCAACACTTCGGGGTTTCCATGTCCTCGGAAGCAGAGCGCTCGGATGCCAGGGCCATCATCCAGACCGACACCGACGGCGCGTGGAGCGCGAATCCGGTCATCGCATCCCCCGGTCGGGTGCTGATCCTCTCCAGCGTGATGTTCACATTCATCGGGGCCTGGCGCACGGCCGCCGTCGTCCTGTGCGATCTGGCCAGCACGGCCTATTACATCGGCGGGGTGGTCGAGTCTCAGATCGGCAAGGCGGCCCCGTGGTTCATCCTGGCGGTCATGGTCTTCAGCTATGCCGTGCGAAGCGTCTACATCGAGAGTTGTTCCATGTTCGTCCGCGGGGGGGTCTACCGGGTCGTCAAGGAGGCCCTGGGGCATCGCATGGCTAAGGTCTCGGTCTCGGCCCTGATGTTCGACTATGTCCTGACCGGGCCGATCAGCGCCGTGTCGGCCGGCCATTACCTGACCCGGCTCGTGAATTCGATCCTCGCCCATTTCGAGGTCCACTTCACGATCAACGAGCGCCTCGGGGCGGTCGGGGTCGCCGTCGCGGTCGTGCTCTATTTCTATCAGATCAACGTCCGCGGCATCCCCGAGTCGAGCACGAAGGCCCTCAACATCATGAGGGCGACGACCATGATGGCGGTCATCGTGATCGCCTGGTGCCTGGTGACCCTCGCCGTCCGCCCCGAGTCGAGGTCGCTCCCTCCGATGGCACCCGAGCTGGCCAAGAAGGTTGACCGGGAAGGCAAGCCCAAGATCAACGAGGTGACGAACAAGCAGGAGGACCCGCTGGGGTGGGTGGCGGCGACGGAGATCGGCGAAGGACTACGGCCGGGCCGGGTCCATTGGCTGAGCTTCGTCGGGGCGCTGGGCATCGTGATCGCCTTCGGCCACTCGATCCTGGCGATGAGCGGCGAGGAGACGCTGGCCCAGGTCTACCGCGAAGTCAAGGCGCCCAAGCTCCGGAACTTCCGGCGGGCGGCCTTCATCGTCTTCCTCTACAGCATGGTCTTCACGGTCGCGATCAGTTTCTTCGCCGTGATGATCATCCCCGACGAGATCCGGTCGAATTTTCAGGAGAACCTGATCTCCGGCCTGGCCATGAATGTGGCGGGCCCCGGGTGGGCCAAGCTGGGGCTCAATGCGCTCGTCGTCATCGTCGGATTCCTGATCCTGGCCGGGGCCGTCAACACGTCGATCATCGGTTCCAATGGCGTGTTGAATCGCGTGACGGAGGACGGTGTCCTGCCCGCCTGGCTCCAGAAGCCGCAACGTCGATACGGGACGACCTGGCGGCTGCTCACGCTGATCGCCGGCCTCCAGATCGTCACGATCCTCCTCAGCGGCGGAAATGTCATCCTACTGGGCGAAGCCTATGCATTCGGCGTGGTCTGGAGCCTGGTCTTCATGACCCTGTCGATGCTCGTGCTCCGCTTCAAGAAGCCGGATCGGTTCCGGGGCTTCAAGGTGCCGTTGAACGCGCGCCTGGGCCGCCGCGAGTTGCCGATCGGCCTATCGCTGGTCTTCATCGTCCTGCTGGCCGCGGCACTGGCCAACCTCCTGACCAAGACGGTCGCGACCGTCTCCGGAGTGGCGTTCACAACGGCCCTCCTGATCGTCTTCGCCGCGTCCGAACACTTTCGCAAGCGACAGCAGGGTGGGGGTGCAGGTCGAGACGATCACGAACACCTGGAGTTGTTCAAGGTCACGATCGCCGAGGACATGACACCCAAATCGCTGGCCCTGGATCGGCCCTATCGCAAGGTCGTGTCGATCGACCTATCGGGCGATCTCGACGCGCTCGAAACCAGCCTGGTGGAGACCGATCCGGACAGCACGGATATCCTCGTGGTGCTCGCACACGCCCCGTCGGCGGCCGGAGCCTACGGTGATCCGACAGCGACGGTCGCCATGATCGCCGGAGGCCGGATTTCGGACATACCCGAGCCGCCGCTGGGCCACGCGGACCAAGAGCTCATGACCGCCGTTGTCAACCGGGCCGAGCTGGCCGGCAAGCCGGTCAAGCCGGTGGTGATCCTGACCGACGACCGCGAAACGACCATCCTCCAGGCCTGCGCGGGCTGTCGGCGCCGAGGAGCTCCTCTTCGGCTGCCATACGACGGAGCCCGACGACGCCCTGCTCGATCGGCTGGTCGCGAGGTGGGGGAAGCACGGCGACGGCCAGGTGACTCGCCTGACGATCCGCCTGATCGCTCGGGGACGGGACGAGCGGCGAGACTTAGGCGGCGGCAGCCGCATCCCTCGCGCAGCCGACGAGGACGGGGAGACGGCCCGGACGCTCGCCGGAGCGGGGACGGATTAGGAGCGGTGCGGGACCGAACTTCCGCCGGGACAGCTCGGTTCGCTCGGCGACCGGACGGCGGTCGTGACCGCAATCGGTTGGTTCGCACCCCATTCCCGGTTGCAACGCGATGCGCGGTCCTGCGAGCATGGGACTCGGTTAATAGGATCAAGGTTGCAAGGGTGCAGATAAGTAATGGGCATATCACAAATAAATCTCTACTCGTCGACATGACGAAGGGTAAGCTTATACACACAATTTGTGAAGGCGAGTGAAGGGTCGGAAAGGGGCATACTCCAATCTCGGCGCGATCCGGGTGACATAGACAAGTCCTTCCCCCGGCTGGAACGGCTCGCGGTCGCGTATCGCGCGGTATCATGATCATTTCTATGTGAGACCAAGGGGTCGGCGAATCAATTCCCGTGAGATTCCTCCACTCCCTCGCTGGCGGTCCGGGCTCGCATGCGCAAGCCATCTGCAAGTCGCTTTGGCGGAGTTCAAGGCGATCTCGGTGGATTTTCACCCACCCCACAACCGACCGCTCCGGCTTGGGGACAGACTCTCGGGGCGCGTCAGGCTGGAAAGCCTGACCTGCGATCGCGATTCTCGACAGGTTCCTTCCATTCTCCCTGAGGGCGGGAACCTCGCGGTCCGTAGATCGGATTTCACGTCGGTCAAGCTTTCCGGCCTGGCACTCCCCCGCATATCGACTCGGCGCCCGTCCCGGCCGGGGCGACAACGATCTTGTCGGGTGGGTGACACCCGACGGTTCGAGGCTCTCTCGGCGGGTTCACCCACCACACTGCCGACCAATCCGGCCTCGGGGACGGACTCGGAGAATCTCGCTTGTGGGCCATCCATCGGCTCTCCTGGGCGGTTCCTTCACGGACGGTGCATCGAAAAAGCGCAATCAAAACGATCCGAGTCCACCGCTCGACGGCGGGACGAAGTAAGATAGTGAGGCTCGTGCCATCGGACTCATGGCGGCCCTCGGAAATCCGCCGGCCGCCCCGTCCACGCCCGACCTCGGAGTACGCCCATGTCGGCCGAACGAAGCCTCCTCTCCGGCCTGATCGCCCTTCAGAACGGCCTGATCGCCCGGGAGCAACTGCTCGCCACGCTTCCCGCCTGGTCCGTCGACAAGTCCCGGAGCCTGCCCGATCACCTCGTCGCCATGGGCCACCTGGCGCCGGACCAAAGAACGGTCGTCGAGGCCATGACCGAGTTGCACCTCCAGGCCCACGACGGCGACGTCACCAGGAGCCTGGCCGCGATCCCCGCCAACCCGTCCACCCTCGACGGCCTGGCCGACCTCGACGACCCGGACCTCGGGGAGACGCTCGGCCTCGTCTCCTCCGCCCGCGCCTCGGGCTCGGCCGCGACCATGGCCGAGGTCCACGCCCACGCCCACGCCGGCCCCTCGGACGGCCAGCCCGGCGGCACGGCCTCCGGCGGCGGGCTGCGGTTCCACCCCTTGAGGCCCCATGCCCACGGCGGCCTCGGCGCCGTCTACGTCGCCCTCGACCGCGAGCTGCACCGCGAGGTGGCGCTGAAGCAGATCCTGGACAAGCACGCCGACGACCCGACCAGCCGCGCCCGCTTCCTGCTCGAGGCCGAGATCACCGGCGGCCTGGAGCATCCCGGCATCGTCCCCGTCTACGGGCTGGGCGCCTACGCCGACGGCCGGCCCTACTACGCCATGCGGTTCATCCGCGGCGACAGCCTCAAGGATGCGATCGACCGCTTCCACGCCGACGCGTCGCTGGAGAAGGACCCCGGTCGGCGCTCGCTGGAGTTGCGGCGGCTCCTGCGCCGATTCATCGACGTCTGCTACGCGATCGACTACGCCCATAGCCGCGGCGTCCTGCACCGCGACATCAAGCCGGCCAACGTCATCGTCGGCAAGCACGGCGAGACGCTCGTCGTCGACTGGGGCCTGGCCAAGTCGCTGGCCCACGCCGATCCCGGATCGGCGAACGACTCGGGCGAGCGGATCCTGATGCCCAGCTCGGGCAGCGGATTGGCCGAGACGCTGCCGGGCCGCGCGATGGGCACGCCGAGCTTCATGAGCCCCGAGCAGGCCGAGGGGGACATCGAGCACCTCGGGCCGCAGTCCGACGTCTACAGCCTGGGCGCCACGCTCTACTATCTGCTGACCGGCCGGATGTCGGTGGAAGGGAAGCTCGAGGCCATCCTGGAGGCCGTGAAGCGGGGCGAGATCGCACCGCCGCGACAGGTCGCCCCCGAGATCGACCGGGCGCTGGAGGCGGCCTGCCTCAAGGCCATGGCCCTGCGGCCGTCGGATCGGTACGCGACGGCGAAGGCCCTGGCCGACGACGTCGAGCGCTGGATGGCCGACGAGCCGGTCTCGGCCTGGAGCGAGCCGCCCTCGCGCCGGGCGCGGCGATGGGCCAGGCGAAACCGGACGGCGGTCTCGGCGGCGACCGTGGCCCTGACCGCCGGTCTCGTCGGGCTGTCGGCGATCCTGGTGGTCCAGACCCGGGCCAAGGCCGAGATCGCCGCTGCCCTGACGCGCGAGACCAGGGCCAATCTCGAGCTGGCCCGCTCCCGGTCCGCGGTGCAGGCGCGCTACGACCTGGCCGTCGACGCCATCAAGACCTTCCACACCGGCGTCAGCGAGGACTTCCTGCTCAAGGAGGGCCGGTTCAAGGAGCTGCGCGACCGGCTGCTCGGCTCGGCCTCCGACTTCTACAACAAACTCGGTGGGCTGCTGGGCGGCGAGACGGACGTGGCCTCGCGGCGGGCGCTGGCCTCGGCGAACTTCGAGCTGGCCGGGCTGACGGCGATGGTCGGCCGCAACCACGACGCGGTCGCGGCGCACCGGGCGGTCCTGGCGGCGCGTCGGGCGCTGGCCGCCGAGCCGAGGGCCGGCGCGTCGGCCCTGGCCGACGTCGGCCGCAGCCTGACCGAGGTCGCCGGGCTCCTCGAGTCGGCCGGCGAGACCGACGAGGCGCTGGCCGCCTACCGAGAGGCCGAGTCGGTCCTCTCCGCCCCGGCGGCCGACGCGCCCGAGGCCCGCGCCGCCCTGGCCTCCTGCCGGTCGCGGATGGGCTCGTTCCTGACCACCATCGGCAAGGATGACCGGGCGCTGGCCGCATACCGACTGGCGCGGGCCGACCAGGAGGCGATGGCCGCGTCCCCCGGCGCACCGCCGGAGGCCCGTCGCGACCTGGGGGACACGGTCAATCGGATCGGCCGGCTGCTGGCGAATACCGGCCGGCCCGGGGAAGCGGAGGCCGAGTACCGCGCGGCCCTGGCGATCCGCCGGAAACTGGCCGAGGAGCAACCCGCCGTCGCCGAGCACCGCAACAGCCTGGCGGCCACCCACAACAACCTCGGGATCCTGCTCTTGAAGAGCGGGCGGTCGAAGGAGGC
Organism: uncultured Planctomycetota bacterium; assembly: GCA_963743925.1. GTDB lineage: Bacteria > Planctomycetota > Planctomycetia > Isosphaerales > Isosphaeraceae > CAVZRC01. The sequence continues at coordinate 21,328 of CAVURY010000028.1, read as the reverse complement.
CGAGGCCGAATATCGCACCGCCCTGGCGATCCGCGCGAAGCTGGCCGAGGACAACCCCGCGGTGACGGAGTTCCGCAAGCAACTGCAAGCCAGCCATTTCAACCTCGGCAACCTGCTCAGGCAGACGGGCCGGCGGAAGGAGGCGGAGGACCTGTTTCGCGCCGCCCTGGCGATCGAGCGCGGCCTGATCGCTGAGAACCCCGCCGTCCCCGAATTCCGCAGGCTGCTGGCGTTGAATCATCATTATCTCGGCATGGTGCTGAAGGAGACCGGCCGGGCCCGGGAGGGGGAGCCCGAGTATCGCGCCGCCGAGTCGATCTTGCGCGACCTCGTCGCCGCCAACCCGGCCGTCACGACGTACCGCGGCGACCTGGGGTCGCTCTACAGCGACCTCGGCGTCCTGCTGGCGGAGTCGGGCAGGACGCGGGAGGCGGAAATCGCGTTCCGCGCGGGGATCGCGAGCGTCCGGGCGCTCGCCGAGTCCAACCCGACCGTCACCGAGTTCCGCGACCGGCTGGCGACCGCCCACGTCAACCTCGGCGAATTGCTCACCGAGTCGGGCCGGCCGTCGGAGGCGGAGCCCGAGTACCGTTCGGCGCAGTCGCTCTTCCGGGCACTGGCCGATGCGAACCCCGCGGTCACCTACTACCGCTTCGGCCTGGCGTACACCCTGATCCGCCGCGGCCTGCTGCTGTCGGAATCGGGCCGGACGTCGGAGGCCGAATCCGAGGACCTCGCTGCGGCGGCGATTTACCGGGGGCTGGCCGAGGCGAATCCCAAGATCCCCGACTACGCCGACGGCCTCGCCACGGCGCTGACGAATCTCGGCGATGCCCTCCGCACGACCGGTCGGTCGGCCGAGGCCCGCGACGCCTACGACCGGGCGATCGCCGTCGGCGAGCCGCTGGTCGCCGGGCACCCGAAGGTCCCGACGTACCGGGGCAACCTGGCGGGCGCATTGCGTCGTCGCGGGCTGGCGCACCGCGACCTGGGCGATCCCGCCGGCGCGTCGGCCGACGTCCATCGGGCGCTGGGGCTGTTCGACGGGCTGGAGTCGCGGTCGCGCGAGTATTGGTACGAGACCGCGTGTTGCCACGCCGAGCTCTCCGGCCTGGCCGGGGTCACCGGCTCGGGGATCTCGGCCGATCCGGCGGCGCCGGAGGCCGATGCGGCGATGGACCTGCTCCACAAGGCCGCGGCCCTGGGATTCCGCAACGCCGACGCGATCCGCAACGAGGCCGCGCTCGTCCCGCTCCGCGACCGGCCCGAGTTCCGGCTCCTGTCGATGGACCTGGCCATGCCGGAGGAGCCGTTCGCGCCGTGACGGTTCTCGGAGTCGGCCCCGGAAGGTCTTCGTAGGGTACTCTGCGAGCACCGATCCAGGTCATCCGGCCGGGATTCGGTGCTCGCAGAGCACCCCACGAAACGGCCCATCCGACCTCCGAGACAAAGTCTGAGCCTGACAAGCGAACTCGATGGCCCGTCGGTGCGGCCTTCGCAAGAATCCTCGACTTCCGGGAGAACCTCGTGCCGGAACCGAGCCGGTTTGGGATGTGGCATGTCGTCCGCGAGCTGCGCGGCGGGTTCGTCCTCCGGCCGGGTGCGATCACGCTCCTTATGGCGGCGATGGCCGTCGGGCTGTCCAACCTCGAGGAGCGGATCACGGCGGTACCGGCGTGGAACGACTTCCTCGACCGGATCTTCCCGCCCGAGCCCGAGGCGGCTCACATCGTCCTCGGGACGATCGCCGGCTCGATGATCACGGTCGTCTCGGTGGTCTACTCGATCCTGCTCGTGGTCCTGACCTTCGCATCGAGCCAGTTCTCGCCGCGAGTCCTCGTCGCCTACGTCGAGGATCGCGTCAGCCAGACGACGCTCGGTGTCTTCGTCGGCACGTTCACCTACTGCCTCCTGACCCTGCCCGCGATTCGCAGCCGGCCGAAGCCGTTCGTCCCTTCCCTCGCGGTCATCGTCGCCATGATCCTGGCGATCTCCTGCCTGGCCTGCCTCCTCTATTTCATCCACCACATGGCGTCATCGATCCAGGCCAGTCACATCGTCGATCGGATCGCCCGCGAGACGGAACGGGTCCTGGACGAGGTCTTCCCCGGCCCCCGGGACGGCTCGGCTCCCGTGGAGGCCACCCGTTCGATCCCCGTCGGGACTCCGATCCTCGCGCAACGCTCCGGCTATATCCGGTCGATCGACGAGCTGGGCCTCTTGGCGGCCGCACAAGCGTCGAACACCGCGATTCGCGTCGATCGGTACGTCGGGCAGTTCGTCATGGAGGGGACGCCCGTCCTCGAGGTGGCGCCGCCGGATCGTGTCACGGAGGGGTTGAGTGCCGCCTGCCGGGATGCCTTCAATCTCGGCCCGGCGCGGACGATGCAGCACGATGTCGAGTTCGGCGTCTTGCAGATCGTGGACATCGCCTTGAGGGCGATCTCGCCGGCCGTCAACGATCCGACGACCGCGCTGACGTGCATCGATCACCTCGGTCGCATCCTAGTTCGGGCCGCGCAACGCCGGTCGCCGATCGCGACCCTGGACGACGCCGAAGGCAACCCCAGGGTCACGCTCCGCCGCACCTCGTTTCCCCGCCTCCTCGAAGTGGCCTTCAGTCAGATCAGCCACTATGGCAAGGCGGACGTGGCGGTTCCACTCCGGATGTTGCGAGTCCTGGCCGAGCTGGCCTCGGCGATCCCCCACGCGCCCGACACGGTCGCGGTCCTCGCGCAGGCCAGGCGCCTGGTAGCCGGCTGCGCCGACGGCTTCCCGGAAGCGGATCGCCAGGAGCTCAACCAGCGGCTCGCCGCGGTCGAACAAGTCGCGGTTTCGGCCACAGCGGCGGCGGAGAACGACTCGCGCGGTGACCCTTCGAGGAACGATTGACCTCTCGTCCGCACTCCGGGTCAGGCTCGTCTCGCCCGACGCACCGACTTGGGCTCGATGACGTTGGTGGCGAGCCCGAGGCGTTTCAGGAGCAGGATCACGCAGTAAGTCAGGTCGAACTCCCACCAGCGATGCCAGACCGACGCGGCGGCCGGATCGTGGTGATGATTGTTATGCCAGCCTTCGCCCAGGGCCACGATCCCGACGAACCAGTTATTCCGGCTGCTCTCGTTCGTGTCGTAATTGCGATAACCGAAGAGGTGGGTGAGCGAGTTGACCGACCAGGTCACGTGCCATCCCAGTACCGAGCGCACCAGGCCGCCCCAGACGAAGAGGCTGAGGCTGAACTGGAGGGCTCCCATGGCCGTCCCCGTGGTGAACCAGCCGATCAACGCGCCGGCGAGGGAGTACATGAGAAGGTGGGCCAGGTAGACCAGAGGGCCCAGGTAGCTCTTTTCGAGTCGCATGTAGAACGGGTCTTGGAGGATATCTCGCGCGTATTTCTGCATCGCCCCGATGTTTCGGGTCGCGGTGTTGTGATAGAACAACCAATCGAAATGCGACCAGACGAAGTTCACGAGCGGGCTGTGGGGATCGGGCTGTTCGTCGGAGAACACGTGATGCATCCGATGGACGGTCACCCACTTGGCCGGGGTGTCCTGCAAGGAACACTGGGCGAGCAGGGTGAACCCGTGCTCGAGCCACTTCGGCACCTTGAGGCTGCCGTGAGCCAGCAGTCGGTGGTAACCGAGGGTGATGCCGAGCCCGTAGAATGGCACCCCGAGGATCGCCAGGGCCAGGCCCGTCCAGCTGAATAGCCAGGGGATGAACGCGGCCAGGGCCGCGATGTGGATCGTCGCGATCGGTATGACGTACATCCAGACCACTTTGTTCAACTGAACGGTGGCCGGGCGCGGCAATCGCGAGGCTTCCGCGCGGCCGCCGGTCGGCGGCGCGGGGGAAGTTGCCGGTTCCTTGACTCCCATCAGCACGGGGCCGAGTTCGCTCATGAGAGATCGATCCCACGGATCAGAATGAGATATCGTCGGTTCGGGTCCGCCGGTGCCGAAGCCGGGGACGTTTCATGGACGCGATCGGTGATCCCGATGCTCGGCGGATGATTCCAGTGAGTTTTATCGACCATCGCTCCGCGTCGCGCCACCGAATATCTCCTATTTTGCCCATCATCGATCGCGAAACGCGACTGGAAAACACAATTTCCCATGCAATTCGCGCGGGAAACGCCTCCGCCACCCATCCGGGCGTGACCCGAAATCCGATGCATCCGCCGGAAAGTCATCTCATCCCTCTGAAGCGGCCATGGGAAAGATTGGGGTGACATCATGATCGGAACATCCCGATCACTCCGAGTGGTTGACGATCGGAGAACGATCACCGCAATCCATCAGAACCCGATGCTTTTTCAGGCCGTGATCATTCCAGAAAACTCGTGGTCGAGACAAGTTAGCGCGGTTTCCCCGCCGAAATCGGCCGCAGCCATCAGGCGTCGGTTTGGACACGAGCCGGCAATTCGATTAATCTATTGATGAGTTTAAGAACGTGAAAAGTTCGAGGCATGACCGGATCGAGAGCGACCGGCTACCGTTCGTGTCCATCGGGACACTCAGCGAGCCTCATGCATGCCGAACGCGTGCGATTCCGATGACGGAATGTTCTCGGGGGATCACTCGAGCGAACGGAGAAATCCATGGGCATGGTAACGCTTGATGCCAACGAAGCGGTGGCCTCGGTGGCGTACCGTACCAACGAAGTCATCGTCCTCTATCCGATCACGCCCTCCTCGCCGATGGGTGAATCGTGCGACGAGTGGTCCGCGCAGCGACGCCGGAACCTCTGGGACACGATCCCCGACGTGACCGAGATGCAGTCGGAAGGCGGCGCCATCGGTGCCGTCCATGGCGCCCTGCAAGCCGGGAGCCTGGCCACGACCTTCACGGCATCGCAGGGCCTGCTCCTGATGATCCCCACCATGTACAAGATCGCCGGGGAGCTGACCTGCTTCACGATGCACGTGGCCGCCCGAACGCTGGCGACCCACGCGCTCTCGATCTTCGGCGATCATTCCGACGTCATGGGGTGCCGTCAGACCGGGTTCGCGCTGCTGGCCTCCAACTCGGTCCAGGAGGCCCACGACTTCGCCTGCATCTCCCAGGCGGCCACCCTCGCGGGCCGCGTGCCGTTCCTCCACTTCTTCGATGGGTTTCGAACCTCCCATGAGGTCGCCAAGATCGAACTCCTGTCTGACGACGACCTCAATGCCTTGATCGACTTGGGGCCCATCGCCGCCCACCGCCGCCGCGCCCTCACGCCGGACCATCCCGTGCTGCGCGGCACCGCCCAGAATCCCGACACCTTCTTCCAGGCTCGAGAGGCCTGCAACGGCTATTACGACCGGCTCCCGGCGATCGTCCAGGACGCGATGGACCGGTTCGCCGGACGGACCGGCCGCAATTACCACCTGTTCGACTACCACGGTCATCCCCGGGCCGAGCGAGTTATCGTATTGATGGGGTCGGGCGTGGACACGGTCCAGGAAACGATCGATCACTTGCTGGCCGCCGACGAGAAGGTCGGGGTGGTCAGCGTCCGGCTTTACCGGCCGTTTTCCATCAAGGATTTCGTCGCCGCATTGCCGGCCAGTACCCGAGCGATCGCGGTGCTCGACCGGACCAAGGAGCCGGGTGCCGTGGGGGATCCGCTCTATCTCGACGTGATCGCCGCGCTCCGGGAAGCCAGGGACGAAGGGATCTGCCCGGTCGAGCACGAGCCCGCGGTGGTCGGCGGTCGTTACGGTTTGTCGTCCAAGGAATTCACGCCCGCCATGGTCAAGGCGGTCTTCGACGAGTTGAAGAAGCCCCGGCCCAAGAACCACTTCACCGTCGGGATCGTCGACGACCTGACGCACACCTCGCTCCCCTACGACGACGAGTGGGACATCGAGCGCGATGATGTCGTTCGGGCCGTCTTCTTCGGGCTCGGGGCCGACGGCACCGTGGGGGCCAACAAGAATTCGATCAAGATCATCGGCGAGGAGACGCCCAACTTCGCCCAGGGTTACTTCGTTTATGACTCGAAGAAATCCGGGTCGATGACGATCTCCCACCTGCGATTCGGGCCCCGTCCGATCCGGTCGCGATATTTGATCAAGAGGGCCGGCTTCGTCGCCTGCCACCAGTCCCAGTTCCTCGAGAAGATCGACGTCCTGGAACCCTGCCGGCCGGGTGCGACGTTCCTCCTGAATTCACCGTTCGGGAAGGATGAGGTCTGGGATCACTTGCCCGTCGAGATCCAGCAAGAAATGATCGACAAGCAATTGAAGTTTTTCGTGATCGACGCGCGCAAGGTCGCCGGCGAGATGGGGATGCAGGGCCGGATCAATACGATCATGCAGACCTGCTTCTTCGCGCTCTCGGGAGTCCTGCCGCGCGAGGAGGCGATCGCGGAGATCAAGAAAACGATCAAGAAGACCTACTCGCGCAAGGGCGAGCAGGTGGTCGCGAAGAATTTCGCCGCCGTTGACCAGTCGCTGGCCCACCTCGAGGAAGTCGCGGTCCCGACTCGAGCCTCGTCGAAATTGCGCCGCCTGCCGATGGTCTCCGACGAGGCGCCCGATTTCGTCAAGAGGGTCTCGAGCGTGATGATGGCCGGGAAGGGAGACCTGCTCCCCGTCTCGGCGTTCCCGGTTGACGGCACCTGGCCGCTGGGCACAACGAAGTGGGAGAAGCGGACGATCGCCGAGGAAGTGCCCATCTGGGACATGAAGGTCTGCATCCAGTGCAACAAATGCGCGATGGTCTGCCCCCACTCGGCCATCCGAGCCAAGGTCTACGATCCCGCCGAACTCGCCGGTGCGCCCGACACGTTCCTCGCCACCGACTACCGCGCCGCCGACTTCAAGGGGTGGAAGTACACGATCCAGGTCGCGCCGAGGGATTGCACCGGCTGCAATCTCTGCGTGATGGTCTGCCCGGCCAAGGACAAGTCCAATCCCAGGCACAAAGCGATCAACATGGAGTCCCTCGCCCCGGTCCTCGACGCCGAGTCGGCCAACTACGAATGGTTCCTGAAGATCCCCGATCCCCCGCGGGAGCGGATCGAGCATGCCGAGGTCAAGAACTCGCAGTTCCTGCTCCCCCTATTCGAATACTCGGGCGCCTGTGCCGGTTGCGGCGAGACTCCGTACATCAAGCTGCTCACGCAGCTCTACGGCGATCGGCTGATGATCGCCAACGCCACCGGCTGCACGTCCATCTACGGCGGCAACCTGCCGACGACCCCTTACACGACCAACGCCGACGGCCGCGGCCCGGCCTGGTCCAACTCGCTGTTCGAGAACAACGCCGAGTTCGGCCTGGGCATGCGGCTCAGCATCGACAAGCTCTCCGAGCAGGCGGCCAACCTGACCAGGAAGCTCGCCTCCCGGCTGGGCGATACCCTCGCCACGACGTTGCTCGAGGCGACGCAGGCCACCGAGACCGACCTGGCCGAGCAGAGGCGGCGGGTCGTCGCCCTGCGCGAGCGGCTCGCGGCCGTCGAAGATCCCGAGGCGCGTGCCCTCGAGATCCTGGCCGATTACCTCGTCAAGAAGAGCGTCTGGCTGGTGGGCGGCGACGGCTGGGCCTATGACATCGGATTCGGCGGCCTCGACCACGTCCTATCCTTGCAGCGCAACATCAACATCCTGGTCCTCGACACCGAAGTCTACTCCAACACGGGCGGGCAGGCTTCCAAGAGCACGCCGCTGGGCGCGGCCGCCAAGTTCGCGACGCTCGGCAAGGACGTGCACAAGAAAGACCTCGGCCTGATGGCCATGAGCTACGGCCATGTTTACGTGGCGTCGGTGGCATTCGGGGCCAAGGACAGCCAGACCGTCGCCGCCTTCCAGGAAGCGGCGAGCTATCCCGGGCCTTCGCTCGTGATCGCCTACAGCCACTGCATCGCCCATGGCTACGACATGCGGTTCGGCGCCGATCAGCAGAAGCTGGCGGTCAACTCGGGCATCTGGCCACTCTACCGATACGACCCGAGGCGCATCGAGCGCGGCGAGGCCCCCCTGATCATCGACGTCCTGCCGGGACGGAGTCCGGTCGAGGAATACATGCGAAATGAGGCCCGTTTCCGGATGGTGGAGGCGATCGACCCCGATCGCTTCCGACGCCTGGCCGTCGCCGCCCGCGTGCAGTCCGCGCGCCGGGTCTCCCTCTACGAGCAGCTCGCCCATATCACGTTCCAGGGCGCCGGCACACCCGAGCCGAAACCGGCCGGGGTCGTCTTGAAGGCACGGGAGATCGTCAAATGAACCTATCTTCCACTTACATGGGCTTCGAACTGCCCCACCCGCTGATCCCGGGCGCATCGCCGCTCGTCGACAACCTCGACCGGGTGCGACGACTCGAGGATGCCGGCGCGCCCTTGATCGTGATGAATTCCCTCTTCGAGGAGCAAATCATCAGCGAGGAGCTGGCGATGAGCCGCTCGGTCGAGGCCGGCGTCGACTCGTTCGCCGAGGCCCTGACTTACCTACCCGAGTTGTCCGACTACGGCCTGGGCCCTCACGAGTATCTCGAGCGGGTCCGCACGATCAAGGCGGCCGTGTCGATCCCGGTCATCGGCTCGCTGAACGGGACCACCGAAGGGGGCTGGCTCGCCTACTCCCGGCTGATCGCCGAGGCGGGCGCCGACGGGCTCGAGCTCAACCTCTACGAGATGGCCACCGACCTGTACGAGACCGGCGACCAGGTCGAACATCGCAGCCTCGAGGTCGTTCGCGCGGTGCGCGAAGCCGTGAGCATCCCGCTCGCGGTGAAACTCTCGCCGTTCTACTCGTCGATCGCCAATTTCGCCGCCAGGCTCGATGAGATCGGCGTGGACGCGATCCTCCTGTTCAACCGGTTCTACCAGCCCGACATCGACGTGGAACAGCTCGAGGTCCTCCGCGTCAACCTGTCCAGCCCCGCGGAATTACTGCTCCGACTCCGGTGGCTGGCGGTCCTCTCCGGGCGGGTGCGGCCCTCGTTGGGAGCCACGGGCGGCGTCCATACCGCCATCGATGCGGTCAAGGCCGTCATGGCCGGGGCGCACGGCGTCCAGATGGTCTCCGCCCTCCTCCAGCGCGGCCCCGACCATCTCCGGCAGGTCCGCGACGACCTGGCCCACTGGCTCGAGGCTCACGAGTATGAGTCGCTCGCACAGATGCAGGGCAGTATGAACCTGCTCCGATGCGACAACCCCAAGATGTACGAGCGAGCCAATTACATGAAGATCCTGAGCAGTTGGGAATTCTAGAGTGTGTTATGGACTCCAGTCCCCGATTTCCCGGCATCCTCTTTGTAGCCGGGGTCTGTGACCCAGGTCTCGGCTCCCCCGGCCTCACAGAGGCCGGCTACAAAGAATGCAGAGGTTCGTCACACGCTCCAGGATCGCCGCGCGATTCCGAGAGGTTGACTGCTCAGTCATGCTTGGTCACTGTCGAGACGATCGTCTTGATATATTGGATCCGCTCGAGCATCGCCAGGTCGAGGGTACCGGAGGGGTCCGCCTTGAGCTTGAGTTCAGAAATCGAGCCGAGCCCCTTCCGGTCCATCCAGATTCGGACCTCATCCAGCATCTTGGTCAGGTGGGTCGGCCCGTGAAGGACCAGGGCCGAGGCGGTCATGACCGCATTGGCGCCCACCAGCAGGAGCTTGAGTACGTCGGCCCCGTCGTGGACGCCGCCGGTCGCCGCCAGCGAGACCTTGAGCTGTGAACGCAGGATCGCCACCCAACGGAGGGCCTGCCCGATCTCCTCGGGACGACTGAGCGTCATGTGCGGCATCAGCTCGAAGGTCTCGAGCGAGACTTCCGGCTGAAGGAACCGGTTGAAGAGCACCAACCCGTCGCATCCCGCCTCGGCCAGTCGCCTGGCCATGTTGGGGATCGAGGTGAAATAGGTCCCCAGCTTGACGGCGATCGGGATCTCGACCACCTCCCGGACCGCCGTCACTAGCTCGAGGAAGCGGGATTCGACCTGAAGACTCGTCTCATTCGGGTCGGTCTGGACATGGTAGATGTTCAATTCGAGGGCGTCGGCCCCGGCCTGTTCGATCATCTCGGCGCAACAGACCCAGCCCCCTTTCGACGTCCCGTTCAGGCTCGCGATCACGGGGATCGACAGGGACTTCTTCGCCTCCGTGATCAGCTCGAGGTAGCTGTCGTGGCCCGTGTTGTAGTGGTCCATTTCCGGGGAGTATGTCAACGACTGCGGCACCCCACCCGTGCCGAAGGAGTTCATGCGGTGGAATGTGAGGATTTCGTGAGCGACCTGCTCTTCGAAAAGCGACGGCAGCACCACGGCCGATGCACCCGCGTCCTCGAGCCGACGCAGCGAGTCCAGCCGCCTCGTCAACGGGCAAGCCGCGACGATCAGCGGATTCTTCAGTCCCAGCCCGAGATACTGCGTTGCGAGGTCGATACTCATCGGTGCACTCCTTGATCAACGGAGCGTTGTCTGAAGGTTCCCATTCCACGAACCGGGGGTTCTCATGCCATCGAACCCGATTTTCAGGAGGTCGTGATCAACTGAATTATCGTCGACGGCCCGAAAAAGGGCCAGCCTGGATTCCCGCACAGGGGCAACGAGCTCGCGCGGTTAACGGATGGTTTGCTTATGCCGTGGCCGGATGGGTGCAATACTAACCCGACGCGCCAGCGAGGGTCCGGAGGCATTCCCCTCGCTGGCGCGTCGGGCTGGTGTGGGGTGTCTGTAAGCCGATCCTGAGGCGCTCTGGTGGGAAAGGCGTCCCGGATCTCCGAATCGATATCCTTGAGAACCTTGAACCGATCGAACCCGATACCCAGGGACCGGGCGGTTCACCGGCCCCGGGGTAGACGATCGCATGAGCCGTGCGTCATCCCTGGGGTGCGCGAGGATCGGGCCGGAGCAAATGCGACGCGGAGCTGGCTCCCACCTTCATGACGACCGGTCCTTCTCGATCCATCCCGTTGAGGAATCGCTGCGAGAAGATCCGCGAAGGTGTAGATCGATTGCATCGGATTGGCGCCGACCGAGGTCGGGAAGATGCTGCTGTCCATCACGTAGAGATTGGGGATCTCCTCGCGCGTCGATACGTTCCAGACTCGCTGCCGCGTCGAACACGACGGCGACGTCGGGCGTAGGCCCGATCTTGTTGGTGGCCTGGAGGTGCGCCGATGTCAGCAGTGTGCGGTTGGGGATGAACTCCAGGTTCTGCTCGACCAGGTCCGCCTCTTCGATCTTCGTCAGATAGACGCCGTGCATCGGTTCGAAGTCGGGCTTCTTCAGGAAATTCTCGTTCGAGGGGATGATGACCTTCTTGGCACCCGCCAGGAACATCATGCGAATCGCGATGGCCACCCCGGTGCGGAACCGGCTCTTGTCGGAATCGCTCAAGGCATACTGGAGTACGGGATTCCCGGCATCGTCCAGGGTGACGCAGTTCGAGTCCGACGGGGTATCCACCAGCATGACCCCGAAGCCGGCGGTCCGGTTGAATTGCTGGATGTTCTCGTAAACCTGGAGGCCGTCGCCGGGGATCAGCAGCGCACCATACCCCGGGAGGCCCGACATGGTTTCGAAGATGAAGCCCGGCACGACGCCGAACGCGTTGACGAACGTCGCGCTGTCGAGCCCCTCGAGCAGGTTGATGTCCTTGTCGAACTGGCCGATCAAGGGCACCGAAGGATGCAGGATGAGTCCTTTGCCGATGCGTGGATTATTGATGGCCGGCACGTTCTTGGCCGTGTTGAGCAGGATGCGCGTCGTCCCGATCGTGCCGGCCGAGAGCACGATGTTCTCGGCGTCGATGGTGACGTCCGTGCCGGGAGGGATCCCCAAGTGACAGGGGTCCACGACGGTGTTCTGAAATTCGGTCCAGGGTGCGGTCATCGTCATCGTCACGCCGGTCGCGCGAAGATTCTGGCCGCCCGGGATCGGCTCGAACCGGATCTCGTTGATGAGGGCGTCCGGGATCACGCTCAAGGGATTGACGGTGCATTCCGCGGCCGGGACGATCAACTGACGCGCCGCATCCCGCTTGTCGTTGACCGGCGACGGCGACTCATTTTCCGCGAACCGGTTGAGGTGGTACAGGGACGGATCGACACCGAAACCCTTGGCGCCGTCCCAGAGCGCCAGGTTGTCCTGGTTCAACTCGGTCTGGGAGAGCTCGCGGGTCTGGATGATCTCTCGGACCCATTGATAAGCCGCCGCGATCCGATCGGGCGTATAAAACTCCGAATCGATCAGGCCCAGCTTTCTCCACTCGTCGATCCGAGCCTGGCAAGTCGCCTCGAGCGGCGAGAAGGCGAGGTCGATGTTGACCGTGCTGCCGCCGCCGAGCGTCTGGCCGCTGCGGATGACGACCGCATTGTTCGAGGTGGCGGCGTTGTTCTGCTGGAACATGAGCTGGGAATAGCTGCGGGTATCCATCGAGCCCCAGACCACGAACGGGCCCCTCTCGATGAGGACGACTCGCTTCCCGGCGCGCCAGAATTCATGGGCGACCGCGGCACCGCCCGGTCCGCTGCCGATCACCAGGCAATCGATGGGGCCGTCTTTGTGGGAGATCGTTTTCGTGGCGGGGTCATATTGCAGCCTGCTGGGGGGAATCGCGGGGGCGTGCACCTTCGCGTAGACATCCGTATTCGGCATGAAGACGACCGGGCTCAGGATGTCGGTGAGGGGGACGGCAAGCGGCAAGTCCCAGATGCTGTTGAGGTAGATCTCCCGGAGTTGCTGCGCCACCTGCGTCGTCACGCTCCCGCACGTCCCCTCGAACAGGAACGAGAACAGGGGGACTCTCAGGGCCGGGGCCATGGCGCCGTAACCGCCGGCGACGGCGAGCAGACCCTGAACGGCCGGGTTCGTCGATTGCTCCAGGCAATCATAGAAGGGCAACTTGGTGGGATCGGTCAATCCCGCCAGCAGCCCCGAGATCGCAGGCGACTGGCTGAACGCCTGGAGCATGCCCTTGCTGACGGCCTCGGCAATCGAAGCGATCTCGGGCTTGATGGCCGGCGGGATCGGCAGATCTTCGAGCGGAAACCAGGTGTCAAACAAGGCCTGGTGCGTCTTGACAATCCCCGGATCGATCGTTTGCGGCGCGTTGCTTGGCTGGGTTGGCATGTGAACCTCGCGGAAGAAAAGGCCTCCGGACTCAAGGCTTCAGACGCGCCGTTCAGGACGGGAATCCGTCCCGAGCAAGCTCGCGTGCGGTACCCTGAGTGCGCGGAGCGAAACCTCTCCAATTTCGGTTGGATCCTCACGTCAAGGGTCGCTCGGTATTTATAGCGGCCACTTCGTATGGAATGCCATCCATTTCTGGAATTTCGTGAAATTGGTGTGTAGAGCCCGGCCCGCTCCGTTCGATTCAGGCGTACTATCGGACGTCCGCAGAGCCGCGGAGCCGGAGGCTCGAGATGGATCACCGTCGGATGATCGGGAAGGCGCAATCCCCCAAGAACCGGCCGTTACTCGCGGCCGACTTGGAGCGGCACGGTCGAGAATCATCCAAGTTCTCGGTCTTTCGCGGGACGCTATTTTTTTCTGGATCGACGCAGAGGGCTCTGTTATATACGTGACGCCCTTGACATCGGATTCGACCTGCCTGATGTGGAATCCTTCGGTGGATTCGTTGTACCAAAGCATCGGGTGAGCCCAAGGCCGCGTACCGAGGTCGTTACTGCCGAACAAGAATCCGCACCGGAGCCAGCCAACGATGAGCTATCTGCACACCCCCCGTCTCGTGTTTGCCGGTCGATTCATGGCCGCGCCGTCGACTGTCAACAACGACCCCGAGCACTTCAACACCGACGCCTTTCAGGACAGCTACCAGCTCCCCCAGGATGGTAAAATACCCAACGGCTGGTGGAACCCGGGCGGAAATGCCTACTGGCAGTTTGTCAATTGCACCGCGACGGCCGTCTACTACCGCGACGGCTCGTCGTGCACCGACGCCTCGGCCGACCCGATCGTCGGGGCGCCCCTCAACGATCCTTCCCTGAACATCTCGGGCAAGATCGTCGACCTCGACCCCGAGCAGCAGAACGTGTCGGAGATCTGGGGCTTCCAGGTCGAGCTCGGCAAGCCCGGCAGCGGTTTGGGCTTCTCGAGCACGTTCGAGGTCGCCCCGTTCGCCGATCTCTGGTTCGCGCGTTGCCCGAGCGCCAGAACGATACGGCCGCGAGTGCGTTCTTCCAGAGCGTCCTGGAGTCGATCACGTGGACCGGTACGGGGACGTCCCGCTTCCTCAAGGAACTGTCCCAGGACGGAACCCCCACGCGCCTGAGCATTCGCTTCAATGTCAACGGCTATCAACAAGGGCCGAGCCTCCAGGGCCGCCTGGTCGGGTCGATCGGCCTCTATCACGCGGGCGAGCCGCGTCGGTTCGTGGCCTCGCGCGCCCTCACGCTGGCCTCGCCGAACTTTAACCCCGCCTATGCGCACGTCGATAGCGAGACGCACATGCTCGCGGTCGACCTCGGCAATAGCCTCCAGACTCAATCGCCGGGCGGCCCCTTCATCGATCTCGGACCGATCTCGGTGGCGCTCCTGCCGCCCGGCGGGCAACCCGTCGTGCTCGGCACGGTCGACGCCAAGGACCATTGGTTCAAGCATACGGCCGGCATCGCCTCGTTCCAGCTTGACGCCGATTCCGAGAAAATGGCCGCCGGCACGCCGATCGGGATCCTCGTACGCGGGGCCCCGGGGCAGCCGCCCCAAACGGCGCTCTCCGAGGCCCCCGACGGCACATGGCTGCGGGCGGATGATTACGTCTTCCGGCTCAGCCCCGGCTACCGGGCCCGGTCGAAGTTCTACGCCCGGGCGTTCGGAGCCCCGATCCCCAACGCGGTCATCAACCTGGGCTACAACGCGTCGAACATGGCCATGCAGACCGACCAGGGTCCCATCCCCGGCCCTTCGATCGTGGGCGAGCCCACCTCCGCACTCGTGTTCCCGAAGCTGCTCATCACCGATAAAATCCACGGGACGGCCGAGCTCACCATCCAGGCGGGCAATCCCGGCAATCCGCGATCTTATATCGATGGGCAACTCTACGGGGTCTCTTACGCCCTCGACCCCGCCACGCCGCCGGCCAACGCGATCCAGAACGCGAGCAACATCCTCAGTGCGCTCGTCTGGACGCTCTACGACCCGCCGGCACACCCGACCTGGGTCGACGATGTCCTGCCGATCTTCCAGCAATATGCCGACCTCTACCCGGTGATGAAGAACTTCGTCGACCTCTCCAGCTATGACGACGTCGTCGCCAAGCGATCCATGATCAAACACGTATTCAATTTGCCGATCACGAATGCCGGCTACATGCCCGTCACCCGCGACCTTTCAGACGCCAAACGTCTGATGATCCTCCGTTGGCTCGACGATCCGCTCTACGCCCACCCCGATACGCCCCTCGCCACCTGAGACCGGACCGAAGAGCCGAGGATGTTTCTCGACGTACTCACGCACGCTCGTCGCCGGCCTCCCGATGACCGCCTCGACGTCGTGAGTGAGTCGATCGTAGCGGTTATCGGCATGGAGTTTGGCCATGGTCACCAGATGACCGCGGAGGTGCTCCGGCAGGTTTCTGCCGTCGAATTCGCGCTGCCACCGATCGAACGGCTCGTTGATGTACGTGATCGTACGCCCGAGGGCCTCGGAGAACTCCGCCGCGACGGCGCTCATGTCCTCCGACCGCGGCCCGGTCAGCTCGTAGACCTTGCCGATATGGGCGGCCGGGCTCTCCAGGACGGTCGCTATGACCTCCGCCACGTCCCTCGTGTCGACGGGCGATGTCCTGCCGTCGCCGAACGGCAGGCGGATCGTGCCGTCCCTGGCGATCGACTCGGCGGCCCAGGCCGAGAAGAACGGGTGCTGCAAGAACACGGTGGCCCGGACGTGCACCACGGGCAAGCCCGACCAGTTCAGCACCTGCTCGCCGAGCCAGTGTTGACGCTGCTGGGTGGAGTCGGTCATCGCGGTCAGGCTCATCTGGGACACGGTGAGCTGAGAGATGTTGACGAGCACCTCCAGGTCGCCGCGCTCGCGCGCGACGGCCGCGACGGTGGCCGTCGCCTCCAGGTAGGTCGGGGACACGCTCATGCCGAAATACATGCGACGGCAACCGTCCAGGGCACGCGCGACATCCTCGACCCGGGTGAGGTCTCCGACGACGACCTCGGCTCCTGCCGCGCGAAGTGCCCCGGCCCGGTCGTCGTCCGTCCGGACGAGCGCCCGGACGGGGCGGCCGCGGCTCAGGAGCATCTCAACGATCTCCCCGCCCACCCCGCCGGTGCGCCCCGCGGCGCCCGTGACGAGAATCGGTGCTTCGATCGACATGGATGCGAATCCTTTGACTCCAGGTTTGTGGCCGGCGGGATCCGCCGCGAATCACCAGGGCAGCGGCTCGCCGAGGTGGAAGTAGCCGCCGGTCGGGCCGTCGTCCGGAAGGGTCGCCAGTTGCACGCTCGTCCTGCCGCCTTCGGAGACTTCCATCGGTGCCGACTGGCCGCCCATGTCCGTCTTCACCCATCCGGGGTGGGCCGAATTCACCTTGATCGGCGTCCCGTGGAGCGCCTGGGCGAGGTGGACCGTGAAGGCATTCAGCGCCGTCTTCGACGCGTCGTAGGCGAACGACTTCATGGAGTAGATGGGCGACTTCGGGTCGGCGTGCAGCGTGAGCGATCCGAGGATGCTCGAGAGGTTGACGATCCGGCCCGCCGGGGACTTGCGGATCAGCGGCAGGAGCGTCTGCGTCAGCTCCACGACGGCGAAGAAGTTGGTCTCGAAGATCTGCCGGAGGATCTCGGGCTTGACCGTGAGCGTCGTATTGAAGCCACCGGGTGCGCCGAACTCGGCGTCCTCCAGCGTCACGCCCGCGTTGTTCACCAGGATGTCGAGCTTGCCGTAGCGATCCTCCAGGAACCGCGCGATCGCCCTGTGGTCCTCCGGCCTGTTGACGTCGAATCGGACGGGCTCGACCCCCTTGATACCCTCGGCCCCCAGCTTCTCGGCGGCGGCCCGGCCCCTCGCCTCGTCGCGGCTCGCGAGCACGACCGCGATGCCCAACTCGCCGAGCCCCCGGGCCGTCTCCAGGCCGATCCCCTTGTTCGCACCGGTGATGAACGCAACCTTGTCCCCAGTTGCCATGGTCTTCGTCCTCGTGAGGAGGTTTCCGATCGTCGGACGTCGGGAGCCATTTGACCCCCCGGCCGTTATCTGCATATACAAGTTATATGGAAGACGTCAAGCCGCAGAATGCCGGTGTCACCCGGACGAACCCGACGCCGTGCCTCTGCGCCGCGCTCCGTGAGGCCGCGCGAGCGGTGACGCGGATCTATGACGCGGAGCTCCGCGGGACGGGGCTCCGGTCTACCCAGCACGCGCTGCTCAGGCTCCTCGACCGCGCGGGCGAGGTCCGCCAGGGCGACCTGGGCGAGATGGCCTCGCTCGACGAGACGACCCTGACCCGCAACCTCCGGCCGCTTCAGAAGGGCGGCTGGTTGACGATCCGCGCCGGGACCGATCGCCGTGAGAAGCTTGTCGCGATCACCGAGACGGGGAAAACCAAGGTGGAACAGGCCCGCCCGGCCTGGTCGCGGGCGCAGGGACGGATGCGAAAGAACCTGCCGGAAGGCACCTGGGACGCCATGTTTGCCGCGTTGCCCGCCGTCACGAAGGCCGCTTCGGAAGAGGCACGATGAGCCGATCGAAGTTCCGCGGCGAGCACGCTCGCCGGATGCTGCCGAGGGGAGGTGTACGGATTCCTGGAACGAGGTCCGGGCGATGCCGGTATGCCTTGGGTCCGTTCCGAGAGCGGTGGAACCGCCGCGCGGGCGATCGTGAAATGAAGCGGGCGGCCGCCGCGAAGACTGGCTTCACCGCGGCCGCCCTGGACATCGGCTCGGTTCGGTCTTGATCCACTTCGACCGTGAGTGGGTCTAATTCGTGGCCACGTTGAGGTTCGCGGGATTGTTGAGAATCGAGGGATCGGACGGGCGTGGGATCTGGTGCGCATCCGCCGCCTTGGCCATCTCGTTGAAGAACTTCGCACCGTTCTGATGGTCCACGAAGAATACCAGCCGCACCGCATCCGGAAGGTCCCGAGGGTTCAGCGCCGCCGCCCCCAGCGTCAGCTCCTTCACGGTGTCGTACGCCTTCTTCTGGTCACCGCCGAACTTCGCCTTCAACTGCACGATGAGGTCCCACGTGAAGCACGCATAGGGCTGCCCGGCGACATGCGGATCGAAATCATCCTTGACGTCGGGCCACTGGATCGGGTCCGCCGCGTTCCGAAGGTTCATGCTCTGACCGAGGAAGTCCCGGCCGACGATGCTGTCCTGCGTGATCAGGATCGCCAGCGAATCGCCGAACCCTTCGCTGTACGCCGCGTCGAGGATCTCGCCGAATTCCGCATCCACGCCGTGGCCGAACTCGTGGCACGCCACGTCGCAGTAGGCGCTGTTCACGCAGTGCGCACTCCCGTCGCTCGAATCGCCCGACTTGAAGAAGTTCAGCGAGTTGTCCTCGCCGTTCCAGAACGCGTTGCAGGTTTCGTTGATGTTGACGTGCACGTCGTTGTTAGAGAGCTTGGTCAGCGTCCCCGGCAGGAACGGCTTGACGAATTCGTGCGCGTAATTCACCCAGTAGAACGCGCTCGACCTGCGCCAGCTCCGCCTCGGTCGTCGCGTCGAAGCGAAGGTTGTTGCCATCTTGCTTGGGGACCAGCGCCCCGCCACTTCCGTCATTGATCACGCGTGCAAACGGGCCGATCAACGACGTGTTGAGCGGTCCTGGCACTGGCCCGTACTGCCCGCTCGAGTCGGTGATGATCTGGGTGCCGTTAACGCTCTCGGCGACGAAGTCCTGCAGCGGCTGGTCTCTGTCGGGCGGGTCAAGCGGCGACTTCTTGTATCCGTAGATGTTGCCGGTGACCTTACCCTTGGTCGCGGACGAGGTCGCCGTGGCCGTCGCCGTGGCCGTCGCCGTGGCGGACGCTGCCGGTGGCTGTTGCCCACCGCAAAGGTAGACGAGGTCTTCCTTGAGCAGGATACGCGGCGAGCCCTGCGCCGCGACCCAGTACTGGCGGGCGAATCGGTCCTTGCGATCCTTGGAGCGGACCATGTAGGTCCAGGCCAGCTCGCCCTTGCCGGTATCGCCCACGACGATCTCCAGGCGGGGCGCGTTGTTCGCTCCACCCGCGGCCACATCGACGTCGATGCCGCCGACCGCGGCTTTCGCGTCGGCCCGTCCGACTTGCGTGGCGTCCTCCTGCTTGATGGTCGGCTGGACATCCGCGGGCAGTTGGTCCGGGTCCGGCAGATTGCGGTCCCGGCTGAACAGGACCTTGCGCTCGTTGCCACGAGAGGCGATCACCAGGCCCTGGCTGGTGTGCCTCGAAAGCGGGATGTCCTTGTATTGAAGGCGGTAGCTGAACTTGTGCAGGATCTGGGGACCGCCGACGAGACCGGCCTGGGCCGATCCCAGCCGTACTTGCGCCGTGGACTGTGGCAGCAACAGAAACTCCCGCGAGAGCAGCTTCCGCGTCGCCGGCTGCTGGTAGAGTACGCTCATCGACGCGCTGGGGCTGATCGAGCCCGGCGAGGAATTGAACGCGGTCAGGCCAGCGATCCCCGCCGATGGCTGGGAATAGTGTTGAGCCAGCCTCTTGCCGCGGGGATAAGCGGCATACGACGGCACCCTGGAATTGCCGCTCTTCTTGTGGTGATCGTCGGCGGATGCCGGGCTCGCCGGGGCGAGGCCGGCCACGATCAGCAGTAAGAGGCTGCCCTTCGAAAATCGAGCCATTCGCATGAGTCTCTCCTTCGATGTGCTGCGGATTCATCCGACACCGATACCATCCCGGCCTCCCACGCTGGAGGCGGTTTACCGTGAGCCTGGGTGTCCATCGCCGGGGATGGCACCCCGATAGGCCGCCGTTGACCGGCACTCGGCTATCGTCCTACTCGCTTCTTATCCGCTTCCGCACCGTGCGCCCGAAATGCGATTGGCGCCGGTCATCCGCCTTTTTTATCGATAGCGTGACCAAACAGTCAAGTGGCTATCCGACAAAAATCCCGGTTTCAATGATAAGTCCCCGGCCCCGCAAGCCGGCGTACGGCACGGAGGTCCATTTCATGAAGACATGGGAGGAGGCAGGTGTGCGATCTTCGGCCGCTCAGGGCTTGGGCGGCTCGGTTCGGGACTCGATCGAATGGGCCAGGGCACTCCACCGGTTCCAGATCGTCGCCCCGGACTTCTCTTCGCCAGGGGAGGACTTCGCGACGATCTCGCGCATGGTCTCGCTCTTGCGCCGCGGGACGATGCCGTTGAGGACCACCTTCTTGTCGCCGAACTTGAGGACGATCCGGTGGGGGTTGATCCTGGGACTCTCTCCGTGCTCGCCCGGCAGTCCGGCCAGGTCGTTGGCCGCCAGGTCCTTGGCGAGCGACACGATCTCATCGGGCTTCAACTGTCCCGACTTTTGCACGACCTCCTTGACCTTGCCGCTCCCGGCGGGTTGCAACAACGCGAGTTTCCAATGGCCGTCCGGCTCGACGGACCACATCCGGCCCGACAGCCCGGCAAACCCGCTCACCTCGTCGCGGAGTTCCAGGCGATGCTTGAGCTGAAACTGGTCGCCGACCTTGGTCACGTAATCCAGGAATTTCTGGTCGTCCGCCATGGCGATACCGGATGCAAGCAGGCTCCATCCAATGACGCACGGAACGAAGGGATTCATCGTCTTTGACTCCTCTCAGCGGCACGCCGTCAAGTCGTCCCCGACTTCGCGTGGTGAGTCGTCGGCGTGGAAAGCCCTATACGATGATATCCGTACGGCGCCTCCTGGAGAAGGGGGGCAAAGACGGCCATTACACGATTCCGTGTCCAACGCGACATCAACGTTTGCACTGTCGGATGTGCAGAAAAGACATAAATCCACTCATATACGTCCATAATATCATCGACGGACAACGATCAATCCGCCTTCCCGGAGCCTGGGAAGCGAGGCCGATGTCGCGCCCTCTCTTCGCCCCTTTCCGCCGTGAGAACATGCGTCCTCGTCAACAGGGCATGCCCTTGACTGGGATCGCCGCCGAGTTGGCCATCCCTTACGGTACGGATCGAAACATCAGGCAGTTTTTTCCGCCGACATCCGCATGGGGATCCGGCTCCGGACTATTGCTCCTGTGGTTGACCGTTGCCCTCACGATTTCAGGAACTGCTCCGGATCGCCTGCGATCTCGCAAAATCGACGCAAGTGCAATCGGATTGCCTGTTTTCGATGCGTTCGCCGCAACTGCTGAGCCTGGCAATAGAAAAGGGCCTCCGACAATCGCTGTCAACGGTCCCTTCGAGTATGCCCGGCAGGATTTGAACCAGCAACCTTTAGCTCCG
>CAVURY010000027.1:0-34789 GCA_963743925.1 uncultured Planctomycetota bacterium | reverse complement strand
ATGGCCTGGGGTGAGGAAGGGGAAGACGGGTGAGCGGGACGGGAACGCGGATCGCGAGCATCTCCGGGTTGCGTGGGGTCGTCGGCGACGGCCTCGACCCGGCGACGGTGGTGGAGTTCGCCGCGGCCTATGCGAGCCAGTGCGAGCCGGGGGCGATCGTCGTCGGCCATGACGGACGCGTGTCGTCGTCGGTCTTCACCATGGCCGTCGAGGCCGGCGTCGCCGCGACCGGCCACGACGTGCTGCGGGCGGGGCCGACCGCGACGCCGACCATCGGCTGGCTCGTGCGCGAAGGACGAACGGCCGGCGGGATCCAGATCTCGGCCTCCCATAACCCACCCCGATACAACGGGCTCAAGTTCTTCCAGCCGGGGGGCATGGTGCTGGGGGCCGAGCAGGGCCGCGCCTTGCTCGATCGGTGGAAGAACCGCGATTTCCGCTGGGCGAGCTGGGACGGCCTGGGCCGGTCCCGCCCGATCGACGATCCCGATTCCGGGCACCTGTCCCGCGTCCTCGAGACCGTGGACGTCGCGACGATCCGCCGCCGGGGTTTCAAGGTGGTCCTCGACGCGTGTCACGGGGCAGGGGGGCGGCTGGGGGTCGCGCTCCTGGAAGCCCTCGGGGCCCGGCCGATCGTCCTGGGCGATCGACCCGACGGACGCTACGATCATCCTCCCGAGCCGACGGAGGCCAATCTGAAGGAATTCGGCGCGATCGTGCCCGCGGTGGGGGCCGCGGTCGGCTTCGCGCAGGACCCCGACGCCGATCGGCTCGCGATCGTCAACGAGAATGGCCGCTACATCGGCGAGGAGCTGACCCTGGCCCTCGCCGCGAGTCGGCGGCTGGCACAGGCGAGAGGTCCGGTGGTCCTCAACATGTCGACCTCACGCGCGACGGAGGATCTGGCGAAACGCGTCGATTGCCCCGTGTTTCGCACGCCGGTCGGCGAGATCAACGTCGTCGAGCGGATGATCGAGGAGGGTGCCCTCCTCGGCGGGGAGGGGAACGGCGGCGTCATCGATCCGAGGATCGGCTATGTGCGCGACAGTTTCGCCGCGATGGCCCTGGTCCTGGACCTGCTGGCCGTCTCGGCACAGCCCCTGTCGCACCTGGTCGCCGACTTGCCCCGCTACGCGATGATCAAGGATCAATATCCCCTCAGGACCGCCCCGTCCGAGGGCGCGACTCCGGAATCCGCCCAGCAGGCGGCCTCGGCGCTCTGGGATCGGATCGCCTCGGCATACCCCGAGGCTCGGCCGGATCGCCGCGACGGGCTCCGGCTCGAATGGCCCGATCGCTGGGTCCACGTCCGGGCCAGCAACACCGAGCCGATCGTCCGGGTGATCGCCGAGGCGGTCGAGCCGGAGGATGCCCGGGAACTGACCTCGCAAATCGGCCGTTGGGTCGCCGGAGGGCAGGAGTGAGCGATACCATGAGCCCGACGGAATGGCCCACCTTCGAGAAGCCGCCCTCGGTCGCCTTCGTCGACGTGGACGGCACGCTCCTGGCCCACACCACCACGTTCCTCTTCGCCCGGATCCTCTATCGGAAGGGTTGGATCCGCCGCTCGTTCTTCATCCGCGCGCTCCATCATGGGATGCAGCACAAGTTCGGCCGGCTCGATTACGGGCGATTGATCGAGATCGGCTTGAGTTACATCTCGCGGATTCCCGTGGTCGAGCTGGAGCGGGTCGCCTACGAGAACTTCGTCGAATTCGTCCGCCCGAGGCTCTACGTGGGGGTCGTGGACCATTTCAACGCGTTGCGTCGCTCCGGGACGCCGATCGTCCTGGTTTCCTCGTCCCCGCGGATCGTGATCGAGCCGCTGGGAATCTACCTCGGCTGCCGCGATCTCTTGACGACGCCCGTCGTCATCGAGCGCGGGCGATTGGTCGGGATCGGGTCCGGCCCGCCTTGTTATGGCGAGGGGAAACTCCACTATGCCAGGGAGTGGGCCCTCGAGAATGGGATCGAGATCGGTGATGCGGTCGCCTACGCCGACAACTGGAGCGATCGAGCCCTCCTGGAGAGCGTGGGAAAGGCCGTGGTCGTGCACCCGCGGGGCCGGCTCCTCCGCCTGGCTCGAGCCCGGGGTTGGGAGATCGTCCGGCCCCGAAGGCCGGACGCGCCGAGATCCTTCAGCCGCTTCTCCTTACGAGGACGGCAGAAAGGGCATACGTGAACGGTTCTCCGATGGGGAAGGGAAACGCCCGAAGGAAGCCGTCGCGTTTCTCGAGCCCGGTGGATATAATGGGCTTTTTGTAGTCTGGCGATCCTTGGCATGGTCACGGTCCGTTATTGAGAGAGCGGATGGCCTGAGAGCGCCCGAGTGCATGGAGCGAGATCCCGCGGTCATGAAGAACGACGACTCCCGAGAAGAAGCGGCCGGCCCGAATTCGCAGCCCGGAAACAACCCCGAGGGTGTGGCGAGCCGCACGCGCAAGGTCGGACCGACCGCCGTCGCGTTCGTGATCGGGCTGGCGGCATTGACGGCCCAGGCGTCGGAGTCGGACGTCGTCCGCGACATCCAGCGATATTGCACGGTCTGCTGGCGCAATGCCCGGCTCGACCCCAGGCTCTGGGACGATTGCACCCAGGAAGTCTGCTGCCGACTGCTCACCAAGGCGCGCGACGGCCAGCTCGACCTGACCCAGGTCCTCGCCGAAGACACCTCGGACCGTCGCGAATTGGTCCGGGCCATTGATATGGTTCGGAAGCGCGTGCAGCGCACCAAGCGCTACCAGTCGCTGGACGGTTTCTCGACGCCGACGTCCGACCTGGATCAGCGCCAGCGCGATCGTATGGAGCTCGGGGAGATCCTCGAATCCGCCCGCCGTGCGGTACTCAGCAAGCGACAGGATCGCATCATCGAACTCTGGATGCGAGGATCCTCGGTCCCGGAAATCGGTGCCGAGCTCGACCTGCCGCTCACCCGGGTCAGCGACGAGAAGTACAAGGCACTGCGGAAGCTCGAGCAACACCTCCAGGCTCGCCGCGACGTCCTGGAATTCGGACTGCCCTCCACGGTGAGTTAGTTGATCGAGACCCCGCCCACTCGCAACGGACTTTACTTTGCGGACCGGCAGTCATCGAGGGCGTTCAGCACGGCGTCGCTGTGGCCGTCAACCTTGACCCGAGGGAATGCGGCCCGGACGATCCCTTTTTCGTCGATGACGAGGGTCGTCCGTTCCACGCCCATGGACTTACGACCGTACATATTCTTCTCTTTCCAGACGCCATAGATCTCGCAGACCCGATGCTCCGCGTCTGCCAGCAATGTGAACGGCAGGTTGAACTTCTGGATGAACCGGGCGTGCGAGCTCGGCGTATCCGGGCTGATCCCGATGATCCGGGCGCCGCGGGCCTGATAGTTGGAGAAGTCGTCCCGGAACGTGCAAGCCTCTTTCGTGCAGCCGGGCGTGTCGTCCTTCGGATAGAAGTACAGTACGACCGGGGATCCGCGGAGCGCGGAGAGGGTCGTCGCGATTCCCGACTGGTCGGGAAGTGTAAAGTCCGGTGCTTCCGTGCCTACTTCGACCATCATTCACCTCTCGTCGATTCGCGATCTCGGCGTAATCCCGTAAGCTGTGTCAGCCCATCTGCCTGGGAAGCTCGTCGCCGTTCCGAACCAAGGTCACATGGGGGCGATCGGCTTCATCCGTGGGATGGCGTCGCACGATCAGTCAGAGTTTATACGCCGGAATGGCCGCGGCAAGGGGAAACCCCGGACGACCGCCGGGTCACGATCCGCGATTCCCGGGAGGCCCGAACTTCCGGAACGCGGCGAGAATCCGTGGAATGCCGGCCATCGTCGCCGCCGAAACGGCCGGGGCATCGAGCGAGTCGCATTCTCGAACCCTCAAAGAGGAGCCAGCCATGGGACAGTCCGAGACCTTCGAACACACGGCCGACCTGGGACTCCGGGTGGTCGGGCGCGACCTGAAGGACCTGTTCGAGACGGCCGCGGGTGGACTCTTCGACGTGATCGTGGCGAATCGGGATGATGTCCAGGCCCGAGAGGAAGAATCGGTCACTCTCGACGCGGATTCGACGATCGACCTGATGCTCGCCTGGCTGAACGAGCTGATCTACCGTTGCGAGACCCGCCATCGCTTCTACTCCCGCTTCGCGGTCGAGATGCACGAGGAAGGCCGAAGCCTGCGCGCGACGATTGCCGGCGAGCCGATCGACCTCGCGCGTCATGTCCTCGATCACGAAGTCAAGGCGGCCACGCGCCACGGACTCATGGTCGAGCCCGGCGAGGGAGGCTGGCTGGCCGAGATCATCCTCGACATTTAAATGTGCCGCGGGTGGTGACGTCGAAGTTATCGTATCGCAATCTTGCGTCTCGAGGCGGATTCCCGACGGATTCTCGAGCATGTGTCGGAATCGTCTGATACCGGCTATTATGCATGATTGATGCGCGCCGGATGGCGCCCAATCGCGTCTCTCGACCCGAATCAGATCATCGAGCGAATGATCCATGGCCGGCATCGATACACCGCTCAGCCTCCTGGATCGGCTCGTGAATCACGATGATGCCGAGGCTTGGCGCCAGTTCGTCCTCATTTATGAGCCCCTGATCCGGCGCTGGGTGGGTCGATCGGCCTCGCAGCCAGCGTCCGTTGATGACATCGTTCAAGAAGTCATTTCGGCCCTGCTCGAGGAGCTACCCAGGTTTCAACATAATTTACGCACCGGAGCTTTTCGGTCGTGGCTCAGATCCATCACGATTAACCGAGTCCGCCGCCACTGGCGGGCCGAGGGCCTGACGGCGATACAGATATCGGAGATGAAGGACCTCGAAGATCCTCGCAGCGAGCTGAGCCGGCTCTGGGATCGGGAGCACGACCTTCACGTGCTGGGAGCCCTCCTGGACAAGATCCGTCCGGAATTCGATGCCAGGAGCTGGGACGTATTCGATCGTCTCGTTTTCTCCGGTGAGTCCCCAAGCAACGTCGCTCGGCATTTCGAGATTTCCGCCAACGCGGTTTACATCACCAAGGCTCGCGTTCTCAAGAGGTTGCGCCAGGAGGGCAGGGGACTGATCGGCACTTAATCGGAAACGATCCTGAAAGATTCCTGCCTTTCCCGTGCTTTCTCTTCGGGACGTTGAACGATGTCGAGAACGGGACCGGGTCTTGCGATCAGTTGCGGGTCTCGAACGCAACGATTCCATGAGGATCTCGATCGGATTTCCGTGATCTCGGAGGGTCGGCATGGGGGGTCGTTCAGAAACGGCACATCCGGATCCCGCCATCCTCGCGCTCTTCGCGGCAGGGCGATTGAGGGATGCGGAGATGTTACGGTTGGAGGAGCACCTGGCCGATTGTTCGGTTTGCCTCGGTATGCTGGACCAGGTTCCCGAAGATCCCATCGTTCCGATGCTCCGCGACTGTCGGAGCCAGCTCTTCCGAGAGGCAAGTGTGGCTCGCTCGGAGCCCAAAGCCTCGGGAGAGGCGGATCATCTCGACGAGGGGGCGAGTGGGTACTCTTCGTCGGTGGACCAGGACCCCACGGGCTCGTTCCAGCCGGACCGGAATGATGCTGCCGGACGGTTGCTGCGCGATCTGGACGAGCATCCCCGATACCGCGTGAGGTCCATGCTCGATCGAGGGGGGATGGGAGTTGTCTTCGTCGCCGAGGATCGGTCGGAGGGTCGTCCGGTCGTCTTGAAGTTCCTTCGTGATGATCTGGTCGATGATCCCGATATGGTGGAGCGGTTCCGCCGCGAGTCCGCGGCGGCTGCCCGGTTGAAGCATCCCAACATCGTCGAGGTCCTAGGGATCGAGCAGTTCGGCCCATCGCCTGCCCTGGTCCTTGAGTTTATCGAAGGGACGGACCTGGCCCGGCTCGTCGAGCGAAAGGGACCAGTCCCGGTCTCCGTGGGGTGCTCGCTCGTCCGTCAGGCGGCTATCGGGCTTCAATACTCCTTCGAGCAGGGCATGGTCCACCGCGATATCAAGCCATCGAACCTGATGCTGACCAAAGACGGGACGGTGAAGATCCTCGATTTCGGCCTGGCGAGGATGTCGGGCGAGCTCTCCAACGAGCCCAACTTGACGGGTACGGGAGTGATCCTGGGCTCGATCGACTACATGGCGCCCGAGCAGGCCGACGACCCTCGCCTCGTCGACATCCGGGGCGACATCTACAGCCTGGGGTGCACGTTGTATTACCTCCTGAGCGGCCGCGCTCCGTTCCAAGGGTCGGCCTTGCAGGTCCTCAAGGCACACCATTGGATAGTGGCACGCCTCCTCAGCGACGTGCGGCCGGAAATCCCCGTCCACTTGGCGGCGCTCGTCGCCAGGATGATGGCCAAGGATCCAGACGAGCGTTTCCAGAATCCCGCCGAATTGGCCCAAGCCCTGGAAGCGTTCTCGAGCATGAGGAACGGGACCGTCCCATCGCGCGCCGAAAATCCCCCGGCTCAACCGGTTCGTGATCGTCGCGACGTTGAGTCTCGCTGCGATTCTCATGGTTGCCACCTTCCTCTTCATCCCGAACCTGGGAAAACTGCTCCTCGAGTCCAAGGATGACAAGGGGGAACTGGTCCTCGAGACCGAAAACCCATACGTATCCGCAGAGGTAAGCCGCGGTGGAAGCCTGGTGGCCTCGCTTGACCGGTATACGAAGCGGATGTCGCTCAAGTCCGGGAATTACGACCTGAAACTCGAGGCAGAATATCCGCATTGTCGCCTTTCGAATTGGGCGATCACGCTTCAACGCGGGGACAAGCTATCCCTCAGTTTCCCTTACGGTATGGAGAACGCTCAGGCTCAGTTGCTCCCGTTCTATGCGAAGGCACATTCCGAAGCCGGCCGAACTCCTCTCGCGAAGTCGGAAGCCGGCCGAACTTCTCTCGCGAAGATTGCACGTCTAGGCCTGAACGAGGCGCGGACAGCGGTCTTTTCACCGAACGGGCAATGGGTCTTGACGTGTAGTAGCAACGAGGCAATCGTCTGGGACTGGCCGCGGGGCGGGGTGGTCTAACGATTTCATAGTGACCGGTTGGAAGTGGCGTCCGTCGCTTTTTCGCCGGATGGCCGGCGTGCCCTAATTGGATTCCAGAACGGAATCGTGAGACTTTGGGATCTCGAGTCCAACAAGGATTTCGGATTTTCTACCAATACTGGAGGGGAATCCAAAACGGATTTCTCTCCGGACGGGCGATTTGCTTATTCGACCGGAGGAGAAGGAAGCCGGCAGATTTCTTTCATCTATATCTGGGACACGGAGAAGTTCATCGGGGTACGCAATCTCAAAGGTCATGTCGGTCCGGTTCCCGGCCTGTCACTTTCGAAGGACGGACGATGGATTCTCACAGGCGGCGACACCAGCCTGATTCTGTAGGACGCACAGACTGGCCGGGCCAAGCGGCGCATCTGGTGCCATACGGCGCCGATCCGCGGTGTGGCTTTTCTCCCCGACAGTCGGCGGGCCATCTCATGGAGCGATGACGCGACAATTCAACTCCGAGATGTTGTCAGCGGGGGCGAGATCCGCCGTTTCCGGTTTTCCCCCACCTTCAGTCCGAAATGGGTTGCCTTATCTCCCGATGGCCGAAGGCTAGTCTCGTCTCATATCGCGTACGTCGGTGAAACTTTCACGCGACTGTTGCTTTGGGATGTCGAAACGGGCGAGCTACTTCATGCATTGGACAAGCTGGAATTCCTCCCGTCCCGCGGGGGCTTTTCCCCCGATGGCCACTTCGTCGTATGGGGTGCTTCCGACGGTGCCAGGGTGTACCGCCTCCAGGACGGTGATGCCTCGAAGGCTCCGTGAGAGTGGTCCCCGGCCGCCAAGTCGATCGCTCGGTCATGTCGTGGTGGAGCGTTTCTTGAAGTGGGGTATTTCAGAATGGTTCCGGTTATGAGCCTCGCTGGACGCCGCGACGAGGCGCGCCTGAGATGATCGCCGGCCTCTTTCCGTCGCCGGCGCAAGGCTGACCCGGGATTCGGTCTCGCGATACGCGTGGAGTCGGACCGTACGATTTTGGCAGGTCATAACCTGAAGGAGATGAGAAACGTGAGATCACCGACCGGTGCAGGAGACGACGAGAGTCTTCGAGACTTCATCGCCGGCGCCCTCGAGGGAGATAAGGCTACCGATTCGAATCGGTCCTCGACGTCTAGCCCGGCGCCCTGGATCGACTTGATCGAAGCGATGTCCCCCGGTAAACCCATCGGCAACTATCAGATTACCGAGAAGTTAGGACATGGCGGGATGGGGGTGGTCTTCAAGGGGTTCGATCGCACGCTCCACCGGGTTGTTGCCATCAAGTTCCTATCTCCCCGGCTCGCGGTTTCGACGGCCTTCCGACTTCGCTTCACCCGCGAGGCCCGAGCCGCCGCGGCGATCAATCACCCCAACGTGGTGACGATCCACGCCATCGGCGAGCATGAGGGCCTGCCGTACCTGGTGATGGAGTATGTCCCCGGGATCACGCTGGCGGACCGGCTGAAAAACGAGGGGATGCTCGAGTTCAAGTCGATCCTTCGCATCGGCATCCAGATGGCGAGGGGACTGTCCGCCGCCCACTCGCAGGGCCTGATCCATCGCGACATCAAGCCGGCGAATATCCTGCTCGAGAGCGGGATCGATCGGGTCAAGATCAGCGACTTCGGCCTGGCTTGCCTCGCCGACGAGCCCTGGCGCCTGACGGCGAGCGGGGTCCTGCTGGGCACGCCACCGTATATGTCCCCCGAACAGGCGTGCGGGGATGGGCTCGATCATCGCTCGGATCTCTTCAGCATGGGGAGCGTGCTCTACCAGCTCTGTACCGGCGAGCCGCCATTTTCCGGCACCGACGTCTGGGACACGCTGACGCTGGTGCGAAATGGTGAACCCAGGCCGATTCGAGACCTGAATCCCGATATCTCTCCCACGCTCGAAGATCTCATCCGCCGGCTGATGGCCAAGGACCCTCCGGAGCGATTCTCCTCCGCCAATGAGCTGTCCCGTACCCTGATCCACGAACTGGCGGAATTACAGGCGAAGGCCCCCGATCTATCCCTCGAGGAGGCGGGTCACGACCTCATCGAACACGATTTGCTACCGACGGCCGGCGATCGGATGGGGCATTTCGAAATCAACGAAACGGACGACGAGCCGACCCTGGCCCCGATCGCCAGGGAAACCGGCGTCATCACCAGGCTCGCCACGCCGACTTCGACGATACGCAGGCTGATTCCAACGCTCCTGACCTTGATGCTCGGCGTGATAGTCCTGATCGCGGTGACGTATTGGCTGCCCGAGTTGGAGCAAAATGTCGGTGCCGAGTGGCAGATTGTTCTCCTTCTCATCTTTGCGGGCCTGGCCGTGCTGACCTGGTTCGTGATGCAACTGCTGCCCCCCGCGGATGGCTTGTCTTCGAAAGGGCACGCCAAGGGCGGGACGTTGGGCCGCTTGAGGAACCGGCTCATGGCCGGGGCCCTGGTCCTCGGCTCGTACGTGGCTTTCCTGGAATGGTCCGCGTATGCGGATGCAAGCCGTGCGCTTCGTACCGTCGGCATCGTGGCCTCGAAGCACGCCGGCTCTTATACGAGGAGAGAAATCGAAGCGATGATCGGGCGCTCGGCTGACGACCCCTCACGAGGTGCGAACACGATACCGATGAGGGTGGCCTATCGCTGGAAGGGAGTCTTTCGGACCCATGTCCTCTACGCCGAATACACTCCTCGGCCCGAGACCAACGCCGATCGAGGACGGAGGACGGAGGGGACTCCTATCCGACAAGATCACGAAGGGGACTTGCTGAACTGGATCAATGACGTTCTGGAATGATAGCTTCGCTCACGTTGTCACGTGTTATTGATACGTCTTCACCGATCTCGAGGATCTTCGAGGAGCCGCGGCGACTCAGGGGATTCGTTCGACGACCAGTTCGTGGCGTCTCGCGAACTCCTCGGCTTCGTGTCGCGAGAACACGCCGTCGGTCGTCCCGACGGCCCGGACGCAACTGGCACCGACGGCGCTCGCCAGCTTCAAGCATTCCAGCTCGGGACGATCCTCGAGGAGCCCCAGGATGTAGCCGGCGTTGAAGGCATCGCCGCCGCCCGAGCCGTTGACGTAATCGACCGGATAGACCCCCAGGCGGACCTGCAACGAGTCCGAGACGGAGATGACACCGCGATCGCCGAGCGTGATCACGACCCGGCGGGCACCCATCTCGCGGAAGATTCTGGCTTGCCGGACGGGGTCGGACTCTCCGAGGATCAGCTCGGCCTCGTCGGTGTTGGGCACGAAGATATCCGTCTCCGGGAGCACGATCTTGAGGCGGTCGAGATACGCGCCGGGGCCGGGCGTCGCCACGTCGAGCAGGGTGAGCGTCCCGGCGGCCCGAGCCCGCCGGAATCGATCGGCCAGCTCATGGGCGTCGAGATTGGGGAGGATCAAGAAGTACCCGATGTGCAGGACCCGGGGCGTGGATTGGAGCACGGCGTCCAGGTCGGCGGCCACGAAACCCGTGTTGGCGCCCACGGTGTGGATGAAACGCCGGTCTTCCCCTTTGACGTTCACGATCAAGGTCTGGCTGGTCGGCCGGGACGGGTCGGTCTTCAGCGCCTCGCAGTCGACCCCTCGACTCTGGAGGGTCTCGGTCGCGAACCGCCCGAAGATGTCGGCGCCGACGCGGGCGCAAATCGCGGTCGAGACCCCGAGCCGGGCGAGGTTGACGGCCGTGTTGGCCGCCCCCCCGCCGATGTTGAGCACGAGGTTATCGACGGCGATCAGCTCGCCCGAGCGCGGCAAGTGGTCCAGGGGCGGAGTGACGTGATCGGCCACCACCAGTCCCGCACAGACGACCGGGGGCGGGGAGACCATCGGCGTTGCGGACGTAGACACTTCCTGCTAACTCCCTGACGATGGGATATTCCGCCGACCAGGCCCCGATCGCGAGGCGTCGCAGAACGATGCGACGTGACGCGACTCGACGCCATCCTGAGCCCGGCTTCGGGCTCAAGACGGGCTATCGATGGATGCCACGACCTCATCCTTATGAGCCGGATCGACTTCGACTTCTTCATCATCGATCACGCGTTTGCCCACGAGCTCCTCGATCTCGCCCTCGGTGAGCACCTCGCGCTCGATCAGCGCCTCGGTGACGCGTTCCAGGTCGTCGCGATGCTCCTCGAGGATCCGGAACGCCCGCCCGTCGGACTCGCGGAGGATGCGGGCCACCTCTTCATCGATCACCTGGGCCGTGTGCTCCGAGTGGTCGCGGAGCTCCGACATCTCCCGGCCGAGGAACGGATGCTCCTCGGAGGCCCGGAAGAACACGGGGCCGATGCGCTCGCTCATCCCGAACTGCGTGACCATCAGCCGGGCGAGCCGGGTGGCCTGCTTGAGGTCGTCGGCCGCGCCGGTGCTCATCTCGTCGTAGACCAGCCGCTCGGCGGCCCGACCGCCCATGATCGAGTCCAGCTTCGCCAGGATCTGGCTCTGATTGTAATTGAAGCGGTCCTCCTCGGGGAGGTACTGCGTCACGCCCAGGGCGCGGCCCCGGGGGATGATCGTCACCTTGTGGACCGGATCCGACTTCGCCGTCAGCCAGCCCACCAGCGCGTGGCCGGCCTCGTGGAACGCCGTGACCCGCTTGTCCTTCGGCGTGATCACATCCTCACGCTTCGCGCCCAGGATGACCTTGTCGAGCGCGGCGTCGAGATCCTTGGAGTTGACGGCCGCCTTGTTCTCGCGGGTGGCCAGCAGGGCGGCCTCGTTGACCAGATTGGCCAGGTCGGCCCCGCTCATCCCCACGGTGCTGCGGGCGATCCGTTCGAGGTTGACGTCCTCCGCCAGCGGGACGTTCCGGATGTGGACCTTGAGGATCTCGAGCCGGCCCTTCTTGGTGGGCCGATCGACGGTCACATGGCGGTCGAACCGGCCGGGTCGCAGCAGGGCCGGATCGAGGACGTCGGGCCGGTTGGTCGCGGCGAGGACGATCACGCTCTCGCTCGGCGAGAATCCGTCCATCTCGGTCAGGATCTGGTTGAGGGTCTGCTCGCGCTCGTCGTGGCCGCCGCCCAGGCCCGCGCCGCGGACCCGGCCGACCGCATCGATCTCATCGATGAAGAGGATGCAGGGGCTATTCTCCTTGGCCGTCTTGAACATGTCCCGGACGCGGCTGGCACCCACGCCGACGAACATCTGGATGAATTCGGAGCCCGAGATCGAGTAGAACGGGACCCCGGCCTCGCCGGCGACCGCCCGGGCCAGCAGGGTCTTTCCCGAGCCCGGCGGGCCGACCAGCAGGACGCCCTTGGGGATCCGGCCTCCCAGCCGCTGGAATTTCTCGGGGCTCTTGAGGAATTCCACGATCTCCTGGAGTTCCGACTTGGCATTTTCCAGGCCGGCCACTTCGTCGAACGACGTGCGCTGTTTCGACTTGTCATGCCGTTTCGCGGGGCTCTTCACGAAGCTCCCCAGGATCCCGCCGTCGAACTGGTCGCGAGCCCGTCTCATCATCAAGTAGATGAGTCCCAGCACGACGAACATCGGCAGCAAGAGCATGATCCAGGCCAGGCCGTTGGCGGTATTGGGCGGATTTCCCTCGATCCGGACGACCTCGGTGTCCTTCCCTTCCCCCCCCTTCACCTCCGTGATGAGCGCTCCAATCATCTCCTCGGAGGGGATATATGTGAAAAACTTATGTACGGGTGTACTCGTGCCCGAAGTCGGGCTGTAGGTCGTCTCCTTGCGGAGCTCGCCGCGAATCTCGTTACCCTGGATCGACATCGATTTGATATTATGGTTCTTGACTTGATCCGTGAACCACGGGTGGTACAGGACCTGGACCTCGGTCTTGGGCACGAAATGCCAGAAGATCAAGGCCAGCAACCCGATCACGATCAGCCAGAGCCAGGGGGGAGTAGGCGACCCGCCCGAACCATTCGTCTTGCGGCCACTGGTCGAGGGCTTCCGTGGGGTCTCCTGTGGCGGCGGTCGATTCTCCATGCGATCTCACCAATTACGACGCGATTAATGATAAACGTCGGCCGACCGGCTCGACGCAGTGCGGCATTAGCCATCTGACGACAGACGCACCTGAATTGTAACGACTTGCCTTCGAAAGTTCAGGGGGGGTCTCTCTGTCAATTCTTCAAATCCCGTACGCCCTCTCCTATCCATTCCGCCCTAACTTCCGATAAGCTTTTTACAACCGGCAATATCGCCCCGGGTCAGTCCGGGCTAAATTTCCTATCCTGGCCAAATCTCCGGGCTTTACTATTTGGCCCAAGAGCGCGCAGCCCTTTCACCGGGCTGAGGACAAAACTCGAAAGCAAATCGGCCCTCGAACGTCCAGGCGATATCAGGACGTGGAAATGTTTGCTCCAATCGTACCGGCGTCCCTCGACTCCCATGAAGTCCGGGTCACGCTTCACGAATGTGGCGTACCGACACCGAGGCTCTCCAGCCATTTCTCGCAATCCATGGCCGCGGCACAACCCGAGCCCGCCGCGGTGATCGCCTGTCGATAATGGGTGTCCACCACATCCCCGCAGCCGAAGACCCCCTCGACGCTGGTCGCCGTCCCATAATTCGTCATCGTATCGGCGAGGCCGGCGGGGGCTTCCACGCCCTTCCAGGCGAGTGCCGTACGCGTCAAGAGATAGCCCTCGGGCGTCGTCGCGAGCTGATTCTTGAAGACGGCCGTGTTCGGGACATGACCGATGGCCAGGAATAAGCCGTCGATCTTCAGGTCTCGCAGCGAATCGTCCTTGGTGGAGCGCAGTTTGACCTTCGTCAAGACCTGGTGGCCACCCAACTGCTCTCCCTCGATCGAATCGACGGCCGAATTCCAGGCGTATTCGATCTTGGGATTCTGGAACATGCGATCCTGCATGACTTTGGATGCACGCAGGGCATCACGTCGATGGATGACGGTGACCTTGCTGGCGAATCGGGTCAGAAAGGTGGCCTCCTCGGCGGCGGAATCGCCGCCTCCCACGACCGCGATGTCCTTGCCGCGATAGAAGTGGCCGTCGCAGGTCGCGCAGGTGCTGACGCCGTTCCCGCGGAATGGCCCCTCGTTACCGAGCCAGCGAGCGGAGGCTCCGGTCGCGACGATCAGCGCGTCGCTCGTGTAATCGCGGATGGTGCCGCTCGAGGGATCGCCGCTGGGATCATCCGTGGTCCGGACCCGAAACGGCCGCTTCGAGAGGTCGACCTCGAAGACGGTCTGCCAATGGCAGACGGCCCCGAAGCGCTGGGCCTGCTTGCGCATCAGGTCCATCAGGTCCGGACCCTGGATTCCCTCGGGAAATCCCGGGAAATTGTCCACGGCGGTCGTGAGGGTCAACTGGCCCCCGGGCTCCTTACCCTCGAAGACGAGAGGCGCCAGATTGGCCCGCGCCGCATACAGGGCCGCCGTCAATCCGGCGGATCCGGAGCCGATGATAATCAGGGAGACGTGCGAGTCAGGAGACATCATAACCTCTATCAACCAACGAATCACGATGGAGTGATGACGACCACGGCCCCGTGCTGGTGCCGGCGTGGGGACCGGCATTCGGCATAGCCAGCATCGAGGCCACTGGTCGCTATGCTCCCATATTACGGGTCCGAGTCCAGCATCGACCGGATTGTTCAGGCCCGATCACACCGGGAAGCCATGGAAATCGGCGTGTCGGCGCCCGATGTCGCCAGTTACGGCGATATGGATGATTGCGTGGCTTCGTAATCCGATGTGCGTCCGAATTGGCCGAAGGCGTGAACTAGAGTGCTATTGAGGCTCATTGATTGTCGCGTCGCCGACGCGTATGACGCTAAATTTCGACCTGAACGGAATGGCCATATCGGCTTTCAAAGGGACGCTACTCATGCTTGTGCTGACCCGCAAGCTGATGGAGAAGCTCTTCATCGGCGATGATATCTGCGTCACGATCGTCCGCATCGAGGGGGGGCAGGTGCGATTGGGGATCGACGCGCCACGTGACGTATCGGTCGTACGATCGGAGTTGGACCCGCTACGTCAAGCTCCGCCGCCGAGATCAGTCCCGCGCGCGAATCCCGGCCCCGATGCGTCGCCCTTCAAACATTCGCCATACGAGGCTCGTGGAAACGATAGCCGACGCCGCGGACGGTCTCGATAAGTTCACCGGCGTCGCCCAGCTTCTTCCTGAGGCTCTTGATGTGAACGTCGATCGTCCGTTCCAGGACGATGGCATCCTCGCCGATCGCGGCATCCATCAGCTCGTATCGCGTGAAGGCCCGCCCGGTTTGCCGGATGAGGACTTCGAGGAGCCGGAATTCGGTCGGAGTCAGCGGGAGTTCCTGGCCCTGATACAGCGCCCGATGGCTGTGACGGTCGATCACGATCCCCTGACTCTCGATCACCTTGCCTGTCGCCGGTTCCTCCTTCAACTGACGCTTTCGCAACTCCTTCTTGATCCGTTGGATCAGGATCTTCGTGCTGTAAGGCTTCGTCACGTAGTCATCCGCGCCCATCGCAAATCCGACCAGCTCGTCCGACTCCTCGGCCTTCGCCGTGACCATGATGATGGGGATCTCTCTCGTCCGGGTCCCGAGCTTGAGCTCGCGGCAGACTTCCAATCCGGGCTTGTTGGGGAGCATCAGGTCGAGCACGATCAGGTCCGGCAATTTCAACTGGGCCTGCCTGAGTCCCTCCTGGCCGTCGAAGGCCACGAGCACATCGAATCCTTCGCGTTCCAGGTTGCAACTCAACACCTCGACGAGCGATCGCTCGTCTTCTATGACCAGAATCTTGGGCTTGGGCATGGGTGCATCGCGAGGATTGGTGGATGATCGTTCAATAGGTGGCTACGAATTCTATCCTAACCAATGCCATGACAAAGCGATGTTGGGTTCGTGAAGAAATCGTGAATGATAGGGCTTTCGCCTGCGTGATCCGAACTTTGGCCTCTCGGTCAACCGCACCAACGCCGAGGATTGGTTTGGCGTCAAGATACGCCGTGAGGCGGGTTCGGCGCAGGGGCCTTCAGCGAGCGAACGGGTCGGCCGGGAATGCCGCATCCAGGAGCAGGTCTCGGATCTCGCGGTGAAGGATCTCGTAGGACGCGCGATCCTCCCATGGGAGGGTCGATCTCCAGTTATTGGGGCCGTCGGACGCGTTCCCGCGCCGGAAGATCTGCTCGGCCTTTTTCAACGCATCGCGGGCCTCGACGATTCGATGGAGTGAGGCATTGGCCATGGCTTCGATGAGGGAAATCGTGGCCTGAGAACCTGCGGCTCGAGCCCCGCTGTACCGGGTCCCGACTTCTCGGGCGTCGCGAACCTGGTCGAGTGCGGCTTGATATCGGCCCATTCGGTAATGCGCCAGCGCCGCGGTCAATCGTGGCTCCTCGTCGGGAGTTCTCTGCAAGCCAAGAACGGCCAGACCTGCGGCCTGCGAGAGTAGCGGACCAGCGCCCGGTGATAGCAGGCTGACCCTCGCGACGAGATCTTGATCAAGTCCCCAGGAATCAGTCCGATTATCGAACCGCCTGAGCATCTCCCGGCACTGCTCGCGATACCGGTCGGTCCGGTCGATCGCAAGTTCGGCAACCGCTCGCGATCGCCACGTCTCGATTTCCGATCGATCCCCGGTCGTCATGCTCGATAAGACCTCGATCGAACGGGTGTAACACACGATGGCCTCGGCCCATCGCCGCTGGTTTCCGAGATGATCGCCGCGCAGCCGCCAGAGATCGGCCCCCAATTCGGGTTGCTGGGCGATGATCCGCCGGACGGACGTCTCGCTGGCGACGATCGCGGCGACGCGCCCGGGCTCGCGATCATTCAAGATATAGGCCCGCTCGAAGTCGGCCGCGGCCTTCTCGGCCTGGGAACGTGCGACGTGGAAACGGCCGCGCTCGACGCGGGCCGAGGCGTTGAATGGCCGGGAGCGAATCGCCTCGTTGAAGGCGGCCTCGGCGTCGTCCCAGCGCTTCAGGTCCATCAAGGCGCGACCACGAGCGGACGGGTTGGTCCCGAAGAGGATGGGGTCGGACAGCCCATCGGGACTCAACACCGGGGGGCCTCCCGTTTGATTCAACCGCTCGCGACGCGCGGACCAAGTCGCGTTATCGAGTACCCGGACGGCGCCCTGCTCATCAAGATCGAGGCCCGTGAGAACCTCGATCCAGGTCGCGATCCGTGCGAGATCGTCGGGTAACAAAGAGATGTCCCAGAGTCTCGCGGGATCATTGTCTTCCGTCTTGGTGATGATGGACTTGCCGTCCGGGCTGAAGGCCGCCCTTCGGACGGGCGCTTGGTGTCTCAAGGCCGGGCCGATGGGCTTTCCCGTGCCGGCGTCCCACAGCCGTGCCGTCGCGTCCTCGCTCGCGGTGAGGATGGTCTTGCCGTCGGGACTGAAGCACGCGACATGGACCATACGTTGATGTCGGAAAATCCGGCGAGGAGCCCGTCCGTCGGCGGTGTCCCACAGCCGCGCCGCCCCGTCTCGGCTGGCCGTGAGGATCGTCTCGCCGTCGGGACTGAAATATGAACTAATTAGAGAATGATCATGATACATGGGCGTCCCTTTCGACGCGCCGGTAGACGCGTCCCATAACGTCGCCGCCCTGTTGTAGACGTCGGCGATGAGGATGGTCCGACCGTCGGGGCTGAACGCGACATCGACGATCTGGCCTTGCTGGATAGGCCGGCCGATGGGTCGACGGGTAAGGACGTCCCATAACTGCGCGGCCCGAGTGCTCGCGGTGAGGATGGTCTTGCCGTCGGGACTGAACTCCATCCCGGTGAGGATGCCCTTGCCATTGGAACTGTACTTCATCGCGGCGAGTGCCCCCGGGTGCGCGATGGGTCGTCCCATGAGCTGACCGGTCGCGGCGTCCCACAACCGCGCGGAATCGTCATCGCCGTTCGTCAGGAAGTTCCTGCCGTCGGGACTGAACCTCACCGATTTGACGAAGCCTTGATGATTCATGGGAGCGCCCTTCGGATGCCCGGATGAGGCGTCCCAGAGCCGGGCCTGGCGGAAGCTCCCGGTAAGGATGGTCTTGCCGTCGGGGCTGAACGCCACCGCACTGACCTGGTCGGGATGCGGGAGGGGTTGTCCGACCGGCTGTCCAGAGGCGACGTCCCAGAGCCTGGCCGTCCGATCGCCGCTTCCGATCAGGACAGTTTGACCGTCGGGGGCGAAGGCCAAGACCAATGGCGCCATTTCTCCATGTTCGAGTATCTGACCGATGGGTAATCCCGCCGGGAGGCCCCAGAGCCGGGCTGTTCCATACAAGGTCGCGGTTAGGACGGACTGGCCGTCGGGGCTGAACGCCGCCGCAACGACGGCGTTTTGATGAGGCAGGGGTAAACCCAGGGGTAGGCTGGTGGCGACATCCCAGAGCCGGGCGGTCCTTTCCAGGCTACCGGTGAGTACGGTCTTGCCGTCGGGGCTGAACGCCGCGGGAAAGATCTGGTCTGTATGTTCGACGGAGCCGCCGAGGGGTTTGCCGATCAGTCGCCCAGTGGCCACGTCCCAGCGCTGCGCCGGGTTGTCCCACTTCGCCGTGAGGATGGTCTTGCCATCGGGGCTGAACGCCACCTCGTCGATCGCCCAATTATGTTTGAAGGGATCTCGGATCGGCCTGCCCGTCGCGGCGTCCCAGAGCCGGGCGGTCGTGTCCCAGCTCCCGGTGAGGATGGACTTGCCGTCCGGACTGAACGTTGCCGATCGGACCGGGCCGTCGTGCTGGAGCGGCTCTCCGATGGGCCGATTGGTCTGCGTATCCCAGATCCGCGCCGAATGATCGTGGTTGTCCGATGTCCCGGTAACGAAGGTCTTACTGTCGGGACTGAACGCCACAGTCTGGACGGGGCCTTGATGTGGAAAGGGTTTGCTGATAGGCCGACCGGTGATCGCGTCCCAGAGCCGGGCCGTGTTGTCCAAACTACCGGTGAGGATGAATTTCCCGTCGGGGCTGAACGCCACCGACGAAATGTGGGCTTGGTGCCCGATGGGTTGCCCGACGGGTTGTCCGGAGGAGGCGTTCCAGAGCCGGCCCGCCCCGTCCAAACTTCCGGTCAGGGCGGTTTTCCCGTCGGGGCTGAATGCCACGGCCAATATGGCGTTTTGATGCTGCAAGGGGGGGCCGATCGGTTTGCCCGAGGCGGCATCCCAGAGCCGGGCGGTCTTGTCCACGCTACCGGTGAGTACGGTCTTGCCATCGGGGCTGAACGCCACCTTGCCGATCAGCGCGCCATGCGAAAAGACGGCCTTGAGCACGGGATGCTGGTGCCGCCAGGCGGAGAGGTTCGCGCGAGCCAGGTGTTGCCAGGTGGAGTCACCCGCCGCCACGGCCGAACGCCAGCTCTCCACGAGCGAAAGCAATCCGGGGCCGATCTCTCCTTTATCGAATGCGGCCTGGCCGCGCTCGAAGTGGAGCATGGCCAGGCGGAGGTTCGATTGGGAGAGTGAGTTCTTGAGGTTCCGGCCTTCCCGATCGAGGTCTTCGGCCAGTCGGGCGATGTTCGCCTTCGCCTCTCGCTCGTTGCGGGCGTTCAGGGCCTGTGCGTCAGCATAACGGGATCGACGGTCGGCATAGAGCAGGGCGAGGACTGCGACGGCGATGAGGGAGAAAGCCACCGAGGCGACGGAGCCCGCCAGCACCGGATTTCGCCGGCACCACATCCAGAACCGTGTCCCTTTCCCCACCGGTCGCGCGAGGATCGGCTCGCCGGCCAGCCATCGATTCAGCTCCTCGGCCAGCGCATCGGCGCTCGCGTAGCGGCGCCTCGGGTCTTTCTCCAGGCACTTCAAGCAAATGACTTCGACGTCCCGCGGGACTCGGGGATTGATCGTCCGGGGAGGCTTGGGATCCTTTTCCTTCACCTGCTCCAGCGTATCCAGGACGGTCGTCCCGCCGAAAGGTGCCGCACCGGTGAGCAGCGCGTAGAGGATCGCCCCCAGTCCGTACACGTCGGTCGCCGTCGTCACCGATCCTCTCGTGGCCGAGACCTGCTCGGGGGCCATGTACGGGGGGGTACCCATGATCGTACCCGGCCGGGTCAGCTCGCTGTCGCCTTCGACTTGCTTGGCCAGGCCGAAGTCCGTCACATGGGGCTGCCCCTCGGCGTCCACCAGGATATTGGCCGGCTTCAGGTCGCGATGGAGGATGCCCCGCTGATGAGCATGATGGATGGCGCCCGCCGCGACCGCGATGCAGCCGGGCCGCGCCGCGGAGATCGGCGGCATAGCTCTTGAGCCGTTTGTCCAGGCTCTCTCCGGTGATCAGCTTCATGCTGAAATAGTGCTGATCTTCAAACCGCCCGACCTCGAAGATCGGTACGATGTTGGCGTGGTCGAGCAGGGCGACGGCCGAGGCCTCGTTCCGGAACCTGCGGTGGTCGTCGTCGGTGGCGAACTCGGCCGCCTTGATCATCTTCAGGGCGACCGGACGATTGAGGCTGATCTGACGCGCCTTGTAAACGATCCCCATTCCGCCCTGGCCCAGAACGCGTTGCAACTCGTAGTCGCCGAAGTAGCGTATCGGCGTGCCCCTGGGCAGCGGGGCGGCCTCATTCTTACCTTCGTCGAAATCCGTCCGTTCGACGGTCGCGAGCCCTGCATCCGTGTTCGCGTCGGCATCCGCGTCCGTGTCCGTGTCCGCGTGCCCCTCGCCCGGCTCCACGGCCTGCAGCTCGACATCGCGCTCAACGGGGCTCGAATCGTCGCCCGAAAGGCCCACCCCGATCGCGAACCGGAGCAGGCAGCGCGGACACAGGCCCCCGGGGGCGTCCGCCGGCCGCTCGGCGCCGCAACGGGGGCAGCGGGTCATATCGGTCATCACCGAGCCTCCCGGCTATCGCGATTCGTACGACGGCGAGCGAGTCTCCCTTGCCGCGATGCCCCAGTCTACGGGAGGCCTCGACCGATTCCACCTGGGCTCCGTGGCGAATGATCGCAATCGACGGCCTCCGCGATTCGATTCAGGCGCTCGGGCGGCGTCGCAGATTCCAGCCGACGAGTGATGCGGTCAAGCCGCTTAACATCAATAACATTGAACCGGGCTCGGGCACCGACTGCGCGGTGAAGTTGTCGAAGGTCGCGTCGACGCCGGTGTTGGTGACACCCAGGAGCCCGGTCGCTAGCACGCCCGAAAAGCCGGACTGGTACGTCGCGTCGGTGAGAGTCACCGTGGCCAGCGCGTCATTGAGGTCGCTCAGCGCGAAGATTTGCCCGGTGAGAGCGGCGCCGATCCCGGTGAACACCAGGCGGTAGCCGACGGTCGGGTCGAGTGGACTGAGCGGGGTGAACGCGCTCCTGGTGATCGATTCATTGTCGAACCGGTCGATATCAAGGCCGCTCGTCACATCGGCCGTCTGGGGATTGTAGTGGAGGTAGTAGCCGTCCGAGGTCCCCAGTCCGACATTGCTGATTCGGGCGGCAAGACCGAATCCCTGGTCCAGGGAGGAATTCCAGCCCACGATGTTGACAGTTTCTCGGAAGTTGGTGAATGTCTCGGCCTCCGCGACGGCGCCGACTCGAGCCGGGCCGAGGTTGTTGTAATCGGGCGATGGCGACGAAGTCAGGCGATATCCGTCATTACCCGGTCCGAGCACGGGAAACGTGTATGTCGAAACGCTGCCAAACGGCGCGAGCGGGTCGTAGCGGGTCAGCCCGTTGTCATTGCCGTTGTTGAAGTTATAGGAGATGTCGGCGCGGGCCTGGACCGTGGCCAACTCGATCAAAGCCACGATCGCCAGGGCCGAGAACCGCCGGGGAATTCGGATTCCGAACATGAGCGTGTCCTTTCGAGACGTCGGGAAGGAATTGATCATGAAATACGAGTTGAGAAGCGACGCATCCATGCGAGACCCAGCCCCGTCAAACTCGCCATTCCACCCAGGATGTATGAGGACGGTTCGGGCACGGCGGCCGCTTCCAGGGCCAGGGCGACCGCGGCGTAGCCTGCCTCGTTCAGGTGACCGCCCTGACCGTCGTTGTAGTTCGTGAGTTCGGGCACATTCCCATTGATGACCGAATAGAAATCCACATACGTCGCACCGAATGCCGGTGCAATCTGCTGGACAAGCTGATTACCCGCGCCGATTGCGATTTCGTTCAACGCATATCCCGGGTCGGTCGGAAGGATGTTATCGAAGAAGCCCGGCAAAAGAATATGGGCGACGGGAGCATGCATCTCCACCTGGGTCAAGACGGTCTCATAGTTCAAGGCGACCTGATTCACCAGTTGGGTGAACAACGCCTGCTGCTCGGATGGCGAGGCGCTTTGCCACG
Source organism: uncultured Planctomycetota bacterium (assembly GCA_963743925.1). Classification (GTDB taxonomy): domain Bacteria; phylum Planctomycetota; class Planctomycetia; order Isosphaerales; family Isosphaeraceae; genus CAVZRC01. The sequence goes on along the minus strand of CAVURY010000027.1, from coordinate 12,570 downwards.
CGGCGCTGGCGATCAGGTGACTGAAGTCGTTGGTCCCGAAGTTGAGGGTCACCCAGACCGAGTTGCCGGCCGTGTGAGCGGCGTCGAGTGTGGAGATCATCAGGCTATCCTGCGATGTCGCGGCCTTCGGATAATTGAGATTCCAAGACTGTGCGCGGCCTGACCAGTCGGACGGGGCGACGCCGGAGAGGAAGCTGGATGATAGTTCGCCCGAGATCGCCAGGTTGACAACCTGCGGCCGGACGCCGCCGTTGAGAGTGCCGAGAAAGTCGGCGAATGGGCGGACGTAGCCCTGGTCCCCGTAATTGGGCATCGTCGAAGACGGCACGGATTCATCGTTACCGAAGGCGCTCGAGTCCCCCAGGGCCAGGTAGACTTCTCCCGCAACGAGCTGGTCGCAGGCGAGGAACGTGAGTCCGAAGATGATCGTAAGGCTCAACGAATGGCGGGCCATGATGCGCATGGTTTAATCTCCTTAAGCTAGGTAAAAATAAGTCCGGAAGGATTGTAATAGTCTTTCCGATGAGGCTCGTTTTGGATGGTGTGCTGATTCGGCGGCCCGCTTCATCAACCTCGTCTCCAAGGCAAGCGATCGCGATCGACGATTCCGGAAGTTCAGGCGGTCCGACTGCGGCGCAGCTTGCAGCCGACGAACGACGCGGCCAGGCCGCTCAGCATCAAGACTATCGAGCCGGGCTCGGGCACGGACTGAGCGGTCCAGTCGTAGATCGCGCCCGTCGGGTTATCAACCGCGACGCTGTAGACGGCATCGTTCGGGTTGGTCGACCCGATCGGGATCCAGAGGAGGTTGGCCGACGCGAACGAGATGTTGCCGGGGTCTCCGGGCGTGACCGCCGGGTCGGTCCCGGTGATCGTGATTCCGCCGCCCGACACGCTCACGACCCCGTGCAAGCTCTCCATCGGGTCGGTGAGTTGCTCGAACAGATTGGTGCCGGGGAAGAGCCCGAACGGGTCGGGACCGCGATTGTTGAGGAACGTGCCGGTGGCACCGCCGCTGACGCTGATCGCCCCGGTTGTTTGATCGTAAGTGCCGGTCAGTGTCAGGGGAACATAGACCAGGGGGTCGATCGTGGTGATGAATCGCGTGTCGATCTGGATGCGGGATGGGTCGTTCGGCGCCGTGGGGTCAGCCGTCACATCGAAGGTGGACGGGATGGTGGGAATGAACGTTTGAGGAGCGGTCGGGTCGGCCAGTGGGTCGGTGACGAAGCCGAAGCCGGGGACCGTGCCCGCGAAGAATTCAACGCCTTGGAAAGGATAGACAAACGAGAGGCCGCGGATGTCGGGTAGCGAGCCTGCGCGGGCGGAGATCGCCGGGACGACCACGAAATAAGCCATCGTCATGAGAGCAAAACTACGGTGCCGGGCCATGAAAGATGTCCTCCTGATACCGGGGTGCGAAACAGATCGAGAGCCGGTAAAGCCCGCGATCATCGGGCGAAATCGGAACCGGGCCGAGGACTCATCCCCTGACGTCATTCGCGGCGAAGAAGTGGCCGACGTCGGCAGCGGAACGGTCCGATGCGCAACACGGTATCGGGACCCGGAGGATAAGCACGGTATCGTGTGCCCCGGTTTGTCCTTCGCGACCGCTTGCTCTTATCCTGAGATCAAGCGGATTCCCGGGAACGTTACACGACATCGCCGGATTTCTTTGGAAACTCAGGTCCCGAGCGCGGCGAATAAGTCGCGGATCTCGTCGTCGATCGCATCCTGGCTCGGGTCGTCGAGCGTGGCGGCGACCTCGGCACGCAACATCGCGCCGTAGCGTCGCCGCAGGCGGTGGACGGCGACCCGCACCGCTCCCGTCGAGATTCCCATCCTCTCGGCGACCGCGGCGTACGTGCCGGCGCCGGCGTCGCTCGTCAGGATGGGCTGGAGTTGCTCGAAGGTCGTGAGGCTCCCCGACTGGGCATACTCTCCCCGCAATAGTTCGAGGACGCGCCCGAGAGTCTGCATCGCCCAGTCCCGGTCGAAGAGTCGCTCGGGCGAGAGGCCGCACGAGTTGTGCCGAGTGAATCGCCCCTCCGCGACGGCCAGGTCGATCGAGATCGGGCTCTTACCGGAACCGCGCTTCGCGGCCACCGAGCGGTCATGTTGGTTGGCGAGGAAGTGAATGGAGACCGTCATCAGGAAAGAGCGAAACCGCCCCTTGGCGGGGTCGGCGTCGGCCAGCACGCCCTTCTCGATGAGCCTCGCGAAGAGCTCTTGCGTCAGGTCGGCCGCCTCCGGCGGGGCGTGCCCTCTGCGACGGATGAAGGCGTAGAGGGGATACCAGTAGGTCCGGCAGAATTCGGCCAATGCATCGTCGGCGTGGGGTGCACCGACACCGCCGGCAATCAGGATGCGACTCCATTGGGTCGTCGGAAAGCGGGCGGCTGAGGGGTCGTCCAACATCGCGGTAGCACCCGTTACATTGAGCACGCGGGCCGGAGAATTCGCCTGCCAAGGATCACGCCAATCATAAGATACATTCATCGCGCATTCAATCGGATCGAGATGGATGTGATCGAGACGGATCGCTCTCGTATGAACCGACCAATGGGCTTCCGCGTGGGCACCTCGACGAGGATTACTCGGAGACTTCTCGCTGGACATCGCCATCGGCCTCCCCACCCGGTTCGGGAAGATGGTCAGGCCTGAGGGTGCCCCGGCGGTGGCGTCCAGCGAGAAGGCTCGAAATAAGCGGTTCAAAGCGCGACGGGCTCGGTCAGCGAGAGCATCCGTCGCACGACCTCCTCGAGGTTATTCGTCTCCCGGAGAATCTGGAGCTGGCGAAGCGCGCCGGTCGGTTGCTCGGCGAGATCGTGGACGGATTGCAGGTAGGAGGCACAGCCCAGTTCCTCGCCCCGATCCGCGAGCCGGTTGACCAGGGAATGGACCACCTGTCGCGCCGGGATGGCCTGGTAGGTGCTCGGATCGACGAGCTTGGCCTCCATCCCATACCGGCATGCCCGCCACTTGTTCTGGCGGACCATGAAGGGATGACAATCATACTGGTAAGTGCCGCGTTCGATCTCCTCCGAGAGGTCGAAGACCAGGCACTGGATCAGCGCGGTCAGTCCCAGGACGTGTTCGAGCGTCGGCGGCATGTCGCAGATTCGAACCTCGACCGTCCCGAAGTTGTGGTGGGGGCGGACGTCCCACCAGATCTCGCGGATCGTCTTGATGAATCCGGTCTGGACCATGTGGTTCAGGAGCCAGGTATATTCGGACCAGTTCCTCATGAGCGGGGGAAGGCCCGCGGTGGGGAGGGTCTCCATCACCTTCACGCGCTGCGAGTGGAGGCCCGTATTCCGCCCATTCCAGAACGGGCTATTGACCGAGAAGGCCAGCAAGGTCGGCAAATGCTGCATGATCCGGTCGCAGATCATGATCGCCTTGTCGCCCGAGTTGACCCCGACGTGGACGTGCAGTCCGAAGGTGACCAGGCGGCGGGCGGTCTCCTGGAGCAGGTCGATCAGGCCATAGTAGCGTTCGTTCGGGGTGACTTCCTGGTCTTGCCACCGGGAAAACGGGTGCGTGGCGCTCCAGAAGAGGCGGAGGTCCAGGCGTGCGACGATCTCCCGGACCGCTTGGAGCTTCCGCTCCAGGTCGAGCCGGACTTCATCGACGTCGTTGCAGACCTTGGTATTGATCTCGAGGTAGCACTGCAAGAGCTCGGGCTTCACCGAGTCGCCGAGTTCCGGCGGGAGTTCGGCGAGGATCCGGGTGATCGCGCTGCGGAGCGCCATGGTCTGGTTGTTGACCAGGTTGAGCTCGATCTCGACGCCGAGTGAAGGCCGCTCGTTGGCGATGAACTTGAAGAGGCTCACGACGCGTGGCTCCTGGTCGCGATGGAGAGGAGGACCGCGCCGTGGGCCAGGGTCCTGGCGCCGATGGCGAGGGCCGCCTCGTCGATGTCGAAGTGGGCGGAATGCAGCGCATGTCGCGGGCGGTCGAGCGACGCCACGCCCAGCCGGAGCAGGCAGCCGGGTACGTGCTTCAAGTAGCCGGAGAAGTCCTCGCCCCCCATGCTGGGCAGGCGGATCTCCTCGACGTTCGACTCGCCGACGACCTCGCCCGCGGCCCGGACGCAGATCGCCGTGACCTCGGGGTCGTTGACCACGGCCTCGGTCCCCTGCTGGAAGGCGATGTCGATCGTGGTCCGGCTGGCGGCGGAGAGCCCGCGGGCGATCTGGGTGATGCGCTCCTCGACCAGCGCGGCCGTGCGATCGCTGAGGGTGCGGATCGTCCCCTTCAGCTCGACCTCGTCCGGTATGACGTTGGCGCTCGCCCCTCCCCGGATGCAGCCGAACGTCAGCACGCAGGGGTCTCGCGAGTCGACCGATCGCGGCACGAGCTGGTAGAGGCTCGACACGAGCTGCGCGGCGACGGCGATCGGGTTGACCGCCAGGTGGGGGCGCGCGGAATGGCCGCCGACCCCCCGGATCACGATCCGGACCTCCTGGCAGCAGGCGGTCAGCACCCCGGTGCGATGGGCGATCCGGCCGACGCTCAGGTCCGGGTTGACGTGCAGCGCGACGATCGCGCGGACGTTCTCGACCGCGCCCGCGGCGACCATCTCGAGCGCTCCCTCGCTCACCTCCTCGGCCGGCTGGAAGACGGCCCGCCAGGCGGTGTCCTCGGGCAGCTCATCGCGACATTCCCGGAGCGCCATCGCGGCACAGAGGGCCATGGTCGCGTGCGCATCGTGTCCGCAGGCGTGCATCAAGCCCTCGCGACCGGAGCGGTAGGGGACGCTCTTGGCGTCGGCGATCCGCAGCGCGTCGATGTCGGCCCGGATCGCGATCCGCTTCCGAACTCCCTGGTCCTTCGGCTCGGCGATCAGGCCCCGTCCCGAGGGCGCGATCTCCACGCGGAGCCCGGCGTCGTCGAGCTGCTGCGCGAGGTACCGGGTCGTGCCGAACTCCTCGCGACTCGGCTCCGGGTTGGCGTGCAAGTACCGCCGTATCGAACACCATCGTTCCGCCTGCGAATTGATGTACGAATCAATCGCTTCCCGCCAGTGCGTCATCGCGATCCCCGAATGCGTCTTGCGATCTCCTTGGCCACCTCCCCCGATTCTAACTCAACGCGAGACGGTTCTCCATGTTTCGAGGTCGTCGCGTGGATCGACCGAAGGCTCAACCGAATGACGAATGGTCTGAAGGTCCGGATGCCGCCAGTCTAACCCGGTCGAAATGGCCATCCGGCGATGGCTCGGTTATGCTGATCCTGCGACGTTAGGCTCTTCAATCTGAATCAAGGAAGCCGCGTATGCTGGAGCGACTCAACGCAGTCCCGTGGGATACCCTGGAGCATGCCCATGGCACTGCGCAGGATGTTCCGGATCTGTTGCATCAGCTGCTCTCGCCCAATCCGAAAGTGCGAGCTAAGGCCCAGCATGCGCTTTACGGCAACATCTTCCACCAGGGGACGCGATATCCCGCCACGCCCCACGTGATCCCGTTCCTGATCGAGCTGTGCGCCGAATCGGCCGTCCCGGATCGATCCTGGCTCCTGAGCTACTGGGGAAGCTTGATCACCGGATATTTCAGCGTCCAGGAGCGGCCGGTCTGGGGAGACGGGGAGCGACTTTACTTCAACGGCGAGGTGCAGCCGGCCGAAAGCGATCCTGCCGAAGACGATCCCTATTCGCGGGCGCTGCACCAGATCTACCTCCAGTCGCTGAAAGGCTACCCGCTTCTTTGCACCCTGATCGACGACCCGGATTTCCAGGTCCGCACAGGCGTGGCTTGGGTGATGGCCTGCCTACCCACGAAGGCGGCCGAATCGGTGCCGCTACTCGACGGCCGGAAGGATCAGTCGGGGTGGGTCCGCGCCGCGACGGCCTTTGCCCTCGGCGAGTTGGGTGCTGCAAGCCCCTTGCGTCGGATGTTGGCCGAGGACAATTTCCCCGCAGTCCGCTGCATGGCGGCCTGCGAGCTGGCGAGGCTCGATCCGGATCCGACTCTGATCGAGCCCTTGCTCGACTTCGTCGCAAACAACATCGAAGGATACGAGGGCATCCCGGGCGCAGGCGGCAAGTCTTCGGGTGATGCCGCCCATTCCATCTCCCTCTTGCCTGCTGAGGTCCAGCAACGGGCGATCCCGGCGCTGTGCGACCGGCTCGACCTGGCTCGTCTATTCGACACGATGCCGATGGTCCGGACGCTCATCGCGGCGGCTTTCCCGCCGAGCAAGGAGCCGGTGTCGGGGCTGAGCGAACTACAACGTTTCGTCCTCGGCCGCATGGTGAACGCCGACGAGCTTTGGAACATCGGCAACCTGTCCTGGACCTTCCGCGCCCACGGGTTGCCGCAGGACCGTAAGAAATGCGCCGAGTTGGTCGGAGTACGAGTCGCCGAGGACAAGGCTCTTGCTGAATTGCGATCCGGGCTGATGTTCTCCAGCATGGGGTTCCTTGAAAAAGGGCGAGACGGGATCGATCAGGCGTTGGCGCTCGACCCGGCGGTGTTCGAGCGGGCCACGGCGCCCGACGAATGCTGGCTGCTCTGTGCCAAGGCGTTCGCCGAGACGAACCCGGACCGGGCGCTGGCGACCTATCGGCACGCCATCGCGATCAACCCGGCTATCGCTCACAAGGTGGAAGTCACCTGGCGACTAGCAGATCTGCTGAAGGAACCTGACGTCGAGTCGTAATCGTCTCAGCGGCCGCTCTCGTTCAACCCCTGCTTCTTCTTGAACTGCATGAACGAGCGGTACGGTACCTGTTCCCCGCGGTCGTTCTTGAAGGACAGATTCGACGGATCCTCGACGAACCGCCGGAGCGTCCGCTCGGACTGGACATCGCCGCCGACGATCCTGGGTAGCTTCTCCAGCGCACTCGCGATCGATACTCCTTTCTGCATGGCCACGTCGTTGTTGATGACCAGCTCATGCTGCGGGTAGTTGCCGGCAAAGAATGCAAAGACGCCCTCCAGGTCCTTGCGGTTCAACAAGTCATCCATGGACGTCGCGGGCAGTCCTCCGGGCCGCCTGTCGTCGTTCGCATTCGTCCTGTCCAGGACGCGTACGGAGAAGCCCCCGGCCGCGACGAAGACCGAGATCGCGGGCGGCTCGAAGCACTCGGGCTCGACCTCCCTCGCCCGGCATTTTTCCTCGAGCGTCTCGATGATCTGGCGCGGGGTCAGCTTGCGGTCGGGCCGGTTCTTCAGATGGATGAGACAGGTCCCAGCGTGCGGGCTGAGGTCCTCGGTCCGGACGTCGTAACCTGCCAGCGAGGAGACCGAGGTGATATCGTCGATGCCCCTGGCGACTGCCTCCAACTCGCGGCACACGGCGCTCGTGTATTCGAGTGGTGAGTCCCAAGAAGTCTCGATGACCGCATAGATCATCCCCTGGTCCTCGGGCGAATTGATCTCGAAGTTCATGCCGGAGGGGAACGATTCCTTCCTGGTCTGCTCGAGCTCCTCCTTGATGGCCTCGATGACGATGGCGGCGCCCCGGCCGGGGAGTGGCTTGAGGACGATAGCCGCTGCGGGATGTCCGTTGATTTCCGGGCAATTATCGAAGGACCGGGTACTCAACTCCACCTCGCCCACCTCCCTGAGCCGCAGGACTTCCCCATCTGGATCTGCTTTTAGAATGATTTGTGAATACTGCTCTGGCTTGTTATAGCGCGGCGCGATGTAGGTGAGTACGTACTCCGTCGACTGCGGCATCTTGACCTCGGGGCGACTGAGCCGCCTGAGCCGCTCGTCCGGGCCGACCATCGTTGACACCGTGAGGGCCTTCATGATGTCCCCGGACGACAGGTTGTGGGCCCGCAGGCGGACGGGGTCCAGCCGGATCCGCAGGGCGGATGTGCGGTTGCCGAGGATCGCGGCGATGCCCATGCCCTTGATCCGCCGCTCGAGGCGGGGCATGACGAAGACGTTGGAGGAGTTGGTGAGGTCCTTCTGGTCGGCGTTCGGGTCCGTGGTGTAGACGTTCACATAGATGAGCTTGCCATCCGGCATGAACATGCGGCTCTTGCTCTTGCTCTGGACGCCGCCGCCACCACCGAGGGCCGATGGCTTCTGCGCCTTTGCCGCGGCGTCCGCGGCCGGGTCCTGCGGGGGTGCGGGGCTGTGACTGGTAACGGTGGCCGGGCGTCGGTTGCCTAGGCCGGCCTGCGCCGGCTCGGTGGCAAGGGTCGTCAGGCTCGCCATCGTGCACGAGGCCAGCAGGACGACCGCGCCGGCCTTCAACCTGGTGAGGAACATTGTTTCGAGAACTCCTCCCATGAGTGAGGCGGATGACCGGGGAACCGCGCCGCGATCCGCCCGGACTCGTCCAGACCCTCGATCCTCCCTCGTTCCCTCAATCATATCTGACGCCGAACCGGCCGTCGCGTACGTCCATGTCAGAAATCCCACTCTCACCTTGACCTGGCGGGACGGTGTATTTGTCTTGCTACAGACGGAAATGGCGAGACGCCCCACCCGATTTATTCGATATCTCGGCCGGAGTCTCGCCATGGGAAAGCCCCGAAAGAACGATTCGCCCGTCGAGAAGGAGACTCACGGTTTGCCGGCGGCCTTCATCGCCTCCGCATACTTCTCCAGCAGGCCATATTTGGAGGCCCAGGTCGTGTAATTGAAGCCGATGATGCCCTGGACGTCGCTCGCGGCCGAGTCCCAGCCCCGGAAGTTCGAGAGGTCGTCCGCGTCATAATACCCAACGATGAGCTGGCGATGACCCCGGCCGGCGAAGAAAGCCAGTGGTCGGGCCATGGCACTCATTGGCACTCATTGGCAACTTTTCGCCGGGCCTCCGTCGCCACGGTCGCCGATCCCGGGCCCGGTCGGCATGCCCTTTTCAGGGGCGAGGAGATCGGAGTGATCGTCTCATCTTCCATTCCGAAGAGGGCCGGGCGGGCAGCGAAGCGTTGTCATCGGCCCGAGGGCCGACCTCGGATGACTTCGCGCATCACCCCTTACTGATGAGGATGCCACCACTCCGGTAATTCGTTAACGCACCTACGGCGACATCGAGCCGTTTCTGTATCGTAACTCTTGTCGCACGAACGTGATAAAAGATCCAGCAGGATTTTCAATTCGTTTGACGAGTGTTCCCCTTATGAGAAAGTCTCTGAGTGAAGAGGCGCCGACCCTTCGCGGTCACTTCCTCCTGAAAGAAGACGATGTCGGCCTGGAGTATCCGCTTCACCACGGTTCCCCATTGCCGAATGACCAATCCTCGCGGTTGACGAAGACCAGGCTGATGAAGACGTCCTCGCGGCGCACGCCGAGCCGGCGGTTCAGTTCGTCGGCCATGTGTCGGAAGAAGGCAAGCTTCTGCTCCTTGGTATTTCCGACCGTGCTGGTCACCTGGATGTAGATGAGGTCGGGCGATCGCTCGATGTCGAGAAAGTTCGGATCGAAGACGAAATTCTCCGGCGCGTGCTCTCCGATGACCATGAAGCGGTCGCCGTCCGGCGCCTTCAGGATCCCGACGATCCCCTCGTACACGACGTCGCCCACGGTGGCGCGATACTCGGGGGGTTTTCCTTGAGCCAGATCGATGCGTGCAAATGGCATAAAATCTCCTTGGATCGAACCCGTCCGGGCTGGCGTGAAACGTCTCCTCGTCGATCAGGGAGGTGATCTGCGTCTCAATTGCGGCGCGAGCGGAGCCAGGACATAGCTTCGCTGCCGTTACCGCTGAAGTAAAGTTCTGACAGCCTCTCGGAGCCACGCTCTCCGATCTCGCGAAAGTGGGCGATGCTGTGACGACGTCGAGTCGCGGTCCATCCTCGCGCTTCCTGGTGGAAGTGCTGCCATCCGCCAAGGTTGGCAGCAAACCAAGCTTGTATCAATGATTGAAATAAATGTGATAAAATTGATGAGTCGGGCTTCGTGGAATGGAGTTTGCATACTGGCATGGCGCCGGTTGACAGGGAACCTTTCATTATAGCAACGCCCGAATCGAGGGAGATTCAGATGACCCCGGAGAGTCAGACATACGCGGTGCCGCTGGCCTTGATGGCGTTGCTTGTCCTGCTCGGCGCGGCCGCGTTGGGCTACCTCTATTATCGCAAGAGACGGCTGCAGCTCGCCGTTGTCACCAGACCCGTAAGACTGGGAGTTAGCGAACCCGAATCGTTACGAGCCTGACAGGCGTCCAGTACGAGCGTCGTACTGGACATCCATCGACAGGCAAGCCAAGGGCTTTCAAGCTGGTCCTGGACATCCCAGGCCCGCTCGGAGGCAGCACCTTGGCAAAGCTCACAAGGGAGCAAATCGTGACGATCGATGTTCTGCACCGGCGCGACCAGTCGCGGTGCCAGACGGCGCGAATCCTGGGCGTCTCCGAGGGGGCGGTCCGGTATCACCTCCGTCGCGCCCGAGAAGGAGCCGGCGATGGCCGGCGGAAGCCGTCGCGGATCGAGCAACTCGGCCTGGCCGAGGCGGTCGCCCATTGGTGGCGGGCGCAGGCCCAGACCCTGGGCCAACTGCGGCCGCCCAGCGTCCAACTCCTCCACGAGTTCCTCCGCGCCGAGCATGGCTACGACGGCTCGTACAAGTCGGTCCGCAAGTTCGTGCGGGCTCGCTACGGCCGACCACCGATTCGCCCGTTCCGCCGCGTCGAGACCCCGGCCGGGGCACAGACACAGAGCGATTGGGGCGAATTCCGCCGCGTCGACCTCGGCGACCCCGAGGGGCCGACGACCCTCTACGCCTTCGTCATGGTCCCGAGCCATAGCCGCAAGGAGGCCGTCGTCTGGAGCCGCTCGATGGACCAGCTCGCCTGGCATCACGTCCACAACGAGGCCTACCGGCGGCTCGGTGGGGTCGCCGCGGTCAACCGGATCGACAACCTCAAGACGGGCATCGCGCGGGGGTGCGGCGCCTGGGGACACATCAACGAGCAATATCGTGCCTATGCTCGCACGATCGGATTCCATGTCGATGCCTGCGAGGCCCGCTCGCCCGAACAGAAGGGGAAGACCGAGCGACGGGTCGGCGACTGCAAGGGCCTGGACGTTCAGGGCCGGCGGTTCGACGGCCTGGGCGGGCTCCAGACCTGGACCGACGCGGATCGGGCGGCGCGGGCGATCGAGCGGATCTGCCCGGCCACCGGCCTGTCGGTGGCGGCGAGCTGGGAGGCGGAGAGGCCGTTCTTGCGGCCGCTGCCCGCGTTGTTGCCCGAGCCGTTTGATACGGTCAAGACGGCCCCGGTGCACAAGGACTGCGTCGTCCATTTCGAAGGTCGCAGTTATGTCGTTCCGTTCTCCTATGTCGGCCGCGAGGTGGAGGTCCGCGGCTGTTCGGGATCCGTGCAGATCCTCGATCCCCGGACCGCCGTGGTGCTGATCTCGTACCCGCGGCACACTCCGGAGCGTATCTTGATCGAGCCGGCGTGCTACGAAGGGCCCGGGACCGCCCAGGTGCTGCCGCCCAAGCCGCTGGGACGGATGGCCCGGAAACTCCAGGAGATCGCCGCACTGCCGGTGGAGCAGCGGCCGGTGGACCTCTACGCCGCACTGGCGGAGGTGGCACGATGACGACCAAAGGGGGCTCGCACGAGCCGGAGCGGTCCTCGGCGTTGCCCGCCAAGGCGGCGACGTTCGACCTGGGGACGCTGGTGGACCAACTGGTGAAGCTGGGCCTGGATTTCGCGGCCGAGTCGCTGCCGGCGATCTTGACCCGTGCCGTCAAGGAGGACATGGGCTCGCCGGCCTTGCTCGAGCAGTTGTTCAAGAACGAGCTGGAACGGCGCGAGGAGCGTCGGATTCGCACCTCGCTGCGACTCTCGGGCCTGCCGACGGGTCAGGCGCTGGCGAACTTCGATTTCGCGTTCCAGCCGGCGGTGCAGCGGTCCAAGCTCGATGCGCTGGCGACCTGTGCCTGGCTCCGGGAGAGACAGGGTCTGTTGATCCTGGGCCCGCCCGGAGTCGGGAAGACCCATCTAGCTATCTCGTTGGGAGTCAAGGCGGTGGAGTGCGGGTTCTCGGTGGCGTTCTTCCGCCTGGACGAGCTGCTGCACGCGATGCGCAAGGACGCCGAGGTGCCGCCGACGCGGCTGAAGGGGAAGAAGTACATGAAGGCCGGCCTGGTCATCATCGACGAGGTGGGCTTCGAGACGTTCACGCGTGAGGAGGCGAACCTGTTCTTCCGCCTGGTGAGCTATCGCTACCAGCGGGGCTCGCTGTGCATCACGTCGAACAAGTCGATCAAGGACTGGCCGGAGATGCTGGCGGGCGATGAGGTGATCACGACGGCGATCCTGGACCGGCTGCTGCACGCGTGCCAGGTGCTGAACATCCGCGGTCGGAGCTATCGGCTTCGGGACCTGGAAGACGACCTGAATGGGCGTTCGTGAGTGGGGTGGATGTCCGGGAGGTCACCGGCTCGAGCCGCGGGTCCGAGGGAGCCGTCGTGGCGATCCTGGAGAAGCCGCCCGTGGTAACGAAGGGAGGAGTTCGAGGGGCGGGCTCCGGTGTCAGGGTAGGCCGTGGTCGAGGGCCGCTGTGGCGAGTCGTGTTCAGTGGTCGTTTTGTTCAGGGAAACGGACCTGGAGGAGCCGTTGACGGCGGGAGAGAGGACCTCAAGAAGCAGG
>CAVURY010000026.1:0-35574 GCA_963743925.1 uncultured Planctomycetota bacterium | reverse complement strand
CCAACGCAGGGAAGGGCCTCGGCTCACCCGATTTGGGGCGTCGCCCGGTAGTCGGTGATTTCGCACGCGCCCCTCTTGTCCGAGCCTCCGGGCGAGAGTGGATGGGGGCTGCGGGATGCGAGGGATGGGGTCGGGCAGGTTACGTCATCGCTACAAATGTGCCCAAGCAAACGTAAGCGCGATTATCATGCGTTCGGTTATTCATCAGAATCGGCGCGACCGGACTGTCAAGTTCCCCGGTATCTGGCGCGGTTTCTTCGCCGATAAATGGCAAGGTGGCCGGCCCTATGACTCGACCGCGCCGCGTCAACTTCCATCGTAGCCCGCCGGGGAGGGCCACGGTGGGCGGTGAGCGTATCAGGTCGCATATCAGCGCGGAACGGGGGCCGACAGGACGGCTTGGGCCTCGACGCGGAACCCATGGAGTTCCCGACGTTCCCCGGGGGAGAGGTGCGACTCCGCCTCGAGGCGCACGGCGCGGTCGAAGCAGGCCTTCGCCCGGACGGGATCTCCCAGCCGATGGTAGTCGATCGCCAGGAAGAATAGGTCGTAGGCGGCGACCCCGCCAGCCGCGGCCGCGAGGCTCGTCTCGAGCTCGGCCGCCGACTCGCGATAACGACCCAAGCGGGCGAGGACGAGCCCGAGCGTGTTGTGATAGCTCGCGACCTTCGGCATCAGCTCGACCGCTCTCCGGGCATGCGGGAATGCCTTCGCCGGATCGAGAGCCGGCGCCGCGGCAGTCACGTATATCCAGGCCAGGTTGTTGTGGGCGGAGGCCTGGTCGGGGGCGGCGGGCAATGCGGCTTCGTAGTCGGAGAGGCACGACTCATACCGCCCCCGGCGGAGCAGGGCTTCGGCCCTTGTCGTCAGCGCCAGGTAATCTCCCGGCCGAATCACCAGCGCCCTCGTGAGGTCGACGACGGCGTCCGCGTCCCGACCGCACTGGGTGAAGATCCAGGCGCGTCGGATCAAAGCATACCATTCGTCGGGATCGGCCTCCAGGGCGGTGTCCAGCCGCTCGATCTCGGCCTGCGAATAGGGGAGCCGGGAGAAGTCATGCTGGCCCACGTCGACGACGATTCGGAGCGGCGCGACGGCCGTCGCGGGTGCGGCGGAATCCGGCGGCGCCGGCCAGTCCCAATCCAGGCCCATTGCGGCGAGCTGGCGGCGGATCGACCGCAGGTCCCACACATATGCGGCCCGGTGCTCGTCGCTCGGAAGGTAGAGGCGCGCGCCGTCCGGGCTGAAGACGGCCGCCGCGAACGAGCACTGATTCGGGTCCTCCAGGTTGGCGACCACCCGCCCCGTCTCCGCCTCGATCAGCGCGACGATCCCCTTGCCGCTATCCACGACCACGAGGCGGCCGTCGGGGGAGAAGCCGAGCCCGGACCCGCTCATCAGCGGGCCTTCCTTCCAGTCGCCGACGGCCCGGAGGCGGCAGATGTTGAATCGACTCTGATTCGTCATCAGCCAGCGGCCATCGGGGCTGAACTGGGCCGAAGCGGCCCCGCCGGCGCTGGCCAGCTCATGGACCAGGCGTCCGTCGGGGAGCGACCACACCTTGACCCCCTCGCCGCCGAGGTGGCTACCGGTGGCCGCCCAGCGGCCGTCTGGGCTGATCGCGAGCGATCGAACGTCATGCTGGGGACCCAGTTGGGTCGGTCTCCTCGACCCGTGCTGGTCGATGATCGTCGCGCCATTCGGGCCGTCGATGGCCAGGAATCGGCCGTCGTGGCTCTGGGCGACATACCGTCCGGATCGGGAGTCATCGAGCCCGGTCGGCGGCCCGATCCGAACCTGGCCCGGCTTGCCCTCGTCGAATTTCACGGGCCAGCGCATGATTCCGCCGACGCTGGCCGTAAGGAGTTCGCCCGCCGGCCCGAAGAGCACCGACCTCGTGTGGCCGATGGGCAGCGAGCCGACGGCGACGTCGCGGTCGACGTCCCAGAGGCCGACGCCGTCGGTCATGGCGACCGCCAACAAGCGCCGGACGGGGCGAGGGCGGCAGTGCTGACGCCTTCGTGTCGCCGAGCGGGCTCGCGGACGAGCGTGCGCAACTCCCGGCCGTCGGCGATCTGGAAGATCGCGGGTTGGGGGCCGGGGAGGAGTAGCGCGACCCGCGAGCCGTCGGCGCGATAGTCGATCACATATCCGGCCGCGATGGAGAGGAGCAGATCACCGGTCTGCGGTCGCCAGAGCTGCAGTTTCCCCCGCCAGCTCTGGGTGGCCAGCAATCCCGCCACCGGCTGGAATTTCACCGACATGCCCTGGCCCATCTCGTCGGGAAGCGCCCCGATTCGCCGACCCGTCTCGACGTCGTAGAGGTCGACGCGCTTGGCGTTGGAAGAGCCGGCGGCGATGGTCCTCCCGTCGGGACTCCAGTCGAGACTGCTCTCGCCGGGGCAGTCGAACTCGCGCTCGATCTTACCCGACGCCACCTCGCGGATCTGCACCTTCAAGGCGTGTGAATGGAAACTCACGGCCGCCCGCCGCCCGTCGGGGGAGAACGTGATACTCACGACAATCCCCCCCACGTCCCAGCTTCCCTCGACGATCCCCGACTCGTGATTGATGAGCGTGGCCGGCCCCCGATCTCGCCAGATCGCCATCCGACCCCCAGCGGGGCTGAATCGCACCCCGTAGTAGGGGAAGCCCACTTCCGACAGGAGGGGTCCCTCGCGATCGAGGCCCCAGACGATGAGCTTGCGGGAATCCGCGAGGCCGTAGTCCACGACGAGTCGGCGGCCGTCCGGGCTGAACGCCAGTACGAAGCTCTCCCTCGCGATCGGTCCGGGCGAGGGGAAGCGGCGGACCTCGCCGTCGTCGGCGACGCGACGGACGCGCACGACGCCATCCCAGTCGAGACGGGCGTAACGCTCCAGGGTCGAATCGAACGCGAGCAGGCAACCGTCGAAGGTCCGGGGAGATCGGTAGACCTCGTCGAGGTCGGGCAAGGCGAGGCTGGCGATGGCCTGGTCGCGGATCTCGGGCGTGCGGCGAATCTTCGCCGCCTCCTCCAGCGAGCGGAGCGAGGCGAACCGCTGGCCCGGTCGCCGGCCGTACCGGCTGGCGCGCGCCTCGGCCAGGTAGGCCGAGAAGAGTTTCTCCCGGCCGAGCGATTCGGCGTCCCGGGCGCGCTCGAACTGCCCCTTGTAGCGCGCCGCGGCGACGGAGGCATACGCCGCGGTGAACATGAGGAGCACGGCCACCGTGGCGAGCAGCGAGGCCACCGCAGTGTTGCGGCGGCACCATCGCCACGACCGCTCGAGCGCGGTGCTCCGCCGGGCCAGGATCGTCCGGTCTTCGAGGAACCGGCGAAGGTCCTCGGCCAGCGCGCCGGCCGTGGCGTAGCGGGCCGAGGGCTCCTTGGCCATCGCCTTCAGGACGATCGTCTCCAGGTCGCGCGGGACCCGGCGGTCGATCGTGCGGGGCGGCGGGGGGCTGGATTCCAGGACCTCGCGGACCAGCCGCGCCTGGTCGGAGGCGGTGAATGCCGGGCGTAGGGTCAGCAGCTCATAGAGGGTCACGCCCAGACTATAGACGTCACCCCGGGGGTCGGACCGGCCGTCGAATCGTTCCGGCGCCATATAGCGGATCGTCCCCACGACGTCTCGCGTCGCCGACAGATCGTCCCCCCCTTCGGGCTTGGCCAGGCCGAAGTTGACGACCCAGACCGTCCCCTGGGGGTCGATCAGGAGGTTCGATGGCTTGATGTCGCGGTGGAGCACGCCCTGGTCGTGCGAGTAGGCCAACGCATCGGCGACCTGGAGGCCGACCCTCGCGACCCGGTCGTGGTACGCCGACCGGCTTTCCCGATCGGCGGCCGCCACGGTCGTCTGCCCGATCCCCGCGACGCACCCCCTTCCGGGCGACGCCTCGGTCCCGGCCATGATCGTCTCGGTCCGCCCGTATCGGCCTTCGTCGATCGTTTCGTCGGCGTCGAGGCGTCCGGTCAGCAGGCCGAGGGCCACACCGGTTACCGAGTCCGTCGCGGGCGCCCCCGACGCGGCGCTCGCGCCGCACCGGAGTCGGTGGACTTCATCGAGGACGGCCTCCATCGTCTGCCCGCGGATGAACTGCATCGCGTAGTAATGGTGGCCTTCGTCCTCGCCCGCGCCGAAGACCTGAACGATGTTCGAATGATGCAGGGCGGCCACGAGCTGGGTCTCGCGACGGAATCGCTTCAGCGCGGACGGGCGGTCGAGCGAGCTCCGGTAGAGGACCTTCAGGGCCACCCGCCGCCCGAGCGACTCCTGGGCCGCCTCGTAGACGACCCCCATCCCGCCCCGGCCGACCTCGCGGATGATCCGGAAGTCGCCCAGCCGCTCCGGAACGCGGTCGCCGTCGTGCCGCGGCGACACGCGCGGCTCTCCGGGCCCGGCCCACCGGGGACCGGCCTCCTCGACGAGGAGTAGCGCAGGAAAGACTTCGCGGATCTCCTCGGCGAGCTCCGGATACCGCGCGGTGTAGTCGGTCAGGCTCGGGCCTTCGCCCCGACGGTAGCGCGCGAGGAACTCCTCGGCGAGGACCTCGACACGGTTACGCTCCGAGCCTCGGTCGCTCATGGGGACCCCGGGCGGGGCGCGTCGACGGGCCGGTCGAGCCGTCCCGAGGCCCCCTGGAGGAGCTTCCCGATCCTCTTCAAGGCGCGCACGTAGCGGTTGCTGGCCGCCGTCTCGCCGATCCCGAGCACCTGCGCCGCCTCGGCATTGCTCAACTGCTCGAAATGCCTCAGGCAGAGCACCTCGCGATCGAACGGCGCGAGGTCGTCGAGCGCGTCCTGGACCCGGGCCTGGAGCTCGGCGCGCGCCACCGCCTGGCTCGGCGACGTGAGCCGGCCGAGGAGCTGTGCCGCCAGCGAGACGGAGCTGGCGTGCGGCGTCACCAGGGGGCCCAGCCCCACCTCGCGGCCCGCGTCACGGGCCCGGGTGCCCAGGTGTCTCCGATGCACCGCCTTGAGCCGCACGCCCGTGATGTGGCGGAGCCACAAGAACATCGGGATCTCCGGCTTGCGGAGGAACCCCGGCAGCGACCGGGCGAACTCGATGTACGCCTCCTGCAGGACATCCGACGGATCCACCCGGCCGTGGAGCCGGCGGTCCAGGCGGATCTCGACCATCCGCCGCAGGCGATCCCAATGGTCCATGAAGAGGGAGCCGGCGTCCCGCCCCGCCGCCCGATCGGTGCCCGGGGGCGAGTCCGAGAGATTGCCCGAGGTTTGTGAGTTCGGCGTCATAAGAATAATGATTGCGCGCCGCCCTCATACTTCCACACAAAATCTTTCGAAATATTTTCAGAAGGCCATTCGGTCGAGGTGACACGGACGGTCCCACGAGTCGGAAGGCGAGTTGGAAATCCCGCCAAGATCGCCTCTTGCGCGGTCACCCCGACGCCGGAATCCATGGCACCCATCCGGGCTTTGACGGGATGGGACTCTCCTGCCGCGCCGATTATTTGCGCCCGAGAGTGGACGCGGCCGCCCGGCGCGCAATCCCAAACATAGAGGCGGCGGTGGACCGGCCGCCAGGCCTCGCGATCCGATCCGGATGCCCATTGCATAACGTCGGTTGCCATGTTGCACAAGGAGCTTCGAAGCCATGAGAAACGTGATGAGGTTGGCCACGATCCCGATCGCCCTGCTCTACCTGTCGGGGCCGGCCCGGGCCGAACAGATACCCATCTTCAACACCGGCGTCGACGCTTCCGGGGCGCCATTGTCGGGCGGCTCCGCGGACCCTCACTGGTCGGTCGTAGCCGGCCCCGGCATCACGAGCCCGACCCCCGGCGAGGTGCTCACCAGCCCCAGCGGGCTGTACGCGGAGTCGGCGGATTCGCGATGGATCTGGGTGAACGCCGACGGCAGCGGGGCGACCGGTTCCCCTTATACGTTCCGCCTGACGTTTGACCTGACCGGCCTCAACGCCAGCACGGCGACGATCTCCGGGGCCTGGGGAGTCAACAACGAGGGCGTGATCGAGCTCAACGGGGCCACCCCGACCGGCACGGGCGCACTCTCGCTGACCAATTTCAACGACGAGGGGAATTTCGAGGTCCTCAACCGCTTCTCCATCACGGGGGGGTTCGTCGCGGGCGTCAACACGCTCGATTTCCTCGCCACCGACAACGAGAACCCCGGCGCCCTGAACGTCTCGGCCCTCACCGGCACGGTCACGGCCGGCGCCGTCCCCGAGCCGGCGTGTTTCCTGTCGCTCGGGACCGGAGCGATCGGCGTGTTGGGTTTCGCGCCCGGCGACAGGTGGCCGCCGGTGGCATCCGACGCGGGTGACCCGACGCCATCGGCTCGCCCTACACGGTTCGCAACGGGCACCGGCGGGAGCCGGTCGCTCCCTCGACCACTTCGGTCTTTTTTGCCCCAGTACTCGAGGATCAGGAGCAACAGCCATGAAGCGCGTGACCAGGCGGATCGTCTTATTGGTCGTGATGCAGGTGGTGCTCTGGACGACGCCGTTGTGGGCGGGATCCGGACCATTCCCACTGTACGACGACCCCAACTCCAACCCGGGACAGATCACGTCGGCCGTGGGAGGTAGCAACGACAACGACTTCCTTCTAACTGTCCCCGTCAAGAATTCTGGCCCTGCCCACGATATCATACTCGTGCTACCCCTCTTCAACGTGAAGAGCAGTATCGGCGAGCTGGCGTGGTCCCAGAGTCGGGGTGGCTGGTTCGGTGCGAACGTGGACGGGACTAGCTTGCTCGTGACAGTCACTTCGCCCTCCATCCCACTGACGTATTCAATGGTAGCCGATGAGACCGGGTTGGTGCAGAACGTGATCTCCTTGCCCGCCCCTTACGCGATCACCACCGATCCTTCCGCCTCCTACCCCTCCATCGATCTGGGGATATTCCAGCCGAATGCGACGATATCCACCACGTTCGACTTCCATTTCCTCTGGGGAGATGGCCGATCGGGTGTGGAATCGGGGAATCTCATGGGATACGCGGAGACCGTGACCGTGAACCCTTTCTCGGTCCCCGAACCATCGAGTCTCGTGATGTGCTCGCTCAGCTCGTTGATGGGGCTTGGCATCTGGTGGCGGCTTCGCAATCGGGGAGAATGAAGGGGCCGGGAATCGATTCCCGTCCGGGAATCGATATCCGTTCAAAGCTCGTAACCCCCTTCCTGGACCCGGCGACGGGTGGCCGCCGGTGGCATCCGACGCGGGTGACCCGACGACCTGCGGCGTCCGCGCGATCGACCTGGCGACCGGGCAGGTGGTCGCACTCCTGCGGTTCTAAATGGCCTTTCGTGATTCCGGGAGGGCGAGGCTCCGTCCGAGCCGGATTGTGGCTCGGCTCGCCGGGAGGCTCGCCCTCCCGGAATCGTGCAAGCCGATTTAGGCCCTGTCTGAGATTCGACGGCCGTTCAGTCGATGCACCGTTGTGGTGCAGGCGTCCCGCCTGCCGGGCTGGGATGCAGGCGTCCCGCCTGCCGGGCTGGGATGCAGGCGGGACGCCTGCACCACAAACCGCCGTCCGATCGGATTGCCAGACAGAGCCTAGACCGCCGTCCAAGAGGTCTTCGCCGTCACGGTGCTGCCGGGCCGGCGGTACCCGGACCTGATCAACGACGACGACGAGTTGCCGGAGAACTCGTTCACGGTGCCCGACGCGGCGCCGGCCGACGTGTCGTCGCCGCCGCGGACGCCCGGCGGAAATCGGAGTGCGAGGCGAGGGGCGATTGCGAAGGCGTGAGAAAGATTATCCATCACTCAACGTACTGCATCAACTGAGGAGCGAGTGAAGCATGAATAACATTCTAGCAACCGATCAGCGCCATGGTGGGCGGGGGGCGGCCGAGGCCCGACGACGTCGGCAGATGCGGCCGATGGTGCTGGCGCTGGAGGACCGCAGGCTGCTGTCGACCTTCACCGTCTCCAGCACGCTGGATAACGGCGGGGTCGGCACGCTGCGCTGGGCCGTGGGCCAGGCGAACTCGGCCGGCGGGGCCGAGACGATCGCCTTCGACAGCAAGGTCTTCAAGACGCCGCAGACGATCACGCTGACCGGCACCCAGCTCGAGCTGAGCGACACGACCGGGGCGGAGACGATCGCGGGCCCGAAGGCGGGCGTGACCGTCAGTGGCGGCGGCCTGAGCCGGGTGTTCCAGGTCAACGCGAATGTCACGGCGTCGCTCTCGGGACTGACGATCACCGGCGGCGCCGACGTCGATAACGGCGGCGGCCTGTACAACGACGGGGGCACGGCCACGCTGACCAACTGCTCCGTCAGTGGCAACTCCACGGCTCCCTCCTCTCCCAGCGGCGAAGGCGGAGGTCTGTTCAACCTCAACGGCACGGTCACGCTGAGCAACTGCACGGTCAGCCACAACAACGCGTACTACGGCGCCGGCCTGGACAACCTCGACGGCACGGCCAAGCTGAAGAACTGCACCGTCAGCGGTAACACGGGCAGCACCGGCGGTGGCGTATACAATGGCGGCAGCACCGGCACGGCCACGCTGACCAACACGAGCGTCAGCGGAAACACCGCCGCTTTCGGCGGCGGCGTGACGAACTGGCTCGGTAAGGTTACTCTCCAGAACAACTGCACCGTGAGCGGTAACTCCGCCGACTGGGGTGGCGGCCTGTATAACTTCTACGGCACGGCCAAGCTGAGCGCCTGCACGATCAGCGGAAACTCCGCCGGTATCGGCGGCGGCGTGTTCGACGAGGCGGGCAAGACCACGCTCAGCAACTACTCCACCGTCAGCAATAACTCCGCGACCGTCAGCGGCGGCGGCGTGTACAACGACGGCGGCAAGGACACGCTGACCAACTGCACCGTCACCGGCAACTCCGCCGCGGTCAGCGGTGGCGGCCTGTTCAACATCGCGGGCTACTACGGGGGCACGGCCGCACTGACCGGCTGCACCGTCAGCGGCAACTCCGCCACCAACGGCGGCGGCATCGCCAACCAGGGCACGCTGACCGTCTCCTCCAGCCAGATCCTCACGAACCGGGCAACGTCCGAGGGTGGTGGCATCGCCACGACCTCGGGCAAGGCGACGATCACCGGTTCCACCATCGGCAGCAACCAGGCCAACTCGACCGGGACGGCCCTGGGCGGCGGGATCTTCAGTGCCAATACAGTCCTGTCGCTGACAACTTGCACGCTCAACGCCAACCAGGCGAACGGCGCGACGGCCCTGGGCGGGGGGATCTACGCCCTCGATAGCACCGTGAACTTGCAGAGTTGCACGGTGACCGCCAACCAGGCCGATGGCACCGTGCTGGGCGAGGGCGGTGGGATCTACAGCTATGGAGGCGTCTTGAAGCGCGTGGCCGGTAGCGTGACCGGCAACAATGCCACGACCGCCTATCCCGACATCTACAAGGGCCCATGAGGATCACGCACCGCCGGGAGCGGATATTCTCTCGAGCCGACGGATGAGAAACCCATCCCATTCCGCGTCCGTCGCCGCGGCCTTGCTGGGGTCAGCGACAAGAAGGACTGACCGCGGCGGTCTCAGCAATAACCGATCAGAGTGCGATGATCGGGGCCGGTGAACTGAACAGGTGGCTGGGGTCGTTCTCAGCATCCTCTCGGGGACGTACCCGGCATCCTCGAACCGGGCACTCCTCAGCAAACGCCCGGAAAACAAGGCGAAGTCTTGGCCGGATCACGTACACTCTCATCGCGCAGAATCAAGAGATTCGGAGGTTCGATGAGTCTCCGGGACCGCATCCTGGTGCTCATGCTCTGGCTGGCCATCGCCGGGATGGGGTCATGGGCGGGCGGCACCCTGTATCAGATGGTCGAGGTCGTCCCCGTCTGGAGCGCCTCGCCCCCCGAATCCGTCCGGTCCTTCTTCCGCGACACCGAGTTCGGCCGCCGCAAAGTCCGATTCTTCGGCCCGACCACGATGCTGGCCCGCAACTTACCGCTCGTCGTGGCCCTTGTCGCGGCATGGCCCCGCCGGCGGCATCGGGGCTGGCTGCTACTCGCGGCCGGTTGCTTCGCCTTCGGCCTCGTCTTCACCCTCGCCTACGTCTATCCCCTCAACGCGGTCCTCTTCAATCAAGCCGGTGGCGACGGCACTGCGAGTGAAATCCGCTCGATGGCAGAACGCTGGGTCTTCGCCGACCGATTCCGCTTCGTGGTCGGCCTGGTGGGTCTGTTCGCGGTCTTGCAGGCGTTCCGCTTGCCGATGAGGACGTCGGCGGACGTTTCGGACGCAGGCCCATCCTTGGCTTCGCATGGTCTTGTCCGCTCCTGAGGGAAGGCCGAAAGAACGAGTTGCTGGGGCAGTAATGCCGGCACTTGGAGTCCGGCAAGGCAGGCGAGCGGGGCCCGCGGCGGATCGTCTGACGGGCAACGCGAGGTGGTTGTCGTTCCATCTGATCGGTGCGAGGTCGTCAGTGGCGGGAGGACCGGAATGAATCGCCGGGCGGTCGGGCTGCTCCTACTGAACGCGGCCGGCATGCTGGTCATCGCCGGGGCCCTGTACGACCTCTTCGTCCCGTCCGTCCCGTCCAACCACCTCGCCTACCTCGGGGCGGACGCCGGCGGACTCGACCCGCGGTACGCGGAGCTGGACTTGGCCATGCTCCGATCGATCGGCGGGTGCCTCATGGCTGTCGGCGTAACTGCCCTGGTCCTGGCCAACGGCCCGGTCCGCCGCGGCGAGGGGTGGGCGCGGGTAACCGTTGCGGTGCTGGTCGGGGTGGCCGAGGGGAACAACGCCTACCGGATGTACCCGTTCGCCTCCCCCTGGTACGGTCCGCTCGGGTTCGCCATGCTAATGGTCACCGGGGCCGTCCTGGCAGGCCCGCCGAGGCTGCCGCCTGCGGACCGGGCGGGAGACTGACCATCCGACGAGCCGGGGTGTCTCCCGGCGCGCGTCGGTTCGCGACACGAATGGCACTGGGGCAACGCCTGGTGGTAGAGATTCAGAGGAAGACGCGGAGGGCCGCTCAGATCGAGATCCGCTCGACGATGTTCCGGGTCACCATGCACGGCCGTTGGTCGTAGATCCGCGTGGTCCGCAGGTCTGCGTGCCCGGCGGGGTGCTGCACGTCCTCCAGCGGGAGATTCTGCGAGAGAAGATCCGTCACCGTCGCCACACGGAACGAGTGCGGCGAGAAGAGGCCGGGCAGGCCCGCTGCGCTCAGGCGGCGCTTCATCATCCGGCAAGACGTCGATGCCGGTCATGGAGCCGCCCGTCAGCGTCTTCGTCCGCCGATTGACAGTCCGGAACAGCGGCCCATCCTCGAGTCCCGCGGCCTGGATGAATTGCAGGAGGAAGCCCTCCAGGTCGTGCCGCACCGGAATGTCCCGGGACTTGCCGCCTCGTTGTCTGAGCGGCACACGCCCTGGGGCCCGCGCACATCGTGGACCCCCGTTCATCACGAAGTGGGTCGTGGGCATGCCACCCGGGGAGATTGGTCCGGCTCATGACTGCCGAGGGGATCGATCTTCTCACCGACGCGGACGTCTCAACAATCACTTCGCGCGATCGAACTGCCGGAATGGGATCGTCTTGTACAGGACGAATTGAGAGAGGAGGAGTCCCCTCGGCGTGATCGCTTGCGGCAGGAGGAAGGCGTAATCACCCTTGCGGACATAAGCGACGTCGCCGCGAGTGACCTGGGTCACGCTGAACTGTCCGTCGGCCGCCGGTATGACCGTGGCGATGTTGTTCCCGGGCGGGATGCTCACCTGGAGCGGCGAGCGGTTGATCGCGTTACCGACGACGTGCAAGCGTGAGGGAATCCCCAGCACGGCGGGGCTCACGGGATAGGCCCAGCCGTACAACATGTATTGGCTGCCGTAATTCCAGGGGCTCGTGAATCGATTCAACCCGGGATCGATCGCGGTCACCTGCGGATTATTCTGGAACAGGCTCTGGAAGGTCGGCGCGACGAGGGCCTGGTCGGCACCCTCGAAGACGTCGATATGCTCCGTCTGGAGCACGCTGTTCCCGATGTCCGGGCCGATGGCCTCGACGATCGAGCGATCTCCCAGCGCGTTCACGCTGCTGGGCCATCGCACCAGGAATTCCCCGAGGTCTTTGACCGCGATCGGGTATTGCTGGCCGGTGTGATTCTGGATCACGATCCAGCGCGAAGTCACATTGATGATCTCTCCCCAGGCCCCTTGGGGAGGCAGGTTAGGCATGCCTCGCGGGTTGCCGACGATCTGATCGAAGGCCGGATCCGGATCCTGGGCGAGGCTCGCCATCGCGGGGACCATGGCACAAGAAAGGCCCAGCGCCAGCAATCGAGGCCAGAATTTGCGTGTCTCGCGCATCACGACCTCTACCGAGATTTGCAGGAGTGGTCATGCGATCGGGAAAGATCGACGAACTCCGGCCGCCGAATGATGAGGCCCCAAACCAACTGATCTACGATACTCCGATCCGTCCCGGTAAGACAATGCGGCTTTCGCCCGATTTCTCCCCGCCCCGCCCCGGGCGGTTCGGAGAATGTCGGCTCGAAGGGTTGCGATCCTTCCGGCTCGATCAGACGTACCAAATGGGCGGCCCGACGCTTTGCCCTTGGCCGACGATTTGCGAATTCCGTAGACTATTGTCGGGGTGCGAAGCTCCAGTCTCGACACCGAGAGCGAAAGCCATCGACCCGCCCCCGGCGGACCAGGACCATGAATCAATTAGACCGGCAATCTTCCAACGACGAGGACACGCTCGCCTGGGTCATCGAGGGCAACCGCGTGTCGCTCGGAGACCTGACCGGTTTGACGCTCGGCGATTTCCAGGTCGGGCAGCTCGTCGGCCGGGGCGGCATGGGTGAAGTCTACATGGCCACCCAGATCAGCCTCAATCGTCCGGTCGCGCTCAAGGTGCTCCGTCCCGACTATGTGACCAAGGGCGCCTATCTGGATCGTTTCAAAGCGGAAGCGACGGCGATCGCCAAGCTCAATCATCCGAATATCGTCCACGTCTACGCGATCGGGGACATGGGCGAAGTTCATTACATCGCGATGGAATACGTCGAGGGGACCAATTTGCGGGAGTATCTCCGCAAGAAGGGGGCGATGGAGCTGCCGCTGGTCCTGTCGATCATGAAGCAGACGTGCCAGGCGATCGGCGCCGCGGGCGAGGCCGGGATCGTCCATCGGGACATCAAGCCCGAGAACATCCTGGTCACGAAGCGGGGTCGGGTCAAGGTGGCGGATTTCGGGCTTTGCCGGGATCAGGGCCTCGAAGCCCAGAGCATGACCCAATCCAACGTGACGATGGGCACGCCCCTGTACATGAGCCCCGAGCAGGCCCAGGGCCACCCGGTCGACCACCGGAGCGACCTCTATTCGCTGGGCGTCACCTATTACTTCATGATCGCGGGTGAGCCGCCGTTCCGGGCCGACTCGGCGGTGGCCCTGGCGTTGAAGCACGTTCGGGAGATCCCGAGGAGCTTGATCAACCATCGCCCGGATCTGCCCCTGGAGATCGACCGGCTGGTGATGAAGCTGATGTCGAAGGACCCGGCGGATCGCTACCAGTCGGCCGCCATGGTCCTGGCCGACCTGGGCAAGTTGCGGGACCTGGTCCAGGTCGGGGCTTCCGCGGCGATCTCGGAGCCTTTCGACAGCATCTCGACGCGAGGCGATGAGTCGGCCCCGCCCGCCTCGAGGAACGAGCTGGCGGTCCGCGCGACCGAGCCCACCGTGCCGGTCGCCGCATCTCCGCGGCCCAACCGCGCCGCCCCGGTCGCGGTCCTGGCGGTCGCGACTCCGTCGGCCGCTCCGGGAGTGGAGGGCCGGGACCTCCCCGCCCCTCGTTTCAGCATCCTCGTGGCGTCGGTCGCCGTGGCGCTCGGCCTGCTCGGCGGGGCCCTGGTGGGGTATACGGCTCGCGCACCGGACCTGCGCGCTCCCGGCGGACCCGTCCCACCCCCCGCCGGGCCTCTGGATCGAGCCCCGCTGGAGCACCATCCCCAAGCAGAAGAGCCCGGAAGACCAGTTGCACTACGCCCTGCTCCAGGCCCCTCGCGACGAGTGGGCCGCCGCCTGGCTCGCCGTACCCGGATATTTCCGCAATTCGCACGAGTCCGCATCCAAGGCTTATGCGCAAGTCGCCCGGCTCTGGTATCGACTCAACGACGTGGATGCTCTCGCGGCGCTGACCTCCGAGCTGGCCGCCTGGGATAAGGCCCAGAAACGCGACAAGGATCTCGTCGCAATCCTCAAGCTGGCCCTCGACCTCAAGAAGGGCGATACTCAGGGGGTCGAGAAGGGGTTCAAGGGCCTGACTCAGACCGATCTCGCCGACATGCACGACCCCTCGCTGGTGGCACTGAGCCTGGAGGTCTGTTCCGATGCATTGAAATCCGTGCTGAAGTCGGGGCCGCAGTCCATCGCCGAACCCCTCCGCAGGGAGATCCGAAACCTGGCCTGGCGGCTCAATCGCATCGAGGGCTTCGATCAGGCGGCGCCGGCCGCGGGCCGGCCGAATCCCGCCGCGGGCCGGCCGAATCCCGCCGCGGGGGCCGCGGCCCGATCGAACGGGTAGGATGGATAGGATCACGATTCAGTCGGTTTCGCGGATGAGGGTCTGGTCTGCGAGGGGGAGTCGACGGGCATGGCATTCCTGAAGCGCGCCAACGGTGAGACCGCCGGACAGATCATCGAGCTGAAGGTGGATCGCGTCGTGATCGGCCGTTCTCCCGAGCATTGTCACATCGTGCTCGACCCCAACGGCGTCAGCCGAAGGCACGCGGAAATCTACCGCAAGTCCGAGGAGTTCTTCCTCGCCGACCTGAACTCGCGGAACCTGACCAAGGTCAACAATACCAAGGTCATCCCGGGCGTCGACCACCGCCTCGCGCCCGGGGACCGGATCAATATCTGCGACGTCGAGTTCCTGTTCTATCCCCGGCTCCCCTCCGGCGGTCCCGACAAGGAGCCCGGCGATGTCATGGTCGTCAACGAGGGCGACAACCAGGACTCGCCCCAGCTCCACACGCTCGACGCCTCGCGCTCCAGCGCCATGGCGAGCATGGTCAAGCCCGAGGTCAAGCTCAAGGCGATCCTCGAGATCACCCGCAACCTCTCCACCGAGCTGAAGATCGACGCCGTCGCGCCCAAGATCCTCGACTCGCTCATGGAACTGTTCCCGCAGGCGGAACGCCTCTTCCTGGTCCTCGTCGACCCCGAAACCAAGCGGCTGATCCGCAAGGCGTTCAAATATCGGCCGACCCGGCGGGCGCACTTCTCGGCGGTCGTCCCGGCCGACGAGATCCCGATGAGCATCAGCCGCTCGATCGTCAATCACGTCCTGGGGCAGCGCAAGGCGGTCCTCAGCCAGGACGCCAGCTCCGACAAGGACTTGCCCACCAGCGCGTCGATCGCCGACCTGAAGATCCGGTCCGTGATGTGCGTGCCGCTCCTGACGCCCGACCGCGAGGCCCTGGGGATCATCCAGCTCGACACCAGCGACCGGAAGCAATTCCTCCAGGAGGATCTGGACATTCTCACAACGGTGGCCAGCCAGGCCGCCATCGCGATCCAGAACGCCACGATGCACGAATCGCTCCTGGAACGCGAGCGGGTGAACCGCGACCTCAAGCTGGCCGAGCAGGTGCAGAAGCGGTTCCTCCCGCAATCGGTCCCGACGGTCCCCGGGTTCGAGTT
Organism: uncultured Planctomycetota bacterium; assembly: GCA_963743925.1. Classification (GTDB taxonomy): domain Bacteria; phylum Planctomycetota; class Planctomycetia; order Isosphaerales; family Isosphaeraceae; genus CAVZRC01. Next base: position 19,961 of record CAVURY010000026.1, on the reverse strand, counting down.
CTTCGCCCACTACGACCCCGCCTACGAGGTCGGCGGCGACTACTACGACTTCGTACCGCTGCCGAATGAGCGGCTCGCCATGGCCCTGGGCGACGTCTCGGGCAAGGGCGTCGCCGCCGCGTTGATGATGGCCAAGTTCTCGGGCGATACCCGCTATTGCATCCTCACCGAGGATTCGCCGTCGGCCGCCGCCTCCGAGCTGAACAGCCTGCTCTTCTCGGCGGGGATCGAGGAGAAGTTCATCACGCTCAGCCTGAGCGTGCTCGACATCCCGAAGCGGACCTTGACCTTGACCTCGGCCGGTCACCTCCCGGTCCTGATCCGGCGCGCCAATGGCCAGGTCGACGAGGTCGGCGAGGATATCGCCGGTTTCCCGCTGGGGATCATCCCGGAGGGCGACTACAAGCAGGCCGAAGTCAAGCTGTATCCCGGCGACGTCGTCGCCATCTTCTCCGACGGCGTGACCGATGCCCGCAACCTCCGCGAGGAGCTCTACGACTCGCGGGAGAACCGCCGGCTGCTCAAGAAGGTCGCCGAGACCACCGGAGGCGCCGAGGCGATGGGTCGCGCGATCCTCCAGGATATCCGCGAATTCTCCGCCGGCCACGTCCAGGTCGATGACATCACCCTGATCTGCCTGGGCCCCCTGGCGCGTTGATTCCACAGAGTGAGTGTGGCACGGGCCTCTCGCCCGTGTCGGGATTTCACGCGGGCAATGCGCCCGTGCCACCCCACCGTCCTCCCCGGCGATCCATGTCGATCCGAGTTGCCAACATCCGCCTCGACCTGAGTGAAGGCGAAGAGAACCTGCCCGCCAAGATCTCGAACCGGCTCGGGCTGGACACCGACGCCATCTCGAGCTGGCGAATCCTCCGCAAGAGCCTCGACGCCCGCAACCACGATGACCTGCATTTCACCTACTCGGCCGAGGTCCAGCTCGCCGACGGATTCGGGCCGCGGGTCCCGCCCGGTACATCCGCGGACGTCCAGCCCTACATCCCCGAGCGGTTCGACTGGCCCGAGCCGGGCACTCGCCCGTTGCGTCATCGTCCCGTGATCGTCGGTTCGGGACCCGCCGGACTGATCGCCGGCTACCTGCTGGCCGAGGCGGGATACCGGCCGCTGATCCTCGAACGGGGCCGGGCGGTCAAGGACCGCGTCGCCGACGTGCGCCTGTTCGACCGGAACGGCCCGCTCGACCCGGAGAGCAATTACCTCTTCGGCGAGGGGGGTGCCGGCACGTTCAGCGACGGCAAGCTCACCTCCCGGAACACGGGCCCCGACGTGCATCGCGTGCTCGAGATCCTGGCCGAGTGCCACGGGAGAGCCTCCCTGGTCTACGAGAACCGGCCGCACCTGGGCTCCAACCGGCTCCCGCTGGTCGTCCGGACCTTGCGGCGCAAGCTCGAATCGATGGGCGGCGAGGTCCGATTCTCCTGCCGGGTCGACGACCTGGATATCGAAAACGGCCGGCTCCGCGGGCTCTCGACGACGACCGGCTATATCGCCGCGGACCTGGCGGTCCTGGCGATCGGCCACAGCGCCCGCGACACCTACGACATGCTGCTGCGTCGCGGGGTCCCGATGGAAGCCAAGCCGTTCCAGCTCGGCGTCCGGATCGAGCAGCCCCAGGAAGCGATCGATCGCGCCCGGTACGGCCATAATGCCGGCCATCCCGCGCTCGGGGCCGCGGATTACGTCGCGTCGGTGCGCACTGGCGAGCGCGACCTGTTCACCTTCTGCATGTGCGCCGGCGGCTACGTGATGCCGAGCGTCAGCGATCCCGGATATTTCTGCACCAACGGCATGAGCGAGAGCCGCCACGACTCGCCGTTCGCCAATAGTGGGCTGGTCGTCACCATCGAGCCCGAGGAGACCGGCAGCGACCACCCTCTGGCCGGCGTCCACTATCAGCAGCGAATCGAGAAACTCGCCTACGAGGCGGGAGGCGGCACCTATGCCGCGCCGCTCCAGTGGGCTCGGGACTTCCTCGGCGATCGTCCGAGCCGAGGCGAGATCCCGACGAGCTATCAACGAGGGGGTAAGACGCTGGACCTCCGCGGTTTCCTCCCCGAGCTGGTCGTCGAGGCCCTGATGCGCGGGCTCCCGAAGATGGACCGCCGGTTCGCGGGCCTGTTCCTCAAGGACGCGACGATCACCGGCCCCGAGTCGCGCGGCAGCTCGCCGGTCCGGATCCCTCGGGACCCGACCACCCGCGAGAGCCCGGGCGTCGCCGGGCTCTACCCGTGCGGCGAAGGAGCCGGCTACGCCGGCGGCATCGTCAGCGCGGCCGTCGATGGGTTGCGAACAGCCCGAACCATCGTGGCGAACTATGCCAGCGTCTCTTGAATATCAGGTGCCGCCGATCACTCAGGGTCCAATCCCGCTTCGCGGAGTGCCTTCCCGTAATCTTCCCATTGATTCAAATTTCGGATCGTCCCGAGACTCGGATCAATGTCTCGCACATCGTCTTCGTGGACGACCCGGGTCTTGACCGCCTCGACGAGAGACAAAACCCGTAGCCGGTCCTCGCTCAACAAGCGTTCGATGACCGGGAGCACCGCGGAACGACGATAGAGGGCGGCCAGCGGGTGGTAATGCTCGCCGATCATCGGGATGGCCAGGTCGTGATCGCCGATGAGCTCGGAAAGCCGGGTGATCCAACGCGGCTCGAGGAAAGGGACGTCCGTCGCCGTGGCGTAGACGAATTCGATCGAATCCGGGAGTGCGGCGAAACCGGCGGCCAGCCCTTGCAATGGCCCGCGACCGGCGATCGCGTCGCGGACGATCGCGACATCGCCGGCCAGGTCCGGGATCTCTTGATCGGGGGCTGCGACGACAACAATCGGCCGCGACACGGTGCCGACGAGCCGGACGATCCGCTGGAGCATCAACTCGGGTCCGAACGGCAGCCAGGCCTTGGGCCTGCCCATCCGGCGGCTCTCGCCACCACAAAGGACCACGGCGCCCAGATCCATGGGAGTCGCTCCACCAAACTCTACTTCGCGGGCTCGACGCGGACATGAAGTCGCGCGGTCGCCTTGCGTCCGCGACGGTCGGAACGCTCGACGCGAATGAGGTAGTCTCCCGCCTTGGCGAAGCGGTGGGTGGTCACGGCGTAGCCGTCGGGGGCAAGTTCCTTGACGTTGCCGTCGGATCGCACGTCCACGGGCGGAGTGCCGTCGCCGAAGTCCCAGGTCTCATTGCCGTCGGTGCAATCGAATGTGCGAACCTTGAACGTGATCGGATCCCCCGGATGCAGATCCTGCGTCGGGAAATAGGCCGCGTGAATCGAGTGCGGGATCGGGACCGAGCCCGTGCGGTCGAGCACCTGGACGACGGCAAAGTCGTAAGACACGTTGCCACGATCGTTGACGGCCTTGAGAGTCTCGCTGTACACGCCGGGCCGGTCGTAGATTCGCTCGGCCCGCCGACCGGACGCGGATGTTCCGTCCGTGAACGTCCAGTCAAGGCGTGCCAATGAACCCGATCGGCTCCAGGAGCGGGATCCATCGAGCGTGACCCGGTCGCCCACTCGCGCCACGTGGTGCGGCCGGGCAACGGCGACGACCGCAGGCTGTTGTTCGCGGATGGCGGCCTCCCAGAGGAATGCATACCCTTCCTGCGTCCCCCAGCGTCCCGATGGCTGTCGGCTGACGATCTCGAAATGGAGGTGCGACCAGCCGCCGCTGCCGCCCTCCTTGCCGAGCACGCCGATCTTCTGCCCCATGGCGACCGCGACACCCGGCTTGATTGACGGGTCGAACGACTGGAGATGGCTGTATCGGTAATGCCAGCCGCGGTCGTCGAGCAGGTAAATCACGTCATAACGCGGGGCGGCCGGAGTGTCTTCATAGCCGGGCAGCACCGCCTTGCCTGCGGACACGACCAGCCCGTCCGTCGCGGCGATCACGTTGACCAGCCCCTCGGCCCCGCCGATGTCGAGGCCGCTATGGTAGTAGATCTTGCGCGACAAGGGCGGCTCGAACCCATCGACGAAGGTCGGCTCGTTGGCCATCTGCGTCAAGGAGGCGAACCAGCGCTGGCGGACCGGATAGACGAAAGTCCCCGGCTCGATCCATGGGGAACCCGACGGCCACAGCCGCAACCGCGCAGCCTTGGTCAGTCCCCAGTGGTCCTCCGTGGTATTGGACCGATAGCCTCGCGTGATCGGGCAGTCGACCTGGACCCCTCCGACCATGCTGGGAAGATGGTAAGTCGCCGACGTCAGGTCGATCGCCTGGCCGTTCACTTCGGCCTTCACGATCGCCTGCCGTACCGCATCGCGGATCGGGTCGCGGGACTCTTCCAATGCCAGCAGCTTGACCCGGGCCGTCGTCCCGTCGCAGAGCTGGATTGCTTGCGACTCGCCGACGTCGAGGTCCGCGACGCGGACCCGGGGAATCCGCGTCGGAGCGGGCGGACCGGCTGCATCCGACCCTTGAGCCACAACCAGGAGCAGTCCAACCGCCGCCGCAAGACGCCTCATGACCCGATCCTCCATCGCCGGCTTGAGCTTACGCTCTTCGAATGTATCGGAGCAGATACAAGAGGATCACGGCTCCCACGGTGGCGGAGACCAGTGATCCCAGCAGGCCATTGGCACTCACCCCCAGCAGCCGGAAGACGAATCCGCCGATCAAGGCGCCGATGACTCCGACGATCATGTCCTCTACCCACCCCGAGCCGCGACGCTTGACCAGTTGCCCCGCCAGCCAGCCCGCAGCCAGGCCGATCAAGAGGAATAAAACAAGATCCATGGACCGAGTCTCCAGGTGTGGTCTTCGCCGGCTCGCGATGGCCCCACGATCGTCCGCTTCAGGGTCGGAGAACTGCGAAGCATCGCACAACCCACCGTCCAGGAATGATAGCACAACTCGACCTCGAACTGACCTCATCATCAAGCCGGGCCGATCGACTTCATGGGAGGGATCCTCGGCATCGGCGCCGGAAGACTCGCCACCGAACGGGAGAGTCTCGCCAGTCGCCAACACCCCGTCATCTCCCGAATTCGGAAAATCCGATCAAGACTCTCATGTTTTTCCATCCGTGAGCCGAAAGAGTTCTCTAGAGAAGACTCCCGGAACTTGCAACTGACGGCACTCGCTACGGCGAAGAAACGGCATGCCCCGAGCTGACAGCTCGGCAACCGGGCGTGTTGCGATTTCTCTGTGCCGACGCCTTGGCCGCATTCTCGCCGGAACACCTGGATCAAACTGGCCATCGCCGACCGCCCACTCGGTCTCGTCGCGGGAATACCAGACCGCGTCCGCCGGGGGCGACTGCGGCTTTGCGCTCCGAGCAGGGGCAACCATGATCTACGGAATCCTCGTGAAGTGCATCGTGTTGATCGCGGTCATCCATGGACTTCGGGCGGTCGGACGACGGATCGGGCCTCGTGCCAGCGGCCTGATCCTCGGGCTCCCCAGCTCGACGGCCATCGTCCTCCTGCTTTGCGGCGCGCCCGGGGCAGTTCCGTCGCGGCCGAGATGGCCGAATCGAGCCTGCTGGGGCTGGTGGCGGCGGTCTCCTTGCCGCTCGCGTATGCCGAGGCGGTCCGCCGACGCTGGCGACTGCCGGGGGCCATCGCGGCGGCCGTCGCGGCTTACCTCGCCGTCGCGTCCGGCCTGGGTTCCTTCCATCCCGGCGGAGCCTTCGAGAGCCTGGGGTTCTCGCTGTTCGCGATCGCCATCGCGTCGTACCGGGCCGGGCGCATCGCCATCTCGAACGAGGCCCGGGCCGGCTTCGTCCCGTCGGCGCGTTGGTCCGGCCTCGTGCGTACGGTCGTCCCGTTGAGCTACGTCCTCCTGGTGGGGATCGCCGGCGAGGCCGCGAGCCCGAGCTGGGCGGGACTGATGAGCACATTCCCCAGCATGTCGATGGTCCTCCTGATCGTGACCCACCTGGAGGAAGGGCCGGCGGAAGCGAGTCGGATCGCCAGGGCGCTGCCGATGGCCAACCTGAGCACGGCGGCCTTCCTGGGCACGTTCCGATTCCTATGTCCCATGCTCGGCCTGGGCTGGGGCATGCTCTTCGGTTATATCCTTGCACTCTTCAATCTGGGAGCCCTGGAGCTGGCCGCCAGGCACGGCTCCCCACGGGGACTCTCTCGATCGCGTCATCCTCACCGACGCGTCTTCGCGCCGGCTCTCGGGCTCCGGTCGCTTCGCCCCGGGATTCGCGGCGACTCCCGATCCGTCCCCGGCCGTTTCGGACGGCGACCGCCGGCTCGTCGAAGGCACTTCGCCCCGCTCATCGAGATGCTTCCTTGCTGAGGACGGCCCTCTCCCGGCGACCCGGGCCGGTCGCGACCCATCGCCGGCACCATGACCGCTTCCTTGCGGTGCCCATCGACTTCCTGTTAAGGTGACCATCACGGTCATGCGAGGGTCGAGGACGTCGATCGTCATCGAAGGGGATGGCGCAATTGCCACTCCCAAGCGTCGAAAAGGAGGTGCGGAGATGCTAGCTCAGCTATCGCAATGGATCCTGATCGCGACCTTGAGTCAAGCCCCGCAGGAGGCGGATTGGCTGAAGGTCATCCCGGCCGATGTGGACGTCGCGATCCACGTGCGCGGCCTGGACGTCGTACGCAACGACGCCGTGGCCATGCTCAAGGCGATGAGCCCGGAATGGGGCAAGATGGCCGAAGATGGTTCGGAAGCCCACCTGGCGCAGGTCCGGGAGAAGCACGGCGAACACGCCTTGAAGGCCCCCTTGGTCGGCATGATCCGACTGGGCGACTCCGACGCCCCCGGCGGAATGGCCTATGGGATCGTGGTCGCCGCCGATGACTATAAGGGGTTCCTCACGGGACTCATGGGCGGCAAGGCTCCCGACTTGAAGCATCAAGACGGCGGCTACGACGCATTCGAAGGTCCCGAAGGTCAGGGGACCTGGTATGCCGCCAGGGCGCCGGGGATCGTCGCCTTCGGGCCCGCGAAGAGCCTGATCGCCTCGATCGCCAAGCCGAGCGGCAAGACGCTCGACTCGGTCTTGAAGGAGACGGCCGCCGGGCCGTTCCTCTCCGGCGATATCGGCCTCTATGTCAATGCCGCCTCGCTGACGAGTCGGTTCGCCGACCAGATCGAGCAGGCCCGGCAGGCGTTCATGGGCCTCATGGACCAGGCCGCCCAGCAACAGCCCAATAACGAGTCCATGATGAAGTTCGTCAAGGATTTCTACGGCGGCCTGTTCGACTCGATCAAGAACGCCGATGTGATCACCCTGAATCTCGACGTCGCCGGGAAGGGCCTCGCGCTGACGGGCATCCTGAACGTCAAGGCCGACGCACCGGCCGCGAAGTCGATCGCGTCGATCCACACGAGCCCGGCCTCCAGGTTGGGCCACTTCCCCGCCGGCGCGATGGGTTACCTCTACATGGATCTCGAGGCCAAGACCTTCGAGCGCCTCCAGGGCATGAGCATGAAGATGCTCAGCAACGACAAGCCTTCACCCGAGCTGGCCAAGGCCATGGCCGAGCTCCACGGCCTGGGCCGGATCGAGTCGCTGGGCAGCTTCTCTTTCGCCAAGGGGATGAGCGTCGTGAACGACATCATCGTGACCGACCCCAAGAAGTATATCGACGCCTGCGAAGCGATGATCCTGGCGATGAAGGGCGGCAAGGGTCAATTCAACGTCTACAAGGATGTTCAGGTCGAACGCAATGCGCAAACGCACCAGGGCCTGACGTTCACGAAGATCGCCGCGACCATGGATCTCGAGAAGCTCGCCCAGGTCGCGGGGAAGAATCCAGGACAGGTCGAGGCGATGAAATCGATGTTCGGCGGCGAAAAAGTGACGTACTGGTATGGGACCGACGGCAAGCGACTCCTCCAGGTGATGGGGCCGACGTGGGAGTCGGTGAAGGCCCAGATCGACGGCTACCTGAAGGGCGAGGCCGGCATCGGCGCCAGCCCCGGCTTCCAGACCGTCCGCTCGCAGTTGGCCGAACAGTCCAGCCTGCTCGTACTCCTCGACGCCCGGGAACTCGTCCGGATGATGGCCAACCAGCTTTCGACGACGCTCAAGAATCCGGACCTGAAAGTGCCCGATGGCCTCCCGAAAGATCCCGCCTACCTGGGGGCATCGCTCACTCCTCGCCCGCCCCTGGGTTTCGAGTTCCGCCTCGTGATACCCAGCTCGGTCGGGACGGTCATCGACAAGGGCCTGATCCCCATGCTCCGCGGCTTACAGCCCGGGGGCGTCAACCAATAAGACCCCTCGCGGTCACGTGCTTGAGATGAGGATTTCGAGGCGGACGGAATGGACTCCGTACCGCCTCACCTCGCTTCGAAGGCATCAACCGAATTCTTGTGGATAGTGCGTCGGGCAAGGGTGTTGTTACCATCGGATTGCATATAGCCCACACCAACCCGACGCGCCAGCGAGGGGAATGCTTCCGGACCCTCGCTGGCGCGTCGGGTTAGTATCGCGCCGATGCGGCCGCGGCGCGCGCAATCCATCGGCTAACCTCGCGAGCAACCGACGATTCGAAGCCCGCGTCAACCTCCTCGGGCTTGACAAACTCCCCCGGCGCCTCGATTTTTAAGGATTGTTAAACAGAGCTGAGAGGCAGGGGGATTGTTATGTTCAGGATCTTCGGCAGCGGTGCCCGGGATTGCGACGGGATCACCAGGCGCAGTTTCCTCCGGGCGGGCGTGCTGGGGATCGGCGGGCTGTCAGTCCCGGATCTGCTCAAGCTCCGGGCGATGGGCGCGGCCGACGGGTCCAGGGTGAAGCGGAGCGTCATCCTCTTCTGGCTCAGCGGCGGCCCCGGCCACATGGAGACCTGGGACCCCAAACCGGATGCCCCGCGCGATTTCCGCGGCCCGTTCGGTGCCATCCTCACGAGCTTACCGGGTGTCCGCTTCGGCGAGCTCCTGCCCGAACAGGCGAAGCGGATGGATCGACTGGCCATCATCCGGACGGTCAGCCACGGCACGGGCGACCATACCAAGGGCAATCACTGGATGCTGACCGGTTACGAAGGACCGGCCTTCAATGCCCCGGATAATGAAGTGCAGCGCCGGCCGTCGATCGGATCCGCCGTCGCCCGGATCCTGGGCCCGGAGTGTCAGGGGTTGCCGCCGTACGTGGCCGTGCCGCACCTTCGAGGCGGGACCGATAACCTCTTCCATTATGCGGCCTATCTCGGCGGCTACGCCAATCCGTTCATCGTCGAGTCGGACCCGAACGATCCCGCCTTCCGCGTCAAGAACCTGACGATGCCCAAGGGCGTCTCGCTCAGCCGGCTGGAGGACCGCCGCCGCATCCTCGATTCGATGGATCAGCTCCGACGCTCGAACGATACGGTGCTCCGCGACCGCGACGCGTACTACCAGCGTGCCTTCGAAATGCTCTCGGGCAAGGACGTGACCCGCGCGTTCGACATCAACTCCGAGCCCGCGATCCTCCGCGACGCCTACGGCCGTCACACGTTTGGCCAGAGTGCGCTCCTGGCTCGCCGGCTCGTCGAGGCGGGCACGCCATTCGTGACGGTCAACTGCGTCCCCTGGGATCACCACGGCACGAAACCTCAGCTCAAGACCGAGGAAGGTGCCCGCAAGCTGATCCCGCCTCTCGACCGGGCGATCGCGGCCTTGATCGATGACCTGATCGCGCGCGGCCTGTTCGATTCCACGCTGGTCGTGGCGATGGGCGAGTTCGGACGGACGCCGCGCATGAACCGCGACGCGGGCCGCGATCACTGGGGCCAGACGTTCAGCGTGATGATGGCGTGCGGATCGATGAATATGGGCCAGGTGATCGGCAAGAGCAACAGGCGCGGCGAGTATGTCGTCGATCGGCCGATCTCCCCGCAGGATGTCGCCGCGACGGTCTACCACCACCTCGGGATCGATTCGCGCTCGACTACGTTCGAAGATCGTTCGGGCCGGCCCACTTACCTGATCGAGAAAGGTGAGCCGATCCGCGAGCTTATCGGTTAGGACGGCCATTCCTCAAACGAGTCGAATCGATGAAACCGGATCGCCAGACCCACTCCGATCGAGGTCCGCACCTCCACATGACCCTGGCATGCGCGTTCCTGACGCTGTTCGCGTGGATCGGACAACGCGTGTCGGCGGGGCAGCCCGAGCCGACCGTCAGGCACCTCTCCAATCCGATCGTGGCCGAGAACCAGAAGCCGGGCTCAACCGACTGGCAGTTGACGCGTGTCCGGCCCGACCGCGACGGGTTCCGCTCCCCCGCGATCGAGGGTTATTGCTCGAAGCAGAGCGTCAAGGCCGGCGAGACCGTCGACATCATGGTCTCGACCGATCCGCCTCGGCCGTTCCGGGTCGAGATCTTCCGCATGGGCTATTACGGCGGACGAGGGGCGAGGCGCCTCAAGGAGCTCGGACCCTTCGAGGGCAAGCCTCAGGCCGTCCCCAGGCCGGGGCCCAAGAACCTCCACGAGTGCCGATGGGACTCCGCGGCGCGACTCACGATCCCGGACGTCTGGCCCAGCGGCGTCTACCTGGGGCGGCTCACCACGGTGCCCCCCGGCGATACCGAACCCTACTGGCAGAGCTACGTGGTGTTCATCGTCCGCGACGATCGGCCGGCCGACATCCTGTTCCAGTGCTCGGATAATACGTGGCAGACCTACAATCGCTGGCCGAACAACTATTCAGTCTACACGCATCCCAAAGGGAACCAGGGGCCATGGGCCGACGTGAGCTTCGATCGACCCTACGGCCGCGAGGCCCAGCATGAAAGCGTCGTCAACGACCCGCTCACGTTCGGCTCGGGCGAATTCCTGCCGTTCGAGTTCCCGCTCGCCTACTGGCTGGAGCAGAACGGGTACGACGTGACCTATTGCTCGAACAGCGACATGCTCACGCCCGACCGTGGCCTGCGCTGCAAGGCGTTCATCAGCGTCGGCCACGACGAATACTGGGACATCCGGCAATTCCGCAGCGTCGAGCGGATGCGCGACGACGGCGTGAGCCTGCTGTTCCTGTCGGGCAATGCGGTCTGCTGGGTCACTCCCTATCGCGATAGCGGCGACGGCCGACCCAATCGGATCATGTTCCGCGGCGGACCCTATGGCGCCGACAACGACTACGCCCGCGGCCGCCAGAAAGAGAACGGCCCGTTCCCCGAGAATGGACCCGACGAGGGTCTGCTCATGGGCGCCCGGAACATCGAGCCGGTCAACGGCGGCGGAGACTGGGCCATCGCCAAACCTGAGCACTGGATCTTCGAAGGGACCGGGGTCAAGAAGGGCGATTCGATCCCGGGCCTGGTCGGCTGGGAGTACCATGGCGACCCGCCGAAACTCCCCGGCCTCGAAGTGGTGGCGACGGGCACGGCCTGGGTCGGCGGCCAGGTCCCCCAGAAATGGACGGCCACGATTTACCCCGGTCCCAAGAAAAACTTCGTCTTCAACGCGTTGACCATCTTCTGGGCACAGGGACTCTCCTCACCGCCGGGACACACGCTCCCCTGGTCTCACTGGTCGCGTCCCCATGGACCCGATGAACGCGTGCAACGGATCACGCACAACCTGCTCCGACGAGCCATCGGCCGTAAGTCGTAGCGCGATCGACTCGTCCGGCTTCGATTCGCCGATCAATCGGCCGCCGATTTCGAGCCTGTTGTCACAAAATGCCGTCGAAATCTGTCTCCTGGGTTGGCCAGCCAATCATCCCGAAAGGAGCAGACCCGCATGCAATTCTCGACGCATGAACAAGAAGTTGACCTGATTGTCGTTGGAGGTGGCCTGGCGGGGCTAACCGCCGCAACCCTGGTCGCTCGAGCCGGCCGGAGCGTCATCGTGCTCGAGCGCGCGAGTGAACTCGGCGGGAGGGCGATCACCCTCGTCGAACATGACATTCGTTTCAACATGGGTCCGCACGCGCTCTACTGCCGCGGTCGAGCCTTCCGCGTGTTCCAGGAACTCGGAATCCCCTTCACAGGGGGATTCCCGAAATCGAAGGGCGGCGTGTTGGTTGCAGAGGAGGCAACATTTCCCTTGCCTCGAGGGGCGGGAGGGCTGCTGTCGTCGCGACTCTTCACGTGGCGGGAGAAGCTGACCCTCGCGAAGATTCTCGGGATTCTCCCCCGGTTGGATACCCGCCGCTTCGACAGCATGCCGCTCGATGAGTGGATTGTGCAGGCTGTCGGGCACGGGAATCCGGCGACGTTCCTGCGGACTCTCTTCCGAGTGAGCACTTATAGCGACGACGCGAGTCGAATGTCGGCCGGGGCCGCGCTCGACCAGTTCAGGCTCGCCTTGGAGGGAAACGTCTGGTATCTGGACGGAGGCTGGCAGACGCTCGTGAACGGTCTGCGCGACCGCGCCACCGAGCGGGGGGCAGAACTGCAAACCCGAGTGCGAGTGGCCTCGGTACAGAGCGATGCCGAGGGCGTTCGCCTGCGGCTCGCCAACGGCGAGACGATGCGAGCCCGCACGGCCGTGTTGGCGATCGGCCCGCAGGAAGCCGGCGCCTTGCTCGACCTGCCCGCCGACGCCCCCCTGGTCCGATGGTTAACGAATCGCATCCCCGTCCGGGCCGCGTGCCTCGACATCGCACTCAGCCGGCTGCCTCGCCCCGCGTGTTGTGTCGGATTCGGACTGGACCGTCCGCTGTATTTCTCGGTGCACTCGGCGTCGGCCGAGCTCGCACCGCGGAATGTCGCCGTACTCCACGTGATGAAGAATCTTCGACACGATTCGGAGACCAACCACGAAGCCGACCGCGCCGAGCTGGAAGGATTCCTGGACCGGCTTCAACCGGGTTGGCGGGATCATGTCGTCGCCCGGCGCTTCCTCCCGGGGATGACCGTTGCGCCGAGCCTGCCCATCGCCGAGGAGGGCGGCCTCCGGGCCCGCCCCGATGTCGCGTTCCCAGGGTTCCCCAATATCTTCCTGACGGGCGATTGGGTCGGCCGGGAGGGCATGCTCACCGACGCCTCGGCGGCCAGCGCCTCGGCGGCCGCCGGGTGCGTCCTCGCGGCCCTGTCCAGGTCTCCGGTCGGGCGTGAAGGGAGTCTGACGCATGGGTCGAGCTGACGAGGTCTTCGAGGAGCACCGCCCGACTCTCGCGAGGCTGGCTTATCGCATGCTGGGCTCGGTGGCGGATGCGGACGACATCGTTCAGGAAGCCTATCTGCGGTGGAGGAAGGAGGATAGGTCCGCGGTCAATTCGCCGCGGGCCTATCTGGCGTCCATCGTGACCCGGTTATGCATCGACCTGAAACAGGACCTGGATCGGCGCAAGACGACGTACGTCGGCCCCTGGCTTCCCGAGCCGATCGTCGAACCGGGCGAGGTCGATCCCGGCGGCCGCCTCGAAGCGGCCGAATCGGTGTCGATGGCGATCCTGGTCGTGCTCGAGAGCCTCTCGCCCGTCGAACGCGCCGCGTACCTCCTCCGCCGGGTCTTCGACTATGGATACGACGAGATCGGCGGAATCCTCGGCAAGTCCGAGCCGAACTGCCGGCAGCTCGTCGGCCGCGCCGAGGAGCGGGTTCGCGAGCGCCGCCCGCGCTTCGAGGCCGCTCCCGCCGAGGCCGAGCGCCTCGCCGGGGCATTCCTCCAGGCCTGTTCGACCGGCGATCTCGATGGGCTGGTCAGCCTGCTGGCGACGGACGCGGTCCTCTACAGCGACAGTGGCGGCAAGGCGACCGCCGCGCTCGTGCCCATCCGTGGGGCGGATCGAATTGCCCGCTTCTTCCTGGGAATCCTCAAGAAGGCCCCGACGAACCTGGAAGTGCGGTGGGTTCGCGTCAACGGTCAGCCAGGCGTGTTGGCGGTCGTTGACGGCGAAGTGATCCAGGTGTTGACCTTCGACATCGTCGAAGGCCGCATCGCGACCTGCTTCGTGATCCGAAACCCGGACAAGCTGGCACGCATCAGGCCGACTTCGTCGCCGCCCGGCTGATCTCGCTGGAAACGAGCCCGACCGATCATCCCTTCGATGTTTGAACCGCCAAGGACGCCAAGAATACGAAGCGAGGAAACCGAGACGGATCATCGACCGGAATCGTTCCTCTTGGCGTCCTTGGCGGTTCCATTCCGAGGTCCTCCCGCGAACCTTCCCGTCAAGCTTGCCTGCCTCGGAAAAAATGCCCCGACATAACCGATTGATCTCAATTACGTTAGGGATATCCTTTCGTAAATTCGCGCGATATTCTGTGGGTCACACCTCAGAAAATTGACTTCTCTTTTAGAGAAGATCTCGTCGGCACGTGCTTTTCCGCCCGGGAAATGCTCGGGAGCGGGATGGTGCCGAGGAAAGAATACGGGATTTCAGCCTATGCACGCCTCGCGGTGAGATTCATCGGCTCGTTAGACTGATGCATGACGCATGACACTTCCCTGGAGGGCGATATCCGTGCCAGTTGAAGAATCCATCACAGATTACTTCAAGAGGATGTCCCAAGGAGACGAGGCGGCGGCCGGCCGGATCTGGCAGCACTACTCTCCCCGTCTGGCCGCGCTCGCGTGCAAACGCCTACCGGCGTGGCTCCGCAGCGTGGTGGACGGCGACGATCTCGCCAATAGCGCGGTCCTGGATGTCATCGTCGGGTCGCGAGCGGGCCGGTTCCCCGAGATCCACGATCGAGAGGACCTCTGGGGGCTGCTCGCTTGCATCACGATCCGCAAGGCGATCAACGCGGTGAGTCGTGCGCGATGCCAGAAACGACCGCCGTCCTGGAAGGCCAAGCCGCTGGACGAGGGCCTCATCGCCCCGGATCCCCCGCCCGATCTGCAAGTGATGGCCGCCGAGGAATTGGACCGCCTCCTCGAACGCCTTCGCGTCAAGGATGAACTCCTCAGGAGTATCGCTCTCTGGAAATTCGAGGGATACACCAATCAAGAAATGGCTCGACGAGTCGGGTGTACCAGCAGCAAGATCGCACACAAGCTCGTCCTGATCCGCATGATTCTGGTGTCGGAGGAACCCGCATGAGCACGGACCCATCGTCGAAGCTCATCTACCTGCCCCTCCCCGATGCGGAACGTGTTGTTCAGGCCTGCGACCGATTCGAGGCCACGTGGCGGGCGGGCGACTGGCCCTGTATCGAGGGATACCTCGACGCCGTCCCCGAACCGTGTCGGGCGATCCTGCTTCGCGAGCTGATCGAGCTGGAAGTCGAGCTACGCCTCGAAGTGGGGGAGCGGCCCACCGCCCCGGAGTACGTCCTCCGCTTCCCGGCCCAGGCCGCCGAGATCGGCGCGATCTTTCGGCGGGAGCGCCGATCGGGCACCCTCCGCCCGACCTTCACCGGGAGGACGTATCTGCCGGACATCCCGAGCGGAGAGGCCGTCACGAGCGAGGCCAACACCATGGAGTGGCGGCCCGGCCAGGCGGTCGACCTCCCCGAGATGGATGGGGCGTTCGGCCAGATCATCGGCGATCACCTGATCCTGGACAGGCTCGGCTCCGGCGGGATGGGTGTCGTCTATCGGGCACTTCATCGGGGTGCGGGACGGATCGTGGCCCTGAAAGTGATCAAGGCGGACTGGCTGGGCGATCCGACCCTCGCGAGCCACGACCAGTCGGAGCTCCGGTTCCGCAACGGGGTGCAGGCCCAGGCTCAATTGACACACGACCACATCGTGCCGGTTTACCACGTCGGCCATGCCGAGGGGATTCTTTTCTTCTCGATGCGCCTGATCAAGGGTCGGACCCTCTCGCAGGTGGTGCGCAGCGAGGGCCCGCTCCCACCCCGCCGCGCCGCCTCCTACATCGAGGCCGTGGCCCGGGCAATCCAGTACGCGCACGACCATCAAATCATCCATCGCGACTTGAAGCCCGGCAATTTGATGATCGACGAGAACGGTCGCGTGATCGTGATCGACCTCGGGCTCGCGAAATCCCTCGAGGCGACCGAGTGTACGACACACTCGGGCAAGGCGATGGGGACCGCGGAGTACATGTCGCGCGAACAAGCCCTCGGTCAGCCGGACGTCGGCTTTTCCAGCGACGTGTACGGCCTCGGCGCGACCCTGTTTGCTCTGCTGACGGGTCGTCCCCCTTTCACGGGCCCCAATGCGACCGTCGTGCTGAGGAAGGTCATCGATGAAGAGCCGGAATGGCCGCCCGAGATGGACAAGCCGGTCGGCCGCGAGCTGAAGGCCATCTGCCTCAAGTGCCTCGAGAAGAATCCGAGCCGGCGGTTCCGCTCGGCGGGCGAGCTGGCCGTCGTGCTGGACCGATACCTGAATTATGAGTCGACCGGCGTCGTCCTGCCCGGCCCATGGACGCGGTTTGCCCGGTGGGTCAGGCGTAAACCCTGGCGGGCCGCGGCGGCCGGAGTCGCGCTCCTCGCGACGATCGTGGCGGCCTCGGCGGCGGCCTGGACGGTCGGCCACCACCGCGCGACCGCGGAGATCCTCGTCCACAACATCCAGGTCGCCCCTTTCACTGGTCTCGATGAGACGATCCAGCAGATGGCCGGGTATCGGTTCTGGGTCGACAGGCGGCTCCATGAACTGCTGGCGACCGGTCCGGCCGACCCCGAGCTGCGGACTCGCGTCGCGCTGGCACTCCTGCCGACCGAGCCCTTCCGGGCGACCGAGCTGACCGATCGGCTCCTGGAGTGCAACCACGAGCAACACCTAGTCATTCGCGACGCGCTCCGGGTGCACTGGTCGCGGGTCGCACCCCGGCTTCGGGCGGTCCTCGACGACACGTCGTCCAGCTCGAGTCGGCGTGCCCGCGCCGCGACGGCCCTGATCGCGTTGGAGAGCCCCCAGAGGCACGAGGATCGGGCCTGGTCAGGTCTACGGATCGCCGAGATACCCGATCCTCGGACGGAGCTCCTCGACTTCCTGGTGCGCAGCAGAGTCGAGCCCGGAATCGTGGTGGACCGCCTGGCGCGAGAGGAGGATCCTTCGGTCCGAAGGCAAATGTTCCAGGCTCTGGCGTCTTTCTGCGAGGGCCGTCCACCAGAGGGCGTCCCGAAGGAGTTCCTGGGCACTCTGCCCGCGATTTACCGCAGCGATCCCGACCCCGGTATCCATTCGAGCGTGGCTTTCTTGATGCGTCGGTGTGGCCTGGGGCCCGTGGTCAAGCGAATCGATGCCGAGCTGGCCGGGAAGTCTCGCGCCGGGCGCCAGTGGTACGTAAATTCCCGGGGGATGACCATGGTCGTCTTGGATGTCCCCGAGGCGTATCGCCCCTTGCCTCCGGACCCCGGCCAAGCCGTTGCCCGGTTCGCCATCGCCTCGACCGAGACCTCGATGGAGCTCTTTCAGGAGTTCCTCCCGGCCCATGCCGCTCGGCGCAAGGAGCTCGGCCTGCACTCCGCGACCGGCGGCGACGCGCCCGCCGATTCCCTGAGCTACTTCGAGGCGGCCCGCTTCTGCAACTGGCTGAGCGAACGCGAGGGCATCCCGCCGGACCAGTGGTGCTATCGCCCCGGCAAGGACGAGGGGGTCTTTGTCATGGAGCCCGATTACACGACGCGGCGAGGCTACCGGCTGCCGAGCGTCCAGGAATGGGAGTTCGCCGCCCGCGCCGGTACGATCACGGATCGTTACTTCGGCCGGGAGTTGATCCATCTCAACGACTACGCCTGGAATGAAAGAAACGCCCAGCTTCGCCCGCATTCGATGGGGATGCTCCGCCCCAACGACTTCGGCCTCTTCGACGTGCTGGGCAACGTCCCCGAATGGTGCTACAACCCGAACAACTCCTGCCACGGCAATTGCAAGTGCTGGAAGGCGAAAGAAACCGAGCCCGATCCGGAGCCGGAAGGACCTTGCGAGTTGCGGCCCCAGTCGATTCGCGGAGGGGCTTTTTTCGAGCTACCCCCCCTCCACACGGCAAGGATCTATGACGCATATTACCATGAAACATCCCTTCCGACGAATCACGACGCCGGGACTGGATTCCGTGTCGTGAAGATCGAACCGTGAGCCGCGGTGCTCCCGCCCGTTTCCGCCTCCGACTTTTTCCTCAACGCGTCCGAACGATTCTCAATCCCACTGGAGTGAACGATGGCTACCGCAACACGTGGCGCGAAGAAGCAGGTCCAAGGCATCGAAGGGCTCCTCGCCGCGTCGGGATGCACGGGCAGTTGCGTATACAAGTACGATCCCGGGACGGGGACATACGTCCTCGTCCCGGGTAGCACTTGCACCGGAACGGGTTGTGCAGGGTGCTCGACCAAGATGCCTTCGGCCTTATGGGAGCTGGTGATAGCGGCGGGCCCCAGCGTGTTCCCCGATCCCTTAATGGTCAACCTCACCTGCGGCGCTCAGAAGGAAGTCATCGTCGAACGGCTGCTCACAACCTACGTCGATTGCCTCAAGCTTCAGAAGAGCCTCAAGGTCGCGTGGTATTGCTGCGCCGGGCTGGGCATCGTGGCGGCGGGGCTGCTCGGCGGCCTTCTTTACCTGATGTTCCGGTGAGGCCAGCGTCATCAATGATCGGCAGCGTGGTCTTTCCGTACCGATCGGGTACGGTCGAAGCCGTGATGGAAGACGACGGATCCTGGCGTTGCGATGCGATTCCCTGCCTCATCCGACCGCTGAACTGCCTGCACAGCGACATCCCGTACGGAACGCCCACCGATCCGCGCAGATATAGGCGTCACCTCGAATCCGCCGCCCGCTGGCTGCACGGTGAGGCCCGGTTTCGGGAGGCCTGAGGATCGAATCGATCGGCGATCGTCCCGCCACGATCGACGAACCAACATAACTCGTGAGGCGCCCGTTCATGAACCGCGGTCTCCTGGAGAAACTCGGTCGCTTCATGCAGGGCCGCAGGAACTCGCGACGCCGGAAACCCGGGCTCCGGGTCAGCTTGACCATGATCGTCCGGGACGAGGAGAACAACCTGCCACGCTGCCTGGAATCGGCACGCGGACTCTTCGATGAGACCGTGGTCGTCGACACGGGCAGCCTCGACAGGACCCGAGAGATCGCCGAGTCGTTCGGCGCGCGCGTCGTCGACTTCGACTGGGTCAACGATTTCTCGGCGGCCCGCAACGTGGCACTCGCCCATGCCACGGGCGATTACGCCTTCTGGCTCGACGCCGATGATGTGATCGACCCTCCGGCACGCGCGGCGATCGGGGACTTGCTCGATGGCTTGCGACCCGACGATGAGGCCGGTTATATCGTGCGATGCGCATCCGGTCGATACAACCATGGCACCGAGATCCAGTTCGATCACATCCGCCTCTTCCCGCTCCGCGACGACATTCGATGGTCGCACCGCCTCCACGAGCAGATCTTGCCGGCCCTGGAACGATCGCGGGTGCCGCTCCGCCGAACCGACATTACCTTGCGCCATACCGGGTACGCCGACTCCGACGTGGTGGCCAGGAAGACCGAGCGCAACCTCCGGATCATGAACAAGGCCATCGAGGAGGAGCCCGAGGATCCGCACGTGCTCTATTATCTCGGAAGTCTTTCCTTCGAACGCGAAGAGTGGGGCGATGCGCTCGGATACTTCGGGCGTGCCCTGGCCGCGACGACCAGCGAATTGAGCCGGGGCGATTGCTTCGGCTGGATCGCGCTGGCCCATTTCAAGATGGAGGATTACCCGGCCGCGCTCCGGACCTGCGACGAGGCGATCTCGATGTTCCCCCGCGAGGCCGGCTACTGGTACTTCAAGGCCGAGGTCCATCGCCGCCGGGACGAACAGGAGCTCGCCGAGGCCAGTTGGAGGCGAATCCTGACCCTGGGGACGCCCCGATGGTCGTGGGGCATCGATCCCGGGACGATCAAGAACCTGGCGCGTCGCAAGCTCGCGCTGCTGGTCGCCGACCGTGGCGACCTCGACGGCGCGGCGAAGCTCTGGCGCGAGGTGATGGCCGAGACTCACCCATGAAAAGACGAGACGTCCGCAGATGAATGCCGATCAAGGGGCGGATAAGATCCGAGAGACATGACGCGAGAACGGGCGTCGTATCGCGCCGGCTTTCCATCTGTGTTGATCTGCGTTCATCTGCGGATAAACTCTTCAGGCTCTCGGAACAGGCTCTCAGGCCTT
>CAVURY010000025.1:0-102747 GCA_963743925.1 uncultured Planctomycetota bacterium | reverse complement strand
TGTGGCGACCGGCCGATCGAGGGCGATCCTTGCCCCGCCGGATACCGGCTATTGATCGATGTCCAGACTCTTCTTCCCTTCGAACGAATCCGTGATGGCCTCGTCGTGCGAATTGCGATGGGACAGGGCGATCAACCGCTCTCCGAGTACGTAATAGACCGGGATGACGAACCGACCCAGTACCGTACTGATCAGGATGCCGAACGCGATCACGACTCCCAGCGAGTTCCGGCTGTAGGCCCCTGCGCCGGTGGCCCTCGCCATCGGCAACACGCCCATCACGAAGGCGAATGAAGTCATCAAGATCGGCCGCAATCGCTGTCGCGCCGCCTCCTTGGCCGAATCGATGATGCTCATCCCTTGCTTGTGCTGGAGCTCGACCCCGAACTCGACGATCAGGATCGCGTTCTTCGTCTCCAGGCCGATCAGCATCACGAGCCCGATCTGACCGAAGACATCCAGCGGCATATCGTATAGCCATAACCCGACGACCGCGCCGAACATCGCCAGGGGCACCGTGAAGATGATCACGAGCGGGCGGATCCAGCTCTCATAAAGGGCGGCCATGAACAGGAACACGCAGATGATCGAGAGGGCGAAGATCCAGCCGGCCACGTTCCCCGTCTTCTGCTCCTGAAACGTGGTCCCCGTCCATTCGTAGGAGAATCCCTCCGGCAGGATCTGGTCGGCGACCTCTTCCATGACCTTGATGGCCTGCCCCGAGCTGTATCCGGGCGCCGGCCCGCCGTTGATCTTGGAGGCGTTGTAGAGGTTGTAATGAGGCACGTCGATCGGCCCGAGGGTATATCGCACGTCCCCCAGGGCGGTCAGGGGCACCTTCTTCTTCTGCCGGTTGAGGACGTAGAGCCGGGAAATGTCGCCGGGCTTGGCGCGACGATTCCCCTCGGCCTGGATGAAGACCTTCCAGACCTTGCCGTAGAGGTTGAAGTCGTTGACGTAAAAACCGCCGAGATTCGCCTGGAGCACGCTGAAGACGTCGGAGACGCCGACGTCGAGGCGCTCGGCCTTGGTGCGGTCGAAGTCGAAACGGAGCTGGGGCACTCGGGCCGAGAACGCGGTGAAGATGCCGGCCAGTTCCGGCCGCTTGCGGGCCTCGGCGATGAACTGGTCGGTGATCCGGGCCAGCGACTCGACGCCCTTGCCCTCGCGGTCTTCGAGCATGAACTCGAACCCGCCGGTCTGGCTCAGGCCGCGGATCGGCGGGGGCTCGAGGACGATGATGGCCGCTCCGCTGATCTTGGAGGACAGCGATTCCTGGAGCTTACGAGCCAACGCATTGGCCCGGAGCTCCGGCTTTCGTCGCTCCGACCAATCCTTGAGCGGGACGAAGGCCACGGCCGCGTTGGTCTGATTCGTCGAGTTCAGGACGTTGTACCCATCGAGCAACACCACGTCGCTGACCCCGTCCAGGCCCATCGCGATCTCGCTGACCTGCTTGGCGATCCGCGAGGTCACCTCCCGGCCGGTGCCGTCCGGCGTCTGGATCGCGGTGATCAGGTAGCCTTGATCTTCGGTCGGGATGAACGCCTTGGGACGCTCGATCAGCATGATATACGTGAGCGCCAGCAGCGCCACCGACGGGATGACGATCGTCCACCATTGGTGGGCCGTGAACTCGAGGAACGCGTCGTAGGAGTTCTCCAGCCAACGCATCCCGTGGTTGAACCAGCGGAAGAAGAAAAACTTCGGCTCGCCGTGCCGAGGCCGCAGGAACAAGCGCGACATGGCCGGGCTGAAGGTCAACGAGTTGATCGCGGAGAACACGAACGAGAAGACGATCGTGAGCGCGAACTGGTTATAGAGCTTGCCCGTCAGCCCGGGGATGAACGCGACCGGGACGAAGACCGCGGCCAGCACGAGCGTGATCGTGACGATGGGCGCCGTGATCTCGGCCATCGCCAACCGGACCGCCTGGAGCGGCTGCTCGCCGCGCTCCAGGAACTTCTCGACGTTCTCCACGACGATGATCGCGTCATCGACGACCAGGCCGATGGCCAGCACCAGGCCGCAGAGGGTCAGTGTATTGATCGACAGGCCGAATGCGGCCATCAGCCCGAAAGTCGCCACCAGGGAGACCGGGATGGCCATCATCGGGATGAGCGTCGCCCTCACCCCTTGCAGGAAGATGAAGACGACCAGGAGGACCAGGACGAACGCCTCGTAGAGGGTCTGCTGGACCTCGAGGATGTTCTCGTGCACGTACTTCGTCGTGTCGTAGGCGATGCGGTATTCCAGGCCGGACGGGAAGTTCCTGGCCAGGTGGTCCATGATCGCGTGGACCCGTTCGACGATATCGAGGGCGTTGGCGTCGGAGTACTGGTACACCGGCAGGGTGCCGGCCGGCTTGCCGCTCAACCAGCCGGAGGTCTCGTAATTCTCCGATCCCAGCTCGACACGTGCGACGTCGCCGAGCCGGACGATCGAGCCGTCATCCCGCCGCCGCACGATGATCTCGCGGAATTCCGCCTCGGTCGTCAGCCGGCCCTTGGTCAGGATCGGATATTCGAAGACCAGGCCCGCGGGGGCCGGCTGGCCTCCGACCTTGCCCGCGGCGGCCTGACGGTTCTCGGATTGGATCGCCTCGACGATCTCGGTCGGATCGATGACCTGCGCCGCCAGGCGATCCGGATCGAGCCAGATTCGCATGGCATACTTGCGCCCGAAAGCCGTGACGTCGCTGACCCCGGGGATTCGCTTCAGGGCGTCGAGGACATAGATCTGGGCGTAATTGTCCAGGTACGACGAGTCGAATCGACCGTCGGGAGAGACCAGGTTGACCACGCAGACCATGTCCGTCGAGGTCTTCTTGATGGTCACGCCGAATTGCTTGACTTCCGGGGGCAGCACCGCCTCCGCCGTCTGGACGCGGTTCTGGATGTCCACCGCGCCGATGTCCTGCGAATAGCCGACGTCGAAGGTCGCGACGATGTTCGAAACGCCGTTGCTCGTGCTGTCCGAGTTGAAGTAGATCACCCCCTTGACGCCGTTGATCTGCTGCTCGATCGGCGTGGTGACCGTGTCGGCGACCGTCTGCGCATCGGCGCCCGTGAACGTCGTCACGACCTGGACCTGCGCGGGCGTGATCTGCGGATACTGCGAGATCGGCAGGATGAAGACGCAGATGCCGCCGACCAGGAGCATGAGCAAGGCCAGCACGGTCGCGAAGATCGGCCGGCCGATGAAGAAATTGACCATGATCTGTCTTACCTCGCCTTCTTCTGGGGAGCGGCCGGGGCTTCCCCGCCCGGTTTGGCGCCGGTTCCGGACGGTGGCGAGGGTTCTGGGCCCGGCTTGGGGATCGGATCCGGCCCGACCCCGTCCGTGGAAGGGCCGACCGGAGCGGGACTCGCCCCGGATTCGATCCCGGGAATCCGGGAGACCTTGCTGGTGAAGCGCTGGTCGATATTCGAGATCGTCGTGTCATCGCGCATGAATTTCTCGAGCGGCGCATCGACCGTCTTGACGACCTGGTCCGGGCGCACGAGCTGGATCCCCTCGACGATCACCTTCTGGCCCGACTCGAGTCCGGACTGGAACACCCGGAGGCCCTGGTAGATATCGACCGGATCCACGGCGACCGCCCGGACCTTGTTGTCCGCGTCGACGACGAAGACCCTCGATCCCTCCTGGCCCTCGACGACCGCTTGCTCGGGTACGACCACGGCGTCGGCATACTCACCGATCCTCATGCCCGCGCGGACATATTCGCCCGGCAGGAGTGAACCGTCGGGATTCGCCACCTCGGCGCGCATCAAGAACGTCGAGGTGGTCGTATCCACGACGTTGTCGATGAAGATGGCCTTGCCGATATGGGGATGCATCCGGGTGCCTTCGACGGTCAGCTCGACCTTCAGGCCGTTGGCGATGAGTGCGGTCGCCACGGGGAGGTAGCGGGCGGCCGGTCGGAAGTCGACTCCCATCGGGTCGAGCTGCTGGATGGTGACCAGCTCGGTCCCGGAGGATTCGCCGACCAGGTTGCCGACCTTGACCTTGAGCTCGCCGATCCGCCCGTTGATGTGGGCGAACATCTGGCAATACCCCAGGTTGAGTCGCGCATCATCGACGGCGGCCTTGGCCTTGAGGATGTCCGCCCTGGCGCGATCGATCTCGATCTGATACTCGGCGGCCGCCTGGTCGTAGCTGGCTCGATCGGCCTGGACCTGCGCCTCGCTCTTCTTCCGCTGGGCCTCGGCCTTGTCGAAATCCTCCTGGGATGCGGCCTTGCGCACCAGGAGGCTGCGGGCGCGACGCTCCTCGACCTGGTCGAGGAGCAACTGCGCGCCATCGAGCGCCATCTGCGCCTTGGCGACCTCGGCCGCCTTCGAGGCGACGGCCTTCCTGTGGACCGCCTCGGCCGCGGTCAGTTGGGCCTCGGCCTGTTCGAGCTGGACCTTGTACGTCTCCGGATCGATCTCGAGCAGGAGCTGCCCGGCCTTGACCTGCCCGCCATCCTGGAAGTGCTTCGCCTTGAGGAAACCCTTGACCCGGGCGCGGATCGTCTCATCCTCGAGGGCTCGGGTCGTGCCGATCGGGTTCACGATCACGGGCAGGGTCATTCGCCGCGATTCCACCACGGTGACCAGCGGGGGAGGAGGGATCCGGGGCGGTGGCGCCTGCGATCGACAGCCGGCGAGCCCCAGCCCGATCGTGGCCGACGTGCCGGTTGTCAGCAGGAATAGCATCGATGCATATGACCGAGCCGACCGGGACGCTGGTGTCATGTTCATGGTCCGTTGTCCGTTGTCCACCGAGGCTCTGCCCGAATGCGGATCGGGGACGACGTTGCAGAGGGGGGACAATTTGCCCAGGACATCCTACACGCGCCCCGGTCGTGACGCCATGAGCGAAGGGCTACTTCTTCCGCGCCAGGCCCCAGCCCGGCAACGTGACCGATTCCTGGCCCGGGGGCGGCGGCTCGACGAGCTTCCCGTAGAGCTCGGGGCGGCGGGCACGCAGATAGCGATGGCCGGAAGACTGATCCAGCTTCTCGGGGGTGAGTAGCGCGACGATGAGGTCGTCTCCCAGCGCCCGGCTCTCCGCCAGCACCTCACCGAATGGGTCGAGGATCATCGCCAGTCCGGGCTTGATCGTGTCATCGTCGAGACCGATGGGATTGCTGAAGACGGCGTAGACCCCGTTCTCCCACGCCCGCGCCGGGAGCCATCTCATCAGCCATCCGCGACCCTTCGGGCCCTGGAATTCGAGTTGCAGCCGCACCGGGTCACGCTCCCGATCCTCCCACAGGGCCCGGTCCACGGTCCCGCGTCCCGGCATGGTCGAGGGGAGGCAGCCGGTCACATGCGGCATGAAGATCACCTCCGCGCCCAGCATCGCCGTGATCCGCACGTTCTCCGGCAGGTTGTTGTCGTAGCAGATCAAGAACCCGGCCTTGATACCCCGGATCTCGATGACGTTGTACGAATCGCCCGGGGTCAGGGCGGGATTGATGAACGTATGCAGCTTACGATACTTGGTGATGAAACCCTCGGGCCCGACCGTTGCGTAGCAGTTGTGGAGGGTCCCGGATGGGTCCAGCTCGATGAGGCCGGCCATCACGACGGCGTCATGGCGACGCGCCACGGCCTCCAGCTCGCGGATCGAGGGGCCGCCGGGGACCGGCTCCGCCACGGCCGCGAGCTCGCCGCGATCCAGGTGTTGCAGGAATGTATATCCGGAGATCGAGCACTCGTGGAAGCTGACGATCTCGGCCCCCTGCTCCACCGCCCGCCGCGTCAAGGCATCGATCCGGGAGAGATTGTAAGCCTTGTCGTTGTTGCGATGTTCGAACTGGGCGGTGGCCACTCGGATGTCGCGCACGTGAGCGTACCCTCGATCGGTCCGGCAAATCGGTTGATGCGGAAGCCCCGACTGACGGGCTGCGGCTTGGCAAACGATCCCACCTATGGCAATCTGGTCACGTTTGCCGCCACATGTCGCAACCTCGCCGCATTCCGCAAGCGACTCTTATCCTGAGACGGGAGGATTTCAGCTCGTGATCGAATCGCCCTGATACGCCCGATCCAGCAGGTCGATCGGGTGGGCGATCTGCATCTTACGGCCGCGTTCCTTGATCTTTCGGGCGATCTGGAGGATGCAGCCGACATTGCCGGTGACGACCACCTCGGCCCCCGTGGCATCGATGAAGTCCATCTTGCGCCGGCCCAGCCGCTCCGACATCTCGGGCTGCGTGAGGTTGTACGTCCCCGCGGCGCCGCAGCAGATCTCGCTCTCTTCGAGCGGCACGAGCTGCAACCCGGGGATCATCGCCATCAACGCCCGCGGCTGACTGCGGATCTGCTGGGCGTGGCACAGGTGGCAGGCGTCGTGATACGTCACCTTCATCGGCAAGGCATTGCGCGGCGGGATCGGCCCGAGTGCCATCAGGAACTCGGAAATATCCTTGACCTTGGCCGTGAATCGCTCCGCGGCCTCGTGCTCGGCCGGGGGGAGGATATGCGCGTAGTCCTTCAGCATCGCCCCGCAGCCGGCGGCATTCACGATGATCGCATCGACATCATCGAGCGGGAACGCGGCCATGTTCTGCCGGGCCAGCGCGAGAGCCGGCTCCTCGACGCCCGAGTGGTAGTGGATCGCCCCGCAACACGCCTGTCCGGGCGGGATCAGGACCTCGCATCCGTTCTGCTGCAAGACTCGGGCGGTGGCCGCGTTGGTCTCGGGGAACATCGCATCGGCGACGCAACCCAGGAAAAGGGCGACCTTCGCCCGCTTCGGGCCGATCGGCGGCAGGACATGCGGCAAGCGCCGGAGTTCGAAGAGAGCCTGGGGAGCATCGCCTGCATCCGACGCAAGCTGGGCGGCAACAACCGGGTCAGCCCGACCCGCTCGGCCCAGTCGAGGGCACCGAGGCGCTGGAGCAGGCGAGCCGGCGCCAGCGCCATCTTCACCCGGCCGGAGTACGGGAACAGGTGATGGAGGATCAACCGCTGGAGCAGGCTGGTCTTCTCGCCCGCCGTGGCCGACTTCTGGAGCGCGATCTTGAACGGCTCGATCATCCGGCCATATTGCACCCCGGACGGACACGCGGATTCGCACGCCCGGCAATCGAGGCAGAGCTCGAGGTGCTTCCGGACTCCCGGCCCCATCTCGAGTCGACCGTCGGCAACCGCGCGCATCAGGTAGATCCGCCCTCGTGGACTATCATTCTCGTCGCAGGTCTCCACATAGGTCGGACAACTCGCCGTACAGAGGCCGCAATGCACGCATTCCTGATATCGGCGATACGGAATCTTGTCGGAGAGCCAGTCGAGGTCGATCGCCGAGGCCGAGGCCGGTTCGGCCTCGGGTTGAGACGTACTCGGGTCCTGCCGTTCCGCGGTCGTTATCTGCATCAGGTTCAGACCCTGGTGGCTGGTGGCATTCGGTCGAGGGCGAGAAATCCATGGCCGGAAGACGATGACCATTAGAACATAATCGGAGCGGCGGCGGCCAGCGAGCCTTCATCGTCGGCGGGCGCCGCTCCATCGTCTGTCCGTGTCCCGGTCAAACGGGTGCGGAGGTCGTCTTGTTGTCGAGGCTCATCGGTCCCGTGCCGTTCGCGATGATCAGGACCATGGCCCCCATCAGGCCGAGATTCTTCAGGAACTGGATCATCTGGTCCTGCTTCTCCTGATCGCTGGGGGCGTCCCAGAAGTGGTGGAAGTAGTAGGTGGCCAGGATCAGGAAGATCAGCAGGAGAACGGCGCCGATCCGGGCCTTGTACCCCAGGATCAACGAAAGGCTCCCCGCGATCAGGAAGACGATCGCCCCGACGAGCATGAACTTCGGGGCCGGTATGCCCACCTTGGACATGACCTCGGCCACCTGGTTGAAGTTGGGGATCTTGTTCCCCGCGGCCGACAGCAGGAAGATCGCCGACAGCATCAGCCTTCCCGCGACGGCCACGATACCTTGAACGGTCCGAGACATGTTCGTTCTCCTTATGCCAGGTCGAACACCAAGACTTCCGCGGGGCCTTCGGCCCGAATCGTCAGCACAGACTCCTCGCTCACGGCGGCGCCGTCTCCCGCGGCCAGGCGGTTTCCGTTCACCGATGTTTCGCCACGCAAGACTTGCACCCAGCCATGGCGATCCGGCCCGAATTCCCGGCCAACCTCCTTACCCGCGTCGATCGACGCCAGGAAGATTCGTGAATCTTGCCGGATGGTCAAGGCACCCTCCTCGCCCAGAGGCGACGCGACCAGCCGCAATCGGTTCCGCCGTTCGGCTTCCGGGAACGCCTTCTGTTCGTAAGACGGCTTCAGACCGTCGCGCTCCGGCAGCAGCCAGATCTGGTAGAGGTGGACCGGCTCGGCATCGGACGCGTTGAACTCACTATGACTGATGCCCGTCCCCGCGGTCATCCTCTGGAGCTCGCCCGGACCCAGCACACCGCCGGAGCCCAGGCTATCCCGATGCGCGAGCGACCCCTCCAGCACTAATGTCACGATCTCCATGTCGTTGTGCGAGTGGGTCCCGAACCCCTGGCCGGCCGCGATCCAATCTTCGTTGATCACTCGCAAGGCGCGAAAGCCCATGTTCCGTGGATCGTAATAGCGCCCGAACGAGAAGGTATGGAACGTGTCGAGCCAGCCGTGGTCGAAATGGCCGCGGTCTCCGGACCTGCGAACCCGAATCATCGTCATCTCCTTGGTCTTGACGTCAATAATTGACGCGTCAACAATCCTGCCAAAAAAATTTCCCAGGTTCAAGTTACGACGCATCGTCCTCGATCGTCCCCCTGGCAAGCTCCAGGAGTCGGATCAACTCGCGCAGATCGTCTTCCTTCATGTGCCCGACCAGCCGCTCGTGGAGTTCCTCGATCGGCCGGTCAATGCTGGCGAGGAGCCCGAGGGCCTTGTCGGTGATCGTCACGAAGACGACCCGGCGATCCTCGGTGGAACGCTGGCGCGTGATCAATTCCATCCGCTCGAGGCGGTCGATCAAGCCGGTGATCGCCGGCACGGCCGCGATCAGCCGGTCCGCGATCTCCAGGCAGGGTAAGGGCTTGCCCTCGCCCCGCAGGATGCGCAAGACGTTGTATTGCGAAGGAGTCAGTCCATATTGCCGGAAGAACCGACTCATGCGGAACTGGAAGAGATCGCCGGTGCGAAAGAGGTTGAGTACGGCCTCCTGCTCCGGGGAATCGAATGGTCGACGCTTCTTCAACTCGCGTTGCAATCGACCGGCCGCCATCATTCCGCTCCCGCCTGCAGAATTACTCGACACACCCATAGTTTACACGTCAACCAATTCGATGTCAAGTCTTCCTGTGCCGATCGAGATCGTCGCCGAGGCACGAGGTTCCCCGCGGATTCGGGTCGTGTCCTTGAGCAAACCGAGTGGGAGGCGATACGATCGAATTCCCGAGGTTCGTGATAACGGTCCCTGGATTGAATTAGAGCGGTCAACCGATGGGTTACTCACGCCGTGGCCGGATGGGTGCTACACTAACCCGACGCGCCAGCGAGGGTCCTGAGGCATTCCCCTCGCTGGCGCGTCGGGTTGGTATGGGATGTATGCAATCCGATCGTGAAGCGATCTAGCCCGATGAGATCCTTTGATCGTGGCCGTTCGGCCCCGATGGGGTCCGATGCCGAGAATCCGACACACCGAGGAGAATTGTTCCGTGAAGAGCGCCTTCCCGCTCGTGCTCCTGCTCGCGACCACCGCCGGCCCGGCCCTCCGGGCCGCCGATAACCCTCCCCCCCTCCCGAAGCTTGCGACGCGCGTGGCATACCCGCACCTGACGTTCGACCGTCCGGTGGCGATGGCCTACCCCGATGACGGCAGCAACCGCCTGTTCGTCGCCGAGCAACACAAGGCCAAGGTCTGGTCGTTCCTCAACCACCACGATAATCGTTCGAAGCGCCTGTTCCTCGAGCTCCATGCCCCCATCAACAAAGGGAATGAAGAGGGCCTTCTGGGGCTGGCTTTCCATCCCAACTTCAAGCAGAGCAAGCATTTCTTCGTCTACTATTCGGCCGACGATCAGGGGGTCCGACATTCGGTCGTCTCGCGGTTCTCGCTCTCCCGCTCCGACGCGCGGGTCGCCGACCCGTCCAGCGAAGAGCGCATCTGGGTTTCCGACAAAGACCCGTTCGAGAACCACAACGGCGGCACCATCGCGTTCGGGCCGGACGGCTTCCTCTACATCACGCTGGGAGACAGCGGCGCCGCCGACGATCCCCTCTCGACCGGCCAGAACCCCCACGATTGGTTCGGCTCGATCTTGCGGATCGACGTCGATCATCCGGAGGGGGGCAAGCCTTACGGCATCCCCAAGGACAACCCCTACCGGCGCGATAGCAAGAAGTATGGCCACTGGGCACCCGAGGTCTATTGCATCGGTCTCCGGAACGTCTGGAAATTCAGCTTCGACCGGAAAACGGGGGACTTGTGGGCCGGCGACGTCGGGCAGAACCTCTGGGAGATGGTCCACCGGATCGAGAACGGCGGCAACTACGGCTGGAGCATCAACGAAGGGTTCCACAAGTTCCAGCCCGAGAGGCGACAGCGTCCCGACCGCGGTTCCCCGGTCAAGGAGCCGATCGTCGAGTACCCTCATGCTCCGACATCCGACCGGCCCGATCATGGCTTGAGCATCACCGGGGGCTACGTCTACCGGGGCAAGAAGATCCCCGATCTGGTCGGCGTCTATATTTACGGCGACTTCGAAACCGGACGGATCTGGGGCCTGCGCTATGAGAATGGCCAGGTCGTCGCCAAGGGGGAGCTCGTCGACCTGAAGCATTCTCCCAAGCTCAACATCGCCTCGTTCGGGGAAGATCCGGAGGGCGAACTTTACATCCTGGCGTTCGACGGCCGGCTCCATGAGATCGTGCCGAGAGAAGGTCGCGGATCGACCAGGTCGAACGCGCTGAATCGTTGGATCGATCTCAGCCGTCGATCGCTTCGAGGGCCCCGAGGAACTCTCTCCAGAGATCCTCGGGCTCTTCGAGGCCCACCGAGAGGCGGACCGTGCCGGGCGTGAGTCCCTGCCGCTCGAGCTGGGACTCATCCTGTCCCCGATGACTGGTCGTCGCCGGATGACTCAGCGTCGTCTGGACGTCTCCCAGGCTCGGAGCGAACGGTATCGACGAGGCCAGGCCCCTGATGAACGCATCGGCCCGCTCCCTCGTCGCCAGGTCGATGGTGAGGATCGAGCCGCCGCCCTCCTCGAGGAGCTGCGAGGCCCGATCGAAATCGGGGTGCGAAGGCAGGAGGGGATAGTAAACCCTCGCGACCTGCGGGTGCGATTCGAATCGTCGGGCCAGCTCGAGGGCCGTCGCACACGCCCTCTTCATCCGCAGGCTCAGGGTCGCGAGGCCGCGAAGCGCCAGCCAGCTCTCGAAGGGATTGCCGGTCTGGCCGAGCGTCGAGGCCACGATCCTGGCCTCCTCGACCAGGTGGCGATCGCCCACGACCGCCCCGAGCGTCAGGTCGCTATGGCCGCCGATCATCTTCGTCACCGAATGCACGACGAGCTTCGCCCCATGCTCCAGCGGCCGGCAGACGACCGGAGCGAACGTGTTGTCGACCACCAGCGGAATCCCCGACTCCCGAGCAAGGTCGCCCAGGGCGTCGAGGTCGGCGACGCGGAGCAAGGGATTGGTGATCGTCTCCACGAAGATCAGCCGCGTCCTCGGGTTCACGAGCGAACGGGCCGCCTCGCGATCGGCCGGGTCGAAGAGACTATGATCGATGCCCCAGCGCGCGAGCTGGCGGCCGACCAGGGCGATGGTCCGGCCGTAGATGCCGTCGGAGATCAGCGCATGATCGCCCTGGCCGAGGAGGGAGAGGAAGGCCGCGGCGATCGCACCCATGCCCGACGCGCAGATCAAGGCCGCCTCCCCGCACTCGAGCTTCGCGAGCTTCTCCGCGAGCTGGGCCGCATTGGGATGGCCGTCGCGCGCATAAATGAAGCCCTTCGCGTCCCCTCCGTACAGGGCGTTGACGTGATCGAGATCATCGAGCTTATAAACGACGCTGAGGTCGATGGAGGGAGTCAACGGCCGGCTGGTCGACTCGGCCGGTTCCGGGCTCCGTGCGCACAGGGTCGAAGTCTCAACGGCGTCAGGAGTCGTGGTTGACATCGCGAGTCCCCAGATTCCTCCCACCCCCCGGGACGGGATTTCCCGATGTTCACGCGAGCTCAATGGGTATCTTGTGAGTTCCCGCTCTTGCGATGAAACCGGATGCCCAACCCCAGGAGCGAAATGATTTCGCCGAGTTTGCGGAGCGTGATCCAGGCGTTCTTCGCGGCCCTGGCCTCGGTCTCCTGGCGACGGAGGCTCGCCAGCAAGGTCCAGTCGATCGACCAGGCTTGCTCGATCGCCTTCTCCTGGGTGGCCCGCGTCAGGTCGTGGAGCTTGGCGATCAGATCTTCATCGATGATGCACGCATACGTCCGGTACGGATGGTCCTCGACCACGGCCGGGGTCGCGGATTTGCGATTCTTCAGCAACCCCGTGAGTCGCTTCCGCCAGCCATCGCGAAATCGATCCTCGACGCCGGTCTTCGAGTCGGGCTGATGTTGGACCTCGGTCGAATCGGGATCGATCCACGCGCCGATCCGGACGATCAGGACGGTGATATTGTCCAGGCCGCCTCGCAGGTTGGCCAGGTTGATCAGGTACCGACAGGCATCGCGCGGATGGAAATTCCCGGCGAACACGCCCAGCTCGTTATCTTCGACGGGGCCCGACAGCCCGTCCGAGCACAGGAGAAAGACGTCGCCGAGCTCGACGGCCAGCGGGCCTTCGACGTCCACTTCGATCTCGACCTCCGGGCCGAGGCTCCGGGTGATCACGTTCTTGGGCACGGAAACCCTGGCCTGCTCGGACGTCAGGTGGTTGCGCCGGACCAGCTCCCAGACGAGGCTGTGGTCGAACGAGAGTTGATCGATCCGCTGACCGCGGACCCGGTAGACCCGGGAATCGCCGACATGGGCGATCAGGGCACCTTCCGGGAGCAGCAGGAGCGCCGAGCAGGTGGTGCCCATCCCCTGGAAGTCGCGGTTGGCGGTCGCTCGGCTATGGATCAGGGCACTGACTTCGCGGAACGTCTTGACGATGGCCTCGGACGTCGTCCCCGTCCGGGTCTTCATGTAGTTGTGCGGGATCAGGTCGCAGGCCATCTTGCTGGCCAGCTCGCCGACGGCGTGGGCACCCATCCCATCGGCGACGAGGAAAACATGCCCACGTTGCCGCCAGGCCTCGGCGTGAGGCGCGCGGACAATCGTGTAGCTATCCTGATTGTTCGAGCGACGCATGCCCGTGTCCGTCGCGGCCGCGTCGATGATCACGTCGTCCCAGTTCACGATCCGACCCTGCTCTCATGCGTCAGCGGCGGCGCGATGCAACCAGACTCTCTCACACCGTGCGCCGACCTTACCACGGAATCCCATGATCGGACCTGATGTCCCTCGCCTCGAAAGCATCCCGCCCCTCTCGTGCGGCTCCCGGCTCGGGAGGGCATTCCCTCGGGCCAGGTTTGTCGATCGTCGCGAAGCTCTTCCCATTGTATCGCGAGTTCATGATAAAGAAGAGCATCCAGCGAAGCGGTTCGTTCGGTTCGACATGCTCCGACCAGGCGAAGGGACCCGCGACTCGCGCGATGACTCCGGATTCCGGGCCTTTCGATCCGCCTCGCGGCGGGCGGGGAGTCCCAAAAATCGCGAACTGCTCTCGCGGATCCGGCAGGTACCTCATAATACTGAAACAGCCAGGCTCCTGTGACCGAGACTCGATCCATCAACCTCTTCCGGCCCATTCTCGCCCATGACCGACTCGACGCCCCTCGACGATTTCCATTTTACCAAGACGACCCTGAAGAACGGCCTCGACGTCATCGTACGACGCCAGGCCCATCTCCCGATCGTAGCCATAAATCTCTGGTATCATGTCGGTTCCAAGAATGAAGAACGCACTCAGCGCGGTTTCACTCACCTTTTCGAGCACTTGATGTTCGAAGGCTCGCAACATTATCCCGGTGATTTTTTTAAACATTTACAGCGTTTCGGGGCCAATATCAATGGCTCGACATCTTCCGACCGCACGAATTATTACGTGGACTTGCCCACGGCCCACGCCGAGCTGGCGATGGCCATGGAATCCGACCGAATGGCCAATCTCCTCGACGCCCTCGATGACGAGAAGCTAAGAATCCAGAAAGGCGTCGTCAAGAACGAATATCGGCAGAATTACGCCAATCGACCTTATGGAATGGTCTGGTCGCTGCTCGCGGAAACGCTCTATCCGCCCCATCATCCTTACAGTTGGTTGACCATCGGCGTGATGGAAGACATCGAGCGAGCGACCATGGAGGACGTCTCGGCATTCTTCCGGCGATATTACGTGCCCAGTAACGCCAGCTTGTCGATCGTCGGCGACCTGGACGAATCCCGGGCCATCGCCCTGGCGGAGCGCTACTTCGGGACGATCGCGGGGGGAACTCCGGCGCTCCGCCCCTGGGCCCCGGCCCCGTCGCTGACCGAGGACCGCGAGATCGTGGTCCATGATCGAGTCGAGCTGGACCGGCTCTACCTGATCTGGCCCACCGTCCCCCATTTTCACGACGACGACGCCCCGTTGCTCCTCCTGGCCGACCTGCTGGGCCGGGGGAGATCCAGCCGTCTGTACCGGAAGTTGGTCCTCGAGGAACAGATCGCGCAAGAGGTCAATGTCTACCAATCCGGTCGGGAACTCGCCGGGTCGTTCGGGATCGTCGTCACGATCCGGCCGGGTCGATCGATCCGAGAGGCGCGAGACCTGATCCAGGCGGAGCTGGTCGCCATGGAGTCGTCCGGGGCCGGCGAGGACGAGCTGGAGCGGGTCCAGAATCTCCGGGTCGCGGGTTTCTGCTTCGCACTCGAGCACATGGGTGGATTCGGAGGGGTCGCCGATCGCCTCAACGCTTATAACGTCTTCCGGGGCGACCCCGGCCTGATCGGCAGCGACGTCCGGCGCTTTCAGTCGGTCACGCTCGAGGAGATTCGAGAGTCCGCGAGGCGTTACGTGACGGGAAGACCTTGCGTCGCCCTCTCGGTGCTCGGCCGGAAGGAAACCGATCGCGGCGTGCCGCCGCTCGACCGCAAGGCGGCCCCACCTCGACTCGAGGCGACCGGCTACGAGGCACCGACTCCCCAGGTCCTGCGGCTCCGTTGCGGGCTCCAGCTCTGGGTTTTCCCGAGGAGAGACCTCCCCACCGCCGCGGGTTCGATCGTGATGGCCGGAGGAGCCGGGCTCCAGCCAGACCTCCCCGGCCTCGCCCAGTTGACCGCCGACATGCTCGACGAGGGGACGACGATCCGGACCGCGGCACAGATCGCGATGGCCGCCGAGGCCAAGGGGATTACCATCTCGGCGAGCTGCGGGTGGGACGGCTGCTATGTCGGATTCAAGTGCCTGTCGCACGACCTGGCGACGGCCCTGGATCTCTCGGCCGATATCCTGATCAATCCGACCTTTCCCGAAGCGGAATGGCGGCGGGTCCACGGCCAGACCCTCGCCGCTCTCCGGGCGGAACGCGACAACGCCGAGGCGCGTGCGTACCGCGCACTCCTCCAGGCCCTGTACGGCGCGGGGCATCCCTACCGATTCCCCCTGGGCGGGACCGAGGATAGCGTCCGTTCGATCTCGGTGGACGACTCGAGGGCATTTCACGCGAGCGCCATGGTCCCCGGCCGGGCCGCGATCGTGGTCGCGGGTGATGTCGACGTGGAGACCCTCGCCGACGAGCTCGACCGACGGCTCGCCCACTGGCGCGGCCCGGAAATCACGCTCCCTCGAATCCCGGACGTCGAGCTGTCGGCACGTCCCCGAATCCTCCTGCTCGATCGCCCGGGTGCCCCGCAAGCCGTCGTGCGGGCCGGCCATCGCGGGATCGATCGCCTGCACCCCGCCTTCGATCACATGCTGATGTTCAACCAGATCCTCGGGGGTCAATTCACGTCCCGGCTCAACGCCAAGCTCCGGGAAGAGCGCGCGGTGACTTACGGGGTCCGGAGTCAATTCGAGTGCCGGCGGAGTGCCGGGCCGTTCTCGATCGGGACGTCCGTCCAGAGCGACCGGATCGGCCAGGCTCTCGAGGATATCCGCCACGAGCTCGCGGCGTTCGTCACCGGCCGGCCTCCCACGCAGGAGGAGCTCGACGATGCCCGTCGGGCACTCGTCGAGGGCCAGCCCCGCCACTTCGAAACCCCCTCCGCGCTCGTGAACCGATTTGCGAGCCTCCTGATCCACCAGCTCCCCGCCGACCACGAGGCCGGATTCACCGACCGGCTGATGAAGATCGACCGCGAGTCCCTGATCCAATCGGCACGCAGCCTGATCCATCCGGATGCCCTGGTGGCGGTCGTCGTCGCGGATGCCGCCCAGGTCCTCGAGAGCTTGAAACAACTGGATTGGGCCGACCCCGAGCTGATCGAGGGATAATCGAGGGTCCGATCGAATAAAACCCGGCCCAGGTGGTCGATTAATCGCTTTCGATCCGGGCGCGCGCTAGTGAAACCGCGGACCGCTGTCCTATAATGGAATTCATTCGTTCTTCCCGACGGTACCCGGCATCGATCACCGCTTGAATGAGGGCTTGCCGATGGCTACGGGCTCGACGGTCATCCCCATGGGCCAAAGAATCCGTAACCTCTGGGAGGGTTTCCTGCACGGCGAGTACGAAACGGGGACCCTGCGCTCCGTCCCGTCCTGGGGACTGAGCGTCCTGTTTCATGCCCTGTTCCTCCTGATCCTCGCGCTGATCATCCAGTTCGGACGCGGCGAGGCTCGGCCGGCTTCGATGGAGTCGTCGATCGTCAACACCCAGCTCGGCGACGTGACTTCGCTGGTCCCCGCGAATCGGTCGGGCGATCCATTCACGCTGACCGACAGCCCCGATCCGCCCTCGCTCGGCCTCGAGCCGGCGGATTCCGACTTGAAGCTCGTGGGCCTGCCGGAAGTCTCTTCGCTCAACCACTATGCACCCGCCCTCGCCGGGCCGACGCCGCTCTCGGACGTGAAAGGCGCGTCGATCGTCACGGTGAAGCTGCCGGAGTTGTCAACGAACGTCACGGCCCCGTTCTCGGGCCGTCAAGGGATGACCCGGGCGAAGCTCGTGCGCCGCGAAGGTGGGACGGCCCGCTCCGAGAAATCCGTCGAGGAGGCGATCGGCTGGTTCGCGCGTCATCAACGCCCCGACGGGTCGTGGAGCTTGAATTATTACGAGCAATGCCAGCCCAACGGATGTCCCCACCATCAAGTGATGGAGTCGGACACCGCAGCGACCGGCCTGGCCTTGCTCCCGATGCTGGGCGCGGGTTACATCCATACGGTCAAGAGCAAGTACCAGGACACGGTCCGCCGAGGGATCTCCTGGCTGGTGGATCACCAGCAGCCCGACGGCAATCTCTTCATCGGCCCCGCCGGCATGGCTTACATGTACAGTCATGCGATCGGAACCATGGCGCTCTGCGAAGCTTACGGGCTCTCGCAGGATCCGAAGTTGAAAAAGCCGGCGCAGCTGGCGATCCAGTTCATCGTCAATTCCCAGCATCCGACCACCGGCGGCTGGCGGTATGCCCCGGGACAGGAAGGGGATACGTCGGTATTCGGGTGGCAGATCTTCGCCCTGCGCAGCGGCCACATGGCCAAGCTCACGGTGCCGAGGCACGTGCTGAAGGCGTGCACACGATACCTCGACCTGGCGGCCGTGGACCAGCATCGGATCGGCTATGCGTACCAGCCCGGCCGTGGACTCTCATTCATCATGACCGCCGAGGCCCTGCTCGGACGTCAATTGCTGGGCTGGCCCCGAAACCATCCCCCGCTGATCAAGGGGGCCGCACAGATCGCGGCGAATCTGGAGGTCTCCGAGGATCGGAACATCTACTACTGGTATTATGCGACCCAGCTCCTCCACAACATGAAGAACAAGGATTGGGAGCGGTGGAACCTGAAGGTCCGCGAGCTCTTGATCGATATGCAAGTCAAGACGGACGGCTGTGATGGGGGGAGCTGGGACCCCATCCTACCCGTCGAGGATCGCTGGGGACGATCCGCGGGCCGACTCTACGTGACTTCGCTCTCGACCCTGACCCTCGAAGTCTATTATCGATACCTGCCGCTCTACAGGGGTTACGACGACGATCAGACGAACGATGACCCCATGCTGGCCAACGATCCCCCGACGAAGGACGAGGCCGTCAAGGACCAGCCCGCAGCGAAGGTCGCCCGCAAGCCGCGTTGAGCGTCGCTCGCTTTGAGGTCTTCACGATCGGATGAGACCGCCTCGCTCGACCCCCGCATCCAACGACCGGGTGGCAATGCCCAGGTGCGTCTATTCGCTCGCATCGACTGAAGTGTGTCATGAGCCTTTATGAGAAGATTGACGATCGGAAGAAATACCCCGATGCCCAGAGTCCAGAATCCCAAGCGGCGGTGATCGTGGGAGAGCTTGCTCGTCGAGGATCGAGCAGAGATTCGGCCTGCCGTGAACGCCGCGTCAAAGGCCCAATCGCTACGCGGAACATTACGCGATATCGCATCTAGCGATGCGGCGCGATGAAGAACATTTACCTAACCCCGGCGTTCCTTCGATCCACGATGTTGTTGACGTGGGTGCGGTTTTCTGCACCTTAATCTTGGGCAGAGACATTAGCGGTCATCACCAAACAACTTGATGAAGCAAAGAAAAACCTCTGGAATTGGGGTGCTGTGATCTGACGTGGCCGCCGATCATGAGCGAAAGGCCTGGTCATTCACGCACGGACTACCCTCGACCTGGAGGACCGACCGATGGCCGACACCGATTCGAACCCGATGCATCGTCGAACGTTCATTCAGAACAGTGCTGCCGCGACGGTTGCGGCCACAGCCCTGACGCCAGCGGCGTCCGTGGCTCAGGACAACACCCCGGCGACTCCAAGCCGCTCGAGTCCCCAGGCGCATGCTGGGCAAGACAGGGGTCGAGGTGACGATCCTCAACGGGGGAACCGCGCAGCCCCCGGCGCCCTCGACCGGTTGCTCCGCTTCGAGTACAGCCGTGGCGTCCGCTTCTTCGACACGGCCGCATCCTATGGAACCGAGGAGGCATTCAAGAAATGGTTCGCGGCCATGCCGGAGGCTCGTCGCCAGATCTTTCTCGCCACCAAGGATGGGGTACGCGCCCCGCGACATGATCAAACGGATCGATCTTCGGCTTGAGGCGCTGGGGACCGACTACATCGACCTGCTTTACTTTCATGCGCTGTCAGGAAAAGCGGTCGACTTCGGGCTGACCGGCAACGAGATGGAGTGGCCCAAGAGCAAGGAGATGAAAGAGACGATCGCCGCCATCAAGAAGACCGGCAAGGTGCGGTTCGTCGGTTTCGCGACCCATGACCGCTCCGGGCCGAGCAGCTCGAGATCGCCGCCGAGGGGGGCTTGATGGACGTGATCATGATCGCCATGAATCCGTGGCTGGAGAAGGATTCTCAACTCAACCGGGCCCTCGATGCCTGTCACAAGAAGAACATCGGCCTGGTGGCCATGAAGCTGGTGGCCGGCGACCTGGAGAAGCGGGTGCGGATTGAAGCCCGGCTTCAGCGCGGGGGCTGAACCCTTATCAGGGGGTCTTGCAGGCGATCTGGTCGGATGAGCGGATCGCCTCCGCCTGTGTGGCCATGTCCAACACCGATGAGGTCAACCAGAACACCGAGGCCGCCCGGCGTTTGAACCCATGAATCAGACCGAAATCCACGAGTTGCATGCCGCCCTCCTGGATGCCGGCCGATCATGTGCGCGGCCTGCGACGGCCGGTGCGAACGCGCCGCGGGGACCGACGCACGGCTGGGCGATCTGACCCGGTTCCTGACCTACCACGAGCATCATGGCGCCCGCCGCTGGGCCCGCGACGCCTATGCCGAGCTCACGGAGGAAGAGCGAAACTGGCACGGCGCCGACCTCGACGCCGCCCGTGCCGCTTGCCCGACCAAGCTCGACTTCGCCCAGCTCTTGCCGGAGGTCGATCGCCTGCTCGGGTAAAGGGGCGTGACTACTCACCCCCCGACTTCTACCGGGCGACTTGAGATAGTTCGTCCCAGCTATCACATTCGCCAAACTCATAAGCGATCACACATAAATTCCATTATCAGACGCCGATACTACATGACCCCGGCCCACTCGATCAACAAAGCTTTCTCGGCCGCCCTCAGGAGCCATAGCAAGACCGGCGGGACGTTAAGGATCAGGCCGAGGACCGCGAGGTACCCGGGCTCCTCCTTCCGGGCGATCGACTTGCCGGCGGCGAACAAGCCCACCGCTCCGGCGATCCCCAGCATCCAGAACGCCGGCGTCATCCGACGGTGGTCTTGCTTGGAGATGTCCGGCCAATGATTCAGGCCACCGAAGCCCGGGCTAAAGCAAAGGTATCCGATGGCGACGGCCAGCCCAAGGAACGGCATCGCGATCGAGGCCGCGTGATAGCGGTGACCCGGACGCCGGCTCGGGGCCAGCGGCGGCCAGTCGTCACCCGGGGCAGACTTCTTCAAGGCGACCCTCCGTGACCCCGTGTGACCGGCCGCGAACTGGCTTGCAATGCGCGACCTGATGCCCGTTATCGGACGTCGCCGGCCCGCTCACGCGGCCGACCTCGACGCGATTCGACACCGTGTCAGCCGTCGAGCTCGCGATCCCACAGGGAGGCATCCCCACCCCGGTGCGATAGGCTCCGACCTTTGTCTCCCGTCAGGCTGCCCTTGAGCAGGTCGCACGCCACGCCACCCATCCAGCGGGCCTCGCCCTCGGTCAAGCCGCAGAACGCGATCGGCTCCCGCCCGTCGCCTCCTGATGAATCTCAGCGAGTACGGTGTCTCGTC
This sequence comes from uncultured Planctomycetota bacterium, assembly GCA_963743925.1. Taxonomy (GTDB): domain Bacteria; phylum Planctomycetota; class Planctomycetia; order Isosphaerales; family Isosphaeraceae; genus CAVZRC01. The sequence continues at coordinate 81,881 of CAVURY010000025.1, read as the reverse complement.
TTCCTTAGCCGGGCCGGGTGAGTCCCATCGCAGTTCAACTCGGACGATCTTCGTGACATCGAAGCGTCGGGTCCGGCCAAGCCCCAAGCAGGAGAAGCGGGTGGAGGCGTCGCTGGGGCCGATCACCCATCGCTGGACCACGAACGGTGCGAGAAGGGCCAGTACCCAGACGGCTGAAAAACACCAGGCCGATTGCTTCGAAAGGAAGGAGAATCAAGAACATTCGCCCCAGGTGAAACGCTCGAAAAGTCTCTATCACGAATCGACCTACGGCAGCAGTTCCAGAACAGGGTCAGGGCCGTGACGGTCCCCAGCCCGGTCGGGCTGGAAGGTGCCCCTCCGAACGAACTCCCGCAACCATGCCAATCATGGGCTCGGAGGCGGATCGTACTGTCGGAAGGAGGGCCGGGTGCTGGCTGATCGGGCCCGAGCACTTCGATCGCACGCCCGACTTCGCGGCTCCTTCGGGTGGTGCTCGATTGACTGCTCCGGGGCCAATGCCCGGAGGTGGCCCGAGGAGCCGATCGACCAGCCATCGTCGCTCTCGCTCGTCCAACCCCTGGCCGAACCGGATCGGCCGGCCCATCGTCTCGATCATCAGGCTAGGCTCGGCCCTGATGCCGTCCTCGTCTCTTGATGATCCTCCGGCAGTGGGAGATCCCCTTGACCTCTCCGAGCGGGACCAGCCTTCGCCCCGTCAGTGTTCGATGCTCCAGCCCGTCCTAGCCCACCCGCAGCCGTTCAAAGCCGAAGAACGCCATCAGGAGGCAGGCGAAGCCGACGGGCCAGGCGACCAGGAACGGTATGGAGAACACGGCGAGCTCGAACGTCGGCTCCTGGCCGAGCCTCACGACCAGTAGAATACGCAACCCCACGGTCCAGAAGGTCAGCCACAGCAGCAAGAAGGCAGCACAGGCGAGCGAGCCGGTGCGTCGGCGAAGCACGAGGTCGTCGCCGGCCTGATCGACAAGGATTCGACATGTTGGCGGGCTGGCGGTCTTCATGAGAACCTACTCCCAGCAACATTATAACCGAGGAGTCCGCAGAAAACCTGAGAAAGGGTGACTTCCATCCGAGCCCACTTCAGCGGTCCAGTCGAATACCAGCAGGGCGTGCCAGATGGCTCCGAAGAAAGTTACCGATTACGTGAGAAGCGTAAGAGCGGATTGATCCGAACGAGGTTGTCCGACACCCACCCCGGAGAGGTCCAGGGAGAACCGGAGGTCAACGCCGGAAAAGAGCCAGGACGTGGTAAGAAGACCCGATCACACGAATGGAAGCTGGGAGTGGGGATCAGTGCAGGTCGGAGAGGGTCAGAATTAGTGTCGCCTGACATCTACTTAATGCCCCGCCCCTGGCCTGCCCCACCACCCGCCACCCACCACCCTTCCGAGCCCGACACCCCGACTCCATGATCGTGCTCGGGGGCTGAGTTTGTTGTCTGAGTTTTGACCCCTCCAACCGGTAGCAACGTAATGCCGGGAAGCCCCGAAAAGCGACGGAACTGAGACAATGATCCCCTTTGTTGTCTGAGCGGCTCACGCCCCCTGGGGCCCATGCACGCCGTGGACTCCCGTTCACAACGGAGTGGGTAGTGGGCATGCCGCCCGGGGAGATCGGTCCGGCTCATGACCGCAGAGGGGATCGACCTTGCCGCCGACGGCGGACGTCTCATCGATCACTTCGCGCGATCCAACTGCCGGAATGGGATCGTCTTGTATAGGACGAATTGAGTGAGAAGGAGTCCCCTCGGCGTGATCGCTTGCGGCAGGAGGAAGGCGTAATCGCCCTTGCGGACGTAAGCGATGTCCCCGCGAGTGACCTGGGTCACGCCGGAACTGTTCGCCGGCCGCCGGTATGACCGTAGCGATGTTGTTCCCGGGCGGGATGCTCAACTGGAGCGGCGAGCGGTTGATCGCGTTACCGACGACGTGCAAGCGTGAGGGTATCGCTACGGCGGCGGGGCTCACCGGATAAGCCCAGCCGTACAACATGTATTGGCTGCCGTAATTCCAGGGGCTCGTGAATCGATTCAACCCGGAATCGATCGCCGTCACCTGGGGATTATTCTGGAAGAGGCTCTGGAAGGTCGGTGCGACGAGGGCTTGATCGGCACCCTCGAAGACGTCGATGTGCTCCGTCTGGAGCACGCTGTTCCCGATGTCCGGACCGATGGCCTCGACGATCGAGCGATCTCCCAGGGCATTCACGCTGCTGGGCCAACGCACCAGGAATTCCCCGAGGTCTTTGACCGCGATCGGGTATTGCTGGCCGGTGTGATTCTGGATCACGATCCAGCGCGGAGTCACATTGATGACCTCACCCCAGGCCCCTTGGGAGGCAGGTTAGGCATGCCCAGCGGGTTGCCGACGATCTGATCGAAGGCCGGTATCCGGGTCCTGGGCGAGGGTCGCCATCGCGGGGACCATGGCACAAGAAAGGCCCAACGCCAGGAATCGAGGCCAGAACTTGCGTGTCTCGCGCATTACGACCTCTACCGAGATTGGGAGGAGTGGTCATGCGATCGGGAAAGATCGACGAACTCCGGCCGCCGAATGTTATGGTCCCGAACCAACTGATCCACGATACTCCGATCCGTCCCGGTAAGACAATGTGGCTTTCGCCCGATTTCCGCCCGCCTTGCCCCGATGGTTCGGGGAATGCCGGCTCGAGGGGTCGCGATCCTTCCGGCTCGATGAAACGTACCAAATGGGCAGCCCGGCGCTTTGCCCTTGGCCGACGATTTGCGAATTCCGTAGACTATTGTCGGGATGCGAAGCTCCAGTCTCGACACCGAGTGCGAAAGCCACCGACCCGCCGCGGTCGGACCAGGACCATGAATCAATTAGACCGGGTACCTTTGAACGACGAGGATACGCTTGCCTGGGTCATCGAGGGCAACCGCGTCTCGCTCGGAGACCTGACCGGTTTGACGCTCGGCGATTTCCAGGTCGGGCAGCTCGTCGGCCGGGGCGGTATGGGTGAAGTCTACATGGCCACCCAGGTCAGCCTCAATCGCCCGGTCGTGCTCTAGGTCTCCGTCCCCACTCATCCGACCAAAGGCGCCGATTGGGATCGTTTCAAAGCGGAAGCGACGGCGATCGCCAAGCTGAACCATCCGAATATCGTCCACGTCTACGCGATCGGGAACATGGACGAGGTCCACTACATCGCGATGGAGTACGTCGAGGGGACCAATTTGCGGGATTATTCCGCAAGAAGGGGGCGATGGAGCTGCCGCAGGTCCTGTCGATCATGAAGCAGACGTGCCAGGCGATCGGCGCCGCGGGCGAGGCCGGGATCGTCCATCGGGACATCAAGCCCGAGAACATCCTGGTCACGAAGCGGGGTCGGGTCAAGGTGGCGGATTTCGGCAAGCTCTGCCGGGATCAGGCCCTTGAAGTGCAGGCCATGACCCAGTCCAACGTGACGATGGGCACGCCCCTGTATATGAGCCCCGAGCAGGCCCAGGGACACCCGGTCGATCATCGGAGCGACCTCTATTCGCTGGGCGTCACCTATTACTTCATGATCGCGGGGGAGCCGCCCGTTCCGGGCCGACTCGGCGGTGGCCCTGGCGTTGAAGCATGTCCGGGAGATCCCCAAGAGCCTGGTGAACCATCGACCGGATCTGCCCCTGGAAATCGACCGGCTGGTGATGAAGCTGATGTCGAAGGACCCGGCGGACCGCTACCAGTCGGCCGCCATGGTCCTGGCCGACCTGGGCAAGATGCGGGACCTGGTCCAGGCCGGGTCTTCCGCGGCGATCTCGGAGACTTTCGACAGCATCTCAACTCGGCTGTGGCCGACGAGTCATCCCCACCCGCCTCAAGGAACGCGTTGGCCGGGCGCGCGCGACCGAGGCCACCGCGCCGGTCGCCGCCTCTCCGCGGCCCAACCGTGCCGTCCCGGTCGCGGCCCAGCCGATCGCGAGTCCGGCGGCCGCTCCGGGAGTCGAGGGCCAGGACCTCCCCGCCCCTCGTTTCAGCATGCTCGTGGCGTCGGTTGCCGTGGCGCTCGGCCTGATCGGCGGAGCCCTGGCGGGTCATACGCGGCCCGAGCACCGGACCTGAAATCGCTCCCGGCGGACCCGTCCCGCCCGCCGCCTGGCCTCTGGATCGAGCCCCGCTGGAGCACCATCCCCAAGCAGAAGAGCCCGGAAGACCAGTTGCACTACGCCCTGCTCCAGGCCCCTCGCGACGAGTGGGCCGCCGCCTGGCTCGCCGTCCCCGGTTATTTCCGCAATTCGCACGAGTCCGCGTCCAAGGCTCATGCGGAGGTCGCCCGACTCTGGTATCGCCTCAACGACGTGGATGCCCTCGCGGTGCTGACGTCCGAGCTGGCCGCCTGGGATAAGGCCCAGAAACGCGACAAGGACCTCGTCGCAATCCTCAAGCTGGCCCTCGACCTCAAGAAGGGCGATACTCAGGCGGTCGAGAAGGGGTTCAAGGGCCTGACTCAGACCGATCTCGCCGACATGCACGACCCCTCGCTGGTGGCACTGAGCCTGGAGGTCTGTTCCGATGCATTGAAATCCGTGCTGAAGTCGGGGCCGCAGTCCATCGCCGAACCCCTCCGCAGGGAGATCCGAAACCTGGCCTGGCGGCTCAATCGCATCGAGGGCTTCGATCAGGCGGCGCCGGCCGCGGGCCGGCCGAATCCCGCCGCGGGCCGGCCGAATCCCGCCGCGGGGGCCGCGGCCCGATCGAACGGGTAGGATGGATAGGATCACGATTCAGTCGGTTTCGCGGATGAGGGTCTGGTCTGCGAGGGGGAGTCGACGGGCATGGCATTCCTGAAGCGCGCCAACGGTGAGACCGCCGGACAGATCATCGAGCTGAAGGTGGATCGCGTCGTGATCGGCCGTTCTCCCGAGCATTGTCACATCGTGCTCGACCCCAACGGCGTCAGCCGAAGGCACGCGGAAATCTACCGCAAGTCCGAGGAGTTCTTCCTCGCCGACCTGAACTCGCGGAACCTGACCAAGGTCAACAATACCAAGGTCATCCCGGGCGTCGACCACCGCCTCGCGCCCGGGGACCGGATCAATATCTGCGACGTCGAGTTCCTGTTCTATCCCCGGCTCCCCTCCGGCGGTCCCGACAAGGAGCCCGGCGATGTCATGGTCGTCAACGAGGGCGACAACCAGGACTCGCCCCAGCTCCACACGCTCGACGCCTCGCGCTCCAGCGCCATGGCGAGCATGGTCAAGCCCGAGGTCAAGCTCAAGGCGATCCTCGAGATCACCCGCAACCTCTCCACCGAGCTGAAGATCGACGCCGTCGCGCCCAAGATCCTCGACTCGCTCATGGAACTGTTCCCGCAGGCGGAACGCCTCTTCCTGGTCCTCGTCGACCCCGAAACCAAGCGGCTGATCCGCAAGGCGTTCAAATATCGGCCGACCCGGCGGGCGCACTTCTCGGCGGTCGTCCCGGCCGACGAGATCCCGATGAGCATCAGCCGCTCGATCGTCAATCACGTCCTGGGGCAGCGCAAGGCGGTCCTCAGCCAGGACGCCAGCTCCGACAAGGACTTGCCCACCAGCGCGTCGATCGCCGACCTGAAGATCCGGTCCGTGATGTGCGTGCCGCTCCTGACGCCCGACCGCGAGGCCCTGGGGATCATCCAGCTCGACACCAGCGACCGGAAGCAATTCCTCCAGGAGGATCTGGACATTCTCACAACGGTGGCCAGCCCGGCCACCATCGCGATCCAGAACGCCACGATGCACGAATCGCTCCTGGAACGCGAGCGGGTGAACCGCGACCTCAAGCTGGCCGAGCAGGTGCAGAAGCGGTTCCTCCCGCAATCGGTCCCGACGGTCCCCGGGTTCGAGTTCTTCGCCCACTACGACCCCGCCTACGAGGTGGGCGGCGACTACTACGACTTCGTACCGCTGCCGAATGAGCGGCTCGCCATGGCCCTGGGCGACGTCTCGGGCAAGGGCGTCGCCGCCGCGTTGATGATGGCCAAGTTCTCGGGCGATACCCGCTATTGCATCCTCACCGAGGATTCGCCGTCGGCCGCCGCCTCCGAGCTGAACAGCCTGCTCTTCTCGGCGGGGATCGAGGAGAAGTTCATCACGCTCAGCCTGAGCGTGCTCGACATCCCGAAGCGGACCTTGACCTTGACCTCGGCCGGTCACCTCCCGGTCCTGATCCGGCGCGCCAATGGCCAGGTCAACGAGGTCGGCGAGGATATCGCCGGTTTCCCGCTGGGGATCATCCCGGAGGGCGACTACAAGCAGGCCGAAGTCAAGCTGTATCCCGGCGACGTCGTCGCCATCTTCTCCGACGGCGTGACCGATGCCCGCAACCTCCGCGAGGAGCTCTACGACTCGCGGGAGAACCGCCGGCTGCTCAAGAAGGTCGCCGAGACCACCGGAGGCGCCGAGGCGATGGGTCGCGCGATCCTCCAGGATATCCGCGAATTCTCCGCCGGCCACGTCCAGGTCGATGACATCACCCTGATCTGCCTGGGCCCCCTGGCACGTTGATTCCACAGAGTGAGTGTGGCACGGGCCTCTCGCCCGTGTCGGGATTTCACGCGGGCAATGCGCCCGTGCCACCCCACCGTCCTCCCCGGCGATCCATGTCGATCCGAGTTGCCAACATCCGCCTCGACCTGAGTGAAGGCGAAGAGAACCTGCCCGCCAAGATCTCGAACCGGCTCGGGCTGGACACCGACGCCATCTCGAGCTGGCGAATCCTCCGCAAGAGCCTCGACGCCCGCAACCACGATGACCTGCATTTCACCTACTCGGCCGAGGTCCAGCTCGCCGACGGATTCGGGCCGCGGGTCCCGCCCGGTACATCCGCGGACGTCCAGCCCTACATCCCCGAGCGGTTCGACTGGCCCGAGCCGGGCACTCGCCCGTTGCGTCATCGTCCCGTGATCGTCGGTTCGGGACCCGCCGGACTGATCGCCGGCTACCTGCTGGCCGAGGCGGGATACCGGCCGCTGATCCTCGAACGGGGCCGGGCGGTCAAGGACCGCGTCGCCGACGTGCACCTGTTCGACCGGAACGGCCCGCTCGACCCGGAGAGCAATTACCTCTTCGGCGAGGGGGGTGCCGGCACGTTCAGCGACGGCAAGCTCACCTCCCGGAACACGGGCCCCGACGTGCATCGCGTGCTCGAGATCCTGGCCGAGTGCCACGGGAGAGCCTCCCTGGTCTACGAGAACCGGCCGCACCTGGGCTCCAACCGGCTCCCGCTGGTCGTCCGGACCTTGCGGCGCAAGCTCGAATCGATGGGCGGCGAGGTCCGATTCTCCTGCCGGGTCAACGACCTGGATATCGAAAACGGCCGGCTCCGCGGGCTCTCGACGACGACCGGCTATATCGCCGCGGACCTGGCGGTCCTGGCGATCGGCCACAGCGCCCGCGACACCTACGACATGCTGCTGCGTCGCGGGGTCCCGATGGAAGCCAAGCCGTTCCAGCTCGGCGTCCGGATCGAGCAGCCCCAGGAAGCGATCGATCGCGCCCGGTACGGCCATAATGCCGGCCATCCCGCGCTCGGGGCCGCGGATTACGTCGCGTCGGTGCGCACCGGCAAGCACGACCTGTTCACCTTCTGCATGTGCGCCGGCGGCTACGTGATGCCGAGCGTCAGCGATCCCGGATATTTCTGCACCAACGGCATGAGCGAGAGCCGCCACGACTCGCCGTTCGCCAATAGTGGGCTGGTCGTCACCATCGAGCCCGAGGAGACCGGCAGCGACCACCCTCTGGCCGGCGTCCACTATCAGCAGCGAATCGAGAAACTCGCCTACGAGGCGGGAGGCGGCACCTATGCCGCGCCGCTCCAGTGGGCTCGGGACTTCCTCGGCGATCGTCCGAGCCGAGGCGAGATCCCGACGAGCTATCAACGAGGGGGTAAGACGCTGGACCTCCGCGGTTTCCTCCCCGAGCTGGTCGTCGAGGCCCTGATGCGCGGGCTCCCGAAGATGGACCGCCGGTTCGCGGGCCTGTTCCTCAAGGACGCGACGATCACCGGCCCCGAGTCGCGCGGCAGCTCGCCGGTCCGGATCCCTCGGGACCCGACCACCCGCGAGAGCCCGGGCGTCGCCGGGCTCTACCCGTGCGGCGAAGGAGCCGGCTACGCCGGCGGCATCGTCAGCGCGGCCGTCGATGGGTTGCGAACAGCCCGAACCATCGTGGCGAACTATGCCAGCGTCTCTTGAATATCAGGTGCCGCCGATCACTCAGGGTCCAATCCCGCTTCGCGGAGTGCCTTCCCGTAATCTTCCCATTGATTCAAATTTCGGATCGTCCCGAGACTCGGATCAATGTCTCGCACATCGTCTTCGTGGACGACCCGGGTCTTGACCGCCTCGACGAGAGACAAAACCCGTAGCCGGTCCTCGCTCAACAAGCGTTCGATGACCGGGAGCACCGCGGAACGACGATAGAGGGCGGCCAGCGGGTGGTAATGCTCGCCGATCATCGGGATGGCCAGGTCGTGATCGCCGATGAGCTCGGAAAGCCGGGTGATCCAACGCGGCTCGAGGAAAGGGACGTCCGTCGCCGTGGCGTAGACGAATTCGATCGAATCCGGGAGTGCGGCGAAACCGGCGGCCAGCCCTTGCAATGGCCCGCGACCGGCGATCGCGTCGCGGACGATCGCGACATCGCCGGCCAGGTCCGGGATCTCTTGATCGGGGGCTGCGACGACAACAATCGGCCGCGACACGGTGCCGACGAGCCGGACGATCCGCTGGAGCATCAACTCGGGTCCGAACGGCAGCCAGGCCTTGGGCCTGCCCATCCGGCGGCTCTCGCCACCACAAAGGACCACGGCACCAGATCCATGGGAGTCGCTCCACCAAACTCTACTTCGCGGGCTCGACGCGGACATGAAGTCGCGCGGTCGCCTTGCGTCCGCGACGGTCGGAACGCTCGACGCGAATGAGGTAGTCTCCCGCCTTGGCGAAGCGGTGGGTGGTCACGGCGTAGCCGTCGGGGGCAAGTTCCTTGACGTTGCCGTCGGATCGCACGTCCACGGGCGGAGTGCCGTCGCCGAAGTCCCAGGTCTCATTGCCGTCGGTGCAATCGAATGTGCGAACCTTGAACGTGATCGGATCCCCCGGATGCAGATCCTGCGTCGGGAAATAGGCCGCGTGAATCGAGTGCGGGATCGGGACCGAGCCCGTGCGGTCGAGCACCTGGACGACGGCAAAGTCGTAAGACACGTTGCCACGATCGTCAACGGCCTTGAGAGTCTCGCTGTACACGCCGGGCCGGTCGTAGATTCGCTCGGCCCGCCGACCGGACGCGGATGTTCCGTCCGTGAACGTCCAGTCAAGGCGTGCCAATGAACCCGATCGGCTCCAGGAGCGGGATCCATCGAGCGTGACCCGGTCGCCCACTCGCGCCACGTGGTGCGGCCGGGCAACGGCGACGACCGCAGGCTGTTGTTCGCGGATGGCGGCCTCCCAGAGGAATGCATACCCTTCCTGCGTCCCCCAGCGTCCCGATGGCTGTCGGCTGACGATCTCGAAATGGAGGTGCGACCAGCCGCCGCTGCCGCCCTCCTTGCCGAGCACGCCGATCTTCTGCCCCATGGCGACCGCGACACCCGGCTTGATTGACGGGTCGAACGACTGGAGATGGCTGTATCGGTAATGCCAGCCGCGGTCGTCGAGCAGGTAAATCACGTCATAACGCGGGGCGGCCGGAGTGTCTTCATAGCCGGGCAGCACCGCCTTGCCTGCGGACACGACCAGCCCGTCCGTCGCGGCGATCACGTCAACCAGCCCCTCGGCCCCGCCGATGTCGAGGCCGCTATGGTAGTAGATCTTGCGCGACAAGGGCGGCTCGAACCCATCGACGAAGGTCGGCTCGTTGGCCATCTGCGTCAAGGAGGCGAACCAGCGCTGGCGGACCGGATAGACGAAAGTCCCCGGCTCGATCCATGGGGAACCCGACGGCCACAGCCGCAACCGCGCAGCCTTGGTCAGTCCCCAGTGGTCCTCCGTGGTATTGGACCGATAGCCTCGCGTGATCGGGCAGTCAACCTGGACCCCTCCGACCATGCTGGGAAGATGGTAAGTCGCCGACGTCAGGTCGATCGCCTGGCCGTTCACTTCGGCCTTCACGATCGCCTGCCGTACCGCATCGCGGATCGGGTCGCGGGACTCTTCCAATGCCAGCAGCTTGACCCGGGCCGTCGTCCCGTCGCAGAGCTGGATTGCTTGCGACTCGCCGACGTCGAGGTCCGCGACGCGGACCCGGGGAATCCGCGTCGGAGCGGGCGGACCGGCTGCATCCGACCCTTGAGCCACAACCAGGAGCAGTCCAACCGCCGCCGCAAGACGCCTCATGACCCGATCCTCCATCGCCGGCTTGAGCTTACGCTCTTGGAATGTCTCGGAGCAGATACAAGAGGATCACGGCTCCCACGGTGGCGGAGACCAGTGATCCCGAGCAGGCCATTGGCACTCACCCCCAGCAGCCGGAAGACGAATCCGCCGATCAAGGCGCCGATGACTCCGACGATCATGTCCTCTACCCACCCCGAGCCGCGACGCTTGACCAGTTGCCCCGCCAGCCAGCCCGCAGCCAGGCCGATCAAGAGGAATAAAACAAGATCCATGGACCGAGTCTCCAGGTGTGGTCTTCGCCGGCTCGCGATGGCCCCACGATCGTCCGCTTCAGGGTCGGAGAACTGCGAAGCATCGCACAACCCACCGTCCAGGAATGATAGCACAACTCGACCTCGAACTGACCCCGAGACGGGGGTTGATTCGCTCGAGCCGCCGCGCGCTCCGCCTCCTCGTAGAGCGCGAGGGCCACCAGATGGCTCGAAGCAGGCCGTCTGGTCCGCTTCTTCTCCAGGAGCGACTCAATCAAGTTCTCCAGCGTCCACGAGATCTCGGGCTTCTTGAACCGGGGGGGCGTCGGCTTGGCGTTGATGTGCTGGCCAATCACGGACATCGCGTCACCGACGAATGGGACCTCGCCGGTCGCGCATTCATAGAGCATTACACCCAGGGAATGCAGGTCGGTGCGATGGTCAAGCGACTTGCCCTGGACCTGCACCGGGCTCATCCAGCGAGAGATGCCCCGGATCGTTCCGCTCAGGTCCCTTCGGTCGCAGGTGACGAGCGACAGGCCGAAGCCGGAGAGCTTCGCCTCGTCGCTCGGCGCGAGCAGGACATTGACCGGCTTGACATCGCGGTGGATCGCCCCCTGGAGGTGCGCGTAATCGAGCGCCTCCGCCACCTGCCCGCAGATACGCGGCCGATCGGCCAGGAGCAGGTCCCGCCAACGATTCGCGAAGCTCGGCCCGTTCACCTCCTCCATGACCAGGAAGCAATCCGCTCCCGACTCGCCGAAGTCGTACAACCGCACGATCCTGTCGTCGACCAGCCTGGCGAGGACCTGGGCCTCGAGGCGGATCTTCTCGGCGTTCCGCCCCGGTGCCGAGATTCTTCAGCAATTTGATGGCCACGCTTTGCCCGAGCCACCGGTCGGTCGCCCGGTAGACGATGCCCATGCCGCCTTGGCCGAGCTCCTTGATCAGGGTGAATCGATCGTTGAGCGTCGCGCCGACGCCGATCATCCGATCTCCCCCATCGCGAGCAGAAAAGACGTCAAGAGCGGAAATAGTGCCAAGATCTGATGGCAACAGGATAATCTAAAGTCGCTGTCTCTTCGCCGACGCGGATGGCCATGGACGCCGAGGTAACTGCGCGTCGCCTGGTCTCCGCGGCTGGCGCGGCCTTGCTCCTTGATCGATGTGCCCGGACGTCCTCTACGATCACCGCGGTGCTGGGAGCGAAGCCCGCGCTCGGCGCGTACTCGGCGCGGATCGAATCCGGGCCGAGGGGCAGGCTCGAGGTCTTGAGGCGCACCACGCCGCGGCGAAGAGCGACCGTACCCAGGCCGGCCGTGCCGTCCATGAAGGTGACAAAGCCGCTGGGAGTCGGGCCACCGCGCTTGAGATCCTTGACCGTGGCGGTCAGGGTGACCGGCCGACCGAGGTTCGCCGGCCTGGGCTGTGCCGTCAGGACGGTTCGCGTGGCCGCAGTTCCTCCAATCGGACCCACGGGGGTAGGTATCGGGATCGGGATTGGCGTCGGTGCGGGTATCGGGGACGGCGTCGGTGTCGGAGTGGGGGTCACGTCGAAGGTGCTCGTCGTCGTGCTGGCTAGACCGCTAGCCGTCACGAGCAGCGTATAACCGCTTCCGGCTTCCTTCAGGATCAGATCGGAAAAGGTGGCAGCTCCATTCTGGGCCGTTGCGGTGACCGTGCCGTCAAGTGTCCCGACACTGGGGTCGCTGGCGAGCGACACGGTGACCGTGCCGTTGAAGGAGATATCCACGTTGCCCGAGCTGTCCTCGGCGGTGACGGTGAACCCGAAGAAGGACCCGGCAGTGACGCTGCCGGGCGGCTGCACAGTCACCACAAGGTGTGTGGTGGGCGTCGGTTCGATTGCAATGGCTACGAGCGAGTCCGAGGCAGCATCCGATGGAATGGACCAGTTGAATGCATAATTCCCGTCGCCGCCGGGCAAGAAACTGGTGATCTTACCGATCCCGTTTCCGTGGGAGGTGACCAGAAGCTCCCCGGACGGGCTCATCGCCAACCCCGCCGCGTGAACGACCGAAATCGATCCATCCAGGACCGCGTTTCCACTGCTGTTGAACGAGAACGTGTAGACCCGGTCGTCGAATTGAGACGCAACGTACAGGTCTCCATTTTGCGAGAACGCGAGATGATGGAGATCGGTTGAGCCCGGATTAGCGATCGTACCATGGGGGATGGCTTCTCCCGTCGAGGGATCGATCAGGTAGCGGAAAATCTTCGAGGAGGAAATGGTGCTCGCAAACAGCTCGCCGCTGGGGGAGAAAGCGAGCCCCTCCAGGTCCGCGCGCGCCGACATTGATGGTTCCGTTGGGGATCGCATCGCCTTGAGCATCAAACTTGAATCTCGAGATCGTCCCTGTGAAGAAATTTGCGGCGAAGAGCTCGCCGTTGAGAAATGCGAGCTGGGAGACGCCATCCAGTCCGTTTCCTGTGATCGTGCCATCGCGGGTGTAGTTCCCGGCCGCGTCCACCCAGAAGCGTGATATGCTCCCGCCGGTGCCCCCCTCGTAGTTTCCAACGAAGAGTTCGCCCGTCGCAGGGTTGAATGCCGCTCCGCGGGGGTCATACAACGTGGTCTGGGGGTGGGGTGGTATCACCGAAAGTGGGGTGGGCGTCTGGTTTCCGTTGGCGGTGTAGAGAAGCACAGGTCCGTTGTAGGCTGGGTTTTCGCCCGGGGAAGCCACGGTCGCCGCGATCAGGTACTCCGAATTGGACAGGAGCCTCCGCCCTTCGAGCATTTCGACGGTCCAGGCCTGGCGCGTGCGGTGACTTCGGGGTCGGGACGCCGAATTGCGGCCCGCACGACGGCTGAACCAGTCCTTCTTGGATTGTTGGGTGCCAAACATGGGTGGGCTCTCATCGGGTTCAACCCTGACAGGTAAAATGCAAGAGCGACTCATCTCTTTTCGACGAGACAATAGGCCGCCGGGAAACGCTCCCGATGTTTTTGGGCCCGGATCTTGCGGGAGTGCCCGCAAGCCTGGTAAAGCCACCTGGAGCAATTGTGCTACGGCATCGAGAACTTCGCTTCCGGGCCGAAATCCGGCGGGCCAGGACGCCCTGCTGCAAGTTAAGCCGATCCGCGACGTCAGTAAGTTGAGCCTCTCCATAAAGTAGTACGAAGGGTATTATCACGGCACCTCGCGATTGTGTTCGGATGGCCACCCCAGACCCGAGGTCACATCGATGATCCGCTGCGATGCGGGCACGACCAATCCGACTCTTCTGAACCGCCTGGGTGACTGGCGCGACCACGAAGCGTGGGTCGATTTCGTCACGCGTTATGATCCGGTGATCCGGTCCGCTTCCCGTCGATACCGGCTCGACGCCGAGACCACCGAAGAACTTTGCCAGCGTGTCTGGATCGATCTGGCGCGGCGAATGCGATCCTTCCGGTACGACCCGGGCATGACGTTTCGCGGTTGGCTGCGCCGGTTGTGCCAGTCGCGGGCGATCGATTTGCTGCGGAAGAAGAAGGCCGACGCCGTGCGAGCGCTGGAGGTCCGCCGGCCGCGTCGCTCTGGCAGGACGCCGCTGAGGGTTTCGACGCCGAGGAAGGCGCGGCATCGGAACGCCCGCTTCTGCTCCGACTGGCGGAGGAGGTTCAGGACGGCGTGCGGCGACGGGTTGAGGAACGGACGTGGCAGGTTTTCTGGAACGATCGCCGTCCTGGGACAATCGGTCCGCGAGGCTTCGGACGCCGCGGGCATCTCATACTACGCCGCGTTCACCGCCAAGAAGCGTGTCGGCCGGATGCTCCGCGAAGAGGGGCGACGGCTGCTGGCCGAACGGGGCGATGAGCCGGAGTCGGACGACCGCAGATCGATTGAACCTTCACGACTGCCGTCGGGGTGCCCCATGTCCTCATGCCCCTCACCCGAGACGATCGGCCAGCTCGCACAGCGATTCGTCGAGCGGTTCGCGCTTCGCCGCGATGGAAGCCCATGTCGAAGACGTGCCCCGCCTGTCAGGACGTCCTGGAACGGTTGGCCGCTGATTCGTCCGGTGCGAGGATCACGGCCCCGAACGGCTCCCGCCGCCGGAACAACCTCCCACGATCCCCGGTTTCGTGATCGAGCGCGAGCTTGGGCGAGGGGGAATGGGGGTCGTCTACCAGGCGTGGCAGCCGCAACTGGCCCGCCGCGTGGCCATCAAGGTCGTGAGCGCGAGCGTCGGGATCGGTGCGGAGGATCGCCGGCGCTGGCTTCGCGAGGCGCGGGCGATCGGGCGGGTCCGCCATCGCAACGTCGTCCAGCTCCACGAAGCGGGCGAACAAGACGGCTGTCTCTACCTCGTCCTCGACCTGATCACCGGGGGAAGCCTGGCGGACCGCGTCACCGGCCCTTTGCCGGCACGTGTCGCGGTCGAGTTGATGGCGGCGGTCGCGCGGGCCGTCGACCAGATCCACAAGGCCGGGATGTTGCACCTCGACATCAAGCCCTCGAACATCCTGCTCGACGGCCCGCCCGACGGTCCCTGGGATCAGGTCACGCCGATGCTCGCCGACTTCGGCATCGCCCGGGCGGGCGACGACCCGGGCGCGACGGCGACCGGTCCGATCGGAGTGCGGGGTACCCCCTCGTTCATGGCCCCGGAACAGATTGCCGGCGACCGCGCCGCGATCGGTCCCCGATCCGACGTCTTCGCCCTCGGGGCCACGCTTTACAGCCTCTTGACGGGGCGTCCTCCGTTCCAGGCCGCGTCGGTGATCGAGACGCTCGACCTGGTGCGCACCCGCGAGCCCGCGCCGCCCAGGACGCTGGTGCCCGGCCTGCCGCGTGACCTCGAAACGATCGCTCTGACCTGCCTGCGGAAAGACCCGCGGCGCCGGTACGCCTCGGCCGAGGCGCTCGCGGACGACCTGCAGCGCTGGCTCGATGGGTTTCCGATCCGGGCGCGTCCGGTCTCGAAGCTCGAACACGCCCGTCGATGGTGCCGGCGCCGGCCGGCGTTCGCGTCGCTCCTGGCCGTCCTCGCGCTCACCGTGGCGTCGAGCCTCGTGGGCTTGCTCACGCTCTGGCGCCATTCCGAGGCCGAGCGCGCGCGGGCCGAGAATGCCCTGGCCCGTGCCATCGAGAGCGACAAAGCCACGTCCGGAGCGGTTCGCGATCTCGTCGGCCTGCTGGCGACGACCGTGGACGCACCGCAAATGCTCGTGTCTGAACGATCTCGACAAATCTTCGCGTGTCGTACGCGATCTCACGGCGAAACTGCGACAGGATCGAGGGTTCGCCGCATCGAACCTCGTCGCGATCTGCGACCTCGAACGTCAATTGGCAGAGGACTTCCGGCGTCGGGGTAAGTACTCCGAATCACGCGTGTTGCTCATGGACAGCCTGGAGCTTGCTGGAGGGGCGAAGGAGAGGCGCCGATGACCCGGATGTCGACGAGGCGTATGCGCGCACCTTGATGGAACTCGGGTTGGCCGACCGGACGCAGGAGCATTTCGACGAGTCGCTGGTCTGGTTCCAGCGCGCTGAGGAGGTGCTGGAAGGCTTGGTCCACGAACCGCGACACCTGGAGGCTATCGTCTTGATCGACGATCGCGACGATACGATCGCCGGCTGTTCGGTCGTCGCGGCCAGGAAGAACAGCGGCGGAGGCTTCTGGAGTCGCACATTCGCATGCTCGAGCGGTTGAGCGAGCGTGCCGGGGCCGATCCCGCTATCGGACTCCTTGCCGCGCTGGCCCGAGTCGGACTGGCCCCCGATGACGGCGCGAGCGCGAAGCTCCGCGCCGCGATCGAGAGATTCCCGGCCGATCGACGCCTCCCGGAACGGCTGGAAGGGAGACTGGCGATCTGGATCGCCGGCGACGTCAACCCGTATCCGTCCGACCCGAACTCCACTGGCGAACCGCAGGCCGCCTCGACCCGGACGCCCACGCCGATGCGGTCATCCGGGCGATCGAATCAAGATGCGAGGCGCTGGGTGTTTGACCCCGCCTTGTTTCCCGCTGCGGCCCGAGGTGGCCGCATCGCCGCCGGTCGGGGCAAGGAGCAACGAAAGGCCGGCCGGCTGGACGATGCCCGCCGGACTACCGCATGTCTCTCCGCGTTCGCGAAGAGCTGGTACGAAGAGATCCCAACGAAGCGGCGTTCCACCTGGTGCTGTGCGAAGCCTTCGAGCAGGAAGCGAAAAACGCCTGGAAAATCGAGGATTACGCCGCGATCGAAGACGCGCTGCGGAAGGCCCTGGGCGAGGCTCGACCGCGTTGTCTCGACCCGCGGAACAAGGACGCGCGCTGATGGTCGCGGTTCTCCAGGACAAGCTGGTCCGTCTGGCCTCCGAGCCAGCCCGCGGTAAGCTCGCAAGTCTCGAGGACGTCGGCTTCACGCCAGGCCTGAATGGTCGCCCGTTCGAGGCGGGGTTGGCCGGGCGTTACATGAGGGTGAAGCGCATGTTCGCGGCGGTCCACGGTCGCTCCCCCTTGCCGCGACCGCCGGTGTCCACTGACCTGCATGCAAATGGCCCATGACATCGGCGCCGGAATAGACGCCGCCGAACGGGAGAGTTTCGCCAGTCGTCCCCATCCCATCATCTCCCGAATTCGGAAAATCCGATCAAGACTCTCATGTTTTTCCATCCGTGAGCCGAAAGAGTTCTCTAGAGAAGACTCCCGGAACTTGCAACTGACGGCACTCGCTGCGTCGAAGAATGGGTTCCCCCCAGCCACTCCATGGAACCCTGGGCGCGTCGCGATTTCTCCGCCCCGCACCTTGGCCGCATTCTCGCCGTGGAACACCTGGATCACACTGGCCATTGCCGACCGCTCGCTCGGTCTCATCGCGGTAGATCGACCCGCGTCCGGCCGGGGTGACTGCTGGTCTGCGCTCTGAGCAGGGGCAACCATGATCTACGGAATCCTCGTGAAGTGCATCGTATTGATCGCGGTCATCCATGGACTTCGTGCGGTCGGACGACGGATCGGGCCTCGTGCCAGCGGCCTGATCCTCGGGCTCCCCAGCTCGACGGCCATCGTCCTCCCGCTCTCGCGGATGCGCCCGGGGCTGTATCGTCGCGGCCGAGATGGCCGAATCGAGCCTGCTCGGGGCTGGTGGCGGCTGTCTCCTTGCCGCTCGCGTATGCCGAGGCGGTCCGCCAACGCTGGCGCCTGCCGGTGGCCATCGCGGCGGCCGTCGCGGCTTACCTCGCCCTCGCGTCCGGCCTGGGTTCCTTTCATCCCGGCGGAGCCTGCGAGAGCCTGGGTTTCTCGCTCTTCGCAATCGTCATCGCGTCGTATCGGGCCGGTGCATCGCAATCTCGAACGTGACCCGAGTCGGCTTCGTCCCGTCGGCGCGTTGGTCGGGTCTCGTGCGGACGGTCGTCCCGACGATCTACGTCCTCCTGGTGGGGATCGCCGGCGAGACCGCGAGCCCGAAGCTGGGCGGGACTGATCAGCACGTTCCCCAGCATGTCGATGGTCCTCCTGATCGTGACCCACCTGGAGGAGGGGCCGGCGGAGGCGAGCCGGATCGCCAGGGCCCTGCCGATGGCCAACCTGAGCACGGCGGCCTTCCTGGGGACGTTCAGGTTCTTGTGCCCCATTCTCGGCCTGGGCTGGGGCATGATCTTTGGTTATATACTTGCACTCTTCAATCTGGGAGCTCTGGAGTGGGCCGCCCGGCACGGCACGGCCCGTGGACTCTTCCGCCCTCGACGTCCTCACCGACGCGGCTTTGCGCCGGCTCTCGGGCTTCGGTCGCTTCGCACCGGAATTCGCGGCGACTCCCGATCCGTCCCCGGCCGCTTCGGACGGCGCGAGCCGGCTCGTCGAAGACACTTCGCCCCGCTCATCGAGATGCTTCCTTGCTGAGAACGGCTCTCCCCGCGACCCGGGCCGGTCGCCACCCATCGCCGGAGACCATGGCCGCTTCCTTGCGGTGCCCCTCGACTTCCTGTTAAGGTGACCCAAGGTCATGCGAGGGTCGAGGACGTCGATCGTCATCGACGGGGACGGCGCAATTGCCATTCCCAAGCGTCGAAAAGGAGATGCGGGAGATGCTAGCTCAGCTATCGCAATGGATTCTGATCGCGACCTCTGAAGTCAAGCCCCGCAGGAGGCGGATTGGCTGAAGAAGTGCATCTGGCTGATGTGGACGCGGCGATCCACGTGGTCGCGGCCTGGACGCCGTTCGCAACGACGCCGTGGCCATGCTCAAAGCGATGAGCCCGGAATGGGGGAACACGGCCAGGATGGTACGGAGGCCCACCTGGCGCAGATTCGCGAGAAGCACGGCGAGCACGGCTTGAAGGCCCCCTGGGTCGGCATGATCCGACTGGCTGACCTCGACGTCCCCGGTGGAATGGCCTATGGAATCGTGGTCGCCGCCGCTGACTACAAGGGGTTACTCACCGAACTCGTCGGCGGCAAGGCTCCCGACTTGAAGCCTCAAGACGGTGGCTAAGACACATTCGAGGGTCCCGAAGGTCAGGGGACCTGGTATGCCGCCAAAGGGCGGGGATCGTCGCCTTCGGGCCCGCGAAGAGCCTGATCGCTTCGATCGCCAGGCCGAGCGGCAAGACGCTCGACTCGGTCTTGAAGGAAACGGCCGCCAGGCCGTTCCTCTCCGGCGATCTCGGCCTCTATGTCAATGCCGCCTCGCTGACGAGTCGATTCGCCGACCAGATCGAGCAGGCCCGCCAGGCGTTCATGGGCCTCATGGACCAGGCCGCCCAGCAACAGCCCAATAACGAGTCCACGATGAAGTTCGTCAAGGACTTCTACGGCGGCCTGTTCGACTCGGTCAAGAATGTCGATGTGATCACCTTGAATTTCGACGCCGCCGCCAAGGGCCTCGTGCTGACGGGGATCCTGAACGTCAAGGCCGACGCACCGGCCGCCAAATCGATCGCGTCGATCCACACGAGCCCGGCCGCCCAGTTGGGCCACTTCCCCGCCGGCGCGTTGGGATACATCTACATGGATCTCGAGGCCAAGACCTTCGAGCGCCTCCAGGGCATGAGCATGAGAATGCTCAGCAACGACAAGCCTTCACCCGAGCTGGAGAAGGCCATGGCCGAGATCCACGGCCTGGGACGGATCGAGACACTCGGCAGCTCTCTTTCGCCAAGGGGATGAGCATGGTGAGCGACATCGTCGTGTCCGACCCAAAAAAGTTCATCGGTGCCTGCGAAGCGATGCTCCTGGCGATGAAGGGCGGCAAGGGTCAACTCAACGTCTACAAGGATATTCAGGTCGAACGCGATGCTCAAACGTACCAGGGCCTGACGTTCGCGAAAATCGTCGTGACCATGGATCTCGAGAAGCTCGCCCAGCTCGGGGGGAACAATCCGGCACAGGCCGAGGCGATGAAATCGATGTTCGGCGGCGAAAAAGTGACGTACTGGTATGGGACCGACGGTAAGCGCCTCCTCCAGGTGATGGGGCCGACGTGGGAGTCGGTGAAGGCCCAGATCGATGGCTACCTGAAGGGTGAGGCCGGCATCGGCGCCAGCCCCGGATTCCAGGCCGTTCGCTCGCAGTTGGCCGAACAGTCCAGCCTGCTCGTGCTCCTCGACGCCCAGGAACTCATCCGGATGATGGCCAACCAGCTTGCGGCGACGCTCAAGAATCCCGACTTGAAAGTGCCCGATGGCCTCCCGAAAGATCCCGCCTACCTGGGGGCATCCCTCACGCCTCGGCCGCCTCTGGGTTTCGAGTTCCGCCTCATGCTACCCAGCTCGGTCGGGACGGTCGTGGACAAGGGACTGATCCCCATGCTCCGTGGCTTGCAGCCCGGTGGCGTCAAGCAATAAGACCCCTCGCGGTCAGGTGCTTGCAATGAGGATTTCGAGGCGGACGGAACGGACTCCGTACCGCCTCACCTCGTTTCGAAGGTATCAACCGAGAGCCTGTGGCTTATGCGTAGACCTAGAGCATTCTACGATCGGATTGCATAAGGCCACACCTACTCGAGTGCCGGCGAGGGGAATGCCCTCGGACCCTCGCTGTCGCGTTGGGTCAGTGTGGCGACGATGCGGCCGCGGCCTGAGGAATCCATCGGTTAACCGCTCGATCAACCGACGATTCGCGGCCCGCGACGACCTCCTCGGGCTTGACAAACTCCCCCGGCGCGTTGATTTTTAATGATTGTTAAACAGAGACGAGACGCGAGGGGATTGTCATGCTCAGGATCTTCGGCGGCGGTGCCCGGGATTGCGACGGGATCACGCGGCGCAGCTTCCTCCAGGCGGGCGTGCTGGGGATCGGCGGGCTGGCCTGTCCCGGACCTGCTCAACTCCGGGCGTGGGCGCGGCCGACGGGTCCGGCGTGAAGCGGAGCGTCATCCTCTTCTGGCTGAGCGGCGGCCCCGGCCACATGGAGACCTGGGACCCCAAGCCCGACGCCCCGAGCGATTTCCGCGGCCCGTTCGGCGCCATCCCCACGAGCCTCCCGGGCGTCCAGTTCGGCGAGCTCCTGCCCGAGCAGGCGAGCGGATGGACCGGCTGGCGATCCTCCGCACGGTCAACCACGGCACGGGCGACCACACCAAGGGCAACCACTGGATGCTGACCGGCTACGAGGGCCCGGCCTTCAACGCCCCGGACAACGAAGTGCAGCGCCGGCCGTCGATCGGCTCGGCCGTCGCCCGGCTCCGGGCGCCGGAGTCGGCCGGGGCTGCCGCCTTACGTGGCCGTGCCCCACCTCCGCGGCGGGACCGACAACCTCTTCCACTACGCGGCCTACCTCGGCGGCTACGCCAACCCGTTCATCGTCGAGTCCGACCCGAACGACCCGAAGTTCCGGGTCAAGAACCTGACGCTGCCCAAGCGGAGTCTCGCTCGGCCGGCTGGAGGACCGCCGCCGCATGCTCGAGGCGATGGACAGGCTCCGCCGCGACGCCGACCCGGGGCTCCGCGACCTCGACGCCTACTACCAGCGCGCCTTCGACATGCTCACCGGCCGGACGTGGCCCGGCCTTCGACATCGCCGCCGAGCCCGCGATGCTCCGCGACCGCTACGGCCGGCACACCTTCGGCCAGAGTGCCCTGCTGGCCCGCCGGCTGGTCGAGGCGGGCGCGCCGTTCGTGACGGTCAACTGCGTCCCCTGGGACCACCACGGCACCGCCCGCAGCTCAAGACCGAGGAGGGGCCCGCAAGCTGATCCCGCCGCTCGACCGGGCGATCGGCGCCCTGATCGACGACCTGATCGCGCGCGGCCTGTACGACTCGACGCTGGTCGTGGCGATGGGCGAGTTCGGCCGGACCCCGCGGATGAACACGCGACGCCGGCCGCGACCACTGGGGCCAGACGTTCAGCGTGCTGATGGGCTGCGGGTCGATGCGGATGGGCCAGGTGATCGGCCGGAGCAGCGCGCGCGGCGAGTATGTCGTCGACCGCCCGATCAGCCCCGCAGGATGTCGCCGCGACGGTCTACCACCACCTCGGCATCGACGCGCTCGTCACGTTCGACGATCGGACGGGCCGGCCCACCTACCTGATCGAGAAGGGCGAGCCGATCCGCGAGCTCATCGGTTAGGACGGCCATTCATCAAGCGAGTCCAATCGATGAAACCGGATTGCCAGACCCACTCCGATCGACGTCCGTACCTCCAGATGACCCTGGTATGCGCGTTCCTGACGCAGTTCGCGTGGAGCGGACAACGTGTCGTGTTGGCGGGGCAGCCCGAACCAACCGCCAGGCACCTCTCCAATCCGATCGTGGCGGAGAACCAGAAGCCCGGCACAACCGACTGGCAATTGACGCGGGTCCGGCCCGACAGCGAGGGGTTCCGCTCCCCCTGGATCGAGGGCTATTGCTCGAAGCAGAGCGTCAAGGCCGGCGAGACGATCGACATCATGGTCTCGACCCATCCGCCGCGGCCGTTCCGGATCGAGATCTTCCGCATGGGCTATTACGGCGGACGAGGGGCGCGGCGACTCAAGGAACTCGGGCCCTTCGAGGGCAAGGCGCAGCCCGTCCCGAAGCCGGGCCCAAGAACCTCCACGAGTGCCGATGGGACCCCGCGGCACGGCTCACGATCCCCGACGACTGGCCCAGCGGCGTCTACCTGGGGCGGCTCACCACGGTCCCCGCCGGCGATACCGACCCTACTGGCAGAGCTACGTCGTCTTCATCGTCCGCGACGATCGGCCGGCCGACTTCCTGTTCCAGTGCTCCGACAACACCTGGCAGGCCTACAACCCCTGGCCGAACCACTATTCCGTCTACACGCATCCCAAGGGGAACCAGGGGCCCTGGGCCGACGTCAGCTTCGATCGGCCCTACGGCCACGAGGCCCAGATCGAAGGCGTCGTCAACGACCCGCTGACGTTCGGCTCGGGCGAGTTCCTGCCGTTCGAGTTCCCGCTCGCCTACTGGCTGGAGCAGCACGGCTACGACGTGACCTATTGCTCGAACAGCGACATGCTCACGCCCGACCGCGGCCTGCAGTGCAAGGCGTTCCTCAGCGTCGGCCACGACGAATACTGGGACATCCGGCAGTTCGGCAGCGTCGAGCGGATGCGCGACGACGGGCGTGAGCCTGCTGTTCCTCTCGGGCAATGCCGTCTGCTGGGTCACGCCGTTCGCGCCAGCAGCGACGGCCGGCCCAACCGGATCATGTTCCGCGGCGGGCCC
This sequence comes from uncultured Planctomycetota bacterium, assembly GCA_963743925.1. Classification (GTDB taxonomy): domain Bacteria; phylum Planctomycetota; class Planctomycetia; order Isosphaerales; family Isosphaeraceae; genus CAVZRC01. Next base: position 58,702 of record CAVURY010000025.1, on the reverse strand, counting down.
TATGGCGGCGAAACGACTACGCCCGCGGCCGCGAGAAGGAGCACGGCCCGTTCCCCGAGCATGGACCCGACGAGGGCTGCTGATGGGCGCCCGGAACGTCGAGCCGGTCAACGGCGGCGGCGACTGGATCGTCGTCAAGCCCGAGCACTGGATCTTCGAGGGCACGGGGATGAAGAAGGGCGACCGCATCCCGGGCCTGGTCGGCTGGGAGTACCACGGCGACCCGCCGATCCCCGGTCTGGAGGTCGTCGCCGACGGGCACGGCCTGGGTCGGCGGCCAGGTCCCCCAGAAATGGACGGCCACGATCTACCCCGGGCCGAAGGGCAACTTCGTCTTCAACGCCTCGACGATCTTCTGGGCCCAGGGCCTCTCCTCGCCGCCGGGACATACGCTCCCCTGGTCCCACTGGTCGCGTCCCCACGGGCCCGATGAACGGGTGCAACGGATCACCCACAACCTGCTCCGACGAGCCGTCGGCCGTAAGTTGTAGTGCGATCGACTGATCCGGCCTCGATTCGCCGAGCGATCGGCCGTTGATTTCGAGCCCGTTGTCACAAATCGCCGGCGAAATCTGTCTCCTGGGTTGGCGAACCAATCATCCCGAAAGGAGCAGACCCGCATGCAATTCTCGACGCATGACCAAGAAGTTGACCTGATCGTCGTTGGAGGCGGCCTCGCCGGGCTAACCGCCGCAACCCTGGTCGCTCGAGCCGGCCGGAGCGTCATCGTGCTCGAGCGAGCGAGTGAACTTGGCGGCAGGGCGATCACCCATGTTGAGCATGACATTCATTTCAACCTGGGGCCCCACGCGCTCTACTGCCGCGGGAGAGCCTTCCGCGTGTTCCAGGATCTCGGCATCCCCTTCACAGGGGGATTTCCGAGATCGAAGGGCAGCGTGTTGGTTGCAGGCAAGACGACATTTCCCTTGCCTCGGGGCGCGGGAGGGCTGCTGTGGTCGCGACTCTTCACGGTTCGCGAGAAGTTGAACCTCGTGAAGATTCTCGGAACTCTCCGCCGGTTGGATACCCGTCGCCTCGACAGTCTGCCGCTCGATGAGTGGATCGTGCAAACTGCCGGGCACGGGAACCCGGAGAAGTTCCTGCGGACTCTCTTCCGCGTGAGTACTTATAGCGAGGACGCGGGGCGCATGTCGGCCGGGGCCGCGCTCGACCAGCTCAGGCTCGCGCTGGAGGGAAACGTCTGGTATCTGGACGGCGGCTGGCAGACGCTCGTGAACGGGCTGCGCGACCGCGCCACGGAGCGGGGTGCAGAACTGCAAACCCGCATGCGAGTGACCTCGATTCAGAACGATGGCGAGTGCATACGACTGCGGCTCGCCAACGGCGAGACGATGCGAGCCCGCACGGCCGTGCTGGCGATCGGTCCGCAGGAAGCGGGCGCCTTGCTCGACCTGCCCGCGGACGCTCCCCTCGTCGGCTGGTCAACCAATCGCATCCCCGTCCGGGCCGCGTGTCTCGACATCGCTCTCAGCCGGCTGCCGCGCCCCGCCTGCTGCGTCGGATTCGGACTGGACCGCCCGCTGTATTTCTCGGTGCATTCGGCGTCGGCCGAGCTCGCTCCGCGGAATGTCGCCGTGGTCCACGTGATGAAGAATCTTCGACACGATTCGGAGACCAACCACGAGGCCGACCTTGCCGAGCTCGAAGGATTCCTGGACCAACTTCAACCGGATTGGCGGGATCTTGTCGTCGCCCGGCGATTCCTCCCGGGGATGACCGTTGTGCCGAGCTTGCCCATCGCCGAGCAGGGCGGCCTCCGGGCCCGCCCCGATGTCGTGTTGCCGGGTTTCCCCAATATCTTCCTGGCGGGCGATTGGGTCGGCCGGGAGGGCATGCTCGCCGACGCATCAGCCGCCAGCGCCTCGGAAGCCGCCGGGTGCGTCCTCGCGGCCTTGTCCCAGTCTTCGGTCGGACTTGAAGGGAGTCTGACGCATGGGTCGAGCTGACGAGGTCTTCGAGGAACTCCGCCCGACTCTCGCGAGACTGGCTTACCGCATGCTGGGCTCGGTGGCGGATGCGGACGACATCGTTCAGGAAGCCTATCTGCGGTGGACGCGGGAGGATCGGGCCGCGGTGAATTCGCCGCGACCCTATCTGGCGTCCATCGTGGCCCGGTTATGCATCGACCTGAAACAAGACCTGGATCGGCGCAAGACAACGTACGTCGGCCCCTGGCTTCCCGAGCCGATCGTCGAACCCGGCCAGGCCGATCCCGGCGGCCGCCTCGAAGCGGCCGAATCGGTGTCGATGGCCCTCCTGGTCGTGCTCGAAAGCCTCTCGCCCGTCGAACGCGCCGCGTACCTCCTCCGCCGAGTCTTCGACTATGGATACGACGAGATCGCCGGCATCCTCGGCAAGGCCGAGCCGAACTGCCGGCAGCTCGTCAGCCGCGCCGAGGAGCGGGTTCGCGAGCGCAGGCCGCGTTTCGAGGCCGCGCCCGCCGAGGCCGAGCGCCTCGCCGGGGCGTTCCTCCAGGCTTGTTCGACCGGCGACCTCGATGGGCTGGTCAGCCTGCTGGCGACGGACGCAGTCCTCTACAGCGACAGTGGCGGCAAGGCGACCGCCGCGCTCGTGCCCATCCGTGGGGCGGATCGGATCGCCCGCTTCTTCCTGGGAATCCTCAAGAAGGCCCCGACGAACCTGGAAGTGCGATGGGTCCGCGTCAACGGTCAGCCCGGCATCATGGCGGTTGTCGCCGGGGAAGTGATCCAGGTGTTGACCTTCGACATGGTTGAACGGCCGAATTGCGGCCTGCTTCGTGATCCGAAACCCCGATAAGCTGGCACGCATCAGGCCAAGTTGAATACGCCCATGCTCCGATCATGGGCTCGCAACCCGGGCGACGGGGCTCGAGCCATCGCCCAGCTTCGGCGTAGGGACCGGGGCTGAAGAGCGATGCGGCTCGAAAACGAGCGCAGCCTCCCACGTCCGATCTCGTGGACGGAGGAGGCTGCCGCTTATAAGACCGGTATGCCGGCGGGCGATTATGCCTTCTCCGCCTTGGCCTTCTCCTTCTTGGCGATCCGGGCCGCTCGCTTCTCGGCCTTGGCGGCCTTCGCTTCGGCCGATCCGGCGGTGTTCGAGAACCGCTCCTTCAAGCGCACGGCCTTGCCGGAGCGCTGTCTCAAGTAGTAGAGCTTGGCGCGACGGACCTTGCCCGAACGCTTGACGACGATGTCCGCGATCCGGGGCGAATGCAGCGGGAATTTCCGCTCGACGCCCTCTCCCTGCACGATCCGACGGACGATGATCATCTCGCGCGGTCCGGCGCCGGACCGGCCGATGATGACGCCGTTGAAGATCTGGATGCGCTCCTTGTCGCCTTCCAGGATCCGCACGTGGACATCGACGGTATCCCCGATGTCGAACGGGGGTATCGTCGTCTTCATCGTGGATTCTTCCACGAGACTCATGAGTTTGTTTTGCATTGTCGATCCCTTTCCATCTGCGATCGGCCGATCGCGCGGTGCCGGTCTCGTCCGGCCTGTCTGATCACGAAGATCCCATGAACCATATCAGTCGGGCCCGGGTCCATCGTCCCGGAGCCGGGCGGAGCTTGTTCTCGGTCGCGGTTCCTCACCGCCGATTCTGGTGTCGCCAGCGAGCGATCGCGGCGTGGTCTCCTCCCAGGAGGACGTCGGGGACGGTCAAGTCTCGGTAGACGCGAGGCCGGGTGTACTGGGGATATTCGAGTCCGCCATCGGGTCCGAACGACTCGTCGATCGCACTCTGGGCATCCCCGAGGACGCCGGGTATCAGCCGGACGACCGCATCGATCACGACCATCGCGGCGACCTCGCCGCCGGAGAGGATGAAGTCGCCGACGGAGAGCAGCTCGGGGCGGAGGATCTCGATCACGCGTTCGTCGAAGCCCTCGTAGCGCCCGCAGATCAGGATCAACCGCGGTTCCTTCGCCAGTCCTTCGACCCGTTCCTGATCGAGCCGGCGCCCCTGGGGCGAGAGGACGATCAGTCGGCCGGGAGGCTCGGCGACGGCCGCCACGGCTTCCGCCGCCTCCACGACCGGGGGGGCCATCAGGATCATCCCCGGCCCGCCTCCGAACGGCCGGTCGTCAACCTGCTTGTGCTTCCCCTCGGCCCAGGTGCGGATATCCCACCGCTCGATCGCGACCAGTTCCTTGGCGATCGCCCGACGGACGATGCTCTGGCTCAAGAAACCGTCGAAGAGCGCCGGGAAGAGCGTCAGGACGTCGATGCGGTGCGGCGGCGGCCCGGCCATGGCGGCGACGATGCTCGTCCTCCGCTCACGGGGTTGGCTGCGGCTGTGCGGTCTCAGGAGTCGGGGCGGCCGGGGCGGCCGGCGTCGCCGGAGTCTCGGCGACCTGCCAGGGCTCACCCGGCGCGGGCTTCTTCACGTTCTGCTTGTTCAGCAGGACCTGCACCTTGTGGGAAGGCTGGGCCCCGACCGACAACCAGTAACGGATGCGGCTGATATCCAGCACGGTCTGCGTCTCGGCATTCCGCGACATCGGGTCGTAGTGCCCGAGCTCTTCGATCGGACGCCCGTCGCGCGGCTTTCGCGAATCGATGGCGCAGATGCGGAAAAAGGGGCGATGGCGACGTCCCATCGCTTTCATTCGAAGTCGAACCACGCGCGTACTCCTCTCGAACAAACCAAGTTACCGGGGTTGTTGGATTCCAAATTCACATTTCCGATACCAAGAACCCGGATCACCCATCCTCATTTCAACTTCCGACTCAGTCTATCTATCTTCTTCCTCGATCGATCGAACGCGGAAGCTCGCCGCGGGCGCCGGTGCGACGCGACGACCGACCGCCCGGGTCCGATCGAGCGAGCGATCCGTCCCGCTCACTCACTCGCTCGTGAACGATCACTCCGGTCGATTGCGCTCCTCGCGGCGGCGTTTGCGCTCTTCCTTCTCTCGCTGTTTCCGGAGCTTTTCGCGTTCCTTGGGGCTCAGCCGCTTCCCGGTCCCGACCTTCTGGGCCATGATCGGGGCGAGCGGGTTGGAGGCGACCGCCCGTCCCAGGCCGCTCAAGGTCCGGATCTTGTCCATCATCGTCATCGAAGCCATCTGCTTGACGACGGCCGCCATCGCATCGAACTGCTTGACCAGGCCCGACACATCCGCCGGATCGACGCCGCTCCCCGCGGCGATCCGACGCCGCCTCGAGATGTCGATCAGGTCGGGGTTGCTCCGCTCCGCCGCCGTCATGCTGTCGATCATCCCCTGGATCCGCTTCATCTCCCCGTCGGCATCCATCACGTTCGGGTCGATCGGCATCTGGCTCATGCCGGGGATCTTGCTCATGAGCTCCTGCACCGAGCCCATTTTCTTCATATTTCCGAGCTGCTTGCGGAAATCCTCGAGGTCGAATTTCCCCTTGGCGAGCCGCTCCTGCTGGCGCTGGGCTTCCTCGGCGTCGACGGCCGATTGGGCCGCCTCGACCAGCCCGACGATGTCGCCCATGCCCAGCATCTGGCCGACGAGTCGCTCGGGATCGAACGGCTCGAGCCGGTCGAGCTTCTCCCCCTTGCCCACGAACTTGACCGGCACCCCGGTCACTTTCCGCACGGAGAGCGCGGCCCCGCCCCGGGCATCGCCATCGAGTTTGGTCAAGATCACGCCGTCGAGCTCGAGCGCCTTGTTGAAGGCGTCGGCCGATGCGACCGCGTCCTGGCCGGTCATCGCGTCGCAGACGAAGTAAACCTGATGCGGCTTGACCTTCTTCTCGATCTGGGCGAGCTCGGCCATCAATTGATCGTTGACATGCAACCGGCCGGCGGTGTCGAGGATCAACGTGTCGCAGCCGTTGCGGTTGGCCTCGATCAGGGCTTGCTGGCAGACGGCGACGGGATCCGTGATCGCCTGGCTGAAGACCGGCACACCGACCTGGTTGCCGATCACCTTGAGCTGCTCGATGGCCGCGGGGCGCTGGAGGTCGGCGGCGACCAGCATCGGCTTGCGATTCTGGGCCGTCAGCAGCCGGGCCAGCTTGCCGGAGGTCGTCGTCTTGCCCGAACCCTGAAGGCCGCAAAGCATCAAGATGGTCGGCCCGGCCTTTTCGAACCGGATCGACGGGTCGACCGGACCCATCAGCTCGATCAGCTCGTCGTGCACAATCTTGACGATCTGCTGCTCGGGGCGGATACTTTTGATCACCTGGGTACCGACGGCCGTCGTCGTGACTTTTTCCATGAACTCCTGGACGACGTTGTAATTCACGTCGGCTTCCAGGAGCGCCGTGCGGACCTCGCGCAGCCCTTCCCGCATATTCGCTTCGGTCAAGACGCCGCTGACGCGGAACCGACGAAACGCAGAACCCAGCCGTTTTTGCAGGTCGTCGAACATAACTGATTGAAACCCCGCCACGTTAAGGGACGAATCTCCGATTATAATGCGTGGAGCATCCCGTGGCAACGCACTCTGGAGCGAGTCTTTGCGCCGTTTCCCGATCCCGCAGGTTCCGCACCGAGAGACAAACCACCGGCTTCGGGTGTCCGGACTGGATTGCGGGGTAATCGGCGATAACCTGATGAACTGTTGGCGAGGGCGCGCCCGGACGTGATCGAGGTCATCGGGAGTGGATGGCGTGCCGGAGATGAGCAATCCTAATCCAGGTGAGGTGAGATCATGCCGGCATCGCAAGACCATATCACCGCGCAAACGCCCATGGGTGCAAGCATTATTCCCGGGGCGGGAGCCACGTTCCGGGTCTGGGCTCCTTCCGCCCGGGCGGTCTTCGTCAGCGGCGACTTCAACGGCTGGACGCAGGCCGAATCGAGCCGGCTGGTCAACGACGGACATGGCTACTGGACGGGCTTCGTCCCTGGCATCAGCGATGGTGCCCAGTACAAGTTCCACGTCCAGGGGACCGGCTCCACGGGAGACAAGCGCGACCCGTATGCCCGCGAGCTCACGCTCCATCCGGCATACCCGTCCAGCAACTGCGTCATCCGGACTCCCGACGGCTATCCCTGGCACGACCAGGGATTTCAGATGCCGGCGTTCAACGACCTGATGATCTACCAGGTCCACATCGGGACCTATTTCGGCACGGATTCCGCGGGACATGACAACCGTAAGAGCCGTGTCTGCACGTTCCTCGACGTCCTCGACCGCCTGGAATACCTGGTGGCACTGGGTATTAACGCGCTGGAACCGCTACCGGTCGTCGAGTTCCCGACCGAGACCAGCATGGGCTACAACGGCACCGACTACTACTCGCCCGAGATGGAGTACACGATCGCTCCCGGCCCCGGCCTCGATCGCTATTTCGCCCTGGTGAATCGGCTGCTCAAGGGTCGCGGCCAGGCCCCGCTTCCGGCGGGCACCCTGGACAGCCAGGTCAACCAGTTGAAGGCCCTGGTCAACGTCTGTCACGTCTACGGGATCGCCGTCTTCCTCGACGTCGTCTACAACCATGCGGGAGGCGGCTTCGACGACTCCAGCATCTATTTCCTCGACCGCCAGCCGACCGGCGACAACAACCGCAGCCTCTATTTCACCAGCCAGGGGTACGTGGGCGGGCTCGTGTTTGCGTACTGGAACGACGACGTCCGGCAGTTCCTGATCGACAATGCGGCATTCTTCGCGAGGGAATGCCACGTCGACGGCTTCCGTTACGACGAGGTGACCGCGATCGATCAATTCGGCGGCTGGGGCCTCTGCCAGAACCTCACCGACACGCTCCACTTCCTCAAGCCCCGGAGCATCCACATGGCCGAGTACTGGAATCCGGACCAGTCGTGGGCGATCCGGCCGACGTCGGCCGGAGGCGCCGGCTTCGACGGGGTCTGGTCGGCCGGGCTGCGCGACGCGGTGCGTGGGGCGATCGGCCAGGCGGCCGGCGGTGCCGGGGCTCGCGTCTCGCTCGACTCCGTCCGCGACGGCCTCTATCCCCCGGCCAATTTCCCGGCGGCCTGGCGGTCGGTCCAGTGCGTCGAGAACCACGACATCGTCTTCGCCGGCGACGGCCCGCGCGTCGCGAGGCTCGGCGACTCGAGCAACTCCCGCTCCTGGTATGCCCGCAGCCGCTCCCGAGTCGCGGCCGGATTGCTCCTGACGGCACCGGGAATCCCCCTGCTCTTCATGGGCCAGGAATTCCTGGAGGACAAGAACTGGAGCGATAGCGACAAGAATCTCCTGATCGACTGGGCGGGCCTGGACGCGGATCGCTCCATGCAGGACCACCTGCGGTTCTACCGCGAGCTGATCGCCCTGCGACGACACCAGCCCGCGCTCCGGGCCGAGGCGATCGATGTCTTTCACGTCCACGATGGCAATCGGGTCATCGCCTTCCAGCGATGGGTCGTGGGGAGTGGCCGCGATGTCGTGGTGGCCGCGAGCCTGAGCGAATCCACCTACTGGTCGTACGCGATCGGCTTCCCCGGGCCCGGCCGATGGCTGGAAGTCTTCAACAGCGACGTCTACGACAACTGGGTCAACCCCAACGTCGCGGGGAACGGAGGCGGCGTGGATGCGAACGGGCCGCCCCTGCACGGCCTGCCCTGCTCCGCCACCGTGGTCATCCCGGCCAACGGCTTCGTCGTCTTCGCGCGACGCCGGGGATTGAAAGGCAGTTTCGAAAAGCGGCGGACGATGGCAGAACGTGGAAAGGGTTCAGACCTCGACATTTTCATCGATGTCGCTATTTTTGTAGCCGGGCTCTGTGAGCCCGGTCCGCCGACGCCCGGCCTCCTCGAAGCCCGGATCAGCGGCCTCACGGAGGCCGACTACAAATAAGGAACAGACTCTGATCTGAGGACTCGCCGGTCCGGCCGCGACCCGTTCTCCGCCCCGACCGAGCCGCCAGATCACCAGGAGTGATCGGGAATCTCCTCGCCTCCGGCGATCGTGGATAGGGCTTCGAAGATCCTGGGATCGATCGACTCGCTCACGAACCGGACCGAACCGTCGGCCAGGCCGATGACGGCACCGCCATGGTGCCTCCCGCCGAACTGCCGGCCGGACCCGAGATAGGGTTGTTCATCGGGGTCGAGGCCGCGGACCGTGGCGAGCCCCCCGGCCAGCCACGAAGCGCTCACTCGGCCGGACTCCGCGACCAGCATCGTCGTTCCGAGTCCGTCCTTGACGTCAGCGATCGCTGTCTGACGGTCATAGCCGAATACGCCGTTCCTCGGATCACCTTTCGGCAACAGAAGCGCGTCCATCCCACGACCGGCGATACCGATATAATTCGTTGGCACCAGACTGGTTGAAGCAACGACCTGCCCCGGACATCGCACTCCGGGCTTCATGCACGCGATTGTCGCATTGATCCCGACGTCCCATGGCTGGCTCCAGTCGATGTTCTCGGACGCGACGGGGTAGTCGAGGTAAGCACTGATCGTCCCGTACCAACTCAGTCGGTCCTTCGGAGCCAGTCCAGGATTGGGCCATGTCCCGGCGGGAAATTCCCCTTTCAGGTTCGCATAGCCGAGGATCGCGAGCACGACATTCTTGGCCTGGATCTCGCACTGGGCGCGCCTCCCGCGTTCGATCTGTCGATCGACCCATCTCGTTACAAGAGCAGAAACGCCGAAGCCGTCGGCCAGCACGGCAATCACGAGCATCATCTTGCGAATCGAGATTCGTCGCATGGCCAGCCTCCAGACAACAGCCTCGGGGAAGACCTTGCACGCGTGAAGATCCGGACTCCCTCCGACACGTGTCCGATTCGATCATAGCAAATGCTGACAGGCCGCGCTCGATCGCGCCGGCTTTTCGAGGGCCTGACCTGTCGCGAAGTGCCGTGATAAGATTGATCACCCTCGGTAGGCGGGGGCTCTTCCCCGGTGCGGTCGTCGATCAGGAGCCGGCAGCGATGCGTGGAAAGAGCTGGGTTTATGACCCACACTCGGGCGGGATCAAGATTCCTCCCCCGGTCCGGCAAAGGACCGAGGACCGGATCAAGAAGCATGCCCAGTCCAAATACGCGGGCAAATTCACCCGGTTGGATATCCGTTTTCGCGGGGCGCTCTGCTATATCGATGCCTTCACAGAGCCGGATGAGCCGTCCAAGGGAATTCTCGAAGCGACCGGGGAAACGCGAGAGCAATTCCTGGAACGCCTTCGCAATACCCCTCATCACCTCTGCCGACTCCGCTACTTCGGGGACGAGAATCGCTGGACTCTCGCCTTTTACACTTACAGCAACGAGCGGTACGAGCCGTGCGTGTTCCATGATGGGACGTTCCATGGCACCCCCGAGGAAGCGTTCGATGTCGGGGCGGTCTACCTGCATGATTGATAGCGATCGCTTGCCTGTCGCCCCGATCGATCGGGCGTGCCCCTTCTCTCCTCAGAACCAAAGATTCGCGAAAGAACCGCATCCATGACTTCGCCCTCGCACAAGTCGCCATTGAGCACTCCCCATGAGACCAATCGCCTGGCCGATGAGACCAGCCCGTATCTCCTCCAACATGCCCAGAATCCGGTCAACTGGTATCCCTGGGGTCCCGAGGCCCTGGCCAGGTCGAAGGCCGAAGATCGGCCGATCTTCCTGTCGATCGGTTATTCGGCCTGCCACTGGTGCCACGTCATGGAGCGCGAGAGCTTCGAGAATCCGGATATCGCGGCCGTGATGAACGAGAACTTCGTGAACATCAAGGTCGACCGGGAGGAACGTCCCGACCTCGACCAGATCTACATGTCGGCGGTGCAGGCGATGACCGGTCAGGGCGGCTGGCCGATGTCGGTGTTCCTGACGCCGGACCTCAAGCCGTTCTTCGGCGGCACCTATTTCCCGCCGGCCGACTCCCGGGGCATGCCGGGGTTCCCTCGCGTGCTCCTGAGCGTGCACCGGGCCTGGGAGGAGCGTCGGGACGAGATCCGGACCTCGGCGAACGAGATGACCGAGCAGCTCCGCGGCTTCGGGATGCTGGCCAAGGGCACCGGCGCGCTCGACGTCAGGCTGCTCGATCAGGCGGCGCGGGCCATCCAGCGTAACTTCGATCCGGTCCACGGCGGATTCGGCTCCGCGCCCAAATTCCCCCACCCGATGGATCTCAGGGTGCTCTTGCGTCATCACGCCCGCACCGGCGACGACCAGGCCTTGCACGTCGTCCGACATACGCTCGACAAGATGGCCCGGGGCGGCATCTACGACCATCTCGGCGGCGGTTTCGCCCGCTACTCGACCGACGATCGCTGGCTCGTGCCCCACTTCGAGAAGATGCTCTACGACAATGCGCTGCTGGCCTCGGCATATCTCGAGGCGTACCAGGCCACGCATGACGCCGATCTCGGGCGCGTCGCCCGCGAGACGTTCGATTATGTCCTCGGCAGGATGACCGATCCCGAGGGGGCCTTCTATTCGACCGAGGATGCCGACAGCGAAGGCGTCGAGGGGAAATATTACGTCTGGTCGCTCGCCGAGGTCACCGGGATCCTGGGCGCGTCGCGAGCCAAGACCTTCTGTTATCTCTACGACGTCACCGAGTCGGGCAACTGGGAAGATCACAACATCCTGAACCTGCCGCGGACGATCGCCCAGGCGGCGAAGATGCTGGGCCGCGGCGAGGACGACCTCCGCGCCGAGCTCGCGTCGTGCCGCGCCGACCTCCTCGCCGTCCGCGACCGGCGGGTCCCCCCGGCCAAGGATACCAAGGTCCTCGTCTCCTGGAATGGGCTGATGATCGCCGCCCTCGCCGAAGGCGGACGCATCCTCAAGGATGAACGCTACCTCGACGCTGCCACCCGCGCCACCGGCTTCATCCTCGACCGGATGCGACGCGACGACGGGCGTCTGCTCCACACCTTCAAGGACGGTCGCGCCCGGCTCGATGGCTATCTCGACGACTATGCCAACCTGATCGACGGGCTGACGCGACTGTACGAGGCGACCGGGACCCCGAGATGGATCGAGTCGGCCCTGGACCTGGCCCGGATCATGATCGACGAATTCGCCGACCCCGAGCACGGCGGCTTCTTCTTCACCGGCCATCATCACGAGGAGCTGATCGCGCGGCAGAAGGATTTCTACGACAACGCCACGCCCTCGGGCAATGCCATGGCGGCCACGAGCCTGGTCCGGCTGGCCGCATTGACGGGACGCGACGACCTGAGCCAGGCCGGCCGGTCGGCGCTCGAATCGGTGCAGGTCATGCTGGAGCGGCAGCCCGCGGCGGGCGGTCAGAGCCTGATCGCGCTCGACTTCCTCCTGGGATCGACCCGCGAATTGGCCGTGATCGCCGGACCGGACGCCGACGAGTTCCGCGCGGTCCTCGAGGCCATCGCGACGCCGTTCCTCCCCCACAAGGTCGTGGCACCGGCAACCCCCGATCAGGCCCAGGGTCTCTCCGGCAAGATCCCGCTGCTCGCGGATCGAACCTCGCGCGACGGGCACACCACGACCTATATCTGCGAGACCTTCGCCTGTCAGGCCCCGGTCGTGGGAGTTTCAGGAGTCGAATCGGCCTTGCCCCATCGCGGCGGATCTTGAAGCACCATGGCGGTGCCAAGGGCGCGTCAAGAGGAAGTCGCGCACACGTCGTGTTGATGCCCTTGACCGGAAACGACTCTCGGGGATAATCACCGCTCCCGGTGAATCGCCACCGGGCCGTTGCGGCCGGCGGATGGTCGTCATATCGGATCGAAATGCTTTTCGCCCAGTCGAACGATGACCGAAGGAGGTCGCGTGCCGGGCTATCGCCGGTTTCGAATCCGGGTGATCTCCCTGGTCGTTGTGCTCGGTCTCTCGATCGGAGCCGCGGGGTGTTCGTTCGGACCGAGGATCCTGGAGGGGACCCACGCCCGCTATAATAATTCGATTCAGCGGGTCTACGAGGAGCAGATGCTCCAGAACCTGGTCAAGCTCCGGTACGATGAAGTCCCATTCCGACTGAACGTCCAGTCGATCGCCGCCCAGTACGAGCTCGCGGGGAGTGCCGAGGCCCGGCCCTTCTTCCTGGCCCCGAACCCGAGCGGAAAGATCTTCCGGAACTTCACCTCGATCTTGCCGGACCTCCAGCTCAGCGGCTCCAATCGGCCGACCATCTCCTTCATCCCATCGAGCGGCGAGTCGATCCGGCGATACATGACCCCGATCACGGCGGACACCCTGGTCTTCCTGGGCTCGACGAGCTGGCCGGTCTCCACGGTCGTGCGGCTCTGGGTGGAGCGATTGAACGGCGTCCCCAACGCCCCGACCGCCAGCGGGCCCCAGCGAGGGTTCGCCCCGGATTTCGAGCGGTTCAAGCGGATCGCACACCTGATGCAAACGGCCCAGGATCTCGAGCTCATGGTCGTTTCGGCCGAAGAACGCGCAAAGCCCGCCGGAGGGCCGCTGCCGGCCGGATCGATCAACGCCGCGGCGGCCGTTGACGCCGCCAAGAACGGCCTCTCGTACCATCCCCAGGAGGACGGGTCCTGGATCCTCACGCGCAAGGAGCGAGCCCTCATCCTGGAAATGAACCCTTTGATGAACGACAACCCGGTCGTCGTCGAACTGACCGCCTTGCTGAACCTCAAGCCGGGCCAGAAGCGCTACGAGATCGTGGTGGCCGGCGACGTGGCCGACCCGCTCCGGTTCCCGGACATGCCCTCCGAGAACCTACGCCTCACCCCGCGTTCCTCGGCGCAGGTCTATTACTACCTCGCCAACGGGATCGAGGTGCCCCCCGAGCATCTCGCCGCCGGGGTGGTCCGAAGTCCGACGGCCCCCGATGGCTCGCCGTTCGACACCCGCGCCGTGACGGAGGGACTCTTCACCGTCCACACCTGCAAGGGTCATAAGCCGCCCGCCAATGCCTACGTCGCCGTCAAGTACCGAGGTTACTGGTATTACATCGATGATCGGGACCAGGCGAGCAAGACCACCTTCGCCCTCACCCTCGAGCTCAGCCGCCTGGACTTCGGGCTCCAGGATTCGTCCAGCGGCCCGTTCCTGACCCTACCCGTCGGACGCTGAAACCAATGTCTTTCGCCCGACTCACGATCACTCCGGACATCGGCAGAAGAAGCAATTCCGCCTGGGGATTTGTTGCGGCGGGATGACCTCGATCGGGTATCGGTCCAACCCCATTCGGGGGATCAGCCAGGAGTTGTCGTACCGCCATTGCTCGAACACACTTCGGGTCATCATCTGCCGGGCCATATAGCGGCTGGCGGGCTTACCGACCCGGATGAGCGGATAATGCCCTCGCCCGAAGACGGGGTCGACCGCCGCCACGGCATGGATACAGTCGCTGATCAAGATGTTTCGCGGAGTGCTGATCGCCCGGTATTCGGCCGCGCCGCTATCGAGGAGCTCCTTGACCCGTAACGACCGCTCATAGACGGCCTGCTGGATCATGAACGGTCCCCACAGCGAGACATGCTCCTTGTCGTGATAGACCGCATCGAGCGTCCCGTACAGGTCGAGGTTGACCCCCCGCTCCGGGATCAAGCTCCAGGTCCGCACATCGAGTGAGTCGGGCAGCCAACTGATCGTATGCGCATAGACCGTCGAATTGCTCGGATCGGCCCCGTCGCCGACCACGCGGATGAATGTCGCCCAGGTGTGCGTGTACTGGAGCAGCTTCGGACGCGATTGAGACCCGAAGATCATGACGTAATACTGGTCATCTCCCCGCGCAACTCCGGAAAGGCATGACAGGATGAGCCCAAATAAGATCACGCCGACACCGCGTTCTCGCCCGAGCATGGGTCTTCTCCATCTTCCGGAAAACGGCGGGCTTCCCTTGCGATGATGGATTATGCCCCGGATCCGTCGAGGTGCTGATGAGATCTCCTGACGTCGTGAGATTCCACCGCTCATCTTTGAGGATCGTTCGGGATGCTGGAGTATTGCTGAAGGCCGAGAATCGCCACAACCGATACAACCCATACATTTCCCCAAACGGTTGACGCCTCCAATTTCGGAGTCCATCGCTCGTGAGGACAATGATCGTCCGTTCCGTGACGATGGGCGTGGCTATCCTTGCGGCCATGTCCTCGACGTATGGCCAGGGGATCATGGTGCCGAGCGCGGGCCCCATCAATAGCGCCATGGCGGGCGCATCGACGGCGGCTCCGGTGGATTTCGGCTCCAGCTACTGGAACCCGGCGAACCTGAGCGGCCTGCAAAGCCAGGAATTCCTGCTCGGCTCGGCCCTGGCCCTACCGAGTCTCCATTTGCAAAGCTCGCTCCCAGCCGACTCGATCGGCGGCGTGTTCCCTCCCACGAACCGGTTCGGGGACTCGCGTAGCGATAGCGGCGTCGCCGCCGGACTGGCCACGGGCTTCTCGTTCCGCATGACGGACGACTCGCGGTTGACCATGGGCCTGGGTGTTTTCGGCCTGGTCGGCGGCGGGGTGAATTTCGCGGGGAGTTACCAGAATCCGGTCGTGGCCCCGAGCCAACCCCCGAAGTATTTCGGGCTCGGCCCGATCTACGCGAACCTCTCCCTGCTCGGGATCAACCCGATGGCCTCCTATCAGATCACCGACAAGTTGGCGATCGGAGGCGGTCCGATCATCACCGCGGGGACACCGAGCTTCAGCCCCGCCTTCTTCGCCCCGGGGCCAAGAACCGCGCTGGGAGTGCCGACGTTCCCCGCGGCGACCAACGCTCGACCCGAATGGGGAGCCGGGTTCCAGGTGGGTCTCCTCTACGAGCTCAACACGAACTGGAACCTGGGATTCTCTTACAAGAGCCCGGTCTGGCAGGAGAAATGGGACTTCAATTCGTCCTATCCCAACCTGTCCCCGCGCCGGATCGGCATCCAGGCGAGTTTGCCCGAGATCCTCTCGTGGGGCGTGGCCTACAAGGGTCTGCCCAGGACCCTGATCGACGTCGATCTCCGATACATGGACTATGCCAATTCTACGCTGTTCGGCACGAAGGTCGTCGACGGCGGCCTGGGCTGGCGGAGTATCTTCGTCCTGGCGCTGGGAGCCCAGTACGAGGCGACGGAGCGCCTGACGCTCCGGGCCGGCTACCTCTACAACATGAACCCGGTCTCCGCGCCCGCGACCCTCTTCAATGTCCAGGCCCCGGGGATCATCCAGAACACGCTGACGCTCGGTGCCTCGTACCAGGTGAACGACAACATGACCTTCTCACTGGCCTGGATGCACGGGTTCCGCAATGCGATCGATGGCCCGATCCTCCAGATCCCCGGCTCGTCGGTCCGACTGGATGCCCAGGTTGACACCCTCTGGGCCGGCGTCAACGTCAAATTCGGAGGACCGAAGCGGAAGGGCCCCGCGCCTTCAGCGAACTACGGCGTGACCGACATGGCCCCGCAGGTGATCGAAACGGCCCCGTACATCCCGCCGCCGCAGATCCCGAGCGCCCCTGCGAGCGGGATGCCCGCATCGACTGGCACCGACAACCTGCCGCCGCTGCCGGACCCGAACGTATCCCCGAGCGGGACGACCTCGTCGGGAGCAGCCCTCACCTCGCCGACCCCGTAACCTCCGACAGGCCCGGGACTCCTCTCGCGATCGCGAACTGTCACCGCTCGAATCGATCGTCTCTCAGACTCGTCCGGAGGCACGCCACACACCAGGCCGCGAGCGCCATGTGGAGAAGAACGGCCGGCCTCAGTCCGACGCCTGACTGGCCCGAGACCAGCCCCGCTTGACCGAGGAGGACCACCGTGGCGATGTTGTAGGTCAGCATCGCCACGATCAATCCTGTCGACGCGGGACTACGTTCATCGTCCCGCGCGAGCCAGCAGGCAACTCCCAGGGCCAGTAGGGCCGCCCCCGCGACACGACCGACGGTGATCCCCACGATGGTCGAGGGCGACGAGCCCAGGAGCAACGTGACCGGCACCCACGGCCATACGGCCAGGGCCGCGCCGGTGCCGACCTCGACCACGGCCGTGGCAATGAATAAATACTTGGTTCTCATGGACGGATCACTGCGCCTGGTGTGCCTTGACGGCTTCCAAGATCTGTTGCTTGACGGCTTCCAGGTTGAAGCTGGCCCCTTTCTGCATCGGCGGGTACTCGATGAACGTCTCGCCGAACTTCGCGATCTCCTGCTGGACGTAGACGAACCGCCAGAATTCGTAGGCGTACCAGCTGTAGAAATTGAGCGATCCGGTCAGACCCGTGCGCTCGAAGGGATCCAGGCGGATGTTCGTGAGGATCGGCCAGGCCGGCTTGACCGTCCCGCCGAGCCAGCCGTTGGGCTGGTCGATGAAGCGGTACTTGTAATCGCCGATGCGCACCGCGCCGAGCGTGCTCTCGGCGAAATAGAACAACTCCTTCCGCTTCGACGGCCCCTTGCCGGTGAGCAGATCGAGCTGGTTGTAGCCATCGAGGTGGACCTTGTAGGTCTGACCGCCGAACGACTTGCCCTTCTTCAGCTCCTCGGTCACATCCGGGTCGCCTGCCGCGGCCACGAACGTGGGCAACCAATCGAGGCCCGAGATCATCCCGTTCTCGACCTTGCCGGCGGGGACCTTGCCGGGCCATCGCACGATGCAAGGCACGCGGAAGCCACCCTCCATGACCGTCCCTTTGCCACCGGCGAACGGGGTCTGACCGCCGTCGGGCCAGGTGAAGTTCTCCGTTCCGTTGTCCGTGGTGAACGCGAGGATGGTGTCCTCCTCGAGGCCATCGTCTTTCAGCTTCTTCATGACGGCGCCGACGATGTCGTCGAGCTGCGCCATCCCGGCTTCCGAGATGGACCAGCCGTTCTCCGGGGTCCGCATCTGCTCGTATTTCTCCGAGAGATGGGTGACGACGTGCATCCGCGTGGGGTTGAGCCAGACGAAGAACGGCTTGCCGTCGCCCTTGGCCTTGTCGATGAACTTGAGCGAGAGGTCGAGGACCTCGTCGTTGACCGTCTCCATCCGCTTGGGCGGCAGCGTCCCGGCGTCCTCGATCTTCTGCTTGCCGACCTTGCCCCATCGCGGCTGGACGGTGGGATCATCCTGATCCTGAGCCCAGGAGTGAACCATGTTGCGGGGACCGATCGTGTCCTTGAGCGCCGGCGGGTAGTTGCGGTGGAACGGGTCCTCCATCGCGTCCAGGTGATAGAGATACCCGAAGAACTCGTCGAAGCCATGCACGGTCGGCAGGAATTCGTTGCGGTCGCCCAGGTGGTTCTTGCCGAACTGGCCGGTGGCGTAGCCCAATGCTTTGAGGGCCGTGGCGATGGTCGGCGCCTGCGACGGCATGCCGATGGTCGAGCCCGCCTGGCCGACGGTCGTCAGTCCGGTACGGATCGGTAGCTGGCCGGTGATGAAGTTGGCTCGTCCGGCCGTACAGCTCGCCTCGGCGTAATAATCGGTGAACCGCATCCCCTCGGCGGCGAGCCGATCGAGGTTCGGGGTCCGGCCCGCCATCATGCCCTGGTGATAGGCGCCGATGTTGAACCAGCCGACGTCATCCCCCATGATCATGATGATATTCGGCTTCTTGCCGGACGCATGAACGCCGGCGGCCGCCCCACCCGCCCTGGGAGAAGCCAGGGCCAGGAGGGCCCCCTTGCTGACGCCGTCGGAGCAACTGGATGCACCGGCATCGCCGACGGGCTGGGTAGATGCCACTCGGTTCGCCCCATCCGTGGGCGTCGGCGCCGCGAGTGCCTTCGCGGAGAGGTTCGTCCTCTCGGACGCTGCGAGATAGCCCAGGACGGCTCCCACGGCCAGGATCGCGATCGTCTGGAGTCGTACGCCTCGAAGCATGCGTTCCCCTTTCGTAAAAACAAACATCTCTTCATAACAAAGAACCGCGTGAAAGTCAACTCTCTCACGGCTCGTCCGATTCGTGCGAGGCCCTGGCCTGCTTCCCCTTTTGTTCCAGGTATTTCCGGCCCGCGTCCAGGCCCTCGATCGCATGCGGGAGGGCTTCCAGTATGCTGAAGATCCCGATGATGATGATCCCGTGCCCGACGCGAACATGCCCGTGCGCGACGTCCTCCCGAAACGTGCGGGAGGCCTCGGTCACGCCGATCACGAGCAGCGCGATCCCCTTCACGAGGTTGGTGACGGGATTCTCGACGAACGAAGCGATCGCACGTGCGATCCGATCCCGGCGGTTTTTCATCATTCGACTCGTGACAAGAGGAAATCGGCGTCATCGCGATGCGGAGGACGCGGCCTCGGTCGATCGCGAGGCCGCGCCGCAGTCGCGGGTTGAGATCGAGAACGGTCGATCGTTGAGAATCGACCGGGCATCGCCCGACGAGAGATGCCCTCGGGACAATCGGCAAAATAGAACTGGTGAGCATGTCTTGAGTTGCGTGCCTGTACAGCCCCCGTCACTATCGTCCTCTGCCCAGATTCCCGTAGTAGTTGGCCGCGTGACTCGGGTTGGTCGAGATCGCGGGCTTATCGCCGAGCTTGGCCTCACCCAGGACCTGGTCACGCGTCTGGTCGAGGATCACGAATAGCCGCTGGTAGGCTTCCCGCTCTTTGACTGTGGTCGCCGCCCCAAACCTGAGATTGTAGGCGTGCATGAAGCCGAGCAGGTTGCCGATCGTGGTATCCTTGACTTTCCGCAACTCCACCATGGCCGGGCCGATGTCCGGCTTTTCCAGCAGGCCGAGCAAGTACGAACAGCCATTGATGAATTTCATGGCCTCCGCCTGGTCATCCGGATCCTTCAGCGGCTGGGCCTCCAGCTTGGCGTTGAGGTCTTTCACGAAGTCCTTGGCGGCCCGCAGGCTCTTGGGCGAGACATCACCTTCCTGAGCCTCCGCGCGGATCCGCGCGACCAGGTCATCGTAGGCCTTCTGATCGCTGGTGAACCGATCCTCCTCGAACACCGCGGGCCATTTGACGGACTTGCGCTGATCATCCAGCATGAAGCTGACCCGATCCGCCGCGACCTGGAAGGGGATCTCGGCGACCAGGCTCGCCTGGACCGGCGCACTGGCAGCCCGCAGGGCCGCGCTTCCGAGCCTGGGATCGCTCAGATCGGCGACCGCGAGGTTCAGGGCATCGCCGTTCTCGATCTCATGCTGGCCGGGGTTCTCCCTGAGCTGCTGTTGATGCGCATCGTAGAGCGATTGATTCTTGGCGAAATCATGGTTGATCTTCGCCGCGGTCATCCTGGCCGATGACTGGGTTGCCGCCGCCACATAGTTGTTGTATTGCATGGACGTCTGGGCGTTGATGCTCCGGGCCTGCGCCGTGTCGAGATTGTACATCCCCGCGCCCATCGCGTAATAACCGGCACCTCGAGCCGCGGCGCTCTGGGGGGTCGTGCCTCCCCCACCCCAGCCACCATACCCCCAACCGCCGTTAGCCCACTGGGCCCGGGCATCGTTGCCCGTCATCGAAAAGATCACTATAAACCCCACAGCCATTCGCATACAACGGTGCATCGTGAATCTCCTGGCGGCTGAGCGAGTGCTCGGGCCGTTGACGTGAAACGAACCGGGTCAATTGGAGTCAAGCCTGGCCGGGACGAGCGCGAGTACGCCCGTTCAACTCATCCCTCTTCCTGGAAACCGTCCCATCCCCATCCGTTCAAGAACCGACGTTGAAGGAATCCCTGGGTCTCGGATCGAGGGGCATGGAAATGTTGCCCCGATCGGGTACAACGAGCCGGTCTTGCTCTGGTATTGGGCCGGCTTCGGCTGGGACTATCGAAAAAAAGCCGACGTGGCCGAATACCTCGCGGTGTTCGGCCACGTCGGCTTACTCGTCAACGAGCCTCCCGACCCAGTCGGGCTGCCCTTCACCTAGTCATCCGACGACATCCGCCCAGATTGCGATCGGAGCCGAAGGTCGATCTCCACCGGCTCCCGATCACCCTCACTCTTGCCGAACCGAAGGGGAATAGCAAGAGAATTGTTGATTTCTCCCCGAGCCGAGTATGAGTACCGAGACGAGACGCCGCGCCGGTTGCATGTCGTCCGTTTATCGATCAGGCAAGGCGCGATTCAACAATCAATCGGACGAGGACACACGGGACATGATCTTCCAGCATTCGGGCAGATCCGGCTTGGTCTCGCGGAGGATCTCGAGGATCACGCGGCGATCACTCGCGTCGAGATGAGGATCATCCTTCCCGGTACTCCGGCCGTCGAGGATCTCCCAGAGACGTCGATAGATATAATCCTTCACCTCGCCGGGGAGAGAATCGAAGGCCCGGGAATAGATCAGATAGCTGCACGGATAGCGAAAGAGCCGGGTCTTGAGGTCGAGGTCGCGGAGCGTACGTCCCTTCGGATCGCGGGGGCCCCGAGCGGCGAAGTCGGACGCAAACGAAGATGTACCCCGAATCGGCTCACTCAAGCGCGTTTCATCCTTGAAGAGCATATACTGGACGACCTCCTCGCCGACGCTCCGGATCCGCAAACGCGTGCTCTCGGATCGCTCCTCGGCCGGACGCCCGAGCGCCTTGTTGATCTCCCGCTCGTAGTGCAGCGCCATGCGCGTCTCCATCGCCGCGCGGGCCAGTCGATTCAGCATGCCGGCCTGATGCTCGAGAACCATCAGCGCGACGATGTCGCTGTGCGGGCTGAGATAGGACGCGATCCGGAACCGATCTTTCAGGTTGACCACGTTCGCCCCGTGGTCGTTTTCCGGTTCATCGGGCTTCCTCGACCCCCGGCCGATGATGTTCCCCATGTGCTTCTGACGGCCGCTGGTGCCGGTCACGTACCAGCCCCCCCAGCGCTCGGCGAGCGGACTCGTGTGATCGGTACGAAATGACCCGCTGGCGAGCAGCGGATTGCCCTGCCGGTCCACGAAGAGCGAACGGACCAGGTGTCCGGGAATCCCCTGATTGGCCGACGAGTTGTGGCAGATCAGGCAGGACTCCGTCTGTCTTTGCGGGACCGGCTTCTCCTCGCGCGATTGGTCGAGCGTGTAAAATGCGGTGCCGATCTCGTCGTCGGCCGCGGAGATCTCCATCACCTCGCCGCGGAGACAGAAGCCGACCATCACGTCGTCGTTGAAGTAGATCGCGCGAGGCGTCCTCGGCGAGATCCGGTCGCGTTGCAGGCTCGTCTTCGAAAAGACCAGGACTTGCGACGACTCGGGCACGTCGAGCTCGCGGAGCACCGAACGCAGATAGCCGCGACCCGGCTCGAAATCGAGCGTCGACTTACCCTCGGCGAGGCGCTCCTGAAGCCGGGTGACCGCATTCCGAGGCGTCGCCGTACTATAATGGATCGGGTCGCGCTCGATATCCTGACCAGAGGCCGTCGCGGCCCATACTGTCGCCAGGACCACCCGGAACACGCGCAGCTTTCCCTCGAGGAACCGGGCATCGCCGCATGGCGAAGGAGAGTGACAGTCAAACATCGATCTGCCCCTTCCAAACTGAAGAGTAAGCCTCCAGGTCATTCCATTCCGCGTTTCCCGGATCGCTGGAAAATGCTCGGGGAGGGTCTTCTTCTTGAATTTGCATCCAGAATGCATATTATCGCATTGCGTACCATTGTCAACAAGCCGCCGGGTTCTCCTCCGGTAGCCGGGTCGAATCGAGTGGGCTGTTTCGGTGCACCTGACCCAATTCTCCGACTATAGCTTGCGGTTGGCGATCTACCTGGCCTGCCACGCGGATCAGACGGTCTCGGTCGAGGCGATCAGCCGGGCATTCGGGATCTCCCGGCACCATCTGGTGAAAGTGGTCCAGACGCTCACCGAGTTGGGGGTCGTCGAATCTCAGCGAGGTCGCGGAGGAGGCATGAGGCTCGCGATCCCACCGTCGGAGATCAACGTCGGCTGGCTCGTGCGACGGACCGAGCCTCACTTCAACCTCGTCGAGTGCTTCGACCTCGGGGCGAATACCTGCCCGATCGCACCGGCCTGCGGATTGAAAGGTGCCCTCTATCGCGCCCAGCAAGCCTTCCTGAGCGTCCTGGACGAGTACAGCCTGGAACAGTTCCTCACCCGGCGGGACGAGCTGGTCAACCTGCTGGACGACTCGCTTCAACGCAGGGCGAATTCCAGTCCTGCGGACTCTTGATGAGCAACCAGACCCGAGGAGCAACGTGTTTTCCGCCAACCTTCGAACGACGCCCGACGCTCCGCTGGGACTGATGGATTACCTGCAGAAAATCCTGACCGCGCGCGTCTATGACGTGGCGGTGGAATCTCCGCTCGAGCCGGCCAGGAAGCTATCGGAACGGTTGAAAAACCGCGTCTGGCTCAAACGCGAGGACAGCCAGCCCGTGTTCAGCTTCAAGCTGAGGGGAGCCTACAACAAGATGTCCCGGCTCTCGGCGGAGCAACTGGACCGGGGGGTGATCTGTGCTTCGGCGGGCAACCATGCGCAGGGGGTCGCACTCAGCGCGGAGCGCCTGGGTTGCCGATCGGTCATCGTCATGCCGGTGACGGCTCCCGAATTGAAGATCAACGCGGTCCGTTCCTTCAAGGCCGAGGTGGTCCTGCACGGCGACAGCTATTCCGAAGCCTATCGGCACGCCTTCGAATTGAGCAGGCTGCACGATTACACGTTCGTCCACCCGTTCGACGATCCGGACGTGATCGCCGGCCAGGGCACGGTCGGGATGGAGATCCTGCGCCAGCACCAGCGCCCGATCCACGCCGTCTTCGTCGCGATCGGCGGCGGCGGGCTGATCTCCGGGGTTGCCGCGTACATCAAGGCCGTGCGCCCCGAGATCAAGGTCATCGGCGTGCAGATGGCGGATTCCGACGCGATGATCCGCTCGATCCAGGCCGGCAAGCGCGTCGAACTCCAGGAAGTCGGCCTGTTTTCCGACGGCACGGCCGTCAAGCTGGTCGGCGAGGAGACCTTCCGCTTGACGCAAGCCCTTGTCGATGAATTCCTTGTGGTCGATACCGACGAGGTCTGCGCGGCGATCAAGGATGTCTTCGAGGATACGCGAAGCATCCTCGAGCCGGCCGGGGCGATGGGTGTGGCGGCGCTGAAGCAGTACGTCGCGCGGTACAATATCCGGGAGGAGTCTCTCGTGACGATCACCTGCGGGGCCAACATGAATTTCGACCGCCTGCGGTTCGTCGCCGAGCGAGCCGAGGTCGGTGAGGAGCGCGAGGCCCTGTTCGCGGTGACGATCCCCGAGAAGCGCGGCAGTTTCAAGCGCCTTTGCGAGATCATCGGACACCGCAACGTGACCGAGTTCAATTACCGGATCTCCGATGAGCAGTTCGCCCACCTTTTCGTCGGCCTGGCGACCCGCAACCGCGAGGAATCGGCCGAGATCGCGCGGGGCTTGATCGAGAACGGCTTCGACACGGTGGACCTGACCGATGACGAACTCTCCAAACTCCACGTGCGCCACATGGTCGGCGGACGCAGCCACCTGGCCTGCGACGAGCGGCTCTATCGGTTCGAATTTCCCGAGCGGCCCGGGGCCTTGATGCGATTCCTCTCGAGCATGCATCCGGATTGGAACATCAGCCTGTTCCACTACCGCAATCAGGGGGCCGATTACGGCCGCATCCTCGTCGGGCTCCAGATCCCGAGCGGCGAGACGTCCTCATTCCGGGAATTCGTCGATCGGCTGGCCTATCCGTGCGTTGACGAAACCGAGAATCCCGTTTATCCTCTATTCCTCCGATGAGCCAACCATGATGAGCCAGAGAACTCTCCGATGAAATGGCATCAGCACCCCGGACCGAACGGAGCGCGAATCATCCCGGACCGCTCGAGGCCTGGCGACTTCGCCCATGTCCGCTCCCTCTTCCCGGCGCTGGCCCAGCAGGTCCACGGCAAGCCGCTGGTCTACCTGGACAACGCGGCCAGCACGCAAAAGCCGCGCGAAGTGATCGACGCCCTGGTCCGGTTCTATGAGTCCGACAACGCCAACGTCCACCGGGGTGCCCACGCCCTCAGCGACCGCGCCACGGCGTCCTACGAGCGTGCTCGAGAGACCGTCCGTTACTTCCTCAAGGCCCGCCGAGCCGAGGAGATCGTCTTCGTCCGAGGCGCCACCGAAGCCATCAACCTGGTGGCCCAGACGTATGGCCGCCAGCACGTCGGGGCCGGCGACGAGGTGCTGATCACCGAGATGGAGCACCACGCGAATCTCGTCCCCTGGCAACAGCTCTGCCAAGAGAAGGGCGCCCGCCTCCGTGCGGTCCCGATCACCGACCGCGGCGAGCTCCGGCTCGACACCCTCGAGGCGATGCTCACCCCGCGGACGAAGCTCGTCGCCCTGTCGCACGTCTCGAACGCCCTCGGTACGGTCAATCCGGTCAAGGATGTGATCGCCGCGGCGCATCGCCGTGGCATACCGGTCCTCGTCGACGGCGCCCAGGCGGTCGCTCACATCCCGGTTGACGTCCAGGAGCTCGGCTGCGACTTCTACGCCTTCTCGGGGCACAAGATCTACGGGCCGATGGGAATCGGCGTGCTTTATGGACGGTGGGCCTTGCTCGACTCGATGCCGCCGTGGCAGTTCGGCGGCGACATGGTCGATGTCGTCGGGTTCGGCGGCACGACGTTCAACGAGGCGCCCTACCGATTCGAAGCGGGCACGCCGAACGTCGCCGGTGCGGTCGGACTGGCGGCGGCCCTGGATTTCGTCGAAGGGGTCGGTCGCACCGCCGTCGCCGCCCACGAGGCGAGGTTATTGGAGCTGGCCGTACTCCGGCTCGCGGAGATCCCGGGCGTGCGGCTCGTCGGCGAGCCGGGGCATCGGGCCGGCGTCGTCTCGTTCGCGGTGGAAGATCCGCCGTTGCCGGCCCTCGACGTGGCGGCCCGCCTCGACGGGGAAGGCATCGCCGTCCGCGCGGGCAACCATTGCTGCATGCCGCTGATGGGATGTCTCGGAGTGCCGGGGACCGTCCGCGCCTCGTTCGGTTTGTACAACAATGCCGAGGATGTCGAGCGTCTCGCGACCGCCGTCCGTGCGATCGCGCGCGGTGCGGAGTCGGGAGTGCGCGTCCGATCCGGGAAATCGGCGCAGGCGGAGGCGGAGGGAGACCCGCCCTACCCGGCCCCGACGACCGAAACCGTCGAGGAGGCCGCGGCCGACCTGCTCGACGAGCTCGACGGGACGACCGACTGGGCGGAGCGCTATGAATTCCTGATCGAGCTCGGTCACAAGGCTCCGATCCTGCCCGATTCGATGAGGACCGACGACAACCGGGTTAAGGGATGCCAGAGCACGGTCTACCTCGCGCCCCGGATCAGGCCGGGCACGCGCGACGTGGTCGAGTTCCTGGCCGACAGCGACAGCGAGGTGGTCCGCGGACTCCTCGCCTTGTTGCAGCTCCTGTTCTCCGGCCGGCGCGCCGGCGACCTGCTCGCGTTCGACTTGCCGCACTTCCTCGCGCGGGCCGGGCTGGACGCGAACCTGACGACGGGACGTCGGAACGGCCTGGCCGCGATGATCAAGCGACTCCGCGAGTTCGCCGCCGCCGCGGACCGGACCCGCGAGACCGGGGTGCAGCGAGACGGACTCGGATGGCCGCCTCCGGAATTGAACTCCCACGCGCCGACTCACGTCCCGACCGACTCGACGAGTTGAGCCGGGGCTCACCACCGCGGTCGACCTGCACACCCTCGGGTGGCCGGGGTCGAGACCGAAGGGCGATGCCCCCCCGGGAATGCCGATTCAAGCGGACGCACCTGCCCGACATGGTAAGTTGTGTTCAAGAGGGGAAAACCAACCATGACGATCGATTTACCCAAACACCTAGAGCGTTACGTGCGCGACCAGGTGAAAGCCGGTTCGTTCCAGAACGAGGATGAGGTAATCCTCGATGCATTGGAGCGGCACCGTCAGGCTCAGCAGCCGCAAGCAAATGCCACCGAGCAGCCGGAACTGACGCCGGAGGAGATCGCCGACCAGGAACTGCAACGCCGCCTGCTCGCCGCCGGAGTCATCAGCGAGATCAAGCCGCCGCCCCGGCTTCTGCCGATCCGCGAGCGATTCTCGCCGGTCCCCATCATCGGCGAGCCGATCTCCGAGACCGTCATCCGCGAGCGTCGCTGACGGTGGCAGCCTATTTCCTCGACACCAGCGCGGTCGTCAAGCGATACGTGCTGGAAACTGGCACCTCTTGGGTTCAACCTTTGACAGACCCCTCGGCCGGTCATTTCCTCTTTGTCGCACGCGTGACGGACGTCGAGATGACGGCGGCCATCGCCCGGCGTCGCCGTCTCGGCAGCTTGACCCCTGCCCAGGCTGGCCAGGCTCTTGCCGCATTCCGGCAGAATCTCGCCCAGCAATACCGCATCGTGGAGATCACGATTCCGCTGATGCGGCAGGCATCACACCTCGCCGACCGGCATGTGCTGCGGGCTTATGACGCCATGCAACTCGCGGCGGCCCTGGAAATCCATGACGCCAACCCGACACTGACGCTGCTCTCGGCCGATGCCGAACTCAACGCCGCCGCCATCGCCGAAGGGGTTATGGTTGACAACCCAAATAGCCATCCCTGACCCGCCCCTAACCAGGAGTATATCAAGCCTTCCTCTGGTGGACACGTCGGCGATGCGGAGCCACCCCGCTTTCCCGGCAAGCATGCTATCAACTCGCCGCTTGACTTCCTGCCCCGGTTGATATCCGATGACGGGCGTTATGGGATACGAACGACCAGTCACTTTTCCGGCCAGTTAACGGCACCACCGCATTTGCCCTCGGCCGACTCTGCCTCCAATGAGACACTGATGTATTCAATTGGCGTTCTATTAATTTGGTTGATTGCAGTGTGCTGGATACCAATTCCAACAGTTTGACCGGGTTTCCAGCGATCGATTACCTCGAACACCTTATCTTGTGAGTCAAATTCATGTTTTCTACGATAACCTACGACGCCCTTAACGAGACACTTAGATAATTCGTCTGTGCCAAGCAAAACAATTGTAAAACTATTGGTGTCTTCGGCGATATCGACAATACGAGCACTAACAGGCCGAGAGACGCCTAAAAAGAAACACCCATAGAACATCACGCCAAAGATTGCGGCAGCCAGAAGAATACTAAATATTCTATATATTAGTTTTAATATAGTATATGGTGGCTGATTATCATGTTGCCAGTTAGCGGCCATGTCTAGACCCTCGGAGATCTTCGCTAGATCGAAAACCTCTCCACAATGTTCCGAGTCTACTTCTTCTGCCGCCGGTCGTAAAGCCCTGTCAGTTAGCGGCTCGGCGTTTCCGGCGAGACATTGAACATCCTCTAGCGGCAGGCCTTGCGTCAAGGGAGTAACAATTGGTGTCAGCTCAGTTTTCGCCGAGAAAATTGAACGCCTGAAACCAATTCAACCCCTTTAACTACGCCCAGGACAGCAGCCAGCGCAATCATGGATGCAAGAATCGGGATTGGCAATGAGTTGACAATTCCTGCCAATCGCGGCATAATAGTGCGAAGGGAGGACTCGCTCATGGATACGATGAACATCGCGTTGCCCGAATCGATGAAGGAGTTCGTCCAGGAACGTGTCAGCGAAGGCGGCTATAGTAGCGTCAGCGAATATGTACGCGAGTTGATCCGGGCCGACCAGAAGCGAAAGGCGGAGGAACGCATCGACGCCCTCCTGCTCGAAGGGCTGGATTCCGGCCCGCCCATCTCCGTCACGCCGGAGTATTGGGAAGAGAAGAAGCGCCGCCTCACCGAACGGCTCAGCAAGGCCATGCATCGGCAATGACCCCCGGTTACCGTATTCTCCCGGCCGCCGACCGGGATCTGGACGACCAGGCCGCTTATCTGGCGACGCAAGCCAGCCTGGAAACGGCCCTGCGATTCTATGACGCCGCCAGCTCCACCTTCGACAAGATCGCCAGCATGCCCGGCATGGGCGAGCGTTGGCCATCGGCCGACCCACGCCTGGCGGGCTTACATGTCTGGCGAGTCCAGGGTTTCGAGAAACACTTGATCTTCTACCGGCACGCTGCCGATGCCATCGAGATTATCCGCGTCCTCCACGGTGCACGCGATGTCGAGAGCGTGCTGAAATCCGGACCAACGGCCTGACGAGCCGGGACTGCCGATGCCGTCGCCCACACGCGGTCAGCTCAGGATTCCGCACCGATCTCCTTGTGTACCGACGCGGACGGATCGGCCGATCCATCCGTCAGATGGCTCGACGGTATCGACTCTGCTGCGGATCGCTTCACCGACTTCTGATGCATCGCCGCCAGCTTGCTGTATCGCTCCCCCAGCAGGTCGAGCTGCTCTTCCGTCAGATGCTCGATGTGGATCAATTCATTGCGGGCGTGCTTCGCCGAGAAGATCAATTCATCCAGCTTCAGATGCACCGCCTTCAATTCGCGATTCTGCGCATTCTGGATCAGGAAGACGAGCAGGAACGTCACGCTGCTGGTGATGACCGTGAACAGCGTCGTCCACGATTCATGATAGTGAAAGAATGGACCGGCCGCCGCCCAGGCGACGATCAGCAGCACCGCCAACCGGAATCCCCAGCGGCACCCCGCCGCCCGAACCGTCCAGATCGACATCCGCTCGAAGTGATCCCAGCGGTACTTCGAGCAGGCACCGCCGACACGATGGCCCTTCACATGCATGCCGTTCAACTGAGACATGGCCATGATCCTCGAATGGGTTGAGGCTATCCGGGTCAAGTTCGCGTCGGCATACCTATCGCTTCCGCATGTCCACCGTGGGGCGACAGGCCGAGCACCCCGCGTGCCATGGCAAAGCAAGGCCGCAGAAAGCCCTCCAGCAAAACCGGCCCAGGGCGGCCAGGCCCCACGATCGCCCACTTCCGATCGCCTCGATCAAGGATTCCGAAAGGCTCGAAATCGTGCCGTCGCGTTGCAACCCCAAAAATCGTTCTTCCCCGAAGAAATGGAAGACGTTAAAGTGTAAGGTTCTTCCCCAGAGCGAGCGGTCGTTCCACGGTGCGAACGATCGTGATCAGACGATATTTGGACGACGGATCACGGACGCGAGGATTCCGGACGATCGCCGCCTGACGGCCCATTAGAGGACCCCGAATGATCATTGTGTTGAAGCCGCATCCCACGCCCGAGGTCGTCGAGCACGTCCTCGAGCGGATCGCGGCGCTGGGACTGACGCCCCACCTCAGCCAGGGGGTCTCGCGGACCATCATCGGGGTCATCGGCGACGAGGACCGGCTCCAAGTCCAGCCGTTGCAGGCGATCCCCGGCGTCGAGCAGGTCGTGCCGATCCTCAAGCCGTTCAAGCTCGCCAGCCGCGAGTTCCACGGCGAGCCCTCGGTCTTCACGATCAAGGGGGTCCGGATCGGCGGCGGCCATCTGGCGGTGATCTCCGGTCCCTGCGCGATCGAAGGCGAATCCCTGCTGTTCGAGATCGCCGAGCGGGTGCGTCGGGCCGGCGCGAACATCCTCCGCGGCGGCGCCTTCAAGCCCCGGACCAGCCCTTATAGTTTCCAGGGTCTCGGCCAGGACGGGCTCAAGATGCTCCAGGCCGCGGGCGAGCAGTTCGGCATGCCGGTCGTGACCGAAGTCATGGACCCACGCCAGGTTGAGATGGTCGAACGCTATGCCGACATCCTCCAGATCGGCGCGCGGAACATGCAGAACTTCGACCTCCTCAAGGAGTGCGGCCGGACGCGAATCCCCGTCCTGCTGAAGCGAGGCCTGAGCGCGACGGTCAAGGACCTCCTCATGTCGGCCGAGTACATCCTGGCCGAGGGCAACCGCGAGGTCATCCTCTGCGAGCGCGGGGTCCGGACGTTCGAGGACTCGACGCGCAACACGCTCGACCTGTCGTCGGTCCCCAACATCCAGGGCCAGAGCCACTTGCCGATCATCGTCGACCCCAGCCACGCGACCGGCCGGCCCGAGCTGATCCCGGCCATGGCGCGGGCGGCCGTCGCCGCGGGTGCCGACGGCATCCACGTCGAGGTCCATAGCTGCCCCGAGAAGGCGCTCTCGGACGGCCCGCAAGCCCTGGTCCCCGACCAGTTCGACAAACTCATGGACGAAATCCGACCCCTCGCGGACCTGCTCGGCAGGTCGATCGACGTCTGTTCAGGAGAGCCGGTCCCATGCGCACCTTGCTGATCGCAGGCAACTGGAAGATGAATCCGCCCTCGCGGTCGGAGGCCTCGACCCTGGCCGAGGCGGTCATGGTCGGCGTCGGCCCGGCGGCCGACGTCCACGTCGTCCTCTGCCCGCCTTCGGTCTATCTCAACGCGATCGATGGGCTCCTCGAGGGATCGCCGATCGGGCTCGGCGGCCAGAACATGCACTGGGAGGCCGGCGGGGCCTATACCGGCGAACTCTCCGGCGCGATGCTGGTCGACGCCGGCTGCACCCACGTGATCCTGGGCCACAGCGAGCGCCGGCACGGCATGGGCGAGACCGATGCCCAGGTCAACGCCAAGCTGCAAGCGGCCCTGGCCGCACGCCTGATCCCGATCGTCTGCATCGGCGAGACCAAGGACGAGCGGCTGAGCGACCAGACCGAGTCCGTCCTCGCGACCCAGTTGACCGGCTCGCTCGCCGGGCTCTCCCCCGAGCAGATGGCCGGCATCGTGCTGGCCTATGAGCCGGTCTGGGCGATCGGCACCGGGCTCACGGCGACCCCGGAGCAGGCGCAGTCGGCCCACGCATTCATCCGCGACCGCCTGGCGACGGCGTTCGGCGAAGCGACCGCCGGCCGGGTCGTTGTCCAGTACGGAGGGAGCGTCAAGCCGGATAATGCCGCCGAGCTGCTGGCCTGCCCCGACATCGACGGAGCCCTCGTCGGCGGCGCCAGCCTCAAGGCCAACGATTTCCTGGCGATCGTCCGAGCGGCAAGGAACGTTCAGGGTTCGTAGTGGTCTTGGTCCGTTGTCAGTGGTCCGTTGTCAGTAGCTAGCCGCCGGTGGCTGGTGGCTAGTCAAGACCATAGACAAATCGGCCACGTCCGACCGTCAAACAACTGACAACTGACAACGGACTACTAACCAACACTAAAAGGATCATCCTCGTGGTCAACATCGTCATTTCGCTCCTCAACATCCTGATCGTGCTGGCCTCGCTGTTCCTGATCGGCATCATCCTGATCCAGCGCGGCAAGGGGGGTGGGCTGGCCGGGGCGTTCGGCGGGGCCGGCGGCTCGAGTGCCTTCGGGACCAAGGCCGGCGACATCTTCACCAAGATCACGATCGGCGTCGCCGTCGGCTGGATCGTGGCGAATATGCTGCTCGTCGTCCTGACCAACAGCCAGAACCGTTCCGCCTACTTTGACGACACCCAGGTCTCCAAGACGAAGGACCTCGGGGCGTCGTCGACGGACACGAAGTCCAGGTCCCCGGCCAAGGACAAGGACCTGAAGACCGACGACCTGCCGCCCGCGGGCCCCTCCCCGTCGACCGGTTCGCCGCTGCCGGCCCCTCCCGTCGACATCCCGGCAATCCCCGAGATCCCGGCGAGCACCCCGCCGCCCAGCAGCAAGCCCGCAACGACCCCGGCACCGGCCCCGGCCCCGGCCGCCCCGCCGAGCCAATCGACGCCGGCCCCGGCCCCCGGCAAGTCGGCGGCTACGCCCAAGTAATTGAGCAAGCGATCAATTGATCGCTCGGATCGTCTTCTCGGGTGGCATGCCCACGTAGTCGTGTGCATGAGCCGAGACGGATGGTCCTGACAAGTCTCATGCCCATGAGTACCTGGGCATGCCACCCGAGAAGACGATCCGGCCCCTACCTGGATGATCGTCCGAGTCGAGAATCCTCACCCCGCGAATCGAACCATCGAGGCTGCCTTGCTATTGAGTATGACCGGTTACGGCGAAGCTCGGCATCAAGACCCGCGGTGGACGGTCCTGGTCGAGATGCGGACGGTGAACAATCGGCACTTCAAGCTGAGCGCCCGCATCAGCGACGAGTTCGCGGCCATGGACTCGGCGCTCGAGCAGATGGTCCGCGAGCGGGTGAAGCGGGGGACGGTCCAGGTCATCCTCCGGATCGAGCGCCCGCGCCGGCCCGAGGATTACCGGCTGAATCTCGTCGCGCTCGGCAGTTATCGGGATCAGCTCCGCGGGTTGCAGGGCTCCGCGTCCGGTGCGACGCCCGTGGACCTCTCCCAGTTGCTGGGCCTGCCCGGCGTCGTGGAGGAGATCCGCGCGACCGGCGGTTCGGCCCACGACGATTGGCCCGAGGTCGCCCGGGTGGTCTCCCAGGCCCTCGATGCCCTCGAGGCCGCGCGGCGCAAGAAGGGAAGGCGATGGCCGCCGAGCTGACCGCGCTGGGGCGTTCCATCGGCGATCTCCTGGTCCGGATCGCCGACCGGGCGCCCATGGTCGTCCAGGCGTATCACAAGCGGATCACCGACCGGGTCCAGGCCTTGGTGCTCGAGCAAGGCGTGACGGTCGAGCCCAAGGACCTGATCCGCGAGGTCGCGATCCTCGCCGATCGTTGCGACATCAGCGAGGAGGTCGTCCGCCTCCGCGCCCATCTGGCACAGTACGTCGCCATCATCGACGAGCCCGAGAGCTCCGGCCGGAAGCTGGAGTTCCTCGTGCAGGAGATGGGCCGGGAGATCAACACGATCGGCTCGAAGGCCAGCGACGTCGAGATCAGCCGCTCGGTCGTCGAGGTCAAGGCCCTCCTGGAAAAGATTCGCGAGCTCGTTCAAAATGTGGAATGACGGCGTGGATGCAGGCCAGGAGACCCCGCAGGCCGGCCCGGTCGCTCCGGGTCGGCTCGTGGTGATCAGCGGTCCCTCGGGATCGGGTAAGAGTACCATCGTCCAGAACCTACTCAAACGCCCCGAGCTGAAGCTGACCGTCTCGGTCTCGGCGACCACCCGGAGCCCCAGGCCCGGCGAGGTGCCGGACCGCGACTATTTCTTCCTCACTCCCGAGCAGTTCGAGCGAGCACGCGGCGCGTTGCTCGAGTCCGCCACGGTCCATGGCCACCAGTACGGCACGCCGGCCGAACCGGTCCGCCGAGCGACGGCGCGGGGCCTCTGCGTCGCCCTCGTGATCGACGTCCAGGGAGGTTTCCAGGTCCGTGAGAAAGTCCCCGACGCACTCCTGGTCTTCATCCAGATCCCCAGCATCGAGATCCTGGAAAGCCGCCTGCGGGACCGTCGCACCGACGACGAGGCCACGATCCAGCGCCGGCTCGCCGCGGCTCGCCGCGAGCTGGAAATGGCCTCGCGTTATGATGTACAGGTGATCAACAACGATCTCGACCGCGCCGTCGAGGAACTCGCCGGAATCCTGATCCGAGAAGGTTGCGGAGCATCGTCAGCAAGTCCCTTTTCATGAATCCGTCCCAAGATCCAATGACCCACGCGGGAGACACCATGATCGATGAGCTGAAGGAAGAAGAGATCGTCAACAAGGTCGGGGGCCGCTTCAAGCTCTCGACCCTGATCCAGAAGCGCATGATCGCCCTGAACCAGGGCGCGCGGCCCCTGGTCAACATGCGAGGCGCCGACAAGATGACGATCGTGATCCAGGAGATCATGCAAGAGAAGATCTACCTGGACATGTCGGGCAAGCTCCAGACCGTCGAGCCGACCGAGGAGCTGGAGATGGGCGGCGAGACGATCGATCTTACGCAATCGCGAGAATGAACACGGTCCACCCCGCGCCTGCGGGACTTGCCCGCGGAATTCGCAAGCCTTCGGACTCACGGGCCGATCACTAGTTGGCTGGCGCGCTGCGCCCGGCCGCCGGGGATCGGTCGGATCGGCCCGTAAGTCGGCGGGGGTTCCTGCTGCGCCGCGCCGCGAGGGGGTTCCATGTCCGTACGCCAGCGTGCGTTGCGATCCGCTCCGCTCATCGCCTTCGGTCTCGCGATCGTGTTCCTGGTCCTGAGCCTGCTGGGCTACGACCCCGCCGATCCGCCGGGTCATGGCGCGGAGCCCGCCAATCAGGTGCCGACCAACCCTTGCGGACCCGTCGGCGCCGTGCTGGCCCACCTGC
The DNA here is from genome assembly GCA_963743925.1 of uncultured Planctomycetota bacterium. GTDB lineage: Bacteria > Planctomycetota > Planctomycetia > Isosphaerales > Isosphaeraceae > CAVZRC01. The sequence goes on along the minus strand of CAVURY010000025.1, from coordinate 23,990 downwards.
TGTTCACGACCTTCGGCTGGTCGTGCTGGCTCTTGCCCCCCGCGCTCCTGGTCGTCAACCTGCTGCTGGCCCGCAGGCGGCCCGTCCCGGACCGGATCGGCCCCTCGATCGGTTTCCTCCTGGTCCTCCTGGTCGCGGCCGGGTCGATCCACAAGCTGGCGCCCACACTCCGCCCCAGTCCCCCGGTCGGCAGCGGCGGCTACCTGGGCGCTTTGATCGCGCTCTTCCTGGGGCACCTCGTCGGCAATGTCGGCCTGGCCCTGACCCTGGCGTTCGTGGCGCTCGTCGGCCTGGCGCTCTGCCACGACGTCCTGATCGCCTGGCCGGTCCAGGAGACGCGCGGCTGGCTCCGTGGCCGGCTCGGCCGCACAAGGTCCGGCAAGGCCGTCGAGTACCCCGTCGGGACGTCGTTGCAGGTCCGGCCCGATGGGGGTGCTTGGGACAATCCGATGATCCTGGAGGAGCCCGCCTCCCCGCCGGAGACGCGAGTCCATCCCCCCATCTCGGTCAACGCCAACGGCAACGGTAAAGCGGGGAGCGTCGTATCTCCGTTTGCAACGCCCCCGGCGATCGCCGGTCCGCGCGTTCCGGCCGTATCGACGGCGACGGCGCAGGCCGCGGGATCGCCCGTGACAGCCCAGTCGGGATCGCACTTTCAACTGCCGTCGATGGACCTCCTCGAGCCCCCGACGTCCTTCCCGATCCAGGAGCACGAGGCCAAGGTCCATGCTCGGGCGATGCTCCTGGAGCGGACCCTCCTCGATTTCGGCTACCAGGTCCGCGTCGTGCAGATCGATACCGGCCCGGTGATCACCCAGTTCGAGATCGAGCTGGAGGCCGGCCTGCGCGTGTCGAAGATCATCAGCCTGGCCGACGACCTGGCGATCGCCCTGGCCGTGCCGAGCGTCCGCATCGTCGCGCCGATACCCGGCCGGACGACCGTCGGCATCGAGGTCCCCAACGACCATCGCCATGTCGTCCGGCTGGGCGACGTGATGTCCGGGGTGGAGCGGAAATTCGACAACTTCCGCATCCCCCTGTTCCTGGGCAAGGATGCCAAGGGCTCGCCGATGGTCTTCGACCTCGCCGACATGCCCCACCTGCTGATGGCCGGCCGAACCGGGACCGGCAAGTCGGTCTGCCTGAACGCGATGATCCTCTCGATCCTCATGACCCGGACGCCCGACGAGGTCAAGATGATCCTCATCGACCCCAAGAAGGTCGAGCTCTCCCAGTTCAAGCGGATCCCGCACCTGATGCACCCCGTGGTCGTCAACATGAAGAAGGCGGAGTCGCTGCTCGCCTGGGCCTGCGAGAAGATGGACGAGCGCTACGAGTTCCTCCGTCGGGCCGAGGTCCGGAACATCAGCTCCTTCAACAAGCTGACCCCGGACGAGATCTACGCGCGATTGGCCCCCGAGGACGACGCCGAACGGCAGCGGATCCCGACCCACATGCCTTACATCGTGATCGTGGTGGACGAGCTCGCCGAGATGATGATGACCGCGGAGAAGGAGGCCGAGCACCACATCGTGCGCCTGGCGCAGCTCGCCCGGGCCGTCGGCATCCACCTCATCCTGGCGACCCAGAAGCCCACGGTGGACGTCGTCACCGGGCTCATCAAGGGGAACCTGCCCGCGCGGATCGCGTTCCAGGTCGCCAGCCGGAGCGACTCCCGCGTCGTGCTGGACGAGATCGGCGCCGACCGGCTGCTCGGCAACGGCGACATGCTCTTCCTGATCCCCGGCACCTCGCACATCATCCGCGCCCAGGGGACGTATGTCTCGGATGGAGAGGTCTCTCGGATCAGCCAGTACCTGGAGCGTTACCCGGCCGAGTTCAGCCGCGAGCTGCTCCAGCTCCAGGTCGGGCCCGGCGGCGGCAAGGAGCGCGGCGCCGCGCTGAAGGAGCGCGACGACCTTTACGAGCCGGCCATCGAGGTCGTGATCCGCGAGGGCCGCGGCTCCTGCTCGCTGCTCCAGCGCGCCCTGGGCATCGGCTACGGCCGCGCCGCCCGACTCATCGACTTCATGGCCGAGGATGGCATCGTCGGCGAATACAAGAGCGGCTCGGCCCGAGAGGTCCTCTACTCCTGGGAGGAGTGGGAATCCCTCAAGAACGGCGGCGACGGCGCGGCCAAGGACGAAGCGGCCGCTTGAGAGGTCGGGAGTCTTGAAGAGGAGCGTTTCTTGCGTCGAGCGTTGAGTCTCGCGGAGGATGAGTTGCCGACGCCGCTATAATATGGGGTCAGGATGGTCAATCAACGTAACCTCAACCCTCCCGCGAGGGCCCTGTCGATGCCGATCACACCGATCGAACCGCTGAAAGTCAACGAGGCGGATCACCCCCTTTCGGATCGGTCGTTCGACTGGCGGGACTTTCGACCGGAGATGCTCCAAGGTCAGAGCACGTTCGCGGTTGAGCTGACGACCTACCGCGACCATCTCGATTCGCTGCTCGCGGACTCGGGGAAGTATGTTGTCATCAAGGGTCGGGATATCATCGGTATTCACAATGATTTCGACGAGGCCGTCGAAGCGGCCTTCCAATTCGTCCCGGAGCCCGTACTCGTCAAGCAGATCGTAGAAAGGGAGCCGATCCGCGAGGTCGGCCACGTCATATCCTGATGCCGGCCCATACGATTCATTTCGCAGGCGGCCTGAGTGGGCCACAGATCCTGGTGGGACTGGACGTCGGTTCGGTCCAGCCCTCCTGGGGTGGGCCGCCAGGCACTTGGAACGCGTTGATCGATACCGGTTCCACGAGTACGGCGATCAGCCCGGCCGTCAGGTCGGCCTTGATACCCAGGGTGATCGGGAAGGCCCGCGTCTCTCGCCCCGTCTTGGGCATTCTCTGGGAAGACACATACTTCGTCCGCCTCAAGCTTGAAGGGCACACAGGGCCGGGCCGTTGGTTCGCGCTGGAAGTCATCGAATCCCGACCTTCGACCCCCAACGTCAACGTACTGATCGGCATGGACCTCCTGGTGCGAATCCAGATGATCTGGGACGGGCCGATCAGGCAGGTGGTCCTGAGCTATTGACCGACGGGCCAACTCCCGCTTCTGACCATATACATGTTGTGTTCATTTGATTCCGGATCACAGACTCGGACCGGAAAGGACCCGCCCGAATTGTAGAGATCGACTCGCGGCGTCTGGCCCGGCGGTTCGCGGCCGAAACTCTCGACGCTGACACCCCTCTCCTCGCCGACTCATCCCCTTTCAACCGGCACGCCTCGCCATTTCGCAAAGTTCGCAGTCGTCTCTTGACGCCTGTTACGTCTTGTAATAGGATGCCTGTTACAGAACGTAACTGGCGTGAGTGGCCGCGTCCGGGAAGGGGCGACGATGGACGAGATCAAGGCGGGCCTCAGCGAGGCGGAGCGCGAGACGTTGCGGGCACTCTGGGAGCACGGGCCCGGGACCGTCCGTCAGATCATGGAGTTGCTCGCCGAGGGGGGTCGTCGATGGGTTTATTCGACCGTCGCGACTCTACTACGCCGGCTCGAGGCCAAGGGCTACAGCATCAGCGAGACCGTCGGCACGTTCCTCGTCTATCGCGCGGCGCTCTCGCGTGAAGATTTGCTCGAGCGTCGGCTCAAGGACGCCGCGGACGAGCTCTGCGACGGCGCGGAGGCCCCGCTGGTCTTCCTGACCCTGGTCCAGGGGAACCGGTTCTCGGCCGAGGAGCTGGACCGGATCCAGGGGATCATCGACGAGGCCCGGAAGAAACAGGGCGGGACGCCGAAGCCCAAGAGATGAGCGGCACCTGGGTGGCGGGAACGGGGTCGGGTTCGTGGAGGCATCGAGATGTTCGCCTGGTTCGCGGAGACGTCACTGATCGCGACCGTCCTGGCCCTGGTGGCCCTCCTCGCGGGCCGATGGTTCCGGCTGCGACCGGTGGCGCGACATGCCCTGTGGCTCGTGGTGCTGGTCAAGCTGGTCGCCCCGCCGGTCGTGAGCTGGCCCTGGGCTTCACCCCGGGTTTGGACCGGATACGAGCCCGCCGAGTCGCCCATCGTCGCCGCCAGACTGCCCGCAGATTTGTCGGATCCGACGAGCAGTATCCCGGAGGCCGATGCAACCGCCCGCCTGGATTCCGGTCGTACGTCGTCGGAGCGATTGCCGTTACCCGATCTCGCGACGGTCGGCCGTGGGGCGATCGTGATCTGGGGATGCGCCTCGGCGGCCCTGGTGCTCTGGCAGATCGCCCGGGTCATTCGCTTCCGACGTCGATTCCGCTGGGCCGTGCCGGCGCCCGGATGGCTCGAGGACGAGGCTCGTCGCGTCGGGCGCCGGCTCGGCGTGAGCACCCCCGAGATCCTCGTCCTCCCCGGCGCGGCATCGCCGATGCTCTGGTTCCTCGGCCGCCCGAAATTGCTGGTGCCGGCTTCGCTGGTCGAGACGCTCGGTGCCGCGGCCTGGCGAGGAATCCTGGCGCATGAACTGGCCCACCTCGTCCGCCGCGATCACTGGGTCCGCCGGCTCGAGCTGGCCGCCGGGCTGTTCTGGTGGTGGAACCCGCTGTACTGGTTGACGCGGCGACGCCTCGACTTCGAGGCCGAGCTCGCCTGCGATGAATGGGCCGTCGGCGCGTTCCCCGAGGGGCGTCTCGCCTATGCCGAGGCCCTGCTGGATGTCTGCCGATCCCTGTCCTCGGCCGAGCGTCCGGTGCCCGCGTTGGGCATCGCCGGCTCCGGCCAGTCCCTCGAGAGGAGAGTCACGATGATCCTGTCCGAGCGAAATCCCGCGCGAGCCTCGACCTGGGTGCTCGTCGGCGCCGGCCTCCTGGCGATCCTGGCCCTGCCCGGCTGGAGCGCATCCGCTTCCGACAGCCCCAAGCCCGACGAGCCGCCCGCGGCACTCTCGAGCCCGACCGCGACGTCGTCGGTCCCGAATGACGACGCCGACGAGCCCGCGTCCGCGGTTGATGACGACGATGATGATAAGAAGCCGACTACCGGGTCCGATAAGAAAGCCTCATCGCTGGAAGACGACGCGAAAAAAGCCGCGGAGGCCGAGCGGGCGAAGGTCAGGGCCGAGCGGGCTGCCGCGATGCTCGAGAAGGCGAAGGCCGCGAAGGCCGCCGCCGCCGCGCGGCAAGCCGAAAGGGCCGAGCGAGCGAAGAAGAAGGCCGAAGCGGCCGCCGCCTTCGGAAAGAAGGTGAAGGCCCTCGCAGCCGAGAAGCAGGCCTCAAAAGCCGAGCAGGCCAAGAAGCTCGCCGATGAAGCGGCGGCCGTGGCCGAGAAGCGGGCCGTCGATAGCGACCAGTCGAAGAAGAATGCCGATGAGGCCGCCGCACTGGATAAGAAGCGAGCCGAGAAGCTCGCCAAGGGCAAGCAGGCCGCCGAGAGGGAGACCGCCGCGGCCGCGAGGCAGATCCAGCAGAAGGAGCGAGCCAAGAAGCTCGCCGAGAAGATGGCCGCCCAGGCTAAGAAGCGAGACGAGGATCGCGAGCTTGCCAAGAAGCTCGCCGACAAGGCGGCCGCTCTCCGAGAAACCAAGGCCGGGAAGGGCGGGAATACCGGAGGTGCAACTGGAAGTGGAAGCGGCAGCAAGCCCAAGACGGTGGCCGACGGCTCCAGGAAGAAGCCGACGAGAGCCCAACGGATCAAGGAGTTGCAGTCGCTCATCGACAAACTCCAGGTGGAGCTCAAAGCCCTTGAGAGCGAATACAACGAAGGTGAAGGCCGTTGATGACCGCTTGATCTGGAATCGCCTTCGTGGTGCAGGCCTTCCGCCAGCCTCCTCGGGTTGCGGCGAGTCACCTGCACCAAGATGGTCCCGCTGATTGTCATCCGCCCTTGATCACATCTCGCGAATCGTCGGCGATGCAAACTCACCTTGCACCGGAAGCATGATCGCGGAAACTGTTGTGGAGGGATTGTCGTCGGGCGAGAGGTCGGGAACCGAATCGCGGTCAAGTGAATCGTCAAGGCGTGGAACATGGTGGAGATCGAGGCCAGGCGCCTGGTCGAACAGGTGCGTCTGGACCGGCTGAAGTCGCCCGCGCAACGCAACCGCCTCGGCCAGTTCGCGACCCCTCCGCCGTTGGCCCTCGATCTGGCGAGCTACGCCGCCGCGATCTGGCGAGAAAGATCGGACCGGGTCCGCTTCCTCGATCCCGCCATCGGCACCGGCTCATTCTACTCGGCCATTTGCCGGGTCTTCCCCTCGACATCGATCGCCGACGCGTGCGGCGTCGAGCTCGACCCGACCTTCGCCCGAGCCGCCGCCGATCTCTGGGGAGCGACTGGGCTCAGGGTGATCCCCGGCGATTTCACCCGCCTGGCTCCCGACCGGCCCTACAACCTCGTTCTCGCGAATCCTCCTTATGTCCGGCATCACCATCTCCCGCGCGAGGACAAGGATCGCCTCAAGTCCCTCGTCTCCGACCGACTCGGCATCGCGATCAGCGGCCTGGCCGGCCTTTACGCCCATTTCCTCCTGCTCGGTGATGCCTGGCTGGCCGACGGCGGGCTGGCCATCTGGCTGATCCCATCCGAGTTCATGGACGTGAATTACGGGTCTGTCCTGAAGTCCTACTTGACCCGGAGCGTGACGCTCCGTCACATCCACCGCTATTGCCCCTCGGACGCGCAATTCGCCGACGCGATGGTGACCTCGGCCATCGTCGTCTTCGACAAGTCACCGCCGCCCGCGCATCATGAGGTCCGCATGTCGCTCGGGGGGCCGATCTCCCAACCCACGACCGTGGAACTCGTCCCGCTGGCGAAACTCGACCCCGCCAGGAAGTGGACGGGATTCCCCGGCAACGAGTCCCGCGCGGCCTCGCCCGTCGCGACGCTCGGCGACTTCTTCGCGATCAAGCGGGGACTGGCCACGGGGGCCAACGCCTTCTTCATCCTCGAGCGGGAGGAGGCCAGTCGTCGCGGCATCCCCGACGCCTTCCTCAAGCCGATCCTGCCCGGCTCGCGCGACCTCCGGCAAAGCGTGATCGAGTCCGAGGCCGACGGCCACCCCAGGCTGGCGAAATCCCTGGTCCTGATCGACTGCGACCTCCCCGAGGATCAACTCCGCGAGCGCCACCCCGGCCTCTGGTCCTACCTCCAGGAGGGGCGGCGTCGAGGCATCGCCGACGGATACCTGGCCAGCCGCCGCTCGCCCTGGTACGCACAAGAAAAACGCGACCCCGCCCCGTTCCTCTGCACCTACATGGGACGCCGACGAGCCGACGGCAATCCGTTCCGATTCTTCTGGAACCGGTCGCAAGCGACGGCCGCAAACGTCTACCTAATGCTCTATCCCAGAGGCCCGCTCAAAAAGACGCTGGATCGGAAGCCCGAGTCCAACGCGGTCATCCTGTCCTTGCTCCAGGCCCTCACCGCCGACCACCTCACGAGAGAAGGGCGAGTTTACGGCGGCGGTCTACACAAGCTGGAGCCGAAGGAGCTGGCGCGACTCTCCGCCGAGTCCATCGCCCGTTTCGTCGCGAGTCCCGAGGCAGCAATACCCTCGAGAGGCGATACGTAAAGACGTAATAGACTGACTAGAGCGCTTCACGCTTGGTTTGCGCAGCTCGACACACATGTCACTCATACTAACCCGACGCGCCAGCGAGGGGAATGCTGTCGGACCCTCGCTGACGCGTCGGGTTAGTATGATCTTTTGTGCGCAACCCAAGTGGGAATCGCTCTAATCCTGTGTCCAGTCGCCAGATCTCTCCAAAGCGATTGCTTTCACGCATGGCGGAAAGCATAATCGATCCCACGAAGTGCCGGGAGTCGAGGCTCGAATCGTCCTCGCCTCCGGTTGAACGTGTCATCGGCATCAACGCGCTGGAGTTGCCATGTCCGCGGTCCCTCAGGTCTTCATCAGCGCCACCAGCCGCGACCTCGGATCGTTCCGCGCGGCGGTCTCCGACGTCTTGATGGAGCTGGGCGCGCATCCCGTCATCCAGGAGGACTTCGGGCCCGATCATCGCTCGGTCGCCGAGCTGCTCCGAGAGAAGATCCGCCCGTGCGCCGCGGTCATCTGCCTGGTCGGGCGCCGCTACGGACACGAGCCGCTCCGGCGCGATGCCGACCAGCCGAGGCGTTCCTACACCCAGTTGGAGTACGAGATCGCCGTCGAGCTGGGCAAGCCCGTGTTCGTCTTCGTCGCCACCGACGACTGCGCGCTCGACCCGGCCCCCGAAGAATCCGACGAGCTGCGCGGGCTTCAGCTCGAGCACCTGAAGCGGATCATCGCCGACGACCGCATCCGCATGCAGTTCCGCTCGCTCGGGCACCTGACCGACCAGGTGCGGGTAATGCGGTTCGACGCGGGATCGCTGGCGCAAGGCGTCACCAGCCGGCTGGTCGTGCTGCTGTTTGGCGAGTTGATCGATGCGGATGCCGCTCGGGAGCATCGCGACGAGCTGGCCTGGGTCCGCGAGGTCGTCCAACCGTTCCACGAACTGCTCCAGGAGTCGCTCACCCGCTGGAGCGGCACGCTCCGATCGGAGGCGCCGAGTGCCTACGAGGTCAACTTCGAGACGGCGGATGCCGCGGTCAATGCGTCTCTCGCGTTGCACGAGGCGGTTCGTCGCCACGGCTGGCAGGGACCGATTCCCGGGCTGCGGATCGGCATCCACGTCGGTCAGATCGTCCAGTTCGGCGGAGTCGACGAGTCCCACGTCCTCCAGGCCAGCCACGCGATCGACGAGTGCTGGAGGTTGACTCGCCTGGCGGCGGCCGGCCAGACCCTGCTGACCCGCACGGCGTTCGACATCGCGCGCGAGCATGTCCGGAGGGCTCCCTCCTCGGGCGAGAACGGCGATGGGGAGCTGGACTGGCGATCGCACGGGCGATACCTGATGTCCGATACCGAGGAGCTGGTGGAGGTCTACGAGGTGGGCGTGACGGGCCTGGCGCCGCTCGCCGCCCCGCCGGACTCGCCTCGGGCTCGACGGGCCGATTCGATCGAGCAGCAGCAGATCCCCCCTGGCGCCCGGCGATCGGCCAGGAGATCCCGCGCCGACCGGATTGGTTCCTCGATCGAAAACTGGGCGAGGGAGGCTTCGGCGAGGTCTGGGTGGCGCGGCAGAAGCGGAACCCCGTGCCTCGCGTCTTCAAGTTCTGCTTCGACGCCAGCCGCCTCGGCTCCTTCAAGCGCGAGCAGACCCTCTTCCGACTCCTCCACCAGGCCCTGGGCGATCGCCCGGACATCGCCCGGCTGCACGAGGTGAATCTGGAAGTAGGCCCGTTCTTCCTCGAGAGCGACTACATCGAGGGCGGCAACCTCCGCGAGTGGGCCGAGGCCGACGGCCGGCTGGCGGCCCTGCCGCTGGAGGAGCGGCTCCGGCTGGTCGCCGAGATCGCCGCGGCCGTCGCCGCCGCCCACTCGGTGGGGATCATCCACAAGGACCTGAAGCCCACCAATGTCCTCATGCGACAAGGCCCCGATCGCCGCTGGCAACCGATCCTCGCCGATTTCGGCATCGGGGCCGTCGCCGATCGCTCGCAACTGAAACGATGGGGGATCACCGAATCCGGCTTCACGCACACGCTGCTGGAGCCCGGCTCCAGCCGGACCGGCACGCGGATGTATCAGCCGCCCGAGGCCAACCTCGCCCGCCCGGCCACCGTCCAGGGCGACGTCTACGCCCTGGGCGTGATGCTCTACCAGATGGTCATCGGCGACTTCGACCAGCCGCTCGGCCACGGCTGGGAGCGACGGCTCGACTCGGCCCGCGAGCGGGGGAGTCAGGGCCAGGCGCACCGGGAGGGCGAAGCTCCGTCCGAGCCGCGCCCGCAAATGCTCCCGGCCGGGGCCAATCCATCCGGCGCGATCGACCCCTCCGGCGAGTTGACGTTTCGCCTCTTGCGGGACGACATCGGCGTGTGCGTCGAAGGAGACTCATCCGCACGATTGGCCAGCGTGGCCCAACTGGTCGAACGCCTGCATACCATGGATAAACGGGTCGCCGACGCCCTGGCCCGCCGCCGCGCCGAGCGAGCCGCCCTCCGAATGCGACGCCTCCGCGCGGCGCTGGCCACATCCATCACGGCGCTGATCGTCGTCGGCGGTCTGGGGGCGTTCGCCTTCACGGAATGGCGGCTCGCCGAGAAGCTCAAGCATGATGCCGACCAGGCCCGCAAGACCGCCGATGAGAACGCGGTGCAGGCCACCAATAACGCGACACGGGCCATCGCGAACGAGCAGCGAGCCGAGGAAAACGAGAAGAAGGCTCGGGCGAATGCGGAAGCGGCCAGCCGGCAGAGTCAGCTAGCCCTGGACACACTCAATGCCGTCATCTTCGATATCCAGGACAGCGTGGAGAACCTCTCCGAAAGCAGCCCGTTCCGACGACGATTACTCGTCACGTCGCTGGCATGCCTGGAGAAGCTCTCTGGAGAGTTCGTGCGGCGCTCAGCCGCCGACCGACACACGGCGTTCGCTCTCCTGAAGATGGGCGACCTGGTCCTCCAGTTTGGCGAGACGCCGCGATCCCAGAACGGCCGGGGAACGGCCGGTCCTGGAGGCGAGTTGAGCGGCGCCGCGGAATCAGCCCGGAGGTTCTACACAGGCTCGCTGGAGATCTTCCAGGCCCTGGCCAGGGCCGATCCCAACGACGCTCAGGCCCGCCGAGACCTGGCCATCTCCTACGGGAGGCTCGGTGACGTGCACCTGAAACTCGGAGCCACCGACGAGGCCCTGCAATATTTCCAGAAGGATCTGGAGCTGAGCGAGGCCCTGGCCAGGGCCGACCCCAACGACGCTCAGGCCCGCCGAGACCTGGCCATCTCCTACAGCAAGCTCGACGACGTGCACCTGCGACTCGGGGCCACCGACAAGGCCCTGCAGTCCTACCAGGACGGCCTGAAGCTGAGCGAGGCCCTGGCCGAGGCCGACCTGACCAACGTCCAGGCCCAGCAGGACCTCTCGCGATCCTACTACAATTTGGGGAAGGCCCACGAGCGGGCCAACGAACTCGCCCGCGCTCAGCCCTGGTACGAGAAGATGCTCGCCGTCGGCCGTGACCTGGCCCAGCGGTCACCCCGCAGCTCCGACGCGCAGCGCGAGGTCGCGGTCGACTGCGAACGCCTGAGCGGGCTCTGCTCGCGGGCCGGCGACTGGACGGCCGCCGCGACCTACGCGCGGCAAGCCATCGACCACGCGCGGGAGGCGCAGAAGCTCGCCGGCGCCGACCGGCCGTTCCGATGGGACTTCTCGGTCACGCTGCGATACCTGGGGAAGGCCCAGGCCGGAGCCGGACAGCTCAAGGAGGCCCGGCAGAGCTACGAGGAGGCGGTCCAGGCCGGCCCGAAATCGGCTGAGGCTCACAACGCGCTGGCCTGGTTGCTGGCGACCTGCTGGGAAGATTCGGTTCGGGATGGCAAGCGGGCTGTCGAGGTGGCGACGAAGCTCTGCGAACTGACCGCGTGGAAGGACTCGAACGCCCTCGACACGCTGGCCGCCGCCTGCGCCGAGGCCAACCAGTACGACGATGCGGTCAAGTGGCAGAAGAAGGTCCTGGAACGGCCGGACGCGCTGAGCCATGCGGGGCTGGAGCAGGCCAAGGCGCGGCTGAAGCTCTACGAGGCGAAAAAGCCGTACCGCGAACCCCGGACGGAGCCTGCCCGAGTCCCGAAGCCAGCCCCCGTCACGGTGAAGAATGCCGATCAGCGTGATACGAGGACGGCCTACGATGCCCTCGCCCTGCCTGTCTTAAAGTCCGACGGGGATCACGCCACGAACTGCCCCATTCGGGCTCGAACCGTCAAATCATTGATTCCAAGTACTTGTAGAGTTTGCCCTCAGGTCGGTCGAGGCCTTCGCAGCGGTAAGGGACGTAACCTTTGCTCGCTTTCGGTTCTTCGGGACTCCTGGATTTCGTCCACCTTCTTACGCTCTTGCGGATTGGCAGCCGCTTCGACTCGGAGACCGAAGCCCTGCAAGCGTTGGAGCAGGAGGTGATTGAACTCGCCTGGACAAAGCCCCTGTCATCCCGCACACCGGAGGCCTGCGAAAATTGCGGTTCACCCCTACCCGGCTCGGGAAAGGGTAAGAGCGGTGCGTACCGGGTCTGCTATGCCTATTTCCCGGCCTATGGGACCATCGCCCTCTTCGTGGCTTTCGGCAAGAATGAGCAGAGTGACATATCCCCAACCCAGGCCAGAGCGATTGGACAGGCATTGAAGGCGTTCGAGACCGAACTCCGTCGTCAGTTCGCGATGCGAAACTTGATCACCTGGCACGATTCCGGCAGGATGAGGCTCCCGGCGAGCCAGGTCGCAATCCGGCTCGCCTTGAGGCTGGTCCTCGCAGAATCACGAACGGCCATCTCTTAGGAAAGTTCGAATGATGACTCCGCTGGCGAAGTCCGTGACGGGGCGCCGCCGGGGAAAGACCGACGACCGAATCTCGGCGGGGTCGAAGATCCTGGCGGCGATCGAGGAGGCGACCGAGTTGCTGCGGTCGGAAGGCCTGAGGAGCCAGCAACTGACGGTCCGCACCTACAAGGTTCCCTCGGCCCCACGCGACTACCTTCCCGACGACGTCAAACGCGTGCGAGAGCTACTCGGGGCGAGTCAGGCCGTGTTGGCCGGGTTCCTCGGGGTTAACGTCAACACAGTGCGGTCCTGGGAGCAGGGCAAGCGGCCCCCGCAGCCGATCGCTCGTCGCTTCCTCGCCGAGATCGAGGCCGATCCCGCGTACTGGCGCAAGCGAATCCTCCATGAATCCCTCGAGACCGGATCGTGGAGCCCGAACGGCTGACAAGCTCGATGGTCACGCCACCGGCCGTGAACTCGAGGCGGCGACGACCCGGTTCAGCTCAGGGCCGTCCAGGAATCGCCGTCGAACCACAGGTCGTTGACCGACGCGAAATCGATCGCGATCCGGTCGAAGTCGGATGGCGAAAACCCGGCGACCAGGCTCATCTACGCCACCCGGATATCCGTCAGTCGAAGAGGCGGGCGACCGAATCGTCGCAAGGTGAAGAGTCTCCACAGCGTTGCCTTGGCGGTTTTCATTTTGAAAACCATACTGTCTCCATACGCGATTGCTGTCGAAGAGGCTCTTGTCGTGCATGTCATTTCGAAGAAGCGCCTGGTAGATGCGGGGAAGAAGCACCCGGATGCCCTGGCGTCGTTGATGCGATGGTGTCGCATCGTCGAGAAAGCCCGTTGGAATGACATCCACGATGCACGCGACGATTTTCCGCATGCAGACCCGCTGGGCAAGTTTACCGTCTTCAATATCAAGAAGAACGACTATCGGCTCAATACGGTCATCCATTACAACCAGTCCAAAGTCTATGTCCGGGTCATCCTCAAACATAGCGACTACGACAAGGGCAGTTGGAAAGACGATTAATCGTGAGGTGGAGGAGTGATATGATGGCGACGAATACCAAGACAACCGGCGGGGCTGAGTCGAAAGGCAAAGGACACGAAGTCGCCGGAACCGGGAAACCGCGCGACAAAATCCCGATCCAAGACCCAGGTCGCCGCTACGGGAGGAGTTGATATGGCATACATTACCCTGATTCGACGCTTCCCCTTGCGGCCAATCCGCACCGACGCCGAGCTAGCCGCTGCCTCGGATATGATCGACGAGCTGACCGTTCGGGATGATCTGGCCTCGACAGAGGCCGATTATCTCGACGTGTTGGGTGACCTGGTGGAGAAGTACGAAAGCGAGCATGTGGAGATGCCCCACGTCAGCGACGCCGCGATGCTCCGGTCCCTGATGGACGAGCAAGGGGTCAGCCAGGCCGATGTCGTTCGAGGCACGGGTATCAGCAAGACCGTCCTCTCTCTCGTCCTCAATGGTAAACGCGACCTGACCCGAGAGCATATCAAGGCCCTGTCAAAATACCTGGGAGTCAACCCGACCGCCCTCCTCGGCACTGCATGACCAGTCAGAGTCGCCGATCACGCCACCGGCCGGGAACTCGAGGCGGCGACGACCCGGTTCAGCGCGCGGGCCGTCCAGGAATCGCCGTCGAACCACAGGTCGTTGACCGACGCGAAATCGATCGCGATCCGGTCGAAGTCGGACGGCGAAAACCCGGCGACCAGGCTCGTCAACGCCACCCGGATCACCACGCCGTGCGCCACGATCACGATCGTCTCGCCGCGATGGCACTCGGCGAGTCCTCGCAGGATCGGGAGCACGCGGACTCGGATGTCGGCGAACGATTCGCCGCCCGGATGGGTGTATTCCAGGTCGCCCGCGATCCAGCGTGCCTTGGACTCGGCATAGGTCGCCCAGCCGTCCTCGCGCGAGACCCCGCTCAGAGGGCCGATCCGGCGCTCGTGCAGGGCCTCGATGATGATCGGCTCCAGCCCGAGGGCTCGCCCGACCGGGGCCGCCGTATCCTTCGCCCGTCGCATCGCCGAGCAATAGAGCGCCCTCGCGCCCGCGTCCACCAGCGATCGGCCGAGCAGCTCGGCCTGCTGGGCACCCCAATCGCTCAGGCCGATGTCGGACTCGGCGCCGTGGAACCGATCGGGCGCCGAGGTCTCGGCGTGCCGTGCCAGGAGTATCCGCGTTCCCTGCATAGTCTAACTGATCGCCTCCGGTTGGTCCGGTCCGATCCGGGATCGGGGAGTTCTCCCGGAACGGACGCTGGGATACGAGCCTCTGGCTTAACCTCGGGGTTCCAGGTAAGCTTTCTTTGTCTGTAATACCCGGCGGCGAACGGGTCAGCCGACGTCACTTCGTGGGTCGCCTCTTCCGCCGTAACCCCTCTTCGACTCGACCTGATTCGATTCGACGCCTCGAGGCGCCGTGATCCGGGATCGTCGTGACGCCATGATCCCGGCCACCCGCATCGTTCGCGGACGGTCCCAACATTGCAAGAGGAATCCTCCCGTGGAAGAACGTCACCGATACCGTTCCATCCTCCTGTTCGGCATGCCCGGCAGCGGCAAGGGGACGCAGGGCGCGGTCCTCGGCCAGCTCCCCAGCTTCGTCCACATCTCCATGGGCGACGTCTTCCGCAGGATACCCCGAAACGGCAGGTTCGGCCGCGAGATCGAGCAATACACCTCGCAAGGCCGGATGGTCCCCGACGACCTCACGGTCCGGATCTTCGAACGCCACCTCAACATCCTCGAGATGCAGGAGCTGGTCATGCCCGAGCAGCACACCCTGGTGCTCGACGGCCTGCCCCGCAATTGCGTGCAAGCCGAGCGGCTGGCCGGATTTATCGACGTCCTCCAGATCTTCCACCTCAAGATTTATGATACAGTCAAGCTGGTGGAACGGCTCAAGGCGCGTGCCTTGAGCGAGAACCGGCTCGACGACATGAGCGAAGAAGTCATCCACCGGCGGCTCCAGGCCTACCACGACGAGACCTTTAAGACGCTGAGCTTCTACCCCAGCGACCTCATCCTCGAGGTTGACGCGAGTCAGAAAGCCGTCAACGTCCTCTGTTCCATCTGCGGCCGGCTCTCCAAGATCAATCCCTCTTGAGTCCGACCGCCCGGAGGCCCAAGATAGGAGCGGATTTCGAGACCGGATCGTGGAGCGGAATCTCTGGAAAGGTCGCATGGCCCCCGGAGAACGTCGCGGCGATCGGCCCGGCCGGCGTCATCGCATCGGACGAGGCCCCGCCACGACACTCCTCTGGACCGGGCCCCGAACGGCATGCCAGCCGGCTCAGTCGCGATCCGGATCCGAAATCCGGGCTCCCGCAAGGCCCGCGGGGAGCCTCATTGATGCGAGAGGGAGTCCCATGGTGGAAGAACGTCAAAGCTACCGCTCGATCATCCTGTTCGGCATGCCCGGCAGCGGCAAGGGGACGCAAGGCGCGGTCCTCGGCCAGCTCCCGAGCTTCGTCCACATCTCCATGGGCGACGTCTTCCGCAAGATCCCCCGCCACGGCAAGTTCGGCCAGGAGATCGAGCAATACACCTCGCAAGGCCGGATGGTCCCCGACGACCTCACGGTCCGGATCTTCGAACGCCACCTCAACGTCCTCGGGATGCAAGAGGTGGTCATGCCCGATCAGCACACCCTGGTGCTCGACGGGATGCCGCGCAGCTACTCGCAGGCCGAGCGGCTGGTCGGCTTCATCGACGTGATCCAGATCTTCCACCTCAAGATCGACAACACGGTCATGGCGATGGAGCGGCTCCGGGCCCGCGCCTTGAGCGAGAATCGGCTCGACGACATGAGCGACGAGGTGATCCGCCGCCGGCTCCAGACCTATTACGATGAGACCTTCCAGACGCTCAGCTTCTACCCCCGCGATCTGATCTACGAGGTCGATGCCGGTCGTCGGATGATCGACGTCCTTTGCGACATCGCCGGCCACCTCGCCCAGATCACGCGCGTGGGAGTCAAGTTACCCTGAGAGATGAGACGATTCGGAGAGCCCGGGTCGCCCGGCGTCGGGTCGGCCGATACCCGCTTTATTCCCCCTCGACGGAGCATGCAAGGACATGTCGGCCCCCGCAAACCCCGGTGAATCCACGTTCCAGCCCTACATCCCGGACAAGGCCAACCTCCACGAGCTGACCTGGTCCGCGGTCTCCCTCGGCTCCCTGCTGGGGATCGTCTTCGGGGCCTCCTCGCTCTACCTGTTCCTCAAGGTCGGCATGACGGTCTCGGCCTCCATCCCGGTCGCGGTGCTGGCGATCACGATCTTCCGGGGCCTGTCGAGCGCGTTCGGATTCCGGCGGACCACGATCCTGGAGAACAACATCGTCCAGACCGCGGGCTCGGCCGGCGAGTCGATCGCCTTCGGCGTCGGCGCCACGATGCCGGCCCTGATGCTCCTGGGCTACGAGATGGAGTGGTCCCAGGTCATGCTGGTCTCCGTGCTGGGCGGACTGCTCGGCATCCTGATGATGATCCCGCTCCGCCGCGCGTTCATCGTCAAGCAACATGGCACGCTCCCCTATCCCGAGGGCACGGCTTGCGCCAAGGTCTTGATGGTCGGCGAGCAGGGCGGATCGAACGCCCGGTTCGTC
Organism: uncultured Planctomycetota bacterium; assembly: GCA_963743925.1. Classification (GTDB taxonomy): domain Bacteria; phylum Planctomycetota; class Planctomycetia; order Isosphaerales; family Isosphaeraceae; genus CAVZRC01. The sequence goes on along the minus strand of CAVURY010000025.1, from coordinate 7,058 downwards.
TTCATGGGCTTCGGGGTCGGGTTCGTCTACCAGATCCTCATGCAGGCCACGAAATTCTGGGCCGGCGAGTGGCAGAAGGCCATCACCGGCATCACCGGCTACAACAAGGCGGTGGTCTCGCTGGAGCCCGGGCCGGCACTGCTGGGGGTCGGCTACATCATCGGCCCGCGGATCTCCTCGGTCCTGGTCGGAGGCGGCCTCCTCACGTCATTGCTCCTCGTCCCGATGATCGCCTACTTCGGCGAGAACTTGCCGGGCGTCCTCCCGCCGGGACAGAAGCGGATCGCCGAGCTGAGCGCCGGGGCCATCTCGGGCCAGTACGTCCGCTACATCGGCGCCGGCGCCGTGGCCGCCGGCGGCATCCTCAGCATGATCAACGCACTGCCCCTGATCGTGTCCTCGGTGACCGGCAGCCTCCGCGACCTCCGCTCGGGCAAGCAGGGCGAGGAGGGCGGCGTCGCCCGCACCGAGCGCGACCTGCCGATGGCCGTGGTGATCTTCGGCTCGCTCGGCCTGGTGCTCGCGGTCGCCTGCTCGCACCTGATACCCACCGACTTCGCGGGCCGACTGATCGGCGGCGTCATGATCGTCCTGTTCGGGTTCCTGTTCGTCACGGTCAGCTCGCGGATCACCGGCGTGATCGGCTCGTCATCCAACCCGATCTCCGGGATGACCATCGCCACCCTGCTCCTGACCTGCCTGATCTTCGTCATGCTCGGCTGGGTCGGGCCGGAGTACCGCCTCACGGCGCTCTCGATCGCCGGGGTGGTCTGCATCGCGTCGTCCAACGGCGGGACGACCTCGCAGGACCTCAAGACCGGCTACCTGGTCGGTGCGACCCCCTGGAAGCAGCAGGTCTCGATCCTCGTGGGTGCGCTGGTGTCCGCGGTCGTCATGGGCGGCACGCTCCTGCTCTTGAATGCGGCCTACACGACGTACAGCGACGATCCCGCCGAATTGCCCAAGGTCCAGGCGCCTGCCGGTGAACTGAAGGGGACCGAGGTCGGACCCGACGAGCAGTCCTATCGCGTCTGGTGGGTGATCAATCCTCGGCCAGGCGTACAACCGGGCAAGTACCTGGTCGACGACTCGGGCCAGGCTCGATACCTCAAGGACACCGGCATCGGCGGGCGAATGACCAGGACGGCGTCGGGGACGCCGATCCAGAAGTTCAACCCGCCCCAGCCCCGGCTGTTCGCGACCTTGATCGAGGGCATCATGTCCAAGGAGCTCCCCTGGGGGCTGGTGATCCTCGGCGCCGTGCTGGCGGTCGTGATGCAACTGGCCGGCGTCTCGGCGCTGGCGTTCGCCGTGGGCGTCTACCTGCCGCTGGCGACCACGCTGCCGATCTTCGTCGGCGGCGTGCTCCGCGGGCTGGTCGACCGCGCCCGGAAGTTCACGCCCGAGGAAGGCGAGACCAGCCCCGGCACCTTGATGTCCACCGGCCTGATAGCCGGCGGCTCGCTGGCCGGGATCATCATCGCGCTCCTGGTCGTCTTCGAGGAGTTCGGCAAGAAGATCGATTTCTCGACGCGGACGCCCGGCGGCGAGCCCACCTTCCTGATCCCGGCGATCGTCGCCTTCGCCGCGATGGCGGCGGCCCTGCTGATCGTCGGCCTGGCCGGAAAGCGGCCGGGCGCGGGCGAGACCGGCAAGGGCGAGACGGCCGAGTTCGGCGAGATCGGCACGTCGGATCGGACGGGGTGAGGATGCCTGAGGCGAGGGTTCCGCGCCGAATGCCCGAGCGGGGACATCGGCGAACGACAGGCCGACATCGAGGCTCTGGCTCCTTGTTTGCAAACACAATTCGAGTACGATCGCGGGATCGACTTCGCGATTTCCCGCGAAGTCGTCCGCCGCGATCGAGAGCTTGAGCCGGTCGGTGTACCCCGGTCATTCTCGCGCGGAAACCCTCGTCAGGAGCATTCGGATGTCGTTGAAGTCCCTGATCGTGCCGTACTTCTCGTTCGGTCGTCGAGCCCTTGTGTTGGCGACGCTGGCGATGGTCACGGCCGGCGTGACCGCGCCCGTCGTGGCCCAGGAGACCACGGATAAGACGGTCGGTGAGAGACTCAAGGAATACTGGGACAAGCTGATCGCCAAGCTGGAATCGGGCGCCAGGTCGGCCGGCGACGAGTACCACAAGCTCAAGGAAGAAGCCAAGAAGGAGACCGGCCCGGCCCGCGAGAAGATGCACGCGGAGATGGAAATCATCAGCAAGAAGTGGGCGATCGCCCGCGAGAAGCTCGCCAACAGCATCGATCTGCGGATGCATTCGCTCGGCGAGGAAGTCAAGGACCTCGAAGAGAAGGCGAAGACCGCGACCGGCCCGGCCCGCGAGAAGATGCACGCGGAAATGGAGAAGCTCCACGAAGAATGGACCTCGACACGCGCGAAGATGGAGGCCACGCTCTCCTCGAACCTGCATTCCAGCCGCGAGGAGCTCGACCATCTGAAGGAGCACTTCTCCAGCGCCGCGGAAGACGCCAAGGCCAAGATCAAGCCGCGGATGGAGCGGCTCAAGGCCGAGTTCCACAAGAATCGCGAGAAGCTGGCCGACTACCTCGAGGCCGACCTGAAGCAGACCAAGGAAGATATGGAGCACCTCCGCGAAGCGACCTCGAACGCCGCCAAGTCCGCCAAGGAGAAGCTCATGAAGAAGTACCGTGAGCTCAATGCCAAGAGCGAAGAGCTCGCCAAGGAGAAGGCCGCCGAGGAAGCGAACTGATCCGAAAGGCGCACTCGATGGCTCCGCCCGAGAATTCAGACCACCGACATCCGGTCCTCTGATTATCTGCAATCGGCACGGCCATTGCTAATAGACGTTGAGCCTTGGCCCATTCAACGTCATCGAGAGCCATCCGCCATGCCCTCCGCCGCAGACGATTTCACCATCGGAGTGGAGGAAGAGTACCAGATCATCAACCCCGAGACGCGCGAGCTCCGCCCCCGAGTCTCGCGCGTGCTCCCCAGGGCGCAAGAGAGCCTGGGCGACGAGGTCACCAACGAGTTCTATCAATCGCAGATCGAGGTCGGCACGCCGATCTGCCACACCCTGGCCGAAGTCCGCGCCGAGCTCGTCCGACTGCGGCGGGGCGTCGTCGAGGCCGCGGAACGCGACGGGAGCCGCATCGCGGCCGCCGGCACCCACCCCTTCTCCCACTGGGAAGGGCAGCCCATCACCCCCAAGCCGCGCTACTTCGATCTCCAGGAAGACTTCCAGCAGCTCGCCCGCGAGCAGATCATCTTCGGCTGCCACGTCCATATCGGGATCGCCGACCCCGAAGATGCGATCCGGATCATGAATCGATCCCGGCCCTGGCTCGCCCCGTTCGTCGCGCTGGCGGCCAGCTCTCCCTTCTGGCTCTCGGACGAGACCGGCTACGCGTCCTACCGGACCGAGCTCTTCTCGCGATGGCCGATGGCCGGGACCCCGCAGATCTTCGCCTCGCGGAGCGACTATGACGACCTCGTGGCGTCGCTCGTCGCGGTCGGCATGATCCCCGACGCCTCGAAGATCTACTGGGACGCCCGCCCCTCCTCGCACGCCCAGACGATCGAATTCCGGATGGCCGACGTCTGCCCGACCGTGGACGAGGCGGTGATGGTCGCCGGCCTCTGCCGGGCCCTGGCCCGAACCTGCCTCGAGGAGCATCGCAAGGGGGTGCCCTACCACGTGCCCCGCCCCGAGATGCTCCGGGCCGCACGCTGGCGAGCCTCCCGTTTCGGACTCGACGGCGACCTCATCGATGTCATCGCCAAGAAGTCCGTCCCCGCCCGCGAGCTGATCGAGGCTTTGCTCAGCCACCTCCGCCCGGCGCTCGAACAGCAGGGCGATTGGGACGAGGTCTCCACCCTGGTCCGGAACACCCTCGAGCATGGCAACGGCGCCAAGCGCCAGCTCTGGGCGTTCGCCCAGTCCGGCCGACTCGAAGACGTCATCGACCTCATCCTCCGCGAGACCGTGCAAGGGCTCTGATCCATCCGCACAATCGACAGGCCCTCCCCCCGTCGCGGCTTCCTCATCCATAATCATGGACAGGTCGCGTAAACCCGATGACTCCAGGAGGAGTCTTGACACGTCCCCACCATTTAGTTCACCATTAAACCAAATGAGTCAGCCCGCGAAACCCGATCGCTGGTCTCTTCCGGTCCTGAACGAGGACCCGCGCGGGTGGGAGGCGAAGGTGGCCACCACCTTGATGCGCTTCCACAGCCGCCTGGAGCGCCGCATGGCCGAGGCGCTCGGGATCCACGGCCTGACGCTCCCCCAGTTCGACGTCCTGGCCACGCTCTGGCATGGCGAGGGCATCACCCAGCAGGAGCTGGCCGAGCGGCTCCTGGTGACCAAAGGGAATGTGGTCGGGCTCATCGACCGTGTGAGTGCGGCAGGGTGGGTCGAGCGACGCCCGGACCCGGAAGACCGGCGGGCCAATCGGCTCTACCTGACCGACGCCGGGCGCCTGCTCCTGGCCAGGGCATCACCCTGCCAGACCGCCCTCATCCAGAACGTCTACGGGACATTGACCGAGGGAGAGCTCGAGCAGTTGCATGAGCTGCTCGTACGCCTCGAGGATACGTGTCGCGATTGAGGGTCTTGAGTCGGAAGTTTGGCCGAGACATCGACCGTCACTTGCCGGATTGCCCAAGGATCCGCGAGATGCCCGATCCCGTCATCATCGTCGAGTACGACCCGCGCTGGCCGTTCCTCTTCGAGGAGATCCGTGCCACCGTGGCCGCCGCGCTCGGCGATCTGGTCGTGACCGTCGAGCACGTCGGCAGCACGGCCGTGCCGGGACTCGCCGCCAAGCCGATCATCGACCTGGACGTGGTGATCCCCTCCCTATCCGACATGCCGGCCGCGATCGAGCGGCTCGCCACCCTCGGATACGTGCACCAGGGCGACCTCGGCATCACGGGTCGGGAAGCGTTCCGGGCTCCCCATCAGGATCCGAAACACCATCTCTACGTTTGCCCCCTCGACAGCGAGGAGCTACGAAGGCACCGCGCGTTCCGCGAATACCTGTTGACCCATCCCGATGAAGCGACGGCATACGGGGCACTCAAGAAGGCCTGTGCCCTGCGATTCTCCGACGATCGATCCGCCTATGTCGAAGCCAAGGGGCCTTTCGTGGCGGAGATCCTGCGTCGGGCCCTCTCGATCGAAAACGGGAAACCGACCGGACTCTACGACCAATCGTGACCGGACAGGCGCCCCTGCCCTCGCCCGAGGATCTCTCCGGGCCGCGCCCGCGCCCGTCCACGTAGGACCAGCGACCGTTGGCGCGGGCCCATCGGCGAATCTTGCCCGCCATACCCGGGCTGACGCCGCCCGCCTCGCCGATCTGGGGCAGAGAAACCGTCGATCCGGGAGTATACCGGGCTGCGACCGCCGCCAGGACTTCCTCGGCCCCGGCCGGCTTGACGATGGGCTTGGGCATCCCGACTCTCCCCTGTGATCCCTCGCTTTCGGGCCATGATCGTGAATGTATCACACTCCTCGACCCAAACCCATCGCCCACTGTTTCAAGCGGAGATACCAGGCCGGCCCGCGCCCAGTCGCCGCGTCGTTCAAGTATCGAAGAATGCCGTCGGACGAATGCGACGGAATCGGCCCGCATCCACCGAGGCCTGACATTCGGACTGCTGGATCGAAGCCCGGCTCGCGCGGACTTGAAGGTAGAGCGGCCGCAGGGTATCGTTGCCGTTGGCTCACTGGACGCCACCGGTCCGCGGAAAGGCCTGAGGCCGCCTTCGTCCCAGACATCTCGCATCAAACGATCTTCTTTCAGCCCGATGTGCGGACCCCGGGCGTTCGTGAAAGGAGTTCGTCATGACCCCTTCCAAAGAGCCTTCCCGCAAACCCAGCCTTCGGCAGTTGCGCAACCGGGCGAAAGACCTTCTCCATGCGCTCCAGGCTGGCGAACCGGATGCCATCCGCCGGATCGGAGAGTCTCATCCGCGATATTCCGGCGTGTCTCGGGCCGAAATCGCCTCGGCGGAGATGATCCTGGCCGACGCTCAACTCGTCATTGCTCGGGAGTCGGGCTTCGACAGTTGGCCCAGGCTGAAGACGCACATCGAATCGCTCTCACAATCGGCCACGAGCATGCACCAGCTCGTGACCGGGGACAACCTCCAGGCCATGCGAGAGGCGATCGCTCGGGATCCGGAATCGATCGATCGGCCGAACGAGTCCGGCCTTCCGCCGCTCTACACCGCTGTGCTCTTTCGCAACCGGCCGGCGATCGACTTCCTGCTGGAACATGGAGCCGTCGTCGATATTTTCGCCTGCGCGTATCTGGATAGAGCGACCGACGCCGACGCCCTGCTGAGTCGCGATCCCGATCTGGCGAGGGCAACCACGCGGGACGGCATGACCGCCTTGCACAACGCGGCGCGAGCCGGCCACGCCGACGTCGTCAACATCCTCCTACGCCGTCATTCCGACGTGAACGCCCTCGATCACCGCGGCAGGACAGCCCTGATGGAAGCGTGTCACGGCGGGCCGTGGAAGCTCGAGCCGGCCGAAGAAATCATCCAGATGCTGCTCGATCACGGCGCACAGATCGACCTGTTTCAGGCCGCGGCGACGGGTCGAACCAACCTGATCGAGGCCATCCTCGATCGCGACGGCGGCTTGATCGACAGTCCGGACGGACGCGGGAGAACCGCGCTGTTCCACGCGGCCCACAACAACCGCCTCGCGGCGGTGAAGCTATTGGTCGAGCGCGGGGCCGACGTCAATCGGTGTGATGCCGTCGGCATCGCGGCACTGCACCGCACGTCGGGGCAATGCAGCGACGAACTGATTCAATACCTGATCGACCATGGGGCCGATGCGCATCTTTGTTGCTTCGTGGCCTGCGGCGACGAGACGGGGACGCGCCAGATGCTGGCTCGCCGCCCCGACGCCGTCAACGAGATCCTGTACGAATTCAACGCCGTGGGATACGCCATTCACAGTTGGCAGTTGGCCACACTCCGCATCTTGCTGCAACATGGCGGCACTTTATCCAAACGGGATCAAGAGCACATCATGCGCATCAGCAAGAACG
>CAVURY010000024.1:0-35142 GCA_963743925.1 uncultured Planctomycetota bacterium | reverse complement strand
ACCGTCGTTCGGTTGCGGACGGCCGCAGTGCGGGGCGGGCCGGTGCGCGGGGCTCGAGTAGGCCGTCGTCCGGTCCTCGGAGATGACGACCCTTCTCACGTCGTTGTGCCGGGTCCGCGAGCCTCCCGGCAGGAGTGAGACACCGATGCGTTTCCTCGATTTCCTGCTGGGCTCGAAGGCAAGGACGATCCACGAGCCGGACCAGCTCCGCGATGCCTTATTCGAGGCGGCCGCCTCGGGGAACCGCCGGAGCGTGCTCGGCCTCTGCCGCGCGAACCGAGGGGCGATCACGCAGCACTTCCCGACCTGGCAGAAGGTTCCGGAGGACATCCAGGCAGACCCGGCACGTGTCCAGACCTATGTCGGCGGCCTCATCGCCGTGGCGGACACATTCGCCCGTGGGCTTGGCGACCAGAGCCTCCTCCAAGCCCTCGTCGGCACGGAATCGTCCAACCCGCTCACCCGATGGGAAACGACGATCAGACAGGCCCAAGAACTCATGGAGCGCCTGGAATATCGGGAAGCCGCCCTGACCCTCTCGGATCTGCTGATCGACATGCGGGATCTGCGGGGTACGGGGGTCGATCGTTACTTGCCGATCACCTACGGCTCGCTGGGGACAAGCCTCTTCCAGAGCGGTGAACCGGACCGCTCGGTCGGACCACTGGAGAAGGCGCTGGGACTTTGCAAGCAGCAGCGCGACACCGAAGGGATCGTCGCTTACTTGCGGATCCTCTACGAGGTCCATCGCTACCGGGGCCAGGCCGATGCGGCCGCCGACCGAGCCGAGGAGCTCTCCCAGGTCTTCGATGACCTCGGGCGGAGCGATGAGGCGGCCGTGTTCCGCAAGCAGGCCCGGCTGGCCCGTGCGAGGGAGCCTCTCAATCGGGTCGTGGCGATCATCGGCGGTCGACGGTACGAGCTGGACGAGATGCCCGGCGTCATCGAAGGCCGGGTCCGATTCGAATTCGAACGCAACCGCAACTCTCTGCGGCCGGCGCAGGTCCTGGTGGAGCGAGGGGAAGCGCACGGCTCCGCCGGTCGACATGAGGAGGCGCTGAACACATTCCTGGAGGCGGCGGAAGCCGATCGGTTCGATCCTCATCCGCACTACCTCGCGGGCTTGTGCCAGCTTCAACTGGGCCGCTACGCCGACGCCGTCGTGAGCTACGAGGCGACCGAAGAGCGGGCGCCCGGATGGTTCCACTGCCGGGCCGACCGCTGGCTGGCCGAACAGCTCCTCCTCGGCCGGGTCGAGCACGAGACATTTCTGGCCCTCGTCGATCTGGAGGACGGGCCGCTATCGCCCAAGGAGAAGCTCGAACTGGCCCGCAAATCGCTGGATCGATGGCCCGACATCCCGCCGCTCTTCCTTCAACTCGGCAAGGACCTGGCGGCGACAGGGCAGCGGCCGGAGGCAGAGGCGGCTTATCGAAGGGGACTCGCCTTCGCGGAAGAGCCCGATGTCAGGAGCCGCTTGCTCGTCGACCTCGCGAGCCTGATCTCGACCCAGCCCGAGCGGACCAATCTGCTCCGGGAGGCGATGGAGTTGCAGGGAAACCTGGTCGCGGCGGCGATGGCGGCCGCCTTGCTCAAGACCGGGGCTTCGACCGGCGGTGATGACCGGTCCAAGCCCTCGAGTCTGTAGCTTGTTCGACGCCGACGTAGACTGCTGAGCGGTTCGTCTCGTGCTGCTGGGGATCTTCCGGAAACCGGAGTCATCGCAGGGCCGAACTCCCTGTACAGAAGTTCGGACGCAAAGGGTTATGGCTGCTCAACCGCCGATCCGAGTGACCTGTTAACACGTCCGGGGATGTGACCGCATGATCGGAGAGAATCTCCCCCAGCCCTCTTGCGAGCCTTCACTTGGTCTTCCGTGCGACGATGGAGAAAACGGTTGCGACTTTTCCAGGCGTTCCGTCGCTGGTCTTCAGGTCGTCGAGGGTGAACTCCAGGCGGTAGCGGCCGGGCCGATCGATGGGGAAGAGGGTGCGAAGGTCGAGCTGAAATGCCCTGACGGCCCCGGCCGGCGCGAGGATCCGCAACGAGGCCCCGTGGGGGTGACGAGGCAAGGGGCGTGCGGCGACCTCCTCGGGGGTGAAGGGCTTTCTGCGAGCGTCTTCCCGCTCGGCAAACGGGTTGGACGCTTCCGGCTGGTCCGACTCGCGGACCAGCCGGAAGCCGATCCCCTCGCGGATCGTGACCGCGCCGTCGGATTCTCGGACGAGATCGGCCGGAGCCGTTGTTTCCACCCCGTGGTGGTTTCGGAACGAGAGCTCGACGGGTAGCGGGCCGGTGATCGTGGCCTCTTCGACGACGATCCGGCCGTCCAGGTCGGCCGAGAGCACCGACCAGCCCTGACTCCAGGGCGTGGTGAACTCGATCTCCTCGGCGGCGACCCGTCTCAGGGCGTGGCGGCCGACGAACCCATAATAGCGACGCCAGCGGCCGCCCTCGCGCACCTCCTCGGCCTGCCAGACCCGGCCGGCCTGGAGCGCCTCGATATTTGAATGCTCGACGCGGGTCGGATCGTCGGAGAAGTCGTCCAGCTTCGTCCATCGGGCGTCGAGCGGAAGCGACTGCATCGGGGCGCGGCGGACCTCGGCCCCGTCGGCCTGGAGCGAGAAGATGGCCCGGCCCGCGGCGACGTCCGCGGCCGTCGCAGGGCGGTCGAGCGGGTCGAAGGCGAGGATCGCCTTCTCATGCCCGGGTATGCCCGGCTCCGCCGCGCGGAGGGCTCGCGCCGCCTCGCTCTCGCGGAACCGATCGCCATAATGCCGCAGGAAGGCGATGCAGTCGGCCAGGGCCTCGTCGCGACGCGCCATGGGCCATGGCTTCTGGAACCGGGGGATGCCCGCGAGTGGCTGGAGGAAGTCGCAGACCTGGTCGGCCACCCGCAGGGGCATGGCCGATGGTCCGGGCTTGAAGGGGTCCTGCCGATCCTCGGGCCCGCCCGCCGCTCGGACCTCGTCCGACGTGCGCTTACTACGGGTGGTCGTCCTGTGCCTGCCCTGGATCTCGACGACCTTCCCCTTGCCGTCGGACTCGATGGTGCCCACCTGGGTCTTGTCGTCCAGGGCCCGGATGACGAGCGCGCGAAAAGCCTTCAGGCCGAGTAGCGGGCTTTGGAGCAGGTTGGTCCAGAAGCCGGGACTCATCCCGAGGTCCGCCGGCCGGCTCGAGGGGTTCCAGGGCGATCTCGGGTCCTCGAACAGTGCGGCGGCCGCGGCGACCACGGCGGGGTGGTCGAGATGGCTCCACAAGGGCTCGAACATCTCGATCGGGAAATGGAAATGCTCGAAGCCATCGGGGGTCACGGTGCGGACCCAGGCGGCGTAATCGTCGAGCGCCTCGGGGTCACCCGCCCGGATGCGAAGCGTCGTCAGGCCGGCGATCCCCGCTTCGATGCCGAAGGGCCGCGTCCCGGTTTCCTGGGCGGCCTGCGCGACCCGAACGCAGCGGCTCACGCGGGCCTTCAGCACCGGCAAGGCCGCCTGGCCGTCCCACTCCGCCAGCATCTCGGCCATCTGGTTGGCCGATCGCACCTTGAACGGGTCGGACGACTGGGCATCGATCGGGCCGCCCGGGTCGATCTGGTCCACTCGCCGGGCCATCAGCTCGGCGACGCTCGGGCCCCGCTTCGCACGGAGCATCTCGCCGCGGAGCCTCGGCCGTGCGCCGGGAGGCAGGGGAATCGTGACCGTCGCGGTGAACGCCGTACTGCCGGGGATGACCGCGACATTCTCGTGCTGGACGACGTTCCCGGCCGCCTGCAGCCATCCCTGCGGCCCGGAGCCGTCGTCGGCGAGGATGCGATACCAGCGCTCGACGAGCGGGATTCCCCGGTTCTTTTCCCAGTAGGCGCGCACGCGATCGGCGACCGCTTTCCGCCCCTCGAGGCCGTGCGCCGAGAGGTTGTCGCCGGTCGTGGCCGCCCCGAAGAACGGCGTCTCCAGGATGCCGACGAGCGCCGTGTAAGCGGCCTCGTGGGCCCCCATGATCGTCCGGGATCGGTGGAAGTCGCGCCAGAAATGGACCGAGCGCGTCAGGCGGGTGTCGTGCTCCAGGGCGTCGATCAGGGGGCCGACCGCGTCGTCGCCCTCGTCGACGAGCGCCTTGACGATCGGGGATTCGCCCAGGCTGACGCCTCCCGGCTGCCCCCACTGGCGGGCCGCGACCTGGTCGAGCTCGGCGATCAGGGCGGCGATCCGCGCCGTCTTCTCGGCCCCCGGGGGCGGCACCGGCGGCCGCCGCGGCTCCCGCGCCCGCCGCTCATGGTCGACCAGGAGCTCTGGGAGCTGGCCGAGGAAGTCGATATAGGGCCCCGCCCCCTCACCCCGGCCGCCGGGCCTTCGGGGACGCTCGAGGCCCATCGCCTTGGCCCGATCCTCGACCGCCTTCCTGAGCGTCGTCAGCCGCCGCGCGTCGGCCAGCGCGACGGCATCGTCGCCGCGCATGTCGGCGCAGACGGCGCGGTCGAAGAAGTACCACGCCAGGTCATTCGCCATCGACACGTAGGAGACGCCGCCGCCGGCCGCCTGGCCCGTCCCCGCGGCCCAGACCGTCTCGGCCAAATCGGACCGGCCCAGCCGGAGCAGCAAGCAGACCTTGATCGCGTGCAGACTCGTGGGCGAGACCGAGGACGCTTCGCTGTTCGCCCCGAAGCCGTTGAACCCGTCGCCCCCCCTGTTCGGATGCTCGGCGCGGGCTTCTCGGGCGGCGCGGGACTCCCGGGCGATGACCTTCACATCATCCGCCGGGTCGGCCGGCTCGCCGATCGAGGCGGTCGGGTAGACCAGGCCGCTCCAGGCGATGGCGAACCGGGTTTTCTCGCGGTCCGGTGCGGGCAACACCCAGCCATGTGTCTTCACGACTCCGCCATCGCCCGACCAGTTGTTGCCGATACCGATCTCGATCACGTGGTAACCACAGCCGCGCGGGTCGGCCAGCCCTTGGTCGAAGAGCGCGGCCGAGTCCGTGACGAAAGACCTGGGCAAGGTCGTCGCGGGCGGTTGCCAGGGCTCTCTCTGTCGGGGAGGGTCGGGGATCGTGGCTCCCTCGAAGCGGGGCGCCTGGGGAAGCCCTCTCCGCTGCTGAGCCAAACCGTCCGCGGCCAGGATGAGCAGCGCGAGACCCGATAAGACCACGACAGGACCGCCGATCGATCGAGGTGAACCTTTCATGACGGGATCTCGCGAAGTTGGGTCGAACCGGATGCACGGAGTTGACGGTCGATCTTAGTCCGGAGACGACCACGCGACAATCCGGTAGTTGAGGAGTGTCCCGCGCGCACCAGCGTCGCAGCCGCGTCGGGCTGGCGGTGCAAGGGAGGTCGGGCGGGTCTGGGGAGATAGACACGGTGCCCGGGGCCGGAACCGGTTGATGCCGGCCCGCGGTGAGCTGGTATCCGGGGTCGCACCCAAAGGGAGGGCAGACGCTCGCCTCGGAGCTTGGCACGGACCACTTCGATCCCGAACGGGATGAACCGAACCTGGTTCTTCATCCCGGTGACGATCGCGCTCTTGAGCCGGGCGAATGCCGCTGCACTCCAGACGGCCCGGTGCGTGCCGCCGTCGCTCCGCGCCGCCGCCGGACTGCGAATGTCCCGCTCGGTGCCGCAGTTACACGCCGACGGATCGGCCCCCCCCTTCAAGTCGTTGCCGGCACCCAGCCAGTCCAGGACTCACGTCCGGCACAGTCGTCGTTTCGGGCAATCTCGCCGGGTAGCCCCCACTCTTCGCCTTTGACAATCTCCCCGCCGGAGCGCATAAGCTCCTGGCTGGTGGATCGCGCGGAGATATCAGGTCATCGGTCATCTCGGCGCGTCCGGGCGAATCGAGGTTCCCCGGACGTATCATCCCCTTCGGATGGATCCGTCCCAGCCGTTGACAGCGGCGATGGCGATCGTGCGAGCACAGGCTGCTGTGTGCGCCGATCGCGGGGAGTAGGACCATGGCGGGGCACCCTGGGCACGGACGAGCGCGGGTCGGAATGCACACGTCGTCGCGTCGATCGGCGGTCGAGGCGCCGGCCCTGGTCGCGACGTCGGCATCGACATCAGACTCATCGTCGCCTTCGGACTTTCGGGCGGCGATCTCGGAGCGGGTCGGCGAGTCGCGGTTCGGCCTCTGGTTCGGCGACGGCGTGCAGCTCGGCCTCAGCGGCGACGGCAACGCGCTGGAAGTCCGGGTCCCCGACGCCTTCTTCCGCGACTGGATCCAGCGGCATTACACGACGAGCTTGCTGGAAGCGGCCGAGGCCGTGGCCGGTCGGCCCTTGCAACTGTCGATCCGCATCCGCGACGAAGGGGAGCCGCCCCTGGGCGATGTCGTCGAGCCGGCACCGCCCTACCACGAGCCCGAGGCCGAGCCTCGGCGTCGGCAGACCGTGAAGATCCCGATGCCGGGCAATCCCAAGGCACCGCTGTCGTTCCCGACGGTCTCGCCGGGTGGCCCCGAACCCGGTCCCCCGCTGCCTCCCCCTCGTAAGAATCTCCCCGGACCACGGAACCGGTTGCAGGCGTCGTCGGCCGGCCAAACGGCATCCGCCACCGCGACGGTACCCGCATCGACCGGGTCGTCGCCGGGCCGTCCGTCGCGGCAGCTCGATGGATTCATGACCGGTCCCGGCAACCGCCTGGCGCACGCCGCGGCCCGCGAGATGGCCCAGTCGGCCGGTGCCGCGTTCAACCCGCTGGTGATCCACGGCGGGGTCGGGCTGGGCAAGACGCACTTGCTCGAAGCGATCGGCCACGCCTTGCGGCGGTCGCATCCGGGCATGAACATCGTCCAGCTCACCGCCGAGGGGTTCACCAACAGCTTCCTCGAGGCGATGCGCACGGGCACGCTCAGCAGCTTCCGGTCGCGGTTCCGGGCGCCGGCGGGCTGATCGTGGACGACGTCCACTTCCTGGCCGCGAAGCGCGCCACCCAGGACGAGTTCCTCCACACCTTCAACGCCATCATGGACAAAGGGGCGCCGATCGTCCTGGCGACGGACCAGCATCCCCGGCTGATCAGCAAGCTGACCGACGAGCTGATCACGCGGTTCCTGGGCGGGATGGTCGTCAAGATCGAGGCCCCCGACCTGGCCACGCGCAAGGCGATCCTCCAGTCGAGGGCCCTGGCGCGCGGGGTCGACGTCCCCGAGGCGGTCGTCGCCTACATCGCCGAGAACCTTCGCGCCAGCGTCCGGGAGCTGGAAGGGGCCTTGCACACCGTTATCGCGCAGGCCGTGATGACCGGGAAGCGGCTCGACCTGAATCTGGTCAAGGCCGCGCTGCGCGACACGATCCGCCACACCGCGCAGGCGGTCGCCCTCCGCGACGTCGAACGAGCCGTGTGCGACCTCTTCCAGATCACCGCCGACGCACTGAAGTCCGACGGCCGCGCCTGCGCCCTGGCCTATCCCCGGATGATGGCGATGTACCTGGCGAGAAAGCACACCGGCGCCGCCTACAGCGAGATCGGCCGATACTTCGGCGGCCGAAACCATTCGACGGTCATCTCCGCCGAGAAGAAGGTCCAGGGTTGGCTCAACGCCGAGGAACGCAGCGCGTTACTCCCCGGCTTCGAGACGGTCGCCGATCTCCTGGCCGACCTCGAGCGAACGCTGGGGGCCTGAATCGAATCCGTTCGCCACGACCCCTCTCCTGGCGAGAGTTGCTCGCCATGTCGGCTGCCGCGTTCAAGAATGAAGGAATCGCGAGTCCACCGCCGGACGCGACAGACCCAGACCTCAGCGACGCATCTTTATACCACCTTTCTCGAGCCCTTGTCGCGGGAACCGACTTTGATGTCCGTTTGCCTCGTCCTGGCGTCCAGCGGGCCGCAGACGCGGGTCAATCGGCGTCGAGCGTGAGGTCATCGAACTGCGACCGGGCGTCCGACTTCGACCAGACCCCGATCTTGCCGGCCTCCGGAAACGTCGAGTCGTGAACGTCCAGGTATTTCTGCCCGTCGAGATAGCACTCGATGTGGTCGCCCTTCATCTTCACGCGGACGACCGTCCAGCCGCCGTGATGCTTGACTTCCGCGTTCTGGAACGGCTGCGACCGCACGCCGTCCACGACCTTGTAGATGCGGAAGTTGTCTTCCAGGTGGTTGAACCGGGCGATGTAGTAGTTCTTCGCGTCCTTTGCACGCCAGACGAGGCCCCCGCCCTGGTCCAGCTCACCCGCGAGGGCCTTGACCTTGATGGAGATGTTGACGTCCCTCGCCTTGGTGTCGTCCACCAGCACGATGTTGAACACGGGGTCGGCGTTCGTGGCCGACTGCGCCAGCACCTTGCCCTCGTCGGTGGTCACGACTGTCCAGTGGCCTACGCTCGGGGTGAACCCCTTCGGTGGTGCGCCGGCCGAGTCGTCCTCGAAGGTCCACGTCTTCCTGGGGCCCTCCCCGGCGTAGGCGGCGAAGCCCAACAGGAGAGATACGGCGATCAGGCTTCTCCACGTGCGCATCATGACAGGAATCCTCCGCTCAAGGTCGCCTGTTCGCCCGGATGCTGTCCCGCTCGGGCGCTCGCGGGTCCTCCGCCCCGCCCGCGGCCGATGACGGCACGGGCACGGTGAGCGTCGCCCGCGTTCCGACCGACAAGTGCACAGCACGGCGCCCTGATTGTAGGTGCCGTTACCGCTCAGGGAAACGGCGAATCCTCCAGGATCGAGGTCAGGCGCGCCGGTCCGTCAAGCGCCAGTCAATAAGCCCGATAACAACCCCCATCATGATGCGTGGAGCGGCGAGAGCAAGCTTGCGGGGGAATCCGTGCGAAATCGGCATTCCATGTCCAAGATGTTCTCCCTTTGTTAGACTGTCGTCGTCGCGCGACGATCGGAGGGATCATGGCTGAGAAATATGCCTGGAATCCGACGCCGGAGGTCATCGAGCGATCGAACGTCGGCCGGTTCATGAGGCGGCACGGGATCGGCGACTACCGCGACCTGATCGGCCGCTCGACCGCGGATATCGAATGGTTCTGGGGCGCGGTGGTCGAGGATCTCGAGATCGCGTTCTTCGGGCCCTACGACGCGATCCTGGACGCGAGCCGGGGGATTCCCTGGTCGCGTTGGTTCGTGGGCGGGTCGATCAACCTGGCTCATCACTGCCTCGATCGTCATGCACGATCGTCGCGGCGCGACCGGCCCGCCGTGATCTGGGAGGGGGAAGACGGGACCGTCCGGAGGCTCTCCTACGCCGAGCTGCACGCCGAGACCTGCCGCCTGGCCGGGGCGCTGCGGCGGCTGGGGATCGGCCGGGGCGACCGGGTCGGGCTGTTCCTGCCGATGGTGCCGGAGGCCGTCGTCGCCTTCCTGGCCTGCGCCAAGATCGGCGCGATCAGCCTCCCGATCTTCTCCGGCTTCGGCGCGACGGCGGTCGCCGCCCGGCTGGAGGACGGCCGGGCCGCGGCCCTGATCACGGCCGATATCTCCTACCGGCGTGGCAAGGCGATTCATCTGGAGCCGGTCGCGCGGGAGGCCGCCGATGCGTGCCCGAGCGTCCGCCACGTCATCGTCGCCCGGTCGAGGCGCGGGACGGCCGATGATCGCGGCGCCATCGACGCCCGCCACATCGCCTGGGATGAGGTCGTCGCGGCCGAGTCCGCCGAGTGTCCGTCCGATCCGCTCGACCCGGAAGCCCCGTTGATGATCATCTACACGTCGGGCACGACGGGCCGTCCCAAGGGGGCTGTCCACGTGCACGGCGGGTTCCTGGTCAAGATCGCGCAGGAGGCCGCGCACCAGGCCGACATGCACGAGGACGACGTCCTGTACTGGGTCACCGACCTGGGCTGGATCATGGGCCCCTGGGAGCTCGTCGGCGCACTGGCCGCGGGGGGGACCGTCGTCCTCGCCGAGGGGGTCCCCGACTACCCGGCCCCGGACCGCCTGTGGTCGATGGTCGAGCGGCATGGGGTCACGATCCTGGGAGTCTCGCCGACGTTGATCCGCGCGCTGGTCAAGCACGGCCTCGAGCCGGTCCGGTCCCACGACCTGGGCCGGCTGCGGATCCTCGCCTCGACGGGCGAGCCGTGGGACCCCGAGTCCTGGCGCTGGCTGTTCGAGAATGTGGGACGGGGACGGCTCCCGATCATCAACATCACGGGAGGGACGGAGGTCGGCGCCTGCCTCCTCTCCGCGTTCCCGATCACGCCCTTGAAGCCCTGCTCGCTGGTGGGACCATCGCTGGGGATGGCCGTCGACGTCTACGGCCCGGACGGACGTCCGTTGCGGCAGGGGGTCGGCGAGCTGGTCTGCACCAAGCCATGGCCCGCGATGACGCGCGGGATCTGGGGCGACCCCGAGCGCTACCTGGCGACATACTGGTCGCGATGGCCCGATGTCTGGGTGCACGGCGACTGGGCATCGATCGACGAGGACGGCGACTGGTTCCTCCACGGCCGGAGCGACGACACGATCAAGGTGGCGGGCAAGCGATTGGGGCCAGCCGAGGTCGAGTCGATCCTCAACGGTCACGAAGCCGTGGCCGAATCGGCCGCGATCGGAATCCCCCACAGCGTGAAGGGGGAGGCGATCCTCTGTTTTGTCGTCACCCAGCCCGGCCACGAGCCCGGCGAATCCCTCCGCGTCGAACTCAGCGCGCTCGTCGCCGAGGGCCTGGGCAAGTCGTTCGCCCCCGAGGACGTCCGATTCGTCGCCGAGCTGCCCAAGACCCGGAGCGGCAAGATCCTCCGCCGCGTGATTCAAAGGATCGCGACCGGCCAGGAGCCCGGCGACCTTTCCACCATCGAGAACCTCGCGGCCATCGAGGCCATTCGCCGGGTGTAATCACGGGCCGGCTCGGGCGATCGAGGGAAATCGCTCATCCACACCAATCCTCATCGGCTGAGGATCTGGTCGTATCGCGAATGCGGACCGATCCAGAAGCACAAAAGGCCCTCATCGCGGTCCCTCGCCAACGCTCGGTAGTGCAGGCCGACTCGGGCGGACCAGAACGCCCCGATCCTCTTCAGTCGCAACGATGGGTGGCGTGGATCGGCCTCGAGCAACTCGAAACATCGATCGGCCAATACGCGCGCCGGCTCCGGTAACCGACGATAGTGAAACCAGAAGTCGGGTGTCGCGAAATGATTCATTTCAGGGGCGTGCAGCGACCGGCTTCAAAGTCTTCGTCGGCACGCCGGCCGGCATCGTCCAGTCGCCCAGACAAGATATCGGCCTCGATCTGCTGGTCCCACTGATCCGCGAGGAACTCTTCGAACCACGCCGAGAAGCGGGTCAGTTCTTCGGATGAGAGATGCGAAACGGCCATCTGAAGTTCTTCGACGCTCATGGTTTTCGCGCCCGCGTTGAAAATCCGTTGAACTTGTGCAATGAAACCCGAACGCGTGCCAGTTCGTTCGGACTCGGACCGATCGAGCGACTCGGCAGGCCAAGGACCGGCCTCTCACCGTAATCGTTGCAACCTGATCAATCCTATCGGATCGATCGGCGGCGGCGAAGATCAGGTACAGGCTTGGGACGAGCGTCCCGGTCTCTCGCCAGCGACAGTTCAGCTCCTCTTCCGCCGGATCCAGTGGTCCGTGAAGACCGTCCGAGGTACGGCATCCTTGACCTTGGGCATGTGGCAGGCGAGGCAATCCTTCCGCGGGTTGACAGGACAGGGTGACCCGGTCCGGCCCGAGACGGCCGCCGGCTCGCGAGTCGCAGATGGGCCGGGCACATCGTGACAAGTCAGGCATTTGGCTTCATAATACGCCGACGAGGTCCTGGCATCTTCGTGCGGGTTGTGGCAGGTCACGCAACTGAGGGCTTCGGCGCTCTCGGTATAGCAACGGCTCAGGACGAGGCTGGAGGCCTGGTATCGGACGAAGCCGGCGTCGGCCGGAGTGGTCTTGGTCGGAGCCCTGTGGCAATCGGCGCAGATCTCCACGACCTGCGCGGGCGTTGCCAGCTTGGGCCGGGCGATCGCCGGCTCGGGGAAGTTGGCCGCGGCCGCACTCGCCAGGAGATGATGTTTCCCCGGGCCGTGACAACGCTCGCAGCCGATGCCGCGGTCGCGGGCCTCGGGGCGGCCTTCGGGCTCCCTCGCGGCGCGGAAATTCGTCGCATGGCAGTGCAGGCACTTGCGGAACGATTCGGCCGATATGGGCCGGCCCAGATAGCCGGGCTCGTCCGGAGGCGTCGCCGGATGCTCCATCGTCCGGCCCCAGCTTGGCGCGTCGGGATATTGCGAAACACGGAGCTCGCGGACCTGCCCGTTTCCCTCGCGTCCCAGGAAGGAACGGCCCTGGTGGTTCGATCCCAGGGCGTACTCGACCACGGCGCGGAAGGCACTCGCTCCCACCCTCGTCACGACCTCAACCCGGCCATCAACGCGCGCGAAGTTATGCTCAACATGCGAACTGCCTGTTTCGCTAATGTCTCGATCCGACCATGGCAATTTCGCCAGCTCGGCGGGCCGAAGAAGCGTGCGGGAATGCCGGCTGTTCTGCTGCGATCGGAACTCGGCCGGATGGCATCGTTCGCAGCTCGCGGCCCCGACGAACGGGGCGGGTTCTCGCAGCAACGGATCGGAAGCTCCGAATCCCCGCGCGGCCTCCAGGGCGGCGGCCGCCTCGGGAGCCTTGCCTTCCTGGAGCAATGCGCGGCTCAAGAGCCACGATCCTTCCGGGTCGATCCCCCGGCCCGCGGGATCGACGATCAGGGCACGGGCCTCGGCCGGGCGGCCGGCCTGGAGCCAGCAACGGGCGAGGAGCCTCCGGGCGGCGGCAGGATCCAGGTCGGCATCTCGGAGTTGCGGGTCGCGTCGCAGGGCCTCGGAGAGCAGTCGGGCGGCGCCGGCCGGGTCGAACAGATCGGCGAGCAATCGTCCGAGCCGGACCTGGCCCCGGACCTCCCAGCCGGGCTGCTTGATGAGACGTTCCGCGGCATCGACCGCGTCGGCCATCGCGCGGGCCGCGGCCCAGTGGCGGGACAAGGCATCGAGAGTCTCGGCGTGGTCGGGCTCCGCGTCACGGGCCGCGCCCAGAGCGGCCAGGGCCGGCCCCGTCTGCCCGCGACCCAGCAGCCCTCGGCCGAGCAGGAAGTAATCCTCCGCAGTCATGGGCCCCGTGCCGAGCCGCCGATAGATCGCCTCGGCCGAATCGTCGCGCCCCAGTCGTGCCGCCGAACGCGCGAGCAGCCGCAAGGCATGTCCGTCGGAGGGCTTCGTCCTGAGGAAGGCTCGCGCCTGCGCCTCGGCGGCGTGCCAGTCCCCGCGTCCGTACGAAGAGTCTCCACGCCCGGAGACATCGCCGACCCGTTCCCGGAAACCTCGAATCACGAACCAAGCCGTCCCGGTCAGCAGGGCGACGATCGCGACGAGACGTACCCACCCCCGGGATCGATCTCCTCCCATTCGGCTCCCCCAGGACGTCGACTGTGATACCCTCCGTTGACTCAACGAGCGATTGTCGATCGTCCTTCGCGACCCGTCAAGGCGGGCAAGCGGGCGAGCCAGCCTTTCCGGTCTTCCCGGGGATTTCATTTGACAGAGGTGCATCTCCTGGACCATCATTCGCTGTCGAAATCCGCGTTGGTGCGGCGGGATGATAAGCGGGCAACGCCGGTCTCTTCCTCCCGAGAAAAACGACGGCTTGCAAACAATCGAGTGGCCTGGCGCACACTTAGTATCCTGAAAAGGTGATGAGAAGCGGGGATGTCACCACAGGTCGGTGTCGTAACCTCCGGCCCGACTCGTTCGAGGAAAATTGATGAACCAGCCCCCGGTGGAAGCTCCGGCCGATCGGCTGAAACATTTGGAACAGGAGGCGGCCCGCCTCTCCGCGAGAGTCGAGCAGGCGTCGCGTCGCGTCGGGCTCCTCCAATGGTCTTTCTTCGGCCTGATACTCGCCCTCGCCGGCGGGGTTGTCGGTTTGTTCGAAGCGGGGATTCTCCACATCGAAGGGCTCTCGCCGTCGGTGGCCCGGCGGGTCGAGGCCAAGGAATTCGGCTTTTACAACCGCTTCGATACGCGAGTCGTGCTGGAGGCCGACGACAAATTCGGCCTGCCTCAATTGATCTTCATGGACCTCCAGAAGCGGTACCGACTGGGGATCAAGGTCTGGCCGGAAGGCGATGGGACGCCCGGGTTGGTGTTCTACGACCAGAGCGGGATGCGCGGGAATTTCCGGATGGATGGCGACGGCGCCACGGTGTTGAACCTGGTGGGAGAAGGCCAGAAGGGGGGTATCGCCATGTCGGTCGCTGCCGACGGCACGCCGAGCCTGAAATTGACGGACAAGGCCGGCAAGGTCTTGTTCCAGGTGCCGGCGACGTCGAACTGATTCACCGGCGTTGACCTCGATCGAGCGTGGATTCCGGGAGGAGATCGTCGACATGCGGCCGGGCCGGGATCGAGGCCTCAAAAGCTTGGGGAACCCGTCATCGATCTGTATCATCAAAGGGCATGAATCAACTATGAAACCATCACGTTTGGCGATCTTCTTCCTGTTGATCTGCGGGGCGGGCCTGATGCCGGGGCTCTCCGGCTGCGGCTCGGGCAATCCGAACGAGCGCGAATACTCCGAGCACGCCCCGCCCGGATTGCCCTCCGAGAACCCGAATGAGAGCGTCGCCCAGCGGAAGGCGCGGACGCGGACCGCATCGAAGCAGGAATTGAAGGCGGAGGCCAGGAACAAGGCCGCCGAGGCCAAGGCGGCCAAGAAAGCCGACGGCGCGGCGAGCCATTGAGGGCGCGTCGGCGACACGCCCGGACCTCGGGCGGCCGCGGAGCAGTCTGGTTTGATCGAATGCGTGATCCTGGATTTTTTCTTCTCCTTCGGAGGCTCAGGATATGAGAACTCGTCGTATTCCTCGAGGATTCACCCTGATCGAGCTGCTGGTGGTCATCGCCATCATCGCGGTCCTGATCGCTCTGCTCCTGCCGGCGGTGCAGTCGGCGCGCGAGGCCGCTCGGCGCGCCCAGTGCACCAACAACATGAAACAGATCGGCCTGGCCGTCAACAACTACGAGAGCACCAACGGAGCGATCCCGCCCTCGGCGGTCCTCTCATCGGTCACCAACTTCCAGGATCAGGGGGTGCTGTGCCGGGTCCTCCCCTACCTCGAGCAGAACGCGGACTACAACTCGATCAACTTCAATTACGGCGTGCGCGGCGTCTGGATCGTCAATGGGGCGTGGGGGAACAACTGGAACGCCCCCCCGATGGACGAGAGCGTCTGGGCCGGCGACTGGGGCCGGAGCAACGCCACGGCCAACATCACCTATGTCGGCGCCTTCCTCTGCCCGTCGGACCCCAACAACGGCGGCAACAACCAGTTCTTCATCAATGGCGGGCAGCGGCTGATCTGCACCACCGATTATTACTGGAACGTCGGGCTGTCGCGGTTCTTCAACGGCGGTTATGTCAACGGGCCGTCTTACTCGCCCGGCGCCACCGATTCCTTGATGCTCAACGGCGGGCAGTGCGCCGGCAAGGTGATCAAGATGGCCTCGTTCACCGACGGGACCAGCAACACGGTCGTCATGAGCGAGTCGGTTCAGAGCAACTCGGGGCAGGAGATCGATGGCCTGGGCATGGTCTATCAAGGTCCTCCCTGGAATTTCACGGGGACCGCCGGCGCGGGTCCGCTCGATTGGCAGGCGGCCCAGTTCTGCCAGAATGAGAGCGGTAACCTCAAGCAATACCATGATTATTGGTGGAAGGGCGAATTCGCCCTCTCCGGCGGGCACAACATCTACTCCCACACGCAGACCCCGAATCGGCGCTCTTGCTATTACATCAACGTCGGTAATGGGAGTTATCCCCCGCCCTCGAGCGATCAGGATTACGCCGCGGCCGCACAGACGATGGTCGCCGCGAGCTCCTACCACCCCGGCGGCGTCAATGCCCTGTTCATGGACGGCTCGGTGCATTTCATCAAGAATTCCGTCAACTACGCCGCCTGGTATGCGCTGGCGACCCCTGCCGGCGGCGAAGTCGTCAGTAGCGACTCGTATTGAGGGCGACCGGCGCGGTTTGCCTTCGGGCTTTCGATCGATCTGTCTCCGGCGATGCCCGCCTCCTATGATGGGAGAAGCGGGCATCGCTTTTTGTCTCACGACTTCTTACCGCCCGGCCGGATCACGACCGCGAAACCATGCCGACGCCCTCGCCAAGTCATTCCGATCCCCCCGCTTCGAGGCGCCCGGCCGCACGTCGGCGGCGAATCGCGGGCGGGATCGCTGCCGCCCTCATTCTCTCGTCGATTGCCGCCGCCGCGTGGTCCGTCACGCGATTCGACCTGTTCGGTCGGGCACAAGCCGCATACGATCGCCGTCAGTACCGCGACGCGCTCCAGATGGCGAAGGACCATCTCGCGCGGTTCCCCAACGATCCGACGGCCTCGCTGTTGGCCGCTCGATGCCTGAACCGGCTGGGGAAGTTCGCGGAGGCCGAGGACTTCTATCGACGAGCCGGTCGATTCGAAGCGGACGACATGCAGGCTCGTGCCATGGGACTTCTCCGGGAGAATGAGCCTCGGCGGGCGGCCCGGATCTACGAGGAGCTGCTGATCCGCCGGCCCGAGGATGTCCTCGCCCTGAAGCGGTTGGCGGCGGTGAGGATGGGCCTGAAGCGGTGGAAAGAGGTGCTGGATCTCGCCGACCGGCTGATCGCCATGCCCGCGGAAGAAGTCGCCGGGAAGACACTGGCCGCGATCGCCCACCATGAGTTGAAGCATCATGGACAATCGGTCGACGCCGCCCGACGGGTCATCGAGCTGGACCCCGGACTGGATCGGATGCCGTTGCCGCGGACGCTCTTCTGGAATAACCTGGCCATGGACCTGATGGCCCTGGGCCAGACCGAGGAGGCGCGGGGATATCTCGAGCGGGCGCTGGCCGACTCTGAGGATTCCGGCCTGATGGAGCTGCTCGGGTTGACCTACTCGCAGCAAGGATTGAGGGATGAGGCGGAACGCTGCTGGCGGCGGGCGGAACGCTGGGACCCGAACAATGCGGATGTCTGCCTCGACCTGGGGCGGCTGGCGATGAGCCGCAGGCGTTGGGATGAGGCCCTCGGATTCCTGAGGCGCGCCGCAGACCGATCCCCCGAGGCCGTCGAGCCCCTGTACAACCTGGGCCAGGTCTACGGGATGATGGGCCGGCACGACGAGGCGGAACGCTACCGGCGACTGGCCGATCGGCGACGGCAGGCCCAGTCGCCAAGCCGGGGAGGGATGGGTGGAGACGTCGATCCCGATCCCATGCCGGACCGCGACGGCGTCCCCAGGCCGGAGCCCGCGCGATGAGGATTGGCGTGCCGGGACTCCGTAACCTCTGCCTCTGCCTCCTGTTGATGGTCATCGTGGCGGCCGGAGTGGGGTCCGTCCTGCGGGCGCGGCTCGGGACGGCCCCGAGGCTGGACGGACTCGCTCCGCTCATCAAAGCCAGACGCTTCGATGAAGCGGAAGCACGGATCCGCGAGTTCCTCCGGGTGCACCCGGGAAGCCTCCAGGCCAACCTCCTGATGGCCCAGGTCGCCCTCGATCGAGATGACCAGAAGCCGCGACTCGCCCTCGATCATCTCGCGCGGATCAAGGCCCGCGATCGCGGCACCCGGGCGACGGTCCTGCTCAACGAAGGGAAGGCTTATTCGGCCCTCGGACATAACGATCGGGCCGAGGGATCCTGGAAGGAGGCGCTGCGGCTGGAGCCTCGCATCCCCGAGGCCGGCTGGGCGCTGCTCAGCCTCTATTATGTCGAGGGGCGTCGGGAAGAGGCCCACCGGCTCGGCCTGGAACTGCACGCCATCGAGCCCGACCCGCGCGACCGCGTGCAACTCCTCCTGGAGCTGGTCCGCCAGGATGCCCAGCCCATCGGCCCCGACTCCCGGATCCGTACCCTCGAGCCCCTCGTGCGCTCCGATCCGGAGGACTTCCACATGGCGAGCGCCCTGGGCCTCGCCTTGATCCGCAATAGCCGGGTCGACGAGGGCCTGTCGATCCTGCGCGGCCTGGTCCGGCGCCACGCCGGCCGTCCGGAGACCTGCGACGCCCTGTTGCAGGGCCTCGACGAGGCGCGACGATGGGAAGAACTCGCCGGGGTCCTGGACCGCCTCCCGGCCGTGATGGCCGGCGACCCGCGGTTCGAGCGGCATCGCGCCGCGGTCGCACAGGAGCGGCGGGACTGGTCGACGGCCGCCGACGCCTATCTCCGCGCCTGGCGGTACGATCCGTCCGACTTGCAGGTCCTCTACAGGCTCAGCCGAATGCTGAGGGCCGCCGGCCGGCTCGAAGAAGCCAAGGCTTTCGACATCAAGGTGCGGGCCGCACAGGAAGCGAAGGAACAGGTCCTGTCGCTCTACGAGGAAACCGACGCCGACAAGGCCCTGGGCGTCGCGCCCCGCCCCGCGCTCTATCACCGGCTCGCCGACCTCCGCGAGCGCATGGGCCGCGACGACGAGGCCCTGGCCTGGCACCGCCTCGTCCTCAGGGACCAGCCCGACGAGCCGACCAGCCACGCGGCGGTCTCGCGGCTCCAGGCGATGGTCGATGCCGCGACGGTGTCTCGCCGTTGACCGATCAACTCTCGATACAATCGCTCCTCGGATAGGAGCCGAGGATATCGAGTCGTTCGCATCTCTTGCGGGCGAGCTCGAGGGCCTTCTGCAAGGGCGCGTCGTTGACGTGCCCCTCGACGTCGATGAAGAAGAGGTAGGACGGGTCGCGGTCGCCGCCGCCATTGGGGATCGGGAACGACTCGATCCAGGTCATGTTGACGGCGAACTTCTCGAACGGGGCGATGGCGCGGGGGAGCGAACCGGGCTGGTTGGCCAGTCGGATCATGAGCGTCGTCTTGTCGCGGCCGCTTCGCTCCGCGGCGCGTTCGGCGATGACCGCGAATCGGGTCACATTATGAGGCTGATCCTCGATGTTCTCGGCCAGGATATTCAGCCGGTACGCCGCGGCGGCCGCGCGACTGGCGACGGCCGCCGCGAACTCCTCGCGCTGGGCGAACTCCGCGGCCGCAGCCGTCGAGACGACCGGGATCGACGCCGCCTGGGGCACGTTCTTCCCCAGCCAGTTCCGGCACTGCGAGAGCGCCTGGGCCTTCGAATAGACCCGCCGCACCTGGCCCCACTCGCAGCATCCCAGCAGGCAATGATGAATGCGAAGCCGGACCTCGGATCGGATCTTCAAGTTCGGCAGCTTGATGAACATATCGAGCGTGTCGGCGATCCGGCCGTCGGTCGAATTCTCGAGCGGCACCAGCCCGAACTGGACGTGTCGGCGATTGAGCTCTTCGAAGACGGCGGCGATCGAGCCGACCGGCACGTGCTCGACGGCCTCGCCGAAGCGGGCCACCGAAGCGAGATGGCTGTAACTGTACTTCGGTCCGAGATAGGCGACCCGGATCGGACGCTGGAGCGCCCGGGAGCCGCTCATCAGCTCGCGAAAGATGATGCGGAGGGTCTCGGTCGGCAAGGGGCCTCGGCTCGCCGCGACGGCCTGGGCGATCACCTCGTCTTCGCGGGACGCCGACCAGACCTCCAACCCATGCTCGTTCTTGACTTGACCGATCTGCGTCGCGATCTCGGCGCGGCGATTCAACAGCTTGACCAGTTCCTGATCCAGACGGTCGATCTCCCCCCTCAAGTTCGCCAGGGTCGGCGCGCGTGGAGGTGGGGACGACTTGGGACCGGGTGGCGAATTCTTCGAGCCGGCGGCCGGCCCTTTGAGCGGCTTCTCCGGTTCGGGGGCCGCCCCTTTGCGTGGCGAGGACTTCCGGTTCATAATCGGGTCAACTCGGTGAGAGACGATCGGTAGAATCGGGCCCTGGCGCCGCGCCAACCCGGTCCCGATCGCTGGCGCGGTGTCGCGATCCCATTCCCGGGTCGGTCCGATCAGGAGGTGGAAACCAGGCGACCGGGGGCCTCGTCCGCCATTGCGGAGCGGGCTATTTTGCCCAGACGACCAAGCCTAACATCCCTCTTCCCGCCCTTCCGATCCTCGACCAGCCGGCCACTATCGGGCGCAAACTTTTCCCCGATAAGTAATTCAAAGCATCGTGCCATCGCTGTCAAGCCCTTGTCAGGGGTTTTGAAGCCAGGCTTTTTGCCGAGAATCCCGACGGCTCGGATTCGATCGATTGAGATGCCGATTACCGGGCGCGTCGCACGTCCGTCGCGCCGGTGGCGATCTGCTCGACCGGGCCGATCGGCCTCGGCTGGAACTCGTAAACCCTGACGTGGTCATCCCATGGCTTCATATCGAGGCCGATCGTCGGGACCACGAGATCGTCCCTCTTCCGTAAGTCGAATCTCGATTGCATCGACGCAAGCCAGGCTGATGTGGCGGGACTCTTGTAGAGGGAGTCGTCGAAGACAACGCAACGGAGAGGCCGTCCGGGCGTCACGAGTGGCCAGCGGGGCCCTCCACCTCGACTCTGCCGGGGGGAATAGATCTGCTGGTTGCACAGGTAGATCGCCGTGCGGGCGACCGCCTCATGTCGCACCGAGATCCCGAAGTCCCATTGCACGCAAGCCAGCTCGGCATCCCGGGCCTGCTCGGGCCAGAACCGGCGGGCGAACTCGCGGGCCTGATGGTCGTAGATGGCGCGGTACGGATGTCGGAACTCGTCGGCCATCGAGCCGACCCCCACGGCGGCCAGCGTCAGGGCCGCGACCCGGATCGCCACGGCTCGGCCGGTCGGCCGGGGAAGCCACCCCAGAAGCGCACTCAGGCCCAGGCCGGCCATGAGGCAGATGGCCGGGGCGAGGTATTGCATGATCCTCGCCTGGCCTCCGTAGGGATAAACCTTCAGCGCGGCGGCGGCCATCGCCAATCCCATCGGCGTCGCGAGGAGCAGGAGGATCGTCCTGTGGCCGCGTCGCCAGAGGACGACCGCGGCGATGAGCACCAGGATCAGCGTGGCGCTGCTGGCCCCGCGGCTCCCTCCTCCGGGATAGGCAAGCATGCTGCCGGCATGGATCGAGATCAGCCATTTCGCCAACCGAAGGGGCGAGTCGAGCGGGGGGAAGGAATCGGCCCAGTATTTCTGGAGTCCCGCCAGCGACGAGCCACCATTCTGCTGGCGGTGCATGTAGCCGAGGAACAGGATCGCGAAGGAGGCTGCGATCGTCAGCAAATAGGCCGCGAGCGCGATCGTCGACCCTCGTCGTCGCATCCTCCAGACGGACGGTGCCAGTGCCATTCCGATACCCCCCGCGACGAAAACGGCCGGATACGAAGCCGCCAGGGCGATCGGCGTGAATCCGGCCAGCATCCAGAGCCGGGCGGTCCGCTCGGGCGACCGGTACCACTCGATCGCCAGGGCCAGCAGCCCCAGGGCCACGAGTAAGTCGGTCGCGTAGGGCTTGGCCTCGGCGCTGTGCCGGAGGGGATGGATCGACACGGCGAAGATCGCAACGGCGAGCAGCAGCGCGGGACCTTCCAGCAGCCGGCCGGCCACGCGCCGGAACAGGAAGACGCTCGCGACGCCGCAGATCAGCGGGCAGAGCCGCAACGACATCTCCGAGAAGCCGAACAGCTTGACGGCCGTCAACTCGGCCCAGAGGAAGAGGATCGGGCAGATTTGCCCGTATTCCAGGGGCGATAGGAGGTCGAGGTAACCGCGGCGAGGCAAGCTGAGGGCGAGGCATGCCTCGTCACCCCAGACCGGATAATTGATCAAGTAGCGGCCGATTCGCAGCAAGACCCCGAGCGCCACGAACGCCAGGATCGCCCGCTCGATTCGCCGACCGTTCGCGGTCCGATCCTGCCCGGCCGCTGGTTGCCCCAGGCCCGGATCGGCATCGACTCCGCCGCCATCCTCATCCAAAATCAATGAGACGGCCATCCTTGCCCGCTCCTCTCATCCCCGGCGCCTGGCATCCTTCCGGGAACCTCGGACCTTGAGGGCATCCCCGGATCCCATCGCGTTATCCATCTCCTTCGGAAAGATCCGCGTCGATGGCCAGCATCGATCGTCAAATCTTCGAGGAAATGTCGTGATTGCGATGCCTGGACAAGAGAAAGCCGCCATGCAGCACTCAGGAGGTGCTACCCGGCACACTGGAATGATCTCGGACCGACGATGCCACCAGCCCGGGCCGGGCGGTTTCGGCTCGTTTCGACGGCCGCGACTTTCCCAGGGGCACATGGTGGCCCAGCGCCATGCTGGTGCGCTCGAAGAGCCACCAGAATCCGTAGGCGCAGGCGATGTTCACTCCGATCATGGGGAAGAACCAGATTGCCTCGGCGGCGGGGCTCCGGCCGCTGATCTTGTAAGCGACCCGATAGAAGGCGCCGGTAATCGGATTATGGACCAGATAAAGGCTGTATGAGATCATCCCGAGGAATAGCAAGGCCCGGGAGTTCAACCAGACGGTAAGCTTCCCTCGTCGGGCAGCCTCCATCAACAGGACGGCGGTCCCGACGCAGACCAACACGCCGGGGTTGAGGTACCAGACTCCCGCCAGGCCGAGTAGCGAGGCGTAGGCATAGAACCACCAGAGGGGGATGACGTTCTGCATGGCCCAGCATGCAGCCACCCCGATCAGGAAACCGTACCAGAAGGGCAGGAATAACCCCGGCCAAAGGTTGGTCAGGAAAATATTCAGCGGCCAGGCGGCGGCCAGCAAAGCCGCCGGGACGAAGATGATGTGGATCGACCTCCGATCCGACTCGTCCCGTCGGGAGCGGTGTGCCAGGACCATGAGCAGGCAGAAAATGAGGTAGAACTGGATCTCCAGGCAGAGGGTCCAGTAGACGGTGTTGATCTGGGGGAGCTCCAGGATGTCCTGGAGATACAGGAGATGGGCCGCCAGCACGCGTGCATCCGGGAAGCGGAAGGTTTTATCGGGGACGAAATACTGGGATAAGTAACCGAAGGACAGGCACAGGACGATCGACATCCAGTATGGCGGATCGAGCCGGATCGACCTTCGCAGGGCGAACCGTCCCATGAAGCGGAAGTCGACCTGGTAGCGTGACATCGAGTAACTGATCACGAAGCCGCTGAGGACGAAGAAGATCGCCACGCCCAGGTGTCCGGCCTCGAAGAAGGCGAGCACCGGCGCGGGCGCCCAGGACTCCAGCAGACCGAGGTGACGCCCCCCGTACGCATGGAAGAGGACGACCCACATCGCGGCGACCCCGCGCAACGAATCGACGAAGACGAAGCGCGAGGAGGGCCCTGACGCGATCCCCGAGGGCACCGCGGCCGGGGCCGGAGCTCCCCCATCCTGCGATCCGGGCGCGGTGTCCGGGCGTTCGAGTCGCGGGCTTTCCCCGGACTCGAGCAGGTTGCTTTCCGCCTGACTCATGACGCGTCCTCTTCTGACCGGCTCCGCGAGATCGGCTTTCGCCTGCCCCTCGAGCGGTTTACGATCGGGTTGCGCACACGCTGATACGAGCCCGACGCGCCAGCGAGTGAATGGTCTCTGGGAATGCACTCGCTGGCGCTTCGGGCTCGTATGAGACCACTCCGGATCGAGGCGTGCGCAAACCATTCGTGAAGCGCTCTCGATCCCTGACCGCAAAGATCCAAGGATCTCATCTCGAGGTCAGCCTCGTCAAATCCGCCGCGATGCCGGCGTCCGGCCGTCGGCCGGCCGACGACTGGTTCTTGATCCGATCGCAGGCGGCCTCGGCCTGCTTGCGGACCTCGGCGGCGGGATCGCTTCGCATCCGCTCCAACGCGGGGAGTGCCTCCCTGGCATTGCGGCCGGCGAGTCCCAGGAACTTGATCGCAAGCAGGCGGACGCTGTCCTGCTTGTGACCGAGCTGCTTGACGAGCTCCGGGAGCGACCGCACATCCGGGCCGCGCGTCTCGAACCGTCGCAGCAGCCGCTCGGCCGACCGGAGATTCTCCTTCTTCTCGGCCAGGAGGATGATATCGGGGATGAAGAGGGCGCCGTCGGGTCCGTATCGCTGGATCGCCCTCGAAGCCGCGCGACGGACCTGGGAGTTCTCGTCCCGGAGCGCCCTGGCCAGGTGGGGCCTGATGGCTTCCACGTCGAGTTCCAGGCTGGCCAGGGTCGTTGTGGCGGCTTCCCGGACCTCGGCTTGCTCGGCTCCCAGGAGGGGAGTCAACCGGGCGAACGCGGGCTGTGCCGCCTTGCCCATCTTTCCCAAGGTTTGCGCGGCGATCATCCGGGTCTTCGGTGTCGGATCGTCCAGCAACGCGGTGAGCGCGGGTATGGCCGCGATCGCATCCTGGCCGTGACTCCCGATCAACTCGACGGCCGCCAGCCGGACCTCCGGGCTGGGACTGTTCAACTTGCCGATGACGACCGGCAACGATTGACGACCGAGCGGGCCCAGGGTGCGAATCGTGTCGATCGATTGCCGCTGCACCCGGGCGTCGGCGTCGTCGAGCATCGGGGTGAGATCGGCGAGGAGGCGGGCGTCGCGCGGCGCGGATTGAGAGAGGACCGCGATGGCCTGGACCCGGATCTCCGCGGACTCATCCTTGAGCAGCTCACGCACGGCCGGCGCGGAGTCGCTGGCGCGGGTCCCCAGGTAACCGATCGCGGTGAGGAAAGCGGCCCTGACGGCTCGGTCGGGGTCACGGAGTCCGGCCGCCAGCTTCCGCGCGATCCCCGGAGGCAGGGGGCGAATCTGCCCCAGTGCCAGCGCCGAGCCGCGACGGACGCGAGCCTCCGGGGCCGTGATCGCCCGCGAGAGCAACCCGACCACAGGGCGACCCATCTGGGCCAGAGCCTCGGCGATCTGATCGATCCGGCTATCCTCCCGGCGGAGGCCCGCGAGGAGCCGGGGGGCGGCTTCCGGTCCGATCTTGCCGAGCAGGAACGCGGCGTGTCTCGCGACGCCGGCCGGCTTCGCCGTCAACAGCGACTCGAGATCCGGGGCCAGATTCCGGAGCAACGCCCGTCTTCCCAGGAGCCAGTTCACCGCGGCCAGCCGGACCGATTCCTCCTCATGCCGGACGTTCTCTCTCACGATCGGCAAGACGGTCGCTTCGGGCAGATCGAATCGCGCCAGGGATTTCAGCGCGGCCGCCCGGACCTCCGGGACGGCATCTTGCGCACTTGATGACGGCGGAATGCACCTCGCCGCTCGGCGAGGGGATATATCCCAGGCTCTCGACGGCCCGGGCGCGAATGGCGACCTCCTTGTGGGCCGAGGCGGCGATTAGCGGAGTGATCGCGGCGGTGCCGATTCGCCCGAGCGCCTGGGTGGCTTCGCGGCGAATCCGCTCACTCGGGTCGCCGAGCAGAGGAATCAGCTCGGGGATGGCGGCCGCGGCATCGGGCCCGATTCGCCCCAGGGCCATGACCACTTCCGCCCGGACGCTCTCCTTCCGCTCCTTCAGCAGGCCACGCAGGCCCTCGACGGCCGGTTTGCCGATCGCCGCCAGGGCCATGGCCGACCGATAATCCTGGTGCGACTCTTCCTGCCCCTGGCCTCCATAATTCGTGCGCAGGGTGTGGACGAGTGCGGGAACCGCCTCGGTGGCGTCGTGTCCCATGTCGGTGACGGTCTCGAGGACCGCCATGCGCACCTGGCCGTCCTTCTCCTTCATCAGCAGGTCGATCAGCACGGGCAACGCCTTGCGCTGCGCGGTCCGATCGGAGTTCCGAATCCTGGTCGCCGCCTCGCGGCGAACGTCCACGTTCTTGGCGTGGAGATTCTCGATCGAGGATTCCGCACGAGCCGGGGCCGGCCTATCCTGGGCCAGACCGCGAGTGGAGAGCGGTCCGCAGAAGGCG
Source organism: uncultured Planctomycetota bacterium (assembly GCA_963743925.1). GTDB lineage: Bacteria > Planctomycetota > Planctomycetia > Isosphaerales > Isosphaeraceae > CAVZRC01. Next base: position 9,466 of record CAVURY010000024.1, on the reverse strand, counting down.
ATCGCGAGGAGGGCCCGAATCAAACCGCGAATCCACACGAGCGCACTCCTTCAACCAACATGCGTATTCGAGGTTGTTTTCACGAAATGAGGGTCCTAAACTCTCGTCGAGTCTCGGTGAAGGCCCCTCATACCGCAATCCAAAATCGAAAATCCAAAATTCGAGGACCCCTCACCCGTCCTTCGGACACCCTCTCCCCGCTGCCGCGGGGCGAGGGAGAAGAGATGCCGCCTCTCCTCCCGCGATCCGAAATCGAAAATCGAAAATCCAAAATGCATGCGGACGCTCAGGCAAGCAGGCCCGGCAGTGGCTCGGTGCTGTCGCCGAAGCGGTCGACCGGGACGTTCGCCTGCTGGAGCATGGCCAGCAAGAGGTTGGACATCGGCGTTTCCTGCCGGCATTTCAGGTGCTGGCCCGTCCGCAGGGTGCCTCCGCCCTTCCCGACCACGAGCACCGGCAGGTTGATATGGTCGTGGCGGTCCCCGTCGCTGATCCCGCTGCCGTAGAGGACCATCGAATTGTCGAGCAGCGTCGTGCCGCCGGCCTCTTCGATGGACATCATCTTCTCGACCATGTATCCCAGGATCGCGATGTGGTAGCGGTCGATCTCGCGGAGCTTCCGGTTCTTCTCCTGGTCGTTGGCGTGATGGGAAAGCTCGTGGTGTCCGTCGGTGAAGCCGAGCCAGGGATAGTTCCGGTCGGTGGCTTCCTTGGTCACCATGAAGGTGGACGCCCGGGTGCTGTCGGTCTGGAAGGCCAGGACCATCAGGTCGCACATCAGGCGCAGGTGCTCGTCGAAGTCTTCCGGGATGCCCGCGGGCCTCTGGAAATCGGTGCCGGGAAGTTCGACCGCGGCGGCGGCGGATTGCTGGATCCGGCGCTCCACTTCGCGGACCCCCGTCAGGTACTGGTCCAGCTTGCGCTGATCGGTCTTGGCGACGCGATTGCGAATCCGGTTGGCGTCGTCCAGCACGTAGTCGATCATGCTCCGACGGTAGAAGTCGCGATCGGCGATCGTGGTCTGCGTGAGGCTATTGGTCCCCTTGGTGAACAGGCGGTCGAAGACCACCTTCGGGTTCATCTCATAGGGAGCGGGCGAGGTCGGGGTCCGCCAGGAGATATGCGTCTTGTAGGTCCCGCTGTAGCCGAACGCGTTTCCCGAGCGGGCCGACTCGCAGCCGAGCTCGAGGCTGGGGAAGCGGGTCTCGTTGCCGACGTGACGCGCATAAACCTGGTCGATCGAGACGTCAACCCGGACGGCATCCTGGGTCTTGTAGGCCTGGGCACCCGTGAGGAAGCTGGCGGAACCCTGGCCGTGGCCGCATCCTTCGGTATCGCCGTTGAGCAGGGCGGTGGGGTGCGTCAGCCCATGGAACGTGTTGAGATACTCGCGGGCGAACGAGAGGGGCTGGAGCGTCTCGGGCAGGTCAACCAGCGATCCCTCATTTTTCGGGAACCAGGCCGGCAGGTGGACGCCGTTGGGGACGTACCAGAAGCACATCCGGACCGGCGGCCTGGAGGACTTCGCGGCCGCCCGAGCGACGCCCGAAAGGCTCTCCATCCACGGAAGTGCGAGGGCGGCACCCATGCCACGAAGCATCGTTCGTCGGTTCACGTGGATCGGCATATCCTCTTTCCCCTGTTGACGCGAGAAGGCGGGGCGATTCCGTACGTCGGGATCACGGTATCCAGGAATTCTCGGAACGGCTCATCACTTAGCGGCAACGCCGCGATTCTGGAACGCCTGACTTTCCACGATCCCGAAAATGATGTCCTGAATCCGGAAGTCGTTGCCGGCAAGGTTCGTGCGGATATCCTCGACGGCACAGTAGTCGTAGGCTTGCAACCCGCGCCCCAGGCCGTAAGTTAACATATTCTCGATGAGGCATCTCGTAAATTTCTTGGCGGCCGAGGACACCAGGAGGCCCTTCAACTCCTTGACGTCGGCGAATTTACGGCCTCCCAGCAGCTCTCCAGAGGGATCGATCGAGAACTCGCCGTCCATGGCCCGCCAGCGGCCGACGGCATCGTAGTTTTCCAGGGCGAAGCCCAGGGGGTCCATCTGCTGGTGGCACGAGGCGCATTCGGGCTTGGTCCGATGCACCTCCATCCGCTCACGCAGCGAGGCGGCGTCGGCGGCCTGTTTGCTCTCGTCCAATTTAGCAACATTGGGGGGTGGCGGGGGAGGCGGCGTCCCCAGAATCTGCTGCAAGATCCATTGGCCACGCTTCACCGGCGATGTCCGATTGGGATTGGATGTCAGCGTGAGGACACTGGCCTGGGTCAGCACGCCGCCGCGCCGACGATCCGCCAGGGCCACCTTCCGGAACTGGCCGCCCGCGACTCCGGGGATCCCATAATGGCGGGCCAACGCGTCATTCAGGAAGGTATAGTCGGAATCCAGCAACTCGAGGACACTCCGGTTGTTGCGCAGGATATACGCGAAGAACTGCTCGGTTTCCTTGCGCATCGCGGCTCGCAAGGTGTCGTCGAAGTCGCGGAAGAGGTCTTTATCTCGGGCCACCCCGTCCAGCTTGCGTAGCTGCAACCACTGGCCGGCGAAGTTTCCCACGAACTCGTCCGACCGGGGGTCTTCGAGCATCCGGACCACCTGCCGGCGCAGGTTGGATCTCAAGGTATTGGCGTGGGCTTCGCGGGAGAGCTCGTCGTCGGGCATGCTGCTCCAGAGGAAGTACGAGAGGCGGCTGGCCAGCTCGAACTCGGTCAGCGGACGATCTTCGCGTGCCTCTTCCGGCTCGACCAGGAACAGGAACTGCGGAGAGGCGAGCACCGTCGTCAGCGCGAGCTGGACGGCCCGTTCGTAACTCTCGCCGCGGTCGTGGGCCAATCGGAAGATCCGGAGGACGCGTTCCACTTCCTCGGGTCGCACGGGCCGCCGAAAGGCCCGTTCCGCGAACCGTGCGATCACCCGCCGGGCACAATCGATCCGCGATTGATCGCCATATTCGGGATCGCAGAACACGATCCTTCGATGCGACTCGGGAAGCGACTCGTTCTTGAGCGGGACCGGTCCACGCACGACCATCGAGTTGACGTGCAGTCCCCGCTCGCCCGCGTAGCGCTGGTCGCCGCTCACGTTATCGCCGACCGCTTTGGGCTTGGCGACGTTGGCGCTCTCGGCCTGGCCGGGAGCCAGCGCGACATGGACCAGATTGTCCCCCACGGCGACCTTGAGCCAGTATCGGTAGACGACCGTCTCGTCCTGCACGCGCACGGCTTCCACCGTCCGACGGTCCTTGCCGAAACCGATCACCAACCTCGGGGGTGGGACGGATTCGTCGATCCCGACTCGAACCAGGCTGAAATCGGCCAGATAGCGGCCGGGCTTCAGGGAGTGCTTGAACTCGACCGGTTTGTTGGGCGGGAGCGGATACGTCTTCAGTCCGATCAATTCGGCGGGCGAGTAGGCCTCGGCGTCGGGCAGGACGATCGCCTTGTTCAAGGCGAGTTCCGCGGCGTCGAGATACTTCTCGATGTGGACCGGCGAGATGTTGAGCGCGGAGCCGACGTTGTCGAAACCGAATCCGATATCGTCCGGGGGGAACGCATCCGCGAGGCGGAGATCCAGGCCGATCAGGTCGCGGACCGTATTGTTGTATTCGTGCCGATTCAACCGGCGGATCACCACGGGCGCCGAGCTGGTTTTCTGGCCGCATTGCGCGGCCAGGAAGTCGTTTTCGACCCAGGCGACGATCCGGTCCAGCTCTTCGAGGGAGGGCTGGGGCATATCCTTCGGCGGCATGATGCGCCCTTGCACCGCATCCCGGACCCGGATCCAGGTCTGGCCATCCTTGATGGCCTCAGCCTGGTTCTGGTACCGGTCGAGGGCGATACCCGCCTCGGAATTCTCTTTCATGTGGCAGTCAACGCAGTACCGCTCGAGCAGCGGTAGGACTTGTTTCTGATAGGCGTCACGCGGCCCCGGTTCCTTCGCGGTCGCATGGGCGGGTGCAAGCAAGAACGCCAATGCCGAAACGCCAAGGACCAGCCACCGGAACTCGAGCATCTTCATCGTTTTGAATGACTCTTATCATGTGGTCTGTCAGGGTCTTAGGCCAAATCCGTCACGGTACAGATGCGAGATTTCTCGGATGAACGTTGAGATTGGAGCGGTTAGCGGATGGTTTGCTCACGCCGTGGTCGTATGGGGGCGACACAAACCCGACGCGCCAGCGAGGGTCCGGAGGCATTCCCCTCGCTGGCGCGTCGGGTCGGTATGTATGCAATCCGAATCATCAGGCGCTCTAGCGTCGGGGGCCTCGCCGGGATTTCTTGAATACTTATTGAAACCGGGCGGAGCCCCCTCGTCCAGGGGACCATGGGAGAAACCGGGGGTTCTGGGTGTGAAAATCGGGATCGAGGGTCCGGATGGCATCGAAAGCCGGATTCTGGGGATGTACGGATCACCGACGACTCAGGCGAGTTCCGCGTCGAGGCTCTCGCGGACGGACCGGGCCCCACGTGTCACGCGCTCGGCGTACTCTTCATAGGCGTCAAAAGCGCCGAAGGTGTCCGCGGTGCACAGCCGGAGCATTGCCTGGAAATGGTCGCGGCAGGACCCGCCCTCGGGCACAAGGGTGCCAGACTCGGGAGATTGCTCGGGCATTTCGCATCTCGGATGTCCTGGTCCATCATCCTGACACGCGGCCTTTCGGCGAGGGCCGCTGTTGATCTTGAGGACTCGAATCATGATCCGTTCTGCGTGGGCATTCCTCGGATTCCGCTCCGCGTGGGATTGGCTCGAGTTGCTCCGCCAGCTCACCCTGATGGTAACGTCTGTGCTGATTGTCGTCGGCTTGCTCGCCGTCAACGAAAAGGTGCCGTGGATTGCTTGGACCGCGGGGCTATTGTTGGTCGCGGCGGTGGTGCGAGACGGCCGCCCCCGGCGAGGTTCCCCTTCGCACCTGCGGCTCGAGAGCCACAACGCGGAAGAGTCGGGCATTCCGGCCTGGATCGATGACGCTCGCCGGTACTGTTCCGAGATCGGAGGGGAGGCGGGCGACCCGGTTAGCGTCTTCGATGCGAGCGACAGTGACGCCATTAGCGACGAGTCGCCGGGGACGCTCTGCCTGCGATTGGAGCCTCGGCCTCACTGGTTACCGTGGGTGCGGGTCCTCGACGCCGACCGGCGCGAGCAGGGCATCATTCGCTCCGAAGGACCGGTGCCCGGCGTGAGATACGCGATGCGGCGAAATGGTGAACTTGTGTGGAGGATATCGGTCCGGTCGATCGTGCGCAATCGCCACACCCTGGAGCTGGCTCATGGCGATTCCTGGACGTTCGACACGCCATTCTTCTGGTGGCAGAACTTGACCGGCACCGCATCGGGCGCCCCGAGGCTGCTCGGAGGCCTCGTCGTCCCGACGAAGATGGTCTGGGCCCTGTGGATCGAACCCGGCAGGGACACGTTCGACCTGCTCGCGGCCGTCGCGTTCATGCACAGGCAGTACTGGCGCTGGTGAGAGGTGATTCACGATCTGCGGTTAGCCTTCCGGGAGGATCTCCGATCATGCCTCATCAGGCGGCGATGGACACGCGTCGCGGCAAGTTGCGGCAGAAGCGTCGGTCAATCCGACGTCGATCCGACCGAAGCAAGATCGTTGATGACCGGGATCGGGACCCCTACGGGTGTTGTTGAGCCATCGACTCCGCTTCTTGCTTGATGGCCTGGCACCGGCCCTCCAGCAGCCTTCGCAGGTAGCCGGCCATGAACAGGCGGTCCACCAGCCAGCCGAGCGGCCCGAGCGGCGACCGGAAGGCGACCTCGTCGGTCATCACCGTCTTGCCGTCACGCTCCTCGAAACGGTGGTCGTGGGCGAACGACCGGAACGCCCCGGCCGTCATCGCGTCCCGGAAGTACACGGGGCGATCGAACACGGTCACCTCGGCGGTGAATCGCTGCCGGACGCCCAGGTGCAGCGCCTCCCAGGTGACAGACTCGCCCTGCCCGATCAATCCCGAGGTACGGCCGGCGACAGCCTTCTCCCCGGTGGCCGCGAGCGACCGGGTGTGGAAGTCGATGTCCCGGGCCAGGTCGAAGCACCGATCGGCCCGGGCATCGACGACGGTCACGATCCGGATTGTAGCCATTCCCGCCCCCTGCTTGTGCCGCAAGATGCCACCGCCCAGTTGCCCGGCCGGCCTCACTGAGCTACGAGATCCCGGAACCCGACGTGGCGGGCCGGGACAGGTGCCGCGCCTGGACAGGCCCGGCACCCGCGTCGCAGCACAGGTCCGCCCTGCCGTGCCACTCGTGCTCGATGCCCCGCATCAGCAAAGCACAATCGAACTCGATCGAGTTCGCCGGGAACAATGCGCGGTCATCGAAGAAGCTCGACTGCACAGAGGACACCGACAACGGCTCGACCTGCCAGCAAGGACACAGCAACTCCAACCCCTGGAACTTCCGCGGGTCGGGCGTCGCCGAATAGCCCAGCGAGCCGGCCTGGAAGAAGGCCGACGCCTCCGCGAGCGAATCGAAGATTGAGGTCGCGGGCAGGTCGGCGGCGACATCCCCGACGACGGACAGTCTCGTCACGCCATCATCGCTCCGCAACATCACCTCGAAATGGGTTTCGGTTTCCTTGACCGTGAACTTCGCGTGGCGGTGGATGCCGGGGAACACCCGCCCGCCGCCGACCGCGTTGAGCCACGAGCTGGTGTCCCGCCGACGGACGTAGACGCCATCCCGGACGCGGCCGGCCTCGTCCCACTCGACGGCGGTGCGATGTGCCGCGTTCTCCGACGACATGCCCAGCCATGGCGGGAGGAACCTGGGCCGCATGCCGCGCAACCGGATGAGGCAGATGCCGACCATGCCGTACCCGTCGTGGAGCTTGGGGCGAAACGGGGGCGGCAACAGTGGGGCCAGCACGTCGGGGGCCACCCGGTAGTTGACCAGGATGCGTCGGTCGATGACGCCGCGAATCACCGGAATCCTCATGATAGAACTCCAAGGGCCTGACGAGCTGGCACAGCAGCGGGGCGGGACGCGAGTGGGCGATGACTTCACGGCCGAGATTTCCCGGATCAGCCCCCGACTGAGCCCGGCGATCGCCTCATCCAGCAGACCTGGATGGCCATCATAGCAGTCCTCGCTTGCCAATAAGAATGGCAGAAACCAATAATTGTTGAAAATCAGCAAGCCTTGAGCTGGCGAGGTATGGCTTCATGGCGGGGTTCATGAGCCTCTAGCCTCCGGCCCGCCGCGGCGAGAGATCGGAGGGGGCGGCGGCGGGGAGAACCTTGTCCTCATCACGATCCGGGGACGCGTCGTGTTCATACTTCCGGTCAGAAGAGACTCTCCTGTCCGGCATACATCATGGGTCATCTATGCCCTGATCATCGCGAATTTCGCGGCGTTTGCCGCCACTTCGATCCTTTCTTCCGGCGAGGGAGTGGGGCGTCGGTACGGATTCATCCCGGCTCGACACGAACTAGCGACGGTCTTCACGTCGATGTTCTTGCACGCCGATATCCGCCACATCCTGGGAAACATGTTCTTCCTCTGGATGTTTGGAGAGAGCGTCGAGGAGGCGGTGGGGCACGTCGCGACGGCCGTCTGCTATCTGGCTTGCGGGATCGCCGCGACGGCTTTCTTCTACCTCATGAATCCCCACTCAAAGATCCCCTGCATCGGGGCCTCGGGTGCCATCTCGGGTATGATGGGGATGTACATGGTCCTCTTTCCCGGGGCGAAGATGGACCTCAAGGTCTACTTATGGCGGTTCCATGTCCGCACTTTCTCCACCAGCTCGGTCGGGGCTGTCGGGGCCTGGCTCGGGGAACAGGTCCTGCTGGGAGTCTTTGGAAGCGCGACGAGAGTGACGTTAGGAGTCGCCTTCTGGGCCCATGTCGGCGGCCTCCTGGCAGGAATCGGCCTCGGCCTGGGGCTCACACGGTCCGGGTTCCCGAGCCGCTATGAGCGAGTCGTCGCGCGGAAGGCTTCGCGATTCATGATCTGCCCGTCTTGCGGCAATAGAGGGCGCCGGATGCCCGCCGGCGACTGCACTTGCCGGAGATGCAAGGGGAAGCTCCACGTTGACGAGGCGGGAAATATCGGACTCGTGGGGCCGTCGCAGGCCAAAGCGCCCACGTGGATTGTCCTCGCAATCGTACTGGTGGCCTGGGCATGGGTAGCGAGGATGTTCTACAACTTCTGGCAACATTGACGGTTCATGCGCATTCGCGGGCCGAGAGTGACAAGCGTATCGAGAGATCGCAGCCCTTGCAGCACTTGGGTGTCACTGTGGAACGGCTAGCCGGCGAGGCCAGATCACCCGGCGTCAAGTGGCCAACCTCTCGCGGAACAAGGCGTGTGTGTTGCGGCCCCCAAGTGACCGACAGTGCTTCAGTCCGACACCACCGACGCGCGCCGGCCGGACTTGGTGCGATGGCAAATCATCGGGGCGACAGGCTACTGTCAAGGCTTGCGTATGCGTCCGCCAAACCCCGGAGCGCCTTGGGCGGAACCCGTTCGCCACGGGCGCATGGTCCCTGTGCTACCGCAGTCTCAGGCCATGCGTACCGGAACTTCATGGGCATCCCGTGGCATCCAGATAATAACGTGCGGTGAGGTGCAATCCGCATGAAGATCGGGGTTACCGACGGCGTAAGGTCGGCGCGTTCCGCTCGGCCAGGGCATTGGACTTCTTCCGCGACGACGGCGCAGCCAGAATCGACTTCCCCGCACGGTGCGACCTGTAAACCTATCAACGCGTCAGGAGTCAATTGGGCTATCAGTTCGGTGGTTCATCCGAGCCGGCGACGTCCCGCGCGAATTGGACAAATCGCCCACGAAGCGCTTCATTGCAAGGCCCGGTCCGATCAATCATGATGAACAATGAAGAGGGTACGACGACGCACGAATCCTTCGAGCCTTCTTGCGAGCGCCCGATGTCCAAGACCTTGACGGAATACGAAGAACGAGCCGTGATGGAAATCGCGCTCTGGAAAGCGGAGACGCCGAGCCGAGTCGGGCGAGCGTTTCGAGTGATCTGCAAGCCGTTGAACGAGGCCACGGGCAGGGTGGTAACCGGGTCCAGAATGCGATCCGCGACGCCTCCCACGCGACAGAAAGGCTCTGCGATCGCATGCCGGCTTCGGCCGGGGGGATGACGAGGACCTTGCCGCGCCGCCTCAGCCACCGCTCCTGGAATCCCCGGCGCGCCGCGATATCGACGCGTCGCATGAAGGCGTAGTCGAGCATGGCGGCCGCCACTTCGCCCAGGACCGGCACGGACCCGATCGCAAGAGTTGCCCCATTGACCGCCCCCCGGCCCGCGCTCTGATTCGCACGAGCCCAAGCGCGGACCGATGACGCGGTGGCCGCTACGCAGACCTCGAATTCGAGCATCATGGGCCAACATCATGTCGCGCCGAGTCCTATCATCGCGGAATCGTGGTTCGTGGCCGCGCTCGGCTTCAGTGCTCATTCGAGCCGCTT
>CAVURY010000023.1:0-65948 GCA_963743925.1 uncultured Planctomycetota bacterium | reverse complement strand
AGGAATCTCTGGAGAGTCGTGATGCCTGTTTCGCGCGTGCCCGGGCTCGGGCTGATCCTCGTCGTTCTTTCGACCTTCGGTGCGGGATATTCTCCACGCCCAGACCCCGGCCCCCGTCGAGAACGTCTCTTCCTTCCCCCCGCGCACGCCCGACCAGGAGCACAAGGCGCTTCACGTCCCGCCCGGCTTCGAGATCCAGCTCGTCGCGGCCGAGCCGGACATCCACAAGCCCCTCAACCTGGCCTTCGACGACCTGGGACGACTCTGGGTGACCGATACCGTCGAATATCCGTTTCCGAAGCCTCCGGGCTACTCCGGGACGCGACTCGGTCAAGGTCCTCTCCGACTTCCGGGCCGACGGTCGAGCCGGCAAGATCCAGACCTTTGCCGACGGCTTGAATATCCCGATCGGGCTGCTGCCCTATCCCTCCGGGCCGCGAGGCGATCGTCCACAATATCCCCAATATCTACTTGATGAAGGACACGGACGGCGATGGCCGGGCCGACTCTCGCCAGGTGCTCTATGGCATCATCGGCCATCGCGACACTCACGGGATGACCAACGCATTCACGTGGGGCTTCGACGGCTGGATCTACGCGTGTCACGGCTTCGCCAACGAATCGAAGGTGCAAGGGAGCGACCACAAGGCAATCAGCATGAACTCGGGCAACACGTATCGGTTCCGGCGCGACGGCTCGCACGCCGAGTATATCACGCACGGGCAGGTCAACCCCTTCGGACTCGCCTTCGACCCGCTCGGCAACCTTTATTCCAGCGACTGCCACAGCCGGCCGGTCTATCAGCTCCTGCGCGGTGCCTGGTATCCCAGCTTCGGCAAGCCGGACGACGGACTGGGCTTCGGCCCCGAGATGGTCACCCACGACCACGGCTCGACGGGCATCGCCGGCATCAGCTACTATGCGGCCGACCAGTTCCCCGAGGAGTACCGCGGCACGGTCTTCATCGGCAACGTCGTCACCAACCGGATCAACCGCGATCGGATCGAGTGGCACGGCTCGTCGCCAAAGGGGATCGAGCAGCCCGATTTCGTCTGGAGCGAGGACAACTGGTTCCGCCCCGTCGACATCGAGTTGGGGCCAGATGGAGCCCTCTATATCGCCGATTTCTACAACCGGATCATCGGTCACTACGAGGTGGAGCTGACCCATCCGGGCCGAGACCGAACGAGCGGACGGATCTGGCGGATCGTGTATCGAGGCACCGATCCCAAGCAGCCCCCTGCCCCGGCGCCATCGACCGTCGATCGGACCCGCTCCTCGGTCGCCGACCTGATCGCCGAGCTCGCCCACTCCAACCTGGTCGTGAGGATCGCCGCCGCCAACCAGCTCCTGGAACGAGCCTCGACCGCCAAGGCCGACGTCATCGCGGCTGTCCGCGGGGTCATGACGCCCGACAAGCCGGCCCGGCAACGGGTCCACGGACTCTGGTCCCTGTTACGCCTCGATTCGCTCGACGACGATTTGCTGGCGCAGCATGGCCGATCCCGACCGCGAACTGAGGGTCCACGGACTCAAGTCGCTGATCGAGCGCCGAGACCTCACGCGACCGCTGCACGAGATCGCCTTGAACCGACTGACCGATTCCAGTCCGTTCGTTCGACGCGCGGCGGCCGAGGCGCTCGGCGCCCACCCTTCCCTCGAGAACGTCCGACCGCTGCTGGCGCTCCGCCAGTCGACTCCGGCCGACGATACCCACCTCATGCACGTCGTTCGGATGGCGTTGCGCGACCAGTTGAAGACCGTGGATATCTGGGAGGGGTTGGAAACGCTGGAGCTCTCCGAGCGGGATCGGCGCGACATCGCCGACGTGGCCCTGGGCGTCCCTTCGCCGGAATCCGCGGCCTATCTGCTGGAATACGTGCAGAAGTTTGACGAGACCCCTACGAACCTGGTTCGCTTCGTCCACCACATCGCGCGGTACGGGATCCTCGACCGGATCGGGGCCCTGTCCGACCTCGTCGCGCAGGCCGGGCGGCATGGTTCCCGAGTGCAGGCCGACCTGCTCAAGACCATGTTCCAGGGATTCCAGGAGCGCGGCTCGGCACCGAGTCGGACCTTGCAACAGCTCGCCGTCGGCCATGCGCGGTCGCTGCTGGGTTCGGGGGATGCCGGTAAGATGGACCTGGGGATCGAGCTGGCCAGCGGCCTTCAGCTCAAGGAAACCCAGGGTACGCTGAGAGAAGTTGCCGAGCGGGCGGCCACCGCGGTCCCCCAACGAACCGCCGCGCTCACCGCGCTGATGGCGATCGATCCGTCCGCGAACGAGTCGCTTGCGGGCGGAGTGCTGCGGGATTCCGCCGCGCCGATCGAGCTTCGCAAGGCCGCCGCCGGTTTGCTGGCCGCGAGCGGACGTGGATCGGCCGTTCGGGTGCTCGTCGAGATGCTGCCGCTGGCACCGGGCGACATCCAGGCGGCGATCGCGAGCGGACTCGCCCGCCGCCGCGAAGGAGCCGAGTCCCTTCTGGATGCGATCGCCGGCGGCAAGGCCTCGGCGCGACTGCTGCAGGAGCAGCCGGTGGCCGTCGCGCTCAAGGCGGCGAACCCGCCCAAACTCGAGGAGCGGATCCGGGCGCTGCTCGCCGGACTTCCCCCGGCCGACCAGAAGCTGAACGCGCTCATCGACCGGCGTCGGGCCGGCTTCCGGGCCTCCTCACGTCCGGCGGATTCGGGCGTCGCCGTCTTCGAGAAGAACTGCGGGATCTGCCACCAGCTCGGCGGCAAGGGGGCGAAGGTTGGTCCCCAGCTCGACGGCATCGGCAGCCGAGGTCTCGACCGCCTCCTGGAGGATATCCTCGACCCCAATCGGAACGTCGATCAATCGTTCCGGACGACGAATCTCGCCCTCAAGAACGGCCAGGTCGTCTCGGGCCTCTTGCTCCGCGAGGAAGGCGAGGTGCTCGTGCTCGCGGACGCGCAAGGTAAGGATGTCCGCGTGCCTCGATCGTCGGTCGAGGAACGCAACACGTCGCCGCTCTCGCCGATGCCGGCCAATCTTTCCCAGCAGATCGCCGAGGACGATTTCTATCGACTGATTGCGTACTTGCTGTCCCGGAGAGAGCCGACCAACCCGCCGGCGGCTTCGGCCGGCGCGAAATGAGTCGAGATCCTCACACCATAGACCTGTCATTGACTACACTAACCCGACGCGCCATCGAAGGTCCGACGGCGTTCCCCTCGCTGGCGCGTCGGGTTGGTATTGGGGTACGTAATGCGAGTGTTGAAAAGGTCGGTCTATGGAACTCGTCTCGATCGAGCCATCTGATGACCCGTGGCGATCCTGCGGGCGGGGTTGCGTGTCAACTGGTATGGGTCTCCCGGCAGTTGCAATTGACCCGACCGGCCGAATTATTACAATTTGGCCGTCTCTAGCCCGAAGTCGCGTATCGCGAAGAAGTAAGGGGAACGATGTCGGACGAGTCGCGTGAGAGCCTGGAAGAGGTGCGCCTCGACAAGCTCCGCAAGATCGCGGAGCTGGGGATCGACCCGTGGGGGCAACGATTCGACGGCCACCAGGCGATCGGCGAAGTACGCGCATCCGCCCCGCCGAACGATCCCGCAAATGACCAGCCCGGCGCGATGGTGCGGGTCGCCGGCCGGATCATGCTCCGCCGCGGGCAGGGGAAAGTCATCTTCCTGGAGCTCCGCGACTGGTCGGGACGGATCCAGATCTTCATCGGTCAGAAGCAGGTCGGCGAACTCGGCTGGAAGCTCACGGATTTGCTGGACCTCAGCGATTTGCTCGGCGTTGACGGCCGCCTGGGATACACCCGGACCGGCGAGTTGACCGTCTTCGCCGAGACGCTCACGTTCCTGTCCAAGAGCCTGCTCCCGCCGCCCGAGAAGTGGCACGGCCTGACCGACCTGGAGCAACGCTATCGTCAGCGATATGTGGACCTGTTCAGCAATCCCGAGTCGTTGGCCGTCTTCCTCGGCCGATCGAAGCTGATCGCCTCGTTCCGCAAGACCATGGCGGAGAAGGGTTTCGTCGAGGTCGAGACGCCCACGATGCAGTCGATCGCCGGTGGCGCCGCGGCGCGGCCGTTCGTCACCCATCACAATGCGCTCGACATCGACCTGTTCCTCCGCATCGCGCCCGAGCTGTTCTTGAAGCGGCTGCTCGTCGGCGGCATGGAGCGCGTCTTCGAGATCGGCCGGGTCTATCGCAACGAGGGACTCAGCACGCGACACAATCCCGAGTTCACCATGATGGAGGTCTATCAAGCCTACGGCGACTACCACTCCATGATGGACCTGACCGAGGCCTTGATCTGCGGGGCGATCGAAACCCTGGGCGGCGGGTTCGCGCGCCCTGGGGTGAGACGACGGTGGATTTCACGCCTCCCTGGCCGCGTCGGACCTACGCCGAGTTGCTCGCCGAGTATGCCGGGATCGACTCGAGCGATCAGGCCGCCGTCAAGGCGCGGGCGGAAGCGGCCGGGCTGGCCACCGCCGGGAAGGACCCGGACGTCGTCGTCAGCGAGCTGTTCGAAGCCGTCGTCGAGGACCACCTGACCGGCCCGGTCTTCGTGATCGACTATCCCGCCGCGATCTGCCCGCTCACCAAGCGTAAGGCGTCGAACCCCCATGTGGCCGAGCGTTTCGAGCTGTATGTCCAGGGCGTCGAGCTGGCCAATGCCTATACCGAGCTCACCGACCCTCGCCTCCAGGAGGAGCTGTTTCGCAGCCAGCTCGCGGGCCTTCCGGCGGAGGAGTCGATGGCCAAGATGGATGAAGACTTCGTCAGGGCGCTCAAGAATGCCATGCCACCGGCCGGCGGGCTGGGCATCGGCATCGACCGGCTCTGCATGATCCTGATGAACCGGACGAGCATCCGCGACGTGATCCTGTTCCCTCTCATGCGCCCGGAATCGGGCTAGAGCGTTTCACGATTGGTTTGCGCACAGCTCGATACGAAGGGAATCCATACGAGCCCGAAGCGCCAGCGAGTGAATACCCGGAAATCATGCACTCGCTGGCGCTTCGGGCTCGTATCAGCACCGAGATCGTCGGAGCCACGCGGATCGGTGCTCTAGCAGCACCCTAAACGGAAGGAGCCGTAGACGTGTTCAAGTACCTGCTCTGCTGGCGGTATCTCAAGACGCGTTACATCGCGCTGGCCAGCATCGTCAGCGTGATGCTCGGCGTGGCCACGATGATCGTGGTCAACTCGGTGATGGCCGGGTTCGCCGACAAGATGCGCGACCGGCTCCACGGGGTCCTCGCCGACGTCGTGGTCGAGTCGTATTCGCTCAATGGATTCTACAACTGGGAGCAGATCCAGGCTCGGATCAAGGACGTGGCCGGCGACCGTGTGCTCGCCATGGCCCCGACGCTCGAATGCCCCGGCATCATCCAGTTTCGGGTGGCCAGCGGCGATGTCATGACGCATCCGGTCCAGATCATCGGCGTACAGCCCGAGGAGCGGGCCAAGACCGGCGACTTCGCCGAATTCCTCTTCGACGGGGAGGGGAAGCGGATACCGCCGTCGTTCGAGGTCTCCGAGAAGTTCAAGATGCACACCCCGGCCGGGGAACTTCTCGACGATTTCAAGGACGACCCGAAGGACGAGCTGAGCCAGGCGTTCGAGGCCGAGCTGAAGAAGCAGATGAACGAGCAGGCGCCCGATTCCGGGGCGATCCTCGGCTATGCCCTGGCGACCTGGCACCGCAATGGTCTGCCCGACCAGTACTGGGCGCCTCCGGGCTCGATGGTTCGGTTGATCTTCCCCAGGATCGGCGAGTCGCGGGCCGAGGCGGGGATCGACACCTTCACCACGGTCGGCTACTTCAAGAGCGGGATGAGCGAATATGACTCGACCCACGTCTACGTTCCGCTCAAGGAGCTCCAGAAGACCCGGTTGCTGGTCGATTCCGCAACCGGTCTCGGAGCCGTCTCGCAGATTCAGGTCAAGGTCCGGCCGGGCGTGGAGCTGACCAAGCTGGCCGAGGAGCTTCAGCTCGCGCTCGACAAGATGAGGCCATTGACCTACCACGTGTTGACGTGGGAGCAGAAGCAAGGCCCGCTCCTCGGGGCGGTCGCGATCGAGCAGAGCATCCTCAACATCCTGCTTTTCTTCATCATCGCCGTGGCCGGGTTCGGCATCCTGGCGATCTTCTCGATGATCGTCGTGGAGAAGACGCGCGATATCGGGATCATGAAGGCCCTCGGGGCCTCGAACGGCTCGATTCGCGGCATCTTCCTCGGCTACGGACTGCTGCTCGGCGCCGTCGGCAGCGGGGTCGGGATGGCCGGCGGGCTGCTGTTCGTCAGATACATCAACGAGATCGAAAAAGTCCTGAGTCGGATGACGGGGCATAAAGTCTTCGATGAGTCCATCTACTACTTCGACAAGATCCCCACGATCGTCGAGCCGTTCACGGTCTGCTGGATCGTGACCGGTGCGTTGTTGATCGCCGTGGTGGCGAGCATCTGGCCGGCCGAACGGGCGGCGCGTCTCCACCCGGTCCGGGCGTTGCGATTCGAATGAGCGCGGATACGTTGCGTGTCGGATTGATCCCTCAAATCCACGGAAGGTGAAGGTAAGAACGATGACGACAACCGGCCACCTCTCCGCACAGGGCCTGGTGAAGAGCTACTGGAAGGGCCGCAACGAGGTCCCGGTGCTCCGCGGAGTTAACCTGGAAGTCGAGCACGGTGAGATGCTCGCGATCGTCGGCGCCAGCGGATCGGGCAAGAGCACGCTGCTGCACTTGCTGGGACTGCTCGACGCGCCCGATTCCGGGCAGGTCCTCTTCGAAGGGGAACGGATCGACAACCGGCCCGACCGGTACCGCGACTCGATGCGCAACCGCACGTTCGGGTTCATCTTCCAGTTCTACCACCTGCTCCCGGAGCTCTCCGCGCTCGAGAACGTGCAGATGCCGCAGTGGATCGGACGAGGGGTATGGTCTTACTGGAAGGAGCGCCGCCAACTGAAATGCCAGGCGCAGGAGCTGCTGGAGCGCGTCGGGCTGGGACACCGCCTCGAGCATCTGCCGTCGGAGCTCTCCGGCGGCGAGATGCAGCGGGCGGCGATCGCGCGGGCGTTGGCCGGCCGGCCGGCGGTTCTCCTGGCCGATGAGCCGACCGGAAACCTCGACGCCGGGAGCGGCCATGGGGTCCTCGAGCTGCTGCGTGACTTGAACCGGGAACGCGGGCTCACTATGATCTTGGTTACGCATGATCCGCACATTGCACAGCAAGCCGACCGGGTCGTTCGGCTCGCCGAGGGACGCATCGAGGAATGGTTGACCGCCCTCGCCTGACGGTTCCCGGACGCGGGGCTTGCGTCGGCTTGGCTCTCGCCAACTCACAGCCGGAGGATCGCCGATGGGCCCCAAAGTCTATATCAGCGGCAAGTTATACGATAAGCTCGACGCCAAGATCAGCGTCTTCGATCACGGCCTGCTCTACGGGGACGGCGTCTTCGAGGGGATTCGGGCGTACTCGGGGCGCGTCTTTCGCCTCGCCCAGCACGTCGACCGCCTCTACGAATCGGCGCAGGCCATCCATCTCCAGATCCCGATGAGCCGCGAGGAGATGTCCGCGGCGATCCGGGAGACTCTGGCCTATAACAAGCTGATCGACGCCTACATCCGGGTCGTGGTCACCCGGGGCGCGGGCAGCCTGGGCCTCGATCCCCGGAAGACATCCGACCCGCAGGTCGTCATCATCACCGACCACATCAGCCTGTACCCCGAGGAGCTTTACGACCACGGGTTGAAGATCATCACCGCCGCGACCACCCGCAACCATCCCAACGCGGTCAATCCCCGGATCAAGTCGCTCAACTACCTCAACAATATCCTGGGCAAGATCGAGGCGACCCAGGCCGGTTGTCTCGAGGCCCTGATGCTCAACCACAAGGGCGAGGTGGCCGAGTGCACCGGCGATAATATCTTCGTGGTGCAGCACGATCGGATCCACACGCCGAGCATCGATTCGGGGATCCTGGAGGGGATCACGCGCGGCGCCGTGATCGAGCTGGCACGCGCCGCCGGATACCCCGTGATCGAGCGGACCATGGATCGACTGGACGTCTTCAAAGCCCAGGAGTGCTTCCTGACCGGCACGGCCGCCGAGCTGATCCCGGTCGTCGAGTGCGACGGTCGCACGATCGGCAACGGCAAGCCGGGCCCGATCACCCGCCAGCTCCGCCAGCGCTTCCAGTCCCTGGTCCGCGAGGAGCGCCCACCCGGCGAGCCGGCATGATGGAAATCCGTGCGATCATGGTGCCGACCGAGTTCAGCGAACACTCGAAGGAGTCCGTCCGCTATGCGTGCGGGCTCGCCGAGCGGCTGGGCTCGGATCTGCACATGGTCCACATCCTCTCCGAGATCCTGCCGACCGGACCCGACCCGCTCCTGATGCCGGTCATGCCTCCGGAATACTACGCGGAGAATGAGCAACGGGCCAGGCAGACGCTCGACCACCTGCTCGAGCACGCCTGGGGAGTGCCCCGATCGGTCGTCAGGGGAGTACGGTGGGGCAGCCCCGTCGAAGCGGTCGTTTCGTATGCGATGGAACACCGGATCGACCTCATCGTGATCTCGACGCACGGCCGGACCGGCCTGAGCCACGTGCTGCTCGGATCGGTCGCCGAGCGGATCGTCCGCGAGGCCCCCTGCCCGGTCTTGACCATCCGGGATCGCCATAGCGGACAACCGACCTGATGGCAGATCCTCAATTGACTGAACGCGTGATCTATCGAGGCCCGAAGATCGACCTGGCCCTCCGGCAGGTACGCCTCAACGATGGGACGATCGCCGAGAAGGAGGTGGTCCTCCATCGGGGGGCCGTCGCGCTGGTCCCGATGGTGGACGCCGAGCACGTCTGCCTGGTGAGGAACCGACGCTACGCAATCGGCCGGACGCTCCTGGAAGTGCCCGCTGGGACGATCGACGCCGGCGAGTCGCCCGACCGGACGGCCGAGCGTGAGCTCACGGAGGAGACCGGCTATCGTGCGGGTCGGATCCGCAGGATCCGGGAGTGGTATGTCAGCCCGGGCGTGATGAACGAGCGGATGTACCTTTATCTCTGCGAGGATCTCCGGCCGGGTCGGACCGAGCACCAGCTCGATGAGGACCTCCAGGTCGTCGTCGTTCCCTGGAGCGAGGCGCTGGCGATGTGCGAAGACGGTCGGATCGAGGATGCCAAGACATTACTCGCGATGTCGATCTGCGAACGTCTCCGCCATCAATGACCGTGGAACGGCATCTTGCTGGGCACCAGGACGGCGTCTTGCACGTGGACGCCCGGCCTGGGTTGATGCTCGTTATTCAGGAAGATATCCGGGTCGTTAGGTCCGCCGTTGCGGGTCCGTAACCACTGGACGCTGCCGTCTCCGAACAGGACATTCTGCCCGCGGCCCCCGTGATTGGGGCTATTCCCGGCCTTGATGGTGACGAAGTTTTCGTGGCTGGGCTGGTCGGCGATGACCGGCACCCGCATCGAATGGGCGACTTCCAGCGGGCCGGGCTGGCCGGTCGCGTGGCGATATCCGACGTTATAGGCGTAATCCCAGCAGAGCATCCCGGCATACCGGGCGGGGTCGTTGCGTCGGATGTGCTCCATCTGGTCGAAACTCACGAGCTGCGCGCCCGCACCGGGCAGCTGCGGACATCGGCCGTTGCAGGGGCAGTCCAGCAGCGCCGGGTTATCGAGCACGCCCGCATCGTGCAGGATCACGGCGAACGATCCGGCGGGGGCTTCATCCGGATGGCTCGGTGGATAGGGCAAGAACGGGTGCAACGACGCGTATTGCCCCAGGCTATTGCCGAGCTGCTGGAGGTTGAAGAGGCAACCGGCCTGGTTCATCCGCTCTCGGGATCGCTGGATTGCGGGCAGCAGGGTCAGGACGCCCGCGACGAAGATGCTGGCGGCGACCGCCATGTCGGCCCAGCGAAAAGGGACGCGGATCGGCACATAATCCATGATCGAAAGGGACCGCCTCCGATTCTTGGCGACGAAGGTCACGGTCCGGAAGGCCAGGTCGGGCGGATGTTCGAAGGGGGTTCCGTCGTCGAGCAGCCGGTGGAGCGCCACCCGGAGTCGCTCCATCCGGACGGACGATTCGCCATCGCCGCGGAGGGATTGCTCGAGCCGATCACGGTCGGCGCCGTTGACCTGACCCAGCACAAAATCGATCATCTCATCGGCTTTCATGGCGTCACTCTTCCCCGAAACGCTTCGCCGACCGCGCCATCTGCTGGAGCTTCTCGAGCGCGGCATGCAAGCGTGACTTCACGGTTCCGACCGGGATCTTCAAGATCTCGGCGATTTCGCGATATTTCAAGTCCTGGTGGTAAGCCAGGATCAAGGTTTGCCTGAGTGCGTCTGGTAAGCGAGCGATGCTCTCTCGGACCCATTGCTGACGCTCGGCTTCCTGGAGGTCTGCGAGCGGGCCGCCCGCTTCGCCCACGAGGAGATCGATCAAGTTCCCGGAGTCCGCCTCACGACTGCCGCCGCCGCCGACCCGCTGGTCGAGGCTCACCGTGGGGTGTCTGCCGACCTTTCGCAGTGAATCGACGGCTTGGTGTGTCGCGATCGCATACAGCCAGGGACGGAAGGGCCTGCCATCCTCGAATAATCCGCGCTTCAGGTGGACCTGGAGGAACGTGTTTTGAAACACGTCCTCCGCCAAGGTCGGATCCCCCAGGTAGCGGGCCAGGTAGCGGTAGAGCTCGCGTTCATATCGATGGACAAGCTCGGTGAACAGATCGGCATGACCCTCTTCGCGGTAGCGGCCCATCAGCGTCTCGTCGGAGAGCTGGCCGAGGTCTTCCGCTGAATCGGATCCTATGGCCTTAACCATCATACGTACCGCCGCGGCCGAAGGTTCAGGAAAATTGCCGGAGACCGGCGCCGCCGCATGCCTCGGCCCGGGTCCGGGATCGCACAGCTCGCCGAGGTCTGCCGCAAATGCGTAACGTTAAGTCTAAAGCGATCTTCCGGCGAGTCAATCCCCTACTCCAACCCCTCCGTCCCGCTCGCCGCCAGTCCGAGAGCCCGACATAATCTGGCCGTTATCGTATCCATCGCATGCGTGCAATGTACGGGACCGCAGGAAAGCGAATGTCGGCCCCGAACCGGAGGTTGGGCCAGATCGGCTTGAGGTGGGGCCAGTACACGCAGAATGCCTTGCCGATGAGCAGTGCCTCGGGGACTTCCCAGGCGGCCCGCCCGGAGCTGTCCCATCCGCGATCGGGACGGTCGGCGTCGATCTGGTCGCTCTGGCCCCAGGCCCTGCCGTCGCTGCTCAGCGGGCTGTTGTCGCCGAGCATCAGATAATGTCCCGGCGCAATGGCGAGGTCGCGAGGGCGGCGATGTTCCAGAGTGTCAAACCGGGCGGGATCCGACAGCAGGTCAACGAGAGTTGAGCCGTCCGAGCGAGCGTCGTCGCCGAAGTTTGAATAGTCCGAACGGGACGGATCGAGGGTATAATAGACGTCGCGCTTGAGGATGAGGGAATCGATCGCGACCTCCGCGCCTTGAGCGGCGATCCGGACCGGTTGGAGGTCGGCCCAGGTGGGCACCCGCGCATCGGGGATGGACGGATAAGACCGGCCGTCGCCGAAAGGCAGGTCTCGATCGATCCAGAGGGTCAGGCGGCCATCCACGTTGGCGAAGGTCAGGTCGTAGGTCCCGGAGGGGCCGATCCGTGTCGAGACGGCGTCGCCCACGGGCTCATCGCCGTGGAAGAGGCGAGCTTCGCCCGAGGACAGGTCGAGCTCGCAACGGTTGGCGAGGCCGCCCGCGATCAGATCGAGCCGCAAGCGGCCCGACGGTCTCCGCACGGTCAACCGCAACGAGATCGTCAGGTCGCCGACCCAGTGCGGGGGGACCGAATTCCGGTAGGCTGTCCGGGCGTTCGGCTCGTCGAGGGCGACAACCTCGGTGTTGTAGGACAAGAAATCCGTGATCAGGGTCGCCTTGGGCGGAGAATTCGGCCGTCGTCCGGATCGGACCGCCGACCACTCTTCGGGGCTGGGTATGATGTGTCGGTAGGACATCTCGGACCAGTCGGACGTCGTTCCAGCGGGCTCGAACTGACCGGGCGCGGTCTCCTTCCAGGCTCCCGGTTCGACGGCGGACCACCGCGCGTAGGTCGGATCGCCGGCCAGTGACGCCGGGCGGTGGCGATCGTCATAGACCATCACCTGCATCGCCTGCTGATGATCCAGCGGACGAGGGACCCGCCGGAACTCCCCGGTCCCAGCCCCGGGCTTGACCCAGATGTCCCCGCCCTGGATTCGGACGACTTCATCCGGCATGCCGACCAGTCGCTTGATGTAGCGGACATCCGGCTTCTCGGGGAGCTTGAAGACGGCCACGTCCCACCGATGGAGCCGGACTTTCCCGGCCCAAGGGAGGAAGGGGATCGAAACGCCTTCCTTCATGACGTAGATCCGGTCGCCCGAGAAGCTGGGCGCGTCGTTAACGGCGGCCACGTTCCGGCAGTTCTCGCAGGTACCCCAGCGGACCCGCGGACCCGTCCCCAACTCGGGCCGATCCGAATCGACCTCGCGGTAGGCGTTGACGGTGAACACGTACCCGCATTCCGGGCAGGTGACCTCCTTATGACGGCCCATCAGCGTGGGAGCCATCGAGCCGGTCGGGATGACGAAGCCTTCGGCTTCGATACTCCAGATGAGGAACGCCACGAACACGACCACGAACGACTCGACCGATTCTCGGTAGCTCCCTCGCCGGCCCCGCGATGTCGGCGGATTTTCCGATACGAGTGCCGCCTGCGATCCCGGTTGGGTCTCTGATAGGGTCGAAGCCCCGCCACGCTCGTTCATCGGCCTACCTTGCGCCAGGAATGTCCCCGAATCATCGACTTCCTCGTCCCAGGATAACAAAACGGGAGCAGAACCTGAAACGAATGGTTGCAGCGTTGTTCGGGACAGAGCCGGATGCGACCCTCGAGTGGCGTCGGCGCAGGCAATCGGCCGAAATGGCCCCGGGACTGAGGCCGACCCCATTCCGGCGGCCGGGGCTCCTCAGTAGCGTGAGGAGGTCTCGATGACACATGTCGGATCGGCCGTCGCCGAGCGTTCGGTGAGGTCGATTCGAAATCACAGATCGGAGGTCACCCTCAGGCGTCCGCATCTTAGGATCGTCGCGGCGGTCGTGGTCTGCCTCATCTCCGCCGCCGACTGGGCCCGGCGCCGAAGCTCGCCGTCTCGGGCTGGGTCAAGGGGGACAAGGTCGACCAGTTCGAGCCAGGCAAGAATTATGTCGTCGAATTCTGGGCGACCTGGTGCGGGCCGTGCCGCGTCAGCATTACTCACATCACCGAGCTGGCCCACAAGGACAAGGTCAAGGGCTTACGGGTCATCGGCGTCGACGTCTGGGAGCGGGACACGAGCCTGGTCAAGCCGTTTGTTAACCGATATCGGATCTCACGTCCGGGGCGGAAGTTGGGCGCGAGTCGGCAGACCCACGCCCAACCGAACCTTCGATCAGCGTAAGGACCGGATGATACGGGCCGACAGGGCAGCCATCGAACTTTTCATTGCGTGCGTGTTTGCGGCTGGCATTGATTTGCACGGACGACTGGCGGCGTTTGATCCCCAACGACATCTCCGAGTCAACTGTGACAATTGTATCATTCAGAATGTCCGCGTTTCCGCTCCAGCCTAGGACAGCGGATTGAGCTTTTTCTTTAACCGTTTCAAGTTCTCTTCGAGCCAGACGACGTGGTTGATAACGGAGCGATCCGAAATCATCGGCCACGTGTCAAGAACCTTCGTCGATCCACCCACCTTGGAGATTCCTCGTTCAATCTCTGCAATGTTCTCGTTCACCTGTTCTCGAAACTTCTTATGGTCCAAGAGTCCGAACTTCGACATCACATCATTCACGAGACCCGTAAGATAGGCTTGCCTGACGACGGGGTGGGGATGGCTCCCCGACTTGAGGTCACTCAACTGATTTCTCGAGCCAGAGAAAAGCCTGAATACCATGTAGACCGCAATGAAGAACGCGGACGACAAGACCGCAGGGTCTTTGAAAAACTGGCTCAGTTCGTGGGAGTAGTCGTTGGTCTCCTGGAGTTCCTTGGCTTGCTTCAGCAAATTTTCGAGCACGTGGTACATCGCGCCAGCGTCGGCATCGAACTCCATCGCTTGTCGTTCGCCGGCACTGAAGTGAGCCGGCGAGACCGCCTTAACTTCCATCAACGCATTGGTGTGTATCTTGTCGATAACGTAGTCCACATGACCAAGCAGGATGTGGCTCAGTTCGTGCATGATCAGAAAATTCGTGGCGATCTCCCTGAGCAGGCCCGCGAAGTGGAACCTGGTCATGTCCGCGGGGTGAAGAGGGGCACCGATCACAGAGCCGAGAACCGCGTTCGAAGGGCCAAGCAGGTCGAACTGAGGCAGTGCCTGCGTCTCGGCGGCGGAGTTCCCCAGCGCCGGCAGGAACGTGGGTTCGGCGAGAAGTCTCCTGAAAGCGACGAGCAAATGCAAATAGCCTAGATAATTAATGCCGATATAATAATATTTTGAGTCGGACTCCCGGCTCGCGAAGGCGTTGAAGTCGTCGCTCCCCATCTCTTCAACGCAGACGGGTAAAGGCGTCTTGACGGTCTTGCGGATGATCTCGTCAACCAATCGTTGCCAGCCTCTAACACGCCCTTCCCTCAATTCTCGCGAAGGGGGGTCCAAGTTCGCATCGAACGATTGGTTCGCGCCGAAATCAGAGGCCACGAAGCGATCGAATCTTTGCCGGCACGCAGCATTTTCGGGAGGCTGGGATGCCCGTTCCATCGCTTCCCCCGCTTTCGCCGAACACGTGATTGTTGAGATAGATCAGGTCGATTATAGAGCCCCAGCAGCAGCCAGAAAAGGCGCGAACTCAACGATTTCTCGACAGCATGGGGGAGTTCGCGGCGGGCGAATTCGCAATGCCAACATTGCGCGGCAACAGGGTTTCCCTCCGACCGAACAGGCTACGGGATTTGAACCAGGTCTTGTCCAGCAACAGAATAAGCTCCATTGATTCTTGTCGAACGTCAGTCGGTAGTCCCAGGCGGGTTGAACATTCGGTTCGATTCGCTTCTTTAGTCCCTACAATGAGAAAGCCTTTCGACGCACTCGCCGAAAGGCTCATCTCGAAAAAGAGTCGGGATGGCCGGATTTGAACCGGCGTTCTCCTGCTCCCAAGGCCTACGGATTACGCCCGATTTTATTGCCGTAACTTGTTTCAGAGAAATGACTTGCAGAATCAATAGTTGCCCCAGCCCTTTTCCAGCGTTTATCAGAATTCCCCTTGTTTTTCGATGGTTGCAGATAGTTTCTCTGCGTTTCTCTGCACAAGCGACGATTGGATCATCACGTGAGTGTATTTCGTTATTTGTTCCATGTATTCAACGATTTCCATGGAGTTTGGTATGAGTTTGGTACGGAGCCGGGTGCGAATCTGATCTATGTGACCGAGGTCGATCAATAATTCATGTCGGGGAGCGAATGCCTATCGAAGTCAAGGCGGCGGTTCGCTAAGGGACAATCGAGAAAGGAGAACTTCGGATCATGGCATTGGTCATGTGCCTCGATTGCGGCAAAGAGGTGTCAGCATCAGCCTGGAAGTGCCCGCATTGTGGTCGCGGCCCAGCACCAAGTGCCACTGAACGAGAACGAACGGTTGCTATATTGATACTCTCATTTGGTTGCTTGCTTATAGCTGCCACTATTTACGGTGTTCTATCTTTGTTTTCCCACTCCTAAAAACAAAGCAAGATGCACCCCAACCCCTCGGCTGGGGTTTTTTGTTGCGCCCGCATTTTCGGCAAATCCGGCACGCGGTTTGCAGTTAATTACCTGCGGCGTGGCCGATCCGCGTTTCTCTGCATGTCGGTTTGACTGTCGGGCCTGTTCGCAGTACCTTCCGCCCGACTGATGTTCGGTTCGATACGGGTCGGTCACGCCATTTTACCCCAGTCCCACGGCTGGGGTTTTTTGTTGCTCCGCCCATCGTCCATGCAAGCATTTTGTGAAACTTTTGTTAAATCTCGGATTTCGCTTGCTTCGGCTGCTCCGTTGTGCTGGATATTTTGGTATGATGTACATCCGTATGCGAAAAAATGGTAGCCTAACTGAGCCTTGTTTCCGGATCGCAGATGACGCTTAAGAGTTCCCCTCATGGAACGCAATCTGTTCGGCGCCTGGCGAAGCACATCGGGATATTCAACTCCTGAGCCGATGCAGGAAGGCTACGACATTGCCCAGATTTGCTTGAATGGCCACGAAATCAATTCTGCCATTCAAAGAATGCCTCAGCACAGCAAAAACTTCTGCGATGAATGCGGCGAGAGGACGATAACCGCCTGTCCATCATGCGATGCGCCGATTCGGGGCTTTTGCTGGGGAGGAGCGAGTATGAGCTATCATGTCCCGAAGCACTGCGACCAATGCGGCAAGCCTTTCCCGTGGACGGAAAGCAAGAAGGACGCGGCGCTGGAGTTGTTCCTGCTGGAGAGTGGCGCCGATGATAAGGAAGGCGCCGCGTTCAGGAAAGACTTGGATGATATGGTGCGTGAGACGCCGCGTTCGCCTGTCGCCGCCAGCCGCTTCAAGAAGGCCATGACGAAGGTTGGTAAGCCGATTGCCGAAGGAATCCGCGACATCATCGTGGATATTGCCAGCGAATCAGCCAAGAAGATTATCTGGCCGGATAAGTAAGGGAGGCATCTTGGCGTGTCGTCCAAACCCCGGTTTCACCGCCGGGTCTTTTCATGATTGAAGGGAGGCGCGATGTCGAGCGGCGGCGAATATAAGAATTTCTGGACGCTGGGGCGCGAGCTTGACCAGCAGAAGTTCTCCTTCCGCCGGAAGGGGATGAACGGCACGCCGGTAGAACGGGAAGATTTCCTGAAGCAAATCTTCCACGGGGTGCGGTTCAATGGCCGAGTCGCCATCCTGGCCGCGCCAATCCTCGGAAAGTCGCAGCAGGAGGTGTTCGACGCCTTGGCGGCCACGGTTATCCCGTTCGCCACAGAGCAGGCGAAGGAAACGGATTACACTGCCGAGCAGACCGCCTTATATATTGAAGCTCACACCAGGGCTTACGAAACTTTGGCCGAGCAGATGGGCTTGAACGCGCCCTCTTGGAAGAACTCATAAGCCAGTCGCCTGACATACTCGCTGTCGGCCACGCGTCCCTCGCTCGCGGCGATGAAGCCAGCGGCGAGGGCGCACCAGTGGAAACGGTCAGACCAGAATTCGTCCGTCATGCGGCGGGGATGAACATTTCGCCCTGAACCTCTGAGTCGGCCACTCGACTGTCGAGGTTGGCAAAGATGACAATAGCGCTCGGGAAAGGCGCTCCGGTTTCAGCATTGCCAAACTTCAAGCGGCCACGCACGAATTTAATAAGTCCCTTGGCACAGTAGTCATTCCACCACGCGGTATCAGTCCTTGCCGGGAGCAGACAAACAACGGGCGTACCCTTGCGGCTCTCTTCATATGCTTTTTTTTCCCATTTTCCAATCTCGCGGCCATAAGGCGGATTCATAAATACCGCGCCTTCCGTTTGCCATGATTGAGCTAACCCATCATCTTCAGGCGTGAAATACCAGCTGCACTTAGCATTCTCCTTGCTGGAGCATGGGTCGAGCGTGAAATTGAAGAGCTTGTTGAGGCGAGCAAAATAATCAGCGGGAGTCGGCCAATCGTCTGTTGCACTTGAAAAATGCACATTTATAGGTAATATATCATTCATAATCTCTACCATACTTAGAGGTTAAACAGGGAGCGGCACCCACCGCTCCCTACCTGCTTAGCACGGCAGAAGCATTCATGCAAGCATTAAGTTGCTGTATTCGAAAGAAAAAGTAGCGGCGATTCTTGGCGTGAAGGTGCGGCTGACTCCCTTCCATAAATGGAAAGCGCAGCGCTCTTGGACGCGCAGCGTCCGAAGGGGAAACTATCGGCTGGGGATGGGGTCGATTGGAGGCGATGCCGATGGATCAATAAAAGTTATTTGTCATCAAAAAATGTCGGTCTGTGCTACAATGCGCCAGTTAGGGCACTGACGAACACCCAGCGAGGTGAGCGATGGCAAAATTCCGCGATCTGCTTAAGGCGTTGCTCGTTCAGGAGTTCGACAAGACCGCCGAAGAGGTGGACGGCCTGGTGGAGAAGCATAAGGATATCGTCGGGAACGGCGTATCGGGCGGGCGCGCCGCACTCAATGACACGGCAAGGGCGATCATCGCCAAAGAGGACGGGTATAACTAGCGGGCGCAAGGGAAGCGGCTGATCCAATTATCTAACTGACATGCCTCGCCATCACCATCTCGCTCGACGGCGAGCACGACACGGGCGGGCAATCGAAGCTCGCCCGTCTGCTCGGCTGGCACCACAGCACCGTCTGGCGCAAGCTCAACGGCAAGTCGGCGATTACGCAGAGCGATGACCTGGCGATCATTCAGGCGGTGAGAAACGCAACTCCTATGCCGTCCGAAGAGTGACACACGCCTGTCATCTCTGCATTTCTCTGCAAAAAGCAGGAGAACTCTGCACGCGCCATGATATAATTGATGGGTTAAACCGTTTCGCGGCAAGACTTTACGCCTATGACCTTTGTCTGCGTTCTCCTGCTTTTCTCGCTCCCAAGGCAGGCGGATTACCAGGCTTTCCTACATCCCGTCGAATTCTCCGAGCAGCCCGTGAGGGAATCGAACCCTCCTCTCCGCCTTGAAAGGGCGGTATCCTGAGCCGATAGACGAACGGGCCGACTTTTTCCCTGGCTTCGAGATCGGGTGTCCTCGTCAGTGGGCCGTGTGGCGCTCGAATCCACGTCTCCACCTCTTCAGGGTGGCGCTAGACCATCTCAGCTACCGGCCCATTCTTCCATTTCAGCCCCGCGGACTTTCATCCTCATGGACCCGGATCGAGCCGGGCGAGTTCGCGCGGGCCGGATCGTTTTCCGCGAGGATCGAAGGCCACTGGCTTGGCCGCGGAAAGGATCGCGTGTCCCTCGTCATGCGGCGTCGTGACCGGTTAGGATGGGCGCGTTCACGGGACCAACTTGACTCGTAGGAGTGACCAGCCGGTGAATCCCCTTTCGACGACCCAGACTGATTCCGATATGCCGAAACACTCCATGCCTCGCGATGGTCGGGTGGCGATCTACCGGGTCACGTTGGCTGTCCTCTGGACCCTTCTCATCCTCATCCTCTGCTGGATCCCGCGGACCGTGATGGAAGTAGTGGAGCAGGATGCGACTTGGTTCATGATCCCGAATGTGGACAAGGTGGTCCATTGGGGAATGTTCGTCGTCTTCGCAATCTTCTGGATCCGGGTCGGGTCTTCGCCTCGGCGGTATTTCTGGGTGATCCTCGGGGGCATCGCTCTGGCGGTCGTGAGCGAACTCGGTCAGGAGCTTCCGATGGTCGGGCGGGATGCGACGCTTGGCGACGGCGTGACCGATTTGATCGGCATCTTGATCGGCCTGACTCTGGCCCATGTGTTCTCGCCCCTGCTCCTTCGGATCGAGTCGCGAATTTTTCGGAAGGCTTATTCTTGAGGCGACCGGAAAACGGCTCCTCGTCGGGTTGACGGCCGCTCAGAAGCTGATGTGACTCATGGCGGAGGTATCCGATGACGCGGCGAAGGGGGCAGATTATCCGGACTGTGATACCGGGTTTCTGGATGGTTGCCTTGCTCGCCTCGACTCTCGCGGCCGATGAGAGTGGTCGAGGCTTGACCCTGAGCTGGGCCAAGGAGATGTTGACGATCCGCGGCGCTCATCTGCCCGGCGGTGCGGTCGACGTCTGGTACATCGAAGCGTATTGCCGACCCGGTTCCACGCGTAGAGACTGGAAGCAGACGGTCATACCCCACCGGACGGAAATGGTCGAATCGGACGCCGATGGCCGGCGTATCAAGCTCCGATCGCGGCTGGAAGACGGCGTGGTGGTCGACCACGAGATCCGGGCCGGCCGGGACGAGATCGATTTCCGGCTGATCGCGACCAATCCGACCGCCGTGGAGTCGCAGGCCCATTGGGGACAGCCCTGCGTCCGGGTCGATCGATTCACGGGCACCAAGGCCGATCGATCGTCCGAGGAATATCTGCCGCGCTGCTTCGTCTACATCGATGGCAAGCCGGCTCGAATGCCGACGATTCCCTGGGCACGCTCGGCGCTTTATACTCCCGGCCAGGTCTGGTGTCCCGAGGCCGTCAGCCGCGAGGATGTCAACCCGCGCCCATTGAGCTCGATCGTGCCGTCGAACGGCTTGATTGGTTGCGTATCGGCTGATGGCAAGGAACTGCTCGCGACCGCCTGGGAACCCTACCAGGAGCTTTTCCAGGGCGTCATCGTCTGCCTGCATTCCGACTTCCGCCTCGGGGGACTGAAGCCCGGTCAATCGAAGACGATTCGGGGCAAGATCTACCTGATGCCGGCCGATTTCGCGGCACTCGAGGCCCGATACCGCGAGGATTTCCCCGAGCACGGCCGCCCGAAGACGCCGGGCAAGTCTGGAGCCACGGGCAAGAAGCTCATCGAATTCGGCTGGGACGAGCCCGGGACGGCGTTCCTGCGCGCCCACCGTGCCGAGCTCGAGGCCACGCCGTTCGACGGCTGTGTCTTCCACCTCGAGCCGAGGAGTCCGCAAGGGGCACCATCGGATTTCACCTGGCACGCCTGGGGCCAACGAGCGTTCTCTCCGGACGAGCTCAAGGCATCGCGCGAGGATCTGGAGGCACTCGGAGAGACGCGGTTCCGGCACAATTTCCTGCGTTTCAACCTGGAACCCGCCGACCTCGACTGGTTCGACGACCATTCCGCCGCGATCAACAATGTCCGGCTGGCCGCCCAGCTCGCCAGGGTGGGGCATTGCCGAGGGATCTTGCTCGACACCGAGCAATACAAGGCGAGGCTCTTCGAGTTCGCAAAGCAGCGCGACGCAAAGGGCCGCGGATGGGATGATTACGCGGCCCAGGCACGCCTTCGCGGCCGTGAGGTCATGACCGCCATGCAGGAGGAGTTCCCCGATTTGACCGTGTTCGTGACCTTCGGCCACAGCCTGCTCTGGAAGCAGACCGAGCACGGGAAGAAACCGCTGGACGAGTGCGAATATGGCCTGCTTGTCCCCTTCCTGGACGGGATGATCGACGCGGCCCGCGGCCGAACGAGGATCGTCGACGGTCACGAGATGTCGTACGGCTATCGAGAGCCCGAGGCGTTCGCCCGGGCCTACCGCGCGATCAAGCAGGAATCCGCCACCCTGGCCGCCGACCGAGCGGGCTATCACCGGACGGTCTCCGCCGGATTCGGGATCTGGCTCGATTACAACTGGCCGAAGCACGGCTGGGACGCGGGCGGAGTCGAGAAGAATTATTTCTCCCCCGAGCGATTCGAGACGAGCCTGCGCGCGGCCATCGAACAATCCGATGAAATCGTCTGGATCTATACGGAGAAGCCGCGATGGTGGTCGCCGATGGGGAAGTCCGTGGACTTGCCGGTTCCCTATGTGGAGGCCGTACGGCGCGTACGTCGCGCCCTGATCGGGGATTGATCGAGGATGTCAGAAGCTGGTCTCTGTGATCTCGTTGCTGATCCGGGAGAAGCCGGGCGCGATCATGCCGGCCCATCTGGGCGGCGAGACGATCCCTTGTTCCCGGAGCCATCGCTCCGCGACGAGGCGGCGTGAGCGGGTCTCTTCGTCGGCCTGGATCTCGCCGAGCCGGTAGCGCATGAGATGGGCGTTGAGCGGCATGTCGGCCTGGTCGTAAAGTGCGATCGCGCTGGAGAGTTCCGCCACGGCGAGGATGGTATCGTCCCGGCAGGCGGCGATGGCGGCGCGGATGAAGTGCGAGTGGGCGACGGCCCAGCCCTGTCCCTCGCGCTCGAGCCGATCGGCGTCGCGGCGAGCCTGGTCGAGGAATGGCTCGGGCTGGCTCGTTCGCTCGGCCATCGCCACCGCCGTCCTGGCACGCTGTTCGAGCATCTGGATCCGGATCAGTTGGATGCGGAAGAGCATCGAGCGGGAATACTCGGGCCAGATCGCCTCGAGCCGGACCCATGCCCGGGTGAACTCGCCGCGATAGAGATCGAGGTGGATCAAGGCATCGAACGCGGACCTGTGCTCGAGGTTGAACGTCCGGCCGGACCTGCGGCCCAGGAGTTCCTCAAGATCGGCATCCGATTGCGGCATCTCGTTCGCGGCGAGCTTGATCATCATCATGTAGAAGGCGGTCAACGTCGAGGCGGCATACAGGTCGCCGCGTTCCTGGGCTTCCCGGTAGAGCACGGTCCAGCGTCGCCTGAGCTCGGCGAGTTGACCTTGCTGCACGAGCGACCAGAGGACGAAATTATGTCCGGTATCGCGCTCCCAGGCGACGCCCGTGCAATGGTTGCGGAATAGGTGTTCGGCCCGCTCGAGCGAGTCCTGGGAGGATTTCCAGCGACCGAACAGGAGTGAGCTGATCCCGCGCACCAGCTCGACCATGCCCTGGGCATGGGGCGATTCGATTCGTCGGGCCAGTGTCTCGGCGACCTTCAGGAGAGACGCGACGCGAGGCTCGGCGGGAAGGCCGACCGTCGCCCGGTGGGCCGCCTCCATGGCGACGGCCCTCGCGATGCGGAGAGGCTCGCCGGCCCGGAGCGCCAGGAGGAGGCCGCGCGTCTGGAAGTCGGCACCCCTGATCGGTTCGATCATGCTCAACCCCGTGACGGCCGACCAGCAGAGATCGATCCGAGAGAGGTCCAT
The DNA here is from genome assembly GCA_963743925.1 of uncultured Planctomycetota bacterium. Taxonomy (GTDB): domain Bacteria; phylum Planctomycetota; class Planctomycetia; order Isosphaerales; family Isosphaeraceae; genus CAVZRC01. The sequence continues at coordinate 43,200 of CAVURY010000023.1, read as the reverse complement.
CGAGGGGACCCGGGTCTCGTCGCGCTCGCGGAATCGCAAGCCTCGCAAGCGGAGGATGGCCCGGTGCCAGGCCAGCGAGAGCAAGGCGTCCCGGGGGGTGTCGGGCATGCTCATCTTCATCGGGCCGAAGAGGGTACGCAAGAGGGCCAATCCGTCGTCGAGGTGTCCGCTGATCAGGAGTTGGGTCGAGGCCAGGCGCTTCAGCTCCAGCGTCTCGGCGGCGGTCGCGGATATGGCGGCCGTGAGATAGGCCTGGGCGGCCTCGGGGCCCCGGCCGGCGTTCGTCAGTGCGTCGCCCAGCTGCTTCCAGAGGTAGCGGAGCGTGGACCACGGTCCGGGATGGAGCTGCAATGCGACCCGGTACAGTTTTGCCGCATGGTCGAACGCGAGCGCCGCCGCCGCCTGGTCGGCCCCGCGGATGTAGTAATCGCAGGCGAGCGCGGCCTCGCCGGCACCCCGATAATGACCGGCCAGGATCTCCGGGTCGGCCGGGCCGGAGGACGATAAGACCAGCGCGAGGCGTTCATGAGCCCATCTCAAGTCGTCCGGCGACAGGCGGGAGACGACCGTCTCGCGGATCCGGTCGTGGTAGATCTCGATCTCGTCCTGTTGCGTCTGACCGATGCAGCGGATCAGTCTCGCCGTGCGGAGGGATGCCAGGGCGACGCGGCCGCCGTTTCCCAGGTCGCTGGCCTGGAAGGCCAGGGCCTGCCGGATCGGGCGACCCGAGACGGCGACCACGCCCAGGAGCCGCTTCGCCTCCGCCGGCTGACGTTGAATCCGGGCCCAGAGGACTTCATCGAGGTCGAGTTGCCCGATCGTTTCCCAGCGGTCGATCGGCTCGCCGCCGTGGATGTGCTTGACCAGCTCATCGATGAAGAGCGGATTGCCGCCCGACTCCCTGGCCACGACATGCGCCTGGGCACGCGAGACGGAATCGTCATGCCCGAGGAGGATCAGGGCCAGTTCGCGGGCCTCGGACTGGGTCAGCGGCTCGACCGCCAGCTCGCGATGGTCGAGCCGTGGGGAGCCGTCGGCGATCGACTTGCGGATCTCGTTCAGGAAGGGGCTCAGCTCCTCGTCCTCGGAACGGAATCCGCCCAGGAACAGCAGGACCGGCGACCGCGGCGAGCCGAGCAAGTCCGAGAGGAGGACCGCGCTGTCGACGTCGCCCCACTGGAGATCGTCGATGGCCAGGACCAGGGCGTTGTGCTTCCCGAGTTTCGCCAGGAGCTCGCGAAGTCCGGCGAAGGCGCGACGGCGCAGCTCCTGCTGATCGGGCATCGAGGGCGCGTCGTATCGCGACGAGGCGACCGCCGGGACGCTCTGCAAGACCGGGAAGACCCTGGCCAGGAAGGCGACGTCCGCGGGCAAGACGGACTGGGCCTCTCGGACCGGGAGCCCCTTCAGATGCCGGGCCAGGGAGTCGATCAGGCTATCGAGGGCCTTGTATGGGACCGATTCCCGCTCGTAACACCTCCCGAAGAGCACGACCGCTTCGTTCCGGGCGATCAGTCCGTCCAGGAAGGATCGGATCAGGGTCGTCTTTCCGGTCCCCGTCCGCCCGAACACGAAGATCGACTCGGTCCTCCCCCGGTTGAGTCCCGAGAAGACCTCGTCGAGGACGTGGAGGTGCCGTGTCCGCCCGATCAGTGGAAATGCCCGAATCGGCTCGGGGAGGTCGATCGAGTCGGGGATCTCGCCGCCCAGGACGGCGATGATCTCGCGACCGCCGGGCCGTCTCGATGGATCCCGATCCAGGAGCGCCATGCAGAGCCGGACCAGATCTTCGGGGAGGCCATCCACCAGAGAGGCCGGCGAGGGGGGCGTCTGAGTCCGCTTGGCGAGGATCACTTCCTGGGGCGAGCCATCGAACGGGAGGCGACGTGTCAGGACTTCATAGAGCATGACGCCGACGCTGTACCAGTCGCTCGCGGGCGTGACGATGAGCCCCGCGGCCTGCTCGGGGGACATGTGAGCGAGGGTGCCGACGATCTGCCGGTCGGGACTCCGGTACTGGCCCGAGTTCGCCAGGTCCGTGGTCAGGCCGAAGTCGAGCAGGACGACCCGGCCTTCGGGGGTCACGAGCACATTCGTCGGCTTGATATCCCGATGGAGCTTTCCGGACTGGTGCAGGGCATCGACGCCCTCGACCAGTTGCCGCAGGCCGTCGCGGAGGCGATCTTCCTCGAAGGGGAGCGGCGACCTGCCGGTCGTGCCGACCTGGGATCTCGCCGCGGATGCCTCGACCCCACCGACGGAGACGGGGATGTCCGCGAGGTTTCTCGCCGAGGGCGACCGGGGCCGGCCCAGGGTGTGGGTCACGAAGTCGACTCCCTCGACGAGCTCCATCGTGAAGAACCATCGGTCGTCGACGGCGAACAGCTCGTAGAGATTCACCAGGTTGGGATGTGCGATGTCGCTCAGCGAGCGGAACTCTTCCTTGAACCGGACCAGGGCGACCGGATTCGCCCGCCGCATGGTCTTGAGGGCCACCAATTCCGCCCGCTGCTGGTCGTAAGCTTCATAAACGACCCCCATTCCGCCCGCGCCGATCCGGCGGACGAGCGTGAAGCGGACCGTATCCAGCATCGCCCTGAGGCTCTCGGCCTCCGCCTGGAGTTGGATGCTCTCGTCCAGGGCGAACGACAAGTTCTCCTGATCGCAGGTCTCGCCTTCTGGCGGAGGAGTCCGGGTGGTTCGCAGGCTGTTCGGCGGGCTCGTGATCGAGCCGGTCGGCGGCGCGTCGATGGTCGGTCCGTTATGGTCGGCCTCGGTGAGGTGATGGCCCGATTCGATCTCGACCGCGAGTGTGGGAGTCTCCGAGAGCAGGACGGAGGGCGACGGCGCATCGATCGTCTCATTCAGGCGGCCGGCCCCGCCTCGGCGTTCGTGACGCTCGCGATCGACCAGGACGCGGATGAGATCGCCCCTGCCGGAGATGTCCGGGAATGCCGACAAGTAAACTCGGATCGGGAGCGGATGGCCGCGGAACCAGCGCTGGCGCTGGTCTTCGACGAGCACTTCCAGCCGTTCTTCGGGCGAAGCGGGAGGATGAGTCGCGAGGAAGTCGAAGACATCGGGGATGGGTAGCCCGATCCCCCAGAGCCGGGCGAATTGCCCGGCGAGCCGCTCGCCCTCAATCGAGCCGGAATTCGATCCCATTGCCCGATTACCCCCGTCGCCCGCCGCATTAAAGACCCGGTCGAACCGGGGGAGCGAGAGCCGGCCGACACAACCCGGCTTGACATGAACCGGCCCCCCACCGCTCGCCGACCTGATCGGCCGTTCCGGCCGACCGGGACAAGGTCTGTGAATCCTGCCGCTCGCATGCACGACACCCGTCAGACCCGGTCGAGTCAACCTAGGATACGGATTCCACGGTACGGCGATCAATCGAGGACCGCCCCGGGATGGCATCTTTGATCTCAGGAATGGTCAGGGCACTGACCGTCACGAGGTGGGGGAATTGGCAGGATGATAAGCCTAAATAATTAGGACGAATTCTCGGAGCTTTGGATTCTGGACAATCTTGTAAAGTCGGATCGAATCATGCTCTTCGGTTCGGAATTCCAGCGAAACCCTTCTCATTGTCACGCCTATCCGGGTTCATGAACGGCCGGTGTTCCTCATCCTGCAACCGGCGTAAGTCCTTCGCTCGACCGTTGGATTTGTCTTGGAATCTTGAGTCGGGTCTCATTCCGGCAAAAATTGGCGATACACGGAAAATTAACTTGCATTCGACCCTAGAGCAAAGCATAAATGGGAAGATCCCTGAGCATCAATGAGCCAAAGTTAAATTCGTATTCTCTCCCTCTCCACGAATCAGACCGGATCTCACCACTCTCCTGCTTGGGCGAGGGCCGCAGGCTCGAGTCGGCAGGCGACCGTCTTGAAGCGACCTTGATTTCGGGATCGATGAATCAGGAGCCCTGCATCCTGCCTTCGCCTCTTCGCCATCGTTCCGGCGAGGACGCGGGCCGGTGCGGGTATCCCGATTCGATCTTGACGTGACATGAATTTCATCCCAACTCGAATCACCAGGGAGGAGTTGCGTCTCGGCCTCGACCTATGGGCCTCATGCCCGCCCCCGGGACGGCGGGGCTCGCCTCGATCATACCGTCACTACAGAGCTCGGGCCTAAGATCGGTTTGGCTTGCGTCGCCCTCGGAACCGATGAATGGGTTCCCGAGAGTGGACCGGCTACGCCCAGGGATCAGGATTTCTGGGTCCGACGAACGATAGCGACGTTTTCCATCCCGATGCTCCGGGCATCCCGGAAGCCGATGAAGGCCGGTTTTTTGCAAACTCCATGACCCAATTACTCCCAAAGAATGTGCTCTGTGACTCTCCGAACCCGCTTCCGGCCGAATCGAGGCGTGGCGTCAACGCCCGAGCCGGCGGGCGTCGGGCCGGGATCGTTCCTCTCCGCGGAAGCCGTCCTCGATTCTCGAGTCGAAGTCCAACTTTCATCAGAGGTGAGTTTCATGAAGAGACCGAATGAGCTGCGCGGTTTTACCCTGATTGAGCTCCTGGTCGTCATCGCAATCATCGCGGTGCTGATCGCCCTGTTGTTGCCGGCCGTGCAGGCCGCCCGCGAGGCCGCGCATCGCGCCCAATGCACGAATAACCTGAAGCAGATCGGCCTGGCGATGCACAATTACGAGAGTTCCAACGGATCCTTCCCGGCCGGCGAGAAGGGCTGTTGCTGGGGGACTTGGCACGTATTCATCCTGCCCTACGTTGAGCAGGCCCCGCTGTATAACGCGTGGAACTCCTACGGCAGCAACGTGCCGAGCGGCGGGGCGGCCGACGGTTACTTGCGATATCACGGCGCGGCGAATTCGACGGTATCCAACTCCGCGGTGGCCGCCTACGGTTGCCCGAGCGATCCCAACGCCTTCGCCAACTACGGCAACGGCTTGAAGATGCACAACTACGTGGTCAACTACGGCAACGTCGACCAGGCGCAGAACGTGGCCTACCCCGTGCCGAGCCCGCAGAATCCGCAGCTCTTCTTCACGTTCGCCGGGGCCCCGTTCACCGACATCGGCTCGCCCGCCATCGACGACACCGGCTACGCGGTCAACTACTCCAATCTGACCGTGACCCAGATCTCCGCGATCACCGACGGGCTGAGCAACACGATGATGGCCTCGGAGATCAAGATCGTCCAGCCGGGTAACGACCTGCGCGGCTACACGTGGTGGGGGCCGTCCGCGTCGTTCACCGCGCTGCTCACCCCGAACAGCCCGCTCCAGGACACCATGGGTAACGGTGGTTGCGGCGCGCCACAGATCGTGCCGTGCAACACGGGCATCACCAACCCCAATGGCGGCATCTCGATGGTGTACCTCGCGGCCCGGGGTTTCCACCCCGGCGGCGTCACGGTCGGGTTCTGCGACGGCAGCGTCCGGTTCGTCAAGAATACGATCAACCCGATCACTTACCAGGGGATCAGCACCACGAAGGGCGGCGAGGTCGTCAGCTCGGACTCGTACTGATCGACAGCAGCCCGAGATCGCCGCTTCGGGCCATCGGGCGACCCCTGGGGGGTGTCCTCTTCTTGGGCACCCCAGGGGTCGTTACCATGGCATGGCCACGGCCTCATTCGGGGCCAGGACATTTGATCCTCTGCGGAAAATTTCGAAGCCATGAAACCGGTTCATACGGGCGGATTCCGACTGGCTTATGCGTTCCTCGGACTGGTCATCACCGGGTGTGATTCGAACTCCTCCGGAGTTGACACGCTCCCGCGGGTAGCCGTCCATGGCACGATCACGCTCGACGGGAAGCCCTTGCCCGAAGGTAAGCTCCAATTCCAGCCGGACCCGTCCGGCACGGGGATCGTCACCGTCGCCGAGATCCAAGAGGGAAGATTCTCGCTCGATCGATCGAACGGTCCGACCCCGGGAAAGTATCATGTCATCGTCTCCAGCATCCCGGTCTACAAGATCAAACCGGGCGACGAGCCCGGTGGCGGCCCACCCAAGTCCGGACCCGAAACCATCCCCAAGTGGTACATGGGAGCGTCGTCTGAGCTCACGGCCGAGGTCGAAGACGACAGTCCCCAATCATTCGATTTCGCCCTGAGCAGCAAGAGGCCCTGAGCCCAAGCCGGCTCCCGGTCCAGCCTGACCCTACTTCTGGACAGGATTGATTCCGGTTTCCGCAGACCGCCGCCGGGATTCCAAGACCTCGCTCATTCCTCCTCACCCGTTCCCCGTCAGATGGTGCGCTAATCGTTCTGGCGATGCCATCGAATCCACTCGGACGAAAAATGCGCGGGGTGCATAAGGTCCGTCGAAAAAGGGCCGAAATGGACATTGTCGGATGGATACCGGGTGGGGGAAACGGCGCCCGGCGGTTGACCGGCCGGCGATAGCCTGCCATACCAAGCCGAGGCGTCAGCGAGGTACGCCGACGAGTCCGGTGGTCGGTTCCCGGCCATTCCCCTCGCTCGCGCTTCGGGCGGGTTTGGATCCCGACCTCCTTCGACCCTTTTTCGATGCAACAGTCTCGCGAACTGGCACTGTTCACGATGGAGTCTCCATTCTAACTGGAGACAGTCCAGCTTTCCGTGCCAGACACCAAGGGGGAGGATGATCATGAAATCGCAAATCCAGCGTCCGACCAACGCGTTCGTCGGGGCTGCCTGGGCCGCGCTCTTCGTCGGGTCGGTCGCTTATGTCGTCGGCCTCTGGAATTCGCACATGCTACTCAACGAGAAGGGCTATTACTTCACCGTCCTGATGTTCGGACTCTTCTCGTCCGTCTCCTTGCAGAAATCGGTCCGCGATGAGCTGCAGGGGATTCCCGTGACCGGCGTCTACTTCGGCCTGTGTTGGTGCTCGGTCGGGCTGACCGTGCTGTTATTGACGGCCGGGTTGTGGAACACCACGCTGACGTTGAGCGAGAAAGGCTTCTTCGCGATGTCCTTCGTGCTCAGCTTGTTCGCGGCCGTTACCGTCCAGAAGAACGTTCGCGATATCGCGATCGACCTCGGGACGGAGAAGGGATCGGGAGTCGATCTTGAGCTCTGATGATACCGCCCGCCGAAGGCTGCTCTTCAAGCCGTTCGCGGTACGGAATCCTCTCCCGATCCACTTCCGACTCATTCGAGACGATCCGCGCCGGCGACCGTGGTGACAGCAGGGTTGACGGGTGCGGGATGGGCCATGGCCGATCGGGCGGCGGCTCGGGCGGTTTCCGCCACCGGCGTCCAGAATAACCCCAGGAGGACCGTCAGGCTGGCACAGGCCGCCACGGAGGCCATCACCGGCCATCCGCCACGGACCGCGACGGCCTCCTTGGCCGGGCTCAGGTACATGAGGACCACGATCCGGAGATAGTAGTAGGCGCCGATCGCCGCGTTCAAGACGCCGATGATCGTCAGCACGAGGAACCAGGACTCGCCCGGATCCTGGGCCGCCAGCGCCGAGGAGAAGATCTCGAACTTGCCCCAGAATCCGATCAGTGGCGGGATTCCGCTGAGGCTGAGCAGGCAGACCGCCATCGCCGCCCCCAGCCAGGGATGGGTCCAGCCGACACCGGCCATCTCCTCCACCTTCTCGACCGGGCGATCCCCGATCCGCAGGGCGATGATCACCCCGAAGGCACCGAGCGTCATCAGGGCGTAGGCGAGGAGGTAGAACAGAATGCCCTCGCTGCCGTAGTACAAGCTCGTGCCGCGCTGGCCGTTGGCGAATGCCACCGTGACGCCGACCATCAGATAGCCGGCGTGCGCGATCGACGAATAGGCCAGCAGACGCTTGAGATCCTCCTGGAGCAGGGCGACGAAGTTGCCCAGCGTCATGGTCGCGGCCGCGATGACCCACGAGAGGATGATCGCCTTCTGGAGCAGCCCCGGCGACATCGAGAATACGGCGGTCAGGGCCCGAATCATGGCCAGGAAACCCACGGCCTTCGGCACCCAGGAGAGCATCGCGGCGATCACCGTGGGAGAGCCTTGATAGACGTCGGGCGCGTAGGCGTGCATCGGTACCGCGGCAACCCGGAAGCAGAGGCCGGCCATCACGAAGACGATCGCGACCAGGGCGAGCTGGGGTTGCGGGAAATGGTCCACCTTCTGGATCAGGTAGCTGATCGCCTTCAGATTGCTGAAGCCGGTCGCGCCGTAGAAGAAGGCCAGCCCGTACAGGAGCAGGCCCGAGGCGAAGATGCTGAGGAAGAAGTACTTGGTCGCCGCCTCCTGGGTGGCCGCGGTGCGCCTCGAGAGATACAGGAGCAGGTAGGTCGGCATGCTGACGAGCTCGAGCCCGACGAATAGGAAGACCAGCTCGTTTGCCGCGGCGACCAGCAGCGAGCCGGCATTGATGATCAGCAATGCCCCGAAGAATTCCCCGGCGCGGTCGTCGGCCGGCTCGTCATGGGCCAGGCCCATCACGACGAGGCCGGCGAAGAGCAGGACGAGGCGCGCCCAGAACGAGAGGGTGTCGTTCAGGGCCACGGCCGAGTACATGTCGGTCTCTTTCTTCGCGACGGCCAGCAAGACGACGATGGCGGCGAGCAGGGCCAAGACCGCGATGCGGCACCAGCGATGCCGCGGCATCGTGAAGAACGCCGACGCCGCCATCATCCCCATGCCCGTCAGGAGCAGGATGATCTCGGGGAGGAGGATGACCAGCGTTTGCCAGGCCGCCTCCAGAGTGTTCGTACCCATCGTCTACTGGCCTTTCTGGGGTGTCTTGCTGCTGGAGGATGTCTTGCTCTTCGCGCTGGGCGACGGCCCGCCGCCTCTGGAGGTGGGACGCACCGGCCCGGATGGCCTCTCGGCGGCCGCTTTCTGGACCTCGACCGACCGCTCGCGTTGGTATTCGATATTCTGGCTGACGAGGTGCACGGCGGGCTGGATTTGCTCGAAAATCGGCCGCGGGTAGACCCCGATGGCGACGATCAGGAACATGAGCGGGGCCAGGCCGGCGATCTCGTGCCAGCCGACCGGTCGGACGGCTTCGTGAGGGTCGTCGTGGCCGGATTCCGGGGTGGCGTGATCGTGCGCGTCGTGGCCGTGCTCCGAGGGCTCACGGAGCGGGCCGAACATGACCCGTCGGAGCATCAAGAGCAGGTAATAGCCGCCGAGGATCATTCCGGTCGCCGCCAGCACGCCGGCCGTCCGGCTGGCGCCGAAAGCCCCGACCAGGATCGGGAACTCGCCCACGAACCCGTTGAGTCCCGGGAGTGCCGCCGAGCCGAGCGCCGCAAGGATCAGGAAGAAGGCCAGGAGCGGCAACCGGTTCCAGAGCCCTCCCATCTCGTCCATGGAGCGCGTGTGGTATCGCTCGTAGATCACCCCCACGCAGGCGAACAGGGCGCCGGTCGTCAGCCCGTGGTTGAGCATCTGGATCACCGCGCCGTCCATGCCGGTCGGGTTGAGGGCGAAGAGCCCCAGCACGATGAAGCCCATGTGACTGACCGAGCTATAGGCGACCAGCCGTTTGATGTCGGTCTGGGCCAGGGCGGTCAGGGCTCCGTAGATGATCCCGATCACGGCCATCGTGGCCAGCATCGGGAAGAGCCACTGTGCGGCCAGCGGCGTCATCCCCAGGTTGAAGCGGAGCAGGCCGTAGCTCCCGACTTTCAGCAGGACGCCGGCCAGCAGGACGGAGCCCGCTGTGGGCGCCTCGACGTGCGCCAGTGGGAGCCAGGTGTGGAACGGGAACATCGGCACCTTGATCGCGAACCCCGCCAGGAGCAGAAGGAAGATCAGGACCTGGGGGCTGGTCCAGGAATTGGCCGTATACCATCCCGGCCAGTCGAGGGAGCCCAATCCGCGTGTCAGCTCGGGGATCGAGAAGGTGAGCACGTTCCCCCGGGAGAACTGGTAGTGGACGACCACCAGCGCGATGACCCCCAGGAGCGTCAGCAGGCTGCCGGCGAGCGTGTAGAGGAAGAAGGTGATCGAGGCCCGCTTGCGCTGGGGTCCGCCCCACAGCCCGATCAGGAAAAAGAGTGGGATCAGCGTGAATTCGAAGAAGATGTAGAACAGGATGATGTCCAGGCTGGCGAACAGACCGAGCAGACCGGTCTGCAAGGCTAGTAAGAAAGCATAGTGGGCGGCGACCCGTTCCTTGATCGATTCCCAGGACGAGAAGATCGCGGTGATCATCAGCAACGAGGTCAGCACGAATAGCCAGAGGCTGATGCCGTCCAGGCCGAGCGCGAATCGGATATCGGGCCGGTCGGGGGCCTCGCTCGAGTTGCCGCCCCATGAGAGTCCGTATCGGCCATCCGCGTTGACGAAGGCGAATTGCGGGCCCACCACCTGGGAGTGGAAGCCGGCCAGCAGGATCAGGCTCAGGACCAGGGTGGCCAGGGCGATCCCCAACGCGATCGTCCGAGCACGATGGTCGTCCGTCCGCGGCATCAGAACCAGGGCCAGGCTCCCCAACAGCGGGAGGAAGACCGTGATCACCAGGAGAGTCGCCATTCATCTATCCTCTCTCGTCGCTTCTCGGTCAGTTGTCCGTGGTCAGTGGCCCGTCAGAAGCCAATCAGAGCACAGAAGGATCAATGTCGAACACGGAGACCTTGGGCGAAGCGACCGATCAATACGAATCCAGCAGCAAGAGAATCAACAGGAGTGCCACAACGCTCACCGCCGACACGGCCGCGTAGAACTGGATCAGGCCGTTCTGATAGGGGGCCAGCCTCTCCCGGCCGATCAGCCGGGGGATGTGGGCCACGCCGACCACCAGGGGAGCCACGAGGTGATCGTCCAGGAACTCGCAGACGACGGCCAGTGCGCGGGTCGGCCGAACGACCACCCACTGATAGACCTCGTCCACGTAGAACTTGTGCTGCGACGCCCGGAACAGCGGCCGGAGATGATCGGCCATCCGGCCCGGGTACGGACTCGGCAAGGCATACATCAGATAGCTCAGGACGATCCCCGCCACGCCCACGAGCGTGCCGATGATCGCAGTCCCCCAGGAGAAGGCATGCTCGGCGTGGCCGAGCGATTCGAACTCCAGGGTCTTTTCCAGGTGCCCCGCGAACCACTCGCTCGGCCCGCCCATGAAGAACCCGCCCACGCAGACCAGGCCGATCAAAATGGTGCAACCGGCCAGAGCCAGCAACGGAAAGGCCATCACGGAAGGCGACTCGTGACCGATCTCGCCGTGGTGCTCGTGGGGAAGTCCGGTCACGCCTTCGCCGTGATGAGCCTCGCCGTGGGAGGCCGACGGCTGGGCGTGGTCGGCGGCTTCCGGATCCTTCGTGCTCGGCAGCTTCTCCGGCCCGAAGAAGGTCATGAAGAACGCCCGGCCGGTGTAGAACGCCGTGAGGAACGCCGTCGCGATCGCCAGCCAGTAGATGAAGCCATAGGCCCAGCCCCAACCCAGCTCGTGGGCCTCATGCGTCGCGCTCGAGAGCGCCAGCAGGATCTCGTCCTTGCTGAAGAACCCGGAGAGAGGCGGGATCGCGGCCAGGGCCAACCCGCCGACGGCGAACGTCCAGCAGGTGATCGGCATCCGATGACGGAGGCCGCTGAACCGTCGCATATCGATGACGTCGCCCATCGCGTGCATCACGCTTCCGGAGGCGAGGAACAGCAGGGCCTTGAAGAAGGCGTGGGTGAAGAGGTGGAACATCGCCGCGACGATCGCGAGCTGGGCGACACCTCCGACCCCGGCCCCCAGCGCCATGAACATGTAGCCGAGCTGGCTCACGGTCGAGTAGGCCATCACGCGCTTGAGGTCGGTCTGGGTCACGGCGATCGCGGCCGCGAGCAGCGCGGTGGCACAGCCGATCGACGAGATCAAGAGCTGTACGCCGGGTGCCATCGCGACCATGGGCGTCGACCGGGTGATCAAGTAGACGCCGGCGGTCACCATCGTCGCCGCGTGGATGAGGGCGGAGACCGGCGTGGGGCCTTCCATCGCGTCGGGGAGCCAGACGTAGAGCGGGATCTGGGCACTCTTGGCCGTCGCCGCCCAGAAGAGTAAGAGCGAGATCCCGACGATCGCACCGTGCGGCAGCGCCTTCAAAGTCTCCGGCTTCAAGACATTGTCATAACTCAGGTCGTGCCCCGGGGCGACCGTCCAGAGCCAGAAGATGGCGATCGCGAAGCCGACGTCGCCGATCCGGTTGACCAGGAACGCCTTCATCGCACCGGCCGCCGCCGAGGGCCGCGAGTGCCAGTAACCGATCAAGAGATAGCTGCACGCGCCCACGCCCTCCCAGAACACGTAGGTCAAGACATAGTTGTTCGAGAGGACCAGGCCCGTCATCGAGAAGACGAAGAGGCCGATCAGGGCGAAGAACCGCCGATAACCCTCGTCGCCGTGCATGTAGCCGATCGCGAAGATGGCGACCAGCGAGGAAACGAATGTCACCATCGAGAGCATCATCGTGCTCAGGCCGTCGGCGCGGATCTGGATGGGGATGTCGAAATCGCTGACCGTGAGCCAGCTCATCACGGTCCAGGTCTGGTCGTGTCCGGCCTGGAGGAGCGTGCCCAGCGAGAAGCAGAACGCCAGGGCGATGCCCGCCACGACCGGCACGTGGGCATATTCCTTGAGGCGACGAGGACAGACCGCGGCGAGGATCGCCCCCAGGAGCGGGAGGAACGCGATCAACCAGGCGAATTTCACGAAGAAACCGGGTTCCGGACTGCTCATGAGCGTGCTCTTTCCATCGGCCGTTACGATGACCCTTCGGGCCTCGCCAAGCTTCCGCCGTTCAACTTCGCCGTTCGATCCACGGTTGCACAGGGTGGGCAGGTTCGACGCCTGCCGGGGTCAGATGCGGATACGACTCGGGGCCAAGGACGGGTTTCATGGCCTCGGCCTCGTCGGCGACATCCGAGCTGGGCGTGGCCGCCGCGCCGGCCTCGCGCAGATCCTGCCAGAGCGTCACGTCGAGCGAGGACCGTCGGTTGTAGAGGATGACGATCAGGGCCAGGCCGATCGACGCCTCGCAGGCCGCGACCGTCAGGATCAAGATCGTGAAGACCTGGCCGGTCCAGTTGCCGTGATACCGGCCGAAGCCGACGAGGCTGAGGGCCGTCCCCTGGAGCATCATCTCGGCCGAGAGGAACATCACGATGAGGTTGCGCCGGCTCAGGAATCCGAGCATGCCCAATATGAACAGCGCGGCTCCGACCAGCAAGTAATCGCGGAGGACGTCCAGCGTGAAGATATCGGGCGGGGGCATGGTTCTCTCGAGTCGTTGCGGTTTGCCAGGGGCTAGAATCGTTTGTTGAGAGAGGCGAGCCGGTCCGGACGGACCTGGCTCACGAGTCAGGTTTCGATTTTCCGGGACCGCTCAGGTCCCGCGCAGGGCGGCGGCCTGGGCCGGGTCGGGCCCGCCGCCGATCGCGCCGGGACGCCGAGGATTGGTGATGGCCACGGCCCCGATCAGGGCGACGAAGAGCAAGGCACCCGCCAATCCGACGGTCACCAGTTGATCGGTATAGAGGGACGCCCCCAGTCCGGCGACGTTGGGCTTCTCCTGGCCGGGTGCGTCGAAGATCTGCGAGGTCCGGGTCAATGATCGATCGATGACCTCGACCTCGGCCGCATTGGTCGCTCCGCGATAGGCCAGGATATCCTGGGCGCGGTGGAAATACCGCTCGGGCTCGAGCCGGGCCCGTTCGGTGTTCGTGTTCACGGGCGTTACGGGATGGACGGTCGAGATGGCGACGATCAGGCACCAGAAGAGCAGGTAGCACGTGAACGTCGCGGTATCGGGCGACCGGGCCGAGCGGTCGTAGACCGCCTTGCCCTCCATCTGGGCCAGCATGATGACGAAAAGGAACGTCACGATGATGGCACCGGCATAGACGATGATGGTGCCGGCCGCGAGGAATGGGGCACCGGCGAGCAGGAACAATCCCGAGGTTGATAGCACGACCGAGGCGAACCAGAGGGCGCTGTAAACCGGGCTACGGCTGGTCACGGTCAGCACGGCGCCGATGATCGCGGTGATGCCGAAGAAGTACAGGAACGCGGCCGGGAGGAACGCGCCCGGCGGGCTCCAGAATGTCAGGAACACCAGCAGTCCCAGGCCCGCCGAGGCCAGGCCGGCTCCGAAGATCGTCCGCGGCCGGGTCGTCCCGTGCCGGTGCGGCAGCATCAGGTATGTCCCGACCGCGCCGAGCACGACGACAACGGCGGCCAGGATCATGTCGGTGATCGACATCGTCGGGGAGCTTTCCTTGAGTCAGGGTTGAGGATCCGGTTCGAAAGCGTGTTTCGGCCGATCACGTCCAGATTGACGACGATCAGGATTCCAGCGACGGCAGGATTCGCGTCGCGTCCGCGCTTTCCACGGGCGGTTTCGTGTACTTCATCGGCTCCGTGTTGCGAGTGGCGTCGAAGACGGAGAGGAGCTTCGATTTGTCGAAGATCATCTCCTCGCGCGAGAGGCCGGTGAGGTCATAAAGGCCGGTCAGCTCGATGGCCTCGACCGGACAGGCTTCCTCGCACATCCCGCAATAGATGCAGCGCAGCTCGTCGATGACGAAGCTTTCGGGATACTTCTCGCGGTCGGGCCAGGTTGACGGGGCGGTCGTGCCGACGATATCGATGCAATGGGCCGGGCAGGCGGTCGCGCACAGCATGCAGGCCACGCACTTGACCCGCCCCTGCTCGTCCTTGTTCAGCCGGTGCACGCCCCGATAATTCGGGCTGGGGACGTGCTGCTCCTCGGGATACTGGGTCGTGATGGCCTGGTTGCCAAACGCGACCCCGACCATGTGCCGGCCCGTCACGCCTAAACCCTGCGCGACCGCCAGCAGGTAGAACTTCTCGTGCCACTTCAAGACGGGCGGATCGATCCGCTTCAATTTCGGGTCGTCGGCTCTCAAGGCTTCGGCCTCCCCTCCCAGCAAGCATTATTCGCTGACGAATTCGATTCCGATCTCGATCCCAAGGATCAGCCGCCGCGCCACCATTGCAGGATCGAGGCCGTGGCCACGAAGTTGACCAGGGCCAGCGGTATCAAGGACTTCCAGGCGAGGTCCATGAGCTGATCGTAGCGGAACCGCGGCAGAGTCCAGCGGATCCACATCATGAAGAATATGACCAGCGACACCTTGAACAAGAGTACGGCGACCTTGGCGAGGGCGCTGATGATCCCGGTCTGTTGAGCGTCCAGGAACGGGAAATCCCAGCCGCCGAAGAACAGGATCACCGTCAGGAAGCTGACGGTGATCACGTGCAGGTACTCGCCGAGGAAGAACATGCCGAATTTCATCGCCGAATACTCGGTGTGGAACCCGCCGACGAGCTCCTGCTCGGACTCGGGCAGGTCGAACGGCAGTCGGTTCGTCTCCGCGAAGGCGCTCACCAGGAAGATCACGAAACCCAGCGGCGACGCGAGGATTCCCCAGACGTGCTGGTCTTGCCAGATGATGATGCGATTCAAGTCGAGCGAGCCGGCGCAGAGGACGATTCCCAGGATCGACAGGCCTAGCGGGACTTCGTAGCTGATCAACTGGGCACTCGAGCGTAGGGCACCGATGAACGAATATTTGTTGTTGGAAGCCCAACCGGCCAGGATGACCCCGTAGACCGCCAGGCTGCCGACCGCGAAGACATAGAGAATCCCGATATCGACGTTGGGTGCGATCTGGAAATTGATGATCTGATCATTTCCGACCGGCCCGAAAGGCACGACGGCGAAGCCGATCGTGGCGGCGACGATCGCGATCATCGGCGCCAGCAGGTAGAGCGGCCTGGTCACATAGGCGGGGACGACATCCTCCTTGAGGAGCATCTTCGCCCCGTCCGCCAGGGGCTGGAGCAGGCCGAAGGGGATGCCGAACTCGCGGCCGGCTCGGTTGGGTCCGATGCGGTCCTGAGAATACGCGGCGACCTTGCGTTCGACGTAAATCAGATACGCCACGGCACCCTGCGATATGCCGACCACTAACGAGATCTTGATCAGGAGGCCTATCAGGAGAAGCATTTATCCCTCCAGTTTTCCGTGTTCAGTTTTCCGTGAAGAATGAGCGACCCGGTTTCGATTTTGCTCGGGATTGGGCCATAGAAAATCCGGTCAAGGCTCCCTACTGAGCACGGAAAACTGAACACGGAAAACCAAGCCTATTACCTCCACCTCGCCTCCCCTTGCGGGACGAACCAGCTATCGGTGAAGCTCGGCGGCGGGGCGGGCCCGTCACTCGGATGTGTCTGGCCGATGACCGAGCCAAAAGCCGGGAGCTTTCCACCCTTGGCGACGGCGAATGCCGGCACGGCCTCCGCCAGCTCGGCCAGGACTTCGCTCGAATTAACCGGACCGCCCGGGCGGTCCGAGAGGATCGCCAGCAGGTCGAGATCCGGGAGCGAACCTTCGCGAGGGGGCAACGCTGCCGCGGAATACTGGAGCCGTCCGTCGGCGTTCACGTAAGAGCCGGCCTTCTCGGCGAACGTGGCGCCGGCGAGGACGACGTCGGCCAGATGCGCCAGGGGCGTGACGTTCGTGTCCTGGAGGACCAGGAACTTCACCTTGGACCTGAGCGCCTGGCTCTCGGCCTCTTCGATCCAGGGATCGATCGAGTCCGACACGGCATACAGGCCCTGGAACTCGCCCGACGAGGCGCGTCGTGTCAGTTCCTCGTAAGTAACCACCTTCCCCTCGAAATGGTCGAGGATTGCTTCGACGCCGCGGCGATTGGGGCATTTCTCGGCGTGGATCGTGAAGGGACGCGGGACGACGAAGCTGGTGTCGCCGGTGCGGCCCTTGGACTGGTCGGGTCGGAAGGTCTGGTCGCTGCCCCGGGTCGGGATCGGCCCCATCGCCAGCACGTTGGCCGGGCTCAGGCCCTTGAGGTAGCGGGCCATCAGGTACGCTTCCTCGACGGTCAGGAAAGGTGAGAATAGTCCGGCGACGATCCCGCCCCGCTGGGCGATCTCCTGGAAGCCGCGTCCCACGGTCTTGACCGCCTCGTCGACCGGAACATCATGATGATCGCCATCGCGTTTGACGTACATCGCGGCCAGGAGATTGGGGTCGTTGGCCGCCTTGTAGCTGTAGCGGCCTTCGTCGCAGATCCAGTAGTCGTTGACGTGCGGGTTCTGGCGCGGCTTGAACCGGAAGATGGCGCCGCGATTCTCCTCCGCGCTGATGTTGCACCCGGTCGAGCACCGCGTGCAGACGGAGTCGTGTTTCGACAGGAACCATACCCGCTGCTTGTGGAGGAAGTCCTTATCCAGCAGGGCGCCGACCGGACAGAGGTCGACGACGTTGCCGGCGAGCGGATTGTCGACCGGCCGGCCGGGGAAGATGTCGATCTCGGCGTGATTGCCGCGGTTCATGACCTCGAGCTCACCGGTCTGGGAGATCTCGCGGGTGAACCGGACGCAACGCGTGCACATGATGCAGCGGTCTTGATTGAGCTGGATCAGGTCCGAGACTTCCTTGCGCGGGTTGACGATCCGCTCCTCGACGAAGCGGTGGCTGGCCTGGCCGTAATTGTAGCTGTAATCCTGCAACCCGCATTCGCCGGCCTGATCGCAGACCGGGCAGTCGAGCGGATGATTGAGGAGCAGGTATTCCATCACCATCCGCTGGTGTTCCTTGACCTTGGCGCTGTCGGTCACCAGGACGGTGAGATCCTTGGCCGGGGTCTGGCAGCCGGGGACCAGCTTCGGCAGCAGCTTGATCTCGCCGGTCTTGGCGTCCTTGGTGCCGACCTCGATCTCGCACATCCGGCAGTTGGCCACGACCGAGAGAGCCGGGTGCCAGCAATAGTAGGGGATCTCGATCCCGACGCGCTTCGCCATCTGGATGGCGTTGAGCTTCTCGCCTTCGGGGACCGGATACTCGGTGCCGTTGATGATGATGGTCGCCATCAGCTTGCCATTTCGCGGTCAGTGTGAAAAGGACGGCCAGGATCGTTGCACGCGGCTGTCGGCTTCGCTCGGTCGGGTCAGGTTCTTCACGCGGGGTCGGGCTTCGGCGAGCGGAGTGCGACCCGGTCCGAAGTATAGCCTGTCAGGCCGACCAACTGGGGAGTGCCCGCGAGCCTTTCGGCCGGGAGTCCGTGGGCGATCTCTTCCTGGAGCGGCGTGACTTTGTACCGGTCCGACTGATGGTGCCGAATATAGTCCTCCAGCTCGGGCCGGAACTTGGCGATCGCGTTCTTGATAGGCCAGGCCGCGCCATCGGAGAGGCCGCAGATGGTCGTCCCCGGGATGATCCCCATGTTATTGGCCAACGGGAGCATGATGTCGAGATCCTCGATCCGACCGCCGCCGGCCTTGATCCGCTTCATCGTCTTGTAGAACCAGCCGGTACCCTCGCGGCAGGGGGTGCACTGGCCGCAGCTCTCGTGGGCGAAGAAGCGGCAGGTATTGTAGAGGTAATCGACGATGCTGGTCTTGTCGTCGATCACGGTCACCGCGGCGGTCCCCAGCCCGAGGCAGCCGGGCTTCCGCAGGCTCTCGAAGTCGAGCGGGGTGTCGAGCTCCTCCGCCGAGAGGAGCCCCATGCTGATCCCGCCCGGGACGGCGGCCTTGGCCTTGCGACCCTTCCAGACCCCGCCGGCATGCTCGTCGATCAGGGCGCGGCAGGTGATCCCCAGGGGGAGCTCGACGCAGACCTGCTTGTTGACGTGCCCCGAGACGCAGTAGAGCTTGGGACCGTAGCTCTTGGGGACGCCGATCGACTTGAACCAGGCGGCGCCGCGCTCGAGGATGTGCGGCACGCAGCAGAGCGTCTCGACGTTATTCACGACGGTCGGCTTGCGGAAGGCCCCTTCGATCGCCGGGAACGGGGGCTTGATCCGGGGCCAGCCGCGCTTACCCTCGAGGCTCTCGATCAGCCCGGTCTCCTCGCCGCAGATGTAGGCCCCGGCCCCGCGATGGAGCCAGATATCGAGGTTGAAGCCGGTCCCGTAGATGTCTTTCCCGATGTGGCCGGCCGCGCGGGCCTCGGCGATCGCCGTTTCGAGCACGTTGTAGGCGTGGATATACTCGAACCGGAGGTAGATGTACGCCGTCGTCGCCTTGGTCGCGTAGCAGGCGATCAGAATCCCTTCGAGGAACTGGTGAGGGTCCTTCTCCATCAGCAGGCGGTTGTTGAACGTCGCCGGCTCGCTCTCGTCCCCATTGATGCACATGAGGGTTTCCTTCCGATCCTTGGGAAGGAAGCTCCATTTCAGCCCGCAGGGGAAGCCGGCTCCGCCACGGCCTCGGAGCTCCGAGTCCTTGACGATGTTGACCACCGAGTCGGGGTCGGTCGCCAGCGCCTTGCGTGCCGCCTGGTAGCCGCCCCGCGACTCATACACCTTGAGGGTATGGCTGTCGGGCACGTTCCAGTTGCGGCTCAGGACGGGTTCAAAGGTGGCCACGGCCGTCTGTTCTCCTGGTCGATACCGATCGGTGAGATGCCGGATTGATCGCTACTCTCGAATTCACGATCATGGGATCTCGGCGACTTTTCATCCGAGTGAGCTCGTTTTCATGCCGGGGTCACGGCGACCTCATCGCGGCGCCCGAGCTTCAATTCTTCGAGCATCTTGTTAACGGATTCTTCGGTGAGGGGACCGTAGACGCGTCCGTCGTCCGCCAGGGCGGCCGGCGCGAAGTCGCAGATGCCCAGGCATTCGGCGAACTCGACCGTCAGCTTGCCGTCGGGAGTCGTCTGGCCCGGCTCGATCGACAGGCGGTGACAGGCATGCTCGAGCAGCTCGTCGCCCCCGCGAAGCATGCACGACAGCGATCGGCAGACCCAGACTCGCACGTCGCCCATCGGCGCCTGCGGGAAGAACCCGTAGAAGCTCATCGTGTCATGCACTTCGGCCGGGCTGATCTCCAGCAGCTCGGCGATCTCCGCCATCGCCTGGTAGGGGACGCACCGCAGGTACGCCTGCACCAGGTGCAGGGCCGGCAAAGTGACCGCACGCTTGTTGGGATAGCGCGGGAAGAGCGAGCGGATCTTCTCCTTCATCGCCTCGCTCAGGATCGAAATCTTCAGGTCCTTTGCCATGAGTCCCTTAGCCCCTGGTGCCGACCACTCCGGGAAAACTCTCTTTCCCGGCGCGTCAGGCCGGAAAGCCTGACCTACTGTCCCATCAACGATCCAATTCGGCCGCGATGATATTCAGGCTACCCAGCACGGCGACGATGTCGGCGAGGAGATGGTCCTGGATCATCAGCGGGAAGACCGAAAAATGGATGAACGAAGGCGGTCGCGTGCGGACCCGCCAGGCGGACTGGCTGCCGTCGGCGACCAGATAATAGCCGAGCTCGCCGTTGGGCGCCTCGACCGCCGCGTAAATCTCGTCGTGCGGCGTTTCAAAGCCGCGATTGGGCATGATCAGCTCGAAATGCTGGATCAGCCCTTCCATGCTGTTGTAAGCCGTGAGCTTGTCCGGCAACGGGAATTTCTCGGCGATCGGCACGTTGACGGGGCCCGTGGGGAGTTTCTTGACGGCCTGCTCGATGAGCCGGTGGCTCTGCCGCATCTCTTCCATCCGGACGATGAACCGCGCCCAGCAGTCGCCCTCGATCGAGTAAGGCACCTCAAAATCGAGCTCGGGGTAGACGAGATATGGCTCATCCTTGCGCAGGTCATAGGTGACGCCGCTGGCCCTGGCGATCGGGCCGGAACAGGAGTGGGCGATCGCATCCTCCTTGCTCAAGACGCCGACGCCTCGGAGCCGGTCCAGGAAGATCCGATTGCGGAACAGCAGCTTCTCCATGTCGGAGTAAACCTTGGGGAAGCTGTTCAGTACGGCCTGGATGCGGTTGAGGACGCGGTCGTTGAAGTCGTAAAGGACGCCCCCGACTCGGGTATAGCCGGGGTGGAATCGATAGCCCGACATCTCCTCGTAGACGTCGTAGATCAGCTCGCGGAGGTTGAAGGCGAACAGGAATGCGGTGAACGCGCCCAGGTCGAGGGCGGCGGCGCCCGTGCAAAGCAGGTGGTCGCTGAGCCTGGCCAGCTCCGAGATGATGACGCGGATGTACTGGCAGCGCGGAGTCAGCTCGATGCCCAGCAGCTTCTCGACCGCATGGTGCCAGGCCACCTCGTTCATCGGCGGGCTGATGTAGTTCTTCCGGTCGACGACCGTCACATACTGGTTATAGGTGAGATGCTCGCCGAGCTTCTCGAATCCGGAGTGGAGGTAGCCGATGTCGGGGGTCGCCTTGACGATCCGCTCGCCGTCGAGCTCCAGGATCAACCGCAACGTCGTATGGGTCGCGGGATGCTGGGGCCCGAAGTTGAGGGTCCACGTCGTTTGCTTCGTGCTGACTTGAAGCTCCGGTTCGTCGAGTAACTGGGAGGCCATGGATCGTCCTGTCTCGTTCGTTGGTCCAAGCGGGCCGGGTTGCGGCGCGGGTCAGGATTCGCCCCGCGTCAGCCGCGGGAAGTTATGACGCTCGCCACGCCCGCGGAGCGGGTAGTCCTTGCGGAGCGGGTAGGCGGTGAACTCCTCGGGCATGAGGATCCGACGGAGGTCGGGATGACCGCTGAACCGGATGCCGTACATGTCGAAGACTTCTCGCTCCATCCAGTCCGCGCCGGGCCAGAGCGAATACGCCGAGGGGAGCGTCGGGTCCGGGTCGTCCACGCCGGCCTTGACGACCAGGCATTCCGAGGTCTCGAGATTCCTCAGCACGTAATGCACTTCGAATCGCGCCCGCGTCCGGTCGGGATAGCCCAAGTAGTCGGTCGCCCCCAGCTCCGAGAGCATATTGAAGCCGCACTGCTCCTTGAGCACGGTCAACAGGTCCTTCAACCGGGCGGGCGGCACGAACAGCCGCAGGTTGTCGCGAAACCGGGACTGGCTGAAGACGCCATCGCCCACGAGCTTCGCCAGGGTGGCGAGGGTCGTGGTATGCGACTCGGCGCCGGATTTTGCTGCTGTGTCGGTGCTCATCTTGATGTCAAACGGCTCATGATTGATGAGGAAGAATTCTCGGTTTCTCGCTTCTTGTCGCGCCCGAGAGAAGGCATATCACCCGCACTCCGGGCACCCTCTCCGCGCTGGCGCGGGCCGAGGAACAAAAGACGCCGCCTCTCATCCCGCAATCCGAAATCCGAAATCGAAGATCCAAAATGCGGGGCATCCTCTCCACGCTGCCGTGGGGCGAGGAGGACGACCTCCGCGCCGAGTTTAACGGGAGTCGGCTGCACCGAGCTGGGCCGGCCCTCCCGGGATTCGATAGCCGAACCGATCCTCTTCGCCGCGCTCGGCGGCCGTCGCCAGGCCGAGGGGGGCATTTCGCTTCTCGGCCAGATACTTCTCGCGTTCCAGCAGCTCGGGAAGGCCGTTGCTGCCGGAGAGCGTGCCGCCCTTCTGGATCTTGGTCTGGATGTCCATCAGGGCCCGAAGGATCTGCTCGGGACGCGGCGGGCAGCCCGGGATGTACACGTCGACCGGGATGAAGCGATCGACGCCTTGCACCACCGCGTACGTGTCGAAGATCCCGCCCGTGGAGGCGCAGGCTCCCATGCTGATGCACCACTTCGGTTCGGGCATCTGCAACCAGATCCGCTGCAACACCGGCATCATCTTCATGGCCACGCGTCCCGCGACGATCATCAGGTCGCACTGGCGCGGGCTGAACCGCATCACTTCGGCGCCGAATCGGGCGATGTCGAACCGGCTCGCGCCGACCGCCATCAACTCGATCCCGCAACATGCCGTGGCGAACGGCATCGGCCAGAGGCTGTACTTGCGGCACCAGTTGACGACCGCATCCCGCTGGGTGATGAACGTATTCTCGGGAACCTCAAGAGTATCGGCCGGCTTGACCGAGAGTGTCGAACCTCGCACCGAGTCGTTCTGGACCGGTACTGTCGCCGGATCCGCACCTACCGCCATTCGAAGACCCCTTTCCGCCAGGCATATGCGAACGCCGCGGCCAGGATGATGACGAACACCATGATCTCGCAGAAGACCCAACCGCGGAATTCCGCGGGAATTCCGGCGACGGGCAAGGCTGGTCCCGGTGGGGCCAGGTTCGGGTCCGCGCTCCACTGTGCCACGGCCCAGGGATACAAGAACAGGAGCTCGACGTCGAAGAGCAGGAAAACGATGGCGACCAGGTAATACCGGACGTCGAATCGCTGGCGTGCGTCGCCGATCGGGTCCATGCCGGACTCGTACGGCATCTGCTTGACGCTGGTCGTCTTGCGAGGACCGAGGATGGCGCTGGCAATCAACATGCTCGCACCGATCCCGATCGCCATGATGAGGAAGATGAAGACCGGGGTGTATTCCTCGCCCATGATCAATGTCCTCGGCCGGCTCCGACCATCTTTGTGAATGGTTTCACAAAGTCGGGCCAAAAAAAATCCTGGCTTTCGCCGGGATGGGTTCAGGAGAATTTCGAGGATGGCTCGGTGGAAGTCAGGCCGTGAATGCCGCGATTCTCGCAAATCCATCGATGGAGCCGAGCTTGCGACACACGAACCCTCGAGAGTTCCGCGCCAGGTGAGACCTATTGTAAGGATCAAAGAACGACCGTCAACGAGTAAGCGATTTAGAGGCGGCACCTTTTGCCTCGGCACCATGCCCGATGGCGGCGAAGGGAGGGGCAAAAGGTGACAGACCCGATGCTCTCGCAAGGGTATCTGCATCGGCTGGCGTGTCAGAACGATTCGAGATGGCCATCCAGAATCTGCAAACAGACGCTCGTGGGCTCCATGACCCTATGGTCTCTGCATGGTCTAAACCTGTGCCCTGCAGATTTGGCCGCCCTCAGCGGGCGAAGGGATCGTTCGGGAAGGGTGAATCGAGTATCAGTCGTTCGGACTCGCGACGGAGCAAGCCGATCGATTGGGCGTCCCAGAATCGGGCCGACCGCATGGCGATCTCCTCCGCATCCTCCTTGGCGAGCACCTCGCGTGCTTTCGCGAACTCGCCAAGCTTGTGATAGGCCATCGCCAGGAAGATGGTATCTTCGAGCATCATCTCACCTTCCTGGGAAGCCATCCCCTCGTTGATCCGATCGATCGCCTCGGGGAACCGCCCCGAGCGGTAGAGGATCGCCCCGAGGGTACTCAGGGCGGAATGTCTCAGGTTCTTGCGGTAGGAGGCGGAGGCGGCCAGGAAATCATCGGCCCAGGACCGGACCTTGCCGTCATCGCCGATTCCCCCCGGACCCAGGATGGCGTAGTTTGCCAACTCGAGCCCGAGAAGTTTCTCGGGGATCGCCGCAGGATATCGGCTCCTCAGGGCCGCACAGACGCCGCGGTATCCGGCTTCGTCTTCGTTCATGAGATGGGCGATCGCGGCCTGCTGCCAGACTTCATGCGGGGCCGTATCTCGCGCGATGGCCAGGTCATAGAGAGCGACGGCGGAGGCCCATCGTCCTGCCCTGGCCCTCTCGTCGGCAAGGCCGATCAGGAATGGGAGATCCGCGCCGCACTCGATGGCGCGAACCAGATCGGCCTCGCGTTCGGCGATGCGTCCGAGGGCGGCGCAAGCCTTGGCTCGGAGGGCGTATGCGAGCCAGACGTCGGGTGCGGCGGCGATGGCCGGATCGAGGAGGCGCAGGGCGTCGGCAGGCCGGCCGGAGGCGCGGAAGTCCTCGGCTCGCTGGAGGAGCCAGTCGAGGATGTGTTGGCGAGGTCCCAGCTCGATCGCTCGTGCGATTTCGGATTGCGCCGATCCCGACTCACCGGACAGAATGAGTGCGCGAGCGTGCCGCGCGCGGAGCAGCCCCTGATCGGGGCGGGCCGCGATCATCCGTTCCAGATGCCAGGACGCCGCGACGCCGATTCCCAAGGCCTCAGCGTCTCGAGCGAGAAGCTCATGGCATGCCGGCTCGTCGGCCGGGACGGACGTTCGGGGTTGGTTTCGGGCCACGTCACGTCGACGACGCCACGTGTCGGCGTCGAGGACCACGACCTCCCTGCTGGCATCAAGCTCCAGTCCGCTCCGCACCTGCAAGCGCCGGATGAGCCGATCGACGGGCTCTTCCGCAGGCGCGAGCAAGGGCCAGGAGCGAACGTCGCCGCGGTCGTTGACCGCCATCAAGTCACGGCCGTCGGTGCGGAACATCAGAGCGAGGATGCGCCCTCTGAGCAGGCGCGGCGGGCCGATCTGCCGGGCGGAGGCCACATCCCAGAGATAGACGGAGCCGTCGTCGCACCCCGTTGCGAAGATCGAACCGTCCGGGGAGAACGCCAGGGCACCCGTAGTGTCGGCATTCGGGTGAGTGAAGACCGGCGAGGCGGGGCGGCCGGTGGCCGCGTCCCAGAGCCGGGCCGCACCGGTGCCTGGCGACCCCATGCTGACGGTCAGGAGGAGTCGCCCGTCGGGGCTGAAGGCGAGCCCGCGGACGGCCTCGGGGTGTCGGAGCGGCTCGCCGATGACACGGCCCGTGGCCACATCGACCGGGCCGGCCGTGGTGTCCATCGAACCCGCGGCGAGCTTATTTCCATCCGGGCTGAACGCCAGCCTGGTGACCATCTTCTTGAAGCGGATCGGCTCGCCCCGAGCGACGCCTTCGGCGAGGTCCCAGATCACGACCTGCCGAAGCGGTTCGGCCAGCCCGATGGCCAGCAACTGGCCGTCGGGACTGTAGATGAGCTGGCAGACGATCGAACCGGCGCGAATCGGCGGCCCCGGTCTCTGCCCCGTCTCGACGTCCCAGAGGTGGACCATGCCGCTGTAAGCGCCGGTGGCGAGGGCCTTGCCGTCGGGCCGGAAGGCCATCGCCCCGACGTAATTGAGGTGCGGCAGGAGTGGCGAGGACTGCCGTCCGGTCGCCGCATCCCAGATCCGGCAAGTGCTACCGATACTACCGCCTTCGCTGTATCCGCGATCGTGGCTGGTGGTCGCCACATGTCGGCCGTCCGGGCTGAAGGCGACCGAGTTGACCCACGACCAGCGATCTGTCATCGGCGGACCGACCGGCTGGCCCGTGTCCGTCTCGATCATCCGAGCCAGGCCCTCGGGCCTTCCCGCGACCAGGACGCGGTCCCTGCCGGGACTGAAGGCGGTCACCTCGAACCGGACTCCGGGCCTGGGTCTCGGAGATTCATCGTCCCGCTCATTCGCACCTCGTTCGAGGGTCGACCCATTCGCGATCCGCTCGCGGTTGCCGATCTCCCAGAGCTTGGCGGTGCCGTCCTCGCTGGCCGTCAGGACGAGCTCGCCGTCGGGCGAGAATGAGACATCCTTGATCGCCAGGCGATGCCTCATGGGGGAGCCGATGGACTGTCCTGTCGCGGTATCCCAGATCCTGGCCGAGTGGTCGCTGCTCCCCGTCGCCAGGAGCATACCGTCCGGCGAAAACGCGGCCGCTCCGATCGAGCCGCCTTGGCGTAGCACAGGTCCGATCGGATGCCCATCGGCCGTGTCCCAGAGCCTCGCAGTCCCATCCTTCCCCATGGTCAGCAGGAGCTTTCCATTGGCGGAGAAAACCAGATTGGCGAACGAGGTGCCGTGGAGGAGGTTGGGTCCAACTCGTCGGCCGGTGGCCGCTTCCCACAGCCTCGCCGTCCCATCCTTGCGCGCGGTCGCGATCAGGAGGCCGTCCGGGGAGAATTTCGAGTTGACGACGGCGTCATCCCGCCGAAGAAGCGACCTTTCGAGGAGGCCCGTTGCGGCATCCCAGACCCGTGCCACGCCGTCAAGTCCAACGGTCAACACGGACCGTCCTTCGGGGGAGAACTGGACCGATGCGAGATCGCCCTCTCCAATCGGCCGGGCCGCTCGCCGGCCGGTGACGGCGTCCCACAGACACACCCGGCGATCCGAACCGTATGTCAGGAAAAGTCGTCCATCGGGCGAGAACGCGACGAAACGAATCTCGTCGCCGTGGACGACGGACGGAGTCGCGGGCTGACCGGTTGCGGCTACCCAGGCCCGCGCCTTGCCATCGGAGCCGCCGGTCAAGACGTGCTGTCCGTCGGGTGAGAAGGCGATGGAACGAACTTCGTACCCATGCGTGACGATTGGTCCGATCGGCTGGCCGGTTTTTGGATCCCAGACCCGTGCCGTGCCATCCAGACTCCCGGTCAGGACGGCACGGCCATCCGGGCCGAATACGGCCTGGTTCAGGCCGGCATGATGTTCGAGGATGGCCCTGAGTACCGGCGTCTGAGCGGTCCATGACGTCAGGTTGGCTCGCGCGATCCGAGCCAGCTCCGGCCGCTCGGACGGCGCCTGGCGCAGGGCCTCGGCCATCCAGAAAAGCCCGTGGTCGACCTCGCCTCGCCGGGCGAGATCCAGTGCGTGATCGAAGTCTCGCTCGGTGGCCTCGGCCTGGGCGCGGATCCGGAGCTTCGACTCGGCCCTGGCCGCCTGGTTGGCCCGATTCGCCTCGGTGTCTGCACGGCGCCAGAGCAATGTGACCGCGACGAAGCTCGCGAGGAACACGGCCAGTAGGGCCGCCACCAAGCCCGCGACGACAGGGTTTCGACGAGCCCAGCGCGTGCCGAGTTCCCAGGCGTTGGTCCGCCTGGCCTTGACCGGTTTCCCCTGGAGGAAGGAGTTGAGATCGTCACCGAACTCCTGGGCCGTCGCGTAGCGGGCCGAGACATCCTTGGCGATCGCCTTGTTGACGACCGTGGCCAGGTCCAGCGGGACTGACGGGTTGAGCCGCCTCAACGGCACCGGTGTTTCCCGGTCGATCCGGACCAGGATCTCCCAGCGCTCCTGCGCGACGATGACCGGCTCGAGAGTGAGCAGTTCGTATAGCGTCACGCCCAGCGAATAGATGTCGGAGCGTCGATCGACCACGGCGCGTTTGCCCCGGATCTGCTCGGGGCTCATGTAACGGAGCGTGCCGGCCAGGTCGCCGGTGACGGTCAGGCCGGAACTCCCGACGATCCGGGCCAGGCCGAAGTCCGTCACCCAGAGCTTGCCCGTGCGGTCGATGAGGAGGTTCGCGGGCTTGATATCGCGGTGGAGAATCCCCTGGTCGTGTGCGTGCTCGAGTGCATCGGCAGCCTGGACCGCCAGCCGCACCACGGCGCGGATGTAGTGAGTGTGTCGGCAGTCTTCCTGCGGCGGTTCGACGCTCGCCTCGGAGCGACCGGGAGCGAAGCGGTCAACCAAGAGGTCATAGGCCAGGCTCGAGGCCGGGTCGAGCGATTCGGAGAAGTCCTCGGACGGACCATCGTCTCGGATCCGACGCAATGCGCCGATAACTCCAGCGAGGTTCGCTCCCTCGATGAATTGCATCGCGTAGAAAGGGATGTCATCATGATCGCCGGTTGCGTACACCGGGACGATGTTCTCGTGGTGCAGGCAAGCGGCCGCCTGGGCTTCGAGCTGGAACCGCCGTAATGATCGTGCTTCGAGCGCAATAGCCGCGGGCAGGATCTTCAGAGCTACCCGCCGACTCAGCGAGATCTGCTCCGCCTCGAAGACAATGCCCATACCGCCCCGGCCGACCTCGCGTCGGATGGCGAAGTCGCCGAACGTCGATGGCGGGACGAAACCCGAGGTTGGAGGGACCGATAACCGTCTCGTCACCCCCGAGCGAGATAGCAGGGCCATGTCGCTCAGAGTCTTCAGCACGAGACGAAGAAATGGCGCCGACTCGGGATATTTCCGCGCATAGTCCTCGAGATCAACGTGCTCGCCGGTCTGGACACGGCGGGTGAATTCCTCGACGACCTCGGCCATGGCCGGGTCGAGTTGTCCTCCAGGAATGAGGGAGCCCCACAAGACGTCTGCACCATGGAAGTCCGACCCGGCTCTCGAACGAGATGAAAATCGATCGACCGGTCTTCCGGGCGTGATACCCGTAGACTCGTCGAATTCTCGATCGTGCACCACCGATATCCTCAGAGTCTGTATGGAGTGCGCTCATTTACGCCGAGCGTTTCCGCATCGAACGCGATGCGACGGTGCCGAATCGTATCATAGCGGCAATTTCGAAAGGAAGAGTCTTCCCGCCATTCGTGGCGAATCGCCGGATTCGTCAAGCACGGTTAGGCTTTCAAATTGCCCCAGAGGGGATGACGAAGTCGAGCGACCCTTTTCCTTTCTTGTCCGGAGAACAACCCGAGAGTCGGAGCCGCCTCCCGCGTGGAGGGCCATGCTCAATTGTCTGGGCTCGCCGTCGTTGCAGGACTCGAAGGCGATGGAGTGATCCGAGCGCCGCCGGTCGCGCGAGGGGTCGGTCCGGGAACGCGATTGGTGCGATCCTCCATCCTGCGAGCGCGCTCGAGGACGCTGCTGGGATTGTTGCGCGAGCGACCCCCTCTGGAGTATGGGACCGGGGGAGCCGATGATCGACTCGTGCGGTCGGCTCCCCGGGTGTATTCGTCGGATTCCGGCGCAAAAGGGATCGAGATCGGTTTGCACCGCCGGTCGTGCGAGGCAGCGACATCGGGCCCGCAAGGGCGTCGGCTGTATCCCGAGAGGCCGCATCCAGGACGCGAGACGGAGATTGACTCCGAGGACTCAGGGAGCGCGTCGATTGACGTCTCGCACGCTGATAGGCCTTCAACAACTCCGCTCGTTTCTTGGGGTCGCGTTCCGAAAAGTAAGCGAAATACTTCTCCGTGACCTCCCTCTGATTATCCTCGAACCTCGCAGTCGTCTTGGCATTGGGGACGTAGTCTCGTCTCCGGTCGAAAGTCGGTGCGACCGCCGAAAGGTAGCCCGGTACCCCCACGGTCGATCGATCGGACGCGTTCCGCCCAGGACCCGAGAGCCCGTCGAGATAACTCTGAAATTGGTTGGCGCCGGCGAAACCGGGTCGTCCGACGGTCGGGCTCCCTTGGCCCGCGTCGGGAGAGGCCGGTCCCATGGGAGTGGTATAGGGTGTGTACTGGTTATTGTACGGCCAGAACGGGTCGGGGCCGAATCCCGGCTGGGCGTGGACGGTCGTCGAGACCGCCGGCGCCACCACGAAAATCGCCGCCAAGACCCAGGAACCGAGCCAGTCCCCGCGTTGTGATCGCATCTTCGGCCTCCCGGACGATCCTCGAGCCACTGGCGCCCCGTCCGGCGAAATAGCCGGCCGCGGCTGAATTGCCGACGCTAGCCAATCGTCCATGCGATTCCCATTCCCTGGAGGAGCTCAGCGAAACTTCGCCGACGAGCACGCCAATCCCCGACTCGCCTGGATCGATTGTCGCGATCGGGGGATGCGGATCCGGAATCCCCCGACTTCGCATGAGTTATTGTAATCTCTGAGATCGGCCGCGGCCAACGGTCAATCCCTGCCGATTCGGACTCGGCCGCGATTGGCCCTGTCATGTCGGGGGGACATTCCGATTGCGCAGGGCGGATCGACGTTACTTGCTCTCGGAATCGAGCGAGCGTAAGGCCTCGGTCGCCAGCAGTCTGAGCCAGATGTGCAACTCGCCCAGGTCGGCGCACCGTTTCAAGTATTTGCGTGCGGCCGCGGGCTGACGTCGGTTGAGCAGGTAACGGCCGACGAGAAAGTCGCCGTTGACGCGATTCTTGGCCGGCATCCGGTCGAGTATCTTGTCGACTGCCGCGAGGTCGAGCGGCGGATTGCCGCCGCTTGCCAGCGTGTCGCGGATCATCGTGCAGATCGTGACCATACGGGGTACCTTGCCCTGGAACTGAGCGGCCACCTGATCGAGCATCCGGTCGCGGCGAGCCTTGTCGCCGAGCTCATCCGCAATGAGGACGATCGCGATCCCGCTGAGAGGAGCCGGCGTCGCTTCGTACGCCTTTTCCATGAATTCAACAGCCTTCTTCGGCGAACCGATCGACCAGTAGTAGAACCCGATTCGGGGGAGATCCTCGGGCTCCGGACTATCGGCGACCTCGGCGAGATGGGCCTCGGCGACCGCCCTGGCCGCCTTCACATCGCCGCGCCCGGTCCGTTTACACCAGATGTACCAGTAGCCCCAGTTTCGCCGCGAATACCGCTCGCTGGTCAGTCGACTCCATTGCTCGGCCTGGGCCCAGTCTTTCAATCCTTCATAACAGTGCGACGCGCAGACCATCCCGAACGACGCCCAGGTTGCCGCCGCCGCGTCGGCATACGGCTTGGCTTCCTGGAAGCGGCCCGCGCTCATGAGCTTGTTGGCCATCTCGACCTGGACCTGGGCATGCTGGAGGCCGGCGGATTCGGTGTTATTCAGGTAATTGTCGAGCGTTTCCTTGGCATGTCGCGAGTCACCACGCGCCGAGTAGCACGCGGACAACTCCTGATAGGCCCATTCGTCGCCCGAGATCTCCACATATCGCTTCAAGAGCGGCTCGGCCAGGTCATATTGCTTCCGCTCCATGTATTTCTTGCCGAGGGCACCGATCAATCCGGGAGCATCGCCGACCTTCACGCGCCAGGTCGGTAGGTCCGCCTCGACGCGGTCCCAATCATTCTGGACGAGCATTCCCATCGCGTACGACGAATATGGGCTGATGATCAGCAGTACGCGGGCGAAGTGATCTCTTCGATCGGGAGTCTGTCGCAGCCGCTCGCAGAAGTCGCGAGCGAGGATGCTGCAGTGGGCGAGGCTCATCCGCCATGCCATCTGGGCCGCGGGCAGCTTGAGCTGATTGAGGGCGTCGATCATGTGCCGTTCGGTGGGCTCGATGTCCGCCAGGTCGAGTTGTTCGGCGAAATCCGTCAGTGTCTTCTCCGCACGCTGGGACGGGAGGGTCAGGCTTTCCAGATAGGGAAAGTAGCGGTGACGAGCGACCAGCGGGCGGACTTCCTGGAAGTAGTCGTCGACGGGCACATTCCACTTTTTCGTCATGAACCAAACGCGGCGGAAGACCTGCACGAACCGAGTCTCGCGAGCCAGATGGGCGAGTACGCTCCACGATGGTTCCCCGGCGTCCAGACCGGGTCTGCCGGCCTCCTCGAGGAGCCCCGCCAGTGAGGGCTCGTCTCGACCTTGATTGATGGCGTTCTTGATCGGCTCGGGAACTCCCGGCAGAGTACTGAGCTTGAGGTTGAAGAGCTTAGTGAAAGCGAGCGGTCCGGTCTCGGTCGCCATGTGGAGATCGCCCAGATCGCCATTCTGGCAGATCGTGTCGTAGGCGCGGTAGCAATCGGCATCCAGCTTGAGGACCGCACGGGCCGACTCGATCAAGAGCCGGGTTCGGGGCGGATACTCGACCGCCAGGAGCGATAGGAAGCTGGCCAGCCGGTCCTGGGGACGATTCTGGATCGCCAGGCGCGATCGGTCGGCCTTCAGGTAGGCGTCGATGAGCGGTCGCCACGACGATGTAACGGACGGCGCCCCCGCCGCTCCCGGTTCTGTCTTCCCGTTCCCAGACCGGATCGAGGCATCAAGATCGGCCAGGGCGAGGTCGTGTCGGCCCACCAGGGCGCGGACGAAGGCCCGGGTCTCGAGCGCCTCAGCCGCATTCTTCTGTCCAGGCCGATTGACGAGCCGCTCCGCATAAAGCAGGGCGCGGGCCTTGAAAACGCGGTGCGCCGGGTGCCAGTGAAAGTCGGTCAGGATCCCGAGCTGGGCGTAGGCGCGCGCCAGCGTGGCGAGTCGGGCGGGCGATTCACCGTCGCTTCGGATCGCCTCGTGCAACGAACGGACGGCGCCAAAAACCTCGACCATGCTCAGGGTTTCCAGCCGCCGCTCGACCTCGACCGGCACGCCGCGATCGGCGCGGGCGACGTTCGGCGTCCCGACGGCTCCCAACCTCTTGAGCAGCACGGGAAACTCGGTCCGGGACAGCTCCTCGGCCTTGGCAACCAATCGCGGTGAGTAGTTGCCGGCGTCGGGATTGGTGCCCAGATCGTAGGTCATGATGACTTCCGATTCCTGATCCGCCGCCTTGCGGACCAGGGCGTGGCATCGCTCGCGACGAAAGAGGATCGCAACCTCGGCAGGCTCGCCGATCCGCGAATCCACCGACGCGGGCACATCGTCCAGGAGCTCATCTCGGGTCGAGAGCCCGAGCTCATCGCGCGCGGCGATCAAGATCGCCTGCCGGATCAGCTCCCGCTCGAGGATACTCTGGATCGTCCCCAGTGTATCCAACTTGGTTGTACCCGCACTCGGACGGCCCAGGTATACGACGATCCCGTTCTTCCGATCTGGGGCTGAAGGGTTATCGACGCGATGCAGAACGAGCGTCGTCCGGGTCTCCGCCGGATCCGACGCGACCGAGACGGGCCGACCCGATTGCGGCTGAGGGTCGGATGGGCCGATGAGGATTTCCGCGTGAACGTGCCGAACCAGGCCGATGCCGTCGCGCGCGAGCACCAGGATCCCGGCCACGGCGATCGCCCCGGCGAGGCGACGAAGCGTACGTTTCGCCCTATTTCCGTCTTGGCAACAGCCAAGGTTTTCGTTGTCCATCACGTTGAACCTCCATAGTGTCCCGCAGACCGAGTCTATCTTTCAGCCTGGTATTCCTCAGTGCTTCCCGCGCAGTTCCTCGGGGACGATGCGCATGTCGCCCAGATCCAGATCTTCGGCGGCCGAGAGCGTCCGATCGAAGGCCGGCTTCCTGCCCTGCCCGCGAGGGGCTTTCATTCCCAGTCGGCGTGCATTCACCACGACGACCTGGAGATGGCATCTCACCCCGGGAACGACGTTTCCAATTTGAAATCGTCCGTCCTTGTTCGCACTCGTCACAAGATTGATCGAGCGAACCGTCTCCCAGTCGGGGTGGAGTCTCTGGTCACGCATCATCTCTCCCACCGTCGGTACCCACTTCCCGTTTGGAAACCCGATATGCGGAAGTTGTCTCGCATCATCGTAAACCAGGCTGACCTCAACCCCGGTGATCGGCATGCCGGCTCGATCGACCACACGCCCGGAGATTGAAGCCCGACGAACCAGCGTGACGGACACTGACGGTCCCTCGTTTCCGGTCAGGTCACGGAAGCCCGCGAGACCTCTCGAGGGCGAGAGGAACATGACGCGCCGCGGCCAACCGGGGTCTAGGTTTCGGACCGGAAACGGCCCATCTCCGCGAATACTTCCGGATTTCTCCGAGATCGGGTCTTCGAGACCATACGCGATCAAATCGGGGATTTCCTGCCCCGAGGCATCCACCGCCCGCACCACAACCGTCTTGCCCGGGTGCAACGCCAGGGCGAAGTCGACCTCGATTTCCCGACGGTCGGCCGGCGCGTCGATTCGACGGTAGGCATGACTTCCGACGAGGCTGACAGGGTGCGGAACCGTGTTGAGCATGAATTCGTCGTCGGCGAGCGCCGTACGGCGTCTCTGGTCGTCCCGACTCGCGCCGAGGCTCCTCGGGAAAAACAGGGTGTCACCGCTGCCGGCCGTGACGATGACCACACCCGGGCCGGCCATGCCAACCACGAGGAATTCCCCATGATCGTCCAGGTCTCGACCGTTCTGAGAGTCTCCCAGGAATCGATCGAGATTGGGATTTCCTTTGAGCGGCGCGTAGTGCACTCTTCCCGCGATCGGCCGGCTGGTCCCGCTGTCAATCACTCGCCCGCGGATCAGGATTGCCCGGCTCAGCTCGACATCGACGCGGAGCGGACTTCGGTCCGAGCCCTTGGACGAGATCGTCAAACTCCGCCGAAAGTAGGGTTCGCCGCCCGGACCAGCCACCTGGAGCGGGTAGGTGAACTCCGGCGGCAGGCCGTCGATCCGGAATCGCCCGTCTTGGTCGGTTCGCAGAGCATTGACGATGGCGCCGGCGATCGGACGCCCAGAGCCTTGCTCGCGGACCGTCCCTTCGAGCACTCTGTCCGGAACCGTTGTCAAGACGAAAGAAGCACCGCGTATCGACCGCGCGATCGGACGATCACCGGCCGATTGGCCGGCAGCCGGCCGCTCCTCCACGGCGGTCGCCCGGGTTTGAACCTGGACCACTTGCTGAGCTATGCCTTTTCCCGTGATACGTAGCGTGAGCAGGCGATCCCGCCCGATTCCGGACATCCGGAATCGGCCGTCGGCATCCGAGAGAACCTCGGGGATAAGGCCACCCAGGCGGAGGTCTGTCCAGCCGGCAACGTTGTCGGGACCATCCCATGGAACAGGCTCACCGGAAGCGGTCTCACCATACGTCAGGGTCAGTGCAACCACCCTGGCTCCGACCACGGGACGCCCCTCTGCGGTGACCAGTCGGCCAGCGATCGGAACATCATCTCTCGCCATTCGAAGCGTCAGGTCCCCTCGATTCGGTTGGTCCGGGAGAGCGGCTACCGGGGCGCTCGCCCAGTCTGGACCGTAACCTTGCGCCGTGGCCGAAATCGTGGCGAACCGCCGGCGATCGACGGTCCCCAGACCGGCCAACTCCTGTCTCGGGACCTCCGCCACGAATCGGCCGTCCGCACCGCTGGTCGCTAACTTGTGAAGCTTCACTTGCGTGTCCGCGAGGACGAGATACACCTGCGCCCCGACCAAAGGCTTGCCGTCCGGATCGATCACCTTGCCGGAGAATGTCAGGCGATCCGGTTCCTTCTTCCGCACGGACGGCTGCGATGCTTGCTCGGCTCGGAGCTGCCGTTGCGGCGGACCGCTGGATCCGACCAGGAATGTCATGACCGGTCGGAACCTGTCGGCAAAGCCGGCTAGAAAACCCGCGACCGCGATGCATGTGGCGCCAGCGATGAGCGCACACAGCATGAAATTGCGCAGGCTCCGCCTCGACATGATGGTTTGAACGGTTTGGGCGAGTGCGAGGATGTTTGGCGTCCAGGCCGCGGATCCCTCGCCAGAAGTGAGGAGGCTCACCGCGGCACGGGTGGTGGCCTCCTGGCATGCTCGCGGAACCGTGGGCAATGAGAAGAGCGCAGCACGCCAGCCGTGTCGATCGCCCACCTCGCTACCGAGCCGCCGTCTCATTCTTGCACCGAGCAGGTTGAGGCCGCGCGCCAGCCTCGTACCGACGGTCCCTTTGGGCCAGCCGAGTTGATCGGCGGCCTCCTGTTGGGTCATCCCCTCCAGTCGGCACAGGAGGATCGGCAAACGATATTTCTCGTGGAGTCGATCGATCTCGTGGCTCAGAATCGCCAGGAGTTCGTCGTCCGCAGGCTCGGGACTGGCTGCGATCGCCGCTTCGT
Organism: uncultured Planctomycetota bacterium; assembly: GCA_963743925.1. Classification (GTDB taxonomy): domain Bacteria; phylum Planctomycetota; class Planctomycetia; order Isosphaerales; family Isosphaeraceae; genus CAVZRC01. The sequence continues at coordinate 7,315 of CAVURY010000023.1, read as the reverse complement.
CAACGGTGGAGAGCTCACGGATTTTGCGTTTCGCTCGCCGGGCCCTGGCTTCCTGGGCCACCCGATAACTGACGCGATAGAGCCAGCCGCAGAGCGAATCATCCACTCGTAACGACGGCGCCTTGCGCACGAGAATCAAGAAGCTCGCCTGGAACGCATCTTCCACGTCATGGCGATCGCTCAGGATGCTCCGACAGACCGACCAGACCATGGGGCCATGACGCGAGATCAACGCTTCGAATGCGATCTCGTCCTGATTTGCGATGATCCGCTCGAGCAGTTGGGCGTCGGAAAGGCCGGAGACGGTACCCGCGTCCCACAGCTTACGAAGATCATCCGCAGCCTTCCCGAGCCTTTCGCGTGGCATCGGTCGATCCTCCAGGACAAGTCGATTATCCTTACGAAAGAATATAGGGGCTTCGGCCGCGCCGTATTTCAACTTTTCCCGGATTCTGTCGCGGAGCTCACGAGGCCCGAAGAAGAGGAATTCACGGGCCTCCGCGGCCGGCTCCTGTCCTCGTCCCCGGTGCGCCAATGAAGCTTCGTCCTTGCGCCTGTCTGGACTGAGATCTCCCCAAGTTTCGCGGCGATCTCCGTTGCGTATGGCGCAAGGAGTTGCTCACATCAGAAATCGCGCACGAGGTCTCACTCGGCTGGTATTGCCCGAAGCGTCGTATTGCGTTCTTGTAAACCAGGCTGGCTCGTGTCGGGTAAGTGGTGGACTAATGGGTGTTCCCTTATCTAAGCAGTCGAATCTGCTTAAGAAGCCGCGAGCTGCGCCACTCCGTGCCTCGACTACAGTAGAGCCCACCACCACTTACCCAACATGACCCGTCTGAGTTATGCATACCCTCGCCCAGAACGATGAGAACGAACAGAAGGCGATCCGGTCGCACGATTTTCGCGAATCCTTCATCCGCTCCCGCAGCCGCTGAAGCTCGGCCTCTGCTTCCTTCGCGTGGCCTAGTTGCTGGCGCGTCATGGCGAGGAAGGCGAGGTCTAAGGGGGTGAGGGCCATTGTCTCGGAGCGTGTTGATCTTGTTCGAGCGCGCGAGCACGTCGAGAGCCTTCTCATAGTTGGCTCCGCGGTAGCAGGCCACACCTAACGTATTGAGCAAGTGGCCGTTCTCGGGATCAAGGTGACAGGCTTCCTCGCTGTAACGCAGGGCCTCGCGATAGCCAGACATTTCGCCGCCAGCCTTACCAGTTCCCAGGCGAAATCGTTGAGTACCCGCGGATCTTCGGCAAACGTCTGGGCGATAGCGAGCACCTCCTGCCTGCGGGACGGATTCATGCCTGGCAGAGTTCGCGAGCGTTCCAGGGCGTCGGCACGCAGGTGCACCCGTCCGAAAAGATTTCACAGCATTTGATTGGTTGCCCGACGGTGCTGGATTTCGCGACGGACGCTCGTTGTCTCCCATAGAAGGCGAGCGCTCGTCGGCCCCTGGCATCAAAGTTGGTGTCGGGTCGAGGATTTGGTCGAAATTTCGGCGGCGACTTGTGTTGATCACAACACGCCGCGTCCCCTCATTCGCAAGGGACCTCGAAACCTGCCACAAGCGTCTAGAATGGGTGTCGACGGATGCATGGCTGCACGGACGCGTCACTGCGAGAACTCGTTGCGGATCGGCACCGGCTGGCACCGCGAGTCCGGGAATCGATCCTCTGCCTTGCGGCCGACGAAATGAATTCCTCAGATCGGATGACGTAACTCCCGTTAAATAAATCGCCTGCGAGGGATCAGCAACCGGGGGTCGCCTCGTCTTTCATCCCGATTTCGGTGCCCGGAACTGCGGTTATTCCTCCAATCGCTCAATCCGCTACTGAAGTCATGACCCGCACGAGTCGATCAATAGACAGTCCCGCGCCAGCATGGCCTATTCGACGATTCGCCGAGGTCGCTCACGAATAAGCCCTGAACGAGCCGGGAGTCAATGGCCTGTTGCTTGTTCAACGGGGTTGCCGACAAGCGCAAACTTCTCAAGGACGAGGCAGATGAACCTCACAGTGAGATTCTCGAACGCAAAGCAGATGAAGCATGTGATTGCGAGAGCGATCGCTTGCGGCATCATGTTTCTGGTTCTGCCGTCCTGTGGGATCCCCCCACTCCGTCGTCCGGAGCCGGGGCCAGGCTTGCCGGTAGAATTCAAGAATGGAGAGAGCAGCCCGGAAAACTCGGCTCAACTAGGGATCGGAGAGTTTTATAATGATCGAATGCTGACATGTCTGATAGAAAGGGCGCTATTCGAGAATCGGGAGCTGAAGAACCTGAATGAGGAAGTCCGGATGGCCGGGAACGAGGTCCTGGCGCGGTCAGGCCAGTACCTCCCCTTCGTCAGTGTCGGGGCCACCGCGGGCCTGAACAGATACAGCCGCTTCACCGAAGAGGGTGCCGGCATCATCGACGACGTGTATCTCCCGGGGAAGCATTTTACCAATCCGTCGGGAAATTTCGGGCTGGGCCTCAACCTCACCTGGCAGGTTGACATCTACAGGCAGTTGCGGAATGCCAGGGACGCGGCGGCGCAGCGCTACGTCGCCGCCAGCGAGAGGCGAAACTACTTCGTGACCACGCTGGTCGCGGATATCGCCGAGAATTTTTACAGGCTCATGGGGCTCGACAAACGGCTCGAGAACCTGGATCAAATCATCGAGCTTCAGGAGCGAAGTCTCGCGATCGCCAAGGCCAGGAAGGAAGCGGCCCGCAGCACCGAGCTGGGTGTCCTGCGGTTCCAGGCCGAGCTTCAGAGGAACTACAGCGAGAAGTTGATCATCAATCAGTCGATCATCCAGGGCGAAAACCGAATCAACTTCCTCGTCAATCGGTACCCGCAGCGTGTCGAACGCGATTCTTCGCAATTCTACGATCTGGAGATTCACCCGCTGAGCATAGGATTGCCCTCACAACTGCTCCAGAACCGACCCGATATCCGCCAGGCCGAGCGCGAGCTGGCGGCCGCCGGGCTCGACGTGAAGGTCGCCCGGGTCAATTTCTTTCCGCAGCTCGTGATCAACAGCGGCGTTGGCCTCCAGTCCCTATTGCTCAATCATCTGTTCGAGCCGAATGCCGTGATTGGCGACATCGCCGGCGGCCTGGTCGGGCCGTTGGTCAACAGGAGAGCGATCAGGGCCCAGTACCTCACCGCGAACGCCAGGCAATTGCAGAGCATCTATAATTACCAGCGCGTCATCCTCGAGGCCTTCACCCAGGTGATCAACCGCATGACCATGGTGGAGAACTACAGCAGGAGCATCGAGATCAAGAAGCAGCAGTTGAAAACGCTCGAAAGCGCGGTCCAATTCGCCGACGATCTCTTTCAGAATGCTCGCATCGAATACATCGACGTGTTATTCGTCCAGCGTGACCTCAGGGATGCAAGGGTGGTCTTGATCGACACCAAGACGGAGCAACTGTCTGCCATCGTAAACACCTATCAAGCCCTCGGCGGCGGTGTATTCGTGGTTACAGCTCCGGACGACTTTCACGGCCAATTCCCGTACGCCCACACGGTCCGCAGCGGGGAGAACTTCCGGACGATTTCGCTGCTCTATTACAGATCGGGCCGATATGGCAAGGCTTTGTGGGCGGCAAACAAGAATGCCGTCCCCACTTTCGACGGCCTGAAGGTTGGCGACAAGATCATGATTCCTCGGCTCAATCAGCTCGACCCGGCCCTGATCGAGGAGATACCCGATCCTGCCCCGGCCGTCCCTGCGACAGAGCCCGCCGCCGGGCCGGAGGCCCTCCCCGCGCCACCGGCCGCGGGCGTGCCTGGCCCGTTCGGCCAGAAGGGTACCATTCGGCTCGAACCGGCCCCGATCGAGGAGGACTCCGCTCCTGCCCCGGCCGTCCCCGCGATGGTGCCCGCCGCTGAACCGGCGATCCTCCCCCCCGTGCCCGCGTCACCACCCGCGGTCATGCCTGGCACGTTCGGCCAGAAGGGGACAAGAAACCCCGCGGCCTCGCCGAATCCGGCGATGGCGGTGAAGTGACCCGCCGATTCGCTCATGGCTATGGTCGGATAGACAAGCGATCCCGTCGCCGTTGGCTCGATCGAGGCCCGGGCGGTCTCACCGCTCCGGGCCTCTCGTGTTCAGAGGCGCGAACGCCTGGATCGTGCGAATCCCAAGGAAAAGCTAGATCAAGCGGCTCCGACCCTTGGCACGGTGTGGTCGGGTAATCGGGGCAGTCTGACCTCCTGGTTGACGCCCGATCGGCCCTTCTTGCCAGCTCCGGAGAAGTTCGTCGCGACCTGTCAGTTGTCAGGATCCTCAGGGCCGGGTTGGTCAGTCTGGAGGATGAGGTTGAGGAGCACGCCCACCTCGCGGTGCGACTCGACAGAATGCCTCAGAGGACGGTTCCGATGCACCTCGTATCGATTCCGCCGCCCTTCGCGCGAGCGCGAGAGGTAACCCCCGTCCTCAAGGTCGGCCACGATCCGCTGGACGGCCCGCTCGGTGATCCCCACCCGATGGGCCACCTTTCGGAGGAGCAATTCGGGCTCTCTTGCGATGCAGACAAGCACGTGCGCGTGGTTACTCAGGAATGTCCAATCGGGACCGTTTGGCATGTTTCGGACAACCATGCGCCGTCTCTTGACTTCGGTCGATAGCGAAGTTATAAATTATACGACTTGGATGTCGTGAATCTTTTTGTCCGGAAATCTGGGGTCCCCTCGCACGGCCAAACAGAGTATAAAGTGCGAGGCCGTGATCTACACCCGGCCAGCCGTTTGAATTCGCGGAGCGATCTGGTAGAAAACCATCTCGCCGGCCAGCGACCCTCGAATCACGACGTTCGAGAAGCGAGGGGCCATGCTCGACCGTGAAAGTTTTGTCTCCACGCTCTGGCTCACATCCACATTGGCGCTACTGGCGTCGGTGCTGATTTCGCCGATCCGCACGTCGGGGGCCCTTTCCCTCTGCTCCCGGTCCGATTGCCTCCGAGGCAATTTCGCCCTGGCCTCGGACCGTCCCACGACCCGCCTCATCGCAGCGACGGTGACCGACGCCGTCCTGGATGTTGATGCCCTTCGTTCCGAGAATGAGGAGCAGGAGCGGGCACATGGCGTGGACGAGCCGCGAATTTCTTTCGTGGTCCCTTGTTCCTTCCGCAAGATTCCCGATCGCCAGTTGATCGCACCCCGCTCGACCCTCTCTCTTTACCCTCTCCGTTGTTGATCGTCCGCTGATAGACCCGTGATTACCGGCTAACTTGTCGCCGGTCCTTCACGCGTCGTCCGGGCTCAGGCCTGGGGGATGGCGTGCAATCGACGTCGCCGACTCTGCCAAACCGTGCCACGCCGAAGCCCAGTTCTTGGGCTCGACGACCCTCCTGGTCGTGGGTTCGCGGTGGCCGGCGTGATGACGTCCGCGATCGATCGACGACCTGGCCGGGAGATCAACCCGCGCCTTCCGGCGCCACCTATCCCCTCCCGGGCGTCGTACCGAGTCGGAACGCCTTCCGTACTCGAATCCCTGCAATTCGCACCGCGTTTCCTTGCCCAAGGGATCGGGACAGAGTCGAGTGGAGAAGAGTCGAACAGGAGCCCCGCAATGAATCCGATTACTGAGTCGAGCATGGTCAATGGGACGTTGGTCGAGGGACGAGCCGTCGAGGTCCCTCGATCGATCGTCAACCAACGTCATATCGAACGCCGTGGAGCCAAGAAGTCTGTCATGCGACGATTGGTGAAAACCTTGATTCTGGTCGCCGTCCTGATCGGCGGCGGGGTCTTCGGCCTCTACAAGATGCGCGTGGACATCCCGCCGCTGAATACTCCGAAAATTTACGCGCACATGGATTCGATGGGCGAGCGCACCGCGCACTTAAAAGAGCGCGTCGTCGCGAAGTATGAGTCGTTTTTTGGCAAGCACGAGGAGGAGGCCCACCACGAAGAGCATCAGATCGTGGTCACCAGCCCGATGGCAAAGGACGTCGTCATCACCCAGGAATATGTCTGCCAGATCCGCTCGCGGAGGCACATCGATGTTTGTGCACTGGAGAGCGGGTATCTCAAGGCCATCCCGATCAGGGAAGGCCAGGCGGTGAAAGAGGGCGATGTGATGTTCGAACTCGTGCCGGTCCTCTACCAGGCAAGGTGGGAAGCCGAGGTGGCCGAGAGAGATCTCGCGCAACTGGAGTTGGATTACTCCATGACTTTGTTCAAGAAAAATGGAATCTCCGCGAAGGAGGTGGCCCTGTACAAGGCCAAACTGGCCAAGGCCCAGGCCAAGTTGGATCTGGCGCAGGCCGAATTGAACTTCGCCAAGATCAAAGCGCCTTTCGACGGCATAGTTGACCGCCTCAAGGATTTCCAGGGCAGCCTGGTCAAGGAGGGGGACGTCCTCACGACCTTGTCCGACAACAGCGTAATGTGGGTTTATTTCAACGTAACCGAGAAACGTTACCTCGAATACATGGCCGACACCGACCATAATAAGCAGAGCATTGATGTCGTACTGATGCTGGCAAACCACAGCAAGTTCCCGGAGATCGGCAAGATCGACCAGGCACATAATATCGGTGCGATCGAGGCCAACTTCAACAACGAGACCGGGAATATCGCCTTCCGCGCGGATTTCCCGAACCCGAAGGGCCTGCTCCGTCACGGTCAGACCGGCACCGTGTTGATCGACCGAACGTTGAAAGGCGCCATCGTCATCCCTCAGCGCTCGGCTTTCGAGAACCTCGCCAAGCGGTACGTCTACGTGGTTGGCAAAGATGATATCGTGCAGCAGCGTGAGATCGTCATCGAGCATGAATTGGAGGACATCTTTGTCATCAGCAAAGGACTTGAAGGGAACGAGAAAATCATTCTCGAGGGCATCCGGCAGGTACGCGACGGCGAGAAGGTCGAATTCGAGTTTCGTCAGCCGGAGCTGGTGATGGCGAACCAAAAAAACAAGGCGGAATAGCGCCTGTGGACAAAAGCAGAGGGGCCTCGGTAGGATAGTCGGATTGTTGGGTGGCATGCCTTGGAACTCCGTGAGCGATGGCCGGCGAAAGTTCCATCACATGCTCACGAAGTAGCGAGAGCATGCCACCCCAACTCGCCCCGGTCTTTGCAGTTTCTCCGATCGTTGTCCCTGCGCCGTGGCAACCACTTCCCCGTTCGAAACCAAGACAGGTCGTTAAACTATGTTCGCGAATATCCTCCATCGACCTGCATTGGCGATCGTCATCTCGGTGCTCATCCTGTTCTTGGGGACGCTGGCGATCAACACGCTGCCGATCTCCCAGTTCCCCTCCGTCGCGCCGCCGAGCGTGGTGGTTTCGGTTTCTTATCCCGGCGCCAGCGCCGAGGTCCTGGTC
>CAVURY010000022.1:0-12529 GCA_963743925.1 uncultured Planctomycetota bacterium | reverse complement strand
CGGGAAGGTGCGTATCCAGGTCATCCGGCCCGACGTCGCGCACGTACTCCACCCCGATCGCCCGGGCGATCCGCTCGATGTTGAGCGCCGGGGCCGGTCGTCCCAGGGCATCGCGAGGAACCCCGGGATTGGGCTGGAACCCCGATGTGACCGTGGCCCCGTTGTCCAGGACCACCATCAGGATGTCGCTGCCGTGGTAGACCGCGTTGGCGATGGCCGGCATCGTGGTGTGGAAGAACGAGGAATCGCCGAAGAGGGCGACCGCGCGCTCGCGAATCCCGGCCCGGCGCAGGCCGTCGGCGACGCCGACCGCCGAGCCGATCGCATACTTGGCGTCGAGCCGGTCGCCCACCGCCGCCAGGCAGCCCGGGTCGCCGACGAGCACCGGATCCTGCCCGAGCCGGGCGGCCGCTTCCTTCAATGCGTCCACGATCGCCCCGAATCGGCAGCCGGCGCAGTGGTTCTCGCGCGGAGGTCGCTCGGACGCTTCATCGGCCTCGAGATAGGCACGCCCCGGGACGAATCCCGGCAGGAATCGCGCCAGGGCCTGCTGGATCTGCCAGCGGAACAATTCCCCCTCGCGTCGTGTGTGGCCGGTCTGCTTGCCGAGGATCCGGACATCGCACCCGCAATCGTGGGTCGTCGCCTTGATCTGGGCCTCCAGAAACGGCTCGTTCTCTTCGAGGATGAGGACCTGGCGACAACCTTGCAGGAATCGACCGACGAGATCCCGCGGCAGGGGGAACAGCACGCCCAGTTTGAGAATCCGGAGCTCGTCCCGGGGGCCATCGCCGAGCACGTCGAGCAATTTCCGGTGCGCGAATCCGGCCGCGATGATGCCCAGGTCCCCCTGCCCTTCGATCCGGTTGAAAGGGGCGTCGTCGGCCCATCCCTCGATGATCGCGAGCCGATCGTGCAGGGCGCGATGCTTCTCCACGACGTTGCGGGGTACGGGGACGAATCGCCAGGCTTCGCGGACGAACCCCAGGTCCGGCTGAAAATAAGGCCCCTCGCGGATGTCGACCGGCTCGGCCTGCTGGATGAAGCTCCGGGTGATCCGCACGATGACGGCCGTCCGGAACTGCTCGGAGATGGCGAACGCCGCCTTCATCATGGCGAAGCCCTCGGCGGGCGTCGCCGGCTCAATCATGGGCATCTCCAGCATCGGGGCCAGTGAGCGGGTGTCCTGGTCGTTCTGCGAGCCGTAGCCGCCGGGGTCGTCGCCCAGGAGGATGACCAGGCCGCCGTGCACGGGCGTCAGATTCAGGGCCATCAGCGGATCGATCATGACGTTCATGCCGACGCTCTTGGTGCAAACCAGGGCCCGACGGCCGCCGATCGACGCCCCGATGCCGATCTCCATCGCCACCTTCTCGTTGCTCGACCACTCGACGTGGAGCGCGTGGCGCTCGGCCAGATCGATCAGGACTCCGACCGTCTCGGAGCTCGGCGAGCCCGGGTAACTGGTGACGACCTTCACCCCGGAAGCCAGGGCACCCAGGGCGAGGGCTCGGGCGCTCGTCACGTTCTCAAGCGGCATGGTGCAATCCTCGGCTCAGGGCGGCGTCCATCGAGAGAAGAGCCCCTCGGTTCAAGGGGCACGAGCTCGATTGTAATCATCTTCCGGCGTGCGAGAGCGGAGTTTTTCCCGGAGAGACATCGACGTGATGAGGCATGACTCGGACACCGGATGCGCCGTCGTGTTACAATCGCCCATCGTGGCGATCCCGTATGCCGGTGGGAGGAGCAGGGCCATGCAGACCCGAGGAGCCCAGAGAGTGGGACGCTTCAGCGTCGAGTTCGAAGTGGCCAACAACGATGACCTGGCCCTGGCCCGCCGAGGTCTGCTTCCGCTCGATCAAGTGCGTCGTGAAACGATCCGGGGCGTGGTCGATTCCGGGGCGACGAAGCTGGTGCTGCCGCAGGACGTCGTGAAGCGTCTGGGCCTGCCGCTGGGGGGACCGGTCAAGGTTCGCTACGCCGACGGCCGCCGCGCCCAGCGCCGCGAAGTGAAGGGGGTTTACCTCCAACTCCTGGGACGCGACGGCACCTTTACGGCTATCAGCGAGCCGAAGCGCGAGACGGCCCTGCTCGGCGCGATCGTGCTCGAAGACCTCGATCTGCTCGTGGACTGCGCGGCCCAGCAGGTCGTCCCGCGCGATCCCAGCGGCGCGATCTACGAGATCGAATGAAACGACCCCGCGGCGCAATTGTCATCCGGATCCGCGTTCCCCGGCCCGTCGCAAGGGACGTCGATGCTGCGAAGGGGAGGCCATTGTATCGTCGATCGAACGGTGGCGGGGACGAGGGAAAAAGGGGCCGACCGCGCCGGGTGGGGCGATCCGACAGGCAGCCGGCTGGCCCTGGCCGACCCTGGCCTCGATGGTCCTGACAATGGCCGGCGCCGATGAACGACTCACCACGGCAAATGGCGGTCAGCCGACGGCCTGTCAAGCGGCTTCGGTGACACCTGCGCCGGCCTCCGGGGTTCGAGGGGCCCTGGTGATCTGCGGCGGTGGCGGTCTCCCGGAACCCGTGCGCCGGGAGTTCCTCAAGCTGGCCGGCGGAGCGAAGGCGAGGGTCGTGGTGATCCCGACGGCGAGCGCCGATGCGGACGGTTCGGACGCCGTTCGCGGCGGGTTCCTGGAGCCCTGGACCGAGCGGGGCGTGGCCTCGGCGTCCCTGCTCCACACGCGTTCGCGCGCAGGGCCGACGAACCGGCGTTCGCCCGCGTGCTCGATGAGGCGACGGGCGTCTGGTTCAGCGGGGGAGACCAATCCCTCGTGACGGAGGTCTATGGTCGAGATGGGAACCCGACGTTGGATATCACTGCGCCTCGGGCGCGAGTTGGTCCGACACCAGTTGCAACTGCTTGCGGTCGTCCTTCGTCAGTTTCAGATACTGCACATTCGTCCCGACGGCCTCGACCGTCCTGAAGCTGTAAGCGACGCGCACCGAGTATTCCTCGGCGTCTTGACCGGCGGTCTCGGCGAGGATCTGGTCGACGAACTCACGAACGTTGTTGACGCGCGTGCCTATGGCCCTGCCACCAACGATCGCCTGTCCGACGTACAAAAAGACGTGGCCTTCGGCAAGGTGGCCGATCTGGAGGCGATCGGAATCCTTGCCCGGATCGAGGATCAGCGCTCCACCATGGACCAGTTCGTAGGCCGCTTTCAATTCCGGAGTCACGTCCGCGAGCTGCATGCCGAGCACGGTATACGTCTTCAGATCGGCGGGCAATCCCATGGTTCGAAGCCGGACTTCGAGGTCGAGCTTGTCGCTGTTGAGGGCCATCGCCAGCTTAGCCTTCTGCTTGATATTCGGGGCGTAGATGGTCACCGTTGACGGGCCGTCACTGAGACCGCGCAAGGCGAATTTGCCGTCCGCGTCGGTCAGAGATGCACTGCGATGAGACCAATCCTGGCGCATGACCTCGACCATTGCATGGGGGACCGGCTTCCCGGCGATGTCGATCACCGTGCCCGTCATCTTACGACCGGAATCGAGGACGACCCGCAGGGATTCGCGTTGATTTTCCGCGATCGCGTAAACGTCTTTGAGCCGGTATTCGATATAGTCCGGATGGGAGAAAAAGACGAATCCAAAGCCCAGGTCTCTCCCGCGAGCGCCCTCTTTCCGGGGATAGTTGAGTAGTTCGAACGTCCCGTCCGCACGGCTCGCGGTCTCCTCGACGCTATAGCGGATCGAGCGTACTCCGACGAAGACATTGGCATCAATCTTCACCCCGGGGATCGGCTTCCCCTGCTGGTCCACGACTATGCCGGAGAAATGGAGAGCGGGCCTGAGGCTCAGGGAGGTGGTCGCCTCCGCGCCCGGCGCGATCTCCACTTCCTTCGGCTCGCCGCCGGCCACGAACCCCACCGAGCGGAGATAGCCGGGCTTCATCGCATCGATCGAGACCAGCGTCCGCGCCGCGATCCCGGGGATCTCCAGGCGGTAGTCGCCTCCGGCGTCGGACCTGGCCTCCAGCAGCTTGTGCAGCTTGTGATCCGTGCGACCCTCCACGAATCCCCGATCCGCGCCGGCGTCGACGAAGCGCATATCCGTGGCGGGGATGGCCACGCGTACGCGGACGCCGGCCAGGGCGCCGCCGGCCTCGTTGGTCACGCGACCGCGGAGCAACGCGGTATGTGCGCCGTCCGACGACTGGCCCTTGGCTGCCGGCGGGCTCGCCTGTTCGGGATCGACGGCGAAGGCCATGGCCAGCGGAAGGGCGACGAGTCCGGCGACGAGCGTGGCACTCGTGAGACTCAACCGATTCGGTCGCCTCTGGGTCAACATGAAGATCCTCCTGGTCAATGAGCCGGCGGGATCGATCGCCGTGCGCAAGGGGACGAGATGACGCGGTTGCTCGGAAAGGAATTCCAGGGTATCCACCAGGGCCGCGGCGTACGTTCGCGGTCGATCGGGGACCAGTTCGAGGACGCGGCCGTCGCAGCACTGCTCTTCAAGCTCGCGCAACTGCCGGCCGGCCCACCACACGACGGGATGCCACCAGAAGACCGCCCGAGCCGCGAGCTCGAGGAGCCGGACGAGATCATCGCCGCGCCGGATATGGAAGAGTTCGTGGGCGAGGATGGTGCGTTGAGCGTCGGGACTCAGGCGGGCAAACAGTTCGGCGGGCAGGATCACGCGCGGGACGAGCCCGAGCGACCAGACCAGCGGCGGCAGGGCACGCGACGTCATCAGCACGTCGGGCACGCGCCTCAGGCCCAGCCGGCTCGAGAGCTCGCTGACCATCGTGCGAATGGTCGCCGGCGCCGCCTCGGACTCGCGGATGACCGCGGCGAAACGGCGAATGCCGACGGCATGGGCCAGTGCCGTGCAGCCGGCGCCGCCAAGCCAGATCGCGGCGAGAACGGCGGATAACGACCACGGCTCGAGGCCGGCCGTCTCGGTGGACCGATTCCCGCCCGCGGCCTGCGGGTTGCCCGCGGCGATGGCGCCGCGAGAATCCGTCATGTCCACGGGAGCGGCCGGTTGCACCTCGTCGCGTACCGGCGGGCTCAAGGGCGCTATTCGCGCGTCGGCGTGCTCCGCGGGCGGCACCAAGCGGAAAGCGAATGGAACCTCCGCGGTGATCAGGGGTGGTGTGAATAGTTTCAGGAGCACGACGACCCAGAGCGCATGGACCGCGGCGGCGTTCTTCCAGATGCGGCCCAGCAGCATGACGCCGATTGCCAGGATCGTCGCGACCACGGCATTACTGGCAGTGATTTCCCAGAAGGCGTACATGGGATGCCTCTCGAATGGAGTGAATGTCGAGGATCACTGATCTGCCGGCCAGAGCTCGTCGATGAGCTGGCGGAGTTGTTCGCCTTGCTTCCAGGAAAGTCCCTTCTTCGATCGAAGCAGTGTGGTCACCAGCGGCACGATCGCCCCGTCGCAAAGCCGATCGGCCAGCCCTTGCAGGCGATGCCGCAGGAACTCTTCCCGATCCACTCGCGCCTGGAAGCGATGAGCCTTCTCGCGGCGATCGCGGCTCACGTAGCCCTTGGTTTCCAGCCGCTCGAGCAGCTTTTGCACCGAGGCCATCTTGGAATCGGAGACCTTTTCGTGGAGGACTGCCGTGATCTCGCGGCTGGTGGGGCTGCCCTGCTCCCAGATGACTTCCAGGATCGAGAGTTCCCCCTCGGTGACCGGTTCCTTCTTCATGAGGGCGCCTCTCCGAGTCTTGATGATCACAGACAGACAGACTGTCTGTATTGTGTCCGTGGACAGAGGATTGTCAATAGGGTAGAGCTTATGATCTCGGCCGGAAGTCGATGGGCAAGCCATCTCGAAGACCTCGGCCGTCACGGGACCTTCGCCGCCATCGGCGAACCGAAGCGCGAGACCGCCCTGATCGACGCGATCGTGCTCGAAGCCCTCGATCTGCTCCTGGATTGTGTGGCCCCGCAGGTCGTCACGCGCGATCCCGGTGGCGCAAACTACGAGATCGAGTGAAACGACCTCGAGGAGCGATTGTCTCTTGGATTCCCTTGCCGTGTCCCGTCTCAAGGACCACCGACTCGGCCTCGTCCCACGGCAGGCGGAGCGACTCCAGTTCGTCGCGGGAGATGTCGAGTTTTCAAGGCATGGCTCAGTACGAGTCGGAGCTGACGACCTCGCCGAAGTTACGAGTCGAGAGTTTTTGCCAGACGCCGAGCTGCGTGCCGGGCGCGAGCGACCATGTGGCCGTGTTGCTGTTGTAGATGAAGGAGTCGTTGTTCGCCGTCAACGGGTTGAAGGGGAGCGACTGGATCGAGTCCTTGATGAACCTCACCGAACCGTCGCAGAACCCGGCATTGGCGCCACCGGGGTGATAGCTGGCGACGATCTGGAAGTACTCGTCTTGCCCGGCGTTGTACAGGACGGACTTGTAGTCGCTGTTCAGCGGGTAGTAAGTGCAGATCAGGGTGTCGGTATAGTAGCTCGAGTTCCACCACTGATAGTACGTCGGTGTTAGGCTCGCCGCGATGCGCCCGTGGCAGTGCTCGGCGAAGAGCATGGTGTTGCTCGTGCCGTCGGTGATCTCGGCGAGTCGGACGTTCGACGACATGAAGATGACGCCGTTCATGTTCGCCTTGCGGGCGGCGTAGGCGCCGGCATACCCGTACCGTGCGTCGTCGTTATATTGGATGTCCAGGTCCCAGAGACCCTGGTTGCCGCCGTAGCTGGTGTAGTACTGCTGGAGGGTGTTGCTGCTCGGCAGATTGTAGCTCGAGTCGATCGGCGTGCTCGGGCTGGAGACGGTGGCGTCGCTGGGGCACCAGAGGAAGCTCATGCCGACGGAGGCGACGGTGGCGTTGGCGCTCGACTCCAGCGAGAAGGCGAAGTTGCCCGCGTTGAACGTCGACTGGCCCTCGATGAAGGGCAGAATCCGGACGAAGACGCTCAAGCCGGGCTTGATCCGGCCGTCGTAGTCGCGGGTCGCGCCGTACGAACCCGGCGGAAGGGTGCCGTTGGCGGACTCGTAATTCATGGCGGCCAGGCCGAGCTGCTTGAGGTTGTTCGTGCATTGCATCCGCCGGGCCGCCTCGCGCGCCGATTGGACCGCGGGCAAGAGCAATGCGATCAAGACGGCGATGATCGCGATCACGACCAGCAGCTCGATGAGGGTGAAGGCGCGCCGAACCGTGTCTCGAGTCATGAGGAACCCCTCAGGGGTGAAAGGAGAAGCGGGTACGCCCGGCATCCGCGACCGTATCGGAGTGACAGGGACACGGGTTGACACGATCGAAAGCCTGGTAACCATGCCGAATGCTTGCTTGCGCGGTACATATAGACCATATTGGTTCGCGGGTCGTCAAGTATCATGCGGAACAGAGCTTGCATTCGTGATTCCTTGGACTGGGCGCCGAGGCGCCGCTCCGGTCGATTCTGCGAGGGGAAGGCCATGGCGATCGCCGATCGAACGGTGGCGGGGACGAGGGCAAAGGGGACCGGCCGCGCCGGGCGGGATGATCCGCCAGGCCGCCGGCTGGCCGTGTTCGGGGCCTGGCTGATCCCGGCCTCGATGGCCCTGGCAATGGCCGGCGCCGATGAACGAATCCCCGAGTCAAATGAGGGTCGGCCGACGGCCGGTCAAGCGGCTTCGTCGCCACCTAAGGCGGACTCCGGGGCTCGAGGGGCCCTGGTGATCTGCGGCGGGGGCGGGCTCCCGGAATCCGTGCGCCGGGAGTTCCTCAAGCTGGCCGGCGGAGCGAAGGCGAAGCTCGTGGTGATCCCGACGGCGAGCGCCGATGCGGACGGGTCGGCCGCCGTTCGCGGCGGGTTCCTGGAGCCCTGGACCGAGCGGGGCGTCGCCTCGGCAACCCTGCTCCACACCCGTTCGCGCCAGGGCCGACGAACCGGCATTCGCCCGAGCGCTCGATGAGGCGACGGGCGTCTGGTTCAGCGGGGGAGACCAATCCCGCGTGACGGAGGTCTATCTCGGCACCGCCGTCGAGCGGGCATTGAACGGGGTCCTCGATCGCGGCGGCGTCATCGGCGGGACGTCGGCCGGCGCCGCCATCATGTCGCGCGTGATGATCACCGGCGGCCAGGCCAGGGCCACCCTCGGCACCGGATTCGGCTTCTTGCGCGGGGCCGTCGTCGACCAGCACGCCCTGAGGCGAAACCGGATCAATCGCCTCCTCGGAGTCCTGGCCGACCATCCCGACCTGGCCGGGGTGGCCGTCAACGAGGCCACGGCGCTGGTGGTCCATCAGGGGCGCTGGCGGGTCATGGGGGACTCGTATGTCGCGGTCTGCCGACCATCCGGCGGCGGACAGCCGATGCGTCTCGACGTCTTCCACGACGGCGACGCGGGGAGCCTCGAGGATTGGAAGGCTCCGCCGGGCCCCACCGCATCTCCCGCGCAATCCCGGCGGCTCGATCTACGAGATTGAATGACCCGGCGCCGTGGTCCTCGGCGGGATGGGATCGAATGCCGCGGCAGGCTTCCCGGTCCCGCTCAAGGCGCGAACGGGTCTGCCGGGAACACCGGGTCGTAGAGGATCACCGCCTCGGCCTCGCTTCGCAGCAGGCGGATCTTCAGTTCGCCGAAGTAACTCCAAAGGCTCGATTCCACGCTCATCAGATCATCCTCCTTGGCCGGGCCCGAGTTCGCCCGTTCGTTTCGGAGACGATCGAGCCAATTCCGCGCCTCGTCGCAATGGCCCAGACGGCCATGAGCCATCGCCAGGAATGCCCAGTCCTGGGCCCTGCGCCTTCCCCACCGAGTTGGGGATCGCGTCTTCGAACCGACCGGCACGGTAGAGTGCGGCGCCGAGCGTGTCCGAGTAGTACGCCTTGTCCTTTTCGGTAACTCCCTTAACAGCGGCCTCGGCGAGGCGCACAGGCACTTCAGGGTCTACGGAGGCATCGGGCCCCATAACGCAGGCCTTTGCGACCAAATTGGCCATCGAAGGGTTAGTCGTCCCGGTGTAGAGATCACTCAGGTCGGCGATCAACCGGCGCCAGCCGATCCGGTCGCCTGCCGTCAATAAGGTGAGGCTCTGTTGATAGCGAAGTGTCAAGTCGTTCGGCAAGAGTCGGACAGCCGTTGCGAGGTCAGCGAGGGCTTGTTCCGGATGGCCGTGCGAGACGAGAAATCGGGCCCTTGCCGCCCAGAGCATGCCCTTCAGAGGACGGGCGCGGGTCGTCTCGACGTTGCCAGCCCCGGTCTGAATCAATTTGCCCGGTTCGGATAAGCCGTCGCCGCTCACAGCCGGGATCCGGTCCGAGCATGATGGGATCAAACCGACGTGCGGCATCCGATGCCGGCCATCCGCCAAGCCCGGCGATTCGCACGAGGCGCTGCCGCCATGCGTCGTCGTCAAGATCGCGTACCATGCCCTCATCATCTAAATCGAGACCAGTCGAGGTTTCCACCCAGGTGGCTACCCGCGGTAGATCGTCAGGGAGCTGCCCCGGGGCGTCCCACAGCCACGCTGTCGCGTCCCCAGATCTGGTGAGGATGGTCTTGCCGTCAGGGCTGAATGCCACTGCAATCACTGAGCTTGGGTGCTCCAAAGGCGCACCAATGGGCTCGCCGGTTACGGCGTCCCATAGTCGCGCCGTCTTGTCGTCGCTCCCGGTGAGGATCGTCTTTCCATCGGGGCTGAACGTCATATCCAGGATCCGGGCTAGATGCTTCATGGGTTTGCCGACCGGCCGGCCGCTGGCCATATCCCATAGTCGCGCCGTCTGATCCAGGTTCCTGGTAAGGACGGTCTTGCCATCCGGGTTCAATGCTATGGCCGTCACGTCGCCCCGAATTGGGGTGGGCAGGCCCAGAGGCCGTCCTGTGGCCGCATCCCAGA
This sequence comes from uncultured Planctomycetota bacterium, assembly GCA_963743925.1. Lineage (GTDB taxonomy): Bacteria > Planctomycetota > Planctomycetia > Isosphaerales > Isosphaeraceae > CAVZRC01. Next base: position 2,717 of record CAVURY010000022.1, on the reverse strand, counting down.
GCCTCGCCGCCTTGTCCTCGCTCCATGTAAGCGCGGTCTTGCCGTCCGGGTCGAAGGCCACGGCCTTGACGGGGCCCCCGTGTGTTAAGACCGAGCCGAGAGTCCGCCGGGATGCGATGTCCCACAATCGCGCAGTCATGTCATCGCTCCCGGTGAGGATCGTCTTGCTGTCGGGGCTGAAGGCAGCAGCGGTTATCCCAGCATTTAGTTCCAAGATTGGACCGATGAATTGGCTGGTCGCCGCCTCCCACAGACACCCTTCCCCGTCAATGGTGAAGGTGAGGATGAGCTTGCCGTCGGGGCTGAACGTCACTAACTGCTGGACAAGAGGATAGACAAGCCAGCCCAGAGGCCGTAACGTGGCTGCATTCCAAAGCCACAGCGTCTCGGCGTCGTACGGAATGAAGACATACTTGTGGCCGTTGTACCCCCGGCCCACCATTTGACCTTGAAGATCGACGAGTCTGCCGAGAGGTTGTCCGAAGGTAACATCCCAGAGTTGCGCCGTCTTGTCCCAGCTTCCGGTGAGGATCGTCTTGCTGTCCGGACTGAACGCCACGGCCTTGACTGCATCTCTGTGCCCCAGAGGCTTACCGATCGGCTGGCCGTTAGCGGCATCCCAGAGCCTTGCAGTCTTGTCAACGCTCCCGGTGAGGACCATCTGGCTGTTGGGGCTGAAAGCCACCGCATGGACCTCGCCTTCATGCATCATGGGCCTGCCGATGGGCCTGCCGGTTGCTGCATCCCATAGCCGTGCCGTCCTGTCCAGACTGCCGGTGAGGACCGTCTTTCCGTCGGGACTGAACGTTGCGGAAGTGACCCCTTCTAGATGCTCCAAAGGCTCTCCGATCGATTGACCGGAGTTCGCATCCCAGCGACGTGCCGTATTATCTGAGCTTCCGGTAAGGATCGTCTTGCCGTCAGAACTGAACGTCACGATACCGACTATACCTTGATGCTCCATGGGCTTCCCGAAGGGCCGCAGGGTATTCACCTCCCACAGCCGCGCCGTGTTCTCGCGCCCGTGAGGAGACTGCGGCCGTCGGGGCTGAACGCCACGGCACGGATCAGATCTCGATGCTCCAAGGGCCTGCCGACCGGTTTCCCTGAAGTTGCGTCCCACAGCCGTGCCGTCGCGTCATAGCTCCCGGTGAGGATCAACTTTCCGTCGGGGCTGAACGTCACGGCAGAGACTTGTCCCTGGTGTTTCAAGGGTTTTCCGATCGGTTGACCCGAGGTCGCGTCCCACAGCCGTGCCGTCTCGTCATAGCTCCCGGTGAGGACCATCTGGCTGTTGGGGCTGAAAGCCACCGCATGGACCTCGCCTTCATGCATCATGGGCCTGCCGATGGGCCTGCCGGTTGCGGCATCCCATAGCCGTGCCGTCCTGTCGTGGTCGGCAGTAAGGATGGTTCTTCCATCGGGGCTATAGGCGACCTTCGAGACATGGCTATCGTGCAAGAAAATCCGGTTCGGTTCAGGCCGAAATTGCCGCCAGGCCGCTAGATTTGCCAGCGCCGTATGCCGCCACGCCTCGTCGTGAGCATGGGTAGCGCAACGCAACGTTTCGACCATCCAAAGCATCCCCGGACCAACCTGTCCTTTCTCGAATGCGGCTTGCCCGCGCTCGAAATTGAGCATGGCCAACCGGCGGTTCGACTCGGCCAAGGACGTGTCGAGGGCCTTGCTCTCGCCCTTCCAGGTCCGTGGCCATTCGCGTAATCCTCCTGGTCGCCTCAGCCTGTTCATCAGCGCGGCGGGTCTGCTCGTCGGCATAAAGCTTCCGGGTGGTGGCAAGGCGGGTCTGCTGACTGGCGTAAAGTACCGATAGTAAGGCCACGACCACCAGCGTCAGCGCCGTCATACCGATCGGCCCGGCGGTCCATGGGTTGCGCCGGCACCACCGGACCAGCCGTTCCGACTGAGACACCTGCCGCGCCTGGATTGGCCGGTCTTCCACGAACCGCTGCAAATCCTCCGCCAGCGCCGCTGCGGTTTCATATCTCGCCGACGGGTCACGGGCAATCGCCTTGGTAATAATGATTTCCAGGTCCCGCGGTATTCCCCGCGCCAGCTTCCGTAGTCGCTCCGGCTCCTCGTGCAGCACACGGTCGATGAGCGCGAGACGGTCTGAGGCCGCATACGCCGGGCGCAGGGCCACCAATTCATACAAGGTCAGCCCCAGGCTATAGACGTCCGACCTTGCATCACAATGCCCGCGGAACCGCTCCGGCGCCATGTAGCGGATCGTGCCCAGGATGTCCCCGGTGTGTGTGAGATCATCAGCCTCCGCGACCTTGGCCAGGCCGAAGTCGGCCACCCAGAGGTTTCCATGGTTGTCCAGCAGCAGGTTAGAGGGCTTGACGTCGCGATGGAGGACACCCTGGCAATTCGCATATTCCAATGCCACGGCCACCTGAACGCCGATCTGTGCCACACTCCAATAGAACCGTCGGTCGGAATCTGACAGAGCCGACAGTTCGGAGGAGCCGGGCAGGAGGTCCGTGGAGGGTTCGCCGTGGGCCGGGCCGCTCTGGCGGCAATCGGGGGGCGGACCCGCGTCGCCGAAGGGCTCGGTCACCGACAGGTCTCCCGGCGGCCCAGCCACGGCGAACCGGCCGGCGACCAACCGAGTGGGCAACCCGGCGCCCGTCCCGTCGGCGGCCCGACTCGCCACGGCGTGGGCTCCATGGCCGGGCCCACCGCGGACTTCGCGA
>CAVURY010000021.1:0-69165 GCA_963743925.1 uncultured Planctomycetota bacterium | reverse complement strand
TGCGGAGATTGATCAAGAAGCCCAAGAGCAGGGGCACGTCATCGACGCGTTCGTGGGTCAGTTCCAGGGTGGCGTCCATGGTCGCTCTCCAACGAAGTCTTCGGGGAAAACCTCGTTGTACCGCGAGGGGGGCCGGGCCGGAAGATCCAAGAAAATGAACGTGAACATGGGAATGCTACACAGAATGGGTCAAGACGTAATTAGGCTTTGACTGGACATCTGCTACGCGAAAGATGAGCAGTAATTGTTCAAGTTATTTTTTAACAGGTCCGCCTGGTCCCTACTCGCGCTACCACATGGTCTGACCCCGGCGCTACCACAGCCCGCAATGAGAGGGATAGATACAATGAGTGATTACAACAAGGTCGTGGACTTGCTCGAACAGATGGTACTCGGCGGCCGCCTGGGAGAGGAAACAGCAAGACAGCTAGTGTCAGCGATGCTCGAATCGTTTCCCGATGCTGACGACGACGATGAGAGGTTTGAGGATCTTATGCACATTCTCGCCTCGTACAATCCTGATGGTGGAGAGTACTTGTATGATAGATCCGCGTTGGTTGATGAGGCTAGACGCGTACCGTACCTCCTGAGAGAGGAGGGACAGAGGGGATAAATGAAGGGAGGAGAAACGGGGACGTGAAGGGAGGAGAAACGGGGACGCAGCTAGAGAGGGAAAAACGGGGAGAAGGGAAAAACGGGGACATAGCGGAATGGCATGAAGATTCCGGAATAGCGTTAAGGTCTCCGAAGTCATTGTGCCGCATTGGGTTGCACGTATTATATTGTAATTGAGATATTGAATCATTATGCAGGACAAGGGAAAACCGAGGACATGGTGCTCTTAGGCGAACGATATGTCCTCCCCACCCTCGAAGCCCTGGTCATACGCCACGTCACACCGACCAATCCTCGACGCTCAGGCCAGGGACACGGCTGAAGTCGCGCGGTTGCGGGTGACGACCACCGCCTGATTCTCCATCGCGACGGCGGCGATGCGCAGGTCCATGACTCGGACGTTGAGCCGGAGGGCCTTGAGTTGTGCGACCCGCGCGATGGCCGATTCCGTATAGGGGAGGATGGGCCAATGGCCCAGGCGCACGACGGCCTCGCCGAGATGTGCGTAGGCTCGGGCGATCTCTTCGGGTCGGCGGACTTGCCGGGTCAGCGTGTACCAACCCGTGAGTTGCTCATCCACAGTCAAGATCGAGATCGCCAGCTCAGCCGGGCGGTCGCTCGTGGACCCTCCGCACCACGATGGGATCGCCGCGGTAATAGAGGGTCAGGAGGTCGGTATCGAGGACGAAGAGGCTCATAGGGCCTCGGGGTCTTCGTCAAGCTGACGACGGTACTCCTCCATCGCGGCCCGCCAGGGCTCATAGAGGGGATCGTCGTGCAGGTATCCGGCATCCTGCTTCCAGGGGGCCGCGTCTCGCGGCGACGTCCAGCTCGGCCAGCTTCGCCCCGGCGTTCACACGCATCCGGACCTGGTCGGCCAGTCGGTCGATGGCTTCCGCGGCCGTCGCTCCTTCAGCGGTCAGGCCGACCGAAAGTCCGCCGGCCCCGGTCACGCAATACCCGTTGCCGGTGACCGGCTCGATGATGACGGGAATTTCCACGGAATAACCCCTTTTCACCATTCTGTTCATCGATTCTAGCCTTGCGATCACCGGTCCGGGAAGGGAACCATAAGCTGTCCACACCCCTTCCAAAGAGGCCTGGCCGGATGTGAAGATCGTACGGTGATCACCAATGCGATGCAGTGCGGCCGATTTTGTCTCGTTGCCTTACCCAAGAGAAATCCATGAAGGCCGGACGCAATGATCCCTGCCCGTGTGGAAGCGGCAAGAAGTACAAAAAGTGTTGCCTTGCCAAAGACCAGGAGGCGTCGTCGAGGCCAACGGCTGTGATTCCGCCTCCGCCTTCGTCTGTTGCGACCATCTCGCACGGTCTCTCTCGCACAGCCGCGGCCGAAGCCTGCCGGGCCAATCGCACCGGCCGCGCCGCGGAAGTTCCAACACCTCCCCCGCCGCGATCCCGTCACCGAGAGAGGAGACCGTCTCTGGCGGGAGTTCGAGTCTCAGAACGGCGAAGGCCGGATCGCTGTCTTCCTCGAGACCCTGGAAGACGCCGAGGTGATGACGGACGACATGGCCTTTGAGATGCTCAGCATCCTTCACACAGACGCCGTCAAGAGCGGCGGCCGCGCGCGTTTCGCGGAGTGCGTCGCCGCACTCCGCGAGCGCCGGCCCGACGTCTTCGATCAAGAGGGCTCACTACTATCTGTCCTGGAGCTTGCAGGACGCCTTGGCGGAAAACCGGCAGGAGGTCGTCCCCTCCCTGCGCGGGAGCTGGCCGCCCGCGCCGGGCGCGACATCGACACCTTCAACCGTGCCAGCGGATGCCCTGGCGTATCATGGCCAACTGCCCGTTCTCGTCGAGGCCCTGCGCATCGCCTGGCCGCTCGTGAAATCCTCCGACAATGTCGTTCCCTGGGGAGTCTCGGAGTTCGCGGAGAACGGGGTCAATCACGAGATCTTCGACTACCTTGAACACACAACCTCTCCCGATCCGGCCGATCCGGCCTTGCTCGACCGCATCCAGTTCTTCATCGAGGAGCCGCGCGAGGACTACCTGCGCGAATTCATCGGCGACCTGACGGGAAACTCCGGGCGGGAGTGGCAGGTGGACGACTTCGCCCTGAGGCCGCCACGGAAAAGAAGCCGCGACGATTGGGATGACGAGCGAGGAGGAACGACAGACCCCAGACCCGGGTGCGATCAATCTGTCCCGGCTGATCAACGAGTTCGTCGGTTACCTGCGCCGCGAGGAAGGCGTGCCCTTCCCACGGGGCGAACTGGTCAGGCAGGAGCTGTATCGCTATTTCATGCGGCGGCACGAGGGCGACCTCGATCCGCGCCCGAGCATGCTGGAGCAGGCCATGCACCCCGAACGGAAACTGCCGAAACCGCCCCGGCCGGCCCACCCACTTTGCCCGGAACGGGTCACGCTCGACGTTCACCTCGCTGGGATGATGGGCATGATGAGCGGGCTGTACCACTCCGCGGCGGCCCTGTTTCAGGCCATGCCCGCCTGGCTGCGTTTCCTGGAGTCCCGGCGGCTGATCGACGCCGGCACGCGCAGGAAAGTGACGGAGGAGTTGCTCCCCTTGCACGCCTCGCTGCTGCGGCTCTGGGAGCAGTACACGAGGATCCGCTCCTGTATCACCAGGGACAGGCGTGGCCGGCCTTGCCGTAGCGGATGGACGATTTCCGACGCTTCGGCCGCGACGTCGTCTCAAAGTCCGGGAAATCGAGCCGGCGGTCGAGGATGGTCGCTTCTCTGATAGAATGGAGGCTGACACCAAGGCCACCGACCACATTCGTAAACCTGCGAATCCGATCTGACTACCGAGCATAAGACGAGGGTCGAGGCCATTCGCGCAAGAACCTCACCCCGGAATCACTGCCCGAGAGGTCTGGGTTCGAAAGATACTCGATTGCGAATACCGTGAAACGGGAACCATCGCCACCACTGGGGATGGCACCACAATGGGGGACCAGGTCACGTTCCGTCGTTTCGTGATGGGGCTGCGTCGCGGAGCGCCAGTCCGCCCGGGTCTCTTTCTTGCCTGACGTGGCGGAGCACGCCGCAAAGATTGACAAGGCGACTCTGAGCCGATTGGAGAACGGACAGCAACTCAACCCGACGGTGAACACTCTCGCGAGGTATGCCCGGCACTCGGCAAGAGAGTGACCTCTGGATTGGAAAACGCATCGAATGATCTACTGGCGAGATCAACCGATCCATGCCAGATGCGGTGCCGTTTTCGATCAGTTTATATTAATAATATAATTATGTTCATGCGTAACGTGTGTGTCTAGATAGGCGTACGCTTTCGCCGAGTTGGGCAAGTAGTAGCAAGGCGTTGCCGGATTACAACACGATTGTATTTTGTGTATACAGGCTGACAGATATTTTCCTGCAGGCCGAGAGCGAAAATTAGTCTGGTCAGCATGGGTTGCTTATGGTAAAGCTCGCCGCTGTATCGTAAAATCGGTAAGGAGGTGCGTTTTCAGGGCTTCTGGCGGAAGATTTCCGGCGCAGTCGCCCTCAAAATCGGCCACGATTGCTTTGGAGGCATTCGTCATGCTCATCGAATTCCGAGTTGAGAACCATCGCTCGATCCGCGACGAGCAAGTTCTCACCATGGAAGCGGGACGCATTGGCGCAAATGACGACTTGACGCCTCGCATCGTCCCCGGTAGCCCCGACAAGATACTGCCTGTGGTGGCGCTCTACGGAGCGAATGCGAGCGGCAAGAGCAACGTGCTCGCCGCCTTAGCCTTCATGAAGGAGGCCGTACTCTACTCTCACCGCTCTTGGTCCCCCGATGAAGGAACGCCTCGCGACCCGTTCGCTTGGGGCCGAAAGCGAGCCGAGTCATCGCTGTTTGAAGTTGAGATGATTATTGATGCGATTCGCTACCGGTACGGCTTCAAACTAAATGACGAGTCGTTTCTTGAAGAATGGCTCTACGCATGGCCGAACGGTAAGAAACAGATGTGGCTTGAGCGAGATGGAGAAGTATTGACACCGGTGAACATTTGAAGGGAGAGAACAAGGTTATCGAAGGCGTAACCCGGACGAATGCGCTCTTCCTTTCCGCGGCGGCCCAGCTCAAGCATCCGCAGTTGACGCCGCTTTTCTCCTGGTTCGGAGCCATCGAAACTATTAATATCCCTACACGCCGGAATCCCGCTGCACGCGGTCGCGTCGATCCGGTTATGATGATGCTAATGGATGAGTTTCGGGAAGCCAGAGAGCCAAGCCTGTTCGGAGACGAAGAAGCCTCGGATTCGATGCTCAGTCGCTTTAAGTCACTCCTCAAGAATGCGGACATCGGTATCATCGACATGAGGGTAAACAGGAAGGAACAGGTGCAGGGGCGAGATTCCGATCTTCGGGTCTTGAATTGAAACATCAAAATGAATCGGATGATGCCTGGCTTCCGCTGGAAGAGGAATCGCGTGGAACCAGGACGTTATTTCAACTCGCTCTCCCCATCCTCCGGACGATTCAACGCGGACGGATCATGGTAGTCGATGAACTCGAGTCCAGCATGCATCCAAATCTCGCCGATCACATTGTCCGCCAGTTCAACGACCCTGCCATCAACATACGCAAATGGCGCAGCCGATATTTTCCACGCACGATACCAATCTTCTGGGCACGCTTGTCGGTGAACCGGCCTTGCGGCGAGATCAGGTGTGGCTCACGGAGAAAGACGCGAATGGTGCCACGATTCGTATCCTCTGACCGACTTCAAGCCGCGCAAGGAAGAGAATATAGAACGAGGCTACGTCCAGGGGAGATACGGGGCCATTCCGTACCTTGGCAACTTCCGAATCCCTGAGGATTAATCATCGATGAGTGCCTCGTCTAGCCGAGACCGTTATCGCAGACCGGCACGGCGTCCCGCATTCCGCGATCCAAGGCCCAAGATGCTCATCGTGTGCGAAGGGAGCATCACGGAGCCCCAGTATTTTGAACAATTCGCGGGCTTCCATCGAAACTCGCTTGTCAAGGTAGAAATTGCGCCAGCACAAGGGGTTCCGCTTACGGTCGTACGGGCGGCGAAGGAGCGGAGAGACAAAGCTATATCTGACGCAAAACGTGAATCAGATGAAAATGTGAAAATTGAATTTGTTTGGTGCGTATTTGATATTGACGAGCACCCAAATGTTCCGGAAGCGAAGTCTCTCGCTCATCAAAATAACATTAAAGTCGCCATCTCCAACCCATGCTTGAACTTTGGCTCTTGCTGCACCTTAGGGATTGCCCTGGCATGTTGCATAGACACACCGTCCAATCGATGCTCAGGACGCTCGTCGCTGACTACGATAAGAAGGTCGATTTCGAGATTTTTAAGCATGGATATGAAAAGGCGGTCGAGCGCCGGCCAAGTTTTTGGCAAACCTCGCGGACCAAGTAGGCGAGCCAGGAAGAAATCCCAGGCACCTGGCGTACACGAGTTGACCGAAAGTATCATCCCGAAACCACCCGCTCCGGCTCCCCCCATTTCCAGCAAGGCACCCTAAGCCTCCACGTTCCGCGCCTGGCGCGACCGATCAATCGGCGGCCCTGACGGAACGCATTCGCCTGTGAACACGATCTTCCCCTCGGGGAATCGGGGCGTCGTCCCGCTCGGCCAGTCCCCAGGTAATCCGCAGCCCGATTGCCTCGACGTAGCGCATCACGGTGTTCACCGTCGGGTTCGGCTGCTTGCCGGATTCCAGGGGCGAGACTGCGGCATGGTCGCATCCCATCCGAGTGGCGACCTCGGAAAGCGTCGAGCCACGAGCCTTCCGTGCCTTTCGGGCCGTCGCGAGGAACACGGCGAATTCCAGGTGATCGCCCAAGGCCGAGGGGTCGGAAAACGCGGCCAAATGGGAGGCATCTTCGGGCGTTGGGACGACGAATCAGCTCATTCGCCACGGCGTTGTCGCTTCGGCGGGTTCGAGTCGAAAGCCGTCACAGGCTTGACGAAGAGCGGGTCGTCCTCGGCCCGTTCCCAGGCGACGTAGATCACCGGCCCGCCTCGATCCCGCCGCATGTCGGCATCCTGCCGGGCGTGGTTGCTGACCCCGTCGGATCTCGCGCGATCGGCGATTCCCTGGACACCGGCAAGCCTCATGTGCCGCCGGATCCAGGGATTATCGGTTTCGAGGCCCACCGATCGACTCGGGGTGCGGCGATAGTCGGGACATTTACGTTGGATCAACCGAGCAGGCGATCGACCTTGGGCAGCAGCGCGGAGAAGTCGATCTTGTGATGGCACGCCTCGCGGGCGGCTTCGAGATCGGCGCCCTTCCAGTCGCGGTCCTCGGCGGCCAGCTCGGCGTAGGACTCGCGGGCGAGGCCCGGCATCCCGTGCGATTCGTAGTAGGTGTAGAACCGGGCGAGGTCGCCGAGCTTCGCCTTGGTGCCGCCGGCGAGCGCGCAGCGGCCGTCGCAGCCCGGGCACATCGTCGGGTTGGAGGCCAGGACGGCGTCGCGCAGCTCGTCGATCTCCGCCTGCTTGAGCGGCTCGAAGCGACGGACCGCGTCGGCATTCTCGCGGATCTGCTCCGTGTTCCGCAGGGTCACGCACGAGGCCGAGAAGCGCTCATCGGTCCAGATCGCCTGGAGCAAGCCCTGCGCGGGGGTCAGCCCCTTGGCCTTGATCGACGGGACATGGGCCGCCGTGAATTGGGTCTGGCCGGCGAGCTGCTTCATCGAGACCAGGCCGATTCCCTTCGCGTGGCAGGCGTCGAGGGCCTTGTTGAGCGGGGCGTTCCTGTCGAGCCACGGGGTGTACTTGAGCATGATGACGTCGATGAAGCCGCCCTCGGCGGCGTTCTGGATCTGCTGAGCGATCATCTCGTCATGGGTCGAGAAGCCGACGAACTTGACCTTGCCGGTCTTCTTGAGGGCCTCGGCCGCGTGCTTGAGCTCATTGCTCTTGGGCCAGTCGGTCTGGTCGGTGCTGAGCCCATGGAAGAAGAGGAGGTCGATGTAGTCGGTCTTGAGCGCGGCGAGCCGCTGATCGAGCTTCTTGAGCATGTCCGCCGGCCTGCCCACATGGCTCTTGGTCGCCAGGAAGATCGACTTGCGGACCTCGGGCATGGCCGTCAGCCACTCGCCGATGACTTTCTCGGAGTTCCTGTACCCTTCGGCGGTGTCGAAGTAGCGGACGCCCTCGAGGTAGGCGGTGCGGAGCAGGCGGTTGAGCCCGGCGGGCTCGCCGACGGTCCCGTGGTTGAGCAGGGTCACATCGACGCCCGTCTTGCCCAACTTCCGCGTCGGCAAGATGGACTTGTTCTTTCCGGCTTTCGGCTCCTGCGCCGATGCGTCGCCGGCGATCAGGCCGGTGGTCGCCGCGGTCGCCGCGGTCGCCACCACGCCCGCCTGGAGGAAGACCCGGCGATCCACGGGATTGGAATGCGGTTCGTTCATCTCTCGATTCTCCTCGACTCCGCGAACGGAAAATGACAAGAAGCCCATCCCTCGGGTGAAATGAGGGAAGCTGCAATGTTAAACAATTGCAGTAAGCATTTCACCCCTGCCCTGCTCTGATTCGTCGCTTTTTGATGGCGAACTGAGAGATCATTGGATCTCGGGCGAGGATGTAGGGTGGGCCGAGGGCCGCGTAGCGGCGTGAGCCCACCGGAGTGCCTCGGCATTCGCGGTGGGCCTCGCCGTGACAGATCGCGGCTCGACCCACCCGACCCCCTTCTCGTACACGCCCTGAGAGATCAGCGGGATTCGGGCGAGAGGATCATTTCCCGCAGGTCCATCACGGCCGGGCCGGGCTTCCTGGTCGCGCGGACTTCCAGTCGATAGCGTCCGGCGCGGGGGAGGGTGACTTTGCCCAGGGCTTGCGGCATGAACTGCTGGAAACCGCCCGTCACCGGGACGTTGAGCTTGAGAGTCTGATCCTCCACTCGGAACTCGACGGCGCTTCCACCGCTGCCCTTGCCGCAGCCGATCAGTGCTTGAATTCGGAACGTTCCGGGCCTCGAGACGTCGAACTCCCAGGATGCCCAATCGTTGACGCGGACCCAGTAGCCGAGGGTGTTCTTGTGCGGTAGCGGCTCGAACCGGAGCATCGCGCCATGGACCTCGGCGGTGCTGGCCGGGAGTCGGATCGTGCTGTTCGCGAGCTGGGCATTGGGGGCGTAGGCCGGGTTGGGCGTGGGCATCTGCGCGTCGATTGCCTCGCGCCAGGCGGCGAGCTTGGCGGCCAGCTCCTCGACCTTCTCCGGCTGCGATTCGGCGAGGTTGGTGGACTCGCTCACGTCGCGTCCCAGGTCGAAGAGCTCGCGGCGGCCGGTCTGGTAGTCCTCGATGAGCTTCCAGTCGCCGTCTCGGACCGCACCACCTGGCCGACCGCCTTGATTGCTGTAATGCGGGTAGTGCCAGAAGAGCGGGCGCGAGGCGAGCGGCCTGGCCTCGGTCAATAACGATGCCAGGCTCACGCCATCGCCGGCGATCGGCCCGGGAAGGCCGCAGAGGGCCTTCACCGTCATGGGGAGGTCGGCCGACCAGACGGGCGAGTTCTCGACCCTCTTCGCCACGCGGTCAGGCCATCGCACGATCAAGGGGACGCGCAAACCTCCTTCATACAGGTAGCCTTTGCCCTCGCGGAGCGGGGCATTGATGGTCGGCGGAGTGTTCGGGCCTTCGAGCGTCGCGAGGCCGCCGTTGTCGCTGGTGAAGACGATGAGCGTTTTCCCGGCCAGCCCGAGGTCGGCGACCTTGGCGACGATCCGGCCGACGCTCTCGTCGAGGCTTTCCAGCATCGCGGCATACACGAGGTTCTCCTGGCGCCCGTGCGGTGTGCCGTCCCACCCGGGATATTTCGCGATCAACTCTTCCTTCGCCTTCATCGGGATGTGGACCGCGTAGTGCGGCATATAGAGGAAGAAGGGCCGTGAGCGGTTGGCGTCGAGGAATCGCACGGCCTCGTCGGTGAGGCGGTCGGTGAGATACTGGCCTTCCGGGGCGACGGCGAGGCCGGGCATGGTGCGTCCCTGTCGGCTGAACGGCGCGAAGTAGCTCAGCGGCGAGCCCGCGGAGTCGCCGGCGATGTTGACGTCGAACCCCTGTCGCGTGGGTTCGAAACCCGCGCCGCCGAGGTGCCACTTGCCGACGTGGGCCGTGGCGTAGCCGGCCGCGTGGAGCGACTCGGCCAGCGTCTCCTGCTCAAGTGGCAGTTCCTGGCGGATCACCGGCCTCGCGAGCTTCTGTGCGGGGAGGTCGGGTCGGCCGGGAAGCCAGTCGGTCAGATGGAGGCGTGCAGGGTGCCGGCCGGTCATGAGCGCGGCTCGGGTCGGCGAACAGACGGGACTGGCCGAATACGCTTGCGTGAACCGGCATCCTCCGGCGGCGAGCTTGTCGAGGTGCGGGGTCCGGTGGAACCGGCTCCCGTAGCAGCCGAGATCGGCCCAGCCCAGGTCGTCGGCCACGATGAGGATCACGTTGGGACGCTCCTGGCCGGCGTGGGCGGGGAACGCCGAGGCAAGCCACAAGCCGATGATCAGGATTCGTCTCTGCATGATTCACCCCGGATGAGGAAAGGGAACTTCTCATGCCGTGATGATGTCCCAGTCGCTCGACCGCCTCAAGGGCCGAGGCGGATCGAGGATCGGATCCGGATGTCCTGGGTCGCCTGCGGTTTGCGGTCTCGGAGATGGATTTCAAGGCGGTTCATCAGGGGAGCCACCTCGGGCAACCGTTCAGGGGTCGAGGGTCGCGAGCGAACAGAAAGGCATCGAGCGGCGAAAACGCTTCTCGGATGATTCGGGCGATTATACCGAAGTGCGCAAGGCGACCGTCCGACGCTGCGATCGATCCCCCGGCGTGCGCAACGTTTCGTGTCCCGAAATGCGTTCCACTTCCCTGACTTCGCGCAGCGGGACTTGCTACCGGGCCCCTCAGTCGCTCGGAAGCAACGGACGGGGCGGCCCAGCCTACGAGGCCGAGTCGGGTCATGTGACGGAAAAGAGGGCGCTGTGCCTCGCCCGGGATCTGATGGCCCATTCGTGCGTCATGGCTTCTTCCTTCGACGTCGAGCAGTTGCGGGTCTGGTGCTCGCCGCCAGCAAAGAGCGCGCCGCCTGTAAGTCGGCCGAGTCGTGTTCTTGTACGAATGAGTCGTAAACTAGCTCCAAGAGGATCTCTCGCTCGCCGATTTGCTGGCGCTTCTGGACCGCGCCGAGGTCGTCTCGCGCTCGAGCGAGCTGCAGCAGGCTCATCGCGGCCCGAAGCCGGTATGTCAACGACTGTTGCTCCGAGGCGACTTCAAGTGCCTCGCGCAGACCGGCTTCGGCTCCAGCAAAGTTCTTCCTCCAGACCCACTCGATATCCCCTTGCAGGCGGAGCATCTCCGCTCGGTAGTACCGTTCACCAGTCCGTCCTTCGACCTCGACCGCCTTCTTCATCTCCAGGGCGGCGGCGTGACCATGGCCGCATCGCAACCACGCTCGCGCGGCATCCGTGTAGAAGTAGCACACGAGGAGTTCAGACCCGTTGGCTCGCCATGCCCCTAGCCCCTCGTACATGCGCCCGATGCCCTCGCTGGGGTCTTCTGCCTGGAAGGCGAGGATCAGCCCCTCCAGGGCCTTTCCCAGCGACTGGATCGCGGCCAGGCCGTAGAGGCGTGCGCGCTCTTGCAACTCGCCGGCATCCTTGAATGCAGCCTCGAATTGCCCGAGTTTGAATCGAATCCAGGTGGAGAAGGTGAGCGCGTAGCAATGTTGAAAGTAGTAGTTCGCGGAGGACGCCCGCTCGCAGGCGCGATGGATCGTCGCGAGGGCCTCTCTGTACCGTCCGAGGACCCAGAGAATATCGGCCAGGTCGGCGCTCACGAGACTCGAGGGCGGCGCCCCCAGGTCGGTGGCGTAGGGCCGGTAGTCGAAGCCTTCCAACGCCTCCAGGGACTTCCGCAGGAAGGACTCAGCCCCCGCGAAATCCCCGAGCCATAAAGCATTCGTCCCCGAGGCCCGGCAGGCGACGATGCGCATGTTTCGATCGTCGTTCCGCTCGGCGATGGCGAGCAGGCGGTTCGCTTCGGTCTCCGCCAAGACCAGGTCCCCGCGAACCAGGCGGTGGCTCCAGGACCCGATACCGGCCTCGAAACGGAGGACGGACATCCCGCTCCCAAGAGTTGCGACGAGTTTGTCCGCCAGAGCAACGGCGGTCAGGTAAACCGGGCCGACCTCCGGGGCTCCCCACCCTTTAACGGCAAGAAGCGATGCGCCGTCGCGGATCAACGCCCTCAATTCCTCGACCTCGGGAGGTTCCGAGGGTGGATGTTTGTCCGGCCGCGATCCTCTCCGTGCGAGCTTGAGGCGGAATCGCGTGCACTTCGCCGGGGGATCACAACCGATCACGGCCTCGTAAGGCAGGCCGAGTCTCTGACACGCTTGTTTGACATAATAATTGAATTTTCTGACTGTATCCTTATGCTTCTGGCCGCTGATATAGCTGCTGAAGAAGCTCTTCGCCTCGACGTCGAGCTTGGCGCCCCGCGCCTCCTCGGCGACCGCGTCCGGGACGTCCTCGACCCTCTTCGAGATCTGACGGACTTGCTTGAAGATCGACTTCAGGTTGAACCCTTCCTTGGTGTGATCGTGGGCGGCCTCCATCGCACGCTGAATCGCCAGCATCCTGAAGCGGATGCGCGGCGGCAGGCTCCCGGCCTCTTCCTCCAGTACCTTGCGGCACTCCGCGACGATCCTCTCGGCGTCGCCGTCAGGGAGCGATTGCCAGGTGGGCATCGATCGCCGGTCGTCTTGTCTCATCCGCATTCCACTTTCTCTAATTAGAAATCACTCTGTCGGTAATTTTTTCATTTCTCCCCGAAAAACCGTCGGATAGAATTCGCCGGGCTGGCCGGATCAGGCTCGATGGCCGTCGAGCGATCGAGCACGACCGATTTTATTCGGGCTGCGCCTGCTTCTTCAACGACCGGGCATCGAGTCGGGCTCTCCGATTCATCTTGGGAAGGAGAATTGGCTCCGGAAGTTCGCCGCGACGACAAGCTGGCACTAAAGCAGGGCACGCCTGATTACTGAGTGGATGTGCTGCTCTCTTCGTCCACCACAGACCGACTGATCTCGCAGAGGCGCCGAAAAGGGGGCGCGGACGGGCCGAATCACCTAGAGCGCCTCGCAGTTGGATTGCATACGGCTGATACGAGCCCGAAGCGCCAGCGAGTGCATGCTCCCGGCGGAATTCACTCGCTGGCGCTTTGGGCTTGTAGGCGCAATCCAACCGTAAGGCGCTCTAGCTTCCGACGCGGACCTTGTTATTGCGATCTTCTGTCTGAAACCGCGCTCAAGCTCGCTTTACCAGAGAGTGGCGGGCAACGACGTCCGTCCTTGAAGTCTTCGAAAGGACTCACGTCCCCTGATCGAAGCACCGTGACCGAAGGATCGCGCCCATGTCCTTCCCGCGAAATGGCTTCCATTGGCAACCGCGATGGCGTTCACGGCGACGGATCCGCCGACGGATACTCACACCGCCGCTTTGGGTCGAGGAGCTCGAGAGGCGGCGGGTGCTGTCGCAAGTGACCTGGACCGGCGACGGCGATGGGAAGAGCTGGACGGACGGGAGCATCTGGTCGGACGATGCCATACCGAATTCGGCCGACGACGTTGCAATCAATGTCAGCAGCAATCCCACGATCCAGATCGCGTCGGGAACGCGGGCGATCCATTCGTTAACGGGCACCGATCCGCTCTCGATCGCGGGTAACTCACTCGCGGTCGCGGCCAACTCGACGATGAGTGGCGGCTTGGCGATGACAGGCGGGTCGCTCGTGGCGAGCGGTTCGGGTTTCCGGGACGTCCACCATCTCGTCCGGTCTTTACTTGATGAACCTCAGCAGGTCGAGGGTAGGGCGAGGATGCCCGAAGGAGGCCGGCGCGGTACGAGTGTCGACGCCGGTCGTTCCAGGATTCCGTGGCGAACTTGGATCTCAGTGTGCGCCCCGTTCTGTTTGCGTGAACCATGACCCGGGCCGATCGATCCATCTGGAGTGACCTCTCATGAAACGCCGGAATCAGCATGCCGCGCTGCATCGGGCCGTCCGTCGTCGTCAGAAGGCCAGGATTCACCGGCCGTCGATGGAGATCCTCGAGGACCGAACGATGCTGGATTCCGGCGGGCTGCCGGCCGCGATCGTGGTGGGCCGCGTGCTGGACACGCCGTCAACGGCTGATACGGATACCCCGACGCCGTCGTATTTCGCGGGCGACGTGCAGAAGAACAACAACCAGGTCACGATCACGTACACGGTCTACAACGAGGCGGCCGACCCGGAGTCGGGCGTGTTGCTGACAACGACGCTCGCGCCTGGTGTCACGATGGCCAGCGCCTCGCAGACGCCCGATCAGAGCGGTCAGAAACTGGCCTGGAGCATGGGTACGATCCAGGGCTACGACCGGGCCAGCGTGTCGATCACGGTCAACCTGCCGAACGCGAGCACGCTGACGTTGGATACCGGCGCCTCGGCTTACGCCATGCTCGACGCCGGGGCGGTGTCGGCGACCACACCCGCCGCGACGCTCCAACCGGGGAACGTCTCCGACCCCAGCCTGCTGGCCTCGACGGTCGATGCCGACACGAACGATCCGTTCATCCAGGAAGAGGCCGCGGCGCTCAACTACAGCCCGACCCAGATCTTCGCATACATGCAAACACTTGGCTACAACTCCTACTTGGGCTCGGTCCGCGGCGCGCGGGGGACGCTCTGGTCGAACGCCGGCAACGCGCTCGACGTCGCCAGCCTGGGCGTGGCCTTGATGCGCGCCTCGGGCATCCCGGCGCAGTATGTCTCGGGGACGCTCTCGCAGAGCCAGGCCCAGTCGTTGATCCTCTCGATGTTCCCGGCCAGCTATCAAACTGTCGGCTACATCCCGGCAGGCACGCAGACCTCCGACCCGGCCAACGACCCGCAACTGCTATCCGAGACCGAATCGCACTACTGGTTCCAGTTCAACACCGGCAGCGGCATGAACGACGCCGACCCGCTCATGCCCGGCGCCACGATCGGCCAGACGTTCACGACGTCTACCGGCAAGTTCGCCGCCGTGCCACAGAGCTTGGAAGAGACGACCGAGGTGCAGCTCGTGGCGGAGATCTACAGCCAGGCCAGCGCGCTCTTTGGGCTATCGTCCGGGTTGAAGGATACGACCGTTCTCGATCAGACGTTCGATGACGATTACCTCGTGGGGCGGCCCCTGTCAGTCGGCAACTTTGTTAATCAATCGGGCATAAGCGCGATCTTCACGGAAGTCACGAACACGTACACGCCCTACATCGACATCGGCGACGACGCATATCCCATTGGAAGCCACGATCAGGTGGTCACCGGCACTGCGTATCAAGAGGTGTTGACCAGCTTCCCGCTGGCCAGCCAGATCCTGACCGGATTGTTCGTGAACGTGACCCTTGGCGGATCGCAGGCTGAAACGCAAACCTACCAGCACACCATCATCGACCGCATCGGGGCCGCCGCGCGACAAGGCCTGGCCACCCCCAATATCACCATCAACCCAAGTCAGGCCCCGGCGGTGGACGATTTCGACATCACCACCCTCAACATTCTACCCAGCACGTTCAGCGTTTCAGCCCTGGTTGCTCAAAAAGAATACACGGAAGGTCTCCAGTCGGAGTTCGGCGCGCTGCGGGCCCAGTATGCTCAGGCAGCTCCAGGCAGCGACCAAACCAATCTGCAGGATCTCAGCATCAGTGATTTCCGTCAATTGCTAATCGATACTGGACGCTTCTTCGGCGATTCCTTCGCGGTATCCTCAGACACACAGACAGGCTTGCTGGCAACGGAATCCCAGCTTGTCGCGTATTTCGATACACCGCGCATTATCATTACTTCGACGCATGTAGACACTGGCAATGGAACCCCGGGTTCGGCGACCAGCCTGAAGCTGGACATCTCGATGGACCTTCTCAAGAACGACATCGAGACGGTTGTGGCTCCGGGACAGGCGACCGTGGCAAGTTACGGGTTCAATGTTGCGCGTGGGACGGATGACAGCGTGCTCGAATCGCAACTAGTGCCTACTTCCGCGGAAGGCCAGACGGCTGGATTGCAGATCGAACCCGGCGTCAGCGCGGTCACCATCTTCAACGCCGCCCAGGCCGCCGGCATTCCGATCGTCGTGCTTCGCCCGGCCGACCTGGCCGCCGTGCAGTCGCTCAACATCTCGGAGGATGCCCGCGCCCTCATCACCCAGTCGCTCCAGCATGGTCAGATCGTGGCGGTGCCCAGGCAGAGCGTGTCGATTGATGGGCAGCAGGTGGTCGGCTGGTTCGAGACTGATGCAACGACGGGCTACACGGTCGGCGTCCTGGAAAACGGGAGCCACGGGCTGACAGACTACACAGCACTGACCGACCTGATCGCGGAGGCCGATCTACCCGTGAAGGAGACCGTCCTGTTTATTGCGGGAGTCATCAGTACCGCGGGCATTGGACAGGTCATCCTCGCCCTGGAGGTGTCAGTGACTTACAGCCCCTTGTTGTTCTTCGGAGTGGCCGCGCTGAAGGCGCTCCTGATGGCCGCGGAAATGCAGATTGTCAACTTCGCAAAGCTCGTTGGCCCAAAGGATCCTGCTTATGAGTTTGGTGTGAGAACCGGCGGATATATACTGAGTTTGCAAGTCAAGGAAGAGCCTCCTATCGACGATATTCTTTTCCAGGCACCTGACTCCCATGAAGCGCAGGCTGGTAACAAGGCGGTTGGTCCCGTCAGTGTGTCCAATCCACTAAGCTCCGGCTCTATTGAAGGAAGCGTGGATGGGCCGGCGCTTTCTCTGTCGAATCAGATCAATGCGGCGTGGGTGTCGAGCGCGACAAGCGCGTTCCAGGCGACGTCGTTGAATTCCACGAGCGCTACTGTCGTCTCGGCCAGTGGTCAGGGACTGGGCAGAGGCACCGTCGGACTGATGGCGAGCAGTGCCGTCCCGCTGGCTTTCTCGGGGAGCAATCAATACCAGGTCAACGGCACTGGCAGCTTCTCGTTCTATGGCCCGGCCGAGAGCAGCCTTGGAGTTAGCGCCAACTGGCAGAACTACACCGCAACCGTCACCGGCGGCGTCTCAATGACGCTCACAGTCCTTGCGGGAGCCCTCACTCTCAACGGCCAAGCCCTTCCCGCCGGGACGTACGCGATTACGACGAACTCGGCCACGCTCTCGGGAAGTGGCACGATGTCATCGCCAACGTTCTCGGGTCAGGTCGAGATCACCACGACGAACGGCACGATCAACCTCGGTCCGGGGACCGGGACGCTCTCCGTCGGCGGCAAGCCGCTCGATCCGAGCCACGAGACGACCCTGGACGGCTACAGCGGGACGATCACCGTCTCGGCCAACGGCGACGGCAGTGATTCGGTCGCGCTCAGCGGCAACGCGGGCAATGTCCTCCGAGTCACGACTAGCCCCGCGGCGCTCACGACCGACCAGAACACACCGATCACATTCGCGACCAATGTCCAGACCAGCCTCGCCGATACCTATAACCTCACGGCCAACGCCCCACCCGGCTGGACGGTTACGATCGACAGCAGCGGCAATGTCACCGCGACGCCCGCGCCGGGGCTTCAGAGCGGCACGTATCCGATCCAGATCATCGCGCAGTCGCAGACCGATTCCAACCTGGAGGCTCAAACCACCGTCGAGGTGACGATCACGGCGACGAAGCCGGGCATCAACTTCACCCTCGCCTCAGATCCGCTATTTACCGTGCCTTTCAATGGCGCGCAACTCCCGACGGCCTTCCGATCCTCGATCCAGAACCTCGGCCCGGTCGCCGATTCTTACAACCTGACGTTCTCGAACGTCCCCAGCGGGTTTTCGATCGTCGATAGCGGGACCAGCGTCACGGTCCCGGCCGGGGCGACGGGAATCCTCGGCATCTACCTGGTGCCCAATCCCGGCCAGCCCATCCCGGCGCCGGGGACCCCGGTGTCGTTCACCGTCATGGCGACCAGCACGACGGATTCGTCGATCACCCAGACGCAGACCGAGACGTTCACCGTGCCGAGCATCGACGCGGTCTCGGTGACGAGCACGCCTGTCTCGGTCAGCAGCTCGCCTGGCATGCCCACCACGGCCACGGTGACGCTCACGAACGTCGGCAACGTGGCTGCCAGCGCCGCGCTCACCTTCAGCACCTCGAGCGGCCTGACGCTGGGCGGGCTGGGCACCTCGCCGATCACGCTCGCCGTCGGCCAGTCGGCCACCGAGACGGTCCAGCTCACTCCCGGCGCCAATGTCCCGCTCAACACGATGCTCCAGGCCACGGTCAACGTCGGCCCCGCCTCCCCGCAAAACGTCGTGTCGGTCGTCAACGTGACCCCGAGCTCGTCCTTCGCGGCGGCCGGGCAGACGGTCACCGTCTCCGCGGACGTGCTCAACGCGGCGACCCAACCGGAGCAGGCCCAGGCTTCGTTCACGGTCCGGGACGGCACGGGCAAGGTGGTCTTCACTTCGACCGCGGTGCCGCTGACTCTGGCGGTCCTGACCAACGTGGCGACGGTTAACCTCGGCAGTCTCGACACCAGCGCCCGGCCCCCGGCCAGTACACGATCCAGGTGAGCATCGCCGACAGTAGTGGCAACCCCATTCCAGGCGCCACGGGCTCCGCCAGCCTGGTCATTGGGGCGCCGGTGACGGCCAGCCTGGCGGTCAACCCCGACGCCCTGTCTCCGGAAACCAACACCGTCACCGACACACTGACCGTCGGGAGCCAGACCCTGCTCGGCAGCGTGCCGACCGATGGCGAGGCGTCCAGCGTCACGCTCGATGGCAACCTGGCCTATGTGGCCAATACCCAGGACATCGCCGTCGTCAACGTCAGCGATCCGACCCACCCGCAGGTCGTGACCACCTTCGGCAAGGCCGACCTCGTCCAGGGCGGCCTCAACCTGTTACAGCTCGACGGCAACGACCTGGTTGTCGCATCCGAGGCGACTTCAGGCAGCACGTCGTTCCACTTGCTCGTGTACTCGTTGGCCAACCCGACGAGCCCGCAGCTCCTCAGCAATACCACGATTCCTTACGCCTTTATCAGCGGCCTCGCCGTCCAGGGGAACACGGCCTTCATCACGCTCGATGGAATCCACTACGACACCGGCAACGGCGATATCACCGACCAGAACGGAGACGTCCTGGCGGTGGACCTGAGCGATCCGGCGGCACCCCAATTGGAGGGACGGCTGTTTACGGATCGCGCCGCGCCCAACGGAGGCAACTCCAACCAGCTCGACGCCGTGCCGATCAACGGACAGGTCACCTACGCGGCCGGCAGCACCTCGACCGGCGCCAGCACGCAAAGCGGCAGCGGAAACGTGCTGGTCGTCAACACGGCCGACCCGTCCAGCCTGTCGGTCGCCCACCAGTTGAACATCCCCGGGACCGTCCAGGCCCTGGCCATCGCCGTGAATGGCGACGAAGCCCTGGTCGTCGGCAGCACGGGGGGATGGCAGAGCCCGATCAGCGATCCGTCGCAGCTCGGCCTCACCGGCAACGTCACGCTCACCCTGCTCAATATCAGCAATCCCCTCGATCCGACGATCATCGGCGCCACGGTCGTGACCAAGGACACCTTCACCAATCTCGGCGAGAACGCGGCCGGTAAGCTCCAGGCGGTGTACCTGGGCAACGGCCAGTTCGCCGTGAGCGACACGTTGGCGAGCGGTACGGCGGCGCTCCTGGTGGTCAACGCCAGCAATCCCGCGAACCTGGTGACGAACACGGTCCCGGCATCCGCGGACATCAATGGCATGGCGGTCGTCGGCGAC
This sequence comes from uncultured Planctomycetota bacterium, assembly GCA_963743925.1. GTDB lineage: Bacteria > Planctomycetota > Planctomycetia > Isosphaerales > Isosphaeraceae > CAVZRC01. The sequence goes on along the minus strand of CAVURY010000021.1, from coordinate 49,797 downwards.
CGGCTGCTGGCGACGAGCGGGATCGGTCTCACCGTCTACGAGATCAATGCCTTGACGACTCAAGCCGTGACCGCCGAGGTGACCGTGCCCACGAGCGGCGCCGCGGCGGTGGTGCCGAATTCCTTCAGCATCGCGCCCTCGCAGGTTATCCCCGGTAGCGGGACGGAGACCCTTGAGTGGAACCTGATGCTGGCCCCCGGCGCAGTCTCCTCAGCAGATCACCTGGGAAACCTCGGTGACCGGCCTGGCGGCCGGCCAGGTCGTCGCGGTCGCCACGCGTGCGACGATCCAGTTTGACAACGAGTCGTTCCCCCTGGCCGCCTCGAACATCGCGGGAGTTCCCGAGGTCCAATCGATCGAGATCCCGGTCAACGTGGCCGCCCCGGGCGCGGCGGCGATCGCCGATGCCGCGACCGCCGCGGGGAAGCTCGGCAATAGCAACCTGGCCGCTCAGCTCGATGACCTCAGCACCGCGCTCACGAGCCTGGTGCAGGATCCGACGAGTCCGGTCGACCTCAGCCAGGCGACCGCGAACCTGGATACGGTCATCAACCTGCTCTCGGCCGATCCGTATCTCGCGGTGCTCGCACCGACGCTCACGGCCGATGGGACCACGCTGGCGCAAGCCACAACGGCCGGTGCGATTCAGGCCGCCGTGGTCCAACTGGGGACGGATCTCGGGACCGTAGGGACGACGCTGAGCGATGAGGCCGCGCACGGATTCGATCTGAGTCTGCTGGCCAATAGCCAGGCCGGCCAGCCACAGGTCCCCACGACTTATGGGATCATCGTGCAGAATACGGGGACGCAGACGACCACGTACGACCTGAGCATCAGCGGCGTGCCCGGCGGCGTGACCGCGGCGTTGAGCCAGACCTCCGTTACGCTCGCGCCGGGAGAGGCCACCTCGGTCGTTGGCGCGACGACAACCCTCAGCGTGTCCATCACGTCGAATTCCACGACGCAGCTCGACCCCTTCACGTTCACGATCCAGGCGACCGCCGAGGGTGCCACGGAGATCGGCCGATCTACCTCCGGGTCGTTCACGGTGCGCGGCGCACTGGTCCAGGTCGTGTCCGTCACTCCCAACCCCGCGTTCACGGATCCGGGCGGCCAGGTGGATGTCTCGGCCCGGATCCTCAACGCCGTGAACCGGCAGCAGCAGGCCGAAGTCTCGTATACCCTCACCGATGCCCAGGGCAACGTCGTCTTCGCCTCCCAGCCCGTTGCGATCACCCTCGACGTCCTCACCACGCTGACGCCCGTGGACCTGGGAAACCTCGACACCACCAACCTCGCCGATGGTGCGTACGCGCTCAACGTGACGGCCTCCGACTCCGCGGGTAACCCGATTCCCGGCGCGACCGGACGGGGCAGCTTGCTCGTGGGTTCGCCCGTCACGTCAACCCTGTCCACTTCTCCCTCGACATTGCCCGCCGGCAACGGGACCGTCACGAATACGCTCCAGATCGGCAGCTCGGCCACGACGGGGGGAGCCTTCAGCCTGGATGGCCAGACGGCGATTTCCGGCGGGGCCCTGGGCGTGGCGGTTTACGGCCAGTACGCGTACGTCGGCGAGTCGGACGGCCTCGATGTCGTCGACGTGTCGAACCCGTCGAGCCCGACCGTCGTCGCGACATTCGGATCGGGCAATTTCCCGCAACCGTCATCACGCGTGTTCCCGCGAGTCTCGGGGAACGACCTGCTCGTGACTGCCGCCACCGCGTCCGGATCGACGTTCCTGGTCTACTCCCTGGCCAATCCGACCAGTCCCCAGCTCCTCGGTAAGACCAGCACCATCGAACCGTTCGCGGGGAGCGAGGCGTTCTCGATCCAGAATGATCAAGCGTTTGTGAACAACTGGTATTTCACTTACTCGATTTTCGGCGGTGGAATCCTGTCACAGCAGGGCGACCTGCTGTCGGTCGATTTCAGCAATCCGGCCTCACCCGAACTCCTGGGCTCTCTCTACGGGCTGCCTGCGGGTGGGGGTCATTTTGTCTTCCGTTCGCTCCCGACGGACAGTCACACGCTGCTCGCGGCCAGCACGACCTCCACGGGAAGCGGCAGTCAAACCGGGGTCGGCGATATCCTCGTCGTGGATACGACCGATCCGGCCACTCCGACAATCACCAGTGAGCTCAATATCCCCGGGACCATCGACTCCCTGGATATCGCCGGCGACGGGACTCAGGCTCTGGTCATCAGCTCCACGGGGGGCCCGGTCATCAACTCCAGCGCGGATTACGGCTTCACCGGCAATCTCGTACTGACGACCCTCGACCTGACCGACCCCGAAGCCCCGACGATCATCGCATCCGTCACCCGGACGATCACGACCAGCTCGCTCTACACGTTCACGAGCCAGTACGCGGAAACGCCTTCGCTCTTATCGCTGGGGAATGGCCTCTATGTCTTATCGGGAGGACAGGGAGCCGGCAACCATCCTGAGCTGCTGTTGATCGATGCGCAAGATCCCTCGAATCCGACCGTGACGATCATCGACGTACCCGGCTTCGTCGATGATTTCTCCGTATCCGGGAACTTGCTGTATACCACAGGCGCCGACGGGCTGCTGATCTACAACATCGCACAGGCGATCTCCGTGCCGATCGTCGCGCAGGTGACCGTGCCGACCGGCAACGGGGCCTCGATCGACCCGAACTCCTTCAGCCTCGCGCCGACCCGCATCGCCACGAATAACGACAACACGGAAACGCTCGAATGGGATCTCGATCTGCCCCTCGGCACGAGCAGCGAGGCCATCACCTGGCAATCGGATGTGACCGGATTGCAGCCCGGACAGTCCTTGACGGTCAACCAGGGCGGCACGGTCCAGTTCACCTACCAGGGATCCCCGGGAACCCTGTCGCTCCCTCCCCAATACGTCGCCGGCGAGCAGATCATCGGCCTGAATCCGCCGACGCAGACCGTCGCGCCCGGGGCACCGGCGTCTTACGACGTGACGCTCCAGAACCCGGCGGGCAGTCCGGTCACCTATGACCTGTCCGTCGAGGGCGTGCCGACGGGCTGGGTGAACTTGCCCGCCTCGGTCACGGTGGCGGCCGGCGGCTCGATGGATGTAGCGCTCGGCCTGACCTCGGACTCATTCGCCGCGCCGGCCGATTACGGGTTCACCGTTTCCGCGCAGGGCGACGACGGCGCGGCGGCGTCGGTCCAGGGTGACCTGATCCTCCAGGGTCAGCCGGTTCCGCCCGACCCGAATTCCCACGGAATCGTGGCAACGATCACGCCCAGCCAGGCCACCGCCGGCCAGGGCACTTCAGGCCAGTACGTCGTTCAGCTGACCAGCACCGGCAGCGCCGACGATACATTCTCGCTGACCGCGGCGGGCTTGCCCAGGGGCGTCACGGCCTCCTTCGGCGAGACCACGATCGACGTTCCTCCCGGCGCGAGCAACTTCCGCGACGTGCCGCTCACCTTGACCGTCAAGCCCGGGACGACTCCCGGCAGCTATCCCTTCACCGTGACCGCGACGTCCACGAGCGATCCGGCCGTGACGGGCACCGCCAGCGGCACGCTCATCGTGACGGCCGGAGGCGTCCAGGTCACGTTCAATCTCGACACGGGACGCGCCCGGCACCGGCTTCCAGGCGACGGTCAAGAACACCGGAACTACGACCGACACGTACAACCTCGCCCTGGCTGGTCCGGCTGCGCTCGTCGCCAGCCTCGGGACCAAGCAGATCACCCTGGCCCCGGGGGCTTCTCAGGTCGTACCGATCAGCACCGGAGCGGTCGATTTCGCCGTTCAGGGGAACCTCAATCTCATGGCCATGGCGACCTCGACCACCGACCCGGCCATCCAGGCCGCGGCCACGACGGCGCTCTCCATCCCCGCGACAACGGGCATGACGGCCGAATTCAGCCCGGCATCGCAAACCCTCCCCGGCCCGGGCATGGCCACCTTCCTCCTGACGGTCCAGAACACGGGCAACACCGAGGACTCCTACAGCGCGACCATCATGACCACCAGCGGGCCGGTGACGGTGAACCTCATCGGCCTCGACGGTTCGCCGACGCAGTCGATCCCGACCTTCATCCTGCCGGGCCTGTCCACAGGCGAGATCGAGCTCCAGGTCAATCTCTCGGCAATCGGGCAGCAGGGGACCGTCACCGTCCTGGTCAAGTCGTTGAACCACGACGAAACGGCATCGCCCGTCGCCATGGCGATCGTAAGCACGACGCCGACGCCCACGCCGAGCCCGACGTCCTCACCAAGTCCGACGCCCACGCCCACTCCGCCTCCGACACCGGGTCCCCAGATCAAGAAGGTGCAGCGATATGGCTATCACATGATGCCGACGACCATCGTCCTGACCTTCACCGCGACGCTTGACCCGGCCACCGCCGAGGACGTCCACAACTATCATGTCCGCGGTCCCAGCGGCCATCACATCAAGGTTCGTCGCGCGGTGTACGACCCGGTCAACCGGACGGTGACCCTGCACTTCGCCGAACGGCTCAGCCTCCATCATCCTTATCGGTTGACCGTGATCGGGACCGGGCCGGAGGGCGTCAGCAGTACCCAGAACGCGTTGCTCGACAGCAAGGCCGCAGGCCAACCCGGCAGCGATGTCCAGGTCGAGCTCACCGGGCGCGACCTGGCCTTCGGGCATGTCTCCCGCAAGTTCCTGGCGCGATACCACATCCTGCCCAAGGATGGGCGTCCCGGCACCCACCCGCGAGACTCTCGACCGACCGCCCATGGCGAGCGCGCGGTCATCCACTCGACCGGCCTGTTCACTCGATGGCCGTCGTTGTCGGCCCATCGTTCGAATCGCCGCGCCGGAGGGCTGACGCCCGACCCGGCAGTCCAACGTTGACGGCCGGATAAGCATCGGCCCGCGGCCCCCGCCGGACGGCCCGATCGTCCCCGTCGGGCCGGTGCGAAAACCCCGCAATCTCGTGAAACTTTCATTAAAATTTGATGGTTTATTTATAATAATAATGATAATATATAGATGTAAGGTCGGGCCACCCGTTATCCCACCAGTTCTCAGGCGCACGGTCCTCGAGTGATCGACGCCCGGATCGGGCAGGCGCCGGGCCGGCGCCGTGGTGTGTGCAACTCGTTCGTGAACCGCCCTGGCGGGCGGGCTACTCGCCGCCGAGTGTGAACCGAGAGACCTCGTCCTTGAGGCCGCCGACGGCCTCGCGGAGGCGTTCGGTCGCCTTGTTGAACTCGCGGAGCGAGCCGGAGGTCTGGCTGGCTCCCTCGCTCAGTCGGGTCATGGCCTCGCGGATCTGGTCGGCCCCCTGCGACTGGACGCGCATGCCCTCGGTCACGTGGTCGAAGCGATCGCCCAGCCCCTGGACGCCGCTGATGATCTGGCCGAGCTGCCCGCCGATCTGACCGACCTCGCCGACGACCTTGCGGACGTGCTCGCTGAACTTGTCCATCTCCATCACGCCGGCCGAGACGCTGTACTGCATCTCCTTGACCATGCGCTCGATGTCGAGCGTGGCGACGGCGGTCTGATCGGCCAGGCGGCGGATCTCGCGGGCGACGACCAGGAAGCCCAGGCCGTACTCGCCGGCCTTCTCGGCCTCGATCGCCGCGTTGATCGAGAGCAGGTTGGTCTGGTCGGCGACCTTGGTGATCGTGGTCACGACGAGGTTGATGTTGGCCGCCCGCTCGCTGATCACCGACAGCTTCGAGCCGATCGAATCGGTCGACTCGGCGAGCTTCCGCATGGTCAGGTCCATGCCGGAGAGGCCCTGCTGGCCGGTGGATGCCATCCGGGCCGTCTGGTTGGCGACCTGGTTGACCTCGCTCATCGTCTTGAGCAGCTCCTGGCTGGTCGCCGAGATCTCGTTGACCGCGGCGGCGGCCTCGTTCGTCGACGTGCTGTAGTCGAAGACGGCCTGCTCCTGCTGCCGGCTGGCGGCGGAGATCTCGGTGGCCGTCGAGAGCAGCGTGATGCTCGAGCGCTGGATCTTGGCGATCAAGGAGCGGAGGTCCTGGATCATCTTGCGGATCGCCGCGATCAGCGTGCCGGCCTCGCCGGATGCCCGGCCCTCGCAGGTGGCGGTGAGGTCGCCGGCGGCGACGCGCTCGGCGGCCGCGGCGGCCTCGCGGATGGGCCGGGTGATCGTCCGCGCCAGCCATCGGGCCACGATCGTCACGATCAGGATCGTCGCGGCCAGGAGCAAGGCGACCACCCGCCGCTGCAAATAGATCAGCGCGAACGCCTCGTCGACGTCCTGCTTGACGACCATGCCCCAGCGGTACGAGGGGAGATAGGACCAGACGGCGAGGACCGGCTTGCCGCGATAGTCGATCGCCTGGCCGTAGCCTCGCTGGCCCTGGACGCCCCTCTGGATGGCGGTCAACTTCTCGTCGCCAATCTTCACTCGATACTTGAAGGCGGCGTCCGGCTCGTAGCGCGGCGGCGCGACGAACGTGAGCTCCTCATCGATGCGCATCACCACCATCGTCTCGCCCGTATCGCCGAGCCCGCTGTAGTCCCTGAAGATCCGGAACACTTGCTGGTTGCCCAGCTCCAGGGCCACGAAGCCGATGATCAGCCCCGCGGTGTTGAAGATCGGGCTGGCGATGAACGCCGCCGGCTCGGTCCGGCCCGGGTACATCTGGTAATCCGAGACTTCGATCTGGAGCAGCGTGCGGACCCTGTCGAACACCTCGGCCAGCTCGCTGTCCTTGAGCGGGCCGTTCCGGAGGTTCGAGCCCACATCCAGGTCGGCCTTGAGCCGGAACAGCAGCGTCCCGTCGGTGTCGAACAGGTAGGCGTTGGTGTAGCCGAACGAATCGACGAAGTTCGCCAGGACCGGCCGCAACGAGCGGTCGACCTCCTGATAAGCCGGCGAATCGAGGGACTCCTTCTGCCGGACCTGCTTGAGCTTCGGCACGGCGTCCACCAGGGCGGGGTATCGGCTCGCCACATTCAGGTCGCCGCGGCGCTCGCGGATGTAGGTCTCGAGCTGCGTGGTCTTGGCGTCGGAGACCGCCAGCAGCCCCTGGCGAACCGTCTTCGTCAAGGAGTCATTGGAGAGCGCCGTGATCGCGCCGGTCAGCACGACGCACGGGATCAGCGAGAGGCAAAGGAACCAGGCCAACAACCGGGTACTGATGCTGATCCGGGAGAGCTGGGGTATCCACGATCGCAGGGTCATGGCCGGTCGCACCTGAACGAGTTGGAGGTTGAATCGAGCACGGCCGATCCCGCGGATTGGGCCAGCCTGGAGCGTGTCATGAACTTCCGGCCCTTCTGTAGCCGGCCTCTGTGAGGCCGGGGATTCGATCGCGGGGTCACAGACCCCGCCTACAATCCGGTATCCGCCTTCGCGGACGGGGACGCGCCTGGCGTGCCACCGGCGCGGGGCGGGCGCGTAACCCCTCCCCCGGCCGGGCCGGGATTGGCCCAGCCGCCCCAGTCGCGTTGCAGGCCATCCAGGAAGGCATCCCATTCCGCGTGCGACCGCGAGGATGGATAGGGGATCGGCCGGACCGGCTTCTCCGAGCTCCAGACCACGTCGAACTGTCCGTCGGCCCGGATCTTACCGATGTGCACCGGCCGCCAGGTGTGCTGGGTCTCCTCGTCCACCGAGACGATGCCCTCCGGCGCGTTCAGGCTCTGCCGGCGGATGACCTTGATCACGTCGGCGACGTCCGCCGACTCGGCCTCGGTGACGGCCTGGGACCACAGGAGGACGCTGTTGTACGCGGCCTCGATCACGTCGCTGGTCACGCGGTCGGAGCCGTACCTCGCCTTGAATTTCCGGACGAACTCGCGGTTCTCGGGCCGGTCGATCGACTGGAAGTAGTCCCAGGCCGCGTAGTCCCCCACCATGTCGCGGACCGGGAGCTTTCGCAGCTCGTCCTCGGCGATGCTGAAGGAGAGGACGGGCGTCCGCTTGGGAGAGAGCCCGGCGGCTTTCAGCCGCAGGTAGAAGGGCTCGTTGGAATCACCCACCACCGTACTGATGATGACATCCGGAGCCACCTTCTCGATCGCCTTGACGGAAGCCTCCACTTCCGCCGTGCCGAAGAGGATGTACGACTCGCCGACGAATTCGGCCCCGAGGGCCTTGAGCTGATCCTTGATGATCTCATTGACGCAGTGCGGCCAGACGTAATCGGAGCCGACCAGGAAGAACTTCCGCGCCTTGAGGATCTCGTAGCACCAGCTCACCGCGGGGATCACCTGCTGGTTGGGCGCGGCGCCGGTGTAGACGATGTTGGGCGACTGCTCCAGGCCCTCGTAGGCCATCGGGTAGATCAGCAGATGGGACGTCTCCTCGAAGACCGGCTTGACGCTCTTGCGGCTGGCCGAGGTCCAGCAGCCGAAGACCACGCCGACCTTCTCCGTCTCGATCAGGCGACGTGCCTCCCTCGCGAAGGTCGGCCAGTCCGATCGGCCGTCGGCCTTCACCCACTCGACCCGGCGACCGCCCAGCAAGCCGCCCGCGTCGTTGATCTCCTCGAGCGCCAGGATCTCGGCGTCGATCATCGATTTCTCGCTGATCGACATCGGCCCGGTCTCGGAATGGAGCATCCCCACCCGGATCGGCGGCGCGACCCGGAAGACGAGCCGCGGGACGAACGGGGTCGCCGCTGCAACCAGGACGATCAGCACGATCGTCGCGACAAGCCAACGCCTCATGACCGGTCTCCCGTCGTCAACTCGAAGATGCAACGAGCGTCGCGTCGCCCACGCTCGCGGTCTCGACCGGACGCACCCGAGTCGCCCGAAGCATCGGCCCGGTCGTCAAAGGAGACACCACCCGCAAAGATTATAGCCGATCGGCGGCTGTAGCCGGGGAAAGGTGCGGGGACGGATCTCGGATTCTTCGGCATGATCCCTTTCTTTCGCCCGAGCCGTACATTGCAAATCCCTCGGCCAGGGGCCCGGTCGGGCGGCGACATTGCGGAAGGGTCTGCACGCCAGTAGCCTTGAGCGAGGCCGATCGTCATCGTCCCGGAACAGGATCGATCCGACTCGAAGGGGACCGCGCCATGCTCTCGATTTTTCCGTTCAAGCGCGGTTTCCTCCCCATTTTCTGGTCCAGGTCGAATGGGAGTCCCTTGCGATGAAGAAGCTCATCAACGATCCGAACCGCGTCGTGGAACAGATGCTCGAGGGGCTGGTCGCGATCCATCCCGGCCTGCGACGACTGGCGGGGGAGACGGTCCTGATCCGGGCCGATGCCGAAGAGGTACGAGGCCGACAAGTGAGTCTCATCGCCGGCGGCGGCAGCGGGCACGAGCCGGCCCATGCGGGCTATATCGGCCGGGGGATGCTCGGCGCGGCGGTGGCGGGGGATGTGTTCACATCGCCGGGACCCGATGCCGTCTTCGCCGCGATCCGGGCCGTCGCGGGCTCGCGAGGAGCCCTCCTGATCGTCAAGAACTACACCGGAGATCGGCTCAACTTCGGCCTGGCCGCCGAGCGCGCGAGGGCCGAGGGGATTCCGGTCGATATGGTGGTCGTGGCCGATGACGTCGCGCTGGCCAGCGGTGGCGGACACGCGGGCCGTCGCGGCCTCGCCGGCACGATCCTGGTCCACAAAGTCGCCGGCGCGGCGGCCGAGGCGGGCGCGAGCCTGGCCGAGGTCGTCGCCGAGGCCCGAGACGCGGCCGCCGCCGTCAGGACGATGGGGGTTGCGCTGACGCCCTGCACGGTCCCTTCGGCCGGCAAGCCCGGCTTTTCGCTGGGTGAGGCGGAGGTCGAGCTGGGCCTGGGAATCCACGGCGAACCCGGTGTCCGCCGCGTGCCGATCGAGCCGGCGGATGCCCTGGTCGACCGCTTGATGGGCCCGATCCTGGCCGAGATCATTGGTGATCGGGTCGTTCTGCTGGTCAACAACCTGGGCGGCACACCGACCATGGAGCTGGCGATCGTCGCACGTCACGCCATCGACGTGCTGGAGCGGAGCGGCAAGCGGGTCGAGAGAGTCTACGCGGGGACGTTCCTGTCGGCCCTGGAGATGGCCGGTGTGTCCTTGACGGTCCTCCCCGTGGACGATCGGCGACTCGCCCGACTGGACGCTCCCACCGATGCGACGGCGTGGCCCAACGCGGCCGCCCGGCCTCGATCGAGGTCGACGACCGCATCCCCCGAGCCAACTCCCACGCCGAAGCCGGCCGCCGGAGCACCGCGGACCGCGACGGGCCGTCGAACTCGGCGCCGCGATCCAGGCGGCCGCCCGGTCGTTGATCGAGGCCGAGGCGCGCTTGACCGAACTGGATCAGGCCGTTGGCGACGGCGATATCGGGATCAGCTTGACGAGGGGCGCGCGAGCCGTCCTGGAGACCTTGCCCTCCTGCCCCCTCGACGACCCGGCCGCGACTCTGCACGAGCTGGCCTTGACCTTGCAGCGGGCCCTCGGCGGCACGTCCGGCCCTCTCTACGCGATGCTCTTGCTTCGCGCCGCCGCTTGCTTGCGCTCGAACGACCCCGAGGCCGCGGCGACCTGGGCGGAGGCCCTGCGAGCGGGTGGCGCCGGGATCGGAGAGTTGGGCGGCGCCGCCGTCGCTGATCGGACGATGCTCGACGCCCTGGTCCCGGCCTCCGAGGCCCTCGCGTCGGGCCTGCACGCCGGACACTCGCCTGCGGCGGCCCTGAGCGAGGCGGTCGCAGCGGCCGATCGCGGGGCCGAGGCGACCGCCTCGATGATCCCGAGACGGGGCCGATCGAGTTACCTCGGCGACCGCGCCCTGGGCCACCCCGATCCCGGCGCCGTGGCCGTCGCCATCTGGCTGCGAGCCGTGAGCAAATCCCTGGAATCAACGGATTGACGTTCGGCCCATGTTATTCTCCGTCATGCTCCCGAGGTGGGCCTGCCGATCTCCCTGGCTGACATCGGGTTGATCGGCAACCGCGGATCCAGAAAGTCCGTTCGCGCGACGGGGCGGGCGCGGTACGATCTCATTCGGAGGATCACTCATGGCGACGACCGGACTGACTCCCGAACAGCGGCAACTGATCGATCAGGCGGGCGACGAGCTCGTCCCCATCGAAGATCCGGAGACCCGCGAGGATTTCGTCCTCATGCGACGCCGAGTCTACGATCAACTCCGGCAGCCCATGGAGAGCCATCCGGGCGAGGCAATCATCATCCCCGAAGGCATCCGCAAGTCCCAGGAGGCATTCTTCCGCGACCTGCCCGAACTACTCAAGGACCGGAAGTTGCGGGGCCGGTGCGTCGCCTACCATGGCGACGAGCGGATCGGCATCGCCTGGGACGACAAGGTGCTGATCCGCGAGTGCATCCGCCGCGGCCTGAAGCGGGAAGAGTATGACATCCTCATTATCGAGCCCCAATCGGCCGAGCCCGAAGAGATCGACTACCCCTCCGCCTGGTACGACCTATGAAGGTCATCAGCCGTCAGCCGCTTCTCGAGAAAAGCTCGGAGCTCTGGACGCCCGACGGCATTGCCCAGGTTAAGCCCTTCCAGATCGTCGTCATGGTCAGCCTGTCGATCGATGATACTCTGGAGCCGGGTGCTCGCCGCTTTCCGGCAATCCTCGACGCGGGGCTGAACCACAATTTCGCGATCCGTCGCGAGCACCTGGACCGCTGGACGGGCTTGCGTCCTCCATACCGCAAGCCGATCACCATCCAGAAGACGGAAATCCCCTTGGCTGCGGCCCAGGTCTGGGTGTATCGCAATCAGCAGGTACGAACACGACCTCGGATCTCGCTCCGATCTGCCTCTGGACGCCGGAGGGGATCGCGATCTTCCCGGAGAACGTGCCCAACCCGGCTCGGCTGCCGATCCTTGACCTTCGCGCTCTCGTGCGGAGCGGCTTGAAGCTCATCATCGACGGGAAGCGGCGTGAGGTCACCCTCAAGACACCGGGGTGGTTCTGAGGGAGGGGCATGGAAGAAGTCGCCAGCGATCGATCTGTCATGGCTCGACTCGCCGCAGATCAATCATCTACCAATCGAAAAGGGAGCCGACTTCGAGGAGAGTCCACCACAGGAAGGCGAAGAACGACACTCATGGCCGAGGATCCTTCGGGGCCGCGGCCTCGTCGAGCAGCGTCGAGACGGCCCGATCGAGCTCCTCGCCGCGCACGTCCTTGTAGCGGATGACGCCGGCCCCGTCGAGCACGAAGATCGTCGGGAATGATGTGACGCCCCATCGCGTCGTGATCGGTCCGGTGATGCCGCCGTCGTACCAGCATCGCCAGGTGATCTCGCCCGAGTCGATCGACTTCCGGAGCGTCTCCACGGTCGCGTCGGTGCTGACGCTCACGATCGCGAACGGCTTATCCTTGAGCCTGGCGACCAGTTCGCGTTCCTGGGGATACATCCCCACGCAGGGGCCGCACCAGTTGCCGGAGAAGGTCAGCACCACGACCTTGCCCCGGTAGTCGCTCAGGGGGAAGGATTTCCCGTCGCGGTCCTTGCCCGTGATCTCCGGCGCGACCCTTCCAATAGAGAGGTTCAGGATCGCGGATAGCTCGCCCTCGGCGATCAGCCCGAGTGGTCGATGGTCGTACCAGTCCTCGACGTCGGCGAACTCCGAGATGACCCGTTCGAGCATCCGCTGGGACTCGCGGTCCAGGGCCGCCGGGTCCGCCTCTTTCACGAATTGCTCGGTGGCCGCCTTGTGCCGCTCATGGACGTAGCGGTCGATCTCCGCCGGATTCTCGCGGATCCGCCGCACCATCCTCGCCTGTAGCTTCAGATAGGTCGCCAGGGTGTGACAGGCCAGGCCTCGGTCGATCCGGTTCGGGTTCCTCTCCAGCACGGCGCGGAGCAAGGACTCAGCGACCGGCACATGGACGAAGAAGAAGATCTGCCCGCAGACCTCGCCCATCCCCGGGTCGCGCACGTGGTCTCGCAGCAGGATCTCCATCGCCTGATAGGACTCATCGTCCGGGCCGGCCCTGGCCGTCTTGATGACGAACTTGAGCGCCGGGACGTTCTCGGGGGCCTTCGGATAAGCACGGACCAGGGCCAGCACCTGGTCCGTGTTCCTCCTGACCGCGGCGATGTAATGGTCGTTCGCCGAACCGTCCTTCTGTTCCAGTTCCTTGGCGAATCGTTGGTACGACTCCTGCTGCGCCTTGACGATCGATTCAAACCGCGCCTGGAACGCCGACGGCGCCTGACCGACCGCCTCGTGCGCCGGTGCGAGAGTCATGACGATTAACAATACTCCCGGAATCCGACGCACCGTTCCCCCCCTCTCGAATCGTCCCGGGTCACTTGGCCGGGGCCTGGAGGCGCGTGTCGCTCTGCAAGGTCAGGTCGATCGGCGTAGAGGTATCGGTGCCGTCGCCCGAGAAGGTCATGTTCCCCTTGATCCTGGTTCGGGAACGAGATTCGACGAGACAACCCGCCTCGCGGTCGAAGAGGAGCGTCCCCTCGGAAGACTCGACCTTCAGGTCGCTCTTGGTCACCTTGAGCGGCGACGCGGTCCTGGAATCTTGCGGCGGGCATTTGACCTCGAGGACCTTGATCGTGATCTTGTCGAGCGCCTTGTCGCCGCGCTTCTCGGTGCCGGCGTACTCGTATTTCTTGCGGATGCTGAGGGGCGGGCCGCCGTATTCGACGATCTCGGTCCGCTCCCAGGACTCGCCGGGCTTGACCGGTCCTTCGGGCAGATTCCGGTGCTCCTGCTCGAACTGGGCCTTGAGCCGGTCGGCCGCGATCCGGCCCAGGATCTGCTCCCGCGCGATGGCATCGAGCTTGCCGGCCTTCTCCTCGAGCTTCCCGGTCCCCTCGACGGCCTTGACCTTGTTCTGGCCGTCGAGCAGGACCGTGTAGGCGACCTGGCTCTCCAGCTTGTAAAGCTCCGCCAAGGGGGCGAAATCCGAGTCGCCGAACTTGGCGTCGGGCTTGCTCGAGTCGAAATTCAGGTCGATTCCGCCCTGAAGGCGGAGCTCCGATCGCAACGATTCGACCTTCACGTTGACCGGCAGGCTCGAATCGCCCCGTGCTTGCCCACGGCCTGCGTCCAGACGATCGTCTTCCGCTCTCGGCTCTGGATCTCCTGACCCGCGAGATTCAAGGTCTGAGACGGATTCCAGCTCGTTCTGAAGGTGAGTTTCGTCCCCTCGGGGAACTTGTATTCGAGCTTGACCTGGGCCCGGGCCGCCTGCGACCCGTTCGGCGCCAGGCATAAGACTGCGAAGAACGCCACTACAACGAATTTACCGCGGCGAACCGTCATGATCGACCTCCTTTGTTCCCGATCATGATACCGCCTCGCAGCTTGGCGGCGGAAGCGGACTGGGGCCCGGACTCCGGCAGGCCGGTCGATCGGTTGGTGCGGAGTCCGGGGAAAGGCCGGCAATCGGGGATCGCGTGCGTGGCTTCGCGATGCGATCCGGGCGCCGGGCGATCATGTCATTTCTTCTCGGGCTGGAGCTGCGTGGTGTTATCCATGGTCAGGTCGATCTCGCCGGGCAGTTCCTGGCCCTGGATCGAGAAGGTCATGGGGCCCTTGACATGGGTCTTCCCCTTGGCTTCCACGATGCAGCCCGCCTCGCGATCGAACAGGATCGTCCCGTCGGAGGACTCGACTTTCAGGTCGCTCTTGGTCACCTTGAGCGGCGATTCGGCGTTGGGATCCATGCTGTATTTGACCTCGATCGACTTGCTCGTGATCTTGTCGAGCGTCTTGTCCCCCTTCTTCTCGGTCCCCGCGTACTCGTACTTCTTGCGGAAGGTCATCGTCTGGCCGCCCCCGACGTTGACGGTCTCGGTCCGCTCCCAGGACTCGCCGGGCCGGGCCAGGACATCCGGCAGGTTGCGATGGGACTGCTCGAAATCCTTCTTCAGCTTCTCCGAATCGAGCGAATGGCGGACCAAGGCCTGCGCCTTCTCGTCGAGCTTCGTGACCTTATCCTGGAGTTTCTCGGTCCCCTCGACGGCCTTGACCTTGTTCTGGCCATCGAGGACCACCGTGTAGGCGATCTCGCCGGCCATCTTGAAGACGTCGCCGAGGAAGGCGACCTGATCGTTCTCGATCTTCGCGTTGGGATCGCTCGTGTCGTAGGTGATATTGATCCCGCCCGCGGACGACAGCTCGATGCGGAAGGATTCGCCCTTCTGGTCGATCGGCAGGGTCGAGTCGCCCCTCCGCTTGCCGACTGTCTGCGACGTCACCGAGGTCTGCTCGACGTTGGTGGGGATCTCCATCCCGTTGATCGTCAAGGTCTGGTCCATCTTCGTCGTGGTCTTGTAGGTCAGCTTCTTCCCCTCGGGGAACTTGTACTCGAGCTTGACCGGGTCTTGGGCCCGGGCCGCCTGCGAGAAGACCAGCGAGAGCAACCCCACTCCCATGGCCGCGATCCCACCGATACCGGCGCGGTGAATCCTCATGTTTGAACTCCTCATTTGTCGTGCCCAACGTGTTGAAATCGAGCGGGACAGGGGGCCTGCCCATCCGCCGAATGACGGCGCACGTCCGATCCGGGCGAAATCCGCCCCGGAGAATGGGACGACGCCGCCGCCAGATCTCTGCGGGTATTCGCCCGGGGATCGATCTTATTCGTTCCCGCCGACGATCCGCCTCGCAAGCCGAGGTCGCGGGTCACCTTGCGTCGCGATCTCGTGGCGACGGGCTCATTCAGAGGGCTCACGGTGATTTCCCGGAGAAGGTTCTCGGCGCTTTCCCGTTACGACCGGACAGCCGTAGAATATACCGGTCTTACGAGTGTAAGAATAGTGAGGGGCAAAATCGGGTCCGGACTCGTCCTCGAACCCATAAAGAGCAGTCTATGAGCGGAACAGGATCGCCACTCGTTGAGATGTCCCAACCGGGAGACAGCCAGTCATGAGGCTCACGATCCGGAGGATGATGCTGGTGGTTGCGGTTTTCACCGTCGCCATGAACCTCGGGCTATCGTATCGTCGGTCGGGGGACTACCGGCGTCAGGCCCGGTTCTACGCCGACGCCGGGGAACGCGCCGTTTTCCGGGCTCGCAACGTCGAATCGGGCGCGGCTCGCCTGGACGGCTATACGGACGAACAAAAACAGAAGGTCGTTGATCAAGCGCGGCGATTCGTCGACTACGCCTCCCGACTGAAGTCGAAGTATGAGCGAGCGGCTTACGTCCCCTGGCTGCCCGTCGAGCCGGATCCGCCCCTTCCTTGATCGTCCGGGTCGAGGATCGTAGCCTGTTGGCGAACGGTATTCAAAGCGGCGGGGAGTGTGGAACGGGTGATGGAAATCACTGGATCGGACCCGACCGGAGGCGCATCGATCGATCACGGTGAGATCGGCGCCTTGCGGGCGATTGTCGAGGGCACCGCCCAGGGCACTGGCGCGGCGTTCTTCCAATCGCTGGTCCGGCATCTGGCCGAGGCCATCGGCGTGAGCTACGCCTTCGTCGCCGAGTTCGCCGGGTCGCGCGACCGGGTCCGTACGATGGCATACTGGGGCCGCGGCCGGATCCTCGAGAACACCGAATTTGATCTGGCCGGTACCCCCTGCGAGGACGTGTTGCGGGGGGGGCTCTGCCATCATCCCCGCGGCGTCCGGGAGAAGTTCCCGCGCGATCAGGACGCCATCGACCTCGGGATCGAGAGTTACCTGGGCGTCCCGCTGCTCGACGGCGACGGCCGGGTGCTCGGCCATCTGGCGGTCTTCGACGAGCGGCCGATGCCCGACGAGCCGCGGCGATTGTTCATCTTCCGGATCTTCGCCACCCGGGCCGCCGTCGAGCTCGAGCGGCTGCGGGTCGAGAAGCAACTCGTCGAGAGCGAGCGGCGTTACCGGGAGCTTTACGAGGAGGCGCCCAATGCCTATGTGGCGATCGGCATCGATCGACGGCTCCTGAGCGTGAATCATCGCGCCACGCAGTTGCTCGGCATTCCGGCTTCCGAACTGGTGGATCGGCCCCTACTCGCGCTCTTCGCCGAGACGGCGGACGGACGGCCCCGCGCCGAGGAGGCCCTCGGCGCCGCCTTCGACGGCAAGGAGGTCTCCGGCCGGGAGCTGGAGATGCGCCGTCGGGACGGTGAGCCGATCTGGATCAGCCTGTGGATGAGGCCGCTCCGCGGCGTTGACGGGCGAGTCCACGCAGTGCACTCGATCTGGGTGGATATCACCGATCGCATGCGCGCCGAGGGCGAACGCGCCCGACTCCAGCAGCAGAACCTCTACCTCCAGGAGGAGATCAAGTCCGTCCACAACTTCGAGGAGATCGTCGGCCGTTCCCCCGCGCTCATGGCGGTGCTCGACAAGGTCAGCCGGGTGGCGCCGACCGACGCCACCGTGCTGATCACCGGCGAGACGGGGACCGGCAAGGAGCTGATCGCCCGCGCGATCCACTCGCACGGCCGGCGCGCGAGTCGGCCGTTGATCAAGGTGAACTGCGCGGCGCTCCCCGCGGGCCTCGTCGAGAGCGAGCTGTTCGGCCACGAGAAGGGTGCGTTCACCGGCGCGATCGCCCGCCGCATCGGCCGCTTCGAGCTGGCCGACGGCGGGACCCTCTTCATGGACGAGATCGGCGAGCTGCCCCCGGAGGCCCAGGCCAAGCTGCTCCGCGTCCTCCAGGAGCGCGAGGTCGAGCGCGTCGGCGGCGGAACGGCGATCAAGGTTGACGTCCGGATCATCGCCGCCACGAATCGCGACCTGCTCAAGGCGGTCCGCGAGAAGACCTTCCGAGAAGACCTCTATTATCGGCTCAACGTCTTCCCCCTGCCACTCCCCCCGCTCCGCGAGCGTGCCGAGGATATCCCACTCCTGGTGCGGTTCCTGGTCGAGAAGTTCGCCGCCCGCATCGGCAACCGCGTGGACGGGGTGAGCCTCGAAACCATGCGACGCCTGGCCGCCTATCGATGGCCGGGGAACATCCGCGAGCTGGAGAACGTGCTGGAACGCGCGGTCATCCTGACGACGACCCCGACCCTCGATCTCGAGATCGACGTCGAACACCCGAGCATTTCCGTCCCGATGGAGGACTTATCGATACCTTCTCTCGAGGACGTCGAGCGTCGCCATATCGAGACGGTCCTCCGGCAGACTCAATGGGTCATCGACGGTCCTCGCGGAGCGGCCCAGATCCTCGGCCTTCACCCCAACACCCTGCGCAGCCGGCTCAAGAAGCTCGGCATCAGTCGATCGTCCCACGAACCCTCGTAGCCGGCCACGACATTTCGTGAGGGCGTTCGTGGGCTCGCGTGCAGCCCGTCGCACCGCCGGATTGAAATCTCTCGCCCCAAGTCGCCGGACTGTCGGGGCTTGAAACAATACGTCCCGCGAACACACCGGGCGGCACGGGCCGTGCGATACCCCGATGATGACCGTGTGCCCGGGGCGGGGTCTTGGCGGAGATGACGGCCATGCTGAGGATCGCACGAATCGTCGGCTTGAGCGGGTCGATCACGACGCTCAAGCTCGAAGGCAAGCTGCTCGGCCCCTGGGTCGAGGAGCTGAATCGAGCCTGGGCGGAGCTGGAAGTCCCGCCGAGCGACTTGTGCCTGGACCTCTCCGCCGTCACATTCATCGACCCGGCCGGAATCCGGCTGATCGGCGAATGGTTGCGGCAAGGGGCCATGATCTCCGAGTGCACGGGATTCGTCGAGGAGCTGCTTGGAGTTTGCTTTCTCGGCGCGAGCGACAGCGGGCCCGGTGGAGTTCACCCGGCCACTCCGACTGTTCCTATTCCAGGAGACCATTGATGCGTATCTTGCTTCGCTCCACGCTCCTCACGGCCTCGGTCCTCGTCGCGTGCTGGGGAATCACGGGTTGTTCGACCGAGCCTGAGAACAACACCGGAAAGCCGGCCGGCCCCATGGATAAGATAGACACCGGCAAGATGGGCGGCGGCATGGACAAGATGGACACCGGCAAGATGTCCGGGCCGATGGATAAGATGGACACCGGCAAGATGTCCGGGCCGATGGACAAGATGGACACCGGCAAGCCGGCTGGTGCCATGGACAAGATGGACGCCGGCAAGACGGCCGGCCCCATGGACAAGATGAAGTGACATCGATCTGCAACATCCTGGCGGTCGCCGGTCGGATCACGGTTGGCCATCGCCGGGGTTTGAGAGAAGGACGTTACGATGCGACGTCTGGAGCGGAAGCACTCGCTGGCCACAAGGGCCTTTCATTGGGCAAATGTGCCGATCCTGGCGATCATGATCTACAGCGGACTGTTGATCTACTGGGCCGATGACGTCTATGCGATCCGGCTGGGCGGGATCACGATCGTCAAGTTCTTCCCCGACTGGTTCTACGGGGCGCTCCACCTCGACCACCGACTGGCGGAGGGCATGGCCTGGCACTTCACCTTCATGTGGTTCTTTGCCATCAACGGCTTGCTCTACGTCGGCTATACCATCTGGAGCGGGGAGTGGCGCGAGCTGGTGCCGAACCGTCACACATTTGCGGAGGCCTGGCAGGTCGTGCTTCATGACCTGGGCATCCGCAAGCAACCCCTACCCCGGCGCAAGTTCAATGGAGCGCAACGGCTGGCCTATACCGGGGTCGTTGCGATGGGGGCCGGGTCGCTCCTGACGGGGCTGGCGATCTACAAGCCGGTCCAGGCGGCCGGTCTGACCACGCTCCTGGGAGGATACCCGATGGCCCGGCTCGAGCATTTCGCGCTGACCGTCGGCTACGTCGTGTTCTTCATCATCCACATCTCGCAGGTCATCCGAGCGGGGTGGAACAATTTCCGCGCGATGGTCATCGGTGTCGAAGTCGTGGGGGACCGGGAGGCTAGACATGGAACCGCCGCTTGACGAGAAGTCGCCGCCCGAGGATAAGGGCCCGGAGGTTGACCTGGAGCGTCGCGTGCGACGGCTCACGCGACGGGGGTTCGCCATCGGAGGTGTCGCGGCCCTGGCCGGCTACGCGGGGTGGCATTGGCTGACCACGCAGGGCGAGGAAGAAGGGGTCCCCTGGCCATTCCGCCGTGCGCTCGAGTTCGACGAGCGGCTGGCGCGGAGGCTCTTCCGCACCTCCGGCCTCTCGCCCGAGTTCGCTCGCTCCGCGGCGCGGATGCCTCGCGTCAACGGCTCGATCGGGCTCGAATCGGGGCTCGTTCGGTCCGGCTGGAGGCTTCGGGTGGCCGGAGCCGCCCGCGAGCATTCACCGCGGTCATTCACGCTCGATGAGATCAAGGCCCTCCCGCGGGTCGAGATGACGACCGAGCTGCGTTGCGTCGAGGGCTGGAGCGAGGTGGTCCACTGGGCCGGGGCGCGGCTGGCCGATCTAGCCTCGGTCACGGGTCTGGCGACCCGTGGCGGAGGACCGGTCGACCCGGGCAGGCCCGACGACCTCCTCGGCTACGCCGCGCTGGCCACGCCCGACGGTGAGTACTACGTGGGGCTCGACATGGCCAGCGCCCTCCATCCGCAGACCTTGCTCTGCTACGAGATGGACGGCCGGCCTTTGACCCCGCAGCACGGCGCACCGCTCCGGCTGGCCATCCCGGTCAAGTACGGGATCAAGAACCTCAAGCGGATCGGGACCATCCGCTTCACCGACGCGCGACCCGCCGACTATTGGGCCGAACGAGGTTATGACTGGTATGCCGGGCACTGAGGCGGCTTCACTCCATCTCACGGAGTCAACGGATGGGTGGCATGCCCACGGGGCGCGGGTATGCCACCCGGCAACGATCAGTCACTGTCGCGAGGTCGAGAAGGAGTATCTTGCAATGCGTCAGCGGATCAAACTCTGGGTCCTATTGATACCGTTCATGGTCGCGGCCCGGCCCGATCGAGCCATCTCGGCCGACGATCGCGACGAGCCGAAGCGAATGGTCCTCGTCGAGCTGTTCACCTCGCAGGGTTGTGATATGTGCCCGACGGCCGAGAAGATGCTCGGCGCCCTGGCCGAGCGCGAGCGCCGGATCGTGCCTATTGCTTTCCACGTGGATTACTTCAATGATCCGTGGAAAGATGTGTTCTCCGACCCGCTCTATAGCCAGCGTCAGATGATTTACAACCAGCTCTATACCAAGCCCAAGAACGCCGAGTATGGTCTCTACTACACGCCGATGCTCATGATCGACGGCCAGCAGTCGGTCAACGGCCGGGACTCCGCCGCGGCCGAGGCGGCGATCCGACAGGCGGCGGCCAGGAAACCCGCGGTGGGGATCGACGTCGCCCTCGACCTCAAGGCCGACGGGACCTCGGGCACGGCCACGATCCGGGTGGCGAGCCGATCGGCTCGGGCCGAGAAGTCGCCCTTGCTCGTCTGCGCCGTGCTGCGCGAGGACGGCGTCGTCACCGCCATCCCCTCGGGCGAGAATGCGGGGCGATCGCTCGTCGCCCGCTTCCCGGTGCGCCAGACGAAATATGAATTCATCGAGCTGGACGGGAAATCGCCCGCGACGCAACGATTCGCCTTCTCGATCGAGCCGACCTGGAAGCGTCAGAACCTCCGGCTGGCCGTGTTCGTCCAGGACAAGCGTACGGGCGTCGTCCACCAGGCGACCGACCTGCCCTGGCGATCGACGCGGTCCGCTTCGACGGCCGAGGCGGCGCCGGGGGCGCGTTGAGATCCTTGGTCGGTACGACCCGACGAGTCCGATTCACCTTGTTATAGCAAATCCCGGAATTAACCACGGAGGCACGGAGACACGGAGAAGAAGGGAAAAGAGTTCAAAATCTTGGAATTGAATTCTCTGTGTCTCCGTGCCTCCGTGGTTAATCCCTCGTATCTGCCTTATGAAGGAGTCCATGATGTCTCCCCAGCGGATCTTCCTCGTCCTGGCTCTCGGCGCCGGGATGCTCGGCCTCCCGGCCCCGATCGTCGCGCAGGAGCGGCAGCCCGAACGATTCGCGTCGCTCGAGGCGCTCAACGCCTCGTATGAGAAGCGACTGCACGAGCTGGAATGCCGGCGGATCGCCGACCTCGCGGACCTGGCCAGGAAGTTGACGGGGCCGGAGGCGGACGCCGCCTACCGGCAACTGTTCGGCCTGGCGATCGCCCGAGACCTGTGTGCCGAGTCGCTCGGGGCGGCGGCTCGCTGCCTGGCGTCGACCTCGTGCGGCCGGGATACACGGGCCCAGGCCGCCCTGGTCCAGATGCTCGGCCGTACCGACGATGGCGATGACGTCCGGGCGCTCGAGGACTGGAAGGGCCTGATGAAAGGGCCCGCCGGCGGCGAGGCGTCCGCGGCCCGCGCCGACGCCGAGCTGGCGCTGGCCGTGGGCGAAGCGTACCTCCGCCGCCTGATCCGCGACGGCCGCTACGACCTCGCCCGCAGGCTCTGCGCCCTGGCCTGCGAGGAGGGCGCGCCCGCCGAGGTGAAGGACCACTTCACGGACCGCATGGCCCGGCTGGCACTGATCGGCAAGCCCGCGCCGCCGATCGCCGCCGCCGACGTCGATGGAAAGCCGGTGTCCCTGGCCGAGCTGAAGGGCAAGGTCGTCCTGGTCGATTTCTGGGCGACCTGGTGCCCTCCCTGCGTCGCCTCGATCCCCGCCCTGGATGCGATGGCCCGGAAGTACCAGGACAAGGGCTTCGTGATCCTGGGCGTCAACGTCGACGCGATGCACGAGAATGTCCAGGAGGCTAAGAAAGCCCTGCCGGTCGTCCGCCGGTTCCTGGTCGGGCACCGCGTGACCTGGACGAACCTGCTCAACGGCGAGGGGGCCGGCGATTTCGCGTCGGCGTATGGCGTCGAGCAGATCCCGGCCAATTTCCTCGTCGGCCGCGACGGCGTGATCGTCGCCGTCGAGCAGGATGGCGAGGCGTTGGAGCAGGCCGTGATCCGCGCCATCGGCGGCCCCGCCCGGTGACCTTTCGAGCAAGGAGATTCCGCCATGATGACACGACGATGGGGGATGATCGTTTCGGTCGCGACGCTGGCCTTGATGCCCGCCGCCCGCGGCGTGGCCCGGGCCCAGCTCGTCGGCGCGGGCGCCGTCTCGTCCGGTTCGATCGGCTTCGGTTACGGGTCCAATCTCTCGAACGGCTACGGGCCCTACGGGAGTTATGGTTACGGCGTCCAGACCGGGCAGGTCGGGGCCGGATACCGGGGGGCGGGTCAACTCTACTCGCCGGGCTTCCAGAGGGTCGGCAGGCCCCAGACGACGATCTCGCTCGGGCCGCTCTACAGCGCGATCACCTCGGTCCCGGGCTGGTACGGCCCGTCGACGACACACCGGGCCCGTCGCAGGTTGCATGCGACCCGGCCCGTCGCCCCGACGACCCCGCCGTTCGACGACGACGGCAAGATCCTCTGGCCCAGCTCGCTCACCCCCGAAGACCCCGGGGCCCGGGCGCTGCGCCAGGACGCGGAGGACGCCGTGCGCGCCGTCGTTCGCGAGTCGAAGTCCACCGGTCATGCCTCGATCCGGCCGGTGATCGCCGCCAAGACCAAGCTCTCGGCCTTCGAGCGGAAGGTCATGCCGGAAGTCAAGGCCAAGAATGTCGCCGACGGCGACGCCCTCGATACCTTCTTCTTCAACCTGGACAATGCCCTCGATGCGTTGACCTACACCTACTGACCCGGACCGATCGAGGTCCTCATGAACGTCCCCGGGATTCGCAGAGTCCCGGTCCCGCGACGATTCGAAGTCGCCGCGGGCGATGGCCCGCGTCGACCTCGATGCGGGCCATCCGGGCCGGATCGTCACCATCAGCAACCCGGAGTTCAGGATCCCATCCTCACCAGCCAAGGAGATTCGATGCCATCCCCGATACGATCGCTGACGCTCGCGGCGGCCGTCGTGCTGCTCGCCGTACCGGCCGCCTTCTCCCAGACCAAGGGCAAGGCCGCGCCCGAGGAGCAGTCCGGCCTGGCGGTCGGCGAGAAGGCTCCGAAGTTCACCCTCAAGGATCAGGACGGCAAGGAGCGCTCGCTGGACGAATTCCTCGGCAAGGGCAAGGTGGCCCTGGTGTTCTACCGCTCGGCCGACTGGTGACCCTACTGCCGCACGCAGTTGGTCCAACTGCAACGCGACCTCAAGGCGATCGAAGCCGCCGGTATCCAGATTGTCGGCCTCAGCTATGACGACCCCAAGGTCCTGAAGACCTTCTCCGACCGCATGAAGATCGGCTTCCCGATGCTCTCCGATCCCGAGAGCCGGACGATCGAGGCTTATCACATCCGCAACCCGGCCGCACGCGGCAAGGCGGAGGGCGTGCCTCATCCGGGTACCTTCATCCTGGATCGCCAGGGCGTGATCCGCGCGAAGCTCTTCCTCGAAAATTTTCGAGAGCGGCACACGACGGATGCATTGATCAAGGCCGCCAGGGCGATCCCGTGAAGGTCCTTGAATCCCTCCCGGGGATCACGGAGCGAGCGATGAGCGAACGCGAACCCGGTCCCGGATCTCCGCTCGTGCCACGGCCCGCGGATCCTCGGGTGGGAGATCCTGCCAGACCGCCGCGGGGTGAAGGTGTGCCCATCGGGACGGCTCCGGAGGCGACGGTTGAATACGGCAACAAGGATAATGCGCCGCCCGCGGAGGGCGCGGGCCGACAGGGCCCATTATCCGAGGGCTACGACTGGCTCGACCCGCCGAGGGGCCCCGGCGAGCTCGGCTGGCTGGCCCACTACCGCGTCCGCCGCTGCATCGGCGAGGGCGGCATGGGCCTGGTCTACGAGGCGGAAGACTCCGACCTGCTCCGGTCCGTCGCCTTGAAGGTCATCCGGCCGGAGCTCGTCGGCAATCCCCACGTCTCGCAGAGGTTCCTTCGCGAGGCGCGGGCCATGGCGGCGCTGAAGCACGATCATATCGTCACCATCTACCAGGTCGGTCAGCATCGCGGCGTCCCCTACCTGGCCATGGAATACCTCAGGGGCATGTCGCTGCACGATTGGTTGGAACGCGGGCGCAAACCCTCGGTGGACCTGATCCTGCGGCTCGGCCGAGAGATCGCCGCCGGCCTGGCCGCCGCCCATCGGGGCGGCCTGATCCACCGCGACATCAAGCCCGCCAACATCTGGCTGGAAGCCCCGATCGGTCGGGTCAAGATCCTCGACTTCGGATTGGCCCGGACCCAGGGCCACGACGCACAGATCACGAATCCCGGATCGGCCGTGGGTACCCCGGCGTTCATGGCCCCGGAGCAGGCGCGCGGCGAGGGAGATGACGCGAGCTGCGACCTATTCAGCCTCGGTTGCGTGCTGTACCGGCTCTGTACCGGCCGCTTGCCGTTCCCGGGGACCACGGTCATCGCTGTCCTGACGTCCCTATCGATGGACACTCCACCGCCTCCCGGAGATCTCAATCCCGCCCTTCCGCCGGCACTGGCCGATCTGGTCGTGCGACTGCTGGCGAAGCAACCGTCGGACCGGCCTCCGTCGGCCCAGGCGGTTGTGGAGGCGATCAAGGGGATCGAGCGCGAGCTCCTGACCGAGCGGCAGAAGGCCGAACTCTCGATCACGACCCCCCTTCCGCCCCCCGGCGACATCACAGGAGGGGTCCCGAGCGACATCTCCAATGGGACGGGCATGCCCCAGCTTGCGGCGAAGTCTCTCGGCCATCGGAGTGCGCTCGCGATCGCCGCGGCGCTGGCCGTGCTGGTGCTATCCCTGGCGGGGGTAGGTCGGGCCTTGCTCTGGCGAAGGGCCGGGAAGGTCGCGACGGCCCCTCCCGCGCCGGTCGCCGTCGCCGTCGCCTCGATCGAACCGAGTCCAGAACTCCAGGAACCCGCCCCGTCCCCGAATCCAACCCGCCCGATCGTGCCGACGAAGTCGGCGCAACCGCCGGCCGAGAAGGACAAGACACGCGACGAAGCGATCGACTCGCCCCGTGAGGCGCCGCCCGGTCGCGCCGGGCCGCCTGGCGAGGTCGCGGAGAAACCCGCGGCGCAAGCGCCTTTGAAGCAGGTCGCTGTACTCGGCGAAGGGAGCCATGTCGTCGACCCCAACGGAGATTGCACGATTCATCTGGACCGGGAGGAAAAACGCGCCACGATCTCGGTCCCCGGTACGGCCCACCTCCTGAGTGCCGACCTCGGACGGGTCAACGCGCCGCGGATTCTCCGGGACATCCGGGGGGATTTCGAAGTTCGCGTGAAAGTCACGGGGACCAGCCATCCGGGAGGCCGAAAGACGACCACCCAGTATGCCCCTTATCACGGGGCGGGCATCCTACTCTGGCAGGATCGGAGCAATTACGTCCGCCTGGAGCTCGCTTCGGAGATCCGCAAGGGCAAGGTCTTCTCGTACGCGAATTTCGAGCTCCGCCAGGACGGGCTCCTGGTCACCTCGCGGGGTCTCGAGATCGTGGATGGCGCGAATTACCTGCGGCTCCGGCGGCGCGGCAACGAGATCCATGGAGCCTTCAGCCTCGACGGTGACCACTGGACGCCGTTGACTCCCATCGTCGCGAAACTCGAGGAACGCGTCGAGATCGGGATCGTCGCCGTCAACTCGTCCTCCAGGCCGCTGAAGGCCGAATTCGAGGGTTTCGCGGTTTCCGAGGGGCCGGGGGGCGACAGCGACTCGAGGACCGCCGGATCAATTTTCGACCGTCGATGAATGGCGAACCCGCCGCCGGGGTCAAGTCGGGCGTGTATGGCCTGGACACGAAATTCTTGGCGTCCTCGGCGTCTTGGCGGTTCAATGCGTCACTTACTGACTGCGCGTTGCGATGGGCTCGATCTTGCCTGATGACCTCCGTCGCGGCGGATCCGGTGACCTCCGGGAGGATTTCTGCGATAATGCCCCGAGGTCATCGGCGCCCATCGCAGGCGTCCGGGAGGGTCGGAGCCATGTTGAGGATCGGACGGAGTCCCGGTCGAGCTAGCCGTTCCCTGTCGCGGCGGTCCTTCCTGCGCGTCGGGACCCTCGGCCCGCTGGGGCTGACGCTCGCCGATTACCTGGCCATGCGCGCCTCGGGACAGGTGGCCGATGGCAAAGCCCGATCGGTCATCTTGCTCTGGCTCTGGGGGGCGCCGAGCCAACTCGACACGTTCGACATGAAGCCGGATGCCCCGATCGAGTATCGGGGTCCGTTCTCGCCGATCACGACCAGGGTCCCCGGCCTGAAGATCTGCGAGCTGCTCCCGAACCTGGCCCGTTGCGCCGACAAGTTCTCGCTGGTGCGGACGATGCACCACGACGAGACGGACCATGGCATCGCCGGGACGATGGGGCTGACCGGGAGCCGGGCCGGGGCCCGCGGGCTCGGCGACGCGAACATCGCCGGCGCCGAGCGGCCCAGCACCGGCTCGATCGTCGGCCGCTTGCATCGGGGCCGGGCCGGTCCAATGCCGCCCTACGTGATCCTCGGCGATCTGCTCCATCAGGGGAAGAAGCGCGTCGTCGGCGAAGGTGGCGGGATCCTCGGATCGGCTTACGACCCGTTCCGGCTCCGGTACGAGCCGGGTGCCGGCGTGAGGCTGCCCGACGCCCAGTTGCCCGAGGACGTCAACGCCTCCCGCCTCGAAGCCCGATGGGACCTGCTCCGCCACCTCGACGGCAGCCCCTCTCTCCCGACGGGCTCCGCGAAGCGATTCGACCGCCACTACGAGCTGGCCCACACGCTCATCGCCTCGCAGCAGAGCCTCTCGGCCCTCGACGTCGAGCGCGAGCCGGATGCCGTGCGACGACGATACGGCCCGCACCGGTTCGGCCAGTGCTGCCTCATCGCCCGGAGACTGGTCGAGGCCGGTCAGCCGTTCGTCCAGGTCAACTGGAGCAGTCATGTCGAGCCGGTCGAGGATAGCGGCGACGGCGGCTGGGATATGCACGACCGCTACTTCGCCGTCATGCAAGATAAGCACGGCTGGATGTTCGACCGGGCTTTGTCCGCGTTGATCGAGGACCTGGATGGTCGTGGTTTGCTCGACTCGACGCTGGTCGTCGCGGTCGGCGAGTTCGGCCGTTCGCCCAGGATCAACGACCGAGCCGGTCGCGAGCATCACAGCCAGTGCTACACGGCGCTCCTGGCCGGCGGCGGCATCCAGGGAGGCCGCGCGATCGGCACCTCGGACAGGCGCGCCGAGCATCCGGTCGACTGCCATTTCAGCCCGGCCGACCTGGGAGCGACGATCCTCGCGCGCCTCGGCATCGGCGCCGCCGACCTGACCGGGATCAACCTCACGCCCAGCGGGCAAGCCATCGAAGAGCTCTTTTAGTGGTGGCGGGTGATGGGTGGCGGGTGGCGGGGAATTCGGAGGGAGCCGCACGCCGCCGCGATGGGCGCAGGTCTCGAGACCCCGTCCGAGGCCCGACCAAAGGTCTCCCGATCCCATGAACAAGCAAGTGAGCCAACATTCTTACCACAGAGGCACGGAGAAATGCGATCCGGATTCTCGCAGAAACTCAATCGTAAATTCAATTCATACAAGAAATTAATAGTTCGTTTACTTGTTGCATTTTCTCTGTGCCCCTGTGTCTCCGCGGTGAAGATCGTTGTTCCCGCGTCGGCGTCACCCGATGATCGTATCACGCGCCACACCCGCGACGGCCTCGACAAGCGTCGTCCATCCTGGTCGCCCGACGGCAAGCGTCTGGCCTTCGCCCGTCAGGAGGTTGACGGCGTCCACCTCTGGCAGTACGTGTGGGAGCCCGACAAGGCCGATCCGCCGCGCAGGCTGCTCCCCGACTACGATGAGCCCCACTTCGACGCGACCTTCGCGCCCGACGGGGCCCGGCTGCTCCTGAGCGTGATCCGGTTCATCGGCACCCAGGGGAATGTCGACATCCTCGCGGTCAACGCCGACGGCTCGGGCCGGAAGCCGGCGATCGTCGAGGAGCAGGGCAAGCTCGTCCACCAGGAGTGGCCCGCCTGGTCGCCGGACGGTAAGCGCCTGGCGTTCAGCTCGACGCACGACGGCAACCAGGAGATCTACACGGCGGCCATCGACGGCTCCGACGTGGTGCGCCTGACCCAGCATCCCGGGCACGATGCCCACCCATGCTGGTCGCCCGACGGCCGGTCGATCGCCTTCGCCACGGACCGTTGGGGGATGGGCCTGGAGGTCGCGCGCGTCCGGCCGGATGGGACCGGCGTGACCCGCCTGACCAACAGCCCCGGCCTCGATGATTACCCGTCCTACTCGCCCGACGGCCGGCGACTCGCGTTCGTCTCGAACCGCGACGGCCAGCTCGAGGTCTACGTCTCCGATGCCGACGGCTCACACGCCGTCAACGTCTCCCGCCATCCGCTCGGCGATTCCTTCCCGACCTGGACCCCGGACGGCCTCGGCGTGACGTTCGTCTCTGAGCGCGATGGCGGCTCGGATATCTACACGCAACGGATCGAGCCGGGATCGAAGCATTAATGTCCACGGCGGCCTGGAAGGCCGCGGGAACCCAGACCATGGGGAAACCCCGAGCTTCACGATCCCGCCCCTTCGGGGCATAATCCCTGGACCCGGTTTCCTTGCCATGGACTCGAAGAATCCGGCTGCGTCGCCGGTTCCGATCCCGTCTCTCGCCTGATGCTTTTTCCCTTGGCCCCGGCCAGATGGTTCGGGTTCAGGCCGGTTCGAGGTGGGTCCGACCGAAGGGACACAGGTCGAGCATGGGACAACGGCCGCATGCCGGGTTGCGGACGAAGCAGCAGCGCTGGCCGTGGAGCATCAACGCCTCGTGGTTATCGTAGATCTGTTGAGCGGACCAGTCGGCCGGGAGCTGGGCCTCGAGCAAGGCATGCGACGGGCCGACGGCCACGCTCGCAGGGATCAGGCCCAGTCGCACGGCGACGCGGTGGTGATGGCTGTCCACCGGGAGGGCAGGCTTCCTCAGGCGGCTGAACAGCAAGGTTGCGGCGCTGGTCTTGGGGCCCACGCCGGGTAACTCTTCGAGCCAGGCGCGGGCCTCGGGCACCGGCCACTCCGCGAGGAATTCGAGCGACAGCTCGCCCCCGCGACGCTCGGTGATCGCGCGGAGCACCTGCTGGACCCGCGGCGCTTTTTGCTCGGGCCAGGTGCAAGGGGCCACGGATTCCTCCACCTCGGCCGTCGGCGCGTCGCGCACCGCCTCCCACGTCACGAATCGCGCCCGCAATTGATTGAACGCCCGTCCGGAGTCGGCGTTGCGCGTCCGGTGAGACAGCAAAGACGAGACCAGCTCGCTCAGCGGGTCGAGGTCGTGGAAATACGGGATCGGGCACCCGTACGCGGCGCAAAGCCGGTCGTGAACGACCATTGCCAGCGCACGGACGTCATCCGCGACGGCGTGAGTATGCGTGCTCAATTCGGGCAGCTCCCCGGTCGGCCCGCGCCCCGCGGAATCGCAAGGCAACCCGACCGGTAGCAGCGGTTGCACAAAGAGTGCCAAAGGAAGGGCTTCGGAGGCCAGACGACAGGTAGCTCCGCTGGCCTAGCCTACTCCCCAAGTCCTTTCCCAAGCCTTGGTTCTCTTGAAAGGCGACTTGCCGTCTATCCTCAACCCGAGTACAGTCGCCCTATGAAATCGCGTATCGGTAACACCGTGGTCGAGACGGAATCTTTCATAAAGCAGGCGGCGTCGCTCTGGTCTGCGGACGAGCTTGATGAGCTGAAGGATTACGTCGCCCGCAACCCCCTTGCCGGCGATGAGATGCCCGGCACGGGCGGCTTGCGAAAGCTGCGGTGGGGCCGGGCCGGCATGGGGAAGCGAGGCGGAGCACGAGTGATTTATTACTACTATAACGAAACGGCGCCCCTCTACCTGTTCATGGCGTACGCCAAGGCCGCGCAAGAAAACCCGTCGCCCGCTGCCAAGGTGATCCTCGCCAAGCTGGCCGAGGCGGCAAAGGCCGGCATCAAGGCGAAGCAGAAGGAGAAAGGGCAATGAGCAAGAAGGCCGACACACTTTCGGATTTCGACAAGCAGCTTATCGCAGGCATGGAGGAGGTCGTTGCGCACATCAATGGCGAGCCCAACGAAGGCCGCGCGACGGTCGTAGAGTTCGCCGATGCGAAAGCGATCCGGGAAGGTCTTGGCATGAGCCAGGCCGTGTTTTCTCGCGCCTACGGAATCCCTCTCAAGACCTTGCAGCACTGGGAACAGCGCCGCCACAATCCAGACCGCACGGCTTCCGCTTACCTCTGGACGATCGAGGAATTTCCTGAGCAAGTACGCGAAGCGCAGCAGCGTCACCAGACGCAGCAACCGGCCGAGATCGAGTAGCGGCCGGGGCGATAAGGGAGAGATGCAACCGGCCGAAACCGGCGCATGGTGGCATGGCCTGAATCTGCTCTTTGGGGATTCGAAACGGGACGCGGCGAGTTTCCTAGCCGGTGATGCCACCGACACCGTGTTCGGGTATCCTATGAAAATGCGAAGCTTGGAATGAAGGACAAGAACCGGGCTGTTCGGATGCCATTTGCCGGATGCGGTTGTACCGCTAGAATCAGGCGAATCGGTCTCATGTTGGGCGACCGCATAGCAGCCGTTCCTCCTCGACAGCGGTGAGGTCTCGATGTCCACCACGATGGTTTCCGTCACGATCTCGCCGGAGGCTCGATCATTCCTTGACCGGGTCGGTCAGGCCGGGGAGTTGGAGGAGATGCTCGATCGAGCCAGGCACATCGTGACCGGCCTGATGTCGATCGAGGTGGTGCTCGATGAGGCGACAGAGGAGATGCCGCCGGGGGTCGTGCTCTGGGTCCACCGCGACGACATCGGCCCCGGGAGCGACCCGACGCATCGAGACTGGATCGATTGGATGGCCGCAACGTTCTCGCCCGAAGTCTGCCAGAACTTCACCTTGCTGTCGGTCTATCACGACCATGGACGGTAGGGCGCTACTCGATGTGGCCCGCGGGCTGGCCGCCGGCTCGAGCGAGCCACACTGGAGGTCCAGCGTAGGCCGGGCGTACTACGCCTTGTTGCACGAAGTGCTCGACACGCTGCGTCGCTGGGGCTTCTCGCTCCCTCCTCGCGACAAGGTGCACACTTTCGCGCGGCTCAAACTCGTCTATGCGACCGATCCCGACCTCAAACGGATTGGCCTGACCCTCGAAGCCCTCGGCCGACTGCGGAACGCGGCGGACTACCAATTGTCGCTGTCGGGTCCCTTTGTGTCCGCGAGGATTGCGGTCTCGGCCTCGGCCGACGCCGAGGCAGCGGTCGTCTCGCTCGACACCCTCGAAGCCAACCCGGCGCGGCGTACAGCGGCCGTGGCATCGATCCCTCCGTGAGCCCTCCGAACCCTGGCGAGACAGCCCAGGATCCGGGCGAGGAAAGGGAACGGATAGGACCCGAGGAGGAGACGGAATGTAATAGCACAACCCCGCGAGGGAACGTCATCCATCGAGGCCCGGGAATGGGCGAGCCGAAAGGCATCGAGGCCGCTTCGGTCGAGGTATAATAGGCCCTTCTCGCGTGTGTTCCGGATCCAAGCAACGAGAGGAGCCGCGGATGAAGCGTAGGACGTTCCTCGGGGCCCTGGCGGCCGGGGCGGTGTCGATGTGCGGGGCAGCGCCCCCTCCCTTGAGGCTCGGCATGGCCGGCCTGGAACACGGCCATGCGGCGGGGTTCCTCGCCCGCTACCGGAGCTCACCGGATGTCGAGCTGGTCGGCATCTCCGAGCCTGACCGCGACGTCGCCGAGCGTTATGTCAGGCGCTCCCGGCTGGATCCGGCGACGATCTATCCCTCGCTCGAGGCGATGCTCGAGAAGGCGAGGCCGCAGGCCGTGGTCGCCTTCACCAGCACCGCCGGCCACCCCGAGGTCGTCGTCGCCTGCGCCCGACGCAAGATCCCGGTGATGATGGAGAAGCCGCTTGCCGTCGGCATGGAGCAGGCCCGCTCCATCGAGCGCGCCGCGGCCGAGGGCGGCATCCCCGTGCTGGTGAATTACGAGACGACATGGTACCCGTCCAATCACGCGGCCTACGCCCTGGCCAACGGCGAGAAAGCCCTGGGCGAGATCCGCAAGGTCGTGATCCACGACGGCCATCGCGGGCCCAAGGAGATCGGCGTGCAGCCCGAGTTCCTGGCGTGGCTCACCGACCCGGCGAAGAACGGCGCCGGGGCCCTCTTCGACTTCGGCTGCTACGGCGCCAACCTGATGACCTGGCTCATGGACGACGCGCGGCCCGTCTCCGTGACCGCCGTGACCCAGCGGATCAAGCCCGAGATCTATGCGAGGGTCGACGACGAGGCCACGATCATCCTGGAGTACCCCAAGGCACAGGCGATCATCCAGGCGTCATGGAACTGGCCGTTCGACCGCAAGGACATGGAGGTCTATGGCCGCACCGGCCAGGCCCTGACGGTGGGACAGGGCGGATTGCGGGTCCGCTTGGCGGGGAAGCCGGAGGAGATCCGACAGGCACCCCCGCTCGCGCCGCCCGGCGACGACTTCCTCCGCTATTTCGCCGCCGTCGCGCGCGGCGAGATCCGACCCTCAGGGCTGTCGTCGCTCAAGAACAACCTGATCGTCACCGAGATCCTCGACGCCGCCCGACGCTCCGCCTCGACCGGGAGCACGGTGCGGCTGAGCTGAATGAGACTCGCCCGGGAAGACGGCAATACCGGGGCGGAGGAACCCGGAACTCGGACGCCAACGGGGCGCGGAACCGGGTCAGGTCCCGCAACTCGCGGAGCTCGCGCGGCGGCACGAAGCCACTGCGGAGCAACCCGCTCTCTAACCGAACGCCCCCATTTTCATCATACCGCGTTTCGCATAAGCGACACAAAAGATTGATGCCTTCGATCTTCTCTAGCGGCCGGCCTCGGGGGACGGGCCGGACTGTTCTCGAAAGGTGAATGAATCGAAGAACTCTTTGGCCGCCTTGCCGGCAACATCGGTCTCGCTGCCGGTGACGGAGAGCTCGTAGAGCCGCGTCCCGATGACGGCGGTCCGGACGCGGATGAACTTCGGCCGCAGGTCGGGCGCGTCGATGTGATACTCCTGCGCGGGGCGATTGGCGAGCTTGGCATCGCGCAGGTCGCGAGGCCGGCCTCCACGCTCCTCGGCCATCACGGCGCTTGCCGCATCCAGGACGCGCCCGGGACCCTGGCCTCGCAGCGCCGGGGGAATCGGCTGAACCCGGATCACGTAGGAGATGCCGTCGGCGGTGCAGGACCAGGCGTTGCGCACCTTGGCCCCGAGGATGCCGGCCTCCTGTCTTCCCACCGCCTCGACGGGGATATTGACCCTCCAATGACCGTCGTTGTTCTTGCTGCCGATGAAATGCCAGCCGGGCAGACCAATCGGTGTCCGGCCGCCCAGGAGGATTTCCTCGTTGCGCTTCCGGATCCGCTTCAACTCCTCAAGAGGAACATTGGGGATTTCGTACCACTCCGTCAGACGATCGCCCAGCGCCAGGTATTGAGCCTCGGCCTCGCGAAAATGGCCTCCCACGAAGCAGATCGTTGCAAACTTGCTCCGGGCGACGTCATCATTCGGGTGATGCTTCAGGTATTCGTCGTAGACCGGCTGAATATCCGCCCAGACCTCGGGCAAGCTCATGTACTCGACCTTCTCCGGCCCGCCGAGCTCGCCAGCGACACGCCTGTGGGCGTCGGCGACCAGGAGGGTGATCCCGGTCCGCCAGTTCTTCGTGTCGCGGCAGGCGCGTCCGAAGGCGAGCATTTCCTCGGCCGAGCCGTGCCACTTGGGGTCGAGCCAGTCGAGCTTGCTCCAGCAGGCCGCCCGATCGTCGCCGTTGGCCCTCATGGCCCGATCGAACCAGAGCTCCATCGTGGCACGGTCGCCGCCGATCGCCTTGTCGATTTCGATGAGGTACTGGGCCGCCACACCCAGGCCGGGCTGGAGCTGCCAGGCCTGCTCCAGTGCCGTCCGCGCGACCGAGAGACGCTCCTCGAGCGCCTCGAAGCCCCCTGCGGGGACCCCCGGGGCGAACGCGTTGGTGCGGGCTTCCCAGCCGTAGTAGAACCAGAAAATGCCGCGAAAGAGCGGGCGAAGGCCCTTCGCGTCGGTCGCGTCGGCAATCCGGGACAGGCCGGCGTCGACCCGTCCGTAGGCATCCTCCGCGGGGACGCCGAGCGCCCGATATCCCTTGGTCAGCCCGAGCAGAGTATCCGACCATTTCGCCTCCCAGAACTCGTTGTGTTCGTCGCTGGCCACGCTTTCCCCGAGCAAGGCGAGAGCGGCGTCGAAGTCACGCTCGGCGTCTTTCCGGACCCCGTCGCCGGGGTCGCCGACGGACAATGCCTGATCGCCGCCAACTCGAAGAGCGACGGCGCGACGAAGGGCCGGGTAACGGCTGGCCGCGAGCGCCTTGGCCGACTCCCTGGCGCGGCGAATGGCCTCCGGTTTTCCCGGATCGTCCGGCCCGACCGACGATCGGCTATAAAGGTAGAGCAGCATTGGATCGTCGCAGCCCGCATCGACGGCGGCCTTGGCCGACGCGTAAACGTCGCGCAGCGTGACTTCGGGATCAACCTCGCCGCTGAACATGCGGGCGGCGAGATCCATCGCCTTTCGGGCCGGCTCGTCCCATCGGGCATCCCGCTTGCCGACCTCATCGTACGCCCCCTGGAGCGTCCGGCGGTTCCATGCCAGCCAATCATGGCGGCGTTTCTCGATCGCCGCGGCATCTTGAGGAATCTGCGCCGTGGCCCCATCCGTCTTGGCCGCCGCGGCCGCGGCGGCGCGACGGAACTGAGCCTGCCGAAGGAAGGTCCGAACCCCGACGGCCGTCGCGACAAAAACCAAGAGACTCAATCCAATCACGACGGTGCGTCGCATGGCCGGAGCCCTCCGGGTCGGGATGACCGCAACTGACAAGTTCGGGACAAGATATCATCCAAACTTATGTTAACGGGTGAGCCCGCGCGGAAACAGAGGCTGGGAGAACCGAGAACGCGAAACAGGGCAGGGTCGCTGGCGTGCGGAATCCTCCCCGCCCCGCTCAGGGCCTTTCGGCCAGGAACCGGAGCAATGCCCGGTTGACCCGTTCCGGCTCCTCGTGCTGCACCCAGTGCGTGGCGTCGGTGATCGGCTCGAGGCGCCCCCGTTCGCAGAACGCCAGGCTCGCCTCGGCCAGCCCTGGCCCGAGGAAGCGGTCGCAGGCCCCCCAGATCAGCAGGGTTGGCACCGTAACCCTCGGGTCGGCCGGCGGCTCCGGCGGGTGGCGCAGCGCGGCCCGATACCAGTGGATCATCGCGCGAATGGCGCCCGGCTCGGACCAGTCCCGGCGATAGTCGTCGAGGTCGCCGTCGGAAAAGGTCCCCGGTCGGCTGGTCGTCTGAAGGGCCCGCGCAGGGCCGACCAGTTGTTGCGCCGGAAGTGCCACTCGGGCAGCCCCGGGAGCTGAAAGAAGAACACGTACCAACTCCGCAGGAGCTGGGCCGGGTGCGATCGCACATAACGGCGGAATGCGACAGGGTGCGGGCCGTTGATGATGACCAGCCGCCCCAACCGGTCGGGATGGTGCGTCGCGACCCACCACGCGACGATCGCACCCCAGTCGTGGCCGACGAGCGCCACCCGCTCGCGCCCGGTGGACTCGATGAGCCCGAGCACGTCCGCCGCCAGCACGTCGAGCGCATAGTCGGCGACCCGCCCAGGCTTCTCCGAGCGGCCGTATCCCCGCTGGTCGGGCGCCACGACGCGGTAGCCGGCCTCGGCCAGCGGGCCGATCTGATGTCGCCAACACGACCAGGGCTCGGGGAAGCCATGCAGGAGAATAACCGGAGGGCCCGCCTCGGGCCCTGCCTGCGCCACGTTGAGAGTGACGCCGTTGCTGGCGATGCGAGACAAGCGCGGTTCGATACTCATCGGCGGTGCAATCCCCTGGCCGTTGCCGCCTCGCGCCGCTATGCGCATGCCTTCGCGTTGCGAGGTCCGAGAATTGCCCCGTTATCAGATCCAGGCGGCGGCGAACAGACCCTGCTCCCTGAATCAGAGACCCCGCTCCCTGAATCAGATTGATGCAGGCGGTGTGACTCAGGTCCATCGGCCGGCGAGGCTCCCCAGGTTGGTGATGATCGGGGAGGAGAGAACGCGTCAGGAAGTCAATCAGGCGAGGATCAGTGGATTGCGATCGCCCCGATTCCGCTCCGCGGTCCCGGCGAGATTGCGTGAAAGAGGCAGGCCAGCTAGTCTGAGAGCGCAGCCAGCGTCTGCACCTCGCGTGACGGGTCGCGAGACGCCTGGCTGACCGTGCGCCAAGCGGTCGGAGGTATGCCCAGATGGTCCACCCGATTGCCCGCGACCGCGGAGGAACTGCGATCAAGGCCGGCGCCAACGGACTCGCGGCTCCGACGCCTCAGGCTGCGCCCATCCTCTCGATCGACGAGCTCCGGTCGGTGATCTTCATCATACGGTGTGCGAGAGTCATCGCATTTCTCCAGCGATTCGCGCCCGGGAAGTATTTGCCGCCGCACGAGGACAGAGTCCCGCCCTCGCTGTTGAAACGACTGATTCACGAGCTGAAGACGCTCATTCCGAAGTGGAAATGGATGTCGTCCGCGCGAGCGATCCCTCGTTCGCCCGCGAAGCTCGGGGATGAGTTCTTCTACGCGATCACGGCGCTGCGCATGAGCCGCCTCGAGCTCTGGCGAGCCGGTTACAAGGATTGCGTCGCGGTCCTGGACGAGGCCTACTCGCTCCTGTATTCGATGGGAATCAGGGCGCGGGCCAGGAGGCACCGCTCCAAGGCACAACCACTCGACCCGCATACGCAGTGAAACGTCGCGCCGTGCCGCGGTCAACATGACCGCCCCGCGAAATCCGGAAGACGCATCTTCGCCTCTGACGATTCTGCTTCGGTCCGAGCCTACCGGCGCGCCCCCCAGCGGTGCCTCGGCGGTCGCCTTCACGCGGAACGCGACCGGGCACGAACCGAAAGCCCAGAGCCATTGCCCCTTTCGACCGCGTATTCGGAAATAACCCGTAAACCTCAGGCGCCTCTTGACCCATCGAAGCGAGCGGGACCGGCTCCAGGTGATACACTGGTAATCGAGGAACACCACCTACTGACCGCCGAACACTGCCATGCTCATCCTGACTTTCACCGCCGGTGGGAATCGCTACGGGGTCAACGTGGCGCGGATCATCGAGCTCGTGCCGCGGGTCGAGCTCCGAGCGATCCCGCATGCCCCGGAATACCTGGCCGGGTTCCTGGGATATCGAGGCCAGGTGGTCCCCGTGATCGACCTGGGGTTGCTCCTGGGCGCGGAACCTTGTCCAAATCGACTCAGCACCCGGATCATCCTGGTCAACGACGGGTCCGAGGATCACAATCAATTGGATGGCGATCGAGTCGGGAACCTGCTCGGGCTGATCGCCGAGCAGGTCAGCGACCTGACGCGGGTCCGCCCGGAGCAGGTGGTCCCGGCTCCCGTGCACTTGCCCCAGGCACCCTACCTCGAGATGATCGCCCAGACCGATCAGGGCTTCGTGCCGTTGATCACAGTCTCCAGGTTGTCATCGGTTACGGACGGCAAGAACGAGCTACTCATAACTAATGACCAATAACCAGGAAGAGCTCGAGGGTCTGCTGGCGCGTCGGATCGGTCTGGATCCGGTCGCGGTGGGCTCGCACCTGGTCCTGCGTGCGGCGCGGCGACGGATGGCCGAGCTGGGCCTGGACGACCTGGGTGTTTATGCCTCGCGGGTGGGCCAGTCGGAGCCGGAGCTGCAATCGCTCATCGAGGAAGTGGTGATCCCGGAGAGCTGGTTCTTCCGGGACGATCGCCCGTTCCGTTGGCTGACGGACTACGTGCGGCCGGGTTGGGTGGGCGACCCATCGCGTCCGCCGCTGAGGGCCCTGAGCCTCGCCTGTGCCGGGGGCGAGGAGCCGTACTCGATCGCGATCACGCTGCGGGAGCTGGGCCTGCCGTCGCGCCGGTTCCGGATCGACGCGGTCGACGTCAGCGCCCGTCGGCTGGACTTCGCCCGGCGCGGGGTTTATTCGGCGAACGCCTTCCGGGGCTCCGAATTAGGAGTCCGGGCGAAGTATTTCCGCGAGCATGACCGGACCTTCGAGGTCAACCCCGCGATCCGCGAGACCGTGCGGTTCCTCCGCGCCAACGTGCTCGACCCGAAGCTGCTCGAGGGCTCGCCCCCTTACGACGTGGTGTTCTGCCGCAACTTACTGATCTATCTCGACGTCCCGGCCCGACGATGCGTCCTGGCCGCGCTCGATCGCCTGCTGGCCGCCGACGGAATCCTCTTCATCGGCCACGCCGATCGGCTCGAGCCGGCCGGCGAGCCTCAACGATTCACGGGGGTCGGCTCGCCGGGCTGCTTCGCGTACCGCAAGACCTCGGCCACGGCCATCCGAACCCTGGCCTCGGGAGAACCAAGGGTGGCCGGGGTCGCGTCGGCTTTGCCGGCGTCGCCCCCGGGATCACCGACTCGGAGATCAGCGCCGCAGTCGTCTTCGGACCCCGCCGCAGGACCGACCGAAGGTCTCCCGGGTCGAGCCCTCGAACCGGCTCGGACGGAGCCTCGACCGCCCGAATCAGCCCAGCCGCCTTCGCTCCTGGACGAGGCCGCCGAGCTGGCCAACCGGGGCCGGCACGCGGAGGCGATCGCGGCGTGCGAGCGGCACATCCGCCTGAAAGGTCCCGGCCCCTCGGCGTATTATCTGATGGGGATGATCTGCCAGGCGGCCGGCGACCGCCGTCGGGCCGAGGAATGCTTCCACAAGACCGTCTATCTCGACCCGAAGCACGACGAGGCGCTCCTGGCCCTCTCCTTGCTGGCCGAGCGTCGGGGCGATCGCGGCGCGGCCGCCGGCTTCCGTCGCCGCGCACAACGGCCCGAAAGGGGTGAATGACGATGACCACAGGCGCGTCGACAACCGAGAACGCGACCGCGCCGGCGCTCTTGGTCGGCGAGGGCGACTGCTGGCATCGCATCGGCGTCAACGGCGACCGGACCTGCCCGGAGCTGCCGACCCACGTCCACTGCCGGAATTGCCCGGTCTTCGCCGCGGCCGCGCGGACCTTCTTCGACCGCCCCGCGCCCGAGGGCTACCTCGCCGAGTGGACGCGGTGGCTGGCCGACTCCGACGGCCTGAAATCGCGCGGAGAGCAGGGGGGTGAAGGCGACCTCGAGGACGGCGGCGCCCTCGACCAGCGGGAGGGGGTTAGCTTCCTGATCTTCCGGCTGGGCTCGGAATGGCTGGCATTCCGGACCCGGACCGTCGCGGAGGTCACCACGCTCCGGCCGGTGCACCGGGTCCCGCACCGCTCGAACCGGGTCTTGACCGGCCTGGTGAACCTGCAAGGCCGGGCCGAGCTCTGCGTCTCGTTGCAGGGACTGCTGGGCGTGGACGCGACGGCCATGGAGTCCTCGACGCCACGCCTGGTCGTGCTCCGCGACCGCGACCGGGCCGAGACCTGGGCCTTCGTCGCCGATGAGGTCCTGGGCGTCCATCGCGTGCCGCGCGGCCAGTGGCGCACCGTCCCCTCGACCCTGGTCAACCCGGCCGTCGGCTTCAGCCAGGCGATCCTCTCCCGGGACGAACGGAGCATCGGCCTGCTCGACGAGCAACGAGTCTTCGCCGCATTGCGGAGCCTGGAACCGTGAGCCGGGCGCTCTGCGAGCACCGATAGTCTGCTCCGAGACAGACCAGGTGTCAGACGTACAACGAGACCATGTGACGCCAGTCGGCCGCCCGATGGGCGCGGCCCCGCCAGAGGTGCAGCGCGTTCCACGCTCCTTTCTCCCATAGCGCCGAGCTGACATGATGGTTGCTCTGGCGGAAGGGATCCTCCTCTCCGACCGCGAGGATGATCTCCAGGCGCCGAACCGCGTCGAGGCGCCCGTGATCGCTGAGGTTGGGGAGGAAGTGGCAAGGCGTGTGGAAGTAGACGGTCTCGTCGTAGTAACCGTCGAAGAGGTCGCCGAAGTGTTCGATCGTGCTGGTCAGATCGTACCGGCCGCTCAGGGCGACGAGCTTGCCGAACCGGTGGGGATGCCTGAAAACGATGTTGGCCGCGTGGTAGGCCCCGAGGCTGCATCCGAGCGCGGTCACGAACGGACAGGGGTTGATCCAGCCGCTGAAGGTCAAGACCTCGTCCAGCACGTAACGCTCGTAGGACTCGTGGTACTCGATCCGTTCCCGAGGGTGCCGCCACCGGCCGTAGAGGCTCGCCTCGTCAACGCTGTCCAGGCAGAAGAGTTGGGCCCAGCCCTGCTCGATGTGACGGCGCAGGGCCTCGACGACCCCCCAGTTCTCGTAGTCGAAGAAGCGGCCGAGCCGGGGCGGGAAGGCCAGCACCCGGGCCCCCGTCCGGCCGAATACCAGGAGTTCCATGTCACGCCCGAGGCTCGGGCTATGCCAGCGGTGGTAGTCCCTGTTCATGATGAACAAGGATACGACACGAACACGAATGTGGATGGAATTTTCGGTGTCGATTCAAAACAGGAATCGGGAATGTTCCATGACGGTCGCCGCCCAGACCCGATATCCGAGGCGACTGAGGTGAAGTCCATCCTCGGCATAGAGCTCGACCAGGGGTCGACCGGCCGCGTCGAGCATCCGAGGGTAGACGTCGATGAATCGCCCCCCGGGCCTTGCGGAGATCTCATCCCGGGTGAGGGCATTGGCCCGTCGGATTTGCTCGTCGAGGTACCGGCGTGCCGGGCTCGGCTTGATGGAGAGGAACGCCAGCGGGATCGGGCCCAGCAGGGCATCCGCCTGGCGAATCAGGTCGCGGAGCGAGGCGAGCACGTCCTCGGGCGACCGGCCATCGCCCAGGTCGTTGTCTCCGGCATAGACGAGCAACGAGCGAGGATGCCAACGCGGGACCAGCCGGGGGAAGAAGTGGGCACACGCCTCGAGCGTCGACCCGCCGAACCCGAGGTTGACGATCCCGACCCCGGGGAAATCGTCGTCCAGGGTCTCCCAGAGGCGGATCGACGAACTGCCGTAGAACGCGACGGGTGCGCGGTCGCCGAGCCGCGGGCTCCGGGTCCGTTCCAGCCCCCTGACCTCATCTTCATACCATTCCATGAGCGCCCTCTGAACGGATTACCACCCGACCGCCCCATGCCGCCTCCATAACGTTGCACGGCGCGTTGAGGAAAGGGAATATCGAAATCATGCCCCTTTCTCCCTTCGATCGGGCAAGCCCGCAGCCTCGGAAGCGGGCCTGGGCAGGGGAGATACCGGCTAATTCCCGGCCGGAATCGCAGCCAACCGCAACGCCACGGCCGTCAAGAAGGACGCGAATGCCGTGAGCGCCGCCCCGGTGCGGACCAGATCGAGCCGCTCCCACCGCTCGATGATCGCCTTCCAATTCTCCGGAGGGGATTCCGGCCGCCACGTGAGCACGGCCTCGTTGATCGGGACGGTGCCGAGGAACGTGGCCAGGATCCAGGTGAGCACGGCGAGCACGGCCGCACACCGGAAGACGAAACCGGGCGCGGTGCCGTCCAGGACTGCCACGATAATCCCCGATAGGGCCGCCAGCACGAACACGGCGGGCACCAGCACGCGCAATCTCCGGATCAGTGCTTGCCGGATCCGGACCTGCGGCTGTTCGTCCAGAAGTCTGAGTGGCGCACGAATGCCGAAACAGACCAGGAACTCGATGCCGGCTAATAGACCGGTGCAGAATAAATTGATGGACTCCAGAACGAGAGGATTCATCCGTACTGCACTTTCCACAATTTGGCCACGAAAAGGGCGATTTGGTGCTTGCTTGTCATGAGATGAATGGCAAGGCCAACGTGTGGTGGCAGGGCTGGTAACGCTTGCCATCTTCCCGTGGCCGTGCCATCCTGGCTGCATGCGAAACCCGCTCCGCCGCCTCCTCGATCTCTTCCGTCGTAAGCCGGCGATGATCGGCACGACCCCGTCGCGGAGGCCCGTGGGGCACGACCCCGTGGCGCATGCCCGGGATTTCTCGATCCGGTACGCGGACGATATCGACCTGGCCGTCGCCGAGCGGATGCGGGAACTCGGCATCCCCGACGGCCGAATCGGCATGCCCGACGATGAGCGAGGGCTACCCTGGGCCGCCTACCACCCGCTCAACCCGGACGGCGGCCACAATTCCCCCGACGGCAGGCTTTCCGTAGGATCGGGGCTGTTCAAACTGGAACTGCTCAGGGATGCTTAAGGAGAGGCGGCGGCAAAGATCTATGCCGATGCGGACGCCACGTCGAGGCTCGATGCGATCATCGCCCACGAATACGAGGAACATCGCCGCGGCGGCAGCCATGTCGAGGCCCTGAAGGCCGCGCCCGGGACGGGATTACCGATCACCGAGCGGGCAAGGGAGATCGCTCGCGCGATGGAGCTCGGCTGGAATCGGTAGGCTGCTCCAGGAGCTCGTGCCGCAGCTTGAACCCCCAATACGTCCAGCGGAAGACACACTCATCGCCCCGCACGAATGATCCCATCGGCATCATGATCCGGGCCGCGACCAGCTCGCGGAAAGCCGAACGATTGGTCTCGTCGCCGTCGGGGATCGCATCGTCGATGCAGACGCGCAGCAACGCCTTGGCGGCATCCGAGAGCCCGCCGGCATCCGGCGGCTCGTAACGCTCGCGCTCGATGCGGTCGTATTCCCGCTCCACGATCTCCCGCCCCTGCACGCGGCCCCATTCCGTGAGGCGGTAATCGTCCGCGCCCGGCACCGGTTCCATGATCCCGGCCTCGGTCAGTTCGCGGTAGGCCGGTAACCGGCTCGCCTTGTCCTTCGGCCGCAATCCCCTGAGCGCAAAGCGGAACGTGGCGACGGCGGACGCCGAAAGCGTCATGGTCTGCATGGCGGGTCCCTCCTGGCAGCATCCTAACAGGCATCGGTACCGCCGCGTAGACGAAATTGCTCCCAGCGATTTGTTCGCGGGCGTCAACGGAAGGGGGTGATATCCTGGGGTAGGCCGACGCGCATGAAGCAGCGCGCAAAGCCTTGCGAGAGATGTTCGCGATACGGCGGAAGCCAGCGCAATCGGTCTCCGGATTGCGCGGCTCGCTGGCGGACGAACGCCAAGGGAAGCGAGTAGACTCGGCGAAAGTCCACGATGCGCACTTCACGCGCGAAACCGGGGAGGACGCACTCTGCGAGCCAGTGGTAGCCGGGCAGATTGCCGCGTCGAGCGTCTACGAGTCCGCGAGGGGTCGCCAGGTGACCCGATTTCAAGTCGCTGCGGCTCCACGCGGCACACAAGAGCACTTCCGTCACTTTCTCGCGGCCCGAAACCAGGTCGCAGGTTTGCGTCATCACGACGGCGTTGACTTCCTGCCAGGTGAAGGCGGCCTCATCCCAGGGCTCGGCGAGATCCGTCGGCGGCAGGAACACTGGACAGCGATCCAGCAGGTCACCCTGAGAGAGGTCCGTCCCGGTGACGACCCGGTACCATGCGAATGTTTCGGAATCCATGCCGACCTCGTCACTCGGCCCACGGATCATCGGCAGGGATCGGCATGCTCCGCCCGGAATACGCCAATTCCACGCGGATCGTCCCGCCCGGCCGAGCCGGAGCGACATCGATCATCACATCGTCGTTGAGGATGAACGATTCCTCGGCCGGCGGCAATATCTCCACCGGCGCAACCTCCGACGAGTGAGTCAGATTGATCGCGTGGTCAGCCAACAGAGAAATATCCGGCATCAGGCGTGCCCTCCTTCTGATACTCGAGCATAGCCGCTCAGGGAACTGAGCAGAAGTTGACTCCAGGGGTTGCCGCCAGGTTCTGGGGGCGTAGGAGACTACTTCAAGGACCAACTCATCAAGGAGTCTCAATCCCCGCTGAATCAGGGGTCACTTCGATCCACTCCGAGGTGTACGCCGCCATCTGCATGGTCGCGTCTCAATCCCCGCTGAATCAGGGGTCACTCCG
Source organism: uncultured Planctomycetota bacterium (assembly GCA_963743925.1). Taxonomy (GTDB): domain Bacteria; phylum Planctomycetota; class Planctomycetia; order Isosphaerales; family Isosphaeraceae; genus CAVZRC01. The sequence continues at coordinate 5,210 of CAVURY010000021.1, read as the reverse complement.
ATCAGTCGTACCTGAGATCGACCCAGGTGGGCGAGCTGTCTCAATCCCCGCTGAATCAGGGGTCACTTCGATCCCGTAACGTTCGAAGCCCGTCAGGCCCAGATCGTCTCAATCCCCGCTGAATCAGGGGTCACTTCGATCACATGTACAACAGCACCACCAGTCTGAACTCGGAGGTCTCAATCCCCGCTGAATCAGGGGTCACTTCGATCAAGTACTACTGCGAGCAGCTCGAGACGGGAGGGTCTCAATCCCCGCTGAATCAGGGGTCACTTCGATCAGGTAGATCTGACGTCGTGGGCGTCGGCCATTGAGTCTCAATCCCCGCTGAATCAGGGGTCACTCCGATCGGTCCACGCACCTCACGCCCAGGGCTATGTGTCTCAATCCCCGCTGAATCAGGGGTCACTCCGATCTGGGATTCCACAAGATGGATGCGGCTCCGGCGCTGTCTCAATCCCCGCTGAATCAGGGGTCACTCCGATCCGTGGACATCTATCGAGTCCGGCGCCGAGCTCACCGGTCTCAATCCCCGCTGAATCAGGGGTCACTTCGATCCATCGAGACGCGCATGACAGTATCAAGCCTGTCTCAATCCCCGCTGAATCAGGGGTCACTTCGATCGGCAAAGCCGCAGTTGCGTCGTCAAGGTAATGGTCTCAATCCCCGCTGAATCAGGGGTCACTTCGATCTTGATGACTTGGAACTCCTCATTCCTGGCCGGTCTCAATCCCCGCTGAATCAGGGGTCACTTCGATCAATTATAAAACCACGATGCTACCCGCAATAGGTCTCAATCCCCGCTGAATCAGGGGTCACTTCGATCTACAGAGACAGCACAGGCTCGAGGACAGGGAAGAGTCTCAATCCCCGCTGAATCAGGGGTCACTTCGATCCGACTGGTTTCCGGAGAAGTCGTCCCAGCCGCAAGTCTCAATCCCCGCTGAATCAGGGATCACTTCGATCGAATTTCGTGGATGCACTGGCCCTCGTTCTGTCTCAATCCCCGCTGAATCAGGGGTCACTTCGATCCGGGCGAAGCTTCATGCGGACATCGCCCATCGTCTCAATCCCCGCTGAATCAGGGGTCACTTCGATCAGTTGCCCAAGATGGGCAGCTTACCAGATGTCAATGGACCCGAATCGTTACGAGGTTAGTGAACCCGAACTGTTACGAGGCTTGTTGCTCTTCGGACGGGGTCGTTTCCTCCGGGACCACCCCTGATTCGCGGCTTTCTCTGGGACTTTTGGACACCATCTCCGGCCCCTGTTGGCTTCCCCCAGGTCCAACAGCGGGGCAATCACCCGGACCTCGATCGTTACGAGTTCCTGCCTTCGCGACCCTCGGTTTCCTCCACGACCGAGGCCCCTCGAACCGACTCAAGACCCTGACTCTCCCCTCCAATTTCCACGACGGCTCCTCCAGGACCGTAACAAATGAACAAAAATTGTAATGTTCATAATAAGCCCCAGATCAAGCCCCTCTGCCGTCGCCAACGGCTCCTCCGGTGCCGTTCGACTGGACAAAACAACTAGTGTACATGACCGGGAGTTACCTCCCTCGACGATGGCCTTCTCCGGCCCCCGGATCAAGCCCTTCTTGAGGTCCTCTCTCCCGCCGTCAACGGCTCCTCCAGGTCCGTTTCCCTGAACAAAACGACCACTGAACACGACTCGCCACAGCGGCCCTCGACCACGGCCTACCCTGACACCGGAGCCCGCCCCTCGAACTCCTCCCTTCGTTACCACGGGCGGCTTCTCCAGGATCGCCACGACGGCTCCCTCGGACCCGCGGCTCGAGCCGGTGACCTCCCGGACATCCACCCCACTCACGAACGCCCATTCAGGTCGTCTTCCAGGTCCCGAAGCCGATAGCTCCGACCGCGGATGTTCAGCACCTGGCACGCGTGCAGCAGCCGGTCCAGGATCGCCGTCGTGATCACCTCATCGCCCGCCAGCATCTCCGGCCAGTCCTTGATCGACTTGTTCGACGTGATGCACAGCGAGCCCCGCTGGTAGCGATAGCTCACCAGGCGGAAGAACAGGTTCGCCTCCTCACGCGTGAACGTCTCGAAGCCCACCTCGTCGATGATCACCAGCGCCGCCTTCATATACTTCTTGCCCTTCAGTCGCGTCGGCGGCACCTCGGCGTCCTTGCGCATCGCGTGCAGCAGCTCGTCCAGGCGGAAGAACGCCACCGAGAACCCGCACTCCACCGCCTTGACTCCCAACGAGATAGCTAGATGGGTCTTCCCGACTCCGGGCGGGCCCAGGATCAACAGACCCTGTCTCTCCCGGAGCCAGGCACAGGTCGCCAGCGCATCGAGCTTGGACCGCTGCACCGCCGGCTGGAACGCGAAATCGAAGTTCGCCAGCGTCTGGCCCGTCGGCAGGCCCGAGAGTCGCAGCGAGGTGCGAATCCGACGCTCCTCGCGCCGTTCCAGCTCATTCTTGAACAACTGCTCGAGCAAGGCCGGCGAGCCCATGTCCTCCTTGACGGCGCGGGTCAAGATCGCCGGCAGCGACTCGGCCGCGAAATCCAGGCCCAGCTTCACCAGTTGGTCCACCAGCGTCCCCAGGTCGAACGTCGCCGCCTTGGCGGGCAACGCCGAGGACCGCTCCGGCTCGTGCGAGCCCCCTTTGGTCGTCATCGTGCCACCTCCGCCAGTGCGGCGTAGAGGTCCACCGGCCGCTGCTCCACCGGCAGTGCGGCGATCTCCTGGAGTTTCCGGGCCATCCGTCCCAGCGGCTTGGGCGGCAGCACCTGGGCGGTCCCGGGCCCTTCGTAGCACGCCGGCTCGATCAAGATCCGCTCCGGAGTGTGCCGTGGGTACGAGATCAGCACCACGGCGGTCCGGGGATCGAGGATCTGCACGGATCCCGAACAGCCGCGGACCTCCACCTCGCGGCCGACATAGGAGAACGGAACGACATAACTGCGACCTTCGAAATGGACGACGCAGTCCTTGTGCACCGGGGCCGTCTTGACCGTATCAAACGGCTCGGGCAACAACGCGGGCAGCGGCCGCAAGAACGGCCTCTCCGCCTCCCAGCTCGCCGCCACCGACAGGCCGGTGGCCGGGCAGATCCGCTCGATCGCCCGCGCCGCCCGATCCGCGTCGGTCCAGGTCTGGAGGCCGCCCAGGCCGTCGAACCGCCGGCCCTGAACGTCCAGGCCCTTGCAGTCGCCGACCCGTCGCTCGGTCTTCCCCTTCTGTTCGGGCGAGCGGGCCTCGCAGGCATCGACATGGAATCCGATCGTGCGAGCGTAGACACGATATTGCTCGTTGATGTGTCCCCAGGCGCCGCACCCCGCGCGATGCCCGTCTTGAGGTTGTCGATCCGGTTGACCGCGGCGACCCCACCGAGCCGCCGGTAGGCCTCGTTGTGGACGTGATGCCAGGCGAGCTGGTCCATCGAGCGGCTCCAGACGACGGCCTCCTTGCGGCTATGGCTCGGGACCATGACGAAGGCGTAGAGGGTCGTCGGCCCCTCGGGGTCGCCGAGGTCGACGCGGCGGAATTCGCCCCAATCGCTCTGTGTCTGTGCCCCGGCCGGGGTCTCGACGCGGCGGAACGGGCGAATCGGTGGTCGGCCGTAGCGAGCCCGCACGAACTTGCGGACCGACTTGTACGAGCCGTCGTAGCCATGCTCGGCGCGGAGGAACTCGTGGAGGAGTTGGACGCTGGGCGGCCGCTGTTGGCCCAGGGTCTGGGCCTGCGCCTGCCACCAATGGGCGACCGCCTCGGCCAGGCCGAGTTGCTCGATCCGCGACGGCTTCCGCCGGCCATCGCCGGCTCCTTCTCGGGCGCGACGGAGGTGATACCGGACCGCCCCCTCGGAGACGCCCAGGATTCGCGCCGTCTGGCACCGCGACTGGTCGCGCCGGTGCAGAACATCGATCGTCACGATTTGCTCCCTTGTGAGCTTTGCCAAGGTGCTGCCTCCGAGCGGGCCTGGGATGTCCAGGACCAGCTTGAAAGCCCTTGGCTTGCCTGTCGATGGATGTCCAGTACGACGCTCGTACTGGACGCCTGTCAGGCTCGTAACGATTCGGGTTCGCTAACTCCCAGTCTTACGGGTCTGGTGACACCAGTGAATCGATTTCCGTCCATCGCGTAAATTCATGGTTATCGGCAGTCCCGCGTCAGGCGATAAGTAGTCTTCACAGCCTACACCTCGCTGGCGGGAAGGGACGCGGTTCTTCTCGCTCATCATGGCCGCGCCGCGACTTCTCTGCATGCGGTAGAGCCAACTTAGACGATTACCGATCACGCCTGCCGTCTGCGCGCTCGCGGCCCACCCAGGCTGCGGCGCGGCCCTCATGATGATGGGCTTCTGATCGCCGCCGCAGCCGCGAGGTTGTCGCTTTTCTGAGTGGCACGCTCAGCCGGCGATGTGGCAGCACCGGGGAGGATTCCCCAGAAGCACCGTTCGGGCGGCCCGGAGCTGAGCCCTGGCCTCGTGGCGTCAAGAATGATGGCGAGGACGGTCGAAGTTACACCAAGTTCATGAACGGCAGTTGCTCCTGGCGCGTTGGGGTATTCTGGAAGTGTATTGGCTGGTCGGTCTTCGGTGGCTTTCGCCGTCGCCTGCGGGGTGGCGGTTCAGGGTCGATCACCACGAGCAGGATTCGCTCGGACGGCTGTCGGGATAGCTTGCCAGACGTTGATTGGCTGCGTAGGTTACTCATAGGTCTTTCTCTCAAGCTGCCGGGAAGGGTGGACTGAGGAGATCGGACTTGGAGGGGTCAGGTGACGGCCTGGCCCTTCTTTGCGCGCACTCCGATCTATCCGCACCTGCTGATGCGCTTCAGCGGCTATTTTCGCCTCCGTACCTATCATGCGCTCCCGCGAGGGACACCGAAGGCAAAATGCTGAGAATCAGGAGAAGCGTCACAATCCGGACACGTTGATCGGTCTCTTGTATATATCACATGGCAGAGCAACGCGGCCGGTCACAAGCCAATAGATTGTGACAACCGCTACGATTGGTGTTCTCGCCAAGACTAATATTTGAACCACCTGGCCTGCGTCTTTAGAAATTCCCTGGCCGTTTTGAAAAGATTGCCTCAAGTCCAGGTCCGGTTTCGCCGGGGTAGTTCCAGCACATCGACGGCGACGGAATCGTGAGCGACTTCGAGCGGCCTTGCTGGAATTCCGAAAGCCCCAGCATGAATCGCCGACATTGGCGATGCGTTCAGGGTTTAC
>CAVURY010000020.1:0-21274 GCA_963743925.1 uncultured Planctomycetota bacterium | reverse complement strand
ACGGAGAAAAGGGACGCACAAATTGACCGGCGGTTGATTGCCGTCGGCACCGAATCACACATGGCGGCCAGGAGTTTGCTCGACTCCCGGCCGTTTCGGTTTTTGTGCCCTCTCATCGTCTCTTCATCAGGGATGGGACGCAAGGGGTTCGTGTCGCCGTTCGTCAGGCGCGACCCGGCTGAAATTTAAAGCTTGTCGAGGGGACTGGCACCCCTGAGTTGACCGCGACGTTGCGGTAGAATGCGTGATCTACGCATTTTAGAACAAAGGCCGGAATTGACAAGCGCTGTTTTTAAGCGTCAGCCATCCGGTGCGATATTCGAGCGGAATCGTCGCGGATGGGGCCCGGAATGTCATCGCCGGGGATGAGCTGGCCGATCTCGGGCCGGTTGGCCTTGGTCTGCGGCCAGGTGGGCGGTTTCTGCCGGCCTGTTTGGGACGGCGGTCGAGACGGCGATCTGCGTCGCGACCTGCGGGTGAGGCCATTGAAACCAATGGCCGGCGGTCGGTCCGTTGCGGTCGCGAGGGACTCGGCGGAGCGGCGAGGCGGGCCGCTGGCCGGACGGGATCGGACGCTATCGTAACATAATCTGTATTATAAGATGTTCAATTCTATATTGAAATCGGCGCGTCCGACCCTGATAAGTTGCCCGGTATCTGGCATGGTTTCTTTTCCCCTTAGGCCGATCTACATGCCACCAAACGAGCAGTCGGCGACTTGCAGCCGTATCCGGGTCCTCCTACCGTAGATTCAGACGCGTAACGGCGAATGCATGACCAGCGATGGCGAACAGAGGCCCGGATGAAACTCGTGGCGACCGGCATGCACAGGATGAATCTGTCCTACTTCCAGATGCGGGCGGCAGCCCAATTCGCTCGTAGGGACGGTGAGATTGAGCAACGGCATACCGGCGACGAGTGGGGACCGTCCTACGACGAAATCACGCTGCACGTCCTCTCGTCCATCACGATGGCCGCGTCGTCGTTAGAAGCCTTCATCAACGAAACGTTCATCAATACGAACACATGTTTTCATAAGCATGAGAAAGCATTGAAGGCGAAGTGGCCAAAGTACGAGCAAAAGAAGGTGCTCGACAAATTCCAACTGGCGATGCGGCTGCGAACCAAGCAGCGGATGGATTCCGGGGTGACCGTCTACCAGAACGCCGAAACGCTGCTGTTGATGCGTAACGCCGTCGTTCATTTCAAGCCCGAATGGAGCCACGAGAAGAAAATTCAGAAGAAGATCGAGAAACGCATCCACAGGAAATTCTCACTCAGTCCCTTCGCCCATGGCGATAGCGTCTTTCCCGACCAATGCATGAGCTACGGCTGTGCCCGGTGGTCTGTCGAAACCGCCCTCGCCTTCGCAGACGCCTTCTGCACCCAAAGCGGCATCGAAAACCGTTATCGACTTTTTTCTAAATACCTGGATGTTTCCATTCCTCCCAAGTCGAAATCGGGTAGAAACCTGGATTAAGACCGTTCTTTTGGGGCTGCTCACGTCCCTGGGACGTAAGGCACGAGGGAGGCTTGCCGATGGCTGCACTGAACGAGAAGCCTGTTAGGCTCCTCATCCCGGACATGGTCAAGGACATGGGTATAAAGCCTGGAGACATGTTCTCACGGGAGCAGGCCCTCCAATGGTTCAAGGGCCATTACCCGAACATCAAAGAAGGGACCGTCTCCGCCCATCTCATTCGGTTCTCGACCAACGCGCCCACAAGGCTCCATTACTCTGCCAAGTCCGACGGTTCCGAGGACCTCCTCTTCAAGGTCGATGGCCGCCACTTCCGGCTTTACGAGCCCGGGAAGGACCCGGTCCCCATCACGGCCTCGAACCCCAAGCCGGAAGGTGTTTCCGCAGAGCGACAGGCCGAGGATGAATCGTCTGAGTTTGCCTATGAACATGACTTGAGAGATTACCTCGCGAGGAATCTCCAACTCATTGAACCCGGCCTCAAGCTCTACGAAGACCAGGGAGTCACCGGCGTGGAGTTCCCGGTGGGAGGCCGTTTCATCGACATCTTGGCCGTCGATAAGGCGGGCAACTACCTGGTCGTCGAGCTGAAGGTGTCGAAGGGATACGACAGGGTAGTGGGGCAGCTCCTTCGCTATATAGGGTACCGCCCAGATTGCTGCGAAAATATGCTCTAAGGATGTCGCTGCCGATCTCGGACTTTTGAAGCCCTCCTGGGCAGGACTTCGGGTCCGGATCACCTCCGCCGCGTCCGCGCCGATTGCACGATCGAGCGGCCTTCGAGGCCATCGAGAAGATCCATGAGGCGCGGACGATTGCGATATTTCTCGCGGATCGAGGCCACCAGCGCGGTCCATTCGCTCGCACGGTTGAGGGCTTCGTAGAGCGGACGCAGCTTCCTCAAGCTGGCCGTGGCGGACTCGTACGATGATTGTTGGGCATGGGGGAGCTGGGCGTTCAACGCGGCTGTGTAGATCGCGATCGCGCGTTCCGGGTATGCGGCTGAGACGGCCTCCGCGACGCGGTCGGTGTAACCGTACGGGCCTTGGTTGTATCCTGGACCGCGGGGGGCGGACTGCATCTTGTCGAACCAGCGGAGCACTTCGTCCGGCGCTTGGCCGCCAGCGCCATTTCCAGCAGGACCTCCAGATGAGGACGCGGCGCCGGGTTATGCCGCCCCGGCCGATTCAGGAACGGGATGAAGTAATCGGGCAGGGGCAGCGGCCACGCTGGGTCGGTCTGGACACGCACCGGCGCTTCCGCCGTCGGTTCCGGGGATGACACTGCGGGCTTGAGCCTGGTCGCGGCGCCGCGTTTCTTGACCGGGGATCGGGTGCTCATGCCCTTGACCGTGGCGGCTGCGGAGGGCGGGACAATCACCTGATACGGTAAGGCCCCCGTTTCGAGGAAGCGCAGGGCCGCGGCACGAATGGGTTCCTCGACGCCGGCCTTCCTGGCGGCCTTCACCAGCTCGTCGAACGTGGACAGGCCGGGATGGTCGGAGAAGAACCGGAATGCGGCGTGCGCGGCGACCACGTCCCACTGCTTCCGCTTCTGGGCCAGTTCACCGAGGCTCGCGGCCAGACTCGTCGCGATCCCCGGGAGCTTGGCACTGGTCGCGGCGATCCCCTCCCGCGCCCAGCGCTCGGCGTCCTCGAAGTGTTTCTTCTCCATGAGGAACTTGACGAGTCGTTCGTAACTCCCCGTGGATCGGGCTTCGGATTCGTAGAGGGCTCGCAGCTCATCGTCGCGGCCGGCATTCTCCAGCGCCGTGGCGATCCAGTTCGTGTCCCGGTCGCGCCGGTAGTCACGGGAGAAGTCGTCCACTCCCGGCTTTTCTCGGCCGGAGGCGGTCTTCAACCGCCGGATCAGGGCGTCGGCCACCACCGACCAGTCCTCGGGCCTGGCGGGGGCGCCGAAGAGCGCCTGAGTCGAATCGCCGAGCGCGTCGTAATCGTCGGCCAGTTCGGCGTCGATCGCAAACAAGAGCCGTTCCGGCCCGGAGAGGCTCGAATTGATCACGGCCTGAAAGACGACCGTGAGACCCTCGGCGAACGCCTCCGCCGTGTCACCCTCGTCATGAGCTTCACTGATCTGGCTCATGCCCTTGACGAGGAACTCCCGCCCCAGGGACACGACTTCATCGGCATGCCCGAGTTCCAGGAGCCGCTCGAAGCGATGCCGGATCTTGCTGTAATCCGGGATGTGCCCTTCGCCGGTCCATTCGTTCTGCCAGGCGGTCTCGGACGTCACCTCCCGGATCTCGCGACGGGCCTCCGCGACGAGTCGCCCGACGTCCCCCTCCTGAAGCGCGACCCGCTCTCGGAACTCCTGATAGATCTCGGGAAAGCGTCGGACCAGCGACCAGACGAGATCGGCCAGCTCGCCTTGCGACTTCTCGCGAACGTGCTGTTCGATCTTGTCGTCCCAGTTGACCGCACCGGCCCGCGGTCGCGACGGCGTCCTGGGCTTGCGGGCTTGGCTGACCGGCTGGGTCTCTTCGTCGTCGTCATCCCATGAGGCTTCGTCCTCGTCCTCATCCCAATCGTCGTCGTCCTGGGCACGGTCGCTGTTTAGCTTGGCCCAGCGCGGATCATCCTCGGTGGCGACCGGGACGACTTGTTGATCGGCGAGGGCTTGCAGGTACTCGGCCACGACGGCCACGGCGTGTTTGCAGCCGCTGGCGCCCACGGGGCAGGTACAGACCGATTCGAGAGACGGGTGTTTCCGTCCCAGGCTCAGGGCGACCGTGGTCACGTAGCGATCGCCTCCCACGACCGTGGCCAGAAGTGCGCCGTCGCTCGAAATCTTCAAGTCCTTCACACGACCGCCGCGCTGATAGCTCCGCCCGCGTGCGACGCTCCGGCTCCCGGTCCAACGCTCCAGGTCCTCCCAGGTCAGCTTGGCCCACCCAGCCTGCAAGGAGAGCCCCTTTTTGCCGGGATCGCTCCCACGGGATTGCGATCGTGTCACACGATTCTCCTTCATGGCTGCAAAACTCCCCTTGAAAAGGGTACCGTCCAGATCGCCGCAAAAATATCCTTTCAAGGATGGCGCTGCTGACCCCGGCTTTTTGAGGTCCCTTTTGGGGTCTCCGGGGTGAGTTCTCGGGTCCGGATGAAGTGACGGAGGTTGGTTGACGATACGCCCACGATCTTGGCGATCGATGCCTTGGAGACCTGCTTCTCCAGAAGCATTCGGATCTCCCCCTCTTTACCATCGAGCCGGGAAGTCCCCAGGGAACCTTTGGGACGGCCGAGCAACTGACCCCTGGCGCGGGCGGCGGCTAATCCCTCCTTCGTCCGTTCCGAGATCAGATCCCTCTCGACCTCGGCGAACAGCCCGAACAGGACGACCATCACCTTGGTCTGCATGTCCTGCTTCCCCTCGAAGCGGATCGATTCCTTGATCGCAACGAAGCGGACCTTCCGCTTCACCAGCTCGTCGACGATCTGGATCACCTGGCCCAGGCTCCGACCCAAACGGGACAGCTCGCTGACGACCAGGCGGTCCCCCGCGGCCAGCGTGTCGAGCAACTCGTCGATACGCCTCTGATCCCGGCCCTTCCGGGAGGAGGCTTGTGCCTCGACGAAGCGGTCGACGGCGAACTGCTTCTGCCGCGCGTAATCGAGAACCGCCAATTTCTGGTTGGCCAGGTCCTGGGAACCTGTCGAAATCCGCAGGTAGGCGACCGTTTTCATGCACCGCGCTACGAAAAGGAGCAGGGCGACTTTTATTTCGCGAATACAGAGCATAATAGCCGGTGCATTTCGCAGTCAACTATCGACTAAAATGACGTCCGTTTTTCTAGTCCGATTGGGACCATCCATGACGCCACTCCCCTTCTCGCGGCGACAGATGGTCCGCGAAGCGTCCCTGACCGAGGTGGATCTGGTCGAGGTCGAGAAGTGCCGCCGCGGCCACAACCGTCTGGGGTTCGCCCACCAGGTCGGCTTTGTCCGCCTGTTCAACCGCTTCCCGGCTCAGCAGCCCCTGGAGATCTGCGACGAACTGCTGGGCTTCGTCGCCATGCAACTGAACGTCGACGTGACCGGTATCGACGGGTACGCGGCCCGGCAGCATACGGTCTCGGATCACCAAGCCCGCATTCGGGAATACCTCAAGCTGACCGTATACGACCCTGGGGAAGCCGATGCTCTGGAACGATTCGTTTTTGAGGAGTCGTGTCGCCTGGAGCAAACCGCCCCTTTGCTCGCACGAGCCCGCGAATTCCTCGAGGAGCGGCGCGTCCTACTCCCCGCCGATTCGGCGCTGATGCGGTCGGTCGGTGAGCAGAGGAAGCGGGCTCGCGAGCACATCGTTGCCAAGCTGGCCGGGAGCCTTTCGTCCGGCGTGGTCAAGGTCCTCGACGGCCTGTTGGAGGTGAAAGAAGGGGGGGCGGTGTCGGGCCTGCATGCGATCAAGATCAACCCGTCCAAGCCCTCGGCGGCCGCCATGCAGACCCTTGCCGATAAGCTGGCTACCATCGAAGCGACCGGCGTCATGGCCGTCGATCTGTCCTGGCTCAACGCCAATTACCAGCGCGCCTTGTTTCACTACGTCCGGAAGTGCTCGGCGGACCGCCTTCGCGAGGCCGGACGACCGCGCTGCCTCGCGGCCCTGGTCCGCTTCCTCAGGCAGAGCTACCGCGACGCCGTCGACCAGGCGGTGGACATGTTCGACAAGCTCATCACACGGACCCACGCTCGAGCCGAGCACGAACTGAACGACCAGATGCGAAGCCAGCGTCAGACGATCAAGATGGCCCTGGCCGCGCTGCGATCCCTGGGCGCGATCATCCTGGACGATGCCGTCGGCGCCGCCGCGTTGCGCCCGCGGCTGTTCGCCGCCGTGCCCCGTGCGGAACTCGAAGCCCAGGTGGTGGGGCTGACCGAATGGGTCACCGGCACCAAGAGCGACGTGTTCCACGGCCTGGTCCGTCGGTTCAGCCACCTGCGGCAGTTCTCCCCGGTGCTGCTCCGCGCCCTGGAATTCTTCCCGGACGCCGGTGACGGCGACGTTCCCTGCCTGGAGGCCCTTCGGGTCCTCAAGGAGATGAACGCCGACCTCAAGCGAAAACTCCCCGAGGACGTCCCCACGGACTTCATCCCCAAGCGGCTGTTGCCCTTCGTCGTGAATGACGGCACGCCGGACCGGAAGGCGTGGGAGTGTGCCCTGCTGCTGAAGCTCCAGGAGGATCTACGATCGGGCAACCTCTCGGTGAAGCACGGCAAGCGGTTCGGCCGCTTCGAGGACTATTTCCTCCCGACGGAACGTTGGGAGCCGCTCCGGAAGTCCTTCTTCCCACGGTCCGGCCTGCCCGCCGATCCCAAGGACGTCCGCGACTATCTGACGAAGCGGCTGAATACGGCCTACGACCTCTTCCTCAAGACGGCGCCCGACAACGCCTACGCCACGGTGGAGGAGGATGGTTGGCATTTATCCACGGACGCCGCCGAGACGTTGGACGCCGCGGCGCAAACACGGCTGGGCGACCTGAAACGGTGGTTGACCAAGCAGATGCGCACCACCCGTCTCCCGGACCTGCTCATCGAGGTCGATAACGACCTGCGATTCACCGACCACTTCGTACCTCCCGCCCAGCGCGGGGAGCGTGACGCAGAAGGCGTGTGCACGCTCCTGGCCGTCGTGTTGGCGCACGGCTGCAACATCGGCCTGCACACGATGGCCCAGATCACCCAGGGCGTCACTTACAAGCAACTCAAGCGGGTCAGCGACTGGCAGATGACCGAGGAGGCGCAGTGCGCCGCCCTGGCGGCGCTGGTGCACGCCATCTCCCGCCTCGACACCACGCTGTACTGGGGCGAAGGCCGGACATCGGCCAGCGACGGGCAGCGGTTCGCCATGCCCCACAAGGTCCTGCAACAGACCTACAGCACGCGGTTCAGCGACTTCGCCCTGGAGTTCTATTCCTTCGTCGCCGATAACTACGCGCCGTTCTACAGCACGCCGATCGAATGCACCGACCGGGACTCGGCCTTCGTGCTCGACGGGCTCTGTTACAACGAGAGCGACCTGGAGTTGGAGGAGCACTATACCGACACGCACGGCTACACGGAGATCAACTTCGCCGCGTTCGCCATGCTGGGGAGGCGGTTCTGTCCACGCATCCGCGGCCTCAAGAAGCAACGTCTCTACCGCCTCGACGCCGAGCGGGACTACGGGCTGCTGGCCGGCCTGGTGAGCCGCGCTGACCGCACGATCGACCCCCAGGTCATCGTCGAGCAGTGGGACCGGATGGGGCAGTTCTATGCGTCGCTGGAGAATGGCCACACGACCGCCTCGGTGGCGCTCAAACGGCTCGCCTCGTGCACGGCCAAGAACCGCTTCTACCGGGCCAATCGCGATCTGGGCCGGGTTTTCAAGACGGAGTTCCTGCTCAGCTACCTGTCCGAGCCGCAGTTGCGGTCTCGCATCCGGCGGGGCTTGCTGAAGGTCGAGCAACTGCACGCGCTGGCCCGGGACGTGTACTACGGCCGCCGAGGGCGGATCAACGCCCGCGAGCTGCACGGGCAAATGAGCTCGTGTAGCTGCCTGACGCTGATCCTGGCCTGCGTGATCTACTGGCAGGCCAAGGAGATCTCGAGGGTCGTGCGTTGGTGCAAGCCGGAGGATGACAAGATCGACATCGCGCTGCTGGAGCACATCAGCCCTATCGAATGGGACAACGTCATACTGTACGGCCAGTACGTGCTGGACCGTGCGCAGGTCCGCTGACCCCGACCCTTAGAGCATATTTTTGCACCAATCTGGGCGGTACCCTCACCGGTCCTTCGCGGATGGCTTCCGGGAAGCTGTCGGCGCCCACATCGCCCGCATCGGCCGCGGCGGCTATGAGATCTGCGATGGGTGCGGGATCAATTTCGACCCGTACACGTCCGGCAATCCCACCTTGTGCCGTGGCTGCGCCAGGGATGGTGTTGCATGAACATGTCACTGTTAATTCACGTTAAGGCCGAAGCCATCCGGCTGAGGGAGCGCGGCGGTTCGCACGCCGCCTTCGTGGCGGATCAGCTCGAGCGCGTGGCGCAGCTCATCGTCTTCACCGGCGCGGAGACGCCCGAGCAATACGACGATCGGGTCTTCGCCAACGAAGAGTTGGTCGCAGAGCAGCACTTCGAGCGCGGCTACCAGGAAGGTCGCGAATCCGTCCTCCGCTATCGGAACCCTTGCGTCAACTGATCGGCCCGCCCATCCGCATCCCGTCGGCCCGCCCCGGTCGGGTCGGGCCGAATCGCGGCGCCGCGAAAAGTCCGGTCGGTCCGGGCCCGATCGCGGCGCCGCACGCCATGCACCAGGAGATGAGACATGCCCAGACCGAACGAGAGCACCGACGGCGGCGACCTGTCGCAAGTTCCGGCCGGAGACCTGATGGACGAGCTCCTCAATCGAGGGCTCATCCGAGGCTTCATCACGGCCAAGCCCGAAGAGGGGAGGCCCGGGCCGGCCGAAGCCCTGGCGATCGAGGCCATCTACACCGAGGTCCTCGCGCGGGAACTGGAGCGTCGCGGCTGGGAGTGCTTCCCGCCCGACGCCTGAGACCCACAACCGCCGCCCTCGGCCCAGCCGGTCGTCCCGGCCGGCGCCGAGGGCGGACGCAACGCATCCGGAGACTCACCACAATGCAAGTCACCGTCACGATCCACCAAGCCTGGCTGGCCCGGCCCGACGACCTGCGGCGCGTCATGGCGCTGCTGGCCGGCCTCGAGATCCCGCCGCCCCCGATGGCGGCGGGCGAAGCCCGGTCCGTCCCCGTCACCCATCACCCGTCACCCGCCACCCGCGAAGAGGAGGATTCCTACCCGGAAGGCCATGCCCCGGCCCGGACCCCGAGCCGGCCGGATCGGGGCGATGCCTGGGAGCCACCGGCCGACGAGCCGGACCGCGATGCGCCGACCGACGGCAGACAGCTCCTCGGCTGGGCGTCGAAGCAGGTCCCGGACATGAAAGGCCCGCTGATCGGTTACGGCAAGAAGAAGGGGCTGGCCTCGAAGATCGTCGAATGGACGCCGCAGCAGGTCGCGGAAGCGTACCGGTTCGCCCGCCGGCAATCTACGACCCGCTGACCGAACCCTGCCCGCCGACGCCCCGAGCCGACGCGTTCGCGCGATCGGCCTGGGCCTGGTGCGCGAAGCGGCACCTCAATCGATGGACCGCCGGGCAGCGGCGAAGGTTCGAGGAGATCTGGTACGAGGAGGTGACCGCGGCGGCCAGGGCCAAGACCAAACAGGACCAGCTATGAAAGCGGCCGATCGATTCGTCATTGACACGGAACGACGGCCCGCCCGGTTGCCCCGGGCGGGTCGCCCGTCTGAAGCTCGTACAGGACTCCCGATGTTCCGGAGACATTTTCCCGGTTTTCCCGGCCCTGGAAGTCCAACAGCCCTACCGGCGTCTGAGGGAGATTTGGGGTCCGGCCCCGAGCACTTTGGGTTACGGGCCTGACCACTTTGGGGTTTGGAACCCAAGTTACGGGGCTGCTACCTTTGGGCCGCGGTCCTACTCACTTTGGGCCGCGGTCCTACTCACTTTGGGCCGCGGTCCTACTCACTTTGGGCCGCGGTCCTACTCACTTTGGGCCGCGGTCCTACTCACTTTGGGCCGCGAATTCTCTGCATGAATCCCTTCCAAGTCCCTGACACTTAGCCCTTTATGGGAGCAGCACTCTTCGCTAGACTTATTAACCATGCTAACGAAGAAGCAACACCAACAAGACGGGTGGTGATGCTTCTTATAAAGGATCGCAAACAAATGAATACGGATCAAGCGACAAGGAACGCGCTTTTATCACCCAATCCCATCCGGGTGGAAACCGTCCTCTCTCGCTATCCGGTTCACCGGCTGGCGAAGCACGGCGACATCGCCATCAATATCAAGGAGAAGAACGAGCACGGAGAGCTTTCCATCAAGTGGGAAGTGGATTACAGCAAGAACCACGGCCAGGCCGGCCCGCTCGCCTACAAGCTCGATACGCTCATCATCAACCGCCGGATAGAAGAAGCCCCCCGCCCCATTCCCAGGCTTATCAAACTCGGCAGCCTCAATGACATCTGCCGCGAGTTGGGGATCAGCCAGGGCAAGAACATCATTACCGTCAAGAACGCGCTGCACCAGAACGCCAGTACGTATATTAGGGCCAGGCTCGAATACCGGCAGGCGGACGGCACCGAGCGGACGCTGGAAGCGGGCTTCACCCGTTACTCGGTGGTCTTCACCGGCGAGGAACTCCCCGACGGCCGCAAGGCCGATGCGGTCTATATCATCCTCAGCGACATTTACATGCAGGTCATCAACGGCGCGATGACTCGTCCGCTCGATTACGATTACCTCAAGAGCCTGACCCCCGCCTCGCAACGGTTCTACGAACTGCTCAGCTATCGGATGTATGCGACACTCAAGAACGACCGTCAGCAGGCCAAGCTGCGGTATTCTGAACTTTGCACATATGCACCTTTAGCAAGGCAATGCAAGTGGAATCACGCCGGGTCGCAATTGGCGAGGATTCACGCCCCGCACCTGCAATCCGGCTACCTCGCCGCGATCGACTTCCAGGACACGGTCGACGGCGAAGGCCGCCCCGATTGGGTCATGCTCTACGTGCCCGGCCCGAAGGCCCGTGCCGAGTACCGGGCGTTCGTCCGGCGCGGCGGTCCGACCGTACTCGAGGTCGAGCCGTTGCCGTTGATGGCGGGCCTCTCGCCTCGGCTTGCCGCCCCCGGGCCGTCGCCGCTGGAGGCGGAGCTGATCGGGCGCGGCATCACGCCGGCCATGGCTGCTGACCTGGTGCGGGACCACGGGGAGGAGGAGATCCGGGCCCAGGTCGAGCATCTCGATTGGCTGACCGAGACGAAGCCGGGCAAGGTCGCCGACCCGGCGGCATGGCTGGTCGCGGCCATCCGGAACGGCCACGCCGCCCCCAAAGGATTCGTCTCCAGGGCCGAGCGTCGGCGTCGCGAGGAGGTGCGGCAGGCCCAGGAACGCGAGAAGGCCGAGCAACATCGCCGGCAGCGGGAGCAGGCGGCCCGCAACCGGGTGATCCGGGAGGAAGTAGACGCATATCTCAAGCGTCTGACCCCAGTCGAGCGAAAGGCGTTGGAAGCAGAAGCGCTGGCCCGGGCCGAACCCGAGTCACGGCGGGGCTATGAGGAGGCTCCGGCCCGGCTCCGCGCCATCCTGCTGCTGGGCCTGCTGCGGGAGCACGTGGCGCAGGAGTTGGGGCGGAAGGCGGTTCCGGCCGAGGTCTAGGAAGGGTCACGCCTCGGAATGGGAAAAATTGATACATCGAACATCTGATAAATCTGAAGTATGTTCGCTTGGCCCAAACCCCTGGGCACTTTGCCTGTGGCCGCTCCGGGCGGAGGCGAGTAAAGCCAACGAGGGAATAGTTTACACCGGGAGGAGGTGAAAGAAACTCGTCTGAACCGGATTCTTCGGAGTGATCAACCGAGCAGTTTTGCCCTCACGATCGTGCCTCATTGGGGTCGGAAGACACATTTTTCTGCGCGTTCCAACAAATGCCGATGTGTCGAGCGCTCATCGCCGGAGGCTTGCCTACCTTGAAATACGCCGGCTTGACCCCGGACCAGGCACGGTTTCAGTCGGTACGGCTGCGTGATCCGTAGCGGAACACGCGGCTAATGTAAATCACCTCGCCTCTACCAGCGATTGACTCGGCAGGCTGGCTTGTAGGTCGGTTCTCACAACGCTACAGCAGCGAAAAGGTCGCGGACCTCCTCATCGATTTCTGCTGGGTCGGCGACGGTGACCCCAATCCGATTAAGGAGGGCTTCGCGGTAGCGACGACGGAGGCGGTGGGCCGCAACTTGCACGGCGCCCTCGGTCATTGCGAGGCATGACGCGATCTCGGCCAGAGGTGGCGCCTCGGCTCCGCCGGTCAGTTGAAATTTCAGGGCTTCGAAGAGAGCAGACTTTCCCCTATGCTCGTAATCGGCCCGAAGATCACCGAAGACGCTCTCCAGCAAAGTCAAAGCCCAACGACGATCGAAGAGTGCTTCGGGGGTGAGATTGTCGAGGGGCTCATTCCGATAGCGATTCTCGGCGTCACGTGCGTCGATCGAAAATACCGGGCGACCTCCGCCACGTTTGAGAGCACGATTATAGTCGCGTTGATGACTGAGGAAGTGCTGGCAGCAAGCCAGCAGGAAGGCCCGGAACTTCCCCTTGGATGGATCGACCCCGGCCAACGCGCCTGGTCGCAGCAGCTCGGCGAAGAATGATTGCGTCAGATCCTCCGCGTCGTCGGGATCATGGCCGCGTCGGCGGATGTAGGCGTAGATCGGATACCAGTACGACTGGCAGAGCGCGGCGAATGCCTGGCGGGCTCGAGGCTGGTGACTACCCCGAGCGGCAAGGACGCGACTCCAGTGCGTCTTCTCGAAGGCATCGGAGGTTGGCATCCTCGTTTCGACCCCCTTTCTGCGGCCCCTTTGTGTTCCCGGGCACCGTTCATTCCAGGATAATCTCGACCTCCGACCGGAACAGTTCGTTGCCCCTCAAGATGATCCTGTGGAGGCTCGTAGGGCCGTCAAAAACCAGCGACCTCATGGGTTGTTCGGGTTGGCCGGCCTCGCTCTCCACGCCATCGACGACGGTCACGACCTCCTGGCCCCGCTTGGCCAGATACGCGACGTGACGGCCATCCGGGCCGAAGACCAGGCTCTCCCTGAGTATCCACGGATACGATTTGCCGATCTGACGATCGTCCACGACCATGTTGTATCCGCCCGGGTCCGTCTTCGCGGTAAACGCCACGCGGCGGCTGTCCGGGCTGAATACCACCCTGGATGGGAGGTCGTACTTGAACTCTTTCTCATCGATGACCAGCACCGTGCCCTGCTCATTACGGGCCGCGTAGGCGTAACGTGACCCGTCGGGGCTGAAGACCACTGAGTCCGCATCGATGTGACCGTAGACCATCCCCGCTTCCTTGCCATTGACAATGAGGACAGCCGACCGTTCCCTGTCCCGGTAAGCCGCATAAGCAAGCCTGCCATCCGGACCGAACACGGGATCGTCGATAGCCCGGTCTCTCACCTCCTCATCGCCGTTGACAACGAGCCATTCCAACCCTCGGGCGGCACGATAGGCGTATTTTCTCCCGTCTGGGCTGAAGACCGGACGGGATACATCATTCGGATACTTCGGCCCCTCGACGCCGTCGATGACCACAAACATCTCCTGATCTTCCCTGCGATTCCCCGTCTTATTCCAGGCCGCGTATCCCAACCGATTTCCGTCGGGGCTGAACGTGATACTGTGGTGACCGATCCCGTCGTAAACCCGCCCTCCGACGAGGTCGGCGTCGGTGACAACACGACCAGGTGCGTCGTATTGGCTGTCGAGGGGGTGACCGACGATGGATGTTACCTTCTCGACGATCTCCTCTTTCTCCGCGTCCGTCAGCCTGTGAGGGGGCAACAACTCCGGAAGTTGCCCCTTCAGGGTCGCGATGGTCGTCGCTGCCCGAGCATAGAGCTGCTGCTCGTACTTGTCATAGTTGCAATCGCCCTTGGCGTCGAAGATCCGGATGTGGAGTACGCCGCCGTCATCGGTGCCGACGATGATCAAACTCTTTCCAGAGGTCGGTACCCTCGAGCGATCGACCCAGGACATCAATCGCACGTCAAACCCGCCGCCACGCACGACATAGGCGAAATGCTTCGAATCCGGACTGAAGACAAAGGTGCTTTCCCCGAAAATACCCTTGATCGAGTGCTCCTCGCCATCGACCACGATGACCTCACGGCCATTCTTCTTCGCCCAATACGCGAGGCGCTTCCCGTCCGGGCTGAACAGGGCAGATCCGGCCTTGTCGCTGCCCGGACCGAGGGGAGACTTGCCCTTGAGCTGATCATATTCGTTTCCCTCGCGGTCGTCCCTCACGACGACCCACTTCCCGCCGCGATTGCATGCGTATGCCACGCTCCGACCATCCGGGCTGACCACGACGGTACCCGCAACCGCTCCCGGGCGGAGTTTTCCGACAGATCTCTCTCGGGTCACCAGTCGAACGACTTTCGCCGGTTCCGAAGGGGGCTGCACGATCGGCGTTGGCGTCACAGGATTGGCGTCTTGCTCCCGGACGACGAGCGTCGTCGGCCGGACGTTGCCGTTGATTTCTCGCGGTTGAGCCTCGATCAGGGCCTTTCCTTCGGTCGCTCTCCCCGCGATCGCTCGTGGTTCCTCGGCGAGACGTTCGGCGGTGGCCTTCCCCTCCAGTGGCTTCTGGACTTCCGCGCGGTCACCGCACCCTGAAAGGACGATCACGACGAGGATTGCGAGTCGATGAGGAGTCGTCCCGGTCTTCATTGGAAAATCTCCTTGAGGTGTTGGGTAGCAGGAGGCTGTCTCGGACGTGAAGCATCCCAAGATCCGTTTCTCGAAGCGGGAATTGCCCTCGGCGGTTGGGTGAATCTCACGGTCGATCGTGAGCGTCCCACACCATGACCTTCCCATGAGCGCCTGCCGAGGCCAGCCGCTTGCCGTCCGGGCTGAACGCCACGAAGTCCACCCAGTCCTTGTGCCCTTTGAGAGTAAGTGTCTCCTGGCCGGTTTCCGCGTCCCACAGCTTGACCGTCTCGTCCCAACTGCCCGTGGCCAGGCGTTTGCCATCGGGACTGAATACCACGCTCTGTACGCCACCTGTGTGCCCCTTGAGCACGAAGATCTCCCGGCCGGTGGCCACATCCCAAACCGTCACATTCCTCTGGGTGGACGAGGCTAGCCTCCTCCCATCCGGGCTGAGCGCGATGCTATGTTCGGGGAATGTGCTCACCGTGAGAGTCTGGACTAACTGGCCGGTCACCGCATTCCAGACCTTCACCGTGCCGTCGATACTGGTCGTGGCCAACCGCTTTCCATCCATACTGAACACTACGCTCTCTACGAAACTTGTATGTCCGTTTAGTATTAATGTGTGTTGACCAGTAGTCGCATCCCATACCCTTGCCGTCTCGTCCCAACTAGCCGTGGCGATGCGCTTGCCGTCCGGGCTGTACACCAGATCCGTGATATTGCTCGTGTGCCCTTGGAGGATAAGAATCTCGTGGCCGGTGGCCACGTCCTGCACGCTCACCGTCTGTCGAGAGGCCAAGGCCAACCGCTTGCAGTCGGGGCTGAACGCGATCCTCCACCCACCGGGCGTTTGCCCCTTGAGTAGGAGACCGTCCTGGCCGGTTGTCGCGTCCCAGGTCTTCACCGTCCCGTCACTGCTGGCCGAGGCCAGCAGACCACCGTCTTGGCTGAACGCTATGGTAACAAGACCCGAGTGGCCCCCGGTGGGCCCCGCGAGCGTGAGGGCCTCCTGACTGATGGTCGCGTCCCAGATCTTCACCGTGTAGTCCCCGCCGGCCGAGGCCAGCCGCTTGCCGTCCGGGCTGAAGGCCACTCCATCTAGACCGCTCGTATGCCCCCTTAGAGTGAAGATTTCTTTGCCTGTGACCACATCCCATACCTTCAGCTTCCCGTCGTCGCTGGCCGTAGCCAGACGCTTGCTGTCCGGGCTGAACGTAAGGCTGTTCACTCGCTCGTCGAACTTCTCATATTGCGTGAGTGTAAGCGTCTCCTGACCGGTGTCCGCGTTCCACAGCTTTACCATCCTGTCCGAACCTGCGGAGGCCAGCCATTTACCGTCGGGGCTGAACACCACGTCTGAGATCCAGTATTTGTGCCCCTCGATGGTGCGGGTCACCTGGCCGGTGATTGCATCCCACACGATGATTGTCTTGTCATGGGTCGAGACCAGCCTCTTGCCGTCCGGGCTGAACGCCACGCCATTGGAATATGCAACGCTCATAGGCCATCTGAGCGTGAGAATTTCATGACCGTCGGCCGCGTCCCATATCTTCACCTCGTCCCCATTCTCACAAGCCAGACGCTTACCGTCGGGGCTAAATATCGCCTGGTTCGCCGCGCCCATCTTTCCCTGGAGAGTAAACGACTCCTGGCCAGTTTCCGCGACCCAAACTTTCACCTCGAACTGACCGACCGAAGCGAGACGCTTGCCGTCCGGGCTGAACGCCACGCTATACACTCCTCCCTTGTGCCCTGTGAAGGTGAGGATCTCCCGCCCGCTGTGCGCGTCCCACAGCTTGACCGTGTCGTCTCCCGAAGCGGATGCTAGCCACTTGCCATCGGGGCTGAATGAGCCGCTGAAAACCACGTTCGTGTGCCCGATCAGCGTGAGTTGAGCCGCGTGGCAGAGCCGATTCCAGTAGAACCACTCGAACCCGCGATAATCGGAGCCTTCCCCGAGTTTCGGTCGTTCTTCGTCGAGTAGTTCCAGCACGCGCTCGATGTTCGTGGCTTCCCATTCGCGCTGCGCCAGGTTCATGTGAGCGATGTAGAGATTGAGCCCGGCACGTTCGAGCGAGGATACGGCCTGCCGCCATTGCCACGCGATCCCCGCGACACCGAGGACGGCGACCAGGATCACCGCGGCGCTCAGGGCCGCGATGGCCGGCTTGCGGCGTGCCCACTTCACCGCACGCTCCGCTCGGCCCGTTGGTCGGGCCGCGATCGGCTCACCGTGGAGCCACCGGTTGAGGTCGTCTGCCATCGCTGCGGACGTGGGATAGCGACGGTTCGGGTCCTTTTCCAGGCACTTCAGGCAGATTGTCTCCAAGTCGGGGTCGATCCGTGGGTTGATCGATCGCGGCCGGGCGGGCTCGTCCTGGATGACCATCCAGGGGATCTTCGACCTTGGCCCTCGAAATGGAGGGCCGCCGGTCAGCATCGCGTAGAAAATGGCGCCGAGGCTGTAGATGTCGGCGGCCGTGGTGAGGTCCTTGAACTCGCCATCGGCCTGCTCGGGGGCCATGTATTCGGGCGTGCCGGCCCAGTCCCCGGTATTCGTCACCCCCGGACCGGCGTGCATGCGCTTGGCCAGGCCGAAGTCCGTGACATGAGGCAGGCCTTCGCGATCGATGAGGATATTCTGCGGCTTCAGGTCGCGATGGAGTACCCCGCGCTGATGGGCATGGTGGACCGCCCGGGCGATGGTGACCATGAGATCGGCCGAGGCTCGCGGGTTGTCGACGAAGCGTTGCAGTTCGTCCGCGAGATTCTGGCCCTCGATCAGCTTCATGCTGTAGAAGTATTGCCCATCGTGCCGGCCGAACTCGAAGACCGGCACGATGTTCGGGTGATCGAGGTTGGCCACCGACTCGACTTCCTGGCGGAAGCGACGGACAGCCTCGCCGTCGAGCCTGTCCGGCAGGATCATCTTGAGGGCGACGGAGCGGTCGAGGCTGACCTGCCGGGCGCGATAGACGATGCCCATGCCGCCTCGTGCGATCTCGTCGGACTCCTCTCGGAATTCATAGTCGCCGAAGTAGCGGACGCTGCTCGGCGAGATGGCCCCATCCGGGCTCGCCTGCCCCGGTCGCGACGGGACCGAGATCGAAGATTCAACCCGGCGTCGATCCGTCATCTCCCCCATGACGGCCTTGAACAGGCAGGCCGAGCAGAGCCCTTCGGGAGCATCTGCGGAGAGTCGGGAGCCGCAGGACGAGCAGCGTTCGGAGGGAGTCATGGTCGGATCTCCTGGAGAGATGTCCTTCAATCTCTACCAGACGCTTACCTTCGTGGAGATTACACTCCCGGATGCAAATTCTACGACGAGCCTCCGTCCGTAGAGAAGTCGAAGCCTCTCTGGTTCCTATCGCAACGGAGTGCGTCATTTTGTGCAGAAAGCGCACGCGCGAGGGGACGGGCTCCGAAGCCCGTTGGTCTTTGTCCGTCTGATACCGGAACGCCGGGTCTGCGGGGCTTAACCCGACTTTCTGTTCCAATGATTGTCGGACCCCTTAGATAAAAGAATTCGGCTTCGGAACGTCCTCAAAGGCCCCGCATCGCCAGAAGAACGCTCGATCATCGAGGAGTGCGCGAGGAAATTGAGCGCGCTACACCCCGGTTGGGCGGACGGAATGGCTCGACTTCGGACGATCGCCTTCAGCCTGCCGTTCAATAATCCGAGCTGATCTCGCGAATCAGGTCCGGGTTTCCAACCGTCGGCCGATAATCCCCAGCTAGGTTCGGCTACTAGGTCGAGCGCCATCCCGACTGCGTAGGATGGCCATATCCTGAGGAGCGGCCCGGCTTGGGTGTTCCAAAGCCAGCGTCAGCCCGGCGGCCCGACCGCCCGCCGGCCCGCGCCCTCGGCGACGCCCGCCCGGCCGGATCGGGGCGACGCCTGGGAGCCGCCGACCGGCGAGGCGTACGAGGACGCGCCGACGGACGGTCGGCAGCTCCTGGGCTGGAGCAGCAAGCAGGTCCCCGACGCCAAGGGCCTGATCCTGAGCTACGGCAGGAAGAACGGACTGCCGTCGAAGATCGTCGGTTGGAGCCCCCAGCAGATCGCGGCGGCTTACCGGTTCGCCCGGGCGCGATCGACCGCGACCCGATAATCCTGCCCACCCCCCGCGCGGATGCGTTCCGCGCCCGGCTGCCGGACTGCCGCGGCCACTGGACCCGTCGCCAGCTCGTCGCCTGGCGGCGGATCGTCTTCGAGGAGATCCTCGGTCAGATCCGTCCAGGCCGCGAGTGATTCATCCCGCGCCCGCCCGGATCGTCGGCCCGGGCGGGCTATTTCCCGAATAGCTCGGAGTGGCTACCCGTGCGGCCCAGCGCCAGGTTGCCGCCATCGACTTTGTAGATCAGGAGCCAATCGGGTTCGATGTGGCAGTCCCGCCAGCCCTTCCAGTCGCCGGTGAGGGCATGATCCCTGTGCCTCGAGTCCGGCGGCCGGCGAGAGCATAACCTGTCGATCATCGCGCGGAGCTTCCCCATGTCCTTGCCCCCCTTCCTGAGGCGCTTGACGTCCTTCTCGAACGCCGATCCTCGCAGGGGCTTCAAGGGCGGCAGCGGCGGCCCGGGGGCTTGAGCCTTCGGCCTGGCCACGTCAGATCCCCAGGTCTTCGAACAGTTCCTCCGCGCTGCCGTAGCGGGTCACGTCCCGGCCGGCGTCGATGTCGCGGAGTGCCTTCGCCGTGGCCGCGTTGGGGATGCGGACCTCGAACGGCAGGCCCTTACGCAAGGCCACCTGGCTGTAGAACAGGCGGATGGCATCGCTGGAATTGAGGCCGAGCTCGGCGAGGATCTTCTCGACCTTGACCTTCAAGGATTGTGCGATGCGGGCGTGGATCATCCCCGTCGCGGCGGCCTTGGGGATGGCCCCGGCCCCGGCCTTCCCCGCCTTGACCGCGGTCTTCCCGGCCTCGGTCTTCCTGGCCGACGCTTTCCCGGACACGCCCCGACGCTTCACGTCCTTCATCTCGACGACTCCCCGGATAGATCGATGATCCCTCAGACTCAGTGTATCGACTGTATCTCAGATGCGATACGCCTCCGATCGGGGAAAATCCGGCGACCGCATCCGATTCGGACGTGCGAGGGTGGGCACACCGACCCCGATAATCCGCCGGTGTGTCGTACGACTCCCTCCTACCGCCCGACCGCCCGTCGGGCCACGCCCTCGGCGACGCCCGCCCGGCGCAGCTGCTCGAGCGTGAGGCCCTTGCGGCGGACCACCTCCTCGAAGTCGCGGGGATCCCCGTCGCCGTCGAATAGGTCATCCCACGACACCAGCCCGGCCGACCGGATCAGCCAGTTGAGCGCACCGACCAGCTCGACCTGGCCGCCGACCGGCATCGCCTCGGCCAGGCCGCCGGCGTCGCGGAACTCGATCGGCGCCCGGGCGCCGGGCGGGACCTCGAGCTGCTCGCACTCGCAATGCGGATGGAACGGGAGCCCCCAGGGCCGCGGCGAGATCCGCGCGTGGCGCCGCAGGCAGGCGGCGCAGGGCTTGCGCAGGGACGACACGAGCTGATACCAGATGTCGCCGGTCATGTTCCGCCACCGCTCGCCGGGGCGCCCGCCCAGGCCGTCGGAGTCGATCACCAGGTCGTAGGCCATGAAGAAGAACCTCGAGAGGGACGTGGAGAAAAACGCGTCAGACCTTGCTGGCTGACGACGCCAAAGGTAGGCGCGACGTCATTCATCTGATGCGAAATTCACGATAGCCAGCTCTTCGTGTACCTGCAGTAGTTGTACTCATCGATCGACTTCAGTGGGTTCTGGCAATCCGGGTCTTGATACCTCAGTTCACGAGATTGACGTTGAGCGATCAACATGAAACGCCAGTAGCGGTCACCATTTAACCCGGCTCTGCCAAGTGGGAGCCTGTAAGCCTTGGCGATGGCCCGGTCCCAAAGGGGGAAAAACCGCGGCGCGAGCAGGTGTAACGTCTTCGCGGCACCGACCGGGCCAAGTATGACTTCAAATTCCCGGAACAGATTGGAGACCGCTGCCCGATCCCGATAGTCCAGATTGTCGATTACGAGATTTCGATATCCGGCCAGGAAGGTCCGCTGCTCGAGCAACAGCTTTTCGATGCTCGCGAAATGTGGATTGTCGAACTTTCGGTATTGGTAATAGACCCTGTTCCAGGTCTGCAAAAGCACAGATAACGCCTCAGCGAGCGTCAGGGACGTCTCACCACGAAGCGCCAAATCGACGAACTCTGTGGCCGCTCGATAGAACAAGTCGCGAGGCTCGTTGGCCTCAAAGGCGTCACGAGCACACTTGACGTGAGATGGCGTGACCAGATGATCGTCCACTGCTGCCCCCGTTTAGTTGCCGAACTCTTGCTTGCGCCGATCCCAACAGGATGCCGCCTCGGATCGGAGAAAAAAAGCAGCTCAGCGCTAAATAGTAACTTGCAGCTCTTGTTTCAGCTTGTCGCCCACTGGCGAT
>CAVURY010000019.1:0-102008 GCA_963743925.1 uncultured Planctomycetota bacterium | reverse complement strand
GGCCGACGCACCTGTTAGCGTGTGCCGAAACTTGTTCTTGGGCTCGGCCTCGCGGCGCACGGGTTGAGGACAACCCGTGGCACCCGAGATGCCGGCCCGGGGTGCCACGGGTTCGTACCCGAACCCGTGCGGGAGACGACCGTTGCGTCTCGCAGCTCCCGAGCTCGACCCCGCTAAACATGTACGCGGGCACAGCCCGCCTGCTAGAGCGCCTTTCACTTGCATGGCGCGCCGTTTGAATGAAGATCCTGGCGAGGAGGTGAGCGATGACACCCTATTCCGAAGATCTCCGACAGCGGATCGTCGATACGGCCTCGCGCGGTGATGGGACATTGAGGCAGATCGCACAGCGGTTCCTGGTCAGCATCTCCTTCGTCACGCGGCTGTTGCAACTCCACCGCGCCACCGGCTCGGTCCAACCCAGGCCCCACGGCGGAGGCAACCCGGCGGTGCTCACGAGCGAGGACCTCGAGCGGCTCTGCCAGCTCATCCGAGACCGGCCCGATGCCACGCTCGAGGAGTGTCGCGTGCACCTCGGCTCCTCGTGCAGTCACGCCACCATCTCCCGCGCCTTGAGCCGGCTGGGGCTGCCGCGAAAGAAGAAGATCCCCCGCGCCGCCGAGCAGGACAGCCCGGAGGT
Organism: uncultured Planctomycetota bacterium; assembly: GCA_963743925.1. GTDB lineage: Bacteria > Planctomycetota > Planctomycetia > Isosphaerales > Isosphaeraceae > CAVZRC01. The sequence continues at coordinate 101,368 of CAVURY010000019.1, read as the reverse complement.
CCAGGAGCAACGACGGGCCTTCTGCGAGGCCCTCGCCGACGTGGACCCGCAACGACTGGTCTTCGTTGACGAGTGCGGGGCCAACACGGCGATGACCCGGATCTACGGCCGGGCCCCCGCGGGGCAGCGGGTCTATTCGGACGCCCCTGGGCACTGGGAGTCGATCACGCTGACCTGCGGGATGCGACTCTCCGGCCCGGTGGCGGCGTTGGCCTTCGCAGGCGCCACGAACACCGCGATCTTCGAGGAGTACGTCGAGGAGGTCTTGGTGCCGGAGTTGCGGCCCGGCGACGTGGTGATCTGGGACAATCTCAAGCCGCACAAATCGGATGAGGCGATCGAGGCGGTGGAGGCGGCCGGGGCCAGCGTGGTGCCGCTGCCGCCGTGGAGCCCGGACCTGACGCCGATCGAGGAGATGGTCTCGAAGGTCAAGAACGCGATGCGATCGGCCGCGGCGCGGACGACCGGGGCGGTATATGCGGCGTTCGCGTCGGGCTTGCATGACGTGACCCTCGAGGATATCGCCGGATGGTTCGGGGATCGTGCGGCGTACGCTATGCAACTGTAAGGCGCTCTAGCCAGAATCGTTTTCTGATCGGCAGCCCTGTAGGCTACACGTTGAACTACGCCCCCCCCGAGCAACTGGACCCGAATCGGATTGGAGAGGTCGGGCCGCACTCCGACGTCTATAGCTTCGGTCAAACTTGCCGGTTTGCCCTGTTCAAGAAGACCCAGCCTAGCTCGAGAGCGATCCGCGGCTTGCCGGAACCTTGGCCCGATCATCTGGACGAGTGCTGTGAGCAGGAGATCAACTCTCGGCCAAAGGACTTCGCCACGGTCCTGAATCGGCTCGGGATTAGTCGAGAGCAGCGCAAGGATGTCAAGACAAAATCTCGGGATAAGTGCCGTCGTTTCCCAATTTATTTGTTGGTTGACTGCTCTCATCCAATGAATGGAGAGATCAAAGAGGCGATAGGTTGGCTCCACGCTGATATGTTGGGGGACCCGTTTACCATTGAAACGGCTTGGATCAGCGTCATCACATTTGCCAAGAATGCTAGTCAAACTGTCGAATTGACAGAAGTACTTGATTTTAGAGTACCGCAGTTACCAACGGACGTCCATGAAGCGACCGCCCTCGGCGCGGCAATTAGGGCCTTGAATCGGTCTCTCGACCGCGATGTTCGTCTGCCTACACCCACTGAGCAAGGCGACCACCGCGCGATTGCGTTCGTGCTGATCGCTAATGATCCTACGGATGACTGGGTGACGGCGGCGAGAGCGGTGCTGAAGCGCGGAGATCGTGGGTTGAAGGGTATCCATTTCCTGGTCGCGGGATCGCGAGTCCCCCCGACCAAGTTCGCGGAGGGACATCCGGTGGTAAGAGGCTATCCGGTAATACTCAAAATCCGTAAAGTCATACCATTCCAGGAGGTTCGCACTCGGCACCAATTTAGGAGCACGCATCGATGCGCAAGGCCTACCCCTCCGACCTCAGCGACAACCAGTGGGCCTCGGTCGAGCCTCTCATCCCCACCAATTCCACCGGAAGGCCTCGGGAAATCGACATGCGCGAGGTCTTCAACGCCATCCTCTACATCAACCGTTCGGGCTGCCAGTGGGACATGCTGCCGCACGACTTCCCGGCCAAGAGCTCCGTCTACGACTACTTCGCTCAGTGGCGCGACGACGGCAGCTGGCAGCACATGATGGACGCCTTGCGCCGTCAGGTCCGGCGAGTCGCCGGGCATGAGGCCGAGCCGCGGACCGCCTGCATCGACAGCCAGACGGTCAAGGGGACCGAGGTCGGCGGCGAGCGGGGCTACGATGGGGGCAAGAAGATCTGGGGCGTGAAGCGGCATATCGTGGTGGATAGCCTGGGTTTGCTGCTGGTGGTGATGATCACGGCCGCGTCGCTGGACGACGGGACGGGGTCCCCCGGGGTGCTGGGCCGCTTGACGGCGGCACATCGGAGCCGGTTGGAGGCGGTCCGGGGTGACACGAAGTACCGCAACCACGCCCTGGATGCCTGGCTGTCGGCCATGTCGGTACGATACGTGGTCGAGGTCATCGAGCGACCGCCGGGCTCGGTGGGCTACGTGAAGCTGCCGAAGCGCTGGGTCGTGGAACGGACGTTCGCCTGGATCGGCCGGTGCCGGCGGAACAGTCGCGACTACGAGTTGTACCCGCACTCGAGCGAGGCATTCATCAAGATCGGTTCGATTCATCTTATGCTCAAACGATTGCAACCTGATGAGACCAGGCCGATGGCCCCCTTCAAATACCGGGAAAACCAGGAAATCATTACCGGATAGCCTCTAAGACTCGCTGATATGCAACGTAATAATTCATTTATTTCAATTTTGACACCACGGTGGGTCGGGTCCGCTCATTATTATGACGACCGTTATGTCGGGACTGAAGAGCGTGAAATCAAGCCGAAGACAGTAGTTGATATGCCTCCGCCGCCAAAGCAAATTATAGTCCCTTGAAATCCCAATTTCGGGTGTCGTCTACGATCTCAAGTAGGGTTGATACAATTCACTGGTCTCAGATTCTGATCTTTTCGATTTCGTCGAGGTCGATCTGGTCGCCGGTGCGGTCGTAGAGCTTGATGGTCTTGGGCGATTCGTGGTTGGCGATGGCCTGGGCGTGCTCGATGGTGCCGCCGCCTTCGAGGTAGTCGGTGATCTCGGTGGCCCGGAAGCTGTGGCAGCAGGTGTCTACCGGTAAACCCGGCGACCGAGCCCGTCGCTTGATCATCCGCAGGGCGTCGTTGCGGTCCATCGGCCCGTCGCTCAGACTGCGGTGGCTGTCGAGGGAGAGGAATGCCTGGATCTTGTCGGCGTGGCCGGGGCGTCGGCGTCCAGGAAGTCGCTGCGTTCGGGTACGAGGGGAGGGCGTGGCACGGCTGGCGGGAGAGCCGGAAGGTGGGAATTGGGGCGGCGGGGATTCCGATCAGGTCCTGCCTCTCAGGCGACGATGTGGGGCACGCCGTAGCGTGCGACATGGATGTCGCGGCTGACGAATTTGAAACCCTCGTGACGGGCCTGGGCGATCAGCAGACGGTCGAAGGATCGCGGTGGTGAGGGGGCAGGGTCTGCGTGGCCAGGGCGTGGGGGATGGTGATCGGTAAGGGGAGGAAGCGATTGGCGGTCATGGCCGCTTCCAGGTCATCCGGGGCGTCGAGCTTGCCGAGGGCGCGCTTGATGGCGATTTCCCAGGCGACGGCCAGAGGCGTAGACGGTGTTCTTGCCGTCGCCGATGGCTTTGCGGGCGGCTTTCGAGAGGAGCTGCGGGTCGTCGAGCCACCAGAGAAAGACATGGGTATCGAGCGAGAGGGTCATGCCGGGTCGATCCCGAAGGCGGCGGCGATGTCGTCGGGCAGGATATCGAAATCGTCGGCGATGCGGACGCGGCCTTTCCACTGTCCGCCGACGCGGGGTGAATCGTCGGCGAGGATGGGCACCAGGCGGACCATGGGCTGCCCGGCCTTGGCGATGATGACCTCTTCGCCGTTCATGGCGTGCTCGATCAGCTTCGAGAGCTGGGACTTGGCTTCGTGGATATTGGCGATTCGCATAGCGGCCTTCCTGGTTTAGCTAAGCTTAGTCTAAATCAGCCAGTTTGCTAAGGGCAATCGTGTCAGGCCGAAAGTCTAAACATGGTCCAGATTGACGTTGTCCGGTGTAATGCCGTACAATTGAACCGCCATGAAGCCGGTGGGTTCGACACTCGGCTACAAGCCCGACTGATGTTGCCTACCGGAAGAAATCAGACCTCGGCTCCTTCAGCCATCCGACTTCGTAGAGAACCTCGGTCGATTTCGTCTGCCGAGCCCGCTCCCACGTACTGGAAGTTGTCGCCTGAAGGAGAAGGATCTTAGATCCCAGAACCAGGATGTTAGATCGGTTAAAATAGGAAGGTTAAGTGTGATGCCAAGGGGTCAGAGTCGTACGGCACGCATTGAGGCCCGTATTGCGCCGGATGCGTTGGCCGTCGTAAAGCATGCCGCCGAGATGCAAGGCCGCAGCGTCAGCGACTTCGTCGTCGCCGCCGCCCAGGAAGCGGCGTACCGGGCGATCGAGGAGGCGCATCTGATCCGCTTGACGGTGGACGATCAGCAGCGTTTCGCCGATGCCCTGTTGAATCCGCCGGAGGTGTCACCGGCTCTGCTGTGCGCCAAGGAAGCCCATGCCCGGTTGATCCGGGAATCCCGGTGATGGAGGGCTTCTGCGTCGAGGTCCTCGGCTCGGCTCATGTTCGGTCGGGGTTTTCGTGCGGAAGCGAGCCGCTAGACCGCTATTTCCGTGAGCAGGTGATGCAGGACGTGCGCCGCAGGGTGACGGCGTGCTACGTGGCGATTGAGGAATCCAGCCGGAGGATAGCCGGCTATTATACGCTGGCCGCGGCGGGAGTCCCTTTGCCGGATATGCCGGCATCGCTGGCCAAGCGTCTGCCACGCTATCCGTCGGTTCCGGTGGCGCGGATGGGACGTCTGGCGGTGGACCAGATATATCGGGGCCGGAAGCTGGGCAGCGCCTTGCTGTGGGACGCGATTGCGCGTGCGTTGCGGTCGGAAGTCGCAGTCTTCGCGCTGATCGTGGATGCGAAGGACGAGCCGGCGGAGGCGTTCTACCTGCACCACGGTTTCGTGCCGTTCGGAAGTCAGCCGAGGCAGCTTGTGCTGCCGCTGGCGAAACTCGCCGCCGGAGCATGATGCGGGGTCGAATCGTAACTTGCGGCTCCGAGTGAATCATGGCGTCGCTTCTGACTGTTTGGATTTAGGTAAGCGCTGCGCAAGCGTGAAGCGCCCTAACCATCCGCATCAACCCGCACCGCCCGGGCGAGCCGTATCAGGAAATCGGCGTTGGCCTTTGATGCCGTACCGGTGCCCGTTGACGCTCGTCTTGCTCGAAAGGGGAGATCCGCCCTACACTGGCCTTAACGTCGTCCCGGGTATTTGGTACCCAGACCATCGCGACGTCGCGTGACCGGAGCCGGGACCGGAACGGCCGAGGCCAGACACGAGGATCGATCGAAGCGGCCCGCTCGGAGCGGACCATTCAGGACCCGGGACCAAGGACCCAGGATCATGCCGGTTCAGTTCGCGGTGCTTGCGAGCGGGTCGAGGGGCAATTCGACCCTGATCCGCGGCCGGGGTGCCGGCTTGCTGATCGATGCGGGCATCGGGCCCCGGGCGCTGGGCGAGCGGCTGGAGAGCGTCGGCGCGGGCTGGGCCGAAGTCGCTGGCGTCGTCCTGACCCACACGCACGGCGATCACGTCGATTCGGGGACCTTCTCCGAGCTGGCACGGCGGCGGATCTCGTTGTATTGCCACGAGAGTCATCGGATCGATCTGCTGTCCGTCAACCCGGGCTTCCAGCGGCTGGAAGAGTCCGGATTGGTCTCCTGTTACGACGATCAGCCCTTGCTGACATCGACCGGCCTGAGGCTGGAGCCGATCCGGCTCCGACACGACGCCGGCGCCACTTACGGCTTTCGCATCGAGGTGTCGTCGGTCCGGCGCGGGAGGCCGGTCTGCATCGGTTACCTGGCGGACACCGGGTGCTGGTCCGAGTCCATGGCCGATTGCTTGATCGATGTCGACGTGCTCGGCGTGGAATTCAATCACGACGTGGCCATGCAGAAGTCGTCGGGCCGTTCGCGCGTCCTGATCGCGCGGAACCTCGGCGATCATGGACACCTCTCGAACAGCCAGGGGGCCGAGCTGGTGGAGGCCGTGCTGGCCCGCTCGAGGCGGGGTGTCCTGCGTCATCTGGTCCTGCTGCATCTGAGCGAGCAGTGCAACCAGCCCGATCTGGCGCTCGATGTGGCACGGTCCGCCGTCGGCGACGCGGGACGTCGCGTCGCGGTGCACGCCGCGCGGCAGAGCCCGGCCCATCCGAACCTCTGGATCACGCCGGGCCCCCGGTTTCCACGCGCCGCCAGGGCCGTTCACGGGCCGATCGGATTGAAGACGACGAAACGTCCGGGCGCCGCGAGCCCCGGCGGCTCGCCGGTGCTCGCCGGGTTGTTCGACTGGGATCGTGACCAAGACGCCGACACCGTAGGGACCTTCTGAACGTGGCGCATTACTTCGCCAGCGACGTCCATCTGCGAGAGGATCATCCCGAACGCGACCGGCGGTTCCGCGACTGGCTCGGCCAGGTCACCCCGGCCGACGACCTGGTGATCGTCGGCGACCTCTGCGATTTCTGGATGGGTGCCCGCTCATCCGAGGAGCGGCTGGCGGCCTATCCCGGCCTCAAGGTCCTGGCGAATTTCCGCCGAGGAGGCGGGTCGCTGGCGATCATGCCCGGCAATCACGACGAATGGCTCTGCCCGTTCTACGAGCGCGAGCTGGGCGCCCGGATCATCACCGAGCCGCACGACATGACCGTCCATGGGCTCCGGCTCCGGCTGGTCCACGGACACCGCCTTGGCGCGCGGAGGCGCTGGAAGGCCATGATGGAGAGCCCGGCCTTTTTCCGGGCCTTCGGCCGGGTACCCGGCCCGATCGCCCGCGAGCTCGATCGCATCCTGGAATGGAAGAACCAGCGCGGGCTCCTGGCCGATGAGGAGCGTCATCTCAAGGTCTATCGGGAGTATGCGGCCGCGCTCCAGGGCGCCGCGGATCTCGTCGTGATCGGCCATGTCCATCGGCCGGTGGATGACGCCGAGACCACCCCCCGGCTGGTCGTCCTGGGCGGCTGGCAGCGCGATTCCAGCTACCTGGTCATCGACGAGCAGGGTGCCCGCTTTCGCGTCCTCCACGATGGCGAACAGAAGGAATGTCCCGGCTCGGCCGCCTCGCCGTGTCGCTCGTCATAGACCCATTGGGCCCGAACGCGATGAAATTCGACCATCACCTGCATACCGCCCGCCACTCGCCCGACAGCGTGATCGACCCGCTGGAGATGATCCGGCACGCCCTGGCGATCGGCCTGGACGGGCTCGTGATCACCGAGCACGACTATCAGTGGGAGCCGGAGGAACTGGCCGAGCTGGCCGGGCGAGCGGCACCGCTTCGCGTCTTCTCCGGGGCCGAGATCTCGGCGCGAGAAGGCCATTTCCTGGTCTACGGCCTCCCTTCGCTGGCCGAGGTCCCGCCGGGCGTCGAGCTGGCCGAGCTGATCCGCGTCGTCCGCAAGCATGACGCGGCCGTCGTCGCGGCCCACCCCTTCCGCTGGGACCAGCCATTCAAGGCGATCGTCGCCGAACACGGGCCGGTCTTCGACGCCCTGGAGCTCGTCAGCAATAACGTCTCCGCCGAGACGCGCTCGCTGACCGAGGCCCTGATCCGGACCCATCCCATGGGGACGACCGGCTCGAGCGACGCCCACGAGATCAAGACCCTGGGCTGCTATTTCACCGAGTTCGACCGGCCGATCGACACGATCGGAGACTTCGTGACGGCCCTGAGGGAGCGCCGCGGCCGACCTCGGCATCGCCCGGGGGCTCAACTGACCAGCGGTCCGGTCTCCTGAAGTCCGGGTCGCGTCCGTCGGGAACGTCACATCATCCGTGACGGCAGGTCCGGTAAGGCCGGCCTTCGATCGCCCCGCGATCGAGGAGCTCTGGGGCATCTCAACGAACGCACATGATGGGGGATGTAGGGCCGGCTGTGCCGGCCGGACACCCGTCCGATCGCGGTCGCAGAGCCTGATGGCAGCTAGCAGGCCGATCCAGACCGGCACAGCCGGCCCTAATTTTGCCTCTCGTGGGGACTTGTTTAGCAAGGACCGACCGGATCGGCACGAAATTTGAAGGCTGAGAATCGATCGCGAAAGACGCGTGAGTCCGGAGACTCGCCGATCTGGAGGCGAGTTCCATCGAGGAGTGTCACCCTTGGCCGCTGAATCAGGGAAGCCCGCGGGATCCGCGAATCCGACCGTCCTGGCGATGAACGCTCCCATCACGACCATGATGGTGGTCGTGGCCCTGATCAGCCTCGGCATCCTGGCCTACGGGAAGATGCGGGTGGACATCTTCCCCTCGCTCAACACCCCGAAGATCTACGTCTTCTTCGACTTCATCGGCATGAGTCCCGACCAGATCGAGGGATTCATCGTCAACGAGCTCGAGCTGTATTTCCAGTACGTTGACGGCATCGAGGACATCAAGTCGCGGAACATCCAGCAGGTCGGCCTGTGCGAGTTGTCGTTCTTCCACGGCACCGAGATGGGCCAGGCCATGGCCCAGGTCGTGGCCATGTCCGACCGCGCCATGGCGTGGATGCCCCCGGGCTCCTTGCCGCCGATGATCATGCGCATGGACGCCGGCAGCGTCCCGATCGGCTACCTCGTCTTCACCAGCGAGGGCGACAAGACCTCGCTGGGGGCGATGGGAGACCTGGCGCAGAACATCATCCGGCCGCTCGTGCAGAAGAACGTGCCCGGCACGGTCGCCATCTCCCCATTCGGCCCCAATATGCGGTCGATCATCATCAATGTCGACCCTCGAAAGCTCCTCGAATACAACCTGAACCCCCAGAACGTGGTCGACGCCCTGAAGACGGGGAACGTCGTCATCCCCTCGGGCAACATCTACGTGAAGGACTCGATGCCGATCGTCCACAACAACGCCACGGTGGTGGACATCCAGAAGCTGGGCACCATCCCGCTCAGGCTGGGGCAGAACGTCTACCTCCGCGACGTGGCGACCATCCAGGACGACACCGACATCACCTACGGTTACGCGCTCGTCAACGGCCAGAAGGCGATCCATCTGCCGATCATCAAGAAAGACACGGGTTCGACGCTGACCGTCGTGGCCGACGTCCACAAATCCATGGAGAAATTCCGGAACGCCGTCTCCAAGGACGTGAAGATCAGCTTCGAGTTCGATGAGTCGCCCACCGTGGTGCACGCGGTCGAGAGCGTGGCCACCGAGGGTGCGATCGGCGCCGGCCTGACCGGCCTGATGATCCTCCTGTTCCTCCGGGACCTGCGGAGCGTGCTGGTCGTCGTCTGCAACATCCCGCTGGCCCTGACCGGCTCGCTGTTCGGGCTCTGGGTGACGGGCAACACGATCAACATCATGTCGCTGGGCGGCATGGCGCTGGCCATCGGCATCCTGGTCGATGAGGCGACCGTGACCATCGAGAACACCCACGTGCAGATGGAGGAAAACTCGAACGTCGCCACGGCCGTGCTCCACGCCAGCAACGCCACGGCCGTGCCGAGGCTGCTGGCCTTGCTCTGCATCCTGTCGGTGTTCATCCCGGCCTTCATCATGGAAGACCCGCTGCGTTCGCTGTTCATGCCGCTGACCCTCGCGGTCGGCTTCGCCATGATCTCGTCGTACCTGCTCTCCAGCACGTTCGTGCCGATCATGAGCGTCTACCTGCTCAAACATAAGGGGCACAAGGCGGAGGACGGCGAGAAGAAGCCCGGCCTGTTCGACCGGATCCTCGGGGGCTATCGCAAGCTCCTGGACTGGTTCGTCCGGCTCCGCGGGCTGGTCGTCCTGACCTATCTCGTCGCATGCGGCGTCGTCCTGGGCGTGCTGGGCCTGGAGGTCGGTACCGAATTATTCCCGAGGATCGATCAGGGGGAATTCGTGCTGCGATTCCGGCCGCCGCCCGGCTCGAGCTACGAGCTGAGCCGGGAGATGGGCGTGAAATGCCTCCAGGAGATCGAGAACGCGGCCGGCACCGATAACATCTCGATCACGATGGGCTTCGTGGGCCAGGTCGCCCCGAACTTCGGCATCGACAACATGGTGCTGTTCATGCGCGGGCCCGACGACGGCTGGCTGCGCGTCAAATTGAAGGAGGACAGCGGCATCAAGCTCGACGAGTTCCGCGAGCGGCTCCGCAAGATCCTCCCCGATCGCGTGATCCCCTGGCTGACCAAACGGCTGGAGACCGGCGGCCTGGCCAGCGCCGAGGCGAGCCAGCAGGCCAAATTGTCCACCTTCGGCTTCGAGCCGGGAGACATCGTGAGCCAGGTCATGAGCTTCGGCTCCTCGAAGCCGATCGCGGTCCGGATCATCGGCACCGATTACGACGACGTCCGCAGCCACGCCGAGAAGATCGCCGGCGAGTTGAAGAAGATCCCCTTCCTCCGCGATGTGGGCTTCGAGCAGACCCTCGACTATCCGACGGTCGAGATCGAGATCGACCGCGAATTGGCCGGCCTGGTCGGCATCACCCCCGAGCATGTCAAGCGGGCGCTCGTGATGGGGACCGCCTCCACCCGCTTCTCCAACCTCAACTACTGGATCAACGTGAAGACCGGATTCGACTATCTGGTGCAAATCCAGGTGCCGCCCCTGCGGATGGACAAGCCGGAGGATCTCGAGGAGTTGCCGCTGGAGTCGATCAACCCGGACGTCCCCCTCATGGTGCGAGACGTGCTCAAGGACGGCCAGGTCCACACGAGCGTGCGGCCCGGCGAGTACGATCGCGACATGTCGCAACGCTACCTGACCGTCGTCGCCAACGTCGAGGGCGAGGACATGGGCCGGGCCACGACCCAGGTCCGCAAGGCCGTCAAGGACGCCGGGGAGCCGCCCCGCGGGACTCGCATCGAGGAGATGGGCCAGCTCCCGTCGATGACCAAGATGTTCGAGGCGCTGGGGATCGGCCTGGCGGTCTCGGTATTCGTCATCCTCGTCCTCTTGACGGCGTATTTCCAATCCCCGCGGCTGGCCCTGATCTCCATCGGGGCCGTGCCGGGCGTCCTCGCCGGGATCGTGACCATCCTGCTGGTCACCAACACCACCCTCAATATCGAGTCGTTCATGGGCTCGATCATGTGCCTGGGCGTCTCCGTCTCCAATTCGGTGATGATGGTGACCTTCATGGACGAGCACTGGAAGGCGGGCAAGCCTTCGGCCGAGGCCGCCATCATCGGCGCCACCGAGCGCCTGCGGCCGATCCTGATGACGGCCTGTGCGATGACCGTCGGCATGGTGCCGATGGCCCTGGCTCTCGAGCGCGGCAGCCAGATGGAGGCCCCGCTCGGCCGTGCCGTGATCGGCGGGCTGGTGATGTCCACGTTCGCGACCTTGCTGGTCCTGCCCTCGATCTTCGCCTTCGTGATCGGCCGGAAAGAACCCAGCTCACCCTCGCTCTACCCGGCCAACCCCGAGAGCGCGCACTACGACCCGGGCCTCTACGCCCAGGACAACGGCGGCGATCGCGAGGATCAGGGCGATCACCCGGACGAAGGAGAGGGTCAGAGATGAGGACTCGACCGATCGATCGGCGATTTCGCCGCACACTTGACCTGCGATGGCTTTATCTCCTGGCCGTCCTCGCGGCGTCGGGTTGTTCCAAGGAAGAGAAGACGGCCCCGAGCGTCTCGAAGCCTCCGGTCCTCCACGTGATCCATCCCGAGCTCCGGAAGATCCGCCGGATCGTCGGGCAGCCGAGCTTCGTCCAGAGCTACGAGCGCACGTCGATCTATCCCAAGGTGACCGCATTCATCGAGAAGTGGAACGTTGACATCGGGGACAAGGTGCAGAAGGGCGACGTGCTCGCCGACCTCTTCATGCCCGAGATGATGGAGCTTTCGGGGACGAAGAAGGCGACCGTGGAATACGACATGGAGCGGGTCCGGCTGGCCCAGAAGGAGGTGGAAGTCACCGACGCCGAGGTCAAGGCGGCCAGGGCACGCCTCGATGAGGCCAGGGCGATCCTGGAGAAATACGAGGCCGCGGTCCGGCGCTGGGACGTCCAGGTGAAGCGGCTCGCGCGTGAGGTCGAGCGGCAGGTGGTCGCCCCGCAGATCCTGCTGGAGTCCCAGAATCAATTGAATGCGAACATCGCCGAGCGGGCGGCCGCGGTCGCGACCATCGCCAAGGAGAAGGCGGAGCTGCTCGCCGCCGAGACCCGGCTGGAGCGGGCCAAGGTCAACGTCGCGGTCGCCCGCGCCGACCTGTCCGTGGCCGCCAGCGAGGCGAAGCGGCTCGAGGCGTGGGTGGGCTACCTCAAGCTCCTGGCCCCCTTCGACGGCATCGTCGTGGCCCGCAACGCCAACACCTGGGACTTCCTCATGCCCAGCTCGGGCGACCCCACCGCCGAGATGCGCTCCCCCGACCTCTCGCCCGGCGGCAAGGCCGCCCCGATCTACGTCGTCGATCGCACGGACATCGTCCGTGTCTTCGTCGACATCCCCGAGCGGGATGCGAATTACGTCCACACCGGCTCGGAGGCACGCGTGAAGATCTGGGCATACCGCGACGAATGGCTCCCGACGACCGTGACGCGCCTTGCCTGGGCGCTCAACACCCGGAGCCGGACGATGCGCGCCGAGATCGACCTGCCCAACACCGGCAGCCAGATCCTGCCGGGGATGTACGCGTACGGCGAGGTCGTCGTCGAGCGCCCCGACGTCCGGGCCCTGCCGAAGGCGGCCTTCACCCACGCCGGCGGCAAGACGTTCATCTGGCGATATGAGAAGGGGCACGCGGCGCGGACCGAAGTCCAGACCGGCGTCACGGACGCCGATTGGATCCAGGTCACCAATCGTCGCGTCGCGTCGAAATCCTCGGAGGACGAACGTTGGGAACCGTTGCTGCCCACCGAACAGGTGCTCATCGGCAGCAAGCTCTCGACGCTCACCGACGGCGGCCTCGTGCGGGTCTCGGACTCGCCCCCGCCCGCGGGGTCGGAATCCGACAATACGAAATCGAACGCGATGGATGCCGGCTAGCCCAGGAGTCCGCAAATCATGGCCCCTGAGACAGGCGAATTCGCCGAGCGGCAACCAAGAAAAGAGAAGAAATTTATCCACGAAAAACACGAAAAATACACCAAATCTAATAATATGAAAATCTTTATATTTAATCATGGATTGGTCCGGCGATTTCCGAGGTTCCCTTTCTTTTTTCGTGTATGTTGGTGTATTTCGTGGATAAGAAGTATTTCTCAATATTTGTGTTGAAACAAGATGGTAGGGGATGACACTGATGGCATCGCGAGACCAGGAACACGACGAGCGCCCGGCGGCCGATTCGCCGCAAGGCGAGAACTCGGCCGGAAACGGCGGGCCGTCGTCGGCCAACCAGGTGATCGAGACCGACGATCCTGCCGTCGTGTCGGGGGCCGCGTACCATCCCGACAGGATCGGCCATCATCGCCCCAATCCCACGGGGCAGAAACCCGACGAGGATCGGGGCGGGTCCGGCAATCGGCGCGAGGATCAGGGGCACCCTTCGGTTCAGCGTTCTTCACTCATCCGCACCTTGTTGCTCCCCGGCATCGTGTCCTTGATCTGCGGCGTCGCCGGCGCCTGGACCTACTGGCATTTCTTCGGATCGGCCAAATCGGGAGATCAGAAGGCTTCGAGCAAGAAATCCGATTCGAGCAACGACTCGGATTCGGCCGATGCAAGCCCGGACGATGGCAACCTCAAGCAGGTCGAGGCGAATTGGAAGACCGCGGTCAAGGAGCGCGATCAGGCCCAGGCGGACGCGAGGGACGCTCGGCGTTCCGAGGCCGATACGAAGGCGATCATCGATTTCCTCAAGAGGAAGCTGTTGTCGGCGGGCCGACCGGGAGAAGTGTCGCTGTCGGAAGTCTTCTGGGCCGGGGGACAGGGCAAGGACGTGTCGCTTCGCAAGGCGGTGGACGCGGCCGCGTCGCAGGTCGCCGCGGTCCTGGCCGATCGGCCGCTCGCGGAAGCCGCGGTCCGCGAGATCCTGGGAATGACCTACCTGAATCTGGGAGAACCCGCCCAGGCGGTCACGCAGTACGAGTGCGCGTTAGCATTGCGGGAAGCCATGCAAGGGGTCAACCATCCGGATACGGCCGAATGCCGCAACCGGCTTGCGGTCGCTTACCGGCTCGCCAACCGCACGGCCGAGGCCGGCCACCTGCTGGACCGCAACCTGTCGTCGCCCGCGCACGCCTCCGCGCTGGCCATCAGCGGATCGATGCTGCTCGCCGAGAAGAAACCCGCCGATGCCGAGCTGAAACTGCGCGAGTCCCTGACCATCCGCGAGCGAATCCAGCCCGACGACTGGGAGACCTTCGATACCAGATCGCTCCTCGGCCAGGCGCTCCTCGATCAGTCGAAATTCGCCGAAGCCGAGCCGTTTCTGCTATCGGGCTACGAGGGCCTGAAACAACGCGAGGGATCGATCTCGGCCCCCTACAAGGATCACGTCACGCGGGCTGTCGAACGCCTGGTGAAGCTCTACGAGGCCTGGGGCGAGCCGACAAAGGCGGCCAGGTGGCGGAATGCCCTGAAGACGGCGGAGGTCGCGAAGACGTCCTGAGATTCCAGACGAACGGGTTTCGCACAGAGACGCAAAGGGGGGACCGCAGAGGGCGCAGAGCGACGATGTCCCCGGTCTTCGATCGGTATCGGGTCGAATGCCCATCCCCGCGAAACTCCGAATCTTTCTCCCATCGGGGCGCACGCCCCGATCACGCTTCGATCAGTCGAAGGACTTCGCCGTCGATTTCCTGGATCGAGCCGAGCTCGGACCCTTCGACTCGAAGTATGCGTGCGCCGATGTTGGCCTTCTGCACATCGCGGATCGCGCCGACGACGGCATCCTTCATGGTGGGAGCCTCACGATCGAAACCGATATAGACCCGGCCCCCAGTCATCATGACCGTGGCGTCGTCGCAACCGGCTTCGAAGAGGGCGTCCATCACCGCCGATGTGAGATCGGGGATTCCGTTGACGACCAGGGTGAATTCGTGCTCGGCTCCCATCTCAGCCCCCTTGCCCGTGCGGGCATTTGTTGACCAACTTCCTGATTCGGCGGGCGTGGTTCTCCGGTACCTTTGGCGTCGAATACACGCCGATCCTGTGCCCTTCCCGGCCGCGTTCCGGGCACAGGAGAAACCCCCAATCGTGCCCGTTGGACATCACGACCTCCCACCCCAGGCTTCCGCATATTGGACGGCCGCCTCGATGTGTTTGTCGGGATGCCGTGGCCTCATCCCGGGGATCTCCGCGGGCAGTCTCCACCCGTCACAGGCCCATTGTCGCACAGATCGGCCGGGGTGTCATGACGGATCGAAGAAGGCGGTTGCCTATCTTCTGCCTCCTCTCGGGAATATCATGAAGATCCCGCTTCGTTCGTGGACCCCGGGTGAGCGACCGGACTCAACATCCAAAGGGAGTCAGATGGCCGATCGACGATCCCGGTCACGATGGTTGCGGAAGAGGCTTCGCCTGAGTATCCGCGGCCTCATCGCGGTCATGTTACTCGTGGGCGGCGGACTGGGCTGGATCATTCATCAGGCCAAGCTCCAGCGCGACTGCGTGACGGCCGTCACGCGGGCCCAGGGTGAAGTGATCTACAACTGGTATCCGGATCGCCAGGATCCTTCTTTGCCGGTGCCTCTGACGCCCTCGACGCAAGGGCCTGGGCTCCCGGGACAAGCGGGAGGGAGCGACACCGAAACTTGGGCTCCCCGATGGTTGGTCGATCGCCTCGGGGTCGATTACTTCGCCCATGTCATCTGTGTGCGTCTTCCCGTGAACGTTGAGCGAATAGATGCGCCGATGGCTTCGGTGGCACATCTCTCCCGCCTGGTATTGTGTGGGACGGATATCAGTGATGCTGGACTGGCCAGTTTGGAAGCCCTCGATCAACTACAAGTCCTCTACCTTTCCGAAACTCAAATCGGTGATGCAGGGCTGGCGCACCTGGCAGGCCTGACACGGCTGGAATGGCTCAAACTCGACAAGACCCGAATTACCGATGCCGGGCTCGTGCATTTAAAGGGGCTCAAGAATCTCAAGCTGCTGTTTCTCATGGATACCAGGGCGAGCACCGCCGCTGTCCAAGAACTGGCGAAGGGGCTGCCGAATGTGACTTGGGCCCGGTAAAGGTCAGGATCACGGGGTCGTGTCCTCCTTCCTGCCCGGATGGCCGATCGTCCGGGGCGGCCTGCCTCGCATTCGGGTAACGAAGCGAGCCCGCCCCGACCGTGAGGGCGCCCCACTGCCTGGCCGACGGGCGAGCCGCGAACGCAAGGTCTGCCACCGTCGGTCGGTATGCCCACCATCGTTCACAGCGTACGGGTCTTCCCCTCCAGGTAGTCGATCACCCGCGACAAATTCCCGGCGGCGAGCTCCCGTTCCGGGTCCTCCTTCTCCGCCCAGATGAAGGCAGATTCGAGCACCTCTCTCAGCCGGGCGACATCCAGATCACCCGAGTCGCACAGGATCTGGAGGTCCTGGCGATCCTTCGCGTGGAACCGCTTCAGTTTGGTCACCGCCAGGTCGTGCGGCTCCGGCTGCTTCGGCCTCAGGACACGCCAATGGCCCGGGATGTCCTCGGACCGGCTGCAATAGCCGCCGGGGATCGGCGGCAACCCCTGCGGCACCGGCTCGAGATAGAATCCCAGTCGATCCGCGTTTTGCGTCCCCTTGCCGAAGCGCTCGACGGCGATTCGTTCCAGCGCGGAGTCGTGGAAATGGACGATGTTGACGTCCTTGGTTGACAGGTTCAGCCCGTAGCGGAGGATCAGGGCGGACCTGCCGATCAGGTGAAAGGCGACCGTCTCCCCTTCCTCGGCGTGCTCGGCCAGCTCCGCATCGATGGCCTCGAGGAATCCGAGGATCTCGACATGTCCCATTTCAGGGACCTCCGTCCGTTTTGCCGCCCACCGCCGCGGGAGATCCGTGTTGACGCACGCGGTTCAGCCGAGGAGCGTCGGGCCGTCGGCGGAGCTCGGCCAGGTGCTGAGCCCGCTGCGCGAACCGGCCCAGGTCGGCCTCGTAACTGATCCTCCAGCGCTTCCAGATGGGCGAGGTCGGCGGTCTGGCCGTCGGACGACCCAGGTGATCCCAGGCATCCGGATCGGATGCTGTCGCGCCGATGATCTGGATGAAGCGATCGAGCGACTCCCGCCGACATCCCCCGGGAAACCCGCCGCGCCGGTCGATCGCCAGGGCGATATCCGCCAGCCAGGCCAGCCGTCGCGCCGTGCGCGGGCCCGTCGTCGTCGTCAGGCTGTACGCCCGGAGCAGGTCGGGATCGATCTCGTTCCACGCCAGGGCCGCCGGGATCGCCTCGATGATGCGCGGGTCCGGCTCATAGCCCGAGACCGCCAGCGCGATGACCTCCTCGCCGCGGCGGAACGCGCCGGGCACGGAGGCGTCCTTGACCCAGAGGTTGACCAGACCCAGGTTCCGCAACTCGAGGGCGATCTCGCACAAGCCGGTACCGGGCCGGTCCGACCCGGTGATGAGCCTCTGGATCGGGGCGTCGAGCGCCCGGGCAATCCGGAGGAGCTGGTCGAGCGTCGGCCGACGCTGTCCGACCTCGAAGTACGAGACCTGGGCCTGGGACAGGGTGCAGCGCGCGGCGAGCTCGGCCTGGCTCAAGCCTCGCTCAAGCCGCGCGGCGGCCAGGGACGAGCCCAGCTCCCGGAGCTCGGTCGACTCAGCCCGATCACGTCCCACGTCGGTTGTCCGTCTCGAGAAAACGGGCCATCAGAATCCTGGACAGTGAGGGAACAACCCCGTCCAATGATACAACAATCCGTTATGAGGCACAACGGACAGTGATAGAAATCATCTGGTGCTTGAGACTGGCGACGGGTTTGAGCCGGTCATACACCACCTCAATATCGCCACGAAGCTCAACCGGTCATCCTTCGACCGTGAGGATGATCAGGGGGCTTGCCCGGCGGCCTTGAGCGCCCGGCGTGCACGCGATTGGAGGATCGAGAGCAGCGTGCCGACGCGGATGTACTCGTCGAGGTCCTCCTGCTCGGCCGGGGTGAGCGTGCCCGACTGCGCCTGCTGCGAGAGGGCCTCCACTCGCGTATGGTGCGAGGCACCGAACTGGAACTCCAGGATCTTGCGGGCGGTCGCGGGGGAGATGCTCTCCACCTCGAGCTCCGCGAGTTGTTCGAGGACGGCCGTCCCCGCCGGTCGGGGCCTCGTCGCGCCGACCGGGTACCGGGCCGCCGCGACCGCCGCCAGCGCTTCCTCGGCACGCGGCGGCTTGGGCATGGTCAAATCCCTCATCAGGGCAGGATGTCGGCCACCGCGATCTCTCCCACCTCGACGCCATCGATCATCACCCGCAGCACATGGCCGGCCGCGAGGGCCTCGTTCGACCGATAGCCGTCCGGGCCCGGGTCGGAGTAGACCTCGACCTGGCCGTTGACCAGGTTGACGATCCAGTAGGCGGGGATCCTGGCCTTCCCGTAGATCTCGGCCATCTTCCGGTCCGCGTCCAGGCTCGAATCGGAGACCTCCACGACCAGCGCCAGCTCTTCCGGTCCCGGGTGTCGGCCGCCGTAGTCGCGGATCGACCCACGCGCCACGCTGCGGTCGGGTTCCGGCATGCTGGCCAGCCCGGGGATCCGCACCGGCTTGGCGCCCGCGTTGACCAACCCGCCGGCAAGAGCCGATCGAGGGCCTTCCCGCAAAGCTCGTCGGCGACCGAATGGGGCGGGTGTTGCGTCATCTTCTTCACCAGGCAGCCGTTGATGAGTTGGACCCGGTCCCTATCGCCGAAGATGCCGGCGTCGGCCATCGCTTCGTACTGTTCGACCGTCAGCCGGTAGAGCGGCGACGGGATCCAGTCCGGCAGGGCCGTCGGCATCGGCGCCGTCAACGGTCGGGGCGTTACGGCCGTGGACATGGTCACTCCCCTCCAGCGATCCGGGATTACCCGTCAATACATCCATTGACTCACAGCCCGGCCGGGGATGTCAACCTCTACCGACCGCCCGTCCCGGTTCCGGGTGACGGAGTGAGAGGTTGTGACGAAATCCATTCCGGATGACGAAATCCCCATTCCGAATGGGTATCAAGACGACCACCAGGAGCGTTCCTCCAAGGCAAGGCAGAACACGCAATTCCCCGATGTTCCTGATTTCCATCCTGTTGATCCTGTCCATCCTGTCGGAATGGATTTCGAATCGAGAGAGACAGGATGGACAGGATCAACAGGATGAAATGCATTGCGACGCGACAAGCTCCAGGATTCCACGATCCCGTTCATGAAATTCCAAAACGGCGGCATAGTAATAGTAGAAGACTGGATTCCCGCGACGTCTCATCGGCGATGTCTGTATAGATGAGTGGATGCATGCGTGGCGGTGTGCTCCGCAGCTCGACGAATCGGGTTCGTGGAGGAGGTCGGCGATGTTGTCCGGCCGGAATCATGGAGCCTCGACGGCTGTCGGACGCCCGTTCACCCGTGAAACGAGCGAAAAGCCATCGAACGAAGCCACGGTTATAACGATTACGTCGACTTTTAGGGACGTATCCCGATCGAAGTCGGTCGGCAGCGAGGGAACAAACCACCGAAAAACCCGAATCCTGACCATCCTGCCATCCTGTCCCGTCCGAAGTCGGTCGGCACCAAGGAAACCAATTCAAGAGTCGAAGGTTCGCGACCGATCGGCAGCTTCGCCGGTGGCTCGGAGTCGAACTTGAGGAAATGAACCCACGACTTTGAGGAATCCATCGGTTGTAGGGACAGGATCTCGGCCAGCCACCCGCGACGACCAGAAAACCGCGCCATCCGGGCGAACTATCGTCAATCGGACAACCCGCCCAGGCCGATCAATCTGGTGATCCTGCATCACCGGAGCGATTGAAAGCGTCAGTAGCACCGGCCCAGGAAGGGAGCATCGCCTCAAATGAAGGATCGATCAGTCTACGCCTGGATATCCTTCGCGGCCTTGCTGGTCTTGTGGGCCGAGTCCAACCCCTGCGCGGCCCAGCAGCCGGGGTTGCCCTCGCCGCTGCCACCCTCGTCGATGCCCCCGTCCTCCAATTCCAGGATGAGCCCGGACGTCGAACCGGTGCCTGACACGCCACCCCCGACGGCCGGCGCGCCCGGGCCCGGCGGGACGGCGGCGACGGACTCATCGCCGCTGGCCGCCAGCCTGGACCTCAAGGCCCCGACCGACCCGACCGACCTGCGATTCCCGATCAACCTGGCCACGGCGCTTCGGCTCTCCGACGCGCGGCCGCTGATCGTGGCCATGGCGCAGGCGCGGGTCTGGGTCGCCGAGGCCGAGCTGTCGCAGGCCAAGGTCCTCTGGATCCCCACGCTCAACATCGGCTTCGACTACATCCGGCACGACGGCGGCGGCCCGGACTTCAACAAGGGCGTCTTGACCTCGCCGAGTACGAACTTCTTCTACGGCGGCGTCGGGATGACGGGGTCTCCATTGGGGGAAATCTCCACGACCGATGCGATCTACCAGCCGCTGGCGGCCCGCCAGGTCCTCAACGCGCGCCATTGGGACATCCAGACCGCCAAGAACGACGCCCTGCTCCGGACCGCCGACGCCTACTTCATGGTCCACCAGTATCGGGGCCTCTACGCCGGGTCCCTCTACACGGTCGAGCGAGCGCGAGACGTGGTCAACAAGATCGAGGCGTTGAGCCGCGACCTGGTGTCGAAGTTCGAGGTCGACCGGGCGAAGAACATGCTGGCGGACCTGATGCAGCAGTCGGTCGTGGCGCGGCAGCAGTGGCGGGTGCAGAGCGCCAACCTGACGAGGGTGCTGCGGCTGGACCCGCGCGCCGTGGTCGAGCCGCTCGAGCACGACCACATCCAGATCACGCTGGTCGACCCGGGCCGTACGCTGGATGACTTGATGCAGGTCGCCCTGACCAACCGCCCCGAGCTGGCCTCCCGACGGGCCCTGGTGGAGGCGGCCGAGGTGGGCGTCCGCCGGGAGAAGGCGCGGCCGTTCATCCCCATGATCGCGCTCAACGGTTTCCAGACCCCCCTGGAAATGATCCAGGCCGGGATCTTCGGCCTGGGCGCCAACAACAGCCTCAACCAGTGGACCGGTCGATTCGACTTCAGCGTCCAGCCCGTCTGGCAACTCTCGAATCTCGGGTTCGGGAACCTGGCTCAGATCAAGGCCCAGCGCGGGATGCAGTCGCAGGCCATCATCGAGCTCTTCGATGCCCAGGACATGGTCGCGGAGCAGGTGAACCAGGCCCAGGCACGCCTCCAGTCGGCCGCGGTGCGGGTCCTTCAGGCCGATCGCGCCCTGCGCACGGGCATCATCACGCTGAACGGGGCCGCCGAGGGACTGAAGCAGACCAGCCGGTTCGGCGACGTCCTGGTCCTGATCAGCCGGCCGCAGGAAGTGGTCTACGCACTCCAGCTCCTCGAAAGGGCGTTCGGGGAATACTTCTCGACGGTGTCGGAGTACAACCGGGCCCAGTTCGAGCTGTTCCACGCGCTCGGCTACCCGGCCCGCGAGCTCTCCGAGCTACGGCCCCCCGGGGAGGTCCAGCCGGTGGACCTGTCGCGGCCCCGCTTCCTTCCGCCGGTCGGCAACGGGCCTCCCCCGGCCACGCGATGAACGCCGGCCTTCCGGCGCCCCGGGGAGTTCCGGGTTTCACCCGGCCCGAGGGTCAACCAAATTGGTGAGTGAAGGAATGATCGTGCATTGGTATGGCGGTCCTGGTCTATCGGGAATGGAGCCGGCTCCCGGACGCGACTCCCGGCTTTCGAGCCACGGGAATTCGCGCGGCCGAGGCGTCGGATTGCGAGACCTTCGGACAGACTGGGGTTCGTGATGAAGCCACGCAACGGCCGGTTATCGATCCTCGCCGCGGCCTTGCTCCTGAGCGGGGTCGAGCCCGACCCCTGCGCCGCGCAGCCCCCGGCCCCGGCGACGAGCATGACGGTCCCGACGACTTCCTCGCCGCCGACGGCCTCCGCGGCCATCGATCCCGCCACGAGGCGGGTTGTCCAGCCGGTTTCCCCCTCGCTGTCTTCCACCGTATCCCCGGCGATCGAGCGCTTCGTCAGGCAGAGCGGCCGGGACCTGCCGTCGTCCCCGGCCGGCGATTCCCCGGCGGGCCCGAGCTTGCCGCCGTCGCCGGCAGGTCCACCTTCGATCGCGGCTCGGGAGGGCCAGCACACCCCGCCTTTGCCCGCATTGCCGTCTCCGACGGCCGGCGCGCCCGGATCCGACGGGACGGCGGCGACGGCCCCTTCGCCGCTGGCCGCCAGCCTGAGCCTCAGGGCCCCGTTCGACCCGACCGACCTGCGATTCCCGATCAACCTGGCCACGGCGCTTCGGCTCTCCGACGCGCGGCCGCTGATCGTGGCCATGGCGCAGGCGCGGGTCTGGGTCGCCGAGGCCGAGCTCTCGCAGGCCAAGGTCCTCTGGGTCCCCGCGCTCAACATCGCCTTCGACTACCTCCGGCACGACGGCGGCGGCCCGGACTTCAACAAGGGGATCTTGACCGCCGTCAGCACGAACTTCTTCTACGGAGGGGCCGGCCTCTGGGGGAACATCCCCACGACCGATGCGATCTACCAGCCCCTGGCGGCCCGGCAGGTCCTGAACGCCCGCCATTGGGACATCCAGACCGCCAAGAACGACGCCCTGCTCCGGACCGCCGACGCCTACTTCATGGTCCATCAACAACGGGGGATCTACGCCGGGTCCCTCTACACGGTCGAGCGGGCGCGCGACGTGGCCGTGAAGGTCGAGGCGTTGAGCCGCGACCTGGTGTCGAAGTTCGAGGTGGACCGGGCCAAGAACATGCTGGCGGACCTGGAGCAGCAGTCGGTGATGGCGAGACAGCAGTGGCGGGTGCAGAGCGCCAACCTGACGAGGGTGCTGCGGCTGGACCCGCGCGCGGTGGTCGAGCCGCTCGAGCACGACCACGTCCAGATCACCCTGATCGACCCGGGGCTTGGCCTCGATGATCTGATGCCGATCGCCCTGACCAACCGTCCGGAATTGGCCTCGCGGCTGGCGCTGATCAAGGCCGCGGAATTGGGGGTGAGGCGGGAGAAGGCGAGGCCATTCCTCCCTACGGTGATCCTCACCGGGTTCCAGTCTCCCGGCGGCATGTTGATCCAGGGCGGGATCTTCGGCTTCGGTTACAACGGAAGCCTCAATCAGTGGAACGGCCGCGACGACGTCAGCATCCAGTTGATGTGGCAGCTCCAGAATTTCGGGTTCGGGAACCTGGCGATGATCAAGGCCCAGCGCGGCATGCAGTCGCAGGCCATCATCGACCTTCGCAGGGCCCAGGATCAGGTCGCCGAGGAGGTGAACCAGGCCCTCGCTCGCCTCCAGTCGGCGGCGGCCCGAGCCACCCAGGCCGATCGCGCCCTGCGCACGGGCATCATCACGTTGAATGGGGCCGTCGAGGGACTGAAGCAGACCAGCCGGTTCGAAAACGTCCTGGACCTGATCAGCCGGCCGCAGGAAGCGATCTATGCACTCCAGCTCTTGCAGAGGGCATTCCGTGAGTACTTCTCGACGGTGTCGGAGTACAACCGGGCCCAGTTCGAGCTGTTCCACGCGCTCGGCTACCCGGCCCGCGAGCTCTCCGAGCTCCGGCCCCCGGGCGAAATCCAGCCGGTGGATACCTCGCGGCCGAACTTCCTGCCGCGAGTCGGCAACGGGCCTCCCCCGGCGACCCGCTGATCTTCAAATCGGGATTCGGACGGGCGGGGCTGGCGCGAGGAAAAGTTGATATTGACACCCTTGAGCGTCCTCCCCGGTCTCATGGCGCGCCCGTCCTTCCCCCTCGCCCCGCGGCGGCGGGGAGAGGGGGCCCGAAGGGCGGGTCAGGGGGCTCCTCCCAGGCGCAACAAAGTAAGCGAGATACCAACTGTGCTCATCCGGACGAGTCAAATCCAACTTGCCACCGCGGCAGACTCGCCCCCCCGACGGAATCCCAGGCCATTTCTCCGTGGGGAGGCGCTCAGGCTTTCGAGCCCGAGTTCGCGCCGGTGTTCGAGCTCGAGGTATTCTTCGATGAGTCTGAGTCGGACGAATCGGACGACTTGCTCGAGCTCGAGCCCGAGCCCTTGTCGGACGACTTGCTCGAATCGGATTTCTTCGATGACGACTTCTGGTCATCCGACTTGGAGGGCCCGAAGAAATACGAGTAGCCCCAGGCTCCGGCAAGACCGCAGATCAGGGCTACCACGCCCGAGACCATCAAGCTTCGGGCGAGCGAGGGTGTTTGGGCCTGCCTCCCATGGGCGTCTTTCCGTTGGTCCTTGGATTGACCTCGATCGTCGTCGCGGTCCTGATTGTCGTCGGGCTTATCTTTCTTGGCTTGCCCGTCCTGCCCTTTCGGGCCTTCCTCGTGCCCTTTCGCTTTCGGTTTCTCCTCGCGAGCCCCCGCATGGTCGTGCCCATTCGCGGGCGGGTCCATCTGGAAGGGGACCATGAGGAGGTCAGGAGTGCGACCTCCCTCCGGCTCACGGATCAAGTTGGTCTCGATGACCATGGTCCCGCTGGGATGGCTCTTCCAATCGGGATGAGATACGGGTCCCGAGGCGATGACAGGGTCGCTCGTCCCGATGACACGAGGGTCTGATCCTGCCGACGACCCGCCGTCGCGTGTCCGGTGCTGATCTCTCCGTTGCGAATCGGATGCCCGCGTTTCTTCGTGTGAATCCTGGTCCTGCGGTTCCATGCCGTTGTCTCCCACCGTAATTCCGGACGTGGTCGTGTCACTTCTGGAGTCCGGATCGATTTCTAGCCTGCCCGGGCATGGCCAACTCTCGCGAGAATCCGTCTCGCTGCGCCTTGACCTAACGCTCCATCAAGGCGCCGCAAGTCCCATCCCTTGAACAGGGGGGTGATGCCGGAATCCAAAGATACCCAGGGTGGCTCTCGGGATCGCCCGGACGGGCGTTCGAGGAAGGCCGCCGAGCGCGCCGATGGGGATCGGGCGCGAACGGCGCCGATGCAGGCCCTCCCGCGGGAGCCTCGATCTCGATCCTCGAAAATAGATCAGCAAATATGGGACCGATGACATGACGCCTCGGGGGGCGTGACCGGGCCTACCGCGGTTGACGACGGAGTTCGCGGAGCTCGTCCTGTTCCTTCTGATACTCCCTCCGGATCACGCGGAGGGCGCCCGCGATCCGCACCTGGAGATCTTGCTTCTCCGGGGCCGGTAGCGGGCGGTTGAGTGCGGCCAGGACGGCCGGGCGGAGGTCTCGGATCGCCTCCCGGGACGGGCCGTCCAGGTTCTTCTCCAGGGCATCCAGCGTCACCCGGACGTCGTCGGTCAATCGGCCGTTCCGCCCGAGGCGCTGCGCGATGGCATTCACGTCCCGAGCGGCCCTGGTGAGCAGGTCGGTGCGGGCGATGAGGGACCTCTCTCGCAACGCGGGCGACTCCCTTCGATCCTCGAGGATCTGGGCCGCCCCGCAAGCCGCGATGATCGATCCCATCACCACCCCCATCCCCCAGGCCGACTTCGTCGATCGATTGTTCAGCAATCGGTAGTCCGCAAATCCCAGGACGGCGCCGACCAGCGCGCCGCCGGCATGTCCCCAGTTGTCGATGTAGCGGGGCAGTAGGATTCCCAGGCCCGCCGTCATCAGCAGGAAGAACGCCATCAGTCGGCTCAACGATTTGCCCCAACGGTCTCGCGCCCGCCAACCAGCCACGGCGCACATCCCGACCAGGCCCATGATCAGCACCGACCCGCCCCCCGAGTGGATCTGGGGGTTCGCTCCCACCCCGATGCGGATGAACGCCGAAACCAGGTTGCCCAGGCCTCCCAGCAGGCCATAGACGAAGACGAACTGGTACGATCCGTACCACTCTTCCACCATCGAACCCAGTTGGTACATGGCCAGCAGATTGAGCGTGACGTGGATGAGGCTGTAATGGATGAAATTGCATGTGATCAAGCGCCAGATCTGACCTTGGCGCAATTCGCGCAGGGTGAGGTCGCCGAAGCGGTGCCCTCCGGGGAAGCCGACGACCAGCCATCGGTCTCGCGTCAGGAACGGGCTTCGGTCGGCGAATTCGACATAGGTCATGGCCGCGAAGATCGCGATCCAGCTCAAGCAGAACGCGACCGTGGCCGGATGGTTCCAGAGGTCGCGGGCCATTGTGCGAGGCGTCATTCTCTCTCCATCATGGACGCGGCATCATCCCGGCCGCCGATCGTCTCGTGCCCGGGTCCTCGGGGCATGCCGCCTCGAGGATCGACCGCAATCGTCCCATGCGTTCGGACCAGGTCGCGTCGTCCAGCGCGGGGATGAGGTCGGTCGCGGGCATCGCCGGCTCGAGCGTGACCCACGTCCTGCAACCGGCATGTTCGGGCGTTGACATGATCTCAAAGGCCGGATCGCGCCGCCAGACGCGGATCCCCAGGACCCAGAGGCCCGGCGCCCGGTAATGGAACCGCTTCCGCACCGTCTCCTCGGTCCAGACGTGGAACTCCTCGAGCGCCGGAAGGGTCGCCTCGTCGCGGAGGTAACCGATCATCTCGACCCTCGCCAGGGCGCGGATCGAGACCGATTCGGCCGGGCCGGCCGTGGTTTGCGGGCCGCTTTCGGCCTCGGGGCGTCTCAGGCCTTGCTGGGCCTGATGGACGGCCGTGGGATACAGCCAGAACTCGTCGTGTTCCGGGACGAAGACCCCCGGCCCGGTCCCTTCCCGGATCCCTCCCTTGCGGAGGATGATCGACTGGACGCCTTCGGTCAGGGCGTCGCAGACGCCGGACCATTCCTTGAACGCGACGGCACAGGATCGATTTTGCGGGCCCACCTCGTCATTCCCATTCCATCTTGGGGAGTCGAACCATCAGGTCGAACACGGCCGCACGAGGCGACTTGCCTTCGAACAAGACCCGGTAGAGCTCGCCGGTGATCGGCATCTCGACGCCACGCTCCCTGGCCAGCCAGTAGACGCTCCGGGTGGTCGGCACCCCCTCGGCGACGTTCACCATCTCCTCGAGCACGCGATCGGGGCTCTGCCCCTTGCCGATCCGTTCGCCGACGGCTCGATTGCGACCATAGGGGCTGTAGCAGGTCGTGACCACGTCGCCGACCCCGGCCAGTCCGTAGAACGTCTCGGCCCGAGCCCCGAGGTTGACCCCCAGCCGGGCGATCTCGACGAGCCCCCGCGTCAGGAGTGCCGCCTTGGCATTATCGCCGAAACCCAGCCCGTCGCATATCCCCGCGCTGATCCCCAGGATGTTCTTGAGGGCACCGGCCAGCTCCACCCCGAGCGCGTCGTCGCTGGTGTACACGCGGAACATCTCGTGGCTGAGCGCGTCGCGGATCGACGCATTCAGCGGCGCATCGGTCCCCGAGACGACGACCGAAGCCGGCAGCCCGCGCCAGCTCTTCGGCATGGCTCGGGCCGCTCAGCACGGCGACCGGCCGCGGGCCCAGCGCCGCCCGGATGATCTGGCTCGGCCTCGCGAACGTGCCGTACTCGATCCCCTTGACCACGCTCAAGGTCGGGATCGAGGGGGGTACATCGGCGGCGAGCCGCTCGAGCGTGGCGCGGAGGAACGTGGTCGGGATCGCCGCCACGATGAGATCGGCGTCCTCGGCGGCTTCGGCGCCGCTCGCCGTGATCCGGATCGAGTCCGGGACCCGGATCCCCGGCAGATGCCGCTCGTTGACGCGCGTTTGCGCGAACGCCTCGGCATGGGCCGGATCGCGCGACCACAGCCGGACCTGGTCCGTCGCGTTGGCGAAGAGCATCGCCAGCGCGGTCCCCATCCCTCCCGCGCCCAGGATTGCGACCCGTCCCATCATCGGCCGATCATGACCAGGTAGCCATCCCCCATCATCGTCCTTCGCTCCCCGTTCCCGATGTCCCCGACTCGCCCAAACATCCATTATAAGGCCGGGCACCGCGATCGACATGGAGAAGTTCGAACGGGAGCCTTGACCCCGTCGAACGCTTGCTATAGATTTAGTTCGATCCTGGAATTATTCTATGGAAGAAATCATCGACGAAATCGACAGGAAAGCGGCCGACCTCGGCGATTTGATGCGAGAAATCTCCGAGCAATTCCAGACGGTGAACGCCGGTGCGGCGTGCCAGCCGACGATGGAATTGAGCATGCAGGAGTTCCGCGTCGTCGACTACCTGGGGAAATCCGGGCCGCGGATGATGCGCGAGCTGGCGGAGTACCTGAGGTTGGCGGTGAACTCCGTCACGGCCCTCGCGGATAACCTCGAACGCAAGGGGTTCGTCCTCAGGCATCGATCGGACGAGGATCGTCGCGTCGTCCGGGTCGGTTTGACCGAACGCGGCCGGGTCGCATTCGAGAATATTGCGGCGTGCCGGTCGAAATTCTTCCGAGGGATGCTGGAATCCTTGACCGAGGAGGAGCAGACGATCTTCCTGCTCCTCTTCCGGAAGATCGCCCGCACCGGAAGATCGGAGTCGATCGGATGATTTTCCGGCGGACACGCCGGCGTGGATGCGTGGCGACGGTTGCCCCGGAGATTCTTCGAAACCCGACTATTTCCAAAAGGGTATCGAGTTTATTGTAAAGAATGTAAAGGTGGCGTTCCTTGAGGGACCGGTGACCGGTTTCGTCGGGCTCACCATGGCCCTGTTCGGGCGGGCTCGGTGGGACCTAATCAAGACTGTTTCGTCGGGCGGACCATCTCGCCGGGGATACGGTCCCCGTCCCCTTTTGCCGGTCCTTTTGGGCCGTCAAATCCGATTCTCCATCGCTTTCGAGGGTATAGTCACACATGGGACGCCTCTGGCGCGCCTTCAGACTCGGTTTGAAGAGCTTGATGCTGCACAAGCTCCGGTCCGGCCTGACGGCCCTGGGCATCGTGTTCGGCGTGGCGGCGGTGATCTCGATGCTCGCGGTGGGCGAGGGCTCCAGCCGCGACGCCCAGGCGCGGATCGAGCAGCTCGGCGCCACCAACATCATCCTCCGCTCGGTCAAGCCCAGCGATGACGCCCAGTCGGCGACCGGCGGCCGCCCATCGATCGTGCTCAAGTTCGGCCTCACCTACGACGACTACGAACGCATCCTCGAGACCGTGCCGACGATCAAGCGCGTCCTGCCGATCCGCGAGATCCGCAAGCAGATCCGCTACCTCAACCGCGCCTTCGACGGCCGGGTCGTGGGCACGACCCACGAGTTCGCCGAGTTCACCCACCTCGAGGTCGCCAAGGGCCGCTTCCTCCAGGCCGCCGACAACGAGAAATTCAAGAACTACGCCGTGCTGGCGCACGAGACGGCCAATGCCCTCTTCCCGCACGAAGACCCGATCGGCGATACGATCAAGCTCGGCGCCGATTATTACACGGTCATCGGGGTGACCGCGGAGCGCGCGTCGTCCGCCGGCGTGGGCGCCAATCTCGCGGCCCAGGATTACAACAAGGACGTCTATATCCCCCTCAATACGTGCCGGGTCCGATTCGGCGAGAAGATCCTCGACCTCCGCTCGGGCCAGTTCTCCGCCGAGGAGACCCAGCTCTCGCAGATCACCATGCAGGTCCGCGACATCAACGAGGTGGGGCCGACCGTCCCCATCATCAAGCTCGCCTACGAGCCCTACCATCCCAAGAAGGACGTCGAGATCACCGTGCCTTACGACCTGCTCGAGCAGGCCCGGCGCACGGCGCGCCAGTTCAGCATCATCCTGGGCACGATCGCGTCGATCTCGCTGCTCGTCGGCGGGATCGGGATCATGAACATCATGCTCGCGACGGTGACCGAGCGGACCCGCGAGATCGGCATCCGCCGCGCCATCGGCGCCAAGCGGAAGGACATCATCCAGCAGTTCCTGATCGAGACCGTGGTGCTCTCCGGCGTCGGCGGCGTCTCGGGCGTGATCGTGGGCATCCTGATCCCCTGGCTCATCGTCTACTTCATCCCGGACCAGAAGACGATCATCACCCTGCAATCGGTCGCGGTCTCGTTCAGCATCTCGGTCGCGGTCGGCATCCTCTTCGGAATCTACCCGGCGCGTTGCGCGGCGATGATGGACCCGATCGAGGCCCTCCGTCATGAGTAGGAGGGCGGATCGATGAGCGGCGACGGCGGCAAGATCGCGATCGTGACCGGGGCGGGGTCCGGGATCGGACGGGCGACCGCCCTGGCCCTCCTGGACGACGGGTATTGCGTCGTGCTCGCCGGCCGCCGTCGCGAGCCCCTGGAGCAGACCGCCGCCGAGGCCGGGGCGGCTTCCGGCCGGACGCTCGTGGTCCCCACCGATGTGGGAGATCCCGCTTCGGTATCGAGCCTCTTCGAAGCGACCCGGGCGGCTTACGGCCGCCTCGATTTGCTCTTCAACAACGCCGGCAGGGGGGCGCCGCCGGTCCCGCTCGAAGACCTCACGTTCGAGCAGTGGCGGGGCGTGGTCGACGCGAACTTGACAGGCGCATTCCTCTGCACACAGGGGGCGTTCCGGCTCATGAAGAGCCAGGACCCGAGGGGGGGCCGCATCATCAACAACGGCTCGATCTCGGCGTACACCCCCCGGCCGAACTCCGCGCCCTACACGGCCACCAAGCACGCGATCACCGGCCTGACCAAGTCGACGGCGCTCGACGGCCGGGCGTACGACATCGCGTGCGGCCAGATCGACATCGGCAACGCCGGCACCGAGATGACCGCCCGGATGAAGGACGGCGTGCTCCAGCCGGGCGGGGGGACCGCCGTCGAGCCGACGATGGACGTCGGGAATGTGGCCAGGGCCGTGGTGTATATGGCGAGCCTACCCCTGGATGCGAACGTCCTCTTCCTGACGGTCATGGCCACCAAGATGCCCTTCCTTGGCCGAGGCTGATCAGGAGGGAACAAGTTGACTTTATCTTCTCCTCTGAGCCCGATCTTCGTATTCCACTTTTTCGCCGTCGTGAACCTGTCGGAACCCCTCGAGAATGATCTTGTCGTCCACACCAACCCCTCTCTTGATGACAAAGAGGTCTTCCGGTTCGTCCTGGATCGCGATCTCGCGCAGATGCGCCACATCCTCTCGGTCTACGACGTAAACGTACCGCTTGTTGAGGAGTTCGAAGGTCGCTCGTTGAGGGATGACGATGGCATCCTTCAGCACTCGACCGATCAACACGGTCCCTGTCTGACCGTGACGCAGCAGGCCGCCCGGGTTCGGAAAATCCGCGCGGAAGGTGATGGTCCCGGACTCGTTGTTGAAATCGGCCTTGATCGAACGGAACTTGCCGACCTGCCCGAACTTCTTGCCGTTCGCCAGGATGAGTTCAATTGATAGATCCTCCTGACGATGACTCTGGTCGGTCATCTGCTCGAGGTATCGGGCTTCGGGGACGTTGAAATAAGCCCGTACCAGGCTATTATCGGACAAGGTCCCGAGAGTCTCCCCCAGCTTGACCAGGCTACCCTGCTGTTTCAGGCGGTTGACGATGCCGTCGAAAGGTGCTTTGATCTTGGCAAAGTTCAATTCGGCCGCCGCCAGGTCCAACTTGGCCTGGGCCTTTGCCAGTTTGGCCTGGTACAGTGCAACCTCCTTCTGAGCGACACCCTGTTTCTCGGCCAACTTCTTGGTGTAATCCAACTCCAGTTGCGCGATGTCTCTCTCGGCAGCCTGGGCTTCCCACCTCGCCTTGTGAAGGACCGGCACGATCTCGAACAACACGTCGCCCGCTTTCACCGCCTGGCCTTCCCTGATCGAGGTGGCCTTGAGATACCCGGTCTCCAGCGAACCCAGATCGATACGTCGCCCAGATTGGATCTGGCAGACATACTGCTGGGTCATCGTGACGGTCTTTGCCTGAGGGCTGATGGCCACGATCTTCTCGACGGTCTTCGACCCGGCAGGATCGTCGCCCGCCGTTGCGATGGAGGGTGTGGCCGCAGCCGACAGTGACAATGCAACCGCCGCGGCAAAGGGCAGGATCATGGCCACGAAACCGATCGCCCACCAGTTGCCGGCCGCATCGGCGGGCGCAAGCCCGAATAGATATCGGATTCGATTCAACAGTTTCATTTTCTTCCCTCCATCTATCGAGATCGCCATGAGCAGGTTTCCCTGCCCGATCTCGGCGACCGATTCGAGAGACCGGGCATACAACACTCGGTCGAAACACCCGGCCGCGATCTCGTCGCAACACATCTCGCGTTCGAGGCGGATTCGACTCGAGAGCCACCAGACGGCGGGGTGGTAGAACAAGAGAGTCTCGATGATGCGTTGCACGAGATTGACCCATAAATCCCACCTGCGGATATGGGCCAATTCGTGTGCGATGATTGCTTCGATCATCTGTGGAGTTAATTGAGTCAGCCAGGACGCCGGGATCAAGACGACCGGGCGGATGAATCCGACGGCCACCGCTTGACTCACTCTCGCGCATGCGAAAACGCGTCGTCGTGCATCCACACGCATCCTATCGCTGAGAATTCGAACTCGCTGCTCGAATTCATCGGAAAGAGGTTTGACACTGACGCGAATCCACAAGGTGACTCCGAATCCGATCGCCAATCGCGTGCTGAGAATCGAGACCCCCACGAGCCATGCAAATAGGACATAGAACTCGATGCCGGAATTCCAAGGAGTATCCGACCCTTTTTTCAAGTCGGCAACAATGCGACCAGTCGTGGTGAGTGTGGCGTGTTCCCCGATAATCGGATTGGATTGATCTGACATCTCGACGGGGGGATGTTGTGGTCGCGACTTGCCCTGATGGTGCACCATCGTCGTGACGATGGGAGCCATCCCCATCATGAGCAGTGTGCCAACGGAAAGAAGGTATCTGAGTTGAGCCGTCCTCACGTCCAGCAGCTTCACCGTGACGAGCAGGATGAGCGTGAGGACGGCACCCTGCCAGACGAAGTGGATCAGCGCCGTGGTCAGGAGCTCCGCGAACACCGCCACGAAATTCATCGAGAACGGATTCATTGGACGTGACTCCTGCCTTCATATTCTTCGATGACTTTCCGGATTTCGTCGAGTTCTTCGGGTGTCGGTTTCGATTGGTCGAGCAACTGAGACACCAGAGATGCAGCGGACCCTTCGAAGGCACGCCCCAGAAGACTGCCGACCATCTTGCCCAACGTTTTTTCACGCGGCCGTTTGGCGGAGTATAGGAATGCACGTCCCTGTGCCTTTCTGACGACTTGCCCTTTGCTCTCCAGGATGTTGAGTACGCTCATCACCGACGTGTAGGCTCGTTTCCGCCGTGCGGCCAGGACATCCAGAACCTCACGTCCCGTGCTGGGGCCACGTTCCCAGAGGACCTTCAGGATCTCCAATTCGGCTTCGGTCGGGGTTTCTTGCGGTCGCCTCGCCATTGATGAACCACCCTCCGAAACAAGGAGTTCGCGCCACACGACTCTATAGTACGGATTCTTCCGTAGATGTCAACGGAGGAATCAGTAGATCGAGTTTACATCACTTGTCTTGCAAGACAACGTGCCATTCGAAGCGTCCGGCCAGGATGGCGTTTCACCGCGATCGATCAGCTTCAAGGCGACACTCCGGACACTCGAAGCGTTTCGACCACTGAAGGCGAGCCACTCGCACCGCGTACTCAGCCACCGGGAATCACTTGATAAGCAGGTGCTCCGAGCGATATGTCGTCGCCGACGGCCCGGATCGCATCGTCGGAACCTCGACGGATTGCTCCATCCTTTCGGCGGGGATCGCTATTCGTCAGATCGCGTCGCCGGGCGGTCTCGACGTCCTTTCTTTTTCCGGGAACGTGCGTTAATCTCCGTTGATGTTTTCGAGGCGTAAGGCTCCCGACACTTCGATGTGGCATTTGCAAGCGCGGCCGGCGCGGGAACGCCAGGAAGCCGCCGTACGGGGCCTCGCCGTCTGGTGGGATGCTTCTCGATGGACTCCGCAAGTTCCGGGAGAAGAGTGATGAGGATCGCAGACCGCGACGGGTGTCCGCTGTTCGCCCTCCTCGTGTGCTCCGCGGTCGTGACGTCGTCATTCGCGTCCGACGCCTCGGCGGTACGGCCCGTCCCCGTCGCGGCGAACCGCGTGACGATCGACGACGCGTTCTGGTCTCCGAAGCTGAAGACCTGGCGGGCGGTGACGATCAAGGACTGTCTGGACAAGTTCGAGAGGGATGGCGCCTTCAGGAATTTCGAACACGTCGCCCGCGGTGAACTCGACGCCCCGCACGGCGGCCCGCCGTGGTACGATGGGCTGATCTACGAACTCATTCGTGGCGCGGCCGACCTGATGGCGCAAGAGCGCGACCCCGCGCTCGAGGCGCGGATCGACGGCTACATCGACACGATCAGCGCGGCGGCGGCGCGCGACCCCGACGGCTACATCAATACTTATACGCAAATGCGCGAACCCGGCCACCGCTGGGGCCAGAATGGAGGCAACGACCGCGAGCAGCACGACCTGTACAACATCGGCTGTCTCGTCGAGGCCGGTATCCATTACTACCGCGCCACGGGCAAGACGAAGTTGCTCGCCACGGCCGTCCGGGCGGCGAACGGCATGGTGGCGGTGATGGGGCCTCCTCCGCGGAAAAACATCATCCCCGGGCACGCGCTGAGCGAAGAATCATTCGTCCGCCTTTATGAATTGTTCAGGGAGCGTCCTGGGCTCAAGAGAGACCTGGGCGTGCGGGTCGACGAGAAGAGCTACCTCGACCTCGCTCGCTTCTGGATCGATGCTCGAGGCCGCCATGAGGGCCGAAAAAGCTTCGGCGAATACGGCCAGGACCATCTGCCGGTGCTCCAGCAAGCGACCATCGAAGGGCACGCCGTGCGAGCCACGCTCCTCGCCGCGGGCGTCGCGGCGTTCGGTGTCGCGGGCGCACAGCCCCGGTACGTCGAGGCGGCCGAGCGGCTCTGGCAGAACATGGTCACCCGCCGCCTTTACATCACAGGAGGCGTTGGCGCCATCGCGCGAGACGAGAAGTTCGGCGGCGACTTCGTCCTGCCGAACGACGGTTATCTCGAGACGTGCGCCGCCGTCGCGTGCGGATTCCTCGACTACAACCTGTTCCGCGCCACGGCCGACGCCGCGAAGGTCGACGAGCTGGAACGCTCGCTCTACAACGGCGCGCTCGCCGGCGTCTCGTTGAAAGGCGACGCTTACTTCTACGAAAACCCGCTGGACGCCGGAAAGGACCGCGCGCGATGGTCCTGGCACGCCTGCCCATGCTGCCCGCCGATGTTCCTGAAGCTCATGGGGGCGCTGCCCGGGTACATCTACGCGACGGACGCCGACGGCCTGTACGTCAACCTATTCGTCGGGTCGCGCGCACAGATCGGCCTGGAAGGCCAGGACGGGAAGCGCCTCTCCCTCGCGCAGACGACGAATTACCCGTGGGATGGCGACGTTCGGTTGGCCATCGATCCCGAACGCCCGGCGACCTTCGACGTCCGGGTCCGAGTCCCCGCCTGGTGTCGAGGCGGCATGATGAATGGCGGCCTTTACATCACGCCGATGGTCGGGCCGGACGCGTTCCGCATCTTCATCAATGGCGAGCCCGTCGCCTCGCCGACGATCGTCCGCGGATACGCGGTGCTCCGCCGCCGGTGGCACGCGGGGGACAAGGTCCGTATACACATGGCGATGCCGGCGCAGCTCGTGAGGGCCGACGACCACGTCGAAAGCGACCGCGGTCGTGCCGCCCTCATGCGTGGGCCGATCGTTTATTGCCTCGAGTCGCACGACAATCGAGGCCGAGTGCGAGACGTATGGCTCCCGCAACGCGCGTCGATCGCGTCCGAATGGCGTCCCGATCTTCTCGGCGGCGTGACGATCGTCCGCGCCGCGGCCGAACGACTGCCGATCGGAGGTGGAGAGCCGTTAAAGACCGAGGTCGTGGCGATCCCCTACTACGCGAACGCCAATCGCGGCCCGGCGGAGATGATCGTCTGGGTGCCGACGACCCCGGCCGGCGCCACGCGCCCGACGATCGCGTCCCTCTCGATTCCGACCGCCTCGCACTGCTTCGTCAACGACGCCGTGGGCGCGATGAACGACGGCGTCGCGCCCAGGAATTCGTCGGACGAGACGCGCAGGAGGTTCACCTGGTGGGACCGGAGGGGAACGGACGAGTGGGTCCAGTACGACTTCGACCGGCCGCGCAGGGTCGGCGGCACGAGCGTCTACTGGTGGGACGACAGTCGACTCGGCCGCCACTGCGCCGCGCCGATGAATTGGCGGCTGGCCTTCCGCAAGCCGGACGGCACATGGGAGCCTGTCCGGGCGCGCGGCGAATTCGGGACCAAGTTGGATACCGCCAATACCGTCGAGTTCGAGCCCGTCGAGACCACGGCGCTTCGCATCGAGGTGAAGCTCCGGCCAAACCTATCGGCCGGAATCCTCCAATGGCAAGTGTCCCCGCCCGCGATCGCACCGGGGCTGGGTTCACCTTAGACCCTCGGATCAATACGCGAAGTCTCACGCGACCCACCCGTGCCAACGGAGAGCTTGACTCCGAGGGTGCTCAGGATCGACGACATCGAGGTCGATTGATCCGAGATGGCTTCGTTCGATCCGACCGAAGCGCGCAAGACAAGTCCTCGTCCGCGGTGTCGCGACGAATGGCTTCCTGTTGTACCGGTAGGTTCTGACTGCGGTCTTCCCCAGGGCGATCGCATCGAATTCGCCGGGTGATGGCATCCCGAGTCGCGGACGGGACCTCGGCAGGGCTCTCCCGAGGACACCGATCCGGCTAGTCGCATCGGTACGCGATCGCCGGGGTCGGAGGCCCGACCGTCAAGTGGAGAGGCAAAAATCGTGGGATAGTGACGTATAGGCTTGAAAAAGTCCTGCTCGATTGATTATAGTAGAGCTGGATGACGGTCGCTCGAGACGGGCGACTCGACATTGGTCCTTCTGGCCCCGCTGCGCGGAATTCCGCGCAGCGGGGCTTTTTGTTTGCCAAGAGTCGCCCGCCTGAACTTGGCGGCTGGACGATGGTCAGCGACTTTGATTTCGGCACGGGTAAGCGGGCGACTCTCAGGGTCTCTCGAATGGGTGCCTCCCCACCGGTCAATCGGTGATGGGTCGAGTCGGCAGGGGGCGACCTTGCGCCACTCGGGGACCGCCTCGGACTCGAGCATCCAGTTCTACTGCATGAGGGGGTGTACGATGAGGAGAGTGGAAAGCCCGCTTCGCCGC
Source organism: uncultured Planctomycetota bacterium (assembly GCA_963743925.1). Taxonomy (GTDB): domain Bacteria; phylum Planctomycetota; class Planctomycetia; order Isosphaerales; family Isosphaeraceae; genus CAVZRC01. The sequence goes on along the minus strand of CAVURY010000019.1, from coordinate 64,600 downwards.
GTTGCGGAGCAAATCGGGGGAGCCGAGCCGGCGCGTCGGTCTGCGGCGGTTCGCCGCCGATCCCATGCGCTCCGGCCGATGACCGAGCATCTGGAAGGTCGGACGCTCCTGTCCCTCGGGCTCGACCCGACGTGGGGATTCGGCGGCGAGGCGGCCCTGATGGTGCCGCTGAACACCGCGATGACGACCTACTCGGAATCGATCAGCTCCATCGCCATGCAGAACACCCGGGTCGGCGGCCAGGTCGTGGCCGTCGGGACCCTGACGACGAACACCACGCCGAGCGGGTCGACGACCACGACCACGACCGTCAACCTGATCGTCGCGCGCTTCAACGTCACCGGTTCTGTCGATACGTCCTTCGGCACGAACGGCACGGAAACAATCCCGTTGACCGGCGGCGGCGTGACTTACGATGATGTGCAAGCCGATGATATCGCGGTCCAGGCCAGCGGCACCATCGACATCCTGGCGACGGTCACCCCGACGAGCCCCAGCTCGAGTTCCAGCGAGTTCCTGGTCGTCCAGCTCACCCCCGACGGCGCAATCGACCCGTCGTTCGGCACCTCGGGGTTCCAGTTCCTTAGCTTCGCCTCCAGCTCATCGACGACCTTGAGTGCCAACGCCACGGCGCTGGCCATCGGGCCTGACGGCAAGCTCGTCGCCGTGGGCGATGTCGATACGTCCACCGGCGGCCAGGTCTTCGGGATCGCCCGGTTGAACACCGACGGCACGCTCGACACGTCGTTCAACGGCACCGGCACGCAGACCGTCGCGTTCAACCTGGGCGGCTCGTCGTCCTCGAACATGGATTACGCCGATGGCGTGGTCGTCCAGCCCGACGCCAGCATCGTGGTCGTGGGACAGGCCTCCTTGCCGGCCACCGGCGGGAACACCACCCCGTTGAGCGACGCGGACGTGGCGCGGCTCACCGCCGCCGGCACGCTCGACACGTCGTTCAACGGCACCGGCGAGCTGACGTACAGTTACAATCTCGGCGGCAACAGCGACGATTCGGCCGCCGGCGTGGCCCTCGACGGCACGCAGATCGCGATCGTCGGCACGACGGCCCAGGTCTCCACCAGTTCCAGCTCGACGGTCCCGCTCGCCTACGACCTGACCGTGACCATGCTGAACAGCAATGGGACTTTCGCGACGTCGTTCAACGGCAACGGCCGGTACAGGCTGTTCTACTCGAGTAGCGGCCTCGACACCACGGCCGTCTCGGTCCTCGTCCGACCCAGCGGCTCTCTGCTGATCGGCGCGAACGAATCCGGACAGAACGTGGGCGAACTGACCCTCGGCTTGCTGCTGAGCCTGACCTCCGCCGGGGCGCCCGATACCACCAGCCTGGTCGGCACCATGCCGATGGTGCCGGCCAGCGTCGCCAGCCGGTTGCTCCTCCAGCCCGACGGCAAGATCCTCTTCAGGACCGGCAACGCAGTCACCCGCACCACGGCCCCGCCTCCGGCGATCACCGCCACGAGCATCATCACCACGGGGACCGGGAAGAAGACCCAGGCCACGGGCGTGACGATCACATTCAACACCGCCGTCAACGGGACCATGGCCATCAATCCCAAGTCCTACCAGGTCCTTCGCGCAACGGAAGGCAGGCCATCAAGCTCCTCAAGCATGACGGCATCGGCTACAACTTGGTCACTCAGACCTTGACCCTCCGCTTCGCCCGAAAGACGCCGGTCCGCAAGGGATTCCAGGTTCTGATCACCCCGGGCGGGATCGTCGGGATCGACAGCCAGGTCTTCCTCGGCCCCTTCGGGGAGGCGCTCATCATCATCTCGCCCCCGACCTCGTGAGCACGACGCTCCCGGATGGCCTCGCGACCATGTCCCGCGAGGCCATCCGTCTCGGCAGGATGGTCATCTCCCGGCGGCGCGCCGCCGCTCCGCGGACCATAACTCCATGGCGGCCTCAGGACGGGGGCGATGTGAGCGAATCAGCCAAGTATCTCTCCCACAAACTTGGCTCTAAACTATCAACACGCGTTTTGCGCGCATCGGTCCGACACAACCGACACGCCCTCCGGAGTCGCCTCCGGCCCTATGCCGGCTGGATCGGCTTTCATCCTGCGGTCGGGAGTTAGTCGAGTCCGAAGGCTCGTTCGAGCTCGGAGATGACATCGTCCGGCATGCGGTGGATGACGCCCGCGTTCAGGGCCAGGCCGTTGATCATCGCCTCGGCGGTCGATTCGAGCACTTCGAGGCGATCGAAGGCATCGAGGACGGTCGTCCCGAGGACCTGAACGCCGTCGTTCTCGAGGATCAGGACGGGCGATTTCAGCGAGGTCCGGGCGGCGATCTCGCCGCCGTCGGCGAACCGATGGGCGTAGGGGATCCGGGGGACGTCGCGGAGGAAGATGTAGCTCTCGGGGATCGTCCTGGTCTCGAGCGGGGCGTCGGTCACGGCGAAGGCGGTGGCGTTGACCGGGTAGGCGTTGACGACCGCGTGGACGTCGGGGTGGGCGTCGTAGACGGCCTGGTGGTTCCGGCCGGCACTGCTGGGGGTCATACCCTCCTCGGGGCGGCCGCGACGGACGAGGACGATGTCGGCCGGCTGGAGGTCGTGGCGATCGGTCCGGTGGGGGGTGATCAGGAACGAATCGGGGTCGAGGCGCGCGGAGAAGGCGCCCACCGTGCTGATCATCAACCGCTGCCGGTAGCTGCGGCGGACGAACTCGCAGAGCTGGGCCCGCAACTCCTTCTCCCGGCTGGTGACCGGCCTGGTGTGGGGTTCGGGAGGCCCGCCGGCGGCCGGGCGGGGGCGGTCGACCTCGGCGTCGGTCAGATAGCGGACAGGGCCGAGGGTACTCGCTTTGATCACGGTCTTGGCGGCGAACTCGAGGGTTTCGAACCGCTCGAAGGCGTGCGCCAGCGTCGCGCCGCCGGTCACGACTCCGTGGTTCTCCAGCACGAGGCAGTGGGGCCCCTGGGCGAAGGCCGCCGCGATGTTCCGGCCGAGCGCCTCGCTCCCGGGGAGGGCGTACGGGGCGAACCCCACGGCCCCGCAGACCCGGCGCGACTGGGGGAGCAGGCGGGTGTCGGGGACCCGTCGGCAGATGCTGAACGCCACCAGGGCGACCGGGTGGGCGTGGACGATCGCCTTGAAGTCGGGGCGGGAGTCGAAAATCGCCCGGTGGAACGGGAATTCCGACGACGGTTTGTGCGGCCCCTCGACCGAACCGTCCGGGCGGACGCGCACGACGTCCTCGCGGCGCAGGCCCCCCTTGTCGACCCGCGCCGGGGTGATCCAGACCGAGCCGTCGTCGTCCCGGATCGACAGGTTGCCTCCGGACGTGGTGGTCATCCGGTATCGGTAGATGCGCTCCATGGTCCGCACGATCTCGTCGCGCGGGTGCGTCAGCTCACGCGGCCCGTACATCGGCGCGGTCCTCCGGGGTTCCCCCCGATCACTCGCGATCCCGAACCCTCGATCAACCAGGTAAGAGGGCGCGGATGGGAGCCCGCGCAGGCCCGTTCACTTCCGCCCCACTCCCTCGGCCGTGTCCTCGAGGGGGAATCGCTCACGGATCGAGGATGACAGAAGTCTATCAGAATCGAGCCGGCAAGGAGGCTCCTGGACCGCATCGCCCCTCGCCCCGAACCCGAGCCCCCGACGATCACGGCTTCCAGCATCCACTACGAGCTCGGCGAGGCCTCCAGGGCCTCGCCGTCGGAGGCCTTGACGCCCTACTCCTGCTCGCCCGGAGGACCGCCTAGCTCTCAATACTCGCCGGATGCCGGAGATGAATCGCGTGGGCGGCGGGGTGGTGAAACCGCGAGCCCCGGTCGTCGAACGTCGGCTGACGCAACATGGGGACCGACCGGCCGTCGGGCCAGGCGACGCGACGCGGCGATCAGGAGTCTGCCGTCGGGACGAGGGCCTCTCGCGGCGACCGATACCGCGGGCCGGCCCGTGGGCTTGCCGGTCCGATCGACCACCGCGGCGCCCCGAGGGCCGGGGCCCGCGGGGCCAGCGGAGGATGTCCCCGGGGCCGCGGCCAGGCCGACGGTGTTCGCCGCACCGACGAAGTCCCCGGGCACCATCCTCCCGCCGACGGTGCGAGTCAGGGCGCCGAGCGACCGACAGACGTGTCCGATCGCTTGCCGGCGGCGCTGGCCGCTCCACTCGTGGCCGGGTCGAGGAACAGGCCGCTGAGGACGGCATTTGCACCGGCCGTCCGCGTGATCGTGATCACGATATGCCCGGTCCCGCCGACAAGATAGTCCAGGTACGTTCCCGAGTGGAACGACGAGACCGTCTGCGTGCTCAGCACGGCGCCGGTGACATAGTCGGTGACCTGCACCTGCTCGGCGCGGCTGTTGCTGTCCCAGTCGAGGAAGTACAGCTCCAGGTCGTGTGACTGGCCGTCGGCGAGGTTCACGTCCACCTGGAAGCTGGTGGCGGAGTACCAGGCCTCCGCGATGCGGTGGCTCCCGTGGGGGAATTGCAGGGCGCGTGGGTCGTCGATGGAGTGGGTCCAGACCAGGGTGGACTGGCCGGAGGGCGTGATCGTGTCATGCGACGGGAGGTCGGAGGGCCGGCCGACGATGTCATAGCCCTGCGTGCCGTAGGTGCCGATCCAGGTCCCTTCGGTCGTGGTGTCCGTCTTGATCAGCGTCGCGCTGCTGGGCGGCATGACCTCGATCGTCACGGTCGCCGGCGCTGGTGGCGATGCCGTCGGTGGCCTCGTAGATGAAGGTGTCCAGGCCGACGAAATTGGTCGCCGGGAGGTAGGAGAACGACCCGTCGCCTCCTCGAGATCGACAGCGTGCCGTGCGCGGGGTACCGAGGCGAGGATGAAAGTCAGCGGAGTGCCGAACGGGCTGGTGTCGTTGGCCAGCACGCCCGGGGCATCGACCGAGAGCGTGGTGTTCGCGGTCATGGTGTAGCTTTCGGCATTCGCCACCGGCGCGGCCACCGTGATGGTCACGGTGGCCAGGTTGCTGTCGAAATAGCCGTCGTTAGCCTTGTAGGTGAAGCTGTCCGTCCCGACGAAGCCGGGTGTCGGGGTGTAGAGGAACGAGCCGTCGGGGTTGAGCGCAAGCGTGCCGTCGCTCGGGCCGGAGACCTCGACGGCGGAGAGCGTCGTCCCGATGTTCGGGTCGGAATCGTTGGCCAGCACGCCGCCGGGTTGCGCGTTCGTCGAGTTGTAGGCGACCTGACCGATCAGCGGGGCGTTTGACAAGTCGCTGTATTGCACGAAGCTCGCCGCAAACGAGGTGATGTTGCCGCCGGCGTCGTAAGCCGCCTCGGTCACGATGAATTGACCGGAGTCGATCCAGTTTGTCCGGCCATTGCCGATGACCTCCAGGCCGGGAGTGCCGGGCTGCTGGGACGGCCAGAGGGTCGCGAAATTGTAGACGCCGGGCACGAGCTGGCCCTGATCGGGCGCCTGGAAATAAAGCGTCCAGCTCGAGCCGGGCGTCGTGACGTCCACCTCCACCGTGTTGTTCGTGTCGCCGCCGACCTGGACGGTGGCCGTGATGGTGCTGTTCGCCGGGGTGAAGTCGTAGGTCTGCCCCAGGCCGATGTCGTCGCCCGGCTGGCTGTCCATCAGCAGATACGTCGGGCCCGCGCCGGCCACCAGCGACGAATTCTCCTCGACGATGTACGAGTCGGCGACTGGCCGTCGGCGGCTGTCCCACGGTGATCGTCACGGCGGCCACGGTGCTGAGGTCCTGGCCGTCGTCAGCCTGGTAGGTGAAGGAGTCGGTCCCGATGAAGTTCGCGGCCGGGGTGTAGGTGAACGACCCGTCGCCGTCGAGCGCGACCGTGCCGTGGGCGGGTTCGGCGACGAGCACGGCGGTCAGCGGCAAGTTGTTCGGGTCGGTGTCGTTGGCCAGCACGCCGGGGGCGGCGACCGAGAGCGCTGTGTTCTGGTCGGTCGAGTAGCTTTCGGCATTCGCCACCGGCGAGGCGACCGTGAGGGTCACCGTGGCCACGTTGCTGGAGAATGAGCCGTCACTGGCCTGGTAGGTGAAGCTATCGGTCCCCATGAAGCCCGGGGCCGGCGCGTACGAGAACGACCCGTCGGGATTGAGCACGACCGTGCCGTGGGCCGGGTTGCTGAGCAGGGTCGCCCGCGAGGGTCGTGCCGGCGTTGGGATCGGTGTCATTGGCCAGCATGCCGCCCGGGAGCGGATCGGTGCAGTCGAAGGCGACCTGGCCGGTCAGCGCGCGCCGGACTCCGTCGGCGTACTGCACGAAGCTGGCCGCGAACGAGATGAGGTTTCCGGAGGTGTCGTAGACCGCCTGGGTCACCGTGAACTGGCCGGTGATCGTACTGAAACCCCGGCCGAAGCCGGAAATCGAGAGGCCGGGGGAACCCGCGGTCTGGGAAGGCCATGCCACCGCAACGGGGTAGAGCCCGGGCACCAGCCGGCCGGAATTCGGCGCCTGGAAGTCGAGCGTCCAGGACTCGCCGGACTGCGTGACCTCGACCTGCACCGTATTCCCGAAGGTGGTCGCGGTGAAGGTGCTGTTGGCCGGCGTGTAGAAATAGGGCTGCCCCTCGCCGATGTAGTCGCCCGGCTGGCTGTCCATCGTCAGGAACGTCCCGCCCGCGCCGGCCGTGAACGTCGAGTTGGCGGGCAGGGTGTAGGCGTCGTCCTGGGCCTGCGGCGGGTAGTCCGGATTCAGGGTGACCGTCGCCACATTCGAGTTGGCCAGGCCGTTGTTGGCCTCGTAGGTGAAGCTGTCGGTGCCGGCGTAACCGGCGGCCGGGGTGTAGGTGAACGACCCGTCGCCGTTGAGCGCGAGCGTGCCGTGACTCGGGTTGCTGACCAGGATGGCCGTCAGCGTCGCGCCGGGATTCGGATCGGTGTCGTTGGCCAGCACGCCCCTCTGCTCGTTATTCGTGAAGTTGAAGTCGACCTGGCCGGTGAGGCGCAGCGGAGGATCCGTCGCCGTACTGCGTGAAGCTGGCCGCGAACGAGATGACGTTGCCGGAGGCGTCGTAGACCGCCTGGGTCACCGTGAACTGGCCGGTGAGCGTGTTGGACCCCCGGCCGTCGCCGCTGACGTCCAGGCCGGGGACCCCGGCGCCTGGAACGGCCATCGCGTCGCGCCGGTGTAGGTCCCGGGCACGAGCCAGCCCGGGCTCGGGGCCGCGAAGCTGAGCGTCCAGGACTGCCCGGTGCGGTGACGTAGACCTGCACGCCGCTGGCGATGACGCCGTCCCGGATGGTGCTCGCGGTGATGGTGCTATTGGCCGGCGTGAAGTCGTAGGACTGCCCCTGGCCGACGAAGTCTCCGCGCTGGCTGTCCATCGTCACGGACGTCTGGGCCGCCGCGGTGGTCAGCGTCGAGTTCGGGGTGTAGCCATACGTGTCGTCCTGCGCGACCGGGTGATCGAAGACAGTCAGGGTGACCGTGGCGATGTTCGAGATGAACTGGCCGTCGCTGTCCTCGTAGGTGAAGCTGTCGACGCCGGTGAAGTCGGCCGTCGCCGTGTAGGTGAACGAGCCGTCGGGGTTGAGGATCACGTGGCCATGGGCCGGCGTGGCGAGGATCGCGCAGGTCAGGGGATTGCCGCTCGGGCTGGTGTCGTTGGCCAGCACGCCCGGGGCGGCGACCGAGAGCACCGTGTTCTCGTTCGTCGAGTAGCTGTCGTCGTTCGCCACCGGCGGCTGGCCGATGGTGATGGTCACGGTGGCGACGTTGCTGAGGAGCTGCCCGTCGCTGGCCTGGTAGGTGAACGAGTCGGTGCCGGAGAAGTCCCGTCGCGGGGGTGTAGGTGAACGAGCCGTCGGCATTGAACGTGAGCGTGCCGTCGGCGGGCTGGGACGACGAGGACCGCGGTGAGGGGGTCACCGTCGGGGTCCTTGTCGTTGGCCAGCACGCCCGGGCGGCCACGGTCAGCGTCGTGTTCACGGCGGTTGAATAGGTGTCGTTGGTCGCCACCGGCGCCTGGTTCACCGGGGAGACCACGATCGAGACCGTGGCGACGTTGCTGTCGGCGATGCCGTCGGAGGCCAGGAAGGTGAAGCTGTTGACCCCGGAGAAGCCGGCGGCCGGGGTGTAGGTGAACGACGCCGTCGCCGTTGAGCGTGAGGCTGCCGTGCGCCGGGCCGGTGACCTCGGAATAGGTCAAGGGGTTGCCGTCGGGGTTGACGGCCGAAACCTGGCCGTTGAGTGCGCCAGCCGCGCCGGTCGCGGCGAGCTGATACTGGGCGATCGGCGGGAGGTCGGGGACCGCCTGCGTCTGGAAGGCGCCGATGTTCAGACCGCGCCAGCGGGGCGAGGCAGGCCGTGCTGGTTGCGATCACCCGGCACGCCGACGGCCGTCCCCGCGCTGATCGCGGGGCTCCCGGGCTGGAGGGCCATGGTCTGCGTGAGCCCGCCATTATCCGTCAGCGGCCGAGGTTCGGGTCGGCGGCGACGAGGTTGCCGTCGGAACCACCCGTGATCCCGCCCGAGCCGCCGGTGCCGATCAGGTTGTAGCCGCCGGTGACGAAGTCGCGCCGGCGCCGCCGATGTCGCTGGCGGCGCCGCCGGGGGCCGTGTCGCCGGCGGCGATCGTATCGGTCAAGGTCGAGTGGCCGTCGCGTACGAGGTGCTCTCGTCGTAGATGCCGCCGCCCTGCGGAGCCCGAATTGCCGCTGATGGTGGCAAGAGGTCAGTTGCAGCACGGCGTAGGTGTCGAAGCCGCCGCCCACCGGGGCGGAATTGCCGCTGATCGTGCAGTCGGTCAGGGTCACCTGGCCCGCGCCGAGGAGCATGCCGCCACCCGACAGCGCGGCCGTATTATCGCTGATCGTGCAGTCGGTCAGGTACGTTGCGCCAGGGTGGACAGCCCGGCGCCGTAGGAGATGGCCGAGTTGCCGTCGATCGTGCATTGACTCGAGGCTCAGCGCATACCTGGTAGAAGTCGAACAGGCCGCCGCCCGTCCCGGCGGTATTGCCGCTGATCGTGCAGTCGGTCAGGTTCGCCGTGGCGGCCTTTTCGATGTCCAGGCCACCGCCCGTGGATCCGCTCCCGTTATTCACGGCGATGTTGTCGCTGACGGTGCAGTCGGCGAGGTTCACCGTGCCGGCGTCGAACAAGCCGCCGCCGTCTCCGACGTGCCCGCGGAGTTGCCGCTGATGGTACAGCCGGTCAGCGTGAGCCTCCCGATCGCCTCGTTGTCGATCGCGCCGCCGCGCCCGAAGCCCGCGGACGAGCCGGCGTAGTTGTTGGCGACCGTGCAGTCGATCAAGGTGGCCTGGCCGGTGTTGTCCAGGGCGCCGCCGTCGCCGGTGGCCGTGTTCCCGCTCAGCGTGCAATCCGTCAGGGCCATCGAGCCCCGGTTGAACACGCCGCCGCCGTTGCCCGAGACCCAGCCGCCGGCGATCGTCAGGCCCGAGATCGTCGCCGTCAAGGCGCCGGTGGAACGACTGGGTGAGTTCCACGTCGAAGACGTTGCTTTGCCCGCCGCCGCTGATCGTCAGGTCCCCGGCCCCCGGGCCGTCGATGATGATCGTACCACTGGTGATGTTCTTCAGCTCGAGATCCCCCTGGGCCAGGGTGATCGTGCTCGGAGCAGTCAGGTTGAAATTGATGACAGCCCCCCCGGCGGCTTCGTTCGCCTGCTGGGCGGCCCAGCGCAGAGTCCCCGGCGTGGGGAAGTCGGCCGGGCGCTGTCGTCCGTGCTGGTGACCGTGAAGGTCGCCGACAGCAGGCACCGATCCTCCAGCATGGAGAGGATCGGCCTGAGCCGGTGGTGGCCGCCGTCCCGCCCCTGTCTTCGTTTTCGGCCGCCGTGCTTGGAGCCCACCGTCACGGCCGTCGTGGGCCGCCGGAGCAGTCTCGTGTTGTCGCTCATGTTGTGCTTCGCTCGATGAGAGGTGAGATCCATTCGACGATGGCCGCCGTCGAAGACTGCCATGCAGGATTCGTGGTCCTCGTTCACGTCACGCGACACCGCGTCCCTCCCTGGTGCTCAACGACAGAGGACCGGCTCACGAAATCTTCTTGAGCTCAACGATGTGGAGACGTGCCGAATATGGTCGAGGCAACAGTGCCTTGTCAAGGAGATTCGAAGACACTGCTGATCTTTTCCCACGAAGTCGCGAGCCGGGCCGCCGGGTAGACGAGGCCCGAGTTCCGGAGTTCCCCCGATGTGGACGCGGCCCGAGCCAGGCAGACGAGCAATCCAATCGACCGAAGGCGAGCGCGTCCGATGCGATGCGATGCGATGCGGTGCGCCGTCGCCACTGGCGACGCGAGGGCCCCTTATACTCGGCGGTCTGACCGCGATGCACCCAGGCCGATACCGTCCGGCATTCCCGTCGCGCTTCCCTGGATCGATCGACTTGAAGCTTTTATCCCTCGCGCTTCGGTCGATCGACGAATGAGCACAGCTTAAGGAATTCGACTTCAATGCCCATAATAGCTTCGGCATCGTTTGATCGGACGTTTCTTGGGTACGGTCCCGAAAAAGATAGGATCAAGAGGATGAGCGCGCTATATCTTAAGCCGCTTTATCTGGAAGACATCACCGTCGGCGAGAAGTTCGGGACCGGCTCCCTGGCGGTCGAGGTCGAGAAGGTGAAGGCGTTCGCCGCCGAGTTCGATCCCCAGCCCTTCCACCTCGACGAGACGGCTGCGCGTGCGAGCCTGTTCGGCGGGCTGGTCGCGAGCGGCTGGCATACGGCCGCCTTGACGATGAGGCTCCTCGTCAACGGGGAATTCCAACCCGTCGGCGGCCTGATCGGCCTCGGGGTCGAGGAGGTCCGGTGGCCCCGCCCCGTCCGGCCCGGCGATGTCCTGCGCGTCGAGAGCGAGGTGCTGGATGTGCGGACGTCGAAATCGCAGCCCGACCGGGGCGTCGTCAAGGTCCGGAATACGACGTTCAACCAAAACGGCGAGCCCGTGATGGTCCAGATCGCCAACCTGATCGTGCCCCGGCGTCCGTCTTGACCGCAACGAGTCCCGACTCATCCCTCGTGATCGACCGTCAGCTCGACCGCCCGGCCGGCCCCGAGCTGGATCTCATCCTTGAGGGTGATGACGATCCGGGCGGCGGTCTGGGCGAAGGTCGCGGCGACAACTTCCCCGTTCGCCCTGACCCGGATTGAAGCAGCCTTCGCGGCCGCCGGGAGCTCGAGCGCGAACGTCTTGAGCCGGATCCGACCATGCCCGGGCCGAAGGCTCGCGGTGAGTCGACCGCCCTCGCGCTTCTGCTCGTAGGATCCCCAGCCTTCGGCGGCCGTGAACGCGGCCCGGAAGTCGTCCGGCGTCAACCTCGGTGCAAACCCGATGTGGCCTCTGGGCCCGTGGTATTCGAACCCGCAGGCGGCGACGAACGCGCCGTAGCTGGCCATGGAACGGGCGTAGTGGTCGCTGCATTCGACCTCGTTGTAGGGGTTGCGCAACCGGGGGTGATATCGGTCGTGGATCAGCCGGGCCACCGCCAGGCCCTCGGTGACCATCCCCTCCCAGATCATGTGCGAGGCCACTTGCCACTCGAAACCGCTCATGCATTCGTTGAAATACATCGCCGACCACGCGCCCGGGCCGGAGACCTGCGGCGGCCGTCCGAACGGGAACGTGACCATCAGCAGGCCGCCGTCGCCCGGCATCGCATACCAGCGGCCCGCCCGGTTGACCTTGCGGTACGGCCCGACGTCGGGAGTCACGCTGTACCGCCAGAGCGAGCGCAGAGCCCGACGCGTGTGGGCCTCGTCCATCACACGACCCAGGCCGACCTGCCAGGCCCACGACTGGCCGAACACCTGGTCGATCTCGCAGCCATCGTAGGATCCGACCTCGCTCAGGTGTTTCGGGTCGCCGAGGTGGACGTAATAGCCCTTCTCCTCGCGCCAGGTGAGCTTGTCGAGGTTGACCATCCCCTTTTCGAGTCGGGTGCGGCAGAGCCGGGCGAACGCCGGATCGCCGATCTCCTCGGCCATGGCCTCGCCGGCCCGGAGCGCGGCATGATAGAGGCCCACCAGCCAGGGCACGACCCCGTACCAGTCGGCGTCGAGGGTGTTGTGCATCGGCCCGCGGAGGACGCCCGAGCCGTCCGCATCGCGGTCGATCACGCACTGCAACGCGCGCCGGATCCCCGGCCAGAGCCGCTTCAAGAAGCCGTCATCGGGCGACATCTGGTGTTCGCGGTAGGCCCTCAGGATCGTCCCGCACTGGCCGTCCACCGCGAAGGTGTCGCCGTACTCGCCGCGATATCGGATTACCCCGGTTTTGGGATCGAGCGAGAGCCCGAAATCGACGCGCTCCCGCAGGTCGCGCTCGAGCGACGGGAAGATCCGGCCCATCGCCTGGGCATAGTGCCAGACGTGGGTGCAGGTGCCCGGGCAACAGCCGACGCCCTCCCAGGCCCAGAACCGGCCGTCGGCGAGCCGATAGCAGGTCGTCGTGGCCAGGACGGACGTGCTGGCGAACGTCCGGTTCAGGAACCAGTAAGGGAGCGTCGAGTCGTACCAGGTGTCGCGCCAGAGCCTGGTGACCGAGGAGAGCCGGTCGAAGTTCCCGACGACGTACCGGGCCACGCCGATCGCCATCGAGAACCGGGTCGCATAGGAACGCCCCTTCAGGCGGCCCGCGAGCGTCAGGTTCGGGAAGTGCCAGGCGACCACGAATGGGACCGTGGCCGACTCGCCCGCCTTCAGCGTGAGCGTCCGGCCGATCGACCCCACGAGCTTCGAGTCGAGGGGAACCTGGGCGGTATCTCCGGGCTTGCCGCCCAGGCCATTCCCTTCCGTCATCGCGACGCGATGCTCGGCGTGACGACCGAGCAAGGCCAGGCCCATCGTGCCGATGTCCGGGAGGCTCTCGAACGGCACGGACTCGCCCGGCACGTCGCTGAATGTGATCCGACCGACTCCGATGTTCCCCCACCCCCCGGCGCGGGAATCGACGATTTCCAGGACGGCCGGCTTGCCGAGCCAGGGCCGGGTGCCCAGCGACTCCAGATGCATCCGATTGTCATCGCGGCCGGTGATCGATCGGACGACCTTGCCCTCGACCCGCACGTTGACGCACGTCTCACCCATCGCCGAACCGCCGCCGACCCAGACCAGGAGGTAATTCCGGTCGATGGTGAAAGGCCGACTGGTCAGTTTGCCGGTCTGGTTGTCCTTGGCGGCGATGGTGTCTCCGGGTGCGGACGCGTGCGAGTTGACGACACGCGTGCCAGGACCGCCGACGTCGCCCTGATAGGCCGGCATCTTGTCCTTGGGAATGGGACCGCGGCCGAATGCCGAGCCTTCCGCCGTCCAGTCCTCGTAGGTATCCTTCGTCCAATCCTCGAAGATGATGTCGGGCCTCGGCGATTCGAGGTTTTTCTTGGGTCTTGCGGCCGAGCATTCGAGGAAGCTGAAACCCGGGTCGTCGGTGATCCGATTCCGACGTATGCCGGGCAAATCTCGGTGATCGAGCCCGACGGCGTTCTCGAGCCAGCCGGCGAGCGTGACCTCGACTTCGCCCGCCGAGGGGTTCGTCAGGGTGAAGTTCATCACCGTGGCCGGCAGGCCCGAGTCGTCGGCATCGAGCGGGATGAACGGCGAGTAGGCCTCGAGCCGCACCGAGACGGGCACCTCGGGGTCGCGGTAGGTCACGGTCCCGACCGGGTACTGGCCGAGAAAGGTGACCTCGCGAAAACCGTTGCGGTCGAGCGGGGTGGTCTTCTCGATGCCGGCCGACCGGACGCGCAGCCAGAATCCCTGGCCGACCGGCCCCATCGGCTCGGGCGGGGCGACATACGCCGAGCCGTCGCGCGACTTGAGCTGCTGGCCGGCGTAGGTCACGGTCTTCGGGTCGATCCCTTCGACGTCCTTGTTGAAGATGTTCCAGAGCCAGAGTCGGCCGTCGCCGCTGAGGTAAAGGGTACCCGTGCAGAGGCCGCCGACCGGCATGCCGATGAACCGCAGGTCATTGCCGGTGTACGCCTCGGGCTCGCCTCGGGCCGTCAGCCGCGCCAGCCATTCGGGCGTGAACTTCTTGTCGGGCGGGATGATCGACGCGAATTCCTTGTCATCGAACGGACCCGCGACCGCTTCGGAGGCCTTGAAGAGCGCGGCCAGCCCGAGCCCCGAGATCGCGAGGAACTCGCGGCGCGGCAGGGACGAGGGACCGCAGCCGCACGATCCGGAGTCACATCGGTCCGGACCGGGACTCATCGGCGTTTCCCCGACAGAGTCGGCTTTCATCCATTTCCTCCGCTTCGGCGCAATAATTGCTGTTAATCGGTTCGCCGCTCGCGACGCTCACTTCCAGAAAGACACGTCAATTCCCAAGCGAGGAGTCGGAAAGCATGGACGCGCAAGAGACCGTCTTCCAGCGATATCCCGATGCTGAGGCCAGGCAGGAACCGCCGATCTATCAGCACGGAGAATCCACACCGATCGAGCAGGGATACTGGGGGATCTTCTCGGGGTCGGGATTTGATGACGAGGAGATCGGACGCGGTCATTCCGAGGACAAAGCGTGGGTGGATGCGGCCGACAGGCTCGCATCCGCGAGGCGTGAGGCCGCATGAATTCGTAGCGATTCATTGGATTGGCGGCTGGCCGAAATGATCACGGATGGTCGAGCGCCAGGATCGCGAAGGCGGTCGCGGCGTCGGTCATGAACTTGCCAACATGGGTCTTCGGGTCCCGGCGCTTGTTGACCGAGTAGCCGACCCAGGCCCCGGACTCCTGCTGATTGGATCGCAGCCACGCCAACCCCTTTTTGATTCCGGGATGGTCCTTGGGCAGGCCGGCAAGCTGGAGGGCGTGCAAGGAGAGGCCGGTGGCATATCCGTCCGCCCCGGGCTCCTGCGGAGTGCCGTCGTGACGCTTGTAGTCGCCGAGCGACGCCAGGCTCCAGCCGCCGCAATCCTGCTGCTTGGCGAGGATCCGGTTGACGATCCGGTCGCGCTCGATTCCAGTCAGGAGGCCGTTGACGGCCGTCGAGGCCCAGAGCGTCCAGATGAGGTTGAAGAGGCTTTGCTTCTCGACATGACCGCGGATGTAGTTCTTGAGCCGCTCGACCCCGGCGAGGATGGCCGTGTCCGCTTTCGTGTTGAGGTATCCGGGCGCGGAACCGATCGCGATGGCGGCGAGAGTCGCCCCGTAGTAGCGGGCCTCGCCCGCCTCCCAGGGCCGTAGTCCGAAGTCGAGCCAGTCCCAGGAACCCGCATCGGGCCCGTCCGCTTTCTGCTTGGCCCAGAGGTTGGCGAACGCGTCGCGAGTCGAATCGCTCGGGGCCTTGAGTCCGTGGCGACGATCGTCGAAGGACAGGATCAGGGCATTCAGGACCGCCTCGGTGCCCCAGGATTCCCGCTTCTTCGCCTCGTCGGAATGGTAGGAGAGTTCGAGCCGCGGTGAGTCGAGGTCCTTCCAGTTCGCCACCCGGTGCCGGACATGAACGAGCAAGCGTTCTTCCTGGGCGGTCGGCTTCTCCTCGCCCTCGAGGTGGCGGAGCGCCGGCCGGCCGAGCGCGTACGAGAACGTGGTGTGGCAACTGACGCAGGAGACCTTGTCCGCCCCTTGACCGCGATTGGCGCCCCCGAATTTGGACCACTCCATCGCGCGCGAGTCCAGGTATTTCGCCGCCGATTTGCCGTCCCAGCGCGCCTCATCACCGGCCTCGGCCCGCGACGCTGCGATGATGCCGACGGTCGCGAGCATGGCCATGATCCGACAGGCACGAATTCCCGCCATCGTCGTTCTCCTCAGCTCAAGGTATCCCCATCTCATCGTGGACTGAACGCGCCGGTTGAGCCCATCCCGAAGTCCCCGCCACATATTGCAACCGATCGACGGGGAGATATCAAGAATCCCGCAGGGAGGCGCACGGTGCCGCAGGATCGTGGTTGCCGCTGCTGGCACAAATTCTGCCGCTGGTCAACAATAAGCGGCCAGGCATCATGCGATAGATTTGAACCCTCCAATCCAACCGGGAGCCCGATGATGTTGAAGCCAGCTCGATTGCTGATTCCCGTCGTGACCTTGTTCCTGTCCTCCTTGGCCTGGGCCGCGGATCAACCCGTGCCCGACGGTTTCGTCTCCCTGTTCAACGGGAAAGACCTGGCCGGCTGGAAAGTGCCCGAAGGCGATAACGGCCACTGGAAGGTCGTCGATGGCGCCATCGATTATGACGCCGGGAGCGAGGCCAAGGGCGATAAGGCGCTCTGGGGCGAGCGCGAGTATGAGAACTACGTCCTGCAACTGGACTGGCGGCTCAAGGAGGCACCGTACATCAACAAGGGAGTGCCCTATATCTTGCCCGATGGCACGCACGCGAAGGACATCCACGGCAAGGAGATGCGGATGGCACTCCCGGACGCGGATTCCGGCGTGTACCTGCGCGGCGACGGCTTCTTCCAGGTTAACATCTGGTGCTGGCCGATCGGCTCCGGCGAGATGTACAGCATCCGCATGGATCGCAAGACACCTCCCGAGCTTCGCGCGGCGGTCACCCCGCGCACCCAGGCCGACAAGCCGGTCGGCGAATGGAACCATTTCGAGATCACCGTGAAAGGCAAGACGGTCAAGGTCGTGCTGAACGGGATCACGGTCATCCCGGGCGCGACCATCCCGGACCTCCCCGCTCGCGGGCGGATCGCCTTCCAGCACCACGGCGGCAAGAACAAGGCCGGCGAATGGAACGGGCCGCCGAGCCTGGTCCAGTTCAAGAATATCTACATCAAGGAACTCCCCTCCACGGACACCGCCGGGGCGGCCCATCCGAAGAGCGGGCCGATCAGGGCGCTCCTGATCACCGGCGGGCACGATCACGAGAGGTCGTTCTACTCGCTGTTCGACGGATACAAGGAATTGCCACGGCTGCCGGTCGCCGACAGCGCCACGGCCTTCCAGAACGACCTGCGCGGCAAGTATGACGTGCTGATCCTGTACGATTTCTCCCGCGACCTGAACGAGAAGGCCAGGAAGAACCTCCGCGACTACGTCGAGAGCGGGAAGGGGGGGATCGTGGTCCTCCATCATGCCTTGCTCGACTATCCGGACTGGGCCTGGTGGGCCGAGGACGTGGTCGGCGGCCGATATCGCCTGAAACGGGACGGCCAGTTCCCCTCATCGACCGTCAAGAACGACCAGCCGATGACGATCACGCCCGCCGAGGGACACCCCATCACCGCGGGGCTGAGCACATTCCAGGTCGTCGATGAGACTTACAAGGGGATGTTCATTTCGCCCCGAGTCCGGCCGTTATTGACGACGGACAACGCCCATAGCGACCGGATCGTGGCCTGGGTCAGTCCTTGCAGCACGTCGCGGGTGGCCGCGATCCAGTTGGGGCACGGGACATCGATCTTCGCCCATCCCTCGTACCGGGCGCTCGTGCACAACGCGATTCTGTGGTCCGCGGGACGGACCGATTGACGGCCGCATCCGCGGCCGGGTCCGCTCCCGCGCAGGATGGCCTCGCCGGGTCGGCGAGGCGAGAGAGGATACGCCATGAAACTGGGACTTTACAGCATCACCTACCTGGGCCTCTGGTATCGCGGGGAGGCCATGCCGCTCCCGAAGATGATCAAGACGGCCAGGGAATTCGGCTATGACGGGATCGAGATCGACGGCAAGCGGCCGCACGGCAACCCGCTGGATTGGCCGGCCGATCGTTGCCGCGAGCTGCGGTCGGTCGCCGACGGCGAAGGGATCGAGATCTTCGCCGTCGCGGCCAACAACGATTTCACCAACCCGGTCCCGGAGGTCCGTGAAGCCCAGATCTGTTTCGTGCACGACCTCATCCGCATGACGGCCGACCTCGGCGCACCGACGCTCCGCGTGTTCCTGGGTTGGTGGGGCGTGACCCGGCACCCGAAGCTGGCCACCTACGATATCGCCGAGGGCCTCTGGCCGATCGTCCACGAGAAATTCTCGACCGAGGAGATCTGGGGATGGTGCCGCGAGGCCCTGATCGAGTGCGCCCGATACGCCGGGGATGCGGGCGTTACGCTGGCGCTCCAGAATCACCGGCCCCTCATCAACGATCATCACGACGTCCTGCGGATGGTCAAGGAAGCGGACTCGCCACACTTGAAAGTTTGCCTCGATGTTCCTTTGATGCCGGACAAGAGCGCCGCCGCCATCAACCGGGCGGCGCGGGACGTCGGGCGCGCTCCAGGTCCTGTCGCACTTCGGAGGCGAGTTCGAGCGACGCCCCGACGGATCGATCCGCGGTTATGACCGGATCGACGGGGTTGTCATGGGGGATACGAACGAGTATTACCGGGATTTCATCCGCGCGATGAGCGACATCGGCTATGAGGGCTACTTCGGCTACGAGTTGTGTCACCAGTTGCCCGTCGTGGACGGACAGACGGTGGACATCAACTTCGCCCACCAGAATGCCAAACTGGCGGCCGAGTTCATGCGGAACCTGATCGAGACCGAGTCGCTCGTCGCCAGCGGAAGGTGATCATTCCGGATCGGTTCAAGGGTCGTTCTCGGGAGGCTTCCATGAGATGGTCGCGGTACATCCTGGCGCTGGTGCTGGGCCTGGCAACGGCCGGCACGGCCTTCTCGCAGGAGAAGAAACGGAACCTGCTGGTCATCGGCCAGAGCAAGGGTTACCAGCACGAATCGGTCTCCACGGCCATGGTCACGCTCTATAACCTGGGGCGTACCTCGGGCCTGTGGAACACCTATTTCCGCACGGACTGCACCGCGATCACCAAGAAGCCCCTGAAATACGGCGCCAAGAATCTCAACGATTTCGATGCCATCGTGTTCTTCACCGATGGCAACCTGGATATGGATGACTCGCAGAAGGCCGACCTGCTGTCATTCATCCGCGACGATGGCAAGGGGTTCATCGGGATTCATAGCGCCACGATCACGTTCCTCGGCTGGCCGGAGTACGGCAAGATGATCGGCGGCTACTTCGACGGCCACCCGTGGGGCGAATTCGACGCCCCGCTCGTGGTCGAAGATTCCGATTTCCCGGGGATGAAGCATCTGCCCCGTCAGTTCAGCATGAAGGACGAGATCTACCAGATCCGGAATTTCTCCAAAGATCATGTACGCGTCTTGATGAGCCTGGATACCAGCAAGGTTGACCTGACCCGGAAGGGAGTCCGTCGCGAGAACAAGGAATTCCCGGTCATCTGGGCGAGCCAGTATGGCAAAGGACGCGTGCTGTACAACGGACTGGGGCATACGCTGGACGTCTGGGACCGGCCCGATATCCGGAAGATGTGGCTGGAGATGGTGCAGTGGTCGATGGGGCTCGTACCCGGCGATGCCAGCCCCAGGCACATACCACTCAAGTAGTGTGGTTCAACCTGCATTTCGAGTCAATCGCCAACCTGGCTGGAGCATTTTGGAATTGAACCGCCAAGGACGCCAAGAAATCCCAGGAATGCGAATCCGACGGGATCGGTCTTTTTCGATGGATTGTTCTGGTTGTACGCGTTCACGGGCCGAGGGTGACGGCAGTACAAATGAAATCCAGGTGCGGCGGCATGATAGCTGGCTTGGCGACTGGAGGGCCAGGGACAATACCCAATGACGCGTCAGCGTCGTCGGACCGAGGCGCACAACGTCGATTGTACTCCCTCTAGTATCGCTGCGCGTAAGTCACGCGCGGCATCGACGAGGCCGGAGCCGGGGCCTTGAGACCGGCCCCGGGCTACGCCTATGAACATTGACGCGGCGGAGCTTGGCTTCAATCTGCGGGCGAGCTGCTCACGAAGTTCTCCGCTTGGTCCGTGCTCCCGTCGCCTTTGTACTTGGACACCTGCGGATACGGGAATAACGGACGGGTTCGGGTCACCTTGCCGCTTCGGTCCCGGTGCTCCGCCATCAGCTTGTCTGGGGGTGTGCCCTCTTCGACCCAGCGCAGGATCGCCTCCATCTGGCCGACCGGGGTGGCGCCAGGGCCGCGGAACCCGTGATCGACGCCCGGCGCGAGAAACAGGCGAGCAAATCGCCCGACCTCTTCCCTGCCGCCCATCCGCTGTAAGACACGCTTGTAATAGTCAACGGTTCCATCGGCCGGGATGAGCTGGTCGGCCAGGCCGTGCGTGATGATGATCTTGCCACCCCGGTCGCGAAATCGGCTCAAGTCCGGGTCGTCTGTGCCGATGACGGCCCCGAATTCCTCAACCGATTGCTTCCAAAGCAGCTCGAACCCCGCCGGCGAGAGCGACGTCCAGTTCCATTTCGGGTCCTGGAGCAAGAAGTACTGGAACCATTCGCGTGGTATGGAGAAGGGCTTTCCTGTGAGTGGCGAACCACCCGTCCCGGCCAGGGCGGAAAGGTCCGTGCCGCGCGCCAAGCCGTACCACAGGAACTTCCCATCTTGTCCCCGGGGACCTTCCCAGATCTTCCGGACCACGTCCGCGTCGGCTTCGGTGAATGTGCTGTCGCCGACCTTGATGCCCACCAACTCCTTCGGATCGTAGGTGCAACGCGAGGGATCATCGATCACGCCGTCGGTGACGCCGTCCAAGACGTCACCTGACGCCACGGCGGCGGCTGTGGCCGCATCGAGCTTGGCCTTCGGCACGAAATTCCCGGCGGCGACCATGACCACCTGCGGCCAGAGGTCCGCGGGGAGGAATCGATGCCAGTTGATGGCCGGACAGGCGGAGATGATGCCGTCGTAGTCCTCCGGGTAGCGTTGCGCTTCCATCAATCCCTGGCGACCGCCCGTCGAGCCGCCCACGAAATAGGAAGAGCGCGGGGCCTTGCCGTAGAACGCCTTCGTCAACGCCTTACCCACCACCGTCATCTCATGGATGCCGAGGTACGCGTTGTCCTCGACGGCATGCCAATTCAACCGGCCGTCGGCTCCCAGGGCAAAGCTCCCGCTACCCCCTTCGTGTCCGGTGTCGGTGGCGGCTGTCGCGTAGCCCGAACGCAACGGCCCGCGCAAACCATCGGGATTCCCGCCTAGATATCCACCCCCGCCGGTTCCTTGGAACCGCCCATTCCAACCCTTCGTGGGCAGGGCGACGAACACCTTCACCCGACACCCCGTCGGGGGATGTGTCACGGTCGCTCGGACATGGCAGGACCCGTCCGCGGCGTTGAGCTCGACCGAATCGATGGTCGTGTTCGGGAGCGAGACCTTGGTCAGGTCCTCGTGCGAGATCACCGGCGTGCTGTCCGCGATGGCCGGCTTGGGCGGCGCCTCGCCGACCTGGGCACGAGCGACGGCGGCCGGGAGTGCGACCAGGACGGTGAGTATCCCGAGGCGATGTCGCGCGAGCCCCAAGATCGTAGGAGGGGCCACTGCAATCGCTCGAGTTGCGTTCGATGGGATCATCTTGGCTGAGCCTCATGAAGCACTCGACTGGCGACTCTCGCGGGGCTAACTGGCTGTACGCCTCGTGGCAAGCCGGGCGACGTGCTGACCACGGAGACGGGCGATGGACAAGTTGACAAGCTACTTCGCGGGGTGGGGCACGTCAAGACCGAGGGCCGCGCCCTATGGCCGGGACCATCGCACCTCCGGCGAGCGATGAGGTTTGCCCGGAATGCCAAGGGATCGGGGCGAATACGTTGCGTTCGTTGCGGATGGTCACGGTCCAGTCGCCGGACAGGTCGCGGCCGATCGTCGCCTCGTAGCGGCGGTGGTGGTTCCGCTCCACGTGGTGGGACTCCAATACCCGGTCCCCGATTCTGCGGAGTCTGCCCGCGCCGGCCCCAGCTTTCCGGGCCGGCAAGCGTGACCGCTGTGCATAATTTGATCACAGCCCCTTCCCGTTCGGGCACGTCTGATGCTTCATCCCAAGTTGCTTCGGTGGCGTCGGACGAATGGCGCGAGTTTGAGCGTAAATCCTTGCTACAAAACGGTATGCGTTCGTAGCGGGCGGGCCATGCGCGAACGATATCCAATTATGAGCATTTCGTTTGTGGCGGACCAGCCGGGAAACACAGGGGTTTAGCAGGAATTGGGTAAGCGGCTAGCCAACTCCATTTCCGCGGGCGATTCACAGCGTCTCGACCGGCAACGGCACGTCGTCGTCCGCGATCTTATAACGATCGTTGATGGTCTTGATCAAGCGGAGACCCTCGGCGTCGGTCAGGTCCGTTCCAAACCGATAGGTCTTGCCCTCGTAGTCGAACCCGATCCTCTGTTCGGCCCCGGGGATCAGCCTCAGGTTCCGAATTCGTGCGACATCGAAGAGTTGTCTCCACCTCCAGAAACCGCTCTTCTTCGTCAGGATCAGCGTCTCGTCGATGAGGTGGATGATCGCGCCGTCGTTCGGCTCCCGATGGCCGAGCAGGGCGGCGATGGGGACGGCCAGAGCGGTGGTGATCCAGAACAGGGAGAGGGAGACGGGGCGACCGAGAATCGGGATGATCGCGCCCGCAAAGAGGCCGAATAACGCGAGCGAGATGAACGGCACGGCGACTGTGCAAGAGGCGACGACGACCCAGGTCGGGAATTGATTCGACACGTTCGGTATGGTGATGACGAAGCCATTGATCTCGTCGGAGGCAACGCTCGAGCGCCTCCTCGGCTTCCGTTCTTCGGGAGGCGACTTCACGTGCCCATCGTGGCCCTCGACCGGCAGGCAATCGGCCTGGTCGCCCGGGATCTTGTAGCGATCCCGGATGGTCTTGATCAGCCGGCGGGATTCCGGCTCGGAGAGATTGAAACCGAATCGCCCCGTTCAACCTCTTGCAATCGAACACGATCGAGTAGCCATACGGTAAGTTGCCACCCCTGCTGCCTCGGCGCCGCTCCGGCGCATAGCGGAGATTGCGGACGTCGTCGAGCGGAAAGACCTGCGCCGCCTTGCGGCCGAAGGAGTAATAATAACCCTCGGTCCGCAGAGCGATCGTCTGCCCATCGATCTGGATGATCTCCCGGGAATGAAGCGCGAGGACCACCAAAGCGGACATGGCGAGAGTCAACGCGGAAAAACCGCCAAGGACCAGCAACCAGCCGGTGGGCACCGATACGGCCAGGCCGAGAGTCTTCGTGAAGGCGATGCCCCGCGATGAGCACCAGAGCAGCACGAAAGCCAGCCCGGTCACGGTTCCGACGGTGCCAAGCACCACGGCCCCGTTCGGATCGGCCTCGGCCGGGATGGTGACCCGCATGCCCTGGCATTCATCGAACGTCACCTGGCTTCGGATGCGTCCAGCGATGGATCGAGCGGACACGGCGGCCCCGCCTTTCCTGCGAACGGAGGTCTCTGGAGCATTCGATCACCATCGCCGGTTATTCGCGGCTTTCGGGCGGGACCCGGTGTTCCGGATCAATCATCCAGCGGCAGCATGACTTGCGACTCGGTCTCGTCCGATCGATAGATGGCGAGGCGCCCTTGGCGGTTCAATTCCGCCGGCTACGATCGGTCGGTGTGATGGGGATTCACCCTACTTGGCCGCAAGCGGTTGAATCCGTGAATCCTGACGGATCGTCCAGGTCTGCGGCTTTCCTCCGGCCGGTGTGAAGGTGATCGACGCCTCGTATCCGTCGGAAGTTGCACGGAGATCCGTGGTGTGAGTGGGCAGGCCGGATACTTCCGGCAGCGCGAGGTCCTCGACCTTCTCGGCCCATTTCTTGTTCTTGTCTCGGAAGGCTCTCTGGGCCTGGTAGATCTGCATCAAGCGGTCGCGGATCGGGCCGGCGGGTTCGGGTCGGTAGGTTGCCTGGCCGGGGGCGGCCGTCGAGAACTGGACGTAGGCCCAACGCTCGGGTCGATGCATGTCGATGACGCCCTGGGGCGACCAGACCCAGTTATTCTCCGGGGTCTTGGGCACCTTCCGGTACTGGCCATCGACGATCTCGTGCAGCCATTCGACCCGGGAGAAATTCACGCGCCACTGGTCGCCATCCCGAGGCGGTGAGGGGCGGTGTGCGTATTCGGCCAGCGCCTTCCAGGGGAACGCGAACTCGACCGTCCATGCGGTGTCCTGATCGCTCGACTTGTTGAGCGTCCCCTCGACGTGGACGCCGGTCTTCAGGCCGGGGATCTCCCACTCATTGATGGCCGGGCCGCCGTCACGATATGCCTTCTTGAGGAACAGGTCCCACTCGGTGTTCAGGGCGTTGATCTCGATCTCGTAATATTCCTGGTTGTCGCCGTCGGGGTCGATGAAGACCTCGAAGTCATTGTCCTGGAAGATGACCGAGTCATGCTTCGTGAGTGTGCCCCAGACGTGGGGCTCTTCGAGCCGGGCGCAGACGTAGAAATAATTGTCGTCCCATAACATCTTGGCGCGAGTCGCGTACTTGGGGCGAGGGCGGACGTCTCCCTCGATATCCACGAATGTGTCGGTCCAGGGGGCGGCCTGCCAGGCTTCGTCATCGAGCCGGCCGTCCACCTGGATCGGTTTGGAGGCCCGGTAGCAGACATATCCCTTGGGGGCAGGGGGGAGCGAGCCAGTCGCGGCCGAAACGGCGGGCGGAGGGAAGCCGGCGTCGGCCTCCCGATCGGACCAACCGGTCCATGCCAGAGAAGTCGTCCCGAGGAGTAGGAGAGAGGCGCTCGCTATGGTCTGTAGCGATCGATTTCTTGAGCGCTTGACGATTGAGTTGGTTCCACTCGGGGAACCCCCCCTGGCCCCCCCTTCGTAAGGGGGGGACGGGACGCGCTCGAAGATCCCCCCCTTACGAAGGGGGGGCCAGGGGGGGTGAATTTGCACGGGCAGGCGCGCGTGCCTCATCCGACCGTTAAGCATTCTAGACAACACGAACTTCGTCATGGATTCGATCTCCGAAGTGATCTGGCGCGATGTACGCTTGTCGTAAGCGATTGTTGCGAGACCGATCAACGGGGCTTGCCGGCGATTGGCTTGAGGATCTCCGCGAGGACGTCCGGCTTCGAGGAGTCGCGGACCAGCTCGAGATAGCGCGGGCCGTCGGCATAATCGAGGACGATCGTGCGGAAGTGCTCCCCTTCGATCAGGAGGAATTCGATCTTCCGCTTCGCGACGCTGTCAGCCAACGCGTCGAGGAACCTCTGCGCGCTGAAGGTCTTGCCGTTGACGCCGATCACTTTCATGCCGGGGGCCATCCCCGAGCGGTCGCCGACCATGCCGGGCACGATATCCACGACCTTCCCTTCGCCGTCGAAGCTCAGGCCGATCGAATCGCGGGCCGAGACTCCCCCTCCGCCACTCCGCGAGATCCGGCTGGTGGAGTTCGGGGCCTTGGTCGAATATTCGAGTCGATAGCCGCAACGAGAGACGACGTCGAGCGGGAGCGCATTGAGCGGCTGGGTCGTTCGCTCGAGGAGGAACTTGTCCCAGTCGAAATCGGCCAGCTCGCGCAGGACGGCCACGACGTCGGACAGCTCATATGGCTCGACGCTCGCCTCGGTCGGCTTGCCGCCCAGGAATCTCCGGCAGAAGTCGTCGAGGCTGTACTTGCCCTTGGATCGCTCACGGATGATGGTGTCCGCCTCGAGCCAGATCAGGGCACCCTCGAAGTAATAATCCTGCTCGCGTCGCAGCTCGTTCCAGTTGGCGCTGCCGCCTCGGAGCAGGTGCGATGCCACGCCCGTGTCCTCGAGCGATCGCCATTTGCGGCCCTCGCGGTGCGAGAGCGAGCCGATGGTCGCCGTCAGCGTGCGACGATACTCCGCCGCGTCGATCAACCCGGAACGAGCCATCAGGATCTCGCCGAGGTATTCGGCCAGCCCCTCGTAGACCCAGAGCAGCCGCGTCTTCATCGGGGTCTGGAAATTGGGGGTGCACATGCCGGCGGGGCGGCGGAACTTGCCGCACCAGGAATGGACATATTCATGCGGCAGCAAGTTGGCCACCCAGCCCCGGATCCGCGAGGGGTCGAGCAGGTCGCGCTCGCGAACCCCGTTGATGCTGCACTTGAGGTGCTCCAGGCCCAGGTAGCCGAGGTCATCGCTGCACGTGACCAGGAAATGGAACGACGGATAATGGCACGTGCCGAACAGGGCACCCGCCTCTCGGACGACCCGGCCGTAGATCGCCACCACCTCGGGCCCGACCTGGAGTGCGGACGGCGACTCCGACGCCAGGTCGAGGAAGGCCGGCGGATTCTTGCCGGCATCGAGCGGGATCTTCCGCACGTGCTCGCCGGCGATCATCGGATTGTCGACCAGATCGGTCAGGGAAACGCTGCGAAACTGGATCGCCTTGCGGCCGCCCGACGCATCCGCGTCGGGATCGGCCTCGAGGGCGCAGGCGAAGTCCCACGCGGGCGGCAACCGCAGGGTCACGTTCACGCGAGTGTCGTCGGCGGTGGGACCTTCGGGATACATCAAGCAGGTGCTCCAGTTGATGATCCCGACCGACTCGTTGCCGAACGTGAGATAGCCCGCGGCACTGACGGCCGGTGCGTTGCAGATCGTGTCGAGGCGGACAATCAGGGAGGAGATCCCTTCCGGAACGTCGCACTCGACGCGGTAGGGATCGGTCTCGTCGCGCCGCCAGGGTATCGACTTACCCTCCGGGGTCTCGAGGCGGAGCCCCGCCACGTCCTGCACCGGTCCGCAAGGCGAATGGGTGCCCGGGATCCACTTCGGATACCAGAGGGCCAGCTTCCCCGGCTTGCAGGGGATCTCGATCCGCGAGTGCATCAGACGTCGCGGGAGATCGTGCGCATCCACCTCGAGCCGGAGCGTCGGACCCTCGCCGGCCAGGGCTGGTAGACCTCCCAGCGTGCCGAGGATCCCCGCCGAAAGGAGCAGCCATCGTCGAGACCAGTCCGCCATGAGTCGTGACTCCACGCTGTCGCAGTTCCGGGACGTTTGCGATACCGACCGGGGCGACTCCGACCCGGGAGAATGCACCATCTTAGGGTGAGACGAGACCCCCAAACAATCCGGGCGCGGTCGGGAATGTGTCGAGATCGACGGCAAAGGCGTTGCAACCGCCCGTTCCAGGGCCCATGATGTTCCGTCGGACCGTTGCGGGTCGCGGATGGTGAAAGTTCGGCGTTTTTCTTGATCGGCCTTCGTTGAGGTCGGGCCATCGCGTGAAATGAGGGTCTTGCCGTGTTGTACCGCGTGGTTGAGTTGGGCGTCCTGGTCACGATGGCGAGCTGGGTCCTGGCGTCGGGGGCCGCTTCGGCGGGCGATGCGCCGCCGAAGCCGCTGCGGGCCGGGATCATCGGCCTGGATACCTCGCACGTCGTCGCCTTCACCCAGCTCCTGAACGCCCCGGATGCGAAGCCGGAGCTGGGGGGTGTGCGGATCGTGGCGGCGTATCCCGGCGGTAGCCCGGACATCCCTTCCAGCCGCGATCGGGTCGCCGGCTATACCAAGCAGCTCCACGAGAAGTTCGGCGTCGAGATCGTGCCGTCGATCGATGCGCTCCTGGAGCGGGTCGACGTGGTCTTTCTCGAGAGCGTCGACGGACGCCCGCACCTCGAGCAGGCCCGGCCCGTTTTCAAGGCCAAGAAGCCGGTGTTCATCGACAAGCCGGTCTCCGGCACGCTGGCCGATGCGATCGCGATCTACAACCTCGCCCGGGAGTCGGGCACTCCGTGCTTTTCCAGCTCCTCGCTCCGATATAGCCCCGGGATCGTCGCCCTGAAGCGCGAAGGCAAGATCGGCGACGTCATCGGCTGCGACACCTACGGGCCCTGCTCGCTGGAAGAGCACCATCCCGACCTGTTCTGGTACGGCGTGCATGGGGTCGAGAGCCTCTACACGATCATGGGGACGGGCTGCGAGTCGGTGTCTCGCATCCACACCGAGGACACCGACATGGCCGTCGGAGTCTGGAAGGGAGGCCGCGTCGGGTCCTTCCGGGGTCTTCGCAAGGGTCCGTACAAATATGGCGGGACCGCCTTCGGGATGAAGGGAAATGCCCAGCTCGGAGATTACGGTGGCTATGAACCCCTGGTCGTGGAGATCGTCAAGTTCTTCCAGACCGGCAAGCCGCCTGTCGCCGCGGAGGAGACCGTCGAGATCTTCGCGTTCATGGAAGCCGCCGATGAGAGCAAGCGCCAGGGCGGCAAGCCCGTGACGATCGAGAGCGTCATGGCCAAGGCCCGATCGGAAGCCGCTAAGTAGTGCTGTTATCGTCACTGTCGCAACGAGTCCGGGGCAATTCCGCGAGTCTAGTGCGTGCGACGGCACTCCTGGGGGCTCGCCGACTGCGCCGTCTTCGACCCCAGCCACCCCTTCGCGATCCCGGAACGCTCTCGGGTGGCTGGGGTCGAGCCCGGAGGGCGATGCCCCCAGGAATGCCAGTGAAAGCCCGCGTCCACTCCGAAAAGCGACCCGGTCTCGATGCAACAGCGTCCTTTTATTCCTCATTGCCAATTTGAACATTCCTTCTTCGCGGGAGTCGATGAGTGACTGACGCCGAGCCCGTTCTCCTGGATGGCGCCACCGAGCCGCCGACGCGAGTGCGATATGCCGTACTCGCCTTCGTGGCGGCGATGACGTTCGTCCTGTACCTGGATCGTTCTTGCATCAACCAGGCTGCGCCTTACATCAAGAAGGAATTGAACCTCTCCGATACGGACCTGGGTCTCATCTTCGGCGCGTTCACGATCTCCTACGCGTTGTTCGAGATCCCGGCCGGGCGCTGGGGCGACCGTTTCGGCTCGCGCCGCATCCTGACGCGGATCGTACTCTGGTGGTCGGCGTTCACGGCCTTGACCGGCGCGGGATTCGGATTCGGATCGCTGCTGGTGATCCGATTCCTGTTCGGGGCCGGCGAAGCCGGTGCGTTGCCGAACTCCGCGAGGGTCTTGCGCCAGTGGTTCCCCGATTCGGTCCGGGGCCGTGCGCAGGGTTTTGTGACGACGGCGATGATGGTCGGCGGCGCGGTCGCGCCAGTCGCCTCGGAGTATCTGATGGAGCGAGTCACCTGGCGGTGGACGTTCGCGATATTCGCCCTGCTCGGAGTGGCCTGGGCGATTGCCTTCTACCTCTGGTTCCGCGATAACCCGTCCGAGCATCCGGACGTGAACGAGGCGGAACGCCGACTCATCGAGTCGGAAAACACCCCGGTGCGGTCGGAACGTCCCGAGCGAGAAGGCCCTCCCTCCGATCATCCCGAAGAGAAGGGACTTGCCCACGGCCCGATCCCCTGGAATCGGGTATTCTATTGCCCCAACATCTGGCTCCTCAGCGGAGTCATGATCATCATGTCGGCGATGCACGAACTGATTTCCACATGGTATCCGTCCTACTTGCAATCCGCCCGGGGCGCGGCGCCCGCGACGTCGGGCTGGCTGGCGAGCATGGTCCTGGGCGCCGGGGCGTTCGCCACGTTCTTCGGCGGCTGGTTGACGGACTGGATGGTGAAGAAGACTGGCAGCCTGCGGTGGGGGCGCACGGCGCAGGCCGTCGCCGGCGCCGGGCTGGCTGCCCTGTGTATCCTGGCCAGCGCCTGGACCGACTCGACCGTGATGGCCTCGGTCTTCGTCGCGGTGGCGGTCTTCGGGCTCCAGATCCAGCTTCCCTCCTGGTGGGCCAGCGCCACACGAGTTAGTGGCGTGCATCTGGGGGCGTTGTTCGGACTGATGAACATGGTGGGCGGCATCGGCCGGCTCTTCTCCCAGTACTTCCTCGGCTGGTTCGCCGACTGGAGGAAGAGCCAGGGTTTCACGGGCCGAGCCCAGTGGGACCCGGCACTTTACGCCTACGTGGGCATCGCCCTCTCCGCCATGGTCTTTTGGATCCTGATCAACCCCGAGAAGACGGTCGACGATCCCGACCCGCGCAGGAGCGGCGGCCTGGAGTCTGGTAGCTGATCGGTCGTCGATTTCGTCATCATGCCGGTTCGGCGCGGGTCTCCGACCCGCGCCCAACTTCATCGACGGCGGAGCGGGCATCGATTCCAGTCCTATTCCTCGGGACCCTCGACGAGAAATCTTTGTATCGGTCCGTCTGCCTGCGGGCATTGTCTTTTTGTGCGGAAAGGAGAAGACTGGCGGAGAACTCGATGGAGGGTCGGCCATGGTGCGCGGGGCGTGGAAAACCGTGATCCGGGACGTCGATCGGCTCTATGCCGAGGGGACGTTGACGGGCGGAAATGACGGCCAGTTGCTCTCGCGGTTCGCGCAGGCTCGCGAGGAGTCGAACCTGGCTTTCGAGACGATCGTCAGGCGGCACGGACCGATGGTGCTGGAGGCTTGTCGGCGCGTCCTGGGTGGCGATCACCATGCCGCCGAGGACGCCTTCCAGGCGACCTTCCTGGTCCTGGCCCGCCGCGCCGGGTCGATCGCCCCGCACCCGAGCGGGTCGCTCGGGCCCTGGCTGCACCAGGTCGCCTGCCGGACCGCGAGGAAGTCCCGGCTCGCGTCATCGCGGCGAGGGACGCGAGAACATCGGGCCGCGGCGCTGGCGAACCGTGTCAACGCGGTCGATCCTGAGATGAAATCGGACCAGGACGAGTATCGCATCCTCCATGAGGAGGTCTCGCGCCTGCCCGAGAAGTTCCGCGCGGCGATCGTCCTGTGCTACTTCGAGGGCCTGACGCACGACCAGGCGGCCGAATCGCTCCGCTGGCCGGTCGGCACCGTGCGCGGATACCTGTCGCGGGCTCGCCGGTTGCTGCATACCAGACTGGTCCGGCGCGGGGTGGCGCCGGCGATCACCGTGCCCCTGATGTCTCATCGAGCCGATGCGGCGGCACTGTCCCCGGGGCTCGTGGAAGCGGTGGGTCGGGCGGTCTCGGAAGGATCGACGTCGATCGCGGTCGCCTCGCTGGCCAAGTCGATCGTGACCGGCATGGCACTCAAACGGCTCGCGAGGGCCGCCGTGGTCCTTCTCGTGGCCATGGCCGGGGCAGGGGGGGCGGGCGTGCTCGCTTACTCCCTGAATAGGACGACGGTTGATGAGACACCGAAGCCGGCGGATGGGCAGGCACGATCGGCCCAGGCGCCGGGCATCCGTCCGATCCCCAGGACGGCCAATCCGCCGGGCCTGGATGTCCACGGCGATCCCCTGCCGGAAGGCGCCGTCGCCCGCTTGGGGACGACCCGGCTCAACCATGGCGACTTCTTCCTTCAGGGCGTCGCATTCACGCCCGATGGCAAGTCTCTCCTCTCGTTCGGTTGGATCAATGGTAAGGTCCGGGTCTGGGACCCATCCACGGGCAAGGAACGGCGAGCGATCGAGCCCAGAGAGACCGCGAGAGGGCGCGGCTTCGCACTCTCGCCCGATGGCAAGACGATCCTCGGCGCCGAGAAAACCAACGAAAAGGAATGCTTGTTTCGCTGGTGGGACGTGCAAACGGGGCGTGAGCTGAGGCGCCAGACCCAGCCCGAAGGCACCGGTTTCTCGTGGATGGTGTATTCGCCCGATGGCAAGATCCTGGCGACGCTCATCAACGACGGGACGCTGGTACTGCGAGATGCCGAGAAACTCGTCGAGCTCCGGAGGTTCAAGCCGGATTCCTTTTGGGTCATGGGGGTCGCGTTTTCGCCCGACAGCCGGACGCTGGCCGTGGCCGTGACCGACACGAAAAAGTTGGGCTACCAGGAGCCGATCCTGGTCCCTCGAAACGACCCCCCGCGCGAGAAGGGGTCGGTTCGCATCTGGGAGGTCGGAACCTGGCGGGAGCTCCGCCGGATTCCCGGCCAGGGCCGTGACGCCCGCTCCGCCGCCTTTTCGCCCGATGGCACGATGCTGGCGGTTGGCTTCCAGGACGGTCCCATCGGCCTTTTCCAGGCGGCCAACGGCGAGGAGATCGCCCGGCTCGAAGGCGGTCATACCCCGCAGGGACCCCTTGCGTTCTCCCCCGATGGCAAGATCCTGGCCTCCGGAGATGGCGCCAGTAGTTCGGGCCGCGTCGGCGATATGGCTTCGGTACATCTCTGGGACATAGGCGGTCGGGCGGAGCTTCGCCGGCTCCCCGGTCACGAACAGGATGTCACCGGCCTATCCTTCTCGCCGGATGGCAAGACGTTGGCATCGGTCGGGAGAGGGCAGGAGATACGGCTCCGGGAAGTCTCGACGGGCGATGAGCTCTTCCCCTGGGTCTCGCATCGATCGAATATCCATTGCCTGGTCGTCTCGCCGACCGAGGGGACGATCATGACGGGGGAATACGACGGCTCGGTCCGGCGATGGGATGGTGGCAACGGAACCGAGCTCAACGTCGTCGGCAGGTTTCCACGAAGGGTGCAGGAGCTGGTCATCTCCCGCGATGGGCGATTCTTGCTCTCTTCGAATATCGACGGCATGGTCCGCCTCAGGGATCTGTCCACGGGAGGGGAACTCAAGCATCCGATCAACAACTTTACGATACAATACATCGGTGGTCTGGAAATCTCTCCCGACAGTAGGCTGGCCATCGCCGGGGGAAAGATCTGGGAAATCGCAACGGGCCGGGAGATCGCAGAGCTTCACGGCGAGCAAGGCGAAACCATGCTCATCTGGTCCTCCGCGCATTTCACGCCCGACTCCGCCTCGCTGATCGCGACGGATGGGGGCACGATCTGGCTCTTTGATGCGGCCACCGGACGGCCGATCCGCCGGATCGCGGAGCCCGGGCTCATGCAGATCCCCACGGTCAGGAATCCTGTCCCATCGATCTCCACCATGGATTTGTCGCCCGACGGCCGGTTCCTGGCGGCCGGTGTCGACCAGGAGATTCGCCTCTGGCACGTTGCGTCGGGTCGAGAGGTCAAACACTCCATGAAACACGAGGCCAAGGACCCGGAAGTGCCCAAGGGCTTCGTGGCCGTGGCATTCTCTCCGGACGGGCGGTTGCTGGCCACGGGCAGCGGGAGTGGCCTCTTGGACAAGGATCAGTCGGTGCGCATCTGGGAACTGGCATCGGGTCGCGAAGTCCGGCGCTTCGAGGGTCATCGGGCCGGGATCGGTACCGTGGCGTTCTTCCCGGACGGCCGACGAATCGTCTCGTCCAGCTACGATGCAACGGCCTTGGTCTGGGACATCGCGTCAACAACCCCGACCGGGGCCAGGTCATCTCCCGTCAACCTGGAGCGTGCGTGGACCGACCTCGGGGGCGATGACGCGGCGGGAGCCTATCGGGCCATCTGGGCGATGGCGGGCGAAGCCGAGCGAGCGGTGCCGTTCCTGGCCAATCGTCTCAAGCCGATCCAGGAAGACGAACCCGTCAAGGACACCTCGGTTGGCCCCATCGCCAGGGGGGAGAC
The DNA here is from genome assembly GCA_963743925.1 of uncultured Planctomycetota bacterium. Classification (GTDB taxonomy): domain Bacteria; phylum Planctomycetota; class Planctomycetia; order Isosphaerales; family Isosphaeraceae; genus CAVZRC01. The sequence continues at coordinate 31,602 of CAVURY010000019.1, read as the reverse complement.
ACTGCGACGCCTCCGAGCGATCGCCGTCCTGGAGAAGATCGGCACCGCCGGGGCGCGTCGGGTCCTGGAGAGCCTGGCCACCGGATTGGAGAGCGTGCGCGAAACCCGAGATGCCAGGGCCGCGCTGCGACGATTAAACTGAATTCTCATCCTGTTGATCCTGTCAATCCTGTCAATATGAACTTAAATCAATTTTGACAGGATTGACAGGATGCAAACCGCGAAATCGCAAAGGAATTCCATCCTGTGCATCCTGTCGATCCTGTCTCACTGGATTGGAATTAATTCCGACAGGATCAACAGGATGAAATCAGGAAGATCAGGGGTATCGCTCAGACTTCCAGCCGCCATGGGGATCGCATCTCGCGCGAGACCATGGCGTTGCCTTTGTCGGCGCGGGGGCCGACGAAGCATTCCTTCTGGGGGTCCCAGTCGAGCGGGATGCCCAGCCTCAGCGCGATCGCGCCGAGGTGGCAGACCGTGACCGAACGATAGCCGACCTCGACGTCGCAGATCGGCCGCTTCCGCGTCCGGATGCCGTCGATGAAGTTGCCCATGTGGTCGTTGGAGACATACAGCTTGACGGCATCCTTGGGCAGCGGCTCCTCCAGGAGCTTCGGGTCGCTGGCCTCGATCCGTTCGCGGTTGACGAAGATCCAGCCCTTGTCGCCGATGAACCGGTTGCCATTCTCGCCGTCGCTGCTGGTGATCAGGTGGGCGCCGTTGGCGTATCGGTAGGTCACGGCGAAGTGCGGGTGGCAGTTGTAAGAGTTCGGCTTGTCGGAAGGCTTGACGCCCGTGGCCGTCACGCTGATCGGCCCGGAGCCGTCCATCCCGAGGCCCCATTGCGCGATGTCGTTGTGGTGCGCGCCCCAGTCGGTGAGCTTGCCGCCCGAATAGTCGTACCACCAGCGGAATTCGTAGTGGCAGCGCTCCTTGACATAAGGGACGTCCGGCGTGGGGCCTTTCCAGAACTCCCAGTCGAGACCTTCGGGGACCGGGGCCGTGGCGAACGGGCCGCCGATCGGGTTGTCGCCGATCCGGGCCTCGACCGTGTGCACCTTGCCGATCCGGCCGTTGCGCACCAGCTCACAGGCCAGCCGGTAACGGGCGTCGGACCGCTGCTGGCTGCCGGTCTGGAAGACCCGGTCATACTTCCGGGCCGCCTGGACCATCGCCTTGCCTTCCTCGATGGTCAAGGAAAGCGGCTTCTCGCAGTAGACGTCGCAGCCGGACTTCATCGCCGCGATCGACGTCAAGGCGTGCCAGTGGTCGACCGTGCCGACGGTGACGGCATCGAGGTCCTCCTTGGCGAGCAGCTCGCGGAAGTCCTTGTACTCGCGGCAATCCTTGCCGACTTCCTTCGCGGCCTTCTGGGCGTGGGCGGCGTCGAGGTCGCAGACGGCGATGAACTTGACGCCTTCCTTGCCCTTGGCCCATTTCATGATGCCCGTGCCCTGGCCGCCGACTCCGATGGCCGCCATCACGATCTGGTCGTTGGGACCGCGCTTCTTCTGCCTGGCCTCGGCAGCCGCCTGCTCTTCGGTCTCCGCGAGCAAGTCGCGGGCATACCACAAGGGGAGCCCGGCGGCCGTCAATGCGGCCATCGAGCGATCCAGGAATCCCCGTCGAGACAAGGCTCCGCGTTCCATTTCCATCGTCGGTCTCCCAGACGACCAGGTTTTGTTCGAGGCGATCACCCGGTCATCGTAGCACCGGTTCCGGGTCGGCGAAACGGGCTGGTCCTTGTTCATTGGCCGGGGGAGCCGGCAGCGGTTATACTGCGCGCGGCCCCCAGAATCGTCCCACGCGAGCCCCGGACGGAGTACACCCCACGATGATCGGCACCGGACTTGGCCTCTGGTTGGTCTTATCGGCGACGATGGCGGGAGCCGATGCCCCGAAGCCCGAGCCGCCTCGGTCGCTCGACCCTCGGGTGATCTTCGAGCGGATCGCGGCCGAGCCCGAGATCGTGACCCCGACGGGCATCGCCGTCGACGGACGCGGCCGGGTCCTGGTGATCGAGAACCACACGCACTTCCCGCCCCCGGGTTACAAGGGACCGAAGACCGACCGGGTCCGAGTGTTCGAGGATCGCGATCGCGATGGGAAGCCGGAAAGCGCCGGCATCTTCTTCGAGGGGACGAAGCTGACGATGAACATCGCGGTGGCCGGCGACGGCTCCGTGTTCCTCGCGACCCGCTCCGCGCTCTATCGCCTCGAGGACCGCGACGGCGACGCTCGGGCCGACGGCACCGCGGGGGGTAAAGTCCCCGCGCCTTTCGTGAAACTCGACACGCCGGGCGACTATCCCCACAACGGCCTCTCGGGCTTCGCGTTCGACTCGATGGGATGGGTCTATTTCGGCCTGGGCGAGAACCTCGGCGCCGATTACCGATTGATCGGCCAGGACGGCATCACGCTCTCCGGCGGAGGGGAGGGGGGCAGCATCTTCCGTTGCCGGCACGACGGGACGAAGCTCGAGCGCGTGGCGACCGGGTTCTGGAACCCGTTCCACATGACGTTCGACGCGTTCGGCCGCCTGTTCGCCGTGGATAATGACCCGGACTCGCGTCCCCCGTGCCGGTTGCTTCACATCGTCGATGGCGGCGACTATGGCTACCGATTCCGCAACGGTCGCAAGGGACTGCACCCGTTCACCGCCTGGAACGGCGAGCTGCCGGGAACCCTGGGGATGGTCGCCGGCACCGGAGAAGCGCCGAGCGGCGTCGTTGCTTATGAGGCGGGGAACTTGCCGTCGGATTACTACGGTTCGCTCCTCGTCACCTCGTGGGGCGACCATCGCATCGAACGATTCGATCCTCAACCGCGCGGGGCGTCCTTTCGCGCGACCATGAAGCCGGTGATCGTCGGTGGCGATGATTTCCGGCCGGTCGGCATCGCGACGGCGCCGGATGGGTCGCTGTATATCAGCGACTGGGTTGATAAGGATTACTCGGTCCACGGAAAAGGACGGATCTGGCGGCTGCGTGGTGCCCCTACTGGCATCCCCAACGAACCAGCCGGCCGAGCCACCGCCACTGACTTCGCCCGCTTCATGAGAAAATTCATGGTCGCTACCCTGGTGAAGCCAGCCGGGGGAGGGTGGAACGAGGAGCAGGTCAAGGAATCGATCCAGAGCCCCGCCGCCGATGTTCGCGCACTGCGCGGTCCATACCGTGCCGGCCAGGCTGCTCGATTTGAAGGGCCTCGCCGTAACGGACGATTCGCCCCTGGTCCGGGCCGAGGCGATGCGACGGCTGGCCGATCCGTCGGCCAGGGATCTGCTCCTGAAGGCACTCGAATCCGACGACCCTTTTGTCCAGCAAGCGGCGCGTCGGGGCTTGCGGCAATCGCTCTCGACGGCCGAATTGGCGGCGATGACGGGTTCCAAAGATCTCGTCCCGAGTCGTCGGCTGGGGATCCTCCTCATCCTGCGCGAAGCGGACACTCCGGAGGCCCGCGCGCTCTTGCCGACCTTCCTGGCGGATGCGGATCCCTGGATTCACTTCGCCGCGATCCAGTGGATCGGCGAGCATCGGCTGGAGTCGTACCGTGCCGACCTCCTGGCGGGCCTGAGTTCGACCGCGACGACCCGGGAGCTGTTCGAGGCCACGCTGGCGGCCCTCGATCAGCTCGACGGACCCCGGAAAGATCCGCGAAACGAGCTGGCCGGTGAGGACTATATCGTTTCCCTCCTGAATAACCCCAGGACGCCGCTATCCGTGGTGAGGCGCGGGTTGAGGATGCTCCGGCCCGACCACCCCGCGCTGAGCCTCGATCGCCTGAATCGCTTCCTCGATTCGGCCGACGAGCCGGTCCGGATCGAGGCCGTCCGCAGCCTCTCCGCGAGCTCTCACGCAGGCCGATTCGACCGATTGGCCAGGCTTGCCGGCGATGAAGCCGCCTCCGCGCCGATCCGGGCGGAGGCGATCGACGGACTGGCCGAGGATGCCGGTCGCTGGCGTGGCCTGTTGCTGAGCATCGCGACGAAAGCCGCACCCTCCCTGAAGCAGGAAGCCCTCCGGAGCCTGAAGGGCCTCACGCTCGGCGGCGACGACATCGCTCGACTGCGAGAAGCGAGCCGGGGTGACGACACTTTGCTCGGCCTGATCGATCGACTGGGAGACGGGCCGTCGAAGACCGATGGCAAGGCGTCGGCCGGCGCCAGCCTCGAAACCTGGCTCGCCCGGCTGGAAGGTCCGGTCGACGAATCGGCCGGCGAGCGCATTTTCTTCCATCCCAAGGGGCCCGGCTGCTACAAGTGCCACCAGGTCGACGGTCGCGGGGGCCGGGTGGGTCCGGATCTCTCGACCCTGGCGTCCTCGACCGATCGCCGTCGCCTCGTCGAGTCGATCGTCGCGCCCAGCCGCGAGATCGCCCCGCAATTCGTCCCCTGGAATGTGGCCAGGATGGATGGGACGATCTTCAGCGGCATCCTGCTGGAGCAATCGACCGAGGGGGACATCGTCTTCGGCGATTCCGAGGGCCGGCGGATCACCGTCAAGTCCGAGGACATCGCCGAGCGGAAGCAGCAGACGACCTCCATCATGCCGGAAGAACTGCCGAATTCGATGACGATCCAGGAGTTCCGCGACCTCATCGCCTTCCTGAGCCGTCGCCCCATCGCCCCGGAGCCGAAGCGCATCCCGTAGGAGAAGTCCATGAAATCGATCGCACGTGAACAGGCCCGCAAGTTCGCGTTCGACTGGCGCGACGAGCCGTTGCTCCGCGTCGAGCAGGGCGAGCCGTTCGAGGTCGAGACGTTCGACGCCAGCAACGGCTACATCCGAGGCGCGGAGGACAAGGCCATCCCGTCGCGACGGCCGGGGTTCGACCGCGTCCCGCCGCAGGCCAATCCGATCGCCGGGCCCATCTGGGTCGAGGGGGCCGAGCGGGGCGATGCCCTGGTCGTCACCATCGAGCAGATCGTCGTGGACGATTATTCCTGGATCGCGATCGGCCCGAGGCGCGGGCCGCTGGGCGATTCCACGCGATGGCCCGAGTTATCGTCCGAATACACGACGAAGATCTTCCGCCACACGCCCGGGCCCAGCGGCACGACCCGCGATGGGACCCTCCACTTCGACGAGCGTCGATCGTGGCCGATCACGCCGTTCGTGGGCACGATCGGCGTCGCGCCCGACCGCGAGGTGACCACCAGCATCGATGGCCAGGGCGAGTGGGGCGGCAACCTCGACATCCGCGACGTGGCGCCGGGGAACCGGATCTTCCTGCCCGTCTTCCACCCCGGCGCACTCTTCTACCTGGGCGACGTCCACGCCAGCCAGGGCGATACCGAGTTCACCGGCACGGCCGCCGAGACCAGGGCCACCGTCCGCCTCAAGCTGGAGGTGAGGAAAGGCTACAAAATCCCGGGTATGAGGATCGAGAAGCCCGATAGCCTGATCGCGATCCACGTCGATCGGCCGCTGGATTACGCCGTCGAGACAGCGACGACCCACCTGATGGATTGGCTGATCGCCGAACACGGCTTCTCCCCGGTCGACGCCTACTGCCTGGTGAGCACCTGTCCGGACTTCCGGATCAACGTCTACCAGATGTGCCGGATCCGGAACCTGCGCCCGGTCGCCGGGGCGGAGATCCCCAAGACGTACTTGCTCGGAGGTTCCTGATGAATCGCGAGACCGCGACGATTCCCGCCCCGGCACGCTCCGGACGTCCGCCCGGCCCGCCGCGACACGGGCTCTTCGGGAACCTCAAGGAGTTCAGCGACGATCGCCTGGGCTCGCTGACCCGTTGGTCTCGCGCGTACGGAGACCTCGTCGCGGCCCGATTCGGCCCGCGCTGGATCCTGTTCGCAAGCCACCCGGACCTGGTCGAGGAGGTCCTGGTCCACCAGAATCGCAAGTTCATCAAGCACTACCGCCTGCGGCAGGCGAAGGGGACGCTCGGCGAAGGCTTGTTGACCAGCGAAGGCGAGTTCTGGCGCAGCCAGCGCAAGCTCGTGCAGCCGGCCTTCCACCGCGAGCAGATCGCCGCCTTCGGCCGGACCATGGTCGATTACACGGAGCGATTGCTCGGCTCGTGGTCCGACGGCCAGGTCCGCGATATCCAGGCCGACATGATGCGGCTCACGCTGGAGATCGTCGCCAAGACGCTCTTCGACTCCGAGCTCGGCGGCGAGACGGTGGACGTCAGCGCGGCGATGGAGACGCTGATGCACAGCTTCATCGCCAGCACCGCGAGCCCGGTCATCGTGCCCCGATGGATACCGACCCCGATGAATATCCGGGTCGCGCGGACCGTGCGACGCCTGGAGCAGATCCTCTACGCGATCATCGCCGAGCGTCGTCGGAGCGGCGAGGACCACGGCGACCTGCTCTCGATGCTGCTCCAGGTCCAGGATGAAGAGAGCGGCCGGCGGATGACCGACCGGCAGCTCCGCGACGAATGCATGACCCTTTTCCTGGCCGGGCACGAGACCACGGCCAATACCCTGGCATGGGCCTGGTTCCTGCTCTCCGGCCATCCCGAGGTGGTCTCGCGGCTCCACGACGAGCTCGGGCGCGTCCTCGATGGACGTCCTCCCACGGTCGCCGACTTCCCCCGGCTGACTTATACCGAGAGCATCGTCAACGAGACGCTTCGACTCTATCCCCCCGGCTGGATGCTCGGCCGCGAGGCCATCGAGCCGCTCGAGCTGGGCGGATATCGGGTCGCGAAAGGGACGACCGTATTCATGACCGCCTATGTCATCCATCGCGACAACCGATGGTATGACGATCCCGACACGTTCCGCCCCGAACGTTGGGCCGACGGGCTGATCCAGCGGATCCCGCGATACGCGTATTTCCCCTTCGGCGGCGGCCCCAGGATCTGCATCGGCAACAACTTCGCCCTGATGGAGGCGACCCTGGTCCTGGCGACGATCGCCCAGAAGTACCGGCTGAAACTCGCGCCGGATGCCGTGGTCACGCCACTGCCCTCGATGACCCTCCGGCCGGCTCAGGGGGTTAAGGTCATCCTATCCGAGAGGTGAATCCATGGCTTAAACTGTATGGAAATCGGAGAAGGACGGTACTGTATGATCAAGAGCGCGTCATTCCGGAACTTTAAGTCACTCCGCAGCGTCAACGTCGAGTTCGAGCGCCTGACGGTCTTCGTCGGTCCCAATGCATCGGGGAAGACGAGCATTCTGGAGGGCCTCTATTATCTCTCGCAGCTCATCTCGATCGAGCCCGGAAACCTCTTCACGGGACCGCGTGATCTACTCTTTCTTTACAGTCGTGGGACCACTAGGGCGAATATGGAGCTCTCCTGTGGCAACGACGATGCAGCCCTTCGTCTCAAAGTGACTCCACCGCTCTTCCCTCCGGAGGATCAGCTCCACCCCGATCTTTCCGTCTCACTCGGCTCGGGATGGGATTCTCAGGTCGAGTGCAATTTGGACCGGAATTCCGAAGGCGGCTGGGCCCCGTTCGAAGAAAATCTCTCGCTCTTGGACGGATTCCGCTCTTCCGCCCTCATTCGGCTCGAGGCATCGCGCCTCGCCGAGCCTTCATATAGCGAGCTTCCGAAGGCCAAGGTCGAGGCAGATGGGGCGGGGATGGCCAGTGTCTTGGCTTTCATGGCCTTGAATCAACCAGAGAAATTTGCATCGTTACAAGAGCGAATCAAGTCAGTGATCCCGGCGATCAAGAGGATACGTTTCGATCGTGTGCCAGTGAGTAAGATCGAGACCGAGGTCGTCACGATTGACAGTGATCGCCTGACCCGGCGTATCAAGAGAGAGTATATCGGTGACGAGGTTGTGCTCGACTTCGAGGGAGCGCCTGATATCCCCGCACACCTCGCGAGTGAAGGCACGATCCTTGTCTTGGGCCTCCTGACGACCTTACTCGGCCCGGCCCGGCCGGCGCTCTTTCTGCTCGATGACATCGAGCGCGGACTACATCCCAAGGCCCAGCGCAGGATCATCCCGCTGCTTCGAACCATCCTGGAAGAAAACCCGGACCTCCAGGTCATTGCAACCACTCACTCGCCTTACATCGTTAATGAGCTTGAACCCAAGGAAGTTCGCGTCACCTGGGCGGCCGAGGATGGAGGGACTCGATGCGCGCGGCTGGACAGTCATCCAGAGTTCGAGCGATGGAAGGATGAGATGTGGCCCGGGGAGTTTTGGAGCATCGTGGGAGAAGAATGGGTGGGTAGCGGCCAGATACCGGTGAGTTCGTGATGGCGCTGACATTCGTGATCGTTTGCGAGGCTCGCAACGATTTCCTCACGGCGTCGGAGCTGGTCGATCGCGTTGTCTGCGGGTCGGTGGAGTGGATCGAGCCGGAGTTTCTCGATTCGCTTCGGGACTATTCGATCCCGACAGGGGATGAGCCATTCTTGACCTGGAAGCGAGTGAAGGGTCTCGCCAAGGAGTCACGCCTCCTTCCCAGGGGTCTCATTGACGGCCGGCCCGGGGATCTTGATGCCCAACAGACTCGCAGAGCCCTGTACTATATCGAATCGAATTGGCCGAAGGTGGATGGCATTCTCCTCATTCGCGACGATGATCGCCTGGTCGAGCGCCGATCCGGACTCGAGCAAGCCCGTGCCGCGTCATCTCTCCGCGAGAGGATCGTCATCGGACTCGCCCATACGAAGCGCGAGTGCTGGGTACTCGCGGGCTTTGAGCCGATTGACGAGAAAGAGCAGGAACTGCTCGTCGAACTCAGGAGAGAACTCGGATTCGACCCATGCATCAAGGCCGAGGAGCTGACCGCGATCCACGACCACGATAAGCGCAGCGCCAAGCGCGTCTTGAGACGTCTGGTCCAGGAAGACCCCCACCGCGAGGCCGCGTGCTGGAGACAGGCTCCCCTGCAACTCCTCCGGGACCGGGGCGGACAGACGGGACTCCGTCAATTCCTCGCGGAAATCCTCGCTCGGCTCGTACCTCTTTTCGATCCATCTCATCCCCGCTGAAGGATGCCTTTGACGCATCCGTCAAGCTGAATTGCTCCTTCTCGAGAGTCGCACTTTGGGATGCCCGATGGCACGCCGATCGATGTGACGACCCATCAGGATCGGCATGTGCATTGATGCTCTCGGTGATTCAGAATTACCAGATCTCGGAGACGCCGGCGTGAGATTCCGAAGCCCTGGATCGTGGCCTTTTCGAGACCGCAAACCTCCTCAATCCTTTCCGAACAGAAGCTCTTTACGTTTGTTAACAAGCCGCTTTTTATGTAAGGCACTGGACGAGCTTCGCCTAACGCTGTATGATTCAGTTCGATGAATTCCTTAGGTCTCACAACCACCAGTGGTGCCGGCATACCACGATTGATCACACCGAGGCCGGCCTGCGAATCGACTCGGCGAGACCTCTCGCCCGGCGACTGAGAAGAGCTTCTGGAGAGCCTGCGCCCGCGACGTTGGTACTCGTGACTGAAGCGAGGCCCGCCGCGGCGACGTTCCAGACGACCGCCTTCGCGAACCCGCCCGGAGCCCCGGCGATGCACGAGCTTTGCATCGCACCGGCGCCGGTGCGCTCGCGCCTCGTTCAAGATTCTGATGCACGCATGTAGGTATTCGTGAAAACTGGTCCCCGGGGACCCATCCCGGATTCGATGATTTCGGGACGACGAGTCGAGGCGTGAATCGGTCGTGCGACGATCGCCCCGGAGCCCCGTCGCGCCCCGATGGATCCGGCGGGATGAGAGTGCGTGCCCAAGGATAGGACTCCCCATCGGGTGGAGAGTCTTCTGCAATCGTCTCCCTCGTGGCCTTGGCATCCTGATCTGAGGACAACATGACGTCGAAACGCCGTGGATTTACGCTCATCGAGCTCCTGGTCGTGATCGCGATCATCGCCGTGCTGATCGCCCTGCTCCTGCCGGCCGTGCAGGCGGCCCGCGAGGCCGCCCGGCGCTCGCAGTGCGTCAATAATCTGAAGCAATTGGGGTTGGCGGCGCAGAATTACGTCTCCTCGAACAACGTCTTCCCGCCGCAGACGAGCTGGCCGACGATGGCGGCCAACTATACGGGCAACGTCACCGGCCTGGCCTGGGGTTTCAACTGGTATTACGCCCTCTTCCCTCAGCTCGAGCAGCAGCCCGTATTCAATTCGGTGAATTTCTCGCTCTCGCCATTCGACTACAGCCAGTTGACGGCCGCGGCCACGAAGGTAAGCTCGCTCCTCTGCCCGGACGAATCCGCCAGCACTCAGCTTTATACGGTCAATACGGGCACTTCGACGTTCAACTACGCGGTCTCCAACTACGTGGGCAACTACGGCGGCCCGGCGGCGCTCACCCCCTACAACGGGACGATCATCCCGGAATATAACGTCGAGCTGGGGATGAACACGACGTCGGGGAACAACCTGCAAGGCGTCGGAATGCAGTCGATCACCGACGGGACGTCCAACACGGCCTTGTTCAGCGAACGGCTCATCGCCAATTATCCGTTCAACACGACCTCGGCGACCGCGACCGTGTACCCCTCGGGGACGAGCGGCCTGCGTGCGATCTTCACCGGGACCTACGCGGCGGCCCCCAGCTCGGTGCTCCCGGGCACCCTGATGACCAGCAATCCGGCGGTCCTGTTCGTGCAGGGCTGCCAGAATCTGTCCGGTTCCACCGTCTCGCCGTACCCCGGCGCGATCGGCGTCGAGATGATCGCGGGCAATCCCGGTTACGTCGGCCTGTCGAGCTACAATCACTGGACCCCGCCCAACACGCCTCCTTGCCAGAACTCGCTCGACCCGATCGTCGGATATGTCGGCCCTTATGGGGCGGCCTCGGCGAACAGCCTGCATCCGGGCGGAGTGAATATGTGCTTCGCCGACGGCTCGGTGCATTTCATCAAGAATTCCGTGAGCCTCCAGGCTTGGTGGGGGCTCGGCAGTCGCAACGGCGGAGAGGTGCTCAGCTCGGATTCGTACTGAGAGTCGGGGATCGGTGTCGTGGTGATGGAGCCATCGCGGTTTCCGGTGGGACTATCCCACGACATCGCCCTGCTCGATCCGCTGCAAATCGACCATGTCGCGGTAAGCCCCGCTGAGCGACATCAGCTCGCTGTGGCTGCCGGCCTCGACGATCGCGCCGTCCTCCAGCACCAGGATCCGGTCGGCATGGCGGATCGTGCTGAGGCGGTGCGCGATCACGAACGAGGTCCGGCCGCGGAGGAGGCGGGATAGGCTCTGCTGGATGAGCCGTTCGCTCTCGCTATCGAGGTTGCTGGTGGCCTCGTCGAGGATGAAGATCCTCGGGTCGGCCAGCACGGCCCGGGCGATCGCCAGCCGCTGGCGCTGGCCGCCGCTGAGTCGCACGCCTCGCTCGCCGATCAGGGTCTCGTAGCCCTCCGGCAGGCGCTCGATGAACTCGGCCGCGTTGGCGGCCCGGGCGGCCTCTTCGATCCGGCCACGCGTCGAGTCGCGGTCGCCATAGGCGATGTTCTCGGCGATCGTGCCGTCGAACAGGAAGACGTCCTGCTCGACGATCCCCAGGAGTCGGCGGTAACTCTCGACCGCGATCTCGCGCAGGTCGACCCCGTCGAGCCGGATCGTCCCCAGGGTCGGGTCGTAGAAGCGCGCGATCATGTTGCAGAGCGTGGTCTTTCCCGAGCCGCTCCGGCCGACCAGGGCGATGGTCTCGCCCGCCTCCACGTCCAGGTCGATGTCGCGCAAGACGGCCCGGGTCGTGCCGGGGTAGACGAATCCGACATCCTGGAGGGTGATCCTCCCGGCCACCGAATTCTTGGCGACGGGGCGGTTGCCGGGGCAGTCGTCCATCTCCCGGCGCTCGGCCAGGAGGTCGAGGACCCGATCGAAGCCCGCGAGGTTGTTCTGGAACTGGGTGACGCTCGTGGCCAGCACGGCCATCGGCTCCAGGAGCATCGCCAGGTAGACCAGGAACATCATCAGGTCGCCGATCGAGAGCTGGCCGTCGATGACCTGGAGGCCGCCGTAGAGCAACAACGCCACCGAGGCCATCGGAAGGATGAATTCCCAGAGCAGCTCGATGAGCCGCGAGAGCCACCAGGCGTGGATCTCCAGCCGGGCCATGAAGTGGTTCTCGCCCATGAACCGGGCCGATTCGCTCCTCTGCCGGCCGAAGGCCCGCACGACGCGCATCCCGCCGAAGACCTCGGTGGTCTGGCTGTCGATCTCCTGGCGCTCCTTGCGGACGTCGCGGAACAATGGGCGGATTCGCTTGTTCCAGGTCAGGTCCGAATAATACACGCCGGGGACCAGGAACAGCGCCCCGAGCAAGAGCCGCCAGTTGACCCACGCCATCACGATCAGGCCGCCGACGAACTGGACGACCGCCGACCACGGGTTGTAGAGCATGCTGAAGATCAGCTCGCCCACCCCGCCGGCATCCTCGCGCAGCAGGCTCGAGGCCCCGCCCGACTTGAGCTGATAGACCCGGTGGAGCGGCAGCCGCATGGCGTGCTCGTAGACCTTGCGACGGACCTCGACCTGGACGCGCTTCGTGATCCGCGTCCCCTGCCATCGGGTCGAGAGGCCCAGGAACTTGCCGATCACCGAGACGACCATCACGATCGCCACCAGCGCGAACAGGCGGACTTTCGGCGACTCGGGGATCGCTACCGGGCTCCAGGCCGCGATGTGTTGCGGCACCGGATGCCCGAGCATGACATAATCGATCGCGAACTTGGTCGCGGCCGGCGGGACCAGCTTCAAGACCGTCGCCAGCGACACGCCGAGGAGTGCCATTGCCAGCGTGAGCCGGTGGCCGGTCAACAGCCGGTATAACTCGCGGTACAATCGTGACAGCGAACGGTGCTTGGGCACCGCGGCTTCGGCGTCCGTTCGAGCGGCGATCGGCGTCTTCAATCCCGATCGGAAGTTCTTGAGGTAATCGCGAAACCGGAGCCGGCTGGCAATCCGTCGATGGATCGATGGCAAGGAGAATCCCCGAATCGTCCTGGAAGATGCGGGGGCAAACGGGGATCCGACCCCGCGAGCCCATCATTTTGAGAGCGATATTGTAAACCAAGTGGCGGGTCCTTGTCTTCCGCGATCGCTCGCCCGAGACCGTCGCCGCCGAGGCACGCACCGGATGCCGTCGCCTGAGGCATCCCAGGATCCCCGTCCGCCACCTCATCCCGGCGTTGCCCATCCCGGCCGTACTCGAACCGATCCTCCGGAATTCCTTCGTGAAAAACGCCACCTTGATCCTGTACGGCGCGACGTCCTTCCTGGGCTCGGCCTTGTTGTTCTCGGTCGAGCCCATGATCGGCAAGATGGCTTTACCGCTCTTCGGGGGGACGCCCGCCGTCTGGAACACCTGCCTGGTCTACTTCCAGGTCTTGTTGCTGGTGGGATACCTGCTGTCGGGCAACATCACGCCGTCAAGAGGGAACGGGCCGCGTGTCGTCTCGGGATTTTACCTCATCGCGCTCGCCCTCCTTTTGGTCCTGGCGACGGCGGGACTGCCGATCCGATTGTCGCCCGGCACGAGCGGATTCGCGGCGATCAGGGGACGACCCGCGCTGGACCTGTTGGCGGTCCTCTGGATTTCCTCCGCCCTGCCGCTGATCCTCGTCTCGGCGACCGCTCCGCTCGTCCAGCGTTGGTTCGCGGAGACCGGGCATCCCCGGGCTGATGATCCCTATTTCCTCTATGTCGCGAGCAATGCCGGCAGTTTGATCGCGCTCCTGTCCTACCCGATCGCGATCGAGCCGAACCTCAGCCTGGCCGATCAGACGCGGATCTGGAGCGCGGGTTTCGTGCTCCTGGGAGTCCTGCTCATGGCCGGTGGCCTGGTCGCCCGCGGCCTGCGATTAGCCCTGCGAAGGAGTTCAGCCCGTCCTCGTAGGGTGGGTGAAACCCACCATTCCGCAGCCATTCGATCGGTGGGTTTCACCCACCCTACAATACGGAAATCGAGGGAGCCGATGGCGAATCCCGTCCGCAATCCCGGCCAGATCTCGGGACCGCGCTCCGCTGGCTGATCCTGGTCTTCATCCCCTCGAGCTGGCTGATGGGCGTGACCAGCTACTTGACCACCGACCTCGCGGCGATGCCGATGCTCTGGGTGATCCCCCTGGCGATCTATCTGCTGAGCTTCATCGTCGCCTTCGCGGGATCGTCGTCGGGCCCGGTGAGGCTCGCCCCTCAAGCCTTGCCCTTCCTCGTCGTCCCGCTGGTGCTGGTCATGTCGGCCGGGTTCGTCCAGGCATTCTGGATGCCGCTGCATCTCCTGGCCTTCTTCGCCGGGTCGGTCGCCTGCCATGGTGCCCTGGCGCGGTTGAGGCCCTCGGCGCGGTACCTCTCGGCGTTCTACGTGACGATCGCCCTCGGGGGCCTGCTGGGCGGGATCTTCAATGCGCTGATCGCTCCCGTGATCTTCACCCGGGTGATCGAGTACCCGATGGCCGTGGTCCTGGCCTGCCTGGTCGCTCCCGGGATGGGCACGCTCCCGCTCCCGAGGACGGGGCGGGAATGGCTCGTCGACCTGCTCTTCGCCGGGATGGTCTGCCTGCTGGCGGCCACCCTGACGACGAACCGGGGCGGGCTCGCCGATTCGCCCGCCGGAGTGCTCGCGGTGATGGCCGCGTCGGGCCTGGGTTTCTATGCCTGCGTGACGGCCCGACGCCGGCCGACGCGGTTCGCGATGGTGGCCGGAGTCGTGCTGGCGGCCGGGGGATTATCGCAGGGGATGAGCGGCCGGCTCCTCCACATCGAGCGGAACTTCTTCGGGGTGGTGCGCGTGACCGAGGATCGCGATCGAGCCGTGCACCGGCTCTTCCACGGCAGCACGCTCCACGGCCAGCAGAGCCTCGACCCGTCCTCGAGCCGCGAGCCCTCGACCTATTACAGCCGCTCCGGCCCGGTCGGCCAGATCTTCGACGCCCTGAAACCGCGGCTCCAGCAATCCGGGACGCGAGTCGCGGTGGTCGGCCTGGGCGCGGGTTCGCTCGCCGCGTACGCGCTCCCGACCCAGGACTGGACGTTCTACGAGATCGACCCGGCCATGGAGCGGATCGCCCGCGATCCTCGATACTTCACCTTCCTGCGAGACAGCGACGCTCGATCGCTCGACGTCGAGCTCGGCGATGCGCGGATCCGTTTCCACGACGCGCCCGACCGCGGCTATCGGCTCATCATCCTCGACGCGTTCAGCTCCGACTCGCTGCCCGTCCACCTGATCACGCGCGAGGCCCTGGAGCTCTATCGGGCCAAGCTGGCACCCGGGGGCGTGCTGGTGTTCAACCTGTCGAACCGCTATGTCGATCTCGACCCGGTGATGGGGCGTCAGGCCGAGGACGCCGGATGGGCCTGCCGGATCGGCTATGACCTCTCGGTGAGCGCGGGAGAAAAACAGGCCGGCAAGCAGGCGTCGATCTGGGCGGTGATGGGGCAGACCGACGAGGACCTGGGCGGACTGGCCGCCGACGCACGCTGGCGGCTCTCCGACGATCCGGCCCGGCGCCCGCGTCTGGACCGATGACTATTCCGACCTCGCCACCTACCTCCAATGGATGCCGAGACGCCTGGGGTCGCTGGGTGCGGGGATCCGACCGAAGTAGCGAGGAGAAGGCTTCCCGCGATCGATGACTTCCGACATGATTCCGACTCGCTCAGGACCTCCGTTGCATATCCCACCCCTGGCCCGAACATCCGATAATGAGAGCCAGTTCCGAAAGCCCCGCAGGGGCGGGATCGTATAGCTCGGGGCTTGAGCCCCGAGATGGTAGGACACCAACCGTTATCCCCGCCGCGCCGCCGCAAGGCCCGGCGTCGCGACGCCGGGCCTTGCGGCGGCGCGGCGGGGAGGTTTCTGCGTGGTCGGTACTCGGGGCTCGCGCCCCGAGCTATACGATCCCGCCCCCCTTCGGGGGCTCATCACGCTCGCGTTGCACACACTTGATACGAGCCCGACGCGCCAGCGAGTGGATCTCAAGAGGCTATTCTTGTCGAAGCACGCTTCGTGTTAAACGATGCGCAAATCATTCGTGAGGCGCTCTAGCTCGACATCGTCCGAAAACAGCTGAAAGCGGCGGAGGAACATGATGCGAAAAGAAGGGCAGAAGAAAGCCACAACGGCGAGCCGAGTGACCATTGAGCCGAGCAGCGGAAACGTCTTTGCGGATTTGGCCCTCAAGCACCCCGAAGAGCTCCTCGCCAAGGCAGAGCTCGTCCAACGCATTTGTGACATCATCGAAGAACGCAAATTGACTCAGACGAAGGCTGCGAGCCTCCTGGGCATTGACCAACCCAAGATTTCAGCTTTGATGCGGGGCAAGTTGGATGGTTTCTCGCTCGACCGTCTCTTTCGGTTTCTGAACGCTCTTGGCCGAGATGTTGAGATCGTCATCCGGCCTGCCAGGCGAGACGGAGACGCTGACACAAGGGTGATCTCTGCGTGAGCATGGTGCCGGTGTTTGGCACCGCCGGTTACCGGTCGCCAGAGGCGTTTTCGGGGCTGGCCGCTGAATTCCACGCTAGGCGTCCGGGCGTGATCACGATTGCAAATTCGGGAAGCGCCCCTTGACACTTGCCCACTGTGTTCGTATGCTACCCTTGCCAGTTTCGGTCTGGTATGCTCGGAAGTCGAGCTGACCGGCGCTGGAAAGTCGAGCGGCGGGCGTTTGCCTTTCGCTCAAAAGTATTGGAGATCGTCATGGCCGTTCGCAACACCTCCTCCCCATCCAATTCCGTCTCCCGTTCCTTCACCATTCCGGCCGAAGAGTTCCGAAGTCTGCCTATTCCGGGCTATTCCGGCGCAAAATCGGCACGTGTTTCGCCAAAGTTACGGACCTCCCGCCGGGGCTCGGGGACTTCATGAAGGTCAACCCACGCGTCCCCAAGCGCACTGCTAAAGGGATCCTCAGCGGGCCCGTGCCAAGAGCCATCCTTAACACACTACGCGAGTACCCCGAGGAGATGGCCCTCAAGAATGTCGGCATCTACATCTTGGCCGAAAGTGTCGAACATGCGCGGGAGAAGGGTGGTGCCGGTGCGGTCACCATCTCGTTGACAAATCAGCAGAAACAAGGGATCGTCAATGGGGGGCATACCTTCGCTGCCATTCGGGAAGCAGTCGAGACCGCTGACGAAGATCAGATTGCCACTCTCCGGCAAGCCTTCGTACGGCTCCATCTTCTGCAAGGCGTTCCACACGATCTGGTTGCGGAAATCGCCGAGGGATTAAACCGTTCGAAGCAGGTTCAAGATCCTTCGTTGGAGAATCTGCGCGGTCATTTTGATGAAATCAAGAAAGTCATGGCCGGGCACCTCGGCCACGACGCTATCGCCTATCACGAAGGTGCGGACGGCGATATTTACATCGCCGAGATTCTAGCTCTCATCGAGATGTTTAACTTGGAGCGTTACCGAGAAGGGGAGCACCCGTACGGACTGTATGCTCATCAGTCCAGGGCCGTACGAGAATTCGCAGAAGACTTCGAGGCCGATCCGTCCCCGGTCGGTCTCGTCATCAATCGCCTGCCGGAAATCTTGAAGCTGGCGGACATGATTAGACGGGACGCTCCTGTACTTGCCAAGGATCGGGCAAACTTTCAGATCGGTCGCATGAAGCTGGGTGAGGGTAAAAAAGGCCGAGTTGCGAGTGCGGAGTCGGAGCTTTATTTCCTCGGGGAGAATACGAAGTACCGTCTGCCCAACGGCTGGCTTTATCCCATCCTCGCAGCCTTCCGAGCCAATGTCGTCTGGGACCTCAGGCGGTCTCAATTTGATTGGCGGGTTCCCAATGAGGAGGTTCTGGCTCGCTGCCTGCCCGACCTCGTGTCGGTCTGTGTGAACGAGCATCGAAACAACAACCAAAAGCCAGAGTGGGTCGGCAAGCGTGATTCCGCTTACCGGCAGTGTCACCTTCACGTGGAGTTGTATCTCGCCAAGCAGGGTAAGCTTGGCTAATACTGGGCAGCGGACGCCGCCGAACCTAGACGCTGCAGCAGACCGGGCCGGCATGAAGGCCTTCCGTGGCGCTACGTCATTCCGGCCGGCCCGGCTGCTGAACCGTCTCGTTAGGCGGCTTGAGGACTAATCGATGGCTGGCAAGTACAATATCTCATCGGCTTCTGCCAAGCTTTCATCCCTGGTTCATGTTCATGGCGTCTCGCCTAAGAATGTGCCAACTTGCGGTATCATCATGACAAAGGACCAGGCCATACAACTCGCCACTTACATCTTGGCCGTAGCAGGAGCAAACAACGCTGAGGGGTTAATTTACATAACAGGTCGGCCATCGGAAGACACAGTGACCGTCATTCGCGGCATCAAGTAATCGTCGTTGTGATTTCAACATACAAAACTTTGTAAATATTTAATTGAAATATCGGACTTTCGCGGTTGCCCTCTCGATCGCGGGGTCGATTCCAGCTCGAGCCGTCCGGCCGTCTCCCGAGCCCATGACTCGTCACCATACGGCCGCCCCCGCTCCGTCGAGAGCCGCAGCAGCGGCTTGGAACTCATCGAGCGGTGTCCTCATTGTCGCGGGATTCTGGCTGTCGTCGAGGAGGGATCGGCGCGGGTCGTGTCTTGCCCGTGTGGTCGCATGCACGATAATTTGCGAGGTCTGTGACCGCGAAACCTCGCGCTCCAGAGGACCCGGCACGCCGCGTCAGCTTCTGGTAACATCGAGGCGAGTTGATCGGCGGGCCGGCATGTTATGCTCTTCGTCAGGCGGCGGAGGTGCGGAGGGTAGAGCCCGAGGCTCGTCGCAGATCGGGGCGATTTGGTAAATTATGATGGCGTGCTCGGGTGAGGAGGTGCGCTCATGGACTTCCGCTACCACATCGATCCTGAGACAGACCAGCCTCATATCTACGGGCATGGCGTGACCGAGGTCGAGGTCGAGTATGTCCTGAGGCATCCGGGCGAGGATCGCTCTGGTCGCGACGGTTCGCGCCATGCTCTGGGCCAGACCGCCGCAGGACGCTATCTACGTGTCATCTACGTCCCTGACGAAGAAGGTGATGAGGTCTTTGTCGTCACGGCCTACGAGATCACGGGCAAGCCACTCAAGGCGTTCAAGAAGAGGAGGCGACGATGAGTGAATCGCGATTCCCCACCGGCTGGGATGCCGCGCGAGTCAAGCGATTGATCGACCACTACGAGGGACTGTCCGAGGACGAGCAAGTTGCCGAGGATGAGGCGACTATAGCGGCCGAATGCCAAGGGCAGACCGTCATCTCCGTGCCGGACGAGTTGCTGCCCGAGATTCGGCGGTTGCTGGCCGCATACCAAGCCAAATCGGCCTGACCGGGCGTTTCCGCGGACTCCGCTGCGTCTGGCCGCTGATCCTGGTCGTTAGACGCCGGGCCGGCGCTCGCGTAGAATGCCTGCCAGAAGGAGTCTGGCGAGTGACTACGACCATCGACATCCGGGAGTTACCGGCCCGACTCGAGGAGGCGTTGGCGTTGGCGGCCTCGGGCGGCGAGGTCATCCTGACCGACGGCACGGCCCCGCGCGCACGGATTGTCCCATGCGAAGGAGCGACTCCGCGCGTCGCGGGACTCCACGCCGGTGCGATCCAGCCGGCCCCGGATTTCGACGCACCGTTGCCGGATGACTTCTGGATCGGCCAGCCATGAGGCTGTTGCTCGACACTCATACGTTGATCTGGTGGGATAGCGACCCGGCACGGCTCTCCGCGTTGGCGGCCCTTCGCGATCCCGCCAACACGATCTGGCTCAGCGTCGTCAGCATCGCCGATGAGGCACCATGGCGCGTGCGATGACACCAGTCGAGAAGCAGCGATTCAGGGGCTACTTCCCGAGTCTCGACGTAGACCGTGCCGTCGTGACCGGCGAGATGTCGAGCGTCTACAATTGCATCTCGTGGACGGTGGGCATCGTGAATCGGTGGCTATGGCCTGGGAATACGCTGGCCCAGTTTGATACATTCTACCGTGGATTCGGGCTTCTCAGGTCGAGCAATGGACCGGTTGCGGCCTGGGGACTCTCGATTTCGAACATGACGCATGGCTGCATCTCAGGATCCGGTCACGGGCCTCGTTGGGAGTCCAAGTGCGGAGGCGATCTGCGCATCCAGCATGCCCTCGGTGAACTCGCCGGAGCCGGTTACGGTCGCGTCGTCGCCTTTTATACGCGGAGCCGATCTCTTCTGGCCCTCAACGAATCGATCGTGGAGGAAGTCGTGAAAGAGAAGGAACAGAAGTCGTATCTCACCGGGCCGCAGAGGAAGTCGCTCGGCGCGGAGCGTGAGGCCATCGATGCCGGACTGAGACGGACCTTCGAGGAAGCGTTCGACGCCTGGAAGAAGACTTGGTTTAGCGGCGGCTTGGCGATCAACTCGAATCCTCATTCAAGGACGATCGGAAAGGAGTACGATGCCCTGATCGCGCTCGGGCCGCAGATCCTTCCGCTGATCGTGGAGAAGCTGGCCGACCCCGAGAACTTCTTGGCACTCCAACTCTACGATGCGATGCAGCCCAACGAGCAGCTCGTGATCCATTTCGAGCCGGATGACGAGCGCATCCTCGAAGGAGAACAGGGGCGAGCGAGGCGCGTCGTGAACGCCTGGTTTGCGAATCGTTAGCTCGATCGAATTGCCCGCGAGATGGCCTATCGAGGCGATCCAGCGGACCCACCTGCGCGGGCCGCTGAACCTGGGAGTTAAGTCCGCAGATGAACGCAGATCAACACAGATGAGCAGCCGGGATGCCGGGCGGATCATTGCGGACATGCCCGGGAGGCTCGAGGCCGATTCGCGTCCCGAATCCTCGGATTTGGGAATTCGCCGATCGATCCTCTCCATCTGTGTGCATCTGCGGACAAAGATCTCGCCCAACGTCTTGAGGCGTGACGTCAGCGGAATCCACTCCCGCTTCCTGGTTCCGCTAGACCCGGGTGAAAGCGATCAGATCGTCGAGACAGACAGTTTCGATGCCCTCGGGAATCCCAACCCCGACCCGGGCGGAAAAACCTGCCTCCGCACTCAGGAAATCCCCGATCCCGTTCATGAAATTCCAGAACGGCGGCATAGTCTAAAGTAGGAGGGTCTCTTCCCGCGGGCGCCGCGTTGGTGACGGGGAGGGAAATGTAATGCGTAGATGGATGTGTGGTAGGTGGTTCCACGGGGCGACTGATCGGGTTCGTGAAGGAGGAACGCGATTTTATCCGGATGGAATCCGAGAGACTCAACGGTCTGTTTGAGGCCCATTCAGACGTGAATCGAGCGAAAAGCCATCAAACGAAGCCAAGGTTATAACGATTGCGTTGACTTTAGGGGCAAATCGCGGTCGAGGTCGGTCGGCATCGAGGAAACATATGAGATGACCAGATGAGTGGCGGTGACACGGCTAGAGTCGTATTTCGTCGGTCAGATCCCTCAAGCTCTTGATTAGAGCCGCCTTGCGGTTGGATTGCGCCTACGAGCCCGAAGCGCCAGCGAGTGAATTCCCCGGAGCATTCACTCGCTGGCGCTTCGGGCTCGTATCAGCCGTATGCAATCCAACTGCGACGCGCTCAGCCTGCCGCCCCGACCATCTCCGATCCTCCGCAGCAGCACAGCCTCCATGCCTACAGCCTTCGCCCCCTCGTAGTCGGATCGGCGGCTATCCCCGACCATCACCGCGCTCGCGGGACTGATGCTCAGTGCTTTCGCCATCCGCAGGTAGATCTCCGGCTCGGGCTTGCGAACTCCGACGTCGCATGAGAACAGGGTAGCGTCGAAGTAGGCGGCGAGGTTGTGCCGATAGAACGGCTCCTTGTACGGGGCCGCCAGGTTGGAGATCAGCCCCAGCTTCAATTCGCGGCCGCGAACCCCGCCAGGGTCTCGGCCGCATCTTCGAAGGCACGAGCGGATTGCAGGTCCCGCCGGAGGTCGGCATCCAGGGCTTCGACGTCTGCCGACGAGGGGATCCCGAGACGGAGGGCGAAGTCGCCGATGCCACTCGAGTCGATCAGGAGCGATTGCAGCACCACGGCCCTCGGATCATCGGGGCGGACCGACCGCGCGAACCGCAGGTAGGGGCTCGTGTCCCGATCGAGCCGGATGAGCGTGCCGTAGAGGTCGAAGATCACCGCCTTGATCATAACCGCAGAGTCACCGGCCTCGATCTCGGTCGCGTCTTGGCGAAGCGGATTACGTGCCCAGGGTCTTGGCGGAGCAACACCCCCAACATTTCGAGGATATCCCGCCACTTCCGGGGCAGAATGGGGACCCAAGCTTTGCCGACAAATGCTGACCCTGTCGGGTCTCGACTTGATGAAAGCTCGGGAGAAGTATAGAGATTGATCCGCCCGAGCGAGAATGCGCGGTCAGCGCAAAGCATGAACCCTGGTTGGTCCGAATTCAAGGACGCACGCACATGAAAGATGACTTTGCTTCTCTCTTCGCCTTCAACCATTGGGCCAACAGCCGCATGCTCGATGCCTGCCGACAGTTGACGCCGGAGCAATACGTCGCGGAGCCGGTCCCGGGGTGGTCGTCCGTACGATCGACGGTCTATCACATCGCCATCGTGACGGAAGGCTGGCTCCGCTCGGTCGCGGGCGAGGCGGTCGAGGGCGTCCCGGCCGAGACCGATCTCCCGACGGTTGACGACGCCCGGCGCGTCCTGGATCGGGCGCACCAGGTCGTGACGGAGATCTTGCCGACGCTCACGCCGGAACAGCTCGACACCCCTCGGACCTTTCGAGGTCGGGGCCGGGTCGCGGTCCTTCCTCCCTGGACCGTGCTGCGGCACGTGGTCAACCACTCCAGTTACCATCGTGGCCAGGTCGCGTCCAAGCTGAAGCGATTCGGCATCGAACAGCCGGCGACGGACTTCATCTTCTGGGTGTTCGAGCAAATGCCGCAGCAGGCGTGAGAGAATCGTGATACCTCGACTCGAAATGCAACGCCTCCCCGGATCGAGGTCGGCCGGGGAGGCGTCGATGTCGGCTTCGTCGAGACCGCGAATGAATCAGACGATCCGCTCGGGCACGACGAACGGGGTGCGGTAGGGTCGCGTGAGCAGTCGGTTGGCCTCGGGATCGCCGATGAATGACTCGGTCGCCGCGTCGAAGGTGAGCTTGCGGCCGAGTCGATACTTCAGGCCGTCGAGCACGACCTTGTTGTCCTTGAGGTGCTCCTCCATCCGCTCGATCGTCTCATACGCGTCCTTGTCATCCCCGAAGGCATGGGTCGGCTTGCTGAACGGGGCGTCTTCTCCCAGGCGATAGGAGAGGTTGGCCAGGTGG
Organism: uncultured Planctomycetota bacterium; assembly: GCA_963743925.1. Lineage (GTDB taxonomy): Bacteria > Planctomycetota > Planctomycetia > Isosphaerales > Isosphaeraceae > CAVZRC01. Next base: position 8,442 of record CAVURY010000019.1, on the reverse strand, counting down.
CAGAGCGCCGAGGAGTAATGGCCCTCGAGGATGTCGGCGTTGAGATCGCCGACGTTGCGGCTCCGGACGGCGTCGATGAAGTTGCCGAAATGGCCCTTGCCCGGGCCGCGATGGACGTTGACCTTGACCACCTTGGAGAGCGGGATCGCCTCGGTCTTCCCCTTGGGAGTGAACTTCCCGTCGGCGAGGATTCCGGATTCGAGGTGGGCGATGTTGCCGACCTTCACGTCGTGGAAGCCTTCGGTCGGGAGCCCGCGGACTTCGAAGATGAGCTGAGTGTCGCCGTAGTCCATCACGGTGACCTGGGTATTGGCCGTCTGGCCCTGATCCTTGTAGCCGAACCGCCCCCCGAGGCTGAGCACGGTCTTGGGGTAGGTCGCCCCGCCGGAGGACGAGGACGGGATGAGCCATCGGGCGATATCCATCTGGTGGACGCCCTGGTTGCCGATGTCTCCGTTGCCGAAATCCCAGAACCAATGCCACTCATAATGGACGAGATTCTGGTGGTAGGGCTGCCGAGGCGCCGGGCCGAGCCAGATGTCGAAGTCGAGGTTCGCGGGCGGATTGGTGTTCGGCTTGAAGCCGATCGACTTGCGAGGCTTGTAGCACAGGGCCCGCGAGACGAGCAGCTTGCCGAGCTGGCCCGACTGGATCGCGGCGACGGACTCGGCCCAGTGCTTGTCCGAACGACTCTGGGTCCCGTGCTGGACGATCCGGTTGTACTTGCGTGCGGCCTCGACGGCGACCCGCCCCTCGTGGACGTTGTGGCTGCACGGCTTCTCGACGTAGACGTCCTTGCCCGCCTGGCAGGCCCAGATCGTCATCAGCGAGTGCCAGTGGTTGGGCGTGGCGACCGAGATCGCGTCGACCGACTTGTCCTCCAGCACGCGCCGGATGTCCTTCTCGGTCCTCGGCAGCATATCCACATGCTTACCCCAACGCTTCATCGTCTCCGAGACCTGCTTGAGCCGCTTGTCATAGGTTTTGGTGTCGGGATCGACCAGGTAGACGATCTGCACGCCGGGCAGGCTCGCGAACTCGCTCACGTGGGAGCCCCCGCGCCCATTGAGCCCGGCCACGGCGATCCGGACCGTATCGTTGGCACCGATGATCCGGCCCGACGACTTGGTCCCGCTGATGGCAAAGCCCGCTCCCACCCCGGCGGCAGCCAGGGAACGGCCCATGAACCTGCGGCGATTCAGATTGGAACTCGACATGAATCCGGCTCCTCCCAGGGTTCGGTTCGCTCCACCCGGCTCGGGTATTCTTCAACCAAGGTTGAACACCCGCCTATTATGCAAGACGGGCCCGCCAATTCCCAGCATGTGCCGGGAACCGGCAGGACTTTGCTCGACGTGTCGTCCTCGCCCGACCGGATCGCGGCGGCCCGAGGGAGGCCCGGTCTTGCGAGGACCGGGCCCCGAAACGGCTTGACGGCTTCGATTCGCCATCGATGCTTGGCGAATTTACTTGTTATTGATCGTCACCCCCGGCCAGTCGTCGGTCCGGAACGGGGTGGCGGGCAGGCCCTCGGCGCTATAGAGGTTGCAGACGGGGTTGTCGGCCCAGGCATAGCGGACCGCGACCGGGTCCGCGACCTCGTCCGACCAGACCTCGACCGTCTTCGAGCTCGTGACCTTCGCCTTGGCCGGGGCGAATTTCCGGTCGCTGCCGGCGATGGCGAATCCGCGCAGCTCCTGGACGTCGAAGGTCTGGAGACCGCGGCCGACGTGGTCGAACGTGAGGACGACCTTGTTGCCCTGCTTCTCCATGGATTTGTAGGTCGGGCTTCGATGGGCGACCTGGACCCCGTAGTCCTCGGCCAATGCCCAGCGGGCCAGCCGCAGGCCGACGTTCAGCTTATCCTTGGGATGGATGTCCTTGCCCTCGCCGATGTCGATGATCACGGCTTCGCCGGTCTTCGGCAGCCGGCTCATGGTCATGGTCTGGGCCTCGCGCAGCTCGGCCCAGGCGCTCTCGCCCGGCTTGGGAGTCTCGGCCTGGAAGTCGGCGAGCTGGACCCAGTAGAACGGGAAGTCGCCCTGTCCCCACTCGTCGCGCCAGCTCTTGATCATGAGCGGGAACATGTCGCGATACTGATAGGCCCGGCCGGCGTTCGATTCCCCCTGATACCAGATGGCACCACGGATCCCGTAGCCGATCGTCGGCTTGAGGACGCCATTATAGATGTTCCCGGGCCGGGAGTTGCCGCGCATCTGGTTGTCGGGGTTCTGGGGCCGCCCGCCCGCCTGCTTGCCCTTGGCCTTGGCGGCTTCGCCACGCGCCGCGGCCTTCGCCTCGTACTCGGCCTTGGCTTGCGGGTAATCCTTCTCGATCTCCTCCCAGCGCTGGATCAGCGGGGCATACTTCGAATCGGCCGCCAGGATGTCGCGGCGAATCCAGGCCTCGCAGGCGGAGCCGCCCCAGGCGTCGTTGATGAGGCCGATCGGCACGCCGAGCGTCTCGTGCAACTGCCGGCCGAAGAAGTATCCCACGGCGGAGAAGTTGGGGACCGACTCCGGCCGACAGGTCGTCCACCGGCCCTTGAAGTCTTTCTGGGGCTCCTGGGTCCCGAGGTTCGGCACCGTGATCAGGCGGATACCCGGATACTTCGCCGTGCGGATCACGAGATCCGCGTCCTTCGACGACGCGACGGACCACTGCATGTTCGACTGCCCGGAGCAGATCCAGACCTCGCCGACGAGCACATCCTCGAACTTGATGGTGTTCTTGCCCTTGACCGTCATCTCGTGCGGGCCGCCGGCGGGCAGGGGATCGAGCGAGACCTGCCAGGCGCCGTCCTCGCCCGCCTTCGCGGTCTTGCTCTGCCCGGCGATCTGGACGGTGACCTCCTCACCCGGCTCGGCCCATCCCCAGACCTTATCCTTCTGATCGCGCTGCAAGACCATGTGGCTCCCGAAGATGGCCGGCAGCTTCACGTCGGCCCTGGCGGCGGACGGAAGCGCCGCGAGCACGCCCAGCAGAATCACGGCCGCGTTCGGCCGGATACTTCGCCGGAGATTCGAATTGGTCGTCATCGATCGACTCCTGGTGTCAATGAATGGTAGCCCGCTCCCATTTCCGGCGATCATGCCCGAGCTCGGCTTCGATCGACCGTCGTGGCGACGGTTTCTACCGCGGGAGGGAGAAACGCGAGGAGTGGCTCCGGATGGATACCGGAGCCAAGTCTCACATGATGCCAGAGAAGACGCGGCACACCAAGACCCGTCCCCGCCGAACCGGTATGGCTTTTCCGTCCTTCCCCGCGGAACAGGACCGATCCGGATCGATCCGGACGGGATGGAAATCGTTGCCTGAAGATGAACCGGCTTTTTGATTCCATCGAGCGTGATTCGGGGCGGGATTGTGTCGCCTTTTCGCGACGTTGGATGCGATGGACCCCTCCAGACCTTGCCGATCGCAAGAAAGTCGGAAAAAGGAGGGAACCTTCCGTGGACCATCGACAGTACGAGGATCGTATCGAAGGATGTCGGGCAACGTGAGAGCCCGATGAGGCTTCCCGGCCGGGACCTGGCGTCCGGAAATGAGGGCGACCGGTACGAAAAGGAGCACGTCGATGCAATCAGCATGTCGTCGCGGCGCGGGACTTTCGATGTGGGCCATTGTCCTGGCCCTCGGGGCCTGGAGCATGACCGGGTCATCGGCCTTCGCCCATGGCGGCGGCGGAGGAGGAGGACACGGAGGCGGCGGAGGACACGGAGGAGGTGGGCATAGCGGCGGCCACTCGGGCGGCCACCACTCCGGCGGGACTCATTCGGGGGGCTACCATCACGGAGGGTATGTTCACGGAGGAAACGGCTACTACTATGGAGGTGGAGTCGGCTACTACGGATACCCCGGCTACGGCTACGGGTATGGCTACGGGACCGGCTACACCTACCCCTACGGTTCTTCCGGGTACGTCTATCCGAGCTATAGTTACGCTGATCCCAATTATGTCTATGGTGCTCCATCGGGCTATGTCGCGGCCGGACCAATCGTTGGTGCCTCGACGGTCCAGGGCCGCTACCTCGGCATCGATGAGCAGGCCGTCGTTGACGCGGGTTCGATCGGCATGCAGGTTGTGCAGGTTTATGCCGGCACGCCGGCGGCAACGGCGGGCATCCAGGTCGGCGACGTGATCCATGCGGCCAACGGTTACCTCATCCAGCAACACGGGAACCTGTCCTGGGTCATCGCCAACGCCGCGCCGGGAGGGGTGTTGAATCTCACCGTCCACTCGGCTCGTGACGGCGGGACTTGCTCGATTTCGGCCCGGGTTCCTTGATCGGGCGATTCCGGAGGGGCCGTCGGATCGCCGCCGACGGGAGCCGCATCGCGACAAACGTCGCGGCTCCGACGGCCCTGGTGTGGATCGATTCACGGTCGATTGTTACGCTAAATGCGACTTCCCGCATAGGTCCGGAAGTAGGGCCGAGCTGTGCCTGGCCGGACGCCCGGGATCTAGGCCGCAGAGCCTGATGGTCGCTAACTGGCCGATCCAGTCCGGCTCAGCCGGCTCAACTCCACTTGCGAGGCTCATTAGCCTTCGGAGCGGACGGGCCCGGATCCTCCCGTGCCCGACGCGGTTCAAGACGATCGAAAGGTCGGGAACGGCCCCGGAGTTCTTGCCATGCGTTATCCGATCGACCAGGTGACCGACAAGCACGAACTCATCAGCTATGACCTGGGCCGAGCCGAGTCCTGGCAGCAGCTCGAGGTCGAACACAAGGGCCGGACCTACCAGGTCAACATACCCAAGGCTTACGACGCGGGCGTGACGCGGATCGTCCGCGTGGACGATTGCGGCGAGCTCCTCTACCTCTTCGGCGAGGTCGGGCTCAACTACGACGGATCGCCCGTCGGCTGTCTCATCGCCGCCCGTCCCCTCGACGACGGGACCTACCGGACGGTGATCTTCCATAGCCTCTATCCCTGGACCGTCCAGGGACTGCCGTGAAGCGTCACGATGACAGCCGATCGAGGACCTTTCTGAGACGTTCCCGCTCGATCTCGGGATGGAAGTGAGTCAGCACGCGTTGCCGGGCGGCGGCGCCGAGCTTGCTCGGCGAAATCGGGACCCTGATCGAGGAGCTCGAGGACGGCCTCTCCGAGCCGATGGAGGGAATCCCTGCGGAGCATGAGCCCGCTGACCCCGTGTTCGATCACCTCGGGGATTCCCCCGGAATCGCTGGCGAGGACCGGTCGAGCACACGCCATGGCCTCGAGCAAGGCGTTCGGCAGGCCGTCCCAGACCGAGGGGAGCAGGACGACGTCGCAGAGGCGCAGGTGCCGGGCCACATCGTTCGGGTCGTCCAGTGGACCGGTCACCAGGCTCCGGGCGGCCGAGTCGGCGTCTTCCGCCAGGAAGGTCGAGAGCGCCGTCGCCTCTCGGGCACGAACCTCGCCGATCACCAGCAGGCAAGCCGGTCGCGTCCTCCGGACGTCCCGCAGGGCGCCGAGCAAGAATGGCAGTCCCTTCTTATGCCGCAGCTCGCCGCAGAAGCCCAGCACGACTTCATCCGTCGCGATCTTCAACGCCGTGCGAAGCGCCGGCTCGGGCGGAGCCGGGGAGAAGATCTGGGGATCGACGACGTTGGCGATCACCTCGATGCCTTCGCTCGCGCTCGACCAGCAGACGAACCTTGCGAGCCAGGTCGTGCGAGACCACCGTGACGAGGCCGGCATGCTGGAGTGTCCAGGTCAGGCGGGCGAAGTCGCCGGGCGGGAACATGAGTCGGTCGACGTCGTTCCCTCGGGCCGCGACGACGGAAGGGATCTCGATGGTTCGCGCCGCCATCACCGCCAGGAACCCCGCCGGGTAGAGGTAGTGGCCCCAGAACGCACCGAATCGGTAGGTATCCTGGAGCCATTCCAGCACGTTCATCGTGTGTTGCAGCGACATGTCGAGCTGGGAGAACAGTCCCAGGCGATGCACCGTCGGGTCGAAGGCCGCATCGTCCCGGGTCGTGTCGAGGATGCCGGCGGGGAGCGACCTCGTCCAGGCCAGGACATGCACCTCCACGCCCAATGTACCCAGGGCGCGGGCGGTCCTCTGGGCACTCCGCGCCACTCCCCCCAGGTCCGGAGGAAAGCGCTCGGTGATGAACAGCAGGCGACGGTGGTCCATTCCTGGGGTCTGGATCAAGCGCGTTCGACTCGCAAGGGGAGGGTCCGGATCGACCTGCATTGGTGGTCCGTCGGGCTCGGTCCTATCTTCCGAGAATTGGAGCCCCGGTCAACGGGGACACGGATGAATCCCCAGCACCTCCTCGTAGGCGGCGACCAGACTCGCCTGGGCGTGGCGCCAGGTTCGTTGGCCGACGACGGCCTCGCGGGCCGACGTGGCGATTTGCCGGGCAAGCGCCGGGTCGGCGGCCAGTCGCAGGACCGCGTCCTTGATCGCCTTCGCACTGCCGGGCCGGACGAGCAGGGCATCGACGTCGGGGCGCGCCAGCTCGCGGACGACGGGCATGTCGCTGGCGACGAGGGGCGTGCCCGACGCCATGGCTTCCAGGATCTTGAGCGGGCAACATCCCTGGACGAGGTTCCGGTCGTCGGCCGTCAACGGGGCGAGGATGACGTCGCTCTCGTGATGAAGCCGGGCCAGGGAAGCCCGATCGACGGGCCCGGCGAATCGGACGGATTCGGCGACACCGAGCTCCCAGCAGAGCTCTCGCAAGGCACGCTCCTGCCTGGGACGTGCCGGGCCGGCCAGGACGAGCGTCGAGGCCGTGTCACGATTCAGGAGCGCCAGCGCCTCGATCGCCAGGCGAACCCCTTGCCAGGGAGACATCGTCCCCGCGTAGAGCAGCCGGACTGGACCGTTGACGGGAGTCCAGGAACGATCGGGGAAGACGCTCGATGTCGACCCCGTTGGGGATGACCCGGATCCGCTCCGGGGAGACACCCCGGCCCGTCAGGTAGCCGGCAGTTACCTGGCTGATGGTCACCACGAGATCGGCGGCCGCCAGGCAAAGGTCCTCCATGGCCGCCAGCTTGCGGAGGAGCTCGCGATCGTCGGCGACGGCCGGATAGTTGTACTTCAGCTCGATCGAAGGGAGCCCATTGACCTCGAAGACGAACCGATCGCAGCAAGACTCCTTGTGGCGAGCAATCCGATAGCCTTCGAAGATCGACCGCACTTGGACGACCTCGAACCGGCGCTCCTTCCACCAGGCCGAGAGGTGGGCCCGGAAGTTCGCGACCCGCTCGATCAGGTCGTTCCCCAGCGCGGGGAGCGGGACGTGGGTGACGCCCGGAATCGTGACGGGGTCCGCGGGCTCGTGATTGGCCACCGTGACCAGGTTCAAACCGCCGAAGGCGGCTCCCAGGGCGTGCGCGAACGCCTCGATATGGACCGCGGCTCCTTTGGGGGCCGGGAACCGGTCGAAGGCGGCGTAAACCATCCGGTCCATTGACACGGCCGTGTCCCTGGAGTAAGGCTATTCCATACCACTCTTGCGGCCGACGACGGCCCGAACGCGGGGGATCTCAAAGTATGCCCGTTGACCTGGGTCGTTTCAATAGCACGCTTGTTTATAGCCGCCGCGCCCCGATCAAAGACCTGCTCGAGGACCTGGCCGAGCTGCGCGCCTTCGACGGCAAGCAGGAGAAGACCCTCAGGATCTGGACGATCGTCGGCGTCGTCGGCGTGCTGGGCTCGCTCCTGTTCGATCTTCGCCACCAATTCGTCGAATCCCGCGATGGGTCCGACTGCTCGATTGGTCCTCGTCGGCCTTTTTGTGGCGATGACGGTCGTCGGATTTCGATCCGCGCGGCTCGTTCGCGGCTGAATCTCGAGGATCGGCGATACGAGCTGGCCGAGCGGGTGATCCGGTTCTTGCGGCTCGATAGTCCGCCCGACGCCGAGGTCAGCCTCCAGCTCGATCTCCAGCGGCCCTATATCCGGCGGAAACAGGTCCGTACGGGCAAGGTTGGACCCTGGAACGTGACGTATTACGCCGACCCCTGGCTCCGCGTCCAGGGGCGATTGGTTGAGGCACGGCTTACCGGCTGACCGCGATCGAGAAGCACCAGCTCCGCAACAAGAGATATCGAAGCCGGAGCGGGAAGATGAAATCCAAGTCGAAGACCAAGGCGGCCCACGAGCTGATCGTCGGCGTCAGGGTCAAGCGGCGACGCTTCCCGGAATTCGCCAAACTGTTGACGAAGTTGGCCATGCCTCTGGTCCAGTTGCCGGAATGGGCGAAGCTGAAAGCCTGCAAGGTCGAGCGCCGGCGACCTCGGACCGAGGCACCGTGACCCTCAGGTCGGCCACGAATCAAGCCTGGTCCTGCGAGACCGAGGGCGCGGCCCAGGAGCCGACCAGCGGCGTCCGCTGGTTCGCGATGTCCATCCTCAGCGTCTATCAAGTGCTCAACCTTGCACGTGTCCCGGAAAAAGGCTAGAACGGCCAGGAGTCCCCATGCGGCGATCTCA
>CAVURY010000018.1:0-161341 GCA_963743925.1 uncultured Planctomycetota bacterium | reverse complement strand
AAAGGATCAATAGCCGGTCGTCACGCTCCGGCCTGGCCGGGTCGCCCTGGGGATTGCTCCCCAGGGCTCCCACAGATCCGGACGTGCAGGTTTCCCGCATCCGGTTCGTCGCCTCACGACTGCGCTGCCACGCTCCGCTCAACACCGCTGGACAATCCGCGCCGGCGGGAGCGGGTAGCGCCGTTCCAGGCGCCGGTAGTCCGCCCAGGTCATCGACCCGGCGTTGTCGCGCCGATCGAGCCAGTGCTTCCAGCTCCGGCGCACCCCTCGCAGGAAGGCCGAGAGGCGCTCGGAGTTCCCCGTGATCCCGTAGTACGCGTAATGGCCCCGCAGTTTCGGCCGGAGTTGCCGGTATTGGTCCGGGATGGGGTCGTGCAGGTGGGCACGGCACCACTCCCAGATCCCCCGCAAGGCACGCCGGAATCGGCCCTTCGCCGTCTTGCGCTTCACCACCCAGAAGCCGCCTCGGGATCGGCCCCAGTAATGGGTGAATCCCAGGAAGTCGAATGCCCTCGGTTCGGGGTGCGCCCGTCCCTCGGGGCCGGAGTCGCCCGCCTCGTGCGGTCCGAACCGCACCGGCCGGGTCTTCTCCGGGTGGACCGTCAAGCCGTATTTGCTCATCCGCTTGGGCAGTACCTCCATGATCCGTCGCGCGTCGTCCTCCCGGGCCACCCCGATGACGAAGTCGTCCGCATACCGGATCAGGAACGCATGACCCTCGAGGCGCGGCCGGACCTCTCGCTCGAACCACTCGTCCAGCACGTAGTGCAGGACGATGTTGGCCAGCAAGGGGCTGATGACCCCGCCCTGGGGCGTGCCCTCCTCGGGGGTCGTGTGCACCCCGTCCTCGAGCACCCCGGCGTTGAGCCATTTGCCGATCAGGGCAGGATCACACCGTCGTGCACCCGACGCTTGAGGAATTCCCGGAGATGGCCGTGGTCGATCGTGTCGAAGAATCTCCGCAGATCGACATCCACGATCCAGTCGCCCCCCAACTCCGTCGCTTGTCGCCGGAGCGAGCCGATGGCCGTGTGAGCGCCACGTCCGGGCCGGAACCCATGCGAGACGTCCAGGAAGTCCGCCTCGTAGACCGGTTCCAGCACCATCAGCACCGCGCGTCGGAGGATCTTATCCTCGAACGTCGGTATCCCCAGCGGGCGGGTCTCGCCGGGCGAGCCCGCCTTGGGGATGTGCACTCGCCGCACCGGCGGGGCCACGTACGTGCCGGACTTGGCGCGGTCCAGGAGGTCCTGAAGGTTGCCCATCAGGTTGACCTCGTAGTCGGCCGCGGTCTGTCCGTCCACGCCGACGGCCCCGTCCTTGCGGGTCTGGCGATAGGCCTCCAGCAGCCAAGTGATGTCGATGTGGTGCGCCAGCGTCGTGAACGCCATGTCGGGGCGGTCCCCGGCGAGTTCCGCGATCCGTCGTCGTTTCGTTGACAGGCGATCAGGTCTCGGCGTACCTGGCATGTTTCCCTCCGACGGTTCGTGAAGTGGCGCCCTTCCCTCCACGGGGTCCCTCGGGACGGTTCCCCCGCTTCGACGGTACTAGGGGGCACTGCGACCTCCTGGCAGCCGTCTCGCGTCGCTTCGTTTCCTTCGCTCGGCGATACCTCGGAGCACTCGCGATTCGTCCCCGCCCGGCCCCGAGTGCCCGGGCCGACGGATCATCCGGGAGTTTGCTGTACCGGTCGCTCCCGTCCCGGTCGTCTTCGAGGAGCTGTCAGGATCTCCCGAGTTCCCAGGGGACCCTCTTAACCATTCGCCCTGCTCTGCGACCCCGGCGAGACCGGATCCGCGGTCTGGGACCAGTTGTCAACGGACCCGGCAAGGCCCCCGCATCAAAGCACAACGGAGGCCCTCCACGTTCGTGAATTTCGGGGCTCAATCACACGGCATCTGGTCTGGCTGTCTACGCTTCGCGGTGGGAGTCACCCGCCACCGCGCAAGACTCGCTTCCGGTCACTGGCCCCCAGCGGCCGGACGGGATTCGAACCCGCAGAGTCCCTACGAAAGGTTTCCGAATGGTGAGATTCTTCCTCCTCTCCTGAGCTACTTGGCGCAAGCTTCGTTTCCTCGTTTTTCGCTCGGTCCACGGGCCAAAGGGCGTCCGACCGCCCGTTGAGTCTCGGATACCCGCTCGACGACTATACAGTCCTCCACCAGAAACCCTATCGGCCGCCTCGCACGGCCATCCACCAAGCATGCATCCTCGCATCACGATAATCGCCGCGGGAACGGACTTGTCTACCTTAAGTATGCCGCCGTTTTGGGATTTCATGAACGGGATCGTGGAACTTTGGGACCGTGTTATGAACTAGCGTCCGCTATTCTCGGCGTCTCTCGTTGTAGCCGGGGTCTGTGACCTCGTTGTTCTACACGACTTGGAGAGGATCTCGGCAAGATAGGGATGACTGGGCAACGACGTGAGACCCGCGGAACCCAAGCCCCTGATAGGGTAACCCTGAACAACGGAGTGACATCATGATCGCACCCGACGTCATCAAGGGCGTCAAGGCCGCCGAGCGTGTCGCCGATCGGGTCATCGAGGAGATGGCTGATGCCGACCTCAACGTTCAGCGGCTCAACCGGTGACTGAACCTCATCCTCTCCGATCCGGCCCGACACGCTACCGCCAGTATCCCGGCCGCCTGTGACGGCTGTGCCGAGACGGCGGCCGCCTATCGTTTCTTCGACAACCACAAGGTTGACTTCCACAGCGTCCTCCGGCCCCACGTCAACTCCACCCGCGCCCGGATCGCCGCCCAGCCGATCGTCCTGATGGTCCCGGACACAACCGAAGTCGATATGACGCGACCTGAGCGACAGGTCCGAGGCGCCGGGCCGCTCGACGGCGGGCCCCGCCGTGGGCGCTCGCCAGGGTTGGGTTGTTGCGGCCCCTGCCCCCGGTTAGAGTTATGAAGTCGGGCGGTGACGCCGCTGGCCGGGACCGATCGCTTCTCGCAAGCCGCTCCGGCCCTCGGGTCCTGGCTGGATGCAACGGTCGCCGGTGACTGACGCAAGTCGAACCCTGGAGCGTCTATGAGCAATGGAGCGAGTGCCATGCAGTTCGCTGGGTATTTCATCGACATCCTCAAGGCGCTGGTCGGTCCGTTATGGCCGTCGCTTGTGTGCGCGAGTTCGGGCGTTCGCTTCAATTATCCAACGGACCACCTAATCGTTAGCAGCAATCGCATTGACGCCACATGGCGCTACCGCTGGCTCTTCGGAATGAAGCTTGCTGTCTTTCATGTTGACGGTCAACGGTACTGGCCTCAAGGGGCTCCAATTCCCGGTCCAGAGAAGAAGACTTTGAAAAAGGATGTTTACGCCGGGGATCAAGATGGACAATATACGATCACCATTGCAGCGGTCAGCGATGACGTCAGGCTTGCGATCAGACATTATGAAGATGTAAATAATACTCTTTGGAACGACCTTCAGATCGATCTATGCATTCCTTTCGAGATTCATCCCTATCAAATGCCACCCGGTATCATCGAGCTTCAGCGGGTCACTGTGACTGTACAAAGCAATGGATGAATCTCCTGCAGTCTCCCCTCCCGCAGTCCGCCGCGAGGGTTGACGCCAGACCGGGGGGGGTGAAAAGGGTTGACGGACTTTGCGGCGATTGGGCTGAATGCCCAAACCGGGCGGCATTGCTTCTGATGAGCTTTTCCTCCCCGTTCGGAGGTTTTCCCGTGAACGAAGGGCGACGACGCAACTTCTTTGATCAGTTTGCGTTGCAACCTGTGTAGATCAGCGATGTCGCTGCCCTCGGCTGGTTTGTGGCTAGCACTTCGGGACGACCCACCGAGGTGCCGGTATCTTTGCTGCCATGTCGAATCTCCGCGGAGAAAAGCCGTCGCTACGGCCGATATCACTCTGGCGCACGCATGCTCATGCCCGCGTCTTGCGATTGACGCCAAGACAACAGCCCATCACGTCGCCCCAACACTCGAGAAGCCATGATCGGAAAGGAAGCAGGAGGAACTCCCGATGGAAGACCCGTTGATCGAAACCTGGCGGATCCACAATCGAATCAACCTGTACATGCTGGATGCGATCTCGGAGGAGGGCTTGGGCTCGACCCCTTCCCCCAAGAGCAAGACGGTCTATGATCTCTTCGCGCATATTCACAACGTCCGGCTGCTGTGGCTGAAGGCCGCGGCGCCCGAGTTGATGGAAGGACTGGAGAAGCTCGAAACGAAGACGGTCGGCGAGAAGGCGAACCTGCGAGCGGCACTCGAGGCCTCCGGGGACGCGATCGCTCAACTGTTACGGAAGGGACCGGCCGCGGGGGGAAAGATCAAGAATTTCAAACCGCACGCCACGGCGTTCCTGGGATACTTGATCTCGCACGAATCCCACCATCGGGGTCAGGCAGGTTGGGCCCTGAAGCTGTCCGGTCACCCGCTCGATAAGAAGACGGCTTTTGGTCTGTGGGAGTGGGGCATCCGATAGGCCCCTCTGGGCTGCTGTCGCCGAGCGGATCGTACGTTAGCGAACTTCACAATCGGGTCGCCTTCACTCCACACCAGCCCGACACGCCACAGGAAATTGCATTTGTCTCGTAAACCGTTCAGCAACAAGGAGTTCCGGATCATGGAATGGGGCCGACTCGTCCCCGCGGCCGTAAGCCCTGTCGGGGCCTAAACATCCGCCCGGACGATGGGCGTGCATGCTTCGATGTTATAATGACTTAGGTAAGCGTTCACAAGTTGATAGTGGCAAGCGTATAGATGACATCGATCCGCGAAGCTACTTCCTGGATGCTTCGGTCGATCACACCGAAGCGTGCGAAGTTGACCGCACGGTCCCTGGACGTGCCCCCTGGACGTCGATCGCCGGCAGAAAGGCGACGACGTTTCCCGATCGGACCACCGCGCGACCCGGCCATGGGCGGGTAAGGCGACGGATTGGATCGTTGACGGCTGGCTGAAGCTCATACTACAATTATCGGAGATCGCACGAAGCCCTGGATCTCCTGCGGCTTCGGGTGTGAGCGAGCACACCCGATTCACGAGAGTGATTCAATCGCTCGGATCGCCTGCGAAAGCGGGACTGTATACTCTGAGAACCGTCGTCACTCCGACCCGCGCGACAGACAGCTCGCGACGTTGCCTGCCCAGTGAGGTCTCGCCATGGGGATCGTCGGCCAGCGTCGGTGGCTCATTGGCGCGAATGCTTTGATGCTCGCGGTCCTGGCCTACACTCTCGGCTTGGAGCGGTCGAGCGGCGCTTTCGCCAATGACAAGACCGCTCGCGCAGCGGCGCCGAGAACCGCACCGTCAGCTTCCTGAAAGAGGTTCGCCCGATCCTGGCGCAGCATTGCTTCCAGTGCCACGGGCCCGACGCGGCCAGGCGTCAGGGGAAGCTTCGCCTCGATCTGAAGGACCAGGCCCTCGCCGCACGCGAGGGCAAGCACGTGATCGCACCAGGAGACCTGGAGGGCTCGCTCGCCTGGGAGCGGATGACCACCGATGACGACGACGAGCGGATGCCGCCCGCGGGAAAGGCGGAGCCGCTAACGGGAAAGCAGATCGCGACCTTGAAGACGTGGATCGAGCAGGGTGCCAGGTGGGAGGATCATTGGTCATTCCTCCCACCGAAGAAGCCGGCGATCCCCGCCGTCTCCGACAAGAAGTGGGTTCGCGATCCGCTCGATGCCTTCGTGCTCGCTCGGATGGATCGCGAGCACCTCGAGCCGGAAGCCGAAGCGACCCGCGAGGCGTGGCTGCGCCGCGCCAGCTTCGACCTCACCGGGCTCCCTCCGACCCCCGCGGAGATCGACGAGTTCCTGGCGGACAAGCGTGCCGACGCCTTCGAGACCCAGACGGATCGCCTCCTGAAGTCGAAGCGCTACGGCGAGCGCCAGGCGCAAGAGTGGCTCGACCTCGCCCGGTACGCGGACACGAGCGGCTACCAGATCGACATGCCCCGCGAGATCTGGAAATGGCGCGAGTGGGTCATCAACGCCTTCAACGCCAACATGCCGTTCGATCAGTTTGCGATCGAGCAGCTCGCTGGCGATCTCCTTCCCAACGCCACGCTCGCGCAGAGGGTCGCCACCGGCTTCAATCGCAATCACCCCACCAACAGCGAGGCGGGCGAGGAGGAAGATGAATACCGCTCCGCCTACGTGATCGATCGCGTGAACACGACGGCCACGGTCTTCCTGGGCGTCACGCTCGCGTGCGCCCAGTGCCACGATCACAAGTACGACCCGATCAGCCAGCGGGATTACTACTCCTTTTATTCGTTCTTCAACAACATCAACGAGCGCGACTCCGAGCACATCAACCCGCGGCCGTCGATCCCCGTCCCCAACCCCGATCAAGAGCCCAGGCTCGCCGATCTGAAGGCCCGCATCGACGCTCTGAAGCTGCGACTCGAGCGCGACGACTCCCCGACCGACGCGGCCCAGAAGGAATGGGAGCGCGAGACGCTCGCCCGGCTCGCCAAGCCGACCGCGTGGACGACGGCGCCGCTGGCGGGGATGCTCTCACGCGGCGGCTCGCAGTTGAAGCCACTGGACGACGGCTCCATCCTGTTGACCGGCCCGGCGCCGGTCAAGGACACCTACGACATCATGGTGCTCCCCGGGAAGAGGCGCATCACGGCCCTGCGGCTCGAGCTCATGCCCGATGACTCCGCCCGTGAGAAGGCGCTGGGCGCGCATCCGACGGCCGCTTCACCCTGTCGGCGATCGAGATCCGCAACACGACGTTCTCCGAGAGCCAGGAGCCGCCATTGGTCTACGTGTCGCGCGCCGAGGCCGACATTAACCAAGAGCCCAAGGAAGACCCCGCCGCCCACGACATGATGCCGGGGACGATCGAATCGGCGATCGTCGTCGAGCCCATGGATGGCGCGGCCTCCGGAAATAGACCATTCGGCGGCTGGAGCATCGTTGACGACGAGCGTAGGAAGCCGCACGAAGCGATCTTCCTCCCGCTCGAGCCGATCGCCACGAATGAGGCGTCGATGCTCCGCTTCTCACTGCACCAGATGTCGCCCATCAAGTTCAAGAGCCTCATCGCCCGCTTCCGCATCAGCTACACCGAGGACGAGCGAATCCGCGAGTTGATGCTGCCCGCGTATTCGAAGCTATGGAACTCGATCGGGCCATTCCCGGCCCAGGACGTCCTGAAGGCCTACGCGACGGCATTCGAGCCGGAGAAGGATCTCACGAGCGAGCCGCTCGACCTGAAGAAGAGCTACACGAAGGTTGTCCTCCTGCCCGCGTCGGCCAAGGAGGGCACCGAGAAACCGGCGCCGGCCGCCACACCAGCGAAGCCGGCCGTCGACAAGGCAGCCCCCGAGAAAGGAGAGCCGTCGTCCGATAAAGGTACGGCGGCTCCGGCCGGCGGCGTCCTGACGGGCGTAGCCGCAGGAGTGGCCCCGAGTGATGGAAAACCCCCTGCCAAGAAAGGTGCCGGCGAAGGGGCGTCTCCGAAGCCCGAGCCGATGGCCAAACCGGGGGCCGAAGAGGCCAAGGAGACCAAGGGAAACGCCGGGGCCGCGGCGAAGCCCGCTCCTGAAGCGTCGAAGGACGGCAAGGGGGAGGCGAAGCCCGCGGGCGCGACCGCCGAGACCAAAGCGGAGCCCAAGGCTGCCGCGGCCAGACCCAAGCCCGAGAAGATCACCTGGGCCGAGCAACGGACGTGGCGCGACGGCATCGCCGCACGCCTCCAGGGTGCCAACTCCGCCTACTACCTCACCCGCAAGATCGCGACGACGCGCCCGCGCACCGCGATCGTGCAAATCGCCGGGCCGGCCGGCTTCCGGCTGTGGGTCAACGGCGAGCTGGCACAGACCTCGCTCCCGCCGGCGCCCGCGGCGCCCCACAAGGCGGCCGACGCCAGGCCGATGGGCGCGGGAAACGGCCCCGACGCGAAGGACCAGAATCAAGAGGAGCCGGCCGCTCCGGAGATCAACGACGCGACCTCCGACGAGGCCATGGGAAGCGCCCGAAACAATCCGGACAGGAAGTTCCGCATTGGCCTCCGCCGGGGCGAAAACGAGATCGTCGTGAAGGTCGTATTCGGAGATGGTGCGAACTCCGACGGCCGCCGCCGCGTTCCTCTCGCTGGCGGTGTGATGGGCGGCGGTCCTCCTGGCGGGGGCATGTTCACTTTCAATATCACGCCGGAAGGCGACGACGTCTTGACCCATGAGGTCGTGACAGCACTTCGCCTCGAGGCCCTGCAACCGGCCGTGGCGACGTCCCCCGGCGCCGCGGCTTCCGCTTCCGCTTCCGCTGCTGACCCGTCGCCGTCCAAGACGTCGAGCAACGCCGCGTCGGGTCAGGCACCGAAACCCTCGGCGAACCCGTCCGGGGAGAAACCGTGGGCGCCGAAGGATGTATCAGCCCTGAAGCTCGGGCCGAGCACGCGCGACGCCCGCGAAGTCCCCGCCTCGAGCGCGGCCCATGGGGCGAAGACGTCCACGAAGCCGGCCCCGCCGATGAAGGTCAGCCTGGTCGGCGAGAAATCCGCCCCGCTCAAGTCCGACGAGGACGAGAACAAGCTCTCGCCCTCGGAGCGGCGAAAGAAGGTGCTGCGCAGATTCTACCGGTCGCGCATCGACCCCCTCGGGCGGATCGTCGCCGAGGAACTCTCCAAGCTCAAGGACGAGGAGAAACTCGTGAAACAACGACTCCCCAAGACGCTCGTCATGGAGGAGCTCGAGAAGCCGCGCCAGGCGTATGTCTTCAAGCGAGGCCTCTACAAGAATCGCGGCGAGAACGTCCAGCCCGCGACCCCGGCCGTGCTGCCTCCGATGCCTAAGGGGGCGCCGCGCAATCGGCTCGGGCTCGCCCAGTGGCTCGTTTCCGTCCAGAACCCGTTGACCGCGCCAGTCCTGGTCAACCGCATCTGGAAGCAGTATTTCGGGAGCGGGGTCGTCAGGACGGCCGAGGACTTCGGCACCCGGGGTGAGCTCCCCACCCACCCCGAACTCCTTGATTATCTCGCCACCGAGCTGGTCGACGCCAAGTGGGACCTGAAGAAGCTTCACAAGCGAATCGTGTTATCGGCGACCTATCGCCAGGCGTCAACGGCTTCAAGAGACAAGCTCGATCGGGACCCCGAAAACCACCTCCTCGCCCGCGGCCCGCGGCTCCGCCTGACCGCCGAGATGGTGCGTGACAACGCGCTGGCCGTCTCGGGGCTCCTTTTCGAAAAGATCGGCGGCGAGAGCGTCAAGCCGATGCAGCCCATGGACGCCTGGAAAACGGTCGAGGGTTTCGGGTCCGAGTATCGGCGCGATCGCGGCGACAAGCAGTACCGCCGCGCCCTCTACGTCTACTGGAAACGCGGATCGCCCTATCCGTCCATGATCAACTTCGACGCGGTCAAGCGGGATAGTTGCACGGTGACGCGCGCCACCACAACCACCCCAGTGCAAGCGCTCACGCTGCTCAACGATCCGGTCTACGTCGAGTGCGCTAAGATGCTGGGTCAGAGGATGCTCAAGGACCGGGAAGCCCTCCGCCGCGCCCGCGACCTGAAGAAGCCCGAGGAGGACGCGAAGCGCCTCGCCTACGGGTTCCGCCTCTGCACGTCGCGCCCTCCGAGCGAGCAGGAGTCGCGGATCCTGCGCGCGCTCCTCGACGAGCAGCGCCGCGCATTTCAAGGCCGACGTCGACGCGGCGAAGAAGCTCCTCGGCGTGGGCGACGCCAAGGTTGACGAAACGCTCGACGTCGCCGAGGAGGCGGCATGGGCGTGCGTCGGCAGCGCGTTGATCAATCTCGACGCCACGATCCACCGCTGATCGATCGATAACGGGCCGCTGCCGCGACAATGACACGGGCATGAACGACGCTAACTGGTCCCGAGAGTTGCAGCCATGAACGAACCTCCTCTGAGCCCCGGGATTCTGGCCGGCACCGATCTCGCGCGGCGTGCCTTCCTCGGCACGAGCGTGCTGAGCCTCGGCTCCATCGCGCTCTCGAGCTTGATGGCGCGACGAAGCTTGGCTGGTGCCTACGTAGGGTCCTCGCCCGCACCCGGCGAGGACCCGCCGACCTACAAGCTCGGAAGCGCAAGTGCCGCGCGCGTCATCATGATCTTTGCGGCGGGCGGCCTCTCGCAGCTCGACCTCTTCGACGAGAAGCCGCTGCTCAACAAGCGCCGCGGCGAGGAGCTTCCCGACTCGGTGCGCCAGGGCCAGCGCATCACCGGCGTCACCGAGAAGCAGGGGGCACTGCCGGTGGTCGGCTCGTGCTTCCAGTTCAAGCCCTACGGCAAGAGCGGCCTTCGCATGTCCGAGCTCTTCCGGGAGATGGGGGCGTTCGCCGACGACGTCTGCCTGGTGCGCTCGATGCAGACCGATCACGTGCTGCACGAGGCGGCGATGTCGATCCTGTTCACCGGGACGATGCAGCTCGGCCGGCCCTCGTGGGGCTCGTGGGTGACCTACGCCCTCGGGAGCGAGAACAAGGACCTCCCGGAGTTCGTGGTGATGCTCTCGGGCCGGCGCGACGGCGGCTCGCCGCCGCACCCGCGCATGTGGCACAACGGCTATCTGCCCGGACGTTTCCAGGGCTGCCCGTTCCGCGGCGGAAAGGAGCCGGTTTTCTTCGTGTCGAACCCCGAAGGGATCGACGCCGGGACGCGGCGGCGGATCCTCGACGCCGTCAAGGCCCTCAACGAGCGCGAGGCCGCGACCACGGGCGATCCGGAAGTGACCGCCCGCATCCACGCCTACGAGATGGCCGCCCGGATGCAGACCAGCGTGCCCGAGCTCACGGACCTCTCCAAGGAGCCCTCCGACGTGCTCGAGCAGTACGGCGCGGAGCCGGGCAAGGAATCGTTCGCCAACCACTGCCTCGTGGCCCGCCGACTCGCCGAGCGCGGCGTCCGCTTCATCCAGATCATGGATAGCGGCTGGGACCACCACAACAATATCCCCGTCTTCCTCAAGCAGAAGATGGAGGAGGTCGACAAGCCAATCGCGGCGCTCCTGGGCGACCTGAAGCAGAGTGGCATGCTCGAGGATACCCTCGTGATCTTCTGCGGCGAGTTCGGCCGTACGAGCTACTGCGAAGGCCCGCTTTCGTTCGCCAGCTACGGCCGCGACCACCAGCAGCTCTGTGGCGGTCTGATGCTCATCGGCGGCGGCTTCCGCGGCGGCTTCGCCTACGGCGAGACCGACGAGTGGGGCTGGGACGTTGTGAAAGATCCCGTACACGTCCACGACCTCCAAGCGACCGTGCTCCATGCGCTCGGCCTCGATCACCTGCGGCTCGTGACCCGATACCAGGGCCGCGATTTCCGATTGACGGACGTGGCGGGAAACGTGCTCAAGCCGCTGCTGGCGTAGCTGCCAGATTGGAGTTGGTCATGAAGCCAATACAATTATTGTTGGTATTGACCCTATCTGGTGCTCTGGATGACGATCCCGGAGATTTGTTGCCGATCGAAAAGACGGCGTCGGCCTCGATCCACCTGGACGGCTTTCCCGACTGGCTGGAGATTGGCTTCGGCTCGCTCTGGGTCTCCAACGAGGGGCTCGGAGCCATTCAACGCATCGACCCCGATACCAACAAGGTCATCGCCGAGGTGAAGGTCAACAGACCCTGCGCCGCGATGGCTGCCGGCTATGGTTCGCTGTGGGTCGCCAGCCGCCGAGACAAGTCGATTTTCCGGATCGGCGCAAACAGCAATAAGGTGACCGCAACGATCCCCGTGACGATCGCCGATTCGGAAGCGAGCCTCGCGGCTGGCGAAGGCGGGATCTGGGTCCTGACGGATCAGAAAGGCGTCCTCTCTCGGATCGACCCCGGGACGAATGAAGTCGTGGTCCGCGTCGGCGTGAAACCTTATTCCTACGCAGCCGCCGCTGGACATGGGGCAATCTGGGTCACGAATACGGGTTGACCTCGCTCGACGGAAAACGGCTCGGTCCAGCGGGTTGACCCCAAGACAAATACCGTCGTGGCGACGATTCCCGTCCGCGGTCAACCACGATTTCTTGCCGTGGGTGAGGGTGCCGTATGGGTCCTGAACCAGACGGACGGCACCGTCTCGAGGATCGACCCAAGAACGAACGAGGTCGTGGCCACCATCGAAGTCGGCGTGCCGGGCCCGGGAGGCGACATCGCCGCCGGGGAAGGTGCGGTCTGGGTGCGAGCAAGCAAGGTCCTCTTGTCTGTTCTTGACCCGAGGACGAACAAGGTGATCAAGCGTTTCGGACCTGCTCAGGGGAGCGGCGCCGTGAGGGCCGGAGACGGGAATGTGTGGGTTTCGGCGCACGACGTCCACAAAGTTTGGCGTCTGAATCCTCGGCCCTGACCGCAGTGAAAAGCGGCGATCACCGGCTCTTCCCTCGGCCACCGACTCGGACGATCCGCCCGGTCGCTGGCCTGTGGGCGACGCGCGGTGATCTCAGTGTCGCCGCCTTGGTGGCACCGTGACGGGGACGAGGACCGGGACGCGGTTCGGGGCCTCGGACCGGGACGCGGTTCGTTTTGGATTCACGGGCGTTCTGCGGAACGGGGCTCTACGCGCTTCGGTCCGACTCAACCAACGCAATTTGGAGCGAAGCATCAGTCGTGCCCTCAATTGGCAGTTCATGGACCTCCCGACAGCAGCTTGGCGGTTGGGGGCGGCTGAAGTGGGTGCCGCGATTCGCTGCTCCCTGGTCGGAGTCTTTGCCTGAGAAACGGGGACGGTCGAACCGGTCACCTCCAACCCGGAGCCGCGGTCGCCCCCCATCCAGATGTTTCCGATACCGGCATGGCCCGTATTGCATTCTAGAGCGCTTCACACTCGCGTTGCGCACGCCTGATACCAACCCGAAGCGTCAGCGAGGGGAATACCCTCGGATCCTCGCTGACGCTTCGGGTTGGTGTGGGTGTATGCAGTCCGATAGTTGAGCGCTAGATCGGTCCATCGAGCCAACGATCGGAGACCCCCGCCGCTCGCATGACGCGTAGGTCAAGCCGCTTCTCGGTCGATATCGGCCTCCGGAAGATCCGGACGAGCGAAACCAGCGAGAACAAGGTGAACGTGGCGGTCCAGATCACGACGCTGATTCCGACCATGATCGCGAGGGCCGGAGCGACGGCATCCGGCCCGCCCGCGAGGGTCAGGACCGGAAACGAGGTCGCAACGATCACCAAGTTCAGGAGGAGCGACTTGCGGACGATGCTCCGAAGGCTCGGGGCGGGGGATGGATCCGCGTCCGCCTGGACGGATGCCGGCTTGAGCAAGGACGCTCTCATGGTAACTCCTCGCGCAGACTCTGGGGAGCTTGGAAATGCTTTGGACAGGTGTCGCTCATTGTAGTTGCCGGGCGGAATCGAAGCGATAGGCAAACTCAGCCGGGCCACTTGCCAATGGGGCAGGATTCCTGGAGGAGCTTGCTCTTGGCCGCGGTGAAGCAGCCGCAGATCTTGCAACGCAGGCCGGTATGATGCTCGCAGGTGGCGCAAGTCTGGAGCCGAACGCGCTGGACCTCCGGAGGGGTCGTCTTGAACCCCGATCCGGCGAACTGGGCCATGGCCTTGGTTGCGGAGAGGGCCATGCGGAGGAGGCTCGGGCCCGTCGTGGACCTGGGTGTCGTCGCTGCCCCGGCGGGGGGACCGGCCATGACTCCAGCGACCAGCGACCCGCCGAGATAGTCTTGCGGCCCCATCGTCACACCCGTGGCGGCGGGTGCTGGCCAGGTGTCGAATTGTCCCATGCGATATTTCTGGAGATAGGCCCCATACCAGCCGGCCTGGGGCTTACCTAGCCGGCTGAAGAGATTGATGGAATCCTGGGCCCGGGCGATCGCGTCGTCGCGACGGCCGAGCTCGGCGAGCTGAATCCCCTGATACCAGAGGAGGTTGGCCTCCTGATGCCGGTCGCCCACCTGGCGAGTGAGGTTGAGGGCCTCATCGTAGTGGCTGAGTGCCCGTTGGGATTCGCCCATGTTCGATGCGACCAGCCCCAGCCGCTCGAGAGCGAGCTTCTCCGCCATGATATCGCCGGTGGAACGGGCGTGGGCGAGGTCTTGCTCGAACAGCGGGCGTGCGCGACCGGGCTGCTGGGCATATAAGAGTGCCATCCCCAGGTTGCCCAGGATGTCACTCTCCTTGACGTGGTCGCCGAGCTCGCGAGCCAGCTTCAGCGCCTCTTCAAATTGGGGGATTGCGGCCTGGGTCTTGCCTTCGTTCACGGTGATAATCGCCAGGTCGGTCAGAGCGGAAAGTTCCTTGGCGCGGTCACCGCCCTGGCGTGCGGCGGATAACAAGCCCTCGGCCAGCGTCCGAGGGTTTCCGTCCGATAACGGGGGGGGTTGTACCGGGGCCCTCCCGGTCTGACCGTTCTCCGCCATTAACCCACCGACCAGGAAGAGGTTCGGTCCGAGCCTCCGATGACGCCGGGCTTCGGGCCATACGGACTTGATTCGAGCCTCGTCGAGGGCTTGCCCGCTGTCCTGAGCCCAGACCAGGAGCAGGTCGGTCGAGCGTTCGCCGCAAGGCTCGACCGTTTCACCTCCGGGGAGCACGAGGGTATGGGTCCCCTTCGCCTCGTGGAACCGGCTCAAGAGTTTGCCCATGACCCCTTTATGTCGCTGCTTCGCCGGTATCGACGCCGCGGCTGTGGAATACAATCCTTGATCGACGTTCACCTCGGCCCGGGGAACGCTGCCGACGCGCTCCCAGTATTGGAAAGAGCCGTCGCGCTCCCCCGGGAGCCAGAGTACGACGCGACCGCCATCCGCGGTGGTTTCGCGCAGGACTCCGTCTTCGAGAGCCGTCTTACTCCAATCCGGTAAACTCATCCGAGGTTGCCTTGCCGCTGAAATCTAGTGAAGAGGGTCGGAACGGTTGATTCGAGCGCTCCGGGAGGAGGCCGCCAATCACCCGAGGAATAACGATTGTACGCACCGTTGCGTGGCCGATACAAACCAAGAGGCGAACATGGATTCAACGGAACAGGGACGACGATGTCGAGCCCCGACGGAATCAGCCGGAACTCTTCGTTGAAGGCTGGTATCGGCCGATCAGCAGACTCGCGTTATGACCGCCGAATCCGAAGCTGTTCGACATGACGTGGTCGACGCGCGCCTCGCGAGCGACGTTGGGGATGTAATCCAGGTCGCAACCCTCGCCGGGATGGTCGAGGTTGATGGTCGGGGGGAGGACGCCGGTCTCGATCGCCAGGGCGGAGGCGATGAGCTCGACGCCCCCGGAGGCGCCGAGCAGGTGTCCGAGCTGGCTCTTGGTGCTGGAGATCTGCAAGCGGCCGGCTCCGGAGCCGAAGACCTGCTTCATGGCGCGCGTCTCGGCCAGGTCGCCCAGCGGCGTGCTCGTCCCGTGCGCGTTGATGTAGTCGACGACTTCGGGATCGAGATGGGCATCGGCCAGGCAGCGTTTCATGGCGCGGGCGGCCCCGCGGCCTTCCTCGTCGGGAGCCGTGATGTGCCAGCCGTCGGCCGACATGCCGTAACCCAGCAGTTCCGCGTAGATCTTCGCGCCGCGGCGGAGGGCCACTTCCTCGGCCTCGATGATCAGCACGCCGGCGCCTTCGGCCAGGATGAATCCGTCACGATCGCGGTCGAACGGCCGGCTGGCGCGGGTCGGGTCATCATTGCGGGTTGACAGGGCTCGCATCGCGGCGAATCCGCCCAGGCCCATGTGCGTGATCGCCGCTTCGCTGCCGCCGGTGATCATGACGTCGGCCCAGCCCACCTGGATCAGCTTGAGGGCATCGCCGATCGCATTGGTCGCGGAGGCGCAGGCCGTCGCCACGGCCGAGCACGGCCCTTGCAGGCCCCATCGGATCGAGAGCTGGCCGCTGGCGGCGTTGACCATCAGCTTGGGAATGGTGAAGGGGCTGATCCGCGAGGGGCCCTTCTGCATCATCGTGGTGTGCTGGGTCTCGAACTCGTTGAGTCCGCCGATTCCCGACCCGATCATCACACCGCACTGATCCGCCGGCAGTTGGGAGAAGTCGATCCCGGAGTCCTCGACGGCCGAGATGGCGGCCGCCAGGGCGAACTGCGCGAAGCGGTCCAGGTGCCGAGCCTCTTTGACCCCGAACCGGGAGACCGGGTCCCAATCGGGGACCTGGCCGCCGAACCGGACCTTGAACTCGGCGGTATCGAAGAGGGTCAGCGGCACGATGCCGCTCCGGCCGGCGCAGAGTGCCGACCAGAACTGATCCAGGCTGTCGCCTAGCGACGTGACCACCCCCATTCCGGTGATGACGACGCGGCGTGGATGTCCCATGATTCTTCTACTTGTTAAATCGCTTTCAAGGTGGGTGTGGAAGGACCGCGATGCGCGACGGGCACACGAGCCCGGCCCGGATCCGCGCCTCGGACGCGACCAAGTCCGTTCGATCGATCGCCGTGTCGGGCCGACCTACTTGGAGGAATGCCCGTGTTGCTCGATGTAGTCGATCGCCTGGCCGACGGTCTGGATCTTCTCCGCCTCCTCGTCCGGGATGGTGATGTCGAACTCTTCTTCGAACTCCATGACGAGTTCCACGGTGTCGAGCGAATCGGCGCCGAGGTCGTTGACGAAGGAGGTCTCCCGGGTGACCTGGTCCTTGGCGACTCCCATTTGCTCGCTGACAATTTCGATAACGCGCTCTTCCACGGACACGGGCGGACCTCCTGGCCAACTGGCGATTCGATCACGGTTTCATGGACTCGGTCGTGACAAGCGGAACGGATGGCCCCGATGCTTCAACCGGGGTATGGAGACCCTACCCCCTCGTCGACGGGCCTGGGCCGAGGATGGAGGTGAGCGAGCATCTTCCCCGAGGCATCCGCTCCATACGACAGCCGCGGCGATGATTCGGTAAGCCGCGCCACGACCCCACTGTTCTCTCAGGAACAACTCAACTTAGCATCCTCAATCCCAATTGTCCATCGGACGGTCGTTGCCCGGGTGGGACGAGCGTCGGCGAGTCGATTCGACGAAACGGACCGGGCGAGGATCATCGATTTTCGGGACCGGTCCTCGGCTCACGCGGTCAGTCCGCCGTTGACGGCGATGACCTGACCGGTGAGGTAGCTGGCGCCGGGGCTGGCCAGGTAACAGACCAGGTCGGCGATATCGTCGGGCGTCCCGAACCGCCTCACCGGCACACGCTCCTTCACCTCCGCCTTGATCTTGTCCGGCAGGACGTTGGTCATGTCGGTGGTGATGAAGCCCGGGGCCACCACGTTGACCGTGATCCCGCGCGACGCCAGTTCACGCGCGATCGTCTTGCTGAAGCCGATCACGCCCGCCTTGCTGGCCGCGTAATTGGCCTGGCCGGGATTGCCCATCAAGCCGGCGACGCTGCTGATATTGATGATCCGCCCGAAGCGGGCGCGAATCATCAAGGCACCCACCGCGCGGGAGAACAAGAACGTCCCTTTGAGGTTGGTGTCGATCACTTCCTCCCAGGCTTTGTCTTCCATGCGAAGCATCAGGCCGTCGCGCGTCACACCGGCATTGTTGACAAGGACATCGATCCGCTGGAATTTCGCCTCGACTTCTCCGACGACTCGCTCGACGTCGGCCGAATCCGCGACGTTGGCGGCATAACCCTCGGCAGAGCCCCCCGCCTCCCGGATCGCGTGGAGGGTCGGCTGCAACGCATCGAGGGTTCGCGCGACGCCCGCAATCGACGCGCCGCAGGCCGCAAGGCGAACGGCGATCCCTTGCCCAATGCCGCGCGACGCACCCGTGACCAGCGCCACCCGACCCGTCAAATCGACGCGACACCCTACGGCGGCGCTCCCCGCTCCTTCGGCCATGATCGTGATACCTTCTAGCTTGCGCGGTCTGATCTCCCGTCGAGGCGAATGCGGTTATAATCCGGCTTATCCGCCCCTATCAACCCCAAATCTGGTGGCGGGTGACTCAGCGGGTGGCGGGTGGCTCAGTGGGTGGCGGGTGGCGGGTGGTGGGTGACGGGAAAAATCGGAGAAGGCCGTCGCATTTTCTCGCCACCCAGCGAGCAGAGCGAGTGCACCACCCGCCACCCGCCACCAAGCAACCCACCCGCCACCCGCCACGAAGCAAGTCACCCGCCACACGCCACGAAGCAAGTCACCCGCCACCCACCACGAATCGGCCCGGGTTCATGACGCCGTGGGGATCGAGGGCCGCCCGGACGCGTTCGGCGATCACCCAATCGGCTCGCGGCTCTCCCCAGACTCGCAGGCGTTCCTTCCAATCGGTCGGGCATCGGGGGAGCGTCAGGTTGCCGCCATCGGCGACGGCCTTTCTCCGGAGGGATTCGAGTTCCAGCGAGGCCGAGTCCAGGGTCCAATCGCCGAGGCCGTGGGCACGGACGATCCCATTACCCGCATGTGCCTGGACCGACCAGCGATCCGGCTTCAGGCCCGCGACAAACCCCGCGACCGTGGAGGGGCGAAGGTTCGCGACGAAGCCGATCGGGCCGGGCCAGAGTGCCTGAAACCCGGCGAGGCCCTCCCAGACCGGCTTCGTCTCCTCGCCCTCGACGACTGCCAGCTCGGTGCGTCCCAACTCGGTCTTGAGTCGCTCGATCTGCCAGCGGACCGACTCGACATTGTCCTCGATACCGACGACGACGACCCAATTTTCCGCCGGTAACCCACGCGATTGACCGACGGACTGGGCGGCCGGACGGTTGAGCAGCTCCACGGCCATCGGCCGGGTCCCCGAGAGGCTCAGCCCATCGAGCGCACTCGCAAGTCCGGCCGGGTCGTCGAACGGGATCCATGCGATCGCCGAAGCCTCGGGGATCGGTCGGACCTTCACGGTCAACTGGGTGAGGATGCCGAGCGTCCCCATCGAGCCGCTCAGGAGCTTGGGGAAGTCGTAGCCGGCGACATTCTTGACGACCCGCCCGCCTCCTTTGACGACGACTCCTTCGGATGTCACGAAGCTGACCCCGATGATCTGGTCGCGCGGGCGCCCGGCGGCGAAGCGTCGCGGGCCGGTCGTGCCCGTCGCGTAGATGCCGCCGATGGTCGCCCGATCGGGATCCGGCGCGTCCACCAGCAGTCGCTGATGCTTCTCGGCCAGGATGGCTCGTAGTGCCGAGAGCGTCATGCCGGCCTGAACCGTGATCGTCATGTCGGCGAACGGGTAGTCGACGAGTCGGTCGAGACCCCGCGTATCGACGACGACGCCCGGTCGACGGGGCACGCCGCCGTAGTCGAGGGCCGTGCCTCCGCCCTGGGGATAGATGGCATGGCCCAGGCTCACCTGTTCGCGGACGATCTGGCAGAGCGGGTCGACGTCCTCGGGTCGAAACGAAGCCAAGGCGGCTCGGCCATCGCCGATCGGCCCGGCCGCCGGGGGATCGGGCCAAGTCGGTTGCGCGGTCGCGGTCAAGGCGGATTCTCCGGAGGCGGTTAGGAGGGATTCGAATAGTAGCGGATGTCCTGTCCCGAGAGGATGCGTTCGACGGCCTCCTGGACGGACCGGATCGCGGCGATCATTCGCTCATCGAAGACGCCCGGCCATGCGTCGGTCAGCAGGACCTGGGACTCGAGCGAAAGCCGGTGCAACGCATGGACCATGCGGCGGTCGAGCACTTCGGCGTCGCGGTTCTCCTGCTCGAGCTGGTTGAGGGCCCGGATCAGTTCGGCCGACTTCTGGGGTGAGACCGGCACCCCTCGTCGCAGCCGAGGGAGGAAGGCCTCGTGATCCTCGCCCAACCCGATGTGCTGCCGGAGGACTTCCAGCGCCGTCCGCTCGCTCACGACGCGCATCGGCGACTGGGACGATGTCGGGATCGACACCTGGATTGGCTCGTCGCCGGAATCCGGATCCGGCGGCCCGGAAATTCCCTCCCGAACATCTGCCGATGCGCCTTCGTCGGCCTCGTCGTCAACCCATCGGATCGGTGGTTCCATCGATTGATCGTCTCCATCGGCGAGGACCAGGTTGACCCGGATGGTCTCATCGGAATGACTCGGGGCCGGGCTTGGATTTGATGAGGGTCCTTCGAGCGCGACGGGCGTCGAGGAATCCGGCTTTTGCTCCGACTGCGCTTGCCATTCGGCGAGGTAATCCGGATCTTCCGCGATCTCCCTCAGGCCTTCCAGGGGGCCGCGCCGGGCTTCGACACCGGCAACCTTCTGCTGGATCTGCTCGGCCTCGAGGACGCGAGCCAGCAAACGGGAACAATAATCCTGCACGGTCGGGATCCCCGCCTTCTCGGCGAGCTTTTCGGCCAGGTCGAGGATGCGGCTGGGCAGATAGAGGATGATCCGGTCCTGCTCATTTCCCGACCCGATCGGCCGGTGTTCGCCCGTCCGGAAGACGGGCGGGAGCCGTCGCCATCGCGAGAATCGGGGCCGCTTGGCCACTTTAGGCTTACTCCCTGAAGGATTGGGACGGATACGTCGGGAATCCCCTCGGCCGCTCGCTCAGGCGGGTGCCGCATGGCCGGGGCTCTTCCGCTCGATGCAGCCGGCGCCACCGGGGAGCATCTTGAACGGATTGCACAGGTTCTCCGGATTAAAGGTGGTTCGCAGGGCCACCATGGCCGCCAGATCCTCCGTCGAGAAGAGCTTGGGCATAAATTCCATCTTCTCTACCCCGATGCCATGCTCGCCCGTCACGCTTCCGCCGACCGCGATGCATTCATCGAGGATCTCATGACTGGCCAGGAAGACGCGTTTCACCTGGTCGGCGTCACGCTCGTCGAAGAGGAGGATCGGGTGGATGTTCCCGTCTCCCGCGTGGAAGACATTGGCAATCCGGAGGTTATGGCGTTTGCCGACCTCGGTGATGAACCGCAGGATGTGCGGCAGCTTGGTTCGAGGCACGACACCGTCCTGGGTGCAATACGTCGGGCTGAGTCGTCCGATCGCACCGAATGCCGACTTCCGGCTCTTCCAGACGGCGACGTACTCGGGCTCCTTGCGGGTACGCCAGGGGATCGCCTTTTCGATATGCCCGGCGTTGGCCTGGACGATCTCGGAGATCGCCTGGGCCTCTCGGTCGAGGCCGGCCTCGAGCCCGTTGACCTCGATGATCAGCACGGCCCCGGCCTCGATGGGGAAGCCGAATCCGAACGCCTGTTCCACCGCCCGGATCATCGGATTGTCGAGCATCTCGAGGGCCGCCGGGACGATCCCCGCGCCGATGATCCCGCTCACGGTCTCCGTCGCCGAATCCACCGAGTCGAAGACGCCCAGGAGGGTCCGGCCGGCTTCCGGATCGCGCGTCAGATTGACCACCGCCTTGGTGACGATCCCGAAGGTCCCCTCATTGCCGACGACCAGGCCGGTCAGGTCATAGCCGGGGTTATCCTCGGTGATCCCGCCGGTCTCGACCAGGGTGCCGTCGGGCATGACGAGTGTGGCGCCCTTGATATGGTTGACGGTCACGCCGTACTTGAGCGTATGCGGCCCGCCCGAGTTGGTCGCGACATTGCCGCCGATCGTGCATGCCCCCTGGCTGGATGGGTCGGGAGCGTAATGATAGCCCGTGCCGGCCAGCGAACGGGTCAGCCAGATGTTGACCACGCCCGACTCGACGATCGCATAACGGTCGCGGATGCTGACCTCCAGGATGCGCTTCATCCGGGTCAGGCAGATCATGATCCCGCTGCCGACCGTGAGCGTGCCGCCGGCCAGACTGGTCCCCGCCCCGCGCGGGACGAAGGGGATCCGGTGGCGGTGGCAGAGCTTCACCACGTCCACAACGTGCTCGGTCGAGGTGGGGAAGACCACCACGTCGGGCACGCTCTTCTCGACGACGTACCCGTCGCACTCGTAAACCATTCTCTCTTCACGTTGGTGAAGGACGTTCTCGACTCCAACGATCGCGATCAGGTCCGAGATGATGCGTGGGGCCACCGGCGCCGAGGATGGACCGACGATGGTTGCTGCTGAGGTCATTGGGGAGGATTCTCGCTCGTTCGGTCAAAGGGCCTCTGTCTCGGAAGGGTCTTCGTAGGGTGCTCTGTGAGCACCGATCCGGGGTCACTTGCCGAACACGGTGCTCACAGAGCACCCTATGAGACGGTCACGGCGACTTCCGAGGCAGACGCAAAGCGGGCTAACGCGATTCTTAGGGCATGCCTTCGAGCATCTCATTCTCGTCTGGTACGGCCGCCTGGTCAACGGAGCTAACAACCGGGAAGCGGCGCGAGGGTCCGTTCGAGCCGTTGAAGAGATGACGACCGGCGAGGGTCGGCCAAAATCGCGAGCTGGCCGGTCGAATCTCGGCGATCTCCTTATCGCCGCGTCACTCCGCGACTACAATCACCCGGTCGGCTTGCTCCGAGTGGCGACCATCAGGGAGGACGGCGAGGCCAGGACGTCTCGCGGTATTGTGATGCAGCGGCCAGGAACAGAGTGCCCGACGAGCACCGATCCGGGAGAAAATGCCGTCGCGCTGCTGTCGGAGCCGGTCCGCGCCTGGTTCGAATCCGCGTTCCCCGAGGGACCGACACCGGCGCAAACCCTGGCCTGGCCACCGATCGCGGCGAGTGAGCACATCCTGTTGGTCTCGCCGACCGGGACGGGGAAGACTCTGGCCGCGTTCCTGGCGATTCTCGACCGGCTCTTTCGGGCGAAGGAGGCCGGGACGCTGACTCCAGGGCTCCGGTGTGTCTACGTCTCGCCCCTCCGAAGCCTCAACTATGACATCGAGCGCAACCTGGCCGAGCCCCTGGCGGGGATCGGCAACCGGCTGGAATCCGGCTCGCTACCGATCAGGGTCGGCGTGCGGACGGGCGATACGTCGGCCTACGACCGGCGGAAGCTCAGGGACGATCCGCCCCACATCCTCATCACGACGCCCGAGAGCCTATCGCTGCTCCTGAGCCAGGAGTCCTGGCAGCCCCACTGGCGTACCGTCGAACACCTGATCGTCGACGAGGTTCATGCCCTGGCACCGACCAAACGGGGTGCCGATCTGGCCGTCTCGCTCGAACGCGTCTCCGCGCAGGCGTCTGGAGATCCCAGCCGGGTTGGCCTGTCGGCGACCTGCCGGCCGGATGAGGCGATCGCGAGGTTCCTGGTCGGGACGTCGCGGCGTTGTCGCGTCATCGAGGCCCCCCTACCCCCGGGCACGCCTCCCGTCGAGATCGTCGTCGAATCCCTGATCAAGGCCGGCGAGGCGCCTCACCGCGGACTCAGCTATCGACGCCTGTTGCGACGGTTGCGCCAGATCATGGGCTCCAATCGCACCACCGTCGTCTTCGCGAATACGAGGGCCTTCGCCGAGAAGATCACTCATGACCTGCGACTCGCAGCGGCCCGGGGATCCTTCGTAGGGCCGGCTGTGCCGGCCGGGAAGGCTGACGATGCCACATCCTGTCCCGCCCGCAGTGAGGCACCCGATGGTGTCAGATCGGCGACGTCCATCCCGGCCGGCACAGCCGGCCCTACGGACAACTCGGAATTCATCATCGCCGCGCATCATTCCGCACTCGACGCGCACCGGCGACGTTCGATCGAATCGGGTCTGAAGTCGGGTGCGATCCGTGCCGTGGTGACGAGCACCAGCCTGGAGCTCGGCGTGGACATCGGCACCGCGGACGTGACGGTCCAGGTCGGGCTGCCGGGAGGAGTCTCCCGTTGCGTCCAGCGAGTCGGGCGATCGGGCCATCGACGGGGTATCGCATCCAGGGGGCTCTTGCTGGCCGCCACGCCCGGAGAGCTGGTCGGTGCCTTGATCACGGCGCGGGCCGCCCGGGCCGGCCGGGTCGAGCCGTTGCGCCCGGTCGCTTCGCCGCTGGATGTCGTCTCTCAGCAACTCGTCGGGATGGCCTGCGCGGGGAACAGTCGGTTGACTCGGCTTTCGAGCTGATCCGAAAGGCCGGCCCGATGTCGGAGCTCTCGCGGGCCGATTTCGACGCATGCCTGACGTCGCTGGCCGGCGAGCTCGCGGCGCCGGCGGGTGCCTATGAGCCCGAGCCCGGTTCCGCGCCCCGCTGGACGTCTCCACGCATCTGGAAGCGCGCCGGCTGGTTCGGCGTCCGCGATCGCAGGGTTTCCCGATGGTTCCGGAGCAACGTGGGAACCATCTACTCGGAGGAGTCGGTGCGCGTGCTGGAGGACGGGTCCGCCGTCGGGACCCTGGAAGCCTCGTTCGCCGAGCGGCTGGCGCCCGCGGACCGATTCGTCCTGGATGGCCGCGCGCTGGAAGTCCGACGGCTGGAGCGGGGGATCGTCCACGCACGGCCGACCGGCGGAGAGCCGAACTTGCCGCGCTGGACCAGCGATCGCCAATCGCTCTCGCCCGAGCTGGCCCGCGAGCTGGCGGCCTTCCGTTCCGAAGCCGGACTCCGGCTGGCCAATGAGGGTGCCGAGGCGCTCCGGGGCTGGCTGATGGCGGAGCTGGACGTGGAGCCCGCCGCCGCCTCGGTGGTGGTCGAGCTGTTCGAGGCTCAGGAGCAATGGAGTGAAATCCCCGCCGCCGATGGGCTCCTGATCGAGGAGTCGCCCATGCCGGAAGGGCCGGGTCGGATCCTCACATTCCACGCCGCGTTGCACCGGGCGGCCTGCGAGGCGATGGCGCGTGCGACCGGCGCCCGACTCGGCCGAAGGCTCGGCCGCGACCTGGTCCTCGGGGTCGCCGACCTGGGCTGGTCGATCCGCCTCCCCGACGATGTCGCGATCGCGCCCGAGGAACTGCCGACGCTCCTGAAGGTCGATCGCCTCGATGAAGACGTGCTCGAGGGCCTGGACCGGGGCGAGCTGTTGGCCAATCGGTTCCGCCATGTCGCCGCGACGGCCCTGATGATCCTCAGAAACCCCGAGCCCGGCCGCAGGGTGCGGGTCGGCGGATTGAATTGGGCCAGTACACGGCTCTACCCGCTCGTTCGCGCGGCGTGCCCCGACCATCCCCTGCTCCGCCAAACGCGCCGCGAAGTGCTCGAGGAGCTCCTGGATGTCCCGGCCGCCCGTCGCTGGCTCGACGGTCGGCCGACGGTGCGGCACCGCTTGCTGCAGGGGCTCTCGCCGTTCGCCGCTGCCTGGGTTGAGCCGGCCTCCGCCGATGCGCTCCGCTTCGAGTCGCCCGCCGACGCGCTGCGGCGACTGCACCGCCGGTTGCTGAAGAATGCGGAGGAGTCGTCTTGACGAGCGCGTCACGCGCGGAGGCGCCGCGTACCGGGCCGCCCGGAAGCGACCTGGACCTTCGCTTCGCGCCTCCGCAGTCGCGCGGCTACGACGATCCTTGACATACGGCTCGGCACCCGTCCATGATCATCATGGCCCTTTCTCCGACGAATAAGGTCCGCCACATTTCGCGCCGAGGTGGTGTCCCCAGCGACGATTCGGGACGATCGAGGAGCTCAACGGATATGGCCGAGGTTCCGCCATCGAGATCGGTTCGGGGCCTTCAGTGGAGGGCGGCCCTACTGCTCCTTGCGATCATCGGCGTTTCCATCCTCTTCATCGTAAACCGATTGCAGGGGTTTCGGGGTTCGAAGCCGTCTGAAATCCAGGGAGTCAACCCGACCTCATCGGGTGCCGGGCAGGAGCGTGTCACGGGCTACATCGGGGCCTCGGCCTGCCGCGAATGCCACCCCGGCGAATCCGCATTGTTCGCGCGGTCGGGCCATCGCCGGACCCTCTGGCGCGCCACCGCGGGTCAGAATCCGGTCGTCGCCTGGCTTGAAGGCAGGACGTCGAAAGACCCGGATGTCCCGGAAGTCCAGTGGTCTTATGACGTGCGAGAAGGACAGTTGGTGGCCGAGCGAGCCGTCGAAAGGCGTACCGAGTCATTCCCGCTCGACTATGGATTTGGTTCGGGCACTCATGGCGTCACGTTCATCACATTGCGTCCCGGCACCGAACCCGGGCTCGATCCCTCGGGCATCGAGCATCGCCTGTCGTACTTGGCCGACGGCCGTCGGCTCGGGCTCACGCCCGGCCAGGAGCGGTCGGCCGGGGAGAGACTCGGGCCTCACGAAATTGCGTCGGGCAAGACGATGGGGCCGGAGCGGATCCAGCAATGCTTCGGCTGCCACGCGACATTGACCTCCACGCTCGCCAGCAACCGGCTCGAGCCGGCGACCCTGATCCCCGGCGTCTCGTGCGAGCGCTGCCACGGCCCGGGGCGGGCCCATGTCGAGGCGGCCCGCCGCGGCGAAGAGGGATTGACCATGCGGATGGGACACGAACGGGGAGAACCCTGGGTAGAGGTCAACCAGTGCGGCTCGTGCCACCGCATTCCTCGGGATGTGTCATCCGGACAGCTCCGAGCGGACAACCCCAAACTTGTCCGTTATCAGGGAGTCGGGATCTCGCTCTCCGCTTGCTATGCCCGGGGTCTGGGCGAGCTGCGCTGCGTCTCCTGCCACGATCCCCACGATCGGATCTCGACCGATCGCGTCGCGTATGAGGGTGTGTGCCTGTCGTGCCACGGATCGGGTTCGAAGCCGAAACCACAAATGTGCCCGGTCTCTCCCGCATCGAAGTGCATCGACTGTCACATGCCGCGCCGCAATATACCCGGGAATGGATGGTTCACGAATCATTGGATCCGAAAGCCAGACTCGGCCGCGCAGGCAGGTGCCGGCCGGACCGTCGGCGGATGACGTCTCTCCGTGCGGTGCGCGCAACCTGTCGGGTCGAAGCTCAAGCCGACCCTGCGGACGAGTTGGCTCGAAGGCGCGGTCAATCGACCAGGATCAAGGATTCTCCCGCCCGGCGCGACGGGAGCGAACCGGAACGAGCGATTTCGTCTAAAATGCCGTTCTTGCATTTACGAACATGGATGATCGCCCTCGGCGTGAGCCTCGCGACCGCGGTCATCATGCTAGCGACGGAACCTCAGCTCGTCATCGGATGGGACGAGTCGTACACCCTCGGACGGGAAGCACGCGTACGATCCTGGTTCCAAGGTTTGTGGGATCCGACCCGATTCGTCGCACAGTGGCGGCCAACGCCGGTGGATGAGGAGCTCATCCAATGGCAGAATAAGGTCCGGCCTCCCCGCCGCGAACGGTTTGATACCCGTCTCAAGCTGCTCACCGACCCCGAGGCACTGGCCTGGTTCTGGCCGTTCGCGCGCGAGGAGCCGCACGGACATCCTCCGCTTTACGCCCTTCTCGGCCTGGCCGGGGACGTCTTGGCCCCCGGTTGGCCGGATTTGCGCCGTGCTCGATTGGGTCCGATCCTTCTGTTCAGCCTTACTGCGGGGATCATCTTCCAATTCGTTCGCGGACGATGGGGCATCTGGGGGGCGACGCTGGCCGCCGGTGCCTGGGTGTTCCAACCGAATTTATTCGGGCTCGGCCACTACGCCGGTTACGACGCGGTCCTGGCCTCAATCTGGGTGTTAGCCGTCATGGCCTTTGCGACGGCGGTCATCCCCCGCGACGGTCCGATGTCGGGTTCGATCCGTTGGGGCTGGACGCTCGCTTTCGGCCTGGCCCTGGGTTGTTCCGCAGCGACCAAGCTGACCGGGTGGTTCCTGCCGTTGCCGTTCCTGGTCTGGGTGGGTCTCTATCGAGACCGGCGGAATTGGGTGACGCTCGGGCTGGGCCTGTGCATCGCCGCCATTGCGGTGTATCTCCTCATACCGCCCTGGTGGACCGACCCGATCGCAGGTATTTCCCTGTTCCTGCGTTCCAATCTCTCGCGAGGCCATACCATCCCGATCAAAGTTCAGTTCCTCGGCACCACCTACTTGACGCCCCTTCAATCGCTCCCTTGGTACAATACGCTGGTCTGGACGGTCATGGTCACTCCCGTCGGATTCCTGCTGGTCGCCATGGCGGGATTCTGGGCTGCCTTGAAGCACCGGCGAAGCGCACCCATCGAGCTCCTGATCGCCGGACACTGGGCCTTCCTCATGATGCTCCGCGCGATGCCGCGGACCCCTGGCCATGATGGGGTCAGGCTCTTCCTGCCCGCGTTCGGGATGCTCGCGCTCCTTGCGGGCATCGGTACCAGGACGTTAATCGACCGATGGGGGCGCCGGGCCAAGGTAGCCGTCTCCGCCGCCTTGCTCGAGGGGATACTCAGCATCGCCGTGATGATGCCGGTGCCGCTCTCTTACTTCAGCCCGATCGTGGGCGGCCTGCCAGGCGCGACAGCCCTGGGCATGGAGCCGACTTATTACTGGGACGCATTCGCCCCGGAAGCGCGACATTGGCTCGCCGAGAACACGCAGTCGGATCGGACGATCGCATTCGCTTCATTTCCAAGGTCCTGGCTCTATCTGCGCCGAACGGGTGAGCTGCCGCGACGGTTGAACGTCATCGATCCGGGCCTGCCTCAATGGTACGTTCTACAGAACCGCCCAGGAGCTTTCTCGCAGGCCGATCGGGCCCTCGTCGCGAAGAGCCGGGCTGCGTACACGATCACGCGGATGGGTGTCCCACTGATCTGGATTTTTCCATACAGCGAGTTTGAGCGATGGAATCAACGCAGGGAGCCCCAGTAACCCGTCCAAGGTGGAAGATTGACCGTCGCACCCGACCAGGCCTTCACGGAATAAACCATAATTCCAGGCAGAACCTTGACCCGGACCGTTGCGTCGTTTAATCTCTGAGCAACGATCGTTGAGTCGTCTGCTTGCGCTTCACCCTTTCCCTCCCGACGCCTTTTCGATCGTGACGGGATGTGGTGGCCGGCGATACACCGCTTTCATCCTTCAATCAATCAAAAACGGCCTACGAGAAGATGCTGTACGTCTGATCAAATCAGGCGTGATTGTTCGAGTACGCGGTTGTAATTGAGCGTGAGACATCTCACCCCCGGCGAATTGCTGCCGGTCCCGGTGAATGCGATCTGGTACCTTTCCTACGTCGCGGACGCCCCGGATCTCAACAACGTAACCGTTAAGATCCGGGCAACGCTCCGCGGTCAAAGTCCTTTCATTGACACATCAGGAGATTGTAATGAGTTGACGTCCGAGAACACAGCAGCCGGGCTTCACCCTGATCGAGTTGCTGGTCGTGATCGCCATCATCGCGGTATTGATCGCATTGCTTCTGCCCGCAGTCCAAGCGGCGCGAGAGGCTGCTCGTCGTGCCCAGTGCACCAACAACCTGAAGCAGATCGGCATCGCGATGCACGCCTACCACGACCAGATGGGCTCCTACCCACCGGGTGGGATTACCCAGACCAATTTGAAAATCGACACGACATTCGCCGATCCCTGGAACGGTATGGCCAGCGAGTTGTCCTGGCGTGCGATGATCCTTCCGCAGATGGAGGGCAACTCGGTCTACAACGCGATGAATCTGTCGGTCAACCCGACCAGCTCGGCGGGTAGTCCCGGTGCTCAGTTCACGGCCTTCAATGCCGTGTTCACGACCTGGCTCTGTCCGTCGGATGGTACCAACGGTGGCGGCAGGCTCCCCGTCAACACCGCGACCGGTCAATGGTGCGATGCGCCGATCGACCCTTCGACGGGCACGACTGCTGCAATGACCCCGATCGCGAACTACGCCGGTAGCTTCGGCGACAACTACGCGGGCGGCGTGCTATGCTCCCCCGGACTGGTCTGGGAAACCCCGTGGAACGGGACCCCGCCGGTCGGCCAGCCGCGAATCGGCTGGAACGGCTATTGGGGAACAGGGTATGGTCCCCCTGATGGTTTCACGCTCGGTGCCGGCACGATGCGCGGGTATTTCGATTACCGAGGCACCCAGAAGACGCCCAACGTCGCCAGCATCACTGATGGCACCAGCAACACGATCATGGCGGGCGAGGTGATGCCGAGTGCGGCCGCTGACAGCAATTTCTGGTTCTTCAACGGTGCCCTCGCGGGGACCACGGTTCCGCTGGGCTGGCAGGCCAATACCTACCCGGCCGCCGCGGCCAACTGCCTCAACCAATGGCAGAATAGTACGGCACCCAACGGCTGTCGCTATTCCGCAGCCGCCAAGGGATTCGTCAGCTTGCACCCCGGCGGTTCCAATATCCTGTTCGGAGACGGGTCGGTCCGCTTCCTCAAGAACAGCATCAACTTGCAGACCTACTGCGCCCTGGGCAGCCGCGCGGGCGGTGAGGTCGTCAGCTCCGACGCCTATTGATTGAGGTCGTCGTACGATCTTGAAGTCGCATCCGGGGAGCCCGCCGGACCGGCGGGCTCCCCAGCTTGCAACCTGACCGAGGCGCGATCCGACGGCCACAGCCCACTCGGGGCTCCCCGAAATGACGTTCCGAACAACACTTCGGGTCTGTAAAGGCCGGTGTTCGTTCGTGACGTCGGCTTCACAACCAAGAGGCTCTACGAAATCGAAATCGTCCGCCTCGACTCCGAATGTTTGTTGCGCGATTCGGTAATCTAGAGGTTTTCCTCTGCCCGAATCACCTGTTTGACCATGGTGGGTGGAATCACCCTGGGACGATTTCCGGGTTGATCCAGCGGCGTATCTAGCGAGGAATTATTTGACTCATGAACTCAGTCATGAACAAGTGGCGTCTCATCGGGATGGTGGCGGGCATCGCCACGACGATCGTTGTCCTGGGATGCGGTGGCGACGACTCTGGTCTGGATCGTCGATACAAGGTTTCCGGCACGGTCAAGTACAAAGGAGAACCGGTCGGCAAGGGAACGATCGCATTTGAACCGACTAATCCCGCACCGCCCGCAGGTCGTCTCGCTTCCGGATTCATCGAAAACGGCTACTATACTTTGACGACCGCCGTAGAGGGTGATGGTGCGCTTGCCGGCGAATACAAGGTCGTTATCAGCGCATCGACCGTCAACATGACCGGTTTGGCCAAGCAATCCGGCGGGATGGTGCACCAGGGAGACAAGGATTTCCAGAAGATCGTCAAGGAAGCCAAGAACCTCGTCCCGGCCAAGTATGCCAAGTCCGAGACATCCGGCTTGACGAAGAAGGTCGAGGCCAGATCGCAGACGGTTGACTTTGATTTGACCGATTGATCGATGGATTCGACCGGATTCGGCGGCTTCTCCGAGCGAAGCGCCACATAGCGACGCCGAGGGCTGCCGGATCGAACTTCGGCTCTCTCCGCCACCCATATCTTCTTCACCGACCCGGCTGCCTGCCCCCTGAACCCGAGAAACCGATCAGGGGAGTGGGAGCCGCGTCTCCTTCCCGGAGTCGGTATCCGGCGTCTGGAGACAAGCCAGACCATCGGTCCTGTCGGCCGGAGGGCCAGCGTACCTCGACGGATTCGATCGAACTCGATGCGCCGAGGCCGAAATGGAGCCTTCCGTCGCAGGCCGAGAGATAGCTGGAGCCTCCGACTCGCTGCGAGACTTGCCGGCGCCCTCCCGCGGTCACGACGACCCTGGCACCGACCCCATCGCGATTGGAGGCAGTGCCTTCCAGCGAAAAGGTTACGAAGTGACCCGAGGCCTCGCTTCGGTTATGAAAATAGACGAGGGGTTCGTTCTGTGCCACGACGAGGAAGTTGACTCGGCCGTCATTATCGAGATCCCCGGCGGCCAGGCCCCGGCCGAGCCTCGGGATTCCCCACGGGGGGCCCGATCGATCCGAAACATCCTCGATGCGGCCGCCCGGACGGCCCTCGTAAATCCTGGTGGGCATGGCGAACGGATATAACGGTCGGAAATCGTTCACGTTACCATTGGTGATCACGACGTCGGGATACCCGTCGTTGCCCGCGTCGAATACCGCGATTCCAAAGCCGAGAAGGTATCGAGTGGCCGAGAGGAGTCCCGACGCTGCGCTCCGATCGACGAAGAAGCCCTTTCCCTGGTTCATGTGGAGCGTGGTCCCCTCGCCATAGAGGTTGGTCACCATGAGGTCCAGCCGCCCATCGCCATCCAGGTCGCCGGCAGCGACGCCCATCCCGGCTTGAAACCCTCCTTCGGCACTGCCGGCAACACCGGCCATCAGGGCGTCCTCCTCGAATCGGAAGCCTCCCCGGTTGCGGAACAGGAAATTTGCCGAACCATCGTTGGCAACATAGAGGTCGATCCGATTATCGTCGTCCAGATCGGCGGCCACGACACCCAGGCCTCGCCCGTCCGGGTCGGTGAATCCCGCACGTTCGGTCACATCGACGAAACGTCCGCCATCATTCCGGAACACGAGGTCGAGAGCACGCTCGTACTTGGCCGGATCGCAGTAATAATACTCGCCGCGCTCGTTCTTGCAGAGCGTGGGATGCTCGGGGTCCCAGCGGATGTAATGGCATACGTACAGGTCGAGATCACCATCGCCATCCAGGTCGGCGAAGGCGGACGAGGTGGGATTCTCTCGGACCCCGGCGAGACCCGCGCGGTCCGTCGCATCCTCGAAAGTTCCATCGCCCCGATTGCGGAGCAGGTTGTAGCGATCGAGGCGAGTGAGAAACAGGTCGGAATGCCCGTCGTTGTCGTAGTCGCCCACGGTAACGCCCATCCCGTAGCCCTGCTTCCGGGTGAGTCGTTCGATCCCGGAATCGTCGGTGACGTCGCGAAACGTGCCATCCCGCTGATTGCGAAAGAGGCGATCTCCGGGATGGGCGCCGGCGTCCTTCTCGCTCGCTTCCGCGGACTGGAGATCTTTGCCGCGGAATGATGCATCGAAGGAGCCGCCCTGAACGCAATAGACGTCGAGCCAGCCGTCGCCATCGAAATCGATCAGGCCCACGCCGCCCGAGAGCGTCTCGGGGAGCACCCACTTCGGTGTCCGACCGTTCTCGAAGACGAAGCGAAGACCGGCCGACTCGGCGTCGTCGACAAAATGAAGGCGGGGCGAGCTCGACACGGACCTGGCTCGATCGGCCGAGGTCGATGCTCCCTGGCCGGAGGTCAGGGCCGTGGCACCTCGTAGGTCTTCGAGTCGGTCGCTCAGCAAGGCGCCGACGTCGTTGCGAGCGTCCTCCGGAGTTGCCAGGCGCAAGAGGCGTGTCATCGCCGCGTCTGAGGCGGCGCGGCATGCGGTCCGAGCGGCCTCGAGGTCCGGAATCGCACCGGTCGGGACGGTACCGCCCGGGGCTTTCGGCGTCGGGGTGGCCGACGGGGATGTCGCAGTTCCCGCCACAAGGGACCAGGCATGCTGGTCGAAGGGCCGGCCCAGGACGGCCGACATCTCGGCGAGTTCCCGCGCATGCTCCTGAAAGTCGATCCGGCGTACGACGAGCTTATGAATCCGATCCTTGACGCGGTCGATCTCGGCCTTGCGCCGCTGGAGCCGCTCCGCCTGCTCGGTATCCCCGGCTTCTCGCACGAGTTCGGTCTGGCGTTCGAGCGCCCGGACCTGGAGGGGTTGGGTCTGGACCAGCCGGGCCGACTCTCGTCGCTCGGCCTGAGGGTCGGCACCTCGGGAAGCCAGCCACCAGCGGAGTACGTCAACTTCCCCGGGGCTCAGGGACTCGGCCTTGAGCCGCCTTGCAGCCTCCCAGAAATGGCTGCCCTCTCCGGCCGCCACCGCCAAGTCGAGGCACGCTCGCCAGATCGCGGGATCGTCGGGCCGACGGTCGAGGCATCGCTTCAGCCACGACCCGGCGTCGTCGTAACGTCCGACCAGAATCGCATGCCGGGCTCGACCGAGCCAGACGCGATCGTCGTCCGGATCCGCGGCGTCGAGAAAGACCTTCCATCCGTCGATCGGGACGGGTTCGGTGTCGTTCTGCCAGAGGTCCTGGAGCAATTCGCTCGGGTTCGGGGCGCCGGCCCAGGCCGCGGTGAGCACTTCGCTCACCTCGACGTACCGGCCTTCCAGCCGGAAAAGCCGAGCCATCGTTCGAAGTATGGAATAACGTTCGGTCGGAGCGACCGATCTCAGGGACGCCAGGAGGCACGACTCCGCCGATGCATATCGACCCAGGTTGATCAGGAGAGACCCTCGAGACTCCGCGGCGCTCGCAAAATAGGGATCGGAAGGCGGGATTCGCTCCCAGGCGGCCAGGGCTCGCTCGGGCCGTCCCAGACTTTCCTCGCAACGGCCCAGCAGGATCAGGATCTCGCCCCGAGCGGGCCATCGGCTATCCAGATCCTTCAGATCTTTCCTGGCCGGCCCGATCTGTCCGCTCGCCATCGCCTGCCGCACCCGTTCGATCTCTCCGCGCAGCTTGGTGGCCTCGATCTTGCCAACGGCCAACCTGCCGAGAAACAGGAGGCCGAGGATTCCGCACATCACGCCCAGCCAGGCCAGAAGCCGAAGTCTTCCTCGGAAATTCATCATAGATGGTGATCGGACGTAGATGGGTGAGCTCGGGATTTCAATCAGGCGACGAGCCGGCGCCGGCTCGGAGAATGGGGGTGATCACTTTCATCATGACCGAAAACTCGCCGCTCGGGCAAGGGCAGCGGGCGTCGCGTGCCGAACGCGAACGAGCCGGATACGCAGATGCCCGGTTCTCTATGCCGGCAAGTCCGGATCGACTATTTGCTGACCCTGCGGACGAACTCCACTGGCGCCCCCACGACGAGGGCGACCGGTCTCAAGACAGACCCGATCATGAGCAGGGCCAGGGCCCCCAAGCCGACGATCGACAGGACTCCTCCGATCCGAAAGGATCGCGGCCTGTACGTGTAAACAAGTTGATGAGTTCCGGGTGATACGGCCGCCCCGCGCATCAGCCGGTTGACCCGGTAGATCGGGGCCGGCCGGCCGTCGATCGTCAACTCCCATCCCGGGTAGTCCGCATCGGAGAGTATGACGAGTCCGGGAGCCTCCAAGGTCGCCTGGAGTTCGGTGCGTTGGGGTGTCGGATACGTCACCGTCACGATTTCGGTCGCTCTCGGCGGAATCCCCGATAGATAGGGAGCGAGCTCCGTCTCCAGGTCATGATCGATCCAGGCTACCGTGCGGGGGTCGAAGGCTCGCATCGTCGAGTCGTGCCAGAATGGATCGTCCGCGTAGAGCATTTCCATCATCAAACGGTTTCGGGCCGCGATGGATTTCTGCACGATCGGACTGACCCAACGGGCGGAATGGACCACCCAGGCTCGTGGCAGCTCGTTCAGGTTGCGTCGTACCTGGAAGTCATTTTCGCGCGAGTTGGAAAGGGCTTCGCTCCGTGACGGCCCACGCGTACCCCCGGCCTCCGGATAGACGGGCTCGGTCTGGAACAAGAACGAGGCATACGCGCGATAAGGGTCGCGCCAGCCGTGCGGATACGAGGGCAAGATGAAGTATCGGGTGTTCCAGAGGTCGAACGACCGACGGGGAAAGTAGATGATCTCCTTCCCGATCTCGATGCCGAGCGCCTGGGCCCCCTCCGAAGTCCGGACGGCCCGCGGTTGTCCGTCGAAGAACCAGTCGTATTCGTAGACTTGGCCGACGCCGAAGGTATGAGTGTATTCGATCCCGAGATTGATCCCGTACTTGGGCTGGAGCGTGCCACGTTCCCAGGCGACCATATCCTGGACCCGATCGAGCGACGCGGTCGTCTGCCAGCCGGGCGGGTGCCAGGCCGGCATCCGATGGATGCGGAAAGGCCCGGCCGAGGGCTGCTTGCTTTCGGACTCGCGGATGATCCGCATCACTTCGGGCTCGGATTCCAGCGCGGCTTGAGGAACTGTCACGACGTAACGAGAGTTGGCCGCAGCCAGGTCGGCCGTCACGACGATCAGGGTCAACGCGCCAGCCCGAGCCGGACGCCTCCGGACGAGGAGGATCGCCACCAGTCCGAGGCCCGAAACGAGGATGGCCTGGGACAGGCTTTGGACCAGGACCCGGTAGGCTCCTCCGGGGTCGAGCGGGCCGAACATTGAGGGGATGAGCGGTCTTTGGAACTGTTCCAGGAGTGCGGGTCTTGCGATCCAGACAAAGACCATCGCGGCGAGGCTTGCGACCAGGAGAGCCGCTAACAGCGCGACGATTCTCCGCGTCCGTCCATCTCGGAGCCGGTCCCATCCCATCCCGGCCAGGGTCGACAGTCCCAGGGCGGTAAAGGTGAAGAGCTTGGCGGGAAATCGAAACTGTCGAAATCCCGGCAGGACCATGGAGAGCCACCAGTAGATGCTGCCATCGCCGTCGCGGAGGTAGCCGTCGTATCGAATCGGCGGGCTCTGGATCGGATCGAGCGGCCCGAGGTCGCGGACAAGGGATCGCAACGTCGGCCAGGCGGAGATCTCGGCCAGGATGCGGGTCGCCCAGATCGGACTGGTGAATTGACCGAGGCTACCCACCAGGCTCACGACCGTGATCGCGATAAGCCAGATGCGCCAAGGAGGACCGTTGCGAATCCCGATCGCGCCGAACGCAAGCAGCAGGGTCAGCCCTCCCAGATACAGAGAAGGCGTCCAGATCTCTGGCCGTATTCCCGGCAGCACCAAGGCATCACGCCAGTACGTGTTAACTCCGATCTGAACGCCCAGGATGTTGGGCCAGATGAGTTCCGTCAATCGAATCGGCTCGATGCTGAAGGGATAGGGATCGCTCGAGCCGGGGCCGCCGGCACGCGTCGTCTGCTGAATGTATTCGATCGCCGGGAAAACCTGGGCTGAGACGGTCGCCAGGGCTAGCACTGATGACAGGGCCAGGCCCAGCAAGGTGACGCCGAGCGGGGACCGCCAACCGCGTTGCCGCCAGGAGAAGATGAACCCAAG
Source organism: uncultured Planctomycetota bacterium (assembly GCA_963743925.1). Taxonomy (GTDB): domain Bacteria; phylum Planctomycetota; class Planctomycetia; order Isosphaerales; family Isosphaeraceae; genus CAVZRC01. Next base: position 124,947 of record CAVURY010000018.1, on the reverse strand, counting down.
ACTGGCCAATCCCCATAAGACCATCACACCGGCTGGAACCCACTCCATCCAGAGGAGCGGTCGGGGGGGATAACCAGGGGGACGAAGCCGGGGCAGCCACCTTGCCGAGCCCAGGGTTGCCGCGACCCAGACGATCGCTGCGATCAAGATCAGCAGGAGTTTGAGGATCTGGTTTCTCGGTCTCGAACTCTGGATCTCGGTCTTCGGTACCGAATTCCTTCGCCTCCCGGAGAGACCCATCGCATAGCCGACGGCCGAGACGCCCAGCAAATAGCTCGACTGAGGGTCACCGCCGAGCGTCTGCATCGTCAGCACCATCGCCAACTCGACGAGGCCCCATCGGCGGCCCAGACGAACCCAGCGGTCGACCGCATGAAACCCGAGGGGCAACCAGGATGCTCCGACGAGGTAGACGATATTGGAGGACTGGAACAAGATCGGCGTTCCGAAGGCATAGCTCAGCGCGGCCACTGTCGAGCCGACCCAGCTCGCCTGCCATGAGCGCAGTAAGACCAGCATCGTCGCGAACGCCAGAGCGGTGTGGATCACGACGTAGACGCGGATCCCCCAGGCATACGGCAAGATTGTGAACACGAGTTTGCCGGGATACAACACCGCCGCGGTCGGGTTCCCCAACAGCGGCATACCGGCGTTCTCCTCGCGCTCCCAGAGCGGCCATCGGCCTGCTTTCCACTCCTCCTGAACCTTCTGATAGAGCGGATAATAATAGTGGGCGGCGTCGCGATAGCCGAACTGACGATCACCGAAGAACGCCGGGGCATAACAGTCCAGGAACAGCGTGGCAAAACATGCAAGCACGAGAATGTATGTGTAATAACGAGGCATGAAGTTCTCAATCGAGGATCCGCGCCCAGTCCCTACTCCGCATCCGGCTGTCCCGCCTTCAGGTCGCTCCCGATCGGATGAGGAGCTTCGAGGCAGTCGTCGAACGCACCGCGTACGGCGCCGGTCGGTGTCGCTCCAATCAGCCCCGGAAAAATCGTGGCAGGGAACCGAAGACGTGTCAAGCAGTTCAGGCCGGTGGCCGAGTCAATCGGTCCCGCCCTGTCGGCTCGAATCGAATCGGGTTGTTGGACGGCGGATCGAAGGAGCATACTGGTCGGGATCGGTCCGCGGCGCGACATCCCGGCACGGCTTGGGACGGAGGTGCCGGAGCAATCGCTGATCCTGGTCGCCACCGTAGGACATCGGGATCGAACGTCCGACGAGTTTACAAACCATGGAAAAGTCGGAATCGGGAGGGAGTCTGCATTCCTTCGAATCCTGGAAATTCACGCCCGAAGGCGCGGCGATCCACATCGGCGAACGGACCGCGGTGATCGCCGACGTCCATCTGGGTTACGAGTGGGCCCGGGGCGCGGCCGGTGACTGTGTTCCGGCCCACTCGCTGGACGAGACCCTGGCGCGACTCGATCGGCTCCTGGGCCGCGCGCCGATCGCTCGACTGATCATCGCCGGCGACCTCGTCGAATCGCCGCGCCCATGCCGTCGGACCGCGGCCGACCTGCAACGACTGCGCGACTGGCTGCATCGCATCGGGGTGAGCGTTGTCGTGCTGGAAGGGAATCACGATCGAAGCCTCATGCGAGTCTCTCGATCCAGGCGAGTTTCGATCACGGGACCCCCGCTGCCCTCGACGTGCATGGTCGCCGGATGGACAATCGGCCACGGTCATCTCCCCTTGACCGGAGATCGGACGATTTCGGGGCATCTGCATCCGGTGGTCCGGCTCGCCGGCACCAATGCCCCGTGCTTCGTGGCGGGGCCGGACCGGATCATCCTGCCGGCCTTCTCGGCCAACGCCGCGGGCTGGGACATACTTACGGGTGAAATCCCCAAGAATTGGCCAATCGATACCCTCCGTTGCTTCGTAAGCACTGGCGACGAACTCCTCGACTTCGGCCCGATCTCGGGCCTGCAACGGCTGCTCCGGCTTCAGACAATCTGATCGGGTGAGTGGGTAGCCTCAGCCTTCGCCGCGTTCTATTCGACCATAATCCGGAACTCCGACACCCTGCCCGATCGACCGGAACAAATCCTACGACCCTGTTGCCATGAGGCGGTGGAAGTTCGCCAGGCCGGCCTCTCCTTGCCTCTGATAGTAATCGGTCAGGAGTCGATGGGTCGGGAGGTGGCGCGGGTCGGACCGGAGGATCTCTTTCGTCCACTTCAAGCCTTCCTCGGCGTGGCCGTGTTCGAGCATCCACCGGGCGACTTCGAACCGAGACTCCAGGTCATTGGGATCGTTGAGGATTTTCGATCGAAGTTGGAGGATCTGGTCGTGCTCTGTACGCAGCCTCGAAGCCAGCTCGTTTTCGGTTCGAAATCGTGCGAAGTCGCCTGCAAGTTTGAGGGTCTGGGCGTAGGAATAGCGGATCTCGTGGTCGTACGGCTCCATCTGGGTGAGCACCTCGAAACGCCGGCAGGCCTGGGCAAATCGTCCGCTCCTCAGGTCATTCTGGGCGAGTTCCTTGAGGGCCTCGGGCTGTCGAGGGTCGATCTTGAGGGCGGCTTCGAAGTACTTCGCAGCCCCGTCCATGTCGCCGTTCTGGAAAGCATTTCGGCCCAGTCCCACTACGGCCGTGACATCGTCGGGTCTTCGCTTGAGGTAGGCGAGAAACTCCTTCTCGGCCTCGTCAAATCGTCGAGCCCTGCTGAGCTGCTCGGCCAGGCCCAGGCGGGCCTTGTCCAGATTCGGGTCGCGATCGAGCGCAGCACGATAGTTCTGGATCTGAATCGCCGGTTCGGTCTCCGAACGCGACGCGACTTCGTTACTCCAGAGGTAGGGCTGAGGATCCTGAGGAGCCAGGCTCCGCCAACGCTCGATCACCTCCGTGGCCTGCGGGAGCCGGTAAGTCGTCAAGTAAATCCGAGCCAGCTCCCTGGCGATCTCGATCGAGGGCTCCTGCTTTTCCTCGAATGCCGTCCGCAGGACCGGCTCGGCCGCATTGATATCACCCGCCCGTGCCTGGTAGATTGCGGCCAGCGGCTTGAAGAGATCCTGTCCGAGGCCCAGCTTCCCGGCCAGCGTGAGGGCCGCGACGGCCTCCTCCGGTTGGTCGTCGATCAAGGCCAACCGTGCTCGGTAATACTGGGCCATGGCGGAGCGAGGTTGCTCGCGAATCCATCCCGGCAGGAGTCTACGGGCCACATCGTATCGATGCGATGCGAAGGCACGCTCGACCGCGCCCGCAAGCCGGGATGCCTGATAGCGACCATGAGCGACATAGACGATGGCTGCCGCCGCCATGATGGCCAAGATCAACATTCCTGCTTGACGCATCCGGCGGACCGTGGCGAGCGACGGGGGCGTAGGCTGGATGTCAGCTCTCTGCATCGTTAATACCGGGCGTGGCGAAAGTTCGCGATTCGACAGATTTAAAGCTTAACCCCAATGGCCAGACGCCCGCCACTCACTGTTTGCTGATCACTCATGGACTCGAGCCCAATGAGGACGGATGTGCTGTCTTGCGAACTGGATGCGTGTGAACCGCCCGGAAACCTCGGGAAGAAGCATGAGATGGGGTTGGCACTCGTATCGGCCCAGCCGCTTCCTTGTTAGGTCTAAGCCGGCCTCCAGCAAGGTCCAGGCTCAGGCCGGATGCCGATCCTGGGCGGGAGAATTCCGATCGATTCCGCGGATCATTCGACCTCCCCAACTTCGGTACGCGTCTTGCATCAATCAGACTAAAACGTTAATATTTAGGCGTTGCCAGATTCGTAGATTCCCTTCAATTCACGCATGATCGCAGGCGGCAAGCCATGAACAGAACTCGAACCTGGGTAACTGCGATGGTCGTCATCATACCCTGCGTGATGATGATCCTCTCAATGACCGGCGCTTTCGACGTCTTCAGGACGACAGGATCGATCCGAGGGCGTGTGACCTACAACGGCCGCCCCTTGGAACGGGGTTTCGTCCTGTTTTATCCGGTCCACGAAAACTCGAACGACTGGGCGATCGGGATTCTCGGCAAGGACGGCACGTACCACATCGACTCGAAATGGCGTCACAACACCGAGGAGACCAAGTATCGGATCTGTATCGTCCCGAGGAAGGGAAAATCCACGGCTCAGATCGAACTGTCGCACGACAAGAGCCAGACGAACGTCGTGCCGGTAACGCTCGGGGGCAGGAGTGCCGATTCGCACCAGCTTGCGTCGGTCGACGTCGGATTTCCCAAGAAGTTCACCGATGTCGCGACCTCGGGTCTCCAGATCACACTGGGGCGTGAGCCCGCACGTATCGACATTGACCTGAAGGATTGAAATCTCGCAGCGTCCGGGCGACGTGTGTAAAGTCGGCCGAGAGCGGTTCTCGATTTTCAAGAGGTCAAACGAGCAATCACCGGATCGGATCGCGCCCGGCGGCGCCTGCTCCGATCCGGCGACTTGAGCGCTCAGTTGCATGACAAGCAAGTCGGGACGACGACAGGCACCATGGTGCACTGCTGCACCGCGACCTGTCTCGGGACGAGGCGGGCGACGCATCGATTCACGGTCACCGGCACCTGCTCGCTGACGCAGACCGGAACCTGGCGAGAGGCCGTTTCGGCGACAATCCGACACGACGTCACAGCGACGCGCTCGCTCCTCTGCTCGCTGACATACTGGCACGTCGTGACGGGGATCGTCTGCACGCGCTCCTCGGCCACCATCTGACAGGTGCGGACCTCGTAGGGCTCGACCCGCTCCTCGGCCACCATCTGGCAGGTGGTGACGGGGATCGTCTCGACCCGCTCCTCGGCCACCATCTCGCAAGTGCGGACCTCGTAGGGCTCGACCCGCTCCTCGGCGACGACCTGACAGGTCGTGACGGGGACCGTCTGCACGCGCTCCTCGGCCACCATCTGACAGGTGCGGACCTCGTAGGGCTCGACCCGCTCCTCGGCCACCATCTGGCAGGTGGTGACGGGGATCGTCTCGACCCGCTCCTCGGCCACCATCCGGCAGCTCTGAACCGGGACCTGGCGTACCATGGTCTCGCGGACGTAACGCGTCTCGCTCACGTTACGAACGACCGGCCGTGACACGAAGACGCGCTGGCTGACCGTCCGTGGAGGGCATTGGACCGCGACGGTGGCGGTCACCTTCTTCTTGTGGAGGCAGGCGAAAAGCCCTCGGGGCTCGCAGCCGCAATCTTCGACCGGGACCTTGACCTTCCGCTCGACGACCGGGCCGGGGACCGTGGTATATTGTCGCTCGTAATAACCACACTCCCTGACCTCCTGGCGGCAGGTCGTCACCGGGCGGCAGACGGTGTAGGGTTGGTTGACCATGGTCGTCTCGTAGACCGGCCTCATGACCGTGTACCGCCGCTCCTGGCTGGACGTCTGATAGACCGGCTTCATCACCGTGTAGCGGCGCTCGCGGCGCTCGGTCTGATAGACCGGCTTCATCACCGTGTAGCGGCGCTCCTGGTTGACCGTCTGGTAGACCGGCCTGCGGACGGTATACCGGCGCTCCATCTGCTGGGTCTTCACGACCGGTTTCATCACGGTGTACCGGCGCTCCTGGCTGGACGTCTGGTAGACCGGCTTCATCACCGTGTAGCGGCGCTCGCGGCGCTCGGTCTGATAGACCGGCTTCATCACCGTGTAGCGGCGCTCCTGGTTGACCGTCTGGTAGACCGGCTTCGTGACGGTATAAGGCCGGTCAACATAACTGGTTTCCGTAACAGGCCTCATGACGGTATAATTCTCCGTCTTGTAGGCCATGCGATAGCGCGTCTCCATCACCGTCGTCGCTTCGGTGTCGTAGACGGTCTCGTAGACCGTCTGATAGACGGTCTGCACCTGGGGGGCCATCACCACAGCGTTGAACTGGCTCTCCACCACCGCCGGAGGCGCGCAACGATTGCAGGCGCCTCCGCCGTAGGTGGCCCAGGCCGGCGTGGAAACCCCCCCGAAGAATGCGACGATCGCCCCGGCGATCAGACACATCACTTTCGTGGACTTGAACATGCATGACTCCTCGGCGGATTCTCGGGCGTCCCTGTCGCGATTCGCCACACGTTGTGATTTCAATTCGACCTGGCCCGGAGGAGGGTGCTGTCTCGTCCCTGAGAGTGTCCCCCTGACTCGATTTCGGAAAGACGCGATCCGCTCAAGTTCGCATCGCCCAACAGCCGACATAGACGGATTGCGCACTGCGCACGGATGGCACGTCATCTGGAGTATATCATCGGCCGATCGACAAATTCGGGCACAAACCCAGATTTATCGAAGGACGAGGTCTCGCTATGCCGATAACGACGGTTTGAGCGGTGCACGACGAAGTGCCTGCCAGAGCAAGGATCGTGCCTTCGGGAATGAATTGCACGGGTCGCGTAAGAAAGGGCCGTCGTGGTCGAGCCTTACGATTTTTCGCGATGATCGCCGATCGCCGGCCGAGGATCGACCCCTGGCCTGACTTTGAACTTCTTACACGGCCGATCGTCGCCGCTCGCGACCGATTACTTGACGGGCACCGCGGCTTGCAAGGTCTCGAGGGCCTGGCTGCGGACGCTGACCAGCCCGGACCTGGTGAGCTTCTCGAGATCGGGGCGGAGGGACGTCGCCAGTTGGGGGGAGCCCTGTCGGATCGCGGTCCGAAGGGCCTCGATGGCTTCCAGTTGGAGGGCTTCGATCTTGTTCTGCTTCTCGGTCGCGCTGGGGATCTCGATGACCTTGTCAAGGTCGGGCGTGGAAAGCATTTCGCGGAGGATGCTCTCGGCGGCCATATCACCGCGACGGCCGAGCGCAACGGCGGCGGTGTAGCGGGTGAATCGATCTTCGTCCGAGCGGATGCGATCGCGGAGGATCTGCGAGGCTGCGGTCCCGTCGATGAATCCCAGAGTGAAGACGGCCATCTGCCTGAGCTCGGGTTCGTTGGTGGCCGCGGCCTCGCCTAGAGCCTTGACGACGCGAGGGTCGTCGAGCTTGCCATTGAGGCGGGCCGCCTGCCGTGCCAGGCTGGTGGCCGCGGCCATCCGGATCGAGATGTCAAACTTGGAGTCCAGCGCCCGGGTCAATGGCACGAGCGGATCGACGACCTGGTTACTCAGGGTCTGTGCATCCAGGGTCTGGAATACGCCCAGGGTGAGTGCCACGTACTGGGCCAGCTTCGGGTCGTCCCGGAGCTTCGGGTCCTCGTAGTGGTCCAGCTCGCGAGAGAGCAGGTCCGTCAACTCGCCGAGGATCTTGGGGTCGCCGGCGATTGCCGGGTCGTTCTGGATCAGGCTGGCCAGCTCGAAAGCCGACCGCCAGTGGGCGGACGGGAGCTGGAGCTGACGGACATACTCCATGGCGTCCCGCTCGCCGCCGGCCAGCTTTCCGAACAGGAGCCAGACGACGATGACGACCAGGACGACCACGGCCGGGATGACGAAGAGCTGAACCACGAACCCCGCCGAAGGCGCCTCGACCGGAGGCAGCTCGGGCAGGCGCGGAGGCTTGTCCATGTCGGGACCGGGTTTGGCGAGGAGGTCGCTGGCGGCGTCGGACGATGTCGGATGGCTCATGGGTGCGGTTGCTTCTTCGTCGTCGGAATTCTCGGGTATTGCAAGACATCGGGCGGGTTCGCTGGAGACCTCTGGTCCCGGTCTCCACCAAGTCCAGTGTAGGGATTCCGATCGATCCGTCAACCGATCGCATACGCCAGCGCGGCGGCGGACGAATGGCCTGGTCGGGAGTGGCGTGGTGTTATCGCTTGGAATACTGCCACAAGTAATAAACCGGGACGCCCGCCAGGATGCTCAGGATGGCATAGGCCGAGACCTCGGGTCGCTTGGCGAACACGGCGAGCGTCATGAGACCGGTGAGGATCAGGTAGATCGCGGGAGTGATCGGATAGCCGGGAGTTCGGAATGGCCGGGGCAGGTCGGGCCGCTTGCGCCGGAGGATGAAGATCGAGCTCATGGCGAGCATCGAGAAGATCGACAGGCCGATGCCCGCATATTCGATGATGTCGCGCAGGGTCCCGAACCAGAGCAGGACAAGCGCCACCACGACCTGGAAAGCCGTGGCGACACCCGGAGTCCTGGCACCTCCCGTGAGTCGGGCGGCGAGCCTCGGGAACTGACCCGCCTCGGCCATTGCGAACAGGACGCGGGGGCCGATCAACAAGTAGACGCTGAGGCTGGATAATAGCATCAGGCTGGCGGCGATGCTCAAGGGTGCCGTCCACCGGGGCCCGAACAGCCTCGTCGCGGCGAGCTCAGCGATCTGCCCAACAGCTCCCGGGCCTTTCGGATTGGTCGGATCGTCCACGATCCGGCGGATATCCTCCGCCGAGAGCGCCAGGGCGTAGACTACGTTCAAGGCCAGGTAGAGGATCAGCACGCCCCCGGTCCCCAGCAAGATGGCGCGCGGCAGCAGTCGTTGGGGGTCCTTGACCTCACCGGCGAGGTAAGACGCGGAGTTCCAACCGGTATAAGCGTAGTAGATATAAACCAAAGAGAAAAGCAGATTCATCGCCAGTTTATCGTCCATCGGCGTGCGATCGTTCAGGTTGGCCAGATTCGGCCAACCGACCTTGAGGCCGACCACGGCGAATATCGCGAGCACGATCACCTTGACGATCGTGATCCAACCCTGGACCCGTGAGGTACCGCGTCGTCCGGAGACGTGGATCGCCGAGAAGAGGAGGATTGCGGCCGTCCCCAGGATCCGTTCCCACAGGGCGTTGTCGGTCTTCAAGGACGGGAACGCCTTGAGCAGGTAATCCGCCGAGGCCCGCGCCGAGGCCGCACTCGGGCCGGCGAATCCGATCACGAAGGAGACCCACCCCGAAAGGAACGCGGCGAGCGGCCCGTAAGCCTCGTAGAGATAGACGTAATCTCCCCCGGTCCGCGGGAGTGCCGCCGAGAGCTCTGCGAGCGTCAAGGCGCCGCATGCCGCCGTGATCCCGCCGACCACCCACAAGACGAGCATCCACTGATTGCTGCCGACCGATTCGACCGTGTAACCCGAGGTCGTCAGGATCCCGGCCCCGACCATGCCCGCAATGATGACGAAAGTCGCCATCGCCAGGCCGAATTCGGCCGGCATCCGTCCTTCGCCCGGATCAATCGCCTCAACGGTTGTCGCCTTTGCGTTGAATTCAGACATCAGTGCACCCGCAAAAAGGTTCGGATCATTGCGCGGCCGAAGTAAAGTCGGGGATAAAACCATGAAATCCCGGAGAATCGTTGGACTTCGCCATAATGTGACCGAGAATTACCAATGAGGGACATGAGACCTTGAGCGAAAGGATCTAGGAGGCGAGCCACCAGCGAACACATGGGGGTGATCCGGTGAGCGATCTTCAGACCCTGAAGCGAGGCCGAGGTTGGCCTCATGTTCGGTGTGTCCAGGGACGGCTCTCCTTGCTGTCAGATGACGAGGAAGCGTCCGGCGAGGCCAAGGGGCTCCCGGCAACTCAGAAATCAACCCGCCTTTCGGTGTTCCACCCGCCAGCCTATCGCGGCGTCGTGGCCGATTGGCCGCTCCCATGGCGCGAGCGATGGGGCCGACGAGCCAACGATCTCGAGGCGAACGGGCTGTACTGGCGCGACGCGGAGTCTCAGGCGTTCGTCGAAGTCTGGAAGAGTCTCGGCGAGGAGAGTGGAATTCACGGACTGGGCGCCTCGAAGGCGGAGCGGAATTGATCCCGACGTCCATGTACGCTCGGAATTCGTCCGCAGATGACGCAGATGAACGCAGATCGGAGACAGAAATCCAGAGAAATCCTGGCATAATTTTCCTTTGAATCTCTCATAGTATTATCTGTGTTCATCTGCGTCATCTGCGGATAAATCTCCTCACTCTTCTCAGGGGCGATTTACCGATCTCGGGTTGACGGGTGTGGTCCGCGCCTTCTCGAAATGCAAGAAGAAGTTCTCTTTCAGGCGTGGGGGGTTGGCTGTCGGGATCCAGACGAATCCCGCGGACTCGATCTCCTTGCGGAAGACCGCCTGGCTGGCGCGGACGTGTTTCAGGACGAACGCCGAGCTCTTGCCCTCCACCCGGTCGAAATCGATCACGACCAGTCGGCCGCCCGGGCGCAACGCCCGGCGGATCGACTCGATGGTCTTCTCCGGACTCTCCAGGTGGTGATAGACGTCGCTCAAGAAGACCAGGTTGACCGACTCGCGGGGCAAGTTGGTCGAATCCTGACTTCCCAGGACCGTGACCACCTGATTCTGCCGACGCTTCCTGGCATCCTCGGCGATGTGCTCGAGGAACCGCGGTGCGATGTTGACCGCGAAGACCTTGCCCGTCGCCCCGACCTTCTCGGCGAAGAGCCGGGTGAACAGGCCGGTTCCCGCGCCGATGTCGGCCACGGCCATGCCCGGCGAAAGGTTGAGCGCCGCGACGATCTCGTGGCGAAGGGCGTAATTCTCGCGCTCCTCCGACTCGAATCTCTTGATGTACTGCTTGACGTCCGGCTTCTTGAAGGCGTCGTTGATCTTGGGGTCGATCCTGGACTTCTGGGCGGGCTCCGCGGTCTGAGTCTGTGTCCGGCCCTCGATCGCCGCGAATCCGAAGACGCTCATGCCGACGGCCATGGCGAGTCCGACCTGATGTAAACGCAAGCCTCGCATGGAAGAATTCCCTCCTCAATTCTCTCCGAGACCCTCGGGGATCGGCCCTCCCAGTGGATGGAGTGCTGGCCAACGATTATCATGGGGGTTCGGCGAGAAAGCTACGCCACACTCTGCTTCCGTGCACCGCGGGAGGTCAATGAGGTATGTCCGGCTCGTTCGGAAAATCGAGGCCAGTCGCGTCGACCGCGACACGCAGGGGGTTTCTCCAGCAAGCCGGGGGCGGCTTCGGAGCGATCGCGGCGGCCTGGCTACTCGAGCGCGAGCAGACGCTGGCCGGGGTGCCGGTTCAACCCTCTCGCACCGCGGCCTCCCCACTTCCCGGCGAAGGCGACGCGAGTCATCTACCTGTTCATGCACGGAGGCCCGAGCCATCTGGAGACGTTCGACCCGAAACCCGACCTCCAGCGACTCGGCGGAAAGCCGTTGCCGGAAAGCTTCGGACACGTCGCCACCCGTCGGCAGGTCGCGGCGAATCCCCTCCTGGCCACCAGGCGGACCTTCAGGAAATGCGGCCGGAGCGGCCTGCCCATCTCGGACTTCCTCCCTCATCTCGCCGGATGCGCCGATGAGCTGGCGGTCCTGCGCTCGTGCTGGGCCGACAGCGTCAACCACCCGCAAGCCGTCTACCAGATGAACACGGGCTCGGTCCTGATGGGCAAGCCGAGCCTCGGGAGCTGGGTCGGCTACGGGCTGGGGACCGAGAATCAGGATCTCCCCGCGTTCGTCGTCCTGACCGACCCGGCCGGCGGGATCAAGGGTGGGCCGCCGGCCTATGGTGCCGGCTTCCTCCCCGCGAGCCAGCAGGGCACGGTGATGCGGTCCGGCCCGCGACCGATCCTCGACCTTGAGCCGCCCGAGGGGATGTCGGGCAGCGCGCAGCGGCGGACGCTCGACCTCATCGGCAAGCTGAACGCCCGGCACCTCGCGGAACGGGGCGACGACACGGAGCTGGCCGCCCGAATCCAGGCTTACGAACTGGCTTACCGGATGCAATCGGCCGCTCCTGATGCGGTTGACGTGTCGCTGGAGAGCGAGGAGACCCGGCGACTCTACGGTCTCGACCGGCCCGACACCGCCGAGTTCGGCACGCGCTGCTTGCTGGCTCGACGACTGGTGGAGCGCGGGGTTCGCTTCGTCCAGCTCTATTCCGGCGACGTCAACGGCTGGGACGCTCACGACGACGTCGAGGCGAATCATTCACGAATGTGCGCGCGAACGGACAAGCCGATCGCGGGACTTTTGAAGGACCTCAGGCGGCGCGGGCTGCTCGAGGAAACGCTGGTGATCTGGGGCGGCGAATTCGGCCGGATGCCGATGTCCGAGAGCGGTCGGGGCCGCGACCACAACCCCCACGGCTTCACCGTGTGGATGGCGGGCGCCGGCATCAAGGGGGGTTCGGTCCACGGAGCGACCGACGCGGTCGGGCTCCGCGCCGAGGTCGACCCAGTCCACGTCCACGACTTACACGCCACGATCCTGCACCTGCTGGGCCTCGACCACACTCGACTGACCTTCCCCCATAACGGTCGGGAAGATCGCCTGACCGACACCTCGGGCAAGGTCGTCCGATCGATCCTGGCCTGATCCGGGAGGGCCGAGCCGTGGCGACCTGGATTCGATTGTCGTGGAGAAACTCTAGGAGGAAGGCCGGCGCGATGCTACCGAAAACGCTTCAACTCATCCTGCTGGCCACCGTTTGCTCCGTCGCGTTCGCGCCGGGATTCGCAGCACCGACCTCGGCCGACGACGCCAAGATCCCCGACAAACCGATCACGTCCGATGAGCGGGACCACTGGGCGTTCCGGCCTCCCAGACGAATGGATATACCGGTCGTCCAAAACCGCAAGTGGCCTCGCAATCCGATCGATGCGTTCATCGCAGCGGGCCTCGAGGCCAACCGTCTGTCGCCCTCACCCGAGGCAGATCGCACGACGCTGCTCCGCCGCCTGAGTTTCGACCTGACCGGCCTACCGCTCACGTTCGTCGAGATCGATGCGTTCCAGAACGACCGCTCGGCCGACGCCTACGAGAAAGTCGTCGACCGCTTGCTGATGAGCCCACAGTACGGAGTCCGCTGGGCACAGCACTGGCTCGACCTGGCGCGTTATGCCGACACCGACGGCTTCGAATTTGACCAGGCGCGACCCAACGCCTGGCGATACCGAGACTGGGTCGTGGACGCCCTCAATCATGACCTCCCCTACGATCAATTCGTCCGACTCCAGCTCGCAGGGGACGAGATCGCCCCCGACGACCCGGCCGCCTTCGTGCCGACCGGGTTCAATCGCTGCTACCCGGACATGGTCGACCTCAACGACCAGGGGCTCAGGCGGCAGAACGCCTTGAACGACATCACCGAGACCACCGGCCTGGTGTTCCTCGGCCTGACGATCGGCTGCGCCCGCTGCCACGACCACAAGTTCGACCCGATCCGCCAGGCGGATTTCTATCGGCTCCAGGCGTTCTTCACCCCCGCCCGATTCCGCGATGACTATCCCCTCGCCTCAACCAGTCGCCGCAAGGCTCATGAGCAGGCCGTCGCCACCTGGCGGTCCGAGGTCGCGAAGATCCAGTCGGCCATCCTCCGCATCGAGAAGCCGATCCGCGACAAGCTCGCGCCGGGCCTTCCGATGGGCTCGCTCGACGACGCCGTCGCCGCTTACAACAAGCCCGACTCCGAGCGCAGTCCGGCCGAGGTCTCGATGGTTTACGAGATCTTGAGCCGGGACGGACGGATCAAGGCCAAGGATTGGCCCGGCCTGCTCGCCAAGGCCGCATTCGCCGAGCGACAAGACTTGCTGGCGACGCTGGACCTTGCGAAGAAAGCCGCGCCGACGCCTCTGCCGACGGCTCGGGGAATCGACGAGGCCGGGCGACGGTCACCTCCGACCTACTTCCTGAAGCGTGGAGAATATTCGGCGCGGGGACCGGCCGTTGAGCCGTCGTTCCCGGCGGTACTGGCAACGACATTGCCCTTGATCTCACCGACAACCGAGTCGACCGGACGTCGAAAGGCGCTGGCAGACTGGCTGACTCGCCCCGACCATCCGTTGACCGCGCGCGTGATGGTGAACCGGCTATGGCAGGGGCACTTCGGCCGGGGCCTGGTGGGCACTTCCAGCGACTTCGGCACGATGGGCGACGAGCCATCGCATCCCGAGTTGCTCGACTGGCTCGCGACCGAGTTCGTCGCGCGGGGTTGGAGCCTGAAGGCCATGCACAGGCTGATCGTCACCAGCTCGACATATCGCCAAACTTCAAGGCCGTCGCCCGCTCGGGGCAACGATCCGGAGAACCTGTTGCTCTCCCGCCAGAACCGTCGCCGACTCGACGGAGAGGCGATCCGCGACTCGTTACTCTCTGCTTCAGGCCGGTTGAACCCGTCGCTGGGCGGTCCCGCCGTATTCCCTCCGCTGCCTCCCGAGCTGACCAGGCTATCGAGCAAGGGCGCCATCTGGCCTCAATCGGTCAAAGCTGAAGACCAGAATCGTCGCAGCCTGTACATCTTCGTGCGGCGGAATCTCAGATTCCCCTTCTTCGAAGCGTTCGATCGGCCCGACACGAATGCGAGCTGTCCCAAGCGCCCCGTCACGACGATTGCACCGCAGGCCCTCAGCCTGCTCAACAGCCCGCTCTCGTCGGAATCGGCCCGTGCCCTCGCGGCAAGGATCGAGCGCGAAGCGGGCCCAAGCCTCGATGCCAGGATCGATCACGTCTATCTCATCACGCTCGGCCGCCGGCCCGACCTGGCCGAGAAGGCGCTCGCCCGGGAATTCCTGTCGGGAAACAATTCCCCGATGGCCGACTTCTGCCTCGCCCTGCTGAACCTCAACGAGTTCGTTTACGTCGATTGACCGAGCCGGACCGACCAGGATTCGCGAGGGAAAGGCTGGCGCGATTGAAGCGGTGTCGTCGAGTCGCCACAGCCTTGACGCTACGAGTTGATCCGCAGATGAAGGCAGATCGACGCGGATGGAAAGCTGGAATCTGGAAAGCAGACGCAATACGACGTCCTCTCTCCGGCCGTGTTTCTTCGGTCTTATCCGTCTCTTGATCTGCGTTCATCTGCGGACGTCTTGCCTCTTCATCGTTGGTACTCTTTTCTGATCCGCGTCCCTGTTCGAGGCGGGGGTCGATACCTCTGTCCGTCAACCGGCCGATGACGTGCCCATAGGGCCGATCGGGTTGAAGTTGGATTTTTTGTAAGGTTTTCGGCAGCCTCGCGTATCACTGTCAGAAAGCGAGGACGCAGTCCTGCTTTCGTCCGGGTAGCTCTCCTGTTCTGATCGCGAGGATCTTCGATGCCAAACATTCAAACCAATGAATCGCAAGAGGTTACGAACGACGACAGCACCTGGTCGAACCCGGACAAGCTCAGCCGGAAGGTCCGAGAACTGGCGAACCGGTCCTACCGTGTGCTGAAAGCCGGAACACACCAGGATGCCCCGTCCCCGAAGCGGGAGCCGCAAGATACCGCCGAAAATCTCAGCGATCTGCGTGCTCAGGTCGCTCACCTCCATCAGAAGATCCACGCCAGGCGGCTAGGGGTGCTGGTCCCCTGGGTTGACGCACTCCGGCTGCAAGTCGAGGACCGGCTGGGCAAACCATGAAAGGTAGGAGCAAGATGACTTCGCAGACCTGTCACAAGGCCAGCCCGAGGGAAAACGTCAGCCGAGGCGGCCCGCGGCCAGCCGGATCACCCACTGTCCGCGTGAGCCCGCCCCGGCTTATGCTGTTCGAGGAAGGATTGGCCGGGGGCGCCGATCACTCGCACGTCAACGCTGGACATCAGACCATGTCAGATTCGGACACCCGCGCCTCGGTCATCCTCGGGGTCTGTCGGAAGGATGCCCAAGCTTGGCGCAAATTCGACGCCATCTACCGGCCGATGCTTTCCGCCTTCCTGCGCCATCAAGGCTTGCAGGAGTCCGATGTCCATGACGTCATCCAGGACATCTACATAAAGCTGCTCGACAAGATCACCACCTACAATCGGGAGAAATGCAAGTTCCGGAGCTGGCTCTTCAGCGTTGCGCCAATGCGATGATCGACAAGGCCCGGCGCAAGACCAGCCACAAGAAGGCGCTCGACGGATGGGTTGCGCACGTGCTCCGGGCCACATACTCGGATAGCCTGCGAATGGCCGAGGATTGGGTCAGGATCCACCGCATGAAGATCCTGGAGCATGCCCTGAAAACCGTTCGGGCCCGGACCTCGACCAACGCCTGGTACTGCTTCGAGCAGCGGATCTTGCGGAATCGCCCCGGAGCCGAGATCGCCCGGGAGTTGAACCCCAATGTCGAGCCGAACGTCGTTTTCGTGAACGCCAGCCGTGTCCTGAAACTCGTGCGTGAGGTCTGCCAGGAATTCGACGAGGACCTGATCGATGCCCTCGACTCTACTAGCCTGTCCTGACGAGGCGGATTTGCTGGCCCTGGCCATGGGAGAGCCCGTCGCGGCCGAGGTCGCCGCGCACGTGGCCGAATGCGAGAGGTGCCAGGCCGAGCGCGATCGCCTCCAGGCGGAGGTGGCGATGCTCCGCGACAATCGACCGAAGGCGCCCCTTTCGTCCTCGACCCCGAGCGAAACGCGGCCTTATCCGGCCGAGACGAGCATCCAGGTCGATGACTTTGGTACGACCGCATCCCCGACGGATCGCGGTCAAGACGATGAAGGCCCCACTCCTGAGGAGCCTCCGATGCCGGCCGCGATCGGCAGATACCTGGTTATCGGCCGGTTCCCCCTCACCGGGCAGGCGGAGGTCTTCCGGGTCGTCCACCCCGGGCTGCGGCTCGAGCTGGTGCTCAAGCTCTCGCTCGAGTCGGTCCGTCCCGACGGTCGCTGCGAGATCATCGAGGAAGGGAGGATCCTGGCGCAGTTGGCCCATCCCAACCTGGTCCGCGTCTACGATTCCGATTTTTTCGACGATCGGCCCTACCTGGTGATGGAGTACATCCGCGGCCGGACCCTCGATCAGCTCGCCCGCGAGGGGCGTCTGAAACCGCGCCGAGCCGCGGACCTGCTGGCGAAGGTCGCCGGAGCCGCCGAACACGCGCACCGCCAGGGGATCTTCCACCGGGACATCAAGCCGAAGAACATCCTGGTCGCCGAGTCGGGAGAGCCGCGGCTGATCGACTTCGGCATGGCACGGCTGTGTCATGCTTATGCTGACGACCCGGGACTGACCGGCGGCACGTTCGCCTACATGGCGCCCGAGCAAGCCCGCGTCGAGCTTCCCGAGGAGCAAGCGAAGGTCGGCCCGTGCAGCGACGTCTTCGCCCTGGGGGCCGTGCTCTACCACCTGCTGACCGGCGAAGCCCCTTTCGCGGGCCGGAACTGGCGTGAATCGATGGGCCGTGCTCGCCGATGCGACTTCGACCGCAAGGCACTCGACGATCCCAGGATCCCGCGCGAGCTACGCGGCATCTGCCTCAAGGCCATGGCCGCCGATCCGGCCGACCGCTACACGTCGGCCGAGGCGTTGCAGCAGGCGCTCGTTCGCTTCATGAATCGTCCGAAGGTCCGGGCACTGGCGGCCGGAGTGGTGGGATCGGTACTCCTCGGCGGCCTGTTTTACGCCCTGATCCCGCCCCGGCAGGACCTCACGCAGTCGCAAAACCAGACCATTGTGATTCCACACCCGACGCCGGCTCCGGTCTCGCTGACGGGCGAGCTGACCGTCCGGGTCTGGTCGCCGAAAGGAGGGGGCAAGCGCGGATTGAAGGTCGACGAGCCCGGCGCCCTGCCGCTACTTCCCGGAGAACAGGTCCACGTCGAAGCCCAGCTCAACAAGCCCGCCTATTCCTACCTGCTCTGGCTCGACGGGCAGGGGCATGCGAGCCTGCTCTACCCGCGCGATGACGGCAAGTTCGGCAGCCGGCCGTCTTCGGGAGGTTCGGCTCGGGAGACCGTTCACAGCCCGGAGGCGCGGGACGAGGGGCACTCGATGCAGGGCGCCGGCGGGCTGGAGACGGTGCTGCTGATGGTTCGCCGCACGCCTTTGCCCACGGGTATGGACCTGGCCGGGCTGATCGGCCCGCTGCCGCCGTCACCGTTCCAGGACGAGCTCGAAGTCGCGGTGCGGGGTTTTGACGAAGGCCAACCGCTTGAGACACTGCGTGTGGATATCCACCGCGGCATCGGCGAAGAGAGCAAGAAAATCGATGACCCTCTGTTGCAACTGATGGAACGGTTGAGGTCGCAGAATCAATTCGAGGTCATCAAGGCGGTGCGGTTCGCCTATCGCGGTGAGTGAGGCTCCATGTGTTGCGAGGGGCGAAAGATCCCTCTTTTCCCGGGAAGGCCGGCCGATGATCCTTTCTCGTAGCTTCGAACTCCAGATCTTGAGGGCCGTGCTGGCGATCGCTCTGGTCACCTCGGCTACCCCCGGCGCGGCGACCGCGTGGGCACTGGGCCAACCTCCCGGGCCGGCACCCAAGCTCGCCGAGGCCGAGACGGCCCGCATGCTGCTGGAGCGGGAAAACTACAAGCGGGCTGCCTATCGAGCCCAGAGCAACGATGATCGGGATGGAGCAAATGCTGCCATCGAGAAGAAGCTGGCCATCGAACGCCGATTGCGGGGCGACAGGCGCGGGGACATCGTTCAGTCGTTGTCGATGCTAGCAGACATCCAGGCAGGGCGTGGCGACCTGCCAGCGGCGCGGGAATCACTCAAGGAATTGATCTCAATCGGCGCGGTGCACTCGGACCTGACGGACTGGCGAGTCGCCGACGCCCGCCGCAAGATGATCGACCTCGATCGGTTGGATTTTATGACCCCACAGGATCGCCGCCGCATGGACAAGGCGCGGTCGCTCGACTTGGAGGCCTCTGCCCTCAACAAGCGCGGCAATTACCCCGAAATGCTCCCCGTGCTCATGGAAGAATTGAAGATCCGTAGGGAGCTGCAGGGGCAAAATCATCCCGACGTCGCGACGACCTTGGGAAAAATCTCCGGCGTTTTTCAGCTCGCCGGGGAATTCAGGCGGGCCGAGATCGTTCTGGGCGAATCGTTGAAGATCACGGCTAAGACTCGAGGGGAGCAGCACCCTGAG
Organism: uncultured Planctomycetota bacterium; assembly: GCA_963743925.1. Lineage (GTDB taxonomy): Bacteria > Planctomycetota > Planctomycetia > Isosphaerales > Isosphaeraceae > CAVZRC01. The sequence continues at coordinate 106,305 of CAVURY010000018.1, read as the reverse complement.
TTCGCATCGAGTTTGTGTCAGCTAGGCCTAATCCATTTTGAGAGAACCGAGTTCGAGCGGGCTGAACTGCAACTGAGCAGGGGCGTCGAGACCTTGAGAAAGACGTTGGGCGAAGACCACCCCCAGTACGCCATCTTCATGGGCTACCTTGCTTCGGTCTTCATGCATAAAGGGGATTTTGCTCATGCAGAGACGCTCTGCCTCCGGGCGATCGCGATCGAGAAAAAGGTGCTCGGCGAGGAGTCACGCGTGTATGCCACCACCCTGGACACCCTGGCGGGAATTTACCGCGAGATGAAAGACTACGCCCGGGCCGAACCGGTGCAACGAGCCGTGGTCGAAACCATGAGAAAGGCCATCGGCGAAGGGCAACCTGAGTACGCGAGTAGTCTTTGTCATCTGGGAGTCATCTATCTCGATCTTCGCGACTACGCGCGTGCCGAGCCCGTGATGCGGAAGGCACTCGAGGTCTTCAGGAAGACTCTGGGCGAAGGGCACCCCGCTTACATCAACGGCCTGGAGAGTCTCGGGTTGATCTACCTCGAAATGAATGACCTCGACCGCGCCGGGAGGCTGTTGCGCGAAGCGGCCGACCGCTTCAAGAAGACGCTCGGCGAGAAGAGTCCTGCCTATGCCCATAGTCTGTCCTTGCTGGCGGACATGTCCATGAAGTCCGGCGACCACGCCCGAGCGGAGAAGCCGCTGGGCGAGGCATTGGAGATCCGTAAGAAGTCACTCGGCGAGAGGCACCCAGATACGATCAAAAACATGATTTCATTTGCGGAATTTTATATAAATTCCTCACAAATATCACGTTCCGAGCCATGGATCGTCCAAGCGATGGGTCTTTGCCGGGAGACATGGGGACAAGATCACGAATTGTATCATGAGTGCGAATTTTATCTTGCCGCCGTTCGCTATGCAGCCGGGGACGCGGTCCGTGCGCGGTCCTTGCTGAGGGCGTCTTTGGACTCTTCCGCTGCAATATCGAGAGACACCGCGGCTGTGCTGGGCGAGCGCCAGCGGCTCCTCGTCCTCAGAAAACATGGCGACGCCCTCGGGATCTATTTGAGCGTCGGCCTTGAATCGGCGGCGGTTCCGGCCGAGCTCTATGACCGCGTCTTCGACTTCAAGAGTGTCATCGAGGGATACCGTGCCGGGGACTTCCTCGTGCGCGATCAACCAGAGCTACGTCCCGCAGTCGAGCGGCTCTCCCGGGTGCGCTCCGAACTGGCGAATATGGCGTTCGATACTCCGACGGGACTGCCGCTGGCGACCTGGCGAGAGCGGTTCGACACCCTGCGCGTGCAAAAAGAAACGCTGGAATCCGATCTAGCTGGCCGCAGTGTCTCGTACCGAACGCGAATACAAACTCTGAATCGACGACCCGATGACATCGCCACCCAACTCCCCGCCGATACGGCCCTGATCGACCTCCTCGAATACAACCACTTCAGCTCGCCCCAGGGTGGCAAGGCGCCGTTTCAGACAGAGCCGCGGCTGCTGGCGTTCGTCGTGCGCCGCGGCCGGCCCATCGCCGTCGTGCAGTTGGGGGCGGCGCGAGTCATCGACGAGTCCGTCCGGTCCTGGCGGCGTGCTCTCGGTGCGCGTCGGGGCGGTGACTTGCAGTCGGCTTCCGCCGAACTGGGCCAGCGCGTCTGGGAGCCGTTGCGGCCCCATCTGGCCGACGCCCGTACCGTCCTGATCGCCCCCGATGGCAGCCTGTCTTTCTTCCCGTTCGCGGCCTTGCCCGGGAGCCGGCCCGGCTCGTTCTTGATCGAGGATATGGCCATCGGCTACGTCGCATCGGGCCGCTCGGCCATCGAGGCGCTATCCGCCCCACAAGGCCCGGCTGGTCGCGGGCTCCTCGCGGTTGGCGACGTCAACTTCCAGGCCGACCCGGGCCAGCTCGGACCGGCCGCTCGGCCTCCGTCAGGCATCACGGTGGCTGCAAAGCGAGCCGGGTTCGGGCCACTGCCGGGGACCGGCCCCGAGGCCCGTCGCGCCCGCGAGCTGTTCCACGCCGCCTTCGCCGGCCAGGCGGCCGACCTGATGACCCGCGCCGAGCCGACCGAGGCCGCGATCAAGCGACGGCTCGACGGCGGCCACTGGCGAGTGGTACACCTGGGGACTCACGGCTTCTTCGAATCCCCTGCCCGGATCGCGGTTCTCCGCGCCCAGGTCCGTCGCGAGGATCCGCCGGCCCTGGCCCCCAAGGACGCCGGGCCCGGGGAGGATACGAACGATTTCGCCCTCACGCCCCTGTTGCGCTCGGGCGTCGTGCTGGCCGGTGGCGGCCGCAACCCGGGCGACGGACTGCCCGATGCATCCTTCGACGCACCGCCGCGCGAGGACGGGATCCTCACCGCCGAGGAGGTGCAGGCCCTGGACATGCCAGGGACCGAGCTGGTCGTGCTCTCCGCCTGCGAGACCGGCCTGGGCTCGCTGGAGTCCGGCCAGGGAGTGATGGGCCTCCAGCGCGCCTTCCAGGCGGCCGGGGCCCGCGCCGTCGTCGCCAGCCTCTGGAAGGTCAACGATGCGGCGACCACCGTGCTGATGGAGTAATTCTACACCAACCTGTGGGACAAGAAGCTCCCCAAGCTCGAGGCGCTGCGACAGGCTCAGCTCGCGGTCCTGAACGACCCGGGGCTGGTGACGAAGCGACGAGCGGATCTGGAGAAGGATCGCGGGCCCGGCGAGAAGTCGGTCAAGCTGGCGGACGGCGGGCGGATCGAATCATCGAGCGCTCGTGCTCTGAGGAGCGATCCCGCCCTCTGGGCCGCCTTCGTCCTGAGCGGGGATGGGCGGTGAGCTCTTGTGCTGGGAACGGCCCCGGCCGCACCTGGAACCCACCGCATGGTTCGCCTATCGGGGTGAGAAGGACTTCGTGAGTTTCAGGGGCAAGGAATTCCCTCTTTTCCTGGAAAGGCCGGCCGATGATCCTTTCTCGTATCTTCGGTCTCCGGATCTCGAGGGCCCTGCTCGTTCCCGCTCTGGTCGTCTCGGTCGTGCTCGGCGCGGTGATGGCATGGACCCAGAGCGTCCCTCCCGGACCCGGCCCCCAATCGAAGCTCTCCGAGGCCGAAAGAGCCAGGAGAATCGCGGAACGCGACCGGTACGAGCAGGAAGCTAACAGGCTGGGTGAGGCCGGCAATCTTGGGGAAGCAATACATCTGCTCGGGAAGGAGCTCGCTATCGAGCGAGAAGTGCTTGGCGAGTTGCACGAAGACGTGGTTGACTCGCTCAACTTCCTGGCGAGGTTGCACGAAGCGGGTGAGGATTGGGCCGCGGCCAGGAGATCCTTGACGGAAGTGATCGTCATCCGCCAGCGGCAGCCGGACCGAAAGGATTGGCGTATCGGCGATGCCCGCCGGGCACTGGCCGACCTCGATAGGCGGGCGGCACTCAACCCCGCCCAGCGGCAGCGGCTCCAGGAATTGGATCGACTGAACGGGCTACAGGGCGCACTTCAGAGACAAGGGAAATATGCGGAGGGAATCGATTCGTGCCGCAGGGCCATAGAGATCAGGAGCGATTTGCTGGGCTCCGATCATCCCGACAACGGCCGATCCCTCTGCGACCTGGCCTGGCTGTACCGGGACAAGGGCGATTACGCTCGCGCCGAGCCGATGCTCCGCGAGGCGTTAGCGATCCGGAAGAAGGCGTTGGGCGCGGACCACCCCAACTACGCCAGTTCCCTCGGAAGCTTGGCCTCGCTTTACCGGGAGATGAATGACTATGCCCGCGCCGAGCCGATGCTCCGCGAGGCGCTGGCGATCACGAAGAAGGCGTTAGGTGTGGACCACCCCAACTACGCCAGTTCCCTCAACAACCTGGCGTTGCTGTACCAGGCCATGGGCGACTATGCCCGCGCCGAGCCGATGCTCCGCGAGGCGCTGGCGATCCGGAAGAAGGTGTCGGGTGCGGACCATCTCTTTTATGCCCATTCCCTGAACAATCTGGCCTGCCTGTATCGGGACATGAGCGACTATGCCCGTGCCGAGCCGATGTACCGCGAGGCGTTGGCGATCTATAAGAAGGCGATGGGCGCGGACCACCCCGAATACGCCACGGCCCTCGACAACCTGGCCTCGCTGTACCGGGACAAGGGCGACTACGACCGCGCCGAGCCGATGTACCGCGAGGCGCTGGCGATCCGGAAGAAGGCGTCGGGTGAGGACCACCCCCACTACGCCCTTTCCCTCGGCAACCTGGCCAACATGTACCTGGCCAAGGGCGACTATGCTCGCGCCGAGCCGATGTACCGCGAGGCGCTGGCGATCCGGAAGAAGGCGATGGGCGCGGACCACCCCGGATACGCCCTTTCCCTCGGCAGCCTGGCCTCGCTATACGGAGCCATGAGCGACTATACCCGCGCCGTGCCGATGCTCCGCGAGGCGCTAGCGATCTATAAGAGGGCGATGGGCGCGGACCACCCCCACTACGCGGGTTTCCTCAACAGCCTGGCCGCGCTGTACTTTGCCATGGGCGACCACGCTCGAGCCGAGCCGATGCTCATCGAGGCGCTAACGATCTATAAGAGGGCGATGGGCGCGGACCACCCTCGCTACGCCCTTTCCCTGAACAACCTTGCCGCGCTGTACCTTGCCAAGGGCGAACACGCCCGCGCCGAGCCGATGCTTCGCGAGGCTGTGGCGATCTATGAGAAGGCGATGGGCCCGGACCATCCCTCTTACGCCAATTCCCTGTGCGACCTGGCCTGGCTGTACCGGGACAAGGGCGACTACGCCCGCGCCGAGCCGATGCTCCGCGAGGCGGTGGCGACCTACAAGAAGGCGATGGGCGCGGACCACCCCGACTACGCCATGGGCCTCAACAAACTGGCCGCGCTGTACCTAAACATGGGCGACCACGCCCGCGCCGAGCCGATGTACTGCGAGGCGGTGGCGATCTTTAAGAAGGCATTGGGCGCTGACCATCCCTATTACGCCAATTCCCTGAACAACCTGGCCTGGCTGTACCTGGTCAAGAGCGACTACGTCCGCGCCGTGCCGATGTTCGGCGAGGCGCTGAAGATCACCTCAAACCTGACTCGAGGCACCTCGGCGATCCTCGGGGAACGCCAACGACTTCGGTTGTACCAAGATCAGCGTCATGCGATGGACTATTACCTTAGCGTGAGCCGGAGCACCGGCGCCAAGCCCACCGATCTCTATCGTCAAGTCCTGTACTGGAAAGGTACGGCTGAAGCTCGGCAGGGCGAGGATCGGCTTGCCCATCATCAGCCCGAGTTGGCGCCATCCCTGGCTCAACTCGGCCAGGTCCGTCGCCAGTTGGCCAACATGGCTTTTCGGCAACCGCACGCAGGAATGGGTGAAACCTGGCGTCAGCAACTCGATTCGCTGCGCGAAGTCAAAGAAGATCTTGAGGCGGATCTGGCCCGTTGGAATGCCGATTACCGCGGGATGATGCAAGCGGAACAGTTGGGGCCCGACGAGGTGGCTGCGGCCCTGCCCGCCGAGGTGGTCCTGGTCAACTTCCTCGAATACGACCACTTCAGCCCACCCCAGGGTGGCAAGGGGCGGCCTCAGAGCGAGAGACGAATGATGGCGTTCGTAGTACGCCGCGGCCGGCCGGTGGCCCTCGTGCCCCTGGGGGCGGCTCAAGCCATCGACGAGTCGGTCCAGACCTGGCGGCGTGCCCTTGATGCGCGCCAGGGCGGCGCCTTGCAGACCGCGGCCGCCGAGCTGGGCCGGCGGGTCTGGGAACCGCTACGGCCCCATCTGGGCGACGCCCGTACCGTCCTGATCGCCCCCGACGGCGATCTCGCGTTCCTCCCCTTCGCGGCCTTACCCGGGAGCCGGCCCGGCTCGTATCTGATCGAGGATCTGGCCATCGGTTACGTCGCCTCGGGTCGCTCGGCCATCGAGGCGCTGACCGCCCCACAAGGCCCGGCCGGGCACGGGCTCCTCGCGATCGGCGACGTCGACTTCCAGGCCGATCCGGGCCAGCCCGGACCGGCCGCACGGCCGCCCTTGGGCTTCTCAGTGGCCTCAAAGCGTGACGGGTTCGGGCCGCTGCCTGGGACCGGCCCCGAGGCAAGTCGCGCCCGCGAGCTGTTCCACGCCGCCTTTGCCGGCCAGCCGGCCGACTTGCTGACCCGCGCCGAGCCGACCGAGGCCGCGATCAAGCGACGGCTCGACGGCGGCCGCTGGCGTGTGGTGCACCTGGGTACGCACGGCTTCTTCGAGTCCCCCGCCCGGATCGCGGCCCTCCGCGCAGCGGTCCGTCGCGAGGATCCGCCGGCCCTGGCCCGCATGGATGCCAGGCCCGGGGAAGATATTAACGACTTCGCCCTGACGCCCCTGTTACGCTCCGGGGTCGTGCTGGCCGGCGGCGGCCGGGACCCGGGCGCCGGAGTGTCCGATTCATCCGCCGACGCACCGCCGCGCGAGGACGGGATCCTCACCGCCGAGGAGGTGCAGGCCCTGGACCTGCGAGGGACCGAGCTGGTCGTCCTCTCCGCCTGCGAGACCGGCCTGGGCACCCTGGAACACGGTCAGGGTGTGATGGGCCTCCAGCGCGCCTTCCATTCGGCCGGAGCCCGCGCCGTCGTCGCCAGCCTGTGGAGGGTGGACGACACGGCGACCACCGTGCTGATGGAGCAATTCTACACCAACCTGTGGGACAAGAAGCTGCCCAAGCTGGAGGCGCTGCGACAGGCGCAGATCGCCGTCCTCAAGGATCCGGGGCTGGTGACGAATCGACGAGCCGAGCTGGCGAAAGAGCGCGGGATCGGCGAGAAGCCGGACAAGCTGGCGGACGGCGGGCGGATCCCACCGCCGGATGCCCGTGCCACGCGAAGCGATCCCGCCCTCTGGGCCGCCTTCGTCTTGAGCGGTGATGGACGGTGAGAAGTGTCCGTCCGGCCCGGAGAGACTCGCAGCGATGAAATGGCTGCTGTCCGTGTAAGGAAACGGCCGGTCCGTGCGTAACAAGGAGAGGAATGTCATCGATCCAGGAGTGGCCAGGCGGCGTTGTGACCGCCGGGTCATGACGGCGGCGGACTCTCTCCCCAAGGTACCTCTTGTCTACGAAAGCACAGGACTGTCCATGACGATCTTCATCGCCACCACCGTGCAATGGGTCATCCTCCCCTTGATCATGTTCGCGATCTTCGCGTTCGCCTGGATCATCGCAAACTCGGCAAGGACCGCCGAATTGAGGGTCTCGTCGTGGGCGGGTTTCTGGGCCGGTCTGTTGAGCTTCGTGGTCTACGTCGTGAGTCAGCTCAACCAGATCAGAGAGCCCAAACTCCAGTACGCGGACCTGCCGGGAATTCAGCTTCTCCCATTCGGCTGGGGCCTTGCCACAGGCTTCGTCTTCCTCTGGTTCGTCCGACATGCCTTGCCCACCCGGCTGGTCGGGCTGATCACGCTCATGCTCGCCGGTACCAGCACTTCGGCGATATTCACTTATATCTTCATCGACAGCACGCGAGTCCCTGTGCTGTACTGGACGCTCGGCACCGCGCTGGGAATCCTGCTGCACATCGTCCTGTTCCCCTCATCCATCGTGCCCATCTTCCCCCCGGGCGAGAAGAAGGAGCGGTACCTGATCGATGCCATCCGGAATTCGACGGAGGGATTCCTCTCCTCTTCGGGAGCGACGACCTCCGGCGCGGTCGGGCAAGGCGATCGATTCTTCGATTCCCAGCCTCATGAGCAGGTCGCAGGCTGAATCTTGAGTCCAATGGTGTGAGGGGGCCTTGGTGAGTCGAAAGGGAGAGGGTCGAACGATGCGCCTCAATGTTGTCGAACTCCGACAGTCGCTTGCCGAGGTTCTGAACCGCGCGGAGTACCAGGGTGAGCGGATCATCATCCATCGGCGGGGAAAGGATGTCGCGGCCATCGTCCCGCTCGAGGACTTGAAATTACTCGAGCGATTGATCGAGGAGGTCGAAGATCGCCTCGACGTGGAGGCCGCTCGGGTCTCCATGGCCGAGTCCGAGGACCGTATCCCCTACGCGGATGTCCGCCGCAGACTGGGGCTCGACGATGGGCAGAAAGCGAAACGAAAGAGAGCCAAGCCCCGAGCCAAGACGGTATGAGCTATGGTGCTCTCACACTCAGTCCAAGGTACGAGCCATACGTTCCGAGGTCATCCGTGCTGGCCAGTAACGATACAACAGGCCACTGAGCAGGAACAGGCCGCCGATCACGGTCGGCCCGGCCGGCCACTCGTGGACGACAAGAACCACCCAGATCGGATTCAGGATCGGTTCGACCAGGCCGATCAATCCGGCTTCGGGCGCCCCGATCTCGCGCAGGCCTCGAGCGAACAGGGTGTAAGGGATCGCCATCTGGAAGACCCCGAACGCGATCAGGACCAGGACTTGCGCCGTGCTCGGCGAAGCCAGTCCCTGGCCGCTCACCCGGGCCCAGAGGCCCAGAGTCGCGGTACCGACGAGATTGAGCAGGGCGCTGAGCCAGATCGGGTCCAGGCCGCGTAGACCTCGCAGGCTGACGGCGATGCACGCGTAAGTGATCCCGCTGGCCAGGCCCAGGACGATCCCCTGCCACTCGTTCGGCCGACCGTCATAGCCCCAGCCCACGATGGCGACAATTCCCAGCATCGCCAGGGCAATGCTCACGCGAGCCCTCCGGTCGGGACGCTCGTGCAAGAAGATCGCACTCAACGGAACGACCCAGAATGTCGCCGTGCATTGCAAGAAGATGGCATTGGCCGACGTCGTCGTCTTGACCGAGCCGAGGAAGAAAGCCACCATGGCGCCGAAGACCATTCCGAGCGGCAAGAGGATCGGCCGGACCGTCCGATGCTGACGCGACACGAACGGCAGGAGTGCCAGCCCGGCGAAGAGACCCCGATAAAACGCGATCGTCAAGGAATCCAGGTCCAGCGACTTCGAAATCACGCCGCCGGTGCTCCACAGCACCGCCGCGGCCAGCACGCAAGATCGCCCTCTCATCGTCCCTGATCCTTTCTCCGGGTGGCATGCCATCCGAAGATCATTTCAGACGGTTCCAGTAGATCTTCACGTTGTGCGTCGCACGGCCTCCGGCGACAAGGTCTGGGCGGCCGTCGCCGTCGAGGTCGGCGGCCAGGGCGTCCTCGCAGGCCATGCCGCCGTCGTCGATCGTATGGCGTTCGAAAGATAGCGGATTCGAACCGGGTTTGGGGTCGAAGACGAAGACTCCTGGCCCCTTCGGGACGGAGGAGCCGGACTTGTTGGGGTCGCGCTGGCCGATGATCAGCTCCTCGTCGCCGTCGCCGTCGAGGTCGGCGCACCAGACGGCGTGTCCCCATTGCAAAGGCTCTGCGATCACCTGTCGCGACCAGAGTGGCGGCGGGGATGAGGCTACCGTCTCCATCGGCGGCGAGTAGACAACGACCTGAAAGCCGTGCCAGGGCTCGATCGTGGCGATATAAGTACCGCCGCTCTTCAGTCGACCGACCTTGACCTCGCTCGAGCCCTTGGACGGATTGGCATCCTGATTACCGCCGCCGACCTTGGTCTTGTTCCAGCGCCCGGCGATGTTGCGCTCCAGGACGAAGACGCCCTCCCATGCCGCGAGCACGACCTCGTCGCGGGCGTCGCCGTTGAGGTCGATGAGCTGGAGGTTGTGGACCGTATGCAGCGAGCTGTCCGCGACCTCGACCGGCCAGTTCTCGTCTCCGGGCTTATCGGGGACGTCATAGACGAGGACGCGGTCCCCTTCCCCTGCTCCCCAGTTCGGTCCCTTGGTGCCTCGTCCCTGGAGGGGCGCGACGACCAGTTGCTTCTTGCCCGTCCCCTGCCCTTTCACCGAGCCCCATCGGAGGCGGTGCAGCGTCGGCTCCTCGTAACGGATCGGGTGCACCTGCCAGTGACCTTCTGCGTCGCGGCCCAGCCACTGGAGCGTGCTGGGGTTCTTCGTATCCGGCGGGCGCCAGCCGGCACCGAGCGCGAAATCCACGCGGCCATCCCCATCGATGTCGTAGGGCTGGATGCAGACATTATCGCGAGCGGTGGCCTTCCGGATGATGTCGTGCCTTGCCCAGATCGGGTTTTCGTACCAGACCACCGCATCCTCGGTCACGGCCACGACGTCGGCCTTGCGATCGCCGTTCACGTCGGCCAACGTCACCGCATAGACGACCTCGCCGGCATGAGGGTCGATCACCTGGGCCTCGAACCTGGGGAATTCGGCCGCAGCCGCCGGCATCACCAGGCAAAGGCTCACGAGGAAGGGGACGCGAAGGTCGGGCATGATCGTCTTGGCCTCGGGCTTTGTTTGGGGAGGGAAGCGTGGTTCAGGACAGCTCGTCAAGGGTCGAGGATTTGACCGGCTTCGCCCGGTCGAGGAACCGGGTCGCGGCGTGCATGATCGCCTCCTCGCTGGCTTCGGCGCGGGGGATGTCGGCGGTGATCCGCCCCTCGCAGAGGACGATGATCCGGTCGGCGACGGCCAGCAACTCCGGCAGCTCGCTCGAGGTCATCAGGATGGCGCGGCCCTGCGAAGCCAGGCGTCGGATCAACTGGTAAATCTCGGACTTGGCGCCGACGTCGATGCCGCGGGTCGGCTCGTCGAGCAGGAGCAGGCGAGGCTCGACCAGGAGCCACCGGGCGATGATGCATTTTTGCTGGTTTCCGCCGGATAGGCTCGTCACCGGGGCCTTGCCGCCCGCCGTCTTGATCGCCAGTTCCTTGATCGACCACTCGACGGCGCGACGCTCGGCGCGAGGGTCGATCAGCGGCAATGCCCCGAACGTCAGTTCGGGGAGGCGTCGCAGCGTGATGTTCTCCGCGACGGTCATGCGGTCGAAGAGGCCGAGCGTCTTGCGATCCTCGGTCACCATGGCGATGCCGGCCCGGATCGCCTCGTCCGGATGCCTGAAGCGGACCGGCCGGCCCTCGAAAAGGAGGGCTCCTTCGGGCGTAGAAGTGCCGGCGCCGTAAATCGCTTCGAGGAGCTCGGTGCGGCCGGCGCCCAGGAGTCCGGCAACGCCCAGGACTTCACCCGCCCGGACCGAGAATGTGATGTCGCACAGGCTGGGCCGTCCGCTCCCCGGCGGGCTGGACATCGAGAGGCTCTCGACCTCGAGTGTCGCCTTCGGTCGGATCGGGTGTGGCTGATAGTTGAGCGCGGCGATCTCGCGGCCGACCATCCAGCGGACGACCTGGTCCGGAGTCGTTTCATTCCGCCCCGCCGACGCGACGAACTGGCCGTCGCGGAGGACGGTCACCCGGTCGGAGAGCGTGAAGACCTCGTTCATCTTGTGGCTGATATACAGGACCGTGGTCCCGGCTTTCCGCAGGTCGTCGATGACCCGGAAGAGTCGGGCAACCTCGGAGTCGGACAGGGCGGAGGTCGGCTCGTCCATGATCACGATCGCGGCGTCGAATGCCAGGGCCTTGGCGATCTCGACCATCTGCTGGTCGCCGATCCGCAGGTCGCCGACCTTGGCCCGCGGCGAGATCGCCGTGCCCAGCCGGTCGAAGAGCTCGAGCGAGCGCGCCTCCATCGCGCGATCGTCCAGCCAGCCGAGCCAGCCCCTACCGGTCTTCTCGCGACCCAGGAAGATGTTGTCGGCGACCGTGAGCTGAGGGACGAGGTTCAGCTCCTGGTAGATGATCCGGATCCCGACGTCCTCGGCCTCGCGCGGGCCGGAGAACCGGACCGGGCGGCCGTCCAGCACGATCTCGCCGTCATAGTCGGTGATCGCGCCGGCCAGGATCTTCATCAGCGTGCTCTTGCCGGCCCCATTCTCGCCGCAGAGAGAATGGACCTCGCCGGCCATCGAGGCCAGCGACACGTCCCGGAGCGCACGCACGCCCCCGAAGTTCTTGCCGATGTGCCGCATCTCCAGGCGGGGCGGCACGGCGAAGGCGCCGACTTCTGTCTCAACGAGGCTCGTGCCCTGGCTCATGGGTGGGTTGGTCCGTCAGGGGCAAGGCGTAATGGATCTGCCGGGCGACCTCGATGAACCCGACCGACGGATAGAGGTGCCGCCCGATCGGGTTCTGCTCGAGGGTCTCGATCTTCGCGACCGTCATGCCGGCGGCGCGGAAATAGTCCAGGGCGTGCCGGATCAGCTGCCGACCCAATCCCTGGCCACGCAATCCGTCGGCGACGACGAGGTTGTGAATCCAGCCGATCCGCGTCTCGTCGTCACACTTCATGGTCACGTAGCCGACCACCGCTCCGGTCCGATCGTCCTCGGCGACTCCCAGGTCGGACGACAGCAGGTCGATGTCGCGGTCGACGTCCCGAGCCTTACGCCATCGCCAGTCCTTTCCGGCGATCGGGCCGAGCTTCAGGTCGATGTTGTGGTCGATCGAGACGCCCTCGAACGCGGCGACGGTCAGTTCTCGCACCGTCTGCCGATCGGACTCGCTATAGGGTCGAATGATGATAGCCATATCCGGTTGTCGGGTCCGTTCTCGTCCTGGAGGGGTGGCTCGCATCCCGACCCGCCAGGCGGAACTCCACCTCAAGGTCGATCCCCATCCTACGCGCGGGATCGGAGGGCCGAAAGAGGGAATCCGATTTTGGATTTTCGATTTCCGATTTTGGATTGGGGACAAACGCACAGTGAGTAGCGGCTAGGTCAGGAATCTGGCGACACCCACACGATCAACGAAAAAGGGCCGCCGAACTCCCGGGGTTGAGAGTCCGACGGCCCATGATCAGATAGGAAACCAGCTCACGGCTTGACGATGACGGTCGTCTCGGTCGCCACGGGAGGCGCCACCTCGACGACCCGAGCAGCGGGTTTCGCCTGGATGACCTTCACTTCCTTGACCACGGCCAGTTGGTCGACCACCGTGTTGACACCGACCGTGCTCGAGACCAGGCCCACCGCCCGCTGTTTGTGGACGGCGCTCGGCACCGATCCGCGAAGGATCACGACCTGGCCCGCCTGGACCTCGAATTGAATCGTCGAGCCGACGAGGTGCTTGTCCCATTCCACTCGACGCATGACTCGCGTGAGCACTTCCCGGTCAGCCGCGTCGATCTGGCCGCGGGCGACCTCGGTCTCCACGGCGTTGCGGATGCCTCGGCCGGCGTTATCCAGGGCGCGACCGGTTCGACTCAGGACACCTTCCTGGGCGAACGCCGGCGAAGTCATCAGGGCGAGAGACAGGATGGAAAGAGTACGGATCATCGTCGTTCTCCGGGACTGGGGATACTTTCGTCTTGATCACGGGCACCGCGGACTATGATAAGCAAGTCACATGCCTTATAGACTTGCAATTCTTTCAATTTCAATGCAATGAATCGGGTCCGATCGCGATTCGGTCAGGAAACCCTTCCTGAACGCGATCTCATGGCCCGACGGCCGAACAGCGCCAAGGTCCCGAGGCAGAACACGGCCAGGGTGGAAGGTTCGGGGACGGAGGCGGTCCCGGTTTCCGAGACCATCAGCGCCGTAGGGCCGCCCGTATCGTCATTGGTTACGATGAAATCCAGGACATTGATTCCCGACGAGAAACCATGCTTGATCGTGAAGTTCAGCAAGCTGCCGAGGCTGCCGCCGCTGATGCCCAGGCTCGTGCCGTTCAGCCTGATATCGGCCAACCTGTTGTCGACCGCGACGACGCCGGTGATCATCGCGGTCGAGGCGTCGAGACCGGCGAGGTTAAAGGTCGTGCGGAAGTCATAGTTGCCGATCGGCTGTTGCAGGCTATCGTCGCGGTTCGGGCCGATCCATTGCGTGCCGGCCGAGGGTGCGGCGTATGCGGGAGAACTGACCGGCGGGATCGTATCGGTAGTCCCACCGGAGTTCAACGTGGCGCCCGCCGGGGCGGATATGATCGTGAAATTCGGGTTGACGACTCCCGTGGGAAGCCCTTCGCCCGTGCTGTGCAGGGAATTGATGGAATCGCCCCGTGCGCAGATCCGGCCCAAACCGGGCGGCGCGAGGAGGACCAGGATAGCGATGGCCAACCGATCAAAGCCAATTCTCATTTCAACCCCTTCAAGTACCCGGGAAAGAAATCTTCCGCAGGCGCGACTCCCCGTCGGCCTTCTTCGCGTGACGAAAGGTCGAGCTGGAATGGGCGGGCTTCGGGGAGGACTCGAGTACACGCTCATCATCACGCCTCGGTGGGACAGAATTTGCCTTCGTCGAGAATCGGAAATCCGGCCCGGATTCGAGGCACGCGTTGAGCATCGGGCATGCCAATTTCCGTGTAAAATCTACAATCGAGCATCTATTGTCTCGTCAACTCCAGGAGCCAGACTGGACAGCCCGTCATCCCATGCAATACGCGCCGAACCGCACATGCGGTTGAATCGGCATAGCCCCTCGGGTTTCGTTAACCCACGCTCATGTCAGGTCATGATTCTGGAAAGATCAATAGCGGCGCGACACGGCACGGCCATTGCGTTCGAGGGACGTCGCATCTCAATGCCCGGCTGGATGGCCGGGATGACAACTCGACTCGCCGGCGCCTTCGGAGGAGCGTGCGACGGCAGCGGAGGCCCGCCATGCGCCACACCACTCTCCTACTCGCCTTGATGATTGCCGGATGTGCCCAGCCGGTGAAACGCAAGGCGGACGAGATCCCCATAGTCGTGGAGAACCCCCCGTTATTCGAACGAATTCGCACACATCAGCAAGCTCGGGTTTCGAAGAACGTGGCGGAGAACGGCTCCGCCGAGACGTCCGTCGAAGGCGCAGTCACCCGCTGAGCGAATCACCTTCACCCGGAGAAATCCAACGGTGCGTACGTTAGCCCTGTTTCTCGTCGCGCTGATCCTCAGCGGGTGTGCCTCTTCTCCGAAGCAGAAATGTTCGGACCGTGGCGGCTCATCGCCGAGGCCTTCGATGTTCGAACGGCTGGGATTCAAGCGGCCCGGCGGCGAGGAGGCGAAGCCGGCGAGCACGGTGAGCGACGTGCCCGTTACTTTCGTGCCAACGGGTCCCGCCAGGGTAGAGCCTGGGCCGACGCTATCGATCGAGTCACCTCTACCTCAATAAGTCCCGCCAAAGGGTGAGAACTCGCGGGCAACGAGGCTGAAAAACTGCCCCGCTCTCGGCGAGGTTTTTCCCTTGCGAGAAACGCCGCGCGAGGATCATGGCCTGGATAGCCTCGTACCCGACTTCGACCAGTTCCAGCAGCTTTTCAACTTGCGGGACGAGTTCATCCAGCGACACCGGAAACAAGCCAATGGAGAGAATGTGAGCCACCAGGAACGCGACGATGGCTCCTGGTATTGCCCATAGCATCCTATGCCCGAGACCCACGCCGAGACCTGCAATAATGCCCATCAGCAGCAGGACCGCGCGGATCAAGTCGTCGATGGTCGCGGGTTGGTCTCCTGGCGTTCCCGCCCCGACGCGAAATAGCAGGCCACCCACCCACCGAGGAACGCCCACAACAGGGCCTCGATCGACGAGCCCATCTGGACATAGGCCTGGATGTTGATGGTGATTCCACCCGCGGCCGTCCCACCGAACGCTCCACCGGTCGCCATTGCCCCAAACGGCCAGAGCGGGACGCTTTGTAGGCCGCCGGCTGCCTGGGGGTCGGAGTGGATCAGTTCAGCGAGATAGGGGAAAAGCTGAGGGGCCAGGAGAATCGGTCCGACCCTCGATTCCAGCCATGGGGCGTAACTCAGGAGCAGGTAACTCCAGCCGAGGGTTGCAAAGCCCGACCAGTAGAAACGACGCATGCCTCGCGTCAAGGCGACCCCGAGGAGCGAGCAGACCATCGTGAAAAAGGTGATCGATGCCATCGCCCCGGCCCAAGGCGCGGAACCGCTGCGTATCGCCGCCAGCCCGACCGCGTTGATGACGATGAAGGCCATGATGCTGCGGATCGATACGCGTCGCATTGAAGACGAGGCCCCGGGAGGATTTGACGAGGTCATCCCACGATTCTCCAGCACCAATTACAAGTTCGATTCGTTCCTGGATGACCACCTGTCGGGTCCTTGGTCGAGAATACGGCTTCATGAGAGGCGTTGCCAAGTAGAGAGCCGGTTATATCCCGTTCGGAGCCTGTCCTCTACGCTCTTTTCATAATCTCAGCGATTGATTTTGATTGGGGATCGACTTCGGATAAGCTATCTCTAAATCCAAAACCGGCAATCGAAAATCCAATATCGCAAGATCGGAGTTTGCCGTGGAATCGCATGTGACTTACTTCGTGTCGTATTCCTGCCCGCGCTGCAAGGCTGAACTCGAATCGCAGCACGGGACCTGGCAGGGATGGCTGCGCTGCCCGACCTGTGGGTTTCCGTCGCTGCCTCCCGAGTTGCTATTCGGTCATCCGATGACCCGGCGCCGGGTGCTCGGACGAGACGAGGACGAAGCGATCCCGACGGAGGACATGCCCCTGGCCCCCGGCGCATTAGACCGATCCCCGACCATAGTCCCTGCGCCCTCCGCTCCCTTCGGCGTGATGCGGATGATCTTCCTCGGCGGACTCGTCGTGTCCCTGTTCCTACTCCTGATTTTCTACCTGGACGAGAATCCCCAGTTCACCGGAGTCTTCGGGGCGACAGCGATCATCTTCTTCGTGCTCCTGGTCCGCGCGCCGAGTCGTCGATCGAGATATGGCGACTGATGAGGCGCAGCAAGCGTCCCGATTCTGGAAAATCACCGAAAACTTCGCCGACTCTCCTTTGCATTCTCGGACGCCATCTTCTCCAGGTAACGCTGGCGGGCCTCGGGCGACAGGTGAGGTAGCATCCTGTCGATATTGACCGCGACCTGGTGCTTCCGGCGGAGACGCGAAAGGGATTGCTCACAGACAGCTCGAAGCTCGGGATCATAATGGGCGACCTCCTCGACGGCCGCGATGATCTCCGTGGTCCGTTGGTGCTCGGGAGCCATCGCCGCGAGGCTCAGGATGCTCTGGACGCGCACCCTCTCGTCGGGATCCTTCAAAGCGCCCAGGACTCCGGAAGTGGCCGATTCGGCCGCGACACCGATCCGGCCCAGGGCGACGACCGCCGCGAGGCGAATCTTCGGATTCGCATGGCTCAGCCATCGCGTGAGGTCCGGCACCGCGGGCACGGCGAGTGCCCCGATGTTGCCGAGTGCCTCGATCGTGTCCTCGGCGATCAGGTCGATCCGGCTCTTGAGCGGATCGTCAAGTACCTGGCGCAAGGCCGGGACGACGGTCCGAGTTTCGTCATCCCGGCCGAGCCGACCGATCGCGCCGATGGCATATTGCTTCCAATACCAACGTTGCGCGGGCTGATTGGGCAAGTCTTCATCCGCGATCATCGCGACCAATTCAGGCACCGCCCGGATCGACTCGGGCTCCATCTGGAGCAGGCAGGCGATCGCCGCCTCGGCGGTTGCGTAGTCGTGGGTTTCGTGGGCGCCGTGGAGGACCCGGATCACGGAGTCCACCGCGAATGGTTCGCCATGCAACTCGCGAATCCGCCGGATCGTCGGGCCGAAGGTCCCGGCGGCGACCGAAGGTATGACGATGTCGCTCCGACATCCCGAGAGCTGGCCGATCAATTGACGAACGGCATAACGTCGCTTCGCTTCGGCCCAGCCTCCGAGGATTCCGGCGATCAGGAGGACCAGGAAGAAGAGGCTCCGCGTGCTCTTGAGCGAGAAGCGTCCTCGGCTCGATCGCCGTTGCGACGCCGGCTCGGGCCAGGGGATATTACTTGAATTGCTCGACGTGCTCATGGCTCGATCGTCTCCTCGCCGCAGCGGTCCAATCGAAAGCCGGATCTCCCGCGATTCTAGAGTCTACGCCATCGTGCGCCATCGCGGCTGATGAGGGCATCGGCCTCGACCGGTCCCCAACTCCCGGCGACGTAATTGACCGGTGGCGGCGCGTCGGGCTGCTTCCAGGCGTCGAGGATCGAGGTGATGAACCGCCAGGCGCTCTCGACCTCATCGGTGCGCGTGTAGAGCGACTGGTCGCCCAGCATCACGTCCACGAGGAGCCGCTCGTAGGCTTCCGGGGGCGGGACCGCGAACGCGGTGCCGTACCGGAAGTCCATTCGGACCTCCTGGAGCCGCCTCCTGGAGCCGGGGATCTTGGCCTCGAACGCCAGGCTTGCCCCCTCGTTGGGCTGAATCCGCAGCACGAGCTGGTTGGCACCGCCTTGCCCGTCGGACGCGGGTTCGAACAGCTCGGTCGGCGGACGGCGGAACTGGATGGCGATCTCCGTCGCACGCTTGGGGAGTCGCTTGCCGGTCCGGAGGAAGAACGGCACGCCCGCCCATCGCCAGTTATTCAGCTCCAGACGGATCGCGACGTAGGTATCGGTCTTCGACTGGGGGGCGACGCCTTTCTCCTGCAGATAGCCGGGGACATCGGCCCCTTGCATCGAGCCGGCCGTGTACTGGGCGCGGACCACGTTGCGGAAGACGTCCTCGGGCTTCCAGCGCGGCAGGGCCTGGAGTACCTTGACCTTCTCGTTCCTCACGGCGTCGGCCGAGAGATCCACGGGCGGCTCCATGGCGACCAGAGACAGCAATTGCATCATATGGTTCTGAACCATGTCGCGTATCGTGCCGGCAGTGTCGTAATAGGCGCCCCGGCCGCCGGCCATCCCGACTTCCTCGGCCACCGTCACCTGAACCGAATGGACATGCCGCCGGTCCCAGATGGGTTCGAAGATGCTGTTGCCGAACCGAAGAGCCAGGATGTTCTGGACCGTCTCCTTGCCGAGGTAATGGTCGATCCGGTAGACCTGGCGCTCGTCGAGGACCTTGGAGACCTCGAGGTTCAGCTCGAGGGCACTCTTGAGGTCGTGGCCGAACGGCTTCTCGATCACGACCCGGCTCCAGGGGCTTTCCTGCTGCCGGGGATAGATCAATCCCGACTCGCCCAGCTGGCCGATGATCGTCGCGAAGAACTCGGGCGCGACCGCAAGGTAGAAGACGCGGTTACCTCGGGTGCCGTTAGTCCGGTCGAGGTTGTCCAGGGTCTCCTTGAGTTTCCGATACGCCTCCGGCTCATCGAATGTACCGGGCGAGAAGAAGATCCGGCTGGCGAACTGCGACCAGACCGCCTGGAACTCGGGCCCGTCTCCGCCCTTGGCGAGTGACTTCCCATACTCGGCACGGAGATCCTCGTCGGTCCACTCACGGCGTGCAAAGCCGACGATCGCGCACTCGGAAGGGAGATTTCCTCCCCGAGCGAGCTGGAAAAGGGCCGGAACGAGCTTTCGGTGGGCCAGGTCCCCCGTGGCGCCGAAGAGCACCACGGCGCACGGCTCGGGCACCTGAGTTCGCGGCAATGCCTGCCGCAGGGGGTTGGCCTCGTGGAGACTGGCCGCGTCCGACATAGGAAACTACCCCTCTCATCAAACGATGTCGCCGACCGGGAGACGATCCCAAGAGTGTACGGACCGCGCGTCGAAACGGGCAAGAGACGCAGGCGACGGGAGAGGGTGTCAGAACGGCATGGTCTAATCTCATTCGGGATCAGGTTTCGAAAGAATGACCGGAAACTCATTGCTCGCGAGGCCCCCTGGTTCGAGCCGGGCTCCATTTCGTCCGAAGCAAACGAGGGCGATGTCGTCGTACTGGTCGCGACCGACCGTGTGTGACTCGAGGTGAGCACGGATCAACTGACCGGTTGTGGTCGCGGGACCGGGAGCGTTGGCGAGGCAAAGCTGGAGTCGTTTGGTGCCAAACTGCTCGCCGCTCCGGCTCAGCGCCTCGTTGACACCGTCCGTATAGACCAGGACGGTTTCGCCTTCCTCGATCGTGGTTTCCGAGAGGGTGAATACGTGGTCTCGCTCGACTCCCAGGGGAGGGCCTGCCTGCTCCTCTCCGATGAGCTCGATCTCGCCACCCGATCGGCGAATCATCGGTACCATATGCCCTGCGTTGACGATCGTCAACCGATGACGTTCGAGGTCGATGACGAGCACCAGGAGAGTCATGAAACGATCCGGCATGCCGCTGTCATAGAAATTCTTGTTCAAGATGCCGGCGATCATGGCCAGGTCGCAGTCCCCTTGCAGGAGAATGCGGACTTCGGCGGCGATCCTCGCCATGAGCAAAGCGGCCGGCATTCCCTTGCCCGAGACGTCGCCGAGCGTCACGGCCAGACGCCTCGTCGGTGATTCAGAAACGGACGAGCCCCGGCCGGTGATCTCCCGATAGTCGAGGTAATCGCCCCCGACGAAACGGGCCGGCCTGTAATCGTGCCAGAACTGGTAGCCCGGGATCTCCGGGCACCCGGCGGGGAGGAAATTGCGCTGGACCGACCAGGCGTCCTGCGCCTCTTGTTCGATCCGTCGCCGGCCGAGCTCGATCTGATGGAGGCGGGCGCCCTCCACGGCCATGCTGATCGTCCCGGCGAGCGCCACCAAGAAATCCAGGTCATCGCGATCAAATCTCTTGTGTTTATCTCGCGTATCGATCTGGATGATCCCGACAGACTTGCGTCCGTAGTCTTGCAGCGGGGCGCAGATGATCGAAGTGGTCTGCGATTCGCCGAGGCTACGACTATCCATGAATGGGCTGGTCGAGACGTTCTCGCACAGGATCGCGGTCCCATGTCGCATGACATGATCGCCCACCATCCGGCTGGGCAAGCTTTGCTGGCGCCCGGGGCGTCGAAAACAACTCGCCTTCAGGCTGAGCGAGTTCGTCTCATCCTCGCGGAAAAGGATGAACCCGCGTTCGGCCTGGGGAAAGACGCGGAGGAGCTCGTTCAGCACCTTGTGCAAGACGGCATCGAGATCGAGCTGTCCGACGAGCTCCCGGCTGATCTCGGTGATAACCCTCAGCTTCTGCTCCGCCTTCTTCCAGGAGAGCGATCGTCCATCCTCCTCCGCGAGGTCGATCGAATCCATGATCGTCATCGCTTCGGGCGGATCGTCCTGGCCGTTGTAGACGAGCCTACATCCACCAATCTTGATCTCATCGCCATGCACAAGCCGGTGCGGCGCCTTCAGGGGGACGCCGCCGACCCTCGTCGCATTGGTGCTCTTCAGGTCTTCGATGTAGAGGCCGTCGGGGTTGACCACGATCCGGGCGTGAACTTTCGAGACATAAGCGCCAGACAGGATGATATCGCACTCGGGCGTCTTGCCGATCACCATGCTGGGCTGGTTGATCGGGAACACTTCGGCCGGTGATTCTCCCGGCAAGAGCGTCAATGAAGGCATGTCGAATCCTACCTCTCTGCAACCTCGATGAAGACGTCCACAACCTGGCCGGGATAGAGGAGCGAGGGCGAGTCCTTCGGGACGTCAACCCGGAACAAGACCTCGACGACGCGGACATCGACCACTTCGGAGGTCGATGCGGTCAGTTGGTCCTTCTGGACGGCCAGCGGCTCGATCCGGAGCAAGCTCAAGTTGAGCGGCGGCCCGGCAAGTCCTGGTTTGAAGCAAATTCCCCGACATTGGGAAGTCAGGCGATGGGCATCGCGCTCGTTCGACCTGTGCGCGGACATTCATTGCCGAGAGGTCGCCGATTATCATCGCCGGCTGTGAGCCGGCCGGCGCGACCTCCCCGGGCTCGACGAAACGCTTGAGCACCGTGCCCGCGATCGGCGATCGCACGGTCAATCTCTCGATCCGGGCGCGGATCGACTGGGCTTCCGCTTCCGACCGGGCTAGATTGGCCTGGGCGATCAAAAGGTCGTGCTTCCAGGCGCCGCCCCGGCGCGATCGAGCTCGGCCCGCGCCTGAGATCGAGTCGCGACCGCCTCGTCGAGCGCCAGGGAAGACTCGCTGAACTCTTGCTCGGAAAGGGCGCCGCGCGTGTGGATTCGCTGCGCCCTCTCCTTTTCGCGACGCGCGTGTTCGTACCGCGCATTCGCCTGTTCGAGCGACGCCTGAAGCTTGGCCAGATCCTCCGGCCGAGGCATGGCACGCAGCCGCGCCAGCTCTTGTTGCGAGACTTGCACTTCGGTCAGCGCCTTCGCGAGGTCGGCCTCGGCGATTCGTGCATCGAGCTGAAAGAGCGAATCCCCCGCTTTCACGGCGTCGTTGACCTGCACGAAGACCTTCGCGATCAAGTCGGGCTCGGGCGCGGCGACGCGGATGTTCCGGCTCATCGCCTCGATGGCACCCGTCGAGGCGATCCCGTTCTTGAATGGATTGGCCGGAGGTGCGTCGTTGGGTTCGACGATCGGCGGCGAGGTCGAGGAGGCCACGACTGCCCAGAGGGCGACGGCAAGGCCCAGCATGGCCGCCACGATCGTGACTGGCTTCATCATCGGATCACGACTCCAGGATGGGAGATCATCCGTTATTCTCCGTGAAGATCGCCCGCTTTCCAGACTCGCAACAGCAACTCTTCCGTCGCCGGATCGACGCGACCATCGTCCATGTAGTAAATGCGATCAGCAAATCTCAAAATTCGATAATCGTGGGTGACGACCACGACGCTACGTCTCCGGCCCTGGTCGTCGCGGTCCCGGCTGGCCGAGAGGATGAGCCCCATGATGGTCTGACCGGTCTCGGAGTCGAGGTTTGCGGTCGGCTCGTCGCAGATCAACAGCCGAGGACGGCCGACGATGGCCCTGGCGAGCGCCACACGCTGTTGCATGCCGCCGCTCAGCTCGCGCGGCAAATTGTCCGCGCGGTCGGCGAGGCCGACCTGTTCGAGCGCCGAGATCGCCCGTGTCCGCGCCTTGCGCTGCAAGACTCCGCCGGCCAGCAAGGTCACCGCGACATTATCGAGGATCGAGAGCGTGGGGATCAGGTAGAACCTTTGAAAGACCATGCCGACCAACGAGCTTCGCATCCGGCAGATCGCCTGTTCGTCGGCGTCCGACCAGCGCTGACCGAAGATCTCGACGGTGCCACTCGTCGGGCTGAGCATCCCGGCGATGATCGACAGGAGGGTGCTCTTACCGCTCCCGCTGGGCCCGGCCAGCATCACGATCCGACCCGCCGCGACGCGCAGATCGATGCCACGCAGGACGTGGAGCACGCGAGAGCCCGTGACGAAGTCTTTCGTGACGTCACTCAAGAGTAGCGCGGGCTCCTCGTGATTCATTGTCGGTTCGTTCATTGAAAGAGCATGATCGGGTCGACTCTGAGGACACGACGCAGGTTGACGAGACTTCCGATGCCGATGCACAGGAGCATCGGCACCATGCCGGAGAACAGCAACGGCCAGGGAAAACGGCACGACAAGACCGAATCCGAGGCCATTCCCAGGAGGGTGAGCGCTCCGGCGGCACCGATGCCGATCCCATAGCCGATCGTCCCGGCCGTCAGGGATTGGATGAGCACGATGCGCCTGAGCGCAGCATCCCGTGCACCGACCGCTTTGAGCAGCGCGAAGTAGGGGAGATTGTCGGAGGTGAACTGGTAGAAGGCCGTCGTCGCGAGGACCAGGCCGACGACGAACCCCAGCAGGGCCGTGATGCCGAAATTCAGGCCGATCGCCGTCCGTAACAGGATGAACCGCATCGATCGCCATCGGAAATCATCGGCTCGAAGCGCGGTGATATCGCGAAGGACATCGATCGCTTTGCAGACCCGATCCGTCTGGGCGCCATCGCCGAGCTTCACCATGATCATGCTCAGGCGATTCTCGACCTGCGGGAAGAATCTCCGGGCGTTCTCCAACGACGTGTAGAAGACGGGATTCCCGATGAGATTGCCCCGGGCACGGCAGGTGCCAACGACGCGAGCCCGTCTCCCCTGGAAATGGATGACGCTACCCGTCCGGATGTTCGGCAGGTGCCGCCTGCCTGAGATCTCCATGAACACCGAGTCGGGAAGTTCCAGGCTGGCCAGGTCGCCGTCGAGGATCACCGGGGGCCGACCGATCTTGCTCGAGCGGCTCAGGCCGATGATATCCATCTTGTAGAATCCGCCATCGGGCAATTCGCCGATCGCTCCCAATGAGATCATCGGCTCGGCCCACTGTACGCCGGGGATCGCGCGAACCCGCGCGAGCTGTCTGGAATGCATCTCTCGAAGATAATCGATGGAGATCGTGTCCCGCGAAACCACCCAGATATCGGCGACCCCGACGTTCTGGAGCAATCCCGTCGCTTGTTGCAACACGCCGAGCAAGATGGCGACCTGCTGAGTGCTCAAAAGCACGGCGAACGCGACCCCGAAGATCAAGACGCCGTAACGGCCCCGAGAGCCGAATAACATCCGGAGGCCGAGACGGTCCAGGCCTCGCGATTGTCCGGCGATATCCCAACCTCCCAGTCGAATACCCATGGCGGCCTCGTCGCATCCTCAGAAGCCAAGTCTTGTTGCGACCTCATGTAACGGATTCGTGAAACGGCTTACTCGATCGGACCGAATGGAGATCCTGGCGGCCGGGGAAAAGGAGGGATGAGCGCCGCCGACGAGGTCGATCGTCGAGGTTCAACCCGTCGCTCATGTCGCCGCGGGATCGGCCTCGTCCTTCGAGGGGAGTAGCGCATTCAGGCGGGCGGATTTCATGATCTCGCGAACGTCGTCGCTTGCGGCGGAAATCTCCAGTCGGCTGCCATGCCCCTCCAACCAACGCCGCAGGGCCAGGATCGATCCCAGCGGACCGCTCGCCAGGCAGGTCACTTCGGCGAGGTCGAGTACGACCAGGGGCCGGATTTGTTCGCGGACCACCTTCCAACAATCCTGGAGCTGCTCCAACGTTTCGTAGCCCATCCATCCGCTCAGTCGAACCCGTATGGTCGTCTCCGTCGCCTCGATGGCGTAGTGAAATCCCATCTGTGATTCGTTCAATTCCATAGCCTTTCAGCCTCGTCGAGACGCAGGCTTCATCCATCTAATCAGTGTTCATTTATGGAAAAGTCAATAGGACAAGTAGGATCACTAAGCGACGGCGCCAGGCGGCCGACGCCGCATTTTCCCGCCAACCCGCGAAGCATATTGCTTTCGCTGGAATACGAAGGCGCGCATTCGTCCCTGCGAGGGCGGAATCCCGAAGAGGAATTCGAATGGTATATTATTCTATTCTAATATGAATAATTGCAGGAGTGCAGAATAACCCAGGTCACATTTTGCAAAGTGACGAGCAATCAATGATCTTCCCTAGATGGTCGCGATTGAAACCGCGATTGTCAAGCACGTGCCGCCATTTATTGCGCGAATTGATCGGCGAAGCGTGTAACTTCTTGGCAATCAATGCGATCGGTCTTGGACACACGCAATCCGGAAATTGCCTGGCCATGAAAAAACCGGCTTTTCCACCGTTTCGGCCGCACCTCGTCGTATCTCCGCTCGTTCGATCGCAGGTCAACTCGAGCGTTACTCTCCTCGAGACGGATGACCCGATCGGCAACGGGGACATCCTCCGCCGATCCGATTCACCGTCCGTCGCGCCATTCTTGGCCTTGGTCGAACCCAGGGCGATGTCCAACGTCTGGCCCGGACCATTCGCGCCATGCTTTCGACGGTCGCCACCGTATCAGTCGCCTGGCAGACGATTCGCACCAGTTCCCGTGAAGGTTGGCGGCCGGCGCGTTGCCGAACAGGAAGCGGCCCGAACGGCGGTCTCGTCAGGGTGATGCGAATGGGACGACCGCCAAGTCGAACAACCAGTTCCCCATGAGCAGCGCGATCAGCAGATATCCCGAGAGGACCAGCCATCGGGTCGGGATGAGGCGGCGGTCGGGCCGGCGAAGGGCGATGAGACGGTAGGGGATCTGGAGCACGATCAGGGCCGCGAACATTCCGCCCAGGTGGTGGCTTCGCCACGAGGCGCGCCAATCCCCCGCCGCCAGGTGGATCGTCGACCGCGTCAGACCGCAGCCGGGGCAGCGCAGACCGAATAACCTCCGCGCCATGCAGGTCTCCGGCAGTGGATGATCGGTGAAGCCACGCAAGGCAACCCGGCTGTCGGAGACCTCCACCAGGGCGAAAGCGAGTATCACGATCGTGATCGCTATCGCCAGCATCCAGCGGTGATGTCGAACCGAATTCGAAGAAGCATCGGCCGGTTCGCTGCCGGCCTCCCGCGCATCCGGATCGACGCCATGGCTCATGTTGGGCATCGGAAGACGGTCTTGCATCGTGGACAGCGCAATTGTTTTCCGGCCAGCTCGGGCCGCCATCGCGCCATCGAATCGCAATGTGGACAGGCAAATCGTCGCTCGGCGTCGGGCGCCTGCGGCGAGGCCCCGAACGCGGCGGATGATGGTGTCGAGATCGGCGGCGGTGCGGGCGAAAGGATGGGAAGGGCCGGCGGAATGTTTCGGACCGGCTGAGTCGGGACGGCGCGTGGGGGACTCTTGACGGACGTTGACGCGACCGCAAGCCCGCCTCCGGCTGTCTGGTCGTCCGCGTCGTCGGGCATCATGCTTACCGGGTCGAGCGGCAGTTCGTCGAGGTGCTGGTTGACCCAGCGCGCCGCCTCGCCGTTCAGCGGGCTCTTGGTGTTATAGCTCTGGTAGGCGATCATCTCCCCGATGCGCGCCACGATCGACCAGAGCGGCTCGCCGGGGCTCCAGTGATCGCCGATGCAGATCGCGTGCGGCGCGATGTTGGGGTGGAAGATCGGGGTGAGCATCCGGCACTGCGGCGGCATCCGCGGATAATTCACCGGCAGCGCGATCTCCACCATGTGGCTCTTCACCATCGACAGATCGTCGGCGACCTGCCGCAGGCTGCGAATCCGGAACTCCAGTTGATATCGCTCGGGCGGCGATCCATCGGCCTGGATCAGTTGCAGCCGGGGATGCCGGTTGACGTAATCCCGCACCTTCTCATAATCCGCCTGGAGCCGACGTAACCGAACCGTGCTCATCGTCGCCCGGGTCCTTCGCTGGTGGCCTCGAGGGGTGGTGGTGACAGGTCGAAGAGCGTGTCCAGGGCGATGGCGAACCCGATCCCTTCGGTCTGCCTCTTGTCGGCGGTCCAGGTATTGATGCCGATGCAGTAGCCTTCCTGGTCATAGAGGCCGCCGCCGCTATTTCCGTGGTTGATCGGAGTTTGAGTCTGGATGACGCGGATACGTCGATCGTCGATGGGCCGGGTCCGGAACTGGGAGATCACGCCCTGCGTCTGGGTCCAGCCGAGCTGATGGGGGTTGCCGATGGCGAAGACGGTCTCGCCGACCTTCATGGCCCGGCCTTTCTGCCAGGGGGCGGTCTGGGCTCCGGTGGATGGGCTGCAGGCCGCGCGTACGAGGGCCAGGTCGATCGTGCCGGGGGCCATCCAGACGACCTGGCCGTCGCCGTCGGGCTGGCCGAGCATGCGGACGGTCAGGCGGCCGACTCGGGAGAGACGATCGGCGGTATTTTCATTCCGGGCGGGAAAGTCGGGATCAACCACGTGGCGATTGGTCACGATCAGGGCCGTGCCCGAATCACTGCGGAGGATCACGCCCGATCCGATCGCCTTGCCGCCGAGGATGCTCATGCCGACGTTCCGCTCGATCAGCACGTTGGCCCGCATGGCTCGCTGGAGGGGCGGCGGGAGCTCCTGGATCGTCGCGAGATCGGGGGGCGGCTCGGATTCGAGGAGGACCGTGGTGAGCCCGGATTGAACCACCATCACCAGGAGCACCGCCCAGACGACGACGTTGACGATCCCCAGGAGGAAGCCCGAGGCCGCCAGCCAGACCCCTCGACGGGTATGGGAGCGGATGCCGCCCATCGAGAAGAGAGCGAGCACGACGGCGACCAGTCCCGTGACGATCCCGAACAGGAGGATTCCCGCCACGGCACAGACGAAAGAGGCGATGGCGAGCCGGCTCATCCTCGGCTTGCCCTTCGGATCGTGGCTCGATCGTGCCGGCGAGGCCGGGGTCCAGGTCCGGCTGCCGGCGGGACCGGCTCGGAGCGGGAGCCCCGCATCGCGTAGCGGGATCGCGCGCTCCAGCTCCGCGCTGGTGATCGAGAGGACCGGCTCGGACGTGTCCGACACGATCTCCGGGCGCCGCGAAGGGGCACACGCATAGGATCCGCATCCGTGCCGATCATCCCAGCAACCCTGATGATGCACCGTGCCGCATGACCGGCAGATGACGACGGAGTCGCCGGGGGCGACCTCGGCCGCGCAGTGAGGACATCCCGCGCCCGCCTCGCGCATCGACGCGATCAGCGATCTCCCGGCCGAAGTGCTCAAGTGATCCGTCCCCCCTCGGTGGCGTGGGCGAATGGTCCGCGACCGAAATCCACAAAGCCCGAATGCTCTCGAGACTTCTCAGCGCGAGAACAGCCAGAACAACGGCAACAAGATCGAATATACGACCGAAATCCCGATGGCGGAATAGCCCATGACCAGGTAGATCGGCCCGGCCTTCGCGACCGTCGCCCGCTTGGGCAGGATATAGCAAGGCGCGATGATCGCCACGATCGGAGCCAGGCACCCCAGGAGGCTCAGCACGAACAGGACGATTACTGTGCTCCGCGTGGACTGGAGCTTCTCCTCTTTCTTGACCCGCTTACGCAGATCCTTCAGGCTGAGCGGGTCCACGGTCTCGAAATCGGTCCCGCAGTAACGGCATCGCAGCGCGATCGCCTTGATGGTCTCCCCGCAGGCCGGGCACTTCTTGGTGTCGCCCCAGGCCGAGCGCGGCGTCTCTGCCGGGGCGGCTTTATCGGACTTGGGTGCGTTCTCGCAGCCATAAGTCGCGCAACCGCCGACATCCGCCCAGCACTCGCCGTGGTGGATCTGGTCGCAGAGCGGGCATGCGATGACCGCCTCACCTCGCCCGATGGCCGTCTGGCAGATCGGGCAATTCGCGCCCTGCCCCTGCGGGTTCGCCAGGGCGGACGTCACGATCGTCCCGGCCCCCGAGGTGACCAGCTCGGCCTTGCACTTCGGGCAACGGATCGCCAGGCCGGTGGGGGATTCGGGCAATCGAACCCGGGCGCCGCAGTGGCACGAAACGACGGCAGGCATTGGACTCTCGACCCTCCCCTTCCTCCCGGCCCGCATTGCAACGTCAATCGGAGCTCATGAATCCGCGAATCCCCCGGCAGATCCCGCCGATCCCGCCGATGACCAGTCCGTAGAACACGTAGGACCCGCCCTGGCCATCATGGTTTCCGATGGGATTTGCGATGGAGGCGATCGTCAGGCCGAGCCCCAGGACGGTCAACAGGACCCCGATCCCCAGGTCTCGCGCCGCCGCAGGATTGGAGCCTCCACCGCCTCGGGAGGCCCCCTTTCGGGACTTCTTGCCCCTGGCCTTCTTGAGGACCGCGTCGAAGACTTCGCCGCAGAATCGGCACTTGACCGCCGATGCCAGGATGGTCTCCCCGCACATCGGGCAAGGGCGCCTGGGCTCGATCTCGGGACCCTCGGCCGTCCCCGAGTTGACGACCGCGTACGGGGCGTCGTCGTCGAGATCGGCGTAGGGATTCACCGGGGTTACTCGCTTGAGAGGAAGAGGCTCCTCCACAATCTCGGCGTCCACGACCTCGGCATCGAAAATCGGGTAGTCATCGGCCGGACCGTGGCACGTGACGCGGGCCAGGCAAACGGGGCATTTCCTGGTCCGACCCACGGCATTCTCGCGAGCCTTGAGCGTCTTGCCGCAACGGGTGCAAGGAAATGTGATTTTCATGCCAGGCTCCGCGATCGATGACAGAGTCCGACGTTGCATTTGTAGATAGGTTCCGGGGATTTCGGGCCTTGACCGGTCGCATCGGTTTCCCCGAGAGTCCGGGCGTCTCACGGGGGATCGGGGAGATCATCGGCGATAACCGCCCGATCGCGTTTCTCTTTGCGACCCTGAGTAGTGTATCCTGATAGTTACCGAGAAAACCACGTCGGGCCGGCGAGTGCGTGGGAGTTGCGTGCGATCTCGGCAACATCCGGAAGGCATTGTCCACTTTACCGGAAAAGAGAGCAACTCATTCCGGCCTCGAGGAGGCTCGATTGGGTGCGATCGGCGTGAATGAGGAGTCCTCGACGATGTCCGAAGCGATGACCGACTCGTTCCTGGATGGTATGGGGATTCCCGTCGACTTGCGCGAGATCGAGACCGAGCTGTCAAAGCTGTGGGGCCCGGCGGCCGAACAGGTCGGCGGTCCCGAGCTGGAAAACCCGAATGTGACGCGGATCTCGATGGCGAACCTGGTAGTCGTCGGCCTGGATGCGGACGCTGAATCGCTGACCCGGGTGCTGGAGACGGTGATCGCGCGGTTCCCTTGCCGGGCGATCGTGGTGCTCGGTTCCGACGATCCCGGCCGGAGGGTCGCGGCCGAGGTCTCCGCACTCTGCCACCTGCCGGCACCGGGTCTGCCGCAGGTCTGCTCCGAGCGGATCGTACTCCGCGTCGGCCCCAATGCGATCGACTTGATCCCCGGCGCCGTCCGTCCCCTCCTCGAGGCCGAGCTGCCGGTGGTCCTCTGGTGGGCCTGCGACCCTCGAACGCATGAGGCGCTGTTTCGCGACCTGGCCGACGAGTGTTCACGGCTGGTCCTCGATCTTCCCGACCCCGGCAGCGACCTCGAGGCGATCCGGATGGGCCTCGATGCGACCCTCTGCCCTTTCAGCCGCGACACCGCCTGGTTCGGCCTGACGCGCTGGCGCGAGCTGGTCGCCCAGTTCTTCGACCCGACCTGCTCGTACGACGCGCTGAAACGGATCGACGGGGTTCGCATCGAGGTCCTCTCGCCCGACCTGTCCCGGCCGCCGCGCATCGGCGTCTGGCTGGCGTCCTGGCTGGCCGGCCAGCTCGGCTGGAAGCCGCAAGGCCAGCCCACTCGCCGGGCGTCGGATTCCGAATCGACAGACCGAGCGGAGTTCATCGCCTCGAATGGTACGGTCACCGTCGAGATAGCGACCCGACCCGTCCCTTCACACCTCCCGCCCCTGCCTCGGCTTGCGGGCGTGGCGATCACGGCGAAGTCATCCAAAGGGGGCGGAAAAGAGACGTTTCGACTCGATCGCCCGGCGCCCGACTCGACGGCCGTCCGGATCGATTCCGAGACGACCGACTCGTGCCGGCTGCCGCGGCTCGTCGAGGCGCCCGAGCTCGACGCGGCGCACCGGGTCGGTGCCGCGCTCGAATCCTCGCGCGTTGATCCACCGTTCCACAACGCTCTCCCCATCGCCCTCTGGCTCCTGGGCGACGCGGGCTCCTCAACGAGCTGAGAGACCGTTTTTGTAGCCGGGCTCTGTGAGCCCGGTCCGCCAACACCCTGCCTGCTCGAAGCCCGGATCAGCGGCCTCACAGAGGCCACCTACAGATCAGGAACAGACTCTGAGTCGTCTTCGAACGGTCAAGCGAGATTTCGGGGTGTCATCACGTCAAACCGGATCCGGGTCATCATCATCATGATGGTGACTGTGATCATGATCGTGGTGATGGTGTAGCACGGCGTTGTCACCGCCCTGCGAGGGAACGGGCTTGGCCGAGGCCAGGACGAGCCGGCCGGTCTCGACGCCCTTCGTCCCGATCAGATCGTTGGCCAGCTCGCGGATCTCCCGCGCCGGTCCTCGGAGCATGATCACTTCCAGGCAACGGTGGGCGTCGAGGTGGACGTGGGTCGTCGTCACGACTCGTTCCAGATGATCGTGCTGCAAATCGGTCAGCCGGCGTGCGATCCTCGAGACGTGGTGGTCGTAAATCAGGGTGACCACACCCATCGCCTCGCTCTCGTCGTCGGCGATGACTTCCTCGATGAGCGCCGCCCGCATCAACCCGCGGACCGCCTCGCTCCGATTCGGGTAGCGGTGCATCTCGCGGTACTGGTCGAACTTGCGGAGCAGCTCTCCCCCGATCGCGACGCTGAATCGGACCAAGGGGTCTTTCATGGGAGTGCTCCACTGACAGACAGACCGGGGCCGCCCGGCTCCGCTCGTCGTTCCGGCGGTTTCTGGCGGAATCCGGCGGTGCTCGGATGGGACATCGACCTTTCCAATGTACTTCGTGAAGGCGGATCGGGTCGATGCTTAATTCGGACAAGGCGAGCCTCCAGGAGTGCCTTCGCTCGAACCATCCGAGCGGGATCATCCCGGTCTCATTGCCACATTGCGAGAATTCGGGACCTTTTGTCCCCGGTTGTGCCTCAATAGAGGTAGGATCGGGCAATGGGGACGGTGGTACCGGGAACGGACGAGCGGGCTCATGACAAAAAGGGAATCGGCGATCATCCTCGGCAACCAGATTCGCACGCTCTTCGACATCGGGGCGCTGGGGGCGATGTCGGATCGCGGCTTGCTGGATCACTTCCTTCGCGGTGGTGAGACGTCCGAGGCGGCGTTCGCGACCCTGGTCGAGCGTCACGGGATGATGGTGCTCCGCGTCTGCCGGCATCTGCTGGCCGACGGCCACCTGGCCGAAGATGCATTCCAGGTGACGTTCCTGCTTCTGGCACGCCGGGCTCGCTCGATCCGCGATCCCGACGCGTTGGCGGGCTGGCTCCATCGGGTCGCCCGGCGGGTCGCGATCCGAGTGCTGGCCCAGATCCGGCGTCGCAACGATCGTGAAGGGCCCGAGCGCGGCATGATCGCCGTTGACGCGGACAACCCCGTGGAGCGGGATGAGCTCTGCGCCATCGTCCACGAGGAGATCGACCGGCTCGGAGATACCCAGCGCTTGCCGATCTTGCTTTGCGCCCTCGGGGGACTCTCGCACGAAGAGGCGGCGCAGCGACTCCGGTGGCCGGTCGGGACGGTCAAGAGCCGGCTGGTCCGAGGCCGCCGCCGGTTGGAAGGGCGGCTAACCCGGCGGGGTCTGGCTCCCGGACTCGCGATCGCTGCGGTCGTCGCCGCAAGGACAGCCGCGGCGGCCCAGGTTCCGCTGGCGCTCTCCGTGGCTGTCACACGTTCCGCCTTGCAAGGTGCCTCCCTGACTGCTCGGTCGGCCTGGCCGGTCTCACCATCGATCTCCCTTCTGTTCCAACAGGAGTTGAGCGCCATGATTCTCGCCAAACTGGCGCAGGCGGCGGTCGTTGCCATCGCCGCCTGCGCGGCGGTCGCTGTCATCGGGATTTCCCTGGTCGGCGCTCCCGGCTGGCGAGCCCAGGCGATCGAGGCGCGAGCCGAACAGGTACCCACCGGCGAGACGAGAAAACCGATCGCTGCCGATTCGGGTTTCCAGGGCATCTCCAGGAACGATCGCGGCATCCCCGAGGGCCAGTCGCCGAGTCCCGTCGCAGAGAAGGGGAACCGGGTCGCCGGGAAACCGGAGAGTCAAAGATCGGCGCTCGGGGAAGAAGTGGAGCAAGCCATTCGGCGAGGGGTCCGATTCTTGAAGTCGCAACAACGGCCCGTGGGCGACTGGCCAGAGTTGGAAGGCGAAGGCAAAACCGGCCTCACTAGCCTGGCGACCCTGGCCCTGCTGTCGGCCGGCGAGACGCCGGACTCGCCCGCGGTCCAGAATGCCCTCGAATATCTTCGCGGTTTCGGCCCCGATCAGCTTCGCTCAACTTATGCGATATCGCTGCAAACCCAGGTCTTCGCCGCGGCCGACCCCGACCGCGACCGGTTGCGGATCATCGCCAACGTCGATTGGCTGGAAACGGCCCAGTTCCGCCCTGGGGAATCAGTCTCCTTGCCCGGATCCTGGAGCTACTCCGATTCGAAGCGAATCGGGTCGGGCGATAATTCCAATACTCAGTATGCCCTGCTCGGCCTGCACGCCGCGAGCGAGGCCGGCTTCCCCGTCAAACCGGAAGTCTGGAACCTGGCGCAAGCCTACTGGGAGAAGAGCCAGAGGAAGGACGGGAGCTGGGCGTACACCGCCGAGTCCCCGGCCTCGAGCGCGAGCATGACCTGCGCGGGGGTCTCCAGCCTGATCGTCTCCGGCAAGCATCGGTTCCAGGGGCTCGAATACCTCGAGCGAGACGTGATCCGAGATTGCGGCAAAGGCCGTTTTGATCGGACCATTCTGAGAGGAATCGACTGGCTGACCAGGAATTTTCAGGTGAGCCAGAACGTCGGCAACGGGAACCAGTGGAAATTCTATTATCTCTACGGACTGGAACGGGCAGGCCGCCTCTCGGGCGTCCGATTCTTCGGCGCCAACAACTGGTTTCGCCTGGGGGCCGAGCAGCTCATACACGATCAGGACAAGCTCGACGGATCGTGGTCGGGCACGTTGATCGAGCGAAACAAGATCCTGGCCACGAGCTTCGCCGTTCTGTTCCTGGCCAAGGGCCGGGCCCCGGTGCTGATCAGCAAGGTGCGCCACCTTCCTTCGAATGACTGGAACCACGACCCCGACGACATCCGGAACATCGTCGACAGGGTCTCACGCGACTGGCAGAGCCTCTTGAACTGGCAGGTGGTCGACTCGTCGGTCGCGACGCTGCCGGAATTGCTCCAGGCCCCGATCCTCTTCTTCAACGGCCACCGAGCACCCGAGTTCACCCCCGCGGCCAGGCAGAACCTTCGCGATTACGTGGAACAGGGTGGCACCCTCATGGCCGACGCCTGTTGTGGAGACGCGGAATTCGACCAGGGCTTCCGGCGACTGATGAAGGAGCTCTTCCCCGCGCCTGACTCGCAACTCCATCCGCTCAATCGCGATCATCGTGTCTGGCAGTCGTATCGATCGCTGGATCCCGAATCGCATCCACTCTGGGGCATCGAGCAAGGGGGTCGTACGGTGATCATCTACTCGCCGACCGACCTTTCTTGCTACTGGAACCAGTCGGAACACAGCCCGAACAATCCAGCCGTGATCAACGCCGTGAAGATCGGCCAGAATATCATCGACCACGCGACCGGCCGTGAACTTCCCCCCGATAAGCTCTCCGTCCGAGAGGCCCGCGAAATCAAGGATGCCGCAACCAAACGCGGCGCCCTGCGGATCGCCAGGCTCAAGCACGCCGGGGACTGGAACATCGCGCCTCAAGCGATCCCCAACCTCATGGATGCGCTTCGCAAGCCGCCCCGGAGGTTTGACGTGGTCGTCACGCAGAAGGATCTCTTCCCTCGCGATCCCAATTTGATCTATCACCCCCTGCTCTACCTCCGGGGCCGCCGCCAGATCGCGTTTCCCAAGGAGGACCGGGAGGCCCTGCGTCAGTATCTCGAGCCGGGGGGCGGGACGCTGTTCGCCGACGCCGCGTTCGGCAGTCCCGCGTTCGATGCGACATTCCGGCGGTTCGTCGCCGATTTGTTTCCCGACAAGAAGCTGGAGCCGATACAGCGAAACGACGAGCTGTACACGAGGAAAATGGCCTTCGACCTGTCCCAGGTTCAATTGAACAAGGCGGCCGGCGGGGCTCGTGGCTTCCCTCAGCTCGAGGGCGTCAAAATCAACGGACACTGGGCCATCATCTATTCGAAAGACGACATTGGCTGCGTCCTGGATCGGCGCGGGGAAATCGAGGATAAGGGCTACACCTACGAGAGTGCCCTGATGATATTCGGCAATATCGTCGTCTATTCTGCGTTACCGTGACGGCGCGATCTCGATCGCCGGGTTCGCCCGACACAGTAACGCGGATGGGCCGAATCAGCCGATTTTGGGGACCTCGACCCACTCCCCGTCTTGCTTGGAGCTGGCGACGGCGGCCTCGATGAAAGCCATGCCGGCGACGCCGTCGGCAATGCCGGGGTGCTCGAAGGGCTTGGGGCATTTCTCGCCGCGCTTGCCGCGGATCGTCCATTCGAGGGTCCGGTGCAGGTTGGCGAGGGCCTCGTGGAATCCCTCGGGGTGACCGGACGGGAGGCGGAGGTAGGGCTTGACGGACTCGGGGATATATCCGTATTCGGCCCCCTGGCGATAGAGCTTGAGCGGCTGGCCGCCGGCGTAGTGCTTCAGGATCGTATGGTCGGTGATCGACCACTCGAGGGTCCCGGTCGTGCCGACGACGCGGAAGCCGTTGTCGTTCTGGGCGCCGATGGTGACTTGCGAGGCCGTGACCGTCGCGATCGCGCCGTTCTGGAGCTCGGCCAGGACGGCGAAATCGTCGTCGAGGGCCCGGCCGGGGACGAACGTCTTGAGCCGGCCGCGGAGCCGGGTCGCCGAGAGACCGGCGACGAACCGGACGAATTCATAGGCGTGAGTGCCGATGTCGCCGCCGCAACCCGATCCTCCGGCCTTTGAAGGATCGACCCGCCAGGCGGCCTGCTTCTGATTGTCGGCCTCGAGCTTCGTGGCCAGCCAGCCCTGGGGATACCACGCCTCGACCTTGCGGATCTCGCCGATCTCTCCGTTGTGCACCAGCTCTCGGGCCATCATGACCATCGGGAAGCCCGTGTAGGTGTACGCCACGACGAAGGGGACATCCTTGGAGCGGACGGTGGCATGGAGCCGACGCGCCTCATCGAGCGTGGTCGTCAGCGGCTTCTCGCAGAGCACGCCGATCCCCGCGGCGGCCGCGGCGTCGGCCGGTCCGAAGTGGGCGTCGTTGGGCGTGACGATCGTGACGTAATCGATCCGATCGGCCTCGGGCAGTCCGGCCTCCGACTTGATCATCGTCTCCCAATCGGGATAGCCGCGGGGCATGTATAATTCGCGAGCCGAGGCGATCGAATCCTCGGCCTTGCTCCGCAGCGCGCCGGCCGTCAACTCGGCCGAGTTGTCCATCAAGATCCCACGCCGATGCGGCGCCCCGAAGAAGTTCCCGGGCCCGCCCCCGCCGACCATCCCCACCCGCAACTTGCGCTGGCTCATCGTGTCTCTCCCCGTATGCCGTGGCCCCAGTGATGCCACTATAACCGAGCCTCCCTGCCTCGCAAGGGGCGAGTCGACCGGCCGGATCCCGTCGAAGAAGACAATCCACCCCGAGGCGGCGTCCGGAAATTGTCGTCGCTGGCCGAGGAATTTGACAGTTTCATCGCTTTCCGTACGTATCATTGAGGTAGGAGCGTCGTTGACGGCCCGCGGCGGCTCGACCGAGACGCTGTCGAAGTGCGATCCCATCCCTAATTTTCCGGAGCCCGCCGCTCATGCAGCCACCTCGGATCGAGATCATCCCCGCGCGACCGGCCCTCTGCATGGGCGAAGTCTCCCACCTGGATGTGCTGGTGCGGATCACCCCCCCGACCCCGGATATCCATTTCCTCCGCCCGCCGATCAATCTCGGGATCGTATTGGACCGATCGGGTTCCATGGCCGCGGGGAAGAAGATGGCCCACGCGCGCGAAGCCGCATGCTTCGCCATCGGACAGTTGCTCCCGACCGACCGCGCGAGCGTCACGATTTACGACGATCAGATCGAGACCATCGCTCGCAGCGCCCCGGTCGAGGACAAGACGAGGTTGATGGCCCAGATTCGCGGCATCCAGCCCCGAGGGAGCACCGCGCTCCACGATGGCTGGACCGCCGGAGCCAGGCAGGTGGCCGAGCATGTCTCCTGGGACGGCCTGAACCGGGTCCTGCTCTTGAGCGACGGCCTGGCCAACGTCGGGGTGACCGATCCGACCGCGATCCGGGCGGATGTCAAGGGGATGAGCGCACAAGGGGTCAGCACCAGCACGATCGGCGTGGGGGACGATTACAACGAAGACCTGCTCGAGGCCATGGCCCAGGCCGGCGATGGCAATTACTACTACGTCGAGACCCCGATCCAGCTGAGCGACATCTTCCAGACCGAGATGAATGGCCTGATGGCCACGGTCGGCCGTGACGTCAGGATGCGGATGGAGGCCGCCCAGGGCACCGGGATCGTCGAAGTCTTGAACGACATGGAGCGCGATTCGTCGAATCGTCTCGTGCTCCCCAACCTGATCATCGGGATGCCGATCTCGATCGTCGTCCGGCTCAAGATACCGGCGCGCCAGGGTACGGCCGAGCCCTGCCGGTTCATCCTCGACTATGAGCAGACCTCCGGCCAGCAGGCGGGGCGACGGACGCACGCCGCGGCGCTGGTCTTGCCGGTCGTCCCGGCCCGCCAGTGGTCCAAGATGCCAGTCGATCCGGCCGTTGCCGAGCAAGTCGCCTTGTTGATGGCGGCCAAGGCCCGCAAAGAGGCTATCGCGGCCGTCGATCGGGGCGATCGGGCCGCCGCGGACGCCTCGTTTGCAAGAATTCGTGCCGAGCTCGCGAACGCGCCACAGACCGCGGACGTGACGACCGAACGGGCCAATCTGGAGGCGACTCAGCAGATGTTCGAGGATGGTGACGTGAGCGCGTTGCGCAAGTCGATGCACTATCGGCAATATCACTGGAAGACAGGCCGCGGCTCGTCGTCCCAGTCTTGAAAACGAACGAACCGGCCGGAGTTCCTGGACTCCGGCCGGTTCGTGTATGGGCTCAGAGAATCCGGCGCCGGAGGATCATCTCCGGTCAGCGAGCTTCGACAGCAGCCGGAGGATTTCGATGTACAACCAGACCAAGGTGACCATCAAGCCGAACGCGCCGTACCATTCCATGTACTTGGGTGCGGCGACCCGGGCGGCCTGCTCGATGAAGTCGAAGTCGAGCAGCAGATTGAACGACGCCAGGCCTACCACGAACAGGCTGAAGCCGATCCCCATGGGGGTCGCGCTGAAGACCAGCGGCATCACGACACCGAAGAAGCTCAGCAGCATCGTCACCAGGTAGAACAGGGCGAGTGCCCCGGTCGCCATCATGACGCCGGCTCGCAGCTTATCCGTGACGCGCACCAGGCCGGTGGCATAGATGAACAGCATGACGAACGTCACGCCAGTGGTGAGTCCCACGGCCTGAAGCGCGATTCCCGGCGCCTTGGCGGCATACCGCATCTCGATGAACTGCGAGATGGCGCCCAGGAAGACACCCTCCAGGGCCGCATACACCGGTGCCGTGAACGGCGCGGCGGTGGGCTTGAAGATCGTGATCATGGCCGTGATGAAGCCACCGATGGCGGAGATGCCGATCATGGCCATCGGGAAGTCGCCCTTGGCGACGGAATTCCACGACCACAGCGCCGTGAACGACAGGATGGCGAGCAACAAGGCCGTCTTGCCCATCGTTCC
The DNA here is from genome assembly GCA_963743925.1 of uncultured Planctomycetota bacterium. Taxonomy (GTDB): domain Bacteria; phylum Planctomycetota; class Planctomycetia; order Isosphaerales; family Isosphaeraceae; genus CAVZRC01. The sequence goes on along the minus strand of CAVURY010000018.1, from coordinate 67,618 downwards.
CTGCACGGTCGTCGTCGTGCTGCGAGTGCGGGGTACACCATAGACCTGGTCATACCCGGCGAACATCTCGCTGGAGAATGCGGGATTGCCCGAAGACACGGTCAAACCTCCTGGTCCCGAGATCGAAATTCGAACCCGGGATTCCTTAAATTCCAAAGTCCAGATTCCCGATCCGGGATCGTCGATTCCGGGCTCCGGGTCATCTCACTTTACCATTTTTCGCCCTCGGCGCGCCATTGACAACACGGTCGTGCCGACTTTCCCAGGAGAGAGTGGCGGCAAAGATTCACAACTTGTTTTTTTAAAAGGACTTGTATCCGGACGGCGTATCGCCGCCTGGTCGCTTCAACGCGTCTTCCTCGGATGAAATCCTCTCGCGATGGCTTCGGCCCAGGCACGATCCTCGGGGCCGAGAGGCAAGCTCAACTGCGATTGATAGTCAATCGTCCGCTCGTAGCGCGCCGTCTGATAAACCGAGTTGAAGATCGTTGCGAGGTCAATCGGGATGTCCAGATCGGGTGCCACGAGCGGGATCGGGATTGTCGGCAAAGGGTCGCGAATTGTCCACGCGAATGTATCAGACAGGAATCGCCGCTCGGCGCGGGATATGAATGCGTAGTAGTGTCCCTTGGGCAGCTCATCCTCCATCGAGAGTCGCTTGCCGCCGATCAAGAGATCCAGTTCGACGAGGTGGACCGGTCGATGAATGAGCTCGAGACGCTTCTGGGAATAGAGGGTCTCACCCGGAGCTTCCTTGTTGCTCGGCGAAAGCAATTCGATAACGGTCACCAGTTCGCGATCCGGGAACCGTCGGATCTCCATCCGAGCCTCGGAAACCTCCTCGACGTGGAGCCTGGGAAGGGCTACGGAGACCGGCTCAAGGGTCATGGTGCCAGCTACCGAGGAGCTAGCCGACGACGGTCCGGCCGATCGAAGAATTGCGACATCCGGCCAGACGCCTCGCCTGGTCTCACGATCCGGCTCGTACACCAGCGTCAAACGCTCTTCGATCCGGACTTCGTAGCCGTCAGGGACGCGCTCCGCGAGCGATTTCAGAGTCTCCGTCAACCATAGGGTGTGGAATTCTTTCCAGTAACCCTGGTCCTCCAGGAAAGGATCGACTCCTGGAAATGGGCTGTGCATGACGGAGTCTCCTCGGTGGAATCGATCACCTCCCTCGGATTGTACCCGAAAGATGGCTTTGCGGCCTCAATGACGCGAGGGATGCGGCAGACTATGCCTCAACGCGGAGTCAATCGAGGCCAGGCGATCTCGACGCCTTGGGTCGTGAGGCGTGCCTGGAAGGCGGCCAGGCGTCTGGGCGTGTTTCGGACCGACCGGGGCGATTCCTTGACTTCCAGGCAGTGTGCGGCGAGTGCCCCGGCGGCCTCACCGATCGCCCACTCGACCGGATGGAGCCGGTAGCAGCCGTTGGTGACGTGGGTCGTACCCAGGTTCTTGCAGGCCGGCAGCAGGTTCTCGACCCGGCGCGGGATCAGGGCACCCAGCGGGATCTGGAACGGCAGCGAGCTGATGTCGATGTAGTTGTCGCCTCCGGTGCTGGGGTGGAGGTCGATCCGATAGCTGCCCACGCCCACGCTGTCGGAGAATGACTGGGCCTGGACGTCCTGCGTCCTGGACGCGGCCCGGCGGCTCTCGGTGCCGACGTGCTGCTCGACGACCGTGAACTCGGCCTCGATCCGTCGCGATTCGCGGACATAGGGCGCCTTGGCCAGGCCGTCCTCGGTGCCGACGAGGTCGGGCCGGAGCTTCAGGCCCTTCCAGCCGAGCTTGCCGTCGGGTCGGGGGCATTCGGTCTGGAGCCAGTACAGGAGCGACAGGCTGAGCTGCTTGGCACGCGCGACGTGCTTCTCGGCGTCGGCGGCCGTGATCCCGTCGCCGACCATCGGGCCGAGCAAATAGTCGTTCTGCGGCCAGTTGACGAGCGTGGTGCCCGAACTCCCGGGATACGCATCGGGCTGGAAGTTGCGCGGGTCGAGGATTCGCCGGTAGATCCAGAGCCCGGCTCCAATACCACGCGGATCGAAGCCGCGGTCGACCGGCTGGAGCGTGATGGGGTTGCTGTAGTTCAGTTCGAGCAGGCGTCCCGGCCAGGGAGGCTTCAGGGCCGGGACGTAGTCGCGCCAGAAGGCGTACTCGGAAGGTCGGTCGATGGTGTGGTCCTGTCCGTCGAGGTACTCGACGGCGAAGCAGCAGGTGATCGCCTGCTGATTGTTCGGTTGGGCGGACGGGGCCGCGTGCGACTCGCCGGTCCGGTCGCGAGCCTCGGCGCCGATCACGTATTCGACGCCGGCCATCGGCAGCAAGTCGCCCAGCTCGGTCGCGTCCAGAAAGTATGGGGCGACGAGCATCCGTTCGCGTCCGGTCTTCCGGTCTCGGACGGCCGCCGCGCGAATGCGGTCGCCTTGTACATCCGCGCGGACCGGTTCGTGCTCGAGCAAAATCAGGAGCCTCCGGCTGGAAGCATAGGGCGCCAGCATGTCGGTCAACACGGCGAGCGCGACCCTCGGCTCGTGGCAGAGCTTGGAGACGCCCCCATTTCCCGGGTTGAGGTATCGTGATCGCCGGGCCTCGGCCGTCATGGGGTAATGGCCCAGATAATACACGCGGATACCTCGCCGTAAGGTCTGGTATGAGGCATTGGCACCGAATTGCTCGATCCATGGGTGTTCATCGGGCGGTACGGCTTGCGAGGTGAGCTGGCCGCCGATCCAGTCGGTCGGCTCGGTCAGGATCACGGTTCGTCCCGACCGCAAGGCCGCCAGTGCCGCGGCGCAGCCGCCGAGCCCGCCTCCGACGATCACGACGTCGGCGGCGATCTCCCGGCCGGTTCCCTCCCCAACGGCCGCCGAGGCGTCACTCCGCCAGTCCGACAGCCCCGCCGAAGCGGCCAGCAGGCCACTCAGACCGGTGCTGCATCCTTCCAGAAATCGTCTTCGGTTGGTCATGGGTCAGCGGTCAGGGATATTGGTGATCTCCGCGGGAGCCACGCCGATGACTCCGCCCGGCAGGGATCAGAAAGTCCAGTTCCGAGGAGTATGGACCGGCTGGCGTCCAAAAGCTAGGATAATCCCTGGGGTCACGCCGCAAGACCCGGAAGCGCAAGCTTTAAGGGTTTTGCGATGACTTATGGTCGTTGACCCGCTCAGGCCTCGTGGCGGAATGGCAGACGCGTCGGTCTTAGGAGCCGATGTCCGAGAGGGCGTGGGAGTTCGACTCTCCCCGAGGCCACTCCAATCGAACCGGTCCAGTGAAAACCGAAATCGCGGTCCGAAGCGGGAAATGAACCGTCGTGGGTGCCGACGCCGCTCGACTCTACGGAGTCGCGCGACCTCCGGCGGACACGGGAGCCTGTATCAAGCTCTCCAGGAAGCCGATCAGGTCGGAAAACTCGGCCGGAGAGAGCCGCTCCGCCGTCCCATTCGGCATGATCGAGACCTCGCCGACACGGCGTTCCGAGATCTCGATCTTCGGAACTCTCGTGATCCTGGCCTCGGAATCGGCCAGCTCGAGCCAATCGCCGGTCTCGCCGCGGACGACTCCGGTCAATACTTTGCCGTCTCGCGTGGCGACGATCGCCGGCTGGTAGCCTGTCGCGATCCGGCTCGAAGGCTCCAGGACCGATCGGATCAGTTCGTCCCGGTCGTATTTCAGGGCCAGGCCGGTCAAATCAGGCCCGATATTCGAATCACCGCGCCCCCCCGCCGAATGACAGCGGACACAGCCGACTCCGTTGTGATCGAAGAAGATCTGTTCCCCACGACGGGGATCTCCGCGATGCTGGAGAGCGACACGGCGGAGGTCATCGAACTTGGCGACAATCGTTCGAGCCGTTTTCTCGTTCGAGGCGATCGGGCTCTTCGCGAGCTGGACACCGAACCCCCATCGGCCGATTCCTTGTCGGCTGACGACCAGGATCCGGTTCCGTCCCTTCGGCAACGGGAATCTGACCAGGTCGGTGTCGATCGCGTACGCCCGTCCTGCGGAGTTCGTGTAGTCATACACCAACTCCTCGTTGACCGTCACGATCAGCGTGCCGCTGGAACCCAGGAGCATGAGCGCGGAGCCTTCGGAGTCGGAATCGACCTCCGCAAAGCCGAACGCGCAGAGGTCGGGCGAGCCGGTCGTGTCATAGCCGAAGCCGCCACGATCCCCCGAGCCACGCTTCAGATCCTCCAGGTCCACCCGGCCGGTCGTCGCATCCGCGAGGCGAGCCGTCCAGCCGATCGGTTGGCCACCGGCTCCCATCAGGGATTGGGCGAAATCGATCCGGGATTCTCCGACGAAGACCTGCGGGGTCGTCCTGGGGAATGGGCCGATGACCCGCCATTCTCGGATTGGCTCGAAGCGCGCAGGATCCGCTCGAGCGATAGGGCCGCGGGACGGGAGAGAGTCGCGGCCCGCGCGGCCGAGGCGAGCCGGTCGGAGACGCGCTCGCGGATCGCCATCAAGGCCGACTCCCCTAACCGACGGAGTTGCGGGTTGCGATCTTCGATCGCCGCGAGGTAGATCGAGCAGGCCCGCGGATCGGGCAATCGGCACAGGGCCGCGATCGCCGTGTCGCGATCCGGTGACTCGCGTTCCTGGGCAAGGGCGAGCAATTTGGGGACGGCATCCGACATCCGGAAGGCGACGACCGCCATGATCGCCGCCCGGCGAACCTCCGGGACGTTGTCGTCGAGCCGGGCGAGCACCGCTTGCGTCAGGTCGGGCGGCAGGGCCTTCTTGACGTTCATGCTGAGCAACGCGGCCGCCCGGACCTCAGGGGCCTTGTTTTCCAGGAACGACGCCAGATCGTAGGGGGGCAAGAGCCCTGAATTGGCCACCTCCGGCAATGCGGCGGCCACCAGCGACGCCGGGGCATTGGGGTCGTAGATCATCCCGAGCCGGGCATTTTGCGATCGTCGATCCCGGAAGGTCGCGAGGCCGCGCAGGGCTGCGGCTCGAACCTCTTCGGGATACCGGGCGTCGTTCAGCAGGACCGCCAGGATCGGAGCGGAGGCGTTATCTCCCAGCTTGCCGAGCAACTCAACCAGGGCCGCCTGGTTGGTCGGTTCACGATCACGAGCCAGCGCCGTACGCAGATGGGGGACGGCCGCCGGCCCCGCCTGGGCCAATGCGGTGATCGACTGGGCGCGGATTGAACGGTCCCGATCGGCCAAGCCGAGGGCCAGGCCCCGCACCACGGCCGCCATGCCTTCCGGAGACCAGTTGCGGGTCTTCTCCGGGAACTGGCCGGCAATCGGGTTGGTCCCGAACCAGGCGCCCGACCACTCGGGGTACCGCCGGTAAAGTCCCGACAGGTTGGCGACGATGCGACTCCGGACCGCCGGGGCTCCGACCCGCTCCAGGGCCTCGGTCAGCGCCTCCACCACGGGCAAGGCCCAGGCTTCATCGGTCAGTTCCAGGGCCGATTCCGTTCGGCGATCGTCGAGCAACGCCTCGACCAGGGCCGACTTATCCCAGGCTTCCAGGCGTCGGATCGCCTGGCGCACCGACCACGCGGCAAACCGGTCGGGCTCGTCGAGGGCCGCAAAGAGGGCGGACGCCGCCTTGACATCGCCCAGCTCCCCGATGGCGATCGCCGCTTCGCGACGGACCGCCGCATCGCGATCCCTGAGCAGCCGAAGCAAGTCCGGCAGGGCGTCCCGATCGCGTCGAATCCCCGCCGATCGCGCCGCCTGGAGCCTCACCTGCGCCGCGGGATCGGAAAAGACCGCATCGATCGCATGCCTGGCCTCGGCGCCCCCAATCGCGTCGAGTGCCCAGATCGTGTGCAAACGCCCCACCTCGTATCCGCCGGCCTTCAGTCGTTCCACGAGCATGGGGACCGCGGAAGCCCCCATCCCCGCCAGGATCCGTTGAGATTCCAGGCGCACGGAGAGTGCGGGATGGTCGAGGGCCTTGAGCCGGACGGTCGCATCCCGGCCCGAGGGACGTTGCGCCGGTCGGACCGCGTTCGGTCCGTTGTAGCTCAACCGGTAAAGTCGACCGCTCTTCGCTTTAGCGTCGAGCCAGCCGTTGTAGGCCCAATCGACCAGCCAGAGACTCGCACCGTCCGCGGAGGTCGTCAGCGAAAAAGGCCGGAAATCGCCGACGTCCCCCTTGGTGACCAGCGGGGTCCGTCGCACGATCGCGAACGTACCCCCCGCCTTGCGGATCTCGATGCGGGTGACGGTCTGGAGGCCCCAGTCGCAGAAGAACAGATTCCCGCGATACTCCGGCGGCAGCCCATCCTCGTTGTAGCAGATCCCCTGGGCACCCGACCCGCCGAACTGGCCTCCCATGATCGGAAGCGAACTTCGAGAACGAGTCGAGAACCGATACGGATAGCCGAAATCTCCGCCGAGGATATGATGGGTCAAGCTATTGGGCCATTTCTTGCTGTCATCATCATTGCCATAGGTGAAGATCTCATCAGTCGAGGAGAGGGCGACCGAGAGCGGATTCCGTTCGCCCGTCGAAACGACCTCGAGGCCGGTCCCATCCGGACGGATCCGGATCACGCCCCCGCCGAAGAGTTGGATGGTCGTCCCGTCGCGCGCGACGCCGCGCGGAATCCCCTTGTCGCCGACCGAGATGTAGAGGAAGCCGTCCATCCCCAGCCGAATTCCCGACGCGACATGGTCGTTGATCCCGTTGAAGCCGGGCCGATCGGGCCCCAGGCCGGTCATCAAGTCGATGCGGGTATCGGCCTTGCCATCACCGTCGGTATCCCGGAACGAGGACAGGAACGGTGCGTGGACGACGTAGAGGGTCCCGTCGATCCACTCGAGGCCCATGACGCTCCAGAGCTTGTCGGCGAACGTCGTGACCTTTCCCCCTCGGAGAGCCAGGACGCTGTCGATCGGTGTCGTGGGCGGACCGGGCATATCCATCGGGTCGGAACCGATGTAGAGAGTCCCGTCGGGTGCCGCGACGATCGCCGTCGGAAAGAGGATCTGCGGTGCCTCCGCGATCCGTTCGATCGACCAGCCGTCCGCGACCGCGGGCAAGCCGGGCGGTGCCGCGGCCGAGGTATCGGGGCCGACGGAACACGAGAGCACGATCACGACAAGAACCGAACTGGCTCGCATGGCAGCCGCACCTCCCTGCTTGGCCCGGAATCGACGATGGGAATTTCGACAAGCACGCGAGGGGGAAACGATCCCGGGCGGCACAGCCGGCCCTACGTTCCCCCCTGGCAAAGGCCTATTGAGTCCTGCGAGAACCGCTCAAGCGCGAGCGTCCGCCTCGGGCTTGTTCTCTAGGTACCAGCCGATGGTCCGCTTGAGGCCGGCTTCGAGGCTGGTCGGAGGCTTCCAGCCGAGGACACTCTCCATCTTGGAGACATCCAGGACCTTGCGAAGGACGCCGTCGGACTTGGACGTGTCCCAGACGATCTCGCCGCGGAACCCGGTGAGTCGAGCGGTCAGCTCGGCCAATTCCTTGATCGAGGTGCCGATCCCGGTCCCGATATTCAAGGGCTCGGTGTATCCGCTCTTCAGGAGCCGCGCCACGGCCTCGGCTGCATCGCCCGAATAGATGAATTCACGCAAGGGTGCTCCGGTCCCCCAGCAGACGACCCGGTCCGCGCACGACTGGACGGCGTCGGCGAACTTCTTGATCAGAGCGGCGGCGACATGGGACCGGTATTCGCCGAAGACGTCGTATTCGCCATAAAGATTGGTGACGATCGGCATCTGCCCGACGATCCCGAAACCCTTCTCGTAGGCGCGGAGGCCCACCTCGAGCACTTTCTTGGTAAAGCCGTAGGATTCGACGGAAGGATGGAGACGTCCGGACCAGAAATCCTCCTCCTTCATGTCTCCGGCGACCCCGCCGGGATAGGAGCAGGCCGACCCGATCGCCATGATCTTGCGGACGCCGGCGCGTGCCGCGGCCTCGAACAGATTCACGCCCATCAAGACATTATGGTGGAAGATCTGCGTCGGCTCGGCCATGCAGATCCCCAGCCCGCCGTAATAGGCCGCCGAGTGGACGATCGTATCGGGACGCAGGCGCTCGATGGCCCGCCGGGTCAATGAGGCGTCCATCAGGTCGAACTCGGGACGGCCCGGAGTCGACACGTCATATCCGTGACGTCGAAGGGCTTCCGCGATCCGGCGCCCGAAGAAGCCGCTCCCACCCGTCAGCAGTACGCGTTCCGGCATGATTTCTCCTCCGTGAATTGAGCATTTTCAAGGGTGCACGAGACCGTCGATACGCAGAAGATCTGGAAGTCCACCCGGAGACGATCCATTCGCGGCCGGCCAGACAGCAATCCCGATCACGACAGACGGCGACAGTGCCGCCTCCGGACGAGTCGGATACTCGCCGGACGCAACGATCGGCGCAAAGCAAGGGCTCGAAAGTGATTGCGAGAGTCGGTACGAACACGCGATCCCTGCGTTTACGAGTCCGAAGATGTTACTCTGGAGACGCCTCCGTCCGATGGAGGCGGGGGATGCTCTGGCGATCGGCGAGCGAACTCGACAGAATTGTAACGACCTGCCCTCGAAGCCTCAATGTGAGGATCCTCGACGGGCCGGGAGAACCGCAACTGAACTGGTCGAGGGCCGCCCGCGTGTCATTCGCCGAATCCGAAGCGTCGTCCGTGGCCGACAGGTCGCTCGAGGTGGGAATCCCCAAGAAATCGACCGTCGGCCCACCGGGGTCGTCCGCCTTCAAGAATCCGACTTACCCTCCCCGGGTGCATTTCCTCGAGCGAGCCGCCATCCTGGACGGACTCCGTTCCTGCGACGAGCGGCTCCAGACCATCAAGCAGAAATTGGAATTGCTGGGAAACCACCCCCAGAAGGCGGCACACGAGCGCGTTTATCACCAGATGCTGGGCGCTCGAGATCAGGTCGCGGAAACGGCCCGGCGGCTACCGCTGGAGACAGGCGCGCTCTACGACGAAGACAAGGAGCGATACGTGGTCGCCCTGGCCGCCTTCGACCGCGTCTATCGCCAGTGGGACAACGTTCGGTGACGGCTCAAGGCCCGCCGCCCGGGATCGCGGCTCCGCCCGGCCGCCAGTGATCGATCGGGCGGGCCGCTTCGCTGGCGAACGGCAGGGAGATACGCCGGCCGGAAGCGGCCGATGCGTAGAGAGCATGGACAGCCTCGACCACGACGCGTCCGTCATGGCCGTCCTCGCGGGGTGAGACGCCTCGGCGGATGCAGTCGACAAAGTGTTCCATCTCCTGAGGGAAGCCGTAGTTCCAGATTTCTTCATAGATGGGGAACGACCAGCCCGCGGTGGACCCGGCTTTCTCGACGGCATATCCGTACCCGCGGCGGGAATACGCGCGCAGGGCGTTGCCATAAAGGACGTCGGCGTACGCCTGGCCTTCGCTGCCGAAGACCTCCGCACGGTCGTCCATCCCGCCCGGCTTGGTCCAGCTCTCTTCGGCCAGCCCGATGGCTCCTCCTTCGAATGTGAGGAGCAGGACCGCCTCATCGTCGCCATCGGTCTTGTCGCCATGCACGAAGGTCCCCATCTGGGCGAAGGCCCCGACGATCTTCGCCTTGGCCCCCGTCGTCGCATCCCCGAGGAGCCAGCGGAAGAACTCGATCGCATGGCAGCCCATATCGAAGGTCACGCCGCCGCCACTGCGACGGGTGTCGAAGAACCAGCTTGCGTGGGGACCGTCATGCTTCTCCGACTGCTTCACCAGATGGACTTTCCCGATCGCACCCTCCGCGACCAGTTGCCGGAGTCGGACATACTTGGGCGCGAAGCAGAGTTCCTCGGCATAGCCAAGCATGACGCCGGCGCGTTCGCAGGCGGCGATCATCCGATCGCACTCCGCGAGGCTCGGGGCCATGGGCTTCTCGACGACCACGTGCTTCCGGGCATCGGCCGCCTGGCAGGTCACTTCGCAGTGCAGGTCATTGGGTATGCCCAGCACGACGAGGTCGACCTCCTTGAGGTCGAATAAGGCTCGATGATCGTTGAAGTGGTGGAGTATGCCTCGTTCGGCAGCGAAGCGTTCGGCATGGCCGGCCGTCGGCGACGCCACGGCGATCACCTCCGCCCGCGCGACCCGCGAAAGCGCCTCGTGGTGGATGGATGTGATGAAGCCCGATCCGATGAGCCCGACTCGAACCGTTTCCATCATTGAGCCTCGTCATGTCGGCGTCGGTCGATCCTTTCCGGCTCGGTGCCGATGAGGGACCTCGCGGCTTCGGCGACCCGCCCGGGGCGAAGACTCGCCCCGGGCGGGCCACGTCGGCCTCGTCATCGTAGGGACCATCGCGGTCGGTGTAAAGCGACTAGGCCGGGTTGTGGTAGACCCCGCTGATCGTGGGCAACGTCCCGGTTCGCTTGCTCAGCTTGATCACGACCTTGCCGCTGCTCGACGACTGCGGGCTCGCCTCTGCCTCGCTCGACCCGGAGGTATCGCTGGTCGGCATGGCCCCCATTGCGAGGCCACTCGTCGAGATCTGACCGCTTTGCTCCGCCCTCCCGAGGCCCGACGCGGACGATGATCTCAGGAGCGGCCGGCCGCCGGTGGGACCGACGTTTGCAGGAAAAGCCGTGGCCGCGACGGCCTTCGCGCCTCCTTGCACCGCGACGGATTGTCCCACCGCGGCGACACTCGACGTCGCCGGCTTGCTGGACGGCGCGTCGAGGAACAGCCCGCTGATCAAGCCGTTGTTCCCGCCCTCCCTCGTCACCGCGATCTCGATGTTGCCGGAGACCTCCCATTGCAAGTAGTCCCCTCCGGTGAACGAGGAGAGCGACTCCGTGTCCAATACCTCACCATTCTCGGCGTTCAAGATCTGGATCTGCTCGCTGCGCCCCAGGTTATCGAAGTCGACCGCATAGAGGGACAGCAGGTGTTGCTGGCCGTCCGTGAGGTTGACGTCGATGGTGAAAGTGGTGACGGAGAACCAGCAGGCAGCGATCCGACCCGAACCGGAGGCGAGCTCCAGGGCACGCGGATCGGTCGTGCTGGGCCACGTATAGCTCTGTTCGCCGCTGGGCGCGATCGTCGCATACGAGGGCAGCTGGGAACCGCTGTTGATCACATCGTAACCCTGCGAGCCATAGGTTCCGATCCAGCTGCCTTGCGTCGTCGTGTCCTTCTGCACGAAGGATGCGCTCGCCGAGCCCGAACCGCTCGGCGGGTCGATGAACAGGCCGCTGATCACGGCGTTGTTTCCGCCCAGATTGGTCACCGTCACCACGATATCGCCCTTGACATTCCACTGTAGATAGGCGCCCTGGGTGAACGTCGAGAGGTCCACGGAGCTCAATACGGCACCCGTTGAGGCGTCGCTGATCTGGATTTGCTCGTTCCGACCGTGATAAGCGTAATCGTCGGCGTAGATGGACAGGAGATGAAGCAGGCCATCCGTCAAGTCCACTTTCACCGAGAAGCTCGTGGATGAGTACCAGGCGGCCTCGATGCGACCCGAGCCGACGACGTCCTGGAGGGCGAGCGGACTGGACGTGCTCGGCCAGGTGTAGGACAACTCACCGGACGGTGTCACGGTGGCATACGAGGGCAGGCTGGACCCGTTGTTGATGACATCATAGCCCTGAGTTCCGTAGGTCCCGATCCAGTTGCCCTGGGTGCCGGCGTCCGCGCCGACCCAGGTCGCCTGGTTCGCGCCGCTGGACGAAGGCGGTACGGGCGGATCGAGGAAGATCCCGCTGATCAAGGCGTTGATGCCGCTGTTCTTGGTCACCTTGATGATGACGCTCCCGCTGACGACCCAGTCGAGGTAGATCCCCTTGCTGAACGATGAGATGGACTCGGTATCCAGCACCTTGCTCGTATTCGCGTCGATGACCTGGATCGTCTCTTTCCGGCCCTTGTTGTCGTAGTCGTCCGCGTAGACGGAGAGGAGGTGCTGCTGACCGTCGGTCAGGTTCACGTTCACCGAGAAGTTCGTGGCGGAGTACCAGCAGGCTTCGATGATGTTCGCGCCGTCCGGGGTCTGCAACGCCTTCGGGCTGCTCGCACTCGGCCAGACGTAGGTCAACGCGCCCGACTCGGTGATCGTGGCGTAGTACGGCAAGCCGGAACTGGACCCGACCACATCATAACCCTGGGTGCCGTAAGCCCCGACCCATTTACCCTGGGTCGTGGTGTCCTTCTTGGATAGGGCAGCCGACGTGATCTTCGGATCGAGCGTCACCTGCGTGCTGGCCGCGGCCGTATCGCCGTTCGCGTCGGTGACGGTGAGCGAGATCGTATAGGCCCCGCTGAGGGCCGCGAAGGAGAAGGAATCGGTGGTCTGCGTCGAGAGGACCGCGCCGTTCTGCGAGAGCTGCCAGGTCAGAGTATAAGGCGTCGTCGTGCCGAAATTCGCCGTGGATACCAGGCGGGCGGCGGCCCAGACCGCGTTGTCGGTCGGGGCGTTGGAGCCCGGAGCGGGCGATACGACGAGCTTGAGCGTCGTCACGCCGCTGACATTCACGTCGATCGGGACCGCCCCCGAGGCGAGATTCATCGTAGGCGACTGATAGAGCAGACTGCCGTCGCCGTAGACCGAGAAGATGACCGAGGACGGGCTCGAGCTGCCGTCGACCCCGATGGTGCTCTCGAATCGGGAATACTGCTTGTTCAGCGCGAAGCTGGCCGAGGAATTCGCGAGGACACCCAGTCCTTGCGAGTAGGTCGCACCGCCGAGGACGATCGCATTGCCCTGGCTGTTCTCGTTCCGATTCACCGTCCCGGACGAGGCGACGAACGGCAGGCCGCTCGCATAAGTGACCCCATATCCGTCGAACTCCACGCCGGCCGGGGAAGTCAAGACCGCGGGCTGGCCGAAGACGGCCTGCTGAGCGAATTGCGAGAGCGTGAACCCGGCCGGATTGAGGTCCTGCCTCAAGATGTTGAGGTCCTGCCGATTCACGAGGCCGTCGTCGTTGAAATCCCCCTGCAGCCAGTAGGCATTCACGCCGTTATAGTCGGCCTGGAGGGCCTGGAAGTCGGCGAAGTCGACCGTCCCATCCAGGTTCGCGTCTCCCGCGGGCACCATCAGTGAGACCAAGGCATCATACTCCTGGGTCCCGTCGGAGAGTACGTTCAAGAGCATCCCGAAAAAATTGTCCCCGGGTGGCCCGTCAAACTGAAAGTCCTCATACAACCCCCCGCCGTTCTGGGTCCAGGCATTCGCGATGGCGAGGTAGAGCTGATACATGCGCGGGTCGTCCTGGGCCTGGGCCATCACCGCGTAATTGAGGCCGTTCGCACCCGGCTCTAGAGCCTGCCCGCCCTCGTACGCGGCCAGCCCAACCCCGTACGAGCTGGCGACGGCGTCGGCGGCTTTCATCCAGGGGATCACGGTGTTGGTCAGGTTTTGATTGAGGTCGGTGAAGATCTGGTTGACCGTCAGGCCCGCCACGTTGTCGCCGTTGGGGAGCTGGACGTAAGGCGCTATGGCGGATGCCCAGACATACTGGCTCGGGGCGCCGTAGTTGCTCTTGATGAACTGGAGCTGCCAGCTCGCGACCTGCGAATCGGCCACGAAGGCCGCCATGATCGGCCGAACCCGCGCGCTGGACGACCCGAAGGCCTGCTTGAAGGCATTGCCGATCAGCACCTCCTCATAGGCGCTCTGTTGAGCCACCATCTCGGGCTGGTAGCCGTTCTGCGTCACCAGCGGGTTGGACTTGGCCAGCTGGTAGATCTGGTTGTACTGCGTGAAGCCGGCGTTCCAGGTCTCGTTGCTGTATTCGACGTAGACGTTCAGGTTGGAGTCGAGCTTCGAGTAGACGAGTTGGGCCATGCTCTGGACGAAGCTCGGCGTCGCCAAGGCCGGGACGTTGATCCACAGGTCCTTCTGCGATTCGTTGGCCAGCTCGATCATGTCCTCAAAGGGGACGCCGGCCGTGGTGTCCGTGAAGAAGGCCCCGGGGGGCACGCGATTCGACCAGTTGCTGAGCGTCGAGTCATTGGTGTACTCCCAATTCAGGAAGCGGATGCTCGTGAACGGCTGCAACTTCTGGAGGAACGCCGGGGTAAACATATTGACGCTCGTGGTCCCATTTCCATACCCGGGCATCATCAGGTGAAAATTGTCCATCGGGTCGGCGGGGTTTATGCCCGAGGCGGTCATGACCAAATTCTCATGATCGCCTTCCTGGTGATTGACCGTGATCGTGCCGGTGGTCACCCCCCCCGAGACGGTGATGGGCCCCGAGAGCTGGCCGACATCCTTGAAGCTCAGGGTGGCGGCGCCGGTGTAGCTGAATCCGTAAGTGCCGTCGGGATAGTTGGTCAGGTTGAACCAGTTCCAATCTTCGGAGAGCGGATAGCCGTCGCTGGTCATGGAGACGCCGGAGATCTGCCACGGCGCGGCCAGGTTGTGCAGGTCGGTCCAGATCGGGTCGTTGTTGTAGATCGCATTGAAGCCCACGTTAACCCCGACGTTCGCGCTCAGGGCGATCCGCGATTCGAGCCCCTCGGTCCGGGGCATGAAGCTCCTGCGTCTCTCGCGCTGCTGCCTTCTCATCGGTGCCTCTTCTCGGTTCGGTGTGATTCCGGGCGCGGGGCGTGCGCGGTCCCGCCACGGGGCGGGTTTCCGATTCCCGCCCCCGTCGCATGGTCCGAATCCGCCGCACGAAGGGGATTCCGCGCGCAGCCACGCCACGCGCCGCATGTCAAGGCGTCCGGACACGAAGCCGTGGCCCACCACCCATTCCGACGGCGTGGCCACGATTCATTGATGCTATAAACTGATACTCAAATGGTGAAAATCCTGGATGCTGCTCCGTCGATGCGCATACCGTCCACGTGAGGGGCCCGGCGGACGGCCGACGAGTCCCTAACGGTGGTCGCCTCCCGAGAGGTGTCATTGACTCCTTCGAGGTCCGGTCGATCCGGGCGTCAATTTTCTCCGTCGTGCTTCGAGAGGATCGTCGTCGATTGGGTCGGCCCGCGTCGCCTGCGCATTGCGTCACCGCCCCAGTGCCGGCAACTCACCGGCTGGTCCCACGCCATCGTCCTACCCCTGATCCATCCAAGGTTGACAACATCGAACCATTAATGAATCAGAGTACTAGAACTTCTATCTATGTGATCAGGCTGATTTTAGTACGTCAGTACAGGAATTACAAGCACTTTATAGCAAGTTGTGAAAAAATTTTCGGCGGAGCACCGGCGTCGCGGCGCCGCCCGGGGGTCGCGGTCGTCGGTCGGTGTCGTCCGACCCGCCGGGACGATGCCCCGTCGATCGCGTGCCCGCGGCGGTACTGTGCAATCCCCGCCGCGCGACGTCCTCCGACTCGCGGCGGGATCTCGAGAGGGCCTCGGCGTCCGCGGCATTTGGATACAGATTTACATTTTTTTCTTTATGTTTTAAATAATTATAATTTATTATTTTAATAAATAAATTATATCATATGTTTGATATTATAAAATATCTGCTGTTCTTGTCGTTGAGTCTAGTTCTCCATGACTTGCCCGATGAGGCCCTGATCCGGTGCGCGAATGGGGGCCGGAGGAGATCGAGACTCGGGACGAGCGGCCGGGGGTTGGATCGCGGAATGCGGGCCATCGCGGGCGGACCGGTCCGGCGATGTCGATCGCTTGGGCCGGGCGGGCGGATCGGGTATTCCAGGAATGTCCTGGAGACCGCGCAACCAGTCGGCGGGGCCTCCACGAAGGGCCCGGGGTGGCGACTCGTCCATATCCGACCCGCCCGAGCATTTGATCCGCCATGCAGGCCCGCTCGGCCAGTCTCGTCCACGCGCATTACGGGCGACACCGAGGCGGGAGGGAGGGATTTCGCCTCCAATGTCAGGCGAGCAGGCCCGGACCAGGAACACTCCGGTAACTCGACCGGGGCGAGTACGCCCGACGGGCGGAGGAAATGGACCCGAGCCCGGTCGCCCGATCGGGCGAGCCGGGAGGAGGTTCGCGAATCCACGGCTATTCACTCCCGGCCTCGGCGCGGGATATGATAAGGGAAGCGGCCCGCCAACCCTCCGGGGGGGGCGGGCGCCGCGATCGGGGTCGGGGCCGGGGCCGAGCCCGATCTTTGCCGATGGCGATGACATTTCGTGGGAACCCCAGGCCGAGCTCGGACGTCCAACAATGATGATGTCCCGGTCCCTTGACGATCAAAGCCTCGTGGAAGCGTTTCGGGCCGGTCGGACCGATGCGTTCGGCGTGCTGGTCGAACGCTACCAGGAACGGCTGTACCCGACCATCCTGAGGCTGACCGGTTCGCCGGAGGATGCCGAGGACGTCCTGCAAGACGCGTTCGTGCGCGCCTTCGAGAAGCTCGACCAATTCGAGGGAGAAAGCTCCTTCTACACATGGGTCTATCGCATCGCGGTCAACCTGGCGTTGAGCGGGCATCGTCGGCGTCGCATCCGATCCGCCCTGCGGCTGAGGCGCAAGCCCACGGCCTGCCGAGGCGCGGATCCTGCCGACGAATCGACCGAGTCCGACCCGTCCGCTCCCCTCGAGCGGGCCGAGCGCAAGCGCCTCGTGGAGACCGCGCTCAACCGCCTCTCTCCCGAGCACCGGGCGATCGTCGTCCTGAAAGACTTCGACGGCCGCCGTTACGAGGAGATCAGCGCGATCCTCGATATCCCCGTGGGCACGGTCCGCAGCCGATTGCACCGCGCCCGTTGTGAACTTCGCGATCGCTTGCGAGTCCTGGTCGACGAACCGCTACCCGTCCGCCAAGGGTCAACTTCGGTCCCTTAGCGACGGGCCCCGCGTTTCGTCCCCCGCCTCGCGTCGGTCCGGAGAGGCATGAGGCCAAGCTCAAGCTCGCCCAGGCCCTCTTTTCCGGAAGTCTACAGACCATGACAATCGTTGACGAATCACTATTGAGTGCCTACATGGATGGCCAGCTCAGCCCTGAGCAGCAACTGGCGGTCGAGTTGGCCCTGGTCTCCGATCCCCAGCTCGGGGAAGAGCTCAGGAGCCTGACCCTCGTCCGCGACCTGCTGGCCGGGCTCCCTCGCGACGCGTCGGTGGACGTGGCGTCGCGGGTGATGTCTCGAATCTCCGGGCGATCTCGCCTGGGCACGATCCTGTCGATCGTTCCGCGTCAGTTCGCGATCCGCCGGCATCCCTCGCGAGCTGCCGGGTTGCTCGCCATCGCGGCCGGCCTCTTGATCGCCGCGGTGATGTCCTTTGTCTTGCGGGTCGGTCCCGGCGGCCCTCGCGGCCAGGCCGATGCTCAGCTCGCGATACACGATCCTTCCCCGATGCACCAGGTTTCCTCGGCCGATTCCCCGCTCCACGCCCCCGAATCCGGTTGGCCCTTATTTGTTTCTCATCCGATTCGCGAGGGGGCGTCCAGCCAGGCCGAAGCCAAGGACCGTGTCCAGGGGGATTCGCATCGAGCCGCACCCGCGTCGGGCGAGCTCGAGCATGTCAGCCAGTATCTGGATAATCCGGATCTTCGGCGGATCTTCCTCGTCGCCAACGTGATGGACGACTCCGAGCAGAAGCAGGTGGCGAGCGTCGTGGAACAGACGACGCGGTTCAATTTCTACAAGATCACCATCGCGCAGGGCATCGTGATCGACCCCCGTCATCCCGGCGAGGCGACCGTCTTCGCGCTGGTGGTCGATCCGAGCGAGCTGATCACCCTTCGTGATCGGCTTCGGAAGGCGGTGCACGACCGGGTCGAGGAGACCCCGATCGATCCCAAGATCGTCACCCAGTTGGCCGATATCGGCCAGGTGCAGGCGTGCCCTCCCTCGCCGATGGCGGACGTCGAGATCCCGCGCGAGTCCCTGGCTCTCCTGGTGCCGAAGGCCGGATCCGACGAACATCCGCCCGCGCCGGCGGTCGCTCCGCGAGACCCGACTCCTGTTCGGCGTCCCACCCCCGAGCAAGAGAGAAGTTCTCCCGCGGCGGAGCTGGAGACTGCAAAGTCGATCGTCCTGGTCTGGGTCTCCCGATCCCGCCCGGGTTGATGCGATGCTCGTCGGGAAGGGCCGGCGTCCTCGATCCTCCGGGTTCGGGATTTCGGGCTGCCCGGCCGGCATGATCCGGCGAGGACGGCGAGCTTTGCTCCACAACGCCTGTCACGGACCGCCTCCAATCGATTACTCTTCTTGTAGGCAGGAGATCGACCGGGCCGCCGAGGCCCGGCCGAGTTCGACGCTTCGCGGACGAAGGGGTGGTGATCGGCAACATGATCCAGGTGGACCGGCTCTCAAGGCGATTCGGGTCGTTCAAGGCCGTCGATGGCGTCAGCTTCGAAGTGGGGAAGGGCGAGGTCGTCGGACTGCTCGGCCCCAACGGGGCGGGCAAGACGACGACCATGCGGATGCTGACCACCTTCCTGACCCCGACCAGCGGCCGCGCGAATCTGGCCGGATTCGACGTGCTCGATAGCCCGCTGGAGGTCCGGCGTCGGGTCGGATATTTGCCGGAGAATGTCCCCCTGTACGTCGAGATGCGCGTGAGGGAGTTCCTGCGATTCCGGGCTCGGCTCAAGGACGTGCCCCGGTCGAGGCTGCGTCGTGCCGTGAGCGAGGTGATCGGCCGATGCCGGCTCGAGGAGGTGGAGAACCGGATCATCGGACAGCTCTCGCGGGGATTCCGGCAGCGGGTCGGCCTCGCCGAGGCGTTGGTGCACGACCCGCCCATCTTGATCCTCGACGAGCCGACGTCCGGGCTGGACCCGATCCAGATCCTGGAGGTCCGGGGGTTGATCCGCGAGCTCGGGGACCGGCACACGGTGCTGCTCTCGACGCACATCCTCCCGGAGGTCGAGGCGGTCTGCGGTCGGGTCATCATCATCGCCAGGGGGCGTATCGCCCTGGACGACCGCCTGGAGAACCTGCGCAGAGAGACCGCGATCGTCCTGGAGGCGCGGGGGCCCGCCGAGGCGATCTCCGCCGCGATCCGGACGGTCCCGGGCGTCGACCGCGTCCGCCTGGAACACGAGGACGGCGACCATGCCGGCTTCCAGGTCCACACGCGCGGCGACCGCGATCTCCGCGAGGCGGTCTGTCTCAAGCTGACCTCCAATGGCTGGCCGCTCCGTCAGTTGGACCTGCGCCGCAGTTCGCTGGAGGAACGGTTCATCCAGGCCGTGACACAGGACACGCTGGCCGACACCCGTCGCGAGGCCGTTTGACCATGCGACACGTCTCGACCCTACTGATCCGCGAGCTGGCCGCCTATTTCCTGGCCCCGATGGCCTATCTCGTGCTGCTGGCCTTCCAGGTCGTCGCGTTCCTCAATTTCTGGGAGCTGATCGACTTCATGAGGCAGCCCCAGCGCGAATTCTCGAGCCTCCGCGACCCGATGACCACCTACATCTCGGGGAGCCCGTTCTTCTGGATCGCGGTCATCGTCGCGATCCCCGCGCTGACGATGAGGCTGCTGGCCGAGGAGCGGCGGTCCGGCACCATCGAGACCTTGCTGACCCTGCCGGTGACCGAGACCCAGGTCGTCGTGGCCAAATGGCTGGCCGGCGTCGTGATGTACCTTGTCCTGCTCGTCCCGTTCGCCCTCTACTTGCCTTTCCTCTACTACCAGGCCCATTTCTACTTCGACATCGGGCCGGTCCTCTCGCTGGGGATCGGACTGACCACGATGGGCATGATGTTCGTCGCCATCGGGCTCTTCTTCAGCTCGATGACGCGCAACCAGATCATCGCCGCGATCTGGACCTTCGTCGTGCTCCTCTTCCTGACCGTGATGTTCCCGCTGGTCTATCTCTACGGGGCGCGGCAGCACGCGGGATGGGCCGAGGGAGTCCGGTTCTCCTCGATCCTCTACCAGGTCCGGAACTTCGGCGTCGGCCAGCTCGACCTTCGCCACCTGGTGCTTCACCTGTCGGTCTGCGTGCTGCTCCTGAGCCTGACCGTGAAAGTCCTGGAGACTCGATCGAATCGTTGATCGAGCAGATACGAGGGAGAACGGCCGTCGATGGGAGAGAAAGTCCTCACATTCCTGGGCCGGGGCGAGATCTGGGTCATCGGCTCGGCGCTGGTCGTTTTCCTGGTGGTGACCTGGGTCCTCCGCGGGGCTCCTCCGGGGCAGGCCGCCGAGTCGGAAGAGGATTCCGACGCGCCACGCTCCGGATATCGCGACCGGATCGTGGCCGGGGTGGTCGTCGGCCTGCTCCTGATCCTGGGCGCGGCCTTGGTCGCGCTCGACCGCCGCATCCTCTGGTCGGTGCCGATCTTCGCCCTGGGATTCGGCCTGGTGTTGACGCTGATCCGCGTCAACCGCCGATACCGCCACTCCAGCCCGAGTTTGCGTCGGACGATCGAATTCTCCGACTCCTTCCTGAATCTCTCGCTGCTGGCGGGCATCCTGATCGTGATCAACGTGCTGGCCTTCCGCTACGGCGGATATCCCCTGGACATGACGCGGGAAGCGACCTACTCGCTGTCGTCCTCGACGCTCAACCAGTTGACGAGCCTCGATCGGCCGTTGACGTTCACGATGATCTTCGGGCGCGGTCCGGTCGCCGAGCGCCAGCGCGACCGGGTCGAGCAGCTCCTCGAATCCTACCGCGACGCGAATCCGCGGAGCGTCCGGATCGCGCACCTCGATCCGTATTCCGACGTGAGTCGAATCGAGGAACTGGCCAAACGCGTACCGGACCTGGCGATGCTGCGCGGCGGCGGCGTCCTGATCGAGTACGGTGAGGGACCCGAAGCCGAGGCGGTCGTGGTCCGGAACCAGGATATGTTCGAGCCCATCTCGGCCGATCAGCTCCGTACCGGCAGCGACCGCTTCGAGTCGGCATTCACCGGCGAGGACGCGATCACCTCGGCGCTGATGCGTCGCCGGGAGGGGAAGACGGTCAAGGTCGCCTTCACCTCGGGCCATAAGGAGCAATCCATCAATGACCCGGGGCAAAAAGGCGTGGGCAACTGGAAGGCCCGGCTAGCTCGGGTCGGTTGCGACGTCATTGAGCTAAATCTGGTCGCCGAGGAGGTCCCTGAAGATCTGACCCTGCTCATCGTCGCCGGCCCGAGCGACCCATTCCAGCCGAAGGAAGTCTCCAAGATCCGGGCGTACGTGGATCGCGGCGGACCCGTGATTCTCTTGCTGGGCAACGCGGGCCCGTCGGGCCTCGAAGAGTTCCTCAAGTCGAACAATCTCGAAATCGGCAAGGGCCTGGTCATCGACCCCAAGCTGAATTACAAGGGCAACTGGCAGTTGCTCCTCGCGCCGACCCGCGCGACATCGCCTCACCCGATCGCCGCGGCGATGGACTCGAATCGGTACGTGGTGCTCCCCATCGCGGCGCCGATCGTGATCCTGGGCCAGACCGGGCGCGGGGGCACGCCGACCGATCCCGTCGATCGCAGCCTGCTGCCGACGGCGATCCTCCAGACGGGCCCCACCGCCTGGACCGAGACGGACCTCAAGAACCCCCGCCCGACCTTCGACCCTTCCGCCGACGGTCGCGGGCCCGTGACCGTCGGCGTGGCGGTTTCCCGGCGCCCGGTCGGCGACCGGAAAGGTGGTCCGGCCGAGGAGAAGCCGAGGCTGGTGCTGTTCTCCTGCGCGACGCTCGCCGAGAACCTCCTCCAGGATATCGCCCCGTCGAACCTCGACATGCTGATGAACGCCGCGAGCTGGCTGCGCGAGCGGCCCGACACGCTGGGGATCGCCGCCAAGACCCACGTGGCGCTGACGCTCGCGGTCGATGACCAGTTGCGGTCGCGGCTGATCATGGTCCCGTCAGCCACGGCCGTGATGTTGATCATTGCCATGGGGATCACCGTCTACGTTGCCCGGCGCGAATGATGAAATCCAACCATAAGACCACGATATTGCTGGTGTTGTTCTTCGGCAGCCTCCTCACCGTGTGGGGGCTGGATCGGGCCGGCGTCCGCACGCAATGGGAAGACGTGCGTCGCGCGGACCGAGTGCTGCCCGACCTGATCGATACCCCGCCGGAGGAGATCCGCCGGGTGTCGATCGACCGGGGGGACGAGCACCTGGTCTTCGAGCGCCGGGACCGCGGCCAGGTCCGCTGGCAAATCGTGGAGCCGATGGACGTGGCGGCCGAGCCCTCGCGAATCGAGGCGCTCCTGCGAAACCTCAAAGACTTGCGGAAATCCCCCGACGCCGGCACGATTACCGTCCCATCCGAGTCGTTCGGGTTGACGCCTCCGGCCGCGACCATCAGGCTTTTCGCATCCCCCCGCGGATCGACCGGAGCCGATCGCCCGATCGCCTCGCTCGAGGTCGGCAAGGTCGTGCAGGGCCGCCGATACGTCCAGCGCGAGGGCGTCCCTGGTATCGACGTCGTCGAGGCGCGATTGCTCGGCGGGCTCGACCAGCCCCTCCCCGACTGGCGCCAGCCCGTCCTCATGGGCGTGGCGTCATTCGAGGTCGCATCCCTGACGATCACGCGACCGGGTGCCCCTGGTACAAAGCCCCAGGTCATCACGGCCGATCGGGGCCGCGACAATCGCTGGAACCTGATCACGCCGGTCAAGGCACCCGCCAATGGTGCGAAGCTCGAAAGCTTGCTGGGCGCGCTCGCGTCGCTCCGGGTGGTCGAGCCGCCGAAGGGATACGTCGCAAATGACGTCAAGGACTTCGCCCCTTTCGGACTCGACACGCCGAAGATCACGGTCGAATTGAAGATGGCCGGCAAGGAAAAGTCGCCGCTGGTCCTCGACGTTGGCAAGTCGGTCCCCGACGATCCTGAGCGCCTCTACGTCCGGCAAGGCGGCCAGGACGACGTGGTGATCGTCGAGGCCCGGGCCCTCACGGAGATCCCCGAGAACGCCACGCGACTCCGAAGCCAGCAGGTCGCCGATATCGTACCGACCGCCGTCACCGGCATCGAGATCCAGACTCGCAGCGACCTCTTCTCGCTCAGGAAAGACGCGAAAGGATGGGAGTTGACCTCGCCCCGGAAAGAGAGAGCCGATCGCCCGGCGGTCCAGGCCTTCCTGACCCATATCGACGGCCTCCAGACCAGCGAGTTCCTGGAACCCGAGAAGGTACCGGACCCTCAGCTCGATCCGCCGATCATGTCGATCCGGATCCGGCAGGACGCACCGATCGCTCGCGAAGCCGGCCCGGGCAGTGCCTCGGAAGCGACCGAGCCCCCTGCCCTCCAGTTGAGGCTCGGCCGCCACGATGTCCTGAAGAAGACCATTTTCGCCCGTCTGGAGGGCGACCGGGAGATCCTGGCGCTACCGGACACGTTCCTCGAGGTGCTCCCGAAGAACCCCTATGCCTTCCGCGATCGCTCGATCGTCATGACCAGCGAAGCGACGATCCACAAGCTGACCATCAAGCGCGGCAAACGCACGGACGTACTCGAGCCGGACAATTCGGGCGGGCCGAACCGTTGGCGAATGCGCTCGCCGGTGGAGGCACAGGCGGACGTGACGTCGATCACGCAGGTCCTGAACGCCCTGGCGAATCTCCGCGCCGAGGAATTCACGTCCATCCCTGCGAGCGAAGGCCAGATCTTCGGACTCGATCGGCCGTTGATCGAGGTGATCTGGGAATCCGACGGCGTCCATCGGCTCAAGATCGGCGGCCCGGTGCCCCGGAGCTTGAATTACTTCGCGGCGGTCGAGGGTCAGCCGCTGGTCTTCCACATCGCCGTGGCGACGGTCCGCCTGTTCGATGCGGAATTCCACCATCATGACGTCCTGTCGTTCCAGGCCCCTCGCGCCCGGCGCCTGACCCTCCACTGGCCGAACCGCACGGTCGCCCTCTACCATCGAATGCCCTCAAGGCGAGGCGAGGTGGAGTGGGTGGCGGAACCCGGCTCGGAAGCGGATGGCCTCGATCTGTCGCGGATCGGGTCCCTGGTCGGCACGATGTCCCAGCTCCAGACCTCCCGGTTCATCCAGTACGACGGGGAGCTGCCGATCGCGGCGGGTCTCCTCCATCCTCGTTTCCGGGTCGAGGTCTCGCTCGCCGGGAAGGAACCGCCCCAGGTCCTACGCATCGGCGTCCCGACCGACGAAGGGAACGTGTGCGCGGCGACCGGCTCGGGCGACTCCGGCCCCGCCTTCCTGCTCCCCGCCCCCCCCTGGAACGAGCTGATTCGCTCGGGTGAGCGATACGACCCGATCCCCGACGATCCCTTCGCCCCATCGCCGTAAGCCAACGCGAATGGAAAAGAGTTCCACGACGGGCCGATGGGATCACACGGGGCGGACTTGCCGGAAGGATTCGGGATTTTTTCCCAATCCTGAAGGACGGGCAGACGATCGCCGCGACGGGAGGCGACTATTCGGAGGGCCGTCTTGTCTACCAGGAATTCTGCCCGTCGCCGAGTTTCAACGGACGTTATCCGGTGATCGGGAGCTGGATCGTCAACGGACATGCTTGCGGCACGGACATCCGCGAGGATGACGGCCTGATCACGCGAAACACGAGTCGCTCCCTTCCGCACATTTTCCGCGAGGCGGCCGACGCCAAACCGCCGATGATGAATCCGAAAGGATTCTCGGGTCAAGTCGACGGTCCACGACTCTCCGCACGCACGAACGATCCGCTCCGGGATCCCTGGCTCGACCGTTAGGGCGGGCTATTTCGTGGTCGTGGCGATCGTCCGCTATGAGGTCAGAACACGCGGTCATCGAGATCGGCGACGCAAACTATCGAGACGACCCCCTTGCCCGATCCGCATCCCAGTCGTTAAGTTTGGTACTCGAATTGCGGGGAAATTCCCGCGAATTGTGAAGATCCATCAGGTGAGACCCCGACCGGCCGTCCCAGGATGAACGGCTTCACGCAACTGAGCGGCCACGGGGTGTGGCGATCGAGGAGGATGCATCTGTGGCGAACCTTGACGCCCTCTTGTCACGCGCCAAGTCGATTCGAGACGATATCTTGAAGATGACGACCGAGGCCGGCTCGGGCCATCCTAGTAGCTCGTTGTCGGCGACCGAAGTCGTGACGGCCCTCTACTTCGGCGGATTCTTGCGGCACGATCCCAAGAATCCCCACTGGCCGGACCGCGACCGGTTCATCCTGTCCAAAGGTCACGCGGCACCGGTCCTTTATGCGGCCCTGGCCCAGTCGGGCTACTTCCCGCACGACGAGATCATGACTCTCCGGAAGATCGGCAGCCCGGTCGAGGGGCACCCGAACATGAAGCGGCTTCCGGGCGTCGAGGCCTCGACCGGCTCGCTCGGCCAGGGCCTGTCGATCGGCGTCGGCCACGCGCTGGCGGCCCGGGTCAACAAGAAGAACTACCACACCTACGTCCTCACCGGCGACGGAGAACTCGGCGAAGGCCAGAACTGGGAGGCGGCCGCATCGGCGGCCAAGTACCAGCTCGACAACCTGACTCTGATCGTCAACCGTAACCACTTCCAGCAGACCGGGGCCTCCGAAGACGTCCTGAACATGGACCCGATCGACGGCAAGTTCACCGCGTTCGGCTGGAAGACCCAGGTCATCAACGGCAACGACATGCGCGAGGTGCTCAAGGCCCTCGACCGCGCCAACGCCGTCCAGGGCCTGCCGACCTGCATCGTCGCGCTGACTCACAAGGGCCAGGGCATCCTCAACGTCCTCCGCAAGCTAGGCGACACCAATTTTCACGGCAAGCCGCTGCCCGCCAAGAACCTCGACGAGGCGCTGGCCGAGGTCGCGGCCGGCGGCGAGTAGTACCAAATGCTCTTCACCACGGAGACACGGAGACACAGAGCTGAAGAAGTTACGTACGAATTCTTCTGATCGGTAAATGGAAGAGGGGTTCTCTTGTCCGTTACTTCTCAGTGCCTCCATGTCTCCGTGGTGAAAGAATTGAGATTCATTCTTCGTTTGAGGTAATCAGTCATGGCGGGTGCTTCCTCCGCGCTGGAAACGAAACGGGAACTGGGCAAGGCGACCCGTGATGCATTCGGGCGTGCGCTCGAGGCGATCGGGGCCGACAATCCGTCCATCGTCGTGGTCGACGCCGACGTGAGCAACTCGACCCGGACGGAATGGTTCGGCAAGAAGTTCCCCGACCGGTTCTTCAACATCGGCATCGCCGAGAGCAATCTCGTCGGGATCGCGGCCGGGCTGGCCTCGGCGGGCAAGACGAGCCTGATCGCGAGCTTCGCGGCGTTCATCACGTGCAACGCCTACGACCAGCTCCGGATGTCGGTGGCCTACCCGCATCTGAACGTCAAGGTCGTCGGTAGCCACGCGGGCATCTCGATCGGCGAGGACGGTGCGTCGCAGATGGGGATCGAGGATGTCTCGCTGGCCTGTTCGCTGCCGGGCTTCGTGGTGATCGTCCCCTCCGACGATGAATTGACCAAGGCGGCGACGACCGCGATGCTGAGTTACGAAGGGCCGGTCTATCTCCGGGTGGGGCGTCCCGAGGTGCCGAAGATCTACACGGGCGGCTCGACCCCATTCCAGATCGGCGTCGCCAACCAACTCCGCGACGGCTCCGACGTGACCATCGTGGCCAACGGATTGATGGTCGCCCTCGCGCTCGACGCGGCCGACGCGCTGGCCGGCGAGGGGATCAATGCCCGGGTCCTCGACATGCACACCGTCAAGCCGATCGACCGATCGGCCCTCGAGGCCGCCGCCAAGGAGACCGGAGCGGTCGTCGTCGCCGAGGAACACCTCGCCCACGGCGGACTGGGGAGCGTGGTCGCCATGACCCTCGCCGAAACGAAACCCGTCCCGATCCGATACGTCAACCTGGGCGACCAGTTCGGCGAGAGCGGGGCACCCGACGCTCTGCTGGAGAAGTACGGCCTCACCGCCGCCAAGGTCGCCGAGGCCGCCAGGGCCGCCGTCGCGGCCAAGGGGCGGTAAAGTCGGGTCGGACAGTAATCGGCATCACTCGGATTGGCCCTCGGGCGGCGTCTCCAGAAGCCGCTTGAGCGGGGCCGGGAAGAAATCATCCCACGTCTCGCGAAAGGTGCGCTCGAGCGGCGCGGGGACGTAGAACTCCGGCTTGAGGAACAGCGGCATGTCGGGCAGGGCGTCTCTCACGACGATCGGCTCGACGTAAGCGGTCGGCGGTGGCCCCGCGTCGTAGGAGACAAGGGTCAGTTGCTTGTCGGCCGACAACTCGAAGTCCTCCTCCTTGATCTGGTCCCAGATGGCCTTGTGAATGCCCTGCGGGTCGCGCTTGCTGGGAGGGAACAGGTCGATCACCAGGAGGTGTACGTCCTGCATGATCATATCCGAGCTCTTCTCGACGAACGTACTCAGCGCGGCGGTGCTCGCTTTGTTGCCCGGCGCGACGATCGCGACGATCGCGACGACCTGGCCATGACGGTGGCGGACCGCGATCCGATCGGCCTTACGCACGTAGACCCGATCATCGGCATGCCGGACCAGGCGCGTTCGAGGCGGAGCGACGGCCACAGCCAGTCCGGAGCGTCTCCCATTCGGTTCATCCCGGTCCGTCGACATTTTCAACGTCAGAACGTCCGGGATTGGTACCTGGATCGATGGGAGTGCGTAGTAATCGGGCGGCAATACGCCCGTATTCAGCGCGAGTGAAAGCGTGATGATCCAGCTCTGATGGAACGCATGGAACAGCCCCGCATCGACGCGAGTCCAATCGTGGATCGGCATGGTTTTTCGCTCCCGGCCCGCAACGGAGGTACCCGGGTCGATTGTACTGGAGAACCGCCTTCGAGTTCGAGGCGCATCTGGACCCGGACAATCGCCGTCGCCCCTCTCCACAACGAGCGAGAGGGCCGGCTTGGCTCCGTAGGGCATACCATCCACGCGGAAGTTAGTTCCTTGGCGAGCGCACCGCAGGCCCGGACCTGCGGAGATGCCCCCATCCCCATGCCGAGACCATACCGACTCCTACGATCGCGATCACCAGACCCGAGGGTTCCGGGACCGACGCAGTTCCCACCGTAGCCGCCACGAGGAACGGCTCCCCGTCGGGGACGTTGCCGCTGCCATTCAAGATGATGTCGGTCAAGGTCGCCGCGCGGAAGCTCGCCGGCAGGACGAACCCTTGTTCGTCGAACCGGATTTGGTTGTTATCAAAATAATAGGAATTGAGATAAACGGATTTTAAATCCCCCGTTCCGATGACATTATTGGCGCCATCGTTGTTGTGATCGCGGATGTCCTGCCCTTCCACCAGGTCAACCGAGTAGTCCAGCCCACCGGTCGCCTTGAATTCGACCGAACCGACGGTGGCACCATAAACGCCATAAACCGAGTTGATCAGCGTATAAACGGTATCGGGATTGGCAATGTTCACCTTGACGTCGAAAGTGTTCGTGTTCATCGGGTTGAATGACCCGGTCTGGAGGGCGCCCGTCCCGGTCGTATTCACGGGATCGAAATAAGCCAAGGTGAAGGTAGCATTCCCGTCGCTCAGCGTCGTGCCGCCGCTCGGATAGTGGGAGCCATTCGCGTAACCGTAACCAGACTGCAGATTTGCGTTCACATAGGGTTGGACGTCGACCTGGACTTCCCCTCCCCAGATGCGACTAGCCGGGGCCAGGCTGACGATCAGAGACAGCGAGAAGGTCAGCCGAATGCTTCGGACTCTCACGAATTTCCTCGACATTTCAGGGACTCCTTGATACGAGGGGCCAGGATTACGTCAGAAAACGCCAATCTGTACGTTCGCGTGATGGGGTAACGGCGCATCCACCCGGTGACCACTCGGAAGGCGCCGGTCTCCGTGGAGGCCAGTGGCTGCGAGTCCCGGCCCGATGTGGGCCTTCGACAGAAGTTATCTGTTCGACCTGCCGGGGACGTCGTCGGACCTTGGAGTATCCTCCCCGGCGACTTCCGCTCAAGTCGGCGCATCTTGACTTCGTCGATATTTGAAGACGACGAGGCGACCGAGCGGGACACCCAGAGGGGGCCCATCGGACGTCGCCCATAACATCGTTCCGCACCGTCCTAAGAGAGAGATGCACGAGACGTGAAACCCTAGCGCGGATTCCGAATTCTTTTCTTTTCATGGCCCACGACGGAGGGGAGATTCAGCCGAGGTGCCGCCGATGCTCGCCGGGCGGGCGCGACGGATGATCACCTCATAGTCCCCTTTGGCCGATGCGGCGACGGACGCGATGGTCAGGCCATCGGGAGAGAATCGGACCTGGGAGACCGGCGCGGAATGACCTTCTAACTCGGCGATCTGCTGCCTCGAGCCCAGATCCCAGAGGCGTACGAGGCGATCCTCATCGCCCGAGGCCAGTGTCCGGCCATCCGGGGAGAAGGCGACCGAAGTGAAGGAGCATGCGTTCTTGCAAAGCTCGAATCGGGGGACAAGGGTCAACACATCCCAGAGGATAATGGACCCGTCGGTGCCGGCGGTGGCCAGGGTTCGGCCATCCGGCGAAAAGGCTTGGGCCCGGATCCGCCGTTGATGGGCCGAGTCGGTCGCCGATCGCTCCTGGCCCGAGATCGGGTCGAAAACGACCAGCTTCTCGGACTTCGAAATCCCAGATCGAACAGTGGCCGTCCGGCGAGACGGCCAGGAATCTCGGCCGATCATCGGGCCGGAATTCCCGAAATCGACCCCCGTCGCCCCACACCTTGATCCCGTGCGCGTCATCCGACTCTGCGATCCAGCGACAGTCGGGCGAGCCGGCCACGTCGATCTCGGGGCCGGCCATCAACGGGGCATGATGTTCAGCGAGTAGTTGATGGGTACCCACGTCCCACACGGCGACCGTGCCGGTCATGTCCGAAGTCACGTACCGAGTGCCGTCGGCGGAGAGGGTCGCGCGTCTCACTCGCGAGCCTCGATCGAAGCGCTCGGTGCCGAGGAGCCGACCCGTCCAGGCCTCGTATGTCTGGATCTTGCCATCGTCGTGGGCCAAGATGAATCGGGAACCATCGCGAGAGAGCGCGATCGAGAGGACGTTCGGCGATCTCACTCGGATCATGCTCCAGCTTCGATCCTCGGGATAGTTCCAGATCCTGCATGGCCCTTCCGAGCTCGTCGTGAGCAGCCTCCGGCCGTCCGGCGAGA
The DNA here is from genome assembly GCA_963743925.1 of uncultured Planctomycetota bacterium. Taxonomy (GTDB): domain Bacteria; phylum Planctomycetota; class Planctomycetia; order Isosphaerales; family Isosphaeraceae; genus CAVZRC01. The sequence continues at coordinate 37,750 of CAVURY010000018.1, read as the reverse complement.
AGGCGACACACCAGAGTCTTCCCCGACTCTGGCCGGTGGAGATGCGATCGCTCGTGCCGGAGGCCCGATCCCACAGGTGGATGTCGCCGTCGTGACCGACCGAGGCCAGGATTCCTCCGTCGGGCGAGAATGCCAACGATTCCGCGATGACGCGATGGCAATCGAACGTCTCTCGGAGTCGCGAGCCTCGCGCATCCCAGACCTCGATCCCAAACTTGCAGGCCAGCGCGAGAGATCGGCCATCGCGGGAGAAGGCGACTCCGTTCGCACGGCCCACGCCGGACTTGAAGCGACGAATCTCGCGCCCCGCCCTCAGGTCCCAGACCACGACCCATTCGCCGGCGATGATGAGTGTCGCGCCGTCCGACGAGACCGCGAGCGATTGGACGGCTGAAGGCGTATCGAATCTCCGCTCGATCCGGCGCGTGCCGCGGTCCCAGGAGATCACCCGACCTTCCCGCCCGCACGATATGACGAGCCGCCCGTCGGGGCTGAAGATCGCCGCGACGACTTCGCCGTCGTGCCCCGGCAGCAACGCCTCGATGCGGCGGGACTCCACGTCCCAGAGTTTGACGGTCCGGCTATTGCCAGCGGTCGCCAGGGTCTTTCCATCCGGGGAGAAGGAGACCCAATTCACATCGCCGTCATTTCCCGGAAGGATCGATCGGGCCGCGCCGGAGTCCGCGTCCCAGAGGCGCACGGTCCCGTCCTTGCCGGCGGTGGCGACGGTCTTCCCATCGGGCGAGAATGTCCCGTAATAGACCTCGCCTTCATGCCCCAGGAGTGGCGGACGACCGACCTCGCACAGCCGTCGGTAATAATACCAGGCGAAGCCCCGCAAGTCCTCCTCGCCGGGGCCGGGCCGATGGCGTTCGAGGAGCGATATCGCCGAGGCGATTTGGTTGGCCGCCAGGAGCTCCCCCACATGCTTGACGTCTGCCGCATACCGCTGCCCGCGCAGGGCCTCCGCTTGAAGACGGGCATCGCGACTCGATCGCTCGACCTCGACCTGTGCGCGACGGTTCATCTCGAATCCGACCACGGTCGTGACGGCGAAGACGACCGCCGCGGCCATGAGTGCGGCCATTCGGGGATGGCGACGGCCAAGGCGCCAGGCCCGCGCCGGCCAACCGATCCGACGCGCCGCGATCGGCTTTCCCGCAAGCCAACGTTCGAGGTCCTCGGCCACGGCCGCGGCGGAGCCATACCTCCGCCCCGGCTCCTTCTCCAGGCATTTCAGGCAGATCGTCTCGAGGTCGCGGTCGATCGATCGACGGATCGTGCTCGGCGGCTCCGGGATGCGCTCCCGCACTCGTTCCAGCGTCGCGACTGGCGTGTCCCCGCGGAATGGTGGCCGGCCCGCCAGCAGGAAGTACAAGATCGCTCCCAGGCCATAGACGTCGGTCGCCGTCGTGACCGCCCCCTTCTTCCCGGTGGCCTGCTCGGGTGACAGATAAGCGGGAGTACCGAGCACCGCCCCGGTCACCGTCAGGTCGCTATCCTCATGGACCCGACGGGCCAGTCCGAAGTCGGCGACCAGGGGTTGGCCGCGATCGTCGATCAGGATATTGGAAGGCTTCAAGTCGCGGTGGAGGATCCCTCGGTCGTGAGCGTGCTGGACGGCTCCGGCCACCGTCGCCACGAGCCTCGCCGTCGCGCGAGGGTCAGGGCCCCATTCCTCGAGCCGTTGAGACAGACTCCCACCCTCGATCAGCTTCATGCTGAAGAAACGGAAATCACGATCGTCTCCGACCTCGTAAATCGGGACGATATTCGGGTGGTCGAGGTTGGCGACCGCCTCGGCCTCATTTCGAAATCGTTGCTCGTCAGCTTTCGACATCCACGGGCCGCACTGTATGACCTTGAGTGCGACCGGACGGTTCAATTTCCGCTGTCGGGCGCGATACACGATCCCCATCCCGCCCCGGGCGATCTCGCCGAATACCTCGTAGTCGCCGAGGAATCGGCTGTCTCCGAAGATCGGACGGCGTCGCTCGTCGTCGAGGCGGAACGTGCTCGCCGAGGCCGGCTCGGCCGGTCCCGCGGCATCGGCGATGGCATCACCACCGGAGCCAGCCCGGCGGAGGGGTTCGATCAGGCGATGGAGATCGTCCTGGATGGCGAAGAAATCTGCCATCTGCTCCGCGAGTTCGGGATGACGATCGGCGAGGGCATGGCGGTCCATGGGCCGCCCGTCCTCCTCGGCCTGGTAGAAGGCGGCGAGCGCGTCCTGGAGCCGTTCTTCGCGCGGACTCATGGCGTTGCCATCAACCGTCATCGTCGTCCACTCATCGAGATTCACTCAGCCGTGATCGAAGCGCCTTTCCGCCACGATACAGCAGGCCCGTCACCGATGCGACGGTCTTGCCCATGATCCGGGCGACCTGCGGCACCGAGAGCCCATGGAAATGATGGAGCTCCAGCGCGGTCCGCTGATCCTCGGGTAATTCCGCGAGCGCGACGGCGAGCCAGGCCAGTTGCTCGCCCTTGCTCGCCTTCTGACCGGGAGTCGAGTCATCCCGCGCCAGCCAGGCTTCCAGTCGCGCGGAGGATCCTTCGAGGGCCGCCTCGAGGGATCGGGCATGCTCGGGTTGGTGCCGGAAAAACCGCCGAGTCGCCTGGCTGATCGTCGTGGCCAGGATCGCGCGGAGCCAGGCGGCGAGCTCCGCGTCGGTACGACCTCGAAACTGCGCGAGCTTCTCGCAAGCGATGACCAGCGTCTGCTGGACCACATCGGAGGGATCGAGCCGCTGGCGAAGCCGGGGATCGATTTGGATCCGGGCCAGTAGCCGGAGATAATCCGCATATTGCTCGATCGGACGTGGGGCGTTCTCGACCTCCTCGGACATGAACGTTGCGGCCCTCACCTTCCTCCGCGAACGGCTCACACCCGGCGATTGCCGGCGGAACGTCCCACGGCCTACTTCTTCCTCGGAACCGCCAGGCCCATCTCTTTCATGAGAAGTTGCAAATCCTCCCATGCATCCTTCTTGGCCGACGCGGTGCGCAACAAGTAAGACGGGTGATAGGTCACCAAGGTCTTGATTCCTCGGACGCGGTGCCACCGTTTGCGCAATTGCGCCATCGTGGTCGTCGGCAGGATGTCCAGCAGGGCCAGGGCGGCGGTCTTGCCGAGCAGGCAGAGGAATTCCGGACGGATCACGGCGATCTGGTGCTCGAGATACGACGAGCAGTTGGAGGCCTCTTCGGGCGTGGGCGTGCGATTGTCGGGCGGCCGGCATTTCAGGACGTTGGCGATGTAGACCTCCTCGCGCGGCAGGCCCATCCCTTTGGTGATCATGTCAGTGAGTAGCTGGCCGGCAGGGCCGACGAACGGCCGGCCGGCCCGGTCCTCCTGGCCGCCGGGGGCCTCGCCGATGAACATCAGCCTGGCAGTCGGATTACCCTCGCCGAAGACGGTCTGAGTTCGGGTCGCGGCCAGGTGCGGACATCTCCTGCAGACGGAGACCTCGGCCGCGGCGGCCGCGAGGATGGCCGGACGATCGGCGGCCGGCACCACAGGCGTATCGAAACCCGATTCCTCGAACAGCAACGTCGTCACGATCGGTATCGGTGCGATAGGAACCTTGGGGCGTGGCACCGGGACCGCCGGCGGCTCGACCGCCTCAACCGGAACGGGTTGGTACGTCCTGGGTGACTCGGCCGGCGCGACGGGCGGAGTGACAGGCTCGGGAGGTGGGGAAGGAGGCGCACCGGGAGGTTCGGATACGCGTCCCGGGCTGACCGGTGCGTCCTGCCGGATTGCCGGGGCTCGAACGGGTAGGGCTGGGCTCTTCGCGGGTCCTACCGGCTTCGGGTGCGAGGGTGCGAGGATATGGACCAGCCCGGCACGTCCCAGAGACTCGAGTCGCTGCCGAAGCTGGTGGATCAGCGCCCGGCGCTCATCCAGCTCATCACTCCATCCATCCGACACAGTGCTTGACCTCGGTCAGGAATACGGATCAGGGCTGGGGCACGCGGCGAGTCGGCTTGGGGTTGGGATTGAACGACCGGGCGACCCATCGACTCCAGGAGGCGACGTCGTAACCGAAATCCTGGCCCGTGAGTTTCTGCAAGGCCGAGAGTACCTCGACATTCCGGTAGGTGAAGGTCGCGACTTTCGGTTCCGGTTGCGTCGGGATCTGCAAGCCGCTACCGAGGCCGGCGCCCGTGGCGATCCCGGGCGACATCTGGTACCAGGGGATCGCCTGCAAACCATAGGCGACCGCGCCATTGCTCACCTGCGGGGGTGACTGGATGATGACCCCGCTATTGTTCATATACTTCAAGGTGGGGCCGGGACCCACCGGGCCGGGGCCGTTGGCGTTTGGTGGCGGTTCGTAGACGATCTGCTGCTCGGTGGTGACCAGCACGCTGACCAGCCGAGGTACGGCTTCGACGGCCTCCAGGTTGTTCAACGCCCAGGCCGCGCGGTTGATCACCTGGACATTCTGCGAGGCCAGGGCACGGGCAAACTGGACGGGCACGCCCTTCTCATCGCGCTCCTTGAGATGCTCGAGCGTGGCCGAGCGTACCTCGGAATCGGACTCATCGAGCACCCGACTCACGAGTGCCCTGGTAGCCTCCGGACCTCCGATCGTCGCCAGGACCGTCGCCAGCAAGATTCGAAGTGGCGGCTCGTCCTGGCCGAAGGCTCGGACCAGCGGCACGACCGCGTCCGGATCGCGGATCGCCATCAATTGGGATTCCGCCTCGCGGCGACGGTCGCTCGGTCCGTTCAGGATGGCCTGTCGGAGCACCTTGATCCGGCGCAACCAGGAGACTTGTGCCGCGGTCGTCTGCGCCGCATCTTCGCGCTTGGCCTTCTCCTCGGCGGTGACCCATCGGCCTTTGTACTTCACCAGGCCCTGTGCCGCGCTCACCTCATCGCGAGTGACCCAGGCCCCATCCTGGTAGAGGTGGCCGAGCTTGCGATGAGCCTGATCGAAATTCGAGTCCAGGCTCAGGGCCGTCTCATAATGAAGTCGAGCCAGGTCGGGAAGCTTGTTCTGCTCGCACCAGGAACCCAGCTCGAACTGGGCCGAGGCCGTTGACTCGACCTTGGCCCGTTTGGCGACGTAACCGTCCAGCGGGCTCGGCTGCGGGATCACGTTGACGACCTGGCCCTTCTGGAACGTGAGCGGGTTTCGGCCGCGAAGCAGCCAGACCTGCACGCGGTCCTTGTTCTTCGGGTCCGGGACTACCTTTCCCTGGACCTGCCCGCCTCCTCGAAGCTCGATCACGTCGGCTCGAGCCGCGATCGTGACCCACGAAGTCACCGCCGTGACCCCGATCAGGAGACTGAACGCCTTCACGCACGCGCAATCCCAAACCCGACCCCGCACGCGCCCATGACGACACCCTCCAAGGACCCGGTCTCTTCGTGATCTCTGGCTTATTGTAAAAATACTCATCATCCGACCGCAATCCGCGGTTAACTCCCGATTTCATTTGTTGAGATGGGAGGGATGCGACGAATCCGGAGTCTGGAGAAGCTTTGCATGAGTCAAGCCGTGAGCGAACATCGGGCCGCCGCACCGGTTTCATTGATGCTGGCAGTAATGACGGTCTCCGACACCCGAACATTCGAAAATGATACCTCGGGAGCCCTGATCGTCTCGATGGCCGAAGCGGCCGGGCATCGGATCGCCGAGCGGGTGATCGTTGCCGATGAGCCCGAGCACATGACACCATTGCTTCGATCCTTCTCCGAGCGTGAGGGCCTGCACGCCATCCTGATCACGGGAGGGACGGGGATTAGCCCTCGCGACCAGACGTATGAGACGGTCTCGGCTTTGTTGACCAAGCCGCTCCCGGGGTACGGCGAGCTCTTTCGCATGCTGAGCTACGCCGAAATCGGCCCGGCCTGCCTCCTCAGTCGCGCCGTCGGTGGCCTGATCGGCGATCGCGTGGTCTTGGTCATGCCGGGCTCGCGAGCGGCGGTCGAAATGGCCATGGGGAAGATCATCCTCCCGGAACTCCCGCATATCGTCCGCGAGGCGCGAAAGTCGGGCGGTCCGCAGAAGGCTTGATCTTCGCGTCCGGAACAGGTATACATTCATCTCGCATTGGACGTCTGCTTCCCGATCGTGAAAACTCACTTCGCACTCGATCGGGGCGAATGGACGAATCGTCAGGACGGACGAACAAACGATTCTCAACAAGATGGAAGAGGAGACCATGATGCTGAGACGGACCTGGATGGCGATCGCCGCGGCTGTGGTTCTGTTGACGGGCGTGGGCTGGGTCGCGCAAGCGGCCGACGACAAGGTTGACCCCGAACTGAAGAAATTCGAGGGTAAGTGGACCACGCCGGCCGGTGATGGCGGGAAGGTCACCTACACCTTCAAGGGCAAGAAGCTGAAAATCGAGGCACCGTCCCGGACCTATGAGATGACGGTCAAGATCGACTCGACGGCGAAGCCCGACAAGACGATCGACTTCGAGATCGACGAGTCGCCCGATGACGCCAAGGGGAAGACTTCCAAGGGCATCTACAAGTTCGACGGCGACGCCAAGCTGATCTTCTGCTTCTGTCCGACGGGCGACCGGCCGACCAAGTACGAGCAGAATGGCTACGAGCAGATCGTGTCCGAGCTGACCAAGGTGAAAGAATAACCCGGCTGAAACCACGGATCTCGGAGGAAGAGGATTTTAACCACGGATTGCGCGGATCACGCGGATGAGAATCCTTGCTCTATCCGTCTCTTATCCGTGCAATCCGTGGCTCAATCCTCTTTCGACAGGCCGCTCCTCGAGTTCTCGATATCCTTCCCGGCTACTGGACCTCGACGCGACGAGACATAAAGGGCGATCGCTGTCGCGGCCGCCGCGTTGAGCGACTCGACACCGGGTTGCATGGCGATCCGACGCTTCGGTCCCTCGCGAAGGTGGGCGGGCAAGCCGGGGCCTTCGACACCGACGACCAAGCCGAAGTGGTCCGGGAACGGGCTCTCGGACAGCTCGGGACCCGTAGTGTCGAGCGAAATCAAATGCGCGTTCGACACGCGTAGCTCCGCCAGGCGTGGGCCGAGAGCCAGCGGAACCTGGAACAGGGCCGGTCCGGCCGCCCGGCTGCTCCTGGGATGGAACGGGTGGGCCGACTCCCGCAGCAACACGACCCGCGCCACGCCGAAGGCGGCCGCCGATCGGATCACGGCGCCGACATTCTCCGGGTCCTGGAACGGGACGAACAACGTACATCCGGCCGGCCACGGATCGTCGTCCGACCACACGTTCAGCTCAGGGACGCGGACCAGCAGGAGCGGGGCATGGGTCCCGGAAACGTCGAGCTCCTTGAAGAGCGGATCGCTCAGGCGAAGCCACTCGATCGACTCGGAAGGCGGCGGCGGACCTTGATCGTCGGTCATCCAGCCCAGGACGTGCTCGGAGAACTTCTTGAGGACTTCATCACGGATGCGGGAACCGGCCAGGATCGCCTCGCCGTGCTTGCGGATCCCGGGGCCACTGAGCATCTCGCGGCATCGCTTGAATGCCGGGTTGGCGGCGCTGCTGATCTCCCGCACCGGGCTTCCGAAATGGGAGTCCGGCTGGGTCTCCGGACGTCGGGAATTCGATGACTGCGACGCCTCCCCCTCCAGTCGCTCGAAGACGACGAGTCGCCGACGATGGGGAGTGTCGGGGATCTCATAGGCATGATCGGCGGAGAGCCGGAAGAGATCCGCGTTCGACCGGCGGGCGGCGACGATCTCGTCGTCGCATTCCGGCCCTTTCATGAAGATCATCCGCCCTCCCGGCGCGAGGCATGACGCGACTCGGTCGAGCGTATCCGGGATCGAACCCACCGCCCGGCTGATCACCCCCGCGACCTGATCGGGATAATCGGGGCCGACCTTGTGGTCGTACACCTCAATGTCGTCGAGCCGGAGCCGCTGGCAAACCTCGTTGAGGAATGTCGCCCGTGCCCCCCTCGGCTCGGCCAGGATCATCCGGACGTCCGGGCAGGCGATCTTGAGCGGGATGCCCGGCAGACCCGGCCCCGACCCCATATCCATCAGGGGCGAAGGCAATTCGACGAACCGGAGAACCAGCAGGCTATCCACGTAGTGCTTCAGCACCATGTTCTCGAAGTTGTGGATTCGGGTCAGGTTGAGTCGTGCATTCGCCGCGCGGAGCATCTGATGGTAGCTCCACAGCAGGCCGATCTGCTCGCCATCGAGCACGATTCCGCATCGCTTCAGGATCAGCTCCAACGCCTTGGGTCCGGGTGTCACTGCGATGGCCCTCGAGTCGGATTCCCGCTTCGAGCCGGGAGCCGACATCCTTCCTTGAATCTGTCTGACATTTGTGATAGGTTCGGCGAATCGCGGCTTCGAAGACGGCTATGGGAGCCTATCATCGAGGCCAAGGATTGAAACAGGCCCCCGCGGTCGCTGCCGGATTGCGGTCCGCTTACTCATGAGGAAGCGACCTTGACCATCATACCGATCTTCCGGCGAGAGCTGGTGGTGGCCGTGCGGCGGGAACACCTCCAATCTCAGCGCGTCTGGTTCGCGGCGATCCTGCTCGCGATCCCGATGGGGACATTCGGTACCTGGTATTACGGCGCGAGTGGGAAGATCTCCCACCTCATGATGACGGAGATCGCACAACGATCGCTCCTCTTGATGGTGGGTTTTCATTTCACATTGATGATGAACGCGATCATTCGCTCTGCGATGTCCATCGCGGGGGAAAAAGACCGGCGCACCCTGGAGTTCCTGCTCGCCTCGCGCTTGAGCAGCGCCGAGATCATCCTCGAGAAGCTCGCGGCGACCCTGGTGCTGGTGGTCACCACGGTGTTCGCCGGAATTCCGCTCATGTTGATCCTCCACGTGCTGGGGGGCATTGATTTTCGAGTCCTCCTCCTGGCTTACGCGGGACTGGCCACAACCGTCTTCTTCCTGGCCTCGCTGGCGATCGCGGTCTCGACTTCGGCCCCGAGCGCCCGTCTCGCCATGAATTCCTCGGTCCTCTGGATGATGTCCTGGTTCGTCTTGCCCGTTGTCATCCCGATGGCCCTGCCACGTCTCGGAATCCACCTGCCGTCGTGGCTCGCGACCGTCAATGCGTGGCTCATAGCCAGCAGTCCACTCGGTGTGGGGATGAAACTCGCAATGGGCGTCGGTGCATCGAGCGGCCTGCTTTTTTCGATTGCATGGATGTGCGGCTTGCAGTTGAGCGGAGCCGTTCTGCTGCTGGCCGGGTCGATTGTGCGGCTGCGATCCGCCTATCGAGCCAACGTGAGCGGCGAAATTCACGCCTGGAACCGGGCCCAATCCCGCCTGGTCAAGCGGTTCTGGCGCAGGCCGGAAGTTGGCGACGACCCCATTCTTTGGAGGGAAAAGTACACCAGTCGCGACAACCGGTTCGCCAGAATTATCGGCGTGCTCATCAATCTCAGCGTGCTGGCCGGGCTGACCTATGGGGTCTATTACTACGCCAGACCGGCACTTCGTGAGGTCTGGAACCACGGTTACCGATCGGGAGGGACGACACAGACACGGCCTGAATTCAACCTCTTTATTCGAATCTTCATGACCGGGGACGGCATCCACGATCCCGTCGACGTGGCCCGGTTCGAGTTTAATTTGTTCTTGAGGTGTGTGACGGTCCCGATCGCGTTCATCCTAGCCACAATGGCGGCGGGCACGGCCACCGAAGTAATCAGCAGGGAACGAGCGAAGGAGACCTGGACCAGCCTGCTCGCCACGCCGATGATCGCACGGGACATCCTCCGAGGAGTGCTGTGCTCGACCATCTGGAAAGTGCGCGAGCTCATCGCGATCGTCGTGATCATGTGGACGGTCGGCCTCATCGCCGGGGCGATCCATCCGCTCGGGTACCTGGTATCTTTGCTCGTTCTGGCGTCATCGACCTGGTGCTTCGCGGCATCGGGGATATTATGCTCGGTCTACCAGGCGAAGGAATCGCCTCCGGCGAAGGGCAAGGGCCTTCGCGTCGCCAGCATTCTCCTCTGGATGGGCTTTTTACCCTTCATGGTCCAGATTCGGATGAACTCGATCTTGGTGGGCTCCGGGTCGTCGCCTTTCGTCCTCTGGCTCTCGCTGGCATCGTACCGCGACATCAACGCCGCACTGGATGGCCCGACGTTCACTCCTCTTCTGCAATGGATGGGGATCGGGACGGGTGAAGGGCGGCTCCAGGTCATTGCCTGCTGCCTGATCGGGATCGTAGGGTCGGCGCTCCTCGGACGTTGGAACTGGCGTTATGCCGTCTCCCACTTCGATCGCTTCGTCGGCCGACCCTGGAATGCTGGATCGGCCGTCCAGGATCGGCCGGGTTCTCCGGCGATCATCACAGTGGAAACTGAACACCCGTCTCAATGCCCCGCGATGCCTCTCGCGACGGTCGCCTCGGCCGGTGGGTCGAACTAGCCACGGTCTCGCGTCCGTCCCGGCGAAGGGTCCCTACTGGCGGAACCGGCCGGCGCCGTTTAGGATATGCCAAATCCGCTTGGAAGTGCCCGAACGATCCGAGGTCTGGCGATCTCTTCGCCCCAGGATCCGTCGGTCGAACGATCATGGAGCGACCGGGTCTCGAAGTCCGTCTTCATTCGGACGCGACGCCTCGGCTGCGAGTCTTCATTCAGGCACAGATAATCCGATCATGACGAATGAGACAATCACCCGCCCGGAGTGGAGCACCTACATCGACCCGGTCCTCCAGAAGGAGCTCGAGCAGCACGTCCTCGTGACGACGTGGGACAAGCTCCTGGGGATGGTCGACGTCGTTTACAACTGGGGACGCCGCTCCGCGCTCTGGCCGCTGGGCTTCGGGCTGGCCTGCTGCGCGATCGAGATGATCTGCACGGCCTCCAGCCGGTTCGATATCGCGCGATTCGGCGCCGAGGTCTTCCGCGGCTCGCCTCGTCAGGCCGACCTGATGATCGTCTCGGGCACCGTGACCAAGACGATGATGCCGATGATCGCCCGGCTCTACGACCAGATGCCCGAGCCGAAGTATGTCATCTCGATGGGAGCCTGCGCCTCCGGTGGCGGCCCTTTCAAGGAAGGGTACAACGTCGTCTCGGGGATCGACAAATATCTGCCCGTGGACGTGTACATCCCCGGTTGCCCGCCTACTCCCCAGGCCCTCCTGAACGGCCTGATCATGCTCCAGAAGAAGATCGATGGCGAGAAGATTGACATGCCGATCTTCAACCGGAAAGGGAACACCCCCTGGTATCGCTCGGATGTCGAGCGTGATATCCCGATCCCGGTACTGGGTCCCGACTTGATCGACCTGCGGACCGTCGAGATCGCCGCCGAACGGACCGCGATGGGCTTGCTGGATGCCCACGAGGCCGGACTGCCCAAGCCGACCAAGATCCCCTCGCCGCAACCCGAAGCGGCGTCTGAAGAGGTTGCCACCACCGCCCCGGCCGAGCCGGCCGCCCCCAAGGCCCCGAGCAAGCTCGACCTGATCCGCGCCAAGGCGCGGGGCGAGGCGGTTCCCACCGATGGAGCCGTGGCCGAGGCTGCCGCACCGGCACCGGCTCCGGCCGCCAAGGCCGGCAAGAAGGTCAAACGGGCCGAGGCCAAGCCGACGCTCGTCTGGCTGGGCGACGCGAAGCTGGGCGAGCTCGCGGGTCGGATCAATACCGAGTTCGGAGCCGGGGCCGTCACGATCGTGCAGGCCGGTCTCCTCGTCCAGACCGACAAGCTGGTCGAGGTCGCCCTCTACCTCCGCGACAAGAACCCCATCAAGTACGACTACCTCGCAAGCCTCCAGAGCGTCCATTACGAAGATTGCATCGAGGTCAATTACCAGCTCGACAGCATCGAAAATCCCGGCACCGTCATCGAGCTCCGGGTCCGCACCGCCGAGGCCGAGGGCCAGGGAGAGGTCCCTTCGCTCTATCACGTCTACCGAGGAGCGGATTTCCAGGAACGCGAAGTCTACGACATGATGGGCGTCCGCTTCACCGGTCATCCCGACCTGCAGCGCATCCTCATGTGGGAAGGCTATGCCTATTTCCCGCTCCGCAAGGATTTCCTCGAGCCGTACTACGAGGGACCGACCAAGGTCTTCTCCAGCCGGGTCGACGAGGGGTTCGGCCAGCATTTCCGGGCCGAGGAGGTCAATCCCTACGGCTCGAACGTGAAGATCCCCAAGGACTTCAAGGATTGGGCCGGGCTCGCCAGCGGCGACGACCCCAAGGGCAAGACGCTGCTGCCCGGCGGGGTCGAGGTCGAAGAGCTCGGGACCGACCAGTTCATCCTGAGCATGGGCCCGCAGCACCCCAGCACGCACGGCGTGTTCCGGCTCAACCTCCGGATGGACGGCGAGATGATCGTCGGGCTCAAGCCGGTCATGGGCTACATGCACCGCAACCACGAGAAGATCGGCGAGCGGAACACGTTCCTGATGAACTTCCCGTTCACCGACCGGCTCGACTACCTCACGAGCATGGGGAACAATTTCGGCTATGCCCTGGCCGTCGAGCAGCTCATGGGCGACGATTCCAAGCCGCCCGAGCGGGCCGAGTACATCCGCGTGATCATGGCCGAGCTGACGCGGATCGCCAGCCACATGTGGTCGATCGGCTTCCTGCTGAACGACCTGGGGGCGTTCTTCACGCCGGCGCTCTACGCGATCGAGGAGCGCGAGCTGATCCTCGACCTCTTCGAGTGGGCCGCGGGCAGCCGGATGATGTGCAACTACTTCCGGTTCGGCGGGGTCGCCTTCGACCTGCCCCAGGGCTGGATCGAGCGCTGCCGGGGGATCGTCAACGACCGGCTCGACAAGCGGATCGACGAGCTCGATCGCTACCTCTCGAAGAACGAGATCGTGCTGGACCGCGCCAAGGGCATCGGCATCCTGACCCGCGAGCAGGCGATCAACTACTCGACCGCCGGCCCGGTGTTGCGGGCCTCCGGGGTCGATTACGATATCCGCCGCGCGGCGCCTTACAGCATCTACGACCGATTCCAGTTCGACGTCGTGACCGGCAAGAATGGCGACCTCTACGACCGTTATTACGTGCGTCTGCTCGAGATGCGGGAGAGCGTCAAGATCCTCAAGCAGGCCGTGCGCGACATCCCCGCCGGTCCGATCCTGCCCGGCAAGAAGAGCTATCAGATCAAGGTCCCGGCGGGCGAAGCGTATTCCCGGGTCGAGAACCCCAAGGGCGAGCTGGGCTACTACGTCGTCGCCGACGGCTCCCCCACCGCCTATCGCTACCACGTCCGCAGCCCGAGCTTCATCAACCTCACGGCGATGGAGGCCATGTGCCTGGGCCACACCATCGCCGACGTCGTCGGCATCCTCGGGAGCCTGGATATCGTCCTGGGCGAGGTCGATCGGTGAACGGATCGCACTCGCGGGGAGTCAGAGGGCCGGATGGCAATGGCGTACTAGTCGATTTCACTCTCGAGTCGCGTGCCGGACTTCTCGCTGGTGTCTGAATGACCAGGTCACGGATCTCTTCGGGACGATTCCGGTGGTCCCGGTCAGTCCATCGCTCCGCTCGATCCTCGACGAATATGTCCCGCTGGCGACCTCGATCCACACTGAGAAAGCCCGGTCGGAATTCATCGTGGCACCGATCCTGCTCGAGGTCCGCAGGCTGATGGATCGGCGGATCAGCCTCTTCTCCGGACTTGAACTTCGATGTGTCGACGAACTCGAGGCCTGAATGGATTCTGCGATTTCATCCTGTCCCGCTCGCCCGCCCAGGTGATCTTGACCGGCCGGCCGTGATGATCGTCGAGGCGAAGAACGACAACATCAAGGCGGGCTTGGGCCAGTGTGCGGCGGAGATGGTGGCGGCACGGATCTTCAACGAACGCGAAGGGCGAAGGGCCGCCGACCATCCACGGCGCCGTCACGACGGGGAGTGTCTGGCGTTTCCTCAAGCTGGAAGACGATACGCCTCTTCGTCGACCGGCCGGAATATTCTCTCGAGCCGGTCGACAAGATCCTGGCCATCCTCTTGCACTGCGTCGGCGGCGATCCGGCGACGGCGGGCGCGGCCGCCTGAAAACTAACCTCCAGAATGATTATCGCAGGGTAGGCGGGCTCACCTCGAACGGAAAGGGCGAGTGAAATGGGCGTAGGGACGGGCGTCATCCGGGGTCACCTGATCACGCTCCGGCGGTTCTTGCTCACGTTCTGGCGGGATTTACGCAAGGGCACAGGTTTCACGCGTCGCGGCGGCGGCACCCAGATCCTCGACTTCTTCCGCTCGCCCCTGCGCGGCAAGGAGCCCACGGTCACGCAGGATCAGAATACCTCCGGGCTCTTCACGGTCGAGTATCCCGACGAGCGTCTGCCGGTCTACGAGCGGTTCCGCGTCTTGCCCATGCTGATCTACGACACCGAGGACGGCAACGTCCGCTGCACCTCGTGCAACATCTGCGCGAAGGTCTGCCCGCCCCAGTGCATCTGGATGAGCCAGGCCAAGAGCCCGAAAGGGACCGTCGTCCCGCTCCCCGAGGACTTCTACATCGACATGGACGTCTGCATGAACTGCGGCCTGTGCTCCGAGTACTGCCCGTTCGACGCCATCAAGATGGACCACAACTTCGAGCTGTCGAACTACGAGCGGCACCAGACCCACATCTTCAACCTCCAGGACCTGCTGGTCTCCAGCGAGTTCTACGCCAAGACCCACCCGGAGGCCTGGAACAGCTCCGAGGAGATCGCCGAGCGGAACAAGGTGGCCAAGAAGAAGGACCAGCGGCTCCAGAAGGCCCTCGCCGCGACCAAGCCCGCGGCGGCCCCGGCCGCGAAGCCTGCCGCCCCGAAGCCGGTCAAGGCGTGACCCTTACGATCGGCGGTGACGCTCACCGATCGGTCACCCGTCGTCGATCCGCGATCGGTCATCTATTCGAACGGTTAAACGTCAAGTTCGTCCCACCAGTGTGTGTCGGCTCCATTCGCGACAGCATGCCAACGCCTTGAGGCGGTTTCGAAGTCGGCGGCTTCTGTGCGGTCGGCGAATGCACGAAGCGGAACGATCACACGCGCACGGCCTTCCAGGTCGGGGAAAACGGGTCGCATCCAGAACGTCAGGTCGTCTTCGCTGATCGAAATCTTGCGGATGTCGATCCACGATCGGCGTTCCCGTCCGATCGCGAGGACGTATGTCCCTTTCGCGCCGGGGATCTCAACGGATAGCCCCCGGGGAGAGATCGTCACGATCCGGCCTTCACAAAGCCCGATGGCCCGCGCGTGACGCCTTCGCTCGGCGGCGATGGCCTCGAGCATTTTCAGGAACACGAGCGGGAGAATCAGCCCCCCGACGACCATGGCAACCGTCGACTGGCCGGCCATAAGACCCGCAAATGCCCCGAATGCGGCGAAGAACATGGCAATCACGACCCATTGCGGGATGAGGTCAAACATGGGCATGGGGTCGTAATAGGTGTCGAACTCCACGAATCGCCTGAGCTCATCGTCGGTCAGGTCGTGCGTGACGGAGAGCGTTTTCTTCGCCACCGACGGCCCGATCGCCGGCCGATCGGGGGTCTCCCATGAGGCCCATCGCGCCTCGTATGGATCGGGCTCCCAGTCGAGATCATTCAGGTGAGCGCTCATGTCTTGAATTTGCTCCTGTCTGAACTGGTCGAGAAGCCTTCTCGCCCGGCGAAGAAATGTCGTCGGTCGTCCCGGAGCGGCCCACGGAATCCACAGGGACTGGCGACGCTGGTCGGTGCCGGCCTGTCCCAGGCGGGATCTACGGATCATGATACCGCAGGGCGCAGCGTGTCGCACCATCCTCCTGCGGAGGTGGCGGTTGACCGTGCGGACTCGGCCGACCGCAGAGGGGGCCGTGAGGATTTGAGCGGTCTCCATCGCGGAGTTTATCGAGCGAAGGAGCCGGGTGGGGTCTTGCTCTCGCCCGTGGGCCGCCTTAAGATGGTCGCTCCTAAGCGAAAATGAAGATTCACGACGTGACAAGACCGAGGTTCGCACGCGTTCCTTCAGGCCGTCATCGCGTGCGACGACTCGACAGGATATCTCTTCGAGCATGATCCCCACACCGCCCAAACCCAAATATCTGCCCGGTACCCGCGTCCGGGTCACTCAGTACGTCCGTGTCGGCCATCGCCGATGGCTGACCCAGGTCGAAGGAATCGTCGTGAAGGAAGGCCGGCGCCCGGTCGGCGGCATCGAGATGGGCGGGAAGGCATCGTACTGCCAGCAGGAGACCCTCCAGCTCAAGCGTACCGATGGCGAGATCACCGAGGTGGCCGTCGATAGCGAGACCCAGATCGAAGTGATGACCGACCCGACGGTGCCGGTCCCGCCGGCCGCGGCCCCCACGCCCTGAATCGAATCGGTCGGAATCGTCAACCGACGGAAGGCCTGCCTCGGCTTCCCCCCCGAAGACGGTTCCCCACTCGTAGGACGGTGACACGCGATGGTGATCTACAACTACATCTTCATCGGGCTCCTGCTCCTCGGGGCGATCGGATTCGGCGTGGCCCCGCTGATCGTCGTGCGGATCATCGCCCCGCGGAAGCGGTCGCTGGCCAAGGGCGACTCCTACGAGTGCGGCGTCCGGACCTACGGCGAAACCTGGGTGCGGTTCCGGATCCAGTATTACATCTACGCCTTGATGTTCGTCGTCTTCGACATCGAGACCGTCTTCCTGTTCCCCTGGGCGGTGAGCTATGCCGGACTGGGGGCTTTCGCCCTGGTCGAGATGGCGATCTTCCTGGTGATCCTATTGGTCGGGCTGGTCTACGCCTGGGCCAAGGGCGTCTTGCGCTGGGTCTGAGCGGCGGTCGGGAGCGGATCGATCCTGCAACGAAAACCCACGGGCATGCGGCCGGTTCGAGAGGGGGATAAACAGCGGTGGACATCGCGATGAGTTGGATGGGATCGCCGATCTTCGCCCAGGATCAGCTTGTCGTGTTGGGCTGGCCGACCGCATTCGCTACTTCCTCTGGCTGGCGGTGGGCTTCTTCGGGATCTTCCCCGGCATCGTGGCCTACATGGTCTGGCTGGAGCGTAAGGTGGCCGCCCGGTTCCAGGACCGGATCGGGCCCAACCGCGTCGGGCCCCTCGGGCTCCTGCAGCCGATCGCCGACGCGCTGAAGCTGCTCACCAAGGAGGACATCGTCCCCCGGTCGGCCGACCGTTATGTCCACCTGCTCGCGCCGGTGCTGGTCATCGTCTCGGCGTTCCTGGTCATGGCGGTGATCCCGTTCGCCGTCAACCTGGCGCCGGTGAATCTGCCCTCGGGGATGGTCTACCTGGTCGCGGTCTCGAGCATCAGCCCGCTGGGCATCTTCCTGGCCGGCTGGTCGAGCCGCAACAAGTATTCGCTGCTGGGCGCCATGCGGGCCGTGGCCCAGCTCGTCTCCTACGAGATCCCGCAGGTGCTCTCGACGGTCCCGATCGTGCTGTGGGCCGGCAGCCTGAGCCTGGTCACGATCTTCGACAGCCAGCTCGAATTCGGCTGGTTCATCCTGTCGCCGCCCGGCTTGCTGGCGTTCGTGATCCTGCTGATCGCCAACATCGCCGAGGTGAACCGGACCCCCTTCGACCTGCCCGAGGCCGAGTCGGAGATCATCGCCGGCTACCACACCGAGTACTCGAGCATGCGGTTCGGCCTGTTCTTCCTCGCCGAATACCTGAGCGTCTTCGCCGTGAGTTGCCTGAGCACCGTCCTGTTCCTCGGCGGCGGGACTCCGATCCCGTTCTCCGCCTTCCCCACCAACTTGATCGGCGACACCTGGTTTTCGTACCTGCTCGTGGACTCGATCCTGATCGCGGTGTTCATGGGCAAGGTGCTGTTCTTCATCTTCCTGATGTTCTGGATCCGGGCGACCCTCCCGCGGATGCGCGTGGACCGGCTGATGAATTTCGCCTGGAAGTACCTGGTCCCGCTCTGCATCGTCAACATCTTCGTGGCCGCGATCTGGTACGAGCTGGTGATCCGTCCCGCTCCGGGCCGCCTCGCTTACTGGAGCCTCGGGCGCTGGATGGTCGGAACGCTGGTCACCCTGCCGATCGTCGTGGCGGCGATCGCGGTGGTCGTCATGGTGAACCGTCGCACGGCGACCCGCAACCTGCTCGGGACCGAATGGCCCTCGGTCGGCCGGGTCCGTCCGGGATTCGGGGATCACTCCTCGGTCGCTTGATCCGAGCGACGTCGTGCGTCTCCGGTTGATGAGTCGCCTCGTCGGTGTCGTGCATGCTCCTTTTGAAGATCGAATCCGGTTGATCATCGAGCCCAGAGGTCAGCGAACCTCGCGGGAGTGTGGATCGTGGTGATGCAGTCCTTGTTCGTGATCATCGCGGGGCTGGGGCTGGCGGCGGCCCTGGGGACCGTGCTGGCGCGGAACCTCGTGCACGCGGCCCTGTTCCTGATCGCGTTCTTCTTCACGGTCGCCTGCCAGTTCGTGCTGCTGGAGGCCGAGTTCCTGGCGGCGCTCCAGGTCCTCGTCTACATCGGCGCGGTGGCGATCCTGCTGATGTTCGGGATCATGCTGACCCGGAACATCCAGGGCGACGACCCGTCGAGCACTCCCTCGGCGTGGAGACTCCCCGGGCTGGTCGCCGGGCTCTGCGTCTTCGTGGTGCTCGCGTTCGGGATCGAGTTCCAGAAAGGGGTCGCCGGTCAGAGGGCGTGGTCGGACAACACGCTGCGGCCGAGCATCGCCCCCGGGGAGAACCAGCCTCCGTCGCCGCGTTCCCTGGCCGTCAACAACATGGCGAAGGTCGTCGGCGACGAGCTGATGACCCGCTACGTCATCGGTTTCGAGGTGGCCGGCCTCCTGCTGACGGCCGCCCTGGTCGGCGCGATCGCCGTGGCCCACCGCGAGGAGGAGGATCCGACGGCCCCGTCGGGCGGCCGGCGTGCCGCGAGCGATGCGGGTGCCCCGCCCCCGGCCAACGGCGAGGCCCCGGGCGAATTGGTCGAGGCGGGTGCCTCACCGGCTCTCCATTGAAATCCGTCCGCGCCGATCTGGCCCGCGGCGAGTCGCATGGTCCATCTGAATGCCATCCGCAAGAAACCTGCTGGATCGGCCCGATTCGGTCCCACCACGGCTCCTGTTGAGATGAGTTGATGCCAATGGGTTCTGACATCCCTCTGAGCTGGTTCCTGTTCTTCGCGGCCGCCGCCTTCTCGATCGGGCTGGCCGGGGTCCTGATCCGGCGCAACGCGATCGCCGTGCTGATGGCCATCGAGATCATGCTGAACGCCGCCAACGTCAACCTGGTGGCGTTCTGGCGGTATCGGCCCGCAGACCGGACGCCGGGCCGCTGAGCGGGATCATCCTGGCGATCTTCGTCCTGACCGTCGCCGCGGCCGAGGTCGCCGTCGGCATCGGCCTGATCCTGCTCTGCTATCGGCGCTGGCACGGTGCCGATGTGGACCGTTACGACAGCCTGTCGGGCTAGTGTCGAGCGCCATCGAGATGTCTCGGTCGCTCGGGTCTGGAACCGTCGAGCGGACCGGCCACCGCGGGAGTTGTAGTGAGCAGCAAGTGACAAGTCACAGGGGTCTTCACTCGCCATTTGCCATGAGTCACCTGTCACTACAGAGAAAGTGATAGTTGCGATGCCGACGAACGCACCACTGTCAGTCGATTTCCGCGACGTCTTCTTCCTGCTCCCCCAGATCGTGCTGACGGTCTGGGGTCTGCTGGTGTTGCTGGTGGACCTTGGCCTGGCGAAGCGGATGAGTCCCACCGCGCGACGGCAGACGATCGGCCGGCTGTCGCTGATCGGCGTGGCCGTGGCGCTGGTGGCGGCGGTGGTCGTCTGCCTCCTGCCCGTTTCGCGAATCAATACGTCGATGATACGGCTCGTGGCTGAGTCCGGCCAGGTGGCTGAGTCCGACGACCGTCGGCTACCTCAGCGACACGGACCCGTCCTCTTCTTCGGCACGCATCGCCGCCGACGCCCAGGTCGGGTACTTCAACATCCTCTACATCCTCCTGCTGGGGCTCTCCTCTGGCTCTCGATGGCGTGGTCGTTCACCGAGGAGTGGGGCGAATATTTCGCCCTGATGTTCTGGGCGACGGTCGGCATGATGCTCCTGACCGCCTCCGAGGAGCTGATCACGCTCTTCTTGACGCTCGAGATGATGACGATCTGCCTCTATCTCTGCACGGCGTTGGAGAAGTCGAGGCGGCGATCGGCGGAAGGCGGCCTGAAGTATTTCGTCTATGGCTCGGTCTCCTCGGCGCTGTTCCTGTTCGGGCTGAGCCTGCTCTACGGCCTGACGGGGACGACCTATTTCGACGGGATCCGCCAGGCTCGCTCGCCGACGGCGGCGCCGAGACGGGCCTGGCGACGCAACGTCGCCGGGGTCGACGGCGGTCCTGCTGATGCTGGTGGGCTTCGGGTTCAAGGTCGCCGCGGTGCCGTTCCACCAGTGGGCGCCCGACGCCTACGAAGGGGCCCCGGCGCCGGTCACGGCCTGGATCGCGACCGGCTCGAAGCTCGCGAGCTTCGTCGCGCTGATGAAGGTCTTCCTCCACGCGCTGCTGCCCTGGTCGAACCCGTCCACGAGCGTCCTCGGCCCGGGATGGCTGGGCATCGTCGTGATCATCTCGGCCGTGACGATGACCTACGGCAACTTCGCCGCGCTGGCCCAGCGGAACCTCAAGCGGATGCTGGCCTACTCCTCGATCGCCCACGCCGGCTACATCCTGGTCGGCGTGGCGGCGGCGAGCGTCTCGATCGCCGGGTCGCAGGCCGCCGGGGCGGTGCTCTACTACCTGGTCGTCTACGCCTTCGCGAACGTCGGCGCCTTCGCCGTGGCCGCCTGGCTGGTCCGCGACAAGAAGACCGACGACATCGACGACCTCAACGGCCTGGGATTCCAGCAGCCGCTCCTGGCCGTCTGCATCCTCCTCCTGATGCTCTCGCTGATCGGCATCCCGCCGCTGGCCGGGTTCTTCGGCAAGCTCTATGTGTTCATGGAGGCGCTCGACCAGGCGAACTCGGCCCATCCCGATCACCCTGATCTGGCTGGTCGCGCTGGGGCTGTTCAACTCGGTGATCTCGGCGTTCTACTACGTGCGCGTGCTCAAGGCGATGTTCCTGCGCGAGCCGGGAGCCAGGCCGCCTCGCATCGCCGAGCCGGCCGATCGCGGTGCCGATCCTGCTCGGTACGCTGGTCTGGTGATCGGCGGGATCATGGCCGAATGGCTGCTCATGCCGATGCAGGTCGCCGCCGGCTCGATGCTGTCGAGCCCGATCCGGTCAATTCGTTCCAGGCCCCCCAGTTGCCGGACGGGCAGGCAATCCGCGGCCGGAACCGGTTTTCAACCTCGATCCCGCACAGTACGGGGCCCGGACGAAGGGTACGGCCGGCCCGAGAGGGGGCCCCGGCCCTGCCGCCGGCGGCGACCAAGAAGGCCAGCCGCCGGCCACCCCCAAGGCGAGTCCGAGTCCTCCACCGGCCGACGCCAAGGCCAAGGCGAAGGACGCGGCTCCGGCTCCCGCCTCCCCGCCGGCTCCGGCCAAATCCGAAGGCTCGCCGGCTCCCAAAGGTGCGTCAAACGGCCTTTGAGCATGCGGGGGCGGATCGAACCCGATCGCTGCGGAATCATTCCACTTGAGACGAGACGCCAGAGACGAGACGGGACAGGACGGCCATGGCGATCATCAATACGCTCCAGAAATGCCTGGACAGCCCCTATCTGACCGAAGACAAAGAGGCGCCGACTCGAATCGTTGAGTTGCTCGCCAAGGCCGGGGATCGACTCGACGCCGCGGTGAATATCCACACCACCGGGCAGGGTGACCCGGCCGACATCGTCTTCCTCAGCTACGAGTCCATGTTCTGCTGCCTCCGAGCCCTGGTCTACGCCAAGGGCTATCGGGAGTTCGGCCTTCGCTGTCTCCTGCTCGCCTGCGAGAACCTGTATGTCCGCACCGGCCAGCTCGACGCCCAGCTCCTGCGCAAGTTCGAGCTGGCGCAGCGACTCAAGCTCTCGCCCGCCGAGGCGCTCGAAGTTGCTCGGCGTTCGTCAAACGGACCCTGGAGCTACTCGGCCAGTAATTCCGCCGGAACCGCTCAGGCAATTTGTCTGTGACATAGGTTGCTCCTCAAATCAGTGAACGAATTCGGGCGGGTGATTCAGAAAATCGTACGCAAGATGCCACCCTCGACACGCACCGACGCGCCGTTCGTTGCGGCGGCGAGCGGGCTCGCGAGGTAGGCGACCAGGCTGGCTACCTCGCGGTCCTCCGCCATTCGCTGGATCAGCGACGTGGGGCGGTCCCGTTCGAAGAACTCCTTCTCCGCCTGATCGGGAGTGGCATTCGGCGTGGATGCCATGCCCTGGAGGAAACCGACGATCGCCTCGGAACGCGTGGGGCCGGGGAGGACTGAGTTCACGGTCACCCGTGTCCCCTTCGTCATCTCGGCAAGCCCACGCGAGACGACCACCTGGCCGGCTTTCGTCACGCCGTAGTGGATCATGTCGGGGTGAACTTCCGCCGCGGCCTCGCTGGAGACGAAGATGACGCGGCCCCAGTTCCGCTCGAGCATCGCGGGGAAGTAGTGCCGTGCTAGCCGGATTCCGCCGAGGAGGTTGACCTCGAAGTAGCGCAGCCAGTCCTCGTCGGTGATGTCGGCGAAGTCCTTCGACTCGTAGATGCCCAGGTTGTTTACCAGGATGTCCGTCTCCGGGACCCGCTCGATGAGCGTCCTGGCCCCCTCCGCCGTGGCGAGATCGGCCTCGACCCCATGGACGAAGTCGGGCAGCGAGGCGATCGCCTCCTTCAGCTTCTTGCCGTTGCGGCCGGGGATGGTGACCTCGACGCCTTCCTCAGCCAGCAGGCGAGCGATCGCCAGGCCGATTCCCGCCGAGCCGCCGGTCACGATCGCCGTCTTTCTCCTCAATTGCAGGTCCATGATGAATGCTCCTTTGATTATAGCTCGGGGTCGAGTTAACAGTCGATCAATACGAAAGACTCGGTGATCACGCCACGTCGGGAATGACCCGCTCCCGCCGCAGCCGGTCGAATGTGTCGAAGAACGCCTGGTCCGACGTCTGGTATTCACGGAAGCCAAGCTCGCGGCTCTTCGACATGTCGGTGATGCACTCGAAGGGCCGCAGCAGGTCGCCGTCGGTGTGCCAGAACGAGGCGATGCGGTCGAGGTCGGGCTCGACGAGTCCGTGCCTGCGAGCGATGTCCGCCCAGATGGGCCTGGCGTCGGCCATCTGGTCAACGAGCGGCGTGATCTCGCCGGAGAACGGCACCGGATCGAGTCCGAACCACTCGGCGAGGCGGCCCCACATCCAGCTCCAACGGAAGACATCGCCATTGACGACATGGAGAGCCTGGTGCCGGGCCGTCGGGGTCGTCGAGGCCCATTCGAGATGGCGCGCCAGCAACCGGGCATCCGTCACGTCGGTAACCCCGCCCCATTGAGTGGCATTGCCGGGAAACGCGAACGGGCGGCCGGTCTCGCGGCAGAAGGCCGCATAGACGCCGAGCGTCGTTCCCATGTTCATCACGTTGCGGCTGGCGTAACCGATGATCGTGTGCGGGCGGTGCACGCTCCAGCCGAAGCCATCTCGCCCGGCGGCGGCAAACACCTCATCCTCCAGCGTGTAATAGAAGTTGGGGATGTCGAGCCGCGGCAGCGTCTCGCGGAAGGGTGTGGGCGGCGGCGAGCCCTTCGCATAGATCTCGAACGGGCCGATGTAGTGCTTGAGGCCCGTCACCAGAGCGAAATGCTCGATACTACCCTTCGGACGCAGCACCTCGAGCAGGTTGCGCGATCATCGCCCCGTTGACCCGGATATTCTCGGCCTCGGTGGGATGACGCGACCAGGTCGCGAAGAAGACGTGCGACGGCCGGAGATTCTCCAGGGCTCCACGCAAGCCGGATGGTTCGAGGAGGTCGGCCGCGACGGGCACGAGCCCCTTGATCTCGCCGGACGGCCGCCTAGACAGCCCGGCGACCTCCCAGTCGTTCGAAATCAGACGCTCGGCCAGGCTGGTGCCCACGATGCCCGTGGCGCCGACGATCAGTGCCTTCTTTCCCATGATCTTGCTCCCGCCATTGACTCGTAGGGAGGCCTCATTGGCCATTGCCGAATCCTAGGGGCGACGGTATCATTTCGCAAGAAGAAACCCGCAAGTGCCGTAGTACCCAAAAGGATACCGAATATGCCTCGTCCGAAGCGTGGAACTCAGAGTGACTGCCCGCTGGCCGACCTGATCGACATGATCGGCGGACGGTGGAAAGTGCTGTCGTTGTGGAATCTGCGGGACGGGACGAGGCGGTTCACCGAGTTGCGAAGGCTCATGCCGGGCGTGACGCAGAAGATGCTCACCCAGCAGCTTCGCCAACTCGAGGCGGACGGGTTGGTGCGACGCGAGGTCTACCCGCAAGTGCCGCCCAAGGTGGAGTACAGCCTCACTGCCGCCGGCGAGGAACTTGGCGGACTGCTCCTGACCTTGTCCGGATGGGCCAGGGACCACATGCCGTCGCTGAGGATGGCGGGTGCCGAGAAAGCTACGTCGATCCGTGGGTGACTCCGGGCGCGACAACGCACATGGGATCACTGGCGTCCCGCGATGTATTGGGCCGATCGCCTGGGCCGACTCATCGGCGCGGGCTGGATCGCGGCGACGGTGGCGGGCTTGCTGATGATCCACGCCGTCATGCCGCGATGAGCCGGCCAGGCTGGCGTGGATTGGGCGCGATCATTCGGAGAACTCGCATATCCTGATCGAGACCGTCAAGCCCGGCGAGATCCAGGACTGGGGCGACGTTCAGTCCAGGCGTGATTAAACTGGACGAGGCGAACGATTCCTCACCGGATGTTCGCCGAGCATGGGAATCGCGCAACGAGGTCGTGGCACTCTATCGTGGCGTTTGACGAGAGTCTCCCCGATCCCGACCGAGGACTTCCATGATGGCGGGTGCACGATCGACCGGCAGCCTGGGCGGTCAACTCAGCATGATCTATTCCCTGGGAGCGGCCGGGCCGTTGACCGATGGCCAGCTCCTGGAACGATTTCTGACCCGGAGCGATCCGGCGGCCTCCGAGGCCGCATTCAACGCCCTGGTTGACCGCCATGGGGCGATGGTCCTGGGAGTCTGCCAGAGGGTGCTGGGCGACCCGCACGCCGCCCATGACGCCTTCCAGGCCACTTTCCTGGTATTAGTGAGCAAGGCTGGCTCCGTCCGGAATCGCGAGTCTGTGGGCGGATGGCTGCTCGGAATCGCCCGCCGGGTGGCGGCTCGGGCCCGAGTCGAGGGGGCGCATCGTCGTCGACATCTGGAGCAATTCGGGGCCGAGCGGGCTATCTTCCAAGACGGTTCGAACGATCCGACGCCCTCCGAGAACGGTTCCGAGGCCGATTTCACCCCGCTGATCGCCGAAGTAGACCGGCTGCCCGAGCGATTCCGTGCGCCCGTCGTCCTCCACTACTTCGAAGGGCTGACCACCGAGGCCACCGCTCAACGCCTCGGATGCGCCCGGGGCACCGTGCTCTCGCGACTCTCCCGAGCACGCGGCCGGATCAAGGCACGCCTCGAGAAGCAGGGTGTCTCGTTCGCGGCACTCCTCCCCGCCGGCGATGTCCTGAACCGTTGGCTTCCGCCGACGCCGGTGCCGGCCGGGCTGACTCTGACCACCGTCCGCGCCGCGAGTTCGCTGGCGCTGGCCGGTGCCGCCATCGAGAGCGTCGCCCCCGCGGCCGTGGCGATCCTCTCTCGCGGAGTTGCCCGTACGTTGGTTCTCTCCAAGATTCGTGCCGGAGCCACACTCCTGGTCCTGGCGGTCGTTGGCGTCTCGATCGGCCTCGCCGCGACGCTCAACCCCGACGAGCCCCGTCAGAAGGCCGTAGGACCGGAGATGGCCAGTCCGGCTCGGAGTCCGCTCGCGAAGGGCGATCAGCCCTCTAGTGGGGCTCAATCCCAGGGCAAAGTCGCCATCTTCCGCGGCCAGGTCGTCGATCCGGGGGGCAAGCCGATCGCCGGCGCAAGCATTTTGCTGGATCTCCGCCAGCACGGCTCGATTGAACCCCCGACCGCTCGAACGGTCGGAATCAGCGTCGGGAACGGCCGTTTCACGGTCGAAGTCCCCGCGTCGATCATTGGGCAGAAGGATCCCGCCCAGCCCAATCCCTTCCCCGGCGCGGCCCTCGCCGCATTCTCGCCAGGAATGGGACCGGATTGGGTCGAGATCGACTCGAAGAAGGCCGCTGGCGAGCTGACTCTTCGACTCCGACGGGACGATGTGCCGATCGAGGGTCGGGTCATCAATCTCGAGGGCCGCCCCATCTCTGGCTTGACCGTGAACGTCGCTTACATCGCGGAGTTCTCTGCCGCCCTGCTCGACAAGATACGCACGAATGCCGGCAAAATGAATCCCTCACTCTGGGGCGAGATGCGAAACGTCTTCATCCCCGGCAAAGATGGACCGATCCCTCCCGGCAAGACAGGTCCTGACGGGCGTTTTCGCATTTCCGGCATCGGTCGAGACCGCGTGGTCCTCCTGAACGTCGAGGGCGAACCGATCGAGCAATCGCTCGCGATGGTCATGACCACTGCCGACTCCGCATACAAACCCCTGCTCATGCCCGCCGACAGCTCCGCCGAGCGGAGGATCGAGGGGCCGCGATTCGACCTGACCGCCGCCCCCGGCCGGATCTTCGAAGGCGTGGTCCGCGACATCGACACCCGGAAGCCGATCGCCGGCGCCAAGGTCGTTTCCTGGCTGGGCGTCACCAAGACGACCGACTCCGAAGGCCATTTTCTCGTCCAGAGCCAACCCCGGGGCCGCGAGAATTTCCTGGAGATACACGTCGAGGGCCAGCCTTACATCAACGTCGTCCAGCCGGTCCCGGATTCATCGGGTCTCGATCCGATCCATCTCGATGTCGCCCTCAAGCGTGCCGTCTGGGTCGAGGGCAAGGTGACCGACCGGACGACCGGACGACCGGTCAAGGCCGTCGTCCACTACTATCCGTTCCGCGACAACCCCCACCTGAAGGAATGCCCCAACGCGACTTTCCTGGATAACAATGTGTCCGACGAGGCCGATTTTCCCACCGATGAGTCCGGTCATTTCCGCGCCGTGGCCCTCCCCGGCGGTGGTATCCTGACCGTCACCGTGAAGGAGCCCGGCTACCTGTCTGCCCCGCCGCTCGACCTCAAGTTAGCCGGCAACGTCCTGCATCCGGCGAACTTTGAATATCAGATGCACTCTTACCAGGCGCTCATCCCGATCGATGTCCCGGGCGGGGAGAGACTGACGATCCCCGAGGTCTCGCTCACTCCGGGTCGCAGCCAGCACATTCAGGTTGTCGCCCCCGATGGCCGGCCGGTCCAGGAAGCCAGAGCCTGGAATATCCAGCGTAGCTCTCTCGACGGCGAGCTGGTGGCCGACTCCGAACTGACGTTCGTCCACCCCAACCCCGGCAAGGACGAGACGATCATGATCCTCCAGGCCGATCGTATGCTCGGCGCCGCGGTCCAGGTCCATGGGGATGAACCGGATCCGATCCGGGTTACCCTCCAGCCGACCGGGACGATCCTCGGACGCCTGGTGGATGACGACGGCCGCCCCCGCCCGGGCGTCCATCTCTCGTTGCTCCAGCACTTCCAGACGCGCGGGAGCTCGTCCTCGTGGGAGCGGTTCGACCCGGCTTTCACCGGCCCCGACGGCCGATTCCAGATCAAGAACCTGGTCCCCGGACTGCCGTATACCCTCCAGGTCATCAAAAAGGGTGAGATGAATTATTCGCTCCGCGCCGAGGGACACCTGCACAAGAGCGACTGGACCGTCAAGCCCGGTGAGATCCAGGACTGGGGCGACGTGCAGG
This sequence comes from uncultured Planctomycetota bacterium, assembly GCA_963743925.1. Taxonomy (GTDB): domain Bacteria; phylum Planctomycetota; class Planctomycetia; order Isosphaerales; family Isosphaeraceae; genus CAVZRC01. Next base: position 9,961 of record CAVURY010000018.1, on the reverse strand, counting down.
TCAAAATCTTCCGTCCTTGACGGGCAAGGGACAAGAATGACCCGGAGAACGAGAGCGAAGTCGATTCCGACGAATCCGTGAATCGCGACGGGGTCTCGCGGCACTTTATCATGGCGATTGACGAGAGTCTCACCGATCCAGACGAAGGACTCCCGCTATGGAAAATGCACGATCGAGCCCCGTCCTCGGCCGTTCGCTCACGACCCTTTGCCGGCTGGGAGCGGTCGGTACCTTGACCGACGGTCAGCTCCTCGAATGGTTCCTGGCCCGGAATGACCCGGCGGCCTCCGAGGCCGCCTTCAGCGTGCTGGTCGAGAGACACGGTGCGATGGTCCTGGGCATCTGCCAGAAGATGCTGGGCGACCCGCATGATGCCCACGACGCCTTCCAGGCCACGTTCCTGGTATTAGTGAGTAAGGCCCGCTCGATCCGTCGTCGCGAGGCGGTCGGGGGTTGGCTGTTCGGCATCGCGAGGAGGGTCGCAGCGCGGGCGCAGGTCGAGTCCTCACGACGCCGCCGTCACCTCCAGGCTCTATTCGATGACCAGCCGCCCTCCCGCGACAACTCGGAAGTCGGATCGTCCACTCCATCCGAGGCCGATTACGGATATCTCATCGACGAGATCGACCGGCTCCCCGAACAGCTTCGCTCGCCGGTCGTTCTGCACTACTTCGAGGGACTGAGTACCGAGGCCATTGCCCAGCGGCTCGGCTGCCCGCGCGGCACGGTGCTTTCTCGATTATCGCGAGCACGCAGCCGGCTCAAGGAGCGGCTGGAGCGTCGGGACGTTTCGTTCGCATCGATACTCCCCCTCGGCGATGCGATGAGCCGATGCCTTCCGCTCGGGCCCGTGCCGCCTTCGCTGGTCCAGAACACGATTCGCGCCGCGAGGTCACTGGCACTCGCCGGTGCATCGATCGAGAGCATCGTACCCGCCACGGTCGCCACGCTCTCACGCGGCGTCATTCGCACGTTGGCGTTCTCGAACATCCGCCCGGCAGCCATCTTCATGGTCATGGCGGTCGCATGCGTCTCGATGGGCCTGGCGGCGACGTTCCGCTCCGACGAGGTGGCTCCTCAGGCGATGTCGAAGCCGGGCATGTCGAGCAATCCGCATGGCAGTGTCGCGAAAGGTGAGAAGGCCGAGACTCCATCAAGAAAGGAGGGCGAAATGTTCACTTATGCAGGGCTCGTCCTCGATCCCGATGAAAAGCCCGTGGCGGGAGCGAAGCTGCACCTGGCCTACTGGCCCGATCAGGGCCCCACTCGCACCGAGGTCCGGGGGACGACCGACGCCCAGGGCCGGTTCGGTTTCACCGTGACGAAACGCGATTTCCCCGACACGGACCAGGAGCAACCGTGGACCTGGGCGCAGGTGGTCGCGAAAGCCGATGGATTCGGTCTCGGCTGGGCCTCCGCATTCGAGAAGAACGGCAAGCCGCTCGACCCGCCCGTGTTGACGATCCGGCTAGCGAGAGACGATGTGCCGATCGAGGGCCGCATCGTCGATCTGGAGGGTCGCGCGGTCCCCGGCGCGACGATTCGCCCGCGCAAAATCCTCGAGCCGGAACACGGTGACCTCTCAGTTTGGATCGTCGCAACGAAGAACGGTCAGGACGGTTCGACCCTGACCGAACAAGCCCACCTGACTCGCACGCTCTGGGCCGAGGGCGCGGGCCTCACCGAGTCGCTCACGTCCGACGCGAAGGGACGGTTCTCGATCCGAGGAGTCGGACGAGAGCGTGTGATCGAATTGGAGATCTCGGGACCGACGGTCCAGAGCAAGCCGATTAGCGTCCTGACACGAGCCGCCGAGCCTTTCAAGGTGAATGTCGCAAGACGCAGCCCCGATTGGGGCATCATCATGTATTATGGCGCCCATTTCACCCACGCCGCGGCACCGACTAAACCGCTGATCGGCGTCGTCAAGGACAAAGATACCGATCAGCCCCTGGCCGGGGTGCGGATCGCTGCCTATATCACCGCCGAGTTTCCCGTCGCCCTCGGCTTCCGGCATGGCATCGAGACGACCACGGACCAGGATGGTCGCTATCGCCTCTACGGATTACCCAAGGGACGCGGCAACCAGATCCACGTCATCCCCGCCAAGAACCAGCCGTATCTCGCCGCAGGCAGGGAGGTCAAAGATACGCCGGGTCTCGACCCCGTCGTCCTCGATATCGGGCTGAAACGCGGGATCGTGATCGAAGGGAGGGTGACCGACAAGGAAACCGGCAAGCCCCTCGAGGCGTTGGTCGAATACCACAGTTTCATGGACAATCCGCACCTGGCCGATGCCCCGGGCTTCGATCGATCCTCGGCCAGAGACCGTAATCGGAACGAGCACGATGGGAGCTTCCGCATCGTCGGACTGCCCGGCCGCGGCCTGGTCGCCGCGACCTTCCGCGGGCCGAGCAACATGTATCTGGAGGGGGTCGGTATAAAGGGCAATCCCATGGAACTCCCCGTCGTGCCACATGGTGGGCTATTCGGAATCCATGCCTTTTCGGAGATCAATCCGCCGAACCATGCTAGTAACGTCCATTGCGATATCCAGCTAGAGCAAGGCGTCTCGCAACCGATCCGGGTCGTGGACCCGCAAGGCCGACTGACTTCGGGCTCCCGGATTTCGGGCCTGTTCAACGCCAATGGCTGGAGCCCGCCTCAAGAGGCCGCCGAGTTTCGCATCGAAGGCCTGCGCCGAGGCGAGACGCGTAGAGTCCAGGCCCTTCTCGAAGGCCGAAGCCTCGCAGGCTGGGCGGAGTTCCGCGCCGATGGGAAGGAGACCGTCGAGCTGAAGCTCCAGCCGTGGGCGACGGTCGTCGGCCGACTGGTCGACAACCACGGCGACCCCCGCGTCAACGTCGATCTGATCGGGCAGCGGGACGATGAGCGCCACATCTTCAAGACGGATTCCCAGGGCCGGTTTCGGATCGAGGGATTCGCCCCGGGGGTACCGTTCGAGATCTGGGTTTCACCCATGAGCGGCTACATCTCGGGCAAGATCGCCAAAGGGCAAGTCCTGGCGGCGGACGAGACCAAAGATCTGGGCGACGTTGTGGAGGGTCCCTATTGAGCCCGGGAAGCGGATTACGGCCAGGGCGCGTCGCAATCGCCCGTTCAGCAACGGCTTGCGGACGTTGACCCGCGAGTCGGCCGGGGTCCTACGACGACGAATCGGTGAGCGTACGCAAAAAAGTGAGAGAAAACGCGTCGAACAACCCTCTTACATGTCATGAGGGGGGAAGAGTCATGAATCGAGAAGACACGCGATCGATCGAAGTCTGGTCCCGTTATGAGCCATCGGCCGAGGCGCCCTGGGACCTCCGTCGTGTGACCCACCTGCACCGCCGCGCCGGGTTTGCGGCGAGCTGGGTCGAGATCCGGCGCGACCTCGCGGAGGGTCCCGAGGCCAGCATCAACCGCCTGCTCGATGGAAAATGCCGGCCGCTCGGAGCGCCCGAGCCCGAGGTGTTCGAGCGGATCGCGGGCGTCCTGGGCGAGGCCGCGGTCGCTTCGAGCGACACGGGACGCCTCAAGGCGTGGTGGCTCTTCCGCCTGATCTTCTCGCCCGACCCCCTGGGCGAGCGGCTGACCCTGATGTGGCACAACCACTTCGCCACCAGCATCCTCAAGGTCGGCGACCCGACGGCCATGAGGCGTCAGAACGAGACGCTCCGCCGCCTGGCCCGCAAGCCGTTCGGCGAGCTGCTGGAGGCGATGGTCCGCGACCCGGCGCTCCTGATCTGGCTCGACGCGCCGGCCAACCGCAAGGGACACCCCAACGAGAACCTGGCCCGCGAGCTGATGGAGCTCTTCACCCTGGGGATCGGCCATTACGGCGAGTCCGACGTCAAGGAAACCGCCCGAGCCCTGACCGGCTGGACCGTCACCGATGGCGAGTTCCGCGAGGCCCCCACGCGACACGATGATGGCGACAAGACAATCCTGGGGAAGTCGGGCCGGTTCCGCGGTGCGGACGTGACCCGCATCCTCCTGGAAAACCCGGCGACTGCCCAGCGGCTGGCCTGGCGGCTCTGCGACCTGTTCTTCGGCGAAGGAGTGGTCGGCAAGGCGGAGGTGAAGGCACTCGCCGATGGCCTGAAATCGAACCGACTGGATATCGGATGGGCGGTCGCACTCGATCCTCGGCTCCCGTGCGTTCTTCGCCGCCACCAACATCCGGACCCGCGTCCTGAGCCCGGTGGATTTCGTCGTCGGCCCGGTGCGCAGCCTGGAGATGCTCGACGTGCCGCCCAGCACGCTGGTCCTCGCGGATTGGGCGGCCCGGCTGGGTCAAGACCTGTTCAACCCCCCGAATGTCGGCGGCTGGCCCGGCGGTCGGAGCTGGCTCTCGGCACGCTCGCTGATCGGCCGGGCCAACTTCACCGCGGCGCTCGTGGATGGCCGAGGCATCGGCCGCGACATGCCGTTCGACCCGATCGCGCTGGCAAAACGCCACGGCCGCGGCCGCGACGGCTCCGATGCGATCCGTTTCTGCACCGAGCTGCTGCTCGGCGTCGTGCCCGACGCCCGCTGGCTCGAACGCCTGGGAGATTCGCTCGGGGTGAAGTCGAACTCGGCTTGGGACCCCGACCTCACTCGCCGAGCGATCGCCCAGATCCTTGCCTCGCCGGAGGCCCAGCTCGGCTAAAACCGGATTTCATCGGGTAAGTCCCGGATTTCACGCAGCCCTTGCGTGAAACTCTTCCTTTGGAAAGGACCGCGATGCTGACTAGACGCGATCTCCTGAAGACGACCCTGAACGGGGCGGCGATGGTCGCCCTGAGCCCAACCGTCCCGACTTTCCTCGCCCAGACAGCGCGGGCCGCGGAGCCTCGTCGAGACGGCCGGGTGCTGGTCGTGATCCAACTCGACGGGGGCAACGACGCGATCAACACCCTGGTCCCGTTCCGGGATGAAGGCTACGCGAAGTCCCGCAATGCGCTGCGGATTCCGGAAAAGGAGCTGATCCGGGTCAACGATCAGGTGGGCTTGCACCCGGGCCTGCGCGGCCTTGGCTCTTTGCTGGAGCATGGGCTGCTCGGCCTGGTGCCCGGCGTCGGCTATCCCAACCCGAACCGCTCGCACTTCGAGAGCATGGCGATCTGGCAGACGGCTCGGCTCGACCCCGAGGAGCACACCGGCCCGGGCTGGATCGGACGGAGCCTGGACGAACAGGCCGAGTCCGGTCATGCTCAAGGCCGACCCGCCGGCACCCCTGCCCTCTTAATCGGCGACGGAATCCCTCCGGCCGCCTTGCGAGGCCGGCGAGCCGCCGCCTCGGCACTGGAGCGGATCGACGACCTCACCGTGCATCAGGGCTCGTCCCGATCGTTGATCGCCACTCCTCTGGTCGGGACGACCGGCGACGACGGCGGCCTCGATGCCTACGTCCGGCGGAGTGTCCTCGACGCCTATACGGCCTCGGATCGCGTGGCGGAGCTCACTCGCCGTCGGATCGACACCGAGGCTCGCTATCCCGACACGGCCCTGGCCGGGAAGCTCCGCACCGTGGCCCAGCTCCTCAAGGCCGACCTGGGCGCCCGAGTCTTCTACACGATCCAGTCGGGATACGACACCCATGCCGGACAATCGAACAGCCATTTCAGCCTGCTCTTCGAGCTCGGCGGGGCAATCAAGGCATTCCTCGACGATCTGACCGCCGCGAAGCTGGCCGATCGCGTCGCCGTCGTCGGCTTCAGCGAGTTCGGCCGCCGGGTCGCCGAGAACGGCTCGGCCGGTACCGACCACGGCACCGCCGGCCTGGTCTTCCTGGCCGGGCCTGGAGTCCTCCCCGGCGTTCACGGAAAAGTACCTAGCCTGACCGACCTGGTGGACGGCGACCCGAAGATCTCCACCGACTTCCGCCGCATCTACGCCGACGTCTTGCAGAACTGGCTCGGATTGCCCAGCAAATCGGCGCTCGGGTCAACCTTCGACCCACTGCCCCTCTTCCGGCCTCAATCAAGTTGAGGGAATCGGGTTCGCTCGTCAGCCTTACTAGGGCGGGACGCCTGAAGATGTTGACGGCCCCGCCCGCCTGTGAGTCAATGGGTGTATTGGCCGGTAGTGACGTGCCAGAGGTGGGCCGCCGGGAACGGAAGGGGAAGTAATCATGTCCACGATCACGTCGCCGCCGACGACGATGCCGTTCCCTTTCGCTTCGCCGCCCGTACATCGTATCACCGTGGATGAGTACGAGCGGATCATCAGGGCGGGTGCTCTGGAGAATCCCGGCAGGATCGAGCTCATCGACGGCTATCTTGTGGACAAAATGGCCAAGAATCCGGGGCACAGCTATTCCGCGACATCAGCCCATGAGATCCTCACGGCCCGGCTCCCGGCCGGATGGTCTGCGCGGAAGGAAGAGCCGGTGCGAATCCCCGCCTACGATGAGCCGGAGCCGGACGTCTCCATCGTCCGAGGTTCTCGGTCGGATTACCGTCAACGGATACCCGAGTCTGCGGACGTGGCGATGCTGGTCGAGGTTTCCGAATCGACGCTGAGCGGGGATCGCGGCAGGAAGCTCTCGGCTTATGCCAGGGGCGGCATTCCGGTTTACTGGATCATCAACCTGGTTGACCGCCAGGTCGAGGTGTACTCCGGCCCGGTCGCCGGCAGTTACTCGAACCCGACGATCTATGTGGCCGGCCAGCAAGTCCCGCTCTCGATCGGCGGCCATCAGCTCCAGCCGGTCGCCGTCGATGATATCCTGCCCTGACGGCCCCCAATCACGGCCCATCCCAACGGCCAGGCAGGGCAGGTCTTGGCGATAGGCGGACGTTTCGGTCAAGAACGACCGGATCGGTTCACCCCTTCTCGGTCTTCTTGGATTTCGACACCTTGCGTGCCTGCGAGCCTCGCGGATCATGAGAGGTGAGAGTCGCGGATGCCGCCTTTTTCTGCAGGGTCGTCGGGCGAGACCCGCCAGCACGTTTCTTTGTAGGGCTTGGCGTGGACTAGGTTGGCCAAGCCCTCCTCTTGGCCTTTCTTCTCAGGATCGCCGAAAGCCCTCTCGAGCGTATCTTCGATCAAGGTATTCAGGCTCGAGCCCTGCGCCTCGGCCGCACGGGCTAACGCCCCATGGAGGCGCGGATCGACCCGCAGGACGAATTGCCCGGAGTAGGGTCTCTCCGGGCTTTCGCCGCGCTCGGCGCAGAACTCCAGGTAGTCGTCGACGGAATCGTGGAAGGCCTGGATCACTTCGATAACGGAACTCCCCTGGAACGTGATCACATCGCGGAGGCCGATCACGCGGCCGAAGAGCATTGCCGACTCTTCATCCAACTCGACGACTCCCGTATATCCCTTATATTTCATGGAATTCAACGAGCAGCTTCTCCTTCGGGCGGTCCAACCCCGGCGCTAATGAGGAAGTCCCGCAGGGAGCGAACCGCGCCCTTGCCGATTTCTTTCTCGGGATGAGGCTCATGGAACGTCGCCCTGACCCCGTTCAAGGCGACACGTACTCGCGAGCCCCTCCCTTCAGTGACCCCGGCACCCAGGGCGGATAGCAGCGACTCGACGTCATGCCAATCGATGTTGGCGTTCACAGGTTCCGCAAAGATCCCCTCAAGGATCCTTTCGTTTTTTGGTCAAAAAAACTTTCCTAAACCTAAAGTTCGGGCCGCTTTCGCCTTGATGGCGGGAGAAACGCACGGCCGGTTGATCCCCGGGCACTTCGAGACCCGGACGCGGACCGGATCGGTCCGTTGGCAAGAATCCAACTCCGGGGAGGACATTCATTGCCCCATGATGCCCCTATCCGCTCTCAGTATGATAACCGAGAGATCCCCTGTCACATCATTCGTCAGAGTGGGGACGCCGCCCGTGGATAGCCTCCGACGGCGCTCGAACAATGCAATAGTATCATGAGACGATACTGATCGTCAAGCGGTTCTGGATCGCCAGTAGAGACACCCGCGATGGGCTAATCCCCACCGGTCCGTCCTGGCCCACCCAAAGATTGCCGGCATTTGCCCGTACATACGCTGGGCGAGCGAGTCGCCCCAGGTTGGCCCATCGGACGTTGACTGCCAAGGGCCGGCTAACGGGACTCACCTCGCATGATATTGCCGCGGGTGAGCCGTGAGGCTCGTCACGGCAACGTCATCCCGCGGAACAGGCCGGGTCAACCTCGGGGTGTAACCACGGGCTCCGGACTTCTCGGATCGTCAGGCCCAGGTACTCCCGTAGGGCCGCCTCGACCACCACCGAGGGAGGTAACCTTCGCTCCACAGTCAATCCGCCCGATCTTTCTTCGAACAGCACCAGTTCCTCGCACCGGCCGCCCTCGTGCACGACACGCGACCCTCGCGGTGCTTCGATCACATACATGCTCCCTTCGCGATAGATGCGGAATATCATGGAGGCCTTTCTCGACGTTCGGCAGATTGTTGGTCCGGCGTCGGGTCGATGATCGGTGAGCTGCCTAGCTCACGAGACGCCCGTAGTCGATCCAGTGTTGAGCAAATCACGGGCCTCGTAATAGCTCACATTCGCTCCCACTCGATTTCTTGCGGATGACGGGATTCTTGGGGGGGTTGCGGGGAGGTCATGATGGGAAAAGGCGACACCACGGTTGCCTTGCGACACCAATCTCTGAGGCCTGCTCGGAGGCGGGTGGGGCGATGGTGGCGACGAGACTCCGAACTTCGGCTGCGGTCGTTGCCGGACGACGGGGGTCACAGCTCGACTCCCGATCCGGCTATCCCTCGCGGCCCTGGACTTCATCCATCGTGACGACCCGCCGTTCATCGACCGCCTTGCGGGCGAGGAGGCCGATGAGTGTCGCGGCGCGGGCATCGGCCAGCGTGATCGGGGGAAGTCGGGTTTCTCGGATCGAACCGAAGCGAGGAACGCCTCCAATGCCATCCGCGAATCGGCTTGAGGGCCGGATTGAATCGTCTGCCGGGTCAGGGACCGATCTCGGAAGGTCAGGGTACCCGTCGTGAAATCGAGGCCCCCCTCGTCTCCGAGGATTCGCAGCGTCGAACCGGTGAAGCTCTCGTCGGCCGGTGCGATCCAGCTCTGGATGAACGAGGCGCGAAATCCGTCCGCCCATTCCAGCTCCACGGAATAATGGTCGGTGACATCCCGGAGCGGGTCGATCCCGGCGAAGAGGCCCCGCCGACCCCAACCGCTGGCGCGAATCGGGATTTCTCCCTTGATCCAGTGGAGCACGTCCCAGATGTGGACCGCCTGCTCGACCATCCAGTCGCCCGACCGCTCGCGGCGCCCCAGCCATCCGCCATGTCCGGTCAACGGGCCGTTGCTGCTGCTCCAGGCCGCGCGCGCCTCGACGAGGCTGCCCAGCTCGCCACGATGAATGCGTTCGATCCCCTCGCGAAACCTCGGGTTCGATCGCCGCTGGAATCCGAGGTGGACGGCGAGTTGGGGTGCCTGCCCGGCAAGGGCGATCAGTCGATCGCAGGCGGCAAGTGTCGGCGCGATGGGCTTCTCGGCATAGAGGTGCTTCCCGGCCGCGATCGCGTCGCGATACACCGGTTCATGCAGGTCGCAAGGCAGTGCGACCACCACCGCATCCAGGTCCGACCGCTCCAGGAGTTTCCGGTGATCGTCGAATGCCGGAGGCCGATTTCCCTGGGCCTTCTCGACTATCCCCTGGCCTCGGAGCCGGTGCTTCGGCTCCATATCGCAGATGGCCGCGATCGATACTCCGCGCAGCTCGAGCAGGTTCCGAAGCAACGTCGTGCCCCGATTGCCGATGCCGATGGCCCCCAATCTCACCGTCGCGGGTGTCCCCTCGGCATTCTCGCCTTCCGCCAGGTTCCCCTGCGACAAGGCGAGGCTCGCCGCCGCCGAGCGGCCCAGGAATCGCCTTCGGTTCAATCGGATCGGAGGCATTTCAGGATTCCCAACTACGAAAATTCCAAATCTCGATGGCAAAGTCACTTGCCCAAAAAGGCCGATGCTCGAAGGCCCGGAGTCCCAGTCG
>CAVURY010000017.1:0-14517 GCA_963743925.1 uncultured Planctomycetota bacterium | reverse complement strand
GCAGTTCAGATGAGAGCCAGTTGCGGTAGCACGAAAGCTCGCCTGGCGACCTAAGGGCCAAAGGCGACCACCTAGAACGCGTCGGCGTCGTCGGACCGAAGCGCGAGTTGCTCGTCGATCCAATACCCGACGAGGTGAGCTCTGGGACCGGGCAAGCGCCAGTCTCCTCGCGCGCACGATCAGCGACGGCAGGGATGGCCAATGCATGATAGGACGTGGGTCTTTGTTCACGAGGACGACGCCGCACGAGCACGTGTTGCCGAGCGAGGTCTTGAAGTTCTCTGGTTTTGATGAACAAGCCGCTGGGGCGGAGGTAGAGATTACCGCCGTCACTGAGGCGAAGCCAATGGCTTCGTCGCCCGTTCCTCCAGGTCCGTTATCAGCTTCTTGAAGTCGTCGCGGTCGCGGAGCGCGTCGAGAGCCGTCTCGCTGCGGAACGTATAAGGGCTGCGATAACTCATGCCGGCGGCTTTCTTCAGCAGGGACATGGCTTGCTCGGCCAGGGAGGTGGCCTCTTGGGGTTGGCTCGCCGCTGCCGAGAGGGCCGCGTGGCAGCAGGCCATCTGAAAGGTCTCCGGACCGCGCAGCGAGGGAATCGTCTCGAGAACTTCGATCGCCCGTTTCCAGTCGGCGACGGCCCCGGCCGAATCCCCGTCCGCCTGCCGCACCTGGCCGGATCGCAAGTAGCACCGGGCGAGAACCGCCGCATGCTGCGAATAGCCGGGCGTCCGCTCGACCGCGCCGGTCTGGATCGGGATCGCCTTCTCGATGGAAGCCCGGGCCTCGGCCGTCCGACCGAGCCGGAGGAGGATCGACGCCCCGAGGATCAGGTCGCTCGAAAGGAAGGACTGGTACTTCGGGTTGGTCGGGTCGCCGGCGACAAGCTTCCGTCGGATCGGCAGCGACGTCTGCACGGCGTCGAGGGCCTCGGGCAGTTTCCCCGTGTCGCGACACAGTCGACCGACCAGGGACCGGTTTTCGGCGAGGTCCCTCTGGGCCCACGCGTCTTCGGGGAGAGCCTCGGCATTCCGCCGTCGCAACGCGTAGGCTTCCGAGTAGGTTTTCAGCGCCTCCGCCGGCTTCCCGACTCGCTCCAGTAACGTCCCGACAGCCTCGTGGTGCCTGGCCAGGTACATCCGGTGATGCGCACTGGCCGGATCGCCGTCCACCGCCTTCTCCCCCATCACAACGCTGCGCCTGAGGGCCTCCATCGCCTCCGATTCCTCGCCCATGTCCTGGAGCACCTCGCCCGCATACTGGGAAGTCAGTGCGAGATTTAAGCGATTCCAAGGGAGATCCGCCTCGCTCTCGATCAGGCGCTCAAAGATGGCCAGGGATTTCCGTAGATTGTCCAGCGCCTGGGGCCATCGTCCTGAGTACGTCTGAAACCATCCGAACCATGCGTAGGCTTGCCCGAGCTCGGCCTGGTAAACGTTCACTGCCGGATAGGTCTCCGCGAGTTTCCTCCAGAGGGGAAACGACGCGATAAACTCGGTTTCCGCTTCCTTCGGCTTCCAGAGCATCACCCCCTGCGACCAGCCGACATCTCTGACGGACTTCGCCAGCCAGAATTGGTAGTCCGTGCTGGTCGGATTCTCCCGGATCAGCTTCTCCAGGATCCGGACTCCATTCACCTGGAAGGTGAGCCCCTCCTCCATCTCGGGCCAGGACATCATGACCTGAATACCGAGGTCGTAATAGCTCTTCGCGAGCTCAAACTGGTAATTCGAGCCGGTCGGATGAGCCTCGGCGAGCCGCCGCCGGATATCCGCCGCCTTCCGACACGCGTCCCGCGAGGGAGCGATCTTCCCGAGATTGTCCAGGGCCACGGCGACGGTCGAGTAGCTCTCGGCCAGGACCTCAAGGGTGTCGTCCGTCGGCGATTCGGCCTCGAGAGCTGTCGCTATCGCGCGCAGCTCCTCGCTCGCCTGGAGTTCCGCGGGAGTGTCGCCGGTCGTATCGAGCAATCGACAGGCGGCCCCCAGGGTGCGGGCCACGTCGAGCCGCGGCTCGGGATCCGATGGCGACTCCGCCGCCAGCGCCCGCCGGACCTGGAGCGCCTTCCTCAGGACCGCCAGGGCCTTTGTCGACTCTCCGATCTTGTCGGTCAGGTCGCCGAGCTGGTGGTAGCCCGCTGCCAGCAGCTTCCGCGACTTCGTGTCCGTCTGACCTTCGAGCAGTGTCTCCAGGTTTCCGTAGAAACGTGCCGCCTCCCTGAGCAGCCTGGTCCGCAGATCCCTGAACTGCTCGTTCTTCAGCAGCACGTCCTCGCTGACGCCGGTGTGGAACGTGCCGATCGCCTTGTGTGCCAGCTCGAACCGCTTCTCGACCTTGATCTTCTCCGCGGCCAGCTCGACGTTCTTGACCTTCAGCGCGGCGTTGGCCCTCTCCGCCTGGATCAGCCCCCAGGTCGTGCCGGTGAAGCCGGCGAACAGGGCGAGCAGCACCAGGCCGGCGGCCGTCACCGCGCCGCGGTTCTTTCGCACGAACTTCCGGAGCCGATACATCCGGCTCGGCGGCGCGGCCAGCACCGGCTCGGACGCCAGGTGCCGCAGGATGTCGGCGGCGAATCCGTTGGCCGTCTCATAGCGGCGGGTCCGGTCCTTCTCCATCGCCTTCATCACGATCCAGTCCAGGTCCCCCGCCAGCGCCCGCTTCAACTGCGCCGGTTCGACGTCGCGGTCGGCCGCGATGTTCGGAAGCCCCACGCAATTGCTGACCTTCGTGCTCGGCTTCGGGGGATCGACCTCCCGCACCATCCGGAGCATCTCCAGCAGCGCGCCCCGCTTGAACTGCGAGGGATCCAGCGGCGGCGAGCCGGCGAGCAATTCGTAGAGGATGACGCCCAGTGCGTAGACGTCGGTGCGAGTGTCGATGTCCATCGTCGCGGGATCGGCCTGCTCGGGCGACATGTACGTCGGCGTGCCGACGATCGCGCCGGTGTCGCCCAGGCTCTGATCGGTGAGCTGGAACTCCGTCGCCTTGGCGACGCCGAAGTCGATCACCTTGGGCGTGGCGCGGCCGTTGACCTCGGCGACCATCACGTTCGAAGGCTTGAGATCGCGGTGGATGATCCCTTTCTGGTGCGCGTGCTGCACGGCCTGGCAGACCGCCACGAACAGTTCCAGTCGGGCCTTCACGGACACGCGCTTCCGGTCGCAGTAGTCGGTGATCGGCACCCCTTGCACCAGTTCCATGACGAAGAACGGCTGCCCCTGCTCCGTGGTGCCGCCGTCGAACACACGGGCGATGTTGGGGTGGTCCATCAGGGCAAGTGCCTGCCGCTCGGCGTCGAAGCGGGCCAGGACGGCGCGGGAGTCCCTGCCGATCCGGATCAGCTTGAGGGCGACCTGGCGCCTGACCGGCTCGACCTGGTCGGCGCGGTAGACGGTGCCCATACCGCCCTCGCCGAGGACGTCTCGGAGCGTGTACCGGCCGGCGATGACCCCGCCCGGCACGCAGTCTCCGCGTCGGGGATCGGGTGCCACGTCTGCGGGCCCATCCAGCGTGGCGTCCTGTCCGTCCACTCCGGCGGCCTGCGTCGCATCGACCAGGGCGCGGACGGCCTGCGTCCGGGTTCTCGTCCAGGCATCGTCACGGCTGGGTTGCAGCGAGGCGGCGTCAGGCTCCTGGACCGGCCCGGCCCGGTCGTGGACGGTGAGCGGCGCCTCGACGCGGACGTCTGCCTCGACCTGCTCGACCTCGACTAAGGCCGGGAACGTCTCGCGGATCTCGTCCGCCATCTCCGGCAGTCGGTTGACGTACTCCTGCAGTCTCGGCCGCTCGCCCCGGCGATACCGCTGGGCGAACTCCTCGGCTAGGTCGTCGAACCGGCCGTCGTCGCGGGAACTGGATGACGTGGACATCGTCAGAGGCCCTCCCAGCCGCCGGGCATCGTCGCTAGCGCGTCCTTGAGCCGCTTCAGCGCGCGGAAGTATCGCTTCATTCCCGCCTCCTGCGAGATCCTCAGGACCAGGGCCGCCTCGGCGCGCCCGAACCGTTCGAAAAGTGTCGCAGCGCGAGCACCTCGCGGTCAATGGCATTGAGACCGTTTAGCGGCTCGCGGACGCGGAGCATCCGCTCGGCGCGCCGGGCCGCCTGGGTCGGCGAAGTGTGGCGACCCCGGAGCATCGAGGCCAGCGCGGTGGACCTGGCCTCGGGCAGGGCGCCGTGATCGATCGAGATCTCCCGCCCCGCCTCCCGGATCCGCGCGCCCAGGTGCTGGCGATCCAGCGTCGTCAACCGCCGGCCGACATGCGGCGCGGCCAGAGCAGTGGCAGGAGCTTCGGGTCAGCCAGGTAGGCATCCAGGTCGCCGGCGACGGCGAGGCATGCCTCCTGGACGACATTCGGCGCATCAAGCCGGGCTCGAAGGCGAGGGTGCAGGCGCAGCTCGACATTCGCCGGTGCCGCTCACGATATCCGTCGAAGAGCGCGCGAGCGCCCGGCGATCACCGCCGCTCAGCCCGGCGATCGGGTCGGTCGGATCGCCGGCTGCCTTGTCTTCGTCGGTTCCCATATCCCTTAGCCGTGCGCCGACCAGGGAGCAGCGCCGGAAAACTGGAATTTGGAGTCGCCACGTCGTCGGACCGACGGCGCAAGAGGAAAGAAAGGTGACTCGCTGGGCCGCACAACCGCGGTAAGCATGGGCGTTCGCCGAGGCGATGGACTCGATGGAGTAACTCAAGACACTTTGAGCTTCATGGCCTCGCGGTTTGATCCGGAGCCTCGCGATTTGATCCGGAGCCTCGCGATCGATCCGCATTCGCGAAAGGTTTTGGCGGCGGCTTCGTATATAAAGTTATGGTTAGGGGCTGGACGTATCCCCCATGATCATGAGGCTTGACTGGGATGACCGGCCAGCCTCCCACGAAAGGAACACTAGCCACGATGCGCACCGCACCCAGCGAGATCCCGGACCGCTGTCCCCGCCGCTACCGTCGTGCATGTTTGCGGGTCACTTTCATCGATGCCCTCATGATTGGCCTTGCGATCGCCCTCCCCGGACGTGGGGTCTTGGTGCGCGCGCAGGAAGTCAAGGCAGACCAGCCGGGAAAAGAGGGGCTGGGCCCCGGGGCTGTGCGCAGCCTGCTGGTGATCCGTCCCAGTAAGGACAAGAACTCACGCCCCCTGGTTGTCCTCGGCCGGCCGGCTTACGGGGGGTTCACTTCCAAGGCTGCCGGGAAGATTGATCAAGCGATCCTGCCTCGCGAGCTGGTCCGTCAGGCGATGCTGATCGCCGCCCGGGATGAGTTGGGGCTCTCGACTCGGGACGAGGTGATCGACGACACTGCGGCCGAGGGAGAAGGGGTGCCCCCCGCAAGTGCGGAGGTTGTCTCTTTCATCCGTGACCAGGTCTGGCACGCCCAGGTCCGACGCGCCGGCAAGGATCAGACCAAGCACCTTTGCGACTACGAGACCCAGGCCTCGAAAGAACAAATCGTCGACCTCTTGAAGCTGACGGTCGCCGCCGAGGCACTCTCCCGCCAGGAGTTTCCCAGGGCGTTGAAAGAGCTGGGCCTCGAAGGAAAGCCCAACGACCGCAAGGAGACGACCGAGCCGGCGCTGCCCAGTAACGTCGAGGGATGGCTTTCCAGCCTGGGATACTCGCAGAACCTGGCGGCAATCCGCGACCTGAACCAGGCGATCCGGACCAAGGGAGAGACGCCCGCGGCCCTGGGGCCCTGGTTCGCGGATATGCCCAGCTCGGAATCCTCAGCGAATTCCATTGGAACGCGGCCCACAAGGCCTTCAAGGCCCGGGCTCTCTTGTACGCACAGCGGCTGGTTGCGCGGCCCGGACCGCCCGTGGGGCCTCCGGCACCGCGCCTTCGCGCTGGCCCTGGTCGGCCGGCATCGCGACGCCTCGGCCGATCTGGAATCGGCCAGGAAGCAGCCCGGGGATGCGAAAGACGACCCTGCATGGCTCGATCTGATCGATGCGTTTGCCCGCTGTGACGCCAAACGCCTCGAAGGCCCGCAGGGCCCCGGCGAGAAACTCGCCGCGCTCCTGCGGATGATCGCGCTGGAATATCCCTCGGGCAGGGCCGTCAACGTGCAGGCTTCCCGTGCCGTCCTCTCGCTTGACCCGCTTTGCTTCCGGGCCTGCGACGCCATGTGCCAGGGGCAAGGCGTCAGCACTCAGCACGTCTCCACTGTGTTCGGTCCGCAGGTACTCGCTCAGTTCTTCCCGAAGGACCTCACGACCCTGAAATCGCTGCCTGGCAATGTGCGGGTCGCCCTCGGTGCAGATATTTCTGTTCGTGAACTGGCCGATCTGCTCCAGAAAGCGGGCCACCCCGACCGGGACAGCGGCGAGCCTTCCTGGTCGGTGCTGGCCCACTTGATCCGCGAGACCCAGTTCGTCCAGGCCTGGCGGCGGCTCCATTTCATGAAGGACATGTGGGCAGTGCCGGTTGACGAGTACTGGAACGAAGTCAAGGCCGACGTCGCGTCACATCGCTATGAGCTTTACCTCGAGACCTTCGCCCTCCCGCCGCGAATCAGCTCGCCGGCGTTTTCCCGGTTCGCGGAGCGGATCGACCTTTCGGACATCGAGAGGACCGCCGGAGCGATGATGTCGCTCCTTGCGCGGTATCCGGCCGAGCGTGGGAAGGCGGCCTGGAACGTGGCCAATAGTCATGGCGACAATACCGCGGGCGAAATGGCCGAAGTCCTGCCCAATGTCAAGCAGGAATTCCGGTTGAAGTACGCCGAATCACTGATGGAAGTCTCCCCCAATCACCCACTGGCCCGCGCCACGCTCATTGAACTGGCATGGGACAAGGTCAAGGTCAAGGTCGGCGAATGGGAGAAGCAATCGGCGAATGACCCCTCGATCCTGAAGGCACTCGGGCAGCACTGGTTCAACGCCAAGAACTACGACGAATGCCGCCGTGTGCTCAAACGATACAACGAGCAATCACCCGATCTCTGGGGGTACCGGATGTTGGCCGATAGCTTCAAGGCCCAGGGAGATATGAATCACTGGCAAGAGACACTGGACGACTTCCTTAACAGAGTCGAGGATCTAGGTCTGGACCACGCCAAAGTTCGCGTCGATCTCGCCGAGTACTTCATGAGCCGCAAGGAGTGGGATAAGGCGATGGTCTACGCCGAGGATGCGGCCGAGTCGTGGGCCGGCTGGGCCATGGTCTGTGCCGCGCGGTGCGCCGAAGGGGCAGAGCACTGGGACCAGGCCGAGACATGGTATCAGCGGAACGCTGAACGATACCCCGATTACAGCTTTACCGACTGGTACTTCTTCTGCAAGCGTACCGGTCATGGTAACATCGCGGCCGCCCGGGAGTTCACCGAACAGTACATCCATTCGCTGAACAACGACGCTGGCCGTGACGTCATGGAAGGCTGCTTCTACTGGCTCGATGGCCAGCACGAGAAGGCCAGGACGGTTTTCTCCACGGCCTACAATCAGTCCAAGCAACTCGGATCCGGGTTGTGCCTGGCCGTACTCGTTGACGAGGCCGGCGATGCGGTGCGCCGGAACAGCCTGCTGAAAGAGATCGCCGCGAACAATAAGCAGAAGATGTCCTGGTTGACCGAGCCACTGCAATACTTGCTCGACACGCTCCTCGACCCAGGCGGCGAGAAGAAGGCGTTTGACCTCAAGGAGCTGGATCGGCGGCTCGAGGCTTGCCCGAGGAATATGCGCAGCTTCGCCGCATTCTTCGTTGCCGGGTTCCTCAGGAACCACGGCCAGATTGAGACGGCCAGGAAGCTCTACGGGGGTTGTGCCGATTCAGGACCCCTCTGGGGATGGTATAGGCAGATCGCTGGAGACGCCGTGAAGTCGATGAAGGGCAAGTGAGGGCGCCGGCTATTCTCGCGGCTCAGGTACCTTCACGGTCAATCGTTATAGATGTCAGTCGGGCCACCGTCCAGCGGTACGGTATCTTGTTGCCCCGAAGGATTGCCATCGGACCAAATCGGGTCAGCGCGTCGTCGGACCGACGTGCGCAACGCGGCTCACGGTTCGCAGGAGCAGACCAGGAACAGGTCGGGGCGATTTGCCGCATCGATGTCAATTCCGAAGGGGAAAGTCAGGGCGGCATCGTGCCACCCCATTCGGACTCGGCTCCCGGGTCGGTGCTCGGGTTGCGTCCCCGCGTTGCCCTCTCCTCCGCCCAAGCGCCCCGAGTCGACCCCGGCCCCGGGGCGCGGGGCGATTCCTGGTCCGGCCGATCGGGGACCGATGCCACGGCGAGCATTCCGCCGGGCCTGGCCGCCGCCCGCTTCCTGCGCCGCTCGGCCCGGATCGGGTCCGCTCGACGCGCCAGCTCGCCGCCTGACTCCACGTAACCTCTGGCGCGGTGCAGCCGGACCGTGTTGTCCACCTGTCCCCGAGATGACATCCAGGACGAGTGAGTCCCTATGCCCTTTACGGTCGGGCCGGGACCCGTTCCCGTAATAACTCAACTGCCCTTTCCCAGATCGGGTCCCTGTCCTTGAATGCGATATCCGGTACGTCCACCCGGATTTGCGGCTGGATGCCTCCACCTTCGATTGGTCGGCCATCAGGCATCAGGTTGACCCAGCGTGAGTAGACGATGGTCACCGGCACGCCCGGCAGTTTGGAAGGCCTCGGGTTGCCGCTGGAACCGCGCGTCGGCAGGCCGATGCTGGTGACGTTCGGCAAGCAGACGAGCATCTGGGCTAGACCTTCGCCGCTGGAAACACAGCTCGGCCCGAGCAGACAAACGACGGGCTTGATGAAGGGCCTGTCGGACGGTTCCAGGATCCGATCATAGACGGGACCGAAATCCGTCGGCCTCGGTCCGTCGCGATACTTGCTCCTGGCATAGACGGTCTTAGCGGCGCAGAATTCGCGGGCGATGCCCCGGGCCAGCAACTCGTCGCCGCCGTCCGCGCCGCGGAGATCCACGAGGAAACCAGGAACGGTCTCGTGGGCGCGGATGAATTCCACCACCTGTTTGACCGCGGCCTCGTCGGCCCGGCTTTGACGGGTGATCTGGACGACGCCGAAGCCATCGGCCTTCGTGGTGCCGATCCGCGCGAAACCTTTGCCGATCCAGGCTGCTCCCTTCAGTGCCTCTTCCGCCGCTTCGAAGTTGGCGCTCACTCGTCCCGGTCGTGGCCGGTAGGCGACGACCGCGCCGCCCGGTTCAAGGAACCTCACGTGGCCATCGTTCAGCTCCCCGAGCATCTCTCCGAGTACATCGACGAACTCGGACAGAGCGGCCGCGCCGATGGCCCTGGCTCGGTATTTCGTCTTTAGGCCGGTCCAATCGACCTTCTTCAGCTCGAAGTAGCTGTAGTTTCGGGCCATGTCCTCCCAGAGGGCGTCGAACGCCCGAGCGAGCACCTCCTTCGCGATCGGCGGCTCGATTGGCTCGAGTTTGAGACCGCGCGTCCCGCTGGTCACTTTCTCCAATTCCAAAGCCCTGGAGCCATCGGACCCCCAGAGCCTCAGGCTATAGACGCCCTTGGGGACCCACACCTCGAAGGCCCCGCCGGGTTCCGTCTCAAAGTTTTGCTCGAGGGTGGGGCTGAAGATCTGGAAGGAATACTGTTGTATGTCCGGCTTGCTCCCTTCCAGACGGTCGCGCAGCCGATGGGGCAGCCAGACGACCCCAGCCAGCACTTCGCCGCGCACCAGATCGAGATTCACCTCGGTCGTCGCACCCGGTCTCATGACGGGCCTGCCCGCCTGGAACGACACGTCGGCCCGCACGTAACCCCTGGCTTGAGCGGAGACCGACCACACCTCGACGCTGGCGCCCGGCTTGGTACGGACGGAGAGCTGATAATGGCCGTCGGCGCCAGACGTGCCGCGACCGGAGCCGGCGCCGCTCGTGCCTCTCGTTTGGACGTAACCCTGAGTGCCCCCCAGGGAAACGACGGCTCCCGATAGCGGCTTGCCGTCGAGGTCGCGAACGAACCCGGCCAGATAGGTCAGGACCAGGTCCTCGCCATCATCTCCGTCACCGGCCGTTTTCGAGGTCGCTCTCGCGTCCGGGTCGAGCGACCTCGCCGCTCCCGGAGTCGGTCGAGCACCCTGGCCCACAAGGACTGGCGCGGCCACCGGGAGGCTCAGGTACCCCGCGCCGGTGGCGACCAGGGCGAGCCAGCACATCGCGGTGAGTTTCAACCGATTGAGCAACATGGATCGGAGCATCTCCCTAGCGAGGGCCGCCGCGGAGGCCGAGAGGCCCGCGCCGGCGGCCGGTCCGGCCGCGAAGTTGATCGCGGCCCTGGTCGTGGTCAGACACAGGGAGGATGAGATGCACGCCGAGGCTTGGCGAGAGCCCAGGGCCGTGGCCAGTGCGGCTGAGGACAGGACCACCCCGCGACGGGTGAGTGCTCGGAGTAGCCTCACTCGCGCCCGGGCCAACCGGCTGTGCACGGTCCCGGCCGGGCAGCGCAGGCGGCGCGCGGCCTCGTCGAGGGTCAAGCCCTCGAAATAGTAGAGCACCACCGGCAAGCGAAAGGAGCGCGGTAGGCGGGCGATCTCGCTGTGTAGGGCCTCGGCCTGCTCGCGGTCGATAGTCGGTCGGTCGGCCGTCGGCTCGTGCTGGCGCACGTGCCCATGCCGGAAACTCCCATCGTATCGCCCTCCGCCCGCCGCCGGCGTGCGACCTGTTGCCTCGCGCCGAGCCATCCGGTTCGCGACCCCGTACAACCAGTTACCCAGCAGGTCCGGGTCGCGGATCGACCGGGCCTTCTGCGCCAGGACGATGAACACGGCCTGGAAGACGTCTTCGGCATGCTGCACGTCGCCCAGGATCTGCCGGCAGATACCTAGCACCATCGGCCCGTGCCTGCCCACCACCGCCGCGAAAGCGGCCTCGCCGGCCGAGTCGCGCCCGCCGGCGTTATACCGCTCCAGGAGCTGCCGGTCGGAAAGTCCCGCCGCCGAGCCCACCTCGAAGAGCGCCCCAACCTGCTGGACCACGGACCCCAGGGCCGGCCGCGCCATACCCAATCCCTCTCTCGTTGTTGCGGCGATCGGGGCGGGTGCCCACGCGCCCGGCGTGCTTTACTCATCCCCTCGCCAGGTACTGCGGTGACCCGGCCGATTTGTCCCGAGTCTCGCAGAGGATATCCTCAATGCTATGATACAGAAAGGGTTGCGTCGGAAATAATTCCGCCCGCCTTGGATACCTGTCTGCGAGGCTTTCAGTCGGCTCGGGTCGGGTGCGGCGGGCAGGAGCCGGGCGAGCAACCGGCCGAGGGCGCGGAGGAGGATCCGCCGCTTGTACGGGGTGAGGGTCGGCCGAATCGGCTCGCTATGTCGCGGGCCGGCCAGCGTCACGCGGCGCCTCGAACGCAACGACTAGGGTATCCGAAGTCTCCCTACTCTTCCGGACGAAACGGGGACGGGACGAAACGGCGAAGCAACGAGATTTAACCGCCTGCCACGTCCCTCCCGACAGCGGAGGTGGTCCGGCTGGACCGAGGTATGTATCCTCAATGTTGGAACAAGAACTCGGGATGATTCATCAGGGTCCAAAACAGGTCCTCGGCGGCCCGACGGCGGTCGGCGGCTCTTGAGGCGAGCTCGGACATCGCCAGCTTCCGTTCCCCCGCGGCCGGATACCGGGAGAGCGTGGCGAGGAAGAGCTGATCCACGAGCGTGGCGTCATCGGCGCCCGATTTGAGGAGTTTGCCGATGCGGTTGTTTTCGGCGATCACCTTGTTGTGGAGAGTACGGCCGCCGACGATCTGCAAGGCTTGCTCGAGGGTGGAATCGGATCCCCGTTCGCACTCGCATGAGTCGGCCCGCGCCGGTTGACCGAAGTCTTTCAGGAACGGGTGCACGAGCTCGCCGTCAGGCACCTGAGCCGCCCGCGTGCCTGGAGGCAGGTTGAATAGCTCCTCCGGGACCCCCGCCGCCTGGCACGCCGAGTCGAGCAATTGCTCGGCCGACAGCATCCGCACCGTCGCGTGCGAGAAATAGCGCGTGTCCTCCGCGTTGAACCGGTTCGGCTGCGAGGAGAGCTGATAGACGCGGCTGTTGAGTATCAGGCGGATCGTCCGCTTGGCGTCGAATCCGTGGGCGACGAAGTCGTCGGCGAGTGCCTTCAACAGCTCGGCCGAAGCGGGGGGATTCGACTCGCGGAAATCGTTCAACCGGCTCGACGATGCCACGGCCCATCAGGTGGTACCAGATGCGGTTGACCGCGGCTTTCGCGAAGAAAGGATTTGCGGGGGAGACGAGCCAATCGGCCAGCTTCTCGCGGCGGTCCGCGTCTCCCTTCACGTCCACCGGCCCTCCACCCAGCGGCCTGGGTTTCATCACGGCGCCGGTGCGAGGCTGACGAACTTCCGAGTCCGGCACCAGATAGACCGTTTCTTCCTTGTTGTACTGCGCGAAGTTCTGGGGCCCGTTCTTGTACTTGACCTGGCTGAAGAACGCGGCCATGCCGTAGTAGTCATCCTGTGTCCAGCGTTCCGCGACGTGGTTGTGACACTTGGCACAACCGACACGCACTCCCATGAAGACCTGGCTGACCGTCTCGACGGCATCCTCGGGGCTGCGGATCCGCCGGTAGAAACTGGCGGGCGGGTATGTGAAATTCGGGCCCTTGGCCGTGAGAATCGTCCGGGCGAACTGATCGAGCGGCGTGTTGAAGGCGATCTGATCGCGGATCCATCGGTGGAAGCTCATGGCACCCTTCACACCCGTGAAGCGCTGGTTGCAACCCAGTCGGTCGGCCCACTTCAGCGTCCAGAAGTTGACGTATTCGGGCCGTTCCAGCAACCGATCGATCAGCCGCGAGCGCTTCTCGGGGTCTCGATCCTTGAGGAACGCGTTGACATCCTCGGGCGTGGGGATCATGCCCACCACATCGAGGTGGACGCGGCGACAGAACGCGGCATCGTCGTTCAGATCCGACGGCGGGATCTGGAGCAGTTTCAGCTTCGCGAAGACGAGTCGGTCGATGAAGTTTTTCTCGGGTGGGTTGACCCAGGTCAGATCCGGCACCGGCTCGCGGAAGATGAGACCAACGGCGGCGACGAGGTGCTCGTAGGAGACGAGGATTGTCGTCTCTCCTCGCTTCTTCTTGACGACCCGGCCTTCGTCGTTGACTGCCGCGACCGAGGCGTCCGTCGTCCCGTAACGGGCCAGTCTCGTGACGTCGCGGATCGAGCCGTCCTGGAATCGCGCCGGACCACGAGCTGCTGCTCGCGCGCACGAGCGTCGAGGATTCGCGACGGTGGAGTCACGATCAGCCCGACGAGCGTGGGAGTATCCGCGGGATCGGGCCGCATACCCCCGGCCACCCAATCGCGGAGGACACGATAGCTGAGGCTGTCGGTCCCCATCCGCTTACCGCCCTCGTGAGGCGACCGGCCAGTCCCCTTCAGGAGGATCAGGCTCGCCTCGGGCTCGACCGGGTTGGTGCGCCGGGTCCCATTCTCGCGTGCCAGGGTCAGGAAATCGAGATTCGGGTTATAGCCGCGCAGGCTCAGACGGAAGCCATTCTTGCCCGTGGGGGTGCCGTGGCAGGCCCCCTGATTGCAGCCGGCCTTCGTCAGCGCGGGGAGGACTTCATCTGCGAATCGGATGGGATGAGATGTCCCGGCGTTGCGGACCCGGATCATCGTTTTCCCCTCGATCGATCCGGAACGTACCCGCACTTCCGCCAGGCCGTCTCCACGTGGCTCGATCCGGCCATCCGGATGTACGGTCACGATATTCGGGTCAGAGCTCGTCCACCGGCCTTCATGAGTCAGATCGCGCACGGCACCATGGCCGTCATGGCCGGTCGCGATCAACTGTGCCGAGGCCCCGCGACCATCCAGGACTGTGCCTTGAGGCTCGATGTCCAGACGGGCAAGCTCCGACTCCCCCGCAGGCGCCACGGCCGGTGCGAGACACAACGCCAGAAAACAGCAGATCGTACGCAAGGCCGTGCGGGACACCATCGGGGAGTTCTCCGATGCGAGGCGGGACGAAACCATTGCTTGATATTTGTTATACTGAACGCATCGACGACTTGGCAAATCCCGAGTGCCTTCGAGACGTCGAAAACCGTCCAGGCCGACGACTCCAATTGGGTCGCCTCTTTCCCGCGCGGCATACCTGCGCAAATCCCGGAATTAACCACGGAGGCACAGAGACACGGAGAAGAAGGGAAAAAAATCCAATATCTTTGGTGACTGTCGCATCGTTACCGGGATCTCTGGAGTGTGTCACTCCACACTAACCCGACGCGCCAGCGAGGGGCAGGGGCCGTGGTGACCGGACATGCCGCGCCGATCCCCTCGCTGGCGCGTCGGGTTAGTATGAGCTCGGGCCCCACGCCTTCGATCATGGCACGAGCCCGTCGCCTTGCCCGGTCGCTCTGCTACAGAGTCTATCTTTGAATGGAATTCTCTGTGTCTCTGTGCCTCCGTGGTTAATTCCCCGTATTTGCCCTGATCTCTTGCATCGTCGGGTTTATCCTTGGCGTTAACGCGGCCGAATGTTTATAAAGGGTTTAACGGCGAGAGCGATCAGGCATTCACCCCCGAATTGGCCGGGAGACGATGGC
>CAVURY010000016.1:0-169511 GCA_963743925.1 uncultured Planctomycetota bacterium | reverse complement strand
CGTCGTCGGATACCGGTTCGACATACCCGGCCGGAACGCCTTATCGGCGAAGTCGACAAACCCACCGCGAGGTGCTGACCACGCAGGACATACCCGACGGAGAACGTTGAACGCGCCGATCGTGGGCAAGAAGGCCGAGCTGGCCTCTGGACGAGGCCAAGGCGAATGCGGCCCCAGGGTGTCGCCTTCCTGCTGGCGACGCACCTCCAGCAATACTATTTTCACGACAAGCCGTGGCTGTTTCCTCAGCTCCTGGTCATCGTCCGCGACTGGCTCGGCGATCCGGACGGCGAATCCCCTAATGTCGATTACGGCGACGACACCTTTCCGGGGCTCCTCCTCCTGGAGGAGAAGAAGCATGCGGTCTGCGAGAAGATCAGGAATGCCATTCTATCGGCGTCCGGAGGCGACCGGAGCGTCCGGGCCGAGCTGCGGGCCGAGGACATGAGCGGCACCACGTCAGGCGTCTCGTTCGACACGGTGAAGACGTGCTGGACGACCGACCCTTCGAAGTGCCACTTCAATCTCGTGCCGCAGGACAGCGACTGGGAAACCATCGTCTGCCAGAAGCTCGAAGAGATGGAAGAGGTCAAGGCCTACGCCAAGAATCAGGGGATTGGCTTCCGCATCCCGTACACCTGCGACGGACGGCCGGGCAATTACTTCCCGGACCTGATCGTGAAGATCGACGACGGGCGCGGTACGGATGACCTGCTGAACCTGATCCTGGAAGTGTCCGGGCAGAAGAAGAAGGAGAAGGCCGCGAAGGTGCAGACGACGAAGGCGATGTGGATACCGGGCGTGAATAACCTCGGCACCTTCGGCCGCTGGGCTTTCCTCGAGATCGACGGCTCCAACCTGCACAAGACGAAGCAGGAAATCCGCAAGCTGCTCAAGGAATCCGCGGTCTGATCCGCTCTCCACACGATGTTCGGAAGGTGCCAAGATGGCGAAGAAGAAAGCCGCCGCCGCGTCCGTTTCCGTCGATGCCAACAAGCACGTCGCCGACACGCGCGCCGAACATCCCCACGCGCGAGACCGCCGCGTTCGCGGACGACACGGCATCGGCAAGGCGATCTACGAGCGCGACCGCTCCCTCGACCCGCAGCTCGTCTGGAAGGGTAAGGACGAGCAGGACCCGCTCGAAGTGCCGGCGGTGCCGCTGCACGTCCAGGAGAAGATCCACCCGCAGGCGATCGTCGAGGACGTGAAGCGTCGCGCCGCCGGCCAGAACGCCGGCGGCTCCCAGCTCGACCTGTTCGCCGACTTCAACGGGCTGGACGACTTTGCCAAGAAGCTGGAGTTCTACCAGCACGACCAGCACTGGACGAACCGGCTGATCCTCGGCGACAGCCTGCTCGTGATGACCAGCCTGGCGGAGAAGGAGCGGCTGAGGGGCAAGGTGCAGATGATCTACCTCGATCCGCCCTACGGCATCAAGTTCGGCTCCAACTGGCAGGTCAGCACCCGCAAGCGCGACGTGAAGGACGCAAAGGCCGAGGACTTGACCCGCCAGCCGGAGCAGATCAAGGCGTTCCGCGACACCTGGGAACTCGGGATCCACTCGTATCTGACCTACCTCCGCGACCGGCTCGTCGCCGCGCGCGAACTGCTCACCGAAAGCGGGAGCATTTCGTGCAGATTGGCGATCGAGAATGTCCATCTCGTGCGGTCGTTTGGATGAGGTTTTTGGGAGTCGAGAATTTCGTACGCCTATCACCTTCAGAAAACGCAGGCGCCACGGTATCAGCCTGGCTGACGTGGTCAGACTATTTATGTGGTATGCAAAGACTTACGAGAATTAAATTTCGATCGATCTATTTGGATAAGAGGGAAGATTGGTTCCAAGGCGGACGGATACGAGCTATCAATCGAAGAGCCGAGCGGAATCTCGGCGGAACTTCCCAAGCGGACGAGAATCGCCGCCCGCGGCATGCGAAGTCTTCCGGCTCGACAATATGACGAGTCCAGAGCAATGCGTGAACGGGCGAAGTCGATGCTATCGTATTTCCCGTCGAGTTTGAAGGCAAAATTTAAGCCCGCGATCAATCGCCGTTGGAAGACGAATCGAAGATGTATGCAGGACTCGATCGCGCTACCGCTTGTGCGGCAAGTGGGAACTCTCACTATACGTGCGATACCTTGACGATTTTCCAGTTTCCCATCAACAACTTCTGGGATGACACGTACGTCTGGATTTGGCGACAGACAAGATTTATGTTGTTCAGACACATCCAAGAGTCGTTCGAGCGCTGCCTCCTTATGACGACCGACCCCGGCGACCTGGTGCTCGACCCGACGTGCGGGAGCGGCACGACGGCCTACGTCGCCGAGCAGTGGGGCCGGCGCTGGATCACGATCGACACGTCCCGCGTCGCGCTGGCGCTGGCCCGCACGCGGCTGATGGCCGCCCGGTTCCCGTATTATCTGCTGGCCGATTCGCCCGAGGGCCGCAAGAAGCAGGCCGAGCTGACCGCCACCATCCCGACCCCGGCCGCACCGCCGCCGCAGCGCGACATGCACAAGGGGTTCGTCTACCGCACCGTGCCGCACGTCACGCTCAAGAGCATCGCCAACAACCCCGACATCAAGGAGGGCATGACCCGCGAGCAGATCGACAAGGCGATCGCCCGGCATGCCGAGACCGAAACGCTGTTACGACCAGCCCTACGAGGACAAGAACATCGTGCGGGTGACCGGGCCGTTCACCGTGGAGAGCCTGTCGCCGCACCGCAGCCTGCCGAGGCGGCCCGATGCCGACGAGTCTGCGACGGCTGATGACGTCGCCGCGTCGTCCGGCGAACTTCGCCAGATGATCCTCGACAACCTCCGCAAGGCCGGCGTGAAGGGGACGGACAAGGGCCAGCGCATCACGTTCGCCCGGCTCGACCCGTTCCCCGGCGAATACATCCACGCCGAGGGCGAGACCGACACGGGCGGCGCCGGTCCGCGTCTGCATCGGCCCGGAGTTCGGCACGCTCGGCGACGCGGACATCAAGAAGGCCGCGCTGGAGGCGATCAAGGGCAGCCGGTGCGACCTGCTGCTGGTCTGCGCCTTCGCTTTCGAGGCCAGCGTCCACGAGCAGACGGCGGAGCTGACCAAGGAGATCAAGTTCGGCAAGCTCGCGGTGCTGCCCGTGCGCATGAACCCCGACCTGGCGATGGGCGACGAGCTGCTGAAGAAGACCGGGGCCGGCAACCTGTTCACCGTCTTCGGCGAGCCGGACGTGAAGCTGACCACGGCGGACGGCAAGGTGACGGTCGAGATCCGCGGCGTGGACGTCTTCGACCCGAGCACCGGCGCCGTGCGCAGCGGCGACACCGACGACATCGCCTGCTGGTTCATCGACACCGACTACGACGGCCAGAGCTTCTTCGTCCGCCATGCCTACTTCCTGTACGGCGGCAAAGACACGAAGGAAGGCCCCTACGACAAGCTCAAGAAGGCCCTACGGGCCGAGATCGACGAGGGCGAGTGGTCGAAGCTCTACACGCGCGACGAGCCAGCCGTTCGACCCGCCGACGTCCGGCAAGATCGCCGTGAAGGTCATCAACCATTTCGGGGACGAAGTGCTGAAGGTCTATCCCGTTCCCGGCAAGCGCTGATCCTGGGCGGCTCGCGCAAGTCGGGCGTAGTCCTCGGGCGTCGGGACGGTCGAGTCGCGTTCCCCGCGGGATTGGCAAGTCGCCGCTCGACATCTGGCGTCACCGGATTGATCTCGGCGGCCATATCCCAAGGCATTCGACCCCAGCGTGATGACGCATTCCATCCGTATGACGGCTCTAACCACCGCCTGCGAGCGTGGGAGCGACATCATCGACTTGCAGGATTTCGCCGGGCACGCCGATCCCAGGACCAGCCTCACCTACATTCGCAGCCGCGACCGGCTGAGCAAGAGCTCTGCTCACATACCTAAATATTTGCATTCAAGCACCATGCGATCATCCTCTGTCTATTCGCTGCGATAAGTCATTTTGAAACCTCTTCCTTCTTTTTGCCCACTGCAACAATTCGAGATTCGTATCTGTCGGCTCCAAATGCAAGTTTTTGATCACTATATGTTGACAGATCTGTAATGATAACGTCGGCGTTCGACGCGTCGTATGTGGAGCTTCTAGTCGGGACGGCGTCGATGTGAAGGACATGCACTCGATCGGCTTATTCCCCTTGTCGTAACCAATCACGCGAATAATTACGTCTTGACAATCAGATTTTCCTTTGTTGAAGACATTAGCTTTAATAGTATAATTGATTTTCTGTGTGTTTAGCACTTGAAGTGATCTCAATTGCTCGGCCTTGCGTTTGAGTTCCTTCTCGGCGTCTTGGTCGAGGTCAGGGTTCGACGTCGAGACCTCGATCCGCAGTCCGTCTTCTCGTCCCACTTGGACTGAGCGTCCTTTTGCACGATGAAGGTGACGAAAGCCTCATTTCCCGGGAGAATCTTATCGTCCGGACCAGGGGTCTCATAGGTTTGGATAGTCTTGCCCTCCTTGATCCAATGCAGCCGGAGGATGTCGCCTTGAAGCGGGCGCAGTCGAAGTATTGCGAAGTTGCGCAAAGAACCGCTCATAACTCCGATCCTCGCTCGGAATTCTCACCACGTCCGTCACGGAAACAGTCGCCGCCGCGTCCGGCTTGTCGAGAGCTTTCCGGGCCACAGGCGGGTCGTCCTTCTCTCGGCCCTGCTTGACTTGCAGGATGGCTGCGCGAACAGGATTCCGAGCCGCGATGGCCTGCCTGCCGCCGGGGTTGATCGGCATCCGTGCATGAGCCCCGGGGAGAATCGTCGATTGGCCGTAGAGAGGAGACTGGGAAAGCGAAATCCTGCCGCCGACGCAGAATTCGCACCGCTTTTTCCCCGTGCCGATGCATGTCAAGCACCGGATCGGACGATACGCGTACTCTTTTTCGGCGTTGGTCGCATCGAGTGAAAGGAATGTACCACTCCACCTTCTGGCCAATGGGTTCTCGCCAAATCCATAGCAATCATTGCAACGTCGTTCACCTGTGCCTGAACAAAACCCGCAGTTCGAAGTCGGCAGGGCCGGCGGAGTGATGGGTGGGGCGAATACTTGGGCTTGAGCAGGCGAGGACTGCGCGCGCTCGCGGCTGGGCTTTCTCGACCGGCTCTATCGCATCGAGTGCGCGTGCTGCCGCGTCTTTCACGCCTGCCTCTGAGTCGTCGCGAAGAAGCCGTTCGAGTGCTGGTATCGCATCCCTCGCAAGTCCGCCTAATTTCCCGAGTCCGGCGGCAGCCCGCTTCCGGACCCTTGGATTCTTGTTATCGAGGAGCTTGATGTAGGAAGTGACTTGAGAGACGTCTCTTGGAGAGTTGCCGTTTTCTTGATCGCCAGTACCAGAGGCCACGGTCGGATCGGTGTCGCGAATCTTCTTCGACGGCTCGTCAGCAGCAGTCAGGAGCCGCGTCAAACCCAAGAGAAGACCAAAGGCTGCCGCCAGTTTCAGCGCCGGACGCATTGCCAGTCTCCTTCGTGCTGAGGCTCCAGAGGTACTTCGAACTTCGAAAAAGACGCTGATCGCTGAATGGATGACTTCAACGGCAACTCCGATACAGCATAATGCGCATCCAAAGATGTTAACGGCGGCTGAGCCCACTGTCTAGTGAGATGCGGCTACCTTTCCTGAATTCATTTAACCATAGGATCATGCACGCGAACATGCATCAAGAGATCGGACGAAAGGCGAGAAGACAGACAGATAGAAAGGGGCTCATCTACACCTACTATTATTGCATCAAACCGCGATTGTTTGCACACATCGATTCAATTGTTAGGGTTTGCCCTGTTCCGGGAACGTGTGATATACCAAGGCATGGCCAAGAAATGATCCAAACCCGCAGTGAAGGACGTCGAGCTGACCTTTCGAAAACCTCGTTGTTTCTACCCGGAGCATCGACCAGGAATTCGCCGCCCAGGCCGGACGTTCCGTCAATCTCAGCCCACGCTTCGCAACTGGCTCATCGGCTAATACATCGTCGAGTACGAATTGCGCGGCGTGGATCGGGCTCAATCTGGCAAGAAGCTTCTGGCAAGACTGTCTGACCGGCTTATGGGCCATGACGTCAGCCGGGCCGAGGAGCGTGAGCTTCGGCGCTATCGGCAGTTCTACCAAACCTACTCCCAGATTCAGGAGGCGCTGACTCCCTGATCGCGAAAACACCTCACATCGCCGGCAAGAAGCCCATCGGCTCAGGTTCGGGAGGCGATGACTCCCGAATCCAGCTCTTCCGGCGAAGAGCTGATTACCAAGCTATGTTCAGCCACTTCGTCGGGCTGCTGGCGGTCGAGGATGCTCGAAGAGGGAAAATCCGCTATAGACGTTGCCAAGGCATTTGGTGTCGATCGCTCAACCATCTATCGCGCCACAATAAGCCGGGGGCTCCCGATGACCGACACTGTTGAGAACCTCATCTTGGATTTGCTGGAGTGGGTGGGATGCAGGGAACGCACCTATCGGGAAACGATGGACGCCTGGCGCACATCGTGCCCGAAGCTTCCGGTTTGGGAAGATGCCAGCGATCGCGGACTGGTGGAGACGGCCTCCTCAGATGGCCGGTCGGTCGTCCGTGTGACGCCGTCGGGCCTCTCTCTTCTCAGGGAAAAGAGGCCGCATTCCTACGAAGAACCAAAGCGCGACGCGCGGGAACGAATTTCGCTCGGTCGACGCGCGGACTCGGACTTGGGCCGAGTTCCTGGAATCCCGTGTCATACATCCTTCACGCAACATCGGGATGGTATGCAGATATCTGCCCTGGTTCCAGTGTCCGTGTGGTTCCAACAACCGCGAAAATCACCCAAATGATATCCAGAAGAGCCTGATTCATCTTCCCGCCTCCGTGGCCTGAAACACCCCCGCACACAGGGCAAGCTGGAGCCGCAAAGCCTTTTCAACCTGCCGCGTCTCTGCGGCCAGGACGCTCTATCGGCACGTCGCGCCGAATAGCGCAGCTACGCAAGGACGGTTCAAGGGTCGTAGAGGGTAGCAAGAATCGAAAGCCTCAAGGAAAGAAGCCGTGACCGCCGCTCTTTTGTGAAGGCCACCACTTGATCTGTCAGCGGAACATGGTCCAATCCGGTAAAATTGTGAATGACCACAATGCTCGCTCCGGACCAGTCGTCCGATTTCGCTCCCGGCCACAAGCGGACCCTTGGGTAATTGGTCACGGCGACAATGCGGCGAGAAGATCGTGTCCAATCTCATTTCTGCGGAACGTCGGCTCAAGCTATTCTGAAGAACCTGGGGTGGAGATTTTGTACCATGGCAAAGCTCGTCTATGGAATGAACCAGTCCCTGGATGGCTACGTCGACCATCTGGAATTCAGGCCAAGCCCGGCGCTCTTTCGTCACTTCATAGAGCAAGTGCGCGACCTGACGGGCAGTGTGTACGGTCGCCGCATGTACGAGGTCATGCGTTATTGGGACGAAGACTGCCCGGATTGGGGCGCGGAGGAACACGACTTCGCGGCGGCGTGGCGGAGCCAGCCGAAGTGGGTTGTGTCGCGCACGTTGAAGTCGGTCGGACCCAACGCCACACTTGTCGAGGATGACATCGAGGCGGTGATACGTGGGCTGAAGGCACAGCTAGTTGGGGAGATTGAAGTTGCCGGACCAGACCTGGCAGGAAGCCTGACCGACCTTGGTCTTATTGATGAGTATCGACTTTACCTCCACCCCATCGTACTTGGTCGCGGCAAGCCATTCTTCTCCGGCCCTCGGCCGCCGCTCCGCCTTGTGACCAGCGATCTCATTGGCGAGGACGTGATCAGGTTGACGTACGTTCCCGCTTAATCGCGCGACTCGTCCGACGGATTGCGCCGGGGCGTCAGGTCCGCTTTGGGTCATCAAAGTAGAAGAGTCCCGGTGGCGTAGCATTCGACCAAAACTGACGCTGCCCGTCAGATCGAATGGCTCCCAGGACAGGTCCTTACACTAGTCTTACCTTTCGAGGGAATGGGGGTTAATAGCCGGCATCCCCCTCCACGCCGAACAACCCACCGATTCGTCACGATTCGTCGATTTTGCCCAACAGGACGACTTTCGTTGATCCCAACCTCTTCTCCATTTTCATGCTAGACTGGAACATCTCCTACTGATGAGGTCCATCCATGAACCGGACAACACGAGAGACGAGCGCGATGATCGCGAACGACCGATTGCCGAACGAGTTGACGATCCTGAAAGAGCGGATCCAGGGACAGTCGCCCAAAGTTCGTGCCGAGCTCGAGCCATTGATCGAAGAGGTGATGGAAGACGCCATCTTCCGGAACCGGATCATGCTGATCGCACGCGATGCACTTCAGCAATTCCGGACCGATATGGCGTCGCTGCGGCTCGATCTGGAAGCGACCCGGCGGGAGTCGCACGGGCTTCGATCGTCGTTCTGACGGGCTCGGAGTTTGTGGAAGGATGGGAATGAATTTCATCCTGTTGATCCTGTCAATCCTGTCTCTCTGGATTGGAATTCATTTCGACAGGATTGACAGGATCAACAGGTTGAAATCAGGAAGATCGGGGATATCGAGTGTTCGGCCCCGCCTCGGAGAAACGCTCCTGGCAGTCGTCTGCCGAGGACAGCAAAGGCGCAGTGCGCAGGACAGCCAGGACTTCATCGATCGCGGGCCGGTTCGAATCGCCTCGGGCCCCGTTGGAGATCGAACCTGGCCGGGGCAACATTCCCCTTCCCGTTGACGCTGATCCAAAGCGCGGGCCTCTGCTTCTGGAGGTGTTTCAACCCGTCCTCGGTCACTCTCGTATCGTCGGATAGGGAGAATCTTGTGAGGTGGCTCATCTCCGACACGGGGGCCAACCCGGCGTCGGTCAACCACGGCCCGGACAACCCGAGGATCTTGAGGTTCGCGAGCGTCTTGAGTTGAGCCAAGTTCGCGTCACTTCCCTTCTCGCCCCCGAACCCGAGCTCCTCGAGCCAGGTCAGCCGCGAGAGCTGCGCAGCGCCGCATCGGTCACCTTCCCCAGTCTGATGAAGAGTTGCCGAAGTCCGGTGAGTCGCGATAGGCTCGACAGGCCGGTGTCGGTCTGGACCCGGATTAACAGAAGATTGAGTCGATTGAGGCCGGCCAGGTGAGCCAGTCCGGGCCCTTCGATGCGCGTGGAGCCATCGATCCAGAGCCACTCGAGCCGCTCCAGACCGGCCAGATGAGCCAGACCCGCGTCGGTCAGGCCTGGGCTCCCCTCGCACGTCAGATGGCGCAACTCAGACAACCCCGCGAGGTGCGCCAGCCCGGAATCGGTGACGCGTGCTGAATGCGTGTCCAGCTCTTCCAGACGATGCAGCCGTCCGACCAGAACCGGGATGTCGTCCGCCTTCCTTGATCTTCCGAGCTTTACGTAGGTCACGTCGGCGAAGAAGTCGATGCCGAGGAGATCGACCAGCCATCGCGGTCCGGGAGGAGTGCCGTCCGGGTTGCCCGGATCCTCGCTGCGCTGAAAGTCGTACGTGACCACGCCTCCGGCCGCCTCGATGTCCCTGACCGCGTCGAGCTGGACGGTCGCGCGCTGGATGGACCAACCGAGTCCCGCTCCGGCCATCAGGACGAGCACCATCAGGGCCCGCACGCTGAGGCGAAGTCTGCGCCACCAGGATCGTCGAATAGGAGACGGTTCCATGAGCAACCCGTTGCGTTGGCGAAGGAAAGCGGCCTCAGTTCGGCTCGCGGCCGCCACCGGAATCAGGGCTGCTCATCAGGATAACAAAAGGTCGGCGGTTTGACTCGGGTGGCATCGAGTCGGGTCACGCCTCTTGCGAGCGCCTTGCCCTCGCGCGAGTCTCCCGGACGTGTGCGGGAGGCGATCAGAACCGTTCGCCCACCATCTGTTCGCTCTTCGCCCAGAGTGCCCTGGCACGCTCGGGATCGAGCGCGTAGCGCGCGCACTCCTTCGCTGATGCGGCTGATCTTGCGGTCGTCGGGCACGATCTCGCCGACGTGACAATTCTCGCAATAGCGCCCGCCCACCTCGTCGGCCGCGGCGACCACGCCCGCCCAGACCGAGGTCGCCGCCCCCTGCGGAATCGTCTTGAACTGGAAGGGCGGCTTGCCCTCGGCCGCGAGGTCCCGGTTGATCTGATCGATCATCCGTCGGGATCCAGCTTGGATCGAGGTGGCGGCCCAGCTCGGTCTGGATACCGCCCGGGTGGACGGCCGTCGCGCGCACGCCCCGCGACCGATGCCGGCGGTCGAACTCGACCGCGAACAGGATGTTCGCCGTCTTGGAACGGCCATAGCCGACGAACGGCTCATAGGGCGTTCGCTCGAAGTTCGGGTCGTCGAGATCGACGTCGCTGAAGCGGTGGCCCGACGACGACAGGCTCACCAGCCGCGCGCCCGGCCTCATCAGCGGTGCGATCCGGTTGACGAGCAGGAAGTGACCGAGATGGTTGGTGCCGAATTGGGTCTCGAAGCCGTCGGCCGTGTGACCGAACGGCGTCGCCATCACTCCCGCATTGGCGATGACGAGGTCGAAAGGCTCGTCGCGTGCCCTCAGCGCATCGGCACAGGCACGGACGCTCGCGAGAGAGGCGAGGTCGAGCTCGACCAACTCGAGCGACCCGCCCCCGATCTCGGCATCGGCACGAACCTGGGCCGTGGCGCGTTCCGCCTTTGCGAGGTCGCGGGCGGCGCCCACGACCCGGGCGCCGCGGCTGGCGAGAGCCCGGGCCGTCTCGACCCCCAACCCGGCCGAAACGCCGGTCACCAGCACTCGCATGTTTCCCAGATCCGTGCCCTCAAGGACCTCGTCGGTCGTGGAAGTCGCATCGAATCGCCGACTCATGATCGCCTCACTTTCGTTCGTTCTCGGAGACCAATCGAGCGTTCTGCTCATGCCGACTCAACCCGTTGCCGTCGTCGGACCGATCGGTCACAATCTGTAATTGGAGGGTTCCTCCGGTTCAATATACGGAGGGTGCCTCCGCTTATCAAGGGGGAGTTCGTGATGGCGGAGGACGATCGACCCGCCCCAACACGTCCGCTCCGGGCCGATGCCCAGAGGAACCGCGACCGGCTGATTGAGGTCGCCAAGGCGATGTTCAGCGAGGGGGGGCCGAGACCAGCCTCGAAGCGATCGCCAGGGAGGCCGGGGTGGGGATCGGCACGCTCTACCGCCACTTCCCCACGCGGGACACGCTCATCGAGGCGGTCTACCGCAACGAGACGCAGAACCTCGCCCGTGCGGCGACTCGGTTTGCGGAGACCTTGCCTCCCGTCGAGGCGTTGCGCGCCTGGTTGCGGCTGTTCGTCGACCACATCGCCACCAAGCAGGTCATGTCCCCGGTCGCTCGCCTCGATGGTGGGTGGTCCTTCCGGGCTTTACGCCGAATCCAGCGCGCAGGTGAAGGCGGCGCTCGGGTTGCTCGTCGATCGCGCGGTCGCAGGCGGCGCCATCCGCCTCGACATCGACCCGCTCGACCTGCTCCGCGCCCTGGCGGGCGTCGCCGGCATCAGCTCGGCCCCGGGCTGGGAGGAGAGCGCCAGGCGCCTGGTCGACATCCTCATCGCCTGAGTTCGGATCCCGCCCGCGGACTGACGAAATGATGCGGGGGGCTTCTCCGGCTGCCGGCATGATCGACTTCGAGCCCCAGAGATGACGACTCGCGCGACTTCGCGATTCCGGCCCGATTCTTCGCCGATGGCATCCTCAACATCGCGCAGAACTGGTCCGGCTTATTGTCCAGGTGAACTCATCGGCGTATCACGATTTCGCCGCCGGATCCATGGTCCTATTAGAAAAGAGCAGAAAAGGTAGTCAAAGGCTGTTGCAAAAAGTAATCAACGCGGATCTTTCTCAACTGTTTCTGCTTGACGACCATACCAAGACTTGTGACACTTTTTTTTGCGCTCGATCTCAGGAGGAGTCTCCGGCCGATTCCTCGCGATGAGGGCGCAGCGATAAGGCACTGCCCGGAACACGAACGGAGGACATCATGATTACGCGACTCTTGTGGCGGAATGGACCGAGGGCGTTGATCGCGTTGCTGGCCGCTTTGGCGGTTTGCCGGTCGGCGCCCGCAGAGACGATCTATGCAACTTCCATTTCGACGGGGATCATCTACAGCGATGACACCGTCACGCACGTCGTGACGCCGGTCTTCCATACCGGGAACGAACTCGACAGCCTCTTTTTCGATCCCAGCGGCCGCATCGTCTACGACCAGCTCACTGCGGGGAAAGTCTTCGCGTACGACCCTGCCACGAGTACGAACGTCCTGCTGTACTCACAGTCCGGTACTCAGCCGATCGATATGGCCCTGGAACCGAGCCAGACGAGTTTCCTGGTCAGTGATGCGAATCATAACCAACTGGACCGCATCAGCCTGGCGGGGGGCCTGATCAACCGCCTGGACGTTCAGTACACGCCCGGCCATTCAGGTCGGCCTGACGGGATTATCTACGGCCCGAGCGGGCAACTGTTCGTAAACGTCAGTACCGGGTTCACGAACGCACCGACGCACGTCGAGCAGATCGACCCGACCACAGGTGCCATCCTCCACACGGGTACCATAACCGGGATCTTCCTCGACGGCATCACGTACGACAGCTATACGGGAATGCTCTGGGCGTCCGATTACAACCACGGCCGGATTGTCGAGATCAACCCGAATAATCTGAGCGACTTTACCGTATTCACGCCGACCGGAGCAGGCATCGCGAATTTCGGACCGGACGGCATCGTTTCGGACGGCCTGGGAAACCTCTTCATTGCCAGCCGAGCGAATAACTCGATCATCGAATACAACATCGCGACCAATTCGGCGACCGTGGTCGGCACCGTCAACGGCTTGGACGACCTGGCTCCGGCTTCGGGGCTTGGCGCCCAAACTCCAGAGCCGTCCTCGATCGTGCTGATCAGCATCGGCACACTCGGCATGCTGGCCTATCGTCTGCGTCGCAGATCGGCCCGGGCGTAGTTGCACCCGGTCAACATCCTCATCGCTGGAGCTCGAATCCCGCCCGCTGACTGACGATCTCATACGGAGGCTTCGCGGCCTGCTTACACGACAGTCATCGAGCCCCAGAGAAGGACCCTGGAGGATGCGTCGTTGATCGCTCGAGCCTCTTTATGAAGTGGCCTCTGTGAGGCCGCGGTTCGATCGCGGGGCCACAGGCCCCGCTTACAGCTCGGCTCGCTTTTTCGACGACCGACATCTCTGGGCGGATTGGCTCAGACTTTCGGACCATTGACTGCGTACGGACACTGGAGTTTACGGTCGGGCTGCTCGCGACTCACGGACCAACCTCGGTTAGAATGCTCCTATCACAGAAGGAGCGCCCTATGGCCACTCTCACCCCCGAACAGCGGCAAGAGATCCAGAGGGCAGGCGAGGAGCCTGTTCGACTCGCCGATCCCGAGACGCAACACCGAGTACGTCATCCTAAAGGCCGACGTCTACGATCGTATCCGGGCCTTGGCCGATGAGACGAGGGCCGCCTATCCCCTCGCGATGAAGGTCTTCGGTCAGGACGGTTGGGACGATCCGCAAATGGATGAATACAACGTTCTCGACCCTCGCCGATGAAGGTCAATCGCGGCGACGTGGTGCTGGTCGATTACCCGTTCACGACGGGTGGTGCCAAGGTGCGCCCCGCTCTCGTCGTTCAGAATGACCGGGACAACGCTCGGATGACGAACACGATCCTCGCCCAGATCTCCGGCAACACCACTCGCGTGAACGAGGCCATGCAGCTTCCGATCGAAGAGGATCTCGCTGGCTTCGGCCCGACTCACTCCTCGGCCGAATCCCTCACGTTGAATTCCAGCTTCCAGCGCCGGTCGTCGCGCGTCGATCGGCACCAGAGGTCGAGCGTCCCCACCTCGGTCACCTGGGCGTGGAGACGGACCGGGACGGTCTCGCCGGATCGGCCTTCGTCCGCGGCCAGGGCGGTCTCGAGCGGGGCCATCTCCTGCAGCTCCTCGGGGCTCCAGCGATCGAGGATCGTGCCGACCGGGTCGTCCCGTCGCGTCGTCGAGCCCAGGAATCGGAACTCGGCCGGCTCGCCGACGACGAGGCCCAGTTCGGGGCCGGGCACGTCGGTCTGCGTCCCCTCTTCCATCCCCATCGGGACGACGCAGAGGGCCTTGATCGGAGGCACCACGCCCGGGACCGCCGGGGCCGCGGTCTCGAGGCCCACGTAATAAGACCGGGCGACGCCGCCGCGGATCCGTACCCCCTTGCCCCTGCGCACCAGCCCGTAATAGGCGGCCCCGTGCGCGACGGCCAGGTCGAGATCGGGCGATTCGAGCTCCGGGACCGTGCGGCCGGCCCATTGCGAGAGCACGTCGAGGACGCGCTGGCGGAGTTGCCCGGCCTTGAAGACGCCGCCATTGAACAGGACCGCCGAGGGCATGATCGTCGCCCCGCCCGTGTGGAGCGAGCCCGCCTGCTGGCTGAGGAACCGGGCGAGGTGACGCGTGATCGCCGGGTCCGCGGCATAGGGGAGGCCGATCTCCGTCAGGCCGACCCGCCGCCCGCGCCGGCAGGTCGCTCGGCGCGCAACGGGGCAGGAACCCGTCGAGCAGGACGGATTCCAGCATCTCGCGAGTGAGCTCCGTCTTGATCGACCCGCCGATGACCTTGGAACCCCGGCCCAGCAAGGCCACCGGGGCCGAACTCTTCTTGTGCTCCGTGAAGAGGACTTCCTTCGCCGTCCGGCAGGCGTGGCCCAATGCGACCCGCTGGACGGGATCGAGGCCCTCCATTCCCTGGGGGAGCGTGGCGGCGACGGCATAGGCGAGCGCGAGGTCCATGTTATCCCCGCCCAGGAGGATATGCTCGCCCACCGCAAGCCGGGAGAGAGCCAGATCGCCGCCTTCGTCGGTCACGGAGATCAGGGTGAAGTCGGTGGTCCCTCCGCCGACGTCGCAGACGAGGATGATGTCCCCGACCTTGACCTTCTTGCGCCACTTCTCGCCCTGGGTGGCGAGCCAGGCGTAGAACGCGGCCTGCGGCTCCTCGAGCAGGGTGACCTGCTTCAAGCCGGCCTTGGCCGCCGCTTCGGTGGTCAGTTCCCGGGCAACGGCATCGAACGAGGCCGGCACCGTCAGGTAGACGTCCTGATTCTCCAGCCGGTCGGGCGCGGACTTACCCGCGACCCGGTGATTCCAGGCGTCGCGCAGGTGCTCGAGATAGGCCGCCGAGGCCGTGACGGGCGAGATCTTCGAAACGTCCTCCGCCGCGGTCCAGGGGAGGATGGCTGACCGACGATCGACGCCCGCGTGCGAGAGCCAGCTCTTGGCCGAGCTGACGAGCCGGCCGGGCACTTTCGCACCATGATCCCTGGCGAATACGCCCAGGACCCGGTCGGGCGGCGACTTCCAGGGCAGATCCAGGGCCCCGGGAGGAAACTCCTTCGGGGACGGCAGATACAGCGAGGACGGCAGCAAGGGCCTTTCCGACACGTCATTGACCGCCACGACCTGCGAGATCGGCAGGCCCGCGATCGGTCCGGGCTGATCGGACCCCGCCGGGCTCGCCTCCGCGAAGGCCAGGGCGCAATTCGTCGTCCCCAGGTCGATTCCTACCACGTGGCGTGACATCAGGAAAGCTCGACCTCCGCGGGCGAGAGTACCGACGAATCATCGCGCGCCACCGGCAAGAGCGGCAGGTGGACCGACTTGACGCGCCAACCGTGATGCTTGAGGACCCCCTGGAACGGGGGCGACCCGTTGACATTCCCCACCAGTCGGATCGCGGCCGGGTCGAAGTCGGTCGGCACGGTGACGCGTTGCTCCTCGGCTCCATCGATGATCGGCTCGATCGTCAGGTAATCGTGGAGCGACTTGCGACACCCTCGATGGATGTCCCGGACGGCGGCGCCAATTTGGACGTCGCTATAGGCGTCGATGTCCTCTTCCAGGAAGTCGACGAGCCGGCCATCGCGCTGCAAGACGGCCAGGACCCTCAGGTCGGGGCCCGTGGGCATCCGGGTGAAGAGCGGCTCGACCCTCGCCGCGAAGTCGGGCTCCGTGAGGATCCGCCAGAATGCACGGAGTGCGAGGACGAATCGATTCAATTTTCTAGCCTCAAGGTTGCCTGGAAGCCACACGCCCGCGTCAGGCGCCGTTCTTCA
This sequence comes from uncultured Planctomycetota bacterium, assembly GCA_963743925.1. GTDB lineage: Bacteria > Planctomycetota > Planctomycetia > Isosphaerales > Isosphaeraceae > CAVZRC01. The sequence goes on along the minus strand of CAVURY010000016.1, from coordinate 153,407 downwards.
CAGAACGAGTTCCCGCTATTCAGTTTACCGTTCGCAGCCGCCGTTGCAAACGTTGCGGTCGCTGACGCATCCGGCTCCCCGGGGCCGATCTTCCGGCATGGGACCCGTCCCCGGTACTCCCGGATCGCGGCAAATCCCGCGCGACGCGAACAGATGAGACTTCGGACCGAATTGCATCGCAGGGGATCGGCGCGATATGATGGACGTGCCGGGTGGAAGTCGACCACCCACGGCTACCCGAAAGCGGCTCATCACCAGCAAGGATTCGTCGGCCCGGAGACTTCCGACGGCCCGACCTCGCGGCCGGTCGATGGGCTCGAGGATCGGCGTGGGATCCGGGGCGAGGCCTCGTTTGGTCCCGGTCGGTCGGCCAGCCCACCGGAGACTTCCGGAGGAACTCTCGTCGTCATGTCAAGCTTCACCACCCGTCCCGAGTCCGACGTCCTGGTCGTCCAGTTCGAAACACCGGCCGGACTCAACGATTTCCGGAATAATTCGCTCCGCGAGGCGCTCTACGATCTCGTCCAGACCCGATCGGAGCCGTACTTCGCCGTCGATCTCCAGAAGGTCGATTACCTCTCGAGCTCGGGCGTCGCGATCCTCGTCGGCTTCAAGAGGCGAGTCGAAGCGCGGGGGTCCAAGATCGCCTTCTTCCACGTCCAGCCCGTCGTTCGCGACCTGCTCGGCGTCATGAAGCTCGACCGCTTCTTCACCATTGCCGAAAATGAGCCTCTTGCCGTCGCGTCGCTCCGTCCCGCCCCCACGGCTTAATCCGCGCCTTCGCTCCCCTCGATACCCTGGCTTACCTATCTTCACGACTGGCATGAAGTCCGCTCTCGCTCCCCGTCGATTGAGAGAGTCGTAAGTCTGACGCTGCGCCGTCGCGGAGGTTGAGGATCGAGGCTCGGTCCGGCGAGTTCATCGATGGAGCGTCTTCGCGCAGCGGCTCGAAATGTCGTCAATGCCGGATGACCCATGCCAATCAAGGGAGGGCGGCTTCCGGGGCGCCACCGCGATCGAATCCTTCGACGATCGCCGCGTGGACGCACCTTTGCGAGCTGCCGGGAGGGAGTCTTCTATGAGATTCACACGGCGGCGATCCGACCGGTCCGGCTCGGTCCGGCGGAAGCACGTGTCCTATCCGGAGGCCCTGGAGAGCCGGATCGTTCTCTCCGCGGCCATTCCGTCGTATCTGGCGCCCTATTTGCCCAGCGACCTGCCGGTCGCCAACCCGATCACGCATCAGCGCGAAGGCCTGCTGGCCTCGAGCCTGCGGCCGACCAGTCCCAACAGCCCGCTGCTCTCCAATTCCGGGAAGATCGTCTCGGGGACGGACCTGCAGGGCGATGAGTGGACCATCACCGTCCACGGCCCGGGCAAGGTGATCGTCACCGACACCAGTCCCAATAACGGCACTCTCCACGGCGACATCAACACCATCCAGCTCGTCGGCACCAGCCCGAAGAATACGTACGTGACGGGCTTGATCCGGGCTTCCGCCTCGCAATTGACGGAAGGCACGATCCTCTTCAACCAGCTCATCGCCACGTCGGGCGTCAAGTCGATCGAGCTCAACGGATTCGTGCTGACGGATGCCGTCAACCCGGCGGTGAGCACGCCCACCGGCGTCTTCCTGTATGGCGGCGTCGGCACGCTCTCCTTCCAGGACATCCAGGCCAACCTCGATACGTCGGTCAGCTCGACTCCGTATCAGATCGTCATCGGCAATGGCACGACCCCTCTCAAGGTTGCGCCCTCGATCTACTTGAATAGCATCCAGAACCTGGTCTTCGATAGCACCGCGACCTCGGTCCCGACCACGCCGATCACGACGCCGAGCGTCCAGTTCATCATCAATGGAGTGCTCAAGAACTTCGACATCGTGGCGGCCTCTCAGGGGCCGGTCGACGCGGGATTCCAGTTCCAGTTCCCGATCGTCGGGACGACCGGACGCACCGCCGTCCAGGCGACGGCCGTCGATAACGTCAACGTCCACGGCTCCGCGGTGAACTTCACGATCTCGCACGCGTCCCAGCCGTTCACGTCGCACACCAGCGGCGTGGCCTACCTGCACAAGGCGGTCTTCGGCGGCAACGCCGATGCGGTCGGCATCGATGTGACCGGGAATATCGGCAAGCTCGTGTTCAAGCGCGGTCTCGGCAACCCCAGCGGAGTCTCCACGGCGAAGGGGTCGGGCGGTCAATCGCTCCCGGCGACGATTTACGGGACACCCGCGGGTTCGACCGGATATCCCGCCTCGGGCGACCTGGGCGGCACGATCACGGCGGCCCATATCCACAAGCTCAAGGTGGGTCCGGCGAACACGCTGGCCCAATCGCCGCAGAACCCGTTACTCATCCAGACCGTGCAACTGGGCTATCCGACGTATGCCGTCAGCCCCGGGTACTCCCTGACCAACGCCGTGATCGCGACGTCCGGATCGATCGACAACGTGGACGTCACCGGGACTCCTCTCAACACCGAGATCAAGACCGGTTTCGATTACGCGTCGTTCGTCGCCGGCCAGGAGGGGACGCGGGCCGCCAGCCGGATCGGCCGCCTCAAGGTCCGCGGCGACCTGATCAACAGCGACATCTCGGCGACCGTCCGCCCCGTCAACAACCACTATAACCGGAAGACGAACGTCAACGGCAACGGCTCGATCACCGGCACCGTGACGGGTCAGGCGATCGACACCAACGGGACGACGGGCCTCGGTAACACGGGCTCGGGCGTCTTCGCGAAGCATCTCAAGGGGCGTCTGCCGGCGACGAATTGAGCCTCATCAGTAGGTGGCGGGTGGCGGGTGGCGGGTGGCGGGTTGAAAAAAGACCCTGCCTGCGATCGGCCGCCCGCTCTCCTTTTCGAACACGCGCATCTTCGTCGCCCGCTGTCAGCGGTCGGCGAATGTATGCGTATTGCGAACCACATCACCCGCCAAAATCGGCCGACGGGTCCGGCTTCTCAGTGTCCTTCTCCGCGTCGATCTGCGCAGGAGAGGCGTTTACCACCGCGTCTGAGCCGGAGAGAATGCCAGAAGAGTGCCGGCCGGTCCGAGGCTACCGGCCGATGTAGAACCTATCGCTGGTCCGATCCGACGAAAGGACGAACAACCATGGTGGACCCGGAGGGACCGGACCCCGGCTTCGCCGGCCTCGTCTTCGCCGCACACAACAACCATGACCCACGCTGTGGCCGGCCACCTCGCCTCCGGAATACCGCCGACCTCGGGCTCTACTACGGCTATTTCGAGAACCGCCACGGTGAGCAGTTCGTCTTCCGTTTCGACCGCGCGACGGGGACGGGCACGGTCTGGGGCGGCGACCTCGACTGGGATGAGCCCAGGTCGTTCACCCTCGACTTGCTGGACGTGGCACTCCGCGAGACCCAAAGGCTCGCCGCGCAGGTTGCGGGGCTCGGGCGAACCGAGGCGTCGGGCCCGCCGGTGATCGACGCCGCGCTGGCGCTGGGCCGCTTTACCGGCCTGACGGGCAAGGACGAGGTCGGGTGGCTCCGGGCCTGCCTGGCGGCCTGCACGACCCTCGCGGAACATCCGGCAGGCTCATGATCGCTCCCGCCAGGGTGGCCTCGACACGATCCTGGGTGGGTCGTCGACGCTTCCTCGGCCCACTTACCGGTCCCGAGGCGGTTCACTCGGCCCGGTCACGTCTCGGCCACGGTGCCTCACAGGGCGCGGTGGGATGATTCTCGGCCTGACGTCTCTTGCGGGGGCCATCTGTCTCGAACACGGCGGGATGGAGGTCAACGTGTCGTCAACGACCTCACGCGGCGTTTGCTTCGGAGTTCTTCCCACCACCAGGACATTTCGCCGCGGGCCGCGTCGAGGCGCGGGGCGCCAGCGTCACGTCTTCTTCTGCGGCGGGGACGCGGCCTGGGGATACTTCGCCCGCTCGGCCTGCCACTTCTTGACCTCGTCGGGTCGGTTCGTCGCCGACTCGAGGTCGATCAGCCGGTCGAGGGCCTCGGGCAGCGCGGTCGCGGCCGAAGCGGGGATCGTCTTCTCCCGCTGTTTCATCCCCTCGAATCCCTGGCGCAGGTATGGCTCGGCGTCGGCGTACTTCTTCTGGCCGAGCAGCGCCCCGCCGAGCAGCGACCGCGACTCGAAGGTCCGCCATTCATCGGGTCGCGCCTTCTCGCTGATCGCCAGGCAGTCGCGGAGCAACGGCTCGGCCCGGGTGAAGGCCCGGCTCTTCAACAGCGAACGACCGAGCGATGCCATGGTCTCCAGCGTGTCGGAATGATCGGGTCCGAGCTCGGCCTTCCGGAGCTTGAGCGTCTCCTCATGAAGCGGCACGGCCAGGTCCAGCTTCCCGGCCCCTTCGTAGGCCAAAGCGAGGTGGTCCATGGTCACGAGCGTGTCGGGGTGGTCGGGCCCGACCCTGGCCTTCCGGAGCTTGAGCGCCTCCACGAGGAGCGGGATGGCCAGGTCCAGCTTCCCGGCTTGCGTGTAGGCCCACCCGAGGTTGGTCATGGTATACAGGGTGCCGAAGTGGTCGGGCCCGAGCCTGGCCTTCAGGAGCTTGAGCGTCTCCACGAGGAGCGGGATGGCCAGGTCCAGCTTCCCGGCTTGCGTGTAGACCTTCCCGAGGTTGTTCATGTTCTGAAGCGTGTGGGGGTGGTCGGGCCCGATCCTGGCCTTCCGGAGCTTGAGCGTCTCCTCCAGGAGCGGGATGGCAAGGTCCAGCTCCCAAGCCTTTGCGTACGCGACAGCGAGGTGGTCCATGGTCTCGAGCGAGTCGGGGTGGTCGGGCCCGAGCCTGGCCTTCCGGAGCTTGAGCGCCTCCACGAGGAGCGGGATGGCCAGGTCCAGCTTCCCGGCTTGCGTGTAGTCCCACCCAAGATTGGTCATGATCGTGAGCGTGTCGGGGTGGTCGGGCCCGAGCCTGGCCTTCATGAACTTGAGCGCCTCCACGAAGAGCGGGATGGCCAGGTCCAGCTTCCCGGCTTGCGTGTAGGCCCCGGCGAGGTTGTTCATGGTCTCGAGCGTGTCGGGGTGGTCGGGCCCGATCCTGGCCTTCCGGAGCTTGAGCGTCTCCTCCTGGATCGGGATGGCCAGGTCCAGCTTCCCGGCTTGCGTGTAGGCCCAGCCGAGGTTGGTCATGGTCTCGAGCGTATTAGGGTGGTCGGGCCCGAGCTTGGCCTTGTCGAGCTTGAGCGCCTCCACGAGGAGCGGGATGGCCAGGTCCGGCTTCTCGGCTCGCGTGTACGCCACAGCGAGGTGGTTCATGGTCACGAGCGTGTCGGGGTGGTCGGGCCCGAGCTTGAGTTTCCGCGTCTCGAGCGATTTCTTCAGGACCACGATCGCATCCGGCGCATCCCCCAACTCGGTGAGCGATCGCCCGAGCTTCACCTGCATCGCCGCGACAACGAGCGGGTCGCCGATCGCTCCACCGTCGAGTTCCCGGACCGCCCTGTTCAGGCCGTCCCGCAGGGCGCCGCTGAATTCGGCCACCGTCGCGTAATTGGCCCGCGGGTCCAGCCCCTCGAAGATCGAGCCGAGGATCTCGTTCCCCCGGGCCGCGAACGCCAGATTCCTCTCCGCCTCCCGCCGCCGGGCGTCGGCGGCGATCAACCCGAGCGTGGTCCCGACAATCCCGGCCACGAGCGTGACGACCACGAGGCCCGCCGCGACCACCGCGCCGCGATGCTTCCGCACGAACTTCCGCATCCGGTAGGCCCGGCCGGGGGGGGCGGCCAGCACCGGCTCCGATGCCAGGTGCCGCATCACGTCGGCCGCGAAGCCGTTGGCCGTCTCATACCGCCGGGTACGGTCCTTCTCCAGGGCCTTCATCACGATCCAGTCGAGGTCCCCCCGCAGCGCCCGCCTCAGTTGCGCGGGCTCCAGGCCGCGGCGGGCGGCGATGCCGGGCAGATCGTCGGCGTTGCTCAGTCGGGTGCTCGGGCTGGGCGGGTCGACCTCCCGCACCATCCGCAGCATCTCCAGGAACCCGCCCTTCTTGAACGACCTCGCGTCGATCGGAGGCGAGCCGGCCAGCAGCTCGTAGAGGATCACGCCCAGGGCGTAGATGTCGGTCCGGGTGTCGATGTCCATCGACGAAGGGTCGGCCTGCTCGGGCGACATGTACGTCGGGGTGCCGACGATCGCCCCGGTGTCGGCCAGGCTCAGGTCGGTGAGTGAGAACTCGGTCGCCTTGGCCACGCCGAAGTCGATGACCTTGGGTGTCGGCCGGCCGTCGACCTCGGTGACCAGCACGTTCGACGGCTTGAGGTCGCGGTGGATGATCCCCTTCTGGTGCGCGTGCTGCACGGCCTGGCAGACCGCGGCGAACAGCTCCAGCCGCGCCCGCAGCGGCAGCCGCTTCTCGTCGCAGTAGTCGGTGATCGGTGCGCCGCCGACCAGCTCCATGGCGAAGAAGGGCTGGCCGGCCGCGGTGGTGCCGCCGTCATAGACCCGGGCGATGTTCGGGTGGTCCATCAGGGCCAGGGCCTGCCGCTCGGCGTCGAAACGTGCCAGGACCGCCCGCGAGTCGAGGCCGACCCGGATCAGCTTGAGCGCCACCGGGCGGCGGACCGGCTGGGTCTGCTCGGCCCGGTAGACGGTCCCCATCCCCCCCTCGCCGAGGACACCGGTCAGCCGGTACCGACCGGCGATGACCTGGCCCATGGAGGAGCCGTCGGGAGGCCCGCCCGGCGGTGTGTCTTCCGCCGCGGTCCGCGTACCGTCCGACAGATATGCCCCGGTCGTCTGCCCCGAAGGGGGACGCGTTTCCGGGCTGCGAGTGCGGGTCGCGTTGACGTCCGGCGATGACGTGGCTTCGGGCAAGGCGGTCGTGTCGTCTTCCGGGGACCGGCCGGCTCCGCCGTGGGCGGTGAGCAGCGCCTCGACCCGCCCGCGGAGGTCGGTGTCATCCCCGCAAGCACCGTCCAAATAGCCTGTCCGGACGGCCGGGTCGGTCCGCTTGAGGGCCTGGGTGAGAATCGCCATCGCGTGCGAGTTGGTATCCGGCATAGGATCGCCTCCGGGATAGCCGTTCTTCGCTTCGCTCCATTTGGGCCCGGGTCTGCGCACGGGGTCAGTACGTCCCAGATTACCTGGGGGCGAACGCCTCAGCCAGCCAGTAGCCGGCAGACGGCCCCTTCCCGGTCGCCGGCACGGAGCGGGCGTACCGGGGCGACGGCCGCGCGGGTCAAAACCCGAAAGGACCCGGACCGTCGGGCCGGTCGGCAAGACGATCTCGATCGGAGGCGAGGAACGGGCCGAGGCCGCCTCCACGTCCACCAGCCGCACCGGGAGGAAGGCCTCGACCGCTTCGGTGGATTCGCCATCCCGGTCACCCGCGGGAGTTGCTGACGGCTCACGGTCGCGGCGGGCCAGCACCTGCCGCCACCACCGGAAGGCGCCGATCTTCAGCCCCTCGCGGAGGCAGAAGGCGCGGGCGGTCAGCCCGCTGCGCTGCTGCTGTCGGATCGTCCGCCGCCAGAACTCCTCCCGGATGGGATCACGCTGTCTGCCACCGCGCCTGGCCATGCTGGGGTCTCCTCGATACCGATGGATCGGCTCGAGGCGATCGTACCATGGCCATCAAGATGCGGTTCGTAAAGCGCATACGGCGAATTGCGGCTGGAAAGTCGCGTGACGGGGGATCATGATCATTCAGGGGACCGTTATTGTGTCGAGTCCGACCGGGCCTTTTTTGGACCGGATTCCGACGGAGAGCCGCAATGTCGAAGCGATCCCGGAAGGACAGGGAGGAGAATCACAAGGAAGATGATGCTGGAGACGTTTCTCGGCGGACCTTTCTGGTCTTCGCCGGCTCTGCGGCGATCGGACGTTTCCTCTTGCCGGCCTCGGACGACGCCCAGGTGGGGCCGACCCGCCGGCTGATCGGCGCCCCGGTGCGCTGGGGCGAGGGAGAGGCGAGTTTGTTATGGACTGAGGTCGGTTCCGGGGGCGAGGTCTCGACGAGGATCTGGATGCCCGAGACGCCCCAGGAGATCGCCGAGGCGGAGGCGTTCCACGCGGCCGCGGCGAAGATCGACTGGGATCGGGTCGTCCGCGCCGACGTCCCGCTGCCCGGCGATACCGGCGCCACCCGGCGATTCGAACACGTGGATGGGAAATCGGCGAAGTTCTGGGAGATCATGCCGCTCGAATCCGGCTATCGAGTCCGCTCGGGCAAAGTCGGCACCGCCGGCCGGACGCAAGAGAAGTCGTTCTCCGACGCCGAGATCGCCCGGGCCGATATGACGAGGCTCATCGCCGATAAGCTCAAGAAAGGTTTCGTCGAGATTGCCGCGGGCGCGGACATCCCGAAGCGGGTGGAGCGCACGCGAACCGGGCCGATCGACTGGACCGACGAAGACGCGTGGGAGGAGCTATTCGCCCGGCTTGGTGCGAACCATCGGAGGGGCCGGGACGACGCCCGCCCCTCGGTCGAGGACCTGGACGCCTTCGAGGCCGCCCATCAATTCCGACTCCCGGCCAGCTACCGGGCCTTCATCCGGGTCTTCGGCCCGGGCGAGTTCAGCACGTCACACCAGATCTACTGTCCCGGCGCCTCGCTCAGCGAGATGGGCGAGCGGCAGGAACTCTTCGCCGAAATCGCCCGCAATCTCGACTTCCTCTCCGACACGCAGGCGCAGGCCGAGCCGACCGCCCACATGATCTGCTTCGGCGAAATCGCCCACATCGGCACGCGCTACTATGGCTGGGATTACCACGATGTCCGCGACCCGGTGACCCACGAAGTATGCCATCCGGCGATACGATTCCGAGGACCACTCCTGCCCGATCGTCGCCGCGTCGTTCCCCGAGTTTGTCAATGACCACATCCTGAATGACGACCCCGCCGAGCGTTCATTCTCGCCCGATCCGCGGCTGGAGCGCCAGTGAGCCCGAGGCGAAGCGGCGAAAGCCGAAACCCAGCGTCCCGAAGAAGGGGAAGCGCTCGGCGGCCGAGGAACGCGACCGGATGCTGGCCATCGTCGCCGCGCCCGACGACCCCGCCTCCTGGCTCGCCTATGCCGATTGGCTCGACCGGTACGCGGACAAGCTCGGCCCCTTGATCCGACTCCGGCTCGCCGGCCCCGGGTCGGCCGATCCGGGCCGCACGGCGATGCTCGTCGCCGGGCTCGGCCCGAAGTGGAATCAGGACATCGCCGCCATCGACTTGCTCCCGGCGATCCTGATGCGGCTCGGCGACCGCTGCCAGGCCAACGCCGACGAGCGCGGAATCTACCGGATGCGGCTCGTCGGCGAGCTTGTCAATGCCCGGATACTCGACGCACTTCGCGGCCACCAAGCTCTCGATGCACCTCAACGATCTGAGGTTCGGCGACGTCGGCCTCGCCGCGATCGGCCGGCTGAAGAGCCTGGACCGTTTGAAGGTCCGCGACGATTACAACAACCGGAAAGTCACCGACGCGGGGGTCGCCCGGATCGCCGGCATGACGCGCCTCGAGGTCCTCGAGTTCCAGTCGACGGACCTGTCCGACGCGGCCCTCGAACACCTCGAGGGCCTGGTCTCGCTGGAGAAGCTCTCGATCGACGGCAACCTCCGGATCGTCGGCCCGGGTCTCGTCCACCTAACAGCCCTCCCCCGATTGAAGGACCTCAGCCTTCGGGGCACAGGCCTCACCGATACGGCGATTCCACACCTCCTGGCCTTGAAAAACCTGGAGGATCTGTCTGTCAACAATTGCAAGTTCTCGGAGAAGGGGAAGGCGCGACTCCGGAAGGCGTTCCCCCAGGCCTGGGTCTGATCGCACGTCATGACCCGACGTACCGCAAGCGCGTCGATATGGGATCTTATTCGAGGGATCACGGGAACCGCGAGATCGATCGAGGCGACGACGCCGGCGCGGGGGTCCGATGTTCGTCGACGATCCGGCGTTCACCAGCGCCAGAGTGCCGTGCCCCAGTTCAGGCCGGCTCCGAAACCGGACGTCAGGAGGAGGTCGCCGCGCCGGATTCCGCCTTGCCGGTGGAGTTCGTCGAGGGCGATGGGGATCGAACCGGCGGAGGTGTTGCCATACCGCTCCAGGTTCTTGAACACCGTGTCGCGGTGGAAACCCAGCACGTCGGTGGCCGCATGGATGATCCGGATATTGGCCTGATGCGGGATGAACCAGCGGATGTCCGGCACTTTGCACGAGGCATGGGCCAGGACGGCCAGCGACGAATCCGCCAGGATGCGGACCGCCCACTTGAACACGGCGCGTCCGTCCATGGTCAAGTAATGCAGCCCTTGCTCGAGCGCGGCGGCGGACGGCGGGATGCGGCTGCCGCAGGCCGGTCGGCTGAGGAGGTCGCCGCCGGACCCGTCCGAACCGAGCTGATACGCCACCAATCCCTGATCGGGTTCTCCGGGCGCCAGCAGGACGGCGCCGGCGCCGTCGCCGAACAGCGGGAAGCTCTTCTGGTCATACGGGTTGATCACCCGGCTATTGCAATCGCCGCCGACGACCAGGGCGCAACGACTATTCCCCGTGCCGACGAACTGCGCCGCGGTGATCAGGGCGAAGACGAATCCCGCGCACGCCGCCTGGACGTCGAATGCCGGGCAGGTCAGCTTGAGCTGATCCTGGACCAGGTTCCCCGTCAACGGGAAAGCCATGTCGGGCGTGAATGTGCCCACGACCAGGAGGTCAACATCGCTGGGCTCGCGACCCGCGTTGCGGAGGCATCGCAGCGCCGCCTGAGTGCAGAGATCGCTCGTCGCCTGATGCGGCAAGGCGAACCGTCGCTCGTGGATCCCGGTGCGGTTGACGATCCATTCCGGATCGAATCCGTGGGACACCTGCAAATCCCGGTTGCTCACCACGTTCTCGGGGAGATAACTCCCCGTGCCCAGGATTCGGATGCCGAGCAGCGAATGGGTCGCATGCGGCGGATGGGATTGGCCATTGGCCGGAGATGACCCGCGACGAGTCTCTTCCACGACGCTTGATTGCCGATCCGCGTGAGCCATTTCGCCCACTCGATCATTTGCCATGGCGATGTTTGCAAGAATTCGGGACAGGATTGGACTCGCCGGTATGAGGAATGAGGCGGCGAGAAACGGCGGGTTTCCGGGGCGGCTCGAGCCGTCTTGACGAGCTTGAGGGCCGCCATCCCGCGATCGCCCGACCGTGCGTGACCACTCCCCACGTCGAGAAACCGGAGGCTTGCCGCTCTCCTCATAACACGACGTGCGGCAAGGCGAATCGACCCTCGGATCCGCGGAATCCCGGGGGAGCGAATTACGGCACGCTCTCACCCACAAGATCCTAACGGAATCCTCGGAAAATTCGAGGCGTAAACGGAGGAAAAAGGCCGTCTTCCGCGGCCCTTCCACCCATCTTTGCTTGCTCCGAGGATTCTCCGACTATAATGTGTCCAACTCATTAAGACCAGTCCAATGCCCGGGCGAATCGCGACCCATGCCGTTTGTCGGTGGCCAGTGCGTGATCGCCTGCACGCTCCAGGACTTGACGCTCATGCAACATCCACCCGTGGCCGAGCATCGCATCCGGCTCCGCGGAGGCTGGGAATGTTCGGCCGTCGATCCGCCCGGATCCGCACCGCATCGGCTGGCCCTGCCGACTCGATGGAAACTCGGCGATCCACGACGATTGCGGCTGACACGCCGTTTCCTGTATCCATCCATCGGAGCCGGGATGTCGGTCGTCTTGCAGATGGAGGACGTGGCCGGGATCTACCGGCTCGAACTCAATGGACGTCCGCCCGAGGCGTTTTCTCCCGGTAAAGCGGGTTATGAAATCTCGCTGGATCGGGCGGCCGTCCGCCAGGAGCTTTACCTGGAAGTCGAACCCATCCTCCCGAGCGATTCGGAGTCGGCGTCTCCCGAGTGGGGACGCATCGCCCTGGTCATCAACTCGTCGACATGACTCACCCCGGGTTGCGGAACGTCCGGATTGCATCTCGCTCGCGGCTTTGCAGTCGGACGAGAACCGACTAGAATACGTCTTTAGAAGCGGCCACCGAAATCCTTCACCACCGACTTGAGACGCACCCACGCATGTTCGACCTAGAACGCGAACAGCATCGGAAGACCTATCAGGTCTGTCGCCTCGGCTTCGCGATCCTCTCGGCGTCGCTGGGCATCGCCTGTTTGACTTCGCTCCTGCCGATCTTTGCGGACTTCCATCGCGAGCTTTCCCTCAGGATTCTCGGATCGGATTGGTTCCGTTGGCTCGACGCGCCCATCGCCGTCGGCTGCCTGCTCGGGACGAGCCTCCTCTGGGGGCGCTGGGAACATTCGGGCTGGCAGCGACGCGTGGGCTTCCTGCTCGTCATGTGCCTCGTGGACATCGGCCTCTGCATCTTCAAGCACGGTTCGGATTTCGGTCTAGGTGCCGGCCAGGTCGGTCACGACTGGCTGAGAGCGAACCTCGGCGAGGCCCTCGGGTGGGCCGAATTCGCGATCCTCGCAAGTCTGAGTTGCGATTACCTGGAGCACCTGGGTATCGCGGAGGCGAGTGACTCCGGAAAGTCGACCCGCGCGATGGCGGCCACCGGCGCCGTGCTCTGGATGGTCTGGTTCTGCATCATGACCGATTGGTCGTCCCATGGGCCGCTCCAGCAACGCCCGATCCGGTCGATCGAAGAATTGCTCCTGGGGAAGAGCTCTTATCTGATCTTCATGATCACCCTGATGCAGGTGACGGCCTTGACGATCTCCGCCGCCCGTCAATCCGGCTACCTGCTGGACGAGATGGAACGCGAGGACGAGGCCAGCGATCCGCTTCGGACGAGGTCCGGTTCGCCGGACGACCTCGACGCATTCCTCTCCAATCGCCAGGCATGGCGTTGACCGGTCGCGACCCGTCTTGAAGACTTGACGAACGAACGCGGTTCGACGGCTCGAGCGACGAGTTCAATCACACTTCAATCCACCTGGTCCATGGACCAGGAATTCTCCATCGCGTTCGTACCGCCAGGCGCCATCGGGAGTGGCGCCCCTGCGGGGAGGAGTTCGCGGAGCGATCGGGGCAGCGGGAAATGCACATTCTCTTCCCGGACGGTCTGTTCCTGGATCGCCGCGCCGAAATGGCTCTGAAGATACTCGATGCACTCTTGCACGACGAGTTCAGGAGCACTGGCCCCTGCGGTGATCATCACGGTCTCCGCGCCTCTGAACCACTCGTGCCGGATCTCCGAAACACCGTCGATGAGGTAGGAGGGGATGCCGAGAGAGTTGGCGATCTCGGCCAGGCGACGGCTATTCGAGCTGTTCTGGCTGCCGAGCACCAGGACGAGGTCGGCCTGGGCGGCCAGCTCGCGGACGGCTTCCTGACGATTCTGGGTGGCGTAACAGATGTCGTCCTTGGGAGGATTGGCGATTCTGGGGAACTTCTTCCGGAGCGCCGCGATCACGATATTCGCGTCATCGACACTCAGGGTCGTCTGGGTCAGGTAGGCGACTTTTTCCGGATCCGGGACCGTAAGTCGCTCGACATCCTCGGCGGTCTCCACCAGGAGCATTTGCTGAGGGGCCTCGCCCATCGTGCCGATGACTTCGTCGTGGCCCTCGTGGCCGATCAGGACGATGGTGTAACCTTCCTTGGCATAACGGATGGCTTCGAGGTGAACCTTGATCACGAGGGGGCACGTGGCGTCGATGGCCAGGAGATTTCGCTGACGGGCCTGGGCGCGGATCTGGGGCGAGACTCCGTGGGCGCTGTAAAGCAGGGGCGAGCCTTCGGGGACCTCGTCGAGCGATTCGACGAACACGGTGCCGAGTCGCCGGAATCGTTCGACGACATACTTGTTGTGGACGATCTCGTGATAGACGTACAGGGGCGGTCCGAAGAAGTCCAGCGCACGCTCGAGGCATTCGATAGCCATGTTGACCCCCGCACAGAAGCCGCGGGGATTCGCCAAGATGATCTTCATCGCAAGCGGGACCTCCTGATTCGCCCGGGAAAACGTCCATATCGTATGCGTTCGACCGCCCGAGGGAAAGACGAGTCGTCACGCGCACCGCTGGCGAGAGCTCATCGAACGAAGCGATGGCCGCGGCGAGGTCGCGTCAGGGCCGACGTCGGCCAGTCTGAGCCGTCACCGAGCGAAGCGGTGTGGAAGCGTTACCCATGTGGGCCGCAGTGCGGTGGCGCCACGGGCTTCTTGAACCGGGATTGGAGGTCCGGCTTCGCGGACTCCAATCCTTTATGGTTTTTATGGTTAGGCCAATGAATTTCAGCCGAGTGAAGGCCGAACCTCGCTGCCGGAACCCCGCCTCCGCGTGGTGACGACGGCCAGCCGCGGCCGTCCGGCAAACGTCCGTTCACAGACCTCGGGATCCGGCCCCGTCACCGAGGGAGGTCAGGGCCTTCTCGGCCTCCTTGCGGATGATCGGGTTATCCTCATCGCGGAGTCGGGCTTCGAGGGCCTGGATGGCCACCTCCGCCCCCGACCCGACTTCGGCCAACGTCGCCACGGCCAGGGCCCGGACCGGCGTCTCGGATTCCTTCAGCGCCTCGATCAGGGCCGGGATGCACTCCCGACCGCAGCCGAGTCGGGTCAGGGACCAGCAAGCCGAGACCCGGACTCCTGGACTCGGATCCTCCAGCCGCAACTCGAGCGCGCCCACGGTGATTCCGGCCTCCTGATCGCCCGGCTTGACGATTACCCCCAACTCCAGCGACGCGGTCTCCCGAACCCAGGCGGCCCGATCGCTCAGTGTGCCGATCAAGGCCGGGATGACCGCCTCCCGACCCCGGCCTCCGTCTGCGAGGATCGCCCTCAGCGATCGCGCCGCACCGGCCCGAACGACGGCCTCGCGATCGCGCAACGCCGCGATCAGACCCGGGATCGCCGGCTGCGCCCTTTTCCCTCCTTGACCGAGGACGGCGGCGGCATCGCCGCGGACGTTCCAGTTAGGATCTTTCAGGGTCCCGATGAGCGCCGAAGTCGCCAACTCCGGGCTGATCGCCGGGTCCTTGCCCCGGAGCGCCTGCCCGGCGATTTCCCAGCGCAGGCTCCCGCCGTCCGGGTCGTGGATCGCCCTCAGCCAACGATGCGTCGGACTGAGATACGCCCTCCACGCCCATACCCCCGTCGCCATCGCCACGCCTATCGCGGCGATGAGTACCATCGTGCCACGAATGCTCAAGCGCAGACGCGGGAATCGCCCGATCATCCGTTCGCCCTCCGTTCGCCCAGACTCCGCGCGAAACCGGGCCTTCTCACTCGCCCGGTGCCCCAGTCGGCCTAACCAGTAATTAGGCGCCCCGATGGGCGTCTTTCTTTACGCCCCGATGGGCGTATCATCCAGATCATCTGGTGGATAATAGGCTGAAGAATCGACTCTCACACATAGAGTCTCATGGATTATACAGACCAATCCCGGCCGGCGCCGACGCCCGGCTCCGGGTCGCTCCACGATCGCCGGCCGAAGTGGCTCGATCGCGTCCGCGAAGCGATTCCGACGCGTCATTTCCGCATCCGCACCTAAAACGCTCATGTCCATCGGGTCACGCGATTCGTCATAATCCATGGCAAGCCGGCGGATCGGCCGGCGGTGTGGATGCTCGCGATGCCCACCATCGCCGGGTATGCTTCGGCGGCCGTCGTGGGGCTCTCCTTGAAAGCCGGGATCGGTCTCTGCTAAAGTTCCTCACGGCGGTAACGTCCAAAACCAGCCATCGGAGGATGCCGTGTCGAACCCGGGCGAGCGGTTAGTTTGCGACGGTCCCACGATGGAACGCCATATTGCCGCGATGGCGCGCCAACTGGCGGATCGCCGACGTCCGGAGGCCCCGCTCTGCCTGGTCGGGATTCGCTCGCGAGGCGTCCCCCTGGCCGTTCGCCTCGCCGCGGAGCTGGGCGCGATCCTCGGCCAGTCGGTGGACGTCGGCGCCGTCGAGATCACGCTCTATCGCGACGACCTGGGCCAGGGCCAGCGTTGGCCCGTGCTGCATGGGACCGAGATCCCCTTCAACATCGACGGGGCGGACCTCGTGCTGGTCGACGACGTGCTCTTCACGGGTCGGACCGTGCGCGCGGCCCTGAACGCCATCTGCGACCTCGGCCGTCCCGCTTCGATCCGCCTGGCCGTGCTCGTCGATCGCGGCCATCGGGAGATTCCCATCCAGCCGGACGTGGTCGGGCTGAATGTCCCGACCGAGCGCGACGATCGCGTCGGGGTCCGGCTGCGTCCCGTGGATCCGATCGATGAGGTGGTCTGGATCGGAGCCGACCCCGATCGATCGCGTACCGAGGGGAGGTCCCAGCCGTGACCGCCGTGTCTTCGCCTTCTCCCAGCCTGGGCCCCGGCGCGGCCCGATGGACCCGGAAGCACCTGCTCGGCCTCGAGGACCTCTCCGCCGAGGAGATCCTGGCGATCCTGGATACGGCGGAGTCCTTCGCCGAGATCTCGACCCGGAGCCGCAAGAAGGTCCCGGCTCTCCAGGGCCGGATCGTCTTCAACCTGTTCTTCGAGAACTCGACCCGCACGCGGACCAGCTTCAGCCTGGCGGCCAAACGGCTCTCGGCCGACACCCAGGATTTCACCGCGAGCAGCTCGAGCCTCTCGAAAGGCGAGTCGTTCATCGACACGGCCAGGAACATCGAGGCCATGGGTGCCGACGTCATGGTCGTCCGCCATTCGACGCCGGGCGCCCCCACCTGCTGGCGCAGCACGTGAAATGCTCGATCATCAATGCCGGCGACGGGGCCCATGAGCACCCCACCCAGGGCCTGCTCGACCTGATGACGATCCGACGCGCCAAGGGTCGCATCGAAGGGCTGACCGTCGGCCTGCTCGGCGACATCGCGCATTCGCGCGTGGCCCGCTCGAATATCTACGCCCTGACCAAGCTGGGCGCCAAGGTGATCCTGTGCGGGCCGCCGACGCTCGTCTCCAAGGGGTGGGAGAGGCTCGGCTGCGAGGTCGCGTATCAACTCGACGAGATCCTCCCCCGTTGCGACGTGGTCAACGTCCTGCGGATCCAGTTCGAGCGCCAGAAACGCGGCCTGTTCCCGTCGGTCTCCGAGTATTCGCAGTTCTATATGATGACCCAGGATCGGGTGAACCTCGCCAAGGACGACCTGTTGCTGCTGGCCCCCGGGCCGATCAACCGCGGCGTCGAGTTGACCCCGGAAGTCGCCGACGGCACCCATTCCGCCATCCTCGACCAGGTGACCAACGGGCTGGCCGTCCGGATGGCCGTGCTCTACTTGCTGAGCGGCCGCATGGAGCCGACACGATGACGACGCTCGCGGGCTGTTTCGCAGGGCCAAATCATCGTTGAAGGTCGATCAGTGGGCGTCCACGCCCGAGGAGACGTGCATTGCCGACGATTCAGATCACCGGCGGGAGGATCATCGACGCGAGTCAAGGGCTCGACGAGATCGGCGACCTCTGGATTAGCCGCGGCCGAATCCTGCCCATGGGAGGCGGCCTGGAGGACCCCGAGATCGTGATCGACGCCCGCGGGATGATCGTCTCTCCCGGCTTGATCGACATCCACGTGCACCTCCGAGAGCCGGGCAATGAAGAGGATGAGACGATCGCCACGGGAGCCAGTTCCGCGCTGGCGGGCGGCGTGACCTCGGTCGCCTGCATGCCCAACACCCAGCCCGCGATCGACACCCAGGCCGCCGCCGAGTTCGTCGTGCTCCAGGGCCAACGCGCCCGCCAGGCGAACGTCTATCCCGTCGGGGCCGTGAGCAAGGGACGCAAGGGAGAAGAACTGGCGGAACTCGGCCAACTGGTCGCAGGTGGTGCCGTCGCCTTCACCGATGATGGGGCCCCGGTCGCTTCGGCCGACCTCATGCGACGAGCGCTGCAATATTCCAAGATGTTCGATCGGGTCATCATGCAACACTGCCAGGTCCCCGAGCTGACCGTCGGCGGCGTCATGCACGAAGGCTTCGAGTCGATGCGGCTGGGGCTCGGCGGGATGCCGGCGGCGGCCGAGGATATCATGGTCGCACGCGACATCCGCCTGGCCGAGATCACCGGCGGCCGGATCCATATCCAGCATATTTCCACGGCTCGGTCGGTCGAGCTGGTGCGCGAAGGGAAGCGACGGGGTGTCCAGGTCACCGCGGAAGCGTGCCCGCACCATTTCACGCTCACCGACGAGACGCTCCGGAGCTTCGATTCCAACTACAAGATGAATCCTCCGCTGCGGACGTGGAGCGACGTCGAGGCGGTGATCGGAGGGCTGAAGGACGGCACCATCGAGTTCATCGCGACCGATCACGCCCCGCACGCCCGGGAGAAGAAGATGAGGGAGATCGACCAGGCCCCGTTCGGGATCGTCGGACTGGAGACCCTGATCCCGATCACGGCGCTGAGCCTCATCGAGCCGGGACACCTGACCTGGCCGGAGGCCCTGGCGAAACTCACGTATCATCCGGCGAACCTGCTCCGGCTCATCGGCAAGGGGACGCTCCGAGCCGGGGCCGACGCGGATATCACCATCATCGATCCCGATTCGACCTGGACGATCGATCCGTCCCAGTTCCGATCGAAGAGTCGCAATACTCCGTTCGGGGGTTGGGAGGTGCGCGCACGGGCCCATACGGTGATCGTCGGCGGAGAGATCCGCTTCACGCGGGGAAGCATCGTCCAGCAGGCCGATGCGGCCCTGAGCGTTTGACGTACCGAACCGGTCGAGCTTGAATCCTGGGAATGGTCATCTACAGTTACTGAGGGGAGTAGTGCAGTCAAAACCTGGATCGGATGGTCGGCCATGCGCTGGCTCATCGACGGTTACAACGTCATGCACGCGGGAGGGCGCCTCGGCCCGAAGACGGGGCGAGAGGGTTTCCGCCGCGCCCGCCGCCGATTCCTGGACGAGATGGCCGACGCCCTCGGGCCCGAACGATCGGGCGAGACCACGGTGGTCTTCGATGCCTCGGTCCCCCCCGGCGACTTCCCGCTGCTGAGCACCTACCGAGGGCTCCGCCTGGTCTTCGCCCTGGAGGATGCCGACGCGGATACGCGGATCGAGCAGATCATCGAGCAGGATTCCAACCCGCGACACCTGACGGTCGTCTCGACGGACCGCCGGATTAGACAGGCCGCCGCCCGACGACGGGCCAGGCCGCTCACCGCCGACGAGTTCTGGGTCTGGCTGGACGAGCTTCGCGAACGGGCTTCGATCGAGAAGAAGCCGAGGGAGGTGCAGCCCAAACGGCCTCCCGTCGCCAAACCGATCGACCGGGCGGCCATCGAGGAGACGGAATTCTGGGTCGAAATCTTCAGCGAGCTGGATTCTCCGGAGATCCGCCAGGCGTTCGCCCCCAATAAGACCCTCCTCACGGATGCCGAGATCGCCGAGATCCAGCGTCAAGTCGATCGAGAGTCATTGTAGTCGGGGTCTGTGACCCCGGGGCCGAAACCCTGCCCTCACAGAGGCGGGTTCAGGACAGCGACTCTTCTCCGGTTGTAGCCGGGGTCTGTGACCCCGGGCCATGGACCTCGTCGTCATACAGGACGATTACGAATCCCGGCCTCACAGAGGCCGGCTACAAGAAAACCGACGAAACCGGCGCCTACTCCCAATCCTTCGTCTTGAATTTGAGAATCGTCGCGTTCTCGCTGACACTGCGCTTGATGTTGTCACTCGCGCCATTCGGGAATTCCGCATCGATCTCCAGCGTGATCCGAACCGTGGCATTTGGATCCGAGGCCAGCCACTTGATGACCTCATCCGCGAGCGTATTGAGTTGCGACTTGGCCAGCGACGCATCGACCTCGACGCTGCCCCGGAACGATTTCATCTTCACAACCGGAGCCGGTCCCGGGCCGACAACATCCGTTCTCTTCACCGGTCCCGTGATCCCCACACCTCCATCAGGAATTGCTCCCGAGTCCTCGGACTTCCCGTCTTTTTGCCGCGCGACGGCGATCAGCGCCTCTTGATCGCTCGCGTACTGCCTCGCGACCTCCGGCTCGATGAGCAGCATGGTATCGTCAACCGACTCCACGCCCTTGCCAAACTGGAAGCCCTCGAAATGGCCGTTCTTCTGCCCTTGGGCGGTCCCGAAGAAATCCCGACTCGATGCGCCGGTTCGTACGACCGCCGCCAGCACCTCGCGCGACTTCAACCGCGGCAGGTACAGGTAGCGCAGCGTATCCTCCCAGAATGCCTGAGCCCCGACCGTGTGCTGATCGGCCTTCCAGTACAGTTCCTTCAACTTCGCCCGCAGGTGGATCGGCGACCACCTCTCGATCACCAGCTCGTTCTCGCGACAGACACGCTCCAGCTCGCCCGACGCGGTGCCACTGGTCGTGTTCAGCGGGAACGATTCCACGGTCGGCTTCGTCGCGGTCGGATCATCCTGCACCGGGCAGAGCAGCCACTTGAAGCATTCGCGGGCCGCCCGGGGCAAGACGTTGTACGCCGCTTGCCGTTCCTTCTCCGCTTGCTTCCGCTGGATCTGATCGATATTCAGCCGGCCCTCCTCCACGTCCTCCACGATGCTCTCCCAGGCAAGCGCCACGCGAGTCGCGTCGCGGAGTCGGTTCAGGACGGCATTGTCCGCACCCAGGAAGATCAGCCGGTTGGCCCGATGACGGGGCTGCCCTCCGTGCATTCGCAGATGCTCCAGCACCGCGTCGGTCGCCTGTCGCGGTTCCTCCTTGAGGAACGACTGCTCGGGCGCCAGCACGACGAGCCGCAAGGCGCTATCGTCTGGCACGTCCGCATGCGGGGTGAAGACGTGGACCCCGTCGAACGGCGGCACGTGGAAGAACAGCGTGCTTCACCACCTCCTCGATCTTCTTCCGCACGTCCGTCTTCAGCTCGAACCGACGCTTCCGGTCCTCCATCTCCCGGCGCAGGTTCGCCCGGGTGTCGAACCAGAACCGCGTCGTATCGGCGGCCTTGTCTCCGGAGCTGTTCAGGTAGTGGAGTCGATCCGCCAGCCGGCCGAGCGCATCGGCGTACACGGCGGTCGTCTGGCCCGGTTGCAGGCAGCCGAGCAACACCCGGCCGCGATCCAGCCCGCGAATGCCGGGCTTCGTCGCCATCGACGATGGGGCCGTGCCCAGGAACAGCGTCCGCGCCACGCGACGGGCCGCGTTCACCTGCCCGAACCGCGGTTCCTTGCCTTCGAGCTCGGTCGTCTCGGCCCGGTCGCCGTCGATGTCCCCCTCGATCACCGGGTCCCATCCCGGCGGGAGGAGGTAGGTCATCTCGTTCCGAACGTCGCCGTCCGCCAGCGGCAGGCTACCCGGCAGGATGAGGAGGTCCTTGTTATCCGCCTTCCACAGCCGGGCGATCACCTTGGCCATCAGCTTGAGCACACCGCGCGTGCGCTGGAAACCGTCGATGGTCGCCCAGTCTTCATAGAGTCGGTCGAACACCTCGGGGTGGATCGGGTACGCTTGCGACAACCGTTCGTAATAGCGGCCCTCCTGGGTTTCGCTGGGCAGCTTCGCCCCTTCCGCGATGTAGGCATCGGCGAAGGCCCGGCAGACCGCATCACGTGCCTCCAGGTCCTTGATCGGCTCGAACAGCCGCCTCCGGACGATCTCGAACGCCTCCTCCGTCGCCACCGGCTTCCAGAGCGCCTGCACCCGGCCGAACAGGTGTTCCAGCGCCTGGATCGCCCGTTTCCCACGATCCCCGCTCGACGGCGGCGCAGAATCGGGCAGGCTCGCCAGCAGGACCGCGTTCGGCACGAGTTTCACGGCCTCCGTCAGCGACTGCACGAACGACAGGTTGCTGTCGTAAGTCCCGCCCGAGAACGACTTCCCCTCCTCGAACTGCCCGATGTATCGGGCGAGTTCATCGATCAGCACGACGCACGGCGAGTGCGTTTCCAGAAGCTGCCGCAACACGTCCTTGCCCGGCGAGGTGCCGTTGTCGTCGGAGTCCTTCACCATGGAGAGGCCGTCGCTGCCGCCGAGCTGCCACGCCAGTTCTCCCCAGAGCGTCTTGATGGTCGTCTTGCCGTGTTTCCATGCCTGTCCCGGCGCGTGGGCCGTGCCGTCGATGACCGCCAGGCGGGCCTGAGGGACGTCCATCAGCCCGGCCTTCTCGACCAGCGTCGGGATACCCTGCAAATCGGAGAGAGGGCAATTCCGCGAGGCGAGGTGCAGGACGGCCAGCATGGTGTGCGTCTTGCCGCCGCCGAAAGCCGTCTGCAACTGGATGACCGGCTCGCCGCCCTTGCCGCTCAACCGCTGGGCGACCTGCGTGAGCAGCAGTCGCATCCCCTCGGTGATATAGGTCCGCTCGAAGAACGCCCTGGCGTCCTGGTATTCGACCGGGGCCTTGCCTGAATGCACGGCGGTGATATCCGCCGCGAACTCGGACTGGAGGAACGTGCCCTTGAGCACGTCGGGGTGGGGAATCGCGATCTCTCGCCAGGGTTTCATGGGGAATGCCTCTCTCCATCAGCAGACAGACCAGGGAAGGGAAGGCTTCACATCGTAGTTTACTTGACTTGTTCGAGCGTGCGATGAACGATCGTCATCTGTTTCTCGGCCTCTTCCTCTGTAGCCGGGGTCTGTGACCCCGGGGCCGATCGCCCGATTGTAGCCGAGGTCTGTGACCCCGGGGCCGAAACCCCGGCCTCACAGAGGCCGGCTACAACGATTTGTAGCCGGGGACTGTGACCCCGGGGCCGAGCGCCCGATTGTAGCCGGGGTCTGTGACCCCGGGGCCGAGACCCCGATTGTAGCCGGGGTCTGTGACCCCGGGGCCGAGACCCCGATTGTAGCCGGGGTCTGTGACCCCGGGGCCGAGACCCCGATTGTAGCCGGGGTCTGTGACCCCGGGGCCGAGACCCCGATTGTAGCCGGGGTCTGTGACCCCGGGGCCGAGACCCCGATTGTAGCCGGGGTCTGTGACCCGGGGCCGAGACCCCGATTGTAGCCGGGGTCTGTGACCCCGGGGCCGAGACCCCGATTGTAGCCGGGGTCTGTGACCCCGGGGCCGAGACCCCGATTGTAGCCGGGGTCTGTGACCCCGGGGCCGAGACCCCGATTGTAGCCGGGGTCTGTGACCCCGGGGCCGAGACCCCGGCCTCACAGAGGCCGGCTACAATAGAGCCCACGATCACGTTCAATCCCAACGCAAACTCGAAATCTGCCTCGGATAACACAATCCGGTTTTTCAGAACAAATCGTCTGTCCGAGCATCATTCCGCCCCTTCCAGATCGAACAGCGTGCGTTGCTGTGGCGACGAGACCTTGACCGCGGCGCTCTCGATCCCGCTCCAGCCGGTGACCACCTCATTATAAGCCCGAGCGTCCTCGGCACGTCCGGCCCGTTCGCTGAGCGTGTAAAGTCGATAGGCCAACTGCCGCGCCGCTTCCGCCTTGCCGGCCACGCCGGCGAGCACCCTGGCCGCGCCGCTATCGCCCTCGGCGTTATACGCTCGGATGAGCTGGTGAAGCGCCTCCCAGACCGGAAGCCTGGCGTCCTTCGCCGGATCCCAGCCGGCCGGGTACTCCTTCCACCTGAGGAGCCGCACGTTGCCGCCGCCGGACTCGACTACGCCCGACTGCTGCACCCCGGCGACGCTCGTCCCCTTGGCTCGGGCCAGCGTGTCGGCCTCGCCGAACTTGCCGGCCTCCCACCCGTGCTGCTCGAACCAGTGCAGGCAGAATTGCGTGTCCGCGTCGAAGTCGTCCTCGGCCAGGAATCGGTTGATGAGTTGCAGGGCGGTCTTCACACTCATCGGCGTGCCGTCCGCTTCGAGCACCGCGTCGTACCGGCTGAAGATCGCCATCCCGGGGCCGATGATCGCCTGAGAAAGGTCCACCGGGGCGACCGGCGAATGCAGCCCTTCGCTCTCGCGGGTCATGGCATCGAGGGCCAGCGGAAGCGCCTCGTTGAGCATGCGGACGAATTGTCGCCGAGAGATCGTTCCAATGGCCTTCTCCCGAGGCCGACAGACCAGAATAATCGAGGATGCGAGCGAGTTCGTTCCGAGACTGATAGATCGTTCAGCACGTTCCGTTCGCATCGGCCAGGTTCCGGTAAGGGCCAACCCAGATTTGAGCACTGCTTCAAGGAAGGTTTCCCATCCAGTACTGTTTGTGCCTTCACTTTCAGTCTCAGATTGTTTGAAAGCATAGTAAATAGTGATCGGGGCTGCGGGGTGGGCCTTAACGGCGAGTTTATGCATCGCCTGTGTCATACCGTCGAGGAAGAATTTCTCGGCCTTCTGTTTCGTGACATGACGATACGGTGTAGCAACGAGTTCTTCGGCCTTCGGTACCGCAATGGTGGCTAATAGCGTCGGATATACGGGTCCTAGAGAGCGGCGTAGCCACGCGTAGAAGAAGTCGGAGAGATCAGCATAGCCGACATTATCGTAGTACGGAGGGTCAGTTGAAATGAAAACACGGTCTGCAATCCATTCCTGTGTGACGGCATCAGCTTGTTTTGTCTTTCCGATATGTCCCTCCGCATGACACCCGCTTAGTGCTCCGGACACGATCTTCACAGAACCCTCAAAGGTGCCTCCGATATCTGCGAATGGATTTACCTCAGCGAAGTCCCATACCATGGGTATAGCCTGTCGGGAAAAAAGTCCCTTCGGACGGTCTTCTTTACTGTACCATGGCACAATTGTGCATCCGTACTCTGTCGTTTTGTCAGTGGCGAACGCCAGGTACAAGCTCACCGCTTGCGCGTAAGCTTTGGCTCCTGCGCCGCCGTCGAGCCCGTGGTCATCGTCGGTCAAGCCGGACGCAAGGGCGTCTCTCTCAACTCGGTCGCGCACCTCGTAGTCTAGATTAGTAAAAGTTGTCAATGCCATCATCTGCCGTTTTGTGAAGAGATCCCCATAAGTTGACATTCCATAAAGCTGTACCCGAAAACTCAATGCTTTCTCGGGCAACTTCAAATCAGGTTTCCATTCGGGTGTCGCACTGCCTGCGAGTGTTTCCTGTTCGACGGTTGGCGTTAAGTAGACCCGGCCGAGCCTGCCTTCCGCAACGATCGCCATCAGTTTTTGGCCCATGCGACCTGCCATCGCTTCCGCACGAATGTAGTCGTATGTTATCGGCGTGTTTGACATCAAGCAACGGAAGCCCTTTTGCTTGCCGAATGACGTTCCAGCCTTGGCAGTCTCAGGCGGCTTGCCGACCTTCACGGTGAAGGTATAACCGGCTTTGCTGATTACCGGCTCGACGAAGGATTCCTTCCCTTGCTTACTGCTGAGGATGAACGTGCTGGCAAGCGGTACCTCAACCTGCGAGAATACCGGGTTCGGACTTCTTACTGTCCGCGCCCAAAGCCATGCGATCACGGTGAACTTCTCACCTTCGCATGGCTTGAGATCAGGCCGGACCTCTACCATCGCCTTGGTGATCTCGATCGGCGGGTACAGGTGACCGATCCGCTTGAAGGCTTCGTCGCGCATCCAGGCCCCGTAGCGGCGGACGTCCTCGGCCAGCCCGGCCGCGCCGCTCCAGGTCGTCAACGGATTCCTGGCGTCCGGATGGACCGGCGGCTTGCCGGCGAACTTCGGCGGGATCTCGATCATCGCCTTGTTGATGAGCACGGCAACGGGGTTCAAATCGCTGGCGAAGGCTTCGAGGCCGAGCCGCTGGGCTTCGAGCGGGATCGTACCACCACCTGCGAACGGATCGTGCAGGCCGGGCATCTTGTCGCGGTCGAAAAGGTCCTTCGCCTGCGGATGTTTCTTGTTCAGTTCGCAGGTCTCCAACCAACTTTGTAGGATGGCTTCGCGAGCCGGCTTCAGGACGGATTCGTTCGTGGTGTTCTCCCAGATCACGAGGTCTTCGATGATCTTGAACAGCCGGGCGCGGGCTTTCGTCCAGTGTCCCTTCACCTGGGCATTCGGCTCGACGCCGGGGTTCTGGCACCGCCAGAGGTCTTCGGGATCGTGGACGAGCTGCGCGAAGATGACGGCGCGTGCCGCTGCCAACGGTCGTTGTGCCCACCACTTGTGCAATGCGGAAGGGTTTCCGCGATAGATATAGCCTTCTCGCTTGGAAGCCGTGTTGATGGCGTCGAGCGGCAGGGCGACCTCGATCAGCTTCTTCGGCGATATGACGGTCATTGCCATCCAATCTTCTGTAGCCGGCCTCTACGAGGCCGGGATTCGTGATCGTCCGGTCTGGCGTTACGACGAGGTCTTTGGCCCCGGGGTCACAGACCCCGGCTACAAACGACAACTTCTGCTCGTGTAGCCGGCCGCTGCGAGGCCGGGCGATCCGTTCCGGGGTCACAGACCCCGGCTACAAACGAAGATCGCCTCTTTGTAGCCGGCCTCTGTGAGGCCGGGCGATCCGTTCCGGGGTCACAGACCCCGGCTACAAACGAAGATCGCCTCTTTGTAGCCGGCCTCTGTGAGGCCGGGCGATCCGTTCCGGGGTCACAGACCCCGGCTACAAACGAAGATCGCCTCTTTGTAGCCGGCCTCTGTGAGGCCGGGCGATCCGCTCCGGGGTCACAGACCCCGGCTACAAACGAAGATCGCCTCTTTGTAGCCGGCCTCTGTGAGGCCGGGCGATCCGCTCCGGGGTCACAGACCCCGGCTACAAACGAAGATCGCCTCTTTGTAGCCGGCCTCTGTGAGGCCGGGCGATCCGCTCCGGGGTCACAGACCCCGGCTACAAACGAAGATCGCCTCTTTGTAGCCGGCCTCTGTGAGGCCGGGCGATCGGCCAAGAGGTCGTGGCTGGAACGTGGCGAAGTTCCCGCCTACGGGTCTGCTTCGTAACGGAGTCGATTGAGCTCGCCTTGATATTTCCATTCCTCGCTCGATCCGACGAGACCGGCTCGGATCGGATTGTTGCGTACATATTCCCATTTCCCTTCGTAGCTTTCCGAAGAACGGAGCACATGATCGAAGAACTCGGGTTGCCACAACGGCATCGTGTAGCCGAGCCGACGACGGCACGACTTCGCGGTCCACTCTTTCCACTTGGCCACGAATTCGGATAGTGTTTTCTCTCCCCGGTCGTCGCACGCAAAAAAGTGAACGTGATCCGGCATGATGACATATCGACCGACCGACCAACCGTAATTCTCTCGGCAGTTCCGCCAGACATCGATGGCGATCGCGTGAAACCCGTCGTTGGCAAGCCGACACGAGCGATCTTTCGTGCAGGATGTCAGGAAGTAGATCGGGTTGGCGTACCAGATCTCATCGAGCCTGTCGAGGTGTCGGTCGGACATGGTTTTGGTCCATCGGAAACCGGGAAGTCCGTTGAAACGTCGTCGGGTTTTGTGGGGCTGGTCCTGCACGGCGGTCGCGGCCCGCGGAGATTAGTAACGATCTGATCGTAGCCGGCCTCTGTGAGGCCCCGGGGGCTTCGGCTCGTCCGGGTCGCGGGCCCCGGGGTCTCAGACCCCGGCTACAACGATCGATCCGATCGTAGCCGGCCTCTGTGAGGCCCCGGGGGCTTCGGCTCGTCCGGGTCGCGGGCCCCGGGGTCTCAGACCCCGGCTACAACGATCGATCCGATCGTAGCCGGCCTCTGTGAGGCCCCGGGGGCTTCGGCTCGTCCGGGTCGCGGGCCCCGGGGTCTCAGACCCCGGCTACAACGATCGATCCGATCGTAGCCGGCCTCTGTGAGGCCCCGGGGGCTTCGGCCCGTCCGGGTCGCGGGCCCCGGGGTCTCAGACCCCGGCTACAACGAGAGAGGCCGGGGGCCTTGGTTCGGCCAAAGGCGCACGTCCCGGGGTCACAGACCCCGGCTACAAGTCGGCCCGCTTGAGCAAGGCACTGATGTCGTAATTCACGCTGGCGGCTCCCCAATCGGGCTCGCGCTGAAACGGATTCATAAGATAATAGGGTCCCTCAATACTGTCATCCGGATTCACGTACACGATGGCCAAAACGAACTTCTCGCCCTGGTTGAAGGCGTAGAGGATCTCATTCCGCGACACGGTGACAGTGTCGGCGCCCTTGACCCGGCCCTTTACCTCAATATGCTTCGGATCGGTGCTGTTGGGCGGGTAACTCGACACATCCCAGCCGCACTTCTGGGCCGAGACATCAACAACCTGGTGCCCTTTACCTTCCTCGGCCTTGATGACCGCCCGCATCGCCAGCATCTCGATCCGCTTTCGAGCCGCGGCGTCGGCCGCGTTGAGCGCCGGGCCTTCGCCTCGGGCCTGGCGCAGCAGCCCGACCGGCACGACGAGCGCCCCGCCGAGCGTGACCGGCGTGCCGTTCTGCACCTGCCGCATCGCTTGCAACTCCTTCTTCCGGCCCTCGAGCCGGCTCCGCAGGTCCTCGAGCGTCTTCTTCACATTGTCGAGATTGAGCCGGACGTCTTTGCCCGTGACGAGGTCGTCCTTGAGCTTGATCTCGCGGTCGGTCCAGAAGGCGATCTCCTTGGTGAGCCGTTCGTGGACGGCGATCAGCGTCCGGTCGACGTGCGCGACGCGACGGTCGGCAACTTCCCGGAAGTGCTCGGGTACGAGCGTGCCGGCGGCGAGCGAAACGGCCCTCTGCTCCTGATCGGTCCGGATCCAAGGGGCGGCCAGGAGGTCCTTCAGCAATGGTCGCTCGGCGGCGGGCAGCGGTTCGAGGTCGAGGTGCGGCGCCCAGCCGGCGAACTCGGCGGACCCGTCCGGATTCACGCGGATGAACTGCATCCGCCGGGAGAGAGTGGATCCGTCGCCCGACTTCACCTCGTGCGTCAGCAGGAATAGCAGCCAGGACTGGTCGGTGTCGTCGGCCGGGTCGACCAGGACCGCCCCCTGCCGGAGCAGATTGGCGTTCTGTTCGAGGATCATGTCCGTCATCGCCATCATCAGCGGATGCCCGGGGTGCATGAGCACGGCGCGGGCCAATCCCGGCTTGTCGAGCGGTTGGAGGGCGTCGCGGGCGAACGCGATCCGGTCGTACCGCTTGAGGATCGGCTCCTGCTCGCGCCGGTTGCGGCCCGTGAGCCGGCGGTCGCGTTCGCGGATCGCGGCGGGGACATGAGTGATCTCGTATCGCTCGGCCTCGCGACGGTGGATCGTGCCGCCGAGCTGGTCGAACGCCTTGAGGAAGAACGACCGCACGAAGAATGGCTGAAGACGACGGGCCTCGGCCCGTTCCATCTCCTCCTTCACGGCGAACAGCCGATCCGGTGACATCGTTTCCTGGGCCAGGGCCCCGCGGTCGAGCAAGGCCTTGAGGTGATCGTGATTGAACGCGTGGTCGATCTGCTGAGTCAGCTTGGCGCGCACATCGGGGCGATCGCCGTAGCAGACGGCCCGCATGAGCAGATCCTTCAGGCTGACCCCTTCGAACACCTCGCCGAGGATATCGAAGACGCGACCCTTCAGCGCCTCGCCCTCGATTTCCAGCTTCTCCAGGAGCCGGTGGTACACCGCGCCCTCCCGGGTCTTCTTGGCGACGAGGTTCCAGAGGTGGCAGACCTCGGTCTGGTTGATCCGGTGGATGCGGCCGAAGCGCTGTTCGAGGCGGTTGGGGTTCCAGGGCAGGTCGTAATTGATCATCAGGTGGGCGCACTGGAGGTTCACGCCCTCGCCGGCGGCATCGGTGGCGATCAGCACCCTGACTTCGGGATCGGACCAGAACAGGGCCTGCAGCCTCCGGCGCTCGTCGCGATGCGTCCCGCCGTGGATGGCGACGATCGCCTCGGGCGTCCCCAGCACGCCCGCGATCTTCCCGTGCAGGTAGTTGAGCGTGTCGCGGTGTTCCGAAAAGATGATGATCTTCCGCTGCCGGCCGGACGCGTCGCGCATCTCGGGGTCGTTCTGCAACAGCTTCGAGAGCTCGTCCCACTTGCGATCGAGGTTCGAGGCGACCACCGCTTTCGCCCGATGCTCGAGCGACTGGAGGATGCCGATTTCCTCTTCGAGCTCGGCGATCGTCTTCGCGGCCGACGCCTGGTCGACGAGCTTCTCTTCCAGGTTCTCCTGCTCGTCCGCGTTCAGGTCGTCTTCGTCTTCGGGGATCGAGTCGAGCGTCTCGGCCAGGACAGCCCTGCCGTGACCGCCGAGCTTCTCCGCACGCAATCGCTCGGAAAGGCGTTCCTTGCGACGGCGGAGGGATTGATAGATCGCTTCGGGGCTGGAAGCCAGCCGACGCTGCAACGTGGTGAGGGCGAATCCGACCGAACCCTTGCGGGATCCCGAAAGGTCATCGACCTTCCCCATTTCCTCCTGAACGTAATTGGTCACGGCCTCGTACAGGGCATTCTCGGCGTCCGAGAGCTCGTAGTTGACGGTGTACGCCTTGCGTTCGGGGAACAGCGGCGTGCCGTCGAACTTGACGAGCTCCTCCTTCACCATCCGTCGCATGAGGTCGGTCGCGTCGACCTTGTGGACGCCGTCGCGGAACTTGCCGTAGAAGCGGTCGGAGTCGAGCAGCGAGAGGAAGAGCTGGAAGTCTTCCTCCTTGCCGTTGTGCGGCGTCGCGGTCATGAGCAGCAGGTGCCGGGTTTCCTGGCCGAGCCGCTCCGCGAAACGGTAACGGCCGGTCTTCTCCAGCTTCGAGCCGAAGAAGTGGGCGGCGAGCTTGTGTGCTTCGTCGAAGACGACCAGGTCCCACCCCGCGGCGCAGAGCTTGGCTTGCAGATCCTCGTTCCGGGCCATCTGATCGAGACGGACGATGACTTGATGGTGATCCTCGAACGGGTTGCCGCTCGGCGACGCCTCCTCCAGCGCGGAGGAAAAGATGCGGAACTCCAGGCCGAACTTCTCGAACAGTTCGTCCCGCCACTGCTCGACCAGGCTGCCGGGCGCGACGATGAGCACCCGGCGGGCGTCGGCGCGCATGACAAGCTCGCGGATATACAAACCGGCCATGATCGTCTTACCGGCCCCGGGGTCATCGGCGAGGACGAACCGCAGCGGCTGGCGGGGCAACATCGACTCGTAGACCGCCGTGATCTGATGCGGAAGCGGGTCGACGTTCGAGGTATGCACGGCCATCATCGGGTCGAACAGGAACGCGAGGTCGATCCGCTTGGCTTCGCACGCGAGCTGGAACGCGGCGGGGTCGCCGTCAAACGCCCAGGGCCGTTCGGTCGTGGCAAGGGCGATCGTCGCCTCGTCCGCCATCCCGAGCAGCCGCTCCTTCAAGGCTCCATCGGGCAGCTTGTAGACGACCTGCACCGCGCCGTCGGCGATCGAATCGACCGCGACGACCGTACAGACCCGCCCCGGCTCGAGTCCAACGAGGGCGAGGCCACGTTTCAATTCGGTGAGAAGCATGATCGAACCTTTTCGCCACGTCCGCGATGCGCAACGGCCGGAGTGATCTTCCGGCCACCTGTTTCCCCTGTAGCTGGCCTCTGTGAGGCCGGCCGGGTCGGCTCCCATTGTAGCTGGCCTCTGTGAGGCCGGCCGGGTCGGCTCCCATTGTAGCTGGCCTCTGTGAGGCCGGCCGGGTCGGCTCGACCGGGGTCACAGACCCCGGCTACAAAGCCGGGCCAGGACCGACCGGGGTCACAGACCCCGGCTACAGAGCCGGTTCCACCTGCCATAGAATAGAGGAGGTTACATTCCCTGGCGGCATAGCTTGCATCAACGATACTATGACCGAGAGTGATTCCCCACGCTACCGCCTGCCGCCTTCCTTCTTAGGAATTCTCGGAAGCCGAGCGTCCTGATGATGTTTAGGAGTTTCTATAATCGAGAATGATGGGGTGCGCAAGAAAGAGTGGGAGAATGTAGCCGATGAGATTCGAATCGAACCTGAGCCCAGCGATCGTCAACGCAAAACTCGCGAAACAAACCCAGCGTCATCAGGGAAAAGACGAAAAACGGTGAAACGAAGCCAAAAACAGGAAGATTAGGTAAAATATTCCGGCCCGTATTACTTCGAGCGTCGAATGCATCAATCCATTCGCTCGCCAGGAAGCCCACCATAAGAATGTCAGGCGAAGGAGCCGGATTTCAGGGATAACGATTCATCACACGCCTCACGGATCCACGCGTCAGACCCGGCCCTCCAATCGCTCGCCTTATGGCAAGCGGCGTTCGTCCGTGGTAAAACCGAACTCATCCCGTATCCCCGCGCCGACATCGGCGCGGGTCATGATCCTCGTCGAGATGGAATTGAAGGTCCTGACGCCATGAAGGTTCACGAATATCAAGCGAAAGAGCTGCTCAAGAGTGCCGGAGTCGCGGTCCCGGACGGGATCGTCGTGACCCGGGCCGAGGATGCGGCCAAGGCCTACGACACCCTGGGCGGCGGCCTGATCGTGGTCAAGGCCCAGGTCCACGCCGGGGGCCGGGGCAAAGGTGTGGCGATCGGCCCCGAGGTTGACCGCAACCTGGCACTCGAGATCGCCAGCGGGCGGGCACCTCGCCCCGATGCGATGGCCAAGGGCGTCCAGCTCGTCAAATCGGCCCAGGACGCCGAACGCGCCGCGGCCAGCCTATTGGGCAAGACCCTGGTGACCTATCAGACCGGCGCAAGGGCAGCTCATCTCCAAGGTCCTCGTGACGGTCGGGCATGATATCGTCCGCGAGCTCTACCTGGGAATGGCCGTGGACCGAGGCGTCCAGTGTCCCGTCCTGATGGCCTCGACCGAAGGGGGCGTCGAGATCGAGACCGTCGCCATGAGCCACCCCGAGAAGATCCATCGCGAGCCGATCGACGTGGGACTCGGCCTGGCCGATTTCCAGGCTCGCAAGCTCTCCAAGGCGCTGGGACTGTCGGGCGATTCGGCCAAGAAAGGCGCGGCGTTCTTCAAGAACTTCGTCCGGTTCTTCATCGAGAAGGACGCCTCGCTCGCCGAGATCAACCCGCTGATCGTCACGGCGAGCGGCGACGTGCTGGCCCTCGACGCGAAGCTGAACTTCGACGACAACGCCGCCTTCCGCCACCCCGAGATCGCCGCCATGCTCGACGAGGCCGAGGAGGACCCGTCCGAGGTGCGGGCCTCGCGGAGCGGCTTGAGCTTCGTCAGCCTCGACGGCGACATCGCCTGCCTGGTCAACGGCGCCGGCCTGGCGATGAGCACGATGGACCTGATCAAGTACCACGGGGGCGAGCCGGCCAACTTCCTCGACGTCGGCGGCGGCGCCAACAAGGATCAGGTCCTCGAGGCGTTCCGCATCCTCCTCGCCGCGCCCCGGGTGAAGGCCGTCCTGGTCAACATCTTCGGCGGCATCATGAAGTGCGACACGATCGCGTCCGCCCTCCTGGCCGCCTACGACGAGATCGATTTCCGCGTGCCGCTGGTCGTCCGGCTCGAGGGCACCAACGTGGATAAGGGCAAGGCCCTGCTCAAGGAGAGCGGCCGCAAGATCGTCACGGCCGACGGGCTGACCGACGCCGCCCAGAAGGTCGTCGCCGCGGCCAAAGGGGCCGCGTGAGTCGAGCGTAAGTTCATCCTGAGCGAGACAGGCCATGGAAACCGAAACGATGGGCAGGGTTACCGTTGCAGCGACGATCGAGAACGTGGGCGACCTTTTCCTGTCGGAGAAAGGGCTGCTTCCCGCCGATCAGGTTCGGCGCCTCGAAGTCAGCGACGCCTTGGTGGACACCGGCGCCACGATCCTCTCGATGCCAAAGAGGTTGATCGAGAAGTTGGGCCTCAAACCGACCAGGACTCGCACGGCCGTCACCAGTGCGGAAACGATCACAGTGCAACTCTACGGGACCGCTCGATTGACGATTCAAGGAAGAGACTGCCCGACTGACGTCACCGAACTACCGGACGAGTG
Source organism: uncultured Planctomycetota bacterium (assembly GCA_963743925.1). Taxonomy (GTDB): domain Bacteria; phylum Planctomycetota; class Planctomycetia; order Isosphaerales; family Isosphaeraceae; genus CAVZRC01. The sequence goes on along the minus strand of CAVURY010000016.1, from coordinate 119,831 downwards.
TCCGGTTCTGATCGGCCAGATTCCTTTAGAGTCCATGGATTTCGTCGTCGATCTGAACGGTCGTCGCCTGATTGGCAATCCCGCGCATGGCGGGGAACAAATCATCGAGTTGTATTGATAATCACTCGTGAGGTCGTTGCGGCCCCGTTGACTCGGGGCGACCAATTCCAGTTGGGAACATCCATGAGCATACTGGTTGACAAGAACACGAAGCTGATCTGTCAGGGCATCACGGGCAAGGCCGGGGCCTTCCACTCGGAGCAGTGCAAGGCCTACGGCACGAACCTGGTCGGCGGGATCACGCCGGGCCGGGGGGGCACGACCACGCTCGGCGTCCCGATCTTCGACACCTGCGCCGAGGCCGTCGAGAAGACCGGCGCCAACGCCACCATGATCTTCGTGCCGCCGCCGTTCGCGGCCGATGCGATCATGGAAGCGGCCGACGCCGGGATCGCCGTCATCGTGGCGATCACGGAAGGGATCCCCGTCATCGACATGGTCCGGGCCGTCGCCTACCTCAAGGCCCATCGGCCGGATGTCCGGCTGATCGGCCCCAACTGCCCCGGGATCATCACGCCCGGACAGTGCAAGATCGGGATCATGCCCGGCTATATCCACAAGCCCGGCCGCATCGGAGTCGTCAGCCGGTCGGGCACGCTCACCTATGAGGGCGTCTGGCAGCTCACGAATCTCGGGATCGGGCAGAGCACTTGCATCGGGATCGGCGGCGATCCGGTCAACGGAACCAGCTTCGTCGACGCCCTCACGCTCTTCGAGGCCGACCCGGACACCGAGGGCGTCCTGATGATGGGCGAGATCGGCGGCAACGCCGAGGAGCAGGCCGCGGACCTGAAGGCGTCCGGCAAGTTCACCAAGCCGCTCGCCGCGTTCATCGCCGGCCAGACCGCCCCCCCGGGCAAGCGGATGGGCCATGCCGGCGCGATCATCTCGGGGGGTTCGGGGAAGGCCTCCGACAAGATCGCCGCACTCGAGGCCGCCGACATCCTGGTCGCCAAGAGCCCGGCGGAGATGGGCTCCATCCTTCGGGCCGCCCTGAAGGGCTGATCCACTCGATGACAACACCCGAGCACCCCGAGGACCGGACCGATCCGGATCGTTCCAATCCCTGGACGACCGTTTCCAGTCGCCCGGTCTACGACAACCCCTGGATCCACGTCCGCGAGGATCAGGTCATCCGCCCGGATGGCCAGCCCGGCATCTACGGCGTGGTTCACTTCAAGAACCGGGCGGTGGGCGTGCTTCCCGTTGACCACCGGGGTCGGGTCTGGCTGGTCGGGCAGTATCGCTATCCCCTCGAGTCGTATTCCTGGGAGATCCCCGAAGGCGGGAGTCCGGGATCCGAGTCTCCCGAGGCAACGGCGCTCCGGGAATTGCGTGAGGAGACCGGACTGAGGGCCGGCCGGATCGAGCTGGTGGCGACCAGCCACTTATCCAACTCGGTCAGCGACGAGCTGGGCTATGTCTACCGGGCGACGGACCTCACTCCGGGCCCAGACGAGCCGGAAGGCTGCGAGAAGATCGTCGCGCGTCCCTTCGAGTGGGACGAGGCCTGGGGCATGCTCGGCCGAGGCGAGATCACCGATTCGCTCACCGTCATCGCCCTCTTGCACGAAGCGGTTCGGCGGCTCGAACGGCCGCGAGGCGAAAGATAGGGAGGGGGATACCTACTACGTCGTGGCCCCGAATCACCCATGCGACATCGGACGGGTCGAGTTGGTGGGAGACATTCCTCGGGAAATGATCGCTTTCAATGACTCATGCTCAGGAGACGATCGGAGTTCCACGTGGCGCGAAGGTCGCCGACATTCGCGGCTTCCTTGGTCGGGCTCGAGGTCAACTGGGCCGGAAAGTACTTGCCGGGGCAGACGGTCGGAGTATTGGCGAGATGCGCATGGGTCGAGATGTGGCCGGCCTCGATCCGGTATCGCTGGCTGAGGTAGCCGATCAAAGCCTGGGTGGCCGCGACCTGTCGGGGCGTGGGAGGCTGCTGGTCGAGGTCGCCGACGAGGCAGATGCCGATCCCATACTCGTCCATCTCGTTGCTGCGGGCATTCCGGCAATGGACGCCTTGCTTCTGGTTGTTCCATCGCTGGGCCACCTCGATTTCCCCGTCGGCGCTCCCGGCCCCGTTGCCGATCACGAAGTGATAGCCGCAGCCGTCATAGCCCAGGACCTTGCGATGTTCGCGGTCGATCTGGTCGTAATTGCCGGTGGCCGACGCGCTGTGATGGAGGACGATATAGCGCCAGGGACGGTCCGCCTTGTTGGGGTAGAAAAGCTCTCGACCGCTCGTGCCGCCCACGAACGGTTGGAGCCGATCGACGGAAGGGTTGCGACGGTCTCCTTGAGTCGCCGTCGCGGTGATCAGCCGAGCATCCGGACTGTCAAGCTTCCCGCTCCTGGGCGAGTTGGCGGCACTTGGGGGCAGCAGTTCGGGCGTCGATCCGGGCTTGACCGCGCCGGCCCCGGTGGTCGGCCTGGCTTTGCTCGGGGATGTCGTCGCCGACGGGATCTCGTCATATTCCGGCTCGGGCCCGATCTTCGAGCTCGGGGGCGTCTCCGAGGGCTGGCTTTGGACGCTCCCCGCCGAACTCCCCCGGATGGAGGAGCTCGTCGTGGGGACGTTGGAGTTGACGGATGGCCCGTTCACGGACGGGACCGTGGTTGTGGGTGAGCCGACCGTTTCATCGGTCGTGATGCCGGACGACGTGGCACTCGAGCCGCCGCACGTCGAGCACGGAGCCGTCACCGCCGCGGGTCTCGCAAAGACCGGACGATACGACTTCCGGCTGTGGCTGCATCCGGCCACGCCGAGGACCGCGACCATGAGCAGCGCGACCGAACACGAGCGAATCGTACGCGCGGAAAACACAGACAGGAGTGGAAGTGACATCAAAGTTCTCCTTGCCAGGTTGAGGACTCGCCCGACTGTCCTGATCGGGTCTTGACGCATTGCCATTCGCAAGCCGGATGCCGAACGAGTCGTCTTCGTATTCCAGGTGAGTTTCGTGTCATCCTGGCTTTCGCCTCAAGTCTACACGCCGTTTGGCCGATGGGCGGGAAACCGCGATTTTTTTTCGATTTTCCTCAAGTCCGCGGCACAGAAATCCGCAATCTCCTCTGGTAAGAATGTCCGAGTTATTGCAAGAACGACACGACCGGTACACGGCCCGCATCCCGCATTCTCCGATGGGTCCCTACCGTCTTCGACCGACCGGTTGCAGACATCATGAAACCGGCAAGTCCGGCTCATTGCGCCTTCTCGGCGCATGGCTCCCGGACGCTCGTTTCCATCTCCGGATTTGCCCGCGACGATCGAAATTCGCCGAGACGGCTCGCGGGGTTGAGGGCGGACGGAGCGCGTCTGGCAGGGCCCGGCCCGAAACGGTATGCTGGGCGAGAGCTTGCGCGACGAGAGGCCCCCGAACTCGCGGCGGCCTTTTCTTGTCAAGAGAGCGAGCCGAGACAACGAACGAGTCATCCCGCGTCCCAACGCGACCCGCGGCCGGAGATCGTCTGAAATGCCCGCGTATCATCCCCAGCGCATCGAGCCCAAGTGGCAATCCGTGTGGGAACGAGAGAAGACCTTCCGCGCCGTGGACCTCGATACGACCCGGCCCAAGCTCTACATCCTCGATATGTTCCCCTATCCCAGCGGTGCGGGACTGCACGTCGGCCATCCCGAGGGCTACACCGCGACCGACATCACATGCCGCTACAAACGGATGAGGGGATTCAACGTACTCCATCCGATGGGATGGGACGCCTTCGGGCTCCCCGCCGAGCAATATGCCGTCGAGAACAACGTCCATCCCCGAAAGACGACTCAGGACAACATCAATAACTTCCGTCGTCAAATCAAATCGCTGGGCTTCTCGTACGACTGGGATCGGGAAGTCGACACGACCGATCCGAATTACTACAGGTGGACCCAGTGGATCTTCCTGCAACTCCATGACACATGGTACGACCCGGATTACGAGTGGACGGATCACAAAGGTCGGGCGCGACGAGGCAAGGGCCGCCCGATCGCCGAGTTGCCGATTCCTGCGGGGACTTCGGATCCGGACGCTTATCGAGACTCGCGTCGCCTGGCCTACCGGGCGGAAGTCCCCGTCAACTGGTGCCCATTCCTGGGCACGGTCCTGGCCAACGAGGAAGTCATCGACGGCAAGAGCGAGCGCGGGGGACACCCGGTCGTCCGCATGCCCTTGACCCAGTGGATGCTGCGCATCACCGCCTACGCCGAGCGACTCGTGGACGATCTCGAGGATCTCGACTGGCCGCGACCGATCAAGGAGATGCAACGAAACTGGGTCGGACGGAGTGAAGGAGCCGAGGTCGATTTCCCGATCGTCGGCACCGATCCCGCCGGCAAGGACATCATCCGCGTCTACACGACGCGTCCCGACACCTTGTTCGGCGCCACCTATATGGTCCTGGCACCCGAGCATCCGCTCGTCGACCGGATCACGAGCGAGACCCAGCGTCGGGACGTCCGGGCTTACCGCGAGGCCGCGGGATTCAAGAGCGACCTCGATCGGACGGACCTCGCCAAGACGAAGACGGGCGTCTTCACCGGCGCCTACGCCACCAATCCGGTGAACAACAAGCCGATTCCGGTCTGGATCGCCGATTATGTGCTCATGGGCTATGGCACCGGTGCGATCATGGCCGTCCCGGGCCATGACGAGCGCGACTTCGAGTTCGCCCAGACCTTCGCGTTGCCGATCGTGCGCGTCGTCGCTCCCGGCCTGGACGAGGCCGGCGATCCCTTGACTCAGGCCGAGTCGGATCCCGGCACCGCCGTGAACTCGCGAAACGACTCGATCACGCTCGACGGCCTGCCGACCGCCGAGGCGAAGGTCGCCATCACCGGCTGGCTGGAGGAGCGGGGCCTGGGCAAGGAGACGATCAACTACAAGCTTCGCGACTGGCTCTTCTCACGCCAGCGCTACTGGGGCGAACCCTTTCCGGTCGTCCTCGATGCGCACGACCGCGTCCGCGCACTGCCCGCCTCCGAACTGCCGGTCCGCCTTCCGGACCTGGAGGACTTCAAGCCGACCGGCAAGCCCGAGCCCCCCTTGAGCAAGGCCAAGGAGTGGGTCGCCTACTCGGACAAGGCCCGTCGCGAGACCAACACCATGCCCCAGTGGGCGGGCTCGTGCTGGTACTTCCTCCGCTATATCGATCCCGGGAACGACGAGCGGCCGTGGGACCTCGAGAAAGAACGGTACTGGATGCCGGTCGATCTCTACGTCGGCGGCGCCGAGCATGCCGTCCTCCACCTGCTCTACAGCCGCTTCTGGCAAAAAGTCCTCTTCGATCGCGGGTTGGTCAGCACGGCCGAGCCGTTCCAGAGGCTGGTCAACCAGGGGATGATCCTGGGCGAGACCGAATACGCGGCTTTTCAGGACGCCCAAGGACTTTGGATCTCCCCCCACGAGGCGACGCGGAATGAGGGAGCCCGTGCGATCAAACTCTCAGGCGATCAGGTCGTGAAGAAAGGGGAGGGGTTCGTGCTTGCGGCAGACCCGGACGTGGCGGTGGATGCCCGAGCCCACAAGATGTCCAAAGCTCGTGGGAACGTCGTCAATCCCGACGATATCGTGAAGGAATACGGCGCCGACAGCCTGAGACTCTACGAGATGTTCATGGGTCCGCTCGAAGCGGTCAAGCCCTGGAGCATGAAGGGCGTGGAGGGCGTCTATCGCTTCCTGGCGCGAGCCTGGCGGATGATCGTGGACGCGGACTCCGATGAGATCCGACTCGACGCCAAGGTCCGGGACGTTCCCTCGAGCGTCGAACAATCCAAGGTCGTGGCCCGGACCGTGGCGTCGGTCACGGACGACATCGAGGCTCTCCGGCTCAACACGGCGATCAGCCGATTGATGGAGTTCACCAACTTCTTCACGGCGCAGGAGGTCCGGCCCAGGTCGGCCATGGAGGCGTTCACGCTGTTGCTCGCGCCGATGGCACCCCACCTCGCCGAAGAGCTCTGGCAGATCCTCGGCCACGCGCAAACCCTGGCCTACGAGCCCTGGCCGGGCTACGATCCGGCACTCCTCAAAGATGAAGAGATCGAGATCCCCGTGCAGGTGAATGGAAAGCTCCGCGCACGGATCGTCGTCCCGGCCGACGCGGACGGTCCGCGGATCGAGGCGGCCGCTCGGGAGGATTCCCGGATCGCGGCCCTGCTCGAGGGCAAGACGATCCGCAAGGCCATCGTCGTGCCCGGGAAGCTGGTCAATTTCGTCGCGGGATGAGTCGACCCATCGGGCGAGTACCTCCCCTGCCCCACACGACGCCGGAGGAACAATCATGAGCGAAGGAGTGATCCTGACGGTCAACGGTGCGGTCGAGCGCCCCTTGAAGTTGAGCCGCGCCGATCTCGATGCCTTGCCCGACATCGCCCGCGTGCGCGACGTCTCGCGATTCCATCCCAAGCGGCAAGGGGATGGCGTGGAGCTGGAGGCCATCCTGGATCGGGCGGGCGTCTCCTCGGAAGCGAACTACCTGACGCTCCACGCGGATCGCGACGATTTCCACGTCTCGATCCCCCTGCAACCGGTCCGCGAGCAAGGGATCGTCGTCTACCGACTGGGCGAGGGGCTCCTCGGGCTCGAGCACGGCGGACCCGTCCGCTTCCTGGTCCGGGACCCCGCGGCCTGCAACACGGGCGAGCTCGATGAGTGCGCCAATGTGAAATACCTGAGCCGGATCGAACTCACGACGGGTCGGGGCCGAGACACTCGGCCGGCCGACGAATCCGAGCACGCCGAGCTGCACCGGTCCCAGCAACCGCCCTCGGGACCCTGAAGGACGGACGAGCGCCCATCGATTCCGGAGCGTCCGGTAACCGGCGGCCCGAGCGGCCCTACAATCGCCAGTTGAGGAGTTCGAAGAACTTCCAGCTCAGCACGAGGATCGTCACGAGGCCCGAGCCGATGGCGGCGACGAGCACACCCGCGGCGGCGATCTCCCGGGCCGTCTTCAGGCGAGGCTCCTCGGGGTCGCCGATCGCTCGCGCCAGGGTATCGACGGCGCTGTGCCCCAGCTCGGCCGTGAGCACCAGCGCGGCGCCGAGGATGATCAGGCACCAGCCCCACTGGTTGATACCCAGCATCGCGGCGGTGATCGCGATCAGGGTCCCCCTGTAGAAGTGCGCGAAGAAGCTCGAGTCGCCCCGGGCGGCGGCCTTGAGCCCTCGACACCCGGCCGCGAGCTTGCTGCGGACGCTCCGACGATCGGCGTGCGCGGTCCGCTCCGAAGCCAGCTCCAGATCGGCCTCGAGGGCGTCGAACCGTTCTTCCGAATTCGACGAGTCGGACGGATTCGCGACGAGGTCGGACCCTTCCGGCCGGTCCTGGTCCCGCCGTCGCGCGATTTCCCGGTTGGTGAGGAGCTGATCACTCATGATAATTCACTGGGTCGGAGCGAATCGGGTATCGAACGAACTCAGGGCCGCGTTCGAGCCCATCGAGAACCCGCCGTTCATTCGCGGAGTCATCTGGATCGCGAACTGGTAACTCATTCGCTGCGGATCGACCGACAACCCGATCGTCGTCAAGTAATCGGCCCCGATCCGCGTGAAGGAAAACATCGTGCCGAGGTCCACCGCGTCGCCGAAGTCATACGAGGTGGAGAAGGTACCATACCACTTCGGGCTCAGCCAATAGCTGATCGTGGTGTTCAAGGCCGAGGTCTTGATCGGCCCGGTGTCGATGATGGTATAACCCAGGAAGATGTTGGCTCGGGGCGGCCTCTGGAGTGAGATTCCCGAGGTGATGATATTAAGACCGTTCGGGTTATAGCCGTTCACCATGTTGTTGTTCAGGGGCGTGCTGCCGACCAGCTTCCAGAACTCGAACCAGCCCTGCGAGACGATGCTGGTGCGGTCGCCGATGTACCACTGATAGTTGTACTGAGTCTGACCCCACGGCGTGCTGAAGTTATCCCGACCCGAATCGGGGAAGTAGGTGCTCGTCGCGTCGAGGGTCATGTAATCGACGATCCTTCGCTTGCCGATCGGCCCTCGCTTGGTCTGGAGCCGTTGATGGAGCCCCAACGAGACCGTATCGATCGCGGCCTGGACATCGGTCGTCCCGGTGATCGGCGAGACCATCTGGCGCAGGATCAGGTGGCGGGGGTCGTAGGGCATCGGCAGGATGCCGCCGGTGAAGCTGGTGATGGCCAGGTAGCGGCGGACCGCCTCGTAGGTATTGTCGTCCAGGTCGTCCTGGATGGCGAGCTGGTTGAGCCGGACGTTCGAGAAGGCCGCGCGGGCGTCGGCGAACAGGCTGATCTTATTGGTCAGCCCGTGGACGTTCATGAGCTCGCTCGTGACGCTCGGGTACTTCTTGTAGAGCGTCGTCTCGGCCCGCATGCCCACTCCACCCCAGGCACGCCCGAGGGCACCCGATGGCGAGTGGCCCAGCGGGCCTCCGCCCAGCTGGTCGCTCCATCCGACGAGTTGTCCCTGGACATAAGGGACCAGGCGAAGGGCATTGAAGAACTTCAACGGCATATCTAATTCATGATTCGTGTAGAACCGGCCGGACGAGAAGGTCCCCGTTGTATTCGAGATCGGGTCATAAGGCATGTAGGCGAACAGGGTCGGGTTGTTCACCATGATGTCGGTGTTGATGGTCGCGTAGTCGGCGCCCGAATGCTGGTAGTAGGTGAACCAATCCGACAGGAGCGAGTCGCCCAGCCGATAGTAATCGACCCTGGGGAGCCACTGCGTCTCGGTCTGCCAGTTCATGGTGTTGGCCTCGGTCCAGACGTTGACGGCCGTATTGTTCTTCTGGTAGATGCCGTATGCCAATGTCTCCTGGTCCATGCCGACGTCATGCAGCCGCTTGTAGTATTCCTCCAGGAAGTAGCGATCGGAGTAGTAGGCGGCCTCGAGCTGGAGGCGCAGTTCCTCGAACTGGTGGTCCTCGTCATCGGGGAGGAACCGCTGATTGTGGCGGAAATCGAGGCGTCCGCGATCCTGCTGGAACGGGGGCACGCTGGATCGCTGGATCCCCGCCTTGCCGGCGCCGGGCGGGCCGTTCGTGACGATCGCGGGCCCCGTGCCCAGCACGTCCGTGCCGAAGTCCTTCAGTCCCCAGATGTCAAAATATCCAAAGTAGTCCTTGGTGAAGGTTTCGGGGGCGGCGCGGTTGCGATGGTACGGGTCGGAGAGGTCGCGGAGCAGGTCCTGGCCGAACCAGCCGATCTCGCTGCCCAGCGCCGGGAACTCCTTGGTCCGGGCGCTCAGATAATCGAGGTTGACGTTCCAGAGGTCGATGAAGGCAGGCTTCTTGATCTGGAGGATCCGGAACCCGTTCCAGTCGGTCAGCAACTGCTGGCCGAAGTAATTGTTCGTCCGGAAGAAGAACTGCCGGAGCGGCGGCTGCTGGTCATCGAGGTCGGTGTTGACCCGAGGCCAGAAGAATGCGGGGACCGGGCCCATGTAGTAGAAATTCTGCCGCGAATCCATCTGCCAGACCAGGTCCTCGGGCGGGTTGGGATCGCCCGGGTTGGTGAGCTGCTTCCCCGAGTTGTAGTCGATCGCGGGCCGCGCGTATCGCGTCAAATCGAGCGTACGCATGTTGACCTTGTAGCCGGGATTGGGGAAACGACTGCCGGTCATGCTCGCGCGCTCGGCCCGGATCTGCGGATGCTCGTCGGGCTTGAATGTCCCGTCCGGCTGCTTGATCAACGGGTGGAACTGCTCGATCCGGGGCGACTTCACCTTGTACGGCGCGAGCAACCCCTGCGTGAAGAAGTCGATCTCGGCATCGTGGGCCAGGAAGCGATCGGTGAGGATATTGTAGTAGACCTTGGGGGCGCGGAGGGTCCGCTGATCGCCCTTTCCCGCCAACTTCCTCTGGTCCTGCCGGACGATGACGTTCCCCTCGAGATAGACCTCGAACGGCTGCTTGTTCGCGTCTTCGACCGAGATGATCTCGTTGTTCGGCCCTCGATACGGCTTCCCATCCTCGGGGCCGGGCCCGCGCCAGATCACGGCTTCGTCGGCCTCGAGGTCGAGGATCCCGAATTTCTCGGCGCGGGTGACGATATTGATACCGCCGCGGGCCACGTAGACTTCGGTCCCGTCGGGCAGGATCGCAACCCTCTGGAAGTCGAGCTCGCGCCCTCCCCTCGCCTGTAACGTCGTGGTGCGCTGCGTCCCTGGGATGATGGGAAGCAACTCGGGTTGAGGCGCCCGGGTCGGAGGCACGTCGGTCTCCGGCTCATCGCCCTTCCGATCCCCCTGTCCGGGCAGGGCCTCGATGCTCGGCGGCTGGTCTTCGGGATTCGGCCTGAGGTTCGGGACGCCGATCCCAGGAACGCCGGGTGGCGTGCTCTCGATGGGGGCCAGATCGATCGGTGGCGGCTGGGCTCCTCCGGGGGCCGGAAGCGGTGTCGGTGCATCATCCTGCGGGCGATTGCCGTCGCCCTGGTCTGGCCCCGGGGCACCGGCGCCCTGCGTACTCGCCCGGTAAACCATGGTATCGCGCTTCGGGCCCGTCCCTCGAGTCGCGGGGCCTTCGTCGGGCAGGCCCGCCGCAACGGCCCGACCACCGGCCGTCGTCGCGCCCGGTCCGGCCTGATTCGAGTCCGATGACGACTCGAGGCCGACGAGCGGGAAAGCGGCCGGGGGCTCGGCCTGCGTGTTCGGAGCGGCGGCCGTCGGGATATCGCGGTTCGAGCCGGGACCTTGCCGAGGAGTCGTCGGACGCGGAGAAATCGGCGGCTGGATGTGAGACCCGGCCTCCGCCTGGGGCGGTTGATTCACCGCGGCTTCCGCCGCCTTTGGCGACGCCTTCCGGGACAGTAGGCCCGAGCGCTGGAGGAGTCCGAATGGAGGCGGAGGGGTGGAAAGCACCTTCAATCCGTCCGGATCGTAGGTCTCCATCTCCACTTTCGCCACCTGATAGCTGGTCCGGTAGCGAGCGAGGGGCTTGCCCGCCTTCCCGGTGTCCTGGACATCGCCCTCGGCGTAGATCTCGACGCGGTAGAGCGGCTCGTCACCCGCCGAGAGCGTCTTGATCTGGGCGACGACCGCCCGAGCCCGGACCCCGTCAACGCCCTGGAGGGCGGCGGAATTGCCGGAAAGGTACAGGTAGTAACACCCATCGGCCTCGGTCCAACGCCAGAGGCGTTCGGCCGAGAACACCAGAGGATCATTCTGCGAGCGCGCCCCGGCAAGTGGATCGGGCGAATCCTGGCCGGGCGCGACGCCCGCGAACCAGGCCGCGATGAAGAGCCCGAACCACACGCCGCGAGGCGGGTAGCGACTGGGTTGGTCGTCCCCTCGCACGGTTCCTCCCAACGAACGGGCTGACGTTTTCCGGCAGACGGCCGTCCCTGGCCGAGCCACCTTCGACCGGCACTCATATCTCGAGAGTCCACCGACCCGAGACCGCGTTTCGTGACTCGGGCCGACGGTCGCGTGCCGATCCGCCGGGCCGACGGCTCAACCCGTCGCGGTGGCGAATCCAACCATCGCAATACTCAGGCCACCACCGAATCCGAGAGGAGTGGCCGTTCTCCAGAAATGCAAGTGACAGGACAATCGGGCCGGAGGGTAGCCGGATCACCCGACTTCGTCAAGGCGAGCCGTTAGGGTGACGAGGACTCACCAATACCCCGCCAACCGCAGCGTGAGCGGGACCCCCAACGTATCCGCCAGCCAGTACGTCCCGAGGATCCGTCCGAGACGATCGAGCCACGTCGGCTCGGGCCGCCACCTCCGATCGAGCGCCAGCACGGCCCAAACCGACCCCACGGCGAAGGCCGGGGGCCTCGGGTCGATGATGTTCTGGGTGATGAACTCCCAGGGTTCGTCCGCCAAGCCGACCCCCGGGATCGAGGTGATGACGATGTCAACCCACAGGGCGAGCGAGATGCCCGTCGCCACGATCACCCCGACGCAGGCCGCAACCCCCGGCGGCCTGGGCCGACGCCGACCGGGGCTCCGGCCGAACGCACTCAACGCCACCACCATCCAGGACAGCGGGAGCGCGACGGATCGCGTCATGTGGGCGATCGCCGTCCCCGGAGTCCTCGCAATCGAGATCCGCCCCAGGTGATACCGCGTAAGCGCGACCGCGACCGCCGCCGCGGCCACGATCCCCATGCAGTCGATGATCCCGAACCGACGCGCCGAAGGCCGTCCCATCGTCCCCTCCCCGATCGATCCCCGTTGACTTTCACAGATCTTGGTGAGATCCGGCGGTGCTTGCAGAGGGTAAATTATCAATCCTCCTGATCCCACGCTCTATCCGTTTAAAAGACCTTTAAGTGCTCTCACCGCCAATGGGCACGTTATCGGTCTGTTCCTTCACGCCGGTTCGTCCATTCTCCTCGGCTCGGAAGGGATCTTCAACGATTGGTTTGACGTTTTGCGCGCTTCGGTCGGATCGGCCGCAGTGTTGTCGGACCGAAGCGCAAGATCATGTGTGCCGTCTCGATCGCTTGAATACAATACACATCCCGGGCGCCTTTGGGAGTTGACTGGCGGGTCCGGCCGGATATTCTCAATGCATTGCGTTCGGAGAATCTCGACTTCGGCCACCGGTACTGTCTCAGGTGGGCTAAGAATTTTCATTCGCCTATCGATCTTGGAGCCCAGCGTGATGACCCGCAGGCGCCTGACGATCGCGCGACTGATGGCCATCACCATTCTCGTCGCGCTCGGTTTGACCGCCTTCAAGTATGCTTTGCGACGGCCTTCGCACCCCGCCATCCTTTTCAAGAGGTTCGCGTTGGTCGGCCGGATCGACCTGAATCGCGACAATCAAGATGATCGCCAAGAGCTCAAGCAAATCATCGAGGAAGCGGGCGGCATCGTCGAATTCGACTTTCCGCCGCCGGACGTAGGCCAGCAATGTGGGACGCTCTCAAACCGTATCGATTGGTACGTCATAGACGGTCGCGAGCCGCTTCGGGAGGCTCGCTCGTCGAATTCCGAGAGAGTGGCCGAGGGACGGCCTGACTTCCAGAAACGAATGAGCGAGATTGTCAAAGAGGCACGACTCGCCGGCATAAGGCCCATGCCGATCGAACGCCTGTTATCCTACTTGGGCAATGGCGACGGCTCACAAGCCGTGGGCAAACGGTGAAGGGCTCGGTTTGACACGGGATCGGGCGCCAATTCTTAATCGTCGGGCCAATGTTCAACTATCTGGGTCGGCTGCTTCGTTCGCGACACACTTGCGCGTGTCGGTCGGATCGACGAATGGCACTAGCTTTAGAACCATTTCGAGCGATCCTTCGCCTGTTCGGTGGCGGCTCGCGGTTCGTGCAAGTAGGACCCCGGACTCCGCCGGCGCTTCCGTGCCCTTGGCTCCCCTCGCCCCGGGCGGTCGCCGACGCGGTGGTAGGCCACCACCGCCAGCAGCGCATCGATCAGCGCCGGCCGATCACAGGGCCGCGCCGCCTCGATCTTCGGCGCGAACGCCGTCACCGCCTGCTTGGCCCCCGTGAAGCCCACCCGCCGAGGCTCGATGCCGTTCTCGGCCGCCGCCACGGCCATCACCGTCCGCAGCAGGTTGTACGCCAGCAGGTGGGCCCAGATCTCCTTGTGAACCATCTCCGGCGCCTTGCACCGCAGGACGTCCATCTGCATCGTCGTCTTGATGGCGCGGATGTTGAACGTCCCACCTTCGCTCGTAAATGTCCCCGATCTGCTCGCCGTCGATCGACGCGTCGAGGATCGTGGTGGCCACCTTGAACACCCCGGCGCGGTTGTCCTGGCCGCGGGCGTTGACCGTCACCTGACGCATCAGCAACTCCTTCGGGTAGCGGCGGTACTGCTCGCCGGTCATCCCGCGCGGCTTGTCGGGCCGCCGCCAGAGGATGACATCGCCATCGGGCCGGGCCTCCACCGTCCGGCTCCCCACCCGCTCCGCTTGCACCCGCGCGACCGGATCGATGCCGCGGTCGCGCAGCTCGCAGGCGAGGAAGTGGTTGTCGAACAGGGCGTCGGCCAGGACCACGTCGCCGGGCGACAGCGCGTCATACATCCGCCGCAGCGGCGTGGTCTCGCCGGTCCCCTTGCCGGCGTACGGGGCGATGGCCAGGTCATGGCAGGCGCCGGTCGCCAGCGAGAGCAGGACGGCGACGCGGGCCATCGGGAAGCCGATGCCGGGCTGCTGCACGACCGGCTGAGGGTAAGTCGCTCGGTTCTCCGGCGTGTCCGGCATGGAGAGGTACGATCCGTCGGCGACGAAGACACTCGCCCGTTCCACTTCCACTCCGCGGCGGCCGCGGCCTGCAACTCCGCGGCGGTCCGCCGCGCCAAGGTGCTCAGGACGCCCGTGGGGAGTCGGCCGCGGGCGTTGCAGTAGCTGGCCGTGTTGGGCGAGCAGATCTCCAGGCCGCCGGCCGCCCGATGGGCGATGATCCGCGCCACGGCGTCGCGGCAAGAGTGGTCGTCGCTGAGCACCTGGGAGAGGAAGCCCCAGATGGTGGTGGCCGGGTCGAAGACCCGATCGCGGTGGCGGACTCCGTGCACGTCGAGGGCATCGCGGATGCGGGCCTCGGTCAGGACGTCGGCGAACGGGAGGCCCTCGTTGCGCGCGAGGCGGGCGCGGAGTTGATCCAGGCTCATCCCGGACTCGGATTCGGCGATTCGGGGCGGGACGATCTAGATGAATTCCGTAGGCTCGATTCTCTGAGTGATCATATCCTATATTACGATGTACTAGCGATCAATGTTCACTTTGCGATTTAAAGCTAGTGCCATTACGGCGGCTATGCCGGCGGAGACTGCGTGACGCACCGGTGGGGGATCCCCCAGCCGCCGCGAGAGGATCGACCGATGGCCCACAGTGAAGGTGCGCAGGCCCAAGTCGCGATCGGCGATTTCAAGACGTTCGTGGCGAACTGGGAGTCGAAATCTCGGGGGATCGCGACAGGATGCTCATCGGGTCGCGGAAATCGGATCGGGTAGTCCTGGTCCACTCGGCCCTCGCTGCCCCGCCTTGCGGAATTCTTCGAGCAAGGCCCCGAAGCCGGGATCGGCGCGGATCGGGTCGAGGTCCGGATCGGTCGCGACCTCCTCGGCACTCCTCCAGCCGTGCTTCAGGGCGAGGCGCAGGGCGTCGAGGGCTCGGTCGGTGTAATGGCGGGCAAGTTGAGTCGACTCGGCGGTGGCGGGCATCGATGCCGCGGCCCCGACCGAGAGGGCGAACCCGCAGGCGGAGTGGAAGTAGATGCGGGCGTCCACGGGCGGGTCCTTGATCATCCCCTCGGCGATCGCCGAGGCCCTCACGTGGTCGCCCGTCCTGGCCAGGGCGAGCATCAGGTCCAGCGAGTTGAGCTTGGTCTTCGGGTCTTTCGCCAGCTCCTCGCGGATGTCGCGGCACTCGCGGTAATGGGCCATCGCCGCGTCGCGATGTCCCGCGCGAAGCTCGGCCGTGGCGACGTAATACTGCGCGAGGGCGACGTCCATCCTGGCCTGGACCGACGACTCCTCGGCCTTGAGCCGTTCGAGGAAGCCATCCAGCGCGTCCCGGTAATGGCCGAGGGCGGACTTCGGGTCGCGGGCGTAGATCAGCTCGTGGGTGCCGAGCTTCTGGAGCGACAGGAGGACGTCGCGATGGGCCTGGGTCTCGTCCGGCTTGTCGGCGGCGATCTCCCGGCGGAGCCTCAGGGCGATCTCGAAATTCTCGCGGCCGGCGTCGGAGTCGCCGAGGGAGACGCTCAGGTCGCCGAGCTTGTCGCGAAGCCCGGCGCGTTCGCGGCGGACCTCGATCTGATCGGCGAGGGCCGGCGAGAACTGGTCGCGGAGCTCGATCTCCTCGCGATACAGCGCACGCGGCCCTGGCCGGGTCGCCCAACCTCAGGCGGACGCGGGCGATCGCACCGAGGATATTCGCGACGCCGCGCTTCGCCTCGTCATTGGACGGCTCGCGGGCCAGCCACTGACGACGGAGGGCGAGCGCCTGGTCGAAGCACTTCAGGGCGGCCTCCGCGTCGCCGATCCGATCCATCCGGAAATCGCCGAGAGTCGCCTTGACGCTGGCCTTGACCTTCAGCGGTTCGAGCGCATCGGGTTCGGCCGCGGCCAGTTGCTCGGAGAGCTCCTCCATCCGCCGGAAGTAGCGAGTCGTCTCATCGTACTTGCCATATTCCATGGCGATCAGGCCGGCGCGCTGATTGATCCCGGCGAGCGTCCGGGTCGCCACCGCGAATCCTTCCTTGTCGCGGGCCACCGTGCCGAGCTTCTCCAGGGAGGCGATCGTGGCCTCGAGGCCGGTCAGCGTCGTGTTGATCAGCTCCTCGCGGAGAGCTTGCGTCCCCGGGATCGAGAGGAGCCTCTGATTGAGCAGGACGCTGAGGACGCGTTGGGCCTCCAGCGCGTTGCGGGTCTGGGCAAACGCCCCCTGGACCAGCGACTCGGCCTTCTCTCGCGCCTGGCGCTCCTTCCTGAGGGCGTCGGCCTCGGCGTTCCTGGCGGCGATCGCGTCGTTCCTCGCCGCGATCGCCGTCCGCTCGTTCGTCAGGGCGACCTCCTTCGCCGCGTTCTCCTTCTTGTAGGACTCGGCCAGTTCGACGCCGCGTCGCTTCAGGGCCATGGCGAAGGCCGCCGAGCCGGCCGTGATCGTGATCCCCATCAGCACCACCGCCGCGGCCAGGACGGCGACGCGGGGGTTGCGCCGGCACCACCGCCAGGCGCGCTCGGCGGCGCCCACGGGGCGGGCGACGATCGGCTCGCCGTCGAGGAGGCGGCGGAGGTCCTCGGCCATCGCACCGGCGTCGGGGAATCGCCTGGCGGGGTCCTTCTGGAGCGCCTTGAGGCAAATCGTCTCGAGGTCCGCCGGCGTCCTGGGCTGGAGCCTCGTGGGCGGCACCGGCTCCTGGTTCCGGACCAGCTCCAGCGTCTCGAGCGGAGTGGCCCCCTGAAACGGAGGTCGGCCGACGATCAGCTCGTAGAGGATCGCCCCGAGCGCGTACTGGTCGCTCAGGGGGCCGATCTCGCGGGTCCGGCCCCACGCTTGCTCGGGTGCCATGTAGGAGGGGGTGCCCATGATCGCGCCCGAGCGCGTCTGCTGGGAGTCCCCCTCCATCTGCTTGGCGAGGCCGAAGTCGGTGATCTTGGGCTGGTGGTCGGGCGTCAGCAGGACGTTCGCCGGCTTCAGGTCGCGGTGGATGATCCCGCGCGCGTGGGCCTCGGCCATGGCGCGGCACAGGGCCATCGCCAACGTCGCCGCCACGCGCGGTGCCTGCGGCCTGCCATTGATGAACTGAGAGAGGCTGCCCCCGGGGACGAATTCGAGGGCGAAGTACGGCAGGCCGTCGAGGTCGCCGTCCTCGTGGATCTGGACGATCCCCGGGTGCTGGATCCGGGCGACCGCGCGGGCCTCGATGTGGAACCGGGCGATCTGGTCGTCCGAGGCGTGGGCCCCGGCCAGGATCATCTTCAGGGCGACCAGGCGATCGAGCCGGATGTGCCGGGCCTTGTAGACGACGCCCATGCCGCCGCGGCCGATCTCGGCGAGGATCTCGTAGCCCGGGACGACGACCCCGATCGGCCTCGGCGGCCGAATCGTGGCCCCGGCCGGCCGGCGGCCGACCTCGGCCGTGGGGTCGTCGTCAGTCGCGTCGTTCGCCGAGTCCGCGACGGCGGTCATCACCCGGTTCCCCCCCGCGGTCCGGCGACCTCCTTGAGGCTCCTTCGAGCCGCCCGAAACGGGCATGTCGAGCGTCGCGCCCTCGCCGGGCGAAGTCATATCGAGGGTCCCATCCACGTTCGGAGGAGGGCTCTCCAACGTCTCGGCGACGACCGGGACTCGCGGGCCCGGCTCCAGGTCCAGAGTCGATGCGGTCGATGGCTCGTTCTCGCCGACCGTTGTGTCCGCGGCGTCGAACTCGATCGGCTCCCGCGCGGGCCCGTCGGGCGGGATGAGGTCCGTGTTATCCGCTCGTGGGTCGCGTGCATCGCTCATCGGGCGGCTCCATTTCGGTTCCGGTCTCGCCCCCGACGACGACGTCGGGACAAACATAACTTATCCGATTCGAGGCGATCCCATCCAGGAGAAGACCTGTCGATCATCGGCCGGACGCCGCACGTTCGAAAATAGGGCGACCGGCCTCGGCTGGGTGACGCTCAGGGAGTATCGTTCCTCGAACAGCGCCGAGGGCCGATCGCCCACCGCGCGATGCACGTTCGGGTCACGCTGGACCTCGAGGGCGCGTGAGGCGAACCTCTCGGCGTCGAAGAAGCCGGCGAGCCGCCCCGTCTCGCTTCGTCGATCCTCTCGCGGACCGGATCCGTGTCGGACGCCCTACTGATGCCAGGCGCGGGCGCATGAGGCTTCAACGTGACCTGTGGATAGACTCTTCGAGCGCGAACCACTCTTCCGAGATGGCGACCTGACACTCGATGAGACGTGGACCAACCGCGGCGAGTGCCGCCTCGAAGCATTGATGGAACTCATCGGCCGTTCCCGCCCGGGTTGCGGGCACGCCGAGACCGGTCGCGATATTGACCCAGTCGAGCGACGGATTGCCAAGTTCGAGCATCGTCTTCATCTTCGCGTTCATTTCGCCTTCGCGAACTCGCGCCATCTCGAGGTCGAGGATGGCGTAGGCGTCGTTCTTGAGGACGATGATGATGACGTCGGCTTTTTCTCGCGCCATCGACCACAGCGCCTGGACGGTATACATGCCGCTGCCATCCGCCTGAAGATGGACGACCCTTCGGTCGGGGCAGGCGATCGCCGCGCCGAGAGCCATGGGCAGTCCGCCGCCGATCGCGCCGCCATTGACGGGGTTGAGGTAATCGTGCGCGCGGGCCCCCTTGGTCGCCTCGAAAATGGGCGGGCCGTTCGTGGCCGCTTCGTCGACGAGGATCGCGTGGTCCGGCAACAGCGTGCAGAGCGTCTGCCCGATCGCCTTCGCCGACAGCTCGCCGGAAGGCTGCGCCGCCGGAGTGCGAGGCTGACGGGGCGTCGAGACGCCGGCCGCGCCGGTCGCCTCCGCGAGCGATTTGAGCGCCATCTCGAGATCCTGTCCCGCCGAGGCCATCGCGAAGAGATCGCACCCCGGAGGGCTCTTGAAAGCCGGCTTGTTCTTGTAGGCGAAGGTCGCGACTGGCAAGGAAGCACCGACGAAAATCAGTTGCTCGAACGGCTCCAGGAACTTGATGCCGATTTCATATTCGTAAGGGATCAGATCCACGGGCGGTCGCCCCTCGCCGCGCGAGAGGTGTCGCGAAGGAAACGTCTCGGCCAGGAGAGCCGCGCCAGACTTCGCGGCGACGCGCGCGGCGATTTCCAGCGATCCTGACTGAAGGGCGAGATTGCCCAGCACGAGGCCAGTCT
The DNA here is from genome assembly GCA_963743925.1 of uncultured Planctomycetota bacterium. GTDB lineage: Bacteria > Planctomycetota > Planctomycetia > Isosphaerales > Isosphaeraceae > CAVZRC01. Next base: position 100,485 of record CAVURY010000016.1, on the reverse strand, counting down.
TCTTGCCGTTCGAGAGCATCCCGACGGCCCGCGCGATCGCCTCAGGGGCGATCTCCGGCCGCCCCGAGAGCGAGGGAATCGTCGGCGGTGGGATGGCTTCTTCCCAGTGAAAGTTGGTCGGCGCCACGATGGTGCAGACCTTGCCCGTTTTCGCGAGGGCCGCCGCCTCCGCGCCCAGCTCGCCGAGGTGAGAGGCGCTCCGCGCCTCGTGGCACCAGTGCGACACGGCGCGGGCGAGGTCCGTCACGCGACCATTGATCAACTCGTGTTCCGGGTAATTGGGCTGGTGGTAGGAGGCGTTCGAGCCGACGACGTTGACGAGGGGAGTATTGGCCCGGCCGGCATTGTGCAGCATGGCGATGCCGTTGGCGAAGCCGCTGGCGACGTGCAGGAGCGTGAAGGCTGGGACGCCCTTCATGCGGCCGTATCCGTCCGCGGCCCCGGTGACGACGTCCTCCTGCAAACATAAGACGGGACGCACCGCCTCGGCCATGCCGATTTCATAGACGAGCTGCATCTCCGACGTACCGGGGTTCGCGAAGCAGGTCGTGATCCCCGCATCCACCAGCGACTTGAATAACGATTGGGCCCCGTTCATGGATCTCTCCCGGTTCAGGGTCACAGTGTCGCTTCCCCGGCATCGCTCGACGGACCGCGCGTTCCGCGCAGAAAGTCGCAATCTTCGTCTTCCGCGACTATAAGCGCACGGTTTGGGAGGAGCAATGCCGTACCAACACGCCCGGGACACTCGGGCGAGCAGGCCGGCCGGGCAACGTGCGATGACGTCGGGTCAGGACATGACGTGTCGTGGCTTGGGCTCCTTGAAGTGCTGCCGAAGGTGAGGGTTCAGGCCATAGGCCAGGCTCAGCAACTTCATGGGATGGAGCGTCCGCTTCGGGGAGCCCTGCTCCATCTGGATCCGGCAGGCGCCGCATTCGGTCGCGCCGATGTCGATGTCCGAATCGCGGAGCCGCCTCATCAGCCCGCGGCCGGCGCGGAGCGAATTGCGGAAGCGACCGCTCGCGAGGCCGTAGGTCCCGCCCATGCCGGAGCACCCACGATCGATGAACTCGACATTCAGCTCGGGGACTTTCCGCAAGAGATCCAGGCCCGGGGTGCCGACCTGGAGGGCACGGAGATGACAGGGCTGGTGATAGCCGACGCGCGCGTGCAGCGGCTCATTGGGGAGCGGCAACTGGCCCCGCTCCGCCAGCCCGACCAGGTATTGACCCAGGTCGAGCGTATGATCGGCGACCAGCTCGGCGTCGAGGTCCTCGGTCAGCTTGACGTATTCTTCGCGGAGCATCAGCGCGGCCGTCGGCTCCGAGCAGACGACGGTGTAGCCGTCGCGGACCGCGTTGGCGAGCACGCGGATATTGGCCTGGGCCGCCTCGCGAGCATGATCGATGTCGCCGACGACCAGGGCGGCCATCCCCGAGCCTCGCTGCTGCATCGGCACGAAGACGTTGACCTCGGCGTGGCGGAGGACGGCGACGACCGTCTCGGCCAGCTCCTGGTCGTAGTAGTTGGCGAAGACGTCGACGAAGTAGACGACCCGAGGGCCGGCCTGCTGAGGGCGAGGCTTGTGGAGCCCCAGTCGTGCCGCGCGTCGCGTGAACGACGTGCGACGGACCCGCGGCAGCACGCGATGACGCGAGATCCCCATCATCCGCTCGAGGATCGCGCGCGACCACCGTCGCGTCAGCAGGAAGTTGGTCACGATCGGGAATCGCGTGCCCAGCCGCGCCCACATCTCCAGCCGGGAGAAGATCCATTCGTTCGGCGGCAATCCGTGCTGCTCGACGAACGCCGCCTTGGCCTCGAGCATCAGGCTGGACACGTCGATCCCCGATGGGCACTCGAGGCGGCAAAGCTTGCAATGGATGCAAAGGTCGGCATGCGACTTCAGTTCATCGCTGCCCCAGAGGCGGGGATCGACCGAGCCGGTGGCCATCGCACGCACCAGATTGGCCTGCGATCGCGGCGACGCCGCCTCATGCCGCGACGCCCGGAAGCTCGGGCACATGCGCATCCCCGGGTCGAGGGTCCGGCAGGCCCCGCAGCCATTGCAGGCGGACGCCATCTCCAGCATCGGCAGATCGGGCCAGATCAATGCGGGCTGGATCGTCGTCGACGATGGTGAACCGGGCGGCCCCGTCCCGTTCGCGTTCGCCAGCAAGGTGCCGGACATCGCCGCCAGCCGTTCGGAAGACGACTCCTCCGCGAGCACCGTCGCCCCGTTCGTCGAGATCGCCGAGCGCGGCTCTTCCTCCGAAGGGCCGGAGATCGGCGTGAGCCTCCGGAGGTCCTGGACCATCAGGTGCGGATCATCCCCGATCACCTTCCCCGGGTTGAGCTGGCCCAGCGGGTCGAAGGCGTCCTTGATCTCCCGGAATACCTGGACCAGCTCACCGTACTGGCTGCGCAGGAATTGCGTCCGGAGCAGTCCGCATGCCTGGGAGCCGGAGATCGTGCCTCCCGCGTCGAGCACGATCGCATAGACCTGCGCGGCGAGCGGCTCGATGGCGGCACGTTCGTCGGCGTTCGAAAGGTCGAGGAACGGCCTCAATCGCAACCTACCCTCGCCCGCGTAGGCGTCGAGGGTCCATGTCATGTTCTTCTGCTGGAGCAGGGCCTGGAGGCGTTGCAACACGGGGACGAGCCGCTCGGGAGCCACCGCCACATCATCGAAGACCGAGGCCGGCCGGGTCGGCCCGTGAAAGCGCATCAGGAGCGACTCGACCAGGCGCCGCCAGCCCAGGATCCGATCGCACTCCGAGCGCTTGGAGTAGACCGACGGCGTGGACGCAAGTCGTCCCGTTCGACCGGCTCGCTTCCCCGCGATCCGGACCTTCTCGGAAGCCTCTTCGGGGTCGTTGCACTCGAACTCGACGATCAGGATCGATTCGGCCGTCTCGTCGATGGCGTTCCGGAAGAGGGCGTCCGCATCGCGGGCCAGCCGGAGCGAGCGCCGATCGAGGAGGTCGCAGGTGGACGGGGCCAGTCCGGCATCGAGGAGCTCCGGGACGAAGGCCACGGCCTCGGAAAGCCGGAGGAACGGGAACAGGACGACGGCCTGGGCCGCGGCCAATGGGATGGTTCGGAGTTTCGCCTGAGTGACCAGTGCCAGGGTCCCCTCCGAGCCGGCGATCAGCCGGCCGAGGTGGATCCCCGATCCATCCGCCGACCGGCCCAGGGCGTAGCCGGCCCGGTCGCGGGGCGCCGTCGACCGATTGCGGAGGATTCGATCGGCGCTGCGTCGGTGGAGGTTCTGGAGCTTCCGAACGATCAAGGATTTCAGATCGTCGGGTTCCTCCTCGAACGCCGGCCAGGGCTCATACCCCAGGTCATCGACCTCCCCGCCCGCGTACACGACCCGGAGCCAATCGACCTGGTCGCCCGTCGAGCCATGCCGGAGCGACCGGCCCCCCGCGGAATCCACGGCGATCATGCCGCCGATGGTGCTCACATCCGGCAGTCGCCCGACCGGCTCGAGCCGCCGACCAAGCGGGGCGAGCTGTGCATTGAGGATGTCGGGGACCACGCCCGCCTCGACGATCACATGATCCGCGCCGATCGAGATGATCCTGCGCAGGTGCCGGCTCAGATCGACCACGAGGCCACGACCCAGGGCGCCGCCGCCCGGATCGGTCCCGGCGCCTCGGACATGGATGGGAATCCGGTTCTCCGCCGCGTACCGCGCGACCGTGACGACATCGTCCTCGTTGCGAGGGACGACGACACCCAGCGGATCGATCTCGTACAAGCTCGCATCGTGCGCGTATGGGGCACGATCGAGGGGCTCGAAATAAAGCTCCCCGTCGAATGCACCCCGAAGGTCGTCATAAATTCGAGCCCGGCGCTCGTCCACGTCGGTGACCGCACCCCAGCGAGAAAAGACTTCGTCTCGACGAATCGTATGTCCCGAGCCGACCGCGCCCCTCCATCAACACGAGGCGGATCCGAACTCGGGTCGGTCCATCCTGGCGGCACGACCAGGACCACTTCGGCATCTCGATCGGCCCGTCCCCATCACTCGGCCGAGGCACCGCGCTCGCGGAGCTGCTGGGCGCGAATCCGCTCCTGCCGGTAACGCTCGCCGATCGCCAGGTCGAAGGGTAGGAAACGCCCGTCGGGATTCGATCCGGGCCCCCGAACCTGGGACGAACAGCGATAGCAGATGGTCACGTCCGGCACCCTCGGATACAGCGCCCAATCGAGGAAAGTAAAGCCCAGCAACACGGAGAAGGTCTCGATCGGCCTCTCGTAATACCAGAAAACCGTGCTGATCGCGAATTGCACGACCACGATGGCCAGGCCCAACGCCTGCGGGAAATCTTTCTGCGTATAGAGATCGGTCGTGACACACCAGGGGCAGGCACGGAGCTGGGAATGGTCGATCGCCTCGGGATGGAGCGGCTTCTCCGTCCCGCAACGACGGCAGACCGCCAGGGCTTTCTCTTCCAACGGGCCCACCTGGCCGACGGTCCCGCACGTCGGGCACGAAAATGTCAATTCCATATCACCGGCCTGTCCCTCTCTGGATCGATCTCAACACCGGCCCGGCAGCCGTCCGGTGCGGGCTGAACCTTCCATTGTAATGGATCCCGAGTGGGGCGAAAGCGGCACCCGCTTCAAACATCGAAAAGGCGGCGAGCCGGACCGATCGACCGGTGTGACGGAGGGCGGTCCTTTCGGTCTCACACCGGGATGCCGCGGCCGGTGCCCACGATCGAGCTCAACTCCCCGAACAGCACGAAGATCGAGGTGATATAGAGGATCCCCGTCGCCGATTGTGTCGATCGGATCTCGACGGTCCGCCGCGCCAGGTAGATCGACACGGCCGTCCCCAGGATACCGATCCCCCATCGCATGGCGATGAAGGTCGCATCCGGGGCGGCACCGGCCCATCCCGACCCGGAGAGTTCCGCCCTGTCGACCCACAGGCCGATTCCCGCGAGGGTCGCACGCGCCGCCAGCCCGACGGCGATCAGGTTGAGCGATCGTTTCAAGGGATCGGTCGTCATCGCCGGGGCGATCAAATAGTAATGGCCCAATAGCATGGCCGAGAGTGTGGCCCCCAGCAGCAGGCCCGAAGCACAACGGCTGAGAGCATGGAACGCCCAGAATCCGGCATGATCCGACCTCGATGCCAGGACGATCCAGGCGACCATGGCCATCGTGCCGATCAACCCCGCCGCAATGCCGATCTTCGGCAATCCCAGGCCCCAGGAAATCGTGGCCAGATAAGCGGCCGCCGCCCCCGAAATGGCCAGCCAGAGCGGCCATGATGCCCCGCTCGTCCGCCCCTGATCGAGCGCCGCGAGCACCATCGTCCCCAGGATGACCTGATTCTGAATCCGGAAGAAACGCAGAGGCACCTGTTGCCAGGGCGTCAGGATCAAGGCCAGGATCAGGCCGAATGACAGTCGGATCGCGAAGTCCGCGAGCATCGGTGCATGAGGCATCAAACCACCCGGGATTCCCATATCGTCCGGCAAATTCGGCGAGGTGCGGCCCTCCTCGCACGAGGAGCCCGGCGATTCCGCCGTGTTCGGGCCGTCGAACTCGGTCGGGCCGTCGAACCTTGAACATCGCGATCAATCATGGCACGAATCCGAGTCCCCGGACAACCCGGGAGGCCCATGATTTCCCGCCCCACCACCCGGCGAGCGAATTCTCCCGATCGTGGGGATCAATGGCACCCCGGCGATGTTCGTCGTCGATCAGGACGGCGAGCTTCACTCGGTCGAAGCTCGCGGCAAGCTCGAGGAAATGCTCTCCTCTCTGTTGAAAAGGAAGACCGAGGACGTCGGGACGCGAGCCGGTGGCTGCGAGTGAGGATCCAACCTTCTGACCGACGGGTCGCTCACTTTACGGAAAACATGGACAGGGGAATCCGGATCAACTCTCCCCTTTCGGTGCCTGTCCGTATTTCTCCGTGGTTGCAGATTGTCGATGACCTTTCCCGACGGAGCCCTGCCCTCCCGGGACGATCCGATCCGCTCAGCTTCGCACCCCGAAGATCAGGGACATCACCTCGGAACGGGTCGCCGGCCGCTCCTTGAAGACCCCTCGCAAGGCGCTGGTGACGAACGAGCTATCGGGCTTGTTGACGCCTCGGATCGTCATGCAGCTATGGGATCCTTCGATCACCACCGCGACGCCCTTGGCCTCGAGCTCCGCCATCAAGAGGTCCGCCAGGTCCTCGGTCAATCGCTCCTGCATCTGCGGCCGCTTGGCCAGCACATCCACCACGCGGGGGATCTTGGAAAGCCCGATCACCTTGCCGTTGGGTATGTAGGCGACATGCGCTTGCCCGACGACCGGGAGCAGGTGATGCTCGCAAAAGCTCACCATCCGGATATCGCGGATCAGGAGGATCTCGTCGTATTTCTGGGTGAACACCTTCCGGAGGTGGATCCGGGGATCTTGATGCAGGCCCTGGAAGACTTCGGCGTACATCCGCGCGACCCGATCGGGAGTCTCGAGAAGGCCCTCACGCTCGGGATCCTCGCCGACCGCGATCAGGATCTCGCGCACGGCCCGGCGAATCCGGTCCAGATCGATTCCCGATTTGGGCTTGTCCGCGGCATCCTCCGCCGTGTCGTCATCGGATCCGCAGCCCAGTCCGGCGAGCTTGCCATTGCCACGACCTGCGGACCGTTCGTAGGGACGATTCGCTGACATTCTTCGATTACCTCGGCGCCCCGGTGCGGCCGATGCGTCTCATGGGTGCGATCTCATCGGCCGTCTCGTCAGCGGTTCGAGCCTTTCTCGGGCCTCCGTGCAACCTGATCGGTCGCGACGGGGGGAATTTCGTCGAGCTCGGTCGCCTGCTGTAAACCACTATCTCTTCTAAACTTCCGGAAAAACTACGATTATTCTATGGCTCGATGCCCCAAAAATCAAGCAGTGGCCTCATGGCATCAATTGAGGCTGAACGGAGGCGGGAAGCGACGGGGTGCGTCATGCGCGGGCAAGACCTCCCGCAAGATGGTCCGAAGAGTCGCCGCGCGTCGCTCGACCCGGCTCTCGTCGAGGAGGGCCTGCTTGAGCGAGGCCGGGATGTCCAGGGTATGGGCGATGATGTCGCTGAGGACGCCCAGACTCAGTCCCGACTTGAGCAGACGCGCGAGGTCCGGGTCGAGATGGCGGTCTTGCTGGAAGACATGGATGAACAGCTCGATCAATTCTTCGCTCCGCGAGGCGACCTCCGAGGCGGGCTCTTGATCTTCGATGATCGTGGCCTCGGCGACCCGATAGAGCTTCGGGCTCGGCAGCTCGCGCCCGAGTCGTACTCGTTTGCAGCCGAGCAGCAGGAAATTGAACCGGCCGTCGGCGAGTCGCTCGTGCTGGACGATCCGACCGAGGCACCCGACATCGTGGATCGGGATCGGCTCCCTCCACGGGGCTCCCGGGGGGATCGGCTGGATCTGGACGATCGTCACCAATTGATCGCCGGCCAGCGCGTCTTCGGTCATCTGACGGTAACGCGGCTCGAAAATATGAAGGGGCAGGATGGCATGAGGGAAGAGGACCAGGTTAGGCAGGGGGAACAGGCGGCATTGATTCGAGAAATCGTACAGGTCTGTATGAATATCCATGATCCCTTCCGGCCCTCCCGACGGCGGACGTCTCGTCTTGAACGAGCGTTGAGAACGAGGCAATGCGCTTGACGCCTTAGGCCGATGTCTGGAAAAAATAGCAGCCGCGACGGCATCGATGCCCGCTTCTCTCGTGACCGTCAGCCCAGCCTGGTGCATTGTAGTTTCGTTCGGGTTATCGACAAGGCGAGCCCCGGGGAAGCGGCCCTTTGACGCTCGTCGCGGCATCTCGGTGCCATCCGGAGTGGTGACGGAAATGTCTCGAACCAGACGCACGCCGATCAATCCGAAGGGCCAGGCTCGACTCGTCCTCGACGCCCTGAAGGTCGCGTATCCCGATGCCTTCTGCGCCCTCGTGCATTCCGACCCGTATCAGCTCCTGGTCGCCACCATCCTCTCGGCCCAGTGCACCGATGCCCGGGTCAACCTGGTGACTCCCGAGCTCTTCCGACGTTATCCCGACCCGACGAGTCTCGCCGGCGCCGAACCGGCTCAGTTGGAAGAACTGATCCGCTCGACCGGGTTCTTTCGGGCCAAGGCCCGCAACCTGCTGGCGATGGCCGGCCAGGTCGTCGAGCGGCATGGCGGCCGAATCCCGGTGGACCTCGAGGCGTTGACGGCCCTGAACGGCGTCGGCCGCAAGACGGCGAACGTCGTCCTGGGAACGGCTTTCGGGATCGCCGAGGGGGTCGTGGTGGACACCCATGTCAAACGGCTCTCGCGACGACTCGGCCTGACGAAAGGCAAGACTCCCGAGCAGATCGAACGCGACCTGATGAAGGTTATTCCCAAGGAGGCATGGGTCGAGTTGAGTCATCGATTGATCCAGCACGGGCGGAAGATCTGCGTGGCCCGCCGTCCCAGGTGCGAGTCCTGCACGTTCGCCCCATTCTGCCCCAAGGTCGGCGTGCCGGCTCCGTCCAAATCCGCAGGGGTCGGTCGACCTCGACGTCGGCTCAATCCCGCCTCGGAATCGGGACCTTCATGACGATCGGGAGAAGAAACCCGCCCGCAGATGGATGAATACAGATGAACACAGATGGGGAAACCGAAATTCACGGGGACCGATTCCGGCTTCCGGTTCCCGAAGATCTGAGAACGGGGATTCACCCGAGCGGTGACCGGTTCGAAGTGGGAGGGGACTCCCTCCGAACCCTCGAGTCGAGTATAATCCGCTCCAGGGATGGACGGACGGCCAGAGACTCCTCGACGGTGGGATTCCTACGACGATCATGCATATTCAAGATGTTTTCCGCTCTCGACCCACGACGTTCAGCTTCGAGTTCTTCCCCCCCAAGACCGACAAGGCCTCGAACGATCTGTTCGAGACCATCGCACAGCTGCAGGCCCTCCATCCCTCGTTCGTCTCGGTGACCTACGGCGCGGGCGGATCGACCCGAGAGCGGACCCATGACCTGATCGTCCGGATCCAGCAGGAGACCCGATTGACCGCGGTCTCGCACTTGACGTGCGTCTGCCACAAGGAGGAGGAACTCGCGGCGATCCTCGATCGTTACGCGGATTCGCGGATCGAGAACATCCTCGCCCTGGGGGGCGACCCGCCCCAGTCCTTGCCGAACCACAACCGCGCGGACGATGCCTTCCAGTATGCCGACGAACTCGTCCGCTTCATCCGATCTCGGGAACGAGTCCCGGACTTGCGCGGATTCGGGATCGGAGTCGCCGGCTTTCCCGAAGGGCATCCGGGCACGCCCAACCGGCTCAAGGAGCTGGATTACCTCAAACGAAAGGTCGATGCCGGCGCCGACTACATCTGCACCCAGCTCTTCTTCAATAACGCCGATTTCTACGACTTCCGCGAGCGTTGCGACCTGCACGGAATCCGAGTGCCCATCCTGGCCGGGATCATGCCCATCACGTCGCGAGAGAATCGCTCCCGGATCGCTGAGATGGCGCTCGGGGCGCGATTCCCCGCCAAGCTGCTCCGGGCGCTCGGTCGTTGTGCCGATGACCCCGATGCGGTGAGCAAGGTCGGCATCCACTGGGCGACCGAGCAATGTCGAGATCTCCTCGACAACCAGGTCCGCGGCATCCACTTCTACACCCTCAATCGCTCGGACGCGACGCGACAGATCTACGAGAATCTCGGCGTCAAGAATTCCGAGGGCCTGGCGTGAATTGAGGCAGAGGACCGCATAGGACCCCCAGGTTGCGCGACCAGTCGAGTGAAGATCTCAGCGATCGGCTCAAGGCCGAGGCGTTGCGCCTGGGATTCGACCAGGTCGGCATCGCTCCGGCGATCGTGCCGCCCGGTTATCCCGATTTCCTCCGATGGCTGGACGCGGGCTACTCCGCCGGCATGGACTATCTCCATCGCCACGCGACGGCGCGGGGGAATCCCGATGCCGTCCTCGAGGGCGTCCGCTCGATCATCGTGACCAGCGTCGTCTATGGCTCGAATGAAGCCTCCCGAAAGCAAGAGCCGGCGAGCCTGACGTCGGGTAAGGTCGCACGATACGCCAGGGGCGGCGATTACCATCGCGTCATGTGGGAGAAGCTGGGGCTGCTCCTCGACTGGCTCCAGGCGCAGCGGCCCGACGCCAGGGGGCGGGCCGTCGTTGACACCGCCCCCCTGCTGGAGCGCGACTTCGCCCGGCTCGCCGGGATCGGCTGGATCGGCAAGAACACCATGTTGATCGGTCGCAAACTCGGGAGCTTCACCTTCCTGGGTGCGCTCCTGACCGACCTCGAGTTGAACTATGATGCACCCCATGAGACCAACCACTGCGGGACCTGCACCCGCTGCCTCGTCGCGTGCCCGACGGGTGCGTTTCCCGCTCCCTATCAGCTCGATGCGCGCCGTTGCATCAGCTACTGGACGATCGAGCATCGCGGGATGCTCGCCGATGACGAGGCCGAGAATCTGGATGGATGGGTATTCGGTTGCGATATCTGCCAGGACGTATGCCCCTGGAATCGCAAGGCCCCGTCGGGCCGGCTGGACGAATTCGGGTCACGGCCCGAATGGGTCGATCCGGATCTGATCGCATGGCTGGAGGACGACCCGGCAACCTGGCGGGCCAAGCTCAAAGGCACGGCGCTCGCGCGAGCCAAGCGAGTCGGCCTGCTGCGCAACGCCGCGCTCGTGCTCGGCGCCAGGCGATCGCCCGAAGCCGTGGCGCCGCTCGCCGCCCGCCTCGGCGATGACCGGGAGGATCCGATCGTGAGGGCTTCCGCGGCCTGGGCGCTGGGACGGATCGCCGACGACGTTGCGATGGTAGCCCTCGAGTGTCACCGTGATGATTCGGACCCGGACGTTCGCGAGTCCGTCCGAAAGGCACTGGCATGGGGACTCGCCTTGCGTTGCGGCGCGGAACAGGCGGACGACTCCGTCGGATCGCCCGCCTGTCCGAGGATCTCCTAGCGATTTACCCTCGACCGGCCCGGATCGGAGAGGATCCGGACACGGTCGTGGTCGTCGATCAGCCGCCTGTCGTGGTGCTGGTGGGCGTGGGCGTGGGCGTGGCCGTCGTGGCCGGATTGTAGACCACCGGCGAGATCTGGCCGGAGATCGACTGTCCGAAGGCATCGTGGGTCGTGACGGTGAACGTGTTCGACCCGGAGACGAGCGGAACCATGATGCTATAGGCACCCGTCGAATCGGCCGTCGCCGTGGTCGTGGCGCCGTTAGCGTTGTTGTTGGCGAAGGTCACCGTGCCGCCCGGGGTCATCGTCCCGGCGAAGTGGACGGTGCTGTAGCTGGTCGTCCGATTCAGGCTCGGATCCGAATTCGGGTCCAGATTAACCGAGACCACGGGGCTGATCTTTGTCGCGGCACCGAGGTTCTGTTCGGCCAGCCTCACGTCCTGGCCATTGATGATCCCGTTGCGGTTGACGTCCGCATCGAAGCTGTAGTTCGTGCTCGTCGCGGCGTCGCCCACCATCGACTTGAGGGTCGAGATGTCGGTGCTGGTCACCGTGCCGGTCCCCTTGGCATCGCCGGGGAGATAGAACCCGAGCAAGTACTGGCCGGTGGTATGCTTCAGGCCCTCGACCTGCACGGTGTAATCGGCGGAGCCGCTGGCCGGCACCTTCATCGTCAGCAGGACCGCCGAGGAGGGCGATTTGCCGAGATGATTGGCCTTGGCGATCTTCGGATAATAGGGCGTGTGCTGGACCCGGATCACTTGACCCGTGGAGCTCGTCACCGAGACCACCTCGGGGCTGACCTTGGATGTCGTGGCCGCGCTGCCCGTTGACGTCGTCGCGGTCGCCGGCGTGACATCGATGCCGATCGTCAACTTCCCGTCCTTGGTGGGCGTGAACGTCGATGAGCTGATCGTGAAGGGGATCGAAGAGAGCTGTCCGGCGGTCGAGACCGTCCCGGGCATGATGGCGAACGTGCTGCCCTGGCCGGCGCTCAGCACCATGCGTTGTTCCAGGAATTCTGGCGTTAGGCACCGGCTGCGGCGCACGCGGGGTGATTCCTTCGACTTGTACATGGGCCCTCCTTGGCCTGCGACCGACATTGAGAAGTGAAGAATCGACCGATGCGAGATCGGTCGGATCGCCGATGCCCCGCCGGCAACCATCCTGGTTGCCCGGACGCCGGTTGTATGCGAGAGACATCGTAAAGGCGTCGCGAGAGGCGACAGGGATTCATCGGACTACCGGAAGAGATGCAGGGGGGGCGATGTGAATCGTATTCCACATGACCCCAAGGACAATCTAGCTCGAGGACAATCGACCCACTTTGTCTCGGTCCGTCGCCACCGCGAAGGGCGCGTTTTTCGGTCCCGGCGAAACCTCCCCGTCCTCGTCGAGATCGCCGTCCGGGGGGGTTTCATTGCGACGCATCCAGACTCGCCAGCCGACCGTCGCGTACAGGACCACCCCGGCCCACAGGAACAGGCCGTAGCCCTGCGCGATCTCGTGCCCCTGGTGCTCGAAGAATTGGCCCCCGATGTCGGCCGAGGTCGAGGCCATCAGGCCGAACGACATGGCCCACGCGAAGACGATCGCCGCGCGGCCGCGCTGACCGACCCGAGGCGAGAAGAACTCGGACACCAGATATGTAATCGGCAGAAGTACGGTGACATAATGATGTTTCCAGCTCCGCTCCGACACGAAGAGCATGGTCAGGACGACCAGCGCGAACTCGCCCAGCAGGCGCGGGTCGCGCCGATCGGTCGTCTTCGTCCGGCAGAGGGTCGCCAGCAGGGCGAGCAGGCCGACGATGATCGCCTTGATCAGGAAGCGGACGTGCGCCGGGGACAGCGAGGCCACGTTCAGGTCGTGCTTGACCCCGTAGGTCTTCTGGCTGGGAACATGCTCGATCAGCATCCGATCGAGAAAGCCGGCGAACGACTGGTTGATCTCCTGCGAGCTGGTGGCGCCCTTGGCCACGTAGGGCACGATCATCCGATGCCACCACATTCCGAGGCACTCGCCGTTGAACTGGGGGCCGATCACCAGGCTCGGGATGATCAGGAGGAAGATCCCCATCCCCAGCGTGCCCCAGAGGACCGTCCGCCACGACCGCTTGTACGCGAAATAGAGGAAGAACAAGGCCGGCGTCACCTTGTAGGTGGTCGCCAGCGCCAGGAGCAGCCCCGCCCCGATGTTGTATCCCTTCCGCCAGGCATAGAGCATCGACACGATGAGGAACAGGATCAAGAGGTTGTTATTGCCGTGGTGCAGGTCGCCGAGGATCGGCCGGAGGCTCAGCAGAAGGACGAGCGACCGGAACATCGGCGGTAGCCTGCGGTCGCTCGGCTGGGCCATCCGGAAGCACATGATCAGGGATGCGGTCGTCAGGGCCACCTTGAGCGCGAACCAGCACATCGCGCCGGTGATGGTCGGGAGCCTCATCAAGGGATAGAGCGTGATCGGCATGAGTGGGGGATTCGGGAAGAGCATCTTGTTGTCATAGATGTTCACCCCGTTCCAGAATTGCAGGACCTGGGGCCTCCAGCGGACGAAGGCGCTGCGATCCTCGGTGGCTTTCTGGAAGTAGAACGCCGCCGCGATCAGGGTGATCGTCGTCCAGAGAGACCAGAAAACCCAGCGCGAGAGTCGATTCCGGCGGTCCATTTCGCTGAGTTCGGCAACCATCGCTGGCACGGCATACCCCTTCCCTGGAGGAGGCCCGCTCACGCGACTCGTTCGCGTGCGAAGTCTTCCACATCGACGCCGACCGCGTCGGGTCTCCGACGGCTATGGCCAGCCGGGGATCTCCAGCTCCAGATCGACGTCGCGCGTTCCGCTTGGCGGTCGCAGGCGGATGAATGGGACCGGATCCTCCTCGAGGAACTCCGGTTCGCACGCGACCGACGGCCTGGTCGTGAGACACGGGACGAAGTGATACCGAAGCACGATCGATCCGTCAAGCCCGGGGGACATCTCGCGGACATGAATCCGCCCGGGCTCGGCTTCGACCTTCGCCTCGCCCCGGATCGTCGCGCCGGCGAAGCCGACCACCCGCCCGATCATCAGGGTCCCGTCGTCGTCCTTGATCCGGATCAGGTCGGGGTTCGCCCGGCAGAAGCGCCGCGCATGGGGACTCCAGCAGAGGATGGCCGCCGGGCCGTAAAGGCGCGCGTACCGGACGAAGAACTCGCGATCCCAGTCCGCCTTGCCGAAGAGCTTCCCCTCGCCGAATTGGGTGAAATTGGTCGTCAGCGCGGCATGCAGGTACGGGCCGCCGATCACCTCGACGCCCGTCCGGTCGGGGATCAGTCCGCTGAATCGCCCGCGATGGTACGGGTCCGGGACGCCGGGTAGATCCTTCCCCCCCTCCTCGTAGAGCAACCGCTCGCCGCGCCGGACGTTGCGGCGGACGCGATCGATCACCCAGGACAATCGCTGCGACGGCCGGCTCGATAGGAACGGCTCCCCGGCTCGCACGAGGCCGCGGATCGACTCGAACACTGGGCCCCCGACCATCCGGATCGCGATCAGGGCCGCACCCACCGCGATCCATCGATGAAAACGGTCCCGACCGGAGGCGCCCGCGTGGAGTCGCCGAAAGAGCTCATCGAGCCCGAGGCCGCTCGCGACCGCCAGCCCCGAGTACAGGGCATACGTATGGCGACCCGGCTGCAAGAAATCGAGCGCGCGCGAGCCGCCGGCCAGATAACCCCAGCCGAACCCGGCGACGCAGAATCCCAGCAGCGCGGCGCCGAAGACCCGTTGTCGACTCAACACCCAGTAGATCCCCGGCAGTCCCAGGGCCAGGAGGATGGTCTGGATCTCCTTCTCCGGGCCTCCGACGATCCGCGCGAGCCGATGGATGACCCCTTCCGGATGGTTGAACGCGAAGTCGCTCGGCCCCTTGGTCGCCGAGAGCCAGATCCCGGGCCACCACCAGAACGCGTTCACCGCCAGCACGACCGCGGGGATGAGCCAGACGGCGACATGTCGCGATCGCGCCCAGGCCCCATTGCCCCTCCAGGCGACCAGATACGCAAGCAGGGCCGCGGGCGCGATGACCATGGCCGTCGTCAAGTGGACGAGGACCGCCAGGCTCATCAATAAAGTGGCCATGAGCCAGTTCACCCATCCTCCGCGGATCAGGTAGCGAGCGAAGACGCCGGTCGCCACCAGTCCCAGAGGGATTCCCAGGAAGTAGGGGAGCATCCCGAAGATCACGTAGCTGAGCGGGAAATCGGTCCAGACGTAGACCAGTGCCATCGCGACCGCGCCCGCGATCGCCGAGGCCCGGAGCCGCCAGAGGATGCCGGCCGAGGCGATCAGCCAGGGCACGGCCGCGGCCGATATCAGGACATAGACCTTGTATGCGAATTCGGGATGAGCCCCGCCGAAGGCCGCGATCACGAGCTCGGGGAGTGTCGAGGACGCCGGGAAGACGACGCTCTTGGCATAGCCCGCCATGAAGCGGGGATCGTAGCCCGCAGTGGTGTGAGATGACCGCAGGAAGGCCCGCGTGACGAGTGCGCTATGGAAGTAGAGCGGGTGGTCGTCGCGCCACAACGGCCAGCCGTTGGTCAGGCCGGCGCGCCCGCCGAGTCCCGTCCAGATCGCAAGGCTGTGCAAGATACACAGCAGGACGATCAGGGCCGGCCCCGCGGCCCGTTTCATCCGGAATGCGGAGAACCGCATGCGTCCTCGGACCGCTTCCGTCTTGATGGTGTCGCGCGTCGCTTCCGTCGGGAGATGCTCGACATGGGCCACGGAGAAAACCTTGAACGACCAAGGGTAACACGTCATTTCGAATCACCGCAGGAGTCGTGGTCTTGCTTGACCTTCAAGTTTGAGATGTCCATGATTCGAACATTGAGGCAGTGATACCCGGATTGGTCGAACGATTTCGCCCGGGGTTGGGAACGGTCATCCGGGCGAAAATCAGGAGCCCAGGAACGTGGCGACTCGCGAACAAGTACGGACCATGCAGACGATGCAGCCGTTCCAGCCCTTTCTGGTCAAACTGGCGGATGGCAGGACGTTCGAGGTCGCCTATCCCGAACTGGTGGCCTGCTCGATGAACGGTCGGGAGATGACGCTCTACGATGAAGACGGAATGCATCTCGTGGAGATGCTCCTCGTGGTCGAACTCACGCCGCAATCTCCGTCCAGGACGGCCAAGAGGAAGACTACCGAAAAGTCGAGGCGTCGCGAAGATCAAGGGGCGGGCTGAGACAAACTCACGGGTCCCGAGACATGGCGGCGGAAACGGCGATCGAGCGTCCGGCGTGACTCGCGGCGATCCGGACGATGTATGGAATGCGGCCCGCAGGATTCGAACCTGCAACCAAGGGATTCAAGTGCCCTCGCGTTTCCGCGAGGCTTGGACTATCTCATCCTCCTCCACGAAGACTCCGACATCCGGTCCAGCAAGCTGTCCGGATGTCAGGGCGATTCGCGAGGAGGCCGGGCGCTCGTCGGCGGGGATTATTGTTGGGACTCACCCCGCTAGTCTCTGAACCCACCTGGCCACCCAGGCCCCGCCAGGCTTGGCTGCGGATTGCCGTGCCCCGCCCGCCTGCAAGACGACCCGACCCGAACCGGCACCCACCCGTATTCTGAGGTGGCGACCGATCGGGTCGAGCGATTGCAAGCGATCAGAGTTTAGGTTTCCCGCAATTCACCCGGTTCGCAGTCGAAGGTTACCCTCCGGTGCCACCTTTGCTCCCTGATGAGTCCCCTGCTCTGCCGTTGAGCTAGGGCCGCTCTACCGATGCTCCCCCATCTTCGCCATTCGTCCGGCGGAAGGCAAGGCTCGGGGTTGCCGAGCCGTGCTTCGAACTCCAATCGTGGGCGATCAGCTCGCCGAGTCGGCCGTCGCCAACTCGCGGGCCGGGGTGTTGTTGGAGCGGATCCTGGGCAACCGGATGTTGTACGCGATCCCGCAGACCTTCATCATCCAGATCCCGATCCAGGTCATGTCGACTTCCCACCAGCCCAGGCCGTGTCGGGCAGACGTCTGGTAGGCGTGGTGATTGTTGTGCCAGCCCTCGCCGTAGGTCAGCAGGGCGACCCACCAGAGGTTCGTGGAGCTGTCGCGGGTGGTGTGCGAGCGATAACCCCACATGTGGGTGGCGGAATTCACCAGCCAGGTCGAATGCAGGACGAAGACCGAGCGGACGAAACCGCCCCAGACCAGCCAGGGCATGCCGCCCGCGACGTACAGGCCCACGAACAGCAGGATCGGGAAGATGATATGGTACCGCTCGATCCAGCGCAGGACCGGGTCCCGGCAGAGATCGGGCGCCCACTTCTGGTAATACTCTTCCGTGTGCTCCGAGTCGGGAGTCACCTTCATCCACCAGCCCATGTGGGCCCAGAAGAATCCTTCGTTCGGCGTATGCGTGTCGGATTCCTCATCCGAGTGGGCATGGTGGCGGCGATGGTCGGCGACCCAGCCAATCGGTCCGCCTTCCGAGGCGCAGGTCCCGATGATGGTGAGGGGATATTCGAGCCATCGCGGCCTCAGGGCGAAACTCCGATGGGTCAGGAGCCGGTGGTAGGTCATGCAGATCCCGATGCCGCCCGTCAGCCAGTGCAGCAGGAAGCAAAGGGCCAGGCCCGTCCAGGAGAAATATTGGGGAAACACCGCAAGGAGGGCTCCCAGATGCAGTGCGCCGATCCACGCGATCGGGATCCAAGCGATCCTGGCGGGGGCCACTTGCCCAGTCGTCGTTGTCGCCATAATCAACCTTTGAAGTAGATAGTCAGGCAGGGATTCGCCGCGTGAGTGCATCGACGCACTCAGGTAGTACATTCGATGGACACGGCGGTGTCATTCAGGGTGGAGTGTTCGTCGCACGTTGCCACGGCGTCGGGATGTCCGTCTGTCGGCATGCCATAAATTCGAACGTTGTGAGTTTCGCGGCACTCGACCAACGCGAATTGGCTCTCGGCACCGGAATCCTATCATCGATTATTGGACACCCCGTTCCGGGAGGATCGCTCATTCACCCTATTTTTTCAAAGACCTGGGACAAGCCTAGAATCTCGAATCTTTCCGTACGTCAGGCTTTCCAGCCTGATAGCTATCGTCAGGCTGGAAAGCCTGACCTACGAGGATTTCAGACCGAGTTCCGGCCGGGATGCCATCGGGAGTCAAATCTTGTACACACTGGGAGCCTTGTTTTCCATGACTGTCCCGAATAAAACCGGATTTGTCGGGCTTCGACGATTTGCCGGGAGGAATCCGGACCCAGCCGCGACGACATCGATTTTCGACCCAATCCCCTTCCAAATTTGGGATTAGATCCGTCGCCGGAACTACCTGAGCGACGCCAAACCGCGTGTCGGTCGTGGTCCGGAGACGAGGATGGTCGAGAAGACGCCGCGTGGTCTTGGTCGTTGTGGGTCGTTCCGGCTGAAGTCTCGTTCGAGTCTGCCCCTGGCTTCGTTTTCGCGATTTCGACGACGGTTCCGGGACGATTGGCCGCGAATCGGCCCCTACAATCGACTTAATCCTCAAAGCCGTGGGTTCGTTCTCGCGATTTCGAATGCGGGACGACAGCGGCTCGCCGATCGGTCGCTCCGCGTGGAATCTGGGTTCCTCTGAAAATTTTCCGGGGCTACGACGACGAATGATTCCGGCCATTACCTCAGTCCCTCTCACGACGAAGCGGTCGTGGCGCGCTATCTCTTCGCTGGCCTGCCGGCCCTCTTCGGCCCTCGGCCCACTCCCGGGTCGGCGTTCGCGGCGGCGACTCATCCTCCCTTCAACTTCGACGACGCGTCATCACCCCACACCAGACGCCCGGCGATGATGCGCGCGGCTGAACACGGCCGTCGGCCTCAGTCCACGGGGGTCGGCACGAACTTCTCGCGATAGTCGGTCCCCTTCTTAAGCAGGTGCCAGATCACCACCAGGATCTTGTGCGCCACCGCCACCAACGCCTTCTTCTTCCCCATCCGCTTGGCCCATCGCTGGTAGCAGGCGCCGAAGATCGTCGCCTTGGTCCGGCTGGCCGCCCACGCCGCCTGCACCAAGGTCGTCCGCAACCACTGGCTCCCCTTGGTCGTCTTGCCCGACCGCCGCTTCCCGGCCGACTGGTCATTCCCCGGACACAGGCCCGCCCAGGAGCTCAGGTGGCCCGGCGTCGGGAACGGCGCCATGTCCGGGCCCAGTTCCGCCACGACCACCTCCGTCGCCTTCTCGCCCAGGCCGGGCACCCGCCGGATGATCGCCGACGCGGCCGCGAACGGCGCCATCGCCTCGGCGATCCGGGCGTCGTAGCGCGCGATCAAGCCCTCCAGCGAATCGATCTGCTCCATGAGGCCGCGCAGCAGGAAGCGATGATGGTCGGTGACGCGGCCATGCAAGGCCTTGGTCAGCTCGGGGATCTTGCCCCGCAGCTGCCGCCGCGCCAGCTCGGCCAATTCCGCCGGCTCCTCGCGGCCGTCGATGATCGCCCGGATCATCGCCCGGCCCGAGACGCCCAGGACGTCGCTGGCCACGCTGGCGAGCTCGATGTTGGCATCCTCCAACACCTTCTGGATCCGGTTGGCCACCGTCGCCTTGTCGCGGACCAGTTGGGTCCGCCGCCGCGTCAAGTCGCGGAGCTCGCGGATCGGCGGATCGGGGATGAAGCTGGCCGAGAGCAGGCCGTATTGGAGCAGTTGCGCGATCCACTCGGAATCCTTGACGTCGGTCTTGCGACCGGGGACCGTCTTGATGTGATGGGCGTTGACCAGCATCACCTCGAAGCGGCCTTCGAGCAGGTTGAAGACGGGCTTCCAGTAGACGCCCGTCGATTCCATGGCGACCTGGCGGACCCCCCGGGACTCCAGCCAGTCGGCCAGGGCCAGCAACTCGCCGGTCATCGTGCCGAATTTCAGGACCTGGCAGCTGACGGCCCCATCGGCGCCGACCTGGCGGATGCAGGCGAAGATGGACTTCTTGTGCACGTCCAGGCCGGCGCAGCAGGGATGAAGGACATTCATCGCAGTCACTCCCGTGTTGAGACCAGTCCGGGCCGTTGGGGGACCTCAGAGGCAAAGAGAAGTTTCCTCTACGTGCTCCCCCGGAGACCGAGGGGCGACAGGGTGGGGTTCGACTTGATGTCGAGCCGAGGTCGGGACCAAGTTCGTTTGCGGGCTAGATGCACCAGACACAAGAACGGCCTCACACCCAAGGCCGGACCTCATCGAGAGTAACTCACGCCGACTCCATTTTCATGGGGTTGGGTGCCCCAGAGGGGCATGACAGTTCGTTTTCGCGCTTCCGACATCAAGCGGCAAGTCAGCGGTATCTCCCAAGAACTTCGTGAGCCGTAAGGAATTCATCGAAGGCCGCTCGATCGATCAATCCGACGCTGGGGCGTTCCCTGTCCACCGCAGTGCATTCTGGTATCATAAACGGCTGTTGCCCGGCGAGCCGGCCCGCTGAGTTCCGGCGTTAGTCGGCTAACCCTCGTCAAGCACGGAGGCATCACCTATGGCTCGAGTGAAAACGACCGGCCGCTCGCGTGGTCACCGTTTCCGCAGGTTCTCGCTACGAAGTGCGCTCATCGCGATTTGCGTGATTGCTTGCGGACTTGGGTCGTATCGGTACTATGACAGGCACATCAGGAAGCGGACGATAGGCTACCCGGTCGCCGATCTACTTCCCGGCGGACCGGGGAGGAGTCCATCGCGGTCGATGGCTGACTTCGCACCGCTGGTCGCCTCCATCCGATCTGAGGTGGCTCCCGGGACCTGGCAGGGGCAAGGCGGCTCCGGGACGATCATCGAGTTCTTCCTGAATGACACCCTCCTCGTCGATAACAGCGAGGCCAATCATGAGCAACTTGCTGCGTTCCTGCGGCGGAAGCGGGCGGCCCGGTGAGGCGCGATCGCCCGAGAGGTCGATTCAGAGGCCCCGCGGCTCGAGATGCTGATTTGTTACGTGATACTTCGATAGGATTCGCCGCATCCCCGAAGAGGCCCAAGGTACGAAGAGAGTTCCCTACCTTAATAATGCCGCCGTTTTTCGATTTCATGAACGGAACCGGGGATTTTCCTGAGATCCTGGCCGAACGGGATTGGAGCCTGAGCTCGAATTGAGTCTCGTCTTCAGAGCCGATCGATACCCGGACGAATCGGGAGCCAGGCCAGGGGATCGGACGTACCCTCCCTTGAAGAAGGCTCGCTGCTGAGGGCATGGGCCGGTCTGTTCCCGCGACAACTTCCCTGAGACTGCCCGACGCGCCGCGCTCCCGGGGCTCCAGGAGGCCATGGGTCTGGAATTCTTCGCGGCTCCTGGCTTGCCCCAACTCCGAGGCATGATGAGGCCGTAAGCCATCGAACGGTCGTGCACGGAGCCGTACGCACGTTGGTTGGTGTGGGAGGGAGCCGCAAGGCTCCCCCCGATCCCGATCAACCCCTGGCCACCCGCCGGCTTGACTTCGACTGCGCGTCAATCGCTACACCCGCGGCGGCTTGTCCACGAGATTTGCGAAAGGGGGTCCGTGCCGGCCACGACGTCGGCCTCTCATCCCAGCAGCCGGTGCACATCCTTCAATTTGGCGGCGATGTCGATCTCCTGCACGCAGGTCGGCAGGCAGTCGCCGCAGCCGACGCAGGACGTGCCGTTGCGCGTCAAGGAGGCGTATTCCGCCCGCGCCCGCTCGAGGTCGTGATAATCTCGGGCATACCGCTCGTACCGGAAGATGTCCGAGATCCCGATGTGTTCGGGGCAACTGGAGACGCACTGGTGCAAAGCAGGCAAGTCAATCCCTTGTTGTAGCCGGACAAAAGGCCGAGCGCCGCGTGGTCCTGCGGGCCCATGGCCAGGCCGGCGGCCGCACCAACATTCTCTCGGAACTGATCCGTATTCCTGGTCGCGATCACCGCCGCGGTGAGGTTCTGGTTTGACTTCAGCCACTTGACGATCGCCGCGGCGGGGGTGCTGCCCTGGTATTTCGGGTCAGCCAGGAGCTTCTGGAAGTTCGCATCATTCGCCGCACGTCCCACACCGCCCATCGTCTTCATGGCGATGGTCCCGATGTCTTTCTTCTTCGCCACTTCGATCCACTCCTGTACCTCCTTGCGGTCGCCATACGTATGGAAGAACTGGGCTGCCTCGTAGGGCTGATTGTCCGCCAGGTAGTTCAGGATTTCCCAGGCCATGTCCCCACGGATCGATTTGTAGTGATGCTGTGAAATGGCCAGGTGCTTGACCAGCCCCTCCTTCTTGAGCCGCTCGAACGCCCGGACCATGCCCGATTCTTGCTTCGCCTCTTCCACGGAGTGATAGCCGAAATGGAATTTGAAGACGTCGTAGTATCCGACGCCCGCGTCCTTCAAGTGGGTCTTGACGAACTGGTAGTGCTGCTCTTCATCGATGCGGCCGCGGTTATGGTCCCCGCCCACGCGGTCCACGACACACTCGAGATAATACGACTCCCTCGGCAGGGCCTTGAAGGCCGGCGGGAGCGTATCGGCGCTCCACCTCTGGGCCTTGTGCCAGTAATTGACCCCGGCGTTCACCGCCCTGGGGATAAGCTCCTTCGGCCAGTCGGACGCGCCCACGAGCCAGCCGATCTCGAGGCCGGTGCGGCCGTATCGCCGCTTGGGCAGTTTGTCGGAGGCGGCCTTGTCATCCGCCAGCACCGGCAGGTTGGCGATGCTCGCCGCGGCCACACCCGTCGCCCCGAGCCGCATCATGTCCCGCCGAGAAAGGTTCTGCGCCATCAGACATGGTCGTACTCCTCGCCTTCTGCCGATCAAAGATGGAAAGCGGCCCGGTTCCCTCAACGAATTCAGTCTACAGTGCAACCGGCGGCGGTCAACAGTCGAGTCACAGGCCAGAAAAATTACATATCAGAATCGCACAAGTCATACGGCGCAGGTCCCCTGGCCCGACTCTTCACGCCGCGACGGTGCGGCACGGCGAGCTACCGCTTTCGCCAGCCGACGGCTGGCCGCCGTTCCACTCCCGACGCCGCTCCGACCACCGCAGGATCTCGACTGGCGATCAGACCGATGCGCCCGCCGGGATTGCCTCCGGCCGACGTCGGTAGAGCCGCTCTTCGTGTTGGTCCGCCTTGTCTTCGTCCAGGCCGATTCCCCTCTCAGCCCGCGGAACGGCCCCCTTATTTTATTATCCCGACCGCTAATAGATTAATCGTAAAAGTATTAGACATTTTTTTGATAAAAGTCCCGATCTTTTAATAGATTCGGGTGCGTTACGGAGAAATCATCCTCGAGCGCATCATGGCCGCAGGGCATTCCAAGCCAAAATAGTAAGACCAGGAATCCTGGGAAACCGCGCTTTCCGCGATTCTCTTCACGCTCATGCGGCCACGTTGAATGGGCGATCAGAGGGGGCCTGCTCGGGTATAATGGGCCGGGCCCGTTCATCGACGATTGACCGAATGTTCCCGATAGCCGCTGAACGCGGCCCAGGAGGAGGTCTGTTATGACAGAGTCCCCCGACGCTCATGCGCGACGTCCGACCTACCGATCAAATCTGCGATCCTGGCTCACACTCAGCATTCTGGGGGCGTTCCTGACATGCCTTGGCCTGGTCGTCAGCTCGGGCGGACTCCCGGACATCAACCTTTTCCCCAGCAGCGAGGGAATTACCGATGCGCACGAGCGCGTCATGGTCGAGATCAAGAAGCTCGGCGGCAAGGCTCAGGTCATGGAACGCAACGCCCGTTTCCTCGGCCGGTTCGGCGACCCCGACCGGTTCTCGTTCGCATTCCAGGGAAAGACATTCGACGACGAGGCACTCGCTCGGTTCATCAAGACCTATGGCGACCGTATCCGGGGCCTCTACCTGGAGAACACGGGCGTGACGGACGAAGGGCTTCGCGCACTGGCGGGGCTGTCGCACATCGAGACCCTCGCGATCGGCAACCTCGACCCGCGACAGAGACCGCCAGGCATCGACCTTTCGCCCGAGGCCGTTACCGATACCGGCCTCGTTCACCTGAAAGGCCTGAAGAGCCTACGAAATCTGACCCTTGGGGGCCTCCCCATCACCGATGCGGGACTCGCGGCTCTGAATGACCTCCCCAATCTGGGTGGCTTGTACCTGTACGGTACCCGGGTGCGCGGGCCCGGCCTCGGCCGGCTCAAGTCGCTTCCCGCACTGGCCGTTCTTTACCTCGATGGCAGCGCGGTCACGGACGAGGGCCTCGGCGCCCTCGCAGGCGCGACGAACCTCCAGGCGCTTTCGCTCGTCGGCGCACCGATTTCGGGTCCGGGCCTTTCCCAATTGAAAGCCCTCCCCAAATTGAACCGGCTGGACGTCAAGGAGTGCAAGCTGAATTTCGAGGACATCGACGCGTTCCAGGTCGCCTGCCCGTCTGTGAAGCTGGAATGACCCGTCCCATTCGTTGAGAGGATTTGCCTCATCTTTCTCTGGCCGCATCCTGTCGTCGCAGGCTCTCAGGCGGAGGATCCGGAGTTTCTCGCAGAGACGCGGAGGCAACCGCAAAGGGCGAAGGGAAGAATGGGACGGAACGGCTTTGGCAGCGGGCCCTTCCTGCATGACGACTATACAAATGCTCAAATTTTTGAATTCTGATTCTGCGACCGGCCTCGATGACCTCATGGACCGATCGCCGGGCGATTCTCGTGCCATTCTCGTGCCTGAGTCGTCGTCGTGAGCGGCCGCGAGGTCCGCTCGAACTTGATCGCGGAGAGCCCGGATATCATCGGACACGGCCATATTCATCAGCTCCGGTCGCCTGGACTGCGTTACTCGCTTCGGTCCGACACACGATTGCAAGGAAACCGTGTTGTTCGTCGGAGTGAGCGCGGGTTTCCACGGCATTCCCGGGGGCATCGCCCTCCGGGCTCGACCCCGGCCACCCGAGAGTGGTCCCGGGCCCCGAAGAGGGTGGCTGGGGTCGAAGACGGCGCAGCCGGCGAGCCCCCAGGAGTGCTCTCGCACTCACCATCCTCCGCGAATTGCCCCGGTATTGTTGCGACAGTGTCGTATCCTCTCGGCGTTTCGCATCTCGCGTACCTCGATCTCCTCGAGATCAAGCCGCCTGCCCCGCTTCCCCGGCCGCCGCAGGACGCACATCGGCTCCAGCCCTGGAATTCCGACGGATGCGACCGCCTCAATAATCCACGTCGAGAGCCGGTCGTCGAGGTCTCGCGGATTCGCGGCTCGGAACGAATAAACCCCTCCCGGCCCGCGTATATCCAGCAGGAGAGGCGGAGATTACGGAGGAGGCATCGATCATGAGCGATCCTCGCGGGCGAGCCCGCGCGATGGCCGTCTGGTCGCTGGCGGCCGTGCTGGGGAGCATACCCTCGGCGCGGGCCCAGACGAACGTTGACCGCGAGCTGGCACGGGTCCGGAACGAGTGGGCGGCGGGAACACCCGAGGACCGCTCGCGGGCGCTCCGTCGTGTGGGACAGCTCGGAGAGGCCGCCGCGCCGGCGGTTCCGATCCTGATCGAGGCGCTCAATGGACCGGACTCGACGAATCGCCTGTACGCCCTCGAGATCGTGGGCCAGCTCGAATCGGCCAAGAAGCCGGCCATCCCCGGGCTGAGCGCCTTGTTGAGCGATCCGGATTTCCGCGTGCGTGAGGCCGCGGCGCAGACCCTGGCGGGCCTCGGCACGACGGCCAAGCCGGCGATCCCGGCGCTGGTCAAGAGCCTGCGCCGGGCCGGACCGCCGGTGCCAGGGGGCTGCCGCGGCGTTGGCCGCGATCGGCGATCCGGCCTTGCCGGCCTTTGCCGAGCTGTTGAGGGACCCCGATCCCGAGGTCCGGAAGACGGCCATCGGGGCACTGGGCCAGCTCGCGTCCTGGCGCTACTCGGGAGGTGCCGGCGAGGTCGGAATCAACCTCATCCCCCAGGTCGAGGTGCTCGCATCCGACCCGGATATCGGCGTACGTATCGCATTGGCCGCGATGCTGGCCGGCTGCCAGGACAACTCCCGGGCGACATCGGAACCACTACGGCTCCTGGCTCGCGACCCCGCCGTTGAAGTCCGCCTGGCTGTCGCAAAGGCGTTCGGTCGGCCCGGTGTCGCGATGAACGGAGCGGCTTCGTGGTGGCTCGAGCTCGCCAAGGACCGCGATCGCATGGTCCGGATCGCAGTCGTGGCGGCGCTTCCTCAGGCCGGACTGGCTAAGGCCACCCTGATCGACCGCTTGCTCGACGCGCTCAAGGACCCCGACGCCGAGGTCCGCGCGGCGGCGGCCGGGAGACTGGCCGACGAGCGGCAGCCGGTGTGGGTCGCCGACAAGACCGGCCGCTCTCCCGTCTGGGGCGACATGAGAAAGCTCCTCGGGCGGAGCCCGACCGCATTCGCGGCGATCAGGTCCGCCCTGGCCGATCCGGATCCTCGGGTCCGTGCCGCGGCGACGAGACTCCTGCCCGTATTCAAGGCGGAAGCCGTCAACTTGATCCCGGCGCTGAAGGACGGACTCAAGGGACCTGATGAGCGGGTTCGCATCGCATCGGCCGTGGCACTGGCCGGATTCGGGCCCGACTCGCGATGCGCCACTCGCGCCCTGCTCGCTCTGCTCGCCGATCCCGCCGTTCCTCCGGATGGGGATGAGCCGATCTCGGCCCATGCGGCCAGGGCCCTCGCGGCCATCGGCGGGGACGCCAAGGCGAAGCTGTGCCGAGTCCTGTTCTCACAACTCAACTCCCTGGAGGCGCCGACCCGGGCACGTGCTCGACGAAACCTGGTCGCCGTGGGCGATCGGGTCCTTCACGAGATATTCCAGACGTTGGCCGACTCCAGGGCGACGACATGCGTCCACGTCGAAGCCCTCGTCGCCCTGAACCGGATCCTGTCTGGTCGTTCATTCCGTCTCTATTTCGTCCACTCGTCGGAAGGAAATCCGCCCGGTGCCGAAGCGCCGGCCATGATGTCCGTACTTCGGACCCTGTCGCGATACCAGGACCCGCAGGTCCGCCACCTGGCGCTCGGCATGATGGCCGAGATCGATCCGCACGCACCGGAGATCCCGGCGATGTACTTCGCCGGCCTCCGCGAGTGCGAGGATGAAAATGAGGGCAAGAGCGCCTCCGAGCTTTCCGACATCCTCAAACCCGCGATGATCCCGGAGCTGGCCAGGGGCCTGTTGGACGAGGAATCGGGCATCCGGCTGGCCGCGGTGGAGACGCTCGCCGAGCTGGCCGCGCAACTGGTGCAGAACGGGGGCCACGATCGTCGATCGAGGACCGAGGCCGCGCGGGCATTCCTCCGTGCCTTGAAGGATCCCGATCCGCGCGTGCGGCGGGCCGCCGCGGAATCACTCGGCCTGCTTCACGTCGAGGGGGAAGCCGTGATTCCCGCCCTGATCGCCATGGCGAAGACCGACAAGGCATGCGTTGCCGCCGATGATCTGATCGAGACCCGTTCATCCACGGATCGGGATCTTGGGTATGACCTGGGAGATCGCAAGAAGGGCGGCGATCCGCTCCAGATCGCGGCGATCCGGGCCCTCGGATCGTTCCGGGGCGATGCGGCGCCGGCGGTCCCCGAGCTCGTCCGCGCCCTCCGCGATGATGATCTGCGCGTCCGCTGGTTCGCCGCCGAGGCGCTGGCGATGATCGGGCCGAAGGCGAACGCCGCCGTGCCGGCGCTCATCGAGGCGCTCGGCTCCGGGGGCGTGGCCGAGGGGGCCGGCGACCTCGGAGGAGCCGAGGACGAGGGCCAGGGCATGGAGGACGGACCGATCCGGCTGATGGCCGCCGTGGCGCTGGGACGGATCGCGTCCGAGCCGAAGGAGGCGGTCCCCGCGCTGATCCGGGCCGCTTCGGACCCCGATTCCCGGGTTCGCGCCGAAGCCGCACGGTCACTGATGGCGATCGGCGGGGAGCCCGTCGCCATCCTCCCCGTGCTCGTCCGGCAGGCGACGCGATGCGATAGCGAGGAGGTCGCGGGACAGGCCCGGGAATACCTGAGTCAACTCGGCCCGGCTGCCATCCCTCCGCTGGTCGCGGTCGTCCGCGACCGAAATTCGGGCGCGCGCCTCTCGGCGATCGAGACCCTGGGCAAGTTCGGAGGATCCGCGGCCGCGGCGATCCCGGAATTGATCGCGTGCCGGAACGATCCCGACCTCGGAATCCGCGTGGCCGCGATCGGCGCTCTGGGCTCGATCGGCCCGGTGAACGTGGACGTGATTCCTGCGCTGGTCAACGCGTTGGGAAGCCCCGAATCGGACGTTTCGGATGCGACCTGCGAGGCCCTGAACCTCATCGGCAAGCCGGCCTTACCCGCAATCCTCGCGTTATTGCGGAGCGAGGACGAGGTCGTCCGGAAGCGGGCTGTTGCGATCCTCTCTTACATGGGCTCCTCGGGGATCGGCTCGTCGGAAGACCGGGCGGTGGAGCGGAGGCGCGCGACGTGTGCCGCGCTGCTCTCGGCCTCGATCGATCGCGACCGTCGCGTCCGTTCGGCGGCCACCGACGCCCTCAAGGACCTGGCTTCCGGCGGCGTACCGGGCCTGGTCTCGGAACTCGACGACCCTTCGGATTCCGTGCGAATCGCGGCGGCCCGGACGCTGGGAGCCATCGGCGAAGAGGCCCGCGACGCGCTCGAACCGCTCCGTCGCCACCAGGCCGACGCCGATCCCGAGGTTCGGCATGCCGTCGTCGCGGCCATCCGCGCGATCGAAGAGACGAATCCCGAGATCCCATGATCGAGAGATGAAGTTGAGCCCGTCATGTTCGCGAGGAGGATGAGGAGATCGACTTCCGGGGAGTCGTGGCGACTCCGTGACGACGTAGTCAAGGAAGCCGGGCTACCCGATCACCATGGTGATCGTAAGACGCTTATCTTGCCAACCTCCCTCGATGCACACGGCGGGAGGGCAAGTGCCTCCCTCCGTGGAACCGTTGCCGGTGTTTACCCCCAGGGTCATTCAGACCGATGCGCACAACGGGGACCCTGCATTTCGGTGGCGAAGAAAGGACGATGCCTCGGCCCGCCTCGTCCAGCCGCCGTCGGGACCTTGAAGACTGCGCGACGACTACTTATCGTCCTTCTGCTTCTTGGCCTCGATATCCCACTCCCGCTTCTCGCCTCCGAATTCCGCCGCGCCCTTCCCCTTGAGCTTCTCCCCGTCAATCTTGAGTTTGTACTCGACGGTGATGCCGTCATCCATCCCCCCCAACTTCCGCTCGGCGGTGAATGTCAGCTCACCGTCCTTCAGCTTCAGGTCCTTGAGCTTCGTCTCGTCCTGGTCCGGCCAGCTCATCGTCCCGGCGAGCTTGTCCCCGTCCTTCTTGATCTTCAAGGTGGATGTCCGCTGTTGTCCGCCGATCTCATACTCGCACTTCCATGTCCCGACCGGATCGACCGCCTTGTCGTCCGCCGCGCCCGCCAGGCCGCATACCCCGAGGACCAACGCCATTGAGAGGATCGCCTTCATGATCGCCTCCGAGATCGTGGCGCGACGGAAGCCGTCCACCGTAGACAGCCACCCGCCGCCGGCAGCGATTATACCCATGCCGCGATCGGTGGTCAGGTCTATGAGCGCCGAGACGGGGCAACTCGCGGCGATCGCGCGTCGCGTCGGGACTTTCTCGGCCGCCCAACCTCGCGAGAGAGCCCCTATCCTTCGTACAGCAATCATCCTGGGCAGCCAGACCGATCGGCGAAGGCGAAGGGATGCGACGACTTCCCAATTGTCTGCCATTTTATCGATGGCGATTCTCTTCGAGCGAATCTAGAATGTTGTTCATCAGCTGAGCATGATGCTTGAACCATGTTGAGTCGGCGTTAGACAGAATAACTGGACGTGTCAGGCAGAATTCGTTCCGTCTGATAAGCGGAGGTGTTGAGATCAGCGACCTCGCTTCGCCTCCCTTCTTTTCGCATGGCGAGGGCAACGCCCTCTTCTACACACTGGCCTACTGCCGGGGCCGCTATACGCGCGCTCGTGATCCGAACTCCATCGCCTTCGCCTCGATCAGCTTCTCGACGGCGCCAAACTTCACCCGCTTCAGCTTGAGTGTCCACGACGCCGAGGGGACTTTGCACATTTATGTGCCGGGCTTTGATGAGATCGACACGCTCGAATACACGCTGCTCAATGCCTCGGCGCTGTTCAGCATCCCGGCAGCTTCCTGGCACCTCCGCCCGATCCCGGCCCAGGCGGACTTCATGTGGTCCGAGCGACCGGGCGACCGCGAGGCCTATCTGGCGGCGCGGAGGCTGCTCTGTCTTATCCTTCATCGCTTGCGGTACTGGGACCGCAACGTGGCGAGCACTTCGCCCCGGTTTGTCCTCGACCCGGAGTACAGCGCGACCACCTTCCGCGAGGCGCCTGATGAAGCCACAGAGATCACTGATGCCGTATTGCGTAGGAGAGCCTATGCTCGCGAGAAGAGCGGCGCCTAGCCTCGCGCTGCACCGGACCCGGCCCGCGAGGCGCCGATCCGAATGATTGCCCTGCACGTTATCCGTTGTTCAGGCTGCTTGAGGACTCTCGAGGCCGGCACCGCGTGAAGTCCGATCCGAGGAGAACGGCCGATGCGACTTCATTCCGCCCGCTGGGTCACCGTCCTCACCGCCGTACTCGCTCTGCTCGCCCAATGCCGGTACGGCCGCTGCTGCGATGACCCGAAGGCGGACACCGAAAACTCCAAGCCCGCGGCCTGGCCCCCACCGATGTCCGCCCGAGCCGCCAGGACGTGGATCGCGCTCCACGAGACGACGATCCGGCCGCTGCCCGATCGGACGCCGCTCCGCGGGGTCATGCGGGCAATCCGCGATGCCGCCCGCGGCAACGACGGGAAGGGCCAGGAGATCGACTTCCGCATCACGGAAGAGGCCCTGTGGGAGGCGGAGGTCACCCTGGACGCGCCAATCGCATCGCCGTTCGCGGGACAGCCCGAAGTCGCGGTGGACTCCTATCTGAAATATGTATTGCGCCAATTCGTCTGGGAGCGGTACGTCCACGACGGCTTCGTGATCATCGACAACCCATGCGACGATTGCGAGGGATACGCGACCGTGAGCGCCGCCGAGGCGCATGCCTGGCTCTTACTCCACCAGTCCGTACCCCTGAAGTTCCCGGAGAAGACGCCGCTCGGCGATGTCCTCGGGGCGATCTCGGATGCCACCAAGGGCCGCGGCTTCCAGGGCCGCGGGCTGACGATATCGGCCGTCCCTCGGCTCTTGCGGGACAGGCCGGTCTGGAGCAGGCCGGTCACGATCGTCGCCGAGGACGCGCCGATCGGTGCGTCACTGGTCCGTGTCCTCCAGCCGCTCGGGCTGGCGTTCCGGGTCCTGTCCGACGGCAACGTGCTCGTCGTCGCCGCGGTCCCGAAGGGGGGCGAAGCGGACGATGACAATGCCGCCTTCATGGCCCAGGCCGATTGGGACAACGACTTCCCCATGTACCGTTCCACCTATTCCGGATTGTGGCACGACCATGTCCGGGCCCTGCGTCGCAAATAGGCGGAAGACCCGGAGTTTCACGCAGAGACGCCAGGGAGGGTCCGCAGAGGGCGCGGAGAAGACCAGGTCGGAACGGCTCTCGAGTCACCTGGCACGCGTCCATGCCGACCATGAAGGTCATTTCCCTCCGCGCCCTCTGCGATCCCTCCCTGGCGTCTCTGCGTGAAACCGATTCGATCGGCACAGAACAAGGCTTGCCGCATATAGTTCTACCTTCGCCTGTCGTGTTAAGATGGAGGATCGATCGGAGCGCGCACCGATGAGCCCAGGGGTATCATCGCCGATCGCTGCGATACTCCCTTCTCCCGCTCCGGTGCGACCATGAAGCTCAAATGCCTGCCTGAAGACTTCCGGGTGGAAGAGCTGTCTCTGGCCCGGCCGGACGGCCCAGGCCGGTACACCTTCTATCGCCTGAGCAAGCAAGGGCTGGGGACCATCGAGGCCGTCGAGGCCATCTGCCGGCGCTGGAACCTCGCCGGCCATCGCGTCAGCTATGCGGGGCTGAAGGACCGGCACGCCAGCACCGTCCAATATCTGACGATCGTAGACGGGCCGTGGCAGCCGATCGTCGCGACCAAGTTCCAGCTCGAGCCGGCCGGACGACTCGACCATGCGTACACCTCGCAGCATCTGCGCGGGAATCGCTTCGAGTTGATCCTCCGCGACCTCGATCAGGCCGCGCTCGAGCTGGCGATCGCCGAGATCGAGATGATCCCGCAGGTCGGGCTGCCGAACTACTTCGACGACCAGCGGTTCGGCTCCGTCGGCTATTCGGGCGAGTTCTCGGCTCATGCCTGGCTGGTCGGAGACCACGAGCGGGCCTTGAAACTCGCGCTCGCCGAGCCCAATCCGTTCGACCGGGCGGCGGTGAAGTCCGAGAAGGCCATACTCCGCGATCACTGGGGAGACTGGGCCGAGGCGAAGGCCCGCCTGCCGCGCTCGTCGGCCCGGAGCATCGTGACCTACCTGGTCGATCATCCGACCGATTTCCGGGCGCATTTGCGCGGATGCGACGCGAGCTCAGGACGCTCTATTTCTCGGCGTTCCAGAGCCACCTGTGGAACCTGATGCTCGGGCGTTGGATCGAGAGCTACGCGGCCGGCGGCCAGATCGTCCCGGTCTCGCTCAAGGTCGAGACCTTGCCGTTCCCGCGTCGACTCGACCCCGAGGCAGTCCGGACCCTGAGCCAAACGATGCTCGCGCTGCCGTGCTGCCGCTCGCCGGCCCCCGAGGGGCAACCGGGTGAGATCGTCGCAGAATTGCTGAAGGGATTCGGGCTGACCTGGCACGACCTTCGAATCAGGCATCTCAAGGATGTCTTCTTCTCGAAGGGGGCCCGGCCCTGCCTCTTCTTCCCCGATCGCCTGGAATTCGCGCCGATCAAGGACGAGCTCCATCCCGGCCGCCACGGACTTCGACTCTCCTTCGAGCTGTCGAAGGGGTCATATGCGACCATCCTGGTGAAGCGGCTGACCGACGTCGCGGCGTCATCGCCATGAACCTCGACGTGCTCTTCGAAGATAATCATTGCCTGGCGATCAACAAGCCGGCGGGCTTACCCTCGCAGGGGGACGAGTCCGGCGCGGAGAGCCTGGTCGATGTCGCCACGCGCTATCTCCGCCAGAAGTACGGGAAGCCGGGGAACGTCTACGTCGGGCTGCTCCATCGTCTCGATCGACCGACTTCGGGCGTCGTGTTGCTGGCCAAGACCAGCAAGGCCGCGGGACGGCTCTCGTCGCAATTCCGCGAGGGGACGATCTCGAAGGTCTACTGGGCGATCGTGGAGGGAGTACCGGCCCAGAGTGAAGGGGAATGGGTTGACCGGCTCGAAAAGGACAGGGAGGTCAATCGGAGTCGAGTGGTGGAGGAGGGGGAATCGGCGGGTAAGGAGGCGAGGGTGGCTTTCCGGGTGCTGGAACGAGCGGGGGGGGCGAGCAAACTCGAATTGAGGCCGCATACGGGTCGAAGCCATCAGCTCAGGGCACAGTTGGCGTCTCGGGGGCTTCCGATCCTGGGCGACTCGAAGTATCGGGCGAAGACCCGGATTCTTGCTTCGGACGGGCGCGGGCGGATCGCACTGCATGCCCGAGAACTGGTTTTCAGACATCCGACTCGCGGGGAAGTGATCGAGGTCGTTGCCCCGGTGCCGGCAGACTGGCCCGAACTCTCGAGGCAATTTCCGGGACCCAGGTCCGCGTCATATAAGCCAGGGGAATGGTCAAACCCGTGAGGATCATCGCCGCAAAGGGCCGCCAGACCATGCTGTCCCGAAACGGCGATGGGGCGTCGTCCGGGGATCTTGGCGGGCTGGGGGCGGGGATCGATTGCGTCGAAGGCTTGTCCTTGGCGGGAGTGGGAATGGGAGCGGGCTGAGAGGGCGGCACGGTGTTGTCCGGTCGGGCGAGGCTCGCCAGCGGTTCGGCCGGGATGACCGGACCAGTTTTCGCCGATCCGGGCGTCGCGGTCTCTCGGGGATGGGTCGGCGTCGGATGAGAGGTCGCGGGGTTCGCTTTGGCCGCCTCGAGCTTGTCCACATAATCGGTCGCGGCCGACCAGGCCGCCTCGTTGACGAGACCGAGCTCCTTCGCCTCGCGGCGCGCGATCTGGGGATCGACCCGATCGATCGTCACCCGGCGGATATACCAGAGGATCCCGGCACGCGATCCGTCGGAGTCGAAGAAGAACGTGGGACGGGCATCGGCCGACCCGATCTCGAAATTGAAGCGTGCCACGTGCTCCGCGTCGATCGTCTTGAGGCTCACGGGGAGGGCGACGTAGCGGAGGCCTCGACCGGCGGCGTCGGCGATGAACGTGGGAGGGACCTCGGACGACTCGCGGAGGTCAACCAGGGTCCGATACCCTTTCTCTGCTAGCCAGGTCAGGCCGGTCGCGGAGGGCCCACTCCCCCCCGCGAGCTTGAGGTCGACCGACGCGAAGTGGGCGATGCCGGCTCCGGCGCCGGCCGTCGAGACGGTCTCCGGCGCGGAGTCGGACGCGAGGGTCAGGGTGAATTCCGGTTCTGACGGGTTATCCTGCTGTGCCGTCGGCACGGCCTTGGGGTCCCCGTCAGGCTTGTTCGAGGGCTGGGCCTTGTCGGCCTGACCCGTCTTCTTCTCGGCCGCCGGGGCCGCGGGCGGGACCGGCGGCGAGTCGGCGGACCGCGTCAGGTCTCCGGGGATGTCGAACGGCGGCAGGTGATCGAGGAAGTCGTCATTCCAGCCCCGCGCGGAGCCTGTCCGGGAATTCATGGCAGCCTGGGCCGACCGAGGGGTCGGCTCAGGCGTCGAGGACGGCGTGCTCGACAGCGTCCGACTCGTTCGCGGGGTGCTGGTGCGACTCGGCGAGTAGCTGGTCGCACGGGCACCCGATCCGGTGCTGGTCTGCGGCCCGCTTCCGGGAGGCGGACCCGGCCTGGCGGTCGGCGCCGGGCTGAGATCCGTGGGCGTATCGATCGTCGGAGGCGACACGTTCGAAGGTGACGTCCCCATGATCCCGCCCGACTGATAAGACGGCACGGCGCCGGGTACCACGACGCTCGAAGACCCGCCGTATTCGACCACACCCTCGGAGGCGCCGGACGAGCCGCAGCAGCCGCCCTTGTCCCGGTGGAGAATCCGGTTGGTCGCTCGAGTGAAGAAGCCGCCGCAGGTCTTGCAGCCGCCGTTGCTGAACGGCCCCGACTGGCAACCGGATAGGACCAGTGCCATACAACTCAAAAGGCCCAGCGCGAGCCGGTGACCGCCCCGACGGGCGGGGACCCGTCGCGGCGTACCCCGCGTCGCCCCGTCAACCTTGATCCAGTCCAGATGAGACATCTGTTTTTTCTCCTGTTCTCGGACACCGCCGCGCGCATCTTGATCCGCGGTCGCCCGCGACGCGAGTCGAGCCAAGTCGCTTGTCCCGGCCACGAATTCGACCGACGCGGTTGAATCGCTCTCGACCTCCAGCTCGACCCGTCGGATCGCCGATGAATCGAGGCCGCTCGTCCGCAACGAGCGCAGTCCGGCCGATCCCCGGGCGGGGAAAGGCCGCGAACACGCGGGCCGTCGAGGCGAGCGTGAAGGCCGTAACCAAAAGTTCCAGACAAAGATGCACATCGGGATGCTCGTGGTGCCAACTCAACGTTCGGTGATCGTTCCCAGGAGCGCCGAATCGGCGATTGCCGCGCGGTAGTCGCCGACCGTTGGCCCCGCCGCAAATCCTCCAGAGATCCGCGGACGGTTCGTCGGTCAGCCAATCAACCCATTCGACGCAGTGGTTTGAAACCTCAGGGACAACCCATCGCAAAGGGTCGTCGATGAAACTTAGCCGACGATCCGACCGTTGCCAAAGAATCCGATGGGTTTCTACAATGAGACTTTAAGCCTTTGCCGCGTAGCCGCTAAATCACTCAAGGCTTCTCTCGCACATGGAGATTACGTCACCCGACCAACGCGCCCGCCCGACAAACTCGACGCAGTCGGCAGCCTCTCTTTCGCGACGGGCCGCGGCGATCGGGTGCCTCGCGCTGGTGCTTTTCGCGTTCGGGT
This sequence comes from uncultured Planctomycetota bacterium, assembly GCA_963743925.1. Lineage (GTDB taxonomy): Bacteria > Planctomycetota > Planctomycetia > Isosphaerales > Isosphaeraceae > CAVZRC01. The sequence goes on along the minus strand of CAVURY010000016.1, from coordinate 64,538 downwards.
GGTTCGCTCCTTCGTTCGTCAACGAGTACGCCTACATCACCCAGAGCTATTACTCCGACCTGTTCTTCGGCGGCGAGTTCGATCATCGCGACTGGCTCGACTATTACGCGTTCGACCTCCAGCCCGTGCCGAAGTACCTGATCGGGGCCAGCATGCGCGTGGCCCATCTGCGGATGCCGGGCCCTGCGGACGCCCTGAGTTGGTATCAGCATTACACGACGTTCGGGAACCCCATGACCTTGTGGGTCGCTCGCATCCCGTTCCTCTTCATCGGGGCGCTGGGGTGCGTCGCGCTGTTCGGCTGCGGAGTCCTGGTCAAGGATCGTCGCGCCGGCACGATCGCCGCGCTCCTCTTGATGATCAATCCGCTCTATCGGCTCCACGCGCACCGGGCGATGTCGGATATCCTGGTCGAGACGTTCCAGCTCTGCGCGCTGGGGCTGGGGCTGTATGCCATGCAGCGGATCTGGTCCGGCCGGTCGCGGATGACGAGCTTCGTGCTGGTCGATCTCGCGGGAGTGGCCGCCGGGCTGTCCATCCTTTGCAAGTTCAACGCGTTTCTCGGGCTCATGGTCGTCGGCGGCTGGGCGGGGTTCGCCCTGATCGCACCGAGGCTCCCCCTCTTGCGGAAGTTCGCCATCGCCGCCGCCGCCGTCCTGATGGCGGCCATGGCCTTGATGATGTTCGTCGGCCTGAATCCCGCGCTGACGGCCAGGCCCGCGGGGCGTCTCAATCGCGAGTGCACCATCGATCCGAACGCCGATCTTCGGGAACGGTTCGACCACATGGTCAAGATTCGCCTCGAGACGTCGAGCGGTCAGAAGAAGAATTTCCCCCACAACGCCCTGACGACGGCGGCCGCCCGGCTCAAGGTGTTCGCCGTCCAGGGATTCGGCCGGTTCGGTCCGTTCGGGCCGGCGGAATCGAACTCTCGGATTCGCTATCAATTCCGGCAGGACTGGGGTGCCCTCCTCTGGTGGCCGCTCATCCTGATTGGCTTGCTCGAATCGGTCCGGATGGGTCGCGAACAGCTCCGGGAGGGGAAGCCGCCGACTGCCATCGCACTCCTGATCTGGGTCGCCGTGGCCTGGGCCGTGGTCGCCTCTTATCTGCCGATGGCCTGGGACCGCTACCTGCTCCCGATCCAGGCCCCGAACGCATTGCTGGCGGCCGTCGGGGTCTCGGGCCTCTGGGATCGGATTGGGGATTGGGTCAGGGCCGGCTGGAGTCGGGTCTATCTCCCGGCGTTCGGGGTCTTCGTGATCCTGCTGGGGAGCTATGCCTTCTTCTGGCATTCCCGCGACTGGAACACGGCCAGCCGGCTGATGCTGACCTACGCGATGGTCGACCGCGGCACGGTCAAGATCACGGGCCTGGACCAGCAGACCGGCGACAAGGCCCGATTCCTGGGGGAGTATTATTCCGACAAGCTGCCCGGCTATCCCCTGCTGGCGGCGATCCCCTATGCGTACGTCAAGTGGGCGTTCGACATGCCGGGTCATCCACTCGACTCGGGACCGATCGACTACTGGCCCGCGGACTACTGGATCGCGCTGGGGACATCGGGCATCCTGACCGCCTGGACCGCCGCGCTCCTGGTCGTCCTGGCGCGCGACCTGGGCTGTTCTCCGAGGGCCGCGGCCCTGGTTGGCCTGTCCTACGGCCTTTCGACTCCGGCCTACGTCTATGCCACCCTGGCCTACGGGCACCAGGCCTCGGCGTTCGCGCTCTTCGAGCGCCTTCCTCTTGATCTGGCGGAAGGAGCCGCAACGAGAATCCTTGCGGATCTTCCTCGCGGGGTTGCTGGCGTCCTATGCGGCGGTGATCGAGCTCCAGGTGGCCCCCGTCTCGGCCATCCTGGGCCTTTACCTGTTCGTGGAATGGATCAGGGGCCGCCGACGCTTCGATCGCTTGCCGATCTTCGCGGCCGGGGCCCTGTTGCCGGCTCTGCTCCTCCTGTCCTACAACCAGATCGCGTTCGGCTCGCCGCTGGACATGGGCTATTTCCACCACGAGTTCGAGGAGTTCGCCAGGGTCCACAACCGCGACAACCCGCTGGGCCTGATGTCGCCGGACTGGTCCAAGCTCGGTCCGTTACTCTGGGGACGATATCGCGGCCTGTTCTGGTTCGCGCCGATCTTGCTGCTGGCGATACCGGGATGGGTCGTCCTGATGACACGGCGCTTCTGGAGCTTGTCGATCGTGTCGATGCTCGCGGCCGTAGCGGTCCTGCTGGTGAACCTCAGTTATCCGGAGTGGACCGGCGGCTGGTTGACGGGACCTCGACTACTCGTCCCTCTGATCCCCTTCGCCATGATCCCGGTCGCGGGACTGTTGGCGCACGGATCGCGATGGGCGAGGCTGGCCACGATTGCGGGAGCGATCCTCGCCCTGCTCGGAGGGGTCGAGATGTTCATGTTCCAGGGCACCGACGGGCGTGTTCCTCACGAGCAGAGGGACGACCGAACGGGAAAGGTCTCGGCCCTCGCCGAGCCGTTCGCCGACGCGGTCTGGCCACTCTGGACGGGCGAGATCCCCTACCCTTCGTGGCGATTCGGCGAGCAGTTCTGCCCGAACCTGGTCTCGTTGAGCGCACCGGGATGGATCAAGCGACTGCCCCCGCGAGGGCGATTCGTCCAGTTCCTGCCGCTGATCCTGGTTCAAGCGATTTCCATCGTAGCCCTCTTGCGTTCGAAGGCGACTCGAAGTCAAGCAACGCCGCCCCGCGACGATTTTCTGGCTACTGCTGCGTCTTGCTCGAGTCAGGAATGCCAGATCCGCCCGGATGGCCTGAAATCTCTGTCATAAACGCCAACGGCAGCGTCATTTACGGAACTCCCCGTCGCCGGAGCAGGTGCGGCAGCCCCGTGGATGATCCGGTCGTGACACCCAATTCTTCGGAAAGAACGACGCGTTCCTCGTCAATATCTTGGGTGGATCGAATTCGTCTGTTCGGGGAGTTATCGCCATGAAACGAATGATCACTGTCTTGTCCGCGGCTGCTGCCTGTGCCATCTGCATGAAGGCATACGCAATCTACTCGGTCACGGACTCGGGCGCCTGGCCGAAAGGTTGGCCGGCCGAGTTGGAGCCCTTGCGGAAACAAGCCCGCACGCTCGAGGGTCCTCTGATCCTCAACCTTCACCACGCGATCCCCTTCACCAACAGGGCGGCGTTCGAGTCGGCCTGGCCGCACATCCTGAAGGTGAAAAGCAAAGAGGCACAGCTTATTCTGGTGCGCGGGCCGAATTTCTTTCTGGGCGATGACAGGAAGGCCGGAGTGGTCGTGCATTGCCCTCCCTCCGCTCAAGACGATAAGACCGCCGAACGAGGAACCCCGACAACCGGCGGAAACGGCGAGGGAGGCTCCCGCGGAATGGCCTACTCGATCGAGTTGGTTGTGGATGGAAAGATCGTTGACTTGAATCGCATTCCTCTGCCGGCCGATACGCCGATTGTTGACAAGCGATTCTCGGAAGCCCCGCGGAAGTGATCGCGTTGAACGGCCGTTTCGAGCCGAAACCGGGACCGGCAGTCGCCGGATTTCACCGATTTTCATCAAGATATATTCAATATAATCATACAATTTTAAGTTAATTAACTGCAAAGGATTGCGCCTATGAGTCGGGCACCTTTCGCCCGCGATTAATATGTGGGCGTGTCTTCAGACCGATCCTTTCACGGCATCGTCGAGGGAGCCCGAGCGGGAGCGAAAGGGTCTGGCCACATCTTCTTGTTGATTTCCGACAGGGGTTCATCGGCGCGAGGGGCCGGGGGATCGGGCTCGACCGGGTACCAGGGACGGGAGGAAGCGTACTGGTACTTTTCCGCAAGCTCCTCGTGCCAGTAATCCAGCCGGGGACGTTCTTTCCGCATTCCACCATGACCGTCGTTCCAGAGGGCGACTCGCCGGAATTGGTCCACGGATTGCCACGGAAAGGTGATCTGCGACCGATGATAGGCCGCGAGTCTCAGGAACCGCATGCGTCTCTGCGACAGTTGGATCGCCACGCCGAGGATCATCGCCATGACGGCGACCACGGCCATGAGCTGCCATAGTGAAAAACGGACGAATCGTCGTCGCATGGGTCCTCCTGCTGGCAGGACTCACTACTCCAGGAGACCACGATCAAAGGCCCATGAGGCAGGCGTATGAGCCGATCGACTCATCGGAGAGAAGAAATCTATCCACGAAATACACCAAATACACGAATGAATCTAAAAAATCTAACCTTTAATCTTCAAATCTTCAAACCGTTCTCGCAACCTCGGAGGCTCTTTTCCCTTTTTTCGCGTATTTGGTGTGTTTCGTGGATAAGAATGCATTCGCAGGATTCCGTTCCGTGGTCTTAGACGACACGATTCGCCCGACTTTCCTGTGGGGAAGGAACGAAGGACGCGTTGACGAAGGGGCCGGCGGCGGTCGCAAGATCGACGGCGGTCGCCGTCAGCGTTAGACCTGCGTGTTGATCAGCAGCAGGACGGCCGTGGCGACCACCAGGATGCTCAGGATCCAGACGCTGAGGCGAGCGGAGTGCCACCAGATCCGGCTCCAGGATTCGTGGCGGGATGCGGCGTAGACCAGGCTGATGGCGATCACCAGCGGTAGGATCAGCCAGTAGATGTGGACCGAAGAGAGCGTCATGCCGAGGCCTCCGTCCTGAGGCCGCCGGCGGGCAAGGGCGAGGAGGATGACTTCAGGCCGACCGTCTCCTCCTCGAAGTCCTGATAAGCGGGGCCTTCGTAGGCGTCGTAGATCGCCAGGACATTGAGCAGGCCCGCGACCGTCGTGTAAATCGTGCCGATCTCGACGAGCTTGCCCAGCCGCGATTGCAGGCCGTTCAAATCGTTCTGCAAGGGCTCCGCCATGAAGCCCCAGAGGATCGGGTCCCAGCCATAATGATGGAGCGTGCTCTGGATCAAGGCGGGGAGGGCCGGCAGGCCGACGAAGAACTGCCCCAGGTAATACAGGCAGAATTTCTCCGGGTTATTCAGGGGGTTGACCCATCGCCAGTAGACGACCTTCCCCTCCCCCATGATCATGCCCATGAGATACAAGCCGATGATGCAGACGGCGTACAGGATTCCCTTGCCGGTTCGACCCTGGTAGAAATGGCCGAGGCCGGGAACCAGCCACGCCAGGAAGGCCGCCCTCGCCGGATTGCGCAACGAAACAGTCTGCTCGCTCATGGGCTCCGATTCATCTCCTACGGGCGTGTGTCCGCCCGGACGTCCCTCAGCCGATCGTCGACCTGACCGAATTCTACCAGGAATCGCGGCCGTGAATCTACCCCGGCAACCGGGTCGCTGAGTTCGGGGAGATCGTCGAACTCCGACCCACGGGACTATCGTCAGGTTCCCACGACGGTCGCGGCGCTCGAACATTCCCCGGCCACCCCGTCGACCACATCCGGCGAGATGACCTCGAGGCCGCGCACGGCTCCCGCGATCAGGCTCAGCGTCGCGAGTTGTTCGAGTCCTCTCGGGATGCCTCCCGACAGGCCGTGCAGTCGGGTGACGGCTCTCGGGGTGAAAACCGGCTCGTTCGCGCCCGCGGCGGCGAGCTTCGCGATCAGGTAATCGCCGGACTGGGATCGCGTCAGCCGTTGAAGACGGACCATGAGTCTCCAGTCGTCATCACGATCGGACGCTGCCGCGGACTGAGGACGGCCGCAACGGATGATGGTTATGTGCCCCTCTTCGCCGAACCCCGCCTGCGCCAACAGGTTGAGCCCGGGAGTTTGGCTCGCGTCGGCTGAATCATTCCCGTCATCAACGACCAGGATCACCTGAAACCCTTGAAGCGCCAGCACGCGGAACGCACGCCCGAGCGCCCGCCAGGTCGAATCCTGGCCGCCCTCGCGGTCCACGCGATGCCCCAGACTCTCGGCGAGTCGGCTCAAGAACGCGGGGCCGTCGGACATCGGCCGGACCTGGACCACTCGCCGGGCCGGATTGCGCGTCTCGTCGAGTGCCCGGCGCAGGACCACCGTCTTGCCCAGGCCCGCCTCCGCGAAGAAACCGACGTGCCGATGCCCCTGCTCGATCGAGAACGCCAGGCGATAAATCGCCTCATCGTGTGAAGGGAGCGAGACATACGGCGAATTCACGTCTTCGAAGGGATGTCGAGTCAGCCCCCAGTGCCGATACCAAGCGTCCATCGCCATCAACAGCCTCCTTGGGAGCCTACAAGGTCCGCTCGAGGTGCGGGCGTCCCACTAGCCCGGGAGAGTCGATATCCGCTGTCACCGTCGCCTCGCGTTCTATCCTCAGGATCGGATAGGATGGGATTCCATCTTTGACCAGACCGGGAGAAGACGCGTGCCCGCTCGGTTTTACTGCCCCGATCCGCCCCGCGACGGCCGGCTCCAATTGAACCCGGACGAGTCGCGACACCTGACTCGCGTCTGCCGACTGGGCCCGGGAGATCGCGTCGAGATCTTCGATGGCCGGGGATCGTTCGCGTCCGCGATGGTCATCGCGGCTTCCACCGCAGGCGTCGAGCTCCAGATCGATGGGGAAATCCGGGCGGAAGCCCCTCCTCCGTTTTCTCTCACGCTCGCCTCGGCCGTGCCCAAGGGCGATCGGTTCGACTGGCTCGTCGAGAAGGCCACCGAGCTGGGCGTCGATCGGCTCATCCCCCTGGTCACCGAGCGATCGGTCGTCGACCCGCGCGGGTCGAAACTGGGCCGGCTCAGGCGATCGATCGTCGAGGCCTCGAAGCAATGCCGGCGGGCCCGCCTGATGGAGCTGGCGGAGCCGTTGGAGTGGTCGAGGCTGGTCAACGGGTTCCCGACCTCGACCCGATTCCTGGCCGATCCGGAGGGACGTCCCTCGGGGCAATGGCCGGCGACCCCTCGTGGCGCCTGCGTCGTGCTGGCCGTGGGGCCCGAGGGCGGGCTCACGCCCGCCGAGATGGAGCTGGCCCGTCTGGCCGGCTGGCTGGCGATCCGATTGAGCGTGAACACACTTCGCATCGAGACGGCCGGGTTGGCCGGCTCTGCGGCGCTCCTCACCCGAGTCCCGGAGAACGACGAATGACGGGTTCCCCTGAGGCCCTGAAGATGCTTTTCCTCGGCCTGACCGCCGGCGTCCTCAGCGGCATGTTCGGCATCGGCGGCGGTCTCGTCATCGTGCCCGCACTGGTCGTGGTATTCGGCTTCCCGATCAAGAGTGCGGTCGGGACGTCGCTCTTCGCGATCCTGTTGCCGACCGGGCTTCTCGGAGTCCTGGAATACTGGAAGAACGGCGATCTCAGGCCCGCGGCGGGCCTCTGGATCGCGGCCGGGATCTTCTGCGGGGCCTACCTGGGGGCGCTGGCGGCGGGCTCCATCTCGCAGGTCGCCATGAAACGGACCTATGCCGTCTTCCTGATCACCGTGGGGATCTACTTCCTCGTCGCGCCATCACCGACCAGCCGCAGCCGGGCCGAGGCGGAGACCAAGCCCATCCCCTCCGAAGTGGTCGGCGGCGGCGAGGGCGGTCACATCGTCCACTGACCGCCCGCCTCGTTGAGGATCTGATAGACCGACCAGACGAATCCGTCGGGGTCGCGCAAGGCGAACTCGCGCCAGCCCCATTCCTGATCGGCGGGCTCGCCGGAGACGCTCAGCATGGCCCCTTCATCGAGGCAATGCTGGTAGAATTCGTCCACGTTGGGGACCTGCATCTGGAGGTGAATCCCGACCCCGACCCGGGTGTCGGTGAACTCCTGCGAATGGGCTTCCTGGGGGTGGAGCATCAGCGTGAACTGGCCGATCCGGAGGATGGCCAGGGTATACGGTGCGTCCTTGCTCTCGGCGTGGACCTGGACGACCTCGGCACCGACGACCTCGTTATAGAACTCCAGCGACCTTCGTACGTCCTTCACGTACAAGAAGACGCTCGTGACACGGGCCGTCATTCCTACCCCCCTCTCGACGAACGGAAAAGGCCTACGGCCGCTTCCTTTGATGATCGAAGTGCGTTTCCGGGAGATTAACCCTTCGCTCGTTTTCTGACAACCGAAACCCGGCCACGGATGACGGGCATCGCCGTCCCGACGCTTACAGACTGCCCCAATTACCGGGCGGCGGGCGCGACGGGTGGATTCGGTCCCGGCGCATCCGCGAAGAAGTCGACCGTATCGCGAATCCCCGGGAGCAGGAAGCCGACGGCCGAGTAATGACCGCAATCGTACCAGCGGATCGTCGGACGCCCCGCGGCCTCCCAGAGGGCACGGGCCGAAGAGGGGGGAATCACTTCATCGACATTACCCGCGATCATCAACACTCGCTTGCGAGCCAGCCGCGATGCATACGCCAGCGGCTCGAATGGATCCGTCAGGATCTTCAGGTCAGCCAGGGTCCGACCGGATCGGATCCAGGCGGCTCGATATGCGGCGCCCTCGGGCATCTCCCAGAGGATTCGAGAGAGATCGCCCCCGGCGAGCAGGAAGGCACCTTGCTGGATCGAGGGGTCGACGGCCGCGACCACGGACGACACGATCCCGCCCAGGCTGATCCCGGCCACGCCCAGCCGCTTGACGTTGACCTCGGGGCGTTGAGCCAGCCAGCAGGCGGCGCGGCGGACGTCGCAAATGCCCTGGCGCATCGAGGAGACCGTCCGCTCGATGTCCTCGGAGAGGAACCTTTTCGCCTTCTGGCCGGCGGCGAGAGGCCGGCGCTCGCCGTAATACGGGAGCTTCACGAAAAGTGCGGCGACTCCCCGATCGGCCAGGCGGGCCGCCATGTATCGCGAGAGCGGGAAATCCGCCCCCAGGATGTGCAACACGATCACGGCCGGACGCTTCGGGCCGGCACCGCTGGGCGCGAAATACTCGGCGTGGACGACATTATTCTCCGGGTCCGGGGTCGTGATGGGCGAGGCGAAGCGGAGTCGAGAGACCTGGTATTTGGGCGTCGAGAGGACCGGTTCCAGCTCGTAGGTGAAGGTTGCCGGCTCAAGTCGGAAGCGCTCGGGGACCGACGACTCCTCTGGGCCCGGCCGGAACACGACCTCCCCGCGCTCGACGACGGCCCCGGGCATCGCGATCAAGGCGGAGACGAGCAGGAAAATTGGCATGGAACCATCCTGGATTTCGACGTGGTGGTGAGCCGGCGTTGCCGCGAAGGCCGGATTGCCATAAAGTAAGGCCCCTCGCCGTCCGAGGGGAAGGGAAGGGAGTCCCCGGTCCATGAAATCGTCATCCGGTCGCCTGGCAGGGATTGAACCCGCCCACGTCTGCATCATCAAGCCCAGCTCGCTCGGCGACGTCGTGCATGCGATGCCGATCCTCTCGGCCCTGCGGTCGATCTGGCCCTCCGCGCACCTGACCTGGGTCGTGAACGCACCGTTTCGCGAACTGCTCCAGGGCCACCGGGACCTCGATGAATTGATCGTCTACGATCGCAGGGGCAAGGGTATCGATCGCTCCGGGATCGGCGGGATGGCTCAACTCCTGGGGCGACTCCGTCGCGGTCGATACGACCTGACGATCGACTTGCAGGGACTGCTCCGCTCGGCGATCATGACCGCGGCGACCGGGGCGCCAGTCCGCGTCGGCATGGCCGACGCCCGCGAAGGGGCCCGCTGGTTCTACACGGATCACGTTGACGCCCCCCGCCTCGGCCTTCACGCCGTGGAACGAGTCCTCCGGGTCGCCGCCGCGCTCGGCGCGGAGGTCGCCGAGCCGATCTTCAACCCGCCGATCTCCGAGGACGATCGAGCCTGGGCGTCGGAGGTCCTCGCCGAAGTCCCCCGGCCGCGAGTGATCCTCAACCTGGGTGCACGCTGGCTGACCAAGCGCTGGCCGCCCGAACATTTCGCCGAGATCGGCCGTCGCATCCTCGCGAAATTCGGCGGGGGGCTGATCGCGGTCGGCGCCTCCGAGGATCGCGCGCTGGTCGACGCCCTGGCGCGACACGCCGCGCCCGCGACGATCCTGGACCTCTGCGGACAAACCCGACTCCCTCAGCTCGCGGCGCTGGGCCTGGGAGCCGACCTGTTGATATCCAACGACACCGGCCCGCTCCACCTGGCCGCCGCCGCGGGCGCCCGGGTCACCGGAATCTATACCTGCACGAGCCCGAAGCTGACGGGCCCGTTCGGACCCCTCGTCACCACGGTGCAAAGCTGCGTCTGGTGTGCGCCGAGCTACCGGAAGAACTGCAAACGACTCGAATGCATGGCCGAGTTGACGCCCGATCGAGTCTGGCCGGTCGTGGACTCGCAGCTCGAGGCCGCACTGGGATCGCAGGCCGGTCATCGGCGGCTGTCTGCCTGATTGGCCACTTGAGCAGAACGGGGATCGATTTCTCGAAAATGAGGTTCGTTCGAATCGCAATGCAGGGCTCGGCCTTGTAGCGCGGGCGAAACCCACCGAAAGCCTCGAACTTCCAAGCCACTTGACGATTATTCCTTTTCAGGAATATCATCGAAAAGAGGAACTTGGGGGTTGCAGGCATGGAATGGGACGTCCTCTTTGACGAAGAATTCGCGGAGTGGCTCGATGCGATCGAGGAGTCCTTGCGGGTCAAGATCGCGGGGCACGTCGAACTGCTGGAGCGATTCGGCCCGAACCTGGGCCGGCCTCGGGTCGATACCGTCAAGGGATCGGACTACCCCAACATGAAGGAGTTGAGGATCCAGCATCAAGGCGAACCGTGGCGGATCCCGTTTGCCTTCGATACGCAACGTGCTGCGATCCTGCTGCTGGGCGGCAACAAGGCGAGCGACAAGCGTTGGTATCGTGAAAACATCCCCACTGCTGACGCCAGATTCCGGCGACACCTGGAACGCCTGCGAGAAAACGAGGGGGTCTGAACGATGGCGATCAAGGCGAGAGACTACATCGCGAAGCTCCCGGATCGGGAGCAAGAAGCGATCGGATCGGAGGCGCGGAAGTTGATCGACGAGGAGTTGAGCCTCGCGGGCATCCGGGAGGCACGCCGCCAATCCCAGGTCGCGTTGGCGAGCAGGCTCGGCGTCCAGCAGCCGGCGGTCTCGAAGATCGAGCGTCAGACCGACCTGTATCTGAGCACGCTGCGCGAGTACATCGAAGCGATGGGCGGCACGCTCGAACTCATCGCCCGGTTCCCCGATCGCGATCCGGTACGCATCACCGGATTCAAGCCCCTGAAGCGACGAAAGGCCGCGCCCGGTTGAGCCGTACCAGCATTGTCAACGGCCCCAGCCGTTGGTGAGCCGCTCTTCCAGGTCCGCCAGGGCAAACTTCATCTCGTGCAGCCTGACGACTCGTTCGCGGAACCTCGCCTTGCGGTGCTGGAGCTCGGCCTCGGCGATTTCGGCCCTGAGTTTCGGCTTCTGCTCTCGAGCTGCACCGGCCGGGTTTTCGGCGCTTCGCGCGCCGCCCGGATCCGCCTGCTGGGAGGCTTCCTTCCACTGGGCTTCCCCGATTTCCTTCATCATCAACGACAACAAGGACTTGTCCGCCTCGTGCTCGATGTCCGCGATTTCCACCTCGGCACGGAGCTCGGCCACCTGGGCGCGCATCTGCTGGATGTTCGCGAAAGCCGCCTGGGGAGGGGCATTCCCCTGGCGGCGTATGGCCGGGGGTAGATCGCCGGTTTGTTGCCGTGCCAGCGTCACGGTCGCGGCGGCCAGACCCAGGACCACCACTGCGAGAGTCATGCGTAACTTCACGTTCCAACTCCTTTCGGCTTCGATCCATTCACCTCGCCCGCTCCTGCGGGCAACGTCACCATCTTACGCATCCGCCGCCCTGCGGTCTAACGATCTCCGTGGAAGGAAAAGCATCCGGCGACGGCGCGAACGTGCCGTCACGGCAGTGGCCCGGGAGGCCGATCGGCCTTCGCCAGACGGCTGACCTCCGCGGGGGTCAGCTCGCGAGGAATCAGGCGGACGTGCGCCGCACTGCCGCGCATCGTGGCCGCGGTCAATCGCGAGCCGATCACGAAAGGTTCCTCGACGCGGATCGATTTCGAGAGGTTGTCCGCCAGCACGTTCGTCTTCTGCAATGCGCCATCGAGGTAGAGCTTCAGGCCCGAGGCGCGGCTGCTGCCATCATACGTGAAGAACACATGCCGCCATCCGCTCCCGCGCATGGGGTCGGTCTGGATGCAGGCGGAGTTCTGCGGGCCGTAATTCCAGTTGTTCGTGACCTGCACCGTGTAGCGTTCGCCGTCGAACTGGATGTCGTAGCCGCGGTTCGGCCCGCCGTGCAGCATCTTGGAGAGCATCGAACAGATCGGCCCACCCTCCCACAGGAACCATCCGCCGACCGAGAAGCGGTCGGTCCGGTCGAAATCGCCGGCCTGCCCGCAGTCGATCCCGCCCATGTCCCAGAATCGCGCGACGCGCGTCGGCCCCTGGGCGACGATCGCCGCGTGTGCGGGATGCTCGTCCGACCGGCCATCGTGCTTGTTCCCGCTCGCGTCCCGCAACGCTTCGTACCCTTTTCCCTCGAACGTCCACAGGCCGAGCAAGTCGCGGCCTCGGTCGCCGAGGATCGGCGCCGGCGGCCTCCGCCCGAGCGCGAACCAGGCCCTCGCCTCCTCCGGCGAGATCGCGCGCCGGTAGACGAACACGTCGTCGAGGTCGCCGGCGAAGAAATCCTTCCCGATCCGGCCCCCGAGCCGGAGAGAGCCGTTGTTCTTCGTCGAAGTGGTGAGCGAGTCGTGCGAGATGTCGACCGGGGCCTCGACTCCGTCGACATACACCTTGAAACCCGAGCACTTGGACGAGCCGTCGTGGGTGATCACGACATGATGCCAGACGTTGACAGGATAGGTCGCTCGGGTGGCCGTCTCGATCGCGCTCCCGTCCCATTGCGAGATCAGGCGGCACCGGATGTGGCCGTCGAACCCGATCTCGTATCCGCGGTCGGCCCGATCGAGCGTGCCGAGGATGGTGCGATAACCGTCCCCGCGCGGCTTGAACCACACGCCCAGAGAATAGGGCTCGGTGCGATCGAAATCGGCGATCGGCCCGCAATCGATGGCCTCCGAGCCGTCGAGCCGGAGGGCCTTGCCTACCTCGTCCCGCACGATCTCCGGCAGCCCCTTGTCGGCCTCGAGTCGGCCATCATGCCCGCGGCCGCTCCGATCCCGGAGGCCGACGCCTGGCGAGCCGTCGAAGGACCAGAGACCCACGAGCCCTCGATTCAACGACGACCCGGAAGCCGCGTCGAGGTTCGATCGCTCGAGGTCGTACAGCTCGAAGATCTCGTCGGCCGAGAGCGTGCGATCGTAGGCGCGGACCTCATCGATCCGCCCCCGGTAATAATCGCGCCGCTCCCGACTGCCTATGGCGAACGGGGAGTCGGAGCGGATCGTCTCGCTGAGCCGATCCCCCGTGATCTCCAGCGTCGTCGGGGCCCCGTCCAGATAGATCTTGAGCCCGCGGGCGAGGCTGGACCCGTCATACGTCAGCGCGACGTGATGCCATCGCGACGAATCGATGCGCTCAACCGTGTTCGCGCGAATACAATTACCGTCCCAGCTCGAGATGAGGTGGGCCTGCAACGTCCCGATGTAGTTGAGGTCGAAGCCGCGCAGGTTGGTGTTCATCCGGCCGAAGATCGTAATGCCCTCCGACGGGTCCGGCCTGATCCACGCCGAGCACGAGAACGCATCGGTGCGATCGATCGGCAAGACACCGGGGCATAGGACGGCTTGCCGATCGATCCGGAGGCCGTCTCCCCGCAGTCCCGGCACGACTTGCGCGAGGGTGGTCCGGCCGTCGTGCTTCGCGGGACCGAGATCGACGGCGCGCGTCGCATCCTCGTCGTTCAGGGGCCAGTGCGATTCGAGCACGGGCCGGGTCCGGGGCGGCGGCAGGGGATAGACCCGCTGGGATGACTCGAAGCTGATCGCCACTGCGACCCGGCTCGGTTGCTGCGCCTTATTCTTGATCGTGATCGTCTTCACGCCCGGCTGCGGGCTCCGCTGCACGTCCGCCGAGACGCGCTCCGCATTGTGCGGACCGTCTCCCTCGGGCCGTGCCCAGAGCAGGCGGATCCCGCAGTCACGCACCCCGAACAGGATCGGCAACACCGACGCCACCTCGCCATCCGGGTTCAACTGCCGATTCTTGCCCTGCTCCATGTACCACGGCTCGCCGTTGACCAGGATGTGGCGACCCCGCTCGTCCTCCATGCCCGGCGGGGCGCCGGGACGCGGGATCCAGACCAGGCCGCTGGGCGAGACCGCCAGCATCAGCTCTGCCGGGATCAATGCCTCGACGACGATCGGCTGGTCGATCTGCGCCCGGCCGATCGGCCGATCGAAGCTCGGCGCCAGTCCCCGCGGAGTGCCTCGGATTCGCAACCGGCCCGAGACCGGCGCGAGATCCTTCGCGCCCCGCCGCGCCTGAATCTCGTACGTCACCTCGGTCGGGGCCGCGTGCTCCAGGCGTACCTCGATCCGATCGGCCGTCGCGAGTTGCGTCGTCCGACCATCGCCGTAGCGCACGGCCGGCAGGCCCGCCGGCTTGCCTGCGAACCGCCCGCCATCCAGCAAGGATACGACCCATTCATCGCCGTCCCTGAAGAGCTCATCGATGGCCGGCCACGAAAACCTGCGGGCGCCGATCGAGAGCTCGCCCGGCGGCAGGTCGCTCCGGATCCGCGCCCGACCTTTATGCACGACCAGGATCAGCTTGGAGGGGGCGACGCCCGGCGGAAAAACCGAGCCCTCGGCCACGAAACGATTGCCGATCCGCCTCGCCGGGATCGATCGCGCCTCATTCGCCGAGTCCGTCAAGGAGAGGCCGACCGCGAGGCCATCGAGGGACCGCCCATCGAATGAGTAAGCGTCGATCTCGAATTGACGCGATCTCGTGCGCTCCGAGAACGTGAGACCCGGACTGCGGAGTACCAGCGCGGGGCCGGAGAGGAACTCCCGCACGCAGCTGACGGGGATCGCGAAATTGAGCCGCGCGAACAACAGGCCGCTCACGACGATCCCGATCAGGCTCCCCTTCTTGTCCACGACGGGCCCGCCGGAGTTGCCCGGATTGACCGAGGCGTCGAGCTGGATCATCGACAACTCGTCCCCCTTCCGCCGCAGCGCCGTGATCGTCCCCGTACTCACGCTCACGGACGGGAATCCCCTATCGGCCGCCAGCATCCGCCCGAAGGGATAGCCGAACGCCGCCAGCGGCATGGTCTCGACGAGCCCGTCATCCGTGCCCAGCGGGATCGCCACCAACCCGGCGGCCCCCTCGGACTTGAGCAGCGCCAGGTCATGCTCCTCGTCGAGCTTGATGATCCGCGCCTCGAGGACGCGCTGGGACTTCTGCCCGGAATCGACCACCAGCCGGACGTTCTCCCCGAGCCCCGCGCTCGCCACGACGTGGTGATTCGTCACGAAGAAACCGTCGGCGGACAGGCAGACGGACGACCCGCTGCCGACCGAGCGGACCTCGACCAGCGCCGTCGCCGCCTTGCAGCGACGGACGGCCTCCGTCGACAGGTCCAGGGGCCTCGCCCTGGCCGTCGCGTCGGTGTTGTCCCGCCTGGCGGGGTCGTCCTGCGGCCCGTCGGGCGCCGCGGCCTCGATGTCGGCGGGCTCGGGCGTCGGCCCCGCCGTTCTCGAGAGCGCCGAGCCTCCGCCGAACAGGCCGACGATCCCCAATAGCCCGATACCGAACACGCGTCGCCCGATCCGTTGATGTTTCCGCATCTGGTGTTCCTGCGATGGATCCGGACCGGCCAGGAGTCGCCGTAACGACGAACCGTGGTGGAATTCCGTGTGACTTTGGAGCGATCCGATTTGCTCCGAAGTGGCAAATAACGGTGCCCCGGTCCCGGAGACCCTGCGTGCTTTCCGACGCTTTCCCCATTGAGAGGGGTTGTTTGGAGTATGTTATCATGGGGTCGCAGATGTTACCAACAAGGTCGGGATCATCACGGGGAAGGCGACATGGTCGAGTTGATGCCGACGAATCCAAGCCGACGGCCTGCGGGACGGCGAGACTCCGAGGCCTTGTCCGTCCTGTCGGTGCTCTCCCGGCTCGCGATCGTCGTCGCCTCGACATGGATCGCGATGGCGGGCGGCAAGGCGATCTCTGCCGACGACCCGATGGAATTGCGACCCCCGTCCGGCAAGGCGGAGTTCCGGAAGCTGCTGTCGGACGCGGATTATCGGCGACTCTCCGCCCCGTTCGTGAGTCTCATGCCCCGGGCGGTGAAAGAGTCCGCGGGCAAGTTACCCGATCACGGATTGAAGATCAGCGGAGTGTTCGTCACGGGTGCGCTCGAGGCGCAGGGCGTGACCCTGAACGACGTGGTCACGAAGGTAGATGGCCAGGACCTGTGGGGTCGCGACAGCGACGCGAGCGACGACCCGATCCGGGTCCAGGTCTACTCGGGGCGTCAGGACCGGTTCCGCGAACTCAAGGTCGCGACCGACCTGGCTCACGCCTTCTCCGTCTACCGGAGGCCCGACCTGCCCTATCTCCGCGGCAAGGGTCGCGATGCCGCCTGGGATCGTGACGCGTTCGTGGGGCTGGTCGCCGCATCCTCGGCACCGGACCTGGCCGAGACGGCCTGGCACCGCGCCCTCGCGGCGGGATTCCCTCGCAACCGCCTCTGCCTGGCCTCGGGCGCCCAACTGGCGCTTGCGCAGGGCGCCCCGAGGCGGCACTCGACTTCTGGTACGAGGCGGAACACGATATGGGATCGGAGACGCTCGATCCGTTGCTGGCATATCGCGTCGCGATCGCCAATTACAAGCTGGATCGGGCTCGCGAGCTGCGCGCAGCCACCCGAAGCTCCTGCCGAACATCGCCGAGGGCATGGAGGCGCTCGTGGCGTTGCATCGAGCCCGCCCTGCCCGGGAACGTGCCGCGGAGGCACCCAGCGTCCAGGCGCGTGGCATGCATCGCCGCGACGCTCGCCGAGACCTGATCGGCCTGAGTCCCACCGCGGAAAACCCCTTTCTCGACCTGCTGACCAACCGCGACGTATTCCACACCGAACCGTCGTCCGATCACTTCGAACTCATCGACCTGCACATCCCGCAAGGGCTCGGAGATTTCGACGTCGTCATCGGCCTGACGATGGCGCCCTCGGATAAACGGAGGGCGAATTTCGTCAAACTGGCGAGATTCATCCTCAACGGCATGAACCGGACGGACGCACGGGATCACGCCGAAGCGGGGCTCATCGGCCAGGTCGAGCTCGAAGTCCCCTCCGGCTTCTCGCTCCGGAACTGCGAGCCGGGGGGCGACGTCACGTTCCCCGACCCCATGATCGCCTCCGACGGCATCGGTCGGAATGTCATCCGCTTCGTTCGCGTCGGGGGACAGATGGAAGCGTTCGTCAACGGACGGCGGATCCTCTATCAACCGATCCTTCCCGATCTCAAACTTCAAAGCATCCGCTTTCAGGCGGTCGGCACCTCGATCAACGTCTCCGAGTTCACGGTGGACGAACTGATCCCGCGACTCTAGAGGGGATCAGCTAACTCGTCGAGGACGCTGGCGTTCCAGACAAATTGAAGCGACACCAATCCCCCTTCTCATCCCGGGCCGGTCGCGGGTCCTGCCGAAATCGGGATCGTCCGGGATGCCGCCCGATTCGTGTGGTAGACTCCCGTCGGGATCTCGAAGGGACTCGATGGCGGAGGGACGCAATGTCCAGGCATCAATGCCGAGGCTCGATCGTTGGGGCGGCCGTCCTGGTGGCCCTGCTCTCGTCAAGGCCCGCCGACGCACAGGTCGGCATCGACCCGGGCCCGCCCCGAGAACCCGGAGGCCTGTGTAACAAACTGGCCACCGGGGTTTGGTATGACGTTGTGAACCAGAAACTGGCCGTGCATCACCTCGAACATCTCGAGGCGAAGCTCAGGTCCAATGCCGAGCGGGGCGACACGACCCCCTCGGGCTTCCATCTCCGTCAGATCGACAATCTCAAATATCGGATCACGATCGACGAATGGTTGATCCGGTGGAACTCGCTCCATTACCCCGACTTCTACCCGATCCGGACCGATCCCGTGTCGTGCGCCGCCATCGCTCAGGCCAGCCACCCGATTTATATTCCCGACGACTTGCGCCAAGTCCAGCCCCCGCCACCGATGCCCCCTGCCCCGACAATACCGATCACGATCATCAATGCCGAGTCGTCCGGAACCGGCATCGTTTTCGCCATCAATGGCCTCACCTATCAGGTCGCCCCCTCCTCGCGCAAGGATCTGGCCATTCCCTTCGACTCGACCATCACTTTCGAGGTGGGCGGATCGGTCGGCGAGCGCCGGTATCGGATCACACAGGGTCTCTACGAGTTCCGTTCGACCGCCGAGGGCTTGATGCTCTTCAAGCTCCCGAGCATGCCCTGAATCGGCGATGCGACCCACCTTCCCGGGGTGACGGGTGATGGGTGGCGGGTGGCGGGAATGTCTTGAATCGGCGGAGCGCCCCTCCTCCCGGGGTGACGGGTGATGGGTGGCGGGAATGACCTGAATCAGCGAAGCGGCGGCCCGTCTCCCCCGACTCAATTCATCCTGTCGCGTGCCCCCTCTGTGGTGCCGAAAGGCGTTGAGCACGACTCAATCCTGTTGATCCTGTCGATCCTGTCGAATCGTGACCCCTCCGTGAGTCTATCCCGAAGGCCCCGCAGCGGAGTTGCGGAGTGCTCCGTTGTCCGAAAGGCTCGGCTCGCGTAGAGTGATCGGGTTCGAGCATCCATCATCTCGTCGATTATCTTCTCATTGAGATGGGTCCAGGTCAGGAGCGGGTCTTATGAGTTCCAGCATGGCGACCCCCAGGGATACGAGCCCCGAACCGAATCCGTTCGCGCCGCTCCGCGAGTTGCCTCCGCTGCCGGTTGCGTGGCGGTCGCTGTCATCGGCGTTCGTCCACGCGGCGCGGGCGCATTCCTCCAAGACAGCCATGACGGATAGCACCGGTGCCACGCTGACTTATGGCGACACGTTCCTGCGCCCCTGGTCCTGGGGCGTGTCCTGTCGCGGACCTGGGGACCGGCGCGCCATGTCGGGCTGATGGTCCCTCCGACCGTGCCGGCGGCCGTGGCCAATCTCGCCGTCACGCTCCGCGGCAAGGTCCCGGTGAATCTCAATTATAGCGCCAATCAGCACGTCGTCAACTCGTCCATCGAGCAGTGCGGGATCACCCATGTTCTGACCTCCGCCAAGGTCCTCGATCGGTTCAAGATCGTGCCGAAGGGGACCTTGATCATGCTCGAGGACATCCCCAAGCGAGTCCGGCTCGACGACAAGGTCTGGGCCGCCGCCGTCGCCAAGGTCGTGCCGACGAAGCTGCTGGGCCCGTTCGTCCCGGGCCTTCGCGGCGACCGGCTCGACGAGGAGGCGACCATCATCTTCACGTCGGGCTCGACCGGCGATCCCAAGGGCGTCGTCCTGTCGCATCGCAATATCCTGAGCAATGCCCACCAGATCGAGGAGCAGGTCCGTCTCAAGCCGGACGACGTCGTGATGGGAATCCTGCCGTTCTTCCACTCGTTCGGCTACACGGTCACCATCTGGACGGCCCTGGGACTCGGCAAGAAGGTGGTCTATCACTTCAATCCACTGGATGCCCGGGGCGTCGGCAAGCTTTGCGCCCAGCACAAGGCGACCCTGCTGATCGGGACCCCCTCGTTCATGCGCCTGTATCTGAAAGGCTGCGCCCCGGAGCAGTTCCAGACCCTCACCCACCTCCTCCTGGGTGCCGAGAAGCTGAAGCCGGAGTTGGCCCGCGAGATCCAGGAGACGCTCGGCATCGAGCCGCTGGAAGGTTATGGCTGCACGGAGCTCTCCCCCGTCGTCGCGGTGAACGTCCCCCGAGACGTCGAGCTGCCGGGCGGTCGTTCGGTGTATGGCAACCGGATCGGGACGGTGGGATTACCCCTGCCGGGTACGTGGATCAAGACCACCGATCCGGATACCGGCAAGGATCTCCGCCCGGGCGCCGAGGGGCTCATCGCGGTGAAAGGCCCTCAGGTGATGGTCGGTTATCTCAACCGGCCGGAGGCCACCGCCGAGGTGCTCCGCGATGGCTGGTACATGACGGGGGACATCGGCCTCGTCGACGCCGATGGCTTCCTCAAGATCACGGACCGGATCAGCCGGTTCTCGAAGATCGCGGGCGAGATGGTCCCCCACCTCTCGGTCGAATCGGCGATCGTGGAGCTCGCCGGTGTCGATGAGCACAACGTCGCCGTGACCGGCGTGCCCGACCCGAAGCAAGGCGAGAAGCTTTGCGTGATCTACACGGATCTCGGGATGCCGCCGTCCGAGCTCCATCAGCGGCTCACCGCCGGCTCGCTCCCGAAACTCTGGATCCCCTCGGCCCGGGATTTCATCCACGTCGAGGAGATCCCGATCACGGGAACGGGTAAGATCGATCTTAAAAGTTTGAAAGCGATCGCCATCGAGCGTCAACGTGAAGCGCCGGAACATTCCCGGGCCGGCCAGGCTTCGGGATCTCCCCAGCGTTGATGATTGCAACGACAAGCCTCTCGTCGAGTGCGTCTGTCCTCGAGACCGCTCGCACCACCTACCCAGCCTGTGAGGATAAAGCGGGAAAATCGGGCCGTGGAACGATTCTTGCGGGCCGAATCGGGAGGTGATGGGTTTATTCCAGTGGACATTCTAAGTAAGAATGGTGCTTTGGTTTCGAATGGCGAGGGAGAATCCGATGGCGGTGGTGATTCGGGTCACGTCCGGCCCCCATGCCGGTCAGGAGTACTTGATCGACCGCCGTCAGACGTTCATGGTCGGCCGTTCCTCGCGCGTCCATTTCCCGATGACAAAGGATCTCCTGCTGTCGCGGGAGCACTTCCGGATCGAGAATCAGCCGCCGGTTTGCCACCTGGCGGACCTCGGGAGCACGAACGGGACGAAGGTGAATGGCCTCCGGGTCGAACGGGTGATGCTCCGCGACGGCGACGTGATCACGGCCGGGGATAGCGCATTCGTGGTCACGTTCGACGAGAGCGTCGACTACGGCGAGTCCCTGGCGACGTGCGCGGGCTGCGGCAAGCGAATTCCGATCGAGGAGCAGGCCGATGCGCGAAATCCGCCGAGTTCGGATCGGCTCAGCGACGAGGGGCCCTACCCCTGGCTTTGCCCCGATTGCCGGGCGAGGCGCCTGAAATACCCCCATACTCATCCCGACTACCTGATCGAGGAATGGATCGGCGGCGGCGGCATGGGCGAGGTGTTTCGCGCGCGTCAACTCTCCAAGAACCGGCCGGTCGCCATCAAGATGATGAGCGCGACCAGCACGGTCGGAGAGAAGGCCAACAGCTACTTCCGCCGGGAGATCGAGGTCCTTCGCGACCTGCTGATGCCCGGCGGCCAGGGCCATCCCAGCATCGTCGCATTCTACGAGATCTTCGAGATCGACGCGCAGCTCCAGCTCGTGATGGAATACGTCGCCGGCAAGAACGCGCTGGAATGGACCCGAGAGTTGAAGGGCCCGATGCCGTTCTACTCGGCGGCACAGATCGGCCGCCATCTGCTCTCGGCCCTCGATTACGCCCATTCCAAAGGGTATGTGCATCGCGACGTCAAGCCCTCGAACCTGCTGGTGATGGGACCTCCCCACCGGCCTCGCGTCAAGCTGACCGACTTCGGGCTGGCCAAGAGCTTCGATGAATCCGAGAGCTATACCACCCTGACCCGTCAAGGCGACGTGGGCGGCTCGATCGGCTTCATCTCGCCCGACCACATCCGCGATTTCCGCGAGGTCCGGGAGCCGGCCGACATCTACAGCGCGGGGGCCACCCTGTTCTATTTGCTGACCAACCGCTACCCCTACCTGGGCTTCGACCCGCGCCAACCCGGCTCGTATGAGATCATCTTGCAGCATCCACCCCTGCCGCTTCGAGCTTTCCGGCCCGACGCGCCCGAGGGGCTGGAACGCATCCTGCTCAAGTCCATGCAGAAACAGCCGAGAGACCGATGGAAATCCGCCCAGGCCATGGCCGAAGCACTCCGGCCGTTCCTCTTCCCGAGCTCTGTTCGAGTCGACGACCTCCACTAATCCCGATCGTCGCGAGGATTGGGGTCGAATCCACCTCCCCCTGCCGTCGAAACCTGGAGCCGGGAACGCCGATTCGCCCGCCGTTTTTCGGGCCGGATCCGATGCGGCCGCGCGGGTGAAGCCGACCATTCTGGATGACAATGTCGCCTTTTGGTCGGCGGGCTATCGTTTTGCGCGGGAACTCCGGTTAAAATTGCGTTAAGGGTCCTGCAATCGAGTCGCCGTGAAGGGATATCAACGCGCGACCGATAATGTTCATGACGGCATCGATGGGAGAGGATTGAGCCTTGGAGCAACAGGGTACGGTCGCGTTGATTGGGGTCGGGCTGATCGGCGGATCGATCGGCCTGGCCCTACGATCCCGCCATCTCGCGTCCGAGGTCATCGGCGTGGGGCGCGACCCGGCGACCGTCCAGGAAGCGGTGCGTCTGGGCGCCATCGACCGCGGAACGACCGACCTCCGCGAGGGAGTCGCGACGGCCGACGTCATCGTCGTTTGCACGCCGGTCAATCGCGTCGCCGAGGACGTGCGCCGATCGGCAGAGGCCGCCCGTCCGGACGTGCTGATCACGGATGTCGGCAGCACGAAGCGCCAGATCGTCGAGGCCGTCGAGCGGCAGGCCTTGTCCAGTTCGGTCTTCGTCGGCGCGCATCCGATCGCCGGCTCGGAACGTCGAGGGGTGGCGCATGCCCGGCTCGACCTCTTCGATGGCCGCCCCTGCGCATTGACTCCGACCCCCCGCACGCAGGAAGACAAGTTGCGGCAGGCCCGGCGCTTCTGGACATCCATCGGCTGCCGGATCATCGAGATGGGGCCGGCCGAACACGACGAGATCCTGGCCTACACCAGCCACCTGCCGCACGCGATCGCCGCCGCGCTGGCCTCGTCGGTCCCCCCGGACTGGCTCACGATGGCCGCGGGTGCCTTCCGGGACGGCACCCGGGTCGCCGCGGCCGATACCGGCCTCTGGACGGCGATCTTCCGCGATAATCGCGGCCCCATATTGAAGGCCCTGGATTCGCTCCAGGATCGCCTGGCCGATTTCAAGTACGCCTTGATGACCGACGATGAGGAGGCCATCCGCCGCTGGTGGGACCAGGCCAGGCATCGTCGAGACCTGTTCGAGGGGAAATCCCCAGCTTCGCCGCCAACAACCGAGCCACTCCCCGATGAATCGGCGTGACGGGATCGTGCGCGGCTCCAACCGGTCCGATCTCTGGCTCGTGCGACTTGCGATCGATTGAATGACGCCCGCCCCGGTTCGTGCCCGGGGTTCCGTCCGAATCCTCCTCAGCCTATTCGGCCCGGAAACCTGCCACCCCCCCATTTTTCCGGGCCAATCAAGCTTGCGAGATCCGTCAATGTCCCTGCTCTGGCATATCGAGATCGAACCGTCCGAAGGGCACGCGGATCACGTCGGCGATCGGCTGGCGACCGAGGCCATCGAGCTCGGACTGGCCGGTCCATGGTCGATCCGGGCCAGCCGCGGGTTCCTCGTGGAAGGCGACGTCTCCGACGAGGGGATCCGCCGGGCCGCGAGGGACGTCCTGAGCGATCCGGTCGTGGAGACCGCGACCTCACGCCCGATCCGGACGTCGATCGACGGGTCTTCGACCATCGTGCATGTCTTGCCGAAGCCCGGCGTGACCGATCCCGAAGCCGAGAGCGCGCTGGCGATCCTGAAGGATCTGGATTATCCCGTCTCCAACGTCCGTACCATCCGCACCTATCGGATCGATGGGCCTGCCGATCAACTTCCTCGCTTGATCGAGCGCGTTCTGGCCAATGACGCGGTCGAACAGGCCATCATCGGCGATTTACCCTTCGATCGTCTGGGGCAAGGTCAGCCCTACCAGTTCCGGAAGGAAGAGGTTCCGATCCGCGGGCTCGATGATGGAGCACTCAAGGAGCTGAGCCGGTCGGGCCAGCTCTCGCTGAGCCTCGCCGAGATGAAGGCCATCCAGCAGCACTTCGCCGGCCTCGGCCGGGACCCGACCGACTGCGAGCTCGAGACGCTCGCGCAGACCTGGAGCGAGCATTGCTCGCACAAGACGCTCAAGGGCCGGATCGCGTTCGAGGGCCGGACGATCGACAACCTGCTCAAGGAGACGATCTTCCGCGCCACGCGCGAGCTGGCCGACGACTGGTTGGTGAGCGTCTTCAGCGACAATGCGGGCGTCATCCGATTCGACGACGAGTTCGACGTTTGCTTCAAGGTCGAGACGCATAACCATCCCTCGGCGATCGACCCCTACGGGGGTTCGAATACGGGGCTGGGCGGCGTGATCCGGGACGCGCTCGGGACCGGGCTCGGGGCGAAGCCGATCTGCAATACGGATGTCTTCTGCGTGGCCTCGCCGGACCTGGATCCGGATCGGCTCCCGACCGGAGTCCTCCACCCGAAACGCGTCCTGAAGGGGGTCGTGGCCGGCGTGCGCGACTACGGCAACCGGATGGGGATCCCGACCGTGAACGGGGCCCTCGCGGTGGATCCCGGCTACCTCGCCAATCCGCTGGTCTTCTGCGGGACCGTCGGCGTCTTGCCCCGAGGCATGGCCAGGAAGCATGTCGAGGCCGGCGACCGGATCATCGCCATCGGCGGCCGCACCGGGCGCGACGGCATCCACGGCGCGACCTTCAGCTCCGCCGAGCTGACGTCCATGAGCGAGAGCCTCTCGGGCGGCTCGGTCCAGATCGGGAACGCGATCACCGAGAAGATGGTCCTGGATGTGATCGTCCAGGCGCGCGACCGGGGCCTGTTCCGATCGATCACCGATTGCGGCGCCGGCGGCTTCAGCTCGGCGGTCGGCGAGATGGGCGCCGAGCTCGGCGCGGAGGTCGAGCTGAGTCGCGCCCCGCTCAAATATCAGGGCCTGACCTATACCGAGATCTGGATTTCCGAGGCCCAGGAGCGGATGGTCCTGGCCGTCCCCGACGAGAAGTGGGCGGCGCTCCGGGAACTCTGCCGTCGCGAGGGTGTCGAGGCCACCGACCTCGGCCGGTTCGTGGACACGGGCCGCCTGACCCTCCGATACGAGGGCCAGGTCGTCGGCGACCTGTCGATGGAGTTCCTCCACGACGGCCGGCCGACGGTCGTCCGCGAGGCGGCCTGGTCGCCCCCCCAGGCCGTACCGCTCGAGCCGCCGGATCGCCGGGATTTCACGGCCGACCTGGTCGCCCTGCTGCAACACTGGGACGTCTGTAGCAAGGAATGGATCGTCCGCCAGTACGACCACGAAGTCCAGGCGAGGACCGTGATCAAGCCGCTGGTGGGCATCCGCGACGACGGCCCGGGCGATGCCTCGGTCGTCCTGCCGGTCCGAGGCTCGACGCGAGGGCTGGCGGTCGGCTGCGGGATCAACCCGCGTTATGGCAAGATCGACCCCTACGCGATGGCGGGTTGCGTCATCGACGAGGCCATCCGCAATTGCACGGCGGTCGGCGCCGATCCTTCCCGGATCGCGATCCTGGACAACTTCTGCTGGGGGAACACAGAGCGGCCCGAGACGCTCGGCTCGCTGGTACGCGCCGCGCAGGCGTGCCACGACGTTTCCCTCGCCTACGGGACGCCGTTCATCTCGGGGAAGGACAGCCTGAACAACGAGTTCACGCACGAGGGGAAGAGCTCGGCGATCCCTCCGACGCTCCTCATCAGCGCCATCGGGATCGTGCCCGACATCCGGAAGTGCGTGACGATGGACCTGAAGGAAGACGGGAACGTCCTCTACCTCCTGGGCATGACCCGCCTCGAGCTGGGCGGCTCGCTCTGGTCGGAGCTGAACGAACGGCCCGGGGGGACCGTCCCTCGGGTCGATCCCGCGCGGGCGCCGACCCTGTTCCGCGGCCTCCACGGGGCGATCTCGGCGGGACTCGTCCGGAGCTGCCACGACCTCAGCGAAGGCGGCCTCGCGGTCGCCCTGGCGGAGATGGCCCTGGCGGGCGGCCTCGGCGCGGCGGTCTCCCTGGATCGGGCCCCTCGCGAGGCCGACGTGGCCGACGATTTCGCCCTCCTCTTCTCGGAGTCTCCCACGCGGTTCGTCCTGGAGGTCAGGCCGGACCATGCCGCCGACCTCGAAGCCCGGCTCGACGGACTGCCGCTCGGACGCCTGGGACAGGTGCGGGAGCGAGAGAGTCGCCATGAGGGCAATTTGCCTCGCTTGACCGTCCTCGGACTCCACGACGCGGTCGTCGTGGACGCCGCGCTGGAGGAGTTGAAAGCCGCCTGGCAACGCCCGTTGAACTGGCCGTGACCCGGCCGTCGAAAAGGTGCCTCGCCGAATGATTACTTTCTCCGTAGTGTTCAATCCAACTGGCGACGATTCTTATGAAGGACTTAGTGATGTTACGTTTCGTGACTTTTGTTGACGGATCGAATCTGGATGGCGTCCTGAAGCATCTCAACCTCCGCGTGGATGATTACGGCGCGTTTTATCGTCATGCGTTCGAGCAGAGCGTGCATTACTGGGGCCGGACGTTCGCGGAAGGGGCCCGGTGGCCGACCGCCCAGCATTCGCGGATCTACTGGTACGTGGTCGGCAAGATGGATGAATGGGACTTGAACGATCCCAAGGCCGAGGCGAGGCTCAGGACGCGCTTCGAGATGAACCCCCGGCTCCGCGACGCCTACATCGAGGACGCGGGGCGACGGAATCCCGACATGCCGCTGGAGCGCCGGATCGACGAGGCCTGGAATCTCTGCTTCAGCGAGACCCGGGAGTGGTATGAGGGGAAGCGGCGTGCCCTCGAGCGGAAGAAGCGATTCTACCACGGGGTCCAGGCCGCGACCGACTTCGTCGAGATCCGCCAGGAAGGGCACTGGAAGGTCGACCTGCTCCATCATACCGTCAACGAGAAGGGCCTGGACACCAGCCTGGCCGTGGACATGGTCGCGCTCCAGGAGACCTACGACATCGCGCTCTTGATCTCCGGGGATGCCGACGGCATCCCGGGGATCAACTACGTCAAGAGCCGGTCGAAGCACGTCGGCGTGGCCGAGTTCCGCCGCGGTTCGCCGGCCGACTTCCCGGCCAAGGGCACCTCGTCGCGGCTCAAGATCGCCGCCGACTTCGTGGTCCAGGTCTACGAGTCGGAGCTGCTGAGGCGGAATCTCGCCTACCGCTCCGAGACGGATTATGGATCATCGTTCGGCCCGAGCGAGCCGCCGTATTGAAACGAAGCGGCCTCCATCCGATCGATCTTCCCCGAGATCGTGATTCCGCCCGATTCGGAACCTGGTATCCCGAGTCCAAATCCAAAATCGAAGATCCCAAATCCAAGATCGATCATGGCTCAACCACGTGCGATCGTCCTGCGGGCGCCCGGAACCAACTGCGACGAGGAGACCGCGGCCGCCTGGGAGCGGGCCGGGGCCGAGGTGGAGACCTGCCACATCGGCAGGCTCATGGAGGCCCCCGATTCGCTCGATCGATTCCGGATCCTGACGATCCCGGGCGGATTCTCCTACGGAGACGACCTGGGCGCCGGGCGAATCCTGGCGACCCGGCTCGGGACTTTCCTCGGCGACGCCCTGCGGCGCTTCCACGACCGGGGCGGCCTGATCCTGGGCGTCTGCAACGGATTCCAGGTCCTGGTCCGGAGCGGACTCCTCCCCGGAGGGCCCTCGACCGGCCCGGTCACCCTGGCGAGGAATGAGCTGGGCCGATTCGAAGCCCGATGGGTCAAGCTGAAGCCCCGAGCGGGACACTCGCCGTTCATCTCGCCTCAGCTCCCCTCGCCGATCGAGCTCCCCGTGGCACACGGTGAGGGCCGATTCATCACGACCTCGCCGTCCGACCTCGACGCGCTCGATCGTGCCGGCCAGATCGTCCTCCAGTACGCCGACCCGGACGGCCACCCGACCGACGCGTATCCGGCGAACCCCAACGGCTCGTCGCGTGCCGTCGCCGGCCTCTGCGACCCGACCGGCCGGATCTTCGGCCTGATGCCGCATCCCGAGCGATTCATCGACCCGTGGCACCATCCCCGCTGGACCCGACGCGGTGTCGTGAATCCGGACGTCGGCGACGGACTCGGGATCTTCGCGAGCGCCGTTCAGTCGTTACGTGATTGATGAACTTCGGCGACTGCATCACGGGATGCGGGAAAGGCCTGGAGAGCTTCATGTTCGGATCCGGTCTACCCCATACCAACCCGACGCGCGAGCAAGGGGAATGCCTTCGGACCCTCGCTGGCGCTTCGGCCTCGTCGAAGCACACTTCGTGTCGAACTGTGCGCGTACCATTCCTGGAGCGCTCTAACCACGGATTGCACGGATCACACGGATCGAAAATCAAATCGGATGTTATTCCCATCCGCGCGATCCGTGCAATCCGTGGTGCAATTCCCGCCGTCAAGGTTCTCAAGCTATTCACTCGCCGGCGCTTCGGGCTCGTCGAAGCACGCTTCGTGTCGGTCTGTGAGCGAACCACTCGTGAAGCGCTCTAACCATGGATTGCACGGATCAAACGGATCGAAAGTCAAATCGGGTGTTATTCCGATCCGCGCGATCCGTGCAATCCGTGGTCCCATTCCGACCGTCAAGGTTCTCAATCTATTCACTCGCTTGCGCTTCGGGCTCGGTGGTGCAATTCGGTCGTCCGTGCGATCGATCCGGCTCGGTCGTCCGAGTTGCCCAGCAGGTGAACCCGCCGGTCGCGGTCGAAGACGACGCACGGCGTGGCCACGGGCAGGCGGTGCGCCCACTTGCGAGCAAAGACACTGGCACTGGCGAAGAATGCTTCGGGTAGTCCGACGCTTCGCGAGTGATGGTGGCACGGCGCAGCCCAGCGCGACAGCAGCCAGCCCCCCCTCCCGGGCCTGGAGGCAGAGATCCGCCCCATCGAGGTGGAACCCGAGCTCCGGGTCGAATCGCAAGGGCGGGTCGCGCCGGACGATGAGCAGCAATTCGTCGAGGGTCGCGACACGGGCCGGCAAACCCGGCCCTCGCTCAAGATACGCCCTCGGTCATTGACCCAGCCGATGCGTTCGACCGCCGCGGAGAAGGTCGCCGACGTCGCGGACGATTGGACCTCGCCGACCTCGTAAACGCCCGCGACGCCGATCGGTCCGAACTGCCTCTCGGCCATGCGGTACAGTTGAGCATCAGCCGGTCCCAGCCTCGCGGGAGATAGACGTCTTGATAGACGCAGACGACCCGACCGTGCCTGGACCGCTGGAGCCCCAAGTTCAGACCGGCCGCGGTGCTCGGGGCATTGCGAACGACGTTGATTTCGTGGATCGAGTCCCCGGCGAGACAAGGTGACGACATCAGGTTCGACTTCAAGATGGTTTCGTCGGATGAACAGACGACGAAATCCCTTTTTCTTTTTCCCTTTTTCCAGCCAGGCGACCTTCAATCGGCGTGATGCGCTCCCGCCGTGTCCGTCCGGTTAGGATGAGGTCCTCCCCGCGAGGATCGGACGGCTTGGCGTTCCCCGGTACGGCAGGGATCTAATTCTTGACTTTCGCGTCTCGGATTTCGGGTCCCAACACGATGCGGAAGCCCCGAAAACCACCGGGATTGTTGTGATCTCGGGAACGCCAGTGGCTGGTACACTCTCCCGGACCGAGCCACCAGGCCCCGCCTCGGACGACGAACGTCGTCTCCGTGTCGGGCCGGCCGATCTTGAATGGATCGACCGTCACGTCTTCTGTGCCCTCGGGATATTCGCTCCAAGCGTCGAAGCACCATTCCATGGCGTTTCCATGCATATCATATAAGCCCCAGGCGTTCGGCTGGGACTCAGCCGCTTCGTGCGGCCGATTATCTCCGCGGTCCCGCGACCAGATCCACTCTTCCGGCACACTGAAATCCCGTTCGGAGCCGGCTCGACAGGCGTATTCCCACTCCGCTTCGGTCGGTAGGCGGTATTCGTACCCGGCCGGCCGATCCGTCTGGCGCTCCGACTCGTTGAGCTTCCGGCAGTACGCTGCCGCCTCATCCCAGGCCACCCAGTCCACCGGCAGATAGGGCGAGCCCGTGACCCGGCTGGGGTTTGCGCCAGTCACTTTCCCGAACTCGCCTTGGGTGACCTCGATCTGGGCCATCCAGTACCCTTTCCTCAGGCGCACGCGGTGCCGCCGGTGGTCGTTGGGATCGCGCGAACCCATCTCGAAACTCCCGGGCGGGATCCACGCCATCGGTGTGCGGGTCGTCTTCACGGCGAAGCGCCTCCCGACCCTAGGGCGCGTGGCGTAGCCCGCGAAGATCAAGCCCAGCCGCGCCGACGCTTCGCGGGAGTCGAGGGAAAGGCGGCTCGGCGGGATCGGCCAGCCGCACGCGGCGACGTCCTGCCGCGTCAGAGGACGTAGGGAGCAGCGGTGGATCACGGCGGAATCCGGCGTCTTCGACCAGATCCGTAGCGAGCAATCGGTCGGCCAGCAGCCGGCGGACGAGATCGGGGCCTCTTCATGGAATAACGTCTGGCGGCCGTCCCCGACCGCGAGCTTCAGGTTGATCCGCTCCCCGAGCGCGAAGTCTCGAGACTTGCCGACGATCGCGACGTAGTGTCGCCATTCGTTCAGCGAACACTCGATAACTCGACGCTCGGGATGCCAGTGAAAGCTGACATGACAGGCGTTCAACGGGTCGCCGAGTTGCAGGGAGATGTCCTCGGGTGGTTGGTTCACGGTGAGTTCGACCTCGAACACATAGCGGGACGCCGGCAATCGCGGGTAGCCGAGCGCCCTGCGCGTCGAGAATCGGGCGAATTCGGCGGCGATCCAGGGAGACGTGCTCGCGGGCTCCTTGTTGAATCCCAGGATATCGGGACCGAAACTGACGGGATCGATGAAGCGCGTTCCGCCCAGCCCGTTGGTCGCGATCCGGAACGCGTGGCGCACCTCGGTTTCGAGGGCCGGTGGCGCCGGCGGTTTCGTCGTGTCGCGGTCGCCCTGAGAGAGGGCGGTCGTCGGGGGCGTCGGAGAGATCGTACCGGGCTCGACCCTCGCCGAGATCGGCGGTCGGGGGGCCTCGGGCCGGGGCGGTTGATCGCCGGCACCGGCCTTCCTCGCTCCCGGCGCGACGCGAGGGGCCGGACGCACGGCGAGCCGGAGTGGCTTGCCGGATCCGAGTGAGATACTCTCGCCCAAGAGCACATCGTCGCCCAGCTTGACGACCACAACATGTTTGCCGACTCGTCCCCGGATTGTGAGGGGCTGGCCCGCGATGGGGCCGACCTTCACCGGGTCCCCGTTGACCTCTACGACCGCGTTGGCCGGCACGTCCTCGAGCACGAGCATCCCTCCCGGCGTCCGGACCTTGACGATCGCGGCGAGCAACGCGGCCAGCAGGACCGACAGCGACACGACGGCCAGCGCCCACCGGCCCCGCGACCCGAGCCGGCGCACCATCCCGGCCGTCGCCGTCCTCGCCGGGTGGTCCCGCAGAGCGAGCTTCGGGCTCGCCGCCGGACGATCGTCATCCAGACTCGTGTCGAGGAGCGGATCCCTCTCGGAGAGGTCGATGAGGCCCTCGAGAATCGAACCCGGTCGCGTCGCCTCCCGCGACTTCCCGGTCGCCGCCCGTCCCGCCCGGTTGGCGTCCGGTGGCGCCCCTCCGACGGCCCCGCCCGCTCTCCTGAAGAATGGCTCCAGCGCCTCGGCCACCTCGGCCGGCTCCTGGAACCGACCGGCGGGATCCTTGGCCATCATCCGGGTGACCAGCGTCGCCAGCTCGGCGGGTACCTCGGCGCGCACCTCGCCGAGCGGTCGCGCCTCAAGCGAGCGATGGGCCTCGAGGATGTGCCGGAGATCCCGATCCGGGTACGGGGCATGGCCGCTCAGCAGGAAATAGAACGTGCAGCCCAGGCTGTAGATGTCGGCCCGGATGTCGGCCTTCTGGGAGTTGACGATCTGTTCGGGCGCGATGAAATCGGGGGTGCCGAGCATGTCGCCGGTGCGAGTGAGATGCGCGCCGAAGTCCACCGCGAGGTCCGACGCGCCGATCGTCGGCTCGCACGCGTTCTGCTCGCTGGCCGCCTTCGACAGGCCGAAGTCGAGGACCTTGATCACGGCCCGATCCCGATGGCGAGACAGCATCAGGTTCGCCGGCTTGATGTCGCGATGGACCATCCCCTCTTCGTGCGCGTGCTGCAGCGCCAGCGCCGCCTGATGGACGTAGACGCAGGCGTTGCCGACGGGCATCGGCCCCTTGGCCTTGACCACGCGGCGCAGGTCCAGCCCCTCCACGTACTCCATGGCGAATACGAGACCGCCGCCGCACCGGAACGCGGAATAGGCGCTGACGATGTTCGGGTGGCGCAGGCGGGCGACGGCGCGGACCTCCCTCAGGAAGCGGTCGAACGCGCCGGGCTTCTTGACGATGTGCGGGCCGATGACCTTGAGGACCTCGTGGCGCGCCAGGAGGCGGTTGCGGGCGAGGTAGACGACCCCCATGCCGCCGACGCCGAGCTCGCGGACGATCTCATAATCGGGGTGGTCGGCCAGCTCGTGGGATGGGGAGCCGGCGGGCGGACGCGGCTCCGGAGTGGCACGTATGGCCCCGTCGGCCTCCGCCTGGCCGCCCTCGGTCGTGTCGCCCGGGGCCGTTTCGAAGACAGCCGCGATGGCGCTCGCATGCTCCGGGAACCGTCGGTAATACTCCTCGGCCCCGGGCTCCTCTCCCGCGCGACGGCGCAGCGCCCCCTCGATGCGCACGAGCACCTCGAACAGCGGCGACCGTTGCGGCTCCGGCACGTCGATGAGAAGCTCCTCGATCCGCGGCCGTTCCCCGTTCGTCCAGCGGCGCTCGAACCGCTCGGCCGCCGCCTCGATCCAGCTCCGGTCAGCCGCCGGGATGTCCGCCATGGCAAGCTCCGCGATCGCGAGTTCGAAGCCCGGCGCCGACGTCCCTCGCTTGTCGGCGACCGTCAAGGCGATGTCCACCTCGGCCCATGGCGGTCTCCCGCGAGCCGGCGAGAGATTGCCGCGGACATCGCCGTCGATCTCGGCTCGATCGGTCGATCGATCAGGTTTCCGGTCACCGACCCCACCTGCCGTCGGCTCGTCCTCCGCTATCCCGGAACCTCTCAACGCTTCTCGAGAGGGGACTCTGCAGACCGCGTTTCCGCGGACTCGACACCAGCATAGCGATCGGGCATCTTGAACGCAAAAGAACGGGACCGACCCGCACATCCGTGTTAGTCGAATCCATATCTCTACGATTTCTATATTTAAGCAACCGTAGTGCGCAGATCCTCCGAGCCCTGCTCATTGCTCGACTTAGGGCGCGCGGCGCGTTCGTGAACGTGCGCGGCAGGAGTGCGATCGATCAGGAGACTGAGCAATTCCGGCCGGCTGTAGTGGCCGCGCGAGTCCATCATCTGCTTGCGCTTGTCGATCAGCGTGAAGTCGAGGTCGGCGATGACTACGCCCTCACCCGAGCGGATGGGCTCGCCCAGCAGGGTGCCATCAGGTGCCACAATCGCGGTGAAGCAACCGCCGGAGATTGGGCCGATGTTGCAGCCAGTGTCTCTACTGATTTGCGCCTGCTGATCGGCATCCAGCCAAGCCGTGGCGTTGACGACGAAGCATGCAGACTCCAATGCGTGCTGCCGGATGTTGATTTCCGTCTGCTGGGCAAACAGGTCGCCGAAGATGGACCCCGGATACATAGCAGAGTGGATCTGCTCACCGTCGGCCATCATCGCGTACCGCGCCAGAGGGTTGTAGTGCTCCCAGCATGCCAACTGGCCAATGCGGCCGACCTTGCTGTCAACTGCGCAGACCCGAGCCGTCGCCCTGGCCCCATATCATGCGCTCGTGATAAGTAGGCGAGATCTTGCGTCGCCGCTGAATCAAGGCGCCGTCGCCATCGAAGAGAAGCTGGGTGTTGTACAGCGTTCCGCCGTCACGCTCGTTGACGCCGATGGACACAACCACTCCCGCCTGCCTGCAAGCTTCGCTGATGGCGTTGGTGGCAAGAGACGGAACCGTCACCGCTTGGTCGAGCAGCCTCCGGTGCTCGGATCCGACGATGCTTTGGTAGGGGGACTGGACGAAGGAAAAGTACGGGTAGTAAGGCACCACGGTCTCTGGGAACGTGGCGAACTGCACTCCCTGTTGGCCAAGCTCGTAGATCTTCCGCACGACCTTTTCGACCGTTCCCTCACGGCTGTAGAGGACGGGACTCAGTTGGACCGCGGCGGCTCTTACGACTCTCATTGCAATCTCTTTCCCTGGTGAGGACGAGCATGAAACACCCCGGGATGGGCATATCGCGTATGGTATCTTGAAACCTGCATCTGACAAGGTATACCGGAGGCGTCGCCGCATCTTACAACGGATTTCCAGGCTGCCTTTTCCGAGTTCGCCTGGCCGACGACTCTCCGAGAAGCCAATGCACAACTGTGGCGGCGATGTCTGACACAAATCATGAAATGGCAGATAGCTACGCAATTGACTTCTACTACTCGCATCCCAGATGCGAGCCAGACCAATTCAAGCTATTGAAACTCAGGTGCCCACTTGAAGCCGAGCGCTGGCGGCTGTACAAAAAGGTGCTTATGCCATAACATGGCGTCCGTGCGGTGCCGCGGGTCCAGTGCCGATCTGCCCGCCGCCGGCTGAAGTCCAGGCCGGAGTCGCAGCCATGAAAGTCGTCCAGTTCTGCCGCATGGCCTTGCCAAGAAAGGACAACCGATCGGATGACCCCACTCGAATCCGGAGTCACAGTGCCCGCCTATTTTGTCGCCGAAGTCGAGATTCACGACCCAGCGGGCTTTCAACCATATCACGAACAATTCCAAGCCACTCTCGCTCCGTTTGGGGGCCGGCTAGTCTCTTTCGGGGCAGCGATTGTCCCCCTGGAGGGGATGGACGGGGCGACCGCGAGAGCGGCGATTGTCGTCTTTCCCTCCCTCCAAGCGGGACAGGACTGGTTCGAATCGCCCGCCTATCGAAAAATAGCACCGCTCCGCCAACGATCCGCACGGACCCGGGGCTTCTTCGTCGAAGGACTCCCCGTGCCGGAGCAATGAAGCAAGCGGGAGCGATTCTCCATTAGCAACGATTGGATTCAGGAGGCCTTCGTGATGAGCCGCATCTCAGGCCTATGCGGCGATGAGCAATGGTGCGGCACTCAAACCGTTCGAGTCTTGACCCGGGTCCGCTCGGCCCCGAACAAGTGGAGATTGCGGTTCAGTCTCGCGGCGTCTGGTGCGGGAAATGCCGCCGATGAAGGGCTCGCCTCCCCGGATTCATCCACGTCACCCACCCGGGAGCGACTCGCCACGAGTCATCGATGATGCGATGGCCTCAGATGATGCGGGCCACCATCCGGCGAGTGTGGATACCGCGTCGGATGACTCCTGACACATCATCTCGATTTAACGATCCGAGTCATCCCGCTTCAACTGAAAGGGGAAGCGGCGAGCCCTCGAGCGGAAGAAGCGATTCTACCACGGGGTCCAGGCCGCGACCGACTTCGTCGAGATCCGCCAGGAAGGGCACTGGAAGGTCAACCTGCTCCATCATACCGTCAACGAGAAGGGCCTGGACACCAGCCTGGCCGTGGACATGGTCGCGCTCCAGGAGACCTACGACATCGCGCTCTTGATCTCCGGGGATGCCGACGGCATCCCGGGGATCAACTACGTCAAGAGCCGGTCGAAGCACGTCGGCGTGGCCGAGTTCCGCCGCGGTTCGCCGGCCGACTTCCCGGCCAAGGGCACCTCGTCGCGGCTCAAGATCGCCGCCGACTTCGTGGTCCAGGTCTACGAGTCGGAGCTGCTGAGGCGGAATCTCGCCTACCGCTCCGAGACGGATTATGGATCATCGTTCGGCCCGAGCGAGCCGCCGTATTGAAACGAAGCGGCCTCCATCCGATCGATCTTCCCCGAGATCGTGATTCCGCCCGATTCGGAACCTGGTATCCCGAGTCCAAATCCAAAATCGAAGATCCCAAATCCAAGATCGATCATGGCTCAACCACGTGCGATCGTCCTGCGGGCGCCCGGAACCAACTGCGACGAGGAGACCGCGGCCGCCTGGGAGCGGGCCGGGGCCGAGGTGGAGACCTGCCACATCGGCAGGCTCATGGAGGCCCCCGATTCGCTCGATCGATTCCGGATCCTGACGATCCCGGGCGGATTCTCCTACGGAGACGACCTGGGCGCCGGGCGAATCCTGGCGACCCGGCTCGGGACTTTCCTCGGCGACGCCCTGCGGCGCTTCCACGACCGGGGCGGCCTGATCCTGGGCGTCTGCAACGGATTCCAGGTCCTGGTCCGGAGCGGACTCCTCCCCGGAGGGCCCTCGACCGGCCCGGTCACCCTGGCGAGGAATGAGCTGGGCCGATTCGAAGCCCGATGGGTCAAGCTGAAGCCCCGAGCGGGACACTCGCCGTTCATCTCGCCTCAGCTCCCCTCGCCGATCGAGCTCCCCGTGGCACACGGTGAGGGCCGATTCATCACGACCTCGCCGTCCGACCTCGACGCGCTCGATCGTGCCGGCCAGATCGTCCTCCAGTACGCCGACCCGGACGGCCACCCGACCGACGCGTATCCGGCGAACCCCAACGGCTCGTCGCGTGCCGTCGCCGGCCTCTGCGACCCGACCGGCCGGATCTTCGGCCTGATGTCGCATCCCGAGCGATTCATCGACCCGTGGCACCATCCCCGTTGGACCCGGCGCGATGTCGCGAGCCCGGGCGTCGGCGACGGACTCGGGATCTTCGCGAGCGCTGTGGAGTCGTTGCGTGATTGCTGAATTTCGGCAGGGCTGCATCACCCCTCAAGCTGCTCGCCACAACCTCTGCTGCCTCATCCAAGCGACCTACGAACTCGGGATCAGCGTGACCTTTTGGAGTGACGACTTGGCTGCTTCCCATGCACCTTTCGAGACGGCGGGATTTGACCCGATTGGGGCTCGGGAGTGGTTGTAGTAGAAGTCAGATCAGTATTTTTGTCTCTCGTTTTCAGTATTTCATTAATGAGTTCGTATACCTCACTGCATGGGTTCTGTCGCTCCGGGAGGTCGCCTCGATACCGGGCTTGCGAAGACGTTCGGCTCGCGTGCGTGCGATATCGACGTCTTCTACGATACGTCGGTAGTCGCAATTCCCCTTCTCATAATCCGGCAAATGGCGTCTTCTCAGGTTGTAAATAACGCCATCGCAGTCAAGAGTCGATTTGTCGCATCCCTCGAAGTGGAGCAAGATCCAATACTCGAAGCACATCGTAGATATGGCCAGCTTGATTCCGTGTGCTTTCGCCTTGGTACGCGCCGGCGGGATTTTGTCTCCGTAATCCCCATCGATCACACACCACACATGATCAAACGGCTCCGTGCCGCTCTGCGGACTGGCGGCTTCTTTCCTGCGAGCGACTGCCTCTTGCACGACCTGAATTGGCTGAGTACGGTGTCCGCTGTGAGCCACGATGACCGAAGTGGCCGCAAGTTTGAGATGTTTCTTCAGCGCGATGAAGTAATCTACTGCCGAGTTCGTATCCTCGCACACGATCAAGAAGCGTTCCGCTAGCTCCTTCACGCCTTGGCGACGCTGGAGGTCTTTCAAGAGGGCGTTAGCCGCCGGTGATAACGGCTTCTTCGGCTTCTTGCCCTTGCTCATAACGAGAGCTTCTCCGCCAGCGGGATCGCCCCGTACAGGCCGGACAGGTATCGCTTGCGGATGTTGTGGACTCCCCTGGCATTTTCCTTGTATTCCGTCAGGGAATTAATGGTCGTCGCCCCTCTGTCATCTTTCTGCGTGAGATAGATCTGGTCCCGCCGGAGCGCAGGGGGCATCCCATCTCGGCCTTCCATCAATCCGGTGTCGTGGGTAGCGAAGACAAGCTGTGATCGCATGTGATCCGTAGGAGCCTCATTGACGGCTCTTACAAGGCCATCAAGCAGCCGAGGATGAAGGCTCGCGCTCAATTCCTCGGCCAGAATCGTGACCGGTTCGTGTGCGAGTGCCCACCAGTCCTTCGCTATGTTGAGGATCTTCTTCGTGCCGGCCGACTCGCGTGAAAAATCAATAGATCGATTAACCTCTCCCTCATGAACAAAGGAGACAACGATGCGCGAATCCGGAAACTTTCGACCGGCATTCTCACGCTCGATCTGTTCCCTGACTTCCTTTGGAATGGCAAAATTCTCTCGACGTGTAGTCACGTCGCAAATCCCGAAGTCGGCTGCACGCACCAAATGATTCATGATCCAATCGCGATAACCGGCGTCGTCGGCGAATCTCTCATCATGAAAGTCTGAGATCCTGATTTGTTCCAAAGCGGCATCGGAATAGTCCTCGAAGCGCGTGGCGTCGCGCACGGCCCGATAGTAGGGCTTAGCCGACTCGTTTCCACGCTCGGGACCGTGTTGGGCCAATTTTGCGAGGACGGTCACATTCGGCTGCATCTCCGTGACATAAAGAGGATTGACCTTGCTGCTTTCGATCAACCGGCCGCCAATTTTTCCCGTCCCGTGACGCTCAATCAGCCTATCCTCGCCGTTGCCGTCCAAGATCGAGAGGACCTCTTTCTGGATGGCTTTCGACTGAAAAGCAATTTCATACCTTAAGATTGATTTCTTGTATACAACATCACAACCGAGTTCGACAGGTGATTTGCTGGACGATCGATCGAGTTGGAAAGGTTCGTACGGAGGGATGAATTCATCCGGCCTCGATTTCAAGCTGGATTCAGCAGCGAGCCAATGTAAGGCGCGCCCCGCCGTGAGGATCGTGGATTTCCCAGAGGCGTTCGGGCCGTAAATGGCAACAATCCGTAAGAGACGAAGTGGTTCAGGCATGCCACTTATCACAACCTCGGACACGCCCCGATCGCGGTCTTCTTTCCGCGTCAAGTCGGCTGCAACCAGAGACAATTCAAAGGCGTCTCTGAGCGACCTGAAATTCTTGCCATAAAGTCTAACCAGCATAGCAGATCCGCCTTGTGTTTCGATGAATTGCGCAAGAATTCTGCGCAACTTGATTTTATTCGGGCCTACCCTCCATGTCCAGCGATCTTCTGACCACTCCCCTTCGCCATGGTTGCATGAGCGGATCTGCTGCTACGCCTCGGCGTGATGAAAACCCTCTCGCCATAAGTAGGTCGCGCCGGAAAGCCTCAGCCGACGTCGGCCGATCATGGGCTGAGTGGATTATCGCGGAAGTTGGGCTTGGAAGAGTCGGCCGATCGCGGTTTACTTCCCCAATTCCGTCACAAGGAGGGGAGGATCTCCCATGGAAGGGCTGTTCAATAGTTCGCTGGCCAGTGCGGCGCCCAAGCGGGGGCGCGCGAGGGTCGCAACCCGTCAACTGACTCCGGATGACTACCAACGAGCCGAGTCGCTGATGGAACAGCGACGATTCGAGGAGGCGGAGTCAATCCTCCGCGAGGCCCACTTCCAGCGGCCCGACGATCCCGACCTCTTGAACAGCCTGGGCTGCGCCCTGTGGGAACTCGGACGGCCGACGGAGGCCGAGCCGTTCTTCCGCCGCGCCCATCAGTTCAGCCCCGGCGACGCCTTGATCCTGAATCACCTGGGGCTGGCCCTGTGGGATCAGGGTCGGACCGCGGAGGCGGCCGATTGCTACCGGCAGGCGCTCCGGATCAGGCCCGACATGGTCGACGTCCAGATGAACCTCGGAGTCGTCCTCTCCGACCAGGGGGAGTTCGACGAGGCCCTGGTCTGGCTCCGAGGGGCCGTCCAGCAGCGTCCCTATCATCCCGACGGATTGCAGAATCTGGGGATGACGCTCGCACGCCAGGGCAACTGGGACGAGGCGATCGAGTACTACAACCGGGCCCTCGACGTGAAACCCGACTATCCGGAGGTCCATCGGAATCGGGCCTATGCCTGGCTGTTTCTCGGCGACTTCGAACGCGGATGGCCCGAGCATGAATGGCGGCTGAAGTGTCGCAGGCATCAGGGTTGTCGCGTGAAACGGCCCGCCTGGCAGGGCGAATACCTGCCGGACAAGAGCATCGTCCTCCATTTCGAGCAGGGCTACGGCGACACCCTCCAGTTCATCCGCTATGCGGCGCTGGTCAAGCAGCGAGTCGGCATGGTCTTCGTGCTCTGCCCGCCTCGCCTGCTCCGGATCGTCTCGCGATGCGCCGGGGTCGATCTCGCCTTCGACGGGTCCTCGTTCATGCCCGATTGCGACGTCCACGCGTCGCTGATGAGCCTCCCGGCCATCTTCAAGACCACCATCGCGACCGTGCCCCAGCGGGTGCCGTATCTGGTCAACGATCCCATCGTCCTCGATCGGTGGCGGTCGGTGCTGGCCCGGGATCTCGCGTGGGCGGCCTCCAGGCCGGGACGGGCCTCGGATCAGTCGGCCGGCGGCGAGCCGATCAGGCCTTTTCTGATCGGGGTCGTCTGGCAGGGGAGCCCGTCGCACGCCAACGATCACTGGCGCTCGTTCCCGCTGGAGCGATTGATCCCGATCGCCAGGCTGCCGGGCGTCCGGCTCGTCAGCCTCCAGGTTGACCATGGCCTGGATCAACTCCGCGGGCTCTCCCGAGAACTCCAGGTCCTCGAGCTGAGCAGCCAGCCCCGAGACTTCCACGACACGGCCGCGATCGTGAGCCAGCTCGACCTCGTCATCACGCCGGACACGTCGGTGGCCCACCTGGCGGGCGGCCTCGGCGTGCCCGTATGGAGCGCCCTCTCCACGGTCGCGGAATGGCGATGGATGATGGACCGCGAGGATAGTCCCTGGTACCCATCCATGCGGCTCTTCCGGCAGACCCAGCTCGACGATTGGGACGGCGTCTTCCGTCGAATTGCCGACGAGCTGAGGCCGATACTGGAGAAGCGAGCCGCGTATCTCGCCTGATTCTTACCTGTAGCCGGCCTCTGTGACGCCGGGGTCTCGATCGCGGCGTCACAGACCCCGGCTACAGATGACGTGTCGGAACACGGTCTACGGTGCGTTCGAGGGAAGCTCCCGGATGAACTTCGCGACGGCCTCGTCGAGCCGACGGCCACCCACCTCGAAGAAATCGTTGTGTTCGGCCTCGTCGAGCCAGAGCGTCGTCACGGGGCCCTTGGCCGCGGCGGAGAGGCGCTCTCCCATCGAAAAGGGGACGATCCCGTCGCGACGCCCGTGGCCGATCAGGATCGGGCATTCGATCTGTCGGATCTTGCGCAAGCTCTCGAACCGGTGCCTCAGCAGGAGTCCGACGGGGAAGACCGGCAGGATGCGTCGCCCCATGTCGACCCCGCTCGTGAACGCGGAGAACGCGATCAGCCCGGCGACCGGCTTGCGAGAGGCCAGGTCGATGGCGACCGCCCCGCCGAGCGACCATCCCGCGACCACGATCCGCGAGGGCTCGACCCCGCGCGTCGAGATCAGGTATTCATAGATCGAATCGGCCGTGGCCTGGCATCCCCGTTCCGAGGCGCTCCCGCCGCTCATGCCGTATCCGAGATAGTCGGGGACGATGACGTTCAGGCCGAGCCTGCGGAACCGCTCGAAGTGGCCCGCGGAATCGTTCAAGCACATCGCATTGCCGTAGAAGTAGATCAGCGTCGGACGGCTGTCGGCATCCGGGAGGGCCTTCCCCTCGGGGTCCGACGCGGGCCCGTAGAGCGCCACGACCCGTTCGCCCCCCCTGGTCTGGAGGTGGACCAGGTCCGTACCGGGACGGGGCCGGACCACCGCGTATTCCCGGCCCTGGGTGTCCTGGCCGGGGAAGATGATGCGCGTCTGGAAGGATGCGAACACGATGAGCAGCCCCGCGTAGGTCATGCCGACGATGCGAGCGATCTTCATGATCCATCTCCGCCGGGAGGCGGCCGCGCGCGACCGCGCAGGCCGATCTGATCCACGATCTCTCTCATGAGGATCGGTCATATTGCTCGCGGCGTCACTCATGGCGTGTCCCGAGACGGCCGGCGCGGGGGATCGCGGGCGGGTTCGTCGCCCGCGCGATGATCGACCCGGCGCGGGCGGGATCGCCGCGCGCCGGGTCGGGGTGTGGAGGTCGGACGATCCTTCGAGGGCTCGGGATGCGATGATTCCGGATGGGATCGGATGCCGATCGAGCTCGGGAGGGAGGGATCATGCGAATACCGTCGGGATGACCGATCAGAGCCCGTTGCCGAACGCGGAGGACTCGCTGCGATGATGATGATGGTCGGACCCGACGCCTTCGGAGGCGGTCTCCTTGCGGGCGGAGATGTGGGGTCCCCGGAGCACGGACTGGCCCCCGCGGGCATGATGGGTATGTCCGCGGAGCGGGCCGCGCCGCAGCGGCGGCTCGTTGCCGGCCGAGATCGGCGGCGCCGCGTGCGGGTCGTATTGCAGGTCGAAGTCGTCCGCCTCGTATTCGTCATATCGCGAGA
The DNA here is from genome assembly GCA_963743925.1 of uncultured Planctomycetota bacterium. Lineage (GTDB taxonomy): Bacteria > Planctomycetota > Planctomycetia > Isosphaerales > Isosphaeraceae > CAVZRC01. The sequence goes on along the minus strand of CAVURY010000016.1, from coordinate 22,270 downwards.
CGTAGCCGGGCATCTTGGAGCGCTCGAGCTCCTCGGCGTAGGAGTTCAGCACGGCCGCCTGGATCTTCTCGCGACACATCGAGTTGATCGGATGGGCGATATCGGCGTGGAGCTTGGCACGCCCGTCGGCGTCGCGCAGGGCACGATTCTCGTCGAGTCGGCAACCGCACTGGTTGCAGAAACGGCTGCGAAGGTGGTTCTTCGTGCCACAGTTGTGGCAGCGATCGGTGAGCTTTCGCGACGGCATCGCCACGAAGAATCCCTTGGCGCCTTCGATGATCTTCAAGTCGCGGATGACGAACATGTCGTCAAACGTGATACTGCAAAAGGCTTGCAACCGCTCGTTGCTGCCCGAGTTGTCTTCCATGAGCTTGATGCGGACTTCAGTGATCTCCACAGCCGGTACTCCTTTACGAGGCGTTCGCTGCTCAGGGGCCGCAGGTCACGACCCGGACCCATCCTAGTCCGAGGGTTTGAAGGATCTCCGCGGCCTGCCTGGCCGCGGCCAGATTGCGGCCCAGCCCGAAATAGGCCGAGCCGCTGCCACTCATCGAGGACCCGTCGAGCAACGGGCCCAGGTTCACCATCGCGGCCCCGACGCGCGTCAATTCGGGCCGGACCGCTTCGGCGAAAGGTTGTAGCCGGTTGAACAGGCACCGGCCGAGGTCGGCCGTCCCGCCCCGCGACAGGGCATCGAGGACGGGCCGCACGGGTCGCGGCCGCTCGGGAGCAACCACCCGTCGATAGACTTCGGCCGTGCTCACACCGACTTGGGGACAGACCAGCACGAAGTTGTAGCGATCGTTCAGCGGCACTCCCTCCACCCGCTCGCCCCGGCCGCGACAGACCGCCGCCGGCACGTGGTTGAAGAAAGGCACGTCGCTGCCGACCTCCGCCGCGATGGCGTCCAGCGCCTCCCGGGAGAGCCCGAGATCCCAGACCCGATCGAGGCCGGCCAGGGTCGCCGCGGCATCGCTCGAGCCGCCGGCCAGCCCGGCCTGCGCCGGGATCGCCTTCGTCAGCTCGAACCGCGCCCCGCGTCGGCACCCCGTCGCCGCCTTGAGGCGATCGGCCGCCTTGATCACCAGATTCTCGACGTTCACCGGCAAGGTCGGATCGTTGCACCGCAGGCGGATCTCGCCCGACGGGTCGTCGTGGATGGTCAGGCCGTCGTACAGGCTCGTGGCGATCATCACGGTCTCGATCTCGTGATAACCGTCCGGCCGACGACCCAGGACCTCCAGGAACAGGTTTAACTTCGCCGGCGCGAAGACTTCCACGCCACCGGCGATCGGACGAATGATCATGAGGTCCAGGCCTCGAGCCGCATCGATCCCGGCGGGCACCACCGGGATCCGGGAAAACGAATCGCGAAAATGACCGACAACTCGCCCTCGGGACTCGTGACCATCGACGCTCCGCTTCCCCCCCGAAGGCCCCGGAATAACCGGCTCGAGTGCCCGTCCATTCCCTGGCCTCGTGGGTCTCGATCTGCGGTCGTTCTATCCCGATCGGGTGATCCCTGCAAGGCCGAAAAATCCCTAAAGTCGAAAAAGTCGGGCGCGTACCGACGACCTATTCCGGCGGATTCGAATCCGCTCTTCCGGGCCCGTCTTCCAAGGCTCTCGACGCCCCGCCCGAGAGCCGATCTCGCCACGCGCGGAGGTTCCGGCAGTCGTCGTGCTGCCCGAGTTCCTCCAGGCACCGCAACAATCCGTTGACGGCCTCGAAAAAGGGTCGATTGTTGGGGCGATGGGCCGGCAATCGCCCGGCGAATTGGGGGGGCAATGCCTTGCGGACGAGCTGGACCGTGTAGCCGAAATGCCCGCGCGCCAGCGACGGGTCGTGGAACTCTTCGAGGGCGATCCGGCCCAGGGCGGTGTGAATCCAGAGGTTATCGCCGCATTCCGAGAGCGCATAACGCAGGGCATCGCGCGCACTTTCCGGATCGCCGGCCTTCCAGAGTTCCATCCCCTCCTCGTAGTCCGGCTCCATCTGCTTCACGCCTCGGGGGTGGACCAGCTCGAAGTTGTTCCCGCCGATCCGGGCCAGTCCGATCGGACTGGGTTTCGACGCCGCCCTACGGCCCGGCCCCTGGCCCTGACCGTCGCCCCGGCCACCGGGACGTCCCTGGCCTTTCCGCCCGGCCTCCGGATGCCGCGGACCTCGCGGGGCCGGTCCTCGTCCCGGGCGATCGGGAGGAGGCCCCTGATTCCCCTCACTGCCCCTCGGCGGCTCCGGCATGATCGATCGATCCTCTTGGCCCGCCATCCCCCAGCCTGAACCCGGTCTAGCGGCGGAGCGTGTGATGAGAACCTGAAACCCTACCCCTTGACCCTACTCGGGTTCTGGCCAACCTGCAAGCCATGGGGTGTCTCCGGGCGGTCTCGGGTGCTCCAACGGATTCTGGCACTCGCTAGAAAGGCGAGGCTGCATTTACCCAGATTTCCAGGGATTCCGAGCTTCATGGAGCTCGCCGGCAGGACGCCTGGAAAGCGACGTCTACCCGGAGTGCCAGAAGCCGTTGGCGAACGTTAAAGATCAGCGGCCCGCACAGCGGGTCCGATGCAACCGCATGTTCAAGTAAGCCGCTTCGCGGCAGGTCTTGCCTTGGCGGTTCGCGCCCGCCCGGTTGGCACGACCAGCCCGCTCGGCAGCGAGCATCCTCGGCCCATTTGACAAACCGCGCGTCCTCGACCAGCATAGTGCCGCTCGCTCTCGGGGCCAAGTGGCCCGTCGGCACCTTGTCACATCCCCCAGGCCGACCTCCTCAACCAGCATGAGAAGGCACCGAAGCGTTTCCCATCTCTTAATGAGGTGCGCACGCACGCGCGAGGCTCCTGCCTTGCTAAGCCACCGGGCTTCTTGAACAGGGATTGGAGGTCCGGCTTGGCGGACTCCAATCCTTTATGGTTAGACGTCGTTGGGGCGCCGCCGCAAATCGAGACTATGCCTCTCGATGACCTCGAGGAGGCGGGTGTCCTCGATGTCCCATAGCGACTGATCGGTCTGGTCTTCGACCAGGAATCCGAGGTTGGCCAGCAACTGGCCGAACCGGACGTCGGGCGATAGCTGCTGGAGGTCGGCGAGCTTCTCGATCAACTCGTGATGGGTCGTTTGGATCATGGCACTTGGTCTCCGATCTTGGGCTCGCCGGCATAAGCCCGTCGCAGCCTCCCGACGACCTCGACACGGATCGTTGCCCCCGGCGCCAACTTGGCGATCCGGGTGGCACGGGTCACTCCATTGTACAAGACCAGGACGCCGTCGGAAGCCTCGTAGACCCAGGGCGGCGGCATCCCGACAGACGAAGCCCCGAATCGAGCGATCTGGAGTTGGAGTTTGTAAGGGTCCACACCGCTCCGGCGCGTGGGCAGGCGCAGTTCACGAGGATCGACATCGCGGAAGTCTTGTGGCATGCCCTACAGCTTATCAAGGGATTTCCGTCCTGAGAGGGGGCGCTCGCCTAACACCGAAGATCGGCGGCCCGCCGCAGGCGGGTCCGTTGCAACCGCATGTTCAAGTAAGCCGCTTCGCGGCAGGTCTTGCCTTGGCGGTTCGCGCCCGCCCGGTTGGCACGACCAGCCCGCTCGGCAGCGAGCATCCTCGGCCCATTTGACAAACCGCGCGTCCTCGACCAGCATAGTGCCGCTCGCTCTCGGGGCCAAGTGGCCCGTCGGCACCTTGTCACATCCCCCAGGCCGACCTCCTCAACCAGCATGAGAAGGCACCGAAGCGTTTCCCATCTCTATGAGGTGCGCACGCACGCGCGAGGCTCCTGCCTTGCTAAGCCACCGGGCTTCTTGAACAGGGATTGGAGGTCCGGCTTGGCGGACTCCAATCCTTCATGGTTTATGGTTGAAGGTTTATGCGTTAAGTCTTATTTTCTTCTTCGTCATCCCTCTCCGGAGATCAAGGCCGACGCGCGCTCGCATTCCCACCACATCCGGGCGTAGATCCTATCGATGATTTCGAAGTATTCGAAGCGATCCGGGCTGAGGCGGAGCAACTCCTGGGCGAAGCCGAGGGTATGATGGCCGCCGGCCAAGTTGTCCCGCTGGAAGTCGAATACGACCGTCTGCATGTCGTTGACCCAATCCTCAGCGATCCGGGCGAAGGGGACCCATTTCCACGCCTCCTCGTTGTTGAACATGGGGACGGACTCGCGTTCCTCGAATCGCAATCGCTCCTCGATTTCGGCGCGGTCCGAGAGGCGACCGTGGACGACGGTTTCCACGAGGGACTGGATCCGTTCGACGGTCATCCCAAGGCATGGGGCCCGGGGTGGTTTGATCGCGTCGGCGTCGAAGAAAATCGGGTTGTCGTGCGCGGCCCAGTAGTCGAACGGGAAACCTGCAACGGAAGTCATCCCGTGCAGCATCTCGCCGATCGATCGCGCCACCGGGATATACGCCCGGCGGACATCGCCGGGTGGGTCTTCCCACAGGAGATCATGGGAAACGAAACCGGACACACCGCCCCCTTCCATGAAATCGATGACCAAGAAGTCGCCGTTGGTCGTGCTGCCGACCGCCAGGAGGCCGGCGGACGGCAGGGCTTCTTCTTGATCGTTGAGTTCCATGATCTCCTCGGCGGTCCAGATGCCGCCCAAGCCATCGAAAGACGCGGAGGGGCTCAGGGCGTTCTCGGTGAGGAACCGGGCCAGTTCGCCCGGAAGCAACCGCTTCGCCAACCAGTCGCGGAACCGCGGGTCATCGGATCCGAAGGTCACAGACTCGCCGCCGGTGAGCCGCTTCACTGCCACCCGAAATAGGTCTTCCTTCAAGCGAAGCATGGAGGTTGACCTCCGGCACTTAGAGATACCTAACCAGTGATTAGACTCCCCGATGGGCGTCTTTCTTTAAGCCCGGATGGGCGTATAATCCAGCTCATTCGGTGCATTATTGGCTGAAGAATCGACGCTTACAACAAGGGTCTCATGGATGATACAGACCAATCCGGGCCGGCGCCGACGCCCGGCTCCGGGTCGCCCCACGATCGCGGGCCGAAGTCGCTCGATCGCGCCCGCGAAGCGATTCCGACGCGGCATTTCAGCATCCGCACCGAGGACCCTCATGTCCATTGATCCCGACACGCACCTCATCCGAGTAAATGGGGGGAGATGGCGTGTGAGCCACACGTCGAGGCAAGATGAGACGAATAGACGAGGTGGTCGGAGATTAGGATCGATGATTCGCGATGGGATTCACTCGATGCCGAACGTCGCTTTACCGCGGATCTGCGTGTTGCTCACCTGATCGACCTTCAAGACCTCGGCGCCGCCTTTATGGAATGTGAGGTTGAACGCATGGGTGCCCTGGTCGGCGGTCGTGAAAGTGTATTGCCTGATCGGGAACATGGCCGCATGGTCGGTCGGGCTATAGAGATTGATCGTGCCCGTGTAATCCGTCACGGGCTGTCCCGCCCGATCGATGGCGGTGACGGAGAACGTCAATGGCGTTCCCGGGGCCCCGTAGAATTGCGGGGCATCGATGCGAAACGAGCTCGCACTGGCCATGGCCACCGACACCACGACACTGGCATGACTCGAGGCATAGACCGCTTGAGTGGGGATGAACTGGGCTTCGATCGTGTACGATTCACCGTCGTGCAGTCGAGACGTCGCGATATTCGCCTGTCCCAGCTTGTTGAGGTGGACCGACCCGATCACCTCCGGGTTCGGCGAGACCACCACGAACCGAACGAGCCCGTGCGCGACGAGACGATCGTTGCCCGCCGTGTGGACGGTCGCGGTGAGGGTCACGCGACTCCCCGCCCCGACAGTTTTCGTCGAGGACTGGAGCGACGTCGACGTCGCTCTCTGACCGGAGAGGGCCTGAATGGCCGCCGAGGCCGTCGGCCCCGGGCGCTGCGCCGCGCCACTCAGGAGGACGCGTCCTTCGAGGTCCTCGACCGACCAATTCGATAGCGGCCGCCGATGCGTTTCCCCGCGACGCCGCTCCCCCCGCGATCCCTGCGACATCCTGGCCTCCCGGGCGCAATCGGTACCCAATCCCGAATAAGAATCGGTCAGAAACCCCATCGCGCTCTTGTCGGTCGCCGATAAACCGCGTTCTGCCGAGCGACGAAACCGCAAAGACGTGCGTATCGCTGAATTGGTAGACGGATGATCGAGCATCGGGAGCCTCGATCTCGCCGGGCTGGTTGGGGGAACACTACTCGTTCAACGAGTTTTTGGCAAGGTGCATCGGACAACAACATATCCTCCCGCCCGATTTCGCATGTCGAGCGGCGATGGGCGATCGGACGCATCTCGAGAACTTTCGACCCCTCACCGCCGATGACTCCGGAATGCACTTCGCCCGATCGGATCATGCAGAATGCATGAGCATGCCAAATCGCGAGGAGGACCTCGCGATCGGCGTGTTTTCGAAAGCCGGAGTCTGATGGGACTTACGGAGACGCCCGCCGCTTGGCATACCGGTTGCCTTGCCGCTCCGCACCAACTGGCGAGGAAACCAGCATCGATGTCCAGTTGTCGGGCTCCAGACCTCGACAATTCCGTCCACGCGGCTCCGGCCGGGGCCCGACCGATCCAGACACGTGCCGAGCAGGGAGAATATCAAGCACGTGCCTGATTGTCGTGAGGGTCCCGGCCGGAGCCCCGTGGACTTCCGTGACCGCAGCAGGGGACCAAGTATCCCCGAGACCAGAACCCGGTTCTCCGAATTGATCCTGTCGATCCTGTCCATCCTGTCAAATCCGAACGAGATGATACAGCCAGGATCGACAGGATCGACAGGATGGAAATCGATCGCGTCTTCAGCCGCGAGATTTCTGTTCCGTGGTCGCGGCAGGGGATTAAGAATCCCCGAGACCAGAACCCGGTTCTCCGAATTGATCCTGTCGATCCTGTCCATCCTGTCAAATCCGAACGAGATGATACAGCCAGGATTGACGGCACAAATCTCACTTTCGACGCAATCCATCGATTCGTTCGTTTCGTTCAAGTCGGGCAGGCACTATGACGATTTTGAGGTTGGTAGTTCTCCCTGCTCACACTGGTTGTCACTCGAGTCGAAGGAGAGGGTGACGACGGATCCGCTTCGATTGCCATTTCCATCGGAGTGAACAGGTAATGATTGCTGGACCCCGGCGAGGAGGGTGGAATCGGGCTTTCCTGCTATTATGCCTGGCAGTCACGCCGGCCATGGCAGGGTCGTGGGAGCGGGAACCCTCGGAATCGCCCGAAAATACGACCGATCGCCCTACTGTAACGCAACAAGCCCAGAGGCTCTCAGGGACCGATTCAACCGATCGATCGGCCTCGGTGAAACGGTCGCCTTCGCGCTGGGAGCGATTCCGGAATTCTCTGTCACCCTTCCGGCCGAAGGTCAAGAACACCGAGACCGCCAATCCGGCCCGGAATGAGGCGATCATCCCGAAGCCGGATTCGAATCCCACCCGAGAGGATGATCGCAGGCGCTGGCTCATCGGTCGCAATATCCAGTTCGAGCCGGAGCGTGACCCCGGAACCACGGAGACCGAGAGAGCCAAGACCGATCGACGGGTCTCGCAAGCGGCCTACGAGGCGGAGCAGGTCCCTTCGCAGTCGACATTGCCGTCTCTCGATGCGTTACCACCCTCGATGCCGGACTCCTCCGGGTTTGTCCCGGGAGCCCTTAATTCCGACAATTCCGCGCCCGGTCAGATGGCGACTCCTCCATCGCCGTCATTACCGCAGGCCGATCCCGGCGGAATCGCGGCGAATTCGGGGAATCCGATCGCAGAGGCGGAAGAGGCGGCACTTCCCGGAGGGATGGGGCCGGAGCCGTATGGATTGTGCAAGAGGTGGATGCGCGGATACCCGACCCTGGTGGAGTGGTTCCCGAAGCATCTCGGGCCGCCGCGGAAGTCGGATTCGGAGGATCCGGCGACGCAGGATACGTTTCGCGCCGGCGAGCGGTCCGGTGGAGGCGGCTATGAAACGCCGGGAGCCCCCCGCCGGAGTCCTCCCAGCCCCTGGGATTCGCCCCCGTTCCCGGGCTCCGAATACCAGGGCTATCCCCTGATCGGGACGCCGGTGAATCCGGGCGTCGACCCGTTGCAGAAGGCCCTCCTGCTGGGCCCACACGGGAAAGAGATCGAGGACAGCCGGATCGAGGTCCACGGCTGGGCGACGGTCTCGGGGAATTGGAGCAACGCCATCCACTCGAATCTCCCCACCGCGTACTGGATCGTCCCCAACTCCTTCCAGCTCGACCAGGCCGTCGTCAAGTTCGAGCGCGAGATCGACTGGGTCCAGACCGACCATATCGATTGGGGATTCCGCTCCGTACACCTGTTCGGCATCGACTACCGTTATACGACGGCCGGCGGCTGGTTCAGCCAGCAACTTCTGTATCACAACAACCTGTACGGGTACGACCCGGTCGAGCTCTGGTTCGAGGTGTACGTCCCGAAGGTATTCGAGGGATTCGTCATCCGGGTCGGACGCTGGATCGCCTGCCCGGACATCGAAGCCCAGTATGCCCCGGACAACTACCTGGCGTCGCACTCGCTCCTGTTCACCTACGACACCTACACCCAGACGGGCGCCATGTTCAGCTTCCAGCTCAACAAGCGGAACATGGTGCAGGGGGCCATCCAGTCGGGCACGGACATGGCCCCCTGGTACCCCGGTGCCCTCCCCACCGGATTCTTCGGCTGGCGCTGGATTTCCCAGAGCAATAATGATGCCTTTTATACATGCTTGAATAACATCAATAACGGAAAGTTCCGATACTTCTACGCCGACGGGCACAAGGCCGGCCACGACAACTTCAATTACATCGTGACGACCTGGGAGCACCGCTTCAGCCAGAAGGTCCACACGAAGACCGAAGCCTATTACATGTGGCAATTCGACGCGGTCGTGGGCGGGACGCCGAGCCTCGGGCCCCCGATCGGCGCCGGCGGCGGAGGCGGCCTCGGGACCTACCTCAAGGGCAATTCGCCGGCCTACGGCGTCCTCAATTACACGATGTTCCAGCTCTCCAAGCGGGACTACTTCACGATCCGAAACGAGTGGTGGCGCGATCAGCGGGGCGAACGGTCCGGCTTCGCGACCAACTACTCCAGCCACACCATCGGGATCAGCCACCAGTTCAACGACCTGGTCATGCTCAGGCCCGAGATCGGCTACTATCACTCCTATGATGTTCCGGCTTTCGACCTCGGCAAGAAAAACAATCTACTCATGTACGGCTTTGACCTCACGATCCGATTTTGACCTCGATGGGCTGTCCTTCGTCGTGTCCCCCCGAATCGACCTCTACTTCCAGAATCCCAGTCTCCGTCGCGGCGCCGAGAAGTCGCGGAGGGCCGCGGCGAACTCGCCCGCCGTGCCGTAGCGATCGTCCGGTTTCCTTGCCATCGCCTTGAGGCAGATGGCCTCGAGCGCGGCCGGGATCGACCGGACGATCCGGCGCGGAGAAGTGAACTTTCCGCTCAGGACCCGCGGCAGGAGTTCCATGACTTGACCGGCGGTGAATGGTCGCTGGTTCGTCAAGGCCTCGTAGAGGACCACGCCCAACGCGTAGACGTCACCGCGAGGGTCCCGGAGGCTTCCCTTGCCTTCGATCACCTCGGGAGGCATGTAACTCGGGTTGCCGATACACGCGCCGGCTCGGACATCGGTCGAGCTCAAGTTGGCCTCGCCGAAATCGATGAGCCGGGGTCGGCCGTCGGCGCCCAGTAAGACGTTCGACGTTTGGATGTCGGAGTGCACCGCCCCCTGCTCGAGCGCCTGCTGAAGCGCCTCGGCAAGCTCCGCGATCAAGGCGGCGGCCTCTCGAGGAGCCATCCGCCCGTTCGATTGGAGAGAATTTGACAAGCTGCGGCCCTCGACGACCGGCATGACGATCAGGAGCCATCCATTCGCGCTCTCGACCTCGAGGATCGGGATGAAAGCGGGGTGGGTCAGCCTCGACAGGATCTCCATGAGGTGCCGATACCGCGCCGGCCATTCGGCGCCATGTGCGCCCTCGCGAATCATCTTCACCCTCACGAGCTGTCCGCGTTGCCGGTCGAAGGCCGTCACGATTTGCCCCTGGCCCCCTCTGGCGAACGCTCCGCGAACCTCGTATCGGTCGGGCAAAGTCATGGGTGGAACTTGCGGGGCTGACAGATCCGCCGTGTCATCGAAGGCGGAAAAACCGGATAGACTTCCAGCAAAGGTCATATTATCTGTTCTTGTCGATTCCATACTGACAGACGGCGGGAGTGCGCTTGCAAGCGGAGGGGAATCCGAGCGCCCGGCCGCCGGGCCCCCTCCACCCCTGCCCAAAGATCGAGGCTTTGCGGACATTATCGGCGCGGCGTAGCGGGCAGCGAACATCGGGCTGATGCTGGAGTCGGCCCACCCTTCGGGCTGTTCCACCGGCTGGGTGATCCGATGGAGCGTCCCTCCTTCGTTCGCGACCTGCGAGCGATCGATCGCGACATAGGCCGTGAACCGGCAGAGGACCTGGTACTTCAGCGAGACCGCCACGATGGCCTTCTCCAGCGCGGTTCGATCGCCGTCTCCGGACGCGTAGCGGTCTTCGAGCTGCCTGATCCGGCCTCGTGCCCAGGCCGCGACGATCGCGGGGTTGTCGCGGACCCGACCGCTCACCGACTCGGACCACGTACGACCGGCCGCATCCGCCGCCCGGATCGATACGGCGCCCGCCGGTCGCCCTCGATAACGCCCGAGGATCAGGAGGGGCGAGCCGGCGAACAAGTCGGGCAACGGGCGCGGCACGATCTCGCCGGGATCGATCGCGAGGTCCTCCGACACGATCTTCAAACCGGCCAGCAGCGGCGTGCCGATCCGGCGATGGACGGCCGCCATCACCTCGTCGAGCCGATCTTCCGACTCGACCAGCTCGCATGATCCGCCCCCGCGCTCGGCCAGTCGCCTCAGGAATCCCTCGTTCACCGCGCGATCGATCCCGAGCGTGAAGACGCGGATGCCCTCGAGGCGATTACCGAGCGTCTTGAGGACCTGATCTTCGTTACCGACCTGTCCGTCGGTGATCAGCACGAGGATTCGATCCCGGGCCTCGGCGCGACCCGGCGCGAGGAGCGTGACGCACTGGTCGAGCGGACCGGCCATCTCGGTGCCGCCCCGAGCCTCGACCGTCGCCAGGTACTCGACGGCGCGGAAGCGATGGCGATCGGTCCCCGTTGACAATCCCGTCGCCAGGCCGCTCGGTTTCTCCACGACGTTGTCGAACGCCAGGACTGCGAACCGATCGGCATCGCTCAGGGTATCGATCATCCTGGCCAGGGCGCGACGGGCCGCCACCATCTTCCAGCCCGACATGCTCCCCGAGCGATCGAGCACAAAGACCACATCACGGGGTCGCGCGGGGGAATCGGCTTCCGCCTCGCGAGGCACGATCGTCAATGCGAAGGTCCCTTCGCGACCGTCGGCGCCGTCGGGATGCAGGGTCACGGTCGATCGTATCCCCGGGCCGCCCAGGCGGAACCGCAGGATGAAATCGCGGTTCAACCGCTCGCCGGGATAGAGCCGGATGAGCCCATAGCCGTCGCGAGGCTCTTCGCGGACGGCGTGGAGACTACAGCGAACCGCCTCCACGTCGGCACCGCCGTCGTGGATCTCCACTTCCAGGCTCAGGTGCACCGGATTGCGGAAGCCGGGCAGGAGGACCGGCGGGCTGATTCGCGAGGCATCGGGGACCGCGTTCGTATCCACGGCGGTCCCGTCTCCGACCGATGGCCCCGGCAGTGGCACGCCCGGAATATAACGGGGGGCGACCACGAGCGGGAACCGGAATGTCGCCTCGCCGTCGGAGTACGGCAGGATGCCGCATAAGGTCAGCTCGACGGTCGCACGCTCGCCGGGCATGAGGTTGCCGACGCGGAGATTGAAGACGCCGGGCCGATCCTCCTCGGCGATCGCCGCCCGTCGACCCTCGGCGATCGCCCGGTCGTAGTGCTCGCGGGCCCGGCCTCGCTCCTCGAGGACGCCTTCGATCTCACGGCCGGCGACGGTCATGCGGAAGCGGGTCACCGCGGCGCGATCGGGCAGGGGGAAGATGTACGCCGCCTCGAGCGGCTCGTCGAGTGCGTTGACGAACGTCTGGCGGACGGTGACGCGAGACAGGAGGCCGTCGATCCGCGCGGTCACCTCCATCGATTCCAGCGGTAACGAGCCCTTCGGCGTTTTCAGCGAGCCGAAGCCCGGCTCGTCGTCGGCCCGCGACGAGGACGCACCCGCGGCCAGCTCATCGTCCGAGATCATGGGCAGGGATCGATTCAATGGACCTCTCCTTCCTCGCATGGGTTGATGAGCCGGAGACGGATCAGGGTGTCGATCAGGGGAGCGGCCGAGGCGCGGATGGCCTCGGAGTCCCGCTCGTCGATCGGGCGGGAGGATGACAGCAAGAGCATCGCCCCTTCGACGAGCTGGACCCCATGGAAGGTCCGGGATCGGATCGGGTCGGTGGGACGGTCTCCGTTTCGTCGATCCTCGGCCTCAACGGCCGAGGCGGGCCCTTGCCCTGAGTGGGTCGCCGGCTCCTGTCGCCAGAAGTCGCGAGCGGCACGATCCGGTGCAGTGGCGGCCTCGGCTTCCGTCGTGCGTGCGTCCAGCCCGGCCACCAGCGCGAGTCCCTTGTCGGTGATGCCGGCCAGCACGCGCTGGACCTCGAGCAGCGTCTGACCCCGGGCCTGGAGCTTCTTGATCGCCACCAACTGGAGCAGGTGCCTCCTGCCGTAGATCGCCGTCCGGCCCCGCATCTCGGCGGGCCGGTCGATCAGGCCCAGCGTGGTGTAATACCGGATCGTCCGACGGTCCGGGACATCACGCACCCGGCCGTTCGGAGGCCCTTCATAGCCCTCCGCCAGGGCCGAGGCCGCCGCGGCGCTCAACTCGTCGATCGTCCACTCCGGGTTGCCGTTCTTCATGACACTGTTATATAGACGCTATGCGACAGTGTCAAGTGACAGTGATCGATTTCCTGGGAGATGCTTGAGCGCTTCACCCTCGCGTTGCGAACACCTGATACCAACCCGAAGCGTCAGCGAGGGGAATGCCCTCGGATCCTCGCTGACGCTTCGGGTTAGTGTGATGACCACTGAGGTCTTGGCGCGTGCAATTCAATCGTTAGGCGCTCTAGAACCGACCCATTGGAATAGGAATGGAACCGCCAAGGACGCCAAGGACGCCAAGAAATGCAGAAGAAAGAATAAACCCTCTTGGAGACCTTCCCCCGAATTTCTCGATCGGGTTTTCTTGGCGTCCTTGGCGTCCTTGGCGGTTCAATTCCGTAGGTGTAATTGACCGGGAAGGGCATGTCAGACGTGCGGTCTGGGATGCCCACGACTTCGTGGGCTTTTCCTCGGATGGGACCGTTCAAACGGGCGAACGGGGTCTCGACTCGCGTCAGTCCGGGGGCGGCTTCACGCCACCCCGTATTTCTTGAACCATTCGAGCATCTTCTTCCAGCCGTCCTCGGCCTGCTCCTTGCGGTAGCTCTGCCGATAGTCGGCGAAGAACGCGTGCGGCGTATCGGGGTAGACGATGATCTCCGCGGTCGCGCCGGCTTCCTTCAGGGCACCGCGCATCTTCTCGACCGTATCCAGGGGGATGCCGTTGTCGGCCGCTCCGTAGAGACCGAGGATCGGTGCCTTGATCGCGGCGGCGACGTCCACGGGGTGCTTGGGATGCAGGGGATCGGCGGGACTGGCGAGACGGCCGTACCAGGCGACGCCCGCCTTCAGGGTCGGGTTGTGGGCTCCGTAGAGCCAGACGATCCGTCCGCCCCAGCAGAAGCCGGTGATGCCGAGCTTGGCGGTGTCCGCCTTCCCGGTGGCCTTGGCCCAGGCGACGGCCGCGTCCAGGTCGGACATGACCTGTTCGTCGGGGACCTTGGAGACGATCTTGAGGATCTCCGGGAAGCTCTCGAGTTTGGAGACGTCGCCCTGCCGGGCATACATCTCGGGCGCGACGGCGAAGTAACCCAGCTTGGCGAGCCGTCGGCAGATGTCTTTGATATGGTCGTGGACTCCGAAGATCTCCTGGACCACGAGGATGACGGGGAAAGGTCCCCCTTCGGCCGGCATCGCCCGATACGCGGGGACCGTGCCGTCGGGGACGGGGATCTTGACCTCGCCGGCCTCGAGTCCCTTGGTGTCGGTGGTGATCGTCTGCGCCGAGACGGGCTGCGCCGCGAGGGCGAACCCGACGGCGAGCGACGTCACGACAAAATCCCGTCGCGTGAAGTCGGGCTTCGGTTGCAATCTGACCAGATCGTCGTCGTGCATCGGCGTTGTTCCTCCTGGGTTGTCTGGATCTCGCGAAGTATGTCCTCGGCGCAACGCTCGCCCCGAGTCATTGGCGATGATTCAGCCCGAGGCTCGTCGGGCGGGCCTGCGTCGAGGCGACCCTATCTTATCTCCAGGCCCTCACGAGAGCGAGAGTCGCAGTCCGCGGGCCTCGCATGATCCATGTGCCGGATCCACGGCGACAACCGATCGCGATGGACTGCCATCATCCTTCATCAGGAAGCCGGCCCTTCATCATTTCTTTACGTCGTTCGGGTATCTCCTAATGATTACGACGAGTGTCGGCGGATCTTTCGGGGAGTTGATTCGAAAAGCTTCGCCGGGCCGGGGTCGGAATTGCGACCTCGAGGCCGGCGCCAAGCGGCACTCACTTCCAAGGGGACTGCGATGGATGATTCGTCCAGTGAGAGCCTACGATCGGAGCCGGTTGGTTCCGAGCACGAACAAGTCGGCGATCCCGAAGGGGGTCGGCAAATCCGACCTCGAAGCCCTTTGCGAACGCTGCTGACACTGGGATTGGCGATCGGCCTGGGCCTGGTCGCCTGGCAAATCCATTGGGAAACGGAACATCCGGCCGGCACGTGGGCGAGGAAGATTCATCGCGGCGGCCCGGACGCCAGGATCGCCGCAATCCATAAACTGGAAACGATGGGCGAGGAGGATCCCTCGGTGGCGATTCCGGCCCTGGCCGCTGGCCTGGAAGATCCGGACGCCGGCGTGCGCTCGGCGTCGGCCATGGGCCTGGTGACGGCCATCCAGCGCGCCGGGTCTGCGGATTCCTCGCAAGAAGTGGTCCGTGAGGCGGTCGAAGACCTGCTCCGATCTATCAAGGACAACCAGCCCGAGGTCCGTGCCGCGATCATCCAGTCGCTCTGGATGATCGCGATCACGTGGTCGGGGCCGGCCGGCGTCATCGACCAGAATCAGTTCGTCGAAGTCCTGATCGGGGCCGCCGGAGATTCGGATCTCGCTGTCCGCCAGGCCGCGATTCGCGGCCTCGGCGGGATCGGTCCCAGGGTCCTCCAGGAACCACCGCCGATCCTGGTCGCGGCGGTGGGAGACGAGTCGGAAAAGATCCGCACGGCAGCCGCCACCGCGATCGTCCATTTTCGCCGCGGGTTAGCCGGCTTGATCCCATCGCTGTTGCGGTCGCTGGAGGCGGCACGACCGGAGGTCCGCCCGAAATACCTCGAAATCCTGGAGACGATCCGGGCCCCTCGATTCTCCTCCGAAGCCGTCACCCCCTGGATGGAGGCCCTCGCCAGTCGCGACGACGAAGTCCGCTTCCTCGCGGCCTCATCGCTCGCAACCTACAAGAAAGCGGCTGAAAGAGCGATTCCGGCCCTGATCGAGTCCCTGGAGAGCCACGATATGGCCAAACCCGCCGAGGCGGGAGGAGTTCAGCCGTCGAACCGGGATTCCGTGGTTGCGATCGTCGAGATGCTGGCTCAGATCGCGCCGGATCGACCAAGTCCCTTGAGGCGATGAATTCGTTGATCGAGATCTTGAAATCGGGCAACGCCCGACAACGTGCGACGGCAGCAACGGCTCTAGGCATGTTTCCACCAGACCCCGGGTTGAAGCGCCTGCCGGAAATCGTCCCCGCCGAGCCTGCGCTGCTGGTCGCCCTGGGCGAATCGGTCAGGGACGGCGACGCGAAAGTCCGCGCGGCCGCGTTGCATTCCCTCCACGACGTGGGGATGAAGACCAATTTCGCGGCATCTCCCGAGCTGAGTGCCACGCTCGCCAGGGCTCTGGACGATCCATCGCCGGAGGTCCGCACCCAGGCAGCCGCCGCCATCGCGCACTCGGGGCCATTCCTCGATCCATTTTACCCCGAGCTGATCCGCCACGCGGATCACGATCCCGATAGAGGGGTGCGCGAGATGTGCGCCGGGGTCGTCACGCTGCAATCGGGGCCTCGTCAACCCCAGGTGACCAAGGCCATGATCCCGGTCCTGATCGAGGCACTCTCGACCCGCGAAAGGCAATTGCGTTACTCGGCCTGCCGCGTGCTGAAGGATTTCGGACCGGACGCAAGTGCGGCGATCCCGGCCTTGATCCGGACCCTTCAACAACTCATCGAGAAGAATGACGACAGCGACGAGGGTTGCGGTATCATCAAGACACTGGGCGAGGTCACAAAGGGCAGCACCAAGACCCCGGAAGTGGTCGAGGTGGTGGCCAGATGCTTGAAATCGAAGAACGCCGTTGTGTTGTCCGAGGCCGTATCCGCCCTGGGGAAACTCGGGCCGGCCGCGGCGCCGGCCGTTCCCGAACTGATACGGCTGCTTCGTGAGGCGATCGCCTCGGAACGCCTCGACCTGGCTTTGGAAGTGGCCACGGCCTTGGGCCAGATCGAGCCGACCAATCCCGACGCCCGTGAGATCATCCCGTTGGTTGTCGAGATCCTGGAGTCGAAGCGAAAGGATCTGCACATCAGTACGGCCACGGTCGCGGGGCTGTTCGGACCGGCCGCGGCAGGTGCCGTGCCCGGATTGATCGCGATGTTGCATCGGTCAACCGACGATATTTCCGCGTACGGCACTCGGACCGCGGCGGCTTTCGCCCTGGGTCAAGTCGCTCCGGGAACTCCGCAGGACGACCAGGCGGTCCTGGCCCTGACCGAGTCCCTGCGGACGAGGAAGAAATTGCGCCAGAACAGCCCGAATGATGACCGAGTCGTGATCGAATCGCTGGCCCGATTCGGGCCGAAGGCTGCCGCTGCGACCGACGAACTGCGAAAGTTGGTGGCGGACCCCGAAGCGGGCGTCGGCGAGCCCGCCCGGAAGGCACTCCAGATGATCGAGGCCTCTCGGTGATGACACGCTCGTCGAGTGCCCGACGATCAGCCCGTCCATGAATCGTCCGGCGAGGGGTCGAATCATCGAGAATCTCGACGCGGTGCCGGCTCGGCGCGATGGATATACAGGGGAATCACCTCGGGTCCGGCAATTGGGGCCGACCTCGCGGAATTCGGGGGATTCCGGCACCCGGCGTGGATATACTTGGAATCCAGCCCGATCGCGGTGCAACGCGAGGGACCGGCACCTGTTGCGCGGCGGCGACGGTTTCGGGGGTCGCGGCCCAGTCCTCGAGTTTGCTGCGAAAACGCGGCCTGCATCCGGTCGTCCGGGAGGCATCGTTGCGCACTGCCCTCGGATGGAATACCGTGCCGGTGATCGTCGGCCCGACGCGCCGCTCGTCCACCCGCTAAATTCGTCCCCGTCGGCCCGACGCGCCGCAACCCGAAAGGAGACTGGACGTGAAGCTTCCCATCCAGGCCGCAGCCGTCCTCCGTGAAGGCCACTCCCGGCCGGCCCGAGGCCCTTCCGACCTTGGCCTGTCCCCGTCTGGCCCGCGAAAGGATGTTAACCTCTGCGTGCATGACGACAGCAACCCCAAGTGCGGCCCCGGCCATGGGGTGGTCAATTGCGGTTCCGGTGCGTGCCAATGCTGCCCGGGGACTGCTCATCAAGATGCCGGCGGCAATTGTGTCTGCGACTGAGCCATCCACGCACCTTTTTTCCACGGGTCCATTCGATCTGGAGACCGGACATGAAGCTTCCCGTCCAAGCGCCCGCGGTCGTCCGCGGGGGCGGTTCCTGGCCAACGCGCCGGCCCTCTTGCGGCCCCGTCCCTGCCATTGAACCCGCCGGCGTCGTCGTCAGATGTTCGGGTAATACGCCCAATACTTGCGTTTGTGAGAACGGTGTTGCCACGTGCTGTACTACTGGTGAGAATTCATGCACCCTCAACTCAACCACGGGAGCTTGTAACTGTTCGATGGGGGATGGCAGATAACTTGTGCTCCCCGTCGGATCACGTTCCGACCGGGCCCGAGCGCGAGTGGTGGGAGCTTCTCGATCCCTCGTTTGCGCCATGGGCCGGTCCAATCCGCGAGACCGTGCCGGATTCAGGTGTCGTGTAGGGGGCTCTGATGGAAGGTCTTGGCGAGGAGCCCACGAATCCGAACGCCTCGGGCCCGACCGTTCCCGGACTCGACGATCCATCCACGAAGGTCTTCGGGGCCGCCCTGAAGGCTCCTGGCGGGGGTCCCCATCCCGTCGAGGAAGCGACCCGGCCCATATCCTCTCCGAGCGACCCTCTCCGCCCGACCGCCGGCGAAGCCACCTCTCCGCCCACCGAGCAGGGATGCACCATCGACCACACGCCCGGAACGGGAGCCTTTCGAGACGTCGTCGGGCTCGAGGCGGGGCGTGACCCTTTTCGATTCGGCGATTATGACCTGATTCAGATCATCGCCCGCGGCGGCATGGGGGTCGTGTACAAGGCCCGGCAGCGGAAGCTGAATCGACTCGTGGCCCTCAAGACGATCCTGGCCGAGCACCTGGCGTCCGCCGACGACGTGCGCCGCTTTCACCTGGAAGCCGAGGCGGTGGCCCAGCTCGAACACCCCGGCATCGTGCCGATCTTCGAGGTGGGCGAGAACGACGGCCACCACTTCTTTTCCATGAGCTTCGTCGAAGGAGGAAGTCTCGCCCAGCGGGTCAAGGACGGTCCGTTGCCCCCGGGAGAGGCGGCCGAGCTGGTCGAGCGGATCGCGGGGGCGGTGGCGTACGCCCACGGGCACGGCATCATCCACCGAGACCTCAAGCCCGGGAATATCCTCCTGGATAAGCACGGCAACCCGAAAGTGGCCGATTTCGGGTTGGCCAAGATAGTGGCCGAGGACAGCAACCTCACCCTGCCGGGCCAGATCATCGGCACCCCGTCGTACATGGCCCCCGAACAGGCCGCGGGCCAGACGGACGAGGTCGGCCCGGCCGCCGACGTCTACGCGCTCGGGGCCATCCTCTATTGTCTGCTGACCGGCCGGCCGCCCTTCCAGTCGGTGGACGTGGTGGAAACTCTCCGCCTGGTGAGAGAGCAGGAGCCGGTCCCGCCCCGCCGGCTGAACATGGCCGTGGGACCTGACCTGGAAACCATCTGCCTGAAGTGCCTCCAGAAAGAGCCGTGGAAGCGCTACGCCGGTGCCTCGGCACTGGCCGAGGACCTGCGATCTTTCCTCGAAGGCAAGCCGATCCTGGCGCGCCCGGTCGGACGGGCCGAGCGAGTCTGGCGCTGGTGCAAGCGCAACCCGTGGGTGGCGTCCCTGGTCGTCGCGGTGGCGGCCTCGCTGCTGATCGGCATGGCCGGCACCTCGTATTACGCGATCCAGGCCGGCAAACGTGAGCAAGAGGCACTCACCAACGCCCGGCACGCGCGCGAGGAAAAGGCGCGGAGCGATCGACGCTGGTACGCGGCGGAAATCCACCTGGCCCGGAGGGACTCGGAAGAAGGCGAAATCGCTTCGCTCGAACAACGGCTCGGCGTCTTCGAACCACGAGGACCCGACGCGACGGACCTGCGCGGCTTCGAGTGGTACCACCTGCGTCGCTTGTGCCGGCTGGAGATGCTCACGCTGCCCGGCCACGCCGCTCCGGTCCGCTGCGTGGCGTTCAGTCCGGACGGCCGTCGGCTCGCCTCCGCCGGCGGCAATTACGGAGAATCGGGGGAGGTCAAGGTCTGGGATGTGGCGACCGGACGGGAACTCTTCTGCCTGAGCGGGCACAAGGACCTTGCCTCCTGCGTCGTGTTCAGTCCGGACGGTCGCCGGCTCGCCTCGGCGAATGGGGGCGTGCACACGCCGGGCGAAATCAAGCTCTGGGACGCGGCCGACGGGCGCGAGCTTTCTTGCACCTCCGCGCACGCCACACCCGTGCGGGGCCTGGCATTCAGTCCGGACGGCCGCCAGCTCGCCTCCGCCGCCGGAGGGTTCGGTCCGAGGGGAAATCCCTTGCCGGGAGAAGTGAAGATCTGGGACGCGACCGCCGGGAAGCAACAACTGTGCATCGCCGGGAACGAAGCGACGGCCTGGCAAGCGGCCTTCACCTCGGTGGCCTTCAGCCCGGCCGCGGCGGAGCCACGTCGACGACTCGCCTTCGCGGACGGTGATACGGTCCGGATCTGCGACCCCGCCACGGGAAAGGAACCTTTCACCCCGGGCAAGCATCCGGATCGGGTCACGAGCGTGGCGTACAGCCCCGACGGCCGGCGGCTCGCCTCGGGTAGCATCGATGGGACTTTGAAGGTCTGGGATGCCCACACCGGGCGGGAGATCTCGGCGTTCCACAATGCGGACGGGATCCTGGGCCTGGCGTTCAGCCCGGACAGCCGGAGACTCGCGACCGCGGCCGGCAATAATCAGCGCCAAAGTCTGGGACGTGACCACAGGGGAGGAAGCCCTCGTCCTGAGCGGCCACAAGGACTCCGTCGCGGGCCTGGCGTTCAGCCCGGAGGGTTGGCGGCTCGCCTCCGGGAGTGGCGACGGTGCCGTGAAGATCTGGGATGCCACGGCGCCTGCCGAGACCGTCACCCTGCGCAGGCGATTCAGTAGCGTACAGGATATGGCGTTCGACCCGGACGGCCGGAGGTTGGCCATAGCCGGCAGCATCCATACCGTGTGCGTCCTGGACACGACCACGGGGGTGGGCCTCCTCACCCTGACCGGGCATTCCGCTCCCGTTTTTGGGGTGGCCTACAGTCCCGACGGCCGTCGCCTCGCTTCCGTCGGGGAGGATCGGACCGTGCGCCTCTGGGATGCGTCGAACGGCACCGAAATCCTGTGCCTGCGCGGGCACACCGCCTCCATCGTGGGTGTGGCGTTCAGTCCCGACGGCCGTCGGCTCGCTTCCTGCAGTCGCGGGTCGAGTGGGAAAGGGCGGCCGGTTCCTGGCGAGGTCGTGATCTGGGATCCGAGCAGGGGGGAGGCGGTCCTGACGCTGCCCGGGCGCAACGACCCCGCCGGCAACGCCGGTTTCGCCGGAGTGACCTTCAGCCCCGACGGCGAACATCTGGCCGCGAGCGAGGGCCGGATCGTGCGCGTCTGGGACGCGGCGACCGGGGCGGAAACCCTCGCGCTGCGCGGGCACGAAGGATCGGTCACGCGCCTGGCGTACAGCCCCGACGGCCGTCGGCTCGCCTCGGCGAGCCGAGACAGGTCCGTCAAGGTCTGGAACGCGGTCACCGGAGAGATCGATCTGACTCTCCGCGGACATACGAACGTGGTGCATGGGTTGACGTACAGTCCCGACGGCCGTCGGCTCGTCACCGGCGCGGGCGGAACGAACCGGGGAGGAGAGCGACTCAACAGTGAAGTGAAGATCTGGGATACGCTCACCGGGCAGGAAATCCTCTCCCTGCATGGGCTGCTAGCGCAGGCCCCCCGCGTGTCGTTCGATCGCGTCGGCCGTCGTCTTGCGGCCAGCGGGGACAACGCCGTGACGATCTGGGAGGGTATCCCCCTGGACGCGGAACTCGCCGACGAGCGGCAGGCCGCGAGCCTGGTCAAGTTCCTGTTCACGCAATCGCCGGCCCCGAGTGCGGTGTCGGAACGAATCCGGAACGACGCGACCATCAGCGATGCCGTGCGGCGGCAAGCCCTCACCCTGGTCGAGCCGTTCTGGCGAGACCGGGTGCGTCTGGAGGCCGAGAACGTGGTGGTGCCCCTCTTCGGCAAGCCTCTGTTCCGGTCCGAGGTCCTCGCGCACCTCCGCGCCGATCCCGTCCTGAGCGAGCCGGTGCGGCAAGAGGCCCTGGCCCTGGCGGAGCGTTGGGTCGAGTACTCGCCCACCCTCAACCGGGTCAGCCGGGCCGTCGCCATTCGGCCGGGCCGGGAACCCTCCGCGTACCGCCTGGCACTGCGACAGGCGGAAATCGCCTGCCGCCTCCTGCCGTTCGAAGGTTCCTACCACACCACTCTGGGGATGGCCCAGTACCGCCTCGGGAGGTACCAGGAGGCCCTGGCCACGCTGTTGCACGCGGACGAACTCAACCGGGAGGTTCAAGGGGATCACGCTCCGGCGGAACTGGCCTTTCTGGCGATGGCGGCGTACCAGTTGCATGAGAACGAACGGGCGCAGGCGAGCCTGAATCGACTGCGAGAGACGATGAAGAAGCCGGATTCGGCCGG
>CAVURY010000015.1:0-132972 GCA_963743925.1 uncultured Planctomycetota bacterium | reverse complement strand
TAGTATCGACCCTTGCCAGCTCGTATCAGGCATGATCCATGCACATTCTCGATGAGACACATCCCATCGTCATTGCCTGGCGTGGTGGCCTTTGGCAGGGTTCCGTATCGCTCCGAGAGCGCGTTCCGGCATACCTTCGGCGGCCCGCTCGGTCTTTCAGTTCGAGGATTCCCGACCAATCAAAGACCTTTGCATCGTCTGGTCACACTCGATCTTCAGGATAGCCGCCTGAACATCTCGTTCCCCAACGCCGCCTCCCTACCCTTGCTCTACGGGTTCGCATACGACGGCTGCCTCCTGGACTATCAGGTCGTCTCCGATGCGGAAGTCCGCATCACCGAGTTGACCCCCCGACTCTCTTCCATCGAGTGGCCGTACAAGGACTATCCCGATCACTTCGCTGCTCGGCCTATAACCCTCGGGGAGCGTAGGCGCATAAGCCGTAAGATGGTGACGGCACTGACTTGGCAGGGGCTGGACGACGAGGCCGCCGATCAGTTGGTCGTCGTCGTACGGCCGAGCAAGAGCTTCGGCGTTTCCTTGTGGGGCGAGACTGGTGATGCGGAGGAGGTCGAAGTCATCTTTTGCGTTGCACCGGAAACCGGTCGCGTTTCCGCATCGAACCAATGCACGTGACTTCTCGCTCCAGTACGCAAGGTTCGGTACATTGTTGGAATGGACAGGTAGCGTTAGGACGTGCTTGAACGTGGAACGGGTGAACTAGAGGCGATACTCCATGGTGAAGTCATGCGACTCCCCCGGATGACGACGCGGCGGTGGTTGCTCGCGGTGGCGGTCGCAGCGGTCATCGCAGCCGGAGTAGACTGTTCCGTTATAGGGATGGCGCTCTTAATTCTCATTCGCGCCGCGCGATGGCCTCGTCCCGTCCATCGAACGACGGCCATCTTCCTCACCCTGCTGACCGGAGTCCTGCTCTGGGCGAATCCGCGGCGGAGCGGATGGGAAGAGTTTGGGGGGACTCCTATGGAGTTGGACCCCATCACCAAGGAAATGTTCTGGCGTGGGTGGCCCTTGTCTCCATGCATGATTTGCGAGTATCGTCAAATGAGATTTCACCCCAGTGGTATTGAGGGATGCGTTTTGGTCTTCGATGGCGCCCTTTTTCTGGCCGCCCTGTTCGCCGCGAAGGCTATGTGTGAGCGCTGTCTGACGGTGGCTGCAACACTGTCACCTCTGAATCCTAGTTGTCTCGGACGGTCGAGCCCGGGAGGATGCCGGGAGTTGTCGAGGGTGATCCAGTGTTGAGACTGATCAGGAGTGGCCAATGCAGCGGCCCCGCCGGCGATCTACGTCGCAGATGAACACCCGCTTGCCGAGTGCCGAGGAGATCAACGTCTTCGACTCACTCGACGAGCGAACTGCCGTCGAGCACTTCCTCGGCAAGGATTTGGAGCAGGCGGAGGCGCTCTTTCGCGAGGATCTCCTCTGCTACTGGGAAGACTTGATGTGGATGGGGCCGATCGCGTTTCGCTTCTACGTACCCGCCGCCATTAATTACCTATTGAGCGAGGAGGCGGAAAACGACGCCTACGCGGCCAGCTCGTTTTGTAGCCTCATCTCATTTCGCCTCGATCACGAGCCCGCCGAAGTCATCCCCGTCGGGCCGGTCATCCACGCGGGGATCATCGGAGTCCTCGAGGACTTTGATCGCTACGGGCCTGGCATCGCGATGTTCGGTGATGTCGCGGGACGATACCGAGCCCTTCTCTCCAGGCTGGACGCCTGACCTATGTCGCCCGGTTGCGGTCACGGACTCAGGAGGGTGACCGCGTGAAGTCCGATCATATGAACGGCGGTTTCCAGTCGGAGGCCCGCCATGTGGACATACAAAGGGGGCGAACTGCTGCTCTGGGCATCAGGTGAAGGCCCGACTAGCCATTTCGTCTTCGGGCTGCCTCACCGTATCGCCACCGGGAATACTATCCCAGCCTTGAAATTTATAGGCCCTTCAATCTTCGAAGACCATGATGCGAGCGTCTTGCGGATATCGACCGCTCCCGCGCCCGTATCTCTGAGTTTCCCGATCTGTGAACGCCTACGATGGGTGGTTCAGGCCCTGACGAATCGATGGCCGGCCATCCGACGGACGAGCCGCTTCATCTCCAGGACGCTGAGCGTGGCCATCACCTGACTCGCCGTGAGCTTCGTGCGGACGATCAGCTCGTTGACGGCGGTCGGAGTGTCGTCGAGCTGACCGAGGAGCGAGCGCTCCAGGTCGGTCAGGGAGAGCTCCGCCGGGTGTCGGACCGGCGGCTCGGCCGGGTCCGTCCGCACCTCCTTGACCAGCGGGCCGAGCTCTTCCAGGATATCGTCGACCGTCTCGACCAACCTGGCGCCGTCGCGGATCAGGCGGTGGCAGCCGCGGCTGGCGAGGCTGTCGACCGGCCCGGGTACGGCGAAGACTTCTCGATTCTGCTCGACCGCGTGCTTGGCCGTCGAGAGCGAGCCGCTGCGCGGCGCGGCCTCGACCACGACCACGCCGAGGCTGATCCCCGAGATGATCCGGTTGCGCTGGGTGAACAGGCCGGCGAGCGGGGCTTGCCGCATCGGCATCTCGCTCAACAGGCCGCCGGCCTCCACGAGGGCGCGTGCCAGATCCTCGTGCTCGGGAGGATAGACCGAGGCCAGGCCGTTGGCCATCACGGCGATGCTACGCCCCCCGACCTTGATCGCCCCCCGGTGCGCCGACGCATCGATCCCGCGCCAGGCCGGAGACGATCGTGAAGCCGATGCGCGACAATCCCGAGGCCAACCGCTCCGCGATTCGCATCCCGTACGGCGTGCAATGCCGGGATCCCGACGATCGCGATGGCGAGCTGGTCGCGCGGCTGGAGCTGTCCCTTGCAGTACAGGAGGCCCGGTGGATCCGGGATATTCTGGAGGGCGGGGGGATATTTCGGATCGTCGCGCGCGATCACATCCACATCCAGGCGACGGCACAGCGCCAGCTCGGCCTCCGCATCGCACTCCTGTCGTGCCAGCGCGATCTTCTCGGCCAGTTTGGGGCCGACGTTGGGCACCTCGCGAAGCTGCGAGCGCGACGCCGCGAGGACTCGGCCGGGCGTTTCGAAGTGCTCGAGCAAGGCCTGGGTCGTCTGCGGCCCGACGCCCGGGATCATCGACAGTCGGATCAAGTCGAGCAGCGGTTCGTCGGACTTCGATTCGGTCAAGGGCGGAGCCCCTCTCACTCTCTAGCCCAGTCAACCGCAATGGGCGGCCCATGCGTGGCCCGGATGGGCGACTCTTCGGTGTAGAAGGCCTAGATACACAACCCGGAGAAATGCGTTCTTAACCACGAAAGACACGAAAAAACACGAAAATTAAGAATTAAAAATACCTACCAAAACACCTTATTTTTGACTGTTTTTTCTTTCGTGTTTTTCGTGTCTTTCGTGGTTGAGTTTCTTCTCTCTTGCTTGTGAAACTCGGCCAGTCAGGACTCCCGACGATCAGAGCGCCTCGAGGACGGCACGCACGTCGGCTTCATCGGCGATGCCAGTCAGCTCGACGTGGCCGATCGCTCGAGGCAGGACGAAATGGAGCCGGCCATCGCGGTTTTTCTTGTCGCGGCCCATGGCGTCGATCAGCACGCCGGGGTCGAACCCCGGCTTGATCGTCGGCAGGCCGAATCGATCCAGCAGGCTGATCAGTCGATCCACCGGTTCGGAGCTGATCCAGCCCAGCCGTTGCGCCAGGCGGCTCTCGGCGACCATCCCCACGGCCACGGCCTCCCCGTGCTGATAGACCCCTCCATAGCGTGCGACCGACTCGATCGCATGGCCGATCGTATGGCCGAAATTCAGGACGGCGCGTAGTCCCGTTTCTTCCCGCTCGTCGCGTGAGACGACATCAGCCTTGAGCTGGCAGCACCTCGCGACGATCCGGCGCAAGGTCGCGGGCTTCCGTTTCATGATGTCGTCGGCCTGCTGCTCCAGCTCGTCGAAGAAATCGGCATCGAGGATGACGCCGTACTTGACGACCTCGGCCAGGCCGCAGCGTAGCTCCCGATCCGGCAGGCTCTTGAGCGTCCGGGTGTCGATCCAGACGCCGGCCGGCTGGTGGAATGCACCGATGATGTTCTTGGCCTTGGCATGATTGATCCCGACCTTGCCCCCGACCGAGCTGTCTACCTGGGCCAGGAGGGTCGTCGGGACCATGATCAGGGGAAGTCCCCGGGCATAGGTGGCCGCGACGAATCCCGCAAGGTCGCCGATCACTCCGCCACCCAGGGCGACGATCGCCGTATGGCGGTCGGCCTTGTGCTGGACGAGCTGATTGTAGAGGGATTCTGCCTCGGCGAGGCACTTGCTGCCCTCGCCGGCAGGAACGGCGATGCGAGGTGCCTCGATGCCGACTTGCGCCAGGGCATCGCGATATTGCCACCCGAGTCCCAGGTCCTCCAGGTTGGAATCGGTGACGATGAAGGCCGAGCGGCAGGAACGCCCGGACCAGGAGGATTCCAGCGCGTTCCGGACGAATGGCCCGAACTCGTCCGGTTTGCCGGTCACCACCCGGACCTCGTAGGAGCGCGGCCCGAGCTCCACCGCGACGCGCAGATCCGTATCGTCCGAGAATCGAGGCATGGTCGTGGCCCAGGGGAGTTCGTGGCGAGCGGATCCGTGGTCTCTTACAGCGGTTTACGCGTGGGTTGAGCGCGCGGAAAAAGGGGACAGGCACCCGGCCCACTCGCTCGTTGCCCGAGATCCCCGGGGCCGTCCGGGGCCGTGAGCCAGTCCCCTTTTTCCGGCCCCGTGCGCAAACCAAGCGTGAATCGCTCTGGATAGTCTAGCACGAACCACCGACGGTCTGAAGCGGATCGCCCCGAACTCGACGCGCCCCTCACTGCCTCGGCACGAGGTTTGCCGCTAACATTGCGACCGGCGAAGAAGGCTGTTAGAGTGATTCTGTAGGAGACGAGTGTCCCTCGGTTGGGTGCTCTCAACGCGATTCGGATGACCGGCCATGAGCGATCCTTTGACCTGGTCGCCGATCAGTCTGGGCCGATGGTTCGGCACGACGGTCCGTGTCCACGTCCTCCTGATTCTGTTCGTGGCGACGCGGCTCCTGTGGTCCGCGATCGCCCTGGCCGCGGAAGGCAAGCTCCAGGATCTTTCCCAGACGGCCTGCTGGTTGGGGCTCCTGCTGATCGCCCTGGCGATTCACGAGCTCGCGCACGCGGCGGTCGCGGCCTGGCTCGATTGCGACCAGGAGGAAGTGCATCTCTGGCCGCTGGGAAACCTGGTCGGCCCGCCGCACAGGCCCCGCTCCGGCGAGCATTTCTGGGTCGCGGCGGCCGGTCCCTTGACCAGCGGTGCCATTTTCCTGATCACGGCGATCGGCTTGAACCTGTTCGCGGGCGCCCAGGTCGTCTGGTATCCGTTCGGAAACACGGGCGCGGATATCGGGGCACCCTGGGTCCAGGGCGCCCTCGCCAGGCCGCTCAGTCGGGTGTGGCTCATCGGCTGGTTCGGCTATCTGAACTGGGTCTTGACGCTCGCCAATCTCTTGCCGGCCCTCCCCTTCGACGGCGGCCGGATGCTTCGCGCCATCTTGAACAGTACATCGGTCGTCAGCCCCCGGGATAATCCCTACGCCTTCTACGCGGCCCGGGCCTTCGTCCTGATCCTGGGATTCGCCGGCCTGATGCGGCTCGTCAGCGGCCGTAGCGACGGCGTGACGCTCCTCGTCATGGCCTTCACGATCGAGTACATGGTGCGGGTGGAGGCCCATCTGCTCGAGGAAGGCGGCTATTTCGACGACGGGGTCTTCGGCTACGATTTCTCCGAAGGATACACGAGCCTCGAGAGCGGCGCCGCGAAGGTTCGCCCCCGTCGGGAGAGCGCCCTGAAACGATGGAGGCGACGCCGCTCCGATCTCCGCCGGCAGCGTCGGATGGCCCGCGAAGCGGCCGAGGAACGGCGGATGGACGAGATCCTCGAGAAGATCCACCGCGAAGGACGGCCCGCCCTCACCGAGGAGGAGAATCGATTCCTCGTTCGCGTCAGCACCCGCTATCGCAACCGGACCAAAAACAATTGAACCCGACCATCCGCGATCTCGAACGGCGCTTGCCCGGTGGTCTCGGTCCGATGACGTCGACCGGTCGTGGCGCCGACCGGTTCCTGGCCGCGCTGGATCGAGGGCCGCTCGTCCTCGACGCGGGCATGGGGACGGGGCTTTGCGCCCTCGGGCTGGACCTTCGCACCGATGATCCGGCACTCTGGAATCTGACCCATCCCGCGGAAGTCCTCGACCAGCACGTGCGCGACGTGAAGGCCGGATCCCAGGTGCTCTTCAGTAACACCTTCGGCGCGAACCGGTCCTGGCTGGCACGCCATGGTCGGGCGGATTCCGTCGAGGCCATCAATCGCGCGGCCGTCGCGCTGGCGCGAACGGCCATTGGAGCGAACGGTTTCGTCGCGGGCGACATCGGGCCGTCCGCGGCCGAGCAACCCGGGGCGGCGGCCGAACAGGCGGCCATGCTGGTCGATTCGGGCGTCGATGTCCTCGTCTTCGAAACCTTCCGCGCCGAACCGTTGCTGGACGTTCTCCGCGAAGTTCTCGAAGCCCTGGGTACACCCGTGCTGATCCTGGCCAGTCTCTGGAAGTGGCCCGAGGAGCCCGTCGCGACGGCCCGGCGGCTCCAGGATCTGGGCGTCACGGCGGTGGGGATCAACTGCGCGCCGGGCATGGACGCGGCGATCGCCCTGGCCGGTCGTCTCCATGGGGCGATCTCATGCCCATTACTCGTGAAGCCCGCCGCAACGGGCAAGGGCACGACAGAATCGAATTCGACGCCGGCCGCATTCGCCGCGGCGGTCCCCCAGCTCCTCGAGTGGAACGTACGATTACTCGGCGGCTGCTGCGGCACGACCGAGTCCCATGTGCAATCCCTGGCGAGAGCGTGCGCCCCTCATCAAGACCTGAACCGTCTCGAGCGGATCGGAGTTCGTCCTTGAAAGCCGCCAAACAGTCCCGGAAGAAGAAGGTGCGCCGCGATCAGCTCAAACCGGGCGAATGCCTCTGCGATCACTGCACGGGTAAGTGTTGCCGCTATTTCTCGCTGCCGATCGACAACCCCTCGACGTGGGATGATTACGACTCCATCCGCTGGTACCTCGCCCATGGACGGACGATTATTTACGTCGAGAAAGGCCAGTGGTACCTCCTGGTGATGACGCGTTGCCAGTATCTGACGGCCGAAGACCACTGCCGGATCTATCTCAACCGGCCCAAGATCTGCCGAGACTATACGACCGAGAACTGCGAGTATGATGGTGAATGGTCGTTCGACAAGATCTTCGAGACGCCCGAGCAGGTCTGGGAGTATGCCGAAGCCGTGCTTCCCCCCCGTCGTCGCCGCACCCCACGCGGGCCGATGCTGCCCATCGTGACCCTCAACGGCTCAAAATCGGCACACGAGGATTGACGGGCGCGACGGAACCCGGATGATTGAGTGGACAAGCGGGAGCCGGCAAGCGGTCCCGGCTCACGACCCGGAGGGCGAGGGTGATCCCCGATCGCGACGGCGATGGCCAATCGATCCAACCATTACGAAGCGGCCTTCGAATCGTTCATCCGTTCGCTCCGCGTCCCCTGCGTCGCCGTGGATGAGGCCAAGCGCGCGATTTTCGGCGACGAGGGCCTGAAGAACCCCGACTTCCTGCTCTACCCTCGCTTCGGGACGAACCTGGTCGTCGAGGTGAAAGGGAAGCGAAGCAAGAATGCTCGCGGGCGCCGAGACTGGGAGAACTGGGTCACCACGGACGACCTGGAGGCGCTGGAACGCTGGCAGGCGATGTTCGGGCCCGGATTCCGGGCGGTCTTGGCGTTCGCCTATGCCGAGCCCATGCAGCCTTTCCCCCTCCCTCGCGAGAATGGCGCCTACGAGTTTCGGGGGCGGGAATACCGATTCTGGGCGGTCGGACTCGATGACTACATCGCCCACCTCCGCTCGCGAGGTCCGGCGTGGAAGGCCGTGGCGATGGCCCGACGGGCCTTCCGCCGCCGCGTGCGGCCCCTGCGGGAATGGCTCCCGATGAGCTACGATTCTTCTCGACGACCTACCCCTGTGAAGGAACGTGAACGATGACCGGCCTCACCGATCGATTTGCCCGCAAGGTTGCGCCGCTGCTCCTGGGCTTCGGCCTGGCGATCAGCCCGACGTTGACGACAACGGTCCGAGCCCAGGAGGTGGCCAGCCCGGAGGGCGAGAAGGCCGAGGGCCGGCCGCTCGACGGCTATCTGGGCACCCTCTGCCTCGTCATGTTCGCCTTGTTCGTCGTCGGCAAGTCCGCGCGTCGCTGAGCCGCGTCGCCGTTCACGGAGACTCGGCCCATGGGCGCCTCCCGGGGCATCGACTGGGATGAGATCAGGGAGGCCCAGTTCCCCGTCGTGCGGAACTGGGCTTACTTCGATCATGCCGCGGTCGCACCGCTGCCCCGTCGTTCCGGAGAGGCCCTCCGCGAGTGGGCCGGGTTCCAGGAGCGGGACGGCGTCGTGGGCTGGCCGGAGCAAGGGCGGAGGCTGGAGGCGATCCGCGACCGGGTCGCGGGCCTGATCAACGCCGATCGCGGCGAGATCGCGTTCATCAACAGCACGACCCATGGGATCGGCCTGATCGCCGAGGGCTATCCCTGGCGGGCCGGCGACAGCGTGGTGATCCCCTCCGACGAATACCCCTCCAACCTCTTGCCGTGGATGAACCTGGCGAGTCGAGGGGTCTCCGTCCGTCAGGTGCCGAGCCGCGAGGGTCGGATCTGGCTCGAAGACCTCGTGGCGGCGTTCGACCGCTCGACCCGGGTCCTGGCGATCAGCCACGTCGAGTTCGCGACCGGGTTCCGGAATGATCTCGATGCGCTGACAGAAGTCTGCCGTGGGCGCGACATCGCCTTGTTCGTCGACGCGATCCAGGGACTCGGTCCGCATCGGATCGACGTGCGAAAGACGCCGATCGACTTCCTCGCGGCCGACGGTCACAAATGGCTGCTCGGACCCGAGGGCGCGGGATTTCTCTTCGTCAGACGGGACTGGATCGATCGGCTGCGAGCTGTGGGCGTCGGCTGGCACAGCGTGGTCGGATCCTACAACGCCGCGGAGGTCGAGCTCAAACTCAAGCCGACCGCCGAGCGCTGGGAGGGCGGCTCGTTCAGCATGCCCGGCTTGCAGGCGTTCGGGGCGAGCGTGGATCTCTTTCATGAATGGGGACTCGACGCCGTCTCGCGCCGGATCCTCGATCGGGCGGAGGCCGTCCGCGAGCTGGCGGCCAGGGCCGGCTGGACCCTCCACGGTTCTCATCGCGAAGCGGACCGCTCGGCCATCGTCGTCCTCGAGCGAGACGGGATCGACCTGAACGCCGCGGCGATGGAGCTCCGCCGGACCTCGGGCATCGTCGTGGCCTGCCGTCGCGGCAGGCTGCGCATCAGTCCGCACGTGTACAACAACGAGGACGATCTCGAACGGCTCCGCGCGGGTCTGGAACGACTTGGCTGAGCCCACCGGACTGAGCGGTATTCCGTGTTCAGAGTTCAGTGTTCAACGGCTTATTTGCTGAACACTGAAAACTGAACACTGAAAACTGGAGCGAAGCGACTATGTCCCCACACACGACGGATCCCTATCGCACGGCGGTCTTCACGGGAACATTCGACCCGATCACGCTCGGCCATCTGGATGTGATTCGCCGCGGCCGTCTCCTCTTCGACCACCTCGTCGTCGGGATCGGCGTCAATCCCAACAAGACGTCGTTCTTCACCATCGATGAGCGGGTCGAGCTGGCGAGGCTGGTCGTCAGCCGCTTCCCGAATGTCTCGGTCGAATCATTCGAGGGCCTGACCGTCCAGTACGTGAAACGCATCGGCGCCCGGGTCATCCTGCGCGGCCTCCGGACCCTCTCCGACATGGAGTACGAGTTCGGCATGACGCTGACCAATCACCGGCTCGATCCGTCGATCGATACGGTCTTCCTGATGGCCGACGCCGAGTATTCGCACGTCTCCAGCTCGCTGATCAAGCAGGTCGTGCGGTATGGCGGGACCGAGGCCCTCAAGCAATTCGTGCCCGAGGAATTGATCGCGCCGATCGTGTCGAAGCTGGAGGGCGGCGAGCCGTCGAGGCCCTCATGAGCGAACGTCCCGTCGACGAACCTCCTGCCGGAGCGAGCTACGCTTCCTTGCGGTCGAACTGCCAGGCGCGGGGGATGAACAGGTCGCGAGACCACTGCCGAAGGCCCAGCCCGCGGGACCGGAGCGAGTCGTGCAGGATCTGGAGCGCCTTCGAGGATCCGTCGAAGCCGGCGTAGCTGAGCCAGCCGGAGAATCGATCGTCCTCGACGCTCGATCGCGAATTGACCACCCTCGTGCTGATGATCAAGGCATCGAAGATCTCGACTAATGCTTCGAGGATGGCGGCGTGCTCCGGGATCGGGTCGTCGCGATCCGGACGCAACGCATCCGGCCAGCTCAGGTTGAGGCTACAGCTCAGGAACCGCCGCTCCTCGGGGACGCCCTGACCGAGCCAGAGGTAGCTGGCCTGATCCCAGAGGTAGCGGACGCAGAGGTGCTCGACGGCGACGATGTGTGACGGGTTGACGTGCTTGTCGTGGAGCCCCGCGTGGACCGTCTCGGCGCTCGGCTCTCGACGAGGAGGTCTCGGCGCGGAACGGGCCGTTGGCCTTGGGGACTCGATATGGGCGGCACGCACGACGCGAGCCGAGCAGAGCAACTCGTAAGCCTGGCTCAAGATGCGGAACGCCCACTCCTCGCCGCCGGCATCCGGGTGATAGATCTTGGCCTTTTGCCGATAGGCGTCGCGGATCTGCTCGAGCGACGCATCGGCCGTCACTCCGAGGACTTTGTTCGGGTCGATCTCGAAGCTTAACAGCGACACATCGCCTCCGGGGTCGAGGTCGAGGACAAGGACGATCCGAGACTCAATGACGGGGGGCTTGCCGACCGTTCGCCAACCGGCTTCGCAAGTAGGTCGCACGGGCGACGTTGCGTTCCTCGACCCCGAGCTCGGAGCCGCGAAGTTTCTGGAGGAAGGCCGGTTGGGTCTGGATGAACAGCTCGTTGACGGTCGCGATCGACAGGTCGTCGATCAATCCCAGGTTAATTCCCATCCGGACGCTGGAGAGCAGGAGCATCGTCTCCTCGCTCGAGATCGTCTGGGCCGTCTTGAGGACGCCATAGGCCCGGCTGACCTGGTCGTGGAGGTGCTGCCTTCGCTCGGTGAGCAGGGTATTGCGGGCGGATCGCTCGTAGACGAGGACCTGGGGGACCACGTCGGTGAGGATCTTGATCAACTCGGGCTCGCTCTTGCCCAGGGTTTGCTGATTGGAGATCTGGTAGAAATCGCCCGAGGCCTGGCTCCCCTCGCCGTAGAGGCCGCGGACGGCCAGGTTGATCTTCTGGAGGGCCCGGAAGACCTTGTCGATCTGCTTGGTCTGGACCAGGCCGGGCAGGTGTAGCATCACCCCGACGCGAATCCCCGTGCCGACGTTGGTCGGGCAGGCGGTCAAGTAGCCGAGCTGGGGGCTGAACGCGTAGGCGAGCTGTTCTTCCAGGCGGTCGTCGAGCTGATTGACGGCGTCCCAGACCTCGGGGAGGCGGAATCCCGAGAACATGAACTGGACGCGGAGATGGTCCTCCTCGTTGACCATGATCGCGACGTTTTCCAGCGTGCTGATGGCCACGCCGCGCGGGCCATCGCCGTTGGCCAGCTCCCGGGAGATGATCTGTCGTTCGACCAGGAACTGGCGGTCGAGCGTCCCCAGGCCGTTGACGTCCAGGTAGCTCAGGTCGAGCTTGGTGTGCGACAGCGCGGCGCGGAAATGCGCCTCGATCTCGGTCTTTTCGCTGCGGCTGGCCCGGTTGGTGAACGGGAAATCGGCGAGGTTCCGCGCCAGGCGGATCCGGGAGCACATGACGATGTCGCTCTCGGGGCCCGTGCCACGGAGCCACTCGCCGGACGATTTCGTGAGGTCATCGAGAGTCATGCCTGGGATCCTTGAGGCGGAGCTGGTCTCGCAACCGGGCGGCTTGTTCGTAATCTTCGCGGGCGATCGCCTCGCGCAACTGGGTTCGGAGCCGGAGCCGATGGCCGGCACTCTCGTGGCGGCGGGCCACCTTGCCCACGTGCCGGCTGGCGCCGTGATAACGCTGGACCAAGGGCGAGAGCCCGGCCGAGAAGACCCGGTAGTCTTGCGGGCAGCCGAGCCGGCCCCCGGCCCGGAATTCCATGAACTTGATGCCGCAATCGGGGCAGGTCAACTCCGCCAGCTCGCCGACGAGCTCGCCCACATTGGCCACGATGAGGCTCTGGACGACCGCGTCCAGGGCCAGGTTCGGCGGGGACTCGGGCAAGGTCAGACCCGCCTTTCGGGCGCAAGATTGACAGAGATGGAGCTCGCGACGCTGGCCGTTGACCGGCTCGGTCAGATGGACCGAGGCTTCTTTCTGGCACCGCTGACACCTCATTGGCCCGACCACCTGATTGGGAGCGACCGGCCCATTGGTCGGGGGGGTTGCACGAATGTCTGGGTCACGGCATTCATCGCCCTTGCTCTTGCTCGATGACCTTGATCTGATCTCGCAACCGCGCCGCCGCCTCGTAATCCTCCGCCGCGACGGCCCGTTTCAGCTCGTTGCGGAGCTGGATCAAGGTCGTCTGCTGCTGAGTGTTCCGCGGCGCACGCCGGGGGACTTTGCCGGAGTGCCGCGTCTCTCCGTGGATGTTCTCGAGCAGGGGCATCAGCTCTTCGCGGAAGACCTCGTAATCGTAGGGGCATCCCAACCGGCCCGAGTTGCGGAATTCCAGAAATGTGATCTGACAGACCGGGCAAACCTGCTTGTCCGAAGGCGACGGCTCGCGATTGGAGCCCGGCGTACCGACGATCAACTTCTTGGCGATTTCACTCATCGTCGGCGTTTCCAGCGCCTCTTCGGGAGGGGCCAGATGCTGCCGGGCGTGCTCGTCGCAGAAGTGAAACTCACGATGCTTCCCCTTCTCGACGATGTCCGTGATGTGAAATGTGGCGGGTTTCGCACATTTCTCGCATTTCATGGGGCAACTCCGCCGGTCCGATCCCGATCCGCATTAAGGGCGACGCAATCGTCTTCCGTCACTACTCACCCCGGGGCAGACGAACGATCGGGCTCGCCGTCGGGAGTGTTGCCGCGGTTTCGCGATGGAGCGTAATCTTAATGGTATTCTAATTCGCCCTCCGGGGGTGTCAAGCAACCGAGACGTCGCGGGCCGGCGCGGCCACCCTCGCGAGCGTCGACCTTAACGCAAACGATCCGAAAGATTTCCGACGCGATCGTTCCGCACGCCTCGTGCCAGACGCCCGCCGCACCCGGGCTTGTCGCCGCCCGGCCGGGGTGTTAACGTACATGCATTGCGGTTCGCACGCGAATCTTGCGGGAAATGGTCCGTCGATGAGTCGTTATCGCCCGTCTTACGAAGAATTCACCCGCTACATCGGCGAGCCAGCCTCCTGCGTCCCCGTGTACCGGCAATTGACCGGCGACGGACTGACACCGGTGTCGGCCTTCTGCCGGATCGAACGGGCTGCCCCTTCCTTCCTGTTCGAGAGCGTGATCGGCGGCGAGAAAGTCGGCCGTTTCAGCTTCCTCGGGACCGAGCCCTTCATGACATTCGAGGCCCGCGGCTCCGAAGTGAGCATCGCCGAGGCGGGTGGCACCGGCTCTGTACGGAGGTACACGTCTTCCGACCCCCTGAGAGACCTCCAGGGGCTCGTCGAGAAATATCGCGCCTTCGCCCTTCCGGGCCTCCCCCGATTCGCCGGCGGGGCGGTCGGCTATGCATCCTACGACGCGGTGCGATACACCGAGGACCTGCCCAACGTCCCCCATGACGACCGGCGACTGCCCGATCTGTCGTTCTCCTTCTACGATCGCATGGTCATTTTCGACCATATCCGCAAGACGATCCTGGTCGTCGCCCAGGTCCACCTCGATCGTACGGCGGACCCCAAGGCGGCCTACCAGTCGGGTTGCGATCGGGTTGACGAGCTGGTGGATCGCCTCTCCGCCCCCGGGCCCGACCTGGGCGTACGCGACATCGCCACCGACTCCCCGGTCTCGCTGGAACCCCGCTCGAATTTCACCCGGGAACAATACGAGGCCGTCGTCCGGCATTGCCAGGAGTACATCAAGGCCGGCGATATCTTCCAGGTCGTCCCCAGCCAGCGATTCGAAGTGGAGACCCGAGCCCGGCCGTTCGACATCTACCGCGTCCTCCGGGTCGTGAACCCCAGCCCCTTCCTATTTTATCTGACGTTCAGCGATTTCGCGCTGATCGGCAGCTCGCCCGAGATCCTGGTCCGGGTCGAGGACGGGCTCGTGACGATCCGGCCGCTGGCGGGGACCCGGCCGAGGGGCCGCACCGAGGCCGAGGACCGCGCGCTGGCCGACGAGCTCCTCGCCGATCCCAAGGAGCGGGCGGAACACATCATGCTCGTCGACCTCGGCCGCAATGATGTCGGCCGGGTCGCCGAATACGGCAGCGTCCAGCTCACGGACGTGATGAAGGTCGAGCGATACTCGCACGTCATGCACATCACCTCGAACGTGACCGGCCGCCTCCGTCCCGATCAGACCGCATTCGACGCACTCCGCGCCGGGCTGCCGGCGGGCACCGTGTCGGGCGCCCCGAAAGTCCGGGCCATGCAGATCATCGACGAGGTCGAACCGAACAAGCGCGGCCCGTACGCCGGCGCGGTCGGGTATATCGATTTCACCGGCAATATGGACACTTGCATCGCGCTGCGAACCCTCGTCATCCGGGGTAACACCGCGTACATCCAGGCCGGCGGCGGCGTCGTCCACGACAGCATCCCGAGTGCCGAGTACGAGGAGACGATCAACAAGGCCCGGGGACTCCTCAAGGCCATCGAGATCGCGGAAACCCAGCTCGGCCGATAGACGGCGAGGCGGCCCGATGCCCCGCGATCGATCGATCGGTCTCGGATCGGTCCTTCGGTTCCCACACTCCCCCGGAAACGTCCTGCTCCACCCGGTTCGATGAGGTCGTCTCGATGCATCCTCGCCCGCTCCCCGATGAACGCCGCGAAGCCGACGGCACGACGGCGCCCGACCGGCTTCCGAGCGGGACAGGATCCATGGCTTTCTCCGCCGGTGCGCCGACCCTCGAGGCGGAGATCTTCCGTCGGACTTTCTGGACTTATCGGCTGCAATTACCGGCCTGCTGGATCGCCTACTGGGGTACGGTCCTGGCAAACTGGTCATTCCTCCTGACGCTTTCTCTGATATTCGAGGGGCTGGAAGAAGTCCTCAGGGAACCGGCCCTCTCCGATTTCTTGCGATTCCTGAGCTTCCTGGCCGGTATCATCGTCCCGGTGTGGTTGCAGATCGGCATGAATCTCTCGCTCCTGAAGGTCGCACGCGGGGAACCGACCGAATTCGTCGACCTCTTCCGTGGCGGGCGGTTCCTCCTGACCACCATCCTGTCCACACTCCTCGTCGTGGCGATCGCGATGATACCGGCCTTGATCGTCCATTTCTCCGCCGCGAAAATCCTGGCCGAATTTCCGACGCTGTCATTCTTGCTCGGCCTGGCCGCGTGCCTCTCGACCGCCGGGGTTCCGGAGCCCATCCTCGGGTCTCTCAACGGTCTGCTGTCCGCGGAATGGGATAACGCGGGCGGATCGTTGATCATGGCGTTCATCGCGGCTTCATCGCTGGGGTCGGCCCTGGTCCTGGTGGTGCTGGCGCGCCTGGGCCAGTTCTCCTATCTCATCCTGGACCGGGGCTACGGCGTCCTCGGCGCCCTGCAAGGATCGTGGCGACTGACCCGAGGGCGGGTGATCGTCATCATCCTAGTCTACCTGGCCCAGATGATGATCAACCTGGCCGGATTTCTCCTCTTCTGCGTCGGCCTTTTCTTCACGCTGCCGCTGACGAGCCTGCTCATGGCCGTGACCTATCACGTCTTCAGCGAGCTCTCGCCCGATCTCGAGCCGAGGACTCACGAGGAACGGGAGGGCGAGGTCGAGAGCCTGTCCTGAGCGCCATCAGGAAACCGGCCCGTGAACGGCCCGGCGCCGCATCCGATCAGGCGAGGATCGCTCGAAGCACGCGCCCCTCGTTCGTCGGGCCGATGAGGCGCTGATCGAGCCCCTGGTATGCGAAATGGAACTGGTAGGGATCGAGGCCGAGCACGTGGAGGATCGTGGCCTGAAGGTCGCGAACGCTCACCGGATTCTCGACCGGATAGTAGCCGAACTCGTCGGTCTTCCCGTAGGCGAGCCCCCCCTTGATGCCGCCGCCGGCCATCCACATCGTGTAGGCATAGGGGTGGTGATCGCGCCCGATGTAGCCCTTCTTCAGCTCCGAGTTCACGTTGTTCTGCATCATCGGCGTGCGGCCGAACTCGCCGCCCCAGATGATGAGCGTTTCATCGAGCATGCCGCGCTGCTCGAGGTCGGTCACCAATCCCGCGATGGCGCGGTCGATCTGCTGACACTTGATCGGCAGGGTCTCATCGATGCTCTCGCCGAGTGATGAGCCGTGGTGGTCCCAACCCCAATCGTAGAGCTGCACGAATCGCACGCCGTTCTCGATCAGCCTGCGGGCGAGCAGGCAGTTGTTGGCGAACGTCGGGTCGTCGCCCCTGTAGAGAGTCCGCGGGTCCTCGACGTTGTCCGCAGCGGAAACGGCCGCGGGATTGGCCCCGTACAGATCGAGCACGTGCTGCGGTTCCTTCGAGATGTCCATCACCTCGGGGACCGAGATCTGCATCCGATAGGCCAGCTCATACTGTGCGATGCGCGTCAGCGTCTCCGCGTCGCCGCTGCGATGATTCTCCGCGCGATTCATCTCCGCGACCGCATCCAGCATCCGGCGTCGCAAGGCGCGGTCCATGCCGGAGGGGTCGCTGAGATACAGGACGGGATCGCCCGGAGAGCGACACTGCACGCCCTGATAGACGCTCGGCAGAAAGCCGGAGCCCCACAACGACTTGCCGCCGTCGGGTGTCTTTCCGCCGGAGAGCAACACCACGAAGCCAGGCAGGTTTTCGTTGGAGCTGCCGAGTCCGTAGGTCACCCAGGAACCCAACGACGGATTGCCGAGTCTCGCCGAGCCGGTATGGACGAAGAGTTGCGCCGGCGCGTGATTGAACTGGTCCGTATTGACGGTCCGGATGACGCACGCCTTGTCCACGATCTTCGAGAAATGCGGCAGCAGCTCGCTGATCGGCTGGCCGCTCTGCCCCTGCGGGGCGAAACGGAATTGCCCGGCGAGGATCTTCGGCACGCCCCGGATGAAGGCGAACCGTTTGCCCTCGAGGAACGACTTGGGCGCGTCTTTCATGTGGAGCTTCTGCAGTGCAGGCTTGTCGTCGAACAACTCGAGTTGCGACGGCGAGCCCGCCATGTGCAGATAGATCACGCGCTTCGCCCGGGGGGCGATCATGGGCGGCTTCGGCGAGAGCGGGCTCTTCGCCGTGGAGTCCGGCGCCGAATGGCCGTCCCGCGACAGCAACATTTGCAATGCCATCGCGCCGAATCCCAGGCCGCCGGCCTGGAAGAAATGCCGACGGGTGACATCTTGGCTGCGCCGAATCAAGGGCGACGGAAAGTCAGGCATGGCTCAATTCCGGGTCAGGAACTCATCGAGATTCAGGATGGCATGGGCGGTCACGATCCACGCGGCGAACTCGTCGGCTCGCAAGGCACCGGGATTCCCCCGAGCCGTCTTGATGAATGCCGACGCATCCCCGGGCGACTCGGCGAATCGACGCTGCGCATCGCGATGGAGCTTGAGGAGAGGCGTAGTCTCGCCGTCGCGGACGGGGCGAATCAGCGCGAGACGCAAGCCTCGTTCGACGCGATCCTCCGGGTCGGTCGCGTCCGTCACCATCCGCCTCGCCAACGCCGCGGCGGCCTCGAGGTAGACAGGATCGTTCAAAGTGATCAGGGCCTGGAGCGGCGTATTCGTGCGGATGCGGCGGATCTGGCAAACCTCGCCGCTGCCGGCGTCGAACGTCGTGAACGAGGGATACGGAGTCGTCCGCTTGAGGAAGGTGTACAGGCCGCGGCGGGAGCGGTCTTCGCCCTCGGCATCGACCCAGCGAGAGCCGCTATAGGTTGATCGCCACAACCCGGGGGGCTGTGGAGGCATCACCGATGGTCCGCCCATCTTGGGCGACAGGAGCCCCGATACCGCCAGGGTCTGATCGCGAACGACTTCGGCGCCGAGCCGGAATCGTGCGCCCCGCGATTGGAGCAGGTTGCGCGGATCGGCTTCATGCAACCGCGTCGTGATTTCGGAAGCTTGTTGATAGGTGCTGCTAGAGACGATCGACTTGATCAGCGTCTTGAGCGACCAGCCGTGGTCCCGATACTCGGCCGCCAGCCAATCCAGCAACGCCGGGTTCGAGGGGAACGCGCCGAGCGCGCCGAAGTCTTCCTCGGTCTCGACGATCCCGGCCCCGAATATCCGGGCCCAGATCCGATTGGCCCAGACGCGAGGCGTCAACGGGTTCTCCCGGCTGACCAGCCATCGAGCGACATCCAACCGGTTCG
Organism: uncultured Planctomycetota bacterium; assembly: GCA_963743925.1. Classification (GTDB taxonomy): domain Bacteria; phylum Planctomycetota; class Planctomycetia; order Isosphaerales; family Isosphaeraceae; genus CAVZRC01. Next base: position 114,383 of record CAVURY010000015.1, on the reverse strand, counting down.
GCGCGCCGGAGACGGGCGATCGGCAGAATCCGGCGAGGACCGCGGGTTGCACGGGATCGCCGGGATCCAGGAAGTTGCCCCGCTTGTGTACCCGCGTCACTCGCAATTGATCGCGCGTCCGCTCGCGCATGATCGGCAACTTGGCGAGTTCGGCGTCGAGGGTCTCCAACGCCTTCTGGTTGGCGGCGATCTCATCCCGCAGCTTCCGGCACTCGGGCGAGCCGATCGTCGGCACCAGGCTCGCGGGATCCGCGTCGCTGAGGATCAATCGGAAGTGGGCGAGGGTCAGGGAATTGCCATACTCCTGGGTGATGGTCACCCGTAGCTTCGCGTCGGCCGCCGGCTCGAACGGCTCGGCGAGATCGAAAATCGCGAGATGTCGCTCGCGCGACCGCGGGCTGACGGCCCACCCGGTCTTCACGACGCCATCGATCGCCGACGCGACCGGCCAGCCGTCCTGCGAGAAGTCGGCCCGCGCGTTCCGCAGCCCGATCCGACGGGCCGAATCGCCATCGATTCGCTCCACGATCAACTCGGAGACGACGAAGTTGGGATCGGCCGGGTTTCGCCCGACGGCCATCCGGCCGTCTTTCCCTTTGGTCGTGAGCGCCTCGAGGCCGAGGGCCGTGTATCGTCCCTTCGCCGGCGTGAGCGTCACGACATACGCGTCGTCCGGGCTCGACTTGCCGCCGACCTCGATCGAGCCCTCGCTCGTCGCCGTCAGGGCCGCCCCGGCACGAGACCTGGCTTCCACGACGCGCGACGACTTCCATGGCGAATTCTCGCCGGTATTCTTCCGGGCCGCGACCGCTTCGGCATCGCGAAGGTCGCCCTCCAGCCGGGCGCGGGTTTTCCGGAGGTCTTCGCGTCGCGATCGCTGTTCGCGGGTGAGGATTTCCATTCGCGGCTGGTCGTCGTAACGGTCCGCATCCTCGGTCTGGTTGAAGATCGCGAAAAAGCGATAGTAATCTTCATGGGCGATCGGGTCGTACTTGTGGGTGTGGCATTTCGCACAACCCATCGTCAGGCCCATCCAGACCTGGACGGTCGTGTCGATCCGATCCTTGACCGCGGCGATGCGGAACTCCTCGTCGTCGGTCCCGCCTTCGTCGTTGGTCATCGTGTTGCGATGAAAGGCCGTGGCGATGAGCTGCGACTCGGTCGGATTGGGCAGGAGGTCTCCCGCGAGCTGTTCGATCGTGAACTGCTCGAGCGGCATATCGGCGTTGAGCGCGTGGATCACCCAATCGCGATAAGGCCACATCGTCCGGGCCAGATCCTTCTCGTATCCCTTGGTGTCCGCATACCTCGCGAGGTCGAGCCACATCCGGGCCCAATGCTCGCCGAACTGGGGCTTCGTCAGTAATTCGTCCACCATGCGTTCATAGGCCGCGGGAGACGGATCCCTGGCGAACGCGTCTGCGATCTCCGGGGTGGGCGGCAATCCGATCAGATCCAGATACAGCCGCCGGACCAATTGCTGCGGTGCGGCCGGCCCCCTCAGCGAGAGGCCCTTCTTGCCCAGAGCCGCTTTCACCTGGTCGTCGAGCGTCCCGGGCGGCTTCACGAACGGTTCGAAGGACCAGTGACGCTGCCACCTGGCTCCCTCGGCAATCCAACGGCGGATCGCCTCGATCTGCTCGGGCTTGACCGTCTTGTGCGACTTGGGCGGGGGCATCACCATGTCGGGATCATCGCTGGTCAATCGTTCGATGATCAGGCTCTGGTCCGGGTGGCCGGCCGCGATCGGCGTGCCGCCATCTCGCGGCTTCTTGGCCTCCCCCTCGATATCGAGCCGCAGCTTGGCCTTGCGATTGTGTTCATCGGGTCCGTGGCAGGAATAGCAATTCGCCGACAATACGGGCAACACGTCCCGCGCGAATTGCACCGGCTCGGCCGCGCGAGCGCCGGTCGCGAGTGTCGCCAGCAGCCAGACGGTCGCATGTTTCATCAAATTGCGGCAAGGAAACCCCCTGGCCTTAACCATGGGGAGGAATCGCCGCCCTCCGTTGGGTATAGGAATATCCATCCGACCGTTGCACCAGCCGGACATGCCGAACGTGCGCGACCACCGGCCCGATCTGAAATGATCCCGTGGATCGGACCGCGACCCGACCCACGTGGATACCGGCATATTTGCCCGACGGGATCTCAGCCCGAACCAGATCGCCGGTCTGAAACCCCTTCACCTTCTTCGAGCGCGGACACCAACGAAATGGGAAGCCGAACCGATCCGTGCGCGCGATCCGCCTCCGGCCTCGACCGGTGGCCTTGATCGCCAGGAACGGCTGGCTCGAACGGAGTCGAACGCTCTGCCCCGAGAGCCCGACGCATGCCGCGTCAATCCAGTGGGCCTTGGGGTAGCCTTGCCGGGTCCGGTTGAACTTCGTGCGGCCTCCACTCCCGCATTCGACCGGCAACCCCATCGCCTTGAGGCGGTGGAACAACGCCCACCGCGTCACGTTGACCGCCGCGACGTCCTTGAGCGGCGATCGGGCTTCTCGGAGGATGTGAGCGAGACGCTCGGGCTCGTCCTTGAGGAAATCCTCGACGGCCCGCGCGGCCTTGCGCAGGTTGCACGGCTCGCACGCCAGGGTGAGGTTCGCGATCCGATCCGTGCCGCCATGGACCCGGGCCAGGATGTGCTCGATTTGAAGCGGCACGCCTTCCTTGCCGCAGTAAGCACACCGGCGATGCCACTTCTCCAGGAGGTACTCGCGCACCTCGTAACCCGCCAGCGTCCCTTGTTGATATTCCACGCCGCTGATCTCCGGGTTCGCCATCGCTTGAGTGTCGAACCGCACGAGTTCCTGACCGATCGCCGAAACAGGCACCCGGGCGATCAGCCGTTTGATCCAGGTCAGGACGTTGTTGATGCGCGAGTCGAGTGACGGTGGAAGCCAGCCATCAGGTCGCGTCCGATTGTCAAACCGTCGCGGGCGGTATCGTGTCTTGCGTGCTCGGCGACCTTGGCGAATCGCGCGTCGAGCGTCGAGCGAGGCTTTGATGGCCTGGCCTCGATGTTCGATCTCGGCCGCGAAGACGACTTCCTCGCCGCGAGGAAACGCGGCGGTCAGGGCGATTCCACTGGTCTTGGAGCCGGGGTCCACCTTGACCGCGATGGGCCGCACGTGGCCTTCGGTACGACGCCTGAGGATGATCGTGAAGGGGAACGGGCGATAAACGGCCGCCTTGGACTTCGCCAGCAATTCGCGAGCGCGTGCGGGAAGACAGGGCATCAAAGGATTCCGGTCGAAGTCGAGGACGAAAACACGGTTACCCATGTCGTCTCCCTTTCGGGGTGAAGCTCTCCTCGGCAAGGTTCGCGATCAGCACGTCCGGTGAGCACGGGCTTAGACCCTCAGCCTGTTTAACCCATCGGTTGCAGAGCGGCGGACTGGAGAAGCATCCGCCGGTGCGTTCTGGGACTCTCTCGCGAACATAGTTCCCTCGCGGAAACCGAGCCTGGTCAGCATGGCTTGTCGGATTTCTCCTCCAAGCCCCTAGCTTTAGCTATGGGGTCGCTGACGGTGATCGTTCTTTTCGGGGAAGGCCCGCCTCAACGCGACCAACCGGCACCACGACCAGCTCTCGCAAGGCGGCTAGCGTTGGATGGAAGGCGGGGTGAAGCAGGGCATCGTCGAGTTCAACGACGACTTCCGGAGACGAGTTCGCCGTTGAACCTCGATCAAACCATCATAAAGAAAAGACGGCCGGAGGCGAAGACCCGGGCGATTTCGAAAGTTCACGAGCGGCCGACTTCGCGAGGAGAAACCGCTCAGCCAGCCGGAGGAGGGGGAACGGCGAGCTTCTCCAAGAGTTCGACGACCTGGGGTGAATCCCAGTTATCCGAACCCACTTGCGACGCGGCAATCCGGCCGTCGGCCGCGATGATGAATGTCGCGGGAATTCCTTGGGTCGAGAAGACGGCCGGCAGCCGTTCGGCCCGCAGGAACGTCATGCTCCACGACCGGCCCTCGAGGAACAGACGCACGCTATCGGACGAATCGTCCACCGAGACGCAGACGAACTCGATTCCCTTGCCCTTGAGCCGAGGATCTTCCGCCAACCGTGCGATCGACGGCATCTCTTGCACGCATGGACCGCACCAGGTCGCCCAGATGTTCAGGAACACCGGCTTGCCCTTGAAGCGGGAGAATGAGATGGGCTGGTCCTTCAAATCCCGCGCCTGCCAGTCGAAGGCCGCCGGCTGGCTCATCCCCGAATTCGCGAGTGGTCCCTCCGGTCGCTTCGGACCCAGCAGGACCAGGTAGAGCGTCCAGAGGACGACGAATCCCAGGGCGACCATCAGCCAGGTGCGATCGGGCTTCGGAATCGGTTCGGTCATGAGTGATTGGTCATTTGTAATGAGTTATGGGTGACCGGCCTGGTGACGCGTTGTGGAATCATTGGCCAGGAGTCTGCTCCGGTCAACCTTCGACCGAACTAAGAATCTATCCGCGGATGAGGGCGGATGGAAAGACAGGCTGCCTCGAAGAGGTGGGCAGACTCGGGCGATTCGGGAACTACTCGAGCCTCACCGCCGTCGAAAATGAAATAATGCGGCCTCTCCCTGACAGTAGTATTACGGATATGCCATTCGCTTTCGGGAGGGAGTCATCATGGCAAACGGGCGATCAGAAGCGGTCCTGCAACGACCCGAGGCGGTCGTGGACGCGGGAACGGTTGCGGGGGTGAGCGACGGTCAACTGCTGTCGCGATTCAACGCTCATGGCGACGAGCTGGCCGAGATCGCGTTTACGGCCCTGGTTCGCCGCCACGGGCCGATGGTGCTGCGCGTCTGCCGGCAGGTCCTGGGCGACTGGCACATCGCCGAGGACGCCTTCCAGGCGACGTTCTTGATCCTGGCGCAGGGCCGGCTCGATCCGCCGGCCGGAGCTGCTCGGGCACTGGCTTTATGGCGTGGCCTTGCGGACGGCGCGGACGGCGCGGACGCGTGGCGAGCGCAGGCGGCGACGCGAGTCCTCCGGAGGGGATGTCATGAGCGTGGAACCGATCGGCCACCTGGAGCGCCCCGAATTGCCGTCGATCTCTCGCGAGGAGCTCGAGGCCCTTCACGAGGAGGTATCTCGGTTGCCCGAACGGTATCGCGTGCCCGTCGTGCTCTGCGAGCTGGAGGGCCTGACGTATCATGAGGCGGCGCTCCGACTGCGCTGCCCGGTGAGTACGATCGGCATCCGGTTGAAGCGTGCGCGGGAGCGGCTCCGCGTGCGACTGACCCAGCGGGGCCTGGCCCCCACGGCCGGGCTGATCGGCGCACTCCTCGGCGGGGAAGCGGCTTCCGCGTTGGTGCCGTCGAGGTTGGTCACCGACACCGTCCAGGTCGCGACACGGTTCGCGGCGAGCAAGGCCGCGGCGAACGGGTTGGTCTCGACAGGGGTCCTCGCCCTGACCGAAGGGGTCCTCAGGAGCATGGCCCTGGCCCCCCTCAAGCTGGCGACAGGTCTGGTGCTGGCCGTCGCGCTCGTCGCGACGGTCGGTTGGGTCGGCGCAGCCCGAACGGCCGGTCCTGGCTGGGCCGGTGCCAGCCAGGGTCCGGCCCATCGACGAGGCGCGGCCCCCGCAGGTTCCGGCCCCTCCAGCCGTTGCCGCCCAACCAAACCCCATCCCCGGCGTGGCGGCCGGGATCCAGTCCGCCCTGACCCTGCTCGATCACCTCTTGCCATCGAATCGAGACGGGGAGGCGGAGATCGGCGAGGAGGGGCCTGGTCCGCTGGACCAACGGCAAACCCGCGTGGCGCGAGGCAAGGTGCTCTTCGCCAAGGACTGGACGCCGAATGATCCCGATGGCCCCGGCGGCGACGGGCTGGGGCCCGTCTACAACGAGACCTCATGCGTGGCCTGTCATGGCCAGGGAGCACCGGGCGGCGCCGGGCCGGGTAACAAGAACGTCGTCCTCGTCACGGCGAGTCTCACGGGCCCGGAGAAGGCCAAGGATCTGGATCGGATCCATCCCGGTTTTCGCAACGGGCGCAGCACCGTCCTCCACCGATATGGGACGGATCCCCGGTATGGCTCATGGCGGAGGCGGTTCTACGACTCCAACCGCGACGACTCGCCAAACGCTGGCGAGGATACGGTCAACGCGCGAATCCGAGGGGCGCAGCAGCAGACCACGCCGAATCAGCGGCTGCACGACCGATCGATCAGCGTGCAGCCGGTGAATGGCGTCAACCTCATCGTCTCTCAACGGAATACCCCGGCCCTCTTCGGCGCGGGTCGGATCGACGCGATTCCGCCCGATGCGCTGGCCGCCGTGGCCGCGCACCAGCCTGCCGAGATCCGGGGCAAGGTCAGCCGGACCCCGGACGGCCGTGTCGGCCGGTTCGGCTGGAAGTCCCAGATCGCCAGCCTCGGCGAGTTCATCCGCGCCGCGTGTGCCAACGAACTCGGCCTGGAGGTCCCCGGGCATTCGCAGGCCGCCTCGCCGCTGGCCCCCTCCCGGAAGGCCAGGGGGCTGGACATGACCGAGGCTGAGTGTGACGATCTGGTGGCTTACCTTCGAGCCCTGCCCGCGCCGGTCGCGATCGATCCGTCCGGCTCGCAGGGCACTCGAGGCATACGAGAAGGTCGGCGGCTCTTCGCCGAAGTGGGCTGTGCCGATTGTCACGTCCCGAGCCTCGGCAACGTCCGGGGGATTTACAGCGACCTGCTACTGCACGACCTGGGCCCGAGCCTGGGCGACTCCGGGAGCTACTACGGGAACGAGGGACCCGTCTCACCCGGGGCGGCGACCGCCCAGGAGTGGCGCACCCCGCCGCTGTGGGGTTACCGCGATTCGGGGCCCTACCTCCACGACGGAAGGGCCGAGGACCTGGAGGAGGCCGTCGCGCTGCACGGTGGACAGGCCCACGGGTCAACGCGCCGGTTCTTCGCCCTCTCCGCGGAGGATCGGTTCCAGATCGAGGCGTTCCTGAAATCGCTGGTCGCACCCTCCGCGACTGCTGCGCCGGGAGTGGTCCTCGCGGCCGAGTTGGAGGCCGAATTCGAGGTGGAGGAGGAGGGTACTCCCGAGAGCCTCGTCCGGCGGCGATGGGCCGAGGCCGTGGCCCGCGGCCAGAGGCAACAACATGAGGAGCAGGAGCGTCAGCGCGCCCAGGCCGCGGCGAGGCTCGCCAGCGTCCGAATGCAAGTCGCTCGCAACCTGGAGAAGAGTGGCAAGATCTACAACGCGCTGAAGGCTTACGCCAGGATCGCTCGCGAGTGCCCCGACACGGACGAGGGTCGGGAGGCCACCGCGCGAATCGCGGCAATCCGCCGGGCACGTGCTGATCTTTTCGAGGATCTATCCGCTCAATGGTCACCGATGATCGATGGTCTGTAGGATCTCCTTTCAGGCCCGATCGTTCCGGCTGGCACGTCCCGGCGTCATCATCACGGGAAGGACGATTGCGGGAAGGTATGCAGGATCATACCCTCTCCTACAAGGTATTTGTCGAGGAGGTTCGGGCCTGGGAGGGCTCCGGCCGCCCGAGAACCTCGAGCGGCAAGAGACGAACCGCTTGACAGTGACAATCAATCGTCGTCGCCCCGGGTCTCGGCGACCGGGGCGAGCAGGTTTTCGACCGGGGCATAGTCGTCGGTCAGGATGATGTTCCGCGAGCGATTGTCGATGACGGTCTTCTCATCGGCGGGGCCGTAGGGTTTCGCCTTGGTCTGACGTTTCGAGGGGGTGAAGTATCGCGGGTCGCTCGGTCGGAGCCCCAGGTCTTTCAGGTCGAGGTCGGCCATGCATGCGACGACCACGAACGTCTCTCGTCGGCCGCCGCCGGGCTCATCGGTCCCGAAGATGTAGACGTGCGGGAAGGTCTCCTTGGCCGTCTTCGTCCAGGCTCCCAGGAACCCGCCGTAGCGATGGGCCATGGCCAGATGCTTTTGACGGATTTGCTCCTTTCCCGCATCGGTCAGGCCGGATTCGGCGGTCGCGATCTCTTGCTTGGCCTTCCGCTTGGCCTCCTCGCTCTCGGGACTATTCAGCTCTTGCTTGGCCTTCTCCAGGGTCGCCGCGAGGCCCTCGATCTCCTTGTTCGCCTTGCGCCCTGCCTCGGCATCCGACTCGTAGACGTCGATGATATTGATCATGTAGACGCCATTCGGAGTCATCATCTTCTTGATCTTCTCGTTGAACTCGCGAGTCGTGAGGTGCCAGGGGACGGAGAAATCGTTGAAGGCGTCGCCGAAGATCAGGTCGTACTGCTTCGAGTCCTGGTTGAGCTCGACGAACTGGCGGGCGTCGCCGAAGTAGGTCTTGATCGGCGTATCGCGAGGCAGGCCGGTGGCCATGTGGTTGGCGTTTGTCACGGCCGTGTCGATCTCGGCGACATCGACCCCGGTGCCGGGATAGGCGAACTGCATGTGGCGCTGGAAGCAATAGGCGCCACCTCCCAGGAACAAGGTCGTGAGCTTGGACGACTCCACCGCCGGGATATAAGGCAGCGGGCTCTCATCACGGAAGACCATCCCTTTCAGCTTCGCCAGCTCATCCTGGACCTCCTTGGCCGGATCCCGCTTCTCCGGAGCATTGGCTTCCGGCGGGCTCTGGCCGGTTGCTGGGTCCGCCTCCTTCAGGTCGACGGCGCCCGGCTTGGCCGGGGCCGTCGGAGCCGGCTCCTTCTCCTGGTCTTGAGGTGCGAGATCCTTTTTCTCCGGGGCGGGCGGAGCCTTTCCATCGGACTTGCCGGCAGCCTCCGGCCTGGCCGGAGCGGGTGCACCCTTGTCGTCCTGGAAGGATGCGGCCACGCTCAGCAGTCCGGGCGGTGACTTCGGCGTGCTCTCCTTGCCGTACTCCTTGGTCTCGGCCGGCTTCGGGGCCACGGTCTCCGCCTTCGTCGCGGGCTTGACCGGCTCGGCAGGGCGACCGTTATCGGGCTTTGCGGGCGGCAGTTCGAGCGGGGTCTCCGCCTTCGGCTCGGGTTCGGGCTTGAACACGACCTTGCCGCCGGCCTTTGCGGCCCGATACGCCACCAGGGCGTAGATGTGCTCGTAGTCGTAATCCAGCCGCTCGGGGTGGTCCAGGATGAAGTAGCCGTGGATCAGGTTGTCCAGCACGAGGGTCCGTTTCTGGAGCTCTCCATCATCCTCGTTCTCGACCTCGTTCTCGACCTTGATGTAGTAGTAGTTGCTCTCATCGACCCAGGCATATTCGGAATTCCCGTCGGCACGACCATGCGGCTCGCGGATGCCCCACTGGAGGCCGATCTTCTCGAAGGCTTTGCCGTCCGGCGCGAAGGGCAAGTACGATTTGACGTTATCCAACCAGACCGGCGGGGTGAAAGCCAGGACGCAGAGGCCCAGGGGGATTCCCGCCCAGATCGCATGCCAGAGCGATCCCAGCATGGTCGCCCCGAAGGCCATGGTGGTACCCAGGAGCAGCAGGACGCCCTTGGTCCCGATGATGTCGATCAGGAAGAAGCCCGTCAGGAAGGTGCCGAGGATGCTGCCGACCATCCCCCAGGCGTAGACCTCACCGATCGCGGTCCCGGTCCGCTTGTAGCGCTTCAGCCGGTCGACGGCCAGCTTGGCGACCACCGGACTAACCGTCCCCATCGTGAGCGCGGGGAGGAAAAAGACGAGGGTCACGACGACCAGGATGCGATACGGCCAGGTGAGCGGGATGGAGGAACCGTTGGGCAAAGGCAACTGGGTGAGCGAGATCGCCACGCTCAGCACGGACCTCGCCCCGGTGCCGGCCATGAACTGGTCCTGGAACCACTTCGGCGGGGTCTCCAGCACCAGGATCATCAGCGTGAACATCGAGGCGAAGAGGAACAGCCAGCTCGCGTGCTTCTCGTTCTTGATGTAGTCCGCGAGCTTGCCGCCGAGGAAATTGCCGAAGCTCAGGCCCGCGAGCAGGACGGCGATGACGCTCGTCCATCCGTAGATGCTCGAGCCCAGATGCTTGGTGACCAGCCGCCCGGCGACCATCTCCATGGCCATGAACACCAGGCTCGCGACGAACGCCAGCGCGGCCAGGTCGGACAGACCGGGACGTGCCTGATCATCCTCGGGGCCGACCGCGAGGGGGATCTCGGCCTTCTTGGTGCCGGGCTCCTCCTCCGGGCGCCGAGAGCCCGCCAGGCCGGCCAGGCCGATGATCGCCAGGATTGCGGCGACCACGTTGCCGCCCAACGCGATGAAGTTGAGTTTGTACGACCCGAGGTCCACGCCACCCAGGCCGAGCGAATCGACGATCGGGTTGATCGACCCCAGGACCAACAGCAAGGCCGTCAGGAATCCCAGGATCAAGGCCGCGGGGCCGCCGATCAGCGAGGCGCCGACCAGGGCCAGCGCCGCGGCCACGAGAAGGACGATGGTCGAGGTGGGAGCCAGGTACATCAGGACGAAGCCGCAGAGGAAGGTCCCCGCGATGGAGCCGATCGCGCCCCAGAAATACACGTCACCGATCGCGCTGCCGGCCTTCGCGGCCTGCTCGACGGCCATCTTGGCGACGACCGGACCGACCATACCCAGGACCGTGGCCGGGATCAGGAAATCGAGCATGACGACCAGGACGGTCCGCAATTCCCAGTTCATCCGATCGGGGCGCGGCAGGAGCATACCGACGTAGCCATTCATCCAGAGCGAGCCGAGCGTCAACAACGCGCCGAGGGCGAAGAGAGGCCCGATCGCCCGACGCGGCTCGAGCCGGTCGGCCAGGCGACCTCCCAGCACGTTCCCCAGGCAGATGCCGCCGAGGATGATCCCGATCACGCTGGTCCAGACCGTCAAGGATGCGCCGACGTGCCGCGCAACCAGACGACTCGACACCAACTCCAGTATCATGATGCAAAGGCTGCTGGTGAATGCCAGAGCATATGGTAGTAATCGGGCAAGGCCTCGCATAAACAGGATGCTCCCCTCGACGTCGCCGGACCGGAATCGCTCGAACCGATTCTCTTAGGATTGACCCAACAAAAACCGGGTACACCATATCCGACGCGAGGGCGTCCCCACAACGGGGCTCTCTTTCCTTCCCATTTCGCCAAGTCCGGCCGCATGTCCGCCTTGGTCGGATCGCAGGTTACGGAACCGAATCGGCGGATTCGGCGATCCGACGAGATTCCCGATGATCCGACGTAAACCCAAAGTTCCGAGTCACTTGGACCGGCCGACCGTGGGAGCGAGCGGGGATTGACTCGTTTTTCGCCACCGGACGGTTGCTCTCGGCCGGTTTCCCAGCAGAATGGATGGGCCTTTTCCTGTGGCCCGGGCCGGCTGACGGCACTCTTCATCGATCGATCTGTGTGGTTTCTGTTGCCATGATCTTGTGCATCACCTTGAATCCGTGTCTCGATAAGACCCTGACGGTCCCGCCCTGGCATCCGGGGGACCTGGTGCGCGGAGTCGCCATTCGCGAGGTCGTCGGAGGGAAGGGGAACAACGTCGCGCGGGCGCTGCAACGGCTCGGGCAGGCCCCGGTGCCCGTGACATTCCTCGGCGGCCCGACCGGCACCGCCTGCGAGGTCATGCTACGTCAGGACGACGGCCTTCATCCGATCGTGATCCCGACCGCCGCGCCGACGCGGGTGATCCAGACGATCCGCACCGAATCGACCGACGACCAGACGGCGTTCTTCGACCCGGACCCCGCCATCACTCCGTCCGAGGTCGATGAGATGATCCAACGAGTCGAGAAGGCCCTGAGAGGCAACGTCGCCGCCCTGACGCTCTCCGGCTCAAGCCCCTCCCCGGCGACGCACGGCCTTTACAGCGACTTCATCGCGACGGCAAACGCTCGCAAGATCCCGGTCTTCCTGGATACCTACGGGCCGCCGCTCGAGGCGATCTGGGGGTTCTGGCCGACGGCCATCCAGCTCAATCGCCGCGAGGCCGCCGCGCACCTCCGCAAGCCGACGCTCTCCGATGCCGACGCGGATTCCTTGCTCCACAAATGGGCTCGCCACGGCGTGGCCTGCGCGATCATCACCGACGGACCCAATCCGGTCGCGGTCCAGTTGAGAGGGAAGCGATATCGCGCGATCCCCCCCCGGGTCCAGGCGGTCAACCCGATCGGATCGGGCGACACGCTCCTGGCCGGGCTGGTCGACGGCTGGCTCAAGCGGCTCGACCCCGAGCCGCTCATCCGCCACGCCCTGGCTTGCGCCGTCGCCAACGCCCTGGTCTGGGATGCCGGGGCCATCGATCCGGCCGAGGTCGCACGAAGGTCCGAAGAGATCCTGGTTGAGAGCCTCCCGCGCGGGACGTGAGACGAGTCTGTAATCGCGCGGGCGGGATCAGGCGCGTTTGAAGTCGTCCCACGCCAGCCCGAGCTGACGTACAACCCCTCGTACTGTTCCCAGCTTCAAGTCATCTCCTGACCAGTCTGGCACGAGGGTGATCCGTCCCGTCGCCGGATTGACCCACTTTCGATGCGATCCATCACCGGTACGGGGCAATTCGTGACAACCCAGCGACGAGAGCTTCTTCGTGACTTCGCGATAGGTCATGGGACGGCGATGACCATCTCAGCCCATATGGGACTCGTGGGATCCGAGATCATCAGGCCCGGCGGTAATGCCCTCCCCGTCTCCTCATAGATTTCGATCACCGCCGCCAGGGCGTCACGGACGTTTTCCAAGGCGTCTTCGACCGAATCGCCTTCCGTGATCAGTTCGGGGAGTATCGGAGAGGTGACCGTGAATCCTCCCTCGGGCTGCGGCTCGAAAACGAGAGGCAATTTCATGTGCATCAGGATAATCCTTTGAGTCGGACTCTGCCGGAGCGGGTCCCCTCTGTTGCGAGCGGCATCAGGCATTTCATCGAGTCTATCCCGACACCGCCCGATCCAGCAACGAATGGTTCCCGAGTTCGTCCCAACTGAGGGCCGACTCGTGGTCTGTGCCGTCGGGTTTCACTTACCCTCGGGCGCCTTCTTGGCTTGCTTCTCGGACTTCAAGACCTCGACGAGCTCACGCAACTCCTTCACGAGGAGCGTCATCGGTTCGCGTTCGCGTTTCGCATCCGCTTCGACGCGATCTCCCGTGGCCTCGACCGGTTGCCCCGAGCCGAGCTTCATGACGGTCTCGCGGATCTTCAGTTCTTCAATCAATTGCTTCATCTCTGCGAGCGTGAGTTCGCCCCGTTCGGCTCTCTCGAACCGAGACATGATCTGCGACGGCTTGCAGGCGTCAAGGCGAATTGGTCCGCTGATTCCTGCGAAGTGATATGGAGAATCCCATCCTCGACGTAATAAGCAAGTCCGATTTGCGCCAGCATCAATTGCAATGTCCGGCCGAGAGGGATCCCCTCCAGATCGATCTCGACCGTCGAGGTGAGGGATCGTTCCGATTCTTGTAGGCCGATGGGATCGACATAAATCGGGATTCCCGAGAAAGAAGGGGTGGTGGTGGCCTGCTTGATATACTTGATAAGATTACCGAGTTCAATTTCGGTGGAGAATGGCATCGGGATCGGCTCCTCAAGCTTGGCAATGATCTTCAACGACCGAGGATCCTCGCCTGATCCCACCCCCTGCACTCCATCCGCTCCCCCTTGCGTCAAGGCGGCGTTGGAGGGCCTTCTCATCTTGGCCTGCGTAATCCAGAATCGAGCCTCGGAAACATAGGCCTTGACTCGAGCGACCTCGGCGGCCTTGGAGGGAGAGGATGGCCGATCGCTTTCGAACCGCAGGAGGTCCCGCATCCGCTCGAGATGCGCCGTGGTGGCGGTCGTGGAAGTGGTCGAGCCCGGAGCCTCGTCCTGGGCCTCCATCCATCGACGCGACAAGTCGTGGAGTTGCTCGGCCGAGGCGTGGCCCCCGCGGAAGGCTTCCCAGGTGGCCTGATAAGCCGCTCGCTCGGCCTGGATGAGCTCCCGGCGTGCATCGTCGGGTGCGGCCGAGGCGCCGATCATCTCGATCGCGTCGAACGGATCGCTCGCCTTCGCGGTCGCGATCGTGTCGCGTTCCGATTTCTTGACTGGGAACGCAAGGTCTCCGATGGGGTTGCTGTCCACCTTCTTGCCTGCGTCCCGAGAAGCCGTGCTCGGGGGATTACTCTTGGGCCCGGCAGGCTGCCGGGCCATGACCCCGGCCGAGGTCAAGGCGAGTCCCGTCATGAGGATCCCCAGCGCGGTCCATTTGAATTGATTGAGGATCATGGTTGTCAACATTCCTTCAGCAAGTGAGGTGATCGAAGAGGAAACGACTTGACTGACCGATTGACCCCCGGCGACTTTGAAGGATGAGCGGACGGTCCGCTCGAGCAGAGGACGATCGAGCGCCGCCTTCGCCTCGAAGGCCAGCAACGATGCGAGGGCGCCGGCGGCCGGACCCATCCCCCTGCGAATGAGCCGTGATCGCAGCAGGTCCCGCGCCCGGGCCAGGCGCCCCTTGACCGTACCCACCGGCCATTTCAGCTCCCGAGCGGCCTCCTCATGCGTACGCCCCTCGAGGTAGCACAGCACCAGCGGAGAACGATACTTGGACGGAAGGCGGCCGAGTTCCTGATCGAGCAACTCTCCCAGCTCGGGATCGACCCACGCCTCGGCCGGTGCGACCGCCGCGAATCCCGGCGCGACCGGCTCGAATTGGCGAAGGCGAGCCGATTGGGCGCGGGCGCGGAGGGCCACCCGGGATGCCACGCCGTAGAGCCAAGGACCGATCGCATCGCGGGGGCCGAGTTGTTTCGCCCGACGCACCAGGACAAGGAACGTCGCCTGGAACGCGTCGTCGACGTCCGCCGAATCGCGCAACATCCGACGACAGACCCCGAGGACCATCGGCCCGTGTCGGCTGACGAGCGCCTCGAAGGCCGATTCGTCTCGAGCATCCAGGTAACGCTCGAGCAACTGCCACTCTGACAGCCCGGAGACCGTCTCCCCGCGGAAGACACGTCCGAGTTCCGGGCTCGCGAGCCGGTGCAATCTCATGCGAAATGTCCTCCGACTGACAGGTATCTCCCTATGATGCAGGTTTACACGCGATTCGATACAACTTTCTCCGAAATCCTTCGCGTTCACGCACAAATGCAATCAAGGGTGAAGATCATCGAAGTGGTCAGATCGGATTGTCCCCTACGCCGCAATGTGTTAGGTTCACCCTGTTTGAGACTCCTGGACCGGCGCTTGGATGCGACTTCTCGGTCGGGGAGATCGAGCAGGAAGGCTTGGCGATCGATGGACGCATCCCAAAGCCCCATCTGGTTCATCGGCGATCTGGGTGATCCGTGGATCGCCGAGATTGCCGGGTCGATCGCGTCCGTCCGCTCGATCCGACGGCTGGATTGTCCCGGCTCACTTCCGACCTATCCATTCGACCGCACACGGCCGCCACGCCTGATCATCCTCCATCGCCATCATCTGGGCCAGGAAGACGCCATGCGGCTCATGGACTGGCGTCTCCCCCAGGGCGCGAACGCTCCACCGGCCGTGTTCCTATGTATTAGCCCTTACGTACGTTACGTCGA
This sequence comes from uncultured Planctomycetota bacterium, assembly GCA_963743925.1. Classification (GTDB taxonomy): domain Bacteria; phylum Planctomycetota; class Planctomycetia; order Isosphaerales; family Isosphaeraceae; genus CAVZRC01. The sequence goes on along the minus strand of CAVURY010000015.1, from coordinate 98,958 downwards.
TCTGGAACGCGTGAGTCGTCTGGTCGACCTGGTCGTCTCGGAGGGGACGGCTGCCGAGGTCTTGCCGCGGCACGTCGTTCGCCTGCTGGATGGGAGCGAACGCGGGAGTCCCCCGGCCGCCGCGATGGGTGTTCGGATCGAGTTCGCCTGTGGTAACGACGAGCTTTCCCGGGCCATGGTCGAGGCGTGCGGTTTGGCCGGCTATCGGGCGGAACCCGTCGATGCTCAGGAGATCGGCGGGATTCTCCGCGGACGGAATCGTCCTGCATCCACCATGGAACGGGTGCTGACCGTCTGGGAAGTGCCGGTGCTCGAGCCGGATTGGGCCGAACGTTTGGCATGGCGGGCGCTTCGGACCGGCCCGATCATCGCGCTGGCCGGATTCGCGGATCGGGCGATCGTCGCCCAGGCACGGGCCGCGGGAGCCGTTGCGTGCCTCGAACTGCCGTGCGATCTGGAGGACTTGTTTTACGCCATCGAGCGTGTGATCCAATCCACCAACCCGGATACGTGGCCGGTACCTTCTCGAATCGAGCCGCCCCACGCATTACCGCCCCGATCGCATCATCAAACCCGGCGTCGGGGCAACCCGGTCGTGTCCTCGCCATGGTCAGATCGGGGACCTAAGATTTGATTTTGGATTTCCGATTTTGGATTTTGGATTCTGGATGATCGTTCTGAATTGGGCTCAAGAAGCCCCAAAGCGGGAACCCTATAATACAAAATCGCTTCGAAAGCGCCTTCTGGATGCAAGATGCCTCAGCTCTCAGGTGATCGAAAATCCAGGATCATCAGAATCCAAAATCGGAAATCCAAAATCCAAAATCGTAAGGGGACGGTTCGGGGCGCCGGTGACCAATGGCTCAGCAATCTCCGAAATCGGCAATCCAAAATCCAAAATCGCGTGGGCTCAAAGATCTCACGAGATTGATCCAGCGCGCGCCGGGGTTTCCGGAACTCCTGGCCTCGTTGAAGAATAGCCGGAGTGCGACCATCGACGGTGCCTGGGGCTCCGCGGCGGCCCTGTCGTGCGCGGCCCTGGGGCTCCATGCCCCCACGACCCTGGTGATCGTGCTGGCTCATGTCGGCGATGTGGACGATTTTCGCGACGACGTCGCAACCTTCGCCGGGATCACTCCGGAGGTCTTCCCCGCCTGGGACAAGCTCCCGCGTGAGCTGAACGCCTCCGACGAGGTCTTCGGCCGCAGGCTCCGCGTGCTCAAGCAATTGAGGGGGCCGAATCCGCCGCGCCTGATCGTCGCGCCGTTCCAGGCGATGTTCCAGCCGGTGCCGCGCCCGGAAGCGCTGGCGAAGATGTCGCGGGTGGTGACTGTCGGCGATACGGTGCCGGTCGAGGAATTGACGGGCTGGTTGCTGGAGCGCGGCATGACCCGATCCGAGGTCGTGGATGTCGCCGGCGAGTTCAGCGTCCGTGGCGGCATCCTCGACGTCTTTCCGACGGATTCGTCCGACCCGGTCCGCATCGAGTTCTTCGGCGACGAGGTCGAATCGATCCGGCCGTTCGACGCGGAATCCCAGCGCTCGCTCGACCGTTGGAACTCGGTCACCTTGACCGCCGCCCTCGGGCTCGAGAACGCGGACCCATCCAGTTTCGGGCACCCGTCCGAATTCTTCCCCAACGGGACGTGGGTCGCCCTGCTGGAGCCGAACGACCTGCGCGAGGAGGGTCGCCATTATTTCGGCCGGATCGAGGATCCTCGGGGCCTCTATGGAGTCGACGCGAGCTTCGAGCGGCTGATCCGGTTCCCCACGATCGCCGTCTCGACCCTGGCCGCGGATTCGCTGGAAACGACCTGCCACCTGCGGATCGAGAGCGTCGAGCGGTTCTCCGGCGACCTGGCCAAGGTCAAGGCCGAGCTGGAGAGCGCCGCCGCCGGCGACCACGTCCTGATCGCCTGCCACAATGCGGCCGAGGTCGACCGGCTGGGGGAAGTCTTCTCCGACACCGAGCTGGCCCGGTCCGACAGGCTGGCGTTGACCGTCGGCCGGATCCGGTCGGGATTCCACCTGATCGACGCCCGGACCCTGGTCATCGGCGATCACGAGCTGTTCGCCCGCGCCGAGGTGCGCCGGACCGCGACCCGTCGGCGATACGAGACCCGGGCGATCGACAGCTTCCTGGATCTGAACGAAGGCGACCTGGTCGTTCATGTCAACCACGGGATCGCCCGGTATCGAGGGCTCCACTTCCTCACCAAGTCGGACGAGCACGACGAGGAGACGCTGCTCCTGGAGTTCGCCGAGGGGACGAAGCTTTACGTACCGATCGCCAAGATCGACCTGGTGCAGAAGTACGTCGGCGGCGGCAAGGCGGAGCCGCCGCTCTCCAAGATCGGCTCCTCATCCTGGGAGAAGCGGAAGAAGCGCGTGGCCGAGGCGGTGGTCGACCTGGCCCAGGAGCTGATCGACATCCAGGCCCAGCGCGCAGCCAGCCCGGATTCGCCTTTCCGGCCGAGGACAGCCACTGGATGGCCGAATTCGAGGCGGGGTTCCCGTACGAGGAGACGCCCGACCAGCTCGCCGCCATCGAGGCCGTCAAGAAGGACATGGCCCAGGGCAAGCCGATGGATCGACTGATCTGCGGCGACGTCGGATACGGCAAGACCGAGATCGCCATCCGCGCGGCGTTCAAGGCCGTCGACGCGGGCAAGCAGGTCGCCGTCCTGGTGCCGACCACCATCCTGGCCGAGCAGCACCACCGCAGCTTCTCCGCCCGGATGGCCGAGTTCCCGTTCACCATCGAGGCCGTCAACCGGTTCCGGCCCCGCTCGGAAGTCCGCGAGGTCCTCAAACGCGCCGGTGCCGGCGCGGTTGACATCCTGATCGGCACGCACCGGATCCTCCAGAAAGACGTGAAGTTCAAGGACCTGGGCCTGGTCATCATCGACGAGGAGCAGCGGTTCGGCGTCGAGGACAAGGAGTGGCTCAAGACGTTCCGCTCGACGGTGGACGTGCTGACCCTCTCGGCGACGCCGATCCCGCGCACCCTTCACATGAGCCTGCTGGGAATCCGCGACATCTCCAACCTGGAGACGCCCCCGCCCGACCGCAAGGCGATCGAGACCCGCGTCACCCGCTTCGATCCGGAGACGATCAAGCGCGCCATCAATCGCGAGCTGAATCGCGACGGCCAGGTCTTCTTCGTCCACAACCGGATCTACGACATCGCCAGCATCGCCGACAAGATCCAGTCGATCGTCCCGGAGGCCCGGATCGCCATCGGTCACGGCCAGATGAGCGGCGAGCAGCTCGAAAAGACGATGCTGGCCTTCATCAAGAAGAAGTACGACATCCTGGTCGCCACGACCATCATCGAGAGCGGCCTGGACATCCCCAACGTCAACACCATCTTCATCAACGAGGCGGACAAGTACGGCCTGGCCGACCTGCACCAGCTCCGCGGCCGGGTCGGCCGATACAAGCATCGTGCTTACGGGTATCTCCTGCTGGAATCCGACAAGTCGGTCTCGCCCAACGCGGTGAAGCGGCTCAAGGCGATCGAGGAGTTCACCGACCTGGGCGCGGGCTTCAAGATCGCCCTGCGCGACCTGGAGATCCGCGGCGCGGGGAACATCCTGGGACCCGAGCAATCGGGACACATCGAGAGCGTCGGTTACGAGCTGTATTGCTCGCTGCTGGAATCGGCCGCCCGTGCGCTGACCAACCAGCCGGAGAAGCCGCTGTTCGATTGCTCGGTCGAGCTGGGCTGGCGGGCCTATTTCCCCCGCGATTATGTCCCGGCGGCGCGGGTGAAGCTGGAGCTCTACCGACGCCTGGGGCGGCTCCGGTCACTCAACCACCTGTCCGACTTCCGCAAGGAGCTGATCGACCGCTTCGGCCCCCTGCCCCGCCAGGCCGAGAACCTGCTCGCCGAGGCCGAGATCCGCATCCTGGGCGGCGCCTGGAAGCTCGACCGCATCCATGTCGAGACCGGTCAGTACGTCGTCCTGACCTATCGGGATTCCTCGCGGATCGAGGCCCTGGCGCGGCGGCACCCCAAGCAAGTCCGGGTCGTTGACGCCAAGAAGGCTTATATCCCGCTCGGCGACGAGCCCGTCAAGACGCCCGCCATCGCCGAGCTGATCCGCTCCCTGCTGCGGACATCAGCATGAACGAGGATGAGGAAGGCCCCGTGAGTCCCCGCCTTATGCGCGATCTGCCCTGGCGTGAGCTTCCGCGAATAGTCCTTTGTTCTGCCACGCATGATAGGATATCGTGACCGACGACATGCGTAGAGTGTGAGCCGTCCAGTTCAGGATTGAGAATCATGAGCGAAATATCAACACCGATGAGAGGGACCGTTCATGGCAAGACCATCGAGGTCGAAGCCGAGTCCGGTTTGCCTGACGGCCAGAGCGTGACCGTTATCATTGAGTCCATACATCAGCACGAGATCCCGGTCGAGACTCCATTTGACGCCCTGAAAAGGGCTGCTGGGAGTTGGTCGGATGATACCGAGGGCCTCGAACGATTCCTGGAATGGAACCGACAGCAGCGAAAGTACGCTCGTCCGGATTTATTTCGAGCGATGGGGCGGGTCAAGTTTGGCCCTCAATCGGTCTGATTTCGCGAGGATCTCGGATCGGAGCTTCTCTTTCTCTTCGGGTTTAGCGAGGGCATACTTCTTCAACGATTCCCCAATCGCGACGAGTTCGCGTGTCATGGAATCATCGTCGGGAGTCCAGATTTGTCCATGCTCAAATCCACCTACCATGGGGGATGGGCGTCCCCGGTCTAGAAGAGGCACGCCCCTTGAAAAGCGGTAGGTTTCGCCATCGAGTCCGTCTCGTGCCTTATCCGGATATCGCACCGTGCGGAGCATCAGGCGCCAGACTTCCTGCACGGCTTCCGCCGTCTTCCGGTCGAGGTTCGCCCGCGATTTTCTTACCTTAACGTCGCCGAAGGGCCCTGGTCCCCAGAGGCTCTTATCGGCCACGACATACTCCACAAAGTACGTGAGCTGGTCATCGGGAGTGAGAAAGCCTTCGTCGCGCCTGGCGACGGTCACCACCGACTCCGGAGCGAAGGAGGGGAGCCAAACCATTCGTGCCAGATGATAAAACTCCGCGTCCTTGAGAAGGATCGTGCGCAGCCTCTTCGTGTACTCCCAATCATCCTCATCCATATCCAGGATTCCGTCTTCGGGTTCCAAATGATCCTGGGCCTGTACGGCAGGACAGGCGGTAGAGAGGACTGCGAGGACTGCGATGAGAGCTGGAAAGTTCACGAGCAAGACCTCCCCGATCGTTCATGTGCGTTCATCGCATTGTTGATCCCTGGCAACTTGGATTTCCAATCCACAGGTTACACCGCCCTCGAGCCGCAAGCTATGCCATCGGCCGGCTTTCCATCGCCGGGCACAGATGAGCCCTGACCCGCCTCCCCAAGGATGCGGTAGATCGTCGGGCGGGATAGCCCGGTGTCCCGCGCGATCGCCTCAATCTCCTCTCCCCCCGATTTGCCCGAGATCGCCGGGGCCGTGTGGGGCCGTGAGCCAGTCCCTTTTTCCGGCCCCGTGCGCAATCCGAATGCGATGCGCTCTAGCCGGCGGCTGGCGTCTCATCGGAGGCGGATGCGAGAGGCGGTGCGCGATCGGCGAGGCGGCGGAGGTCGCCCTCGCGCCGGGTCAGGCCGATGCGGTCGAGGTATTCGCCGATGGGGACCGCGTATTTTCGGGTCGTTCCCAGCACATCTCGCAGCTCGGCCATCGTCATGGTCGAGCCATCGAGGAGGCGGCCGCGGACCCGGCGGCGGAGGTTGACCTCCACGTCCACGTCCAGGTACAAACCGGAATGGATCTCGACGATCCGTTGCTCATCGCGGAGCAAGGCTAGCAGGTCGGGGACCACCGCGCCCCGGGGGCCGGCCGTCGAGGCGAGCTCGGCCGCATCCGGAGGGCTCATCCCGCCAATCTTGATCGCTTCGGCGAGCTCCTGCTTGAGCCGGCGCTCGCCCTGGCTGAGGCGCGGTTCATGGCCGGGGAGCGCCACCGTGCGCGCATCGCTGATGACCTTTTTCTGCCGGCCGAGGCGATCGAGGATTCCCGAGACCAGGCTGTCGTTGGCCAGGTCGGGGAGTTCCGCCGCGAGATGCACCCGCGGGATCGCCGACTGTCGAGGACGTGCCGCGTGCAGCCGGCCGAGGGCGCGGAGCACTCGGTCCTCCAGATCGTCCGCGAACTCGACCAGCACGCGCACGCCGCGTCGAGGACCGAGCGGGAGTTCCACCAGGGCGCCCGATTCCATGAGCGTCCCCAGCCCCGATTCGACCTCGTCAATCGCCAAGCCGGTCAGGGCGGAGAGGCGTCGCTCGGTCCAGGGCGTGAGGCCGAGGAAGGTCAGGGCCACGCGAAGGCGGTCGATTCCGTCCTTCGATTGCAGGCGTGTCAGACGCTCGATGATCGTACGATCGCGTCGCCGATATCGGCGTGAGACGGGCTGGACGACCCGTCCGCCGCCGAGTGTCGCCGGCGGGCTCTCCGCTCGCAGGACGAACGGCTGTCCGTGGACCGCGACGAGAGGCTCGGCCACGAAGAGTTGGGCGAGCCGGGGCATGTCCGTTCGGGATTCGACGGGCTCCAGCAATGACAGGACCGCGGGGATCTCGGCAGTGCCCAGGTGGAGCTTGTAACGGCCCCGGTGACGCAGCGGACGGATCGACTCGTCGGATACGACCACCTCGACCGTGAGGATTCGGGACGGTTCCAGGTAGCCCGGTGAGGCGAGCTCCTGGCCTCGCAGGACCTCCGTGTGATGGACGCCAACCAGGTTGATCGCGGCGCGTGAGCCTCGGGCGATTTTCTCGACCGGGTGATCGTGTCGATGCAGCCCCCGCACCCGGACCGGCCTGCCGGCGGGCAACCATTCCAGCTCGTCGCCCACGGAGACCGCACCCGAGGCGACCGTGCCCGTCACCACCGTCCCGTGACCGGCCACCGTGAACGAACGGTCGATCGCCATCCGAAAGGCGCCCGTGTCGTGGCCGGGCTCGACCGAATCGCAAAGCTTCGCGAGCTGTTCCTTCAGCTCATCCAGGCCGAGATTTGTCGCCGTCGATGTCCGCACGATCGCCGCGCCTTCGAGGAACGTCCCGCGGACCAGCGTTCGGACTTCTTCCTCCACCAGGTCGATCCAGCTCGGCTCGGCGAGGTCGCACTTCGAGAGGACCACCAGACCGCCCGAGAGCCCCAGGAGTCGAAGGATCTCCACATGCTCGCGGGTCTGGGGCATCACCGAGTCGTCGGCGGCGACGATCAGCATCGCCAGGTCGAGACCCGCCGCGCCGGCGAGCATGTTCCGGATGAACCGCTCGTGGCCGGGGACATCCACGATGGCGAGGCGGTAATCGCCGACCTCCAGATACGCGAATCCCAGGTCGATCGTGATACCCCGCTGCTTCTCCGCAGGGAGCCGGTCGGTGTCCACGCCCGTCAGCGCGCGGACCAGCGCCGTCTTGCCATGGTCGATGTGGCCGGCAGTGCCCAGTACAAAGTCGCGGACACGTTCTTTCATCGCGATGGCGATCCGGCCGAGAACCGCGGATTCGGGCGTTGGTGTACCGGCTTCGACCGGCTCCCGATCCCGACGAGATCTTCACGGCATTGCCCGACTGCACCGTCGCCGATGCGACGGGCTTGTGTATCGAACAAGATCGGGCAACCACTCCACCGAGAGGTGGAGGTAGAATGGTGCCCGGACCATGTGCAGGGTCTTACTTGACCGCGGCCGGCTTCGATGAAGTCCCCTTGGCTTGGGCTTCCTTCATCGCCTTCTCCCGATGCTGACGGTACTCTTCCCTCTGTTTGTGGAAGATCTCCATCAGGTCGTCCTTCTCGCCGGGGCGGGTCAGATCCTGGCCTTTCTTCGTGACCGCGAGGAATCCGATGCACATCTCGTCGGTGGTCGCCTCTCCCCATCGGACCGTCTTGGGCGGCTTGTTGGGATTCCGGGGGTTGGAGTCGGAATTATTGAAGTGGGAGACGACGTTCAGCACCGAGCCCTTGGGGATGTCCAGCGGCTGATCGAAGAAGTACGAATTCTGCCAGTTGAAGTCCCAATTGTCGATCTTGATGAGCTCTTGCTCTCGACCGTCGGGGAACTTGACGGACATGGCGATGTCGCGGCCGAGGAGGTGCATGTGCGGCGTGACCGCGTGAGCCACGAGGTTGACCGGTATGGGCCAGGCGGCCTTGATCTCGACGTCCGAGTTTCCGGGGGGAAGCTCCATCTCGAGGTTGGCCGCGGCGCTCCAGTGCAGGGTCTGCCGGATCGGTCTGCGGGCGAAGTGGAGGCCGATCCGCGTGCGGTCGGTCTCCGCCTTGCCGTTCGGGTGATAGTGGACCTGGACGATGATATCGGCGCCGCGAGGCAGCGATCGGCCGATGCCGTCTGGCAACGCGGACGGCTGGTTTCCCGGCGCCCATCCGCCTAGGTCGCCGTGGATCGGCTCGCCCGGCCCGCTGAAACACGTGAAACCCGGACCCGGATCGGCTTGATCGCGCTTCCGCGCCTCGCCCGAGATGTTGACGTAGGTGAGCAGGTGGTGGACGACCCGGCGATTACCTGGCCGATACTCGATCGCGGTGACGTACCGGTCCTTGTCCAGCTTGGTCGGGATGACGAAGCATCGATAGATGTCCTCGCCCGAGGCGGGGATCTCGAAGTCATTGCCGATATCGACGATCAAGTCGGGCGTGCCGAGTTGCCATTCATCGGCGAATTTCGGGGGCTGCGGGAGGTCGGCCGGATCGCCTTCCGGGGCACCAGCCTCGCACCAGGCGACGATGGTGGCGATATCCTTGTCCGAGAGGACGCGCTCATCCTTGAACTTGACTCCGACGTGCGAGGACGCCTTCCACGGGGGCATCGTTCGATCGTCGATGACCGTGGCGATGTCGCCCGCCCGTTTTCGGGCCTGCTCGTAGGTCGCCAGCGAGAACGGACCGACCTGGCCCGGACGATGGCATTCCTGGCAATTCTTCTGGATGATCGATGCGACATCCTTGGTGTAGGTGGGGCGTGCGACGGCCGCGGTCGCCTCGGGTATCGGGCAACCGATGGCCGCGACGTGCGGCGTGGCAACCTCTTTCCCGGACAGGACGGCCGCGATCGCATCCTTGAGCTCGCTCCCGGTCGGCGTGGCGTTCCGCACTCGGCGGGCGGCGAATTGGTCGTCGATCCGCCCGCGGTAGCGAACCCGCCCCCGTTCATCCAGGACGAATGCCTCGGGCGTCATGGTTGCGCCAATCTTCCGGGCGAAGAACCCGTGTCGGTCGTGCGCAATCCGGAAACCCAGCTTGAAGTCGTGCGCATGCGTGCGGACTTCGGAATCGCTCAGATCAGGATCGACGCAGATGCCCACCCAGTTCACCGGCTTCTGCCGGAACCGGTCGGCCAGCTCCGCGAGGGTTGGGCTGTACGCATTGGAGATCGGGCATTCCGGCGAATAGAAGATCAGGACCGTCGCGCCGCCGTCGGGCGTCGCGAGTTTGATGCGGTCGTTGTCCAGGCCGCGGAGGACCGTATCCTCCCACACGGACGGCTCGCCACCCGAAACGACCGCCCATCCCCCGGTCAGGCACAGGAAAAAGCCCGCGAGGGCGACCCCGCGGGCTTGTTTGGCGATCACGGTCTTCATGGTCATGATGTTGGATCCTTCGTTCGGTCGATCGACGTCGATGGGCATGCCTGCATGATGCGGCGACGTCCGGGTCGATTCGGGTCGAGCCCAAGTAACGGGATGACCTTAACGGATACCCACCCCCCGCCACGACTACCCGATGATCGTCCCCTAATCCGCGAGTTATCCCATTCGAATCAACCAGATCCGGGCCGGGAGCGTCAAGGTCAAGCTCGATACCGGACGGACCAAGCCCCGGGTCGCGGTCGTCTTTCGCCCCTGAAACCCGATCGCTCGGGCGGCCCGTCCATCCTGCCGCCTCCTCCATCATACGCGACCCGAGCGGACGGGGAAGCGCGCCGACCCGTTCGGCTTGCCGCGGGACGCCCTGCCAGAGGGGGTGTACCCTTTCTGACCCCGCGGCCCCAAGGCACTTGGACCGGTTTTCTGTCCCATTGCTACTCGCGCCCCGAATCTCGCTGAGCGGCTCAGCCACCTCGTCGCCGAGGAGTTTGCGCCCGTCGGCCATCCGGCCGAAGATGTAATAAAGGCCGGGAATGACCAGGACTCCGATCACGGTGCCCACGAGCATACCGCCGGCCCCCGTGCTGCCGATGGTGCGGTTTCCGATCGCCCCGGCGCCGGTGGCGAAGACCAACGGAATCAGGCCTGCGATGAAGGCGAAGGAGGTCATTTGTATCGGCCGGAATCGCAATTTCGCTCCTTCGATGGCCGCCTCCTTCAGAGACACGCCCTCCAGACGACGTTGGACCGCGAATTCGACGATCAAGATCGCGTTCTTGCCGAGCAGACCGACCAGCATCACCAGGCCGATCTGGGCGTAGACGTCGTTGGCCAACCCCATGAGCCGCAGCAACAGGAAGGACCCGAAGATACCCACCGGAAGCGACAGGATCACGGCCAGCGGCAGGATGAAGCTCTCGTATTGCGCGACCAGTACCAGATAGACGAACGCGACGACGATGAGGAAGACATAAATGGACTCGTTCCCCTTTCTCGCCTCGTCGTAAGAGAGGCCTTCCCAGCCGACGCCGTAGCCGTGCGGTAAGGTCTGGGCGGCTACCTCCTGGATCGCCTCGATGGCCTGGCCGCTGCTGAAGCCCGGGGCGGGAACGCCTTGAATGGCGGCGGACGGATACAGGTTATATCGAGTAATCTCGTTCAAGCCCTGCTTCTTCTCGAGCTTCATGAACGAGGAGTAGGGGACCATGTTCCCGCCCTCGTTCTTGACGAACATGTTGTCCAGGTCCTCCGGGTAGCGCCGGAACTCCGGCAACGACTGGACGTAGACCTTGTAGAACTGGTTGAAGAGGATGAAGCCCTGTTCGTAAGTGCTTCCGATGAAGATGTTCAGGTTGTCCAGCGCCTTGCCGATCGACACGCCCTTCTGCATGGCCACGTCGTTGTTGATGATCAGCTCGTACTGCGGGTAGTCGGCGGTAAAGAAAGTGAATAGGTTCTTCAATTCCTTGCGCTTGGACAAGGCAGCCATGAACTTCTTGGTGACTTCTCCGAGTCGCTGGTAGTCGGACGTGTTCGTCTTGTCGAGCAGCCGCATGGAGAACCCCCCGGCCGCGCCGAAGCCGGGGACCGCGGGGGGCTCGTAGAACTCGAGCTTGACGTTGGTCATCCGGCGGCATTTTTCCTCGAGATCGGCGATGATCTGGCGCGAGGTCCGCTTGCGGTCGGACCAGTCCTTCAGGTTGATGATACAAGTCCCCGCGTTCGAGCCGCGGCCTTCGGTCAGGACCTCGTAACCGGCCAACGAGGTGACCGACGTGACTTCCTGGATCTTCTTGGCGATCTCCTCGAGTTCCTCGGACTTGGCGTTGGTGTATTCGAGCGTGGAGCCCGGAGGCGTCTGGAGGACTGCGTAGATGATGCCCTGGTCCTCGCCCGGGATGAAGCCCGACGGTAGCCGCGTGTTGACGTAGACGATGCCGAGGGCAAAGCCCCCGACGACGACTCCGGTCAGCGTGCGGCGCGTGACGATCCGGCCCAGGATACTCGCGTAACCCCCCGTGACCTTCTCGACGAGCCGGTCAAAAGCCTTCTGCACAAGGGGAAGAAGAGGGAACAGGAAGCCGACCGGCCCCCACAGATAATACGCCACATAAGTGATCAGCCCCAGGATCGGCAGCCCGACGAGAACATACAGCAGGATGACCTTGGAATCGAGCCGCTTTTTCGCATGGCCCTCGTGAGCGTGAGTGTGGGGCTTGAGAATCATCGCACAGAGCACGGGCGTCAGCGTCAGGGCCACCAGGCCGGAGAGGACGATGGACGTGGCCATCGTGATGCCGAACTGCCTGTAGAACTGGCCCACCGGCCCGGGAACGAACGTCACCGGGACGAAGACGGCCGTCATCACCAGGGTGATGGCGATGATCGCGCCGCTGATCTCGTGAAGGACCTCCATGGCCGCCAGATAGGGCGAGAGCGGTTTCGCGGCCATCTTGGCATGCACCGCCTCGACCACCACGATCGCGTCGTCCACCACGACCCCGATCGCGAGGACCATCGCGAAGAGCGTGATCAGGTTGATCGATAGGCCCATCAACTTCAGGACGAAGAAGGTCCCGACCAGCGACACCGGGACCGCGAGGGTCGGGATCAGCGTGGACCGCAAATCCCCGAGGAACAGGTAGACCACCAGGGACACCAGGATGAACGCCTCGACCAGGGTATGCAGCACCTTCTCGATCGAGGCGTCCAGGAAGCGGGAGACGTCGTAGGCGAGCTCGTAGTCCATTCCGGGGGGGAAGGACTCCTTCCTGATCTGCTCGAGTTCGCTCTTGATCTCCTCGATGACCGCCGCGGCGTTGGATCCGGGGCTTTGCTTGAGGATGATGGATGCCGCGGGATGACCGTTGATGTCCGAGTAGATGTCGAAGAACTCGGAGCCCAGCTCGACCTCGGCGACGTCCTTGAGGTGCAGGATCCCGCCGTCGGAATTCGCCCTCAGGATGATGTTCGCGTACTGCTCCGCCTTGTTATAGCGCCCGATATAGGTCAAGACGTATTCGCGCGATTGCGAGGTCCTGCCCGTGGCCTGGCCGAGCCGTCCGGGCGAGCCGATCACGCTCTGTTCCGCCACGGCCTTCATGACGTCCTCGGTGGAGATCCCGTAGGCTCGCATGCGGTCCGGGTTGAGCCAGATCCGCATCGCGTAGGAGCGGTTGCCGAGGTTCCTGGGGATGCCCATGCCCTGGATCCGCTTGAGCACGGGCATGACGTTGACGTTGGCGAAATTGTAGAGGGTCTTCTGGTCGGCGTTCGGGTCCGTGCTGTAAATGTTCACATACATCAGCATGCTCGGCACGACCTGGCTGACGAGGATGCCCTCCCGCTGCACCAGCGGCGGGAGCCTGTTCATCATGATGTTGACCCGGTTCTGCACGTTCACGACATTGATGTCCGGATTCGTGCCCGGCTCGAAGAAGATCCGGATCGTGGCTTCCCCGGCACTCGTGGCGTCGGAGACCATGTAGCGCATGTTCTGGACGCCGTTGATGGATTGCTCGAGCGGGATCAGGACCGAATCGACCAGAACATTGGCACTGGCGCCCGGATAAGCGATGGCGACCTGGACGGTCGGCGGTGCGACGTCGGGAAACTGGGATGTCGGCAGCGTCGCGATCCCCAGCCCTCCCAGGAACAGGATGATGATCGAGATGACGATCGCCAGTGCCGGCCGATAGAGGATCTTCGTGATCATGGTTCTGAGACGATCCGGTTAGGTTCCGTTTCGTGGCGCGAAGCGAACGCTATTCCGCATGGGTCTTCTGGTTTGACATCACCACTTCCGGGGCACGAGTCTCATATTCCACCTTCTGGCCATCCTGGACCTGCCGGACCCCCTCGAGCACGATCCTGTCGTCCACATCAAGCCCCTTCTTGATCACGAAGATGTCCTCCAATTCGTGCCGGATGGTGATCAGGCGCTGATGCACCACGTGATCCTCGTCGACGACGTAGACGTACCGCTTGTCGAGGACCTCGAACGTGGCCCGCAACGGGATGACGATGGCGTTATGCAACGTGCGGTGGATCAACACCTCGCCCGTCTGACCATGGCGCAGCAGGCCATCGGGGTTCGGAAAATCCGCGCGGAAGGCGATGTTTCCGGTCTGGTTGTCGAAACTGCCCTCGACGGTGAGGACGTCACCGGCGGTCTGATTGAACGTGCTCCCGTCCGCGAGCACGAGCTCGACCCGCGCATCCGCGAGCTTGAGCCGTTCCGGATGTTCCAGATCGCGCCGACCTTGGACCTTGTAAGCGAGGTAGCGGGCCTCCGGGACGTTGAAGTAGACCCACATCACGCTGTTGTCGGACAGGGTCGTGAGGATGTCCCCCTTCTCGACCAGGCTTCCTTTCTGCTCCCGTAAACGGTTCATGATCCCGTCGAAAGGTGCCCGGATGATGGTGAAAAACAGTTCCGCCTGCTCCTGGTTCGCCTTCGCCTGGGCCCTCGCCAGTTTGGCCTCGAACAGCTTCACCTCATTCGGAGAGACGCCGTTCCTGGCGGCCAACCTCCTGGTGTTATCCAATTCCAGTCGAGCGAGGTCTCTCTCGGCCACCTCGGCGTCCACCCTGGCTTGGTAGAGGGTTGGCACGAGCGTGAACATCACATCGTCCTGTTTCACCGCCTGGCCTTCCTTGACCTTGATCTCCTCGAGATACCCGTCCTCCAGGGCCCGGACATCGATGTGCCGCCGCGAGTGAATCTGGCAGACATATTGCTGGGTTATGGTGACGTCCTTGGCCAGGGGGCTGCTGACGACGATCGTCTGGCCCTCCCGGTCGGAATCCTCCTCGGGCTTGTGAAAATACGACTCGTACCGGCCGATGATGTACGTTTTCATCCGGCTGGTGCGCGTGTCGATGTAAGCCATGTATGCGCGAATTCTTGGCGTGTTGAGCGGGTAGATGTCGGGCTGAATCCTCGACAACAACACGGCGCCGCCACTGAGAAGGGCGACGACCAGCATGAGGGTTGTGACGGGTCGCCGTCGGAGCAAGCCGATGGGATTCATGGAGTAATCTCCCGCGAATGACCTGAAAGGTCCGTCGTTCCGCTCTCTCGGCGGATCGATCAAGGCACGGACAAGCCCGTGGGGCCCAGGTCGGCGCTTCCTTCCGTCGGTGGAAGTGGGAGGGACATCTTCGACCCCCCCTAGGATTCACCTTGTTTGAATCATAGACCATAATAACTTCCACGCTCCGCTAATTCAATTCGCTGCTCTGCGGACAAGCGTCCGGAAGCTTGGGCAAACGTGGAGTCGATCGGATAGGTCCGTTGGACGATCATGACGTTTCGGCGGCGAGAGCCGAAAACCATGATCGGACTCCGGAATGGCGTAATCGATGTTGTACCCGGCGGACCGGCGAGTCACCCAGCGCGGGAGCGTTTTGTCCCTCGGGAGAATCGGACCAAGAACTCGACAAGGCCGCCTATCCTGAACAGATGTCAGGACATGGGGACAGTCGAGAGGCACACAGTCTGCTCGCCAGCGTCTGGTGCCGACCTAACAGCGATAGCGAGTGAGATCGAAAAGACTGGTGGCAGGAGATGCCTTTGTAGGCCGTGTTCCGTGTGTACGCGAAGGCATACCGGCGAATCCGGTGTCAATCGCTTCGATGTGCAAGGGAATTGGCTTCCGGTGAGCGGTCTCAAGTTCAGACCCTTGCTAACCACGCCTGGGCCCGTTACCGTCTACTTGATCCAGGGTCGCCGAAGTCCCTAATCTTGCGCAATTCCTGACAATCGCCCGGAGGACGGGGCGCGATTACCTGGAATAAAAACACGCGGATTCAAATTCCGAAGGAACCTTGGAATTTCACATCGGGTTTTACCTTTGACAGTCGAGGTTCACGCCCAGTCGCCAGGAGTTTTCACGATGCCCCGTTTCCCAAGAACGGCAGTGGGATTGTTGCTCATTTTGTCGATGACCGGTGGGAATGCCCGTGCCCAGTGGGGTTATGACGGATGGGGATTCATGGGTTGGAATCCCGCAACTCCCGAGAGCGCTGAGCTCCATGCGGCCGGGATTTTCGCCATGGGCGCCGGGATCTACAATCTCAAGACGGCCGAGGCGAATTACATCGACGCCCAGACGGCCATGAAGTTCAACGACTATGTGGCGCAGGTGACCCGGGAATCCGCGCGCATCCACGCCGAACGAGTCAACCGGCAGATCGCCCGGAATCGATCGCTCTATGACGCACGCCAGAAACAACTCCGCGAAAACCCGTCGCAACGCGATATCCAGACTGGCGACGCCTTGAATGCCGCGGTTTCCGACCTGAGCGATCCCAGGCTGGGCCGCTCGGCCTTGAGAGCAGTCACGACGCCCATCCCGGCGAGCCTGATCGCCGAGGTCCCCTTCATCAATGCGGCCGAGCGTGTGACGCTGATGCTGGATAACCTGCGATCGGCCGTCCAATGGACCGACGTCTTCGAAGGCGATCGGTTCAGCGCCGAGAAGAAAACTTTCGACGATCTGGTCGAGCGGATGAGAAACGAGGCTTACGAGGGCGATCTCTCGCCGAGGATCCTGCGAGAGGCCCGGACGTTCGTGAACGATCTCCGCGCCAAGGTGGAAGCCCAGCCGCTCAAGGATCCGGAGCATCAGAAGGAAGCACTGCGATTCCTCACGGCCTGCACCTCGTTGCTCAACTTGCTCGATATGCCCAACATCCGCCCGGCCATCCTGGAGCTGAAGAAGGTCCAGAATACCATGATCGGAAACCTCCTCGGCTTCATGAGTGCGTACAACCTCCGGTTCGGCCCGGCGACCACTCCCGGGCAGCGACAAGCCTACAGTCAGCTTTTCGGGATCCTCGACCAGACGCGTGACCAAATGCTGGCCGAAGCCAAACTCGAGAATACGTCCCCCCCGCCCGCAAATGCGAAGAACGCGATCGATTTCTTCCAGAAAGTGGAGCAAGGGCGATCGAAGGCGGCGGCCTCCCACGAAACGGCAAAGCCTGCGACCCCGAAATGAGCCGAGGTAACCCTGCGTCGAGGCAGGTTTAGCCGAGTTCTTTCCTCGAAGTTCAGAGCGAGACCGATCTCGCTCTGAACTTATGCTCAAGCTCGCCCCTGAATGTCGCGCACGAGCCGCCCGCTTATCCTGATAGAGCTGGCTCAACCTGCTCCGCCCATCGGTTGACCTGAGGTCCATGACTTTTTCCGTCAAGTCCTGCCACGATTTCCGCTCGGTTTATCCCTTCGAACAGATTCGCACGTTCTTAATCACAAGCCGTTCCCGTCCGCGCAATTAAAGCGCCCCATTCGATACTGCCGAAATCATAGGCATAATCCCGACGGCGGGATTCTGCGGTAAATCAACTCGCGCCGGACGTGTCGTGGCCATTCGTTGATATAGTGGTCGAAGGTTGTGGGGATACCATTGCCATGAAATGCAAATGGCTTTTCGGCGGGGCCATGCTGGCCCTTCTGGCGGGTACGGTCGAGGTCGACGCCCAGGAAATCCCCCAGTCTCGTCCTGTTATCCCCCAGCCTCGCCAGTTCATCCCGCAGCCTTCGCCGGAACTCCCTCAAGAGGCCCCCCAACCTGCCACGGAGGTCCCACAAGAGGCCCCCCAGCCAGCTCAGGTCGCCTCTCCGCCTCTCACCTACGCCCCCGCTATCCCCGCCCCGGCGCCGAACGCCGGCTCCGGCCTGGAGGCGGAGTCGCTGCCGGGCGAACTGGTGGAAGATATCTTCCAGGCGACGGGCGGACTCAGGTACGGTCCGACCCCCGTATCGAATGTGCGGTTTCTGATGGATGACCTGGGCCTGGGCAACGTGTTGGACAGCCACGGCATCCGTGCCTTCGGCTGGGTCGAGGGCGGGTACACCGGCGCATCAACCGGCTCCGGCATCCTCTCGGTCGAGCCCCGCCAGAACCGCTTCGGCGACAACTTCCTGCTGAACCAGATCGGCCTGGTGATCCAGAAGCCGCTCAAGCAAGATCAATTCGACCTCGGATTCAACGTGAGATACTTCGCCGGAGCCGACGCAGCCCTGGGCGCTCCCAAGGGAGGCATCGGCTACCCCCCGGATAATCCGCGCTTCGGCCAGGATTTCCGCGATCTTTATTTCGACGTACACCTACCGATCCTCACCGAAGGTGGAGTGGACTTCAAATTCGGCCGCATGAATACCATCATCGGTTACAACGGCTTCCTGGCCCCCTATCGGCCGTTCTACTCCAGCGACTACCAGTTCTTCTACTCGCAGGACGGTGCCTTCACCGGTTTCTTGACGGACTGGCACGTCTCCAATCGCCTCGACATCTGGAACGGGATGACTCTGGGTGCGAACACCTTCTTCACGTTGCGGAGTCATGACTCATACTGCTACATCGGCCAGGTCAACTACTGGTTGCAGGAGGAGAAGAAGACGCGGTTGACCGCCTCGGTCTACGCCGGCCCGAACGCCATCTTCGCCGCGCCGAAGATGGCCGGCACCTACGACACCGTCGTGGAACTGCGCGTCCAGCAAGACTGGAATCAGCGCTTCACCCAGGTCCTGCAGTCGAACATGGGCTGGGACGCCAATACGCCGGTCGGCACCGGTTCGTGGTATGGACTCTACCTCATCAGCATCTTCCACCTGAGCACGACCGTCGACACCCTCTTCCGCGCCGAGTGGTTCGACGACGTCAAGGGCACTCGAACCGGGATCAACACCAATTATTCGGAAGTCACCCTCGGCCTCAACTGGCACCCCGTCAAATGCCTCGAGATTCGCCCCGAGATCCGCGGTGACTTCGCCGGAGCGCCGGCGTTTGGAGTGGGTGGCGCCCATACCGACAAGAGCCAGTTGTCCGGCGGGATCAGCTTCCTGGTCAAATTCTGACGCGAACTCGTCCGGGTGCGACGCGTGGCGGCAATAGTCGGCGCGGCCTCGTCTCGTAGAGGATTCAGAAATCTGAATTTGAGTTCATATCGTGGTCGCACTGAACCGTCTAGTGATCGGAAGTCAGGATATTTGCGGCGCCCGATGCGGAAAACGGTTGCGATCATCGATTTCAAGTGCGATGAGAATTCGCCAATCGCAATTTGAATTCTCATAAGACTAATTTGAATCGTGCAATGCGCCAGCTCTTATGCCAGGTTTCGTTGCTAAATGGTGTTGGAGACTTTACCGAACCAGTTTCGAACATCCGTCCCCCTGTCGGACGACTCTCGAGGCGGAGATTGCATGCCCGGCGCTGTCCTGCCGGATTTGGCAAGTATGCCGTTTTCCGAGAGGTCCGCGAAAGTCGGCTCGGCCCTGTTTTCGACCCAAATTAAGCCTCATTAATCGATTGAAGAGTGCAGATTGGCCGAAGCATTCGTGCAGATTGGGCGAAGCATTATACTGCAAGAAAGAACCGTCCCGAGAAATTCCGGAAAATCCATATCGTGGGCCCTTGCTGTCTGCCCGTCCGGGCACTATTCTCATGGTCCGTGTGACGTCTCGAGAGGTTTGTAACCGGGCAGCGGTCTGGCCTGGTGGGTTCGCCGGACGGAATCGGCTCCCAGATTGACCTGGTGTGAAGGTGTACGGTGGGCTGAACCTGATGGGTTAAGTCCCCCGATTCATGGCTCATTGGACCGGGCCATGACACCGCACGAAGGGCGTTTCGAGATTCGCACCCAAGGGCGAGTCGTGATCGGTCGCCAGAGACGTGCAACTCTCCGCCGCGATCAGTCCGCAAGCCCAACTCGGACATCGGCCGTACACAGTATCGAACGATCGTAGCGAGAACGTTGTGCCGAAGAACGGGGCGTACCCGGCGGGCTCGTTGGCCGCGATGGGGAGCCTCGATTTCGGCGCTGCCCCGCCCAAGGATCTAGTCCTTAGGGCTGTGCAGGCGATCGATCAAAGTGACAGAAAGAAGACCTGTGTCCGAGACCGAGCGACGACAGTTTCCGACCCCGATCGATTCAACAGAGGGAGGCATCACCGTGACGAATCCGCAGGGAAATCGCCGGCAACAGTTGATGGGAATCGCGATCGTGATGGCCGCGATCGCGTCGCCTTCGGCGTGGGCGGGGAGCCTGACCCCGGGAGATATCCTGGTTTCATCGACCCAGGATTTGCAGACCAACGTGTTACGCGAGTACACGCCGACGGGCTCTCTCGTCCAGACTTTTTCGGTTCCCATCGCGCCCGGCGGGGACTCCTTCATCCGAGGGATCGCGACCGATTCCGCGGGCAACGTTCAGATCTACAATGGGACATTCAGCCCCTACTTGACGACCCTGAATCCCAGTTCCGACTCATTCTCGAATCACACGCTCAGCGGCTGGAGCACGATAAACAACATATATTTCGGAGGCATCGCCGTCAACGGAAACTACGCCTACGCGACCGACATGTCCACCGCCAATGGCGGCGAGCCCAATGGAATCGTGCGGTTTGACCTGACCAACTTCTCGGCGACGAGGTTCGCCTCGGGGTCGGCAAATGGTCAGGGGGATTACACGACGGTCAGCTTGGGACTCAACGGTATGCTCTATGCCCCGTGGCCGGGCGGCAGCCCCGTGGGAAACCACATCGACGTGATCAACCCGGTGACGATGACCACGACAACGATCACCCTGCCCTTTCTCTTCCAGGTTTCGGGCGTCACGGCCGACCAATCCGGCAACATCTACGCCGTCGGTGCGCTGGGCGACGGCCATATCTACAAGCTCGACAGCAACGGCAACGTCCTGGGCAGCATCGCGACAGGTTTCAGCGACCTCAACGGCCTGAAGTTATCCAACTCGGGACAATTGCTGACGGCCTCATCCGATGGCGAGGTGATCCTCACCAACACCAGCTTCAGCCAGTTGAGCTCGTTCAGCGTCGGCTCACAGATCACCACTTTCGACGCATTCGTGACCCCGCCGACCGTCGCGTCCGTGCCCGAACCGGCGAGCCTCACACTGATGGCCATCGGCCTGGGAGTCGTCGCATTCCGCATCACTCGCCGACGTCACGGGCGAGGAGCCGCCCCACGGCCTTTCCCTTGCTGATTCCTGCCTCGAGTGCCGAGTCCCCCAGTCCGATCCAGCGGACGCGACCGTGGAACGGATCATCGGTGTCTGATCGTCGTTGCCCGTTCATCTTTTCCGAGAGAGGATGAACGGGAACGGATCGCGATTCTGTCATCTCAAATCGATGCTTTCACAGTCTCTCATCCTTGACGTTCGTTCGAAACCGTCGAGAACCAGTGGTTGGGTGCGAGTTCGCCGGACTCGAGGAGCCAGGGGGGAGCGTCGGGCCCGACGGTCCAGCTTGCGGCCAGACGAAGGGCATTTTGAACGAGGTCGGTCGTGACGGCCGACGGATGGCCGCACCATCGGATGCAACTCTCCCCGCTGTCGAGGCGGAAGATCGAGCGATAGAGTCCCGGAATGGCCTCGGTGAGGTTCTCGGACATTGGCCCGGCCACGAACAGGCTGGCCGAGGCCAAAGCTCCGCCGACATGCCAGTTGATCTCCTCCCCGGTCCAGGGACCGTCCCAGCGGAACCGGTCTCGATAAATCAGCCGGCCGGCGCGACGGGCCTCGAAATCCTGCACGATCCGCTCGAACTGG
The DNA here is from genome assembly GCA_963743925.1 of uncultured Planctomycetota bacterium. Lineage (GTDB taxonomy): Bacteria > Planctomycetota > Planctomycetia > Isosphaerales > Isosphaeraceae > CAVZRC01. The sequence continues at coordinate 77,715 of CAVURY010000015.1, read as the reverse complement.
AAGCGCTCCGATAACTCTCCCCGGTCGTAGCGTCCGGCCAGCCAGATATCGCCCCAGATCAATCGGGCGCGGGGGGCGAGCTCGACGCGGCCGCGCTGATAGTATCGGCTGCCTCGGAACGGGATCGCCGGGCCGGGCAGGACCACCAAACACGCATCGTCCTCGACCTCGACGGTCCACTGCTGGGTCGCGTAAGTTGCAACGGCCGGATGGATCCGGGTGGCCGACTGACCCGTCACCACGGCCCGCGTGCCCGCCCTCGCCGTGACCTGGACGAGATGGCCGTCGCCGTCCATCAAGCCGGCGGTCAGGTTGATCAGGTAGAGGAGAGACGCCGGCTCGTTGCCGAGCACGAACGGGGGCATCACGCGGACCGGGACCTGCTGGTAACAAGTCCCCAATCGCGTCTCGTCGCCGATGCGGATCAATTCGATCCTCGCGCCGCCGACTCGAGCGGCTTGATGCTGAACCGACTGGAGGCCGCGGAACTCGGGCGGCGTCAGGAGCTCTTCGCGCGTGATGCGAACTGCTCGCGAACCCACTTGATCACCTCCTCGACCCCTTCCTTCTGACGGAGGCTGACCATCAAGAATGGACGCTCGCCGCGCATCTTCAGGCTGTCGCTTCGCATCACCTCCAGATCGGCGCCGACGTACGGCGCCAGGTCGGTCTTGTTGATGACCAGTAGGTCGCTGTTGCAAATGCCCGGCCCCCCCTTGCGGGGGATCTTGTCCCCCTCGGCCACGTCGATGACGAAGATGAAGCGGTCGGCGAGCTCTCGCGAGAAGACGGCCGTCAGGTTGTCGCCGCCCGACTCGACCAGCACCAGCTCGAGACCGGGGAACTGGCGCTGGAAGTTCGCCACGGCGCTGAAGGTTGGCGCTGGCGTCGTCGCGGATGGCGGTATGCGGGCAACCGCCCGTCTGCACGCCGACGATCCGCTCCACCGGCAGCACCTCGCGTCGCGAGAGGAATTCGGCGTCCTCGTGGGTATAGATGTCGTTGGTGATCACCGCGAGGTTGATCTCCGGCCAGAGCGCGCGACAGAGCGTCTCGACCAGGGCCGTCTTGCCGGACCCGACCGGCCCGGCCACGCCGATGGTATAAACCTTTCGCGTCGGTCCGGCGTAACGGGCCGGGCCGGGCCGGCCCATGTGATCGCTGGGATGGTCATGGTCCTTGTGGAACGCGGCGCCCCAGCGAGGGCGGCGCCTGCGGGGCGGTGCGCACCATGCCGGCGTATTCGACAGCAATTCATGATCGGAACATCCGAGCATAAAGGCGAGTTTGCTCATCGCAAAGGACCTCATAAAAGGGGCAACCCGCACCGACGGTTTCGGGGTCGCGGTCGACCAGATCCTCGGCCAGTTTGCGGATGTCGTCCTGGAGATAGGCCAGGACTTGCTGGCCGTGGGTGTGGCCGACCGGGATGGCGCGAACCCCGGCGCCGATCATACCCAGGGTTGCCTGGTGCAAGTAGGCCGTCAGCACGTCCAAGGGGTCTGCGCCCGCGAGTGCCCCGAGCAGTGAGAACGCAACCGGATGGTGCCAACTGCCCCGCGATTCGGCCTGTGCCTCCCGGAATGGCGTCAGTCCCGCGGCGCACCAGCCCCACGTCGATCCGAGTGCGATCAATTGCTCACCCATCTCCCGGCTGGCCGATCGGGTTGAAGCGGGCATGATCGAGACTTCAGCCAGATGGTTCAGCGCCAGCAACTCGTCACGTCTGGCCGCCCGAGCCGCGAGACAACCCGAAGCGACCAGCATGCCTTCCAGGGGCCCCAGCGAGGTCCGGAGCCATTGGCCAGTCCACCGCTCCAGGCTTTCGGGGCCGTGCACCAGCCCGCGGGCGATGGCCGCCTCCAACCCCCATGAATGCGTATAGCCGCTGATCGGGAGGGCCGAGTCGGCGATCTGGAGCAAGCAGAGGTTCATGATGATCCGACGTCGAGAGGGCGAGCGGGACCGGGGAGGCCGGCCCGCTCGGGAGGTATTCCGCGTCTCAGAACAGGAAATAGCGTTGGGTCATCGGCAGGGTCTCGAGCGGCTCGCTCTGGACTTTCTCGCCGTCGACCCAGACCTGATACGTGTCGGCGTCGACTCGGATCTCGGGGGTCGCCTCGTTACGCCGCATGTCCTTCTTGCCGATATTCCGGCACCCCTCGACGGCGACGACCTCGCGCTGGAGGCCGTACTTCTCGGCGATGCCATTCTTGATCGATGCCTTCGACACGAACGACAGGCAGGACTTCGACAGCGCCCGGCCGTACGAGGCGAATTGAGGACGCATGTAGACCGGCTGCGGCGTGGCGATGCTGGCATTCGGGTCGCCCATCTGGGCGGCGACCAGCAGGCCGCCCTTGAGGATCAGGAACGGCTTGACCCCGAAGTACGCCGGGTCGTAGAGCACCAGGTCGGCCAACTTGCCGCCTTCGATGCTCCCGACGTGCTGGGCGATGCCGTGTGCGATCGCGGGGTTGATCGTGTACTTGGCGACATATCGCTTCACGCGCTCGTTGTCGTTGCGCGGGCTGTCGCCGCCCAGCGGGCCGAGCTGCACCTTCATCTTGTGGGCGGTCTGCCACGTCCGGACGATCGCCTCGCCGATCCGGCCCATCGCCTGCGAATCCGAGCTCATGATGCTGATGATGCCGCGATCGTGGAACACGTCCTCGGCCCCGATCGTCTCGGCCCGGATCCGGCTCTCGGCGAACGCGACGTCCTCGGGGATGCTGCGCGACAGGTGGTGGCACACCATCAGCATGTCGAGGTGTTCGTCGATCGTGTTGACCGTGAAAGGCCGCGTGGGATTGGTGCTCGAGGGCAGGACATTCGGCAGGCCGGCAATCTTGATGATGTCCGGGGCGTGTCCGCCGCCCGCTCCTTCGGTATGGAACGTATGGATCGCCCGCCCGTCGATGGCGGCGATCGAGTCGTCGATGAAGCCGCACTCGTTGAGGGTGTCGGTGTGGATGGCGATCTGGATGTCATACTCGTCGGCCACCTTCAGGCTGGTGTCGATGACGGCGAGAGTGGTCCCCCAGTCCTCGTGGAGCTTCAGGCCGCAGGCGCCCGCCTCGATCTGATCGCGGAGCGGCTTGGCCAGGCTGCCGTTCCCCTTGCCGAGGATGCCCACGTTGATCGGCAGCCCTTCGAACGCCTGGAGCATCCGCATGATATTCCAGGGACCGGGCGTGCACGTGGTCGCCCACGTCCCGGTGGCCGAGCCCGTGCCGCCGCCGATCAGCGTGGTGATTCCGCTGGCGATCGCCACGTCGATCTGCTGCGGGCAGATGAAGTGGATATGCGTGTCGATGCCGCCGGCCGTGCAGATCCGACCCTCGCCGGCGATGATCTCCGTGTGGGGCCCGATGACCAGCCGCGGATCGACGCCCGACTGGGTCAGTGGATTACCGGACTTGCCGACGGCCACGATCCGGCCTTCCCGGATACCGATGTCGCCCTTGACGATCCCCCAATGGTCGATGATGACGGCGTTGGTGATGACAAGGTCGCAATGCGCCGGGCTCATCGCCTCATCGAAAGGGCATTGAGCCTGGCCGTCCCGGATCGACTTTCCACCGCCGAAGATCGATTCCTCGCCGTAGTGGGTGGTGTAATCATGTTCGATCTCGATGATCAGCTCGGTGTCGGCCAGGCGGACGCGGTCGCCGGTCGTGGGTCCGTACTTCTTGGCGTACGCTTGTCGCGAGAGTTTCACGCTCATTGGTGAGGGCCCCTGGACGGTTTCGTGATGGATCGGTACGCCGCGTTACTTGGAGGCCTTGTGGCCGTAGCCCTGGTCAAGGCAGCGCTTCAGGCTCGTCTCGCGGGTGTAAGGGTCGTCGAGACGGCCGCTCACCAGGGCATTGAAACCGTACACCACCCGCCGCCCTCCGTAGGGGATCAGGCGGATCTCCTTGGTATCGCCGGGCTCGAACCGGGCGGAGGTGCCGCTCGGCAGGTCCAACCGCATGCCGTACGCCTTGGCCCGGTCGAACACGAGCGCCTTGTTGACCTCGAAGAAATGGTAATGGGCGCCGATCTGTACCGGCCGGTCCCCGGTGTTGTTGACGCTGAGCGTCACGACGGGGCGGCCCGCGTTGAGCTCGAGGTCGGGTCCGTCGAAGAAATACTCTCCAGGAATCATGTGCGGCCTCCCGAATGATCGAAGGGTGGGGTATCCTGCGCCGATCGTCAGTGGATCGGCTCGTGGATCGTGACCAGCTTGCTGCCGTCGGGGAAAGTCGGCTCGACCTGGATCATCGAGACCATCTCGGGGACGCCTTCCATGACGTCATCTCGGCCCAGGATTTCGCGGCCGGCGCTCATGATCTCGGCGACCGATTTGCCGTCTCGAGCCATCTCCATCAACGCAGCCGTGATGAAGGCGGTGGCCTCGGGGACGTTCAGCTTGAGTCCGCGTTGCTTGCGGTCTCTCGCCACCTGGGCGGCCACATAGATCAGCAACTTATCGCGTTCTTGCGGCGACAGATTCATGTGCTAGTCTCCACGAGACGGTCCTCAAGGTGACGGGACGCAACGAGATTCGGTCAGGTCGAAGACGGGACCGGCGGGCTCAAGAGCCTCGCTTCGAGCCAGCCCAGGGCAAGGACTAACCAGGTCGCCAACACGAAGGGCGCCGTCAGGGTCGGCAGCCCCAGCATCGGAAAATTCTCGGTGATGGGCACCGAGAGCAAGATACCCAGCAGAGGCGGAATCAGCGATCGCCTCCACAGGAACAGGGCGATCGCCGCCAGCGTGGCGTTATATCCGAAGATCCCGAGCGCAACGACCTGCTCGGAAGAGTCGTGGTGATAGACCCCCACCAACGTGCCGACGACCGAAGCCGCCACGACCCAGAGCGCGTGCCGCCAATCGTTGAGGGCGATCCCGATGAGGAACAATAGCGCGGTCCAGATGCTCGCCTGAAACATGACCTGGCCGATGCCGTGGGCCACCGCCTCGAGGAAGTTGGCCGTGACGGGTGCGCCCGGATCGACCTGTGCCGCACCCAGGGACAGGCCGAGGAAATACAGGGCCCAGGTCGTGACGATGAACGGGGTGGTATACGTCGGAAACGGGACATACCGCCTCATCAGCCAGGTCACGAGTGCGGCCACAACGGAGCCGACGACCAGGAGCGCGACGCATAATGCCCCCGGCTTGAAGAAGAACAGGGCGGCAATCCCGACCAGCGCGGAGTTGAATCCGTAGATCCCGGCGGACTCCTCCGATCTGTCGAATTTCATGAGTCGGGCGGTTGCCATCCCGATCGCCGATCCGACGATCGAGCCGACCGACATCAGTGGAGAGCTGAAGGCGATCCCCAGGGCGAAACAGGCGCCGGTCAGCGCGTTCTCCTGGAAGAAGACCTGCCCGATCCCCCGGAAGACCGCCAGCACCGGGTCCGGGATATTGCGTCCCCACGACGAGAGCGTGTTGTGATTCATCTTATCGACATCCGTTAAGACTGGCGAACCAACGATGAGACGACAGCCCCGAGCCGTCGCCTCCGGCGGTCCGGAGTCCCGGTTGTCGTGTCGGGTGGACCCTATCGAGAAATAATGTAACCCGAATGATATGCATTTCTCAGCCGCAATCTATTCGTGCGGTCCTTCGGTGTCAAGGGGCTGTCGCGGAATTCCGGCCCGCGAATTGACCTCGGAGTCGGGCCGAACCCCGCCCATCCGAAGATCCCTGAATTCAGGGATTAACATCACGGGTCAATCTTCATCCAAGCCTCATCCATGACGCGAGACGTACGAGATTCGATATCATTGCCATTCGAGTAATATTGGGGGCCAGACGGCCAGTCTTGATCGATCATCGCACGAGGTCGCGGGTTGTGGTGCGATCCCACTCGTCGGGCTTTGTCGCGGAAGGCCGTAGGATGAGCTCGACTCGCCATGCTTCGGCCCGCTCGGTCTTACCCCACATCTGGTAGAGTCTCACGATCCGCTCTCCGGCTTCGGCCAGCGCGAGCCTCCTGGATACAGGAATACGGGATTCGCTCACACTCATACCATCATAAGCCGAGAGGAGCAGCGGCTCGGCCTCGGCGAATTTCTCCTGGCCGAGCAGGCTGCCGCCGAGCAGGCTGCGAGCGTCCAAACGGGTCCAGTCGTCGGAGCGTCTCTCACCCCATATTGGCAGGACCGAACGGAGGAGCGACTCGGCCTCGGCCCACTTGCGCTGCGTCAGGAGGTTACGGGCGAGAGCGGATAGGGTTCGGGCCGCCTCGGGATGCTGGAGGCCCGGTTTCCTCTCGCGTGCGATGAGGACGTCGCGAAGCAGCGACTCGGCCTGGGCGGAATCGCCTCGCGCCTGGTAGGCGCCCGCCAGATCGAAACGCGTGGCGAGCGTGCCGGGATGATCGATGCCGAGCTTGGCCGTTTGCGTCGCCACCGTCCTCTCGAGCAACTCGATCGACCGATCCAATCGACCGGCGTCGCGATAGGCGTTCGCGAGGTAATTCTGGCTGGCGAGCGTGTCGACATGGTCGATGCCGAGCTTGACCGCCTGCGTCGCCACCGTCCTCTCGAAGAGCGCGATCGACCGATCCGAACGGCCGGCATCGCGGTAGGCGTTCGCGAGGTTGCTCTGCGTGACCAGGGTCCTGATATGGTCCCTGCCCAATTTGACCGACTGAATCTCCAACGTACTCTCCAGCATCGAGATCGCCCGGTCACTCTGGCCGATGACGCGGTAGGCGTTCGCGAGGTTGTTCCGGCTGGTGAGCGTGTCGGGATGGTCGGCGCCAAGCTTGGCGGTCTGAGTCGCGAGCGTCTGCTCGAAGAGCGGGATCGAGCGGTCCGACTGGCCGTCAGCCAGATAGGCGGCCGCCAGGATGCTCCGAGTCACGAGGAGTTTGGGGTGGTCGGGCCCGAGCTTGAGCGTCCCCATCGCCAGCGACCGCTCGAGCATCGGGATCGCCCGGTCATTCTGGCCGGCGTCGCGGTAGGCGAGCGCGAGGATATTCTGGCTCGAGATCGAGTCGAGGTGGTCGAGGCCGAGGCTGGCCGTCTGGGCCTTCAGCGTCCGCTCGCCGAGGGAGATGGCCCGATCCAGTTGGCCGGCAATCCGATAGGCGTTCGCGAGGTTAGTCTGACTGATGAGCGTATCGGAGTGATCGGGCCCGAGCTTGACCGAGCGCGCCGCCAGAGTCCGTCCCAGCAGCGGTATCGCTCGGTCAAGGTGGGAGGCACCCAGGTAGGCCATGGCGAGGTTATTCTGGCTGTCGAGCGTGTCGACGTGGTCGAGTCCGAGCCTGGCCGAACGCGCCGCCACCGTCCGCTCGAGCATCGGGATCGCCCGGTCATTCTGGCCGGCGGCCCAGTAGCTCAGGGCGAGGCTGTTCCGGGTGTTGAGCGTGTCGCAGTGATCATCTCCGAGCAAGGCGGTTCGCAATTCCAGGGCCCGCTCCTGCTGTCGGATCGCCAGGGCCGGCTCGCCAAGGTAGTAATAGGTCTCGGCCAGCACGGATCGTACCGAGGCCTCGATGATCGGTTGGTCCGAAAACACCCCCGCGATCTTCGTCTCGGCGAGATCCACCGCCTTGCGAATGGTCACGTCCTTTCCAAGCCCTCCCTCCTTGCCCTCGGGGCGGGCGGCCGACAGCATGCGATCCTGGAGAAAGCCGAGTACGGCCCCGGCCTCGGCCGCGGATCGCTCGGCCTTATCGCCCTCGGATTTCGCCTTCGCCTCGGCCGCGATCGCTCGGTCACGCTCGGACCTCAATCGCTTCTCCGCACGGATTGCACGCTCGACCTGGTTGAGCGCCACGAGTTCCGCCTTGGTGGCCCGGATCGCCTGGCACGCGCTAAGAATCGCCCCGCCGAGCAGGAGCAAAGTGCATACGGCGGCCGTGAACAGGATCGCGCGGTTCTTCCGCGCGAATTTCCGCAGGCGGTACACGGCCGATGGCGGGCAGGCTTTCACCGCGTCCCCGTCCAGATACCGTCGGACGTCGCGGCCAAATGCGCTGGCCGATTCATAACGCCGGGTCCGATCCTTCTCGAGCGCCTTCATCACGATCCAGTCGAGTTCGCCCCTCATCAGGTTCGTCAGGCGGGCAACTTCCGTCTTGCGCCGGGCGGAGATCGCGGGAAGCGAATCCTTGGCCCCCTTCAGGCGAGTGCTGGGCTTGGGAGGCTCTTCCTCGCGGATGCGTCGGAGGATGTCCACGTAGGCCGACCCGATGAGCTTCTGGCGCTCTAATGGGGTGGTGCCGGTCAGCAGTTCGTATAAGAGCACGCCGAGAGAGTAGACGTCGCTGCGCGTGTCGACGCCCAGCGCGCTCATCTCGGCCTGCTCGGGACTCATGTATTCGAAAGTGCCGACGATCAGGCCGTACTGGGTGAACAGGGTCCGCTCGGTCAGCCGCTGCTCGATCGCCTTGGCCACCCCGAAGTCGATCACCTTGGCCACGGGCTTGCCGTCATAGAGCGTGACCAGGACATTGGAGGGCTTGATGTCGCGATGGATGATGCCGTTCTGGTGGGCATGCTGAATGGCCTGGCAAACGGGGATGAACAGTTCCAGGCGCTCCTTCGTCGTGAGCTGGCTCCGGTTGCAATACTCGGTGATCGCCAGCCCATGCACGAGCTCCATGACGAAGAACGGCCGGCCGGTGCCCGTCGTCCCCACATCGAGGACACGCGCAATGTTCTGATGATCCATCAGGGCCAATGCCTGACGCTCGGCCTCGAAACGTGCGACGACCTGGTCGGAATCCATGCCCGGCTTGATGATCTTGAGAGCGACCCGACGGCGCACTGGACTCTCTTGCTCGGCCATGTAAACATTGCCCATACCCCCCTGGCCGATCTTTTCGAGCAGCTTGTAAGGGCCAATCTGATGGCCGGGCCCTTCCGCGATCGTGAGCGGATCGACAGCCTCGACGTCTGAGCCACGCCCACACTCATCCTCAGGCTCGAGGATGCTGCCAAGGATCAAATGATGGGGTGCCTGGCCGGTCGCATGTCCGTTGGATCCGCCGAAATTCGACAGACTTCGCCTGGCGGGACCGACTACCGGTTGATCGAGGAAGTTATCCGGTTCGTCGTTCGCCCGAAGGAGGGCCTCGACGCGTTGCCGCAGTTCAACATCGGTTGCGCACTCGCGGTCCAGGATGGTCGCGCGATCGGCGGGGTCCTGATAATCAACCGCCGCAAGGAATACGGCCTGTACGCGATTCGGGTCGACCGGCATGGGAATCTCCACTCATCGTCGGCACCATTCCATGCGTCGTCCGCGACCGAAGCTGTCGAACAATTCCGAAAAAAATCTCAATCGACGATGGCATCACGGAGCCAGGCCCTCGCGTATGTCCATTTCTGGCGCGCGCGGTACACCGTGATCCCGAGGGTCGCCGCGACCTCCTCAAGGCCGAGGCCGGCGAACTGGCGGAGTTCGACCACCCTCGCCGCGACCGGGTCTTCAGCAACCAGTTGATTTAGGGCCCGGTCGAGAGCGAGAAGGTTGTCATCGGGGTCGGAGGCGGCCTGGTCGACGAGGTCCACGCGACGCAGGCCGCCGCCCCGCTTCAGTCGGGACTTGCGTCGGGCGGTCTCGACCAGGATGCGTCGCATCGCCTCGGCCGCCGCGGCGAAGAAGTGTCGACGGCTGTCCCAGAGCTGTGCCGTCTCGACGTCCACCAGGCGCAGGTACGCTTCATGAACCAGGGCCGTCGGCTGGAGCGTATGACCGGGCGACTCCTGCATCAGCCTCTGGACGGCCAGTCGACGGAGTTCCTCGTACACCAACGGGAGCAACTGCTCGGCCGACTCAGGGCCACCCTGCCCGATCGACGCGAGAATCCGCGTGACGTCTGTCATCGATGGAGGACCCCGCGGTCTTCCATGACCGACCTCGAGCCGTGGCTCGTCCGACCTGAATTGTGATCCGTCGCGATCAACCCAGGAGCTTGACCTTGCCCGTTCGCAATTCGTAGACGGCGCCAACCACCTTCAGATCCCCGCTCTTGACCATCCCCGACAGGATGGGATCCAGGCCCTTGAGGCGCTCGACTCCCAGGGCGACGTTGGCTTCGATGGCGTTCTCGAGCTTATCTCCAGGTTTCCCTCGGACCGATGCGGCAGCCGGCCGGATGAGGTCCACGAGCTCCCGGATCGCGCCGGGCAGGACGTCATTGGCGTCGATGTGAGCGACGGCCGCCTTGACCGCGCCGCAGGCCCCATGGCCCAGTACCATGATCAGCCTGACGCCCAGTTCCGCGACCGCGAACTCGATGCTCCCTTTCACGGAAGGGCCTGCGCCGGTGACGATGTTCCCCGCCACACGGACGACGAAAAGGTCGCCGACTCCCTGATCGAAGATCAATTCGGGTGCCACTCGCGAGTCGGCACAGCCGATGATCGCGGCGAGGGGTGCCTGACCCTCCGCCAGGGCCGCGAAGTCTTCCGGCTTCCGCCCCGGATGGGTAAGTTCCCCCTTGATGAAGCGATTATTCCCTTCGAGCAGCCGTGCGAGCACCGTATCCGGATTGCGGGCCGCGGCCGGCTGCCCGGAAGCGCGCTCGGTCAAACCGGCTCCCAGGCCGGCCGCCCCGGCCGCGAGACCGGTCAGCCGCACGAACTCGCGGCGAGACGACAGATACGGAGATCGCATGACCATTACCCCCAAGTGCTGCGATTGGGCTCGTCGATCGATGTTCGCCCGGCGCCTTGGCTCCCGAGGCCCGCCCGCGGTCGCCCCGATATTGGGCCAGATTCAGGAGGCTTCCAGGATGTCGCGAGCGATTCAACGGCGGATGCGAGGCTGCGTTGCCGACATGCCGGACCGTGTCCGGCTAATCCCTACATTTATAGGCGAACATTAACAATCGTCGAGGCGCTCGGTCAATAACCTGCCCCGCGAAATCCTCGTCCGAGATCCCCTTCAACCCGCACAGGCGTGTCCACGACCGACAAATCAGCGGGTTATCGATCCCTCGTTCCACGCACGCCTCGTCCGGCGGGATCGTCGGGCTTCGCATAGCCGGGCTGGTCTTCTCAGAAATAAAGTTGGAACCTCAGCCAGAACATGTCGGCGGTCTTCTGGAAGCCACCCGGGCGGTACTGGACTGGCTGCGCAAAATCGCCGTGAAGCCAGAACATATACATCTTTATGTATTCGTTCCAGTACCAATTCAGGCCGACTTCCGTCGTCAGGGCCCGGTTGGACCAGAGATTCGGGTCGGCAAATCCCGACGTGAAGATCTTCTCGCCGAGTGCCAGCTCGCTGACGCGTCCCACGACCTCCCAGGCGCCCGGACCGCGAGCCTCCCCTTTTCGGGTCGGAAATAGCGACCTCAGCGGAGTGACTCGGCTTCGCCGCTCGACATCTTCGCCGGTCAAGAAGTAGCCTCCGACGACGTAGAACCCCGAGAACGGCACCGGCACCGGCGACGCCTGGCCCGGGAATGCGTAGTTGCCGTAGCCGTATTGCCATTCGCCGATCAATGACAGGCTCTTGTAGAAATAGGCTGCATGGACGGAACCGAGCAAACGGGGGCCTCGCTCGATCACACCAGGGTTTAAGACCAGGAACGGCGTCGTACCTGCCCCCGGGACGTCCGAATTCGCGGAGCCCCCGCCGATGCGGAACGCCAACGGCACAGGAGCCTGATCCTGGCTACCGAACGCGACCGAACTGCCCAGATTCAGTGCCCTGGCGAACTTTAGCGATTCCGACTCCTGGAACGGCCTGGCGTTGAGGAACCCGACGAAATCCACGCCGTTACTGAGACTCTCGAACGAGTTGCGCGAGCCGTTGAAGATGCCCGCCGCGTAGTCGAGACGCTTGTCGAAGAGGTAACCCCATCCCATCAGGCCAATCTGGCGCCCGAGGCCGACGTTGGTCGTGAAGATCGACCGCTCGGGCGTCGGCAGCCAGTAATTCGAGATGGCATACTGGTCATACGTCAGCGGGGTGAAGAAACGGCCCATTCGGAGTTCGAATCGGTCGTCGAAATGCAGATTGATATAGGCGTTCAGGATGTTGATCGTCCCGCCCAACCCTCGATTGATCGAGAACTCGTAATCAATCCGTCGCGTGATATTGCCGTTGAAGAAGATCCGCTGCCTGGGCAAGAAGAGGCCGCTGTTGGCCGGGACCTGGTTTCTCTGACCCCAGATCCGCGCGTCGATCTGAGACTCGAGGTGGACCTGAAGCTGAAACTCTTCGTCCTCCGTCTCGAATCGGAACCCGGGGCCGAATGTCCCCATCAGCGGCAATCTCTTCGAACTGGAGACATTCGACTTCGGGTAGCCCGGAGCGGGAGTGTCGGGTTCGAACTGCCCTTCCGTGTAGTCGGGCACGGGAGTGTCGGTGTAAGCCGACGGCGGCTCATCGTCGGGCCGACGAGAGGCCCCGCCACCACTGTTACCGTTGATGCCCATCTCCTGCCCACGGCCGTTCATCCGTTCGGATAGCTCCCCGAATTTCTCGAGAAGCTGTTGCATCTGTTCGCGATGCTCCTTGTTGGTTTTCTCCAGTTGGTCGGCGAGCTTCTGATTCCGTTCCTCCATGACTCGGAGCCGCTCCGCGAGCTGCTCTACCGTCATCTGTGCGGGAGACGGCGAGACGGATGCATCACCCGGCCTTGATGCCGCCGATGCGGGAGGAAGAGCTGGCGGAAGATCTTGGGACCGGACCGTCGAACAGAAGGCGGCCAGGATTCCGCACAGTCCGAGCATCGAGCTCCAGGAGCGTGACTTGTGCATGTACAGCCGCACGCGTGATCGGCTCCTGTCACGGGACGTTGGCGGCCGATCGGCGGAATCGGCCTCGCCTTCCTGGAAGGGCTCCGAGGTCTTAGGATTGGCAACGCGAATAGCGAGCAAGGCACGACCTGGCGCTTCGACGCGTTTTTCGAGGTGGTGCCGGAAGATATCGGCTGTCGAGGATTCCCACAATTGCATTTGCCTCGCACAGAATGCCGTGGCCCGACCCGGTCGGAGGAGCCAACACGACTCGATTCGTTCTCGGGGAACGCCCGGAGCCGATCATGAATTAATTGCCTGAAACGACCGAAGGCCGGATTCCTGGTGATCTAGACGCATCTGACTCACCCTGCAAGAGGTCTTGCGTGAACGAGCCGTTTTGGCTAGCGTGAAACGCAATTTCGTGCAAATTGCGTGTGCTGCTTGGGGATACGTTGATGAAGATGTCGCGGAAGACATGGCGGCTGGCGATCGTATGCGTCGCGGGACTGGTGGCCTGGCTCGGCGCGGGTCGGCCTCAGGCATGGGGATATGGGTTCGGTGACTTCGGTTGGGGATTCGGGCTGGGCATGCAGACGCCGGCCTCCGTATCCTTCCTGAACGACCACGCGCTCGCCAGGGTGGGGAGTGTGGCCGCGAGGCAGCCGACGAATCTGCGAGCGCCGATCCCGGTCTCGCGCGACGTGGACTTCTTCAACCGATACGACGCCGCAACGCGAGCGGCCATGGAGGATCGCGTCGCGCGACGGCCAAGGCCTAGGACATCTCTCGGCCAGACGACCCGGACAACGCCGCCCCCTGCGGTCGAGAATCAGCCTCCCGCTCGCCCGGTGCTTCCCCTGGCCAGTTTCTTCAACGCCGCGCGGCAACTCGTCTGGCCCGCGGACGCGCCGAATGACGGCGATTTCGCCGTCAAGCGATCGACGTCCGACGCGAAAACGCTCGAGGTCTTCAGTGAGGTCCAAACGCAAGGCTATGCACTGGTCGCCACGGCGACCGACGCCCGGACCAAACTGATCGACTATGGCAAACCCGCACTGACCTTCCTGCGAAACCATTCGACATCGGGTATCGCCGACGCCTTCCACACGTACCTGCTCTCGCTCTACGACTCGATCGGAGAGTCGCCCAATCCGACTCGCCGTTGAGACGGAAGGTCACAAGACGCTACGGACTGCTGGAATGAAATGAAAAGACAAGACGTCCGCAGATGAATGCGGATCGAGAGACCGATCGGACCGCGGAAACATGACCTGAAAGACGACTTCGTATCGCGTCGGCCTTCCGGATTCCGGCTCTCCATCTGCGTCGATCTGCGTTCATCTGCGGATCAACTCTTTAGAACGCGATCGCGTTCCCGCGCGGCGACGATCGCGGATCGATCCTGAGTGCTCGTTGACGATTGAGTTCGTCTTCGGGATTATCGCCCCACGGCGCGGGCGATCACTTTCTCGAGGTTGGACCGAGCCAGGTCGAGGTGGATCACGGTACCGTCGCGGCCGATCAGGACATTGGCCGGGATCTCCGAGACGGCAAAGGCCCGTGCATAATCCTGGTCGCCCGTGCCGTTGATCAGGTTGGGCCAGCGAACGTTGTATTCCATCAGGAACTGTCGCACGGCGGGCCGCACGGCTTCGGCCGACTTCCCACCGTCCTGGAGAGAATCCAGGTTGATGCCGATGATCCGCAGACCGCGGTCACGGTAGGTGTCGTAAATCGCATCGAGTCGCGGGAGCTCCTCGGCGTTATTCAGGCACCAACTGGCCCAGAACACGACGAGGACCACGTTGCCTTGCGAGTCGGCAAACCGAACGGGACGTCCATCGAGATCGGTGCCAGAAATGGGTGGAGCGGGTTTGCCGACCAGATCGAGCCGGGCCAGTCGGGAGGCGGCGAAGGTCTTGACCGTCGGATCGTTGCTTCGGTCGCGTACCAATCCGAAGGCCTTACGTGCGATGACGAACTGATCGCCCTGAGTCAGACGCTGAAAGTACGCGTCGAGGAGCGTCAGCCGGTCGGCCGTCGGCAACGAATGCAGGACTACTTCGACTCGAGCGGCCCGAGCACGCTCTGCCTCACCGAGCATCGCGGAGGTGAGGGTCTCGAGAGACTCCTCGTAAGCCCCGCGGCCGACCTCCGCCATGATCTTGACCAGGTCCGCCATCAAAGTCACTTTCGACGAGGTGTCCTTCGCCCGCAGGACCCGCTTCGCGACCGGTTCGGCCTCGGCAAACAAGTTCGCGGCGATCGCCGCACGGAAATAAATCTCGTAGGTTTGGTTTGCCTTCTCACCGGCTTGCTTTGCGGCCAGTCCTGCGAGACGCTCGAGCCGGCGCCGCTCGATGTCGACCAACTCCTTCTGATACAAAACGTCGATGGCGGCTACCGACTCGGGCTGGGGCCCTGGCTTGGAGGCATCCTGCCCCCGGGCAGGCACCCATAAAGCCAAGCCCACGAGCAACATGGATGTCAGCGCCGTGAGTGAAAGAAACCTGATGGGGGGTGTCATTATTGATTAACTCAAAGGGTCAAACGGATGATAATCGAACCATTAAGCCAGGGCACGCGCCGCGGTGTCAAGAGTCTAGCTTCATCCGTCAGATTGATGCGTCATCCTGTTTGGACTTGCGACCGGGATATTCTGCGCCGATCTCGGGCTCGGGGCCGAGAGGACTGCATCGCCGGAAGGATTCTTCAAGGCTTGGGAGACTGATGGAGTGGATGAACGGGACTCGGATCGGTTGGCTCGATCGGCTCCAATCCAGAGGTGCCGGCCATCAGAGCGATGCCTGCGAGGAGGGCTGCGGACAGTTTGAGCCGGTCGTGCGAGTGGAACTGGAGTTCCGGCAAGAGGTCGCTCAACGCGATGCATAGGAACGTTCCGGCCGAGAACGCCAGGGCACTCGCGGTCCACGTCCCCGGAGAGATCGACGCCGGCATGAGAGTCCCGATGACGAACAGGACGGCTCCGGCCGGGATCATCAGGGCAAAACCCAGGTTGATGAGATGGGTGTGGCGACGATCCTCGCCAGCCCGGAGCATGAGCGAAGTGATGGTCAACGCATCCGCCGGCTTGTGCAGCACGGTCGCCAGGAACACCCCGAATCCCGCCCCCATCATCCCTTTGCCGACCTGGAAATCGGCCGCCACGGCGCTCGCGAGTGCGATGCCGCCGGCCAGCGAATGGACCGCCAGCCCGAATGCCGCCGAACCCCAGGGGAGCATGCTCGAGCGAGGTCGAGGTGCCGAGTTCGCCGCCTCTCGGTGATGGCCGGCGGCGTCCGAACAGTGATCATGGGCCTTCGAGGATGGCTTTTCCGCGAGCGACTCGGCCTCGTGATGATGGAACGAGAAGAATCGTTCGAGGAAGAAGAGGGAGAGCAGGCCGGCGGCCGTCCATCGAACCGTCGTAGCCGATCCCACCCGCACGGCCTCCGGGATCATGTGAAAGAATGCCGCGCCGAGCATCGTCCCGGCCGAGAAACTCAGGTAGACTTGCAGACGGGTATGATTGAGGACGGTCGCCAGGGGCAAGATCCCCCCGAGGAGACTGACGAGTACGATGGCCGTGCAAAATGCGATCAGCGTCATCGCCATCGGCCTCGCCCTCTGCTAAAGCCCGGTGCTCGTCCCTTGTGGTTGACTATCCGAGACGAAATAATAAGTGTCTGAGATGGGATTGTCAGGCCGACCGTTCAGGGAAGCCAGGCCGCCGTCCTCGCTCGGCGCAAGATCCCGAAGCTCTGCTCCCTCCGAGGTGGCCCGATGTCCAAGCTCAGCGAAGCGGAGATCGTTTCCAAGCTGCCGATGGCCAAGGGATGGGAACGCCACGGCGACATGCTGGTCCGAAGCTGGCAATTCCCTTCATTCCGCCGCGCCATGGAATTCGTCAACCAAGTCGCAGCCCTGATCGAGAAAACCGATCATCATCCGGACCTGGTCATCAATTATCGCACGGTTCGGATCGAGACCTCGACCCATGATGTCGGAGGCTTGACCGATCGCGACTTCTCGCTCATCGCCGACATCAACGAGATCCCGAGTGATCGATAAGGGAACCGGGTTCGCAGACCTCGGGATCGTACCAAGTCTCGGGACATCCCCTCGGCGGACGACGATCGCACGGCGGTCAATTCCGACCGCCATTCGATCATACCCAGGCCCACGTCTGCCGATGACCCCTTGAGGCGGATGCCGAACGCATCGGAGCTCTCAGCTCTTGGCCTGGGGGCGTTTAGGGCCCGACTGACCTGGTGCTAACCGTCGATATTTGGTCTTGGGCAGGTTATAAACCCCGGCCTCCGGGCGCCAACGGTCATCTTCTTGAAGCAAGGCCAAACGCTCCGCCCGATTCAAGACATTCCGCGCGGGCCAGGCTCCCCGCTTTTTTCAAACTCTTGTCCAGCGACATCGTTCCCTCTGCGTACAGCCTCTAACCGATTGAGTTTTGACGAATCGATGTTACTCGGTCTCGGTCGCAGACGCAAGCGATCCGCCGTCGCGAACGAGGACCTCGCTCGAATCATCGTTCACCCGACGATTTCGGTTTCTTGTGAGCCGGACGAGTGTTACGACTGCTTCCCGGACGCGACTCCGGTTGCGATCGTGCGATCGTGGCCGCGGCTCCATCCTCCCTTGACGATATCTTCGGACCAAGATAGCCTTCGCCGGCTGCAATGCGGGCGTCCAGCTCGGTTCGAGCGGAGAGGAACGGCACAGTACGATAGAGGGAAGGGAAGCCTCGCATGCAGATCGATCGACGGATCATGGTCATCGCGGCGGCCGGGATACTCTCGCAAGGCGGCTGCGCCACGACGACCCCGGCGCTCAAGGAGGAACTCGGCCAGGCCTCGAGCGGCTATAGCTTTTCGACGGGCCGAGGACTTCAGGACTTCCCGGCCGCGCCGGTCGCCGTCAAGGCCGCGGTCTACGAGGCGATGGAAGACCTCAATATGACCATCAAGCATCGTAGCCGAGACGGAGCTGTCTCCCAGATCGAAGGGCGGACCAGCAACGATCAGAACGTCACGGTCACCATCAGGCCCCAGCAAGGGCAGACCCACGTCAGTTGCCGGATCGGTTGGTTCGGTGATGACCCGCTCTCGAAGACCTTGATGGAGCGAGTCGGAGTCCGACTGGGAACCCTGCCTCCCGCGGCGATCCCCGATAAGCTGCCCAGCGCACCGTCCTCCAATCCTTTCTTTTCGCGTGATGCGATCCCGGACTCGATCATGTATCGGGAAATCGCCGATGCACCGAATCGGAATCGGCCCGATTTCTGAGCGACCTCAGGACCGCCCGACATTCCCGGGTCCGTCCGGTTCTGATCATCACACTCGATCACCATCACTCGACTCCGCAAGAGCTGCTGCATCACTTCACGGACCATCTTCAGCCTATCCCCACGCCCTCGCCGAATGCATTCGACCGGCAGGACCAATCCATGCCGAAAAGTCTGCTCACAACCCTCGATGGTCCTCAGAGACTCCCCACGCGAGCATCCCTTCCGTGAACAGGCACGAATACCTCTTGTCGAGATTTCGGCCTGGTTTTCGAAAAAGAAATGGGCAGCGATCCGTTCCGGCCCGATGGCCTTCGTGATCGCTACCCTGCCGCACGAGTTAACCGGAATGCCGACCTGGCATCGTAACGGACATTGGTTAACCGCTACCCATCCCCTTCGCCGAACCATTCAGGGACGGTCGATTCGCTCGCGGCGGCGACCCCGCCACCGCTTAATTTGGCCTAGCACGGTCCACGCCGACTGAGCATCCATGCCTGATCGAACGGAGGACCGTGGGGCCGGGGAGTCGAGGGAAAAGATCGGAGAGGAATCCCCGATCGCCTCGCAGGGAGTAGGTCGAACCGCGGCGTCCTGCTTCCCTGCCGCCCGGAATCGACCCGCATTTTTCGGGATTCATTTTCTAGGAACGAAGAATGCTAATACAGGAATGAGAAATGCGTATTCGTGAAATCAAACGTCAAATTGACCATCGGAACCACGCCCGGGGGGCGTCTGACCGCGAGTAATCGTCAAAATACGAGGATCATGCTCCCCCGTCAACCCTCTCTCGAATTTTTTTCCCCTCGGGATCTCGGAGGTCGAGGACCCTCGCCGCGAGCATCGAGATCGGCGGCCTGACGAGATCGCGTCGCAGAGCACGGCCCGAGCCCTACGCCCGGACATTCTGGCCGGAGTTGCGTCGCCCGAGGCTCGCGGTCAAACTGGTCGGAATCCCATGGCGAAATCACGCTCGGATTCCCACTCGGGCGGGCTTCGCGGGGATGGGTCCACGCCTTAAAAAACCCGGGGAATACCCGTCGTATTGATGGCGCCGATGATTGTAGAATGGTTCGGATCCGGTGGGAGGGTGAGAGACCGACCGCATCGAAATCCACGTCTCGAGACACGAGAGGACGGAGGCCCAGAGCGATGCCAGCGCGGATTGGTTTCGACCATTATTCCATCGCCGATCGCGGATTCACCGCGGAAGAGACCCTGGACTTCGCGAGGGCTCACCGCTTCGATGGCGTCCAGTTCCTGGAACCCGCCTCCATCGACGAGTCGCTCGAGTCCGGCCGACTGGCCGATTTCCGTCGTCGTGCCGAGGCCATGGACCTGTATCTGGAAGTGGGACTTCGCTCGCCGAATCCGGTGCGACGATCGCGAGAGCTCGACCGAGAGGTCAGCGCGGCGGAATTCGCTCGCGAACTCGCTCCCCAGATCGACGCGCTGGCGGAGCTGGGTTGCAGCCACACCCGGCTCTATGTGGGCGACCGGCACGATCGTTTCCGCCAGGACACGCCCTGGGAGATCCAGGTGGCCGCGACCGTCGACGTGATCGGCCGTCTCACACCGCGGCTCAAAGAGCGCGGGATCCGCGTCGCGATCGAGAACCATGCCGACCTCACGACCCAGGAGTTGCTCGGCATCCTCGAGCGGATCGATCCCGAGGTCGCCGGCGTGACCCTCGATACGGGCAACCTGCTCATGAGATTGGACGACCCCCTCGATTCGGCCGAGCGGCTCGCCCCTTTCGTCCTATCCACTCACATCAAGGACGCCGTCCTGGCGTTCACGCAACGCGGGATGTGCTGGCAGGCACGGCCGGTGGGCTCCGGGATCCTCCCATTGCCCGACATGCTCGCCGCCATTTTCCGATACCGTCCCACGATCGCCTTATCGATCGAGCTCCATCCCCGGATCTACGACCTGCCGATCTACGATGCTCGGTGGCTCGGCTTCTTCCCGGGTCTTAGACCCCAGTCCCTGGCGGCGGTTGTCCGACTCGCGGCCGATTGCGAGCGACGATACGTTGAGGGTTCGCTCGTCAGGCCCGAGATCGTCGAGTCGACTCCGTGGGGGGATCGCGATCTGGACTGGCTCGCCCGGTCACTCGGCTATCTGCGGTCCGTCGTCCCCACTTTGATCGAGTCCGCGTACGACCCCGCCGCGACGAACGCGGCCAATCTAACCGGCGAGATGAGCTCCCCATGACCGGCGTGCCGCCCAAGAGCTACCGCATCGTTTCTCTCGACCAGTTCCGCGGCTATACCGTAGTGGGTATGCTGCTCGTCAACTTCATCGGCGGCTATGTGGTGGTGCCGGCCGTCCTCAAGCATCACAACACGTATTGCAGCTACGCCGACACCATCATGCCCCAGTTTTTCTTCGCGGTCGGATTCGCGTACCGTCTCACATTCCTGAGACGACTCAGACATGGGGGTATGTGGGAGGCCGTCGGCGCCATCGTGAGGCGCAGCGCCGGTCTGATCCTCCTCGGCTTCGTGCTCTACCACATCGACGGCCGGGTCACGTCCTGGAAGGAGCTGACTGGGTTGAGCCCGGGCGAATTCGCGGGGCGGGCCTTCCGTCGCGAGATCTTCCAGACTCTGGTGCACATCGCGGTCACGTCGATCTGGGTCCTGCCCGTGATCGCGGCGGGCGTGGTGCCCCGCGTCCTATTTCTGATCTTCTCGGCCTCGCTCCATCTCGGCCTCTCATACCTCTTCTACTTCGACTTTGCGTGGAAGACCCCCGTCATCGACGGCGGCCCGCTCGGTTTCCTCACATGGACAATCCCTCTTCTCGTCGGCTCGCTCGCCTACGACGCGATGGCTGAGACCGGCGGAACGAGGTTTCCCATCCGCAAACTGGCGGCCTGGTCATGCATCCTCATGATCGCCGGGTACGCGATCTCCTGCGGAGGAGGTCGATGGGCATCCCCGCCATTCGTCCCCCCACCGACCAGTCAATCGGCCGACCTCTGGACCATGAGCCAGCGTGCGGGCAGCGTGTCCTACCTCACCTTTGCCGCGGGCTTCTCACTGGCGGTGTATACGCTTTTCGTGATCGCCAGCGACCTTGTTGGCCTACGGAGCGGCCTGTTCCGGATTTACGGTCAGAATGCCCTGGCGGCCTACATCCTTCACGGCATGGTGGCCTCCGCCGTCAAGCCGTACGTACCGAATGACGTCCCGCTCTGGTACCTTGCCGTCGGTTTCGGCATCTATTTCGCCATCTGTACGGTGTTCATCCACTACCTGGAAGAGAACGAGATCTTCCTCAAGCTCTGATCCGGAGCCTCGATCGGGAATCCGGGGACTGCGGGGCTCAGCGTGAAACCCTCCGGCCTCCGAACGCCCCTGTGTCTACCAGGGCTCGTCATCCAGCTCCAGGGCGGCATCTTCCTGCATGGCCTCGGCCTGGCGGACGAGCTTGCGTCTGATCTCATCGAGGTTTTCGGGGAGCGATCCCTCGGGGAACTCCTGAAGGAGCCTGAGCCCCTGGAGGGGCCTGCCGAGCCTCTGAATCAGTAGTTGTCCGAGCTTCAATCGGACACGCGGCGAGGGGTTCGCCTGCTTGCGGACATAGTCGCGCATGACCTGGGCGGCATCGTCCCACAGGTTCTGTTCCAGCAGAGCCTCGATCAGGTCGCGCCAATCTCGATCAGGTGGCTGCCACGCGGAGGCCCCACGACTCGACTTCCGATAGGCGGCCAGCGCCACCTCCACATCGCCGAGCTCAAGATGCTGGCGCATGGCCCGCAGCGCGGCGGCGGACGGGTCCTCGACCGAGCGGACCGTCGGGCCGCCCTTTCCACGCCGTTTCGACTTCGCATTGGCCTTGGTAGACGTCGCGTACTCGACCGAGACCGGGCGACTCGGCCTCGCGAGCTTGCTCGCCTGTTTCCTGGAGAGACCCGCCCGTCCCTCCAGGACTGCGAAGAGATCCCAGTTCTCGCAGTCGACCAGCTTGAACTTGAGCAAAGCCACGCCCAGGACTAATCCCAATATCGCGCCGAGCGTGTGCTCCAACGCCAGTGCCACGATCACGCCGCTCGAATGATCCGTCAACGCGGCCCTGATGACGCCCGACATGCCGGAAGTGAGCACATCAAGGACGATGTACAGGACGGCGAACCAGAGGATGGACAGGTCCAGGTCCATGGGAGTGAAGCGCAACCAGAGGATGCAGTTGACCTCATTCCGCGGCGCCCAGACCAGGCACATCGCCAGAAGACCGAAGATCACGGCCGATGAGCCCATCGTCGAGATCGGATGCGGACTCGAGACGATCAATTGCATCCCGGCGCTCTCGACGACGCCAAGGAGAAGATAGAGGACCGCGAAGGCCAAGCCGCCGATCTTCCCCTCGATCACGAAACCGAACGTCCAGAGAAAGAACATGTTGCCGATCAGATGGATCAGCCCCGTATGCAGGAAGATGTTGGTCAACCACTGGAGCGGGTGGATGCCGCCTCCGAGCACCAGCGTCCACTCTTCATGAGTCCGCGCGGGGAAGATGAAGAAAGCCGCGACATTCAGGACGATCAACGTGATCGTGGCGATCGGGCGGTGGTAAATCGGGGCATCGGTGCCCCAAGGGATGATCATTGCGAACGACTCCCCGAACCGTAGTCGGCGATCGATCGTCAGGAGTCAGGAAATGACCAAGGCCGAATATGCCATCGATACCGACGACCGATCACCGACTGCTGTCTCAATCACCAGTATTTCCATTCGCTCGTTATAATGACATAGATGCCCAGTGCGAGGTTGGCGACGACGTGGCTGGCCACGCAGGCGCTCAGCGACTTCGTCTTCCAGAGCAACCATGCCCAGAGTAAGCCGGTCAACAGGGCCGGCAGCCACTCGGGGTGTGCCGTGGCGAACAACGCCGCGGTCACGATGGCTGTCACCGGCGTCACGCGGCCGATCGGCACGCGGCGGAAGTTCTGGTCGATCAGCCATCGGATCAGGAAGGATCGCCAGAAGAGTTCCTCGATGAGCGGGACGAGGACCACGAGGCCGAGCATCCTCACCAGGATGAACCACCATCGTGAGGAGACTGCCAGGCGGCCAGGATCGAATGCGGCCCGCTGGCTCAAGAATGGCAAGGACGGATAGTGGCCGTCCAGGCCGATCCAGAGCAAGACGACAAGGCCGCCCGTGAGGATGGCGAGCCCGAGATGGGCGATGCTCGGATAAGGCCGCAAATCTTTCCACGTCTCCCGATACCACCAGGCCAACGCGGCGACGATGGCAACCCTGACCGCATAGGCGATCGGATACCAGAAGGCGCTTGGCTGTTTGTCCACCCGGGGTAGGTAGCTTTCCAGGCCTCCCAGGGCGACGTATGCGAACATGGGAGCGACGTAGGGGAGGATTTCCAGCGACTCCGCGGCGAACCCGGATCCCGGCGAGTTCTTGAAGCCGGATCCGTTGTCGCCGACTTTCCCCTGTGCGGCGTCATTGGACTGGGATGAGGCGGATTTGTCTCGGAAGTTCATCGGGCCCTCACGTCACTTTGAGACATCGGTTGCAATCAGGTCCAGGAGGGCCGGATCATCGAGGCTCGAGACGATGAGGGTCGCGGCCGCCAGCCCTTCGGCCGGGCTATGCTCGTGGGGGACGCCGACGGCGAACGCCCCGGCCGCCCTCGCCGAGGCGACCCCGGCCGGGCTATCCTCCAGGACCAGCAGGGTTTCCGGCGACACGCCGAATCGATCCGCGGCGAGCCGATAGATCTCGGGGTCCGGCTTTCCCCGGCTCACGTCCTCGGAAGCGAGAACGAACGCAAAACGGTCCCGCAATCGATGTCGCGTCAACAGGCGGTCCGCATAGGCCCGCCGCGACGACGTCGCGACCGCCAGGGGGAGCCCATGTTGTTTGAGGCGGTCGAGCAAGACGAAGAGTCCGGGAGTGGGATGGACCGCATCATCCATCACCGAGTCGAACCGCGCCCTCACCTCGGCGATCAGCACCTCGACCGGCTCGTCGAGTCCCGCGAGCGTCTTCAGCACGTCAGCGACCTCGGCCGAACGGCGGCCGATCATGGCTCGCATGATCTCGGGCGTAAACCGCTTACCTCGCGTCGCGAGGACCTCCGAGGAAACTTGAAAGAAGAGAGCCTCGGTGTCGAACATCAGCCCGTCCAGGTCGAACACCACCGCTCGAATCGTCATCCTGCTCACCTGGGCCTCGATGGTTCGTTCCTGTTGATGCGAGGGATTCGCCAACAATCTCGACTCATTTCAATCAGCCGACGGGGACGGAACTGCACCCGACCCCGTTTCGTCGGGCCCGTTGACTCTCCGGGAACAGCCACTCCTGCTCCAGGCATCCGTCTCCACCGAGAGGTAAAGGGACGAATCCGGTTTCGAATTCGAGCTCGGGATGTGCGTGGACCTCGTTTATTAGCGGAGGAGTGATCCAAAAGGAGGTCAGCTCCAGGGTGTTCGGGATGATCACCATCCGCGCCTGTTCCCGTTCGGTCCGCCAACATGTGTCGAGGCAGGCGGCAATGACGTCGCGATCGGTCGGCAAGGCCAGGGGGACCCTCGCCCTCGTCAAGAAGTTGCTAGTCATGCTGTTCACGCGCATCGGCGTCGGGTCGATCCGGCTCACGAGCCGCTCGGTCGTCAGGTCGGCCAGGCCGATCCCGAGGGCATTGCCGCGCGTCTCGACGGAAAGGTCCAGGACCGCCAGACGCGTGATCACCGGGAGAGGTAGGTCCGGCATCGTCTCGACGCGCTGGCGGCCGATGACGTTCGGGTCGAGCCCGGTCCCGCTGTAGTTCTTGCCCAGCTCGCCGACCACCAGCACGTCGACCTGATCGAAAGGGAGCCGGGCCATCAACGCCCGGGCCTCATCAAGGAGTCGAGGCTCGACATCCCGCAATTCCTCCGGCTCGATGGCGACGACCCTCGCCGTGTGCTCGCGCGCGTTCTCGAGGATCGCGACGCCGAGCACCACGCGCATCCGCTCGAGCAGGAACGAGCCGACTTCGGGGACCATCGCCCGCAAACCGGGCAGGCCCAGTTTATGAACCTGGGCCGCCCCCTGACGTTTCCCGAGTCCGATGCTGAGCATCTTGAGCAGGCCGCTCTCATATCGGCCCGTGAACGACGTGTGAGGCTTGATCCGGTTCAGGACGATGATCCCGTCGGCATCGAAGGCATTTCGGTCGAAATGGATCGGCAAGCCGAACGAGTTGGTCCCGACCTCGACCGTATCCATCTCCGAGCGGATCGGGCAGCCGACGGATGCTTCGGTCACCCCCAGCTCGGCGAGCAAGGCGCGTTGGCCGTCGGCGGTGCCGCCGCCATGACTCCCCATCGCCGCCACCACGAACGGGTCGAAACCGAGCCCTCGGACGGCATCGACGGCCGCCCTGGCGATGGTCGCAATCCGGGCAATCCCTCGGCTGCCGACGGTGATCGCGATCCTGCCGCCCGGCGCCACGCGATCCGTCAGTCGACTGCTACGAATGGCCTCGACCGTCGCGGTCGCCACATCCTCCACCTCGGGCTGGCGATAGGTCCGCCGCACCCGAGCGATGCTCGGCAGGCGTTCATCCCTGTTTACCTCAGCAGAAGAGTCCGACATTGTCTCGGGCCCCACTCTCCTATGCCTCCCGGATTTCATCGTCCGACCCAACGGAATCGCAACCGTTACAAAGTTTACCAAAACCTGTTCGCCACGAGGTCCCTTTTCCTTGTTGCCCTCGTCGTCTCTCCGGCAAATCAGCTCGTAGAAACACTGCCTGACGAACTTTCTTGCTCAGAAAGCAGGCCGGGGACTCGTCGTCTGATCGTCGGTCAATGCGAAAAGCCCCTCGTGACCGCGATCGGCGGTCACGAGCGGCTGGTTTCTCTGCAGGTAGATCGCGTTCCGGAAATCCATCGGAACTCAAGGCTTGCGCGTCTCGACCGGGAGCCCGCTGCGGGATCGACCGGGATCAGGCTGTCCGACGATTGCGGCGAACGCGATGGGCCACCGCCATCGCACCGATCACGCCCGCCCAGCCGATCAGCGTGGTCGGCTCGGGTGCAGGTACCTCGGCGATGGTCCCGCCGTTCGGTGCAAACGCCTGCGGATAACCGGTCTGTGGGTTGGCGTTCTGGATGCTGACGAACGGCATCGTCGTCGTCGGCTCGTTGGTGATCACGACGATCGTGCCGCTCTTGGACCCGGCCTCCAGGGGGCCGGTGTTCGAGGTCGAACTCAGGTACTGGAACGTGAGCGATCCGGTGGCGGTGCCGGGCTGCCAGGCGACCGACGAGGGCGTCTGGATCGTGAAGCCCGGTGCGGCGACCGCCGGGTTGATACCTCCGACTGCGCCGTCGGTCACCACGTAGACGGACGAGGCCGACGAGTTGCCGAGAGTGGTCGGCACCGGCGTCGCATTGAACGTCAACGAGGCGCTGTTGATGCTCGTCGGCTGGCCGGCATTGCTGTTGACGTTATTCACGTCGAACTGATAGGCGTACGCGGTCAGCCCTTGGGTCGAGGCGGAATTGCCCTGGAATACTTGCGACTCCACCATCCCGGCGGTCGGCGTATTCATCACCGTGTAATTGCCGGTCAGGACACCCGTCGTCGGGGTGAACAACTGGTTGAATTCGGCGGATGTCATCGTCGCGGGTGCGAGATTCTGGACGATGGCACCGGCATGGACGGTCGGGGCGGCCAGGCTCAGGACAAGACCAGTCCCCAGGGCCAGAGCAAAATGGAACTTGTTCATTCTAGCGATCTTCCAGGGTTGATCTGGGTGGTTCGTGAGATTCGAACCGCATGAGCGAGTCAATCCATAACTCGGCTCGCCGGCCAGAGAACGTCTCCGGTCGGGCCCCGCGGGCCAGGCTCGTGTCGAGCGCGGGTCGGGGAAACCGGGGGAAGGAGTCGGACCAAAGCCCTCATCCACCCCGTCGAATCCAATCCTGTGCCGGAGTTGAGCCCTCAAACGCCGATCCGAACAACCATGGTCGTCGAATGAGCGTCCTGGACTCCTGCCGGCCGAGATCGCGGTCAAAGCCGCGAGGGATCGGGACTCATCTTCAAGGCCTCGCCTTGGACCCAACGCTGAAGTCGCCAAGGCGTCCGGGACGGTATCAGGAACGCTCCTCGGGGTCAACACGATTTGAACCGAAAATGACTGAAGAACTCGGGCCGAGAATCCGCAGCCGATGGGACTGAGGCGATTCGAAGTCGGGGTACTCCGAGTGGACGGCCGCCTCGGACCCGTCCAGCTCCAACCCGATCGCTCCGAGAGCCAGCCGTGTCGCAGGGCCTCCGCGGCCCACGTTCTCACTGATGCCGGTGTCGCCGTCGGGAGCCGTCGCGGTCCATCCAAGGGCAGGATGATCAGCCGATCAGGTAACTATCAGGGCCGCCTATTTGCAGAAAATAATTCTCGCCCTCCCCCGTCCGAAAAGCACAACCGAAGCCATGAGGGCCCGCGCTCTTCCGAGCCCGGAATGTGAAGTCGTAATCGGTCCAGTCCAGGTCGCCGAAGCCGACTTGGCCGCGCCGCAGGTTCACGCGGATTCACGCGGATCAGAGCGAGATCGAATCGGGCCGAGCGGGTATCGCCGCTGCTCCCCAACGCGGATGGCCAGGGCTGCCGAGGCGGTCGCCCGCCTGAGCGAGGACTCAGGCGATGGAATGGCCTTGGTACTTGATCGATGTGCCCGGACGGTCTCGATGATGGTCTCGGTGCTGGGTGCGAAGCCCGGACTCGGTGTGAATTCGGCCTGGATCGTGTTCGGGCCGAGTTGCAGACTCGATGTCTTGAAGCTGGCCGTGCCGTGGCGTAGAGTGACCGTGCGAAGGTCGGCCGTGCCGTCCAGAAACGTGACGGAACCGCCGGGTGTCCCGCGGACACGAGAGAGATCCTTGACCGTAGCGATCAGGGTGATCGGTCGCCCGAAATACGCTGGCCGGGGCTTTACCGTCAGGACGGTCCGCGTGGGTTGAAGAATGACCGTGCGCGAAATCACATTGATGGTCGCCGTGGCACTGGCAGTCGTGTAATCGGCCGTGTCCGTGGGCGTGAAGCTGACCGAAAGCGTCTGGCCATCGCCGACATTGAGGATCGTGCCCGCAGCCGGCGTGTAGAAGAACGTCCCGGGCACGCTCACCGAGACCCCGCCAACCGTGTACGATGCGGTGGCATCCAACTGGGCGGCGCCCAGCACCGTGCCGTAGTTCATGTCCGCCGGGTTGGACCACGTAATCGTCGGAGTCTGCATCGGGATCACGGTCGCCGCCGCGAGGAACGGATTCCCGATGGGATACTCACCGGTGCCGTGGAGGATGATGTCGGTCAAAGTCGCTGATTGGAAACCGAGTGGTAGGGCGAATCGTTGTTCATCAAAACGAACCTGCCCCCGGCGAAATTGGCCGTGGCGAGATAAACTCCGCCCAACCCCCCCCGACCGATGGCATTATTGTAACCATCGTTGTTATGATCGCGGATATCCTGCCCTTCGACCAGGTTAACCGTGTCGTCCAGCCCACCCGTTGCCTTGAATTCTACCGATCCGACGGTATCCCCGAGAGCACCGTATGTCGAGTTGATCAAGGTGTACACGGTGGTCGGGTTGGCGATGGTCACGGGCACGTCGAAGGAGCTCGGTGTAGAGCGGCTGGGAGTTTGAATGACCCCTGTCCCGCCACCCGGGTAGTTCGCGAGGGTGAATTGGACCCCGCCAACCGTCAGGGTCGTCCCCCCAGGAGGATAATCCGACCCGTTCGTGTAATTCTAGAGGTTAGAGTTTACATATTTATTAATATTGACTTGCACGGCGGTCGACAGCAACGTCAGTTTTTCCAGAGGCTCGCAACCGGGCCGGAACGAGTGGTCTCCCTTTCGACGCATGCGGGCGAGGAACAGTCCCTGCCTTCGAGGATTCGGGTTCATTGGTGGCACCCTACGAGCGCGATCAATCCAATCGCCATGAGGCACGAAAGCGGTTTCTTGTCAATAGTTCATAAAATTATATGCGTCATTCGTGTCAGCAGAAAGTTTGGGGGCAGTGCTCACCAGGGCTCTCTTTGACGGCTGTCCGAGAATCATCGCCGGGCCAATTCAAACTTGAATACACCGAACGTGTAGTCGATGACTCCTCGCCCTTGGCCGTTTGCGACTTTTTCGACGACGGCCACACCGAACGGAATCTTTCGATGGTTTTCGAAGAGCAGGTGAAGTCGGCCATCTGCATCGAACGTCGCGGATCCGGCGGGTTGATCGGTGTCGATGAGGCGGATTTGGCGGTCGAGAATCTTGAACCCGCCTTTTTGAGTCGTCTCGCCGATGATCGTGAAATCCCACGCAGATGAAATAAGAATCTTTGGGTCAAACCAGAGCCGGCGCGGGCCATTCGGACCTGGCTGCTCGACCGGGCCCCCTTGTTCCCTTCGATAGGGGATGGTAGGGGCGATCTTCAACAGGAATTGTTCTCGCTCGGCCTTGATGCCATCGGCCAGCGCGTCCTTCTCCGCAGCGGTATAGTCGCGGATGGTCTGTTCGTACGCCCTAATCAGGTCAGCACGCGCGGTCCTGATGCGTTTGGCGAACAGTTCTCCGCTCTTGTTGAGCGACTTGGGGAGCTCATTCAAATCCTTTTCGAAGGCATCTTTCTCGGCGGTCAACCCGTTGACAATGGCTTTGTTTCCCTTCTTCTTCTTGCGTCCATCCACGATCTTCCTGTCGAGCGCGGCTAAGACGTCGTTCTTGATTGAGTCGATCTTCGTTCGATAGTTCTTCTTAGCCTCTGCGAGCCTGTCCTTGATTGGATCGGCCGGCGCCTCGGGTTCATCGGCTTGTCCGCTCGACGTTCGGCTCGTGAATGTCCATGCCGTGGTGAGCAGGACCAAAGCAACGAGAAGACGCGACAGGTGACGAAAAGTGAGCATCGCGGTCTCCAGGGGAAAAAGGCGATCCGGGGTCTCATGGCCGAAGATCGGCGGACTCATTTCCGGGGGCGGGAAAAGGGAAGGAATTCGCAATGTCCCATGTTCCCACCCATTTTCCACCCCTACGGCTGGATCTCGCTCGAACTTAGATGAGCTAGACCCTGCTCGAACTTAGATCAGAAACGCCCGAATGCGCAGTGTTCGCGCTCGCACCTGAGCGTGCCGAATCAGCGAGCATCGATGAAGCTCTGGGACAGCTCAACCCTCCATGACTATTACGGATGGATTTGATGCCGCCCTGAAAGATTTCGCGCATGGGGGTCGTTTACCTGGCCCGCCGCGAGATGCCCAGGAGGCAGGTCGCCCTCAAGCTGTTGGCCGGTGGAAGGCGTGATCCCCAAGACGCTCGCGCCGCCCACCTGGTGGCCGACCTCCAGCAACGGCTCGAACGACTCCCGGCGTCGAATCCGGAAATCCGGGATCCGGATCGCCCTGCCTGGACGCACGGTAGGACGGGCGATGATCGACACAAGAGGATGCCGCTAGGGGAAAGACGGAGGCAGACGCATAATCACAAGTGCCCCATTCGTCCGGATCTGCCCATAAGCTCGCCGCATCATCCAACCTCGCCAGGAAGGAGGGGCGAATGAATCGATTCCCGCGATAACGATGAGCCTCGGGTGCTCGAACCGACTTGGATTCCGGCGAAAAGATCGGCACCGAGTGTAAGATTCCTGCGATCACGTGAACGTCCTTTCGCGAGCCAGAAGTCCCGGCCCGACGGCGAAGGCTTCTGGATGGGCCTCCTCTTCGACCCGATCGACCTCCTGATCGTCGCATGCCCGCCGGTTCCGCTGGCGATGCGACTCACACCCCAAGTCGGCGACGTTATCGCGAGGTCGACTCGACCGATGACTGGGTGGGTGGCGCGTCGACTCCGATCGCACCCGGGTCATTCGCGGGGCAGGACTCCGGCGTAGGGGCAACCCGGATCGCCGCTTCGGGCGCGACGGACCTCGCCTCTGGGAGCGTGTTGACCGGGGTCGGCGGGGAAGTCTCAGGGATCGCGTTCGTCCGATCCGTTTCGGACGATGCCGATTCCGGCCCGGCCTCGCCCGGCTCAGCGGACGACCGGGCGGGATGACCCCTCCCGGGCGATGACTCGAGCGGACCGAGGTCGGATGGCAGGGGAACCTCGTCGGCCTCCGGGACGGGTGGGCCGATCGGCAGCCCGGAGCGTTGCCGGGCCCGATAGTAGCGATAGAGGAGCCATCCCCCCACCCCGACGGCCAGGATCAACGTGATCCATTGCTGGACTTCTCGGATGCCCTTCTGGATCTGGTGGGCGAAGAGCAATCCCAGCCCGAACATCGTCGTCGTGCTCAGAAACACCGCCACCAGGTCGGTCACCAGCAGCTTGAGGGGGGGCAGCTTGAGGATCCCCGCGGTCAAGTAGGCCGCCGTGCGGAAACCCGGCACGAACCGGCCGGAGACCAGGATCTTGAAGCCGTGTCGGTGGAAATAGCCCTTGATCTGCGCCTCTCTCTGCCGGGTGAGGAGTCGTCTGGTCAGCGGCAGGCTCAAGACCTTCTCGCCGTAGACGTATCCGAGGCCATAGACGACGAAGTCGCCCAGGAGCACGCCCGCCAGGCAAGTCGCCAGCGCCAGCGGCCAGGACATCTGCCCGTTACGCGTCAGGATTGCGGCGAGGATGATCGGCGCTTCCTCGGGGATGGGCAATCCCAGGCCCCCGAGGATCAGAATCAGGGCGATCCCCAAGTAGCCGAACTGTGCGATCAGTTCTTCCGTCAAGTCCGGCTCCCCGGCGCGGTTACGGCTGTCTGACAGCCCACCCAGCGACTCTCACGAAGTGTCGGTATCATACACGCTACAGCCCCTCCGGGCAGCGCCGTCGGTCCCAATTCACGATCATCGAAGCAATCTCGGAAAACCGACCGCTCGCGAGGAAAGCGGGACTCGTCGCCGTGGATCAGATGGGGGCGAGAGGGTTTCCGGCACGCCGCTCCGCCCTCGACCATCCCTCTGGCCGGCACCCGGCACCGGAAAACAGGGCGAGCCGATCCCCTCGAGGCCGACCGGGCTGGACGGACGGACTTGACCGATTTGCGAGGTACCGTTATGGTCTGGAAAACCCAAGGATGGGTCGAGAGCGAGACATGCGCGACGGGTCGTGCCGATCGAAGCGCCGGCCGGCCGCCCGAGTGTCGGCGATCGATTTCGCCGCCCGGCCATGCACGAAAGACGGCGAGAGCCGCGATCTCAAGGAGGAGACCAGTTATGCCGATCCATGACCGCCGGGCTGCCGGACGACGCCGCGCCTGGGGGCGCGGACCGATCATCCTGAAGCTGGAGTCGCTCGAGCGCAGGGCTTTGATGGCCGCCAATGCCAACTCCTCGTTGCCGGATCTCGTCAACGCCGCGCTGACCGTCTCGAGCAGCGTCTCGGACTGGAATAGCTCCATCGAGGTGGAAGGTCGGGTGACCAATCAGGGAAGTACCACGGAGACCGCGCCATTCCAGGTCGCCATCTATGCTTCGCCGGTCCGCGGGATCGACAAATACTCCGTCCCGATCGGCGAGGTGACGATCCCGGCCGGTCTGGCCCCGGGCCAGACGATCCCTTACCAGACGTCGGTTCAACTCCCGACGACGCCCATCCCCGACGTCAGCAGCAGCGGGGGCACCCTGTATATCACCGCGTGGGTCAACCCGACCGAGGCCGTCCCCGAGAGCAACTACGGGAATGATCGGGACCTCGGGCCTCCTTACGACTCCGCGCCGGTCGTGATCGCGGCACCGAAACCGGCCAACCTGGTGGGGACGACCCTGGCCGTCACGCCGACGACCCCCACATGGGGCAGCACGATCACCGTCACGGCCCAGATTACCAACGAGGGCGCGGGCTCGTCTCCGCAGACCATCGCCCTGCTGTCGATCACGCCCCAAGGGCTCAATTACGGCTCATCGACCACGGTCGGCATCGGCACGATCACCGTACCGCCCCTGGGACCCTACCAGGTGGTCAATCTCGTGCAGAATATCACCTTGCCGGCCGTCGAGCCGCTGGGCATCGCAAACTATACGAATTTCGGCCTGACCATGACCCAGGACTCCAATTACCTCACCAACGACCTGTACCCCAACCAACCCGATCAGGGCGCGGGTTACGACCAGACTGCCATCTCGATCACGACGAGCACGACCTCCACGGCCACGAGCGGTCCCCTGCCCGATCTCGCGACATCCTCCGTCGTGGCTCCGGTCGGGACGGTGACATGGGGGCAAAGCTTCCCGGTTTCCACCGTCGTCCAGAACCTGGGACAGGGCGATGCCGGGGCATTCCAGGTCTTCTACCTCTTGACCGGCCAGGCCGGCACAATCAATGACGCGATCTACCTGGGCCAGACCGACGTCTCGGGACTCGCCGCCGGTGCGAACGACCCGATCACCCAGACCCTCACGCTTCCGACCCGACTGCCTAGCGGTGTGACCCTCGGCAGCGTCGGCTATGGACGGATCGCCGTGATCGTCGATCCCAACAATTTCATCAACGAGACGCTCAAGAGCAACGATGAGACGATCTCCGCGCCGTTCATCGTGCGACTGCCCGGGAGCGCGACGACCGTACCGACCACGGCGGCGGCCGGCAGCCTGCCCACGGTCGCCCAGGTCGCCAAGCAGCAGCAGAACGCGATCAAGGCCGCGAAAGCCCTCAAATGGGCGGAGGCGGTACGCGCCAAGCAGGCGGCGAAGGCCGCTACCAAGGCGCCCAAGCCCGCGAAAAAGCTCCATCGAAAACAGCCGCCCAAGACGAACTCGGTCGTGGGCGCCACCGTCAGTCTCGCCACGGAAGTGACGAAACTCCCCCACCAGATCTACAGCGTCCTCAAGAAGTCCTTGTAAGCCGGCCCGGCGGATTTCCGCGATTTGATGGGGTGGGGACGTTCTATGCCAGGTAAACGATCGAATCATCCCCCTGGAATCCCCCAGATCATACGAAATCCGCCAGCTTTCCGGACTACGAGGAACGCTCAACCCGCATAACCCAAGCATCTTCCGTCGATTTATCGATCTTTCGGATACCATCATCGCGAACTTGAGACAAAATTGAAAATAATCAGTCAATCGATTGAACGGCGCCTTTGACCAGGCTATGCTCTCCCGATTGACCTGGTCGGCACGGCAAAATGCGCAAGTAAGCCAAGATGTCGGACCGGCTTTAAGAGGTCGTTGGGGATCGATTCGCGGGATTGTGGCCAATGGAGGCATCTTGAAATGACTTTTGACCGGCCCAACGCACCTCTGAGCTCGACATCGTCGCCGACTCGGTCCTTGGTTGAAGCGCGATTCATCCCCCGGCAGTATGAGCCGAATTATCCCTATCCCTTGTTGGTCTCCTTCCATTCGCGGGGGGGTGACGAGGAGCAATTGGTGCGGGCGATGCCGGCCGTGAGCTGGCGGAATTACGTCGGCCTGGCGCTGAGAGGGCCGCAGCCGGTCATCAAGCGCGACCGGCTGGCCGGATATGGTTGGGGGCCCCAGTTCGAACACCGCGACCGCTCGGTCTGGCAGCGACGGCCGACCGGGTCGGAGGCCGAGGTCGTCCGACGAATGCTCTTCGATCCGGACCCGGAAGTCTTCGACGGCCTGGAAGAAGCCGTGTTTTCGGCGATCCTCCAGACCCGTCAGTTGCTCCACGTCCACTCCGAGAGGATCTACCTGATGGGCTGCGGCGAAGGTGCCGCGGTCGCCTATTGGCTGGGCCTGATGTATCCCGAGCGGTTCGCGGGGATCGTCGCCATCAACGGATGGTTGCCGGTCGGCCTTCGCCCTTTGGGACGGCTCAAAGCCTGCCGTGAAATGCCTATCCTCGTCGTCCATGGTGCCTGGAATACCCGAGTGCCCCTCGAAGAAGCCCGACGCAATGTCGCGACACTCCGCGCCGGGGGACTCCGTGTCGCCTTCCAGTCCTATCCGTGTACCCACCGCCTGGCCACCCCCATGCTGGCCGACGTTGACACCTGGCTCATCGGTCACTGCACCGGACAGACGAATTTCTGAGCGAAGATGGCAAAGGCCTCGATTGGTTCTCGAGCGGCGTCTGGACGAGCGGTTGCGCGTGATGGGAGTGGGTCTCCCGACACCGCTCCATTGCCTCCCGAGCTTCCATGCTTCCCGTTATGACCAAGGTCTCGTGATAGCTCGTTTCCTCAAATCCGACTCCGACCGATCGGCGCAACTGCCGATCGGTCGCGAAGCATCGAACCAGGTTGAATTCCTGGAATCCCACCGACTTCGACCGGACGCGCCCCTACAGTCAACGTAATCGTTATAACCGTGGCTTCGTTTGATGGCTTTTCGTCCGATTCACGTCAGAATGGGCTTCCGACAGCATGTTGAGTTTCTCGGATTCCATCTGGACGGCATCACGGTCCTCCCCACGAACCCGATCCATATGACCTCGGCAAGCCAGTGAATCATTCGAGCCTGACGCGCCAGCGAGTGAATCGATGGTCCTCGCCGGAATCCACTCGCAGGCGCGTCGGACTCTTCGGAAAGTTCACTCATCTCGGCCCATGAGCCGAGCGGGTCTTCTGGACAGGGGTGATCCGGTCGGGCCATGGCACTCATTGGCACTCGATGGCAACTTTTCGCCGGGTCTCCATCGCCACAATCGCCGATCCCGGCCCGGCCCCGGACCGGCCGGCATGCCCTGCTCAGGGGCGAGGAGATCGAAGTGATCGTCTCACCTCCCATTCCGAAGAGGACCGTGCGGACAGCGAAGCGGTGTCATCGTCCCGAGGGCTGAGCTCGGATGACTTCGCGCGTCATCCCTTACCTATGAGGATGCCACCACACGGGCAAATCGTTAACGCACCTACGGCGGCATCGAGCTGTTCTTTTGTCGTAACTCCTGGCGCAGGAACGCGATAGAAGATCCGGAAGGATTTACAATTCGTTCGACGCAACCCGGGTTGGCTCATTTCGGCTATCAGGCGGACGATGGGATCGGGAGACCTCTGGTCGGGCTGAGGGCGGGGTCGGGAGACCCGCGCCAGCGCGGCACCACCACTTAACCAACAGGAGCCAAGAGGCCCGAGCGATCAATGACTCATCCTCACAGGGTCGCGGAAAATAAATGGTATCAGCAGTACAGTCTCCTACGAAAAAAATAAATGGTCTCCGATGGATTCGACCGGGATACGTGCGAGCCGCTGCCCAACCGTGTCCGTCCGGATCTTCAAGATTGAGAGCTTCAACGAACTCCTCAAGTGCGGTCTCGGGTCTTGCTATTCGGATCGTCCTGACGATGAAGATGATGGTCGCCTATGTGGGGCCGATCTCGCGGCCCTCGGCGGCCGGGTAGATGGGACTCAGGACACCCGCCGCATCGGCCGGCGCCCGGGCGTCGAGTAGCCGCCGCACGCGGCCGACGATCCCGGGGGCCTTGGTGATCGCACGGGCAGCCCGGAACGCCGCGATGGCCTCGGCATAGCGCTGGGCCCCCTCCAGCACCGCCAGCCCGGTTAGGGCCAGTCCCTTGGCGTCCAGGGCATTGTAATTCTGGTCGCAGCGCCCGAGCATCATATCCGCATGCGCGATCGCGGCCGAAAACGCCTCGGCGGCCGCGTCGCGATCGCCTTGGCGCAGCGCGATCAGGCCCAGGAGCGCCAGGCCGTTGTGGTTGTTCAGGGGGACATCGTGAACGCGGGCGGCTTCCGCCGCGTCGCGAGCGGCGGGCACATCCCCGGCGAAGAGATGCGCCGCGGCGAGGGTCTGGTTGGCGAAGCTGACGAGCCTCATGTCTTCGGTTTCGCCGCCGACCTCCCTGGCCTCGATCGCGTGCAAGATAGCGTCCCTATCTCGTCCCTCGTCAAGGAACAGCCTCGCCATGCGAAAGAGCCGGTAGCCCTCGCCGAGCCGGTCACCCACGTCGCGCCCGATGGCCAGGGCCTGTCCGTAGTAGTCGATGGCGCGAGCCGTCTGGCCTCGGTCGCCATAGCACCAGCCCAGGTTGCCAAGGGCGATCCCCTCGCCACGTCGGTCGCCGATCTCTTGCGCGATAGCCAAGGCCTGCTCATGGTAGTCGATGGCGCGGGCCGTCTGACCCAGGTCGCTGTAGCAGTTGCCCAGGTTGTTGAGGGTGATCCCCTCGCTGCGCCGGTCGCCCACTTCGCGTCTGATGAGCAGAGCCTGTTCATGGCACGCGATGGAGAGCAGTGCCTGTCCCAGGTTCTTGTAGCAGGAGCCCAGCTCTCCGAGGGCGAGCCCCTCGCTCCGGCGGTCGCTGGCCTCTCGCGCGATGACCAAAGCCTTCTCCTGGTAGTCGATAGCTCGGGTCGCTTGGCCCAAATGTCTGTAGCACTGGCCCATGTGTCCAAGGGCGGTCCCCTCGTTCCGCCTGTCGCCGATCTCGCGCGCGATGGCCACGGCCTGCTCACAGTAGACAATGGCCCGCCTCGCCTCGCCCAAATCGAGATACGCATGGCCGTGGTCAGTCAGGATCATCGATTTAAGACGGAGATCGCTGAGTTTGCCCAGCAAACGATCGTTCAGCTCGACCACACGGCGGCTCCAGCCCCAGAGCATCAGATAGTCGACGTTGATCTCCGCCAGCACAGCCGCCGCCGCCTTGTAATCCTGGCATTCGCAACGGAGGTCGAACTCGGCCAGTTGCGGCGAGAGGTCCTCGATCGTCTTCCAGTTCTCCCGGGGCAGGCGGGCCTGCTTGAAATACTCCGCGGCGCGGTGGCGGAGGCCGAAGAGCGTGAAGACCGGCTCTTCGGCCTCCCGATCCGAGGCCTCGCCCCGAGCGAGTCGCAAGAGCGCATATTCCCGATCGACCGGATGCAGGTAGAATCGGCCCGCCTCCTTGCGCGCGAAGTGCATGTTGACCAATCGGCTGAGGACCGGCGCGCTGTCCACGCCGGGCTGGTGGGGCTGGAGCAGGTAATCGATGGCCGCTGGCGGCACCGGGTGGCCATAGACGGCCAGGGCCTGCATGACTCGTTGCTGCGTGGGATCGAGCCGGCTGAACGCCTCGCCGACCAGGTCCACGGTCACGTTCTCCGGTAGAGGGCCGGCCAGGAGCTCTTCCAGCGTCGAGTCGCGGTCGGCCGAGAGGATCGCGAAGAGGGCTTCGAGCGCCCGGGGGAAGCCGCGGGTCCGCTCTCGCGCAAGGGCCAGTCGCTCGTCCGGGGCCGACTTGAGCCCGAGCTTGCCGTCGGCATCCATCTCGCGGAGGATGTTCTCGGCGTAGGGCGATTCCAGGCCGCCATCGAGGACGAGTGGCATCTGACGGCCCGGCTGGACGAGGTTGAGGGAGCGGGGGGCGACGCGGGTCGTCAGGATCACCTTGACCCCATGGTGGGGCAGCTTCACCAGCGCGCGGAGCGCCTCGTCGAGCTCGGCATCAGTGAGGTTGTGCGTCGCGGCATCGATCACGTCCTCGAAGTTGTCCAGGAGCACCAGCGTGCGGCCGGCGGGGAAGGCCTCGAGCAAGGCACGCATCTTGGCCTCGGTGGTGGTTTTCGGGTCTCGCACGACCGCCTCGATCCGCCGGGCCGTCTCCGCGGGCATCAGCTTGAGCAGGTCTTCGTACAGGTTCGGCGCATTGACCCGTCGCGAGCCGATGGCGCTCAGGTAGATGATGCCATCGACCTCGAGCGGCCCGAGGTCTTCGGGCAGGAAGCCCCGCTCAAGCGCCGTCAGGACGCGGCAGACCGTCGCTGTCTTGCCGATCCCTGCCCGGCCGACCACCGTCATCAGCCGCTTCGACTCGTCCTTGAGGAACTCGCAGATTATTTGCGTCTCGAGGTGGCGGTCCTGGAAGTAGTTTGGCGCGAGGGCCGGAGGCGGGTTGAGGAATTTCGTCCGGGAGATACCCGGGAGCGGCCGCGGCGGCTGGCGTTCTCGCTCGAGGCCCGCCGCGATGCTCTCCTCGGTTCGCTTCTTCGCCGCGTCAGGATCGGCGACGATTCGCCGCTGGGACTCGATGTCCTCCTCCAACTGGGCGATGTCATCCCGGACGCGCGCCTCCTGCTCGGGACCATCGGCGCGGCGGAGGTCGCGCTTCGCGTCCGCCAGGCGATCCTCCAGCGCCCGGAGTTCGCCGGCGGGCGATCTGAGCTGATTCAGATGATTGCGCAATTTCGCCAGGGCCTGGTCGAACGATCCGGTGAAGTCGATGTACTGGCGACTCCCCAGGCGGAACGGAAGGCCGGCACCCGGGTGGTAGAGGAGTGGGACGATCGGCTTCTTGTATTGAAGGGCCCTGGTCCACTCGAGCTTGCAGACCGATCGATCTTCCACGCTGTCTTCCGACAGGACGAACAGCAGGCTCGTGCAATCGCGGATCCCCTTCTCGATCTCCGCGTCCCAATCCTGGCCGGGCGTGATGTCGCGGCGGTCGAGCCAGGCCGGAACGTGGGGCGGTCCCGCCTCCAATGCATCATGGAGCCTGAAGGCGAAATCCCTCGCGTCGGCACCGGAATAGCTGATGAAGTGGTGACCGGCCATCGTCTGTCCTTCTTCGGAACAGGGCGACTCATGGACTCCGCGGGCGATCCTCGTCGAGCGGTTGCTGAGATCCATCGGGATGAATCCGCCGCCGCCGATTTCCCTGATGGTTTCCAGTCTATCGGGATGTTCGGTGGCATCCAACGGCGCGGGGGCGTACCGTCATCGAACTGGATTCCCGCGGCCGTTCGGGCCGATACCGCAGCCCCCGGGAAAAAGAGGGCGTCATTCGGAGAAAAATGGTGTGAGTTCGACACCATTTTTCTCCGGAAACCCAGCGTCCCGAGTTCCGCTCGAGCACGGGCTGCACCGGCACTTCGGATTCTCGGGAAAAGAATTGCTCCAAAGAAGGAGCGCACGAGGATATCCTGGAGTAGCGGCACGGGAAGTGGCGCCGAGCCGAGGACAATCTCCGGGATCATTCGAGGGAAGCCGAATGGATGGGTCGTTCGCCTGTCCAGAATGCGGTAGCCAGGTCGAGGTTCGGGGCCTCGCTCCCGGCCGGCAGGTGCGGTGCGGCTTCTGCGAAAGGCTCCTGGAAGTCCCCTTCCTCCCGAGAGTCCCGGTCGCGGCCTGGAAACGGCGACGATTCGGCCATTCGCGATGGATCGGCTGGGCGGTCGGGCCCCTCTGTGCAATCCTGGTGGTGAGCTTTTTCGTCGCCGGCGTGCGTTTCGTGAAAAGGCACGTCCAATCGGCCCATGAAGGGTCGATCCAGAAGCTCATCGAATCCTCCCGGGTCCACGAAGCGTCCGGGCGCCACGGCCAGGCATTGATCGACCTCGACGTGGCCCTCAACCTCGCGAGCAAGGGCGAGCCGGCCGATCCTTCGGCGATCGAAGAGCAGAAGCGACGACGTGGGGACCTGGCAAGGAAGGACTCCCGGTCGATCCTCGATCAGTTGGTTCGACGCGACCCGGCATCACTCCCCCTGGGGGATTGGCTCAACCTGATCGCCCGGGCGAAACAGGACCCCGATCTGGCGTCTCT
Organism: uncultured Planctomycetota bacterium; assembly: GCA_963743925.1. GTDB lineage: Bacteria > Planctomycetota > Planctomycetia > Isosphaerales > Isosphaeraceae > CAVZRC01. The sequence goes on along the minus strand of CAVURY010000015.1, from coordinate 37,255 downwards.
CCGGCCGGAGATCGATGAGCAGTTCCGATTGAAGGTCCGCCAGGAAGCCGATCGGGATCTGGCCTCGGCCCGCAAATCCTTCCAATCGGGAGAAGTGGTCGAATCACTCCGGGTTTGCGACCGCATCGCCAAACTCCTGGCCTATCTGCCTCCCGAGGTGGAATGCGTGGTCAGGCGCGATACCGAGGAGCTGGTCGGCCGCCTGATCGCCACGCACGGGGTCGTCGTCGAGGCGCCCAAGGGCGAATTCGTCTTCGGCTCGCAGGAGACTTACCTGTCGAAAATGCTCCCGATGCTCCTCAAATCGATGGAGACCAAGAGCTACCTGCCCTTTCGACCATCATCGCCATGGGCCGGCCTGTGGGCCAAGGCGCTCTATCACCTGCGGTTCGAAGTCTCGGAACGCCTCGAGGGTAACTACCTGTCTTCCGAAAATCGACTGACGCGGATCGAGGCCCGACTCACCCTCATGTCCCGGAATGTTGTCATCTGGCAGACCATCCCCACCTCGCGTACGTCGGTCCCCCTTCCCGGCCGCTCCGCCTACATTTCGGGACGCCTCGCAGCGAATCGAGGACGCTCCGAGGAATTCGAGCGGATGTTCTACGAGGATGCACGAGGCCACATCGAGGAGAAGTTCGGTTATGCCCTGAGCAATATGCCTCGGTGTCCCTAGACCTGAAACCGGGGACTTCTTCCTTCGACTCCCGCGCCGCCATCGACGTTGATAATTGACAACTCAGGGTTTGTGAAAGAATGGGATTGAGGATCCCGAATCACAAATGAATTTCATCCTGTTGATCCCGTCAATCCTGTCTCTTTGGACGTGAATCAATTTTGACAGGATTGACGGGATCAACAGGATGAAATCAGGAAGATTGGGGGTATCGAGTGTTCGGCCTCGCCTCGGAGAAACACCGTTGGCAGTCGTCTAGAGACCCATTCGGAATTGGCATCTCGTCATCAAGAATGGATTTCTGCACAACCACCCAATCAAGGATGTAAGCACGGTCGAGCCCGGACGCCAGAGCCACTGAACTTGCCAAGGATCATCGATTCGGGGTAGTCTGTCGAGATCGAGCAGTGGGCGCCTGAACCGAGGCGTCCGACAGGGAGGTCTCTCCACGCCGGGTGGCGAACCCGGCCAAAGCGAGGAGGCTTAATGCATGTCCCCCGGCGAATCCACGCATCAAGGGGAGAGCGAGCTATCGGATTTCCTCAAGCGGATTCAAGCGGGGGATGAGGGTGCGGCTCGTGAGCTTCTCGGCCGGTTCGAGGCCGAGGTCCGGCTGGTGGTCCGGCGGCAATTGCCCCGGCTCCTGCGATCGCGGTTCGACTCCCTCGACTTCCTCCAGAGTGTGTGGGGGAGTTTCTTCCGTCGGATGCGCACGGCGCCGACGGAATTCGAAGACTCGCGCCATCTTGTCGCATTCCTGGCACGGGCTGCGAAGAACAAGGTGATCGACGAGTACCGCCGCGCGGCGAGCCGCAAGCATGATATGCATCGCGAAGAGCCCCTGTGGGCTGACGGCCGGCGACCGAAGGACGTACCCGACCCGATCGACTCGCCCAGCGAAGTGGCGCAGGCGCACGAGGTCTTCGTCAGGCTTCGCGAGCTGATGCCGGTCGAGCGACGCACGATCCTGGAGTTGAAGGCCGAGGGCCTCTCGAGCAAGGACATCGGCGAGCGGCTCGGCATCAGCGAGCGGACGGTCCAGCGCGTTCTCGAAGACCTGAGGCGGCGGATGGAGACGGAGTGGGAGGCCCCGTGATGAGCGTGTCGTCCGCAGGCCGTCGGACGTGGGAGGAGGCATCCTCGCCCACCGCGGTCCGCCTGGCACGAGAATACGAGCAGGCCTGGCGAGACTCCGATCACCTCCGACGCCGTCCCGATCCGCAGGACTTCCTCGAGGCGGCCGGCACGGTCGCGGACGGACAGGGCACGCGCCTGGCGCTGTTCCGCGCCGACCTGACCTTGCGATGGGAATCGGGCCAGAAGGTCGGCGCCCAGTGGTACCTCGATCGCTACAGAGACCTGAGCGAAGACACGATCGTCGCGCTGATTTACGAGGAGTTCTGCCTCCGCGAGGAGGACGAGGAGGGGCCGGAGCCCGCCGATTTCCTGGCCCGGTTCGCCGCGGTCGCCGGCCCGCTCCGCCGCGTGCTGGACATCCATCAGCTCGTCGGCTCGGGCTCGTCCGGGACGCCGCTCTTCGCCGAGGCCGGGGCCGCGACGGGTTCGGTCGTGGAGTTCCCCGAGGCGGGGCAGACGATCGCGGGCTTCCACCTGGTCGAAGAGCTGGGGCGTGGTGGCTTCGCTCGGGTCTTCCTCGCCCGCGAGCGGCAGTTGGCCGACCGACTCGTCGCCCTCAAGGTGACCCGGCGCGGCTCGCGCGAGCCGCAGACCCTGGCCCGGCTCCAGCACACCCACATCGTGCCGGTCTATTCGCATCAGGTCGACCCGGTGACCGGGCTGAATCTCCTCTGCATGCCCTTCTTCGGCCGGACCACGCTCGCCCAGGTGCTCGCGGACGGGCTCATGCACGAGCCCCGATCGGGTGCCGAGCTGATGGAGGCCCTGGATCGGCTCGAGCCCGGCGAGGGCGTGCCGGCCGCCGGCCCTTCGGCGGGACGTGCGGCCCTGATGCATCGATCCTACGAACAGGCCATCGCCTGGTGGGGGGCGCGGCTGGCCGAAGCCCTCGACCATGCCCATGATCGTGGCGTACTCCACCGCGATATCAAGCCTTCGAACGTCCTGGTGACGTCCGACGGCATGCCGATGTTGCTCGACTTCAACCTGGCGCGCGAGCCGGTCACCGAAGGCGGCTCGTCCGCCGGTGCCGCCACCCTGGGCGGGACCGTCGACTACATGGCGCCGGAACACCTGCGGGCCCTCGCCGACGGCGGTCCCGAGGAGGTCGACGCTCGGGCTGATATCTACGGCCTTGGCGTCGTCCTCTTCGAAGCCTTGACGGGCGAGCGGCCATTCCCCTCGCCCCGCCACAACTCGTCCGTCTTCGAAGCCCTCCATCGCGCCGCCAAGGATCGCGAACGCGGCGCGCCGCGGCCCCGGGCGATCGTATGGGAGATCCCCGCGTCGCTCGATGCGGTCGTGCGGCGTTGCCTGGAGCCCCAGCCCGACAAGCGTTATCAATCCGCCACCGATCTCGCCGCCGACCTCAACGCCGTCTCCAAGGACTTCCCCCTCCTCCACTCGCGAGAGCCCTGGCCCAGCCGTATCTACGGCTGGATTCGTCGTCGACGACGACGGCTCGCCATGACTGCCGCCGCATTCGTAGCCGTCTCCCTCATCTTAGCCGTGGCCCTCGGTTACCTGCTCGAGAAGGCTGATAACACCAAACTCCTCAGGGAAGACCTGAACAAGGGGGCGGTTTCGTTCAAACTCGGCGAGTACAAGCTCGCCATGCAGCAACTCGATGCCACCATCGGGCTCATCGATCACTTCGACAAAATGGATGTCCGGAGATATCCATCGAAGTGGCGGAGCCTCCCTCAAGCCTTCGCAATCCTGGCCGACAAGTTGAGGCAACTGAGGATCGGGCAGAATCTCGACGAGCTGAGGCAAGAAGCGAAGGAGAAGCGGTTCCTCGCCGGGCGCTATGCGCTGGTTCGCGGCGACTCCGACAATCTGTTCACCGCCGCCGAGCGGCTGAGGTTCCGACTGCTCCTCGCGCGAGGCGACGAACTCATCAACGCCTCGAAAGAGGTCCCCGGTATCCTGGAGCCCTTCTACGTCCTCGAATCGGACGACTGGACGAAGTTGGAGCATACCCTCAGCTTCCTCGACCCCGATCGTCTCGCCAGGCTCCGCATCGAGGTCAACGAACTGTTATTCCTCTGGATCGCGTCCATCGACGAGTCCGTCTCGTCGAATCCACTAAACGCCGGGGAGTTCGCCAGGTCCCGGCAAGATCAGGCCGAATCGCCCCTGGTCAAGCTCTGCAACCACGCCCTGATCTTCGTCGAGCCCAAGGCCCCGTGGCTGGCGCTTCGCGAGCGTCTGGAACAATCATGGCAGGATCGGGACCGTCCCCCAGCTCGGCCCTCAGGCCCGACCGGAACTTACTTCGCGGGAGAGCCCCACGAGATCGGCGAGGAAAACTCGGCACTCGAGTCCTTCCAGTGGGCCCTGCTTTATTCTCATGCCCACGAGTCGACGACGCGCCATCGAGTGGATGCGGAATGCCGTCGAGAAGGAGCCGAAAAACTACTGGTACTACTATTTCCTGGCCTTCGTGGAGGACCAGTCCGGATCGAGCGACGAGGCCCTGAAGAACTACAGCATCGCGATGGCCCTCAATCCGAGGAGCCCATGGGTCCTCTTCAGTCGGGCGCGGATCTATCGTTCCAAAGGGCTCTGGTCTCAGGCCATTCATGACATGAAGACCGCCCTGGAGGAGCTCGCCGGCCGGCCGGAGGCCAGGCAGGTGCACCTCGAGCTCGGGTATCTCCATCATGAGCTGGGCGATTTCGATCGGGCGCGTCGAGAATACGATCGGGTCACCAAGTCGGACAACGTGGACAGTTATGCCCGTGCCGCCCGGTTGAATCGTGCCAACATCGATGCCGAATCCGGGGCGGTTGAGCGGGCCCGCGTCGAGTACGACGCACTCCTCTCCCTGGACTTCGCCGACGCGGTGACCCGTCACAGCCGGGCGATCCTCTCGATGAGGATGGGCCAGCCCGATCGAGCCGAGAAGGATCTGAGTGTCTTGCTGGAGATGGGAGAATCCCTGAAGAAACCCGGGGAGATCCTGGCGGCGAGGGCCCGGGCACGCCTCCAGTCGGGCCGTATCACCGATGCGATCGCCGACGCGAGCGAGGCCAGGCGCATCCATCCCTGTCCCGCTCATGATCGGCTCTGGCAGCGCGTCCTGCTCTCGGCGCACCGATTCGACCGGATCCAGCTCGAGCGTCCCGAGGCCGCGGCCCAGCTCCCGCTGGGCGGACGCAAGTTGATCGCCGATCTCCAGGCCGCGACGATCGCACTCGCTCGCCGTTCTTCCGGCGGCGATGAAGCGGCTTATCGTGCCAACCTGACGCGTGCGGTCATCCTGGCGGCGCTCGGGAAACAGGCTGCGGCGGTCGCCGCCGCGAGCCAGGCCCTGGCCCTCTCCCGATTCTCCGCGGATGCTTACCTGATCCGCGCCCGGATTCGCGCCTTCGGCGGAGACCGAGAGGGAGCCGCAAAGGACGTCGAACGCGGGCTGGCCATCCGGCCTGATGAGCCGGGCCTCATCGAACTCCACGGGGATCTGCTGCACGCCGCCGGCGATGATCGGGGCGCGATCGAAAACTACAACAGATTGATCGCGTCGGGTGCCCGAGATGGAATCAACATGCGCAAAGCTGAGGCCCTGGTCGCCCAGGGAAATCACGACGCGGCCGTCATGGAATGGTCGATGGCCTTGCGTCGCGACCCCGAGCGACCCGAAGCATTCCTGGGCCGAGCTCGCGCGTATATCCAGCTTCGCAAGTGGGACCTGGCGGTCGCGGACCTGGAACAGGCCGCCTCGTGGGCACACTCCGATCCTCGGATCGAGTTCGCCGTCGTCGCCGCATATCTCCGTTGCATGGGAAATCAGCCGGACCGTCTCCCGCGGATCCTGACCGTGGCCCGTCGCGCCGCCGACGACACGTGGCGATCCCTGGATGGCCGGTTGCAACCCCCTACCGCGCCGAGGTAGTCGACAGGATGGTGGCGGGTGTTGCAACCGGCTACCGCGCCGTGGTCGTCCACCGGGCCTCACTGTCTCGTCCCTTTTCGGGGCCGCGCGTGACGCAGGACGCTGGCGGGCTTCGCATCGCATCGCGAGCGTTCAGCGGCTCGGAGAGTCAGCGCTCGCGACGGAGGCGGGTACTCAGTGCACCCTTGAGCCAGTTTCCAATCCCACCGGCTCGTCCCGGCTTGAAATCCGACCGGCCGTCGATCGGCACCGGAGGGACGGCACCTCTGATTCGGGGGCGCGACGAGATCAAGGCCAAGATGTCCGGGAAGAGCGGACCCGCGGTGAGACTCAGGCCGAGTGCCAATCCGCAGGTTACCGTGACGTAGTCCAGGACCGTCCGATCGGCACGAGACGGATCGCGCGGGGAGACCTGAATGGCGGAAATATCCCCCTCGGTGTAGTTCCCTGTCGCCACGATCGATGACGGCCCTTCGCCCAGCGAGCCCGGTAGGGTTGCCATCAACGATTCGATGTCGGTGCGATCACCCTTGCCTCCGGGATCGGTGACCTTGAGACGGAATGCCCCCAGTCCGGCCGAGGCCACCCGAGTTCCATCGGAGATCGGGGTGCTGGCGAATCCGTCGCGGGGCGTCGACCCTGCCCACTCGTTTTCCGTGAGTTCCGGTCGCCGCGCCGGGCGATCGGAGGTGTCGTCCCACTCGGATTCGTCGATAGACTGCGAGAGTGCCCGCTCGTGCCGATCCACCGGCGGTGCCGGGTCGTCGAGGACGATCGCAAGCAAGGGGCCGAGCGCCGAGGCGCTCCGCGAAGCCAGCGGGCCGGAACCCACCCGGAGATCGAAGCCCGCGGCTCCATCGACAACCGAGCCCATCAGGTCCGATTCGGAAGGGGTCTCCTCACCCTGGGTCACGATCGTTGCGAGCACGACGCCGTCGAGGATCCCGACGCTGGATGCCGATGCCGGGCTGAAATCCTCGCCCTGCCCGCTCGTCGCATTCGTGGTCAGGATTCCGATCCCAGACTGCGAGACGCCGGGGACCGGACCGGCGATGGCAAGCACCGCGGCACTTGACGAGGACATCCCGAGCTCTTGCCGCAGGATATCCATCGTGAACGGGAGTTGCGAGCTGCTCGTCAGGCCCCCGATCGTCGAATTGCCGGCCGTCGGTACCGAGATCTCGACGAGGAGGCTCCCGCCCGCGGGGGCGTTGGCGAACGACAGGGTCAGGTCTCTGACCGGATCGGTCGCCTGCGGGCCCGAGAATGTCCCGACCTGATCGATCGGATTACCTTCCGGGTCTTCCAATGTCACTCGCTCGAGACCCGGCATCGGTCCACTGGCGCCGGTGCTGCTCGAGCGGAGACTCATGGCGAGCGACTGGAGCTTGGGACCGACCGGGATCGAGAGTGAGATCGTGCTGTGAACGGGATTCAATGACGACTCGAGTTCCACGTGCGGGTCGTCCGGAATGGGCACCTGACTGCTTGTCCCGGTGTATCCCGCGCCGATCATCGGGGGCGATCCCTTCGCCTCCGGACTCGTCATGTCAGGCAATGACGGGTCCGGTTCCGAGCTCGACCCTGACAGGTTTACAGTCGAGGCCTCCCACCATGTCACACCTCCGGCGCCCGGCGAGGCCAGGACGAGGATCGGAGACAGGTTGTATTCGTTCAGGTACGATGTCGCAGGCTCCGACATCGATGTAACCGAGACGTAGGGTTGTCGTGCGTCTGATGTCGGTACCGTGAGGACTGGGATCGGATGTTTGACCCGAACGATGCTCAACAGACTAGCCCCGGACACTCCAATCCCGCCGACAGAAGGGCTCGTCGAAGCGATCAGAGAGGCGGATCCGGCGGCGAGGCTCTCCAGGTGCACGATGACGGGCGGGAGCGACGGAGGGGGGATAGCCGCAGGGGCGGTCAGGACAGGATGAGTGGTCGGGAGAAGTGGAATCGAGGAGAGAAGCACTCGAGATTCGAGAGATTCGATCGGGCCGCAGGGCGTAGCAGGACGCCGCGCGGGCAAGCCGCGAGGGCCTGGACCTCGATCGGGCTCGGTTTCTACCCGCCTTCCACGGTATCGACCCTGGAATGCCACTTCAGTCTCCGCCTCGTCCCTGAACAGTCCGCCACTTGGATATGACCGGATTTTCTCGTCGAGGATGAAGTTGGGTTACCCGTCCACCGGCATCCTTGTATCGGAACCGCGCTGTTCTGTCACTTCGAGTTTTGGCGACGGTGGGCGACAATTGCAGCTCGATCCGGGTCGTCAAACTTGCCTGAGTCATGCCCCAAACCGGCTACCTCTAATGAGGACAGAGGCGAGAAGCCTCACGTCCCGAGGGGCCGCGATCGCGATAGCCTGTTGTTCTGATTGGATTTCGGGGGCAAGAATCAGCACCTCGACCCATCGGTGGAACCGTTCATGGGTGGGCGTGACGCTTTACGACCCCTACCCATACGGGCCATCCCAGAATTTGGGACAAAGAAAATTCCATTTCGCACGTCAAGAACGGAAGTGAGGGTGTTGTCCTCCCTCCAGATCTTAATTATTTCAGCGACGATCGGGAACAAAATCAAGTCTCGAGCGATCAAATCGGCGGGTCAGCCGGTAAAATCGGCCTCGGGTCGTCGGTCCCGATGCAAGGCGGGTTTTTCCTGCTTGCAACAAATCAGCAGATCATGAAGACAAGGTCTACCCGATCCAGCATCGGCCGGGATGACGCTCTGCTCAGCTCCTGACACATCCAACAAGAGATGGAGGCAGCTCCCGTGAACCCACCGATTCGTAAGGGAATTCCCGTCGGAATCGCCTGGTTTTCACTGTTCGGCTCGACGATTCTCCGGCTCGGGGCGGCTGAGGTGGAACCGGTCATCGATCTGCCGGCAGCGGTATTAGCCAAGCGAGCGATCCATCCAGCAGCTCCCGCGGTGCCGGCCGAGTTGATTGCGGCGATGCAGGACGGCCGGTATGAAGACGCGCGCCGGGCCTTGATTGCGCTGGCACTGGATGCGAAATCCGAGGACGACCGGGCCTATTTCGGATATCTGAGAGGGGTTTCGGAACGGTTGGCCGGTCACCGCGATGCCGCGATCGAGTCGTTCCGAACGACCCTGAAAGCGGCGCCAGCCACCCCCTGGGCTGCCAAGATCCGATTCGAGCTCGCCGGGATCGAGCTCGCGGCCGGAAATCCGGCCGTCGCGGAGCAGTTGACCCGCGACGATGCGGAACGTCTCCTGGCCGGCGATCGCAAGGATCGACTGGCCGAGGTTTATCATGCATTCGCCCGACAGTTGCTGGAACCCAATGATCCCGTGATCCGGCCCGACCCGAACTCCGCCTACGAGTTGCTCGATCAGGCGCGCGAACTGGCCAAGAGCCCGGCCCTACGCGCGAAGTTCCTGTTCTCGATGGGTCGCGCTAGCCTCGCCGCCAACGATTTCGGACGAGCCATCGTGAACTTCCAGACCTACCTCCGGGAATATCCGAGTGGTGAGGATCGTCTGAACGTCCGCCTCCAGCTCGGCGACGCGCAGCGCAAGGCCAATCAATTCCTCCCCGCCCGGCTGACCTGGACCGACCTGACGCGCGACATCGACCGACTCAAGCCGGCCGAGCGGACGCCCGAGATCATTGCGATCCGTGCGCGGGCGCTCTCCGAGGTCGCGGCGACTTACGGCATGCCGAATCCGCCGGATGACACCAGCCTCAATCTCGGGATCGCCGCGATCAAGCGATTTCTCGCCGCCGCCCCGTCTCATCCGAAGGCGGTCCGCGCCGCGTTCGAGATCGGCGCAGCCTACCAGGCCAGGGGCAAGGATACGCAGGCACTCGATGCCTTCAAACGTTTCTTGAAGGAGGAGGGATTCCGGGTCGAAGCGGATGAAGCCCGACGGGATTGGGCGGAGCTTTCCATGACAGCCTCGTTCCAGGTCGGACGAATCCTCCTGGGGCAGCATCAATTCGCCGAGGCGATCGCCGCATGGAGAGGCTACCTGGCCCAGTTCCCCAACGGTCCTCAGAGTGCGGACGCCCAGAGGGCGATCCTCGACGCCCAGCTCGCGATCGCCGCCGATCACCTCATTCGCGGCCACTTCCCCGAAGCCCGTACGGCGTGGTCCGAGTTCGTCGCCCAGAACCCCCTGGATGAGCGGCTCCCCGCCATCCTTTTCCAGGTCGGGGAGAGCTTCGAGAAAGCGAGGCAATTTGACCGCGCGATCGCCGCATGGGAGCCGCTGACGAGCAAATTCCCCGGCAGCGAGCCCGCTGGCCATGCCCAGTTCGAAATCGCGGCCATCTTCGAGACCGAGAAGGGGAACCCGGCCGAGGCCATCGAGCGCTTCAGGAAGATCTCGGTCGAGCCCTGGCAGGCGCAGGCCAGGCAGCGGATCGCCGTGATGGAATCGAAACATCTCATTGTGATCACGCCACGCACCTTCCGATCGGGCGAGAACGCGCACCTGAAGGTCACGACTCGCAATATCGAGACCTTGAACTTCACCGCCTACAAGCTCAGTGCCGAGGCCTATTTCCGCAAGAAGAATTCGCTGGGGAGCGTGGAAACGCTCGACATCGGCCTCGTGGCGCCCGACGCCTCCTGGACGGCACCGGTCGCGACGTATTCCCGATATAAGCCCGTCGAGGCATCGTACGACTTGAAGAAGCTGGAGCTCCCCGGCGTCTATGTGGTCAAGGTCACCGACGAAAAGACTCTCCAGGCGACCACGCTCGTCATCGGCAGCGACATCGACGCGATCGTGAAGACCTCGCGCGAGCAGGTCCTGGTCTTTGCCCAGGACATGAAGACCGGACAAGGCCGCGCCGGGGCACGCGTACTCGTCGCCGATGGTGGCCAGGTCGTGCTCGACTCCACGACGGGCAAGGACGGCGTGCTGGTCCGCAACTGGGACGCGCCGCGCGATCTCGGCCACGACCTTAGCTACCTGATCCTGGACGGCCGGAACGTCGCGGGCTCGCACCTTGCCGTCCCGAATCAGGCGTCCCAGGGATTGAGCCCGCGCGCCTATATCGACACCGACCGGCCGGCCTACCGACCCGGCCAGAAGGTCTCCGTCCGCGGCATCGTACGCGAGGTGCGAGAGGGTCAGTACGCGAATAACCCCGGGGCGGTCTATCGATTCGAGGTCGCCGATAGCCGCGGCCGGCTCATCGTCGCTCGACCGGTCACGCTATCCGACTTCGGTACGTTCCACGAGTCGTTGCCACTCGACCCGGCCGCGCCCTCGGCGCGTATCGCATCACGGTCTCCCAGCCCGGCAAGAGTGTCTTCTCGGGGAGTTTCGCGGTCCAGTCGTATCAGCTCGAGCCGATCGACCTGAGCTTCGACGTGAAGCAGAGCGTCGTCTACCGGGGCGACACCGTCCAGGCCGACGCGATCGCCCGCTATCAGTACGGCACGCCGCTGGCATCGCGGCCGATCGAAGTCGCCCTGCCCGATGGACGCACCCTCCACGGGACGACCGACGCCGCCGGCAAGTATCACGTCGAGTTCGCGACCGAAGGTTTCGCCGAGGAGCAGATGCTCCAACTCACCGCCCGGCTACCGCAGGATAACGTGTCGGTTCGAACGGCAGTCCGGCTCGCGGTCCGGGGTTTCGAGATCAGCCTGAGCACGACCCGCGACGTCTACCTCGACGGCGAATCCTTCCCGCTCCGGGTCATCACGACCGATGCTCTGGGCAATCCGATCGGAGAGTCGCTCTCGGCCACCCTGGTCAAGCAGGTCACGAGCGAGGGTAAAGTCACCGAGCGGGACCTGACGCGCAAACCGCTCGTCACCGACCCCAAGACCGGCCGAGGCTCAGTGGCCTTACGTGCTGATGACCCTCAAGGTGGGCAGTACCTCCTCCGCGTCGCAGGCACCGACCGGTTCGGCACGGCGATCGTCGCCGATCGAGCCATCTTCATCTCGGGGAAGAAGGACGAGACCAAGCTGCGACTTCTGGCCGACCGCCAGCGCTACAAGGTCGGCGAGGAGGCCAGCGTTCGGCTCCATAGCCGCGACCGGGCGGGCACGGCCCTGTTCACCTGGGAGGCCGACCGCATCCTCTCTTATCGCCTGGTCACTCTCAAGGAGGGGGACAATGCGATCTCCTGGGCGATCGATGGCGCCCAGTTCCCCAACTTCACGCTGACCTCGACCCGGATGTGGCAGAACGAATGCGATCAGGCCAGGTTGGATATCCAGGTCGATCGCGACCTCCGCGTCACGGTCACGCCCGCCAGGCCGATCGTCGGGCCGGGCGAGCCGATCGAGCTCGATGTCAGGGCGGTTGACCAGCTCGGTCGGCCTGCCTCCGCCGAGCTATCGATCGCGATGGTCGACCAATCCTTATTGCGGCTCTTCCGCGACCCTCTCCCGGAGATCGGCCCCTTCTTCTATAACCAGACCCGCACCGGGGCGTTCGGGACCGAGGCCACCAACACGTTCCGCTATGAACCGAGCACGGTCGCGGTCTCGCAGGCCGTGGTCGATGAGGCCGATCGGATGGCAGCCGTCGGTGCCAATGCCATCGGCCTGGCTGGGGTCTTGCAGGAAGCCGATAGCCTGGCCTTGAACGCCCCCAAGACACCCGCGGCAGCGACGCCGCCACTCATTGCGCCGACGTTCGCTGCGCCGTCGCCCCCGGAGAGCCGCCCTCTCGTCGAGGGAACGCAGGGCGGTGGACGGGGCTACTTCGAATCCAAGGATTCAGACTTCGCAGACAAGTCTGCCAAGGGTGAGGCTGTCGTGGATGGAATTCGGTACGCGAAGAACTTCAGGGATCTTTCGAGTCAGCGACTCGGCAGGAGAAGATCAGGCCGGACATCCTCGAATCCCAACGAGCCCCCATCTCGCGAGAAAACGGTTGAGACAGCATATTGGAACCCCTCAGTCGTCACCGACAAGGACGGCAAGGCGCGGATCACATTCAAGGCACCGTCGGCGCTGTCCGAGTATCGGATCACGGCGCGAGGCATCACGGGGTCCGACACGCTGGCCGGTCAAACGACATCCACGGTGACGGTCCGCAGGAACTTCTTCGTCGACCTGAAGGTCCCCGGCTCGCTCACGCGGGGAGACAAGCCACGGTTCATCGCGCAGGTCCACCACACCGGCGTGCAAGGCGCGGTTTCGCTCCGCCTGGCGATCTACGCCGGTGACCGTGATGACGTGCTCCCCAGGACGATCGATCTCAAGGGAGACGGTGTTGACGAAGTCATGTTCGAGCCTTTCGAAGTCCCCGAAGGGGATTCGGTTCGTTTGACGCTCACCGGCAACGTCGGTGATCTGAAGGATGAGCTGATCCTCGAGATCCCGATCCGTCCCTGGGGTCTTCCGGTCATGGCCTCGGCCTCGGGGACCGGCAGCGAGAGCACGACCGTATTCCTGGGGCTCCCGGCCGGCCGGACCTACGAGAACCCCGACATGCGGATCACGATCTCCCCGAGTTTGAGCCGCATGCTGATCGAGGTCGCACTGGGTCGAGATGCCTACGCGAACGTCCTCGGCGCGAATTCCAAGGCGCGATTGGAGCCCATGTTGCCGCCGGACACCACGGCCGATCGCGCGGCCGACTTGCTCGCGGCCACCTCGGCACTCCGTTACCTCCGCGAGGCGCGGGCGACCTCCGCGCCGGAGGCGCAGCGGCTGACCGAGCGAATCCAGGGGCTGGTCGCCGAGCTTGTCTCGTCTCAGAAACCCGACGGCGGCTGGGCGTGGGTCTCGGAAGAACCGATGCCGTCGCCGAATCGAAATCGTCCGCCAGCCCTTGCCAGCGACCGCTTGACCTCGGCGGCAGTCTTCTGGGCGCTGGCCTCGGCGGAACCGTTGGGCCTTTCGACGGACCCCAAGGTCCTCGATCAAGGGGTTGCCTACCTCAACGGGGAATTCTCCAAGCTCGGCGGCGGCGACTTCGACGCCCGCGCCGCCCTGCTCCACGCGCTGAGCGCCCGTCGCGCGGCCAGCTTCGAAGCGGCGAACAGCGTGAACCGGGCTCGCAACAACCTGTCCGACTCCGCGCTCGCCTACCTGGCCCTGACCTTCGCCAACCTGGATCGGGCCTCGATGGCCGGCGAGGTGCTCGATCTGCTCGGCCCTCGGGCCAAGACCGAGGCGACCGCCCCCGGGCGCACGCCCCGGCTCTACTGGGACCGGGGGGGCCGTCTTCCATTCATCCGTTCCGCCTCCGACATCACGGCGCTGGTCACCCTGGCCTACGCCCGCGTCCGTCCCCAGGCTCCCGAGCTCGATCGAGCAGTCGAATGGCTCCAGGCGCATCGGGTCACGGATGGCTGGCTCCCCCACAAGGCCAAGGGGCCGGCCCTGGCGGCTCTGGCCTCCTACTACGGCCGCGCCCAGGGCGCCGACGACCGTTACCGGCTGACCATCACGGTCAACGAGACACAAGTCGAGGTGCTCGATGTGCTCGGATCGGCCGAGGAAAAGGTCGTCGTCGTCCCCAGGGCCGCCATCAAGGTTGGGCAGCCCAATCGCATTCGCTTCGATATGGAAGGCCGCGGTCGGTTCGGATACGCCGCCACACTCTCCGCCTTCACGCGCGAGTTCGGACCCGACCAGGATCGCACCAGTCGCATCGCCTGGATCGAGCGCCGCGTCTATTACCCGGCACCGCCGGAGCTCGACGGCAAGGCCTTGCCGGTCGGGTTCGGCGTCGTGGTGAACCCGAACTTTTTTGAGAACCAGGCCAGCCAGGTGGCGCTGGGCGGCCGGGCTCGCGTCGCCGTCATCGCCTACCGAAATGGCAATACCGCACCCGCGTGGGAGCAAGACTTCCTGATCGTGCAGGAGCATCTCCCCGCCGGCACGACCCTCATCGAAGGGTCCGTCAATTCCGCGGCCGCATCCTACGAATTGGCCGACGGCGTGCTAACCCTGTACTTCCCGCCAGGCGCGTACCCGGGCGTGACTTATGACGTCTTCGGGTATATCCCCGGGAGTTACCGCACCCTGCCCGCTACGATAAGGAGCGCCTACGAACCGGGTCGATATCACGTCGGCCAGGCCGGCGAGTTCCGGGTCCGCGCCCCCGGCGAGCCGAGCACGGATCCCTACAAGCCGACGCCTGACGAACTCTACGCACGCGGCAAGGCCCACTTCGATGCCGGCCGCTTCGCCGAGGCCGGCGACACCCTGGAACCGCTCTTCGGCGGATATACCCTCCGCGACGACATCGCCAAGGAAGCCTCGCGGATGCTGCTGCTGATCAGCATCCGAGCCGGTCAGCCTCGCAAGATCGTCCAGTTCTTCGAGGTGGTCAAGGAGAAGTCGCCCGAGCTGTTCCTCAGCTTCGATCAGTTGATGGCCATCGGAACGGCCTATCGGGATATCAAGGAGTATGAGCGCGCGATGATCGTCTGGCGCGGGCTGATCGAGGCCAGCTACCTGGAGGACGCCCGCGTGGGCGAGCTTCTGCGACAGCGAGGCCGGACGCTCGAAGCGATGGCCTACTTGATCGACCTCTGGCGGGCCTACCCGAACACGGCCTCGATCGAGAGCGACTTCTTCGGGCTCTCGCAGGTCCTGGCCCAGGCGGCTTCGCGGGCCTTCACCGACGCCAAGCTGCGTCGCGAGCTGGCCGCCGCCGAGATCACGCGCTCGCAGCTGCTGCTCCAGACGATCCGGATGATCCAGGTCTTCCTCTCGCAGTCGCCCCGGAACCCGATGGCCGACGAGGCCAGCCTGGCGTTGCTGGGCGCCTTCACCGAGCTCGAGGATTACAAGGCGGTGGTCCGGATGGCGCCTCGGTTCGCGAAGCTCTATCCCAGGAGCAATTACCTCGATAGCTTCCAGTTCAGCGAGGCACTGGCCGACTTCCACCTGGGCCAGTATGACCGGGCGATCGAGGTCGCCACGGCGATCGCGCGGGCCACCTATAAAGACGCGGCCGGCGCGGAGCAGCCGAGCCCGAACAAATGGCAGTCGATCTACATCCTCGGCCAGATCTACGACGCGAGACGTCAGCCCGCCAAGGCGCTCGAGTACTACCGACAGGTTGCCGACCGCTTCACCGACGCCGCCGGCGCGATCAAGTCCTACACCCGCAAGGATCTCAAGGTCCCCGAGGTCTCGGTCGTCCGATCGGGCGATCGGCCCGCGGTCGCCCGCGAAGAAGGGCCTCCGAACCCGGGCCGCGGCCTCCGAGCCGTCGGCCTGGCGGGAGCCGCCGATCCGGCCACGCCCGCCAGGATTGCCGTGGATTACCGCAATATCGCGCAGGTCGATGTCAAGGTGTACCCCGTCGATTTGATGCAGCTCTACCTGACGCGCCGCAATCTCAACGGGATCGCCGGGATCGACCTGGCCGGGATCACTCCCCTCGTCGAGAAGACCGTCACGCTCGGAGACGGCGCCGACTACGGCGACAAGGCCAGGTCGATCGACCTGCCGTTGACCAAGGACGGAGCCTACCTGGTGATGCTCCGCGGCGACAATCTGTACGCGTCCGGAATCGTCCTGGTTTCGCCGATCGAGATCGAGGTCCTCGAAGATGAGGGCGAGGGCCGGGTGCGCGTCACGGTCCGAGACGTCCTGACCAAGGATTTCCTCTCGAAGGTCCAGGTCAAGGTGATCGGCAGCGCCAATCCGCAGTTCATCTCGGGCGAGGCCGACCTGAGGGGAGTCTTCGTCGCCGAGGGCGTTCGCGGTGTCGTGACCGCGGTGGCACGCAAGGGCGCGAACCAGTATGCATTCTACCGCGGGACGAGCTTCGTCGGCCCGGCGGCTCCGCTCCCCAACGCGAATCCCGGCGCGCCGGAGGCAGCTAACCAGGCACCCGCCAAATCCGGTGCGGAAAAACGCGATCAGGCCCTCGACGCCAATCTCCAGATGCAGAATTCGTCCAACTCGATGCGTCAGATCGAGCGGCTCCAGCAGCGCTACGATCAGCCCGCCGGCAAGCGAAAGGGAGCCGCCGCGGGCGGGTTCCGTTGATCGCCGAGCGGTTGCGCGGGGGATGACCGCGAATGCGGTCGTCCGCCTCCGCGAACCCTCGGTAAGACGACCCATCCGGGGCGTCCACGAAGAGCCGGATTATTCATCCTGAAGATCGAAATTGAACCACGGATTGCACGAATCACACGGATGGGAATAACATCCGATTTGACTTTCGATCCGTGTGATGCGTGCAATCCGTGGTTGATCCCATCCGCTTGAGCCGACCCTCGCGACGGGCTATAACTGAGGAACGTCGATATTGGCCCTCGCACCGAGAATGAGGAGGCAGAGATCACTCATGGTTCGATTCCTGATGACAGGCTTGCTGGTGACGTCGTGGATGATCGCGGCCCACGCCGAAGAAAAGACCAAGGACAAGGTCGTCCCGGCCAAGGACAAGGAGGCCGCCTGCGAATGCTGCTCCGAAGGGCCCGCATCCTCGACCCAGCGAGTCTTCGAGCTGCGGACTTACTACCTGAACGACGGTAAGCTCAACGACTTGCACAAGCGCTTCCGCGACCATACCTGCCAACTGCTCAAGAAGCACGGCGCCGAGCTGATCGGCTTCTGGACTCCCCTTGATGAGAAGGACGGCAAGAGCGACAAACTCATCTACCTGGTCGCATTTCCGAGCCGGGAAGCCGCCAAGAAGACTTGGGAGGCCTTCGGCAAGGATCCCGAATGGCAGGAGGTCTACAAGGAAAGTCACAAGAACGGCGTGCTCGTCAAGAAGGTGGACTCCGTCTTCCTCGAGCCGACCGATTACAGTGCAATCAAATAGCTTTGCCCGTCATTGGTGATTGGTCATTGGTCCTGGAAGGAAGTAGCCCGCTAGAGAGGCGCGGGACTCTCGAACTCGGCTCGATCTCGGTCAGCCTGGGCTCGACGAGGAATCCCCGTACCGATGGCCAATCACCAGTTCAACCCCTTCCGAGAGCCACATTGACCGCGCCGATCAGGCTCTCGCCGAGGCCCTTCTCTCCGATGGACTCGACATCGCGACGACAATCGAAAAGGGCGTCAATAACCTTCGGATCCCATTGCCGACCACGCCCTTTGGTGAGGATATCATCGATTTGCATCCGGCTGAGTCGTTTGCGGTAAGGCCGATTGCTCGACATGGCATCGAAGGCGTCGGCGACCGCGAGGATCCGGGCTTCGTACGGGATCGCGTCGCTGGCGAGGTGGTCGGGGTAGCCATTCCCTTCGTAGTTCTCGTGGTGGTGGCGTACGCCGGGCAAGATGTGGTGCAGCTTCTTGAGGTCGTCGAGGATGGTCACGCCGATCTCGACATGCGACTGGATCTTGCGTCGCTCGTCGGCCGTGAGCGGACCGTCCTTCTTGAGCACGTCATCATCGATGCCGATCTTGCCGACGTCGTGCAGCAGCCCGGCGAGATAGAGGTCGCTCTGCTTCGACGCCGGCATGCGTAGCTGCCGGGCGATCCGGACAGCGATCCGCGCCACCCGCTCGGAGTGGCCCGATGTATAAGGGTCCTTGGCGTCGATCGCAGCCGTAAGGGCGCGGATGACGCCGAAGAGCAGCTCCTCGAGATCCGAATAGATCTTGGCATTCGCGAGCTGGGTCTCGATCAACGAGGCGACATGCTGCATCCGCTCGACCTCGTCGTCAGTGAACGGACGGTCTTCGATCGGATTCACGGCAAGGAGGCAGCCGAGCAATCCGGCCGACACCGCGGCATAACACCCGATGACGTGAGCGATGTCGCGAGATGGCTCGTTCGATCGGTCGTTCCAGACGACCATCGTCTCGCGTCCGGACGGCATCGGCAGCGCCCGATAATCGGACTCCTCGAGGCCCTCGATGGCCCCGGCCATGATCATCGGCTCACGAGGATTCCTGGGGGCCCACACGACGGCCGATACGCCGATCGACGATCGCAGGACCGTCGTCGCCAATTCCTGAAAGCGCACCGGAGGATCGGAGATCCTGAGCCGCCGGGCCAGGCGTCCGATGACGATGTGTTCGTTTTCATCGGCCCGCTTCCCGGCCGAGGCCTGGCCCGATCCGCTCCAACTTTCGTGCTCCGATTGCATGGGAATTATGCCTCATCGGCGAGTCACTTCGGCAGCTTCGGCCGGTCGCGCATGATTTCGAGAACCCTGGGGCCATCAACTTGCCTTCTCACGCGGCGCTCGAGCCGCTTCCTGGGCGAATGCCTGCCTCGCCATCACTACTCTAGAACAGGAACTCATCAGACTGGCCGGATATTGAGCGATGAGGTCCTGACATCCATCAACGCTCGAATCGCAGGCTGAGTGGCAGCTCGAGGCTGTGGGCCTCCATCAGCTCGGCGTCCCCGAGGAGCTTGCGGCTCGGGCCATCGGCGACGATCCGGCCGGCGTCGAGGAGGACGGTCCGCGGGCAGAGCTCCAGCACCATCTCGAGGTCATGGGTCGCGATCAACTTGGTGCAGTCGAGTCCCCGGATGAGGTTGATGAACCGCCTGCGTCCGCGCGGGTCGAGATTCGCCGAAGGCTCGTCGAGGACCAGGACGGACGGACGGCAGGCCAGCACTCCGGCGAGGCAGGCACGCTTCCGCTCGCCGAAGCTGAGATGATGGGGCGGCCGTTCGGCCTCGGCCCGCAGGTTGACGCGCGACAGGCAATCCAGCGCCAGTTCCCGGGCCTGCGCCGGGGCGATCCCCTGGTTGAGCGGCCCGAACGCCACGTCCTCGACGACTGTGTTGCAAAAGAGTTGATCGTCGGGGTCCTGGAACAAGAGACCCACGCGCCGCCTCACCTCAGGCGCATTCCTCGGATTCACTTCGAGTCCATCGATCCAGACACTCGGCTGCCGTGATCGATGCCCGGTCCCGTCCCCGCCGATCGTATGGCTGTGACCGAGCGTGCCGCGCGCCTTGCCCGGCAACAGGCCGTTCAAATGCAGGAGAAGCGTGCTCTTCCCCGCGCCATTGGGTCCCACCAGCGCGACCGATTCTCCCGTGCCGATCGCCAGCTCGACACCGCGCAGGGCGTCCTTCCCGTCGGGATAGCGGTAGACCAACCCACCGACTCGGACCGCCGGGATCGCCTGCGCCTCCGGGGAACGGTCGGCTCCCGGTGTTTGATCCGCGCTCATCTCGGTCACGTCCGCATCCCGTGATTTCATCGAAATTCGCCCGCCGCAGGGCATCCCGTGAATCGTCGCTCAATCATCGAGGCTCCGGATCGCACCGCTCCAGCCGCGGGCGATCATGGCATCGTGAACGCGCTCGGCGCGTTCGAACGTCCTCAGGAAGAGCATTCCGATCAAGCCGCCGAGCAGGCTCCACGAGAGGGTCCCACGTCGCCGAAAGGTCCGAGCCCGCCGTGCGGTCGCCATCCGATCCAGCTCATCCAGCAGGACGAACCGATATCGGTCCATGAACTGGAGCGTGGCAACCAGGACCGACGGTACGCCCAGCTTGCGCAGGCCCGTCAGCAGCTTGGGGAACGGTGTGGTCCCGGCCAGGACGAGCATGGTCGCCAGGGCCAGCCCATTCTTGATCAGGATGCTCGAAGCGACGACCGCCAGCCCATATCGCGCCCGAGCCGGGTGCGCGGGGGCAACCATCAAGGTCAAGAAACCGACGAGGACGAACAGGCCAAGCCAGCGTCGCGCCAGCTCGCGCGGCGGGATGCCGGCCAATCCGATCGCGAAGGCGAGGAGAAATCCTTCCGCCCCGAAACCGCGCCAGGCACCGGGGGGGGTGGCGATCACGACGACGACGAAGATCACGGCCGCGATCAGCTTGAGCCGGGCGTCGAGCCGGTGCAACGGCCCGGACCCGGCACTATGCCGCTCGATCCGGTCAAGCCGCATCGGGCGTAATCCCTTCGCGATTCGTGCTCGGCAAGATTCGTCCCATCCCCCAGCCTACGCCGAAGACGACCAGGGTCCCGACGAGCCCCGCCATCGCCGTCGCCACGCGCAGCATAATTGAGCCCGGGGAGTTTGAGCTGATACTCGGCCATCGGCGAGGGGAGCGGCGCCGCGGGCGATTCGCCGTTCAGGAAACCCACTCGCTCGCCGACGAACTCGAGGCCGTCGGGTGCATCCCACGCGAATGGTGCGAGGAACACGGCGACTCCCAGAGCGATCGCCAAGTCCGGCGATCGTCGGTCGGACCCATCCTCCGGAACCGGAGGACATGTCATCCGCACCCTCCTCGGGCTCGAGGAGATCGGGCCGGCGGAGGAGCACGAATCGAACGACCAACCCCGTGATCAAGGCCTCTCCGACACCGATCACCGCATGCACCAGGGCCATCCAGGTCAGGATTCGCAAGAAGTCTTCGCCACGCCCCGAGGGCGCCATCTCGAGGGCGAAAGCCCCGGACGCCAGCAACACCGAGAACCAGGCGGCGACCATGGCCGCGATCAGGATGCCCTTCTGCCCGCCGATCGCGCGGCGGATCGGCGCGTAGATCGCATAACCGCCGACGGCACCGATCAGGCCCATGTTCACGAAGTTGGCGCCGAGTGCCGTCAAGCCGCCGTCATTGAAGAGGAAACACTGGACGATCAGCACGGCGGCGATCACCACCGCACCCGCCCAGGGCCCCAGGAGCACCGCGCTCAAGACGCCGCCCAGCAGGTGCCCCGTCACCCCGGGCCCGACCGGGAAATTCACCATCTGCCCGGCGAACACGAACGCGGACATCGTGCCCATCAGCACCGTGGTCCGCTCGCCGAGCTGCCGCTCCAGCTTCCGCAACGCATAGAACAAGCCGGCCGCACCTACCATGCCCGTGATCGCGGCCACTTTCGGATCCAGCAGAGCATCGGGAATGTGCATCGATCGGACCTCAACGGGCTCGGCGATTCCGGTCCTTCTCCCATCCCTGGAACGGCATCTCCTGCCGAATACAACATGGTAGCGGCCGTATGTCGTTTCGTCAAAAACTTCATACGCGGTTTCTCGGTTGTCCGGAATCCGTCGTCCCTTGTAGCCTGGATCTACCGCAAATGCCCGTTAACACTTGACCTCGAAGAGCGGACCATGCCCGAGAGAATCGACCAACTGCGTAAAGATTACCAACTGTTTACCTTACGCGAAGAGGACGCGAACCCCGACCCCATCCGCCAATTCCACGACTGGTTCGAGCAGGCATCGCTGGCCGAGATCCCCGAGGTCAATGCCATGGCCCTGGCGACCGCCACGCCCGACGGGCGTCCCTCGGTCCGCACGGTGCTGCTGCGGGGCATCGACGAGCGGGGCTTCACGTTCTTCACCAACTACGAGAGCCGCAAGGGGCATGAGCTCGCGGCGAACCCGTATGCTTCGCTCCTGTTCTTCTGGCAAGGGCTGGAGCGGCAGGTCCGCATCGAGGGGCGAGTCGAGCGGACCTCCGCCGAGGAGTCCGACACCTATTTCTTCGGCCGACCGGCCGGCTCGCGGATCGGCGCCGTGGGCATCTCCCCAGAGCCGGGTCATCCCCGACCGGGACGTCCTCGAGCGTCGCGTCCGCGAGCTCGAGGACCGAATATCCGGACGGATCCATTCCCCGTCCGCCGAGCTGGGGCGGGTACCGCCTGGTCCCCGATTCGATCGAATTCTGGCAGGGCCGGCCGAGCCGCCTGCACGACCGTCTCCGTTACACGCGGCAGCACGAGGCCGCCTGGCTGATCGAACGGCTCGCGCCTTGAATCAGGGTTCGTGACAGAATGGGATCGAAGATTCCGAATGCCGAATTCGCAAATGAATTTCATCCTGTTGATCCTGTCAATCCTGTCTCTCTCTGGATTGAAATCCATTTTGACAGGATTGACAGGATCAACAGGATGAAATCAGGAGGATCGGAGGCTTCGAGTGATTGGATTGAAGATTCCGAACGACGAGTCCCGAAAACGAAAATGAATTTCATCCTGTCGATCCTGTCAATCCTGTCTCTCTCTGGATTGAAATCCATTTTGACGGGATCAACAGGATGGAATCAGGAAGATCGGGCTATCATCAGGATACCCCCGACCAATCGGGCAGGCGGGGACAACTCGCCGACCGGGACCGGACCGGGAAGGGCGCCCGAGGGAGCGGACCTCGCGACTGCGGCCGGTTGAAACGAAGACATTGGCCGTAGAAGCTGTCGATGATATGCCCGTCGCTCTGGCTGTGGAACGCGACGACGTCGATGACGTCTTCCCAGCTCAGCGAGCGGACCTCGACCCGGCGCCAGGTCGGCTCGAACCATTCGCGGAACCAGTTATCGCGCTCTCCGGCGTAATCCTCGACGCGGCGTCGGACCTTGCGGCGGATCGCCTCGAGGGCGAGGTCCCACTCGAAGATCCCGTCATCGAGCCGTGCTTGCGGCGCCAGGATGATGAACGCGAGCTCCTCCATATCATCGGGTCGGCGGTCAACGCGACGCAGCGTCTCGGCGATGCATGCGACACTCCGTGCGGCCTGGTCGTAATAAGGAGCGTTCCGGACCCCGGCGGAGAGCCTCGCGAAGAGCTTGGCCTCGAGGACGACGAGCTGCCTCGCCTGCGGTGCCAGGGTCAGAGCGGCCGTGCCGGGATCGCCGATCACGAAATGGCCGAGGACGCCGTCGGCATGCGTCCGCGCCTCGGCGAGCCGATCGCCTCGAAAACGGGTCAGGAATGCCGAGGGGAGCCACGCCTGCGAGAACCATTTCGCCCCCGACAGCGGCGACAGCGGGTACCGGTCCCCGCCGTGTCGGGCGAACCAGTCGAGGATGATCCGCAGCAGCCAATCTTCGTTGTAGAGCTCGGCCGGCGGAAAGGCCGCAGTCCCGGCCTCGCATGCCTCCAGCATCGCCTTGATCCGCTCAACAATCATCGGACCCACCTTGCTCCGATCCGCATCAGCCTCACGACCCGCACCGAAGCCATATTTTACCAGAGCTGGCCCTTCATGGTGAGCTGCACGAGTGTCGATCCCCTTCCGCGATGGTTCGGGTTCAAGCCGAAGCCGACTTGGAATACACTCCCCCCACGGCGACGCTTCGGGCGATCGCCCCGGATTTCTTGTCCCGACATAAGGAGGTGTCGCGATGGAGCCGATCACGCCGGACCGTCACGTGCCCGCACTCGATGGCGTGCGTGGATTGGCCATATTCGGTGTCTTGATGTCCCATTTCGTCCCGCCGCTGGCGGATGCGTTCCGGACATCCTGGGCGCGTGACCTCGTCAGATATGCCGGGCCCGGGGCATGGGGCGTCGATCTCTTCTTCGTCCTATCGGGCTTCCTCATCACGGGCATCTTGATCGACACCCGCAACTCGCCCGATTACTGGCGCAGCTTCTTCGGCCGCCGGGCCCTCCGGATCTTCCCCCTCTATTATCTATTCCTGGTCAGCCTGTACGTCACCAATCGGCCGGCGAGCGAGGGATGGAAATGGTGGTTGCATCTCAGCAATTGGCGGACAGACCTGGGGATCTCGTCGAACATCTTCACGTGGCACTTCTGGTCCCTGGCGATCGAGGAACAGTTCTACTTCGTCTGGCCGTTCGTGGTGGGATCGTTAGCGATACGCCGAATCGGCCCGGTCTGCCTGCTGATCGCGATCGGTTCGGTGGTCGCGCGAGGCGTCGCGGCCTGGTCGGGCGCGGGGATCGAAACCTTGCATCGGATGACGCCTCTGGCACTCGACGGACTGGCCATCGGCTCTTACCTGGCGTGGGTCGTCCGGACTCATCCGGATCGCAAGAATCAACTGGTGCGCCTCTCGCTTCCGACCTTCATCGTCTCGGCGATCGTGATTTATGGCTTCGGAAAGGTGAGCATTCCATTTGCGGCGGTGATGGTCGTCGGCCGGGCCGTCGTCTCGATCGGCGGGGGTGCCCTGGTCTTGATGGCGATCGCCGGCCCCGCTGCCGTCGGCCGGTCCCTCTCCTGGCGGCCCCTGCGCGTGCTCGGGGAGTATTGCTACGGCCTTTACCTGCTACATCCCATCGTCGTCGTCAAGGCGATCACAAAGACTCACTGGCTCGCCGTCCGCCTCCCCCGAGCACTCCTGCCAGTTGCCTGGATCGCCTGCCTTGTCGGTGGCCTGGCGGCCTCTCTCGCGCTGGCGTGGATCTCGTGGCGGTTCATCGAGTCGCCCTGCCTCTCCTTGAAGCGGTTCTTCCCGTACCGACCCGCCCCGAGGGGTCACTCTCATCGGCCTCACATCGGGCTGACTCACGTCGAGGAGTCACGCGAGAATATCGGGTCGTCCTGGCCGAGCGGTGCCGACGATCCGGCGGCTTCACCGATGGAACATCATTGAACCGCCAAGGACGCCAAGAAAACGTCGGAGACGAATCCATTCCACGATTCCCCTCTTGTTCCTTCCTCTCGTTTCTTGGCATCCTTGGCGGTTCAATTCCCAGATCTTCCAGCGAAGCATCCCGTGAGCTTTGTCGGCACCGAAAAACGTTCAACAAGCATCTAACAAATGCTGGACACGGGCCAGGATACCCGTTAGACTCGGCATCGATGTGAGGAAGTGTTGTTTCTCCGCACGCTTCGGCTCGCGAGCCTGAGACAGGCATCGGTCGAGGCGGGCGTCTTTTCCCACCGCTCCTGAACTGACTTGTGGTACGCGGTGACACCGGCCCACAAGCACCCACCGCGTATCGGCAGAGATCCGTGTTTCCTGCGTGGATCGATCCGCGCATCCTGTTCCGCCGCCGTGACGCCGGAACATTCGAGAGGACATCATGAGCACTCAGACAAAAATCAGGCGGAAGCCTCGTCGCCGCATTCGACGGCTTGGGTTTACGCTGATCGAGCTCCTCGTGGTCATCGCCATCATCGCCGTGCTGATCGCGCTCTTGCTGCCCGCAGTCCAGTCGGCCCGTGAAGCGGCCCGGCGGGCCCAGTGCACCAACAACCTCAAACAGATCGGCCTGGCGCTACACAACTACGAGAACAGCACGGGTGCGTTCCCGCCCGCCGGCAAGTCAACGTATTTCGCCGCCAGCCCACCGAACTCCCAGTTCGTGGACGGCGTCGGCGTGCTCCCGCGACTCCTCAGCTTCCTGGAGGCAGGCCCCACCTTCAATGCGATCAATTTCTCGATCGACTACAACCACCTCTCCGGGGCAAATTTCACGGCCTACAGCACGGTGATCGCCACGTTCCTCTGCCCGTCGGCGAACCGGGAGCCGTCGGGCGGCCGGGACGCCGTCGATCCCAACGACCCGGCCGCGACTCAGGCCGCCATGGGCTATGGGGTCACCGACTATTCGGCGATCTGCGCCACCACGATCGACCCCCTCGGACGCTCGGGCGGCCCGTGCAGCACCGCCATCGCGGTCTACCGCAACTGCGCAATGCGCACCAACGGCCTGCTCAAGCAGGGCATGACCCGACTGGCCGAGGTCACCGACGGGCTGAGCCAGACGATCGCATTCACCGAGGACGCCGGCCGCGATGCACGATTCATCGGCGAGTACTCCGAATCCTACATCACTCCGGTGCTGACGATGACACGTCCCGTACCGCCCGGACAGCGACGCTTCTGGCGATGGGCCGAGCCCGATAGCGCGATCGTTTCCTCGACGGTGATCAATAACAAGGCGACCCCCAGCCATGAGCAGAGCCAGTATCCCACGTCGGGGACGACGCAGGGCAACAGCGCCGGGGCCGACGACGAGATCTACGGGTTCCACCCCGGTGGCGTCAATGCGTTGATGGGCGACGGGTCCGTCCGGTTCATCAAGGAGAGCCTGAATATCGTCGTGCAACGAACGCTGATCACCCCCAACGGCGGCGAGGTCATTTCCTCGGATGCTTATTGATCCCGTGCCGGAGCGGCTCACGCGATCCGCGGTCAAAGCACTCTTGGGATCGCTCGCTTCTGGGGATTCGCCCGGACGGTATTGCGGATCCGACTCGGTCGCTCTCCGTTCGCGAGGGCGATCGGGTCGAGCGCCACGAGATCGCCGCCCTGGAGCCCGTGGACGACCTCGACGAATGCCTCGGAGGGTACTCCCACAGTGACCTCGCGCCAGGCAAACCCGCCGTCCGCGTTTCTCAAAGCCACCCAGTCCTGATCATCGGAGTGCATCACGGCCTGGACCGGCACGCCGAGCACGTCGTCGAGTCCCTCCAGTAAGATCTCCACCTTGGCCTCCATTCCCGGGCGAATCCCGGGAAAACCCTTCTCAATCTTCAGCCTGGTGGTGTATACAGCCCTCAAAACACCTGCGACACTCGGGTCCGGAAGTGGCATGATTTCAAGAACCACTCCGGGCAGCGTTATATCGGAGAACTCACCGAGCGTGACCCGCGCCGGGAGCCCTGGACTGACCCATTCGATGAACTTTTCCGGCACCTTGGTGCTCACGAGAATTCCCGCGTTCACGTCGAAAATGCTGAAAATCCGCTGCCGATGCCTGATGGTCGCGCCTTCCTCGAAACAAAATCGTCCCGCTTCCGGATGCGGATCCTTGGCCCGAACGACCGGTCCATCGGCCGGAGCATGGATGACGCAGCCGGCAATTTGCTGGCGACATTCCCGAATCCGGCTCTCCGCGAGGTCCCAGGCCGACCAGGCGGCGAACTCATCCGACTTCTTTTGCTGGAGCTCCCGCTCCAGCCCGAGGATCGTCGCATCCTGCGCCGGCGACTTCCCTTGAACGAGTTTGGCAAGTGCGACTTCAATTGCCTCGCGGGCGAGCTTCAAGTTCCGAAAATCCGTCTCAGCTTTCCGGGCAACGATGATCCGCTTGTTCAATTGCTCCTGGAGACCTGTCGAGTCGAGTTCGCAGACGATGTCACCCTTCTTGACCTTCGTCCCCTCGGCGACGAGCTTGATGATCGTGAAATCACCCTCGTACGGGCTTTGCACCTCGTTGTTCCAGTCAATCCAGACCTGCCCCTGGTTGACCAGCGTACGCCTGAGCTTGTGCGTCGCGACCTCGGCGACGGGCGTCGCCCTGCGAATTGGCCAGGGAGCTCGCCAGCCCAGGCGCCAGCCTTTCCCCCTCTCCATCGATAATCGCATGCCAGCCACCGAGACGATGGCGCCCACGCCGAGCAAAACCGCAACGACCTTCCATCGGCGAGACCGAGACATGATCCGAATCTCCCGCTCGAGTCGTCAGATCATCCACCGCACGATTGCGTCGATGATAACAAATTCTCGCGAGTCTCGGTATCGACGTCGACGTCTGGTCGGAGGTCAACCTGACCGAGGACCATCCGTGACGTAGAGAACGCGGTGCGATCGTCCATGTCCTCATTCTGCCAGTATCATGATGCGAGACCCAAATTTCGAAGTCTACCGATCGACGCTCGAATCGATCATCCATTAGAGATTTCTACGCAATCACGACCTCGATCCCCATCTCCCTCAAGCTCCGCAACACTTCGGGCGACGCCGTGCGATCGGTGACGACGTGGGTCATCCGGGTGATAGGCATCAAGAGGTAAGGGGCGACCGTGCCGAGCTTCTCCCCGGCGACGACGACGATCACCCGGGTCGAATGCTCGACCATCGCCCGCTTCACCTCGGCCTCCTCGCCGTCGAACGTCGTCACGCCCGCCTCGGGGTGAATCCCCGCGGCGCCGAGGACGCATGAGTCGGGGCGTAGCATGCGATACGCATCGACGGCGGCGATCCCGACCGCGACGCGTGCGGCCTTGAACAGGCGGCCGCCGACGACGATGCACTCGGCCTTCGCGTGCCTCGCCAGCACTTCGAGGGCGGGCAAACTGTGCGTCACCACGGTGAGTGCCAGATCGGCGGGCAAGTGCTCGGCGACCGACAATGGCGTCGTCCCGCCGTCGAGCACCACGACCTCGCCAGGCCGCAGGAGCTGCGCCGTCGCCGCGCCGATACTCCGCTTCGCATCGGTCGATTCCTTCTCCCGCTCGGCGTAGTGGATCGAAGTCGGCGATCGCGGCAAGGCACCCCCGTGGACGCGCTGCAACAGGCCGGCCTTGTCCAGCTCGCGGAGGTCGCGGCGAACCGTGTCTTCGGACACGCCCAGCCGCTTGCTCAGATCCGACGCGAGGATTTTGCCCTTCCCTCTTCAACACGTCAAGAAGCCAGGCTTTACGCTCGGCAGTCAGCATCGGGATGTCTCCGGGTGATGCCGAGAGTCTAATCAAACTTGCACGAAGTTGCAGCATTGATCGTGTAATTTGCGTGAAAATGCACGAAAATCCTTGAAACGCGGGGCCTGGACTCTAAGATTGGGTCGAACGGGAGACTTCACGCAAGATCGTGCAGAAACGTTGGAGACAATCGTGATGACTTCAGTAATGACCCGGGCCCACCCTCAGCGTGCGACGGTAACGGATCGGCGATCACGCAGGGCCATACTCGCCATGTTCGCGGTCGACGGATTCGGGTTCGGGATGTGGGCGGCCCACCTTCCGGCGTTCAAGTCGG
This sequence comes from uncultured Planctomycetota bacterium, assembly GCA_963743925.1. Classification (GTDB taxonomy): domain Bacteria; phylum Planctomycetota; class Planctomycetia; order Isosphaerales; family Isosphaeraceae; genus CAVZRC01. The sequence continues at coordinate 8,231 of CAVURY010000015.1, read as the reverse complement.
CGCTCGGGCTGAGTGACGGCGGGCTGAGCGTGCCCCTGTTCGGGATGGTGGCCGGAAGTCTGGTCGCAATGCCAATGGCGGGCCGGATGATCTCCCACGATGGAAGTCGGCGTGTGGTACTCGCCTCGGCCTGCCTCTATGGAGTCATGCTCCCGATCATCGCACTGTCGGGCTTGACCGGAGGGGGGACGGGCCTTTTCACCATCGCGGCTTTCGTTTTCGGAGCGGCCAAGGGGCGCTCGACGTCTCGGCCAATGCCCAGGCGGTGGCCGCCGAGCGCTACGGGCCCCGTCCGATCGTTTCGAGCTGCCACGGCTGCTGGAGCCTCGGGTCGCTCCTCGGCGCGGGTACGGCCGCCTTGGCCTTGCGGTTCGCCCTCTCCCCCGAGCTCTCCATGACCGCCGTGGGAGTGGCTCTCCTGGTCGTGACCCTCTCCTCGGCCGGCGACCTCCTTACTGGCGATCGCGTCGAGTCAGGTTCCGGGAGACGGGCGTCGCCCTGGCCGACCGGCCGACTCGTGCCGCTGAGCGTGCTCGCGTTCCTCGCCCTGTTCTGTGAAGGGGCCGTCGGTGACTGGTCCGCCGTCTACCTCGCGGGTCCGGTCGGCGTATCGCCTTCGCTCGCGGCTTTCGGATTCACGGCCTACATGACGGCGATGACTCTCGCCCGGTTCGCCGGCGACAAGCTCGTCGCGACGTTCGGCCCGGAGGGCCTGCTCAGGGCGGGCGGGATGCTCGTGGCGGTCGGGCTCGGAGGGGCGATCGCGTTCCGGACGTACCCGACTGCCCTGGTCGGCTTCGGAATGATGGGGATCGGACTGGCCAACGCCGTGCCCGTCATCTTCCGTTCGGCCGGCCAGGAGCACGACTCAGGAGGGGCGATCGCGGTGGTCTCGACCATCGGCTACCTCGGGTTCCTCGCGGGCCCGCCGATGATCGGGATGATTTCGGCAGCCCGTGGCCTCCCGTCCGCGCTCCTGTTAGAGCGTGTTATGAACTTTAGTCCAGGCGCCATCGTAATATAGGGTATGATCACTCACCAACCTTACCCCAGCGATGTCTCCGACGCCGAATGGCAATTCGTCGTCCCCTACCTCTGCCTCTTGCCCGAGGACGCCGGCCAGAGGGTCCATAACCTCCGCGACGTCTTCGACGGCCTGCGGTGGATCGTCCGCACCGGCTCGCCGTGGCGATATCTGCCCAAAGACTTCCCCCCATGGGAGATGGTCTATCAGCAGGGCCGCCGCTGGCTGGCGGCCGGCTGCTTCGAGGCCATCGTCCACGACCTCCGCGCCGTGCTCCGCTTCGCCGCCGGCAAGGAGCCCGAGCCCACCGCCTGTATCTTCGACGGCCGCACGATGCAATCCACCGTCGAGAGCGGCGGCCGGGCCGGCTACGACGGCTACAAGCGGCGCAAGGGCTCGAAGGTCCACATGGCGGTGGACACGCTCGGGCATCTCCTGGCCGTGCACGTCACGCCGGCGAACGAGCAGGAGCGGGCCCAGGTCGCCGTCCTGTCGGAGAAGGTCCAGGAGGTGACCGGGGAGTCGGTGGAGCTGTCGTTCGTCGATCAGGGCTACACCGGCGACGAGGCGGAGGCCGACGCGGCCAGCTACGGCATCCATCTGGTGGTCGTGAGCCTGGCCGAGGCGAAGAAGGGTTTCGTGCTGTTGCCGAGGCGCTGGGTGGTGGAGCGTTCGTACGGCTGGATGGCGCGGTTCCGCCGCTTGGCGCGGGACTACGAGCGGCTGGGCGAGACGCTGGAGGGGCTGCACTACGTCGCCTTCAGTATGTTGATGCTTCACAAGGCCGCCCCCCATTTTCACTGGAGTTCATAACACGCTCTAGTCGCGGCGTTCGGCGTCATGGTCGCGCTCGGTGCGGGATCGCCGGTGTCCACGGCGAGTGCAGCACGGAAAACCTCGCGGAGTGTCGAGAAACCGATACGGCCGGTCGCCGGTCCACGGTCCTGACGTCTTGAACGATCGGGGCCGGTCCGCCCGTTCTTTCGCGCAAAAATGGGTCACACATTCCCCACACCCCTCACCGAGGAGGCGAGATGATGGTGATGACGAACTTCCCTTACGCCCTGGCCGCGATCGATCTCGACGATACGCTCGTCGGACCCGACAAGACGATCGGTCGGGAGAACCGCCGAGCGGTGGAAAAACTGCGACACCTGGGTTGCCGGGTGATCCTGGCCTCAGGACGTCGGCACGCGAACATGCTTCCGTACTGCGATGAACTCGGGCTCGACGACTATGTGGTGAGTTGCCAGGGGGCCCGGGTCGAGCACCCGCAGGACCGGGCGGAGTCCTCCGTCGCGAGTCGCTTGCTCCCTACGACACCTCGGAGCTCGTGTCCGAAGGACTGGAGCCGGGGCTACACCGTCCTGCTCTGGCTGGCCGAAGGGGTCTTCGCCCAGGCCGAGACCGAATGGGTCTCGGCCTACCGAGCCGAGACCGGCAACGACCTCGTCTCGATCGCCGACTTGCGGGCCCTGGCCGACCAGCCGGCCGAAAAGGTGGTCTGGGCCGCCGACCCCGAGAAAATCGCCGAGGCCTATGCCGAACTCGGCGGGCGACTACGCAGGGCGGCTCTCGGTGACGATCACGAACGACTGGTTCCTCGAAGTCACGGCGCTCGACGCCCACAAGGCGAGCGGCGTGGCGGCCGTCGCCGCCTCGGCGGGGATCTCCCGCGAAGCGGTACTCGCGTTCGGCGACGGCCATAATGACGTCTCCCTGCTCTCCTGGGCCGGCCTCGGCGTGGCGATGCCGCACGGGCGAGCCTCGGCCCGGGCGGCGGCGCGGATCGTCGCGACCGATGGCGACCCCGAATCGGCCCTGGCCAGGGCGGTCGACCTCATCGCGGCCGGGTTCGCGGACTCATTCCCGGTCTGAGCACTCCCCTGATATCATGAAAGACGTGTGGCGTTGAATGCACAACCCCCAGGTCACCACAGCGAATTCGTGAACTATTTAACACGATACTTGACGATCCTCGAAGCCTGCCACGGTCAACAGACCGAGTTAACGCAGCGGAGCCGCTGGGACCGGGAACAGCAGTGGCGGCAGGTCTACGCCGCGAGGTTGCACGCCGCAACCGGCAGGTGGAAGTGGCAAGAGTTTGACTGGAATGTCTTTTGTAATGGTCAGCATATCCGGGCCATCACAGGCGACAAAGCCATCGCGACGTATGTCCACCTCGCCGCCCCAGTCCTGATCGTCATCCCCGAAGAGCATTCCCACCCTGGACTACCTGCGTTCCATCTTTCCAAGTCGAAACTCCCGCATTTCCAAGGGTCGGGCCTGGATGTGCTCGTTTGGCCAGAGGATTTGAATTGGGTGTAACTCGCGGTCCGCTACGCTGCGACTTTCCCATATAGCCTGGTTTGCTCCCGCTCGATCCGATCCTCAACGAACTGGTCCCACTGATCGTTCAGATAGGTGGCCCGCAGATGGAGCATCGCCTGCGCACCCGCGACCGTCCAACGCATCCCGCTCTGCTCCATCCGGTCCTTGACCAGGTGGCGGCAGGCGCCTTCCGCGACTCCGCTACCGATCGGATAGCCCGCCGCGAGGTATTCGTCGTACCGCATGTGCTCCCGGTTGTTCTCCAGGTAGGTGATCACCGACTCCAAGGTCTTGCGCCGCGAGCCGCTCAGGGCGCCCTTGGTCAGCCGCTGGCGCAGGCCCCCGATCACATAACCCACCCGGCCTTCCAACAGCCCGCGCAGCCGGTCCTCGACGAATCCTTCGGCCTCGTCGCTCCCCTCGCGATGGAAGCAGTGCGCCGCCGTCCAGAGCCGCTCCAGGACGTGGTACAGGTCCAGCACACCCACCGCCTCCGGGAAGTACACCCGCTGGGCTTCCCACAGCGCCCGCTCGCCGTCCATCAGGCAGACCACCGGCCGGTCATGACCCGTATTCCGCAGGTTCAGCTCGTCGAACAGGGCGCCGAAGACCGCGTCCTTGGCCGAGATCGGCTCGCCGACGATCTCCCGGCTCAGCTCGGCCCAGACATGCTTGTGGATCGGTTCGGGGCGGTCGTCGCCGCGGCGGTCGCGGAGCACCTCATCGAGGATGTCGTCGGTACCCCGGATGAATCGATCGATCGAATAGACGGCGCCGACGCAGGCCATCTGCTTCTTGTTGGCCTTCTCCCCCTTGGTGCGGCGGTGATGCCGCCGGGGGCCCTCGGGCGCCGGGCGGCGCATCGGCACCCCCTTGCCGTCGGCCGTGACGACCACCAGCGGCCCTTCCTCGGCCGCCGGCGGCGGCTCGGTCGCGTCGCGGAACGCGACGACGAAGCCGGCGAGTTGCTGGTTCATGTGCTCGAGCGTCCGCGAGCCCAGCCGCAGCCCCAGCAGGGTCTCGAGCGACTCGGCTCCCTCGGCGAACGAGCCCTTGAGGCAGAGGCGCTGGGCCCAATCCTCCAGGACATAAGAGAAGTCGCCGGCGGGCAGGGCCAGTCGCTCGTCGAGGGGGGCACGCTCGATCTTCTGCCCTTCGCGGGTGCCGTAGACGATCCGGGAGATCTCCAGTTCGCCGAAGATCGAGACATAGCGATGGTCGTGCGGCCGGGGGAGGCGATGCAGCGCGCGGCCGTCGTCAGCCGGCGCCGTCGGGCCGAGGTCGCCGTCGCCGTGCTCGGCGATGAACAATTGCAGGAGGTTCAGGCCCAAGGCCAGCAGGCGTCGCATCAACTCGCGTTCCACCTGATCGATGCGCGAGCCGTCGTCCGCGGCTCGCCGGGCGAAGGTGACGAGGTCCTGGAGATCGGCTTGGGCCTTGAGCAGGGCTTGTTCCGGGGAGAAGATCATGACGGCCTCCTTGTGACCAGAGAACATCGTGGCTTGGTAACCCATGTTCTCCCCCAAGGAGGCCATTTCTTCCACCCCATGGCATCCGAAGTCGTTGCGTCACAACAAACTTATTAGAGCGGACAGCGAGTTACGCCCATTTGAATTGGACGATGGCGTTCACTCACGAAGAAGGCTTACTCGGCCCCTACTTCTCGCGGCGTGAACTGGCGCGACCCGATGCGGATTGAAAGCCGCCCTCTCCGGCCGGCCGTAGGGTTGTTGACGGATCCGAGGCACTTTGGGGATGTGAGTAACCATGTCTTCGGCCGCTCATCGGGTTCTGCTCGGCGCCTGACCCATTGCCTGCCGGTTGGCGTTCCATGTGGTATAAATAATGTACGCACCCGGAGAATGACACCATGCGAAGAACGAAGATCGGCGTTTCGCCGACTGTGGAAATCATGGAGCCCAGGGAACTGCTATCCAGGGGCGCTCCCCTCGTGTCCAGGCACGCGCTGAGTGGAGTCGTCCGCGACGTCAGGGCCATCATGAGCACGCTGGCCAGGACACAAGACGTCGGCCAGGCAAGTGCCCAACTCGACAACCTCTCCTCGCAGATTCCGTCCGGGCCGGCGGGGCTCGCCCCGTCGTGGCAAACCGACGTCGGGCTCTATCGCCCTCATTCGGCGAAGTCGATCGCCACGACGGAGAGCCGGATCCTCGGCGACCTACGCCGTTTCGTCCAGGGCGGCAACCGACTGGCGAGCAGTTCGGGCTCCCCGACGCCCACCACGACCGGCGCGGGTGCGGGAGTGTCCGCGACTCCCGGCCAGGGCGCGTGGGGAACGCCCGCTCCCGCGCCCGCGTCGAGCCTCGACAGCGTGAAGATCCAGAACACGACCGGTCTGGCTCTCCTGGTGACCGTCCATCTGAAGGTGCCGCAGATCCAGCAGCCCTGGATCACCGAGACGATTCCGGCGGGGGGAAACACGATCGCGTCCTTCAATTTCGGGACCGCGACCAACGCCTTCATGACGATGGACGTGAGCCTGGCGGACGGCAGCCAATCTCCGCCCCCATTGACCGACCTCAGCCTTTCGCAGCCGATGACCGGCTACAACGGGGCACTCTTCACGATCTCCATGTTCGGACCCTATTTCAACGTCACCCCGCTTTGATCCACGGGCAACCGTCCCAGCGGGTCGCCGGTCGCACGAACCCGGCGGACGGCCCAGCAGGATGTTTCGACGAGGCTCTCGCAACGTAGATTTCAGGACGGATCGTTGGGACGCTTGTTCGCCGGAACCCCCTGGGACCGCCCTCCTACCTGCGATCGTTGCGGGCGGCCCGAGTCCGAATGCGCCTGCCCGCCTCCCGTGGTCGAGCCGGTCCGCGTCGCCCCCGAGACCCAGACCGCTCGCCTGAGGCTCGAGAAGCGGCCCAAGGGGAAAGTGGTCACGACCGTCGGCGGCCTTGACCCTGTCGGCATCGACCTGGAAGAACTCGCCGCCCGGCTCAAGAGCCGTTGCGGCACCGGCGGGACCGTGAAGCAAGGGACGATCGAGATCCAAGGGGATCATCTCGCCACGGTCGAACTCGCTCTGAAAGCCCTCGGATTCAAGACAAGAAGGTCATGACATCCTCGCCGGGGTACGAACCAGACCCTCACTATCTGGCTTGCATCTAAGAGTTTATCCGCAGATGCACGCAGATCAACGCAGATAAAGAGCCGGAATTGGGAAAGCCGTCGCGACACGACGTCTTTTCTCGAGTCATGTCCCTCCGATTTATCCGTTTTTTGATCTGCGTTCATCTGCGGACGTCTCGTCTTTTCATTGATGGTACTCCTCTCTGATCCGCGTCCCTCTGCGGACCATGTTTTTCGGGGCCTGTTTCAGACGTGCTCAGGCCCGACATGAGCCCAATCCCTCGTATTCTGGTTCGGGCGATCGTCTGGCGACCTTATGCCAGGCAGGAAGTGCGCGGCCAGAGGCTTAGGGCCTATCTCGCCGAACCGCGATGAGCCCCCAGAGTGTCGGGATTGGCATCGGGCTTCGTGTTACGATAGGCTGAGCAAGCGAGAGATCTTAGGATGAGAAACGGTCGGTTGACGGCGCCTTGCTTTGATCAGCGGGCGGATGAACGGGATAGGGAGCGTGGGCGATGGTTCAGATCAAGTTACCGGATGGGTCCGTGAAGGAATATCACGAGGGGGTCAGCCCGCGCGAGGTCGCCGCCGGGATCGGAAAACGGCTGGCCGAGGCCGCGGTCGCGGCGACCGCCGGGGGACACGTGGTCGACCTCGACCGGCCCCTGGAGGACGGCAAGGACACCCCCATCGAGCTCAAAATCCTCACCTCCAAGGACCGCGAGGCCCTCGACGTCCTCCGCCACTCGACGGCCCACATCATGGCCCGGGCCATCATGCGATTGTTCCCGGACGTGCGGCTCGCCTTCGGCCCGACGACCGCCAATGGCTATTACTACGACATCGAGATCCCCGGCCGGAGCCTCTCCGAGGACGACTTCCCCGCCATCGAGGCGGAAATGGCGCGGATCACCAAGGCCGCCGAGCCGTTCGAACGCTTCTCCCTGCCCGTCCCCGAGGCGCGGCAATTCGTCGCCGATCTCGGCCAGACCTACAAGGTCGAGCACATCGACGACGAGCTGCATCAGTACGGCGTGCTCAGCTTCTACCGTCAGGGCGAATTCGTCGACCTCTGTCGCGGCCCTCATATCCCCCACGCCGGCAAGGTCGGGGCGTTCAAGCTGCTCTCGATCGCCGGGGCCTACTGGAAGGGTCACACCGATCGCAAGATGCTCCAGCGCGTCTACGGCACGGCATTCTTCGACAAGAAAGACCTCGACGCCCACGTCGCCCAGGTCGAGGAAGCCAGGAAGCGCGATCATCGACGGCTCGGCCGCGACTTGAACCTCTTCACGATCTCGCAGCTCGTCGGCCCGGGGTTGATCCTCTGGATGCCCAAGGGGGCCGTCATCCGCGGTATCCTCGAGAACTTCATCAAGGAGGAGCTCGTCCGCCGCGGCTATCAACCGGTCTACACGCCCCACATCGGCAAGATCGAGCTCTACCAGACCAGCGGCCATTATCCATACTACAAGGACTCGCAGTTCCCCACCCTGAAGATGCCGGCCGACTCCGCCGCCAAGGAGCTCCTCGACGGCCTCGTCACCGGGAACTTGAACGACGACGCCCAGAAGATCCTGCTCGCCAAGGCCGGTATTCCCGAACGTCTCCCCGATCATCAGGTCACGCCGGAAGGGCACCCGATCACGGGAGTCTCTCGTTCGTATTTCGAGATGCCGACCGCCGAGCGGATCGGATACCTCGAACAGACCTGCGATTACGAGGAATACTTGCTCAAGCCGATGAACTGCCCGCACCACATCCAGATCTACGCGGC
>CAVURY010000014.1:0-134405 GCA_963743925.1 uncultured Planctomycetota bacterium | reverse complement strand
CCGTTAGTGAGAACAAATCCCTTCAACGAGCGTTCAATTCCCGTCGCCGGTCGCATTCGCCACCAACGACGGGATTTGATGTTACATTCGATCGATTATGCCGACGAACTTGTGTGCAGGATTGAGACCGAGCGGACGAACCGACGAGGGATTGCTGCTGAGCCGATCAGACTCGCGATCGGGTTGCCCTTGCAAAGCGTCAACGGGCGGTCGAACCTGGATGCTCTGTGAGCACCCGGCGAGCGAACGGCCGCCGATCCTCGATGACCGCTTGAGGCTCCGCGGAGCCGTTTCACGAAACAAAGACAGGTACAATCCTATGATTGGCACTTTCCGGAAACGCTTGTGGGACCGCGAAACCTTGCTGGGCAGCATGGTTTCCCTGCCGATGCCGGCCATCGCGGAGATCCTCGCCGACGCCGGTTTCGACTGGCTGTTCCTCGATGGCGAGCATGGACCCCTGGGGACGGGCGAGATCCTGGCGATCCTCCAGGCCGTCGGAGATCGAGTGGCGTGCATCGTGCGGGTGCCCGGATCCGAGGAGGCTCCGATCAAGAAGATCCTCGACCAGGGTGCCGAGGGAATCATCGTCCCCCAGGTGAACACGGCCGACCAGGCCGCCTGCGTCGTCCGTTACGCGCGCTACGCGCCGGCCGGCTCGCGCGGCGTGGGCCTCGGCAGGGCGCACGGCTACGGGATGCGGTTCCAGGAGTACCTGGATACGGCCAACGAACGCGTGGCCGTGATCGTCCAGGCCGAGCACGCGCGTGCCGTGGAGAATATCGAATCGATCGTCCAGGTAGAGGGGATCGACGCCGTCTTTATCGGCCCCTACGATCTGGCGGCCAGCCTGGGCAAGATGGGACGAATCGACGACCCCACCGTGGTCGAAGCGATCGATCACGTGACGCGAACATGTCAAGGCGCCGGCATTCCACTCGGATACTTCGGTGTCTCGAAGTCCGCGCTCCGCCCCTACATGGAACGCGGCTACACGCTGATCGCGGCCGGAGTCAACACGCTCTTCCTCGGAGGCGCGGCCAGACGACTGCTCGAGGAACTGCGTTGACGCGGAAGAACGACCCCCGATCGAACCCTTCCCATCGAGTTCCTGCGACTCAAGCGATGATCTCGTGCGCGACCTGGCCGGCGACGTCGGTCAGGCGGAAGTCGCGGCCCGCGTAGCGGTAGGTCAGCTTCTCGTGGTCGAGCCCCAGGAGATGCAGGATCGTCGCGTGCAGGTCATGGATGTGCAACTTCCGATCGACTGCGTAATAGCCGTATTCGTCGGTGGCGCCGTATTTGATGCCGGCCTTGACCCCGCCCCCGGCCATCCACATGGTGAACCCTTCGGGATTGTGGTCGCGGCCGTCGGGGCCTTCGGCGGTCGGCGTGCGGCCGAATTCTCCGCCCCAGAGGACCAGCGTATCCCGGAGCAGGCCCCGGCTCTTGAGATCCCGGAGCAGGGCCGCGATCGGACGGTCAACCTCCCGGGCGTTCTTCGTGTGCCCTTCCTTGAGCTTGTTGTGCTGGTCCCACTGGACGTACGAATCACTATGCGTCACCTGGATGAACCGGACGCCCCGTTCGGCGAACCGGCGAGCCAGCAGGCACTGGCGTCCGAAATTGGCCGTGACGGGATCATCGAGGCCGTACGCCCTGAGCGTCGCGGGGTGCTCATCCGCGAGCGATTGGATCGCAGGCATCGCGGTCTGCATGCGAAAGGCCAGCTCGAACGAATCCAGTCGGCCCTCCAGGTCGAGGTTCGGCCCGACGCCCGCCAGGTTGTCGCGGTTCAGGTCCGCCAGCAGGTCGAGCTGCAGCCGCTGGACGTCGCGCGGGATGCGGGGATTGTCGATGTAGCGGACCCGCGCGCGATCGGACGGGATGCTCGCGTTGCCGAGCGGCGTCCCCTGGAACCGGGCGGGGAGGAACGCCGAGCCCCAGTTGAGCACGCCGCCGTGGGCCAGGGTCGGGCAGATCGTGATGAAGCCGGGCAGATCCTGGTTCTCCGTCCCGAGCCCGTAAGTGATCCAGGACCCCATGCTCGGCCGGACGAGGCTATCGCTGCCGGTGTGGAGCTTCAGCAGGGCGCCGCCGTGCGCGGCGTTCGTGCCGTGGACCGAGTTGAGGATGCACAGGTCGTCAACGCAGTCGGCCACGTGGGGGAAGAGCTCGCTCACGGCGATCCCGCTCTGGCCGTACGGCTTGAATCTCCATGGCGAGCCGAGCAGCTTGCCGGTCTTGGCGAACTGGACCCGGGGCTTGGCGAACGGGAGCTCCTTGCCGTGGTCGCGCTGGAGTCTCGGCTTGTAGTCGAACGTGTCCACGTGGGACGGGCCGCCCTTCATGAACAGGAAGATGACCCGTCGGGCTCGCGCCGGGAAGTGGGGCGCATGCGGTCCGAGCGGGTCCGTGGCGGTCGCGGCCGGGGTGGCGCTCCGCGATTCCTCGCTCAGCAGCGCGGCCAGGGCCATCGCCCCGAACCCGCCGGCGCATTGCTTGAGCATCCGCCTGCGAGAGCTCAGGTTCCAGTCGAAGTGATCCACGGTCGTGCACCTGTCAGTAAAGATAGACAAACTCATTGGAAGCCAGGATCGTCTGGCAGAGGACCTGCCAGGCGCGGAGCCGCCTCGAGCCCTCGACCGCCTGCTCGGCCTCGAGCTGGCGAGCGACCCGGTCCAGGAACGCCAGGGCACGGTCCGCTTCGACCAGGCTCGGCGGTCGGCCATAACCCCTGACGTAAAGCTGGCGGATCCGCTCGGATTCATCCTTCGGGGCGTGCAATTGGAGATCAGACGCCAGGTTCCGGCTCGCCTCCTCGACCAGCTCGCTATTCATCATGAAGAGGGCCTGCGGGGCCACGGTCGTCGTCGCCCGGTCGCCGTTGGGGACGCCGGCCTCCGAATAGTCGAACAGATCAAAGGCATCGTACAGATGGTTGCGTACGATCGGCAGATAAACGGATCGCCTCCGCGAATCGTAAGTGGCGACATCCTTCGACGTGTGATCGAAGAAGTAATCGCGGTTCTTGACGCGGAGCAACGACCCCCCGATCGCCGGATCGAGGGTGTTGCTCACGGACAGGAGGGCATCGCGGATCGCCTCGGCCTCGAGCCGGCGCGGGCTGAAGCGCCACTGGAGCCCGTTCTCCGGATCGACCCGCGCGTACTTCGCGTCGAAGTCATGGCCCATCCGGTAGGTCCTCGAGGTCATGATCAGGCGATGCAGCGACTTGATCGACCAGCCCGATTCGACGAATCGACGGGCCAGCCAGTCCAGCAGCGGCCCATTGGACGGGCGCCCGCCGAGTGCGCCGAAGTTGTCGGGAGTCGGGGCGAGCCCCCGGCCGAAATGCCAGCGCCAGATCCGGTTGACCATCACCCGGCTCGTGAGAGGATGTCGAGGGTCAACCAGCCAGCGGGCCAGTTCCAGCCGCCCACTCTGGTCGGCGCGGAAGGCCGGACGATCGGAACCGGCCAGGACGATCGGGACCCGCCGAGGGACGAGCTCGCCCTGCGTCAGGTGACTCCCCCGGACGTGGACGCGAACATCGGCCACCGGCCCTTCCGCCACCCCCATCGCGGTCGGGAGCTCGGGTGCGGAAGCCTCGAGGTCGGACAGGACCTTGCGCAGCCGACTCAGCTCGGCGCGAGTCGCATCCGAGTACAAGGATTCGGGGGCTTTGGGCAAAGGCTTCGCCTTGCGGTCCCGGGGCTGAAGCCGTTCGTTCTCGCGGCCGATCAGGGTTTGGATCGCGCCTTTCTGGTCGGCGACCCGCCGATCGTGTTCCGCCCGACGGGCCCGGTAAGCCTCGTCGGCCAGCGGGTTCTCGTGCCACCGGGCGACCTTCTTGAAGGTCTCCATGGTCCGGGTGCTCCGGAAGATCCCGGCGAGGGCATAGTAGTCGGTGGTGTCGATCGGGTCGAACTTGTGGTCGTGGCAGCGTGCGCAACCGAGGGTCAGCCCCATGAAGACCCGGCCGACCGTGTCGATCTGCTCGTCGACGATGTCCATCTCCATCTTGGTCTCGTCGACCTCGGCGAGGACCTTCGGCCCCATCGCGAGGAATCCGGTCGCGATCAGCCGCTCATTCGCCTCGGACTTGTCGCCCTCGGCCGGCAGGAGGTCCCCGGCGAGCTGCTCGAGGAGGAACCGGTCGAACGGCTTATCCCGGTTGAATGCGGCGATGACGTAGTCGCGGTATCGCCACGCATTACCGTAGGCCACGTTCTCATCCAGGCCATTGGAATCGGCATAGCGGGCGACGTCGAGCCAGTGCCGTCCCCAGCGCTCGCCGTAATGGGGCGAGTCCAGCAGCCGATCGACGACCCGGTCGAACGCTTCCGGAGAGTCGTCTGCGAGGAAGGCGTCGATCTGCTCGGGGGTCGGCGGCAGGCCGATCAGGTCGAAGGTTGCCCGGCGGATCAACGTCCGCTTGTCGGCCGCCGAGGCGGGGCGCAAGCCCTTGGCCTCGAGCCCGGCCTGGATGAAGCGGTCGAGCGGCGTCCCGGGCCACGACTCAACCCGGACGGCGGGGATCGGAGGATCGACGGGCGGCCGGAACGACCAGAACGCGCGACTATCCTTGATCTCGATCCGGGCCCGCGACGGCGATACGGCCCCGCTCTCGCGCGGGTCCGGGGCACCCATCGCCACCCAATGCGTCAGCAGCGCGATCTCGCGATCGGGCAGCTTGCCCTTGGGCGGCATCTGCAGATCCTCATCCTTGTAGCGAACGGCCTGGATCAAGAGGCTCTCGTCCGGCTTCCCGGGCTCGATGGCCGGCCCGCGGTCGCCGCCCTTTCGCCAACCGTCCCGGGAGTCCAGGCTCAGGCCGCCCCGGATCTTCTCGGACTGTTTCGAGTGGCATTCGTCACAACGCCGGATCAGCAGCGGTCGGATGTTTCGTTCGAAGAATTCGGTCGCCTTCGGGTCCGTCGGCGCCGCGCACATCTCGCTCGCCGATCCAATCATCAGAATGGCGGTACATACAGCGATGATTCTTCTGGATGCCGTACGCCCTTCACGACGCGCCAACCCATCGATCCGGGAGAATGCCAGGCTCATGGAGGAATCCCATCCGATCACCGACCGGGGACAACCGACACCGAGATCCATTTTACCGCGCATCGCCGGTGGCTGCGAACGGCGACTCTGTCGGCGGCTCGGGGGGAGCGGCGTTCAGATCTCGCCGACGGCGCGTCGGAGCTCGAAATCGGCCTGGATGGCGTCGTAGAGGGCATTGAAGTAATTATCGTAGCTCTGGACGCGCGCGGCCTCGGCGTCGAGCACCTCGGTGTTGGTGCCACGCTGCTGGATGTATCGAGTGCGGGCGACCCGCAGGTTTTCCTCGGCCTGGACGATGGCCGCGCGGGTCACCGGGATGCGGCGCTGATTCTCCTGGCAGGTGAGCCAGGCCGAGCAGACCTGGAGTTTGATGCCCGCGGCCAGGTCATCCCGTCGGCTGATGTTCGCCGCCGCGCGTTGCTCCAGGGCCAGCGAGTGGCGGCGCGACTTGCCCCCATCGAAGAGCGTCCAGTTCAGGACGAAAGCGGCGGCGCCGGTGTCGGCCTCTGTGGGGAGGAACCGCACGTTTTGATAGAGGTTGGCGGCCAGGAAGCTCACCTGGGGCCGGGTGGCGGCCCGCTCGGCGGCGGCCTGGGCGTGGATCGAGCGAGCCTGCTCGGACAAAGAAGTCAGCTCGGATCGGTTCCTCATCGCACGCTCGACCAGGGACTGGACCTGTGCGTCGTCCACCGTGGCGGGATCCGTATCGAGCACGAGCATGGCCTGGTCGTCGGCATCCCCGCTCGCGGGCGGGGGCGGCTCCTGCGCCAGCTCCTCGAGCGGGACGACGGTCTCCATCGGGCGGCAGAGGTAACGGTTGTAGGTCGCCCACGCGATGCTGAGCCGGTTGCGGGCCTGGATGTTGCGCTGCTGGGCATTGGCCCGCGCGACCTGGGCCGCGAGCAGATCGTTGCGGATTCCGCGGCCCTGCGTGACGAGGTTCCCCACGTCACGCGCCTGGGCCGTGAGGCTTGCGACATTACTCTGGGCCACGGCGACGCCCCGGTTCGCGCGGAGGACTTCCACGTAGGCGCGGGCGACGATGAGTTTCAGGTCCAGGGCCGTGGTGACCTCGTCGGCCCGCGAGGCGCTCAACTGGGCGCCGTTGCTGGCGATCGTATTCCGGATCCGACCGCCCGTGTAGATCGGGACGATGGCCGCGACGGCCGAGATCGTGAACTGCTCCTGCCCGCCGCTGGCGGGCTTGGGCTGGCCGCTGCTGCTGGGAACGGAGATCGGGTTGGTGAGGAACGACTGGGCGTTGAGCGTCTGGATCTGGGGCAGCCGGGACGAGCGCGAAGAGGCCAGTTCCAGGCCGGCGGACTCGGTCGTCTGCCGGCTGGCCTGGAGCTGCGGGTTGGTCCCCAGCGCGATCGCCCAGGCGTCCCGGAGGTCCTCCGCCCGCGCGTCCCGGGCCATCATGCCGAGCGCCAGCGCCATTGCCAGAACGAGTCTCGGATCTTTCCGACGAAAGCCGTACATCGAACGGATCTCCTTTGCGGATCGCGGCGAGGCCGCGATCTGGGATCAATGGACCGCAATGCTCCCGCCATCGGACGCCGATCGTTTCATGAGAAAGACCAGGGGGATGACGGCGAACGAGAGCATGGAGAACAGCCAGAACATATCGAGATAAGACACCGCCGCGGCCTGCTGCTGGACGACTTGATACAGCATGGCCAGCCCCTGCCGACGCGCGATGACCGGGTCGGAACCGTGGCCCTGAAGGGTCCCCGAGAGGCCAGTGAGCCAGCCGGACGACAACGGGTTCATCGGGTGCAGGTGCTCGATCATCCGGAATTGATGGAACTGGGTCCGTCGCTGGAGCAGCGTGTTGGTGATGGCCACGCCGATGCTCGACCCCTCGTTCCGCACCAGGCTGAAGAGCCCGGAGGCGTTGTTGACCTGATCCTTGGGGATGAAGGCATAGGCGGCCAGGTTCAGCGGCACGAACATCAGCCCGGCGCCGAGCGTCTGGATGTTCCGCGGCGAGATCACCAGGCCCGGAGACACCCCGAGGTTCAGGCCCGACATCCACATCGACGCGACGCCTACCGTCGCCAGCCCGGCGATGATCAGCTTGCGTGCGTTGACGCCCCGGCTCAGCATCAGGCCGATCAGGGGCATCTCGAGCATCGTCACGAACCCGGCGGGCGAGAGGACCAGGCCGGCATTCAGGGCCGAGTATCCCATCAAGGTCTGGAGCATCTGGGGCAGGAGGACGTTGCTGCCGTAGAGCACGGCGAACGCGAAGAACACGCAGACCGCGGCCGCCGAGAAGTTGCGGTCGCGGAACAGCCGCAGGTTGACGATCGGCGCCGGGTGCCGCAGCTCCCAGAAGATCGTGGAAATCAAGGCGGTCCCGGCGACCGCGCAGAGGCCGACGATGAACGGCGAGTCGAACCAGTCGTGCTCCTGGCCCTTGTCGAGCATCAGCTCCAGCGAGGCCAGGCCGATCGTCAGCAGCCCGAGCCCGACGAAGTCCATCCGGAACGGCTGCCCCTTCCGCGCGGCCTTCTGTGCCTTCAAATAGGGCGGATCCTCGAGCAGCAGCGTGCTCAGCACGACCGAGATCACGCCGACCGGAAGGTTGATGTAGAAGATCCATCGCCAACTGTAATTCTCGGTGATGTAGCCGCCCAGCGTCGGCCCCAGTACGGGTGCGACGAGGATCGCCAGGGTATACACGGCCATCGCCATGCCTCGCCTGGCGGGCGGGAAGGTGTCCATGAGGATCGCCTGCTCCGAAGGCTGCAAGGCCGCCGCCGGCCAGACCCTGGAGGACCCGGAACAGGACCAGTTGCTCGATGCTCGCGGCCATGCCGCAGAGCGCCGAGCTGGCCGTGAACAGGATCACGCACGAGATGTAGAACCGCTTCCGCCCGAGGAGCGACGAGAGCCAGCCCGAGAGCGGCAGGATGATCGCGTTGGCGACCAGGTAGCTGGTCAACACCCAGGTGCTCTCGTGGACCGAGACGGAAAGGCTACCGGCCATGTGCGGCAGCGCGACGTTGGCGATCGAGGTATCCAGGACCTCCATGAAGGTCGCCAGGGTCACCGTCAGGGCGATGATCCACGGGTTGATCGCCGGGCGCCGGACAGGGTCGAGAGGACCGCGCCCGTCGGCGTCGCTGTCGAGGGTATTCGCGCTCATGGGTGGGTCTCCTGCTTCGACGACCGAGCCGCGAGGCCACGGAGCCGGCTGCCGGCGTCCGGACCATCGGGCTGGGCCTTGATGTCGACCTCGGGGACGACCGACATCCCGACCAGGAGCGGGGCCTCGCGCGGGTTGGGCTCGGTCAGGTCGATCCGGACCGGGATGCGCTGGACGACCTTCACGAAGTTGCCCGTGGCATTTTCCGGCGGGAGCATCGACGACGCGGCTCCGGTCGCCGGCGCGAACCCCGAGACCCGGCCTCGGACGACCCGTCCGGGATAGGCATCGACCGAGATCGCCACCGGCTGGCCGATCGTCAGGCCGGAGATTTGCGTCTCCTTGAAATTCGCCTCGATGTAGATCTCATCGAGCGGCTGGATGGACATCAAGCCTTGACCGACCTGCACATGATCGCCCGGGTTCACCGACCGTCGGTTCACGAAGCCGGATACCGGCGCGGATCTCGGTGTAGCCGAGCTTCAGCTCGGCCTCGTCCAGGTTTTGCCGGGCCCTGACGACGCTCGGGTGCTCGTACGGCCTGGCCGGGTCGAACGAGAGGCCCCCCAGCATGGCGATCGCCTGATCCACCTGGGTCCGGGCGGAACGCACCGACGGCACCGCGTCATACCACGACTCGGACGTGTTATCCCCGAGCCGGGCCAGGGCGGCGTGCAAGGCTTCCGGCTCGATCGAGTGCAGGCCGGAGGCAAGCCCCAGGTTCGCGAGGATCTGCTGCCCCGCGGCCACGGCGCGGCGGACCTGCGTGTCGGTGCGATCGAGATTCGCGGGGATCTGTTCGGGATGCTTGAAGTCCGAATCCAGAGCCAGCAAGGCACGGGCCTGCTGCACCGATTGCTCGGCCACCTTGAACTTCTCGCGGGCGCTCTCGAGCGCCGCCAGCTTCTGGTCGAGCTCCTCGCGGGTCGCCGTCTGGGAGGCCACCAGGTTCTTGACGCGCTCGCAGTCCTTCTGAGCGAGCACCAGCTCGGCGTACGACGCGCGGAGCGAAGCGGCCTGGGATCGCAGCCCGGCGATCCGGGATCGCACCTGTTCCTGCTGACCCTCGACGGTCCGCCAGGCCTCCTCGAGCGCCGCGACCGAGGACTGGACCTGGTCGCGTGCCTGATCCAGCCCGGCGCGGGCGGTCTCGAGCGACTTCACCATCCGGTTGACGTTCAACTTCGCCTGGCGCAGGTCCGACCGCATCTGGTCGACCGTGAGCTGCAACGGCTGCCGATCGAGGCGAACCAAAATCGACCCACGCTCCACGTAGTCGTCGTTATGCACCAGGACCTGCTCCACAACGTCCGTGAGGCGGCTGGCGACCGTCGTCGCATCCCCCACGACGAAGGCGTCTTCGGTCTCGACGTGCGAGAAGTGATCGCGGACCCACGGCCCGCCCTCCCAGACGCCCAGGACCGCCGCCAGGCCGCCGGCGATCGCCGCGATGACCCATCGGCGCGACCGCCGGCTCCTCCTGCCGGGCGGGGAGCCGGATCGATCCTCGACCGGCTCGGCATGCGGCCCGTGACGCGATGCATGCCCCGCCGAGGCGACCGTCCGCGCCCCCGCGACCGCCACGCCCTCGCCGCCCGATCCGACTGGCTCCGCCATGTCCGCAGCCCCCCATCCTTGAGGTTGAACGCCCTCGATCACCGGCGCGATCGCGCCAACGCCAACCAGAACTGACCGGTCAGTCAAAAATCAGAACTGACTGGTCAGTCATTATAGAACGGGTCGGATTTCGCACAAGAGCAAGCGGACGGTGTCTGGTAGAATCGTGGACCCGACGGCCGGGCGTGGCCTGGCCGGGGTTTGAGGGTGATCTCGAGGACGCAGGACGAGGTGACGCGTGCGAACGGCGGATCCGGCCAAGGTGAGGCGGATCATCGATGCGGCGATCCAGCTCTTCGCGGAGCGCCCCTTCCACGAGGTTCGGATGGAGGACATCGCCGCGCGGGCGAAGGTCGCCAAGGGGACGCTCTACCTCCACTACAAGGACAAGGAAGACCTGTTCGCGGGGATCATGAACGACGGGCTGCAATCCCTGGTCGAGCGGATCGAGGAGAGCCTGAGCGAGGAGATGCCGCCCGAGGAGAAGCTCCTGGTGATGAACCGCGAGTCGTTCCGATACTTCGAGCGCAATCACTTCTTCCTGGAAGTGATCCAGCGCACGGAGTTCTTCCGGATCGGGGCGAGGTCCGCGTGCTTCGAAGAGACGCGAGGCCGGATGCAGGCGATCCTGCTCCGGATCTTCCGCGAGTTCCCGTCGCGCGAGCGAGCGTCCGACCAGGAGCTCGCGCTGGAGGTGGTGGCGCACTCGGGCATGATGAAGGAGATCCTCCACAGCCTGCCGCGCCCGTGGCCGGAAGACCTCCCCGAGCGGGTGACCCGATTGTTCCTGTACGGGATCGGAGTCGCCGCCGCGCCGAAGGGCCGCAAGCGGTGAAGTGACGCAGACAGCCCTCCATCACCGGCGACCACATGAAGAGCGCCTACAAGTGCGATCGAGTTGGAGGAAACCATGCCTTCGCTGACTCCGGAACAACGAGAGGCCGTCGACCAGGCCATCGGCCGTGAAGGGTACGCCCGCATTGATGGCTATGTCGTACTCAAGGCGGAGGTCTACGAGCGGTTACGAGCGGTCGTAGACGAGGGATTGGATATGACTCAGGTTGGCGCCCTCATCGAAGCCGCGACCAGAGAGGAAGACGCAGGCGACCCTCTGCTGGAGAGCTACCAGAAGCCTTCTGCTTTGATGCCCGCCAACTACCTGGAGGAGCGAGCCGCTCGGGGAAGTCGTGCTGCTTTCGATCGCGTCCTGGCCAAGGTGCCCGACGTGCCCCCCGATGACGCTGACCGCACTTGAGCGCCCGCCGTGAATCTGGTGTCGTCAGATGTACTCGACGTGGTCGGCCATGTCCTCCGGCTCAAGGATCTCCCAGATGTCGTTTAGGATACGGCCTCGGGAGATCACAGAAGGACAATAGCTCCAGAGATCCGGCTCTTGGCCGTCGCTTCCCCTCCGAGGTCGCCTATTCCGGCTCCGTCCCTTCGAGCTTCGATCCCGTTGCATGCCGATCAGAGTAGGGCCTTGTGATAATACGCCCCAAGGGACACCAGCTCCCGCACTGACTGGCCCAGGCCGTCAACGCCTGGAAATAGCGACCCTCCGGTGATGTTCATATTCCTCAAACGAAGGAGAAATTCGGGTTTCATCTCATGAGGGATCACAATCTTCCTGAGAAAGCAGGGCGCAATCTGTGAGATCATGGAGTTGTGCGATTCATTAATATTGAAGCTCATGGTGAACCTCCCTTGCTGGGCTACCATCCGATCGCTCGAAGACAGGCTAAATTTGAGCGGGATCACGATCTTTCGCCCGTTTAGGGTCTTGAGCTTCGTTTCAAACCATTCAGGGGCATTAGGGGAATCAAAGTCGGGGATGGGACCTCCATCTGGGTTGACCTCAAACGACCGTCGCAACTCACCGCTGCAGAATCCCCAGACGACGCCCGGGTCTCGGGTCCCGTCCTGCAGGCAAGCGAAGTAGGCCGCCACGAACGGTGAGATCGTCCAGTCGAGGAGCCGCGTGGGGGCGCCATGATGTTGCATGAGCGCCCACCAACAGGGAATCGTCTTCACGTGCCCCAGGAGGGATGGATTCACGAAAAGATGCGCTTGCGAGCGGAAGGCCGTGCGTGCCGCCGACTCCAGGTCGTGCAGCGCATCCTCGGACAAGCCTAGTTTGCACGAACTACGCACGAATGAGGTGACGAGATCCCATTTTTCGTTGGTCTGGCCACGGAACCAACATCGTTCATCGAGGGCTGTCGCCGCGGGCATCAGGGCGTAGACTTCATCGACGAAATCCCGGAAGTCCTTGACCGTGTGCGGTACCCACTCCATGACTATCTCCCATCGGTCAGTCATAGACCGGGTTCGGGGACAAGGTCAACCTTGGACCAGGGCGGCCAGCGGAATATGTATACGGACAACCAACGCATCAGCCTACCAAGACTTGATGCCGAATCGCAACGGATTAGCGCGATCCGGCCAAGTAGCCATCCTGGTATCCTACGGGTTCCGCCGCCCGAAGAAGGGCAACCGGCCTAAAGGTCGCCTACAGCTCCTCTATCGCAGAACCTGCCGGCAGCGGCCTCCGGCACGCCGTCAACTCGGGAAACAGGGGCTGCCGCCCCGCGGCCTACAACCGGAATCCAAAACGCAGGATTCCGGCTTCCGGCCAATCCCCGCTCTTAAGTGGCTTGCAAGGTTTCAGGGAGCGGCGTTGAGCAACTTGACGCCTTCCCAGAAACCTTCAACAAACTCAGCCTTCCGTTGCCCGAGTTTTTCTTGGAGCCGAGATGGATGCTTGATCTTCATTTCCTCATACCATACCCTGTCGGCTGAGATCTCCGTTGATCGTCTCCCGGTGATCGTGGTAATAGGCCAATGCCGAGTGGATATCGGCCAGGGTGAGATGAGGTAGCTCCGACACAATCTCTTCCGGGGTCATCCGTTGCCGTTCATGCATCACGACCAGATGCTTCACCTGAATCCGTGTCCCGGCGACCCGGGGCTTGCCACCGCAAATGCCGGGCGTGCTGACGATGTGCTCACGGATGACCGACAGGGTCGCGGTCCCTTCCGCGGGCGAGTTGGCTTCGTGATCGGTCGCTGTGGGTTTCATAACTCGTTATCCTACCGGAGAGCGACTCCGGCCGCCAAGGCCTAGGACTCCCGTGGAGCTCTCCTCTCCGATTAAGGATGACAACTCGTCATGACCATGGTCACTCCGATCGTACTCTCCTGGGGGATCCTGCTCGGGACCGCGGGCGCGGCGCCGGAAGGAGGCCATTCGGGCTTCCCATTCTTCGAGCCGGTCCAGCCGCCGCGACCGATCCAGGTGATGGCCCATCGGGGCGGGATGGGCCAGGCGCCCGAGAACACCGCGAGGGCCCTGGAGTTCTCCATCGCCGATGGCGTGGAGTGGGTCGAGGTTGACGTCCGGATCACCAGGGACGGACATCACATCCTCTTCCACGATGGCGAGCTCCAGGCGACGACGGACGGCTCCGGGCCGGTGTGCGATCGCACGTTGGCGGAGCTCCGTGCCCTCGATGCCGGCTCGAAGTTCGCCCGGAGATTCGCCGGCACGCGGATCCTGACGCTCGCGGAGGCGCTGGAGCTCGCCCGCGGTCGGGTCAACCTGTACCTCGACCTCAAGGACGTGGATCCGGCCCAGCTCGCCCGAGAAGTCGTCGCGGCCAGGATGACTCGCCAGGTCGTTTTCTACGACATTCCGGCAGTCCTCAAGATGATCCGCGCGGCCGTGACCGAGGAGCTGGCCGTGATGGCAAAGTGGCGGCCCTCTTCCGGAATCGCCGGATGGGTCGACGATCTCCGACCGGCGGCCGTCGAGATCGACGCCGTTGACGTCACGCCCGAAGCCTGCCGCGAGTTCCATCGGCGCGGGATCAAGGTCCAGGCGAAGGTGCTCGGCCAGGACGACCGGCCCGAGGTCTGGGACCGCATGGCCGCGTCGGGCGTTGACTGGCTCCAGACCGATCGCGCCGAGGAGATCCTGGCGCAATTGGCCCTCAAGACGACGCGCGGCCGTCGCCCGAGGATCGCCCATCACCGCGGCGCCGGACGATACGCGCCCGAGAATACCTTGCCGGCGCTCGAGAAGGCCGTCCGCCTCGGGGCCGATTTCGTCGAGTTCGACGTGCGCACGACCCGCGACGGAAAGTTCGTTTTGCTCCACGACGGTACTTTGAACCGCACGACCGGGGTCCGTGGTCCGGTGCGGGATCAGAGCGAGGCCGAGGTCCAGGCGCTCGACGCCGGGGCCTGGTTCGGCGCGCCCTTTCGGGGGACCAAGGTCCCCGGCCTCGACGAGTTCCTCCGGGCCGCGGACCATCGGGTCGAGCTCTACGTTGACGCCAAGGACATCGCGCCCAAGTCCCTCGTCGAGGTGCTATCCGCGCATGGACTGGTCGAGCGGGCCGTCGTCTACCAGGGAGTCGACTACCTCGCGGAACTCCGCCGCATCGAGCCGCGCATCCGTCGGATGCCTCCGCTCCGCGACCCGGCGAAGCTCGACGACGCGATCGAGCGGGTCCAGCCCTACGCCTTCGACACCCAGTGGTCGATCCTCTCCAGGGACCTGATCGACCGTTGCCATGCCAGGGGCGTCCTGGTCTTCAGCGATGCGCTCGGCCTGCACGAGTCGATCGCACACTACCGACGCGCCATCCGCGACGGAATCGACCTGATCCAGACCGACTACCCGCTGAGAGTGCTCCGAGCCATCGAGCTGGATGCTCGGCGGACTGAATGATTTATGACTCGGGAGTCTCGGACGGATCATCGGGACGCTGTTTGGCTTTCCTTTCGTCGGTGAACTCGAGCATTTGCCCCTTCTCGAGGACGAAATCCTCGTCGACACGGTTCCCATCCACGAAGGCCGTCGCCTCGGAAGGGATTTGGAACGCTTCGCTGATTTGTTCCCTGACCCACGACACGGTCTTGCCATTGATCGGCAGATCCATTGTCCTGAACTCCAACGAGGGGCAATAATCCCGTTCGATCACGCACAGTCATGTCGCGCGTATGGCTCGCACGCGTTCAATCGATATCGAGCTGGCGTTTGGCATCCTCCCAGGGAATGGCCTCTTCGCCTCGACGTCGAGAGATCATCTCCCGAAATTCCGGAGATTGAGTCAGAGCGGCCGATTCGGCATCCCAGTCTTCAGACACCGCGTGCAAGATGATCCACGGCTTTCCTTGACGGGTCACGATCACGCCGCCATGTTCGGTCTCGGCAAGCGTCTGATCCAGTTTGTCGCGAAACTGATCCAGCTCGATCGTTGTTGTCTTCATAGCACCTGCTCCGTGGTTTGGTGAGGAGGCTTGGCCCGGATCGCTCGGACGAAGACGTTGACCTCCTCAATGTCATAGAAAACCCGAAAATCTCCGACACGGAGCTCCCAGATTGGTGGCTCAAAGGGAAACGAAGGCTCGACATCGGGTAACATCTTGCGATTTCTGGTCACCACATCGGCCTCATGCGTTAGCTGCTCATCGATGGCCTTGGCGATTCTCTTCCGGTCGAACGCGCGAATATTCTTGAGCTCTTCCATCGCCGAGGGCACGATCCGGATGATGAAGGGCATGGCAAGAACTCCGTCCTGAAATCTCAGTCCGAACCCTGAACATCATACATGATTTCAACCCGGAGATCGATCTGTCCTCCCGACATGACCCTCAAGGCATCAATGCTTCGTCACAGTCTCATCATAGCTGAGGAGGGCCTGGACCAGCACGGTCATTGCGGCGCATTCGGTTGTGTCGAGCGCCGGATCGCTCGGGGCGTCGCCGACGGCGAGGAGCTGATTCGGGTCCGATCGACCCCCGCGGAACTCGTCGTACTGGTCGCGATAGAGCACCTCGAGCGTGGCCAGCTCACGCGGGCCGGGCCGGCGGCCGGTCAGGCTCCGGAAGACGAACGCGAGGCGGTCGCCCAGTCTTCCCCCTCCTTCGGCCAGGGCGCGCTGGGCCAGGCCGCGGGCCGCCTCGACGTACTGCGGATCGTTCAGGAGCACCAGGGCCTGGAGCGGCGTGGCGGTCGTCTGCCGCTTGACGGCGCAGACCTCGCGCGTCGTGGCGTCGAAGGTC
Organism: uncultured Planctomycetota bacterium; assembly: GCA_963743925.1. GTDB lineage: Bacteria > Planctomycetota > Planctomycetia > Isosphaerales > Isosphaeraceae > CAVZRC01. The sequence continues at coordinate 118,495 of CAVURY010000014.1, read as the reverse complement.
AGCATGGAAGGCGGCGGTGCGGTCCGCTTCCAGAACGTGTAGAGGCTCCGCCGGTGACTCCCCGGCCCGACGTCGCGCTGATACGACATCCCGGACTTCTCCTCCCAGAGTCCCGGCGGCTGATACGGCTTCACCGCCGGCCCGCCGATCGTATCGACCAGCAGCCCACCGGCCGCCAACGCGCCGTCGCGGATCATCTCGGCCGACAGCCGGAACCGCGGCCCTCGGGCCAGGAGCATGTTCTCCGGGTCTCTCGCCACGAGTTCGGCCGTCGCATCGGAGCTCTGACGGTAAGTCGCCGAGGTCACGATCAGCCGGACGAGATGCTTGACGTCCCAGCCCGAGTCGATGAACGTCCGCGACAGCCAGTCGAGCAATTCGGGGTGGCTGGGGAGCTGTCCCTGGCTGCCGAAATCCTCGGGCGTGGACACGATCCCGCGGCCGAAGAACGACTGCCACCACCGGTTCACCGCCACGCGGGCCGTCAGGGGGTGCTTCGGGTCCGTGAGCCACTTCGCCAGGCCCAGCCGGTTCCGCGGCCACGAGGCGTCCAATCGTCCCAACGCTTCCGGCGTCCCCGGATCGACCCGCTCGCCCGGCGCGTTGTACGCCCCGCGCTTCAGGACGAACGTCGGTCGGGGCCGATCCTTCATCACCGCGATCTCGACTACCGGGTCCACCAGCCCACTGCGCTCCTTCCGGAGGGCCATGAGCTCGGCCAGCCGACTCCGGAACGCGCCGTCGATATTCGCCAGGTAGTAGGTCAACAAATCCCGCCGTTGAGGGCCGGTCAACTTCGCCGGGTCGAGGTCCAGGACCCGGCCCAGCGACGCTCCGTCGTGAAGCTGCGCGACCTCCAATGGTGACAAGGCGCGGTTGAAGACCTTGATCTCGTCGACCAGACCGTTCTTGAAGCCGCGGTCGCGGAACCGCTGGCCGACGGTGAGCTGATCGTTGCCCCCGCCCGTGATATTCTTGGTGAGATGGTCGCGGACGATCTCGCAGTCGGCGCGGCGGCCGTCGACGTAGAGCGCGAGCCCGTCGGCACGGCTGGAGCCGTCATAGGCGATGGCGACGTGGGTCCAGCGGTTGACCGGCACCGGCTCCCTGGCACGGATGCCGATGGCGTCGCCCGGCCAGAAGTGGATGAGTCCCACGCTGAACTTCCCGTCCTCGATCAGGAGTTGATAACCCCGGCTGCCGGCGTCGGTCCAGGCCATCGAGCGGTGGATGATCACCGCGCGTTCCTTGTGGTCGGGCGCCTTGATCCAGAGCGCCAGCGAAAACGGCTCGTAGCGGTCGAAGTTGCCCAGGGGTAGCGTCACGCTGTTCTCGCCGCTGAGCTTGAGCGCACGGCCGACGCGACCCTCGACGACCTCGGGGTTCTCGGCCGTCTGGCCGGGCTTCACGGCATCGACACGGTTGGCGACCTTGCCCCCCTCGACAGCCTCGAGCGGGAAGTCGCCGATCAGCCCGCTCAGACTGGGCACGTGATCGCGCTTCGGATCGCGGAGCCACGACTCGAACGCCGGACGACGCTGGTCGATCAGTCGATCCAGGCCGGCCTCGGCGGCCCGGACCTTCGCCTCGGCCGTCGCGATGCGACGATCCTGATCCTCGGAGGTCAGCAAAAGCGTCGGGGTCGGGGTCGCGTCGGTGAAGTGCGAATAGAGTCCCGACTCGTCGATGCTGCCGAAGAAGCTGAAGAGCTGATAATATTCTTTCTGTGTGATCGGATCGTACTTGTGTGTGTGGCATCGGGCACATTCGAGGGTCAGCCCGAGGAAGGCCGCCCCGAAGGTATTGGTCCGGTCGGCGACGTACTCGACCCGAAACTCCTCCTCGATGCTCCCCCCCTCGTTGGTCTGGCGGTGGTGGCGGTTGAACGCCGTCGCCAGGATCTGGGCACGGGTGCGCGAAGGGAGCAGGTCGCCGGCCAGTTGCCAGGTGATGAACCGGTCATAGGGCAGGTTGTCATTAAAGGCCCGGATGACCCAGTCGCGCCACGGCCACATGGCGCGATAGACGTCGGACTGGTATCCGTACGTGTCGGCGTAGCGGGCCAGGTCGAGCCAATCCACGGCCATCCGCTCTCCGAACCGCGGCGAGGCCAGCAGGCGGTCGACCAGCCGCTCGTAGTCGCCGGGCGAGCGATCGGCCATGAAGGCGTCGATCTCGGCGAGGGTCGGGGGCAATCCGGTCAGGTCATAGGTCACGCGACGGATCAGCCGCTCCTTCTCGGCTTGCGGGGAGGGAGCCCGATGTTCGGCCTCCAGGCGCGCCAGGACGAATCGGTCCAGCGGGTTGCGGGCCCAGGCCGCGTCCTTCACCGGGGGGATCGACCCGGCGACCGGCGACAGGAACGCCCAGTGTCCTTTCCACTCGGCCCCCTGCTCGATCCAGCGCTTAAGGATGTCGACCTCCTCGGGACTGAGCGTCCGCCCGAGCGACCTGGGCGGCATCCGCGTTGACTCGTCGTCGGAGGTGATCCGCTGGTAGAGCTCGCTGGCCTCGAGGTCGCGCGGCACCACGGCGCGGGAGCCGGAAGGCGTCTCGCCCGTCGCACCCTCCCGGGTGTCGAGCCGGAGCCCCGCCTTCTGGTTGGCGCATCGGGGCCGTGGCACTTGTAGCACTTATCCGACAGGATCGGCCGGACCTGGAAGTTGAAGTCCACCGGCCTCGTCGGCTCGGCTCCGTCGAGGACCGGACACATGATCCCAACACCCGCCAGCATCATCATCGCGACGAGGCTGGTCGCGTGCCGCACGCGATTCCGACGACGGCCCGAATCCGCTCCGGTCGTCGACAACTCAGGTAGCATCACGATGTCTCCGCAAGTCCGCTCGATCACGCCGACGCAATCCGGCTCATCCTTTTGTTCAACAATGATTATACCGAACTCGTTCGGAGCCCCCAAGGACAAGGGGGAGCGTCTTTCAAGTACCCATCGACTATATCGGCTTGCACGAATCCGGGAGGGCGAGCCTCCCGGCGAGCCAAGTCACGTGCCGGCTCGGACGGAGCCTCGCCCTCCCGGGATCGCGAAAGGCCATTCAGGCGACCTCCCGGCGGCCGTTGGCCCGGGATGCGATCATGGTAACCCTCGGCGAATCGAGGACCCCACGGGTGAAATGAGAAGCCCGTGGGTGTACATTGGGTTACGACGCGACCCGATCCCTGGCCCATGGACGATGCCGTCAGGGGCCTCGTTGCCCGGTCGCATCCCCCCGTCGAGCCCGATTTTCACTTTTCCGGTCCTGGTTTCCGCCCGGCGCGGATAAAGGGTATGGGGACCGTCATGGAACACAAGCCCGGCGACGCAATCGACCCGATCGAGCAGCTCCGCGGCGGCGGCCGCCAGGCGCTGGCGGCGCTGTTCGATCGCTACCGGGATCGGCTCCGGCGCATGGTCGAGCTGCGTATCGATGCGCGCGTCAGGGCGCGACTCGACGCCTCGGACGTCCTCCAGGAAGCCTTCCTCGACGTCGCCTGCGACCTGGAAGCGTATCTCGCCGACCCCAAGCTGCCGCCATTGCTCTGGCTGCGGCTGCACGTCGGCCGGCGACTGACGACGCTCCACCGCCAGCACCTCGGCACCAGGATGCGCGATGCGGGCATGGAGATCTCGCTCTACCGCGACGCCTTGCCGGAGGCCAGCTCGGCCGCGCTGGCTTCCATGCTCCTGGGGAAACACACCTCGCCCACCCAGGCCGCCCTGCGAGCCGAACGGCTCCTGCGCATCCAGGAGGCGCTCAATACGCTCGACCCGATCGATCGCGAAGTCCTGGCGCTCCGGCATTTCGAGCAGCTCTCCCGGTCGGAGACGGCCGAAGTGCTGGGGATCAGCCAGGAGGCCGGCGCCAAACGCTACTTTCGTGCCCTCAAACGGCTCAAAGATGTGCTATCTGCCATGCCCGGCGGAGGAGAGGAACTGTGAAGCATGACGATGTCGACATCGAGCGGATCGGCCGACTACGCGCTGTTTGATGAGCTGGCCGAGGAGTTCGCCGGGCGCTACCGCCGTGGCGAGCGACCTTCGCTTCAGGAATACATCGACCGCTGCCCGGCGATGGCCGACGAGATTCGCGACCTGTTCCCGGCGCTGGTCGAGGTGGAGCGTGCCGAGGAAGTCCTGGAACCTCTCCACGGGCCGACGGCCTCGCCATCCGCTCCGGCGCTGCGCCAGGTGGGCGACTACCGGGTGATCCGCGAGGTCGGCCGCGGCGGGATGGGCGTGGTCTACGAGGCCGAGCAGGTCTCGCTCGGCCGCAGGGTCGCGCTGAAGATCCTGCCCGGCGCCGTGGCCAAGGACGGCAAGGCCCTCGAGCGGTTCCGTCGCGAGGCGCGGGCCGCGGCGCGGCTGCACCATACGAACATCGTCCCCGTCTTCGAGGTGGGCCAGGACGGCGACGTCGTCTTCTACGCCATGCAGTTCATCCAGGGCCAGGGGCTCGAGGTGGTCATCGATGAGCTGGCGCGCCAACGCCGGAAGTCGGGCCACGCGTCCGCCGCGCCGATCGCCGCCCTCGCCGAGGAGCAGAAGCCGGGCCGGCCGGGCACAACCCAGCCCGAGCGAATCGAGGCGCTGGCGGAGTCATTGCGGGCGCGGCAGGTCAGCCGGATGGCACGATCGCTGGTCACCGGGACGTTCGCGGTTGAGATCGTCGATCCGGATCGGACCGGTTCATCGGGCGGCTTGACCGCGACCGGCGCGCACGATTCCCAGCCGAGCGCCGCGTCCGGCCCGTCGTCGCCCGCCTCGTCCTCGACGTCGGCCGTGTTGCCGGGCGGGACCCAGGTCTCGGCGGTCGAGTCATCGGGCCGACGGCTGCCGTTCTTCCGGAGCGTGGCCCAGATCGGTCGTCAGGCCGCGCAGGGGCTGGCCTACGCCCACGCCCGGGGCATCATCCACCGCGACATCAAGCCGTCGAACCTGCTGCTCGATTCCACCGGAGTCGTCTGGATCGCCGACTTTGGCCTGGCCAAGGCCGACGACGACGGCCTCACGGCCACCGGCGATATCCTGGGCACCATCCGCTACATGTCCCCCGAACGGTTCCGCGGCGAGGGAGACGCCCGCGCCGATATCTATGCCCTCGGCCTGACGCTCTATGAATTGCTGACGCTCCGACCGGGATTCGAGTCATCCGACCGCCTCCAGATGATCGAGCGCATCAAGACCGAGGACCCGATCCAGCCGCGCCTCCTGGACAATCGGATCCCCCGCGACCTGGAGACGATCGTCCTCAAGGCGATCGACAAGGACCCCGATCGCCGCTATCCGACCGCCGATGCGATGGCCGAAGACCTGCGGCGGTATCTGGACGACGAACCCGTGCTGGCTCGTCGAACGCCGTCGCGCCGTCGGTGGTCCCGACCAGCGGGAAGGGTATCTGGACGACGAACCCGTGCTGGCTCGTCGAACGACCGCGATCGAGCGGTACGCCCGTTGGGCCAGGCACAATCCCGGTGTCGCCGTCCTCGGAGGGGTGCTGACCGCCGTCCTTCTCCTGGCCACCACGATCTCGATGATCGTGGCCGGGAATATGAGTCGGCTGGCGAGCGAGCGGTTACAGGCGGCGGAGGACGCCGAGCTGGCGCGCGGCCGGGAAGCCGACCAGCGCGCCCGGGCCCAAGAATCCCAGCGGCTGGCCGAGGCCAGCGCGAAGGAGGCCGAAGCCCAGCGCAAGCAGGCCGAAGCCCAGCGTCAGCAGGCCGAAGCCAACTTCGCCAAGGCCCGCGCCGCGGTGGATGAGTCGTTCACCAAGATCAGCGAGAGCCAGCTTCTGAAGGTCCCCGGCATGCAGCCGCTGCGGCGCGAGTTGCTCCAGTCGGCCCTGGCGTTCAACGAAGAATTCCTCAAAGAGCACGGCGACGACCCGAATGTGCGGGCCGGCCTGGCCTCTGCCTTCCTCCGCGTGGGAAAGATCCGCACCGAGTTCCGCGAATCCGCGGAAGCGAAGAAATCCTTCGAGAAGGCTCGGGCCTTATTCGAGCCGCTCGTCACGGCGAACCCGTCGGAGCCCGAATTGGCGCATGGCCTGGCGGAGTCCCTTTATCGGCTCGGACGCAATGAGGAGGCGATCCCGATCTGGAAGCGCCTGGTCCAACCCGGGAACGCCCGATTCCAGCGTGAACTGGCCGATGCCTACAACGGACTGGCCTCCGAGAAGGATCAAGTCAACAAATTGAAGGTGCTGGACGCTTATCAGAAATCGCTGGCGATCCGCGAGATGCTCGTCGCGCTCAATCCGGACGATCCCCTCGGGCGCCGCGATCTGGGCGCCAGCCTGAATAACATCGGCGTTCTCCTTGAGGGGATAGGCCAACGCGAGCAGGCGTTGCCGCTCTACCGGCGAGGGGCCGAGCAGGCCGAGAAGGCGTTCGCCCAGGTGCCTCAGGATTTACGAAACGGTCGATTCCTGGCGTCCATGCTCGAGAACTGCGCCCGCGTCGAGGAGGCGCTCGGCCATCCGGACGAGGCGATCGTCTTGGAACGGAGGATCATCGCGGTCTGGAAAGCGATGGCGCGGGACAATCCGGCCATCTCCTGGATACGGCTTGAACTGTTGAATGCCTACCCCAGTCTCGTACAGAGTCTTCGCGCCGGGGCCACGCCGATGAGGCCAGGACGGCGATCCGCCTGGCGCGCGAGGAGATCGAGCGGCTCCCTCGCATCAATGCCGACGACCTGATCTCGATGGCCTATTGGCGAGTCGCGAGCTCGAAATGGCACGGCGGCAAGGAATCGGAAAAGCCGACGGAAACCGAGCGGTCCGAGCAATCGCGCGAGGCTGACCTGGCGATCGACGCCCTGCGTCAGGCCCTATCCGCCGGCTACACCCGGCGGTGGGAAGATGTCCTGCAAGCTTCCGCCACGGACCCCCTCCGAGGTCGGACGGACTTCAAGGCCCTTGTCGCCGAGGGGATCCGCAAGGGGCCCAAAGCCCCGCCTGCCGACTCGAAGAAGACGGAGGCCGCGGTGGCCTCCACGCCCGAGCAGCTTTCGGCGGCCGCCGCCCTGCGCGGGCCGCCCTGGCCCAGGAGAATCAAGCAGCCGCGCACCACGCGATCGGCCTGGTCTTGCTCGACCGCGGCCGGCTCGACGATGCCGCCGAACACCTCGGGCTGGCACGCACCGTGCGTCAGCAGCTCGTCCAGGGCCAACCCGAGAGCCTCGTCTATCAGACGGACCTGGCCTCGACGCTGGCGGACCTGGCCCGGCTCGACCAGAAGGCTGGCCGGCCCGAGAAAGCGGCGCGGAGCTGGAGAGAGTCCGCGCGGTTTCTGACCCGCGTCGTCGCGCAACGACCCGACGACCCCAAGGTCTGGAAAGACCTCGGCCTCGTCCACGCCGGACTGGGTCAGCCGGAGGCCGCCGCAACGGCCTTTGCAAGAGTCATGGAGCTCATGCCCAGGACGAATGACTACTTTAGCTGGTGGTTGCCCGATCGGGCCGGGATCGGCGAGGCCCTCGCCCCTTACGACGAGATCTTCGCCCGGGTGGTTCAGATGCGGCCCACGGATCGAAATCTGCTCATCGCCCGGTTCCACTATTTCGGCCGCCGCCGGCGCTGGCGGGAGGCCGCCGACATCGTGGCACGGATCATCGCGCTCGTCCCCGACGACGGCTGGGCCAGGCTCTACCACCGCAATCTCCTGTATCACCTGGGCGATCTCGACGGATACCAGCGGGAATCGCGCCTGAGACTCAGGTTCGCCGGTGGGCCGATGAAGATCGAAGGGACCGTGGAGGGAAGCTCGGCCTTGCTGGAACTGGGTGGGCACTCCGTCGACGTCGAATCGTACCGTAAAGGCCGCTACGCCGAGGCGATCCGTCATGGCAAGGAATTGATCGAGACGGACTCGCATCCCTACGGGCTGACCCAGACCCATTTGCTGCTCGCCATGGCCCATCAGAAGCTGGGACAATCCGCCGAGGCCCGGAAGGAGCTGGAGGTAGGGCGGAAGCTGCTCAATGTTCTCGGACGAAGCCATGGCGAGCGGGATTCGCGCGACGAGGGACTGATGACCTACGGCTGGACCGAGCGGCTCCACGCGAAGATCATCCTCGACGAGGCCGAGGCGCTCATCCTCTACGACCCGATCTTTCCCGCCGACCCGTTCGCCCGGTGAGCGTCTGCGGTGCGAGGAACGAGTGGATTGTGATCCATCGAAGCGGCGCGCGAATCGCGGCTCAGCGGGTCGATCGAACCCATGGATTTGACGTAACGTCTTTCTCGTTCCCACGCGGAGCGCGCGGAGCGTGGGAACGAGTGCAATATCGGCGTTGGTGTTCAGCGAGGAGTCTCAAACATTCCCGGTTGTTGCGGAAACCGGAGAATTCGAGTATGGCTATAACCTCGCTTTTATTGGACGGTTTGCATCGGGATGGCGATCGAACCGAACGTCCCCAGCCATTAGCCGCTGCTCCTGATCGATCGACCGCCATCATCCTCGGCGATGCTGGATCGCCTCGCCGGCCTTGCAACGCGTCCCCGGGACTCGCCGAGCGTGCGAGATGGGGTGGATAGTCGACACGAAGACCGATGCGGGGGTGGTGTCATGAACAACGCACGACGAACGTGGTTTCTCGGGTTGCTCTCTCTAGTCCTCTGCTGGCCCGGGCCGCTCGGTGCCGACGAGGTCAAATGCACGATCCTGCAATTCAACGACGTCTACGAGATCCTCTCGCCCCGCGGGAACGACGGGGGTAGCCTGGCGCGGGTCGCGGCCATCCGTGACAAGCTCAGACAGGAGAACCCGAACACCATCACGATGTTGGCCGGCGACTTCTTCAGCCCCTCGCCGATGATGGACGCGATCGACTCGACATCCGGGGACAAGCGGCTGGCGGGCCGCCAGGTGGTGGCCGTGCTCAATGAATTCCGGCTCGACCTGGCGACCTTCGGCAACCACGAGTTCGACCTGAAGGCGGCGGAGTTCTTCGATCGGATGCGGGAGTGCCGGTTCGGGTGGGTCTCGAGCAACGTGTCGGACCAGACCGGCAACCCGTTCGTGGGGGTACCGCGACATAAGGTGCTCCGCTTCGTCAATGAACGCGGCACGACCGTGCGGATCGGGGTCATCAGCGTGACCAGTGATTCGAAGAAGACCGACTACGTGAGCTGCGGCAACCCCATCGCGGCGGCTCGCGTGGCGGTGGCCGCGCTGAGCGGCCGTTGCGAGATCCTGATCGCACTGACCCACTTGAAGGTCAACGAAGACAAGGCCCTGGCCGCCGCGGTGCCCGAGATCGATTTGATCCTGGGCGGCCACGAGCACGAGGCCCTCTACGTCGCACCCGATGCCAGCCGCCACGCGCCCATCTCCAAGGCCGACTCGAACGTCAGGAGCGTCTACATCCACCGCCTCAGCTACGACACCGACAATCGCAATCTGCGCATCAGCTCCCAGCTCAAGGACGTCACCAAGGACGACGGCGCCGACCCGCAGGTCGCGGCGACGATTCGCTACTGGGCGGACCGGGCCTTCGACGGGCTCCAGGCCGCGATCGCCAAGGATGATCCGGGTCGGCGAACCCGCATCCTCGACCACCTGAACGCCCGGCGCAAGCGCGAGGGGAAGGAGCCATTTACGCAGGTCGATTTCGAGGCCCCCTTCGTCGACCTACCCCATCGCCTCGAAGGGCGGGAGGAACTGGTCCGCACGGGCGAGACCAATCTCACACGGCTCCTGACGAACGTGATGGTCGAGACAACGAAAGCCGACCTGGCGATCCTGAACAGCGGCTCGGTCCGAATCGATGACGACCTGCCGGCGAGCCGCCCCCCCAGGCCCGACGCCGAGTCCGCCGACTTCCGGCCGATCCGGCTCTACGATATCTACCGGGTATTGCCCTACTTGACCGAGATCGTCACGGTGCGGATGACGAGCCGGCGCCTCAACGACCTACTCACGGCCGGCTTCGGCGCCGACCTCTCCGGGGAGGGAGCCTTCCTCCAGGTTTCCAGGAACGTCACCCCGGGCGAGAAGCCACGGACCTGGAAGGTCGGCGACCAGCGGATCGATCCCAATTCCGATACCGTCTATCTCGTCGCCATCCCCGACTTCCTGCTGAGGGGGGGCGAGAAGGCCTACCGCGAAGCCGGCTTGCTGAAGGAGCGCAAGACCGAGGAGGACCTCCGGGCGATGCGCCTCGACGCCGACGGCATCGCCCTGGGCGACACGGATCGCGGCAAGGGAAAGCGACCCGAGATACGTGCCGCACTCGTTAACGCACTGATTCAGTCGGAGGAGAAGCCGGATATCATCCCCGACCCGGCTTCGATCCCTCGGACCACCAATCGCGTGAAACGGCCCCCCGCGCAGAGCGAGGCGACCGTCCGCTGCGGACTCATCCCGACGGATGGCGGCTTCCCTGCGCCACCGCCACCGTCACCGTCACCGTCACGGCCCCGTCGGATTCGGAAGTAGACCATCCTGCCGCCGGAAGACAGAGCTCACGTTCGACTCCCTCGCCTTCTCCCGGCGTAGCGCACGACGACGTGCGTTCGCTGCGGCTCCGGCATCATCGCGACGGTCCTTCAAGAAGTGCTCCGGGCGCCCCTTGACCCACACATCCGGCAGCGGCGCCACCAGTCCCTCCTTCGAGACGCCCACCCCAAGGACAACCGAAGCGGCCAACTCCCCCTACACGGTGAGAAGGGAGCGGGTATGATTGATGGTCCATGGGAAAATCATGACAAGGAGTTGACTTGATGCAGCCGCGAACGATTGCGATCGGAGATGTCCACGGGTGTTCGCGTGCCCTGGATGCATTGCTGACCGCGATCGCGCCACGCTCCACCGACCTGATCGTCACCCTGGGCGACTACGTCAATCGCGGCCCGGACAGCCGGGGCGTGATCGATCGACTGATCGCCCTGGAAGGCCGGTGCACGCTGGTCCCCCTCCTGGGCAATCACGACCAGACATTCCTCGCCGCCCTGAACGGCGACCGACGGGGCCTGTCCAATCTGCTGGACATGGGTGGGAGTGTCACGCTCGCCTCGTACGGTGCCGGGCGAGTCACCGAGGCCGATCTGGCGCGAGTCCCCTCCGAGCATGTCGCGTTCCTCCGGCGCTGTCGCCCGTTCTACGAGACCGACGCGCACATCTTCGTCCACGCCCAATACGTTCCGGACCTGCCCATGGACGAGCAATCCGCATTATGGCTGCGCTGGGAGTCCCTGCGAAACGGGAGCCCGGGCCCGCACGTCTCGGGCAAGAAGGCGATCGTCGGCCACTCGTCGCAGAAAGGCGGCGAGATCCTCGACCTCGGCCACCTGATCTGCATCGATACCTACTGCTACGGCGGTGGCTGGCTCACGGCTCTGGAGGTCCATACGGATGAGGTCTGGCAGGCGAATCGCCTGGGCGAGTTGAGGCCGATCGCCCCATAGGGTTCCGGCTCGGCACGAGACACAACTTGAATCCTCCTACAACTCGTAGTACCCTGACTGGTCCTTCGCCGGACGGACAGGGACGGGCACGGGCACCGGGTCGTTCACGGCTTTGGCGAGAATCGAGGATCATACGATGATGCAACAACACAGGCATTGGTCGCTTGCGATCGCTCTCTCGATCGGCATGGCCCTCATCCCGATCGGGGCGCGTGCGATCGATACGGGCGACACGCGGCTCTTATCGACGCCGGCGATCGCGGAGGGGAAGATCGCGTTCGTCTACGCCGACGACATCTGGGTCGCGGGCGCGGACGGCTCCAACCCGAGGCGGTTGACGTCGCACGCCGGCAAGGAGCAGAACCCGTATTTCTCTCCGGATGGCAAGCACATCGCCTTCACGGCCAGCTACGACGGCAACGACGACGTCTACGTGATCCCCACCGAGGGGGGCGAGCCGCTCCGGCTGACCTGGCATCCCGGCGAGGACATCGTCCGCGGCTTCACGCCGGACGGCAAGGTGCTGTTCAGCTCGCAACGCGCGGCCTTCTCGCGGCGCCACGCGCAGTTCTACACGGTGGGCATCGCGGGCGGGGTGCCCGAGCGCCTGCCGATCCCGACCGCCGACAAGGGCGCCTTCTCCCCGGACGGGAAATTCCTGGCTTACACGCCGCTCGGCGAGAATTTCCGCCAGTGGAAGAACTATCGCGGCGGCACGGCCTCGCGAATCTGGGTCCTCAAGGTCGATGACCTGTCGCACGAGGAGATCCCCAAGCCCGCCGGAGGCTGCAACGACACCGAGCCGATGTGGATCGGCGACACGGTCTATTTCCTCTCGGATCGCGACGGCGAGTTCAACCTGTACTCCTACGATCGGGGGTCGAAGACGGTCGCGCGTTGCACGCACCACGACTCATTCCCCATCTCGGGCGCCTCGGCCGGCGCCGGCCAGGTGATCTACGAGCAGGCCGGCTGGATCCACCGGTTCGACCCGAAGGATCGCGAGTCGCACCGGCTCAAGATCGGGGTGGCCGCCGACCTGGCCGAGACCCGGCCCCGTTACGCCAGCGGCCCCAAGCATATCCGGAATGTCGGCATCTCCCCCACCGGCAAGCGGGCCGTGCTCGAGTATCGCGGCGAGATCGTCACGGTCCCGGCCAAGAAGGGCGACCCGCACAACCTCACCGCGACGACCGGCACGCACGAACGCTCGCCCGCCTGGTCGCCGGACGGCAAGTCGATCGCGTATTTCTCCGACGCGACCGGCGAATACCAACTGGTCGTCCGCCCGCAGGACGGCAAGGGCGAAGGCCGATCCTACCCGCTCAAGGGGTCCGGCTTCTACGAAGAGCCGAGGTGGTCGCCCGATAGCAAGAAGATCGCCTTCATCGACAACTCCCGGACCCTCTCCTGGATCGACCTGGCCACAGGCGCCGTCAAGCGGATCGCCGCCGAGCCGATCTACGGCCCGAACCGGGCCTCGCGGACCAGGTACAACTGGTCTCCCGACTCGAAGTGGTTGGCCTACTCGCTCATCAACCGCGCCGCGTTCCAGTCGATCCGGCTCTATTCGATCGATTCGGACAAGTCCCACCCCCTGACCGACGCGCTTGCGGAGGCCGGCGAACCGGTCTTCGACCATGGCGGCAAGTACCTTTATTTCCTCGCCTCGACCGACGCCGGTCCCGCCAACAACTGGTTCGATCAGTCCTTCACCGACATGCAGGCGACGCGCTCGCTGTACCTGGTCACGCTCGCCAAGGCAACCCCCAATCCCCTGCTCAAGGAGACCGACGAGGAAGGTATCGAGGAGCCCGGCAAGGACTCCAAGAATCCCGACTCCAAGGCTCCGGACTCCAAGGAGAAGAAGGCGACGGCTCCGGAAGAACAGAAGGTTTCCGATTCCAAGGCACCCGCCCCCGAAAAGAAGGCCGCGGAAGGCGCCGAGAAGGCGGGCGAGAAGGATAAGCCGGTCACGATCGACCTGGACGGGATCTCGGGACGGGTCGTGGCCTTGCCGGTCGAGTCCGGGCACCTCCAGGAGCTGGCGGCTGGTGCGGACGGGCAAGTCGGTTACATCCGCCGCGCCGGCGTCAGGCCGGGGCAGGGTCCGGCCTCGCGCGGGAAGCCCTCCCTGAGGCGGTTCGACCTCAAGACCCGCGAGGAGGAGACGCTCGCCGAGGGGATCGATGATTTCCTCGTCTCGGCCGACCGCAAGAAGATCCTCTACCGAGCATTCGGACCGCCCCCGACGGGCCTCCCCGTCTCGATGGGGATCGTCGACGCGGGCAAGTTCAACAAGGGCGACGGTGCGCTGAAGCTCGACGCGATCTCGGTGCGGGTCGATCCGCGTGCGGAATGGGGGCAAATGCTGCACGAAGCCTGGCGGATCAACCGCGACTACTTCTACGCGCCCAACATGCACGGGGCCGATTGGAACGCCATGAGGCGGAAGTACGAGGAGCTCGTCCCCCACCTGGCGACCCGCGACGACCTGAACCGCGTGATCCGGATGATGCTCAGCGAGCTGGCGGTCGGCCACAGCTTCCTGGGGGGCGGCGAGCGCCTCTACGAGCCCAAGCCGATCCCCGTGGGCCTTCTCGGGGCCGACTACGAGGTCGCCGATGGCCGCTTCCGGTTCAAGACGATCTACGGCGGGGCCTACTGGGACCCGAACCTCCGCGCCCCCTGACGGCGCCGGGGGTCGACGTCAAGCCGGGCGATTTCCTACTGGCGGTCGACGGCCGGGAGGTCAAGGCCGACAGCGAGGTCTACCGACCCTTCGAAGCGACCGCCGGCAAGCGAGTCGAGCTCAAGGTCGGCCCCAAGGCCGACGGATCGGGGGCACGCACGGTCGTCGTCGAGCCGATCGGCGACGAGGGCGCGCTCCGCAACCGCGCCTGGGTCGAGGGCAACCTCCGCAAGGTCCACGAGCGCACCAACGGGCGAGTCGCCTACGTCTACGTGCCCAACACGGCGGGATCGGGCTACGAGTACTTCAAACGCTACTTCTTCCCGCAGGCCGACAAGGAAGCGATCATCGTCGACGAGCGGTTCAATGGCGGCGGACAGGTGGCCGATTATTACATCGAGCTGCTCCGCCGTCCGCTGGTCAGCTACTGGGCGACCCGCCACGGCGAGACGCTGCGCTCGCCCAACGCGGCGATCCTGGGGCCCAAGGTCATGATCATCGACGAGACGGCGGGCTCGGGCGGCGACCTGCTGCCGTGGATGTTCCGTAAGTTCGGGCTGGGCAAGCTGGTCGGCAAGCGGACATGGGGCGGCCTGGTCGGCATCCTCGGCTTCCCGGCGTTGATGGACGGCGGCGGCGTCACGGCGCCCGACCTGGCCATCTTCACCGAGGAGGGGTGGGTCGTCGAGAACGTGGGCGTCCCGCCGGATATCGACGTGGAGCAAGACCCGGCCGCCGTGGCCGCGGGCAAGGATCCGCAACTCGACCGGGCCATCGAAGTCGTGCTCAAGGAACTGGCCGAGAACCCGCCGCCCAAACCGCCGGCCCGGCCGCCATTCCCGGTCCGCGTCCGGACACCCAATCGGGCCGAGGCCGCGCGTTGAACCGAACGGCAATGGGCGAGTCTCACGACCATTGCGTGAACATCTTCGGAGGCCGAAACGACTTTGTGAACCGGGGAGTTAGTGCCGATCGGTCGCGTTTCCTCTGGGGGCGTCGCCCTTCGGGCGCCGACCCAGCCACCCGAGGCTTGCCTGGGAGCGTCCCCTGGGTGGCTGGGGTCAAGCCGGCCTTGCCGGCGCAGCTCCCAGGAGTGCCTCGGACATCAAGATGGTCACGGCAGTGGTCTCACGACCCCGCCCATTGCCACCGTTCGTTCCATCCCGATCAACTTCCGGCCGGTGCCGCCGCCGGGGCCGGCGATAGGTACGAGTCGAAGACGCGGACCTTCTCCCAGTTCTCCTTGTTCTCCTCGATGAATTTGAGGTGGCGAGGATGATCCTGGTACTTGTCGTGGGCGGCCTTGCTGGCGAAGACCAGGTGCAGCGACACGTCGAAGTCGCGGTCGTTCACGTCACGGGTGAAGTCGCCCGCGAGCGTCCCGGTGGCGAAGGAGACCGTACCCTCGTGCCCGTTGAGCAGGAGCTTGCAGGAAGCGACCAGCTTGGCCCGGCTCGCCCCCGAGTTGTCCTTGAGCTTGAAATAGACCATGTGGGCCAGTTGCGGGCCCTCGGCCGCGGCGCCGGTGGCCAGGCTGGCCAGCGGGCTCGACAGCACGACGGCCGCTACCGCCAGCAGGCCGCCGACGATCGATATCGTGTGTGAATTTAACATGTGTATTCCTTGAGCAATCAAAGGTGTTGGGCTCGTCCGCGTTCATCCTCGGGGCGTTGCGGCGCAACGTCACGGCCTGCCATGATCGCCCGAAATGATCGGGATCGCAAGGCGTTGTCCCCCGGATCGGCGGCCCGCGCTCAGCCGCCATGGCCCTCCCGTCGCAGGAGCGGCAGCGGTACATAGAACGTGCGGTATCGCTTGCCGTCCGAGTAGATCGCGCCGGCGGGATCCTGGACCAGCACGGTCGCCCGTCGCGTGATCCGGTTGACACGGCCGACGTGGCGGACGCCGTCGAGGTCGAAGCTGACCGGGTCGCCGACCTTGATGCCGAAGGCGACCACGGCCTCCTCGCGGGGCGTCACCAGGTCGTGATAGGCCCCCTCGTGGGCGAAGATCCGCCGCGAGAGCGCGTGGAAATTCCCGGCCCGGCAATTCGAGCGGCCCCAGCCCAGGAATTCGGCCAGGTGCAGCAGCTCGTGCTCGAAGATCCGCTGCAACGACTCGAGCCGATCGCGGCAGACGAGCCCGCCGACCGTGACCGTCCGGTCCACGTTCTGGAACGTGTTGTAGAGCAAGGTCGTCGAGACGGTGATCTCGTATTCGAACCGGATCGCCGGCTTGCCGGCCCGGACGACCTGCCGGGACTCGCGCATGGTCTGGCCCGCGGCGCGGACCAATCTCCGCGACAGCCGGAACGACATCGGATGCGCCCCGTCCTCGTGGAGCATCTCCGCCAGCCGGCCGCGGAAGTACTCGCGGTCATAAGCGACGAAGAGCCGCTCCAGGTCGTCGGTGCCGATCACCGTGAAATTGGCCGTGCGGATCTGGGGAGACTGGCGGAGGATCTCCTCGTAGATCCGGGTCGCCCTCGCCTCGACCTCCTCGGCCGAGTAGAGCAGCGCGAACAACTTGGCCTGCCTCTCGGGGCCGGGGCCCTGGCCCGGGGCACCGTAGGATTCCGTGACGTCGTTCATCGGCATCCAGTCGCCATGATTGAAACTCTTGCATAACCCATCGCGTCGCACGGATATCGACGTCACTCGTCGAGAATGGGTGTCGTGAATTCGTCGAGGAAACGTCTCAAGCGGTGAAACGCGGCCTCCGGGCCAACAACCGCCGGAGGATCGCCCCGCCTGCCATGGGCGACCCAGTTCCGATATCGCCGCACCTGGTTGACTTCCTCCACGAGATCGGCATCTCGACCCTTGAACACATCGAGTACGCGGAAAATGCTACCGAGCTCGATGTCCTGGATCGACTCATCGAGGATCCGAGCGACGAGAGGATGAGACACATCTTTCCGCTCATTCTGGACATCCAACCGCGCCCGTTCCCGGATGATCGACTCGAATGCGGAGAAGAGGATCAAGACGGCGAAGTCATTCAAGTGGTCCAGACAGAAGCTCGTATCATCGACGATGTCCTGGGCCTCGATGTCCCTGAGCTTCTCATCTCTCCCGATCGGCCCATCGCCGGGCAAGCCGCTCCAGTGCCTCCTTCCGATTCGGTTGAAGGGTCCCAGTTGCTTCTTCGCCCTCAGGTACCAATCCCACGCGTCGTCGAGCGTCATCATTCGAGCAGGCTCTTGAGAGCGGTCCCGAAGGAATCCTGATCGAACCGATCCGTCCAGTCAGGGTCCTGATCCGTGATGCTCCATTGACCATCGAGCCCCTTGTTCATTCGAATGATCATGAACCGCTGCGATCCGTTCGTCATATCGACACGCCCGTACGCGCGCCCGCCATAATAGTCGCCCGACAATCTCGCCGGACCGATGACGTTGCGAGAGATCGGCTCGACCCGGACTTGCCGCACGCCGATCCCGATCCAGAGGCCGGGTGCCTCGTAGGACCCGATCCCGTGCTCACGTAGCTCGTGAGTCGTCTCCTCGATCGTCAGGATCCGGCCCGGATCGGCCTCCCGTAGCCATTCCTTGATCTGCGCGATGAGGCGATCGACGGCCGCGACCCACTCCTCTCGCCGCTTGATTGCATCCGATTGTTCGCCTCGGAGCTTCTCCGCCTCCGACTCGAGGAATTCCTTGAGCGATGCCACGACCCCTTCTCCTCGTCGACGGTCCAGTCTCTGTCTTTCACTCCATGACATTGTAAGGAAGCATCGACCTCGAAACTATCCCCGGAGTTCGCCACTCCCTCAGGCCAGGATCTCGCGGATGACGTGGCCGTGGACGTCGGTGAGGCGGCGGTCGATGCCATTGTGCCGGAACGTGAGCCGGGTGTGGTCGATGCCGAGCAGATGCAATGCGGTGGCATGGAGATCATAGCCGTAAGTCGGATTCTCGAGAGCCTTGTAGGACCATTCGTCGCTGGCACCATGGGTGACGCCCCCCTTGATGCCGCCGCCGGCCATCCAGGAGGTGAACGTGGATGGGTTGTGGTCGCGCCCCTTTCCCCCCTGGCTGCACGGCATCCGTCCGAACTCGGTGGTCCAGATGATGAGGGTGTCGTCGAGCATCCCGCGCGCCTTCAGGTCCTTGATGAGCGCCGCGGCGGGCCGGTCCATGCTCCGGCCCATCTCGCCGTGGTCGCGCGCGATGTCCTCGTGCGAGTCCCAGTTGCGGCGAGGGAAACCGTTGTCGGCGCCGCTCCAGACCTGGACGAACCGCACGCCTCGCTCGAGCAGCCGGCGGGCGATCAGGCAGTTGCGACCGAGGTCGGCGGTGATCGGCTCATCGAGGCCGTAGAGGTCCCGCGTCGGGCGCGACTCGCCCGAGATGTCCAGGACCTCGGGCGCGCTCAATTGCAGCCGGGCCGCCAGTTCGTACGAGGCGATCCGCGCGTCGAGCCGCGAGTCGCCTTCCCGACCGGCGCGGTGCGCCCGGTTGAGCGTATCCAGCAACGCCATCCCGTCGCGCTGGCTCTCGGCGGTCAGCTCGGGATCATCGGGCGGGAACAGGTCGAAGATCGGGTTCTTCGAAGCCGCCTTGACCATCGTCCCCTGGTAGGCGGCCGGCAAGAAACCGGCGGCCCAGTTGGCCGGCCCGTTGGGTGCGAACCCCCGCGAGTCGGGCAGGACCACGAACGTCGGCAGGTTGTCGTTCAAGCTCCCCAACCCGTACGAGGCCCAGGCGCCGAAGCTCGGGAAACCCGGCAGGACGAAGCCGGTGTTCTGCAGGAACGTCGCCGGCCCGTGCACGTTCGACTTCGAGATCATCGCGGGCAGGAACGCCATGTCGTTGACGCAATCGGCCAGGTTCGGCACCAGGCTGCTCATCCACTTGCCGGATCCGCCGTAAGGCTTCCAGCTCCAGGGGCTCTTCATCACGGCGCCCGGCGTGCTCTGGAACAACTCGACCTTGCCGCCCGGGTCGAACTTTTCGCCGTGCTTCTTGATCAGGAGCGGCTTGTAGTCGAACAGGTCGCACTGACTGGCCGCGCCCGACATGAATAGCTCGAGGACCCGACGCGCCCTCGCCGGATGGTGAAGGCCGCCGTCCCACTCGGGGCGAGGCCGTTGTCGCGTCCCGTCGGCGGCCAGCAGTCCCTCGCTGCCGAGCAGTTGAGACAGCGCGATCCCCCCGAGGCCGCCCCCGGCGCTCCAGAGAAATCGTCGGCGATCGATACGGTTGGCATTCATGAGGGGCACTCGGAAAGAAGAGGAGTTTCACGCAGAGACGCAAAGGGGGACCGCAGAGGGCGCAGAGGGAAAGTGGGCTATTCGCTCGATTCCAATGAAGCGTAAATGGAATCCGGACAGGTTAGCGATTTCACCATTTCGACGATTCATCTTCTTTGCGCCCTCTGCGGTCCCCTTTGCGTCTCTGCGTGAAACCCTTCATAAATCAAGACCGCCTGTCGACGACAAGGCTCAGTCGATGAACAGGAATTCATTCGCGTTGAACAGCAGCCGGCAGGCATTGGCCAGCCCGTGTTTCCGGGCGTAGGCGGCCAGGGCATCCCGCTCGGCCCGACGGGGCGGGCGTCCCAGGGCGCGGGTGAACGCGGCCTCGACTTGCCCGTCCCGATCGGGGTCGAGGGACTCCAGCCGCCTCGCGAACTCGCGCGACTGCTTGACCATGAAAACGTCATTCAGCAAGGCCAACGCCTGAAGCGCCGTGATCGTGGTGCTCCGCACCGGCGTGTTGATGTTCGGATCGGCGCTATCCATGCAGTCTAGGAACGGGTTCGGCACGCTCCGCACGACGAATCGATAGACCGTCCGGCGACGCACGCGGGGATTGTCGATCGCCTCGGGCGCGGTGTGGTCGTAGATCGGCGAATGATCGTCCTTGAATCGGAACAGCGCGAAGCCCGGCCCGCCCATCGTCGAATCGAGCGTGCCGCTCACGGCCAGGACGCTGTCGCGCAGCTCCTCGGCATCGAGCCGCTGGCGGTTCATCCGCCAGAGCCATCGGTTGTCCGCGTCGACCCTGGCCGATTCGGCGTCGTCGCGCGACGACTGGCGATACACGCCACTACAGACGATCAGCCGGTGGAGCGACTTCAGCGACTGGCCGCCCCCGTCGCGGAGCTGAACCGCGAGCCAGTCGAGCAGCTCCGGATGCGTCGGCTTCGAACCGTTCCGCCCGAAGTCGTTGGGAGTGTCGACCAGCCCGCGCCCGAAATGATAGTGCCAGAGTCGGTTGGCGATCGACCGCCAGGTCAGCACGTTCGCGCGGCTGGCGATCCATTCGGCCAGCGCGGCGCGGCGGGCGCCCTCTTCACGCGACTCCGAAGATGAAAAGAGCGGATCGAGGCCGGGCACGCAGGACAAGGTGCCCGGACCGACCGGCTCGCCGGGCTGCTCGACCTCGCCCCGTCGCAGGACGGAGATCGGCCGCGGGGCGTGCGAGCGCACCGCGTAGACCATCTCGCCCGGCGGGAGGGCCTTGATCCGTGCGTCCGGATCCGCGACCTGCTTGCGCGCCGCCTCGCGATCCTCGAAGGTCGGATCGAGAGGGAATCGGTCAGCCGGCGACGAGTTCGCTCCCGTTCCTGGATCCGCCAGGAGCTCATTCCGTCGGGCTTCCACGGGATCGCCCTGCTCCGGCCGGGCTCGCCGGCTGTCGAAACCGTCGACCAATCGGCCTTTGCCCCACCGGCCCCCCTCGATCGAATCGAGTGCCGACACCGAGGCCACCCGGGCAACATTCTCTCCCCTCGAGATCACCTCGAGCTCGGACAAGGCGAAAACATAATCATTCGTTCGCTTCCAGAGCCGGCTCGCCGTCAGTCGACGAACCTCGGATCAACTCGAGGCGACGGCGATCCATCTCGCGCGAGTCGTAGGGCCGATCGCCGCGGTCGACGCCCGCGAAGACCGCCTGCAAGCGGTAGTAGTCGCGCTGCGGGATCGGGTCGAACTTGTGATCGTGGCAACGCGCGCAGTGGACCGTCATGCTGACGAAGGTGGACATCGTGTTGGACACCATATCGTCGCGATCGATCACGCGCGTCTTGAGCTTCTCGACCGTCTGCTCGCCCAGCTCGACGTGGCCGACGAAGTCCCAGGGCCCGGCCGCGATGAACCCGGTGGCGATCACGCCCCGCGGATCGCCCGGCGCGAGCACGTCGCCCGCGACCTGCTCGCGGATGAATTGGCCGTACGGCACGTCTTCATTCAAGGATCGGATCACGTAGTCGCGATAAGGCCAGGCATGATCGCGGCGCTTGTCCTTGTCGTAGCCGTGGGTGTCGCCGTAGTGCACGACGTCGAGCCAGTGCCGGCCCCACCGCTCGCCGTATCGGGGCGACGCCAGCAGCCGATCGACCAGCTTCTCGTAGGCGTCCGGGCCATGATCTCGCAGGAACCCGTCGATCTCCTCGGGCGTCGGCGGCAGGCCGTGCAGGTCGAAGGTCAGGCGACGGATCAAGGTCCGGCGATCGGCCTCGGGGCTGAAACGGAGCCGTTCGGCCTCCAGCCGGCTGAGGATGAATGCGTCGATCGGCGTGCCGGTCCGGGCCCGTTCGCGGGTCGCGGGCAACGGCGGCCGGGTCAGCGGCCGGAACGCCCACCACCCCTGCCCCTCGAACCGTCGGTCGCGCAACGCCAGGCCCTCGGGCCAGCGGGCCCCCTGCTCGACCCAACGACGCAGGCCATCGACCTGCTCGCGGGACAGCGGCTTGTCCTTCTGGGGCATGGCGGGTGCGTCGCCCGAGATCATCTCGAGCAGCGGGCTCTCCTCGGGCTTGCCCGGCACGATCGCCGGCCCGTTCTCGCCCCCCTTCAACAGCCCGGCACGCGTCGTCAGCGAGAGCCCGCCCTTGGGCAATTCCACGCCATGACAATGGACGCAGCGCATCTCGAGGATCGGTGCGACCTGCTCGCGGAACAGGCGGTCCGGCTCGGCCGCGTGTGCCGCCAACGGACCCGCGACCCACACCAGGAACCCGATGGCAATCCGCGTCGTCATGGTCATCGCCGATCTCAAGAGGCACCGACCCGAGAGACAACCCGAGCAATCCGCGTCGAAGCACGATCGACCGTCGATCGAACGGGCGCCCCCTGCCCTGCATTCTTATCGCTGCCGATGCCGATCACAACCCGGCAGCGGCGATGGAATCCTCCCGACAAGACTGTTGTGATCTACTCTCCCAGCTCTTCCTGCAACTCGCACCAGCGTTCCTCGGCCTCATTGAGCTGCCGGGTCAGGTCCTGGATCTCTTCATGCAATCGCATGGATTCCTTCTGATCCGTGGCCGACAGGAACTGGGTGTTCGAGAGCTTCTTCTGCTCGTCGAGCCGGGCGATCGTCTTCTCGACGTTGTTCATCTCCTTGCGAATTTCCCGCTCGTTTCGCAGCGACGGCCTGGGCGCGGCCTTGACCTTCAGGGCTTCCGCGGGGGCCTTGGACATGCGGCTGGCGGTCTCGCGCTCGCCTTCCTCGATCTCCTTGTTGACGGCATACAGGTAGGTCTCGTAGTCGCCGTGATAGTTGACCACCCGGCCGTCGCGGACCTCGATGATCGAGGTGGCGACCCGCTTCAGGAAATACCGGTCGTGGCTCGTGAAGATGACCGTCCCCTTGTAGGCCAGCAAGGCTTCCGCCAGGGAGTCGACGCTCTCCACGTCGAGGTGGTTGCCCGGCTCGTCGAGGATCAGGACGTTGTCCTGGCCGAGCATCAGCCCCGCGAGGCAGAGCCGGGCCCGTTCGCCACCCGAGAGGACGGAAACCTTCTTCTTGACGTCTCCGCCGCGAAACAGCAAGGACGCGGCGCCGTTGAGGATCTCCTGCATCTTCGTGCCGGCGGGCGCGGTCTCTTCCAGGTACTCGTAGACCGTTTGCTTCGGTGGCAGGCTGGTGTAGACATGCTGGGCGTAGATCCCGATGGAGCAGCCGTGCCCCCAGCGGACCTCGCCCGCGAGCGGCGGCAACGAGTCGGCGATCGTCCTCAGGAACGTCGTCTTCCCCTGGCCGTTGTCGCCGACGATCGCCGCCCGCGCCCCGTGGACGACCTCGACGCCGATCCCCGACGCGATCTGCCGCTCGGGATAGCCGATGGTCAGGTCGACGCAGCGCAGGGCTGCTCCTCGGCGCGCCTCGACCTGCGGCGGTCGGATGTTGACCCTCGGCTCCTCGGGGGCGATCTCGATGGTCTCGAGCTTGTTGAGCTGCTTCTCCTTGGACTTCGCCCGCGTCGCCGTGCTGGCGCGCGCCTTGTTCTTGGCGATGAACTCCTCGAGGTGCTTCTTCTTCGCCAGCACGCCCGCGTTCATCCGTTCATCCTGCTTCTTGCGCAGCTCCTGATTCTCGCGATGGGCGTCGATCTTTCCCGGGTACATCGTGAGCTTGCCACGCGACAGCTCGAGCGTGTGGTCGCACGTCGATTTCAGGAACTCGCGGTCGTGCGAGACGATCAGGCAGGCTTCGTCGTAGTTCCTGAGGAAGTGTTCGAGGAGGATCTGGGTGCGCAAGTCGAGGAAGTTGGTCGGCTCGTCGAGCAGGAGCAGGTTGGGCGAGTGGAGCAAAAGGGCGGTCAACTTGACCCGCGTCTGCCAGCCTCCCGACAGCTTGCTGATCGGCCCCTCGAGGTA
Source organism: uncultured Planctomycetota bacterium (assembly GCA_963743925.1). Taxonomy (GTDB): domain Bacteria; phylum Planctomycetota; class Planctomycetia; order Isosphaerales; family Isosphaeraceae; genus CAVZRC01. The sequence goes on along the minus strand of CAVURY010000014.1, from coordinate 94,786 downwards.
GTCTCCCTTCAGCTCGAATTGACCGGCCACCTCGCCGCACTTCCAGTCCGGCTGGCCGCTATCCCGCATCAAGAAGTCGAGGACGGTCTCGCCCGGCATGAAGGCGTCGTGCTGACGCAGGTAGCCCAGCCGCAGCCTGGGATGCCGGAGCACCTCGCCCTGATCGAGCTCTTCCTCGCCGAGCAGGATCTTGAGCAGCGTACTCTTCCCGGACCCGTTCCGTCCGACGAACCCCACCTTCACATCATCGGTAATGGAAGCCTCGGCCCCATTCAGCAGCGCCTGTCCACCATAACTTTTGTAGGCATTTCGGATCTGCAACAACACAGCCATCGTCGAGCGTCTCTCCTGATCGGCCCTAGCAAGAGGGGGACCGGCTCCATGCCCGTCCCCCTGTTGTGAGAGCCACTGAAATTCGTTCTACAATGACGATCATGATAACAGATGACACGCCGTCACATCAGCGGAGAAACGGCGGATTTCCTCGGCCCGGCGTCGGCCGATGGCCATCTGATTCGACGGAAAGCCTTGAGCGACAGGAAGGTCCGACGACCGCGATCGCGGCGACCGGTACGTCCGGAGGCGTGACGAGCGGGCCGATCCGTCGCTATTTCGCGTCAGACGGCTTGCTGGCGGCCGCCTTCGCGGCGTCAACCGGGACCAGCAACGACCGGTTGCTCGGGTCTCTCGGATCGTCCGGTCTCGGATAATCCCGCCAGAGCCATCGGAGCATCTCGGGCATGATCGCGCCGCCCTGCTTGTTGGAATGGGTGCCGATGCCCCAGGTGTAATTCACGTCATACTTCTTCTCCGTCAACGCCTCGACCATCTTGATGTTCTGGGCGTGCCAGTCGCGGGTCGGGTCGTAATTGCCCCCGCGGCGAAGGCCGCGGTTGTCGTTCACGCCATCCTGGAGGAAGATGCGGATCGGCTTGCGATCGGCCTGGCGGATCAGGTCGGGATAGACGTGGCCGCCCATGATGTTGGTGAAGCTGCCGATCGTGCTGATCACCTTCCGGAACTGGTCGGGCCGGTGCCAGGCCACGGTGAATGCGCAGATCGCCCCCGAGCTGGCCCCCGAGATCGCGCGGTTCTCCGGATCGTCGGAGATGTTGTACTCCTTCTTCAGGGCCGGGAGCAGCTCGTCGACGATGAGCTTGGAATACTTATCATTTAGAGCGTTGTATTCCACGCGACGGTTGGTGGTCCCATCGCCCCAGTCGGCATCCGTGGCCTCCTTCTGATTGGGCCGGCGGCCGGGGTTGATGAAGACGCCGATCGTCACGGGCATCTCTCTCCGATAGATCAGGTTGTCGAATACGTAAGGGATTCGATAGCTCCCCTTCAGGCCGACGTAGGCATGGCCGTCGAAGAAGATCATCAGGCATGCCGGCCTGGACGCGTCATACTGGGCGGGGACATACACCCAGTAATCGCGGGTGGTGTCCGGGTAGACCTTGCTCGTCAATGCGATCGGGCCGATGATCTTGCCCCGGGGGACCCCCTCATGCGGCTCGGAGTCGGGGCCGAGATGATAAGCATCATCGGGAGGGGCGGCGAAGGCGATCGCGGAAGCGAAGAGCCATGCCGACGCACAGGCAAGTCCCATCCTCATTGGTACAGCTCCGGTTGATCGAGGTTTCGGACGGAATCGGAAGCCGTCCAGGCTACGGGAAGTCCACTCCTGGACCTTAAACAAGTCGAGATCACGGGACTGTAGCAGAACGCCGAGACGCACGAAACTTTCGCGTCGGGATTCCGCACGGAACTCGGACCGGCCGAGAGGTGCCCCACGCGTGGGGACACGGACGTCGCCATGCGTGCGGCCGGCTGACGGCTTCATGAAATTCTTGTCGGCTTCGATCGAATCCTCATTCAGACATCAGGATGATCGGCAAGAAACCTTTTCCCGATGCGTGAGGAGTGCGATGAATTGGCTCCTGAACAACCCGGTCGCGGGCATCGACAGCGAATACCTCCTGTTGTTCTACGCCGTGGCAATCGGGGCCGTGATCCTGGCATGCTACAACTCGGTCCGGTCGGCGGATCGGACGCGGCACATGGAGCCGCCCGAGGTCCCGGCCCGGCTCGACCCATACGAGCTCGCCTACTTGCGCGGCGGGGAACCGGAAGTGACGCGGATCGCCATCATGTCCTTGCTCCAGCGCGGCCTGCTTCAGATCACCGAGAGCCGGGATTGGAGCTCGACCGACCTGCTTATCCTCAAGGAGGTCGACAGGGGACGCAAGCCGAAACCGGGCGAATTGTCGCCGATCGAAGCTTGCATCATGAAATGGACCGGATTCCCCGCTGTCCGCCGGCAGATCTACGAGCCCGGTGGCATACCGGACCTGCTCCGGGAAATGTGCGGAGACTATCGGGACAATCTGGCCGACCAAGAGCTGCTGGCTCCCCCCGGGATGAAGCGGCTCGGAGCCCGGCTCTGGTGGATCGGCTCGGCGTTGATCCTCGGTCTGGGCGGGTACCTGATGGCGGTGGGTCTGGCGAAGAGAGAACCGATTGTCGCGGTCATCCTGTGCCCCATGGCCCTCATCGGAGTGATCGCTCTGGCGTTCGGCTGCCTGCGCTTCCCGCGCATCAGTCACCGTGGTCGGGCCTATCTCGAGCAACTGGAACTGGCCTACGACCGGTTGAGGAGCAAGGGCCGTTCGAAAGGCCACTCAAGGTCTGCCCGCACCAAGTCCGGCGATCCCGACGTCCGGGAACCGATGCGGGAATCCTCGGTGTATTCCGACAGGTTGCTGATGGACGGGATCTTCGGGATGGTCTCCCCGGCGGACACTCCGCTAACCGACCTGGAGACCGCGTTGTTCGCCAAGGGGAGGTTTCTTGGGGAGGAAGACACAACGGTCGAGTCAGCAGACAAGATCTGGGAGAGCGGCAGAATTGGCCGCTCCGGCTAAGCTATTGAGAGTCAGGAAAGTAATGCACGCCGCCAGCCTCCTGTTGTACGTTGTCCCTCGTGGCGTCGATGGCAAACCACGCAATCCTTCTGAAGACCGGGCGATAAAAAGGTCTCCAAGTCCGAGCCCGAGGTGCAGCCGATGAGCCGCGTGTATACCGCCCAATCCCCGATCCACGGAACAGGTGTCTTCTCGATGATCCCAATCTCGCCCGGCGAGATCGTCCTGATGATCGATGACTCTCGGGTCGTGACGGATGCCAATCCGCTCGTCCCGGAGAAGGACGAGTTCGAGCACCACTGCGACTACGTGGCCGGCGGCAAGGTCGTGCTCATGCGGCCCCCGGAGCGGTTCATCAATCACCGCTGTGAGCCGAGCACCTACATCAAGACGATCGCCGGAGACCGCTACGTCGTCGCCTTGAGGGAGATCCGCCCCGGCGATGAGATTACTTACGATTACTGCGTCAACGGCGACGGGGACACCGAATGGGTCTGCAATTGCGGGGGCCCCGCCTGCCGCGAGCGGCACTTGTCCGGCTTCTTCCATTTGCCGACGGAGGTCCAGGCCCGTTACCTTGCCCTCCTGGACGACTGGTTCGTCAACGAACATGGAGATGAGGTAGAGGCTCTGAAGCAGCGTGCATTACTTTCCTGACTCTCTATAAGGGCCTGCGAGCACACTCAGGCGACCGAACCGCTCGCGTCCTATCCTCACGACCCCTCCTCGATCGCCGATCGCCTCCGGGCCCGGTAAGCCGCCACTTTCGCCCGATTCCCGCAGCCTTCGGCCGTGCAGTATCGCCGGACGTGGCCTTTCGTCCGATCGTAGAACCAGAGGACGCAGCGCTCGCTCCCGCAACGCCGGATGAGGTCGAAGTCCCCGTGGGCCAGCAGGTCCGCGACCGCCTCGGCCACGGGTGCCAGGTATTCCTCCGGGGTCCGGCCGTGATAGACGCGTCGGAATTCCAGCTCATCCGAGGCGTTCGAGACGAGCCGGGCGTGACTCACGGCCGAGGCGAGGAATGCGTTGATCGTCTTGAGCGACGGGTGCTTCCCGGCCTTCTTGCCCTCGATCGCCTTCAACGTGGCCTCACGCAGGCGGCGTGCGGCGTCGAGGAGTTGACCGGCAGGCCAGGTTTCGGGATCGCGGGCGACCGGGACCGACGCCAGGCCCAGCCAGACCTTCACGTCCTCGTCCGTCCGCAGCGTGTCGGTCGGATTCTCGTCGATCATGCGCACGGTGTTGACGAGGTCGATCGCCAGGTGGTCACCGATGAAATCGAGCTGGTGGGCCCGCTTCGCGCTTCGGACGGATTTCGTTCGCAACGTTCAACTCAGGGTTGTAACCCGGTAAATCCTTGACGGAAGTGACTCCGACGCTACCATTGTAACCAGGTAAGTCGTCGTTTTCTAGTGACTATCCGGCCCGGGTTCTGGAAGGGTGGGCGACCATGTCCGTGGATTCGAAGACGGCGATCGTGACGGGGGCCTCGAAGGGCATCGGGGCGGGCGTCGTGTCGGCCTTGCTGGAGCGGGGCTACAAGGTCGTCGCGAATTCGAGGAACATCTCGAAGGCGGGCGCGTTCGCGCCCTCCGAACGCGTCGCGCTGGTCGACGGGGACATCGGAGATGAGGCGACGGCCGCGAGGATCGCGGGGACGGCCGTCGATCGCTTCGGCTCGATCGACGTGCTGGTCAACAACGCGGGGATCTTCTTCGCGAAGCCGTTCACCGAGTACACGGCCGACGACTTCAGGATGCTCGCGTCGACCAACCTCGAAGGGTTCCTGTATATCACCCAACTGGCGATCAGGCGGATGCTGGCGCAGGGGAGCGGGGGGAGCATCGTGACGATCACGGCCTCGCTCGTGGACAACCCGATCGCGGGGGTCCCCGCGTCGGTCCCGATGATCACCAAGGGCGGCCTGAACGCGGTGACCCGGAGCCTGGCGCTGGAGTATGCGAAGGACGGCATCCGCGTCAACGCGGTGTCGCCGGGCGTCGTGGACACGCCCATGCACGAGAAGAGCCCGAAGGACTTCCTGAAGTCGTTGTCCCCGATGGGCCGGGTCTCGGACGTGAAGGACATCGCCGACGCGGTGCTCTACCTGGCCGAGGCCTCGCTGGTCACCGGCGAGGTGCTGCACGTCAACGGCGGCGCCCATTTCGGTCGGTGGTGAAATGAGAATCTCCCCATGTCATTTGCGGCGACGATCTCGGAGAAAGGATCGGCCATGGCGGAACAAGGCGCGACATCGGGCTGGAATCGGACACGTTTCACCGACCGGGTCGGCGTCGAATACCCGATCATCCAGGGGCCGCTCGGCGGCCTCTCCTCGCAGCGTCTCACCGCCGCCGTTTCGAACTTCGGCGCGCTCGGCTCGTTCGGTGCGCATGGCCTGTCTCCGGGCGCGATAGGAGACGTCGTCGCGGAGATCCGCTCGCTGACCCCGAAGCCCTTCGCCATGAACCTGTGGGTCTCGATGGAAGACGAGGGGGCGGCCACGTCCGGCGAGGCGGCGTTCGCGAAGAGCCTCTCCGCGATCGCCCGACACATCGAGGCGCTGGGAGGGCAAACGCCGGCCTACACGCCCTACAGCCCCACACGGTTTGAAGACCAGGTGCGTGTGCTGCTGGACGCGAAGGTACCGGTCTTCAGCTTCATCTACGGCATCCCCCCGCGCGAGATCCTCGACGAGTGCCGGGCGCAAGGGATCGTCGTCATCGGGACCGCGACGACGCCCGACGAGGCCGTCGCGCTCCGCGATGTCGGAGTGGATGTCATCGTGGCCTCGGGGTTCGAGGCGGGCGGACACCGCGGGTCGTTCCTGCGCCCGTCCGAAGACTCGCTGTTCGGGACGCTCGCCCTGGTGCCGCAGGTCGCCGACCTCGTGGACCTGCCCGTCGTGGCGGCGGGCGGGATCGCCGACGCACGGGGGATCGTCGCCGCTCTCGCCCTCGGCGCCGATGGCGTGCAGATGGGTACGGCGTTCCTCGCTTGCGAGGAGTCCGGGGCGAGCGCGCACCACCGCCGGGCGATCCTGGGGGGCGAGGCGGGGCAGACGGCCCTCACCCGCGGTTTCACGGGCCGGCTCGGGCGGGGGATCCGGAATCAGATCCTGGAAGAGCTCAACCGGCCGGGCGTCGAACACTTGCCCTACCCGTTGCAGCGGGCGCTCATGAAGAACCTCTCGGCCCCGGCGGAAAGGGCCGGACATACCGGGCTCACCCCTCTCTGGGCCGGGCAGGGCGCGAACCTCACGCATCACACCGACGCCACGACGCTCCTCCGAGCCCTCGTGGCGGAACTGGAACCGGTCGCGGGCACCGTCCTTCGATGGAGAGGATCCCGCTAGACCCCGGCCTTCGTCGCCCACGAGGGCTTGGAGGAGCGCCGCCGGCCTGCCTCGACTCGAAAACTCATGAGAGTTCAGGCAGGTTGTGTTTCCTGCGAAGCTCGGCTACCGCCTCCCGGGCCGGCACGACTCGTCCCGCCTCGACATCGGCAAAGCCTCGGTGAATCGCTTCGAGGGCCTCTTGCCGTTCCACGTCGCTCTCGTTCTCGAATTCCCAGCGCGCAAGAACTTCTTCGACCGTGGGGACGGGTTCGCCCGAGAGCTGTTCGTCGATAAAGCTCCTGAAAGCGCTCAGGTCGTTTGATCGATCTGTAGCCATACCTCTTCCCTCCTGGGTTATTCCCGATATTACCATCGGGGAGAGGGCGGGGTCAAAGTGAGCGTTGAGGTCAAACAGAGCCGGGCGTAGATCGGAAACGGGGAACAGATCATTCAGGGCCGGCTCTCTCGGTCGATCAGTGGCGATCGCGGGACCGCAGAGGTCATTCGCACCTCCCGAAGAAATGCCGCGCATTCGGATAAGATCCGGGCATTCGCGGCGAATACACGTCGAGACCTTTCCCCAACCCGGCCAAGGGAACCGACGATGTACGAATTCGTTGCCGCCGTCGCCGCCGCGATCGCCGCGGTGGCTCCCGTCGTGAAGAATCTCGGCGAGATCGCCCAGGGCGGCCGGCACATGCTGGATTTCGCCGACAATATCCTCAAGCGCTTCGCCAGGAAGGGATCCAACGGCCAGCAGCAGGCCGAGTTGCGGCAGGCCCTCGTCCGGGTGGCCGCGATGCCGCAGGTGGAATTCGACAAGAAGGCGGAAGAGATCATCGATGTCGAGCTCGCCGATCAACCGCCCGAATACCGCAGGGCCGTGACCGAATACGTCAAGCTGATCCCGGCCCGGGTGCGCGCCAGCTTCTCCCGCCCCGAGGACCCGACCGGCACCACCGCGCCCCCCAAGTGGTCGGCCACGCGTCCCGAGGACATCGTACCATTCCTGCCGCCGCGCCCGCCGATGTTCCGAGAAGGCGATTCGCCGCCGAGGGCGGACCAATGGATCCTCACGGAGCGACTCGGCATCGGCGGCTTCGGGGAAGTCTGGAAGGCCCGTCACGAGGAGATGAAGAACAGCTACTCCGCGTTCAAGTTCTGCCTCGACCCGGCCTCGCAGAAGCGCATCTTCGAGAACGAGCTCGAGAACGTCGAGCTGGTGAAGAACGAGCTGATCGACCACCCGAACGTCGTCAAATTGATCGGCGCCTACCTGAAGGGCGACACCCCCTGGCTGCAATATGAGTACATCCCCGGCGGCGACCTCGGGCAGCTCGTGAGCACCTGGCCGAAAGAGCTATCCGTGCGTGCTTCCCTGGCCGTGAAGACCATCAGCATCCTGGCCGACACCCTGGGCCACTGCCATAATCTATCGCCCCGCAAGGTCATCCACCGCGACATGAAGCCGGCCAACGTGCTCGTGGGCAAGAACGGTACGCTCAAGATCACCGACTTCGGCATCAGCGACACCCAGGCCCGCCAGGCTCTCGAGGAAGCGAGGATGGCGAACGCCACGGGCGTGAGTTGCACGACCCCTTCGCTCGTGCGATGGGCCAATACGCCCATGTATGCCTCGCCCCAGCAACGCCGGGGCGAAGACTCGCACCCTGCGGATGACGTCCACGCCCTGGGTGTGATGCTCTACCAGATGCTGCTCCGCGATCTCAACCTGGAGCTAGGCGTCGACATGTGGAGCGACCTGGAGGAGCAGTACGTTTGCAAGGAACTGCTCGACTTGCTGTCCAAAGCCGTCGCGGCGCGGGTCGATCGCCGTTTCCCGACCGCCGCCGAGCTCGCTGAAGCCCTCGCACGATTGCCCGGGAAGCTCATCGTCGAGCCGATCGTTGTCAGCGTGCCCGATCGGAAGAAGCAGCTCTACGAGGAGATCGATCGCCTCGTAGACGATGCCAAGACCAAGAACGAGAGCGCCCGCCAGCATCTCGAGCGTCGCGAGTGGAAGGCGGCGGTGGCGACGCTCGAGACCGTCTTCCATCCCGTCCTGCGGGACGAAGACCTCTACACTCGGGCCGTCCAGCACCGCGATGGCAAGCGATTCATCAACGGCCTCGGCATGGAGTTCGTCATCGTGCCCGGCGGTACGTTCTGGATGGGGGGCCAGGATGGGAACTGCGGCGATAAGCAGGTGACCATCGATCGCGACTTCTACATCGGTGTCTACCCGGTCACTCAGGAAGAATGGCAAAAGGTCATGGGCGCCAACCCGAGCCACTTCCGCAAAGGCGGGGCGGGAGCCGACAAACTCTCCGGCGTCTCGGACGCTGACCTGAAACGCTTCCCGGTCGAATCGGTCTCGTGGAACGATTGCCAGGTGTTCATCAAGAAGCTGAATGAAAGCCAGAGAGAAACGGGCTGGATGTATCGTCTGCCCCGGGAAGCCGAATGGGAATATGCGTGCCGAGGCGCGGCCACGACTCAGGCCCTATGCGGCTGGAACTTCTACTTGCGAGCGCCGGCCAATACGCTCTCGGCGCAACAGGCGAACTTCAGCGACTCTGCCCTGGGACGCACCTGCAAGGTCGGGTTGTACGAAGCGAACAGCCTCGGTATTTTCGACATGCACGGCAACGTCTGGGAGTGGTGCGAAGATGCGTACGATGGCTCGAACCGAGTGTATCCGGGGAGGTAGCTGGAACGACGCTGCCGAGTGCTGTCGTGCGGCGTATCGCGGCAGGTACGCGCCGACCGACACGAGCAACGACCTGGGCTTGCGGCTGGCCCGAGTTCCGTCCGGCAAGTGAGGTTAGGGAAGAGGATTCCGGGGAGTGCTTTGAGCGAAGCTTCGTAGCGTAGGCGGAGCCGGAGCGGAGATGGCGAAGCGATCGGGGTCCAGGGGCGAAGCCCCTGGTCTCCTTGTTTTTAAATATCAAAATTTGATCATGGCTTTTCGTTTTTTCACCATCCCGGTCACCGCCGCCGATGGGCCTACCGAGACCTTGAATACATTCCTGCGTGGCCATCGAATCATCAAGGTCGATCGCCAGTTGGTGGATCAAGGGACCTCGTCGCTGTGGGTCTTGTGCGTGGAGTATCTGGACGGGGCGGATCACGCGGATTTGATCGGAAAGCACGGCGGGGTTCGCACCAAGACGGACTATAAAGAAACATTGTCCGAACCGGATTTCGCCGTTTTCGCCAAGCTCCGCGACGCCCGCAAAGTGATCTCACAATCAGAAGCGGTCCCCGTCTACACGATCTTCACGAACGAGCAGCTCGCCCAGATGGTCACCAGCAAGGCGACGACGCGAGCCGCGCTGGCCAAGATCGACGGCCTCGGCGACGCGCGGCTGGAAAAGTACGGCCGACGGATGCTGGAGATCCTCTCCGAGGCCTGGAAGGAGCCGGTGGCCGATGAAGCGGGTGGGAAACCTGTTTGACGCGATCGCGGATCGAACGAATCTGCAACTGGCCGTCTGGAAGGCCATGCGTGGGAAGCGAGGCCGGCCCGAGGCCCGCCATTACGTCGAGCACCTCGAAGCCCAGCTCACGGAGCTATCGGACGGCTTGCGAAGCGGCACCTTCCCGGTCGGCCGATTCCAGCAGTTCGTGATCCGGGACCCGAAGGAACGAATCATCACTGCGCCGTGCTTCGCCGAGCGGGTCCTGCATCACGCGATCATGAACGTTTGCGAGCCGCATTTCGAGCGCTGGCTGATCGCGGATACGTTCGCATGCCGCGCGGGGAAGGGTTGACAGGAAGCATTGCGCCGTGCCGGCCGGTTTGCGGGATCGCACGACTGGTTCCTGAGCATGGACGTGCGAAAATACTTCGATAGTATCTGTCATGAGACGTTGAAGAGGGCCCTCTCCCGGCGAATCAAGGATGCGCGATTGCTCGTGCTGATGGGGCGGATCATCGATTCGTACCGGGGAGTGCTCGGCAGGGGCCTGCCGATCGGCAGTCTGACGTCGCAACATTTCGCCAACTTCTACCTCGATCGCTACGACCGTCTCGTCAAGGAAGACCTCCGGATTCGTGCTTATGTGCGGTATATGGATGACATGCTGATCTGGGGAAAGGGCCGAGGCGGGCTGGACGGGATCCTCGCGACCAGTTCGCAATTCCTGGCGGACGAACTCGGCCTCACGCTCAAACCGACCCCATTCATCAACCGAGCGGCGCACGGCCTGGATTTCCTGGGCGCGCGGCTGTTTCCGACGCACATGATCTTGAACCGCCGAAGTCGCGTGCGGTATCGTCGGCGGCTTCGCGACGTGGATCGCAAACTCGAAGACGACGAGATCGACGAACGCGAATACCAGCAGCGGGCGACCGCCTTGACCGCATTCGCCTCGACGAGAGGGATTTCCAGTTGGAGGTTCCGCCGGAAGCTGCTAACGTGAATCCCGGTGAGCGGTCAAATGGCTCGAACCGAGTGAACCGGGGAGGTAGCTGGAACAACGCTGCCGAGAACTGTCGTGCGGCGTATCGCAACAGGAACGCGCCGACCAACACGAACAACAACCTGGGCTTGCGACTGGCCCGAGCTCCGCGGCGATGCGGAGGCAGAACCGGACGGAACCGACCGCTCTCCTGTTCTGCGCGAGCGGACAAAACCGACTTCCCGAATGCTGTGGCGTTGGTAGCGCTGGCGAAGGCTCCACAGCACTCTTCGGATGATCGGGCTCATCATCCCGAGGGCGACCCCTGCAAGGATGCCGGTGGAAATCCCGTCGGTCTTCGACAATCTGATCTATTTCGCCGCCACGATTCCTCCACAGGGATCTCGGATCTACTGGCCTGGCCAAGAGTTCGGGAGGACGGAAGCCCGGATGCCTACCGATCGCATTCAGGAAATCTCGATTTCGAGGCATCTTAATAATGGGGAGGATGCGCAATCAGGTACGTAGCCACCGAATCATCGAGGTCGATCGACTGTTCGTGGGACGCCATTCGGATAAGATGAGGTTGAGCCGAGGCGATTGCGGCCGGACCCATTGGAGCCACGACGATGCGAAAGAAGACGGCGGATCCAGTTAATGGCACGAAAGCCGCCTCGAAGCTCGGGCCCGAGCCGCGATTCCGGAACTGGCGCACGTTCGACCCGTCCAAAATCGTTGGCGATCAGACCCTGGTTGAGGAGTTGATCACCTACAAAAACCACCTGGATGAATTGCTCAAACGGAAGGGCGATTATGTGGTTATCAAGGGACGAAAGGTCGTAGGGATCTTTGCGGACCGCCAGGAAGCGATCGAGAAGGCATACGAACTTTTCGGCGGGCAACCGACACTCGTCAAGCAGATCGTCCTGAGAGAGCGGATCCACAGCCTTGGTGGCGTCATCCTCTGATGGCGATCCATGCACTGAACTCCATGCCTCCACTCATCCAAGTCGGCGTCTCCAACAATCGACCGGGGCAATCTCGCGGCCCGAGTGGCAAGGTTCTCCTGAAGACGGCCCTGATCGATACCGGGGCATCGATGACCGCCATCCATCCCGGAATCATCGCGGCGTTGCGGCCGCTCGAGGTTGGGACGGTCGAGTTCACCCGGGCCGGTTCGGAGAGCACCTGGGCTCAGACCTATGACATTCGGATCGCCTTCGAGCCGGACCCCCAGCAAGCGAGATGGTGGCTCAGTGGCCGTTGGTTCAATGTGGAGGCCATCGCGGCGCCTCCGGCTTCGGTCGGGGTCGATGTCTTGATCGGCCAGGACATCCTCGGTCAGATCGTCATGTCCTGGGACGGCCCTCGCTGGAAATTGCTCCTGATGTATTGAGTCCTCGGTTGCTCATCCTCTTGGCGTCCTTGGCGGTTGATCGGAGGATGATTCATCGAGACTTCCCGCCACGATCCCCGGCCGAGAAAGAAGAAAAAGTAGGATTTTCCGCAGGACAAGACCCTTGCGACGCGATACAATATTTGTTTGATATACGCGTGGAGAAGCGCGCGAGACGGATTTAGGGACCGACCACGTGGGTGACCAGGGAGCGACACGATGATCATCGTACCCGGGAAAGCTGGGAAAGACCTCTGCGATCCGGAGCTGGGCGTCACGCGGCGCGACATCCTGCGAGTGGGCGGATCGGGCCTGCTGGGCATGGGCCTGGGCTCGATGCTCGAGCTCCAGGCGAATTCCGCCCGCGCCGGGGAGGCCAGCCGAGGCCCGGGTTGGGGCAAGGCCAAAAGCATCATCATGGTCTATCTCCAGGGCGGCCCCAGCCACCTCGACCTGTGGGACCCCAAGGAGAACGTCCCCGACAACGTGCGGAGCGTCTTCAAGCCGATCGCGACCAAAGTCCCGGGCATCCAGGTCACCGAGATCATGCCCCGGCTGGCCCAGATCACCGACAAGTTCACGTTCATCCGCTCGATGAGCTACACGCCGAACGGCCTGTTCAACCACACCGCGGCCATCTATCAGATGATGACCGGCTATACGACCGACAAGGTCAGCCCGTCCGGCCAGCTCGAGCCGCCCAGCCCGAAGGACTTCCCCAACTTCGGCTCGCAGATCATCCGGCTCCGCCCGCAGAATGTGCCGATGCTGCCGTTCGTCATGCTGCCTCGGCCGTTGCAGGAGAGCAACGTCGTCGGCAAGGGAGGCACCGCGGGCTTCCTGGGCAAGGCATACGACCCCTACATGTTGTTCCCCGACGGTGACGACATGGACCTGAACAAGATGGACAAGATCAAGGTCGACGACCTGAAGCTCCGGCCCGAGGTCTTCGCCCTGCGTCTCCAGCGCCGGGCCAATCTTCGCAATGCCCTCAACGCGGGTATGCAGGACATCGATCAGGCCGTCTCCGACTTGAAGCTCAACGAGTATTACGACCGCGCCCTCAGCCTGATCGTCTCCGGCCGCGCCCGCGATGCGTTCAACATCCAGGCCGAGTCGCCCTCGACGCGCGACCTCTACGGTCGGAACACCTTCGGCCAGAGCTGCCTGCTGGCCCGACGCCTGGTCGAGGCCGGCACCAAGGTCGTCGAGGTCATCTGGCCCAAGGTCGCAAACTCCGACAACCACTCGTGGGACCACCACACCGACCTCACCAACCGGATGCGCGACCGGTCCGGCCCGATGCTCGATCAGGGGCTCTCCGGCCTGCTGATGGACATGGACGAGCGGGGGCTCTTGAACGAGACCCTGGTCGTCGCCGTGGGCGAGTTCGGCCGCAGCCCCCAGAAGGGCGTGAGCACGTCGGGCAACGGCAACAGCGCCGATGGCCGCGACCACTGGCCGTACTGCTACACGGCCGTCCTCGCCGGTGCCGGCGTACGACGCGGCAATATCCACGGCAAGTCCGACAAGACCGGCTCGGCCCCGCTCTCCGACCCCGTCCACCCCGGCGAGCTGCTGGCCTCCATCTACCACGCCTTCGGCATCGACCCGGCCACGATCGTCTACAACCACCTCAACCAGCCCCGCGAGCTGGTCAAGGCCGAGGCCGTCACCCGGCTCTTCTCCTGAGATCCCCCGCGGTTCGACGACAGGAACCACCGATGGGCGCGGCACGATTCCGCTCTGCCTCCATCGGTGGTTCGCGTTTCCACGGTCCCACCGACTGGTGCTCGACAGGTCGAGAGGCTCATTCCCATGCATCCGCGAGGCGTCTTCCCGTTGTTCGCCATGGGACTGGTCGCGCTCTTACTGCCCACGCTCGCGACGGCCGACGAAAAGGCGGCCAAGGACGAGTTGAAGCGGCAGGAAGGGACCTGGGCCGTGACATCGTCGGTCTACGAGGGCCAGGAGGCCGCGGAGGACCTGGTCCGCTCGATCAAGCGGATCGTCGAGGGAGACCACGCGGTCTGGGAGCGCGACGGCAAGCGATTCGCCGGGACCAGGATCGAGCTCGACCCGGCCCGGGAGCCGAAGGCCATCGACGTGATCCCCGACGGCGGGCCTAACCGCGGCGAGCGGGTGCTGGGGGTCTACAAGCTCGAGGATGACAAGCTCACCATCTGCATGGCCGAGCCCGGCAAGGCGAGGCCCAAGGAGTTCCGCGCCGACAAGGGGAGCGGCCACGCCCTGCGGACATTCCGGCGCGAGAAGCCGCCAACCAAGTAGTCGGGCCCGGGCTCTGTCTGGGAATCCCGGTCTTGATCCGCCATCCCGCCTGATCTCCCCACCCCTTACCTTAAGTGTCTATCCGCAGATGAACGCGGATGGAAAGCCGGAATCAGGAAAGCCGACGCGACACGGCATCACTAATTATATAACATGTATTTTTATCGGTCTTTCATCTGCCTTTCATCTGCGGACCTCTCGTCTTTTCATCGTTAATTCCGGCCGATGCCCCACCTGTTCCGGCGGCCCGATCGGGCGTGGATGATCCTTACACGGTCCTCGGCGGCCTCGGCCTGGGCGATCCGACCGGTCTGGCGGAGCGGTACGGCGTAGTGTTCCAGCACCGGGGCCACGTCGGGATGGTTGTGGCCGAGGGATTTCTCGTCGATCTCCAGGGCACGCTCGAAGAGCGGGATGGCGTCGTCGAATCGGGACTGGGCGACGAGGGAGTCCGCGAGGTGGAAGAGCGAGAGGGCCACGCGCGGGTCCTCCTCGCCGAGCACCCTGGCCAGCTCGACGGCCGTCGTGAATTGCCGCTCGGCCTCGCCGAACTGACCCCGGCTCATCGAATCGCGGCCCGCTTCGTGGGGCCGGCGCCACTGGCTCTCGGGGATGCGAAACCCCAGGTACCAGGAACCCAGGGCCGTCGCCACGGCCAGGCTCAAGAAGATCGCCGTCTTGGCCGCCTGCACCGCGATGCCCCCCTTCGCCTCGACCGGGACGGACCACGAAGCATATGCATGCTCAATCTTCACCGGTCACGAGTCGTCGGAGATGACCCGCTCGCGACCGGCGAATCATGATGCAATCAATGATTGAACAAGAATGCCGGGCTATTGATGAGTGCCCAGGTGATATCCTGGGCGGCGGTGAGCCGGCGGGCGATCGATTGCTCGATGCTGATCTCGACGTCTCGACGCAGGGCCACGAGCGCCGGGTCGATCGCGATCGGCTTCCTGACGAATTCGAGCTGGTTGCGCAGCTCCTGCAACTTGGGATCGACGGGCAGCGGGGCCTTGCTGGCCATCACCGCGCCGTACTTGGTCCGCAGGTCGTTATCGATGGCCCGGAAGTAGACCATCAGGGCCTCCTTCTGGGCGTCGGTCCGGACCTCGGGCGCGACCGCCAGGATGGCGCGGAAGTCTTCCGGCAGGCTGAGCCCGACCGGCTTGGCGCCCCGCGTGGCCGAGAGGCGGAAGCGGCCGAGGGTCCAGACATTCTGGAACAGGTGGGTCATCTTGAAGGTCAGCACCGTGCCGCCGGGGCCGCCGACCGGCTGGGCCGTCTCGAATGTCGCCCAGTGCGTGGTGCCGGTGGCCGGGGCGATCGCCCAGCCTTTGCCCTGGTCGCTGGCGACGCCGTCGACCGCGTTTGAAATGTCGAAATCCGCCTGGCTGAAGTCGGCCGCGGCCTTCTCCAACTTGACCGGCCTGGCCTGCTTCGGGTCGGCCTTCGGCGCCGCGGTCAACGCGATCTCGTTGAGCACGAAGTTGCCGTCGGACGCCCGACCGGGCCCTTTATTGGGCAGGCGGCCGTCGGCGAGGACCTCCAGCCGCACGCCCGTGATCCCGGTCAGCTCGGCCTCGACGACGATCGTGACCGTCCCATTCGTGTTGGGCCCGGAGACCGTGATCGAACCGTCCGGCTCCTTGGTCAGGATCGCCTTGTTGCTGGCGCTGGTGGTCTTGGGCTCCAGGACCGCCCATCGATTGACGATCGACGACGCCTTCTCCTTCTCCCAGTCGGCCATCTTCTTGGCGAGCGTGGTGGTCTCGTAATTCTTCAGGTCGGCCTCGAGCCTGGCGGTCGCCTCGGCCTTCTTGCGCTCCTGCTCGGCCAGCCGGGGGGCGAGCTCCTTCTCGTAGGCGGCCAGCGCGGCCTGCGCAGTGACGATCGACGCCAGGCGGCGACGCTCGAGTTCGGGCCGCATCATGGCGTACTCGGTCTCGCGACGGCCGAGCTCCTCGGCCATCCGGCGATGGTCCTCCTCGACGGACTGCATGTCCTTGCGGCAGGTCGCGATCTCCGCGGGAGTCGCCGGCCGGTTGAGGACTCGCAAGAACAACTCGTCGATCAGTTTGGTGTCATCCCCCTGGGCGGATACCAGCCGGGTCAGTTCATTGGCCGGGTCGGCCAGGGCGTCGGCCAGGGTCGGGCCGCTGACCAGGGCCATGATCGGGCCGAGCTGCATGCCGCTGGACCGCTCGCACTCGCAGGCGCTCTCGCGGGCCGGGCGGCCGAAGGTCGTCAGGAAGCCGCTGGGCAGCTCCACGCCCGAGTCGGGCAAGGCGGCCGCGCGCGTCCCCGGCGCCACGCCGGGGATGTTCGAGACCGAGCCGGTCACGCGGTAGACCGCGTCCAGCAAGACTTCCGCCGGCAGCCGGCGGGCGGTCGCGTGCGAGTAGTTCACCTTGTCATCGGCGTTCCACTTGTTCGTCTCGACCGACAACTGGTACGTCCGGGACTTGCAGATCAGCCCCATCACGTGCCGGACGTTGAAGCCGCTCTTGACGAACTCCCGGGTCAGGTAGTCGAGCAGCTCGGGGTTGGTCGGCGGGTTGCCGGCGCGGATGTCGTCGAGCGGCTCGATGATCCCGACGCCGAGCAGGTAGCCCCAGAGCCGGTTGACGTAGCTCTTGGCGAAATACGGGTTCTCTTTCGAGGTCAACCACTCGGCCAGCTCGACCCGTCGCGACGCGCCCGCGGGCGGCTGGTGGGCGAACGCGTTGGAATAGGGGAACTTCGGCGCGGTCACCTTCTTGGTCCGGTCGTGGATCACCTCCGCCTTGCTCGAGTCGGCGACGACCTCGAAGAGCGGCTTGGCATCCTCGACCGCGGAGCCGCCGATCATCCGTCCCCCGCTGGCCGGATCGGTCTTCAAATCCACATGTGCAAAATAAGCGGCCGTCTGGTAGTACTGGTCCTGGGTCCAGCGCTCGAAGGGGTGGTCGTGGCACTTGTTGCAGTTGAAGCGGACGGCCAGGAACAGTTGCGTGGTGTTCTCCATGGTGGCCGCCGGCTCGCGGAGGATCTTGAAGTAGGCGGCCGCCGGGTTCTCCCGGTTCGAGCCGGACGCCGTCATGACGGCCCGGACGAACTGGTCGTAGGGCAGGTTCGCGGCGACCTGGGCGCGGATCCAGTTGCGGAAGGCCACGGATCCCTCGACGCCCAGGAACTTCCGGTTGACCTGGAGCAGGTCGGCCCACTTGTTGGTCCAGTAGTTGACGAACTCGGGGTTGCCGATCAGGCGGTCGACCAGCGCCTCGCGCTTGAGGCGGCTCTCGCGCGGGTCCGCCAGGAACTTGCGGACGTCGTCGGCCGTCGGCGGCAACCCGGTCAGGTCGAGGAAGACGCGGCGGAGGAACTCGGTATCGTTGCAGAGGCCGGATGGGAGGATCTTCATCCGATTCCATTTGCGGGCGACCAGCTCGTCGATCTTGCCGAAGGCCGGGGGCTCGGACCAGGCGAACCCGGTGCGGTCGCCCATCACGGTGATCGTGGTCGAGGCGTAGTTCCCCTCGAAGCGGGCCATGATCGGGGCCTCGCCGCGACGGACGGCCGTCATCAAGCCGGAGCGTCCCGCGACGACGACCTCGGAGTTGGCGCTGTCGAGGAACGACTCGCGGGTCACGTCGCGGACCTCGCCGCTGGAATACGTCGCCAGCACGCGGAGTTGCTGCCGGGTGCCGAGCCGCTGGATGACCGGGTCCATCGGCGCGACCTCGATCCGGGTCACGCGAGGCGTGGTCAGGTCGAGCCTGGCGCCGTCGGCGATCCAGGAGCGGATGATTTCATAATACGACTCGCCCGGCTGGATCAGGGCGCCGCCGACGTGCGGGACCGCGCCGGTGGGCTTCAGGAGCGTCATGCTGGTCTCGGGCGCGGCGAGGTTGACGTGGCGTGCCGCCTGGTCGTCGGTCAGGGCGCGGACGTCGAAGATCGGGTCATAACCGCGGAGCGACAGCTTGAAGCCGTTCTTGCCCTGGGCGGAGCCGTGGCAGGTCCCCGAGTTGCAGCCGATCCGCGAGAGCACCGGGGCGACGTCGTGCACGAAGTCGACCTTGGGCGCCGAGTGCACGCCCAGCACGGTGACCGGGACCTCGACGGACTTGCCCCCCAGGCGGAGGACCAGGGTCCCCTTGCCGTCGGCCACGGGCCTCACGAGCCCCGAGCGGGAGACGTCGGCGATCGCCGAGGAGACCGACGTCTCGACCATCCGGGTCGCGTCGATCGTCTCGCCCGAGCCGAGCCGGGCGGTGACCAGGAGCTGGACGTAGGCGAACCGCTGGGTCAGCCGGATCTCCCTGGGGTTGACCTCCAGTGCCGCGAGGGCCGCACTCTTCGGGAGCACTTCGGTCTCGACGCTCTCTTCCTGCTTGGGGAGGACGGCCGAGATCGGGGCGTTCTGGGCGATCGAGGCCGGCTTGACCGAGACGGAGGCGAACTCCTTGATGAGCGAGCCGGTCTCGGGGTTGAGCAGCCGGATCATGCCGTCGGCGCCGGCGGCGGCCAGGACCTTGCCGTCGGGTCGGAAGGCGACCGCGTAGATACCCCCCTGGGGCACCTTGATGCTGGCGATCTGCTTGACCCCTTCCTTGTGATACTTCTCCAGCGCGGCGACTTCCGCGGGCGATCGGGCGGTGACGACCTTCTGGTTGATCGCCTTGATGGCGTCCGGATAGCCGGTGTCGAACTCGTAGCTGTAGACGCCGATCTCGCCGGTGCCGTCGAGGCTGCTGCCGGCGGCGATCCGCTTGCCGTCGCTGCTGACCGCGACGCTATAGACCCGGCCCGGCAGCGGGGGGAACTCGCGGATGAGGTTCGAATCGTCGCCGATGACGCGGACCGTCTGGCGGAATACGCGGTAGAGCTTGGGCTCGCCGTCGGAGCCGCCGATGATGATTTCATCCCTCTTGGGATGGCGGGCGACGGCGGTCAACCCGCCCTTGAGGGCCCCGGGCGTGATCGAGGTGATATTGTCGACGAACCGCTGGGTGGCGACCTCGGTCAGCTTGGTCGTCATGTCGCGGCCGAGCGAGATGAGGTGCGTGCCTTCGACCGAGAAGACGGTGTCGAGCGCCCAGTCGCTGTGCGAGCCCATGAACAGGACCTGCTGGCCGGTCTTGGCGTCGATGGCCCGCACGGTGTTGTCCGAGCAGCCGAAGGCGATCTTGGTCCCGTCAGGCGACCAGCTCGCTCCATAGACCGTGTCATAAGTGACGGGGACGGAGAGCGCGAGCTTGCGCTTGTCGACATCCCAGACCTGGACCTCGCCCATCCGCGAGGGTCGCCCGCCGGTCACGGCGAGCCTCTTGCCGTCGGGCGAGAAGGCCAGCGACTCGACCCGCTCGGAGAGCCCGACCAGGCGGCCGACCAGCTCCGATCCATCGGCCTTCCACAGGAGGACCTCATGGAAGCCGGCGACGGCCAGGAGCGTCCCATCGGGCGAGAAGGCCAGGGCCGGGATCACCGGGAGCCGGGTGTACTCGGGGGGATGGCTCATGTCGTATCGGGACCTGGCGGTCGGCGGCTGGTCGTCGGCGGCGCCCTGGGCGATCCATCGGTTGATCAGCTCGAGCTCCGCGGCGGAGAGCGGCGGCTTGTCCTGAGGCATCTCGGCCTTGCCGTCCTGGGGCGTGATCTTGTCGACGAGGAGGCTCTCATCGGGCTTGCCCGGGACGATCCCCGGCTCGCCGCTCTCGCCTCCCTTGAGCATCTGGTCGAAGGCCGTCATGATGTAGCCGCCGCCGGCCTTGGCCGGCTGATGGCAGCCCTGGCACTGGGCCTGGAGGATCGGCCGGATCTGCTTGTCGAAGCTCACCTTCGGCCCGGAGGCGGTCACCGCGGGGCTTGCCGGGTTCTTGACCTTGGCCTTGGCCTTCGCTTTCTCATCGGCGGCGCCGGCCGCGACCGACAGCACCAACAGGGCAGCCAGGGCCCTGAACCCGCAACTCCCGCTCGCCATGATCTTCGCCATCTCGGTCTGCTCCCCATGTTGCGATCTGCGAGGTCGTCGGCCGCACCCGGGCCGGCCCTCGAAGGCCGGCGCCCTGCCCCTGATTTTCTCGTCGCCTGTCGCCGGGCGAGATCCCGGTCTCTGGTTCTCGGTGGGAACTATTCGGTCCGCGGGGTCCATTGGGGCCGAGGGGGGTGGAATCTCGTGCAGCACGATACGCGGTCATCCTCTTCGAGCGGAGCGGGCGCATGCCCTGGACGACTACGCAGGCAGGCACCGGCTGCGCCGGGACGATCGCGACTCTAAGCTATACTACTCATCCCGGACCGGTCGTTGCTAGCGTGACAATTGTTGAACACTCCGGATTTTGCCAATCGATGCGGATTATGCAGGCGGTCGAACCTCGAAAATGATCCGACCCGAGGAGTTGGCTCCATCTCCTTCATTTCAGACTCGCGAGAACCTTCGAGGCTCTGGAACATACCGCAAATTTTACCCAAGCTACCTATTTGTGGCTTCATTTTGCGTGTTTCAATCATTTTTCTGCGATTGGCTCTCCGTCATCGGTTCGACCGGGGTCTGGTTTCGTCGGACGTGTTTCGCATTCTTCGCGATCGGCTCGAGATTTCACTTTCGGCCCCCTCTATCGCTGTTTGCGCACCCCGAACACCATCAGATGCACCCGACATCTCTGATCCGGTCGGGCCATGGCACTCATTGGCACTCGATGGCAACTTTTCGCAAGGTCTCCATCGCCACGGTCGCCGATCCCGGCCTGGCCCCGAGCCGGCCGGCATGCCCTGTTCAGGGGCGAGGAGATTGGAGTGATCGTCTTCATCTCCCATTCCGAAGAGGACCGTGCGGACAGCAAAGCGGTGTCACCGGACCGAAGGCTGAGCTCGGATGACTTCGCGCATCATCCCGTATTAACGAGGATGCCACCACTCTGGTCATTCGTTAACGCACCTACGGCGGTATCGAGCTGTTCCCTTGTCGTAACTCTTATCGCACGAAAGCGATAGAAGATCCGGCAAGATTTTCAATTCGTTTGACGAGTGTTGCCCTTATGGGACAGTCTCTCAGCGGTGGCGACGCCCATTTCAGGGGAGGATTTGTCGGAGCCACTCGGGCGTGGGTTCCTGGAGTTGACGCGGTTGCCCGTATTCGAAGGCGGCCACCTGACGGTAAGGCATGTTCAGGTCGCTGTTGTCGTGAACCAGGACATGAGGTGATCGCACGATGGCGGCTTGAAGGTTGCGGAGCGTCCGAGGGAACCTCGATCGTAGCTTGTCGTCGGGGACGTCATGACCGCCCTGCGAGACTCACATCGCCACGCGTTCGACCGACTGAGCGGGGTTGGCGAGTCCGATGTCACACAATGCGACGACATAACCGCATCGAGCGGCTTCTTCCAGAAAGGATATCTTGTCGCCAACCGGATCGGAGAAGACGGTCTCGAATACGAAGCACTCCTCACGCGCGACGAGTTCCCCTCTCAAAGCGCCGGCGAGACGAGCGGCCTCGTAGGGATCGATCGCGAAATCGGCGGCCAGCACATCGGCGTTCACGAAATAGAGCCCGGCTCGTGCCAGGTACGCGTGGAAGAAGGTGGTCTTGCCGGCTCCATTCGGGCCGCCGATCGCCACCAGGATCGGCCGCCGATCGAACTCGGCGAATCCCATCAGGGGCATGGGACGGCCTGGAACTCGCGACCGACGAAACGCCCCAGGGTGCGCGTCCCATCGGCGTCCACCCGAGCC
This sequence comes from uncultured Planctomycetota bacterium, assembly GCA_963743925.1. Classification (GTDB taxonomy): domain Bacteria; phylum Planctomycetota; class Planctomycetia; order Isosphaerales; family Isosphaeraceae; genus CAVZRC01. The sequence continues at coordinate 72,717 of CAVURY010000014.1, read as the reverse complement.
AGCAGGCCGGGCGAGTCGGGGACGGGATCGTAATGGGGAAATGGTCTCGAATCGAGGTATTCCGCGACCCGCCGGCGCCCTTCGGCCGAATCGATCGAAGCCAGGCACTCGGAGAGCGGGACCGCCGAGCCGGCCTGCCGCAACGCGAGCGCTCGGGAGCCTTCGAGCAGCGGCTCGATCGCCCGGCCCAGCTGCGCCCAGAATTCGATCTGACCGGCGATCGAGCGCTCGGCGATCTCCGCGATCCGTCGGGCATCACCGATCAGTTCATCGGATATCTTGACAGGTTGACTCATAGGGAGATGGTAGCAATTTGCTACCGGACTGACAATCGCTCCGTACCGTTCCCTCCTGTTTGTGTGCAAAGGGCAGGGCAACGATGGAGTCGGCTGAAAGGGTGTACGCGAAGAGGATGTAGGGTGGGTCGAGGGCCGCGTAGCGGCGTGAGGCCCACCGGAGTGCCTCGGCATTCGCGGTGGGCCTCGCCGCGACGGATCGGGGCTCGACCCACCCTACCACCTATCGGAATTGGACTTGCGAACACGGGTTTTCCCTGCTGCACGGGATTGATTCCCGGGGGCTCAACTGGACCCGTCTGTTTTCTGTTTAGCAAACCTATAATCATATACACAAATTATTTTAACGCATGCCAACAAGTCGCTCGTTGAAGACGTAAGCCACTTACCAAAAGAGATCTGTGCCTAAATTAGTGCCATTCGTCGATCCGACGACACGTGCGCAACGCGCCTTCATGCGCATTCGGTAAGAGTCGGGATCTCCACCCACCGCTGTCGTTGCATATGCGTTTCATGAACGACATTGACGGGCTGTTGTGACATGGATATTTCCATGGGGCCTGGACGTTCTACTTTCATGCCCCGGGCGGGTTCCTCGTGGAAATCGGTCACCAGCAACGGAGGAACTGTGGACAGTAGTCCTCGGCCAAGGCGGTCCTCCGGGTCGCCCCGACGAAGGCACACGAACTCGCCCGACGACGCCAAGGCGGAGCCGATCGACCCTAAGCGTCACTGGGCGCGTCAACGGTAGAAATCGAGCCAATCCTTACCGGACTCCTTGGTCAGACCGGCGAACGCGGAGTCGATCACGGACTTCTGGGGCTGACCCACCTTCTCCCGGGTAACGCCCTGCTCGACCATCGATTGGGTCGTCTTCCCCCAATCGTTCGAGCTCAGTCCGTACGAGAGCGCGGCATAATACCAGACCCGCGCATCGCCCGGATGCGACTGCTTCAGATTCTGGAAGACGTCGTAAGCCTCGCGATATCGTGCTCTGCGAAATTGACTCACTCCGGGTTCGAGGGCCGTGTCGATCGACGACTCACCTTTCTCGGACGAGACAGGCGAGCCGTCCCGACTCCGATCTGCCGGTGCGCGACTGTGAGCGGCCGACACCTCCTTGCGGAGCTCATCCAGCTTGGCGTCGAGTTCCGTGACCTTCTTCTCGGACTCCACGACCTGAGCGGGCAGGGGGTCGAGCTTCTTGCCGATCGCCTCGATCTGCTGAGAGAGCTGGCCGACGTGGGCGACCTTCTCCTCGATCGGCGCCAGGTCGGGAGCGGGTGTCGGTTTCGGCACCGCATCCAGCCGGGCTTGGAGTTGCTTGTACTGGTCGGAAAGGTTGTTGCATCGGTCGGAAAGGCTCTTGATACGATCACCCATGTGAGCCAGGTTATCGGGAATCTCCGAATCCCGGCCTTGAGTCGTCGAAGCCGCCGGAGACCTCTCGGCGATCAACTGCGCCAGGTACCTCTCGTAGGCCCAAGCGCCGGCGGCACCGAAGATCAACGACAATAAGGCGGAAGTCACGATGGCAGCCCCGCTCGCACTCCCGGAGCGTGCCGGTTGCTTCCGGACAGGCGGGAGACCCTGGCCCATGTCCACCTCGACGGATCGTGGATCCCTGATTCCGGGGCGATCCTGACCGCGATCCTGAAAGACTGGCTCGGTGGGGGGGTGCCCCGCCTCGTTTGGTTCCCTGGCGTCAGCCATGGAGATGCCTCCTCTCATGCAGGGAATCTTATGGGGAAGTGACGATGTCCCTATGAGATCGCGCGGACCATCGAGAGCGATTTCACGGCGACCTTGCATGCGAATCCGATGCCGACTTCGCCCGAGGACCAGCCGGAGGATCAGTCTCTGCTCGACACCGACATCCTATCAGAACTCGGCGAGTCGATCGACCCACTCGTAGATCGCAACGCCCCGGTGCAGTCGGGCCTAGCCAGCAACTGCGGCCGACGGGAGCATTGGAGTCGGGGGTCAGACCCGGGGAGTCGGGGGTCGGAGTCGGGGGTCAGACCGTCGGAGTCGGGGGTCAGACCGGGTTCCAGGTTTTTGGGGGCGAGTCGGAGTCCGACATCCAGAAGATTCTCAACCTCTCGATCCAAGGGCACGCCGCGGTCGGCCTGATTCAGTCCTGCTCCTTCCGTGCAACCCGATGCCGCCAGTAATCGGGATTCGCTTCGATCTCCCCCATGAACCGTCGGGCGATCGAGCTGGGAGGGCGGGTCCCTTGCTCCCAGGAGCGAATCGTGTTCGGGTTGACCCCGAGGAATCTCGCGAACACGACCTGGCTCATACTCAGCAGTTCGCGCACACGGCGCACATCCTCAGGGCCATATGCGGGTGATACAAAATCGGCGTGGCAGGTCCGGACCGTCAGACGGCCCGGCAATGGCTCGCCGGACCGCATCACATCGATCGCCTCCTGGAACGCCGAAACGATCTTCGTACCGGCCGGGGACAGTTCCGTCGGACGAGACGTACGCGGCCTGGCCGGGCGTTTTCCTTTCCCCTGGGTTTCACCGTCGATGAGCTTATCCATCGATATTCCCCTGTTCCTGGCCCGGATGACGCGACGGCTTCCGACGGAAGTCCGCTTCGAGTTCTGCCCGGTATGCCCTGACGATCGTCTCGATCGCACGGCGATCGGCCGGAGATAAGTCATCCCTCTCGTTCTTGCCGAATACGACCGCCAGGACGATTGTCCCAAATTCCGGAAAATGGACGTAACAAACGCGGTTGGCCCCGCTCTTTCCTCGGGACGATCTCCGCCCGGAAAACCGGACCTTCCGCAGCCCTCCGGTCCCCTTGATGACCGGCGCTCGAGTCGGGTCCTTGAGGATCTCGAGTTCAAGAGTCCGAAGATCTTCGTCATCGAGACCGAGTCGCGCCCAATCGCGGAGGAACGCCGGAAACCAAACCATTTTCGGCCACTTCTCCGGATCGAACGCGTCCACGCCCTGCTCCTGTGCCTCCCTAATCTGTGACTTGACTCCAGAAATCTAATCTACCACCGAGTGATAGAATCGGCAAGGGAGAACCTTGGCCTGCGTTCTCCTTGCGCGAGACAAAACGGTCCCGAACATAGGGGGAGGCCTGATCATCAAGGTGGCCTCGGCCCATTCAAGGCCCGACAGCAGCCGAGCCGACTCCGGCCTAGAGCGTCGAAAGGGTTACCCGCAAGGAGGATCGGGCCACTCCTGGAGAATGAATCCCGAGGTCTTTCTGGGCGCCTCATACCCGGGTCCATTCATTTGATGGGCTTCCAGGTCCTCATCTCGATACCCGGATCCGGGGGCCACGCAGACTGTCCAGCCGAAACAATTGACAGATCCGACGGAATTGCTAGAGTCCGCCGTGTCAGGTGATGAACTCATCGCTGATGGGGCGTGCGTGCGCATCCCGAAATTCTCAGGGAGAGAGAACTCATGGTTCGTTCCTCGATCCGTGCGGCGGTCGTCTCGGCGGCGTTTCTGGCTCTCGCCGGTTCCTCACTCTTCGCCGGACCGAACCGGGTCAACTCGATCGAGCGATTCGGGATCGGTGGATTCATCCAGCCGGTCGGGCTACATCATGGATTCCACATCGAGCGAATCGCGCCGGATTCCGCCGCCGAGAAGGACAAACTTCGGCCGCACGATGTCATCGTCAAGGTGGATGGCGAGGCCATTCGCAGCATCGATCATCTGCGAGCGGCCCTCGCCGAGGCGTTCGCCGACGACGGCCAGGTGACGATCACCTACATCCGAGGGGCATCGCTCGTCCATCACGACCTCCGGTGCAACGTCAAGAAGGCCCCGACCAAGACGGCCAAGAAGCGTCAGGACGACCAGGACATCGAGATTCGTTGAGCCGACGGCCGAGGCGCTTCGGCGAATCTCCCGCGACGCGGATCGATCGCCGGCTCGCGGATTCGTACTTCCATCAGGCGGCGGCGTCGATCCCATCCGCCGCTTCGTGGAAGTCGTCCTGTCGGCGGAAGAGGAATGCAGCCCCGTCTTTCCTTTGCACCAGCTCGTAGGGATAAAGTCTGTCGAATGGGCCGTCCTTATCCAGGTTGCCACGCATGATGTGATTCCATTCGACGAGCGTCGGCATCATGGCGAAGAGCCGCTCCTCACCTTCTCCCTGCGTCCTTACCAGGTGGCAATAGCTCTTGATCTCGTCGATATCGAGGACGAGGCCATCGTGAGGGCCTCGGAAGAATTCCGCGGTTGGCGTCATGGCTGCTCCTCTCGCATGCAATGGTGGACTTGCGACATCCCGTTGCACTCTTCCATTCTACCGCGCCAACGGAATCTGACCAGCCGAACACCTACGAGGCAACCCTTCTGCATGCACCCACTTCTCGTGCTCATTCTCCTGGTCGTCGGCTTTGCTGCTCGTGAATCGGGCCAATCCGATCGCGTCGTCGGCATCTCCGAGGTCGACGCGAGCGGCGGCGAGTCGCCCAGGACCGGGCTACCGGCGACCGAGACTGACCCAAGCCGGCAGGAAACGCGGCCGGTGAGTCGCCGAAAAACCTGGCGAGCGTGACCACCTGCTTCTCGGGCCACTGATTCTTGTCGCATTTTCGGGCTGCGGACCTTCGAGCGGCTCGTAGTCGCCTGCGTCCGTCCCGCACCGGGAGTCGAGGGGCAGACCCGGGAGTCGAGGGGCAGACCTGGTTCCGGGTTCATTGGGAAGTCCGAGTTCGACCCATCAGTCGCTTCTGACCTTATCCGGTCCTCAGATGTGCCGCGGTCGGCCGGATAAAGACCCGATCCTTCCGTGCAACGCGATGCCGCCAAGAATCGGGCTCCGCCTCGATCTCCCCATGAACCGTCGCGCGATCGAGTCGGGAGGGCGCGTCCCTTGCTCCCGGGAGCGGATCGTATTCGGGTCAACCCCGAGGAATCGCGCGAACACAACCTAACACATTCTCATGTGAAAGTCTATCGAAAACCGTGGCGTTTTACCGATCGAAAATCGTTGCGTCAGTAGGCGGATGTCACCTCGGATTCGCCCCGGCGTCTACGCTCCGGGACGATCCGTGTCCACCGGAGTTTGTCCAGGCCCATTCGACGCCGCGGCCTCGGGCTTGTTCACCTCCCGAGTGACCGTGGCGATATCCACTCGAACTCGCGCCTTCCGCGTCGCCAACGATCGCGACGGCAAGGTAAGAGATCAAGTCAGTCACTGCTTGACCCAACTGAACTTTGGCGATCCAGTATGTGAGTATGCATTGGCTTCACCGTATCGACTTTTCTAATCACTTGCGAAGGAGATTGTGATGAAGCGATTCTGCGTGCTCCCATGCCTGACGATCTTCGCCCTCCTCGGATGCGGCGTCTCCAGACCTGCACAGGCGGGCACGATCGCCCTCGACATCAAGGCCCTGATTGATGGCCGGGACGACCTCATCATCCAGGGCGACGACCTTCAGTGGCACCATCTCGATTTCGCGGCGGTTGGGCGGTGGGAAGGTTTCAACGTACCGACGCTCGTTTCGACCACGGTTGACGGCAATCCGATCATGAGCGATTATGCCTGGACGCCCGACTGGCCACTGCCGCCGCCCGATGAGATCCGATTCGAAGCCTACTCCTCGGTCTTCACCGGCCTTGACCCCGGTATACCGAGCCAGGTCACGTCCGTCAGCGTTCAGGTGCAACAGAACGTCCGGACATTGGTCGATATCGTGCAGTACCCCTCGGCGGCCAATGCCTACACGACGATTGTTGAATTTAACGACGACCCCTTCCCCGGGCCGGCTGCTGCCTGGGCTACCATCACCTTTACCACCGCCTCAGTCCCGGAGCCTTCGCCGGTTTTTCTCCTTGGCTCGGGCATCCTTGGGCTGGCCGGCTACGCCTGGTGCCGCCGGGCGGGGCCAACGATGGTGGGCGGGTCAAGTACGTAAGTTAGCTCATCGACGGCCAGGCCTCCCGCAGTCGGGCATCAGTTCGCACCGGGTGCGCGTTCTGGAGCAGAACGCGCATATCTGGACCAACGCTCGCAGCCGAGCGTTGGTCCTTGTCCGTCTGAGCGCGATTCGTAGCATCTTCTCGATCTGAAGTGCGTTATGCAAAGGCGGGCTTCCGAGGTTACTCGCGGAAAGAGAAGTGGGGTGAGGGAGTTTTCTGCCGGTGCCGCGTGCGGGGCCTCTCGATCGGAGAAGCCGGGACGAGGCGCCGGCCGAAACAGCGATCGGTTCGGCGCACGTCCTCTCACTTCCTGGGACCACCACCGTAGAAGCTCTCGGCATCTTTGAAGTACTCGGCGAGCGGTGGTAGCCCGGCCTCTTTCCTCCGCTTATCGACGTTCGCCTCGTCTTCCAGGGGGCGAGGTTTGCACTTCCCGTTCGCCATGGTGAACTGCGTGCCATACACCTGCTTCTTGCCCTCCGCCAGGAGCACGCGATCGGTCAGGTAAGCGAGATCACTCCGGCGGATCTCATCGTGCGGCACCTTGGCCATCAGGTCGAGGCACTTCCGCTGGAATTTCGGGGACAAGTCCGCGTGCTGGACGAGGATCCAGGCGGCGATCGCCCCATCCTTCCCGACGAGTGTGGACGTCGGCCAGCCATGTCGCTCGACGATCACTCCAAGTCGCTCGGTGTTCTCCTCGTCGATCCTCTGCACCGCATCGCCGAGCTTTTTGAATTCGGCTTTCCTCGTCGCGTCCAGGGAGGCCTCGAATGCCATCTCATCGGAGATGTCACTGTTGCCGGACTGAATCATCCACCTGGCGATCTCGCCCCGAACTTCCTGGTCGGCCTTCGCGCGTCGGAGCAGCTCGGCCCGGAGGTCCGGCTCTTTGACCGGCGGTGCTTTCGGCTCGTCGGACGCGTTTGCGACGCCAGCGAAGGTGAGCCAGAGGATCACAGGGATGCGTCGTCCCATGAAGAGTCTCCTGAATTGCCGCCGAACGGGAGTCGGGTAGACGGGGGCCGGCTCCGGTCGTGACGATGGCGGTTATCACGCAAGCCTGACACCCCGAGCGGAGCCGGCCCCGATGACATCCTCGCATCCGGCACCCGCCCCGTGTCAGCGGTTCTCCCGACTCGCCAGACCCCCCGGTCACCGGTCCGCCTCGAGGCTCGCCCTCCTTTTCTTCGGGGCCATGCTCGCCCGTGGTCGGCGCACTCAGGGAAGGAACCGGGATCGCCTGTTCACTCGGAGATCTCAACCGCCGGCTTTCTCGCCCTCGGCCGGGCGGAAACCTGCGCGGTGCACGAGATACGTGAGATTGATGAGCAGGGCCATCACGGCAAACAGCAGGGCCACCGCCGTTCCTTCCAGCGTGCCCATGAGTTCTTCCAGCTTCGTGGTGGACAGGGCAGGCACCCGCACCAGGATGATGAACACGGAGGCAAGGGCCCCGATTCCGGCGAGGGAAGTCAGCAGGATCACCAGAGGCCGGGCATTGGCAAGAACAATCGCTCGCATGAGTCAGCTCCTGAAGGCTCGAGTCACCCGCTGACAAGTGTACCAGAGGCGTCGGCGAGTCGGCGAGCGGGAGGATCCGGGCGCCCCTCGGAGATCGACTTCGCAAGCCGGCTCCTGTCGGTGTTCGGGTGCGTAATCATCGCGGCGGCCCGGTCCATCCCGCGATTCCGGCTCCGTCTGGAACCGGCCGAGGATCACGAATGTCCGATCGGGTCGAGTTGTCATGTCGCGTGGGGAGGTGAATTTTCTTGCTAATCATGGATAGCACGACTAGATTGTCTGGGCCTCTCCAATTCCCGTACGCGGTCTTCAGTTCACGGCGCCCTTGGGAGCACCTCTATGCGTCGCATGCGAGGATTTACACTAATCGAGCTTCTGGTCGTGATCGCGATCATCGGGGTCCTCGTCGCTCTGCTGCTGCCGGCGGTCCAATCGGCCCGCGAGGCGGCCCGCCGGATCCAGTGCGTCAATAATCTCAAGCAGATGGGCCTGGCCCTGCACAATTACGAGGGCGCCGTGGGCTCCTTCCCGTCCGGCGTGATCTCGACACTCGCCGATCCGAACTGGACCTTGCCGGCCGGCAATTGCACCGCCTTCCCGACCGATCTCGGGCCGGGCTGGAGCGCCTTCGCGCTGATGTTCCCGTACCTGGAGCAGCAGACCCTGAGCAACTCGCTCAACTTCAGCCTGCCGATCTCCGGCCCGTCCAACCTGACCACGCGCGAGTTGCGCATCGCGATGTACGCCTGCCCCAGCGATACCGGGACGGCCGGCATCTCGATGTACGACTGCGGGGATCCTCCCGCCGCCGGCAACATCCCCGTGCCGGTCCTCGGATCCCTGGGGCCGTGCAGCTACATCGGCTGCCTGGGCGGTGCCAACAGCGGCTATCCCACGTCCCTGGTCGGTTGTTACGAATATCAGCCGTTCAATGGCATGTTCCACAGGAATAGCCGCGTCCGCATCGCCGAGATCACCGATGGGACGTCGAACACGGTCGGGATCGGGGAGCGGGCCGACTACTTCGTGACCACCACCTGGGTCGGCGTGATCCCCGGAGCCGAGGCCATCTTCAACCCGCTGCGAGGCCTGGGCTGCAACAACTGGAGGCCGCCGCTGATCGCCGTCCTGGGCCACGGCCGCCAGTTCACCGTCAACGCGCCCGGCGCCAGCCCGGGGGCCTTCCAATCGCAGCACTCGGGCGGCGGCAATTTCCTCTTCATGGACGGCTCGGTGCGGTTCCTCAAGTCCTCCATGGCCCTCCCCACCATGTGGGCCGTTTGCACGCGCAATCTCGGCGAGGTCATCTCCGGGGATGCCTACTGAGGCGGCCGGCCGGTCGGTTCATCCCTCGCCAGAATTCATGATATCTCGGCATGATGACAAGATCTTGTGGAGGTCGGCAGGTCCCGGAGTATATCCGATGTCGAACATGGCGACGCTGATCGCCAATGACATCCCCGGTCCGGCCGGCTGCGACGTCGGCCGCAAGCCCAAGGGGCGTGACCGGGTGGCTGACGGTCCGATGGCCGTGCCCGTCTTCTGGTTGGCCCTCTTCGACGATCGGCATTTCACGACGTTCGAGCTCGAGGACGACGAGGGGGTTACTCACGAGGTCCCGTCGCTCGTGGCGGAACTCGCCGAGGCGAGGGAGTTGCTCCGAGGCAACCGCGCCCTCCTGGCGGAGTACTTCCCCGAGTTTCGGGGCACCTTCGACCGGTTCGCCAGGGTCGTGGATGGCCTGAAGTCCCGCTACATCAAGGCGGACCTGGAGGAGCTCTGGGACATCGCGACGGCCGTGGACGAGGACTTCGCATCCGACCTGCACGCCGCGGTCCGCTGGTTCGGATCGCGGGACGAGGAGGACTTCGATCGCCTGCTGTCCCTGGCCGGAATCACGGGTTACGACCGGACGAGGCGGACGTTCCCCGCCGTGGATGCCGAGGTCCCGCGAGCCTTCCACCTGCGCGGGTACGCGAACGATGCTCGTTACTGGGACGACAAGGCCGACGTGTAGCCCGCGTTCGGGGGCCGTTCACGGCGAGCGAAATCGTGGAGATGAGCCGGTCCCACTGGCTCGTCCTTCCGACGGGTGTTTCCTCAACGGACGGCTCAGCCGGTTGTAGCCGGCCTCTGTGAAGCCGGGGTTTGGATCACGGGGTCCCAGACCCCGTCTACGACCGGAAAAGCCGGGATTTCAAGGATGACGGTTCATCACGCGCTCGAGGATGGGCAACTCGACGCAGTGTAATAGCGGAAGAGATGAGTGCCCGACCGAGCATGTCGATCGAATTGGGCTGCCCGCTCGGCAGCTTCTTGATCGGTGCAGCGGATCTCGGAATCCCGATCGATCGACAGCAGGTGATAGAAGAAGCCGATAGCGAACAAGGCACAGGCGTCCTGATCGACATCTTCGACGGGGCCGAGATACGCTCGACATCCACTGCTTACGAATTCACGTGCGAGCGGCTCTCGTCCACTTGCGCAGCCGGTCGAGAGCACGGTCCGGCCCGGAAGCTTCACGAGATCGGGGATCACGGACGGCGTGAGAGCAAACCAGATCGTCCTCCATTCGCCGTCGATCCTGTTGACGACCTTGAATCCCGCTTGATAGGTGTCCGGCGAGGCAATATCGACCCCCTCCGTATCGATGCCATGGGTGCAGAGGACGACATACTCACTCGCCGGAATGTTGCCCGCGAGCACGTCCAAGACGTTTTGTTTCTGGACGCAGAAATAGAGATGCACACGTAAACGGAACAACTCAAGGCTGGCCCGGATCGCGGTGGCGATATCGAGCGACCATTGATCGCACGCGACAACAACGCTGTCAAACATCCGCACGGTCGGTTACTCCATGGCGGGTACGCGAACGATGCTCGTTACCGGGACGACAAGGCCGACGTGTGAGGGTCCACGAACAGGCGGCCTCCACAGGGATCACCTCGAACGTAGGCCAGGCTGCCTTTCAGGCGAGCGTGCGGGTCGGGACGTGTTGACGAGGAGCCGGGAGCCGGCCAGATCGTCCCAGGCGTAAAGCTTGAAGTTTTGCCCGCCGGAACGGGCCGCACCGTCCTGGGCGACGAAGAGCCCCTTGGGGAACCGGGGGCCAAGCGGCTGGCTGACGACGTCAATACCGTCGGTATCACTGACGTCGTCGATCGCGCCGTCGCGGGGGTCGATCGTACCGGCAAAGGCGTGTTCCCCGGCGCGGTCGTAGACGAAGAACGTGTTGCTCCCCTGGCTGGAGGAGATCAGGTAGCCGCGTTCGCCCCTGGAGTAGTAGATCGTAAGCCCCTCGACATCGGCCGTGAGGCCGTGCTCCCCGACCTTGGCCACCGCGGTGCGGGCGTCGCCATCGCCCGGCTCGGCGCCGAACTTCCAGATGCCGACGTCTTCCTCGGCCACGAACAGGTTGCCCAGCTCGTGATCGGCGACGCAACCCTCGGCCTGGGAGGCGACGCGGAAGGTGCGGACCCGCTCGGCCCGGATCGACCCGTCGCCCGCGTCGTCGAGCCGATACTGCTCGAAGCGGCCGCCGTGGTCGTCGACGAAGACATAGGCCCGGCCGTCCTTCGGGCTCCGATAGACGCACGACCCGTACGGCTGGCCGGCGTCGAAGACGCGGAACGTCGGCCCCGACTGCGGTTCCGAGAGGCGGCCCGACTCCCGGTCGATGACCCACACCTTGACTCCCGGCGCATCCCTGGACCGGGAGCCGGCGACGGCCAGGTTGACCGTCCGACCGCCGAGGCGGAAGTCATACAGGACATCCACGTTATCGGGCCGCGACCCGTCGGAGATGGTCTGGACGCGCTTGCCGGCGAGGTCGAAGACGTGCAAGCCCCCCTTCTTGTCGGTCCCGAGGACCAGGCTCAATGCCGGGTCGCGGGGGTGGACCCAGATGGCGGGGTCATCGGCCGCGTCGCCGCTGCTGGGCACACGATCGGTCTCCGCGCGCGCGGCGGGCCTCGAGATCGGATCCTCGGCCGGCCCGCCGCCGGCCGGGCGGAGACCCGTCGTCGCCATCGCGGCGGCCAGGCCCACGAGCAGGGGCATGCGCATCGGTTTCCACATGAGCGACTTCCTCGAGGGTGGGGTCAGAAGGTGCCGGCGTTGACGACCTCTCCGCCGCCGAACGCCTTCGGATGATCCCGGGACACGCGGCCAATAAGGTAACCCACTTCACCCCATGCCAGCAACTCGAGGGCGGGCGTCCGGATCGATCGACAGCCCGTCGACCGTCGCGAGACCTAGCCTCGGGCGGGGTGGCCCTGATCGGGCGGCGCGATTCGCGGCCCCCCCGCCAAGAAGAGGGATTGGACGGGCCCTCTCGACCCAGTACATGTTAGAAAGGATATCCCCTTCCTGCGCTAGGGGAATCGATCCGGTAAATGGTCGAGAGGGCGAACGAGGGGCGAGGTCATCCATGACGAACGGCGTTCGAGGTTCCGCGACCCGTCAGATCCATGCCCTCTACAGCGTGGGGACGTGCGCCGGGCTGGGCGACGGCGCGTTGCTGGAGCGGTTCGCGACGCTGCCGGGCGAGGAGGCCGAGCTGGCCTTCGCCGCGCTGGTGGCGAGGCACGGGCCGATGGTCTGGCGCATCTGCCGCCGCGTCCTCCGCGACGAGCACGACGCGCAGGACGCCTTCCAGGCCACCTGGCTGGTCCTGGCTCGCAAGGCCGGGTCGCTCCGCGACCGCGACTCGGTGGGCAACTGGCTGTTCGGTGTGGCCTGGCGCGTCTCGCTCGACGCCCGGGCCGCGTCGTCGCGGCGACGGCTCCACGAGCGTCGCTACGCCGAGGGCCAGGCCGTTGAGGCGCCGGCGGAGGACCGGGACGGGCGCGACCTCGTCGCGGCGCTCCATGAAGAACTCCGGCGCCTGCCGGAACGATATCGGACGCCGATCGTGCTCTGCTACCTCGAAGGGCTGTCGCACGAGGAGGCGGCCTTGCGCCTGGGCCGCCCCGTCGGGACGGTCCGCAGCCGGCTGGCCCGAGGCCGGGACCGACTCCGGGACCGCCTGGCCGGGCGAGGTGTCGTTGCGTCGGCCGGTGCGCTGACCGCGGCGCTCGCGCGCGACGCCTCGGCATCCGTGCCCCTGACGCTCGCCTATTCCACAGTCCAGGCCGCGGCGCAGTTCGCGGCGACCCGGGCGACGACCGGCGCGGCCATCTCGGCCGAGGCCGTCGCCCTCTGCCAGGGAGTCCTCCACACCATGCTCTGGACCCAGCTCAAGTCCGTCGCCGCCGTCGCCCTGATCGCCGGCACCCTGCTCGCCACCGGCGCGGGGGTCGCGGCCGTCCAGGCCGGAAAAGGTCGGGGCGACGACCCGCCCGCCCAGGGGCCCGGGGGCCGGGCGGATCGGCCGCGGGTGACCCGATCGATCAGCTTCGACAACTACAACCCGCTCCCGGGCGAGACCACCATCATCTCGATCCTCCCGGCCAACGTGAAGGTGAAGAAGGGCCAGCTCGTCTGCGAGCTCGACCCGGCCCGGTTCAAGGGCCAATTGGCCGACCGGGAGATCGCGGCACGGTCGGCCAAGGCCGCCTACCAGAACGCCAAGTTGACGCGCGAGGTCGCCGAGATCGCCGTCGTCGAGTACACGGAAGGTATTTACAAGCAAGATATGGAGACCGTCCTTGGCGCGATCAAACTGGCGGTCTCGGATATGACCCGTGTCCTCGATCGTATGGATTGGTCCCGTAAGATGCTTGCCAAGGGGTACGTCTCGAAGGCGCAGGTGGCCGACGAAGAGATTGCGCTTCAGAAGGCCTTCCTCGCCCTTCAGAAGGCGATGAGCAAGAGGAGCGTCCTCGAAAATAACACGAAGGATAAGACGATCAAGGAGCTGAAGGGCGAGATCGAGAAGGCTCGTGCCGACGAGCTGGCCAAAAAGGCGGCCTGGGAGGCGGAAGCGGCCAAGGCCGAGCAACTCAGGCGCGACGTCGCCCGCTGCAAGATGGACGCGCCGGCCGACGGGGAGTTGATCCTCGCCCCGGGCATCCAGAAGGGGGCGACCGTCCGCGAGCGCCAGTTGATCTTCCGCGTCCTGGCCCCGCCGGAGCGGGCGGGCGAAGGACCGTGACGGTCGACACTATCGCAACAAGAGCGGGAACCTATCCGGTTGTAGACTTCGTTGCACGGGTCGTGGGCGAGTCGGCCGGTGGCGGTCCGAGCAAGCCATTCTCTGTTTCGATTGATGGGCCGATCGGTCGGTTGACGACGCTCACTCTCAGTAGGGCGCCTTACGATCGAATGGCATACGTCCTATACCAACCCGACGCGCCAGCGAGGGGAATGTTTCAGGACCCTCGCTGGCGCGTCGGGTTAGTGTGGCGACGGTGCGGCCACGGCGTGCGAAACCCATGTGGTGAAGAGCTCTAGAACTCGCGTTAGAGGTCCGGAGCGATTCGGGCGGGAATGGGTATCCACCGAGGCGTCCGGGGAGGTTTTGCCATGATAGCGAAACCGCAGTTCGGGTTGCGGAAACTCCTCTGGGCGATCGCCTTCCTCGCCATCGTCTTCTGGGTCGGTCGCTATCCCTACTCTTATATCCAGTCCGACGCACGTTTTCAGTCGCGATCCCAGGAGGCGACTGCTCTCATCTCGTCCTATCGCTCGAATTGCCCGCCGGAGATCGTCGACCTGGACTGGCAGACTGCGATTGATGTCGTCCAGGACGCGTGGGCCAGGACCATCGCGGGACGGGAGTACATCGCCGAGGACGAGCTCGAGGACATCCTGAGTCGAATTCGCGGGCTCGCCGGCCAGTCAAACCCGACCAGAGCCGAGGGCGATCTCTACGCGATCATGGATCTCTTGGGGCACTTCACGTCGAAAGTGCCGAGCACCAACGCCCTTTACTCCATGCGCTCCAGTCTCAAGGAGAAACTGCAAGGTAAGACGGGGACCAGTCCGGGCGTGATCCGTCACGCCAGGATGATGGTCGGTGAGACGTCCTCCGACGTTCTCGCCGACATGTCCGCGGGACTGACGCACGCGGACTGGTCTACCCGCGTCATGGCGTGCCGCGCGCTCAAGGAACTGGGGCTCTCGGGCCGGCGCAACGAGGCGATCGAAGCGGAGGTCCGCGCACTCAAGGACGCCGACCCCCTCGTGCGACAGATCGCCCTCGAATCGCTCGCGGAGCTGGGCCCGGAAGCCGCGGCGACCTTCCCGGCGATCGACGATTTGCTCCGTCGAGACCCCTCATCGCAAGTCCGAGTCACTGCCGCTCACGTGCTAGCCCAGCTCGATCCATCCGGGAAGGTGTCCGTCCCCCTGCTCGCGGCGATGCTCCGCGATCGCGATTTTGGGCTCCGTCACGCTCTGCTCCGGGACCTGGACAGTTTTGGGCCCAAGGGTGAAGCGGCGACTCACAGTCTGACCGAGGTCATCGAGCAGGACGAAGATGACTCGGTCCGTAGGCACGCCGCCCAGATACTGTCCCGGGTTAGTCCCGCCTCGATTTCCATCCCGATCCTGCTCGAAGCGCTTCGCCGCGAGCAGAGCCGGAAAGACATCCCAGCCGCTGGCTCGATCCTTCAGACGCTGGGACAGATCGGTCCCGCGGCGGAGCCCGCCATCCCCATGCTGGTCGAGACGTACGACACGGCAACGAACGAGCACGAGCGTGGGTCGGCCATGATCGCACTCGGTGGCATCGGACCGGCCGCTCGCGTGGCCCTGCCGACGATCCTGAAGGCGACAAGGGACCCGCACTGGTTCCCGCGAGGTTTGGCCCTCGAGGCATTGATCAAGATCAAGGTCGAACCCGACGTCGTCATTCCCCCGCTGATCTCCGCCCTTCGAGACAAACAGGGCGCCGTTCAGAGAATCGCGGCGATCGGTCTGAGGCAGCTTGGACCGTCGGCGAAGGCGGCGATACCGGCTCTCGAGGCGGCGATCGCCGACAGCTCGTTTCCGGAACGCCCTGAGGCCGCCTCCGCCCTGAGGTTGATCCAGGGGGATCGCTAACGACCGGAGAGCGCCCGTGCTTGCCGCACGACCGCGACGAACTCCCGGCGATAGCCCGATGGGTCTCTCGATGACGTCGCCTCGGCGATCTCCAGCACGCCCGAATAGGTCAGGCTTCCCTTGTCGGGCGACCCGCGCAAGAGCATTCCAAACCCGGCGACGGCGGACGCGAACTTGAGGTCATCCGACGACTCGACGAACGACCGTCCCGGATCGGCCACGCCGCAATCGATCAGGCGGCTGGTGTCGCCGTCGGGGCATTTGTACCGGAGCTTGACGGTGAACGACTCGTCGCTCGAGGCTGTCGCCGCGGCGGCCTTGGTGTACTTGAGCGGGTCGATGCCCGGGAGGGCTCCCACCTTGCCGGTCGGGACGATCTCGTAGAGAGCGGTCACGTGGTGGCCCGCGCCGATCTCGCCGGCGTCCTTGGTGTCGTCATTGAAGTCCTGGTGGGCCATGATCCGGTTTTCATAGCCGATCAGGCGGAATGCGCCGACCCTGGCCGGGTTGAATTCGACCTGGATCTTCACGTCCTTGGCGACGGTGACCAGCGTCGAGCCCATCTCCTCGACCAGGACCTTGTAGGCCTCGCGCCGGGAGTCGATATAAGCGTAGTGGCCATTCCCCTTGTCGGCGAGCTTTTCGAGATTGCCGTCCTTGAGATTACCCATGCCATAGCCGAGGACGCTGAGAAAGACGCCGCTCCTGGCCTTGGCTTCGATCAAGCGGACCAGGTCTCCTTGATTCGAGATGCCCACGTTGAAGTCGCCGTCGGTCGCCAGGATGACGCGGTTGGTCCCGTTCTTGATGTAGTTCTGGGTGGCGATGTCGTACGCGAGCTGGATTCCCGCGGCGCCGTTGGTCGAGCCGCCCGCGCGAAGCTGGTCGATGGCCGACAGGATCTCCGCCTTGCGCGAGCACGAGGTCGGCGGGAGCACCAATCCCGAGGCACCGGCGTAGACCGCGATGGCGACCTGATCGTTCTCGCCGAGCTGCTCGACCAGGCGCTCGAGGCTCCACTGGACCAGGGGGAGTTTGTTGGGCTGTTGCATCGAGCCGGAGACGTTGACCAGGAAGACGAGGTTGCTGGCAGGCCGCCGAGACTGGTCGATGGGTCGGGCGGCGATGCCGATCCGGGCCAGCCGATGCTCGGCATTCCACGGGCAGCCGGCGACCTCGACATGGACGGCGAAGGGATGCTCACTCGTATTCGAGGGAGGCGCATCGTCATATGCGAAGTAATTCAACATCTCCTCGATGCGTACCGCATCCCGGGGAGGGAGCGTGTTCTGGCCGAGGAAGCGGCGCACGTTGGCATAGCTGGCGGTGTTGACATCGATCGAGAAGGTGGAGAGGGGCTCGGCGGATGTCAGGTGGAATGGGTTGTCGACGATCTTGTCGTACGCCTCGGTGTTCGGCCTGGGCGAAGGCCTGTCGGCATCCCTCGATGTCGCGACTTCTCGTTTCGCCCCGCTAGTCGTCCCAGCAACCGCGGGGCTCGAGAGGCGGGGGTACAGGTCCGGCTCATCCCCGTACGAATCCGAGCTGATCACCTCGCCGGCGTTGATGGTGAGCAGGGTCGTGAGGATACTGGGCTGCGTGGTGCTCTTGAGAAACCGGGTTTGACCGTCGGCAAGGACCACGTGCGCACCGCCGGAATGGGGGCTCTTGAGTTGCGGCGGCGGCCCGCCCGGTTGCCAGTGGAGGTCATCGGGCTTGGTCCAGGGGACGAGGGCGTCGGTCTCCATCACGAGGATGGTGTTCGACGTGCCGTCTGTGATCTCGCGGAACTCCACTCCGCGCGAGGCGTCGAACGCGGTATTGACGCCCGGCACGCCGAGCTTCGGCCCGACGACCACTTCGTACCCCGTCTGGCCGGCTCGCGGGACCGCCGCGGCCGGACAGGCCAGCTCGGGCGGCATCTCGGCGAGCAAGGAGCGGTTGTGTGCGCTATCCCACGGCTCGTCGAGATGAAACCGCTCGTAGAGCGGCCGGTAGCCCAGGTGCGGCAAGAGCGCGACACGCCAGCTCAAGAGCGGCGTGCCATCGCTCCGCACGAGCGAGGGCGCAGGGAAGTGGCCGTGAGCCTGGTGGTATTCGTGGAAAGCCATGCCCAGACGTTCGAGGTGGGCTTCACATTGCGCACGGCGTACTCCCTGGACCGTGAGGACGACGCTCGGTGCCGCCATGATCGCCGCCAGGAGACCGATCACCATCACGGCAATCCAGCGGGCTTTTCGCCGCCGGGACCGATCTCCGATGTGAAGCGGCATTTCCTCACTCATGAAATGGACGTCATCGCTGGACGAGTGACTCGCGCCCATTGTCTTTCCCCCCGAGCCGACGCGACGGGCTCCGGCTCCTTGCGGCACACAAACGACAAAAGTCGGACTACCTCTTACATTAGGAAAAGCGAGGGCCGGTCACAACCCCCCGTGTCCGGTTATCTGGAGTCCGCTGACCGGGGACTGGCCCCATCCGGGCGCTTGCATTACGCTGGTCGCAGAGCGTGGCATTGGAGAGTGGTTGCACCGGGCGCCGGGCTGCCGCTCGACGGCTCCGCCATGACCCGAGGTATTTCCATGAGCTCATTTCGGATCGCGGTGATTCCGGGCGACGGTATCGGCAAGGAAGTCGTCCCCGAGGGCTTACGCGTGCTGGAAAAGGCCGCCGGCCGGTTCCATCTCGCCCTCGACTTCGATCACTTCGCGTTCGCGAGCTGCGACTATTACCTGGAGCACGGCGCGATGCTCCCCGACGACTGGAAGGGGCAGATCGGCGGGCACGATGCGATCTTCTACGGCGCCGTCGGCTGGCCGGCGAAGGTGCCCGATCACGTCTCGCTCTGGGGCTCCTTGATCCAGTTCCGCCGCGAGTTCGATCAATACGTCAACCTGCGCCCGGTGCGCCTGATGCCCGGGGTCCCATGCCCGCTGGCCGATCGCCGGCCCGGCGACATCGACTTCCTCGTGGTCCGTGAGAACACCGAGGGCGAATACTCGTCCGTCGGCGGACGCATGTTCGCGGGCACCGAGCGCGAATTCGTCGTGCAGGAGGCGATCTTCACGCGAATCGGAGTCGATCGCATCCTGCGATTCGCCTTCGAGCTGGCGCGGTCGCGCCGAAGAAGCATCTGACGAGCTGCACCAAGAGCAACGGCATCTCGATCTCGATGCCGTACTGGGACGAGCGGGTCGAGGCGATGATGGGGGAATACCCCGACGTGCGGGTTAACCGCTACCACGTTGACATCCTGACCGCGCACTTCGTCCGCAACCCCGATTGGTTCGATGTGGTCGTCGCGAGCAACCTGTTCGGGGACATCCTCTCCGACCTGGGCCCCGCCTGCACCGGGACGATCGGCATCGCGCCCTCGGCGAACCTCAACCCGACGCGACGGTTCCCGTCGCTGTTCGAACCGGTCCACGGCAGCGCGCCCGACATCGCCGGCCGGGGCATCGCCAATCCGATCGGCCAGATCTGGTCCGCGGCGATGATGCTCGACTTCCTCGGCCAGGCCGCCGGCGCGGAGTCCGCGCGCTACAAGGATGCCCATGACGCGATCCTCCGCGCGATCGAATACGTCTGCGAGCAAGGGCCACGGACGCGGGACATGGGGGGCGTCGCGTCGACCGAGGAGGTCGGCCGGGCGATCGCGGCCGCGATCTGAGCGGCAACCGGTCCGGACGGCCGGCCGGTTGAGGTCGTAAGATCACGGGAGCCGGGAAGTTCTCACTTCCTCACGGTGCCCGGTGGCCGGACGATCCAGGCCGCAAGTCGCCGAGTATCGTCGCCCCCCGATCCTGGACGGCTTCATCGAGCGGCGACCCCCTTTTCCTTGACACGCTCCCCCCGTGAAGGCGAAACTCCCCGAGGCCCGCGTATAGGTCCAGTGAACGGTGCCCCGCCGCTCCCCGCAGGTGGAGCTGCTCTGCCTCCAATCGCGCTCATGCGTGGCGAGACCCTGGGCCGGGCGATCGAGCGTGGCGTGGGCTCAATAATCGGCGGGCGGTAGCTTGGCCGGCATGGGGATCGACCGCTGAAGCCAAGGGAGGATGCGATTGATCAGCAAGTGACCGCAAGGGACCAGCAAGGGGCGGACGAGTAGAGCGTCGATCGTGATTCCGACGACCAGTGCGAAGCCGAGTTGGCGAAGCGACGCGAGCGGGCTGAACAAGAACGACGCGAAACTACACGCGGTGATCGCCGCGGCCGAGGTGATCAGCCCGCCGGTCTGGCCGACCGCGCGTGTGAGCCTCGAAGGGAGGTCCCGCAAGTGCGACTCCTCGCGGACGCGGGCCATCAGGAATACGTTGTAATCCACGCCCACCGCCACAAGGAGGACGAACGTGAAATAGGGCACCTTCCAGTCGATCCCCGCGGCGCCCCAGATCGTGACGAACAGGAAGTGCGTCGCGCCCAGGGCGAAGGCATAAGTCAGGACCATCGTGGCGACCAGATTGAGGCAGGCCAGGGGATCGCGAAGGGTCAGGATGAGGACAAAGAAGACGCCGATCGGCACCACATACCAGCTCTGGACCTGGTCCGCGTGGATCAGGCCCCGTATGTCGGCCGACTCGGAGTTCTCTCCGGTAAGCCGGGCCGTCACGCGCAGGCCCTCGACGTCGCCGAGGAACTCGTTGGTGCGGCGCCGGATGGTCTCCACCTGATCCATGGCGGCGGCCGAGTAGATCCGGTCGGCCTGGGTCAGGTCGATCCGCGAGCGTAGGCCGTCGGGCGTGATGTATGCGGCGAAGCTCCGGCGCAGCTCGGGATGCTCGAGGACGGTCTCCGGGGTGATCAGGAGCCGGTCCAGGGCCCGGCGACCGACGGGATCCCCGAGGATCGAGGAGACCTCGTGGCGTGCGTGTGCGGCCCCCGCGGCGAGCTGCCCGGCGCCGGCGGCGGCGCGGGTCAATTCGAGGAGCATGTCGGCACGCGGGTCGTTCGCTCGGGCCCGGCCCTCCGATCGGGCCGACTGCGTGCCGGCCAGCTTGACCGACGCGTCGAGCGGGTCCGGCGGGGGCGCCTCCGCCTGCTTCGGATTCGCCGGGAGGGACTCGCGTCTCGCGTCAGACCCGCCGGACAGCAGCCCCCCGATCCGTGACTCGATCCAGAGCATCGCGCGAAGTCTGGCCGCCCCTTCGTTCAACCCGTCCTGGAGCTGCCGCGAACCGGATTCCATCCGCAAATAGCCCGCGTTCACCGCGCCGAGCCGCTCCGAGAGTCTCGCGGGATCCAAGGTCTCGGTAGTCCCGAGCGGCTGCGTCGCCGAGCGGACTTCCCGAAGCCGCGGCTGTCGGGCCAGGAACCGGCTGACGTCATCGATGAGCGCCAGGCCCTCCGAGCTTTTCAGGTCGGAGTCCGAGTCCAGCACCACGGTCAGCGGAGAGAGCGACCCCACGTCGAAGAGGGTGGCGAGCCAACGGAGATTCCTCACCGAAGTCGTACTGCCCGGCATCTCCGTCATGATATCCTGGACGAAGCCCGATTTGAGCCCCAGGACCGCCAGGGGTGTCATCACCAGGACGGTGGCCAGCCAGCTCGCGATCGGACGCCTGAGCGATGCGCGGGCGACGCGCTCCCACACGCCAGACGAGGGGGCCGTCAGGCCCGCGAAGGCGCAGGGGCGGTATCGAGCCAGGATGACCAGCAGCGCGGGCGTCATCGTCAGGGACGCCGCGAGGGTGACCGCCAGTCCGAGCGCGACGCTCGGGCCGGTGCTCGAAAACAGCTTGAACCGCGTCGTCCCCATCAGCAACAGCCCGACGATCACCGTGCCGGCGCTGGTCAAGAGCGCGGGCGACGAACGATCGAGGGCGACCCGCATCGCGCGGGCGGGGTCTTCGGCCTCCCAATGCTCGCCGAAACGCCACGAGACGAACAGGCAGAAATCCGTCCCGCTGCCGAACAGGAGTGCGACCAGGAACAGCTCGACGAGCGGCGAGAGTTCCCACCCGGCCAGGTTCATCCAGGCCAGGATGCCCCGAGAAATCACCAGGCTGGTCCCGATCGTCGCCAGGGGGATGAGGGCCAGCCAGGCGGAGCGATAGACGGCGAGCAGGACGCCGAGGAGCAGCACGACGGTCGCCACCGCGGCGCGGTTGAGCGAGGCCTGGACGTCGGCCATGTAGTCGCGCCCGATCAGGGCGTCTCCCGTCCATCGCACTTCCAGCCCCTCCGGCAGGACCGGCCGGTCTGCTCGCGCCTGCGCCTGGAGCCAGGCGACCGCTTCGTGGGTCACCGGAGCGACGATCGATGTGGACAGCTCCACCACGACGAGTGCGGCCGTCCCGTCCCCGCTGAGAAGCCGCGCTGCGACCTCCGGCGGCGAGTCCGGGCCGAGGACGCGCAGCACGGCCTTCGGACGACCTTGCCCCTCGATCCGCTCCGCCAGGCGTCTCGCATAGCTGATGTCGGCCTCCACCAGACCGCCCGCCCGATGGAGGGCGGCGACCGCGAGCGACTCATAGGCACGGTCGGGCCACGCCAGCCGCAATGCCTCGCCGGCGCGGAGGCTCTCGGCGTCCCTCCCCAGGAGATTCCCCTGGCCCTCGGCCGCGAGCCTCGTCAGGTCGGGGGCGCAGGCGCCCACCACGACGGCGGACGCGACCCAGAGCGCGACGACCCGGCCGGGTCGGCTTGTCACCAGAGACCGGAGTAATGCCGACGGCATGAACGGGAACTCCTCCGACCGGCAGTCGCCACCCGGTCGCGCCGGATCGGAGAGGGAGTGGAGGGTCAGACCGACAGGCGGGCGAGATGTCCCGGAGTCGTGACTGTTGGAGAACGTCAATCGGGCTCGTATTCCCTCGCATTTGATGGGCCAACAATCACACTAATCATAATTTTTATCTTTCATATTTTTGTGACGAGATCGCTCTTTTGGAACCGGACTTGCACCCTGATCCGGCCATGAAAACTCAACGAGGTTCTACCGTCGTCGGCGTGTTCGAGGATCGACTTCACGCCAACAAAGCCATCACCGAGCTTCACCAGGCCGGGTTCAACCAGAGCCAGATCGGCGTCGCCATGCCACACGCCGAAGGTAGGGAGGATATCACAGCCACGGAGTCCGATACGCATGCCGGATCGGGCGCCCTGACCGGGGCCTTGACCGGCCTGGGACTCGGTGCCCTCGCCGGGCTCGGCGTCCTGGCTGGAGTGATTCCCGTCGTCGGTCCCGCCATCGCCGCGGGAACCCTGGGAGTCATCATCTCCAACGCAGCCGCCGGGGCGGGGATCGCCGGGCTCGTCGGTGCCCTGGTGGGAGCGGGCATCCCGGAGCATGAAGCCGAGTTCTATCAGGGCGAACTCGAGACCGGGCGGTCAATCATCACGGTCGAGGCCGCGGGCAGGGCCAGCGAGGCGACCGCCATCCTGAGGCGGTGCGGCGGGTATGACATGAGCAATCGCCGAGAAGTCATGGCCTCGTCATGAATCGTCCAAACTTGACTTCCAGCCGACATTTTCCGTGATCGGTGAGATGGGGATGCTTCGGCATCCCCATTTTCGTTGCCCGCGTCGGATCGGGGATTGCGGCCGAGGCCAGGGGCCAACACGCCCGGCAGGCCGCTCAAACCCGGCGGCCGTGGACCCAGGAGAAATGGGCGGGCGGCTGCTGGGCGAGCCGATCCGCGATCTCTCCGGAGAGGAGCTCATAGCGTTCGGGCTGGCGACACAGGTAATCCTGCGCCCGGGCCGCCTTCCCGGACAGGGACAGATGGGCGATGCCCCAGGCCTCGTTCAGATGCCCGATGATCTCGGCATAATCCCGGGCGGTGTAGGCGCCGATGCGCTGGGTGACGCACGCGAAATGCTCGAACAGGCCGGGTTCTTCGCGATGGTCCATCAGGCGGCCGGGCATGGCGACGAGCCCCTTCAGCATCGCCCTGTAGGCGAGCATTCCGCCCTCCGGATCCCGCTCCATCAGCTCGCCGACGATCCGTCGGTAGAAGACCTCGTGGCGAGCCTCGTCGCTGGCGATCTTCCGACAGATCCTGGCGAGGTTCTCGTCGCCCTGGTCGGCGGCGAGCCGGCCCACGTTCCCGTGAGTCACCCGGGTCGCGCGTTCCTGGAACGCCGCGTAGATGAGCCCGGCATAGTCTCCGTCACCGCCCACGTCGAAGCCGTTCCTGATGAGATGATGGACCGTCCGCTCCACCGACCGCATGTCCACCCGGCCGGTGAGCCGGAGATAGGCGTTGAGCAGGTCGCCATGCCGGTTCTCTTCGGCGGTCCAGCCCCGTAACCATCGGGCCCAGGGATGATCGCCGGTGCCGGTGGGATCACGGGCAATGTGCTCGAGCCTGATGGCATAATTCGGCAGGGCCTCCTCGGTGACCATGTTCCCCACCAGGACCACCAGCACCTCGTCGGACAGGTGCAGCGCGGGAGCCCGGAACTTCGCCACTTGCTCGGCCCAATCCTCGGCGGTGAGATCGGGGAGATAATCGGTCGGTTGCCACGCCTGGTCGACCGGGGCGAGGAGCGAGAGGTTCTCCCGGACGAGCCCTTGCAAACCCTCGATCGTGTCCATATCGGCGTCCTCCTTGCGGGATTGAGCGATGGTCGGGCGGTGTGGGTGATCCCTCGTCGGCCTGCCGGGAGGGCCACGCCTCGTCGGCCGGCTCCGGCGTGATCCGAGTCGCATTCAAGGGAACGGTCTCTCGGAGGATGGCGCGGGGGTCATCCCGGGACGCTTCACACCTCGGGCCAGCCCGGCCAGGGCCATGAGCCGGATGGCCCAGTACGTCGCGTCGATCTCCCACCATCGATCGCCGCCTCGCCGGCCGCTCGCCCATCCCGAGCGTCGGCCACCGACTCGCGACGATTACAGTATAGCGGGAATCTACTCCGATTCAACGGATCAACAGAATTTATTTCGGTTAAATTTTTCCAAAAAAAATGGTGCTCAAATTATATTAATCGTTATGATCAAGGCGGTAGGCGGAGGATCGATCCCTCGTGAGGCGATGCGGCACTCGCCCGGATTGTGATGGTGCGATGATGGCGGAACCGAAAGGGAGGAGGCCGGGCCGGCCCAGGCTCGGAGGGCCGACCCGCGACACGGTCGTGACGCTCAAGGGATTGCCGGAATGGAAGTCGTGGCTCGACGGCTTTTCGCTCCATTGCCGGCTGGGGCTATCGGATACGATCGAGCAGTCGCTGTTCCATTACGCCAGGGAACGGGGTTACCGGGAGCCGCCCAAACGCTGAGGTTCTATCACCCTGCCGGCCCCGGTGCGGCGCGGAAGGCAAGGATGGCCGGCTCGTCGCACGGGTCGGCGAGGATCGCCTCCCAGATCGCAATCTTGCGACGGACATACCCGACCGGATCTCCGCCGTCGGCCGCCATGATATCCCGGAGGCTACGATCATGGCGGTGCGATGCCAGGACGAGGGCTGTCATCTCTTCATCGCACCCAAGGGCCTCGCATGCTTTGCGAATGCGCCGGATCTCCCCTGGAGTTGCTCGATTGGAGGTCATCGCAAGGCCCCACATCGTTCGTCCGCATTTTCGAGAGCCGACAGGGAGAAAGTCGGCCCTCGATTGGCCGGCGGCGAATCGGAGCGACCCGGGACGGCCGTCGGCGCCCCGGCGCGCGAAAAGGTGGCAGGGCTGCGCGGCGCCCGCGGCTCGCCCGCCAGTAGGTCCAGGATCCCATGACGCCGGTCAGGAGCATGCCGGCCCGGAAGAGGAACGCGCGGGGACCGACGGCGACGTAGAAAGCCATTAACGGGGACCTTTGGGATCGAGAAGGACGACGTCGGATAGGACGAGTCGCGGCCCGGCTTCGGCGATGGCCGGGGGGCAGTCCCGCCCGCCGCAAATACTGCTCCGGCCGGCGAACCGATCGTCGATCTCCTCGACCAGGCGCAGGCCGAACAGGGGGATCGTCGTCCGCGTGGCGCCACACTGGTTGGCGAAGACGACGGGCACGTCGAGGTCGCGCGCCACCTTGGCCGGGATCTCGGCCGATAGGGGGCCGAGGCCGCCGAAGAGCCAATGCCCGCGGCGGCCGGGCCCGGAGGCGAAATCCGGCCAGGCGGCGGCGATCACCGCCAGGTCGATCCGGCCGCGATAGTCGTCCCACACCGGGCGCCGGATCATGTCGGCGCAAACCGCCAGTCCGATCCCTCCCCAGGGCGTCGGGACCACCAGCGGCGACCGTCCGCGTCGGAATCGGAACGGCTCCCAGAAGACCAGGTGCCGCTTGCGATAGACGTGGACCGAGCCATCGGGCAGGCAGAGGGCCAGCGCGTCATAGAGGTGGCGGCCTTCGCGCTCGACGAAACCGCCCGCGATCCCCATCCGCCACCGACGGCTGCGTCGGGACAGGTGGCGCAACGTCGGCCCGTCGGACTCCTCGGCATACGGGGCGAAGTCGGGGATCAGGCCATATCCCGTGTTGAACATCTCGGGCAAGACCGCCAGCGCGGCATGCGCCAGGTGGGCTTCGGCGAGCAGGGCGTCGGCCAGCTCGACGTTGGCCGCGACTTGTCGGGACTCCGACTGCATCTGCACCGCGGCGATCGTGATCTTCAAGGGACCCTCGCTCCGACGGAAGGCCCGGATTTTGGGGCGCGGCCCGGGCAGAGGACGAGGCCGGCCGGTCTGCGAGGGCGTGCTTCGACCTCCGGCCGGGCCACCCCCTCGGTCAGCAGGAAGGGCGCGAGGCCGCGATGGACTTCCTGGCTGGTCTCGACGAATCCGCCGCGGGCGAATAGCTCGCGGACCCGGCGCGCCGAGGCGTGCAGGACGTCACCTTCCACCCCCGCGACGCAGACATCGTAGATGAGCCATCCCCATGGGCTATCGCGACTCCCGTCAACCAGGATCAACCGCCCGCCGGGCTTCAGGACGCGATGCATCTCCTCGATCGCACGTTGCTGATGCGGATAGTGATGGAAGCTGTTGGCGCACGTGACCACGTCGAAGGCGCCGTCGGGGAAAGGCAGCCGCTCGCTATCGCCCTGGACCGGCGCGACATGCCCCCGATGGGCCCGCCAGCGCGCGAGCCCTCTGGACAGCATCGCTGCGACCAGATCCACGCCCCAGACTTTCGCACGCGGGAAGGCCTCCCGGATGCGCAACGCGAAGACCCCGGTGCCGCACCCGACGTCGAGGATCATCGATGGCCGATCGCCGATCCCGTCCCCGTCCCGTATCCGAGCGATGATGGCCCGATGAGCGGGCCGGAACAACAGCAACTGGAGGACGCTCCGGTCATAGTTCCCGCTCCAGCGTCCAAACTCTCGGGTCGCCTGATCCTTGTCGTAGGACATCGCAACTCCCTTCGCCCGGCCGGGGCCGGATTAACCTCTCGGGGGCATCCTTGGAGAGCAAATTACATACCGACATTTACGAATTATTAATTTAGCAAGAAATCCATATCGATGGACCTTTCGAGGTCGAGGACGGGCCCGCTATCCGGCGATGATTTCGACACTGTCGCGACGATGCCGGGGCAATTCGCCGAGGATGGTGAGTGCGAGAGCACTCCCGGGGGCTTGCCGACTGCGCCGTCTTCGACCCCAGCCACCCACTTCGGGGCCCGGGACCACTCTCGGGTGGCTGGGGTCGAGCCCGCAGGGCGATGCCCCCGGGAATGTCGTGGGAGCCCGCGCTCGCTCCGACAAACGACCCGGTTTCCTTGCAACGGTGTCATGATTTCCCGGTTTTTCCGGTCCTGGAGCGACCGTATCGGAAGGAGTCGAAAAATACCTCCAGCCCGATTTGGAGATGTCGTACAATGGATTCGCGTCAGACCGGCGATCTTTATTCCTCAGGAGAGGATCGATCGATGGCTCGCACATCAAGGTTCGCGGTTTTTTCCCTGGGACTTTGCCTTTCACGGCTTGCCGGCGCCGACGAACCGGCCTCGATTCCCCCGCAAGGACTGCAACATGTCCAGCAGGCGGTCGAGCGAGCCATCGGATACCTTCAGACCGAGAGCGCCGACTGGTTGAACACGCGCAAGTGCGCCGCCTGCCATCACGTGCCGATGCCGCTCTGGGCGCTGGGTGAAGCCGAACGGCAGGGATATGCGATCGACAAGAAATTCCTGGCGGATACGACCGAGTCCCTGCTGGGCAGTCGGGACAAATTGATGGCCTCGAAGATCTTTCCGAATCCGGCCGATCCACCCGACCCGCGTCCGCAGGGTCGAGGGCTGAACATGGGGCTCCCGTTCCTCGCCGTCGCCGCACGCGCATTGCCGTCGCTGGAAGAGGGGCAGAAACAGAGCCTGAAGCTGATCGCGGAGGAGATCGTCAAGAAGCAGCAGCCGGACGGCTCGTGGGAGTTCTTCGCCACTCTCCGGCGACCGCCGATCAACGAGAACCGGACCACCGACGCCGCCTGGATCATCATGGCGCTCTCGGGGGAAACGGGACCCGGCGCGCCGGAATCGCGGCGAGTGGCCCTGTCGAGAGCGATCGCCTGGCTCGACGCGACCAAGCTCTCCGACACCCATCAAGACAAGGTCCTGAAGGTGTTGATGGGGGCTCGCGCCGGCAAGCCGCGCGAAACGATGCAACCCACGATCGACGAGTTGCTCGCGCTGCAACGCTCCGACGGGGGCTGGAGCCAGACCGTCCCTCAATTGAAGAGCGATGCCTTTGCGACCGGACAGACCTTGTACGTCCTGTCGCTCGCCGGATACTCCGCCGAACGGCCCGAGATCC
This sequence comes from uncultured Planctomycetota bacterium, assembly GCA_963743925.1. Taxonomy (GTDB): domain Bacteria; phylum Planctomycetota; class Planctomycetia; order Isosphaerales; family Isosphaeraceae; genus CAVZRC01. The sequence goes on along the minus strand of CAVURY010000014.1, from coordinate 44,309 downwards.
GACGAGCCATCGACTTCCTGGTCGCCACGCAAGAGCCGGACGGCAGTTGGCCGATGACCTCGCGGTCCACGCCGGACGGCAGGCCCGGAGGCGCGAAACTCCTGACGCCGATCACCTGTGCCGCCAGTTCGTGGGCCACACTCGGCCTGGCAAGGCTCGCCCCGAAAAAACCATGAGACGGGGCGGTGCGGGCGCGGCCGATTCGTCGCCACGACTGCCGCCGGCGGCCATGTGCTCCTTGCCGTCCTCGAGATCGATCGCCAAGCGGCTGATCCCGCAGTGGATCGAGATCCGCGTGATAGAATACAAAGGCGACTCAGGCCGTCGGCGGCCGTCTCGATAATTTGTGCTGCGCGTCGGTGGGGATCATATCGTGTAACAGACGAGGAGGGCGGTGGAAAATGAACCGGTTGCTGATCCCGAGCGCGAAGATGACCGTCGTATTCTCCGAGGGCAAACTGCCGCGGATCGACCCGAACAACCCGACATTCGTGCTCGTCCTGGGCGGCCTGGAGATCCATAGCAAGGTCAATGCCAAGGCGGCCAGGAAGCTGGCCGTGCATCCGGGTGGGGCCGTCCTGCAAGGGAAGCTGGTGCCCGAGGGGGGCAAGCTGAACCTCATCGACGCGGGGTTCACCTGGGTCGATCCCAAGCCCGCGGCGCCGACCGAGCCCGCGACCGAGGCGCCGATCGAGCCCAAGCCCGAGGGGCTGACGGAAAACCCTGCGAACTGAGCGAACCGTTCGACGGACCCTGCCCTTCACGGAGTCTGCGCCAACTTTCACTTGGCATTGCAAAGCTCAAGCCTTGGTCTCTAGAATGGGGGCTCAGTTCGAGGCGACCGCAGGCGTTGAGGTATCCACTCCTATGGCCATCCCCGATGATCCATACTTCGCCGGTCGCATTCGAGACGAGCCCGTTAAGGGCAAGCCATTCGACGCCGGCGGGAGGGCGCTCGTGCTGTCGTGGGCCGTCGTGTTTGCCGCCAATCTGATTGTTCCGGGTTTCTTGGGTTGGATGGTAACCCGCGAGGGGGGCAAGCTCGGGATGTTGATCGGCACGATCCTCGTGTTCGCTCTCGGGTGTCGCGCCTGCTTCGTTTCCCGCAGGGCCATGCTCACGGTCGTGTACGGAGGATGGGTTGTTGCCGCCTCCCAATTGTTTCCATTTCTACAGATGCTGGCAGGTATGATGGGCGTTGAAGTAGCCGTTGCCTTGGGCCAGGCAACGGACGAGAGACTCCCTGACGTCGTGACGATATCGGGCGGAGTCGTCGCGACCATGTTCGTCGGTTTCGCCTTGATCGCGGCCGCCCTGGCGTTCGGTGCGGCATGCCGAGGGATCGCATCCATTTATTATCGTGGCCCGATCCTGGATACGGATTTCGAAGAGGGAAAGGCTTGAGCGGGGCCTTCGCCATGCACCTGGACCGCCTCCGCCTTCATCCTTGGAGTCGATTCCGCCTGAAGGCGGTACTCCAGCGGGAAGGTTGAGGGGAGGCCCGGGGCGGCGATCCTGGCTCACCGGCCCTTCTCGTCCGCGTTCCCGAGGCGCGTCCACCACGCCGGGTCGCGCAGGCGGCGGAAGGTGTTCGTGCCGCAATGGAGCTCGCCGCCCGACGTGTGGTAGGCGTTCCAGGAATCGATGAAGACCGCCCGCACGTCGCAACCGGCGAGGGCCAGGCGGATCGCTCGCTCGAACCCGTCCTCCTTGTTCAGTCGGGGGCCGAGCGGCTTCGGGACTAGCAAATGGCCGTTCACGACGACGCTGTTGACGGGATTCGGGATCACGGCCATCCCCCCCTGAAACAGGGCCGGCACCATCACGAAGTCGGAGTCCTCCAGATTCAATTCCTTCTTCAACTGCTCGCGGAGGCGGGCGACCGCCTCGTCGATCGCGAGGTTCTCCGACGTCTGGGAGATCGTCATCCGCAGATCGCCGAGAGTCATCTCGTCTTCCGTATCCTCGAATACCGGCTCCTCCTCCAGCCCTCTCGCCAGGAGCGACTGGATGGCGTCTCGCGCCGCCTTGGGGCTGGGCAAGAGCACCTTGAACCCCGCCCTGGACTTCGCCGGTACGAAGTTCACGGCCTCGTTGACGTGCCCGATCGCCAGCCATGAGGTGTCCACGACGATCGGCGGCCATTGCAGCCCTTGCGCCTCCAGGAATTTCAAGACGGCGGGGTGCATCGCGTTCTCGTGCTGCTTCCCGGTGATCACCCGGCCATAAGGGAACTTTCGCCCCTGGCGGTCGGCGTGGGGAGGCGTGGCTTCGACGTTGCCGTACCAGTCATTCCAGCGTGCTTCTTTGCGGGGGATTCCCGGCACCACCGTCACCACACCCTGGCGTCGGAGCCACGTGGCAACCTCCTGGTCGAGGGCCTCCGCCGCGGAACCCGAGCCCCTGCGGAGCCCGGTCAGGCAGGCGCGTGCCTGGGCGATGCCCGCGTCGGTCGGGAACGCGAAGAGCCCCGGTTCGATCGTGTCTTGCATCCACTGGTCGCAGGGCTCGTCGACCTCGTGGGCGACGAGCTTGAGCCCCCTCCTCGCCGCGAACACGCGCACGGAACTCACCGATTCCTCCGTGATGTCCTGCGAGGCGATCAGGAGCTCGTCGACCGGCTCGAGTGACGAGGGTATGACGTAAGGCGCCACGCGGAACGGCACCCGCATGGACTTGCTCGGCCGTGACTTCGTCGCGATCTCGACGGCGAACGCCCGCGGCCAGGACAGCTTGGCCCCGCCGGGCCTCGCGTCGGGGATCACGACGCCCACGCCCAATTCCAGCACCCCGTCCTTCCCGGGCGCCAATGTCCATGTGCTGTCCTCGCGCGTCGCCTGCCGACGCCACTCCCCGTTGACATTACGGAAGAGGCGCAGGGAACGGCGATGATCGCTCTCGATGGAAACGACGACATCAGCCGCGGGCTGCGTCGCCTCGACTCGCAGTCGCCCCAGCCGCTGGACGACCCGGTTATTGGCGTCGAGTCTCTCGGGCCAACGATCCCGGCCGGCGCCCCGAGCCGGGAGCGGAACCGCGATGCCGAATTCGTCCGGCGCCGGCGCCGGCGACGAGGACGTCGAAGGCCCGCCGAGTTTCCCCGTATGCTTGAGGTCGGCGAAGATACGGAGGCCTGGCTCCGGCTTCTGGGAGGCAGGCGGTTCCGAGGCCATGAGGACGGTTAAGCCCAGCCAGATCCGGAGCGATATGAGAGAAGTCATGAGCTTCTTCCCGCGGCCGTTTGCGAGGGGTCTTTCCTGCGATGTGAACCTACCTGCGCCGAAGTCTCCGTACTCTATTCGATTCCCGACCGGGGTGACCTCGTCAAGCCCAATCGTTCGGATGTTCGCCAACGCACCGGATGTGACGAAATCGAATCGGGGCGCGATCGACATCGCCCCCGAGATTTTCCGCTCCCGGGCGAGTAAGCTGACCAGACGGGACCGGGTGAGGCCGATCTTGTCACGTCTTTCGTGCCCTGAAGGACTCGAGGCCGATGCGAAAAGCCGCCGAGGTCTACGTCCAAACCCCACTCGACCGGGACCAGTTCCGCAAACTCTGCGACCGGTACCGTAAGGCATCGGCGATCCTCCGGCATCTGAATAGACGAAGCGTCCGCAGATCAGAAGACAGATAAAATCAAAGAAGAATGACCCGAGAAAGGACGTCATATTGCGTCGGCTTTCCCAATTCCGGCCTGCCATCTGCGTTGATCTGCGTTGATCTGCGGATAAACTCTGAAAAGACAAAGCGCCCGCACGTGAGGTTACCATGATCATTGAAAAGGCAGGGGCTTTCATGAAACCGAGAACCCGGCATGGCTATCTGGCATTGGTCATCCTGCTCTCGATCGCGACTTTCCGGCTCCCTCCGGCGTCGGCCGAGATCCTGTTCAAGGCCGACTTCGAAACCGGCGACTTCAGCCAGTTCAGCGGCAGGAGCAAGAACATCAAACCGGGGCATATCGAGGTCGTCACCGACATCGTCCACTCGGGGAAGTACGCCGGACGATTCACGATCCACGAGGACAACGTCTTCAACGCACGGCAATTGCGCGTCCAGGCCAATGGGCCCAAGGTCACGGTCAAGGAGGGGTCCGACACCTTCGTTTCATTTTACATGTACATGAAAGAGGCGCCCCAGGATCGCGACAATTTCTTCTACTGGGAAGGCAGCCCGCCCCCGCGCTACAACAACGTGATGACCTGGTGGGTGGAGCCGAAGAAGGACGGGTCCGGCACGTCGATCAAGTACGGCACGGGCAACCTGGGCCGGAAGGGCGTCCACTGGGAGGGGGAATTCGCCGTCGGCCGCTGGCATCAACTGGGCATGCACATTCATTGGTCGGAGGATCCGGAAAAGGGGAATGTCAGGCTCTGGTGGGATGGAGCGTTGGTCCTGGATAAGAAGGTGCAGACGAAGGGCCCGCAGAGCGTCTACTTCTCCCAGCCGGGCATCCATCGGGATCCCCACAGCAAATCGGTCGATACCATCTATTTCGATGACATCCTCTGCGCCACCACGCTCGAGGAGATCGCGATTCGAAGGCCGGACGCGGCGAAGTCGAAATGACGGCGGAGCGGCGAGGCCCTCAGGGGCCCGCCCTCGATCCCGGCGGCAAGAGCTCGAACACGCCGATCGGCCGGGGAGGCGTCTCCGCGCCGACGTCCCACCTGGAGAAGGTGACGCCCCAGCCGTCGGCCTCCAGCGTCTCCAGGAACTTGAGCACCAGGGGGCGGAAGGGGTCGGCGATGAGGATCCGCCCCCTCGGCGCGAGGTTCGACTCGAAGATCCGCCGGAGGTGGGGGTGCAGCGAGTCGCTGTAGAGGATGTCCGCGCCGATGATCCAATCGTAGAGCCCGGCTTCGCCCCACTCGGTCCAATCCGCGAGGCGGTACTCGATCGGGTCGCCCCCGTTGCGCTCGCCATTCCGCTTGCAGAGGTGCAGCACCAGTTCGTCCCGGTCGGTCTGCACCACGCGCCCGCCGAGCGTTGCGGCCACGATCCCCGGCAGCCCCACCCCCGCGCCGAGCTCCAGGACGGACCGGCCGCGAAAGGTTTCCGCGCGGACGGCAATTTCATGGGATAGCGCGATGGCCGAAGGCCAGAGGGAGACCCCGTATGGGAGCCGGTTCGTCTTCAGGACGATGGCATGCGTCTCGTCCGCCTCGGTCAGGACGAAACCCGTATGCAAGACGGTCCATTCCCGGCCGCCCCGGCGGAGGCGGTAATCGAACAGCGGGAATCGGCCGCCGGTGGTGTCCAGTGCCCGGTCGTCTGGCTGGCTCATCGGTCCCTGAGTTCGGGTTTCATGCGAGGCGCCCGGACAGGCGCGATGGCTCACCGCATCGAGATCATCGTACGATCGCGCACGCTGTTCGACGAGGGTGATTTCGCCGATCGGGGGCTTCGAGCGAGAAACGGGCTTGCCATCGGGCATGACGGGGAGGACCGGCTTCTCCTTGAGCCTCCCGTCCGCCATGAGCTTCCTGGCATGGTCGTTGATGTCGAGGCTCACGAATCGCTCTGACAAGGCGGCTTCTTCCGGCTTCTCGGCGACGATGGCATCGAAGACGTTGAGACTTCCCGCGAAGTGTTCATCGGCCACTTGCGGGGATGCCCCGTCGGGGAGATCCAGGAAAAGGTTGTAGCTGACCCCAGGCTGCACGTTCGTTCGAAGGTCCCTGACGACACCCGTTGATGAAGGAACCGCCCAGGCACATTGATTTCATGTTCGGCGACGTTGGTATGATCTACGTCTTCTACTGCGTCGATTGCTTGGAGACCCGTTGCGTCCAGCAGTTGTATTGAGCCTAACCCGACGTTTCGGCGGACCCGCTGCGCGGGCCGCTGAACTTTTCGTTAGCTGCTCCGAGTGATGGCCACCGACGAAATCCAGACCATGCTCACCAATTGGATCGAGCAAGCCCTCTCGCCGATCGGGCAACTCCCGGACGGGGTCACTCCGGCGGACTGGGTCGCCGTCCGTTTCTCGGCGTGGTGGCGCGATCGCGCAGGTGATGCGATCGGTGACGCCCAACGTGCCACCGCGGCCGTGCGCGAGGAGTTGATGCGGCTCGGTGGCTGGGAAGATTTTGGCGAGGCCCTGCACGAAGTGATCCATCTTCAGGATGCCTTGGATGATCTGCGGGGCCACATGCGGCCGTCAGTCGAGTCCGACAGCTAATAAGGCATTGCAGCGGACCCGGCGCGGGTCCGCGGAATTTGGCATTAGCCGTCGCAGGTGGAGGTGCTCATGTCACCGCCGGAAATTCTCTCGGAATCCGAGGAAGGATGCGCGGACCTCGTCCTCGCGATCGTCGCGAATCGCTCGATCCCGGGACCGGGGCGATGCTTCGATGTCCATGCGACGCACGAGGGGGAACTCGTCGGCCTACGCGTTGAGCTCTCGGCGGAGTGGAGGCGTGGGAAGATCGGCGAGATCCCCAGCTTCTCCGGGATCGTCACTTATCGCTCGCTGGGTGATCTCAGCGATCGCTTCGTGTCCCTACTGGATCGTCTTTATGGTACGGGGCTCAGTCCGTCACGGATGAGCGATGCAGTGTCTTTTACCGCCTTGACTCTGGGTGACGACCCCGGGACGATGGATTCGTCGGTGGTCCACACCAAGCTGTTCTTCGAACGCGACGATGAGGAGCGGTACGCGGAGCTGTACACGAACGTGGATCTGCCGCGGGGCGTGGTTCAGATCCTCGAGAAAGACGAGGGTTACCGCCGGGCGATAATCCAGGCGTTAGCCGGGGCGATTGGCTAACGAGGCGATGCAGCGGACCCGCCTCTCGGCGGGCCGCCGATCCTGGGCGTTAGACTCGAGTGGGAGAGCATCCGATGGACATGGAGAGGCGCCAGCGACTCATTGACAAGACCATGGCACTCAACAAGGAGTCGAATCTTCCCGCCGTGCCGATGGATGAGTTCTTCGAGGGCAACACCTACGACCGGTCGATGGGGCGGGGGATGCAGACCTCGCGTGACATCCCGATCGGCGAATACCACGAGGTCTTCCGTTCGATCCGAGACCGCCCCGACGTGCAAGAGGTCTTCGTCGTGATCAACGAGTTGCCGGACGACACGTTCCCCGAGGACCGCGAGAGGTGGCCGCAGGCCCACGTCGTCAACATCATCACCTCCGCTCCGGTCGCCGCGATCGAGGAGTGGATTGAGCAACTGGAGCCGCGTTGGGTTGGCGAAGGGTGGTGTTATCCAGGCTCGAAGCCGCCGCTGTCGGAGTCCGAGCTGCGGCCAGGCATGCGCCCGTTATGCGTTGAACTCCTGTAACTCCCGTGGCGCCCATCGTCGGAGCGCCTGGATGATACCTGGAACGAACGGGCGCCCGGATCGATGGATCCGCAAAGCGACTCGTTATCGATGACGACGATATTATTGTCTAACGATGCGATGCAGCGGACCGGCGGGCCGTTGAATTCGGACGTCAGGCCGACCGTCGCCGGTCCGTGATCTCGCGTCCGCTTGACGCCACGGTTACGCTCCGGCGTCGGCCGAGCTCGGCTCGAGCGGTGGATGGCCGGAGCTTCTCCATGGCGTCTGACGCCCTGCCCGACACCGCCTTCCTCAAGTGCGTCACCTCGATCCGGATCTTACGGATTCTGGTTGAGGACACCGGTGCTGTTGGGGAGGGGGATCGCTATGATGTTCGGATCATGGGAGGCGAGCCACTCGTTGAAGCGACGGCCCCGAGCAGTTATGTCCGACACGGGCCGCTAAACTCGGCCTAACCCGGCGTTGCAGCGGACCCGCCCATGGCGGGCCGCTGAACTTGTCCTTGGTCGGCTCGAAGACGTGCCACAGGAGAATCACATGGGTAGGCTACTTTACGGTTGCGGAATCGCAATCTTCATCGCCGGTATCGCACTGATCATCGGCAACGTGACGGGTTTCTTCCGCACATTCCCCTTCGCCGGGTACTTGACGACCGTAATCGGCGCCGCAATTCAGGGCGCCGGAAGCAAACTCATCGCCCCAACTTCCGACACTTACCGTGTCACATGTTGCCATTGTAAAGCCGAGCTTACGGCGAAAAAGGAGTTCGCAGGTCAACAGACAACCTGCGGAGCATGCAAGCAAGCGATTATTCTGCCCGAGATACCACGATAATCGTCACAACGGGAAAAACGGGGACATGACGCATATCGACGGTTGTCCGAGTCTGGCGAAGCATTGCAGCGGCCCGCCTGAGGCGGGCCGCCGAACTTGTCGCCAGGCCGACCGTCGCCGGTCCTTGGGTCTTCCGTGGTTTCCAATGAACACGATAATTTACTTGGATAGGACTGAAAAGCGATGCAGCGGACCCGCCTGACGGCGGGCCGCCGATCTTCGGCGTTAGACGGCGGGGGAAACCGATGGCGAACCGTGCTTACCTGTTCCCCGCCGACCGAGCCGACTCCTGGGGCTTTCCCCGAGATCGCTACTACGATTCCCGATGGGGAATCCCGCTCTCCTGGTTCTTCTTCTACCGAGAGCCGGACATCAAGCGCGTTGACGTAGCGTGGAAGAATTCGGCCTGGCGCGAACTGAAGTTCGTGGCCGGCAAAGAAGCCGCGATCCGGCTGTTCGAAGGCCGTCGGCCTGTCCTGACTGCGGTGGTTGGCCGGCGAATAAGAGCCGGCGTTATTGACGCCTTCGTCGACACGATCCGCGGCTGGTCAGGAGACTACTTGCTGATGGACCCCGAGGAGGTGCTCGGCGAGCTCGGCGACGATGAGGAGCGGGATTTCGAGTCGTTCTCTCGCATCCTGGTCGCGATCGATTCCGGCGATCTCGAGGCCGTCCTCGCTACGGCGGGCCGGTATGTCGGGGAGTTGCGCGAGGATTCGGACAAATGCCTCGTGAATATCGTAGGCTATACCTATTGGTGAGACCGACTGACGAAGCGATCCGGCGGACGCGTCCGCGATGGTCCGCCGATCTATGGCGTCAGGCGGTGAGGACTTCACCGATGGCGAACCGTGATGCCGAGTGGAAATCCCGCGGTAGGACCATCGCGGGGCTGATCCGCGAGTTGCAGTCTTTCGAGGACCGATCGCTCGAAGCCCGCATCTCCGCGGATGACGGCGACATCTCCTACCCGATTTCGCTCGTGGCGAAGTCGGGCGATCGTTGCTTGCTCATGAACTGCGAGAGCGTGCCAACCGCGGTGCGTCACACGGCGGCACCATGAGCCGAGCCTGATTGAAGGTTACAAACTCATCGATCAACGGACGACGAGCTCGATGCGAATCGGTCATTGTCAGTTGGATTCACGACTCGGCGATTTCGACGGCAATCTTCGGAAAGTGGTCGAGGGGCTGGCGAAGGCCGATCGGGATCGGGTCGACATCGTCTGCTTCCCCGAGTGCTTCTTGACGGGTTATCCCGACCGGGCCGAACCCGCGCGGCAGGGGGCCTTCGCGCTCGATTCACCCCGGATGATGCGGGTGCTCGACCAGACCGCCGGGTTCGAATCGGCGTTCATCGTCGGCTTCAACGAGCTCCGCGGCGATGACCTCTACAACACCGCGGCGGTCATCCACAAGGCCCATATCCTGGGCCATTACAGCAAGTGTTCGGCTTACATGCCGTTCCACAAGCAAGGGCGAGACTTCCCCGTGTTCGAGCACAAGGGGCTCACATTCGGCGTCGTCATCTGTTCCGACGGGGGCTACATCGAGCCGGCCCGACTCCTGGCGCTCCAGGGGGCCAGGGCGATCTTCTCGCCGCACTTCAACTATATCGGCAAGGAGGGGTTGATCGGACACTTCATGCAGGTCAGGGCCGATCACACGGCGCGGGCGGTCGAGAACGCCGTCTACTTCGTGCGCGGGACGAATGTCTCGCTGGGGAAGGAAGAGTGCATTTCCGGATATGACGGGGTGGGCTATGGCGACAGTTACATCATGGACCCGTGGGGCGAGATGATGGTCCGCAGCCGCCGTCACCGCGAAGACTTCATCTTCGCGGACATCGATCCGACGATCGTCAACAAGAACTGGGGCGTGGGACGATCGCTCTGGAGCGCCCGCGAATTCGGCGAGAAATTGCGGGAGATCGCGCGGAAATCAATTCGCATTTGATATCAAGGGGCCTGCTCGTTCGAGCCGGGCCGGGACACGCGAGGTCCCGGCCCCCGATTCCTCCGAAATCCCTCCCCGTGGTCGCCGGGGTCTCCGAGGCCGGCCCACGCAAGCCCCCGGATGGCCACCACCGAGCGCCCGTGTCGCGAACCGCGCTTCTTCGTCGGCGACATCTTGTCGTGTGATATGGTTTGACTGCCAGGCGATACCCTGTGGTCGGCGGCGTCTTCGGCACAGGCTCGGTCGGGATGATTGCTCGCCCATTCCGACATCGATGAGCAACGAGGCAACGCGATCGTGAATCCCGCGCCCCCAGGCCCTCGAATCTCGTTGCCGACGTCCCCGCCGCGTGCATTTACGCTGATCGAATTGCTCGTCGTCATCAGCATCATCGCGCTGCTGATCGCCCTGCTCCTGCCCGCCGTCCAGGCGACGCACACAGCGGCCCGACGCGCGCAATGCCTCGACAATCTCAAGTAGATCGGCCTTGCGCTGGAGATCTATCAGGGCGCGCATCATACCTTCCCCCCGGGCTACGTCTCGGACTTCGACGCGACGGGCACGGACACGGGCCCCGGCTGGGGCTGGGCCGCAATGATCCTGCCCCAGATGGAGCAGAAGCCGCTCTTCGACTCGGTCAATTTCCGGGCGCCGATCGAGGCCCCTCCCAACCAGACGGGTCGGTCGATGGTCATCGGGAACTTCCTCTGCCCGTCGGACCGGGTGCCGACGGCATGGTGGGCGATGGCGCGGGACCCGAGCGGCGTGCCGTCGCGGCGCATCTGCCAGGTCGCCCCGTCGAATTACGTCGGCGTCTACGGCACGAGCGACCCGGGCATCGACGGCGACGGGATCTTCTTCCGCGACAGTCGCATCGGCTCGCGAGACATCACCGACGGCACCACCCAGACGCTCGCCGTCGGCGAGCGGTCCTACGGCCTCGGCGAGGCCACGTGGGTCGGGTCGATCACCGACGCCGTCCTGTTCCCCGTGGATAACGACGGCATCGGCTATCCGCGGGCCGAGAGCGGGCCGGGGATGGTCCTCGGGCACGCAGGCGGGCGACTCGGGCCGGGGGACCCGGACGGCGAAGTCAACCAGTTCTATAGCCGCCACTCCGGCGGGGTGAACTTCCTGTTCGCCGACGGGCACGTCTCATTCCTCAAGACCACGATGGACAACAAGACCTTCCGGGCCCTCGCCACGAGGGCCGGCGGCGAGGCCGTTTCCGGAGATCATTGATGCGCCGTAGCGCCGCCGTGTCCCTCTCGATGATCCTCGCCGTCGGCTGCGCGGGCGAGCCCAAGAGCGACGACATCGTGCCGATCGAGCGGGTCCCGGCCGATGTCATGGAGGTGGCCCGCAAGACCCTGCCGGGCTTTGCGTTCGGCACGGTCTACAAGATGAAAGTCGACGGCAAGGACGCTTACGAAGTTCGCGGCAAGGACAAGCGAGGGAAGGTCCGCGAGGTGGAAGTCTCGGCGACGGGCGAAGTCATCGCCGTCGAATGAGTGACCGCTTCTGAGTCGCATGTCGCGCGGGCGAGCGATGCTGCACGATCGATAGACCCCGAACGGTCCCGAGACGGAAACGGTGTTGTTCCCATGCCGATACCCGCCGCGTTCTTTGGTGGCAGACTCTCGTCTCGGTCGCGGCAACGCCGCCGCGACAGGGCCTACCGGCCGGGTGGGCTCGATCTCCCGGAGGGCCGGTCGCTGCTCTCGCACGGGCTGGTGTCTTTGCCCGTCGATCGCGGGGCCCTCCTTCCCGCCCCGACCACATACGACCCCCTACCCATACCGATCTCGGACCCGGGTGCCATCGTTTCCACCGATCCGATCTGGGACGGTGCGCTGGCCTACCAGTATGGCCCGTCCGCGGAGCAGGAATTCTGGGTATTCTTGCCGACGAATCCGAACGGCAAGCTCGACCTGATCGTGCATTCCGGGGGCTTCCGGCACGGAGACCCGACGTCCCCGGAGATCGATGGATTCACGCGCCTCGACCTGAGCCAGGGGACCACCCTGGTATCGATCGGGTATCGCCTGCTGGATATGTACTCCTGGCCGGCGCCCGTCGATGACATCGCCCAGGGGATCGACGACGGCTATGAGGTCGCCCAGGCATTGACCGGCGATCGGATCGTTGACGTCACGGAGACCGGCCTATCGGCCGGCGGAACGGCCCTGGCCCTGATCAATTATTCGGCCGAATACCCGTCGACGACCGTCCAACCCGACCGGATCACCACGATCAGTTCTCCCCTGGAGGCGAACGCATCGTCGCGGGCCAAGCCGGCGGACGGCTTCCGCTATACCGAGGCACTTCGTTGGGATGGGAACGTCCCGAAGTCGAACGTCCCGATCACCCTCATGGGGACCCCCGGCGACCCGATCGCCATGGAGAACGGTCGGATCTCGACCATCGGCGAATTCTCGACCTACTTGAGGAGATATGGGATCAAGGTCGATACGTACTTCGACCCCCACGGCCACGGGCGGCACGGCAGCATCTCGGGGGATTTCCCGACCGATCCCGACGTCGAGTCCGCCCTGCTGCGGGCCTATTCCTACGACGGCTGATACGACCTGATCGATCGAGTCTCTCGCGAGACCCGGGCCGTCCGATCTCTTCGGAGACTCCCGATTCGTCTTGGTTTGGCTCTCGGCTGGACCGGAGAATAAACATTCCCGGCGGCGTCGATCACGAAGACCGCCGGCACCGCGAAGACCCCGCACGATTTAACCACAAGGGGGCCACGAACGTCTTCCGACTTGAGCTTACGCTCGAGCTTGATGCATTCGTTTATGTGTTGCACGGGGAGTACGCCGCTTCGCGCCGCGTCGTTGATCTCGAGCCGAACTCGCTCGAACGCCGCCTCTCGCTTCAGCTTTGCTTCGCTTGACTTCGCCAGGACCTGGTGGATCTCGTTCTCGACGCGCGATCTCTTGCCTATTGTGATCAGGGTATCCCATCGCTCGAACATGAGTGCGGGAATCTTCTCGTGTCCGGGCGCAGCCTTGTAAAACTCCAGGATCAGGGCGGCCCGCTTCTCGATCGCCTCTTCGCGTCGGGACGTGAACTCCCGCCCGTAAGCATCGTCCTCCAGCTTGGCGTGGTCGAACGTTGGCAGCTTGACCTGATCGAGTTCCTTCAAGATCTCGGCGAGAGACCGATCCTCGGCCATTGCCCGATCCGCGGATACAAGCCACAGGCCAGAGAGCGAGCTCAATAGAATAGTTGCGACACGCTGCCACATGGTTTCGTCCTTCGGAACTCGACTTAAATGGCCCATGCGCCGCCTCGACCTCAGGTCGTCTCTTCGTTCACACACGACTCACCGGGGAGGAATTCAACCAGCCATTCGATCAGGCGCTCGCGAATGGCCACCTCCGACACGATTTCTTCCTCGTCGATCGACGGGGCGGCCGAATCCGGGCCAAGGCCAGTACAGGGCGATTGATTCTCGACCGCGATTTCTTCGATCACTTCCACGCGACCTTGCTGGATCTGTGTCGTCACGACGGAACCCCTCTCAGTTATTAGAGCAATGCACAAAAAACGGTCACGCCGCCTTCACTCTCTTGAGGCCACAACCGGCGACCTGGAGAGACAATCAACGCCCGGCCGTCCGACCCGACAGTGTCTTTTTGAATTCGCGACGTCAGGGGCTATAACTCCGCCATGCATGCGAGATAATGCAGTTTCGGGCGTGGGACCGCGTTCAGGAACGCCGGGGGATCTTGCCCATTCACGATCGATCCGGAAAATCTTGGACGCGGCTGTCGGGTCGGCGTTCGCAGCGTTGATGGAACCTGGAGAGGAAATAAGTCCCCCCGTCGCGATCCGTCGGGCCTCACTCGATCGGGAGAGGTAAGAGAATGGTACGCGATGGCTCGATCACCCGGCTGATTCAGCTCCTGCGATCGGACGACGCGGTCGAGCGCGACCTGGCCGCCCGGCTGATCTGGCGGCGGTACTTCCGCGACCTGCTGGAATTGGCCCGCAATAACCTCAATCGGCGCGTCCGCCGCCGCGAGGACGAGGAGGACGTGCTCCAGAGCATGTACAAGAGCTTCTGCCTGCGGCAGCGGCGCGGCGAGTTCGACCTGGCGGGCCGCGATGCGCTCTGGAAGCTGCTGGTGACGATCACGCTCCGCAAGGCGCGGAACGCGGCCAAGAAGCAGATGCGGGACAAACGGGATATCGCCCGCGAGCAAACCATCGCGGGCCACGATGAGGCGGAGTCGGCCCGGTGGGCTCTCGAGCAAATGGACGCCGCCGGCCCGTCGCCCGCCGAGGCGGCTGTCCTGAACGAGGCGCTGGAACGTCGCCTGGAGGCGCTGGCCGATCCCGCGCTGCGCCAGATCGCGCTGTGGCGGCTGGAGGGCTACACCAACCGCGAGATCGCCGATCGGCTCGACTGCACCGAGCGGTCGGTCGAGCGGCGGATGGAGCGGATCCGCAGCAAGTGGACGTCGTATGACGATCGGTCGGCGTAATCAAGAGCCGCCGCGCGGCTGATGGTCACCGTCGCCGAGGCGGTCCACCACGCCCACCAGCGGGGCATCCTCCACCGCGACCTCAAGCCCTCGAACATCCTCCTCGACGAGCACGGCCGGCCGCACGTCACCGACTTCGGACTGGCCAGGCGGGTCGAGGGCGATGAAGTCATGACGCTCTCCGGCGCCGTCCTGGGCACGCCGGGGTACATGGCGCCCGAGCAGGCCTGGGGCAAGCGACGGCTGGTCACGACCTTGAGCGACGTGTACGGTCTCGGAGCGGTCCTGTATGCGCTTCTGACCGGCGCGGCGCCGTTCGGAGGGGAGACCGCTCTGGAGACGCTCGAACGCGTGCGTCGCGCGTCGCCCGTCCCGCCGTCGCGGGTCAATCCCAAGGTGCCGCGGGACCTGGAGACCATCTGCCTGAAATGCCTGGAGAAGGAGCCGGCGCGGCGGTATGCCTCGGCGGAGGCATTGGCCGACGACCTGGGTCGCTACCTCGCCGGCGAGCCGATCCTGGCCCGGCCGGTGGGGAAGTTGGAGCGCACGGTGATGTGGGCCCGCAGGAGGCCGGCCATCACCTCCCTGTTGGGGCTGGTCGCTTTGGTGACGGCGTTGGGGCTCGGCGGCGTGCTCTGGCAATGGCGCCAGGCCGTGATGGCGCGCGGCGTCGCCGAGCGGGAATCGGGTCGCGTCAGGGCCCAGACCGAACTGGCCGAGCAACGCCTCCAGGAGTCCCTCATATCCCGGGCCAGGGAACGGGAACAGACTCAACTGGCCGAGCAGCGCCTCTACGTCGCCCGAATGAATCTCGTCCAGCGGTACTGGGAGGATTACAACGGAACCCTCCTCCGGCAGGGGCTCGACGAGCAGTTCCCGGCCAACCAGGGCGGCATCGATCGCCGGGGATTCGAGTGGTATTACTGGCGGCGAAAGTTCGCCTCGGGGCACATCACCCTCCGGACGGGTGCCAGCGGTGTGAACTGCGTGGCGTTCAGCCCCGACGGCCGATGGCTCGCATCCGCCAGTTTCGACGGTGTGAAATTGTGGGACGCCGCGACCGGGCGTGAGATCCGCACACTCCACGGGCACGCCGCCGGGGTCTGGGGCGTGGCGTTCAGCTCCGACAGCCGATGGCTCGCATCCGCCGGCGAGGATCGAACGGTGAAGGTGTGGGACGCCGAGACCGGGCGGGAGATCCGGACACTCGAGGGACATGCTGCCAGAGTCTATGGCGTGGCGTTCAGCCCCGACGGTCGAGGGCTCGCCTCCTCCGGAGATGCGTTCGTGAAGTTGTGGGACGCCGAAACCGGCCAGGAAACCTTTACCCTCACCGGTGCCAATTCGGCGGTGGAAAGCGTCACGTTCAGCCCGGATGGCAAGCGCCTCGCCTCCGCCACCTGGCCAGGGAAGGTGGTGCTATGGGATGCCGCGACCGGACAGAGACTCCGCACTCTCGAGGGGCACACGAACGAAGTCTTCAGCGTTGCGTTCAGCCCAGACGGTCGATGGCTCGCCTCCGCCGGTTGGGATCAGACGGTGAGGTTGTGGGACGCCGAGACCGGACGGGAAGCGTTCACCTTGAAGGGACACACCCGAGATGTCCTCGGCCTGTCGTTCAGCCCCGACGGCCGACGGCTCGCCTCCGCCGGTTCGGATGGGATGCTGAAGCTGTGGGACATCGCGACCGGCCAGGAGACCCTCAACCTCGAGGGTCACCCGCTCGGCGTCCGGGGCGTGGCGTTCAGCCCTGACGGTCATTGGCTTGCCTCCGCCGGTGTCTTCGATGGGTTGGTGAAGCTCTGGGACGCCCGGCCGCTGGACGCCGAGACGACGGAACCCGGCCCGATCACACACTGAGGCCGCAATGAGCGAGATCCCGACGTCAGACTGGACCTGGATCAACGTCGTCGCCGACCGCTTCGAGCGGGCGTGGAAACAAGGCCCGCGGCCGCGGATCGAGGACTACCTCGACGAGGGGGAGCCCGTGTCGCGGGCCGCCCTGCTCGAGGAGCTGCTCCGCGTCGAGTTCGAGCTCCGACGCCGCGCCGGCGAGGATCCCGGGCCCGAGGAGTATTCCCCCCGCTTCTCCCAGCACGCCGAACTGATCCGGGCCGCCTTCGGCCCCGCGCCCCGACCGACCGACGACGAGGGCCACGGACCCGTCGCGACGACGACGACCGCGCCCGTCGCGGCCGGCGTCCACGCCCAGGCAGACGGGGAACCGACCCCCGGCGCTCACGTCCGCTACTTCGGGGATTACGAAATCGACCAGGAGCTGGCACGCGGCGGCATGGGCGTCGTGTTCCGCGCCCGTCAGATCAGCCTCAACCGCACCGTCGCCCTCAAGATGATCTTGGCCGGCCAGCTCGCCGATGAGACCGACGTCAAACGGTTTTACACCGAGGCTGAGGCCGCGGCGCAGCTCGACCACCCGGGGATCGTGCCGATCTTCGAGGTTGGTCAGCACGAGGGGCAGCATTTCTTTTCGATGGCATTCGTCGAGGGGCGGAGCCTGGCCGAGCGGCTGGCCGACGGACCAATGCCATCCCGCGAGGCAGCGGCGCTCTTGCTCGAGGTGACCAGGGCAATCGAGTACGCGCACAGCCGCGGGGTCATCCACCGCGACATCAAGCCGGCCAATATCCTGCTCGACGGCGAAGGCCGGGCGCGAGTGACCGACTTCGGCCTGGCCAAGCGGTTACAGGCCGACAGCGGACTTACCGGGTCGGGCCAAATCATGGGGACGCCCAGCTACATGCCGCCGTAACAAGCCGGCGGCAAGCGGGGCGAGGTCGGGCCGGCGGCGGATCTGTATGCGCTCGGGGCCACACTTTACGCGATGATCACCGGCCGCCCGCCGTTTCAGGCGGCGACCGCGATGGACACGGTGCTCTTGGTAATTAGCGACGAGCCAGTCCCGCCGCGGCGGCTCAATGCGACGATCCCGCGCGACCTGGAGACGATTTGCCTCCGGCTCCTCGAGAAAGAGCCGCAGCGGCGTTATGCGACGGCGGCGGGATTGGGTGCGGAATTGCGCCGGTTCCTGGCGGGCGAGCCGATCCTGGCCCGGCCCGTAACGCGGCTCGAGCGCGCGGTCAAATGGGCACGGCGACGGCCCGTGATCGCCGCGCTTCTGGCAGCTCTTGCGCTCGTGACGGCACTTGGGCTTGGGGGCGTGCTCTGGCAGTGGCGCGAGGCGGTGCTGGCCCGGGGCGACGCCGAGCGCGAGTCGATATGGGCCAAGGCCCAGACCGAGCTGGCCGAGCGGGAAAGCCAGCGAGCGAAGGTCCAGACCGAGCTGGCCGAGCAGCGCCTGTACGACATCCAGATGAATTTCGTGCAGCGGAACTGGGAGGACTATCATGGCAACCTCTTGCTGCACGGGCTGGACGAGCAGCTTCCGGACAAACAGGGCGGCGTCAACCGCCGTGGCTTCGAATGGTTCTACTGGCGGCGCAAGACCTCGTCGATCCAGATCACGCTCAAGGGACATCCCGACGATGCGTTTCCGTTCATGAGCGCGGCGCTCAGCCGCGACGGCCGGCGGATCATCGGCGGCGGTCGGGATGGGGCGGTGAAGGTGTGGGATGCCGCGACCGGCGAACCGACCCTGACAATCAAAGGGCACGTTGGCCGGATCACGAGCGTGGCGTTCAGCCCGGACGGAAAGCGCCTCGCCCGCGCCTCTGAGATCAACGGGCCCGGGCAAGTGAAGGTGTGGGACGCCGCGACAGGACAGGAGATCTGCACTATTACGGCAACGCCAGACACCAAATCGGTTGAGAGCATCACGTTCAGTCCCGACGGCAGTCGCCTCGCCTCCTCGAGCAGCGACCGGAGAGTGAAAGTGTGGGATGCCGCAACCGGGCAACTGATTCGTACTCTCGAAGGAGGTCGTCAGGTGGTCTTTAGCCCCGACGGTCGCCGTCTTGCTGCGGGTAAAGATGGTCAGGTGATGCTGTGGGACATCGTGACCGGTCAAGAAGTCCGCGCACTCAAGTTGACACCCGGCGGCATGATGGGCGGCAACGGCCCATGGGTGTACAGCACGGAGGGCACTCGGCTCGCCGTCAGCAGCGGTTATGGGCATGACGCCAGGGTGACGGTTTGGGACGCCGCGAAAGGTCAGGAATCTGGGGCCATGTTGGCGCACAACAGTAATGTCACAAGTATCACGTTCAGTCCCGACAGCCGACGCCTCGCCACGGGCACTGTTGATGGGGCAGTGATCGTGTGGGATACCGAGACAGGACGTGAATCCCGCAGCTTCAAGGGCCGCACGAGCGCCGTCATCAGCTTGGCGTACAGCCCGGACGGCCGCCGCCTTACCTCGGTGTGCAGCGACTGGACTGTGAAGGCATGGGACGTCATGACAGATCGGGAAACGCTCACTCTCGAGGCGAGTAGGACTGTCGGAAGCTTGGCGTTCGACTTGAATAATAACCAGCTCGCCTATGCCTGTGCCGATCTGAAGTTCAAGTTGTGGAACCTTGAGACGGGTCAGGAGATCCGCACGCTCGAGGGGCACACCGGCCGAGTGTCGTCGGTCGTCTTCAGCCCGGATCGTCGTTGGCTTGCCCTCGCACTCCTCGATAACACTGTGAGCGTGTGGAACGTGGCGGAGTGGCGGGAAAGCCTCATCCTCAAAGGACACACCAATAACGTCTTGATCGTCGCATTCAGCCCCGACGGCCGGCGGCTAGCCTCCGGAAGTGGTGACAGAACGGTGAAGGTATGGGATGTCACGACCGGGCACGAGATCCGCACGCTTAGCCCGCCGGACAAACTAAAGCTGCCAGTCGGCTTGGCGTTCAGCCCGGACGGCACGCGACTCGCAGCGAGTGGGAGCACCGGCACGCTGGAAGTGTGGGATGTTGCGACCGGTCGGGAGATCTTCACCGTTACGAGGCACAAGGGGACTGCTGGAAGCGTCGCGTTTAGCCCTGACGGCCGGCATCTCGCGACCGCCAGCACTGATCGGACGGTGAAGCTGTGGGACGCCGCGACGGGAAAGGAGATCCGAACCCTCAACGGGCACACCGACATGGTCGCCTGCGTAACCTTCAGCCCTGACGGCCAGCGTCTTGCTTCCGGTAGCTTTTATGGGGAGGTGAAGGTATGGGATGCGAGGACTGGCCAGGAGACCCTCACGCTCAAGGAGCAGACGGGGATCATCGCATGCGTGGCCTTCAGCCCCGATGGACATCGCCTCGCCTCCGCCAGTGATGATGGCACCGTGAAGCTCTGGGACGCCCGGCCGCTGGACGACGAGCCGGCGAAGCCCGGCCCAACCCCGCGCTGAGACAGGGTCGCCGCAACATCGTGACAGTGCGGTTAACCGAGGGTCTTCCGTGGAATGAGTCGGAGGTTCCCGTGAGCGAGATCCCCGCGTCGGACTGGACCTGGATCAACGCCGCCGCCGACCGCTTCGAGCGCGCCTGGAAGCAGGGCCCACGGCCGCGGATCGAGGATGACCTGGCCGAGGTCGATGAGGAACAGCGGCCGCGACTGCTGGAGGAACTGCTCCGCGTCGAGATCGAGCTGCGCCGCCGCGCAGGCGAGGAGCCCGGACTGGAGGAATACACGCGACGCTTTGCGCAGGATGCCGCGCTGATTCGAGCGGCCTTCGATCCGGGGCCGGCGCTTTCAGCCGGCCCCGGATCGCGACCCCGGGACCCCGACCTGACGACGGCCCGCCTCACGCCCGGGGGAGACCCAACTGGCAACGGCGAGCCAGAGCCGGGCGCTCACGTCCGCTACTTCGGCGATTACGAGGTCCAGGCGGAACTCGGCCGCGGCGGCATGGGCGTCGTCTACCGGGCCCGGCAGGTCAGCCTCAATCGATCCGTCGCGCTCAAGATGATTCGGTCCGCGGCGTTGGCCTCCGACGATGAGATCCGTCGCTTCCAGAATGAGGCCGAGGCCGTGGCCCGGCTTGACCATCCCCATATCGTTCCGGTCTACGAGGTCGGCGAGCACGACGGCCAGCGCTACTTCTCGATGAAGCTCATTGGCGGCCAACCCTTGCATGAGGCGCCGGGTTCGTACATCGCCAACCCCAATGCCGCCGCCGGGCTGTTGGTCACCGTCGCCGAGGCGATCCACCATGCCCATCAGCGCGGCATCCTCCACCGTGACCTCAAGCCCTCGAACATCCTCCTCGACGAGCACGGACGGCCGCACGTCACCGACTTCGGCCTCGCCAAGCGGGTCGAGGGGGACGAGGGTATGACGCCGTCATTGGCCGTCCTCGGTACACCCGGCTACATGGCGCCCGAGCAAGCCCGCGGGAAGACGCGACTGGTGACGACCCTGAGCGATGTCTACGGCCTGGGTGCGATCCTCTATGCCCTGATGACCGGCAAGGCGCCCTTCAGCGGTGAGACGGCCCTGGAGACGCTCGACCGCGTCCGGCTGCAACCGCCGGTGGCCCCGTCCCGGATCGACCCCAAGGTCCCCCGCGACCTGGAGACGATCTGCTTGAAGTGCCTCGAGAAGGAGCCGGCGCGGCGGTATGCGTCGGCGGAGGCGCTTGCGAAGGACCTCTCCCGCTACCTGGCGGGCGAGCCGATCCTGGCCCGGCCGGCGGGGATGGCGGAGCGTGCGGTCAAGTGGGCGCGGCGAAGCCCGGCCATCGCGGCGCTCCTGGGGTTGGTGGCGCTGGTGACGGCGCTGGGGCTTGCGGGCGTGCTCTGGCAATGGCGCCAGGCGGTCGTCGCTCGTCGCGATGCGGAGCGGGAAAGCGGAAGGGCGAAGTCACAGCCCGAGCTGGCCGAGGAGCGATTGCAAGACTCTCTCAGGGCTCGAGCCACGGAACGGCAGCAGACCGAATTGGCCGAGCAACGGCTCTATGACGCCCGGATGAATGTCGTTCAATCGCAGTGGGAGGAATACTGTTACGGCGACATCATGCGGCAAGGGCTCGACGCGCAGCTTCCGGCAAACCAGGCCGGCATCGATCGCCGAGGTTTCGAATGGTTCTACTGGCAGCGCCAGCTATCCTCCGGGCACATGACTGTGCAGCAGCGCGACGCGGGTTTCAACAGCGTGGCGTATAGCCCCGATGGCCAGCGCCTCGCGGCCGCGGGTACGAATGGAACGGTGAGGGTTTGGGACGCCAAGACATGGCAGGAGACCCTCACCTTCCGGCGCACGCCGGACAAGTCAAGGGTTTGGCGTTCAGTGCGGACGGCCAATACGTCGCTTCCGCCGGCGAAGATGCCACCGCGAAGTTGTGGACCGCCGCGACCGGTCGGGAAATCCGAACCTGCAGCGGGCACACCGACAGTGTTAACAGCGTGGCGTTCAGCCCAGACGGGCATCGCCTCGCCTCGGCCGGCGGTGACTGGAGTGTGAGACTGTGGGATGCCCCGACCGGTCGTGAAATTCACACTCTCAAGGGGCATACCAAAGACGTCATGAACGTGGCGTTCAGCCCTGACGGTCGGCTTGTCGCCTCCGCCAGCAGGGACCATACGGTGAAATTGTGGGACGGCGCGACCGGGAAGGAAATCCTTGCCCTTGACGGGCACCGTTACACGGTCTTCAGTGTGGCGTTCAGCCCCGACGGAAAGCGGCTCGTCTCCGGTAGCATGGATCGGACTTTGAAATTCTGGAACGCCGTGACCGGCCAGGAGATCCGTACGCTCAAAGGGCATCGCGAATACGTCAACGGCGTGGCGTTCAGCCCTGACGGTCGATGGCTCGTTTCCGCCGGTGACGACTCGGCAGTGAAGATCTGGGACGCCGTGACCGGCAATGAGATCCGTACGCTCAAGGGACACATCAGTATGGTGAAGAGCGTTGCGTTCAGCCCCGATGGGCGGCACCTTGCTTCCGCCGGTATCGATGGGGTGAAGGTCTGGGACGCCGGGCCATCCCAGGAGGCACTTACTCTCAAGGGAAGTCGAGTGGCGTTCAGCCCCGACGGCAAGCGGCTGGCCTCAATTTCCGACGGGGTGGTGAAGCTGTGGGACGCCGCGACCGGTGGTGAGATTCTCACCTTCAAGGGACGCGCCAAGGCGGTACACACCCTATCTTTCCGCCCCGACGGCCGGGTGATCGCGTCCGCCGGTGCCGATAAGACGGTGGTGCTCTGGGACGTCGCCAACGCCCTGGAAACGCTGACACTCCGGGGACATACCGACGACGTCATGAACGTGGCGTTCAGCCCCGACGGTCGGCGGGTCGCGTCCGCCAGCAGGGACCATACGGTGAAGTTGTGGGACGCCACGACCGGGAAGGAAATCCTTGCCCTCATTGGGCACCGGGACACGGTCTTCAGCGTGGCGTTCAGCCCCGACGGTCGGCGGCTCGCCTCTGCCAGCATCGACGCCGTGAGGCTTTGGGACGCCCAGACCGGCCGGGAAACCCTGACCCTCTTTGGGCATCGTGGATCTATTTACTGCGTGGCGTTCAGTCCCGATGGCCAATGGCTTGCGGCTGCGTACTGGGATCGGACGGTGCGATTGTGGGACGCCCAGACCGGCCAGGTCGCCCTCAGACTCAAGGGACACGGCCGAGAGGTCAACAGCCTGGCATTTAGCCCCGACGGCCGCAGGATCGCGTCTGCGAGTTCGGACTCGAGCGTGAAGCTATGGGACGCCCAGACCGGCCAGGAAACGCTCACCCTCAAAGGGCATTCTTCCTGGGTCCGGAGCGTGACGTTCAGCCCCGACGGACACTGCCTCGCCTCCGCCAGTGATGATGGCACCGTGAAGGTCTGGGACGCCCGGCCGCTGGACGATGCCCCGGCGAAAAGTGGCGCCAGACCATAGTGAGGGCACCGCGCGGTAGGACCTCGGATTGGAAAAGCCATGCACGCCGCCACAGCTCGTGACCCCCGGTATCGGCGATACCGCCGACAACGCCAGCCCGCCGGGTTTGATCCGTTTCCTGAACTCGGGGCGCCGACAGCGATTGTTGGGTCAGCCGCCGTTAACGAGGGTCTCGCGATCCCGCCGACCCAGCGGACCCGAACCGCTCGGGGGTTTCGATGAGCCAGACCGCCTCGTCGGGCTGGACCCGACTCAATGACGCCGCCAACTGCTTCGAAAGTGCGTGGAAACTCGGCCCGCGGCCGACGCTCGAGGAGTATCTCGCAGAAGCGGAGCCCGCACTGCCGTCGCCGCTCCTCGAGGGGCTTGAACGAGCAGTTTATCTGCTGCTCCGCACTAACGCCATGATCTTTTCCCTGACTTCCGACGCCAGGCCATGCCAGGTGGCGACAAGCTCGCGGAGTGTCGCGTCAGTGCAGACATCGTGCTGCTGCGGGCCTATTCCTTCGACGGCTGATACGATTTGATCGATCGAGTCTGTCGCGAGACCCGGGCCGTCCAATCTCTTCGAGGACTCGCGATTCGTCTCGGTTTGGTTCTCGGCTCGACCGGAGAGTAAGATAACTCAAGGCTCTTCTGTAGTCGGCCTCTGTGAGGCCGGGGGTTCGATCGCGGGGTCACAGACCCCGCCTACAGCCGTAAATGCCGGGAAATCCGGGCCAAAGGTTCCTGACAGGCTCGAGGGATGATCGGTCTTGAAGAAGGATATCAGCGATGACGGTCGGGCTACCCGATGAATTCGTTTGTTCGCAAGGCCACCGCTGGCGGAGCCATGACCACCCCGCGGGCCGATCCAATGATGACGGGTTGCGATGTCCGATCTGCGGCGCGAGCGCGCGAGAGATTCCGCCGGGGGCGTCGCCGAGCGACCGCTCGGATTCGGATCCGGGAAGGTCGAAGTTCCCCGCCCTCCCCGGCTACGCGATCCTCGGCGTCCTGGGACGCGGGCGGGCGGGCGTGGTCTACGAGGCCCGGGAGCGGGCGCGGAATCGTCGCGTCGCCCTGGAGGTGATCGAGTCGGGGCGGGATGCGGCGTCCGGCGACCCTCGCGACGTCCAGGTCGACCCCGGCGCGACGCGGCTGCATCACCCGAACATCGTCCCCGTCCTCGCGGCCGGCCATCATGAGGGGGCCGAATTCCTGGCCTCCGAATACGTGGAGGGAGGGAAACTCTCCGAGTACCACGGAGGAGGTCCGCTCCCCGTGTTGACGGCGGCCGAGGTCGTCGAGACGCTCGCCCGCGCCATGCACGAGGCCCACCGGCTGGGCTTCCACCACGGGGGCCTCGACGCCGACCGGGTCCTGCTCGCGCCGTCGAGTCCGCCCCGGTTCGTGGATCCCGAGCTGGGCCATCTCTGCGAGGAGAATGGCCGCGAGCTGATCCCCAGGATCACCGGGTTCGGTATGACCATCGCCGCGGGAGCGGGCCGGGCCCCGGAGGCTCCGGTCGCGGCGGACGTCTTCGGACTCGGGTCGATCCTGTTCGAATTGCTCACCGGCCAGGCGCCTCCGGATGCGGATTCGATCGATCCGGGGGCCGATTCGCCGAGCGCTCGGAATCCCAAGGTGCCGAAGGACCTCGAGGCGATCTGCCTGGCTTGCCTCGCACCGGACCCCTCCCGACGCCTCGCCGACGCCGGGCTCGTGGCCGATGCGCTCCGTCAGTTCCTCGACACGTTCGTCACCCAGTTCCAGTGCGGCCACTGCTCCAAGGCGATCAAGTCCAGGAAGCCCGTCCGGGTCGGTACGACCGTCGTACGCTGCCCGCGCTGCGGGCGCAAACGCTGGTGGAACCCCTGGGGGGCAAGGCCCATCCTCCGACGGCCCACGAGCTTACCGACCGGCACGAGCCGGCCCCCGCGGCCCCTGCCCCGGAGGCGCACCACGAACCGGCCCCCGCGAGCCCGACCGGACCCGGCCGCCGCTCGACATCCCGGCCCGCCGAGCATCCGACCGCGCACGACCCGGCTCCCGGCCCCGATCGAGGATGGGATAGCACGTTCGCGGTGACCCCGGGCCCGTCGGCAGGGCCCGCCACCCCGACGCCATCGTCCACGCCCCACTCGAGCCCCTCCAACGTCCAGGCCGCGGGGCTGCCGATCGTCTCCGGCTACATCCTCCTGAGCGAGCTCGGGCGGGGTGGAATGGGGGTGGTCTACAAGGCGAAGCACGAGAAACTGAAGCGGACCGTCGCCTTGAAGATCGTCTCGATCCGGTCGCAGGACGACGCGCGGGAGCAGCTGCAATCGCAGGCCGAGGCCGAGGCGGCCGCCCGCCTCCATCACCCGAATATCGTCCAGATCTTCGAGATCGGCGAGCAGGACGGATCGCCCTACCTGGCCCTCGAATTCGTGACGGGCGGGACGCTGAGGGACCGGCTGGACGGCCGGCCCCAGCCGATCCGGGCGTCCGTGCAACTGGTCCAGCAACTCGCCCGCGCCGTCCATGCGGCGCATCAGCGCGGGATCGTCCACCGCGACCTCAAGCCGGCCAATATCCTCCTGCAGCCGACGCCGCCGACCGACAACTGGCAGGCCGCGTCGCTGGCCGCGATCGAGGCCAACCAGGTCTACGGGGTGCCCAAGGTCAGCGATTTCGGCGTGGCCAAGCGGGTCGATGACGACGACACGACGGCCCGTCACGGCGACCCCGTGGGCACGCCCCTGTACATGGCGCCGGAACAGGCCAAGGGCCAGCCCGAGGAGATCGGTCCCACGGCCGACATCTACTCGCTCGGCGTCATCCTCTACGAGATGCTGACCGGTCGCCCGCCGTTCATCGGCTCCACGGTCGTGGAAGTCCTGAGGCAGGTCCTCTCCGATCCCGCGGTCCCGCCGCGCCAGCTCCGGCGGGAGATCCCTCGCGACCTGGAGGCGATCTGTCTGCGCTGCCTGGAGAAGGACCCCCGCCAGCGCTACCCCACCGCCGGGCTGCTCGCCGACGACCTCGGCTCGTTCCTCGAAGGCGAGCCGGTCCGGGCCCGACCGCCGGGGCCCGCCGAGAAGTTGTGGAAGTGGTCGCTCAAGAACCCGGTCCCCTCGACGCTCCTGCTGACGATCACCTCGGTGCTGCTCTTCGGGCAGTGGAGCCTGCACCGGCTCGCCGACCAGATGGTGATCTCGACCACCAAGGGGAGCGCGGCGCAGCAGACCGAGCTGCTCAAGGTCGTGAATTCCCTGTATTCCGAGGTGGCCGCCAGGGCCAAGAGCGCGGGCGTCGTGGTGACGCACAAGTATCCCGACCTGGAAGGCTCGATCCCCATCCCGGCGAGATTCACGATCGAGCTGGGCCAGCGGATCCAGAGCCTCGCCGAGAGCGATGACCACCACCACGAAGGCGGCTTGGACCCGAGCTTCATGCAACTGAGGCTCTACAGCGATCACCCGTTCCGCCACCGGAGCGACAGCCCGCCGAAATACCAGTTCGGCAAGGACGCCCTCGCCTACTTCCGGGACGCGAAGAATCAGGAGGTCGCCTTCGACCGGATCGAGAAGACGCGGGCCGGGGCCCGGGTGCTCCGCTACGCCACGCCGCTCATCATGGAGGAGCGCTGCCTGAAATGTCACAACGATCCCAAGCTCTATGAGCTGGAGAATTACCGCAAGACGGACTGGAAGGTCGGCGATATTCGGGGCGTCCTGGAGGTCGTCTGCCCGCTGGAAGACAACACCATCCAGACGCAGGAAACGCTCTACAATACCTATCTCGAGGTCGCCGGCGTGGGGGCCGCCGTGCTGGCGCTCTCCTGGGGCGGCCTCATGCTGGGACGGCGGAGACGCCGCGTCTGATGGCGGCGTGGGTCCGGCAACGCCGGCCGCGGGCCGTGGCCGAGCCGACCGCTTCGATCCCGGCGGGCCGTCGGCCGAAGCGGCCGCCACGCCGAGTTTCGCAAGCACGGGCACGAAGTCGGGAGAACGCCGGACGGACCACGGACAATGATCCTGCGGCCCGATCAGGATGCGATTCGGCCGCGGACGAGGTATTTTTGCATCAAAGCTTGTCCGACAGCATTCGTCTGATACAATCCCCCCCGAAATCGGCATGCTCTCGCGAGCGGAAGTCGGGAGCAGGACGCCAAAGAACCAATTTGTTCACGATGGGCTTCATCGCAGGGGAGACGCTCTTGATGTCATTGCGAATTCCGCGAGTCCTGGCGGCAATCCTCGCCGCGGTCTCGTTGCAGGCCACGGCCATGGCCGACTTGATCTTCGACAACTCGAATAGCGGCAACCATGGCATCACCACAACATCCTCGCCGCAACTCGGCGGCGAGGTGACAGCCGAAGCGGGTACGTCCCGCGCGGTGACCGAGTTGGATCTCGGGTTTACGTCGCAAGGCGTATCCGCCACGGCCAACCTTCAGGCATTCCTCTACGCCAACGACGGCAGCGGCGGCGCGCCGGGGACCCTCTTGTGGCAGAGCGCCGTGATGTCGGGAGTTCAGATCGATTCGGTCAACACCCTGATCGCGTTCAGCGTCCCATCGGTGGTCGTGCCGGATACGTTCACCTTCGCGGCCGCGATCACGAACGCATCCCCCCTGGTGGGCTTCGTCCCGGCCAGTGGCGCGAATACCGGCACGTTCGACCAAGCCTGGGACGGCAGCCCCGGATCATGGCAAAAACTGTCAAGCGCATTCGAAGTCGAGTCTCGCGTCATTGCCGGCAT
Source organism: uncultured Planctomycetota bacterium (assembly GCA_963743925.1). Lineage (GTDB taxonomy): Bacteria > Planctomycetota > Planctomycetia > Isosphaerales > Isosphaeraceae > CAVZRC01. Next base: position 16,208 of record CAVURY010000014.1, on the reverse strand, counting down.
TGCCGGTTCGGTCCCGGAGCCGTCGACGGTCGTGCTCCTGGGTATCGGCGTGGCTGGATTGGTCGTGAGCAAACGCATCCGCCGACCGGCTGCCGGCTCGCGTAGCTGAGGCGGTCCGAAGCGACGATGTAGGCCGCGATCCCCGGGCCCGGGCCAACGTGTTAACGCTGTCCCGGGCCGGCCTCATGCCGGGCCGGCGGAGGCACCGCGTCTGATCTGAGCGGTTATCCGGGACTCATGGCCGTTTCGATAGCGCCGCGGCGACGGCCGGCCGGATCCGATCGCCTTCGAGGTCCTTGGCGAGGACCCGGCCGTCGGGGCCGATGAGGAAGACCCTGGTCGGGAATCGCACGCCGAAGGCGGCGGCGATCGGGTTCGGGACGTCGCCGCTGCCGAGATACCGCCGCTCCCAGTTCAGATGATGTCGGGCAACATAGCGTCGCATGATGTCGGGATCGACGTCCCCGTTGAGGCCGATGATGACCAGGCGAGGGTCATGGCCGAATGCCTTCTCGGTCTCCTCGAGATAGGGCACGATCGACCGAGCCCGGCGGCTCGCCCAGAAGGCCAGGAGGACATACTTGCCGCGAAGGGCCGCCAGGTCGAGGGGCCGTCCGTCGGCCGCTTTCGCCGCGATCTCCGGCACGCGGTCGCCGACGTTCAACTCCCGGAAGGGGAAGACGTCCAGCGGGATCGCTCCGATGTCGAGTGGGACATCGCTGCGGCCGCCGGGGATCGCGGGGACGATCACCTTGGCGACCGCCAAGGCGCGCCGGTCTGAGAAGTTGTCGCCGGTATTCCCGGAGAACGGCAGTTTCAAGACATATCGACCGGCCGGCACGTCCTCGATCCGGAAGGTCCCCTCGGGACGGATGGTCACCGCATATTCACGATCGAGTCGCCCCGGGTCCTGGATGTAAGCCCGCCCCTCGGGCGTCTGGCGGAAGTCTTGCCACCAGGACGACTGCCGCTCGTCGCTCCAGTTGACGTAGTCATCCGGGGTCGGCGGCGGGACCCATTCGGTCGAGAGATTTCCGCCGTGCCCGAGCACGAAGTTCGCCAGCGAGATGCCTTCGGGCATGGCGAGCCGGCCGATGATCGGCCGGCCGGTGCCGCCGACCTGGATGCGGGCGGTCTCGCCGGGTTTGACGTCCACGCGGATCGGGTTCGACGCCGTCCAGCCGTGGTGGTCCTCGTCGTCGACGTAGCGATAGGCCGTCATCGGGCCCGGCATGACCCGCTCGAAGATGAACCGGCCGTCGTCATCGGTGAGGATATCATAATCGACCCGGTTCAAGGGGCCGGTGTCATGGTGCCAGGCAGCGACTTTTCGCCTCGAAGCCGGCCGGGTGCCGACCTTCATGACGCCCTCGATCCGGCCCCAGGCGGCGAGGGTCACGTCGGCCGAGGCGGCCAGTTGTTCGGGCGTGCGAAACGCGAAACCAGCATCATGCGCCGCGACGATCGAGGCAGGTCCCGCCTGTGGGCGGAAGGTGTATCGGCCGTCGCGGTCGGTCTCGAAGCGGATCGCCGGGGTCCGGGCACCTCCTTCGGTCAACCGGCCGTTCTCGATCCGGACATCGTCGCCGGGGAGGCACAAGATCACGCCGGCCCCGGCCAGCGGCCGACCGTCGGGGCCATGGACAATCCCCGTCAGCGGTTCAGCCTCACGGGGGGACTTCCGGAGCCGGAAGTCGTGCGTGACGTCTTCCGCGTTGTCCGCGAAGCCGATCAGGTCGCCGGATTCGTAGCCGTCGGCCTCGATCCGGATCGAGCTCCGGGTGTCCTGGTCGAAGGTCAGCTCGCCGGTCAGATCGAACCGTCCGGAGGTGTACACCCTGGACTGATCGCGCCGCCAGTCCGGATGCATGCCGGGGAGGAGTGGGCCGGAGCCGGGGATCAGCGTGAATCGCTCGATGGGGCGGTTCGTCTCGGCGTCGGTGGCGGTGCCGTGCCAATGCTGGGCGCGGTGCAAGGTGAGCGTGATCTCACGCGCCCCGGCGTCGATCTCGCGGCCCAGGATCTGGCGGAAGGAGGGCTTGAGCACGTTGAGCTGGATCGTGCCGGAGGTCGGGGCTTCGAGCCATTGAAATCGGCCCTCGCCGTCGGTCATTCCCTCCCAGTCGAGTTCGCCGTTGCCGAGTTCGCTGGTGGGCGTGACGAACGCGCCCGGGACCGGCCTCCCTTGCGAATCGACCACGCGGCCGCGCAGCGGTTGACGCTGCGTCAGCTTGATGACCTGCGGCGGGATCTCCGGCGTGTTGGTGAGCGGTCGCAGGACCGAGGCGAAGCCCTCGGCCTGGACGGTCAGCATGACCTCGGACCACAACGGGTCGAGGAACCGACCGCTGCGAAACCGGCCGTCCGCGCCGGTCCTGAGCCGCCCAAACTTCCCATCACCGTGCCGGTACATGACGACGACCGTCGCCCCCGCGACCGGGCGGCCGGTGGGGCTCAGCACGGTGCCGGAGACCGACCCGCCGGTCTTCATCACCTGGACGGTCGCCTCGGCGCGGGCCTCCTCGGCCGTGATGACTTGACCGAGCGTGACGTGGTCGGGGTGAGTCACCCGAAGTTCGACCTTGACCCCGGGGCCCACCGAGTCGGCCAGGGCATCGGACAGCCAGCGGCCCCTGGCGTCGGTCCTCGCGCCGACGACTTCGCTCCCCATCGATATCCCGATCTCGGGGAGCACGCGGGCCCCTTCAATCGGCCGGCCTTGCTCGTCTCGCACCGAGCCGCCGATCGTCGATCCGCGCTCCATCGCCAGCGTGTAACTTTCCGGGATCTTTGGTCCATCCCATCGAAACCCGATCGGTACGTAACCCGGATGAGCAACCGCGACGGTGAGGAAATAGGTGGTATCCTCGGGCAAGGGGATGGAGTAGTGCCCTTCCTCGTCGGTCGCTCCTTGCAAGACGCGAGTCCCGCCCCGAGTGAATCTGACCCAGACGTTCGCACCAGCCAATGGCGAACGATCGGACGCGCCGATCACCTCCAGCTTCAATTCTCGGCCCGATTTCGGCTCCTCGGCGGGTTTCGGCTGCACGACGGGCGCGGCCGGAGGCTGAGCGGTTGTTGTATTTGATTGAGCCTCGTTGGCAACCAGGCCCGCACCGATCACGATCGACACGGCGGCCAACGCCAGCGCGACATTCTTCATCGTCATCATGATCGTGCTCCTCATCACGGAACGCGCCAGGGCATCGACGGTCGCCGAGATCGCACCAACCGCGACGGTCTTGCCCATCGCCGTGGCGATCGCGGCCCGGATCGTCTCCTGGGCGAGCGTCTCCGGCACCGCGGCGGATGCTCCATCGGCCAGGATCACCCCCAGCACGACGGGCGCCAGCCCTCGCCTCACCAACCGGTCGCGGAGCCGCGCCCGGCCCCGGGCCAGCCGGCTCTGGAGTGTCCCCAACGGGCAACGGAGCCGGAGGGCGGCCTCGGCGTACGAGCGGCCCTCCAGATCGCAGAGGACCACCGCCTCGCGGTACGGGGCCGGGAGGAGTTCCACCTCGTGATCGATGATCCCGAGCAGGGCCGCCCGGTCGGCCTCTTCTCCGGGTCCCATGGCGGATCCCTCCTCCTCGGCGGCGGGTTGTTCACAATGGCGGGACCGGCGTCGGCTCGCCTCGGACCGCGCCCGCATCGCGACGCGACGGGCGACTCCGTGGAGCCAGGGACCCAATCGGCCGGCGTCGCGGATCGAACCGGCGCGCCGGACCAGCACGAGGAAGGTGGCCTGGAAGGCATCCTCGACGTCGTGGGCGTCGCGCAGGATGCGGCGACAGACGCCCAGCACCAGCGGGCCATGACTCGCCACCAGGGCCGCGAAGGCCGCCTCGTCGCGTCGGGAGACGAATCGCTCCAGCAATTGTCCATCGTCCAGACCCGTCACGGGCCCATGATGAAAGAGTTGCTGGATCGACCTCATCACCGCAGGTTGCCGGGTCGCCATGCCCAGGTCCTCGCTCGCTCGCTCGCATTTCAGGAGCCGTCGCCAGAAGGCATTCGGGACAGAGGCTGGGTCAGACGCTCGGACGGAGCCTCGCCCGACCGAATTCGAGATCCCATCTCGGCAGGGCTGTCATAAGATACTGCTGGCAGCGAGGGATCTGTTCCCGGATTTTCCGATTGCCCGGTCGAACAGCCACGTTGATTGAGATCAACATCGTTCGCTCGACCTGGCGGTGGCTTCCCGTGACAGAGCCCCCTTCACCGTCACCACGTCGCAAACACAGTGCATCCTCAGCAGAAGTCATTGAGCAAAACAAGGTTGCGGAACAGGCTGCGACGACGTTCGACGACCGCCGGCATCAGATCGATCCTCGGGTATCGCCCCACGGCCGAGACGTTGAACGATGCTCGGCTCTCCTGCGATTTTGTTCACGCCTTGAACATTCCCGGTCATCGGTCGATGATGGATCATATTGCGTCAGTCTATCGGCGAATGGGTTCGAGCGTCATTGCCGGGCGGCTTCTTCAGGCTCTGGAATCATTGATCATGAGAATCGCGACACTCCTCATCACCACGGCCATCATCGGTGGCGTGACCGGCTCGTCGGCGAAGGCTCAGACCGGGAGCCAGGCCGCCGTCGCCACGACGACGGCGAAGGTTCCGACCGGGAACGGGGCGGCCGTCGCCACGACGACGGTGAAGGCTCCGACCGGGAACGAGGCGACCGGCCCCGCGGCGACCGCGAAGGCTCGGACCCGGAGCCGGGCCTCCTCCTCCATGAAAGCCCCTCCGATCCCTGGCCTGGCTCTGCGGAATGGTATCGCTCAAAGTCGAACGGCTCGAAAACTCTCGCCAGCACCACCCGTTCCCCTCAAGCCCTCGCGCCGAGGGGCATCCGGTGGTGCGGGTTCCGCCCGCCCGACGATCGGCACCAATACTTACGGCCGGAGTGATCAATCGGGACGTAAGGCCCCGCGCTATCCCGCCACGAGTGGCAACCTCCCCGGGACGAATCGGTAGTCCATTGTGACACGAGGCTAACTGGCGCCACCACGAAACGATCCGTCGATATCGTTGGTGCGTCAATCCGAGCCGCCCAGCTCGACTCTCGGGAAACCTGGGATTCCGAAACCCCCGACGGGAACGCCGTGTCGTTCGCGCCGGGGGTTCGCATTTTCACGTCTCCGGATCCGACGGACAATTTCGAGACGATGCTCCTTTCAAGGGGAGTTCAATCCACATCCCGGCTCGACGACCATGTGCTCGAGTCGAACATGCGACCGTCGCCGCTCTCGGGCAGGTCGATGTCAAAATGGCCTGCCGACGAGAAAATCGTGGTTCATCGGCCCAAGGACGTCGTCTCTTGTAGGAAGAGGGGAGACGACGATTGCCCATGATTCCGGATGCGGCGGAAATCCTGGAACCGTTCCGCAAGTACCTCAAGGTGCTGGCCGAGCTGCACCTCGACCGGAAACTCCGCGGCAAGGTCGACGCCTCCGATGTGGTCCAGCAGACTATGCTGCGCGCCTACTCGGCACTGGTGGAGGTGCGCGACCCCCAGCCCGAGGTCCTGGTCGCGTGGCTCCGGAGGATCCTGGCCAGGACACTGGCCGACGCGGTCAAGCACTACGAGCGGGACAAGCGGGACATCGCGCTGGAGCGTTCGCTGGAGGCCGACCTGGACCGTTCGGCCTCGGGGTTCGCCGCCTGGCTGGCCGCCGACCAGACCTCTCCCAGCGGGAGGGCCGAACGGAACGAGGAGCTGCTGCGGATGGTCGAGGCCCTCGCGGAACTGCCCGAGTCGATGCGCGAGGTCGTCGTGCTCAAGCACTGCCAGGGCTGGACGCTCCCCCGGATCGCCGAGCGGACCGGCCGGACAGTCCCGGCCGTCGCCTCACTATTGCGACGGGGCCTGGAAGAATTGCGAAACCGGTTGACGACGAAGGAGTGACCCGTGACGACGCCGAACGATCCCACACCGACCGTCCGGTACTTCGGCGACTACGAACTGATCGAGGAGATCGCGCGGGGTGGGATGGGGATCGTCTACAAGGCGCGCCAGGCTTCGCTCAACCGGCTAGTCGCGCTCAAGATGATCTTGGCTGGCAGCTTCGCCTCCAATCGTGACATCCAGCGGTTCCGCTCGGAGGCCGAGTCGGCGGCCAACCTCGACCATCCGAATATCGTGCCGATCTGCGAGGTCGCCGAGCACTCTACCGACGGGCACTCGACGACCCGTACGGACAAGATCTCCGTTGGTACATTCTTACCAGTCTCGCCGCTTGGGCCCAGGGGGAGATCGGCGAATTTGGCAGAGAGTCGCCCGATATCGGCGAAGAGTGGCAGGATACCGTTCCGAACCTTCTTGGCATGGCCCAGTACCGTTGCGGTGAGTTCCATCAAGCGGTTGCGACTCTGATCTGACGAAGCCGCATAATTCGATGATTCTCAATCATTACGGCGCCAACGACCCGACCGAACTTGCTCTACTGGCGATGGCCCGGTCCCGTCTCGGACAGACCGAGGCCGCACGGGCTACACTGGAACAACTGGAGAGGATCATGAAGGATCCCAAGCTCGCCGAGGCGTCCGGGAATGCCAGGAACAAGGCATTTCTCCGCGAAGCCGAGGAATTGATCCTCGACTCCGGATTCCCGGCAGATCCCTTTGCTCCGTGATGGATCGATCACTCGTTGATGGAGATGCTCACGCCGCCTAGGCAAGAATAAGTCTTAACTCCGGGACATCCGGTGCAAGCAGATCGTGAATGTGTTTCTGGTAATCGACACGTAGCTGGGCAAGCCTCGTCCAATTCACACCTGCGGAGCACTCACTTCAAGGCCCCATTGGAATCGAGGACGTATTTCATTCCTCGTCGCGGCCTTCACGGATCAGATCGACGGCGACGTTCAGGAGGCCGTACTTCTCGAAAACCTCGTGGGTTGCCTGCTCTGAGCGCCACTGGATGCGTTTCTGCAAATCAGGATCGGTGACGCGCTTGCCTTCCGCTACGAGGCGGCATACTGCTTCCAGGTCCGCTCGTGGCGATAGTTCGTCTACTGTATCCATGATGATCCTCCACACGTCATCGGCTCGTCGGCCCGGATTGGGCGGCGCCACCGGGAGCCTGATACTAACCCGACGCGCCAGCGAGGGGAATGCCGACGGACCCTCGCTGGCGCGTCGGGTTAGTATGTGATTGGTCCGAGCCGCTCCCCTCGCTGGCGCGTCGGGTTAGTATGTGATTGGTCCGAGCCGCTCCCCTCGCTGGCGCGTCGGGTTAGTATGTGATTGGTCCGAGCCGCTCCCCTCGCTGGCGCGTCGGGTTAGTATGTGATTGGTCCGAGCCGCTCCCCTCGCTGGCGCGTCGGGTTAGTGTGGCGCTTGCCCTCTCAGGCCTTGGCCGCAGCCGACTTGGTCGGCGTGAGCGAGAAGTCATGCCGGGCCGGGTCCCAGCCGATCTCGACGGTGTCTCCCTCGGCGATCTTCTCCTCGAGCAACGCGGTCGCCAGGGGGTTGGCCAGGCGCTGCTGGATGATCCGCTTCAGCGGGCGGGCGCCATAGGCCGGGTCGAAGCCCTCTTCGGCCAGTCGTGCCTTGGCCTCGTCGGTGATCCGGAGCGTCAAACCCGCCTCGGTGAGCTGACCCTCGAGGCGACGGAGCTGGATGTCGACGATCCTGGTCAATTCCTTCATCCCCAGCGGGTGGAAGATGATCGTGTCGTCGACCCGGTTGAGGAACTCGGGGAGAAACGCCGTCTTGAGGACGTTCTGGACCTCGCGGCGGATCCGCTCCTCGTCGCCGGTCCCGGCCAGCTCGGCGATGATCTGGCTGCCCAGGTTCGAGGTCATGATGATGACCGCGTTGCGGAAGTCGACCGTCCGCCCCTGGCCGTCGGTCAGTCGGCCGTCGTCCAGGACCTGGAGCAACACGTTGAAGACGTCGCGATGGGCCTTCTCGATCTCGTCGAGCAGGATGACCGAATAGGGCCGGCGGCGGACCGCCTCGGTGAGCCGGCCGCCTTCCTCGTAGCCGACGTAGCCCGGAGGGGCGCCGATGAGCCGGGCAACGTTGTGACGCTCGCCGTATTCGCTCATGTCCAGGCGGACCATGGCCGTCTCGCTGTCGAAGAGGAACTCGGCCAGCGCCTTGGCCAGCTCGGTCTTGCCGACCCCGGTCGGCCCCAGGAACAGGAACGAGCCGATCGGCCGGTTCGGGTCCTGCAACCCGGCCCGGCTGCGTCGGACGGCATCCGCCACGGCGTGCACCGCGGCCTCCTGGTTGACCAGGCGGAGGTGGATCTGGTCCTCGAGCTTCAGGAGCTTCTCGCGCTCGGTCGTGAGCATCCGGTTGACCGGGATGCCGGTCCACTGGCTGACGACCTCGGCGATCTCCTCGGAATCGACCTCCTTCTTGAGGAGGCGATGACCGCCGCTGCCCTTGGCGACCGGCCCGTCGCCCTGGGCCTCGGCCTCGGCGATCCGCTGCTCCAGGGCCTTGCGCTCGGCGTCGAGGGTCGCCAGCGCCTGGAACCGCTTCTCCTCGGGCGGCTCGCCGCGCTGCTGCATGTGGCGGATCTCGTCCCAGGCCCGGCTGTACTCGGTCTTCACCGCGTCGAGCCGCTCGCGGACCTTCTGGATGTCGCCCAGCCCGGACTTCTCCATCTCCCACTGGCCGCGGAGGTCCTGGAGCTCCTTCTCGATCTGCTTGATCTCGTGCTGGACCTCGGCCAGCCGCTCGAGGGCGTGCTCCTCCTCCTCGCTGCGGAGCATCCGCTCGGCCAACTGGAGCTGGAGCAGCCTGCGCTGGAGGACGTCGATCTCGGTCGGGACCGACTGGAGCTCCATCGAGAGCCGGCTCGCCGCCTCGTCGACCAGGTCGATCGCCTTGTCGGGCAGGAAGCGGTCGGTGATGTACCGCGACGCGAGCTTCGCGGCAGTGATCAGGGCCGAGTCCTTGATCTTGACCTTGTGGTGGACCTCGTAGCGCTCCTTCAAGCCGCGGAGGATCGCGATCGTATCCTCGACGCTGGGCTCGCCGACGAAGACCGGCTGGAAGCGACGCTCCAGCGCCGGGTCCTTCTCGATGTTCTCGCGGAACTCGTCGAGGGTCGTGGCGCCGATGCAGCGGAGTTCGCCCCGCGCCAGGGCCGGCTTGAGCAGGTTGGCCGCGTCCATCGACCCTTCCGCCTTGCCCGCGCCGACCACGAGATGCAGCTCGTCGATGAACAGGATGATCCGGCCCTCGGAGGAGGTGACCTCCTTGAGGATCGCCTTGAGCCGCTCCTCGAACTCGCCGCGGAACTTGGTGCCGGCGACCAGGGCGCCCATGTCCAGCGCGATCAGGCGGCGTTGTTGCAGGCTCTCGGGGACGTCGCCGGAGACGATGCGCTGGGCCAGGCCCTCGACGATCGCCGTCTTGCCCACGCCCGGCTCGCCGATCAGGACCGGGTTATTCTTGGTCCGACGGCTCAGGACCTGGACCACGCGGCGGATCTCGGAATCCCGGCCGATGACCGGGTCCATCTTCCCCTTGGCGCGATCTCGACGAGGTCCCGGCCGTAGCGCTCGAGCGCCTGGTACTTGTCTTCCGGGTTCTGATCGGTGACGCGCTGGCCCCCGCGGACTTTCTGCAGCGCCTGGAGCACTTCCTTCTCGGTGATCCCCAGGGCGCCGAGCAAGGTCTGCGCCCGGCTCTTGACCTTCACGAGGGCCAGCAGCAGGTGCTCGACCGAGATGTACTGGTCCTTGAGTCGCTCGGCCTCGGTGGCGGCGGCCTCGAGCACCTGGTTCAGCTCGGGGCTGAGGGTCTGCTCGCCGCCGCTGACCTTGGGCAGGGCGTTGAGGCCCTCCTCGGCGGCCTTGAGGATCTGCGCCGGATTGACGCCGAGCTGGGTGAGCAGCGAGCGGACGACTTGCTGGTCGGAATGCAACAGGGCCGCCAGCAAGTGCAAGGGCTCCAGCCGCTGATGTCCGCGATCGCGGGCCAGCGATTGGGCCTGCTGCACCGCCTCCTGGCTCTTCAGGGTGAGTTGGTCGAATCGAAATGCCATTTGTCCGTGGTCCGTGGTCAGTTGTCCGTGGTCCGTGGTCCGGTGTTGTACGCCCCTCGTCTGTGGTCCGATGTCCCATACTTCCTGACCTGCAGCTGGTCAGTACGCGACAGCGAACAACGGACCACGAACAACGGACCACGGACTAAAGCTCACTTCTTCTCTTCGAACTCGACGTCGATGACGTCCTCGGCCTTGTTGGGCCCGGCCCCGCCGTTCGGCGAGGCTCCGGCGCCGGGTCCAGGGCCGTGGCCCTCGCCGGGCCCGGCTCCGGCGGCGCCCGCTCCGGCCCCGGCGGAGTACATGTGCTCGGCCATGGCCTGGCTGGCGCGCTGGAGCTCGTCGACGGCGCGGTTGATCGCGGCGACGTCGTCGCCCTTCTTGGCCTCGATGACCTTGTCGATCGCGGCGCGGAGGGCCGTACGGTCGGACTCGCCCAGCTTGTCCTTGGACTCCTCGAGCAGCTTCTCGAGCTGATAGACGCGCTGCTCGGCGGTGTTGCGGGCCTCGGCCAGCTCGCGACGCTTCTTGTCGTCGGCGGCGTGGGACTCGGCGTCGCGCTTCATCCGCTCGATCTCGTCCTTGTCCAGCCCGCCGGAGGACTGGATCTTGATCGTCTGCTCCTTGCCGGTCCCCTTGTCGCGGGCGGTGACGTTGAGGATGCCGTTGGCGTCGATGTTGAAGGCCACCTCGATCTGGGGCACGCCCATCCGGGCCGGCGGGATGCCTTCCAGGTTGAATTCGCCCAGGAGGCGGTTATCCGGCGCCATCGGCCGCTCGCCCTGGAAGACCTTGATCGTGACGGCCGTCTGGTTGTCGTCGGCCGTGGTGAAGGTCTCCTTCTTCTCGGTCGGGATCGTGGTGTTCTTGGGGACCAGGACGGTCATGACGCCCCCCTTGGTCTCCAGGCCCAGCGAGAGCGGGGTGACGTCCAGGAGCAGGACTTCCTTGACGTCTCCGGTGAGCACGGCGCCCTGGATGGCCGCTCCGACGGCGACGACCTCGTCCGGGTTGACGCCCTTATGCGGCTCCTTGCCGAAGATATCCTTGACGATCTGCTGGACGCGGGGCATCCGCGTCGAGCCGCCGACCATGACATTCTCATCGACCTCCGACGGCTTGAGCTTGGCGTCTTTCAGCGCCGTGATCACCGGCGCCCGGCAACGCTCGAAGAGGCCGTCGGTCATCTTCTCGAACTGGGCCCGGGTGATGGTCATCGTCAGGTGCTTGGGGCCCGAGGCGTCGGCCGTGATGAACGGCAGGTTGATGTCGGCCTGGGCCTGGAACGACAGGTCCTTCTTGGCCTTCTCGGCCGCCTCCTTGAGCCGCTGCAAGGCCATCTGGTCCTTGCGGAGGTCGATCGACTGCTCCTTCTTGAACTCGTCGGCGATGTGGTTGATCAGCGCCTCGTCCCAGTCGTCGCCGCCGAGGTGGGTGTCGCCGTTGGTCGAGAGCACCTCGAAGACGCCGTCGGCCACGTCGAGGATCGAGATGTCGAACGTGCCGCCGCCCAGGTCGAAGACGGCGATCTTCTCGTTCTTCTTCTTGTCCAGCCCGTAGGCCAGCGCCGCGGCGGTCGGCTCGTTGATGATCCGCGCCACCTCCAGCCCGGCGATCTGGCCGGCGTCCTTGGTGGCCTGCCGCTGGCTGTCGTTGAAATAGGCGGGGACCGTGATCACGGCCTTGCGGACCTTGTGGCCGAGGTAGCTCTCGGCCGCCTCCTTGAGCTTCCGGAGGATCATCGCCGAGATCTCCGACGGCGTGTACTCCTTGCCGTTGACTTTCACCTTCACGTAATCGTTGGGGCCCCCGACGATCTCGTAGGGGATCATCTTCTCTTCGCTCTTGACCTCCTCGTGGCGGCGGCCCATGAACCGCTTGATCGAGTAGACGGTCCCCCGGGGATTCGTGATCGCCTGCCGCTTCGCCGGCTCACCGACCAGGATGTCGCCCTTCGTCGAGAACCCGACGACCGACGGCGTCAGCCGGCTCCCCTCTTGGTTGGGGATGACCGTCACGTCGTTCCCCTCCATCACCGCGACGACGCTGTTCGTCGTCCCCAAGTCGATACCGATGATCTTTTCGCCCTCTGACACGACGTGTCTCCTTTTCGACGGTGTGCGGTGACGAGCCGAAGAACCAAGCCTGCAATCCAAGTCCCCACGCCCGAGCTCAACCGAAATGTTACCGCAAAAAGCCCGAGATCAGCGATCCTGAATGCCCGATCCCCCTACCCCTTTATGTCGCGCCCGACCGTCTCGTCATCAATACACTCACCAATTTCGGTTAGGAGCAAGGGGCGTGCCAGATCGAATTTCTTGACCAGATTTTTCCGTAACTTGTTCTTTGAATAGAATTTGCAGGAATCGCTATCAAGCTGGCCTCTCGGACAACTTGTCTGACTTCTGCCAAAACGACATGGGCGTGTCACAGGCTCAAGGGTGACTGCAAAAATGGCAGTCTTCCGAGCTGGCGCCTTTCCGATCCGCCCTCGGCATTCTGTTGGTCAACCTCAACGAGAGATCCCAGGCTTGAGTAGGAGCCAGAAAATTTTACCCAGGCTACCCATTTGTGGCTTCGTTTCGCGTGTTTTGCATTCGATCCGCGATTTCTATCAACTGATCGCTCGACTCGGGGGCCGAGACTCAAGACAAAGCCTGGGTACGTTCGTTGTGCCTTGTGCGGCCGGATGTCCATACCGAGTTGGTTCCATCGACTTCGCAAGGGGCGGGCATCCCTCCAAGGTTGCTCCTCGGAGAATCTGGCGGTCCAAATGCGATCACGCAAGCACACACCGTCATTTTCATGGCTCAGGTTTGACTGAATTCTCATGACAGTTCGTTTCGTGCATTTTGCATCATCGAGCGATACAGCCTTGAGCCTTAGCCGGCAAAATTTACCCATACTGCCTATTTGTGGCTTCGTTTCGCGTGTTTTGCATTCGATCCGCAATTTCTATCACCAGATCGAGTGAAGATTTCGGCTCCTCTGGAAATCCGTTCGCTGAATCCCGTGTTGACTGTGCTCGGTTTCCGTCATCCCAACTACGCCTCTTTTTCGATTGATTGGCGCACCCCGAGAACCGCCGAGTCGCCCCGTTACCCTCGATTATAGAAACTCCCGAAGGCGCGCCGCTCGGATTCTGGGAATTCGGACGATGCCGCATCGTTATTGAGGCTGGGTGATCCGCTTCATCTTCGCCACCGGGTTCGTCTGTCCAAGTGTCGAACGCGTTCGGGTGTATCATCCAAAAGAGGGGAGATTGCCTTCTGGTACCTTGAACACCAATGACCGATGGTTCACAATGCACGATTGGTTGCCCCCTCCCAGGACGACTTTCGCCTCGGACCGATGGAACGGCCTCCGGCGTGACTCGAAGGACGAACCGGGAGAGGGCTGGTCTCCGTCGAAGGCCAGACCTCTTACCGTGGATTCCCGATGGCCAACCCCGGGTCCGGTTCCCTGAACGAAGAGGATACCTGTCGCGAGATGGTCCGGCCCAAGCTCGAAATGGCGGGCTGGCAGCAGGGCCAACACACCTACGCCGAGCAGGCGACGTTCACCGACGGCCGGATCGTCGTCACGGGGAGCACGGTTCGTCGGCTCAAGAAGAAGCGGGCGGATTTCCTGCTCCGATACACGCGAGACGTGCCCCTCGCAGTTGTCGAAGCCAAGAGGATCGGAAAGCCGCCGGGGACCGGGCTCCAGCAAGCCAAGGAATACGCGGAAATCCTGGGATTGAGGTTCGCCTACGCCACCAACGGCCGTGAGATCGTCGAGTTCGACTACCTCACCGGACAGGAGCGGATGCTCGACGCTTTTCCGACCCCGGATGCGCTCTGGCAACGCTTCCGGGCCGCGAATCCCCTCGACCCGCGGGCGGTCCTGGACTTCCTGACGCCATCCCACCATCTCATCGGCAAGGTACCCCGCTACTATCAGGAGTCCGCCATCAATCGGGCCCTACTGGCGATCCTCGGCGGAACTAATCGGGTCCTCTTGACCATGGCTACCGGGACCGGCAAGACGCTGGTCGCGTTCCAGATCTGCTCGAAACTCTGGAACGCCCGGTGGAACCGAGACCGCGCGTACCGCCGGCCCAAGATCCTCTTCCTGGCCGACCGCACCGAGATCATCGGATGGTAGCCAGGTTGTTTTGCACCGAATTCCCCACTCCTCGACTCAAACGCGCCTCATCGCGGGAGGCGATTTATGGTATTCACTGGCACTCATCTCGCCGTTTTCACGACCGGAGTCGATTGGGAAGAACAAGAGCGACAGGCGGACTGCGCGGCCTGTGTCGATTCGGGCGATTGCCGGGGTTTGCTTTTTGTCGCAACGTCGTTGAAACCAACCTGCCGCTGAAGTCTAATCGTTACTGGACAGACGTCTTCGAGGACATGTCGTTTTGAGTATGCGCCGTGTAGACAGGATACTCGCAGTCAGGAGCCGTTCCAGATGAGCGTGGGCCACCTTGCAGACGGGCAGAGAAGCCGCCTTCTGGCGGACGCCCTGCTGCACGTGGGCTACAGCCCAGATCATGTCGAGTCTGATTGGAAGTATAGCAATTATGAGCTGATGAAGAAATGGATTGCTGATGACAATCCCGACAATTTTCCTACAAATGAATCTCCTGCAAGTCTTGATATAGTTGCTTTTTATGACAGCAAAGAGCATAACTGGAACACAATCTCTCTGGCTGCTCAGCTCGACCGCATCGACCTGGTGCATGACAAAGAGCGCGGTCACCGAGAAGCCCGAAAGATCTTTGAAGACACGGCTTCCCCCTGCGTGCTTTTCGCAGGCAACGGGACTGCCGACCTTTGGTTAAGATGCTGGGAACGACCCTCTCTCGTCAAAGACATCGCTTTCGAGCCCCAACAGCTCCGGAGAGCGTTCGAGCAAAATCGCCGCGAATTGGAGCGTGATGTTCTTGCCGCGTTGCGTGGCGGGCAGCGGCATCTTTTCGACGGCTTCCATCTTGCACGACGCGATGAACTCGCAACCTTCTTGAATCGCGGTCTAACGAAAGCGATCTGGTTCTGTGGCGAGATGAAGTGCAAGCTTGACGACGATTCGGAGAAGGCACTCTCCCGAGTTGCGATTGGTCTCCTCGCCGCGCGAATCCTCGAAGACAAGGGTATTTTCGGGCCCACCGAGGAACAGTCGGCCAATGCACGCAAGCTCCTCGACAAGGCCGATGCACTCGCTGACGGCTTTTTCAAGCATGTTATCATCAACGACTTGGCCCTCCTCGATGTTCAGATTAGCTCTCGAATCGTGGATGAGATGCTCCTCCGCATCATGGCTCACCTGACGGGGCCAGCGAGCTTCTCTATGGTTACTCCGGAGATGCTCGGTGACCTGTACGAGAACCTCCTGCGTGCAAAGAGCAAGAAAGGAAAGGACCGTGAGCTAAATGGAATCCATTACATACCGCTCTCCCTGGCGAGGAATGTCCTGCGGAGGATACCAGTCGAAGAGCTCCCTCCGGCGCGTCGGTACGCGCTCGATTTCGCATACGGCTCGGGAACCTTCCTCCTCGCCGCGACGGAACGGTTGCGATCCGTGTTTGACGCAAACGAAGCGGATTCCGAATCCGAACTCCTCGATCATCTCCGCTCCCACGTCATCGGTAACGACCGGGACAGCGTTGCCATCCTCGTGGCGAATCTTACCTACCTCCTTGAGCATGTCATTCAGACACGCGATGTAAAAGGCGTCCCAGTGCCCGATATTCGGGATAAGGACGCCCTTGACCTGACACATGAAATCTTTAGGGATCGCTCTCCGTCGATCATCGTTGGTAATCCACCCTTCGGCAGGGCGACCGACGGGGATCAGCTCGCGAACAAATTTCTACTGAAGGCGTTAGAACTTCTCGTGCCCGGAGGGTTCTTGGGGATGGTGATGCCCGGGGCTTTCCTGAAGGGGATGCAACTCGGGGGCGTGACGAAGACCAGAAGAAGATTGTTAAGAGAGTGCGAACTGCTTGAGGTTTGGGAGATGCCCGTGGGCACCGTTGGCCTCTCGGCTCGTCAAGAAACTTGCGTAATCATCGCGCGTAAGGTGGATCGTGAACAGGGACGACACGCTCCCACACTATTTCAAGTAACGAGTTCGAGCAACCATGAAGCGATTCGAGCGCAACGAGATCACCTGAGGTCAACTTGGACATTCATGGCCACAGGGCTT
>CAVURY010000013.1:0-20687 GCA_963743925.1 uncultured Planctomycetota bacterium | reverse complement strand
GGTCGAAGCTAGCCGGACCGCGTATCGGATCAATTCCTCCGCCACCGGCACCCTGCGGACCACCTCGTGGAACTTGACGACATCCTCGCCGTCGAACAGGGCCTCGAGCGGCTCCGGGCGCTTCGAGGTCGTCTGACGTACCACGGCCACCTCATCGTCCTCGGGCAAATAGTCGACGATCACGTTGAACAGGAACCGGTCGAGCTGTGCCTCGGGCAGGGAATAAGTCCCTTCCATCTCGATCGGGTTCTGAGTGGCCAGGACGAAGAATGGCTCTTCCAGGGGATAGCGGACACCGGCCGCGGTCACCTGGTGTTCCTGCATCGCTTCCAGGAGGGCAGCCTGGGTCTTGGGCGGGGTCCGGTTGATCTCGTCGGCCAGGATGACGTTGGCGAAGATAGGGCCCTTGACGAACTGCATCCGGCGGTGGCCGTCGCCCGTTTCCTCGAGGATCTCGGTCCCCGTGATGTCCGCCGGCATCAGGTCGGGCGTGAACTGGATGCGCTGGAACTTCAGCTTGAAGACTTGAGCGATGGTGCGGACCAGCAGCGTCTTGGCCAGTCCCGGCGCGCCGGTGATCAAGCAGTGCCCGCCGGCAAAGAGGCTGATGAGGAGCTGATGCGTCACCTCCTTCTGACCGACGATCACCTTGGACAGTTCGTGCTCGATCCGGCCCCGACTCTCGTGGATTTTCTCGACGACCTGACGCTCGCTCTCGTAAATCTCCGACTCGTCTGACATCGGGCCTGCGTCCTTCTTGATGCTTGTCCAACAGCCGCTGGAGAGCCGATCAATGGGTCATGGCATAGGTCACGATATTGATCCCCATCGGGTATGACTTCTTCTCCGAGAACTCGTGGAAATAATCCTCGTTCTCGCCCTCACGCTCCCATCCGTCTCCGAGGTCCGTATTGTGACAGATGATGACCATCATCCGGCCCTTATCGTCGAAGATCCCCTTGTAATGAACGGTCTGGACGTCGCCGTCATGGAAGTTCTCCCAGGTGACGTTCGAGCCGGGACCTGGCCAGGAGCCGATGCTGGGGACCTGGGGCTTCTCCTTCAACTGATAGACGTTATGGAAGATCTCGTGATCGATCTTCAACTCTTCCGGTTCCCGATCCGGGAACACCCGCTTGATCTGCCGGTAGAAGACTTCGTATTCCGAGTCCCCCCAGAAGTCGTCCACCATCAGGAAGCCGCCGTTGTAGAGATACCGACGCAGTGCCACGATCTCGTCGTCCGAGAAGAAGAGTCCGCCCATGCCCGGCTCGATCATGTAGAGGAACGGGTAGTCGAACAGTTCCGGGTCGGTCAACTTGAGGCTGATCGGATCGGGGTTGACCTTCAGAGCGGTCAATTGCGAGAGACGCAGGGAGAAATTGAGGTCGCTATCCGGCCAATCGGTTCGCCAGGCCCAACCGCCACCGCCTCGGAAGCCACGCCCTCCCCCTCGTCGTCGTCCTCCACCCTGCTGGCCAAAGCCGCCGAATTGCTGCTGGGGCCACATCCCGCCACCGCCGCCTCCCGAGTTGTATTCGACCCGGACGAACGTGAAGACATCGTTCTTGAAACGCTCATCGTTCGTCCAGTTCGGGACGCCCTTGCGCGGGTCCATGTTCATTCCCGACATCGGACCGCGGCGAGGCCCGAACTGCGCCACGGCGACGCCCGAGGCGATCGATAATAAGACCGGGATGGCGAACTGGATCAGTCGTCGAACTCTCATGGTTGGCGCCGAGGGTTAACGGGACCGAGTTGGAGGATCCGCCGCCTTTTCGACCAGATCGAGCAGGAGTTGGTGGGCCTCCTGGAACCGGGGAGCTTCTTCGAGCGATCTGAGGACTTCTCGACGCGCCTCATCGCGCCGACCCGCCTGATTGAGGAGCTTCGCCAGTCGATAATGCACCCCGGCCGGGTCGGACTCGTCGAGCATCGCCACCGCCCGCAGGGCGGTCATGGCCACGTCCGGC
This sequence comes from uncultured Planctomycetota bacterium, assembly GCA_963743925.1. GTDB lineage: Bacteria > Planctomycetota > Planctomycetia > Isosphaerales > Isosphaeraceae > CAVZRC01. Next base: position 18,714 of record CAVURY010000013.1, on the reverse strand, counting down.
TGTCCCAGGTGCTCCGCGGCGCGGGCAAGATTTCGATAGGGAGCCGGGATCAGAGGATTCACCGCCAGGAGTCGCCGTGCATCCCTGGCCAGGTTCTTCCAGTCACTCGCGGCGTCGTCGAGCTCCATCAGTCTCAGGTAGGCGGGACTCGCGCTGCCGTCTCGAGCCGCCAGCTCTTCGAGGACCTTCCGCTCGGCGGCCGTGTCCGACAAACGACGGTGGACCGTGGCCAGCATCATGTAGGCGTTGTCCGGTCCGACGTATTCCGGGTACAGACTCTTCATCTTCTCGAGCGCCCACTTCGCGCGGGCCCACTTCTGCTCGGCCACGTACCGGGACGCCAGGAGTCGCCACCCCCAGAAGCTCTGAGGATGCTTCTCCACCCATTCGCCGATTGTTGACGAGTCGGTTTCCCCGTGCCCATGCTCTTCCGGTTCCTCCCAGGTCGCTCCGGGTGCCACGCGTTTCGCCCGTTCGCGCAAACTGGGCGAAGTCCTTATCTAATTGAACAAGCGACAAGTTGGTCCGCTTCGGCAGGGTCACGTTGATCGGGATTCCGGTACCCAGGTCATCCAGTACCGATTTGAGCGCCGGCAACCCGGCTCGTTCCACAAGGAAAGCGACGGCCAGCTCCGACTCGTAATAGGCAAACTGGAGGTGAAGCGAGGTCTTGGCGGACAGGAATGCCGAGCTGAGCTGGCTCAACGGCGTCAACTCGTCGCCCACGATCATGGCCCGGAACTTCGGGTTCATCGCAGTACCCCAGGCGGGGTCCTGCCGCTCTTCCTCGTAAACCGAAATCCCTTCGCTGAGCCATCGAGGCATCTTGTTGTTCGTCTTGCTCAGGGTCACGACATGGCAGAACTCGTGCCAAAGCACGGCTTCCCAGTTGGATGGGTTCGCACCCTGGGACGCCGGGCTGTTCGCCGTGACCACACGACCGAAGCAGACCCCGAGCAGGCCGTCTGCCCCCGGGAGCCCGAACGTCCGGACGGCGAACTCCTTCCGCTGAGGGAAGATCTCGACGATTACAGGGGCCGGGACCGTCACTCCGTACTTTTCGCAGAGTGTCTTTCGCGCCCGCTGCAACAAGTCCAGGACCTGTCGTCCGTAGAGTTCGGCCTCGCGAGGCTCCATCCGGACGACGAAACCATCGGCCTCCAAAGTCTTGAACCCGGCGAGCCGATCTCGCAAGGTCGTCAGATTGTAGGCGACCACGTTATAGGCATCGCTGGCGAAAATCTCGGCAGCGAGCTTCCAGCCATCGTCCTCCTGGCCCAGCCGCAACAAGTCCTGGCAGAGCTGGATCTTGGCGGGCTGGTATTCGGCATCCAGCTCGAGAGAACGGCGCTGGTATGCGGAGCCCTCGGCGAACCGATACTTCTGCGAAAGCTTGCGGCCGATGATGTGGTCAACTTCGGGATTGGTCGCCCATCGTCCCAGCGCCGATCGGCGCGCGGCCGCTTCCCCGTCCGGATCGCTTCGAAGGTGGGCCAGCACCGCCAGGTCGGCGAACGCCCGCGGTTCATGGGGATTCACCGCGAAGACACGCTTGAGGACCTCCGTGGCTTCCTCGTACTTTTCGGAATCGATGAGCTGGTCCGCCAGTAGGAGCAGGCTATCAACATGTTTGGGGTTGAGCTTGAGGGCCGCGGCCGCCTCCTTGGCGGATCCCGTGCGGTCCTCGGCCGAATACGCGTGGGCGAGCAAGCAGTGATAGCGCGGATCCTCGGCGGCCGTCTTCGGCGCCTTCTTGAGGGTCTCCGCGGCGAGCGCGTAATCCTGCTTGTCCAGGGCGAGCTCGGCGGTGGCGAGATAGGCCTCGACGAGGTCTGGACGCTGCTTGATGGCAACGTCATAGAAGAGGTCCAGGACTTTCTTGGCGTCGGCACCCTTGAGGATGAAGAATCGGCCCAGGGCAATCCGTGCCTCGGGGGTGGCGAATCTCTGGGGCGAACCCATGACGACGCGTTCGAGCTCCTCCATGGCCCGCGCCGCACTTTCCTGCCGGCCGTTATAGCGGTAAACCTCGCGAGCCAGTAATCGAAGGGCGACGCTGGTCGGGAATCGTCTCACGGCGCTTTCCGTCGAGATCAGGGCCTCGGCGTACTTGCCCCTCTCCATCTCGGACGAGATCTTCAAAGCGCGCCAGCCCTCGTTCCATCCATCGGCTGCGATCTCGTCGTCGCAGAGCTTGGCACACTCGTCATATTTCCCGGCGCGGAAGAGAGCCTCCGCTTCAGTCAGATCGGCGGCGTTGCAAAGGCCGGCGAAGCAAAGGAAGAGGAAGGAGATGCCCAAGTCGAGACGGCAATGCCTCGCGGACAGACCGGGAGACATCCCCGGAGATTCACGGCGTCTGCGTAACGCGCCCATGGTCAGAGTTCCAGCCGCTCAGGCGGGGGGTCCGGACGAATGAGTGACGGAGAGCGCCTCACATCGACCCGGGGAGGGATGTCGGGAGGGGAGGCTCGGGCCAAGCGAGTCGCTTCTGGAGTTTGATTATAGCCCGGCTCCGAAGCGGATTGCCAAGGGCCAAACCGGCCGGCTTCGGGATTCCGCGATCCCTCAATCCGATCGACCGGACGTCGCGGATTGACGGAAACCGTGTCACGCCGCCAAGATGACGAGAGGAGGTGGATCGTGTGGCGTCCGACGATGTCCCTGATGTGCCTGATCGCCGCGCTATCGGGGACCCCGCTCCGACAGGCCGAGGCCGTTCATGATTTCTCCCACGCGATCGCCGATGTGGGCGTCGGCGATGTCGTCGACGAGCCGGACGGGGGCGTCGGAGACGACGCCGGAGACGCGATACTGGCAGCGGGCAACGACGAAAGATCTCCTCGAACTACGGTCACGCCGGCCGTCGCCGAGGGCATCTCACCCCGTCATCTTCCGTCCGCCCGCTCGTTCGTCGATTACGACCGCCGCCCTCCTGGCGGGACCGGTTCGCCGATCTCCGGCTCGGAACGACGTTATGCATGGCTGCGATGCTTCCTGTTCTGATCGGGTCGCCGAGACAGCTCGCAAGGGTTGGTCCGCGACTCACATCATTCGAACAGGAGCATTCTCATGTGTGGATATCTTACGTCCCGTCGCGTTCGCGCGTTCACGTTGATCGAGTTGCTCGTGATCATCGCCATCATCGGCGTCCTGATCGCCCTGCTGCTCCCCGCCGTGCAGTCGGCAAGGTACGTGGCAAGGAGGGCCCGGTGCCTGAACAATCTGAAGCAGATTGGTCTGGCCATGCAAAATTACCACAGCACTCTCGACACATTCCCGCCCGGCTATCTGTCGAACACGCAGGACGACCAACCGACCGGCCAGGAGATCGGCCCGGGTTGGGGCTGGGCGACGATCATCCTGAGCAACCTCGATCAAGTCCCGCTGTACAACGCCGTGAATTTCACGCTCCCGACCTCCGATCCGGGGTCCCGGACGGTACGTTCGTCAAGCCTTTCGGTATTCCTCTGTCCCAGCAATACCGGCGGGAGCGATTCGCTGACGATTCGTGATGGCTCTGGCAACGTCCTGGTCGCCGATCTGGCGGCCGGCCAGTACATCGCCGTGGCCGGGCAGTGGGAGCCCGAGGAGTACCCCGCCACGAACAACGGCGTTTTCTACCGAGGCAGCAAGATCGGAATCCGGGACATCACGGACGGCTCCAGCACGACGCTCATGGCCGGAGAGCGGTCGCAGAACGTCGCCGACGCAACATGGGTGGGCATGATCCCGTCCGGCCAGGCCTGCAACAACCCGAGCTGGCCCGTCCAGGATTGCGAGACATCCAACGTCTTGATCCTGGGACACACCGGTCCTTCGCCGGATGAGCAATGGATCGATGTGCCAAACGACAAGAAATCGGGGGCGGACGACTTCCACAGCCTACATCCCGGCGGCTGTAATTTTCTGTTCTGCGACGGTTCCATCCGCTTCGTCAAGGAGACGATCAACCCGACGGTGTTCAGCTATCTTTCGACGCGCGCGGGCGGAGAGGTCGTCAGTGCAGACCAATTCTAAACTTCGATCCGCGATGGAATGATCGTGAGATGGATCGTGCTGCTGTTCTGTGGTTGGATGGCCGCGACCGTCTCTGGAGCGGCCGGCTTCGGAGGTGCATTGCTACTCCTGCCCATCCTGGCCGCGATGCTGGGGAAGGCCGCGGTGCCGATCCTCAGCGTGGCCCAACTCCTCGGAAACCTCTCTCGTGCTGGGTTCGGATGGCGCGACATCCGATGGCGACCGGCCTTCATCTTCACGATGGGCTCGATTCCCGCGAGCATCATCGGGAGCCGCCTCTTTGTCGACCTCCCTTCTCCATGGATATCGAGGCTGATCGGGGTCTTCATTCTCGCACTGATCGCCGTGAGACATATCGCGCCTCGCAGACGAGCGATTCCCGCGTGGTTCCTGCTGCCGGCCGGCGCGGGCGTCGGTTTCCTGTCGGCGCTCGCCGGGAGCGCGGGGCCGCTCGGGGCGACGACATTTCTCGCCTTGAATCTCCCGGCACGGGCCTACGTGGCGAGCGAGGCCGTGACAGCCGTCTTCCTCCATCTGACGAAGAGCATCGCATACGTCCGCTATGCCGCTATGACCGTAAACGAGTGCCTGAGCGGACTCGCCCTGGGCGGATCGCTCGTCGTCGGTTCCTGGACCGGACGAAGGTTGATCGATCGGCTGCCCGAACGTTGGTACGCCCTGTCGATCGAGCTATTGCTGGCCATTTCCGCGATATCACTCTTAGTGGGATAAACAGGCGTTTGATTTCGAGTGGAAGGCGGAGACCTCCCGGCACTCGAGCCTGATTCACTTGACCCGAGTCGTTCCAGCAATCTGCGACGGATACTCTCGACGCCCGCGAGGGTCATGTGCTTCGCGATGAATAATCCATCGACGCGATGATCGTGAGTATGTAGTGCTTTCGCGCGACGACGGCGACCTGTGAGTTGCGAGGATCCGTAACAGAATCATCCCGGGGAGTCGGATTTGTGGCGCGAGTCCGGAAGATTTGGAAGGATGAATCCACCGGCTCCGTCGCCGGGAGAATCAAGGGGATCGAACGATCATTGGGATGGGCTTTCCGACGCGATCTCGGGCAGTTATTGAGATCCCGGGTTCGACGCCTGGTCTCGGCTTCAACATCGCGGGGAGATCGGGATGCCATCGCGACGCTTGCAAAGGACTAACCCCGGGATTGCCGGGTCTCGGTCTCGCGCATCCGGTAGACGGTCCTGGCCAGGTCGGCGAGGAATACGCTCTGGAAGATCATCGCGAGGCCGATCAGGAGGAGGGAAGCGGTCCCGAAGCAGGCCACGATGAACGCCTGAGTGGCCGTCGGAAGCACGAGGCCGCCCACCATCCCCAGGCTGCACGCGACGAGGAATCCGATGATCACCACCGAGAGTGCGACGAAGCCAAGTACCGCGTAGCAGAGGACTCGGCCCCAGGAGTGGACGAATCGGTAAAACCAGGGCTCCGGCTCGGGCGACCGGGAAGGCGCCGGCACGATCGCCTCGAGCTCGTCCGAACTGGGTGCCTCGATCTCGGGATCGTTTTCCGGCCCCGCATCCCAATCATCTCCGGAGTCCGGCCCGGAATTGTCGAGCGAAAACGTCATCTCGTAGTTGGAGTCGCCCGGGCCGAGCTCGCGAATCGGTGCCTCGGGCTCATCGAAGCGGGCGTAAAGTCCCTCGGCCCGAAAAGGGGCCGTTCCTTGACGCGACGGGCTCTGCAACGGCGGTTCGTTCGCCGTCCCGCGCCACGGCACGGCGCCTTTGGAACGCTGCATGCCCGCCTTGATCGAGATCTCCGCCGTGGAGAAGTTCGCCTGACACCGCCGACACCGGAGACTATGAGCCTCCGGCGCGAGTCGATCCGGGAGATAGCCCATCCGATCGCATTTCGGACATCGAATCATCATGGCTAAATTCCCCTGCAACCCGAGCGACCAGTCGATCTTCCGAGTCTGCATGATGGCGGAACAAGAGTAAATGCCATGTCTATAAAAAGCAACAATCTCACCGGAAAAACTTCGCCCCCGTCCCGATCGCTCATGGCTCCGGCTCAGAATCGTATGCCCCCTCTCGAAAACGTAGTACACGATGCCATCCCGTTTCCCCGATGAAACCCTCAATTTCACAAGCAACCAAGCCTGCATGAGATGAATCGTGATGATGCGTCCGGGTGGAGAGTCCGGATTTCGAGCGGGAGTCGATCATCGCGGTTCGCAGCGGGAACATCGATGAGGGCTTCGAGGCGGCGAGATCGGACGGCAGGGAAGGATGGATGTCCGTTTCCGCAAATCCGATCGACAATCAGAGCAAAGTGCCCTTCAGAATCGCCAGGGCCACGCTGAAGTAGATGACGAGTCCGGTGACATCGACGAGCGTGGCGACGAATGGGGCGGAGGAAGTCGCCGGATCAAATCCCAATCGTTTGAGGATGAATGGGAGCATGGAACCGGTCAGCGTCCCCCAGATGACGACGCCGAGCAACGCCCCGGCGACGGTCAGTCCGATGAGGAACCAGTGTGCGCCGTAAATGCTCGAGAAGTAGCTCCAGACGGCGATCCGCAGGAATCCGATCGAGCCGAGGATCGTCCCGAGCAGGAGTCCGGCCACGATCTCGCGGCGGAGGACCAGCCACCAATCGCCGAGCCGGACCTCGCCCAGGGCCAGGGCCCGGATGATGAGGGTGGCCGCCTGCGAGCCGGAGTTACCGCCGCTCGAGATGATGAGCGGGACGAACAGGGCCAGGACCACGGCGCGGGCGATCTCGGCCTCGAAGTAGGCCATGGCGGTGGCGGTCAGCATCTCCCCCACGAACAGGATGACCAGCCACGAGGCACGCTTGCGGACCATCGCCGGCAGTGACGTGCTCAGATACGGCTCGTCGAGCGCCTCGAGTCCTCCGAACTGCTGGAGCTCGCGGGTGGCCTGCTCCTCGGCCAGGTCGAGCACATCGTCGAGGGTCACGATGCCGACGAGCCGGCCATGAGGATCGACGACGGGTAGAGCGTTGCGGTCGTACTTGCGGAAGGTCTGGACCGCGGTCTTCTTGTCGTCGGTCGCCGCCAGGCACACGCACTGGCCGTCGATCGCGTCGGCGACCCGGTTGTGCAACGGGGCCAGGAGGATCTCGCGGATCCTCAGGTCGTCGATGAGCTTGTTCTGGTCGTTGACGACGTAGATGACGTTCAGGGTCTCGCTATCCCGGCCGTGGGCGCGGACATGATCGAGGACGTGGCGCATCGTCCATTCCTTCCGCACGACCACGTAGTCGGGGGTCATCAGACGCCCGACGCTCCCCTCGCGATAGTCGAGTAGTCTCCGGGCGACGTCGCGTTGCTCGGGATTGAGAAGCTCGATCAATCGCTCCGATTGCTCGCCGGGCAGCTCGGCCAGCAGCGCCGTGCGATCGTCGGGCGCCATCGCGTTCAGGATCTCCGCCGATTCCGCCTCGGTCAGGGAGTCCAGGACCTCGCACTGGGCGGTCAGGTCCAGGTATTCGAACGTATCGGCGGCCGGGGCCGGTTTCAGGACGCGGAAGACCCGGATTCGCTCGTCAGTCGCGAGGTCCCCGACCAGCTCGCCCAGGTCTGCCGGGAGCCAGCGGTTGACGACCTCGCCGAGGATCGCGTCATCCCCCGCATCGATCAGCTCTCGGATCTCGGGTAATGCCAGCTTCCCCAGCATGCCTTGACGCCTCTCGACCGGAACCCGGATCAATCGGCCGGCTCGACCGAGCGACCGCCGCCGGCCATGGGACAACCCACAGGATGATATCCGCCGTGCCGTGGACTGGCCGGCCCGGGCAGCCGCCTCCTTGCGGAGACCATCTTTCAGACCTGCGAAGGCATCTCGAAACGGCTGCTATATTCGCGAGTCAACAAGGCATCGGCCTGCGAGTCGCGGAAGGTTTCGCGATCGGCGTCGAAGTTGAGTTTCTTGCCCACGCGGAATGCGATGTTACCCAGGTGGCAGAGCCGGGTGCTGTTGTGTCCGATCTCGATGTCGGCGTTGGGCTTCTCGCGGCTCTTGATGCAGTCGAGGAAGTTCCGGACGTGGAGATCCTGGCCATCGGGGCCGGGCTTGCTCTTGGAGCCGTCTCCGTCCTCGATGTGCCATCCTTTCTCGCTCACGATCAGAGTCGCCTTATCGCCGTAGAAGGCGATGCCGAAACCCGAGCCTTCGGTGGGATGATTGGACCACATGCGATGCTCGTAGACGAGGCAGGAATCGGGGAACGCCCAGGTGGTGATCTGCGTGTCGGGAACCTCCTGGTCGTCGTCGAAGACGAACTTGCCGCCACCGGACACGACGGAAATCGGGGCGTTGACACCGAGTCCCCACCGCGCCACGTCCACGCCGTGAATGCCGTTATTTCCCAGCTCGCCGGTGCTCCAGTTCCAGAACCAGTGCCAGTTGTAATGGAAACGATTGGCATAGAACGGACGATCCGGGGCGGGCCCCTGCCACATGGCGTAATCGACGCCGGGCGGTACTGGGCCGGGCTTCCCATGCCCGATATTGGGGCGTTTCTGATGGATCCAGGCCCGTGCCATCCCGACCTTGCCGACGGCACCACCCTTGACCTTCTCGACGGCCTCGGCGACCCAGGGTGAGCTCCGGCGTTGCGTGCCGACCTGCACGACCCTGGCGTATTTCCGGGCGGCCTCGACCATCCGCCGCCCCTCGACGATGTTATGACTGGCCGGCTTTTCCACGTAGACGTCCTTGCCCGCCTGGCAGGCCATGACCGTCATGAGGCCATGCCAGTGGTCGGGCGCGGCGACGGTCACGGCGTCGATCGACTTGTCGTCGAGCAATCGGCGAAAGTCCTTCTCGGTCCGGGGGGCCTTCGCTCCGGCGGACTCCGCCGCCTTGATCGGCCTGGCGAACATGGCGTCGTCCACGTCGCAGACCGCCACGACCTCGACACCCTTGTCCTTCGCGAATAGCCTCGTATGATCGAGCCCGCGGCTCCTCAGGCCGATCACCGCGATCCGGACCCGCTCGCTCGGCGCCGCCCGACCCGTTCGCGCGGGTAGGACCAGAAGGCCGGCACTCGCTGCACCCAGGAACGTTCGGCGGTTGACGCTCATGCTGGAAATCCTCCGGTTCACTCCCGACTCGTTTTCGATTCAACAAAAGTTTATCTCCGGGCACACCGCGGTTCAAGCAAGGAGCGCGGAGATGGAGCGCGTGGAAAATGACGGGAGGCATGATAACCGCCCCGACAGGCGCGAGCCCTCCGGCCCCGCCCTCGGTCGGGAACGCGAGACAGGCATCGTGGCGAAATGGATCCACTGGATCGGTGGCCCGTGCACGGAATAATGGAAAGGGCGTATCTCGGTTGGTGCAACGGCAGTGATCGTCGCATCCCCGTCGCTTGAATCGTGGGAGTACCTTGGGATGTCCGAGTTTGCTTATCAGGATCCGTTTCCGGTCGCGCCGGACTCGACGAAGTATCGTCCGATCACCTCGGACTTCGTATCGACGGCGACCTTCGACGGGCAGGAGATCCTCAAGGTCGCCCCGGAGGCACTGACGGCCCTGGCCCGAGAGGCATTCCGAGACGTCTCATTCCTCTATCGCACGTCGCACCTCGAGAAGGTCGCCGCGATCCTGGATGACCCCGAAGCCTCGCCCAACGATCGGGGGGTCGCGATGGCGCTCCTGCGAAACGCGGCGATCGCCTCCGACTTTCGACTGCCGATGTGCCAGGATACCGGTACGGCCACGGTCGTCGCCAAGAAGGGCCAGCGCGTCTGGACCGGCGCCAGGGACGAGGAGTGGATCGCCCGCGGGATTTACGAGACCTATCAGAAGGAGAATCTCCGATACTCCCAGGCCGTGCCCCTGACGATGTATCAGGAGACCAACTCCGGGACGAATCTGCCGGCACAGATCGACATCTACGCCGTTGGTGGGGGCAAGTACGAGTTCCTCTTCGTCGCCAAGGGGGGTGGGTCGGCCAACAAGTCGATGCTCTTCCAGGAGACCAAGGCCCTGCTCAACCCCGCGAGCCTCGAAGCGTTCCTCGACCAGAAGCTTCGCTCGCTGGGTACGGCGGCGTGTCCGCCGTATCACCTGGCGATGGTGATCGGGGGGACATCGGCCGAGTCGACGATGAAGACCGTGAAACTCGCCAGTACGGGAGCCCTCGACTCCCTGCCGACCGAAGGCAATGCCACGGGCCAGGCCTTCCGAGACCCGGAGCTGGAAGCGAAGGTCATGGAGCTCGCCCGCAAGAGCGGGATCGGAGCCCAGTTCGGTGGAAAATACTTCGCGCTCGACGCCCGCGTCATCCGGTTGCCTCGACACGGGGCCTCCTGCCCGGTCGGGATCGGCGTCTCCTGCTCGGCGGATCGGAATATCAAGGCCCGCATCGATCGCGACGGCCTCTGGATCGAGGCCCTCGAGCGCAACCCCGCTCGATTCATTCCCGACCTGAACCAAGATGGTCTCGACCCGGCGCACGGGATCGCGATCAACCTCGATCGCCCGATGGAGCAAGTCCTGGCCGACCTGTCGCGGCATCGGGTCGGCACCGCCTTGCGAGTGACCGGGACGATCGTCGTCGCGCGGGATATCGCCCACGCGAAGATCAAGGAAAGGCTCGACCGCGGCGAGGGAATGCCACGCTATCTGAAGGACCACCCGGTCTATTATGCCGGCCCCGCGAAGACGCCCGAAGGCTTGCCTTCGGGGTCCTTCGGTCCGACCACCGCGGGGCGTATGGACAGCTACGTCGACCTGTTCCAGTCATATGGCGGATCGATGATCATGATCGCCAAGGGGAACCGTTCGAAGGGCGTGACCGACGCCTGCAAGAAACACGGCGGCTTTTACCTCGGCTCGATCGGAGGTCCCGCCGCCTTGCTGGCCCAGGAAAACATCAAGAAGGTCGAGTTGCTCGAGTATCCCGAGTTGGGGATGGAGGCGGTCTACAAGATCGACGTCGTTGACTTCCCGGCGTTCATCCTCGTTGACGACAAGGGGAACGAGTTCTTCGCGCAACTTCCCGTCATCGGCTGAAAGCCTTTTTACGCGAAAAGACGGGGGGAAATCCTCCGACCGATCCGTCGCAAGGGGTGATCCGGCGATGGCCTCTTGCAATCCGCCCCGCACGCCCGACAATCGGGCGTGCGATTCTCGAAGGGAGCCGGACCCACCCATCGAGGATTCGAACCGGAGCCCGATCGCATGAGTACACGATTTCCCTGCCGGGTGACGGCGTTCGCGATCGGTCACGTCGCGGCCCTGGTCTGGATGTCCGCTTATGATGTTCGCGCCCAGGGACCTCAACCGTCCGTGCGACCCGCCGAGTACGGCGTCGTCATCGAGAAGGATTTGAAGATTCCGATGCGCGATGGAGTCCGGCTGGCTGCCGACGTCTACCGGCCCGCCCGCGATGGAAAGCCGGCTCCCGGCCGATTCCCGACGCTCCTGACGCGGACTCCTTACGACAAGAACGGCGTCAAGGGTGAGGGGACTTATTACGCGGAGCGGGGATACGTCGTGGTTGCCAACGACATCCGCGGGCGTTATGCCAGCGAGGGGACCTGGAGATTGATCGTAGACGACCCCCAGGATGGCCTGGAGACGGTCGAATGGATCGCGCGGCAAGACTGGTCCGACGGCAAGGTCGGCACCTTCGGTACGAGCTATCCCGGCGGTACCCAGCACGCGCTGGCGGAGATGAACCCGCCGCACCTGACCACGATGGTCCCGATCGACGCCGTGTCGAACTGCGGCGTCAGCGGGATGAGGCACGGCGGCGCGTTCGAATTGCGGTTCATGAACTGGATCTTCCAGATCGGTGCCCCGAATAGCCGATCGGCGCTCGCCAACCCGGCGCTCCGCCAGGCCCTGACCGAGAGCGGCCGTCGCATCCGAGAGCACACCGACAACCTTCCAATCCGGGCCGGAAACACCCCCTTGCGCGTGGTCCCGGAGTACGAGGCCTGGCTGGTCGAAGCGTTGCGGAGCGGTCCCGAGTCCCCGTTCTGGCACATCAAGGGGATGTCGGTCGTCGACCACATAAGCGAATATGCCGACGTCCCGGTGCTCCATATCACCGGGTGGTATGACTCGTGGACGCGACAGGTCACGATGAACTACCTGGAACTCGCGAAGGCCAAGAAATCGCCCCAGCGGCTGGTGATTGGCCCCTGGGTCCACGGCAGCCAGGGCTCCAACGTCTCGGGCGAGGTCGAGTTCACCCGCGAGGCCGGGATCGACCTGCTGGGCTTCCGATTGCGATGGTATGACCGATGGATGCGGGGCGAGAAGAACGGCGTCGAGGATGAACCGGTCTGGCTCTACATCATGGGGACCGGCAACGACCTTCGTTCGCCGGCCGGCCGGCTCCGCCATGGGGGCTACTGGCGAGCCGAACGAGAATGGCCCCTGGCACGAACCAGGCCAACACGCCTCTACCTTAGTCCGGATGGTTCACTCTCCGCCTCATCCCCCTCGCTCGACTCCAGCCATACCACCTATACGTTCGACCCGCACCATCCGGTGCCGACGATCGGCGGCAACATCTCGTCGAACCAGGGACTGATGACCAACGGGGGCTACGACCAACGGCCCCGCGACGACACTCACGCCGCCGACAACCGGCTGCCACTCTCGGAGCGTCGCGACGTCCTGGTCTATCGCACTCCCCCTCTGGAGGCCGACCTCGAGGTCACCGGCACCGTCGAGGTCAAGCTCTGGGTTAGCTCCTCCGCTCCCGACACCGACTTCACCGCCAAGCTGATCGACGAGATCCCGCCCGATGCCGATTACCCGCTCGGGTTCGACCTCGGCCTCGGCGACTCCATCCTGCGAACCCGATACCGCGAGGGGATCGACCATCAGGCGGCGCCATTGAAGACCGGCGAGATCGTACCGATCACGATCATCCTCTATCCGACCGCGAACGTGTTCAAGAAAGGGCATCGTATCCGGGTCGATGCGTCGAGCAGCAATTACCCGCGGTTCGACGTCAACCCGAACACCGGCGACCCGCTCGGCGAGTATCGCCGCATGGTCGCGGCCGACAACACGGTCTACCACGATGCGGCCCATCCGTCTCAGGTCATCTTGCCGGTCATCCCGGCGGCCGGGGAAGCGGACCCGCGGTGACCGCCGATCGTGCTCTCGCGCCGGAATCCGAGGGAACGAGCGTCTCGAGAATCGGGACATGCGCGTCGACACCGCTCGGCGCTCGGCCGGCACGACTCGAAGGAGGGTCGGAAGCCTTCCTGACGCGGATCCAGTGATCGGTGAACAGGACACGTTGCCTGGTATCAACTCGGGGCATATGGCAATCGATACAGCCGCCCCTCGGTGAGACCGAACACGTGATTCGAGGCCGGGATTCGTGGCAATCGAGGCAGACCGACTCGTATGCGGACCGGTCGGAAGACGCCCGTGAATGAGGCTCGTGGCAGTTCACGCAACTGAGGGCTCCGGCACTCTCCGTGTAGCACCGCGACTGCATGAGCCCGACCGGCTGGAACCGGGCCAGCTCCGCGATTTCGGGACGTAGCCGTCCGGGAACCGTCTCGGAAGGATGACGGTGGCACTGCCCGCAGAGCGCCATCTGGGATTCCGAGTTCCATCGGTCCGGGCCGAACGGCATCGAGAGTTCGCGATCGCCGGCTCGGGCCCGCGTCACGTGCGCCCGGCCGGCCCGTGGCACTTCTCGCAGGAAACATTGGGGATCAACTCCTCCAGGTTGAGGACGTCCTTGCCGACGGTGGAGGTCCGCGTGGAGTGGCAGCGGAAGCACTTGATCGTCTCCCATGTCGGCAGCTCGCGGCCGTGCGGGGTGGTCACGGGAAACGGATTCTCGGCGCTCTGACCTGGGGTGATACCAAACGAGTCGCCCTCGGCGTAATGCGTGAGCCGATGCTCGAGAGCTGCCCCCTGCTTCCAATCGGTGAGGGTCACGAAGGTGGTCGCGTGGCGGTCCGAACCGAACGCGTATGCGATCACGTACTGCTCGACCGTCCCTTCCTTCGCCGACCGCGTGACCTGGAACAGGCCGTTACGAGAGGCGAAAGCCCACCGCGTTCCCGGCTGCTCGGGGTCCGCGACAACGCGACCGTCGAGTTTTCGGGCCAATGGAACACTTTCGGCGGCACGCAGCGTCCGCGAGTGGCCGGAGCGTGCGAGTGCGGCGTATTCGCCCGGATGGCAATCACGGCAGGCCTGCGCCCCGACGTACCCGCCCCGCGGTCCCCGATCCGAAGTCGTCCTCCTCGCTAGCCGGGTCATCGCAGTCGGCGAGGTGAGTATCCAGAGGATCGCGAAGGCCGCCAGAATGACTGCCCCGATGATCGAGAGAGCCTTGGTCGCCCGAGGTGGCCCGGGGCGTCGGCCGCGAGGAGATGTTGGGGCGACCATGATCGCTTTGACCTCTCGGCATGTATCAGGGTGGAACTATTGCCAAAGATCCTTCACATCGTAGCTGAGACAATACCTGGTTTCCATGCCGCCGACCTGCGTCGATCCGAGACAAGAAGACTCTCGGCACCGATGCTCAGGATCACTCCGCATCGCCCAGGAAGCGCCCGCCATCGACGCGAAAGCATGCTCCTGTCACGAAGTTGGTCCCTTCGAGCAGGTAGAGGATCAGCCGGTTGACGTCCCCCGGCGAACCGAAACGTCGGAGCGGGGTCTGCGCGAGCACGGACCGCTTGTCCTCCTCATCGAGGTCGGGCGGCGGATCGATCATGGCCGGCTGAATCATGGCGACCGGGATGTGCGGGGCGAGCTCCCGCGCCAGGGCCAAGGTCATCGTCGTCAGGCCCCCCTTCGCGACCAGATACGGGAGATAATCCTTGTAGGGACGCTCGGTCGCCCAATCGCCGATGTTCACGATCTTCCCCTTGATCCCCTCGGCGGCCGGTTGCTCGAGCATGATCCGCGCGGCGGCGACGGCCGTGTGGTATGGGGCCGCGAGATTGGCCGCGATCATCTCATCGAAGTCTCCGGGGGAGAGCGAGCCCAGTGGTGTTCGTCGGTAAACGCTGGCCATGTTGACCAACGCATCGAGGTGACCGAAATGACTGGCCACCTGCTCCACGGCATGCGAGGCTTGATCGGCCTTCGACAGGTCCGCGCCGACGATGAACCCTTCGACGCCCATGCCCTCGACGGCTTTGATCGTGCTCTCGATCTTCTCGCGACTGGTGCGATACGTCATGGCGATATTCGCGCCCCGACCCGCGAGCAGGAGCGCCAGTTCGCTCCCGACGCGTCGGCCTCCGGTGATCAATACAGCCTTGCTACGGAGAGAATCGTTGGTTTCGAGAGTCGAGCTCGTCGCCATCTCAGATGCCTTTCCAGTGGACGTCAGAAACCCCGGCGCGGTGGTTGACCGCACGGGCCAGGACAAATAAGAGATCGCTGAGCCGGTTCAGGTAGACGATCAAGTCCCGAGGGACATCCTGGCCCGGCTGTCGCGACAGCGCGACGACCAACCTCTCGGCCCGTCGACAGATCGTCCGCGCCAGGTGGAGTTGCGCCGCGGGTCGGGAACCGCCCGGAAGGATGAACTGCGTCAAGGGCTTCAGCTCCTCCTCCATGACATCGATCGCCAATTCCAGCCGTTCGACATGCCGGGGCGTGACGGCCGTGTGGAACTGTCCCTCCGGCGCGGGGTCCGCCAGCGCCGAGCCGACGACGAATAATTCATCCTGGAGGAGTGCGACCAGGCCGTCGGCGCGGGGGTCCAGGCCGTCCGCCCTGGCGACCCCCAGCGCGGCGTTCAGCTCATCGACGGTCCCGTAAGCCTCGACCCGGAGGTCATCCTTCGGTACGCGACCGCTCCCGAGCAATCCGGTGAAACCATCGTCGCCCGACTTCGTGTAAATTCGCACGGCTGACCCACTTCCTCGGTTTCCGTCCATTGGCGAGAACCTCATCCGGACTTATACTAGGCACGTCCGTCGTGACCGACCACCAGCCGATGGCACTTTGAGACGGGGAGCCGGCCCGATGTCTTCCATGATGATACCCATCCTGATGATCGCCGCAGCCATGACCTCCCAGCATCCCGCCGGAGGACCCGGCAGTGCACCGGCGATGTCGGCCGAGGAAGTGGCTCGCCACGAAGGCCGGCATCTCACTCATATCCGGCAGGTGACCTACGGGCTCGCCCGCGCCGGGGAGGGCTATTTCAGCCCGGATGGCCAATCCATCATCTTTCAGGCGGTCGCCCACACGCCCCCCTCCATCTTCCACCTGCCCAAGCCCGATGAGGATGGCTACCAGATCTATCTGGGCGCCTTGAAGGACGACGAGACGGCCAGGATGGTCAGCACCGGCAAGGGACGTTGCACCTGCCCCTATTTCCACCCGGGCGGCCGGTCGATCCTGTTCGCCTCGACTCACCTGAACCCCAGCACGGACGTCGAGCCTCCCAAGGGTCCCGCCTATAATCGGACGTCCCGATACCGATGGGAATTCCCCGAGTCGATGGACATCTTCGCCGCCGACCTGGATGGCAAGAACCTGGTCCGCCTCACCGATACCCCCGGCTACGACGCCGAAGGCAGTTATTCGGCCGACGGTTCCAAGATCGTCTTCACGTCGTTCCGCGACGGCGACGGCGAGATCTACATCATGGATGCCGACGGAAAGAACCCGCGCCGGATCACCAAGGCCAAGGGCTACGACGGCGGCCCGTTCTTCTCGCCCGACGGCAAGCGGATCATCTATCGGAGCGACCGCAAGGGCAACGACCTCTTGCAAGTCTACGTGAACAACGTGGAAGGCACGGCCGAACGTGCCCTGACCAACAATGAATTCGTCAACTGGGGGCCGTACTGGCACCCCGATGGCCGCCATATCATCTACGCGACCAGCAAGCATGGCCATTCCAATTATGAACTTTATCTGATGGACGTGGACACCGGCCAGGAAGAGCGGATCACGTACCAGGAAGGATTCGACGGCCTGCCCGTCTTCACCCCGGACGGCAAGCGACTCATGTGGACCTCCAGCGGGCGGACGGCCGATCGCAAGAGCCAGCTCTTCATCGCGGACTTCACCATGCAACCCTCGACGCCGGCCGAGGCGGCCGCGTCTCGCTGAACGCGCTCGACGTTCCGCAGGAATGTCGACCATTCCAATCACCGGGAGAACGAACGGACCATGGGACCCAAGGACGTCATCCGCAACACGCTCGACATGAGCGACTACATGACCCGGAGTTACCTCAAGGATCTCTCCGATGCCGATCTGCTCGTTCGACCCGTCGAGGGGATGCATCCGATTGCCCTCCAGGTCGGGCACCTGATCGCCGTCGAGCGCATGATCATGGAGCTGATCCGCCCGGGATCTTCGCCGCCGCTACCGGAAGGTTTCGCAGAGGCACACGACCTGAAGAAGGTGGGAACGGACGACTCCCGGTTCTCCACCCTGGAAGAGTATAACAAGCTCTGGGACGCGCAGCGTGCCGCGACGAAATCGCTCCTGGACAGCATCGACGATGCCGAGCTCGATGGCAACAAGGGCGGGACTCTGCCCGAGTGGCTGCCGAATGTGGCGGCCGGCTTCAACATGGCCGGCCTCCACGCGCTGAATCATTCCGGCCAGTTCGTGGCCGTCCGCCGGAAGCTCAACAAGCCGATCGCGTTCTAGTTTTCGACCCGGAAACCGAGCCCGGCTCCTCGGCTCAATCGCTCGAGTCGAGGAAGGCCGGGATCGAAGCCGGCCAGTCGCAATGCGCGAAGATGACCGTCGAGCATCCGTACGTCTTCCGGGCGACTGATCCTGTACCAGGGCGGCAAGGTGGACAGCGACAGTCCAGTCCCCGCGAGATGGCCGATCATCTGGCCGAGGGCGTTCGGGGTCTCCCAATCCACGCCCTCGAAGATCGGGGGGGCCGACCGTCGGGCTCCGATGAGGTAGCATCCACCGTCCGCGGCGGGCCCGAGCACGACGTCGCGGCCTTCAAGGCAGAGGAACGCGCTGACGACGATCGTCGGGTCGAGCGTGGGCGTGTCGGCACCGATCACGACGACGCGATCGGCCCCATCCGCCAGCTCGCCGGCGAGGAAGGCGTGAATCCGACGTCCGAGGTTTCCGTCGACTTGAGGCTGCATCGCGAAGGAGTCGGGCACCCGTTCGTCGAACCAGGGCCCGGCATCGCCGGGCGAGTAGACCAGGATTCGACGCCCTCCGGGGCTGAGGATTTCCTCCGAATCCCAGAGGTCGAGCGTGTCGAAGAGCATCGCGTCGTAAAGCTCGGCCGCTCCATCGGGCCCCGCCTCCGCGACCAATCTCTCCAGAACTTGGCCCGGCTCGGGCTTCGCGCCGAAAATCCCCAGTACGCAGTCGTCGGGCAGCGTCCAGGCCATCTCATCTCCCCTCGTCGGGCTTCCCATCGGTGCGGGACGATTGTCGGCTCTCCGCCAGCAGGAGCCGATCCAGGAGCGCCGGATTGACGACGCCGCGGAACCGGACCTTGCCGTTGACCGCCACCACCGGCACCTCGGTGTCGTACTTCGCCACCAGGTCGGGATCGGTGTCGATATCGACGAGTTCGATCGCGAATCCCGAGCGTGCCTGGTATTCCTTCAAGACATCGAGGGCCTTGTGGCAGCAGCAGCATTGGGCGCGGGTATAGACCGTGAACGTGAGATGATCGGCCCGGGGAGGCCGACGCAGGAGTCGAGTGAGCAACGATGTCATGGGTTCCTCCAGATCA
>CAVURY010000012.1:0-56438 GCA_963743925.1 uncultured Planctomycetota bacterium | reverse complement strand
GTGGCCGACGTCGGCAGCGGAACGGTCCGATGCGCAACACGGTATCGGGACCCGGAGGATAAGCACGGTATCGTGTGCCCCGGTTTGTCCTTCGCGACCGCTTGCTCTTATCTGAGATCAAGCGGATTCCCGGGAACGTTACACGACATCGCCGGATTTCTTTGGAACTCAGGTCCCGAGACGGCGAATAAGTCGCGGATCTCGTCGTCGATCGCATCCTGGCTCGGGTCGTCGAGCGTGGCGGCGACCTCGGCACGCAACATCGCGCCGTAGCGTCGCCGCAGGCGGTGGACGGCGACCCGCACCGCTCCCGTCGAGATTCCCATCCTCTCGGCGACCGCGGCGTACGTGCCGGCGCCGGCGTCGCTCGTCAGGATGGGCTGGAGTTGCTCGAAGGTCGTGAGGCTCCCCGACTGGGCATACTCTCCCCGCAATAGTTCGAGGACGCGCCCGAGAGTCTGCATCGCCCAGTCCCGGTCGAAGAGTCGCTCGGGCGAGAGGCCGCACGAGTTGTGCCGAGTGAATCGCCCCTCCGCGACGGCCAGGTCGATCGAGATCGGGCTCTTACCGGAACCGCGCTTCGCGGCCACCGAGCGGTCATGTTGGTTGGCGAGGAAGTGAATGGAGACCGTCATCAGGAAAGAGCGAAACCGCCCCTTGGCGGGGTCGGCGTCGGCCAGCACGCCCTTCTCGATGAGCCTCGCGAAGAGCTCTTGCGTCAGGTCGGCCGCCTCCGGCGGGGCGTGCCCTCTGCGACGGATGAAGGCGTAGAGGGGATACCAGTAGGTCCGGCAGAATTCGGCCAATGCATCGTCGGCGTGGGGTGCACCGACACCGCCGGCAATCAGGATGCGACTCCATTGGGTCGTCGGAAAGCGGGCGGCTGAGGGGTCGTCCAACATCGCGGTAGCACCCGTTACATTGAGCACGCGGGCCGGAGAATTCGCCTGCCAAGGATCACGCCAATCATAAGATACATTCATCGCGCATTCAATCGGATCGAGATGGATGTGATCGAGACGGATCGCTCTCGTATGAACCGACCAATGGGCTTCCGCGTGGGCACCTCGACGAGGATTACTCGGAGACTTCTCGCTGGACATCGCCATCGGCCTCCCCACCCGGTTCGGGAAGATGGTCAGGCCTGAGGGTGCCCCGGCGGTGGCGTCCAGCGAGAAGGCTCGAAATAAGCGGTTCAAAGCGCGACGGGCTCGGTCAGCGAGAGCATCCGTCGCACGACCTCCTCGAGGTTATTCGTCTCCCGGAGAATCTGGAGCTGGCGAAGCGCGCCGGTCGGTTGCTCGGCGAGATCGTGGACGGATTGCAGGTAGGAGGCACAGCCCAGTTCCTCGCCCCGATCCGCGAGCCGGTCAACCAGGGAATGGACCACCTGTCGCGCCGGGATGGCCTGGTAGGTGCTCGGATCGACGAGCTTGGCCTCCATCCCATACCGGCATGCCCGCCACTTGTTCTGGCGGACCATGAAGGGATGACAATCATACTGGTAAGTGCCGCGTTCGATCTCCTCCGAGAGGTCGAAGACCAGGCACTGGATCAGCGCGGTCAGTCCCAGGACGTGTTCGAGCGTCGGCGGCATGTCGCAGATTCGAACCTCGACCGTCCCGAAGTTGTGGTGGGGGCGGACGTCCCACCAGATCTCGCGGATCGTCTTGATGAATCCGGTCTGGACCATGTGGTTCAGGAGCCAGGTATATTCGGACCAGTTCCTCATGAGCGGGGGAAGGCCCGCGGTGGGGAGGGTCTCCATCACCTTCACGCGCTGCGAGTGGAGGCCCGTATTCCGCCCATTCCAGAACGGGCTATTGACCGAGAAGGCCAGCAAGGTCGGCAAATGCTGCATGATCCGGTCGCAGATCATGATCGCCTTGTCGCCCGAGTCAACCCCGACGTGGACGTGCAGTCCGAAGGTGACCAGGCGGCGGGCGGTCTCCTGGAGCAGGTCGATCAGGCCATAGTAGCGTTCGTTCGGGGTGACTTCCTGGTCTTGCCACCGGGAAAACGGGTGCGTGGCGCTCCAGAAGAGGCGGAGGTCCAGGCGTGCGACGATCTCCCGGACCGCTTGGAGCTTCCGCTCCAGGTCGAGCCGGACTTCATCGACGTCGTTGCAGACCTTGGTATTGATCTCGAGGTAGCACTGCAAGAGCTCGGGCTTCACCGAGTCGCCGAGTTCCGGCGGGAGTTCGGCGAGGATCCGGGTGATCGCGCTGCGGAGCGCCATGGTCTGGTTGTCGACCAGGTTGAGCTCGATCTCGACGCCGAGTGAAGGCCGCTCGTTGGCGATGAACTTGAAGAGGCTCACGACGCGTGGCTCCTGGTCGCGATGGAGAGGAGGACCGCGCCGTGGGCCAGGGTCCTGGCGCCGATGGCGAGGGCCGCCTCGTCGATGTCGAAGTGGGCGGAATGCAGCGCATGTCGCGGGCGGTCGAGCGACGCCACGCCCAGCCGGAGCAGGCAGCCGGGTACGTGCTTCAAGTAGCCGGAGAAGTCCTCGCCCCCCATGCTGGGCAGGCGGATCTCCTCGACGTTCGACTCGCCGACGACCTCGCCCGCGGCCCGGACGCAGATCGCCGTGACCTCGGGGTCGTTGACCACGGCCTCGGTCCCCTGCTGGAAGGCGATGTCGATCGTGGTCCGGCTGGCGGCGGAGAGCCCGCGGGCGATCTGGGTGATGCGCTCCTCGACCAGCGCGGCCGTGCGATCGCTGAGGGTGCGGATCGTCCCCTTCAGCTCGACCTCGTCCGGTATGACGTTGGCGCTCGCCCCTCCCCGGATGCAGCCGAACGTCAGCACGCAGGGGTCTCGCGAGTCGACCGATCGCGGCACGAGCTGGTAGAGGCTCGACACGAGCTGCGCGGCGACGGCGATCGGGTCAACCGCCAGGTGGGGGCGCGCGGAATGGCCGCCGACCCCCCGGATCACGATCCGGACCTCCTGGCAGCAGGCGGTCAGCACCCCGGTGCGATGGGCGATCCGGCCGACGCTCAGGTCCGGGTCAACGTGCAGCGCGACGATCGCGCGGACGTTCTCGACCGCGCCCGCGGCGACCATCTCGAGCGCTCCCTCGCTCACCTCCTCGGCCGGCTGGAAGACGGCCCGCCAGGCGGTGTCCTCGGGCAGCTCATCGCGACATTCCCGGAGCGCCATCGCGGCACAGAGGGCCATGGTCGCGTGCGCATCGTGTCCGCAGGCGTGCATCAAGCCCTCGCGACCGGAGCGGTAG
Source organism: uncultured Planctomycetota bacterium (assembly GCA_963743925.1). Classification (GTDB taxonomy): domain Bacteria; phylum Planctomycetota; class Planctomycetia; order Isosphaerales; family Isosphaeraceae; genus CAVZRC01. The sequence continues at coordinate 53,197 of CAVURY010000012.1, read as the reverse complement.
GGGACGCTCTTGGCGTCGGCGATCCGCAGCGCGTCGATGTCGGCCCGGATCGCGATCCGCTTCCGAACTCCCTGGTCCTTCGGCTCGGCGATCAGGCCCCGTCCCGAGGGCGCGATCTCCACGCGGAGCCCGGCGTCGTCGAGCTGCTGCGCGAGGTACCGGGTCGTGCCGAACTCCTCGCGACTCGGCTCCGGGTTGGCGTGCAAGTACCGCCGTATCGAACACCATCGTTCCGCCTGCGAATTGATGTACGAATCAATCGCTTCCCGCCAGTGCGTCATCGCGATCCCCGAATGCGTCTTGCGATCTCCTTGGCCACCTCCCCCGATTCTAACTCAACGCGAGACGGTTCTCCATGTTTCGAGGTCGTCGCGTGGATCGACCGAAGGCTCAACCGAATGACGAATGGTCTGAAGGTCCGGATGCCGCCAGTCTAACCCGGTCGAAATGGCCATCCGGCGATGGCTCGGTTATGCTGATCCTGCGACGTTAGGCTCTTCAATCTGAATCAAGGAAGCCGCGTATGCTGGAGCGACTCAACGCAGTCCCGTGGGATACCCTGGAGCATGCCCATGGCACTGCGCAGGATGTTCCGGATCTGTTGCATCAGCTGCTCTCGCCCAATCCGAAAGTGCGAGCTAAGGCCCAGCATGCGCTTTACGGCAACATCTTCCACCAGGGGACGCGATATCCCGCCACGCCCCACGTGATCCCGTTCCTGATCGAGCTGTGCGCCGAATCGGCCGTCCCGGATCGATCCTGGCTCCTGAGCTACTGGGGAAGCTTGATCACCGGATATTTCAGCGTCCAGGAGCGGCCGGTCTGGGGAGACGGGGAGCGACTTTACTTCAACGGCGAGGTGCAGCCGGCCGAAAGCGATCCTGCCGAAGACGATCCCTATTCGCGGGCGCTGCACCAGATCTACCTCCAGTCGCTGAAAGGCTACCCGCTTCTTTGCACCCTGATCGACGACCCGGATTTCCAGGTCCGCACAGGCGTGGCTTGGGTGATGGCCTGCCTACCCACGAAGGCGGCCGAATCGGTGCCGCTACTCGACGGCCGGAAGGATCAGTCGGGGTGGGTCCGCGCCGCGACGGCCTTTGCCCTCGGCGAGTTGGGTGCTGCAAGCCCCTTGCGTCGGATGTTGGCCGAGGACAATTTCCCCGCAGTCCGCTGCATGGCGGCCTGCGAGCTGGCGAGGCTCGATCCGGATCCGACTCTGATCGAGCCCTTGCTCGACTTCGTCGCAAACAACATCGAAGGATACGAGGGCATCCCGGGCGCAGGCGGCAAGTCTTCGGGTGATGCCGCCCATTCCATCTCCCTCTTGCCTGCTGAGGTCCAGCAACGGGCGATCCCGGCGCTGTGCGACCGGCTCGACCTGGCTCGTCTATTCGACACGATGCCGATGGTCCGGACGCTCATCGCGGCGGCTTTCCCGCCGAGCAAGGAGCCGGTGTCGGGGCTGAGCGAACTACAACGTTTCGTCCTCGGCCGCATGGTGAACGCCGACGAGCTTTGGAACATCGGCAACCTGTCCTGGACCTTCCGCGCCCACGGGTTGCCGCAGGACCGTAAGAAATGCGCCGAGTTGGTCGGAGTACGAGTCGCCGAGGACAAGGCTCTTGCTGAATTGCGATCCGGGCTGATGTTCTCCAGCATGGGGTTCCTTGAAAAAGGGCGAGACGGGATCGATCAGGCGTTGGCGCTCGACCCGGCGGTGTTCGAGCGGGCCACGGCGCCCGACGAATGCTGGCTGCTCTGTGCCAAGGCGTTCGCCGAGACGAACCCGGACCGGGCGCTGGCGACCTATCGGCACGCCATCGCGATCAACCCGGCTATCGCTCACAAGGTGGAAGTCACCTGGCGACTAGCAGATCTGCTGAAGGAACCTGACGTCGAGTCGTAATCGTCTCAGCGGCCGCTCTCGTTCAACCCCTGCTTCTTCTTGAACTGCATGAACGAGCGGTACGGTACCTGTTCCCCGCGGTCGTTCTTGAAGGACAGATTCGACGGATCCTCGACGAACCGCCGGAGCGTCCGCTCGGACTGGACATCGCCGCCGACGATCCTGGGTAGCTTCTCCAGCGCACTCGCGATCGATACTCCTTTCTGCATGGCCACGTCGTTGTTGATGACCAGCTCATGCTGCGGGTAGTTGCCGGCAAAGAATGCAAAGACGCCCTCCAGGTCCTTGCGGTTCAACAAGTCATCCATGGACGTCGCGGGCAGTCCTCCGGGCCGCCTGTCGTCGTTCGCATTCGTCCTGTCCAGGACGCGTACGGAGAAGCCCCCGGCCGCGACGAAGACCGAGATCGCGGGCGGCTCGAAGCACTCGGGCTCGACCTCCCTCGCCCGGCATTTTTCCTCGAGCGTCTCGATGATCTGGCGCGGGGTCAGCTTGCGGTCGGGCCGGTTCTTCAGATGGATGAGACAGGTCCCAGCGTGCGGGCTGAGGTCCTCGGTCCGGACGTCGTAACCTGCCAGCGAGGAGACCGAGGTGATATCGTCGATGCCCCTGGCGACTGCCTCCAACTCGCGGCACACGGCGCTCGTGTATTCGAGTGGTGAGTCCCAAGAAGTCTCGATGACCGCATAGATCATCCCCTGGTCCTCGGGCGAATTGATCTCGAAGTTCATGCCGGAGGGGAACGATTCCTTCCTGGTCTGCTCGAGCTCCTCCTTGATGGCCTCGATGACGATGGCGGCGCCCCGGCCGGGGAGTGGCTTGAGGACGATAGCCGCTGCGGGATGTCCGTTGATTTCCGGGCAATTATCGAAGGACCGGGTACTCAACTCCACCTCGCCCACCTCCCTGAGCCGCAGGACTTCCCCATCTGGATCTGCTTTTAGAATGATTTGTGAATACTGCTCTGGCTTGTTATAGCGCGGCGCGATGTAGGTGAGTACGTACTCCGTCGACTGCGGCATCTTGACCTCGGGGCGACTGAGCCGCCTGAGCCGCTCGTCCGGGCCGACCATCGTCGACACCGTGAGGGCCTTCATGATGTCCCCGGACGACAGGTTGTGGGCCCGCAGGCGGACGGGGTCCAGCCGGATCCGCAGGGCGGATGTGCGGTTGCCGAGGATCGCGGCGATGCCCATGCCCTTGATCCGCCGCTCGAGGCGGGGCATGACGAAGACGTTGGAGGAGTTGGTGAGGTCCTTCTGGTCGGCGTTCGGGTCCGTGGTGTAGACGTTCACATAGATGAGCTTGCCATCCGGCATGAACATGCGGCTCTTGCTCTTGCTCTGGACGCCGCCGCCACCACCGAGGGCCGATGGCTTCTGCGCCTTTGCCGCGGCGTCCGCGGCCGGGTCCTGCGGGGGTGCGGGGCTGTGACTGGTAACGGTGGCCGGGCGTCGGTTGCCTAGGCCGGCCTGCGCCGGCTCGGTGGCAAGGGTCGTCAGGCTCGCCATCGTGCACGAGGCCAGCAGGACGACCGCGCCGGCCTTCAACCTGGTGAGGAACATTGTTTCGAGAACTCCTCCCATGAGTGAGGCGGATGACCGGGGAACCGCGCCGCGATCCGCCCGGACTCGTCCAGACCCTCGATCCTCCCTCGTTCCCTCAATCATATCTGACGCCGAACCGGCCGTCGCGTACGTCCATGTCAGAAATCCCACTCTCACCTTGACCTGGCGGGACGGTGTATTTGTCTTGCTACAGACGGAAATGGCGAGACGCCCCACCCGATTTATTCGATATCTCGGCCGGAGTCTCGCCATGGGAAAGCCCCGAAAGAACGATTCGCCCGTCGAGAAGGAGACTCACGGTTTGCCGGCGGCCTTCATCGCCTCCGCATACTTCTCCAGCAGGCCATATTTGGAGGCCCAGGTCGTGTAATTGAAGCCGATGATGCCCTGGACGTCGCTCGCGGCCGAGTCCCAGCCCCGGAAGTTCGAGAGGTCGTCCGCGTCATAATACCCAACGATGAGCTGGCGATGACCCCGGCCGGCGAAGAAAGCCAGTGGTCGGGCCATGGCACTCATTGGCACTCATTGGCAACTTTTCGCCGGGCCTCCGTCGCCACGGTCGCCGATCCCGGGCCCGGTCGGCATGCCCTTTTCAGGGGCGAGGAGATCGGAGTGATCGTCTCATCTTCCATTCCGAAGAGGGCCGGGCGGGCAGCGAAGCGTTGTCATCGGCCCGAGGGCCGACCTCGGATGACTTCGCGCATCACCCCTTACTGATGAGGATGCCACCACTCCGGTAATTCGTTAACGCACCTACGGCGACATCGAGCCGTTTCTGTATCGTAACTCTTGTCGCACGAACGTGATAAAAGATCCAGCAGGATTTTCAATTCGTTTGACGAGTGTTCCCCTTATGAGAAAGTCTCTGAGTGAAGAGGCGCCGACCCTTCGCGGTCACTTCCTCCTGAAAGAAGACGATGTCGGCCTGGAGTATCCGCTTCACCACGGTTCCCCATTGCCGAATGACCAATCCTCGCGGTCGACGAAGACCAGGCTGATGAAGACGTCCTCGCGGCGCACGCCGAGCCGGCGGTTCAGTTCGTCGGCCATGTGTCGGAAGAAGGCAAGCTTCTGCTCCTTGGTATTTCCGACCGTGCTGGTCACCTGGATGTAGATGAGGTCGGGCGATCGCTCGATGTCGAGAAAGTTCGGATCGAAGACGAAATTCTCCGGCGCGTGCTCTCCGATGACCATGAAGCGGTCGCCGTCCGGCGCCTTCAGGATCCCGACGATCCCCTCGTACACGACGTCGCCCACGGTGGCGCGATACTCGGGGGGTTTTCCTTGAGCCAGATCGATGCGTGCAAATGGCATAAAATCTCCTTGGATCGAACCCGTCCGGGCTGGCGTGAAACGTCTCCTCGTCGATCAGGGAGGTGATCTGCGTCTCAATTGCGGCGCGAGCGGAGCCAGGACATAGCTTCGCTGCCGTTACCGCTGAAGTAAAGTTCTGACAGCCTCTCGGAGCCACGCTCTCCGATCTCGCGAAAGTGGGCGATGCTGTGACGACGTCGAGTCGCGGTCCATCCTCGCGCTTCCTGGTGGAAGTGCTGCCATCCGCCAAGGTTGGCAGCAAACCAAGCTTGTATCAATGATTGAAATAAATGTGATAAAATTGATGAGTCGGGCTTCGTGGAATGGAGTTTGCATACTGGCATGGCGCCGGTTGACAGGGAACCTTTCATTATAGCAACGCCCGAATCGAGGGAGATTCAGATGACCCCGGAGAGTCAGACATACGCGGTGCCGCTGGCCTTGATGGCGTTGCTTGTCCTGCTCGGCGCGGCCGCGTTGGGCTACCTCTATTATCGCAAGAGACGGCTGCAGCTCGCCGTTGTCACCAGACCCGTAAGACTGGGAGTTAGCGAACCCGAATCGTTACGAGCCTGACAGGCGTCCAGTACGAGCGTCGTACTGGACATCCATCGACAGGCAAGCCAAGGGCTTTCAAGCTGGTCCTGGACATCCCAGGCCCGCTCGGAGGCAGCACCTTGGCAAAGCTCACAAGGGAGCAAATCGTGACGATCGATGTTCTGCACCGGCGCGACCAGTCGCGGTGCCAGACGGCGCGAATCCTGGGCGTCTCCGAGGGGGCGGTCCGGTATCACCTCCGTCGCGCCCGAGAAGGAGCCGGCGATGGCCGGCGGAAGCCGTCGCGGATCGAGCAACTCGGCCTGGCCGAGGCGGTCGCCCATTGGTGGCGGGCGCAGGCCCAGACCCTGGGCCAACTGCGGCCGCCCAGCGTCCAACTCCTCCACGAGTTCCTCCGCGCCGAGCATGGCTACGACGGCTCGTACAAGTCGGTCCGCAAGTTCGTGCGGGCTCGCTACGGCCGACCACCGATTCGCCCGTTCCGCCGCGTCGAGACCCCGGCCGGGGCACAGACACAGAGCGATTGGGGCGAATTCCGCCGCGTCGACCTCGGCGACCCCGAGGGGCCGACGACCCTCTACGCCTTCGTCATGGTCCCGAGCCATAGCCGCAAGGAGGCCGTCGTCTGGAGCCGCTCGATGGACCAGCTCGCCTGGCATCACGTCCACAACGAGGCCTACCGGCGGCTCGGTGGGGTCGCCGCGGTCAACCGGATCGACAACCTCAAGACGGGCATCGCGCGGGGTGCGGCGCCTGGGGACACATCAACGAGCAATATCGTGTCTACGCTCGCACGATCGGATTCCATGTCGATGCCTGCGAGGCCCGCTCGCCCGAACAGAAGGGGAAGACCGAGCGACGGGTCGGCGACTGCAAGGGCCTGGACGTCCGGGGCCGGCGGTTCGACGGCCTGGGCGGGCTCCAGACCTGGACCGACGCGGATCGGGCGGCGCGGGCGATCGAGCGGATCTGCCCGGCCACCGGCCTGTCGGTGGCGGCGAGCTGGGAGGCGGAGAGGCCGTTCTTGCGGCCGCTGCCCGCGTTGTTGCCCGAGCCGTTTGATACGGTCAAGACGGCCCCGGTGCACAAGGACTGCGTCGTCCATTTCGAAGGTCGCAGTTATGTCGTTCCGTTCTCCTATGTCGGCCGCGAGGTGGAGGTCCGCGGCTGTTCGGGATCCGTGCAGATCCTCGATCCCCGGACCGCCGTGGTGCTGATCTCGTACCCACGGCACACTCCGGAGCGGATCTTGATCGAGCCGGCGTGCTACGAAGGGCCCGGGACCGCCCAGGTGCTGCCGCCCAAGCCGCTGGGGCGGATGGCCCGGAAACGCCAGGAGATCGCCGCACTGCCGGTGGAGCAGCGGCCGGTGGACCTCTACGCCGCACTGGCGGAGGTGGCACGATGACGACCAAAGGGGGCTCGCACGAGCCGGAGCGGTCCTCGGCGTTGCCCGCCAAGGCGGCGACGTTCGACCTGGGGACGCTGGTGGACCAACTGGTGAAGCTGGGCCTGGATTTCGCGGCCGAGTCGCTGCCGGCGATCTTGACCCGTGCCGTCAAGGAGGACATGGGCTCGCCGGCCTTGCTCGAGCAGTTGTTCAAGAACGAGCTGGAACGGCGCGAGGAGCGTCGGATTCGCACCTCGCTGCGACTCTCGGGCCTGCCGACGGGTCAGGCGCTGGCGAACTTCGATTTCGCGTTCCAGCCGGCGGTGCAGCGGTCGAAGCTCGATGCGCTGGCGACCTGCGCCTGGCTCCGGGAGAGAGCAGGGTCTCTTGATCCTGGGCCCGCCCGGAGTCGGGAAGACCCATCTAGCTATCTCGTTGGGAGTCAAGGCGGTGGAGTGCGGGTTCTCGGTGGCGTTCTTCCGCCTGGACGAGCTGCTGCACGCGATGCGCAAGGACGCCGAGGTGCCGCCGACGCGGCTGAAGGGGAAGAAGTACATGAAGGCCGGCCTGGTCATCATCGACGAGGTGGGCTTCGAGACGTTCACGCGTGAGGAGGCGAACCTGTTCTTCCGCCTGGTGAGCTATCGCTACCAGCGGGGCTCGCTGTGCATCACGTCGAACAAGTCGATCAAGGACTGGCCGGAGATGCTGGCGGGCGATGAGGTGATCACGACGGCGATCCTGGACCGGCTGCTGCACGCGTGCCAGGTGCTGAACATCCGCGGTCGGAGCTATCGGCTTCGGGACCTGGAAGACGACCTGAATGGGCGTTCGTGAGTGGGGTGGATGTCCGGGAGGTCACCGGCTCGAGCCGCGGGTCCGAGGGAGCCGTCGTGGCGATCCTGGAGAAGCCGCCCGTGGTAACGAAGGGAGGAGTTCGAGGGGCGGGCTCCGGTGTCAGGGTAGGCCGTGGTCGAGGGCCGCTGTGGCGAGTCGTGTTCAGTGGTCGTTTTGTTCAGGGAAACGGACCTGGAGGAGCCGTTGACGGCGGGAGAGAGGACCTCAAGAAGGGCTTGATCCGGGGGCCGGAGAAGGCCATCGTCGAGGGAGGTAACTCCCGGTCATGTACACTAGTTGTTTTGTCCAGTCGAACGGCACCGGAGGAGCCGTTGGCGACGGCAGAGGGGCTTGATCTGGGGCTTATTATGAACATTACAATTTTTGTTCATTTGTTACGGTCCTGGAGGAGCCGTCGTGGAAATTGGAGGGGAGAGTCAGGGTCTTGAGTCGGTTCGAGGGGCCTCGGTCGTGGAGGAAACCGAGGGTCGCGAAGGCAGGAACTCGTAACGATCGAGGTCCGGGTGATTGCCCCGCTGTTGGACCTGGGGGAAGCCAACAGGGGCCGGAGATGGTGTCCAAAAGTCCCAGAGAAAGCCGCGAATCAGGGGTGGTCCCGGAGGAAACGACCCCGTCCGAAGAGCAACAAGCCTCGTAACAGTTCGGGTTCACTAACCTCGTAACGATTCGGGTCCATTGACAAGAGCACTTCGTCCTTCTGGATATCTGTCTCCAGATGGCGAATCGCCGCCTCATAGTGGCCTGCCCCCCAAAATCTGGTCCAGTCTTAATGGGAATCGTACAACTGGCAGAGAGCCAGGGAGCGACCCATGCGAAAACGACCCGGACCGGACCAGATTGCATCCATCCTTCGAGACTTCCAGGCCGACCTCGACGCCGGCTTGACCCTCCACCAGGCCTGCCGCAAGGCCGGCATCGGACCCACCACCTACTACCGCTGGAAGGCCCTCCAGGAGGACCCCGTATCGCGTGAACAACTTCGCATCTCAGAACTCGAAGCCGAGGTCGATCGGCTCAAGCTCCTGGTCGCCGAGCTGGCGCTCGACCGCCGCATGCTCCAGGAGGCCTTGAAGAAAGAGCCATGACCGCCCCGCGACGCCGTCTCATCGCCGATGAATTATGCGATCAATTCAACATGTCGCAACGTCGCGTGGCCCGGGCGCTGGACCTGGCCCGTTCCGGTCTCCGCTACGCGCCGGTCCTCCGCGATGAAGAGGCGGCGTTGGCTCGACGCATCCGGGAACTGGCCGGGGCGCACCCGCGCTTCGGTTACCGGCGGATCTGGGCCTTGCTGGATCGCGAGGGCTGGATCGTCAACAGGAAGGCCGTGCGTCGAATCTATCGCGAGCTGGGGCTGAAAGTGACCCGACCGCGGGCCGATCCCAAGCCGCGCCGGGCTCATGGGCAGGACGAGAATGCCTGCCATCTCCGGCCCGCGCGCGGCAAAGACGACGTATGGACATGGGACTTTATCTTCGATCGTACTAATGAAGGTCGAAGTCTCAAATGGCTGAGTATTGTTGATGAGTATACTCGAGAATGCCTGGCGTTGGAGGCGCACCGGGGCATGACGGCCGAGGATATCCGGGTCATCCTGGCCGAAGTCGCGGCCGGTCGCGGCGGCCCGCCATGCCGGATGCGGAGCGACAACGGGCCGGAGTTCGTCGCCGAAGTCGTGCGGTCGTGGCTGGAGGATTTCGGCTCCGGGACATGGCACGTGGCGCCGGGCAGCCCCTGGCAGAACGGCTATGCGGAGTCGTTTCATAGCAAGGTCCGCGACGAGTTCCTGAACCGCGAGGAGTTCGAGAGCGAACCGCAGGCCGGGGCCTTGGGCGCGCTCTGGAGGGAGGAGTACAATACCGAACGCCCGCACAGTTCCCTGGACTATCAGACACCGGCCGAATTCGCGGCCACTTGTGAGAGGTATGTGCCTATCGATGAAGACCTACCCGATCCTTCGTCCTCTGTACCAACGAACAGGTGATTCCCATTATCGCTGGACCAAGAAATGGGGAGCAGGCCAATAGTGACTCAGGCAGTCTCGGAGATCTCCCGCTTTCCGTGCGATCCTGGCCAATTCCAGGCGGGCTCTGGCAAACAGCAATGCATCATCTTTCTTATCCTCCGCGAGCTTCAACGCCTCTTGGGCGAAATGGGCCGCGCTGTCTGTTCGGCCAAGTTCGCACTGCAAGTGAGCAACGGCGATCAGCAATGTCGCCCTGTTTTTGGCCGGGGTCTTGTTCAGAAGCAATTCCGCGAGTCGAGCGCTTAGCAGAGTGTTGCCCGATTCTGACTGGACGGCCATCTGAAAAGCGTGAATCATGTATTTCAATTCGTCGGCATCGGCTGTGGAGTCAGTGACTTTGATGTTCTTGAGGTCATCGAGCAGTCTCGTCGCCTCGCTCCCGTGATTCATTTGGATGAGCGCGCCGATCAGGTTGAGAGTGGCAGTGCGCTTTTCTACCGACGATTTCAGTTGTGTCGTGAGGGAGCGCATCCTGTCGAGCAGCATCTCCCGCTTCTCCGCTGCCGGCTCGAATCCTATCGTCCCCCGCAGCGCCCGAATGCGAAGCGTTGCCGGAGACGGGTCAAACTCGGGGTGTTCGCCAGCGGAGAGCGAATCCAGCAAACGCAGCGATTCGCGAATATTGTGCTCTCGAGACGCGTTCGGTAAGTCGCCTTTCACTTCTCTCTCACCAAGACTCAAGTTTGTTCGTGCCTTGAAATAGTTGATCGCATCCACGGACAGTTCCGCGGGTTGGACAGCCTCCAGAAATTTCAGGACGATAGTCGCCGAGGCAATACTTTGAAATTCGCTGGAGCTGACCTGCGACTGCAGCCGGCTCAAAAAATCGCCGCCGGTCGTTTTGCTTGAATTCTGTTGCGAGCTCGATGTCTCCCGCCGAAGATCCTTGACGTGCCGGACGAATTGACCGGCGGTGATAACGCGGAATGACAGGATCTCATCGAGCAGCGTGGCCAGAGACCCTTTGAACCTATCTCCCTCGTGCAAGAGGGCCAGAGTCGTACATGGCGACATCGCCGTCTCCTTCAACATCGCGGCGCGGTCCGTGATATCCCCGCGTGACGTCACCGAGATGAGTGGCTTGACGTCTCGCGCGGAAGCCTCGACGAAACGCTGAAGAAACTTTTTATCTGACTTCAACATCTCTTCAAATGCGGCGAGAGCGTTATGAATCTGCGTGAGTGCTTCCTCAGAGTTTCCCTGATCTTCGAACGCCCACGCGAGTTGCTCGAGTGTCAGAATTTCCCCGATTCGATCGCCCGCTTCCCGTGCCCGGCCTAATGCGACTCCAAGGAGCAGCACCGCCGACTCCGCATCGTGTCGCTCCACGCGCAGAGCATAGGCGGCCTTGCGCAGCTCGTTCGCACTGCGATCTTTCAATCGCGCGGCCAGGGTATCGGCCGTATCCGGCTTCCTCCCGGTGGCCTTGCCTTGGCCCTTCGGGCGAACGGTGTTGTCATTGCCGGGCGGCGACAATGCGGTCAACGGATCAACGGGGTGGTACAATCCCTCGCGAATCAACCCATCCAGAGCCAATTGCTCCTTGAGCTTCTTGAGTGCTTTCGGGTCGTCGGCGACCAGCGACAATGCCGCGTTTCTTAAACTTGCGGCTTTGGGCCCGTTGCCACGCAGGGCTTCAACGTACGCCAGTTGCACGATGCCCATACTTCGCGGTTCGGCTTTCAGGTGCCGCTTCGCGACATCCACCGCAAACTCGGCGGCTTCAGCCGCTCGATCCAGTAGTGCGAGTTCCTGCGCATGAATGCTGGTGAGCACAATCCCGCCTTCCACGCGTCCAGAGGCACAAAGATATCTCCCACAATCAGTGAATCCTGCTGGCGTCCAATTTCAATCTCCTTTACCCACTGGCCTTCCTTGTACACCGACATCGCGCTGGAATATGCTTTGACGGCCTTCATCTTCTCGCCTAGTTTGTGGTAGATATCCCCTTCATTGATGGCGACGTAGAAATTCACCTCGTGGCCCATCAATGTCGCACAGCGGGGAACGTCAGCCATTCTGAGATCGACCAAACATGATCCGCCAGCCCGGCCGCCATCGCCGGACTTCGCTTCTGCCAGCAACCTTCGTCATCCTTGATCCGAAGAGTCCGAACCGGCCAGCAGAAATTGTATACGTACATAGTTAAATATGTGATCGACTCATGAAATCGCCAATCCTTGCTGAATCGATACGTCTTGCGAGCCTTCCGGGCGTTGCGGTGCCGATCCGTCCCGTTCTGGCGCTCCACGAACGACGTATTGATCGCCCGGCTCACGTTCGACTCTTCCAACGCCGACGCGATCGCGGCCTTCGTGCCGAAGACCACTCGCGTCGTGATCGCGACCACCCGACCCTTCGCGGGGTCTTCTCCACGACCGCATAGTTCAGGCCCGCCGGAGCGACCTGATACGCGGCCTTGGGGCGACCCCGCTTGCCAGTTCGGGGCGGAGTGATCGTCTCCCCGTAGGCGTCCAGGATCGCCTCTTCGTAGGCCGGATAGCCGTCGGTGGTGATCAGATCCATCAGGCGGCCCCCGGTGCGACGCTTGAAGTCCACGATCACGGCCGCGACATTCTCCGCGGTCCGCTCGCCGGGCACGACGCTGATGATCAACCGGCTCTCGGCATCGATCGCGACGTGGTCCCAAGTGTCTCCCTTGCGGTCGTCGGCCGGGTCGGCGGGATCGCAGTTCTTCTCCTTCTTCGCGACGAAGGACCACTTCTCATCGAACTGGACCTCACGCGTTCGGGGGGGAAAGCTCGACCAACTCGTCGTGGAGGCCGTGAGCGTGCTGCCCAGCGATTCGGCTCAGGCGGCCGACAGTGCCGCGATTCACGTGGCAAAGTCGGCCGGTCTGGCGGACGCCGCACCCCTCGGCGATGTGATCCAGGACCGATTCGGTCTTCTTCGCTGGCAGCCGCGAGTCGAAGAGCGGCGTCCCCTTTCGCTCGGAAAAGCGGGCCTTGCAGGCGCCGCAACGGAGCATGCGGCGCTCTTTATGAGGGCCGTAGCGGCTGGTCACGGTCAGATTTCCGGCTCCCCGCTTACCGTGGTGAGGGCAGTCGAAATTGAGGCAGCAGAAACGAGAGAGGTCATCCATGTAGGGACTCCGCCGGTGCGATCCTCAGTGCTGACAGCGAGTTGCGCTATTCCAATGCAATGAAAGACCTTACGCGGAACGTGCGATATTAGCAAGCCACGAGGGAAATTCAGGAACGCGCTGCCACTCAGGTGTGCATACTCCCGGGCGTTCTCGACTGATCTCCGGGCGAGGGCGATATCTGATTTCTTAAGGTAGCACTCCGTGAGAGATCCGAACGCAATGCCATAGGTCCAGGCCGTCTTCCTGCCTTGTTTATCTTTTAGGTGTTCGAGAGTCTTTTGAAGATGTAAGATCGCCTTATCGACATCGTTGTCCTTCAGCATTTGGCCGATTCCCAGATGGGCGGCGGCGACTTTTTCGTTATCACCGTCTTTAAGGTCGATGACAGCTTCATAGTAACTGGTCGCTAATTTGATGTCAGAATCGTGCATGAACGCGACCCCGGCCAGGCTTAACAAGGCGTCCTGGGCATACTCGTAGTTCTTTTCTCGCTTGTAAAAATCGAGGGCCTCTGACAGATTTGTTTTTGCAAGTTCGGGCTGTTTCACATTTATCGCAGCGCGGCCAATCAGGTACGCCGCTTCCGCTTCAACCTCCGGACTGTTTTGAAATCTAGCGAGGACCTTGGCCGCGCGTCCGAGGAGCAGCGCTTGCTCGAACGCACATTGGCTCGAAATGCCTTTCTCACCGATCAACACCATTTGGAGCGCAACTGCTGGCTCTTTCATCTCCGGGCGCTCACGAACGTACGCGGGCCAGGAGTCTTTGGTGAGAGTGAGGATTTTCTCCAAATCCTGATGAGATATGCTGATTTTATTATTCATATGGTGCTGATTTTTGTCGTCCTGCGCTATTTGCCCCAACGATTGGTGAATGTGAAACAGCAAAAGAGAAAGGACGAGCATTATCCGTGGAATGAGCCTTACCCGGGACCAGCCTGTCTGCGCCGACACCCAACTCCGGGGCGCGGTACGGACCCCGTGGTGAAGCGACACAAGGCCGAGCGACATAGATCGTGAAATCGTTTCCCGGCCTGGCATGGAACAGCAATTGAGGTACGGAATTGGCGTCTCATCGAAGTGCTCTGCTCCAATACGTGGATCTGGAGTTTGTCTTCCCCGAATCGTAAGGTTTGACAGGGTGAGCTTTCCGTTGATCTCGGTATTCGCGCATTCCAATCGCATCACCAGGAGCCTGATCGCGAAGCTTCTGATACGATCAACGACTCTGGCTGCGTAAGTGAAATGTCGCGTCCAAGTTTTGGAGGACTCGCGTTGCTCGTTTGGCTTACGCCGCCCTGCATTCCCTTGCGAGTAATTCGCGTACGACCTTTCGAACTGGCTTCAACTGGCTCTGTCGGAGTCGGACGATGCCCTCAACACCCAGAGTTCCCTCGAGCCGCGTGGGCTTCCAGCTCAGGTAGGCGGATATCAGTGACCGCAGCGCGATTCCGCTGCCACCGCTCCACTCACAGTCAACCCTCCCCCGGATCGAGTGAAGTCGACACTCTTAGGATCAGAATCTCAATTATTGTCAAGTGCTTCCATTACGTCAATCAGACTCTTGTCGTGGATGCGTAGGAATCGAAGGTCCCGCTTGATCTTGTGGCGAAACGCGACTTTTTCACTTTTCGATGTTTTCTCGCGCGGGATTGACGGGCTACCCAGACACCCACCTCAACTAAATCGACCGAAACCCCGAGGTATCAATGAAACGAGCGTGCGCCTGTAATGGTTCGGCGTGAAATGGAGAAACCGGGGTTGGGAGATAAGTGTAGAGTGCACATGGGAACAGATGGGGTCGATTTGCCGCCTTCGCGCCAATCCAGAAGGGGAAAGACAGGGCGGCATCGTGCCGCCCCCCTTCGGTCTTGGCCCCCGGGTCGGCGCTCGGGTCGTGTCGCCACGGAGCCCTATCCTCCGCCCGGGCCATCGTTGATCATAAGGCCGCCGAACCACTCCGGCAACGACCTCGCGGAGATCAGCCCGCCGGCCGATTCGCCTCTCGTGTCGCCTTCCTCCGCTGGCGCACCGCATCCAGCTTGCGGTCCCGCTCGGCGAGGATCGCCCGATCGCGACCGGCCAGCTTGTCCTGTCTTGCTTCAGACGGAGATGAGACGGCGCTGAACCAGGAGGACGCGCAGCGACTCCTCACGGAGTTCGTGGCCCACTACAACGAAGTCCATTCCCTGCCCTTGCTTCGCCGGATTGCTGCTGCCCTCGACCGGCGGTTTGAGATTCGTTTCATGCCCATCCGGCATAAGCCGTCACAATCCGGCGAGCACGGCTCTCCAGCACTGTGATAGGAGCCGATCCGAATTACGCCGGGCAAGCCGACCCGAGCACCACCCTCACCTGGCAAGACCAGGCAGACAGTGCAAGCGTGGGTGAACTGGTGATTTGTCTTGGCAAATTTTGCCACGAATGATAGAATGGTACGTGAGGAGGACCATCTTATGGCCACCATGAATATTTCTGTACCCGATGAAATGAAGGCGTTCGTCGAAGCCCAGATGTCCCAGGAGGGATACGCTTCGGCCAGCGAGTATCTACGCGCTTTGATCCGCGATGCTCAGAAGCGGCGGGCCAAGCAAGAGCTCGAAGCCAAACTTCTAGAGGGGTTGCAAGGCCCGGCGGTGCTGATGGACTCTGACGATTGGGATTCCATCAAGCAGGAGGCCATGGAAGGGCTGGCCGGTGAGACGATTCGCCCATGAGCAAGGCGATCCACCGACGCCGCGCGGCCCGACAGGACCTGATGGAGATTTTTCGCTACTATGCACGCGAAGCCGGACTTCGCGTCGCCGAGCGTTTCTTCACTCAGGCTGAAGCCACGTTCACCCGCCTGGCGGGTATGCCAGGCATGGGCACCCAATACGATCATAACCATCCGGCACTTGCTGAACTGAGATTCTTCCCCGTCTCCCGCTTCCCCAAATACATCGTCTTCTATCGACCTGCCGCAGACGGCATCCAGATCGTTCGCGTACTGCACGGCGCGCGCGACATCGCTGGTATCCTGGCCGAGGAATTCGGCGTCAATGATGACGCTGACATTGAGTCCGCCGAGGGCGAATGAGCCAATTCGAGATGTGGCACGAGACCCTCAAGGGCGAATGCATCCGGGGCAATACGCCGCCTGAGCCTGGAGGACGCGCAGCGACTCGTCACGGAGTTCGTGGCGCCTCCAACGAAGTCCGCTTGCAAAGTGCGATCGGCTACGTCGCACCGGGGGACATTCTGGTCGGTCGCGACCGGGGGCTCATCGCAGTGCGGGATCGCAAGCTGGATGCGGCACGCCAGCGGAGGAAGACAGCACGAGAGGCGAATCGGCCGGCGGGCTGATCTCCGTGAGGTCGTTGAAGTGGTTCGGCGGCCTTACGATCAACGATGGCCTGGGCGGAGGATAGGGCTCCGTGGCGATACGACCCGGGCGCCGATCCAGGGGCCAAGACCGAAGAGGGGGCCGTACAAAGCCGCCCTGTCTTTGCCCTTCGGGATTGGCATCAAGGCGGCAAATCGACCCCATCTGTCGCGGTGTCCACTCTAGACCGACGATTCTCAATTGAGTGTCCATGAGCGAGGTGATATTCCCATCTCTGGTCCTTTGCCTGTTTTCACGCCGCTGTCTTGACCCGCAGTGGTCGACCGGTGTAGATCCAGTTGAACGGCTTGGCGAACACCTCATTGAAATAGCCGATGAAGTTCAACAGCTTGCTTCGCAAGTCCGCCACCGACGTGAACGACCCCCGACGGATCACCTTCCGCATGATCACCCCGAAGACCGTCTCGATCTGGTTCAGCCACGAACTGTGCTTCGGCGTGTACACGAACCGAATCCGATGGCTCTCGTCCGACAGGAACGCCTGCCGGCTGGCCACCGTCTTCAGCACCCCGCGCACGTTCTTCTTCCCCAACGGTCCCGCGATCCGGCATGCCTGGGCCACCCATCGCACCAACGTCTCCGAGCCATGGATGTTCAAATTATCCACCACGAAGATCCATCCCGCCTCCGGGTCGGTCGCCACCGTCCGCGCGATGTGATCGACGAAGTCCGGCTCGGTCCGCGTCGGGCCGATCGTGGGGGCGACCAACTCGCCGGTCGTCACCTCAAGGTCGCCGATGAGCGTCAGCGTGCCATGCCGCGTGTACTCGGACTCGATCCGCTCGGGTCTCCCGTAGGTCATCGGCCGGCTGGGGGCGGTCCGCTCCAACGCTTGCAACCCGGTCATCTCGTCGGCGCTGATCGTGTGCGTCCCGTGATCCTTTTTCAAGGCGGGCGCCTCCAGGTAGGTGTCACAGATCGCCTCGACCCGCTCCTGAAAGACCACCGGGTCTTTCTCGCGGGTGTTGAGCCAATACCGCTTCTTGTGGGGCTGCAAGGCGGCCTCGCGGAGGTAGCGCCCCACCTGGGCTACCGAGATCGACGGCACGATGCCGCGGTTGCGGACCTCATCGGCCAGCTCATGGGCCGTCCAGTGAGAGATGGGTCGCCCGGACTTCGCCGGCGGCTCGCAGGCGACGGCCAGGATCTGGACGACCTGCTCGGGAGTGAACTTGCCGGGGGGTCCGGGACGGGGCTCATCGTGAAGGACCTGCTCGATGGCCCGGCGCAGAGCGGCGCCGCTCTCGGTGCACTCGATCCGGATGAGCCGATCCCAGGCGTCGGCCCAACGTCGGCGCCAGGTGCTGACCTGGCGCCGCGAGAGTCCGACTTCTGTGGCGATCTCCAAGTTGCCGCGCCTCTCGAAGGCCAAGAGGACGATGGCCGCTCGTTGCCGGAGCTGCGACGAGGCCGTGGGCGCATTGCGGATCGTCTGGAGGTGATCGAGTTGACGTTCGGTGACGGTCACCCTGGCTGTCCTACCCGGCACGGCGAGAGCCTCCCTGTGGGTTGCGAAGCTAGCGAGTCCGGGTAATTTTAGCGGGGTGATCAATCTGGTCGTGCCTCAATCAAGAATTGTCGGTCTAGCTTGTCTCTCAACCCCCGTCTTGCCATTTCACGCTGAACCATTACACGCGGCTGGACCCGACGGGGAGCCCGTGATCTTCGGGATCGATATCAAGGAGATCGAGCGGGAGGGATAGGTCGAGGGCCGCCTGAAGCGACTCCCGCGTCGCCACGATCTTTGCTCAAGCCTCTGGCCTCGCAATCGACTTGCCTCCGACAAGCACAGCCGAGAAAGTCGAGATGGAATGAGTCAAGGTCTGGACTCCGTCCAGATTGCGGCGTAAAATTGGGTCCATGCCTTCGGACCTCGCTTCTCTGCTTCGCGAGCATGGCGTGAACGTCACGGCCCAGCGATTGGCCGTACTACGTGCGGTGTCGAGCCATCCTCACTGGCACGGCGGAAATGGTGGCGGAACACGCGCGTGCCGAGATCGGGACGATCTCGCGCCAGGCGGTATACGACGCCCTCGGTGTCCTGGCCGACCATGGCCTCGTCCGGCGGATCGAACCTCCGGGGTCTCCGGCGGTCTACGAGTGCCGCGTCGGCGACAATCACCATCACCTGATCTGCCGCACCTGCGGGAAAACGGTGGATGTCGACTGCGTCGTCGGGGAAGCCCCATGCCTCGCCCCGTCCGACGGCGCGGGCTACCAGATCGACGAGGCCGAGGTGATCTTCTGGGGCAAGTGTCCCGAATGCCTCGCGGCACCTCGAGGGGCGGCTGAGGACTGATCGCCCGAAAGCTCGCGGGTTCCCTTCGACCGACAAGTCAACCCACACAGAGGAGAGACCTGATGTCAGAGGAAATCGCCACGAAGTGCCCGATCACCGGCGCGGCCCCCAAGCATACGGCCGGCGGCGGGACGACCAACCGCGATTGGTGGCCGAATCAACTGAGGCTCGACCTCCTGAGCCAGCATTCGTCGAAGTCCGATCCGATGGGCGAGGACTTCAACTACGCCGAGGAGTTCAAGAGCCTCGACCTGGCGGCGGTGAAGCGGGATCTCGCCGCGTTGATGACCGACTCGCAGGATTGGTGGCCGGCGGACTTCGGCCATTACGGGCCGCTCTTCATCCGAATGGCCTGGCACAGCGCCGGCACCTACCGGATCGGCGACGGCCGGGGCGGCGCCGGTCGGGGGCAGCAGCGGTTCGCCCCGCTCAATAGCTGGCCGGACAACGTGAGCCTCGACAAGGCCCGTCGGCTGCTCTGGCCGATCAAGCAGAAGTACGGCCGGAAGATCTCCTGGGCCGACCTGTTAATCCTCGCCGGGAACGTCGCCCTGGAGACGATGGGGCTCAAGACGTTCGGCTTCGGCGGTGGCCGCGAGGACGTCTGGGAACCGGATCAGGACGTTTATTGGGGCGCCGAGGCCACCTGGCTCGGCGGCGACGTCCGCTACAGGCATGGGTCGGAAGGGGTCGAGAAGAACGGCGGGGTGGTCTCGAGCGATGACGATGCGGATGGGGACATCCACGGCCGCAAGTTGGAAAACCCCCTGGCCGCCGTGCAGATGGGACTCATCTACGTCAATCCCGAGGGGCCGGACGGTAATCCCGATCCGGTGGCGTCGGCCCACGATATCCGCGACACCTTCGGTCGCATGGCGATGGACGACGAGGAGACCGTCGCCCTGATCGCCGGCGGCCACACCTTCGGCAAGACCCACGGCGCCGCGCCGTCTAGCCATGTCGGGCCGGAGCCGGAAGGTGCGGGGCTGGAGTCCCAGGGCCTGGGGTGGCGGAACGACTTCGGCACCGGCACGGGTGCCGACGCGATCACCAGCGGCCTGGAGGTCACCTGGACGTCCACGCCGACGAAGTGGGGCAATGGCTACTTCCAGAACCTGTTCGGCTACGAGTGGGAGCTGACCAAGAGCCCGGCCGGCGCCAACCAGTGGAAGCCGAAGGATGGTGCCGGGGCGAACACCGTCCCCCATGCCTTCGACCCGTCGAAGCGCATCGCGCCGTCCATGCTGACTTCCGACATCGCCCTGCGAGTCGACCCCGCCTACGAGAAGATCGCGCGGCGGTTCCACGAGAATCCCGATCAGTTGGCGGACGCGTTCGCCCGCGCCTGGTTCAAGTTGACCCATCGCGACATGGGCCCGCGAGCCCGGTATCTCGGGCCCGAAGTCCCGGCCGAGGAACTCATCTGGCAAGATCCCATCCCCGCGGTGGATCACCCGCTGATCGACGAGGCCGACGTCGCCGCGCTGAAGGGCAAGATCCTGGCTTCGGGCCTGTCCGTCTCGGAGTTGGTCTCGACGGCGTGGGCGGCGGCGTCCACGTTCCGGGGCTCCGACAAGCGCGGCGGCGCGAACGGCGCGCGGATCCGACTGGCACCGCAGAAGGACTGGGAGGTCAACCGGCCCGCTCGGCTGGCGAAGGTGTTGAAGGCCCTGGAAGGCATCCGGAATGACTTCAACGCTTCCGCATCCGGCGGCAAGAAGGTCTCGCTGGCCGACCTGATCGTGCTGGCGGGTTGCGCGGGAGTCGAGCGGGCGGCGAAGAATGCCGGCCACGAGGTCACGGTCCCGTTCACGCCCGGCCGCATGGACGCCTCCCTGGAGCAGACGGATGTGGAGTCCTTTGCGGTGCTGGAGCCGATCGCGGACGGCTTCCGCAACTATCTCAAGGGGAAGTATTCCGTCCCGGCCGAGGCCTTGCTCATCGACAAGGCCCAGTTGCTGACCCTGACCGCGCCCGAGATGACCGTCCTCATCGGCGGGATGAGAGTGCTGAAGACCAACGCGGGCGAGGACGACCACGGCGTCTTCACCGATCGGCCGGAGTCGCTGACCAACGACTTCTTCGCGAACCTGCTGGACATGGGCATCGAGTGGAAGCAGGTATCGCCCTGCGGTAATGCGTTCGCGGGCTTCGACCGCAAGACGGGCGCCCCCAGGTGGACGGCCACTCGCGCCGATCTCGTCTTCGGCTCCCACGCCCAGCTTCGCGCCCTGGCGGAAGTCTACGGCAGCTCGGACGGGCAAGAGAAGTTCGTCCGTGACTTCGTCGCCGCCTGGACCAAGGTGTTGAACCTGGACCGCTTCGACCTCGTATGATCATCCGGCAAATGACCTTCGAATCAAACTCGCAGGACGGGAGGAGAACATGGGCGTAGACGTGAAGTACCGGGCCACGGCGACCGCCCGAGGAGGCCTCGACGGGCGGCCCACCTGATCTGCCCCTGTTCCAACGCGACCCGCAACAACGTTGACGTCCGGCTCTCGGTCGTCTGATGCTCGAGTCCGGGTACAGCCGGGACACTGCTCGAGAGACCCTCGTGAGGAGGCTTCGGCGCAGGCCTGGCGATGTTGCCCGGCCCGCTGCCCGCGACTTTCTACCCGGCGGCTGGCTCGGCCACATGGCCTGACTTCCTCGTCTGCGTAGTGCCGAGCGATGCGAACTCGGGTAAAAAGGATAGTGCCTACCACTCACTCTTAACGGGTGTACGAGAAGAGGATGTAGGGTGCGCCGAGGGCCGCGTAGCGGCGTGAGGCGCACCGGAGTGCCTGGGCATTCGCGGTGGGCCTACCACCTTCTCGTGCACGCTCTTATGCCGTCACGGTCGTTCGCCAAGGGAAGAAACGACGAGGGATTTCATGTTCAAGCCGCAGATGGCGTTATTGATCACAGTTCTCGCATGCTCCAGCGTCTTGGCCCAGTCTCAGGCGCGCAAGTTCGATGACCCGGCTGCCCCGCCGTTCAAGGTGTTGAAAGAGGGCGAGAACCCTCCGCTCGACGCCTACGACAATTTCGTCATCGGGCCGAACTACGTGCCCGCGCCGGAACGCAAGAAAGTTGATGGCGTCCCCGAAGGGAAGGTGGAGCAGTTCGTCATCGACTCGAAGGAGACCAAGCTCTTCAACCCGGGAATCGCCCGCAACGGGTTCGGGAAGGTGGACCCGAGCAATCCGAAGACGCTGATCGTCGAAACGCACCCCATCGACTACAAGCGGAGGATTGGCGTCTACATCCCCGCCCAGTACAAGGAAGGGACCGAGGCGCCGTTCATGGTGATCCACGACGGCCCCGGCCAGGCCAACGGCTACAAGACGATTCTCGACAACCTGATTCACCAGAAGCGGATTCCGCCGATCGTCCTCATCTCCATCGGCAACGGCGGCGGCGACGCCCAGGGGCACGAGCGCGGCAAAGAGTACGACAACATGAACGGCGACTACGCCGAGTACATCGAGACCGAGGTGCTGCCGCGAGTCGAGAAAAACACCAACGTGAAGTTGACCAAAGACCCCGAGGGCCGCGCGGCGATGGGGAACAGCTCCGGCGGTTCAGCGGCTCTCATCATGGCCTGGTTCCGCAACGACCTGTACCACCGAGTGCTGACGACTTCGGGCACGTTCGTGAACCAGGCGTGGCCGTTCGATCCGAAATACCCGGATGGGGCCTGGGGTTTCCATGAGACGCTCATCCCCAACAGCCCCAAGAAGCCCATCCGGCTGTTCATCTCCGTCGGCGACGCGGACCTGCTCAACCCCAATGTTATGCGGGACGGGATGCACGACTGGGTAGAGGCCAACCACCGCATGGCCAAGGTGCTGAAGGACAAGGGCTACGAGTACCAGTACCTGTTCTGCCGTGGGGCCCGCCACAGCGTCAGCAACGCCCAGCAGCAGTTCCTCCCGCACGCCATAGAGTGGGTGTGGAAGGGGTATGCTCCCAAGGCCGACAAGTAGCCGTCGAGGCCGGGGAGGCGGGCGAGGTCGACCTGGAGACGGTGTCTTGCTTCAGACGGAAATGGAGAGACGCCCCACCCGAGTTACTATGATAGGTCGGCAGGAGTCTCGCCATGGGAAAGCTCCGAAAGAACGATACGCCCGTCGAGAAGGGGATCACGGTTTGCCCGCAACTTTCATCGCCTCCGCAATACTTCTCCAGCAGGCCGTATCTGGAGGCCCATGTCGTGTACATGAAGCCGATGACGCCCTGCACTGTGCTCGCGGCCGAGTCCCAGCCCTGGAAGTTCGAGAGGTCGTCCGCGTCATAATAACCGGCGATGAGTTGGCGATGAGCCCGGCCGGCGAAGAAGGCCAGGCTCGCGCGCGCCTTCCCGGAGTTCCAGTTGGCGACGATCACGTCGCGCGGAGCACTTTCCCGGCGAGCGGCCCCGGATCATCTCCGACGACGGGCCGTATCCTCGTAAAAAGGCTCGATGAGCCTCAGGCAGCGTCAGTGGATTGCTGATTCGAATCTTGTAAATGCTCGAACGCATGCATTGAATGAATTGACAAACGGCGAATTCTGCTCCATAATATCTCTGCATACCCCCCCAACCACTTCGGCGGTTGGGCAGCAGAGCCACCCCTAACCGGGTGGCTCTAGCTTTTTCATAAGCGTTCATGGATGAAAACCAACGTCTATATCGACGGCTTCAACCTCTACTATGGTTGCCTCAAAGGCACGGCGCATCGTTGGCTTGACCTGGCCGCCTTCTGCCAGGCATCTTTTCCGCCGCCGAGAAATCAGATCAATCGCATCCGCTACTTCACGGCCCACGTCAACGCCCGGCCGAATAATCCTCAACAGCGCGTCCGGCAGCAGACCTATCTGCGTGCCCTGCGGACGATCCCTCACCTGACGATCCATCTCGGCAGCTACCTGGAAAAGCCGACCAGGATGCTGTTGCATCCGCCACCGGCGACCGGCCCGAGAACGGTCCAGGTGATGAAGAGCGAGGAAAAAGGGTCGGATGTCAATCTCGCCTGCTATCTCCTGGTCGATGCCTTCGACGATGATTATGAGGCGGCCGTGGTCGTGTCGAATGATTCCGACCTGGCGGAACCGATACGGCTGGTGCGGCAGAAATTCGGGAAGAAGGTGCTCGTGCTGCATCCGTGCGGGCCAGGGCGGGCCCTCAGCGTCGAACTCCGTCGGGTGGCGTCTAAATCCCTGATCGTGGACGCCTCTCTGCTGCCTTTGGCTCAATTCCCGGCGACGCTCACCGACGTCCATGGGACGATCCATAAGCCTGCGAGATGGTGACCCGCGGAGGTGGTCTCGGACGTCGTCATCCTCGCGGCGGGCCATGTTGAACCTCGGGTTGAGCTTTCCCGCTTCGGCCCACGGCCGGTAGCTCAGCGTCATCTGTTCCAGTGTGCACTCTACCTTGCCTCCCAACCCCCGTTTCTCCATTTCACGCTGAACCATTACACCAACAGGAGAGGACTTGTGTTAAGTTGTCTGCTATTTGCGGTACTCGATCCCAGCGATCCGGCTTTTTAGGTCATCACCTGCGTTATTGGCTTGGCTTGTCTTGCTTCAGACGGAAATGGAGTGACGCCCCACCCGAGTTATACGATAGCTCGACAGGAGTCTCGCCAGGGGAAAGATCCGAAAGAACGATACGCCCGTCGAGAAGGGGGATCACGGTTTGCCGGCGGCCTTCATCGCCTCCGCATACTTCTCCAGCAGGCCGTATCTGGAGGCCCAGGTCGTGTACATGAAGCCGATGACGCCCTGGACGTCGCTCGCGGCCGAGTCCCAGCCCTGGAAGTTCGAAAGGTCGTCCGCGTCATAATACCCGGCGATGAGCTGACGATGACCCCGGCCGGCGAAGAAGGCCAGGCTCTCGCGCGCCTTCCCGGAGTTCCAGTTGGCGACGATCACGTCGCGCGGCAAGCCCTCCCAGGAACCATTCAGCGAGCCGTTCACCAGGTAATAGGAGTTGACCGCGTTGTGGTGGGGGTCGAACATATCCGACCAGACGAAGATCCGGGCCCTCGGATTGACGGACTTCACGATCGTGGCGCACTGACGCACGTTCTCCGCCAGAATCTGCCCGGGGGTCAATTTGCGATCGCGGCAGGCCTTGCACCAATTGGCCACCCGGATCTCATCGTGCGACATGAAGAAGGATCCGGGCCGGAATAGCTCATTGACCCGTCGCACCTGATCGCGAAGGATTTCGTTGACCTTCGGCTCGCTCAGGCAGCACATGACCTGCGAGCCATGCGTGATCACCGGATGATACCAGCTCACGAGCAGCCGATCCCCGGACTTGATCCGCGAGCCTTTCTTGATCTGAATCCGCGCCCCGGGATGTCCGAACTCATACTCGCCCGGCCAGGGCACGTTGCCGAGCTGCGGGTCGACGACGGGCTCGAAGTCGCGGCCCTCCTCGAAGATCGTCCGACCGTTGGCCGACTTGATCGTCAGGGGACATCCCTTCCGGCGCAAGACATTCACGAGCGGCAATTCCTCGAGCGAGAGGTCGTTGACCCAGAGCGTCCCCGGCCCTTCGCCCCAGAGTCCGACGTAGAGGTTCGCCTCACTCTGGTCGAGGCTGTTGAAGATGACCTCGACCTGCTTCCAATCCTGGGTCGCTTCCAGGCCGCCTTCGTGGAAAGTCAATTGGCGGCCCGGCTGGCTCGCGCCCAGCGCCAGGAGCTGGAAGGATCCGACCGGCCCCAGATCGCGGGTCTTCGCCCAGCACGAGAACCGATAGGGCGTATTCGGCCGAAGCTTGACATGTTGCATCAGGCGTGTGATCGGTACCGTGCGACCGTTACCTTTCACGCCCGGCTCGAGCCGGCAGGAGAGCCGTCCTCCGTGGGTGACCTTGCGATCCGCGAACGTCGTGATACCCGGGTCGTCCTGGAACGAGAACCCCTCGAAGCGGTCGTCTCGAGCCTGCTCGAGGTTGCCGTTCCGGAGCTGGGCAGTCCCGCGGACATCGAGCGCGGCTTCCAGGTGGTGGACCTGGGACGAGACCGGCCCTCGTTCGGCCGCCTTTCCCTTCTTCGTCGAGGCTTCGAGGCGTTCGTGGGCGATGAACGGTTGGTCGACGACCGGCATCCCCTCGGCCAGGTTCTGATCGTGCGCCAGGATTCCGTTGCTGTATCCGACCGAGCAGACCGCCGGGATCAACTCGATCCCGGCCCTGGCCGCCGCGGCCTTGACCCGCTCGGTATTGCGGAAATAGGAGTCGGTCACCCGATCGAGGATCTGGAGCTTGTAGTCCGCGAGAAAGAGAGTGGTGTAGCCGGATCGGCTCGCCCTCCGGATCAGCTCGATGACATCGTCCGCGGACTTGTCCACTTGCAGGTTGGCGCTGCAATAAACCCAGCGCTCGCCATAGCGTGGCGCGGCTCGTTCCTCGGCCGACGAGGCGAACGAAATCGCGACGAAGATCGCCGGAACGGCCGTCCATCGGCGCATGGATCCTAGAGTTCGACGGTTGAGCATGGGGAGAGACTCGCGGGGGCCCGTTCACATCGTGGTGATCATCCCAAATCGCTCGCATTGTACACGAGTATTGCGAACAACGATGATCCATCGCCGCCGAATTGTTAGCTGCAACCCAGACCGCGAACTCCTTGAAGTGCCGGATTAAGGCTGCTTCCACCCTTCCGTCAACAGGCTGGTGTACGCTGCCGCCACCACTGGCGCAGACCCTTCTTCATCGGCGAGGGCTCTCGCGAGAAAGCGTCACTTTTCCGGGTATGGTGCGTTGAGGAGGGCGTTGATCCGTTCGAAGCGCTGCTCGTAGGCGTCTCCGCCGTCCCACCGGAGGATTCCCCGACGGTCGATCAGGAGCAGACCCGGAAAGCGCGGGAAGCCGGAGGCCTTCGACCAGAGGTTCCACGTCCGCGGATCGGCGGGGACGAAGGCCTGGGGCCAGGGTAATGCCATCGCCTTGACGAACCGCTCTCCGCTCGCGCGGTCCTGGTCGAAGTTGATGCCGATCACTTCGAATCCGTCGCGATGGCGGCGCTGGTACAGCGCCTTGAGCCGGGGCATCTCGTTGGAGTTGCCCTCGTACCGGGTGGCCCAGCAAACGATGAGCACAACCTTGCCCTCGAGCGCGTCGGAGCGGAGGACCGTGCCGTCGGCGGCGGTCAGGGAGAACGCGAACGGCTTGCCGATCTCCGGCCATGGCAGGAGCTCGATGCCGGCCTCGCGGGCTTCCCGATATGCCCTGGCTGATGCGTCTTCCTCGGCCGTTCGTAGCACTTCAGCCGGCATCACCTCGATGCCGATCTTCTCGACGCGGTCGCGAGGCAGGTCCAGGTGGTATTCGAACAGACCCAGCAGGACGCCGGCGATCGAAGAGGATTCCTGCGGGGAACCGTGGACTCGCTTCGGGACCTGGCGCGCTCCGTGATCGTCGAGAATGACCGGGCGATACTCCGCCATGGCTCTGTGACGATCGTCGTACTTTGTCATGTATGCCATGATGATCTGCGTCCCGCCTCGAGGATCCTCCCCGAGAATCAACTGGATGCCATCGCCGCTGAACCAGAACCGGTCGCCCATCATCCCCGTCTTGGGCACAGAAGAGGGCTTGAGCGACCAGTAGCAGCCCGATGTGTTCACGTACTCCTGGGCGAGTGTCGCGGGAATCCGGCTCTCTCGATGGAAAACCGCCTGGAACTGGTTCGGTCCCTCTCGAAACTCCGTGGGACGATTGTCAATGGCAAGACAGATGGTCAAGGTGTCACCGTCGATCTTGTAGATGCCAAGCTGGGTGATCCCGCTGTTCAACAAAGCCAGATCGATGGCC
Source organism: uncultured Planctomycetota bacterium (assembly GCA_963743925.1). Classification (GTDB taxonomy): domain Bacteria; phylum Planctomycetota; class Planctomycetia; order Isosphaerales; family Isosphaeraceae; genus CAVZRC01. The sequence continues at coordinate 25,988 of CAVURY010000012.1, read as the reverse complement.
TTCGGCGAACGATCCGGATCGATGACGATCCGATAGGTATGCTCCGCGAATCCATCCCGGCCGGAGGTGGTGATCAGGTCGCGATCGATCGACCAGATCAGCTTGTAGGTTTTCGCCAGCCGCGGCACGCCATTGAGCAACGGCTTGTCGATCACCGGCCTCGTCCACGTCCCGTTGAGTTGCAGCAGCGCTCGATGTGCGGCTTCACGAGCAACCGGCGGCGGAGTGGGCTCGACCTGGGGTTGGTGGGGAGATAGTGCGATCCCGCCGATCGTCGGGCCGAAGCCGACCCCGATGGTACCGATCAACAACAAGAGCCCGCCGATCGTCTTCCCATAGGAAAGCGCGGCACTGCGAGAGGCCGCCTCAACCCAGGCCTCGACCCGGGAAGAGGCCACGGCCGCGATCGCCCGGCCGGTCGCGACGTGGATGACGGCCTGGATCGTCACCTCGCGTAACGGCATCGGTACGGAAGCCCTGGCCGGCTCCGCAAACGACGTGATGGACGTCAGGACCGCGGTCGACGACACACCGCGCCGGGCCAACCGGGTTCGCAGGAGGTCTCGCGCCCGCGAAAGCCGGCCTCGGACCGTGCCGACCGGCCAGCCGAGTTGATCGGCCGCGCCTTCGTGCGTCAGACCCTCCAGGTAGCAAAGGACGATCGGCGCCCGGTACTTCTCCGGCAGCCGATCCACCTCCGCATGGAGCAGCGGCTCGAGGTCCTGTCGATCGGGATCGTCGTCCCACGCGACGGAGGGCCGGATACCTCGCGCTTCGATCCGACACCGGCGGGCCGCTTCGACCTTGGCCCGTGCGGCGACTCGCAGGGCAACGCCATGCAGCCAACTGGCAAGTGAGGCCCGGTTCCGCACCGTCCTCGCCCGGCGGAGCAGGACGAGGAACGTGGCCTGGAACGCGTCCTCGGCGTCATGCGGATCGTCGAGCACGCGTCGGCAAACGCGCAGGACCATCGCTCCGTGCCGCTGGATCAGAGCCTGGAAGGCTGGATCGACCGACTCGCTCGCCTCGGTCGCGAATTGGTCGAGCAACTGACCATCGGAAAGCCCCCCGACGACGCCAACGTCCCAGAGCGCCTGTAACGGACGCGCAAGCGCACTCGATGATCCGTTCGCCATGACTCGAAGCCCTCTCTCTTTTGAGGCCGTTGGGGCCTTCCAGGAGATCAATCAGACGATAGTGCCTCGAGAGAGGGTCGCCAATACATTTTCTTGGGCATGTCTCGCGAATTAGGGCGCGGCGTCTTGGTGTGCGGACGTATCAGATGACGAGCATCATTTCCTGCACCGCGCCCGGCGTCGGCGGAAAGAGCGGTTGCCCCACTCATTAGCCCTCGCCGGCGATCCGCCTTGAAGATGTGGTCCACCGGACGCTTACGAACAACCCCGATAGCTTCTCGCGGGCCATCGTGCTCGCGGATCTCGCTTGCAACCTCGTCCACGGAGAACAGGATTGGCATCACGCTCCGCTTCCTCTATGCTTGAGTGCGACATCTCAAGGATCTCGATTTGTCGAAGGCCATCCGGTCGGGCATCCTCCGGAATCCATTGGGGGAACAAAGCCGATCCCTAACCGATCCGGTTCATGACCGGAGCCAGGAGAAGAACCCATGCCCCTTGCCGAGTACGAATACATCACGGTCAAGTATGTGGATTCTGTGGCTGTCGTGAATTTCCGCGAGACGGTGGTGATGTTCGAGGGAGACAAGGTCCAGTCGGTCGGCAAGGAGCTGATCGATCTGGTCGAGTCGCGGAAGGATCCGAAGATTCTCGTTAACCTTTCCAACGCCCATTTCGTCTCCAGCGCCATGCTGGCGAACCTCGTCAAGCTCCATCGCAAGGTCCAGGAGGCCAAGGGGCGACTCAGGCTCTGCGGCCTTCGCCCGGTGATCATGGATGCCTTCAAGGTCAGCCGTTTCGACAAGATCTTCGAGATCTATCCCGACGAGGCTTCGGCGATGAAGAAGTTCTGACCTCAATCGCAAATGAATTTCATCCTGTCAATCCTGTCTCTCTGGATTAGAAGTCAATTTTGACAGGATTGACAGGATCGACAGGATGAAAACAGGGAGATCGGGGGTATCGAGTGTTCGGCCTCGCCTCGGAGAAACGCTCCTGGCAGTTGACTTGATACCCATTCGGAATTGGGATTTCGTCATCCGGAATGGATTTCTGAACAACCTCTCAACCGATCCGGCCCGTGATATAGGCTTCGGTGCGACTGTCCTTGGGATTGGTGAAGAGCACGTCGGTGGGGCTGAATTCGGCGAGGATGCCGGTCCGACTCCCCTCGGTGGAGCTATCATCGAGCATCATGCAGGCGGTCATGTCGCTGACGCGGCGGGCTTGCTGCATGTTGTGGGTGACGATCACGATGGTGTAGTCTTTCTTGAGGTCTTCCATGAGATCTTCGACCCGCGCGGTGGAGATCGGGTCGAGGGCCGAACAGGGCTCGTCCATGAGGATCACCTCGGGCTCGACGGCGAGCGTCCGGGCGATGCAGAGCCGCTGCTGCTGGCCGCCGGAGAGCTCGAGGCCGGAACGGTGCAGCTTGGTCCTGGCCTCCTCCCAGAGGGCCGCGCGGCGGAGCGATCGCTCGACCAGCTCGTCCAGGTCGCCCCGGTACCCGTTGATCCGCGCCCCCCAGGCGACGTTATTGTAGATGCTCTTGGGGAACGGATTGGGCTTCTGGAAGACCATCCCGATTCGTCTCCGCAGCGCCACGGAGTCGATCGAGGGCGTCGAGATCAGGTCGCCGTCGAATCGGATCTCGCCCGCCATCCGGGCGCCGGCGATCAGGTCGTTCATGCGATTGAAGCAGCGCAGGAGCGTGCTCTTGCCGCAGCCCGACGGGCCGATCAAGGCCGTGATCTTGTTGCGAGGGATGTCGATGGTGATGTCCCTGAGCGCCAGGCTCGAGCCGTACCAGACCGAGAGTTGCTTCGTCTCCAGTACCGCTCCGGATTTTGGATTTTGGATTTCGGATTTTGGATTTTGGATCATCTTCTTCGCTTGCGATGGGGCAATGTCTTCGGATTTCGGATCATCTTCGCTTGCGGTTGCGCAATGTCTTCTGAGAAGCGACGATCATGGCGACGATCTCGTCAATCTCGTCGATGAGTTCGGAAAGCCGCGTAGAGGGCAGGATACCAGCGTCGATGAGGATTTCCAGCCAGTAGAGGCTCTCGTCGGCTTCCTCTTCGACGATGGCTAGCTTGGCGATCATGTCTGCCGGAGATTTGCCGCGGCAGGCAGCCCGGTAGTTGGCCCCTATCGATGTTCCAGATCTGAGCAACTGACGTCCGATGATGTCGGCAGTCTTGGTGCAGGGTAATGCCTCCACGACACGTATGATTCGCAATCCGATCTGCTTCGTTCGATGTTTGAACTCGCGCTCGTCCACGACGCCGTCCAGAATCCAAGATCCAAATCGCAATCGTGCAAGGCTTTACTCAAAATCTAGAATCCAAAGCATGAGAATCCAAAATCCAAAATCGAAAATCCAAAATCAATGGTATCGCCGAAACCGGTTTCGGATCAGGATCGCGGTCGCATTCATCGCGAGGAGGAGTGAGACGAGGAGGAGGATACCACCGGCGGCGACGGTCTGGAATCGGGTATCCGGGAGCCTGGCGAATTTGTAGATCTCCACGGGCAGGGCGGAATAATGGTCGAGGGGCCCCCTGGGCAGCCTGAGGATCGAGCCGGCCGCGCCGACCATCAGCAAGGGGGCCGTCTCGCCGATCGCCCGCGACAGCCCCAGGATGACGCCCGTCATGATCCCCGGCAAGGCCGAGGGCAGCACATGGTCGCGGACGACCTGCCAGCGGGTCCCGCCCAGGGCCAGCGCGGCCTGGCGGAGCGACTGCGGCACCGCGCAACGCCTCCTGCGTCGTGATGACGATGATCGGCAGGATCAGCAGGCTCAAGGTGAGGACGCCGGCCAGCAAGGTAGGCCCCAGCGAGAGGGCCTTGACCCCGAAGGCGCGGACGAAGAGCGCCAGGCCCAGGATGCCGTAGACGATCGATGGCACCCCCGCGAGGTTGGCGATGTTCGTCTGGATGAGGCGTCGGAGGCGGCCCGGTGGGGCATATTCTTCCAGATAGACCGCTGCGCCGACCCCCACGGGGATGCCGATGAGGGCGACCAGTCCCAGCAGCCAGAGGCTCCCCGCGAGCCCGACCTGATATCCCGCGGAAGCCGGATTCCTCGATTGAGGGCTGGTCACCAGCCGCCTCATCAGCGTGAACAGCTCGGAGAGGTTCGCGCCGATCGCATACCAGGGGTTGTCGGGGAGGCCGTTCAGGGCCGCCACCAGGATCGAGCCCAGGACCAGGGCCAGGACGACGACCCCGGTGCAGGTCGCGACGAGGCACGCCGCCGCGAAGATCGGCCCGAGGATCCGCCGGAGCCAGCGGTTCGGGTGGAAGGCGGACTCTTCGAGCAAGCTCATTGGTAGACCTCTCGGAAGTGCCGCAACACGAACCCGGAGATGATATTCAACGTCAAGGTGACGGCGAACAAGGTCAGCCCGACCGCGAACAGCGAGAGGTACTTGGGCTCGCCATACGAGGCGTCGCCGCCGATCACCTGGACGATATAGGTCGTCATGGTCTCGATCGAGGTCAAGGGATTCATCGTGATCTGGGGGCGCATCCCGGCGGCCAGGACCACGGCCATGGTCTCCCCGACCGCCCGGCTGATGGCCAGGATGAACGAGGCGAAGACCCCCGACAGGCCGGCCGGCAGCACGATCCGGGTCGCCACCTCGAACCGGGTCGCGCCCAGCCCGAACGCGGCCTCGCGGAGCCCGCGAGGGACCGACGAGAGCACATCCTCGCTGAGCGAAGAGACCAGCGGGATGATCATCACGCCCACGACGATGCAGGCGCTCAGGGCGTTGAAGGTCTCGACCCGGTAGCCGAGCGGCTCGAGCAGACGCTTCAACACCGGGGTCACGAGCAGCAGCGCGAGGTACCCGTACACGATCGTCGGGATGCCCGCCAGCAATTCCAGGGTCGGCTTCAACACGCCTCGGACCATCCGGGGCGCGTACTCGCTCAGATAGATCGCACTCAGGAGCCCGATCGGCAAGGCGATCGCCGACGAGCCGACGGCCACCATGAAAGTCCCCCAGATCAAGGGGACGATGCCGAACTTGGGCGGGGAGGCGTCGGGCTTCAGCTCGGTGCCCAGCAGGAAGTCGGGCAGGCTCACATGCGCCGTGTGAAAGAACTCGAGACTCTGCGCGCTCAGCACGATGATGATACCCAGGGTGGTGAGTATGGTGATGAGCGTACAAATGATCAAGCCGACGGTCACCGCCGCTTCCCAGAACGCGAGGGAGCGCGAATGGCCCGACCAGAGATCGTCCTGGGTCAGGGCGGCCGGCGGAGAGCCGCCTGTTAACGCGGGAGACGACAAGGATGATGTCCTTACTGGGCGCCCGTCGCGCCGGACTTGCTTTCCGCCCCGCCGCTCGAGAGCAACTTGGAGAGGGTCGCCTGGTTAGCCGCCACGTCTTCGCCGGTCGGTGGGTTGTAGCCTCCCTTTTCCGACAGCGACTTGATGTTCTCGATGTAGAACCGGAGGAACTGGCCGACCTCGGGGCGTCGAGCGGCCGAATTCTTCACGTAGATGAAGAGGGGCCGAGAAAGGGGTGCGTACGACTTGTCTCGGATCGTGTCGGGGCCGGGGAGCACCGGCCTGGCATCGGCGCCATTCTTGACCGGCACGGCGCGGAGCTTGTCTTGATTGGACGAATAATAGGCATAGCCGAAGTAACCGAGGCCGAACTGGTCCCCGGACACGCCGAGCACCAGCGTGTTGTCGGACGAGCTCTGCTGGACGTCCTCGCGCTGACTCTTGGCCTTGCCGACGATCGCCTCGGTGAAGAACTCGAAGGTGCCCGAATCGTTGTCGGGCGAGTAGAGCGCGATCTTCTGATCGGGCCAGGCCGCGTCCACGTCCTTCCAGGTCTTGACCTTGCTCCCGGGCGCCCAGATCGCCTTCAATTGCTCGACGGAGAGCGCCTTCACGAAGTCGTTCTTGGGATTGACGACGAGGGTGATGCCGTCGTAGCCGACCACGAAGCGCGTCCACTCGATGCCCTGGGCCTTGGCCTTGGCCTCTTCGTCGGGCTTGGCCGGGCGCGAGGCGTCGACGATGTCGACCTCGTTCTGGAGATATCGGCTGAATCCGCCGCCGGTGCCATGTTCGTCGACGGTCACCGTGACGGCCGGGTTGACGGCCTTGAACTCCTCCTGCGCGGCTTCGCTGATCCGAACGACGGTGCTCGAGCCGTCCACGATGATCGTCGCGGCGGGCGCGGCGGCGGGAGGTCCGTTCGGTCCGCCGCCTCCGCCGCTTTCGCCGCCGCATCCGGGGGCGATACTCATGGTTATCGAGAGACTGATCGCCCAGAACACGGCTCGAACGTATCGCATCGGTTGCCTTCCTGTTGATCGGGCACTCGCCGGGACCGGCCCACGCCGATGGATCGAATCGGCGTTCACGACGGTGCTCGGGCTCTCTCGCGGATCGGCTCGCAGGCGATCCTGTCATCGGATGGAGCATTATCCTCGACATAACTACGGAAAAGCCAGTCTAACCGCCTAACGTGAAGGTTTCGTGAATTCCGGGTGAGGATCGTCCGCTTGGCGGGAATGCCGATCCGCGGCATTTCGGCCGGATGATGACCTGAGAAGGGGAATCATCACGTGGTCCGCGTGGTGGAGACGACCTACGCCACGGGGTGAAGCTGATGCCGGAGGAGATGGGCATCGGAAGCCAAAGTGATCCGCCTGCCGTCGCTCGAGAAATGGATCGTGAAGATCCCCGCAAGCGAGGCAGGCTAAGGAAGACGTATCTCGACCGAAACCGGACGCATGCAGGGTCAGCCCAGGTTCTTCTTGAAGAACTCGATCGTCCGGGTCCAGGCCAGCTCCGCGGCCGGCTTGTCGTAGCGCGGGGTCGTGTCGTTGTGGAACCCGTGGTTGACGTTCGGGTAGATGTGGGCCTCGTACGTCTTGTTCGACGCCTTCAGCGCCTTCTCGAAGTCGGGCCACCCCTGGTTGATCCGGGTGTCCAGGCCCGCGTAGTGGATCAGGAGGGGGGCCTTGATCTTGGGGACGTCCTCCGAGCGGGGTTGGCGGCCGTAGAACGGGACGCCCGCCGCGATCGTCTCGGGGATGCGGACAGCCAGCGTGTTGACCACGCCCCCGCCGTAGCAGAAGCCGACCGCGCCCACCTTGCCGCTGGACTTCGGGTGGGCCTTGAGTAACTCGGCCGCGGCGATGAAATCTTCGATCATCTGGGCTGGGTCGCGCTTCGCCTGCATGGCCCGGCCCTCGTCGTCGTTCCCCGGGTAGCCGCCCAGCGGGGACAGCGCGTCGGGGGCGAGCGCCAGGAACCCCTGGACCGCCAGTCGCCGGGCGACGTCCGCGATGTAGGGGTTCAGCCCGCGATTCTCGTGGATGACGAGGACCGCCGGGAACTTCGCGTCGTCGGCCCGCGGGTGCGCGAGGAGCCCCTTCATCTTCCCGCCGCCCTTGGGCGACTCGTAGGAGATGGTCTCGGCCTTGATCCGCGGGTCGTCGGCCGCGACCTGCTGCGCCAGCGCATAGTTGGGGCTGAGGCGTTCGAGCAGCGCCTCGGCGGTGATGCCGCCCACGGCGAAGGCCGCCGCCCGGCTCGCGAAATCGCGGCGGCTCAGGCGGCCGTGCGCATAGTCGTCGTAGAGGTCGAGCAGTTCCTGGTCGAAGTCCTGGGCTCGTTCTCGGTCCATAATGATTCCTCCTTCGGGGACGGCGTGATGTCGATCGGGCGAGGGTGTTTGCCCCGCGGCTCACAGTCCGGGGTCCGTACTTCCATTTCAACCGGGGGGATGTTTCTCCCTCGTTTTACTTCGTCTCGACGCCCGCAGGAAAGGCCAGGCCGGCGGCGAGGATGATGATGCGGACCCGATCGCCTGGTGATTGTAGGCGATCCGACGTACCACGCCGGGGCGAGAAATTCTAAGAAACGCTTCATGATCGCCGCGACCCCGGGAAGACGCCCGGCGGTCTGGATGTGCGGTAAGGTGTTTGCCCGAACGGGCCGCGATCGTCGCGGTAACATCTGGATCACTTCGAAGAACCGCGGCCGTCGGTCCGGGAGGGCGGGCCGGCGGCTCGAGGGAACAACACCGTGAACTTGGAGCCCGAGCCGACCCGGCTGGTGACCTCGAGCTGGCCGCCGATCGATTGGACGAGGTGTTTCACGATCGAGAGGCCCAGCCCCGTGCCGCCGAGCTCCCGGCTGCGGGCCTTGTCCACCCGGTAGAATCGCTCGAAGATACGCGGGAGGTCGTCGCGGGGGATCCCGATCCCGGTGTCGGCCACCTCGAAGGCGATCATCCCCCTCTGCATCCGGCAGCCGACGCGGACCGATCCATTCTCGTGGGTGTATTTGATCGCGTTGTCGATCAGGTTGTCGGCGATCTGGCGCACGGCCTCCTCGTCGGCCAGGACGAGGCAGTTGCCGTCGAGGTCGCCCGGGTCGAACTCGAGGGCGAGATTCTTGGTCATGGCGCGATCGCGGTGGCTCTCGACGCACGACTCGAGCACGACGACGAGGCTCAACGGCTGGTGGTCGAAGAACTCCTGCCCGCTCTCGAGCCGGGCGAGGCTGAGCAGGTCGAGGATCAGCTGGTTGAGTCGCTCGACCTGCTCGTCGATCCGCTCGAGGAACCGCACATTGACGGTCTCGTCGTGGAGGGCCCAATCGAGGAGCGTCTCGGTATAGGCCTTGATCGAGGCCAACGGCGTCTTCAGCTCGTGGGAGGCGTTGGCGACGAAATCCTGCCGCATCCGCTCCAGCCGCCTCAGGTCGGTGACGTCGTGGAATACGAGCACGGCACCCGGCGTCGGATCGCCGGGCAGGGGGGTGCCGCGGACCGAGAGGGAACGCGCCTGGCCGCGCGTCGAGGGGTCCCGCCCGGGGAGCGAGAGCTCTCCTTGATAGGGCGTCGGGTTGCGGAGTTGGAGCGTGGCCTCGATGGATTTCTGGACCTGCGGGCTGCGGATCAGCTCCTCGAGCAATCGGCCGACGGAGCTCGCGTCCAGGCCGAAGAGGCGATTGGCCCCCGCGTTGGCGAAGAGGAGGCGATGGCGCGTGTCGACGGCGATGACCGCCTCGGCCATCGCCTCGAGGACCACCGTCATCTGCTGGCGGTCCCGCTCCAGTCGATCGGTCCGGGTCTGGACCTCGGTCGCCACGACGTTGAAGGCGCGGACCAGGCGGCCGACGGGCCCGGGGATCACCGACCGGACGACGTGGAACTTCCTCCCCAGTCGCAGCGCCTCGAGGCCGTTCGCCACCCCGGCCAGGGCGCGGGACCATCGCCAGGTCACGAATGCGGCACCACCCAACAGGACCATTGCCAAGCCGATGATGGCGGTCTGCATCGCCCTCCCCGATCCGACGAGCCCGAGCATCTCGCGCCCCGGCCCCTCCGTCACCGATCCCGGTTCGATCCCAGTATCGGAGCCGGGCGCGGAATGGTCAACCCGCGGCAGGTCGTCGCCGGGGGGGCGGGACTCGCGTCGCCGTCGAGGTCAACGAGGGCCGGTCCGGCCCTCGGCGGGCGCTCGTCCCGAGGGCCGAGGAGGGGAGGGATTGCACGTATTGCACGGCTGGTATCCGAGCGCAAGGGCCTCGTCATAACTCGCCAGGTTGATGCGATGTGCGGCCTTCAAGATCTTGATCGAGCCGCAGGTCGGGAGGTGGAATCGCCGCGAATCGGTGTTGCCGATCAAGCCGGCCGGTTGCGGCGGAGGCGCCGGCGTGGGATCGGGCTTCCGGGCATCCTCGGTTCGATCGGTCCCCGCGTCGAGGAGCCTGGTCGGGACTTCCTCGCCGGGCGCGATCGGGATCGCCGTACCTCTCGACCCGACGGGATTCGGGCCGGGCGTGCCGTCGATGCTCCGGGAGAGCGCCCGCGGGGACAAGGCCCCGATGACCATCCCGAGCAGGAACATGGCCGCGAACGCGAGCGCCCAGAGGGATCGATGCCCGGGATGCGCCCGCTCCTTCAGCCATCCGTCGAGGTCGTCGGCGAGGGCCCGCGCGGTGGAGTAACGGTCGGAGGGCCTCGTGGACATGGCCTTGGAGCAGATCCGGTTGAGCCCGGCCGGGATCGAGGGATCGATCGACCGCGCGGAGGCGACTCGCGAGGGCCTCGAGGCGGCCGGGTCCTCCGCCGGTGGACGATCGAGCAACCCCGCCTTTTCCTCGCGCGGCCGCTGATGACAGAGCATCTCGTAGAAGGTGACTCCCAGGCTGTACACGTCGCTCCGCTCGTCGGCCTGCCGGCTCAGGCCGAAGGCTTGCTCCGGGCTCATGTAGGCCGGGGTCCCCACCACGGCGCCTTCGCGCGTCAAGTTGGACCCCAGGTCGAACCGACGGGCCAGGCCGAAGTCGATCAGGCGCGGCCGGCCGTTGTCGTCGATGATGACGTTGGCCGGCTTGATGTCCCGATGGACCACCCCCATGCGGTGCGCATGATCGAGCGCGTCGGCGAGGTCGCGAATGATCCGGGCCGCCGTGGCTGCATCCATCCTCTGGCGGTCTCGGTACCACCAGAGGGGGCGACCGCTGATCAACTGGTAGGCGACCCAGCACCGGCCGTCGTCGAATCCCGCGTCATAGACGGCCGCGATGTTCGGGTGGTCGAGTCGAGCCACCGCGCGGGCCTCGCGGAAGAATCGCTCCATCACCCGATCGTTAGGCTGGGGGTGTTTGAGCACCTTGATCGCCACGTCGCGATCCAGCCGGGGGTCGAAGGCGAGGAAGACCTGGCCGAACCCGCCATCGCCCAGCCGCTCGCGGAGCTGGAACCGTCCGAGGGAACCGATCGTGCCCCGCTCCCACGCACCGAACCAATCGATCGTCTCGCAAGCCTCGGTGATCGGCGAATTCAGCGGGACGCGGTGAGATTCCAACCGGTCATCGTTCATCCCGTGCATGCTCGACGGACTGGATACCGGATGGCCGCAGAACGGGCATCGAGACTCGTCCGAACCCGCGTCCGCCGCGGGCAGTTCGACGCTCCGGAGACATCCTTCGCAGACGATCCGGATCGTAGGCTCCATCGGAAAACCTCCCCCGCTTCCGAAGGATCGATTCCGAAGTATTCCGCTCCGATCCTTCATGTCGCGCGCACCTGCTCCCACAATTAACCTTAGAACACCATGGTCATGATGCAACTCGGCATCAGGGCGAATCTCCCGGTGGGTTTGCGAGCCTTGATGACTCGTTCGACCCACGACGCGTTGCGATGCGGCAGCTTTCGAACTAGAGTGAATCGCTCGCCGACTCCGAACGCATGCGAGTTTCGATCCCTACTGGAGGCCCATCGCGATGAGTCGTTTCCCTGACATGAAGTGGCTACTGGCCGTCGTCCTGATCGCCACCGCCGGGGCCTCGTTCGCCGCCGAGGACGGCGAGTCCCCGGGGGTGGCCGCGCGACTTCAAGGCGCCGGCCGCTCCGAACGCGACGGCTGGATCTACGTGCATCTCGAGGGCCCGCCGGAACGGATCGGCTTCCAGCACGGCTATCTCCTGGCCGCCGAGATCGGCGACTTCCTCCGGGTGATCAAGCCGTTCCTCAAGACCTCGACCCGGCGAGATTGGGATTTCTACCGGCAGGCGGCCGAGCACATGCTCTGGCCCCGGATCGACGAGGAGTACCGCCGGGAAATCGACGGGATCGTGGGCGGGTTGAAGGCCAAGGGGATCGCCGCCGACCGTTGGGACCTGGTCGCCCTCAACGCCAACCAGGAACTGCCCTATTACTACGTGCCCTGGCTCGATCGGTCCGAGGGAAAGACGCCGACGACCCATGCGCCCGGCAATTGCAGCGCCTTCATCGCGACGGGCAACTCGACGAAGGACGGCCGGATCGTGATGGGGCACAACGCCTGGACCAACTACGTCGTCGGCACGCGCTGGAATATCATCTTCGACCTGGAGCCCCAGTCGGGCTCCCGCATCCTCATGGATGGCCTGCCGGGCGTGATCGCCAGCGACGACGATTTCGGCGTGACCTCCGCAGGGATGCTCATCACGGAGACGACGATCACCCAGTTCGAAGGCTGGGACCCCAAGGGGAAGCCCGAGTTCGTCCGGGCCAGGAAGGCCATGCAGTACAGTCGCTCGATCGACGAATTCGTGAAGATCATGCTCGACGGGAACAACGGCGGATATGCCAACGACTGGCTGGTCGGCGACAACAAGACCGGCGAGATCGCGCTCTTCGAGCTGGGCCTGAAGAACCACTCGGTCCGGCGCACCAAGAACGGCTGCTTCGTCGGCGCCAACTTCCCGGACTCGCCGAAGTTGATGCGAGAGGAGACCAAGTTCGACGGAGCGAACAAGTCCTCCTCGCCCAACGCCCGGAAGGCGCGATGGGAGCGGCTCATCGCGAATCACCAGGGCAAGATCGACCTCGAGCTGGGCAAGCGTTTCGAGACCGACGACTTCGACGTGATCGGCGTGAAGAACGAGGCCAACGAGCGCACACTCTGCGGTCGCGTGGAGATCTCGCCACGAGGCGTCCCCGAATGGGACTGGGCCCCGTTCTTCCCGGGCGGCACGGTCCAATCCAAGGTGACCGACGGGTCCCTCGCCGATCGGATGAGCCTGTGGGGCCAGGTCGGCCACCACGGCTCCGACTTCATCGCCGATTCGTTCCTCGAGCAGCACAAGCAGTACGAGTGGATGCGCGGGCTGCTCAAGGATATGAAGTGCGGGCCCTGGAGCCGGTTCGAAGCGGTGAGGAAATAGCCTCTGAGATCGTCGCGATCGATGCGTCCGTTGGAAGTCGCAGACCCAGTACCTCCAATAGTAGGGGGCATCGATCCTGGATTCATAACGGCGCGCGTTCAAGGCCGAGATCGCCGAGAAACCTGGCAGCGAGGCCGTAGCCCAGCCCCTGACCTTCGAGGGCGACCCTGCCGAGTGTGTGCTGCATGGTCCGGGGCGTGTCCGTGCGAGCATCATTCGCGAGCAGGTTATTTGCGACGCCTCCGCTCGAATCACTCCTCCAGGAAACTCCACTCACGGAACGCGCCTGGGCCGGACCCCGGCCTGCCGCAGCAGAGGGTCGAGTCGCCGAGACAACTCGGGCAGATTGTGGCTGGGCACTTCGGGATACAGATGGTGCTCCAGGTGGTACGTCAGCTCCAGGAACAACGCCGGGACGATCCTCCCTCGTAGGGTGTGCGTCTGCGAGAGAGGTGTATCACCGTAGTCTCGGTGTGGCAGGTGGACCGTTAACAGCGGATAGACCCAACTGCCGACGATCGCCAAGGCGGCGTATATCAACACGGCGGGTGACCGGGGCAGGAGCCAGAGCCCGGTGGCGGCGACGGCGAGGGCCCACGCGGCCTCGGCGACCAGCCATCTCCTCGTGGCGCCTCTCGCCTTGCTGCGGGCATAGGACCAGTACCAGAGCCGGGGCAGAAACAGAGGCCCCCACAGGACCGCCTTCAGCAGGCTCAATCGCGCCGGGTCGCCCTCCGGATCGTCGGGCCCCGGGAAGACGCGGTGGTGTCGCAGATGTGTGACTCGATAGGCGTGACCGCTCTCCAAGAGGACGGCACCCATGGCAAACAGGGCCCACTCCGTTTGCCGTCGAGAGAGGCCCAGTGATCCATGCACGACGTCGTGCGTGACGGTGACCACGGCCACGAAAACCAAGAAAACGGCGAAGGGGGTCAGCCACCATAACCCGGCGCACGCCGCGAGTGCGTACGCCGCGAGACCGAAGAATGGCCGGGCCAGGGCGCGTCGACGCTGGTATCGCGTCGTCGCGAGGAGGTCATTGCCGAGAGACTCCAGGGTCGGCATCTCTATATCATCGCGCGTTGATGTCTGCATTTTTAGCTCCTTGGGCGCGGGCGGTGGTGGGTCGGGGGACGGGGGCGCGTCGGTTCGCGCCGGCCAGCACGCCCTCGGCGACGAGGCGACTGCCGAGGCAACAGGCAACGGTCCCCAGGCCCGGCCACGTGTTGTCGCCGACCAGCCAGTAGCCGGGTACGCCCACATGGTGCGGGATCGCGCGTTGGTTCGTATTGGCGAGGGTCTGCCGTACACCCCCCACGGCGCCGCGCGGTCGCCGAGTGAATCGCTCGTAGGTCCTCGGAGTGGCAACCTCGCAAACAACGGCGTCCCGGCCCAGCTCGGGATAGACCCGTCTGGCCAGCGTAATGAGACGCTCGCCGATCTCGCGCTTTCGATCCCCGTACGCATCGGGTGAAAGGCCCTCCCACGGCTCGAGTTCGCAGTGCGTCGATATCATCGCGGCCCGGTATCCTGCCGGGGCACTTTCCGTGTCACCGGGGGCGGAGACGGAGACGAACATGTTGTTGCCATCGCCCAGCGGCTGGGCGTAGTCGTGCAAGAGCTGGTGGTGGGTGAACACCTGACCGGCGACCTGGTACTCGGGGACGCCGAGGAAGACGACGGCAGCTCCCCCCATCGCGGCGGCATCACGGCGGAGGTAAGGAGCCAATGCCTCTGCGACCGGTTCAGGACCCATCCGGGCCGCCAGGGCGGCCGGGACGGCGGCGACAACCTGGCTGGCAGCGAAGACGCCGCGACGGGTCGTGACACGATAGACCCCCTCGTGCCGCTCGACCCGCTCAACCGGGCAGCCGACTCGCAACTCTCCGCCGAGGTGGCGGTAGCGAGCGATCAAACCGCGCCAGACGCCGCGCATCCCGCCCCGCGCTCGCGTCAGGCCGGCGCCGCGGATGGTGATCCCCAACGCGGCGTTGATCAGCGGTGCCTCGGCCACCGAACTATGGATCGTGTCCTGGATGAGCATCGCCAGCAGGCCGACCAACGCTCGATCGTCCCCCAGGCCGTGTGCCCGCAGCGCGTCGGCCATCGTCCAACCCAGGTAGCGGGCCAGGGGCAACTCGCCAAGGCCGACCGCTCGCGCCGCGCGGATCGCATCGGCGACGACGAGGATTGGCAGCTTGACCCCTGCCCGACTGGCTCGCCAGAAGACGTCTGCGAGTCGGTCCAGGAGTCGCCAGAAGGATCGGTGGCCCGGCGTGTCTCCGAGCGCCTTCAGCCGCTCTCGGGACCAGGCGACCGGGTCACGGAACAGCGTCACCGTGCGGTCGGGTAACCAGGCGACGTATCCGGGCAGCTCCTCGCCCATGATCGTCGACATCCCGACGCTCTCGAGGAACTCGCCACCGACGCCATCGAGGCCGAAGTCGACGAGCGTGGTGGCACCCACGTCGAAGGCGAAACCCTTCCTCCGGAAGAACCCGGCGCAGCCGCCCGGCTGGCCATGTGCCTCGAGGACGACTGTCGCGAGGCCGCGAGCCTGGAGCCGCAACGCCGTCGCCATCCCGGCGATCCCTCCACCGATGATTACCGCGTCGTACATTCCTCGTCCCTTCGTTTGCCTCGCCCTCGATGGATGATCCGACCCGGTCTGCACCGCCATCTAACCCTGTAACCGGAGGAGTCTCCGCCGGATTAACCGCATGCCGAGTCGGTCCCACGGGAACCCCGACACCCGCCGGCGTAAAATGCGAGACGGACAGGATCGACCAATCTGTCCGCCGAGACCCCGTGGGAGGGATGCGAATACGGCTTGGGCGCGAATCCCGGCCCGAATGGGAACGACATGGGGAATCACGAACGGCGTCGCTTCATCGGCGCGGTAAATTCGGGCGGATATTCCACGACGCCCCGGTGAGGCAGGCCGCCAGCTTGCGGAGTCGCCCCACCTCCAGCTCGTCGGCCCGGAGGACCCGATACCATTGCGGCGATGTCCCTCGGGAATGAAGCCATCCTCGCCATGCCCGGTCGGCGAGCTTGCCTGCGGACACCGGGATCACCTTGGCCAACTCCGACAACCACCACTCGTGGGGCCCGAGCCGTTCCGAGGTCATACTTCGCAACCGGTTCTCCTGGTCAGTTCCTGCTTTGATCGTCATCGGTCGAGAGGGTAGCCCGGGTGATCGGCTCCGGGATGGATGACGTCACGACAGGCTCCCGCGCGTGGATGTGTTGCAGGAGCGCCCGGACCACGTCCGGGTCGAGGTGGGTGCCCGCCAGCGAGTTGATGTACTCGAGCACGCGATCCTCGGGCCAGGCCTTGCGGTACGGGCGGTCGGAGCGCAGAGCATCCCAGATGTCGACCGCGGCGAAGATCCGCGCCGCCAGCGGGATCTGCGTCCCCTTCAGGCCGCATGGGTAGCCGGAGCCGTCCCACTTCTCATGGTGACAGTACGGGATGTCCAGCGCCGGGCGCAGAAAGGCGATCGGCGAAAGCATCTCCATGGCGTACAACGGATGCCGGCGGATGACGACGAACTCCTCATCGGTGAGCTTGTCCGGCTTGAGCAGGATATGGTCGGGGATACCGATCTTGCCGAGATCGTGCAGTAGCGCACCGCGACGCACGTGGACCAACTCGGCCTCACCCACGCCCATCGCCCGGGCCAGCCGGAGGGTCATGGTGGTAACGCGCCGGCTGTGCCCCTCGGTCTCGTGATCTCGCAGGTCCATCGCGCGCGACCAGCCCTCGATCGTGGCCTCGTACGCAAGGGTGAGCTCCAGGTTGGAGCGGCGGAGCCTCTCGAAGAGCGTGGCGTTGTCCACGGCGATGGCCGCCTGCTCGGCCAGAGCCTCAAGAAACTCCAACCAATCCGGCTCGAGTTCCAGTTCAGAGCGGTGGCCGACTTCCAGTACGCCTTTGATCTGGCCCTTGGCCACCAGCGGCACGGCCCAGTAAGCGACGAACCCCTCGGACCCGGCCGGTTCGGGCAGCGCCGAGGGTACGCCCGACGACGCGGCGAGGTGCTGAGTGCGGCACTCGAGGATCGCGCGCCCTGCCGGCCCCTCGTCAAGCCGCTGCGCGAAGTCGGCTGGCGGCGGCCTGTGGAAGCCCCTGTACACGGCGTATTCCAGGGACGCCTCATGGGGCCGGAACAGCAGCACGGCAGCGGCGTCGATTTCGAGCTGACCGATGGCCTGGTCCAGAACGACACCGAGTGTGAACCTCAAGTCAAGGCTGCCGGTGATGGCGCGATCGATCTCGCGCAGGGCATGGATCCGCCCCAGGCGACCCTCAAGCTCTGCGTTGAGAACGAAGATCTCGTCCTGAGCCCGCCTCCTCGCCGTGATGTTGACACTGATGCCGACCATGCGCTCCGGTCGCCCGTCGGGGCCAGGAAAGCCCCGTCCTCTGCCGGAGAGCCAGCCGATCGAGCCGTCGGACCGGACGACGCGGAACTCGACCTCGAGGTTCGACCAATCCTCGAGAGAACGGGTGATGGCATCTTCCACCCTCTCACGGTTGACGGGATGGATCAGCCTCTGAAAGGCCTGGAACGTCCCGTCGAAGCTTCCCGGAGCGACCTGGAGAACTTCCTCCATGTTGTGCGAGCAGACGAGTTTGTCCGTGCGGATGTCCCAGTCCCAGGCTCCCATCCGTCCGGCATCGAGGGCGAGCCAGAGTCGCTCCTGGCTCTGGCGCAACGCCTCCACGGCACTCTTCCGCTCGCTGATGTTGACGAACGTCACCACGGCCCCGACGACCTGTTCCCCCTTCCGCACCGGGTACGACCAGTACTCGACGGGGAAGCTGGTACCGTCGGCACGCCACAGGACCTCGTCCACGACATGCGTCCCTTCGCCCTCGCGAAAGGCCTGAAAGATCCGGCACTCTTCCACGAGAAGAGTTGACCCGTCGGCTCGGGTGTGATGAATCTGCCGGTGCATATTCTTGCCGAGCAGATCGCGCGACTCGGCATAGCCGAGGAGGCGGAGGCAGGCGGCGTTGCAGAAGGTACAGCGGCCGTCCATGTCGACCTCGTAGATCGCCTCGCCGGCGGAGTCGAGGAGTAGCCGGAAGTGCTCCTCGCTCTCCCCGAGGGCCCGCTCCGCCTGCTTACGCTCGGTGACGTCCTCGTGGCTGACGATCGCCCTCGGCGGACCTTCGACGTTCAGCCGCGTCACCCGAACGACGAACCATCGTTCCCGGCCGGGGGCATGGCAGGGATACTCCCGGAGGAACTCGACACGACGGCCCGCGAGCACGTCGCGGATGCCCCGGGCTACGGCGCTTGCGGCCTCGGCGCCCTGGCCCGAGGCTTCGTCGCAGACCCGGAGGTAGTTGGCCCCCTCGCAGACGATGGCCGGGGCCACACCGTTGGCCGTGGCAAAGTTTCGCCAAGGTCGGTTCACGGCGGCGATGACGCCCGCCTCGTCGAGTACCGCGATGTGGGCCGCGAGCGAGTCGAGTACGTCCTGCGGTCGTAGTCTTTGCATCCGATCGGCACCGGCAGCACGGGCCGCCGCCTCTGAAGCGCCTCCTTCCTCCGCGGACGCATCAGTGTCCGACGCGAATCAGCGCCTTGCCGTCGTGGAGAGAGATGTCGATGTCCCAATCGGCCAGTTCCGCCACGGCGGATTCGAAGTACGTGTAGGAGTCGTCATCCCACCGGTCGGGCGGAGAGCCGTCCACACCCGGAGGCGCTTCGCCATGCCCGTGCCGACCGAGGGAGGAGAGGAGACTGTGAAGGAGGACGACCAGGGGCAGGCGCTCCTCGGCGATTGGTTCATCGACGGGAGATCGGGGGCGGGTCGCAGCGAGCAAGAACATCGGCGTATACTCCAGACGTCACCCGAGACGGGGTCGGCCTTCGGCCTCCACGGCCGAAGACCGGGATCATGGGACTCACGCGACTGAGCGGGCCGGGGGACTACCCCCCGCCTCGAACCCGTCCCGCACAACGGACGGCGACCGGCGGAGGGGGGTCGGCAAGCACCCCCATCGTGCCTCGACCGCGCGACCACTTCGTCGCCCGGACCGACCGCCCTCGGCCGGCACGTGATGCCCCGCGGCGTCGGGGAGACGCGCCCCACGGGGCCGAACTCTTACCTCAGCGAGGGGCCACCGTGGCCACGACCGGAACGTCCCTGTACACTCTCATGATAGAACCACGCCCGCGACAGGTCATCGGGGAGAATACCTAGATCCCGGGCAAAATCCGCACGATTCCCGGCGGACTAGGCGAACAGGTTGGGTTGCCAGTATAACAATCAAGAAATACTAGACGCCGATCGATCGTCTCGTGCGGCGCGCACGGCTCCGGTCGAACGGCCTTCACCCCTCGAGGGAGATGAGCCCGCGCCTCAGGGCGTAGCGAACGAGGTCCGTCTGGTTCCTCAGGCCGAGCTTCCGCATCAGGTTCGCCCGGTGGTTTTCGACCGTCCGCTGGCTGATGTGGAGTCGCGATGAGATCTCGGCCCCTGTCCTCCCTTCGGCGGCCAGCTGCAACACCTCTCTCTCGCGCACGGTCAGCGTCTCATGAGGGTCCAGGGCGGCCGACTTCGCCTGCTCGATATAGGCATCGATGGCGCCCTCGGTGACCGGAGGGCTCAGATATCGCTTCCCGGCGGCCGCCTCCCTTACCGCGCGGACGAGGTGCTTCTCCGCCCCGCCCTTGAGGACGTAGCCGGTCGCCCCGTCTTTCAGGGCCGTTACCACGAAAGCGGCTTCGCTGTACATGGAGAGGACGACGACGCGGGTCCGGGGAGAGCGCTGGCGGACGACTCGCAGGACTTCCAGGCCGCTCAGCCCCGGCATCATCAAGTCGAGGACCAGCACGTCGGGCTGCAAACGTTCGACCAGCCGGACCGTCTCCAGTCCGTCCCCCGCCTCGCCGACGACCGAGAACTCGGTCTCTATCTCCAGAACCGCCTGGATACCGCGGCGCACCACGGGGTGGTCATCCGCCAGCACGATTGAAATTCGCATCGCTCGCGCCCTCCGGCCCGCCGCCGAGGGGTAGTTCGGCCGTGATCAGCGTCCCCGTACTCGGTCCCGACTCGATGGACAGATGCCCGTTTAGCAGCAAGACGCGCTCCCGCATTCCGGAGAGACCGGCGGACTTCGAGGTCACCGAGGTGACCTTCGGGTCGAAGCCGCGGCCCCGGTCTTCCACGCGGAGGCCCAGCGTGTCCGCGGAGGACCAGGCCCGCACCGTCACGTCGCCCACGCCGGCATGGCGGGCGACGTTCGTCAGCGCCTCCTGGACGATCCGGTACGCCGCCGACTCCACCTCGGGCTCGAACCGCCCTTCCAGCCCCTGGTGCCGGAAGTTCACCACCACCCCGGTCCGCTGGGTGTAACTCTCCAGGAGTGCAAGCAAGGCGGGTAGCAGGCCCAGCTCGTCCAGCGCGGCGGGTCGCAGGTCGAACGACATGGACCGGATGCGCTCCAGCAACTCGTCGACGATGTCACGGGCCTGCACGGCCTTGGACGCGTATGCTACGGCCGACCGGTCGGTCAGCGGGTTCAACAAGAGGCGGAGACCCGTCAGCAGCTGGCCGACTTCGTCGTGAAGCTCGCGAGCCAGGTGATGACGCTCGGCCTCCTGGACCTCGAGCAGTCGGCGTGAGAGGACCTGCGAGCGCCCCGCGTAGTCGCGCAGCGCCTCTTCCGCCTGCTTCCGCTCGGTGATGTCCTTCATGAAGCAGTAATGCCCCGTCCAAATCCGCTGCTTGTCATGGGCCTTGATCATCACGACCTGTTTCCAGAAGACCGAACGGTCCTGGCGTATACCCAGGACTTCGACCTCGGCCCGACCCTCTTCCAGCATCCGCCGGTAGGCTTCCCGAACCTCCTCCAGATCCTGGGGGCAGACGGTGGTCTGCCAGTCCCTCCCGATCAGCTCCCAGGCGGAGTGCCCGAGCATGCCGGCGTAAGCGGGATTCACCGAGACGTAGCGCCCCTGCGTGTCCGACAGGGCGATCCCCTCCACGGCATTCTCGAGGGCCGCGTTGAGGCCGCGCAACTCTTCCTCCATCCGCACCCGTTCGTCGATATCGGTGCAGGTACCGCACCAGTAGACGACCTTGCCCGCGGGGTCTCGTTGGGGAAGGGCGTGCCCGATGAACCAGCGGAATTCCCCGGTCCTCCCGTTGCGGAGGCGGTATTCGATGCGATACTCGGCCCCGGTGTGGAAGGCATGCTCCCAGGCCTCGAGGGCGCGTCGGCGGTCGTCCGGGTGCACCGTTTCGGCCCATCTCTGGCCCTGGACCTGCCCGGTCGTGACGCCCAGGTATTCGAGGAGCCGCCGGTTGTAATAATCGACATTCCCATCCGGGCTCACCGCCCAGACCATGTGCGGGATCGACTCGGCGAGGAATCGGAACCGCTCCTCGCTCTCACGCAAGGCCGTCGCCGACCGCTTGCGATCGGTGATGTCCCGGTGGACACCCAGGTGCAAGCCGGGCTGGATGTTCGCGACGGAGCGATACTCGACATCGCGGGTCGCCCCGCCTTCGCACAGCATCGTGTACTCTCCGCTCAGCGTGCCGGCGGACCGAAACGCGCCCAGGAGTTCGGGGATACGCTCCCGGTCCGGGAGCGGCGTAACGTCCCACACGGACATCTTCACGAGGGTATCATGGCTGCACCCGAGGAGCTCGCAGATTGCTGGATTCCCGTCGACATAACGCCCCTCATCGTCCATGAGCAGGATCCCGTCGAGGGAGTACTCGAAGACGGCCTGGAAGCGACGGCGACTCGCCTCGAGTGCCTCCTCGGTCTTCTTCCGTTCGGTGATGTCCTGTGCCAGGGAGACGACCCCGACAAACGTGCCGTCCTCCTCGACCAGGGGCGTGTTGACCCATTCGCAGTAAATCCGTCTACCGGATTTGGTCCTGTTCTCGTTGGCGCTGTGCGCGTTCATGTCCCCGGCCCAGACGCGACGGAGGATCTCGCTCAGGGCGTTGTCCAGCGGCAGCGGCGCGATCAGGTCGAGGCAATTCCGCCCCATTGCCTCATCCTTGGAGTAACCGAACACCCGCACGGCGGCGGGGTTCCATTCGCACACAAGGGCGTTGGCATCGATCAGGATGCACGCCAGCGGCAGCCGATCGATCTGGAGGCGAAGTCGGTCAAGCAGTCGGTCCCGGTCGGCCTGAAGCCGCTTACCCTCGGTGACGTCGCGTGCGATGCCGATGATGCCGGCGATCCGGCCCTGCCCGTCCACGTACGGTACCTTGGTCGTCAAGCAGGTCCGCGTGACCTCCGCTGTCGCCGCGGTCTCCTCGCAAGTCCTGGCCGTCCCCTCGGCGATGATCCTGAGGTCGTCCTGAGCGAACCGTCGGGCGCTATCGGGGGAGAACAGTTCCGAGTCTTCCTTCCCAAGCAACTCGCTCGCCGGCTTCCCGAGCAGGCGGGCGCCTGCCGTGTTCATCATCACATAGCGGCCGCGGAGATCCTTCACGAACGCCGCATCGGGGACGGCTTCGATGACAGACTCGGAGATCGCGCAGCGCTCGCGCAGGGCGGAGACCTCGGCCCGCAAGGCCTGGAGTTCTTCCATCATCTGGGCTTTCGTCGCGTCGCGATCGTCCTTATCCATGTTGCACGGCCCCGTCACAACCGTCCGGAGGGGGGGTGACCACGTTACATCTTAGGCTATGGGTACGCGATGAAGTAGTCCCGCTCGCTCGGGGAACCTGAGACCAGAGATCATCTCGTTCCCACGCCCTGGTGCGAACGAGGGACGCAGCGCTCCGTAGGATACCACCACCCGCGTCGTCAAGCCCCGTCCGTTCGACCGGGTCCGTCGGTTGTCCGGGCCTGGCGGAGCAAGCCCTCGAATGACACGCTGGCCACCTGGCGGATCAGGTCATGGGCGATCGTCTCGACTTGATTGACCAGGGGGCGGGCCTCGTCGAGCTGGCCGCGGGCGGCAAGGTCTTCGAGTTCCGACGCCAGGTTACCGCCCACCGTGGAGAACGCCGAGAGCAGCCCGCAGAGCCTGTGAGCGGCCTCGCGCAGTCGCGGCGCGTCCTGGGCCCGGAAGGCGTCGTCCAGCTTGGACAGTCGTTCCGGCGCATAGGTCTGGAAATCGAGGCACAATTCGTGCAGCCCATCGGCATCGTCGCCACAGGCCGCCAGCAAGACGATCGGGTCGATCAGGCTAGTGAGGTCCCTGACTTCGGGCGGGGGCGGGGCCGGCCGGGAATCGCCGGGGGGAGGGACCACCCGGCCGATCGCCGCGGCCAGTTCCGCGCCCCGGACCGGCTTCGAGAGGTACTCGTCCATGCCGGCCGCGAGGCAGCGCTCGCGGTCTTCCTTCCGCGACCGCGCCGTCAGGGCAATGATCGGCAAGTGTCCCCCCACGGCGCGCTCCCGCTCCCGGATCGCACGAACGACCTGGAATCCGTCGAATTCGGGCATATGAAGGTCCAGGAGGAGCAGATCGCAATCCGTTTCCAGGAGGGAGTCGCCCGACCCCTGATTCCCGACTCCGAGCATGCCCAGCGCCACCCGACCGTTGACCGCCAGCCGGACGCGGTGGCCCTGCCGGGTCAGCAACCGCTCCAGGTGCCGCGAGTTGAATTCGTTGTCCTCGGCCACCAGGATGCGGAGCGGGATCACGTCCGGGAGTGGCGACTCCTCGACGGCGCGCACCGCGGGGGGGGCGGCCCGGTTCATCACTCGCTCGATCGTCTCGAGCAGCTCATCCTGCGGGATCGGCTTGAGCAGGTGGGCGTTGATGTTCAGCTCGCGGGACCGGGCCCGGGCGCTGTCGAGATCTCCCGAAGTCAGCAGGATGATGCGGGTGGCGGACAGCTCGGCCCGCTCCCGGATCATGGCGGCGAGCGCCAGGCCGGACGTCCCGGGCATGTAGGCGTCGAGCAGCACGAGCGCGTAGGGCCGGTTCAGGGCGAGCCCGTGCCAGAGCGCGTCCATGGCCGCCGCCGCGTCGCCGACCGCCGTCGGCACCATCTGCCAGCCGCGTAGCCACTCGCTCAGGATGTGGCGGTTGGTGGCGTTGTCATCGACGATGAGCACCGGCAGGTTGCGGAGCAGGACCGGAGACGGGGCGTCGATCGACTCCAGGGTGTGTGGCTGACGCCCAAACCGCGCCGTGAAGGTGAAGGTGCTCCCCAGCCCCGGCTCGCTCTCGACCGTGATCTCCCCGCCCATCAGTTCGACCAGCCGTGCGGCGATCGTCAGGCCCAGGCCGGTGCCGCCGTATTTTCGGGTGGTCGAGGTGTCCTCCTGCTCGAAGGCCTGGAAGACCGACTCCTGCTTGTCGCGCGGGATACCGATGCCCGTGTCGCGGACGTTGAAGCGCAAGACGGACTCCGCCCCAGCAGGGGGTCGCCAGCGACTTCCACCCCCACGACCACCTCGCCGAATTCGGTGAACTTGATGGCGTTGCCGACCAGGTTGAGCATCACCTGGCGGAGCCGGCCCGCGTCGCCGATCAAGGCATCGGGCACGCCGGGCTGCACGTGGCGACCAGCTCCAGCCCCTTCGAGTGGGCGCGCAAGGCCAGCGTCCGAAGGGTATCGCCCAGCGTCGTCCGCAACGAGAAGTCATCCGGGTTCAGCTCCAGCTTGCCGGCCTCGATCTTCGAGAAGTCGAGCAGGTCGTTGATGACGCAGAGCAGTTTCGGCCGCCGACTTGACCGTCTCCAGGCATTGCCGCTGGTCGTCGGTGAGCCTCGTGTCGAGGGTCAGCTCGGTCATGCCGATGATGGCGTTCATGGGCGTGCGGATCTCGTGGCTGACGTTGGCCAGGAACTCGTCCTTGGCGCGGTTGGCCGCCTCGGCCGAGTCCTTGGCCTGGCGCAGCTCCCCCTCCAGTCGCTTGCGCTGGGAGATGTCCTGGAGCACCGCGATGGTGTACTCGGGCTGGCCCGCCGCGTCGCACTGGAGCGAGAGGCAGACGTCGATCCAGATGAGCGAGCCGTCCTTGCGGATATAGCGCTTCTCCATCGAGCAACTGGACAATTCGCCCCGAAAGAGTCGGGTATAGTTTTCAAGCTCGGCCGCCAGGTCTTCGGGGTGTGTGAAGTCCTGGAACGACTCCTGGACCAGCTCCTCGCGAGGATAGCCGACGATCTCGCAGAAGCGTTGGTTGACGCGGAGCAAGCGGCCGTCGGCGTCCTTGTGGGCGATGCCGACGGCGGCGTTCTCGAACGTGCCGCGGAACCGCGCCTCGCTCTCCCGCAGGCCTCCTCCGCCCGGTGGCGCTCGGTGATGTCCTGCGGGTCCCGATCATCTCGATCGCTTCGCCGGCCTCGTCGCGAATGACCTTGCCCCGGCGCGGACCCTGCGGATGTCCCCGTCGGGGCGGATGACCCGGTATTCGCAGTCGTAAGTCTTGGTGCCTCGACAGGCCGCATCGATCAGTTCGCTGATCGGCGCGCGATCGTCCGGGTGCAGGCCCGCCATGAATCCTTCGTGATCCGGCGACTGTCGATCCCGGTCGAGGCCGAAGACCCGATAGAGTTCGTCGGACCAGTCGAGCCGACCGGAGCGGATGTCCCAGCTCCAGCAGCCGATGTGGTCGATCTCCTGGGCCTCGGCCAGCAGCGACTGGTTCCGCCTCAGCATCTCCTCGGTCTGCTTCAACTCGGTGATGTCGATGCTGCTGCCGATCAGGCGGACCGGCTTGCCCGCCGGGTCGCGCGAGGAGACGCCGCGCGTGAGCATCCAGCGGACGGAGCCATCCTTGTGCCCCGCCCGGTGCTCGATCTCCAGCGCCGGGGTCTCGCCAGCGCGTAGCGTTGCAGGCTCGTCTCCAGACGCTCCCTGTCCTCGGGGGGGACCAGGCCCAGCGACGTCGCCAATCGGTCGGGGATTCGGGGCGATCGTAGCCGAACTGCTCCCAGAGGTTGATGAGATCCACGCGGCCCTCTCGAACGACGCCGCCCGGCATGTCGACCTCCCAGATGCCGAGTTCCAGCCGCGACAGCAAGGTCGAGCCGGGCGTTGGCCAGGCGGAGTGACTCCTCGGCCCGCTTGCGCTTGGCGATCTCCCGCTCCATCTCCTCGGCGGTGTGCATCGACACCGCTTCGGCACGATCGGTATGAGGGCGATGACCGTGGCCCAGGAGACGATGGCGGTGAAGAGCTTGATC
>CAVURY010000011.1:0-403332 GCA_963743925.1 uncultured Planctomycetota bacterium | reverse complement strand
CGACCGGGAGTGCCTTTGCGCGCCGTCGCGATTATGATGAGGACGAGAGAATTCCGACGCGCCGAACCGCGGCTTGCCGGGCCGAGGGCTCCAACTCCGTCAGGCCGCCGAGGAACAGATTGAACTGATGTCCATATCGATGCTGTTAGGCCGGGTCGTGCTGCCGGTGGCCGCCGCGCTCCTGGCGGTCACCCTGGCGTGGAACTGGGTGCAGGGCGCCCTGGTTCGTTCCGGATGGGCGAACGCGCAGACCGCGGCCGTCGGGGACGGCGTGGCGTCGTCGGCTCCCGGAGTCTCGACCGGCCCGGTCGCGGCGGAGGGGCGGGTTGTCGCCTATCCCGGCGCCAAGGTGATCGTCGGGACCGAGGTCCTCGCGACGATCGTGAGCATGCCGGTCCGGGAGAACGTCGCCGTGCACAAAGGGGACTTGCTCGTGGAGCTGCGGGCCGACGAGGTTCGAGCCTCGCTCCGCGAGGCCCACTCGCGGCTGACCGAGGCCGAGGTCGGCCTTCGTCTCGAACGGGCTCGGGCCGGGCTGGACCGGATCTTGCCCATCCCCAGGGGCCAGTCGCCCGAGGCGCGTCGAGAAAGCCTCACGCTGGCCGGTGCCCGCCTCGACGAGGCTCGCGCGGCCGTCGATCGCCTCGAGGCCGAGGTCGCCAAGTATCGAATCCTCGCCCCGATCGACGGCGTCGTCGTCGCGCGGCATGCGGACGCGGGCGAGACGGTGAGCCCGGCGGCTCCTCTGGTAACTATCGTCGACCTGACGCGACTTCGCGTCGAGGCCGAGGTCGACGAGTTCGACATTCCCCGGATCACTCCCGGATCGCCGGCAACGATCACGGCGGAAGGGTATCGCGGCCGTCGCTGGAGTGGCCGGGTGGAGGAGATTGCCTCCGTCGTCGTTGCGCGCCAGACCCGACCCGCCGACCCCGGCCGGCCGGCTGACACCCGCGTCCTCCTCGTCAAGATTGCCTTGGGTGAGCCCAACCCGTTGAAACTCGGTCAACGCGTCGAGGTCGAGATTGCTGGGCCTTGATCGGTGAGTCGAGGGTTTTCCCAGGCTCTAACGGGCTACCTGCACTCGAACGTCGCCGAGAGTCCACCTGCCGGGAGCGGTGACGGATTTGTCATTCATGACTTGATAGCTCGCCTGGCATCTCAACGTCTTCTCCCCCGCCTCCATATCCTGGGGGACTTTGAGACGAATCGACCATGTCACCTCCTCCTCGAAGCATTCGACCGTCGGCCGATCGGGGTAAGCCGGATGGCGCTTCACGACGGTGGCAGGCATTGAGGTATGCCAGTCTCCCACGACCTCGAAGCCCCCCGTATCGAAGAAATCGAACTTCGTGAAGAAGGGTCCTCCCTCCCGAGGTTGCTCCGGCGAGAACGGAAAGATCTTCCATCCGTCGTCGAGGCTGACCTTGATCCGATAAACAAACGTCTGGCCGGGCTTCAGCTTCTTCGGAACGGCAGACGGGGTCAGACGGGCCTGCCTCGGTCGGATCCGTAAAGAAGTGTCTTTTCTGCGGGGCCGCGCATCCTCGGCGACCGCGCGTGAGGGTGCTGATACGGTCGACGCCTGCGTCCGGTGGAGTCGGCCTGTTGCCAGCATGCCACCGGGCAGCAGGCTGACGCCCAGCACCACCGACGTGGCGATCTTGAGCCTGGACGAGAGCATGGTATTCAACACCTCCCCTGTCAGAACGGCGACCTGCGCAGGGACCGACCCCACCGTCGCTGCTCCCCCCGCCGCAAACAGGCTTGCGGCGCGAGCCGTGGATCCGATCAATTGGGTCGGCATGCAGGCCGATGCCGACTCCCGAGCCAGCAGAACCGCCAGCGAGCCAACCGAGAGTGTCTCGCCCCGCCGGGACAAGCGCCTCGCCAGCATCGACCTGGCCCGCGACAGGCGACTCGATACCGTCCCGATCGGCCACCCGAGTCGGTTCGCCGCCTCCCGGTGGGTCCAGCCCTCCATGTCGCACAGGATGATGGGCATGCGGTACTTCGCGGGCAGGCGGCTCAACTCCCGGTCGAGGGACTCAGCAAGTTGTTCCCGCGGTTCACCGGTCATCGCCATCGGCTCCGGCATGTCCGGCACCTGGCTCTCCCGCCTCCGCCTCTTGGCCCTCATCGCCCTCGCCTTCGTGGCCGTCCGGTACGCCACGCCGTAGAGCCAGTTTCCGAGTCTCTCCCGTGGCATGACCGAAGCCGCCTTGCGGGCGAGGACGAGAAAAGTGGTCTGGAATGCATCCTCGGCATCGTGATGGTCCCGGAGCACTCGGCGGCACACGGCCCAGACCATCGGGCCATGACGATCGATGATCGCCTCGAAGATGGCCGCCTCTCGCCGGTCCACGAAGCGATCCAGGAGTTGCCCGTCCGGGAGAGCTCCCATAACCCCCAGCTCGAAGAGGGTCTGGAGTTCACGGACCGTCGCTTTCATCACGCTGTTCTTCCCCGCGTCGCAGCGTCCGTGGGTCTGTCTCGTACTCTACATGCTTATTACCCGGTAGAACCCTTTCTCATCCACATTTTCTCCCGGCTGCGGAAATCCAGGCTGAAACGACTCATTTTGAAGTCGCGGGTTCTTCTTGTGCTGACAGGGCCAGCAAACCTATTGTTCCCGTGAGAATTCGCATCGCAGTCGGTGACGAATGCCACGACTCCATCTTCAACCGTCAGGCCAAGGTCGAGCCTGGCCTCGAGCGCGTGCAGCCCTGGCGCACCACTCGGCGATGATCTGGTCATACTCTTGTTTGGTTTTCGGCGCCCCGAATGAACCGAGATCGCCATCACGTCCGGAAAGCATCACGACGGGCTGATGGCTGCGCCTTCTGATGACGAAGGGAAAGGAAAGGCGATTGGCAGACACGGTAGAAATACCGATTATCCGGTAGAATACCGGCTTCAGGATTCGTCTGGACCGCTCCCCCAGTTATCTATGGGCAGGGGTAGGTTGCGTTTCTTGAAAGGTTTAGAATCAGGGTGGATGACGGGATTTGAACCCGCGATCTCCAGATCCACAATCTGGCGCCTTAACCGCTAGGCCACACCCACCGTCTCCTTGACACGATAATCCGTGGTTCGGGTTCGCGTCAAGCGAAATGCCGGCCTTTCTTCGCTGATTCGTTGATGTCGGAACGCCTCGATTCCAGGATTGGCGGCCCGGTCAACGGGCGTCACAATCCTGGCGGAAATGTGTGGATGGAGACATCGTCGAAAAAGCGGCCTGGAGAATTCGAAAATAACCCCTTGACACTCGCATATAGACTCTTGACGTAACGCCGTGATATTGCTGGGATGAAGCCACGAATTGCCGGCGTCCGATTGCGGTCGAAATCGGTGTCATAGGTCGTGCGACGAATGGCGATCGACGGCAGGGATCCGGGTCGCCGGGGAAGTGGATAGGCGAACATGGGGACATCGTCGCTACGGATGGGGATCGCCGGTTGCGGCGCCGCGGCGCGGATCCACCTGGACCGGCTCCAGGCCGAGCCCAGGGTCGCGATCGTCGGCTGCGCCGACCCCGATTTGTCGTCCGCCCGAGCGCTCGCCGATCGCGCCGGCTCGAAGCGCGCGCAGTCGGAAGACGTCCCGGCTTTTATCGATCACCGTGAGCTACTCCGGCAGACGTCACCCGAAGCGCTGGCCATATTTAGCCCGCATCTTTCCCACTATCGACTGGCCATGGACGCCCTTCAAGCGGGCTGTCACGTCTTCATCGAGAAGCCATTGTCGACGAATGTCCAGGAAGCATCCGACATCGTCGGCCTGGCGCGTGGGCGTCACCTGAAAGTGGGGGTCGGCCATCAATATCGCCTCGCCCCCAGCCTGGTCGAGGCTCGGCGGCGTCTGGCCGATGGCGCGATCGGGCCGGTCCGACTGGTGACCGCGATCCTCGCGCGGCCCTGGCTGGCCTCGCTGGGTCAGGCGGAGAACGCCTGGAGATTCAATCCCGACTCGGTTGGTGGCGGCGTCCTGGCCGACGCCGGGGATCACCTCGTCAACGCGCTGCTCTGGACGACGGGCCAGGTCGCCCAGGAAGTCGGGGCGATCCAGAGCCGTCGCGAACCCGATATCGATCTGGTCACCGCCGCGGCCATCCGGCTGGCGGACGGGACCCCGGCCACTCTGGCCGTCTCCGGCATCTCGCCCGGAGCCTTATTCGTGCTCGAATACTTCGGCGAACTCGGCCGAATCCGCGTCACCGATCAGGCCCTGGAGGAGGAGCGGCCGGGCTCGCCCCGGCTGGACGTCCCCGTGGCCCAGACCACCTCGACGATCGACGGCGATTTCGTCGCGGCCGTCCTGGACGATGCGCCGTTGTGCTGCCCGGCCGATCAGGCGCTCGACAACGTGCGACTCCTCGAAGCCATGGCTCGGTCTGCCGCATCACGACAGGTCGTGCGGCTCATCTGAACGATTAGAGGGATCAGGACAGGAAAGGAGGCGCGGCCATCCGCGTCGGGCTCGCTCCAGGATCGACCGCAATTCGGCCGAGAAGACCCTCCCGGCCGGGCCGCTCGGCGCGGCATATGCCCGGAATGGATCGACCCCGAGAGACTTCTCAAGGTCCCCCGGGGAGCATGCCGACCATTTCGGTTATGAAGCGGCCTGAACGTCCACGAACCGCACGACTTCGATCGCAAGAATCCGCGCCGGGAACGCAAGCCCCGGCGCCGATGGAATACCCGTGATTTCGATACTTGACAATGAAGCCTCCGTTGACTACCACTATGGCTCCGCCCACGACTCGTTCGGGGTTCACCCAAGGGGCGAATCGGCCATCCGTAGCGTTTGTCAGGGGCTCTCTCCCGATGGACTCCCTTGGTCTGAGGACTGATTCAATGCTGGACTGTCTGGAATTGCTCGACACGGTCAATGACCCCTTCGCCTCCGACACGACGTCAACGGGTTGGCTGGTCTCCCCTCCCCCCTTGTTCGCCCGCCATCCCGACGATGAGGGGGATCTTGAGGATGATGCCCTCGAGGATGACGATGAAATCGAGGGGGAAGAATTCGACGACGAAGAGGATGAATTCGACGACGAGGACGAGTTCGACGACGAAGAGGAAATCGACGAAGAACTCGACGACGAAATCGAGGATATCGATATCGACGAAGAGGACGATGATTTCGACGACGACGAAGACCTCGACGAACTGGACGAGGAAGAAGACGAGGATCTCGAGGATATTTGACCCGGAGTCTCGGCGGTTTTATTCATCCGGTCCCGAAGTGGATCGCGATGGGGCGTCGCCGGGTCGAGACGAATGATTGTGTGGGGCAAGCCATGCGAACGGTCGCTCGGCTTGCCCCGTTCTGTTGAGGCTCGAATCCTCGGGGTTGTGGGAGCGAACCGAACTCACGCGGAGTCTTTAATGGTGCTGGTCTTCCGGCTCTTATTTTCTTATCATGATGAAATCGTGATAATGAAAGTCCAGGATGGCGCACGGCGAAGGATGCTAAATACCTTGTCGGGCGTGGCGCATTCCGGATATCCTGGAGCCTGGTCAGTACACCCGGGACAGTGCGGCGGACCGAATGCCCGCCCGTGACGCGGACATTCCACCGGAAACTCCGGTTGGAATCGACCCTACGGGATCATCGAGTCGCCTTGCTCGCGTGAATCTGGCAGCATCGATTCGAGTACGCACCAGCCGCCTTCCGGCCGAATCCCGAGCGGGGCTCGGTGGAGGTGCCTGAACTTTGGCCGGGAGGGGACACGCTGCGATGGCCGCACCAGTGGATCGTCCGGGCGAACCGTCGTCGGAACGCCCTTCTCCCGAGACCTCGACCCGGCGTTTGCGCGAGCAAAGCCAGTTG
This sequence comes from uncultured Planctomycetota bacterium, assembly GCA_963743925.1. GTDB lineage: Bacteria > Planctomycetota > Planctomycetia > Isosphaerales > Isosphaeraceae > CAVZRC01. The sequence goes on along the minus strand of CAVURY010000011.1, from coordinate 397,497 downwards.
GATTTCGAAATCGAGTTTCTCGGTCGGCTCCTGGACCGCGACCCTTACTTCGTCGATGCGCTGCGGGTCCAGGCGACCAACCTCGCCGCCAAAGGGCAGTATGCGCGGGCGCTCCAACTGGATCGACGCCTCGTCCGGCTGACGCCCGAGGATGCCATCGCCTGGTACAACTTGGCATGCACCTACACGGTGATGGGGATGATCGACCCGGGATTCTTCGCGATCCAGAGGTCGCTGGAGCTGGGTTACGATTGCACCAATCGCCTGCGACGCGACCCGGACTTGAAAGCCCTCCGTCGCGATCCGCGCTTTGACCGCCTGATGCGACGATTCGGATTCCGGATCTGAGTCTCAGGGTCGCGGCCCGGCAAGTGCTCGGCCCATTCGCCGGGATTCGATCGAGACCGACGCGTCGGTGGATTCTCGGGCACACCGGACAAATCCCGAGCGGCCTTACCCGATCGGTAGAGCCGCGGATTCCGCGTCGAGGCGAATGGGCCTCCGTTCCCGGTCCCGATCTGGCGCCTCTGGAACGACATCCTGGCCAGGAACTGATATGACGCATCACGAGTGGGAGCACGTTCAGGAGGCATCGGAGGCCATCGGCTCGCGATGGTCGGGCAAGCCTCAAGTTGGTCTCGTCCTGGGCACGGGCCTCGGCGCACTGGCACGCGAGATTGAGGCCGAAGCGACGATCCCCTACCCCGAAATCCCGCGCTTTCCTCGATCGACGGTCGAAAGTCACAAAGGCCAGATGGTTTGTGGCCGGCTCGCCGGGCAATCCGTCATGGCGATGGAAGGTCGGTTCCACCTGTACGAAGGCTACTCGCCCTGGCAGGTCACCTTCCCCGTCAGGGTCATGAGGGAGCTGGGCTGCGAGCTGCTGATCGTCTCCAACGCCGCGGGCGGGCTCAATCCGCTCTACGAGAAGGGAGACCTGGTCGTCATCGAGGACCACATCAACCTGATGGGCCTGAACCCCCTGATCGGGCCGAACGATGAACGGCTCGGGCCGCGATTCCCCGACATGATCGAGCCGTACGATCGCCGTCTCCAGAGTCTCGCATTGGAAGTGGCGCTGCGATCGAACATTGTCGCGAGGCGGGGTGTCTACGTGGCGGTGGTCGGCCCTAACCTGGAGACTCGTGCCGAGTATCGCTTCCTGCGGAACATCGGCGCCGATGTGGTCGGGATGTCAACGGTGCCCGAGACGCTGGTCGCGGTCCACGCCGGCCTCAAGGTGCTGGGGTTCTCGATCGTCACGGACATGTGCCTGCCCGACGCTCTGCATCCCGTCCGCATCGAGGAGATCCTCGCGGTGGCGAACGAAGCGGAGTCCAAGCTCAGGACGATCGTCCGCGGCGTCCTGGAAGGATGGAAGGGCTGACGACGACCCACCCGACCCGCCTCATCGTCTCTTTCGAGAGGACGGGGCTCCGTCCCGGCCGCCGCGAGGGGCTCGGAGGGATCCGCGTACTCCCCAATCTTTCGCCCTGCTCGGATTGATGATTCAATGTCCACCAATACCAAGCCTTACAAAGAGACCCTCAATCTCCCCACGACCCGGTTCGACATGAAGGCGAACCTGACGGTCCGCGAGCCGCAGATCCAGGCGCGATGGCGAGAGGAGGATCTTTACGGGCAGGTCCGCCGTTCGCGCGCCGGCCGGCCCCGGAAGTTCCTGCACGACGGCCCTCCATACGCCAACGGCGAGATTCACATGGGGACCTTGCTCAACAAGGCCCTCAAGGACATCGTGGTGCGATCGCTGACGATGGCCGGGTTCGACAGTCCGTACGTCCCCGGCTGGGACTGCCACGGGCTCCCGATCGAGCACAAGGTCGTCAAGGATCTGGGTCCCAAGGCCGCGAGCATGAGCCACGCCGAGATCCGGGCGTTGTGCCACGCCGAGGCCATGAAATGGGTTGACGTCCAGCGCAGACAGTTCCGGCGGCTTGGCGGTCTGGGCGCCTGGGATGATCCCTACCTGACGCTCGATCCGCGATACGAGGCGGGGATCCTCGACGTCCTGGCCGACCTGGTCGAACGGGGCTACGTCAACCGACAGCTCAAGCCGATCCACTGGTGCATCACCGACCGCACCGCACTGGCCGAGGCCGAGCTCGAATACCAGGAAGAGACGACGCCGAGTATCTACGTCAACTTCCCGATGGTCTCGGGCGTGCCGGAAAGCTGGGGCGGAGGGGATTCCGAGGGCTCCCCATGGCACGCCATGATCTGGACGACCACGCCGTGGACCTTGCCGGCGAACGTCGCGATCGCGGTCCACCCCGATCTGAACTACGCCGGGGTGCGTTACAAGGAGCCGGACACAGGACGGACCGTATCGACGATCATGGCCGCGGACCTGGTCGCGAAAGTCATGGCTTTGCAGAAGGTCACCGAGTTCGCCGAGGTCGGCCGGTGCCGGGGTCGTGAGCTCGAACGCGCGGAATATCACCATCCGTTCCTGGACCGCACCAGCCCGATCGTGCTGGCCGGTTACGTCAGCGTCGAGGACGGTACGGGTCTCGTCCACACGGCCCCCGGGCATGGAGCCGAAGACTATCAGACCGGGCGAGTCTATCAGCTCCCGACCTTGAGTCCGGTTGACGAGTCGGGTCGGTTCACCGCCGAGGCCCCGGAATGGCTGACCGGACAGCAGGTCTTCGCCGCCAACAAGGTGATCGTGGCGCGGCTGAAGGAGACGGGCCATCTCTATCATGAGCTTCCGCTGGTCCACAGCTATCCCCACTGCTGGCGTTGCAAGAAGCCGGTGATCTTCCGGGCGACGGAGCAATGGTTCATCGGAGTCGAACACGACAACCTGCGCGGCCGGACGCTGGAGGCGATTCGAGGCGTCCGCTGGCTGCCGGAGTGGGGCCAGACGCGGATCGAGGCGATGGTGTCGCTCCGACCGGACTGGTGCATCAGCCGCCAGCGTTCGTGGGGCGTCCCGATCCCGGCCCTGGGCTGTACAACGTGCCAGGCGCAGTGGCTCACGGCCGAATCGGTCCGCCATTTTCGCGACCTGTTCCGCTCCGCGGGTGCCGACGCCTGGTTCAACCGGCCGGTCGAAGAGTTGCTCCCGCCAGGGGCCAAGTGCCCGAAGTGCGGCGGGACTTCCTTCCGCAAGGAGGGGGATATCCTCGACGTCTGGTTCGAGTCCGGCTCGAGCCATCGCGCCGTGCTCTCCAAGGACTATGATCTCAGCTATCCGGCGTTCCTGTACCTCGAGGGCTCGGACCAGCATCGCGGCTGGTTCCAATCCTCGATCCTGACGGCCGTCGCCGCGAACGGCTCCGCGCCGTTCCAGAACGTACTCACGCACGGCTTCGTGGTCGACGAGAAGGGGCGGAAGATCTCGAAGTCGCTCGGGAACTACATCCCGGCCGACCAGATGACCAATACCTATGGAGCCGACGTCCTGCGGCTGTATGTCGCCAGCATGGATTACGCCAATGACATCGCGGTCAGCGAGCGCGGCATCAAGGAGATGTCGGAAGCCTATCGGAAGATCCGCAACACGTTCCGCTACCTGCTGGGAAATCTCGAGGACTACCGGGGCTTCGACCCGAACGCACCGGAGCCGGCCGGGCTCCACGAGATCGACCGCTGGGCGCTCGGCCAGCTCAATGCGGTCGTGCGCGATGTCCGGGCGGCGTACGAGCAGTTCGAGTTCTATCGGGTCTACCAGCGGATCTACCAGTTCTGCGCGGTGCAACTCTCGAGCTTCTACCTCGACGTGCTCAAGGATCGGCTCTACGCCGAGGCGCCCGACGGTCCCGACCGCCGCGCCGCCCGGTTCGTACTCGCTCGTCTGCACGACCATCTGACGCGATTACTCGCCCCGATCATCCCGCACACGGCCGAGGAGTCGTGGGACTACAGGCCCGCCGGCCCCGATGGTCGCTCGAGCGTCCACCTGACGGACTTCCCCGAGCCCGAGCCCCGCTGGGATGACCCGGCTCGCGACGCGCGGTGGGACGAGCTGATCCAACTCCGCGAGCAAGTGCTCTTCGCCCTGGAAGGCCTGAGGAAGACGAAACAGATCGGCAGCGCCCAGGAGGCCAAGGTCCGGATCACGACCAGCCGTCCCGACCGCTGGCTGCCCGATCGCGAGCTGCTGGGAACGCTCTGCATCGTGTCGGACGTGGAGATCGTCGCCGATCCATCGGCGGCGGGCGAGACGGTGCAGGCCGAGCGATCCTCTTATGCCAAATGCGAACGGTGCTGGAACTATCGCCCCACAGTCGGCCAGAACGCCGAACACCCGACTCTCTGCGAGCGGTGCGTGACGGTGATCTCGGAATTGAACTCGCAGGTTGGTGCTGGATGATCAGACGGTCCACTCGCCCCTGACGTGCCCGGTGCGGCGTGCCAGTTCCGCAGGAGAGATCCGATTCGGTGGGAGCGATCGCGGCGGCTGGATTCCAGAGGAGTTGGCCGGCAGATTCGCATGGTTGGCGAGCCCGTTCTTCGATGGATCAAGCTCAATAATCTATCTTACCGATCTGGCTGGACAAGTCCTCGGCGGCCTAGTTCGTAGTCCCGCCTTTCGGGTTCTTCCTCGTAATGATGATCGCGCCCGGAGCGACCGAGCCGAAGAGCGACGCGGCGATCACTATCCCAGTCAAGTGGAGAGAACGGTCGTGGGTCAGGGGACGATCTTCTCCCAAGGTAGGGCATCAACGAACCGGGCAAGATGACCCACATTGTCGGTGGCCACCGTCGCGATATCTCCCACCCCGGTGGACAGTATCACCTGTGCGGCCAGGATCACGTCACCATCCAGCGCATCAGGCGGGGCCGTCGGGAGTCCTCTGCGGCGGGCCGCCGCCCATAACTCGGCTGCCTTGAGCATCACGTCCGTCGTGATCGGGGTATAATCGAATCCGATCTTGAGTCGATCGAGTCGCGCGAGGCCCGACGTTGAGCCGGCGTGGATCAGCTTACGCCGTTCCTCATAATCGCAGATCTCCGGGATGAAAACGCGCACACCGGCCGCCAGCAGGTTCCTGGCCCACTGCTGGCACTGAATGGCCCGGAGAGTGCCACGCGGGTTGGAGACCATGCCCAGTGTCCCGGTGTCGAGGAAGACCAGTCGCATCAGCGGAACCGCCTGCGGCGGAAAGCGGTTCCTCGTCGATGGCGGTCATCAGCGCCTCCAGGGTGGCTCGTTGCTCCTCTTCATCGCCCATCTCGGCGACCTCATCGAGTGCCCGTATCGCTTCGGCATTCCGCCGGAGGATCTCCTCTTCCGTCATGGGGAGTGCCCGGCCGTGGATATCGACCGAGCGATACAGCGAGACGGGCTTGGAGGCAATATCCATCGCTTGAACCCTCCTGCTCTGGATGAAACGGTCAGCTTCACATCATGCGACGAGCGATCGGCGACCGATGAGGTCTCTCTCGAGCGGCCCAGGAACGCAGCCGCCTCGGCGAACTGTCGCAACCGGCGGATCCTCTTTGACATTCATGTCATGCTGGCCATCAGTCGAGTGCTTCCCGGCGACGACCGGGAGCCGGTGTCCAGTATAACGGGTGAAGAGACTCGGGTCGCGATGCCAGGATCGACCTGGATCGACCCGTAGTATGCCGCAACGCCGCAGACATCATCCTGGATGCCTGCTCCATTCGCGCCACATCTGATAATTGGAACATCCGGAGGTAAGCCGTGTCGGACACGCACCGATACTTCAACGGGCCTCGCCGGCGGCAATGTCTCGCCCGGGTTCCGGCCACGGTTGGATCGTTTATTCGATTCCATAATTAGGGCGGCAAGAAAGAAGGTCAGGCTTTCCAGCCAGACTTCCGGCCCGCGAGCAGTGGACCTGAGATTGTTCGTCGAACTCCATCTCGCGCCGAAATTTGAAAACTCCCGGACAGGCGTCATAATTGACCGAGAGCCGATCTGTCACGGGGGTCCTGCACCATGGGTGAAGTGCCGCGCAATCCGCCGATCGTCAATCCGCCGATCCGCCTGGCGGTCTGCGTCTCGGGCGAAGGGACGACGCTCCAGAACCTGATCGATCTGATCCGCGCCCGGAAGCTGCATGCCGAGATCGTCCAGGTGATCGCGAGTCGGCCGCGGATCGGCGCGATCGCGCGGGCGGACGCCGCCCGCATTCCGCTCGCGCTGGCCAACCGCAACGCTCGCGGACGGACGGAATTCAGCACATCGGTCTTCGACCCGATCCGGCACAGCAAGGCCGACCTGGTGATCCTGGGCGGCTTCCTGTCGCTGCTCTACATCCCCCCCGAGTACAAGGGCCGAGTGATCAACGTCCACCCGTCGCTGATCCCGGCCTTCTCCGGCGAAGGGTATTACGGCTCGAAGGTCCACAAGGCGGTGCTCGAGTCGGGCGTGAAGGTCAGCGGTTGCACGATCCATTTCGCCGACGACGCCTACGACTCCGGGCCCATCATCCAGCAGCGGGCCGTGCCCGTCCTCGAGGACGACACGCCCGAAAGCCTCGCCGCTCGCATCTTCCAGGAAGAATGCAAGGCCCTGCCAGAAGCCATCACGATGTACGCCCAGGGCCGGCTCAAGGTCGATGGCCGCCGCGTCCGCATCGCCACGCGGGCCTGACGGGGTTTTCACGACAGCAAATCATTGAGCCCACGCAGCCCGACCGGCTCGCGGCTGGCGAAGGGCTCGCCATGGCGGACGCCGATGAAGTGCCCCCAGTATCGGGTCCGGTCGCAGACCGAATCGATGACCCCGGGCCGGCCTTCAGGCTGATTGTCCACGAGCTGCGACCGATAGCACCGCAGGGCCGCGACCTTGGCGTCGAGCTGATCGGAGATGTCGATAACCAGGCTCGGCCTCTCGACGATCTTGAGATGGACGCTGAAATAGTAGAGGATCCGCGCGGGGTGGAAGGGCTCGCCGGGGATGTCGGACTTGCTCAACTTGCTCCAGAATCGCGCGTCCTCGACCAGCTTGGTGGCCGCCGTATGGTCCGGGTGCGCATCCTCCCAGAAGGGAGCGAACAGGAGCCGCGGCCGGACCTGTCGGAATACGGCCGCCACCGCGCGACGATGGATCAACGTCGGCTCGAGGCTACGGTTGGGCAATCCGAGGTTCTTCCTCCAGGGATTCCCCAGCGCGGCACTGGCGGCAGCCGTCTCCGCGGCTCGTCGCTCGGGGCTCCCCAAAGGCGTGGGCTCTCCGCTGGTCAAGTCGAGGATGCCCACCGACCACCCCTGCTTCATCAGCCGGACGATCGTGCCGCCCATGCCGAGCTCCGCGTCATCCGGATGAGGGGCTATCACCAGCGCGTCGAGCATTTTGACCTGCTTCTGAAAGGTCCCGCGACCTTGGAACCGTCCGGCGACATCTCAATAATGGAGGATGCTCGAACCTCACTCGTTCGAGAAGACGTCGAAACCAAGGGCGCTCGGAAGGCCGCATGCGATTCTTCACGCGAGAGCTTTACCTTCGATTCCACTCGGGCGGCGATGCCGCCGCAGAGTGGGATGAGGCTGTGAGCGATTATCACTCGCACCTGAGTCGGATCGTGGGGACGATGAATGAGCGGGTGAGAAAGTTCGCCGAGGATCTCTGCCTGCATGACGCCCAGCTGCTGGCTCTCCAGCGGGATTCCGTGACCTTGCCCTCCGCTTTTCCCACGCGGACGTCGGTCGTGATCCTCTCGCTGCGGGGCATCGGCAGGCTGTTCACACTTTTTTATTTATCCTGGGGGGAGATGATCCTGTCAACGGCCCCGGAAGGATGGCCCTCCTCGACGCTTCCCGTCCACTGGCTTTGCGACGAGATCGACCTCGACTCGACACCGTCGCCATTCCCTCGTTACGATCACCGGATCTTACTGAGTGATGGGCGTGAGATCGCGATCCCATTCGTCGATGTAATCGTCCATTCGTTTTCGGAGCAGGATGCAGGCGCCGCGCGAAACTCGCCGAGGAAGATTTGAAATGATGCCCGATGGACTGGCGGATACCGGGATCGACTCAGCCCGCAACGAACACCAGTCCGACCCGGTGAGCCGCTCCACGACTCGGATCGCCGAGAGGACCGTGGCCATCGTCCCCTGCCCCGGGAAGACGGAATCGCCGACGACCCAGAGACCCGGTCCGAGGATGTCTGAGCCGACGGCCAGGAAATTGCTGTTGGCTCGCGAGACGGGGGCACCTCCGACCGCCCCGTCCGTGCGCCGCGTATAGCGCCGGAAGCTTCGGGGCGAAGCGAATTCGGCGTGAATCATCGCTCCCGGGGCCTCCGTTAGGGCGCGGCCGAGGGCGCCGAGGAGCCGGTCCCGGTATTCGGCCTTCTTGGCCCGGTACTCGTCGGCTTCGAGGCCTTGCCACTCGGCGGGTCGGGTATGCGTGGACATCGTCGCCACGCGAACCGAGGCCGGACCATAGCCTTGATCTTCGACCGGAGAGAGCGAGATCAGCACATTGTTCCCGTCGTGGAGCGGCCGGTCGTAGGATTGCAAGACCTGGTGGAATAAGGGGCTATCGTCGGGCACCGCCGCTCGTTCGATGGCCAGGTAGCCGGTGAAGGCGCTCCAGGCGGCTCGCGACTTTCGCTCGCTCCGGCTCAGGCTACCGGCCAAGGGGCGATCCAGGAGACGCAGAGCCAGGTCGATGGGCAGATTGAAGGCCACATGTCGGGTGCGTAAACGCTGTCGGCGTCGGGTCGCGACGATGAAGCGAGCGCGATCGCGCGATATCCTCGGCCCTGCCTCCTCGGACGCGATCGACTCGACCCGATCGACGAGAGTTGCCGTCCGAAGGTCGCCGCCCAGGTCGGCGAACCGCCGGCCGATCCCCTCGACCAGGGCGCCCATCCCGCCGATCGGGCGCCTCATGCCGCTGCGATAGGCATGCAAACAGGCCGCGGCGTTGGCGAAAGGGACGGTTTCGGGCCCCGCCTGCGCCGTGTCCTGTAGCAACATGGCGATCAGGGCCCGAAACGCGGAATGCCGGCCGATTCCCAGGATGTTCATCACGTCATGCACGGTCATCACGGCGGTCGAGGCCGCCAGCAACCCGCGCAGGCCGAGGATGCCGAGATCGTGGATCAGGTCGCAGGGGCCACGAATCGGCAGGCGCGGCACGTTCGCGGCGACCTGGAACAGTAAGCGGCCGACCGCCTCCTGCAAGGCCCAGAACCGTCGCTGTGCGACCGCGGAGTCGCCCTGCTCAGGAGAGAAGGCCGCGATCGAGGCTTCGACGAATCGAGCTCGGTCCGCCACGATATCGAATCGGCGATCGGGCAGGTGGACACGGTAACTGGGCGTCGGCTCTGTCGGGAATTCGATGCCTAGCACTCCGAGCAGGTCGCCGATCGGCTCGCCGGGCTCGAAACCCATCAAGGCCGTCGCACCGGCGTCGAACGAATAGGGGCCGCGACGGAAATACCCGGCACAACCTCCCAGCTTGGTGTGTGCCTCCAGCAAGGCCGTCCGGAGGCCGAACCGCTGGGCCAGGGCCGCGAGTGCCAGGCCTCCCATACCGCCGCCGACGACCACCAGATCATATTCCCGCTCGCGACCGGACCCGTCGTGATCCATCAGGATGACCTCGTCACCGACCGCCGGGATCGGCTCGGCCCCCCCGACAAGGATGGGAACACGCGGCGGTGAGGGGCTCGCCCGCCGAAGAATTCTAGGTCAGGCCGCCACGAGTGTTGTATGCAACGCGAGGTGGCGGCGGCCAGTCGGGAGGAAAAAGTGCAAATAGCAGGCCCGAGATGACGACGGCCTCGCATGGAATGCAGTCCGAGATGTCCTCCCGAGGCTGAAACGAGCCGTGTCCGGGGATCGTTCTTACGCGGACCCCGAGTCGCATCTCGCTCAGAACACCCGGACGCCGATGTTCCCTGTCGGGGTGCCGATCATGCTGCTCGTCGGATCTTTACGAGAGGCGGACGATCCGGATAGGCTAGAGCGCTTCACGATCGGATTGCCGACACTCCACACCAACCCGACGCGCCAGCGAGGGGAATGCCATCGGACCCTCGCTGGCGCCTCGGGTTAGTGTGGCGACAATACGGCCACGGCGTGAGCAACTCATTGATAAATGCGCTAGATACCAAAGGCCACGTTGGCCAACAGGTTACTCGATTCACTTCCGCGAAAGCTTGGGGAATTACCGTTGAAGATGACGGTCGTACGGCACCGGTGGATGAGCCCACTCGGTTGGATTCTCTCCATCCTCGCCGGGATGATATCCGTTTCCGGATGCGATTCGAGCTCGTTCGTCCCGCCGCGGCCGGCGGAATTGAGCAAACCGCCGGAGACGAGTATCGGCAGCTTATCGGGTGGGACGGTACCCAAATCCTCGGGGAGTCGTCCGGACGTTCCGTCATCGACCGCGGGAAAGGGCAATCGTCGTCGCCCGACCGGCAGCGGGTCGGCGCGGGTGATCGAAATGATCCTGGCCCATCATTCCGACGACGATCGCCATTTCCTCGCCATGATCATGAGGCGTGACGCGGGCAAGGCCAAGCTCAGCTTCCGGATCGCCGAACCCGAGTCGGGCAAATCGTTCTCGCCTGGGGAACTGGCCGGGGCGATTCGCGCGGCGGTCGAGCATGGAACCGCGGGGCTGGTCGTCGAGCCGGTCGAGGGACCGGCCGTGGTTGACGCACTCCACGAGGCCGTCGAGCAGGGCATTCCTGTACTACTGCTCGACCGACCTATCGCACCGTGGGGCGGAAAGTCGATCCCTTGCGTCCGGTACACGGGGTACGCCGAGGCGGGCAAGCAAATCGTCGAAGCGACGCTCGATTCCGTTAAGTTATTAAAGAGCACCGAGCCGGGCCGGATCGTGATCCTTCACCACCGCCCCGCGAACGACTTTTATGCCGAGGAGCGACTTCGCTCGCTGGTTGACCCGCTAAAGGCCGCGAACAGGTCCTTCGAGTTGATCAAGTTCCAAGGCGATGCCAACCAAGCCGGTGACCTGCTTCGTAATTCGCTGGCCGCCGATCCGAAACTCGACGCAGTCCTCGCCGATACGAGTGCGGGGATCATCGGGGCCGAGAAGGTGTTGATCGAAAGGACCAATGCCGGACAGTCCGAGTTCCGCTTCGCGGGGTATTTCGCCTATGACTACCGCACGGCGGACGGCGTCATGAAGAAAGCCGAGGCATTCGGCGATCAATCCGTCGAAACCTTCTCGACCAAGACATTTCAAGCGATCCAAGGTCTGCTGGACGGCAAGCCGATGGGCGGCATCGTCGAAATTCCCATCATCGTGAGACGGAGGCAGTTTGTATTCATCCCGACCCAGAAATAAGGGTCAGGTCGTCGCATGCCGCCGCGCGGCCTGACTATTGGGGAAGAGTCCGGCCACGTTGAGTCTGCCGTCGTCCCCGATCGGCATGGGCAGGTAGTCGGTTTCCTTGATCAGGTTCTTGTGGGCGTTGACCTCCGCCTCCAACGGCCTGGATACCCAGAGGGTCTCCACTTCCAGCGTGTTGGGGATGACGACGACCCGCGCCTCGGATGGATCGATGCGCCAGCAGGTCTCGAGCGCGGCCTGGATCACGTCGCGATCGGTCGGCAGGGTGATGGGGATCCGCGAACGTTCGAGGCAGCAGGAGGTCAGCGTATTGATCCGGAACGGGACGGGGTCCATCCGAGAGACCAATCGCTCGGTGGTCAAGTCGGCGAAGCCGACGCCGACGATGTTGCCGTGGCTCTCGTCGGAGACGTCGAGGACGACGAGCCGGGTCACCAGGGGATGATTGGGGTCGGGCTGGGTTTCGACCATCAGCCGGCCGATGACGTTCGGGTCCATCCCGGCACCCGAGTAATTCTTGCCCAGCTCGCCGACGACCAGGACGTCGATCTGGTCGAAAGGCAGGCGGCCCATCAGCCCGCGGGCTCGCTCGAGCAACCTGGGCTCGACGTCGAAGATCGCCTCGGGCTCGAGGGCGACGATCTCGGCCGTCACATCCTCGGCGTTCTCCAGGAGCGCCAGGCCCAATGCGAAACGGGTGTTCTCGACGAGGAACCGGCCTACGGCCGGCAGGACCTCGCACAGGCCGCGGATCCCGAGCTTGTGGACCTGGCTCGCCCCTTCTCGCTTCCCGAGCCCGATCACCAGCATCTTCAGGACGCCCGACTCGTGCACGCCTCGGAAGTCGGTGTGCGGCTTGACCCGGTTGGCCAGGACGATCCCGTCGGCCTGATAGGCGTTCTTGTCGAAGAAGATCGGCAGGCCCACCGGGTTGGTGCCGAGGATGACCGAATCCATGTCGGTCTTCACCGGCACACCCATCGCCTCTGGCGTGACTCCGTAGCCGGCCAGGAGCTCGCGCTGGCCCTCGGCGGTCGCGCCTCCATGGCTCCCCATCGCCGCGACGATGAACGGCTTGTACTCCATCTCTCGAAGGGTATCGACGATCGACCTGGCCACGCGATCGATCCCGTGGATGCCCCGGCTACCGATCCCGACGGCGATCGTGCCGCCGGGCTTGACACGCTCGCGCAGGCGGCTGGAGCGGATCAGCTTCCGGACCGTCCCCGGCACGTCCTGGACCTTCGGCTGCGGGATCGATTGGCGGACTCGGGCCAGCGGAGGGAATGTCATCGTTGCTTGACCTCGGCTTGCTGCGGGATGGCGTGCGGAGACGGACAGGCGCGGTCGACGCCGGGGCTCGCGCCGGCGCCTTGGCTCGTCCATGATTTGTACGGAAAACCTCACCAACCGTAAAGAGGCGCGGGTCCCAACGCCGGCGCGTACACGCCGATGGAGGGGGATGGGGGCAACGGACCGGCGGCGGGACTGCGCCCATAGGTCATCGGGAAAGTCCGGTATGAGAATCCGGACGAGGGATAGTAGGAGGCTCCGTAGACATAGCCGGGTGAGACGTATCCCGGACGCCAGAGGCCGACCCCGTAACGCCCCGGCAGGAGGCCATACGGCGGATAGTTCGAGCCGTTCGACGAAGTCGGATAGGAGGAGAAGACCGAGTAGGTTTGCGGCATCCCGTAACTGGCGAAGCCGTAACTCGTGCCGTACCACCCCGGTGCAATGAAGTAGTCACTGGTCCGGTAGGAGCTCGCGTAGCCGCTCCCCGCGATGGTCTGCGCCCGGCCGTGCGAGTCGAAGTCCCGACCCCGATCACGATCGCCAGCAACAACGCAGGACGGATGACCCTGTAGAGACCACGCATGAGCTCCACCCCTTTCGCTGATTCTCGCTCGAGCCGATCTAAGGTCCACACCTGCATTATACCTGTCGTTGGATGCAAGGGTCCGATCAGAAGATCCGGGATGATTCCGGATTGCGGAAAACGGCCACTTCCGATAAAGACTCAGTTCTGATAGATACCGGAGTTTCGTGGCATGACAAGACGAGAGGTAGGCAGGACGCCTGACTCGAGATAATCCGATCGCGGCGATGCATCGAGAATGACTACCGACGGCAGGGAGGCCACATCATTGGGTTACGACAAGAACCAGGCGACGCAGGAGTTCCGGCGATGGAGCGAGAGCTATGATCGTTCCATCCTCCAGTGGCTGCTCTTCGGGCCGTCGCATCGCGCCTTGATCCGTCGGATTCGCGAGGCGGTCGGCGATCGGCCGGCACGAATCCTCGACGTCGGATGCGGGACCGGGAAGTTCGTCGCGCGCATCCGCGCCGCGCTGCCCCAGGTCGAGGTCTTCGGCGTCGATCTCGTATCCGACATGCTCACCAAAGGTCAGACGCGTTGGCGGCTCGATCGTGGGCACGTCCTACCCGTCCAGGGCGATAGCGAACGACTGCCGTTCGCGTCCGGAACCTTCGACATCGTGACTTGCGCCAATAGCTTCCACCACTACCCGCGCCAGGGTCGGGCAATCGCCGAGATGGCGCGTGTCCTCCGCGACGGCGGCCGGCTCATGGTCATCGACGGATACCGTGACCGGCCCTGGGGATGGTTCATCTTCGATGTCTGTGTGGCGACCGTCGAAGGCGACGTGCACCATGCTTCGGCCGCGCGGTTTCGCGAGATGATGACCGAGGCCGGCCTGCAAGCCATCGCCCAGCGCCGATTCCCCGGCCTCGCCCCGTTCCTGATGTCCGAAGGAGTCGCCACAGAGCCCATTCCATTCGTCCCAACCCCCCATTTTCGCATGTCATTTGTCTCTGAAAGCGATCACGCACGCATTGAATAGCCTGGACGACGATCTTCGACGAATTTACGATAATGCATCATCCGGCCTGCGGGACAACCACGTTCGGCTGTCCCAATAGGTAATGGAACCATCCTCGGTTGACGAGTGCCGGATTTCGGGTGGCTCTCATGCCGCGGAATCCGGGCCCGTTTCTCGACCAAGCCCCTTGCCAGACGCCCACTTACTATGGAATAACCGATCGCCTCTCGCCAGCGGTGAACTCGCTTCTCACCGGCTGAATCGCCCGGTTGATTGGCTGCACGCGGAGCATCATCAGTGGTTGCTGTCTCTAATGATATCGAGATTTGGGAGCAGGCGCTGGGGCGGATCGGCAGGATGTTTCTCGCGGTCAGGCGACACGGGCATCTCGACGCGGTCGAGGAGTCCTCGGGGAGGCCGAATCGGCACGACGATGGCGAAGTCGTGGCTCATGTTCCCGCGTGCCGGATGGGAAATCTGGGGGATGCCAGCTTCGCCGCGGACCACGGGCTCCGCTATCCCTGCATGGCCGGGGCGATGGCCAACGGGATTGCGTCGGTCGAGATCGTCGAGGCGATGGGGCGGGCGGGATTCCTGGGAGCCTTTGGCGCCGCCGGTTTGTCTCCGGCGGTCGTGGAGGGGGCCATCAACCGGCTCCAACGCGACCTCGGTGATTCGACGCCCTTCGCGATGAACTTGATTCACAGCCCGGGGGAACCCGAGCTGGAGTCCTCGGTCGTCGATCTATACCTCCGGCGCAAGGTCAGGCTGGTCGAGGCGTCCGCGTTCTTGAACCTCACGCTACCGGTTGTCCGATATCGGGTTACCGGAATTCGCCGAGATTCCTCGGGTCGGATCCTGGCACCCAACCGGATCATTGCCAAGATCTCGCGCGTGGAAGTCGCCTCGAAATTCATGGCGCCACCGCCCGAGAAGTTCCTCCAGGAGCTGGTCGCGAGCGGGGAGATCACGGCCGATCAGGCGGGATGGGCCGGGCGGATCCCGATGGCCGAGGATATCACGGCGGAAGCCGACTCGGGCGGCCATACGGACAATCAGCCGGCGATCGTCCTCTTGCCGACCATGCTGGCGCTGCGCAATCAGTTGCAGGCTCGGTACGGCTACGACCGGCCGTTGCGGATCGGAGCGGCCGGCGGAATCTCGACCCCCTGGGCGGCGGCGGCGGCGCTCGCCATGGGCGCGGCCTACATTGTGACCGGATCCGTCAATCAATCTTGCGTCGAGGCGGGCACATCGGACGTCGTCCGTCGGATGCTCTGCCAGGCCCAGCAAGCGGACGTCGCGATGGCCCCCGCGGCGGACATGTTCGAGATGGGTGTCAAGGTCCAGGTCTTGAAGCGCGGTACCTTGTTCGCAATGCGAGCCGCCAAGCTCTATGATCTATACCGTGCCCATCCGGGGCTGGATCACTTGCCCGCGAGCGACCGGGAATCGCTGGAGAAGACGATCTTTCGGGCCCCGATCGCGACGATCTGGGATCAGACGAAGGAATACTTCCGGAAGCGCGACCCGACGCGGATCGAGCGGGCGGAGCGCGATCCCAAGCAGCAGATGGCCCTGGTGTTCCGGTGGTATCTCGGCATGTCCTCGCAATGGGCGAACAGCGGCGAGTCGTCGAGGACGGTAGACTATCAGATCTGGTGCGGCCCGGCGATGGCCGCGTTCAATGACTGGGTGCGTGGATCTTTCCTGGAGCAACCCGAGAACCGGCGGGTCGCGACGGTTGCGTTGAATATTCTGTATGGAGCCGCCGTCTTGACCCGTGCCCGGATTCTGAATGCCCAGGGGGTCGGGATGGCTCCGGGAGTGCCCCGTTTGGCGCCCCTGGATGGCATCGAGATTGAGAACCGATGCTCCTGACCCTAACATAGACACCTCGCGGCCGGCTGGTACGGCCGGAGACGGGCATTGGAACCCGGCAGACTTGAGGCCGGGGCGTGCCCACTCCGCGACCGGACTATCGCCCGGACGATCGGGCCGCAAGCCGTGGCCATTCGGGATGACGATCGATCCACCGAGACCCGCGGCTGCCCGCCACCCCCGATCCTTCAACTTGCGCCGACCTCCTCATGACGTTCGAAAGGGCAGAGACTTTGAATCCGTCCGACCCGTCGCCGCAGGTGCCGGTGGCTATCATCGGCATGGGCTGCCTGTTTCCCCAGGCCGAGGGCCTATCGCGTTTCTGGTCCAACATCCGCAAGGGGGTCAACGCGATCTCCGAAGTGCCCGAATCGCACTGGACGGTCGCCGACTACTTCCATGGCGACCCGAAGGCGGCCGACCGTACCTACGCCCGTCGGGGCGGCTTCATCTCGCCGGTGGATTTCCCGCCGATGGAATTCGGGATCGCGCCGAACGCCATCGAGGCGACCGACACGACTCAACTGCTCGGCTTGCTGGTCGCGCGTCGTGCGCTGGAAGATGCCGGGTATGCCGGCGACCGCCTGGCCGATCGAGACCGGGTCAGCGTGATCCTCGGCGTCACGGGCACCCTGGAACTGGTGATCCCGCTCGGTGCTCGGCTGGGCCACCCCATCTGGAGACGCGCGTTGGAGGCGTCGGGCGTCGACCAATCGACCACCGAAGAGGTCATCCGTCGCATCTCCGACTCCTACGTGGGCTGGCAGGAGAGCTCATTCCCCGGGCTGCTCGGCAACGTCGCCGCCGGCCGGATCGCCAACCGGCTGGACCTGCGCGGGACCAACTGCGTGGTGGATGCCGCGTGTGCCAGCTCGCTGGGAGCCGTCAACCTCTCGCTGCTGGAGCTGGCGACGGGTCGTTGCGACATGGCGGTCACCGGCGGGCTCGACACCTTCAACGACATCTTCATGTACATGTGCTTCAGCAAGACGCCGGCGCTGTCGCCGACGGGCGAGGCGCGTCCGTTCGACGCGGACGCGGACGGCACGATCCTGGGCGAGGGTCTGGGAGTCGTGGTGCTGAAGCGGCTGGCGGACGCCCGACGGGATGGCGATCGGGTCTACGCGGTAATCCGCTCGGTGGGGACGTCGAGCGACGGGAAGGGCCAGGCCGTGTACGCGCCGAGCGCCGCGGGGCAGGCCAAGGCGTTGCGTCAAGCGTACGCGATGGCGAGGATCTCGCCCGCGACCATCGAACTGGTCGAAGCCCACGGGACCGGGACGCGGGTCGGTGACGCGACGGAGCTCTCGGCGCTCGAGGAAGTGTATGGGGGGGCGCGGCCGACTCCCGGATGGTGCGCGCTGGGGTCGGTCAAGTCGCAAGTCGGCCATACGAAGGCCGCCGCGGGCGCGGCCGGGCTGATCAAGGCCGCGCTGGCGCTTCATCACAAGGTCTTGCCGCCGACCATCAAGGTCCGCCAGCCGATGGGCTCGCTGGCCGGCGGGGACTCGCCGTTCTACCTCAATACCGAGGCGCGGCCGTGGTTGACCCTTGCCGGAGGTCCCCGGCGCGCGGCCGTGAGTGCGTTCGGGTTCGGCGGCAGCAATTTTCATTGCGTCCTCGAGGAAGCCGAAGGCGAGAAACGAGCCGTCGATTGGGACGGCGATGCGCAGATCCTCGCATATTCGGCGGACGATCCCGCCGAGATGATCGGGCCGATCGACGAGCTGGAAGAACTGACGGGATGGCCGGAGATCCGCCGCGAAGCCGCGCGGAGCCGCTCGACATTTCATGCGAGTCATCGCTATCGATTGGTCCTGGTCGCGGTTCGCGGCGAAGGGAGTTGGGTTGCGCTCCTTGCCGAAGCTCGAACGCGGCTGGAGGAGATTCGGGGGCATATCGGCTCGAATGGGGCCACGACCTCCCGAGCACAGCCGGTGAGGACCTTGGGACGAGTCTTCGTCGGCGTGGGGCCGACGCCCGGCGGGCTCGCCATGCTGTTTCCCGGCCAGGGTTCTCAATATGTGGGCATGCTGCGCGAGCTGGCGTGCCTCTTTCCCCGGATGCAGACCGCGCTCTCGGAGATGAACGCGGCGGCCGGGCATGGCGCGGGTCTGGCTTCCGATCGGATCTATCCGCCGTCAGCTTTCGATGATGCGGGGCGTCAGGCGCGCGAGGCCGCTCTCCGGGAGACCGGATTCGCCCAGCCGGCGATCGGAGCCGTCAGCCTCGGGCTCCTCAAGATCCTGGAGGATTTCGGAGTCAGACCCGATCTGGTCGGCGGGCATAGCTTCGGCGAGTTGACCGCCTTGTGCGCGGGCGGGCGGATTGACGACGGCTCTCTCGCCATGCTCGCCCAGCGTCGCGGGTCGTTGATGGCCCGTTGCGCGGCGGAAGGGTCCGGCGCCATGCTCGCCGTGTTCGCGCCGATCGAAGACGTCTCGTCCCTCGTCCGTACTCATGGCCTCGATCTGGTGATCGCCAACAAGAATGCTCCCCGACAATGTGTCCTGTCGGGATCGGCCGAGGAGATCGAGCGGAGCCGGCGGATCCTGGCCGATCGAGGGCTCACGGCGCGGCCGGTAGCGGTCTCGGCCGCATTCCACAGCCCGATGGTGGCCGAGGCCGCGATTCCGTTCCGGGACGTCGTTGCGACGGTGAATCTGTCTCGTTCGGCGATTCCCGTCTTCGCCAACACGACCGCCGACACTTACCCCGATGATCCGGAGTCGGCTCGAGACATCCTGGCCGGCCAGATCGCCCGGCCCGTCGAGTTCGTCGCGATGGTCGAGGCGATGTATCGAAGCGGCGCCCGCACGTTCCTGGAAGTCGGCCCCGACGCGAAGCTGACGGGGCTCGTGCGCGCGATCCTGGAGGGGCGCGATCACCTCGCCTTGGCCGTCGACGCCTCGCGCGGGTCCGGCGGCAACCTCCAGGATTTGGCCTGCTCGCTCGCAACCTTGGCTGCGCTGGGTTATGCTGTCAACCTTACTCAATGGGATGAAGGGGAATCCGCGCGGGCCGTACCGGCGACCAAACCGGGGCTGACCGTGCGAGTCTCCGGCGCGAACGCCCGCCCGAAAGATCGACCGATCGAAAAGAAGGCCGGTGAGCCGGTCGGACCCGTCCCGAAGGCGGCTCCGGTGCCGGATTCGCCCGGTCAACGCACGGTCGTGTCCAGGGCTCCGCGATTCTCCCTCCCGGAGGCCATAGATACGACGATGCCCGATCCACAGCCAAGCCATCACGCCGAGAACCATCGAACGATGAACCCTCCTGACCGGAATCACTCCCATCATTCGAACGGCCAGGCCGGATCCCGCGCCTTGTATCGCCCGCAGCCCGTCGAGGAGCCGAACGGCCAGGGCACGCTCCATGCTTCGCCCGCGGCCCGGATCGTCGCAGAATCCGACCCGCGAGCTTTCGTTCGGCCTCAGCCTCCAGAAAGTGCGGCGGCCCCCACCAGCCTGGCTTTCGCCTTCCACACCGCCCAGGAAAACCTGGCCGCCTTGCAACGGCTGGCCGAGCAGACCGCCGACCTTCACCGGCAGTTCCTCGAAGGTCAGGAGAAGACCCAGCAGACCTTCCTCAAGCTGCTCGAGCATCAACAGCGATTATCGCATTCCTCGCCCGATCCGGCCGCATTGCCACCGTCCGGGCCGATCGCTCCCGGGGATTCTCGAGTACCGGGTGTGCTTGAACCGCTCGATCACCCGGCCGAATCCCGGGACTTTGTGCCGCCCCGCGAGCTGAACCGCAGCCCGGCCCGAGCGGAGCCTCACCCTCCCAACACCACCAACGGTGGTCTCGATATTACAGCCGTCGTGACGCCGGATGCCCGGACGATGGAGGCGTCGAGTCACGCTCGTCCAGGCGAGGTCGCTCTCAGGCCACAGACCGAGCCCATCGGTTCGGTGTTGACCGCATTGGTCGCGGTGGTCGCGGAGAAGACGGGATACCCGGCCGAGGTGCTCGATCTCGACATGCAGCTCGACGCCGACTTGGGGATCGACTCGATCAAGCGGGTCGAGATCTTCTCCGCCCTCCAGGACCGGCACCCGGAGCTGCCGGCGATGTCGCCCGAGCAGCTCGGTGCGTTCCCGACCCTTCGGGCCATCACCGAGTTCCTCGATCAGACCCGGGCCCTTCTTCCTTCGCCGATGCTGGCCGACCCGGCTCCCCAGGCCCTCCGGCCGGACGCGAACCCCGGGGAATCCGATCTCTCCCGGATCTTGCTGGAGGCGGTTTCGGAGAAGACCGGGTATCCCGTCGAGATGCTCGAGCTCGACATGCGGCTCGACGCCGACCTGGGGATCGACTCGATCAAGCGGGTCGAGATCTTCTCCGCCCTCCAGGACCGGATTCCCACGATGACACCCGCGGGTCCCGAACGCATCGGGACCCTCGGGACTCTCAACGATATCGTCCATTTCCTCGTCGAATCGGGAGGCTCGGTCGGAGCCGACCTGAGGATCGCGGACGAAGAAACCAAGGCGCATCGGATGCCGTCTCGGGCCGAGCCGTGCACTCCCGTAGCGGCTCGTCCGGACGACGAGTCAACGGTCACGCGCGTGCTGCTGGAGGCGGTGTCGGAGAAGACCGGGTATCCCGTCGAGATGCTCGAGCTCGACATGCGGCTCGACGCCGACCTGGGGATCGACTCGATCAAGCGGGTCGAGATCTTCTCGGCCATGCAGGAACGGCTTCCCCATGCGACGGCGATCGGACCCGATCAGACGGGGACGCTCCAGACGCTCCGCCAGATCGTCGAGTTCTTGTCGGGAGGCCCCGGCCCTGACCCGACTCCGCCCCCCTCTCCTGTTCGTCCCAGGCCGAGCGAGAATGGCCACTCCGGCGCCACGGCCGGCCGGAACGGCAAGGCACACGAGGCGGGAAGCCACTTATTGGCGCGGAACCGTCACGGAACGGGCATGGACATTCCCATGGCCATACGGACGTGGTACTCCGCTGCCTCGAGCCGAGGGCTGTGCCGCTGGCGGCCTCAACACGTCGCGAGTCCGTCAAACTGCCCGCGGGAGGGACGATCTGGATCACCGATGACGGCTCAGCCCTCACGGTAGCACTGCGACGCCTCCTCGTCGATCGGGGTTATCGCGTCAACGTGTTCGCGACCGGACGGGTCGATCCACCCGCTCCAGACGCGACCCTCTGCGGCTTGATCGTCCTGGCGTCGAGCGATCGGCCGGAGGAGACTTCGGTTACGGATGCGTTCCGGATGATCCGGGCGGCCGGGCCGGCCCTGCAACGTTCGGGGCAGCGAGGGGGAGCCTCGCTCTTGACGGTCTCGCGGCTCGACGGAACCTTCTGTTTGGGCGGCACCGGACGCCCGATCAACCCCGGATCGGGCGCCCTGGCCGGGCTCGCCAAGACGGCCGTCCGGGAGTGGCCGGAGGTCCATTGCAAGGCTGTCGACCTCGACGTAACCGTGGAATCGCCCGAACTCGCGGCCGCCTGGATTGTCGATGAGCTGATCACGAGCGGCCCCTCGGAGGTCGGACTCTCGCCTCGCGGTCGAATCTCCGTGGAACTGGAACCGGCGCGAAGGCCGGACGAAGTTCGAGGGAGATCGCCCGGGCTCGGTCGCGGGGACCTGGTGGTGATCACCGGGGGTGCGAGGGGGATCACCGCCGAGGTAGCCATCGCCCTGGCGGGAGCGTTCCAGCCGCGGCTGCTGCTACTCGGCCGCAGCCCCGAGCCGGTCGCCGAAGACGATGCCCTCGCCCACTTCCACACCGAATCCGAGCTGAAGCGAGCCTTGCTGTCGCGATCGGATCGCCTCGCGTCGCCCGGGGCGATCGGCGAGCAGGTGCGTCAGATCATGGCCGCCCGCGAGGTTCGACACACCCTCGCACGGATTACCGAGGCCGGGTCGCCGGTCATCTACCGCTCCGTCAACGTACGGGATGAGGGCGAAGTGCGGCGGACCCTCGCCTGGGCTCGCGAGCAGTTCGGCCCGGTGCGCGGCCTGATCCACGGCGCCGGCGTCCTCGCCGATCGCAAGATCGCCGATCAAACCGATGCGCAATTCGATCTGGTCTACGAGACCAAGGTCGAGGGCTTGCACCACGTGTTCGGGGCGATCGAGGCCGCGTCGCTCGAACTCCTCGTCCTGTTCTCGTCATCGACCGCGCGATTCGGCCGCCCCGGCCAGGTGGCGTATGCGGCGGCGAACGAGTACCTCAACAAGTGGGCCCAATGCGCCGCGGTCCGGATGCCGCACTGCCGCGTCGTCTCTTTCAACTGGGGTCCGTGGGCGGGCGGGATGGTCACCGATGCACTCAGGCCGATGTTCGAAAAAGAAGGGCTCGGGCTGATCCCTCCCGATGCCGGTGCCGGGCTGGTGATCGATGAGATCCGGAGTCCACGTAATGGCCTCGGCCCGGTCGAGATTCTCGTGCTGGCCGAGCATCCGTCCGCGAAGCTACCGTTTCTGGAGCCGGCCAGAGATCGAATCGACGCCCCGGTCGCCCCGAAGCTGAATCCGGCGTTCCGGCGCGATGTGAACTTGAAGACGTTGCCGATCCTGGCCGATCACGTGATCGACGGGCACGCGGTCCTGCCGATGGTGATGATCCTCGAATGGGCCGGCGAGGCGGCCCTTCAGCGCAACCCCGGCTTCGTCCTCCGAGGGGTCGACGACCTCCGCCTGTTCAAGGGCGTGATCCTCAACGGACGGGACTCGGCGGCGGTCGATGTGCTGGCCGGGAAAGCGGTCCGTCGCGACGCCGAGTTCGTGGTTCCGATCGAGCTGCGCGGGACGCTCCCCAATGGCCGGGAGATCATCCACGCGCGAGCCGACGTGATCCTCGGCGATCGCCATCCGGGCGAGGCGAGGCGCCTGAACGATCGGTCGATGCCCCGGCTCGCGATCCCGACGGATGAGATCTATGGCGGCGTGTTGTTTCATGGGCCGGCGTTGCAGGGGATCGAGCGGGTCGAGGGGTGCGATGAGCGGTCGATCGCCGGTACTGCGGCGACGTCGCCTCCGCCCTCGGAGTGGGTCGAGCGGCCCCTTCGCTCGCGTTGGCTGACCGATCCGCTGGCCATCGACTGCGCCTTTCAGCTCGTCGTCCTCTGGTGCCGGGAGCATCTCGGGGCGAATTCGCTCCCGACCGCCATCGCCCGGTATCGTCAGTTCGGCCCCGGATTCGGCGACGGAAACGTGCGGATCTTGGCCGAGATCCGGCAGGCGAGCGACGCACGCGCCGTGGTGGACATCGAGATCGTGGACGCCCGAGGCGATCTCGTCGCACGACTCGACGCTTATGAATGCGTCGTCGATCAGACGCTCAACCAGGCGTTCCTTCGGGGCCGGTTGATCGCCCCTTCCTCCGTTGTGGCGGGCTGAGCGATGCCGGTCGACCCGATGACGGAAACCGGCGAGGCGATCGCGATCGTGGGCATCGGCGGCTTTTTCGCGGGCTCCGACGGCCCTGACGAGCTCTGGTCGATCGTTCGTGATGCGATCGATGCCACCGGCGAGGTCCCCGCCCGCCGATGGCTGATCGACCCTTCCCGGGCGTTCGATCCCAGGATCGCCCGGGCGGATCACGTCTACACGACGCGAGGCGGATTCGTGGACGGCCCGCGGTTCGACCCGGTCGGTACCGGCCTGGATTCGAAGGTCGTGGAAGGATTGGATCCCGTCTTCCACCTGGCCCTCTGCGTCGCGAGCCGGGCGTGGCATGATGCGCGGACGGAGCGGGTCGATCGAGGTCGCACGGGCGTCGTGTTCGGGAATATCGTGCTGCCGACCGAGACGGCGTCGGAGCTCTCTCGAGAGGTGCTGGGAGGCTGGTTCGAAGAAGGTCTGGGCCTTCTCTCGCCGGCTCGCGACTCGAGCCAGCCGTTGAATGCGTTTCCGGCCGGATTGCCCGCCGCGGTGGTCGCGACCGCGCTGGGATTGGGGGGCGTCGCCTACACGCTCGACGCGGCCTGCGGATCGTCGCTCTACGCCCTCAAACTGGCCGTGGACGAGCTGCGTTCCGGGCGCGCCGATGCCATGATCAGCGGAGGGGCTTCGCGGCCCGATGCGCTCTATACCCAGATGGGATTCTCCCAGCTCCGGGCGCTCTCGCCCCGTGGTAAAGCCACTCCGCTCGATGAGCGCGGCGACGGCCTGATCGTCGGCGAAGGCGCGGGGATGTTCGTCCTCAAGCGTCTCTCCGATGCGATTCGCCACGGGGACCACGTCTACGGGATCGTGGCGGGGATCGGCCTGTCCAACGATGTCCATGGCGACCTGCTCGCTCCCAGCTCCGAGGGGCAGATCCGGGCGATGAGGGCGGCCTATGAACAGGCCGGCTGGAGTCCCTCCGACGTCAACCTGATCGAGTGCCACGCCACCGGGACGCCGCGCGGCGACGCGGTCGAGGTCGAGAGCCTCAAGTCACTCTGGGGAGAGACTGGCTGGAGGGCGGGGAGTTGCGTGATCGGGTCGGTCAAAGGGAACATCGGCCATGCGCTGACCGCGGCAGGGGCCGCCGGGCTACTCAAGGTCCTGATGGCCCTCAAGCACGGCGTGCTCCCGCCGACGGCGAACTTCGAACAGCCCGCCCCTGCTCTGGGATTGGAACGCAGCCCGTTCCGGATCTTGAGCCGGCCCGAGCCATGGCCAGCTCCGGCCGGCGGCCGACCTCGACGCGCGGCGATCAGCGGATTCGGATTCGGCGGGATCAACGCCCACGTGCTCATCGAAGAATGGACCGGTGGCAGGCGACGCTCGGTCGTAGGAGAGCGTCCGCCGGTCGCGTCCATGAGGGTGCACCGGGCGCGCGGAGACTCGCGAGGCGAGTCACCGATCGCGATCGTCGGGATCTCGGCGCAGATCGGTCCGAGCGCCGGTCAGGATGCGATCCAGGAGCTGGTGTCGGGAGATCGAGGGACACGGGTCGAGTCGTCCTCGGGCGATCGGCTCTCCTCGTTGGAGTTCCGCGTTGACCGGTTCCGGATTCCTCCCAGGGAGCTGAGCGAGATGCTGCCCCAGCAATCGCTGATGCTTCGCGTGGCGGCCGAGGCGATCCGCGATGCCGGGTGGAACCCGAAACTCGCCCTCCGCACGGGCGTTCTCATCGGCATCAGCCTGGATTTGAACACGACGAACTTCCACTTGCGCTGGTCGATCGCCGATCGGACCGGGGAATGGAATCGGAAGCTGGGGCTGGACCTGTCCTCCGAGGACCTCGCCCGATGGGTCGACGTCTTGCGTGACTCGGCCGGGCCGGCCTTGTCGGCCAATCGGACGATGGGCTCACTGGGCGGACTCGTCGCCAGCAGGATCGCCCGCGAATTCCGGATCGGCGGGCCTAGCTTCACCGTCTCCTCCGACGAAACCTCGGGCATCCAGGCGATGGCGATCGCGGCCGAGTGGCTTCGTCTCGGGGAGCTCGACGCGGCGATCGTCGGAGCGGTCAACTTCGCGGCCGATTCGCGCACGATCTCGGCACGCCGGAAACTACAAGCCGAGTCGTCCGGAATCACAAGTAATGGGACTCTGTTGCAGGCTTCCGACTCGGCCGTCTCTTTCGTCTTGAAGCGGCTCGATGATGCGCAACGCGATTGCGATCGGGTCTATGCCGTGATTCGAGGCTTCGTTTCGGCGACGGGCGGGATCGGGTCGCGAAGACCGGTGCTCTCGGGTCATCCTTCAATAGCTCCTGATCGCCCGGGACTGCCCTGGTCGGGTGCGGCGGACGGTCTGGTTTCGGTCGCGAAGATGGCGTTATCCCTCCAACGACGGATCCTCCCGTCGGACTCCGGGCCGTCGCAATTCTGGCTGAGGAACCGGGCGGACGGGCCGCGCCGGGCCGAAGTCTCCGCGACGAGCCTCGGAGGAAACGAAGCCCGGGTCGTCCTGGAAGAAACCTCGGCCCACGAATCGGCCGTTGAACGATTGCAGCCGATCGTCCGCCGAGGTCTGGGCCTCTTCGCGATCGAAGAGAACGACGAATCGGGCGTCGTCGAACGCATCCGGGAGCTCGCCGAGCTGGGCCGCGAGTTCTCCGGAGAGCCGATCGATTCGATCGCTCGACGTTGGTGGCGGCGACATCCCAACGACCCGAATCTCCCCCATGGGCTGGCGGTTGTCGCCGATGGTGCGGAATCATTGGGGCATCTGCTCGATCTGGCGGCGAGAGGCGCGGCAAGGACCGCGGGCAACGCCTTTCCTCTCAGAGAGGGATCGATCCATTTCGCCCGACCTGACTCGGCGCGGATGCCGAAGCGAGTGGCGTTCGTGTATCCCGGCCTGGGAAATTTCTTCGAGGGGATGGGACGAGAGCTGGCCGCCCTCTGGCCCGAGGTCGTCCGCATGCAGGACTCGGAGAATCGCCATCTCCGGGATCAGTTCGCGCCGGAGGTCTGGTGGAACGAAACGCTGCCCCCGCGGTTCTCGGACCAGCGCCTGCCGATCATCGGGCAGGTCACCGTCGGTAGCCTGGTCACGGACATCTTGCGCGGGCTGGGCGTGAAGCCCGATGCCGCGATCGGCTACAGCATGGGCGAGTCCGCGGCCCTGGTCGCGATGCGTGCCTGGGGCGATCGAGACGAGATGCTGAGACGGCTCCAGTCCTCTCCCTTATTCGAATCGGAACTCGCCGGTCCGTGCCACGCGGCGCGTCGGGCCTGGGGGATTCCCGCCGATGAGCCGGTGGACTGGGTCGCCGGGATCGTGCCTCGCTCGGCGGATGACGTCCGTGCGGCCATCGCCGGGACTGGGACCAATCGCGTCTATGTCCTGATCAAGAATACGTCTGAGGAGACCGTCATCGGAGGCTCCCGTCCGGACGTCGAGGGCGTCGTGCGGGCGCTCCGATCCGTGATCGTCGAACTGCCGACCGTCAGCACGGTCCACTGCGACCTCGGCCGGCTCGTCGAGGCGGACTACCACGCCTTGCACGATCATGAAACCGTCGCACCGGCGAATATCGCGTTCTACAGCGGCGTCCGGGCCAGCCGCTACACCCCCGACCGCCGGTCGTCGGCCGATGCCATCACGGCCCAGGCATCACGGACGATCGATTTCCCGGCCCTGATCGAGCGAGCCTATGGGGATGGAATCGGCATATTCCTCGAGGTGGGCCCGGGTAGCTCGTGCACGCGCCTGATCGATCGAATCCTCGAGAATCGGCCGCATCTGGCTCGCTCGGCTTGCAGGCCGGATCGTGGAGCACTCGCGGCCGTCCTGGAAGTCCTCGGCGATTGTATCGCCCATCGCATCGCCGTCGACCTGGGTAGCCTTTATGACACGCCCGTCGAGCGGGTGGAGGACTCGGGACACAGTCCCTCGGCATCTCAGGTCGCCGAGCGCCTGACCGTCCGAGTCGAGGTCGGCCTCCCGCGTTTCAAGATCCCCCCCCTGCCCTCAAGGCCCAGCACCGGATCAACCGCTTTGAAGCTCCCGACGATGAAACAGCAGCCGCTCAGCGACCATGACTCTGATTTCCCTTCCCCGCTCGCATCCCAATCGTCGCCAGGGCGATCGCCGGCGGTTGTCGAGGCGATGACCGCGGAGGCCGGGCGGCGGCCGCAACGGACCTCGGATCGCCCGATGTTCGCCGGAAACGAGACGCTGTCTCGACCGGTCCGCGATGCGGAAGCCGCGCGGCTGGAGGCTCATCGTGCCTTCTTGCGCCTGGCCGAGGGCACGTCCGAACTCTTGGCCAGGCACCTCGCCTACCAGCTCAACCTGATCGACGACTGGGCGAAAGCCGGCGAGAACGTCGCCGGGATGAATGACGGGCCAAATACCGTCGCGATGAGCGAGATCAAGGCACGTCCCGAATCGGATGAAGGTGTCCTGTTCAACCGGGGTCAGTGTCTTCAGCTTGCGGTGGGCTCGCTGGCCGCGGTATTCGGCCCGGAGTTCGCGGAGGTCGACCGCTTGCCGGTGAGGGTCAGGCTGCCGGATGAACCCTTGATGCTCGTCGATCGGATCCTGTGCATCGAGGGCACGCCGCGATCGCTCGAGGGCGGGCGCATCGTCACCGAGCATGTCGTCAGGCCGGAGGCGTGGTACCTCGAGCATGACCGGGTCGCTCCCAGCGTCTCGATCGAGGCGGGGCAGGCCGACTTGATCCTCTCGGGCTACCTGGGCGTGGACTTCGAGACCCGCGGACTGGCCACGTACCGGCTGCTCGACGCGACCGTGACCTTCCACCGTCGGCTTCCTTCGGTCGGCGACGTGATTCGTTACGATATCCGGATCACCCAGTTCTTCCGGCAAGGGAAGACGATCCTCTTTCGCTTCCAGTTCGATGCGACCGTGGCCGGCGAGCCGCTCCTGTCGATGCGAGATGGATGCGCCGGCTTCTTCACGCCCGAGGATCTGGCCTCCGGCAAGGGGATCGTTCCCGGGGGCCTGCTGGTCCCGACGAAGCCGCATTCTCCCTACTGTGACGATCGCGATCTGATCCCGACCTCATCAGGTCGTCTCGACAAGGAACAGGTCGAAGCCCTCAGGCGGGGCGATCTGGAGACGGCGTTCGAGTCCCCATTCGATCGGCTGAAGATTGTGGATCCGCTCACGCTTCCGGGCGGTCTCTTAACGCTGATCCATCGCGTGGTGGCGCTCGAGCCGTCGGGCGGTCCCGCCGGTCTGGGGCGAATCCTGGCCGAGGCCGACATCCGTCCCGGCGACTGGTACATGGTCTGCCACTTCATCGACGATCGGGTCATGCCGGGTACCCTGATGTACGAAGGGTGTCTGCATGCGCTCCGGATCCTGCTGATGCGGTCGGGGTGGATTGGCCGGCGAGGGCGGGTCGCATTCGAGCCGGTGACCGGGATCGCCAATCGGCTCCGGTGCCGCGGCCAGATCATCGAATCGACGCGGGTGATCGCCTATGAGATCACCATCAGGGAGCGGGGATATCGGCCCGAACCCTACGCCATCGCCGACGCGCTGATCTACGCCGACGGCAAGCCGATCGTGTCGGTGACGGACATGGCCCTCCAGTTATCCGGGACGAATCGGGGCGAGTTGGAACAGCTCTGGAGCGGGATTGCCACCCTCGACCCGAAGACGGCTCCGTCCGAGCCGACCGCCGGGGCGGCTTCGTTCCCGACTCCTTCGCGTCCGGTCCTGTTCACGCACGACCGGATCCTGGCCTTCGCGGTCGGAAGGCCGTCGGATGCATTCGGCGAACGCTATCGGCCGTTCGACGACGGGCGCTTCCTGGCCCGGCTCCCCGGCCCTCCTTATCAATTCATCGATCGGATCACGCGCAGTGATGCGGAGCCCTGGGTGATGGTCGCCGGTGGCACGGCCGAGTCCGAGTTCGATATCGAGCCCGACGCCTGGTACTTCGAGGCCGATCGACAGGATCGGATGCCGTTCGCCGTCCTGGTGGAAGTCGCCTTGCAGACGTGCGGCTGGATGGCGGCTTACATGGGGTCGGCGCTCACCAGCGACGAGGACCGGATGTTCCGCAACCTGGGCGGACGGGCCTGCCAGCACCGCCCGGTCACCCGCCGGACCGGCTCGCTGACGACCCGGATCAAGGTCACCAAGATCACCAGCGCGGCCGGCATGATCCTCCAGCACTACGAGTTCGCGGTGCATTCGCGCGAGGGACTGGTCTACGACGGCGTCACCGAGTTCGGCTTCTTCCAGCCCGCTAGCCTGGCCCAGCAGGTGGGTATCCGAGAGGCATCGCCTTACCGGATCGGCGAAGCCGAACGCATCCGGACCCGATCCTTCATCTATCCCGTCGACGCGCCATTCCCCGATGCTCGATGGCGGATGGTCACACGGGTCGACGACCTGATCCTCGACGGCGGCCCGCACGGCCTGGGTATCGTCCGGGGGAGCACGCACGTCGATCCGGCGCCTGGTTTTTCAAGGCGCACTTTCTCCACGACCCGGTCTGGCCGGGCTCGCTGGGGCTGGAATCCTTCCTCCAGTTGTTGAAAGTGCTGGCCGCGAGCCGATGGGGTGTCGGCCCGGGTTCGGCGTTCGAGTCGCCGTCGATGGGCCGGTCTCACCGATGGACCTACCGCGGACAGATCCTTCCGACTAATGGTCGCGTGGAGGTCCAGGCGGAGATCAAGGCCATCGATGATCGCCGGCGATGGCTCCTGGCCGATGGACACCTCGAGGTCGATGGGAGGGTCATCTATCAGATGAACGATTTCGCACTCGGCCTTCCCGACGGAGAGTGACGCTGAGGTCCGGATCGACTTCCCGATGAGAGAACAGGTTCGAGCGGGTTCATGAAGTATTCGAAGGTTTACATCGACGCGATCGGATATGAGATCGCCCCCGTCGTGGTCTCCTCGCTGGAGATCGAGCGGCGGCTCGGCGACTTGTACGCCGCGCTCCATCTGTCCGAGGGGCAGCTCGAAGCCTTGACGGGGATCGTCGAACGTCGATGGTGGGAGGACGGCCAACTCCTGTCGGACGGGGCGATCGCGGCCGCGAAGCACGCCCTGGAGGCGTCGAGCGTCCGTGCGGAGCAGCTCGAGGCGCTGATCTACGGCTCGGTCTGCCGCGAGCACTTCGAACCGGCGACGGCGTGCCGGGTCGCCGCGGGCATCGGGGTCGGCCCGGAGTCCGCCGTTCACGATGTCAGCAACGCTTGCCTGGGAGTCCTGAACGGGATCATCGACATCGCCAACCGGATCGAGCTGGGCCAGATCCGCGCCGGGATGGTGGTCGGCTGCGAGACGTCCCGCGAGATCAATGAAATCGCGATCGAGCAGATCCTGCGGACTCGGAGCATGGACTTCTTCAAGCAATCGCTGGCCACGCTGACGGGCGGCTCGGGAGCCGTCGCCGTGCTGTTGACCGACGGCTCGTTTTCCGCATCCAAAGGGCGGAAGCTCCTCGGAGGGGTCTGGCGCACGGCGCCCCAGTTCCACGGCCTCTGCCGGTGGGGCATCGAGCCGGACCCTCGCGGCGATCCCGGGCGCTTTCAACAATTCACGCGGACCGATTCGTCGGCCGTGCTGGCGAATGGAGTCGAGCTCGGCTTGCTGACGTGGAAAGCCTTCTTGAAGCAGCTCGGTTGGTCCTCGGATCGGGTTGACAAGGTCATCACCCACCAGGTCGGCTCTTCGCACCGCGACTCGATCCTGAAATTGCTGGGCATCCCGGACTCGAAGGATTTCTCGACGTATCCCTACCTCGGGAACATGGGCACGGTCGCCCTGCCGATGACCGCAGGGCTGGCCGACGAACGCGGGTTCCTCGAGCCGGGCGACCGCGTCGCCTTCCTGGGGATCGGCAGCGGGCTGAACTGCATGATGCTCGGCCTGGAGTGGTAGTCCAGAAGATCGCGAATAGTGGCCCATGGGGCAGGCGACTGAGCCGAGCGACGACTCAAGTGAGGAGGAATTTGTCCACGAAATACACCAAATTCGCGAAATAAATCTCAAAATAACAAATTACAATATAATATTTTATTTATTGAAATTTCGAGTCTCGTTTTCCTTTTTCGTTTGTTTGGTGTATTTCGTGGATAAGAACGTATTTTCGGGATTGCGTCCCGTGGTTTTCCGCATCGACGAGTCACCCATTCATGCGGCTCATGGGCTATTACTTGCGGTTTACTGGAGTAGCGAGCCGAACGGAGCCACCGCGACGATGAACCCAGTCTTGCAGAAATTCCTGGCGGACCATCCCGGGCGGGACCTCGACCGCGGCGGCCTGCGCCTGCATTACATCGACGAGGGCTCGGGTGATCCGGTGGTCATGCTCCACGGGAACCCGACCTGGTCCTTCTACTATCGGAACCTGATCGAGGATCTGCGGGATTCGTGCCGGGTCATCGTGCCCGACCACATCGGCTGCGGGCTCTCCGACAAGCCCGACGATTCGCGCTACGATTACACGCTGGCCAGCCGGGTGGACGACCTGGAGCAATTGCTCGACCACCTCGGCCTCGATCGCGGCCTGACCCTGGTCCTGCACGACTGGGGGGGAATCCTCGGCATGGCCTTCGCGGGGCGGCATCCGGAGCGGATCGCGCGGCTGGTCGTCGCGAACACGGCGGCGTTCCACAAGCCGACCGGAAAATCGTTCCCCCGGGCGCTCTCGCTCTTCCGCGACTCGCCGCTCGGCAGCGGACTGGTCCGGGGGCTCAACCTGTTCGTCCGCGGCACGGCCTGGATCGGTTGCAAGAACCATCGAATGCCGCGGGTCGTCCGCGACGCGTATGCCGCACCATATGATTCATGGGCCCATCGGATCGCCATCCACCGTTTCGTCCAGGATATCCCGTTGCGGCCTGGTGACCGCAGTTACGACGCGATCTCCCGGCTCCAGGATCGCCTCCCCTTGCTCGAGCCCATCCCGATGATGATCGTCTGGGGGATGAAGGATTTCGTCTTCGATGCGCCGATCCTCGACGAATGGGTGCGCAGGTTCCCCAACGCGGAGGTGCACCGGTTCGCCCGAGCCGGACACCTGATCTTCGAAGATGAGCGAGAGGCGGTCGCCCGCCTGATCCGGTCGTTCCTCTCCGCACATCCGTTGCCCTTGTTCCGGGAGCCTGTCGGTTGAATCGAGCGACCAACTCGACCGGGCTTTCGAATATCGCCGACCGATTGAGCGCGATGGCCCGTCAGCAACCCTCGACAATGGCCGTCGTCGTGCCTTCGGGACGAGACCGATCGGGCCGGGTCCGCTACGTCCACCTCACGTATCGACAGCTCGACCGCGACAGCGACGAGATCGCCTGCGGCATGAGGGCGATCGGGATCGCTCGCGGGGCCCGGGCTGTCGTCATGGTCCGGCCGGGACTGGACTTCTTCGCGATGGTCTTCGCCGTGTTCAAGGCGGGCGTCGTGCCCGTCCTGATCGACCCGGGCATCGGACTGCGGAACATGGGCCGGTGTTGCCGCGAGGTCGCACCCGAGGTCTTCATCGGCATCCCGAAAGCGGTCTGGGCGCACCGCTTCTTCGATTGGAGTCGCGGGACGGTGCGTCAAGTCATCCTCGTCACGCCCGGACCGGCACGCCCGGATCGAGCCGGCCTGAAGACCCTCGATGATCTGCGGCGAGCCGGGCGTGAAGCGATCGCGGCCGGACGGAAGGCTCCATTCCTCGCCGATCCATCGGATGCGGACGAGCCCGCGGCGATCCTGTTCACCAGCGGCAGCACCGGGCCACCGAAGGGCGCGATCTATACCCAGGGCATCCTGAATGCGCAGGTCGAGCAGATCCGCGATATCTTCGCGATCGAACCGGGTGAGATCGACCTCTGCACGTTCCCGCTCTTCGCGCTCTTCGCCCCCGCCCTGGGGATGACGGCGATCGTGCCCGACATGGACCCGACCCGACCCGCCCGGGCCAATCCGGCGAAGATCGTCGAGGCGATCGAAGACTTCGGCGCGACGAATTTATTCGGCTCGCCGGCCTTGCTCCGGCAACTCACGCGCGAAGACGCCGGATCGCTCGCGAAACTGCCATCGCTGAAGCGGGTCGTCTCGGCGGGTGCGCCGGTTTCCTCGGCCATCATCGAGCGGATGGCCGGCCGGCTCGAACCCCCGGCTCAACTCTTCACGGCGTACGGGGCGACCGAATCGCTCCCGGTGGCCACGATCGGAAGCGACGAGATCCTGGGCGAAACCCGACGATCGACCGACTCGGGCAAGGGCGTCTGCGTGGGCCGTCCCGTCGAGGGAATCGACGCGAGGATTATCGTCATCCGCGACGAGTCGATCCCCGTCTGGTCCGATGATCTGCTGGTGCCCGACGGGACCATCGGCGAGATCGTCGTCGCCGGAGCCGTCGTCACCCGCGAATACTTCAATCGCCCCGAGGCGACGAAGCTCGCCAAGATCGCCGATCCCGCGCGGTCGATCCTGTACCACCGCATCGGAGACGTCGGCTATCGCGACGATCGCGGGCGGCTCTGGTTCTGCGGGCGGAAATCCCATCGCGTGATCTTGCCCGAAGAGACGCTCTTCACCATCCCCTGCGAGGCGATCTTCAATACGCACCCGGACGTGTTCCGCTCGGCGCTCGTGGGTGTCGCGAAGCGCGGCGAGGTCTTCCCGGTGATCTGCATCGAGCCGTTGAGGAGATTGTCCGCCGAGGACGAAGCACGCGTGCGTCGCGAGTTACTCGTGCGCGCCAGCGAGTTCCAACACACGCGGAGGATTCGCACGATCTTGTTCCATCGCGCCTTCCCCGTGGATATCCGCCACAATTCCAAGATCTTCCGCGAGAAGATTGCCGTCTGGGCCGCCAGGAGAATGTCGTGAACCATGAAGCGATGGGCAGCGTGCTTGTGACCGGCGGCGGCGGCTTCCTGGGTACGGCCCTGGTCGGTTTGCTCCGGGGGCGCGGCCTGGCGGTCCGCAGCTTGACCCGTCGGGCTTATCCCCACCTTCGGGATCTGGGCGTCGAGCAAATCCCGGGGGATGTCGCCGATCCGGATGCGGTCGCGCGGGCCGTGAAGGGTTGCGATACGGTCTTCCACACGGCGTCCAAGGCGGGGCTCTGGGGCCCGGAGCGCGAGTATGATCGGGCGAACGTCCAGGGGACCCGGAACGTGATCGCGGCCTGCCGGGCTACGGGCGCGCGCCGGATCATCTACACGAGTTCTCCGAGCGTCGTGTTCAACGGGCTGGATCTCGAGGGCGTGGACGAATCGGCCCCTTACCCGAGCCGGTTCGAGGCCGCCTATCCCAAGACGAAGGCGGCCGCGGAGCGGTTGATCCTGGAGGCCAACTCCGATGATCTGGCGACGGTCTCGATCCGCCCCCACCTGATCTGGGGGCCGGGCGACAATAACCTCCTGCCTCGCATCATCTCTCGGGCCCGCTCCGGGCGGCTGAGGCGGATCGGCCCGGGGAATCCGCTCATCGATACGGTCTATATCGACAATGCCGCCGAGGCCCATCTGCTCGCCGCCGACCGGCTGAGGCCCGGCTCGCCCGTCGCGGGCAAGGCGTATTTCATCACCCAGGGCGAGACGATCCCTCTCTGGGATATGATCGACAATCTCCTCAAGGCCGCGAAGATGGGCCCGGTCCGCCGATCGATCTCGCGGCCGATGGCGATGGCCGTCGGCGGCCTGCTGGAGGCGGCTTATACCGTCACCGGCCGTCGCGACGAGCCGGCCATGACCCGGTTCCTGGCGCGCCAGCTCTCCACGACACACTGGTTCAGCATCGCCGCCGCCCGGACGGATCTGGGCTACGAGCCCCGGGTCAGTATCGCCG
Source organism: uncultured Planctomycetota bacterium (assembly GCA_963743925.1). GTDB lineage: Bacteria > Planctomycetota > Planctomycetia > Isosphaerales > Isosphaeraceae > CAVZRC01. The sequence continues at coordinate 362,302 of CAVURY010000011.1, read as the reverse complement.
AGGGACTGAGCCGGCTCGAGGAATGGCTCGCGCGCAATCCCGTCGCTTGTTGACGGAGGTATGGGCCCCGTATGATGATCCGTAGGAGGCTCGTTGCCGGCCGACGTTTCGTTGCGATCTCGTCACTGGACAGCCGCTCCTATCCGGGACAAGTCCGACTCACGCGAGGATCGTCATCACGATGGGGGACGCCGACACCGTGCGCAATCTGGGGCTCGGTCTGGAACAATCTCCAGCCTCGACCGAACTCAGACTGCCTGCGCGGATTGGCTGGGCGAACTCGATAGGTCTGGGGAGCCTCGGAATCCTCATCGTCCTGTTCTGGGCCAGCCTCTCGATCGTCACCTGGATCAATTCGGAGCGAGGGATCCCCCTCATCGCCTTCTATTCGATCATCGCGATGTCCTTGCTCTTCCTGCTTTCTCGACTCCTTCGCGTATTGCGCCACGGTGCGACCGTCACGATCACCCCCGTGCGGGTCACGGTCAAGCCGCATTGGAGCACGGGGCAGGTCCCGATCAGGCTCGCCCTCGATCAGGTCCGAATCGAGCAGGCTCGACGCGAGCTCGTGATTTCCGGAGGTCGGACTCGGATCGGGATCGGGTCCGGTCTGACTCCCGGTGCCCGGGAGTTCGTCAAGAAACTCCTCGACGAGGTCATCGCCAGTTATTTGCACCGGGTCGAGGGAGTCGTGCTCGATTCTCCGGGAGTCGAAGGACCGGCCAAGGCGGCTTCATTCGTATTCACGGCTCAGGCCGGCGGATTCGACCACCGACCCGACGAGGGTGCACCACCCCGCGATGAATCGCTCGACCCGCAAGGCACGGACAGGGACCGTATCGAGGCGCACCGGTTTCGGCCCGAAGTTCTCGAGGTGAGCGGCGGGCCGCAAGGGCTCCAGGACGAGGTGCGGTCCTTCGAACGTCGTGCCCACCTGGTATCGCGGCCTTTGGTCACGTCGGTGATCGTCGCGGCCTGCATCGGCGTCTTCCTGGCGATGGTCGCGCAGGGCGCCTCGGTGATGGATCCATCGGGCCCGGTGATGGTCGCGTGGGGGGCGAATTTCGGACCCTCTCTGGTCTTCGACCATCAGACCTGGCGGCTCCTCACGTGCATGTTCCTCCACTTCGGCCTGTTCCATCTGGGGATGAACATGTACTGTCTGGCCACGGCCGGCCCGGTCGTGGAGCGATTCTTCGGGCATATCGGCTTCGCCGCCCTGTACTTCGTGTCGGGACTCGGGGGATCGATCGCCAGCCTATGGGTCCACCCGACCTACATCTGCGCGGGGGCGTCTGGGGCGATCTTCGGGATCTTCGGCGGCTTACTCGGCTACCTGGTCATCCGGCACCGAGAAGTTCCGCCGGCCGTGCTCAAGCCCCTCCGCGGAGGGGCGATGGCGTTCGTCGGCTACAATATGCTGTTCAGCCTTGGTATCCCCAAGATCGACATGGCGGCGCATCTCGGCGGGGTGGTCAGCGGATTCTTATGCGGCTTGCTGATGACCGCCGTCACCCGGACACCCGCGGAGGGCGGCAACAGGCTGATCCGGGCGTTCAATCGCCTGGCCGTCGCCGCGACTCTCACGGCAGGGCTTGCCCTCCTCGGGCTCGAGGGAGTCGACGTCGCGCGTGGCCGGATCCTCGCCGATCCCGGGATCGGCCCGATCATCACCATGAATCGGAATGTCGCGGACTCCTGGAACTCCTACATCGAGGCGGTCGGCCCCCTCTACCAGGAATTCGACCGGGTCGGTACCGGAATCGATCAGGTCTGGACCGACCTCCAGAAAGGGGGCGTATCCAAAGAGACCATCCAGCGGGACATCGATCGCCTGAAAATGGAATCGAGGGCGATCGGGGTGAAAATCGAATCGGTCCCCGCGGGGAACGGGGAGATCCGGACAATCCGCGATCACCTCGCTTCGGCCCGATCCCTTCAATTCCGGATGCTGGACTCACTCGCCGAGTTCCTCGCGACGGGTGACGAGGCCCATATCGAAGGTCCCCAAGGTTTCGTCACAGCCTCGAATGCCTATCTCGAAGAATTCGAGACGATGGAGTCGCTCCGAGTCGCCTATTTCAAGGTTCACGAGATGAAGTCCCAGCCGGCCTCACGTTGATCGCGAGCGCTCGATGGATCATCGTAACGCGCATGCTTGGCGGATGACGGTCGAGGAGTGCGGAGAATGGCCTTGGCGAACAGTCAATCGGTCTACGCCGTCGCAACGATGGACACCAAGGGGGACGAACTGGCCTATGTGGCCGAATGTCTGCGGAAGGCCGGTGTATCGATTGTCACGGTCGACGTGGGGACGTTGGAGCCCCCGGCCGTTGCCGCGGACATCGATCGCGCGACCGTCGCCGGCTGTCATCCCAAGGCTGAAGGCCGAACCGCCGCCCTCTGCAAGTCGGATCGCGGACCGGCGATCACGGCGATGGGCGAGGCGCTCGAAGTCTTCATCCGCCACGAGCACGGTTCGAGGCGGGTCTCCGGCGTGATCGGGATCGGCGGCAGCGGCGGCACGGCCATCATCACCCAGGCGATGCGGGCGCTGCCGGTCGGGCTGCCAAAGCTCATCGTCTCGACGGTCGCCAGCGGCAACACGGCCGCGTACGTCGGCTCGAGCGACATCACGATGATGTACTCCGTTGTCGACATCTGCGGATTGAACGCCGTCTCGCGCCGTGTGCTCGGCAATGCCGCACATGCCATGGCCGGGATGGTACGGTTCTCGATCGCGACGGCCACGGACAAGCCGACGCTGGGCATGACGATGTTCGGCGTCACCACGCCCTGCGTGACCGCGGTGCGCGAATCCCTCGAGGCGATGGGCTTCGATTGTCTCGTCTTCCACGCGACGGGGACCGGCGGCCGATCGATGGAGAAGCTCGTCGAGGCCGGCCTGATTCGCGGCGTCCTGGACGTGACCACCACCGAAGTGGCCGACGAGGTCGTCGGCGGCATCTTACCGTCCGGCCCCCACCGATTCGAAGCGATCCTGAGGGCCGAAGTCCCCTATGTCCTGAGCCTGGGCGCGCTCGACATGGTCAACTTCGGCGCCCTGGCGACGGTCCCCGAACGGTTCCGCGGCCGACGATTGCACGTCCATAACGCCCAGGTGACTCTCATGCGGACGACTCCGGACGAGAATCGTCGCTGTGCACGCTGGATCGCGGAGAAGCTGAATCAGGCGGAAGCGCCCTTCCGGATCCTCATCCCGGAACGAGGCGTCTCCGCGATCGATGCTCCCGGTCAGCCGTTTTATGACCCGGAAGCCGATGCCGCGCTCTTCGACGAGTTGGAGTCGGCCGTGAGAACGGCTCCCAGTCGCGCGATCCGCCGGTTGCCGCTGCACATCAACGACCCGGCCTTTGCGAAGGCCCTGGTCAACGAGTTCCTGAGCATGAACTCTGTGAATCCCGGCGAAGCGCGAGACATCGCTTCCGCCGTCATTTCCTGATGGAATCCATTTCGGTGCTCGCGGAGCACCTCACGGAGCTGGAGCGTCATGCCTGAGTCGCGTGCAACGATCATGAGCCGGCTGAGAATGAAGGTCGCCGCGGGGCGGCCGGTCATCGGCGGCGGCGCCGGGACGGGCATCAGCGCCAAGTGCGAGGAAGCCGGCGGGATCGACCTGATCGTCATCTACAACTCGGGCCGGTTCCGGATGGCCGGTCGCGGCTCGATGTCCGGCCTGATGCCCTACGGAAATGCCAACGCGATCGTCAAAGAGATGGCCTACGAGGTCCTGACGGCGGTCCGACACACCCCCGTACTTGCCGGCGTCTGCGCCACCGATCCCTTCATGATCCGCGACCACTTCCTCGGTGAGCTCAAGGCGATGGGGTTCGCCGGCATCCAGAACTTCCCGACGGTCGGGCTGATCGACGGAATCTTCCGGGCCAACCTCGAAGAGACCGGGATGAGCTTTGCGATGGAGATCGACTGCATCGCGGCCGCACATGGGCTCGACCTGCTCACCACGCCGTATGCTTTCGACCCCGAGCAGGCGCGGCTGCTCGCGGAGGCGGGCGCGGACATCGTCGTGGCCCACATGGGGCTGACCACGAAGGGATCGATCGGCGCCAGGACGGCGAAGACCCTCGATGATTGCGTGCGCGAGGTCTCCGAGATCGCCGAGGCGAGCAAAGCCGTCCGCGACGAGGTGCTCGTCCTCTGCCATGGCGGCCCGATCGCGAGCCCGGACGATGCCCGGTTCATCCTCGATCGCGTCCCGAGCATCGACGGGTTTTACGGTGCCAGCTCGATGGAGCGACTCCCGACCGAAGTGGCCATCGCCCAGCAGGTCCGCGACTTCGTCGGGCTGAGACTGCGCGGCGAGAACAACACTTGATTGACCAACCTTCCCGGAGCAACCGTCGAAGGCCACGTCGCTCCTGACGGCTATTGAGCAGGCTTAACCCACAGCACCGCCGACTTCGCCGGATTCCGCGTACTCATACAGCTCGAGCCCCTGGTCTCGAACCCACGAATGGGAAACAATCCGAGATGGCGGAAGCAGACACTTTGACACTATTTGACGATGCGGACGTCCTCGCAATCCGGAGGCGGTTGCCTTGCTCAGGTCGCCCTAGCGATGCCCCCTTTCATCACCAGAGATTCAGCGATGTCCCACTTTCATCGCCTTGAGGTCAATCTGGGCGGTGAAGGGAACAGGCGGGTGCTCTCCTTCATGACTTATCAAAATATGATTCATGAAATTGATCGTCCCCTGAACGCGGAAATCGGCATAGCTTCCGCTTGCGGATAGCGTCTGGACGGTCACGCGAATTTCCTCCGCATTTTGACTGCGGAGCGGGAAATACCCGCGAGTTTTCAAGGATAAGGTCAGGCTGCCCTGGCTGTTGGAAAACGTCAAAGTTCCCTTGTCGTTCAGAGCGCCTTGACCGCCGCCAAATGACCCGATCACAATGACGTCCCCCAGGGGCGTCACTGTGCCCGTTCCATCAAGCTGGTAGCCATTGGCCGAAATCGTCTCCGTACCCTGAATCGATCCGACCAGCGCGGATCCCTGGCTCCTTCCCATCGGCGCTACGTCCGGCGTGCCTCCGAGATCGAAATGCGACAGCAATGCCCGCGGTTCCATCGGCTCTAAGCGAATTCGGAAGTTCCGATCGGCCATGAATGTGGCTCCTTTCTGAATTGACGCGCGGACCGACTTGGAGGGACTGGAGGCTCAAAGGTGCCAGGGAAGACTCAAAGGTGCCAGGAACCGATTTCGACTTTCGGTTCCCGACCCCTTTCCGCCGCGACTTTCCACGATCTCAGGTTTTCAGCGATAACGGATTCATCATTCAAAGGATCCGGAACCGATCCCGCCTTTCGGTTCCTGACCCGAATGTCGCACGGATTTCTCATTAAGCTTTGCCCATCAATCGCTTGCGTGCCTCTCTCCTCGGCTCGTTGAGGTAGCGTTGCTTGCTCGGCCTTCGCTTGTTCGCTCGCGGCTCGCAACGCCCCGGCCGATCCCCGACGCGATGACCGGCGATCGCCTTGAGCATCGCCGCGACCAGGCCTCCCCTCTCCTTCGGTGACGCCTCGACCAGCGACTGATGGAACGCCTTCATCGTCTGCCACGCCCCCGTGAAGCTCACCTCTCGTGGCGGCCGGCCATGCGCCGCGCCGCACGCGCCATCACCCCACGGATCAGGTTGTATGCCAGCGGGTGCATCCAGATCTCCTTCTCCACCATACCCGGCGACTGGCAGCGCAGGATATTCATTTTCAATGCACATTTGATCGCGCGAATATCCAATTCGATGTTCCATCGCTTCAGGAACAGATCCGCCAACTCCCCCTTGCTGTGCTGCTCCGCGTCCACCATCGTCGTCACCAGCACCAGCTCATCCACCCGGAACCCGGGCCGCTCGACCTTCAGGCGCAGCTCGCGCACCGACAATTCGAGAGGCAGCCGCTCATAAGTCGCTTCGTCCATCCAGTCGGGGCGGCCCGGCTTGGTCCAGGTCACCACATGATCCTCCACCCCCAGCCGACGGCCGCGGCGGAAGTCGTACCTCCGCCGCTGGTGCCTGCGGAACAAGCCGTCGATGCCCAACTCGGAGAGGCCGAGGATGCCGAAGAATGAGCCGAATACGCGGTCTCCCAGCACGATGCCGCCCGGCTCGAGCCGCCCCCACAACTCGCGGAACAGCGCCGTCTCGCCCGTCTCCTTCCCCGCGTATGGGCCGGTGGCCAGGTCGAGCACGACGCCGGTGGCCAGGGCGATGATCGCCACCATCCGGACCAGCGGGAACCCGACCCCCGCGGCCTGCGAACTCGGCCGGGGGAACGCCGCCTGGTTGCGGGGGCTGTCGGGCATCGAGGCGGTGGTCCCGTTGACCAGCAGCACATGGCGGCCCTTCCAGAGCCAGCCGGCCGCGGCGCCGGCCTCGATCTCCCGGCCGGTGCGGCGGACCAGGCGCACGACGACCTCGCGGGGGAGCCGCAGTCGGGCATCGCAGTAGGTGCCGGTCTGTTCCGAGCAGGGCTTGCGGTGGTGGATGGCCAGCCAGACGACCACGCGGGCGACCGCGGCGCGGCACGAGTGGTCGGGGTCGAGGACCTGCGAGAGGAAGGTGCAGAGGGTCACGAACGGGGTGTAGATCGACTCGTTGTAGGTCACGCCCTCGGCGGCCAGGGCGTCCTCGACCATCCCGGCGTCCAGGACCTCGGTGAAGGGGAGGCTCTTGTCCTTCTCGAGGGAATCGATCGTCTCGGACACCCGGTGTCGGGTACTCTGGGACATGGGCGGTCTCCTGGTCGGGCCGGACTCGGGTCGTTAGTTACCGAGCCTTGTCCCAAAGGAGACCGCCTCTTGTCTATCCCCCGACGACGATTTGGGTTAGAAAAATCCGTGCGACATTCGCTCCTGACCCCTTTCCACAATTCTCCGGAGAGATCGCGAGTCATAACCAGTTGCCCCTATTCGACTTCTAACGGGACAGCCGTGACCCCTTTCCGCAATTCTGACCCCTTTCCACAATTGACCCCTTTCCACAATCCGCTCGCCAGCCCGAGACTGATGCAGCCTATGATGAGTGACGAGGGCTCGGGGACGGAGGCGCCAGAGACCTGGATCGCTATGCCAACCGGTGCGTCCAGCCCGGTCGAGGCGAAGATACCGAGGTCCACGCCCGTCGAAGAGAACTCCTCGATCGTACTATTGCTGATATTGGTGACATAGAGATTTCCCGCCGGGTCGAAAGCCAGGCCGGTTGGGCTGGAAAGTCCGGTCGAGGCGAAGGTTCCGAGGTCCGTCCCGGTCGGAGAGAATTTCTCGATCGTGTCATTGTTGTAGTTGGCAACGTAGAGGTTGCCCGCCTGGTCGAAGGCCAGGCCCTGCGGTCCGCTTAGTCCCGACGCGAAGGCTCCGAGGTCGGTGCCTCCGGGCGAGAACTTCTCCACCGTGCCAGTTATGTAGTTGGCAACGTAGAGGTTGCCCGCTTTGTCGAAAGTCAGCCCGCTGAGACCGTAAGATCCCGTCGAAGCGAACGCGCCCAGATCTACCCCGGTCGGCGAAAATTTCTCGACCAGGCCGGAGCTATAATCGTCCACGTACAGGTTGCCTGTGCTATCAAACGCCAGGCCATTCGCGATACCTGATACCGAGGCGAAGACGCCCAGACTCGTGCCCGTGGCCGAGAACTCATAGACCCTCCCCGACTGGGAGTCTACGTAGAGGTTACCGGCATTGTCGAATGTCAGAAAGCGGAGAGGATCTTGGGTTGAGGCGAAGGTTCCCAAATCAGCACCTGAGGATGAGAACCGCTCAATCGTTTCGCTATAGTAGTTCGATACGAACACCTGAAATTCCGCATAGGACTGAGCAGGGAATCCGGCCATGGACAGTATTACTACGCCCAAGACGAACATCCGTGTGACACGTTGGGATCTCATGAGGTCCTCCCCTCGAAAAGTATTCGCCCGATGCGCCAGCAAGAGGACGCCCGGCTCTTACAAGACACTGGCTGCGGCAATGATGGTGGCACATAGCATCTGAGGTGGTGTCAGAGCACCTGCCCCCCCATTCCTGAAGTTGCGGTGCAATCGGGAACCGGACGCGGCAATTTCGTTTTCTTGAGAAAATTCTGATCAGTCCGGGCGAGGAGTCTGCCCGGTTCGGTATGCCCCGGACGGCGAAGACCGCCCGGAGAACCTCCTTGCTTTTTGCGTCCCGCGCCGCGTATACTCATGAACCCTCTCGATGCGACGAACCATGCTTGGGAGACCGGAACAGTGGAGGTTCTTGCAAAGGCGAATCCCACGAGCGCAACCGTGATCGAGCCGCTCGAGTCGATCGCGGCGGCCGACGCGGTGCATCGATCCGAGATCGACGATTCCGCTCGGCTGCTCGACGGCTGTCGACAGTATCTCTTAATGATCGCCAACCAGGTGATAGGGCCGGAGATCCGGGCCAAGGTCGGGGCTTCGGATCTGGTCCAGGACACTTTCGTCGAGGCGCAGCGGCATCTGGCCGGGTTTCGGGGACGGACCGAGGTCGAGCTGCGCGCCTGGCTGAGGAAGATCCTGGAATGCCGGCTGGCGACTTTCCGACGATCGTTCCTAGCGACCCAGATGCGCGCGGCCAATCGCGAAGTGGCGATCGAAACCTTGGTGGCCGGCGCGGGCCACGCCGGTGATGTCCTGGCGTGCCGGTCGCCATCGCCGAGCAACCATGCGGTCCGGTCGGAGCTGGGCCAAGCCCTTGAGCAGGCGCTGGCGCGATTGCCCGAGCATTACCGGCAAGTCGTGGCCTGGCGGCATCAGGAACAGCTCTCGTGGGAGCAGATCGGCCGGCGGATGGAGTCCACGTCGGAGGCGTCGCGCAAGGTCTGGACTCGGGCCATCAAGCAATTGCGTCGGGAACTCGCGGAATTCGGGCCCATGCCATGAGCGGGAATGGGGGGCGCGGGCCTGATGATCCGTTGGCCGCTCAGCCACGATGGCTATAGAATGGTCGGTAAGAATGGGACCATGCCGACCGTGACGATCTGATCCGGCGGTCGTGATTGCGGATACTACCGGGAGGACGAAACTCTCATGGCCACGGTTGTCACACCGCTTCGCATCGGGCTGGCCGATCACGGCCGCGCAATGACCCTGGAGGAGTTCCTGGAGGCCGAGGAGACGGAAGGATACCGTTACGAACTCGCGCGAGGAGTGCTCGAAGTGAGCGAAGTGCCGGACGATCCGCATGGAGATGTGGTTTGCAATCTCTATCGCGCCGTGGCACGCTACGACGCTCAGCACCCGGGCGTCATCCGCCGCTTCGGCGGCGGCAACGAATTCCGCTTCTGGCTCCCGGGCATGATCTCCGGGCGCAACCCCGACCTGGGCGTCGTCCTGCACGGAGCCCCCAAGGATTGGCGAGGCCGGCGGATTCCCTCGCTGGCCTCCGAGGTCGTCTCACGCCGAAGCGTCCGGCGCGATTACGTGACCAAGCGCGAGGAGTACCTGGCCTACGGCCTGGACGAGTATTGGATCGTCAACCCCCTGAAACGACAGGTCGCCGTCCTGAGTCGCCGCGGCGATACCTGGCATGAAGCCCTCTTCCGTGACGATCAGGTCATCGTCAGTCTGGTCCTGCCCGGCTTCGCCACGACCGTCGCGGGACTCTGGATCGATGTCGGTGAGGACAACGCGGACGACGCGGACGATCCCGGCGCGAACGGCCCTTGAACGGGAGCCGGTCGACTGCGGCGGGAACTCGCGGACCGTGGACCAATGACATGAGCGATGCCGAGCGAGAGTCCCCGGATCAACGCCTGGCCGACGCGCTGGCCGCGTACGACGATCGCCTGGCCGCCGGTCGGGAGACGCCCAAGGATGAGCTGCAAGCGGCCGTCGATCCGGCGCTGCTGCCCGAGTGGAACCGGCTCGCGGCGTTCTTGACGCTCGTCGAACAGGTCTGGCCCCGCAAGGGCGAGGAGCCGGAGAGCCGGACGGAGCCGGCTCCTACAGGATCAAATCCGGACGCGGAGTCGCCGGACGCCGGTCAGTTCGGTCGCTTCCGGATCCTGGGGCCACTGGGACAGGGGGGCTTCGGGATCGTGTTCCTCGCCTGGGACCCGTCGCTGAGGCGGCAGGTCGCGCTCAAGGTCCCCCAGCCCGAGACCCAGGTCACTCCCGAGACCCGCAAGCGGTTCCAGCGCGAGGCTCAGGCCGCCGCGGGGCTCGACCATCCCAACATCGTCCCGGTGTATGAGACGGGTCGCGTCGGCACCGTCACGTACATCGCCTCCGCGTATTGCCCCGGTTCGACCCTGGCCGATTGGCTGGCTCGCCAGGGCCGGCCGGTGCCGGTGCGCGACGCGGTCGCGATGGTCGCCACGCTGGCGCGGGCGGTCGAACATGCCCACGAACGGGGCGTCCTTCATCGCGACCTGAAGCCCAGTAATGTCTTGCTCCAACATTCCGGCGCGGACTACCCGGTCGGGAAGGAAGTCAACTCCTTGGCCGACCTCCAGCCCCGGATCACCGACTTCAGCCTGGCGTGGCTCGCGGACGGCGAGGGGCCGAAGACGCTGAGCGGGGTCCCGCTCGGCTCGCCACCGTACATGGCACCCGAGCAGGCCGAGGGGCGGCTCAAGGCCATCGGTTCGCCGACCGACCTCTATGGCCTAGGATGCATCCTCTACGAACTCCTGGCCGGGCATCCTCCCTTCCGCGGCGAGAGCCAGCTCGAGACCCTGAGGCAGGTGATCGCGGTCGACCCGATCCCACTCCGACGCACGCGGAAAGACATCTCCGTCGAACTCGAAGCGATCGTCTTGAAATGCCTGGAGAAAGCCCCGGCGCGGCGCTACCCGACCGCCCGCGAACTGGCCGACGACCTCGACCGGTTCCTGGCCGGCGAGCCGACCCGGGCACGACCGCCGGGCCGTTGGGAGAAGGTGACGCGCGCGGCGAGGCGCCATCCGGCTGCGGTCGTGATCCTCACCCTCGGGGCCCTCTTCGCGGGGGCACTCCTCGGGGGCCGACACTGGTTCGAGTCCCGTCTGAACGAGTCGCGGCAGACGGCCCGCCGGCTGGAGGACGAAGTTCGCGATCGTCGATCGGAAGCACGAAGGGCTCAGTACGTGGCCGATCTCCGTCAGGTGCCCGGCTACATTCGCAAGCGTCAGACGCGCGAGGCCCACGAATTACTCTCGCGCCATCGACCCCGCCCCGGCGAGGACGATCTGCGCGAATTCGCCTGGTATCATCTCTGGAAACGATGCCATTCGGAGCGCCGGACGCTCTCGCGACATCGGGGTGATGTCTATTACGTGGAGTTCTCCCCACGTGGGGACCTGCTCGCCAGCGCCGGCAAGGATGGCACCGCCCGGATCTGGGATACGACAACCTGGCGACTCGTCCGGGAGATCAACGCCTCTGCGACCGAGGTCAACGTCGCGGCGTTTTCTCCGGACGGTAAGACGCTCGCCACGGTCGATGACGAGGGCAAGCTCAAGCTCTGGGACATCGCCACAGGCCGTCTCGCACGCGAAATCTCGGCCCACGTCGGAGCCGCCGTGATCGCCAGGTTCACACCCGACGGGAACACGACCATCACCGGAGGCAGGGACGACGGACTCATCAAGCTCTGGGATCGCACGTCTGGCAGGATGGAATTCAGTCTCCGGGGCAGCGATCGCAAACTCGAGAACGCCGTCTTCTCTCCGGATGGCTCGATCCTGGCCTCGGTCGGTGGCGCCACGATCGAGCTCTGGAGACTTTCTGATCGGCAGAATATCGCCCAGCTGTCGGCCGACAATGGCGTCCAGGGCGCCGCGTTTTCACACGACGGTACCAAACTGGCGACGGCCAGCGAGGGAAACCGCTTGATTCGACTGTGGGAGGTGTCCACCCGCCGGTGCCTGCGCGAGTTCCGCGGGCATACCGATGGTGTTTTCTCCATAGCGTTCTCGGCCGACGACCGGACGATCATCTCGGCGAGTGATGACCATACGATCAGGATATGGGACGTGGCGACCGCCAAGGAGATCGGCTTGTGGCAGGGACATACGTCTCGTGTCTGGGCCATCGCCATCTCGCCCGACGGTCGTACGATCGTCTCTTGCAGCAAGGACGGCACCATCAAGCTCTGGGACCCCGAACCGACGGGCGACCATTTCCAGCTCCCGATTCCGAATCCCGCCACCTTCGGGTTCTCGCCAGACGGGCGAATGCTGATGACTTTCGAGGTTCGTCCCCGGTGGTCGGTCGCCCGCTGGGATGTCCATTCAGGCTTGCTCCAGGAGCGAACACCGCTGAGCTTGACCGGTTCCCCAGCGCATTCCGCCTTCTCCCTTGATGGTCGCCTCCTGGCCATCGCGAATGAGGAAGCGACGATCACGACCTGCAATCTCGCGACCGGCCAGCGAGAGAGGATCAACGATCCGGCATTCCGTTCTCTCTATTCACTGGAGTTCTCGCCCGAAAGCCAATACCTCCTCGCCTACGCCGCTTCCGGTTATCGACTCTGGGATTTCGCGAGACATCGAATGGTTCCCTTTCCCTGGGAACCCGTGTCTCATGTCGCCTTCACGCCAACGGACGAGCTCCTCTGTGCATTGGGCGAAGGCAAGGTCGGAAGGTGGGATCCAAGGGCGGGGCGATCGAAAGTCTCGTCGAAGACGGGGCCATCGATCAGCTATTTTCCGGTTCTATCGTCGGATGGACGTCTGCTGGCGACCGTCCAATACTTCGGTCGCAGCATCAGCCTGTTTTCCGCCGACACGCTCGATCTCAGGACGGAGATGCCGGGGCACCGGATCGCCATCGGACCGCTGGCGTTTTCCCCGGACGGGAAGACGCTGGCCTCCGCCGGTGGGGACGCGACGGTCAAACTGTGGGACGTCGCGACGGGCGAGGAGCTGCTCACCCTTGATGGATTTCGCGGGCCGACCTGGATGTTGCGTTTCTCGCCCGATGGCAAGGCCCTGGCCACATTCAGTAAGGAAGGCCCCGATCAACCGGGAGAGATCATCCTCTGGCGCGCGGCTACCGATAACGACGTGGCGGCCGAAGGGCCTGACATGACGAGATCGCCCTGATCCTGCTCCGGACGTTGGTTTCTCTAGGGTTTGGGCGAGGAAGCGGCAGTCGAACTGCCGGAGGGCCCGGTTGACGGGTCGTCTCACCCGCCATGGGCGCCTGTCGAGGGCCCAGATAATGCGGCAGACACTTTGCTGAAGCTCGCCGATTACTTTAGGCGGCAGGTTGCCGACGACTTGCTGAACATCAGCGACCGGGATTTCCGCTTGCCAGCTCGCAACAGCCGCACATCGGCGCCTCAATCCCGATCGCGCCTACCCTTGAGGATCCCATGGCAACATGACATGGTCCTCGGGCAAGGGGTCTGACAGCCTGGTCTTGATTGCGACGACATGCAAGGGTTGACCGACATCGATCTCTGCCGTAGGTGTGACGACGACGACTGGTCGAACCTTGCGATAGCCGTTGGCATCTCTGACTTCCGCCCAGACAACACTCCCAAGCTGCGGCGAGCGGGACGGGCTCACGATCCGACTTCCGTTTCAGGCTCGAACGGGTTGTCCTCAGCGTAGAACCACGATTGTGGAGGGCGGAGGGCTTTCGACCGGGACCAGTCGACATCGATCGCCAAACTCTGTGCTTCCTGATGCGCCAGGAATTCTCGGATCAGCTCGAGGTGCTCCAAGGAGATGACGGCCGCCAAGTCCTCGCCGTTCCGGCGAACGATCAACGGCCGCCCTGCTGTGACGACCTGGGTGAGCACAGCGGCATAATCCTGGGCAGCCTGGGGTTCGTCCACTCGGCCCGGTTCATCGAGCAAGGAGGCCATGGTCATGATCGTTTATTCCCTTCCTCCGACCCCAAACGAGAATTGCTACCGCTCCCTGCAACAGCCCTGGGAAATCATCCTACCAGAAACGACACGGAGTCACTGACCGTCGATTGACTCGGCCCTCAGGCGATTCGACGGGCGCGGGATCTTCAACGCCGTGCCGATCCAGTAATCGCGCAAGGTCGCGACCAGCTCGCAATATCGGGAATATTCGGCGGGCTTGGCGATGTAGGTGTTGGCCCCGGCCTGGTAGGTCTGCAAGATGTCCTCGTCGCGATGCGAGGTCGTCAGGATGACGACGGGTATGATTCGCAAGGACGGATCGCTCTTGATCCGGGAGAGGACCTGGCAGCCGTCGAGTCCGGGCAGGTTCAAGTCGAGGAGGATGAGGTCGGGCTCGCGGCCGTTCGGCGAGGAGTCATCGTGGAGTGAGAACAGGTAATCCAGGGCATGACGACCGTCGCGGATCACCGTGAGGCGATGCGAGATCTCCCCCTCGCGGAGGGCGCGCTCGATGATCATGGCGTCCGCGCGGCTGTCCTCGATCAGGAGGATGTGGAACTCAGACAGCGTCGTGTTCATCCAAGGCCACCTCGGAGGTCGGGTGCTCTGACTCAATGGGCAATGGCGACGCCGATGTCGCCGATGCCGCGGGCGGAGGACGGCGGAGACGGATGAAGAAGGTCGAACCTTGACCGGGCGTGCTCTCGACCCAGATCCGCCCCCCGTGGGCCTGGACGATCTTGTTGCTGATCGCCAGTCCGGCCCCGGTCCCTTCGTATTCTTCCTGCGTATGCAATCGCCGAAATAGCTGGAAAATCCTCCCGTGAAACTGCGGCTCGATGCCGATCCCATTGTCCTGCACGGTAATCGTGGCGACTTCGCCGGGATCAACCTGGTGATTCAAGCCCGCGGAATCCTCGACGGCCGGCGAGATTGTATCGATCTCGACCGAAGGTTTCGAGCTTTCGTTGTATTTTAGCCCATTCGTGATCAAATTCGCCAGCAGTTGCCCGATCCGCTCGCGGTCGCCCCAGACCTTCGGGAGCGGGCCCGCGACGCGGACTTCCGCACCTTTGCTGCGGATCAACTCTCCCAGGTCGGTCTTGAGGACGGCGATCAATTCCTCCAGGTCCACCTCGCGGAACTCGCCGATCACTTTCCCGGCCCGAGAAAGATTCAACATCCCGAGGATCATGGCCCGCATTCGTCGGGAGGCTGCGACCAGATATCGGACAAATTCCTGGCCCTCGGCCTCGAGTCGGTCTCCGTAGTCCTGCATGAGGAAATCGGAAAAGGCGATCAACGTGCGCAGCGGTTCCTGGAGGTCATGCGAGACCGCGTGGGCGAACTCATCCAGCTCGCGGTTCTTCCGCGAGAGCTCCTCGTTGATGCGGGCCAGGCGCCGGTTCTTCTCGTGCAGCTCGGCCTCGAGCCGTCGCTTGATCGTGATATCCCGGGCCACGAACCGGGACTGGCCGCGGGTCGCCTCGTTGAGATCCGGCGCCACGCTTCCGATTACCCAGACGTCGATGACCTCCCCTCCCGACCTGACCCAGCGGGACTCTTGCTCGACCGAGCCTCTCTCGAGGAAGACCGGGAATCCGGCTCGAAACGACTCCCAGGACGATGGGTGGAGCAATTCCTCGTACGGATGCCCCATCACCTGATCCCGTTCCTGGTCGAGCGTCTTCAGCATCGTCCGGTTGCACTCGATGATGCGGCCATCGCGGTCGAGACTGAAGTACATGGCGGGTGCATTCTGGTAGAGATCGGTGTAGCGGTCCTTGAGATCCTCCAGTTCGCGGTTGATCGATCGGAGCTGCTCGTTGACTCGGGTCAGCTCGATGGTGCGGAGGCGGAGTTGCCGCTCGGCGCGGACCTTTTCGGTCACGTCCGTGAGGTGACAACGGAGGTGCATCACTTGCTGGTTGGTGCCGTACCGGGCGCCGACGTTGATCTCGATCGCCCGGGTCTTTCCGCGCGCGGTCCGAATCCGGACGATCAGGCCCAGCGCCTCGCCCCGCTCCAGGGCCTGCTGGAAGGTCTCTTGCGCCAGGCCGCGATCCTCGGCAAGGACGATCTCCAGGAAGGACATCTTCCTCAGGTCGGCGAGGGTCCAGCCGAGGAATCCCTGTTCCGCCGGGCTGGACTCGATCCAATGCCATCCGACCGGCTCGAGGCGGTTGACCATGTCCATCGTGGAATAATTGCCCGAACGCTGCGGGTCGAAAGTCGCGCTCGGTCCGAATTCGGGCGCCTCGAAGAGCCCGCTCCTCGTCATCAACGACCCGATCGGCGGAAGTTGCGGGTCCGCCATCGAGGACAGTGGCGAACGGCCGAGTCGTCCGGGTTGTCCTCGGGATGCGTCCAGCAACTCGAGGTAGGATTCTGCCAGCGGGACGAGTTCCCTCGGGATGTTGGACGGTAAACGCGTCGGGTTGTCGTTCCGGGCGGTCCTCAGGAATCGCTCCAGGGCTCGCACGGACGCCGGCCAGCGCGACTCATCGGTTCGTGCAGAGATGATGAATGTCAATGCCAGGGCCGCGAAGCCGGCGACGGCGACGAGCACCGCGTCGGGCTGTCGGAGCTTCGAGGCGGCGAGCGCAACCACCCCCAGCCAGACGATGGAGATCAAGGAAGCTGACGTCCATCGCCGCATTCGGCGGGGCCGTCTCCGGTGCGGCGGGATCGGCGAGGTCGGATCGATCACCCCGGAAACCCCCTGGTTCATCCCATGGCTCTTGGGCTATCAGGTGACGTATTCGCCGGGGCGAGTCCTACCGATAATGGCTCTTGACCTCCCGGATCCGAGGCTCGCGGTTGCCGGCCGCGACCGCGTCGGATTTCGCCTCGGGCAACCAGATGGTAAACGTCGCTCCGCCGCCCGGATTGTTGCGGACCGTGATGCGGCCCGATTGTTCTTTCAGGATCTCGGAGGCCAGGTACAGACCGTAGCCGGTGCCTTCTTCCCGGGTGGTGAAGAAGGGTTCGAAGATGCGATCGAGGTAGGCTTCGGGGACTCCCGGACCGTCGTCCGCGACCTCGATCGTGACCCACGATCGATCGTCGGCCTGCGCCGAGGCCAGGGTCATGACGACGTGACCCGTTCGCTTCGCCCCGACGATGACGTCGCGGGCATTGCTCAGGAGGTTGAGCAGGACCTGCATCAGCCGGCCGGGGTCGACCCGCACCCTGGGGACCGGTCCCTTGCAATCCGACGCGATCCGAACCGGCTGTTCCCCGGGCGGCAGACCTTTGACGAAAAGTTCGATGGATTCCTTGATCAGCGGGGCCAGGTCGATGATCTGGACCTCCGTCGAGCCATTCCGCACGGCCGCCATCAAGTGGTCGAGGCGGATCTGGAGCAGCCGGGAGCTGCTGATGATCGAATCGATCCATTTTTCGTTGTCGTCACCGGCGACCGCCTTCAGCCTCAGGAGTTCGGCATTGCCGCGGATCACCGCCAGCGGCCCGCGGATCTCGTGCACGATCCCGGCCAGCAGGCGCCCCACCTGCGCCAGTTGCTGGTTGAGCATGGCCAATCCGGACATCTGCCGGAACTCGATCAGGCGACGGACCCGGCCGAGGATGATCGCCCCGGCGGAATCCTTGGCCACGTAATCGTCCGCACCCGCCTCGATCCCGGCCAGGACATCCGTGTCATCGTGGCGCACGGTCAACATCAAGACGGGAAGCGACGAGACCTCGAGATCGGCCCGGATCGCCCGACAGACATCCAGTCCCGACATGTCCGGGAGGTTGACATCCAAAATCACGACGTGCGGGCGGACCTGACGGGCTTGCTGGATCGCATCGCGACCCCTGGCCACCTCGTGAACCGAATACCCCGCTCGGGACAGGATCGTCCGCAATAAAGTGCGATCCGCCGCGTCATCATCGACAATCAAGATCACACCATTCATCGTCATACGCTCCTGGGGCGGTCTTTGCCGGACCTCACGGCCACCACGAATCCATCCACGATGGCTTCCACTCGCCGCATGAGAGGCGTTTGGGAGGCGATGAGGTGCCTCGGTGGTCGCGGAAGACTCGTTCCATCCGGACCCAACGGTATAATACGTGTGCGATCCAGGGGAGGGACAGTCCTCGACGATCGGCTCCCGGTTGCGGGCGTCATAGATCGTCAGGTCCGTTCGCCCGATCATTGGCGTAGATAAGACAGGTCGGGTGGCTCCGGACGAACGGTTATCCTGGAAATCGTTCGGCCCTGGCCCTCGGATGATTGGCTTTCAGATACCCGGGTAGGTTTCACAACGCGATGACCACAACGTCCATTGCCCCCAGCGTTACCGGCGTGCGTCCCCTGGAATTCGAACCCTATCGCGACATGGCGGACTCGGAGCTTGGTGAGCGAATCCTGGCCGTGAAGCGGGAGCTAGGAGACGCGCTGCTGATCCTCGGGCACCATTATCAACAGGACCAGGTGATCCAGTACGCCGACCTCCGTGGCGATAGCTACAAGCTCAGCCAGCTCGCCGCGGAGAGCCGAACCTGCCGGGAGATCGTGTTCTGCGGCGTCCATTTCATGGCAGAGACCGCCGATGTGCTGTCGCGCGAGGAGGTTGCGGTCTATCTTCCGGACCTGAGTGCCGGTTGCAGCATGGCCGACATGGCCGACCTGGAGTCGGTCGAGGCCGCCTGGGAGGACCTCTCGGAATTCATCGACACCGACGACCTGATGCCGGTGACGTACATCAATTCGTCGGCCGACCTCAAGGCCTTCTGCGGCCGGCACGGCGGCATCGTCTGCACCAGCTCCAATGCGCGGGCCGTGCTGGAATGGTCGTTCGCACGCCGTCGCCGCGTGCTGTTCTTCCCCGATCAGCACCTGGGACGCAACACCGCCCGGACCATGGGCGTACCGCTCGACCAGATGCCCGTGTGGAACCCCCGCGAGCCGCTGGGAGGGAATACGCCCGAGCGGATCCGATCGAGCCGAGTCCTCTTGTGGCGAGGGCACTGCTCGGTCCACCAGATGTTCAAGCCCGAGCACGTCGAGCTCTTCCGCCGCCAGTTTCCCGGGAGCCGGATCCTGGTCCATCCCGAATGCATGATGAAAGTCGTCGACGCCGCCGATCTGGTCGGCTCCACGGAATTCATCATCAAGACCATCGAACAAGCTCCCGCCGGCTCGACCTGGGGCGTGGGGACCGAACTCCATCTGGTCAATCGTCTGGCGCAGGAACATCCCGACCAACGGATTCAATTCCTGTCCCCGATGGTCTGCATGTGCGCGACCATGTACCGGATCGATCTGCCCCATCTGGCGTGGTGTCTGGAGAATTTGGCACGCAACACGCCTGTGAACTCGATCAAGGTCGAGCCGAGTACCGCGGAATGGGCGCGAGTCGCCCTGGAGCGCATGCTGGAAGTCAAGTAAGCAGTGCACGCAGAAATGGCTGCGGAATTCGAGAGGGCGAGTTTCCACCCGAGCCGGTCTGGAAAAGCAGTCCGGATGGTGTATCGCCCTCCGACTGGTCGAGGGGCCGCCCCGATTTCCGACATTTATTGAGTCGAGGTCACGACATGACAGCGAGTCCAAAAACATGCCTGTGAAGACGAAGCCGGTCGCTTTGAAGTCCGCGGACGATGTTGATTTGATCGTGCGAGGCGAACACTGGGATCCGTATTCGGTCCTGGGTCTGCACGAGGTTTCCACGGGTGCCGGCCAATCGAAGACCTGGGTGGTCCAGGCATTCTTGCCCGAGGCTCGGACAGCCTCGGTGGTGGACCTGAGTCGGGGCGAGCCGGGCGTGCCGGTCGCGATGGAGCGGATCCATGAGGACGGCTTCTTCGCGGCGAGCTTCCCCGACCGCGCCCAACCGTTCCCCTACCGGCTGCGTCTGGAGAATCACCAGGGATATTCGTGGGAGTTCGTCGACCCCTATGCGTTCGGGCCGGTCCTGACCGAGTTCGATCTGCACCTACTCGGCGAGGGGACCCATTATCGGAACTATGAGCGACTGGGTGCCCACCTCCGGAACCATCAAGGCTTCCGGGGCGTCCATTTCGCGGTCTGGGCCCCCAATGCGCAGCGCGTCAGCGTGGTCGGGAATTTCAATCACTGGGACGGCCGACGTCATCCGATGGGCAGCCGGGGCGGCTCCGGCATCTGGGAGATCTTCATCCCCGACCTCAGCCAGGGCGAAGTTTACAAGTTCGAGATCAAGAGCCGGCACAATGGCTACCTGGTCGAGAAATCGGACCCCTACGGCTTCGCGGCGGAACTGCGCCCGAAGACGGCGTCGATCGTCTGGGAGATCACCGGCTTCACCTGGGGAGACCAGGATTGGATGGCGAAACGGAGCGAACGGCAGGGATTCGACAAGCCGGTCGCGATCTATGAGGTCCATCTCGGCTCCTGGAAGCGGACTGCCGATTCCGAGCATGGTTTCCTCGGCTACCGCGAGCTGGCCGAGCAACTGGCGGCTCATCTCGAATACACCCATTTCACCCACGTCGAACTGATGCCGATCACCGAGCATCCGTTCGACGGGAGTTGGGGGTATCAGCCGGTTGGCCTCTTCGCGCCGACTTCGCGGCACGGCACGCCGGACGACTTCGCGTATTTCGTCGATTACCTGCACCAGCGCGGCTTCGGAGTGATCCTCGATTGGGTGCCGGCCCACTTCCCGACCGACGTGCATGGACTGGGTTACTTCGACGGGACGCATCTCTACGAGCATTCGGACCCGAGGATGGGCGAGCATCGCGACTGGGGCACGAAGATCTTCAACTACGGCCGGCCCGAGGTCCGGAACTTCCTGTTCGGCAACGCACTGTTCTGGCTGGACCGCTACCACCTCGACGGCCTGCGGGTCGACGCGGTGGCTTCCATGCTCTATCTCGACTATTCGCGCAAGCCCGGCGAATGGTTGCCGAACGTCTTCGGCGGCAACGAGAATCTCGAGGCGATCGACTTCCTCAAGAAGCTCAACGAGCTCTGCCACCACGAACATCCCGGGATCCTCACGATCGCCGAGGAGTCGACGAGCTGGTCCGGCGTATCGAAGCCGACCTACCTCGGGGGGCTGGGATTCAGCCTCAAGTGGAACATGGGATGGATGAACGACACGTTGCGGTACATGGCCAAGGATTCGGTCTATCGCAAGTACGAGCACGGCTCGCTGACCTTCAGCCTGATCTACGCGTTCAGCGAGAACTTCATCCTGCCGCTCTCTCACGACGAGGTGGTCCACGGGAAAGGCTCGCTGCTGGACAAGATGCCCGGCGACGTCTGGCAGAAGATGGCGAATCTTCGGCTCCTGTATGCCTACATGTACGGTCATCCCGGGAAGAAGCTGCTCTTCATGGGGAGCGAGATCGCGCAATGGCGTGAGTGGAACCACGACTCGAGCCTCGACTGGCACCTGCTGGACTGGCGGGACCACCGAGGAATCCTCCAGCTCATCCGCGATCTGAATGCCCTCTACATCGCGGAGCACGCGCTGCATCAGGTCGACTTCGATTGGCAGGGCTACGAGTGGCTCGAGCTGCACGACTGGGAGAACAGCGTCGTGGCGTTCCTGCGTCGGGCTCGCGACCCGGAAGACGCGATCGTGGTGGTCTGCAACTTCACGCCCGTGATCCGCGAGAATTATCGGATCGGCGTGCCGTCGGGGGGCTATTACCGGGAGATCCTCAACACGGACGCGGACATCTACGGCGGCTCGAACTGCGGCAATCACGGCGGAGCCTGGGGAATCCCCGAATCCCACGCCGGACGCCCCTTCCACCTCTCGCTCCGGCTGCCGCCGCTGGGAGTGGTCTACCTCAAGATGCCGACGGGGTCGTGAGCCGGGTCCATTGAGAGACTTGTCGAAGCCGTGATTCCCGCCATCATCTAGAGCGCTTTACGCTTCGGTTGCGCACGAAGAATCATACTAACCCGACGCGCCAGCGAGGGTCCGAGCGGCATTCCCCTCGCTGGCGCGTCGGGTTAGTATGAGTGACATGCGTGTCGACCTGTGCGCAAGCCAAGCGGAAATCGCTCTAATCGGGGTCGAATTGGTCCAAGGGCTTGACCGGCCGGCCCGAGGAGCCTTTGGCTGCGGGAGACGAGGTGACCGGCGTGCGCGTGGTTTGCGGGATCAGCTCATCGATCGCGACGTTCCAGGTGACGTGCCCGATCGCGACGACGGCGGTCTTCTTGCGGATGTCCAGCTTGACGATCCGGCCGGGGCGGTCGTAGCCGAGCCGCGGGACGACGACCCGGTCGCCCGGCTGGAGGCGGGCGCGGGCTTCGACGATGGCGTCGGCCTGGCGCGTCTCGTCCTGGAGCTCGGCCAGTCGCCGGGCCAGTGCCTCGCGAGTCCGCTCGGCCTCGGCCTGGGCCTGGAGGGCGGCTTGCCTGGCCTCCTCGGCCTCCTTGCGGACCTTCTGGAGGAGCTCCCACTCGGGGATTCCCCCGCTGCGCTGCTGCGAGAGGTACGTCTCGGCCCGGGCGACCACGTGCTCGGCGAGCTTCAAATGACGGGCGATCTTGAGCGCGTTCGATTGGCCGATGTCGCCGATGTGCAGCCGATACCTGGGCTGGAGGGTCTCGTCGTCGAACTCGACGGCGGAGTTCTCCGCGCCGGAGTCGAAAGGGCATAGGTTTTCAGGTCGCCGATGTGGGTCGTGACGATCGATCGGCTGCCGATACCCGTCAATTCGTCGAGGATCGCCCGGCCGAGGGCGGCCCCGTCGGCGGGGTCCGTGCCGGCCCCCATCTCGTCGAGGAGCACCAGCGAGCGGGAGGTGGCCTTGCCCAGGATCTCGCTGATCCGGCGGATGTGCGAGGAGAAAGTCGACAGCGACTGCTCCAGGCTCTGCTCGTCGCCGATGTCGGCCAGGACGTCGTCGAAGTAGGGGAAGTCGGAGCCCTCTCCGGCCGGGACGTGCAGGCCCGACTGCGCCATGATCGCCAGCAGGCCGACCGTCTTGAGCGCCACGGTCTTGCCGCCGGTGTTCGGGCCGGTCACCACGAGGATGTGGAAGCGGACCCCGAGGTTCACCTCGATCGGGACCACCGTCTTACGCTCGGCCGGCGGTGCGGGCAAGTTCGGGATCGGTTCCGGGGGAGCCGGCTGGGTCGGCGTCGCGCCCGGCGGTTCGGCGGGCGGGGCCTCGCGAGGTGCTTCCGGCGTCCGGATCATCGTCGGATCGCCCGCGAAGAGGGCCTCGAGCAGGGGATGCCTCGCGGAGCGCAGGACCAGCCGCCCGTCTCCATTGAAGCGCGGGGCGGTCATCCGATAATCGATGCTCAGCCGTGCCTGGGCGTGGATCAGGTCGATTTCGGCCATGGTCTCCAGCGTGCCGAGCAGGCTCTCCGACGCGATGCCGACCTGGGCGCTGAGCCATCGGAGGATCCGGCGGACTTCCTTGACCTCCCGCGCCCGGAGGAAGGAGAGCTGGGCCGATCGCTCGCCGATCGCCGTCGGCTCGATGTAGACCGTCTCATTGCTGGCGCTGGTGCGGAGGACCGAGCCCTGGATCTCGCCGCGATGGTCCTTGGAGACGGGCAGGACATAATGGTGGCCGACCATCGTGAAATTGCCGAAGCGGAGGATGCGACGGATGTCGGGCGAGCGGAGCATCTGGCGGAGCGTCTCCTGGATGCGTTCCTCGACCTGGCCGATCTCGCGGCGGATGGCGGAGAGTCGCCGGCTCGCGGTATCCAGGATCTTGCCCCGACTATCCAGGCAACCCTCGATGGCCGAGACGAGGCCCGAGAACTCGCCCACGCCCTGGCGAAGTCCGCCCAGGCGGGGGAACTGGTCGCCGATCCGGGCGAGCCAGCGGTCGAGGTCGCCGATCGCCCGGAGCGTCTCGCCGACTTCGGCGAGTTCCTCGGACTCGAGGATTCCGCCGACCTGGGTCCGTCGCACCAGTTGGCGGATATCGTGCAAGCCGCCGAAGGACGGCCTCAGGCCGGCGAGCACGGCGTTGACCATCTCCGTGGTGAGCGACTGCCGTTGATGGATCTCGCCGGGATCGACGCTCGGCTCGATCCGCTGCGCCGCGGTCCGGCCCAGCGAACAGGCCGACCGCGCGGCGATGAGCGCGCGGATCTTGTCGAATTCCAGCAGTTCGAGCGTGTGCCTGTCCATATCGATTCGCGACCCGAGGTCCCCCGCAACCGGAGCGAACCGCTTCACCCCGAGGTCACGACCCTGACGACACGGGAGGCCCAAGCCGGGTTCGCGCCCGACCCACCCAATTATCGCAAGCTTCGTGCCGGGAGGGCCATGGCGATATCCGGGGAACCGGGTCGGCCCGGCGTCTCGCGGGAAAGCCCGTGGCTGGATCGAAGCACGCGGATCGCGAGGGATTACGGCGCCTTCGCCTTCTTCGACGCCTCGCTCGGCGGGGTCGCGACGGTTTTCTCGGCGGACTCGGTCTTGGGCTCGAGCTCTCGACGCCAGCCATCCGTCTTGGGGCCGAGGTCCTGACCGGTGATCTCCTTCAGGGCGCGATAGCAGGCCAGCCGGATCGCCGGATCATCGTGCTCCATCCCGTTGATCAGGACGTGATAGATCCGGGGGTCCTTGGCCTTCAATGCGCCGATGCCGTCGATCGCCGCGATCCGGCAATCTTCCAGGTTGTCGACCGCCATGACCCCCGCCAGGATCGTCACGTCCTCGGGAATTCCGACCTTGCCCAATGCCCGACACGCCTCGGTCCGGACCACACCCTCGGGATCCCTGACGGCATGCGCGATCACTTCCCGGCGCGCGGGTCGCGGAGATCGCCCAGGCTCCGGATGATCACGGCACGGACCGCCAGCGGCTCCTTGCCCTCCGTGAGCTTGGCGATCAAGGTCCGGACCGCCTCGGCCTTCTCGTCCGGATCATCGTAGAGGTCGGGAGACCCCAGCTTGCCATACGCGACGAAGCGGACGTTGGGATCGGGATTGGTGCGAACATGCTTGAGGAAGCTCTGCGAGGTCGTACCGATATAGGTGGAACATCCGGCGATCATGGTGACGATGACTGTCGCCAGCCACGCCGACCGCTCGCCGATCCGGGACTTGCAGGGGGACGCGACATCCATGCCCGTCTGACCTGTCCTTCGCGTGGAGAACGACCGTCTCTTGCCGCCCACAGCCCGCGGCTGACGAACCAACGGTCGGTGATCCCCTAGAGCGCTTCCCGCTTGGTTCGCGCCTAACTCGACGCGCATGTCACACATACTAACCCGACGCGCCAGCGAGGGGAATGCCGTCGGACCCTCGCTGGCGCGTCGGGTTAGTAGGATTCTTCGTGCGCAAGCCAAGCTTCAAGCGCTCTAGTCTACTCTATCGAAATGAGGCCCACGGTTGACGACCGGATCGGCCATTCCCCGTGGCGAGGGCGAATCTTAACGAGATTCCGGACATTCGCCAAGGTCAGGTCATTCGAGTGGCGAGCTTGACGGGTGGGATCGGATCGCGAGACTCGCCGGCAAACCGCCGACCAGCCAATGAGCAGAGGGGCGAAGGCTCGAGGGATCCGAGCCGACACCCCTCGCTGCGATCGGGAATGACTACAGAGGCCGGACGCAATGTCGTCTCCGGGCAGGGAGTGGAAAATACGGTCTTCAGGCCGATACCGAAGGCGTAGCGGAGGAATCCGGCGCGGGGCTGGGGGCCGGGGCCGGTGTGGGCGCCGTGGACGTGACCGAGGCCGGGGCCGGGGCCGGGACGTGCTTCGCGCCGGCCTTGGTCGCCAGGAATCGGTAGGATCCGCCGGCTTCCTTCTTCCCCTTCTTGATCAGCTTCTTCTTGAGGAGGGCTTCCAGGGTCTGGCCCTCGGACTTGGTGCCGACATAGCCCGCATCCTTCGCCCCCAGGACGGCCGAGAGGACTCGGCCCTGAGCGTCGGTCAGCTTGGCCGCCGGCGCCTTCTTGACCGCGACTTTCTTCGCGGATACGGGCGCGGGTGCAGGAGCCGGCTTGGACTTCGCCTCCGCCGGCATCGTGGACTTCTTGGGGGCCGCCTTCTTCGGCGCCGCCTTCTTGGGGGCCGCCTTCGCGACGGTCCCGGCTTTCGGGGAGGTGCTGGTCTTCTTCGTCTCGGACTTCTTCACGGCCATCGGTCTGATCCTGCTCCAAAGATATACTCGCTTAAGTCCGACCGGCATGCATCAACCGGTCCCTGTGTCAAGTCATACCAAATCCCTCGACTTATGGAAGGCGAACACCGCGGGAATGATGGAAAAACTCAACGATTGCGGCGCATTCGCGGGATCTGTCCGATCCGTAAGATCTCGCGGCGGGGCATCCGATCTCGTTTTCATAAATATATAAACTAACTATACGTGAAAATTTCGACGATCCCACATCGCTGTTTTCCGGGGTTTTCCCGGTGATGCCATCACGGCATCCGGGCACCGACCCATCTGCGCGGGAATCGGGATTCGGGGCCCATCGTTTCATCTCCGGACTCCTCCGGCGCGAACAGGCTCGACCCAGGAAGGGCCAGTAGACCGCGACGGATGGCCTGAGTCGCCCAGCCCGGGCCGCGCCGGGACGGCCTCCGGAGTGAGAGCGGACGTTGACAGGAGTCGCGAAAACGCCATGATCCCACATGGGATGAGCCATCGGGATTCGAGGCCCTACTTTCGAGCCGGCGAAGGACGGCCGCCGGCGGGCGGTCGAAGCCGAAGGCGCGAAGAGAACCGGTCGGAAACCGACTTGAAACCGGGCCGCGAATGGCGCACAATATCTGAACAAAGGTATCACAGTCTCCAGGGGCTGTTGGCGAAAGGACGGTCGATACGGTGCTGACGAAAGTGCGAGGCATCGTCGCGGCGATCGACGAGGAGTCGGTGACGTTGCGCGTCGAGCCGTTCGAGATCGAGATCCTGATCCCCGAGCACACCCGGCGGGCCATCCAGTCCAAGCTCGGCGAGCCGATCGAGCTGCACACCTTCTTCTATATCGAGGGAGGGACCATGGTCGCTCGACTGGTGCCCAGGATGGTCGGTTTCCTCTCCGCGATCGACCGCGAGTTCTTCGACATCTTCTGCTCGGTTGACGGCGTGGGCGTCCGCAAGGCGCTTCGGGCGATGGTCCGTCCCGTCCGCGAGCTCGCCCGGATGATCCAGGATCAGGACGTCAAGGTCCTGTCCACGTTCCCGGGCATCGGCGAGGCGACGGCCGAACGGATCGTCGCCAAGCTGCGCCGCAAGGTGGGCAAGTTCGCGCTCATCGTCGGCTCCGAGCCGGCTCCCCACGGCGCGTCGGCCGGATCGAATGGGACCCCCGAGAACGCCGAGCCCGACGTGATCCGCGATACCTACGCGGCGCTCCTCTCGGTCGGCCATTCCGAGAGCGAAGCCAGGCAGGCGATCGACCGGGTCTTGACCGGGAAGAAGAAGTACAAGTCGGTCGCGGATATGATCGAGGCGATCTACCTGCAAAGTCGATAATCGATCAGTCGAGACCCGGGCCGTCGCTCGTACCCTGCACGGTCACGCGTACCGGACGTTGACGGGATCGAGCGAATCCGCTCGACCGATCGCTCAGGATCGTCCACCCAACCGACGAGGATCACCAGCCAAGAGGGACCGAGCGATGCGAGAGGCCATCATCAAGGGGACACCCGACGGCGACGACGAGCGGAGGCGGCGCGAGGTCCCGGGCTCGGCGGCGCCATCCCAGGCGGGGCCCATCGACCCCGACGAGAAACTCCGCCCGCAACGGCTCTCCGACGTGATCGGGCAGCGCGCGGTGGCCGAACGGTTGACCATCAGCCTGGCCGCCGCCAAGAAGCGGGGCGAGCCGCTCCCCCATATCTTGTTCGACGGGCCGCCGGGCCTGGGCAAGACGACCTTCGCGACGGTCTTGCACAATGAGCTGGGCGTCGAGCTGAATATCACCAGCGGTGCGGCGCTCGACAAGAAGATGGACGTGATGCCCTATCTCACCAACGCGACCGAGGGCTCGATCCTCTTCATCGACGAGATCCATCGACTTCCCAGCGCGGTCGAGGAATTCATCTATCCCGTCATGGAGGACTTCCGGGTCGACGTGGTCCTGGGCGAGGGGATGTCGGCGCGGACGATCAATCTCCCGCTGAAGAAGTTCACCATCATCGGGGCGACGACGCGCAGCGGGATGCTCACAGGCCCGCTCCGGGAGCGGTTCGGCATCCACGAGCATCTCGAGTTCTACGACAACGAGGATCTGGCCAGGATCATCAATGTCAACGCGGCGAAGCTCCGCACCACGATCGTCGAGGAAGCCGCCTGGGAACTGGCGGTGCGCAGCCGGGGTACGCCTCGGATCGCCAACGCCCGATTGCGATGGGTCCGCGACTACTCACTGGCCCGCGCCGACGGCCACATCAGCCTCTCGGTCGCCCGTGATGCGCTCGCCATGCAGGACGTGGACTCCGAAGGGCTCGACAAGCAAGATCGCCGCTATCTGGACACCCTGATCCGGGTCTTCCGCGGCGGTCCGACCGGAGTCGAAGCCATCGCCGCCACTATGAACCTGGCCGTCGACACCCTGAAGGACGAGGTGGAACCCTTCCTGCTCCGGCGGGAGTATGTCATCCGGACGCCCCGCGGGCGCCTGGCGACCTCCGGGGCGTATCTCCACCTGGGGCTCCCCGAACCGCCCCCGCCCGAGCCCGATTTCTCCCTGTTCGATCCCCAGCGCCGACTCTTCGAGTGAGTGCGCCTGGGCTCCAATCGATCAGTCGCCCTTCGGATAGGGACGAGTCGCCCGCAAGAGTCGGTCGCGGACGGCCAGCCATTCGGGCCGGTCCGGAGGCATGATCACGATGATCGACCGGACTTCGAGCGCATCGCATCGATGCAGCACGTCGTAGAGGGAACGGGATGCCATTGCTGGCGTCTCCAGCCCAAATGTCTCGATGACGGGGATCGAGGTCGAAGGGCGTTCGCCGATCCAGATGAGGGCGACGTCCCGGGGATTCATGACGTGGACGATCTCGTTCGACGGAATCGACGCGAAATGAGGGTGTTCGAGGTGAATAATGCACCGGGAACTGCCCGGGGCTCGATGGCCGTTCGGCGGAATCCCCGGCCGCCGGCACGATGATGGGGCCGCCCGAAAGTGCCGATTCCAGATCCGAGCGGGTGATCGGTCCCGGGCGAAGGAGTCGCGGTGGATCACGGGTGACGTCCAGGACCGTGGATTCGAGGCCGACGTTGGTCGGTCCACTGTCGATGACCATGTCGATCAGGCCGTCCAGGTCGCCGAGGACGTGCTCGGCCCGGGTGGGCGAGAGCCGGTTCGATCGGTTCGCGCTCGGCGCCGCGAGCGGTTCACCGGTTTGCTCGATCAGTCTGCGGGCCACGTCCGATGCCGGTATCCGCAAGCCGACCGTCGCCTTGCCCGCGGACACGATGTCCGGGATTCTCTCGGTTCGGTTCAAGACGATCGTCAGCGGTCCGGGCCAGAATCGAGAGGCGAGAATCTCCGCCGCGTCAGGCCACTCGGTCGCGCACCTCCTGGCCTGCTCGATATCGGCCACGTGGACGATGAGCGGATTGATGGCGGGTCGTCCCTTGGCCGCATAGATCCGCGCCACGGCTTTCTCGTCCGTGGCGACAGCCCCGAGTCCGTAGACGGTCTCGGTCGCGAAAGCGACGAGCCCTCCGCGTCGCAACACCCTGGCCGCCTCGTCAATCGCCGCGGGATCGGGATCGTGCGGATCGACCACCAGGACGGATGTGGATAACCGTGGGGACATACGAGATCCGGACTGCGGAGGACGGCTCGCTGCAATTGAGCGGTGAACGGCTGAGTTCGACACTAACCCGACGCGCCAGCGAGGGTCTGGAGGCACTCCCCTCGCTGGCGCGTCGGGTTGGTATGGGGTGTATGCATTCCGATCGTGAGTCGCTCTAACTCGGGCGATTCCGGGGCCCGGGCTCGGGCGAATCGCCCCGCAGCTTGGACTCATACGCTGACCTGAGCGTCTCGTAGTCCTCTGAACGACGCTGGTAGAGTCTGCGGAGAGGCCGAGGGGCATGGCGGGCCAGGGCGTAGGCCGTCAGGAGCGGCAGGGCGATCGTCGAGTCCGCGTAGCATGTCACCGAGTCGGGCAGCTTGTCGGGGTCGACCTTGCCCCAGGTCATCGCTTCGCTGGCGGTGGCTCCGGAGAGTCCCCCGGTGTCGGGTCGGGCGTCGGTGATCTGGAGGAAGTAATCGTGGCCGCTCTCGCTGAGCCCGAGGACTTCCTGGATCTGGGGCTCCGTCTGGAGGATGAAGTTCTTGGGACTGCCGCCACCCAGGATCACCACGCCCGAATTCCCCCCGTCGCGCTTGGCGGCGTAGACGATCGCGGCGGTCTCGTTGACGTCGCGGAGCGTATCGATCTGGAGCCGGCCGCCTTGCAGGCTCAGGGCCGCGAGGTTCATGCCGATCGAGCTGTCCCCGGGGCTCGAGGTGAAGATCGGCACGTCGGCCTCGAAGGCGGCGACGAGCAGACTGGGCGAAGGACGCCCCAGGGCCTGAGCACGCCCGTGGAGGTAGCGGCCCACCTCGTAGTGAAACTCGGCGGTCCCCATCGGCCGAGCGAAGACGTCGTCGCGGATCAACTCGCGATAGAAGGTGTCGGTGTCGAGCAGGGTCCTGTACTCGAAGATGATGTCATAGATCCGGATCACGTCGTTCTGTCTTAGCGTGAAATCGTCGAGGTTGGGGCGGCTCTGATGCAAGGGCAAGTCGAGAGCGTAATGTGTGTCGTGATAGAGGTTGGCGCCGGTCGACACCATCCAGTCGATGAACCCGGCCTTGATCAAGGGGATGAGACAGCTCATCCCCAGTCCCGCGGGCGTCAGGGCCCCGGAGAGCGTCAAGCCGACGGTGCAATCGTGCTGGAGGAGCTTCTCGGTGAAGACGCGACAGATCTCGCGGAGCCGTCCGCCGTTGTAGCTGGAGAAGGCGTGGTCGATCAGATCGGCGGCCGTCTCGGCCCCGGAGACTTCCGGCGGCGCGATGCGATGGACGCTGATCGATTCCAGGTAGCTCATATCGGATTCACCCTCGACTCTCTCGGAGCGACTCATCACCCGAATCTTCTTGACCTGCGGCTGCGGATGGGTCTCATCGTGGAATCCGAGGAACCAGCTCAGCCCGAGCCCAGGCATGAAGCCGGCGCGCCCAGGCCGACTCGTCACTCGAGTCCTCTTCGACCACCCACCGCCGAACCTCGTGGGCCTGAATCGGGAGGAACCCGCTCACCGCGACGGATTGGTACACCCCATCCTCACCCAATCGCTCGATGATGACTCTCTCAGTTTCGCCTTCGAATCGCCAGACCTCGGCGACCTGAAGTGCGGAGTAAATCCCCGGCCGGTCGATTTTCGATGGAGAAATATCGACTTCGATTCCGAGGTCGGGATTCGGGTAATCGGCGATCTTCCTGGATCTTCGCGCCATCGCCTGGGCGACCGCAACGAGTTTATCGGGTCGAAAAAAGTAGCTCTCGTCGGCCTCCAGGCCGCGTGCGATCTCGGGCCGTTTCCAGGTCGTCTGCCCCGCGCTCTTATAGGGGATCTCCAATTCTTGCGTGATAGCCTCAACGAGTTGACCGATCAGTTTCTTAGCCCCGTCGTGATACGGACCGAGGGTCATGATCTCGAGATCCTTCCCATCATAGTCGACGTGGAGATTGGCTCCTTCCGGGATCGAGTTGACGAGTTGCTCATAATAGGCCCAGTCCACGCTTCGAATCACGATCCTGTCGTCGGGCTCGGTCGTCCACTCTTGCAATTCCTCCAGGGTGGGGACGGATCGAGAGGAATCCGGGAGGGACGAGGAAGAAGGTTCTGGAGAATGGGTCGTCGCTGAAGTCATGAAGCCTCCAATCGAGGTTCAATGAATGGGAGGAGCGAGGATTCCCGAGCGTGCACGCGGGGCCTCTTCTTCGTCACCGACCATTCTACTCGGTCCGCGGGAGGGATCGAAATGGAGAGGAAATGTGGCGTGTTGTGCGGGAGAAAATCATAGGAGGCGAGGACGATGGCGCTCGAACCCGCAGTCTCCGGCGTGACAGGCAGGAGATGCGTGCGAGTTGTTCCTGTCATGACTGCTAGCAGATAAGGATTTACGACGATCGGACGGTCACGTCAATTTCCAGATTTTAGCGGGATTTCAGACTATTTTGCCACCAATTCTCTGAAAGAAGTCTGAATCGGAATATGTAGATTTAGGCAGCGTCCGGACGGGCACGGTCTGCGAAAACCGGCCTGGACTCGTTTCCCCATCACCTTGCGTTCACGCATCGTGTGGCAGGCTTGGCGGGGAGAAAGTGGCTACTCGATGTCCCCTTAGTAGGTGAGGATGCCGTGCGCCCGTCGCCTTCTGGCGGCCCGAGGCGTGCCGGGGCGGTCTCTGGCGATCGGGATTACCGTGGGTATACTCGACCGCTGGCGGATAGAGACTCGGATGATTTGAGAGCAGGTGTTCAGTAATGGAACCACGGAAGTATCGCAATCCGCCGATCGAAGAAGCCGTCTGCGATCTCCAGTTCGCTCCCGGGATCGAATGGGATCCCACGTTGCCCGGTCGGATGTACGGGGAGTTGAAAGAAGCCTACGGCGAGAAACCACGCCTCCAGCAGCTCGTAGAGGCGCAGTTGCAGGCCGGCGTCGAAGGCCAGTCGTCGGTCTCGATGCAGCAAAAAGTCGGGAAGCAGCGGGTGCAGTTTCTCGGGGAGGGCGGCACGCGGATCGTGGGCGTGGGGGTGGATCAGCTCTCCGTCCACATGTTGCGACCCTATAAGGGCTGGGAGAGTTTTCGCCCCCAAATCCTTCAGGCCCTGGACATCTACGGCCATGTCGCCGAACCGGAGGGGATCACCCGTATCGGGCTGCGGTACATCAATAAGGTCACGATCAAGGAACCGCACGACGACCTCTCGCCTTATTTCACCATACCGCCTAAATTCCCGCAGATCGATTCGGCCACCAAGCTGCTCGCCTTCTTCAACCGGAAGGAGGCCGAGTTCTCGGACCGGCCCATTCGCATCGTGGTGACGTTCGCGGACATGGAGTCTTCCCCCAGCCCGAGCTATCTGCTCGACCTCGACATCATCTGGATCTCGCCCGAGGCGCCGGTCTCGCTCGGCGATTTCCCGGACGTCATGGAGGACATGAAGACTCGCCACCGGAAGGTGTTCGAGGCGCTCATCAAGGACGAGGCCAGGAAGATCTTCGATGCTGACTGATCTCGAGCGCTACCGCCTGACGGCCGGTTCGGAGACGGTGGTCTACAACGGGCTTGCCCTCCGGGCGAAGGCGCGGCATGCGACCTGGGTGGTCGTAGCACCCTATGGGCCCATGTACGCGGCGTTGGCACCCGCGCGACCCCTCCAATCCGAAGGATGGTCTAGCCAATCCCGCGATATCGATTACCGACTGGCGTCGGCCCTGGCCGATATTCGCGATGCGGAGTCGGAGTCTCCCCGGCAGATCCGCCTTACCTCAACCCGCCAGCTTGGGGCCGCGCAGATGGACCCTTGGACCGCCAAGAACGACCGGAGGCTTCGTCTCATCGAGAAGAAGCACGCCGAGGGCCTGAGCCTGCAGGAGTCCCGCGAGTTGGACCGCCTGAAGCGCGAGGTGCACGAGCACATCCAGTCGGTTGACCCGAGGCCGACGGACGCCCTGGACCAGATCGATTCGCGACTCGACGCCCTGAAGAAGAGGTTGGAAGCGAGGAGGAGCAACAAAGCTTGACACTCCCGGCGCCGATGAGCTTCCCCGTCAGTCCCCACGCGCGACGCCATGGCCCATTCGGGCTGACCTACGACAAGTACAAGGATTGGGTCCGCGATGAGTTCCAGTTCCGCTGCGTCTATTGCCTGCACCGCGAGAAGTGGGGCAAGGACGGCTGGAGGCTCTTCCAGCTCGATCACGTCGTGGCTTGGTCGGCGGACGAGGCGAAGAGGCACATCTACGAGAACATCGTCTATTCCTGCGGTTCCTGTAACTGGACAAAGCAGGCCCGTCCGCTACTGGATCCGTGCGCCGTCGCCTATCATGGGTTCTACCGCTTCGAGGAGGACGGCAGCGTCACGCCGCTCAACAGCGCCGGGGAACTCTACGTCGAGATCCTGGGGCTCGATGCGCCGCACCTGGTCAGCTTCCGCCGCCGGACCTTCAGGACGTATCGGCGGCTGGAAGAACTGATCGACCTGCTCGGCGACGACATCGACGAACTCGATGAGGCGGACGCGCCGGAGGAGGTCGCCGACTTGCTGGGGTATCCCAACGATATTCCTGACCTTCGCAGGAAGAGGCACAAGCAGAGCTCAAAGCCGAAGAGCGAAGAGCACTGCTATTTCGCCCTCCTCGAGCGCGGCGAGATCCCCTCTATCTACTGATGGTGAGGCGTATTGCCCCTGCCTTTCGTCCCCCGCCCATGTGGTGGGGTTATTGTTGCGCGAAGGTAAAAGTCATGCTAGATTATGTTAAAATAAGTATAATTATAAAATAATGAATAAATCTATGGAGGACAAACCGATCAACTGGAAAATCGTTGCTTCGATGGATGACATTTAGGCCGCGCATCCTGGATGGACCGAAAAGAATGCCGGGCGGAGGTCAACCGAAAGGGAAATTGTTGTCGTTCAAACAGCCGTTTGAACTGCCACTTCTAACATCCAGCTAATAGAATGAATTGCCTCGTTAGCGTCGGATGGCCTCCTCGATCCTTCGCATGGGTTCGGGCGGAACGTGTCCTATGGCATCGACCACGTTGGCGGAGAAGGTGATGAACCAGCGACAGACGGCGGAATTAGGCTTGTCCAGGCCCTTCCGCGATCGGCCTTGAGCCTACCAGGGCAACGGCACGTCGAATCCCGTGGGCGGATCCGGCGTCCCGGTGATTGCCACCCTGACGAAAAGGCTCGCCCTCTGCCATCGCTTCATCCGGAGTGACAACGACGACGGGCCGGAGTTTCTCCGTGCCATGGCGTGTCATCCGGATTCGGACGATCTGACCATAACATAAGCTCTTGGACATGGCCCGACGTTCTCCCGGTCTGCGGCCTCGATCAGTCGTTGCCGAACCAGGCGTCGGGGGCGGGGATGTCCGGGCCAATTCGAGCAAGGTGGCCCGATCAGTGGCCGAGCGGGAAAGGCGGGCCAGTTCGATCAGGTCGGAGGCGGACTCGTCCTCAAGATACGCAAGGAAATCCCTCAAGCGATCGCCCAGCTCGCGCAGGGAGCCGGCCTCGACGGGGCCATTCGGCGTCTCGGCCCGGTAGCGATCGTCCGTCGTCGCGGTGATCGTGATCGTGAGGGGAAGGGTCATGGAGTGACTCCAAGGCAGCAGGCTGGCCCGAAATCGCTCCATTCTGGTGATCGGATAGGCCTGGTCCGGGATGAGCGAGGATCTTCCCCATCCAGTAATGCCCATCTCGAATTCGGCAGGATGAACGTTTAGCGAGGATGACGGGGCTCGAACCCGCAACCTCCGGCGTGACAGGCCGGAGCAGCGGCGAGCTGGGTCATGCCATAACCATTGCTGCCAAAGGACTTACGGAAAGCTCGCGGATGTCCCGCATTCCAGGGTTTCCCTTATTCGCTGACAGTTTACTACCGATTCGCTGACATCGCTGACGATAAATGGATGAAATCTTTTGGTTATTAAAATATTGACTATATCAATATGATTTATATTGTAAAACTGTTGTTGAATACCAGGTTCCCCTCGCGTGCGGTCTCGCCGCCGAGGGTTTTTGTTGCGCCGGTTAGCTGGCTGGCTTTCGGTTCTTTGTCTCCTTGGTGAACGCCCCTTCTTCGTACCACTGATAGGTCAGCCGCCGACAACCTGACTGTTTATAGATTAATCACTTGACCCGATGATCTTCTTTCGCTCGGAGGTAGTTGAAACAACTCCAGAGCAGTCGTTGATTCACTCATTCAACGTTGTCTTCTACCATATGTTTGGCGAACCAGATTGTAAAGATCGCCGAAATTCAGTTCTTTCAGTTCGTCCGGGGGAGGTGCTTTCTTCACGGTGTCGAGGGGATGAAGTTGCATTACTCCCATTCCTCTTGTCCTAAGAGCAGTCTTCCACTCCCAGTCTACCCATTGAGACTTTCTTGCATGAGATGACCAAAATAGAAGGAACAGATCACACGCTAGAATCTCCGCCTCTAGACGCGGTTTCCATTCCTCGCCAGGATGCAAAGAAAGACAGTCCATAAAGACCTGCAGTCCCGCACTGATGACAACCGCTGCGATCCTATCTAGCACGCGAAGTTGATCTTGAGACGCATATGATGCGAACGCACGGCGGGCAGCGTTACCAGCCGCGCATCGGCGAACCGCACCAGTTACGGTTTTGGATACTTCTAAGTCCAATCTGAGATTCCCCACGTCCAGCGCTCCAATGGCAATATCGAATTTCAGGATTGTGAATCCTTCGGGAGCGGTCGGTTGAATCTGGACGTCAAAGTCTACTAGGCTCAGATCGCCTTCCCAGATGAATTCCTGTTGAGCCTTTTCACAAACGAGATAGTCGCCATGTAATTTCACGGTCACAGCCGTTCCTCTTACCCAATGATGACAAACCTTCGGCCCGAGATGAGAGGTCGAACGTGGGCTTAGATTGCCAAGCATCTCTCGAACCTGCTGCTCAAGAATCGGCAAGTAAGCCACGAACCGCGCAGTGAAGTTCTCTCCCGGCGCACAGTCTGCGGCGCAGACATTCCAAGCCGTACCGTTTCTGTGGCAGGCTCCAGGTCAGACGGTGGTCCGGGAACGCGAAACAGCCCCCCAGGTGCCGCCCCCGGAGGCATCCCTCCTCCTCCAAGACCACCTCCTCCTCCAAAACCAAAAGGGAGGCCGGAGGGGACACCGAGGAGGTCTCCCAGCACTCCGAGAACTGACTGCACTTGCGCGGGCTCAAATGCCTGGCCGCCGCTGACGTTCCTTAGGTGTTCCGCAGCCGCCGCGAAACTCGTATCAAGATCACGCCTGTCCTCTGGAGTCAGCTCCAATCGCCACCGAGAGGGTCTCGCGAGCGACGCAAGTAATCCTTGAATCGTCATCAGGAGAAACGCTGGATTCACTGAGAACAGCAACGCTTCAGTAGTAGGTTCTGCAAGCCGGACCTGTAACGCAACATCGGCATCGATCAGGAGATGAGCAAGCTCGACTAACTTGACGCGCAAAAATTGCTTGTCATCATTTATTGGAATATTCATATTATTATCCTAGATGAGTGCATTCGAGGTATCATCCTAGCCGATCAGCGTATGCCTCGGCTTAATAATTGGATGCAAACAAGCATCATAACGACCGGGTCTCATACCGGGTTCAATTCTCGTGCGAGATTGCGGCCGAATCAAGCAGTACATGTCTGCTCTGGTCCGATAATAGCAACGCACCCTCACGGGTTATCTCCGGCTCCCTGGCGGCTGAATCGGCTTTCACGCTGCCGAGGTTCAGTCGATTACCCTAAGCGTTCTCCGTCGTAGGTGGCTGACACTCCTGTAGAATTCGGAAGAAGTCGACAGCCGCGGTTTCGACATCCGCCAATTCCTCCCGCAGCAACTCCACGTTCCGCTTCTGCTTGATTAGATGCGTGTCGTTCAGGCCGAATCTCTGGTCCTTGCAGACGATCTTGATGACCTCGCTGCATTCCTCGGCGATGCGAGACAGGGCATCATCCAGCTTTGTCGGGCGGTATTTCTCTACGGTCATGATTTCGGCCTCCGCGCTGGCGATTCCTCCACGCTCATGCGGGCCTCCGCTCGGCAAGGAATGGGTCGATATTCTGCTGGTGGACGCGGAAGGTCAGCGCCCAGACCCAAGGATTGACGTCCCAGGAGCCGGGGCCGTTGATGGATTGCCAGAGCCGAGCATAGGCAACGCGAGGATCGACATTCCAATCAGGCCAATGCCACCCATCGTCATCGTTACCCGGCAATCCATCGCGGTCAGGGATTCCGTACTTCCATGTACGACCATCATCCTTTGTAATGACTGATAGCCCCTCCGCCTTCGCATCCTGCTCGCTGATATCCTGCAGGCGCTGCGCCTGCGCCTCGGTCAGCTCCAGTGTCAGGCGACTAGCCCAGCGGGGCATGTGGATCGATGGCCGTGGCCTGCTATAATCGCCGTCGCTCGGCTGCCCATCGGCCCAATACCACGGTCTGCCGCTTCCTCTCCATTCATCGGGGGCGCAATGCGAGAAGCTTTCCCGCACCCATAGCAGATCGCCAGGCTTGCCGTAGGGGTTGTCGCCCCATTTCGCCGCCTCTGTTAAAGTAAGAGGGTCAAATTCAATTATATTTGGCCATCCCCAGCAACCCGGATCACTTCGATCTCCAGCGAAATACTGCCGATAATCCTCATCCCAATCAGGCAGATAAATAAGATCGCACCCATACTTTCTTGGATTAACGCTCCGGCGCGTTTGCGTCTTCTGACCTTCGAGAAGCGCCCGCACCATCGGGGCGGAGAAGAGGATAGGGCGAGCTTTAAGGCTTGCGCCCTTTTCAGATTCAGACATAACAACCTCACTCATTGGCAAGTGAGGGAAGCGTAGCACAACCATCGAAAGATGCAAGTGTTACGCTCTTTGCGTTGGGTGGGTGATTTGGGAGATTTGCTTAGTCAGCGCAACAAAAACCCCAGCCGATGTGGGCTGGGGATCTTAATTTCTCGGGAAGCACCTGGAGGCGTGGGTCCTTGCCAAAAGGCGGCTTGAGAGTGTTAAGCCGTGGTCAACGCTGACAATTTCAGAGCACCCGCTATCCTGCTAGAGGTGCCAATTTCACAAGTCTCTGAGATCAAAGGACTTGGAACTCAAGGCGGAGAGCACCCGCTCGGCCAGCCAGCTGTTCGCTGACAACCTTTGAGGACGCAACTCTTTGGCAGACTACGACTTGCGGTTTTTGGGAGGTGCAGAACGCTGACAGTCGAGTGCCGATTCTTAATTCCTTCAATCGTTCGCCCTACCCTAAACCTTTGCAGTATAAGCACTTATAAACGAGGATGACGGGGCTCGAACCCGCAACCTCCGGCGTGACAGGCCGGTGCTCTAACCAATTGAGCTACATCCCCAGGCAAACTGTGCCAATTCGGTGGCAGACCTTAATTATCTGCGCTGAAAGCATCATGTCAAGAGTCGGACTTGTTTGCCGCCAAGCCCGGAGGTTAATCTAGCACTCCATACAGCGGGAACGCTCAAACTCGGGCTCGGGCCGCGCGGCTTCCGGTCGCGGAGAACACCCCGAATCCGCTCGGTCAGAAGAGGTATCGCGACTTGCAGATCTCGAAAGCGGTGATCACGGCAGCCGGTCGGGGGGCCCGTCAATTTCCGGCGGCCGATCCCGTACAGAAGGCGATGCTCCCCCTGGTCGATCGCGACGGGCTGACCAAGCCCGTCCTCCAGATCATCGCCGAAGAGGCGATCGCGAGCGGCATCGAGGAAATCTGCGTCGTCTGCGCCCGGGCGATGAGAAGGTCTACCGCGACCATTTCCGGAACTACACCGCCAACGTGCAGTCGGCCAAGGGGATCGAGTGGGCCGAGGAACAGGCCCGGCGCCTCCTCGACCTGGAGCAGCGCCTCCATTTCGCCGTCCAGCCGGAGCCGGAAGGTTACGGGCACGCGGTCTGGTGCGCTCGGTCATTCGCCGGGTCCGAGCCGGTCCTGCTCCTCCTGGGAGATCACCTCTACATCTCCTCGGAATCGAGGCGATGCGCCCGGCAATTGATCGAGCTGGCCGCGTCGGAAGATTGTGCCGTGTCGGCCGTGCAGGCCACGCGCGAGCACCTGATCCATCAATACGGGACCTTGACCGGCCGGCGGATGCCCGAGCATCCCGAGATCTACGTCATCGAGGAAATCATCGAAAAGCCGAACCCGACCCAGGCCGAGCTCCGGCTCCACGTACCGGGGATTCGCGCCGGGCATTACCTGTGCTTCTTCGGAATGCACGTCCTGACCCCCATGGTCTTTGAGTTGCTCGACGATCTGGTCCGTCGGGACGTCCGCGAGCTGGGATCGATCCAACTGACGACGGCGTTGAACGGCCTTGCCCAGCGCGAGCGTTACCTGGCGCTCGAGACGCGAGGATCCCGGTTCAATCTCGGGGTCAAGTTCGGCGTGATCGAGGCGCAGATCGCCCTCGCGCTCGCCGGAGTTGACCGCGAGCGAATCCTGGCGTTATTGCTGGAATCGGTCGTCAGGGTTGAGCAAAATGCTCCTCATTGAGTTTTCAGTGTTCAGTTCCCTGACTTTGACGCTTCGACCGCGGACATGTACCACTCATTCAAGGAACTCGAGGTTTGGAAGCAGGGGTGCCAACTGGCGGTCGCAACTTACGACGTGCTGAGAGACTGTCCCATAAGAGGACCCCTGGCCAAACAAATTGAAAATCCTCCCGGATCTTCTATCGCGTTTGTGCAATAAGCGTTACGACAGGAAACCGCTCGATGCCGCCGAAGGTGCGTTAGCGAATGGCCCGTGTGGTGGCATCCTGATAGGTAAGGGATGATGCGGGAAGTCATCCCAGGTCAGCCCTCGGTCCGGTGACACCGCCTCGCTGTCCGCACGGTCCTCTTCGGGATGGGAGATGAGACGATCGCTCCAAACTCCTCGCCCCGGAACAGGGCATGCCGACCGGCTCGGGGCCGGGTCGGGATCGGCGACCGGGGCGATGGAGACCTTGCGAAAAGTTGCCATCGAGTGCCAATGAGTGCCACGGCCCGACCGGATCCGAGTCAGTCTCGGAAGCCTTATTTGACGGTTGTAGGGTGGGTGCGACCCACCGACATAAGCCTGAGAAGTCGGTGGGATGCACCCACCCAGCGAGAGCGGCTTCCGACCCCTTCTGGAACAGATTCTGAGATCAAGGAACTATCGAAAATGCTCACTGGCCAGTCGCGATCACTGGCCCGTGCATCCAAGAAAAGAACGCCCGACTCCAAACACCCTCACTGAAAACTGAACACTGAAAACTGAACACCCTATGTCTCCGCTCGGCCAATTCCTCATTGAGACGATTACGCATTCCGATCCTTCCATCCGGGACCGATCGATCCGCGAGCTTGTGGCCAATACCAGCCTCGATGAGAAGCTGCGGGCCTGCGAGGAGCTCGAGCAATTCCGGCGGAACCGCAGCAACCTCTACGAGCGCGTGCGGGCGTCCCTGTTCCTTCATAGCCTGTTCCGTTATGACATCCCGGATGCCCTGGCGGTCGGCGAGTCGGGGCTGATCCCGTTCCCCGGGTTCCGGGACCTGATGGAACGTCGCTATGAGCAAGCGATCTCGGCCTTTCTGGAGGCGATGAAACAAGACGAACCCACCGGCGCGATTTGCAGCGCCCTGGCCCAGGCCTATGAGCAGGTCGCCTTCCAGAACCTCGCCGATCAGGTGCGGCGCTCGGTCCGGAGCTGCCAGGGCAACCGATGGATGTTTCGCGTCGGCGATGTTGACGAGCACCCGCTGCGAATCCAGTCAGAGCTCTTCCATCGCGAGTCGGACGATGCGCTCTTCCCGATACTCGTCGAGCGGACGCCCGTGCGGCTGGACCTCTCGCATAGCGGCTGGTCGGACATCTTCTTCCTGGGAATGGATTTCCCCGAAGGCGCCCGGGTGCTGAACATCTCGGTCGACCTCGGGGTTCACGGCCGCGACGCCATCCCCTGCCCTCCGATCGAGAGCCGGCTACGCGTCATCCCCGAGCCGATCCTGCGGCTGACCAGCATCGACCTGAAGGCCTGCAAGGACGTCGGCAGCCTCGAAGAGCTGTTCAACTTCGGCAATGACTATCTCGGGCTGATCAAGGCCGGCATCGTGGCCTCCGGCCTGATCCCGCCGTCCCTCGAAGGCACCAAGATCCGGCTCGACGAATTGCTGGCGCGGATCGTCCGGCCGGGGCACGGCCTGGAGATCGTCAGCAAGGTCAACGATATTCCGAAGGGGTCGCGGCTCGCCGTCTCCACGAACTTGCTGGCTTCACTGATCGCCCTGCTCATGCGGGCCACCGGACAGGCGCGCAACCTGACCGGCCCCCTCGACCTGGAGGAGGCCAAGGTGGTCGTCGCCCGCGCGATCCTCGGCGAGTGGCTGGGCGGATCCGGCGGCGGCTGGCAGGATTCGGGCGGGATCTTCCCCGGGATCAAGCGGATTCAGGGCGTCGCGGCCACCGAGTCCGACCCCGAGTGGGGCGTGAGTCGGGGCCGCCTCCTACCGGAGCATAGCCTGCTCAACCAGCCGACGGCCCCCGACCCGTCGCAGGACGCCAGACGCGCCGAGACGTTCGCCGAGGCCCTGGCGAAGAGCCTGATCCTGGTCCACGGCGGCATGGCCCAGAACGTGGGTCCGATCCTGAACATGGTCACAGCCAAATATCTGCTCCGCGGTCGCGAGGAATGGTTGGCCCGTCAGGAGGCGCTCGAGATCTTCCGTCGCATCGTCGCCTGCGTCGGCGAGGCGGACGTACGCGGGCTCGGAGAAGCGACCACACGCAACTGGGACGGCCCCTTGAAGCGGATCATCCCCTGGGTGACCAACGCGTTCACGGAGACGATCATCCGGGAGTCGCGCGCGGCGCTGGGCGACGACTTCTGGGGTTTCCTGATGCTCGGCGGCATGGCCGGCGGCGGCATGGCCTTCTTCGTCGCGCCAGAACGACACGACGAGTTCCAGGGCAGGATCGGCGCGATCATGCACCGCGCCAAGTCCGACCTCGACGATGCCCTGCCCTTCGCCATGGAGCCGGTCGTCTATGACTTCCGGATCAACCCGAACGGCACGTTCGCCATGCTCG
The DNA here is from genome assembly GCA_963743925.1 of uncultured Planctomycetota bacterium. Taxonomy (GTDB): domain Bacteria; phylum Planctomycetota; class Planctomycetia; order Isosphaerales; family Isosphaeraceae; genus CAVZRC01. The sequence continues at coordinate 319,705 of CAVURY010000011.1, read as the reverse complement.
ACTCCGCCGACGCCGCGATGATGCCGCCGGCCTACTATGAGCTCCAGGTCCCCCAGATGCTCGCGAACCCGACCGCGACGCTCTCGCAGCAGCGGCGGGCCGATGTCGACCACTTCGCCAACACGTACCCCGCGGACCGCGAGCTCCTCAAATTGTTCCGGAAGATGGTCAACCATCTCTTCCCGGTCACCCGGTCCGCGGCCGACACCTCGGCCGCTTCCTGGGACGAGGAGGCCGACCGAATCCGCCGCGAGAATGGATTCGACCCCGTCCAGCACGAGCAATTGCGCGACGATCTCCAGCGCGGTCGGATCGGGCTGGCACGCAATCGATTGCCGGTCGATCTCGACGTCCGCGACGTCGAGGACTCCGAGCTGATCCCCGCATACGGCCCATGGCCGTCGCGGGCCGTCCAGCGAGGCCAGTCGGTACTGGCCGGCGGCGAGGCCGCGATCGTGACGCTCGCCGCCGGAGTCGGCAGTCGTTGGACCACCGGCGCCGGGGTCGTCAAGGCGGTCAATCCGTTCGTCCAGCTCGCCGGCTCTCACCGGAGCTTCCTCGAGATCCACCTCGCCAAGACCGGCAAGCTCCAGCGAGCCCTGGGGATCGCCATCCCGCACGTCGTGACCACCAGTTACCTGACGCACTCGGCCATCGAACATCACCTGCACATGACCGGCAATTACGGGCACGACGGGCCGGTCTACCTGTCGAGGGGCCAGTCGATCGGTCAGCGTCTGATCCCGATGACCCGCGACCTGACATTCCTCTGGGAAGAGACGAGCCACGAGACGCTCGACGAGAACAAGCAGAAGGTGCGCGAGGCCTCCCGACGCGCCATCCTCGATTGGGCGCGGGGCCAGCGCGAAGGCTCCGACTACACCGACAACGTGCCGATCCAGCGGTTCAACCCACCCGGCCATTTCTACGAGGTCCCGAACCTGCTGCGCAACGGCGTGCTCGCCCGGCTCCTGGATCAACATCCCCGGCTGAACTGGCTGCTCGTGCACAACATCGACACCCTCGGGGCGACGCTCGAGCCGGGCATCCTGGATTCGGTCATCGAATCGGGGGCCACCCTCAGCTTCGAGGTCATCCCCAGGCGGATCGAGGACCGCGGAGGCGGCCTGGCCAAGGTCAGCGGCCGGCTCCGGCTTCTCGAAGGACTCGCACAGCCCCGCGAAGACACCGAATTCAAGCTGCGCTATTACAATACGCTCACGACCTGGGTCCGGATCGACGGCCTGTTACGCGCCTTCGGGCTGACTCGAGACGACCTCAGACGCGACCCGAACAAGGTCGCCGCCGCCGTCCGTGGCATGGCGGCCCGCGTCCCGACCTATGTGACGATCAAGGACGTGAAGCGACGCTGGGGGCATGGCCAGGAGGACGTCTATCCGGTCGCCCAGTTCGAGAAGCTCTGGGGCGACCTGAGCTCGCTCCCCGACCTCAGCAGCTCGTTCCTCGCGGTCGACCGGCGTCGCGGGCAACAGCTCAAGGACGCCGCCCAGCTCGACGGATGGGCCAACGACGGCAGCATGGACTACGTGCAGTCGCTCTGCGAATTCGCGCAATGAGGGGCCGATCGTCGATTTCGAAGACGGCCTGGAGCGGACGATCGATTCGGTCGGCTCGAAATGGATCAGACGTCGTAACTGGCGAGCAATTGCGGGGTATGGACGGTGGACTGGACGAACGGTTGCAACACCGGGACGAGGGCGTCGATCCCCTCCGGTTCGCCGTGCACCAGGAAGGCTTGCTCGATGTTGCCCCCGGTCTGCTCGAACCACCAGGCCAGATCGTTCCGGTCGGCATGCCCGGAGAAACCGTCGAGGACGTAGACCGCGGCATTCAGGTCATACCACTGGTCGAAAATCTGGAGACGCTCGACCCCATCGGCGATCTGGCGGCCCAGCGTCCCCTCGGCCTGGTAACTGACGATCACGATGGCGTTGTCGGGATCGGAGACCACGTGCCGCAGATGGTGGCGGATCCGGCCCGCCTCGCACATGCCCGACGAGGCGATGATGATCATCGGCCCATTCAGGTAATTCAGCCGCCGCGAGTCGTCCCAGGTGGCGCAGAACTCCACGTACTTGGAGCCGAAATAGAGCGGGTCCTTGTCCATCAGGCTGCGGGCCAGGGGCGTATAGGCGTCGGGATGGTCGCGGTGGATCTCGGTCAGGCGCATGGCCAGCGGGCTGTCGACATAGACCGGTATTGGGCGGACCTTATGCAGGGCGAAGAGCTCCTGGAGGCAGTAGACCATCCGCTGGGTCCGCCCCAGGCTGAACGCCGGGATCACGACCTTGCTCTGGAGTCGGATCGCCCGCGCGACGATCGCGTGCAACTGCTTGATCAGCCGGTCATACGTGTCGAGCTCCCGGTTGCCGTAGGTGCTCTCGGAGACCAGGACGTCGATGTCGCGGATCACGGTCGGATCCGGGAGCAGATGCGTATCGCGACGGCCCAGGTCGCCGGTGAAGACGAACCGGCGGGAACGCCCATCCTCCTGATACTCCAACTGGACCATCGCGGCGCCCAGGATGTGTCCGGCATTGAAATAGGTCATCGTCACCCCCGGGACCACCTCGATGGGCGTCCGGTAGGGCACGCGCTGAATCCGCTCGATCAGCCACTCGACGTCGGCGAGTTCGAAGAGCGGCTCGACATTCTCCAGGTGGGGATAGCGGACATGCGCGTTCCGCACCTCCTCGCGCTGGATGCGTGCACTGTCCCGGAGCATGATGTTCGTGATATCGCCCGTGGCCGGCGTCGTGAAGACCGGGCCGTTGTAACCGGCCCGGATCAGGCATGGCAGGCGGCCGATATGGTCGTTGTGCGCGTGCGAGACGATGACCGCATCCAGTTCGCGCGGGTCGAAGGAGAGCTGGCGGTTCGGGCTCTCGGGCTCGATCCGTTCCGAATCAAACAACCCGCAATCGAGCAGGATTCGCCGGGATCCGATCTCCAGTAAATGGGCGCTGCCGGTGACCTGACGAGTCGCACCGTGAAACGTGATTCGCAACCAAACTCCCTCCTGACGATGGTGGCCCGGATGCCGCTTCCTGCGCCACCGGGCCGCGCGATCGCCGTTACTCGCCGTCCTCGTCCCCTCGCTCGATCATCAACTCAACCTGGCCGATGGGTGAAAGATCCGGTCGAGGACTTAAAATGATCCCTCTGTTGCATTAATATTTCCATCATGCCAGGAACGTCCTTCGCCTTCAAGCCGACGCTCGGGCCGGGTGGCACGGGAAGGCGTGAAGGCCGGGCGGGAAAGCCCGCGAATACCTCGTCCGAGCCCGAGACTACCCATCAATGGATGGTCGGCTCCGGGCCGTGTCGTCCCGATCTGCCGACTGATGCATCGCAACCGAGGACCTGCGAAACGCGTCCTAGGATTTCTTGAGATCGACGTTCGACGTCGCCATCGGAAGACGACGCGAATCCCCAATTGATCAAATGTGAGACTTGGCTTAAGATTTGCTTTGCACCAGGATATGAACCCCGTCATCTCCCTGATACTGCCCCGCTTGCCATGTCTCGGTTCTCGATCGGTCGTCCCGCTTTCCCGATGAGTGTGGTCGAAATGAGTGGGTGAGGAGCGCCCTCCATGGATAAGTTACGAGCGATACCCGAATCGCATGTGTTGCATAGGCTCTTTCGAGCCTTGACGGAAAATGCATTCATGACCGAACTGGGCATCGGCGACCCGCCGCTGGTCGGTTATGTGGCCGAGCTGCTGGCGAGCTTCGTGCCCAGTCAGTCCGTCTGGCGGTTGCGCGACGAGCATGGTCGGCCCTTGACCGAGGTCGCGGCCATGATCGCCGCGGCCGAGTCGGCCGACGACGCGGTCCGTCGTCGCGAGTGCCACCGCCATGTCGGCGACTTCACCTTGTTCTGGACCGGCGTCTATCCCGAGTCGCTCGCCAAGCTCCGCGGGAGGGGGTCCTCCGACGCCCTGATCAACTACCAGGAACAGGGGAAACGCTCCTACTACCTGGCCTCCCGCCTCAGCGACAGCGCCCCCGAAGGCCCGGTCCTGCGGCGGCTCAGCGACCAGTTCGAGCTCTGCGCCTTCGGCCTCTCGTGCGTCCGACGCGAATGGGAGAAGTTCGAGGCCGACGGCCCCTCGACCGGAAAGCCCCTGGTTTAGTGCATCGTCATGGAGTCAGGAGAGGTTCGGTCGGGACGCCGCGCGAGGCGATTCGTCACGACGGCGATCCCGCGAATGCCGGAGCCGTCGCCGGTGCGGCTCGCGCGCACGCGAAACCCGCTCCTGACCGATCATCGGTGACTCCGTGTCGATTTGCACTTTTCTCCGGATGGCCTTAAGCTAAGGATCGCTCCGAGGACATGGGATCGAAATCCAGAGGGTCAAGGCTCCGCCCCGAGTCTTCCTGGTACCTGCTCGGACGGTCCCTCTCCGTCCGGACCAAAGAGGATTCCCATTTCTCCGAGGTGGGCTTGAAGCGAGAGGCGTACTCCCCGGGTGCATCGTTGAACCTGCGAGGCGTTGAAGAGACCGTGCCTGCGGCGTCCACTGATCGTTACGGCTTCGACGATCTACGCCGCTTCGCCGCGGCGCTGGGGTCCGCTTGCGGGCTCGCCGAGTTACGGGCATTGGCGATGGCATCGCACCTGCTCTGGTTCGATGCGGCCGGTGCTTCAACCTTGGGCATTGAAACTCTCCCCGTCTGGTTGGAGACTCTCGAATGCGGCCAGATCGACCCGAAGGCCGAAGGCCGGGTTGAGCGACAGCGCTCGGCAGTGACAGTCTTCGACGGCCAGAACGGCTTCCCTCCGTTGATCCTGGAGCGTGCCGCGGAGCTGGCTGTCGAGGCGGCACGCGAGACCACCGTGGGAATGGTCAGGGTCGATCATCTTGGTCCGATGTCATCGGCGGCCGCGGTGACCGCAGGGATCGCTCTCGGTCCGACGGCTGGCCTGGTATTCGGCCCTAACCGCTTGTGGAGCATGGGATTGCCGTCCGAATTCGGCCTCCCGGTCGTGGTTGATTCGGGGCTGGCGACCGCGGGCGTTGCCGGGAGGACGACGGGAATCCGGGCGACGGCCGAGCCGCCCAGGCCATCGCGTCGCGCGGGATCGAGTCCGGCGGTCGATCTTCTCGAAGTGCTTCGGATCGGGACGGAAGTCTTCATGCCGGGCGACGGTTGGCTCGTCATCGCGGCCACGGTCGGGGTGCTCGAGCCGCTGACGGCGTTCCATCAGCGAGTCGCCAGCGTTTCGGACGGGCTCGATGAGGCCCCTGGCCGACTCCTGCCCGTCCCCTGGGACGCGCATCGACGCGAGGCCCGCGCACGTGGCATCGCCGTGGCACCGCTCGCCTGGAACTCCCTCAAAGAATGGGCACAGCGTCTGGCCGTCGAGGCCCCCGGCCCGATAACATCGCAATGACCGCCAGCTTGGTTCGGCAACCATCCCTCGAACACCTCAGGATGATCTTCGGCCATGGTCCTGCCACTCGGCGACTTGCAACCCACGCGGATCGTCCCCTTTGTCACGTATGGATTGATCGCGATCAACGTCGCGATCTTCCTGGTGCAGCAAGATCGTGGGGAGGAATTCACGCGAGCCTTCGCGATGACTCCCTGGGAGGTCACCCACAATCAGGACCTTCAGGAGCCGCGGATTCGCGAGGTCCCGGTCATGGTGCGAGACGCGTTCGGCCGCAGGCACGTCGAGGTTCGCGAGGTGGCCCTGGAGCATTTCCCCTCGCCCATACCGGTCCGATGGACCTTGCTCACATCGATGTTTCTCCACGGGAGCTGGATGCATCTCCTGGGTAACATGCTCTATCTCTGGATCGTCGGCGACAATGTCGAGGAAGTGCTGGGGCCGGTCCGGTACCTGATCGTGTACCTCGGATGTGGGATCATGGGCTCGCTCGCCCAGATCGCGGTCAACCCGCAATCGGACATCCCGAACCTCGGGGCCTCGGGCGCGATCGCCGGGATGATGGGGGCCTTTGTCGTCTGGTTCCCTCATGCTCAGATCCGGGTCCTGCTCTTCCGATTCATCACGGTCCTGCCGGCGGTCATCGTCATCGGCGGCTGGATCGCCGTCCAGATCTGGCTCGGCGCCGACTCGTTCCATCGGGGAGCTGACGGGGGGGGAGTGGCCTACCTCGCCCATGTCGGCGGTGCATTGACCGGCATCTTCGTCGCCTTCCTGTTCGCCGACGATGCACGGTACATCCAATCGCGCAACGCCGCCGCCGAAGGGTGGACCGTCTACGAAGATCCCGAGTGACCGGGTGCAGGTTGCTTCAACGGCCAGGGCGGGTTGGCGCACTCGCTCAGACCCGCGGGAGTCGGCCGATCCTCGACCAGGGGACTCAGCGGTCCGATTTCCGATCGACGCGTGGTGCCGGTTTGTCTCCCGGTTCGGTCTTGTCTCCGTCCTCGGCCTTCTTCGCCTTCTCGACAGGCCTCTCGAAGATGAGGATATGCTGCCAGGGGAGGAATTCCAGCGACTCCTTGAACGTGAATCCCTGGGGCTCGAGCTCGCGACGGACCTGTGCCACGGTCATCTTGTGTTCGGGCTTGATGGGGACCTCGGGGTCTTCGCCCCGGAACTCCACCAGGACGAGCCGTCCGCCCGGCTTCAATGCGGCCCGAAGGCCCTTCAAGGTCAACTCGGGGTCGGAGCACTCGTGGTAGACGTCGACCATCATGATCAGGTCGACAGCCGCCTTCGGGAGCCCGGGGTCTTCCTGGGTGCAACGGACCGGCTTGATATTGGCGACGCCCGCCTCGCGTGCGTTGGTCCGGAGCATCCGCAGCATCTCAACCTGGACGTCGGTGGCGTAGACGGTCCCCTTGGCCCCGACGCGGCGAGCCAGGCGGATGCTGTGGTAGCCGGCACCGGCCCCGACGTCGGCCACGGTCGCGCCGCGAGGGATCTTCAGGGCGTCGAGCATGGCCTCGGGCTGCTCTTCCTCGACCCGAGTCTCGCGAAAGAGCCAGTCGACGCCCTGCCACGACATCACGTCGGCGATCGGCCGGCCCATGTAGAAACCGGGGGGGTCCGTGCGGACCCGTGCCTTGGGACGCACCGCCTTGGATTTCGCCTTCACTTGGGCCTTGGGCGTTTCCGGATCGTCGCCGTCCCGATCGGATCGCGACGGAACCTGCGCCCCGACCGACCGAGGGTTCGGAAGAGAAAAACCGCCCAGCATCGCGGACGCGAAGAGCACGGTCCGGACGACGCTCATTCGTCGATAGCTCGCGATCACGGCGTGCTCCTGGCCTCAGTCGGCGATGGCGAAACGGATGATGCAGTAAAGGGCCTGGGATCCGTCTCGCAGCGGACGGATATGCTTGCCTTCGCGATAGGTCCGCCCGTGGTACGAGACCGGGATCTCGTAGATCCGACACGAGCGCCCCGGCCGACCCTCCTCGTCGGGGAACTTGAACCGCGCCACCTTGGCCGTCACTTCCGGCTCGAAGCCGAACCGGTCGCTCTTGAGGGTGATGCCCTGGATCACCTCGCGACGGAAGACCTTGTAACAGACCTCCATATCCGTCAGGTTCAGATTCGTGAACATATTCGACAGGAGGGTGAGCCCCTTGTTCGCCAGCGAATGCCAGAAGTAGAGGACCCGATGCGTCTCGCCGATGAACCGCGAGCCGAAGACGACGTCGGCCTGATTCTCGACGATCGGCTGGATGAGCTGGGGGTATTGCTCCGGCTCGTACTCGAGGTCGGCGTCCTGGACGATCACGATCTGGCCGGTCGCGTGGCGGAACCCGGTCCGGAGCGCGGCTCCCTTGCCCTGGTTGCGCTCATGATAGAGGACCGTCAAATCGCCGTCTCGCTTCTCCATCTCGCGGAGGATGTCGCGCGTCCCATCGGTCGAGCAGTCGTCGACCACGATGATCTGCTTGCGAATCGGGACGGCGCGGACCCGTCGCAAGATCTCGTGGATCGTCGCCTTCTCCTTGTAGACCGGGATGACGACCGAGAGGACGAGGTCGTCCGGGATCCGGTAGTAGCCCAACTTGCGGCAGAAGGGCTCGCCCAGATTCTTGATGAGCCAATTCCAACGTTCGCCATCGTCCTGCAAGGTCTGTACCTCGGGCCGCGGAGACGATGCCCCATCGGCCATGGCGGTCTGCAAATCCGAGGAAGGCGAGCTGACATCCATCTCTGGGAGATCCTCGAGGCTACGGCCCGGCCGAACGGCCGCCCCCGCTTCGCGACAGCTTCGGGGATGCGACCCGGCAGCACGGTCGGTAATGGACCGGCAATCATCGTCTGGGTTCAGGATAAGCGACCGCCGGACCCAAGGGAAGGCGGATCGGGATCGGGAGATGTCGCACCGTCGGGCAACCCTCAGGAGGATTGTCTCGGATTTTCCTTGCATCCCCATCGAGATTGGGCCATATTAATCGTCCGGAATGTCGAGCAGGGCCGCTCCATCTCTTCTTGTTGAACAATACGTCAACCGTCGACCTTCTGACTCGAAGACGGGGGAGGTCTGGGCGATGATCAACTCATCGGGTATGGGGGGATCGACGAACCGAAGGCCGGTCTGGCGCTCGAGCCGGTCAGTCCTGCTGGTTTGCGGTTTGTTCGCGTCGGGCCTGTGGATCACGTCGGGGGCGGATGAGAAGAGCTCGCGCAACGAATACGCCCGGCGGAGCGGTTCCCAGGCTCGGCTGATCCGCAGCGTCGCGCCGAGGGCTCAGGATGTCGCCGCCTCGACGTGCCCGCCCGTCGTGGCCGGGCAGATCTATCGGTTCATCGACGGCATCGATCGTTGCATGATCCCGATGACGTCGGGTGACCTCGCGACGGAATTGAACGACCCCTGGGGGGCCCTCGTCCTTCGGAAGAATGCCGGTGGCGCCGGCGTCTGGCCCGCGTCGGTCGCGGATATTGTGAACGCGATGGGCTCCATCAGCGCGAGTCAACAGTTCCAGCAGTTCAGCTATCTCGTCGGCGAGGGGACCCAGATCCCCACGGCGATCGCCCCCCGGAAGGGCAACCGCGACCTGCGCTATCTCGTCACCTGGGGGCCGTCGATCGCCTCGCCGAGCGTCTTCCTCAGCGCGGCCCCCGCCGGGGTCTCGCCCGGCCAGCCGGCGCCATTTCTCCAGATTATCGCCTTCGACGCGATCAAGCAGAAATTCAACTATTACCAGTACATCAGCAATTCGTCCGTCACGAACGACCCCGGCGCGACGAAATCCTGGAGCTGGGCGGGCGACACATCATTCGCCAGGGCGCCGCAGACGGTCGGCCGGGGTTGCTTCCGATGCCACCTCAACGGCGGGCTGAACATGAAGGAGTTGACTCCCCCCTGGAACAACTGGCAGTCCCCCCAGGCGAGCGTCAACGCCGCCGTCGTGCCGCCCGAGGTCGCGATCGACCCGCTCTTCATCAACCTCTCGGGCGCCGACAAATTCCAGCAAGCCTTCCAGGGGGCCCAGTTCAACCTGGGCGTCCGGTTCGTCCGGGGTTCGATCCGGGGGAATCAGGTCAGTAATCCGCCCGAGCTGCTCCGCCGCCTCATCGAGACGACGACCGTCAATTTCGCCTCGAGTCAGGTGCAATTTCAGTCAATTGCTGATGTGAAAGCGCTTCCCAATGATTTCTTCCTGAACGACGGCGTGCTGAGGAACGTGCTGAACCTGAGCTATTCCGTCCCGGAACTCACACTCGCCCGAGGGTCGTATCAGGCGTTCGTCAACGCCCGGCAATTCCAGCTCGTCAACCGTGCCGCGGACAACGGCCCGCCCGACTACTCGCAGCCCGGCCCGACCTTCTTCGCGTTCTTCGTGCCCGTGCCCGCCTACGAGGATGCGAAGGCGATCCAGCAACTCGTCCTCCAGAAGGTCGTCGGCGCGAAGTTCGCGGCGGCGATCCTGATGGTCGACTTCCCGAACCCCATCTTCTCGCCCGCCCGGTCCAGCCTGAGTCAATACGCCGCCCAGATCGCCCAGGCCAACCTGACTCCCGACCCTCACGATGCCGAGACCCAGTTCGCCGCGCTCGTCGCCCAGGCCGCGGCCGGGCAGCCGGCGTGCAACCCGGCCTCGATCATGTCCTGTACCCCCGAGCAGCAGTTCCTCTACTACTGGAATCGAGCGAACTGGCAGGCCGCTTGCCAGCAACAGATCAACGCCTACCTGGCGGCCGTCGGCACCCGGATCAAGACGCCGGCGGGCGTCGCCGACTACCTGACGCTCAGCGTGGCCAGGGCGAACCAGTTCTCGACCGCCCCGCTGGTATCCAACCTCCACGAGTTCGACCTGCTCCTGCCCTGCACCACGCTCGGTACCGGCTCGGCCCGCATGAACGCCGATGGGACGATCACCACGGAGCCGCCCGTCACCGGCGGCTGGTCGCCATGCGCGGCGATGCCGTCGAAGCGATGATCTCGGCGCCTTCGTCACCACCCTCTCCAACGCGAGGAACCGCCATGAGTGCCCTGAAGAGTTTCGATCCCCCCGCGAATGTCACCGACCTGTCCGATCCCGCCAAGGACCAGTTGCTCCGCGCCGAGTGGAGTAATAACGTGAACCGCTGGACCGAGACGGCCATCCTCGGCAACCCCTGGGGCATCCTCAACGATCAAAATCGGTCCTACTATTACAATCCGCTCCAGACCGACCTGACCGGCGGCGGAGAGGCGTTGATCTCGTGGATCGCGTTCCCGAACCGGATTCTCGTGAATTTCTCCAATTCATCCTTCCTGGAGCAGATGGGCTTCGCGGAAGGAGTCCACCTCGACGGAACCTTCGGACCGCCGCCGCCGGTCGGCGGCCAGCCCTACGGCCCCACCGGTCCCAGGGGCTGGCAGGATGAGTACTGCGAATGGTTCGCCCGGCGCAACCCGCAAGGCAAGATCACGCAGGTGGATTTCACGTGCGAGAACCCCGAGTACTGGTACACGCTCTGGCGGTTCGACCCGCAGGTTGTGCTCGACCTCTATCGAGAGCTCGTAGGCCTGCAAGTCCAGATGCAGGATCTCGTCCTCACCGACAGCAATGGGGCTCCGGTGATCGACCGGACGACCGGGATGCCGGCCTACAACGTGATCAACCGCTGGAACAACCAGCCTTCGGCGGGTCAGGTCACGGGCGCCGTCCACTTGATCAGCCCTCCCAACACGCTGGGCGCGGAGATCTACCTCGCCGCGGCCGGGACGCTCCTCCGCGACAATCCCCCGGGTCAGCCCGTCACCAGCGAGGACGACTTGATCGCGTGCAGCCAGTACGGCCAGACCGGCCGCAACAGCGACCCCCACATCGGTGCGACGGTCAACGGCGTGATCCGAGGGGGCGGCAAGGTCGTCTCGCTGAAGAACCCGATCGGGCTCTATATCCAGATGCCCGACTTCAGCACCTACCAGCTCCCGGCCGATCCCAAGCTCCCCGCCGGCGCCCAGCCGTCAGACTGCTGGCAGATCATCCGGGGGGTCGAGAGCGTGCCCGGCTTCGGCGGGAATTTCATCCTCCACGCCCGGTTCGCACTGCCCCAGGCGTGGGTCGATGCCGGCGTGCAGTTCACGGTCGGCGACATCTCGATCGGCGGGAATCCGATCCAGTTCGGGGCGCAGCTCACGCAGACGTTCCAGATCGCACTCCGAGGGCTCGCATTGTCGACGACCATGCCGGCAGAGGCCCCGCAACTCTGCGTGGCGAATAACCCCAACCCACTACCCGCACCGCAGCAACTCCAGGATTTCAACCTGGCCCAGGCGGGGAGCACGTCGACCGTCCCGCCCAAGGTGGAGGTCGGCACGAGAACACCGAACATCGCCCTCTTCACGATGAACGCCGCGAGGGACGCGACGGTCACCTTCCCAGAAGGAGGCGTGACCGCCCACGTGGACCAATTCACGGATCAAGGGAACGGAGCGTCGCTCCTGATCCTGACGATCACCGTCGAGTCGGGTGCCAAGCCTGGCGATCGCTCGCTCTTGTTGACCAACCCCGACGGCACCGCGGGACCCCCGGCACCGGGGATGCTGACGGTCGTCCCGGCCGGGTCGTTTGGGACCCGCTCAGCCGCGGCCGCAGCCGCCGCGATCGCCGTCCGTCACGATCCGAAGGTCTTTGGCGGGGTGCGGATGAGCATCAAGAAATCGCGAAAATAAGATTGTCAAATTCGGGACTAAATTAACACGGACCGCCCCGCGTGGGACGGCCCGGCTCGAGAACATGATGCGATCCCACGGCCGGGATAGACCCGGCCGACCGGCTGCAACCAGCTCAGGTGGTTGGAGGCTTGGGGGTCGGAGGGATCGTCGGGGTCACAGGGACCGGGGGAGGTGGCGTTACCGCTCCTTCCGCGGGCGGAGTCACAGGCTGAGGCGCTGACCGGCGTCGGCGCGACCGGCGTGACCGCCTCGGATGGGATCTTCGCCGCCGGGGTCGCGGACGTGGGCGTCATGCTGCTCGTGCCGCCCCACTGCTTCGATGGAGCCGCCAACGATTGGCCGGACACGTATGTGCTCTGCCCCGAACTGTAAGGTGCGTAGTTCATGCCCAGGGCCGATCCGAAGATCGCGGGCGAGTACGACGACGAATAGCAAGACGAGTAGCACGACGAGGCTGAATAGCAAGAATCGGCGTAGCAAGACGAACGATTCTTGTGGAAGCAGCTGAACAGCTTGCCGAGCCCACAACCCCCCATCCGACGATGATGGCCCGTGTAGCAGCCGCCGCCGTAGCAGGAGTCGAAGCTCCCGCCGTAGCACGAGCCGAAGCAACTGCCACCGAACGACCCGTAGCAACCCCCGCCGTAACTTCCACCGTAACAGCCGCTATAGCCGCCGCTGTAGCATGACGAATAGCAGGCCGGAGTTACGGGCTCGGGATACCAGTTCGCATAGCACCCACCCCCGAAGCAGCTCGAGTAGCTCGGCGGGGCGTAAGCGACATCGCAGCCCTTGTTGTGGCAACCCAGGCCACTCAGGCCCACCAGCATCACCAGTGTACCTTGCATCATTTCCCTCCCCGTTGCGAAACCAATAGAAGAATCATCAACTCGCGACCGGCACCGCAGTCAACCCTGGTGCAACCTCAAATGAATGACGGTCGGGCGTGCGGAAGAGGTGCCTCGCACCCTTACGATTACTCACCCTCTACTGCCCGTCAAGTCGCCGGAATTCCTGATCTCAGCCCAGACACCCTAGATTCTAATAGCCATCATACCCCATATTCAACGTCAGAAAAGTAAAAATGGGGTGAAAAAGATGACTGGGCAATATAGCGATGGTTTTCGGAAAACCAAGGCTTCGGGTGTTGCTGGCCGGGGATGGTTTCGGCGGGTATGGTTACGGTAATTCATACGACCAGACCCGGAGGTGGATGATGAGGACCAGACCTCGAGGACGAGACCACGCCCAGTCGATCTCCGGTCAGAAGTCGCCGTCACCGTGGGCATCAAATGCGGATCGGAGCGATGCGGCGGCGACTCAGGCTCCGGGGAAGGAGGCGCCCGAGCGTGGATCATGGCCGGGCTGGGCACGCGTCGCGGTGAGCGTCGCGATTCTGTATCATCTGGCCGCCGTGCTGGCCGGTGCCCTGGGCGTGCCGCCCTCTTCCGACCTCGAACAGGCGATCGCGGACCGATTCACGACCTACTTCGACCTGATGGATCTGGGCTACTCGTATCGGTTCTACGCGGAGCCGCCGCCCACGCCGGTGGTCACGGCCACGCTCGTGTTCGGGGACGGTCGTCCCGACGAGAAGGTTCGCCTCCCGGGGCGGGAGGTACCCGGCCCGAGGATGCGTCACCAGCGGCAGTTGGCCCTGGCCAATGCGCTCTTTTCCGACGTCCAGGAAGCCAGGCGGCAGGCCAACGACGCGAGACAGAGCCGGTTAGCCCGCGCCTACGCCCGACATCTTTGTCGGACCCATCCCGGCTGCCGGACCGTCACCCTGCACGTCCAGCAGCACCTGATCCCCGAGCCGGCACAGGTTCGCGAGGCGGTCGCGAAGTCCGCGGCGAAGGCGTTCGACCTCTTCGGAGACCGGATGTTCACAGTTCCCGAATGGATCGGAGACTACCCGTGCGACGCCTTCTGAACGAGACCCGCCGCTATCTCGCCGGCTTGGTGGAAGCCGTCCGCCGAGGCTGGGACGCCTTCTTCTTCACCCCGGCGGACCCGACGGCCCTGGCGTTGATCCGGATCGGCATCGGCCTGCTGGCCATGTGGAGTCTGCTGGTCTTCGGGCTGGACCTCCAGGACTACTTCGGCTCCGAGGGCTGGGCCGAGCCGTCGGCGATCCGAGCGTCGCAACGCGCGGCCACCTGGTCCTTCTGGTTCCTGGTCCCCGACTCCGGCCTCCGGCTGGTCTGGGTCGGATGCCTGGTGGTCCTGGCGATGGATATCGTCGGCCTGTTCAGCCGATGGACGGCCGTCCTGACTTGGGTGATCGTCATCTCGACCGTGCGCCGGGTCCCCATCGCGTTGTACGGCTTCGACCAGGTCATCTCGCCGATGGCGCTCTACCTCGCGGTGACCGGGGCCAGCGGACAGGCCATCTCGCTGGATCGATTCCTGCGGCGTTGGCGACAGGCACGCTCGCGGGCGAAGGCTCCGGCTCCCGCCCGGCCGATTGACGACCGGACGAGCCCGGGACGGCGCGTCTCACCCGACGAGTCGGCAATTCCCGTCCCGACCATCTCCGCCAATCTCAGCCTGAGGCTGATCCAGCTTCACCTGGTGGTGATCTACGCGATGGCCGGCCTGGCGAAGCTCCAGGGCCCGTCCTGGTGGGACGGGACGGCGACCTGGCGGACGATGACCGCGGGCGAGTTCGTGGTCGGCAACTTCACCCCCCTCGCCGAGTGGCCCATGGCGATCAACTTTCTGACTCATGCCAGCTTGGCGCTGGAATTGCTCTATCCGGTCTTGATCTGGGTCCGTATCGCACGGCCCATGGTGCTGGCGGGCGTGCTGGCACTGCACGCGGGGATTGCCGCGGTGAACCCGGGCCTGACGGAGTTTACCCTCGCCATGTGGACGGCCAACCTGGCATTCGTCTCCGGGAGATGGCTCCGCGAGTTGGTGGTCGATCCCGAGCGGCCGCCGTTGCGCGTCCTCTTCGACGGGGCGTGTCCCCGGTGCCGATCGTCGATGGCCCTGGTGACCTCCGCGGATCCTGGCCATGTCATCCAGCCGATCGATTTGACCGCGGTTAACGTCCAGACGATTCATTCCGACCTGATGATGGAAAACTGCATGAGATCGATGCATACGGTCTCGGCCGCCGGCCGAGTGAGGGCCGGGTTCGATGCCGTCAGGTCGATCTGTGCCGTTCTGCCGCTGTTCTGGCCCCTTGCCTTGTTCGGACATTTCCCGGGGATCGCATCGCTGGGCCGGTCTGTTTACAATAGAGTCGCGGCCACTCGGCCGCGCGACGTCCCTTGCACCGACGAGACCTGCGAAATCCATCCTGGTACGTCGCGAACCCCGCCTCGAATCCGAGGCTACGCCCAAGACTCACACAACCCGGTTTCGGCCCCGGCAGATCCCCGGGAGGTTCCCCGACCATGAACTATCCTCCGAATCCGTTCGCCTTTTCCCCATGCTCGCCCGAACCCACGGGATCGGACGAGGACAGCCAGGACTTCCCGCGAAGCCGGATGTATCTTTCGGAACCCGGCTGGCGGATCGGTGTCAAGCTGGGTAGCGATCGCGAATTCTGCTACGCGCGCACGCCCGGCCAGGACTTCTACCACCGACTGCTCGACGGCGAGGTCTACCTCCAGCGTGCCGAGGAGAAGCTCTGCGTGGCCTGCGCATCACGGCGCGGACTGTTCGCCGCGGAGCCCAAACGACTCCGCGAGTCGATCATCCCGATCCCGGCCGATCGGGATATCATTCCCCTGGACCTCGGCGCACGCGACGCCGAGTTCTCCTGATCGATGGGCCCGACTCGTCCTCGCCCTCTTGGCGGTCAAGGACGAGTGGCACGAACCACCCTGAATCCAACGCGTCCTCGGGAAAGCCCGGCTGCCCTTCCGCCGACTTCGAAATCGATGTCGAGGTGGCGTCTTGATTTCCCCAATCGAAATAGTAACGATTCCAGTGGGACGCCAATCAAAGGGGTGGTGCTGATGAGTGTATCGTCGAAGTGTTATTACGCGCTCCGGGCCGTGTATGCCCTGGCCGAGCATACCGGCCCCGATCCTCTCAAGATCGCCGAGATCGCCGAGAAGGAACAAATACCGATCCGATTCCTCGAGGTTATCTTGAACCAGCTCAAGGGTGGCGGTTTCGTTCAGAGCCGTCGCGGCGCCGAGGGCGGCTATCGCCTGGCTCGACCCGCCGATCAGCTCACCGTGGGCGAGATCATGCGCTATGTGGATGGCCCGATCGCCCCGGTCGATTGCGTCAGCCAGTCTCGTCCGAAGGTCTGTGAGTTCCCCGGGGGATGCCGCTTCTTTTCCTTCTGGGGTCGCGTCCGACAGGCGATCTCCGACGTGGTTGACAAGACGACTTTCGCCGACTTGATTCGCGAAAGCAATGAACGGGGCAAGACTTACGTCGGCGACTGGACCATCTAGAGCCGTCACGGCCGTTAGTGGCGAATCTGCATGAGCTTTCGTGCGCGATCCCGAAGGAGGGACCACGGGGGACTCAGTGGAATCGGCTCATCCTCCGGCTCGTCGCCGAGCGGCTCGGGCCGACCCTTCGCATCCACTTGAACAAATTGCATGGCTCCGTCCATCCAATGTGAAGTCGAGCCGGGCAAGTTCGAGCCCCAGAGACCGATCACGATCTGAGCCCGCGCCCTGTGGATCTCGCGACCGCGGATCTGGATGACGCATCCGACCGAAACCGGCTCATAACATCGGAGATCCAGGACTCGCTTCAGGACGAGATTGGCGTTCAAACCCGCGGCGCGAAACGCCGTGGCGTAGCCGGCCTCGAGTGCGAGAGAGAGTAAGACGCCCGCATAGAGAGTCCCATGATGATTGGCGTCGCGCGGAAGGACGAGGCGATCCATGACGGTCTCGCCTTCATACGCGTACAAATCGGCCATGCGCGTCAAATCCGGCGGTTCGAGGGCGAGTTGTTCAAGGGAATGCTCGAGCCAATCCCGCAAAAAGCTTAACAGGAGCATTGCGAGACCGCAATCTCCCCAAAGTCCCGATTCATCTCACCGATGGTTTGTGCGAGAGAATCGCGAGACTCGGCTTTCCGGCGACGTTGAACACCTGGGCCGCACCTCTCGAGTACGCCTCGGCTCATGGTAGTCTGATGTGAGGCAGCGTCCAGCCCCACAGAGGCTATGTCGGAGGGATAGTCCCGGCCAATCTCGATATCCAATAAAAAACCCCCTGAAACCAGAGTGGTTTCGGAGGGGGTTATTGAAGTCTTGGGAGTTAGATGAAGTTGCGCCGGTAGGAATCGAACCTACGACCTCCAGGTTATGAGCCTGGCGAGCTAGCCGCTGCTCCACGGCGCAAGTTGATTATAGCGCGGCGTCCCTCAAAGAAAAGGCCGATCGCCCAGAAATCGGAGAAAAGCTCCCATACTCCGGGCTTTGATCTAGCAAGTTCTGCACTCTCGATCGATCTTGGTCGCTCGTCGGACTCGATTTCCCTGTAAGAAAGTTCATCAGGAAGAACTCACCGCGGTAAATCGAGTCACCCTATGTGGAGATCGGGGCAGCACCAGGACGGATTAACCCCTCCACGCGAGCGAAAAAAAGGGTTGCGGGCAGGGAGAAAGCTTTATATAACAATCGGCACGCTTGATCCACCCGTCCGACCTCGGATTTCGAGAGAAATTCTGCTGTTGAAGTGGCATCTGATTGCCAAGCTGGAAAGATTGAGAGAAAATCGGTCGCGAATCGGGACGAACGACTTCCGGACTTGAAGCCTCCATTTTCCGGACTTTCAGCCTAGGAACCAATGCCCAAGATGGCAAAACCCGCCGCGAAACGTTCCTCCACTGCAACTGAGTTCCTTGTTCGTCGTCGATCAATTCGTCCCAGACAGTCGGTCTAACGGGCAAAGGCCGTCCGACGAAACCAGGGCGGAGATGCTTTCCAGTTTCGGTTTTACCATTCGGACGAACCAGCTCTCAAGCATGCTGCACGGCAATCTCGCCCGATTTCTCGCGATGGCCGGGACTTGGTGTCTACGGCCTGGTTTTTGCTATATGCGAATGACTCGATGCCATTCATTTTAGCGACGGTGTACCGGAAGTTTGAACCGAGTCGCGGAGGAGACCCGATGAAACGATGATGCGGGGATTCCTCGAAGGGCCGGGTTGGGATGCGGCCCCTGCTCGGATTTCGATTCGATCGGCCGGTCCGCTGGATCGAGGACCGCCCCGAACCTGTAAGGACAGGCCTGATGCATGATTCCATCGCGTCGTTTATCAACCATCTCAGGACCGAGCGGCAAGCGTCGATGCATACGGTACGTTCTTACGAGGACGATCTGGCCTTGTATAGCAGTTATCTTGCCGAGTATCAGGGCGATGGGGCGGATCCCACTTCTGCGGACTCGGTCCGACTGAGGCGATACTCCGCATGGCTTTCGGGGCGGGGTTACGCCTCGAGCACGGTGGCGCGTCGGCTGGCGAGTCTGCGCTCGTTCTTCCGCTTCCTGCGCAGAGAAGGGATGGTGACGTCGGATCCATCGGCAGGTCTCCGGAATCCCAAGCAGGCGAAACGATTGCCTCGATTGCTCCGCGTCGACGAAGTGATCCGGCTCCTGGAGGCGGTGCCCGTCGACACGGCGGCCGGCGTCCGCGATCGTGCGATGCTCGAGACGCTCTACGGGGGTGGGTTGCGAGTCGGCGAGCTGGTCGCATTGAACCTGGAAGATATCGACTCGGATCAGGAGTTGCTCCGCGTTCGCGGCAAAGGACGCCGAGAGCGGCTCTCGCCGATCGGCGTGATGGCGACGGATTGGCTGAGGCGTTGGATCCCGCTCCGGCGGCCGAAAGGTGTGCGGGAACCGGCCCTCTTCCTCAATCAGCGCGGGACGCGGTTGACCGCTCGGAGCGTGGGTCGATTGCTGGAGGGCCATTTGATGCGGGCGGGACTCGTCGATACGGCCAGTCCTCATACGTTGAGGCATAGTTTCGCGACCCACTTGCTGGATCGCGGCGCCGACCTCAGGAGCGTCCAGGAGCTGCTCGGTCACCGAAATCTGACCACCACGCAGATGTACACCCACGTCACACAGGACCGAATCCTCGATATCTATCATGGAGCACATCCGCGGGCCTGACACGGCCCCGCCGGACGATCGAGAAGAATGCGACGAAAAGACGATGGGTCGTCGAGAAGAGCCGGAAACCCAAGCCACGGATTCTCATCGGAGAAGGTCTCATCTTGGGCGCGGCGAGCTGGCGTCCACTCCCCGAGAATCACCGCCCCGAGAATCCCGTTACTCATAAGTAGCCAATCCGTTTCCGATCCCCCATCTCAACACGTTCGGGTTCCCGGGTGGCGGTGTGCCGTCCCCTCGCGAGGGTCGCCCATTTTCCGGATCCGCTTTGACGACGTTGCATCCATGACATACGTGTTTATTGAGAGCGACATGTGCGATTTTTCTGAACGGACGGCGAAAGCGACCGTCCGGATCGCGGAGAGCCACGCGAGACGGTGGCCACCCCGGACGACGGACGTCGTCGGCTGTCGTTCGTCTCCGGTTCGGTGATGGGGCCCCCGACGAATGGGCCGCCCCGTTCTTGTCCCTACGAGAACCCGAAGTGATTACACTCACGGAGGAAAGACAAGCCCGGTGCCTCGGCACGGGCACCTGACGCGAGATTGAACCTATGAATAAGCTTCGAATCTTGATCCTCTATCCGGATCCCGCGGGATTGGCCCTGCTGACTTCGATGTTGAAGTCGCTGGGCCATATCATCGAAGAAGCCAGCAACGATCGGGTAGCGGTCCGCCAGATGGAGCGGAACAACATCGACCTGGTACTCGCCGGGGTGGACCCCGGCGACGGCGATGCCCTGGAGCTCTTGACCTACGTCCGTCGCAAGCATCGAGACGTCCCCGTGGTCCTGCTATTCCCTCGACTCCACCCGGATCGGGCCAAGGAGGCCTTGAGGCTCGGCGCGATGGCGGTGCTGAAATACCCGGTCCCGGCGGCGGAGCTGCGGGCCGCGGTCTTGCAGGCGCTCGAGCAGTGCGAGTCGCGGCCGAGCGAGTCGACCAATTCGGCCACGACACAGTCGATGTCGACGACGCTGACTGCGGCTTCCCCGGCACCGGTCAAGTCGCACGTCGCGATTTCGATGGAGCGGGAACGCGGCCTGCAACCGGGGATCCTGGCCGTACACCCCACCCAGGCACAGGCCTCCAATTCCGGCCCCGCGACGCTTTCCCCGGGGGTTCTCGGAGTATCCATGCCGGCGACGGCGCTCGCCGTGCATTCTCCCACGACGGCGCCGGGACAAGGGCCGACCCAGGGCCAGGGCTACCGGGTCGAACGGATCGCCCGAGAGCTCGGCCTGATCGGCAACGACCCGAGCTGGCGGCAGGTCCTCGAGCTGGCCGGTACTCTCGCGCCCACGGGGGCTCCGGTATTGATCGCCGGCGAGCCGGGGACCGGAAAATCGCTGGTCGCTCGGTTGCTCCATTCCCTCGGTCCCGGTGCCCAACAGCCTTTCGTGGCCATCGAGTCATCCGCCCTGGCCGACGAATTCTCGGCGACGGAAGCCGAGAATCCGAGTCCGAAGGATCCCAACCCGGGCTGGATCCATAATCTCAGTCAGGCCCGCGGCGGGACCCTCTACCTCGATGAGGTCGGCTCGCTGCCGATGGCGCTCCAGCATAATCTGCTCAGGGAGCTGCAATATCGAGATTACGGTGCGTCGGCCGCACATCCCCAGGTGCAGGGCGAAGTCCGATTCCTGATGTCCACCAGCGAACATCTCGCGGTCCTGATCGAGCAGGGTCGCCTCCGCCAGGAGCTCTTCCATCGGATCAGCGCCGTGAGCCTGATGCTCCCGCCGTTGAGGCATCGCGGGACCGATGTCGAGTTGCTGGCCGAGTCATTCCGGGCCCGATATTCGCAGGAGTTTCACAAGGCCGTCGCGGGATTCACCCGCGATGCGCTCGACATCCTCCAGCGGCACGATTGGCCGGGCAACGTACGCGAGCTCGAGGCGGCCATTCGCAGGGCGGTCGCCATGTGCAACGGACCACGGATCACCTCCAGCCACCTGGCGCCGATCATCAATCACCACCGCCAGTCGGGCGTGGGCACTTCCACCCCGCGACCCCATCTTCCCATGGGCATCGTGCCCCTTAAGGAGGCGCTGGAAGAGCCCGAGAAACGGATCATCATCCAGGCGCTCCAGGCCTTCAACTGGAATCGCCAGGAGACCGCCCGCGTCCTCAACATCAACCGCACGACGTTGTACAAGAAGATGAAGAAGTACGGACTGCTCATCGATGAGCCGATGTGGGCCAATTAGTCAGCCCGGTCATCCTCGGCCCTGCCTCGGTTCGTGGCGAGGCGAGCTTGAGACCCCGACGATGTCCGCAGCCTCGCCGGAGATCGTCCCCGGCACGAGTCGCCTCGCGCCGGGGGCGGACAAGCCACGAAAGTCTGCCAACCCATTCAGCTCTTGATAATCTCCCGGACAGTCCCCCCGGCAGGGATCATCGGCAGGACGTGCTCCTGATACGGGACCAGCACGTCGAGCACATAGGGGCCGGGGTGGGCGATCATCTCCTTGAGGGCGTCGATGACATCCGCCTTCTTGCGGACCTGACGCGCCTTCACGCCGAACCCTCTGGCGATCTCGACGAAGTCCGGATAGATCGACTCGGGCACCTCGCCCTCTCCCCGGCCGGTCGCCTCGGGGAGGTCGATGGGCCCCAGGTAGGTATGGGCGCGATTCCCCTGGTGGAACCGATCCTCCCATTGCACGACCATGCCCAGGTGCTGATTATTCAGCACGATGACCTTGACCGGCAATTTCTCGCAGTGGATGGTGGCGAGTTCCTGGATATTCATGAGGAAGCTGCCGTCGCCGTCGATGTCGACGACCAGGTCATCGGGGAAAGCAGCCTGGGCGCCCATGGCGGCCGGCAGGCCGTAGCCCATCGACCCCAGGCCGCCCGAGGTGATCCAGGTCCGCGGGTGCTTGAACCGGCTCCACTGTGCGGCCCACATCTGATGCTGGCCGACGCCGGTCGTCATGATGAACTCGCCCTGGGTCAGGGTCGAGAATTGATCGATGACGTACTGGGGCATGATCAGGTCGTCGCGCTGGTCGTAGGCCATCGGGTCGCTGGCACGCCATTCGTCGATCTGCTGATGCCAGCGTCGCCAGTCGCCCGGCGAGACCAGCGGGTTGATCGCCCTGAGGAAGTCTTTGACATTCGCGTGGACGGGGATGTGCGCGAACTTGTTCTTGTTGATCTCGGAGGCGTCGATGTTGACGTGGACGATCCGCCCATGCTTGGCGAACTCGCTGAGCTTGCCGGTGACGCGGTCGTCGAATCGGACGCCGAAGGCCAGCAGCAGGTCGGCCTCGTTCACCGCGTAATTGGCGTACACGGTGCCGTGCATGCCGAGCATCTCCAGCGAGAGATAGTGGTCGCTGGGGATCGATCCCAATCCATGCACGGTCATGGCGACGGGGATGCCGGTCTTGGATGCGAACTCGCGCAGCTCTTCGGCCGCGTCCGACGAGACCACGCCGCCGCCGCAATAGATGATCGGGCGCTCACTCGCCCGGATCGCGGCGAGCACCTCCTTGATCCGAGCGGGCGCGGCGCGGGCGGCAACCGATAGCCCGGCAGGTCCATCGCGACTTCATAATCGGGGTTCGGGACGAGGGTATTCTGGACGTCCTTGGGGATGTCGATCAGGACCGGGCCCGGCCGGCCGGTCCTGGCCAGGTGGAACGCCTCTTTGACGATGCGTGCGATGTCGCGGGCGTGCTGGACCAGGTAATGATGCTTGGTGATCGCCCGGGAGACTTCCACCATGGGAGTCTCCTGGAACGCGTCGGTGCCGATCACGTGGGTCGGCACCTGGCCGGTGATGGCCACCAGCGGGACCGAGTCCATCTTGGCATCCGCCAGGCCGGTGACGAGGTTCAAGGCCCCCGGGCCTGACGTCGCCATCACCACGCCCGGCTTGCCCGTGGCACGCGCGTAGCCCTCGGCCGCGAAGATCCCCCCCTGCTCGTGGCGCGGGAGGATGGTCCGGATCCGGTCGCGATACCGCGTGAGCGCCTGATGCAGCGGCATGCTCGCGCCGCCCGGGTAAGCGAACACGACATCGACACCGTGCCGCACCAGCGACTCGACCAGGACATCCGCCCCGGTTATCGGCTTCGAGGAAATCTTGGGCAGCGTCTGACGATCATCGATGGCAGCCACGGCTATCGCTTCTCCTGAGGCGCGAATGCGAATCTGTCTCGGTCCTCGTCCGTTGCGAAAACCCTACATCCCGATTCTACAACGTCCGTCTACTCCTAAACAGTCGCTTCTCGGTTATTGGTCCTTGTTGATCGGTCATGGGATTTCCATGAGAACGCCATCGGCGAGAGATGGTGGAAGGCGATGCGATGGAGGAGAATGGCCACTCGGGACGAGATGGCACCTCCCATGGATACCGCAAAGCGGCTAGCGGGGTGAACGCCTTCCGTATGCGGGGCGATCTCGGTCCGCATTCAAGCCATGCTCGTTGTTCAAACGTTTCCCCGCGGGTCGAGTTGAATCGGCCAATCACTCATGATCAACCATCAAAAGACCGATGCCAACAGCCGAAATGCCCTGGTGACGGGTGCCTCCTCCGGGCTGGGACGGGAGCTGGTTCGCCAGCTCGTCCTGGACCGTGGCATGACGGTCCTCGCGACGGCACGACGCCTCGATCGTCTGGACTCGCTCGCGTCGGAGCTCCCCCCAGGACGCGTTCACGTCTACGCGGGCGAGCTCGGCGACCCGGCCTTCCGCCAGCGACTCTGGGATCACGCCATGGGCCTGGACGGCGGAGTCGACCTGCTCGTCAATAATGCCGGACTGGGCAACTACGCGGAATTCGCCGAACAGGACTCGGAGGCGATCCGCCAGATGATCGACGTCAACCTGATGGCTCTCATCGATTTGAGTCAGAAGGCGGCCCGGCACATGAAATCGAGGCGGTCGGGCCAGATCCTCCAGATCTCTTCCGTCCTCGGCTTCCTCGGAGTCGCGGATTCCGCCGTTTATTCCGCAAGCAAGCACGCAGTGAATGGACTGGTCAAGAGCCTTCACTATGAGCTATGGGGGACGGGGGTCCGGGTCTGGGCGGCGTGTCCGGGTCGGACGATCAGCGAGTTCTCGGAGGTTGCCGGAGGCCATACGGGAAAGTCGCGAGGATGGCCGACGCGGGAACCCACGGAGCGAGTGGTCAGAGGGATCGTGCGGGGCCTGGACAGTCGGCGAACGTTCGTGCTGCCGACGTGGCGGGCCTGGGCCATCGTGACCCTGGCCGAATGGTTGCCGATCCCTTTCGACTGGGTCATGACCCGTTTCCAGCCGGCCGCCCACCGAGACCGTTCGGAGAACTCGCTCTCCGAATCCCGTCCCTCGGGAGGCGCACCTAGCTCGTGATCGGTTCCTTGATCGAGCGGACGAAGTGCATGCCTTTACCCTGGCTCTTCAACTTGGCGACCTGGGCTTCGGCCTCGGCCTTCTGGGAATAATCGAAGGTCTGGACGGTACGGCCACCGACGTCGCAGACGGCCCAGACGACCCGCATCCGCGCCGTCGGAGCGGGCTTCGGCCTCCGCTCGGACTCCGACTTGGCTCGGGGCGCTTGCCGCGCCGCGGGTCCATTCTGATCCTTGATGCCCATCGCCTCGGCCGCTTCCGCCGCGGCGCGAAGCTCGAATCGGTTGAGTGTGCGTCGTGCCATGATTTCATCCTTCCTTTCATGCGTCAGGAGCTGCGACCGGTCCGGAGAGGCGATCGGCGATCGTGATCCGTGTCGATGAGTTGTAGACGGGGTCTGGGACCCCGTGATCGGACCCGCGGCCTCTCAGAGGCCACCTACAGAAGAATTCTAGCGCGGCAATCGGTAGAGGGTGGCCTGGTCGATCGTCTCGAAGCCGAGTGCGGCGTAGAGCGCCAGTGCGGGGAGATTTTCCGCCGCCGTCTGGACTTCGACCAGCTCCACCAGGTTCGACCGGGCCTGGCGGAGGATCTCACCGACGAGGAAGCGGCCGTATCCCTTTCGACGATGTTCGGGCGCGACTTCCAGGTTGATGAGGCCGATTCGTGACCGCCCATCATCACGATCGAACCAGCACATGTCCCAGGTCGAGGCGCGGGCGAGTTCGGCCCCGTCGGATTTGGCCAGGAGGCGAGCCTCGGTGATGGTGGAGTCGCCCAGTGCCAGGCCTTGCCACCAGTGCGGCGGTCGAGCGTCGTCCTCGAACTCCAGTTGCGTCTGCCGGCGAATCAGGGTACCGCGGGGATCGCGTAGCTCGGGTGCGCCGAGGTCCGCCTCGAGGAGTACCGTCGAGCCGACCGGCACGAAGCCGACCTCCACGAGACCGCGATGGAAGGCGATATGACCGGAGAGGACGCCCGATCCCTCGCTGCCGCCGTAGAGACCCCAATAGAAGGGGTTGAGCGGGAAGAGGCTGCCCCCGTAGACGACCTTGGCGCCTCGGCTGCGGAGATAGCCCTGCGCGGCGTCCAGGAGCCCGCGAATCACTTCGGGCTCGTCGAGGCCCGGCTCGACGAGCAGCATGGCGATCGTCCCCAGGTCGCGGCAAAGATCGAACGGACGAGTGGAGGTCACCGGCAACTCCGGCCCGAAGCCCGCGTGCGCGAATCCCAGGATTCGTCCGTCGCGTTCGGCGATGACCAGGCCGGCCGGCTCGAAGTTGACCCGGCCCCAGGCATGGGTGTCCAGCTCATGCACGCGCAACCGGCGCGCGGTCGCGGATCTCGGAACCGCCTGGTTCCAGAGCCGGGTCAGCGCCGGGGGATCGGTGTTTCGGAACGGGCGGAAGAGCGTCACCGGTTTGGATCGCCACAGCCGATGTCGAGCGACGCGGGGCGTGTTCGCGCTTCGATGATCGACCGTCCTGTTGAGAGTCAGCGGAAGCAATTGAGGTGGCGGATCACCCGGATCGTTCAGGGGACGGCGACCAGCACGTCTCGACCCTCGACCTTCACCTCATACACGGCCTGCTTGATCTTCGGCCCAAGCGGGGTCTTGCCGGTCCGGATGTCGAATTGCCAGCCATGCCAGGGGCAGGAGACCATCGTGCCGTTCACCTCGCCATCGGCAAGCGGGCCTCCCTGATGCGGACAGATACCGTCGATCGCCGAGATGGTCCCCTCGATATTATAGATCGCGTAGATGCGGCCCTCGAACTCCACCTCCTGGGCGGCACCGGGTGTGAGGTCGTCCAGGCTCGCCAATTTCACAAACCGAGGCATTTCGTCGTCTCCCGCCCTATCCCGTCGTGGGCCGATCCGTTGACCGCCCCCTTGCGGCGCGATGCTATGGGCGGACTCGAACCCGCCGGGCCGTACCGGTTCGACACCGCCTGATCGTCCTGGAACGGCAGTGTATCACAATCGGGCGGATTTTCTCAAATCCGGATCAACGAAGAACGAAACGATCCGGTCTCGGGTGGGGTGGATGGCGGGGCTCTCGTCGTCCTCGAGGGAACCGAGTGCGTCGCCTCAATTCCCGGCGTTCTTCCGCGTGGGGAGGGTGATGTCACCGAGGTCTTTGACCTCTCCCGGTCCGACCTGCACGCCACGAAGGATTGGCCCGTTAGCCTTGTTGGGCGAGTGGCCCAGCGCGTCGTATTTGACGCCCGCAATCAGGCCGTTGATCCGGAATCGCCCCTGACCGTCCACCGTCGGTTTGCTGTCGAGCACGCCTCGCTCCGTATCGAGCCGATCGCGGGTCGTGCTGAAGATCTTGACGTCGGTCCGGGGTTTCCCGTCTTCGTCGACGATCCGGCCGATCACGGTGCCCCAGGGAAGCAGTTTCACGGTGAGTTGGCCCTCCTCGTCACCCTTCAACATGATCGCGCCGGCGAGGTGGCGGCCCCGGTGGAAGAAGTCGAGGCGATAAGGGCCCGAGGGCACGCCATTGACGACGAATGTCGGGGAGTTCATGGGCGTCTGCTGGGATCCCTGGAAGACGTCGAGGGTGCGGATCTTGACCCCGCCGAGGATGGGCTGACCCTCCGGGCCGATGATCGTGCCCCTGACCGTCCGGCCGGGATCCACCTGGAGTTCGAGCGTGGTCTCCTGAGTCCCCGGAGCGGGATTGATCTCGGCGACGACGTGTTTGTCGTCCGCCGAGCAATAGTGCGGGTACGTCCTGAAGGCACCCATCGCCTTGTCGAATCCTGCGATCCCTTCGACCCCGCGGGCGTGGAGGTATCCCTCCTCGGGGGCCCGGGCGGAGATCAGGCCGCGACCCGGTAAAGCCGGGATCGTGAATCGGCCATCCGGACCCGGGATGAGAATCCGCGTTTCCTGACTATTCCGCTTGAAGTTCGGGTACTGGTCCAGATGCGGGTTGTCCGCGAACGCATGATAGCTCACGGATCCCGCGAGCGGTTTTCCCGTGGCCATATCCTTGAGTCGTCCGCGCACCAGGACCCCGCGCTTCAGGGCGATGTCGAACGTGAACGGCCCCTGCTTGGGCACTCCAGCCGGGGAGATGAACCCGCAGTTCACATACGGTCGTCCGACGGGGGCCTCGGTGAAGAGCTTGAATCCGCGCGTCGCCGACAGGCCATTGATCCGGTAACGGCCCTGGGCGTCGGTGATCGCCTCGACACCGGGCGTCCGGATCATGCTCCCCGAGATATTGGGCATTCCGGTGATGTGCACGCCGGGGATCGGAACCCCGGCGTCCTCGTCGCGGACGGTGCCGACGATCGGCTGGGTCCGCGCTGCGATGTAATCGAATCGGGCGCCGTAATAGACGAGCATCGGGCCGTCGGCGATCGTCGGGTGCTTGACGCGGATCGTGGGCACATCGCGCGTCAGGATGTATACCTCGGACGTCTCGATGTCGGGACCGGTCATGGAGGCCGTGGCGATGCCGTCGCGGGGCAGGCCCTCGATCCGGAACCGACCGTCACGGCCGGTCCTGGAGGAGAGAAGCTGAGGTTGAGATTGCGGGCTCAGGCCCATGATCGAGAGTACCGAGAGTGCCATGTTGCGTCCGATGGACGTCGCGGTCGGCTGGGCATGGCCGGGAATGGACATCGTCGGCAATCCGAAGGGTTCCTTGCCCAGCCTCTTGACCTCGTCGATCCATGCATCGAGCTTGCCGTCGGGAGGTGACTGGACGTATTTCACGGCGACGGTCGCACCCGAGACCGGACGGCCTTCCAGATCCAGCACGCGGCCTTCGACCGACGTCGGCCCGGCGTCTGGAGCACCGGAGGGCGAATTGGCCCTGGAGCTGGGCTGCGATCCTTGCGGTGGTGGGGGATCCGTAGCCAACTTATCCGTCTTGAAAACCCGCCCAATTGCGACGCTCGGCGGCGATTCCTGGGATGTCAGGAGGTCGGCAACGAATACCGCACCCGCGGCAGTCCCCACGGCCAGGACGACTGCCACCACCTTGAAGGCAGAGAGAACCCAGGCGCGCGACGTGGCCCTGACGAGCGACCCGACCGCTCCGGCCGATCCGCCGGCCGCGGCGCGTACGGTCGTCGA
This sequence comes from uncultured Planctomycetota bacterium, assembly GCA_963743925.1. GTDB lineage: Bacteria > Planctomycetota > Planctomycetia > Isosphaerales > Isosphaeraceae > CAVZRC01. The sequence goes on along the minus strand of CAVURY010000011.1, from coordinate 291,020 downwards.
CACCAGGCTCTCCGGGATCGCCGCCGGGGGTACGAGCGGGACGGCGAGTGCGATGCCCCGACGGGTCAAACGACGATGGAGCAACTCTCGGCCCTTGGCCAATCGCCCGCGCACGGAGCCCTCGGTGCAGCGCAGGCAATCCGCGGCCTGATCGCGGGTCATCCCTTCGAGGTAGCAGAGGACCACGGGCAGTCGGAACCGATCGGGGAGCCTTTCGATCTCCTCGTGCAGGGCCTCGCCGAGGCCGTCGGGTTCCGCGGCCCCGATGAACCGCAAGCCGACGGCGGCCTTCTCGACGTCGAGGCGGCGGGCGGCGTCGGACCGGGCCTGGAGCGCGGTCCGGTAGGCGACCCGATGCAGCCAGGCACCCAACGCGTCGCGGCCGCGGATCGACCCGGCCTTTCGGAAGAGCAGCACGAACGTCGCTTGGAACGCGTCATCGGCGGCGTTCGGGTCCTTCAGAACGGCGCGGCAGGTGTTCATCACGAGCGATCCGTGGCGCGCCACCAGTGCGGTGAACGCGGCCTCGTCGCGGGCGGTGACGAACCGTTCCAGCAACCGGGCGTCGGATAAGCCCGTACACGTCCCCTTGTCGAAGAGGTGTTCGATCAGCCCCAGGGTACCCGACCGGAATGCCGTCGCCATCGCGATTACTCCCTCGACCCGAATGAATCTCCTACTATAGATGGCCGGCACCGGGCTGTCGGCAAAAGTTTTCGGATTGTGCTCGTCACCGAGGTCATCGCAGCCGATCGTTCTGGCTCGATTGACGGCCCACCTACGACGCCTGTAAGATCGATTCTGTAATTCCAACCCGAAGCGCCAGCGACGGGAATGCCTCCGGACCCTCGCTGGCGCTTCGGGTTAGTGTCCAACCCTCCGGCGACGGCTTAAGCAAACCAGCCTTTCGCCGCTCTGGGAAGTGCTCCCGAGAATAGTTCGATGCGCCCGGTGGCGTCGTGGAGCGAAAACAGCATGACTGTGCTCGTCGCATCTCTCGTGTGGTCGATCCTCGTGATCGGGCCAGTCGGAGCCAGCCCGTCGATCGAGGGGCTCGTGGTCGATCCGAATGGTAAGCCCGTCGCGGGCGCCGAGGTCGTCCTCACGGCGGGCGCGGCTCTCGACGGTACCGTCCCCATCCTCGCGACAACGACGAGCGGTCCGAACGGAGAATTCCGGATCGCGCGTCCGATCGCGGATCGCCGGCGTAGCTTCCTGTCTCCCGGCGTGATCTGGGCCTATCGGCCTGGCCTGGGGCTGGGGATGGTCAACCTGGTCCGCGACGATCGTCCCGTCCAGACTCATCGACTCGTGCTGGAAACCCAGGAAACTCGTCGTCTCACGCTCCGCGATGCCGACGGCAAGCCCGTCGTCAACGCCTCTGTGGTCTCACGGCTGGTCGAGACCGAGCGGACCGCCTATCTGGGAGTGACGATCCCCGACGATTGGCTCGGCCGCCTCACGGCCACCACCGACGCCCAGGGCGTGGCCCTCCTTCCGGGCCTGACGCGCCTGATCGATCTGCGAAGCGTCCGGATCGCGGTCCCCGGAAGGGCCCCTCACGTCGCGATGTTGCTCTCCGCCGAGGGGAAGCACGATGCGACGCTCACCCTGAGCCGCCCTTCTCGGCTCTCGGGAGAAATCCGGGACTCTTCGGATAAACCAGTCGCGAATTTGCCGGTCGAGCTCTGGATCCGATGCGGATCGCCGATCGGAAACCAGCAAGCGGCTTACGTGATCCCCGAGGCCGTCCGCTTCGACGGCAGTCCGATCCGCACGGACACGACCGGCGCGTTCCAGTCCCCGCCCCTGCTTCGCTCCGGATCGACGTATCGCGTCGTGGTCCGGGCGCCCGGATTCGCGCCGTCGGTATCGGACTGGATCACGCTTCGGGCCGATTCGAACGTGCTGCCGCCGTTGAAGATCCGGAAGCTGAGGAGCCTCGCCGGCCGGGTTGTCGACCGACAGGGCCGCCCGATTGCCGGGGTGAAGGTCTTCCAACCCGGTGACGGACCATCGACAACGTCCGACGAGGAGGGCCGATTCCGAATCGAGCGCATCACGTCAGGCCGCTCGTTCCTTCTTGCAAGCCGCGAGGGGTTCCGGCTCGCGGGGGCGTTTATCGACGACAAGGCCGCTCCTCCGGTCGAACTGGCCTTGAGCCGGCCCGCCGATCCGCCCGATCGGATCATGACGACGCTGCCCGGGCCGATCTCGATGGATGAGTCCCGATCGCTGGCCCGTCGAGTGATCGGTCCCTACTTGAAACAGGTTGTGGTGAAGGGCGACGACGTCGCCAAGTCGTGGACCCTGGGCGTTCTGAGATGGCTCGACCCCCCTGCCCTCCTGGAGTATGTGCAGAAGACGCACTTCGATCGGATCGCCACGGCCGATCACTTGAAGAGTCAGGCCGCCCTGGGGTTCGTCGCCGACGATCCGGACGAGGCCGCGGCGATCGCCGAGACGATCGTCGAGCCCGCCAATCGGACCGGTACCTTGATCGACCTGGTCAACCTGACTCCGGCCGCCGATCGGGCTCGCAAGCTCGCCCTGCTCGATCGTGCCGCGCTCCAGGTGCGCGGCGCCGCCCTCTCCTCGAACAAGCTGTTCCAGATGGGTGAGGTCGCCGAGCGCTGGCTCGAACTGGGCGAGATGGACAAATCCCGCGGCCTGTTCGCCGAGGGCCGCAAGCTGGTCGAGGCGATGCCTCCCCAGAAGCGGACCGACGCCGGCTCGTTCCAGACGCATCTGGCGCGGGTCGATCCGGCGGCGGCGCTATCCCTCGTCAAGGACGTGGGCCCGATGCGATGGCGGCAGCGGATCTACGCGAACATCGCGATCCGGCTGGCCTTCGAACATCCGGCCGAGGCCGAGGACGTGCTCAATCAGCTCGAAGAGCCGAGCTGGCGGATCGATGGAGCGGCGAGAATCTGTCGAACGGCTCGTCCGCAATGACCTGGCGAGGGCGAGGCGGATCGCCGCTTCGCTCCCGCACCCTTCCGAGCGCGTCTATGCCTGGACGTTCCTCGCAGACGGCTTGACGTCGAGCGACCGCACGGCGGCGTCGGCCGCGCTCGACCAGGCCCTGCGCGAGATCGACTCCGTCGATCGCCGAGATTTCTCCCATCTCTACGATCCGAACCCGGCCGCCTCGATCTTGCCGCTGGTCGAACAGATCGCCCCCGAACGGGTCGCCGAGGTCTTCTGGCGAGCGGTGGCTCTGCACTCACCCCTGGACGACCCGCGCACCGACTTCGGCCGGGACGAGCCGCTGGCCGCCGAGGCGTTACTCCTCTCCCGCTATGACAGTCAGGTGGCCGAGGTGCTGTTCGAGCCCGTGGCGGCCTTCGTTCGCAGTCGTTCGCTCCGGGACGGCAACGATATCATCCCCGTGGTCATCCAGTCTTTCAGCGTCATCGACCCCCGCACGGCCGTCGAAGTGGTCGAGGGCCTGCCGCCCGCCCGGACCCTCGACGTCAACGATCGGACCAACTGGTCGCGGATCACGGTCGCCGAAAACCTCGCGATGCCGCCCTCGCGGCGCTGGATGCGGATCTGGCGGTTCCACTCCGGCTGCGGCAGCGCGATGTTCGAGGACTTTTATCGGGATCTGTGAGCAATCACCACGAGCCGCCGCCTAACCCCTTCGCTTGCGCTTACCTCGGCGAAGGACTCTTCTTCGCCTCGAGCGCGTCCCGGTTGACTGAACGGACCGGACTGCAAGACGCCGCTCTCGAAATGCCCCGATCATCAGCCCGACCACCGCTCCGAGGATCGCTCCGTATGGCCCGGTCACGAAGACTGCGAATAAAGGGGCCTGTGGAGAATCGCGCTCGAACATCAGTAGGCCGAAGACGCCGGCCATGAACCCCATGCCACCGACGAGGACCGCCAGGCCGCCACTCCAGCGGGCGGCAACACCACCGCGAAGGCCGACCGTACCGCCGAAGGCGGCTCCGAGCAACGCGAAGGCATAGTACCCGACGCGAGGATGTTCGTGATAGAAAAACGCCAGGCCAATCCACGCCAGGCAACCGACGCCTAACCCGATGAGAGTACCCAGAATGCCGAACGCGATTCGTGGCGCCATGGCTGGCTCCCGATGATGAGTCCGCCCGCGCCGATCATCCGGTGGGCAAACGCCTATATGGTTCGGCTCCTCGAGATAAGTGGAGGGCTGATCCATGACGATCGTACTAGGATGACCCGGGGCTCACAATCGGGCCTCGGAGCAGATGACGTTCAGGGTGGGCCTTGCAGGGTCGATCAGACTGTTTCGAGGATCAGTGATCCCCCCTCTTCATCTTCTCGTCTCAAGCCTCTCATATCCCTCGCCGCGCGACAGCCACGACGCGGAAGCCGATGTGATCGGCCCGCCGTTCCGGCTCGAACCGAATGCGTGAGGCTGACCGGCACGGCCAACCCTCGTCAGCCCAACAACCACCCCGGCGGACCCGGGAAGACGCCTTCAACGATGACAGGTCCGGGTCTTCGCCACCGGGCAATTGGGGGTGGTACCAATCCCGGCACCACTCGAATAGGTTGCCGTGCATATCGTGCAAACCCCAAGCGTTTCCCGGAAAGCTTCCGACCTTCGTCGGCCTGTTGCGGACCGGCCCAGCCATGGCGCCGTTGTACGGACGACCCTTGAAGTTCGCTTGACGGCTGCTGAGCGTGTCGCCGAACGCTGTCGCCGTCGTGGTCCCGGCTCGGCAAGCATACTCCCACTGTGCCTCGGTCGGGAGTCGGAATTCCCAATCCGCGGGTAGCTCACCGGATCTATGCGTTTTCTCGGTCAACTCGCGACAGAACGTCTCGGCTTCAGCGTGGTTCATGGAGTAGACCGCGATATCATCCCCCTCGCCCGCGGTGAGATCGCCCGGCAGTGGACCCATTACCCGCCTCCACTGGCCCTGCGTCACTTCGTACTTGCCCGCCCAGAAACCCTTCGTCAGCTTCACCTCGACCTGGCCTTCGTCCGGACGACGCTCGGGCTCGCCGCTCGGGCTCCCCATGAGGAACTTACCCGGCGGGCACCAGCAGAGCTTGATCCCAGCGACCTGCCGCTCTTCCCCGGCCTCGGCACCGAGGAAAGGGCGTGGTGCGGCCTTCGAAACCGTCGGCGGAGCGGGGCTTGACTGCCGGCCATCGGCGCTCACGGATGGAGCAAGCGGGGGCAAGGCCAATGGTGACCCAATCTGCCCGAACAATGCCGCGACGAATGAGAGCCTGACGAAAGAAGCGACGAGTCGATGGCGCATCGTGCCGAACTCCTTCTCTCAATAGCGAGGCCGCGGTCGTAACGACACCGGTTTGTTTTCCATCCCTAATCCTATTCGAGCGTGTCGTTCCGTAGGAGAATCACGCGGGCAGACGAAGGTCTTGAAGGATGGCAAGGGTACCGATGCGAATCCTCGGCTCGTTGACCGGATCACCGAGGAATCGATAAGATCACGTTGAAACGATCACCGTTCGCGCTCGTACCAGGAGGTTGGGGCCATGATCCACGCCGCCTTGCTTTGTGCGAGTCTACTGGTCGGCCAGATCGCCGATCCGCCCTCATCATCCGGCGATATCAAGACGTACGAAGCCTTGAAGGCCAAGGCGGGGAAGGACTCCCAGGCCCAGGTGAAGCTGGCGCTCTGGTGCGAGGCGCACGGCCTGAACGCCGAGCGGCTCAAGCACCTGTCGCAGGCGGTGCTCTCCGACCCCAGGAACGTGACGGTGCGCGGGCTTCTGGGCCTGATCGCGTTCGGAAGCCGTTGGGAGACGGCCGAGCGCGTCCGCGAGCGGATTCAGGCGGATGACGCGCTGTCTTCGAAGCTGGCCGAGTATGAACGGCGCCGATCCAAATTGACGGCCGACGAGATCCGGATCCAGCAGGCGGCGGACCTCCTGGAGAAGAAGGGCGACTACCAAGCCGCCGACTCGGCCCGGCTCAAGAGCAACCGTCCGCTGGCGCAGGCGCACGTGGAACTCGGGCTGTGGTGCGAGCTCAATGACTTGAAGCCCGAGGCGACGGCCCACTTCACGATGGCCGTCCACCTCGATCCCGGCCGGGACTTGAGCTGGAAACACCTGGGCTACGTCAAGCGGAACGGGCGATGGACCAGCCGCGAGCAGGCCGATGCCGATGAGCGCGAGGCCCGCGAACAGAAGCAGGCCGCTCGCTACTGGGAGCCGCTCCTGAAGAAATGGTCGTCCTGGCTGGGCGATAACCGTTGAACGCGCGGAGGCCGAGAGCTTGCTGACGACCGTGACCGACCGACGCGCCGTGCCCTCGATCGTGAAGCTCATGCCGATCGACGGTCCGGAATCGGATCAGCTCCGCCGGGTCGGACTGCTGCGCCAGATTGATGATCCGTCCTCGTCGCGCGCCCTCGCCAACCAGGCGGTCTGGACCCGCTTCCAATCGGTGCGACGCGCGTCGATCGCGATCCTCAAGGATCGCCCGGTTCGCGACTACGCCGGGAAACTCGTCGACATGATCCACGGGATCGTCCGGTACCAGGTCCGACCCGTGTCGGGGCCGAACTCGCGAGGATCGCTGTCGATCGATGCACCCCGGTTCCGGATGGTGCGAACTTACGAGGCGCCCCTGCGTTCGAGCTGGCGTCATCGTTCCGCGGCTACGTCGGATACGACGACAACGGCCTGCCCGTCGTCGCGCAAGGCAAAGAGCTGGACTACATGAAGCGGCAGAGCGGGAATCCCGAGGTGATCGCGGCCAAGGTCCGGGAGATCGAGATCCGCACGGCAACCATGCTGGCCCAGGCCACTCAGGCCGCGAACCGCCAGATGGCCGCCGACATCAACGCCATCGAGATGACCAACGACCAGGCACGAAACGATAACGCGAGCGTTGCCCCGATCCTCGAGACCGCCGCCGGCGCACCGACGAGCCTCGGCGACGACGAGGATGCCTGGCGCGGCTGGTGGTTCGACAAGCTCGGCTACAGTTACCAGGCGTCCCCCAAGCCGACGATCGCGCAGGACATCGTGGCCCAGTACACGCCCTACTCGATCCGGACCTGCTTCGCCGCCGGGACGCCGGTCCACACCCGCGACGGCGACCGCCCGATCGAGGCGATCCAAATCGGCGATCAGGTCCTCAGCCAGGATGCGTCAACCGGGGCCCTGAGCTTCCAGCCCGTCGTCTTCGTGCACCGAAACCCGCCCGCCGAAACGTTGCGGATCAAGCTCTCCGATGGTGCGTCCGTCGTGTGCAGCATCTATCACCGGTTCTGGCGCGCCAACCTCGGCTGGGCCCAGGCCCGAGAGCTCAATCCGGGCGATTCACTGCGTACCTTCACCGGGATCGTCCAGGTCGCCTCCATCGAGCCAGACACCATCCAGCCGCTCTATAACCTCGACGTCGCCACCTCCCGGACGTTCTTCGTCGGCCGGACGACCCTCCTCGTCCACGACAATTCGCTCCCCGACCACCGGCTCAAGCCGTTCGACGCATTGCCGGTCGTGGAGGTAACGTCACGGCCGGAATGAGACCCACGCCGGAATCCTCGGCAATCGAGTGCCATTCGACCTTCGAAAGTCGCTCCTTCCGAAAAGATGAGCTTCTTGAGAGCACCTTGCCGAGGAGGAGGAAGCGATGCTGGCGTTCCTGGGTCCGATCCTGGCGGCCTTCGCGTTAGCTCGGTCTCAACCTGACAAGGTCCTGACGGGTGAGGTCGTAGACAGCAACGCTCGGCCTGTCGCTGATGCCCAGGTCGTCTTCTATGCCCCTCCTCTCGCTTGGGGCAGGGAGAATTCGGCCGAGTCCCGGACCAGGACCGATGCCGAGGGCCGGTTTCGATTGAAGATCCCTCCGTTCGGGCGAGTCATCGTCGTCGGCATGAGCTTTCTGGCCTACCGGCCCGGTCTGGCCCTCTCGGCGAATTCCTATTTCCGGTTCAAGGGTCCACTGGTCCTGAAAGAGCCCGAGCCGAGGACCATCCAGATTGATGACTCCGAGGGCAAGCCAATCGCCGGGGCGAGAATCACCCCCCGGATCCTCTCGGTTTTCAATGGCGCCACCGCCGATATGCCTGAGTCATTGGCCGATCCACTGTCAGTCTCGACGGGGGCCGACGGCAGAGCCACGCTCAATTACCTGGCGGCACGGGATCAACTTGTGGCCGCGCGGGTCACGGCCGACCCGATCGGCACCCAGGATCTCCTTCTGGTCGATCATCCGGGCCGGAGCTCTGTCGAGCCAGTCATCAGGATCATGCTCAAGAAGACCAGCTGGATCGCTGGTAGGATCGTCGATGCAGCCGGCCATCCCGTCGTTGATCAAGCGGTCGAGGTCTGGTCACGGGGCGAAGGGAATCGGCTCCAACCGAATTCCGTCGAGTTCCCAGGAGGTCCGCCGCGGACCAAGGCAGACGGTCGATTCCAGACCCCGGATAACCTCCTGAGTGGCTCGACGTATCGCATTGCCGTCCGATCTTCAGGCAAAGAGCCGATCCTCACCGACTGGATCACGATCGGAGAGTCGCCGAGGACCTTGCTCCCCATGCGGTTGCTGCCGTTGCGGACCGTGAGCGGCCGGGTCGTCGATCGACAGGGGAAGCCCCTCGCGGGTATCGAGATCTTCCAGACCGGCGACGGCCCCGAGCAGACGGCGACGAGGACCGACGCCGACGGCCGGTTTTCCCTGGAAGGCTTTCGACAAGGCTCCGTGTTCCTCTTCGCGCGGGGCGAGGGCTTTCGGTTCCACGGCCAGTTGATCAAGGAGTCGGAGCACGAGGTCACGGTCGAGCTGACGCGCAACTCCGAGCGGCCGAAGAGCGAGATGAAGATGCTCCCCGAGCCGATCCCTCTGGAGGAGTCGCGTACGATGGCGCGACTGCTGGTCGAGCCGGTGTGGAAGGTGGTCGCCGAAAAGGGAGACGATCGGACCCGGCACGAGACCTTACAAGCCCTCGTGAATGCCGATCCCGCTGGGGTGCTGGAGAAGCTGGAGTCGAGGCGATTCGCGGACATGAAATGGGAATTCCACGTGAGAAGCGAGGTTGCCGCAGCACTCGCCGACCGCGATCCCGAGGAGGCCGCCGGCGTCGCCGAGTCAATCGCCGACCCCGGCCCGCGAGCCGCGGCGTTGATCCAACTCGCCGACATCCTCCCGAATGCTCAGCGTCCACGCAGGCTCGTGCTGCTCGATCGCGCCGCGCTTCAGGCTAAGGCCATACCCGATGCCGGCGAGCGGCTCCCGCGGATCGGCGATGCGATGCCGGCGAGCGGCTCTACCAATTGGGCGAGGTGGACAAGGCCAGATCACTCTTCGCCGACGGGCTTCGCCTCGCAAATCAGATGACGGACAGGAAGGACTATCCCTTGGCCTCCTTCGCCGCACAGTTAACCTTGGTCGACGAGCCTGCGGCTCTTGCAATCGCCAGGAAGTTCAAGGGAGTTCGCCTGGGTGGCCAGGGTCAGGTCACGATGGGTCTTCGGCTGATGGAAAAGGATCCTGCGGACGGTGCGTGGTTCTGGAAAGAAATGAGGAGTATTCCCAGCGGAACATTCGAATCGTTCTTCTGGAAGATGGCCTCGGATGATCCGGCGCGCGCCCGGCGGATCATGGAGGCCGTGCAGTTTGCCGGGCCCAACCCCCATGTTTTCATCTATCTGGCCCTGGCCGAGAAGAATCGGGATAAGACTGCCTCGCGTCAGGCTCTGGATGAAGGATTGCGACGAATCGACCGGCTCATGCTCGAGCGACCCGAGCTACGCCAACGCATCGCCGGGACATTCCTGCCGGTTGTTCAGGCAATCGATCCGGCAATGGTGCCCGAGGTCTTCTGGCGCGATGTGGCCTCGCGGCCCCCGTTCGCCAATCCTCGTACCATCAACGACTATTCCCCTAACTCTCTGATTCACCGCCTGGCCTGGTACGACCGCGAGGTGGCGGCCGCGCTGTTCGAGCCGAGTCGAGCACGGATGGAGCACACCGAGGACCGCGAGCTCGCGACCTGGGAGAACGAGTTCGTGGCCTGGTCGTTTTTCGACCCTCGAGCCGCGGTGGCCTGGCTTCAGAGAGTGCCCGTCGTGAACGAGCCCGGGGCCCGGGCGAACGCCGCGAGGATCCGAGTCGCCACCATGCTCGGCCTGACCTACGAGCAGAGAGTGCAAAGGATCTGGCCCGACTGGGATGACATGTTCGGCTCAGGCCTTTGAGACTCAACGAGCGCAAAGGGTTGTCACGATCCCGCGTTCTCGAGCACCTTGGCCAACTCGCCGACGAAATCGCCGATCTCGTGGACGACCTCGGCGCGGGGGCGGTTGACGGCCTCGGCCAGCCGTCGCACGATGGCGCTGCCGATGATCAGGCCGTCGGCGACCGGGGCGAGCTGGCGCACCTGGTCCGGACCGCTGATCCCGAATCCGATGCAGATCGGCAGGGGCGTCTGGGTCCGCAGCCAACGCACGGTATCGACGAGCTCCGAGGGCAGGCTTTTCCGCTCTCCGGTGAGCCCGACGACAGAGACGTAATAGATGAAGCCGGTCGTCGACCTGGCGATCTCGACGGCACGCTCTCGGGGGGTCGTCGGGGTGATGAGCTGGATCAGCTTGAGGTTGCGCCGGGTCGCTTTTTCCAGCAAGGCGCGGGATTCCTCGACGGGCAGGTCGGGGACGATCAGGCCGTCGAGGCCGGCGGTCGCGGCGTCGTTGAGGTACCGCTCGACGCCCAGCCGGTGGATGATCGCATAGGAGACCATCGAGACCAGGGGGGCTTCGTTGAACCGCGCCGAGCCCTCGGCGCGGAGGGTGCGGAGCGTCTGGAAGATGTGCGCCACCTTCAGGCCGCGTTCCAGGGCCCGGTGGTAGCTGGCCGAGATGACCGGGCCGTCGGCGATCGGGTCGGAATAAGGAATCCCCACCTCGACCATGTGCGCGCCGCGGCCGATCAGCTCGGCGATGAGCAACGCCGTCGTGGAGAGGTCGGGGTCGCCGGCGGTCACGAACGGCATGAGCGCGCGGCGTTTCTCGTTGCGAAGCCGATCGAAGAGCGTGTCAATGCGATTCATGGGAGAGTGTTGGGTGCCCTGCGAGCACCGATTCGTAACGCGGTTGGTACATCAGATTATGGCGCTCGCGGGAGCACCACGCGGAACCCGGTGCTCGGCAACGCACCCGACCGGCTCGACCTAGATCGGCTCGCCCCGGAGGCGAGCGATCTCGTAGGCGTCCTTGTCGCCACGTCCGGAGAGGCAGACGAGGAGGACCTTGCCGGGCCCGAGGCGGCGCGCCTCCTTGAACGACTGGGCGATCGCGTGGCTCGACTCCAGGGCCGGGAGGATGCCTTCATACCGCGCCGTGGCGTTGTAGGCGTCGAGCGCCTCGCTGTCCGTGATATTCTCATAGCGGACCCGGCCGAGATCCTTCCAGTAGCTATGCTCCGGCCCGACTCCCGGGTAATCCAGGCCCGCGGAGATCGAGTGGACGTTCGAAGTCTGGCCGTCGTCGTCCTGGAGCACGTAGCTGTAGCTGCCGTGCAGGACGCCGGGGCGTCCCTGGGTCAGGCTGGCGGCATGCTCGCCGGCCTTGAGCCCGCGTCCGCCCGCCTCGGCGCCCACCAGCTCGACTCCCACATCCTCGATGAACCGGGCGAACATCCCGGCGGCGTTCGAGCCGCCTCCGACGCAGGCGACCACGGCGTCGGGCAACCGGCCGGTCTGGTCGAGGCACTGGGCCCTCGCCTCCTGGCCGATCACCGCCTGGAAGTCACGGACGATCATCGGGAACGGATGCGGGCCGACCACGCTGCCGATCGTGTAATGGGTCGTCTGCGACGAGCCCATCCAGTCGCGCATCGCCTCGTTGGTGGCGTCCCGCAAGGTCCGGGAGCCGGTCCCGACCGGCACGACCGTCGCCCCCAGGGTCTTCATGTTGAAGACATTGAGTCTCTGGCGGCGGATGTCCTCCTCGCCCATGTAGACCGTGCATTCGATCCCGAAAAGCGCACAGGCCGTGGCGGTGGCCACGCCGTGCTGCCCCGCGCCGGTCTCGGCGATCACTCGGGTCTTCTTCATCCGCTGCGCCAGCATCACCTGGCCGATCGCGTTGTTGATCTTGTGCGCGCCGGTGTGATTCAAGTCCTCGCGCTTCAGATAGATGTCGGCGCCTCCGGCCTTCTTCGTCAGCCGCTCGGCGCGGAACAACGGCGAGGGCCGTCCGACGTAGTGCTTCAGATAGTAGTCCAGCCGGGACTGGAATTCCGGATCCGCCTTGGCCTGCTCGTAAGCCTCGGAGAGCTGGTTGAGCGCATCCATCAACGTCTCGGGCACGAACCGGCCGCCGAACGAGCCGAAACGACCGAGCGGGTCGGGCACCTGGAGGGGTCGGTTGAGCGGGATCGTCGCGGGAGGGGGTTCCGTCGCGCTGGAGCTGGACATCGGCGGGCATTCCTTCGTCGGGTCGGATCTCAGTCGGCCGGTCGAATGCTTCGAGTCGATTGCCGGGCCGCCTTCGGTCGCGCCCGTGAGACAATTCTCTCGCCCCAGAAAGGGTTCGGTCAAGGGCAAGCCGCGCGAAGCCGCTCGAACGTCGAGAGTCCTCGCAATTAGCGAAACATCATATTCTCAATCTCGGAGGTTTTGGCGAACCTATCCGAGCGTGTCGATGCAATGGCATTCCAATCGGCATGGAACCCCGGGGAGTCGGCTCCCGCGACTCCCCGGGGTATCGGCCTCATTTACCGCCGTTAGTGGCCGGCGGATTCGACGGCTGCGCAGCGGCAGTGCTGCCGGCGTCTTCTTCAAGGGCTGGACGCGAAACGGAATGGCCCAGACGAAGTCGAGCTGCAGGTTCTTCAATCGCGGCAGGAAAAGTTGGGCCCCGGTCGTGGGATCCAACCCGGGGTAGTCCCAGTACCAGTTCGGGTCCAGCGGCCCGTTATAGCTCTGGACGGGGTTCCCGACGATCTCGAAGGCCGTCGGCAGGGGCGTCTTGGCAGACTTCTGGAGCGTCTGGATGCTCGGGAAGAGCTGCGGCTGGAAGCCGGCGACCGGGAAGGCGCTCTGCCCGAGCGAGTTCGCCCCGGCCCGACTATGGCAGGTGATGCAGCTTGATGTCGTCATGAAACCCTGTTCGGTGATCGAGTTGCCCAAGGGTCCCGCAGCATCGGCCCAGGACATCGACGCGGCGCTGGAGGAATTCCGCGATCGCATCGAGTCCGTTCGATACCCGACCCTGCGCGAGACGTGCGTCGGGGCCGCCGAGCGGATCCGCGACGGGCGGGTGATCGCCTGGTACCGGGGGCGTATGGAGTTCGGCCCGCGGGCCCTCGGCCATCGGAGCATCCTGGCCGATCCCGGGCATCCCGAGATGCGCGCCCGGATCAACGCCATGGCTAAGATGCGCGAGGCATTCCGGCCGTTCGCGCCCGCCGTCGCGCTCGAGCAAGTCCAGGACTGGTTCGAAGTCCCCCGCGGGACCGAATTGCCCTACATGATCGTGACGGTCGACGTGCGGGAAGAGGATCGGGGCTCGCTCCCCGCGATCACCCACGTCAACGGCTCGGCGCGGGTTCAGACCGTCGCGAAGCGGGACAATGGCGACTTCCATACCCTGCTCGAAGAAGTGGGGAAACTCACCGGCCATGCCATGGTCCTGAATACCAGCTTCAACGTCAAGGGGCAGCCCATCGTCACTACGCCCCGCGAGGCGATCGAGACGTTCCTCGGGACGGGGATCGAATTCCTCTTCCTCGAGGATATCCTGGTCCGTCGTTGACGATAAATCCGTCCATCACATCATCCACCTTGCCCGAGTTTTCTTGTCACGAAATTGCCGTGCCGTGATGTTGGCCAGCGACTGCTCAATTGTTGGGGTTGATGCAACGATGGTTGCCGACGACGGACGCCGCGCCTGCCCGCTGGCATTGTTCCCGCCAGAGGCTCCGATAACCCAATCCAGTTCCGGGAGGAATCGTTGTTCGTCCCGCGCGAGGCCGCGCACCCATGTTCCGGGGTCCGGAAGAGCTTGTGCTCCGCGGCCGGAGGCGATGCAACGGGTGTTTCCGAGGCGAACGATGTCCTACCCTCCTTGCGCTCACTCCGAGTCAGACATGCAGAGCAGTCAGGATGCGCATGCGACCTGCGCGGATGGGGAGCGCGGAACCTCCGGCGAGGTGCCCGGGACGATCATACGGCTCTTCGAGGAGCAGGCGGCGCGAACACCCGAGGCCATCGCGCTGGTATGTAACGGGCGGTCGCTGACGTATGGGCAGCTCGACGACCGAGCGAAGCGGCTGGCGCATCGACTCCAGAACATGGGCGTGGGGGCGGAGACGCTCGTCGGTATCTTCATGGGTCGGTCGGTCGAGATGGTGGCGGCTCTGCTGGCGACCCTCAAGGCAGGCGGCGCTTATGTCCCGGTCGATCCGGATTATCCGGGAGAGCGGATCGCCCTGGTGCTCGCGGATTGCCGGGCCTCGGTCGTGCTCACGACCGGCCGCGATCGGGGGAAGCTGCCGACGATCGCAGGCCGCGTCGTCTCGATCGACTCCGAGGAGACGGACAACGCCGATTAGGCCGATGGGCCGGTCGCATGCCCCGCGACCGGCGCCAATCTGGCTTATGTCATCTACACGTCGGGCTCGACAGGCAAGCCGAAGGGGGTGATGGTCGAGCATCGAAACGTGCTATCGTTCTTCTCGGCCATGGACGACTTACTCGGGACGGAGCCGGGCGTCTGGCTGGCCGTGACCAGCATCTCGTTCGACATCTCGGTCCTCGAGCTGTTGTGGACGCTCGCACGGGGATTCCGGGTCGTTCTGCACGGCGAAGGGAGCACCGAGGCGATCGCCGGCGAGATCGCCGAGTACGGCGTGACGCACCTTCAGACGACGCCGTCGATGGCCCGAATGCTGGCTGCGGACCCGCGCTGCCTGACCCTCGCTGGCCAACTCGAGACGCTCCTGCTGGGGGGCGAAGCCTTGCCCGCCGCGCTGGCCGGCTCGCTGCGGCGCACGACGTCCGCCCGGATCTTCAACATGTACGGGCCGACCGAGACGACGGTCTGGTCCACGGCCTATCGCGTCGCGGAGATGGCGGATTCCCGCCCCGTCGTCCCCATCGGCCGGCCGCTGGCGAACACGCGGGCTTACGTCCTCGATCCCCAGCTTCGGCACTCGCCCGACGGTGAGCCGGGCGAGCTATTCCTGGCCGGGGAAGGCGTAGTCCGCGGCTACTGGGAACGGCCCGACCTGACCGCCGAGCGATTCCTGGACGACCCGTTCACCGGCGAGGGCCGGATGTACCGCACCGGCGACGGCGTGCGGCGACTCCCCGGCGGGGACCTCGAATTCCTCGGACGCACCGACTTCCAGGTGAAGCTCCGGGGATACCGGATCGAGCTGGGCGAGATCGAGGCGGCGCTCGAGGAGCAGCCGGGGGTCCGCCAGGCGGTCGTCATGGTGCGCGAGGATCGGCCGGGCGACCGGCGGCTGGCGGCCTACGTCGTCCCGGGCGGTGCCGCGCCGGCAACGACCGGGATCCTCCGCGCCGCGATCGCGGCGAAGCTCCCCGAATACATGGTGCCGTCGCATTTCGTCCTGCTCGATCGGCTGCCCATGACGCCCAACGGCAAGCTCGACCGCAAGGCATTACCCCCTCCGTCGGCCCCGGAGGTTGGCGGGAGGCCGGTCCCTACGGGCGACGGCGGTCCGCGGGACGAACTGGAACGCATCATCGTGGAGGTCTGGGCCGAGGCGCTGGGCGTGGATCGCGTCGACCGGGATGAGAACGTCTTCGACCTGGGCGCGACTTCGCTGATGATGCCCGACGTCCAGATCGAGTTGCGGCGCAGGTTGGGACGGGAGATCTCGCTGGTTGATCTGTTCGAACACCACACGGTCGGCGCGCTGGCCGCGCACCTCGCGGGGACCTCGGCCGCGCCGCGCACCTCGACTCGCGTACAGCGGCGACTGGCGGCGAGAAATCAGGACGCATCTTCATGAAGAGTTCGGGGATCGCCATAGTGGGCATGGCTGGCCGCTTCCCCGGGGCTCGGGACGAGGTCGCGATCCAGGTGCAGGGGGCGGCCCACGAGGTGATCGAGGTCACCCCCGGCGACGCCTACAAGCGCAGCGGCCGCAGGCAGTATACGATTCGCCCCGGCGTGCGCGAGGACTACGACGCGCTGCTCGCCGACCTGGCCGGCCGAAACGCGTCCCCGCGCAAGATCGTGCACCTGTGGTCGGTACGCGACGGAGCGGCCCGGCCGTCGCTGGACGACCAGCTCGACCTGAGTTTCTACAGCCTGTTGTTCCTGGCGCAGGCGATTGGCGAGCAAGATCTGTCCGACGTGGACATCGCCGTCGTCTCCGATCGCCTCCAATCGGTGGCCGACGAGCCTGTCGCCGATCCCGTCGCGGCGACCCTGCTCGGACCCACTCGGGTAATCCCCAAGGAGCTGCCCGGGATCGCGTGCCGCAGCATTGACGTCGACCTGACCTCTCAAGGGCTTGCGCAAGTCGCCGTCCAGATCCTGGCGGAACATTGCGCGCCGTTCGGCGATCCGGTCGTCGCGATCCGACCGGGGGAGAGATGGGTCGAGGACGTGGAGCGGGTCGTCTTGCATGCGGATTCGCGACCGGCCGCAGCCCGACTCAAGCCGCGGGGCGTCTACCTGATCACGGGGGGACTCGGCGACATCGGCCTGGCGATCGCCGAGCGGCTGGCGCGGGACTTCGAGGCCCGGCTCGTCTTGCTGGGCCGGACGCCGCTGCCTCCCGTCGGTGAATGGAGGGACGCCCTGGAGGAGGCCGGCATCCCGGAACGGGTCAAGCAGCGGATCCGCAAGCTCATCGAGATCGAATCGCTGGGCGGCGAGATCCTCGCCCTGTCCTGCGACGTATGCAGCCGCGACGATCTGCGGCGGTCGATCGAGGCCGCGCGCACGCGCTTCGGCCCGATCGACGGGGTGATCCACGCCGCGGGCGCGATCGAGGACGGTCCCCTCCAGCTCAAGTCGCGGGAGAGTGCGTCCCGCGTGCTGGCCCCCAAGGTCGGGGGGACTCTCGCGCTGGTCGACGTGCTGCGGGAGATGACCGCGAGCGACGGCGGCGGGGCGACCGGCTTCCTGGCGATGTTCTCCTCCGTGAGCTCCGCTACGGCGCCCGCCGGCCAGGTCGATTACGCCGCGGCCAATGCCTTCCTCGACGCCTTCGCGGCCGGCCGGCGCGAGGCCGGCGTGGTCGCGATCAACTGGGGGCCCTGGCGCGATGTCGGCATGGCGGCCCGGGCGTCGTCGTCGCATCCGCTCCTGGGCCGGCGCGTGGTCGACACGCCCGACGAGATCGTCGTGTCTTCATCCCTGGATGCAAAGTGGAACTGGATGCTGGCGGAGCACCGCCTCAAGGGGGGCAAGGCCGTCGTCCCCGGCACGGGCTACCTGGAGATGGCCTGCGCAGCGCTGACGCGGGGCGCGTTCGATCGCGGCGTCGCCTTCGAAGACGTCTTCTTCGTCGCGCCGCTGCTCGCCGATCCCGGCCAGACGAGGGAGGCGCGAGTGGTCCTGCGACGGGGAGGCGATGGCGCCTTCTCATTCTCGATCCTCGCCCGCGAGGCGGAGTGGGTCGAGCATGCCTCCGGGCGGATCGCCCGGTGCACTCAGCCACCGCCCCAGGATCGCGACGTCGAGGCGATCGCCGCCCGCTGCCGATCGGGCGAGCTGGCCTTCAACGACGCGCACCGCACCGAGCAGGAGCGGTATTTCGAGTTCGGGCCCCGCTGGCGCTGTTCGCGCGATCCGCATCGGTGAGGACGAGGCGCTGGCCCACCTGGAGCTGGCCGACGAGGTCTCCGGGGATCTCTCGGCCTACCCTCTCCATCCGGCGCTCCTGGATCTCGCCACCGGCGCGGCCCTGTATCTGAACGAGGGCTACGGGCCGTCGAGCCCGCCCTATTTCCCGATGGCATACAAGCGACTCGTCATCCATCGCCCGCTGCCGGCGAAATTCTTCAGCCACATCCGCCCTCGCGGTCGGAACGCGGCCGGGCGCGACGTGGCGACGTTCGACCTGACCCTGCTCGACGAGAAGGGGAGGGTGCTCGGAGAGATCGAAGGGTTCTCGATGCGATCGGTCGGCGACCTCCGGGCGGCGCCGGGCCTGGGACATGCGCAACCGGCGGCCCCGGCCGCGCGCGACCGGGACGACTCCGCCGAGGACTATCGGCCGCGGGGCATCCCGCCGTCCGACGGGGCGAAGGCGTTCGTGCGCATCGTCAATTCCGACGGGCCGACCGGCGTCTTCGTGCTGCCCGATGGGCCGATCACCGCGAGCTCCCCCGCGCGTCCGGCCGCCAACACGACTCCGGTCCGGACCAATGCCGCCGACCCGGTGGAGTCCGTCCTGGCGGGCTGGTGGCAGGAATTGCTGGGGCACGAGCGGGTGGGCCTCGACGACGATTTCTTCGACCTCGGGGGGCACTCGCTGATCGTCGTGCGGCTCTTCGCCAAGATCAAGAAGACGTACGGCGTCCGCTTCGGCCTGTCAACCCTGTTCGAGGCGCGTACGGTCCGCACGCTCGCGCGGCTCATCCGCGAGGCGAACACCACGTCCGGCCCCGCGCCGACGTCGGGTCGTTCGTTCGTCGCGATCCAGCGGAAAGGCACCCGACCCCCTCTGTACGTGATCTCCGGGTTGGGCGGGAACGTCCTCAAGTTCCACGGTATGGCGTACTATCTCGGCGAGGATCAGCCGGTCTACGGGCTGTTGCCTCGCGGCCTCGACGGAGACGAGCCGTACCACACCCGCGTGGAGGACATGGCGGCCCACTACGTCGAGGCGATCCGCAAGGTGCAGGCGGAGGGCCCTATCGCCTGGTCGGCTACTCGTTCGGCGGCGCGGTCGCTTACGAGGTGGCCCAGCAGCTCATCGCCCAGGGGGGCGAGGTGAGCCTGCTGGGGCTGTTCGACACGATCGAATGGCAATACATGGAGCGAGTCGAGAACGCGCTGGGATTCCTCGAGCACCTGGAGATCTATCGATCGCGGATCAAGCAGTCCCTATCCGACGGGGACGCGTTCGGTCCGCTCTGGAAACGGTTCAAATCGAAATCAGTGCGGACGCTCTCGCGGTTCTTCCGGCGGCCGGACCGACCGGCCCCCCAGTCGGCATGGACGATCGAGGACGTGAATGTGTACGCCGCGTCGAACTATCGGCCCAAGGTCTATCCGGCCCGGCTGACCTTGTTCCGATCCACGAACCGAGGGCCTCTGGACGGCGATGATGCGTACCTCGGCTGGCGCGACCTGGTCGGCGGTGGGATCGAGGTCCATCATATCCCTTCCTCCCACCTGAGCATCCTCCAGGAACCCGGGGTGAGGATCCTCTCGGAGAAGCTGCGGGAATGCCTCGACCGCGACATCACAGTTGCCGCCACGGAGCTCGAAATCGCCGCGCGGTGAGAGCCCCCCCGGCGACGATCGGGTTGAGCGATCGCGACCACCCCGGCCGGATCGAGCCGAGGCAACACCGGGGCGACTCCCCGCTTACCGCCGATTCGATGGAGCGGCGCTGTCGTAATCGACCTCATCTTCCTCGGTGTCGCCCGGATAGAAGTCGAAGAATCGCTGGCCGGCGAAGTAATCGGCCATGGCTTTTCGCACCGCCCGCATCTGCTTGACGAATTTGGCGTACTGGCGGATCAGGCGTTTCCTCTGCTCTTCGGGCATCTCGAGGATGTCGGCATAGTACCGCCGGCCCCGCGCGTCGTCGTGGAAGCTCCATAGACGCTTGATGCGCAGGCCGGAATCCTCGTCTTCGAACTCGATCATCCGGGCATATTGCCGGGCCTTCATCTTCTTCGCGTAGGCGATCAACTCGGCCTCGGTCTCGTAGCCGCCGATCTTCTCGATCCAGTCGACGATCTCCTCGGTGGTCAGTCGCGGGCCCTTCTCGGCACAGAGTTCCCTCAGGCTGGCGACGATCTCGGCGGGTCCCATGGCGCGTGCCCTCGCTCGGTCCGGTCAACGATTTTTCCACATGCCCTGCCTATCGAAACCTCATATTCTTAATCTCGGGGATTTTAGCGGAGCTGTCCAGGTGTGTCGATGCACTAGCGTACAAATTATCCAGATTTTCAGGAAAAGGCCGCAGGCTCACGCCCGGGTGGCGGGGAGCGGGTGACGGGTGGCGGGAAAATGGGATTCACTGTCATTCTGTCACCCGGTTATTCCCCGTGGACCACATGGTGCATATAAAGGAGATAGATCAGTCTGGCTGAAGTAGCATCGAGCGGTTCCGCATAGCCATAGAGGTGGAGCGATGGGGCTGCGATTTCGGGGGATCTGGTTAATCCTGGGCGTCTTTGCGGCGATCCCGGCCGCGGGCGCCGAGCGGGAGCGGTCCGAGGAAGTGGGCGTCGATCAATCGGCCGTCGAGCGAGGTCGGACCGCGCTGACCCAGACCGGTTTCCTCAGGCCTGAATGGTCGGACGCCGCCTATCGCAACGCCGGGAATCTCTGGGACCAACCCGCTCCGAATCCGGAGCGCGACCCGGCCGGTTATGCGGCGTCCTTTCAGAACCGATACGGCCTGCACCCGGCCCCCTACCCGAACGACGGCCTGCCCATGGGACTGCGTCGCGGGGTTGGACCCAACGGCACCCGGACGGGTCTCCAGATCGATTGCATGGCCTGTCATGGCGGCTCGATCGGGGGTAAGAGCTACGTGGGCCTGGGCAACACCCAGCTCGATCTCAAGGCCCTGCTGAACGAGATGACCACCGCCGACGGTCGACGCCCGCCGCCGTCCACCTTCGTGCTGAATTCGTCAAGGGGGACCAATAATGCCGGCCAGGTTGCCGCGGTGCTGCTGAGCATCCATAACATGGACCTCTCGTTCCGGTCATTCCCGTTGCCCCTGGGTGCCAACCTCCCCGAGTTGGATACCCCGGCCTGGTGGCACCTCAAGCGCAAGTCGACGATGTATTATGACGGGCGAACCGATGCCCGATCGGTCCGCACCAATATGCAGTTCCTCCTGGGCGAGAAGAACCTGGAGAAATTCAAGGCCCTGGAGCCCGCTTTCCGGGACCTCCAGGCGTACCTGAAGAGCCTCGAGCCGCCGAAATACCCGTTCCCGATCGACGCGAGCAAGGCCGCCAGCGGTAAGATCGTCTTCGAGAAGTCGTGCGCCCGATGCCACGGCACTTACGGACCCGGCGGGAAATATCCCAATAAGATCGTTGCGATCGACGTCATCGGCACCGATCCGGCGCGATTACTGGGCCTTTCGGACCGTCTGGTGGCGCACTACAATTCCACCTGGCTGGGCGCCGAGCATCCGGTGAGCACGGAACGAGTCGGCTACCAGGCACCGCCGCTCGACGGCATCTGGGCCACCGCGCCCTATTTGCACAACGGCACCGCCCCGACCCTCTCCACCCTGCTCCAGTCGTCCTCTCGCCCCAAGCGGTTCACCCGGCCGCCCTCGACCGATTTCGAGCATTACGACACGGTCCATGTCGGCTGGAAGTTCACCGAGGTCTCCGCCGAGGAGCAGGCCTCGACGGCCCGCCGCTCGGCGTTCCAGGCGAAGTTCATCGTCGACACGTCCCGGTTCGGCATGGGGAACCAGGGCCATACCTTCGGCGATCGACTCACCGACGAGCAGCGGATGAACCTGATCGAGTATCTGAAGACGCTCTGATCTTCAATATCCGCGCTTCTCCAGCTTGATGTCATCGACCTCGGGAGGCGTGGTCGCGCGAAGCCGCTTGGCGACCTGCCCCGCCTGGCGGAAGGCCCGCAGCGCGTTGCCGCCGAGGATCTTGTGGATATCGGCCTCGGAATAGCCGCGACGCAGCAGCTCGTCGGTCAGTCTCGGGTAGGACGACACGTCATCCAGGCCGACCGGCCACTGGGAGATCCCGTCGAAGTCGGAACCGATACCGACGTGGTCGACTCCGGCCACCTTGACGATGTGATCGATATGGTCGACGACGTCGCGATAGGTCCCCCGGGCGAACTTGGCCTGGTCGGATTCCATCCAGGCTTCCATCGCCCTGGCACGCGCCTCGCGATCGGGGTACTTGGTCCGCATCTCCTGGAGCATGGCCCGGATCTTCTTGCCCGCCTCGGGGACGATGAATCCCGAGTAGAAGTTGACCATCACCACGCCCCCGTTCTGCTTCACGGCCTTGAGGATGTCGTCCGGCACGTTCCGGGGCGACGGGCAGAGTGCGAAGGCGCTCGAATGGCTGGCGATGATCGGCGCTTGCGAGACCCGCAGGACGTCGGCCATCGTGGCGGCCGAGACGTGCGAGATGTCCACCAGCATGCCCAGCCGGTTCATCTCCTTGACCACCCGTTCTCCGAACGGGCTGAGGCCGTCGTGCCTGGGCGAGTCGTTCGCCGCGTCGGCCCAGTCGAGGGTCGAGTTGTGGGTCAGGGTCATGTAGCGTGCGCCCAGGTTGTAGAAGGCGCGGAGCTGTGCCAGGCTGTTCTCGATGGCCACGCCCCCCTTCGATGCCGATCAGCGAGGCGACCTTTCCCGAGCGGGCGATCCGCTCGACGTCGTCGGCGTTGTAAGCCATCTCGAAGGCGTCGGGGTATCGATCCACCATCCGGCGGACCAGGTCGATCTGCTCGACGACCGTCCGCGCGGGGTTCGCATGTTCGCTGGGGATGTAGACGGACCAGAACTGGGCCTTGACGCCCCCCTCTCGCAGGCGAGGGATGTCGGTCTGGCCGGAGTCGAGCCGGTGCGAGAGGTCGAACTTCTTGAGGCCGAAATCGCCCTCGGTTCGCAGCCGCCAGGGGAGGTCGTTATGGCCGTCGAAGAGCATCCCGGCGGCATGGATCTTCTTCGCGCGCTCGGAGATCGGCGGCAGCCGATTTTCCTGGTCCTTGACGTCCTGGCCGTTCGCCCCCACCACGGCCGACCACGCCAGGACGGCCAGGAATCCCCCGACTCCCAGGGATCGGCGAACTCTCCGGATCATGACTCCACTCGTTTTCATGGCGGCACCTTCTTGTCAGAAGACTCGTTCCCCGGCGCGGTCCTATTTTGGTGCCGAACGCCCCGCTCCACAATGGCGCGACGAGGATATCCCCATAGACTCGCATTCCGCCGCTCCGTTAGGATGCAAGCCAATCCGTGGGCACGAAGCTGTTCGGCCACGACGCCTCGGTGATCCATGAGGCAACCGCCATGCTACGCATCCTCGTCTCGAACAAGTCGGGGCGACGCACCTACGATCACGAGCTCGGCCGACTCGAGCTAGGGCGCGGGCCTCGTCGGGACGCCCCGCGGCTGCCCCTCGATGATCCCGAGGTCTCGAACAACCAGCTCGCAGTCGAGGAGGTCGACGGCGGACGGGTGCGCCTGGAGAATCTCAGTACCCGGGTCGACGCCCGCCTGGCGGACGGTTCGGCCCTGGCGGCGGGGGCCGTGCGGGTCTTCGACCTCCCCGTGCGGCTCTCGGCCGGCTCCACGCTGATCGAGATCGAGAAAGTCGGGGACCGATGCGTCGGGCGAGCCGGACGAATTCCGCACCATCGATCGCCCGGTGCAGGCCCTCGCCACCTCCGAACATGTCTCGTTCTCCCCGCTCCAGGAAGACCCGACGCCCGAGCAACTGGCCCGATGCCTGGAGTCGCTCGTCACCGTCCAGCGATCGGCCGCCTCCTCGCCCGAATTCTACGCGGAGACGGCGAGGGCGGTCATCGAACTGATCGGCCTGGATTTCGGCCTGGTCCTGCTCCGCCGTGCGGGACCGAGTGGGACGTCATAGGCCCGCCACGGCGAGAATCCCAACGTGGAGGCCGAGTTCAGCCGCACGTTGCTCGCTCGCCTCTGCGAGGACCGCCGAACGTTCTACCAGGTCCTCTGCCGGGTGCCGATGCACGGCAGCCAGCTCGGCGGCAGCACGGTGGTCGCCGCGCCGATCCTCGGCAAGGACAGCGGAGATGTCGTCGGGGCCGTTTATGGCGTCCGGGCGCCGCGGGAGGACGGTTCGACGATCCGACCGCTGGAAGCGGCGCTGGTCCAGATCCTGGCCGCGTCCGTCGGGACCGGCCTGGCCAGGCTGGAGAGCGAGGACAGGGCCGCCCGCCGTCACCGCCAGTTCACCGACTTCTTCTCCCCCGAACTGGCCGCCGAGCTCGACCGCAACCCCGCGCTTCTCGACGGCGAGCGTCGCGATCTGACGATCCTCTTCTCCGATATCCGCGGCTTCTCCCGCATCGCCGAGCGGCTCAGCCCCGAGGACACCTGCGCCCTGGTCCTCGACGTCATGGAGCGTCTGACACGCCGCATCCGCGCGCATCGGGGGGTCGTCGTCGACTACATCGGCGACGCGGTCCTCGCCATCTGGAACGCCCCGGCCGACCAGCCCGACCACGCCCTGCTCGCCTGCCGGGCGGCCCTGGCGATGCTGGAAGAGCTGCCGGGACTGAACGAGCGATGGGCCGAGCGGATCGGCGGGCCGTTCGGGCTGGGGATCGGCCTGAACACGGGCAATGCCCTGGTGGGGAACACGGGGAGCCACTCTCGTTTCAAGTACGGACCCCTGGGGCATGCCGTCAACCTGGCCAGCCGGGTCGAGGGGGCAACCAAGCAACTGGGCGTCCCGGTCCTGATCACCGGATCGACCCACGCCGCGATGGGGGAGCACGACCTCGCCACCCGGCGCCTCTGTCGCGTCGCCTTCGTGGGCATCGACCACCCGATCGATCTCTACGAGCTGCACGCCGGTCCGCTCGACCCCACCTGGCGGACCCGTCGCGACACCTATGAGGAAGGTCTGAGTCAATTCGAGGCGTGTGAGATGCCCCGGGCTTGCCGGGCCTTCCACCGTCTCCTGGAGGGCCAGGAAGGACGCTACGACCTTCCGACCCTCGGACTCCTCGGCCGGGCGATCGAGCACATGAAGAACCCGTGCCGAGCTTTCGACCCCGTTCTCAAGCTGGATTCCAAGTGACCCATCTCCTCCACAGGTGCCGACGATGATGCCTCAGACCGCCATCGACCGCAACCTGCTCTTCGGCGTCCTCGCCCTCCAGCGCGACATGATCGACCAGCCCCAGTTCGTCGAGGCCTGCGCCGTCTGGGCCCTGGCGATCGACCGGCCGCTGGCCGACGTCCTGGTCGAACGCGGCTGGATCACCGACGAGGATCGCCGCGACATCGACCGCGATCTCCAGCGGAAGCTGAAAAAGCATCGCGGCGACGTCCGCGCCTCCCTCGGAGCCGTCGCCGGGGCCCAGGCCCGCGACGCGATCCGCCAGGTCGATCACCCGGAGGTCCGCAAGTCGCTCCTGGGCCTGACGCCGGCCCCGGAGTACGTCCAGGTCCCGACCATCGTCCCGCCCAACCGTCAGGAGGGATCGCGGTACACCCTGACACGCCCGCACGCCGAGGGCGGACTGGGCAAGGTCTGGATCGCCCGCGACGGCGACCTCAACCGCGTGGTCGCGCTCAAGGAGATCCTCCCGGATCAGGCCGGCCACGACGAGAACCGGCGACGCTTCCTCAAGGAGGCGCAGATCACCGGCCAGCTCGAGCACCCCAACATCGTGCCGGTCTATGAGCTCACCCGCCGCAAGGAGGACGACCAGCCGTTCTACACGATGAAATTCGTTCGACGGCGGGACGCTCCGCCAGGCGATCGCCGAGTTCCACCGCAACGGCGGCCCGGCCGATCACGGGCGAACTCCAGAAGCTGCTGGCGGCCTTCATCAACATCTGCCAGGCGGTCGGCTACGCCCACAGCCGGGGCGTGGTCCACCGCGACCTCAAGCCCGATAACGTGGTGATGGGCGAGTTCGGCGAGGTGATCGTGCTCGACTGGGGGCTGGCCCGGATGGTCGACCAGGCCGAGGAAGAAGCCGAGTCCGACGATACGCCGCGTATCTCCATCAGCGCCGAGGCCGTGACGCCCCCGTCGATCGGGACGAGCGGGACCCCCCAGTACATGGCCCCCGAGCAGGTCGAAGGCCGGCGCGACCTCATCGACGGTCGCACCGACGTGTACGCCCTGGGTGGCATCCTCTTCGAGATCCTCACCGGCCGTCCGCCGGCCATCGGCGAGACGGTCGCGGAGATCTACGGCGCGATCCTTGCCGGCTCGATCCCGCGGGCCCGCGAGCTGGTGCCCTCGGTCCCCCGTCCGCTGGAGGCGATCTGCGCGCGGGCCCTGGCTCGGGACCGGGCGGGACGGTACGCCCGGGCCGTCGATCTGGCCGAGGACGTCCGCCGCTGGATCGCCGACGAGCCGGTCTCGGCGTGGCCCGATCCGTTCGCCGAACGCGCCCGGCGCTGGGCGAAACGGAATCGGACCGCGGTCACCGCCGCCGCCGTCGCGGTGCTGGTGGGGCTGGTCGGGCTCGTCGGCATCGTGGCGGTCCAGACGAAAGCCCGCAACGACCTCGACCGCAAGAACGTTGAAGTATGACAAAAGCGAATACCGACTTGACCGCCGCGAATGCGGCCCTCGACGTGCAACGAGGCCGCGCCGAGGACCGCGAGGCCCAGGCGATCGACGCCGTGAAGAAGTTCCGCGACGCCATCGCCAACGAGCCCGAGTTGAAGAACACCCGGCGCTCGACAACCTTCGCAAGCGTCTCTTGAAAGAGCCGCTGGCCTTCTTCCGGGACCTTCGCGACCGTCTCCAGGCCGATCAGCGACACCCGTCCCGAATCGCTGGATCGCCTGGCCGAGGCTAGCTTCCACTCTGGGCAATCTGACAGGCAGATCGGCGACCGGCAAGATGCGATGACAGCATATCGAGAGTCATTGGAGATCCGGCAAGCTGGCCGACGCCAACCCCACAGTCTCCGAGTACCAGAAGACCTGGCGGCCACCCATAAGAACATCGGCGACCTGCTCAGGAGCACCGGCAATCGGGCGAAGCGATGAAGTTGTACGAGAAGGCGCTGGCGATCCAGCGGAGGCTCGCCGAGGCGAGCCCCACAGTCGCCGAGTACCAGTACAACCTGGCGACCAGCTACCTGGACATAGGCGTCTTGCTGAAGGACGACCGCACGCTCGACGAGTCGCTGAAGGCGTACGAGAAAGCCCTGGCGATCCGGCAGCCTCTGGTCGCGGCCCACCCCGAAGTCCTCCTGTACCAGATCGGACTGGCCAGCAATTTCATCAACGTCGGCAACGTGCTGCGGCGAAGTGGCCGGCCGGCCGACGCACTGACATATTACGAGAAGGCGTTGGCGTTCCTGCACCCGTTGGCCAATGCCCATCCCAACGTCATCGAATACCGGGGCGAACTGGGCAGCGCCTACATGTGCAGCGGCAACGCACTGCGCAGTATCGGCAAGCCAGACGAGGCGCGGAAAGCGTACGAGAAGGCCCTGGCACTCTGGCAGGCGTCCGCCGACGCCAACCCGACCGCCCATGGGAGTCAAGACAACCTGGCCATCACGCTCACGAATCTCGGTGATCTGCACAGAAAGAGCGACCGTCCGGCCGACGGGCTGGCAGCGTACCGGAAGGCGTTGCCGATCCGGCAGATGCTCGCCGACCACAGCCCCACCATCCCCGCTGAGCAGCACAAACTGGCAAGCATCCAAATCAGTATCGCCAGCCTGCTGAGGGACATGGGCCATCCGAACGAAGCGCTCGATTCGTACGAGAAGGCCCTTGCCGTCCTCGAGCGATTGGTTCGGGATCATCCAAGATGGGCCGAGGATTGTA
The DNA here is from genome assembly GCA_963743925.1 of uncultured Planctomycetota bacterium. Classification (GTDB taxonomy): domain Bacteria; phylum Planctomycetota; class Planctomycetia; order Isosphaerales; family Isosphaeraceae; genus CAVZRC01. The sequence continues at coordinate 263,356 of CAVURY010000011.1, read as the reverse complement.
ACAACCAGTGTCGCTACAACGCTGCCTGCGCTGCCGCATCCATGGCGGCTGACATGAGCACGACAAGCCGGCCCCCGACATCGCGGCGAAGGCAACGCTTCGCGAGAAGGCACGAGCATGGCTGAAGGCCGAGTTGGCCGCGTGGAACAAGGTGCTGGCGACAGGCCCGGAGCAGGCCAGAACGGTCGTGGCCCAGACCCTACAACACTGGCAAGAGGATGCCGATCTGGCCGGGATTCGCGAGCCCGACGCGCTGGAGAAGTTGCCCGAGGGCGAGCGGAAGGAATGGCGGAATTTGTGGGCGGAGGTGGCCGAACTCCTCAAGAAAGCCCAGGGCGTTCGCCCCTGACCCGAGGCAATCTCCCCGATGCGACGCCGTTGCCTGTGCCGATCCATCTGCTGTTCCTATCGAAGGCCGGAACGGGCCAGGCCCGGCGCCGGGGATACACGGAGTTCAGCCACTTGGAATGGTTCCGATGATTCTTTGGCGATCAGGCGACGCCGGGGGGCGGTCATGGCTTTTTGAAAGGCTCCCGGAGCAAGCGGCGGTAGCGAAGATCCCGTTTGCAGGGTCGGCCATCGGGCGATTGCGACCTCCCCGAATTCCGTGGCGATCGCCGGCCGGAAGGCGTAAACTGGCCTGTGGGTGATGTTCTCGCTCGCTCTGCCGGGAGTCCGGGGTAACCTCGAGTCAGACCCCAGGCGAAAGGCCAATTCCATGCTCGACCACGAGATACCGGCGCGCCCGACGCCGATGAGTGCCTCGAGACCGGGTCAATCTCGGGCGATCTTGAGATACCCGATCGTCACCGCCGGAGACGTCGTCCCGTTCTTCCCGAACGTCCTCGCCACCATCGCCGGTTTCGTCTTCCTCATGATCGCCCCCGGCCTCCTGCTGTGGTTAGCCGAGCGGGTCACCGACGACATCCTCCCGATCATCGAGATCGGCCCCTTCTGGAACACGGGCACTCTCATCCTGACCACGATCGTGTCGCTGGGAGCCGCGAGCCTGTTCCTGGTGATCGGCGTGATCCTCCAGTTCTGGCATCATCACAGGCCGTTCGCCCTCTGGTTGCCGGTCGCGCTGGCGTTTCCGGTGGCCTGGGGCCTGGTCTTGCCCGAGTACTGGGTGCGCGGAGGCCCGATGTTTTACTGGATCTTCCTGGGATTCCTGATCGCGTTCGCCTTTTCGGTCCAGTGGATGGTCCTGGTCGGCGCGCGCGATTCCCTGGATTAGCGGCCGGGCCGCGAATCCCGACCGTACCGAAGTCGCCCGGCCGGCGGAAGCCGACAAACGATCCCTCTGGCCGGACGCCGGGTTGATCGAGTAATATAACCATCCTCGATCCGGCGAGGCGAGCCGGATGCATGACCAATCGGGAACGCCCCAGGGCGCACACCCCGAGGAACATCCCAACCTTATTGCGCCCCGAGGTGTCCCGTGCCGTTCCGTCCCCGCAAGAAGAAGTCACGACAGGCGAAGTTCCACCGCTGTTCCTGGTGCGGTGCCCAGGTCCGCCACCGCTCCGTGCGATGCAAGCGATGCTCCGAGCGGCAAAAAAAGTGATTCCGGACTTCTCGCGGTAGGATTCCGGTGGGATCGCTAATTGTTGAGGGCCTCCAGAGGCTTATTTCGCGGGCCAGGCCGTTTCGGCCGACACTAACTCGACGCGCCAACGAGGGTCTGGTGGTAGTCCCCTCGCTGGCGCGTCGGGTTGGTGTGCGGACCGCCCGCTCCGGGGTCATTCGTCCGATGCGATGATCAATCAATCCATCGGTCGCGTTCCGGCGGGCATCCCCGATTGTTGCGAGCGGTTGATGACCTTGACCTCCAGGTCCGACTCGACGCGGATCTGGCAGGAGAGCCGGATATTCGGCGCGAGGTCGGCCTCGCGAGCGAGTCGCTCCTGTTCGGCCTCGCCCATCGGCGACACCTCGCCCGCGATCATCTCGACCCGGCACGTCGTGCAGCGAGCATTGCCGCCGCAACGGTGGAGGATGTCGATCCCGGCGTCTTCGATCGCAAGCACCAGTTTCTTCCCCGCCTCGACTTCGAACGACTTTTCTCCGACGACCGTCACGGTGGGCATCGACAGTGATCTCCTGAAAACCAGGCTGGCCTGTGATTCCGAGCCGCGGTGGCCGAGGGCAACCCGAGCACTTGCCTCGAGAGGAACCACCGGGCGTTTGCTCCTCAACAGCGTACGCACCACTCGGGCGCGGATCAGCGCCCTCGCCTTGAGCGAACTGTCGGACACGCCTCTTTCCGACTGCGATCGAATTGCCGCGCGTCACGATTTCCGCCAATACGTTCGGCCGGCCAACTCAACGGATCAGGAAAGGAGCCTTGACGGGCTCACCGTTGATCTTGGCCTCGATCTGCCCCCGGAAGCCGTCGGGGTACATGCCCGGTTCGGACGCGAACAATCCGGCCTCTTTGGGCTCGGGTGCCAGTACGACCGGCGGAGTCTTCTCGTCGACGCCGAGCTGGACCTTCACATCCGTGGGTGCCGGGCTCATCTGGGTCGTACCATCAGCCTGGTAGAAGTACGCCAGGATTCGACCCTTTGTCGCCGGCGCACGGCCGCCACGCGGTGCGGACGGGCGATCCGACTTGATCTCGACCAGGCCGCGATTCTCGGGCAAGGCGACCATATGACCCCCGTGGGGTGCCGCCAGGGCCGACTTCGACGGAATTGGCGATTCTCCTCCGCAGCCGGCGAGGAGACAGGCGAACACGATCCCGGCGAGAAACTGGATTGCGAACCGACGCATGGAGCGATACTCGCAAGGGTGAAGAGGACTGATCCAGAAACGGCCGGGGGTCATCGCCCCCGGCCGTTTCCGAGCGGAAATCCGCAGAGTTTTCCGGGAAATCGAGTGCCGCGATCAATAGCTGTCGGAGCTGATCACCTCGCCGCCGGCGCGGGTGGAGAGCTGCTGATAGACCCCGAGCTGGGCCGTCCCGAACGAATAGACGTAGTTGGAATACGTGGCGCCGTCGGGAAGGATGTTGTAATTCTGGATGTTGTTAGTGTTGAACGTCCAGGAGCTGATCGTCTTCTTGAGGAAGCGGACCGAGCCGTCGCACATGGCGAAGTTGCAGCCGCCCGGGTGCTGGCTGGTCGCCGCAGTGATCGCATAGTAGCCGAACGGGCTGATATTGGCCTGGGCCGGCGTGCCGAGGTTGATGTCCATCGGGTAGAAGGTGGCCATGAGCGTGTCGTACCAGCGGCCCGAGTTCCAGGAATTGTCGGACACATAGTAGCCCGGGTCGTTGATCACCGCGTAGGCGTGGCTATGCTCGCCGAACATCAGCGTGTTGCTCGTCCCGTCGGTGACCATCGCGATCTTGACGGTGCTGTCGTTGTAGATCACCCCATTGTATTCGGCGAACTCGGCGGCGCTGTACGTGGTGTTGTAGCCGAAGTCCCACGTCCCCGCGACGCCCGCATAACTGCTGTAATATTGCTGCCAGTTGCCCGGGGGCATCGCGAGCCCCGTATTGGCCACGTTGTTGAACGAGGAATTGGGCGTGGTCGGCGAGATGGTGACCGGGTCGTTCTGGGTGTCGCTCGGGCAGGTCAGGATGTTCATGCGCACCCCGGCGATCGTCAGGTTCTCGAAGTTGCCGGAGGTCAGGGCGAAATTTACCGAGTTGTACATCGGCGCCTGTTCGGTGAACGGCAGCATCCGGACGAAGACGCTGAAATTCTCGGGGAAATCGCAGGCGACGACACCCTTCGAGCACCTCGAAGCCGGCGCCCCGCCGTTGTAATTCGAGTAGGAGCCGCCGGGATAGCAGAGGTTGCTCGACTCGTAGTTGTTGGCGGCGAGGGCCAGTTGCTTGAGGTTGTTGGTGCACTGGGCGCGTCGGGCGGCTTCGCGCGCGCTCTGGACGGCGGGCAACAAGAGGGCGATCAAGACGGCGATGATCGCGATGACGACGAGCAGCTCGATGAGCGTGAAGCCGGCGCGGCCTCGCTGAGAGCGGGACACCATGAATGCACTCCTGGGGGGTCGATCACAAGGTTGACGATTCATTGGAGAGGTGGAAATAAAATACCTGGAGAACGTCGATTGGACAACCCTCCCGACCGAATAGCATGGTCGATGGGATGTCCAAAGCACGAGTGTATCCACGGAGCGCGTATTTTTTGTGAAGAATGCGTGTTATCCGATTGATAAACTCCAGGTCAGACGATTCGGCCTCGCTCCTTGCCCCCTCGCCTCGCGAGGTTTCCGACGACCACCAGGCTCTTGCAAACCGCGATGCGCTGTGCCAATATTCCACGATCCAACCCACCAGGCCGGGACGAGCTGCGCAACGGAAGGTGACTTCGGGGAACTTCTTGGGGCTTACGGACCCATCATGGACCGTGAACCCGAGTCCAAGGCTTCGGGCTGGATCGTTGGCGGGAAATTCGGTCACGATCGAAGGGATGAGAGACGAGAAACATGAGCGGAGACGACCAATTTCCCTGGCAGGTGGGCCTGTACGTGGCCGCCGTGCTGATCCCGCTGGCGGCGTTCACGATCCAGGCGATCTTCATCCGCCAGCTCAAGCATTTCAATGCTTACATCGCCACCGGCGCGATCTTCGTCTCGTTCGTCCTCAGCTTCATCGGCTTCATGAATTACTTCGCCTACACGGCCCCATGGGGCGAGTCGGAGTCCCACGCCGAAGCGCACGAGGGTGAAACCGCATCGCATGAGAGTGAAGGCCCGAAGGCCCGCGTGGCCGCCGTGAGATGGTCGGCCCGGATGGACTGGATCAGCCTGGGCGGTCTCCCGGCCTCCGGCGGAGTCCCGGCGCGGCCGGCGCTGACCATCCCCCTGGGCGTCGCCATCGATAACCTCGGCGCGATCATGTTCTTGATGGTCACGTTCATCGCGACCCTGATCCATATCTATTCGATCGGATACATGCACGCCGACCCGCGATTCCCGCGGTTCTTCGCCTATCTCTCCTTGTTTTGCTTCTCGATGCTCGGCCTGGTCGCGGCGTCGAATGTCTTCATGATCTTCATCTTCTGGGAGCTGGTCGGCGTCTGCTCGTACTTGCTGATCGGCTTCTGGTACGAGGACAAGGTCAACAGCGATGCGGCCAACAAGGCTTTCGTCGTCAACCGGGTCGGCGACGTCGGGATGCTGCTGGGCCTGGGCCTGCTCTGGGCGAATCTCGGGACGTTCGACTTCAAGGAAATCAATGAGGGTCTCCGCGGAGGTACGGGTGACCTGCACCACGTGCTGACCCCGAACGGCAGCGATGTCGTCCAGCTCATCGCGAGGGACAGCGGACAGGTGATGGTGGACGAAGTCACCGGGCAGCCCCGACAGATCCCGCACTGGCTGCTCACGATCGCCGGCCTGGGGATTTTCGCGGGATGCGTCGGCAAGAGCGCCCAGTTCCCGCTCCACGTCTGGCTACCGGACGCGATGGCAGGGCCGACGCCGGTCTCGGCCCTGATCCATGCGGCGACCATGGTCGCCGCCGGGGTTTACCTGGTCGGCCGATTCTTCCCGCTCTTCACCAGCGACGTGCTGCTCTACATCGCCTATACCGGCGGGATCACGCTCTTCATCGCCGCGACGATCGCGACGGTCCAGTCCGATTACAAGAAGGTCCTGGCCTATTCGACGGTCAGCCAGCTCGGCTTCATGATGCTGGGGCTCGGGGTTGGCGGCTGGGTGGCCGGACTCTTCCACCTCATCACCCACGCGTTCTTCAAGGCGCTCCTGTTCCTCTGTGCCGGCAGCGTCTATCACAGCGTCCACACCTATGAGATGCCCGCGCTGGGCGGCTTGTACAAGAAGATGCCGTGGACGGCGAACTGCATGCTGATCGGGACGCTGGCGATCTCGGGCGTGCCGCTCTTCAGCGGCTTCTACTCGAAGGACGCGATCCTCGCCGCGGCCATGGCCCGGGTCCAGCACAGTCCCCAGCATTTCATGCTCTTCCTCCTGCCGGCGGTCGGGGCGGTCCTCACCGCGTTCTACATGTTCCGCATGTGGTTATTGACATTCGCCGGAGAGCCCCGAGGATTCCCGTCGAAGGCCGAGGAAATCTTCGCCCGCGAGACGGACGAGGAGAAAGCCCTCGACCACGGACATGCCCACGGTCACGACCATTCCCACGATCACGAATCCGCAACGCACGACCACGAGGAAAACTGGATCGAGGTCGCACCCCACAAAGCCGACGACCATGGTCATGACCATGCCCACGACGAGGACCACCACCGCAACCCGGCGGCCTACGCCCACGAGAGCGATTGGGTCATGGTCGGGCCGCTGGTGGCCCTGGCGGTGATGAGCGTCATCGCGGGCTGGGGGACCATCTATCACGTCATCCCTCAGCCCTTCTCGTTCCTCGGCGTGGGGACACCGATCCTGGAGCAGATGCTGGAGTACGGCGAGCCGTACCGAGCCATCGATCCGATCGCGCTGCACGGGATGCACTATTATGCCCTGGGTGCCTCGCTGCTGATCGGGCTGACCGGCATCGGACTCGGCTTGCTCTATTATGCACCGACGGGCTTCCCCTTCTTCGTACGGACCCGGCTGAAGGCCGCCCAGGCCGCCGATCGGTTCGGAGGTGTGTATAACTTCCTGGTCCACAAGTGGTATTTCGACGAGCTTTATGGGGCGGTGCTCGTGAGGCCTTGCCTGGAATTCGCCCGGATCTGCCGCGAGCTCGACCGGATCCTGATCGATGGCCTGGTCAACGGCGCGGCGGCCCTGACGGCGTTGCTCAGCCGACTCGAGGGCGTCTTCGACGTGATCGCCGTGGACGCGCTGGTCAACTTGACCGCCAAACTCGTTTATGTGATCGGAGATAAGAGCCGCTTGATCCAGACGGGACGGCTCCGCAACTACCTGATGATCCTGACGGTCGGCCTGATCGTGCTGTTCGCGAGCGCATTCGCCTGGATCCGAACCTGATTGGTCCTTGGTCGTCGGCCAACGGTCCTTGTACGCCGCATCACCCGGCGACCCGACGACCGATCGGCCGGATGGCCATGCCCGCGGATCATGCTCGTGAGTACAAGACTGCCTATCCAGCCAAGAACCAAGGACCAAGGACTGAGAACCGATGAGCGACACCCTCCTGCTGAGCTCCCTCTGGGTGCTCCCCGTAATCGGCTTGATCGTCGTGCTGGCCGTCCCCAAGCGGAACGAGGCCTCGATCAAGTGGATCGCGCTGGGCTGCATGCTGGCGACCTTCCTCGTGACGCTGGTGATGCTGGGGAATTACCTCGCGGAGGGGAGCAAGTCCTGGAAACCGCTCTCGGAGCGCGCCAAGAACAACACATTGGCCGCCTCGACCGACGGCGAGAGCGTCAAGGGCGTGGAGACCGAGGCGGGCGAGAATGACCTGGTCGTGCGACTCCCGTGGATCCCCTCCTTCCACGTCCAGTATTACGTGGGCGTGGACGGGATCAGCCTCAGCCTGGTCGTGCTCACCGGGCTGGTGAGCTTCCTCTCGTGCCTGGCGTCCTGGAATATCAACAAGCAAGTCAAGGGCTATTTCGCGCTCTATTTGCTGCTGGTGGCCAGCATGATGGGCGTCTTCATCTCGCTCGACCTGTTCCTGTTCTATGTGTTCTTCGAAGTCATGCTCCTGCCGATGTATTTCCTGATCGCCATCTGGGGCGGGCCGAGGCGCGAGTACGCCGCGATCAAGTTCCTGCTCTACACGCTGTTCGGGTCGGTCTTCATCCTCGTGGCCGTCCTATTGCTCTACTTCTACCCGGGCGACTCGACGGTGGCCGGCTTCAATGCGCACTCATTCGACATCGTGCAGCTGACTTCCATCGCCAGCCAGACGGGCTACTACGGGCGCAATGTCCAGTGGTATATCTTCATCCTGTTCTTCATCGGGTTCATCGTGAAGCTGCCGTCGTTCCCGTTCCACACCTGGCTGCCCGATGCGCACGTGGAGGCCCCCACGCCGATCAGCATGATCCTGGCCGGCATCCTGCTCAAGATCGGCGGCTACGGCCTGATCCGGCTGGCCTGGCCGCTGGCGCCCGCCGGGGCCTTCGATTGGTCTTACTACGTGGCCGCGCTGGGCGTCTTCAGCATCCTGTATGGGGCGCTCGTGGCGATGGCCCAGACCGATTTCAAGAAGCTGGTCGCCTACAGCTCGGTCAGCCACATGGGCTACGTCACGCTAGGTATGGCCGTGATGAACCTGCAGAACGACCCGAGGATCTACGCCTACGGCGTCAACGGCGCCATGTTCATGATGCTGGCCCACGGCATCACCTCGGCGGGCATGTTCTTCCTGGTCGGCGTCATCTACGACCGCGCCCACACGCGGGACCTGAACAAGCTGGGCGGCCTGAACAACATCATGCCCCTCTATGGCGCCATCTCCTACATCATCTTCTTCGGCTCGATGGGCCTGCCCGGCCTTTGCGGTTTCGTCGCCGAAGTCTTCGTCGTGCTGGCCGCGTTCAATTTCGATCGCATGCTCGCGACCCTGGCCGGCGGGGCGGTGATCCTCACCGCGGGATACATCCTCTGGACCATCCAACGCGTCTTCCTGGGCCGGAACGAGACCTGGAAGGGCTTGCCCGACCTGGACCTGCGCGAGATCGTCATCGCGGTGCCCCTGGTGATCCTGACGATCGCCATGGGAATCTTCCCCCAGCCGCTCATCCTGGGCTGGATGGGGCCGTCGGTCGATCAGATGGCGAATGCGGTCATGACGGCCCACGAGGTTGACATCCAGCGTGGACAGAGGCCGCCGGTCGGCCCCACCGGGCCTCGCGTCGCCGCCGGCAGCCGGGCGGCCTCGCAGGGGCGACTCCTCGCCGAGGTCCCCCGACCCTCGACCGAGTAACCAGCCGACGAAGCCGGTCACTCCGGTCATCCTGATTCCGCAAATGTCCCGGAATCCCGGGTTGCTGCTCTTGCAGCAATTCGGGAGGCCGTGTACCTTGCGGACCACATCAGATGATCCCGACCGTGGGGATTGCCTTCACGTCCCGCTCCGCAGGCGGGGTTCAACCATTCATGGATTTTAGCTGGTACGCGATGCGACCCTTGGACGGAGAGGGCTCGGGACGATCACCGACCGCCGCTGATCGTTCTGTCGAATTGCCGGAGCGCCACGAATCGAGCCCAGGACGGGGTGGCCAACGCACTCAAGAAGGAGTCGAACTGCCATGCGAGCCAGGTCATGGATGGCCGCTCTCGCCTTGATCGGAGTGACCTCGATCCTCATCGGACGGGGATTCTCGGCCCAGGGAACGAACCCGGCCCAGACGAATCCTCCGAAGAATTCCTCCGAGGCGGGGCCGCAAACCGAGGCGCCGAAACCGTCGGATTCCCAGTATGCCCGCATCCGACTCAACCTGGTGATTGCCGGATTGGGTCAGGAAGGATGCATGGTCGAGGTGAAGCCGGCCAACGCCGGTTGCAAGTTCCGGGCACCCGCACCCCTGCGCGTCTCGTCCGAGGGACGAACGGAGCTGGAGCTGAAGGACGTCGAGATCCGCAGCGCCGACCATACTTGCACCGTGGCGATCACCGTTCGAGAGCCCGGTCAAACTTCCAAGACCATCTATCGCGGGTTCCGGATGGCGAATCGGCCCGCGCCCGCCCCGAAAACGGCGACCGCATCGATCCCCACGTTTACGTGCTATCTGAGCTCGCGGCTGGCCGGCGTCGATGATGGGAAGGTACGCAAGTAAGTTCCCACGAGCTCGGTCTGGTGAACCTCATGGAAACTCGTCGGCTCGAGCCGGTTCATCTCGGCCCGGATCTCCAGGCAATCGCCGGGGATCCGGGCCGACTTGCATTGGTCTCCGAGTTGGTCAGGCTTTCCAGACCAGGTTCGTAGCGGCTACGTTTGTGCCCGCGTGTCGGGTCTTCGCGACGAATCGACCAGGACTTCGTCTTTTCCCGCCACCCGCCACCCGCCACCCGCCACCCGCCACCCGTCACCCGCCACCCGCCACCCGTCACCCGTCACCCGCCATGCCTGTCGGACCTTCGAAATGAATCGGCCCGGATCCCCTCGATGAATCGCGGAGATCCGGGCCAGGATTTTGAACCAGGGATTTTGCGGGAGCCGAAGATACGCAGCGATCAATACGAATCCGACGAGAGGACCTCGCCGCCCTTGAGTGTGATGAGGCTCCGCAGGGTGACGGGGTTGACGCTATCCTTGAGGAAGCGGACGCTGCCGTCGCCATAGAGGGCATTGATCCCGCCGGGATGGAATGAGAAGAGCGACTGATTGTTGCCGGCCTTGTTGCCGGCGGTCCCCAGCGTGCCGGGTGCCGTCTGGTAGGGCGAGGCTTCGTGCGCCGGTCGAGACTTGTTATTGACCACGCCGGAAACCCCCAGGCTGCAATGCGGCTCGGCCCATCGCCAGAAACGGCGGCCGGCACCCGAGGAGAAACCGGGGACGTTCCGGATCGGCGCGACGGTGTTACCTCCCCAGTAACTCTCGGGGTATTGGCTCACGAACGTGGCATCGCGTCCCGCGTCCTCGCCGATCGAGACGGTATTGCTCAGCCCGTCGGTGCATTCCGCCAGCCGGGTGAATGCCAGCTTCAACAGGCCGTCGGCCCGCGCGAGCTTGTTGCGATACGGGACGACCGGAGTCGATCCGGACTGGCCGGTCTGGCCGAGAGGATCGATGTCCGTATAGCAGGTCGCACCGTAGTCGGTGACGCCATAGCCCGGCCCATTCGCTTCGAATGGGGCACCGCTGGGATCCCCGGTGGAGTCGCGACCACCATCGGGATTACGCGTCGAGGATGGGCAGAGGAAGACGCTGATGACCTGCGAAGTGCCCGTGTAGTTGGCGCCGAAAAGTCGTTGTAATCGAGCGAGAAATTCAACGCGTTGAACGTCGTGCCGCCTTCCAGGAAAGACAGGATCCGCGGGAAGACGGAATAGGCGCCGTCCACGAACTGGTTTTGCGGGGGAGACGTGCTGTAATTCGAGCCCTCTCCGGCCGGCGGAAACGCGCCGATCGAGCTCTCGTAATTGGCCAGCGCCAACCCGAGTTGTTTCAGGTTGTTCGTGCACTGAGACCGGCGAGCCGCCTCCCGAGCGGCCTGGACGGCCGGCAGCAACAAAGCGATCAAGACCGCGATGATCGCGATCACCACGAGCAACTCGATCAACGTAAATCCGCGACGCGATATCCGCTCGGTCATCGGCATGAACTCCTGATATGAGACACGAAAACAGGCGAGGCGATCGGCGAGACCCCGGCTTCTCAAGACCGCTCGCCATCGAGATCCTTCAATCTTCCCGAATGACATAATCATCAAGTCGATCCATTAAGTCAAGTATAAAGTCGGCCGAAATAGTCGGGATACTTTAGTAATCACCCGATGACGGCCTACTCGAAGGAGAAGAGGCCGCTGACACCTCGTGGGATTCGGCGATCGGGAATCAGGAACACGGAAGACCGATTTTCCTCGATCTCCTTTCCGAGAAGCCACTTGAGGCCTATAGGCTCGGGGAAATAGCCTTCGGCGACGTCTCATCAGCCATCATGGACACTCGCATCCGGTCGAGCGCAAAACCCATCAAATTGTCGGCCGTCCCGACGTGACAAACTCGACCAATTTGGTCAACTATAGGAGATGCACCGAACTCGGATCTGGCGGCAGGCGACGTCCCTGTTTGGCCCGGAAGGGCGTGAACTCCGGCGCCGAGCGGCGCGAAAGAGTCGATGAAAATTACAATAATTCATGTCTATCATAATTTCGCGTGAAAAATGACGAATTCGCTCGATCGATCATGAGATTGCGGTGACGATCGCGCCGCCCAGGGGTACGGATCGAGGCGCAAGTCCAAATCGATGCCGGAGCGATGAGGAGGAGTTGAAATGCAAGCCTCCACGATCCCGGATCAACAATTGCAATCATCCTGTTCGTGTTTCCAATTTGCGGATTCTCCCGAATTCTCGTGCGATCGAGCGGTTCGAGATTCTCAAAGAGAAACTTTAGAGAAGAAGTTACTTGACAGGGCCGCTCGCGACTCACAAGAATTATCCACAACTCGCCTGCCTCTGAATTGATGAAATTGCTTACTTCCTCACGAATTATCCGCAACGTAACGCCTTGGGACTGGCACCGTCGCCACCCGGGACGTTTCCGTTTTGTTCGCTTCGCAGGTCCGCCCTTGAAAATCGAACGTCCATCAAGATCCGATTCGGTGTCCGGACTCCTTTCCTTGCGAAGGCCCGGCGTGGCGTTTGCGTCGGCGATCTCTTTATCCTCAATTTCCTGCCCGACGACCTCGTCGCCTCCCTCGGCATCGTCGCCCGGCGCAAATCGACTCTTGACGTCATCTAGAGCGCCTTACGGTTGGATTGCGCCTACGAGCCCGAAGCGCCAGCGAGTGAATTCCGCCTGGAGCATGCACTCGCTGGCGCTTCGGGCTCGTATCAGCCGTATGCAATCCAACTGCGAGGCGCTCTAATCCCGATCCGATCTCAGATCGAGAGGAGTTTTTGCGTAGATGAACAAGAAAGCCCTTCTGGGTGCCGGTATGATCCTGGGGCTGGCCGCCCTGTTCGGATGTTCGGAGCAGGGACAGCCGCCCGCTACGAAGAAGGACGCGGAGTCGCGGCGTGATGAGATACAGAAGCCCACACAATCGGGCATCCCAGGCAAGGTCGGCGGGGCGCCCGTCGGCAAGAACCGTTGAGCCGAGACCTATCGGTCCCGGCCGAGTCGTGGTTTTCCTCGGTCATCGGCCGATTCGGGCCCCATCGATCGAGGAGTCATCCACTCCGCGGTCGGTCTCCTCGCGGCGGGAACATTCGCAGTCGATGTTCATCTCCGCAACATCCATCCACCCGTCCGCCTTCCCCCTCGTCGTTCGAGACTCTGTGAATCGAGCCCCTGTTTTCGGGAGTTTTTTCCATGATTGAAACGTCGGATCGTTGCCGATCTGCGCGAGGATTCACGCTGATCGAGCTGCTCGTCGTGATCGCCATCATCGCCGTCCTGATCGCGCTGCTGCTCCCCGCCGTGCAGTCCGCTCGCGAGGCCGCGCGTCGCGCCCAATGCACCAATAACCTGAAGCAGCTCGGCCTGGCCAACGCCAACTATGAGTCGGCCCTCGGTGCCTACCCGATCGGCACCTACATGATGACCCCGATCAATGGAGCGGCACCTCCGGGCGACCCGGCCTCGACTCCGTGCAGCGGCCGCCACGAGTACAGCATCCTCGTCCGACTGCTCCCCTACTACGAGCAGGCCCAGATCTATAACGCGTTCAATTCCAGCGTCCATTACGACTCGGCGCCGAACTCGACGGTCACGGTCACGGGCGTCTCGTCGATCTGGTGTCCCAGCGATCCCTCGGTCTCTCAGCTCTGGATCGGGGCCGATGGCTACGGGATGCGATTCACCAGCTACAAGGGGAACGCCGGCACATGGTTCACCCCGGGCCGCTACCAGGACCCCGCCTGCGTCGGGAGCGCATTCGCAACCCTCATCGGCCAGGCCAACGGGGTCTTCAATTTCTACAGCCGCACGACGATCTCATCGATCACCGACGGCACCAGCAATACCATGCTCATTGGCGAATATGCTTGGGGCAAGACCAACCCCGGCGAGCAGGTCTGCTGGGGATGGTGGACTTCGGGCAACTATGCCGACACGATGTTCACGACGCTCTACCCGCTCAACCCGTTCAATCGGGCGCAAGACGGCAGCACTGGCTCGGGCATCAACGCTGACCTCTATGTCTCGGCGGCGTCGAGCTTCCACCCCGGCGGGGCCAACTTCGCGTTCTGCGACGGTTCGGTGAAGTTCATCAAGGATTCGATCCAGATGGCACCGATGACGTATTCGAGCGGCCAGTCCTTGCCGAACAACATCACCGCCCAGCCGGGTAACCTGTATACGATCATCGGTCCCTTGACGGTGTACCAGGCACTCTCGACCCGCAACGGCGGCGAGGTCATCAGCTCCGACGCGTATTGATCGGGCTGCTCGATCGAGGTATCCCGCGGCCGTCGAGACTCCCAGCGAGACCCTCGACGGCCGCGATTTTTTCGATCTCGGCGGATCGGCGTCATCATCGAACCTTCGGCTTTCGCTCACGGACCATCACGAATCCAACCCTTCCAAAGAATCCTCTTTCATGCGACCAACCCTGAATCGGCGGCATTTCATCGGGACGACGGCATTCACCAGCCTGAGCCTCAGTTCATTGGCCATCGGCGCGGCTGAGCCGAAGCCGACGGGCCCGAAGCGTCCCATCGTCATCGCCAGCGGCAATCTCCGGACGGTCGAGATCGCCATGGAGATGATCAAGAAGGGGGCCGACCCGATGGACGCGGCGATCGCGGGCGTTGCCATCGTCGAGGCCGACCCGAACGATCATAGCGTCGGCCTCGGGGGGACGCCCAACGAAGATGGCGTGGTCGAGCTCGACGCCTCGGTCATGCACGGGCCGACCCATGGCGGCGCCGGAGTAGCCGGCCTGCGCAACATCATGCATCCGGCGGCGGTCGCCCGGGCCGTCCTGAAGAAGACCCGGCATGTGCTGCTCGTCGGCGACAACGCCTTGAAATTCGCCAAGGAGCAGGGATTTCCCGAGACCGACCTGACCACCGAGGAGACCCGCAAGGCCTGGCTCGCCTGGAAGGAATCGCGGTTCCGCGACAACCGGTTCTCAACCCCGCTGGCACTGCTCGATCCCGTGGTCAGGGACCTCGTCGAGAAGCCGGTCCACGGCACCATCCACTGCTCGGCGCTGGACACCCACGGCGACATGGGCTGCGTGACGACCACCTCCGGGCTCGGCTACAAGGTCCCCGGCCGCGTCGGCGACTCGCCCATCCTCGGCGCCGGGATTTACCTCGACAATACCGTGGGTTCCTGCGGATCGGTCGGCCTGGGCGAGGTGAACCTGCTCAACTGCGCCTCGTACCTGGCCGTCGAGAACCTCCGGCGCGGCATGAAACCCAAGGACGCGCTGATCGCGACCTGCAAGCGGGTCGTCGAGACGACCACGCGCGATCCCCGCTTCCGGGATGATCGCGGAAGGCCCAACTTCAACGTCAATTTCTACTGCCTCACCAAGGACGGGAAATACGCCGCGGCGCACATCCACGGCCCGACCAGCCTGGCGGTCCACGACGGCGATCAGGCGCGGATGGTCAACTCGGCGAGCCTGCTCGACTGAGAGGTTGCGACGAAATCCATTCCGGATGACGAAATCCTGATTCCGCATGGGTATCAAGACGACGGCCAGGAGCGTTGCTCCGAGGCAAGGCCGAACACTCAATACCCCCGATCTTCCCGAATTCATCCTGTTGATCCTGTCCATCCTGTCTCTCTCTGGAATGGAATCAATTCCGACAGGATGGACAGGATCAACAGGATGAGATTCATTTGCGATTTCGGAATTCGTCTTTCGGAATCTTCGATCCAATTCCTTCATTAACTCTGGGCCCTGGATTCGCCGAGCCGAACGTGCGAAAACATGTCTAACGGCTGGGGTGCGAGTCTTTCTCAGGGCGAGGGCGATGATTCTATGAGGAAATCGATGAGCCGACGTCATTTCATGGCCTCGACCGCCGCGGCGAGTGTCACCACCCTGGCGATGGGCGCCGGGCCGGTCAAGCCGGCCGGTTCCCGGCGACCGATCGCCGTCTCGAGCGCCAACGGGATGCGGACGGTCGAGAAGGCGATCGAGCTGGTCAAGAAGGGGCACGACCCGCTGGATGCGGCGATCGAAGGGGTTGCGATCGTCGAGGCCGATCCCAAGGATCATTCGGTGGGATTGGGCGGGCTCCCCAATGAGGATGGCGTGGTCGAGCTCGACGCCGCCGTCATGCACGGGCCGACCCACGGCGGCGGTTCGGTGGCCTCGATCCGCAACATCATGCACCCGGCGGCCGTCGCGCGGGTCGTCATGCAGCGGAGCCGGCATTGCCTGCTGGTCGGCGACGGCGCCTTGCGTTTCGCCCGAGCCCATGGCTTTCCCGAGGTCGAGCTCCTGACCGACGACGCCCGGCGGATCTGGCTGCACTGGAAGGAGACTCGCGACCCCAACGACGATTGGTTGCCTCCGCCGGACGAGACGGTGGCCGCCTTCATCCGCGAGGCCCTCGAGCCGCGGATCACCGGCACGATCCACTGCTCGGTGCTCGATACCCACGGCGACCTGGGCTGCACCACCACGACCTCGGGCCTGTCCTGGAAGATCCCCGGCCGCGTCGGCGATTCGCCGATCCTCGGCGCCGGATTGTTCCTCGACAATGAGGTCGGTTCGGCCGGCTCGACCGGCGTCGGCGAGCTGAACCTGCTGAATCTCTCCAGCGCCTTGATCGTGGAAGGGATGCGGCGGGGCCTCCATCCCAAGGACGCGATCATGGAGGTCTGCAAGACGATCGCGACGCGTTCCGCCCGCGACCCCAAGCGTCGCGGTGCGGACGGGCGTGTCAAAGGGAACGTGATCTTCTACGCGGTCAGCAAGGACGGCAAGTTCGCCGGCGGCTCGATCTTCCCCGGCGCCAAGATGGCCGTCCACGATGGCGATTCCGCCAGGCTCGTCCCCTGCGATCCGCTGTTTGACAAGGCGCCGGAGCGTCGCCGCTGATCTCCATCGGGCGACCGCGAGACCGGTGCCCAAACCGGTCGGCCAGATCGAGTCTAACGGCTCCGACGCCGGAGATATCCCTCGATGCCGAGGAGCGTCTCACGCTGGGCCGTGCTGAGGTCGAGACTCAGACCCTTCTGGCAAGCGTCCAGGGTCTCCTCGTCGCGTCCCGCCTCGAGCAGCGCGGTGGCGAGCTCGTACCAGGCTTCGCCGATCTTCGGATCGAGCTTGAGGGCCTGACGGCCCCGATCCTCCGCGGTGGAGGCATCCAGGCCGGCCAGATCCGCGGCGGCCATCCTCGTCAGGCGCAAGGCGGGAGAGGGCGGATCACTGGCCTCGGCCCAGACGCGCCACGCCGAGGCCGGGTCGCCGAGGTGCAGATGAGTCACGGCGATCCGATCGGCGACCGACCAGGGGGACGCAGTTGGATCGGGCGCCCTTGCCGCGAGCCGGAAGGAGCCTTCGCCTCGGTCTTTTCCCGCGGAGACTGCCTCGACCGCGCCAGGGCCTCGTTCATACGCCGCACTCGGAAACAATCGGCCAGGGCGCGTAAAGTCGGGATATCGCCCGGCGCGGCTTCCAGGGCTCGTCGGAAGCAATAAGTGGCCCGGACCCAGGGGAGCCCGGAGGCGGGGTCCCACGGATCGGTCGGCCCGGGCGGCGGTCGTGACAGGTTGGGCACCATCTCCCAGTGGATCAGGCCCAACAGTCTCCAGAGGGCCGGATTGTTGGGCTCGCTCGAGAGCATTCGACGGACTCGGTCCGATGCGCCGATCAGGATCGGGATACGCGATTGCCACGGGTCCACGCTTCGTTTTCTGAGCGCCGATCCCAGCCGGAAGTACGCTTGGGCCTCGGCCATCGTCTGCCTCGCCTCGATCGCCGGGATCGACTCCCCGGCCCCTTGAGATCGCCGGGCGGCGAAGTCGAACTCCGCGTAGCTTGGCGCCGAGGACTTGCCCTGCCTTGGCACGAAGATCGATGCGATCGCGTCGAAGTAGATGCAGCGCCATCGCGGGTGGGCGAGCAAGGAAGCCTCGGCTTCCGTCTCGCCTTCGTGGCCCAGCAAGATCAACGGGTCGCCCAGACGACTCACGGCCGCGTCCCATCGGCCATCGTTCCGGTTGAGCGAATCCTCGATCTGCACATAGGTTTCAAAGGTCGATCGAGCCGGGACCTCGAGCCTGGCGTCCATGTAGACCTTGAGATCGGGTCCATTGTGATAGATATAGACACCCGTCTGGCCTAGATGGTAGACCAGGGCTCGTCCGGGCAGGCCGGGTCGCCCCGCGAAACGGGCCGCGTCATGGGCGAAGGTCAGCGATCGCTCGCGCAAGCCAAAGCGGATTTGTTCCCCCGCGAATGCATAATAGCGATCGGACACGACGGCTACCGAGCAGAGGACGACCAACCCCATCACCATCGACGGCAATGCCCAATCGGGGATGCGACCCGACCGACCGATCGGCCGTTCCCCGGCGACGGAAGCGATCCACTCGCCCAGATTCCAGGAGAGCACCGTCCCCGCGACGAGTCCGAACAGGTTGATATTGCGCACGGCCTGGAAGCAGAGTTCGGTAAACGCCACCGTCAGGAGCATCCGGAAGGCGCTCCCCCCGGAGCGGTAGACCAGGGCCGCGGCGAAGAGACCCAGTCCCGTTCCCAGATAGGACATCGCCGCGAGACTCATCCCGACGAGGGCCTGAGCCTCATTGAACAAATAAGCATTAATCCATGATGACCAGACTCCGACGGCCATCGCCCCGATGCCTACCGTCGCGGCGGCCCATCGAGAGCGGAAGAACAGGACGGAGGCGGTCAGCCCACCGATGATCGGCACCGCGAACGGCAGGGCGAGGCCGATCCGCACGAGCCAGGTGGGCGTCTCCGGAAGCGGAAGACCGAGTGCGGCCATCAGAGCGAGGCTCAACGCGGCGGCCGACCCGATTGTCCACCCGGCCCCTTCGCCGATTCCACCTCGTCCCGAGCTTCGACACTCCCTCCAGGCGGCAGGCAGCAGGAAACTCCAGGGGAGGAGTAGCAGGAGAAAGATCTCGGCGCGAAGGTAATAATGGGTTCCTGGCGAGGCGATCATCCGTGACAGGACGGCTTCGCGAAGGCTCGCGAACTCGTCGATATACGTCTTGTAGGGATTCGTCGGGTCGGCGATCTTGAGGAAGAGACCGAGGGGTAAGGTCGCCCCCCGCACCCCGTAGGGATTCGCCAGGCAGGCGAGTGCCACGGCGAGCGAAACGGGTACGAGGTGCCGTAAGATGTGCTGCGGTTCGGCACCGGGGCGACTCTCGCCCGCTCGAGAGTTGCTCCATCTTCGTCCCGACCGATCGATCAGGAAAAAACCGAGGACGATCGGGCCGAGGATGAAGAGGCTATGACAATTGACCCACACGACCTGGATCGGCGGTAAGATCCAGGCCAGGGTCGGACGACGCTCGACCCTCAGGAGGATGGCCAGGAATCCGGCGAGGAAAACCAGCGAGAAGACCTCGGGCCTCGGGTCAAGGCGCGTACCGATCAGGGTCAGCGCGGGGAGCCAGCTGAGAGCCGCGACCCAGAGGGGCCACTCGCACTCGCGTGCCATCAGCGCGATCAAGAAGGCGCCGCAACCGGCCGCTGCCGCCAGCAGGATCATGCCCGCGACCCCGCCGACCCGATGTGCCAGGGCCAGGGCCACCTGGAATCCCCAGTGGAGGTCGATCCATTCTCGATTCTCGGAAGAGAATGTGAATAGATCGCGTCCCGGAACGCTAAGGTGTTGGAGGATCCAACGCCCGGACCGCAGATGCCACCAGACGTCCGTGTCGAAGAGCTCATAGCAGACCCAGCAGGAAGGCGAGAATCGCCAGGGCGGCGAGCAAGAGCCCGTCGGACCATCGCCGGCCCTTCACTCCGCTCCGATCGAGGTGGGGTCCGATCATCGGGCGATCGCTCGGTTTCGGGTTGGCGCAGAAAGAAGGGGCCATGCCTCGCGACATGGCCCCTGAAGCCGAGATTCGAGGGGGCTGTCAGATCGCCTGCCTCATCGCCGCATGCAACGGGCCTGGGCCCTTGATATCCGTCCGATCAATACTGATCGGAGGAGAGGACTTCACCACCCTGGAGCGTGACAAGTCCACGCAGGGTCACCGGGTTCACAGAGTCCTTGAGGAATCGGACGCTGCCGTCGCCGAACAGGAGGTTGGCTCCGCCCGGGTGGAACGAGGCGATCTCATCGTTGTTGCCGGCGTTGTTGCCCTGGGCGACGAACGGTCCGGCCGTCAACCACCCGACAGGCTCGTGATCGGGGCGGTACTTGTTATTCGGAGTGCCGGAGACGCCGTAACCCGAGTCGGGCTCGGCCCAGCGCCAGTAGCGACGGTAGGGCGTGTAGCCGCCCGCCGGACCGGGGTCGTTGGGGTTGGTGATCGCCAGGGCCGCCTGCCGCGTGATCACATTGTTATAGTATCCCTCGTTATAAGGGCTGAGATAACGCGGATCGCGGCCGGCGTCCTCCGCGATCGCGATCGTGTTGCTGGTGCCGTCGGTGATTTCGGCAATCCGCGTCATTCCCTGCTTGAGGCAACCGTTGGCCCGGGTATTCTTGTCCCGGAACGGCGTGGCGACCGACGAGCCGAGGCCGCCGACCGCGACCGGGCTGATGTCCGTGTAGACGGTCGGACCATAGTCGTTATATCCATAGCCCGAGCCTCCCAGGGCGGTCGCAATCCCGCCATCATTGGTGGACGGCTCTGCTCCATCGCGGCCGCCGTCCGGAGAGCGCGTCGAGGAGGGGCAGATGAAGACGGCGATGACCTGCGTGGCGCCCGTATAATTTGCCCCCGTCGCATCGTTATATTCGGCGAGGTTGAAATTCAGGGCGTTGAACGAACTACCCGCTTCCATGTACGGCAGGATGCGGGCGAGGGTGCTCCATCCTCCGTCCACGAACTGGCTCGAATACGGCGTCGTGGCGGTATTGGTCGACTCGCCTCCCGGGGGGAAGGCGCCGTTCGAGCTCTCGTAGTTGTGCAAGCCCAGGCCGAGCTGCTTGAGGTTATTGGTGCACTGCGCGCGTCGCGCCGCCTCTCGCGCCGATTGCACGGCCGGCAACAACAGGGCGATGAGCACGGCGATGATGGCGATCACCACGAGCAGTTCGATCAGGGTGAAGGCCGGTCGGGTGACGGTCGATCTCAATCGAGATCTCAACATGAGACTAGAATCTCCACTCGTAAGGCTGTTCGCAGGAAGAACGTTGTCGAATTCGATGCCGAGTCAAGGTCACAAGGGGTCTGGTTGAACGATCGATCCGCCACCGCGATCGCGCTCGTTTCATCGACGAGCGATCCGATGCATGGACACTCTCCGAGTCAGGGTCATTTGGTGGCCAGTTTGACGTCGAACTCGTTCGGGCCGTCGGGCGTCACGGTGAACGCCAGCCCCGATGCGTCTTCGTCCAGGAATTTGGCCGCGAACGGCAGAGATGCCTTCTTCTTCGCGTGGGCATCGCCCACCTCGATACGAACTTTGTAGGGACCTTCGGGCAGTCCTTCCTTGGCCCCCCCCTTGAATATGAACGTCCCATCGCCTTCGATCGACGCCGGACTGGTCACGGAGTTCTTCGTCCCGACGAACACGACCCGGCCGGAAGTCATCGGCTTCCCGTCCGGGAGCGTGACCTTGCCCTTGGCCGGGTAGAAGTTCATTGTCTTGGTGACATCGATCGTGTCTTTGTCGCCGCATCCGGCGAGTGCGCCTGCGATCGCGGCGAGCAGAAGTCCCGATAGCCATCGTCGTCGGGAACCGCGGATTGATCGAGCCATTATAGTCATCATTGCGAATCCAAGTTGTGTTCGATCTTTCACCCGTTCCGACAACCTCAGTATCCCTCATCGCCCGCGTTCTCATCCGGAGCCACGAGATGACTCGAGGAGGGCCGGCTAACCGTCGCCTTGATCCAGACCCGGATTACCAGGGCGAGAATGGCTGACGGGCGAGTCCATGACATGATTCTAGGAATGTCTCGCGATCATTCAAATGAAGTATCTGTGAAGTCCAACATTGTGGCTGATGGAGGGATGACAAGAGCGTCACCGCGCGATCAAGCGAGGTCGATGTTGCCTCGAGAGACCCGCACAGGAGCTCGACCTGAGTCCTCGGACTCGGGGAGCCTGCGGCATCGAAGGTCAACGATTCTGGGAGGGCACGCTGCTCCGAGCCCGGATCGAGTCTTGCATGCATTTCAATTGCAGGCGAGAGTGTCCATACAAGAAGTCAAGCCTCGAATCAGTCAAGGTAAGGCATAGACTCCTGCACGACGGTTATCGCGAATGATGCGATGGCAGAATTGAAGTATAGTCAAACCCGGCCGCTGACAAGTGAAGATTCCATGAAAATCCCGCGAATTTCCGTTCGCGAAAGGCTCTTGATTTTTCGATTTTTGGGAATGGAACCTCTTGTGATTTCAAGGGATTGGAGCCGAGAAGCTCGAGGCGTTCCGGGTCGATCGTCCCGAAATCGTTTCCGCGAACTGTACCGGCTTAAGACTCATGAGGTCGTCCTAGAGATCGTCCGAATCCTCATTCGAGGCATCGTCGGTCTCGAGATCCGAGGCGGGCGTGGAGACGAGTTCGGGTCGCCGAGATGCGGCCGGCCGCGCGGTGCCGGAATCGATCCGGGTCGTGGCTCCGCGATGGCCGAGCAGTCGGACCAGGCCCGGTCCGACGGCGTTCTCCAGGTCGATGAACAGCCGGTCGTCGTATCGGACTCGCATCGCGGCCCCCGCCTTGTAGATCGCGCGACGGACATGTTCCAGGCCGACGATCTCGAGATAGAGGTCGAGGTTTCCAGGCCGGATTCGCACGGCGCGCAGCAGTCGTTCCAGGTGCTCGGTCTGGTGGACGCCCTTGTGGAGCCGGACCACGATCCCTTTGGTCAACTCGGTACGTGCCTGCTCCATCGGGATGATCCGGCTGACGATCAATTCGGCCGGATCGCGGCGACGGTCGAGCGTCCCCTTGATGAAGACGATCTGGTCATTCTTGACCAGGTTCTCCATCTTGGCAAACTCCTCGGGCCAGAGCATGGCGGGGGTCGAGCCGGTCAAGTCCTCGAAGGTGAACTTGGCCATCCGCGTCAGGCCGGATCGGCTCTTCTGGACGGTCTTCAGCGCCACGTTGACGATGATCCCGCCGAGGATCACCTCGGCCTTCTCCGGCGCCCGGATAGGTCGGCCACCCGATAGGTCGCCAGCGTCTGGAGGACGTCCGCATGACGGGCCAGGGGGTGGCTCGACATGTAGAAGCCGAGCGCCATCTTCTCGTGCGCCAGCCGCTCGGACTCGGATAATTCCGGGACGTCGGGGAGGCTACTCAGCGGGGAGGCGTGGCCATTCCCATTCGCGTGGCCGTTCCCGTTTCCGTTCGCCTTGCCGTTCCGGGCCGGCGCGTCGAAGACGTCGAAGAGCCCGAGCTGTCCGCGGCGGCGATCGTCTTGCTTGGCCTGGCCGGCCTGGATCGCCCTGGGCAGGACGGCCAGGAGCTGCGACCTCCGGGCGCCCAGGGAGTCGAAGGCACCCGCGTGGATCAGCGTCTCGACACAGCCCGCGCCGACCTCCTTCGTCGAGACCCGCTCGAAGAAGTCGTCGAGGCTGAGAAATGGGCCCTTCTCCTCCCGCGCCTTGATGATCGCCTCCACCGCCTTGTAACCGACGCCCTTGATCGCAAAGAGCCCGAACGCGATCTTCCCTTCGCTGGCGACCTGGAACGTGAGTTGCCCATCGTTGATGTTCGGCGGCAGGACTTCGAGCCCCATCCGTCGGCAGTCTTCGATGTGTTCGACGAAGAACTTATCCCGCTCCGATCCGTCCATCTCGGAGGAGAGCACCGCCGCCATGTACTCGGTCGGGTAATGCGCCTTGAGATACGCCGTCTGATACGCGACCTGGGCATATGCGGTGCTGTGCGACTTGTTGAAACCATAGCCGCCGAAGAAGACGATCAGCTCGAAGATCTTGGAGGCACGCTCCCGGTCGTACCCGCGCTCGATCGCGCCCTTGACGAACTGCTCGCGTCCCGCCTCGATGACCTCGGTCTTCTTCTTCGAGATGGCCTTGATCGTGGCATACGCCTTGGAGAGCTCGATCCCCCCCAGGCGGTTGAGGATCCGCATGACCTGCTCCTGGAAGACCATCACGCCGTAGGTCTCTTCCAGGACTTCCTTGAGGATCGGATGGAGGTAGACGGCCTGCTTGCGGCCGTTCTTGACGTTGACGAACTCGTCGACCATGCCGCCATTCAGCGGGCCGGGCCGATAGAGGGCGTTGGTGGCGATGATGTCGGTGAAGCGGTCGGGCTTCATCTTGATCAGTAGGTCGCGGATGCCGCCCGATTCGAACTGGAAGACCCCCTTGGTCTCGCCGCGCTGGAAGATCTCGAAGGTCTTGGGGTCGTCGAGCGGGAGTTCATCCAGGTCGATCGGGGCGCCAGGATGCCGCTTCTTGATCAGCTCGACCGCCGCGGCGAGCGTGGTCAGGTTGCGGAGGCCGAGGAAATCCATCTTCAGCAGGCCGGCCTTCTCGATGTCCCCCATCTCCCACTGGGTGGTGATCACCTCGCGGGCCTTGTCCTTGTTGGGGAGCTTCTGGAGCGGCACGAGCTCCTCGAGCGGCCGGTCGGCGATCACGACGCCCGCGGCATGGGTGCCGACGTTGCGGTTCATCCCCTCGAGCCGGTCGGCGAAATCGAGGAGTCGCGCGACCTCGGGGTCCTCCTCCTTCAGCCGTCGCAATTGCGGCTCTTCCTTGAGGGCGTCCTCGAGCGTGATGTTCAGCTTGCCGGGGATCAGCTTGTTGATCTGCTCGACCCGGGCCAGCGGGATGTTCATCACCCGGCCGACGTCCTTGATGGCCGCCTTGGCCTTGAGCGTCCCGAACGTGCCGATCTGTGCGACGTTGGCCTCGCCATACTTGTTCTTCACATACTCGATGACCCGGTAGCGCCGCTCCTGGCAGAGGTCGATGTCGATATCGGGCGCCTCGGACCGATTGGGGTCGAGGAACCGCTCGAAGAGCAGGTCGTATTTCAGCGGGCAGACGTTGCTCAGGCGGAGGACGTAGCTGACGATCGCACCGCAGGCCGATCCCCTGGCCAGGGCGGGAATGCCCTGCTCTCGTGCGTATCGGACGAAGTCCCAGACGATCAGGAAGTAGGAGGCGAAACCCATCCGGTTGATGATGCCGAGCTCGTGGTCGAGCCGCTGCTGGACTTCCGGCCCGGGTTGGGCGTAACGCTCGCGCATCCCGACTTCACAGAGCTCGCGCAGGTACTCCTCGGGGGTTTTTCCCTCCGGAGGGCTGAACGAGGGGAAGCAGCGCCGGCCCAGGCCGAAGCTCTCATAATGGGGCTCGACCATCTCGGCGATCCGGGCCGAGGTGGCCAGCGCCTCCTCGTGGCCGGGCATCGCGGCGTACATCTCCTCCGGGTCGCGGACGTAGAATTCCTGGGTCTCGAACCGCATCCGCGTCGGGTCGTCGAGCGTCTTGCCCGTGTTGATGCAGAGCAAGACGTCGTGCGCGGCGGCGTCTTCGCGGGTCAAGTAATGGGCGTCGCTGGTCCCGACCATCGGCAGGCCCATCCGTCTGGCAATGTCGATTGCACCGACGGCGCAGTCCCTCTGGATGGCCACGCCGTTATCCTGGATCTCGACGAAGAAGTTCTCCTCGCCGAAGATCTTCTGGTACCAGGCGCAAAGCCGTTCCGCCTCGGCCGTCTTGCCGTGCAGGATGTAGTCGGAGAACTCGGCGGAGGCGCAACCGGACAGGCAGATCAGGCCGTCGGCGTGGCGCTCGAGGATTTCCTTATCGATCCGGGGCTTGTAATAGAAGCCTTCCAGGAACGAGAGCGACGAGAGCCGCATGAGGTTCCGGAACCCGGCGGCGTTCCGGGCCAGGAGGGTCAGATGGAAGGCGTGCTCCTGCCCCGAGACGCCGCCGCCGGTCTTCTCCGTGCGACGCCCGGGCGCCACATAGGCCTCCAGGCCGATGATCGGCAGGATGCCGGCATACTTGGCCTCGCGGAGGAACTCGACGGCGCCGTAGAGGTTGCCGTGGTCGGTGAGCGCGACCGCGGGCATCCCCTGCGCCTTGACGCGGTGGATCAGCTCCGGGATCTTGCTGGCCCCGTCGAGCAGGCTGTAGTGGCTGTGGCAGTGGAGATGCACAAAGGGGCGGCTAGGCATCGTCGGGTCACTCGCGCTAGGCAACGGCGACGGTACGCAGGCGCCTCCGGCGCCTACCGTCCCCATCTGGGGCTCCGGGTCGAACCCACGTCCCGGTCACGATCCGCGATCACGGGTGAACTTGCGACCAGAACCAGTCTACCACAAACGCGTCCCACGACGGAGGGTGAGACGCTCGACCACCCGACCGATCCGTCGTGTCCTATCGAAGACAGGGGATGCGTCACTTGAGTTGGCGAGCACTCCACGGCTCGATTCGAACCGGCGTCTCATCGAGCCGCCACGTCCGTTGGCAATCGGCCGCGATTGATTGTAAGGTTGGGTTAGGTTTGAAGAGTGATCGGCATTCCTGGGGGCATCGCCCTGCGGGCTCGACCCCAGCCACCCGAGAGCGGCCAGTGGCCCCGAGGTGGGTGGCTGGGGTCGAAGGCGGCGCAGCCGGCGAGCCCCCAGGAGTGCTGTCGCACTCACACCCCTCGGGGAATTGTCCCGGTCCTGTTGCGACAGTGTCAAGCTTCTCGCGGCATCGATGTTGAGCTGTTGAAGGAAGGATTCGATGCTGCAAATCCTGAATCGGAGCCGACGCGGACAGCGATGGGCGATGGCGATGGCCGCCATCGCGATCGCGGTCGCAACCGTCGCGGGAACGCAACAGATCCGTCGCCGACGGGCCGCTTCGGAGCTAGCCGCCTGGACCGAGATCCAGAGAGCGGCGACCGGCCGAGGGGCCGCCGCGGCTAAACCGCGGCTCGAACGATGGATTTCCGACCACCGCGAGCACGGTGAGTCCCGGATCCTCCTGGCGAACATCGAGCTGGGTCTCCAGCATCGCGATCCGGCCGTCGCACTCTTGCAGTCCGTCCCCGAGACGAATTCGAGCTGGGAGCGTGCCCAGATGATGCTCGGCACGCTCGCCGTTCGGGAGCGTCGGGCGGCCGATGCCGAGCGGATCTTCCGGCAGGTTGCGGATCGCGATCCCGGCGCGATGGAACCTCGCCGCAACCTTCTGTATCTCTTCGGCTTGCAGATGCGGACGGCCGAGGCTCGCGAGATCCTCTGGCAGATCTACCGGATCAATGACGATCCCCAGGTTCTGGTCGAGCTGGTCCTGGCGTTACTATCCGATCAGCAGGAAGTCCGCAGCCTGGCACCCGAGCTGGAACTCCTCGTCGCCAGGACTCCCGACGATCCCCTACTCAGACGAGCCTGGGGGATGGCCCAGCTCTATCAGGGCCGACCCCTTGAGGCCCTGCCGAATCTCGAGGCTGCGAAATCCCTCGTGAACGACCCCACCGGCCGTTTCTCGCTGGCCGAATGCCTCATGGTGCTCGGTAGGCCGTTCAACCTGGAAGAGATCCTCGGGCCTATTCCCGAGGACCCCATGGATGCGGCGCAATGGTGGCTGTTCCGCGGCCGGATCGAGGAATCTTCGGGAAAGCCGGAATCCGCCGTCGAATCCCTGGAGCATTCGGTCAACCTGAATCCGAGGAGTCGCGAAGCCCATTTCCGCCTGGGGCGGGCGTTGCAGAAACTTGGCCGATCCCAGCCAGCCGACATCCACCTGGCCCGGGCGACCCAGATCGAGGAACAGTTCAAGCTGGTCCGCCGGGAGCACCAGCAAGCCCGCCGCGCCGGTCTAACATACGATCCCGGCCAGTTCGAACGGCTGGGCAACTTGTGCGCCGACGCGGGACTCATCGCCGAGTCTCGAGCCTGGTTCGAACTCGCAATCAAGCTCGATCCGGGACGGAAAGAGAGCCGATCGCGCCTTGAGCGTCTCAAGACGGTACCGGTCACCCTACCGATGGCCTTGCCCCGCCCGGTCCTGGCCCCGACGAGTCCTCCTGGCGTGAACCTGGCATCCTCCCGAACGGACGCCGAGTCGCTGCGACCGCCAATCCTCAAGGGGTCCGAGAACCCGGCTGCTCCCTTCGAGGAAGGGTCGAAGGCCGCCGGAATCCACTATTACTATGAGAGCGGCGCCAACGACCGTCGCCTTTTCATCGCCGACACCATGGGCGGCGGTGTCGGACTCATCGACTTCGACAACGATGGCTGGCTGGACATTTATCTCGTCAACGGCTGTGCCCTGCCCTTCAACCGCGACGCTCCGGCTCGCCCGAATCTGCTCTATCACAACCAGCGAGATGGCACGTTCCGCGAGGTTACCGGCCGGGCCGGTGTCGCCGGTAAGGGCTATGGTATGGGATGCGCCGTCGGGGACTACGACAACGACGGCGACGACGACCTTTTCGTGACCGGCCTGACCGGGACGATCCTCTACCGGAATCGGGGCGATGGGACATTCGAGGACGTGACGGTGTCGGCCGGTGTCTTCTCGGACCGATGGACCACGGCGGCCGGCTTCGGCGACCTGGACGGCGACGGCGACCTCGACCTGGTCGTGATCACCTACGTGGAGGTCTCGCTGAATGACGATCGTCGATGCCGCGACGATGCCGGTCGGCCCATCCATTGTTCGCCCGCGTTCTACCCGGCTCAGGCCGATCTCCTCTACCGCAATAACGACGACGGGACGTTCACGGAAACGAGCAAGGAAGCGGGATTCGTCGCCTCCGGAGGGCGTGGCCTGGGATTGGCGATCGCCGATCTCGATGGCGACGGCAAGCTCGACATCTTCGTGGCGAACGACGCCTCGCCGAATTTCCTCTTCCGGAATCGGGGCGGGTTCCGCTTCGAGGAGGTCGGGATGGAATCCGGGGTGGCGACCAACGGGTCGGGGATTGCCACGGCCAGCATGGGGGTGGTCGCCGACGACCTGGACGGCGATGGCCGGATCGACCTCTTCATCACGAACCTGGTCAACGAGTCGAGCACCTTCTTCCGCAACCTGGGCGGGGGGCTGTTCCTCGACGCGACCCTGGGGGCGGGCCTCGACGCGCCGAGCCGATCGAGGACGGGATTCGGTGATGCGGCGATCGATGCCGATAACGACGGACGCCTCGACCTGTTCGTGGCCAACGGGCATGTCAACGACCGACCCTGGGCCAACAGTCCCATGGCCCAACCACCGCTCTTCTTCTGGAATCGGGGTCGGGGACGCTTCACGCCGGCCGTGCCACCGGAGTCTACCTACTTCGCGCGACGGGTCGTCGGTCGGGGCGTTGCCGCCGGAGACCTGGATAACGACGGCCGCGAAGATCTGATCGTGATCCACCGCGACGGCCCCGCCTCATTACTCTGGAACCGGGCACAGCCCAGTCACTGGCTGGGAATCCGCCTGCGAGGCAACCGATCGGGCAGAACGCCGATCGGCGCCCGCGTAACCTGCCGGATCGGCGATCGCACGCTCGTCCGTTGGCTCACGAGCGGGACCGGCTATCTCTCGGCGCACGATCCCCGGCTCTGGTTCGGCCTGGGGAATGCCACGAAAGTCGATCGGCTCGAGATTCAGTGGCCGGGCGGACACACCCAGTCGTGGTCGGATATCGACGCCGACCGCATCATCAACATCCAAGAAGGGCGTCAGCAGTTCGGCCAGTCGAGAGGAATCCCTCCATCAACGAAGTAAGGCGAATTTTCCGGCCGGCATCGATCCACGAAGGTCTGACCCGATCACACCCCGACTCCGATACCCTCTCGCTCCAAAACGGAAAAACCCATCGCCGGGCTGCCTTGCGGCCTGCGATGGGTCCACCTCACGTCGCTCTTCAATCGAGTCGGATCAATAGGAGTCGGAGCTGATGACCTCGCCGCCATTGCGCGTCGAAAGGGCCTGGTAGACGCCGTAGGTCTGACCATTCAGGTTATAGACATAGGCGCCGGAATTCCCGTTGGTCGTGATCGCGCGGGGATTCCAGGAATTGATCGAGCTCTTGATGAAGCGCACCGAGCCGTCACAGAAGGCGAAATTCGCCCCGCCGGGATGCATGCTCGTGACCGTGTCCGCGAAGTTGCTCTGCCGCGGGACGATCTGGACCTGGGCGTTGGCCGCCTGTGCCTGGGCATCATCGGAGAAATAGTTCGGCGGGAAGATCGACGAATACGTCGTATCTCCATAATCTCCAGATGTCCACCAGTTGTAGCCATAGATGTCGCCGTTGGCGACGGTCATCTTGCTGTGGGCATGCTCGCCATAGATCATCGTGTTGCTGGTGCCGTCGGTGATCGAGGCGAGCCTGACCGGCGGGAAATTGGCCGTCCCGCCGGCGATGACATTGCCGGTGTGGGCGAAAACACCCTGCATGGTGCCCAGCGAGGGGTCGTTGTACTGGTAGATCAGCGGCCCGAGGTTGCCGGCATAGCTGCTGTAAGTCATGGGGATCGGGCTGCAATCCCAGCCGTCGCCCGGCATGCCGGGATAGCGCAATCCGGCGATGATCCCATCGCTAGGACACCACAGGATGCTCAGCCCGAAGCCGCTGACCGTGCTGTTGGGGTACATGTAGATCATGACGCTCGTGTTCAGGGCATTGAAAATGTTGCCCTGTTCATAGAACTGGGTGAGCCCCACGAAGTGCCCGAAATCCTGGCGGATCAAGCCGCCATTTTGCCAGTTGCGGCCGTAATGGTCGCCCATCGGGAACGTTTGGACCGAGCTTTCATAGTTCATGGCAGCCAGGGCGAGCTGCTTGAGATTGTTGGTGCACTGCGAGCGACGGGCCGCTTCTCGCGCCGATTGAACGGCGGGCAGCAGCAAGGCGATCAAGACGGCGATGATCGCGATGACGACCAGCAGTTCGATCAGGGTGAAACCGAATCGAGCGTTTCCTTGCCGACGACTATCCTTCATGAGGTGACCCTTTCCGCACGTTGTGATGAAATGAGAGCAGGAAAAATTGACAGAAAGACCGGAGGCCCAGGACGACACGGTGGCGGGAGCTTGAACCGGATCCGGATCGGACCGGCTACACCCGTCTGGCATCTCGCTGTCGGTCGAAGATATTTCGATGGAACGAAGCCTTCGTTCCTTCAATCTACTTCGGGGTTTCGCACGACTCGACGACAATGAACCGGATCCCCTTCGGTGCGGTTCGAGCGGGTCGATCATCAAAACGCAGGCGACCAGGCTCGAGCGCGCCGGGCGGGAAAAACCCATCTCAGGAGGCAGGGGCGGCTTTCTCCTTGAGCTTCTGTGCCTTGCGCTCACGTCGATCCAGGTCGCCACCCGGGGCGACGAACTCACCACGACCTTTCGACTTGACCTTGGCCGTCGCCGAAGCTTGCGGCTGGGCCACCTGGTTCGAGGCCGCGTCGCTCTGAGCAGGTTTTGGCTTGGGGCTCTCCCCACAACCCGTCACGACAAGGCCGAGGCCCAGGACCAGGGCCCGAGCCGGACGATTCCAGGAGAGTTTGCGTCCACTGAACATGAGCTGTTGCATCTCCAACTCGGATGGGCCGATCACGGTATCCACGATGACCCCGGAGCGACTCATCGCTCGATCCGAACCCACCGGGTCGGATATTCCTGCCTGCCCCATCGTCGAGGCCGATCAACTCCCCCGAGGGCGCCCGGTCCCTTCGAGCGGATCGAGCACCTTCTGCCCGATACCCACCCGAAGCATCGTTCGGGTAGTGGGGTATCTATCTGATCTTATGCCGCCGAATATCAAGTTCAAGGGGAGCCTCTTCGCACCATCTAATTGCGAGCGCCCGCGAGGGAACCGTGCAACACGATGCACAAAATGGGCGGTCCTCTCTTTCAGAATGGATAGAGAATCATGTTGACTCCAGTTGACCCGAAGAAACGGATCGAGAGCCTGATAGATCGAGGATAGATCGGGAATAGAGGCCATTAAATCCGGGAGAGATTTACTTTGTCAAGGCCACTTACTAAGATCTCTTTAGAAACCCGAGTGTGATGAAACGGCACGTCGAACGGGCGGAGCCAACCTCCTCAATGTTGGCGTCGATCGAATTCGATTTGATGATTTGTTGAGTCGACGAAGACAGACTCGATGCTCGGGATGTCGACCCTCCCGCGGGGCGAATCAGACAAGGCGAGGCCATCCGGTGACGATTGCATCGAGTTCACAGCAGGGCTATATTGCCAAGATCAACGAGGGCCAGGTGCTGCGGGCGATCCGGGACCAGGGTCCGTCCTCGCGGGCCGACGTGGTGCGACACTCGGGCCTCAGCGCGCCGACGGTCTCCAAGGCGGTCGCATCGCTATTGAAGGCCGGTTTCCTCGAGGAGGTTGAGGCCAGCGCGCCGGCCATCGGGCGCCCCGCCATGAAGCTCCGGCTGGCCACCGAGTCGGTGCAGGTGCTGGGGTTGGTCATCGACATCGACCGCTGCTGGGTCGTATCGACCGGCCTCGACGGCGAACTTCGCCCCGAGCGGATGCGCCGGGTCACGACGCTGGGCAACTACAAGGATCTGATCAACGCCCTGGTCAAGAATGCTCGAGGCTTGATGGCGAGTCCCGGCGTGAAGACCCTCGGCGTCGGCGTGACGGTGCCCGGGCTGATCGATCACCGCCGGGGCCTGGATATCCTGTCGCCGAACGTCCACGTGATCGATGGCCGTTCACCGGGACGCGACCTGGGCGAGCGGCTCGGGCTCGAATGCGTCATGGTCCAGGACCAGCATGCCCTCTGCCTGGCGGAGCGCTGATTTCGGCCGGGCGCACGGCCTCGATGACTTCGCGATCCTCGACGTCAGCTCGGGGGTCGGCATGGGTGTGATGAGCGGCGGCCAGCTCGTGCGGGGGCACAGCGGATTCGCGGGCGAGATCGGCCACATCACGGTATCGCCCGAGGGCCGCCCCTGCGGATGCGGAAACCGCGGCTGCCTGGAAACCGTCGCCAGCGACACCGCGCTGGCCTTGCGGGTCTCTCGCCGACTCGGCCGGCCGGTCGACATCGACGATGTCATCCGCCTGGCCCGCTCGGGCGAGATCGATCTGGAGGAGGACTGTCAGGAGGTCATCCAGTTCCTCGCCATCGGCCTGGCGACGGTGATCAATATCTTCAACCCCTCGACCTTGTTCATCCATGGCCAGCTCTTCGACGCCGACGAAAGTCTATTCGAGCGTGTGCTGGAGGAGGCCAGCAGGCGAGCCCTTGCGCCTTCGTTTGCCGACTGTCGAATCGTCCGCTCCGAGGGAAGTAAGCGGCAAGGGGCCGTCGCGAGCATCATCCAGCACCTGGTCGATTCCGTCGTGCCCGAGATCGGTTATCCTTGACAAAGCGGCCGGTCCTATCGAGGTGAGCACGACGGGCCGTAGTTCAGGAGGCTCCAAATAAAGGCCCATGAGGCAGGCGAATGAGCCGAGCGACGGCTCAGGAGTGAAGAAATTTGTCCACGAAATACACCAAATTCGCGAAATAAATCTCAAAACAATAAATGTTTAATATAAGAATTTCATATTTTCTCGCGTTTTTGGAGTCTGTAGCAGGGATACCGGGTTGGCTATAGGCGTTCTGGGGTTGGCATCAGTCCGTTTCCGCGTCGAATACCAACCCGAAGCGTCAGCGAGGGGGTCTGCGGGCGAGGCCGAGGATCGGACCCTCGCTCACGCTTCGGGTTAGTGTGAGCGGCGGCTGCCGGCCCGGCAACCGTGCTACAGTCTCCGTTTTTGAGCTCTTTTTCTTTTTCGTTTATTTGGTGTATTTCGTGGATAAGAACGTATTTCTCGGGATTCCGTCCCGTGGTTTTCTGAATCGACGAGTCACCCATTCACGCGGTTCATGGGCCTTGATTTGCGGATTACTGGACTAGCTGGCCCGATGACTCAATCCGCGACCGGGCTCATCGGGCCCGCGATGAATGTCGCCGTGGGGCGGAAGGAATCGGGGTATGGCCATGATCGTGCCACGGGGGCCATTCTGGTGGAGGATCGGGTCCGGAGTGTTGGTCCTGGCCACTCTCGCGGCGCTCGCGGGGTGGGTGTGGTTACACCGCGACCCGGCACTCATGGAGCGTGGAACCTCGGCCTATGCCGAGGGCGACTGGGACCAGGCCGTGGACCTGGCACGTCGGTGGGTGAAATCGGCGCCCGGGATCTCGAGGCGATCCGTCTCCTGGCCCGCTCGACGGCCCGGCTCGGCCGCGACGGCCCCGCGAACGCGCTCTTTTCCCGGTTGGGATCCGAGGCCTTGCAGGCCGAGGATCTCTACTTGCTGGGACGTGGCCTCGACCGGGCCGGCCAGAAGGATGCGGCCGGCCGCCTCTGGGAGAAGGCCCTGCGGCTCCAGCCCGACCACGCCGAGACGATCGAGCAGCTCATCATCCGGGACACCGCGCAGAATCGACTCGCCGAGGCGGCCGCACTCGCCGAGCGACTGGCGCGTCAGACGGGCTGGGAGCTTCGTGGTGAGTTGAACCTCGGTGCGCTCCGGTCCGAGCTGAATGATCCCGCAGGTGCGGCCGCCGTCTTGAAACGGGCCATCGATCGCCCGGAAGCCGCGAGCCTCGATCTCAAGGCCTCCTCCGCCTATCGCAAACTACTCGCCCGGACACTACTGCAAACCTCGAGGGCGACCGAGGCGGCAGAGGTGCTCCGGAAGCTCCTCGTAAAAGGCGCCGACCCGGAGGCGTCCTGGCTTTTCAGTCGAGCCGCCCTCCAGGAAGGGGCCATCGCGGAGGCGTCCACCGCGCTCCGGGCCGCCGGCTCCTACCGCGCGGACCATCCCCTGGAATCGGAGCCCAGCCCATACGTCGGCGAGCGGCAATGCACCGAGTGCCATCGCGACGCCGCCCGTGCGCTCCAGGCGAGCCGGCACGCCACGACGCTCACGCGGGGAAAGGCGTTGCTGGCGCTCCCCTATCCGACACACCCAGTCCCGGACCCCGATGACCCCAAGGTGACGCATGCATTCCGCCTGGAGGACGGCAAGGTTCGCTATGAGACCCGGGCGAATGATCGGGTGCTCGGCGCGGTCATCGATTATGCGTTCGGCTCGCCCGACCACTACGTGTCACTCGTCGGACGCGACGACCATGACCGTTCGCATATCCTCAGGTTGTCGCGGTTCGACACGGGCCACGATTCGGGCTGGGTACGAACGACCGGACACTCCGCCGATGCCGGAGGGGGAAGCGACTACCTGGGCAAGCCGCTCGATATTGCCGACGGGGTCTGGAGGTGCCTTTTCTGCCACACGACGAATCCCAGAGCCGTGATCGAGCAGGCCGGCCCCGCGGCCAACGATCGTGCGATCGGCTGCGAACGCTGCCACGGACCGGGCGAGCTCCACATCAAGGCCGTGGCCGCCAAATTCCCCGACCTGGCGATCATCCGACCGGCCGAGGCCACGGCCGAGGGCCGAATCCGGCTTTGCGGGCAATGCCACGGCCACCACCAGGAGTTGTCCTTACCGCAAACCGATTCCTACTGGGTCCGCTTCCAGGGGACGACCTTGCCCTGGAGCCGCTGCTATAACGAGAGCGACGGCTCGCTCGACTGCATGACCTGCCATGCCCCCCATCACGACACGGACCGGTCGATGGCCCACTACGAGGCCCGCTGCTTGAATTGCCATTCCCCAAACCCGGCTGCGAAAGCCGAAGCGACCCCACGCAAGCCGTCGACGGCAATCGATCGGGTCTCGCATGGCTCGGTTTGCCCGGTCAACTCGACCAGTGGCTGCATCGGCTGCCATATGCCGCCGTTCAAGAGTGCCGCCTTGCACACCAATTTCACCGATCACTACATACGTATCCATCCGGTCGGGACCACTCCGAGCCACAGATAGAGCGTAAATCTCCGAGTCTGTAGCACGCAAACCGGGCCGGGGAATTGGCCCTGAAAGGGCCGAACAGGTTAGCCCAGGGCAACG
Organism: uncultured Planctomycetota bacterium; assembly: GCA_963743925.1. Lineage (GTDB taxonomy): Bacteria > Planctomycetota > Planctomycetia > Isosphaerales > Isosphaeraceae > CAVZRC01. The sequence goes on along the minus strand of CAVURY010000011.1, from coordinate 227,780 downwards.
CCCTGGGGATCCGAGCCCGAACCCACCAGGAGCCCTGAAAGGGCGAGACGAGGGGGCCCCGAAGTTTCGCCCTTACAGGGCTCGTTGACCTCGTCCCGACCGGATCCCAGGGCGTTGCCCTGGGCTGACTTGTGGCTGCCCCTTCGGGGCGACGGACCAAGATGCCGGTATCCTTGCTACAGTCTCTGAACTCCCCGGCTTCTTTCGGTTGTAGACGGGGTCCGTGACCCCGTGATCGAACCCGCGGCCTCACAGAGGCCGCCTACAGAAATGTCATCACTTCGCACGGCCGGGGAGTGGCCGGGGCTCCGGGTCTCCCTCGCGGAGGAGGTAGGCGGCGGCCGCAAGGTTTTTGTATTGATCGATGCGTCCCGAAGGCCAGCGTACGTCAACTCGATCGGCCTGCCGAGCCGCACCGAGGCCGAAATGAAGCCTCGGATCGCCGGCCGACTGGTAGCTGCCGCCTCCGAGACGCGATGCGATCCGGACACGCCCCTCGCAGTGGACCGAGACGATCGCACCGACGGCATCGCGATTCGAGGTCGTTCCCTCCAGACGAAGAGTGAGAGAATGCCCGCCATCGGTCTGATTATGGAGGAAGGCGACCGGCTCATTCTGCGATGCGACTACGACATCGGCACGGCCGTCGTTATCGAGGTCACCGGCGGCGAGTCCGCGCCCATGCGCAGCACCTGGAACGGAGGGCCAGATTGCCTCGAGACCTCCACCACCTTACCCCTCGCATCATTGAGATAGAGCTGAATGGGCATTTTCCAGGGAAACTGCGGGCGACCGTCATGGACGTGACCGTTGGCGGTGATCAGATCGAGCCATCCGTCGTTGTCGGCGTCGAAGAAGGTGATCCCGAAGCCGAGGACATAGCGACTGGGCCCCGCCAGCCCGATGGCGGACGATTGCTCCCCGAAGAAGCCCTGGCCGAAGTTGCGGAAGAACGAGGTCGACTCGTTGTAGAAGTTGGTGACCGCCAGGTCGAGCCGGCCGTCGCCGTCGAGATCGCCGCAAGCGACCCCCATCCCCGCCTGGTAGGCACCCGAGGCGTTGCCCGCGACGCCCGCGGCTTGCCCGGCCTCCTCGAACCGGAATCCGCCCAGGTTCCGAAACCAGTAGTTGGCGGTCATGTCGTTGGCGACGAACAGGTCAATGCGCCCGTCGTCGTCGAGGTCCGCCGCGAGTACCCCGAGCCCGCGCCCCCCTCGATCGACGATCCCCGCCTGGTCGGTCACTTCGACGAACCGATCGCCATCATTGCGGAAGAGGTGATCCGGGAGCGCCTCGAAGTCGAGCGGCATGCATCGATAGATCGTCGGATCGTTCGGGTCGGCGCAGGGGAGGGAACGGTGCTCATCCCACTTGAGATAGTGGCAGACGTAGAGGTCCAGGTCGCCATCGCCATCGAAATCGGCGAAAGCGGCCGAAGTCGGCCAGTCCCGATCTCCCCCCAGGCCAAGCTTCAGGGTCACGTCCTCGAACGTCCCATCTCCTCGATTGTGATAGAGGGCATACGAGCGCCATCGCGTGACGAACAAATCGGGGCGTCCATCATTGTCGTAATCCCCAACGGCGACGCCATGACCGTATCCGGAGGGCAAATTAGCGATGCCGGAGGTGCGGGAAACATCCACGAAGGTCCCATCTCGACCGTTGCGATACAGCCGGTCGCCGCATCGGGACGCCTTCGGATCGGGCGGAAAGGGACCGCCTTGAACCAGATAGACGTCGAGCCATCCATCTCCGTCGAAGTCGATCAGGCCGACGCCTCCGCTCGCCGTGACCGGGGGTATGAGCCGCCCGGCGGATCCGCCGTTCTCCTGGACGAAGGAGAGCCCCGCGCCCGTTGCATCGTCCACGAATCGGGGCGTGATCTTCCGTGTATCGGTCATCCGCGAAGGATGGCTCGTCACCGGCGGCCTCGCGGAATCGAGATCGCCGAGGAGGTCGGCCAGAGTGGTCCGGGGTCGGGAAGCTCGGGCGGACGCGGGATCGTGGAGCGTCGGCGGCGGTGCCGAGATTGTCGGCGAGCCGCGGCCTGCCGTTGTGGCGCCGCCGAGTGCCGCCCACCGGGCCGCGTCGAAAGAACGCCCGAGGCGAGCCGCGAGGCGGGCCAGTTCTTCGGCGTGCGAATCGGGCGTCGTCGAGCCCAGCAACCGCGCGTATTCCTGGCGGGTCCGCTCGATCTCGGGGATCGAGCGCCGAAGCCTCTCCGCCTCGCGAGAGTTGCCCGCTTCTCGCTCCAGCTCGGCGAGCCGTTCACGAGCCGGACCGTCGGCCGGGTCGGCCTCGATCCGCTCTTTCAGGAAGCGTCGCTCGGCATCGCGGTCTTGCCGGTGTGCGGCCAGCCAGGCCTGGATAGACAGCACACGGCCCGGCGACTCCTCATCGGCCGGCAGGTGCGACGATGCGAGCCGCGCCGCGTTGACCCGGTCGGCGGCCAGGGCCCAGTCCAGTTTCATTCGCCAGACCGCGGGATCATCGGGTCGGCGGTTCAGGCAACGCGCGAGCCAACGATCGGCCTCCTCCAGGTTGCCGGACCGGATGGCCAGGTGGGCGCGAGCCAGCCAGACGCGATCGTCCTCGGGAGCTTGTCGGCTGGCGCGGTCCAGACCTCGCCGGACCCCCTCGATCGGGAAAGAGTCCGTATCCAGCTTGAAGAGCCGGCGGAGGGTCTCGACCGGGGAGGTCATCCGGTCGAAGCCGGCCCGGAGGCAGCGAGTGGCCTCATCGAACCGCCCCTGCATCCGGAGCAGGAGCACCAATCCCCAGCGTGCCTCGGCCATATGCGGGCCGGGCGTCCTCGCGGCGCGGATGAGCAGATCCTCGCACTCGGAGAACCGGCCGCCGTCCATCGCGATCCGGGAACGTCGCACGTCACTCCAGCCGGCCCAGTCCGATTTCGCGGACACGCGGTTGAAAGCATCCCAGGCGGCCTGCGGCCGCTGCCGCGCCTGCTCGCAAACACCCAGATTGTACCAGGCCTCGTCCCAGCCGGGCCGACGAGCGAGAAGCTCCGACAGGTGAACCCGTGCCGAACCGAAGTGCTCCCCGGCGACCTCTCGCTTGGCCTCTTCGAGCAAGTTCAGGCAGCGGCGATTCTCCGCCGCGCGAAGCGTTCCCCAGATCGCCGCTACCGCGATCAATAACCCCGTGATGATCAGCGCGACCCGCTTCGGCCGCATTGCGCCATGCCTCGCCAAGCGAATCGAGACTAACAGCCACGACTATCACCCTAGCGGGCGTGACGACCACCGGTCAACACACACCGAGATCCCGACACCTCCAGAATACCGGTTCTTCCCGAGCGGAAGCCTCAGAGCCTCAGATAGATCTTGTGCTTCTCGAGATAGCGTACGAACAGATACGTGATCGCGAAGAAGACGGCTAGCCCCACCAGGCCGTACCAGAGCGGCGAATCGCGGGGCACGACGGCCAGGACGGCCCCCTCGACCATGTGGTGGATGACGTAGGCCGCCAGCGGGTTCTGCCCGAACGTCCGGAAGACACCGATCTGGAGCCCCCAGACATCGCACAAGGGGATGAAGAGCGCGTAGAGCGCCAGGGCGAAGCCCGAGGAGAAGAGGGTAAACGGCAGGCTGACCATCTTCTTGTTCATCGACCAGTAGCTATGCGGCCGGACCTCGGTCGGGGGCGGTTGCACGAACGGGGCCGTGGCCAGCAGCGACTCCATCGAGCGGCCTCGGGCGTTCGCGAACGGAGGAAGCACCGGCGAAGCGGCGACATCCGTGCCGACCAGCGGCACCGAAACCCCCTTGTCCGTGTCATACAGGGTCCCGAGGCAGTTGAACGCGTACCCAAACCCCATGAGGATGATCCCCGAGACCAGCAGCCGCCCGGTCGCATTCCAGGGGGTCCGGCTCGACACGACGTCATAAGCCAGGGTCCCGAAGAGCATCGGGATCGCCCAGCCGATGGGGCCGAAGAACCCTCCATCCCAGGCCGATTTGCCCGACAGGCCCACCAGGTCATCGAGGGCGTTCGGCTGACCATACACGAACGCGAAATTGAACCCATAGGAGATGACCAGGTGGACGGCCGCCAGGGCGATCCAGGCGATGGTCCGGACCCTCGTGCTGGCGGTGATCACCGGCAGGATCAAGATCTGGGTGACCCCGATGATGGCCAGGACCTCCCACATATCCGCCTTCAGCAACCCGCCGACGCGATCCCAGACCCCGGCGGGTGTGAGATCGGACCAGGCCTTGGCCTTCGTGATATCCTCCGACCCGAACATCACCAGCGAGAGCAGGACCAGGGCGAAACTGCGGGCCAGGAAATGGCCGTAGGTCCGGCCCGCGCCCACCTGTTCCAGCCGTCGCAAGGCGACCAGCCGGTACGAGAAGCCGGCCGCGAACATGAAGCTCGGCATGATCGTGTCGGCATAGCTGAAGTAAGGCCGGCCGTTGTGATGCTTCAGCACTTCCGCGAACGCGTCCAGACCGCCGACGAAATTCACCAGGAACATCCCCGCGACCGTGTAGCCGCGGAATTGGTCCATCGAGACGATCCGCTGAGACGAAGACGAAGTGGCCTGGCTCATGATGCTTCCGTCGGTCCAGTACGAAAGAGCAAGCGACCCGCTTCGGCCGCATGAGCCAAACCCCTCCGACAGGGATCGGCCCCACGACAACGACCATCACCCTATCGGGCGAGACGGGCTTCGGTCAACTCTCGGGGTGGTCGGGAACTTCCGAATTTCCAGGCCGATTTTCACGACGATCGTCAAACAAGGCACATTTCTTTACGGAGTTGACACGATTCTCTTGACAAACGTCGTCGAGGGCGTTGAGATGACATCTCGTTTCGGAATGGATGGGTAACGTCGCGGGCGGATTTCCTCTCCCCCTCCGCCTGATTGACTGCTCCTCGGTGCTTTCGCATCTGAAGCTTTCGTTCGACGCCTTTGCCTCCGATTCCTCCCCATCAGGGCCGGGTTCGTCGTACGCGCGCGAATGTTGATTGTCGATCTTCGATGCACGAATTCGATGTGTGAATCCTGATTTGCCTTTTCCAACCGGAGGCTGCGTCGGTTCGGCAAGGTGATGTGAGAACGCGCCGAGCGTGATCGGAGAGCTTGCCGGAGCCCTGTCGTGCTCCCGGCGAGTTAGCCTGACCAGGGATCCGTTCGAACTCCTATCCCAATTGCTGTGCGAACTGCGACCGGATGCTCCTGTGCGCCGCGAGTGAGTTCGATGAAAACAATCTGCGGAACGCTTTGGTGGGTTTCGTCGAATGGACCCAGGTATTTTAGTCGGCCATCGGACCTCGACTAGGAACGCAGACAAACACCCGGAGGATTAGGTTCGTGGAAAAATGCATCGGCAAGAGCGTTATCGTCCCGTGTCGATTTTTCGGATTGGCGGTCCTGCCACTGGCAATGATCCTGTCGGGTTGCGGCCCGGAGGGGGCCGGCAGCATCAAGATCGAAGATCCGCAGGCTGTCCGATCGAAGGTCGAAGGAGGCGCCGCCTCCACGAAACCCCTGACGGCCAAGCAAGCCAAAGCCAAGGAAATTGAAGCCGAGGCGGCGAAGAAAAACCCCAAGCTCCAGTGAAATCGGCGTCAATCCGCATCGACCTGTCCCATCGGATCGGCTCGTCGGATTGGATTTTTGACTTCTTGCATTCGTCGTCCCCCTTTCGTCACTTTCCAACCAACTCGGAGGCTCATCAATGACTCAGTGCGTCCGTATCGGGAAAGGCCGGCGTGGCTTCACGCTCATCGAACTCCTGGTGGTGATCGCGATCATCGCCGTCCTCATCTCATTACTGCTCCCGGCCGTCCAGTCGGCTCGCGAAGCGGCCCGTCGCGCCCAGTGCACGAATAATCTCAAGCAGACGGGATTGGCCGTGCACAATTACATCAGTTCGTATGACGTCTTTCCCTGGGGCTGCTTCCGTCAGCACAATCCGGCATCTCCCACCGGATATCCGTACACATCCGGCGGGAGCTTTGTCCCCTTGCTGGCGTTCACGGAGCAGAATCAGGTCTACAACGCCATCAACTTCAACTACAACATCTTCAGCGCCGGCAACACGACCGTCACCGCGACCTCGCTCTCATACCTCCATTGCCCCAGCGACCCGGCGATCGACACGAAGGTCTTCATGGCCGGAGGCAATGTTGACGGCGGCGACATGACGATGTGCTACTCCAGCTACGGCGGCTGCGCCGGCACGTGGTTCCAATTGCCTCGCTACTCCTGGCCGGCCTCGGAGTTCCAGGCGGGGATGATGAATCAGAATGGCGTGATCGTTTACATAGGCTACGACAATCCGCTGGTCGTCAGCGGCCAGGTCTACACCGGATTGAGCCGATCATGCGTCCGGCTTGCCGCCGTCACCGACGGCACGAGCAACACTTTGATGTACAGCGAGCGAGCCCACGGCATGCTGAGCGCCTCAGACCAAGTCTGCTGGAATTGGTGGTGCTCGGGTAATTTCGGCGATACCAGCTTCTGCACGATGTATCCCATCAACCCATTCCGGAAGGATGCCAACTCCTCGACGATCGGTAATGTCGGCGGCGGATCGGACACCTTCGTCGCGTCCGCTTCGAGCTTCCACCCCGGCGGGGCCAACTTCCTGTTGTGCGACGGCTCGGTGAAGTTCCTCAAGGATTCGATCAGCTCCTGGCAGATCAACCCCACGACCAATCTCCCCAACGGCGTCACTCTCGACGCCGCCGGCTACGTCTATCAGCTCGCAGCCGGGACCCGGTTAGGGGTCTACCAGATGCTCTCGACGATGGCCGGGGGCGAGGTCGTGAGCTCCGATCAATATTGATCATCCTGATCCGGACCCCGAAAACGAACCCGCGATCGTCAGGCATGCCATCGCTGGCAATCCCCGACGATCGCGGTTCGGATTATCGAAGCGATCGCGGCGTCTCTGCCTTACACCAGGTATTCGCGGTCGCGAATGATCCCCGGCTGCGGGAAGGGATAACGCTTGCTCTTGGTGTCGATCAGGATCGGGGCGGCGCTGGCCAGGGTCAGCTTGTCCACGCCCGGGGCGAACTCGGTCTTGCACTCGAGCATGTCGCTGAACGTGACGAGCTGGCCGGTGTGGGCGGCCATCCGGCCCATCGAGGTGACCAGGCTGGCCTCGGCGCCGCGGCGGACCTCGTTGTAGAGCTTATCCTTGCGGATGGCGTGGATCAGGTCGTCCCACTCGACCTGGTACGGATCCGGCTCCGGCTGGGGGAACGCCCAGACCATGTCGTTGCGGGTGAACTTCTGCCCCTTGTAGATCCGGCAGCGGGCCGGGCTGTGCGAGTTCGAAGAGATCACCGCGCAGCCCTTGCTGCCGTGGACGTAGCTGGCGAATTCCTGCTGGCAGCCGTCGATGTTCCGCCCCTCCAGGAACATCTTGGTGCCGTCGCCGAACGTGTATTCGACGGAGTACGTGTCGAAGTTCTGGTCGACGTAATCGCCCCGATAGGTCCGCGCCCCCGAGCCCTTGGCCGAGACCGGCCAGGCGTTCTTCATCCAGCAGCATTCGTCGATATTGTGGATCAAGAAGTCGCTGAAGCAGCCGCCGCTGGCCCAGAGGAACCCGTGGAAGTTCTTGATCTGGTACATCAGCTCGCTGATCCCTTCGGGCTTGGGGCCCGTCAGGGCGGTGCCGACCGGGCCGGTCTGGCGATAGGCCCGGAGCATGATGACGTCGCCGATCTCGCCGTCCTGGATCCGGTTGAACAGCTCCTGACGCGCCTCGCAGTGGCGGCACATCAGGCCGACGCCCACCTTGAGGCTCTTCTTCTTGGCCTCCTCGCCCAGGGTCAGCATCTTGCGGGTCGTCGGCCCGTCGACGGTGAGCGGCTTCTCCATGAAGGTATGGATCCCCTTCTGGATGGCGTAGCTGAACTGCACCCAACGGAAGGCCGGCGGAGTGGTGAGGATGACCACATCACCCGGCTTGAGGCAGTCGATGGCCTTCTGATAGCCGTCGAAGCCGATGAACTGGCGATCCTTGGGGACGTCGAGCTGAGCGGAATGGCTCTTCTTGAGCGTCTCGTAGCTGCCGTCGAGCCGCTCCTTGAAGACGTCGGCCATGGCGACGAGCTTGATCGGGCCCTGCTTGGTCTCGAGTGCGTTGGCGGCCGCCCCCGTGCCGCGGCCGCCGCAGCCCACCAGGGCGACCTGGATCGTGTTATTCTCGGCGGCGTGCACCGAAGGGATCGTCACGCCCGCCAGGGCTGAGGCCGTGGCCACCGTCCCCGTCGTCTTGAGGAAGTCGCGACGCGACTCGCTGGGGATCGAATCAGTCATGTTGTCGGCTCCTTGGGGAGATAGGGCGCGAGAGCGGGTGGGGTTGCGAGCGGGTTGCGGGATCCGTCAGGTCGGTCTCGCCGCCAGGTCTCGCGAGCGACGCGGGCCACGGGCCGGATTCGGGCGTCTGCAACGAGCAACCGACCTCGGGCCGGGCGCGGTGACTGGCGAGCTGGCCGTGAGAACCTTTGACGTTCTTAATAAGTTTAACATGCCGTTCGCGTTCCTCCAAGTAGTCAGAAATGCGTCAGTAGAGCGCCTCACGATCGTATTGCATACGGCCCACACCAACTCGACGCGCCAGCGAGGGGAGTGCCTCCGGACCCTCGCTGGCGCGTCGGGTTAGTGTCTCACCCATCTCGCCCCGGCGTGGACAACCATCCGTTGTCCGCTCTAGCGACTGTCCGCGACGGCCGAGAATCGGCGCCCTGCGCCCGATTTCCGCGGAGTTCCGACACCATCCGACACGAAGGTCGCCTTCCCGATGCGGCCCTCCCTATAATTGAGGGCCGATTACCGACTGCTGCCGACCGACCACCGCCAGAGCGAATCGAGCCCATGCGAATCGAGCGGATCGACCTCAGGATTGTCCGGCTCCCGCTGGTGAGGCCATTCCGGACCAGTTCGAGTCGCAAGGACCATCTCGACCACATCCTGGTCCGCGTCGAAGCCGACGGCCAGACGGGTTGGGGCGAATGTGCCAGTCCTTCCGACCCCTATTACTGCCCCGAGACCACCGAGACGTGCTGGCACATCCTGAGGGACTTCCTCGCGACGGCGGTCCTGGGACGCGACTGGTCGACGATCGCCGAGCTGGTCGGGCTATACCGGCTCGTGAAGGGGAATCGCTTCGCCCGGGCGGGGCTCGAGATGGCCGGCTGGGATCTGCTGGCCCGATCGGGGGGGGTCCCCCTTCATACGATAATTGGCGGGACACGCCCCGAGATCCTCTCGGGTGTCAGCCTGGGGATCGAGGAGCGGGTCGAGACGCTCTTCGATCAGGTCGATCGATACCTGGAGGAAGGATACCGGCGGATCAAGCTGAAGATCGCGCCGGGGTGGGATGTCAACGTGGTCCGGCGGGTCCGGGAGCGATATCCGTCGATCGCGCTCCAGGTTAACGCCAACTCGGCCTACACGCTCGACGACATACCGACGCTCCAGGCGCTGGACGCCTTCGACCTGCTCCTGATCGAGCAGCCGCTGGGCCACGACGACATCATCGATCACGTCAAGCTCCAGACCGCCCTCAAGACGCCGGTCTGCCTGGACGAGAGCATCCACTCGGCCGACGACGCACGCAAAGCCCTCGACCTGGGCGCGTGCCGGGCGATCAACATCAAGGTCAGCCGAGTCGGGGGCCTGCTCGAGGCGAAGCGGATCCACGACGTTTGCGTCGCTCGGGGTGTCCCGGTCTGGTGCGGCGGGATGCACGAGTTCGGCATCGGCCGGGCGGCCAACGTGGCCATCGCCGCCCTGCCCGGCTTCACGCTCCCCGGCGACGTCTCCGGCTCGGACAAATACTACGCCGAGGATATCGTCGAACCGCCGATCCTGGCCGAGCACGGAGCCATCCGCATGTTCGACGGACCCGGACTCGGCGTCGAGCCAGTCGAAGGACGCATCGAGGCCCGGACTTTGCGGTCGCTGACTGTGAAAGCATGAGATTTTGGTCCGTCCGTGACCCATTCTTCTTCTGATCCGTGCGATCCGTGGTTCAATCTTTTCCGCGTTCTAACCCGTAAGATCCGTGGTTCAAGCGATTGGACGCTGTCGAATGAGGATCATCCATTTCGAGCTGTACCGCGTGGCGGTGCCCCTGAGGAGGTCTCCATGATCCCGCCGAAACTCCTCGAACAATTTCGAGAATCCCGCGACTCGATCCTTATGGAGCTCGACGGGCTGGTGCGGTCGGAATCGCCCAGTGGCGACAAGGAGGCCCTCGACGTCCTGGCGACCCTCCTGGCGAATCGCCTGGGCCAGTTGGGAGGGACCGTCGAGATCTTCCCCAACCAGCAAGGAGCCGACCATTTGTTCGCTCGATTCCCCGGAGCCGCGGGGCGCCGTCCGGCCCTGGTCCTGGGCCACTACGACACCGTTTGGCCGATCGGGACCTTGAAGAGGCTGCCATTCCGCGTCGAGGGCAATCGAGCCTTCGGACCGGGCATCTACGACATGAAGGCCGGGCTAGCGATTGTCCTGTGCGTCCTCGCGAAAGTCATCCCCGCGACGCCGATGCCGCGCCCGATCTGGGTCTTGATCACCTCCGACGAGGAGATCGGCAGTCCCACCTCGCGCCGCCTGATCGAGGAAGTCGCCGCCCGGTGCGCCTATGTCCTGGTGCTCGAGCCGCCCCTGGCCGATGGGAGCCTGAAGACCGCGCAAAGGGAGTCGGCCGGTTCCGGCTCGAAATTGAGGGCAAGGCGGCCCATGCCGGCGTGGCCCCCCAGGACGGCCGCAGCGCGATCGTGGAGCTCGCACACCAGGTCTTGCGAATCCAGGATCTGCAAGACCCGACCGCCGGGACGACGCTGAACGTCGGGGTGATCCAGGGCGGGACGGTGAGCAACGTCGTCCCCGCGCGGGCCTGGGCCGAGATCGATGTGCGGGTCGCCTCGCTGGCGGAGGCCGAACGCGTCACCCGGGCGATCCACGGGAGGATTCCGGCGACTCCTGGAGTCGATATCCAGGTGACCGGAGATTTCAATCGTCCGCCGATGGAGCGATCCCCGGCGATCGCCGCTCTGTTCGAGCAGGCGCGGCGAATCGGCCAGGAGCTGGACATGGAACTGACCGAGGGCTCGACCGGCGGCGGCAGCGACGGCAATTTCACCGCCGCGATCGGCGTCCCGACTCTCGACGGCCTCGGGGCGCGAGGCGGCGGCGCCCACGCCGACGACGAGCACGTCCTGATCGATTCGCTCCCGGAGCGCGCCGCTCTCCTGGGCGCGCTCCTGCTCGAATTGCAGGTCGAAGCATGACGGAAACCATTCCGAGCCTGGAAACCGACGAAGCGATCACGATCCGAAGGGCCGATTCGGTTGACGACTACCGGGCCTGTCAAGACGCCCAGCGCCGGGCCTGGGGAGTCACCGAGGACGGCTACCTGGTCCCGATCGCGACGATGGTCGGGGCGAACCTGCACGGAGGGCTAGTCCTCGGCGCGTTCTTGCCCGGTGGCGAGGCGGTCGCGATGTCGTTCGCCTTCCTGGGACGGATCGAAGGTCGGCTCGGCCTGTACTCGCAACTGACCGGGGTGGTGCCGGGCTATCAATCGCGCGGACTCGGCTACCGGATCAAGCTCCACCAGCGCGATTTCGCCCGATCTGAAGGGATCGACGTCATCGCCTGGGCGTTCGACCCGCTCCAGGCGGGCAATGCCCATTTCAACCTGGCCCGGCTGGGTGCCACCGCCGGCCGTTACATCGACAACATGTACGGCGAGCGGACCGATGCACTCAACGCCGGGGTGCCGACCGATCGCCTGATCGCCGAGTGGGACATGAAGAGTGAGTTGGATGCCTCACTCCCGGCCTCGGACGATGCCTCGAAGACGTTGCCCCGGATGATCGACACGACGGCAGGCATGAAACCCGGCGAGACGCCCGCGCCGAACGTTGACACCTCCGTGATCGGGGAACCGCGCATCCTTCTGGAAATCCCGACCGATATCGCACGACTCCGGCGTGAGCAACCCGGTTCGTCCGAACAGTGGAGAACCGCCGTCCGATCGGCGTTCCGGGCCGCCTTCGACTCCGGCTACCGCGCGACCGACTTCGTGCGAGAGGATTCGGGAGGAACGCGCCGCGGGTTCTATCTCCTCGAAAGTCGGGAGGCCGCCCCCCTGGCCCATCGCCCGGAAACCGTATAATCGAGAGGACTGGCCAGGCTTACGCATCCGTTGCAACAATCAGGTAGCTCCGCTCAATGAACCGAGACTCCACCCCGCAATTGCATTACCAGGGCCTGAGGAAGGGCGGGCGAAGTCTCGCGCTGGTGGCGAAGCTGGTCCAGTTTGGTTTCCTGGGCCTGGGCCTGTCGATCTTCCTGGAGCAGTCGCGGTCGCTCCTGTCGGACGTCCAGTTCACTTGGGGCGAGCGGAACATCATGGGCCTGATCGCCTTGTTATCGCTGGGAGGATGCGGGTTCGCGGGCTGGGTGGCCGGGCGGCTGATCTCGGTCGCGGCCGAGTTCTTCGACGCGATGGCCGACACGGCCGAAGCGGCCTGGCGGATGACGGACCTGATGGAGCGCCAGGTCGTCCCGACCCTGGCGCGGATCGCGAAGGCACTCGAACAGTCGGGCCACGAACGGACCGAGCCGGCGCGACACCGACCGGCCAAGCCTTGAGAACGGATCGACGCCCACATGGCCAAGAGCCCGACCCGCCCACCGATTCCGCCTTCACCCGCCGAGCCACCCGCCGACGCCCCCGTCGCGGCGCCATCGGCCTTCATCCCGTCGGAGGAGGCGATCGAGCGTCGGTCGCGGCGATGGCGATGGATCGGGCTCAGCCTGCTGACAATCCTGGCCGTGGCCGCCGTGGGCGTGATGGTCTACTGGCCGCGGTTCAAGCCGAATCCCCCCCGGGAACGCGACGCGGTCGAGCGCATCGCCGGCAGCTACCTGGATGCTCTGACTCGACAGGATGACGAGGCCGCGAAGAAGCTGGGCACGATCGAGGAGCCCCCGGCGATCCGCTCGGTGCGAGGCGTCGTGCACCAGAAGGTTCGCGACCGTCGGCTCAAGGGATCCTTCGCGCCCTTGGCGGTGTTGCACACCCGGATCGACGCGGATTTCACCTATGAGACGGCCGCCGGCCGCTTCACACCCAAAAACGCGCTGGGGATCGCGGGCGAGACGCTCGACCTGCTCCACGAGGCCAAGGACCAGGCCAAGAAGTCGGGCATGTACGACAAGATGCAGAGCGGGGATCCCAACGACATCTTCGACGCCGCCGAGCAGTACGGCAAGATGTTCGAGGGCCTCTCCAAGGTGCTCGAACCCAAGCGAATCTTGCCGACGTACAAGATGCTGATCGAGTCGGCCAAGCCTCCGCTGCCCGAGGACGCCAAAGCCTTGGGGCTCGAAGTTGCCGAGTCGCCCCAGAAGTGGAGTGCCCTGCTCAAGCGTCCTTTCTGGACGCTCAAGCCGGATGGCCCGTTCGTCTACGAGGAGGCCGAGGTGACGGCGATCGTGGCCGACCGCCTGTCCTCGCTGGGCGACCCGCCGTCACGCCTGCGGATGAAGCTCGTCCGGTTCCAGCTCGAAGGGATCGACACCGGCTGGAAGGTCATCTCGGCGCGCCGCATCCAGCCGGGCGATGAAGCGGCCGAGCCGTCGAAGTCGCTCTCGCCCGACTCGACGAACAAGACAGAGTCACGGCGATCGTTGGGCGATCCTCCGGCGGCGAAGTAAGTGCCCTCGGCGGTTTTCCGATGGAAATCTCGGGTCGAGATCGCTAACGTGGATGGATCGCGGTCATCTCGACCGCAAGGGCGATTAGCTCAGTGGTTAGAGCGCCTGCTTTACACGCAGGACGTCGGGGGTTCGAATCCCTCATCGCCCAGTTTCAAAGCCTTGCGGCGCAATGAGTTACAGCAACCCATTTCTGTGACGATTTTCCTGTGACGATTCCTGTGACGATCCGGTCGGCCCGACGGTCATCCCGGGACATGAATTTGGCCCGAATCCACTCGTCACGCTCTGTCGTTTTGACATCAATATCTTTCGATGCGGCGATCGGTCAGCCCGAGGTCCTGGCGTCGATGGTCGGGGCGACTTTTCGCACTTCCCCGCGTTGATTCGCCCGGAAGAGTTCGCCGGTCCGGACTTCCAGGGCCGTCAGCCAGCCGCCCCGGCAGCAATCGGTGTCGATGACCTTCAGGAAGCCCAGGTCCAACGGCCATCCGCCGGTTTGCGGGGTATGGCCGGCGATGACCGACTTCCCCGAGAAATGGGGGTTCAGCTTGTCCGGCTGGACGTGTTCCCACTGGAGGGTCGTGTTCGACTGTGCGGGCATCGGTTTGTCCGGATCGTACGAGGCGTGCACGAAGATGAACTCGTCCGTCTCGTGATAGTCGCGGGCATGAATCGTCAGGAACCGGACGTAGGAGGGGTCGATGACCGCGTTGCCTCCGTGTTTGTCGTAGAACTTGAGGGTCTGGTCACCGACGAATTTGAGCCAGTAGCGATGTATTTCTTTGCCAACTTGGTGAGAGACCGGGGGTTCGGGTTACCGCCGCCGCCCTCTCACTCTCCCCTTTGAGATCTGTCGCTTCGGAGCCCCATCCGACTTCCCGCCATCCTCGGGATCCTCAGTCTTGTCATTCAATTCCAACGCCTTCTTTTGGAGCATCACGATATCGTGGGGTCGATCCTTCAGACGGGCGAAACCCGGAACGATGATATTTTCGTACCGGTACGTCATCCTCGCCACCACCTGGTCGAGCTCCCCCACCAACCTTTCCCGGGTCGGTGCCATCGCTTCCCGACTCGTGAACACGGCATTGAGATCCACTTTCGCAATGTCAGCTTTGATTGACTCCAATTGAGCCCTACCTTTCTCTTGCAGAACCATCGCCTCAAGGAGGGTCTGCTTCAATTCCTCTAATTCAGCCTCCGCTTGCTTTTCTTCCTGCTCCAGGACCTCCTTCGGGGTGGTTGATTTCTTGACCCTTTCGAGGTCCGAAGCGGCGATTTGGTCTTCGTTCCTCAACTTGTAAATGTGGCTGCGTTCGGTGTACCATTTGGGATTCCTCGGTTCGAGCTCGATCGCTTGGGTCAAATCAGTCAGCGCCCGATCGTAATTCGATTCCCACCCGTAGCAGATCGCCCGGTTCGAGTAGTACTTCGCCGTCTTAGGGGACAACTCAATGGCTTTATTGAAATCAGCAAGAGCCCGGCCTACGGTAAACAACCGAAGGTAGGCCACGCCCCTGAGGTTGTAGGCAGCAGCGGAAGAGCTGTCTAATTCTACGGCCTCTTTGGCTAGTTTCAAACCACTGGACTTGTCTCCCTCTTCCAATGCCGCCCAACCATTGGCAATCAGTTTCTCGAGGATTTTTTGTGGGTCCGGCTTCTGAGGGGAGCTCGGGTGCCACCTTCTGGACCGGATGAGCTAGAGCAATGGGTTTAGGAGGGTCCTTGGGCGGGACATCCTTCGATCGACCGACCGTGAGTCCCAGGATCAAACCAGACAGACCGAGGATTAGACCCAAGACCAGCCCGAAGATGGCTCTAGAACTCCGAAGGGAAATCCTGGTTGGCCGACTCTGATTTCGCGGCCTTGGAGCCGAGTGAGTTTCTGAAGGCTGGATCGGGGTTGGAATCGAAGGAGGAAGAGTCTCGGAGACCAAATCGTAGGTGCTCGAGCCGAGGTTGGAGTCGGTGGTGTAGATGATTTGGCCCTGACAACCCGGGCAGCGGAAGCTGGTGCCCGAGGGAGGGATGTTTTTGAACCGGATCTTCTTGCCACAGTGGGAACAGGTCAGTTTGGGAAGAGTTGTCGTGGTGCTCATCGTAGATACCTCCTGCCTCCTGATACGCAATCAACCGCGTTCCGTAACCCCTAATCCCAGAAACTCATCCGGAATTGGACCAAACAGGTCAGATAGCCGTCATTTGCAAATGGATAGCCGTATAGAAATTCTCAACTCCATGGACTGCAATCGGTTACGCCGTTTATTCCATAAGCAATTTCACATGGCTTGAGCTTTTGCCCACAGGCGTGGATCGTCGTAAAATCTTGTGATCAAAGAAGTTATGGCATTGTCCGCAATGTGGGCAATTACTTCCTCTGATTACGGCAAGAAAGAGTTCGAGTCCGCGTCGCCGAACGAACTCGACCCCGGGATGTGACCGAATCAATTGGAGCAGCCATTGAACGGGAAACGGGAATGAGCCTACATCCCCGGCAGGTTCAGGTTAATCCCGAGGGCGATTTCGAGGGCTAGGACATCGTCACTCAGGACCCGCTCGTGCTCGTCATAGAGGATCTTGACGTGGAGGCTTCGCAAGAGGAAGCGATCGATAACGATCGTTTTCCAATTCCGGAGCGGGGCGTCGTCGCCCTGAAGAATCATGTAATTACCCTTGGGCTTGGTGATCCTCCCCCGGGGCAACGCGTAGTAGTTGTCGCTTAAGAGGTCGAGGAACGCGTCGGGTACAAATCCCCAGGCCGGGGCAAGCTGTTCGAGAATCGAAGGCCAGAATTCGCGATGCGAAATGCCGTCCCAACGCTTGAGGTCGTGACAGGTTCTCAGCTCCCAGTCAAATCCGTCGGGTCGAGGGACGGGAATCCAGTAATAGGCACCCGTCAGCGGATGTTGGTTGCTCTTCAGGGTTGAACCTCCGGGCATACCGGCAGAAAGAGTTTGTGAACGTGCTCCGCGAGGGGGCTATCATCGTTCCAGCCCACGTGATTCTCCATCAGGGTGATGCTGTCGGCCCAACCGGCCTGGTTCGCCGGACACACCACTCGCCCCCTGGGGTGACGATCACCCAGGAAGTAGATGAGCAGGAGTTTTGCATTGATCGAGTTCGCTCGTAGGAAATGAAGGAATGCCAGCCGGTTGCAGAACTGGTAATATCGGTCAAACCAATTCAAGATAGGCCGCTCATTCCAGTCAGCTCTGACTTGCTCAAATGCCTGTTGGATTAGGGCAAAAGCCTGACCACCTGCCTGGCATCTCGATCTCAGTTCTGTAAGATTACCCTTGGCTTCCACGATGAGCCAACAGGTTTCTCCGCCGATCTCGATCTGGCCGACCGCATCCCAGTTCTGAGGGCCTTCTCCTTGTTGTCCTGGCGGGAAGAAGACACGCCATTCGGGAGGGATGTCTTGCAGCAGTCCTGCGGGCAGAAAATCGTACCCGGTCCTTTCCGCATCCAGGATTCGTGGTTCGTGAATCACCGGAGGTAGCAGGTTGGCGACCGGCATTTCCCAGGAGTGAAAGTCGATCCAGTTGATGACTTTGACCTGATTTCCCGGGATGATCTCTTCTATCCGGCGGTTCAGTTCGTTGCGGTGATATCCCAGGAACCGAAGTAGATGCCATTCCGACCCGTAAGTGTAGCCAAGCCTGCCCATGCCAACCTCACTTTGCCTCGGACGGAGGATCCTTCAAGGATGACTGGCTCGATGGGCGAAGGGCCTGGCAGAGTTGTCCGAGCGTTTGGACCAAGCGTTCAGCCTCGGAGAGGAGACGCTGGGCAAGTTCCTGCGAGATCTCGGCCACCATCAAGGGGGACTGAGGCTTATCCTCTGGTCCCGACGGGGGGTCGGCCTCGACGCCCTTACTCTGGCCTGACGGAGCATCCAGGAGCTTCATGCGGAAGTCTGGACGAACCCTGTAGCAGCAGCCGACTTCATCGTAGAAGTAAGGGATACCCGCCGCTTCCAGGACCTGGAGGTCGCGTTGGATCGTCTTCCTGGAGCAGCTCAGCTCCTGGGCCAGGGAATCGAGGTTCCAGCTCGAATTGCGTTCCTGGATCAGGCAGAGGAGTCGGAGCGTCCGACCCAGTCGCTGACTCTGTCTGATTCGGCGTTCTGCATCGGAACGTCTCTTGGCCATCGATTCCGCCAGCCGAACGACTCATCGAGTTCAATGGATCACGGTCACTGACCTAATTACCCGCCTCAACACGACGCGGCTCCTTCGCAACATCGAGTCATCTCAACTATCGCTCAGGTAATGGCCAACTCTGGGTCCATGGGGGTTGGTCACCAGAGGGTCCCCGGTGCGAACAAACCCCCATTTCCTGTGTAATGCAGCCGGTTCTTGACGGCTTCTGCGAACGACCGGACTCGGAGGCTATTCGACGATCAAGCGAGAGGTTCGGGCTGCTCGCGAGGCACGAGGGGTACCGGGAGAGTCGCGCGAGCGCCCGCATTCGGTCGTCGGGGTCCCCGATCGCCCGAGCGGCGGACAGGGCATCATCGAGCAGCTCAGCCTGGAGCGGACCGTTGAGCTCCGGTAGTAGGTACTCGAGGACCCGTTCCCGGCGATGTGGCTCGTCGATCGAGCGGGCATGTTCCACCGCCTCGGTGAGCAGCGCCGTACGCTGCCCCGCCAATGCGCGTGACAACCGCAAAAGTGCCCGTGCGCGGTGATACGGATCCGGGAGCGCCCGGGCCATCTGCTCGATCCGGTCGACGAGCTCGGGGCTGCCATAGAGGTCAGGGGCCAGGGTGTAGAGAACCCAGTCTGCCCCCACCAGATTGCCAAGGTTCACCACGAGGATTTCAGGGAGCCATTCCGGATGCGCCTGCACGAACGGGATCACCCCCTCCAGGAAAACGGAGCGCACCGCCCCGAGATACCGCGGGCGGAAATGCTCGCGCGCAAGTTCTCGACCACGTCCAGAACTTCTGGCGGGATGTCGGAAGGATCCCTATGGCGCGGGGCGAGCGGCTCGGCGACCCACTCGGCACGGGCGCCTTCCCACTTCAGGTTTCCGGCCCTCACGCCGAGCAAGAGGGCGTCGAGCAGCACCTCGGGCGCCACGGTCGCCATTCGGTCGAGCGCGGCGGCGAAGTAGAAGTCGCGTTCTTCCAGATCATCTCCGCCGCCGAGCAGTCGACAGGCCCAGTATTCGGCCAGTGCGCTCGCGCGACGGTTTGGCGAGAGCCGATCGATCCACGCGGCGAAATCGAGGGGCTGGCCGACGAAATTCAGGCTCACGTGCACGAGCGTCGAGAGCAGGTCCCGCCAGTGGCCGTCATCAAGCGAGGGCAGGCCGGTTTCCAGTGCGTGGAGCATTCGCCCGCGATGGGTCAGTTGGCGGAAGCGGCCGACCACCTGCCTCGGATCCTCGGGATGATCTTGAGGCTCGGGCAAGGCAATCTTGTCCCCGAACGCTCGGGTGATGGGGTCGGCGAGCGTGTGAGCCACCTGCGCAATCCGGGCGAGGACGGCCCGGCACAGCTCCGCCTGCCCGGCGGCCGACGCCTGTTCCAGGTCGGCAGTGAGGTCCTGGCCGAGCGCAGCCAGAGCGACGAGGGAATCGACGCGCAGGTCGAACCGCGTCAATTGCGCGGCGGTCTTTCGCAATACGGGGAGCAGCGTCGCCGCGTCGTGGCCGCCCCGAAGCGCGGCGAGCAGCCGGCCCGTGAGCGGCGAATCTCGGTATATCCCCTCGGCGCAAAAGACCGGGACCGTCTGCGCCAATGGGAGCTTGCCATCCATCTTGCCGTCGAGGTACACAGCGATCGCGTACGTAGTGTCGCTCCCGCCCCATCTGCCGACGTAATATTCGCGTTTGCGGCGAATCTCCTGGTGCCGGACCCTGTCCGGCAGGGCGATCAAGACGGCCAGGTCGCGATACTCGCGAAGGACTTCGGGAGCATCATAGTTGAAGTAGCCGCCGTATAGCGCCACGATCAATCTCAGCCAGGCCGGGTCAGACTTGATGCGTTCGACCAGCCGGTCGTCGTGCAAGAGCGCCTCGCGAAAGGGCAGCGCTTCGGCCGGCGGACCGGCCGGCTGGCGCGCGCGGGCGGCGTCGTAATGGACCTTCCTCTCCTGGTAGATCGCTTCGTCGGCGGCCTGATAGGCACGGCGCTCCTGGTACTCCGCGGGGTCGCTATCCCTGAGCGCTTCCCATTCCTTGTCCGTTAGCCGCTTCGGCTCGGGAGGTTCCGGCAAGGGCAAGGGCGGAGCGACCAGCGCCTGTAGGGCCCGGTTGATCGGCCAGCCCCAGCCGGGACTATCGCGCGGCAAGGCTTCGAGCAGCGCCGCCGCGACCGCCGGCGTGAACCAGTTCTGACGGCGCACCAGGAATGCGGCGGCGCTCGTCATCTCGGGGTGATCCTCGGGCGTTCGCGCCAGCGCGTCGCAGAAGACGGCTTCCAGCGCGTCGGCGTGGCCTGCTGCGTCCAATCGCGCGAGCGCCGCCTCGATGCGCGAGCATACCGGCGCGAACTTGTTTGGGCCGGTCGGGTCACCGTACGCGGCGAGCAGGCGCCGAGCCACGTCCTGCACGACGGAAGCGGAAACACTGGCAATCTCGCCCATCGCTGTCGCGATCAGCAGCGCGGTACGCGGCAGGAGGTCTCCCAGTGGGTCGTCCGCGTGGAGGAGGTCGTGAAGCAAGCGGTCGCGATCGCGCGGGCCCCAGCGCGAGCCGACGTAGCCCAACGCGAGCAAGATCGGCTCGCGCGAACGCGGGCTGCCGAGATGCGCGATAATCTGCGCGGAGGCGTCCTCCGGCCGGCGCAGCAAGTAGAGCGCGGCCAGGTACTCCTGGAACGTCAGATGCAGAAACCCGTACAGGAACTCGCCGCGAGCCGCCAGGAGGCCCACGTCCTCGCGCACCACGCGCAGGAAGCCCTCGACCTTGCGGTTCAGCTCGACCCGCTGCGACTCGGAGCCGCCCGGATGCAGCTCGGCCAGGTGCGTGCGAACCAATTCTCGCAGCTCGCGCTCCTGAATCAGTCCCGTGGCGTAAGTCTGGTGGATATGGGCCGCGATCGGAGACAGGACGTAGACCAGCTCGTCGCTGCCAAGACCGGTCTTGCGCCAGCCCTGCACCAGAATGTCCAGTGCCAGTTGGTACAGGTCGGCCCGATGCTGCGGCAGACTCCCTCGGCGGTGAAACACCAGCGCGAGGATGGTCACCAGGAGCGGGTTGCTCGCCAGTTCGCGCACGCGTGGCCGGGCCGGATCATAGATCGCCGCCTTCAAGGCGGCCGCTTGTTGTTCGCCCCGTTCGAGCACCTCGGCCGCGTCGGCTTCGGGATAGAGCGCCCGCTGGACGGCCAGGACCCATGTATCACAAAAATGCTCGACCCCCCGCCGGGTCATCGGCTCGATCGTCACGTGGGCGAGGTCGCCTTTGACGGGCGCCGCATGATAGCCGGCAATACGGCTGGTAATGACAACTTGATTGCCCCCGACGTCAGCCGGCAAACTGGAAACCGCGGCCTGCCGTAGACCGACGTCGCCGAGATCCGCTCGCGGCTTGCCCGCGGGGCTCACCCAGTCGCGGATGAATTCCTCGATGGCACGCACGACGTCATCTCGCCGAATTGACGTCGCGATCTCGTCCATGCCGTCGAGTACGACCACCGCCTCGCCCCGGCGCAGCATATCGCGAATCACGCCGTTGAGCGCATCCGGCTGCAATCGGTCCGCTCCACGCGCCGGGAACTGGCCCAGCCAGGGATGACGGCCGAGGTATTCGATCAGGGGGACTGGAGTCTTCTCGCATTGCTCGGCGTAGTCGGCGACCCGAAGCAAGACAGGGAGCCGGGCCGGACCCAGGTCGATCAGGTCACCGCTCTCCTCCGCTTCGGGATCGACCTGGTGCGCAGGCACCATCACGCGCTCGGAACCGTCCAGCAGGGCTCGGGCGAGCTTGATCGTCAGCCATCGTGCCAGAGTCGTCTTGCCGCTGCCGGGGTCCCCCAGAATGACCAGCCGGCGCTCGCTGCGGAATGCCTCACCGAGAGTGACCATACGGGCGGGAAGATGGAACGGTCCTTGCTGGACGCGGTCACGCTGGACGAGCGCGGGCAGGATCGGCTTACCGACCAGGATTTGCCGCCGCAAGCATTCGTGTTCGTCGGGCGTGTCCCGGACCAAGAACTCCCCTTCGAGGAGCGCCAGCAGATCTACCAGCTCTGCTTCGAGGAGCTCGCGCGATTGCATGCGTTCGGACGAGCTGGAGCGATCCCCCTTCAATGCCACGTAAACCTTCTCCAGCGGAACGGTCGGCGAGTCGTGGGCTTCTCGAACTCCCCGCAGTTCCAATCGGCCGTGTTCGGCGACCAGCCACTGGAGGTAAGCTCGGCGAAGTTCCTCCGAATTGGGATGCCGCGGCCCGGTAGCCGCGGTCGCCGCATCCCCGAGCAGCTGGTCGATGATCCTCTCGAGGTCGATCTCGAACTTGGCGCGGAAGTCCGCGACCGTCGTGTACGAATTCACGCTGGTGTTGTACGAGCCGTCAGGGTTCTTGAACTGCGCGAAGAACCGCTCCACTCGCTGAAATTGCTCATAGCGGGCTGCAAACTCCGCGTCGCGTAGGGACCACGCTGGTTCCTCGGTCCGGCGATAGATGTAGATAAAGGGCCGCCCCGATGGATTTTGGCGGTTGCCCTGAACGGCGTCCCAGTATTCCCATTCGGTCCCGGACAGGTACTGCGAGCCATCCGGCTTCTTCTCGGGCCCCGCGAGCGGAGACCCCATCCGCGCCCAGAACAACACGAGGGCAGCATCGCATTGAGAGGGGATGGGCAGACCGCGGTTGATCGCATCTTGCGGCGAAAGAGTGGCCTCCATCGGCACGCGCGAGTCGAGCCCGTCCCAGGCGATCGGTTCGAGATAGACCCGTCGGCGCAACAATCGCTGTTGATGGGCTTTGATGGATTCGATGATAAAGGCCCTTTCCTCCTGAACATCCCCAGGCGAGCTGATGAATATCCGTAGGTGCCGGAAGGGTTGGGCGTCATTCATGGCAACTCTCGCTCGTGTAAACCAATCTTGCTCGAACGGATGCCCTCCGGCGGCTCCGGTGCCAGATCGAAGCCACGGATCCTGATTTGACGCGGTGACGTCCGCGTAGGGCTCTCAGACGTGATACGTGCGGCGTGTACGAATCGACCAGAATGCGGGGTGAAAGTCCTCGACCATGAACTGCATGCCAAGACGCTCGCGCACAGAGTCATCGACTGTCGTCATGGCCATCAACGGACCGAAGAGTTCGCTGACGCGTGCGCGGCTGGACGCTCACACCGGCCCAATTCGCGCTCCTCGGCAAACGCTGCTGCCGGCGTAGCACGAGCAACGGATGAACGCGATTCTCCTTCCACGTGCAATCCGCACGCGGCAAGACTCAAGAGGGGTGTCGTTTCAAGCGTTGTCCGTAAACATCCCGAAAGCAAATTAGTCTAGCCGATCATTCGCTCCGGATGAAGATAGAGCTCCGAAGTTGCCGCCGTGGCCTGGGGCTGCATAACTCCGAACTTCGGTTTGCCCTTCGGATCTTGGCGTCCAGGAAAGCCACTGTCTCTGGCGACCCTGGCGCCGACATCGGGCGGAGCCGAGGGCTTCGCGGCGGAGAGCCTTACCCCCGACCAGTGTTTCCACCGGAACTCCGATACCATGTCCCCCGCCGCAAGTGCTTCACATCGGCCTCTGATACGATTCGCTCTTCACCGTACAAGAAGGTCCTTCCGGATTAGACGGTCAACGACTTCGAATCTCCGGTCCGGTTCGGAACGATCAAGCGGTGCGCCTAACTTTGAGCCATTGCTCTCACGCACCCAATCACAGGGTCAGTTCGCTCTATCCATCCACATGCGCGCCGGTTTGGCTCGTCATGATGCCGATGCACCCGGCGGAACGGTTATGGATTCGAGAGCGATAGCCGAACGGGCGAGAACTCACGGCCTCGGCTATCAGGAGCGGCCGCTTGGCGAGGCTTCTCGTGTGCGTCCCGCGGACCACATTAGATCAGCCTGGTTCGCCCGAGTTACACGCAGGACGTCAGGGGTTCAAATCCCTCATCACCCGTTCGCCTCACCTCGCTTCCCTCCTACCCGGCTTCTTTCACCTCGAGGGCGCGTCTCCTCCATATCACCATCCCTACCGTGACGTAAGCGACAGTGAGGCCCAGGGCCGCGAGGCTAATCGCCGCCCCATTGAGTAACCCTTTCGGCGACCAGATGAAGCGTACCAGGTGTCGTCCCCCTTCGACCCGGCATCCGAGGAAATCGCCGTAGACCCGAATTGACTCCGTGGGCCGCCCGTCCACCTCGGCCCTCCAGCCCGGATGGTAATTCCTCGCGACGAGCAGGATCTGGGACCCGACCGAGTCCGTCTCGAACGCATAACCCGCAGCCCGGTCCGCAATGCCGGAGACCCGGCCGGGTGCCTCGCCGTCGAGCTCAATCGGATGGTCAACGATGGCGGTGGTCGCGAGATCGACCGACTTCAAACGGCCCATGGGATCGTCCGAGACCACGGCCCGAGGCAAGAGCCTGACGGCGGGCAGAGGGTCAAGCGGGGGGCGACTCCAGACTCCGCCCAGCGACCGCAGCCAGTGCACGCCAGCTACCTGGCGCGCGAGCTTATCGCGGTAGTCGAGCTTCCGGCTCGGTGTCAGTCCCACGTAACCCTTGACGTTCCACAATCGTCCGACGATCGCAATGATGTTGGTATTCAGATACCCTTCGATGAGAACCGGTTGCCCGGCCGGCCCCGGTTGGACCTCGGCCGCGGCCTCCGCGATGACCTGCCCGGCCGGCGCCGACGCGGCAAACGTCGTCAGATAATTCAGGTCATAGATCACGAGGTCCACGATCAGCCAGGCGATGACAACGGCGAGGGCGGCGCGAGAGCCGCGGCTGGAGCGATCCACCAGGAACGCGAGGCCGATCATCCCGCACAGGCTAACCAGGAGGACTCCGGGATGCGAGACGAACGGCGCGAACCACTCCTTCGGGTCGATGGCGACTTGACCCAGCAGCAGCAGGGCGTACACGGCCACGGCGATCCCCGCGACGATTCGTGCCTTGCGGGATGCCCTCATACCGGGCGGTCGGTGAACCAAGTCCGTCATCGCGACGGCGAAGGTCGTGCTCATCCCGATCGCCAGCAGGAGCGAATAGCGACTGGGGCCCCGGAAGATATTGAATCCGGGCAATGACGACGTCAGCGCGAACGTGGGCGAGTAATTCCCGAGCGAGAGGACGAAGCCCGCCAGTCCGACGGCCGCCGCGAACGCGATCAGCCGGCGGCGTTCTCGATCTGCCCATAAATCCCGGATGCCCCACACGATCACCAGGGGAGCCGCCTGTCCCAGATAAAAACCGTATTCCCACGGGTGCATGGCTTCGTCCGACAATCGGAAGAAGTAAGGGGAGAGGATCTGCAAATAATAGATCGGATTCAGCGAATCGATAGCCTTGAATCCGATCGTCGGCACGCTTCGTTCGGATAGCCGGAGGCTCTCGAGGGTGGGGAGCAACTGGATCGCTCCCATCGACGCCCCGAGGGACTTTGCCACGACCCACCTCACGAGGGCGAGCCGCCATCCCTGGGTCCCGATCATGGCGAGCGCGTAAGCCCCTTCGACCAGGCCTGAGAACCAGAGATATTGAGGGTAGCCCAGCAACACCTGCGAAGCTGTGCACAGAGCGATCCCAAGCTCGCACATGGGCCCGGCCGCCCGGCCTCGAAAAAGGCGGTCGGCGAAGTAGAGCTGCCAGGGAATCTGGGCGATGATCGCGATGGCGTTGAGGTGATTGAGCTTGATGAACCCCGAGGCCCCCAGGGTCAGTACCATCGCCGTGAGGGCCGAAACCCCCGGGGAGATCTGCCACCTGCGGAAGAAGACGTACCATCCGGAAGCGAGCACCAGATATCCGAGGAGGATCTCGACGTTGAATGCGGCCGACCAGGGGAGGGACCGATAGATCGCGAGGTGGAGCGGGTGCAACATCCCGACCTGTCCCTCGCCGTGGAGGTCGAGTCCGCCCAGGATGTAAGGGCACCAGAGAAAGCCGGTCGCGTCGCGCAGGCCGTGCGAGTAGAAGTAGCGAAACGGCAGGTGGAAGTCGCCCAGGTCGTGGTCGAAGTAGACCTCGCCGAATAGACATGGATAAGCCGTGATGGTGAGGACGGCCAGGCCTCCGCACAATGCCGCCGCGCACATCCCGCCGTCGAGTCCCCGGCCCGACTCGGCGCCATCGCCCGCCTTCGTGGCCCGCCCCAGTCGGATCAACCCGAACGCGAGCAAGCCAACACCGAGATAGCCGCCTTCGACTCGGTACAGAAGATGATTTAACTTGTCGAGATAATGGCCGAGTTCATAGTGATCGCGGTCCTTGATCATCGACCTGAGCCGAGTCGGGCCTTCATTGCGGTAGGATGCGGTCACGAGCCAGACGGCCACCGTGTGATGCAGCAAGAGCCCGGCCAGGAACCCGAGCAGATAGATCTTATATTTTAACATCAGATACCAATTGCCTGTACCTCGCAACCGTGGTTTGCGACTTGTCTCGGGGTCGAATCGGCGGCGAGGGGGGCCAACCCGGCGGGTCCTGGGGGCGGTCGACTTCGATCCGGAACAAGTTACCAGGCGTCTGATTTCGATTCAAGCGATAGCCTAAAGCGAACGGCTCGTCGCGGGAAGCGGCCGGTCCACTCGCGGGAACCTACCGCCAGACTCCCGGGACTGACTCGCCGACTCGCTGCATTTCCCGGTCCGTCATCCGCGGAGAACGTTGCGAACGGCATGTCATGACGATACCTGTCCGGTGAGGATTGGACGGTCCCGTGCGTTCCTGTGATAATACGTCCGACGCGACGTCCGCCTCCACGTCCTGATCCGGTGATGTGCCGTGGCCGGGCGTTCCTGGGACCGCGACGTCGCCAGGAACCCCGCCATGACCGCTCCCGCCGACCGCCAGCTCCTCTTCGGAATGCTCGCGTTGCAGAACGGCCTGGTCAACCAGGGTCAACTCGTCGCCGCGTTCCAGGCCTGGACACTCGACAAGTCCAGGAGCCTGGCCGAGCACCTGGAGGCGCGCGGCGACCTGGACGCGGACGACCGCTCGGCGGTCGAGGCGCTGGTGGCGCGCCACCTCAAGCGCCACGGCGGCGACGTGGAAAAAAGCCTGGCCGCGGTCCCGGCCGGCAAGTCAACGCAGGCGAGCCTGGCCCGGATCGGTGACCTCATCATCGAGTCGACGTTCAACCAAGTCGCCTCCGAACGTCCCTCGGCCCGCGCCGAGGACGACGATCCCGACCGTACCGGCAGCATTTCCGTCGGCGCGGCCACCAGCGACGGCCAGCGGTTCCGCCTGCTGCGGCCGCATGCCCGCGGCGGGCTGGGGGCGGTCTTCGTGGCCCTGGACGCCGAGCTGAATCGCGAGGTCGCCCTCAAGCAGATCC
Source organism: uncultured Planctomycetota bacterium (assembly GCA_963743925.1). GTDB lineage: Bacteria > Planctomycetota > Planctomycetia > Isosphaerales > Isosphaeraceae > CAVZRC01. Next base: position 200,576 of record CAVURY010000011.1, on the reverse strand, counting down.
TCGACCACCACGCCGACGACCCGACCAGCCGCCAGCGGTTCCTGATCGAGGCCGAGATCACCGGCGGGCTCGAGCACCCCGGGATCGTCCCGGTCTACGGCCTGGGCACGTACGGCACCGGCCGCCCCTACTACGCCATGCGGTTCATCAAGGGGGACAGCCTCAAGGAGGCCATCGAGCTGTTCCACGGCGAGGAGGCGAGCAAGGGTGGCGCGGGCCAACGGTCGCTCGAACTGCGCAGGCTCCTGGGTCGATTCACCGACGTCTGCAACGCGATCGATTACGCGCACAGCCGAGGCGTGCTGCACCGCGACATCAAGCCGGCCAACATCATCGTCGGCAAGCACGGCGAGACGCTGGTCGTCAACTGGGGCCTGGCAAAGCCCCTGGGCCGGATCGAGCCGGGGAGCGGCCACGAAGAGCGGATGCTGGTGCCGAGCTCCGCCAGCGGCACCGCCGACACCCTGCCCGGCAGCGCGCTGGGGACCCCGGCCTACATGAGCCCCGAGCAGTCACGCGGCGACCTCGACCGGCTCGGCCCTCGCTCCGATGTCTACAGCCTCGGCGCCACCCTTTATTGCCTCTTGACCGGCAAGCCCCCGTTCGAAGGCGGAGACGTCGGGGCGGTCCTGCGTGCCGTGCAGCGCGGCGACTTCTCGCCCCCCCGCAAGCTCGACTCGACGATCGACCGGGCGCTCGAGTCGATCTGCATCAAGGCGATGTCGCAACGCCCGGAGGATCGCTACGATTCCTGCAAGGCCCTGGCCGACGACATCGAGCGTTGGATGGCCGACGAATCGGTCACCGCCTGGAAGGAGCCATGGAACCGCAAGCTGGTTCGCTGGTTGACACGCCACCGCACCGGCGTCACGGCGGCCGGCGCCGCCATGCTCATGGCCCTGGTCGGGCTGGGCGCCGTCTCCGGCGTCCAGGCCCGGGCCAATGGCGAGCTGAAACGAGCCAACGACGCCCTCTCCACCGCCAATGCTCGCGTGGTCCAGGCCAACCTCCAGCTCGAGGAGGCCAACAAGAACGTGACCAGGGCCAACGACGAGCTGAAGGCCGCCAACGTCCGTGAGCACGAGCGGTTCGACCTGGCCATGGAGGCGATCAAGCTGTTCCATGGCGATATCAGCAAGGACTTGCTGCTCAAACAGAAGGAATTCGAGACGTTGCGCGGCAAACTGCTCCGCGGCGCGGCGGATTTCTACGGCAAGCTCGAGGGACTCCTCAAGGATCGGCAAGACAAGCAATCGCGGGCGGCGCTCGGCCGCGCCTACGAGGAACTGGGGCGGCTCACCTTCAGCATCGGCGACTCCCCGCGAGCCCTGGCCGTGTTCCGGAAGGCGGTCAACGTCCGCCGCGTACTCAGCGAGGAGCCTGATGCCGACGACGCGATCAAGCTGGACCTGGCTCGCACCGTCAGCTCGAACGGAGAGCTGCTGGAGGGGATCGGGAATCGAACCGCGGCCATGGCCGCTTACGAAGAAGCGCTGGCCATGGCGAAGCGCCTCAAGCCGGCAGACGCCATGACCGAGCCGGTCTACCGGGTCGAGGGCCGGATCACCCAGAATATCGGCTGGTTGTACCACCTGATGGGCCAGGAGGAAACGTCGGTCCTCTGGCTGCGCAAGGCGTGCGAGATCCTCGACGAGGGGATCGCGTCCCGTTCAGGCGGGACCGGCTCCCATTCCGATCGGGATTCTCGCGCGTTGCTCGGGGCCACCCTCAACGCGCTGAGCGGGCCCCTGGGCGCCTTGCGAAGGTCGTCGGAGACCCTGGCGGACCAGTACCGCGCCCTCGAGATCCAGCGGAAGCTGGCCCTCGAGACCCCCGAAGATCCCACGGTTCGTTATCATGTTGCGCTCACCCAATTCGACATCGGCGGATCGCTGCGGGACCTGGGCCGCCTCTCCGAAGCCTTCTCGGCGTATCGCGAGGGGCTGGATATCCTGGAACGGCTGATCGGCGAGTCCCCCGCCATCATCGAGTTTCGCAGGTTGCAGGCACGATGCCTCAGTGGCTGCGGCGACTCGGCAAGAGAGCTGGGCCACCCGTCCGAGGCACTCACATATTTCCGCGAAGCGCTGGGAGCCTGGAAGCGAGTGGCCGATGCGAATCCCGCTCGGTATGCCGATGGCTTGGAGGTGGGGATCTCGCACGGCCGGATCGGCTGGCTGCTCTTCGGGACGGGCCGGGCTGAGGAATCCATCAAGGAATTCGAGGCCGCGCGGGCGGTCTATCAGAACCTCGTGGACAGTTTTCCTCCCCAGGATGTGCACCGGACCCGGAGCGAGCTGGCGAACGTCATGATCAACCTCGCCGAGATCCAGCGCAGGCAGAAACGGCCGGCCGAGGCGAGGGGACTCTGCGACCGGGCCATCTCTCTCCTTCAGACTCTGGGCAAAGAGTACCCGGCGATCGTTGACTACCGCGCGAATGGGCGAGTGCCTGCTGCGATCGGGCCAGATCAAGATGGACTCGGGAGACGCTCCGGGCGCGGCCGCCGACTGGCGCCAGGCCCTCCTGGTCAACCAGGACCTGCCGCCCCGCACGGGAGAGGAGGCGATGTTCGAGGCCGGCTGCCACGCGATGCTCTCGTCGGTCGCGGGCGTGAGCGGCTCGGGCGTACCGGCAAGGGACGGGCCCTCGGAAGTCGAGAAAGCCATGGCGATCCTCCTCAGGATCCTTGCCGAAGACTACCATGCCCCCGAGCTCCAGACCGAGTCCTGCCTGGAGCCGCTCCGCGGCCGGCCTGAGTTCCAGCTCCTCATGCTGGACGTGGACTTCCCGGCCAGCCCGTTCGCGAGCATCGATTAGAGCGTGTGATGAACCTCTCAATTCCTTGTCGCCGGCCTCTGTGAGGCCGGGGCTGCCCAACCCGGGGTCACAGACCCCGGCTACAGCGGATGTCGCCGGCCTCTGTGAGGCCGGGGCTGCCCAACCCGGGGTCACAGACCCCGGCTACAGTTGCAACCGCCCTCGTCAACAGTCGCGCCGGGAGGTGCGGGGGGCTTCGGACCGGACTGCATCCCGACCAACCGGGCGATGACCACGGCCAGGAAGACTTGCGCCATCATCGCCTCCAGACAGGCGGCGATGGCGGAGAACCCATTACTCGGTCTCAGATCGGAATAGCCCGTCGTCGTCATCGTTGAGTAGCTGAATACCAGGATTCGAACGAACGCGGAGCGCCGGGCCCCGTCGTCCCGCCAGAGGGAGCCGGCCGCGACCGGAGACTCGAACGAGGCGGGCAGCGTGAGTTCGAGGAGCGCAAAGAGATAGGCCCAGAGCAGTCCCAGGAGGAGATACACGCACAGCGCCCCTGGAGAGTCTCCATGGTCACCGGGACGCTGCGGAGGACCGCTCGGAGGATCGAGGCCGCGACGAAGGCCGTGGAGGCGATCCAGAGGATAACCTGGAGGAGGACCAGCCACCTTGCATCGTGGATGGACAGAAGCGAACCGATCCCGACGTCGAGCGCAGCCAGGACCGAGCCGACCGCCAGCGATCGCCTTCCGGGTCGAGCGGCGTAGAGGCCGGCCACCAGGACGACGCCGGCGAACAGGGCGAGCACCCGCTTCCAGGCCCAACCCTCACCGATCACCGGCATGGTCGCCAGCAAAGCGATCAGGGCGGCCAGGAGATATCCGAACTTGCCGTGGGCTGCCTCGAGGGACCGGGAGTCTGTGGAGTTCATGCGTGTCGTCGCCTATCGGGATCACTCGCCTCCGGACGCGGGCATCCATCGTACGCCATCGCCGGGCGCCGGACACCATGCAAGACCGCGGATGCCGGCCACTGAGCATAGGCCCGGAACAATTCGCCGGTCTCTCGGAAGCGTACGAGATTACCAGGGTTGCGCGCGGGCGGGCCGACCCGTGTGGCCGAGCCGACTCCCGGGCGACGTCGCCTCTCCGAGCCTCGCTTGACCTGCGTCGATCCGCTCGCCGCTGATCCCGGCGCCGGGACTTCTGGCGCGATTCCTCGAGCCGATGGCTCAGCATGTGCTCCGGGTGCGTCAGGGTCCAGCGGTCCGGCAACGACTCAGCCAGCCGCTCCGGGCTCGCATCCACCGAGAGCTGCAAGATCGCGTCGCGCACCTACTGCCTCGCCGCGACGACCCAATTCGCCCCGCAAGTCGATTCCAAATATAAAGGCCGATTTGACTTGCGAAACCTCTCTTTCATATCAGCTCCAACCGTGAGTGAGACTGTGTCTTCCTCGTCGCCGAACGGTCAAGAATTAGATTAACTATATTAATATCTTTAATTGAAAACAAACTTATAGGAACGCTGATTCCCGCATTTCCCCGTCAATCGGGACGAATCCATTCTGACAATCGCCGTCGAGGAGCAATCCCGCCTCCCGAAGCACATCCGCCGACAGGATGATGGGTGGTATTTCGGGGGGAAGCTCCTTCGTCCTCGATTCGATCCGAGATGCAATGTTAACGGTACTCCCGATCACCGTGAATTGCCGCCGATCCCGCGAGCCGATCTCGCCAGCGATAACGGTTCCGCAGTGAATGCCGATTCCGATCCTGATCACGGGATAGTTGTTCGCGGTGAATTTGGAATTGAGAATCTTCAGGTGTTCAAGCATGGCGAGCCCGCAGGATATGGCCTCCCTCGCTCCGGCCCCGGTCCCCTCGATGCCGAATACGACCATCATGCCGTCTCCTATAAATTTATCAATGCACGCGCCTCTTTTTGTGCATATATCGCACATAGCATCGAAATATGTGTTAAGCCATTCGAGCAATTCATCGGGAGGAAAGCGGCTGGAATTCTCCGTAAAATTGCGGATATCGGTGAAGATGATCGTCACCAAACGACGCCTAACCGGGACGCTCGTTCCCGAGAGAATTCGCTCCGCGACCTCCCTCGTCGGCGAATGACGCCTGACGGCTTCTTCCAGGACCCATGATTCCTTCGCATATCGAACCGAACAGCCGAGCGCGTAGAGGATCGAGATGCTCAGGGCAGTCACGATATACGGGAGGAGATAGTGTTCCCCCACCGCATCGTGGACCTGCTTCCAAGTGATCAAGGTCGGCTTCACCCCGCCGATTCGCTGCAAGACGATGAAGACGACCAAGACACCGACGATGATAAGTGTTATCATCCATGGTATTGCATATTCGAATGTTTTTCGAGCATAAGATCTGGATCGACCGGCGGACCTCCACGCGTACGGGCCATGAACCAACTCCCCGACGACGCGGTGCAGCCAGATCCCGGGGATGAGAGCGGGCACAAGATTTTCAAATGTCCACCAAGATATGTGAAATACGAATGGATCATGATCAGTCTGCGAGATCAGATGGCGGATCACCCAGAGGAGAGTGCCGCCGACCGCGCTGGGAAAGGCGACGGCCAGCGTGAGGTACTTGAGTATATCCGGCCAAGCCGCGAGCGACGGCGAGATGGAAAACCGCCCGAATGCCGCTATAACCAGCAAGGCCTGTATCAAATCGACGAACACATAAATGTATAATGGAGAACCGCCTATGCCGAGGAGCGTGGATATGACGGGCGTCAAGACCGCGAGCAAGATTCCAAGAATATTGTGATATGAACAGACAAGTGCAATAATCATAAAGGCGGGCCAGTAGGGTATGTGCGCCCATACCATGGAACCGAGAGCGGCCAGTAGGCTGTTGATCGAGAGGAGGAATGATAATAATGCCACTTGCTGATAGATCGACAGGCGGCGTGGAGAGAACGTCGATGTGGTCGCCGGTTGGGGTTCTAGGCTCTCGGTGGACATGCGGCCTCTGATTAATCGATCGATTGATGATTGCATGCTATCGTCTGGCGATGGTACGTGCCATTTTAAACCGATCGTTAATCCCCACCATGAGGAACTGATCGCTCTAAGGCATTTATGATACCAACACCTCATTCGAAGACGGAAGGGCCTTCTGAACGTTCCATGGCCGCCGCGACCGATATATCGACACGGCCGCCAATTACTCGGCCTCGCCCTCCCGAAACATCTACTAATATAAATGTATTAATTTAAGTAAAACTAGGGCAAGTGGGAACTATAGGCTGGCGGGGAAAAACCCTTGTCAACCGGCCCAACACGCGCAGCACTCCGGCCGCTCGACGAAGCGATCGTCGCCCGCGTCCTGGCTGAGTTCTCCGGCCTGAAGCTCGAGCGGTGTGATGGGCTACCGGATCGCCTCGCGGCATGGCCGGGAAGACGGAGAGCGCGGGGAAGCGTTCGCCGCTCGGTTGCAGACCGAAACAGGATGCCTCGTCGCTGATCGACGGAATGGGCGGCTCGTGGATCTGGTGCGGAAGATGAGCGGACCGGCGTCTGGCTGAATCTCTGCCCCGCCAGAGATGACTCGACATCACCCGCTCCCGAGCAATGGCGACGGATCTCTCTTGCGCCCAGCGGCATACGGACGAATGGCGGCTGAACGAGGCCAAGATTACCGTTCTTGGGGCCCCCTCATCGTTCATAGATGGGAAGGAAGCGATAATTCACCGCCAGTGAGAGCAGCGACAGCGACGTGGAGATCGCCGGGTTGAACCGGCCCCGGATGCTACCATCGGGCTGCTGCGCCTCCCCGAGCCGTCGGACGAGGAGCTTGTTCCACTTCTCCCAGGAGTCCAGGTCCCCCTGGAAGAGGGCCTGCGATTCGTAGTAGAAGGTGTATTCCCCGAAAGGTCCCGTGGGCTCTCCTAACCGCTGCTTGAGGTAGCCGAGAGTCGACTTGAATTCCGCGAGATCCTTGCGACGGGCCACGGCGTAGGTCAGCGCCGCGATCGAGACCCGGGCCGTCGAGGTGGACAGCGTGTTGCCCAGGTTCTGGTAGAAGACGTCACCGGACTTGTCCGTCATCGACCGAAAATAGGCGAGCGCCTTGTCGATCGACTCGTCGGGCACCTCGATCCCGGCGTTGCGGGCCGCGAGCAGGCCGACGATCACAGCTCCAGAGACCGAGGCGTCGGCGTCCTGGGCGCCGGGACCGTATCGCCAGGCATTCGCCGGGTTCGACTTCTGCGCGGTGATCGCGGTCCGGACCGCCAGCTCGAGCGCCTGGCCGACCGACCGCGGCGCCTTCTCTTCGGTCCAGAGATTGCTCTCGTCGACGGCTCCATAGGCCTCGGCGAGCGCCAGCATGGCGAAGCCGTGATGATACATGCTCGGCCCGATATAGCCGGACTTCGCGTCCTGGGTGCCGATCAGGCTCCGGAGGGCCTTGCGGACGTGGCCGCTGTAGATCCCGAAGTTGGCGTCCTCGCCCGAGGCCAGGAAGGCGAGCAGGGCCAGCGCGGTCACGCCCGGCCCTTGCTTGCCCGCGGAGGCCCAGGACCCGTCGGCTCGCGCGGCGTTCTCGAGCCCATTGGTCATGCCCGGCCCCGGCTTGCCGCCGTCCCAGGACCCGTCCTGCGCTTGCGTGTCGGCGAGGAATTGCAGGCCACGGTCGTAGATCTCGCGGACGTCCCGCGGGACGACCCCGCCGGGTTGGGCCGCCGGCGGCTGGGCGACCGCGGACCCGAGCGGGCCGGTGGCCAGCGCCGCCAGCGTGAGACCGATTGCCGCCGCGATTGACGTGCCGGATTCGCTCACGGATCGCCTCCCTCCCTGTTCAGATGCACACGATTGCGCCGGCGGATTCCCCGTCCGATTCTACTCGCCTCAACCATAGACATCAAAAAGACTTGAAGCAATCCGCCGCCGCACCCGATCCCCAAATCGATAAGATCAACAAATATTCATGCAAATATAACAACACTTGTTCGGATCGTACGGGGTACACGGCAATCGCGGCTACGACGCCGCCCGGATCCTCCACCTCGGCGCACCGAGGGCCTCCGACGATCGATCCCGCACCGGGGGCATAGCTCCATGACCACCACGTCCACCGCGACCGAGCCGACTACCAAGGCCGACCGGTCCGAGGCGGAAGCGGCCGACCGATCGGCCCGGCTGGCGTTCGACGACAGCGACGAGGGTGAGAGGCTGCGACGATACCAGATCTCCTGCGGCCGATCGCTCAACAGGAGCCTCGACATGCTGTTGAAGCTCCGCAAGGCCGAGGAGAAGCGTCAAACGGTCCTCGTCCCGACAACCGACACGGTCGCAACAAGGCCGGGGCAATTCCCCGTTGATGGTGAGTGCGACAGCACTCCCGGGGGCTCGCCGGCCGCGCCGTCTTCGACACCAGCCACCCCCTTCGGTGCCCCGGACCACGCTCGGGTGGCTGGGGTCCAGCCCGGAGGGCGATGCCCCCAGGAATGCCCCTGGAAGCCCGCGCTCTCGCCGACAAGCTCCCCGGTTTCTTTGCATCGGGGTCCGACTACTCCGGTATTTCCCGAGGTGTCCCGGCCGATCGATAAGCTTCCGATCCCGGAGGCTCAGAGCGATCTCACCGACGAAGAACCATCATCCGGCGAGATGAGTCGGTCGTCCACCGACTCGAACGAATCACCCGACCGGTGCCCTGCCCCTTCGACCACCGAGGATCGAATCACGCGAAACGAACCCACCCGCCCCCCATGATGAGGGAATCAGGCGAAACGAACCCATCGCCGCGGCCGAAGAAGGACGAAAGCCGGGAAACGAAGGACGCCGTCGCTCACGGGCTTCCTGGGGACATCGCGCAACGAAAGCCCACATGAGACATCCCTGTATCCGGGACACCGCCATGACGGGCGCTCGGACGATAGCGCGAGCAGTAATCGTCGTTGCACAGGAACGAACCGCCGCGCTGGGAGCGCCTTCGCGCGACGGGACTGGCCGGATCGGAGATCGAGATCGGTCCCGAGCCGGTCGGATTGACGGCGAGGCCGCCCGCCGCCCGCCGTCGATAGGCCTCGCGATCGTACCAGTCGGCGCACCACTCCCAGACATTTCCGGCCATATCGAAGAGACCCGACCCGTTGGCGGGAAACGACTTGACCGGCGCCGTCCGGACAAACCCATCTTCGGATGTGTTCCGATAAGGGAATTCACCTTGCCAGATATTAGCGGACTTCGGATTCGCGGAGGGAGGGTCATCGCCCCAGACATACGGCTTACCCTCGAGGCCGCCCCGAGCGGCGAACTCCCACTCCGCTTCGGTCGGCAGCCGCTTGCCCGCCCAACGCGCATAGGCGGCCGCGTCGTCCCACGACACGTGGACGACCGGATGATCATCCCGATGCTCGATGCTGCTCCCCGGGCCTTCGGGATGTCGCCAGTCGGCGCCGGGGGTCCAGGTCCACCACCGCGAGAAGTCGTGCAAGTCGACAGGCCCCGCGGTCGGCGTGAAGACCAGGGAACCGGGGACCAGCTTCTCCTTCGGCGGGGGCGGCGTTCCCAGTGGCGATTGGCTCAGGATTTCCTCGAGTGAGGGAGGCTTCTCGGCCGTCGTGACGTACCCGATCGCCTCGACGAAAACCCGGAACTGGGCATTCGTCACCTCGGTCCGATCGATCCAGAAGCCATCCAGGCGCACCCGATGTGCCGGCTTCTCCTCGGGCCAGGCCTGCGGCGAATCTGTCCCCATCGTGAACTCGCCGCCGGGCATCCAAACCATCCCCGACGGCCCTTGCGGCAAGGACTTCCGATTCCAGAACCTGGTCGCGGCGAACGTCGCCGCGAATGCGATGAAACCCAGGCCGATCAGGATGAGGTTGCGTCTCATCGGTCCTGCCCGATCGACAAGGTGGGTCTGGTATCGTGCGTCATCTTGGTGTTCCTTCCCAGGAATCCCAACGGCACACCAGTATTGCTCGCAAGGGAGGCCGGGAGAACCCCCCAGGGGGCGATTCCCGAGCAGAATAAGCGGTCACGCCATCTTAGGTCAAGGGCCGTCGCGCGGCCAATCGCTCGAATCCGCAGGTGTGGCGTGTTCACCTATGGATCGTCGGGAGGATTCCGCGTCTTGCCCCGCGTGACCTGTGACAGGTCTCGGTTCGTGGGATACAATCTTCTCAAGTTGAGCTCGTTCATTCGTCGTCCTCCCGCGAGCGTGGGCCGTCGTGAAGACGGGACAGGGGCAATCCTTCCGCGATCGATTCGGATCGGTACAGTCAGCGGAGACGGGTTCATGAGAGCGTTCGGCATCTTCGACTTCACCTCTCGCGTCATGCTCGCGACGGCAACGACCCTCATCGCCATCCCCCCGTTTCAGCAGGCCAGGGCAGGCTCGACCTCCCTGCTGGTGCCGGCCTACGTGTATCCCTCCGGTGCCGGCCGAGCGGTCTGGGATCAGCTCGCCGACACGGCCAGGACGATCCCGGTCGAAGCCATCCTCAATCCGGGCAGCGGACCCGGGACGGCCTCCGATCCGAACTATGCGGCCGTCGTAGACACGTTCCGCAAGGCGGGCGGGAAAGTGCTCGGCTACGTGGATAGCGCCTACGGAAAGCGGCCATCGGCCCTCGTCGAGAAGGACATCCGGGCTTATCTCGAGTTCTATCCGGTTCAACGGCTTCTTCATCGACCAGATGGCCAACACGAAGGAGGCGGTAGCCTATTATGAGTCGATCTATCGGATGATCAAAAAATTGAATCCGAATTTCCGGGTCGTGGGCAATCCCGGCACGCCCTACACGTTGCCGGCCTACCTGAACGCGGCGGACACCCTGGTCCTCTTCGAAGGGCCCGCGTCGTCCTACGCGAATTACAAGCCGCTCTCGCCCGCGCCCTGGATCGCCGATCACCCGCCCGATCGGTTCGCGAACATCGTCTATGATGTGAAGTCCCCGTCGGGACTCGCGGACGTGCTGGCCAGAGCCCGGCAGACCAACGCGGGTATCATCTATATCACCGACAAGACGTTGCCCAACCCGTATTCGGGCCTCCCCGCCTACTGGACGGAAGCCATCGCGGCGATTCGAGGTCATGACGCCGTCGGCGAAACCCGGACCGCGGCATCGGTGCCCGGCAGTCCTCCCGTGCCTTCCGCAGCAGCCACGCGGGACGTCATCTCGCCCACATCGCCGACGGCCGTCGAGCCCGTGTGGACGGCCGCCGCGGCCGTCGACACGGAAACACCGGCAACCGACGTCGCAATCAGCCAACGACCTTACCGCGGCGGCCTGCTGCGTCGTCTCCTCCGACCGCGTCTCGGTCGGTCGAGATGTCAACCGGCGACAGTGCCCGGATTTGTCTCACCTGCTGGCCGATGAGGAAGCCCAGGACGACCAGGGCCGGCAGGATGATATTCGGGTAGTGGTTGCTATCGGTCGGGCCCTCCCGGCGCCAGGTTTCGAAGGCCAGGATGCCGTATCCGAGCATCGAGATCGCCGTCGTGAACCAGACGAGTCGGATGCGGTTCCACAGGCCCGAGGCGGCGATCACCAGGGCATAGCCGAGGACCAGCGAGCTGTACACGGCGCGGAGCATTCCCAGGATGCCGGTCAAGAGAGCGACGTCGATCAGCATCCAGGCCATGCGCACGAAGTCGGACGCCTGCTCCTTCCTCGCGAAATGGCGAAGGAGGATCGCCGAGGCCAGCCAGAGTCCCTCGAGGAACGAGACACCCAGGTGTAGCCGCACGCTCGGTGCGGGGTGCAGGACGAAATTGAGCTGGGTCAGCGAGAGGATCAGCGACTGCGTGACGAGGCGGCCCGCGAATTCCGGCTCGCGACGAGCCCAGCGCGTGAGACGTCGAACGGGCCCGGAACGTCCGGCGCGAACGCCGTCTCCGCGCAGGAATCGTCCGAGGTCCGCGGCCAGGGCCGCCGCCGAAGCATAACGATTCTCGGGCCTCTTCTCGAGGCACTTGAGGCAGATCAACTCGAGGTCCCGGGGAATGGTGGGACGCAACTGTCGCGGCGGGGTCGGCTCGTGCTCGATCAATTGGGCCAGAGTCTCGGCGACGGTCGCGGCCCGGAACGGCGGTCGGCCCGTCAGGAGCTGATACAGGATCGCGCCGATGCTGTAGATATCGGCCGCCGGGCCGACGCGACCGCCCTCGGCTTGTTCGGGAGCCATATATGATGGCGTGCCGAGCACGGCGCCCGAGGCCGTCAGGCTGCTGGCCCCGGCATCGGCCCGCTTGACCAGTCCGAAGTCGGTGATATGCGGCCGGTCCGCCGGATCGATCAGGATGTTGGATGGCTTCAGATCGCGATGGATCAGGCCCTGGCGATGGGCGTGATGGATCGCCTGGGCGATCGCGACCATTATCGTCGCGGCCCTCCTCGGGTCGCCCACGAATCGCCCCACCTGACGCGCCAGGTCGTTCCCCTCGATCAGCTTCATCGTGAAGAAGGCATGACCCTGATGGCGCCCCACCTCGAGGATGGGGACGATATGGGGATGATCGAGGCGTGCCGCCGCCTCCGCCTCCGCGCGAAACCGGCGCACCTCGGCCTCGGAGGCGTACTGCCCGGCGAGGATCATCTTCAGCGCCACCATCCGGTTGAGGCTGAGTTGCCTCGCCTTGTAAACGACGCCCATCCCGCCGCGGGCCAGCTCCTCGACGATCTGATAGTCGCCGATCTGCCGGAGCTGCAGAGAGAGGGGACCGGAACCAGGATCCCGTGCCGTCTGGCCCGCCCCGATCGAACTCGAGGGTCCTGCATGGCGACCCAACATCGCGAGCACGTCTCCCACGAACTCGTGAAGGTCGGGGAAGCGATCATCGTAATCCCGCGCGGTCGGCCCTTCGCCGGATTCGGACCGCAGCTCCAGCTCCAGGGCCAGGAGTTCCTTCAGGAGGTCGGCGCGAATGCGGAGGTTTGCGCCTGCCAGGTAGCTCTCGATCCGGGGAACCCCCCCCGCTCGCCAGTCCGCTTCGAACCGGCAACACGCGGCGTCGATGCGCTCGGCGTCGCTGGCCATCCCGCGACGTTCTCCCGCGGGCGACACGACGATCCGGGTCGGCTCGCTCACACCCCACTCTCCTCGGTCCAGAGTTGGCGGATCAGCTCGAGGCGCCGGGCAACCGTGCGCCTTGCGCAACCCAGCCGTTCGGCGATCTCGTCCCCGGTGTAGCCTTCCATCCGTTGCAGGGCGATCTGGCGGAGCTGCTCATCGCCGAGCCGGTCCAGGAGCCGGCGAAACTCCTCGGCCATCATCGCGGCGAATTCGGGCGTCGGCTCGCGGCCGACCAGCTCGGCGAGATGGTCGTCATCCTGGTCGTTCCGGTCTCGCGGGGCCGCCCGGATCGACCCTCAATCGCATCCCATTCCGCTTCAGGGCACGCCGACGATCGGCCTGGGCCGACGCCTTCCGCGCCGTGATCACGACCAGCAAGCGCCAGAGGTCTTCGCGGTCGGCCAGCTTGGGAAACCGCCCGCGGGCGAGCCCCGCGCAAAAGCTGTCGAAGGCGCTCAGGGCCGCGTCTTCCTCATCTTCGTCGGCACCGGCACAGGGCGCAAGCCGTGCCCGCGCCAGCCGGACCAGCCGACCGAAATAGCGATCCCAGAGCGGCTGCGCGGCGGCCTGATCCCCGACCTTGAGCCCGTCGATCCATCGCGTGACCGAGCCCTGCTCCGGCGACGGGTCCGATTCCTCGCCCGGAGAATGCGATTCCGGATTCCATGGCACAGCATCGAGCCCTTTTCCCAGATACTCACCGGACAGTCCCAACGCGGGGACATCCATCAGGCCCCCGACCGCCGCCTTCGAAAGCGGACTCGCCCCGCTCGCCCCAATCGACGTCCCGCCCCAGTGGACATGGAGAAACCCGTGACCGCCCTCACCCCGACGGGCTCACAGCCTGCGTCCGATCGTGCCACGCGCCGAGGCCCGCTCACTCATCGCGAGACCCGTCCGCATACTTCGGTGGTCATCGGCATCGCTTTCTTACCGGTGCATCCGTCTGGCATTTGGATTGCACATCGGGACTATAGCGAATCTCGTCGATGTGGCAAGGCGGGATCGATTCGGTCTTTCGGTTGACTTGTCCTGGGCGTCCTGCTCGGCCTCTTCACGACCGGATGCGCCAGCCTCACCGGACGTCCCTGGCAGGAAACGACTTTGACGAGATCCATGGTTTCGACACCGGTCGCTTCGGCACCGATTATCGCGAACGCGACACCGCTCCGGATCGCCGGGAGGCACTTCGTTGACGCGACGGGCCGCGTCGTGATCCTACGCGGGGTGAATCTCTCCGGCGACTCCAAGGTGCCTCCGTTCTCGTCGTCCGTGAGTCCCGCCGACCTCGACCTGCTCCGCGACCTGGGCTTCAACGTCATCCGGCTCCTATTCCTCTGGGAGGCCTTCGAGCCGGTGGCGGGCGTATACAACGAGGCCTATCTCAGCGAATTGCGGGCGGTCGCCGCGGCCGCCCGAGAGCGAGGGATCTCGACGATCATCGACTTCCACCAGGACGGTTTCTCGCGCCATGCGTCCCGCGGCGCCGGCGACGGTTTCCCCCACTGGGCGGTCTCGCCGCGAGGCCGGCTCTCGAAGCCCGACAACGGCCCCGGCTGCAAGAACTGGGCGATCCTGATGGCGACCGACCCGACCACGCACAAGTCCTTCGCGGACTTCTTCTCGGATCGTCACGGGGTCCGGACGCGCTACCTCGCGATGGTGAGACAGGTCGCCGCGACGCTCGCCAACGAGCCCGGCGTGATCGGCTACGACCTCTTGAACGAGCCCTGGGGCGACGAGCGCACACAGCTCGCGCCTTTGTATCGCGACGCCGCCCGGCTGATCCATGACGCACACCCCTCGGCCATCCTGTTCCTCGAGGGCCATCTGACGACCAATTGCGGCCTCCAGACGCGCCTCCCGCGGCCGGATTACGGGCCCGTCGCCTACGCCCCGCACTACTACCGCCCGATCACGGTCGTGCTCGGCCGCTGGCACGGCACGACCATCGGGATGAATCGGGCCTTCACCAACATGACCGAGACCGCTCGGAACTGGGATGTGCCGCTCTTCCTGGGCGAGTTCGGCGTCGCGGCCGAGTCCTTGAATGCCGGGGACTACATCCGCGCGGTCTACGACCGCCTCGACGCCTGCCTGGCCTCGGGAGCCCACTGGAATTACACCCCGCGGTGGAATGCCGTGACCAAGGACGGCTGGAATGCCGAGGATTTCAACATCCTCGACCCGTCCGGCTCGCTACGGCCCAACTTCCGCCCCCGCCCCTACCCTCGCCTCACCGCGGGCACTCCGCTGCGTTTCCGATACGAGGATCACGGCCCGTCGGGCACTCCTCGCCGGCTCGAGTTCGATTGGTGTCACGACCCGGAGCTCGGGGAGACCGAGGTCTTCATCCCCAACGCCCTCTTCCCGGCCGGCACGATCGTCGAAGCTCACGAAGGCGGACTGTCCTGGCGACACGATCCGATCCGGCAAGTCCTCGTCTGCCGGGCGACAACCCCCATGACCATCCACCTCCGGGTGACGGCTCCGGCCCAGGCGGGGTTCCTGGCCGCCGGTTCCGATGGCATCCGTGACTTCCAGCCGTCTCGCCGAGGTGCCGGATGAAACGGGATGCGATCGCCCCTGGGATTGACGGTTCGCGGACGAGTTTCTTCCGATCGGCATCGGCCTATTCCACGTGTCGGCCCCACGATAATCGTCCGCGACAAATCGCGGAGGATCGTGATGTGGATCAACTCCAAAGTCCTCTTGACACTCGCGTACGCGTGTACCAAGCTATTCTCTCCCGATCGTCGGGGATCGATCGTCCGACCGCGCATCAAGAGGGGTGAAGCATGGATCGTGATCGACTGGGACGGCGGCGAAGTCCCGAGCAAGAGCGTGGGCTACGGCCGTTACATCCCCCTTTGCCCGAGGAATGGATCAGCAAGGCCCTTCGGATCGCCATGTCGGAAACGGACTGGCGGCGCTTCGAGGCCCTGGTCGATCTCTTTGCCGAAATGTCTCCGACGCAGGCCCGCGCCCAGGGGCTCGTCATCTCGAACCTGTTGAATTCCACGGCGGCCACCGGCTCTACTTCCTCGGTGAAGGCCGGCTGATCGGCGCCCGGCCACTCCGTCCGTGCCAGTATGTCCTCAGTTTTTCCACCTTGAATGAGACCTTCGCCATGCCCGACGTGAGTCCGTTCCGCGGTGTCCGCTACGATGTCGCCCGAGTCGGGACGCTGTCCGACGTGGTGGCTCCCCCCTACGACGTCATCGACGCGGCTTTGCAGGACCGGCTCTATCAGGCCAGTCCGTACAATGCGATCCGCCTGGAGCTAAATCGCGCCGAGCCCGGCGATACCTCGTCCCAGGGGCGCTACACGCGTGCCGCACGGTTCCTCAAGGACTGGCTGCGACAGGGCCTGCTCCGAGAGGACGATCACGTCGCGCTTTACGTCTATCAGCAGACGTTCGAGGTCGAGGGCCAGACGCATACCCGGAGGGGTTTCTTCGCCCGGGTTCGGCTGGAGCCGTTCGGCCAGGGCAAGATCTACCCGCACGAGCAGACCCTCTCCGGACCCAAGGCCGATCGACTGGCCCTTTATCACGCGACCGGCTTCAACCTCAGCCCGATCTTCGGGCTCTATCCCGACCCGGAAGGAGAGGTCCAACGAGTCGTCGAGGCCGGCCTTCGCGACCGCACGCCCCTGGTGGCGACCGATCACCTCGGCGTCGAGAATCGGCTCTGGATCCTCGACGATCCCGAGGCCCATACCGCGATCCGCGGCCTCATGGCCGCCAAGCCGGTCTTCATCGCCGATGGACACCATCGCTACGAGACCGGGCTGAAATATCGCGACGAACGGAAGCAGGCCGGCGACTGGTCGGGCGACGACGACCCGTCGAATTTCTGCCTCATGATGCTCGTCGGAATGAGCGATCCGGGACTCCTGATCCTCCCCACCCACCGATTGGTCTCGGGCTTCCCCGGCCTGACGGCCGAGCAGCTCGCCACGCACCTCCAGCCCGACTTCGAAGTGCAGATGACCGGCGAAGGTGAAGCCGGTTGCCGCGCGGCCTGGGACGCCATCGAGCAAGGTGGCGATCAGGATCTGCTCGGGTTCGGGACCGTGGCCGACGGCCGCTGGCTGCTCGCCCGCCTTCGCACCGACGAGGCCATGGACCGACTGGCCCCCGACCACAGCCCCGACTGGAGGAGCCTCGGCGTCAGCATCCTCCACGTCCTCGCGCTCGATTCGCTCCTCAAGCCGCTCGGGACCGCATCCTGCCGCTATGTCCACCTCCTCCGCGAAGTCCTCGACGACGTCTCCGCACGAGGATGCGACCTCGCCTGCCTCGTCCCTCCCGCGCGTATGGAACATGTCGAGTCGATCGCCTCGGGCCTCGAAACCATGCCGCCCAAGAGCACGTATTTCTATCCCAAGCTCCTCACCGGCCTGGTCTTGAACCCGCTTCACCGGCTGGAGAATCCGTAAAATCCCTTCGATCTCGACACATCGGGTTCGATCGATCGATCGATTTAGTCGAGTTGACTCCTGCCCGAGAACGATTATACCGAGGACTTGTCCCGGTCGGTCGCGGCTGCGCGATCAGGCGATCGACGAGCTTTGTCCAGGCGGGCGGATATCGTTCCCCCCCATTTCCCATGGGTCGTCGAGAATCGCAAAGCCATGTCACAGTTAACCGAGCGTGCGGGGGGCGTCATCGTCCGACGCCGCGCACCAGCCGGGTTTGAGCGCGAAACGACCGATCCCTATGGTCGATGGGCCATCGGGACGATCCTGGTGGTGATGGCATTGCAGATCCTCTTCCTGCTCGTCGGCTGCGACTGGGACTTCTGCGGAGACGAGGCGGAATACTGGGCCTGGTCACGCCGATTGGATTGGAGCTACTTCTCACGAGGTCCGTTGATCGCCTGGCTGATCCGGGCCGCGACTGTCGCGTTCGGTGGTCTGAGCCTGAAACTGACGGGCTCGCTGATGCTCGCGGCGCGACTCCCGGCCGTGCTCCTGGGCGGCCTCACCGCCTGGGGAATCTTCCGCCTGGCCTCAACGACGACCGGATCGCGGCGTTCCGGTTTCTTCGCGACGATCCTCCTGCCGGCGATCCCGGTCTTCGCGATCGGTGGGGTCCTGATCACCTCCGACACGCCGCTCGTCTGCTGCTGGACGTGGGCCGCCGTGTTCGCGTACCGCGCGATCCGGAATGACGAGCTCGGCGGCTGGATTTGCGCCGGAATCCTCGGGGCCCTGGGCGTGCTCGCGAAGTATTCCGTCCTGGCCTTCCCGGCATCCGTAGGTCTATTTCTGCTGCTCAATCCGGCCCATCGTCGGCAATTGCTCCGGCCGGGGTTCTGGACGATGTCCCTGCTTTGCGTCGGGCTCGGCCTGTCCTCGGTCTTGGTCTGGAATGCGCAGCACGGCTGGGCCGGGGCCGGACAACTGGCCGATCGGGTCGGGCTTTCCGAGCGGGCCTCGTGGGGAAGCATCTGGCCGGTCCTCGGCTTCCTCGGCGGTGAGGCCGCGGTGCTCGGCGGGGTCTGGTGGCTCGTCGGTGTCTCGGTGATCGTCGCGGGTTTCCAGACGCTCGTCGGGTTGCGTAACCCGAAGCGAGCGGCGGAAGAGTCGGCTATCGAAGTCCCGGCACGTTCGGACGAGACCGGCACCCTCTACTTGCTTTGCCTCTGGGGAGTCACCTGGCTCGCCTGCCTGGCGGCCAGCGTGCTGGGAGAGACCGAGGCCAACTGGATGGTCCAGGGCTATGTCGCCCTGGTCGTTCTGATCGGCAGGCGGGTCGGCGAGGTTCTCGCGCTCGGGGGAATACGGGCCAGGGCCTATGTCGCGGCATGGGCGTTATGCCTCGCCGGGGTGATCGCGATCCATCACACGGATCGGTTCTATCCGATCCTCGCCCGATGGGTCCCCTCCCCCTCGAAGCGTTGGGCCGCACCGTTGAGGGTCTATGACGTGACCGCCCGGATGCGTGGCCACCAGGAGCTGGCGCGGGTCGTCCAGAGCCGCCTCGAGTCGCTCGAAGCCGGAGGGGCCAGGCCGTGGGTCCTTACCGCCACGTACGCGTTGACATCCACCCTCTCGTTCTATCTCCCCGGTCAGCCCGACACGTACTGCCTGAGCTGGAACTACGGCATGACCGCCCGTCCGGTCAACCAGCATGACCTCTGGCATCCCAACCCGCGCCACGATCCCGAATCCTTCGCTCGACGACCTTTCCTGGTGGTCGAGGACGCCAACATGCCCCCCAACTGGGCCACGATCCTCTACCACAAGCAAGTCGTCGGACGTATGGAGCCGGTGGAGCGCGTGACCGTCCGCGAGCGAGGCGTGATCGTAGGGGCCTGGGATATCACGGTCTGCCACGATTATCATGGCCTCGCCGGCTATCAGCAGAACCCGCCCTACAATCCCAAGACCGCACGCCCGACTCGCAAGGTCGCGGCAACGGCGGCAAAGCCACGATCAGAATACCTGCAATTAACGGTTCGCCCCGTGATGCCCAGCATTCTCGTCTGTAGGCGGGGTCTGCCGAACGAAGAAGCAGCCGCAGAGATCGCAAGAACAGCTGCCAGCTGTCTCGATCTCCCTGCGACCGGCGAGGAAAAAGCGTATTGAGACGACCCACCGTGGGATATAGGAGCATGAGGAGGGTCGGTTCTCACGCGGAGGGCAGAACATGGCGAGCACATCGGCGGGTGATCTTGTGCTGAACCTCGGTTGGCTCTTCGGCGCCGGCAGCGCCGTCGGCCTGACCGACGGCGAGTTGCTCGAGCGCTTTGTGCACCGGCGGTATGAGGCGGCGGAGACCGCCTTCGAGACCATCCTGGTGCGCCATGGTGCGATTGTCCTCACCGTCTGCCAGCAGGTGCTCGGCGATGCACACGCGGCCGAGGACGCCTTCCAGGCCACCTTCCTCATCATGCTTCGGCGCTCCGGTTCACTGCGCGTCCGCGAGCCGGGGTCTCTCGGTCCGTGGTTGCACCGGGTGGCATACCTCATCGCGTTAAAGGCCCGCCAGGAGACCGCCCGTCGCCGGCGCGCGAGCGTCGGCCGCGATGCCGTCGGTCGGGAGGCCCTCCGCCGCGCTCGAGCAGGCGAGCTTCACGCTCTGCTGCACGAGGAGGTCAACCGTCTGCCGGCGAAGTACCGCGCCCCGTTGGTGCTCTGCTACTTCGAACGCCGTACGCACTACGAGGCCGCCGCGGCGTTGCAATGGCCCGTGTGCACGGTCCGCAGCCGTCTGGCCCTGTCTCGCTACCTGCTCCAGAGCCCGGCTCACCCGCCGCGGCCTGTGCCGAGCGCATTGTTTGCAGCCACTCTGCTGCAGCCGTTCTCCCGGCTCCAGCCCCCCTCACGGCTGCTGTAGGCCACCGTCGCCGCCGTCGATCAAGGGGATGCCGGCCACGGCCGTCGGCCGATGGCCAGCCTGATGCTCAGGAGCCTGCTCCTGGCGCTGCTCTGGGTGACCTCTTGCGTGCTCGCGATGGCCTTGATCATGGCCGGCTTCCGCCTCGCCCTACGCGTATCGCCGGCATCGCAGGCCCGGCAGCGGTCCTACTCTACCCCGAGAGCGGACACCACGTCCCGAATCGTCTCGACGCCTATCTATCGCCTCGCCTATCCACTCCCGGAGCACGCCCGTCTCCGCATTGGCGGAACCCGATTCAATCACGGCACTTCTATCAGCCAGGTCCTCTACACTCCCGACGGCAAGTCCTTGGTCGCGATCGACCGCACCGGCGCCGTGCTGGTCTGGGACGCAGCCACCGGACGGATGGTTCGAGCGATCGGCGGTCATCCGATCGCGTTCCGATACATCGCGCTGTCGCCCGACGGTCAGACCCTCGCGACCGCTCTAGGAGTCCAGGCGCAGCTTCGCACCTGGGATGTCGCCTCGGCCACGAACGACGCCGGTGGCACGCGTGCAAGGGTTCGGCCATTGCTCTGACCTTCTCGCCCGATAGCCGGACCATGCCGCGGCGCTCGGCAGCTTCGATCAGAGCCAACAAGAAGGAGGAGAATGCCATCATGCTCTGGGACCTCGACCTCTCCTACTGAGCATCGGCGCCGGTTCGCGGCCGACTGGCGAGGCATGCGGTCCTCGCATTCACTCCCGATGGCAAGTACCTCGTTGCATGCAGTAACGATGCGGAGTCACGAATCGTCGGTGAAAAGCCCGAGAAGGCTCGACACGGCTCTGGGACGTCGCCACCGGTCGGGTGCAGCTCCGCTTCCCGATCGAGGTCTTCGACGTCCGCTCGATCGCCGTCTCGACGGACGGCGATTTGCTGGCCGCCGGCATCTTCTATCAGACGATCGGGATCTTTGACCTGGCTACCGGGCGGGAGCTCGCACCCGAGGTTCGTTCTCGAGCCTGCGCTACGACCGACCGCTCCAGAGCGGTCAAGGCAACACCCGGCTATCTTCGATCCTCTCGTGATGGGCTGCCTAGCGTTCTCGCCCGACGGTTCCATCCTCGCGTCCGGCTCATGCGGGACGGGGGATACCGGGTCGTCCTTCATCGCCGATGTCTACTTCTGGGACGTCGCCCGGGCCAAGGAGCTGCGCCATTTCCCGGCGCACCAGGGTTGGTCAGTGCGTTGAGCTTCTCCCCTGATGGCCGGACTCTTGCCTCGACCGGCCCCGAGCCGATGATCCGCCTCTGGGACGTAGCCACGGGCGTGAGGTCTTCACGCAGTCCCGGTCATCGTTCGGGGATACGCAACCTGATCGTCTCGCCGGCTGACGCGACGATCTTCACAGCCGGGACGGACGGAACCATCCGGCACTGGACAGCACCACCGGTCGCGAGCTGGATGTGATCGCCCGGTTTGCCGATGCGGCTGACACGATGGCGATCTCTCCTGATGGTAAGACCTTGCTCGTGGGCGGTTACCTCGGCGGAAGAGTTCGCGCTCTGGAGCATCGCCGAACGGCACGAGATCCGCAGTCTTCCCCGCATCGAACCGCTAAACCCCGTGCGTCATGTCGCGTTCTCACCCGACGGCAAGACCGTGGCCTCCGAGTGGCGGATCTGGGACGTCGCCACGGGCCAGGTCCTGGTCACGTTCCGCGATCGGGATGAGCAGAAGAACGGCTCTGCGAACTTCTTCCCCATATTCTATTCTCCGGATGGGACGCAGATTGATCACGACGGAGAACAGGGCGCCCGGATCTGGGATATCCGCTCGGGCAAGGAGGCGCGTCGGGCGGTCCGGGCCAGGATCCACCACGATCACGTCGCCCTGTCTCCCGATGGGCGGTACCTCGCGACAGGCGGTCTGGTCGCCCACCTCCGAGGGAGCGACCCCGATCCGCCGATCCATCTCTGGGAGCTGGCGTCGGGGCAGGAGGTCGCGACGCTGGAGGGGCACACGGAGAGCACCCGGGGCCTGGCCTTCTCCCCGGACGGCCGATTGCTGGCCTCGTGCAGCGGCGGATATGCGTCGAGCAACGACCAGACGGTCCGGATCTGGGACATGGCCACGTGGCGAGAGCTGCGCCGATTCCAAGGACACCTGGGAGCGGTCAACGAAGTCGCCTTCACCCCGGACCGCCGCTCGGTCGCCTCAGGCAGCGACGACGCTATGGTGCTGTTCTGGGATGTCTCCGACCGGAGACCACCGTAACGCCGCCCAGCCGATCACCGACGAAGGTTGAGCACCCGGTGGGCCGAGCTCGCCGGCAACGACGCCAGGGCCGCTTACCCGCGCTGGGCGCTGAGCATCCCCTCGCCGTCGAGTTCCTCCGAGCGCCTGCAACCCGCCACGGCCCCCGACCCCGAGGGTATTCCCGCGGTGAATGGGCCGATCGCGCCACCCTATATCTCGCGGACCATGCGCGCGATGCGGCACTGAGCGGGTGGACGCTCGAAGCCTGCGCTGTCCTCGAGCGGATAGCACTAGGAAACCCCGACGCTCTCGAGACCCGAGACGCGAAGTCGGTTCTCAACCGCTCGAGTCGCCGACCCTCAACTCAATCCCTAGTCTTAGCATCTCCCTTCTTACCACTACAACCTCCTACCTTTTCCTTATATCCCCTCCTTACCTTTCTTTCTCTTTTCTTTATTCCTTTCCTTTTTTTCTATTTCTTTATTCCTCGACTGTCGCTTCGTCCTATGCGGCCTCCGGGGATCAGTTGCGTTACCTCACCCTTTCCATCATTCCGCATCACCATCTAACTAACTTCTCCACAAACTTACAATACAACATCTACATATTCATAAATATTAACCCACATAATCACCCATTTCTGTGCGTACTAATCTTCCTTATACCTTCTAACTAGCACTACAATCCCAACCAACATACACCACTCCCTACCAACAAAGAAACAGGAATCCCTGTTATTGCGATCTCTGCGGTCTTTTCGTTCGTCTATGCGTGAAACCTTTCAACCATTTCCGACCGTCACGGCCGCCGTTCGACAGCCCAAGCCGCCTTACGGGTTGCTGCCGGGTCCGGAGGCCACCGGCGTCGGAGGCGGCGGCGGTGTGAGGCCGCCCTGGGACGGCGAGAGTTCGGGCGCCGACTCGCCTTCAACCGGCGTCGGTCCGGTCGCCGGGGGCGGGTTGCCGAACGGTGAAGGCGACGAGCTCGAGGGCAGCGAGGGTTGCGAGCCGCCGGGCGGCCGCGCCTCGGGCGGCGAGGACGGGGCAGCCGACTGCGCCAGGGACGCGGCCGTCTTCGCCTTGGTGTTCAACCGTTCGAGGGCCGTCGCAGACGCCCTCCGGACATCGTCCCGATGGTCGTAGACGGCCGCCCGTTCGAGGGCGATAGCGGCCTGCGAACCGCCGATCTCGCCCAGCGCGATCGCCGAGGCGATCCGCACATCCTTGAAACTGTCGTACTTCAGGACGTTAATCAGTGTCGGGACGGCGCGAGGATCCCCGAGCTGGCCCAAGGTATAGGCGGCTTCCTTGCGGCCCGTGAGGTGGAAGCCCTGGAGGCGCTGGCACATCAGCGCGACCTGATCCGGAGGGGGCGGGGGCTGCGGCCCCGGTCCGCCCGGAGGACCGCCGCCCATCCCACCACCACCTCCACCAAATCCGCCGCCGATCCCACCTCCGCCGCCACCGAACGAGAAGTTCATGAACGGGGCCGCGACGAGACCGACTCCGAGGGCGGGTGCCGGTGCCGCGAACACCAGTGGCCGCGGGCCGCCCCACACGGGCCTGGCCCACATGCCGGGGACGAATCCACGCCCGGCCATGGGTGACCGCTGGATCTGGGTCTGCCGCTCGTACGTGCCCCCGGGCCGCTTGATCTGGATCGACCGATCGATCCCCCCGGGCGTACGCTGGACCTCGACCTGACGCTGGATGGTTCGGCCGCGCGGTCCGGTGATTGTGGTGTCACGCTCCACCGTCTGCGCGGACTGTCCCGGTCGGATTCGCCAAGCTGTATCCGCACAACATCAAGGCGAAGAGATAGTTCCCTTTTTTCACGTTACCCACCTCCTTGCGAGCCGACGAGCCGGGAGAGTCTACGGCCGACCGATTCCCGATCGACCCGACTTTCCCAATGCCGAAGGTTGGCGATTGTGGCAAGCCTCGAAAATGTTGTGAAGATCAAAATCCGGGCTCGCTCTGCAACTTCTTTCTTCAACGACCTCGTCGAGACCAGCCGGACTCCAACTCCGCCTCGATCCTTTCGAAGACCTCGTCCCAGTCTCCCCACCTCCGCTGGCGGAACAATCGCATGGTGGGATACCACGGGCTATCGTCCCGGCCTCTCAGCCATCGCCAGTCGGGTGCGAACGGCAGCGCGACCCAGACCGGTACTCCGAGGGCACCGGCCAGATGGGCCAATGCCGAGTTGACCACGATGACGAGATCGAGGTTCTTCATCACCGCGGCGGTGTCCATCATGTCGTCCAGCCGGCTACCCAGATCGGTCACGGCGAAGCGGCCCTCGACCTCGCCGAGTTGTTCGCTCCCGTCGAACTTTTGCAGGCTCAAGAGCCGGATCCCCGGTCTGCGTGCGACCGCTTCGAACTGCGACAGTCGGAACGATCGAGATCGATCGCGCGTATGCTGGGGATTACCCTGCCAGGCGATACCCACCCGAATTTCATCAGTTGAGCCCAGCTCTCCGCTCCAGCGTTCGACGAGCGTCTCGTCGGGGAAAAGATAGGGCACATCGGCGGGTATGGTTTCGAGGGTGGTCCCGAAGATGCCGGGCAGGCTCATCAGGGGCGCATAGACATCGGTATCGGGAACGTCCTCCCCCAAGACGACGACCCGATCGAGGCCGGGAGAACTCGCCAGGAGCCGGGCGAGCGGCCGGCAGCATTGGAGGATCACCCGGCCTCCCCGTTGTCGGACGAGCGGCGCATAGCGGATGAACTGGATCGCATCACCCAGGCCATGGTCTGCATGAAGGAGGATCGTCCGGCCGTCGAGCGGGCTGCCATCCCAGCGCGGCTGCCGGAAGGACGGTATGGCATATTGCGAGACCTTCAATCGCCACTCGTACTCGGGCCAGCCTTTTGCGAAATCGCCCATTCCGAGCCAGGTCAGGGCTCGATTCATGTGGACCTCGGCATGGTCGGGCTTGCGTTCGAGGGCCTGGTCATAGCTCCCCATGGCCTCAGCCATCCGGCCCTGGCTGAGTAGCGCGTTGCCCAGATTGGTGCAGGCTTCGGTATACTCCGGTTCGAGCCGGACGGCCTTTTGATAGCATTCCAGTGCCTCGTCGAGCTCCCCGCGCTCCTGGAGGACGTTGCCCAGGTTGTTGTGGGCCTCGGCATAATTCGGTCGATGGCGCAGGGCTCGACGAAGGGAAGCTTCGGCCTCCTCGCTCCGTCCCTGGGCATGGAGCGTGGCACCGAGATTGTTGTGAGCCTCGGCGTAATTCGGTTGATGGCTCAAGGCTCGACGTAAGGATTCCTCGGCCTCGGCGAACCGCTTCTGAGCGTGGAGGGCAACCCCCAGGTTGTTGAAGGCTTCGGTGAAATTCGGCACGAGCCGGATCGCTTCCAGGTAATCCGTCACGGCCTCGTCGATTCGACCCTGAAGCTGCTTGACGGATCCCAGCATGTACCACGCCTGGGCGTTGGACGGGTCATTCCTCACGACCAGCCGGTAAACCTGCTCGGCTCCGCCCAAGTTGCCGGCTTGAAAGGCGTTCCAGCCGGCCGACATGGCCTCCCGGATCATTTCCATCGCGACCTCGCACAGGAATTCCACCAGGACGATCGATTCACCATCCAGCCGACGGTGCCGTCACGCATCATGCCAGGGCGACTCCAGCCCGTATCCGTCGCCGATCCGGCCCCGGATTCCTCGGCCACTTTACGAATTTCCTGGCCGGGAGCCATGCGAATTGGTAAGATTCAGCGAATGGATTGTCGATCCTGCCGGCGGGAATACGGTCAATCTCTCAACTGGCCGGCCCCACCCTTCCCGGCGGCTCAAGCTCTGGCGATCGTCGTGCGGCCGAGGAGATCGAGAGTATAGTCCTTCGCGAGGATGAAGCGGATGACGACGTGACTTTGTGTCGAGTCGTCAATCGGACCATCTTCTGGCACATCCCTTGCTGATCATTCATTCCCCGATCAGAAACTGTGCACGGAACATCCGGTCCCGATCGGGTAATTCCGCCGGCGTGCGAGGCCGCGGAATCGAAGAACGCCGTTCGACCTTGACTGTCCGAGTCGGGTTCGTCGGTCCTCTCCTCACGAAGCTCACCCAGGAAACGGGAATCGACCAGGATCATGTCCGAGCCGAGATTTCGCAGCAACGGCTGGTCCACGCTTGGCGTGGAGATCGAGCTCCAGTTAGTAGACGCCGAAACGATGGCCTTACGAAGTGCCATCGCGGATGTGCTGTCGGAACTGCCGACGGAGTTGCATGACTCGGTCAAGCCGGAGTTCATGCAGTGTTACGTCGAGATCAATACCGGCGTTTGTCGGACGGTGGACGAGGTCGCGGCCGACCTGGGCCCGAAGATCCGGGCCGTCGAGCGAGCGGCCGATCGGCATGGCCTCCGCCTGTTCTGGGCCGCGACCCATCCATTCTCCCTGTGGCGGGATCAGCAGATCACGCCTGATGAGCGTTATTACCGGCTCGCCGATTGGCTGCAGGAGACCGTGGTACGGCCCGTGACGTTCGGTTTGCACGTCCACGTTGGCGTCGACTCGGGCGACAAGGCGATCGAGGTCGGCCGTCGGATGCAGCGGTATCTCCCGGTACTGCTGGCGATGTCGGCGAATAGCCCGTTCTGGCATGGACGGATGACGGGCCACCACGCCCACCGCATCGAAGTGCTGGAAGGATTCCCGACCGGGGGTCCGATGCCGGCGATGGGGTCATGGGCCCAATACCTGAACCTGGTCGACCAGATGAAAGCGGCCGGGTTCATCGACTCTCATCGCGAGCTGTGGTGGGATGTCCGTCCCAATGCGGAGAATGGCACGATCGAGGTCCGCATCTGCGACATGCCGGCGGACCTGAACGACGTGCTCGGCCTGACGGCGACGATCCAGTGCCTGGTCCGATCGCTATCCGACGAGATCGATCGAGGGATCATCGAGCCGGAGCCGGAACCGCACCCGCTGATGATCCGCCAGAATCGCTGGCGGGCCTGCCGTTTCGGCCTGGGAGCGGAGATCGTCGATCCCAACACACTGGAGGCCCTCCCCGCACGGCAGGCCGCCGAGAGTCTGATCCGGCGGCTCGGCCGACTGGCCGGGTCCCTGGACTGCCGACGGCACCTGGATCATGCGCTCAATATGACCGTGAGGCCAACCGGATCGGAGCGTCAACTCATCCTGTATGAGAAGGTCGGCGACCTGGCCGAGGTCGTCCGCAGGCTCACGAGGCAAAGTCGACTCTCGGTCGATCCCATCAACAACCCGCAGAGCACGTCACCGGCCGCCTTCGACGGGAAGGCCGGGAACTGGCCATCCTCGACGATACGCTCTTTCCTCCCGCCCGGTGTCCCCGCGCTCTGAGCGCTATCTCAGCCTCACATCAGGCAGAATTCGCTCTCCACGCCGTATTTAACTCGAGCGTCCTTCTCCGATTCTCGACCAGGAGTTCGACGTTTCGACGATCGAGTTCGTCGTATTCGTAAAGCCCTTCAAACGTCATCAAGCCGTGCTTCGCCGGATTCATCGCGCCGTTCCGCCAGGTCCCGGGCCTGCAAGGTGGCATCGCGCTCTGTCACGAGGCCGGACAACTCTGCAAGACTCGATTCGCACTCCCGATGGGTTTGCTCTACCTGCAGTACGATCTGTCTCTCGGTCGTAGCGAGTTGGATTTGGGTTTGCGACAAGTTGATTCTTGCACGCGCGAGATTCTCCTGATCACGCTTGTAGATGGGCAGGGTTATATTCACCCCGAGGGCATTGTAGAGGATTGCTTGCCTGAAAAGTGTAAGGCTGGTAGAGGAAGTAGGCTTCCGACCCGACGACCACGTTCGTCGCCCCTTCCACATTGGCTTGTGCCCGTGCCGCACCGTGGCGCATGGCCATGAGTTCGGGGCGAGCCTTCTAGGCAAGCGGGATCAAATCGGCGAGAGCGGGAATCGACTGCAACCGCCGCGACCTCTCGACCTCCAGGCGATTTGCCTCCTCAGGTGGGAGATCGAGCATCTGGGCTAGCACCCGCCCAGTTCGACTCAGGTCCTCTTCTGCTTCGAGGAGAATTCGCCGGGCGCGTTGGTACGAAAGCAAGCCACTCCTGAACTGCGTCCGCTCGCCAGTCTCTTTCTCCGCCAATGCCTGTCTCGCCTTGAGGTTTCGGTACCGGATGCCTGGTTCTCTCGCCCCCGGTGTACCTTCTCCTGGGCTTCCAGGACATTGTCGTAGCCGTGTACAGCTTATCGATCTCGTTACGAACGGCGTCCTGGCTGGGCTTCTGCCACCGTCTTCGCCGACCTGCTTCTCCCTCACCTTCCGCTTTGTTGTCTCGTCGAGTGGTGGTTCACGTTCACGTCATATTGGCTCACTCCGTCCGCTCTTCGCGAGGAGAGCTTCCGTACGGAATGATTTGACCGTCAGCGTACATCAGTGGCCTGCCGCGGGTTCGCCGTGAGGATGGCCGCTTTCGCTTGAGGATCGCCTTTCTTGCGGCGAGTCCATCGAGATTCTTCTTCATCCAGAGTTCGATCGCCGCGTCCAGGCTCATGATGTATGCAGGCCGCTCGGCCGCCGGAGGTGCGCATCCTCTTCCCCGAGTCTGAACGCTGGCCGCTCTGCCGTTGAGGCCGCTGATCCGGCTTCGAAGAATACGCCGGGTCTTGTCGTCCGGATCCCTCTGCAGGTGGCGCCTCCGGCCGCGGCGATTCCGATCGCCGCGACAACCATCGCGCCGAACACCTATCGGGTCACAGCATCATCGTCAGGACTCCTTCCATCACTCGGGGACCGGGCTCCCAGAGCCCGGCTATAATGACCCCGGCCGAGTCGAGGTGATCCGGCACGAATCTTCGCACCAAGAAACGCGGGTGACAGACCTCTCGCGTGGTCGCGTGATTCCACGGTAACCCGTCTTCCCAACGGGGCCACTCCCTCCTGCCGCGAGAGACGGAGCGCAAGAAGCTCGCGAGCCTTGGCCAGCCTGCCCCGGATGGTGCCTTCCGACACCCGGAGGAGCTGCGCCGCTCCTCTGTACGTCATCTCCTCGAGGTAGCAGAGGACCACGGGCGTCCGCAACGGCTCCGGCAGCCCAGCGACTCGTCGCGGAGGATTGTCACGAGGTCACATCGAGCTCCGAGGTCGGAGATGTGCGACTGGCGACTCGCCCCTCGTGTCGGCGCCTCCGGCGGCGGCGACGCGTGCTTTGCGAGCCACTCGCAACGCAACCCCTTGCAGCCATTGACCCAGCGAGTCGGGTCGTCCGATCGATCTCGAATCGGCTCGCCGAGCCAGGATCAGGAAGGTCGCCTGGAAGGCATCCTCGGCATCGTTCGGATCGGCCAACACTCGTCGGCAGGCCCGCAGGACCGCCGGCCCATGTCGGACGACGAGCGTCTCGAACGCGGCCTCGGCATCATCGCCCCTGGTGTAATGCTCCAGCAGCTCGGCGTCGGATTTGTGGCCGAATGCGCCGCGGACGAAGAGTGGCCCGAGGTGTCGGAGGCCCTTGCCGGATTGAACGCCTACCATGGCCCTTGCTCCTTTCCTCGACGTGTGCACCTCCTCTACTGCCCGGCCGGAAAGAATTCCTCACGACTTTCTCGGAGAATCGCGATCGCGCCGTTCCCGAGATCCCCGGCAAGAATCGTGGCCGGCAAGCTTGACGGGGAGCTACGCTGGAGGACTTCGGATTGAAACCGCCAAGTCGCCAAAGACGCCAAGAAGCCCGGACGAATCATTCCATCGAGATCGCTCCTTGCGTATTCTTGGCGTCCTCGGCGCCTTGGCGGTTCTAGGATCGTCGGGGTGATCGGTCAGTCTCGTTTCCAGCGAGTTTCCAGCCCGGAAAAAAGAACCCCGGCTCGATGTCGAGGTGAGTCTGTGCCGATGATCTTCGCCCGAGCCCGGACGGCCCGGCCATGTTGAGCCGACTCATGCCGGCTGGTTGGCCGGGGTTACTCTGCGTTGACGATCTCCGCCCGATCCAGGACGTCTCGGTCAGGAGGAGCGGCACTCCACCCGGATCACTTCTTCTTCCGGCTCGTATCACACGATTCGCCCTCGAGGGCGTCTTTCTTCTCGTTGATCACCGGGCATTGCGGCGACATCTCGGCATTGAGCGCCGTGAAGTCTTTCCATTCGTCGGGAAGATTATCTTCGTGGAAGATCGCCTCGACGGGGCATTCGGGTACACACGCTTCGCAATCGATGCACTCCTCCGGGTGGATGTAGAGCATCTGGTCACCTTCGTAGAAGCAATCGACCGGGCATACGACCACGCAATCGGTGTATTTGCAGTCGAAGCAGGGCTCGGCGACGATATGAGCCATTCGCGACTCCTTTGTCTGACCGGAACGGAAGTCTCTGATCTGAGAAGAACCCAATACAGCGGCCCGGAACCGCGCCACCCCGGAGGGTCTCGCCGGACGACTAGCCATCTTAGAAGCCGCAAACCGGCCGGTCAAGGCTTCCCCGCAGAGACCGTTTCCACCCCAAAGACTGCTAACTCTTGGCCTTCCGCCGAGCGGTCTTGATGACGACCGTCTCCACCGGCACGTTCGGCATCCCGGCGCGGACCCCCGTCTGGACCTGGGCGATTTTCTCGACCACATCCATGCCATCGATCACTTTACCGAAGACCGCGTATCCGGCTCCCTGATCGAGAAACGGATTGTCGATATGATTAATGAAGAACTGGCAGGTCGCGGAATTCGGATTGCTCGTCCGCGCCATGGCGATCGTGCCCTTGACGTTGGTCAGTCCGTTGCCCGATTCATTCTTGATCGGGGCACGCAACCCGTCCTGCTTCTGATTCATCTGGGCATCGAATCCACCGCCCTGGATCATGAACTTGGGGATCACCCGGTGGAAGATCAGGTTGTCGTAGAACTTGGCGTCGACGTATTTGAGGAAATTCTCGACGGTGGTCGGGGCTTTCTCCGGGTCGAGCTCGATCGCGATCTCGCCCATGGACGTATCCAGGATCACGACCGGATGCTTGTCGTCGGCTTGGGCGGCCGCCGAGCCCGCACCCGGGGTCAGGCCCGAGCCCAGGCCGAAAACCGACATGATCAGGATCAGGCTGTTTCTCATCGTTCGTCCCACTGGCATGGCTGAAAAAGACTCCCTCAAGAGCTGCTCATCAACCGCGGTTGTTTCCGTCTGATCAACCGTTCGGATCAGGCCGAATCTAACAAACCTCCGGCGCCGCTGTCGAGTTGATCCTGGGCCGATCGATGTCGATAACGCCTCGGGCGAGGTCGTCCGAAGTTCCACCCCGCGAGATGGGAATGGTGGAAAGCCCCGCGCCCGCTCGGATGAGCGGAGCCGGGGCGATCGGCTCTTTGTAGGCGGGGTCTGCGACCCCGCGATCGCATCCGCGGCCTCACAGAGGCCGCCTACAGAAGAGTCCGGACTTCAGAACACGTCTAATTCGCGCTGATCCCGCCGCCGAGGCTTCGGACGAGCTGATCGGCTTCTTTGACCATGGTGGGGCTCAGTTGGTCCCGCGCGGCGAGGGCCTTCCCCAGGTGCGCCTTCGCCTGGGTGGTGCGGCTGCGGTCGGTAGCCAGCAGCCTGCCGATGTGGAAATTCAGGGCGGGGTTCTCGGGGGCCTTCTTCAGCCCGTCGAGATAGGATTGCTCGGCGTCGCCCGTCTTGCCGACCGATTCCTGGATGGAACCCAGCGTATCGAAGAATTCGCTCGGCAGCACCCTGGTGGGCACTCGTTTCACCAGGTCGTTGGCAAGCTCGAGGGCTTGCGGGGTCCGCTTGAGGTACGAGTGGAGGATCCACGCCTTGTTGTTGACGGCCTCGATGGAGTTGGGCATGACCTTGAGGACGAGGTCATACTGCCCGACGGCCTGCTCGAAGGTCTCGCGGGCCGAGGTCGGGTCGGACTGGCTCTCGGCGACGGCGAGCAGGAGGTCGCCGAGGTTGAGGTGCGCGGCGGGCGAATTCAGCTTGGCGGCGGCATCGCGGGCCAGCGGGAGCGCCTGGTCCAGATGACCGCTCCTGTGGAATCCGATCGCCATTGCGAGGATCATGAAGCCTTTCGCGTCTCGCCGGGAGATGTCGGCCGCGATCCGATCGGCTTCGGCGAGGTCGGCGGCCGAGGCCTGCTGGCCTGCCGGGCCTCGGTCCGTCAACAGTTGGATGATCTGGCCGGCGGCGATGCTATCCTCGGGATTGGCCGCGAGGTCCTGCCTCAAGACGGCGATCGCGGAGGCCCGATCCTGCTGCCTCGCGTGGATGTCGCTCAGCACGTGGTAAGCCTCATTGAATGAGGCATTCGCCTTGATGGCCTGCTCGAGCCGGGCGATGGCCTCCTTGCGACGGGCCGCCTTCTCGCTGGGTGTCGCGCCGGACTCGGCGAGGGCACGCGCCTTGAGCAGGATGGCGTCGCCCCGAGTCTTCTCGGAATCCATCACCAGGTTGGCCTGGCGGAGGGCCTGGTCCGGCTGGCCGGCCTTGAGCAGGACCTGACCGAGTTGAACGCGGAGTTCGAGCTGCTGCGGCCCGCGTTCGCGCTCGATCGCATCGGTGTAGGCTTGCGCCACCTCGCGGAGCTTGCCCTGCGTCGTGAAGAGGCGGGCGCGCAGGAGTGGACCGAGAGTCGAGGTCTTGTCCAGCTTGTCGATCTCGTGGGTGAGGGAGATGGCCCGATTGAGATCGCCGTCCCTCGCCGCCATGTCGCACTCGGCGTGCAGGAATGACACCGCGTTGGGGTAACGCGTCCGGAACTCGCGGACCAGGGTCGTCACCCGGTCATTGAGCTCACGCCGGCGATCGGGCTGATTCCGCGCCGCGGCCTCGGCCGCCTTCAGGGATACGACCTGGACCAGCGCCGCGGCCAGGTTCGCCTCGTCCGGGAACTCCTGGTGGAGTTCCGAGAGGAGCAGCTCGGCCTGATCGTACTCCTTCTGCTCGCGGCATTTCTCGACGAGCAAGCGTCGGAACGGGCCCTTGGGATCCTCCTTGGACTTGGCCTCGACGAACGCCAGGGCCCCCTTCGCATCGTTCGCGGCGAGCATGGCCAGATACTTGGCCTCGACCAGCTCGTACGCCAGCGGGTGGATTTCCAGGCCCGCATCGAGGGCCTTCAAGGCCCGCTTCAGCGCGTCCGGAGCGGGCGGAGTCTCATTCTCGACGGCGGCCAGCATGAGGTAGAAGACCGAGGGCGGCTTCTCCTTCTTCTCCTCGACCGTCAGCTCGATCGCCCTGCGCAGGATCGCGGCGGCCTGCTCCGGCTGCTTGGACCCGAGCAAGATGAAGGAGCGAGAGACCACCGCGGACGGGTTGGTCGGCTCGACCTGGAGGACATAGTCGATCTGGGCCAGCGCCGTCGCACTCTCGCCCTGTTGCCGGTAGAAATTGGCGCCCCGGACGCGCTCCTCGGCGGTGGGCGGCTCCTTGGTATCGTTGAGGATCGCCGCGATCTCGCGCTTCGCCAGCGGCCACTGGCCCTTGTTGACATAAGCGGTGATCAGCATCCATCGGTCGCGACGCGGGAGGTTCCCGTTCAGGTTGTTCTTCTTCAGCTCCTCGAAGCGGCGGATCGCGTCGTCGAAATCGCGGGACTGGAGCGAGAGCCCCGCGAGCGCCGACTGCGCCGCGGAAAGCAACGAACGGCCGGTCTCGACTTCCTTGACCGGCTTGTCGCGGACGATATCTTCGAGCGCCCTGGTGGCCTCGACGACGGCCCCGGCCCGGCCGTCGAGCTGGGCCTTCCAGTACTGGACGACCTTGTTGTCGGGGTCCTTCTTGAGGGCCGCGTTGAAGAATTCGAGGGCCTCGCCCATCTTCCCGCGCTTGATCGCGATCTGGGCGTCGATGATGTCGGCGGCTGCGGCCTCCTTCCATCGGGCGCGGATCCTGGCGACGATGGCCGCGGCCTCGTCGAGCCGGTTCTGCTCGAGCTCGAAGCCGGCGAGCTGGATCATCGGGTCGGATGAGTCCGACCGCTCCGCCAGGCCCTTCAGGAGCTCGCGGGCCTTGTCCAGGTTCTTGAGGCCCTCGGCCTGGATCTGTGCGCGGAGCATGACGACCTTGAGGTTGTCGGGCTCGACGCGGAGGAAGTCGTCGAGCACCTGATCGGCCTCCTTGGGCTTGCCATCCTTGACCAGCATCGCGGCCTCGAGCCCGGCCAGCTCGGGGCTGCGCGGATACTGCGAGCGAGCCGCATGGAGCCGCTCATAGGCCTCGGTCTTCTTGCCGGTCTCCTGGAGGATCAGGACGGTGAGCTGCTCGGCCGCCTCGCCCCCCTGCCCCTGGGCACGCAACGCGTCGAGCCGCTTGAGGGCCCGGTCGTATTCGCCGAGCTGCACGTCGATCTGTGCCAGCCTGATGGTCGCCGTCGGCATCGTGCCCTGGCCGCCGGCGCGCGCCCTGTCGAATTCCTCGACGGCCTTCTTCAGGTCTGCCGGGCTGCGGCGCGCCTGGTAGAGCTCGCCCTGGAGGAGGTGCAGTGTCCCCTCCATGTCGCGCGGGAGCTTGCCCTGCTCGACCTGCTGGAACAGCGACCGGACGACCGGCTCGGCCTCTTCCGGGTATCCGGCCTGGAGGATCGTCCAGGCGGCCCAGACCTGGTGCTGGGCCTCCAGGCTGCCGAGCCGAAGAGCGTTCTGAAGATACTGGCGGCCGAGGTTGGGCTCCTGGGACAGGACCAGCGCGACTCCATAGCGAGCCTGGGCCTCGGCCACGTCGGGCAACGCGGCGGAGGCCGCCTTGAGATGGCCGAGGGCACTCGTCCGCAGCTTCGCCAGGCTCGCCTTCTGCTCCGGTTCCGCGGGGGCGGGGGCGGACCCGGCCGCGTCGCTCGCCGCATTGGATTGATCGAGCTCGATCGAACCGGCGAGCAGATGGCCGAATGCCTGGAATTTCGCGTCGGGGCAATCGAGCAGGGCCTGGATGTGGGAGCCGGCCTTCTTGAATCGCTCGGCATCCTCGACCCGGGCGAGGATCATCTCGGCGGCCACGGTGTGCAGGCCCATCACCAGTTGGGGGCCGGCGCGCCGAGGCCCCTGCGCCTGTGCGGCCCGCAAGGCCCGGTCGATGACCGCCAGGCAACGCTCGGACTGGCGGCGGAACCGGAGATGGTTGGCGTAGGACATGTACGTCAGGACGTCGGGATTTCGTCCTTCGGCCAGGGCCTGTTGGAAGACCGAATCCAGGTCCACCTCGATGGCGTCGACCAGGCCGTCGACCGCCTTCTTCCCCTCGACGGGGAGATTCGCCGATCGAATCGTCAGGGCCTTTTGCGTCTGCTCGAGTAGCATCCGGAGCCGGCCCACTTGCCCGGGGGTCAAATCCTCGGGTTTGCCCAGCCCCTTGACCTGTTCTCGGAGCTTCTCGACCTGGCCGGCGAGCCCGGCCCATCGGTCCTCGTGCCGGATCTCCAGCGAGGTGAGCTGGAGCTTGGCGAACCGGTCGATTGAATCGGGATCGGCCGCGAGAGCCGTATTCCGGGCCTCGGCCACGATCGCCCTGAGCGACGCCTCGTCAGTCGTCAACTCCGCCAGCCGTGCGCGAATCCAGACCTGCCGCAACGCCGGGGCCTTCATCTTTTCCAGGACGTCGAGATGCCGCTTGATCTCCGGGACGTTCGGGTTCGCCTCATCCAGCGCCTCGGCGGCCAGGATGTAATGCGCGTCCGTATCATCCGGGTCGACATTCAGGAGATCCTTGGCCCGATAGACCGCGTCGCCGGTCAGATCCTTCGCCATGGCATCCTGGAGCAGCAGTTTCCTCGGGCCTCTGAGGGTCTTGTCGTACTTGATGGCGTCGACCAGGTGGCCGATCCATTCGACGCGAAGGGTCGCCTGCTTATCGGCGGTGGCGGTCCGGGCCCAGTCGCGGTAGAGCCCGGCGAACTCCTCATGGATGGCGGCACTCTTGGGGTCGATCTGGAGCGCCTGCCGGTAATTAATCTCGGCATGCTCGAAGCGGCCGGCCGCCTGGGCCTCCCTGGCGAGTTTCAGTATGCCCTGCGAGGAACGCGGGACCAGCGTCATGATGATGGCGGTGACACCCACCAGCGCCACCACGACGAATAGCCCCGACAGGAACAACAAAGGTTTCCAGCGAACGGTCATCGGGCGATACTCCTTTGGCTCGAGACGCCGTACCGCGCGACGTGGCATCCCGACCGTGCCGGCGACCTTCCCGGTGCCGGCTCGGACCATCGTCGTGCGGTGTTGGAAATCCGCGGAGATTGAAGATCACGGCGCCGGACGGCGCGAGGAGACAATGGCGTGCACGAGCTGGTCCGTCGAGCGATCGTCGGCGAGACGCCTTCCGGGACCGGTACGCAGGGGTATTGCTCGAGAGGGGCAAAGCCATCTGCCCTGATACCTCAATGAGGTCGCACTCCATTGCCGTTCCATGCCGGCATCGGGCGATTGACAGGATAGAGTTTCTCCGCCGCGGCGGCAAGCGGAGTTTTCCGCTTGCCTTCGCGAAGTCGGGAGGTTGATGACCTCCCTTCAGACATTCACTCGAATATCCGCCCCGGATGCTGACAGATACTGTCGCTAGGAGACCGGGGCAATTCGCCAGGGATGGTGATTGCGAGAGCACTCCTGGGGGCTCGCCGGCTGCGCCGTCTTCGACCCCAGCCACCCAATTCGAGCCCCGGGCCTACCTTGGGTGGCTGGGGTCGAGCCCGGAGGGCGATGCCCCCAGGATTGCCCCTGGGAGCCCACGTTCACTCCGACAAATCACCCGGTTTCGTTGCAACTAGTCCTGACAGATCACGTCCTCATCCGGGGTACTTCGAGATTCAGCGACGAGTCGTCGTCGCATCGGACGCGGATGCGGTCAGGAAGGCATCGCGATGGCTGGGGTCGGGGAACCAGTAACGGCGTCCCTCACGCGTGACCCCGAACTTCGGGTCTCCCCGCACCAGGAGGCCGGTCTCGCCGATGCAGTGGGGGCAGAAGCCCTGCTCCGCCACGTTGACCATCGAGTAATGCTCGGGGTCCTTGAGGAACTGGCGCCGAGCGTCCTCGTTGGCGCAAAGGAAGAGCCGCCCCTGGTACAGGACGCCCCACTTGGGGTCGCCCGGCTTCGCGGTCCCGCGATCCACCTGCGCCACGGGGCACTCGCCCCGGTTCACGGGGATGTAGCGTTCGGGATCCTTGCGAAAGAGGTTGCTCATGACGGCGCTGGCGAAGCGATAGACCCGGCCCTCGTGCTGGATGGTGTACTCGGTCTGCCCCTGGACCAGGCGCTTGTCCGAGATCAGGCTCACCGGGCAATATCCCGAGAGCGCGAGCTGGGACTCACTCTTGATCCTGGCATCCTCGGGCCGGCCCTGCGATCCCCGACCCTGATCCGAGCGGGCCACGGCCGTCTTCTTGCCCGATTCCCGCCCTTGCCAGGCCGTCCGGACCTCGCTCAGCAGCGAGTCCAGCTCGTCCGGTCCGAGATAACCCTGACGGACCGCGACGACCTCGCGATTCGGGGCGACGATGATCGTCGCCGGGAGGCCCGACAGGTTGAAGCCCAGGGCCAGTTGCTCGTGCACGTCGGAGCGCAACTTCAGCGGGACGTACGATTCTCGCGCGTGCTGGATGATCTCGGGATCGGGGAACGAGTCCCGTTCCATCCGCTTGCAGCTCGGGCACCAGGGTCCGGTGAACTGGATCCACAAGAGCCGATTCGAGGTCTTCGATTCTTCGAGGGCCTCGGTGTAATCGCTACGCCAGGATATCGGCTCGGGTTCCGACGCAACGGCCAAGGCCGGCCTCATCGCGGCGCAAACGACTCCGACGGTGAGCGATAGACCGACCGCGATATAATGACGATGGTGCCGCGATGGGTGGAGGTTCATCGAGCATCTCCCTCGTTGGACTGCGGATACGTGTTGTTGGGATTGAAGGTGCGCAGCAGGACTTTGCGCACTCCATCCTTGGAGATGCCACCCGACAAGTTCGAGCGGGCCAGACCTTTGGCGTCGAAGCTGAGCGTCCAGTTCAGGATCTCACATCGGCTCGCCGGGAGCTGCCGCTTCACGAGAAAGCCGAAGGGAGCTTCGGGCCGCGTCGTCACGACCGGACCGCTCCGAACCAACGTCGCGACCTTTCCGATGCGACCCGGCTGACGATGGGACTCCGAGGCGGCGTTCAGCGGGGTCGTCGAGGTGCGCGCAAGGCCAGCGGAGGCTGCAACAGCTCGCCCAGGAGGGCGATCTCGCGGATCTTGCCCGGCGAGGCGAGCATCGTACGGAGATCCGTGCTGGTGAGGGTGGGGTGGGACTTGGTGGTGGTCGCGTAGGGCAGGTCGAGGGTCGTCCCCGCCGAGATCTGGGCGGTCGGGGAGCCGATGGGAGAAATCGGGACCGATAGAGGGGTGATCTCGAGGGGCCGGTTCTTCTTGGGAGCAAGTCCCTGGCTGACCAGACCCGTCAGCGCGCGAGGGCGCTCCGGCTCCGACAACTTGAGGGGCGCCGCCTGAGACGAACGACCGCGGGGCATCGCGCGACGGGCAGGCGCCGCGGCCCGCGCCGTCCGCGAGCTTGCCGCCGAGGAGGGCGAGAACGAGGGTGATGACTGCGAGGATCGGTTCTCCGACTCCAGGATCACGATCCCCTCATCGGGACTGCCGCTCCTCGCGGCACCGGGCCGGCCCTGGGTCGGGGACAAGGGTCGTCGTGCCGTCGCCGACCGATCGGCGGACATGGTCGGTGATCCGGCGGGCGAAGCATATCGGGACGGACCCGTCGCATCGGCTCGGCCTGCCGTCGGCACACCCGGCGCCGGCCGCGTCCCGTTGGGGACCGGCCCCCGCCCCGGACGAGGCGGCAAGGGCTGAGATTCCCTGTTCAGGAGCGAAGTGAGCGCCCAGATCGCCAGGAACGTCAGAGGCACGATGAACTGGACCAGGATGTCGAGCTTCATCTTCGCTCCATTCGAGTCGGGGAAGGCGGCATCGATCGGATCCGGGGCATCAGGCTCATCCGCGCGATCCGTGCGAGAAATGCGCCGGTGTCCACGGACAACTGACCACGGACCACGGACGAGATACTAGGAAGGATTGTTATTCGGTCGGGCGTTGCCGGTGCCGGCGATCGCGTTCCGCATCTCGGTGTCGGCCTGGACATTCCTCAGGTTATAGTAGTCCATGATCCCGAGATGCCCCTTGCGGAATGCATCGGCGATCGCCATGGGGATCTCGGCCTCGGCCATGACGACCTTGGCGCGGTTCTCCTGGACCTGGGCCTGCATCTCCTGCTCCTTGGCGACGGCGAAGGCGCGACGCTCCTCGGCCTTGGCCCGGGCGACGCGCGTGTCGGCCTCGGCCTGGAGCGCCTGGAGATTGGCGCCGATGTTGTCGCCCACGTCCACGTCCGCGATGTCGATCGAGAGGATCTCGTAGGCCGTCCCGGCGTCGAGGCCCTTCTCGAGCACGCGCTTGGAGATGGTATCCGGCTTCTCGAGGACCTGCTCGTGGGTATCCGCCGAACCGATGGCATTGACGATGCCCTCGCCGACCCGCGCGATGATGGTCTCGTCGGTCGCACCGCCCACCAGCCGGTCGAGATTGGTCCGCACGGTCACCTTCGCCTTGACCTTCAACTGGATCCCGTTCTTGGCCACGCCGTCGATGCTCTGCCGGCCGGAGCTCGGGTCGGGGCACGGGATGACCTTGGGATTCACGCTCGTCTGCACGGCCTCCAGCACGTTGCGGCCGGCCAGGTCGATCGCCGCCGCCCGCTTGTACGACAGGGGGATGTCGGCCCGGTTGGCGGCGATCAACGCCCGGACGACATTCGGCACGTTGCCGCCGGCCAGGTAGTGGGCCTCCAGCGCCCGGGTCGTCATCCCGTCCTTCTCCGACAGGCCGGCCTGGTACGCCATGATCTTCGAGCGGACGATGATGTTCGGATTCACCTTGCGGAACGACATCCCGACCAGCTCCAGGATGCTGATGCTCGCCGAGGTCATCTTCGCCTGGAGCCAGAGATTGGCATACTTCGCCAGGAAGATGCACAGGATGATCGCGAACAGGACCAGCACGGAGATCAGCAGAAGGACATAGGTCGGCCAGTGGGATGGATTGATCTGAGCAAATATTGTGGCGATCATGATGTATCCTCGAAAATGGTGACCGCGCCGGCGAGGTCATCCGCCCCGGGCCGGGACGGAAGGTCGACCCGCGTGTGCCCCTCGGGATCGGTACGGGTGTGGGCCCGGGCGGTTGCACCGCCCGACCGGATCGGCTCGGCTCGGCAGAATCGATGCGAGCCCCGGCCGGTCCCCGCCCCGGTCAAGGTTCAGGACCCGTCGGCACCGCGGCCGGACGCCTCGATCCGGGATGGGGCGTCCGGTGGGTTAACTCCCGGTGAGGCTCGGACGCACAGGCCGACCTGCCCCGGTCGGGCCGAGCGGATTGTGCGTGGCCGCCTCACCTCTCACCTAGTCTAATCGAAGCCTCCGCTCGGCCGCCAACACTTTCCGGCACCGTCGGGCCCGGACCCGCGGGGCGAGTCAGACTTTCTTGACGATCACCCGCGAGCCCTGGACGTCCACGACCTCGACCAGGGAGTCGGGCTCCACGAAACTGCCGGTGGCCATCACGTCGATCTGCATATTCCCGAAGCGAGCCTTGCCGGTGGGGCGCAGCGGGGATGTCGTACGCCCGCTCTCGCCGATCAGGAAGCTGAGCGATTCGTATCCCTCCGCGACCGACCGGTTCGAGGTCTCCTCGCCTTCGACGGGCGTCCACGGCTCGGCCTTGAGGATCAGGCGGTTGAACAGCGGCAGCGAGGGGATGTACCTCGCCAGGATCATGGCCCCCACCGCCACGGCGATGAGCATCCCGGTGACCTGCATCAAGGTATAGCCGAGCTCGCGATATTCGTAATCTTTCGTCGGCCAGATGAAGCTATGACTCGCCATCACGATGCTGCAGAGCATGAGCAGGATCCCGGTCAGGCCGAAGATCGCCATGCCCGGCACCACGAACAGCTCGATGGCCAGGCAGACGAGCCCGATCAGGAAGAGGATGATCTCCAACTGGTCGGCGGTCCCGCTCAGATAATGGCTCCAGAAGAACAGGAGGAACGCGAGGGCCGAGATGATCCCGGGCAGCCCGATGCCGGGGAGCTTCAGCTCCATCACCATCATGAAGACCCCGAGGAACAGCAGGATCCAGCTCACGATGGGGTCGGTCAGGAACGCGACGAGCGAGTCCACCCAGCCGGGCCCCTCCATCCGGATGACCCGGCCTTGCAGCCCGTAGAGTGCCTTGAGCTCCTCGGCGTCGTTGACCATCCGCCCCAGTCCGTAGGAGGCCGCCTCGTCGGCCGCGACGGTCAAGACCGATCCGGGATCTTTCCGGGTCTGGATGACCTGATACCGGCCCGGTTCGGCGATCAGCTCGGACCGTTGGATCAGGCGGCTGGCCCCGGTCTTGATGTCCTTGGCCTCCAGGATCTCGGTCTCGGGATCGACCATCGCCCGGGCGACCGCCTCGGGATGCCCCCGCAGGCGGGCCCAGACCGCCGCCTTCCCCGCCAGGCCGGAGATCTGGCCCTCGCTGAGGTCATGGAGCTGGCCATTCCGCCCGCTGACCGACTGGCGGACGTCGCCCATCCGCGAATCCTTCTTGAACACGATGTCGCGACAGGCCAGCGGCACCAGGGCGGCCAGGCCCAGGGCGCGGTCTTCAATATAGGCGACGGTCTTCATGTCCTTGATGCCGGCGATCAGGTCGGCCAGGCTGTCGGTGACCGTGTCGCTGCCGCCCGGGCTGTTGATCTGGATGATCAACAGGTTGGCCTTCTCCTCCCGCGCCTGCTCCACGCGCTTGGCCAGGTACGAGACCATCACGCTGTCGAGCGGGCCTTCCAGCGGGATCCAGACCGGACGGACCAACTGGCCGAGGGTCGGGTCATCGACGGCCGACTGGCCGGAGATCTGATAGATGCTCGCGAGCTCGGCCGGCGACTCGGCCGTCCGCTTGCAGAAGCCCTCCTCGCGAGCGCGCTTGGCGGTGAGGACCCCGCGGAGTCCGCCCTCCCAGGCCGGCTGCTCATCGATCACCTGGTGGAGCTTCAGGAACGCCTGGAGGTTCTCGGCCAGGACATAGTGAACGGACTTGTCGGCCGTATGGATCAGCCGAAGATCCGCGTCCCGATCGAGCATGCCGACCAGGAGGTCGGGATCCCGCGTCTTGCGGATGGCCAGGAACCGGACGAACTCGCGATAGTCGGCGTCGAACGACTGGCCCTCGGGAGCGATCGGGCCCAGGCTCGCCGCGGATCCCATCACGATCTCGGTGCAGGCGACGGCGGGCAGGACCGCGTAGCCCTTCAGCGGCTTCGGGACATAGGCCACCGTCAACTTGGCGCCGGCGAGGTCCGGATCCCTCGAGATCAAATTGGCGAGGTCGTGGCAGGCGCCATACTCGCTCGAACCCGGCGCCGTCTCCCCGGCGCGGAACTCGAAGACGAGGATAGGGCGCTTCCCCTGCTCGGCCGAGGCCGCGGAATCGACGACTTGCTTGGCCGCCACGCGGATCCGCGAGATGGTCTCCGACGTGATCGGTTCGATCACCGTGAAGAACGCGGCGGGTGTCTCTTCCGACCTGGCGGAGGTGGCTTGCTGTGCCA
The DNA here is from genome assembly GCA_963743925.1 of uncultured Planctomycetota bacterium. Classification (GTDB taxonomy): domain Bacteria; phylum Planctomycetota; class Planctomycetia; order Isosphaerales; family Isosphaeraceae; genus CAVZRC01. Next base: position 157,563 of record CAVURY010000011.1, on the reverse strand, counting down.
TCGCCGCGACGCCGACCGAATAGACGAGGAGTGCCGGCAGCAGCGGCCACACCCTCTCGCGGAGAAGATGTGCAGCGCGGGAGCGTATCATAGCAGTCGGACTCCCTCCGAGAGTCGGACGCGCCTCGGCCCTTGCTGTTGACGGCGTGGAGATCGGATCCGGCGAACGGATCCGATCCGGCCGGTCGTGGCGACCCGCGGCCGTCCCAGCCAGTCGCCGTGCGCTCCGAACGCAGGCCCAGTCAATCGAGTGGCTCACGAGGTGATTATAAACCGGCGGTCAGGGTGGGTCAAACTTGACCTCACCCCTCCCCTCCCTCACCAGGCCGACCCGGCCGGGCCCCCGGTCAGGATCCTCACCGTCGTGGCATCAGGCCCTGCACGGGCCGACCCGGCGCCGCTCCCACATCACGAGGCTGGCCCTGGGCGTCCGGATTCCGGATCAGTTTCCATTTCTCGAGGGCACGACCCTGGAACCAGCGGTTGTCGACGACGGCGTTCGGGACGCTCTGCTCGACCCGAAAGTCCTTGCTGCTCTTGTTGTCCGGGGAGATCAGCGCGATCCGGACCGGCAGCAAATACTCTTTATCGAGGACGATCTGGGCCATCCTGAAGGCTTCCTTGTCCCCTTTGAGCTTCGGCTTGACGAGGATCGAGTAATACTTGCCCTTCTCGCCCAGCAGTGTCATCTCGTACCGCGCCTCGGCCTGCTCCGCCTTCATGTTGAAAAGGAACGGCAACGGCCCCTCATCGAGCGCCCGTTGTCGTTGTTCCTTGGCCAGCGGGTAGACGAAGATCTGCTTGACCGGATAGGAATACTGCCAGACTTCGTTCGCGCCGCAAATGATGGTCTCTTCGGGCGTTGTCGATCGTTTCTTGGGGTCCTTGAGATCGGGGACGGGGACCAGCCTTCCCTCGGCATTTTTTGCCGTCTTGATCTTCTTGAAGTCGAGGTAGGCGAGCTGGGGATTCTTGAAGATCGCCCTGCCTTCATAATGGGTTTCATCGCCCCATTTCACGTTGCGGTCGATGCGATAGATCGAGACGTCGAGCGTCTTCAGTTTGGCGCTCTGCTTCTCCCAGAGTGCCAGGAGTTGCTTCATCCGCGCGGGATCGGGGGCCGCTTGAGGCTCCGCAGCCTTAGCATTCGGCCCGGGACGATTCGCCGGCGCCCGGTTACCCGCCGCTTCCTGAGGAAATGCCGTTGGCATCCGACTCGCGAACGCGACCATCAACGAGGCGAATAAGATCCGTCTTGCTCGTGGCATGAGCCTTCGTCCTCCTTGCGAACTGCTCGACCGCAGCGGGCACCCGCGATTTGTGGAGCGCGGCCTGGTCCATCTCAACGGCTCCGGGGCGAACCTTATCATAGTTGGACTCAGACCACTAGTGCAGCCGAGGTGCGTCAATGCCGCTTGCTCCATGACCAGTATGCCTCACGCGATAGCCCGCAATCAGAAATCTCCCGATCCGCCAGTCCTGAGCACGTCGTGTTCATTTTGGCGGCGTTCGAGCCCGAATTGTGTGCGTGGGTCTGTTGGCGGGTCAGTCCGCCCGACGCCCCGGATCCCGGCTTATCCGTGTTGCGGAATCCTCCATCGGATCCGCCCGGTGCCGGTACCGTGATCCCAGTTCTAAACCTTTGCCATACCGACAGATGTGCGAGAGTTCCGCCGATGAACCGATCGAGTCCGACAAGCATCATCGCCCGAAAAATCCCTTTTCCTATTCCACCCATTACTCCCGGCTGCCAGGGCCAGACGGGCTTCCGTTTCCGTGGCATTGGAATTGCATTTTGGGTCCTTCGAGCAATTCCATTCCGTGAGGCTTTTCGAGTTCTCCTGTAGCCTGGGGAGGAACGATGAAGACGCCGCAACCCATTCGAGAAATCGCCCCGCCCGCCTGGCCTTTCCCCCTGATCGCCAGCCAGCCCCGGGGGCCGCGTCGAGCCGCTTGACGTGCCCGGACTCCCGAGTATCATGGACGTATCGTTCCACCCGTTCGAGGGCGGAATTCCGGTCTCGCAGGCGACATCTGCGGCATGAGGCTCGGGCATGGCGTCGCTCGAACGACCTAAGCTCCGTCCGCTCTCGGTTCGACGAGTGGAGCAACACGGTCAGTCTTTCATGATGCTGCATGACCGGACCGGGGTCGTGCCTCAGCCGGTCTTGATCCCGTGGGATGGCTATTACCACGTTGTCCGTCACTTCAACGGTCAATCGACGCTGATTGAGATCCAGGCTCGGATGCTCCGCGAGACGGGGCAATTCGTGGCGATGAAGGATCTCGAGGATCTGGTCCGTCGATTCGATGAGACGATGATCATCGAAGGACCCGCGTTCACGATGTTCCACCAGCAATACCGCGAATCGGGTCGTCGTCCCCCTGCGCTGGCAGGCCGCTCCTATGCGGCGACGTTGAAGGCCCTGCGCGCCCAGCTCGACCAATTTTTCGAAGGCGCCCATGGTGCCGGTCCGCCCGCGGTCCCGGGCGTGCCGGAGCCGGCGGGTTTTCGCGGTATCTTGAGCCCTCATATCGACTTCCATCGCGGCGGACCCGTCTATACCTGGTCGTACCGCGAACTCGCCGAGCGTTCGCACGCCGACACGTTCGTCATCCTGGGAGTCGCCCACCAGTATTGCCGGCGCCGGTTCGCCCTGACCTACAAGGATTTCGAGACGCCGCTCGGGGTCGTCCCGACCGACAGGTCTTACGTGGAACGGATCGCATCCCTGGCCGGTCGCGACCTGTTCGACGACGAGCTCTCGCATCGGACCGAACACTCGATCGAGTTCCAGGTCGTCTTCCTCCAGTACTTGCTGGGTGGTCGCCGCGATTTCACGATCGTCCCGATCCTCGTCGGCTCCTTCCATGACCTGATGGAGCGGTCGGTCGATCCGATCGAGGACCCGGAAGTCGGCCGCTTCATCGAGGCCTTGCGCGTCGCCGAGACGACCAGCGGGAAGTCGGTGGCGTACATCGGCGGCATCGATCTGTGCCACGTCGGGCCGGAATTCGGCGACCCTGCCCCCGTGGATCCGGACATTCAAGAGCAGGTGCGGCAGTTCGACGGCGCGATGCTCGACCGGGCCGCCGCCGGAGATGCCCAGGGGTGGTTTCGAACGGCGGGCGCCGTCGGCGACCGCTGGCGAGTTTGCGGCCTCGCGGCGACCTACACGTTCTTGCACGCGATCGGCCCGGCGCAGGGCCGGTTGCTCCGTTATAATCAAGCCTTGGATGACCGCAAGACCTGCTGCGTGAGCTTCGCCAGCATGGCTTTCAAGGCCGCCGAGCCCTCTACGATCGAGCCCGATGCCAATCTCACCACCCGTGTCTGAAGACGAGCGCGGCGCGACCCGTCCTGATCCCGAGTCCGCGATCGGCCCCGATCTCGAACGGCGTCCCTGCCCGGCCCCCGCGAATTTCCGGGCGGAAGTCGCGCGCTATGACGCCGCGGCCGAGGTCCGCTGTTGGGATGGTCCGCGCTACCGGATGACCTACCGAATCCTCGGGCAAGGTCCGCCGCTCTTCCTGATTCCGGGCATCGCCTCGACTTACCGCGTCTATACACTCCTGCTCAACAAGCTCTCGGAGCATTTCCAGACCATCCTCTACGACTATCCCGGCGAGCACCCCGAGGATGGTGCTCGCCTGGGCCGCATCACCCACGACCATCTCGTGGACGACCTGTTCGGACTGATCGAACAGATGAATGTCGGTCGGGCCTTCCTGGTCGGCCTGTCATTCGGTTCGACGATCGCCCTGAAGGCCCTGTCTCGCGAGCCAAGGCGTTTCCCGCGGTCCGCCATCCAGGGGGGATTCGCGCAACGGCAATTCTCGGCGGCCGAGCGATGCGCACTCCGGCTCGGGCGACTTATCCCGGGGACGGCCTCCCGGCTCCCCCTCCGTCGGCAAATCCTGTCCTACAACAGCCGGCCCGAATTCCCCACCCTGCTCCAGGACCGATGGGACTTCTACGTCGAGCAGAATGGATTGACTCCGATCCGGGCGTTGGCCCACCGTGTCGACCTCCTGACGGACCTGGACCTGCGACCCCTGCTTTCCCGCATCCCCGCGGAAATTCTCCTGCTCCAGGGGAATGAGGACCGAATCGTCCCTCGCCGCGATTTCGAGCTCCTCAAGTCCGAATTGCCGAAGGCCGAATCCGTCGTGATGCCGACCGTCGGCCACCAACCCCACGTGACCCACGCGGAGATCCTGGCGCAATTGATCCACCAGTGGTTGCTCCCCTGTGCGGACGGGCCGGGAGGCTGCACCGATCGAGCCGGCTGCGAATCGAAGCCGGGAGCTTGAGGCGGGAGTTGCCCTCGGTCCCGCCCGGGCTTCGACGATAAAAACCCCTAAGCCGTGGCGACTCTGATCGAATTTGCTGTCCTGTTGGCTTGCCGGCGGGCAGGGGGTTACAATATCGCGACTTCAAGGGCCCTGGCGGCCTGATTCGGAGACCACGCGACAGGCGAGCCCGGACTGTTAGGGACGGTGACGGTGAGCGAAGGCCAATCGAAGCTGGTAATTCTGGGGATCGGCGACGATGGCCTCGCCGGCTTGACGGAGCCGTCGCGCCGGCTCTTGATGTCTTCGGATCTGATCCTGGGGGCACCGCCGATCCTGGCGCTGCTCGAGGGGGTGACGGCACGTCGCGAGCCGCTGGAGCCGGACATGGGTCTGGCGCTGGGCCAGGTCCGTCAGGCCCTGACGCAACGACGGCCGGTGCTGGTCTGCGGAGGCGACCCCCTGTTCTACGGGGTTGCACGCTATCTTTGCGATCGGCTCGGCAAGGATCGGTTCGAGGTCGTGCCGCACGTCAGCAGCATGCAACTCGCGTTCGCCCGGATCAAGGAGAGCTGGGAGGATGCCTACCTCACCAGCCTGTCCGGCCGTCCGATCGAGGCCGTCATCGACCGGATCCGGACCGCGGAGAAGATCGGCCTGTTCTCCAGCGACGAGTGTCCGCCGTCTCGCCTCGCTCGAGAGCTGCTGGATCGGGGGATCGACTACTTCCGGGCCTACGTCTGCGAGAACCTGGGATCCCCCGATGAGCGGGTCACTCAGTGCGAGCTCGGCGACCTGACGGGGATGGACTTCGACCCGCTCAACGTACTGATCCTGATCCGCAAGCCCAACAGGCCCGACCGAGCGGGTCGAAGCGGGCGACACCGCCTCTTCGGGAATCCCGACGATGCCTTCGCACAGTCGCTGCCGAAGCGGGGATTGATCACCCAGGCGGAGGTCCGGGCCATCGCTCTGGCGCAGCTCGACATCCGGTCCACCAGCGTCGTCTGGGATATCGGGGCCGGCTCCGGCTCCGTGGCGATCGAGGCCGCCCAGCTCGCGCACCAGGGCATGGTCTACGCGATCGAGCCGGAGCCGACCGACATCGCGCTGATCCAGGCCAACGCCGAGGTCTTCGGGGTGCCGAATATCCGGGTGGTGGCCGGGCGCGCGCCGGCCGTCCTCGAGTCGCTCCCGGAGCCGGATGCCGTCTTCGTCGGAGGCACAGGTCGTCAGGTCGACCTGGTCCTCAGCACGGCCTATTCCCGGCTCTGCCTCGGGGGCACGCTGGCGGTGAACGTGGCCACGATCGAGGGACTCGCCGCGGCCTATCAAACGCTCAAGGGGCTGGCGGGTTCCGTGAGCGTCTGGAATGTCTCCATCGCCCGTGGGATCGAACAGATGGACCGGCTGCGGTTCGAAGCCATCGCGCCGACCTTCCTCCTGGCGGTGACCAAGCGGGAGCCATCCGATGATTGATCGGGCGATCGATCCGATGATCCGGGAGTATCCGGCCCCCCCGGACGGGGTCTCGGTTGTGAGGCGAATGGGAAAGGGATATATTGGATCGATGGCTGATCGCATTGGCAAGTCCGCGAGGTGAGCAATCGCATGGCCGAGGTGCAGGATCGGGAGCTTGACCTCATCGCCGTTGGCGCGCATCCCGACGATGTGGAGATCGCCTGTGGCGGCACCCTGGCCCTGCTCGCCCGCAAAGGATACGCCGTCGGGATCGTTGACCTGACCGATGGCGAACCGACTCCGAATTCGCCGGGGCCGGACGTCCGCCTCGCCGAAGCCCGGCGTGCGGGCGAGGTCCTGGGTGTCGCGACCCGGATCAACCTCAATCTCCCCAATCGCCGCCTGTTCGATGGCTTCGAGGCGAGGGTCGAGCTGGCCAAAGTCTTCCGCCGCCACAAGCCGAAGGTCGTGCTCGGATTCGGCGGCAAGACGGTGCTGGCTTCTCCCGACCATTACCAGGCGATGCTGATCACCGATGCCGCGGTGTTTTACAGCCGGCTGACGAAATGGGACGAACACTTCGACGGCCTGCCCACGCACACGGTCCACAACCAGCTCAGCTTCCCGATCGCTTTGCATGGGTTGGACTTGCCCGAGGCGTCCGGTTACATTGTTGCGGACATCGGCCCAACGTTGGAGACCAAGATCGAGGCGATCCGCTGTTATCAGACGCAATTTCCCCCGAGCAAGGCCGGAATATTCCGGGCCGTCGAGACGATGAACCGATATCACGGATTGACTGCCGGGTTCGAGGCGGGAGAATTATTGATGACATATCGCACCGTGGGGGTTAACGATTTGATGCGGTGGGCCAGCCCGGCGCATGCCCGGTCCTGACCGTATGCATGCCCCGGCCCGCCCATCGCAATCAATCCGGATCCTGTACGACTCGATGTGGGGTCGATGCGGGAGAGAATACATCGTCCGGACCTTGTGCGGTCCGGAACGCATCGATTCAGCAAGGACGGGCGCGAAGGCGGTCTTAATCGGCTGGATGAAGGGCCTCTTCCGGAAGGGTGAACCTGAGGTGAGCTGGTTTTCGCAATTCAGGCACTGGATGAGCCATTTTCTCGGGAAGGACCAACCCGGGGCCGACCCCGAACAGACCGACGAATTCGCCACCCTCTCGTCCTTCACCCTCCTACCGGGTCAACTCAAGTTGCGAGTCGGTGTCGTCTCGGTCCGGGGAAACTACCGGGAGCACAACGAAGACAACTTCTATGTGCCGGGCCGCCGATCGGTCCGGCATGATAGCAACTCCGATAGCCAGTCGGGATTGACCGCGATGACACTCGAGCCATCGAACCTGTTCATCGTCGCCGACGGCATGGGAGGGCAGCAGGCCGGCGAGCAGGCCAGCCTGATGGCGGTCGAGCTGATCCCCAAGGCGATCGCCCGGCGGCTCTCGCCGGAGGAGACCGAGGCGAGCCGGGTCAAGGAAGCGATCCGCGACGCCGTGGCCGAGGTCAACCAGGAGATCCTGGGTAGTTCCGGGGCCGTCACCGAATTCAACAATATGGGGACGACCGTCGTCCTGGCCCAGTTCCGATTCGATCGGGTCTACGTGGCCGGCATCGGCGATTCGCGCGCCTATCGACTTCGCGACGGCAAGTTGGAGCGGCTGACCAAGGACCACTCCCTGGCCGACGCCCTGCTCGAGGCGGGGACGATCTCCGCCGAGGAGTTGCCGAACCACAAGTTCAAGAACGTGCTCTACCTCTACCTGGGGAGCAAGGACGCGCGCGGCGGCCCGGAAGACGTCCGGGTCCTCGATGTCCGGCCCGGTGATCGGCTCCTCATGGCCAGCGACGGTCTCACCGGATTCGTTACCGATAAGGAGCTCGCCCATGTCCTCTCCACGATCGACGACCCGCAACGGGCCGCCGTGACCCTCAAGGACATGGCGCTCACCAACGATTCCAAGGACAACGTCACGTGCCTGATCATCCACGCCGTGTCCCAGCATGACGGCGTGGCCCCGGTCGCCTGATCTCGACAGGCGCCCGGGCTCCGCATCATCCCAGGGATACCGCGGTCGAACCGAGGTAGATGGACCATGCTCCGGCTGGAGGACTTCGCGGACCATGTCGTCGAGTCGGGACTGGTCCCGGCCGAGGTCGTGGCCCGAGTCCGGGCACAGCTCCCGGCCGGCCCGGCCGAGAATGGCGCGGTCGCCCTGGCACGCCGGCTGATCCAGGATCGACTCCTCACCAACTTCCAGGCCCGAAAGCTCCTCTCCGGCAGGACCAGCGGCTTCATCCTGGACGGTTATCGATTGCTCCGTCCCCTGGGAGAGGGGGGCATGGGGAAGGTCTATCTCGCCGAGAACGACCGTCGGGAACGGGTCGCCATCAAGGTGCTCCCGCCCCGCAAGGCGCTCGAGGACGCCAACGCACTGGCGCGGTTCCGCCGCGAGATGGACCTGTCCCGACGCTGTTCCCACCCCAACATCGCCCGGACGATCTCGGTGGGAAACGAGGGGGACATCCACTTCATGGTGATGGAGTACATCCCCGGCGAGAGCCTTTACGAGATGGTCAAGAGCCAGCGGGCGGGGCCGCTCCGGGTCCCCGATGCTTCCCGGCTGTTCCTCAAGCTCATCGATGGCCTGGACGCGGCGCATCGCGTCGGCCTGGTCCACCGCGACATCAAACCTTCGAACGTGATGATCACGCCCGATGGCGACGTGAAGCTGCTCGACCTCGGCCTGGCCCGGGCCCTCGACGACGAGAAGGGGCTGACCAGGGCCAACACCGTCCTGGGCACCCTCGATTACGCCAGCCCCGAACAGCTCCGCGACGCCACCAAGGCCGATCGGCGCAGCGATCTCTACAGCCTCGGCTGTACGCTCTACTTCGCGATGGCGGGGAATGCGCCCTTCGAGGGAGGCGACGCGATCAACAAGATCTTCAAGCAGCGGATGGAAGATCCCCCGCCGCTGGAAAGCCGGGCACGAGGAGTCCCGTCGGCGTTCGCGGCCATCGTCCGCAAGCTCATGAGCAAGAAGCCCGAAGAGCGGTATCAGACCTGCGCCGAGTTGAGGGCCGACCTCACCCGTTGGACCGATCCCGAACGCGTCCGCGCGATCCTCGGGGCGGAGGCCGAGGCCGCCCGAAGCTTTCGGCCGCCCCCTCCCGAACTCGATGAAGAAGACTTGCGGCTCCTCGAGGTCGAGGATTCCGAATCTCGGGACGGGATGTCTCTTCGCTGGCTGGCCGGAGCGGAACCATCGGTGGCCCCTCGTCACCAACAACCGCCAGCCCCGATGCCGGCCGTCATCCGCGCACCAAAACCTCGAGACGTTCGATCTTCGGCATTCTCAAATCTCGGATCGAACGATAACTCCTGGCTCTTTCAGTTCGCGATCGTCGCGGTCGTCATCGGCCTCGTCGCCATCGTGCTCATCTCACTCTTCTATCGCTCCTGAAGCCTTGGCGCACCATTTGCCCTTAACAACGATGCAAATACCCTGAAGCCAGGGCGGCCTGTTTTTGCGGAGGTTTTTTTATGTCAACGATCGCCATGAGTCTACCGCCCGCCTCGATCAGCGACACCAGTGCCTGGAATCCGGGCAACAATTGCCACGACGGCGTCGTTGAAATCAATTTGCTCCTGCCGGCACAATGGGCAGACGATCTCATGGAGCTTTCTCGGGATCGAAGGCAAAGCGTTGGCGCAATTCTTCGCTCAATGATCGGGCAAGCCTTGAATGAAGATCATTTGCAATCCTGACAATCTGGCATGACAAATTGCCGAAAACCGAGGCGTTCCGCCTGATCTTTCCGCCTTGGCCGTCCGGGTGAGACTTTATTGGCAGACCCAGGTCGGCACGTCCCAGCCGCCAGACCCTGGTATCGGTCTGGGTCCGGCAAGCGGACCATCTCGCTCGACTTTCCAGGATCGGCCCACAGAATTGCCGATATCGAGCCTCACTTTCAGTCGCGGAAAAGGGACAGAGGCGTGAACGAGCCGCCCAGCGGCTTGATCGACGCGAGCCCGAGCCAGGTCTCCAGGACGCTCGCGTAGACGCTGCGAAAGTCCACGGTCATCTTGAGGTCGCCGTCCTCCAGGTTCGTGAGGCTTGGATACGTCCCGACCATGCCGGGACGCACTGCGGGCCCGGCGAGCAAGACCGGTCCGGCCGTGCCGTGGTCGGTGCCTTTGGAGGCGTTCTCCTCAACCCGCCGACCGAATTCGCTGAAGCAGAGGACCACTACGCGATCGGCGAGCTTGGCCGCGGTCAGATCGTCGAAGAACGACTTGAGCGAGTAGCCGAGGTCGTTCAGGAGCCGCGAATGGGCGGGGAGTTGCTGGGCGTGCGTATCGTAGCCCCCTTGCTGGGCATAGTAGATCCGGGCGCGGGAGCCGCTCTTGATCAAGCGTACGATCGTCGTGAGATGACCGATCAACCCGTCCTCGGGCTCGTCCGACTTGCGCGTGCCAGCCAGCTCGGCGATTCGAGCGGCGGTCGTGTAGGCGTCGAGCATGCTGCGACGGACGAATCCGGAGAGCTCGTCTTTCGGCGACGAGGACTCGGCGACCGGCTTCGGGTCGATGGACTGCGGTAGCATAAAATCCCCGAGGCGATCGACGCTCGATGGCGATGAGCGGCGGCCGCGAAGCGCGGCCGGAGGGGTCTCCGAGCCGAGGAAGATCGCACCCGCCTCGGGCAGATCATCACCGACCCGGCCGAGCCATCCGGGCCCGGGATGATCCTCCGGGTCGAGTCGCGCGCTCTGCCAGATCGCCATGCTTCGGAAGTGCGATCGGCTCGGGTTGGGATATCCGACCCCCGGCACGATCGAGAGCCAGCCGGATTCGAGGAGCTTCTCCGCCTCATCCAGGTTGGGATGAAGACCGATCCCATCCACCAACTTGATCAGCTTCCCGGTCGGCAGACGGAGTGCCTTGCGATGTTTCGCGTAGCCTTCGTCGCGGTGAGGAACGACCGTGTTGATCCCGTCGTTGCCGCCGTCGAGCTGGATCACGACGAGGATTCGCGCGTCGTGTTCCGGCCGTGCCGCCCGGGCCGAGCCGGCGAGGAAACCAGGCACCGTCGGCGACAGCGCGATGAGAGAGGCCCCTCCGAGGCTCGTCTTGAGGAAAGTCCGTCTCGAGGACATGAATGATGCTCCGTAAGGGAGTGGCGATCGCATCAATTGAGCTGGGCATCCGGCGCGGTCAGGACCATCGCAACGAGATGGCGGGCGAGGTCCGGGAGCGGTCGCGACGTCGTGGACGCAAGGATGCGATTGCGGACTTCGCGATCGAGCTCCTTGCCCAGCATCAGCCGCGAAAACCAGGCGAGTAATCCGTCGGGACTGCGGACGGAGCCGTGCCGGGCAGCCAGGCCGAGCGCGTTGACAGGCTCCGAGCAGCCGATCGGGGAGCCCTCGGCCAGCGCCGTCGCGAAGTTGACGCGGGCGATCAGGCCCCGCGAGCCCAGCCATTGACGGCCGCCGGGCCAACCGCCGACGTTCGGCGGGTAGAACAGGTCCTGACCCAGACGCGCCACCCAATCCGCTAATGCAAGAGTGCTCACGTCGGAGACTTCGAGCGCCATCACAGCACCGACGACGAACTCGGTCGGCCCCGCCACGCGCGACCCGACGTTCGCCTCGGCGAAAAAGGCCCGGGAGCGGAGCACCGTCCCGACGGCCCAGCCGACGTCCAGATCGTGGGCGCGGAGGCCCTCCGCCAGGGCTCGGAGCTCGTCGGCGGAGACAACCCCTTCGCCCATGAAGAACTCGCAGATCCGTCCGGCGAGCCGCTCGGCGGTAGCGGGTTGATCCAGCAGGATCGCGATCAGATCCCCGGCCGACCAGTTTCCACGACGTCCAAGGAGGGTTTTCGGGCCGTCGTCGTGCGCGGACGCGACCTCGCGAAACTGGCCCGCCGCGACCGACCAGCCGGTCAACGCCCTGGCGGCCTCTCGTACGTCGCGCTCGGAGTATCTCCCGATGCCGACCGTAAAGAGCTCCATCAACTCTCGGGCCAGGTTCTCGTTAGGATGTCCCTCGCGGTTGGCCGGAGCATCCAACCAGATCAGGAGCGCCGGGTCGCGGACGACCGCGTTCAATAGCTCGCCGAATGGGGCTCGCGCGAGACGACGGAACGTCTCATTCTGCTGCCGCATCGCGGCGAGATCCTTGACTTTCACGTTGCTCGTCGCGAAATAGTCGTGCCACAGGAGGGTCAGGCGCTCGCCGAGCGGGTCGGGCGTGTGGAGCATCCGCCAGAGCCACCAGGCCTTGAGCCGGTTCGGATCTGCCGAGCCGGCCGCCGCATCGGCCAGCACACTCGATCTCGACTCGAATTCGTCCGCGGCCGGATCGGTCCGGACCTGACCGCTTAGCACCCGGTTGACGCTCGATTCCGGCCCGTCCTTCACGTCGCGGCAAATGAGATCCCATGGTGCGGCGAATCCGGCTCGTCGGTGCAGGTGGACAACCCGACGGAGGTCCCACGGGACATCGGCCGCCGGGCGATAAGGTGCCCAGGGGCTCTCGCGATCGCGCGAATCGGGTGTCCTGGTCGCATCAGACATCGGCTCGCCCTCCGATTACTCGTCCATGTTCTTCACGTCGCCCAGGTCCCGAGATTCCCCGGCCTTGATCGTGAGGCCCTTGAAGACGGCTCCGAAGAACCCGCCATTACCCAGGACCTGCAACTCGTATTTCAGTCCGGGCGCCAGTCCTTCGACCCGGAACCGGCCACTGGCGTCGGTCTTGATATGCTCAGGGAGTGATCCCGGACCGACCTCGACCCTGCGCTTCTGGTTCGCCATCCAACCGAGCTCGACGCCGGCTCTGGGTTGGCCCGCAGCATCGACGAGCCTGCCGGTCACCAGGCCCCAGGGCTCCAGCTTGACCTCGATCGGACCATGTACCGGGCCTTTGAGAATGACCAGGCCGGAAAGCCGTCTTTCTCGTTGCAGGAACGCCAACTGTCGCACATCCCCCGGAGCCATCCCGGTGACCTCGAATTCCGCCGTCGCCAGGGGCCCCGTCCACGAGTCCCACCAGTCGGCCAGTCCACGCACATGGACTCCCGCCAGCGGTCGCCCCTCCCGATCGAGGACGCGGCCCTTCACCACGTCGCCGCGATCGAGCGCCAGCTCGAACTCCGTTTCGTTGACCCCTTCCGGCGGATTGATCTCGGTCAGGACATTGAAGTTGACCACATGGATCGAATGGGGCACGAGAGGGATCGTCTCCAGGTCGATCATCATCCTCTTCGCCTTGATCCGCTCTGCTCCCACTCCCATTCGGTAGTCCCCATTACCGGCCCTCGAGCACAGCAGCCCACGTCCCGGCAGTCCCACGATCCGGAACGTGCCGTCTTCGGTCGTCCATTTATGGCCGCCGCCTTGGCTGAAATCAGCGGCCTCGGAGGCGTGCGGATTGTCAGTAAAGAGGAAGTACTCGATCGTTGACAGGTGCGGCTTGCCGGTCGCCTTGTCGATGACCCGACCCGTGATCCAGATCCCCCGCTTCAGGCCAAAATCGCGAGTGAGCGATTTCGACCCAGCCGGCTCGATCAGCGACTCCGCGGCCGCCAGGTAGGGCTGGCCTTCCGGCGGCAGGGCGATGACTTCGCCGCGGATTTCTCCATCCGGCCATTCCTTCGTGGGGGTTTCCAGGCCCGTCAGGCGAAAGCGGCCCTCCGCGTCGGTCGTCGTACGGATGAAGCGGCCGGGGTTGCCGATCGCCCGACTGCTCCGCACCACCGCTCCGGCCAGGGGCTTGCCGCTGTCCTTGTCCCGGACGACCCCGACGATCGGCCGGGAGGGCTCGGCGACATGATCGAATCGGGCGCCGTAGTAGTTCAAGGGGAAGGAGAGATTCCCCGGGCCGAAGTCGGGGACGCGGATCGTCAGATCGCGCCGGGTGACGACATTTTCCATGGTGGTCCTGACCGAAGGCCCCTCGATGAGAATCCCGGCGATCCGCTCGCGGCCGATGCCGCGGATTTGGAATCGGCCGTCGGCGCCGGTCGTCACCGCCTGGAAAAGCTCCGCGCCGCGACGACTCGACCAGGTCTTCATCAGGCGATACTGGAGCGGATACGCCCCTTCGCCGGCGCAGAGCGCCTCCCGCCAGGCCGACAAATCCTCGCCGGGTTGCCAGATGATCGAGACGACCTGGATGCGCGCCCCGACGACCGGCCGGCCCTCGATGTCGAGGATGCGGCCCTCGACCGGGATATCGTCTAGGGCGAGCCGGATCGTATAGGCCCCGGACTTGTCGGGCTCGATCCCGAAGCCGGGCCCGAAGCCGTCGGCGATCGCCACCACGCCGGGGTGATCCCCATTCGCGATCGGGCGCCACGACCGCTGCACCTCGCCGCGAGAGACCTGGAAGGAGAACCGGCCATCCGTGCCGGACGTCGCTCGGACGATCGGCGGCGGTGCCGATTTGTCGGGATCATGCGCCTCGGTCAAATAAAGTTTCGCGCCGGAGACCGGTCGGCCATCCGGGTCGATCACGCGCCCCGCGACCGGCACGGGCCTTGTCTTCTCGTCGGCCCGGGGAGTTTTCTCGATCGCGACAACCGCCCTGGCCGCGACATCGCTCCGGGGCGTCGAGTCCGCTTTTCGCATCGCGCCGTTGCCCTGCTCGGCGGCGATCGCCGCCACGAAGACGGCCCCGCCGACGGCCAGGACTGCGGCCGCGGCGATTTTCAGCCTGGTCATGAATAAGCTCCTCACCATGGTCTCGCTGAAGGAAATCGCCGCAACCGAGACCGCCCCGGCTGCCACGGGTTGTCCGACGACGATCGCTGTTGCCGCCTTGACCGTGCCGTCGATCCAGGCCGCCGGGACCGAGGCCGAGCTCGCCGACGCCGACCGCTCGGCCATCGCCGTCGCCAGCGCGCCGGCGGAGAGCACCAATCCTCGCCGCGCCAGCCGACGTCGCAACACCTCGCGGGCCCTGGCCACCCGGCCCCGGACCGCGCCCTCGGTCCAGCCGAGCTGCCGGGCGGCCTGCGCATGGCTCAACTCCTCCAGGTGGCACAGCACGACCGGCAGCCGATATTTCTCGGGCAGCCGATCGACTTCCTCGTAGAGCGCCGGGACCAGCTCGTCCCCATGGGTGGAATCGGTCTTGCTCGGTTCGGCCATCGCCCCCGCCCGCCTCTCCAGTCGTTGACGCCGTGCGGCCTCGGAGTTGATCCGGACCGCCATGTTGAAGGCCACGCGGTAGAGCCAACTTCCCAGCGACCCCCCGCCTCGGATCGAGCCGGCCTTCCGCACCAGGACCAGGAACGTCGCCTGGAACGCGTCCTGCGCGTTGTTCGGATCCTTGAGCACCCCCCGGCAGACCGATGCGACCATCGGCCCGTGCCGCTCGACGAGCGCCTCGAAAGCCCCGTGATCGCGCGAGCTCACGAAACGCGCGAGGAGCTGGTCGTCGGTCAATCCGCAGGCGGTCCCGACGTTGAATAACGTTTGAAGTTGCCGCACCGTGGCACCAACTTGCCTGCCGGCCATGAACGTTCCTCCTGGGCGGGTCTCGTCATCTTGCAGATAAGAGCGCAGATGGGCGACCTCCGACACGCTTTTTCTCCGAGAAATGCATTTTTCTTCGACAAGTAAACTTCTGTATAGAAAGCGACTTGCGAGGAGAGGAGCGTCTCGAGGCGATCAACGCGTCGAGTTTCGTCCCGATCGGCCCGTCGCCCACCGCTCCTTTCAACAAATATGCAGCTTACTTGGCGCCATCACGGAGTCGGAGAGTTGGCAAGCCGGATTCGGAAATGAGCCTTGTGATGCATCCTCCCTGGCGGCTCCGACGGCCGCCTTCGAGGGTCGGTCCGATCGTATTCCGCTTACATAAGCGTTCTTCGCTCATGTGCGGGTACGACTCCGGCTTCGCTTGTTTTCGGTCTAATGCACCGACCGTCCGGGCGTGGCGCGCACGGTCGGGATCCGGGCCCCGATCGGGCCGCCCGGCGGCCTTCCTTCAGGATTCGGCTGCCCAGCGACCGGGCGCCTCCGCGGCGAGAAACACGGGCTCGATCTGGCGAGAGGGGATCGGGACCGAAGGTCCTCGCTCCTGGATTCAGAGGACATCCAACCTCTCGCTGAGGGCATCTGGATCAAGATAGGCAATATGGGCCCTGTCGGTGAATACTTTTCGCAACTCTACGCCCAGGCGACGGTCTGGCCAAGATGTGCGATGTTGATCTTCGGAATGCGTTCGATTATAAAGTCGCGTGATTTAATACCGTTCGCGGGTCCGCTCCCTGAGTCCGGGGTGACACGTCGTGTGCAACGAACGGCCCGGAAGGGGCTTTGATTCAACGGGCAACGGAGCGGGTCGTGCCCTCCGGCCTGGCAGATCGGCGCGCTCGGGCTGAAGAGCCCGAAGTCTGGGGATTCCTACCAGGCCCGGGTCATGGTGACCGCCCCCCGCGGGCGGACCGATCTCGGACGAAGGGGCCCTGAGGTGGTGATCTGCGCCCGGTCGGGCTGACCTCCGCGCCGTGGGACGAGCGGATGCCCCGCACTTGGATGACAGGATGTCCCAATCCGGTCAACGTCGCCCCGTGTTTCGGGGACGGAGAATCGGGAGTCCAGGAACCGATGTCACGCGTCACCCAGGGCAAGGACATAGAGGGCCGGGGACCCCCGGACGAGCCGTATCCGACGGACCCGGCGGTCGACGAGGCGGACCTGTGCGCGCAGCTCCGGGCGTATATCGAGTGCCGCGTCCACCACATCGAGCCGCCGCCGCCGCTCGCCGCGGCCTGGGATCGTTTCTACGCGCACTACACGCCGCGGATCCGGAGCTTCCTGAAGCGATTCGGTCTGCCGGAGGCCGACCGGGAGGACTGCCTTCAGGACATCTGGAGCCGGATCCTCACCGGCCCGTCCGCCCTCGCCTACGATCCTCGTCGCGGCCGGCTCTCGACCTGGTTGATGGCCGTGGCGCGGAACCGGGCGGTCAACGTGCTGCGGTGCCGCCGTCGCCTCCCCGTCGAGTGGGATGACGACGCCCTCGCCGTCGCGGCCGACGGGCCCGATCCGGCCGCCGCCTCCGACCTCCTCTCGACCCAGGCCCGGGTGCAGGGGGTCCTGGCCGAGCTCTCCGTGCGCGGCCCGAACCTCAGCTTCCGCGTGTTCTCTCTCTGCACCATCGACGCCCGCTCCCCCGCCGAGGTCGCGGACATGTTGGGCATGACCCCCGGCCAGGTCCGTATCCGGGCCTATCGCATGCGGCGAAAGTTCCGCGCCCTCTACAACGAGCGCGTGGATTCCGGAGGCCGCGAGGCCGACGAGGGCCGACCGCGGGACGGCGAGCGGAAAAATCGCGCGTAACGCCGCGGGCCTACGTGCGTACAAAGGATAGCTGAATTCCTCGGCCCAGTCCGAACTCCTCGGAGAGAGTGCCCTGCCCCCGGCGCAGAGCATCGCATCGTCCCGTCGCCCGAGATCCCGGGGAATATCGGCTTGTCGCCGCCTCAACGGGCCCTTCTCATCCGAGTTCCGCCGACGGGTGCCGTCACCACGACAGAGATCGTGCCTCGAACCCTTCTGACAACAGGGATCCGTACCGAACCCTCGCCTGTCATGGGGGAACGAGGAGCCCGCGTAGGCTGTTCTGAAAGCGCCGAGGGCGACCGCGGCCGGCGCCCGGGAATACCTCGGAATTCCTCGCCAACATCGTGAGGGACGACCCAGGTTTGTCATCCACCAGAAAGGGGAAGAGCTCGAGTCAGCCGGCCCCTTCCGGGGACAAGAGCAGCACCGGATTCACATCGATCGTACTTGACCCGACCCAGGTTTACCCCGCGATGGAGAGGAGCGTGTCACATGAAAAGTGCGTTCGGCTCGCGGTTATCCAGGCTGGCGCTCTGTAGCCTCATTGTTTCGGTGCTCGCACCGATCGCGGCGCGTGGGGACAATATTTCGGTGGGATGGACCGGTAGTTGCCCGCCGAATGGTTATTCCTACACGGATGCCAAGGGGGTATTCCACAAAGTGGCTCAACCGCCGTTCAACTTCGACCTGGGCAATACCGGGAAGTTCAACTCGTGGCTCAGCCCGGTGACCCTGACGAAGGTGGGTGACGGGCAGATCCCCGCGACCGACGCGCAAGGGAACAAGATCTTCCTGCCCTGCATCCCTGATCCGAAGGGGCCGGGGCTCGGGGCCGATTACTTTTCGCCCCGCATCATGACGAAAGGGGGGCCCGCGGCGGGAGTCGCGATCGGCCAGTGCGTCTACGAATGCGGTCGGAATTCATGGATGCTGTGCTCCACGTTCAACAACAATCCGAAGGTCGCGGACCAGTTCACCAAGAGCATCTGGGAGTCCAGGGACGGCGGGACGGCGGCAAATGACTGGAAGTTCAGCGGGAAGATCACGCAGTTCGTCACCGACCTGACCAAGCAGCAGATCGTCCCGGTCCGAACGACCATGACCATGACGCCAGGGCCCGGGGGTGGGATCTCCTACAGCATCCAGGATGCGAAGGTAGTGCCCGAGGGGACCACGCTGTCAAATGTGATCCTGGCGGGCTCGCCCATAGGTCTTCCCCAACCGATGACCTTGACGGCCACCAGCCCTCCACCCCCCCCCAGTCAGTTCGAGGCCCCGAATCTCTGCATCAACACCCTGAACGATCTCACCTCGAACACCCAACCCGGGCAACTGGTGACGATCACCGGCTCGGTCACAAACGAAGGCGACACGAGCCACACCTATAACTTCTCGCTCTTCGGCGTGGGTGCCACCATCGAAAGCTCGGTGGCGCCCTTGATTGTCGCCCCGGGACAGACAGAGCCCTACTCGTTCCTGGCCAAGATCGACTCGACGGGTTTTGATGCCGTGGTCAGCTACGCATTCGACGAGACCGGCAACCCTCAAGACAACTGCGTCAATGCCGACGTGATCGCGTCGGTGCCGGAGCCCGCAACAATCCTGCTGCTGGGGATCGGCGTCGCATGCGCGGCCGGGTGGTACCGGCTCCGTGGAGTCCGCTCGGGTCCCACGAGTCGGCCGTGACGACCACTCCCTGACCGATCCGATGCGCCCCTTCAAAGATGATCCGAGGAGGGGCGATTCACGCACCGATCGACCGTTGCAGGAAGCCGTTTTTTCGGGGTCCGTCCGGTTTTCCCGAGGGACCCGCCATCGAACGCCGACCACGAACAGAGACCATCCTCGGGCTATTGTCGCCCGGGGTTTAAATGGTTACGGATGCCCGGGAATCATGACCTCGCAATCGCCCACACGAGTCGTGAGCCTTACCCTCGCGCTCATCTTCCTGGCCGCCTGGGGCGTACCGGAGGCCGAGCTGGTGAGGACGCCGCAAGGGTACTCGGCGCGCGGGATCGCGCCGGGGCCAACGGCGATCTCGACGGGGCCATCTCCGACTTCACGGAAGCGCTTCGACTCGACCCGGAATCCGGGGAGGCCTATACGAATCGGGGCTCCGCTTACTTGCAGAAGGGGGCCCACGACCGGGCCATCGCCGACCTCACGGAGGCGATCAGGCGGGATCAGAAAGACCCGGCCCTCCGCCAGAAACGGGGCCTGGCCTACAAGAATTCCGAGAAATATGATCGAGCGATCATAGATCTCACGGAATCGTTGCGGCTGAATCCCGCCGATGCCCTGACGTACCGGCATCGGGGGGTGGTCCACGGCCAGAAGGGCGAGCTCCACGAAGCTGTCCGCGACCTGACCGAAGCCGTGAGACTGGCCCCCCAGGACGCGGGCACTCACCGGGACCGAGGCGTGGCCTTCTTCCGGCAGGGTCGATCGGATCAGGCGATGGCCGACTTCTCCGAAGCCCTGCGACTCGACCCGGTCAACGCGGTCGCCTATCGAAGCCGAAGCTCCGTCTACAGCGGGACGGGCCGGTACGTCGAGGCGCTCGCCGACCTCGCTTCCGCGGTCCGGTTCGATCCTGGGTACGCCGCGGCCTACAATGACCTGGCCTGGCTGCTGGCCACCTGCCCCGAGGCCAAGCTCCGTGATGGCCCGAAGGCGGTCGCCAACGCCACCCGGGCTTGCGAGTTATCGGCCTGGGCGGACGCGGCCATCCTCGACACGCTCGCAGCGGCCCATGCCGAGTGCGGTCGGTTCGACCAGGCCGTCATATGGAGCCAGAGAGCGGTCGAGTTGGCTCCCGAGCCGCGAAAGGCCGCCATCCGCGCCCACGGCGATTTGTATCGACAACGCAGTCCCTACCGGACGTCAACACCCTAGTGCCCTGAACATGTTTATTGAAAGGTTCGCCGAGTCAACTTCCCGATATCCGACAAGAGCTGGACAGAAGTCGTGCACATGCGGCCAGGAGAAGAGTTGACGTCGAGCGCGGTTTCCCGTCAACCCTCCGGATTTCGTCGGTCAGGGTGCCAGCGGCACGCGTGCTGCGAGGCGTCCCCTGACGGACTCGAGTGAGCATTCCCTTGACAACAAGAATCCTCGACTCCCCGGTGTTCCGACCGCGTCGGCGAGCCAGGAGGGCCGTCGGCCGCGGCGGGCTCCTCCTGCCCTTGACCTCCGCGCTGACCCTCTTCGCGAGCGCGAGCCTGCTGTTCCTGATCCAGCCGATGATCGGCAAGATGATCCTACCCTTGATGGGCGGCACTCCGGCGGTCTGGATTACCTGCATGGTCTTCTTCCAGTCGATCTTGCTGGCGGGCTATTCCTACGCCCATGCCAGTACCACCTGGCTCGGGGGACGAGGTCAGAGGATCCTGCATGTGTGCCTGCTCATATCGGCGCTATTGGTCTTGCCGATCGCCGTCGATCGGACATGGTTTCACGCGGGCGGCGCCGATCCGACCACCCATGTTCTGGCCATCCTCCTGATGTCGGTCGGGTTGCCCTTCTTCGTCGTCTCCGCCCACGCCCCGCTCCTCCAGAGATGGTTCGCCGACACGGGCCATCACGCCGCGGGAGACCCGTACTTCCTGTATGGTGCGAGTAATCTCGGAAGCCTGTTGGCCTTGTTGGGTTACCCGGCCCTGGTCGAGCCGCACCTCCGGCTCGTCACCCAGGGCCGGCTCTGGGCGGTTGGTTACGTCGCGCTGGTCTCCGCGACCGTCGGCTGCGCCGGCGCTCACTTCGTGGTCGACGGCCGTCTCCGCGTCGGGCCGCGCCCGGAGATGCCGCGGCCGCTGCCCGCTTCGGCGGCACCGGGCGGGAGGTTGGGGAGGCTCACACGCGGCCGCCGCGCGCGCTGGGTCGCACGGGCGTTGATCCCATCGAGCTTGATGCTCGGAGTGACCACCTATATCACGACCGACCTCGCGGCCATCCCGCTGCTCTGGGTCGTCCCGTTGACGCTCTATCTGCTCAGCTTCGTCATCGCCTTCGCCAGGGTGCCGCCCTGGGTGCACGAAACGATGGTCCGCGCCCTGCCGCCGCTGATCCTGGTGCTGATCTTCCTGATGATCTCCGGGACACCGCCGCTGTTCTGGCGGCTCTGGATGACCATCCTGCTGCACCTGGCCGTCCTTTTCGTGGTGGCCATGGTCTGCCACGGGGAATTGGGCAGGGACCGGCCGTCTCCGGAGCATCTCACCGAATTTTATCTGTGGATCTCTCTGGGAGGCGTGTTGGGCGGCCTGTTCAATGCCGTCCTGGCGCCGCTCTTCTTCAACACCGTGGAGGAATACCCACTGGCACTGACGGGCGCCAGCCTCCTCTTGCCACGCCTGGCCGCGGAGAAAAGGACCCTTTGGGGGCGTCGGCTCGACCTCCTCGTGCCCTTGGCCTTGGGCGTGCTGACGATCGGCCTCATATCGGGATTACTCGTCCTCCATCTGCACGTCGACCGGCTTGGCCCCATCTTCAACCTGGAATCAGGCCAGGTGATCGACTCCTTCAAGCGTGTTCTCCGCTTCGACCTGCAAAGACTCGACATCTTCCTCAGGTATGGCGTACCGGTGGTCCTCTGCTACCTCTTCGTGGAACGGCCGGTGCGGTTCGGGCTCTGCGTCGGGGCCGTCTTGCTCGCCTCGGCGCTCTGCACGAGGATGGACAAGAACGTGTTATTTCGAGAGCGCAGTTTCTTCGGTATCCTCAAGGTTGAGCTTCGAGGCGGTTATCATAGCCTGGTCCACGGCACCACCCTGCACGGGATGCAGAGTGGCGATCCGATCAATCGCCGAGAGCCGTTAACTTACTATCATCGAACGGGGCCGATCGGGCATGTTTTCGAGCTCATCAAAGCGAAGAAGGGGTCGCAACACGTGGCTGTCGTGGGTCTCGGCACCGGCACGCTGGCCAGTTATGGCGATCCGGGGTGCTCCGTGACGTTTTACGAGATCGATCCCAGCGTGGAACGCATCGCTCGGGACCCACTCTATTTCACCTACTTGCAAGACTGCGTGGCTCGCGGCGGCTCTTGTAACGTCATCCTCGGCGATGCTCGACTCAAATTGGAGACCGCACCAGACCACGAGTATGGCCTGATCGTCGTCGATGCCTTCAGCTCCGACGCGATCCCGGTCCACCTCCTGACCTCGGAGGCGCTCCACCTCTATCTGGCCAAGCTGGCGCCGGACGGTATCCTGGCCTTCCACCTTTCCAACCGTCATCTGGACCTCGAGCCGGTGCTGGCCAATCTGGCGGACAGGATTGGACTCGTCGGCCGGTCGCGGCTGGATGGCGCCAACGAGGCGATCGGTAAGTCCGCTTCGCACTGGTTGGTGCTTGCCCGTCGGCCGGGAGACCTCGGTGAATTGTCGGCCGACCAACGTTGGCGTGAATTGTCGGTCCGGCGCGGGGTAGACGTCTGGACCGATGATTTTTCCAATCTGCTCGACGTCATCTCCTGGTAATGAAAGGGCAACCGGAGGGCGCGGCAACCGAGACGCTGTTCCGACCGCCGCTGAAGGGTGCCTCTCCGCAACGGGACAGCCTATGCAGGGCGGGGCCAGCAGCGATGGCCGCGGTGGGTCGGTCGAAACACCCGGCCTGGGCACCCCCGGGTCAAGCAAGTACACCATCAGTAATACGTATCGTCACCCGGAAATCTGCCGGTTCCTCAGCCCTTGGATACCTGATCCAGGTCGATGCTAACTCCATAAAGTGAGTCTCCCAACCATGCTCCGAACCAACGCGAGGAACAGGCATCCCCGGATCAACCTGGAACGTCTGGAAACCCGGGACCTTCTCTCGGGCGTCTCGGCAAAGCACGCGATCATCGCCGCAGAGTCGGCGATCCCGATCACGCTCCACCTCGCCGGTACGACCTCGCCGGCGGGCGACTACGTCGCTGTCGCCTCGAAACACGTCATCCTGAACGGGGAAGCCATGCCGGGCGCGAAGGTCGTCCTCCGCAGGACGCTCCGCTCGGGAAATCTGCAAGCGGTCGCCAAGACGCGCGCCAACGCCCAGGGCGCTACCAGATCAAGATTAATTGCGGGATGGGTACGACCCCCTTCATCGCCAAGGCCATCGGAGCAACGGGCGCAACGAGCAGCGCCTTGCTCTCGGTGACGCGAGCGAACCAGGCGATTGTCTGGAACTCGATCGCGCTCCAGGCCGTCCGGAACGCTCACCTGCAAGCCCCTGATGCATCGCGGGTCTATGCGATCGTCGCAATCTCGGTGTATGACGCTGTTAATGCCGTCGATCCCAAGTATGCCTCTTACGGGAATCTCAGGATCAACGTCTCCAGCAGGGCCTCAGCCGATGTGGCGGCCGCAAGCGCGGCGGAGGCGGCCTTGGCGGGACTCTTCCCCGATCAGGCGGACATGTTCCAGTCGGAGCTGAATGTCACGCTCTCGGCGGTCCCCGCCGGCAAAGGCCGTAATCTTGGGGTCGCACTGGGCAATTCGATCGCGAACCAGATCCTTGCGATCCGCAGCAACGACGGCTCCAACGTGACGGTTCACTATGTCCCCGGAACAGGGCCGGGCGACTGGATCCCGACTCCTCCGGCTTACGCGCCGGCCGTCAACCCACAATGGGGACAAGTGACACCCTTCGCACTGACCAGCAGCTCGCAGTTCCAGCCGCCTCCGCCCCCGGCGATCACCTCGGCCCAGTACGCCCAGGAAGTCGACCAGGTCGAGGCGCTCGGCGGGGTGACCAGCACCGTCCGGACCGCAGATGAGACCCAGGCGGCCCGGTTCTGGTCGGACCTGGCCGGCACATTCGATCCGCCCGGACATTGGAACCAGATCGCCGAGATCGCCGCCCTCACGTCGCATGCCAACCTGGAAAACTCGGCGAGGGCGTTCGCCCTGGTCAACATCGCCCTGGCCGACGCCGGCATCGAAGCCTGGAACGTCAAGTACACGGACAACACGGTGCGCCCGGTGACCGTGATCCGCGACGGGGCCGATGGTGTCAACCCCCAGATCGTGGCCGACCCGACCTGGACGCCGCTCTGGAACACGCCCGCGTTCCCGTCCTACATCTCGGGACACAGCACCTTCAGCGCCGCGGCCGCCACCGCCCTCACCTCGATCTTCGGGGACAATTTCGCGTTCACCGACCCGGGCGATCCCACCGAGGATCTCGCCCCGCGCCATTTCACCAGCTTCGAGCAGGCCGCGCAGGAAGCGGGGATGAGCCGGATCTGGGGAGGTATCCACTTCATGTCGGATAACGTCGCCGGCCTCCAGGTCGGCGGCGAGGTCGGTCAGTATGTCGTCCAGCACGAGTTGCTCGCGCTCAAGTTGGGAAAGGGCTGATAGGGAGTTTACCGTGGTGACTCAGTGGTCCCCGCGGAGTCGTCGGGATCCCGCGTAACATACGGCCCGACGAGACTGAGCACGTTAACGACGATTTTTCGATGGCAGTCCTCACTCCAACTCCTTTGATTCCTGTGGTTACTTTGATCCCCGGTAGAAATAGATTCAATCCTGGTAACCGGAACTGTTGCTTCCGTCTCGTCAACTTGAGTCGCCGTGAGGCCATTGAAAATTGCACAAGCCAATGGCGGAAAGAACGAACGAGCCAATGCTCCGGTACCTCTCCCAGCCACTCCACGCCGCTATCCTTGTACCTCGCATATCGCGGAAAGCTCATGCGTCGCCCTCTTCGTGCAGTTCTGATCCTTCATCGAGCGGTTCCTCTTCGTCCGAGTCCCACTGTTCGCGATAAATGTTGACATAATCGGCGGTGGCGACGGGGTCAATGTCCCAGTAGTGGCGGCAGAGCTTCTTGAAGAGGACGAGCGCGGGCTCGTATCCGCAGAAGCTGAGCAATCCGTCCAGGGTGTGCTCGATGTGGTGGATATCGCGGCTGCGGGTACGCACGATGCTCTCGACGACGGGCGTGTATTCCCGGACCGCCTGCCGATTCAGCGATCGCATGCTTTCGGCCAGGCCGCTCAGAGATTCGAGCAAGTCGTCGTAGTCGTTCATGCGTGACCTCATCTGGGAGCGCGGATCTTCTTGCTTTTCGGGACTTTCTTGACGGTCGCTTCGCCCGGGTGCGGGACATCATCTTCGGCTTCGGTTTCGGGCGGGATCCGTCAACGGGCGGCTTGCTCTCTGGCAAGCTCGATGGCCCGGTGCAGGCGGTCCTTGAGCAAATTCATGGGCGGTAGTTGGGTGAGATATTCGCTGACGCGGATGGACCTGGCATCGAGCTGGAGGAGTTCCACCTGCTCGGCATCGGCGGAGGCACAGAGGATGAGGCCGATGGGAGATTCCTCCCCGGGGGCGCGTTCGTGCCTGTCCAGCCAGCGGAGGTAAAACTCCATCTGCCCGACGTGGGCGGGCTGGAACGACTCCAACTTCAACTCGACGGCGATCAGCCTGCGCAGGTGGCGATGGTAGAAGAGCAGATCGAGATGGAAATCGTCCTTGCCGACGCTCATGCACTTCTGTCGGGCGACGAAGGCGAAGCCCGACCCGAGTTCCAGGAGGACGCCTTCAATCTCCCGGAGGATCGCATCTTCCAGGTCCCGTTCGCTGTAGGCGCCTTTCAGACCCAGCAGGTCGAGGAGATACGGATCGCGAAAGACCGAGTCGGGTGTCATCCGACCGTCCCGGAGGTTGGCGATCTCCGAGGCAATGACCGCCTCGGTCTTCCTGGAAAGGGCCGTGCGCTCATACAACATGCCGCCAATCTTCTGCCGGAAGGTCCGGACATCCCAGCGCTCGATGCGGCACATCTCCGCGTAGAAATCGCGGGCGAGCGGGTCCTTGATGGGGAGGAGCGCCATGAAATGATTCCAGCCCAATTGTTGTGACAGCGCCACAACAATTGCCTCGTCGGTCATCATCTCGGCGAAGCGCGCCATCCGGGTGAGGGATGAATAACTGAAGCCTCCGCCGAACTCCGCGGTCAATTCTTGCGACACCGTCACAAGAATTCGCTTCCCGTAAGCCGCCCGGCCATCCTGGAGGTTCTCCCTCAAGAGACGTCGTCCCACGTGCCAGCAGAGCAAGGCGTGCGTCGAATTCGCCACCGTCGCGATGCGCTGGCGGGCCGCCTTGATGAGGTCGCGGAGATCGGCGAGGAGCCTCGCTTCATCAACGACGGCAACGACTCCCGGCACCGCGGCAGGCGCGGGCCTTCCCCGCTTCGCGGTCTTCTTGCGAGTGATCGCCGAATCTCTGGGCGTTGGTCCGGGCTTCTTCAAGGCTGAATCCCCATCTCGATGCGATGCCCATTCACGTAGGTGCAAGGATTGCGAGTTCGTTGGTGACGATAGGATACCCGGGCGGTCGGGCAGCGGACTGCTGCCCAATTCGGCGATCCGGACATTTCGAGGCAACAGGCCGGACGTGCATCCGGTAGTCGTTCATGATGGCTCTACCCGAGAGCGTCCTTCCGCGATCTGGAGTGTGTCGTGGTTGCGACTCAATAAGTCAGAAGGCGTCTGACTTATTGGGCCATTCAGGCCAATGTGACGCCTGTAAACGAGATTGCCGCGACGGAAACCCTTTCCATCGGGCAACTTGAGATCCCGGACGAGCTTGGCGGGCAGATCCTCGCCGTTTACGACCCTCGCCTTGCCGCCCTGCTCGATCTCGAATTCCGGCGGTATGGACCTTGGAGATACGACCCACCAACTGCTGGTAAGGCGATTGGAATCGGTCATCAGTTTGATCGGTGGTAACGGCTCGCTCATTTCGACAACCGCCAGATCTTGACGGAGAGAGGTGGTCTCGACGGTGCTCGGAGTCCCTGGTACTGTCATTTGTTGTGGGTCTCTCCCGAGGTTTCCTTCGAGATCGACCACTCTACCGCGAATTCCATGCGGACTCGACCCGACCTGACGGGATGAACTTCCCACGAACGTGCAGACCGTGGATCCCACCATTCTGGACGACCCCACCCGGATTCGCTCCCTACCGGAGCGCGGGGCGAATGGCGATTCCCCTGACGGCCGGATCGCGGAAGAAGAGTTGGAAGAGTTGCTCAATGACCGCCCGGTCCCACCCCGGAGCGTCGTGACCATCCCGGTCGCGTATCGGCAACTCGGTCGCGGCCGGCCGCTTCCTTACCATCTGGAAGAGGACGGCGAGGGATGACGATCGAGCCGTTCCCCGTCCGGGTCGGCGGGTCAACTTTGCGCGGGGGCGATCTCTTGCCCCGATGCCTCGTGTCGGTGTCGGAGCGCATCCCCAAAAAATCTCAACACAGCCTCGACTGACGCAGCAAGGGAGCACGATGATTTCTCCCGTGAAGTCAGACCATGTCAACAGCCACGATCATCCCGACGGCCAGGAGATCCTCCCGACGCCCCCCGCGGATCAGACCACCCGCACAGTCCAGCCGGACGTCGCCTCCCAGGACCGCGATCTCGTACGGAGGCTTCGGAAGATCGCCGGCCTGTACATTGCTCAGCACTACCCCACGACGATCGCCGCCGGGCCGAATACCCAGGCGTGCGGCGGCGCCGACGCGGGGCTATGGTCAGTCCCCCTCGTCTATGCGAGCCCCGGTTACGGCACCGATGACGTTGTCGGCGATGTGGGCCTCTTGACCATACATGCTCAAAGGGGCGAGGTTGTCGAGGCAACCCCGAGTCACGAGGCTGTCGCCGCGGTGAGGAAACTGCACGAGGCGAACCGTGAAGCCATCGAAGCCGCCTTTCATGCCCCAGCAGAGACATAATACTTGCTGCCTCGCATGTCTTCGGATGGCCCTCGCTCACCAGGCGCTCGATGCACCCGGCGAAGAGGGGCTCATCGCCGAAGCAAGCATGGAAGCCGAAGGGATGGATTTCACCGAATTGAGGCGGCTGGCGCGTCTGCACGGCCTCCGGGCTGAGATCGAGTTCCCCAAGAACGCCTCGAACTTCTCCGCTCACCTCTCGCGGGGAAAAACGGTGATCGCCCAGATCGATCGTTTCCCGATCGACCACAGGCGGTCCTTTCATGCGGTCATCATTCTCGACGTGTCCGAAGCGTCCGTGACCTTCTTGGACCCGCTCGCGACGGACGCGATTCCGCCAGGCGTGAGAACCGTCGATCGGGAAATGTTCGACGATGCCCATCTCCTCACGCTCGTCTGTGACTTGTCCCCGTGAGTCGAATCTCCGGGGCCGATGCCCAAATCCGTCGATTCCCGATGGACGCGACATGATCGCTCTCGAAACAGCCTTTCAAGAATCGAGGCGTTTCTCGAACTCCCCTTGGTCGTGGCGGCGGAACGTCGGATCCTGGATCGAGCCGGCAGTCCGCTCGAAGTAGCCCGGCGGCCAACCGAGGTTTTCGGACACCTCGGGCTTGGCTGCGGACGCCTTGGGCTGGAGGACGACGACGACCTCGAACTCGGCGTTCGTGGCTCCGACGGGGATGTCGAGGTGGAGTATCCCGTCGTCGCCGACCTTGCTGAGGTTGCGGTAAGTCTCCATGGTTGCGGCTCCTGAGACGCGGTTCCAGTGGGTCTCACCTGGGAGGCGAAAAGGCTTGTTATCCATCTTCATCCTGTTTATCCTATCAATCCTGTCTCATATGACTTATGGGAATTCGGACAGGATGGACAGGATCGACAGGATCAAGTCGAAAGGCCGAGCGTCGTCACGGCTCGCTTATTTCGACAACCCCGCGATCATGTTCAGGATCCGGTCGGTGACGACCTTCAATTCAGCGTCGATCTCGGCCAGGTCGCGGGGCGGCTGGAATTGTGTCGACGGTGCCGACACAATTCCTTCGTCGGGGAAAAGCTGACTCATCCTGTTTATCCTGTCAATCCTGTCTCAGATGGCTTATAGGAATTCGGACAGGATGGACAGGATCGACAGGATCAAGTCGAAAGGCCGAGCGTCGTCACGGCTCGCTCATTTTGACAACTCCCCGATCATCGTCAAAATCCGGTCGGTGACGACCTTCAACTCGGCGTCGATCTCGGCCAGGTCGCGGGGCGGCTTGAACACGTAGAAATGCCGGTTGAACGGGATCTCGTAGCCGACCTTCGTCTTCTCGTGATCGATCCACGCATCCGGAGCATGCGGCAGGACTTCACGCCGGAAGTAAGTCTCGACCTGCTCGTTCAGCGGCACGTTCTCGGTGTCGCGGAGATTGGCGTCCGGCTGGGGCTGGCCCTTCAGCTTCCCCTTGGTGCCGAGAATGAGCTTGCCCGCATCATCCCGGAGCGGGCGCTCGACGGTGATCGTGCGGTAACCGAAATCCTCGTTCTTGAAGATCCGGCTGATCGGCACGCCGTCCTTGCGAGCTTCCCGGCAATCCCCGAACAGCCGGGTGATCTCGTCGATGTGCTCGGGGCTCAGCTCCTTGCGCTTGCTGCCGAGGCTCTTGCGCATCTTCTGCCAGAAGCCGCTGGCGTCGATCAGTTGGAGCTTTCCTTTGCGATGCGCGGGCTTGCGGTTGCTGACGATCCAGACATAGGTGCTGATGCCCGTGTTGGAGAACATATCGGTGGGCAGGCCGATGATGGCCTCGACCAGGTCGTTCTCCAGCAGGTAGCGGCGGATTTCGCTCTCGCCCGACCCGGCCCCGCCGGTAAACAACGGCGAGCCGTTCAGGACGATGCCGAACCGGCTACCGCCATCGACGGCCGGACGCATCTTGGAAATCAGGTGCATCATGAACCGCAGAGAACCGTCGCTGACGCGGGGCAAGCCCGGACCGAAGCGCCCGTTGAAGCCCTGCTGCTCGGCCTCCTAGCGGATTTCCTTCTCGATCTTCTTCCACTCCACGCCAAACGGCGGGTTGGATAGCATGTAGTCGAAATGCTTGCCCGGCAATCCGTCGTTCGACAGCGTGTTGCCGAAGATGATGTTGGCGATGTCCTGGCCCTTGATCAGCATGTCGGCCTTGCAGATCGCGTAGGACTCCGGGTTCAGCTCCTGCCCGTACATCACCAGCCGCGCGTCCCCGTTCATGCTGGCCAGGTGCTCGCCAGCGACCGACAGCATGCCGCCGGTCCCCGCCGTGGGATCGTAGATGGATCGGACGACGCCGGGCTTCGACAGCGCGGCGTCGTCTTCGATGAAGATGAGATCGACCATCAGCCGGATGGCATCGCGGGGTGAAGTGCTCTCCGGCGGTCTCGTTGGAAAGCTCGGCAAACTTGCGGATCAGTTCCTCGAACACGGCGCCCATCTGGGCGTTGCTGACGACTTCGGGGTGGAGGTCGATATTGGCGAACTTCTCGGTCACCAGATAAAGCAGTTTGGACTTGGCCAGCCGGTCGATCTGCGTGTGGAAATCGAAGCTCGCGAAGATGTCTCGCACCGACGGCGAAAATGCCTGCATGTAGGCGAACAGGTTTTCCTTGATATGCTCCTGGTCGCCCATCAGGTTCTTCATGTCGAGGGGAGACGTATTGAAGAAGAGCTGGCCCGACTTGCGCAGCAAGAACGGCTCCGGGTTCAGCCCGGCTTTCTCTCGGGTAGCCAGCTCGGCCAGCACGGCGGCCTTGGTCTTCTCCAGCACGCAATCGAGCCGCCGCAGGACGGTGAACGGCAGGATCACCTTGCCATATTCGGATTGCTTGTAATCGCCGCGGAGGAGATCGGCCACGGACCAGATGAAGGAGGACAGGTTGGGATCGTTCATGGGTCGTCATCTTGCCGGATCGTGGCTGGAATCGTCTCAAGAAAGCATGGAATCCTAGCATGGCCGGGTTCCCAATCAAAGCGGGAAGGGACGGATCGGGGGACGGAGGGACGGAGCCCCTCCTGGAGCGGCGGCGAGCTTGGGCGCGGGGATGGATGGATATCTTGCAGGAGGGGGATCCGTCTCCCATGTCGCCGAGTGACTCACCGGCTCGCTTCGGACCCGCGAGGCCGTCCGTGGCGCGACGATCCCCATTTTCTTGGGATTTTCGCATCTGCCGACCTCATCGAGAGTTCGAGAAGCCAGCGGTCGGATTTCGCGCCAGATGCATTCATGAATCCTCGAAGTTGAGGCATTCTCATCATAAGGGAACGTGCGCGAACGATCCGAACCGGGGCGGGGGTTGCGGTTGAGCGGCCCATGTCCCCGACGACCGCGCCTGTCCGATCCAGCCAGGGACTCGACTCGAACCGGCTTCGTGGCCTGGAGATCGGAGATGGCGAGGCGAGGAAATGTTGCCAATGAGTGCCAATAAGTGCCATCCATCGCGGCGATTCTCGGCCGGCGCCACTCCCTTGGTTTGCCACTTGTAAAGACGCCCAACCCGAGGGCCCTTGCAATCATCATCCTTTCCGCCGGTGAATCTCCCGGCCAAGTAAACTTTTGTATAGAAAACGACTTGCGAGGAGTCGGTCCTCGCGGGAAAATCGAAGGGCACGATCACCGCAACGGATGAGCTGCCGCGATCGAGAAGGGCCTTGCATCCATGGACCAGACCGTCACGAACGAGCGGGACGTGCTCGACCAGTTCCATCCGGCGGTTGCGTCGTGGTTCCGGGAGCAGTTCGGTGAGCCGACGCCCGCCCAGCGACTCGGCTGGCCGGTGATCGCATCCGGGCGAAATGCCTTGATCGTGGCCCCGACCGGTTCCGGCAAGACGCTCGCCGCGTTCCTGGCCGCCTTCGACCACCTCTGGCGGACCCCTCGAAAAGTCAAAGGCGTCCGGATTCTCTACGTCTCTCCCCTCAAGGCCCTGAACCAGGACGTCTGGCGCAACTTGCAGTTCCCCCTCGAAGGAATCCTGGCCTCCTCGGAGGCGATCGGTACCCCCCTGCCCCCCCTGAGCGTCGCCGTCCGCAGCGGCGATACGCCGACCCAGGAGCGGGCCAGGATGGTCCGGAAGCCCCCGGACATCCTGATCACCACACCGGAATCTCTCCACCTGATGCTCACCAGCCGAGCCAGAGAGACCCTCCGAGGGATCTCGCACGTGATCGTCGACGAGATCCATGCGATCTGCGGCAACAAGCGGGGCGTCTTCCTGTCCCTGCTGCTTGAGCGCCTCGAGGCGATCAACGCGTCGAGTTTCGTCCGGATCGGCCTGTCGGCCACCCAGCGCCCGCTCGATGAAGTCGCGCGTTACCTGGGCGGTCTCAGGCGGGCCGGAAAGACGTCGTTCGAGCCGCGCCCCGTCACCATCATCGACGCCGGCTGGAGGCGCGACCTGGACCTGGGTGTCATCTGGCCGGCCAGCCCCGATCGAATCCTCGGCGCCGGCACGATCTGGCCGGCGATCGAGGACAAGCTGGCTTCCCTCGTATCCGAGCATCGCTCGACGATCATCTTCACGAACAACCGGCGGATGGTCGAGAGGCTGACCGCCCGACTCAATGAAACCGCGCTGGCCGACATCGAAGGCGAGCTGGAGCGGGAAGACGCGATCCGCCCGTTCCGCGCCCACCATGGAAGCCTCAGCCTGGACGAGCGCCGTTCGACCGAAGAGGCGCTCAAGGGCGGCGAGCTCTCGGCGGTGGTGGCCACGGCATCGCTGGAGCTCGGGATCGACATGGGGGCGGTCGACCTCGTTTGCCAGGTGGAATCGCCTGGGAATGTCGCTCGGGGACTCCAGCGGGTCGGTCGCGCCGGACACGTGGTGCACGGGACCAGCCGGGGACGATTGATCGCCAAGACCCCCGCCGACCTGATGGAATCGGCGGCCCTCTGTCGCGCCATGCTCCAGGGCGAGATCGAGCACCTCGTGGTTCCCCGGGGGTGCCTCGACGTCCTGGCCCAGCAAGTCGTCGCCTGCGTGGCCGTCGAGCCCTGGGACGTCCCCGCCCTGTTCGACCTCGTCCGCTGCTCCTATCCCTACCACGACCTCTCGGCGGAGGCCTTCGAAAGCGTCCTCCGGCTGGTCTCGGGTCGGTTTCCGACCCCGGGTCTTCGCGACCTTCGCGCCCGGGTGGCCTGGGATCCGATCCACAACCGCCTAGCCGCGCTGCCCGGTACAGCCCATCTCGCGCTCGTCGGAGGGGGGACGATCCCCGACACGGGCCAGTTCCCGGTCTACCTCGGGGAAGGTGGGCCTCGACTCGGCGAGCTGGATGAGGAATTCGTCTTCGAGCGGCGGGTCGGGGAGACCTTCATCCTCGGCAATTCGGCCTGGCGGATCGACGCGATCGAGCCGCATCGCATCGTCGTCGGCAAATCGGAGGGGAACCCGGGCGTCATGCCCTTCTGGCACGGGGAAGCGTCGCCGCGCTCGCCCGAGATGGGCGAAGCGGTCGGGGCACTTTGCCGCGAGGTCGCCGGTCGGCTCGATGATCCCGAGCTCCTACCCTGGCTCGAGCGCGAGTGCCGCCTCGAGCCGGCCGCCGCGCGGATGCTCAAGCAATTCCTCGGCCGGCAGCAGCGAATCGCCGGGGTCATACCCGATGATCGCACGATCCTGATCGAATCGTTCCCCGACCAGTCCGGTGAGCTCGCGCTGGCCGTCCTGACGCCCTTCGGCGGTAAGCTCCACCTCGGGTTGAAGCTCGCGTTGCTCGGACGGCTCAGGCGCCGGTTCGGGCTGACTCCCGCGTGCCTGCACGCCGACGACGGCCTCCTCTTCCGACTCCCGAAACTGGAAGAGCCCCCTCTCGACCTGTTCGATGGCTTGACCGGGGAACTGGCCGAGCAATTGATCCGCGAGGAGTTGCCGGACACCGCCCTGTTCGGCCTGCGTTTCCGCCAGAATGCCTCGCGAGCCCTGCTGATGCCCCGTCCCGACCCGGCCAAGCGCACGCCGCTCTGGCTCCAGCGTCTTCGGGCCAAGGATCTGCTCCAGGTCACGCGACAGCTCTCCGACTTTCCCATCGTGCTGGAGACCTTCCGCGAATGCCTCGATGACGACCTCGACCTCCCGCGACTCCGCCGTTTCCTCGATGCGATCCGGGGCGGGACGATCCGTGTCGTGCGTCGAAAAGCCGAGGTCCCCTCGCCGCTGACCTCGGAGCTCATCTTCGCGTTCACGGCGGCGAACGTTTATGAGTGGGACCAGCCGAAACGAAGCGACCGGCAGCCGGTCGGGGCGATCGTCGACGAGGACCTTCTCGATACGATCCTGCGCGACCGGGACCTCTCCGGGTGGCTGGACCCTCAGGCGATCGGTCGCGTGGACAACCGTCTCCGCCGGGTGACCCATCCACCGCGAACCGCCGAGGAGATGGCCGAACACTTGCGCCGGCTCGGCGACCTGACGACGGCCGAGGTCTCCGGGCCGATGGCGGCCCAGTTGGAAGAACTGCGAGGATCGGGCCGGGCCGTCACGATCGAGCTCCCAGGCACGGCCGAGCCCATGCGCTGGATCTCGACCGAAGAAATCGCGCTCTACGATGCCGCATTTCCAGGGATCGGCGTGATCGGCGCAACCCGCGATTTGAGCAAACCGTCGCTATCCGGCAGCGAGTCGCGGAGTACCGTGGTCGAGCGGTTCTTGCGGACCCACGCCCTGATCGGCCTGGTCGATCTGACGGCACGCTATCCGATCTCGCCGGCCGATGCGACCGAGTTGCTCGAACGTTGGGCCGTGGAGGGGAAAGCGATCCGGGTGGACGGATTGGAATGGGCCGAGGGATCCCAATGGGCGGAACGCGACAACCTCGCCGAGATGCGCCGGGCGACCGTGGCGGCACGTCGGCGAGAGAGCCTGTCGGTCTCGCCCGAGGTCTTCGCCGACTTCCTGCTCCGGTGGCAGCACGTCCACCCGGCGACCCGCGGAGAGGGGCCGGCGTTCGTCGAAACAGTGCTCCAGCAACTCCAGGGCTACGCGATGCCGGCGAGACTCTGGGAGGGCGAGATCCTCCCGCGTCGCGTCGAAGGCTTCCGACCCGCCTGGCTGGATGAGGTCTTCACCCGAGGGGCCTGGTTCTGGCGTGCCGAAGGAGACGGGAAGGACGATCCGCGGGTGGCGTTCTTCCCCCGAGATTTCCCCGATCTGCGGCGGGACGGCGATCCCGAGAGCCAGGATCTCCCGCCCGACGAGGCCCGGATCCGCGAGATCCTGGAACGCTCGGGTGCGAGCTTCGCGACCGACCTGGCACGCACATCGGGCATCGAGCCGTCGCGAGTCCGCCGCGCGCTGTCGGGCCTGATGGCTCGGGGCCTCGTGACGAATGACCGGTTCGACCCCTTGCGTCCCGGCGCCGATTCGTCGCTCCAGGCGCTGAACGAGGCGACGACCGATCGTCTCAACGGTCGATCGTCGCGGATCCGCCCGCGTCGCACAATCGCCGGACAGGCCGAGGGCCGGTGGTCGCGATTGAGCGCCCCGTCCGACAATCTCGAGGCCCGGCTCCTGGCCTGGACGGGTTCGCTGCTGGACCGTTACGGGGTCCTGACTCGGGAGATGGTGGCGCTCGAGCCCTCGGCACCGGCCTGGAGCGAGCTGGCCCCGATCCTATCCCGTGCCGAATGGCGCGGGGAGCTCCGCCGGGGTTACTTCGTCGAGGGCCTTTCCGGGCTCCAGTATGCGACGGAGGAGGCCGCTTCCGAACTCGCCAGGCTCGCGGCCTCGGCCACGGACCCGGCCTCGCCGGTCATCCTGCTTTCAACCGTCGATCCGGCCAATATTTACGGCTCCGGTGCGCCTCTGGACGTGGAATTGCTCGATGGCGGCATCGCTCGCTTGCCGCGCAATCACGGGAATTTCCTGGCGATCCGCGACGGACGACCCGTCCTGATCGTCGAAGCCTACGCAAAGCGATTGACCGGACTCCCCTGGGCCTCATCCGCCGACATCGATTCTGCACTCAAGCTTCTCGCCAGCTTAACCGGTCCGGGTCGACGGATCCTCAAGGTAGAATTGTATAATAGTGTGCCCGCGGCGGACAGCCCGGCAGCCGCGCGGCTCGCCGAATCGGGCTTCGTCCGCGACTATCCCGGAATGGCCTACTACGCGGGCTGGTGATGGATTTTGGATTTTGGGTTTCCGATCTTGGATTCGCTCAATCCGCGTCTGCCTGGGGTCGCAAATCCAAAATCCCGAACCTGTTCCGACCGAACGATTTTGGATTCTGGTCCGACACCGGGGGTACGGGTTGAACGAATCCGAAATCGGAAATCCAAAATCCAAAATCCCGAGCCGGAGCCGACCGATGGAGACCGTCCCGAACCAACCGCAGCCGGCGATCGAGCCCTATTACGACTGCATCGTGATCAGCGACTTGCACCTCGGCAGCGACGTCTGCCAGGCCAAGCTCCTCGAGGAATTCCTGACCTGGGCCGTCGATCGCTGCCACGAGCTGGTGATCAATGGAGACATCTTCGACGACCTCAATTTCAAGAGATTGACGAAGCGTCATTTCGCTTGCCTGAAGATCATCCGGCGCAACTCGGATCGCGAGGACTTCCACCTGGTCTGGGTCCGCGGCAACCACGACGGCCCGGCCGACATCGTCAGCCATATCGTCGGTGTGGACATCCTGGATGAATATGTCTTCGATAATCATCAGCTCCAGCTCCTGATCCTCCACGGGGACCAGTTCGACACGTTCACGACGGGCTATCCCTGGCTGACCGAGATCGCCTGCGGCATCTTCTACTACATCCAGAAGTACATGCCTCACCGCGCCGCGCGTTGGGTTCGGCGGATCTCCAAGCGTTGGCAGCGGAATAGCGAGCTCGTCGAGCGGAGGGCCATCGAATACGCCCGCAGCAAGGGCTTCCGATACGTCACCTGCGGCCATACCCACCTGCCCCTGGTGTCGGAGAGCGACGGCATCCACTATTACAACAGCGGCACTTGGTCCGACTTCCCCCCCTGCCCATTCGTGGCGGTTCGAGGGAGCGAAGTCCGACTGGAAGGTTGGCCGATGGCCCAGCCCCAGCCCGTCGAGGAACCGACGACCGCGGACGAGTCGGCCGTGCGATCCCACACGTTGCTGCCTCCCGCCCTCCCGGCCATGGGCTGATCGTTCCTGGTCCATTTTCTCCGGGAGTGGGGTATGATTCAGGACGGGGACACCGCGTCGACCGTTCGTCTCGAGACGTGAGTCCGTAGCGAACGCCGAACGACCGGGCCCCATCCCCGGCCGGCACGGAAATCCGCCCTTCGTGAAGACGCACTGCGGGCGAACGCGGAGTAGGTGCGGAATCCGGAGATTGGTGGTAAGATATTGGGATCGTAACGAGCTCCATCGAGGGGCTCGTACGCGCCTTGGGTTCAGGACATCGAATCCGCATCACTCTTGTAGCTGGGATCTTGCCCGATATCGGCGGGCGTGCTCCTGCGATGGAGACGAGCTGACATGAGCCAGGACGCCGAGAACCTGCTCGAACACGATCGCATCGAAGAGGTCCTGGAGGCGGCCGATCCGCCCCAGCCCGTCGTGATGATCGAGTACTCTCACAAGGGACTGACCTGGTACCTGCTTCTCGCGTTGATCGCCATCGTCACGATCGGGGGCCTCTGGCTCTACCACAAGAAGCAGTTGGAGGACGTCGAAACCCAGGCCCGGTATGCCAGGCGTGAACTGGATCGGCTCAAGGCGCAAAGCCTCAACGAGCCCTTGCCGGGAGAACTCGGCCTGGCCACTCGTAAGACTCCGACGCCGCCCGCTTCTCCGGCACAGACGGACAATTCGAGTCCCTCTCAGACCGCCTCGACCCCCGCAGTCGCCCCGACCCTTCCGGACTTGCCTCCCGTCGTGACGACGGCCAATGTCGTCTCGCCCAAAGATCGCGATCTATCGCAGCCGGCACCGAACTCCCAGTCCGCCCAGACGACTCCGCCTCAAACAGCTCTGCCGGCAGCTGTGGCGGCGCTGACGAACACCCTCGAGCCGTCTCAATCGTCCGTCGGTGCGTTGATCGGCGGGACGCCCGGGATCGCCCCATCGCCCGTTGCGAGCACGCAACCACCAGCGGAGGCCACTCCGAGTGCCTCGTCGTCCTCGCCCGCGACCGTGAACGATCCGATTGCCGCCCCGGAATCCGTGGCCGACGCGTCCGGCCCGGCGGAAGCGGTTCCCGCCGTGGCGCCCCTCCCTTCGAAGGAAGAGACGATTCGCCAGATCGAGGAAGAAGCGGCGCAAAAGGCGACCGAGTTGCAACAGCAGACTGTGGACCAGCAAGTCGAAATCCGACGGCTACGCAACGAGGAACGTGTCCGTTTCCACGAGGAACTCCGGGCGGCCCTCAAGGAGCACGGCCTCCGCGCCGGCCCGGCGATCGACCGGCTCTGCGATCGATTCGGGTACGATACGGATATCATCCGTTTCGGGAAAGCGGCCCGGGTCTGGGCCATGACCGACAAGTCGCTGGCGTACCGGGTCGGTCGGATTCGGACGCTCGACCTGCCCGAGACGGTGATCCTCAACTTCCTCTCCGACGATCTCCATGCGCGGCTCAGGACGCCCGGCGGACCTCGCGACAAGAACGAAGTCCGCGTGAGAGCGGCGAAGAAACTCCTGACTTGCGATCCACAGGCAAACGATCAGGCCGCGGCCATGCGTACGACGGCCCGAGGCAACGGGGATGAGTCTCCATCGCCTCGAAAGGCCCGCACGCCGTGATGAATGAAAGCCCACCGGCGACGTCCGCCCCGCGTGAGATCGCCCCTTCCCGCCGATTCCCATCAGCCCTCACTGATAAGGATTTGACCATGCACCCCGGCTCGGCCGCATTGCTCCTCATCCTGGCCACGCTCGCGGCGAATCCCCGCCCCGCCTCCGGAGACGACAAGATCGCGCCCATCGTCGCCGGGACGAAGCTGCTGAAGGAAGGCGACGGCCTGGCCGATCAGGGCCAGTTCACCGAGGCCGTGATCCGCTACAAACGCGGATTCGAGAGCATCCTCCCCGAGCTGCGGAAGATCCCCTTCCTCCACGAGGTCAAGCGCGACGTGACCAAGCGCGAAAACCTGAAGGCGCTCCTGCTGAAGGAGCTCGAGGAAGACCAGACGCCCGAGGAGTTTCGGGCCAACGAGATGGCCATGAAGGCGTTCGGGCTGCTGCCCCGCGACTTCAACCTGAAGGAGACGCTCGCCCAGGTCTACTCCGAGGAAGTCGCCGCGTTCTACGACCCCAAGACCAAGACCATGCACCTGATCGAGGAGCCCAAGAAAGCCGAGCCGAAGAAAGCCCCGGGCCTGCTGGAGCGGCTCTTCGGCAAGAAGGACGATTTCGACAAGGACGAGAACAAGACCGTCATCGCCCACGAGCTGACGCATGCCCTGGCCGATCAGCACTACGATCTCCAGGCGCTGGATAAGGCCGTCAAGAACGACGACGACCGCGCCATGGCGCTCTCCGCCCTGATCGAGGGCGAGGCGACCCTGGCGATGATCGGGGCGAGCATGGACGACTGGGATGGCACCGAGGTCGTCAAGATGCCCGCCGAGAGCCTCGACTGGACCTTCAGCCTGATGTCCCAATTCATGCCCTTGATGGGGGGCGGCAAGACCCTGCGGCAGTCCCCTCCGATCATCTCCGAGTCGATGCTGTTCCCCTACATGAAAGGCGTGGTCTTCTGCGCGAAGCTGACCAATGACGGGGGCTGGAAGGCGGTCGACGACGCCTATCGCAACATACCGCAATCGACCGAGCAGATCCTCCACCCCGAGAAATTCCGGACGAATCCGGACCGGCCCACGAGCATCGATCTCGGTGCGTTGAAGCCGGGAGAGGGCTGGAAGGAGCTGGGACGGAACGTCCTGGGAGAGATGCAGCTGGCCGTCCTGCTCCGAAAACACGGCGGCAAGCCGGCGGCGGCGGGCTGGGATGGCGACCGCTATGCCGTCTTCGAAGGCCCGAAGGACCGGCTCGGCCTGGTCTGGCTGTCCACCTGGGACAGCGAAGACGATGCCCGCGAGTTCACATCGGCCTATGTCAAGTATCAGACCTCCAAGCTCGCCGACCTGCCGAAACCGCGACGGGATATGCAGGACACGACCTGGCGAAACGTCGGCGACCAGCTCTACGTCGTGCAGCGCCGCGGCCTGGATGTCGCCGTGATCGAGGGCTTCCCGGGCGAGCCCACCGCCACCCTGCTCGAGTCCGCCTTCCGGGCGAAGAAGGTCGAGATGAAGCCGGATACGCCCGCACCCGCGAAGGATGAAACCAAGAAGAGCCCGGAGAAGCCGAAATGAGCTCGATCGATGCCAGTTAAGAGTTTATCCGCAGATGAACGCAGATCAACGCGGATGGAAGGCAGAAATCAGGAAAGCCGACGCGATCCGACGTTCTTTTTCGGTTCATATTTCTTCAATCTTATCTGCTTTTTGATCTGCGTTCATCTGCGGACTCCTCGTCTCTTCATTGACGGTACGCTTTTCCGAGCCGTATTCCTCCGCGGCCGTTGTTTTCGAGGCCTGTTTCCGAGTTAGAGCGCTGAACGCTCGGATCGCATCCGGCTTGATACGAGATCGAGACGCTGCCGAATGAGGATCAGCCATATCGCGCTCTACCGCGTGGCGGTGCCCCTGAAGAAGGTGGTGAAGCACGCCTCGTTCGAGCGATCGGTCAGCGAGAATCTGGTGGTGCGAGTCACCCTTGCGGGCGGGCAGATCGGTTATGGCGAGGGCGTCCCGCGTCCCTACGTCACCGGCGAGACGGTGGAGTCGACCTTCGCCGTGCTCTCGTCGCACGACTGGGCCCGCGAGATCGGCCATCCCGGCGATTTCGGCCAGGTTGTCGGGCGTCTCGAATCGCTAAGGCTCCCGGAGACCGAATCGGACCCTCGTGGGATGGCGGGCAATGCCGCCCGATGCGCCCTGGAGGTGGCGGTGCTCGACGCGTTCGGCCGCCAGTTCGGCGAGTCGGTGGGTCGAGCCGTGGAGCTAGCAGCCGTCGAAGGGATCCGCCGCAATCCATCCCCCCAAGGCGTGCGATACAGCGGCGCGATCACCGCCGAGTCCAGGCGAGATGAAATCCGTTCTGCGATCAAGATGCGGATCTACGGCTTCCATCAGGTGAAGGTCAAGGTCGGCAGCCAGGGACAGGATGATCCGCGCCGGCTCCGCCTCCTGCGATGGATCCTCGGTCGGAGGATGGACATCCGGATCGACGCCAACGAGGCATGGTCCGCGTCCGAGCTGATCGAGCGCGTCGAGCCCTTGCGGCGATTCCGCCCGACCGCGCTGGAGCAACCGGTCCCGCATGCCGAGGTCGACTCCCTGGCCGATCTCCGCCCTCGGCTGGGCATCCCCATCATGCTCGATGAATCGCTGTGCGGCTTCCCGGACGCCGAGCACGCGATCGCCCGCAAGACGGCCGATATCTTGAACGTCCGGCTCTCCAAGTGCGGCGGGATCTTCCCTTCGCTGCGGATCATCGCCCTCGCCCAACGATCGGGCCTCGCGGTCCAGCTCGGCTGTCATCCGGGCGAGACGTCGCTGCTCTCGGCCGCCGGGCGACACGTGGCCAGTCGCCTGGCCGGGCTACGATATGTCGAGGGCTCCTACGACCGCCACATCCTCGGCGCGAATCTGACCCGGAAAGATATCACCTTCGGCTACGGCGGGTGGGCGAGGCCCATCGAGGGTCCCGGGCTCGGCATCGATGTCGATCCCGCCGCGCTGGACGCGATGAGCGTGGAACGTCGAGAAATCCCCTATGACTGAACTGAAGTGCGACCCCGTGACGTTCTCGACCTCCGACGGCTATCCCTTGCACGTCGCGGTCTGGCCGCCGACGCAGCGGCCGGCGCAGGGTCATATCGTCGTCGTACATGGCGTCCAGAGCCACTCGGGTTGGTACCACCGATTGGGGAAAACCCTGGCTTCCTCCGGCTATATCGCCTCATTCCCCGATCGCCGTGGATCGGGGGCCAACGCGAAAGATCGAGGGCACACACCCACGGCGGGTCGTCTCATCAAGGATCTGGTCGAGTGGCTCGACCACCTGCGAAAAGCGCAGCCGGGATTGCCGATCACCCTCGCCGGGATCAGTTGGGGGGGCAAGCTCACGACCATCGTCGCGGCCAGGCATCCGGCGCTGGTCGACGCGCTGGCGCTCATCTGCCCCGGCCTCCATCCGCGGGTCGGTGTCTCTCGACGGGAGCGGCTCCGGATCGCCTGGGCCTTCTTCACGAACCGTCGCAAGACCTTCCCGATCCCGCTGTCCGACCCGGCGCTCTTCACGGCCAATCCCGACGGCCAGGCCTTCATCGCCGCCGACCCGCTGGGCCTCCGCGAGGGGACCGCCGGCTTGCTGGCCGCCAGCTTCATCATCGACCGATTGGTGGCCCGGTCCCCCGGGCGGATTCGCCAGCCGGCCCTGTTGATGCTGGCCGGTCAAGATCGGATCGTCGATAATGACCGGACCCTCGACTATTTCCGGAGGCTAGCGACCTCGGACCGCCAGGTCATCGAATACCC
This sequence comes from uncultured Planctomycetota bacterium, assembly GCA_963743925.1. GTDB lineage: Bacteria > Planctomycetota > Planctomycetia > Isosphaerales > Isosphaeraceae > CAVZRC01. The sequence goes on along the minus strand of CAVURY010000011.1, from coordinate 115,151 downwards.
CGAGGGGCACCATACCCTGGAATTCGACCCGGACCCGACGCGCTACGCACGGGATCTGGTCGCCTGGATCGATCGCCGCTTCGCGAAATCCCCGATGGGATCCTAGCCCGCCCACGATCGGCGTTCCGCTCCCCGACGGAATCACGAGACCTCCCTCCTCCCTCGAGGAGCACGCGAGATGAAGCCGAATGAATTATCCCGACCTGTTCAATGTCCAGTTCTGGTGGATCGTCGGCCTGGCCCTGATCGTCCTGGTCCCGCTCCGCCACGCGGGGGCTCGAAAGTGGGCACTCGCGGGGATCAATCTGGGCATCTTCGTCTTGATGCTCAAGGCGAGGACTGCGGCCGTGCTCGCCCTGGTCATCCTGGCCTGGATCATGCTCAGGTCATGTCGACGGCCATTCGGCCGGATCTTGCTAGGGCTCGGCGGCGTGGCCACGCTGATCCTGTTCGTGATTCACAAGCTACCGAAGCTCGGGGATGAAGCGGGACTCGGTGCGATCGACCCGATCTTGACCGCGGTCGGATTCTCGTACGTGGCCTTGCGGCTGGTGGACGTGGCACGCGCCGTGAGCGATGGCCGCCGACCGCCGCCGGACCTCCCGTTGACGATCAATTACCTGTTGCCCTTTCACATGCTGGCCGCCGGCCCGATCCAGTCCTACGACGATTTCGTCACGCAGCCCGACGTGCCGGCCCCCTTATCCTCCACCGCCGCATTGCGTTCCATCGAGCGGGTCGCCGGCGGCCTGTTCAAGAAATATGTGCTCGCCCAGGGCCTCGAACGGCTCTTCCTGACCGGGTTCCACGCGCCGGGTGCCTACGGGCTCTGGGAGATGCAGTTGATCTATGTCTGGCTCTACCTCGATTTCAGCGCCTATAGCGACATCGCGGTCGGGATCGGCGGGCTGATGGGGGTGGCGACCCCGGAGAACTTCAACCGGCCCTACCTGGCGCGGAACGTGATCGACTTCTGGGAACGGTGGCACATCTCGCTCTCCCAGTTCATCCGCCGGAACGTCTTCATCCCGATCCAGCTTTCCTTCATGAGGATGACGGACGGGCGGGCTCCGCTCGGGATCGCCAGTTTCGCCTTCATGGTCTCCTTCCTGCTCTGCGGCCTCTGGCACAGCATCGGCTGGACCTGGGCGGCGTGGGGGTTGTACCAGGCGACCGGGCTCATCGTTTGCAACCTCTACCGGCATGTGCTCACCAGACGACTGGGCCGGAAGGGCGTGAATCGTTATCTGGCCAACCCCTGGATTCGAGCCTTCGCGATCATCCTCACTTTCGAGTTCGCCGCCGCCGGTGTGGCGATCGTGACATACCCATTCCTGGAGCGACCCTGGTGGACCAGCTATCGATGATGACCCCGGACGATCCTCCGATGAGCCGGGCCCGGTTCCTGGCTCGGGCGGCGCTGGCCGCGACGCAGATCCTTCTGGCCTATTACCTCGGCCATTCCGACTTCTTCTTTTATCAGGGCTTCTGACGATTCCCGAAGGCGCCCGGCCATGATGGCGGGACGGGAAAGGGACCGAGCACCATGATCTACGACCTTCGCCGGGCTCGCGGGCTCCTGATCGCCCTCTCGGCGGTCGCGGCCGTCATGATGGCCTACAGCGTGATCCTTCATGCGACGCTGGGCCGCGCGGAGACGTGGCTGCACGATCGCGGCCAGGCGTTCATGGTCCCCAATAGCATCGAGGTGGGTGCCAGGCGCGTACTCGGCATCCGGCGGGAGCGCGAATCGGGCCTGGTCGACTCGAAATCGCATCTCGGTCTGATGATCGGGCCTTCGGTCCTCCAGCAGGGGATCGACCCCGCGGTCCTGACCGCCGAGCTGGGCGAGGATTACCGCTGGGCGAACTTGCGGTGCTCGGCACCCGCCCACGAGAACAACCTCCTCACCAAGGTCATCTACCGGAGCGGCCTGCGGCCCGATGCCCTGATCGTCGTCTGCAACCCGGGTATCCTGGTCGCCGACCTCGATACTCGGGCCGACCGGCCCCGGCCGGATCTCGGCACTCTCCGGGATGACCTGGCCCATCGGCGACTCGAGCGGGTCCGGGCCGACCTGATCGACCTGACCTTCGTGCCCTGGAATCTCGCGTTCCCCTCTCGCGGTCAAGTCTTCACCTTGGTCGATCGCTTCCTGTTCCTCACCAAGCTCAGCATGTTCCAATCGCGCGGCTGGGGTGTGGAGTCCCTCTATGCCCCCGACCCGCGTCCCTGGTTCGAATACTATCCCCCCTCGGCTCCTGCGGACGATGAAGTCAATCGAAACATCATGCGGTTCATCGGCATCAAGGGTTGGCTCGATCCCGCGCAATATCGATCGGACGGCACCAGCTTCGCCCTGCTCCGCGATCTCTTCCAGATCACCCACGCCCACGGCACGCGGAGCTTCATCCTGTTGGTCCCGGAGTCTTCCGCTTACCGGGCCAAGCTGCCCCCGAATCGTGCCGAACATCTCATGACCACCCTCCCGCGCGTCCTGGGCGACGCCGCTCCCGTGATCCTCGACTACCGCGAGGTCGCACCCGACGAGGATTTCATCAACATCAACCACTTGAGCCCCCAGGGGCGGATCAATCTGACCAGGCGTTTGGCACGCGATTTGGGAACCTATCTCAAGAAATCCGATGGAAGCCAGGCTCGGTGATGGGCGTCGTCGGGGAAGCCTCAACAAAAGCGGGTGAAACGCGAACCCGGCCCTTCGCGAATCGCTCCGGATCCTGGACTGGCTCGTCCGCCTCTTCGCCGTGAGCAACCGGCGACCTGGAGACCTGGAGAGGAGCATGGAACCCACCAAACGCGAGCAACGCCAGCACAAGCGAGAGCTGAAGCGGTCGGGGACGCAACGACGTCGCAGGCGATGGAAACGCGATCTGCGCGAAAACCCGGAAGAGGCCCCTTACTCTCAAGAGGACTTCGGCCGATACTCGACGGCCGAGCTCAACGGGATGGACCGAGACAACACGCGTCGCCGAGAACAGGCTCCCGCGAAGTCGCCCCGTGTTGAGTCTCCCGACAGAGAAGTCCGCACCGAACTCATGGATCGGGGCGGGGAACGTTCCGAAGGGGACTGTCCGAGAAAACCCGCCTGATCGAAGGCAGGGGCCTTGATCAAGGCGCGGCCAACTCGCGAGCCAACGAACGGAAGGATTCGATCCGGGCCGCGGGGACGTCGGGAAAATCCTCCCAGAGAAACGCCTTGAATGCGGCATCTCCGCGTCGGTCGAAGAACTGGAACGAGTGCGTCGCGTTGTTGCTGTCATGTCCCCGCTTCTCGACGGCGTAGATCGGACCGATCTCCTCGTGGAAGATGTGCATGTCGAGGGTCTCGGTCTGAACGTTGAAGAACGGACCCGTCTCGGAGAATCCGCCGAACACTCCGACGGACTCGATCACCGCGGCCTTGTTCCGCACGAACACCCGCATCAATCCGAGACCGGGCAACGCCTCCATCAGCTCACGGAAAGAGTCGTCGCGGAGCCGGACGATCGGCCATTGCCCGACCAGCGCCGCCACGACGGCCTCTTCGGGGACCTCGAACTTGCGGGATGCCATCATCGTCATCCGCGAGGAATCCTCGCGGAACCAGGCCCGGACCGCCTCGACGCGCTCCTCGACAAGATCCGAGGTCGTGTCATTCATCGTCGGCTGCTCCCTCTGTCGTCATGTCGAAGATGCGGGGGTCGTCTCATCCCTGACGATCGTGCCCTTCCAGTTTATCAAGTTCGGCCAGCAGGCGATCGCCGACCTCCGGGCGTGCCATGCGCACGAAAGCGATCTTACCGCGGAGCCAGGCGCGGAAGTCGGGCAGGTTCTCGCGGTTCTGACTCTCGAGCCCCTCAGTTCGCGCACGATGGAGGATCGCACGCAGGCGACGGACCTCGTCCCGTCGGACGCCCGGACGGTCGTTGACGACCAGGCCGGTCACCATCTGCGCGGTATGCCTCCGCTGCACCCGGCTCTTCGATTCGTTGACCTTGAAGCCTTCATCCTGGGCGATGTGCCGCACGCGTGCCATCAGGTAACCGACATGCTTCTCAAGAGCTTCATCGCCCGAGAACGTCAGGTCGTCCGCGTAGCGCGTATAGGTCATGCCGAGCTTGTTCGCGAGCCCTTTGAGCCGACGATCCAGCCGGCGGGCGACCTGGTTCGACAGGCCAGGGCTGGTACAAGCCCCCTGCGGCAATCCTCGCGGACCCGTCGCCACATGGTAGGTCGTGCCCTGAAAGGTCACCGTCTTCCGCGGGCACTCCGTGCAGACCAGCGCGAGGATCGTGGCCACGGCCGGCGAGTAGCCCAGTCGCTCGAACACCTTGCGAACGCGGGGAAAGCCGATGCTCGGGAAGAAGCCCTCGAGATCCAGGTTCACCACCACGACACGCCCTGCGTGCGGTCGGGCATTCGTCAGTATGCTGTGGCCCGGCAAGAATCCATGAGCCGACGACTCGGCCGGGAGTCTGGAGACGATCTGTTCGAAGATCCAGCGCTGGGCCTGGGCCATCGAGCGGTGGGGCGCACTCAGAGTCCTCCTGCCGCCGCCCTTCTTGGGCACGTTGAAGTGGACGTAGTGGGTCCTCGTGGCCACCTCGGCATGGAACGCCAGCCATCGCAGCCGCGAGACCGCAAGACCCAGCGCTCGTGCCAGCTCCGCCGGAGTACTCATCACGGGTAGCCCGGCCTGCTCGAGGTCCGAGGCGCGGCTGGTCCGTTCGCCGAGCCGGCCCGAGACCCCGCGGCCGAGGAACACGATATCATTGGCCTTCCGCCAGGCGACGGCCTCGGCATGCTCCCGTTTGCGTTCGGCGGCCTCGGCCTTCTTCCGGGCTTTGATCCGGGCACGTTCCTCCTTTTCCGCCTGGACGGCCGCCTCGCCGGTCATCGCCGCTCGATGGGCGATCGAGGCGGAAGTCGGCCGAACCCGGTCCATCTCGGCGCCGACGGCGTGGATCTCGACCAGTTGCTCGGGAGTGATGAGTCCCTGGGTGACCATCGCCCGGTCGATGAGCTGAGTCCGCGGGTCGTCGGCCGGCGGGATCAGGTCGCGCCGGCCGAACCAGGGATTCGACAGGAGCCGCCGTCCCTTCGCGGCATCCTTGATCTCCTCGCGGGTAATCGGCAGAAAGTCGGCCGCGTCGAGCCCGAATGCGCGTCCGATTTTCTTGGACCCGAGCGGGACTTCCGGTTCGAACTCCGGCATCGGGGGCGGTGACGGCTCGACTCGCGTCGGGGCCTTCGCAGCCGGCAGCTCCCGTACGACCGCCTTCGTAGAGGACAAGCCGGAAAGCCAGTCGAGAAACCGTTGCAGGAGGTTCGTCACGGGTCCGATCTCGCGAGGGTTCTCATCGGCCACGAACTACGAAAACAGGGCAGCATACCAGGTCGCTGCGGTCGAACGATCCTGGGCACCGATGATGGCCGCGTCGCGCAACGCTTGCAGGTGCCGGCATGGGCCTCGACGGAGCCCGTTCTTGAAGTGGTATGAGCACGAGCATTGTCCCCGAAGCATCCGGCCATCGCCGTCGAGCAGCAGCGACACCTCGGTGGGGAGCACGCGGCCCTCGAGCACGCGAAGGCCGTCGGGCCGGGTCTCATCGCGGCTGATCTTCACGGTTCGCCCGGCGACGAATTGCCGCGCGGCCGCGGTCTCGGGATGTTCGGGTCCGATGAGCTCGGCCGAGAGCGTCACCGGCATGATTTGACGCCATCGAAAGAGGTTGGTCGGAAGGTCGTGGATGACCTGGCCGAGCAGTGCGAGCCGATTGAGCCCCACGGCCAGGGCCGGAGCCGCGACGCCGGTCAATGTGCGAAGCCGATCGAAGGAGAGAGCCGGATCGTCGCGAAACGCGCCGGCGATCGCGGTCATCGTGGCCGGGTCGGGTTGGGCCGGAGGAGCGAGCTGGTCGAGCGCCGCCGCCCCTGCCCAGTCGTTCGCCGTCCAGCCTGAGAGTCCCAGGATCAACCGGAGCGGCCCCATCTTGACCGACCAGAAGCTCGGCAACCCCGTCCCGAGGAGATAGACCTCCGCCCCGTCCATCAACGGGAGCAGGCGGGCCAGGAGCTGGAGACGGTCGCGGCCCCAGATGCGAATGACTTCCGATCGCTCGCCCTGGTAAGGAGCCTCGCCGAGTCGCACGCGCCGACCCCATGGCTCGAGCACGACCCAGGTCGGCCGGCCGGGCTCGAGCTCGAACCGGACCGCGCGGGGACTCCTTGCGGCCCGATGACGCTTCAAATAAGCGAGGATGTTGTAGAGGCCCTCATGATCGACCGGTACCCGCCGCATCGGCAGCACCATCGCGGCCTGGAGCTGCAAGAATCCCCGCAGCCAGCTCGGCGGCAGCTCGATCTTCTCCTCGCGGTATCCCTCGCCGGCCCCGGATCGGACCTCGAAGCCGGCCGGATCGACCAGGAATCGCGTCTCGCGATAACTCCGCATCGACTGGAAATGCTCGTAGAGCGTCCAGGAATAGTTGACGTTCGTCGTCCCCAGAGCCACGTCGCGCTCGCGCTCGAAGGCCCCTCGATCGACCGTCAGGCAGCCGTAGCTGCTCTCATCCGCCGAGAAGCACTCGAAGAACAGGCAGTCGGGCGCGACGGTGATCACCGGATCGCAGGGGACGAGCAGCCGCCACAGCTCCGGGTCATGTTTCATCAAATAATTGGAATATTCGACCCGTTTCTTCCAGTAAGCCGACCGTAACTTGAGGTATCGCTTCTCCAATCCGGCGGTATAAGCCTCGGGAAGCTCGGGAACCGACGCAATAGCTTCGGCATGGGCCTGCTTGATGACCCTCTTGCGCAGCTCGGCCTCGCGTCGTTGTTGCTCGGCCTTGTAGGCTTCAAACGCCGATCGGTCGCGCGGCTTGTAGCGCAGGTCGCTCACCACGACATCGTGCAGGGCGCCGACCGCCTCGCGGAACCGCAGAGGGTCGCGCAGGACGCCTTCGAAGCTCACGCGGTCTCGCCTGAGGTTCGGCGCCAGCGTGACGGCCAGGCCGGCCGTACTCGTGGTGATCGCGCTGCGGCCGCGATACGCGAGGTCCAGGATCATCGGGCTGCCTCAGCGGGCGGAATCCATCGTCGGCCGGGAGCATACCAGGACACACTCATCCTCGTTCCGATCCGGGAGGCGGGCGGGCTGCCCTCGACTTCGAGGCGTCGACCAAGGTCGTTCACCGAGGCCCCGCGAATTGTCTGCGTCGCCGGGCGGACGGAGACCCCGTCGATCCAGCCGGGCCCCCCGGCGACGCAGACAATTCGCGGGGCCGACAAGATCAACGGCCTTGGGGAAGCATTCTCCGGGTCAAGTTCGGCCACGGCGGATCGCCGCAGCATGATGGTCTCGAGAGACGGCCCGACCGCCCTCCGGATCGGAAGACCACCGATGATCGCACACGCTCAGGCCCATTGCAACTCGGGAAGCGCCTTCCGGACGATCGGGGCGGCCTCGGGCCGATCCTCGACCAGCCGGACGACGGCGGCAAGGGCCGCCCTCCGTTCGGGTGCTCGAACCGAGCGCAGGGCCAGGCCGAGCAAGGGGAGCAATTGCTCAGCCTCGTCCGGCCGTGTTGCCAGGCGTCGCGCCACCTGCTGGACGACTCCCGGCTTGACCCGTCCGCCTCGACGCACGTTCAGAAGCACCGAGGCCCAGAGGAGCCGCAGCCGCTCCGGGTCCAAGACCCGGGACAGCTCGAGTTCTGCGGCCGGATCCGCCCGTCTCAGTCTCGCGTCGAGGTCGGTCACAAGGGCAAGTCGGACGTCGTCATAGGGCGATTCCAGCAACCGCTGCCAGAGGGTCACGTCGTCGCGCGCCTGCGGCTCTTCACGGGACCAGCGCAGGCCCTCGGCGCGGGCATCGGCGTGCCGGCTGTCGAGGAACTCGAGCACCCATTCCGGTCGAAATGCCACCGGCTCGGCCAGGGCCGATCGGAGCCAGGCCAGGATCTCGGGCCGGAGCGGCTCGGATCGGGCTTCCAGGAGGAGGAACAGGCCCCGTCGCTCCTCGTCCGAGCTTGGCGTCTTGGTCTTCAGCCATCCCAGGCCGAGCCGGGCCAGCGGCAAAGGGCGGCTCGTGGCAAGCCGGACGGCATCCTGGAGCGAGACCCGGTCCGCCGCAAGGTGCCGCCCGATGATCTCGGCCAGCATCTCGACGGTCTCGGGGCTCGCCGCTTCGGCCACCCCCAGCCAACGCTCGGGGCTCACGGTCGCCAGATTCGGGGACTCTCGCAAGCACGCGGCCGCAAACTCGACGATTTCGGGATCGGCGTGCCCGAGCAGGCCAATGAGCTCCTCGATACTCGCCGCGGCGCTCGCACCAGCCGGATCCCGCCTGAGCATCCTGACAGCCCATTGCGTCACCGGCCGACACCGAGCATGCCCGACCAGATGGAAGAGGGCACTCGGGCTCGATCGCCAGAGCTCGTCAAAAATGGGAGCCGGCTCCAGCTCCGAGAGGGAGCGGTCTTGCGCTAATCGCCAGCCTCGCGGATGCGCCTCCAGTACCGGACTGTGGTGGAACAGGGCGTGCACCAGGCCCCAGTTGTCGAGGAACGCCAAGCCGCTGTCGACGTCGGCGTCCTGGTAGAGTACCAATGCGTCGGAGATCGCCGCCACGTATCGCTCGGGATGAACCTTCCCCAGCTTCCGGAAGTAACGCCAGGCACGGCGCCTCAGGTATTGCCGCGTCGCGACGGAGAACAGCCGGAACCGCCCGAGCTTCTTTCTGGACGCTTCCGGCGGGTCAATCGTGGTGCGATACGTATTGACGTCGAGCTTGAGACTTCGGACCCAGTCCGGGGCTTCGATCCCGTTGCGGACGCGGCCCCTCAGGATCTGGTAGCCGGGATAAGGGACCATGGCGCCTCGGGGCATGGTCGTACCGCCGGGGGTGGTGATGATGGGCTCGGACCAGGTTCCCCAGACCTGGTATTGACCTTCGACATCCCCTCGCCCCCATCGCTGGGCCTCATCGTAGCCCTGGGCCTTCCATTGGGCGACTAGCCGGTCGGCCTCCTCCCGGCTATCGACCTCCGCGTGTTCGCGGTGGCGCCGTTGCCGGATGACCCGCCGGATCGATCGATCGAAGCCGACCAGGAAACGGGCCATGACCGCATCGTCGCCCGCGGCCTCGGCCCGCTTGAACAATCGCTTGATCAACGCTTCATGGCGGTAGGCGTTGAGGGGCCGTTCCAGGTAGGCCAGCAGCAGCCTTCGCGCGTTCGGAGAAGGGTTGGAGTACCAGCGCTCGGCGAACTTGCCCAGAGCATTGGCGTCGTCGACGCTCCTCAGCCGGTTGACGAACTCGAAGTCACCCCGCTCCAGGAGCTCCTGCACCACCAACCAATCTCCGCGGTTTGTCATGGGTGCGCCTTCCGTTGACGCCGGTCATTTCTCCGACGAACCACCCGTTGCGGTGCCGGGCGTCGGGACATCCTGTTTCGAGGTCACCGAAGACTTCGACTTGGGGCTCGCCGGATTCCGGGTCATCGAGCCATTGCTCTTCGCCTTGCCTTTCGTCCTCAGGGACGAGATCCTCGCGCCCGCTTTCGCCTTCGTCCTGGGCGAAGCGTCCTTGGACACGGTGCCATCGTTCGCCTTGAGCTTGAGGGCGAGCGAGTTGATGCAATAGCGTAATCCCGTGGGCGCGGCGGGGTTGTCGTCGAAGACATGGCCGAGATGCGCGCCGCAGCGCCGGCACATCACCTCGATCCGCTGCTCGGCCTCGCTGTTATCGATCGCGCGCTGGATCGCATTATTGGCGACCGGCCGCCAGAAGCTCGGCCAGCCCGTCCCCGAATCGAACTTGTGCTGGGCATAGAACAGTTCGGCGCCGCAGCAGGCACAGATGAACGTCCCTCGATAGTGCCCCGTGGCGTACCGGCCCGAGAATGCCGGCTCCGTCTCCTTCCACCGCGTGACCCGGAAAACCGCGGGATTCAGGACCTTCGCCCATTCCTCGTCCGTCTTGCGGACGAATTCCGGCTCGACGGCCTTCTTCACGCCGGCCTTCTCCTTGTCGCCGACCTTGGTCGAGGGATCGGAAGCGGATTTCTCGGCGACATCGAACGGGTCCCGCGACCCCGAATTCGATCCCGGCGCCACTTTATCCGCGGCCTGGGAAGGCTCTTGCGCCGCGGTGGCGATCGACAAAGCCAGCGAGACCGCCAGGCCCGTCGACGCAAATACACATCGAAAAAAACAAGGATTAGACACGATGGATCTTCCCCAAACAATGGCCCGAGATCGATCCACAGGGACACCCAGCCCTCTCGGACTGATCCCTTCATCATAGGGGATCCGCTTAAGCGAGCAAGCCCCGGTTGATGATGGGACGCGACATCCGTGCCTTCCAACGTTCCAGAAACGCTCACTCGCGACGGAGGGCAACCGGGTCTTGGTGTCGTGATCATCGCCGGCGGAAAGCGCGAAGCTTGCGCCTTTCGTGATCCGGGCTCCTTTTCAACGCGAAGCACGGCCGCTCGCGTGCGGCGACCCGTCACGGCGCGTTGCGCCACAGGTGGACGGAGCCGTCGTGAGCCGCGGAGGCCAGGATCGAGCCGTCCGATGAGAACGCCAGCCCGTTGATCTTTACGCGGTGGGCGGTCAGGCCGAGGAGCTCCTGGCCGGTGACGGGATCCCAGAGGCGGATCGTCCCCTTGATCCCGGCGGCGGCCAGCGCCTGGCCGTCGGGCGAGAACGCGAGCTGACGCAGCTCGTCGCCGTCGCCGTGGATGAGCCGGAGGGGCCTCGCCGTCGCCAGGTCCCAGATGGCGATCGAGCCGAGCGTATCGGCCGCGGCGATCAGCCGGCCGTCGGGGGAGTAGGCCAGCGCCATCAGGTTGGTCCGATTGTGCAGGACCCGGGACAGGGACGTGCTGCCGTCCGTTCGGAGGTCCCAGAGGCGGATACCCCCTCGTTGCCGGCCGAGGCGAGCGCCTGGCCATCGGGCGAGAACGCGACGGCGTGGACGGTGTCGCCGTGGCCTCCGAGGACTTGTCGCTCGCGCCAGGTGTCGGCGTCCCAGATCCGGACGGTGCCGTCGGAGCTCGCGGAGGCCAGAAACCGGCCGTCGGTCGCAAAGGCCACGGCGCGGACTCGATCCGTGTGGCCCTCGAGGGTCGCCAGCAGGCGGCCCGTCGCCGCGTCCCAGATCCGCACGTTGCCCCTCGACGCGAGGGGACCGGAAGCCAGGAAACGGCCATCGGGCGCGAAGGCCAGCGAGGACACCGTCCCTTCGCCCCCGGCCCAGGCCCGGAACAGCCGGCCGGTCGCCGGGTCCCACAGCTTCACGGTCGGGTCGGGCTCGGAGTCGTCGCTGCCGGTCGCGACGGCCCGGCTGTCCCGCGAGAAGGCCACCGACCACGCCTCGTCCTTGTGGCCGGCCGGCTGGCCGTCGGCCCCGGAATCACCACCCGGGAGCCGCCAGAGCCGGACGCTCGACCGGCTCGAGATCAGCAGCGATCGCCCGTCGGGCGTGAACGAAAGGTACTCCGGCTCCTCGCCCCGGCCGGGGAATGTCGCCAGCATCCGCCCCGCCGCCGGGTCCCAGAGGGAGACCGGCGAGGGATCGCCCTCCTCCGGGCGGCTCGCCAGGGCAATCGCGAGTCGGGTGCCGTCGGGCGAGAAGGCGACCGTCGGGACGCGCGGATGAAGGATCTTCTCGGAGACGATGCGCCGGGCGGCCCCGCTCCTCCGATCGATGAGATAGACGTCCTGGCGGGTATCGATCGCCGCCAGAAGGGCCCCGTCCGGGCTGATCGTCAATCGCACGATGTCCGGAGGGACCGAGTGGGCGGCCAGGCGCCGACCCGTCTTTCCATCCCAGACCGTCAACCGCCAGGGGGGTTCCGACACCGCGGCGACCAGTTCCGCGCCCGCCGTGCAGGCGGCCGCGATGATGCCCTGGTCGGAACCATCGATGTCGAAGGTCCGGACCGTCGCGCCGTGACGGGGTCCCGCAGGGAGGCCGTCGCCCGGGATTCCAGAGTGAGTAGGTCGCCGCCGTTCCAGTCCATCCCCGCGGCCGGCATCCCGTCGAACCGTGCCAGGAGGCGGGCGCGGCCCGGATCCGCCGCCAGGCCCCAGCGGACGGCGCCTCATTGAGGCCGAAGACGGTGCCCAGGAGTGCTCCTCCCGTCAGGAACCCGCAACGGCATCCGTCCGGGGACCGCGCGACCGGCACTCGAGCCAGGCGGCGACCCGATGCGACCTCCCAGACCGGGATCGCGTCCGGCGCGGCCGAGCCCGCGGTCGTCTGGACCGCAGCGATGAGCGCACCGTCCGGCGAGAAGGCCGGCCTCCCGAGCGGGACGGACCCCGGGGCGAGCGAGCGGATCGATGCCCCGGTGGCGGCATGACGGAGGACCAGTCCGTCGGTCGGGTCGGTCGTGGCGAGGATCGTCCCGTCCGGAGACAGGGTCATGTGGCCGAGATTGGGCGTGGGGCCGACCAGCATCACGACCGCGCGGCGGGCCCGGTGCCAGAGGTATCGCCAGGCGAACGATCGCGGGGCCTCGCCGCCGCCGTTCATCGGGATGTCGCGCAGGATCTCCTGCGCCGCTCGGCCTGGCCGGCGTCGATCGCCTGCGCCGCCAGGCGGATCTGCGCCCGGTCGCGTGCCGCTCCGAGAGCCGCGCCTGGTCGCGTGCCTCGCGCGCCAGCCGATCGGACCGGGCGATCTCTTGCTCCAATCGCCGGTTGATCGACCGCAGCCGGGCGTTGGACCAGAGGCTCGCCCCGACCAGGCCCACCAATAACACGGCCGCCATCAGGCTAGCGGCGGCCACGGCCTTCCACCGCCGACGGGCCCATCGCGCCGCACGCGCCCCGAGCGTTGGCGGCCGGGCGCGGATCGGCCGATCGGCCAGGAACAGCGCCAGGTGCTCGGCCAGCTCGCCGGCCGTCTGGTACCGATCGGCCGGTTCCTTCGCGAGCGCCTTGAGCGCGATCGTCCGCAGGTCGAGCGGGATCGCCCCGTCGAGTTGCGCGAGAACCGGGGCTCCTCCGAAGCGATCCGGATCAGCAGCTCGGCGCGGTCGTCGCCCTCGATGACGGGCCGGAGGGCGAGCATCTCGTAGAGGGTCGCCCCCAGCGCGTAGACGTCGCTCCGGGCGTCGACGGCCCCGCGCCGGCCCCTGGCCTGCTCGGGACTGAGGTAGCGCAGCGTCCCGATGACGTCGCCTGTGGCCGTCAGGTCGCTGTCCCCCTGCACGCGGGCCAGCCCGAAATCGGCGACCCAGAGGCGATGATCGGCGTCGATCAGGAAGTTCGACGGCTTGAGGTCGCGGTGGAGGACGTCGTGCCGATGGGCGTAGTCGACGGCATCGGCGGCCTGGCGCGCGAGCTCGGCGGCCTGGCGCGGCGCCAGTCCGCGGCCGGCGCCCTCGCGGAGGTCGCGGACCACCTCGGCGAGGTTCCGGCCCTCGATCAGTCGCATCGCCAGGTACGGCACGCCGCCCTCGTCGCCGTAGGCGATGACGGGGACGATGTTCGGGTGTTGGAGCGCCGCGGCGGCCTGGGCCTCGATCGCGAACCGTCGCCGTTGCCGGTGGTCGAGCCGCGACGAAGGGGCCAGCACCTTCACCGCCACCCGCCGTCCCAGCGAGAGCTGCCGGGCCTCGTAGACGACCCCGATCCCGCCCCTGCCGAGCTCCCGCCCCAGCCGGAAATCTCCCAGGACGTCCACCGGCTGCCTGATCCAGCCAGTCGCGGATCGGGCGGATCGTCCTCGGCCAGCTCGGAAAGCAACCGGATCGCGGGCAGGAGCCGCGTGAGCGTCTCCGATTCGCCGGGATACCCGGCATCGGCGGACCCGATGCCCGGCTCTTCACGCCGGGCGATGCGGTCGGCGAGGTCGGCGACCCGCTCGGCCACCAGTTCTTCGTTCAACCGGTGACACCCTGGCCGTCTCGTCGCTCATGAGCCGGTGGAGGGCTCCACCCCCATCTCCTCGAGCAACGGGCGGAGCCGCTCCAGCGCCCGCAGGTGCCGCATCTTGGCGACGCTCAGCCCGATGTCGAGCATCGCCGCGATCTCCTCGAAGGCGAGGCGATCGATGTAGCGCAGGCCGAGGATCTCGCGATCGGCCTTCTCCATCCGGTCGATCGCCCGGACGAGGAGGAGTTGACGTTCCTCGCGGACCAGCCGGTGCCCGGGGGTCGATTCGGAGACCGCCAGCCGCTCGACGCCTCGCGGCACGCCCGTCCCGTCCCGCTCCGGCCCGTCGATCCGCTCCTCCCGGTCGATCCCTCGAACCGTGGAGGCGACGTGATCCCGATGCGTCCGCGCCAGACGGTCGGCCGCCAGCCGGAAGAGCCAGGCGTAGAACGGCATCGGCCGGTCGCGCAGGTAGTCCGGCAGCCGTCGGACCGCGATGGCCAGCGTCTCCTGGACCACGTCGGACGCGTCCAGCCGCGACGCCAGCCGGCGGTCCAGTCGCGCCGCAATCATGCGACGTAGGCGGTCCCGGTGCGTCTCCAGCAGCCGACGCACAGCCCCCTCGTCGCCGCGGGCCGCCTCCTCGAGCAATGCCTCAATCCCCGCATCGGTCGGCGAGCCCGTGTTCGTCATCGGTCACGTGCCTCGTGCTTCAACAAGTCTGGTTCATCCGGCGGAAGCGCGCGCCGGGTTGAATAAAGCGGACATGCTGATTCCAATTGGAGTTGTGTCAAATCATTCCAAGAGGGGAGGTCAGCATGTCCACCAGCCTGTTGTATCACGCCTTCGGCGTCCGCGGCTACGACTATGTCCGCACCGACTACCAGGAGGGCCAGGTCATCTTCACCATCGAGCAGGACCCCGAGGACTGCCGATGCCCGATCTGCGGCGGCCGGGACGTCACCTCACGCGGCCACGTCTGGCGCCGATTCCGATCCCTGCCGATCGGCGCCCGTGTGACTTCGGTCGCCCTGCCCATCCCGCGCGTCGAATGCCGGCACTGTGGCGTGGTGCGTCAAGTCAAGGTCTCCTTCGCTGATCCCAGGCGCAGCTACACCAAGGCCTTCGAGCGATATGTCCTGGAGTTGTCGCGGAGCATGACCATCCTCGACGTCGCCCGCCATCTCGATATCGGCTGGGACACGGTCAAGGACATCCAGAAGCGCGACCTGTCGCGGCGCTATGCCAAGCCCAAGCTCAAGCACCTCCGCGCCATCACCATCGATGAGATCGCCGTGGCCAAGGGGCACCGCTATCTCACGGTGGTCATGGACCTGGAGAGCGGCGCCGTGGTCTTCGTCGGCGACGGCAAGGGGGCCGATGCCCTCGAGCCATTCTGGAAGCGGCTGCGGCCCAGCGGGGCCAAGGTCCAGGCGGTGGCCATGGACATGTCGGGCGGGTATCAGGCGGCGGTCCGGGCCAACCTGCCCGAGGCGAAGATCGTCTTCGACCGCTTCCATGTCGTGAAGCTCTTCAATGAGAAGCTCTCGGAACTCCGCCGGGCGCTGTATCGCGAGGCGACCGAGGTGCATCACAAGGAGGTGCTCAAGGGGACGCGGTGGCTATTGCTGAAGTATGCCGAGAACCTCGACGAGAAGAAGGATGAGAAGAAGAAGTTGAAGGAGGCCCCGGCCCTGAATGAACCGCTGGCGATCGCCTACTACATGAAGGAGGACCTGCGGCGGTTCTGGGAGCAGCCGGGCAAGAGCTTTGCGACGACGTTCCTGGACGGGTGGATTCGCCGGGCGTCGGCCTCGGGGATCAAGGCGTTGCAGCAGATGGCCAAGACGCTGGCGGCGCACCGCTCGGGCCTGCTGGCGTACTACGACGTGATGATCACGAGCGGTCCGATGGAGGGGACGAACGACAAGATCAAGACGATGAAGCGGCAGGCGTATGGGTTCCGAGACCTGGAATTCTTCAAGCTGAAGATCCTGGCGATCCATGAGACGAAGTATGCCCTGGTGGGATGAAATCAATCGAGCGTTACTACACAACGACTTGTGTCGGTGTCGAATTCGCGCACGCTACTTCCGGATGAACCTCGGATCTTTCAGGTCACCGGCATGTGGAACGTCTTACAGTACATGCATGGCGCCTACAGATTCGCTTCGTTCGCCCGCCAGACGACCGACCCGGAACTTCACCACTATTCCTATTCGAAGTTCAGCCTCAATACCGGGATGTTCTCGCTCGCCCGGCTCTCCAGGCATTACCTTCGGCTGGCGGAAAAGGCCGCTGAGTCATGCCAGAGCTCTTACATCACGGCGACGGCCAGGGCGCACATCGGGTGCGCTCACTACTTTTCCGGCCGGCTCGACGAGGCCGCGACCGACCTGCACGCCGTCGCGGCCACGCGGGACAAGGCGGGTGAATGGTTTGCCATATTTGCACACCACATCCTCCGACATATTCACGGAATTCGCGCCGACGGCGCGTCCGAGTTGATCGAGGCGGATTGGGAGCTTGCGACGGGCCGGGCGCGAGGTGATCAGGAGACGATCGCCTGGGGACAGTACGGCAAGGCCAATGTCCTCGCCAGGATAGGGCGCTTCGAGGAGGCGGTGGAACTCGCCTCCACGGCGGTTGCCAGCCTGCTCGCCCGGGAGAGCTGGAACACGGTCGGCATCGGCGGCATCGTCCTGAGCTTCGCGCGACTCCAGGCATCGGACTATGCCGGTGCACGCGACGCGGCCGAGCAGGCGCGGTCCTCCTCACTGCGGGCGTTTTGCGTGTACGAATTCGTGGGAGATGTCTTCCCTTTGCTCGTCGAGAGCCTGCTCGGCCCGCGCTGGGCCGAACGCAAGGGTGGGCCGGCCCGGGCCGTTGTACGCAAGGCATGGCGCGAGAGCCGGGTGGCCCGCTTCGTCGGCTTGCTGTACCCCAACTATGGGCCTCACGCCTTGCGCGTGAGCGGCCGGGCCGCCTTCGCCCTGGGCAAGACGAAGAAAGCCGCGCGATACTTCGAGCGTTCGATCGCGGCCGCCGAAACGCTCGGCGCCCGCTACGACCTGGCCCGCGCGCTGCTCGACGCCTCGCTCGTGATCCCCGACAAGGCGGAGGACTATCGCCGGCGCGGCCTGCAACTGCTCGACCAGCTCGGCGCCGTCGTGCCCGAAGCCGAGCGATCGCCCCGGACGGGCTGAGCGAGCGACGGCTGATCGCCTCCCCGCGCCGATGATCCGCGCGAGCCATCGCTACCTACTGCACGAAAAGCCAGACGCCGATCATGGCGAGGACCGCGCCGCAAAGCAATCCAAACCCGCGCTGCCAGCTCGCGACGCGACCGGAGCCGACCGTCGCGGATTTCAGCTTCCAGGCAAGGCTGCCGACTACCACGAGCACTGCGGCCATTCCCGCGCTGAAGGCGATCACGAGGCCCACTCCGGCGGCCAGTCGCCCCAATGCCGCGGCGATCACCAGCAGGCCGACCGCATCCCAGCACGGGACCATGCCGCCGGCCAGTCCGAGCCCGATCAGGCCGAGGTTGTCCTTTTGGAGGCGGCCGACCGTCTCGATCTCGTGCTCACCATAGCCCGCCAGGTGTCGACCCAGCCGCCAGAAGCCGGCGGCCGCGATCACGAAGCCAGCAATCTGCGTCAGCCCGTGATGGATCGTTCCTACCCGGCTGGTCCCGGTGTACCACAGGACCGCCGCGATCAAGAGCACGCTGCTGAGATGCGACGCGGTTGTCGCCAGGCCCAGGAGTGCCGGCTGGTAGAGTTTCGCATCGGGACCGAGGGCCACCGCGGTGACCAGCGTCTTACCGTGCCCCGGCTGGATGGCATGGGCCGCACCGAGCCCCAGGGCGATCAGGCCCAGCATCGCCCACGAGAAATGCGTGCCCTCGTCGAGTAAGCGAACCAGGCCCCACGACCGCCCTTCGATCGCCTCCGCCGGCGCCGTTGCCATCGGGGCCATGCTCGACGGAGGAATGATCTCCTGAATCCGATCGGATCGGAATTCCCCGCCGATTCGATCCTTCCGGTCGTGAACGTCCCGATACTCGACCGCGACCTGCTTGGTCCGGCGCTCTTCGTCGTCGCTCAATTCCCAGACCGGTCGGATCGGCACCTGTTCGACGTCGTCCGGCCCGTCTTTCTCATCGATGACAACCCCGTCGCGCCCGCGGATGGCCAGACGGCTCGTTCCCTCGCTGGACACGAAGTTGGTATCGCGGATCGAGATGCGCCCCCGATCGGGAATCTTCGCCTCGAACTGAAACGTGTACCGAGGATGCTCCTCGACCACGATGCGATAGCCGGCCGAGGAGAGCGTGATCGGCGAGCCATCCACGGAAACCAGGAACCCCTTGGCGTTCATGGGGCCGGTGACCTGTCCGTAAAGCTCGAGCCACTCCGACCGCTCGGCACCGGGCCGAGAGCCGATCAAGGAGCGTAGATCCTGGGTCAGCGTCAGCTCGGTCAGGCCGACTTCATACGAGATTTCCAGCCGCCCGGGCTTCAGGGTCACCTGAATCGACCGGTCCACTCGTTGATTGGGGATGTCGTGGGCGCGAGCGACGGGCGCAATACCACCCCCGGTCATCAGGAGCAAGACCAGGCTCGTTCGGGCAAGGGTCCATCGCATTCGGGAAGGTGGGGCAAGACAAGTCGGTGAAGCCGGGGCTCGATGGCCTCGCGCCTCGTGCCGGATCCTTCATTGACGAGCGACTGACAACCGAGGACTCGCTTTGAGCGGGTCAGTTGTAGAATTTCTCGATGGCCTTATGGACGACGTAGATCACCACGTGCTTGCTGACGGGCTTGGCCAGAACGCAGAAGGCATGTTCGGAGAGCGCCCGTCGCATCAGGTTGTCGTCCTGATCGGCCGTGATCAAGATGGCGGGGATTCCGCCCCTCATCTGGCGGACGAGGGCCAGGGTCTCGAGCCCCGAGAGCCTCGGGAGATGCATGTCCATCAAAGCGAGGTGAACTTCATGCCGGCGCACGAGATCGAGGGCCTCTTCCCCGCTCTCGGCCATGATCGTGTGAAAGCCCTGTGGCGCGACGATCTCACGCAATGTCTCACGCGCGACCGGGTCGTCGTCGGTAATCAGAATCGAGTAAGTCTGGCCGGAGGTCATGAGAAACACGCTCACATCGCCGAAGGCTTGTGGCTACAATCGCTTCGGTGGATTGCTATGCACGCCGTGCGCCATGGACACCTTTTCCATCCCACCATCTGAATTCAAACAGGCAACTCTTTGCAAGAGCTTGATTTAGATTTCTCGCCCGAACTCGATCACGTCGTTGTTTTTCGACCACAACAATCCGCGTGAAGGCCATTATGACAGTTATCGAGTCGCGGACTGACGGTTGTTCGGGCTGTCCGAACCTGCCCCCCGAGCGAAGCGGGATAAGAAGCCCTTGGGCTCGCCCCAACGCTGATCCGGCTCGAACGCGCCCGCCGAGGCCAGGTCCGTCGGATTCTCTCGGACTTCGTGATAGATGTACTTCTCGTCCAGTTCGCCCGACGGATCCTTCGCAATCGCCATGCATGGAAGCATAGTACGCACATCGAGGAAGACGGTCCAGGTTTCTCCGGAAGGTGCGCGTCGAGTGAAGACATGGCTGGGCCGATCGAGGCCGGGAGGCTTCTCGACACCTCGGTACGTGATCCGCCCCAGATCGGGTTTCCGGGCGCCGTCTTGAGCCTTCTGAAGATTGTCGATGATCGTGTCGAATCCGGCTTCCGCGATCGAGTGGCGGCTATTCTTCATGACCATCGGGCTGTCGACCGGGAACTTCATCGTCGGCAGGGGGAGCGCCGACTTCGGCATGTGCACGAACAGCGAGCCCTTGTCGACCGCCGTCGAATAGATGACTTCTCGGCCCTGATTCGGCCCGTCGGTCCATTCGAGCCGGACCGCCTTGGGATCGCGGCGGATACTCAGGACGATCTGTTCTTCGGGCAGGAGACGCTCGTTGACGCGCTCGGTCCTGGAGATCTTCACCTGGTAGGTGGCGAGCGAATCCAGCTTGTTTCGGCTCTGGGCCAGGATCGACTGGGCATCGCGAGCCGGCGATGCAGGCTTCACCGGCCGCTTCGGGGAGGGGCTAGCGACCGGTTCATTGGGGTTTCCACGATCATCGGCGCCCTCGTCGCCGTGCCCGGCGAGCCGAGGCGCGGCATCGGTCGCCGACTTCGATTCGGCAACCGCCTCGGGCGGCGGTCGATCGCGATCCGCCGGGGATGGAAACGTATTCGAGGCCAGGGTGGCATCCGGGCTCGCTAAAGGAGCGGGATGGGAGAGGGCCGGCAAGGGCTCTGGCGGCCCCAGCGTGACGCGGAGGCCATCATCGCGGATGGGGGCAGACGATCCCCCTGTTTTCGCGGTTCGACTCGGGGATGATCCGGAAGGCGTGTCGGACGCGACGAGATCATCGCGCGACGTGACATGGTCCGTCTCCCCCGCGCCACCAGCCGGATCGGACGAATCGGCCGGCTGTTTGGCCATCCCGTCGGTGCGATCGCGGGCGGTCCGCATGTATCTCGCGTAATAATCCCCCGCGGGGTCGGGAGGCGGCGGCTGGGATCGGTCCCAGAAACTCAGCAAGCCGGGACGATCGGTCCCGACCGAACGTAATCCGGTCGTCCCGGTGCACCCTGCCCCGATCGCGCTGAAAGCCAACGCCAGGCAGACCGCCATACGCGACAACAGCGGGTAAACGCCATCTTTCGCCCTGAACATGGCTTACGGTAACCCTCCCCTCCATGGGGATCATCGTCCTGACCGGCTCGCTCCATCGAGAACCGTGACCGCCGTGGCAGGTCGGATCTCAAGCGGGCCGGCACATCCACGAACCGCCGATGATTCGGCGGCGACGACGCATCTCTCTCAACTTCTCCATTCGCTCCTACGTATCATTCGGGAGCGCCTTCGGATTTCCGAGAGTAAAGGCATTACCAGATCCTCGCGACCCGGGCAAGCCGAAGTCGAATGGTCGCGGCGCACCACGGCTTGGATTCGGGGTTTGACCGCTCTTCGACGCCAAGCCAGGTCGGCCGCCATCGCCCTATCTTAGCGGCCCCGCGCGAACGGGTCTTTCGGGAAGGCCAGGTCGAGCAGCAGCAGCCGAAATTCGTCCCGGCTGCGGAGTCTATCGAAACAGCGTTCTTGTCTCAGAGTCAGAGACTCCGAGAATCCCCCTTTGACGGCGCGGCGGAGATCGTCCATGGCCTGGCCTTCAAGGGGTCGCGAGGTACCCGGCGATATCAAAGCTGTTGAGACCTTTTGTCGGGACTCGCTCGAAGGCCTCCCGAGCTTCGATGAGGGAGGCAAGGGCCTGTTCGGTGGCCCCGGAATTCAGCAAGTACGCCCCCAACTTACGACAGGACGAGGCCAGGTTCTTCTCGTCCTCGATCGCGAGAACCTCGGTCCAGTCCATGCCGGCAGCCTTGAGCTCGCTGATCCGAGTCTTCCCACCAAGTCTTCCCAAGTCTTCTCAGCGCCGAGGAGACTTGTGCTCCGCACAAGGAGACCCCGTCGTCGGGCTTCGCCGGAGCGAAGCTCGACGCCGTCCTCCTGGGACGCAGAACATCCCGCGGAAGGGCGCGGACGCTGTCGCTCGACTGGGGCGGTCCTGCCCCGGACCCACCGGCCGGCCCGCTCAGGGCGCGGCGAAGACGTCGGCCGGCAGGTCGGGCATTCCCAGCTTCGCCTTCCAGGTCGCAGCCTCGTCGGGCTTCCCCCACGCCTCGTACAGCCGCACCACCCGTTCGGCCGCCTCGCGAAGGCGGAACTGTTTCGCGCGGGGATCCGCGCTTCGTGGGTCTTCATCCCCTCGTAGCCAGCAACGATCCGCGGTTCGGCCTCGGCGTAGCGGTTCTGACCCAGCAACGCTCCGGCCAGTAAGCTCATCGCGTCGTACCGACCCCAGTCGTCGGGCCTCGCCTTCGCGAGGATCACCAGGCATTCGCGTAAGAGCGGCTCGGCCTCGGAGCATCGCGACTGTGCGAGCAGGTTTCGGCCGAGCAAGGCGAGGTCTTCGGCCAGGAGGGGGCTGTCGGGCGGGTCCGTCCTGCGGCGACGGGCCAGCACGTCGCGATGCAGGACCTCGGCCTCGTCCCAGCGGCCGAGCGACTCGTAGACCGCGGCGAGACCGTTGCGCAATTCGAGGGTCCAGGGGTGGTCGAGGCCGAGCTTGGCCTCCATCAGCTTGAGCGTCGGCTCCATGAGCGTGATGGCCTCGGATGTCCGGCAGGCCTCCTGGAAGGCGAGGGCCAGGTTGCCGCGGCCGGCGAGCGCATCGGGATGGTCGGGGCCCAGCTTGGTCTCATAGACCTTGAGCGTCCCCTCGTACAGCGCGATCGCCTCGAGCAGCCGGCCGGCGGTGAAGTAGGCGATGGCCAGGTTGGTGCGGCTTTGGAGCGTGTCGGGGTGGTCGGGGCCCAGCTTGGCCTCCCGCAGCTTGAGCGTCCCCTCGTGCATCGCGATCGCCTCGGGCAGCCGGCCGGCGGCCAAGTAGGCGAGAGCCAGGTTGTTGCAGGTTCGGAGCGTGTTGGGGTGGTCGGGGCCCAGCTTGGCTTCCATCAGCTTCAGCGTCAACTCGAGAAGCGCGATCGCCTTGGGCAACCGGCCGGCGACCAGGTAGGAGGCGGCCAGGCTGCCGCGGCTCCAGAGCGTGTTAGGATGGTCGGGACCCAGCTTGGCCTCCATTAGTTTGAGCGTCGCCTCGAACGACGCAATCGCCTCAGACGTCCGGCCGGAGTTGAAGTAGGAGGCGGCCAGGTTGCCGCGGCTCTTGAGCGTATCGGTGTGGTCGGGACCCAGCTTGGCCTCCATCAGTTTGAGCGTCGCCTCGTTCAGTGCAATCGCCTCGGCAGTTCGGCCGGCAGCCTCGTAGTCTAGGGCCAGGCCGGTGCGGCTTTGGAGCGTATCGGTGTGGTCGGGGCCCAGCTTGGCCTCCCGCAGCTTGAGCGTCGTCTCGTGCAGCGCGAGCGCCTCGGGCAACTGGCCGGCGGACCGATAGGCGTTCGCCAGGTTGTTGCAGCTTTGGAGGGTGTCGAGATGGTCGGGGCCCAGCGCCGCCTGGCGCACGGCGCGACCCTGCGTGAGGATCGTCACGGCCCGGTCGTACAGGCCCAGGCCCTGGTACGTCACGCCCAGGGCGTGGAGCATCGCCCCCTTGATCGCCTGCGAACCGGCGAATTCCTGGGCGAGCCGGTCGCTGGCCCGATCCAGCACGTCGGCCATCTTCACCTGCCGGCCGTCCTGGGACGGGTCGGGGCTGCGGAACGCCTGCACCAGGAAGGTGCTCACCGCCTCGGCTTGTTGCCGCGACTCCTCCGACTGCTTCAGCGCCGCCTCGGTCTCGGTCTGCGCCTTCTTCGTGGCCGCCAGCGCCGTGCTGGTCTCGTCGTTGGCCCGCCGGAGCCGGTCGTTGGCCCGGGCCTGGACGCCGGCCACGGCTCCCAGCCCGACCACCCCGGCCACCAGGGCCACCACCGCCGCCGCCACGGCCGTCCGGTTCCGCTTCGCCCACCGGCGGATCCGACGGCCCAACGGTTCCCGCCAGGCCGAGACCGGTTCATCGGCCGCCCATCGCTTGAGGTCGTCGGTCAGCGCGCGGCCGGACGCGTAGCGGTCGCCGGGCGCCATCGCCATCGCCTTGAGGCAGACCGCCTCCAGCGCGCGGTCGATCGTCGGGTTGACGGAGCGGGGTGGTGGGAAATCGCCCGCCCGGATCTTGCCCAGGAGAGCGAACACGTCGGGACCCTCGAATGCAACCTTACCGGTCAGGAGATTGTAGAGCGTGGCACCCAGGCTGTAGATGTCACTGGCCGGCCCGAGCCGGTCGATCCGGCCCGCGGCCTGTTCGGGGCTCATGTAAGAGGGGGTGCCCAGCCACGACCCCGGCTCCGTCGAGGCGCCGGCACTCGCCCTGAGAAGTTGGAGGCTTGCGTCTGCCGGGGGGGACTCGCCATCGGGACCTCCCGCGACCTTGGCCAGGCCCCAATCGACGACCAGGGTCTCACCATACGGGCCGAGCATAACGTTCGCCGGCTTCAGGTCGCGGTGGAGGATCCCACGCCCGTGGGCGTAGGCGATCGTGTTGCAGACGTTGACAAACCGGCCGAGAAGCTCGCGGAAGTCGAGCGAGCGCTCGCCGGCCTCGCGCGTCGGCCCGTCCTCCCGATGGAACCGCTCGATCGCCTCCTTCAGGCTTTCCCCCCGGATGAACCGCATCGCGTAGTAGGGACGGCCCCTGGCATCGACGCCCAGGCCATACACGGGGATCACGCCCGGGTGTTCGAGCCGGCCGGTGATCTCGGCCTCGAATTCGAAGCGGCTGCGGCTGTCGCGGTCGCTCGCGTGCCGCTCCTGGATCAACTTCAGCGCGACTTCCCGGCGCAGCTCCTCGTCGCGGGCGACGAACACCTCGCCCAGACCTCCCCTGGCGAGCGGCCGGAGCACGTGGAACCTCTGGCCACCGGGGTTTTCGGGGACGAGCCGGATCGGTTCGAGGTGATCGGTCGTGATGCCCGTCGGGTCGGGGCCACCGAGGAGGGCCAGGCTGGAATCCAGCTCCGGGTCGGCGACGCGTCGCAGCGCCTCCCGGGCCGAGCCGCGCGACCCGACCGACGCCAGGCTCCGTCCGGCGTCGCCGCCGTGACGCTCCAGGTGCTTGTGGATCAGCGGCTCCAGCAGGTCGCGCTCGTCGGCGGCCAGGGCCCCCTGTTCGACCAGGATCCGGTCGAGCGGCTTCGCCTTGTCGAGGACCCACGCGCTGACCGCGGCGATGAGGGCCTCGCGCGTGACGAAGTCCATCTGCATCGCCAGGACGCCGAACAGCAGGTTGCGGTCGGCGGCGGAACGCGGTGCGGCGGGTGCGGGCGGCCCGGGCGATGTTCGGCGCGGGCACCGCCTCGAAGGCCGAGCGAATCACCTCGGGGTGCGCGGCGAACCGGGGATAGTAGTCCGCCGGTGTCGGCTCCTCGTGGCGACGGATGCGATACGCCAGTTCCAGCACCAGGAGCTCGCGGAGCAGGTCGGGACCATCGGATTCTCGCCAGTAATCTTGGAGGCGCGGCCGCGCTTCGCCCCTGCAAGCCGACTCGAAGCGATCACAGACCAGCTCGATCCGTCCGATGATCGTGGGCGAAAGGCCCTCGTTGTCTCCGGGTCCAAGATCGCTCATGTTGGCGCCTCGTCCGACCACACGTTCCGGATCGACCGCAGCTTGCGCTCCACCGTATGCGGGACACACCCGAGCCTGTCGGCGATCTCCTGGTTGGTGTACCCCTCCATCTTCCAGAGGGCCACGGTGCGGAGCGAATGGTCGGGCAGTCGCGCGAGGAGCCGCTGACACTCCTCGGTCAAGTGCGCCGCCATCTCGGGGGACGGCTCGGCTCCGAGGATCGCGTCGGCGCCGGCCACGTCCAGATCGGCGAGGCTCCGGACCCGCCCGCCCCCTCTCGACTTTCGTCCCTGGTATTTCACCAGGTTGACGGCCTTGCGCACCGTCAAGACGAAGAGCAATTGCCAGAGGTCATCGCGGTCTTCGAGCCGGGGAAACCGGCCTTGCTCGGCGCGGCGATAGAAGCTCTCGAAGGCGCTGAGGGCCACGTCCTCCTCGTCGGCCATGCGACCGGAGATGCCGCGGAGGCGGGCCCGCGCCAGCCCGACGAGCCTGCCGAAGTAGGCCTCCCAGAGGTGCTGGGACGCGGCGCGGTCTCCGTCTTTGAGCATCACGATCAAGCGCGTGACGGACCCGTCGGACGACATGGAAGTCGCTCCTGCGCAGGAGATCGGAATCGAAGGCCGACCGGGCTCCCCTCGCCCGACCGGCGGATTTTAGCAGGTTTCTGGCTCGTCAGGAAGGACCCAGGCACCTTCGCCGAAGGAGGACGCCGGCTGATGCACGAACTCCTCGCGTGGCTCGAAATTGCGACTCAAGATTCTTCCGGATCCATGTTGGGTTCCAGCCCCGATTGTTGAGTTTCCTCGTGGAGGCGTTGGAGGACCGAAAGGTCAGGTGGGATCCGACGATCATCGGAACAGTCCCGCACCATTGGCGACTCCGAATGCGGTCCGGCGAGCACTTTCGCAACGACTTCGGACTCCGCGACACCACACGCGCCGCGGCAAGGTCCGACAACACCCTAAGAGAGGACATCAGCATGTTTGGCTTTTCACCGAAGTTCGGCCGTCCGTCACGCACCAGATTCGCTTATTCTCGTCGGGCGCGTCCGTTCCGCGCATCGCTCGAAGCGGTCGAGGAGCGCACGCTCCTGTTGACCTTGAGCGCGATCGGTTGGAACAGCGGCGGGGTGCAGCACTCCGAGGTCTACGCCATCGGTTACAACAGCTCTGTCTTCGCGAGCAAGGATGGCGGCAGCTTCGTCGCGGAGAGCGGCGACGTCAAGGCGATCAGTGCCGGCCTCGACGCCAACGGCAATCCGGAGGTGTTCGCCATCGGCAGCGACAACGCCCTCTTGGTTGACGACAACGGAGCTGGCTTGGTCAGTTGGGGCGGCTACGTGAAGGAGATCAGCGCGTCGGTCAATAACTCGGTCTTCGCCATCGGCGGCGACAACGCCGTGTACGTCAACCGCGGCGGGACCGGCTGGGTCGATCTGGGCGGCTACGCGAAGGCGATCAGCGCCGGCGTTGACTCTGGGGGCAACCCGGAGGTCTACGCCATCGGCAGCAACAACGCCGTATTCGCCAACGACAATGGGGCAGGCTGGGTCAACCGGGGCGGCGTCGTTCAGGCGATCAGCGGCTCGGTTCACAATACGGTCTTCGCCATCGGCACCAACAATGCCCCGTACATCAACCGCGGCGGGACCGGCTGGAGCAACCTGGGCGGCGTCGTTCAGGCGATCAGCGCCGGCGTCGACACGACCGGCAACCCGGAGGTCTACGCCATCGGCACCAACAACGCCGGGTATGTCAGCGACGATGGATCGAGCGTCGACAAGATCGGCGGCTACGTCACGGAGCTCAGCGGGACGGCGAACGGCCAGCTCTTCGTCCGGGGCGAGGTCGTGGACCAGATCTACCTCAGCAGCTACGCGTTGCCCTTCCAATACGTTGGCACCGTCCCGCTCACCGACCCGCAGTCGGATACGGCCTATTCCCCCGCCCCGGCCGGCGCCCCGCTCTACAACAGCGGCGGACCGTCCTACCTCGACGTGACACAAGGAGTGGCGGCGGACTGCTGGCTGATGGCGAGCCTGGCGGAGGTCGCGGCCCGTGATCCACAAGATATCAAGAACATGTTCACCTACAATGGGACCACCGTGGACAACGGGGCCACGGTCGGGCTCTACACGGTCCAGTTCTTCAGCCCCAACGGGACCGCATTCGACGTCCAGGTGGACACGGATCTCCCCTCGGGGGGCGAGTACTATGACCACGTCGACAACGACATGGGCACCCAGGCCCTCTGGGCCGCCCTGGCCGAGAAGGGCTACGCCGAGGCCAACGCACTCGGCCTGGTGATCACCAATAATGAGTACCAGGGCTGCTACAGCGCCCTGAACAACGGCGATGCGTCGTGGGCGTTGCAAGCCATCACCGGGAAGTCCGCGAGCGACTACAGCATCAACCCCGCCAACATCGCCTCCGCCTGGAACTCGGGCCAGCTCATCGTGATCTGTACGCCCAATACGCCGGTCAGTTCCTACATCGTCGGCGACCACTGCTACGCCGTCGTCGGCTACAACGCGTCGGGAGGCGATCCTTTCGAGGTGTTCAACCCGTGGGGCTCCAACTCTTTGGGGTGGGCTGCGCCTCCCGGAGTCATCGGCACGAAATACGGCCTGTTCGTCGCGAACGCCGCGTTCATCTCGCAGAACTTCGACGGGCAGAGCATCGGCACCGGGTCGATCGACGTGAACAACGTCGCCGGACCGGCCGAGGAGTTCATCGGGCCGACCACTTTCGACATGGCCAGGCCCAAGAAAGTTGCAATCGTCCAGGGCAGCGACAGCCCCAACACGGCCTTCGGCTACACCTACACGGCCACGGTGACGGGGACCGACCTCGACGCCCAACGGCTCCCGGGCTAACGACGCAACTACGGCCGGTACGACCCGAGCGGTAGCACCTCTCGGGTCGCATGACTCAGGCCGCGAGACGAGCTCGAACCAGTCTCGAAAGGATCCTCGCCCTTCGGCATCGGGAAGTATCGTTCAACCGACCGTCTCACGGAGTCGGAACGCATGGATCTGGTCGAGGTCTGGGATCAGGTGAGGCTGCTTGTATTGCTCGAGCTTGCCCCCGCTCTTGGCGAGCCGGCGTTTCTGCAATTCCGCCCAGGAGCCCGGCGGAATTCGCACGATCTGCACCGTGCCCAGTCTGCGGGTCTCTCGACGGTTCGCGTACTCGCCGTTCTGGCTCCGTAGCTCGTGTTCCACGGCGCCCGCCAGCCGCTCGACAGCCCCGTTCCCGTGAAGATCATCCTCCTCGACGAGGAGCGAGTAGTAAGGCGGATCCGACCAGCAAGGGAGGAGCAGGTAGGACTTGAGGCGGATCCCGACGTCGCGCTGGGCGCCTTGCACGGCGGCAATCACCTGATGCTCGGAGAGCTTCTCGCCGGTCAGGCTCGAGTAGTGAGAGCCCTTGTTCAAGAATTCGATCAGCGGCGTGGAACCGTGGTAGCCGACGCATCGGACCAGGTCGGAGATGTTGTATCGGTAGAGGCCCCCGGCCGTGGTCATGACGATGAAGTAATTGCGGCCCTCGATGAGCTCGGTCGCCTCCACCGTCTCCGGCTCCTCGCGTTCGGCCTGGTCTTCGGGGATGAACTCGAAATAATGGTGGCGGACGTCGAGCAGGCCGGCGGGCGTCCCGTCCTCGATCGGGATGGTCATCCGGCCTTCCGACGCGATGAGCCCCACGTCGCGCACCGGCGTCTCGCCGAAGAACTCGGGATAGCCGCGGAGGTAGGCCTTCATCGTCCCGCCCATCCAGTTCGACAGGAAATCGAGATTCGGCCAGTAATCGCGCGGGAGCAAACGACCGGTCCGCTCGACGATGCGCTCGAGTCTCCGGGCCGCCCGTTTCCGGCGAATACCGGTCCAGAATCTCAGGGATCGCCGGATATCCGGCGGGATGTCCCAGCGCGTGTCGATCGTGCCATCGGCGAGGTCGCGGATCAGCACGCCTTTCTCGCGGTCGCCCAGCCGGGCCATGGCCAGGATGGTGCTGGGATTGGCGGCGATGATCGTGCCCAGGTCGCGATAGATGGAGAATCGAAGGCCGAGGTAATACTTCGATTCGATGTCCTTGATCCGCGACGCGGACTCCGGCATGCAATACGTCGTCCGGACCAGCGGGTTTTGCATGTGGGCGGTCAGGCCCGTGATCGCGCCACACGGGATGCCTCCGTCCGTCAAGCTCTCCTTCCAGTCGCTGGCCACCTGGAGGATCGGGCGTAGGCCATATCGGAGGATCGCGGGATGGGCGTCGAAGGCCATGATGCCCCAGATCGTCCATCCCTCGCGATAGTCGAGCAGAGATTCTCGAGTCACGGGGATCGTCTTGGGACGGTTGGTCGTCCCCGACGTCATCGCGAACATCAAGACTTCGGTCCCGCTCCCGAACAGGGCCCCGAGGTCGCCCCGGCGCACCCGGTCGATATACGGCTCGAGCCGGTCGTAGGTCGCGATGGGAACCCGGCGGCGGAAGTCGGCCGGGGTCCGGATCTCCCCGAAGTGATGATCGCGGCCGAACTGGCTGTCCGCGTGCTGGGCGATCCGTCGCAACAACAACTCGCGTTGAACTTGGCCGGCGCGGCCGGTCTGCTCGAGGAACGCCCGCGCCAGTCGACGCGCACGAATCTCGACCGGCGCGCCGAGGAGCCGCATGAAAGACGCATTCATCGCTCGAGACGCCCCCCGATCAAAATCGACCGACTCGACTCTAACTGAGCGGCGTCACGACTTCGCCGGCGAGCTTCGCAGTATCCAGCTCGCCGGCATAGGCCACGGGAAGGTCTTCGTGCGAGAGGACGGGCGACGGCATGGTCCGCTGCGGGGTCGTGATCGGACGCCGCGGCGCGTAGTGGTCGATGAAGTCCAGGAGTCGTCCGGCGTAGGCCTCGGGCTCACGCTCGCGACAACGATTGTGCTTGGCATCCGGGACCAGCCACAGTTCCTTCGGCCCGTTCCCGATCCGGAAGAGCCGCTCGGCGATCGCCGGAACGATGTAGGTGTCGCGGCCGCCGTGGATCATGAGCCACGGCCGAGGGGCCAGCCTGGCCACCGCCCGCTCCACGTCCGGGAAGCGACAATGGAGGCGACGCTCGGATTTCCGACGCCCCGACCATGCCAGCGCGTGATAGAGCCAACGAGGGAGCAGGCTGCGGAAGAGCGGACTCCTCACGTAGATCTCGGTCCATTTCAATGCGTAAGCGATCATGGTCCCGCTGGTCGGGAATGCCCCGTCGCTGATGACCCCCCAGACGTCGCACTCGAGCGCGGTCACCAGCAAGGCCGTCGTCCCTCCTCGGCTCACCCCGAAGATCCCGTAGCCGGCCGGATCGCGATCCGGCCGGGACCGCAGATAGGCCAGCGCCGCTCGAAGGTCGTTGACCTCGCGATCGGACGACCAGTGCATCGGCGAGTATCCCACCTCGCTCTGACTGACGCCATGATTCCGGAAATCGAAGGTGAAGATGTCGAAGCCGAGGTCGCGAAGCTGATCGAGATAGGGACGGTAGCTCCATCGATCGCTGAGGAATTCATGGCAATAGACCAGGACGCCGGCCCGCTCCTCGGTCCGCGCCCGCAGATAGCTCCCCGAGAGGATCAACCCGTCCGAGGTCGGAAACTCGACCGCCTCCCCTTTCTCCGCGGCGGGAATCCGCGACGGCATGAACAGCGGCGGTTCTTCGAACTTCTCGCCGATGATCGGGGCGTACTTGACCATCAAGTAAACCACGGTGGCGATGCACAACACGACAGGCAAGATCGCCAGGATCGAGAGGGTCGGATGGGACATGAGTAGGCCAATCACGGATGCACTCCTGGTCGCGCCGCCTGGACTTCGCACCAGACCGGGAACTGTCGGTCAAGCACGAGGCGGGGGGAGAGCCGAGCGCGACCACTCGGCGATGAATCGCTGTCAATCGGTGAAGCGTTGCAAGATGAGCGTGATGTTCTGACCGCCGAAGCCGAAACTGTTGGACAGTGCCACATTGACGGTCTTTTCTCGGGCCGTATGAGGGATGTAATCGAGATCGCATTCCGGATCGGGATTGTCCAGGTTGATGGTCGGCGGCAGGATTCCATCCCGCATCGTCAGCAAGCAGACGATGGCCTCGACGCTCCCGGCCGCCGCGATCAGATGTCCCATCATACTCTTCGTGCTGGAAGTCGGCACCTGGTAGGCGGCGTCGCCGAAAGTCCTCTTGATGGCGAGAGTTTCGATGGAGTCGTTGACCGACGTGCTGGTGCCGTGGGCGTTGATGTAGTCGATATCGCCGGGATTGCAACGCGCATCCGCCAGGGCCTCTTTCAGGCAGGCGATGGCCCCGCGACCCTCGTCGTGGCTGTCGGTGATTCGAAACGCGTCGGCGGTCGAACCGTAGCCGACGACCTCGCCATAGATCCTCGCTTTTCGGGACTTGGCATGCTCGAGCTCCTCGAGCACCAGCATCCCGGCCCCCTCCCCAAGGATGAAGCCGTCGCGATCCCGATCGAATGGCCGGCTGGCTCGGGTCGGCTCGTCATTGCGAGTCGAGAGCGCGGTCAGCAGGATGAAGCCGGTCACGCCGAAGGGATGGATCATGCTGTGGGTGCCGCCCGAGAGGATCACGTCCGCGCTGCCGCGCCGGATCAATTCGTACGCTTCGCCGATCGCCTGCGAGCTGGCGGCGCATGCGGTGAGGCAGTTGGCGTTCGGCCCCCGCGCCCCGAAGACGCTCGCCAGGTGTCCGGAAGGGGTCCCCGGCTCCTGCTCGACCTCGCGGATCGGGTGAAGGTCCTTCATCCCTTGCCGGGTGAACTCGGCCGTATCGACCCGGCCATCATGCGACGACTGGTAGACCAGCTTGACGAAGCGGGGAAAGTCCTGCTGCCCTTCTCCCGAGCCCAGGTACACTCCGAACCGATTTCGATTCAGATCCGGCTTCGTTTCCGCGAGCCCGGAGTCCTTCATGGCCATCGTGCCGGCGGCGAGCGCGAACTTGCTATTGCGCGAGTACTCGGCCCAGCGTGCCGAGTCATCGAGGTAGTTGCCGAGCTGGAAGTCCTTGACCTCCGCGGCGATGCGCGTGGGGAACGTGCGAGCATCGAAGAGCCCGATCGGCCCGACACCGCTCTTGCCGGCCAGCAGGGCCGACCAGGTCGATTCCAGGTCGGCGCCAAGCGGGGTGACCATCCCTATTCCCGTCACGACGACACGCCGCATGCACGCCTTCCTCGGATCCGAAGACCCGTCCCATTCATTCGTCCTGATCCGCCCACCCGGCTCAGTCCGCCTGCGGCTCCCCCGCCCGTTCCGCCGGGAAACCCCGGATGACGAGGGCCGCGGCCTGACCATGAGGGGTCAGGTTCGTGTTCACAAAAATCGGATTGCTCGTCGGTCGCGGCGACTTCATGATCAAGTCTACCTCGACGTTGACATCGGGTTGCTCGCAATTGAGGATCGCCGGGATCTTGCCGCGATTCACCGCGACCAGGCTGGCGATCAACTCGACGGATCCGCTCCCGGACACCAGATTGCCCATGTACCCCTTCAGCGCCGTCACCGGGACGCCCATCGGGCCGAAGATCCGTCGGAAGGCGCGGGCCTCGGCGAGGTCGGAAATCCTGGTCGCGGATCCGTGGGCGTTCACGTGGCCGACCTCGGCCGGCCGGAGTCCGGCCTCATCCAGGGCGGCCGTGATGGCCACCTCGGTGCCGATCCCGTCCGGATCGAGCCCGCCGGCCGGAGAGGCGTCGCAACCGGAGCCGGCTCCCAGGATTTCTCCGTAGATCCGCGCCCGCGCCTCAATGCGTGCTCCCGCTCCTCGAGGATCAGGATTCCCGCACCCTCGCCCGGCACCCAGCCGTCCCGACGCTGATCGAACGGACGACACGCCTGGCTCGGGTCCCCTTTCCACGTGGACATGTTGTGGAAAAGGCCCATCCGGACCATGCTCAGGGGGTGGATCTTGGAATCGGCACCGCCGGTGATCATCACGTCGGCCCGCCCTCGCCCGATGATCCGGGCCGCTTCCGCGATCGCCAGGTTCGCCGATGCATCCGCCTCGGTGATCGTGTTGCTCGGGCCCTGGCAATCGATCAGGATCGAGATGTGGCAGGCCAGCATGTTGGGGAGGTATTTCAGCAGCCAGATCGGCTCGATCATCCCGATCGACTCGCGACCCCAGACCTGAAAGTCGAAGGTCCGATTCTGCGCGAATGCATGACGGATGGCCGGGGCCAGCTCGTCCAGCTCGCTGGAGATCAATCCGGCACCCAGATCGATGCCGATCCGCGAAGGCTCGACTCCCCCGTCGACCAATCCCGCGTCGGATACGGCCAGTTGGGCCGCCGCGACCGCGAGCTGGATGTCCCGAGCCATGTATTTTCGGCTCTTCCTCAGTTCTTTGCTGTATTTCGGGAGGGCGTACTTCTTCAGCTCGAAGCCGCGGATTTCTCCCGCGACATCGTTCGGCAACCCGGCGACCCGGAACGCTTCCAGCCGGTGGACAACCCCCCGGCCCTCCACGAGCGACATCCAGACCGAGTCCGGACTGTCCCCCAGGGGCGTCACCATGCCGAGACCGGTTATGACCACGCGGCGTTCAGAACCAAGCATGAAATACTCGTCGATCTTCGCCGGGATCGATCCCGATCGTGGTCAGGTTCCGGGGCGCCCACTCCGATGAGGCTGCCCCACCAGTATGGCTCAAGAAGAGCCACCATGACGGCTCAAACCCGACGCAGATCTCAAAATTTTCGTAAACATCCAGAACATCCACTCGCCCAACTTGGCGTCTCCGTGCCAAACCGTGCCTCGGTAGAGGCTCAAGCCAACGGCAACGCCTCATGCGTCTGTCCGTTCGACTCGGGATTGCTGCCGGCGGCGATCTCGGCCTCGCGGGCTCGCGCCTGCGCCTTAGCGAGATCGAGCACGCCCAGCAATTGCTGAGTGAACACGAAATTCTTCGGTCCGAAGATCTGATTGGCCCGCGAGTTATCGAGGTGGGCGAATACAATCTCGAGGTCGGCGAGCAGCTCGCCGTTCAAGAACGCCTTCGCATCGACGACCGCCCCTTCACTCCGGAGATCGGTCAGGGTCACTTCATAAATGAGCTGATCGCCGGCGCAGGCGACTCCGAAAAACTCCGCGCGCGGGATCTTCGCGAGGATCACCTTCTCGGCGAATCCTCCCGCCTCGCCGACCAGGATTCCACCGGTCTGGGCCAGTCCTTCGATGATCAGCGACGCCGGCATGACCGGGAAGCCCGGGAAGTGATCATGAAGATGCTCTTCGGCCAAGGTGAGATTCTTGATCGCACGGGCGAACTGGCCGCTGCGAAACTCCAGGAATTTATCGATCCAGATCCATCTCATGGACAGATGTACCCGCTCGCAAGAACCAGGAACTCGGGAGCCGCCGGGCCCACCCCATGGGACTGGGCCGCCGGGCGGAATCCATCACGTCCGACGACCACCCGATACCGAGCACGCTCGGATCGGACTGTCCCACTTCCACGGCTCGCCGGCCAACGCGGGCGAGCGTCGAGGCATCGATCAGGCTGCGAGCTTGCTCTGAACATATTGAACGAGCATCTCGACCGTGTAAAGGTCCCCGATCTTGTCCACCGACGGATCCTCCCCGAACTTGGAGATATCCGCATAAGGAAGGCGGGCTTTCAGCTCTTCAACGCCCTTGCTGGTGAGCTTGCCGTCCGACACCCATTCGGGGTCGGCCATCAAGTTCTCGGGGAAGAGCTCGCCCCGCGGGATCTTGATCCCGAAATTCCGCTCCAGACGGAAGACGATGTCCAGGAAGTCGATCGACTCGGCGCCCAGGTCGGCCTGGAGCGTGGCGCCTCGGGTGACTTCTTCCTCGTCAACTCCCAAGGCATCGACCAGAGTGGCCTGGACTTTCTCGAAGATTTCTTCGTATGTCGGCATAGGATCCTCAGAATCCAGATGGGAGGCCCCACCAACCCCTATTCGTCATCCTGTACCCGAAGCGCCGGCTCGTTTTCGGCTGACATAATCGTCGGCGAGACCGGGGCTCGAACTTCATTTGGATGGACGCAGAGGGAGGTATTCGCGAGAAAGGGCCCTGCGGGGCCTTCGTCGCCTGACCTCGGGGCCGGAATTCGACTCATATCATGAGCAAAAAACGAAATCGTTGCAACATCAGCAGGCGTGTCAAGCAGACAGGCTTTTGCCGGCCGCCGGAAAAGTCCGTTTCGGCCGGTGGTGTGATGTAAGAAGGCGGGTCGATCGATTTCTCAAGCACAAACGGTACCAAGCACACCCTCGCGTCAAAGTTGACGCGAGTCGAGAGACGGCTCAGACCGGGCTCGGCAACTCGGAGGATTCCGGCCGGCGGGCGATCGCTCGCGCCCCCACGGAACCTTTTCGCAAGGTCGCATACAGATCGCGAAGGCCCTCGACGATCGAGGCGTCCGTCGCGTGCAGCTCGGGATTGCGATCGCGCAAGTTGTATCGCGTCAATGTGAAACGGCCCTTGACCATCTCCTGGCCTTCGATCGAGCCGACACCTTTGAACACGCAGTCGCGCGCATCAAAAGACGTCAACTCGACCCTCAGCTCGAGCTGACGACCGGGCTCGACGAAGCTGCCGTATTTGATCGTCTTGGCTTGCTTTAAAAGAATCACGCTATGCGCAAAGTCCTCCAGTTCGCGGACGAGCCAGGCACCGGCTTGGGTCAGGGCCTCGAGCATCAGGACGCCCGGCATCACCGGGAACCCCGGAAAGTGATCGCCGAGATATTCCTCGGCCAGCGAGAGATTCTTGATGCCGACCAGACGAGGCCCCTGCCCGCTGAGATTCTGACTCCCGGAAAGTCGACACCGGTTGGTTTCGACCTCGAGAATCCGATCAATTAGCACGAAACGCATGGAGGTACCCACAGGTCTAATCGGACACAGACTCGGTGTCACACCCCCCGGAAAGGCCGCACAAATATACCAAGCTCTACGGGTGTCACACTTTAGAGTCGATACTTTAACACGACACCGGGAAGACAATCAAGAGGCTCGCGAACCAGCGAACTCACTGAACTGACATAACATCTTTCCGGGCGGATGCCAAACTTCTCCTCGACGATCATCGTCTCGAGCCCCGCATTGCGTCCGCAGGGCCTACCGAGAGGGGCTCTCCGTCCCTGCTCCGTGTCGAGTGGACCGGCATGAGCGTCCGAGGGCGTCAATCCCGACTTTCCATCGAGATGGAATAGCTCTGTCTCGTAGTTGGTTCGCCCAACGTTCTCCAGATAGAGACAACGCTCGATCCTCGGACGCAACGAGGCTGGCTGAGGGAAAGGAAGGTGGCCAGGCGTTCTCAAAGGCTGACTCTGGCCTTACTCGCCCGATTGGATTGCGCCTCCGAGCCCGAAGAGCCAGCGAGTGCATCCATGATCCCCACCGGAATTCACTCGCTGGCGCTTCGGGCTCGAATCCAATCGATGCCGTCCTCGTTAATGCCAGGCAACTCTTAATCGCTACGGACCGGACCCGAAGAGCGTGGATCGCTCTCCACCACAATGCGGAGGACAAAGTTGAGAATCGCCACACGACTCGTCTTGATCGGTGTTCTCGCGAGCAGCAGGGCCTCGGCGCAGGAGACTCCTTCTCCGGCGCTTCTCGTCCTGCACAAGGGCGAAAATGCGATGGCCATCGTTGACCCGGCGAGCGGTCAAGTCGTCGGACATGCTCCTACGGGACAGGATCCCCACGAGCTTGCCGTCTCCTCCGACGGCAAGCTCGCGTTCGCGAGTAACTACGGAGGATTCGGCCCGCAAGGGGGCCATACGCTTTCCGTCATCGACATCGCGGCGCGGAAGGAGTTGCATCGGATCGACCTCAGCCCGCTCAGCCGGCCTCACGGGCTCTGGTTCGCCGGCGGTAAGCTCTATTTCACCGTCGAAGCCAACCTGGCGATCGGCCGTTACGACCCCGCGGTCAACAAGGTCGACTGGATCCTCGGCACCGGCCAGGAA
Organism: uncultured Planctomycetota bacterium; assembly: GCA_963743925.1. Lineage (GTDB taxonomy): Bacteria > Planctomycetota > Planctomycetia > Isosphaerales > Isosphaeraceae > CAVZRC01. The sequence continues at coordinate 78,048 of CAVURY010000011.1, read as the reverse complement.
CGGACCCACATGATCGTCGTCGGCGAGGACGAGAAGACGATCTTCACCTCGAATGTGAGCTCCAACACGATCAGCATCATCGAGCCCGGCAGTTCGCGCCAGGGTCCGTTCGGCCCGGGAGGTCCTCCGCCGGGAGGCCCGGGAGGCCCGCCCCGTGAAGGAGCCGGAGGCCCGCCGCCTGATGGCCCGGGAGGCCCGCCGCCCGATGGCCCGCCTCCGGGAGGACCGGGTGGGCCGCCACCGGGAGGACCGGGTGGGCCTCGAAGAGGGCCGGGTGGGCCTCGAAGAGGGCCGGGTGGCCCTCCTGGTTGGAAACAGACGGTGATCGCGGTCGGACAAGGCCCGGAAGGTTTCGACCTGTCTCCGGACGGCAAGCAACTCTGGACGGCTCACATGGGCGACGGAGGTGTCTCGATCATCGACATCGCCGCGAAGAAGGTCGTTCGCACGATCGACCTGGCCGCGAGAAACCCGAATCGCTTGAAGTTCACCCCCGATGGTCGATCTCGTGTTCATCTCGGAGTTGGGCGGCGGCGGCCTGATCATCCTGGACGCGAGCAGCGGGTCCGAGATCAAGCGAATGAAGCTCGGGCGGGGCGCCAGCGGCATCCTCATGTCGCCTGATGGATCGCATGCCTATGTGGCCATGACGGGCGAGAACGCCGTGGCGGTCATTGACCTCAAGACCCTCACGGAGTCGGCGCGCCTGAAGACCGGCTCCGGTCCCGACGGCATGGCCTGGCTCGAACGGAAACCCTGAAAATACGGCGAGGTTTCGCGAAAGGCCTGTCTTCAAGGATTTTCGCCGCACGTTCTCACAATTAGAGGCAAATATGGGGAATGAACCACGGAGGCACGGAGACACAGAGAATTCCCTTCAAAGATTTTGAACTCTTTTCCCATCTTCTCCGTGTCTCCGTGCCTTCGTGGTTGATTCCGGGATTTGCCAAGAGTTGATCCGCAGCGGACGTCTTGTCTTTCGAATGATGAAACTCGTTTCCCTCCAGGACCTCAACCCCATCCCAGGAGATCTCCTCGCGATGCAATCCCGAATCCTGATCCCCAGCCGTCGGCTCTTCCTCGGTACGCTCGGCGCGGCCTTGTTCACGACGCGCGGGCTATTCGCCGATGAGCTCACCCGCACGCCCTCCCTGACCGAGGGACCGTTCTACCCCGATCGGCTCCCACTGGACACCGACAACGACCTGCTCATCATCAACGATCAGATCACGCCGGCCGTCGGCCAGATCACCCACCTCTCCGGTCGCGTGCTGGGACCCAACGGCAGCCCGGTACGAAACGCGACGGTCGAGATCTGGCAATGCGACGCGAACGAGGTCTACCACCACACGAACGACCTCAGCTCGACCCGAAATGAGGTGGACAAGAATTTCCAGGGTTTCGGCCGATTCACGACCGGCTCCACGGGCGAATATTACTTCCGCACGATCAAGCCCGTGCCATACCCCGGACGTCCTGCCCCCCACATCCACGTCAAGGTGAAGCGCGGAGGCCGAGAGCTGCTCACGTCGCAGATCTTCATCAGCGGCCACCCGGGCAACGCCAATGACGGCATCTTCTTCTCGGCCGGCGACCTGATCGATCTGGAACTGGTCCAGGCCGACTTCAAGCCTCTGCCGGGCTCGAGGATCGGCGAGTTCACCGCCCGCCACGACCTCGTCCTCGGCCGTACCCCGGATGACGCCTCGCTGCTACGCGGCCGCGCCGCCGCAAACCGTTGACCGCACGCTCGACCGACATTCACCCATCGACAGACCTTAGACCCCACCGAGGAGAACGATGCGAAGCTTCATGTGTGCGATGATGTGCCTGGGCACCCTGGCCATAGCCTCAACCCTGGTGGCCCAGCCGCCGGGCCAGGGCCGGGGGAATTCCGCCAAGGCCGCCGGCGCGAGCGATCTCGTGGCCGCGATGATGGCGTTCGACGCGAACAAGGACGGCCATCTCACCCGATCCGAAGTGACAGATGAGCGGTTGCTCCGACTCTTCGACCGTGCGGACGCCGACAAGGACGGGACGGTGACGAAGAGCGAGTTGAATGCCTTGCAGGTCAGGGAGCGTGCCGCCGCTCGGGGCCGATCGGGAGGCTTCGGCGGACCCGGCGGCCCGGGAGGCTTCGGCGGACCCGGGGGCGGTCCGGGAGGCTTCGGCGGACCGGGCGGTCCACCCCGACCCGGCCAGATCCTGCCGGGCATGCTCCGCCAGCGCCTGTCGCTGACCCCAGACCAGGAGAAGCAGGTTGACGCCCTTCAGAAGGAAGTGGACGCGAAACTGGCCAAGATCCTGAGCGCCGAGCAAAACGAGCAGCTCAAGCAGATGAGAAACCGGGGCCCCGGCGGATTCGGCCCCGGTGGTCCGCCGCCGGGCGGCCCTGGCGGGTTCGGCCCGCCTCCCGGCGGCGACGGCCCTCCGGGTGGATTCGGCCCACCGCCCGGCGGCAGAGGCGGCCAACCGCGCGGTGACGCACCGCCCCCTCCGCCCGATCAGCAGCCCTGAAGTGGCCCACTTCTGAGACGCGCTTGAGCGTGCCCCTCGCCCCTTTCCGAATTGTTCGGGGAGAGGGCGAGGAGCGGCCTCCGGGCGCCGGGAACGGGGCTGTCCGAGCGTGTCATGGAACTCGTCGTGCGGGCTATGGGTCGGCTGGGTTGCTATGCGGCTGCGTGCCTCCGCTGCTCCCCGCGCTGGCGGGACCGACCGAAGGTGAGGATGGCGGCGACGGCCCCGGTCAATGCGAGGACGGCGGACGAGGGCTCAGGGACGCCGGCGATGGCGATCGGTAATGTGGCCGGGGAGAGCGTCGTGGACCATAGCTGTTGGGTCGGCGTCGTGCCGGCGTAGCCGATTGTGTCGGCGATATTCGCCCATGCTATGCCTGTTATTTGTGCTGTTTCTTGGAAAAACAGCACGTCCGGCACGGTAGCGACGGTAATCGAACTGGCGGTGGCATCAAAGTATGAGTACAAGGCGTAGCTGTCGGCCGGGGTCAACGAGACCACCGTGACTCCGGCCTTCTCGATTGTGATGTCCCATGATGTGATGTCGGAGCCGGGAAGAAATGTTCCTGTGGTCCCGTTCGTGGTGATCGTGCCCGTCACCGTGTATCCATTCTGGACCGAGGGATAGTTCAGGACAAAGTAGGTGATCGATCCGGCGGCGACCTCGGTTGGGGGTAGGACCATGCCGCCTAGGATCCAGAATAGGATGGCGGTCGATGGAACCCTCCGAGATATTCCGCATCGAAGGAAATGTCGCGGAGAGGGCTCACAGGGCGAGGGGAGAGGCCCCCGGGTGACGTGCTCGGTATGCATCACTTCCGTATCCTATCAGGGTAACGTCGTCGCTGGTTGTCCCTTCGGTGCTGGCTCGGCAGGTCTGGCTCGGACGCCACGTGATCGCGGGGTCTCGGATCGATCCCTCGTCCGTGCCGTCGCCTGGAGTCTCACCGCTTGGTGCCGATCGCGTGCGATCGACGCCCTCCGGCGATCCGCCGCGGGGCGGATCGTAGGCTGCGGGTGAGATTGTCGTCAAGTGGTTCCCAAACTTTCTTGTGATTTCCCCACAAATCGGGATTCTCGAGCCCCCCGCGATGCGTTCACGCAGGAAACCGGAACGTCCGTCTTCGAGTCTGTTCCTTTTCTGCGGGTGGCCTCTGTGAGGCCGCTGATCCGGGCTTCGAGAAGGCTGGGCGTTGACGGACCGGGCTCACAGGCCCGGCTACAAGTCCGGCGACGTCGAAGATTGTGGCGCTCTGGACTCTTGCGATGTTCGGCCGTCGTCTCCCGCTTTTTGGAACAGCCTTTTCGTACCAGACGGACGCGTGCATGGCGGTGCGGTTGGGTGGGTGATCTGGGAGCAGCGATTGGCCGCCCTGGACAGAGACTGCGGACCAGCGATCTCCCGCCGACCTCCGGGACCTCATAGCGTGTCCGATGGAGGGGGCGGTACGCGATCTTGTCGGCCGGGTCGAGCGGAGCGAGGCCCACTCTACGACCTACTCGTACGCACCCTGAGCGTCGGCGCTCTGCGCGACGGACCGAATCAAGAAGTATCACGCGACGACATCGTCCACCGACGAGGGCGGCGTGAACGTTCGCAACGCGGCTCCAGTCGGCCCCGCCCACACCAGCGACCGGGCGACCCGTTAAAAAATTAGCGCTCTGACCATTGCATTTGCGCGACATAGCGTTAAAATCTTAACGATATGCGGCGCCGCCCACCCGGGGCGCCCCGCGGGGACCCTATGGCGCGAGGGGCGGATGATGCCCGAACCGTCTGAACTCAGTCGGCGTGAACGGCAGATCATGGATGCCGTCTTCGCGCTCGGGGAGGCGACCGTGAACCAGGTCGTCGAGGGCATCCCTTCACCGCCGACGGCGATGGCGGTCCGCAGGATGATGCACATCCTGGAAGAGAAGGGATATCTCCGACGGCGGAAGAGCGGTCGGGAGGTGATCTATGCCCCTCGCCAGTCCAGGGACAAGGCCGGTCGCCGGGCCTTCCAGCAGGTGCTGGAGACGTTCTTCGGCGGCTCCCTGGAAGAAGCGCTCGCCGCGCACCTGCATTCGCGGAAGGACCGGGTGTCTGCGGACGAACGCATGCGGCTGATCGCGTTGATCGCGCAGGCACAGCGGGAGGGCCGGTGACATGAAACGCACGCTCCTCATCGTCGCCGGGATGCTCGGCGCGTCGGGTCCGGTGCTGATGGATTCCGCCGTCAAGGGCACGGCGCTCCTGGTCGTGGCGGCGATCGCGTCCCTGACCCTGAGGCGTGACTCGGCGGCGACTCGACATCTCGTGTGGCTGCTGGCGATGGCCGCGATGCTGGTCGTGCCGGTGCTGTCGGCGATCTTGCCTCGGTGGCGAGTGCTGCCGGAGTGGGTGCGTATTCCATCCGCGATGGCCGTTGTGTTGACCCGACCGCCCGCGATGGCCAGGCCCGCCGATGGTGCGATGGAACGGGCGCGGCCTGCCGTTCCCGAAGACGTCGCATCGCCATCCGCGTCGGCCTATCAACCGGCCGTCAGGCCGCCCGATTCCCGGCCCGCGTCGGCGGCCGCGAGCCGGAGCTGGCTCGACGCAGTGACTCCCGTGTGGGCCCTGGGTTCTTGCGCTCATCCTGCGGCTCCTGGCCTCGCGCCGGATGCTCGGGAAGACCGAGCGGCATGGGACGGTCATCGGATCGTCAGGGCAAGCGTCGCCGATTCACCGTCGCATCGCAAATGCCCTGGAAGCCGCGTGCTCGCAGCTCAGGATCGGGCGACCGGTCACCTTGTTGATTCACCCGGACCGGACCATTCCGCTGGTCTGGGGCATCCTTCGATATCGCCTGATGCTTCCCGCCGCCGCCGGGCAATGGGGCGACGAGCAACTGCGATCGGTCCTGCTGCACGAGCTGGCCCACATCAAGCGTCGCGACACCATGGCTCGACTGCTGGCGCAGATCGCGTGTGCCATGCACTGGTTCAATCCCCTGGTGTGGCTGGCCGCCTGGCGTCTGGGGGTGGAGTGTGAACGAGCGTGCGACGACCTGGTCCTGGCCAACGGCGTGCGGCCGTCCGCTTACGCCGGACACCTGCTCGACGTCGTCACGAGTTTCTCGCCCGCCGGCAGGGCGCACTCCGGCGGGCTCGCCATGGCCCGCAAGTCGTCGCTCGAACGCCGCCTCGTCGCCGTGCTCAGCGACAAGCTCAACCGTCGCGGCGTGTCGGTGGCCCTGGCGGCCATCGCCCTGGCCCTCGCCGCCGGCATCGCCGTGCCCATCGCGATGCTCCGTGCGGCGGATGACGAGCCCGGCGCGCCGGGCAGCCGCAGGAATCGCAGGTCCTCCGGCCGACGCCCCGCGAGATCGACAACCTCTCGGTCAAGACCGCCGAGCCGCTCACCTTCGAGGCCGGGGGGCGCAACCTCGCGCCGATCAAGGGGCTCAACGTACTGTTCCTCCAGGGCTCGAACTTCTCCTGGGACTACAAGTTCCTGATTCTCTCGATCGCGACCCAGCAGGACATCCACGTCGAGGGGGTGGTGATCAAGGCGGCGGCGCAGGGCGAGCGGGGCGGCCTGAACGACGAGGAGTTCGCGCCCGACCGGTACAATGCGTATGTCCTCGGCGACCTGCCCGCCAACTACCTGACGCCCGAGCAGCAGCGGATGCTGGCCGAGGCGGTCCGCAAGGGGGCGGGGTTGCTGATGCTGGGGGGCCACTCCAGTTTCGGTGGGGGGGGCTGGGCCGAGACGCCGCTGGCGGACATCCTCCCGGTGGTAATCCGCGCCGACGACGGCCAGAACGAGCCCCCGGATGGGCTCAAGTTCGTGCCCAATCCCAAGGGCCTCGATAGCTACCTCCTGCAGGTCGGCGCCAACAAGGCCGAGACCGCGCGGATCTGGAACATGATGGCGCCGATCCTCGGCACGAACCGCTTCAGCGCGGTAAAGGTCGGCGCCGACATCCTGGCCGAGACCCCTGCCCCCGGCTCCGAGCCGCTCCTGGTCAGCATGGACGTCGGTAAGGGCCGGTCGATCGCCTACGGCGGTGATACCTGGCGCTGGTACCGGGCCTCGGAGGAGAGCCGGCTGGCTCATCGCAAGCTCTGGCGACAGATCCTCTTCTGGCTCTCGCACAAGGGATAGTACGAGCCTAATGTACAAAATGTTCGCGCCCGTGAACGCCTAGATACCGTGATTGATCCGCGGGCCTGCGAGCAACGGGACTGCCGGCCGCAAATTCGGCGTTGTCACTCTTGCCGCGCGACGCGGATTTCTTCGTGGAGTAACTGTCGGTATTCGCGGTTGCTGGCCGCGATGGTGGCGGCCCGATGTGCCCTCCACCCGCAGGCCACGCCACCTCGAGCGAAGTCGGCACCCGCGGAGATCGAAAGGCTCCTCCTGATGCTCACATCAGGAAATTCCTCATCCCGTTCATGCAATCGAAAATCGGCGGCATTATATAAGGTAGGATGATCTCTTTTCAGCCCTCCCCAAGTGGGCAATGGCGTTCCAGCCGAAAACATGCATTCGGCCAAGATCGTTACGTGGACGAAGCCTGTCTGTCGGCGAATGCAACTTATCAAAGTCGGTTTTTCGAGTCCTCAGCGAGAGCTTTCGTGTGATCGAACGCTCGATCGTTCTCGTTCGGCATTTCATCGGTGTTTATCCGTATTCCATCTGCGGACACTCTCTCCTTCCTCGCTGAGGCTCTCCAAGACCGAGTTGGAACTCATCCACAGATGAAAGCAGATCCCGTACAGATTTCGGATGCTCCCTGCCGCAGGTCCGCTGATCCATGTCCCGTCTCGGTGGCGACCGGCCGTACCATCGATTTCCCGATGTCTGGGAAAACCCTGCGGAGCTGTCATCGCCTCAGGGTCGGAGCGATTTAACAGATGTATAGTACCCACCAACCCTTCCGCTTCGAAAATTGCGCAAACGAAGCCACAAATATAACGACTAGGTAGACTGCAGGGGTTATCTTCCACCGCTCTATCGTGCGACCATGATCGAAATCGCGGAAACGAAGCCAGACCCGACGTGACCCGACTTCAAGCGATTCTCGCGTGTTGGCGTTTCCCGAATGGCTGGAGTAGAATCGGTGAAACGGTTCGGCCACGGTGATCGGGTGCCGGAGATGAGGTTGTCGGGTCAGCTTCGGACGAGCATTCCCATCCTCGGTCGCGATGTCGGGCATATCCGAGAGGGGATAACCACGAGACTTGGGAGCTGGGGAATCGCTCTTCCAGGTGTCCCGGTCGAGCTGAACGAATCTTGCCCGCTTGACCTCATGGAGCGTCCTTCGTGCTTCAGATCGTCCAATACCCCCATCCCGCATTGCGATATGCGTCGCGTCTCGTCACGGAGATCGACGATAACCTGCGTACCACGATCCGCGAGATGTTCGAGCTAATGTATGACGCACGCGGGATCGGGCTGGCCGCCAACCAGGTCGCGTTGCCGTTCCAGTTCTTCATCCTGAATCTCACGGCAGACCCGGAGCAGCAGGATCAGGAGAAGGTGTTCATCAATCCGGTGATCGTCAAGCGGCACTCGGCGGTCGAGGATGAGGAGGGCTGCCTGAGCCTGCCCGGACTCTACGCGAAGGTGCGGCGGGCCAGGAAGATCCGCGTCCAGGCCTACGACCTCGAGGGGAACCTGGTCGAGCACGAGGCGGATGACCTCTTCAGTCGGGCCATCCAGCACGAGGCCGACCACCTCGCCGGAAAGCTCTTCATCGATTACCTCGAGCCCCTGGCCCGACGATCGGCCGAGGACAAGTTGCGCGAATTCGAGCAGGTTTATCACCAGGCCCAGCGGGCCGGCACGATGCCGCCCGACGACGAGTTGGTGAAGCGCCTCGATGCCATGACCCACCTGGCTCCCGAGGCGGTGCGTGCGGCAAACGGCACGCGCGGCTGACGGTAAGTCTCCTTCGACCGATCTCTTCTGGCGTCAGGCAGCATCGTCCATGACACCCAGCACCATCCGACTGATCTTCCTGGGCACGGGAGACTTTGCCCTCCCATCCTTCGAACACCTGGTCGAGACCGGCCATCAGGTCGTGACGTTGATCACCCAGCCCGATCGCCCCCAGGGACGCAAGCAGGAGCTGATCCCCAGCCGGATCAAGCTGGCGGCCCAGGCCCGCGGAATCCCGGTCGAGCAGCCCGAAGACGTCAACGCGCCCGCAAGCCTGGACCTCGTCCGGACGTTGAAGCCGGATTTGCTCGTCACCGCCGCGTACGGCCAGATCCTCTCGGCCGACCTCCTCTCCATCCCCTCGCTAGGCGGGATCAACCTGCACGGCTCGGTCTTGCCGTCGTATCGGGGGGCGGCGCCGGTGGCCCGGGCCATCCAGAATGGCGAGACGTCCACCGGCGTGACCGTCATCCGGATGACGCCCCGGATCGACGCCGGAGGCATGATCGCCATCGCTCGGACCGAGATCGACAACGACGAGACGTCCGGCGAGCTGGAAGCCCGCCTGGCTCTCCTGGGAGCGCCCTGGTCGCTCAGACCCTCGATGCCCTCGCCGCGGGGCCCGTCCGGATCCTGCCTCAGGACAAGGCCAGGGTCACCAAGGCTCCCAAGCTCCGCAAGGAGGACGGGCAAATCGATTGGTCCCGCCCCGCCCAATCCATCCATAACCTCGTCCGCGCCATGCAGCCCTGGCCGGTTGCTTCCACGACCTGGCGCCACGGGACCGGTGATTCCGGGATCTCGACCCGGATCATCGTCCACAAGACCGCCGTCGTCGACGGCCAAGGCACTCCCGGCGAGATCATCGAGGCCGAAGGCGATCGACTGGTCGTCGCCGCCGCCGAGGGGGCCATCCGCATCCTGATCCTCCAGATGCCAGGCAAGAAGCCATTCTCGGCCCCCGAGTTCCTCCGAGGTCATCGGGGCCTCTCGGGTGATGTCATGGGACCACCTTCCCCCGACGATCCGGATTAAAGCGCTTCATGACGGGATTGCATCTACTCCATACCAACCCGACGCGCCAGCGAGGGGAATGCCATGGCGCCCTCGCTGTTGAGTCGGGTTAGTGTAGCACCCATCCGGCCAGGGCGTGAGCAACCCATCGTTTAACCGCTCGAAACGTGCCGAAAATCCAACATGTCCGAATATTCCGCCGGTAGATCGTGGCAATCGGGCCGAAAGGGTCCCAAGATTGATTATGCGACCGCGTCGATCCTCCGAGACAGGAAGCTCGATCAAGGTTACCCACACGGACCAGAGTGGTCGGACCGCGCTGGATCGTGATTCGATGGAGCGAAGCCGCTCCGAGGCCGAAGGTGCTCTCGAGATTCTCCTCCGCCGCACGGAGCCGGCGAACCACTCGCCCCGGAGCCGAGAGCCTCGAGACGCGCTCGCTCCTTTCGGGCCTTTCGCCGACGGCCATCGAGCAGCTCTATCTCGAGCAGCTCGATGACGCCCGATTCAACCCCGCCGCGTATGGTCAATCGCTCGGCCTGGATCTCTCCAACGTCGCCCCCTCGCCGCCCCTGGCGATGAACGCTTCGCTCGTCGAATCGGCCCGCCTGCATTCGCAAGACATGATCGCCCAGAATTACTTCAGCCACACATCCCCCCAGGGGCTCGGACCCGGCCAGCGCATCCAGGCGGCCGGGCTCAATCCGACGGGTTATGCCGAGAGCATCGAGACCGATACGAACCCGATCTCCTCTTCCGCGGCCAGTTACGCGGCGTGGGACACCGGCTTCAGCCTCTCCAACCTGATCGTGGACCAGGGGATCCCCGACCTCGGGCACCGCGTCATGTTGCTGGACATCGGCGGCCAGCTCCTCAACGAACGACAGGTCGGCATCGGTATCGCTTCGCAATACTCCAGTTCCGGTGGATTCTCTTATGTGCAGACGGACACGACGATCGACATCGCCGCGACGACGAACACGAACCCGTTCTTGACCGGCGTCGTGTTCAATGACTCGGCCGGCAAGGGCGAGTACCATCCGGGCGAGGGCCTGGGCGGGGTAACCATCAGCGTATCCAACGGGAACACGACCACGACCCTCGACGCCGGCGGTTACAGCATGCAAGTGACACCCGGCATCTACACGGTCACCGCCAGCGGAGGCGGTTTGCCCGCCCCGATCGCCCGGACCGTGGTCGTCGGAAATAACAACGTGAGGCTGAATTTCGTCGAGAATGCCAATGGGACCTTGCTCAACGCCGGATCGGGCGGCTTGGTGAACGGCCAGCTCGGCTCCTTCACGCCGTCCCAGGCGGGCGATTCGGCGTCCGGTTACAGCGTGCGAATCGATTGGGGAGATGGCAACGTCTCGACCGGAACTTTGACCCCCAATCCCAATGGCACGTTCGAGGTCAGCGGCTCGAATGTTTATACCAATAACGGAGTCTACGCCGTCCGTGTGCTCGCCACGCATCTCAGCGACGGCCAGTCGGTCGCCCTGAACGCGACCGTCGCCGTGGGGAATGGCGCGGGCGGGGGCTCGACTCAAGGCGGCTCGGGAAATGGTGGCACGGCGACCGGGCCCTCTGGAGGCGTCATCAACCCGATCGAGGGCAAGGCCAGCCATCAGAAGAAGCACCACCCGAAACCCGCGGCAAAGCCTCACCGCCATCCTCGGCCGATCATGCGAAAGAGCCCGAAGGTTCACCCGCTTCAGGGACAGAAGAAGCACATCTGATCGCGGCGATCCCGGGGCTCCCGACCGGGCCCATCCGCTTCGATCGATTCCACCCGAACTCCGGTCGGCGTTGCCACGCGTAAGCGCGTCATGACCCGCAACTCCCTCGCGCCGACCGCCATGTCGGCCGATCGGTCGTCGCGGATCGGGACGACATTGAAAAGGACAGGATGTCCCGACCACGAGCGAAGGCGAGGATCGGTCATGTGGGCTTCAAGGGTCGCGCGGGTTGTCGGCTTGACGATGGCGATCGGCATGGTCGTATCCCTACCGGCCAGGGGCGACTCGACCTCGGCGGCGCAGGTCGAAGGGCGCCGACTCTATCATGCTGGGCATTTCGCGGAAGCCATCCCTTATTTCAACCAGGTCCTGGCGCGGCAGCCGAATCATATCGAGATCCTCAACCTCCGAGGCATCTGTTATCTGCGAACCGATCAGCCGCAGAAGGCGCTCGCCGACTTCGATCGGATCAATCGGCGCAGCGTCCAGGCGGCTCGGGTACTCGGCGACTTTTTCCAATCGTCAGCCGGAATCCCCGAGCCGTCGGCAGACCTCTGGTTCGGCGAGAGCTACGGCAATCGCGGTCTCGCGCTGCTGATGCTCGGACGCGATCAGGATGCCCTGGAGAGCTTCCAGCAGGCCGTCTCCTTGTGGAATCTGCCGCAGAACCGGCTGCGCCGCGATCCGAGGATGATCCGCGGCCGGGCCGCTGCCTATGAGGGCCTCGGCCAGGGTTATTACCGGCTCGGCCAGCTCGCGGCGGCGGGCGAGGCCTACAACCAGGCCGTCACCATCGATGCGACCGACCCGAACGCGTTCGTCGGTCGCGGCGAGATCCTGGCGGCGCAGTCGCAATTCGATCTGGCGATCGCCGACTTCAACGAGGCGATCCGGCTCGACCCCTCGCACTCGCGGGCCTTCGCCAGCCGGGGGATCATGCTCTACGGCCTGGGCCGCGATGACGCCACGATCTCGGACCTCGATCGGGCCATCGCGCTCGACCCGGCCTTCGCCAAGGCCTACGCCTATCGGGGTGCCGCCCACGCGCGGCGCGGGCAGAACGAGCTCGCCCTGGCCGATTTCGACGCGGTGATCAAGCTGATCCCCGACAATGCCGGGGCGTACAAGGACCGCGGCGGCGTCCTCGTCCGGCTCGGGCGGCTCGACCGTGCGATCCAGGATCTGGACGAGGCGATCCGGCTCGACCCGAAGCGCGCGACCGCCTATCAGAACCGCGGCGTCGCCTATACCAGCCTGGGCCACTTCGAGCGGGCGATCAAGGATCTGGATGAGGCGATCCGGCTCGATCCCGAGAACGCGGGGGCATTCTCGAACCGCGGCCGGGCCCATTTCGCCATCGGAGAGTACGACCAGGCCGTCGCCGACCTCAGCCAGGCGATCAAGCTCGAGCCCCGCAACGCGATCACCCACTTCAATCGCGCCGAGGCCTTCGACCGCCTGGGGATGCGCGACCGGGCCCTCCAGGACTATCAGGATGCCGTCCAGATCGCCCCGACATACGCCCCGGCCTATGCCGCCATAGGACGGATCCAGTCGCAACTGGGTCGCCCCGATGAAGCCATCCGCGAATTCGACATGGCGTTGCGCCTGGACCCGAAAGGCGTGGAGGTCTTCCAGGATCGCGCCAATGTCAAGCGCGAGTCGGGCGATTGGCTGGGCTCGCTGGCCGACTACAATCGCGCCGTGGCGATCGACCCGAGGCGAGCCGACCTCTACGTCGCCAGGGGTTGGGCCCGCCTCTGCGCCGGGGTCGAGTGGCCCGACAACGACGCTCGCGCCTACCTCTCCCTCCGCGGCTGGCACGAACCATTCTCCGCCTACATGGCCCTGCTCGCCGTGCTCGGCGCCCGCGGGACCCCGCGCCAGGCGGAGGCACGCCGACTGCTCGACGAGTCGCTCACCAACCTCAACGGCCAGTCCTGGCCGGTCCCGATCCTCCGGTACCTCCGGGGAGATCTCGACGAGGCCGCACTGCTCCGATCGGCGTCCGGGCTGCGTCAGCAGACCGAGGCCCATGCCTTTATCGGCTTCGATCGTCTCCAGGCCGGGGACCGCGACGCCGCCCTGCCCCACCTGAATGGGTTCGCGACCATGGCTCCCCGAGCTCGATCGCATTCGACATCGCCCGGGCCGCTCTCGGTCGGCTCGAACCGTCGGGACGGTAGCGAGCTACTTCCGAGAGTTTGCCGGTGCCGGCCTTCGTACCCCGCTCTAACCTGGGAGGCTCTCCGACCCGTGCGACGATCGCCTTCCATGACTCCTGGGCGTTGACTCTCACGCTGAAATCCGGATCGTTCGGAAGGGCCTGCATCACCTTGAGCGTTTCCTGGCCGCCGATGTACTTGAGGACTTCACATCCTTTGCGTCGCAGATCCGGGTCCGGATTCTTGAGCAGTGGAATGACCGCGGGTTCGGCCACCCCGCCCATCTCTTTGAGGGCCGCCTCGACGGCGAAGCCATCCTCCTTGAAGACGGCCACGATCGCCTCGGCCGCCTTGAGATCCTGGTACTTCCCGAGGGCCTTGATGGCCTCGCTACGGACGAAATGGCGATTGTCGCGGGTCCGCCCGATCAAGGCCGGGATGGCTTCCGGCGACCGCCAGACGGCCAGCGACTTGACCGCATCAATGACCAGGAACTGATCGTCATCCTCGAGCAAGGGGCTGATCGCCTGCACAACCTGGTTGACGCGGCCATCGGGCGTGGCCCTCTGGAGGCGGTCGAGGGCCTGCTTCTTCTTGTGCAGTCTCGGAGGACTTCAACTCGATCAGCGATTTGGTGATCGGGTCGGCACCCACGGGGACCTCGGGATCGACCGGTCGGTCCGGCGATGTCCGGGCCGCGACCTGCGGTTGCTCTCCGGCAGTCGGCTCGGCGGGCAATCGCGGGACGGATGCGATGTAGCGAGAGTCGAGCTGGATCGTGAGCTGATCCCCTTTCAAGGCGACCGTGCCGAAATCGATCCGGGGGACCAGCCCTTGTCGGTCGTTGATCGGCGCCATCAGGAGCATCATCATGTTGTTATCGCCGAACATCGACGGGGAACCGGCCTCCGGCACCAATTCCCTCAACCGACGGGTCACCTCGGCCGTGACGTCGCGATTCGTCACGCCTCGGCTCGGATCTCCATGGCCGGGCAGGCCCGACACCACGACCACGACGACCCGGTCACCGCCATATTGCTGGCGGAAGGCACGATACTGAGCCGTGAGATGATCCATCCAGTTGTTGGACCGGATCGGCCCTTTGGCCGCCGAGAACCGGGGCGAAACCGGTCGAGGCGTGGGCGATTGATTGACCAGGGCCGGTGCCGATCGCACGCCGGGCCGGATCGGAATCGGACCGTTCGACTCCGATGCGATGGCCTCGTTGGTCGTCGGAGTGGTCCCGTAGAGGCCATCATTCACCTTCTTCACTCCGAGCGCGGCGAAGCCGACGACCAGCGACACGAGGAGCATGACGACCGGGGCGAGGGTCAACCCGAAGGCCCCCCTCCTCTCATTCCAGCGACTCATGGCGAAGAACAACGTATAGAATGGCACGAACAAGCAGAGGATGCCCTGGATGATATCGTCCGCGAAAGCGATGCAGAGCAGCCAGATAACCCCCCACAGATGCCAGCGAAAAGGCCCCGATCGCCGCGAGCCCCTGGCACCACGTGAAGAGCTGCAATCGCAACTCCTGAGAGGGTTCGCCGATGAGGAAATAGGCATACAAGATCAGGTTCGCCACCACGTCGATCAGGACGAACCATCCCAGCGCCGAGACTCCCAGATCGGACGCCGAGTCCGCATCGCGCGAGGCCCGCTTGCGGCGCGGCGTCGGTTGGTACATGGCGCGGGGCGGCGGTGGGAGTTCATCATCGAAATCGGAAGGTGAGGGCTTGAAGCTGCTTCGCGGCACCGGAGGCTGCACCGGCACTCCGGCCTCCGGCCGCCTCGGCGGTGATGGGGGGGAGGGAAGCGTGGTCCTCCGAGGATTGGGAGGGCTCGCGGGCTCGCCGTCGAGCAGGCCCTCCAGCGGAGTGACCTTCCAGGATGGCTCCGATGCGGGCATGGCACGCGACGGCGGAGCCTGCCCAGACGACTGCGGACCGGCCGGGTTCGCCGGCATCCTCGACGCAGAGGGTGCCGGTGGCGCGGCCGGGCGTCCGGAAGGCTCGACCATGCGACCGCTCGGGACGGGTATCCGGAACACCTCGCCGCAGTCCTTGCAACGTGACCGCTTACCCGCCAGGCTGGCGTTGATCTCGTACCGCTTCTTGCACCCGGGACAGTTCAGGACGATGAGCATTCCGACCCCCTGGGCTCCGCAGGTTGACGAGGTGGCAGGACGATTGGAATTACGACCCTCATTAATCGATCGGTAGAACAATTGTACCGGAACGGTTGAGAGATGCTACTTGGGTTATTCCAGACCAGAAGCACGGCCTTGATCCACTTTGGTGACTACTCATTCGAAGTTGCCACGAACGTGCCAACCCGACAAGCGGCGGCATGGATGGATCGACGGACGTTCCGGCCCTTGTCGGTCGCGAGGGACCGGATTCTTGAGGGCAAATGCTCTTGTCCGCTCCGGATTTCCGACTAAGATGTCGCCCCGATGGGAAGGCCCACCGGTCCGGCGCGGGACCGGGGATTCTCGGGGTCAACCCATCCTATCGAAGTGGTCATCTCCGACCGCCCGCGGCGAGCCGACGATCGTACGGTAAATCCGGGGCGGTTGTCGGTGACGGATCCGTGCGGGCTCTTCCAGTACGATTCCAGACTTGCAGGGAGGCAATTATGCCGGAGCGGCGTCGCGTGAACCGGAAGGTCGCGGGCATCCTGGTGGTGGCCGTGGGCCTCGCGGCAACGATCTTTGGTGTCAAGGTTGGCTTCTTCCGCGGCGGGCCCGGCGACACGCCGGCGAGCGGACCCGACAGCAAAGTCCTCGGCGAGAAGAGCCCGATGGCCGACCTGGTCCAGGGGCTTCGGGCAGGCAATCCCCGGGCCCTGGTCTTCATCCAGCAGCACCTTCCGTCCGCCGATGCGCCGCGCGTGGCCCTCACCGACGCCGAAGCCGCGGAGTGGATCGAAGCCCTCGCCGGATTGCGCACCGGGTTCGTCGGCTTGAACAGCCCGGCGCGAGCCATCGCGATTTCCCTCTCCTTCCAGATCTTCGATCGATTCGCGGTCGAGCCGGCCCCGGCTCGTTGGGAAGAAGCCCTCCGGCCGCTCCACGACCTTTTCTCAGCCGGCCTGGCCGATGCGGATGAGCTCGTTCGCGCCACGAGCCTGGGCGAGGTCGCCAAGAGCTGGGCCTGGCTGCCCGGCCGATCGATCACTCCCGTCGAGGAGAACACGCTGGCGAACTGGAAGGACGGCCTGTATCCTCCGGTCATCCGATGCCTCGGCAACCGCGATGCGCGCACCCTGGTGGCGGCGGTCGCGTGCCTGGGGAACCTGCCGATCGACCACGCCGCCGCCCCCGCGATCGCCTACATCGAGAACAGCAACTCCGACGTCCGCAAGCAGACCTTGATCTCGTTCGCCAGGCGCAATCTCTTGTTGACCGACGACATGCTGCTCAAACGGCTCCACGACGAGGATGCCTTGAACCGGGAGACCGCCGCCGTCATCCTCAAGACCCGCGGCCTGACTCAGGAGCAGATCCGGCTCGGCGGCCTGATCTTCAGCCCCAAGCCGCAGGAGCGGATCTCCGTCATCCCGTTCTTGAAGGATCGCAAGGACATCGACCCGGTCGTCTGGCTGCTCCAGCTCTCTCGCGATGCCGAGGAGATGGTCCGCATCAGCGCGATCGAGGCCCTGGCCGCCCACAAGACGCCATCCGTTCACAAGCGATTGGCCGAGATGGCGCGCAGCGATCGCTCGCCGGTCGTGCGCGAATCGGCCTCGCGGGTCGTCCCGACGTCGCAGGAAACGACCGCTTCATTACCCCCCCTGCCCGGCTCGCCAAACCTGAACCCCAAGGCCAACTGATTGGCGGACGGTTCGTGAGGCCCGATCCTCTCTCGCGAGGATCGGGCTTCCTCGTCGGATTTCGAGCCGACGTTCCCACGCGAATTCCCGGCGTTCGGGACACTATTCGACCTTGACGGTCCCATCTTCCTGGATCGCGAAGTTGACTCGGTTGGATCCCTGGCTAATCTGAACGCGAATCCCCGAAGTCTCGGGATTCGCCAGTTTCTCCGGGGTCAAGAACCGATGGACGGTGGCGCCGAAGCTGACCGTGGGAGCATCGTCCTTGGCCCGGCCCTTGCGTTTGCTCAAAGCCAGGGCTCGCCTCTGCTTGACCTTGGCCGCCATGAGGTCGGTTCCGTCGGTCCCTTCGGGTCCTGCTGCGGGCGTCGCCCCCTTGGTCACCGGCTCGGGATCGAGGGCACGGATGCCGACTTTGTGATAGCCGGCGATCACGCCGTCGTTCGCGTCCTGGGTCGACATCGAATAACGGCCGTCCTTCCCGATCGCGCCCATCGAGGGGACTCCGCTGTTCCCCTTCTCGGAATCGGGCAGGAAGAGGACTTCTCCGAGCTCGACCGGCTCGCCCAGGTAGGTCACGACCCCGGAGACCCTCCCCATCGTCAGGCCATTGCCGGGCCCGCAGCCGGCGATCGCGGCGGCCGAGGCCAGGAAGATCCAGGTTCGGATTTGCATAAATGGATCTCCTCGATTACGGTCAATACGCGTCGGAGGAGACGATCTCGCCGCCGGCACGCGTGCTCAGGGCCATGTACGTCCGGACGTTGATCGACTGCTTGAGGAACTTGACCGATCCGTCGGAGAATCCGAAGTTGCAGCCGCCGGGATGGAAGCTCTTGAAGCCCTGGTAATACCACTGGTTGTTGAAGCAGTGGGTGAATTGCGTCGGCTGGGACGGGTTCCAAGCGGCCGGCGAACAGATCTCGCCGGTGGCCGGGTCGGTCTGACCGTCGCGGATGCTGGTCATCCAGTTCATCGGCAGGATTGTCGTCGCATAGATGTCGTTGCCCGAGACCCAGGCCAGCCCGCTGTTGAGATTGGGCGAATTCTCGCCGATCATCAGCGTGTTGCTCGTCCCGTCGGTGATCTGGGCGAGCTTGATCGACGCCGCCCAGGAGCAATCGCCGAAGATGCCGCGGAAGGGGGCCGACGGTCCGACCCAGTTGGGGTCGGCTCCGGGCGTGCAGCCATTGCTCGCATAGCCGTTTGCCGCCTTGTAGGCGATCTGGGCCGGGTCGACGCAGAGGTAGTCGAAGATCGTGTTGTTCTGCATGTCGCCCTGATTGCCGACGTAATTCGTCGGCGCCGCGGTGATCAGCGAGCCGAAGGTTGCGAGATTGACGTCGATGTAGACCCGATCGCTGAAGAGTTTATTCGAGTCGTCGGAGGGGCAGAAGTAGCTCGAGATGAGGCTCAGATAGACGGTCTGATTCGCCGGGTTGCAGCAGCTCCAGGAGTAATTGATGCTGTTGAAGATCGGCGACTGCTCCATCTGAGGGAGGATGAACGACGGCCAGGCCCACCACGTGCCGGCCCACTGGTCGTTGGCGATGGAGTCGGGGGGGAACGCGCCGACCTGGTTCTCGTAGTTGAAGCAGGCCAGGACGATCTGCTTGATATTGTTGACGCACTGGGCGCGGTGCGCGGCCTCGCGCGCCGACTGGACGGCCGGCAGCAGGAGGGCGATCAAGACGGCGATGATCGCGATGACCACCAGGAGCTCGATCAGGGTGAAAGCTCGTCTACGCATAGGAGGCTGCCTCATCTGAGAAAGGATGGGAAGAGAGGCCAAGGTACGCGATTCGAAACGGACGACCAGCACGGAACCGCGATGGATGAGGAGAGGTGAATCGCGGTCGTTCATGGGCTCGAATGCGAGCGGATTATCGTCGACGAGAGCAAGGCCCGAATTCGCTGGCCTAGAACCTATCATCCCCATCATCGAAGTAAAAGGGGTCAGTCCTTCGACCCTCGTCCGGTCGGATCGCCGCATTGCGATGGCGAATATCCATCGGGTAGCCTGGAGGGGACGGCTCCGAGGCGAGGCAACGAGTCCGGTTCGAGACGAGAGGCCGATCCATGCGGAAGCGGTTGTGGCTTCGAAGCACGTCCCTGGCGATCGCGAGCGTGGTCCCTCTGGCGGCCGGTCTCTCCCTGGTGGTCAACCATTCGTTCCGCCCGCGGCCGACATTCGAGGAAATCTGCGAGCTGGCCCAGGCCGGTCGCCTCGAGGAGGCAGAGTCGCGAGGGGAGTCCTATCTCAAGATGAGTCCCGATGACTCGCGGGCCCTGCTGGTCATGGCCGAGGTTGCGCTGGCGCATCATACGCCCGATGCCGAGAAGGCCCTGCGACGGCTCGAGCGGATTCGCCCCGAAACGCCTTCGCTCGCCGCCTGGGCACAGATCGACAAGGGCAATGCCTACAACCTGCTCTCGCGTCACGATCGGGCCGAGGCGTGCTGGAAGGAGGCGCTCCGATTCGATCCGTTCGCCCTGGAGGCCGGTTAACGCCTACTCGACCTCTACACCATGCAACGGCGGAATGCCGAGGCCCGGGAGTTGGCCCTGCGACAGTTCGACCGCGACGGCGATCGGCGCGAGAAAGCCCGGTTGCTCCTGCGGCTGGCCCGAATGGTGGTTGACCCGCCGGAGCCCTCGTCGGTCGTCGAGCGATTCGAGGGAGTGGTCCGACAAGGCACGTCCGATCTCCCCACCACGGTCGCCTGCGCCTCTCTCTGGCCTACCTGAGTCGGGGACAGGAGGCGGTCCGGATCCTGCTCCGGGCGCTGGAACGGAATCCGGACGACCCGAGGGCCTGGGATGGACTGATGACGGCCCAGGAGATTTCCAATGACGATCCGGCGCTGGCCGAAACCTTCGCGAAACTGCCCCGATCCCTGGCCGCCCTTCCTCGCTTCGCCAGGCATCGCGGCTGGGTGGAGCAGGGAGCGGGCCGTTGGGCCGAGGCGGCCCGCGCTTATCGATGGGCCTGGGAATTCGAGCCGGATCACGTCGTGGGCTACCGACTGGTCCGCGCGCTTCGACTCGCCGGCCAGATCGAGGAAGCGGACCGATGCGATCGTATCGTCCTGGACTACCGCGAGGCGTTCAAGCAGGTACGAGCGGCCCTGGCGACGGCCGAGACCCCTGGTGAAGGGGGCGACGATCCCCCGCCCGAATTCTGCGCGCGGATGGCCTCGCTCAGCGATCGGATGCGCCGACCGGACGAAGCCAGAGCCTGGCGTCGATTGGGCCGGAGAGAAGGACCGGCGATCCCTCGCACCGACCCTCGATCATTCGGGCTTCCGCGTGCACGTCCCGATCGCGATCACCCGAGTGGAAGCGCGCAAGGAATCTCAGGCCGGGCACAGGCCGGCCAGGTCGCGAATCGCGGCCTGGGCTAGGGGCGCCGGGCAAGACCAGACGAGGAAGAACAGCGCCTGACGCGCCCAACGCTGGGCCGGCTCCGTGCGGAGGAAGCCGGTCCCTTTTCGCGCGATGAGATAAGCCTGCGTCGCGCGCTGGACCAATGCGTTGGCCTGGGCGCGGATCTGACTCGGAGAGGCCGCGTCGGCCTCGCCGCGAGCCTGGGCCATGAGCTGGCTCCACTGGGCCCTCCAGCTCTCGCAGAGGACTTCCAGCGGCTCGGCGAGCTCTCCCCGATCCGGCGAGAGTTCGACCAGGGCCGCGAGCGCCGCGTGCGCCTGGCCGAGCGCCAGCGCCGACGTCTCCAGGCCGCCCGTGCCCACCGCGCCGGCGTGCGAGAGGATGTCGGGCGCGGGTCCGGCGATCAGGTCGATGGCGTCCACCTCCACGGCCCGGAGAGTGACCTCCGACGTGCACGAAGCCTGGAGCGCGGCCAGGGGAAAAGGCGGGCAGACCTCGACGCCCGGACGATCCGTCGGCAACGCGATCAACATCTGCCGGCCATCCCCGAGCGAGGCAGCCGTGACCACCAGGTCGGCCCTGCCCGCGGCCGTGACCCATGGCATCGAACCATCGAGCCGATAGCGGCCGGGTCCGACCTCGGTGACCCGGATCGCCTGCGGACCCAGCCGTCGCGAAGTCGTCAGGTGCGAGAGGCCGACCGTCCCGACAGCGTGCCCCCGGCCGACGGCGTTCAGCCAGCGATCGGCCGTCTCATGACCGGCCGCCGCCAGGAGCCGACGGAGCGCCGCATCGTGCTGAGAGAGGATGAACACCGCCGTCAGGCTGCCGCCGGCCAGCCGAGCATAACGCTGGACCAGGAGGGGACGAGGGCAATCTCGGCCGTTGTATGGCTCCGGGAGGGTCCACCTCGGCGCGCCGAGATCTTCCATCGTTTCCCAGAGCGAGTCCGGCCAGTTCTCCTGATCGGCCGCCCGGCCATCTTCCTCGCCGAGATCCGCGATCGCCCCGGCCAGCCGGGCTTCCTCCGGGTCGGACTCCGACCAGGCCAGCTTCCCGCGAAGACCCTCGCTCATCGGCTCAGACTCCGAACCCTCTGCGAAGCCGGAATCATCCCAGGTCCGCTTCGCAGATGAGGTCGAAGCCCATCGTGTGCAGCGTCGTGCTCGCCTGCTCCATATTGTCAACGTGAAGCGCCACGGCGGCTCGACTTCGCGGATGCACCAGCAACGGATAGGCGTAATGAATGTTGATCTCGGCCCGGAGCAGGGCGACGCACATGTCGGTCAGCGACTGCGGGCCGGTCGGCAGCTCGACCACCAGCAACTCGTTCTCGGCGAACGCGTGTTTGTTCAGGGAGAGGATCTCCCGGCCTTGCTCCGAATGGCTCAGGAGCAGGCGGAGGATCGAGCAATCGGCGGAGTCCGAGATGGTCAAGCCAACGATCCGGACCTTCGACCCCTGGAACTCGCGGAAGACCTCGCGCAATTGACCCACCCGGTTCTCGAGGAAGACCGAGAATTGCGTGATCGACGGCCAGCTTCGGCCATGCATCGTTTCCAGTTCGACTTCGCTGCCACCATCATCCTCGCCGAAACTCATGGAGTCCCTCGCAATGCTCGGTCACCACTCCCTCAGGCTCGTTCTCCTCAAAAAGTTTAGTTTTTTCGACGTCTCGCGGTCAATGGTGTGCCCGGGTATCGCAGCGGCGCTTCGCCGGTCACCGAAGACGAAGCACGCTCCGGTTTTCGGACGCGATTCGCTCGAGACGGGCCTCCAGGATCGTCGGGGTCATCGGTGCCGCCACCACTCGGCCATTCAGCTCGGCCGGACGGTTCCGGATCAACCATTCGATCATCTCGGCCGCGACCGCGGAGTTGACTTCCTTACCTTCGGCAAACGCCTCATTGAACTGGGGGAGCCAGCGCCGGCCTTCTCGGGTATCGATCAAACCTCGGACGATTCCCGTCGGGACCAGGCCCGGGTTCACCGCATAGACGGCGACTTTCTCGGCGGTCAGCTCCTGGCCGAGCGATTCGACCAGCCGGACGAGCGCGGCCTGGGCACATCCGTAGCCCGAGGCGAAAGGAAGGGAACTCTGATGACCAGGACCGACAAGGACCGAGATGGACGCTCGGGAGGATTTACGCAGCCATGGGAGGGCCGCACGGATCGATTGCTGGGTGCCGCGGACCGCGGTCTCCACGTCCTCCCACCAGGTGTCCGGTTCGAGGACGGCCATCGGCCCGATCCCGCGCATCTGTCCCGCCGCGCAAATCAGGACATCCAGTCCACCCATCGTATTCGCGAGTTTCGTCACCGCCGCTTCGAGCCGGGCGCGGTCTCGGACGTCGCACGCCAGGGCGCAGGCGTGCCCCCCCGCCCCCTCGATCGCCGAGACCGCGTCGTGGAGATCCCCCGGAGTCCGAGCGATCAGGCCCACCGAAGCGCCTCGGCCCGCGAGCCATTCGGCGATCGCTCGCCCCAGACCCCGGCTGCCACCTGTGATCAGGACGCGAATCGAGGCGGATTCCATCGGATGAATTCCTTCGAAAAGCGGGCGAGTTGCAGGAAGGAAGTGCGTTCGGCCGCGTTGCGAACACCGCACCGATTATCGTAGGCAGGAGCTCGCGACGACAAGACGAGGCCCGGCCCTCGGAAAAATGTCCCGGCCCTGGAATTTTTTCTTGGGCCGGATTTTGGGTTATTTCGGCAATTTGACCAATGGTTTCGAGGCTGTTGGTCGAATAGAAAGAGGTGATGGGTTCGAATAACGAGGCCCACTTCTGCGTCTGCCCACAATGGGACCAGGATTCGGCGGTGCGTGGGAAGGGAATCGGATTATCCCCCTAAGTTTTGGCGGAGACTCGGGCCTGGGAGGGATCTGCAGGATGGATCGGTCCTCCGGCATCGGCCCCGTCCAGAAAGGTACAAGCGCGATGCTGTGGCGACACCTTTGCCTGGCCCGGGCCTTCACGGCCGCGGGCCTCGTCAGTGGAATCATCTACTCCGGTGGGTCGGTGGCGACCGCCCAGACCTCGGCCGCCGCCCCGGTCCGCTCCGAGCCGTCGGCGCCACCGGTGGAGGTGGTCTCCGAGACCGTTGACCTGCTCCGCGCCGGCAAATCCGGCGATCTGGCGATCGCGGCGCACGGTCAGGGTCAGGACAAAGTTCGGATGACGATCCGGAACAAGACGTCCCGTCGGCTGAACGTGATCATCCCGCCCGGGATGGTCGCCGCCAGCAAGGTCGCCCAGGCCGGCGCGGCCGGTGGCGGCCGCGGAATGCAGAGTATCGGACTCGGTTCGGTGACGAATCGAGAGGGCGCCTTCGGAGAGTTCCAGGGCAATGCCGCTGTCGGTGGACTCAGGTCGGTGCCTCCGACCATCGATTCCGCCACGCGATCGGTGGCCGTCCCGGCCGGCGAGACGATCGACGTCTCCGTGCCCGGCGTCTGCCTCAATTATGGCCTGGCCGCCCCGACACCTCGCGATACGCTGACCCTGATGGATGTCAACAGCTATACGAACGACGTCCGGATCCGTAAGGCGCTCCGCAGCCTGGCAACCATGGGGACCAGCCATGGGGTGGCCCAGGCGGTCATGTGGAAGGTCTGCAATGACCTTTCCTTCGAGATGATGACCGAGCAGGCCGGCGGCAAGATCATGAACGTCCACGAGATCGCACTGGCCGCACGATTCGTCGAGGCCCTCGAGGAATCGAACGCCTCCGACCTGGTCGAATCGGCCAAGCTCTCGCAGTCTCGGATCTTCGTGCAGGTCGAAGGGGAAGGCACGCTGGCCAGTGAAGCCCGTCGTCTCCAGGGCCAGCTCGACGGCGTCCACGTCATGGGACTTCCGCTGAAGGTGGTCGAAACGGAAGCGATTCCGGCTTCCTCGGCCCCGTCGCTGGCCCTCAAAGTCATCCTGACCGAAGCCAAGACCGGCGAGACCCGCGGCCGGATCGTGGTCAATTCTTGCTCCGAGCCCAACGCCTGGACTCCATTCGGCAAGGTCGCGTTCCGCGAGAATTCCTCGATCACGGTGCTGGACGGCCCCGCCCTCTCCAAGGCGATCGATCGGGCCCTCTCGGGGGCTTTCGTTTCGATCAAGCCCGCAAGGCGAGCCGTCGGGAGCACGACCTTGAAGCTGGAGAACCGCCTCCCCTTCACCATCTCGAATGTGGTGGTGCGGGCCGGTAACTCGTCGGGGGCGCCTTCCGTCCCATTCGAGGCCATCGGTGTTGGACCAGCCCGGTCGGGCCTCTTGCCGATCCAGGCTGCGGGTGCTTCGCTCGTCGAGCACGTCGAACTCAACGGGCTTTGAGGCAGCAAAGTCATTCGATCTCGTTTGCCCTCATGTCGTTGCAACTCGGACCCGACCTTGCTGAGACCGCCTCCTCTCAAGGAGTCGGAGCCTTCGTCACAAACGACGCCGGCTCCGACTCCTCGTCCGTTTATCGATTTTGTCGACCACGGTCGTTCGGGCCCCGACCATGACGACTTGCTTCGTCCGGGCGTCTGCCGCTAGGATAGATAACCTGACGTTAAGACTTGCCCATCAGCCCGGTTGGGATCGGTCTGTCACTTTCGTCCGAGCGAAGTTGCATGCATCCGGAGCGTCGTCGCATCTATTACTCGGGACGTGTTCAGGGCGTAGGCTTTCGCTATACCTGCCAATCACTGGCTCGCGGATTCGATGTCGCCGGCTACGTTCGCAACCTTGCTGACGGCCGAGTTGAGCTCGTCCTCGAAGGAGAACCGCAAGAACTCGATCGATTCGCGACCTCAATCCAGCAAGAAATGGGCAATTTCATCAGAGACGTCGAAACGGGAATCGATCCGCACCCCGCAGCCTCACTATCCGGATTCACGATTCGTCATTGAGGGTGCAATCCTGGCCTTCATCCTTCGTACGACCACGAGTCGCTCGGATTGCGCCGGATTTCGCTATCGTTCACGATCCTTCGCCATCATCATCCCGACCGTTTCAGCCAGAACACAACAATGAAATCAATCACCATTGCTCTCGCCACCGCCAAGGAAGCCATCCGGCAACCTGCGTTCTTCGTCATGGCGTTCTTCGCCGGCGCCCTGCTGATCGTGACGATCTTCGTGTCGTATTTCACGTTCGGCGAAGACATCAAGATGTACAAGGACACGGGACTCACGACGATCTCGTTCTTCTGCATGCTGCTGGCGCTCCTCACGGCCAGCTCGACCGTCGCGGACGAGATCGAGGGTAAGACGGCGATCACTCTGCTGTCGAAGCCGATCAATCGCCGGCAGTTTATCATCGGAAAGTTCCTGGGCATCGAGCTGGGCGTGCTGGCGCTTTATGCAGTGCTCGGCGTTCTCTTCGCCGCGGGTGTCTGGTACAAATACGCCTACGACCTGCGCGAGTCGGGTGGCGGGCTCCCGGAATCGGCGAAGCAGTGGGGACAGGTGATGCAGGTGATGCCCGGGCTCGTGCTCGGCTTCTTCGAGGTCACGGTGCTGACGGCCATCAGCGTGGCGATCTCGACGCGATTGCCGATGCTTGCCAACCTGGTCGTCTGCATCCTGATCTTCTTCCTGGGCCACTTGAGCCCGGTCCTGGTGGAATCGGCCCAGCAGCGGCAGGTCAACGAACTGGTCGGGTTCATGGCCCGGCTCTTCGCGTGGGCCCTCCCCTCCCTGGAGTTCTTCAACGCGAGCCCATCGATCTCGACCGGCGCCCAGATCCCGTGGATTGGCTATGTCCTTCCGGTCTTCGGCTATTGCGTGTTGTACAGTGGAGCAGCGTTGTTATTCGCGTTCCTCTTGTTTGAAGACCGTGACCTGGCCTGACCGGGGTTCCGATTCCCGGATGCCGGCTCGCGTCGGTTCAGTTCGGGGGCCGCTCAACGCTGACCGGGGGTTACTGCGGGCGTCCCGGCCGAAAAAGGCCGGAGATCGTCCAAATGGGTCCAGGCGTGGTCCTGGACCCTGGCGGGAAACCCAGGACCGAGAGCTTGGCGTCCTAGTCAGGGGATCTCACGCATGCAGGCCGTTGCCTATCGTCGCGCGCGAACGCTCCTGAGCTCCCAACGCGATCAGATCACCGCCCGGATCCTGGGGGTGATTCAGTCCCTGCTGATCGTGTCGTTGCTAGGGGTCCTCGCCCTGCTCGTCGCCCTGATGGCCTCGCGAGGCGAGGCGCGATTCCCCGCGAGCCGCATCGAGCGACTGCCGGAATGGTTGAGGACGCATGAAATCGGCAAGGAAGGGAATTTCTTGCTGTACGAGGACACGGGGATCTTCCCCCTGATCCCCGACAGCTATCTGAGCACGAATCCGATCCATCGCGCCGGGGCGAGGATGTTGATCGGATTGACCAGGGTCATGCCGACCTTGCGGAACAACCGTGGGGCGCTGGGCACCCTGCTCGCCGTCGGGCTGATCTTCCTGGTGCTGATCGCGATCGTCTCGCATTGGCGGCGTGTCGTCACGGCGCGAGCGGCGACCGAAGTCGCCACGACGCTCCGTCGCCAGATCCATCGGCAGATGTATCGACTCGGCCAATCGTCGCTGCCGACCGAAGGTGTCGGCCCGGTGATCAACCTCTGGACGCGCGAGGTCAACGACATCCGCGACGGACTGTTCACCGATCTGGATGTGACGCCTCGGGTCCATGTCCTCGTGGCCGGGTTGCTGGTGCTGGCGCTGCTGGTCTCGCCCGTCTTGACGGTATTCCTCGCGTCGCTGGGCCTGCTCGTGTGGCTGACGGCCCGTGTCATGATCCGCGATTCCCACCGGGCCACCGACGCGGCCATGCGCGATGCATCCGTGCAGCTCTGCCTGCTCCACGAAGACCTCGGCCTGCTCCGCACGATCCGCGTCTTCAACGTCGAGGAATACGACCGTCAGCGATTTGACGAACATCTGGATCGATTCCGACGAGACGACGCGCGTCGCCTGGTTACGAACACCCGCATCAGTTCGAGCACCGTCCTGCTCTTCGGAGCGGCGTTGGCACTCGCTCTGGCCCTCCTGGGTTATAACGTGGTGATCAGCAAGCAGATCTCGATCGCGACGATGGTGATCCTGTTCGTCTCGCTCACCGTTCTGGCCTACCCGATCTCCGAATGGCTCCGGCTCCAGAAGGCCCTGCGTCAGGCCAATCGATCGGCCGCCGGCATCCTCGAATTTCTCGAGCGGAAGCCGGAGCTCCACCAGAACGTCGGCGCCCATTTCCTCAATCCGCTCAAAGAGCAGATCGCCCTGGAGAACGTGACGCTCGAGAGCCGATCGGGCCGTCTCCTGCTGAATAATGCGTCCGGAGAGATCCCGGCCGGGTCACGGACCGCGTTGATGGGGCTCGACGATGATTCCAAGCTGGCGCTCGTCTGCCTCATCCCCCGTCTGACGGATCCCAAGTCCGGCCGCGTGCTGATCGACGGACGCGACCTTCGCGAAGCGACGCTCGACTCGATCCGCGCACAGGTCGCCATGGTCCTCCAGGCCGACCTGATCTTCACGGATTCCGTGCTGGCGAACATCGGCCTCGGCGATCCGATGAATAACCTGCCTCGCGTGATCGAGGCCGCCAAGGTCACGCATGCGCACCATTTCATCCAGGATCTGCCGCATGGCTACGACACGATCATCGGCCAGCTCGGGCATTACCTGAAGCCGGACGAGCAATTCCGGATCGCCCTGGCGCGTGCGTATCTTCGCGATCCCTCGATCCTGATCATCGAGGAACCAAATCAGCCGATCGACGGCAATACGTCGCACTTCATCGACGACACCCTCGCCCGATTGTCAGTGGGACGGACCTTGATCATGATCCCCCACCGACTCTCGAGCATACGGGCGTGCGACCACGTGCTGATCCTCCACAACGGCCGAGTCGAGGAGACCGGCACGCCGGGCCAGCTCCAGAATGAAAGCAAGCTCTATCGACACCTGATTTACGGCGAATTCAACGAATATGCGACCGGTGGCGATGTCGATTCGGGCCAGGTGAACCACGCCGAGACGCTCCGCAAGACCGCGGCGGTTTGATTCGATTCGCCGATGGCGAGTGGAGTTCGAAGTTCATTGCGTGTTTTCTCCGACCACTCGCCCCCCAAGCCCGGGGAAGTTCAGCAGAAGTCATCCACGGTCGGCTTGATGATCAGCTCGGGGACATGGGCTCGGGGGTGGAGCTCGACGAGGAACTTCACGGCGGCGGCCACATCCTCGGGCTGAAGGATGGCCTCGCGCCGTTCCGCCGCCACGGGGATCGGCCGCGCGTCGAGGATGGGCGTATTCACCTCGCCCGGATAGATGACCGAGGACCGGATGCCCCGCGGCCCTTCCTCGCGTCCCAGGCAGATCCCCAGGGCCGACTGACCGAACTTCGAAGCGGAATATCCGATCCCGCCCAGTACGCTCGCACGCAGGCCCGAGACCGAACAGATCTGGATGATCAGCCCGTTCCCCTTCTGCCGCATCGAAGGCAGGACCGAATGGACCAGGTTATAGGAGCCGGTGAGGTTGATCGCGATCATCCGATCCCAGTCGGTCGGGTCGAGGGTCTCCATACTCCGATTCTTCACGTTCGTACCGGCGTTGCACACCAGGACATCGATGCCGTCGAAGGCCGTCACGATCTGGTCGACGACCGCCTTGACGGCGAATCGATCGCTGATGTCGCACGCCGCGACGAAAGCGGAGTCGCGACCCACGTCGAGCCCCGCCCTGGCCCGCTCGAGTTTCTCGCGGTCTCGGCCGACCAGGGCCACGCGTAGCCCCATCCGGGCCAGTTCGGCCGTGATGCCCCGGCCGATCCCGCTCCCGGCCCCCGTAACTAATGCCGTCTTCAAAGTCGAGGCCAAGGGTGTTTCCTCCAATTGTAAGCGTGGGGCCTTGAAAGACCTTCGTGTCGGGTGTATCGGTCGGTCCGATGGCGCCCGGCGTCATCCATTGTACGGGAGCGGTCCAATCGCGGCGAGGAGCGTAACTCTGACGGCCATCTTCGCTACGCCCTCTGCGGACTCTTCGCGCCTGTGGGTAAAACTCTCCTGTCACGGGCGCACGTTGAGTCTCCTGCGGAGTCTTTGCGCCTGGGCGTGAAACCCTTTAAGATAGGCCGAAAGCCCGCTCCATCCCCGAGACAGGGAGTCGCCCCGTGCCTGATTCGCCCTCGAAGCCCGGATCGAAGCCGCCAGCACCGCGGCCGGCCTCGCGACCTCCTTCATCGGCGCCGACGGGACCCAGGCCCGCCGCCCTGCCGCGTCCCGCGACGGCACGCACCGCCGCGACGGCACCCCTGGTCGGCTCGACCGATCTTCCCATCAGCGTGGCGGTCGCGGCGGGAGCGGGCGAAGGGGGGACCGTCACGGCCAGAAAGGCGGGCGGCCTCCGCGACATGGCCTTGCAAGTGAACCCGCGGGATGTGGGCGTCAAGGCGGCGCTCCAACACCTGGCCAAGGCGGTCAACATCGCGTTCCAGGCCGACTTCGGCGAGAATTTCCTCGAGTCGGTCTACCAGGCGGCGATCGTCCGACGCGGCGAGGTCAACATCGTCCACAGGGAATACTTCGGCTTCGGGGATAGCTGGTTCAGCCAGTTTGGACGACTGATCCGATCGATGGAATTGACCCTCGAAGGGCCCGACCCCGCCTCGCCCGAGGGGCAGAAACGGTTCGCCGAGAAGGGCCCTTCGACGATCCGGGGCATCCTCAACCTGATCGGCCGCAAGCTAGATCTCGTCTCCGAATATGAAGACCGAGTCCCCGCCTACGTCGAGCAGATGTTCGACCGGCTCGAGGGCTCGGGAATCATCGTCGGCTGGGACCGCAACGATTGGGAGATCTGGACGACCCAAATCGGCCTCGATATCCGGATCGCTCCCAAGGAGGAGGTCACGGCCGCAACCGAGGCCCAGACGACCGAGGATCCCGATTAACCGCCGAGGAGACTTGCGGGTTGACCGGCAGCGGACCACATCCCTCTCGCCGGCCCAGGAATGAGGGGTCGGAGATACCGATCGAGGCACGAACGGTGAGGACGAAGACGAGACTTCCCGAGATCAATCGTTACCTGGACCGCACGGCGATGACGCCCTTGGTCCCCGTGCAGCTCGATGCCTCAGGCCCGGTCATCTGGTGTAAGCTCGAATTCCTCAATCCGAGCGGCTCGACCAAGGACCGGATCGCCAACTACATCCTGAGCAAGGCGTTGCGACGCGGCGAGATCCGGCCGGGCGGGACGGTGGTCGAGGCGTCGAGCGGCTCGACCAGCATCGCCATGGCGCTGGCGTCCGCGCAAATGGGCCTCCAGTTCGTCGCCGTGATGCCCGAGGGGGTGAGTCAGGAACGTCGGCTGATCATCCAGTCGTACGGGGGCGAGGTGATCTTCTCGCCTCGTGCGGAAGGGATCCGGGGTGCACTCAGGGGCGCCGAACGCGAGGCGGCCGAGCGTGGGGGCTTCCAGCCGCTCCAGTTCTCGAACCCCGACAATCCCGGCGCCCACCGGCATCAAACGGCGCAGGAGATCATCATGCAGATGCCGGGTGGATGCGTCGACGGGGTCGTCAGTGGGGTGGGAACCGGCGGCACTCTCGTCGGCCTCTGCCAGGGTTTCGCCGACTTCGGCTGCGAGGTCGCCGCCTTTGCCGCACGTCCGATGACCGGATTGGCGCTCGATGGCGCCGAGTGCTGTTCGCTCTTCAGCGGCCGGATCCCCGGCGTGGCCGACGGTCTCTCGGCGATCTATGCCGCCTTCCAGTCCGATTCGCTGGTCGAGCTCGAGGTCTCCGACGACGAGGCCCTCGATGTCGCCCGTCGCCTGATCCGGAAGGGGTTCCCCGTCGGCCCCAGCTCGGGACTGAATTACCTCGCCGCATTGATGGCCGCGGTTCGGCTCGGCCCCGATGCCCACATCGTCACCGTTTTTCCGGACCGGATGGAACGCTACTTCTCGACCGAGCTGTTCCGCCATCTTTGATCGAGAGTTTCAGGGATTCTCGATCGCCTTGATCCGCTGCCTGGCGGTCTTGGCGGAGGGCGTATCGGGATAGTCCTTGACGATGCGCTTGTAATTGACGAGTGCCGCGTCCGATTTCCCGGACTTCTCGAGATTTTGTCCGATCCGGAGCAAGCTGGCCGCTCGCGCCGAGGGCTGGGATGACGCCGTCTTCTCCGCGGCCTTCTTGGCGGCCGACTTGCCGGTACTCGGGCTCTTCGCCTCGTCGGCGTCCGGATTCGGAGACGTCTCGGCCTTCGCGACCCTGGGGCTGGCCGCGGCCGCGGGGATCTTGCCCTTCATCGCGGGCGCGTTAACGACGTCTCCCGCGAAGGCGTCCTCGAACCGGCTGACTTTCGACGTGGAGGGTTGATCGGACCTGGATTTGGACCCGGCGGCCTGGGCGATCAGGCTTCCCTTCTTGATGTACTTCTCGGGGTTCTCGTTGAACTCGTCGCGGCATCCGGTGCAGCAAATCTGGAATGTCCGGCCCTGGTAGGTCAGGGTCATCGTGGCGGCCCCGCCGGTCACGATGCACTTTTCACGCTCGCTGCTGGAGGCGCCCGCGGCCAGCGATTCTCCGTCCTTGGTCAGGCCGACCTCGATCGTCCGCGTGTACTGGATCGCGCCAGGTTCCTTGCGATCCACCAAAATCGTATAGCGGATAAAATTGCTATTCGGCCGCATCGACAGGCGAATCGTGCCCGCCTGTCGGCCTGGACCCGCCACCGGGCCGACTTGATCGAGGACAAGCTGCTTGCCGGAGGCATCGAGCGTGCCCGTGAATGCGATCGGGCCGCCGCCCGCCTTCGCCTCAGTCCCTTCGAGTCGATACCGTGCCTTCGCCGAGTCGTAGGTGAGCTTCCCGTCGGCCAGGACTTTCCCGCCCTGGATCGCCAGCGTCAGCCCGGTCGGCTTCCCCTTGGTGAAGGTCCAGGCCCAGGTATGCGATTCGGACCAGCCGCGGAAACTCTGGGCGGAATTGCCCTTGGGAGTCGCCTGCCCCTTCCATTGGCCGACGAGATACTCGAAAGGCAAGAAGGCTGCCGGGATCTCGCGGCCCGTCGAATCATCGGCCCGACCGGATCGGGCGAGGCCGGGGCGCGCGATGGCGACGAGTGCCAGAGCGGCCGATAAGGACACGATCCCAACCGTACGTTGCATGGCCTATGCCCTCGTTCATCGGCTCGGCGGTTTCGGTGGATTCGGGCTTGTGCTGCTATTGCCGCCGGTCATCCGGCGCAACGCCTGGATCGCGCTCTGAGTCGCACGGATCGATGCCGGACGCAGTTCGGAGCCCTCGATCGGCGGGGAGCCCACGGGCACCTCCAGGTCCACATAACCGATCATCATCTCTTCGAAGGTCTGTTCGCCCCAGCGGACCAGCTTCTTGGGATCGGGGTTGTACGGGTTGCTCGAAGAGTTGTCGAAGTGGGCCAGGCAATCGATGCGGGTACCCGCCGGGAGGAACATCGGCTCCGAGAGGACATAGTAGGTCTGCCAGCCGAAGTCATAGGCCGGTACGGAGAGGACCACCTGCTTCGTCTCGCCCGGTCTGGTGACGCTGTATTTGAAGTCCTTGCCCCGGAGATGCATGTGAGGCATGAAGCTCAGCAGCCTCATGTCGCGCGGGACGACGATCTCGGAAGAGACGGCGACGTTATCGCTCTCCGCGGGGAGCATCAGGTCGGGGTTGGCGATCCCGATCGTGTAAGCCTGCCGGGTCGGCTTGGTCTTCGCGAAGACGAACCCGACCTTGGAGCGATCGGTCCGGACCCGGCCGTTCGGCGTGTAGTGAACCTGGAACAACAGGTCGCTCCCGGCGGGAATCATCTTGGCCGTTCCCTCGGGCAGGATCATCCCCAGGTCGCCGGGTGCATAGCCGCAGAAATGCTGTCCCGGCCCTCGCCCGTTTCGTCCCGGCGGACTGTTGCGATCCATCAGGTAGACCACGATATGATGGACGACGGACGGATCGCCCGGCACGGCCTCGGCCGCCTGGATCCAGCGATCTTC
This sequence comes from uncultured Planctomycetota bacterium, assembly GCA_963743925.1. GTDB lineage: Bacteria > Planctomycetota > Planctomycetia > Isosphaerales > Isosphaeraceae > CAVZRC01. Next base: position 44,491 of record CAVURY010000011.1, on the reverse strand, counting down.
CTTGAAATTCGTCGGGACGCGGAAGTGAACGTAAGAGACAACCCCTTGGGCCGGGACGTAGTACGTCTCGGGTAGCTCGAAGACGACATCCGGCTGTCCGATCGACCAGCCTTGAGGAAATGACCGGGGCTCGGGGAGCTTCTTGGGATCGCCCAGCGGCGTGCCCTGATCGACCCACGCCAGGAGCGTTGCCCGCTCCTTGGCGGTCAGGCTTCGATCGTTGATGAAGTGCCCATATCGGGGGTCGGCATGCCAGGGCGGCATCCGTCGCTCATCGACCACTTCGCGGATCATCGCCGAATGCTTGCGGGCGTCGTCATAGGTCAGCAGGGAGAACGGCCCGACCTGGTTCGGCCTGTGGCACGACTGGCACTTTTCCTGGATCACGCGGGAGACGTCGGCCGCATAAGTGACCGCCCCGACCTTGACAGGATGCTCCTGATCGCGGCTTTCCAGGGCCGCGCTCAGTTCCGTGATCGGTGCCCGGACCCTCGGTGCCTTCGACGCCTCGACCGGCTTGGGGTCGATACGATCCAGGAGGCAGCCCGCGACGCGTGTGCCCGCCATGGCGATCGGCCGATTGGCAAGGAGCGCATCCAGCGCATCACGCAGATAGTGATGTTGCGGGCTCTCTTTGCTCTTACCTTGACTGTATTGATCGTCGATCGCGCCCCGATATCGGATGCGCCCGATCCCGTCGAGCAACAGGACCTCGGGCGTCCGCTCCGCCAGGACCGAGTCGCTGATCTTGTTCTGGTTGTCCTTCAGGACGGGGAAATCGATGCCCGTCTCCCGCACGAATTTGGCGACGTCCTGCTCCGTCTCGTGCGCGTTGGAATTGATCCCGAGGATGATGACTCCCCTGGATCGATAGGCGCGATTCAACTCGATGAGGCGGGGGACGTAGAGATTGCCGACCGGACAATCCGTCCCCAGGAAGGCCATGATGATGGCCTTCTTGCCGACGAAGCTGTAGAGCGAGATCGGGCGATTCGAGGTGACGTCCTTGAGGGTGAAATCCGCCACCCGCTGATTGAGTCCGCGTTCCAGCGGCAATTCGGATCGCGAGTTGACGGGTCCGGCCAGTGTCGATGTCGCCGACGTAAGCAAAGCGATGGCCAACCACGCAACGGCCGGCAAGGCCGCCAGGAAACGGCTGCGAACGCCAGGACGGAACATGCCAACTCCTCGGGATGGGACCGCGTCCAGCCTCTTCGGATGCATCGCGACCGCGGCGTTGCCGACTCACCAAGTCCGTTCGAGGCAGACAACCGGCTCACACGGATAGAACCCTCATGAACGACATCGAGTTTCGTCAATCATTTTAATGCCCACCCGGCCGCGCTGACAAGCCACGGACAACCATGGATGGCGGGGAGATCGATGTCGATAATCCCGGCTAGAGGTGGAATTAACTAGCTTTTCCCTTGCCGACATGCCTACCATCACAGGCGTACTCTCAGAGTCGTCAAGGGTTCAGAGCCCGTCGGCTCCTGGGAATGACTTGAATCGATCGGATGACTAGACGAGGGACGACCCGGTTATCGCGGGTGGTCCGTCGAAGAGTATGCCGGCGTGGTCGGGGACCTGAGGGTCTTCGACCACGCCGGCTTTTTTTTGTTCGCGATCGCTGGAATCAGCCCGGGATCCGCGAACGCGCAACGATTCAGCTCATCGCTCCAGCACAGATGCTTCGAGCAACCTTCACCAGTTTGAGGAATTACCAGATGATGTCCGACAAGAACTCCGTCGTCGCGATCTTCGAGTCCCACGAGCGGGCCGAGGACGCCATCCGCGAGCTTCAGAAGAGCGGCTTCGATATGAAGAAGCTGTCGATCATCGGAAAGGATTACCACACTGAGGAGAACGTCGTCGGCTACTACAACACCGGCGATCGCATGAAGTACTGGGGCAAGCTGGGGGCCTTCTGGGGCGGCTTCTGGGGCATGCTGTTCGGCTCCGCGTTCTTCTGGTTGCCCGGTATCGGGCCGGTGCTCGTCGGCGGACCACTCGTGGTCTGGATCATCGGCGCGCTCGAGAGCGCCGCGGTGATGGGCGGGATCAGCGCCCTGGGTGCCGCGATGTTCAGCATCGGCGTCCCGGAGAACAGCGTGTTGCGATACGAGACAGCGGTGAAGAACGGCAAACTTCTCCTTGTCGCCCACGGGACACCCGAGGAAGTGGAAGGCGCCAAGGACATCCTGGATCGGTCTCAGGCGAATTCCACGACGGTCCATGGCGAGGCCTTGGCGGCGGTTGGCGCGTGACTCGACGAGACCCGCGCGACAGAAGGTTCCGGTCGGCCCGCGACCGGAGCCCTGGCAAATCTCGATAAGCCATCTTCCTGGCCCATTTCAGCGACTCTATCCGGACGAACCGAGAGGATCCGTGCTATGAGAGAAGTCCAGGTATCCCTGCCGGAACTCGCCCTGCTTGCCGGGACCCGAGCTGCCCTCGGCGCCGGGCTCGGCCTCTTGCTGGCGGATCACCTTCCCGAGGTCCAACGCAAGGCCGTCGGGTGGACGCTCCTCCTGATCGGCGTCGCCACCACCGTCCCCCTCGCGTTCGAGGTGCTCGGCAAGGTCCGCGCCTCGGGCTCCACCTCATTGCCGCCGAGTTCGGCCTGACAGAACGCGCCGATCCGCATTCTTCAAGGCGACGAAGCGCCAGGCGACAGCGGAATACTTTCATGAGCAATTTGCCAATGTATCCGTTGAGGTTCGAACCGATCTACCAGTATCGGCCGTGGGGCGGTCGTCGCCTGGCGGAATTGCTCAAGGCACCGCTGCCCGGCGACGGACCCATCGGCGAGGCCTGGCTCTTGAGCGACCGTGATGACCACGCAAGCAAGGTCGCCGACGGGCCGCTGAAAGGATCGACCATCCGGCAATTGATGGAGCAATCGCCGGATCAGTTTCTGGGCAGACTGGCGGGCCGGTTCCGACGGTTCCCCGTGCTCCTCAAGTTCCTCGACGCACGCGAGAAGCTCTCGGTACAGGTGCATCCCGCGGACGGGCAGAAAGCCTACATCCCGGCGGGCGAGAGCGGCAAGACCGAGGCATGGGTCGTGCTGGAGGCGGGTCCGACCAGCCGTATCTATGCAGGCCTGAAGCCGGGCACCACGCGTGACAATCTCGACCGGGCCCTCGCGAGTCTGGCGGTGGCGGACCTCCTGGCAAGCTTCACCCCGAAGGTCGGCGACGCCGTCCTCGTCCGGGCCGGGACCGTCCACTCCCTGAGCGGCGTCGTCGTGTTCGAAGTGCAGGAAAACAGCGACGTGACTTTTCGCCTGTACGACTGGGATCGTGTCGACCCCAAGTCGGGCAAGCCTCGGCCTCTGCAAGTCGAGCAGGCGGTCGCCTGCGTCGATTTCGACCAGGTTTCGATCGGTCCGGTGATACCCGTCGTGCTGGAGGATGCGCCGGCTCGGCGCGAGCGACTCTTTCACTGCGAACAATTCTCCGTGTGGCGGCACATGGGACTGACGCCCTTCCCGGTCGGCGAGGCGGGTACGCCACGGGTCCTGGTCTCCATCGGCGGCGACGGGGAGCTCGAGCACGACGGCACCCGTTATCCCTTCGGACGCGGCGACGTCGTGCTCTTGCCGGCGGAAGTCGGCGCCTGTTCCTACCGGCCCCACGGTCTCGTCAATGTCCTGGAACTCGCGCTGCCGGAATAGTGCCTACGGAGGAAATGATGAAAAAGCTCGTGGTTTTCGACCTGGACGGCACACTCGCCCAGAGCAAGTCGTCGATCGATGCCGAGATGGCGGGACTCCTCAATCAACTGCTGGGTTCGATCAAGGTCGCGGTGATATCCGGCGGCAACTGGCCCCAATTTCAGAAGCAAGTGCTCTCTCACCTTGCCGATGACCAACGGCTAAATAATCTATCAATGTTGCCTACGTGTGGAACACAGTTTTACAAATACGACAAGGGTTGGCAGAAACTCTACGCGGAGGATTTCACCCGTGAACAACGAGACAAGATTATCGGTTCACTGAACAAGGCGATCGAGGAGTCGGGCCTGAAGGCCGAGAAGGTCTGGGGAGACGTGATCGAAGACCGGGGGAGCCAGATCACCTTCTCCGCCTTGGGCCAGCAAGCTCCCCTCGAAGAGAAGGTGAAATGGGACCCGGATTTCGCCAAGCGGGAGAAGATGAAGAAAATCCTCGACCCGATGATCCCCGGGTTCTCCGTCCGGCTGGGTGGCGCGACGTCCATCGACGTCACGAAGCCCGGGATCGACAAGGCCTACGGCATCGGAAAGTTGCGAGACATAATGGGCATCGCGATCGAAGAGATGATCTTCGTCGGGGATGCCTTGTTCCCCGGCGGCAACGATTATCCGGCCGAGCAAGCCGGCGTCGTCTCGATCCGGGTGCGGGATCCGCACGAGACCAAACGGGTCATCGAGACAATCATCGCTTTCCGGAGCTAAGTGCTAATTTTATGAGTTCTTGAGGTGAATCAATGGCCGTTTTCCAGATGAAGCGCCTCGGGATGCTGATGGAGCCTGAGCCGGGCAATGCCATGGAGGTCGAAGGGGTCCTGAACCCGGCCGGGGTCCGCGGTCCGGATGGTCATTATTACCTCTTCCCTCGAATGGTTGCGAAGGGGAATTACTCTCGGATCGGCATCGCGCGAGTGAAATTCAATGAGGCCGGCGACCCGGAGGGCGTCGAGCGGCTCGGCATCGCGCTCGAGCCCGAGGAGGACTACGAACTCAGGCCTGGCGGCGGCGGCTGTGAGGACCCGCGGATTACTTATGGCGAAGACCTCAAGCGCTACGTGATGACCTACACGGCGCTTACATCCAGAGGCCCTCGGATCGCTCTGGCGATATCGGAGGACCTGCTCCACTGGCAGCGCCTGGGCCTGGCGACCTTCCGCCCGTACGAAGGCATCGAGTTCGATGGCGTGGACAACAAGGATGCCAGCGTGTTCCCCGTGGCCATCCCCGATCCCGAAGGCAAACCGGCCATGGCCCTCCTCCACCGGCCGCTCTTTCCCGGCACCCGTCCCGAGGAGACCGCCTGCCAATCGCCTACGCGCGTCGTGGATCCCGAGCGGGAGAGCATCTGGATCTCCTATTGTCCCCTGGGCGAGGCGGGGTGTGAGCCCTATCACCTCTGCCACTTCGAGATGCATGACCGACTGGCCAGTCCGGTGGACCTGTGGGAGCAGCTCAAGATCGGCAGCGGCACGCCTCCCATCCTGACCCGCCACGGATGGATGATCATTTATCACGGCGTCCACGAGCTACCGGGCCCGAGAACGGCGGCGCACAAGCTCTGCTACTCCGCCGGGGTGATGGTGCTCTCGGAGGAGCATCCGCGCGTGATCCGTTATCGCTCGCCGGAGCCGATCCTGACGCCGGACTTGCCGCAGGAACGCATCGGGACCGTGGCCAACGTCGTGTTCCCCACCGCCATCGACCGCCGCGACGATCTCGGCTTGCCCGATCGTTTCGACGTCTATTACGGGATGGCCGATAACCGGATCGGCGTGGCACGCCTCGACGTGCCGGGATCCCTGCCGTCAGGCGCGATCGCGGACAAGCCCCTCTCCATCGGCTCATTTCAGATCGACGCCCAGACCGGAAGGGAAAGTCGTCGCACCGTCCCGATCTCGATCAAGAGAGGTTCATCCGCATCATGACACAATCCGCCACCATCGCCCCGCCCGAGCTGGACGAACTCTGCGTCAACACACTGCGCTTCCTGGCCGTGGATGCCGTGCAGAAGGCCAAATCCGGTCATCCCGGTCTGCCCCTGGGTTCGGCCGCCATGGCCTACGCACTCTGGGACCGCTTCCTCAAGTTCAACCCGCGTGATCCCTTCTGGCCCGACCGAGACCGCTTCGTCCTCTCGGCCGGACATGGCTGCGCGCTCCTCTACGCGCTGCTCCATGTCACGGGCTTCGACTTGCCGATGGAGGAACTCGAGCGGTTCCGCCAGTGGGGCAGCCGGACCCCGGGTCATCCCGAATACGGCAAGACCCCCGGTGTGGAGGCCACCACCGGCCCCCTGGGTCAAGGCCTGGCCAACGCCGTCGGCATGGCGATCGCCGAGGTCGCCCTTGCCGCGCGCTACAATCGGCCGGGCCACAGCATCGTTGACCACTACACCTACGTATTGGCCAGCGACGGCGACCTGGAGGAAGGGATCTCTTCCGAAGCGGGATCCGAGGCCGGTCACCTGCGGCTCGGCAAGCTCATCGTCCTGTATGCCGACAACCACATCACGATCGAAGGCAGCACGGAGCTGGCCTTCACCGAAGACCGCATGGCCCGGTTCGCCGCTTTCGGCTGGCACGTCCAGCGGGTCGAACAGAGCAACGAGATCGACGAAATCGCCGATGCCCTGAAAGCGGCGAGGGAAGAGACCGGCCGGCCCTCCTTGATTGCAGTTCGCACTCACATCGGCTTCGGCAGTCCGCACGAGCAGGACACCGCCGCGGCCCACGGAGAGCCGCTCGGCCTGGAGGAGGTCCGCCTGACCAAGGAGGGGCTGGGCTGGCCGGTGGAACCTCCTTTTTATCTCCCCGACGAGGCACTGGAGCATTTCCGGGAAGCGGTCGCGCGGGGAGGCACCGCGCAGGCGGGATGGGAATCAGGGCTCCTGGCTTACGAGGAGGACCACCCCGACCTGGCCGCGGAGTTCGAGCGGGTCATCCACCGGCGTCTTCCGGAAAGTTGGGACGCCGACCTCCCGTCATTTAACGAGGCGGACGGCCCGATGGCCACCCGCATCGCTTCGGGAAAGACGATCGCGGTCCTGGGCCCTCGTCTGCCCGAGATGATGGGAGGCTCGGCCGACCTGGCCCCCAGCACCCACACGAACATGGACGGGGCGGGGAACTTCGAGCCCGAGAATTTCGCGGGACGCAACATGCACTTCGGCATCCGCGAGCATGCCATGGGCGCCATCCTGAACGGCATGGCCTTACATCGCGGCCTCATAACTTATGGAGCAACATTCCTGGTCTTCAGCGACTATATGCGGCCTCCGATGCGACTGGCGGCCATGAACGGCCTTCCGGTGATCTATCTCTTCACCCACGACAGCATCGCCATGGGCGAGGACGGCCCGACCCATCAGCCGGTCGAACAATTGCTGGGCTTGCGATCGATCCCCGGCATGGTCGTCATCCGACCGGCGGATGCCAACGAGACGGTCGTCGCCTGGCGGCTCGCCGTCGAGCGGAGGGACGGCCCCGTCACCCTGGTGTTGACGCGCCAGGGGCTGCCCGTGCTCGACCTGGCCCGCTATCCGGAAATACCCGCCGGAGTGCCGCGCGGGGGCTATGTCCTCGCCGATTCCTCGCCTGGCGGGCGGCCCGACCTCATCCTGATCGCGACCGGCTCCGAGGTGCATCTGGCGCTGGAGAGTCGCGATCGATTGGCGACCGAGGGCGTCCGGGCGAGGGTCGTGAGCGTGCCGAGCACGGAGATTTTCTCGAAGCAATCGAACACCTATAGGGACAAGGTATTGCCTCCGGGCGTGCCCCTGCTGGCGATCGAGGCCGGCGCGTCGCTCGGCTGGAGAACCTATGTCGGTCCCCAGATCGCTGTGATCGGGGTGGACACTTTCGGAGCCTCGGCCCCCGGACCGGTCGTGTTGGAGCACTATGGCTTCACCGTGGACAATGTCTGCAAGCAAACTCATAATTTGCTCCGACAGATCAAGGAGAAACCCTGATGCGAGTGGGAATCGCCGCGGACCATGGAGGGTTCGCCTTGAAAGGGGAGTTGGCGGAGTCTCTACGCGCCTCGGGGTACGAGGTCGTGGACTTCGGCGCCCATCAACTCAACCCCGGAGATGACTACCCCGACTTCATCATCCCCCTGGCGAGGGCCGTCGCCGCGGGCCAGGTCGAACGCGGCGTGGCGCTTTGCGGAAGCGGCGTCGGAGCGTCGATCGCCGCGAACAAGGTCTCCGGCGTTCGTGCCGGGCTCATTCATGATGTCTTCTCGGCCCGTCAGGGCGTCGAGGACGACGACATGAATGTCTTCTGCCTGGGCGGAAAAGTCATCGGTACCGCGCTCGCCTGGGAACTGATCGAGACCTTCCTGGCCGCTCAATTCAGCGGCGCCCCGCGCCATCGACGCCGCTTGGCTAAAGTGCAGGCGCTGATGAACCAGCACGTCGGACCATGAGGGATGACTCGGGATGACTCGGGAAGGCTCGAGAGAGCTGAAGGACTGCATCGTACCCGACAGCGAGGCAACGAAATGACCCATCCGACAACGCCAGCTCGAGAAACCGAGACCTCAAATCGCGGCGTCATCACGTCCGTGAGAGGGAGCGTCATCGATGTGCGGTTCGATGACCGCCTGCCGCCCATCTACTCGCTGCTGTACGCGGGGAAGGATCCGCGGGTCTCCATCGAGGTGCTGATGCAGCTCGATGGCGATCATGTCCGCGGGGTCGCCTTGAGTCCCACGCAGGGTCTCGCCCGCGGCATGGCGGTCGAGGACACAGGAGGGCCGTTGAAGGTGCCGGTCGGCAAGGGCATCATCTCGCGAATGTTCGACGTATTCGGCAACCCCATCGACCGCCAGCCGGCGCCTACCGACGTCGAATGGCGTTCGATCCATCGCGATCCTCCGTCCCTGGCCAGCCGGTCCACCAAGACCGAAGTCTTCGAAACGGGAATCAAGGTCATCGACGTCCTGGTGCCCCTGGAGCGCGGCGGCAAGGCCGGACTCTTCGGCGGTGCGGGCGTCGGCAAAACGGTGTTGCTCACCGAGATGATCCACAACATGGTCGGGCATCAGAAGGGCGTGAGCATGTTCTGCGGCATCGGCGAGCGGTGCCGCGAAGGGGAAGAGCTCTACCATGACATGAAGGAAGCCGGCGTGCTCCCTCACATGGTCATGATGTTCGGCCAGATGAACGAGCCCCCGGGCGCCCGGTTCCGCGTGGGACTGGCGGCGCTCACGATGGCCGAGTACTTCCGGGATGACGAGCATCGCGACGTGCTCTTGCTGATCGATAACATCTTCCGCTTCATCCAGGCGGGCATGGAGGTCTCCGGCCTGATGGGACAGATGCCGTCGCGGCTGGGGTATCAGCCGACGATGGGCACCGAGTTATCGGGGCTGGAAGAGCGCATCGCCAACACCGACTCGGGCGCCATCACGTCGATCCAGGCCGTCTATGTTCCGGCGGACGACCTGACCGACCCCGCGGCGGTGCACACGTTCTCGCACCTCTCCGCGTCGATCGTCCTCTCCCGCAAGCGGGCGAGCGAGGGACTGTACCCGGCCATCGACCTGCTGCAATCCAACTCCAAGATGGCCACGCCGACCATCGTGGGCGAACGTCATTACCTCCTGGCGCAGAATATCCGGAAGACGCTGGCGAGCTACGAGGAGCTCAAGGACATCATCGCCATGCTCGGCATGGAGCAGCTCTCCCCGGCCGACCGCGATGTCGTCGGCCGCGCCCGCAGGCTGGAGCGATTCCTGACCCAGCCGTTCTTCGCCACCGAGCAATTCAGTGGCATCAAGGGGAAGGACGTCAGCCTCGAGGATGCGATCGACGGCTGCGAGCGCATCCTGAAGGATGAGTTCAAGGATTATCCCGAGAGCGCCTTCTATATGATCGGCTCGATCGACGAGGCCATCGAGAAGGCCAAGGCCGCCAGGCCGGCCGGTCCCACCGACCCCAAACCCAGAGTTCAAGTGAAACCCGAGGCGAATGGGAAACCGAAGCCGAAGGTCGAACAGGGAGTCAAAGCCCATTAATCTCAAAGTCTTACTCCCCTTCACGATCCTGGTCGATGCGAAGGGCGTGACACGGATTGTGGCGCAAACCCTCGAGGGTTCCTTCGGCTTCTTGCCGCATCGACTCGACTGCACGGCGGCCCTGGGGCCCGGGATCCTCATCTATCGCACCGAGGCGGAGGGAGAGGTCTTCCTGGCCGTCGATCAAGGCGTGCTGGTCAAGGCGGGCATGGACGTCATGGTCTCGGTGCGTAATGCGATCGGCGGGACGGACCTCGACAAGCTCCACGAGGCGGTCAAGCGGGAGTTCCTCAGCGTGGACGAGCAGGAGAAGAACGTCCGCTCTGTGCTGGCGAAGATGGAGAGCGGCTTCATCCACCGCTTCATGGAATTTCAACATGATTGAAGACAACAAATCGCATGGAGCGAGCGAGGAGACGGCCTTCAGCCGCCGGGTCGGTGCTCAGGCGGCGCGCATGCTGAAGGCGCGGCGCAATGGTCCGAGGAGCGTCTGGTTCGGCCTGGGCATGTCGGGGTTGGTCGGCTGGTCCGTGACTATCCCGACCCTCATCGGCGCGGCGCTCGGCATCTGGATCGACGGGCGATATCCGAGCCCGTATTCATGGACGCTCATGCTGCTCTTCATGGGTTTGATCGTCGGCTGTCTCAATGCCTGGCGTTGGGTCGAATCGGAATACAAGGAGATGCAGGAGGATTCGGATGAGTGACAGCCTGCCCCTTGCCCTGGCCTTCCTCGCCGGCGCCTTTCTCGGCGCGTTCTTCTTCGGCGGCCTCTGGTGGACCGTCCAGAAGGGTGTGACGTCCGAGAGGCCGGAGCTCTGGTTCCTCGCCAGCCTGCTGCTGCGAACCAGTCTCGTCATGGCCGGATTCTATCTGGCCGCGCAAGGTCATTGGTCAAGGCTCGCGTTGTGCCTGCTTGGATTTCTGATCGCACGCGTCGTCGTCGTGAGGCGGCTCACACGAACGCCGGCGGGAGAGCCGAGTCAACTGGAAGAGGAGACCCACATTGCGCCTTACACCCGATGACCTGGTTTTCTGGCGATACGGCCCCCTGGAGTTGAATAGCACGATCGTCACGACGTGGGCGTTGATGCTCGTGATGACCATCGGCTCGTGGCTGATCACGCGCAAACTCGTGGCCGAAGTGCATATCTCGCGCTGGCAAGGCTTCCTGGAGATCGTGGTCACCACGATCGAGGAACAGATCAAGGAAGTGGGCCTCAACAATCCGGCGAAATACCTGGGGTTTCTGGGGACATTGTTCCTGTTCATCGCGGTGTCCAACCTCTGCGCGATCATCCCGGGATACGACGCACCGACGGGCTCGCTCTCGACCACGTCGGCGCTGGCGATCTCGGTCTTCGTCGCGGTGCCGATCTTCGGCATCGAGGGGCAAGGGCTGGGCGGTTACCTCAAGTCCTACCTGAAGCCGACGTGGATCATGTTGCCATTCAACTTGATCAGTGAGGTCTCGCGTACGTTCGCACTGGCCATGCGCCTGTTCGGCAACATCATGAGCGGGACGATGATCGTCGCCATCTTGCTCACGATCACGCCCCTCTTCTTTCCGGACTTCATGTACCTGCTCGGCCTGCTGACCGGCATGGTGCAGGCGTACATTTTCAGCATCCTCGCCACCGTTTACATCGCGGCCGCCACGCGGACCCGCGAAGCATGAACCTCGACCATCAGCGACGAAAGGATAACCATGGACAGCATGACACTGATCGCGATCGTCTCGATCATCACCGCCGGGATTACCATCGCATTGGGTAGTATCGCGCCCGCGCTCGGCGAAGGGAAAGCCGTCTCGACGGCCTTGAGCTCGCTGGCCCAGCAGCCCGACGCCTCGAGCACCATCACACGAACCTTGTTCGTCGGCCTGGCGATGATCGAATCGATCGCCATCTACTGCCTCGTGATCTCGATGATCCTGATCTTCGCCAACCCGTTCTGGAACCATGTCATCGATAAAGCCACAGGAAAGTAAGCGATGCTCATCAACTGGTTCACCGTCCTCGCCCAGGCGATCAACTTCCTCATCCTGGTGTGGTTGTTGACGCGGTTCCTGTACAAGCCGATCCTCCACGCCATCGACGAGCGCGAGAAGGGGATCGCTGCCCAATTAGCCCAGGCCGAGGCCAAGGTGTCGGAGGCGCAGAAAGAGCGGGATGACTTCCAGCACAAGAACGAGGCCTTCGATCAGCAGCGTGCGTCGCTGTTGGCCAAGGCCACGGATGAGGCCAAGGCCGAACGACAGCGACTCATCGACGAAGCCAGGAAGGATGCCGATGCCTTGCGTGCCAAGCGCCAGGCCGCTCTACAAAACGAACAGCGCAACCTGAGTCAAGACATCATCCGCTTGACACAGAAGCAGGTCTTCGCGATCACCCGGAAGACACTGACGGATCTGGCCGGCACGAGCCTCGAGGAGCGCATGGGCGACGTACTTGTCGGCCGCGTACGTGCGCTGACCGGCCCGGCCAGGGAGCAGCTGGAGGCCGCGTTCAAGTCCTCGGACCATCGCGTGAGCGTGCACAGCACGTTCGAGCTGCCCCCGGCACAGAAGAGTGCGATCGAGAATGTGGTGAAGGAGACCTTCGCCCCGGACGCCCAGCTCCAGTTCGAGACCGCGCCCGATCTGGTCTGCGGCATCGATCTCTCCACCAATGGACACAAGGTCTCCTGGAGCATCGCGGATTACCTGGCGACGCTGGAGAAGAGCGCCGGCGAACTCCTGAACAAGGAGCCCAGGCCCGACTCCAAGGCCGAAGCCAAGCCTGAGTCGAAAGCCGATCCGAGGCCTGAGCACAAGGCCGAAGCCAAGAACGGAACGAGGCGTGAAACCAAGAATGGGCCTGCATCGGTGGCCGCGGCCACAAAGGCGGACCATTGATTCAATCGACCGATAGCCTGCAGAGCATCTTCGACCATGCGTTCGAAGGGATCAGCCGGACGCTGGAAGCGTTCACCCCGCAATTGACCCCTCGGGAGGTCGGCACGATCACGAGCGTCTCCATCGGCATCGCCAAGGTCTCGGGCCTTCCCGGCGTCGGCTTCGATGAGCTGGTGAAGTTCCCCGGCGACCTCTACGGGATCGCGTTCAACATCGACTCGGAGGAGATCGGCGTCGTGCTCCTCGGCGCCTGCGAGCACCTGCACGCGGGTGGCATCGTCGAGCGAACGGGTCGCGTGATGGACGTGCCAGTGGGCGATGGCTTGATCGGGCGCGTCATCGACCCGCTGGGCGCCCCCCTCGATGGCAAGGGGCCGGTCGCTTCCAGCCAACGTTTGCCCATCGAACGCCCGGCCCGGCCGATCATGGACCGCGCCCTCGTTTCGGTGCCTTTGCAGACCGGCATCATCGTCATCGATGCGCTCATCCCGATCGGCCGCGGCCAGCGAGAACTGATCGTCGGCGACCGGCAGACCGGCAAGTCGGCCATCGCGATCGACACGATCCTGAACCAGCGCGACCAGGATGTGCTGTGCGTCTATTGCGCGATCGGCCAGCGAGCGGCCTCCGTCGCGAAGGTGGTCGCCAACCTTCGCGAAAAGGGCGCGATGGATTACACCGTCGTCGTCGTGACCGAAGGCAATGACCCGCCCGGGCTCGCCTTCATCGCGCCCTACGCCGCGACCAGCATCGCGGAGCACTTCATGGAGGCGGGCCGCGACGTGCTCATCGTCTACGATGATCTCACACACCATGCCCGCGCTTATCGCGAGCTCTCCTTGCTGCTGCGCCGCCCGCCCGGTCGCGAGGCGTTCCCCGGCGATATCTTCTACATCCACTCGCGGCTCCTGGAGCGGGCCACGCATCTCCGCGACGACCTCCATGGCGGCTCGCTCACGGCCTTGCCGATCATCGAGACCGAGGCGCAGAACATCTCCGCGTACATCCCCACCAATCTCATCTCGATCACGGACGGCCAGATCTATCTCTCGCCGACGTTATTCGAGCTGGGCATCCTTCCTGCGGTCAACGTCGGCAAGTCGGTCTCTCGCGTCGGCGGCAAGGCCCAGCCGGCGGCCTATCGGGCGGTGGCGGGCGATCTCAAGCTGGCGTACGCGCAGTTCACCGAGCTGGAATCCTTCGCCAAGTTCGGCACCAGGCTGGATGACCACACTCGCAAGGTCATCGACCATGGCCAGCGAATCCGTTCCATACTCATCCAGCCGGAGCTCGAGCCGGCGTCGGTCACGGAACAGATCGTCATCCTCGTCGCGTTGACCGCCGGCGTCCTGGACGGCGTGCCGCTCGACAAGATGCGGGAGGCTGAACAGGCCCTGAGGAAGGCGGCGGCGGACATCCCGGCCGAGATTCGCAACCGCTTCAGCTCGAATGACAAGCTGAGCGAGGAAGACCGCAAGGCGATCCTGCAAGTCGTCGGCGAGGCGATCGCGCCGTTCCTGCCGAAGCCCGATCTCGAACCCAAGAAGAAGCCATGAGCGACACATTGGCGAGCTTGCGCCGCAAGATCGGCGGGGCCGGCGATCTGAAATCCGTGGTCCGCTCGATGAAGGCCCTGGCCGCCTCGAGTATCGGACAATATGAGAAATCCGTGCTGGCGCTGGCCGATTACGATCGCACGGTGGAACTCGGCCTGTCGGTGTGCTTGAGGAATCAAGACATCGCGACCGGCCTGGCGGGGAACTCCGGCGCGGCGGCGAAGTCGGTGACCGCCATCGTCTTCGGTTCGGATCAGGGACTGGTCGGTCAGTTCAACGATGTCCTGGCGGATTTCGTCGCGAGGGCGCTCGAGCCGCTGCCGGGAGAAAAGAGGGTCTGGGCCGTCGGCGCGCGCATCCAGTCGCGGCTGGCGGACGCCGGAATTGACCTCGCGGGAGTCTTTGACGTCCCGACTTCCGTCAACGCAATCGCGCCGCTCGTCGGGCAGGTCCTCGTGGAGAGCGAAGCCCCTGGCGAAGTCGTCTCGATGTACCTCTTCCATAACCGCCCCACACCCGGCGCGGCTTACGAACCCGTCAGCCAACCTCTGCTGCCCCTGAATCAGGCATGGGCACTCAAACTATCCCATCTCCCCTGGCCGACGAAGAACCTGCCCGAGGTCCTCGGCGTTCACGAGCCGACCCTGCGGGCACTCGTACGGGAGTATCTCTTCGTCTCGCTCTACAAGGCGTGCGCCGAGTCGCTGGCCGCCGAGAACGCCAGCCGCCTGGCCGCCATGCAGCGCGCCGAGAAAAACATCGACGACCTGATCGAAGGCCTGAATCAGAAGTTCCGCCGGCTGCGCCAGACTTCCATTGATGAAGAATTATTCGATGTCATTTCCGGCTACGAATCGTTGTCCAAAGCGAAAACGCGCTGAGATACGAGACCGATGCAACCTTGAGAAGGAGAAACCCGATGTCAACGCTCGAACTCCCGAAGAATCCTCTTGCACAAGAAAAACCCCGCACGACCCGGCCCCCTAACGGACTGGCCTCGCAAGCTACCGAGAATAAAGGTCCCCTCGACGCCGAACAACTCCGGAAGATCCATGCCTACTGGCGGGCCGCGAATTACCTGTCCGTCGGCCAGATCTATCTCTGCGAGAATCCCCTGCTCCGCCAGCCGCTGAAGCTGGAGCATGTGAAACAACTGTTGCTGGGTCACTGGGGTACGACTCCGGGACAGAACTTCACGTACGCGCATCTGAACCGGGTCATCAAGCAGCATGACCTCAACATGATCTACATCTCCGGTCCCGGCCACGGCGCTCCGGCGGTTGTGGGCAACGTCTATCTCGAAGGCACCTACAGCGAGGTCTATCCGAACATCAGCCGGGATGAGGCCGGGCTGAAGAAGTTGTTCAAGCAGTTCTCCTTCCCCGGTGGGATCTCCAGCCACGTCTCGCCGCAGACCCCGGGGTCAATCCACGAGGGCGGCGAGCTTGGTTATTCGATCAGCCATGCCTTCGGCGCCGCATTCGACAACCCCGATCTGGTCGTCGCCTGCGTCGTCGGCGACGGCGAGGCGGAGACCGGCCCGCTGGCCACCGCATGGCATTCCAACAAGTTCCTCGACCCGGTCACCGACGGCGTGGTCTTGCCGATCCTCCACCTCAACGGATTCAAGATCTCCAACCCGACCGTCCTCGCACGGATCACCCATCAGGAGCTTGAGCACCTGCTCCTCGGCTACGGCTGGACGCCTCACTTCGTCGAGGGGGACGACCCGGGGACGATGCATCAGGCGATGGCCGCGACCCTTGATCGGGTGGTCGAGCAGATCCGGCGGATTCAGCACGACGCCCGCGTCATCGGCGACACGACCCGCCCGCGTTGGCCGATGATCGTCCTCAGGTCGCCAAAGGGCTGGACCGGGCCGAAGTTCATCGATGGTCTGCCGGTCGAGGGGACGTTCCGGGCCCATCAAGTGCCGCTCTCCATCTCGTCCTCGACGCCTCCCGAGCACCTCGAGCAGCTCGAGAGCTGGATGAGGAGCTACAAGCCGGAAGAACTCTTCGACGAGCGCGGTACGCTCCTGCCCGAGCTGGCCGAGCTGGTGCCCGAGGGCGAACGACGGATGGGAGCCAATCCCCACGCCAACGGCGGGAAACTGCTCCGCGAGCTGCGCATGCCCGACTTCCGCAACTATGCGGTGAGCGTGCCCTCGCCCACCGCCGTCGAGGCCGGCAACGTGCATGTGCTCGGCAGCTTCCTCCGCGACGTGGTCAAGCTCAACGAGGATCCGCGGAACTTCCGGATCTTCGGCCCCGACGAGACCGTCTCCAATCGCCTGGAAGCCGTCTTCGAAGTCACCAATCGGCAGTGGGAAGCCCAGACCGTGGAGAAAGACGTCTTCCTCGCGCGCAGCGGCGACGTCATGGAGATGCTCAGCGAGCACCAGTGCGAGGGCTGGCTGGAGGGATACCTGCTCACCGGGCGTCACGGGATGTTCAACAGCTACGAGGCGTTCATCCGCATCGTCGATTCGATGTTCACCCAGCACGCCAAGTGGCTGAAGATGTGCGCGGAACTGCCGTGGCGGCGGCGGATCGCCTCGTTGAACTACTTGCTGACCTCGCACGTCTGGCGACAGGATCACAACGGCTTCACGCACCAGGATCCGGGATTCATCGACCACGTCATCAACAAGAAATCCGAGATGGTGCGCGTCTACCTCCCGCCGGACGCCAACTGCCTCCTGTCGGTGATGGATCACTGCCTGCGCAGCCTGAACTACATCAACGTCGTGGTCTGCGGCAAGCACGATGCCCCCCAGTGGCTGGCCATGGACGCCGCCGTCGAGCACTGCACGGAAGGGATCGGCATCTGGCAGTGGGCGAGCAACGATCAGGGCTGCGAGCCGGACGTGGTGATGGCCTGCTGCGGCGACGTCCCCACGCTGGAGACGCTGGCCGCCGTCTCCATCATCCGCGAGCATCTGCCCGAGTTGAAGGTCCGGGTGGTTAACGTCGTCGATCTGATGAAACTGGAGCCCGACACCGAGGGCCCGCACGGATTGAGCGACACCGACTATGATTCGCTCTTCACGCGCGACAAGCACATCATCTTCGCCTTCCATGGATACCCCTGGCTGGTCCACCGCCTGGCGTACCGCCGCGCCAACCGCAACCTGCACGTCCGGGGCTACAAGGAAGAGGGCACGATCACGACCGCCTTCGACATGACGGTGATGAACGAGATGGATCGCTTCCACCTGGTGATGGATACGGTCGATCGCCTGCCGCAGACGGGATCCAAGGGGGCCTACCTCAAGCAGCAGCTCCGGGACAAGCTCATCGAGCACAGGCGTTACATCGACGAACACGGCGTGGACATGCCGGAGATCCGCGACTGGAAGTGGAGCACCCCCAAATGAATACGCAATTACTCACAGGAACCGCGAGGGCGCTGGTCGCCGACGACAAGGGACTGCTGGCGATGGATGAAAGCACCACGACCTGCAACAAACGATTCGCGAAGCTGGCGATCCCCCAGACCGAGGAGGCCCGTCGCGCCTACCGGGAGCTGCTCGTGACCACGCCCGACCTCGGCGAGTCCATCAGCGGCGTGATCCTCTACGACGAGACGATCCGCCAGCAGAAGAAGGATGGCACGCCTTTCGTCAAGGTCATCACCGATGCGGGGATGATCCCCGGCATCAAGGTTGACATCGGTGCCAAGGACATGGCCGGTCATCCCGGAGAGAAGATCACCGAGGGTCTGGATGGATTGCGCCTTCGACTCAAGGAGTACTTCCAGATGGGTGCCCGTTTCGCCAAGTGGCGCGCGGTGCTCGCCCTGGGCGATGGCATCCCCGGCCGAGGCTGCATCGAGGCCAACGCGCACGCGCTGGCCCGCTATGCCGCATTGTGCCAGGAAGCCGGACTCGTCCCCGTCGTCGAGCCGGAAGTGCTCATGGACGGCGATCATACGCTGGAGCGTTGCCGCGCGGTGACGGAAGACGTCCTCCGGACGGTCTTCCACCAACTTTACACGCAACGGGTGGCGCCGGAGGGCATGATCCTGAAGCCGAACATGGTGCTCCCGGGATCGACCTGCCCCGAGCAAGAACCTGTGGATGAGACCGCCGACGCCACGGTGGAGAGTCTCTTGCGAGCCGTGCCCGCCGCCGTCCCCGGGATCGCGTTCCTGTCGGGCGGCCAATCCCCCGAGCTGGCCTCGGCCCGCTTGAATGCCATGAATGTTCGATTCCGGTCTCGACTCCCCTGGGCGTTGGCGTTCTCGTACGGCCGCGCCATCCAGCAACCGGCCCTGGAGATCTGGCAGGGCGACAAGGCCCGCGCGACGGCGGCACAAAAAGCCCTGGCACACCGGGCGCGGTGCAATCGGGCCGCGCGACGTGGCGAATACAATATCGCGATGGAAAACCAATAAACATTATCATTCGACACAAGGAGACGATCATGAGCATGACGGAAACCGCAGTCATTCACGGCGTCGCGGCGGTCTATCCCGACCACGACTCGGCCGAGGCCGCGGTGCGGCAACTCCACGAGTCGGGGTTCAATCTCGCCGATCTCTCGATCGTGGGCCGCGACTTCCAGGAGACCGAGGAGCCGTACGGCCTCGTCGGCCGCGGCGACTATGTCAAGGCCGGGGCGGAGACGGGGTCGTTGATCGGGGGGCTATTCGGACTGTGCCTCGGAGCCGCCTTCCTGGTCTTGCCGGGGATCGGCCCGGTCGTGGTCGCCGGTCCCATCGCGGCGGTCCTGCTGGGGAGCATGGAAGGGGCGCTGGCGGGCTTGGGGCTGGGCAGCCTGGTGGGTGCTCTCGTCGGCTGGGATGTCCCGAAAGACCGGGCACTCCAGTACGAGACGCAGGTCAAGGGGGGCAAGTTCCTCGTCTTCGTCCGGTCCGTGCCCGAAGTCGTCGCCCGCGCCCGGCGCGAGCTCTCCGCCAAGGGGCCGGACCACATCGATCTCTACCAGCCGCCGGAATCGTGATGCCTGTCCCACCCCCGATCGCCCCGGAGTCCGACTCGAGGAACCCATCATGAACGAATCGCTTCCCGACGTTTACCTGGCCCGTCACGGCGAGACCGCGTGGTCGCTCTCGGGCCAGCATACGGGACGGACCGATATCCCCCTCACCAAGCGGGGCGAGGAGAACGCACGGAGGCTGCGCGGACGACTCGAGGGGATCGCGTTCACCGAGGTCCTGGTCAGCCCGCTCCAGAGGGCGCGGCGGACTTGCGAGCTGGCGGGCTTCGCGGCCGTCGCCAAGGTGATCCCGGACCTCCTCGAATGGGACTATGGCGAGTACGAAGGCCGGCTCACCGCCGACATCCGCCGAGAGCGGCCCGGCTGGTACCTCTTCCGCGACGGCTGCCCGGGGGGGGAGCCGATCGCCGAGGTGGGTGCCCGCGCCGACCGCGTGGTCGCGCGCCTCAGGGCGGATGGCGGTCACATCCTCATCTTCGGCCACGCCCATTTCTCCCGCATCCTCGCCGCGAGGTGGATGGGCCTGCCGGCGGAGGACGCGGAGCATCTCGTGCTCAGTACCGCATCGCTGAGCATCGTGGGCTACGAGCATAACCGCGACGACCCGGCCATCCTCCTCTGGAACGATGATCACCATGTGAAGCCGGCGGCGTGAGTCATCCTCATGCCGTCGATCGGCCCTCCGAGGCCGAAGAGATCGAGGTCCGGCCGGGCGAACCGCCTCGCCGAACGACCATTCCGGGATGTCTAGCCATGTGGATGATCGAGATTGCGGTCGCTCTCGGGGGCCTCCTGGCTCTGGGCGCCGTCTACCTGTTGAGCTGCGTCCGAGTCCTGAACGAATACGAGCGAGGGGTCGTCTTTCGGCTGGGCCGAGTCATTACCCAGCCGAAGGGGCCGGGGCTGATCATGGTCTTCTGGCCGGTCGATCGCATGATGCGCGTTGACTTGCGGACCATCACGACGGTCATTGAGCCCCAGGACATCATCACCAAGGACAACGTCTCGGTTCGCGTCAATGCCGTGCTCTATTTCCGCGTGGTGGATCCCATGCGATCCGTCCTGGAGGTGGCCGATTTCCTGTTCGCGACCTCCCAGGTTGCCTTGACGACCTTGCGCAGCACGCTGGGCCAGGCGGAGCTCGACGATCTCTTGACGGAGCGGGATAAGGTGAACCGCCGCTTGCAGGAGATCATCGACGGACACACCGAGCCGTGGGGGGTGAAGGTTTCCGTCGTGGAAGTCAAGGACGTGGACCTCCCCGATGCGATGAAGCGGTCAATGGCACGCCAGGCGGAGGCCGAACGCGAACGGCGAGCGAAGGTCATCAATGCCGAGGGGGAGTACCAGGCCGCCGACAAGCTCCGACAGGCCGCCCAGATCATGACCCCCTATCCGATGGCGATGCAGATGCGCTACCTCCAGGCCCTCGCGGACGTGGCCTCGGACGAGAATTCCACCATCATCTTCCCGTTGCCACTCGAGCTGCTGGGGCCGTTCATCAGGGCGCCCGGCAGGTCGCGGATGCCATGGCCGATGGGGAACCCGCGGGCACGTCCCCGGGCGTGCAGGGGCCGGCCCCACCCGAGAAGAATAACGGGTTCGGAGCGACCCCGGTGGCGGTCGGAAGCGGCCGTTAGGACGCTCGAACCCCAAAATAGTTATAGATACTAAATTATGTTCATGAAAACAAATGGGGTGGTTCATTAACGCGACCGTCTTCGCAATGCGTCACCCGATCACGACCCTGACGCTGGTCGTCGCGATGATCAGCAGCGGCGTGCTGGCCTACAGCAAGATGCGTGTGGACATCTTCCCGTCGCTGAACGTCCCGAAGATCTACGTCTTCCTCGATTACGTCGGCATGAGCCCAGGCCAGATGGAGGGGTTCATCGTCAACGGCCTCGAGCTCTATTTCCAGTATGTCGACGGGATCAAGGACATCGACTCGCGGAATATCCAGCAGGTCTCGCTTTGCGAGCTGTCGTTCTACCCCGGCACCGACATGGGACAGGCGATGGCCCAGGTGGTGGCCATGTCCGATCGTGCCATGTCGTGGATGCCGAAGGGTACCTTGCCGCCGATGATCATGCGCCTGGACGCCGGCAGCGTCCCGGTCGGCTATCTCGTGCTGGAGAGCAAGGAAGCCTCGCTGGGGCAGCTGGGCGACTGGGCGCAAAACCTCGTCCGGCCGCAGGTGCAGAAGAACGTCCCCGGAACGGTCGCGGTCTCCCCCTTCGGGCCGAATATGCGGTCGATCGTCATCAACGTCGACCCGCAGAAGCTCCGCGAGAACAACCTAACCCCCGAGGACGTCGTCAACTCCCTGGCGAAGGGCAATACCATCGTGCCGGCGGGCAATGTGTACATCCAGGACTCGATGCCGATCGTCGCCAACAACGCGACGGTCGTCGACATCCAACGCCTCGGCACGATCCCGCTGAAGCTGGGCCTGAACGTCTACCTCCGAGACGTGGCAACCATCAAGGATGGTACTGACATCACCTACGGCTATGCGCTGGTCAATGGCAAGAAGTCGGTTTACTTGCCGGTCATCAAGACCGCGACGGGCTCGACGTTATCCGTCGTGGCCGACACCCGCAAGTCGATGGAGCTGTTCCGCAACGTCATCCCCAGGGAGTACCGCGACAAGGTCGAGATCAGCTTCGAGTTCGACGAGTCGCCGACCGTGCTGGCGGCGGTCGACAGCGTGGCCACCGAGGGGATGATCGGCGCCT
Source organism: uncultured Planctomycetota bacterium (assembly GCA_963743925.1). Lineage (GTDB taxonomy): Bacteria > Planctomycetota > Planctomycetia > Isosphaerales > Isosphaeraceae > CAVZRC01. Next base: position 22,584 of record CAVURY010000011.1, on the reverse strand, counting down.
GCCTGACCGGGCTGATGATCTTCCTGTTCCTCGGCGACATCCGGAGCGTGATCGTCGTCGTGGTCATCATCCCGCTGGCCCTGCTCGGATCCCTGGTCGGGCTCTGGCTCTCGGGGAACACGCTCAACATCATGTCGCTGGGTGGCATGGCGCTCTCCATGGGAATCCTCGTCGATATGTCGACGGTGACCATCGAGAACGTACATGTGCAGATGGGCCTCACGCCGAAGATCGCCACGGCCGTACTACGCGCCAGCAAGGCCACGGCCGTGCCCATCCTGCTGGCACTGCTGTGCATCCTGTGCGTCTTCGTGCCGGCATTCATCATGACCGACCCGCTCCGGTCGCTCTTCATGCCGCTGACATTGGCCGTCGGCTTCGCCATGATCGCGTCGTACGTCCTCTCGATCATGTGCTTGCCGATCCTGTGCGTGTACCTGCTCAAGCCCAATGCGCCGGGCGCGGAGAAGCGCGGGCTGTTCGACCGGTTCGTCGATGGTTATGGCCATGCGGTGGAATGGCTGGTCCGCCTGCGATGGTGGGTGGTACCGGGCTACCTGGTGGCGTGCGGACTGATCCTCTGGGTGGTGGGCTTGCAGGTCGGCACCGAGTTGTTCCCGCAGGTCGATTCGGGCGAGTTCGTGCTGCGGTTCCGGCCGCCGCCCGGCTCGAACTTCGAGCTGACGCGGCAGATGGCCGTGAAGTGCCTCGGGGAGATCGAAGGCGAGGCGAAGACCAAGAACATCAAGATCTCGATGGGATTCGTCGGGCAGGTCGCCCCGAACTTCGGCATCGACAACATGATCCTCTTCATGCGCGGGCCGGACGACGGCCAACTCCGCGTCGCCCTCCGCGAAGACAGCGGCATCAAGCTCGACGTGTTCCGCGAGCGACTCCGCAAGCTCCTGCCCGAAAAGGTCATCCCCTGGATGATCGACCGGCTGGAACAGGGAGGATTGTCCCGTGCTGAGGCGACGCAGCAAGCCAAGCTATCGAGCTTCGGCTTCGAACCGGGCGATATGGTGACTCGGGTGATGAGCTTCGGCTCGCCTACGCCGATCGCCGTCCGGCTGATCGGCACCGACCTGGACGATGTCCGGGCCCATGCCGAGAAGATCGCCGGCAAGATGAAACGCATCAAATACCTCCGCGACGTCCAGTTCGAGCAGACGCTCGACTACCCCTCCATCGAGGTCGATATCGACCGCGAGAAGGCGGGGCTCAGCGACGCCACCGTCCAGGACGTGCGCAAGGCGCTCGATCATGGCGACGGCGTTGACCCGCTTTACCGACCTCAACTACTGGATCGACGGGAGTACCGGCTTCGACTACCTGGTCCAGGTGCAGATACCGCCGACAAGGCTGGTCAAGGCGGAAGACCTCGGGGCCTTGCCGATCGCGACGGTGAACCCGCTGGTCAACCTGATGATCCGCGACGTGGCGACGGTCCGGCGGGGTACACGACCCGGCGAGTATGACCGCGACATGTCGCAGCGCTATTTGACCCTGACCGCGAACGTCGAGGGCGAGGACATGGGCCGGGCCTCGCGACAGGTCTCCGAGGCCATCGAAGCCGCCGGCAAACCGCCCGAGGGTGTCCGCGTGGAGCTCATCGGTCAGCTCCCGCCGATGATCGAGATGTTCAAGACGCTCGGGATCGGACTCGGGGTCGCCGTCTTCGTGATCCTCCTGCTCTTGACGGCCTTCTTCCAGTCGTCCCGGCTGGGACTGATCTCGATCGGCGCCGTACCGGGCGTCCTCGCGGGCATCGCGATGATCCTCTACTTCACCGACACCTCGCTGAACATCGAGTCGTTCATGGGCTCGATCATGAGCCTGGGCGTATCGGTGTCGAACTCGGTGCTGCTGGTGGCGTTCATGAACGACCACTGGAAGGCGGGGAAGTCCTCGAACGACGCCGCGATCGCCGGTGCACGCGACCGCCTGCGGGCGATCCTGATGACCGCCTGCGCGATGACCATCGGGATGGTCCCGATGGCCCTGGCCATCGAGCGGGGGAGCGGGATGCAGGCCCCGCTCGGCCGGGCGGTGATCGGCGGCCTGGTCATGTTGACCGTGGCCACCCTGCTGGTGGTCCCCTCGATCTTCGCGATGGTGATCGGTCGCAAATCGGCCCAATCGCCGTCGATCTCCCCGGAAGACCCCGAGAGCTCGCACTACGACCCGGAGCCCATCGCCGGCGAGCACGAGTCCGACGACATCACTACGGACGACGGCCATGCCGCCCCCTGAAAGCCACACCCCTGCCTGGAGGTCCCTGATGCGCCGCACTCTCAGAGACACGGTTCCGAATCGTTTCACCCGCCGCCGTCGACCGGCGATCTGGCTCCTGGCTGCCCTCGTCGCGCCGGGTTGCCACAAGGATCCCGGCGCCGACTATACCAGTGCCTCGGACCCACCGACCATACGGCTGGTCCATCCGTCAATCCGGAACATCGTCCGGGTCGTCGGCCAGCCGAGCTTCGTCGAAGCCTACGAGCGAACGTCGATTTACCCGAAGCTGACGGGCTTCATCGAGAAGTGGAGCGTGGACATCGGTGACAGGGTGAAGAAGGGGCAGATTCTCGCTACGCTCTTCGTTCCCGAGCTGGTCGAGGACCATGGTACGAAGAAGGCGACCGTGGGGCTCGACAAGGAACGAATCGCGCTGGCGCTGAGTTTGGTTAAGGTCGCCGAGGCCGACGTCCAGTCGGCCGACGCTTCCCTCGCCGAGGCCAGGGAGATTCTGAACAAATACCAGGCCGAGGTTGACCGCTGGGCCTCGGAGGACAAGCGGCTCGCGATCGAGGTCAAGCGAGGCGTGGTCGACGCCCAGATCCTCCTCGAGTTGACCAATCAGCTCAAATCCAGCACCGCCGCGAGGAACGCCGCGAAAGCCACGATCAGGAAGGCGGAGGCGGATTTGCTCTCCGAACTGGCGACGCTCGCGAAGGCGAGGGTTGACGTCTCGGTCGCCCGCGCCGACCTGGTCGTCGCCGAGAGTGAGGCCAGGCGGCTCGAGGCCTGGGTAGGCTACCTGGCGCTCACCGCGCCCTTCGATGGCGTCATCGTGGCCCGAAATGCCAACACCCTCGACTTCGTCCTGCCCGCCACGGGCGACCCCTCGGCGATGGAGCGTTCCCCTTACCAGGCGCCCGGCGGGACTGCCGCGCCGATCTACGTCGTCGACCGCGTTGACGTGGTCCGGATCTTCGTCGACATCCCCTCGGAGGACGCCAACTACGTCCACATCGGGACGAAGGCGACCGTGCTGGTCAAGGATTACCGCGACGAGCCGATACCGGGCGACGTCACGCGCACGTCGTGGGCGCTGAACGTCAAGAGCCGGACACTCCGTGCCGAGATCGACCTGCCCAACACCGGCAGCCAAATCCTGCCCGGGATGTACGCCTACGCCGAGGTGACCGTCGAGCGCCCGGGCGTCCGCTCGCTGCCGCTGGCCGCCCTCACCTATCGCGGCGACCAGGCGTCCTACTGGCGGTACGCGGACGGGAAGTCCGTGCAGACCGAAGTCGAGACGGGCGTCAGCGACGGGCAATGGATCGAAGTCACCCACCGCCTGCGCCGGCCTCCCGGACGGAACGCGCCGGCGAGCGACCCTGGACGTCGATCGACGGCTCGGAACAGGTGATCCTCGGCGACCTGTCGATCCTCACGGAAGGTTCCCCCGTGCGGGAAAAGACGGCGAGCCCGAACGCCAAAGCGCTGACGCAAAATTAGTCGTTCAACCTTGATCCGGCATCGCCGGCTACACGGGAATCGCGTATTCGCGGACGACATCTCAAAGGATAGCACGATGACGAATCAGGACCGACCCCAGGCGACCGCCACGTTGAACGGCCGCCACCAGCAAACCTACGACGCCATCTTCCGCCACCCGGCGGCTCACAACCTGGACTGGCACGAAGTGCGGTCGCTGCTCGACGCCCTGGCGGACGTGGCCGAGGGTCACAACGGCTCCCTCCGGGCGACGCGGAACGGGCAGACAATCAACTTGCATGCCCCGAAACGCAAGGACGTCGCCTCCGTCGAAGACCTGCTGACCATTCGCCATTTCCTGAAACAGTCGGACGAGACCGCGAGCCCTCCGACGGTCACACCGGGTGTTCACCTGGTCGTCTTCATCGACCACCAGGAGGCGAAGATCTACCGCACCGAGTTGCACGGCGTCGTCCCCCAGCAAATCGTGCCTTACGACCCGCACGGCTTCGGACGGCACCTTCGGTCCGAGAACCCGGAGACCGATGGCAGACGGGAGCCGGAGCGAAAGAGCTATTACGAAGCCGTCGCCGCAACCCTCCGGGGTGCCGACCAGATCCTGATCTTCGGCAGCGGCACAGGTCAGAGCAGCGCCATGGAGCACTTGCTGGCGGAATTGAAGCACGATCACCGTGAGGTGGCCAATCACATCGTCGGCACAATCCTGGTCGACGAGCATCACCTGACCGAAGGCCAGTTGCTGGCACAGGCGAGGGAGTTCTTCGCGTCAAGGGGTGTTCCAGGATCTGAATCGCAAGGGGACTCATGATGGGAGAAGCCGCTCACGATCCCGAGCCGTCCGCCCCCGGGAGCGAGTCCGACCCCGATCGATCCGCGACCGAGGTCTGAGGCTGGCCGATCGATCACCCTCGCGTTGACGGCCGGATGACCCGCCGCCGGGCGGAATGCCGACCGACTTACCCGCGGCCTGGCAGTCGGCCCGGTGGCGTTCGTCATTCGAAAGGGGTGTGGCCTTTGGGCGGCGCGACATGCGCCCCGATGGCACCCGGCGCGAAGCTCTCCGCGAAAAGTGGCCGGGCCTCGGAGCCGTCAGGGATCAGGCAGTTCTTGCCACCGGGACGGGCCTGGCCGCTATCGGGGAGCCAGAGCCGACCTCGCCACTCGGGGATTCCGGGCCACTCCTTCATCGTGATGGATTCCTCGATCCCCTCGGGCAGTCGCCGATCGCCGTCCAGCAATTTGCCTTCTGAGCGTTCCATTGTGATCTCCGCGTTGAGGACTTCGGCGTCGCGACAGTGAGACGACGAACCGGGATCGCCAAGATCGCGATGAGGCGATCCTTCAGGCTCGGTTCATGCATCGGGGATCGACGGCGCTCGGGTCAATGAGGGCCAGCCGGAGCGGTGTGCGATTGGGGGGTTGACAGGCGGATTCGATGGCTCGGACCAGGAAATCGAGCATGCGTTCGCAGGCTTCGGCCACCGTTCGGCCTTCGGGGTGGATCTCCATCGAATCGGTCTGATAGAAATGAAACGTCAGCAGGCCGCGAGCGTGACATGCCCAGCCTGTCGAGACCCGTTCGCTGAGTACGGCGTCCATGGTCGATTCCTCCCGGCGGATCGCGGCCGGCGAGTCTATTGCAATTCTCCCCGGCGGGCTAATATTGATTATTAGGATGCATGTTTGATAATTCAAGGATATTTATCAAAGTTTTTTGATGTTGAACGCCAAGTCCGACGGCCGAACAGCCGACGCGTGGCTTGATCGCGGTCGTTGCCGAGTTCGATCAGAGCTGAGGCGGTGCCAGCTCCCCATGTGGGCGACACGCTTGAGCCCCGCAAGGTCCTTCTTCGACCTCCTCAACCTCCTCGACCGGGCCTTCCCCGACGCCGACGGCGGGAGAACTCGATTGACCATCGGAGGTCCCTCGAGGCCCGTGGTCTACTTCCTCCGAACCTCGCGGACGATCACCTTTTCCCGCAGGGTGAACAGCACCACTTCTTCGCCGGTGACGGTACTGATGTCATGGTGCATGCTCAGCACCTTCATGCCGGTGACCTCCTCGACCATCTTTTCCAGGATCGACCGCGCCGTCTCCAGCAGATGGGTCCGGACCTGCTTGAGCAGGTCTCTCCCCTTCTCGGCCGGTAGCGATTTGACCAGGTGCTGTTCGGCCGCGGTCAGGACACCCTGGAGGCGGACCACGAGGAGATCGTCGAGCAGGTGTGCGCGGATGTCCTTGGGTCCCCGGCCCATGTATTCCTGCTCGAATCGCGTGATGCCCGCGCAGATGGCCGCTTCGATTTCCCCTTGAGTTTTCATGGTATCCTCGCAGGTCTCCTTCTTGGGGATCATGAGGTCCCACATGCGATCTCTTCGAAGGGGCGACCGATCCAGGTCTCCGGTTCGCGGTCTCCCCGCGAGAATACGCCCAGGGCCCGGCGACGTGCTCGCTCACCATCTCGGTCGCAGGCCCGCGAGGGCGTCGTTGACGGCCAGCTCGACCACTTCGGCCACCGCGTCGGGCCCCAAGCGATGGACGACTTCGGCGAGGATAGCTTCGGCCTCGCCGCCGACGTCCGCCGCGACGTCGCGTCCGAAGGCGTGGTCGAACCGGGCGATCTCCGCGAGACGCGCCGCCTCGCCGTACGCGATCCGGTATTGCAGGCACGACTCCAGGTCGTGGAGGAGCTCGCTCATTCGCGATCGCCGTTGGGGGTCGAGTGGGAGGTCGAGCTCGAGGTCGCATCGGCGGCCGCCAGCCCCCGGGTCAATCCATCACCACCGACGATCGCCGGGGGTAGATCGCTGCGCCAGTTCCCTTCGCCCTGGACCTCGAGGACTCGATCGTGATAGACCATGAGGTGATGGCGGTCCCCGACGGTCAAATAACTGATCGAGGCTTCCTTGAGCAGGCCGTAGATCTTTCCGATCTGCTCCTGGGACAGGTCGCCCCCCATCCGGTCGATGAAGACGAATTGTGGCCTGGCCAGGAGCACCCGGGCGAAGTTGATCAGTCGGTGCTCGGCGGGAGACAGGGCACCCTGGCTCTGGACCTCGGCGTCGAGCCCGCCGACGCGCCTCACCATGGCCTCGAGCCCGACCTTCTCCAGTGCCGCGAGGATCTCGTCGTCTCGGTACGGACGTCCCGAAGAGGTTGCCACCAACTGCGAGCGGAGCCCGCAGCGCACCGTCAACGGTTGTTTGGGTACGAAGTAGATCCCATCCGGCCCGGGGCGGGTAATCCGCCCCTTCCCGTTATCCCAGAAACCTGCGGTCGCCAGGAAGAGCGCCGTCTCCGCGGCCGCATCCGGGCCGGTGATCAGCAGGTTGGTACCGTACGGGATCGAGATCGTGAGATTCTCGACCAGGGGTCGAGAATCGTGAAGCGACCAGAGCGACAGCCCATCGTAGGCGACCCGATCCTCAGCTTCCTCGATCTGGATCGGCGCCTGGGCCGGTATTCGCGATTTCTCGAGGGCTTCGGCGATCGTGTCCAGCCGGTTCGTGACCGCCGCGTAGGAGGATAGCGTCTCGAACTGCGTCACGATCAGCGAGAACGCACCGAGGAAGGCGGAGAACGCCATCGCGGACTGTGTGACGACGCCGAATTCCACCTGTCCCCTGATGTACATCGGGGCCACGATCAGGAGCGGGATGAGCTGGATCAAATAGTTGTAACCATTGACGAAGAAGTTGAGATTACGGGTAACCTTGATGATCGTCTTATTGTTCGACACCACGTCTTCGAGACGCTCGCGGAGGCATCCTCGGACCATTCGCCCTGCCCCCAACGTCGCGATCGCCTCCGCGGTCTCCCGGGTCTGGATCAGGTGATAGCGGAGGTCGGCCTCCCGCTGGAGCTGGAAGTTGTCCAGCCGCACGAGCGTACGTCCCAGGAGGATCGTCAGTATCGTACCGGCCGCCGCGTAGAGGAGGGCCACGAGCACCAAGGTCGGCGTGATCGACCAGAGGACTCCCAGGAACGCCAGCGATGTGGTCAGGGCGTTCAACGACATCAGGAAGAACGAGAGCGTCGTCTGCGTGTATGCCTTGACGTCCTCGGTGATTCGCTCATCGGGATTGTTGACCTCGTCACGGGTCTTGAGTCGATAGAAACGGTCGCGGGACATGTACAGGTCGATCAGCAGGCGAGTCAGCCAACCGCGCCAGAGCAGCCGGAGTCGTTCCTCCGAGAACCGATAGAACGAGGAGATGATCGTCGAGGCGCCGAAGACCCCCACGTAAGTGATGGCGTAGCGGATGAACCCGCTCATGCGACGGTCCGAGATGGACGTCATGAAGTCGCGGCCCACATAACTGTTGACGACGTTCAGGCCGCTGAGCGACAGGAGCAAGGTCAGAAGCAGAACGGACCAGCCGATGGCGGTCCACCGGACTTCAGAGGCGAAGAAGAGCCGGATGGTCTGAAATGACCGCGACCAGGCCCGGCGTTGATTCTCGAGCATCGAGGCCCCTCGTCCTTTGACGGCGCGATGGGGTCGCCCGAAATCGCCGACCGATGCCCGTTGCACCGTCCGCGACGGCCCCGGCGCCGCCATCCAGGCGCACGCGGGAGCCCGGCCCCCGAACGATTCTCGCCGCATGACGACAGGAATTCTACATCATCCGGTTCATCTTCACAGGATGCCTGCATTTTTCGAGCCCGAGGACGCCCGTCGGGCCGCAATTTTCGACGATTTCCTCGCCTTGTTAGCGTTCGAGTGCGATGGGAGAAATGCGAGCAGGTCCTGGCCGTCAACTCGGCGGAGTTTCCGGTAACGGGTATTGGCTTCTCAAGCCCACGTGAGGCGCGGGTGGAACGGAATGCGGATTGGAGGTGGCAACAACCTCGGCGAGGAAGCCGAGCAGTCGTTGGCGGAAGAGCGGCAAGGCGAATGCCTCGGCGCGGCGACGGGCCAGATTCGAATCGCAGGGGCAGCCCAGGGATTCCCATTCATCCAGGGCTCCGCGAAGGGCATCGGTCGTGGGATCGGGATAAGTCCGGCCGACCGCGTCGTCCACGGTCTCGGCCGCGCCGCCGCGCCCAGCGCGATCACGGGAGCGCCGCACGCCAGGGCCTCGATCGGTACGATCCCGAAATCCTCTTCGCCCGGAAACAGCAAGGCCCGACAGCTCCGATAATGATCGCGAATGACCTCGTCGGGCTGCCATCCCAAGAACTGGACGCTCGGGCCGGCGACGGCCTCGAGTCGGGCCCGCTCGGGCCCTTCGCCGATCACGATCAGGCGACGCCCCGACTCCGAGCACGCCGAGACCGCCTGGTCGATCCGCTTGTAGGGCACCAGGGCCGAGACCACGAGATAGGAATCGTCGCGAGGTCGGCCGCCGGGGACGGCCGTGTAGAAAACCGCGTCCACGGGGGGCTGGATCACCCGGCTGTCGCGCCGATAGCAGCGAGCGATCCGACCGCGGACCGTCTCCGAGATCGCCACGAACTGCGAGACTCGACGCGAGGTCTCCCGATCCCAGCGCCGGAGCCGCGCGAGCAGCTTACGGGCCAGGAATCGACGGACCGGTCGATCGGTCCAGCTCTCGAGATAGGTGTCTCGCCCTTGCCAGGCGTATCTCATGGGGGTGAAGCAGTAGCAGACGTGGGGAACCCCTGGCGGCGGCACGATCGCCTTGGCCACGCAATGGCTCAGGCTGATCACGAGGTCCACGTTCTTGGGTCGCCAGGCACGCGAAGCCATCGGCATGATCGGTAGCAGGTGCCGATAGTGGCGGAAGACCCCGGGAATCCTCTGGAGCGGTGACGTCCGGATCGCCATCGACTCGATCGCCGGGCTCAGCGACCCCTGCTTATGGATCAAGGTGTAAAGCGTGGCATCGGGGAAGGCTCGGCAGAGCACCTCGAGACACTTCTCGCCCCCGCGCATTCCGGTCAGCCAGTCGTGGACCAGGGCGACCCGCAAGCCGGCCAGCGGTGGACCCGCCAGGCCGTCCGACTGCATCGCGGACGCTTGGGGAAAGGTCGTCGATTCCAACCGGGGTTCGCGCACATGCGCAACGGCCCTGAAATCGCGGTTGCTGGCATCCATGCCGGCCTCCCGGGTTAACGGGTCATCCAGAACGGGCGTCCAGCCAGGTTTCCCGCGAAGTTGCTCACCCGCGCACAACGGTATCCGGACGGGAACCTACACGACTTTGCCCGATCGGGCAAGGCGGGCTGGTAGCCACTGCATCAATCTCCGGATCCGTGGTAATCTGCGTTCATCCCCGGATAATCCCTTTCGGTCGGGGCTCCTCGACGACTCGCCCCTGATATGGATGAGCCAGAAATCATGAAACGGATCGATCGAAACGAGCACGGGGCGGATCGCCCGAGAGCCCGATGCCGGATCGAAATCATGCGCATCGCGATCATCGCGATGCTGACCGTCCTGAGTCGGCCGGGCATGGCTCAGGAGCGGCCCGCCGCGCCGAAGGCGCAAGCCGCGAAGGCGGCGAGTCAGGACACCACAGTTGAGCGGGCCGTCCCCTCGCCCGAGGTGGTCAACGCCGAGGTGTCGCCGAAATTACCGGCGGATCCGCCGGAAGGCCCTCCCTTCATCACGTCCCGAGTCTGGGCCGTGGCCGACGGCCGCACCGGATCCGTGCTCTGGGGCCATCGCGAGACCGAGCCCGTGGAGATCGCCAGCACGACCAAGATCATGACCGCCCTCGTCGTCGTCCGCCTGATGGCGAAAGATCCGGCCGTCCGCGATGAGGTGGTGACCTTCTCCGGGAGAGCGGATCGGACGGTCGGCTCCACTTCAGACGTCCGGGAGGGCGAGCATCTCCCCGTCCACGAGTTGTTGTACGGGCTCCTCTTGCCGTCGGGCAACGATGCGGCCGTGGCACTGGCCGAGCACTTCGGGGCCCGGTTGAAGCCCGACCACGACGCAACCGGCCAGGTCGATCCATTGCCCCGCTTCATCGCCGAGATGAATCGCGTGGCTGCCGAGCTGGGGCTGAACGAGACCCATTTCGCCAATCCCAACGGATTGCCCGCTCCGGGGCACCGCTCGAGTGCGCGAGACCTCGCGAAGCTGGCGAGTCACGCGATGAACCAGCCGGCGTTCTCCTCGGTCGTCGCGACCCGTAAGCGCGGCTGCACGCTGATCGACGCCAAGGGCGGGCGTCGCAACGTCGTCTGGACCAATACCAACCGCCTGCTGGATACCGAAGGTTACGACGGCATCAAGACCGGCACGACCCAGGCCGCCGGGACCTGCCTGGTGGCCAGTGGGCGTCGCGGCAAGGACCATCTGATCGTCGTCATCCTGGGCGGTTCCGGCTCACCGGACAGCCGATATGCCGACGCCCGCAACCTCTTCCGCTGGGCCTGGCTCATGCGAAGCAAGAGTTCGACCAACGGTCCTGTGACCCATTAGAATGTCGGGTTGCATGACCTTTCATCCACGGGGAGCAGCCCCTTTCGTACGCGCGGATGAGCCGATCGAGCCGGTGGAACCGATCGGCTCGTCGAGATCAGGATCGGCCATCGCCCGAGGCCCGGCGACCGGCGTGTCGACTCTGACGGACCGGCGCCCGAAGCTCCGATTTTTCTTGAGGTAGGCGTCTTTGAATTGTCCGGCGATGATCCCGCCCATCCATCGGGCTTCCCCTTCGGTCGGCGGCCACCGGGACTGCGGTCGTGTCGTCGTCGAGATCGATCGGGGCCAGCTCGAAGGGAACCCGGCGACGAATCCGACCCATCCTGGCATCGTTAATTCTTAAGAATATATCAGATTCTGATTTTTTCCTTGACTTGCACCGGCCGAAATGCTGCGATGGATGTCCGTATGGACCGGATGGATCCTGGAGGCCCTGTGATGCGAGTCCGCATGACATCGTCGCCCGGGCGTGCACGGAAAGGGACTCGATGTTGCGGGAAGCGCTGGTCGAGGATATCCAGATCTATGCCCAGAACATCGTCGACACGGTGCGCGAGCCGCTGCTCATCCTCGACACGACCTTGCGCGTACGCTCCGCCAACCGCGCCTTCTATCAGGCCTTCCACGTCTCGCCCGAGGAGACCGAGGACCGCCTGATCTACGAGCTGGGCAACGGCCAGTGGGACATCCCCGACCTGCGCACCCTGCTCGAGGACATCGTCCCCAAGAGCTCGGTCTTCGACGACTTCGAGCTCGAGCATACGTTCCCTGTCATCGGGCGCAGGGTGATGCTGCTCAACGCCCGCAAGCTCCAGGCGGGCCAGCACGGCGAGTTGCTGGTCCTGGCGATGGAGGACGTGACCCAGCGCCGGCGATCCGAGGCGGACCTGAAGGCCATCGAGACCTACGCCCAGAATATCGTCGACACCGTGCGCGAGCCGCTGCTGATCCTCGACGCGACGTTACGCGTCAGGTCCGCGAACAATGCCTTCTATCAGACCTTCCAGGTCTCTTCCGAGGAGACCGAAAACCGCCTGATCTACGAGCTGGGCAACGGCCAGTGGGACATCCCCGACCTGCGGACGCTCCTCGAGGATGTCGTCCCCAAGAGCTCGGTCTTCAACGACTTCGAGCTCGAACATACCTTCCCGGCCATCGGGCGTCGGGTGATGCTGCTCAACGTGCGCAAGCTCCAGGCGGGCCATCATGGGGAGCTGCTGGTCCTGGCGATGGAGGACGTGACCCAGCGGAGACGATCCGAGGAAGAGGTCGTCAAGGCCAAGGAGGCGGCCGAGGCCGCCAACCGCGCCAAGAGCGCCTTCCTGGCGAACATGTCTCACGAGATCCGCACCCCCATGAATGCCATCCTCGGCTTCTCCCAGCTCATGCTGCGCGACCAGAACCTGGACGTCCGGCAGAACCAGTACCTGGGGATCATCAACCGGAGCGGCGAACACCTGCTCGCCCTGATCAATGACATCCTGGAGATGTCCAAGATCGAGGCAGGCCGCACCACCCTGAATGTCACCGCGTTCGATCTCCCCGCCTTGCTCAACGACCTCGAGATGATGTTCCGCGTCCGGACGGACGGCAAGAGATTGTCGTTCGTCGTGGAATTGATCGGCGACGTCCCTCGATACATCATGACCGATATCAATAAACTGCGTCAGGTCTTCATCAACGTGTTGGGCAACGCCGTCAAGTTCACGGAACGGGGCGGGATCGGCTTGCGCGTCCGCGTTGACCGCAGAGGATCGACGACACCTCATCTCCGTGTTGAAGTCGAGGACACCGGCCCCGGCATCTCGGCGGACGAGCAGACGAAGCTGTTCCGCCACTTCGAGCAGACCAAGACGGGCCAGCAGGCGGGGACCGGCACGGGGCTCGGACTCGCGATCAGCCGAGAGTTCGTCCGGCTGATGGGCGGCGACATCACGGTGAGCAGCCAGGTCGGCACGGGCAGCACCTTCGCAATCGACCTACCCCTGAACGAGAGCGAGGCTCAGGCCGTCGAGCTCATCGACAAACCCCGACATGTCCTGAGCCTCAAGCCCGGCCAGGAAACGTGCCGGGTCCTGGTCGCCGACGACGTCGAGGATAATCGCGAACTGCTCGTGCAGATCCTCGGGCCGATCGGCTTCGAGGTCAGGCTGGCGTGCGACGGTCAGCAGGCGGTCCGGGAGTTCGAGCTCTGGCGGCCCCACCTCATCCTGATGGATTTCCGCATGCCCGTGATGGATGGCCACGAGGCGATCCGGCAGATCCGAGCCTCGGCCGGCGGCAAGGAGCTCAAGATCATCGCCGTGACCGCGAGTGCGATGGACGAGAACCGCCAGGAATTGATGGGGATCGGCGCCGACGATTTCATCGGCAAGCCATTCCAGGAGGCGGAGCTCTTCCGGAAGATTCAGGCTCACCTGGGAGTCGAGTTCCTCTACGCCGAGGATGCAGCGACCCCTAGTGACGCGGAAGACGCGGAACTCACATCCGATTCCCTGGCCTGCGTGTCTCCGGAGCTCATCGATCAGATGCGCGAAGCCGTCATCGGTGCGGATCTGGATCAACTGCTCGCGAGGATCCAGGAGGTCGAGGCCCCCGATCCCGAGGTCGCTCGCGGGCTGCGATGCCTGGCCGAACAATTCGAATACCAGAAGCTCCTCGTCCTCTTCGGCCCGGGTCTCCCTCGCTCGGGCGCCTCGCGTCCTCCCCGGGTCAACGGCTCTGCGGCCGGGAATCCTCTCGCGACGCCGGATCTTGAGCGGGCGCGGCATCTCGCGGGCACCTGATCGATCGCGAACGCGAAACCTCGGAGAGTCTTGGGATACACCACCGGCGCGGGAATCAAGGGCCTCTTATGCATGCGGAAAGCTCCGAAAATCGCAACGGCGCACCGTCGTTACTCCATCCCGGCGGCGAGGAAAAGCCGGTTGCCAGGACGGCCAGCATCCTGGTGGTTGACGACGTCTCGGCCAATCTCCAGGTGCTGACCGGAATGCTCAAGGCTCGCGGGTACAAGGTCCGTCCGGTCCCGAGCGGCGCGCTGGCGTTGCAGGCGGCGCGAAAGGCAGCCCCGGACCTGATCCTGCTCGACATCAATATGCCCGAGATGAACGGCTATGAGGTCTGCCAGCACCTGAAAGCCGACGAGAGTCTCCGCGGCATCCCCGTCATCTTCATCAGCGCCCTCAACGAGAACCTCGACAAGGTGAACGCCTTCGCGATCGGGGGCGTGGATTACATCACCAAGCCGTTCCAGATGGAGGAATTGCACGCGCGCGTCGAGACGCATCTGAAGCTCCGCCTCCTGCAGGTGGACCTGGAGCAGGCGAACGCGACCCTGGAGAGGGCCAACAGTCGAATGTCTCGCGACCTGGAGGCGGCGGCGCGGATCCAGAAGACGTTCCTCCCCCGCGAGGCACCGTGGATCCCGGGCACGGAGTTCGCTTGGTGCTACCGGCCTTGCGACGAGCTCGCCGGCGACGGATTGAATATCATCTCACTCGGCGGGGGGAAGATCGGTTTATACATCCTCGACGTCAGCGGCCATGGAGTTACCTCGGCCCTGCTGTCGGTGACGCTCAGCCGTCTCCTCTCGCCTCCGTCGGAGCCGTCCTCGATCCTGATCCGGGATCGAGACGTCCTCGATCGACTTGACATCGCGCCTCCGAGCGAGGTCGCCGACCGCCTGAATCGGCTCTTCCCCTTCGACGTGGCGACCGAGCAATTCGCCACGCTCATGTACGGGGTGCTGGACGTCTCGACCGGGGATTTCCGCCATGTATCCGCAGGCCACCCCGGCCCGTTGCATCTCCCGGCCGGCCGGCCCCCGGTGATCCTCGAAAGCCCGGGGTCCCCGATCGGACTGGCGGACGAGCCCTACGGAGAGCGTTGTGTCCATCTTGAGGCTGGGGACCGGTTGTATCTCTACTCCGATGGCCTCCCGGATGCAACGAACCCCGGAGGAGAGCGGTTCGGCGATATTCGCCTCCAGGAGGCGATCGGCCGAGAACGAGCCCGGCCGCTCGGGGACGGCATCGCCACGCTGCTGAATGAGATCGCGGAGTGGCAAGGAGGCACGAGGTCTCAGGACGACATCTCCATCCTGGCGGTCGAGATGTCGTCCACGCCGGATTCCGGCCGGCCGGGTGTCATGGTCCTCGGGACGACTCCCCCGCCTACAACGAGATGACGGAAGATCATCCCGAATGTCTCACTTCAGGAGACCGGAGGCTCCGCGGGTGATCGGGCCACGCCCTGCGCAGGTCGAACGGTATTCGCGGAAAAACAATACCCCCAAGATCCGGAAAGATCCCGGGGGCATGCATGGAATCAGAAAAAGGGTTGAGACTGACTCACAAACCGGAGATTCAAGCGATCCGGGCGGGATCAGACCCCGACCAGTTCGACATTGTGCTCCTCGATTTCGGAGCTCTCGACCGGCGAGGACGAGGCTTCGAGCCCTTGAACGAGGGCGCCAAGCTGTAATGCCAGGAGCCGGTCCTGAGCGGCGGGGCCGCGCAGCATATCAAGGAACGCCTCGGCCCCGATGATCACC
Organism: uncultured Planctomycetota bacterium; assembly: GCA_963743925.1. Taxonomy (GTDB): domain Bacteria; phylum Planctomycetota; class Planctomycetia; order Isosphaerales; family Isosphaeraceae; genus CAVZRC01. The sequence continues at coordinate 6,888 of CAVURY010000011.1, read as the reverse complement.
GCTTTCGGCTTGCTGTGAATCGTCAAGACAAAACGGGCATCCGGGTTTTCCAGGCTCTCGAGCACTTTAGGGAGATCTCTGTGAAGTTCACGACTACCAATGAAGCGAACGCGGGACTGAGGCATCAGAATCCTCGAGGCCGGAAACGGCCGGGAACTTGGAATAATTGAGGCGTGCAGACGAGGCCGCCTCGGTGTACGACGGGTCAATTCACCTTATCGAACGGGCGATTGCCCGTCAATCAGGGTCTAATGTCAAACTACGGAATTCGCTGAAAGACCGTTGGTGAACTTCCCGGGAAGGGCGTAATCCCAGGGTTATCGCCGATTCGGTGCTCCTCGACGGCCCGTGATTGACGGCCGGTCTTCGCTAGGACCTGGGCGTCGCGGGAGCCTCGGGTGCCGTCGTCGAACTGGGCTCGGTGGGTGGGACCGCGTCCGGAGATTTGGTCGTCGGCGCCGTTTGGGCCGGAGGGGTGGTGGCGGGAGCCGGTTGGACCGGGACGGAGATTGGCGGGAAGATGTCCGCCAGATCGGTGTAGCCGGCGTACTGCTCCGCGAGCTTGCTTCGGATGGAGATCGCCTGATTGGGATGGCCGGTGCGGAAAGCCTCGTCCGCGATCTGGATTTGTTTCTCGATATATCGGTGGCGGTCTCGGATCGCGGCCTCGAGCTGCTCGACTCGACGGTTGGCCAGCAAGTACCACAACCGCTCCTCCGGGTCGTCGGGCGTGAGCAATTTCGCCAACTCCCGCCATTGTTGGAGGGCGACCAGATCGTCTCGCCGACCAGACGCTTCAGTGGCCACGGTGGTCGTGATGACGACCTGACGCTCGGCGTCGTTGCTCGGCTCGCTGAATGGCTTGACGCCGGCGGTGAGGATCTTCCAGCGACGTTCGGCGTCCTCCAGGAGGATCTTGTCACGCCAGGCCCGGATCCGCTCTCGATACGGGTTATCGGGGAACCGCCGTTCGAGCGGTTCGAGATATTCTTCGCGTGCGATCAGCCAGTCGGCGCGTCGAGTCGAGGCCATCAGGGCTTCGGCCTTGCGGTACAGGGTCTCCTGGCTCGCGGGCCAGACCAGATAGACGATCAATCCGCCGACGGCCAGGAGTGCCAGTAGCAGGCCGGCGATTTCAAAGAGCCCGCGAGACGGCCAGCGAGATTCGAGATCGGAAGGCGCATTCCTGGATCGGGTGGAGAATACCGACGACGCCAGGGTCGAGAAGAGGCTAGCCTTGCGGGCCTTTCGCTTCGGACGTTCGCCGACGAGGGAATCGCCCAGAATCCCGCCCGAAGGTACGCCGCCTCGCGGCGGTTTGGCGGCGGCAGACCCCGAGGAGGGCCAGACCATGGCGATGGATACGCCCCGCTCCGCCTTGTCGAGCAGTTCCGTCAGGGTATGCTCGACGGCGGCCGCGTCCCATGGCCGGTCGGACGGGACCTTCGCCATCAGGCTCACCACCAGGTTATCCAGCGCCTTGGGGATCTCATGGACCTTGTCGCTCGGCCGCGGCGGTTCCTCATTCATGTGGCAGTGCATGAGCACGACGGCCGTGCTCCCCTCGAAGGGAGGACGGCCGGTCAGCATCTGGTAGAGCACGACCCCCAGGGAGTAAAGGTCCGTCTTGTGGCTGACCGGCGGTGTGCCGCGGATTTGCTCGGGGGCCATGTACGCCGCGGTGCCCAGCGTCCTGCCCGGCGCCGTCAGCGCGGTCTTGTCCAGATCCTTGGCGATCCCGAAATCGGTGAGTTTCACCTTCCCGTCTTCGGTGATCATCAGGTTCGACGGTTTGAGGTCGCGATGGATGACCCCGTGCTCATGCGCATAGTGAAGGGCATTGCAGATCTGGACGGCCAGCGTGGCCGCCTCGCGCCAGGGTATGGCGCCGCGTTCGTCCAGGATTTTCTCCAGGGTCGAGCCCCGGATGAACTCCATCGCGATGTACAAGGTCCCGCGGAATTTGCCGCCGCCCAGGAACCGGACGATGCCGGGATGGCTGAAATGCTGGAGGATCTCGGCCTCGCGAATGAACCGGCTCTGGACATTCGGGCCCTGGGCGAGCTCGTTATGGACGACCTTCACGGCGGCCGGGCGCCCGCGCTTCTCGTCGGTCGCGAGATAGACCACACCCATCGCGCCGGAGCCAAGGACCGAGTCCAACCGGTACGAGCGGAGCTTTTCGCCGATCAACGATGGAATCTGACTCATAGTCTCGGCCGCCGCATGTGGAATCCGCCCAGGTGCCGCCCGGTCAAAACCCGACCGGTACCAGCCGTCCTCTCGGCGTCAGGATCGAGGCATGGAGCACGAGACCCCTCCCGCCGCCGGGAGGTAGCCGTGCTGCACGTAGTCCATCACCATTCGGTCCGCGTTGAAGCGCCAGGCGAGAGTCCGGAAGGCATTCTTCTGACGGGCGATCCACTCGCGGGGCAATCCCGAGCCGTCCCGCTTGTAGTAGAGCGGGATGACCTGTTGGGTCAAGGTCTCGAGGAGTGACCGATGGTCCCGCTCATCCTGGACCGATGGGATCGCATGGGTCTGGCCGAGCCCGATCGCAAAACCATTGCTGCCATCATACGCCTCGGCCCACCAACCGTCGAGGACCGAGAAGTTCAGCGCGCCGTTGAGGGCGGCCTTCTCGCCCGAGGTGCCGCTGGCCTCCTGCGGCCGACGCGGGTTGTTCAGCCAGACGTCCACGCCCTGGACGAGCTGTCGCGCCACGTCGATGTCGTAATCCTCGACGAAGACGATCCGCGAGGCGAACCGATCCTGGCTGGTCAGGCGGGCGATGTTCTGGATCAGCTCCTTACCCATCCGATCCTCGGGGTGGGCCTTGCCACCGAAGATGAACTGGATCGGCCGGTCCGTCGAGTTGACCATCTCGACCAGGCGTTCCACATCCTGGAGGACCAGCCCGGCACGCTTGTACGTGGCGAAGCGACGCGCGAAGCCGATCGTCAGGGCGTTCAGGTCGAGGGCCGACATGGCACGCTCGATGGACGAGTCGGGCTCGGAGCGACGGCGAGCCTGGGTCGCGAGCCGGTTGCGGATGAAGTTGATCAGCCGGGCCTTGAGCACCTGCTGAGTCTCCCAGAGCTCGGCATCCTCGACGCTCTCGATCCCCTCCCAGGTCTCGGGCAATCGCTGGTCCCGGACCCAGTTGGTCCCCAGGTGCCGATCGAAGAGGAGATGCGTCTGGGGTGCGACCCAGCTCGAGACGTGGACCCCGTTGGTGATGTGGCCGATCGGCACGTCTTCCTCGGGCGTGTTCACATAGAGCGGCTGCCACATCCGCCGCGAGACGACCCCATGCAGTGCGCTGACGCCGTTGGCGAAGCGCGAGAGCTTGAGCGCCAGCACGGTCATGCAGAACGGCTCGTTGGGATCGGCCGGGTAGACCCGGCCTAATCCCATGAAGTCCTCGTACGAGAGGTGCAAGGCCTCGCGGATCTTGCCGAGGTGCTCCTCGACCATCGGCCCGGGGAAGCGGTCGTGGCCGGCGGCCACCGGCGTGTGGGTCGTGAAGACGGTCATCGCCGAGACGTCTCGAACGACCTCGCCGAACGGCAGCCCGCTCGACTCGGCCACCCATCGGATCATCTCCAGGATCGCGAAGGCGCTGTGCCCCTCGTTGAGGTGCAGGACCGACGGGGTTATCCCCAGGGCGTGCAAGGCCCGCACCCCTCCCACACCGAGGAGCAATTCCTGGCGAATTCGCACCCGTGCGTCGCCGCCATACAAACGCGCCGTGAGCGCCCGATCCGACTCGCTATTCTCCGGCACGTTCGCGTCCAGCAGGAGCAGCGTCGTCCGTCCGACCCCCACCCGCCAGACGCGTGCATGCAGCGTGCCGGTGGCCGTCTCGATCGCGACCAGGAGCGGCTTCTCGTCCGGACCGCTCACGCTCTCGATCGGCAGGAGCTCGAGATCGGTGTTCAGGTAGTGCTCTTGCTGCCACCCGTTGGCGTCGAGCGTCTGACGGAAGTAGCCCTGGGCGTAAAGCAGGCCGATGGCGATCAGGGGGATCCCCAGGTCGCTGGCGCTCTTCAGATGATCGCCGGCCAGGACGCCCAACCCGCCCGAATAGATCGGCAGGCTCTCGTGCAGCCCGAACTCGGCGGAGAAGTATGCGACCGGGCGAGCCCTGAGGATCGAGGCATGCACGGCCCCCCAACTATCTTTATCCTTCAAATACTCGGTCAGTCGACGGAACGCGTAATCGATCCGCGAGTCGAGTGCCATCTCGGCGGCCCGACGCTCCAGTTGCTCGACCGGAAGCCGCTTGAGGAATTCGACCGGATTGTGGTCGACCTTCCGCCAGAGGGCGGGGTCGAGCTCGCGAAACAGCGCGATGACGTTCGGCTGCCACGTCCACCAGAGGTTCCTCGCCAGTTCGCGTAGCTTATCCATCAACTGCGTCCGACCGACCATGATCACACTCCCGTCGTGCGTCGATCCGCGGGGCCTGGGTCCCTTACGAAGATCGGGTACACCCCTCGCCCGCAACGGCGGCTTCCCACCAGGCAATCGTCCGCTTTGAAGGTAGGTTAGTATCTCCGATGACCGACCGAACGCCAAGAGTGTCGGCCGCCCGGGTCTGATGCCCTCTTTCCATCACTCCGAATCGAGCTTTCTTGCCTTGGCCTCGAATTTGCAGACCATGAGGGGCATTGAATGGACCGTTCGATCAATCCTCCACAGGCTCTGCGGCTTTGAAGATGATGGAGATCACCACGATGCTAGCCGAAGAACCGATCACGCAGACCCCCGTTCAGGCCGACCCGAGCCTCGATGGCCCCGTGATCGTCACACCCGGCACGGCCGGGGCTTTCGTCCAGCAGACGACCACGGAAAACGATGTCACGTCGGGTTCTGCGACCCCGAGCCAGGGCGTCGAGGGGGAACAGACGATCTGGGAAGGCCACTATTCTACCAAGAATTTCATTGGTCGCTTCATCCTCGGTGTGCTGATTGTGCTGGGCTGGCTCTATCTCGGCTTCAGCACCAGAAATCCCCAGAATGGCAACTGGTCGGTCTGGGTGCTCCTGCTGGGAATCGCCGTCGTGGCCTACTTGCTGAACGTCGCCTATCGCTTTATCCGGGCTTATCGTGGCCATCATTTCCGGCTCACGACCCGTCGACTTTTTGTCACCACCGGATTCTTCCAACGCCGAATCGACCAGCTTGAACTGCTCCGAATCAAAGACGTCTACCTGCAACAGAGCATGATCGGCGACTGGCTCCGTATCGGCCATGTCGTGGTCATCTCCTCAGAACCGTCGCTACCGAAGGCATACCTCCTGGGAATCGATGATCCGCGCAACGTGATGGATCTGATCTGGAACCAGATGCGACTGGAGCAGGCCGAGAAAACCGCACACGTGAAACAAGTCTGAGACCTCAAGGTCCGGATTTCGAGAAGGCTTGAGTCTTCGCGGGTCTCCCCGCCGCTCCTCGAAATGAATCGCCTGGAGGGTAGAGTCGCCTCATCCGCACTCTGCCCTTTGATAAGACTCCGTCTTGATGAGGGATTCTCCTCAATAGGTTGGCAGAGTCGGATCGACCTCCTGGGTCCAGGCGAGGATGCCTCCTTTGAGGTTCTTAAGCCGCGAAAAGCCGGCGGCTTGCAGCAGGGCGATCGCCTTGGCGCTACGGACGCCGCTCTTGCAGTGGACGACCATCGGCATTCCCGGGTCGAGTTCGCCCAGTCGAGAGGGCAACTCGGGCAGCGGGATGACCTTGGAGCCGGATATCCGGCAAATCGTGATCTCCTCGGGATTGCGAACGTCCAGGATCAGCGTCTGTTCCCCACGATCCAGGGAAGCCTTGAGCTCCAGGGGAGTGATTTCCTCGTTGAGGTCGCTCCCGGAGACCGCCGTTTGCGCGCTGGGAACGCCGCAGAATTCCTGGTAGTCGATGAGCTCGCGAATGGTCGGTTCAGGCCCGCAGATCGGGCATTTGGGATTCTTGCGGACCTTCATCTCCCGGAAGCTCATGTCGAGCGCGTCGTAGAGCAGAAGCCGGCCGATCAGCGGATTTCCCGCACCCAGGATCAGCTTCACGGTCTCGGTCGCCTGGATCACCCCGATCAGACCGGGCAGGATGCCGAGCACTCCGCCCTCGGCGCAGTTGGGCACCAGATCCGGAGGAGGCGGGACCGGGTACAGGCACCGATAGCACGGGCCGTGCGGCGGATGAAACACGGTCGCCTGACCATCGAAACGGAAGATTGAGCCATAGACGTTCGGCTTGCCCAGCAGGACGCAGGCGTCGTTGACCAGGTATCGGGTGGGGAAATTATCCGTCCCATCCACGATCACGTCGTAGTCGGCGAAGAGGTCCAACGCATTGGAGCTGTTGACCGCGTGCTCGTGACGACGGACGATCAGATCCGGATTGATGGCCCGGAGCTTCTCCTCGGCGCTGTCGATCTTGGGACGGCCGACATCGCTGGTGAAGTGGATGATCTGTCGTTGGAGGTTCGAGACGTTGACGACGTCGAAGTCGGCCAGACCGAGCGTGCCCACGCCCGCCGCGGCCAGGTAAAGTGTCAGCGGAGCACCCAGGCCGCCGGTGCCGATGCAGAGTACCTTCGCGGCCTTGAGCCGCTTCTGGCCCGCCAAGGCGACCTCGGGCATGATCAGGTGCCGCGCGTATCGCTGAATTTCCGCCGGAGTCAACGAAATCGATGTCGGACGATCGCCGAGTAGATCGGGGATAATCATAAATAGCTGCTACCGAAAGAGAAACGATTTCCATCCACTATCGAGCGGAGCACGTCCCGGCTTGCCGATCCGGCTCGGGGTGGTGCCGCGCCGATCCGAGTTGCTTTCTCGCAGAAACCCATTATATCGCGACGGAGACAAGTGCAGACGGAAACCGCGA
>CAVURY010000010.1:0-26240 GCA_963743925.1 uncultured Planctomycetota bacterium | reverse complement strand
CCCGGCCGGGACTCAGTGTCTGTCTCGGAAGGGTCTTGGACAGACTCTGATCCGGTCGGGTCATGGCACTCATTGGCACTCGATGGCAACTTTTCGCGAGGTCTCCACCGCCCCGGTCGCCGATCCCGGCCCGGCCCCGGGCCGGCCGGCATGCCCTGTTCAGGTGCGAGGATTTCGGAGTGATCGTCTTCATCTCCCATTCCGAGGAGGACCGTGCGGACGGCGAAGCGGTGTCATCAACCCGAGGGCTGACCTCAGATGACTTCGCGTATCATCCCTTAATTATGAGGATGCCACCACACGGGTAATTCGTGAACGCACCTAAGGCGGCATCGAGCCGTTTTCTTGTCGTAACTCTTATCGCACGAATGCGATAGAAAAATCGGAAGGATTTTTCAATTCGTTTGACAAGTGTTCCCCTGATGGGACAGCCCCTCAGACCTCGTTCAGACGGTCTCCTTCGGACTCTGCCGCCGGCTTGCGGGATCCTTCCGGGAGCCAGCGGAAACCCCCATCCTTCCCGACCCAGAACGCGATGACGGTCCCGATGCCGATCATGAGCAGGGTGACCGGACTCTTGTCTGTGATGTGGGTCACCATGAATGAGAAGCTGTTATCCACCAGGAAATGGTGGAATTTCCACTCGGAAAAGAGGGACAAGCCCAGCGCCGCCACGCCGCAGAGGATTCCCCGGAAGATCGAGTTATGCTGCGAGAGCAGGCCGCACCCCAGGCCCAGGAATGCGCCCGGGATGGCCAGGCCATAGAAGCCTTTGTCCTCGAGCCAGGCGAACGTATAGAAACCCAGCACGCCGCCGACGATCGCACCCACGAGACCCAGCAGGTTGCTGATCAGAAGCCGTGGCATTCGCTGAACCCCCGTGATCGACTCCAAGTCCGTGAGCCCGAATTGCCCGATCATAACTCCTTTCGGAGGTGATGGCTATGTCTCCCTCGACCTCCCCGAATTCTTGGAGTCGTGCGTGAGATCACTTTGTGGACGGGTTCTGCGACCCCGGTTCCTCGACCGCATTCTGTCCCGCGGAGGCTCGCATCAGCCGGTCTCAGGGATATTTGCAAGAGGCGTGTTTGGAGAATTTTCAAGCGGCAGGTTTCTCCTGGGTGATATCGGTGGTCCTGTCTCACGCCCTGAGTTGCTGAACCTCGGTCGGCTTGACAAAGCCTGCGTAATTGCGTTTGGCTATTCTGACGGATCGCTCTTCTCCTCGAAGTCATGTTCGTAGGCTGCGCGAGACTGGAATGCAAAAAAACCAGTCAAAGCGGCGCTGGCTCTGGTCAAGTGAAGTCGCCCGACTCTTCTGCAGTCAAAGCGAAGTGTCTTGTCCTTTGCGTAATAATGGCCTGGAAAAAGAGGTGGCAGTTCGGTCTTGACGCTTGGAAACCTTGCTCCGTGGGAAGCATCTACGATCTCTGTCTCACCCCTCGCTTCAAGGCCTGCCGTGAGATGGAGGACATGGTCCTTGACCCGCCTGTGATAATTTTGCCAGCTAGGGATCACAATTGACGGACAGCTCGAATCGACGCAGAATTCTGCTTGACCCTCGGTGTTAAACACGCAAAGGTCGAGAATCCAGAGTTTTACCGAACGCCACTTCCGATAGTTGACGAACCAAGTCAATCCGTCTTCCCTGAAGTATGGGAGCTCATAATAGCCAGGTTCTCCACGCGGGCCCCGAGGTCGAGTTTGAACGACTTCGACGATAAATCCTTCATTCATAGTCTCCTTACGAGAACCGTCGATTGTGCGCACCATAAGCTCGCACGGTTGCGCTAGGAGTATGAACAATTCGCCAGACTTCATCTCATAGATATCTCCCAAGTCGGTTGGAAGATGATAAGAGTTGAGATGATCGCCCTCTTCATACAACTCCATACGCTGAATAAGCTAGGGATGGCGAGGTTCGGTCCCTAGTTTCTGCGATGGCGCACCGGATATTGCCCTGATACGTTTCGCGACCTTCTCAAGTTGCGCATCACCTTTCGCTGCCCGACGTGCCTCCCGTCGTTGAAAAATTCCAAATAACCTGAACATGGTGTCAGGTTCCCACACCCCCTCCCGACGCGAAGACTCAAATACAATTTTTTCATACTCGTAAATGCTCATGTCGCGAAGAGCTTGCTTCGCGTCAGCCATCGACCCGTCGAGCACACGCTCTACCTCGTCGTTCAATTGCGCATAGAGGATTTAGTATCGCGAGCTTGATCATCAGAACAAAGCTCTTGATCTTGTCCGTGACGCGCTTCTTGGAGATCAGCATGAAATTCGAGGGATCGAGCTGCACCCTTTCCGAGAAGGACTTGTGATTTGTATGCTCGTCGTGAGGTGAGAACGTATGACTGAGTAATCCGCAAAACAGCGGCACATCGGGGAATTTTTCTTGTAAGAGGCTATCCGGTAATACTCAAAATCCGTAAAGTCATACCATTCCAGGAGGTTCGCACTCGGCACCAATTTAGGAGCACGCATCGATGCGCAAGGCCTACCCCTCCGACCTCAGCGACAACCAGTGGGCCTCGGTCGAGCCTCTCATCCCCACCAATTCCACCGGAAGGCCTCGGGAAATCGACATGCGCGAGGTCTTCAACGCCATCCTCTACATCAACCGTTCGGGCTGCCAGTGGGACATGCTGCCGCACGACTTCCCGGCCAAGAGCTCCGTCTACGACTACTTCGCTCAGTGGCGCGACGACGGCAGCTGGCAGCACATGATGGACGCCTTGCGCCGTCAGGTCCGGCGAGTCGCCGGGCATGAGGCCGAGCCGCGGACCGCCTGCATCGACAGCCAGACGGTCAAGGGGACCGAGGTCGGCGGCGAGCGGGGCTACGATGGGGGCAAGAAGATCTGGGGCGTGAAGCGGCATATCGTGGTGGATAGCCTGGGTTTGCTGCTGGTGGTGATGATCACGGCCGCGTCGCTGGACGACGGGACGGGGTCCCCCGGGGTGCTGGGCCGCTTGACGGCGGCACATCGGAGCCGGTTGGAGGCGGTCCGGGGTGACACGAAGTACCGCAACCACGCCCTGGATGCCTGGCTGTCGGCCATGTCGGTACGATACGTGGTCGAGGTCATCGAGCGACCGCCGGGCTCGGTGGGCTACGTGAAGCTGCCGAAGCGCTGGGTCGTGGAACGGACGTTCGCCTGGATCGGCCGGTGCCGGCGGAACAGTCGCGACTACGAGTTGTACCCGCACTCGAGCGAGGCATTCATCAAGATCGGTTCGATTCATCTTATGCTCAAACGATTGCAACCTGATGAGACCAGGCCGATGGCCCCCTTCAAATACCGGGAAAACCAGGAAATCATTACCGGATAGCCTCTAAGGCAATCCAGAAGAACCGACGAATCTGGACCGTCGGCAACTCTCTGATCGCGCGGCGGATACGGGACAATTCAATAGCAACATTTGGCTTGAACCATTTCTCGATTCCGGGGAAGTCGGCTTCAAGTCCTGAACTCCTGTCTTTTCGAATTTCGAATAGAAGGCGGGCTAGATGATCTTTGATGGCGCGTGCAAAGAAAGGGCCTTGTTTTGCCCGACAAACGAGAATAGCTAAAGGATTAATGTCGTACCCTGTGTAATTGAGTCCATTCAGCATGGCCTCTGTTAGTGTCGTGCCCGAACCTGCAAACGGATCAAAAATGCTGCACGTTTGGGGGCTCGCCTTCAAGACTGCGCGGATCAAGTCTCCTTGCATGGATGGGACCATCATTACTGGGTATTGGAAGTACCCATGCATGTTCTTACGGACCGCGTTGCATCGGAAGGACCAATAATCGAGGTCACTCGTCGCGATAGAACGCAAGCAATCTTTTAGTGTTTGATCATTTGTAAGGAATGATGGGACCGTCTGCACAAGTTTATTCCCGTTGCCGAAGACGCTTTGCCTTGGAAATAGAGCCTGAGGTACCGCCGACCGTCAACCTACTTGCCCGAAAGTCGGACCAACCCTCAAGCAAAAGGGGTCTTGACGTTATACCCGTTAGTGCCGCTGAACGCCCGGACAATAGCTTGTCAAGTATACCTTATCTCCTCCTAGCGAAGAAGCTTGCGTCGCGGAGAGTTGTATCCGGCGATAGGATCAGGAATTAAAACGAGTCGGAAAACTTGCGTGCGTCGATCCAGGCGTGCATTTTGGACTAAAAGTTAGGAGAAAGACTTCGATTGCCAGTCCAATCATTTTACTAAGTCTACCGTGAAAACCTCGCAGATGTCTCGCATGCGACGGGTTGGTTCAATGCTTGCTCGGCGTTTGATCCGCTACAATCCGCACCAGAGGAAAAGCATGCGATTCCTCGACGGTCTGGCCAAGAACTCTGCCGAGGAAAAGGAACGCCTGCTTGGTGTCTCAATAGTGGGCGTAAACTCCGCTTGTTATTCGGAGAAAACGATTGCCCGTGCGGAGAATAGCTGCTATTATGTCCGCAAATCATGCGGAGAATGGCAGTGTTTATCCACGAAAGAGACGATTGGCCCAGGTTCCACTGGGATCAGGAAAGCCTGACGAACCAGCTTGCAGCGATGCGTCACCGGCAGGGTCGGCTCATTGGCCGGATGGAGGGACTCGGCTTCCGACTCCGCGAGGAGGCGTTGTTGAGAACCCTGACCCAGGACGTCCTGAAATCGAGCGAGATCGAAGGAGAAATCCTCGATATCGAACAGGTGCGTTCCTCCCTCGCCCGACGACTCGGGATCGAGATCGGGGCACTGACGCCCGCCGATCGGCACGTTAACGGCGTGGTCGAGATGATGCTCGATGCCACCCAGAAATATCAGGACCCTCTTACGGTGGAACGCCTGTTCGGCTGGCACGCCGCCCTGTTCCCGACCGGGCGGAGCGGCATGCAAAAGATCAGGGTTGGTGACTGGCGGGATGACCACTCAGGCCCCATGCAGGTCGTTTCCGGTCCGATCGGCAAGGAACGGGTCCACTACCAGGCGCCGTTGGCCGACCGGCTTTCGGGGGAGATGTCGCAGTTCGTCGGCTGGTTCAACGGGCTGACCTCGATCGATCCGGTGCTCAAAGCCGCCCTGTCGCATCTCTGGTTCGTCACCATCCACCCCTTCGACGACGGAAACGGACGGATCGCCCGTGCGATTGCCGACCTGGAGTTGGCTCGTTCCGAGCAGAGCCCGAAACGCTTCTACAGCATGTCGGCCCAGATCCGCCTGGAGCGCAACGACTACTACGAGATTCTCGAACGGACCCAGAAGGGTACGCTGGATGTCACGGCGTGGATGACTTGGTTCCTCGGCTGCCTGGACCGCGCCTTCAACGGAGCGGAAGTCACTCTCTCGGGCGTACTTCGCAAGGCCCGGTTCTGGGAATCGCATTCCGGCGTGTCGTTCAACGAGCGCCAGCAAAAGGTCGTCAACCGCCTGCTGGACGGGTTCGAGGGAAAGCTTACCTCGTCGAAGTGGGCGAAACTGACCAGGTGCTCCCAGGACACGGCGCACCGCGACATCCTCGATCTCGTCAAACGTGGCGTCCTGGAAAAAGACGCCGCCGGAGGCCGGAGCACGAGTTACTCACTCAACGAACCGGCCGGGAAGACCGAATGAGGGTTATGATCGTCTCAGGCTCCAATGGCCTCAAACGCAGTGGCATTCGCTACGACTAACGAGTGTCACGCCCCTAATTACGAGGCTGGCAAACTTCGCGGGAGGATCTCGGAATTGAACCGCCAAGGACGCCAAGGACGCCAAGAAGACGGGACGATTGAACATCGATCGGAATGGTTCCTCCGGTCTTCTTGGCGTCCTTGGCGGTTCAATGATCGTCGCCGCGTCCGCCGGTTCGATCGATCCGACCTGTTCCAGCCAGTCGACCAGGTACTTCCCGTTCCCCAGCCACTCAACCCGCGTCCCTCGCGGCGTGGCGGTTGTGTTGAGGAGTTCGAGCGCCAGGAGTTCGCCGACGAAAAAAGCGGGTGGCCTGCTTGAAGTCATTCGGTGCTCTCGCGGTCAGAAGGTGAGACTTAATGGTAACCGGAGTTCTCGTTTCGCAGATAAGAAGGCGTAAGGCGAGCGGGCCGGCGGGTCATATCTCCCTCGGCGGATGGGTCGTGAGTGGGTGCGTCCCGCGGGAATTCTCGGCCGAGCCGCCGATTACCCGGTGCGACTGAGGAGCTCGGTGAGTTGGGCAATCCAGGTTTCCAATCGAGTCAACTTCGGGAGCAGTCCTGCGGTCTTCTCCTCGTAACTCAGCCGTCTCAGCGTCGTCAACATGTCGGCGAACGACGGTTCTTCCTTCTTGCTGTACCAGGGACGGAAGGGAAATCGGAGCGATTCATGCCCCGTCCGGTGGAACCAGACCACCACGATGGTGTAGATGAACAAGGCCATCGGCGCCGTCCGCTCGACGGCCTTGGGGAGGCGATTGGCCGGGTCCTCCAATCCCAGGAATTGCTTGCAATACTCGAAGGTACATTCGATCGCCCAACGCCCCGCATACGCCGAGAGGATCTCCTCGGCGGTCCGATCGAGGTCGGTGCAGTAGAACATCTGATCGGGCCGCTTCCCTTGGAGGTCGCGCACCAGGACGATGGTCAGGAGTCGGTCCCGGCCCGACTTGTAGTACAGCGCCTGCTTCGTCTTGACGGACAGGGAGGCATGCAAGCCGAATCGGTTGAAGTCGAGTCGCGTCCAGGGCTGTTCCGGGTCCTCGGCCCACTCGGCCATGCCCGGCAGACGATCGCCCTTCTTCCGGGCCGGGCCCCGGGTCCCCTTGATCTTGGGAGGCGCCGGTTGGTAAAGCGCCCCCTCGGGATGGACTCGGCTGATGAGATGAACGTTCGAGGGCAGATGAGACAGGACGCTTCGACCCCCATAGGCGCTGTCACCGAGCATGAGGACCTGATCATCAGGAAACCAGCGGGCCACCAGCCGGATGAGTTCCAGGGCCAATTCCGGTCGGGTGCGATGATTGGGATCGGTCTTGGCTTTGGCTTTGGCTTTGGCTTGGGTCGAGGTCTTGGCCTTGGCCGATTTCCCTTTGCTCTTCTTTCCCTTGGTGAGCCCCTGGCGGTTGATGTAGAGCCGGGCGGCGATCGGCAAGGCGAAGACCTTGGTGGGTGCCCAGAAGGGGTGGACGACGAGCAGGCTCAGGACGACCCAGTCGTGCCCCCAACTGACCAAAGCCTTGGATCGGCTGGAGATCAGCGGGTCGTAATGCATGCCGGCGCCGTAGAGGGTCAGCCCGCGCTTGCGACAGAGGGTGTCATCGACGGCCCAGTGCAGGATGGCGCCCGGCGCGAGGACGGTCATCGCCAGCTTGGCCAATGCCATGGAGAAGGTGTCGATGTCCCAGGCGGCATGGCTGAAGAAGCGATGGAACCGCGACCAGTGTCCGTTGCCGACGTTGCCGCCGGAGAAGATGACTTCGGTGATGAAGCGGTGCCGCTGCGAGAGGACCCAGCCGGTGACGATGGCGACGAAAGTCTGGTAGGTGGGTGCGGTGAACACGGGAGCGAACTGGTGTAGCAGATCGGAGAACGAGGCGGTAAGTTCCATGGGTCGGCTTCCTTGTGTTGGCGCCTTGTTGAGTCTCGTTAACCCACACAAGTAGCCAAGAAACCGCAAGGAAGCCGATATGTCTTCTTGTTCAGGTCGTCTCTCTCAGAAGTGCGAAACCAGAACGGAGGAATGCCTTCAGGGGGGTTGCTAAGTCGAGTCACCTCGATAGATTTGTTGAGAGGTTAACTCGCGGCGTCAGGCCATGCGCGAGCAGGGCCGAGGGAGGGTATCCCATGCGAGCGATTCTCAGGACGGGGTTCGGCGGGCCGGAGGTGCTGGTCATCCGGGAGATCCCGGAGCCGGAGCCGAAGGACGGCCACGCGGTGATCGAGGTCAAGGCATTCGGCCTCAACCATGCCGAGTTACATATGCGGAAGGGTGAGTGGGCTGAGATCGCCGACGTCAGCGGCATCGAGTGCGTCGGCATCGTCAGGTCTTGTCCGGGCGGTGAGTTCGCAGTCGGGGCGAAAGTGGCGGCCCTGATGGGCGGGTTGGGTCGGACGATCGGCGGCAGCTACGCCGAGTATACACGAGCTCCCGTGACGAACGTGGCGGCGATCGAATCGGGCCTCTCGTGGGCGGACCTTGCCGCGATCCCGGAGACCTACGCCACGGCCTGGACATGCCTGTTCCGCAACCTGGAGATCGTTACGGGTCAGACGCTCGTCATCCGGGGGGCCACGTCGTCCTTCGGCCAGGCGGCCGTCAACATCGCGGTCAACGCCGGGGCGAAGGTCATCGCAACGACTCGCAACCGAGACCGGTTCCCGATGCTACGGGCGCTCGGCGCCATCCGGGCGGAGGTCGAGGTGCCGGACCTTTCCAGGCAGATCACCGAGGCCGGGAGGATCGATGCTGTGCTCGACCTGGTCGGCAATAGCACGATCCTCGATTCCCTCGCGATGCTACGACGGGGCGGCCGCGCCTGCCTGGCCGGATGGCTGGGCGGCCTCGCGCCGATCTCCGACTTCAACCCGCTCCTCCAGATGGCGAGCGGCGTCTACCTGACCTTCTTCGGCAGCTTCGTCTTCGGGAAGCCCGGCTTCCCCCTTTCGGACGTGCCCCTGCAGGCGATCGCGGCCGATGTCGAGGCGGGCCGTTACAGTGCGAAGCCGTCGCGCGTGTTCCGCTTCGAGGATATCCGGGAGGCGCACCGCGTCATGGAGTCGAACCAGGCCGCGGGTAAGATGGTCGTCGTCCTTTGATCGATCGTCCCGGCTCCTCCCTTGCCAATCGCTTGCAACGTGTGTCCCAGGCCGAAGTGATTCGAAGGAGGAAGGAATGGCTCATCCGGAGGAATACGACGTGGTCGTCCTGGGAAGCGGGGCGCCCGGCAAGCTCCTGTCCTGGGCGCTGGCCTCGCGGGGCCGTCGCACGGTGGTCGTCGAGCGGCGGTACGTGGGGGGAGCCTGCCCCAACATCGCCTGCCTCCCTAGCAAGAACGTCATCCACGCGGCCAAGGTCGCCGACTACTTCCGCCGCGGCGCCGAGTTCGGGATCTCCGGCGACGGCTGGAAGGTCAACATGGCCGCCGTCCGCGACCGCAAGCGGAAGATGGTGGACGGGCTGGTCTCGCTCCATCTCGAGAAGTACCGCGAGAGCGGCGCGGAGCTCGTCATGGGCCGCGGGCGCTTCGTCGCGCCGAAGACCATCGAGGTCGCACTCAACGCGGGAGGGACCAGGACGCTCCGCGGCCAGACGGTCCTGATCAACACGGGCTCGCGTGCCCGGATCGACGACACCCCCGGCCTGGCCGAAGCGAGCCCGCTGACGCACGTCGAGGCCCTGGAGCTGGACCGCCTCCCGGATCACCTCATCGTCCTGGGCGGCGGATATGTGGGCCTGGAGCTGGCGCAGGCGTTCCGCCGCTTCGGCAGTCGCGTGACCGTCGTCGAGCGCAACGACGCACTGATCCACCGGGAGGACCCGGACGTCAGCCAGGCGGTCGAGCAGCTCTTCCGGGAGGAGGGCGTCGAGATCCTGACAGGCGCCGCCGTCGATCGCGTCGAGGGGAGATCCGGAGACTCGGTGCGCGTGCATACGGCTACCGGCGCGATCGAGGGGACGCACCTCCTCGTCGCCGGGGGGCGCACCCCGAACACCGACGGCATCGGCCTGGAGCTGGCCGGCGTCGAGACGGACGAACGCGGGCACGTCCGGGTCGACGAGCGGCTCCGGACGACGGCCGAGGGCGTCTGGGCGGCGGGCGACTGCGCAGGCAGCCCGTATTTCACGCATATCGGCGAGGACGACTTCCGCGTGGTGCTCGCCAACCTCACGGGCGGGAACCGCGTGACGACCGGCCGACAGGTGCCGTCCTGCTTGTTCACCGACCCGGAGCTGGCTCGGGTCGGGCTGAGCGAGCGCGAGGCCCGCGAGCTCGGCGTCCGATACCGCCTGGCCAAGGTGCCGATGCAGGCTGTGTTCCGGGCCCGGACGATCTCCGAGACACGGGGGTTCCTCAAGGCGTTGATCGAGCAGGATGGCGACCGCATCCTCGGCTTCACGGCGTTCGGGGCCGAGGCCGGCGAGATCCTGGCGGTCGTCCAGGTCGCGATGCTGGCCGGCCTGCCTTACACGGCGTTGCGGGACTCCGTCCTGACGCACCCGACGATGGCCGAGGGGCTCGCCGCCCTGTTCTCTTCCGTGCCGCGGTCATGACGTCCGAGCGACCTGGAAAGACCGAAACGAGCTCCTCCTCCTGACGAGAACTCGTATCGAAACTTGATCGTGCGAACCTCGAAGACCGGCGTGGGAAAATCCCACTTAACCACTTTCCCAAGACCTTCTATATTGGCTAGAAAGAAACGCAACGGGCGGAGGGCAGCATGAACGTGGAAACAAGATCAACCGATTCGAAGGGTCGGATCTGCCTTCCGAAGGCTTTCGCTAACGCCACGGTCATCATCGACCAGGTGAGCGACACGGAAGTGCGGATCCGCAAAGCCGTGATCATTCCGGAGGACGAGGTCCGTTTCTACGAGGAGACAGCGAGCCCGCTCACCGACCGGGACCGCGACCGATTCCTGGAGCTGCTGGATAACCCTCCGGCAGCCAATGCCGCCCTGAAGCGTGCGATCAAGAAGCACGCCAAGCCTCGTGGCTGACTGGCAAATCGAGCGGCTGGAGCGCGGACATCTACGTGACGCGTTTTCTTGCGGCAAGCCGCCGCTTGATGAATTTATCCAACGCCTGGTCAGTCAGTACGAGAAGCGTAACCTGGGGCGGACTGACGTGGCGGTCCATCCCGGTGACAAGCAGGTGCTCGGATATTATACACTGGCTTCCAGTGCGATCCCCTTTCAGAACCTCCCCGAAACTTCCGCCCGAAAGTTTCCGCGGCACCCGGTTCCTGTGATCCTTCTGGCTCGCCTGGCGGTGGACCAGAGCGTGCAAGGGAAGAGATTGGGGGAGGGTCTCCTGGTTGACGCCCTCCGGCGCAGCCTTGGCCTGGCCGACAAGCTCGGCATCCACGCCGTCGAAGTGGACGCTATCGACCGGCAGGCGAAAGCGTTCTACGAAAAATACGGCTTTGTCTCGCTCCTCGACAACGAGTTTCACCTCTTCCTTCCCATCGCCACGATCCAATCCACAATCCAGCGACCATGACCTCTCGCAGTCTGCCGTGTTTCAAGACACGGGATGGAGGTGTTTTCCTCCACATAACTTTGAGGTCATCCTCGGCCTGTGAGCGTGAACTATAAAATTAACATGTTTTCATTCGATTGAAAGATCGACCGCCGTCCCGCCGATCGCCGAGGACGCGACCAGCTCATGGACCAGGTTGAACCATCGTGGACCCGCGTCGAGGATCTCGCTATCGGCGGTCGCGACGATCTCGGACGATCGCTCGAGGAGCGGGTCGGGGTCGTCCACCAGATCGACGGACCAGTCGAGCGACTCGAGGGCGGCGATCTCGAGGACCAGGGCGCGGATCCGTCCGCTATTCGACACCGGGCGATCGAACAGCCAGTGGACGTGCCGGACCGTCAGCCCGGCGAGGAAGCCCGAGAGGATCTCGATGGCCCGCCGGGTCTCGGCGACCCGACGATAGGTCCCGTGGATGCCGGCCAGGTCGCGATAGGTTCCATCCCGACAGCGGAGCACGACGGCACCGCCGAGCCAGGACTCGATCGTGGTCAGGACGTTGAAGCCATCGATCCAGAGATCCCGGCCTGCGACTCCGGGCCCGGCAACCTCGGTGGCGCGGCGACGCGCTCGCGCCTCGTCCGAGCAAGCGGACCGTCGCACGGCCATTCGCTGTCGCTCGGTGAGCCTCCAGCGGTCGCCGACCAGCTTCAGTGCCGACGTCGCCGCATAGCCTCGACCCAGCAGCCAGGAGAAGTCCGCGACCGCTGCTCGCAAAGCGGGCAGGCTCGATGCGCCGAAGGATTCGGCGTCGCGAGGATCGGCGCCTCGATGCCCGCGAGTCTCCGGGACTTCGGGCGGGGTTGGATCGTCACCGTGGGAGTCGTCCACGACCATGGAGAGCCCTTCTCCTCTTCTTCGATGCCTCGGATCTGGTCTTGATGGGAACGGAGATCCATGTCATGTTGCCGCCGCGGAAGCGGCCTGTCGTGGAAAATCCGCCCACGATCCCCGTCGATGCCAGCCGCGATCATGGAGGATGCCGGGATGCGACCGATTCTCTTCACTCTGCCGGGCTCGGGCCTGGGGGTCCATAGCTATGGCGTGATGATCTTCGTCGCCTGCTCGGCCGCGCTGGCGATGGCCGTCTGGCGAGCACGCCGGGAGAAGGTCGATCCCAACGCCGTCTACGAGCTGGCAACCTGGCTCTTCCTCGGCGGGGTGATCGGGGCCCGGGCGTTTTACTTCGTCCAGCATCCCGAGGCGCTCCATCATCCCAGCGACTTCTTCCGGACCTGGCAGGGCGGAAACGTCTTCTATGGATGCATCCTCGGGGGGGTGACCGGCTCGATCCTCTACTGGTTCCGGCGGCCGTTCCCGTTCTGGCGGATGGCCGATGCCGTGGCGCCGGGCGTGGCGATCGGGGCCGCTCTGGGGAGGATCGGCTGCTTCCTGAACGGCTGCTGTCATGGCGCGCCCTGCGACCTCCCCTGGGCCGTGCGTTTTCCCGGCGGCTCGCATGCCTGGGCGCGGCAGGTCAATGACGGCTTGATCTCGCCAGAGGCCGTCATGTCCCTACCCGTTCATCCCACGCAACTCTATTCGATGGTCGCCGGGTTGCTCGTGCTCGGGATTCTCCTGATCTACGCGCGACGGGAACGGAACCCGGGGCAAGTCATCGCCGTGCTGATGATCGCCTACTCCGTGACCCGATGGCCGATCGAGTCCCTGCGGAGCGACGAGCGGGCCGTTTTCGCCGGCATGACCTGGTCCCAGAATATCAGCGTCGGCCTGATCGCAGGAGGGCTGGTCCTCTGGTTCAGCCGTCGCTATTCCGTCGGCGGAAGTTTGCGGAAAGAACCCAGCCTCTCGATCGAAGCCTGAACGTATCCGGGCGCTTAAGTGGGACGCCGTTGGAAAGGAAGCCCAGCCGGATCGCGCCGGAATGGAACCGCCAAGACGCCAAGAGCGCCAAGAAAATCCGACCCGGAAATCCTGGGGAAACGACCCCAAAGGGTTGCTTCTTCCGTACTTCTTGGCGTCCTTGGCGTCTTGGCGGTTGAATCCCCGAGAGCTGAATCGGGCGATCATTTCTTCTGGTCGGGTGCCGGGCGGTTGGGAGCGGCCTCGACGGCCGCGGCCCCGGTGCCCCTGGGGTCATCCTCATTGGGCTCTGCGCCTCGGACGCGCGCCTGCGGGGCAGGGGGGGGCGCCGGGTACGGATAGAACGGGGTCCGGTCGAAGAGGTTCCGCGGCTTGAGGTCCACGCCGCTCCACATCACGATCGCCGAGCCCGCCCAGGCGTCGTCGCCCGGCCAGAACCGCCGGCCCGCTCCGGGCATGCCGTCTTCGTTCCGCGGCTCGTGATGCACGGCCGAGTTGCACCACAGGACGATGTCCGCCTGCTCGACGAGCTCCTCGTCCTTGACAATATTAGGCAGATTGATGTAGAGGTTCTCCAGCGGCCGATCCGGATGCGCCCGGCTGACCCAGAGGTCGTGGCGGGTGAAGGCCTCGTTATGCCTCGGGGTGCCGTAACGGAGCGGCATCAGGTCGTAGGCGATCGTCTCGCCGCGTGCGTTCTTCTTCTCCGACTCGACCCGGATCATCGTGAATTCCTTCGGGTCCCAATCCACGCCGCCTTCCATACCGCCATTGAAGGGCTCCTTGAGGTCCTCGGCCCCCAGGCTCGCGGGGTCCTCGACGTGCTTCATGAGCATCGCCGAGTTCTTCTTGCCATCGACGAGATCCAGGTCGATGCGCCAGTGTGCACTGTGCACGTGGGCCTCCTGGCGCTGGCCGGGGAGGTTCTGCCCGGTCGCCCCGACCCGCAGGGCGATCGTCCCGTCGTCGTGGAAGGCGTAGGACATCAGGTACATGTAATTTCCCGCTTCGAGCGCCCCCCAGATGACGAGCTCGCGGCCGCGACGGACGCCGTGGGCGTAATCCTTCCAGGCGACTCCCCGATCGCGGACTTCCTTGATGACCGTCGCGTAGCTGTCCCCCTGGAAGGGGGGCATGATCGTGCCGAACTGGCCGGCATCCTCGGCCTTGACCTCCGCCAGCGGGAACGAGAATCCGGTCAGGTCGAAGTAGCGCACGTAACTGTGCTGGTGATAGGGGACGAACAGCTCGGAGACCCGGGCGTCGTTGAGGATCTTGATCCAGTCCTCGCCCAGGTCGCGCTTGAACCAGGCCCCGGTGATGTAGAGCCCGCGATGCAACCCCCGCGCATAATGGACCTTCCAGGCCGTCCCTTTTCGCGGCTCCATCCCCCCCGACTCGCTGACCAGGAATTCGTTGATGACCTCCTGGGAAGGCGGGTTGACGAGCACCGGCGGTCGGAAGAACCGCTGGGCGCTGGCCGCGGGCGAGCCGACCACCACGCCCCAAAGCGCCAGGAGCAGGGCCGGACGGAACCGGGGGAATCGCATTCGAAGGAGCTCCTGTTTCGCTAGGCGGTCGGGAGTGGGTGTATTGTGTGGACATCAAAGGTCGCGATGACGATCGGCGACGTTCTTTTCGATCTCGACGATCATTGCCGGCACCGTCGCGTAGAAATTCGAACCAGGAGTTTATCCGCAGATGAACGCAGATGAACGCAGATGGAATGCCGGAATCAGGAAAATCGATGCAATACGACATCCTCTCTCGAGTCATGTTTCTTCGGTTTTATCTGTCTCTTGATCGGTATTCATCTGCGGACGTCTTGTCTTTTTAATTGATGGGACTCTTCCTGCGGACGCGCGGCTTGGGCTCGGCTTCGGGGGCCGGGGTCTGGACCTCGCGGCTCGTGAGGTTGACCTGGGGTCGGGGATAGCTCAGGTCATGCTTGCCGATCCGATAGTTGAGGTGCACGACCCGGTGGAGCCTCGGGTCGTCCTTGACCGTGAACTGGCTGAACTGGGGGTAGACCTTGAGCTGGTCCCCGAACTGCTCGTAGAGCTTCTTGACCTCATCGCTGTTATCTCGGGCCACGGCCACGGCCTCGTCGAACTCGGCGTCGGAGAGCGGGGTCGGCATGTGCTGGGCCGCCTGCACGTTGACGACTCGGCCGGTCTCCAGGTTGACGGTCGAGAAGACGGTGAAATCGTCGAAATAGCGATAGGACGTGACCACCGCCCGGGGACCCCGGGCCTTGGCGGTGCCTTGAGACTTGGGCTTTTCCTTCTCCTTCTCCTTGTCTTTATCTTGGTCCTTCTCCGGGGGCGTCGCATCTTCCTTCGGGGAGATCAGCTCGACGTTCACCACGTACTCGCGCTGGTCGGCGTCGCGTTCGACGGCGCCTTCGGTCTTCTTGCGCAGCTCCTGCATGGCGCCCCTGGCCAGCTCGACCGCCTGCTTGGTCTGCTGCGCGGTCAGCCCGGGCCGAGGGCTGGGCGACGGTGCCTGGGACGGTCCCTGGCCGTTCGCCTGGGCGGCGATGATGGTACCGACGAGCCCCGTCGTCGCGGACACGGCCGCAAGGATCCGGAAACTCAGCCTCATGGAAGCCTCCTCGTTCGTGTCTGACTGTTCCCGAATTCGCCCGGAAATCGGTGCCGATCTTCTCGCGACAACCGACGGGGGATTCATCGGACCGGCCTCGGGGATCGATCGCCCGAGGCCGTATCCGGGACTCCTAGATTTGACCACTCAAGGCATCAGCGAAGGGCTGATTTCCAAAGACGAATAGGCCGCGATCGTTCAGGGCTCCTGGACGCCGAGATTGGCCTCGAGAATCTTCGAGATCCGATGGCGGCACTCTTCGAGATGGGCCCGGCTGGTGTCATCGAGGCTGAGGTTGTTCGTCTCCAGGACCTTCCCGATCCGGGCCGCGATCTCTTTCAAGTGCAGCCGGGCCAGGGCACGAGCGTCGGCCGGTACGGCACGGTCGCCCCCTCGCACGAAGACCACGTAGGCGAACAGATCGCCGGTGGAATTCGGGCTGGTCCCCAGGACCATGCTGCTCAGGCGACGAAGGTACTCGCGCTGGAGGTTGCGACGGATGGAGGACAGGGCGGGCTTCGCGGCCTTATCGCCCTTCGCGGTCCCGAGTTGATCGAGCTCCGACCAGACGCCGTCCGTCATCGACCGGAAGACTTCTTCCATCCGGAGCGGGTCGCCATCGGGATTGGCCTGGAGCTGCTGGTTCTGGAGGCGGGCCAGGGTCTGGCCGCTGAGGCAGTGGCCCAGAACGATCTTCTGGATCCCGAGGATCTTCTCCAGCACCGAGATCTCGGCACCGGGTCCCGAGTAACCGCTGGAGCCCCAGTGGTTCCATCGCTCGGAGCCGAGCCGCCTCAGCAGGGCGGGCGAGAACGCGAACGACTTGTCGCTGAGGATCGAATCGACGAGGAACTTGAGGCACTCCCGCTGCTTGGACCCCGGCACCGGGACGATCGGGTCGTGCGCGTCCTTGTCGGCCTTGTGGTCGCGCGAGACCGACTGGCCGCCGACATACTGGGAGGCCAGCGTCGCGCCGTCGCCCCACTGCTGGAGCAGCAAGTTGAACGCGCGTCGGGTCCTCGACCAGGAGTCGCCGTCCTTGACCACGCGGGCGTCGAGATCCTTGAGGAGCTCACTCGCCAGCTCGATGCGCTGCTTGCCATATTCGCACGGGTCGGCCCCGAGATCGAACCGATTGGTATAGGGATCGTCGTTGAGGATGACGTCCTCGTCGGTCGCATAGACCAGGTCGTGCTCGGGCGCCCTCGAGGCGATCTTCTTCAACTCCGACGCCTCGTCCCCTTCGGCCGGCTTGTAGGCGTATTCGATCGCCCAGTAGTCGTAAGGACCCAGGGTGGTCGTGTAGTAATCGCCCTGCTTCTTCCCTTTCGGGGCGATGTTGATCGGGCTGTAGTCCATCACGCTGCCGACCAGTCCCTTGGCGTGAGTGATCGCCGTGTCATGGAGCTGATCGGACTTCAGCATCGTGCTGGCCTTGAAGTTGTGCCGCAGGCCCAGCGAGTGCCCCACTTCATGCATCACGATGTACTTGATCGCCTGGCCGACGAACTCCTCGGGCAATTCGTCCTTGGGCTGAGGCTTGCGCGCCTCGGGCTTCTTCGGCGGCTCGGGTTTGCCCGTCTTGTCTTTAGCGTCGGCGGTCGCCGGTGCTCCCGGGGCCGCGGGGGGCGTGGTGGGAGGCGTCGGCGGCGTCGGAGCGGGCGTGGCGGGCGGAGTCTGCTCGACCAGGCTCATGTCGGCCATCATGATCGACGCCAGGGCGAAATCGCGCTGGATTCCGGAGAGCATCTGGCAGGAGCCTCGTGCTTCGCGGAGCCCGTTCCTGGCCATCTCCCAGGCGAGGAAGTTCTGATCGTTGGGGATGACCTCGGCCATCATTCGATTCGGATTCCGATCGAGCGCGTCCATGCCGAGCAGGCCGCCGGCCCCCGGTTCGCCGTAACCCATCTTGGAAGCCAGGATCGGGCTGATCACCTCGCCGACGGCCAGGGCAGAGGCCGGCGACTCCTGGCTGCCCGCGGCCGTTGTGCTGCCGATCAGCAAGGCGTACGACTGTTTCCAGGCGCGGATGAAACCGGCGTCGAAGATCACGTCGCCATCGATCAACTCGCCGGTGAGTGGGTTGGCACGCAGGCACGACATGGCGCCGCCCATCTCGCCGGTGACCCAACGGAATGTGCAGTAGTTGGTGTCTTCCGGGTCGAAATCGTCGCGGCCGGATTCCTCCCAGCGGACGGCGATCGCGTCCTTGAAGCCGATCTTCTCGAATGCCTTGTTCCACTCGCGAATCCCTTCCTCGACGTACGGGCGATACTCGATCGGGACGGTGTCCTCGACGTACCACACGATCTGTTTCTGGGGGGGCGAGAGCTTGGCGCGGGGATTCGCCTTCTGGAGCCGCCAGCGGTTGATCATCCGGACGAAGTTGGAATCGGGGTCCGTGATGCCGAAATCCTTGTTCGCGCTCAGGAAGTGGCCGACACGGTCGTCGGCCATCCTCGGCTGATAGCCGAAACCAGGTGCCTTCATGAGGCTATAGTGCAGCACGAGCGTGATGCCGCGGCGGTCGGCCACGGGGTCGTTCTGCCTCGCCGTGGCGCGACCGCCCATGCCGCCGCTGAAGGTCGTCTCGACCTCCAGCTCCATGTTGTTCGGGAATCCCTTGACCTTGGCCCAGCTACTGCGGTTCCGGTTGACGGCACCCAGGCCGAGCTGAGCGAAGTCGGTCATGAAGATGTCGGAGAGGTCGACCAGGACGGCTCCTCCGCGCATCATATTCAAGGCGACGATCGGCAGGGCCATGAGGACCGAGTCGGTGTAATTCTGCTTGACGGACTTGTCCAGCGACGAGCCCGGCGACGCCTTGTAGTGGATGTTGCGACGGACGAGCTGGACCCGGTCGTTGACCCGTCGGAAGATGAGCACCATCTCGTCCTCCCGGGTGAGAGGAAGGCCCGTCATGCCGATACCGCGGGCGATCGTGATCGGGGCGAGGATGGGCTGGTTGAGTTGGTGGGGCAGGAACTCGGCGTAGAGATGATCCCCCTTCTTGTAGAGGGTCATGAATCCTTCGACCTTCTCGGCGCCCCGGGTCACCTCGTTGAAGTCGCGGAACGGCCCGGCGGCTCGCGGGCCGCCTCGAGCGGCGGCCACGACTCCCTCGAAGTCGATCTCCCCCGAGACCCTCGGCTCCTGGGCGGCGAGGTCCGCCGTGCAGAGGCCCGCGATCACGATCGCGGCCCATCCCACACCGATGATGCGACTCATTGAGCTCTCCTCAAGGTGGTGACGTTCGGGTGCCGAGCGGCGTCCGCCAGATCACAGGATGAATGGGTCCCGCGGGACGTGCAGCGCGGTTGCCGGCGGATGGCGGACCGGGTCGATGATCGCCTGGCTCCGACCTTTCCCAGTTTGCCGGTCGGGCAACCTCTTCTATCTTGACGAACGAATTCGGCGGTGGCAAGCGCGAGCTGGGACAATGGTCGTCGGTCCGGTTGGGGTCAGGCTGGTTCAGGGTTCGATCGACTGCCAGTTCCGTAATCGCCGATTCTCGGCCATCGACGAAGAGATTGCATGCACTCGCGATCCTGGATTGGTCTTGGTGTTTTTGATCATAACTCCGCTCCTCGCTACAGAATCCATGCATTCGAATTTTTAGGCGAATCATTTGCATATCAAGTATAAAAAAGCAAAACCTGGGTTCGTTTCATCGATTTCTTACTCAATGACTTTGACCGGCTGGGTTCCTCTGAAAATAAGGCCTGCCAACAGCAATCATGCAAGCACAGGACACCATTTTCATGGGGTTGGGTGCGACCGAGGTCCCATGACAGTTCGTTTCGTCGTTTTCGTGTCTTGCTCTTTTCCTCATCCAACTGGCCCCTTCTCCTCGCTCGCGCACCCCGAACGCCTACAGGATGACCTGACATCTTGAGTATAGAAACTCCGGGAGAGATTGGGGTGACCAGCCGCGGGATTCTGAGGTGGACCCCTGAAATTGGACCACTTGGGATGTAACGCCGGTCGGGGGGTCGGGCGACTAGATTATTGGGAGGTTGACGATCGCCCATGGTTGACTGGAACCGAATCCTCGCAGAACACGGCCCGGCGGTCTGGCGGACCGTTTACCGGCTGCTGGGCCAGCACGCGGATGCTCTGGACTGTTACCAGGAGACGTTCCTGGCCGCTTACCGGTCGGTCGGGCGTGGGCCGGTCGCCCACTGGCCGTCGTTCCTGACCAGCCTGGCCACGCGGCGGGCGATCGACCGGCTCCGTCGGCGCGGCCGATTCCACCGGTTGTTCGCCTCGCTCGACGACGTATCCGAGCCGGTCGCCCCCGGCGACTCCCCGGTCGAGCACGCCCAGGGAGCCGAGCGCCTCGACGAGGTGCGTGGGCTGCTCGCCGGGCTGCCCGAGAAGCAGGCCGAGGTCTTCTGGCTGAGCTGCGTCGAGGGCATGCCGCACGGGGATATCTGCGAGCAATTACGGATCAGTGCCGGGGAAGTCCGCGTGCTGCTCCACCGCGCCCGGGCCCGGCTCCGATCCGCGCTCGAGCACCGTCTGCCCGACTCGTGGAGGAACCGATGACCGACCACGAAGATGACAAGCTCGACGAGGTCATCTCCGCGTTCCGGCGGATGCCCGTCCCCGCCCCCCCCGATCACTCCGACCTGCTGTCCCGACTGACCCCCGCCGGCGCGGGGGACGGCCGATCTCCGTCCGCCGCGCTTCGACTCGCAAGGAGCTTCCTCATGCGCCCCAGCGTCCGTTATCTGTCCGCTACCGCGCTCCTCCTGGGGGCACTCGTCTGGCTCGTCCTGAGCCTCTCTAGCCCCATTGCCCTGGCGGAGGTGATCCAGGCCACCGAGAGACACAAGCTGGTCCGCTATCAACTGCGCGACATCTTCGACGACAAGGCCGCTGGTGCCGTCGAGCAGAAGAGGACCGTCTACGCCGATCTCACCGCGCCGCGGTTGCGGTTCGAGCTGAAGAAGAGGACGCTGAACGACGTCCTCGAAGCCACCTCTGTGATGGTCCAGGACAACCAGAAAGACCGGTTCCTGAAGTTGATCTCGCATGTCCAGGTGGTGGATGAGGACCAGGCCAATGCGTTGCAGGGCAAGGTGATCGCGCTGGTCAAGGAACGAAGGCTCGCGAAGAAGCAGGCGTATCTCTACCGTCTCACGCGACGGGATGGCCAGCCGTTCAACCTCGATGATCTCATCAAGGGCCGGCCTCTCCTCGAAAGCCTGCGCGAACTCCAGGACCATAAAGACACGGTCTCCGCGCGGGCGGAACTCGACGGGCGAACGGTGCTGAAATACCGCCTGGAGGCGGGAGACAAGACCACGAGCCTGTGGGTGGATCCGCGGACCAAGCTCCCCCTCCGGATCGAGAGCGTGATGCTCCATCCGACTCGAGATGTTGCGAAGGTCTCGTCGATCTATTCCGACTTCGAGTGGGATCCCAACGTCCCCGACCCGGGGCGGTTGTTCAGCACAGAGCCGCCGCCGGGATATCCCGTCGAGGACCACACGAACGACCCCGTTGTCGTGACCCCGGTCGCCCGGGACGGGAAGGCGGAGGACCGCACGAACGATGCGGTTGTCGTGCCCGCGGTCCCCCCGGAGATGAAGGCGGATAGCCCAGAATCCGGGGCCGTCCTGAAGAGGCTCGAGGAGAAGATCGCCATGCAGTTCCCGAACGAAACCCCCTTGGAGGAGGTGCTCGAGTACGTCAGGGCCGCCACCCGGGGGCGTGATCACCCCGGGATTCGTTTCGCCTTCGGCGAGGAGGGCATGAAGCGGGCGGGGCGGACCCGTGCCACGTTGGTCGCGATCGACATCAAGGACGAGCCATTGAAGACCTCGTTGTGGAAGCTGCTCAGGCCGCTGGGTTTGACTTACGAGGTCAGGAGAGGGGTGCTCACGATCACGTCGGAGCCCTCTGGAGCCCGGAAGAAGCCGTAGACCGATCATGGCCTACGGCCGACGTCGCGACGGCTTGGGTCGCGACATGGGTTTCCAAGCGGCAACACTCGACGTCCCTCCCTGCTAGTCCCATCGATCGAGTCGATACGTTTGCTGTGATCCGGACCAGCTGACTCTGACCTGAGCGTTCCATTTCAATCCCTTACTCAGCAAGAGTCCGTTCGCCGAGGCTTCTACTGCGCCGACCAGCTTGGTGGCCTTCGAGAACGCCTCGACCGTCGCCCTGACCGGATGCAGCTCCGACCGGAGGGTCTCCGGGAAGATTGCCAGCGACGCGTTCTGAGAATCGCGGGCTCCGTCGATCACCAGAACCACACCCTCGCCTTGATGGAGAAGCGGCGTCGGCCCCCACAGATTCGGCTTCAGAGCGACAGCCGAGACCTTGTGATACCGGCCCGGTTTGAGCCCCCAGGACGCTGGGAGCGACCCATTGACGTAGACGTACCACGACACCGGGTTGCGGTGGTCGACTCGGTCCCACTGGAGGATCGGGGGTGCGTCGGTGTGGACGGCCGTGACCAGTGCCACGTATTGGTCGGCGCCCTCGCCGACCCAGAGCTCCAGCGATTCGAGAGTCGGCAGGACCGTGGCCGCGAACTTGACCCAGGTCATCGTGACCGGTGGGACGTCGAGCGGCGTCGGTGCCGCGTCGCCCCGTGCGAGTGAGCGCGAGAAGACCCCCGCGCGGTCCGGGGCCTCCGTGGCGGGCCGGTGGGTCCAGAGGGTCTCGATCTCATCGATCCGTGCGAACCGCCTCTCGAGCGACCGGGCGATTCCGAGCTTCGCGACGATCTTCTCCGCGTCCGCGATGTTCCCGGCCCGCGGGGCGGCCTGCGGCCGCTGGTACTTGAGCGGGTGCATCTTCGCCGCGAACCTTGCGGAGACGGTCGCGAAATCCATCCCGGTCGCGAGGTCTTCCAGCATCGTTCCGATCATCGAGGAGCGAGGGTGGCAGAACCCGGCCGGAGCCGTGGCGACGGTGCGCCAGACGACGTTATCGCGTCCCTCGCCACGAACCGCGTCGCGACTGATCCGGAGCTCGCGGAGCCAGCGGGCCGGGCCGGATACCTTCTCCGAGCGATAGAGTACTTCGGTTTCGAGGAGCCTCAACGCTTGGCGGAGGATCCCGTCGTTATATTCGGCGAGGGCTCGCGACACCGAGCGGAAGTCCTCCGCCTTCTCGGCCATCGCCTGCCGGGCCGTCAGTAGCCGCGACTCGTAAACGGCCGACGGCGAGGGCATCACGGCTAGGTGCCTCCACTCCCCGGTAACCGGCTTACCCCAGACCTCGAGCGAGGAGAGGAAAACGCCCGTGACCCGGGCCCGTCGCACCACCCGGTCGAGGGCGGCGACCGCCGGGGCGTAGTAGTCCGGCGCGTTCAGCCCGTGCCAGACCGCCGGCCGGGTCACCCCCTTCGAATCGATCGTAACCAGGCCGCCAAAACCTTCGAGGAACCTGCGACACGCGTCGCAAAGATGAGACTGTCGATCGGCGGCGGGAAGGGCATCGAGGTACGACTGGAACAGGCCGGTTGCGTCCGTCGTGAACAAAGCCCCACCTGATTCCAGGTTGGCAAGAAACCGCTCCTGAATACGCGCCAACAAGGTGTCGTAGTCGCGGTCGATTGAAGTCAACCCGAGGGTCGGTTCTTCGCTCATGGTCGTTGACACTCCGCCTCAATGCTCTCGTCCCGCAGCATCTGGATTGCGGACCACGCAAGCCATGCCATGCCACGCTTTCGAAAGACCCCGCCTTCGTCTTTGATCGACGTCTGCCTTCCAGACCGAGGCGGGCGCCTACGAGTTCGCTCAGTCATGGGATTTCGTTGTGCCGAACGCTTGCGACGTCGCCCCGACAATGGATTAAAAATATGTAAACATGTAAAAATATTTACTGGTCCAGGCTCTACACTGACAATTCGACGTAATTCCTCCTTCGACGTACGAAACCGACACCAAATAAGTCTGCGCCATCTGGCGTTTGTCGGACGTTCACGATCTGGGCGATGGCCATCCCCAAAGATACCGCGCCGCTCGGTTCGTCGCACTACCCCTGACGCCGTATGATCGTGTCGTCGTTGTCGGGTGACGGTCATTCGGCCTCGGGCGTGGATGGGATGCCGACCGCAACCCGCCTGGAGACGGCCGGACTCATCTTGAGGTCCCCTTGCTTTCTCGCCGGACCGCGTGGTCGGGCGACACTTCGGGGACTCGTCGTCGGAGGTCCGGATGAGTGGATTATTCTTCCTCGTCGTTTTCCCCGGCGTCTTCGTGCTCACGATGGTGCTGGCACTGGTCTGGCAGCGAAAAGGGCTGACGACTCAGCAGCGAGCGATGTCGCATGTCGAGGAGAGCCTGGCCATGAGTCGCAGGAACGCCGAACTCCAGGAACAAATGGCCGCCATGGCCGAGGAGTCTCTCCGCAACCAGCGTGAGATGATCGAACTGCTGCGACGGTTCGTCGAACGTCGCCTACTGGATTCTCGATAGTTCGACTAACCACAGTTGCCAGGTTCAACCGGGCATGTGCCGAGCTATGGGACTGCACCGACTGCGTTTCACGTTGCGGCGAGTGATGAATGCAGTCGCGGCCACGGCAATCAACGCGATCGAAGCTGTGCGGTGTCTGACTCCAGAAGACTTCCTTACGCTATTTCTCCGTGCTTGCCTGTGCTCGGGGTTGAGGCCCTCGGAACCTTCGGGTTCTTCTTCGCTCCGGGGTGGGCGAACGGTTGGCCGGGTCTCATCATCCACCAGGTATGGTTGACCTGGCTTACGATCACGCTCTTCATCATGTTGATGATTGCCGGAGTAGCCGTGGGTTGTCTCATCGGCCTCCTCGCTGGCATCTTTCCCGTGACGAGACGATGCTCGGGGTCTGTGTTTGGCTCCTGGATGGTCTCTCGGGCCATCCTTTCCGTGGCGACGAGTTTCTGGGCTTACCGCGGGATCTATGCTTCTACGCTGGAAATGTGGCCCAACGGCTATCTGCATTGAGACTTCCGATTGCTGGAACGTCTCGACGATCGTCCCGGATTAACGGGATCGGACGGTTGGGGACTCGTCGGATGCCGCTCCAATCGCCGCGACGGCGGCCGAGGAGGCGACGCGGACGTCTTTCGCGGGGTCTTGTTCGAGGGTGCGGAGCTTGGGCATGGCCGGGGCGGCGTCCTTGCCGAAGCTCCCGAGTGCCTCGACGGCTGCCCGGCGAACCCACTCGTCCCCCGAATCCGGCGCCCGTACCAGGATCGCGATCGCGTCCGCCGCCGATGCCGACTTCGGCGCGACCCCGCCGATGGCGTCGGAAATGCTCATTTGGCCGATAACATGATGCCTGGATTTCAGCACCTTGTCATACGCAGCGATCAATTGAGCTATGGCGGCGACCGCCCGTGGCCCCAGATCCCGAAGCCCCGACGCGGCGCAGCTGACCCGCTCCGGGACGTCAGAGGATAGCATCTCGGCCGAGCTGGCGATGACCTCCTCACCCGCTACTCCGATCTGGCCCAGAGCTCTCGCCGCGCTACAGGCCGGATCCCCGGTCCGGTTGACAAGTCGTATCGTCTGACCTTCCTCCAGGTCGGACGGTTCCTTCAAGATAGCCAGCAGGGCCGGGACAGCACTCTTCGCCTCCGGTCCGACCCGGCCCAGCAGCCATGCTGCATGGGACCGAAACCTCGGTTCGCGACTGCCAAGGGCTTCGATCAAGTTCGGGACGGCAGCGGGGGTGAGTTGGACCGCGCCCAGGACCTCGATCGTCGCCTGGCGTACAGAGCTCGTCTCATCGTTCAGGGCTGCGAACAGTTCGGGCGGCGGGGCCACTTTTCCACTCCTCCCCAGCTCTCCGATGCGCCGGACGGCCGAAGCGTGAACCGCGGCCTCTGGATCAGACAAAACCCTGGTCAACGCGAGCGTCGCGATATCCAGCCGTCGTTTGATCCATTCCTTCTCAGCGGGCGTGCGGTCGGGGCGGTGCACGATCTGGGAGGCCGCCGCACACAGAGATGCCGCGTCCGTGGCACGCACCTCGACCTCTGGATCACCCGTTCCAGGTCCTCGCACCGTCCCGCGCCGGCCAGCCTGCGCCAACTATGAATCGCGGCGGGTCAGGTGGTGTGGTCGGACCACTCCTCGGGCTTTTCCGGGCGACCAGAATCGCTCGGCCAAGCGGCGTAGAACAGTAGCGACAGGATCGACGCAAGCAAAACGACGATCCCCAACGCGAACGCGGAAAGCGCCCCCAACAGGAGCCGGACTGCGAGCCCCGACTCGGCATCGATGGCCCGTCGGGCGAGGACGCACCCAGCAAGACAGGGGAAGCTTTCCGTAGCGAAAACACCGATGACGTGGGTCCTCGTAAAACCCATCGTCCCCCACCAAAACCCAAGTCTGTTCATGTGGTCCTCGGAGTGAGGAAGAGGCAAGGGTCGTTACTCGTCCAGGCTCTTCACAAAAAATGGACGTAAGTCCTGATTCGACGTACAAAATTACATTGATCCTTGGGGCGTATTCACCCTTTACACATCGGGCATTTGTAAGTCGCGTCCACCGGCGATTGTCAGACGTTCGCAATTTGTGCGATGGCCGTCTTTGATGTCAACCGTCACTTCTCCGGTTGGAATGCCCGCCCGGCCAGGAGTGCCTCGGCCTCTTTCAAGAAACCTGGGCCTCGTCATCT
>CAVURY010000009.1:0-94307 GCA_963743925.1 uncultured Planctomycetota bacterium | reverse complement strand
TCAGATCGTCTCCATGATGGTCTTGAGGACGGATTCCGAAGGCCGGAGGACCTCATCGGGGAGGAGGGCCAGCGGCGTCTCGGGCAGGTTCTGGAGCGTCACGTAGTCCTTCCGTTTCGCGTCGACGTAGAGCAGACCGGTCAGGAACTCGTTCTGATTCTTGCTCTCCTCCAGGAGACGGAGGGCCGAGACGCGATTCGTGACGTCGTGCTCCTCGTGGCGGAGCGCCTTCAGGGTGATCCACGAGCCGTCGTGGAGCTGGACGCGGGTCGGATGGCCGGGCTTCTGCTCGACTTCGATCTCGGGGAGCCGCGGGACGAAGCCCAGCTCCTGGAGCGGCTCCTCGTGGTCCCTGGCCCAGTCCCAGCCCTTGGTCGAGCCGTCGAAGTCGTTGAACGTGACGCATGGGCTGATGACGTCCAGGACCGCGGTCCCCTTGTGCTTGAGCGCCGCCTTCAGGAGCGGGACCATCTGCTTCTTGTCGCCGGCGAACGACCTGGCCACGAACGTCGCCCCGCCGATGATCGCCTCGGCGCAGATGTCGAAGGGCGCGATGTCGTTCTCCTCGCCGGTGGCGCGTCGCAGGTGGGCGTGGAGGTCGGCGGTCGCCGAGAACTGGCCCTTGGTCAGGCCGTAGCAGCCGTTGTCCTCGATGATGTAGACGATCGGCACGTTGCGCCGGCAGATGTGCTTGAACTGCCCCATGCCGATGTTGGCGGTGTCGCCGTCGCCGCTGATGCCGATGCAGAGCAGCTTCCCGTTGGCCATCAACGCACCGGTCGCCACCGAGGGCATCCGGCCGTGCAGGGCGTTGAACCCGTGGCTCGCCTGGAGGAAGTACGCCGGCGTCTTGCTCGAGCAGCCGATGCCGCTCATCTTCACCGTCGAGTACGGATTGACGCCGATCGCCTTGCAGGCCTCGATGAGCTGGTTGGTGATGCTATTGTGGCCGCACCCCTTGCAGAGCGTCGAGGGCAGCCCCGAGAAGGCAATGGTGGGCAGTGTCAGGGTATGACCGTTGCTCTGAACGAGGATCGTCGCTTCGCTGGCCATGGTTCTACCGCCTCATTCGATATTGTTGGTTGATGAATATGGGGCTCTGAGCATCGACCGAGACGGGCGAAGGCCTGGACGCAGGCCCCTCACCCGTCCTTCGGGCACCCTCTCCCCGCCTTGCGGGGCGAGGGGGAAAACCGCCATGATTCGATACGGATCATCGCGTGACTCGCAACCGTCCTGGGTCCGCTTCACTCGGCCGACGTTTCCTCTTCGTGGGGGACCGGGGGATTGTCCCGCTCCACGTTGCCGGTCGGCCATCCGGGACCGAAGGGGCTCTTCTCCCAGCCGAGGATGGGCCGGACGATGTTCTCGGCGGCGATCGGCGTGCCGTTGTAGTGGGTGACCGGGACCAGCCGATCGGCCAGAGCGCCGGTCAACGTCGCCTTCAGCAGCGTGGTGACCTGGGCGTCGCGGTTCTGCTCGACGACGTAGACCCTCTGGTGCCTCTCGATGAAGCGGACGACCTCGTCGGAGACGGGCAAGGCGCGGAGGCGGCAGTAGCTCGTCGGCACGCCCTGATCGCGGAGCTGGTCGCGGGCCTCGACGATCCCCCAATGGGTGCCGCCGTAGGCGAGCAGGCCGACCCGGGCGCCGAGCACGTCGTCGATGACGGGAGCCGGCAGGGCCTGCCGGGCGGTCTCGAGCTTCCGCGCCAGCCGGTCCAGGTTCTTCTTCCAGTCCTCGGGGCGTTCACTATATCCCGACTTCTCGTTGTGGCCGGTGCCTCGCGTGAAGTAGGCCGCCAGGGGCGACTCGGTGCCGGGGATGGTGCGATAGCAGACGCCGTCGCCGTTGACGTCCTTGTACCGCTCGAACTGGCCCAGTCGCTCCAGATCCTCGGCGTCGAGCACCTTGCCGCGCTGGATGGGCTTGGTGGGGTAGGGGAACGGGTCGCTGAGCCAGAGGTTCATGCCCAGGTCGAGGTCGGTGGCCACGAACACGGGGGTCTGGAATTGCTGGGCCAGGTCGAGGGCCTCGATCGTCAGGGTGTAACACTCCTCGACCGAGCCGGGGATCAGGACGATGTGGCGGCTGTCGCCGTGGCCCAGGAGATGGAGCTTGAGGATATCCCCCTGGCTAGTCCGGGTGGGCAGGCCGGTACTGGGCCCCATGCGCTGGACGTTGACGATCACCACGGGGATCTCGGCGAAATAAGCCAGGCCGACGAACTCGGACATGAGCGAGATCCCGGGCCCCGCCGTCGCCGTGAGCGAGCGGGCGCCGGCCCATCCCGCACCGATGGCCATGCCGACGGCGGCCAGCTCGTCCTCGGCCTGGACGATGGCGAAGGTCCGCTTGCCATCCGGGGCGACCCGGTGCTTCTTGAGGAAATCCTCGGCATACTCCGCCAGGCTGCTGGAAGGGGTGATCGGATACCAGGTCAAGACATTGACGCCGCCGAACATGACGCCCAGGGCGGCCGCCTTGTTCCCTTCGATCAGGATCTTCTCCGGCGCGTCGGCGATGCGACGGACCTGGTAGGGCAGGTCGGCCGGGAGGTTCTGCTCGGCCCATTCGTGGCCGGTCCGCACGGCGTTGATATTGATCTCGGCCGCCTTCGCCTTGCGGCCCGGGAACTCGCGTCGGATGCCCGCCTCGACGGCCTCCATCTCGATCTTGCAGGCCGAGGCCAGGACGCCCACATAGACCATGTTGATGACTTTGCGGAGCTTGTCGCGGTAGGATTTATCCGTCTTGTCCTGGGGATAGGCCTTCTCAACGAGCTTCTGGAACGGCACAGGGAAGAACCGGACATCGTCGCGGAGCTCTCTCGGATCGACGTCGAAATCCTCGCGATAGATGCAGATCGCGCCCGGCTTGAGCTGGAGCACATCGTCCTTGACGGTCGGCTCATTCATGCAGACGAGGACCTGGGGGTCCAGGACGTGGCCGATGTACCCCTGGGCGCTGGCCCGGATGTGAAACCATGTCGGCAAGCCCTCGATGTTGGAGGGGAAGACATTCTTGCCGCTGCATGGGATTCCCATCGCGTACAGGGCCCGGAGGATGACCAGGTTGGCGGACTGGCTTCCCGAGCCGTTGACGGTCCCGACCCGGATCGCCAGGTCGTTGATCGAGGGAGCGAACGTTGCTAGCCCGGCGCGCACCGGGGCCTCTTCGACGATCGTCAGGGTGGATGGCATGAATGTTCCTCGCACGGAGGGCGCAGAACCCCGCACTCCACGCGGCCGGCCGAAATACCGGCCCGGCGCGGAGTCAACATTGAATGGAATCGGAACCGGGAGCTCGACCTGCCCTCCCACGAATCAGTCCAACACATTCGGGAGGCGTTCGCAAGGGTGCAACGATCGGCCGATCGACGACAGATGGGTTGCCCGCGTATCCGCGTTCTTGCCCTCACTCGCCTGCTGGCACTCTCTCCTGGGCTGAACCCTGCCTGGAGTTCTGAATCAGGACGGTGGGATCTTCATTTCGAGGCGGGATCGTTATGTTCCTTTCAGCCATAATTTGGAGGAACTCCCTCATGCCCCATTTGGCCTGGTACACGCAGTCCTCAACGGAATGGCCGATCCCCGTGAAACCCTCCAGATCGGGAGAGTAGAAGCCGAAATAATCCGGCTCTTCTGTTGCTTCAATGATGAGGGAATAAGGAAGTTCGATCATCGGTAAGCCCCTCAATAAGTCCTCGCGAGGGGGAAAGTAGGGCCGGCTGTGCCGGCCTGGATCGGCCTGTTAGCCGTCATCAGGCTCTGCGGCCACGATCCTACGTGTGTCCGGCCGGCACAGCCGGCCCTACTTTCGCCCCATGATCAGCGTCTCCCTGAAAGCGAATCGGGTATCGCCGATCGGGTCGAGCTCGTCGAGGCGGCGGCGAACCTGTTCGGCGAGCCGATCGATGGTCGATCGGCCGGCGTGTCGGGCCATCGCGATCACGCGGCCCACAGAGCCAATCGACAACAGCCGAGCCAGAACGGCCGCCCTCAAGAACGGGCACCGCCAGGAGAGCGATCGGGAATCAGGTTGGTTACCGCCCTGAGCGGCAAGAACCTGGCTCCAGTGGGTCTTCTCGAAGACATCGGAGGTGGACATCGGGCGTCGGGATCTCGTCGGATCGCTCTCGTGAACCGTCGGCTCTTTCTCCCGGCGACTGGAAGCTTGCAGGCCCTATTCGAAGAACGACCCCACTCGGACGCTGAAGCCTTCCAAGACACCGGGAAGGACCAGTTCGTCGTTGGACCCCAGTGTCTTCGGCGGTTCGTCGGCGCCGAAGACGTGGGCGGTTTGTGTCTTGGGATCAAGTACAACGACGATCAGCACGCCGGCGCCCAGGTATTCCGTAACTTTCTCGTGGATCTCAAGCCAACGATCGCCTTCCGAGCGGACCTCGACGACGAGTTCAGGCACTTCGGGTCCATAACCCGTAGACAGGGGGCCTCTGGGGAGTCGGGCATAGCTATAATAGACAACGTCGGCCCCGCGCACATTGTCGGGATCGCGCTCGGTGATCACGCCCGAATCGTTGCTCATCACGCGGCCAAGGTCGTGCTCGCCGACGAATAGTCGCAGCGAAAAGTACGCCTGCCCGCAAACATAACCATGTTTTCGATCGGGCGGAGGCATGCTAACAACCCTGCCTTGCACGAGTTCCTCGGGATAACCAGGATCAGGCCGCTTCCCGAATTCCTCGGCCGTCATCAGTTCGAGCATCTCGGCGGTTGCCATCGCGCACCTCCCTCAAGGTTCAATCCGGATTATCGCCGATCGCTCGCTCTCGCTCCATCCCAACTTCAAGGGGTCGCGATCACTGACCAGGATCCGCGTCCCGTCGGGGTTCCAGGCCACATGTTGGCCGATGTACCGGTCTAACTCTTCGGTCGGAAACGCGTTGCGATTCTTGACGAACTGCTCCAGGCTCATGATCGACCTCCGCGGAGGGATATGAGTGACAGGTCGATATCCTCGACGTCAGGCACGCCTTGATCGGGACGTCAAGCAGCCGGAGAGAGACCCGAATCAGCCTCCGGAGGCGAACCGCGTCTCGCCGATCGGGTCGAGCTCGTCGAGGCGCCGGCGGACCTGCTCGGCGAACCGATCGATGGTCGGCCGGCCGGCGTGGCGGGCCATCGCGATCACGTTGCCCCCGGCGTCGATCAGGATGTGCAACGGAGGATCCGCGCCCTGGGCGTGGAATCGCCGCCGGGTCTCCGGGCTGGCCAGATAGACGGGCACGTTGACGCCGGCGGCCTCGACCACGCCTCGGGCTCGCGGGGTCCTCCCCATCGACGGCGGCCGTCACCAGGGCGAACCGTCGGTTCACCTTGAGCTTCTTCCAGACCGGCTCCAGCTCCGAAAGGCATTCACGCCCCGATGGCGGCTCGGCCGACCAGAAGATTACCCAGACCACCCGATTGCTCAGGCCGACCAGCACCAACGGCTCGCCCGTCTTCAGGTCGAGCAATCGCAGCGGAGGCGCCTCTTCCCCGAGGGTCACGACTGTTGCCGGATTCCGGTCGAGTGCGGTGGTCGGGCCGTAACGGAGCCATGCGGCCCCGACGATCGCCGCCACCGTGACCAGGGACATCATCGCGCTGATCACGTTGACTCGTCGCCGGGCCGGCTTCTCCGTCGGTTCGCCCATCGATCGCTCTCCTGGAATCGTAGCTAGCGGCCGAGGACCTGGGGCCTCAGAGTGACGATGGTGTCGATCGGCGTCACGGCATCTTCGGGCAGGGCGAGGGCCATCCCGGTCGGCGACTGGGTCAGCCTCAGCGGCCGGTCCTTGCCGAACAGGTACGGCGTCCACGAGGAGGTCGCCTTGTCGAGGATGATGGGAGTCCGAGGATCGGGCTTGAGGATGTGCAGATAGATCTCATCGGGGCGATCCTTTTCGCCTTTGGCGGTCGAAACTCCCCAGGATCGCGGCGCGATCGGTCCTCGGCGGGTGCCGTAGATCGAATCGCCGTACGTCGCCAGCCACTTTCCGACGTCCGTCAACCGCTGGCGCGATTCAAGGTTGATGGTACCGTCGGGCCGGGGGCCGACGTTCAACAGGAGGTTGGAGCCCCGCCCCGCGGCGCCGACCAGGGCGACGATGATCTGCTCGGCGCTCTTGTAATGGACGTCCGCGGAGTTGTAACCCCAGGAGTCGTTGATCGTCAGGCAGGTCTCCAGCGGCAGATCGGCCGCGACGACGGCCTTATTGAAACCGGCCGCGTTCTCGCCGGGCAGATCCTGCTCGAACATCTGGAAGTCCTCCCCCGGCATCGGGCCGACGTGATGGTTGTTGCCGACCAGCGCCCCGGGCTGAAGCTCGTGGATCATCCGATAGGTGCCCGCGAGGTCCCAATCGGCGTCGGGTCGGTCCCACCAGCCGTCGAACCAGATCCCCCCGATCTCGCCGTAGTTCGTGCAAAGCTCCCTGACCTGGCCCTGGTAGTATGCGACGTAATGCTTCCAGTCTCCGACGGCCTCGCGGCCGGCGTCCCGGCCCGTCTTGCCCGTCGGGAAATAATCGGGGTGGTGCCAGTCGAGCAGCGAGTAATAGAAGAACAGCTTGATGTTTTGATTGCGGCACGCCTCCGCGAGCGCCTTCAAGGGATCGGCGCGGTAGGGCGTGGCGTCGACGACGTCGTAGTCGGTGAGCTTGCTGTCGAACATGCAGAAGCCGTCGTGGTGCTTGCTCGTGACGGTGATATAGCGCACGCCGGCATCCTTGGCGAGCTTGACCCAGGCGTCGGCGTCGAAGTTGGTGGGGTTGAATCGCGGGGGGAGCTTGGCATACACGCCAATCGGGAGCTTGTCCTTGTCCATCACCCACTCGCCCCTGCCCAGGAGCGAATAGACGCCCCAGTGGACGAACAGGCCGAATCGGGCATCCTGGAACCACCGCCGGGCCGCCGCGTTGCGCTCGTCGCCCGATGCCCGGTCGCCGGAGGGCTGATCGTCGGGAAAGCCGGCGGGGACAGTCAGGCTCAGGGCGACGCATAGCACGACGATCCCGGAGGCGATTCCTCGGGATAGCCCCGCGTTCGGCGACGGCGATGATCGTCGCATGGCTGTCCCTCCATAGTTGGCCGCGGCCGTGAATCCCGCCGAGCGGCGGACCTACTCCTCGAACCTAGTCCCAAGCCGGTCACACCTCGGCCGCCTCGACCGCGGCGGCATGCCACTCCGTCGCGTTGCGCAAGAACTCATCGGCCGCCTCGGCGGTCGCAAAGGCACGCCGAGGAATCAGGAACGCGGGCATCGGCTTTTCGCGCCGGAGTGCGGATTGAAGATCTCGAGATAGACGAGGAAGTGCCGGGGCGTTTCCCGGATCTCGGCAATGCTCGTCCAGGCGTGCTTGGTCTCGCTGACGCCGGCCTGGCCGACATTCAGGCCCTCGGGCGTGAGATCCACCTGGATCGCGACCGGCAACTCGGCCGCCGTGTGCAGCTTCTGCCAGAGGATGGTCCCCGCGCCCACGACGACCATGAATGTCAGAATCCCGCCCGACCTGAAGACCTCGGTGTGGTCGAACCCGAAGCGTCGGACATGGAGGACCAGCGACGTGGTCAGGAGCACGACCGTGAGGGTCGCGACCACATAGAGGATCGCGGTCACGATTCGGGGCCGGAGGGCCGACTGGAAGGCGCGCACATCCTCCGGCCTCAGCCGGAAGGTGACCGAAGTGATCGGCGACGGGCCGGCGAAGTTGGGGACAGCGGGAGCATCTGGATCGGACATCGGCTCCCTCCCACCTCGCCGATATTTCAGTCACTCATCGCCCGCCCTCTGTCCCGTTTCGGAGGGCGAGGCGGACGGCGTCCCGGATCTCAGATCGGATAGAGGTTCTTGAGCCTCAGTCGGGCGGCGGCGCTCCCCTTGGCCGCCTTGATCAGCGGGAAGGTCTGCATCTTGCCGTTGACCTCGAGGGTCAACTCGCCGTTGCGGATCACGGACGTGGCCACGCGGACGTATCGCGTCGTGCCGTTCGGCAGCCAGATGTGAATCCGCTGGAGATTCGGCTTGAACGTGCGGCGGCTCACGCCGGTCGTCTTCTTGCCGACGCCGCCGAGATATTTCGCCTTGCCACGCTCGGTCTTATGATTGCCGAACGTGGTCTTCTTCCCACTCACCGGACATTCGCGGCCCATCGAACCCACTCCTCATTCTGATGACAAATCCCAGATTCCCGAGTTCCGATCCCGGATGACCGAACAGATCATGAGGATCGGCGAACCCGGGTTACTTCTTGGGCTTCACGGCGTCTTTCTTGGCCATGGGATTGTGCGGCTTGCTGCGCTGCACGTTGCCGCATTCTTCGACCAGGTCGCACACCTTGTGCGGGGGGATGGCCAGCTTACACTGCGGGCAGATGTTCAATGCGGGAGCGACCAGGAAGTCGTGGCTCCTCCGCATCCCTTGTGCTGATGGCGACTTACGCCGTTTTGGTACAGCCACGAACTTACACTCCGAATCCGGTCCGGTTGCATCGATTTCGAGGGAAAAGTCCTATTATCCGAATCCACGGTCGCATTTCAATAGCGCCTTCGGCTTCGGAGGCGGACAGCAGGCGTCATAACGCCGCCTTTTGGACAGTCCCGCCACTCGCCCGAATGATCCCTCGTCCTCGCTTCGCCACTCATCTCCGGATTCGCTCGATGACACCGAGCAACTCGCCGAATCGGACGGGTTTGGCCAGGTGCTCATCGACGCCGACCTCACTGGAGTGTCGACGGTCCTCTTCGGAGGCGTACCCCGAGATCACGACGATCGCCGCGCGGTCGAGCGATCGGTCATCCCGCATCTGCCGGGCGACCTCGTAGCCATCCAAACCGGGCAGCCCGAGATCGAGGAGGATCACATCGGGACCGAACTCCGGCGCCTGTGACAAGGCCGCGAGCCCATCGGCGCAGATCTGGACGACGTGCCCGGCGGACTCCAGCAACCGACGGAGGCCTTCGGCGTATTGCAGATTATCATCGACCACCAGGACTCGACGTAACTCCGGCACCCGGTCCCCGCCGAGGATCGGCTCCGGGGACGCGCGATCGGGAACGAGCGCGACGACAGCCTCGACTGTGGGAAGTCGGACGATCATCTCACAGCCTTTCTCGAGGCCCTCGCTGCGAGCCTCGACGGAGCCGCCGTGCAATTCGATGATGGCCTTGACCAGCGCCAGGCCGATGCCAAGCCCTCCACGACCCCGCCCCGAGGACTTGTCCGCTTGCGCGAACAGTTCGAAGACTTGTGGCAGGAAATCCCGGGAGATCCCGATCCCCGAGTCGCGGACCTTCAGGACGAGTTCATTCCCGTCGGCCACGGCAGAAAGCTCGATCCGTCCGCCCTGCGGCGTGAACTTGATGGCATTGGTCAGGAGGTTGCAGAGGACCTGCTCCAGCCGCGCCGGGTCGGCGTCCAGTTGAGGCAGATCGGGGGCGGTCGCGACGTCAAGGCTCTGCCCCCGCTCCTCGGCGAGATGACGCACCGTGTCGACCGCCTGGTCGATCAACTCGGCCGGCCGCACGAGCTCCCTCCGCAGTTGGAACGAGCCGCGCGTGATCCGCGAGATGTCCAGCAGGTCATCGACCATGCGCGTCAGCAGTCGCACCTGGTGCTCGGCCGCCCTCAAAGCCCAGACGCGCCCGGCCTCGTCGCAGGACGTCGCGAGCAGCGTCAGTCCGCATTCCAGCGCGGCCAGCGGGTTGCGCAGCTCGTGGGCGAGCATGGCCAGGAACTCGTCCTTGTAGTGATCGGCCTCTTTCAATGCGTTCTCGGAGCGCTTCTGGTCCTCGATATCGGTGCTCGATCCGGTCCAGATCAGCACGTCTCCTCCGGCATCGCGCAGGGCGTTGGCGCGGGTGAGGTGCCAGTGGTAGACCCCGTCCGCTCGCCGGAGGCGGTGTTCGAGCTGGAACGGTTCGCCGGTGCCGATCGACCGACGCCACCGGCGGACGGTCTCCTCCATGTCGTCGGGGTGAACGAACTGCCCCCAGCTCGGATCCTCGACGGACCCGGTGGACAGGCCGGTGAACTCGCTCCAGTGCCGGTTGAAATGATCGACATTGCCATCGGGCCGGGCGGTGAAGATGACCAGGGGCAACGACTCGGTCACGAAGCGAAATCGTTCCAGGCTGACCCGCAATTCCGCCTCCGCCCGCCGGTACGCCGTCAAGTCCTGGAACGCCAGGAGGATGGATTGCGGCGCGCCCTCGCTGGGGCGTACCCCTCGGGCATTGAGGACCATCACCCGGCGCCCGATCCCGGGGAACTCGTGCTCGATCTCGAAATCCTCGAAGGGATGGTTGCCGGGGAGGACGTGTTCCAGGAGCGTTCGGAGCGAGGGTATTCCCCACTGTCCATTCCCGAGCTCATAGACGAGCTGGCCCTTCGTCTCCTCCGGCACGACCCGGAAGGTCGCATAGAAGGACCGGTTGGCCGAGATCACGCGCAGGTCGGAGCCGAGGATGAGGAAGGGCTCCCGCGCCGTATCAACGATACTCTGGGCGTAGTCGCCCGATTCCTTGAGGCTCAGCTCGGCGCGCTTGGCCGCGTCGATGTCCGCCAGGACCACGACCGCGCCGTCGATCTTGTTCTCGGCGGTCCGATAGGGGCGGATGTGGAGCGAGTACCAGTGGCCGTCCTTGTCGCGCACCTCGCGCTGCTCCGCCCGGACGGAGTCCATCACCCCGGTGATCAACGCCTCCAGGTCGGACAGTTCGAGGACCGACCTGAGCCCGCCGATGGGACGTCCGACGTCGGCGCCCAGGAGGCTCAGGGACTTTCCGGCCGCCGGCGTGAACCACCGGATGCGGAGGTCGACGCCCACGGCCACCATCGGCACGTTCGCGCTGCCGAGCAGGTTCGTCATGTCGTCGCCGACCCGGGTCAATTGCTGATTCTGGTGCAGGAGCTGCTCATTGACCGTCACCAGTTCTTCGTTCAAGGACTGGAGCTCTTCCTTGGCGGTCTCCAGCTCCTCGTTGGTACTCCGGAGTTCCTCGTTGCTGGAGAGGATCTCCTCGTTGGCCGATTTCAGCTCCTCGTTCACGGCGTCATGTTGCTGGATGACGGACTGGACGTAGTCGCGCATCCCGTCGAGTTCCTGCCGCAGCCGATCGACCTGGCGATCGTCCGGGATCGGGGGCCTCCCGACATCGCCGGAGGTCGCCGAGTTGGAAGAGGGGCCGGGAAGCCGGTGGGCCGGGCTCCCGGGTCCGGTCGTGCCGGCGGGAGACCCCGACGCGCCCTCCGGTGCGCGCCGGGCGCCTCGAAT
Source organism: uncultured Planctomycetota bacterium (assembly GCA_963743925.1). Classification (GTDB taxonomy): domain Bacteria; phylum Planctomycetota; class Planctomycetia; order Isosphaerales; family Isosphaeraceae; genus CAVZRC01. The sequence goes on along the minus strand of CAVURY010000009.1, from coordinate 83,029 downwards.
AACACGAGGAGGCAACGCTCGCCGGAGCCGTAGGGCTTGATCGGGATGACGCGAAGGTCGGTCTCGAGGATCGCGCCCGCTCCACGGACCTGGACCCCGGTCCGCCGCACGGGGCCGCCTTCCTCACGGCACTCGCTGAGGGCGTCGCGGAGCGGCAGCAGCAATCCCTCGCGGGCCATCTTGAGGACATTGTGGCACGGCTCGCCCGGGGGAGGCGTCAGGTAGTCGCCGGTCTGACCGCGGAACTGGAGGATGTCGAGGTCGTCGTTGACCAGGACGCCGACGGGGGCGTATTCCTTGAGCACGACGGAGTCGGCCGCGCGCTGCCAGTCCACCGACGCGACGGACGGCGGGGCCAGCACATCCGCGGGCTCCCCCGCGAGGATCTCCCGATTGCGGAAGGGCGCGTACTGCCGCAGCCCCGTCGCTTTCTTGGCGAAGATGCGATTCTTCGGGTCCACCACGCTGAACAGGCCCGCGAACGAGCCGATCGTCTCCGAGGCGCCCAGCACGAGAAACCCGTTCGGGTTCAAGGCGTAATGGAACGTCGGGATGACCTGTTTCTGGAGCGCCGGGCTGAAGTAGATCAACACGTTGCGGCAACTGATCAGGTCGACGCGGGAGAAGGGCGGATCGGCCACCAGGTCTTGCCTGGCGAAGACGCACAGATCGCGAATCGACTTGTTGATCCGATATGTTGCCTGTTCGCGGGTGAAGAAGCGGCGGAGTCGTTCCGACGACACGTCCGTCTCGATGTTTTCGGGATAAACTCCGTGCCGCGCCCTCGCCAGCGAGACGGACTCGCTGAGGTCGGTGGCGAAGATCTGGATCGAGGGGCGGACGGGCTGCCGCTCCAGGAATTCCACGAGCGCCATCGCCAGCGAGTAAGCCTCCTGCCCCGTGGAGCAACCCGGCACCCAGATGCGGATCGGCGTATCCGCGTCCCTCGTCTTGAGGATCCGCGGGAAGATATCCTCCTGGAGTGCCTCGAATGTCTCGGGCTCCCGGAAGAAACTGGTCACGTTGATGAGGATGTCCTGATAGAGGGCCTCGGCCTCGGTGCGATCCCGCCTGAGAAGCTGGATGTACTCCCCGAGGTTGTCCTTCGCGTGCAGCACCATGCGTCGAAAGATCCGCCGCCTCACGGTCGTCTGCCGGTAGGCGCCGAAGTTGACGCGGAACGCGGAACGCAATAGATCCAGGATCTTCTTGAAGTCGCGTTCGTCCTCGTCGCTCGACCCGTCACTCGCCTCGGCGACCCGTTCGGGGATCACGTAGGGGTGCTGGCCGATCCGCGCCAGCTCGCGGGCGATCTGGGCCGGCGGCATCACGAGATCGACGCAGCCGCTGCCGGCCGCGCTCAGGGGCATGCTCGAGTACTTGGCGGACGACTCGTCCTGGGCGAAGGTGATGCCACCGGCGGCCTTGAGCTCCTCCATCCCGAGGGTGCCGTCCGAGCCGGTCCCCGAGAGGATCACGCCGATGGCGGCGGCCTGACGGTCGACGGCCAGCGACTTCAAGAACAGGTCGATCGGCAAGTGCGGGAGCCGCGCTTCGCCTCGCGGCGCCAGTTGCAGGATGCCTCGGGCGATCGTCATCGTCGTGTTCTTGGGGATGACGTAGACGTGATCGGGGCGGACGGCGAGGTCTTGTGTCACCTCGACGACGGGCAGGCGGGTGACCCTGGACAGCAAGTCGGTCAGCTTGCTGTCGTGCTTGGGGTCGAGGTGCTGGATCACCACGACGGCCAGGCCGGTGTCCTCCGGCAGGTTCGAAAGCAGGTCGCTGATCGCCTCGAGGCCTCCGGCCGAGGCCCCGACTCCGACGATGAACGGGACGTCTCTCGAGCGCCCACCTCGCACGACATCGGGCGTCTCGGCCGGTACTCCGGATCGCGCCTTAACAGAAGAGTCCATACGGTCCCCCTTTGACTCTTCCCCGGCGGGCAACGCGACGCGACACCGCGTCGGAATGTTCGGGCGTTACGGAGCATCATGGGCGACATGATCAAGTAGCCTTGACCAGTGTACCCCACTGCTGGATGGCAGTCCACGCCATACTAAGGGGATCCCGAGGGACTTCTCCGCGATTCGGCGACCCGCTCTCGCGGAGTCGGTGGGAGCCTGTTCCTCTACTGTAGGTGGCCTCTGTGAGGCCGCTGATCCTGGCTTCGAGGAGGCCGGGCGCCGGCGGACCGGGCTCACAGAGCCCGGCTACAAGACCGGGGACGTCATCCATAGAGCGACCGAGGGGCCGAAAAACCGGCGGCATAATCCGGGAGGCGGAGTCATGAAACCGCCGATGTCGGCATCACTCTCAAGAGTCGGCCTGGGCGAGGTCACGAGCGGCCGCATGGAGCCGCACGGCGGCCGCGAGCGTCCTGGCGAAACCGCCCCGGTCCCCGACTGCGATCGAGTCCAGTTCGAGCCAGCGGGCCCAGGTCTCGAGCTCGGCGGCGAGTGCCGCGGCGACCGATTCAGGCCGAGCATGAGGCTCGAGGAAGGCCGCGAGGACGAGCAGGCGGCTCCCGGCCCGATCCGCCTTGAGATCGACGCGGGCCACGATGCGATCGCCGAGCAGGAAGGGCAAGACGTAAGAGCCCCAGCGCCGCTTGGGAGCCGGGACGAAGATCTCGAACCGGTATTCGAAGTCGAACAGCCGCGCGGCCCGGGGTCGGAACCAGACCACGGGGTCGAAGGGTGAGAGCAAGCTCGCGGCGTCGATCCGCGCCGGCAGCCGCGCGTCGGGATACAGATAGGCCGGTTCCCGCCATCCTTCGACGCTCACCCGGCGGAGCACGCCGGCCTCGAGCAACTCGGCGAGGCGAGGCTTCGCCCGGGTGATCGGCATCCGATAGTAATCGGCCAGGTCGTTGGCGGTTCCGACTCCGTGCGACCGGGCGGCCAGCCTCAGCAGCTCGCGCTCCGACTCTTCGCGGTCCATCCGGCGGCCGTGATGCTCCGGAGGGATCACGCGCTCCGCCAGATCGAAGACGCGGGCAGAGTCGGACCGACGAGCAACGACCGCCAGCAAGCCCCGGCCGAAGTGCGCCTCGAGGACAGCCCGGGACACCGACGCGTACCAGGTGCCCTCGATGCGACAGGGGATACCCTCCTGTGCGGCCATCTCATCGGCGGCCAGCGGGCCGCGATTCCTCACTTCATCCAGTATCCAGGCGGCGTATTCGCGATACTCTTCCAGGAACGCTTCGAAGCCATAGGGGCGTACGCGATGGGTCTCCCCGCGATGTCCGAATAAGTGCCAATGCTCGACCGGCAGGATCGATGCCTCGTGCGCCCACTGCTCCGTGAAGGCACGCCGACGGTAGACCAGGTCGTCGAGCCGCGACCGCGCGTAAGGACCGAGTCTCGAGAAAAGGACCTGGTAATGGGACGGCACCACCACGTTCACGAAGTCGATCTGCAACAGCCCGAGCTGCCGGATCGTGCGACCGATGTGCCGCGCGTCCACCCGACCGCCCGGCCGCGGGCGATCGAATCCCTGGGCCGCCAGCGCGATCCGACGCGCCTCGCTCAATGAGAGTTCGTCCGATGGCATCCGTTCGGATTCCTTCATAGGACGGGCGCGGATATCCTCTCGTCCGGTCAAAATTGTGTCGATCGAACGCCGGGCGAGGATGTCCAGGCGTCCAGGCAGAAGTTCACTTGAGCGATGGAGCGATTTCGGACATGATCCCGATCGATGGCCCAATATCCCGTCACCAGCAATCTCGGTTCCGACCGGTCCAAGGAAGGACTTGCGATGCATTTCAATTACGCGCTCGGCCGATGCCTTCCCATACTACTGATTTCATCCATCTTCGCTTTGACCTGCTCGAATGTTCCAGCGGACACCATCCAGAGTGACGTCTACAATGTGACAGACCTCGGAGCTACTAGCCCCGGTGGCCCCTCTCCTCAGTTCGGGGTCAATTCCGCCGGGTTGGGGTATGTGACGGATACGAGTGGAAATATCGTCTCGCCGTTCATACGGACCGCAGTCGACTATCCTGCGATGACGTCGATGGCAAGTCTCGATCCTGCGGCATCATTATCCACTCTGGCGCGTGCGGCCGCGAGCGATGGGGGATATGTGGTTGGAAGTCTAGGAGGTCAGTATCCTTACGCATTGAACCTGCAAACCGGCCAAGGTCAGGATCCTCGTGTTTCCGACTACCATAACTGGGTTCAGGCCCTACCTACAGACAACGGGGCCTTGAACGACGTCAACAAATCCGGTGTCGCTGTTGGTTGGGCTGCGAATACATTCACGATTCTCAATGGCGACTATGATGGTGGCGTCCACTCGGGTGGACCGCTCGCACAGATCCAGCATGCCGCGATCATCAACCTCCAGACGGGGTCCGTCTCGGATCTCAACGCCCTGGTGCAAATCCTGCAACCCAACGGGACGCCGTGGTTACTTGAAGAGGCCCTGAAGATCGACGATCAAGGCCGGATCGTTGTCAACGCTGTCTCTGCCAGTGTCCAGAACGACATGCTGGTCCCCAATGGGTCGCAATTCCGTGAATTCCTACTGACCCCCAAGGATCTGCCGGTCGAGGCGCCCGTTCCTGAGCCGAGTACGCTGGCATTCCTGGGCCTCGTCTCCCTCATGCTAGGCATTCGGCACATCCTTCGTCGCCGTTCGCTCTTGCTTGCGTGACATCGAGAAATGCCGCGATGACACTGGCTGCGACCATTGATGCGGCTGATTGGAGCGTGTGATGAACCTCTCCATTCCTTGTAGCCGGCCGCTGTGAGGCCGGGGCTGCCAAGACCGGGGTCACAGACCCTGGCTACAATGGACGATGCCGAGAAATGGAGGACGATCGTTCATAACACGGTCCTAAGCCAGATCATCAAGCGCGTCCGTTTGCGCCAGGGTCTTGCGGACATCGACACCGATCCAGCAGAGGGTCCCCAGCGCGTAGCTGGCCGCGAGGATCAGGAACGGCGCGACGAGGTTGTGGTTCTCGAAAAACTGGCCGATCACGATGGCCTGGATGGCCGCCATGAAGCTGGCCATCATGTTCATGGCTCCCGAGAGGACGCCGGTGTAGCGCTCGCCGATGTCGGCGGCCGACGCCCAGGCCGGGGCCATGGCCAGGTCGTTGCCGACGAACGCCAGGCTCAGCAGGAAGCCCAGTAACACGACGTTCTCCACCCACGGCACCGAGACGATCGCCAGGGCCGCCAGCGTCAGGCCCGTCCCGCCGACGATCCGACGCCCCCAGCGCTTCCCCCAGCGCCGGATCACCGCGTCGGAAAACCAGCCGCCCGCGAAGCACGCGACGACGCCCAGGGCAAACGGCAGCGAGGTCAACAAGCCCGACGTTTGCGAGCTGAGGTGGCGATGGTGCTTCAGGTAGGTAGGCAGCAAGGTGAGGTAGAAATTGCCGCTGAAGCCGAGGAATCCGTACATCGAGCACAGGGCCCAGACGCTCGGCGACCGCGCCATCAGGGCCCAGGGGATCGGGCCGTGACCTCCTGAAGCCTTGCCGGCCCGGCCCGCCTCGATCAGCTTCCGCTCCTGGCGATTGACGCGCGGCATCTGCTCGGGACTGTTGCGAAACCAGGGCCAGAACCAGCCGCACCAGAGCAGGCCGAGGCCGGCCGCCAGCACCAGCGGCAGCTTCCAGTCGCCCATCGTCGTGATCATCCAGACCAGGAGCAGCGGCGCCAGCGCCCCGCCCATCCGGCTGGACATCCAGACGGCGCCCTGCGCCGAGCCACGCTCGGTCGTCGGCATCCAGTCGGCCATCATCCGCGAGATCGCCGGGAACGTCCCGGCCTGGAACGCGCCGAAGAGAAATCGGAGCACCAGCAGGAAGCCGAAGATCAAGGCGACCTCGCGAGGGAGCACGACCACCAGCGCCAGGCCGGCGGTGAGCGTCGAGCCGCCCAGGATGATCGCGGCCAGGACACTCCTGACGCCGAAGCGGTCGGCGAGGAATCCCCAGGGCATCTCGAATACGCCATAGCCGATCATGAACGCGGCCATCAGCCGACCGATGTGGGCGTCGCTCAGGCCCAGCGGGGTCTTGAACTCCGCCGAGGCCGTCGCGAATCCGACCCGGTGGATATACGTGATGATGGCCAGGACGCAGACCGACGTCAGGACCTGGTATCGGACTCGCGTCGGCCGGATCGTGCCGAAATCCTCGTCCGGGCTGGTCGTCGCGATGGAAGCATCGTCGAGGTCGGGATCATTCATCGGGGCACTCGGAGAGTTCGGGCCGTCGAGGCGCAAATCTCCGAAGATCATAGCCTTGCGGTCGGGCGATGTAAACCTAGTGGCTGGTGGCTGGTGGCTAGTAAAGACCGTTTGATCTAGCCACCAGCCACCAGCCACTAGCCACCAGCCACTGTCGGCTGAAAGGGAGCCGGGGTTTAGCGGTTTTGGCCGAATTCCGGCCTTCCGGGGTTGCGAGATCGTTTCGACTTCGGTACAAGGTCCGCGCAGGTCATGTCACAGACGGCGGCATAGGGCCGGAGGCGGTGCCGGAGCCAGGGATGGCGGCGGCAGCGGCTGATCATGAGAGGCCCGGGAAATCGGGCCGCCGGATCGCACTTTCTCAACGGCGGGCGAGTACGTATCGCCCCCCTTCATGGATCGCCGAGGGTCATCGACCCGTCCCGGCCTGGCTTGGCCCGGACGGTCACCCGGCGTGCTCGAAGGACGGTAGGGACGGCCGGCGATCGTTCGCCGGCGGATCTTCGTCTCGGCTTCGAAATGACAGCGCCCGTATCGCGGATGACGTCGTCCGGGCGGCTCCCGATCGGTTCGGTCAGGAAACGATCGCTCATGAGATCTGACGTATGCCAGATCCCACCGGCGCCAAGGATGGTTGCCGTGGGTCGAATCCGAACGGTTTCCGGCAGGCCGGCCGGCTCCGAACCCGTCCACGAAGTGGGGCCGCACCCGTCTCGCGCGGGCCGACGGGTCCCCGCCTCGGCGCCGGGGACGCGTCCCCGATCGGATCGCGATGGCCGGGCACGCCCGGCGGCCGGACTGATCGGGATCGCCGCGATGCTGATCCTGGCGATGATGGCCCCCCGGTCCTGGGCGCAGGGGGGAGCATTCCCGATGGGCTCATCTCCGAGATCCGCTTCGAGGGGAACACCACGATCCCGCCCGAGAAGATCAAGCCCAAGCTCCTGAGCCGGGTCGGCCAGGCTCCCGATCCCCAAAAGTATAATGCCGACCTCAAGACGCTGATGCGGGAGAACTGGTTCTCCGACGTCCAGGTCTACTGCGACGAGTCGCCGCCCAAGAGCCGGAAGCTCATCCTCACCTTCGCCGTCCACGAGATGCCCGTGCTGAAGCAGGTGGAGTTCCGCGGCGCCAAGTCGATCCGCAAGAAGGAGCTCGAGGATACCACCGGGCTGAAGGTCGGCGCCCGCGCCGACGCCAGCCACACGCAGACCTCGCTGGGCCAGATCCTCCGCCTCTACCAGGACAAGGGCTACGACCTGGCCGAGGTCTCCCTGCTCGAGGGGGGCAAGGCCGGCGATACCAAGGTCGTGATCCAGATCTTCGAGGGCCCGAAGGTCCAGATCGGCAGCATCAACTTCGTCGGATGCGAGTTCGCCTCGGGTGCCCAGTTGAAGACTCATATCTCGTCGCGACAACCGATCCTCGGCCTCTTCGGCAAGTATCACCGCGACATGCTCGAAGACGACCGGCAGAAGCTCATCGACTATTACCAGAAGCAGGGCTTCTTCGAGGCCAAGGTGACTCCGGTCACCCGCGCCGGCAAGAATCTCGGCGAGATCGAGCTGACCTTCGTGATCCACGAGGGGGTCCGGTACACGGTCCGCAACGTGATCATCGAGGGGAACAGCAAGCTCAAGACCAATGTGCTGAAGGAGGACCTGGAGCTGCACTCGGGTAAGCCGTTCCTCCAGGCGGTGCGCGACGCCGACAAGAACCGCATCCTGATCAAGTACCGCGAGATCGGCTGCATCGACACGCAGGTCGTCGAGGAGCCGAGATTCACCAACCAGTCCGGCGTGGTCGACCTCCTGTACAAGATCGAGGAGGGAGAGCCGTACCTCTTGGGCGAGCTGAGAATCCAGGGGAACGGGCGCACCAAGGACAAGGTGATCCGTCGCGAGGCGGTCCAGGCCGGCCTGCTGCCGGGCGAGGTCCTGGACATGAACCGGATCGATATCTACAAGCGGCGATTGGGGGCGCTCGGATACTTCCAGAACAACCCGCAGGGCCAGAACGGGAAGCAGATCGACGTCAAGATCGTGAATCGTCGCCCCAAGGACAAGCCTTACGGCGAGCTGATGATGCCGCTGATAGGCGACGTGACGCAGGCGCGGATGCAGGACCCGGGCCCGGGCAGCGACCCGGCGCCCGAGCCGCTGCCGGTGCCGAGCCCTCTGTCCCCGCTCCAGTCCACCGCCCCGGACAACACGGTCCCACCGCTCGGAGGCGGACTCTTCAACAATCGGTCGAACAACCCGTTCGACCCCCAGCCGGACACGATGCCGCCGATCGACGTTCCCGCGCCGCCGGCCTCGGTGCCGCCCGGCGGCTTCGGCGGTGCCCCGGCGGGGAATTCGCCCGCGACGAGGCCCGTCGGCGACGGGGAGCCGCCGGCCAGCTTCCCCAGCATACCCGGCCAGGGCATGACCAACGTCGGCCCCGACCGCACCGACCCATTTCCCAACCGGGCCTTCGCCGACATCGTGACCTCGGTCGAAGAGGCACCCACCGGCCGGTTCATGATCGGCGTCGGGGCCAACAGCTTCCAGGGGCTCCTCGGCAGCGTCTCGGTGTATGAGAAGAACTTCGACATCTTCAACGTCCCCAAGTCGTTCAGCGAGATCGCCAACGGCCAGGCGTTCCGCGGCGGGGGCCAGGAGTTCCGGATCAACCTCCAGGCGGGTAACTTGATCAACTCGATGCAGGTCAGCCTGAGAGAGCCGTATCTCTTCGACCTCCCCATCGGTGCCGGCGGGGCCGGCTACCTGTTCCAGCGTATCTATCCCAACTGGGATGAACGCCGCGGAGGCGGGCGGTTCAGCCTCGGCGGTCAGCTCGGCACCAGCGCCTATGCCGACCTCGCCGTCTGGGCGGAGGAGGTGGATTTCTTCGGCTACAAGACTCCGGCGCCCGCCGATTACCTGGCCGCCAGCGGCCTGACCCAGTTGTACGCCCTGATGCCCAGCATCCGCATCGATAATCGGAACAATCCGTTCATGCCCACCAAGGGCCAGTACATGAACTTCTCCGTCGAGCAGGGATTCGGCAGCTTCACGTTCTCCAAGTTCGACGCCGAAGGACGGGCTTATCTGCCGACCTTCAGCCGGCCCGACGGCACGGGGAAGCAGTTCTTCACGCTCCGCGGCAAGTTCGGCATCGCCACCGAATCGACTCCCGTCTACGAGCGGTACTTCGCGGGTAACTTCGGCAGCCTTCGCGGCTTCCAGTATCGGACCGTCAGCCCTCACGCATTCGGCGTGCCCACCGGCGGCGTCATGATGGCCGTCGGGTCGGTCGAGTACCAGATCCCCTGGAACGCCAAGGACACCATCAATCAGATCTTCTTCACCGACTTCGGCACGGTCACGGGCAACTATCAGTTCAACGACATCCGTGTCTCGGTCGGCACGGGCCTCAAGGTCGCGATCCCGATGTTCGGCCCCATGCCGTTCGAGTTCGATTTGGCCTTCCCCGTGGTCCACGCCTATGGGGACAAGATGCAGTACTTCAATTTCACCGTCGGCGGGTTCTTCTGAGAATCACATCCAGGAAGCCGCATGCCTTGTCGATGGGGTCTGTGACCACTGTTGTGAACACCTTTCGAGGCTGTAATTCCGGCGGGGTCACTCGGATTCCGAGGTTGGAGTACCGGCTTCAGCCGGCCCTGCGAGCGAGAGTTGATTCCGCCTGAAGGCGGTACTCCAGCGGGGCTTTCCCGGGAGATCCGCGAGCACGGCCTCACAGAGGCCGGCTACAGAGGGCGGGCCGGCGACGAGTTGATTCGCGACGGATTCATCGGCCCCGGACCGCCTCATTTCGTATGTCTACTCCTTTCGGACCGGGTTGGGACGGCCGCCTATAGACGGCGACGCCCTTCGACCACTGGCCATGCTTCAGGTTGAAGACATAAAGCTTATTGCCTTGATAGACCGAGATATCGTGCGTCGAGATCATCCCCGTGGCCTTCGCATCGCCCTCCAGGTGGAGGACGCCCCACTTTCCCGGCCGGGCGCTGAAGGCATAGAAATCATTCCCCGCCTGGTAGAGGGCACATCCCGGGCCGATGATCGGACTGATCTCTCCCTCGACCGGCTTGAGTAGATGCTGTGGGCTCCATTCGCCCGTGTACATGCTGAACGCCGCGACATGATCGATCGCCTTCCCCTTCATCACCAATGCCGCGACATCATTGGTGAGGACCGGCTGAGCCGTGATCTCGGGGGGTAACGAGAGCCTCTGCCAAGTCACGGTTTCCCCCTCCAGGCTCATGGCCTCCCATGCCGTTTGATCCTCCGAGAGCGCGAGGATTATGGAGGAGGACTTGATGGTCGTGAGTCCCCTGAGATCGCCCGAGTTCGGCGTGCCGAAAGCCCCGCCGCCCCCCATGCCACCAAACCGGCCTCCCATGCCTCCACCAAACTGGCCAGGGAACCCTGTGCCAGGATCCGTCTTGGGAACAATGGGCTTCGCGGAGACCTTTGGTGGTGCCGGCTCTTTAGCCTGAGCGGTCTGACTCGACGATCGGGACGCCTGGTAGGCCCAGACGCCGACTCCTCCGGCGGATACCCCGCCGGCGACCAGGATGACGAGTCGCGATCGATTTCGAGCTTGTTGATCATCATGGTTCTCAAGACTCCTTGGGTCAGGGATAGGACCGAAGTGGAGACCGCGGTGACCGCCCCGAGGCGGAACGCGGCATTCAGGGTGGATTCGATCAAAGGCGTTGCCACGACGGTCGAAGTACCGGCCAGCCAGTTCGCCGAGAGCATCATGGGCGAGACCGCCACGCCGCGGCGTTCGAGCCGCGACTTGAGGAGCTGGCGGCCGCGCGAGAGTCGGCCGCTGACGGTCCCGACCGGCCATTGCAGCAGCCGCGCGGCCTCCTCGTGCGACTTGCCCTCCAGATGGCAGAGCACGATCGGATCGCGGTACTTGACCGGGAGCCGGCTCAGCTCGTCGTGGAGCAGGGGGCGTAGATCGAAGTCAAATTCCTCGTCGCGCGAAGGACCCATTGGCTCCTCCATCGGCTCGACGACGGCGGGACGGTACCGCGAGGCGACATTCCGCGCCCGTTGCGCCGTGCGATAGGCCACGCCGTAGAGCCAGGGGGCGAGCGAGTCGCCCACCCGGATCGATCGGGCCTTGCGTACCAGGACCAGGAACGTCGCCTGGAATGCGTCATCCGCGTCGTGAGGGCTGAGGATCTGTCGGCAGACCCCCATGACCATCGGCCCGTGCCGATTGATCAGCTCTCGAAACGCCGACTCGGCCGTCGCGTCCCGTGCCCGAGCCTCGGCGAAACGGCCCAGCAACTCGGCGTCGCCCAGGCCGGTCAGAGTCCCGGATGTCCAGAGTTGCTCGAGTTGCTGCCCCACGGCATCGGTCTTGCCTGCCAACATTGGGAGTTGCCCCTCGGATTGATCGTTCCACAGAGAGAATGCGGCAATTCGGGCGCGCCATACAGATTTCCGGGAAAATCCCGATCGTATTTCTGACGCGAGGGACGCCGTCCTGACCCGGTGTATTTACGACCAGGAATGCATCGACTAAAATGAAATGATGTCCATCGAGCCGAAGCCTATTCTGATCGGTTGTAGCGGGTGGAGCTATCCCGAGTGGGATGGCGCGTTCTATCCGGACGGGATGGCCCCGGCGGATTACCTCGCCTGGTACTCGGGCCGTTTTCCGATCGCCGAGGTGGACAGCACGTTCTACCGGGCGCCGACGCGACGGATGGTCCACGGTTGGCGCGACCACTCGCCCGCCGGATTCCGATTCGCGCTCAAGGTCCCCCAGGCGATCACCCACAAGAAGCAGTTGCACGACTGCGAGAAGGATGTGGAGGAGTTCGTCTCGGCGATCGAGCCGCTGGGCGAGAAGTTATCCTGCGCCCTGCTCCAGTTGGGTTACTTCAATCGCGAGCGATTCCCGTCGCTCGAGGCCTTCCTCGAGATCCTCGATCCATTCCTGGCGAACTGGCCGCACGGGGCGGTACCGCTGGCCCTCGAGACGCGGAATCCCCGATGGGTCGGCCCGGAGCTGGTCGAGATCTTGCGACGGCACAACACGTCACTGACGCTCACCCTCCAGAAATGGATGCCCAGTCCGGCCCAGATCATCGCCCGGCTCGATCCCGTGACCGGGCCTCTGTCCTACTTCCGGCTCATCGGCAACCGCGAGGCGATCGAGAAGCTCACGCCGACATTCAACAAGATCGTCGTCGACAAGTCGGAGGAGCTGGCCGAATGCGCCGCGGCGATCCGGCACCTGTCCGAACGCGTCCCGGTCGTCGTCTTCACCAATAACCATTACGCGGGCTTCGCCCCGGAGACGGCCCGCGAGCTGCACCGGCTGCTCGGCATCCCCGAACTGGTCCCACCGCCCCGTCAGAGGACCACGCTCTTCGACTGATCGGATCGGGGTCGGCGGATCAATTCAGCGGGCCGAGCCCCCATGCGGAGGGCCGGACGAAATGCCATGGATTCGTCGGCTCACGTGGAGGCGAATAAGGCGGGATCGGCGGGGGTGTGTCCGGGCGATCCCAAGAGCTATCCCCCCCAACTTTCAGGCGGAAGCGAAGATGGGCGATGGAAAGCTCGTCACCCGGCCGGAGCCTCCCTAACTCCATGCGCTGGCCGTTGATCCGGATGCCATTGGTACTGCCCAGGTCGCGGACCACCACCACGCCATCCTCGAGCGTCATGCAGCAGTGATGTCGCGAGACCCGAAGCGAATCGAGCCGGGCATCGCACGCCGGATGACGCCCCACCACCACCATCGGCCGGTTCAAGACGATGTCCGGTCCCGCATCGATGGCCTGGAGTCGCACGGACATGAGAAGGGTCCTCGACCGTAGCCTCGGACAGGCATACAATCTTCATCGATCGTTAAAGATCGTTAAAACAACGTGGACATCATAGATCGAGTGGCTCCTCGCTGGCAAGCACCGAGTCGCTCGACTCGATCGAATCGGGGCGGCGGCGAGCCATCCGGGCCGACTGGTCCCGAAAGTTCTCCGTCCCGCGGTGGAATTCATGGAAACCAACGTGTCGAATTCGACTTCGATCGAAGAGCTGGAGGCGAACTGGCGCCTTCGCGAGGACTATTGGAGGCGCAGGCTCGGCCGCCTGCGGCTCGGCGTCGAGCCGATCGAGGACCAGTTAGCCCGATACCGCCGCGTGACCTGGGCCCTGACCGCGGTGCCCGCATTCCTCGGCATCTTCTTCCTGACGCTCTTCACCGTCTTCGGCCGCCCGGACATCGGCCTGATCCTGGTCGCCATCGTCTTGTTGCCGATCGTGCTGGGAGCCTGGTGGGATTATGCCAGGATGGCGAAACGGGCGCGCCGTTTCCGTCAGGAGGCGGAAGAGTTCGATCGCCAGAAGGAACGCTTGCGGATGAAGAGCGGTGGGATTGGAGCGCCTAACGATTGAGTCGCACACGCTAATGCCTCAGCGGTCATCACACTAACCCGAAGCGTGAGCGAGGATCAGGCCGCATTCCCCTCGCTCACGCTTCGGGTTGGTGTGATGTGTGCGCAACGCAAGTGTGAAGCGTTGTAGCGGATGATGATCCTTGTTGATAACGATTGGCCCGGGGTTTCTGGAGCGTCGGCAACGCCCCATTCTCTCGCGAAAGAGTGGGTCCCCTTGCCGCCGCTCCGTCCACCCCGATCCGCGAACATCTCGCGATTTCACCACGCCCCGGCGCCGACCAGCTCCGACTCCGACTCGTCGAATTCCTGGTCGGCGTCTTCATCCTGGCGGTCGGTCCATTCCTGGGCGTCCACGACCGAGGCCTCGAGCTCCTGCTTCAACCGCTTCCTCGCCGTGTGCAGCCGACGCTTGACGGTGCCGAGCGGGACGTTGAACATCTCGGCGATCTCGAGCAGCGAGTGTCCCCGGATGTAGAAGGCGTCCAGGGCCTCCCGGTCGAGGGACTTCAGCCGTCCCAGGGCCGCCCAGAGCCGCTCGGCGCGCTCACGGCTGATCAACTGGTCGAGCGGCTCGTCGGTGTACTCGGAAGCACCCTCGAGGATCCCCACCTCGACGCTGGGCGGCGACAGGCGTCGCGTCGCCCGGTTGATCGCCATCCGCACGGCGACCTGCCGCAGCCAGCCGGCGAACCGCTCGGGCTCGCGGAGCTGGCCGATGCGCCTCATCACGTGCAGGAAGACCTCCTGGGTCAGCTCCATCGCGTCGCTGGCGTTGGCCAGGCGCCGCAGGGCGATCGCGTAGACCGTCGGCTGGAACTGCTCGACCAGCTCGCCGAAAGCCTCGCGGTCACCTCGCTGGGCACGACCGACCAGGGCGGCCAGGTCGGCCCAATCCCTGCCGTCCGGATCGAGATCCTTTACAGTGGCAATCAACACGTGAACCGCCTTCCCCGATGTTCGGGGTCCTGCCGGTCCCGGCCCTGGTGGGTTCGCCTCCTATTGGCGAGAGAAAACAGGGACGAGACGCGTCGCCATCATGGACGTCTTCACGCTCGGCGGCGGAGGAAGGGCTCGCACGGATCGGGGGCATCGCGGGGACCTCGGTCCCGTGCGTGGGTATGCCTCGATCGAACGCGTGGAGCATCTCCGGCGCGGCGACAATAAGACGGCGCGTGCGCGGTGTACCGGGTCTCGACGGGTCCGATCGGGGACTTTGGGATGTCTCGATCGGGGCCGGGATCAGCCAGCCGCGCGAATCCAACGTGTCCGCTTCGTCTCCGGCTTCAGGACCGCGGGACCCGCCGGGCTCGTTGCGTCCCCGGGAGGGGACGCTCGATGCCGGGAAGGCGATGTCGCGGTCGCGGGAATCATCGGGACGAAATCGGGCGGTCGGTGCTCACTTTCCGATGCTCGCGGCCGCTATCGCGGTCGCGGCCTTGGCCTTGGCCTTGGCAGCTCGAGTCGCGGTGCGCTTCAAGCCGTTTTTCCCTTTGGACTTCCATCCGGAACCGGAACGCGATGGGGAGCCGCTCACGCGCCTCGCCGATCTTCGATCCGGGGTGGTAACCACCACCGATGGAAACCTGGGGTCTTCGACTCTCGCACAGCGTTCGGATCGATCGATGAGGTCAGCCGGCCTCGGATCGGAATCGATGCGAACGCCCTCCGCGGGCCATCCGGGTTGCTCTGTCAAGCGACTCGGCTGACCTTGCGGCTGCTGCTGGGAAAGTGAGCCCGGGATAGTCGGGATTCCGTATTTCGTCTGGGTAATCGGAAACACGTCATACCACACCATCCCTTCGCGCATGACGCCATGATGGGCGTTGCGAATGCGCAGGTCCTGATCACCATGATCGACGCCCGCGTTGAGCGCGAGCGACCGCGTCCCGAGATTCAGCCGGTTGGAAAGCGTCCGAGCCGACAGCGTCAGGTTTGTGCGGTTGAACATGGCGAGACCTCGCATCCGCCGGAATCAGGCGGGATCTGGAGGTGAGATAACAGTGGGGGGTTCAGAAAGCCCCGGCCTGTTACATCACGGGGGATTGGGACGTTACGTTCGTCCCTCGATTTCGAGTTACCGAGTCATGGGGTCCTTACAGGCTCCCGAGACATCGATGCGACCGGGCAACACACCCGGTCTGCCTTTCTTTCTCTTTCACGATTCGGGACCCGAGACGACGATGCGGCCGCTTGGGAGCGAACGCCCATCGGCGCGGGATCGAAGCGCGACCAATTGAGCCGTGGTACGCAACCTAGACATCTTATCGCGGGTTTGTGTTCGCGCAAAATCGGAAATTTTTCGGATTTCCGGCAAACTTGATCGTCCCGCGTCGGGCGATCGTCAGGTACCGACCCCGGTGAACGACGTCGAAGCCCTGCTCCAGCAAGACTTTGAGCAATGGATAATCGCTCTTGACGAAGAGCCACTGGAACTCGGGCCCGAGTCGGGGAAATCCGGCGGGGAGGTTGGCGTCGAGGATATAGCTGTAGAGCATTCGCCTCGAGGAGAGGGGTGCGGAGACTTCGTAGTCGGCCAGCACGGCCGCGTCGGGACTGACCTGACGGATCCAGCTCTGGATCTCCGCCACTTCCTGTCGGTCGATCGCCGGGGGCACGCGATCCATCCGCTGAGTGAGATCGCGCAGTCCGAAAGCCCCCAGGGCGACGGCGACGAGCCAGGCCAATGCGAGCCGGGCCCGGCCCGCGGGACGGGGCCCGAGCCAGCCCGCCAGCCGTGCGTAACCGATCAACCCGGCGGGAAGGACCGTGACGACCATCGGCACGGCGTACCTGACGTGGTGCCACTCCGGAGTCTCGAGGAAGCGGATGGCCCAGCGTCCGTTGCACAAGCTCCAGATCCAGGGCAGCGCCAGGACGGCCACGCGAGGTGCCAGGCAGATCAGCACGGCCCATCCGCCCATCCCCAGGATCAGGACCTCGAGAGACGTCCAGAGGGTCTCATGCAACGGCGCCTTCGGGCCGAGGAACTGGTTGATGAACTCATCCGGGGCACCTCGACCGACCATGAAACTCAGATAGCCGAAGAACCCGAACAACAACCAGCAGAGCCCGATCAACAAGGTTGCCCGCCGCCAGCGGAGGGTGGCATCCAGCGATTCCGGCCGTCGCGGGGGCAAGATCGCGAGCGTCGCCACCATGAGGGCGAACTCCTGGCGACAGGCGAGCATCCCCGCGATCCCGACGGCGGCCGGCCGGATGGAACGGCTTCGGACTCCCTGAATACCCAGCAAGACGAAGGGCGCCACGAGCTGGAGCTCCCGGAAATCGTTCCAGGCCAGCGGCCAGAGCAAGGGCGTCATCGGCACGAGGAGCGCCGCCGAGAGCGCGACACCTCGCGAATGCGACTCCGACCGCACGAGGCCATACGCCGCGGGGATGACCCACCAGAACACGACATTCTGGAGGACGATCAACGTCCTGGGGCCGGGAAACAGCCAGTAGATCGGCACGATCGCGAGCCGGATCGGCGCCAGGTAGTTCATCTTCCAGATCGATGGCCCCTCCTGGCCGTAGGCCGACACCGGTCGGACCGATAGCTTGCCGTCGCCCTGCGTCAACGCCCAGAACCACTGGTTGTAATAGGCCAGGTCCCACGACCAGCCGCTGCGCAGCTCCTCATAACGACGCAGAGACTGATAGGTCGTCACCGAGGTCAGCGTGGCGGTCAAAACCACGATCACCAGCCAACCTAGCCGGGTAGGGGGGGGCTCATTGCGTGTGGCGGAGTTTCTGACGGCTTCGCGAGGATCGCTCGGGATTGTCGAGGCCATGATCATCCTTCCATCGCGAAGACGAGCGGTGGCGAGCCGAGATCTCGTCTCTACAATCGATTCATTCCTCAATGTCGTGGGTTCGTTTCGTCACATTCGACTCGGAACCACGGGCGAAACGGGCAAACGATCGCGGAGGTTCGACGCTGGGTTGGTTTCATCGGTGCCGATCGACTTCAGATTGGACAGGATGGACAGGATGGACAGGATTCGGGTTTTCGGGGGTTGGTTTCTATGGAGGGCCCCAATTTCGGACAGGATTTGCCCATAAAGTTGACGCAACCGTTATAATCGTGGCTTCGTTTGATGGCTTTTCGATCGATTCACGGGTGAAAAGGCGTCCCGGAGCCCGTTGAGTTACTCGGATTTCCTCTCCATCACACCGCGATCCTCCTCCACGAATCCGATCTGTCGATCCTGCCGCATAATATCACACTTTCACCCACGCATTACAGATTGGCTTTCGTCCGTCCGCTGCGATAGCGGGAAAATTTCCTCCTACCGTAGAGTAGCGATGCCATCAGCAGAGCGACAGCGGGAACGGACTGACCTACCTTAACTATGCCGCCGTTTTGAAATTTCATGAACGCGATCTTGAAATTCTTGCGCTTTTCGGGTCGCGAGGGATTGTCCGCTCCTACCTCCAGGAAGGTGGCCTTCCTCGGATCGCGATCGGGCAGTCTATCACCCGGGAGGCAGACAGCTTGTAAGAGGCTATCCGGTATAGGAACGAATGGCCACTAGGTGGCGAGCCAGAAGAGTGGCTTATTGATCGAGATGGCACCACGCCATACGCCATTTCGTCGATATTGGGCTGCACTTGATGTACCTGTGTTCGTATACAAGATAGCCCCTAAGGGTGTCGGTGAGGCGGTGGAGCTTATTCCTGGTCTGGCGACGCGGATCTGTCAGGTCATCGAACACGGCAGTCGTGGGCATCTTAAGTCCGCCCGGGAAGACTACGGCCAGGTCGTCACCCTTGCTTCGGCGGACGGGCGGTGCGATGATGCGCCCACGAAAACGAGATGCCTGAGCCGGTCACTCCGGGTACTCGTCCTGATCATGCATCCTGGCCGGATCAGTCCCTCGGCTGATCGGACCTTCCGACAATCGCGCTGCGTGTTGTCACCGGATTGATACTCCGTTCGTCCTCGACGATACGAAGGCTCGACACCCGGCAAAGCTCGAAAAACGGAGAGAAGACCATGAAGCGAATCCTGCTTGTGGCCACCGTCGGCGCGGCCATCGGTGCCGGCGGTCTCGCGTTGGCGCAGCACGCCTATCGAGGCCCGGAGAAGGTAAAGCCGCTCTCCGAGCGTGACATTGTTGAGTCCCTGGACGGGAAGAAGGCCCGAGTGACGATGGTCGAGGTCACCCTGGAACCTGGGCAGGCCGGCCTGCCGCACCAGCACCCGGGCCCGATCTTCGGGTATGTCCTGGAGGGCGAGTTCGAATTCGGGCTCGGCGCGGATCCTCCGAAGACGCTGAAGGCCGGGGAGACGTTCTACGAGCCGGGCGGCGCCCTGCACCGGGTGGGAGGCAACCCAAGCACCAAGAACAAGACCAGGGTGCTGGCGGTGATCCTTCACCCCCGCGACGCGAAAGAGATCGTGACTCCGGCCGGTAAGGAGTGACCCGTGCGGATCTTCGTCGCCGGGGCGAGTGGGGCGATCGGCCAGCCGCTCATCGCGGAATTGGTCCGCCGGGGACATGAAGTCACCGGGATGACGCGTTCCGAAGCCGGGCGCGGAAACTCGCCGATCTGGGGGCGGCCGTCGCCCGGGTCAGTGCCTTCGATGCCGCTGCCGTTGAACAAGCCCTGAAGGACGCTCGGGCCGAAGTCGTCATTGACGAGCTGACGTCCTTGCCCAAGGACCCCTCCGAGATGACCGCCTCCGCCCCGGGTGACCGGAGGCTGCGGATCGAGGGCGGAGGAAACCTCCATCGCGCGGCGCGGGCGAACGGGGTTCGTCGGTACATCCAGCAGTCGAGCGGCTTCTTTCTCGAACCGGGTATCGGCCTGGCCGATGAGACCGTGGGCATGGCAATTGGCGCCAGCCCGGGAGTGGCTGCGAGCGCGCGGACCTACGCCGAGCTCGAAGAGCGGGTGTTGAACGCGGGGGACATGGAAGGGGTTGCCCTTCGATACGGGTTCTTCTATGGGCCGGGCACGTGGTATCACCCGGACGGGGCCTCGGCCGATCAAGTCCGAAGACAGGAGGTTCACGTGATCGGCGATGGTGAGGGCGTCTGGTCCTGGGTCCATATCGAGGACGCGGCGATCGCCACCGTCGAAGCGCTCACAGCACCGCCCGGGATCTACCACGTCGTCGATGATGACCCCTCGCCCGTCGCCGCCTGGCTGCCGGCGTTCGCACGATTCGTCGGTGCCCCGACCCCGCCTCGGGTCACGGTGGAGACGGCACTGGCGTCAGCCGGGGAGGACGCCGTGTATTACGGTACGAAGCTCCGCGGTGCATCGAATGAGAAGGCGAAGAGTAAATTCGGCTTCAAGTCTCGTCGATTGCAGTGGTCGGATCGATGAATTTCAGGTCGAAAATGATGTCAATTCAATTCTCCTCGGCAAATTGAACTGACATAAATTTTCTCATATGAAAAATTGAACCGAAACAATTTATCCAGTTCTCTCTGCCCAACGACATTGAGCAAGCCAACATCTCGTAGCGAGCTCCTGGTCGCAGTCGTCGCCGACAGCGACCAGGAGCAGAAGTTGCCGTGTCAGAACTGACTGGCGCTGATGATTTCACCGCTCGATTTTGTCGACACATATCCGAACACATGAGAATCCATTGTCTCTTTAAGAAACCGGGCCGAGCCGTCGCAGAATAGGAAGTTGCTTCCGCCGGGATGTAGGCTCCAGTAATTGGCGACGTGGGCTCCCCGATCGTTAGGGGCGACCCAGGCCAGGCTCTCCCACTCACCTGTATATCCCAACACAAGTGCACTATCTGGGACTAATTCTCGTGGATTCCATGCAGGGTTCGTGGATACGATGTTTCCGGGGATGACTCCGACCCAGGTCCCGTCAGCAAGGTTTCTCGATCGTTCACCAATCATGAACGTCATGCTCGTGCCGTCTGCAATGTTGCTCATCTCGATCGCGCTATTCCGCTGGAACATGCCGTCGGCAGTCGTAATGGAGACTTTCATCAAGAGTCGTCCCCCAGAAGCAACGTATTGACCTGCGGCCAGGTCGTTCGGCCCATCCGGGGCATAGAAGAACCTGACCGGGCCATCGTTGAGAGAACTGGGGCACAGATAGGTGGAGAGCGACGTGCTGCGGGCGGACTGATTCTCCGGGACCACGATCGCAAGGTCGAAGTTGATGGCGTTGAACAACGACGCCTGCTCCAACTGGCCTAGAATCATGGCGCCCCAGGCCCAGCCCGGACCGAGTTCAGGGCCATTGGCACCGGAAGGCAGTACGCTTACGGCCGTCTGGTAAGCAGGCGGGAAGACCCCGTGCGAGCCGTGGTAGTCATGCAGGGCCAGGCCGATCTGTTTAAGGTTGTTGCAGCACTGGACACGTCGTGCAGCCTCACGGGCGGCCTGGACGGCGGGCAGTATGAGGGCGAGGACGAGCACGATGATGAGAACCACCACGAGCAACTCGATCAGCGTAAATGCCCGGCGAACCGACGCCATAACTCCCCCACTTCCTGATCGGTTGTTCTGGCCCAACAAGGTCGGGGCAGTATATCACCTCGCACGACGTAGATCATCCCCAGGTCTGTCTGCCTGCGACATAGGCTGGCGATGGTTCGAGCACCCACCAATCCACCCGTCACAGGCCCATTGTCGCACGGATCGGCCGGGGTGTCATGACGTGTCACGACGGGACGGACGGCAGTCCAACCTCTCAACTCAACCTTGCGCGGCCCGGCGTCGCTTCAGCGGCTTGAAGCCGGTGATCCGCACGGGCTCGCGATCGGGGAACTCGACGATCAGCTCCAGTTTCCCGCCCATCGCCTCGATGTACTCGCGCAGGGTACTCAGATAGAGGTCGGTCTGCCGCTCGATCTTCGAGACGGCCGGCTGCTGGACGCCGAGCCGGTTGGCGAGGGCAACCTGCGATTGCCGTCGGGCTTCCCGGATCCCCGCCAGGCTCAGCTCCTCGGCGATCAACTTCCGCGATTCCGCCGCGATCGCGGCTTGCTCCCGCTCCGGGAGTTTCGCGATGTAGTCCCTCGCCTTGATTGCCATCGATCAGGCCCCTTCGTTTTCTTCCAGTCGTTCCAGGTGGCGTCGGAATCGTTCATCGGCGACCCGCAAGTTCTCCCGATACCACCGCTTGTTACTCGCCTTGTTGCCGCCCACCAGCAGGATCGCATCCCGTTTCGGGTCGAAGGCAAACAGGATCTGCCACGGTTCCCCCCGATGCTGAATCCTCAACTCCTTCATGTTGGGGTATTCGGATCCCTTGACGGCATCGACCCGGGGCCGGCCCAGGTTCGGGCCGAATTGCTCCAACAGCTCGACGTGACCCGCGATCTTGACCCGCAGGGACTCTTCGAGCGTATCGAGCCACTCGGCGAACTCTGCTCAGAAAATACCAACGATTAGTTCGCATTCGTTCTTTTTCGTAAATTTTCATGGTTTCGGGTGCCGCAAGAATGGCGGCATGAAGGCTGATACCATTTTCGCGCTGACACCATTGATTCTCGTCCGGCGATCGTAGCAGCGGCCGAAGCTGTAGCCCAGGAAGTCGATTCTCTCTTCCGGCGCGCGGCATTCTCGCGTGCGCGCCAGCCTGAGAGCGTGTACGAGAAGGTGGTAGGGTGGGTCGAGCCGCCATCTGTCGCGGCGAGGCCCACCGCGAATGCCGAGGCAGTCCGGTGGGCTACAGCCTCTCTCCTACACCCTTTGAGAGATGGCCCGAGGGCACGGGGGCCCGGGCGAAATAGCCTTGCCA
The DNA here is from genome assembly GCA_963743925.1 of uncultured Planctomycetota bacterium. Classification (GTDB taxonomy): domain Bacteria; phylum Planctomycetota; class Planctomycetia; order Isosphaerales; family Isosphaeraceae; genus CAVZRC01. Next base: position 60,651 of record CAVURY010000009.1, on the reverse strand, counting down.
GCCTGGACTGTTTTGTAGAAAGTATCGAGGCCGGGAAGATCAGGATGACACCCACAAGTATGGAGACTCACCCGATGTCGAAGCTGCTGCTCCCCTTCTTGCTGCTCGCCCTCGACGGGCCCGTGGACAATCCCACCGCCGCCCAGGTCGAGCAGGCCCACCAACTCCTGAATGGCGATTGGGAAGTCATCTCTTACAAGGATGACGGGGAGGTGCTCGGCGCGGGCCTTTTCCGGGCGAAACTGGCCAAGGACGGCCGCATCCGGGTTGGCTCGAGGGCCTTCCGGTTCGTGAACCCCGAGACGAATGAGGAGAGGGTGACCCCGTTCCGGGTCAACCCCTTGAAGCAGCCGAAGCAACTCGACCTCACGACCCGCGATGATCGCACGGTGGGCGGCATCTACAGATTCGAAGGGGACAACCTGATCGTGTGCCTCGAAGGATCTCCCGACTCGGGCTACCCGAGCGAGTTCGATGCCCCGTTCGGATCGAACCGGACCTTGATCCGGCTGAAGATGGTCAGTTCGGCCCGGAAATTCGAGCCGTCCTCGATCCCGGCCCTGGAGGTCCCGAAGGCCCTCAATCCGCCCGCCTCGACGCCGGACGAGAGTGCGGCGCGGGCGACGTTCGCCTCCGCTCGGAAGCCGACGGAGAGCGAGTTGACGCGTGTCCGAGAACTTTTCGCCGGCAACTGGGACATCACCTCGATCGAGGACGATGGCGAGAAGTTGGGCTCGGAACTGATCCGCCGCCGGTTCGCCGAGGACGGTCGCATCCGCTTCGGAACCCGGGCGTTCGCGATCGTGAATCCCAGGACCGACGAGCGGAAGGTCAACTCGTACCGGCTCGACCCGACGAAATCGCCGAGCGAGATCGACGTCCAGACCCAATTCGACTCGACCCTGAAGGGGATCTACTCCTTCGACGGCGACAAGTTGACCGTCTGCCTGGCCAAGGACGAGGAAATTCCCAGGCCCGACGTCTTCGCGGCGCCGGGGGGATCGGGCCGGCTGCTCGTTCGCATGCAACTCGCCCGGGATGATTCCGCAAAGACGGTCAGCCTGGCCACGCCCAAGCCTAAACCCGAGCCGCAGCCGGCTCCGGCTCCGGCCCCGACGCCATCGACGACGGCCCGCGACCTCGACGCGAAGATCCGGAAGTGGATCGCCGGGAGTTGGTCGATGACCGACGGGAGGGGGACCCTGACCACCGTCTTCCAGCCCGACGGCCTGTTCGTCGCCACCCGAACCTGGTCGAGGATTTCGAAGCGACTCTTCGGGCCGCCCTCGGATAGCTCTAGCGGGAGTTGGAGCTATCGCGACGGCCAGCTCACCGCCTGGGTTTCGAGCACGACCGACCCTCGTCTCGCCGGACATCAAGTCTTCGCCCGGGTCAAGACGATCGGCGAGGACACGATGGTCGTCACCGACGTCTACGGCTCGGTCAAGACGTTGAAGAGACTCCGCTGAGTCAACCTCAGGTCGGCCTGTGAGATGAATCATGTCGGTTCCGTTTTCTGTAAGGAAAACGGAACCGACACCGAATGCCAGACATTTTCCCGCTCCCGCTCACGCCAGCCCGCGGAAGGGTCTGCCTTGCTTGGTCACGATGCATGCTCGATCAAAGATCCTGGGTGAAACGAACGCTGTTCGAGGCTCCGTTGCCGGCGGAGATGTTTCCCCCGACCATCACCTGGACTTGGCCCTTGAAGGGCCGGGCCAGTTTGATCGTCACCGTGCTGCCGGTACTGTTGGGCGTGACGCTCCGGATCGCCAGCGCCTTTGTGAAGAGCGTCTCCTTATGCTTCTTCACCTTCTTCGTAACGGCCGCGAAGACCTGGTACAGGCCAGAACTGCTCGCCGAGCTCGAGCTCAGCGGCTCGTTGTAGCTGACGGTGAACGAGGTCAGGCCTTTCCTGGAGGACACTCCGGCGATTGCAAGGACTTGCGGAGGTGTCGGCGTCGGGGTCGCCTGATTGATGGTGAAGGATTGATCCACAGACCGGGCCGCGGAGTAGCTGCCATTGCCCGCCTGATTAGCCTCGACGGTCACGACCTTGCCGGCCGGGGTGGCCCCGAGGATGGCGACGGTCGTACCGGTGATCGACGCATAGGCCGCTCCGGCGACGATGCTGAAACTGACCGGCAAATTGGAACTGGCGCTGGCGCTGACCGTGAAGGGAGCGTCGCCATACGTCCGGTTAGGCAGCGGGCCGAAAGTGATCGTTTGGGCGGGTGGAAAGCCCGTGGCTTGCGACCCGACGAGCACCTGGCCGCCCCCATCGGTCACGAATGGGACGAAAAAAGTGCCGTTCACATTATCCAGCGCGACCGTTCCCGGCCCGCTGCTGGCGACCGTTCCCGGCCCGCTGTTGGCGACCGAACCGATGGCGCTGTTCATGGTGGAAATGATGCCGGTGACGCCGGCCGTGCCGCTGCCCCACGTGACCGCGGCCGCGCCGTTGGTCCAGTTGGTGCTGCTGACCACGTAGTTGCCATCGCTCAGGGCCGTCACGATGCTGCCGACAGAGTCGTTCGTGCCGACGAGGCTGTTCGCGGCACTGACGGGGCCACTGACGCCGGTCGTGCCGCTGCCCCACGTGACCGCGCCCGCACCGGCGGCCGTTCCATTGGTCCATCGGGAGCTGCTCACGACGTAGTTGCCGTTGGTCAGGGCCGTCACGCCGCTGCCGACACCGTCACCCGCCTTACTGCCGACCAGGCTATTCGCGGCACTGACGGGACCGCTGACGCCGGATGTGCCGCTGCCCCACGTGGAAGCGCCGGCACCGTTGGCCGTCCCGTTGGTCCATTGGGGGCTGCTGACCACGTAGTTGCCGTCGCTCAGGACCGCCACGCCGGTGTCGCCGACACCGTCAGTCGCGGTACTGCCGACCAGGCTGTTCGCGGCAGAGACGGGGCCACTGACGCCGGTCGTGCCGCTGCCCCACGTGACCGCGCCCGCACCGGTGTTCCAGCCGGGGCTGACTACCACGTAGTTGCCGTTGGTCAGGGCCGCCACGCTGCTGCCGACACCATCACCCGCCTTACTACCGACCAGGCTGTTCGCGGCACTGACGGGACCGCTGACGCCGGTCGTGCCGCTGCCCCACGTGGCCGCGCCCGCAGAGGCGGCCGCGCCGTTGTCCCAGTAGAAGCTGCTCACGACGTAGTTGCCGTTGGTCAGGGCCGCCACGCTGCTGCCGACACCGTCACCCGCCTTACTGCCGACCAGGCTGTTCGCGGCACTGACGGGGCCGCTGACGCCGGCCGTGCCGCTGCCCCACGTGACCGCGCCCGCTCCGGTGGCCGCGCCGTTGTTCCAGTTGGGGCTGCTGACCACGTAGTTGCCGTCGCTCAGGGCCGTCACGCCGGGGGTGCCGCCGCCGACACCGTCAGTCGCGGTACTGCCGACCAGGCTGTTCGCGGCACTGACGGCGCCGCTGACGCCGGCCATGCCGCTGCCCCACGTGACCGCGCCCGCTCCGGCGGCCGCGCCGTTGGTCCAGGCGGGGCTGCTCACGACGTAGTTGCCGTTGGTCAGGGCCGTCACGCCGCTGCCGACACCGTCACCCGCCTTACTGCCGACCAGGCTGTTCGTGGCACTGACGGGGCCGCTTACGCCGGCCGTGCCGCTGCCCCACGTGGCCGCGCCGGCACCGGCAGCCGTGCCGTCGGTCCATTGGGGGCTGCTGACCACGTAGTTGCCGTCGCTCAGGGCCGTCACGCTGGTGCCGACGGAGTCATTCGCGGTACTGCCGACCAGGCTGTTCGCGGCAGAGACGGGGCCGCTGACGCCGGCCGTGCCGCTGCCCCACGTGACCGCGCCCGCATCGGCGGCCGTTCCGTTGGTCCAGTTGGTGCTGCTGACCACGTAGTTGCCGTCGCTCAGGGCCGTCACGCCGTTGTTCGGGAAACCCCAACCGGCAGTGGCAGGGTTGCTGTCGTTGCCGACCGCGTCATTTGCCGTACTGCCGACCAGGCTATTCGCGGCACTGACGGGGCCACTGACGCCGGTCGTGCCGCTGCCCCACGTGACCGCGCCCGCTCCGGTGGCCGCGCCGTTGTTCCAGTTGGGGCTGCTGACCACGTAGTTGCCGTCGCTCAGGGCCAACACGCCGCCGCTGCCGACACCGTCATTCGCGGTACTGCCGACCAGGCTGTTCGCGGCACTGATAGCGCCGCTGACGCCGGTCGCGCCGCTGCCCCACGTGACCGCGCCCTCACCGTTGTTCCAGTTGGAGGTGGACACCACGTAGTTGCCGTCGTTCAGGGCCGTCACGCCGAAGCCCGTGCCCGATTGATCCCCCGTGTTGACCAGGCTGTCCGTGGCACTGACGGAGCCGCTGACGCCGGTCGTGCCGCTGCCCCATGTGACCGCGCCCTCATTGCTGTTCCAGTTGGGGCTGGTCACCACGAAGTTGCCATTATTCAGGGCCGTCACGCCGCTGCCGATGTGGTCGCCGGCGTGCGAACCGATCAGGGTGCTGATCAGCGCGCCGGTCGTGCCCTTGAACAGATAAACAGCCCCGGCACCCGTGCCACCCGCGTTGTCGAACGGCGATGTCACGACCACGTTGCCCGTGCTGAGTGCCACCACGGTCGCGCCAAAGTGATCGCCCGGCGCAGGGTGTGGATCGGCAAACGCGCTTAATCCGGACAGAAGTACACGATCTTCGAACGCTTCGCAGGATAACCGTATCGAGCGGATGGCCCGAATGGGCGACCGCGATCGGTTCCATCGCGCACGAGGAAAGGCTGCCCGACGTTCTCAAGCCAAATAGAGAGCGACACAGGGGAACTCCTGCGCAGCGGCAGCGAAGGTAAAACCTTGCCAACCGGACTCGAGCGTTCTTAAGTTTGTGACACCGGACGTCGTTTAGGATTCGACAAAAAAGCACCAAGACGTTAGTTTTTTAACGATTAATTTGGTTATGCGGGCGTTTACGAGAACCCTTATCGGGGTCCTGGACGAGTTTGCCGTACAACGAGAGGACCCGAAGGAGACACACAGCTTGATATCGGGGCTTTAATCCTGCGCGGTTTGAAGCCAGGCATTTACCATCCCGGGAACGCGGGCGGCCCGGCCGCTCTTGAGCGGGCGAGACGCCCGCGCTCCCGGCAACCGAATGGAAACCTTTCGGCCGCGCGCGGTATAGGTGTTTTTTCTTGAGAAATGGTGTCGGGCCTTCTTAATCGGGTTGCCTATCTCTTGGAGCCGATCAATTCCAACTCGCCATCGCCGTTCGGCGAAGGCACCTTGCGAAGGATCTTCTCCCAGAGGCTCACCAGCCTCTTGACGTCTTTCTCGTCGCCATCCTCGTGGTTATCGATACCCCATACACGGACTGAGTGGGGTTTTCCGTCCTGTCTTACCTCCAACTCAAATCCCCAGCCATCCTCCCTTCCTCCCTCATATTTCTCTTTGAGATTCATAAATTTGATCTCACAAATCTTAGTAAACAGATCTCGTAATTCTTTTTCCTTCAATGTGAAAGATTTACGAATCTCAGGCTCCGCGACCCCTTTGTACACGAGCGTTCCCCTGCCATCGCCCGTGATGGTTGCCTCCCATGGTTCCGCATCCAGGCCGCCGCTGGCGAAATACGCGACGATCTTGGGATCTTTGGGGATCTCAATCTGTTCGGCCTTCGCCTGGCCCAGGATCATCATGCAAGAAATTGCCAGGGCCGAGACACTCGAATGCATCGCCGAACTCCTGATCCCGCGGGGTGCTCGATTTCTGTGATGTCGTCGGTGCCGATGTCTCTCGGTCACGGCACCCGTGGCAGCGGGAGCGGCGACCTCGGCAGAGACCACGCTCGCCGCCAACATTCGCCCCGCTGCAACCGGGCTTGCGGCTCCCGACGACAACCCAACAGGGAATGGTTGAGCCGGGATCGGTCGCCGGCTTCCTAAGACAGATGGCCCTTCGCTCGTCATAATGAGGGAGCCATTCGGTCCGTCGCCGAATCGCCTCGATGCCGGTTTGCCGCGAGGTCCACAGATCATGATCCTACTGAGATCCCTCTCGATGCTGCTCGTCCTGGCCCTGGTCGGTTGTGGCGAGGTCAATACCGCTTACCAGCGATCCGAGTCGTCTGTCACCGCCGCCAAAGCATCAAGCGGCGACGTCACGAGAATCAACAACCTATCCAACCTATCAGCCCTGAGTCCTCCCGTCAGCCCGGCCGCTCCCATGAGGGGTATGATGGCGGAACAAGCGCCGGCCGCGCCGGTCGCGGCGCAGGCCGGCCCGACCTCGACCGGGGCCGTTCCGGCGGACATCTCTCGCAAGATCATTTACGACGGCCAGGTCGACCTGGTCGTCGAGAGCGTGGACCCGATTGCCAGGAAGGTGGCCACGTTGGTCCAGGATGCCCACGGCTTCATCGCCGAGCTGAACGTGACCGGCTCGCCGGGATCGCGGCGCACGATGCACTGGCGGGTCCGCATCCCGGTCGAGCAGTTCGATTCCTTCGTCGATGCGATCGTCTCCCTCGGCGAGCTGGAGCGGCACAACCGCACGTCGCAGGATGTGACCGAGCAGTACTACGATCTCGCGGCCCGGATCAAGAACAAGAAAAACGAAGAGCAGACGCTCAACAAGATCCTCCAGGAGCGATCGGGCAAGCTGGAAGACGTGTTGAAGGTCGAGATCGAGCTGAGCCGCGTCCGAGGCGAGATCGAACAGCTCGAGGGGAAGATCCGGGTGCTGGAGAACCTCTCGTCGCTGGCCACTTTGACACTCAATGTCCGGGAACGGGAGCAGTACGCGCCGCCGCCTCCGGTCGTCGCCAACTTTTCGACCCAGATCACCAGGACGTGGGCGGACTCGCTCCTGGGCCTGGTCAACCTGGGAAAAGCCCTGGTCCTCTGGGCCGTGAGCTGGGCGATCTGGATCCCCTTCTTGCTGGTGGGCGTGATCCTGGCGTGGGTCCTGCTCCGCTGGCTCGTGCGGCTCTTCCTGCGCAGCCTCCCCCGGGTCGTCGCACTGGCGCGGACGCCGATCACACGACCCCGCACGCCGACGACCGGTGAATGAACCGAGCCCGTTCATCGCGACAGGAGAAAAGGGTGTCAGAGGAGAAAAGGGTGTCAGTCCAGATTCTTCGCAGCAAATTAAACTCACATCATTTAGTCTCTGACATCATTCATTCTCTTACGGAAAATACAGTCAGGGTCCTTGCATCTACGTATTGGAAGGAATACATTCGCTCGGTGCGGAGTGAATGTCGTCAAGTTCCTCCGCGCAAGGCAGCGGGGCCACATGACCTCGACGATTGTTCTTCAACCTGGGGTCGACGACCATGCCGTTTCTTCGACGCTCGGCCGATGCGCCGACCGCCCTCAAGAGCAACTCCGCCCGCAATCGTGCCCGCCGGGCTTTCTTGATACCGGCCCTGGAGCAACTCGAGGGCCGACTCGTCTTGACCTCGCCGTTGGCGTCCACGACGATCGCCGGAGCTTCCGTCGGTCAGACTCTGAGTAACGTCGTGAATAACTCCGCGCTCGGTGGCCTCACGGTCGAAAGCACGACGGGGTTCGGCACGCAAAATCCTCCCAATTTCCTGCTGCTGGGCCAGGGCGGTATGAACTTCGCGATGGTCAGCTACATCAGTGCCGGCGCGTCGAGCTTCACCACGTTGTCCCTGCCCGCCGGGGACGGAAACCAGGTGTTGTCGAGCACCACGACCGTCTCGCAGGCGCCCCGCGGGGCCACCGCCGCGGGGCCCGCGCAGCCGCTGAGCGGGAATCCCTTCACTCTCAACGTGACGGCTCAGCCGAACACCTTCGCGATGAACGGATATCTCTATGTCCAGGCGGTTCACGGCAATTATATCATCCAGTACACGGGCGATTCCGGTTCGGGCGGTACCACGACGTTCTCCGGCTGCACGGTCGTGGGATCGTTCGGCGCGCTGACCGGTGACCCCTTCAGCGACACGGTGAATGCCGGGGCCTTCGTCGTCCAGTCGGTCGCCCCGCCGCGGGGACAAACGACCTCGATCAATCCCGGCCCCATCACCGTGACCGCGAATACCCCTTTCACGCTGCCCGTGGTCTCGACGGCCGGTTTTGACCCGGCGACGCCGACGAACCCGGGATACTCGCTCGTCTATTATCTGGGCGGTGCGGTGGCCGTTGCGAGTTACACGGGGATATCCCCCGCTCCCGGCGGTGGTTCCGAGCTCACCGGGTGCATCACGCAAACCGCCGGCCAGATCGGAGCTTTCGGCGCCGCCAGCCCCGGGCCCGCCGCGAACGTGCAGCAAACAAGGCCGCTCCCATCAGCTTTTCGTTCACGAACAAAACGGGGAAGGACCCGGTGTACATCGCGATCGCGGGTCAGCAGATCAACACCAAGAACAACGATGCGTCCACCTACGGCTATCTCGCGCCACAGATGACGGGCGGGGTGCCCGACTTCTCCAAGCCCTGGCAGTTCACGACGTTCGGCGCCGACTCGAACGTCCCGACCTACACCCTCTTCCCCGATACGTCACTCGCAGGTGCCTCGCAAAGCGTATTGATTCCCAATGACCCCGGCGATCGATTGGGCTCGGTCCGGATCATCTTCAGTGTCGGCTCTCCCCCCGACATCCCCATCATCGCGGGCAAGCCGAGCTTCCCAGCCGCCGGGAATCCATCCGACCCGAACAACAAGATCAACTATGACTTCGTCGAGTTCACCGAGAGAAGTTCGCCCAACGACGGCACCCTGTTCATCAACACGACACAGGTGGACCAGGTCGGTTTGCCATTCACCATGCAGACCACGCCCGCGGACGCCGTCAAGTCGAACGGTGTCGGCATCACGGCGTCCCGCCCGACGACGTTCGTCGACTTCTCGAACTATATCGACAAGCAATTCCGTTCGAATACCAACCCCGACGCCCAGGCAGCCGCGACGGCGTTCCAGGGCCTACTCACCACGTACCGGCTCCTCAACCCGAGTGCCGCGATCTCGAATCCTCCCGCCTCGGGCGTGAACTCGGCGTTCAACACCTATTTCGATGCCGCCCTGACCGGGTTCTTCAACGCTTACATCACCGCCGGCCAGACTTTCCGCCTCCAGCGCGACGGCTATTATTTCGTCGGTCAGACCGTCGAGGGATTCAGTCCCCCATCGTACGGCGCTCGGGCGACCAACTCCGGCACCGAGCTGTTGATTCCACCGGTCGGTAGCAGTCCGACCTCGCTGACCTTCGCTGTCGGCGAGCAAGTGTCCGGCCCCGGCATTACCGGGACGGCGAAGATCACGAGCATCAGCATCGATTCGTCGCAAGTCACCCACATTCAATACGCGCCGAGCGGCACGAGTGACTCAGGGAATTATACGTTTACAGTGCCGGGCACCTTCACCGTGCTTCAGCTCAAGCAAACCGATTCCAACTGGAACGTCATCGCTGGGGGGCAAGAGTATCAGATTTATGCCCCGTACTTCAGCAACGGCTCCGCTTATCCCGTGAATTTCCCCCAATCCTCGCCCCTGGCCGCGGCACCCCCCTGGATCGCACCGGCGTCGGCCGGCGATATGGTCTTCGGTAACCTGGGCGCGTTCGCCGATGGCGCCGCCCAGGCGGCCGATGGCCAGATCGGCGGGACCGGCTCCACCGGTCAGATCTTGCTCGATATCGAGAACACGATCGTCTCCGCGTTCAACCGCGGCGTGGCGAACGCGGTCACACCGGGAACCGACGTGACCAACCCCTGGGACAATAGCGCCACGTACTACCCGCTGCCGAACGCGACCGGCACCAACTGGTCCAAGCTGTACGCCGGTTTCTTGCACAACGGCGGAGTCAGCATCACCGCCCCCGGCTCGACGGTCGGCCTGGCTTACGGGTTCGCGTACGACGACCAGGGCGGCAATGATCCCACGCTGACGAGCTTTGCGACGGCGGTCTCCATCACCCTCGACTCCCTGGTGGTCTCGCCTCTCACCGGCGCGGGACCCCGCTTCGCCGCTCGGCCGAAGGGAATCCAGGTGGCTCCTCGGACCGATGTCCTGTCATTCGTCCTGAAAGGGGCCCTCCCCGAGACGGACTACACCGTGATCGTATTCAAGTTGTCGAAAGGTGGCTCCAAGACGGTCGGATCACCCGTCACCATCAAGAGCAACGCGCGCGGCAGGCTCCGAACCTCATTGAAGTCGCTCATCCGACTCCGGCCGGGATCCTACCGGGTGTTGATACAGGACCTTGAAGACACCTATTCGGCCTTGTCTTCGAAGCCCTTCCGCATCAGGTAATCTGCCGTCGGCGCCTCGATCCATCGAAGTTGATGACAGGCCGGGATCGTGAATGGTATGGCTCGCCTGGGTGCGGCGATGTCAGGGCCGAGGAGTCGGAACATCCGGCGATGGGGATACAACCGCTTGAGCCAGTTCGGCCACGCGCAGCTCGAGTTCCAGCAGTTTCACTCGCGTCTCCAGATTCGAGCGGCGGATTCGTTCGAGCAGCACGCCAAATACCCCACCCACCAGGAGCACGGTGCTGAAGCCTTCTAATCGGCGCGCGGCGTGCGCGTCTTCCAGCGATCGGGCGAGCTCGAACAGGGCGAACAAAAGGGCGCAGAGGCCGAGACCGCCGACCCATTCCATCGCCTGGTCGTCCCGCCACGTCACGCGGCCTCCGCGGAGCAGCACGCGAAGGATCCAGAGGCCCAGTGCCAGCACACCGACGGTTCCGACCGCAACCAACACGACCAATTCGCGCGGCTCAGCGGGGTTGGCCTTCAGGAGGCGGTATCCGCCACCGATGATCAACAAGCCGTAAACCGGCAGTCCTATCCAGCCCATCCGACGCTGCCAGTGGGTTAGCCGACGCTCGATCAGGGCGAGCTTACCCTCCTCGTAGCGACGCCGCAGTTCGTCGTTGCCGGGCTCTGATTTCATCAGACGCTCCGCAAATGAGGATGGGTCAACGTGATTCATGTTCGTCTGCTCCCGTCTCCAGAAGACTCTTGAGGGCACACTTCGCGTAGTGCAGGCGGGACTTGACGGTCCCCACCGGAGCGCCCGTGACCTCGGCGATCTCATCGAGCGGCATCTGTTCGAGGAAGTGCAGGACGACGACTTCCCGGTGGGGCAGGCTCAGCAGGGCGAGGGCCGCGTGGACTCGCTCGGCCTCATCGACCGCGGGTGTCCAGTCCGACTCGGCGATCCCGGCGAGATCGGCCTCTTCGTCGAACGCGCGATCGGTGCAATCGCTCATGACGGCAGTGGCTGGCCGCTTGATTGCGAGCTACTCGATATAACCAGGCTCGTAGTGCCCGCGGCTCCTTCAGGTGACGCACATCGCGGAAGACGGCCAGCCAGGTCCGTTGCAGCGCGTCCCACGCATCGGCCTCCTGAGGCACCAGTCGCCGCAGGTAGTAAAGCAACCTCACCTCCCACCTCCGAATGAGTTCGTCGAACGCTGTCGGTTCGCCGAGTTGGCAGCGCAACACGAGCAGTTCGTCACGCAACTGTCTGGCGTCGGTGGGCAAACGGTGCCTCGTCGAAACTTGGTTGAAGGATCGTCCTTATCGAAGTCGCGGGGCCGCCCGCAAAGGTTCAATGAGAGACGCGGCAAACTTCCACGGAGACCGTGAGTACGCGTTTGCGTCGAGGTCTGCGACGATTTCGTCACCCACCGCCGTTCCGATCGATTTGTGTGTAACGATTCGCCCCCGGCCCCGACAGATTGAGGCGAGACCGCTGTATCGACTCCGGTCTCAGCGAATACTCTGGCGAAATCACTTCAAAGAAGGGGAGACGTCATGCTCAACGCGACCGAATGGCGCTGTGCGCCGAAACTGGCGGGGTTGGTGATGCTGCTGGCGATGTCCTGGGGGCCGGTTCGCGCCGGCGGGGATCATGGCAAGGGGGCGGTCTACATGATGACCAACGAGGCTGCGGGGAACCGGCTCGCGGTGTTCGCACGCGACGGGCAGGGCCTACTCGAGTTCCCCGTCTTCTACGCCACCGGCGGCAATGGCACGGGCGGGGGACTCGGCAGCCAGGGGGCGATCGCGATCGACGGTGCCGGAGACACCCTCTACGTGGTCAACGCCGCGAGCGACACCATTTCCGTCTTTGACTTGACCAGGAAGGAGCCGACGCTGATCGACATCGTCTCCTCGGGGGGCACGTTTCCGAACAGCATCGCCCTCTCGGGCGACCTGCTCTACGTGCTGAACGCCGGGGGGAGCGTCGGCGGGGTTGACGCCATCACCGGGTTCAAGGGTGCCGCCAAGGGCAAGCTCGTCCCCTTGGCGAACTCCACGCGGTCCCTCAGCGCGCCGTCGGTGCTCCCCGCCCAGGTCAGCTTCTCTCCGGACAATCAGTGGCTCGTCGTGACCGAGAGGACCGGCAATAACATCGACGTCTTCGAGGTACTCGGCGACGGCCGGACGTCAGCCCCGACGTTCACCCCGTCCCCCGTCACCGACACCTTCGGTTTCGTATTCGACAGCCAGGGCTACCTCGTGGTGACCCAAGCCAACAACGCAGTGCCTCCCGGCTCGGTCTCTTCCTACCGGATCCTCGCGGACGGCACCGCCCAGGCGATCACGAACAGTCTCGCCACCGGCACCCAGCTCGCGCCCTGCTGGGCCGCCATCACGAGAAACGGCAAGTACGTCTACACCGTGAACACGGCGTCGGCGAGCCTCAGCGCGATTGAGATCGATTCCAATACGGGAACGCTGACCTTACTGAACCCGGTCGGCGGCGGCGGCCTGGCCGGCCTCCTCCCCCCCGGGACCCTTCCGACCGACGCCGCCATCCTCGGGAATGAGGTCCTTTACGTGAACATCGGCGGCTCCGGCCAGATCGCGGCGTTCACGATCGAGAAGGGAGGGGCCCTGACCGAACTGTTCCTGAGCCCCGCCGGAACACTGCCGGACCACGCGAACGGCCTGGTCGTTCGTTGACGGTTCAACTTCCGCCACGACCAGTCCCCGGGGCGACCTATTGAAGGTCTTCGGGACCGGTCGTGGCGGAGCGAATCCGTGGTGTCACTTTCGCACAAAATTAAATTCACACCATTTATCTCGATTGGGAACAGCCGATCGGCGATGCCCTGACGGGCCGCGGAGGCTCGCTATTTGATGACCGCGGGCAACTCGGTCCCTCTGGGATAGAACTTCATCGAGATGGAGTTCACGCAATGCCGCGTGTCCTTGGCGGTGAGCCCTTCTCCCACGAAGACGTGTCCGAGATGACCCCCGCAATTGTTGCACAGGATTTCCGTGCGGAAACCGTCGCGGTCGGCCACCTTCTTGACCGCGCCTTTGATCTCATCGTCGAAGCTGGGCCAACCGCACTCGCTGGCGAATTTGTCGTCGGAACGATAGAGCGGCGCGTTGCAACGACGGCAGACGTAGGTGCCCGGGTCTTTCAGATCCGTGTATTCGCCGGTAAACGCCCGTTCGGTCCCTTTGCCCAGGATGACACGCGATTCCTCGGCCGATAGCTGGTTGAATTTGGAATCCTGCTTGTCTGACGGCATGTCGGCTTCTCCTGCCAGGTGTCTTGCAAACGAGTTGTCCGTTGTCGGTCCGGGCGCGCTGCCGCACCCGGCGACTCCAAGCCACATCATCACAAATAATGAACACAATATGCTTCGATTCGACATGGAAAACTCCTGGTCGAGCGTCGGGGCAGCGAGCAGCCCCCCTTCGGACGACTCGCTGATTGTACGCTCGAGCGGCCGGCTCGGCCAGATCTGGACCATACCCGGTCGGACTATAAATCACGCTCGGTTTAGGGCCGGTCCATCAGCGTTTCACGCAGGGACGCAAAGGAAACCCGCGGCGGGCGCGAAGAAGACCGGGATCGGCGTTCAACCCATGCACCGATCGAAGATCAGGGACACCGTCGCTCTGCGCCCTCTGCGGTCCCCTCTTTGCGCCTCTGCGTGAGACCCGTTCGATCCGACGGGGTCTCTCGTCTCTCTCCTGTCGCGACCATCGGGCGGATTCCCGCCTCATCCTCGGGGGCCGGGCAGGACGTTCACGGGGTTCCGGGGCGCCTCGCCCAGGAGGATGCGGCGGATCTCCTGCGCGGTCTTGGTCCGCATCTCGGCATAGCCTTCGACGCTGTAAAACGCGGTGTGCGGCGTGAAGAGGATGTTGGGGTGCCGGCGCAGGCGGTCGTCGTCGAGCGGCTCGCGCTCGACGACGTCGAGGCCCGCGGCGGCGATGTGGCCCGAGTCCAGGGCATCGAGGAGGGCCTTCTCGTTGACGACCGGGCCGCGCGCCGTGTTGATCAGGTACGAGCCCGGCCGCATCCGCGCGAGGGTCCGCGCGTCGATCATGTGGCGGGTCGTCGCGTCGAGGTAGCAATGCAGGCTGACGAAGTGGCTCTGCTCGAGCAGGTCCTCGAGCTGGAAGACGCGGCGGATCCCCAGGGCCTTGTCCATCCCCTGGCGGAGGTAAGGGTCGTAGAAGACGACGTCGAGGCCCAGGGCCTTGGCGCGGAGGGCCGTCGCCGTGCCGATCCGGCCGCAGCCGACGACCCCGAACGTCTTGCCGCGCAGTCGTGGGGTCCCCATGGCGCTCCGATAGTCCCATGTCCCCGACCGGATCGCCTCGTGCGAGGGCAATAGCCGGCGCACCAGGGCCAGCAGGAACATGATCGCGTGGTCGGCGACCTCCTCGGAGCCGTAATCGGGCACGTTGCAGACGACCACCCCATGCTTGGTCGCGGCATCCAGGTCGATGTTGTTATAGCCGACCCCCGCGCGGACGGCTCCCCGGCATCGCGGCGCACGCGAGAAGCTGGACTCGCCGAGGATCGACAGGTCGTGGAACACGATGATCGCATCGGTCTGGGGCAAATATGCGGCCAATTCCGACTCGTCGCTGGCGCGGGCCATCGTGATGTCGGCGATGTCGTCGAGGACGGTTGACTCGATCGAGGTCTCATCCAGGAAATCGGCGATCAGCACGTGGAATCGATCAGGCATCGAAGGCTCCTTGGGGCGCGATGCGCGGGTGCGTCATGACGTCGTCCGGGTGCGGGTCGGGCGCGAACCAGGCCAGGACCGCCTCGGGATCGGCCACGGCGAAGCGGGCGTCTTCCCCGCTCCGGGCCGAGAAGTGCAATCGCTCCGGCCAGTTCCGGATCGGGGCCAACCGTGTGAAGAGCGAGGGCTCCAGCTCGATCTGCTCGAGGTCCGCGCGTGCGGCCGACCAGGGCTCCAGGTCCCAGGCCGCGGGGAAGAACCAGAGCCGGCGATTGGTGAGCACCAGCGCACCGGGCCGCCAGCGCCCGCCCGACTTCCACCGACCGGGGACGCTGGCCACCGGCGAATCGCCGGACGACAGGTGGAACAACCACCAGGACGGGTTGACCGAGGGCCTGAGCCATGCTCTCAGGAGCGGGGCGATGACGAGTTGGACGACCAGCATCGCCGCGAGGGTGACGCAACCGGCCACCACCATCGCATTGAAGATGGAGAGGCGGGTGGCCTTCGGCGCCAGGAGGAAGATGAGCAATCGGTGCCCGGGTACGCGGACGGGGATCTGCCGGACCCGCTGCCAGACCAGCCATTCGAAGATCAGGAAGCTGAGCAGGAACGACCGCCAGAAGATCCAGATCGCGTCGATCCCGAGCGGCTTGCGTGATGATGGCATGGCACAACCGGCCCTTACCCCTGGTGGGGCGCCGAGAGACAGACCCCTTGGTTCGTTGCGTCTGGCAGGTTAGCCTGCACTTCGCAGCGAGGCGAGAACGTTCGGTGCGTCGGAGGGTCGAGCGAGGCCCGAGACCCGAGTTATTCTCCATAATTGCCCGAGGGGAGGGAAGTTGACGGATGCCACGAATCAAGACAATGTTGGCCGAGGGGAAGGTGGTCCGGGTCTTCGGCTGCGGACAGTTGATCAGCCCGAAATTGATCGAGATCCTCGGCGAGCACGGCGAGTTCGATGCGCTCTGGATCGATCAGGAACACGCCGGATTGACCATGAGGGACATCGAGCTGGCGACGATGGCGGCCCGGAGCTACGGGATGGACCATTTCGTCCGCCTGCCCGCAACCGACTACGCGGCCGTGATGCGGCCGCTCGAGGCGGGCGCGGGGGGCGTGATGATCAGCATGGTTCGCTCGGCCGAGGAGGTCGAGCAGGCCGTGCGCTGGGCGAAGTTCTGGCCCCGCGGCGAGCGCGGGCTCAATGGCGGCAACCGCGACGGCCGATTCGGCCTGGTCCCCCTGGCGGAATACGCGGCGAAGGCGAACGCCGAGACGTTCATCGGCGTCCAGATCGAGACCGCCGGCGCACTCGCCGCGGCCGCCGAGATCGCCGCGGTCCCCGACGTCAACCTGCTGTTCGTCGGGCCGTCGGACTTGAGCCAGGTCCTCGGGGTCACCGGCGATTTCGAGAACCCGCGTTGCCTGGAGGCGATCCAGTCGATCGCTCGCGCCTGCGAGGCGGCCGGGAAGCCCTGGGGGGTCTTCTCGCGCGGCCCTGAGTATGCGGTCAGGATGCGGGACCTCGGATGCCGGTTGTTCGTCATCGCCGCCGACCTGCACGTGGTGCACTCCGGCATCCGAGACATCAAGAGCCGATACAGCTCCTTCTTTCCGCGACCGTGAACCGCGAGCTAAATCGACGGGGTTGCAAGAAGACCGGGGCAAGTCCTCGGGGATGATGACTGCGACGGCACTCCTGGGGGCTCGCCGGCTGCGCCGTCTTCGACCCCAGCCACCCAATTCGGGCCCCCAGGACCATTCTCGGGTGGCTGGGGTCGAGCCCGGAGGGCGATGCCCCCGGGAATGCCGTGGAAGCCTGCGCCAACTCCGACAAACGGCCCGGTTTCGTCGCACCCGTGTCGAGAAATCGCCGGTTGCTCAGCGTGTCGGCGCGCCCTCGCCGACGGGCATCTCCTTGCTCCGGGCCTGGTCGACCGACCAGAGCGAACCGGCGAGGACGCGCCGGTAAAGCGCCGAGCGATAGCGCTCGGGGGTGTCGGTCGCGATCCAGCGCCGGGCCGCGGCGGCCAGGCCCCGCTTGCCCATCGACTCGGCGACGGCGCCCAGCGCGACGAATCGCTCGGACTCCTCGGGATACAGCGACGTGCAGGCTCGGGCATCGTCGAACCGGCCGGTCGAGATCAGGCTGTCGACCAGGAAGCCGGCCATCACCCCTCTCAGGCCGTCCTGAGTGATCGAGGCCACCGCGGTGGCCGCGGCCTGATAGGTCTCCGAGGCGGCATCATCCAGGCGACTGCGGCATTGAGCCTCGGCCAGCAGCAGCAAGGCCTCGGTGCGCGACTCGGCGTTTCGCATCGTCCTGGCCAGCTCCCATCCCCGCTTATATTGCTGGGACCCCGCGGCCGAGAGCGTGATCTTCACCATCGCCCGATTCTTCCAGATCAGCCGGTCGATCTTGTCGGCGACTTGCCAGGAATCCACCAGCACCTCGTCGGCCAGCTTCGCGTAAGTCTCCTTCTCCTTGGCATCACCGGGCACGGGCGGGGGCAGGGGGGCGGGGGCCGTCGCACCGGGGTCCGATGGGGCCGAGCGATTCCCGAGCGAGTCGATGTCGGCCGGCCGGGCGAAGTCATTGACCAGGGCGGAGCTGCCGGCCGCGAGATTCTCGGCGACCTTGTAGAGCATCTCGTTGCGAAACGTCGGGTTGCCGATGTTACCGGCGAGATAGACCGCGCGTCGCCACTCGAGCCGTGCCAAGGGGATCATCACCTTGGTGACCGAGTCCTTGAGCTTCCTCGACATATCCCCGCCATATTGACTCGAGAGGGCCTTCCCCTCGGCGTCGGTGATCTCGCCTTTCGTGACCCGATCCTGGATCGTCGTCGGGAACGTACGGAACTGCTCCAGGGCATTGCTGAAATTGCCGGCGGAGAGATCCTTGTCGAACTGGTTGCTCAAGAGCTGGACTTGCCGCGCGGCCTCCGGCCGAACCGACTTGGCCGCAGCGGGCTCCGTACTCGCCAGTTCCAGGGCGCGGCCGAGCCGAGCGCCTCGCGGCTCACGCGCAGGAGCGCATCGGTCGAGAATGTCATCGACGTGACCAGGGCGATGAGCCGCTGGTCGCGGACCAGGGGTATGTTCACCTGAGAGGCGGCGGTGATCGCCTCCTCCAACGTCCGATGCGCCAGGCCCAACTGATTGCTGGCGATGGCGCCGTTGGCGATCTGCCGCAAGGCCAGGCTCCGCTCGGCGGGGTCGGTGATGCTTCGCGCGTTGTCCAGGAGGTCGCCCGTCACCTCTTTATAGGTCTTGCCCTCCATCGTGTTGGCGGACGCCTCGGGGAGCAAGAACGGGACGAGGAAGGGATCGTTCGGGAAGGAGACATCCACCCCCGGCCCGAATGTGACGGCCCCGGACCGCGGGCCGATGCGCAACGAGTCGACGCCCCCGCGTATGCCACCCATGTATCCCGGCCCGACTCCCGAAATCGAATCGGACCGATTGCGGATGACCCCGGAGAACCCGCCCGCGCCGGTGCCCTCCCCGGTGCCCGAGGAGAGGCCCGGTCCGGAGGTCATCTGCGCCTGGACGCTCCAGCCGCCGCCCAGGGCCAAGGTGATGGCCAGGGCCGCCGATTTCCTACGTTGCCGTCGTGTTGTCTCGCGCATTGGCGGCTGATCCCCTGTTCGGATGGGCTCCGGTGTCGCGAAGGGGAGCCGGTAAGCTCGTCGGGCCGTCCGTCGGGAACTCGCGGTCGATCGATCGACCGCAGACAGCCGGACGGCGAACCCGGATCGATCCCCATCACGTCTCGTATGCCAAGCATGCCTCCCGATCACGTCCGGGTCAAATCGCGGCCGCCGAACTTCCCTCGAGCGGGCGGCCGAAGACCCGCTTGGGATTGTCGACCAGGACCAGACGCGCCAGTTCCAACGCCTGGTCGGCCGACCAGCCCCGGCCTCGAATGACGTCCTCGGCCAGGACTTCCGACAGTACCCGCCGATACATGTTGAATTTCGGCGCGATGAATTCCAGCTTGTAGGCATCTGAATAGTATCCCAGCAGCTTGACCTTGGGCAAGGCTTGCAATCGCGCGCGGAGATCCTGCGCGATGAAGGCCGGCACGTTCGAGTACCACCAGTGGCCCATGGGCAAGACGTTGGGGAAGATCCACGAATAGGCGACGAGCTCGGCGCCGGCGTCGGGAGACAGGGTCGAGACCGGGAAGGTCACGCCGGAGAAGTGGTTGAAAAGCTCGCGGTAATCGTAGAGGCTGACCCGACGGTCGAACAGGTCCCGCCCGCCGGAAACCCCCGCCGGATAGACATTTCGGACCGGCCCGATCATGAGGTCGAACGGGAGTCGGAACTCGGCGCAGAACTCGGCGAGCATCCAGAAGACGTCGCAACGAATCTCGTCCCGCTCGTCGGGGCGGAGGTCCATGCCATGGATGACCTTGCGAATCGGGGTCACGGCTCGTCGCGGGGCACCGCGACGCGGTACGAAGTCAGGGGGCAGGCTGATGGCGCAGGCGCGGGCACCCTTGCCGACGAATTTCTCGAAAAGACGCCCGATCGCCGCGCGCAAACTTGCATAATCCTGCACATCGACTCCCGAGGCGGCCCTCAGCCGCTCGATCGTCCGCGGCTCGTGGAGCTTCAGCACCAGGTCGTCGGTGCGCAGGCAGGGAATATACTTCGAGGTATCCCAGCCCTCGAGCGGGTCGTCGAACTCGTTGGTGAGGAAAACGGCCTCGAGTCGGCTCGACGACCAGACCTCCCGGTCCCAGGCTTCGCCGTCCCGGCGATGGTCCGCGTGGTCGAGGAGCTCGCCCAGTGTTTGGGGGGTGATCCGGTCGTGCGGGAAGTGATGGAACTTCCGGGCGATCTCTAACAACCAGGAGTACTGGACCGTAGAATCGATCCGGTCGAGGTATTCGGCGAGATTCATCGCCCGTGTTGACGGGTCGAGATCGGCCGCGACCCGATCGGCCGGCATCCCCGCCGAGTGGGCGAGCTCGGTATAGTAGTGGTATCCCAGGACTTCATCGAAGTGTCGCGCCGCGGGGCGATGCGGGTCGATGTGCGTGTGCGGGTCGAAGATCGGCCAGCGCGACATCTCCTCGAAGAGCTCGCGTGCTGTCCGATCCGCCGGGTTGTCGTGGGATGGCATGGATGTGCCCATTGTTTCGTGATGATCGGCGTCGTGGAGATCCGCGGCCGTCGGCGGGAAGGGATCGATCGACCCTGGTCTTACACGTGCGGCCGCTCGTCACCCGCCATTCTTGAGCCAATAAACGGCCTTTCGTGATTCTGGGAGGGCGAGGCTCCGTCCGAGCCGGTTCGCGGCTCGGCTCGCCAGGAGGCTCGCCCTCCCGGAATCGTGCAACCTGATTTATCGCCATCTCCGTCCGATCCTGCAAGAGACGACAGAGGAGCAAGAGCCTGATGAACGTGGTCGTGACAGGGGGCGGGACGATTGCGCCGGTGGACGACGTACGTCTGATGACCAATATCTCCTCGGGCCGGCTCGCGGCGTCGATCTCCGAGGCATTCCTGGACCGAGGCGCCTCGGTCTGGCATGTCCACCCCCATCTGGCCCAGGTCCCCCTCTGGCGATTCGGCCGATACGCGATCGATGCGGCCGACCCGTCGGCCGAGCTGGACCGGCTGGTGAAACTCCGCCAGAGGTGGCTGGGCGTCCGCGATCGCCTGCACCTGGTCCCGCTCGAACAGGGCACCGTCTCCGACTACTCCGCGAAATTGAAGGGGGTCTTCGACGCGAGGACGATCGACGTCGCCGTGCTGGCGATGGCGGTCTCCGACTTCGAGCCCGAGCTGTATGCCGGCAAGCTCAGCTCCGACGCGGAATCGCTGGTGATCCGGTGTCGGCCCACTCCCAAGGTCATCCGCTCGGTCCGCGACTGGGCGCCCTCGACCTACCTGGTCGGCTTCAAGCTGCTCTCGCGATCCGACCCCGAGGAACTGGTCCGACGCGCCACCGACGCCTGCCGGATCAACCGGGCCGACCTGACCGTCGCCAACGACGTGCAGACGCTCCGACAAGGCGAGCACACGCTCCACCTGGTGCGGCCCGGCGCGGAGCCGGAGTCGCTCGGGCCCGGCCCCGACCTGGCCGACCGGCTGGTTGCCCGCATCATGTCCTTCGCCGGCCATGCACGCCCCGCGGGTGGAATCCCGCCTCGCTGATGGAGGGCCTTTCATGGCGACCGGCGAGCGGCCCGCGATCCCTGCCCAGTCCGTCCCTCCGCCTTCTCAGGCGGATCCCGAGCCCGCCGAGCGTATCTACTTCCCCGAGCTCGACGGATTGCGGCTCGTCGCGTTCCTGATGGTTTATCTTTTCCACGGGGGAGTGCCTTCCGGCGTGCTGAAGCGGGTCATCGGCAAGGCTGCTTCGGATGTGTTGCGCGATAACGGCGGCTACGGGGTCCAGCTCTTCTTCATCCTGAGCGGCTACCTGATCACGGTGCTGCTGCTCCGCGAGGAAGTCCGATTCGGCCGGATCGCCCTGGGAGCGTTCTGGATCCGCCGCATCCTCCGGATCTGGCCGCTGTATTACCTGGTCGTCCTGATCGGGTTCTTCGTGCTCCCCGGGATTCAGGGACAGCTAGGGACGTCCGGCTTTCGCGAGACGCTGAGGATCCACCTGCTCCCGTTCCTGGCGTTCCTGGGCAACTGGTCGATGGCCCTGATCCGTCCGGCCGCCGACTGGCTCAGCGTGCTGTGGAGCGTCTGCGTCGAGGAACAGTTCTACCTGATCGTGCCGCTCTTCATCGCGTTCGTCACTCCGCGACTGCGGCGCCCGCTGGTCGCCGGGCTGATCGTGGCGACGATCGGGTACCGATGGTGGTGCGCCCATCGTTATGAATCGCAGCTCATGATCGTATTCAACACGTTCGCCCAGTTCGACACGCTCCTGAGCGGCGTATTACTGGCACTGGTCATGGGATGGGACCGCAATCGCCCCGTCTTGACCCGTTGGCTGCGATGGCTGCAATGGCCGATGTATCTGGCGATCGGGTGGGTGATCAGCCGGCCGCACCTCGGGCACGGCACCCCGTGGCACCGTACCTGGGACTTCGTCTGGGTCTGGATGTGCGGGCTGGGGATCGTGATCGTCGCGGTATGGGGAAACGGATGGCTACGCGCCGCACTGTCCTATTCCCGGATCGTCTGGCTGGGCAAGATCAGCTATGGACTCTACATGTACCACGAGATCGCGCTATGGGCCCGCGAGTACTTCTATCCCAGGCTCCCCTGGTTCCCGAACAAGGACGAGATCCTGTCCATCGTGACCCTGGCCTTGACCATCGGCCTGGCGGCAGCCTCGTATTATGGTTACGAGCGCCGGTTCCTGGAGCTCAAACGAGCCTGGACGCGGGTCCCCTCGCGGCCGGTGTGATCGGGGACTTCGAGCCGTTCAGACCCGGCCGAGGATTCGGTCGTATTCGGCGTGTGAACCGATCCAGAACCAGGCCAGGTCGGTTCCATCCTCGGCTGCCAACGCGCGATAATGAAGACCGACTCGAACCGACCAGAAGCGGCCAACCTTCTTCAAATGCAGAGACGGGTGACGCGAGTCCTGACGGAGCAGCTCGAAAGAACCGTCAGCTAAGCGCTGAACCTCGATCGGTAGATTGCGATATAAGTGCCAGAACCTTGGGCTGGCTCGATGGTTCACAGGTCGGTGCACCGCCCCTCACGCAGGTCTCGGAGGGCCTCCTCGGCGAACTCGTCGAGCCGGCCGGCGGCGACATCCTCTTCGAACTCCCGATCCCAGGTATCGGCGTCGAACTCCGCAAACCAGGCGCGAAGCGCAGTGAGATCCTCGGCAGGCAGCTTGCGGATTGCGTTTTCGATCTCTTGAACGGTGCTCATGCACAAATGCGACAGTGTCGCCCTCCGCAAGCCGCTCCATGATAACGTCGAAATTGCGGCCCATCGGCGCTCCAGTCATCGCGAGCCCACAGGATGCCGGCCCGCCCCGTCATAACAGCAATCATTGCACGCCCGGGGAAAGATCGCCAGCCGATTTGTGCGGCTTCCATCGACCTGACCCAGTTGGGCGTTTACCTGTGCCCTCTTCAGGGCCACATCGCGCCATCGCTTCAATCGGACCGCTTCGATCGATCAACCGAGGACGAGCGCCAGGGCAGCGATCGCGGCCATCAGCCTCTTCACGGTGAACCGCAGTCGAGGCCATCTCACGGCATGAACCTCCCTGAAAGAGCCTATCAGCTCTGAATCGTGGATCACTTCTTGCACAATCGCCTCGCCGATGGCCGAGCGGTAAGGCTCAACCATGAGTTGAGCCGATACACTCAAATGCGTGCAGGAAGGTCTCTGCTGGGAGAATGGGTCAGGACGGTTTCTTGCTGCCCCCTTTCCCGCCCGGGGTCTCGTGCCGGAGGACCACCAGAGATCGCAGGCCCGCGAGCGGGAGTCGCAACGGTTCCTGGATACCCGGCACCATCAACAGATTCGTATTGGCAAGCAATGTCCGCCAACTCGAACCATGACGCCCACGCGTCGATGATTGCTGCGATGATCAGTGCAGCGGCTGGCGCGGCCAGTTTGATTTTCACGGGGATCTCGACGGTTGGGGCGTTCAGGGACACGGTCAGTGGCCCAATCGCAGCCGTCACGACTCTCGCTAACACCGCAATAACCGCCGCTAACACCGCGAAGAACGCCGCCGACACCGCAAAGACCGCCGCCGACACCGCAAAGACCACCGCCGACACCGCAAAGACCGCCGCCAACAAGGTACTGGACACCGCCAACAACGCACAGTCCGCCGCCGGCGAATCGTTGATGAGTTCGAAGGAGACTCAGAACAAGCTGCAAATCTCGAATAAAGCGATTGAGCTTTTATTATCAAAAGTTTTTTTCGTGATGGCACGGGGTGATTGAACAACAAGACCTCAGTCACAGCAGAGTATGAATTGACGTCGCTCGCGGAAGATGACGGCCTCTGATTGCCGTAAGTCCCTGATTCGATTCGGAATCGGTCGCGCCATTCGATTACCCCGCGTCACCACCAGTTCTTTCCAGCGTGAGCAAGGTGAGCGAACCCAAGCTGCTTGTCGTTGGCGACGGGAGTGGGATCACGGGCTTGTCGAGGATCATCCGCGGGATCCTCGAGCCGCTCAGTTCTCGTTTCCAGATACACCACTTGGCTGTGGGCTATTTTGGAGATCCCCACGGGTACCCTTGGCCGCTGTACCCTGCGTTCGTCGGCGGAGACGACTTTGGTGTGAAGCGCATCCGCAACTTGGCGGAGGTGTTGAAGCCCGACCTGATCTTTGTCGTGTCCACCTTCGGCACGGTGTGCCAGTATCTCGAAGAGCTCCGCATGTCCCCCGCCGGCGCGCCGGTCGTGGCGTATTGCCCGGTCGAGAGCGGGCCGATCGACGCGGCCTGCATCGAGCGTCTGCGCGGCATCCACAAGCTCGTTCTCTACACGCAATTCGCGAAGCGACTGTTTGTGGACGCGCTGGCGAGGTCGGGGCTGCGGGACCCCCATGCCGAGATCCTCGCGGATACCCGCGTCCTTCCCCACGGCGTTCAACAGGATGCGCTTCTTCCCGATTTCGACCGGCGAAGGCAGCCCCGCGGCGGAGAGGCGTGCGGCGAAGCGGCGCCTTTTCGGTGACGCCGAGGAGCTGTGCGACTCGTTCATCGTCCTCAACGCGAACCGGAATCGGGCGGCGCAAGCGGATCGACGTGACGATGAAGGGATTCGCGATCTTCGCCGCCGACAAACCGAAAAACGTGCGACTCTACCTGCACATGGGCATCCAGGACACAGGCTGGAACGTCTTGACCCTGGCGGAGCGGTATTCGATCACCGATCGCTTGATCCTGACGAGCCGATCGATGGGCATCCCCGCGGTCTCCGACGAAGAGCTCAACGGCATCTACAACGCCTGCGAGGTGGGTCTCAACGCGTCCTCCTCCGAAGGCTGGGGCCTGGTCAGCTTCAAGCATGGTGCCACGCGCGCCGCATAGATCCTGCCGCGTCAACCGGGGCAGGAGGAGCTCTGGGCCGGACAGGCGGAGATGCTCGAGCCGGCGCTCTGTGTGACGGTGCCCCGGTCTCTGACCGACAGCTATCTCATCACACCTGAGGAGGTGGCGACGAAGCTGGAGCGCGTCTATCGAGATCCGGCTTACTTCGACTCGCTCGCGGAACTCGCCCTCACGAACGCCAGGCGGCCGGAGTACCAGTGGGAGAACATCGCCAGCCGGTGGGGCGAGCTGTTCTGGGGGGCGTTGACTTCCTGAAACCGCGCCGGCGACGGCCGTTCTCCGTTGCGAATGCCCCGAAGCCGCGGTTCGCGGGCGCCGGTTATGGGCGCGGCGAGGGCCGCAGCAGATACTCTTGAAGCCCCACGTTGACCGGCTCGCCGTAACCGATCACCGACGTGTACTCTTCGATCCGGAAGGAACTCGCCTCCCGTGGGATGTCCACCATCGCCCGCATCGACTCGGTGATGCGCTTCTCGTTGCGTTCGAAGAGGATGAGCGGGCGGCAGCGCCGTATGAGCTCGCGGGCCCCCCACAGGACCAGCGGCTCAGCTCCTTCCGCATCGACCTTGAGGAGGGCTACGTCCGCGAAGGCGAAGGAGTCCAGCGTCCGCAGGACGACCTTGCGACCACCCAGGCCGAGTTGGAGCCCTCCATAATTGAACGGCCGGGTCTCCTCGTAATGATAGGGCTGTCCGGCATTGGGGCCGTCGCGAATCACGTCTTCCATCGAGACCTCAACGCCGTTGACGTGGCCGGCCGCGAACCGAAAGACTTCGACGCTGGCGGAGCAACCATTGACCACGACGTTACGACACAGCAGATCCGCCATGAACTCCTGAGGCTCGAACGCATAAACGATGCCACGCCCCTGCACCCGGCGTGCATAAGGGATGGTGTGAGTTCCCACGTGTGCGCCGACGTCGATGACGTTGCACGGCCCCTCCGCCGGGAGGTGCGCCAAGACACCGCGCAGCACATTCAGTTCCCACGCGAAACCCTGACGGAGTGCGCCGGCGATGAAGAAATCCTCCGCGAGGTAGTCGAATGTGCCCATCTCGGTCGTGGCCCGCCTAATGTTCATGGGGTCTCCGCACCGCGTCACCAAGGTTGTCAGCACCACGGTCGTCGAAGAGTAAGACAATTGGAATGAGGTTAACAATCCGGACGGTCGGGGGGACGGATTCTTCGGAGGGGTCGCGCAGGGTTGGTCTCCTCGTGTTGATCGCGGTCGGTGCTCGAGCCCATCGGCCAATGACAACAAGGCCGACACGGCGACGATCGGGACGTCGACCGCTCCTGGAGATGGTACGGGTGGAGTTGCGTTCAGTCGCAGGTCTTTGGAAATCCGCCCTAACCATCCAACCAACGATCGAGCATGGGGTGCTCACACAATTCCGACTTCTCGAATCGAGGTGAATCCTTGGGACACCAACCGCAAAGGGCCAGTTTCCTCGCCCGATCCAGCTCATGCCAGCCGGGGACGAGGGCAAGCGCTTGATCCCAGGTGATACCCGTCAGGTCGCGGTAGCGACGTATGGCTTCACCATCTTTCCCGGCCAGTACCAGGGCATCGATCTCCGCGACCTTGTCGGCCGCTTCGCGTGCCTCTGGAACGTCCGGCAATCCATGATACCTCCCTGATACCGCTGCCTCGTAGTTTTGCCTGACTAAACTGGTCCCATGTTTCTCGATGAATCTCCGAACCTTCTTCGGTGCCAAGTTCGTCCACAAGTGTCCGCAGGATAGACAGTAGAGGAAGGTGGCGGGAAGGAACATGCCGACCGAGGTGCGCAAGCCTCGCATACCGCCCGGCACGAAGCCGCCCCCACCGTCTACTTGAGCCGCGTATGCAAAACAGCCGGCCATCACGGTCAACGCGGTGCAATTCGGGCAACTCTGAGCCTCCATCGCATTCCCCTCCGCCATTGTCATGGTTTGGCCCGATGGATCGGAGAAGTCCCTATTCGAGGAGCGACTTCACGCGTCTATTCGACGCAAGTCCGTCAAGATTGTGGACCGTCGACTTGCGGGGCATGTTTGCGATGAGGCGCGAAGGCTCGCGGCCGGCTCGTCTCCATCCGCCCCATCACGAGCACATCAACTCGCGCTCGCTTCTTTCTTCGGCTTCAGATGTGCGTCGAACCAGTCGGCGATGGTGGCCATGTCCTTTTGCCACTCCTTCCAGCCGTGACCTTCGCCCGGCTTGACCACCAGCTTGGTCTCGACGCCCGCGCTCTTGAGCTTCTCGAGGATCAGCTCGGCCTGCTGGATCGGGACGAGAAAATCCTTGTCGCCGTGGATGATCAGCGTGGGGGGATCGTCGGGCGAGACGTGGGTGACCGGGCTGATCTGCCGGCCGATCTCGAGGATCTTGCCGACGTCGGTGACCGGCATGAAGCACTTGCGCGCGGCGTCATATTCGTGGAAGTCGAACGGGGCCTTGAAGTCCTTCAGGATGCCGCAGCCGATGGCGATCTCGCCGGGCTTGCCGTAGTTGAGGAAGTCGGTGGGCGGGAAGAAGCAGCCGACCGCCTGCACCCGGCTGGACTCGCGCTCGATCGGGTCCTTGGAGTCCTTGTTTCCGGAGTCGCCCGCCGTGCCCTGCATGAGCGAGAGATGCCCGCCCGCCGAGCCGCCGGAGATCCCGATCCGGTCCGGGTCGATGTGATAATCCTTGGCGTGATGCCGGATGAACCGCACGGCGCGGTGCATGTCCTGGAGGACTTCCGGGATCGTGTACTTGGGCTGGCTGCCGTGGACGACCGCGAAGACCGTGTAACCCCGCCTGAGAAGCTCGTCGAGGAAGCCGGTGTCGATCCCCTCGTGCGCCGAGAACCAGCCGCCGCTGACGGCCCAGATCACCGCCGCGCCATTGGCGTTCGCCTTGGGAGTGAAGACGTCCATCGTCAGCGCGCTGCCGTGCTTGCGGCCGTAGATCACGTCCTCCTTGCGGTCGTAGGCCGGCTTGTCGTCGGCCAGCGCCGGGTTCGACAAGACCGAGGCACTCGAACCGACCGCGAGGAAGAGGAAAAAGACGCTCGCCTTTCGACACATGGCATGGACTCCGGTAAAACGGTGGAGAAGAGCGACCATCGACGATCACCCGATTTCTCGGAGGCTCCCATGATGACGCCCCAGTCGCACGAAGGGAACGACCTGGTCCCCCCCTGGATGAACCGACGCGCGGCCATCCGATCGACGCTGGCCGCGACGGTCGCGATCGGCTCAACGACCGACCCGGCCTTGGGAGGCGTCGTCACCGGGGTCTCCGACGCCCGACGGGCCTCGCCCAAGGCCTATCGCATGAAGAAGTCGATCAACCTCTGGGCGTTCCCCTACCCGCAGCGGATGACGCTGCGCGAATGCCTCCGACTCGCCAAGGACGCCGGGTTCGACGGGATCGAGCTGAACTACGACCTCGACAACGACCTCTCGCCGAAGTCATCCCCCGCCAAGTACCGAGAGATCCGCAAGATGGCCGAGGAGATCGGCATCGCGATCAGCGGCCTCTGCTCGTTCCTGTACTGGCCCTACTCGCTGACCGACAACGACGCCTCGCGTCGCGCCCGAGGCCTGGAGCTGGCCCGGCTGATGATCGAGGCCGCCCACGAGCTGGGCACCGAGAACCTCCTGACCATCGCCGGCTCGACGTATATCCCCTGGCTGCCCGACCGCGAGCCGGTGCCGATCGACGTCTGCGACCGACGCGCCCGCGAGGCCATCGCCCAACTGCTCCCCCTCGCCGAGAAGCGCGGGGTCTACCTGAATATCGAGACCATCTGGTTCAATGGCTACCTCACGACGCCCGCCGAGATGAACGCGTTCATCGACGGCTTCAAGAGCCAGCACGTCCAGGTGCATTTCGACACCGGCAACGTCATGCTCTTCCAGTTCCCCGAGCACTGGATCCCCGTCCTGGGTCGCCGGATCAAGAACGTCCACTTCAAGGAGTTCTCCAAGAAGGGGACCGACCACAGCCTGGATTCCTTCCGCACGCTGCTCGACGGGACCACCAACTGGCCGGCGGTCATGGACGCCCTCGAACACAACGGTTACGAGGGCTATCTGACGTTCGAATATTTCCACCCGTTCCTCCACTACCCGGAAGCCCTGATCGAGCAGACCTCCGACGCATTGGACCGGATCCTCGGGCGCAAGTCTTGAGATTTTGGGTTTTCGATTTTGGATTGAATCAAAGCCGTTGGCGTCAGCTTGCGACGACAGTCCTTGAGCGAATCCAAAATCGGAAATCCAAAATCCAAAATCACCAGACGGCCACCTCACCGGAGCGATACGCCCGATTCCCGAGGTGGGCGGCCGCCGCGGCGCCGACGCCCGCCTCGGCCGGCGCATTGGGCCGCTGCCGGCTGCGGACGCATTCGACCCAGTTGGTCAGGTGGAGCAACTCGCCGTCGGGCTTGTCGTAGAAGTCCGCGCCTTTGTGGGGGTTGCTGCCCAGGATCCAGGACTCGGGCTTGCCCTTGCCGTACTCGGGGGTGAGCTCGTACCGTCCCCGGTCGATGTAGACGGTGCCATCCGTGCCCATGAATGTGATCATCGCGCCGTGGGTCGCATTGGAAAAAGTCCCCTCGAAGTGGGCCTGGACGTTGTTGGGGTACTCGAGGATGCACTGGATCACGTCGGGGGTCTCCCAGACGCCCTTGCTGGCGAAATGGTTGCCCATCGCGAGGGCCTTGATCGGGTGGTCAACGTCCAGGACATAATGGGCGACGTCGATCCAATGGACCATCAGGTCGGTGAGGATTCCGCCGCCGAAATCCCAGAACCAGCGCCAGTTGCGGAAGCGGAACTCGTCGAACGCCTGGTCGCGCGCGTTGCCGAGGAAGTCCTTCCAGGCGACCTGCCTCGGGTCGATCCCCATCGGCGTGCGGTGGAACCGCGAGGACCCGCCGCGGTTCCAGCTCAGGTGGATCCGGAAGACCTCGCCGATCCGACCGCCCTTGATCAGCTCGCGCGCCTTCTGAATATGGGGCATGCTGCGCTGCTGCATGCCGACCTGCACGATCTTCTTGTTCCGATTCTGGGCGTCGATGATCGCGGCGCCCTCGGCGATGTCGTGGGTCAGGGGCTTCTCGACGTAGACGTCCTTGCCGGCGTTGCAAGCGTCCACGGACATCGGCACGTGCCAGTGGTCGGGGCTGCCGATCAGGACGGCGTCGATATCCTTGCGATCCAGGAGCTCGCGATAATGCTTGGTCGCGATCGCCTTCGAGTCCGCGAGCTTCTTGCCGGCGTCGAGGTGGGCGTCGTAGATGTCGCAGACGGCCGCGATCCGGACGCCGGGCACCCGGGCCAGCGACTGCATCAGCGTCCGGCAACGGCCGCCCGTGCCCAGACAGGCGACCTCGATGGTATCATTGGCCGCGTAGCCCCTCGCCGATTCGAGCGTCGTCAGCGTGGCGCCGGCGGCGACGGCACCCGCGCCGCCGATCGTCTCCAGGAATTCACGCCGCGAGGTCGTGGAGCGGATCATCGTCGTTCTCCTCAACGGGGAATGGATCGTCCGTCGCGCAGTCTAGCGCGCCTGCGGATCGCGGGCAACTCCCGGGTGGCTCGGCGGGTGGCGGGTGGCGGGTGGCGGGTGACGGGAGAAGAGGGGAGAAGACCGGATTTTATCCTCACGCGAGCCGCCATCCGAGGGGACGGCTCATTCCCGCCACCAGCCACCCGTCACCCGTCACCCGCCACCCGCCACCCGCCGAGCCACCCGTCACCCACCACTCGCATCAAGCGCCACCGGCGCGACCCGGATGCGGTCAACGCGGTTGCCGTCCATTTCGACGACCTCGAAGTGCAGGCCCGCGTGATCGAGGCTCTCCTCGACCCGAGGGATATGCCCGAGCCGGGCGACGACGAAGCCGGCCAGGGTATGGAAGTCGCCCTCCGGGATCTCCACGCGATCGAAGAGGTCCCGGAATTCGTCGAGCGGCATCCGGCCATCGAGCAGCCAGGAGCCGTCCGGCTGGCGGACCGAGGGCGGGTTTTCGTCCTCGTTGCTCTCGGGCATGTCGCCCACGATCGCCTCCAGGATGTCGGTGAGCGTCAGCAGGCCCTCGACTGTCCCGTACTCATCCAGGACGACCGCGCTATGGGTCGCGGACGTCTTGAACATCTCCAGGACCTTCAGCCCATGCGTCCCTTCGTAGAGGAACAGGGGGAGGGTGAGCCGCCCCTTGAAACGGAAGGGCTCGACGTTCGGGCCCTGGCCGAGCAGGTCCTTGACGTGGACGATCCCGATCAGGTTGTCGAGGCTCTGATCGCAGACGGGGAACCTCGAGTGCGGGCTGTCGATCACCTTGCGGCGGATCTCTTCGGGCGAGTCGGCCACGTCGATCCAGACGACCTCATTGCGGGGGGTCATCAGCGCGCGGGCGCGTCGATCGCCGAAACGGAGGACCCGCTTGACCATCTCCTGCTCGGCCGCTTCGAAGACGCCCGCCTTGGTCCCTTCCCGCATCAGGACCTGGATCTCTTCCTCGGTGACGGGCACCTCGGGCGTCGGACGGATGCCGACGATCCTCAAGGCGCCGTCCGTCGCCGCGCTCGAGGCGCCGACGATCGGGTTGGTCACGAAGGCCAGGGCCCGGACCGGGCGCGACACCAGGCCGGCGATCGGCTCGGGCCGGTTGTGGGCCAACCGTCTGGGCAGGAATTCGCCCAGCACCAACGTCGCCGCGGTGATCCCCAGGGTGATCAAGCCGAGCGAGATCGCATCGCGATAAGGGGCCATCGGGCCATTCTCGCCGATGGCCCGGCCCAGGCCCGGCTCGAGGGTCGCGCCTCCGTAGACCCCGGCCAGGGCACCCAGGAGCGCGATCCATCCCTGGACCGCGGGCGAGAATCGCTTGGGATCCTCCCCCAGCCGAAGCGCCTCCATTGCACCCCGGTCCCCGCGGCTCGCGCGGTCCTTCAGCCGCGACTCGCGCGACGAGGTCAAGGCGAACTCCGCCATGGCCAGGACGCCCCTGGCCACGATCACGCCCAGGACGATCAGCACTCCTCCCAAGAGCGATTGCATCAAATCGACCTCGCGCGGTAATGGCTCGCGATGACCCAACGGCCGGCCAGCCGGTCAGGGTCTTGCACCGCACCATGTTAGCCCCGCGCGAGGTCGATGACTGCCACCCAGTTGTTCCGTCGGAGCACTTTTCGAGGGGGGACGGGACGGTCGTAGGGGGCGGCACGAGAGCCGAGCACCTCCCGATCGATTCCCTCGGGTCGCTGACCCAATCGAGGCCGGCTCCTGATTACCAGCAGGAAACGCGGTCGTCACGATCGGGGCAAGGCGCACGATCACCGCACCGGCACCGTACCGGACGGGGCCCCTATTGCGAGAAGACCTTCGGCCAAAGCCGAGCACCCGGATTGTCAGGGATTCGACTTCGAGGACACGCTCCACGTCTTCGGTTCTTGTCCGAGGATCGATCAATCGCGGGAAGGCACGTCGATCCGGTAATTCCTCGGCATGCGCCTCCGCCCCTTGATCTCAT
The DNA here is from genome assembly GCA_963743925.1 of uncultured Planctomycetota bacterium. GTDB lineage: Bacteria > Planctomycetota > Planctomycetia > Isosphaerales > Isosphaeraceae > CAVZRC01. The sequence goes on along the minus strand of CAVURY010000009.1, from coordinate 28,165 downwards.
TATTGGCGTCCCACATCCGGCGCGCCAGAGCCATGTGATATCCGTCGCGCACGGAGTCTCTCGCTGCCATCAACATCGAGGCCAGGGACGACGAGGATAAATCGGTGTCGTTTAGCAAGTTATCAATCAGCGAATCGATTTGATCGAGAACGGTTGTGGAACCCATTTCTTCAGATTTCCTGCTCGGGCCGCGGCGCCGCGACGGACGTTCACCCAGATCCTCCTCCCCTGGAGGATGCTCGTGTCCTCAATGTTCGTCGAGCCCCGGAAATCTGTCAAGGAATGGAGAAGATCGCGATGGCGCCGAACGAGTTATTGTTGGCTTTCGTAAACATTGAGAGCAGTCATCTGTGCTCCCTCGCATGGGCCTGATTCTTCCAAACGCGGGGAACGGGCATGTTGAGTCCGGGAATTCGGCGCGGTAATGTAAGCGTTCGTCATGTCCTGGCAGCGATCATCTGATCAGTCCCGAACGTTGTCGCCGTGATCAGGCGAGAGATTCGACACCTCGAGTCCGATGCTCGAACTCCGGGCGCCGGGGCGAAGCCCGTGCCCGGTTCGGGGGAGGTAACGATGCCTTACGTCAGTTGTCCGACCTGCGGGGAGCGGGGCAAGATCCCGACGGGCTTGATCGGGGTCCGGATCAAGTGCAAGCAGTGCGGCCTGAGCTTCCTGGTCGCGCCTCCGGCCACCAAGGCGGTCGGCGCGGCGACAGCCGCCGCGCCCGTCGGCGCCGCGGCGATGGCAGCGGCCGGCCCGTCGGCGGCCGTCGAGGCCCACGGGATCGAGGTCGAGGGCCTGGACGCCTCCTCCTGGGCCGTGCCCACCGAGACAGCCATGGCCCTCAAGGCCGAGACCGACCACGCCGCCCACGCCCACGCACCCGAGCCGCAGGCCGCCCCGACATTCGTCGCGGTCGCCCCGCCCGCCGGGGCACGCGAGTACAAGATCCTGACGCCGAGGGACAAGTTCTTCGACGGGAAATTCGACCTCAGCCGACTGGAGGAGGCCCTCAACCACTTCAGCCGCCAGGGATGGGTCGCCAAGTCCATGCTGACACCGCACATCAAGGGGTTTACCGGTGCGCTCGAGGAGACCATCGTCGTCCTGCTCGAGCGTTGCAAGGAAGGTGCATAGAGCAGCCCTTCACGAACCCCGTCCGCAGAGCGACGGATCCCGAAGTCGGGCGAGGGTCTCCCATCCTCGCCCGTTCCCGGACCGCCGGCAGATTGCCGGACCGAGGATCTTGCTCCGCTTCAATAGACGAACTCGATCCCCGCCTCGAATCGAGCGTTTGATCCGTCGCCGGACAATCCTGGCCGGCCGGGAGGTGCCTAAACCGCCGGGACGTGCTAAACTTTTGTTATCCGCTCGATGCGTCCCGAGCGGCCCGATCCGTTCATCGCCCGCGATCGACGTGGTTCCCGGCGTGGACTCTGATCCCTCATGCTCGCCAAGCTCGCCTCGTACACGCTCGTCGGAATTGATGCGACACCGGTGGAAGTCGAGGTCGACGTCTCGTTCTCCTCGCAGCCCAAGACCGTGCTGGTCGGACTGGCGGAGGCCGCCGTGCGCGAGAGCACGCACCGGGTCGAGCGCGCGATCGTCAACTCGGGATATCGCCGCCCGATCGACCGGGTCATCATCAACCTTGCGCCGGCCGACCTCAAGAAAGACGCGGGCGGATTCGACCTGCCCATCGCCCTGGGACTGCTTCTGGGCAGCGGACAGGTCGCCTTCGACCGGCCCGGCTCCTTCGCCATCGTCGGCGAGCTCGCACTCACCGGCGAGACCCGACCGCTCAAGGGCGTCCTCGCCATGGCGCTCCAGGCCGTCGCCGAGGGCCGCGACGGCCTGCTCGTCCCCGCCGCCAACGCGCCCGAGGCCGCCGTCGTCGAGGGGCTCAACGTCTTCCCCATCGCCAGCCTCACCCAGGCCGTCGGATTCCTCTCCGGCCAGCTCGACATCGAGCCCAAGACGGTCGACTTGAACCAGGTCTTCCAGCAACTCTCGCACATGGAAGAGGACTTCGTTGACGTCAAGGGCCAGGACTACGCCAAGCGGGCCATCCTGATCGCCGCCGCGGGGAGCCACAACATCTTGATGATCGGCCCGCCGGGCACCGGCAAGACGCTCCTGGCCAAGCGGCTGCCCACGATCCTGCCCCCGCTCACGCCGGCCGAGAGCCTGGAGACCACGCGGATCTACAGCGCCATGGGACTCTTGAAGGCCGGCCAGCCGCTCATGGCCATCCGCCCCTTCCGCTCGCCGCACCATTCAGTGAGCGACGCCGGCCTCGTCGGCGGCGGGTCCACCCCCCAGCCGGGCGAGATCAGCCTGGCGCACAAGGGCGTGTTGTTCCTCGACGAGATGCCCGAGTTCAACCGCAAGACCCTGGAAGTCCTGCGCCAGCCACTCGAGGAGGGCTGCGTGACGATCAGCCGCGCCCTGCGGAGCACCACCTTCCCGGCCGAGTTCATCCTGGTCGCCGCCATGAACCCCTGCCCGTGCGGATACCGCTCCGACCCGAGGCGCGCCTGCAGTTGCACGCCGCCGCAGGTCGAGAAGTACCTGAGCAAGATCTCCGGACCGCTGTTGGACCGGATCGACCTGCACGTCGAGGTCCCCTCCGTCCCGTTCACTCAACTCGCCGAGATGCCCCCCGGCCCGACCTCGGCCGACCTCCGCGCCAGGTGCTCGAGGCTCGGGCGCGTCAAGCCAAGCGATTCGGCCCCCGCGGCGTGCAGGTCAACGGCCGGATGACGCCGAGGCAGGTGCGGAAGTTCTGCGCCCTGAGGCCCGAGGCGATGGCGATCCTCAAGGCGGCGATGGAGGACCTGGGCCTATCGGCCCGGCGCACGACAAGGTCTTGCGAGTCGCGCGGACGATCGCCGACCTGGAAGGCCAGGAGGACATCAAGCCGCAGCACATCGCCGAGGCCGTCGGGTACCGATCGCTCGACCGCAGCGTCTGGGCGTAGAATGGCAGGTGAGGGCGATCATTCCGGAGAGATTTGGGCCTATTTCTTGTCTTGACTCTGATCCCGGACCGACTCGCGATGATGGCCGTATTTCCGGGGGCTTGTTAGAATTGCGAATGGGGAGCGAGCCGCAGGATGCCCTACGAGATTCGTTACTCGAATGAGGCTGTCGATCAACTCAGGGCGTTGGGAAATTTCGACCGGACGGCCATCCTCGATCAAATAGAACAAGTGTATTGACCGTGAATCCAACCGTCGTAAGCAAGGCACGGATCAAGCGGCTTCGCGAGCCGGCACCGACCCAGTATCGCCTTCGCGTCGGCGAATTCCGGGTCTTCTACGACGTGGAAGAAGAAACCGTCCTCATCATCCAGATCCTCAGCAAGCAGGATTCCCAGGACTACCTCGGAGGATCATCATGACCGTACAGCCCATCAGTGACCCCAAGACGCCGATCGGCGAGATCCTCAAGGCCGCGGGCTCCGAGGGAATGCTTCTCGACTCGGAAGGCCAAGGGCGTTATGCCCTGATCCCGCTCGATGATGAGCTGATCGATTATCTCATCGAGCGGAGCCCGAAGTTCCGTGCCGATTGCCGCGAGGTGCGCGGCGCATGGACGCTGGTCGGTTCCAGATGCATGAGGAGGTCAGAAACCAATTCTCGAGGGATGATTCTGGAACACCTATCATATAGCGTGCGTACAGGCATTGGTGCCATCAAGGTTTTTGCTGCCTCGGCCCCGCTTCATCAAAATGGACTCTTGAACCATCCGTGCGTGACGGCAAACTTTTCTGGAATTCTGTATACCAATTCGAACGTAAGTCCGTTAGAATCTCCGACTTGACCGACCGGCCAAGCGCCGACATAATCTAATGTATAGTACGTTGGCCCCCGGTCAGCATGGGGGTTGGTTCATGGCGGTTGACACGTTCTTTGACAAGGCGTCCGAGAAGTCTATCGTCAAGACTCGGATCGTCTACGAATACTTCGGGGCCTGGTTCAACGTCCTCAAGAGCACCAACAACCAGAGGCTCGCCTACATCGATCTGTACTGTGGACCAGGTCTGTACGGTGATGGCACCAAGTCAACCCCGGTCCTGGTCCTCGAACAAGCCGTGCAAGACGAGGACATGCGAGATCGGCTGGTCACGCTGTTCAACGACGACAACGAGGACCACGTCCGAGCCCTCCAAGCCGCCGTCACGAACATCCCGGGCATCGACGGATTGCGTTACCGGCCCAAGTTCTGGAACAAGCGGGTGGAGGGCGAAGTCGCGGAATACTTCAAGACGCGTAGCCTCGTCCCCACCCTCCTCTTCGCGGACCCTTGGGGCTACAAGGGGCTGTCGCTGGACTTCATCAAGTGCGTGCTCAAGAACTGGGGCACCGACTGCCTGTTCTTCTTCAACTTCAACAGAGTGAACATGCACCTGGGTCAGCCTATCATGGATCGCAACATGAACGACCTATTCGGCGGGCAACGTGCCGACGATCTGCGTCGTCAACTGGACCTGATTGACAACTCGCCGGATAGGGAGAAGGCGGTGATCCATGCCATCGCCGAGGAACTGAAGACCTTCGGCGTGCGGTATGCCCCATATTTCATGTTTACAAACGACGACGGAAACAAGACGAGCCACCACATCATCCTGGCCAGCAAGTCCCACCTTGCCGATCGGATGATGAGGAGAATCTACGCCAAGTGGAGTTCCTCGACCGATGGTGGTGTTGCCTCCTTCGGGTTTAACCCCGTCGAGAACGCGCCGGGCCACCGGCCCCAAGCAACGCTCCCTCTTCGACGGCCTCCCCGACCTCGACCCGATCGAAGACCTCGGCGCGGAATTACTGAAGGAGTTCGCCGGCCGCCCCCTGAACGTCGTTGAGATCATGGCCGAATACACGCCTCAACACCCCGGCTCGAAGTTTACGGATTCCAACTTCAAGACCGCCCTCATCCGGCTAATCGACAAGGGCCGCGTCACGCTCCCCGAGGGAACGAAGCGAAGGGCCAACACGCTCGCCGATCACATTACGATCATCTTCCCCCCGATCAGGTGACAAGCATGGGCTCAAACTCCTCGATCGAGTGGACGGAAGCCACTTGGAACCCCGTCACGGGATGCGACAAGATCAGCCCCGGCTGTAAGTTCTGCTACGCGGATCGGCTTGCGAAGCGGCTCCAGAAGATGCGCAATCCCAAGTACGTCAACGGCTTCGACCTGACGATCCAGGAGTCGGCGTTGACCTTGCCGCTGTCGTGGAAGAAGCCGCAGACGATCTTCGTCAACTCGATGAGCGACCTGTTCCACGAGGGCATCGACGAGGATTACATCCAGCGGGTCTTCGACGTGATGCGTCGAGCCCATTGGCACCGCTTCCAGGTGCTCACGAAGCGATCGGAACGGCTGGCCGAGGTGAGCCTCCGCATCGCATGGCCGGCGAACGTCTGGATGGGGGTCAGCATCGAACGGCGAGACTATACGTTCAGGATCGACCACCTGCGTGCCACCGGGGCATTCATCAAGTTCCTGTCTCTGGAACCTCTCCTCGGTCCACTTCCCAACATGGACCTAACCGGCATCCACTGGGCGATCGTCGGGGGCGAGTCGGGGCCGGGGTGCCGGCCGATGCCCGAGGAATGGGTCCTCGACATCCGGGATCAGTGTGAAAGCGGCGGCGTCCCCTTCTTCTTCAAGCAATGGGGCGGGACGAACAAGAAGAAGAGCGGCCGGGTCTTGCAGGGCCGCACCTGGGACGGCATGCCGGAGGCACACGATCCGGTGGCCGCTGAGGTCGCCTCTTGGCAGCTCGAGTTGCCTTTGCCGTACGAATGATAGGGCTCACTGCCCGCGAGTGGCCCAGCAATCCTTGCGGCAGCCCCGTGCTCAAGCGTACGCTGTGACGGTCGCGTCATACGCATTGGCTGAAATCGACGCCATACCCGTCACGATCGCGGTGGACGCGGACGCACGCCGGGTCAAGGTTTCGATGAACGGAGGCACAATCCTTTATAAATCCAATCTCGCTCCCGCCGACCTAAACAAGGAGGCGGGCGGCTTCGACCCGAGGCGCGCCTGCAGTTGCACGCCGCCGCAGGTGGAGAAATACCTGAGCAAGATCTCCGGCCCGCTGCTGGACCGGATCGACCTGCACGTCGAGGTCCCCTCAGCCCCGTTCACGCAACTCGCCGAGATGCCCCCCGGCCCGACCTCGGCCGACCTCCGCGCGCAGGTGCTCGAGGCTCGGGCCCGCCAAGCCAGGCGGTTCGGCCCCCGCGGCCTGCAGGTCAACGGCCGGATGACGCCGCGGCAGGTGCGGAAGTTCTTCGCCCTGAAGCCCGAGGCGATGGCGATCCTCAAGGCGGCGATGGAGGACCTGGGCCTCTCGGCCCGCGCCCACGACAAGGTCTTGCGAGTCGCCCGGACGATCGCCGACCTGGAGGGCCAGGAGGACATCAAGCCGCAGCACATCGCCGAGGCCGTCGGATACCGTTCGCTCGACCGCAGCGTGTGAGTTTGAAGCCATTCACCAGAATGTCAAGGTCGCACATTTGTTCCAGGACAACTTGCTTGCCCTCCTTTCACGGATCAGCGCGCCGCCCCGAAAGCTGGTGACAGTTCGAAGTCTTCGAGACAGGAACCATCTTGAACCGCGTGGTATCAAGCATCATAATGAGGATGAAGACCGAACCTCAACTTCCTAATGAGGTCTAATGCCATGTTGGTTTCAGGGATCCGCTCCGCTATTACATGGCTCTTGGTGGCGTTCCTCGCCCTAGTCATTCGGCAAGTGGGTGCGGACGAGCCCGAACTTTACGGCGGGATCGAAATTGGCTCCAAAGGGATCAAGGGAGTTGCGATTCCGATCGATAACCTAGGTGTCCCGCGGCTGACAGACCTTCGTAAGCTGAAGACGGCTGTGACCAACGTAACGCTTATCGAACGTGACAAGGACGGCATGTTCCGTAAAGAGGCTCTGGATGAGGCTCGCGACGCGGTTCATGATTACTATAAGAAACTCACAGGCGAGTTGCACGTGCATCCCGATCGTATATGGATCGTGGCTAGCAGTGGGCTGACGACCAAGGGACGGCCGAGCAACTTTGATGAGCTCCGCAAGGCCGTAGACCAGGCGACCGAGAATACCGTGGCTTTACGGGAAATTGACCAGAAGACCGAGGTCGAGTTGCTCATCCTCGGCGCAGTTCCTCGCGAAAACTGGAGGGACGCCATTTTGCTCGACGTCGGCAGCGGGAACACTAAAGGCGGCTATTACCAGCCAGCAAGTGGGATCAACCTGTCAAGAGTGGTCGTGATGGCGAGCGAGATCGAGGGGTCTGGGTTGTTTACGCAAACGATCCAGAAGGAAATGAATCGACGGATGCTCAGAAATTTTTCCGATTTCTGCGATATAGCGGGCGAGCTTCGCAAGGAGTTGGTGGACAAGGTGAGATGGAGTGAGGTCGTACGGAAGCCGGGTCTCGCAAATCGGGCGAAGATCTTCCTCAGCGGCGGCGTTATATGGGCTATCGCCACCCTCTCCGACCCAGAGGCCGCGATGGACGACAAGCCCTACATGAAGCTCAGTCTTGAGCACGTTCGCAATTTCCACGATGCATTGAAAAAAACAGGGCAAATCCCCACTCCGGACGTTTCCCGGTTTTCCGAACCTCTCCGGAAGCAGGCACAGGACCAAATCGATGCGGTCATGAACACGTTCACCCCGGAAAACTTGGTTGCGGGCTCGGAGATTCTTCTCGGTTTCGAAGAGCGGCTCCGTTGGCAGAAGAAGGAGGTATACTTCACCAAGTCTGGCGTCGTCGCTTGGATCGTGGGGTTCGTGGGACGGGCCGAGAAGAAGTGAACTCCGCTCGAAGATCCCGAGTCTGTCGCTTCGAATCGGTCAATCACGGCTTAAGCGGCGGACGATCTCTTTGGAGGTCAGCTAATGCGATTTCCGTCAATGGGGCAATCGGCACGACCGGCCCCTTGGACCACGTGCACCGCCTTGATTCTTACTGCTGTGTTGTGGCAGACCGATTTGAGTGCCGCAGAGCGTCGCGGCGGTATCGAGATCGGGGCCAAGGGTGTAAAAGCAACGGCGGTGGAAATAGGTGAAGGCCCCAGCGGTCGCACTATCAAGACGATCCTGAACAAGGTCTCGAATACAACTGTAACGGCCGGAGTCGTCGAGACAGGGAAATACGACCCGAACGCGATCCGTGAGACAGCGACCGAAGCCGGAAACTTCGCCAGACTGATGCGCGACGAGTTCGGCATTCCCCCTGAAAAGGTTCGGGTCATTGGCAGTAGCGGTTTGCCAACAGCCACGAATCGCCACGCACTGGTCGAGGCGGTGAAGGAAGCCACCGGTCTGCCCGCGATGGAGTTTCTCTCGCCGTGCCGTGAGGTCGAGCTGACGATCGCAGGCCTTACCACTGAAGCCGAGCGCAAGAATGCAATTCTCGTGGACGTGGGCAGTGGAAATACCAAAGGCGGCTACATCGGGACAGGAAATCAGCCGGTCTGCTTCAGCATCCCGCTCGGGAGCGTGACCTATGCTGGTCGAGTGTCCAGAGATTCTCCCCGCGAGCCGTTCCCTGCGGCTGCGGTGCAGCTTCGGCCGAAGCTCTTGGAAGCTCCATTGTCCGAGCAGGTCCGCGCCAATACGGAACTTTCCACCCGTCCGGTCGTATTCCTCTCCGGTGGAGCAGCTTACGCGCTGAGCACGCTCATACATCCCGAATCGGTTCGCCAGGATCGGGTCAAACTCTCGTCTAAAGACATCGCCGCTTACATCCAACTCCTTGGATCCGGACCGGACGTGCCCCACCCAGACCTCACCGCGATTTCGGACCCCGAGATCCGCGCCGCCGCCGATCAGGAGGTGCGGAACGTCTTGGACACATTTACGCGCGAGAACTTGATCGCTGGCGCCGAGGTGCTCTCCGCACTCTCGTCCACCCTCGGATTCCAGGACAAGAGCCTGATCTTCGACCGGACTGGAGTCACCGCTTGGATCCGAGCCTCACTTAGTTCGGTTCCGACGCCGGAGCCCTCACCCGACCACGGGCGTGGTGTCCGGGATCGACCGACGGCCGGTCAGAGTGAGACTTCGAGGGCGAAGCGAACGGTCTATCCTAGCCCGCAGTCGCCAACCCTCTTGGGCGAAGAGGGGCTTTGATCATGGCTTTAGAGAATCCCCGGCGGGATTTTGTCACAGATCTTGTCAGGATGGTTGAAGTTCCCTTCCCCGTAGGTTCAGACACATCGTGTTCCTCGGTGTACAGAAACTGAGGGCAACTGAACTCCAGCGATCGTGTTTTCTGAGAGTATGGTGCGAGCTCTAGTTCTACTGTATCCTTAGAACCTTAGTTCGTTCTTCAACCTCGGCATGATGTTACGTGAATGATGATAATAAAATCTCGCCTTCTCGTTGCGGCGGAGCCAGCGCGTGCTGCGACGGCATTGCTTGCCCAACTCGTTGACGTCGAGACAGGACCCGATCACACCCGCGATCAGCTGCCTCATCTGCGGTGACGTCAGCGCGGGGGTCCCGATTTTTTCCCCGCCGCGTCTCCTCGGTCAGGAACCACGCGGCCAGCAGCGACAGGCTCTGGTGGCGATGCCACCCCGGCCAGTTCCTCACCTGGTAGTCGCCAGGCCCGCCTCGCCCTTGGCTCGCTCGAAGCATTCCTCGATCCGATGCTCCGCCTTGGCCACCCGGGCCAACTCGGCCAACGGCGTCACCGCGGCTCGGCATTCGCCAGGTAGTAATCCATCTTGTAGGTCCTGTCCGACCTGCATGCGCTCGTGTGATGAACAACAATTCGTCCGGCCCCTCACCGCCGGTCTCGATCCGAGCCCGCACGCGACACTTCACCGCCTCGACCACCAACGGACCCTTCTCGCCATCGCGGACCTCGATCCTCGTCCAGGAACCCTCCGGCAATGCCGCCGCCCAATCGTCCACTCGCATGAACGGGTTCTTGGGATGCCGACCTTTCCCGGAATACGCCGGCGGCGCGACCTCCTGGTCGCGGACCAGCGTGTTCGAGGGCACCGCCAGCAGGTACCGCTCGCCCAGGCCGCTCAATTCCCGGCGGAAATGCGCCGGACGCCCCATCTCGTCATCGCCGGTGACCCAACCGTGCGGCAGGTCGCGGCCGCTCTCCTGAGCATCTCCAACGCCAGCTCATGGCGGGTCTGGAACTCGGATCTCCTTGGGACGCCCGCCTCCTTCCGCCGGGCACGGTCCTTCGCCCACTCCTCGGGGAGATAAAGCCGAAAGTTGACCAGGGCATGTTCCACAGGAGAGACATATCCCATATAAACACCGACCTGGCAGTTCTCGACCTTGCCGAGCCGACCGCACCACTGTCGGCCACGCCGACCGACTTGTCCCCTTCTTGGCGAAGGCCGATGGGTCGAAGACGATCACCCCGTCGGCGTCGCCGAGCCGCTGCCCGACTGCTCGGCGAGGATGGCGAGCGGGGGCCGATGATCCCAGTCGGCCTGACCGATGAACCTCTGCAACCGCTGGCGATCCTGGTCGAGCAGGTAGGCGATCCCCTCGGCCGTCTTGTGCTCGAGGCCGGAGAGCAGGCCGGTCAGGTATTCAGCGGCGCGTCGTCACTCGGTGGAGCCCAAGGACGCGCAGAAGGGGTGGACGAAGGTCGCGAGCCGCTCGAGCAGGCCGCGCACCGAATCCGGTGAGACCTCGGCCTGAGCCATCATCTCCTGGAACCGCTCCTGATATCGCACGACCATCTCGACCTCCTTGGTTGTGGGATTGAAAGGCCGGAACGGATTATGACGAAATAGGTTGCGACCAGTCAATCGTGCGATACAGTAGAACTAGCCGTCCGCGCCTGAATCATTCCTTGCCACGCGGAAGCCGAAGAATTCACTGCGGACTGTCGGCTTCAGCCGGGCTCGGGATGCCGATCGCATCATCGTTGCGGCACTGTCCCAGGAGCCACCCCGATGGATACGAAGGCCCTCACTTCCGACGGCTTCTGGACCAAGAGGATCTTTATCGATCTTTTGTTTATAGTAGTCCTTCTGATAAGCATCCCAGCACCACTCTCGGACGTTCCCGTACATATCGTGTAGGCGAAACGCGTTTGACGGCTTTTCCCCGACCGGATGGGTTTTTCCCTCGGAATTGCCATCGAACCAGGCGAATTCTCCTAGTCGGGCTTCATCATCACCAAACCAGTACTTCGTCGTGCTCCCCGCGCGGCAGGCATATTCCCACTCCGCTTCCGTCGGAAGTCGGTAGCCGGCTCCATTGCGGTCAGGGATGGTTACCTCAGGATATCCAGCTGTTCCCACGATCTGATAGTAAGGACTAATCTCGTCTTTCGCACTCAAGGCGTTGCAGAACTGAACCGCATCGAACCACGAGACCATCTCCACGGGTAGGGAATCCGAGCTTCGGAAATGGCTCGGGTTCTTCCCGATCACTTGCTGATATTGGCCTTGCGTAACTTCGGATTCGCACAGGAGGAAGCCTCGGCTGATTGTGACTGAGTGTGATGGCACTTCATCCCCGGAGGTGCCGACCGAGCCCATCGAAAACGTGCCTGGTTCGATGTGGACGAGGTTTATGCCGATCGAGTTGCGAATGACTCGCGCGATCCCTGGAGAAAGCGAATTCGTGTTCGGGGGCGTGGCTTGCCTTGCGACAGACGGTAGTGGATCGACCTCCTTAGCCCGGCCTTCGATCGGTGTCGGTGCATTGTTATGCTCGGGCGGTGCGGGGAACCGCACGAACCAAGCTGAAATTCCGAGCAGGCACATTAGGGCAACGCCTGCCAAGACGATCTGCAGGGGAGGGCGGGCTTTCGGCTTGGGGATAGAGGGCCCCCCGCGTCGCCCTGTTATCCAATTGTCCAGGTCCTGAGCCAGAGCCGTCATCGATGAGTATCGCTCATCGATCGGCTTGGCAATTGCTTTGAGGCAAATCGATTCGAGTTCGCCGTCGAGGTCTGTCCTCAACGACCTTGGCGGCAGTGGAGATTGTGTCAAGATCTTGCTGTAAACCTCCGCCTGTCGGCCTAAGAAGGGAAGCTGCCCGGTCAGCATCTGATAGAGGATCACCCCCAAGGCCCAGACGTCGGCAGGCGGACCGATCGTCATCTTGTCGGCGAGAACTTGCTCGGGTGCCATATAATGAGGGGTTCCCAATCGCTGACCGGCGGCGGTCAGTTCGGGGTCGTCGCTGTCGAGCCGCAACGCGAGCCCGAAATCCAGGATCACCAGTTCGCCACGCTGGTTGATCATCACATTGGATGGTTTCAGGTCTCGGTGGAGGATCCCGCGGTCGTGGGCCCGCCCCATCGCGAGTGCTATTGACAGAACATACTGGGCTACCTGTACTTGGGGCAATGGCCTCTCTGGATCAATGATGGACTTGAGGGGACGCCCTTCGATATACTCCATTGCGATGTAGTGGCGGCCCTCGATCTGGTCGATGTCGTAAATCGTGCAGAAGCTGCGATCATGGAACCTTCCGGCGGTGCGGGCTTCGCGCAGAAGGCGATCAATGGTCGCGGGAAACCAAGCGAGTTCGATATGCGGGAACTTCAACGCGACAGGGCGGTCAAGTTTCTTATCGTAGGCCAAATAAACAGTCCCCATGCCGCCACCGTCGAGTTTCTTGTCGATGCGATATCGGCCGAAGGTCGGAAGCAGATCGTTGGGTGATGTCCCCGAGAACCAATCAGGAGGAGGCAGGAGCGGGGGCGTACCGTCACCGGAAACATGAGTCTCTGCGACAGAAACAAAGGTTTGGCCGCAGTGTTTGCAGCACTCGGTTCGACCGAGCGTCTCGCTCGCCACATGATAGGAAACACTGCAATTTGGGCAGAGTACCGTGACTAGACCCACGCTCGCTCTCCGATTACTACGATAACTCGCGTGTCAAACTGTTCGGCTTGAACAAACAAGATCCAGGGTAAGATGGGTAGATCGCGTTATAGGTACCGTTTTATTCAATCGCTCCTTGAAGGCACTTTATGTTACTGCCTCAGCGGTTTCTGCCTCTCTGCTGTTCAAGCCTCATCGTCCTTGCCTGCGGGGGAGAACCGATTATTCGAGATTATTAGGTTGCTAGGAGCCTGTCCGAGAATTAACTCCATTGGTGACGACAGCTTACACCGCACCTTAATATGGCGAAAACGCGATTTCTACCGAGACATCTTCGCAAGGCGGCTCGCCGGCCGCTCGACGTAAGTCCTTATCTGACTTCAGTTGATTCTCGGACAATCTCCTAGCCAATACGTTGTTGTTCAAGCGTCGCCGTCTTTTCGGCCCTGACCGCAACGATTCTGGTTGGGGAACTATGAGATTCTCCTTGATGGCGTCACCATTTGCAACGAGGAAGGTCTTCCTTATCAGGGACTCCTGAGCCTCTGCCAGCCGCTGATGGCGATCCGCCCCTTACACGGCCGCCTCACCACTCGGTCAGCAACTCTGGCCTCGTCGGCGGCGGGTCCACCCCCCAGCCGGGCGAGATCAGCCTGGCTCACAAGGGCGTCCTCTTCCTCGACGAGATGCCCGAGTTCAACCGCAAGACGCTCGAGGTCCTCCGCCAGCCGCTCGAGGAGGGCTGCGTCACGATCAGCCGCGCCCTGCGGAGCACCTCCTTCCCGGCCGAGTTCATCCTGGTCGCCGCCATGAACCCCTGCCCGTGCGGATACCGCTCCGACCCGAGGCGCGCCTGCAGTTGCACGCCGCCGCAGGTGGAGAAGTACCTCAGCAAGATCTCCGGCCCGCTGCTGGACCGGATCGACCTGCACGTCGAGGTCCCGTCCGTCCCGTTCACGCAGCTCGCCGAGATGCCCCCCGGCCCGACCTCGGCCGACCTGCGCGCAGGTGCTCGAGGCCCGGGCCCGCCAGGCGAAGCGGTTCGGCCCCCGCGGCGTGCAGGTCAACGGGCGGATGACGCCGCGGCAGGTGCGGAAGTACTGCGCCCTGAGGCCCGAGGCGATGGCGATCCTCAAGGCGGCGATGGAGGACCTGGGCCTATCGGCCCGAGCCCACGACAAGGTCTTGCGGGTGGCGCGGACGATCGCCGACCTGGAAGGCCAGGAGGACATCAAGCCGCAGCACATCGCCGAGGCCGTCGGGTACCGGTCGCTCGACCGCAGCGTCTGGGCGTGATCGATGGAGCGTAGGGATCTTCGCGTGCAGCGGGTCCTTCGGCTCCGCTCCCGTGGCTCACGCGTTCGAGGCAGCCAGGCTGCCGACCTGAGCGTAGTAAGCATCATACCATCCGTTGACGCGAGCCATGATTTCGTCCACAGCATGATCATCCAGCGGCTGGCAGAACGCCTCCTTCTGGACGCGCAATTCGACCCCTCCATCCGGCGAGATGGCGGGTTCAGACACCCAGGTGTACCATCCCTGATTATCTTCCATGGTGAAGTAGAAGAAGAGAACGGGAAACGGGAAGGGACCAGACCGTTGAATGCGCTGCATGCTCGGGCGAAGGGTCTGCTTGGCCTGCGCAGCGGTGACGCCCTCCCAGCCACCCTTGATCTGCACTCCAAACTGACGGATTCCGCTTTTCCCACCGGGCTTGATGAAGGCGATCAGGTCGAGCCCGACCTCCTTGGTCTCCTCATGAACATCGACGTCCGGGCGACGGGTCAGGTAGACGATCGCCAGGGCGCGAGCCCGCGCCGCGACTAATCGCTCCTGCCTGGAATTCTTCTCAGCCATCGACGCTCCCTTCATATCAGAAATTGAACGCGGAGCTCTTGTCTGTTGCCATCGCGCCGAGCGCCCGCCAATAAGTCTTCACTTCATCCCAGAGCTTCTTCGGGTTCTGAGAGTCGAGTGGGTATGCAGTCGGCATCGAGGAGATCGACTTCGCCAGCTTGCCGTGGATGGACACGATGTAGGCCCGCGCCGAGGGTTCGTCGATCCCGATCAGGTAGGTCGGGATCGGACAGCGCACCATCACCTGGACGTCGCTGGCCTTCACTTTGACCTTGAGATTGATCATCCCCTTCGTATGACCCTGTTGGGTCGCCTTGATCTGCGCCAGGAAGTAGGGCGTGCTCTTCCCCGCTCCGATCAACTCGACCAGGTAATCGAAGGTCGGGCACTTCTCACCGAGTGGGTGAGGATCGAAGTAGGGCAAAGGGTTGCTGCAGAAATCCATCAATCGCTCGCAGGCGATCGACTCGCCTCGCTTCCCGATCAAATCCTTTGCAATCATGGGCTATTCTATCAGATTGGAGGTGTCGCGACGTCGTCTCTCACGGAGATTGATCCGGCGATCGCGTAGCCGCCCGTGCCCCGCTCTCAGAGCGCGGACGGCCCGGCGGGCGGAGGCTTGATTCGAGTCCCAGACGCTGGGCTGTCGTCCTGGTCCAGGCATCCTCTCCGAAAGGTCGGTCACGGCGGACACATTCCCGCAACCGCTCCACTTCGGTCTCAAACATCGACGCATTGACCCCTTCCAGCCAGGCGGACCCGCGCGGGATCGTCCCCGGTTCCAGACGGACGGGCGATCGCTCGGGAGTTGCTAACCACCTCAGGCTCGACCACTCCCAGTCCTCGGCCCGCTGAACCAGGCCGGGCGCAGGGGATTGCGTTCGACATACCGCAGGACGACCAGTAGGTGCTCATCCTCCTGGATCGGGAAAGCCTTGAACCTCCCTTGCCAGACATGGCCGCTGGAGCGGTAGTGCCGCAAGTACCGGCGAACATGGGTGGTCAACAGCCAGTGCATCCAGCGGCTGAGGTCATGGTCGAGGTGCGGCCAGAGAGCCAGGTGAAAATGATTGGGCATCAAGCAATAGGCGAGGATCCGCATCGGGATGCGGATCGTGGCCTGAACCATCATGTCCAGGAAGGCCTGATAGTCCTCCGGCTTGTGAAAGACTTGGGCTCGGGCGTTTCCGCGGTTCAAGACGTGGTAGGTCAACCCCCCAAGGGATGCGCGTGCGGTCCGTGGCATAAGGCCCACGAGTTCCGGAGTCAAGAAGATATTGAATACCGCAGATTATCCAGACTGCCGAATGAATTAGCAATGTCCCCGTTTCGTAACCCCGTCATGGGCTCGTCCTGTCGCCGTGTGCGATCGCTTCGAGCGTCCATGACAGCCTCCGTCCGAGAGCCTTGGCATAGGTGTTAAGAGTCCCGATCGTCGGGTTGGCAATCTTGCCCGTCTCGAGCTTGCTGATCGTGGCGCGATCGATGCCTGTTCGTTCGGCCATATCCGTGAGGCTCAATCCCTGTCGCTCGCGCTCGCGACGCAGGCCGGCTAAGGCCTCGATCAATTCCGGATCCCCGACGGGCGGGTATTCTTGTCGATAGGCTTCGATGTCTCGGGCCAGGTCGTCCTGGTACTGAGGAGTCTGACGCTCGGCGCGATGCGCCTCGTTCGCAGATCGCTGCTCTGGGGTCAGCTCGGCGTCACCGAGACGGCGGCGACGGCGCCCTTCCGAATTCGTAGGAGTTTGGCGACCCATAAGTCATCCCTCGATCTCGTAGGCAGAGACAGGACGAACGACGAGAATCCCCCCATCGTTGTGACGCTCATATATCACGATGATCGTCTTGCCCGTTGACGTTTGGCCGATCAATGCCGGACGCTTCGAGCTCCGGCTCTGAATCGGACGGCTCTGGGGATCATAGATGACGTCCTCGACTTCATCGGTGCTCAGGCCGTTGTCCGCGACGTGTTGGGTATTCCCTCGCGGATCGTCCTCGCTATCCCACTCGATGAAATCGAAGTCCATCGCAAGATCTCATGCCCTGAACGATCGGTTCGCGTCTGTTGAATTATAGGACAACGCCCGGGGCCGAGCAAGGTCTGATGCTCGGATAAGCCGGCTATATCGTTGGCGGGACGATTTCTCATCCGGGCGAGATCAGCCTGGCGCACAAGGGCGTGTCGTTCCGCTACGAGGAGGGTGGCTAGATCTCGACCGGCAAACGGAGCGATTCTCCAGGGATTGGGACAATCCCGGAAGCCGCAATCAAGTTAGCTGTCGGGGAATTGTCATCACATCCTCAACGTTCTCCTCAAACATCCCAAGCCGAGCCGAGAATTCGGAATGTCTCCCTGGCCTCTTGTCCCCCTGGCCTCTCACGATCTCCAGGTTGGGGGCGATGGTGGTAGAATGGGGATGCATTGCGTAATTCTTGCTCCATAACTTGGGATACGTGAAGTCCGTCCCTGGAGGTGTTAGTCGCGCCTCCAAGGACACCCATCCTATCGGTTGGGGATTATGGGCCAATGCCGACCTCCGGAACTCCACGCATGCCTCCCGGCAGCCTCGCATGCAGTTGTGTCCTCCTTGGGGTCGCTGGGAGTAGAGGCATCTGGGGAGGGTTCGCATGGAATTCGAGATCGGCGACCTGGTTCAGCTAAAAGTCGGCAGCCCAACCATGCCAGTGGCTTATATAGACGATAGACTTGTGCAAAGCGTTCATTGTGTGTGGTTTATTTGTAATAAATATATACGCCAATGGTTTGCGCCAGAAGTTCTTGAACACGGTCTAGCTGAAAGCTCGACACATGGGCCTGAAACCGTCATTCCGCCGAGGACGCCCCTACATCTAGGGGATTCTGTCGCTCTGAGGAGCGGAGGACCAAGAATGATCGTTGAATATTTCAGGCCAGATGATATGGATGACGTTAATTGCGTGTGGCTCGACGACGGAAAACCGTGCAGTGGGTCGTTCGCCCTCGTCACGTTAACCGCGCCGACCATCAAGAATACTCTTGGAGAATGCCTCATGGACATCCGACTCGGCGACAAGGTCCGGCTTAAAGGCAGCACTACCGTTATGGTTGTGGAAGCCATGTCATCAAATGGAGTTGCATGCATTTGGAACGACGGTACAAGACCATTTCGGCAGTATTATGAGATGCACACATTAGAGTGAATTCCTGAGTCGGGGACATCGAAGCCACGTCCTCGAAAGGCCAAGTTAGTAAGTCAAACCGTCTCACCTTTGCCTATTTCTGTGCCGGAACCTCCTGAGCTTCAACAAAGCCTAAAAGACTTCCGGGACGAGCAACCCGACCCACGCAAGGCTGCGTTTATTATGATGCGGTTCACCGAAACCGACGCTCACAGCGAAATCGTCCGTGTGATCCAGGAGACGACCGAGAAGCACGGGATCAGGGCGATGCGAGCGGATCACAAGGAATACCATGACGACACGTTTCCCAATATCAAGACATACATGCATGGCTGCGGCTTTGGCATCGCCATCTTCGAGCGGATCGAACAGGAGGAGTTTAATCCGAACGTCGGCTTAGAAGTCGGCTACATGATGGCCCTCAACAAGCCTGTCCTCTTGTTGAAGGACAAGACCCTCAAGACGCTTCACGCCGATCTGAACGGGAAGCTCTACAAACCCTTCGACACGAGAAACCCAGTAACTACACTTCCGGCTGTGATTGAGAAGTGGCTCAATGACAAAGGGTTCGCATAGAGTGTGCGTCCGCCGAACCACGTCCCCCGCCAGCAGCCCGCCCCGTAGGCCAGATCACGTCCGATACGCCGCGATCGGCGACGGGCCGGTTGACGCCATTTTGTGAGCGTCCGCCCGACTGGCCAGACCACCACGGGGCCGACGCCCGCGAGGCCGGGGGATCGGCCGCCGACGGCTGATCGAGCGTCCGGGCCGATTCCGGGGCGATTCGAGGCAGGTGGCACAGGTCCAGCGTCCCCGTCATTTCCCGATGTATCGGGAGTCGCCGACTCGGCACGGCTGGAGAACTCGTTCGCTGGCCCGCAGAGGCGTTCGCGGGGGTTTCGAGGTCAGATCCTAGTAAGCGCACGGTAAATCCAGTCTTGCCAAGGCTGCTATCCTGGCGGGTTGGTCCCATTTCTCCAACCCAGGAGCCAGCCCATGGCACGCCCCAAAGACTTGAGCCTCGAGCACGCATGGCGGCAACGCCTGCGACGACAGTCGTCCAGCGGCCTATCGATCGGAGCGTTCTGCGCTCGTGAGCGCGTATCCACAGTCGCTTTCTACGCCTGGAAGCGACGGCTCACGACCGGGTCGCTTCCCGCAGCTCCCGAGACGCCCCTGTTCGTTCCGCTTCAGCTCGATCCCCCTCTCCACCCGACCGATCCCGTGCCCGGGGGTGGGGTCGAGATCGAGTTGCCCCACCAAGTCCGACTCCGCTTCGACGCCCCGCCCGAGCCCGATTGGGTGGTCCGCGTCGTCGCCGCCCTCGCCGGGCTCCCGAGCCGGGAGGCCACCTCATGATCATGCTCCCCTCGGCCGTCAGGATCTTCCTCTGCACCCGGCCCACCGACTTGCGCAAGAGCTTCGATGGCCTCTCGGGTCTGGTCCAGGAATGCTTCAGCCAGGAGCTCTTGACCGGACATCTCTTCCTCTTCACCAATCGACGCAGGGATCGGATCAAGATCCTCTATTTCGACCGCGACGGCCTGGCCATCTGGTACAAACGTCTCGAGGCGGGGAGCTTCCAGATGCCCGGGCCGATCACCGGTGATGGTGTCGAACTCCAGCCGGCGCAACTGGCCATGCTCCTGTCCGGGATCGACCTGAGCACGGCGCGGCAGCGCGAGCGATTCCGCCGCACCGGCTGAGGCCCGAGGCGCGGGTAAAATCGGCGGGAATGGATTTGCATGACATGAAATATCGAGTATAATTCATGTCATGAGCGTCACGCCTCACATCCCTGACGATCCGGCGGAATGCCGGCGGCTGCTCGAGGACCTGCTCCGCCGCGACGACGAGTCGCGGCGGCAGGCCGAGGCCGACCGAGAGCGGGCCGATGACGCGCAGCGGCGGGCCGATGACGCCCGGCGCCGCATCGACGAGCTCGAGCGAGTGCTCGACCGGACCGCGGCCGAATACGACCGATTGCGGCAGGAGCACGCCGAACTGGCCGAGGCCCTGGACCTGCTGCGCCGCTACATCTTCGGCCGGCGGCGCGAGCGCTTCCTCGACGACCCGGGCCAGGGCCATCTCTTCGACATCCCCGAGTCCATCGCCGGGCCCGTGCCGACGCCCGGCCCGGCCGACGCCGCGGCCCCGCGATCCGAGGCCGCACGCACTCCGCGACGGACCCGCCTGGATCACCTCGATCACATCCGCATCGAGCACGATCTGCCCGACGGTGAGAAGACCTGCTCCTGTTGCGGCGAGCCCATGCGGCGCATCGGCGAGGACGAGTCCCGCGAGCTCGAGTTCATCCCGGCCCGGCTACAGGTCAACGTCCACGTCCTGCCCAAGTACGCCTGCCCCACCTGCCGCGTCGGCGTGGCCAGCCCGCCCGTCCCGCCCAAGCCCATCCCGGGCGGGATCGCCGGGCCCGGCCTGGTCGCCTACGTCGTCGTCAGCAAGTTCGCCGACCATCTCCCGCTCTATCGCCTCGAAGATATCTTGACGCGACACGGAGTCCATCTGGCCCGGAGCACCTTATGCGACTGGGTCCGCGACGCCGCCGAGCTGCTCGAGCCCCTGGCCGAGCTGCAGAAGGCCCGGGTGTTGCTCTCGCCGATCATCTGGACCGACGACACCTCGGTGACCGTGCTCGGCGGGGAGGAAGCGGGGAGCTCCACGGGTCGGTTCTGGGCCTACATCGGCGATGACGAGCACCCGTACAGCGCCTACGACTTCACCATGAGCCGGTCCCGCGACGGCCCGGCGGAGTACCTGAAGGACTTTCGCGGCTTCCTCCAGGCCGATGCCTACGGCGGCTACGACGGGATCTACCTCGGCTCCGAGGGGAGGATCCTCGAGGTGGCCTGCTGGGCCCACGCGCACCGCAAGTTCTACGACGCGCGGTCGAATGCCCCGCGCGAGGCGAATCAGATCCTGGAGTGGATCCGCCAGCTCTACGACATCGAAGATCGTGCGCACGACCTCACGCCCGCGGCGCGTCAAGTGCTGCGCCAGCGGGAGTCGGTGCCGATCCTCGATCGGATCGAGGGCTACCTGACCGAGCTCAAGGAGCGGATGCTGCCCAAGTCGGCCCTGGGCAAAGCGGTGACCTACGCGCGCAACCAGTGGGCGGCGTTGCGGCGGTACACGACCGACGGCCGGCTGACGATCGACAACAATGTCTCGGAGCGGACGCTGCGACTCCAGGCGATCGGGCGAAGGAACTGGACGTTCCTGGGGAGCGCCGAGGCGGGCCCGCGAGCGGCCGTGTTGTTCACGATCCTGGCGGGTGCCAAGCGGCATCGCCTGGAGCCGTGGGCCTATCTTCGGGACGTGGTGCTGAAGCTCAGCGCCGGCGAGACGGACCTGGAGTCGTTGCTCCCGGACCGGTGGGCCG
Source organism: uncultured Planctomycetota bacterium (assembly GCA_963743925.1). GTDB lineage: Bacteria > Planctomycetota > Planctomycetia > Isosphaerales > Isosphaeraceae > CAVZRC01. The sequence continues at coordinate 6,891 of CAVURY010000009.1, read as the reverse complement.
CGAGCCACCCGGAGCACGTGCTGCAGCATCGCCTCGACGAGTCGCGGCGGAAGGCGACCCGCCAGAAAGAAGCACGGCAGGAGCGTCGTGCGATCGCCGGGCCGAAGGCGTGAGCACAACCGACGCCGAGGTCGGGAAAGGCTCAGGAATCGGATGGCATGTCGGTCCACTCCGCGTGCGGTCCGTCGGCCGGCGCGACTGGTAGGACCGGACGCTTACAGATCCTACCGGCCGAGGGGCGAGGGGCGTCTCTGAGGCGGCGGGGAGGGAATGGCTGGCTCTCGTGAGGCGCCGGGAAATCCAGCCGGTGGGGGCCCCGATGAACCAGCCGAGGAAACAGCCTTCTGAGAGATTGATCACATCAGATTTGGGATGGTCCACCTGGGGCGTGATGATCCAGACGGCAAGCAGGGGTGAGAGAAACCGCAGAGGGCGATGCATTGCCCCGAGGCCGTAGAGAGCGGCCACGACGGATGCGACGGGGAGGACCACGCGCTTATCGGTGATTCCGTTGGGACGCTCGGCATTCGATGCGACCAGCGAAACGAGAGCGGCCCCCTCCACCGCGGCCATGATCCAGCGCACCGTCAACTGCACGCGGGACCATCGCATGGCCGGGCCTCAGCGGGTCGAAGCGCCGCGCATCGAGCGATCGGGCGGGCCGATTCTAGCGGGTAGTCGCGCGGGCCGTTATTGGGCCGGGGCGTTTCTTGCTCGGGCCTCCATCTCCACCAGGAGGGTGTTGACCGCCCGGTCGAGGTTCTCGCCCCGGACGTTGACGTAGCGGATGACTCCCTCGGGGTCGAGGACGTAGACCGTCGGCCAGTGGGCCACGTCGTAGGCGGTCTGGATCGCGCCGCGGAACCCGCCATCCCACCAGGAGGGCCAGCTCATCTGCCTGTCTCGGGTCGCCTGCCTCGCCTTCTCGCGGTCGTTGGCCTCATCGGAGTTGACCCCCAGCAGGGCGAACGGTTTGCCTTCCATCCGCTTGACCAGCGCGTGCTCGTGGGGGACCATCGCCATGCACGGGCCGCACCAGGTTGCCCAGAAGCAGACGACGACCACCTTGCCGCGATGGTCGCTGAGCTTCATCGGCTTGCCGTCCAGGTCCTCTCCGGTGATCTCCGGCGCGACCTTGCCGACCTTCAGGTTCGGCAGGTTGGAGATTCGCGCCAGCTCGGCCCGTGCCTTGTCGCCGAGCCGGAACGTACCATCGGTTGACGGCACGTCAGCGTAGTCCTCGCGGACCTGCGTGAAGAATCGCTTCGCCTCAGCCAGGCACTGACGCGTTGCGGACTCGTCGTGGTCCCGCCCCAGGGTCATTGTGTCGGGCCCGAAGCGCCACCACATCCCGAGCGCGTAGGTGGCCTGTCCGCGGACCTTGCGGTCAGGGTGCCTGGCGGCGACATCCTTGAGGAGGTCTCCCGACCAGTCTTCGCTCCGGTAGGCGAGCGCATCGCAGAGCTGGCCCATCCGGGGATCGCTCATGAAGAAATCACGAACGATCTTCACCAGGTCGTCGTCGAGGAAGCTCCGCATCAGACCAGGCAGCAGGATGAGGCCCTCGAACGCAGCCGGGTCGGCCGGGTGGGCGCGGACCAGCTTGCGGACCGCGTCGGCCATCGCATGCCAGTCGCGCTGAAAGGTCTCGTTCTCATCGGTGATCTTCCTGGATCGGGCCTTCGGGTCAACCTTGTTGGCCGCCACCAGCGCTTCGTGAAAGCGCTTCTCGCGGGCCTCGAAGCGCTGCTTCAGCGCGGCGAATTGTGCGGCGAGGGGCCGGTCCCCCTTGCCCTCAGCGTTGGGGCGGGAGGGATTGTCGATCGGCCCGTCGTCCGCGGGGACTCCGAACCCGGAGAGTACGAGATTCAGGAGCAAAAGGCCGTACATCATCAGAGACGCCTGCGTTCGTAGGCCAGCCGACTCAGGAAGGCGCCCGCCATGGCTCCATGATCGCCCGACGTGACTGGGAGATCAAGGACTCGAGTCGGTGGCCGGGAGGAACGCCTGTTCGAGGCGGTGGGCGTCTCAGTCCGAGAGATGGATGCGGATCACGATTGAGGGCAGGTACCTGGAGACGTCGGTGGGTCTCCCCTCTATAACGAATCGGACAACATCGGGTTTGTGTGAGGCGACCAAGGCGTTTCACGGGACGGATACGCGGCCGCTCCAACCACTCACGGACCGGACTGGGCTCGGGCGACGCGGAACCCCAGGAGGGCGGACCGATCCCCCGGCGGGTGCCCTACGCGGAACGCCGACCGGCAGCGCTGCGGGCTGAGGCGCCAGTTCCCGCCCCGGTTCACCCGGGAGGCGGCCAGTGAGGGACCAAGCGGGTCGGCAGCGGGCGGCTTCTTGCTGTAGTAATCGGCTTCGTACCCGTCCCAGCACCACTCATCGACATTGCCGTGCATGTCGTACAGGCCCCAGGCATTCGGCCGCTTCTGACCCACCGGCTGGGATAGCCGTACATTTAGGGTGCGCGAGTTGCCGGAATACCAGGCAAACGCGCCCAGGCTCGCGGCGGCGTCGCCGAAGCTGTAGCGCGTCGTGCTCCCCGCCCGGCACGCGTATTCCCACTCCGCCTCCGTCGGCAGCCGATAGCCTGTCCCGTTCCAGTCCGGAACCTCCACCGTCTCTCCCTGAACCCGGTAGAACGGGGTCAAGCCTTCCTTGCGGCTCAAGGCATTGCAGTAGTCGATGGCATCGAGCCAACTGACGGTCTCCACCGGCAGGTGATCGGACCTATTGAAATGGCTCGGGTTCGCGCCGGTGACCGCCTGGTACTGGCCCTGCGTCACCTCGGTCGCCCCCAGGCAGAACGGCCGAGTGATCCGCACCCGGTGTTGCGGCTTCTGAGAAGCGACGGCGTCCGGGTCCGAATCGGGCGAACCCATCGTGAACTCGCCCGCCGAGATCAAAACGAGCCTCATGCCGATGGAGTTGACGATTTCCTTCGGGGCCACCTCTGCCGCCCGGACGATGGCGACTTCACCGAGGACGGCGACCGTGTTCTCGGGCATGTCGGCGAGGCGCTTCTCAGCCGCGATATCCTCCGGACGGAGGGCGTCGATGCCGGCCCGGGCGGCGCCGATCGAGTGTTCGACTTGGCGACCGTCCCCTTCGGCGGCGGCTCCTGCATGGCGGCCCGGGAGTGGATCGCCACGCCGGCCGTCGTGATCACGGCGCCGGCGAGAAGCACGAGACCCGCCGCGAGCCGCAACCGGGCGAGGAGCATGGCCCGGATCGCTCCCCGGGTCAAGACGGCGGCCGTGGCGGGGATCAAACCGGCCGCGGCCTTCCCGCGGGATATGAGGCCCGCCATCCGGATCGTCGCATCGACCAGCGACGCGGGCACGGCCGCGGCGGCTCGCTCGGCGGCTAGGGTGGCGATGACGGTCCCGGCCAGGGGAGCCAGCCCGCGGCGGATCAGTCGGCCGCGGAGCCGATCGCGCCCCCGCGCCTGCCGGCTCTTGACCGTCCCGATCGGCCAGCCCAGACCTCGCGCGGCCTCCTCGTGGCTCAGGCCCTCGAGATCGCAGAGCACGATCGCCTTGCGAAACCCCTCGGGCAGCCGGCCGACTTCCTCGTGCAGCGCGGCGATCTGCTCGTCGTCGAATCCATCCCGAGATTCGGGGAACGACGATGCGATCTCGGCGCGCCTCCGCTCGACGGACCGCCGCAGTGCTGACGAGACCCGGCGCGCCGGCGGCGACGCGCAGCGCGACCGCGTGCAGCCAAGGCCCGAGCGAATCCCGCACCCAGAGCGAACCCGCCTTGTGCACCAGCACCAGGAAGGTCGCCTGGAAGGCGTCCTGGGCATCGTGCTCGTCGCGGAGGGCTGCCCGGCAGGCGTGCAGCACCATCGGCCCGTGCCGCGCGACCAGCGCCGCGAACGCCAGTTCAGACGCCTCGCCCGCCCGGCGGGCGAACCGCTCGAGCAACTCGCGGTCAGTCAGCTCCGCGGCGACCCCCTCGGTGAGGATCGTGCGGAGGTAGCGTGCGGCGGTGTGATTCTGTTCGATCGTCATCGGGTGGGACCTCGGATCGGCCTCGCCTACGGAACAATCATAATGCGGCGGGCCGACCCGGTGGTTCCCGATTTCCTCCCGAAGAAACGGAAAACGGCGGGGGGCTACAACGCCTGGATCGCCCCGAACCCCTTCCGCTCCTGGACGAGAGCCCGGTTCCTGAGTGTGCGTCCACTGAATCCCGTTCCCCTCGGCGGCTCGGCTCGCCGCCTTGGGGACGGCGGGCTGACATCCGGCAGTCGCCTGGTTGCCTGGCCTCCGCGACACCCGTCCGACCTGAAAGACGCTGGCCCCGGTGACGCGCTCATCGTCGCACGCCACCGGGGCCACGCCGCCGACATGGCGGCCCAAGACCATTCAGTCGTGAGGTGAGGGCGGCTCCGCGGGGACCCCCGCCGCATCGCCTGCCGTCGGCGGCGACCAACGGTCCGGGAGAAGTTCCACTAGCCGCTCCTTCGGCAGGCCCGGTAACCGCCCCAGCACGTCGCGCAAGTACACGAACGGGTCGTGGCCGTGACGCTGACAGCTCGACACCACGCTGAACAGGATCGCCATCGTCTTGCCGCCGTTCTCGCTCCCCGTGAACAGCCAATTCTTTCGTCCAGTTGCGATCGTCTTCATGTGTCGCTCGGACACGTTGTTGTCGATCGCCAGGTACCCCGAGCTCGCGTAGCGGATCAGCGCCTCCCAGTGGTTCTGGACGTAGCCGATGGCGCCGCCAATCGGGCTCTTGGGCAGCACGTCCGGCTTCTGCGCCTCCAGCCACTTGCGAAACTGCTCCAGGATCGGCACGGCACGTTCCTGGCGGACTCGCAGGCGGATCGCGGCACGACGAGATTCGTCGGCTCGTCCTCGGGGACGGTCTTGGCGATCTCCGCCTTGATCGCCTTCTCGATGGCATAGAGCTCGCGATAGAACGCCAGCGCCGCCGCGGCCGCCCGCGCGGGTCCGTCTTCTGCGCCTCGACGAACTTCCGCCGCGCATGCGCGTTGCACCCGACCTCGATCACCTTGCCGCCGGCGTAGATGCCGTCGTAGCCGCCGAACGCATCGGCCTGGAGATAACCACGATAACCCTTGAGAAACTGGCTTGGCCCGTCGCGCGACCGGCTCATCGTGAAGTCGAAGACGTTGAATGGGTGCTGGAAATCCCCCCAGTAGATCCAGAGCCGGCCCGTGGCCTTGATCTTCCGCTCCGAGTCCCGCACCTTCACCGACGTGTCGTCAGTGTGGATCACGCCGCAGAGCAGGATCAACGTCTTCATCAGATCGTACAGCGGCTCGAGCCGCTTGGCGGCGCCGCCCATCCAGTCGCAGAGGGTCGACCGCGTGATCTCGACACCCTGCCTCTCCAGCCGGCGCTCCTGGCGATAGAGCGGGACATGGTCGGCATACTTATCGGTAATCACATGAGCCAGGAGCCCCGGCCCGGGCAAGCCCTTGGGGATGGGCTGGGCCGGCTTATCCGCGGTGACGACGTGGCCTTCACAGTGTGGGCAGGCGTAGGTACAGCGCATGATGTTCCACGACGAACAGCGACGCCGGCTGGTAATCGAGTTGCTCGCTACACTCGACGCCGATCTGGACTCGGGGCTCGCCACATCCGGGACAACGGCGCTCGGCCTCGGTCAGGTCATGGAGGACCGGGACCCGACGGAGATCCTTAGGTAGCCCCTTGCGGCCATGGCCGCGCTGCTTCTTCTTGGTGCCAGGGGTCACATCGGGGTCCGCCTCGACGGCGGCGGGAGGAGCGACTGACGGGGCAGGTGCCTCGGGGATGTCAAAGGCGTCGGGGATCAACAGCGGCTGATTCGGGTCGAAGCGTTCGGTGCGCGGGCCGTAGAGGCGGCGCAACAGGAGATCGAGCCGATGCTGGAGCTGCTCGTTCTCGTGCCGGGTCTGTCGCAGGACCTCGAGCAGCTCGCGGATCATCTGCTGGAGGATGACGGGATCGTCGGGCAACGACGCCGTGGCGTCGGGGAGGGGGATGCTGGGGGTGGGGCCGGTGTCCGTGCTCATACCCTGTTAGACGCACGGCACGATCAGATTATTCTATGAATTTGCGAGAAGATCCGAGGATGAGCCGTCTCAGGCGGTCCGCCTGGCGTACGGGGCGGTGATAGCGCTTGCCGCGCTTGACGCTGGCGAGGTTGACCCCCGCCAAGAGCATGACCAGATCCGCGGCCCGGATCTCGACGCCTGGCGCAGCCCTGTGCGGCGACCGGGAAGCGGAAGCCCCTCGTTCGAGCCGCTTGTACCAGATCGCATAACCGTCCTCTTCCCAGATCAGGAGCTTGATCCGATCGCCGGACTTGTTGCGGAAGACGAAGAGGTCGCCCGAGAGCGGATCGCCCTGGAGGCCGTCTGCGCACCAGGGCCGCCAGGCTGTCGAACGATTTTCGGAGGTCGGCCGGTTGGGCCGCGAGGTAGATGCGGATGGTCGGAGGCAGGCTCAGCATGACCGGCCTCCTTCGAGCAACTCGACGATGCGCACGAGGGTCTGGGGATCGAAGCCGGCTGAGACGCGCACCGATCGTCCATTGGCGAGGACGACCTCGATGCTCCCCGTGGCGTGCTCGGCCCGCTCGGGGAGGATGCGCACCGGGAGAAACGCGGGCTGGGGCTGGTCGCGGCGGTTCAATTCACGTCGCCACCAGTAGAAGGTCCCCTGGTTCAGACCCTCGGTTCGACAAAAGGTCCGGACGGACAGACCGCTCCGCTGCCACCGAGCCAGGACCGACCGCCAATACGTCTCTCGGCGGCCAGCAAGCTGCACGATGCGGGCCATGGTTCACCCCCCTTCGGCCATGACCCGATCGTAACATGGGCTGCAAGAAGGGGTTCACCGGACGCACACCGCA
>CAVURY010000008.1:0-37891 GCA_963743925.1 uncultured Planctomycetota bacterium | reverse complement strand
GCGCCTTTCACTTGCATGGCGCGCCGTTTGAATGAAGATCCTGGCGAGGAGGTGAGCGATGACACCCTATTCCGAAGATCTCCGACAGCGGATCGTCGATACGGCCTCGCGCGGTGATGGGACATTGAGGCAGATCGCACAGCGGTTCCTGGTCAGCATCTCCTTCGTCACGCGGCTGTTGCAACTCCACCGCGCCACCGGCTCGGTCCAACCCAGGCCCCACGGCGGAGGCAACCCGGCGGCGCTCACGAGCGAGGACCTCGAGCGGCTCTGCCAGCTCATCCGAGACCGGCCCGATGCCACGCTCGAGGAGTGTCGCGTGCACCTCGGCTCCTCGTGCAGTCACGCCACCATCTCCCGCGCCTTGAGCCGGCTGGGGCTGCCGCGAAAGAAGAAGATCCCCCGCGCCGCCGAGCAGGACAGCCCGGAGGTCCAGGAGCAACGACGGGCCTTCTGCGAGGCCCTCGCCGACGTGGACCCGCAACGACTGGTCTTCGTCGACGAGTGCGGGGCCAACACGGCGATGACCCGGATCTACGGCCGGGCCCCCGCGGGGCAGCGGGTCTATTCGGACGCCCCTGGGCACTGGGAGTCGATCACGCTGACCTGCGGGATGCGACTCTCCGGCCCGGTGGCGGCGTTGGCCTTCGCAGGCGCCACGAACACCGCGATCTTCGAGGAGTACGTCGAGGAGGTCTTGGTGCCGGAGTTGCGGCCCGGCGACGTGGTGATCTGGGACAATCTCAAGCCGCACAAATCGGATGAGGCGATCGAGGCGGTGGAGGCGGCCGGGGCCAGCGTGGTGCCGCTGCCGCCGTGGAGCCCGGACCTGACGCCGATCGAGGAGATGGTCTCGAAGGTCAAGAACGCGATGCGATCGGCCGCGGCGCGGACGACCGGGGCGGTATATGCGGCGTTCGCGTCGGGCTTGCATGACGTGACCCTCGAGGATATCGCCGGATGGTTCGGGGATCGTGCGGCGTACGCTATGCAACTGTAAGGCGCTCTAATCGTCCTCGAGGTCCTTCGATTCCGACTCGTCTATCGTCTTGCCAGGCTTCAGGTCTTTGCCGGCCAGGCCCGCGTAGTCCGCTCCGTAGCGGTAGGCGCGGAAGACCGAATTCCTGCCCGGCGAGCTGCCGGAGTCGGGGGAGTCGGCAGGCCCGATTCGCGCCGGGCCTCCGACTCTGCCGGCACCGGCTCTCAGGGTGCCGCGAAGGAAGTCCTCCTTCATCTTCTTGACGTGGGCCATCTGGTCGGCCGTGAGGAGTTGGCCGAGCTTGACGTTGACCGCCTTCTGGAGCTCGGCCAGCGCCCGCTCCTGTTCGTCGGTCGGCATCAGCGCGGCCTGCCTGGACCGCGACAGGATCTGGCCGGGCAGGGCGAAGCCCCCACTCCCCTCCCCGAGCCGCTTCTTCTGCTCGACCTTGAGGATGTTTTCGAGCGCGGCGCCGATTTTCCTCTGGAATTCGTCCATGTCTTTCCTTTGTTCGGGGGACATCTTCAGCAGGTCCCTCAAGAAGGGGGCCAGGATCTCCTGAGACCGAGGTGGACTACCCGTCGCGCCCTTCCCCGACTTGACGGTGCCGACGCAGAGGTACTTCCAGACGATCTCCTTTTTCGGGGTGACCTCGAAGATCGCTCCGCTCACACTATCGCAGATGAGCGTGTTTCCGTTGAGGAGTCGCTGGGCGCCGGACATGAGCCAGGCGAAGAAGTCGGTCGGCCTGGGCGCGGTGAAGCTCCAGACCGGTCCTCTCGGCCCGTAAGCCGCCCCCGGCTCGAGGACGTACCGACCCCGGGCGTTCACCGGCGGGACGATCTCGTCCACCGATGAGTAGTCCCCTCCCGGCCGACCGCCCCCATTATTGAACACGAGGACGTGTCCCGCGCCGGGCCGGCCGGCGGGGATCCAGTGGGCGTCGTGCTGGGCGAAGAGCCGCTGATCGGCCGCCGTGCCGGCGCGATAGGCGCGGGGGTTCCCCCAGCGGTAGAGGAGATCGCCGCCCCTGCCGCCGCGGCCCCCGGCGTGGCCGGCCGCCTCGGCCGTGGTCGTCCCGTGGTCGATGACCCAGAACTCGTTGTAGGCGAGCACGGTCAGCATGATCTGGTCGAGCTCGGCGTCGTAGGCCACCGCGTTGACGTGAGTCCACTCCGGGATGACCCCCTTGTTTCCGTTCGCTGCCGGCGAGCCCAGGTACCCGATGCTGCGAAGCGCGTCCAGGTTACCATGATTCTTCGCTCCCGGCTCGGTAGACCGAGCCGGCACAGGGAGATAGTCCTGACCGAAGTTGATGTCGATCAGTTCGGGGTGGGCGGCCACGTCTCCATAATTCGCCCGCGACGGATCCCGGTCCTGGATCAGATGGTCCCAGGCGTGCCACTCCCACACGACCGCACCGGCCGACTTCCCCGTCGGCTGGACCTCGATGATGGAATCGACCAGCCAGGGGCCGTCCGCCGATTCCGGCCCGCGACCGGCGGCGATGGCCTCCCCGGGGGTCTTGATCTCCCAGACGATCAGCAACACGTTGCCGCCGGGGAGCCTCGTGATGTCGTGGTGGGGGAGCCGCTTCTCGTCGTGGAGTTTGAAGTCCCAGACGAGTTCGCCTTCCCACGTGAATTCCTGGACCCGCCCGCCGGCGCCGGCTCCGACGAAATGTTGTTCCTCGCTGGCGAGCTTCCCGGCGCGGAGCAAGTGCCCGTCCTCGAGCAGGTAAGCGACCTGGCCCGCGGTGTACCGGCTCTTCCAGGACTTGACGACTCTCCCCTGCAAATCGATGAGATAAGTGTTCGTAGATTGTCGAGGGGCGATCAAGGTGTACCCCGGAAACGCCCGCGGATCGTCGCTGAGCGTCGACAGCCCCGGGGTCAGCATCTTCAGTAGCACCTGGGTCACGGCGGACAGTAACGCCACCGTCACGATGGCCGACACGCCGACTTTTGTGGCGAGGCGTAACCATCGTGCAAGGCCCAATTTCATGGGATCGTCCCTCCTCCTACCAGGGATCATGCGGGAGGCGCGAGCTGAGCCCAGCCCTCGGCGTCCCGACTCCAGCCCAGGGTCTCGCAGACCCGGGCCAGCCGGCGGATCGCGGCGTGATACTCGGACGAATCCGGGGCCGATCGGTGGAGATCCAGGACTTTCTGGTAGGCCGCGTTCAGCTCGGTGCGGGCGGCGCTCATGGCCTGCCAGCGCTCGCGTTGCAGCCGGGCCGTCTCATGTTGGCCGAGCCGGTCCTCGACCAGGGACAGGCGGTAATACGTCTCGCGTTCGAACGGGCGGACTTGCAGGATGCGGTGGTAAAGCGCCGCAGCCTCGGCCCAACGTCGGTCTCGCTCCAGGAGGCGGGCGCGCTGCGTGAGCACGGCGGGGTACTCGGCCACGGGCTCGGGGAGGCGGGCGACGGCCTCCCTGAGGCCGTTCAGATCGCCCGAGTTGTGGAGCAGATCGAGGTAGTCGGCCCAGCAGCGGTGGTCCTCCGGCCGCTCGCGCAGGCAGGTCTCGAGGAGGCGCCGGGCCTCCTCGGGCAGGTTCAGGGCCAGTTTGGCCTTGGCCAGCCCGCGCCGCGCCTCCCAGTCCTGGGGGTCGGCCGCCAGGTAGTTCTCCATCTTCGCGGCGGCGACCGAGGGCACGATCCGATCCAGTTCCGTGCGGATCCGCATGTTCAATAACCTGCCGCGCTCGTCGCGGTCGTCGGTCCGGTCGTACGCCTGCCAGATGAGCTTGACAGCCTCGTCCCATCGCCCCTCGACGGCGCAGAGCTCGAGCAGGTCACGGACCGCCGCGGTGGCGAATCTCGGCTGGACGGGATGGAACGGGTCGTCTTCGATCAGGGCCTTCCAGGCGGATTCGGCGTCGCTCATACGGCCGAGCTCCTTGAAGGCCCCGGCCTCCATGAGCAGCCATTTCTCCTTGTCCGGCCACCAGAACGGCACCCGGTGCAACTCCCGCGCACAGCCGAGCATATCATGGCGCTTGGCCATGAGTTTCGCGAGCAAGGCTCGCGCCTGGCCATCGTGGGGCGAGCCTGTCAACCGCCGGCGCAGCGCCTGCTCCGCATCGCCGTCACGATCCCGCTCGATCCATGTCGCGATCGTGTCCAGTCCGACGACCGGTCGGGAACCGAGCCAGAACCACCAGGCGTTGAGGCCGATGAGCGAGAGGAGGAGGGTCCAGCGGCCCAGCCGCCAGAGTCGTCGCCCACGGTTGTCGCGACCCGCTCCCGAGGGGCGGATGTGCTCCGCGACCTTGGCCGAGGCAGGGAAAGACTCCCGGCCCATGGTGTCGTCGGCCGAGGGGACGGGCGTAGGGGCTTCGATCATCATGGTCCTGGGGCTCGCGGTCGTTCCTGGACGGCGGCGTTACCTTGACAGTCGCGTAGGGCGTCCTGGCCCGGGGGGGCCTCGCACCTCCCCAGAGATTGTAGCCGTTCCAGGGCCGTTCGGCTGCAGGGATCGTCGGGGCATTCGCTCAGGACGAGTCGGTGCCAGGCTCGGGCTTCGTCGAGCCGGCCGAGGCGCTCGCGGTTATCGGCCAGGCGTAGGTAGAGCGTGCGATGCGGCTGGCGCCCCAGATCCTGGAAGGCATCGGCCTCCTTGTAAAGGCCGGGAAGCTCCGCCTGGGCGGCCTGGGCACCTCGAACGAAGCGATCGCAGCCGGAGGCCTGGTCGTGTCGTCCGAGCGCGTGAAGCATTCGCGACAGGCGGTAGGCGGAGGTCACGTCGTCGAGCCGGGCACTCCAGGCGCGGCGGTAGGCCCGCGCAGCGCCCGCCCAGTCGCCCCGAGCCTGGGCGGTGTTCCCCTCGTGCCGCGCCATCCGGGCATCGTCGTGCCATGGCGGCGGCACCCGGGCCCAGGCCTCCGCCAGCCGATCGGGCTGGCCGGCGGCATCCAGGCCCATCAAGAGGGCATCCCAGGCGTTGACGCTCTCGGGCCAGCGCCGGGAGACGGCGTCCAGCGTGGCCAGCCCCTCTTCGGTCTGGCTGTTGCGGACCAGGGCTCGTCCCAAGGTGAGCACGGCGTGCAGGTCGTCGGGATTGGCACGGACGACCGGCGCGAACAAGGTGGCCACGGTGCCGGGCTCGGGCGGCTCGACATCCTGTCGGACCAGCTCCAGCAAGAGATGGACGCGGTCGTGCGGGTCCGGCTCGATCTCATGTTGCCGGAGCGCCAGCCGGCGTGCCTCTTCCGAGCGCCCCTCGAGGTAAGTGAGGTCGAGCAGGGCCCAGGCCGCCTCGGGCACCTTCGGGTCGAGCCGCAGGGCCTCCCGCCAGCAACTCTCCGCCTCGGCGAATCCCAATGAGGAGTAGACGACCTGCCCCTGGGCGAACTTGGCCCGCGCGGCCAGGGCCGGATCCGCCGATCGGAACCGTCCCAGATGCTCGAGTGCCCGCCGGGGCTGCGGGTCCGGACGGTCCAGCGCCAGCCGCGCGGCCAGGACCCGGAGGACACCATTGTCCGGTTCGGCCACCAGGGCGGTTTCCACGCGCCGGAGCGCCTGCTCGAACAGCCCCGCCGCGGCCAGCCGGTTGACCTGCTGGACATCGACCCCGGTCCAGGTCCTCGATCGGTACGCTCCCTGAACGACCAGCCAGAGCGAGGCCGTCAGCAAGGCGACCGTGGCCATGGCCAGCCCCAACATCACGGATCGCGGACGACCGGGCTGCCGGCGGGCGACGTCCGCCTCGGTTGGCGCTCCTGTCATGAGCGGCGGCCCTCCGTCCGTCCGCTGCCCGGCGCCCCGGGGCCGAGGCCGTCCGATGCGCCCGCGGTCGCGCGTGGCGTCTCCGAGGCCGGTCGGCCGTCCGGACCCGAACGGTCAGGCTCGTGGATGACGTGACTCCGACGAATTACGGGTTCGGACAAGGTCGAGCGGGCTCCGGACGGCCAACGCACCTCGACGGAATCGACGCGATCGACATCGCCCAGACCGACCAGCACGCGAGGGTCGTTGGCCGAGAGGTAGCTGCCGCCCCCCTTGACCTGTCGGTGGAAGACCCGGCCCCCAGCGCGGACCTCGATGGCCGCGCCGATCGCCGACCGGTTCGACCGCCGACCGATCAGTTCCAGTCGGATCCAGGATCTTGGCGGCGATTCGTTGAGCAGGACGGCCGGCAACTGGTCGAGCCGGCTGATGACCACATCGACGTCACCATCGTTGTCGAGGTCGCCGAAGGCCGCCCCCCGCGCCACGTGTGGCACCGCGAAGAATGGCCCGGGATCCGCCAGGTTCGTGAGTGCGATGTGCCCCCCGACGGCGCCCCGGTTCCACCACAACTTGGCGGGCTCAGGCTGGGGGATGTCCTGCCCGAGTTGCTCCAGGTTGTCGTTGACGTGGCCGTTGACCATGAGCAGATCCGGCCGACCGTCGTTATCGAAGTCCTCCAGCGCGACGCCCCAGCCGACGTACGGCTTGCTGTCGCGGATGATCCCGGCCGATCGGCTGATCTCGAGGAAGTTGCCCCCTCCCGCGTTGCGATAGAGGGCGGCTCCGTCACCCCAGAAATTCGTGACGATCAACTCGAACAGGCCGTCGCCGTGGAGGTCCTGGGCGTCGACGCCCATGCTCCCCTGGTATTCGCCGGCCTCGTTGCCGGCGGCGCCGGACGTCTCGGTGATGTCCGCGAAGGTCCCGTCTCCCCGGTTCAAGAACAGAAAGTTAGGGCCCTTGTCATTGGCGACGTAGAGGTCGATCCGGCCGTCGCGGTCCAGGTCGGCGGCGACGACACCGAGCCCGCGGCCATCGCGACGACCCACACCGGCCCCGACCGTCGTATCCTCGAACGTGCTGTCGCCCCGATTTCGATAGAGCGCGTGCCGTTGCGGTTCGATCGTCGAGGGGGAGCAAATCGTCCGGATGTTCCGCTTGGAGTCGCCGCAGGCCGGTCGGCGAAGATCGGGCGACCATTCGCCGTAATGCGAGACGTACAGGTCGAGCCGGCCGTCGTTGTCGTAGTCGAGGAACGCCGCGCCGCAGGACCAGCCCGAGCCGCCCAGGCCCGAGCCGGCGGTGGCATTTCGGAACGTCCCGTCGCCGTTGTTGAGGTACAGTACGTTCGGGCCCAGGTTGGTCAGATAGAGGTCGGGACGGCCGTCGTTATCCGCGTCGCCGACGGTCACGCCGTGGCAAAATCCACGGAAGCCGACCCCTGCGTGGCGAGTCACGTCCTCGAAGGTGCCGTCATGTCGGTTGCGGTACAACCGATTGCCGGGCGATCGGTCGGGGGCCGACAAGGGCAAATTGCGCGTGGTGGCCAGATATAAGTCCAGCCAGCCATCTCCGTCGTAATCGAGCAGGGCGACGCCGCTTCCCAGGCAGGTGGGGAAATCCTTCTCGTCGCTGTTGCCGCTGCAGTGCACGAAGGTAATCCCGCAGGTCGCGGTAATGTCGCGAAACCGGATCGGCGACGACCCGACCGAGGTGATACTCGAACCGGCCGGCGCCGGGCAATGAGCGGACGTCACTCCCTTCGCCGCGGATTGCGACCGATCAACTTCGCCTTCCCGCCTCTCGTGAGATGGGCTCTCGACGGCGATGGCCCCGTTCCTGCCGGTCGCCGACGCGGGCGTACAACCCGCGCCCCCGAGAAACAGCGATGATAGTACGATTGCAGCGCCTAACCTGCCCGGCCGCGTCGCGTGCTTATGGAGTTTCATCGGGCTTCGCCCCCGCACTCGTCCGGGAGGGACCGGAGGTCCCGAGCCGCTTCCGCATGGCCTGGGCCGCCCTCTTGCCGAACTGTTCGGCGGCCTCCGTCCGGCCGAGGCGCCGATAGATCAGGCTCAGTTGGTACAGGGGCTCGAACGCCTGCGTGTCGATGGCATGGGCGGTCTCGAAAGAGGCCGCGGCCTCGGCGAGCCGGCCGCGATGCATGGCCAACTTGCCCAGGTTCAGCCAGGGGCGATCGAAGTTGGGATCCATCGCCGTCGCCTGCTTCCAGCATTGCTCGGCGTCGGCCTCCGCGCCATCGGCGTAGTAGGCGGCGCCGAGGAGGTTGACCAGCGCCGGCGTCTCGCCGGCACGCAGCGCCCTCAGGAGGAACCGGCGGGCGTCCGCGGCGTGGCCCGTCTCGAGCAGATCCTCGGCGAAATCGGCCCAGAAGAGTTCGGGGGGGACGGTCAGGAGCTTCAGTTCCGGGTCCCGCTCGGCGACCTGTCTATTGGCCTCGACGGCGAGCTCGAAATGGTGTTGCTCGTGATGGACGGTACCGATCAGGGAGTAGCCCGCCACGGCCCACTTGGGGTCGGAGGCCTGAGCCAGACGGCCGGCGACCTGCAAGGTCTCCTGATATTGAGACCGCGAGTAGTAGATGGCCGCAAGCCGCTGGAGCGCCAGGGGATCATCGGTCCGTGCGCGAGGATTTCCTGGTAGGCGGCGATGGCCTGGTCTCGCAAGTTACCCCGCGCCAGTCCGATCGCGCGGATGTGGAGATCGTCGAGGCTCATTCGCCCCGTGCCGCCGGCCATCCGATAATAGGCCTCGGCGTGGGCCGGGTAGTCGAGATGGCTCAAGCACAAGGCGGCCAGGCGCGCGGTCTCGCCGTGGCTCGGGTGGTTATCGAGATAATCCAGGGCGAGCTGGAGGGCTCGGACATAATCGGGCTGGGGCGTGCCTCTGGCATCGGTGCGGCGCCGCCGTGCTCCCGGCGGGATGTCGGCATCCGGCCAGAGGCGCCGCCACCAGTTCATTGACGGAAGGTCCGCGTTCGCCGGCCGTCCTTCATACGCGGCGCGCGCTTCCGCGAGGACTTCCGCGCGGAGACCGTGCCAGACCGTCAGGCCGATCAGTCCCACCAACAGGATGCCCCAGATCGCCGATGCCGCCGAGCGATACCACCGCCGGAGAGCGGATCGCCCGGCAGGCCCCGATCTGGCGCGTCTCGAAGACGGGCGCATCGCCGGCGAGTCATCGGGACGTTCCGGGTCGGAGGATAGGCAGCCGTAGGGAACCACAGGCACTGTTTCACTCGCTCAATCGTTTCCCGCACTCCGGCCGAGAAGTTGCCGCGATGAAGGGAATTCGGAAATCCGACGCCGGGATCCGTCGTGGCTCGGACACAATCAGGACATGTTGTCGGGGCACCGAGCGACCGCCCTCGCCCCCGGTAGGGAGGATGGGGCGAGGGCGGCCGGCGTGCGCGCGAATCGATCGAGAGATCGCTCGCTCGAGGCTCCCTAGTAGCTATCGGAGCTGAGGAGTTCGCCGCCGCCTCGGGTACCAAGACCGTACCATATATTGTAACCGATCGTGCTCTTGACGAACCGGACCGAGCCGTCGCCGAACAGGACATTGACGCCGCCGGGGTGGTACGAGGCAGCCGCGATCATCGACTCATAGCAGTTGCTGCTCTGACCCGCGAAGTCGCTGTAATAACACGACTTGCGGTTGGGAAGCTGGGTATGCGAGTAGCCCCCGCCACGGCCGAGGTCCTGGACGACGTAGCGCTCGCCATGCCAACTGAAATTCTTGCCCGTTGACTGGAGGCAGCTCTGCGCATTCTGGAATTCGGACTGGAGGACGTTGTTCGGGAACGGGTTGTTCGTACTGGCCACGATACCCGTGTAGATCATGCCCAGACTGTCGGATGAGTCGCCGGGCCCCTGGCCGTCCGCCTTGACGAATTCGGCAAAGAGCGCCGTGTTCGACAGGCCGTCGGTGATATTGGCGAAGCTGATGACCTGGCGCGTCTGCGATTCGACCTGGACCTGGTCGGGCGTCGAGCCGATCCAGTAGGCGATGCCGTTGGGTTGTCCGCCGTAGAGCATGCGATTGCCGCCGTCATTCTCGGCGTAATTCGACATCTGCGCGAGGTCCGCGTTGATCGAACCGTTGCTCCAGATGACGCTCTCCCGGTTATTCCGATTGCCCTTCCTGTAGTCGGAGGGACAGAGATACGAAGCGACCCGGGTCGCCTTGGCCGTGACATTGGCGCTCGCCCACCCGGTGCTGTCGCCCGTGTCTTGAGCCCACTCGGCGTCGAGCGAGAAGTTGAAGGCGTTGTAGACCGTCTGCTGCTCCATGTAAGGCATGATCCGCACTTTCATCGAGAAGCATTGGCGGACGTAGCCGTTGGTGATTTGCGAGGAGCCGGCCGGAGGCAGACAATCGAGGCCCGAGTGATAGTTGTGCAACGCCAACCCGATCTGTTTGAGGTTGTTGACGCACTGGGAACGGCGAGCAGCCTCGCGGGCCGATTGGACCGCCGGCAAGAGCAAGGCGATCAAGACGGCGATGATCGCGATCACCACCAGTAATTCGATGAGGGTAAAACCGCGTCGTCTCGGGGGCATAAAGATCGACTCCTTGGTCATGAGTTCGAGGATGAGAACGGGCCATCGGACGAACGATCCGCGAATTGGAATATCCCCGGACCAAGCGTGGAACGGGGTGGCGAACCGTCTGCGAGTGAACGCCGCCTGCTCGTCAGGGCTACGGCTTGGCCGCGGCTTCCGGCTTGGTCGCGGCTTCCGGCTTGGTCGCCGCTCGTTTCCCCTTGGACGGGACGACTTTCTCCGCCTCTTGATGCTTCCGGATGTATTGCTCGGGTGTGCCGGCAGCATATTTCGGGTCGGCGGTCCCCTTTCCGCTTGCAATCCCGCTCACCGACTCGCCCTCGTTGGAATCCTCGCAACCTGCCGACAGGGCGACCAGGGCCAGACCGAGCAGCGAGAGTCGCACGCAGCGACCGAGTATTTTTCTCATCATTCAACTTCCCTTTGCCGGGTTAAGGATGTGACGCCGCGCGGCTCGTGCGGCTCGCGAAGGTGAGGCCGGGCCGAACCGGGTTGAGCCCAATTTCGCCAGGCGCGTCCGCGGGGTTGGTTACGGGCTTCCGAGGTCGTCGGAGTTCGGTTCCTGGATGTCGAGACGTCTCTGAATCGATCGAACCCTCGAAATCGGCCGGAACGCGGTACGTTGCGATCTGCGCGGCGGCGCGATACCTTGATGTCGGGTATGGCCCGCCGCATGGGCAGCGGTCCCCGTCCGATCGCATGGGGCGCCGGAGCGGCGGTGCTTCGATGGTCCCTGACGTGTTTGCCTTTCTGTTTCGTATTCCTCAAGGGTATCCCGGAGGTCGTCTTGAACCGATGAATCGGAACGATGGCGGAGCGAGCGGAGCACGGAGCTGGTGGCGCCGGGCGGGGGGACTCGTGGCGTCGGTATTGATCCTGGCGATGGGGGCGATGGTCGCGGCACCTCGCTGGCTGGGCCGGGCGCCGGACCCGGCCGAGGCCCACGTGCGGGCCGCCCGGCAGGCGATCTCGCAGGGTCGGCTGGAGGAGGCCGCGGCCGAGCTGGCCAGGGCGCGGCAGCAGGGTGGTCGGCCCGCCGATGTGGAACGCCTCTGGGGGCTGCTGTATGCCCGAGCCGGTCGGGCCGACGACGCCCTGCCCCTCCTGCGGCGCGCCTGGGACGGACCCGAAAACGAGGACCGGGGCCCGGACCCCGAGGTCGCCGGGGCTCTGGCCCGGATCGCCATGCAGCGGTTCGACCTGGCCGATGCGATCAACGTGGTCGATCGATGGGCCCGCGAGACGCCGACCGACCCCAAGCCCCTGGTGTTGCGGGCCGAGATCGATCGTCGGATCGGAGTGGATCGGATCGTGACCATCGCCCACCTCCGCGAGGCACTCCGCCGCGACGCGAATTGCGACGAGGCGAGGCTCAGCCTGGCCGAGATCCTCTATCTCGAGGGCCACTACGCCGAGTCGGGGCAGCTCTATGCCGCCTACGCCGCTCGCCATCCCGGGCACGCCGCGGGTTACATCGGAGTCGGGATCGTCGCGCGAGTCCAGGGCGAGATCACCCAGGCCGGCGCCGCCCTCGACCGGGCCCTGGCACTGGCTCCCGACGATACCATGGCCCTCAAGGAGCGTGCCGCCATCGACCTGCACCAAGGGCATCCCGACGACGCCCTGCGGCGACTCGACCGCGCGATCAAAGCCGACGCGTTCGACCCGGAGCTGCGCTACCAGAGGTCGCTGGTCCTGGGCCGGTTGGATCGTCGCGATGAAGCCCTCGCCGAGCGACGCCGTTCCGAGGAGTTGAGGCGCGAGCATGGGGAGATGGCCGAGATTGCCGATCAATTGATCCACAACCCCGACAATAATGCCCTTCGCTGCCTCGCGGCCCGCTGGATGATCGATCACGGCCGCGGCGACGAAGCGGCAGAGTGGGCGCGACTGGTCCTTCGCGACCGCCCCGACCACCCCGAGGCCAACCGCCTGCTCGCGGACTATCATCAACGCCGCGGCGAACCGGGCCTGGCCAACTTCCATCGGCTGCACGCCGCCCCCCCATCCGAGTCGGCCCCGTCCCGGACCGGAGGCGATCACGACCGAAGCCCCCGCCAGACCCTGGATCCCGACTCCCGGCGATGAGGCGGGGGCCGGCCGGGATCGCGGAAACGGACTGTCGCCGGTTCGTTTCAGCGTCTGTTTCTGGTCCTGGAACATGGCAATGAGTCATTGAAATGACGACCGGACGTGCAGGCCGCGGCCTAGCGGCCGAATTCCCAGTGCACAGCCGATCCGCTTCGACCTCGATCAAGTCCCTCTTCGGGGGTTTCGCGGGCCTCGAAGGCGCGGAGGCAGCTTCGCGAGCCCCGCCCCCCTCGGGGCCGATGGCGACGGGGTCGCAGCACCGGCCCGAGCGGATTCGACCCGGATTACAGCGAGTCGGAGCTGACCGTCTCGGCCTGGTTCGTCGTCGCGATGGCCATCCAGGTCTGGTAGTTGACGCTGTTCTTGATGAACCGGACCGAGCCGTCCAGGAACAGCACGTTCACGCCGCCCGGGTGGTTCGAGCTGGCACCGATCAAGGTCTCCGGGTCGTAATCCCACGGCAGCGGAAGGGCCGAGAGGCCCGCCCGACCGCCGCTCTCCGAACAGTAGCAGCTCCGTTGATTAGGCGGTGTGCTGTGGGTGTAGAAGCCGCCGCGGCCGGTATCGCTGAGGTGCCAGTATTCCCCCTTGAATGCGAAGAATCGGGCCGTGTTGTTCTGGCACTTGGTCGTGTAGAGGACATAGTCGGCGTTGGGCGTACCACGCAAGGTGGTATCGCACGTGATCGGGTTTCCCGCGCCGCCATAGACCATACCCAGTCCGTCGGAGTTGATGTTGCCGGTCCCCTTGACCCACTCGCTGAAGATCGTCGTGGTGCTCAGCCCGTCCGTGATGTCGTCGAAGGAGATGACATCGCGGACCGCCGAGTCCCAGGACATTTGATAGAAGGGCCCGTTCGGAGTCCAATTGAGCTGGGCATAGGCGCGATTCCCGCCGATGTTGTTGGGGTAATTGGTATTGGCGACGTTGATGTTGCCGGGATTCGAGTCGGACGGGCATAAGAAGCCGGCGATCTTGGTGAGATAGGCCGTCGAGTTGATGGCGCCTCCGATGGCCTCGTATTGATTGGACGCGCCGGCCGGACCCGGATCCCACCTCATATTGAACGCGTTGAAGAGCTGCTGCTGCTCGAGATAGGGCAGCAGGTGAGTCTTCATCGAGTACTCCTGGATGAAGTCCAATCCGGGTTGGGCACCGTTCCAGTAGCCGCTACGACTCCCGGAGATCGGGATCGCGTTGGTAGCCGAGTGGTAGTTGTGGACCGCCAGGCCGAGTTGCTTGAGGTTGTTCGTGCACTGGGAGCGCCGCGCCGCCTCCCGCGCCGACTGGACCGCAGGCAGCAAGAGGGCGATCAGGACCGAGATGATGGCGATGACGACCAGCAGCTCGATGAGGGTGAATCCGCGATTCCGTATTCTCATGGAAATCAAAGCTCCGGAAAGGCAATGACGAACGACCAGTACAACGACGGATGTCCACTCCGATCATCGGGACCTCGGCGGATGCTCCCTTCCGCACGATCAGGAACCTGCCCGATCAATGACTCGAATCAGGGCCCTCACCTCTTGACCTTCGCCTGACCGGGATAACCCTTGGCCCCGTAGCCCTCGGGGGCCTTTTTCGTGATCGGGGGGGTCTGGACCTTGGTGCCCTCTTCCGAGGTCGCCGCCGCGCCGGGCGGCGTCACGCCCGTGCCTTTGACGTTGGCCTCGTTGTTCTCGCAGCCGGCCAGCACGACGAGGACGACGCCGACGGCGCCCAGGGTCGCTCCACGGATTGCTCTGTTCATCTGAGTCGTCTTCCTCCCTGGAGCGATGCGATCCCTGAATCCGATGCGGATTGAGGATCGCCGCCCCGGTCCAATGGACTGATCGGCGAAAGGACGTCCGTCACAACGCCGGGATCTCCCGGAACTCCCGCGGTTCCAGGGTGCCCGGTCACTTCTGCAATGCTTGGGAACTCACATATCAATTCATCGAGCCCACCATTCCATCCGGCATCGACCCGGCCGACCAGGTCTCATGCCATGGGTGCGACGAAAAGCATGACGATTACTCGATGTGTCGATCCGGGAGGGTCGCTCGCACGCGACTCCGGCCCGAATCGATCGTCCCATGAGGGAGTTATGGCGACGCGTCTACGACTCCGCAACCGCGAAGCGACCGAACATAACTGGAACGGTATTGCCGGATTCGCGACCAATCCCGGATGGCTCGGGTACATCCCCGCAGGGAGAAAGGTCGTCTCCTAAAGGACTAAGAGATCTCCCTTACTGAATTCGTTTTAAATCAGGATGTTCTTGAGACTTGCAAAATCCAGATATCCTGGGATCTGACCGAACCATTTCTATCGGCCGTGAATCGCTTTGTCAATATCCCGACGTGCGGTTGTTTCTTTATTGAGACAATCCGAGATGCAGGGCCCAGATCCGGGGAAGGGCCATTTGCCATAAGTGATTTTAATGAAAGGAATTACGAGAGAGTCACGGCACAAGCCCTTTCCGCGATCCTGGTCGAATTTTCTCCGAACCTCAGAGCTCTGGCCGTCTCTCGGTCGTCGTTTCCCGACGAGTCGTTAGAAGCTCTCGGAAATAGCGACCCGCCCGAAGGATCGGGCGCGAGTCAGACGAGAAATCGGGGCTCGTGACCGAAGGCCAACTCCGTTTGATCCGACCGTATTGCAGAGATCTTCACCCGGCGATTGCACTTAAGTCTTGGTCTGGCCGCTGTCTCCGGCATGACAACCTAACCCCTTCGGTCTTCGTGGTGGTACGATGATAGGTCGATCGGTTCTCGCATCATGGGGATCGGGGGCGACTTGATTTGCGGAGTCGGGTCGGTCAGCTCAACGTATTGCTACGTCCTCGCGACCATGCTATCCTCGCATCCCGAACGCTTCATTTCCGCCTCCTCATTCGGACCTGCTCGCCGTGGATGTCCGTACTCCATAGATGAGAGGGTGTATGCGACAGGACCCGATTCGGACCCCGCGGCGCTCCTCCGCGAGACTGGTGGCCGGCCTGATCCTCGTGGCGCTGATCGCCGCCGCCATCTTCTACTCGGCCCCCGCCTCGGTGACTCATCCCGCCGGCCCCCGGCGTCAGCTCGAGTACAAGCCGCGCAGGCCGCTGGATACCGGCGGATTCTTCGACGTCATGGGCCATCTCCCGGGCTGGAAGCCCGAGGCATCGCTCGAGGACGTCGCGAACGTCTGGCGGCAAGTCGGCTACCGTGACATGGCGATGGTCGATCAAGCCCTCGCCGATTCGAGGGTCCCGGCCGGCCGGAGGCCCTCCCTGTTCCTGGTCAAGGCGATGCTCTTCAACTACGAGGGAGAGCCCGAACAAGCTTACAAGGTCCTGGAGCAGGCGAGGTCCTGGATCCGGGAGAAGGATCGGCTGTCCGAGACCTGGCTCTACACCTTCATCTTCTATCAGGGGGTGACGGCGATGCGCCGCGGAGAGAACGACAATTGCATCAATTGCCGTGGTGAAAGCTCCTGCATCCTCCCCATCTCGCCCGCCGCCATCCACGTCAATCCGCACGGCTCGACCGCGGCGATCCGGCATTTCACCGAGTATCTCGACCGGTTCCCCGATGATCTGGACGTCCGCTGGCTGCTCAATCTGGCCCACATGACCCTCGGCGAATATCCCTGCAAGGTTGATCCCCGGTTCCTGGTCTCGCTGGACCATTTCCTCGAGCGCGAGTTCGACATCGGCAAGTTCCGCGACGTCGGCCAACTGGTGGGCCTCAACCGCTTCAACCAGGCCGGCGGAGCGATCATGGAAGACTTCGACAACGACGGCCTGCTCGACGTCGTGGTGACCGCCATCGACCCGACGGAACACATGGCCCTCTACCGGAACCGGGGCGACGGTACGTTCGAGGATCGCACGGAGTCGGCCGGCCTCGACAACCAACTGGGCGGCCTGGTCTGCTATCAAACCGACTACAACAACGATGGGCTGATGGACATCTTCGTCGCGAGAGGAGCCTGGATCCCCTGGCCGATCCGGCCGACGCTCTTGAGGAACGGCGGCGGGGGCTCCTTCATTGACGTCACGAAAGAGGCGGGGCTGATGACCGCCGTCAATTCCAACGCGGCGTGCTGGGGCGATTACGACAACGACGGCTGGCTGGACCTGTTCATCGGATGTGAACGTCAGCCCAACCGCCTGTATCACAACCGTCGGGACGGCACCTTCGACGAGGTCGCCGCCAAGGCCGGCGTTCGGGGCGATGACAAGCCCTGGTGCAAGGGTGCCAACTGGATCGACTTCGACAACGACGGTTACCCGGACTTGTTCGCGAACTATCTCAGCGGTGTCGCCCACCTCTATCGCAACAACCGCGACGGCACCTT
Organism: uncultured Planctomycetota bacterium; assembly: GCA_963743925.1. Classification (GTDB taxonomy): domain Bacteria; phylum Planctomycetota; class Planctomycetia; order Isosphaerales; family Isosphaeraceae; genus CAVZRC01. The sequence continues at coordinate 21,177 of CAVURY010000008.1, read as the reverse complement.
CGCCGACGTCACGGAGTCCGCGGGCATCGATGGGCCCTACGGCGGCTTCTCGTGCTGGGCGTGGGACTACGACAACGACGGCTGGCTCGACATCTACGCCACTTGCAACGACCGTTCACTCAAGGACATGGTCAAAGGCCTGCTCGGCCTGCCGCACGGCCGCCTATCGAACAAGCTTTTCCATAACTTGAAAGGCCGAGGTTTCGAGGATCGGACCAAGGAGGCGGGCCTGGACGTCGTCTTCGCCACCATGGGAAGCAACTATGGCGACTTCGACAACGACGGCTTCCTGGACATGTACCTGGGCACCGGCGATCTGGACCTGGCGACCCTCGTCCCGAACCGGATGCTCAAGAACGTCGAGGGCCGACGGTTCGCCGATATCACCGCCACCTCCGGCACCGGAAACCTCCAGAAAGGCCATGGCGTCGCCTGCGGCGACTGGGACCGCGACGGCGACGTCGATGTCTTCGTCCAGATGGGGGGTGCCGTCAACGGCGACAAGTACCACAACATCCTCTTCCAGAACCCCGGTCAGGGCAACCACTGGCTGACCGTGAAGCTCATCGGCAAGAAGACGAACCGGCCGGCCATCGGCGCCCGGATCAAGGTGGTCACCGCCGGCGAGAAGTCCTTGACCATCCACCGGCATGTCTCCTCGGGGAGCAGCTTCGGGGCGAACCCCCTGGAACAGACCATCGGCCTGGCCCAGGCCGATCGAGTCGCCGTGCTGGAGATCCGATGGCCCACGAGCGGGACGACCCAGGTCTTTCGCGACATCGCCTCAAACCAGGTCATCGAGGTGACGGAGTTCGCCGACAGCTACCGAATCCTGAGGTCCAAGCCGATCCCGCTGCCTCGCCCGGATTCCTCGTGATTGGACCTTGGTCCGTGGTGGATACGACTGATGTTCGCGTTAGAGCGCTTCACGATTGGCTTGCGCACGCGCCGGAAGCGATCGCGAATTCACCCCCCCGAACCCCCCCTTCGCAAGGGGGAGATCTTGGAGTGCGCCCTGTCCCCCCCTTGCGAAGGGGGGGTTCGGGGGGGTTCCGCGGGCGTGACCAACGCAATCGTGAAGCGCTCCAGGACTCGGCGCAGCGGAGAGGGCAACATGCAGGTCTCCCCAGCTCATCCCTCGGGGCGCCGCCCGCAGCTCGCGGCCGGTCTCGCGATCCTGGGCTTCGTCGCATCGCTCCTCGTGGGATGCCGCCGGCATACCGGGCCGGAGGAATCTGCGCCCCTGCGGCTCACGTGCCGACCCTCGCCCCATCGGCCCTCTCGATCGTGCCGGGGCTGCATCTCCTGGGTGGCCTGTCACCCTCGGCCGCTTATGCGGTCGAGACGTCCGAAGGAGTGGTCCTTGTCGATTCGGGGCTCGCGAGCGATGCCGGGCTCGTCAAGTCGCAGATGAAGGCGTTGGGGCTCGACTGGCGGGACGTGCGCGTCATCTTGCTGACCCATGTCCACGGGGATCATTGTGGCGGGGCCGAGCACCTGCGAGCGGCGACGGGGGCTAAAGTCTACGCCGGGCGGGGCGATGCTCCGATCTTGAGGGCGGGAGGGCCGCGCGAGGCGTTCTTCAGCACGTTCCACATGCCCGATGACACCCCCCATCCGACCACGGTGGACGTCGAGTTGGCGGGCGACGAAGTGATCGAGGTCGGAGACGCTCGCTTCCGGGTCCTGGCCACACCGGGCCATACCCCCGGGAGCATCTGCTATCTGTTGGAACGAGGGCACCTTCGCGCGCTGTTCGCGGGCGACGTGATCATGATGCTGGTCGGCGACGAGAAACCCCACTCCGAACTCCGGAAGCCCCTGGGCACCTATTCGGCCTACCTGGCGCCGGGCTATCGCGGCGACGCCAAGACCTTCCTCTCCTCGCTGCGGGACTTGCGGGCGCTTCCGGTACCCGATCTCGTCCTGCCGGGCCACCCGCGCGCGGACCCGACACCCCAGAGCCCTTGCCTCTCCCAAGGACGCTGGGAGGCGCTCCTCGATCGGGGCATCCGCGACCTCGAGCAACTCCTGGCTCGATATGAGAGGGACGGCGCCGATTTCCTGGACGGTATCCCGAAACGGCTCTTGCCGGACCTCTATTATCTGGGAGATTTCCGCGGTGGGGCCGTCTATGGTTTCTTCGCCTCGACGAAATTCTTCGTCGTCGACGCTCCGGGCGGGCCCGGACTGATCGACTTCTTGAATGCCCGTCTCCGTGAGGTCGGCCTGAAACCGGCGGCACCGACCGCGGTCCTGCTCACGTCGTGCGGCGTCGAGGCCACGGCGGGACTCAACGACCTGGTCGCGAGATCCCGGGCCCGGGTCGTGGCTTCCCCCGAAGGCCTCCAGGTCGTCCGGGAATCGTGCCCGGCCGGGACGATCGTCCTCTCGGCCGAGGAATTGCCGAAGATGGGTTGGTTTGACGTCAGGACGGTGCCGCTGAGTGGGCGCGGACGGGCACCGATCGCCTACCAGCTCCGGTGGGCCGAGAAAACCATCCTGTTCTCCGGCGCATTCCGATCAAAGTCAATCACGCGACGGGGGTCAACTTGTTCTCGGACTTCGCGGAATCCCGCGGTGACATGCAGGACTACCTCAACTCGCTCAATCAACTCCGCGATCTGGGACCGGACATCTGGCTGCCCGCGACCCCTTCAGATGGCCAGAACGCAAACTTATATGATAATCAATGGTTGCAAATCATCAAGGACAATCAGGCCATCATCGCGCGACCCCTTCAGAGAACTTACGGCTTTTGACATTCGCCGGAGGAAGGGCTCAGGGACGAGGGGGCTTGAATTGTCCGCGGGATCCCTGAATTTGGCCGTGAAGCCGAGCCTTGGACTCGCGTCTCACGGCGGAGGATACGTCAACGAAGGTGAGCGCGGGCAATGGACCGGTTGAGGGCTTGACTGCGAGGGGGCAGAGAGATGGGAATCGTGCTCAGGATCATCGCCGGATTGCTATTTTGCGCAGTGATTGCGCTGGGGATCGTCGGGTACATCACGAAATCGAGATCGTCGCGGCAACCTCGCCAGGAGGTCCCCGCCTCCCCGGAGGTCTCGATTCCGGAAGCCATGAGCGTCCTCGCGACCTTCCCGGATCCGAATGCGCCCGGGACATCGAGGCGCGTCTTCGTCGACCGCCTGGTGTTCGATAGCGGCGTTTCCTCGACGGCCATGGAGTTCACCGGCTCGATCCGGGACGAGGGCTCGCTGGAGGAGTTGTCGCGGTCCATCCTGGGGCGATACCCGCGAGGGATGGCGACCTGGCGGGAGAGGGCCGATCGCCTGGTGCTCAATTCGCCGCCGACCGGCGAGCAGGCCATCGAGGCCATCCGAACCTGGATGGCCCTCGCTTTCCTCGAGATGTACGAGGGGCGGTTCGCCGAGGCCACGCCCTGGCTCGAGCGAGCCATGGTGCTGTGCACGATGCCGAGCGTGCCCGCGACCAACAGGGCTACCGTGCGCGCCCTGCTCGGCCTGATCGCCTTGCGCCGCGGCGAATTGGAAAACTGCCTGGAGTGTCTCGGGCCTTCGAGCTGCATCTTCCCGATCGCGCGCGAGGCCGTCCACCTCCGGCAGGCCGGCTCGCGCGAGGCGATACGGCACTTCACCGCCTACCTCCAGGAGTGGCCGGGCGACTTGCGGGTCCGATGGCTCCTGAACCTCGCTTATATGACACTGGGCGAACACCCGGATCGGGTGCCCCCGGCCTACTTGATCCCGCTCGACGGGTTCCGCTCGAAGATCGACGTCGGCCGCTTCGTCAACGTCGCTCCGCGGGCGGGCCTGGGGACGCGGGGGCCGGCCCTGGCCGGCGGCAGTATCTTCGATGATTTCAACGGAGATGGTCTCCCGGATCTGTTGACGACGTGCATCGACGCGGACCGCGGGGCCTCGCTGTTCCTCAACCGAGCAGACGGCACGTTTGAAGACCGCTCCAAGGGGTCGGGCCTCGACCGGCAGGTTTACGCCCTCAACATCACTCGAGCCGATTATGACAACGACGGCGACCTCGACGTTTTGCTCCTGCGCGGCGCCTGGGAGAAACCGGCCCGGATGTCACTCTTGAGGAACGACGGAGGCGGACGCTTCGAGGACGTGACGATCGCCAGTGGGCTGGGCGAGCCGATCTCATCGGAGTCGGCCGCCTGGGGCGATTACGACGACGACGGGTTGGTCGATGTCTTCGTCTGCGGAGAGTACATGGCTGATCTCTCGGGAGGTCCGAATTCGCGACCGGCCCCGCGCAACCGCTGTCGGCTCTATCACAATCTCGGTGATGGCCGATTCGTGGATGTCGCCGCCGAGGCCGGAGTCCTCAACGAGTATCGCGCCAAAGGGTCGGTCTGGGGCGACTACGATGGCGATGGCCGGCTCGACCTCTTCGTCTCGAACCTCGGCGCGCCCTGCCGACTCTACCACAACGAGGGGAACGGCACCTTCTTCGACGTCGCCCGCGAGTTGGGCGTCGCCGGGCCCCGCCACAACCAATCGTTCGCGTGCTGGTTCTGGGACTTCGACAATGACGGCCGGCTCGACCTGTTCGTGAACGACTACGACGCCCCGCTGGCCGCCGTCGTGGCCCACTATATGGGCCTGAAGGGGGAGGACCCCGGCCACCCCCACCTGTACCGCAACCTCGGCGAGCAGGGCTTCCGCGACGTGAGCAAGGACGTCGGCCTCGACTGGCCCATCCTGGCGATGGGGGCGAATTTCGGGGACTTCGACAACGACGGCTACCTCGACGCCTACTTCGGGACCGGCTGGATGTCCTACTCCGGCCTGGTCCCCAATGTGATGCTCAAGAACGTCGAGGGGCGTCGCTTCGAAGACGTGACCGACTCCTCCAGGACCGGCCATTTGCAGAAGGGGCACGGCGTCTCCTTCGCGGATTATGACGGCGACGGCGACCTCGACCTGTTCGCATCCCTCGCCGGCGCTTATCCGGGCGATAAGGGCTATAGCGCCCTCTTTCAGAACCCCGGCCACGGGAGGCACTGGCTCAAAGTCAAGCTCATCGGGACCAGGACGAACCGCTCGGCGCTGGGTGCCAGGGTCCACGTCGAAATCAAGGGGTCCGATGCTGCGTCCCGGTCGATTTATCGGGCGATCGGCAACAACAGCAGCTTCGGTGGCAACTCACTGGTCGAGAACATCGGCCTTGGGGAGGCGACGTCGGTCGCCCGCTTGACGGTGAGCTGGCCGACGAGTCGAACGGTCCAGACCTTCGGCGGAGTGGCCGCCGACCAGGCGATCACGATCACCGAGGGGTCCGACTCGTACCAGATCTTCCCCCAACCGCCCCCGCCATCCCACTCGATCCGCTGAGCGGGAGCCGGCGGGATCGCACGACGGAAAGCAAAGGGATGTGTCCTCGAAAGGGCGCTTCACGATTGCGTTGGTCATGCCCGCAGAACCCCCCTTCGTAAGGGGGGATGGGGCGCACTCCTCAATCCCCCCCTTACGAAGGGGTGGTTCGGGGGGGTGAATTCGCAATGACTTCCGGCGCGTGCACAAGCCAATCGTGAAGCGCCCGATCCGCCAACAAGTCTGAGAGTCGCGGCCGGACCGGCTGGCCAGACCCGTCACTCTGAAAACGGAATAGGTCGGTTTCCTGATTCTCTCAGAACCGATAGACTACGGACTTGGCCCCAAGGCGGCCAGGTCCTCACGGGAGCCAACGACTGATGCAGCGGTTGATCCGTGTCATTCTTACTGGGTTCCTTTGCGTCACCGCCGCCTGGGGCGCAGTGATTTGGCTCGCGAACCGGGATTCAACGAAGGCGAGGCGGCCCGAGCGGCCTCGCTCCCGCCATGCGGCGGAGCGGACCTCAGGCGAGGGGGACGAGCCGGCCGAATTCCACGTCATCGCGAAGGAGTTCGAGGACGGGGGCTTCAGCACGGCCAGCCCATTCACAGGCCCGATCCGCGATCCGAATTCTCTCCAGGAACTTCGGGAGGCGATCCGGGGACGAGGCCGCAGGGGGATCGCCGCACTGCGGGCGAAGTACGACGCGCCGAGGCTCGATTCCCCGCCGACCCGCGACCAGATCGTGCAACGGCTCCGGCTGGCGAACTCGATCGGCTACCTGTACATGTATGAGGGCCGGTTCACCGAGGCGGCCACCTGGATCGAAGGCGTGGTGCGTGCGCCGGAGACACCCCCGTCAATCCGTTCGGACCTGACAGCCATCCTGGGAATCATCGCCCTGCGGCGGGGCGAGGTCGAGAACTGCCTGGAGTGCGTCGGGCCATCGAGCTGCATCTTCCCGATCGACCCCGCGGCCGTACACCGCAATCCGGCCGGCTCGCGCGAAGCGGTCCGTTGGTTCACGGCCTACCTGGAAGAGTCGCCCGGGGACCTGCGCGTCATCTGGCTGCGGAACATCGCCGCGATGACACTCGGCGAATACCCCGACAAGGTCCCGCCGAAAGAGCGGATCCCGCTCGAGCGGTTCCGCTCGGAGATGGAAGTGGATCGGTTCGAGAATGTGGCGGCGGCGGCCGGCCTGACGGTGCGGGACCCGAACCTGGCCGGTGGCAGCATCTTCGACGACTTCAACGGCGATGGGTTCCCTGACCTGTTCACCACCTCACTCGATGCCGATCTGGGGGCATCCCTGCTCGTCAATCGGGGCGACGGTACGTTCGAGGACCATTCGGCCGCGGCCGGCCTCGGCGATCAGGTCTACGCTTTGAACGTTACCCGCGCCGACTACGACAACGATGGCGACCTCGACGTCCTGCTCCTGCGCGGCGCCTGGGAGAACCCGTTGCGGCTCTCGCTCCTGAGGAACCGAGGGAACGGCGTCTTCGACGACGTCACTGTCGCCAGCGGGCTAGGCGAGCCCATCGCCTCCGAGTCGGCCGCTTGGGGCGACTACGATAACGACGGCCGGGTTAACCTTTTCGTCTGCGGAGAATTCCTTCCGGCGGCCGGCGACGTTGAGGCGACCCGGCACGATCCTCGCAACCGCTGTCGACTCTACCACAACCGTGGCGACGGCGTGTTTCAGGACGTCGCCATCCAAGCCGGAGTCCTCAACGAGCGATGCGCCAAGGGATCGGCCTGGGGCGATTACGACGGCGACGGCCGGCTCGACCTTTTCGTCTCCAACTTGCGCCAGGAATGCCGGCTCTATCACAACGAGGGGGGCGACCGCTTCCGCGACGTCGCCCCCGAGCTCGGCGTCGTCGGGCCCTCGCATAGCTTCGCCTGCTGGTTCTGGGACTACGACAATGACGGACTCCTTGACCTGTACGTCAACGACTACCGGGCCCGGAACTCCGAGGAGATCACCAGCAGCATGAGTGTGACCCTGGAGGGCTCAAGCCGCCCGCGGCTTTACCACAACGTCGGCTCCGCCGGTTTTCGTGATGTCACCGTCGAGGCTGGGCTGGACCGGGCGATGTCGCCGATGGGCTGCAACTTCGGCGACATCGATAACGACGGCTTCCTCGACTTCTACCTGGGGACCGGCACCATGTCCTACGGAGGCCTGATCCCCAACCGCATGTTCAAGAACGTTGACGGCCGCCGGTTCGCGGACGTCACCACCTCATCGCGCACCGGCCACCTGCAGAAGGGACATGGCGTGTCGTTCGCCGACTTCGACGGTGACGGCGACCTCGATCTGTTCGTCGAGAGCGGTGGTGCGGTGCCCGGAGATCGGTCATACAACCTCTTGTTCCGCAACTCGTGCCACGGTCGCCACTGGCTCCAGATCAAGCTGGTTGGTACCAAGACCAATCGCGCGGCTTTGGGAGCCCGAATCCGTGTCATCCTGAAAGACGCGGATGGGAGTACCCGATCAATCTACCGCACCGTCGGGAATAACTCCAGCTTTGGGGGTAACAGCCTCGTCGAGACGATCGGACTGCTCGAGGCGGCGAGCGTCGCGGAGCTGACGATCTCCTGGCCTACGAGCCGGACGACCCAGACATTCCGCGACCTAGCCGCCGACCGGACGATCCAGATTACCGAAGGATCCGACTCCGTCAAGGACCTCGCTCCGCCGTCATCGAAGGCCCTCCACCCTTGAGGGTAGACAGAACGGCCCAGGTTGATAGACGAGCGGGCCGGCCGGGCCGCGGGTCCGTGCCGCATCGGCGAGCCGGATCACCTCGGTCATCATGTCGGGGTCGGGGAGCAGGGCAGTCATCGTCGTCCTTGACACGGGAAGTCCTCGTCGAATGGACCGTAGGATCCGTGGCCCGACCGATCCTCAGGTGTCGATACGAAAACTCGATACAGAGCTTAGGGGGCGGGGAAGTAGCAATACTTCCCTGCTACCCGGCGGCCCTGCTACCTCCGCCCCGAGCCGTGAACTCGCTCACCCGGGCTTCCTCGGTGGCGAACGAGGGATCGGCCCGGAGCGTGGCGACGAGGAGGCACTTGTCGGATAGCCGATTCTCAAGGAAGGAGGCACGCCAATCGAAGCCAGCCCGCTTCAACTCCAGGGCTGAGTGATAGAGCGGCATCGATAGATGGTCTACCAGATGGAGGTGCTCGCCGATAAAGTCGTAGATATCCTGGTCCCCGAACCAAGTCGCCACCCGCGCGTGGACCTCAGACATGGGCGGCTCGAAGTGCAGCAAGTGCCCCCGGTCCTCCAACGCGGTGACGTGTTCGTTGAGAGTACGCCACGCGTTGGTGATGATCAGAACCGGGCTAGCCGTCATGAACCTTTGGGGGATGTTGTCGCGGCGGAGCGACGGGGTATCGCTCTCCCAGGCGACCGCCCTACGGGTGTCGGTATGGCAAAGAGCCTTGAGGAGCCTTATGGCGTCATGGTCGGAATAGAGCGAGTCGACATCGTCGATGATGATCGGCTTATCGACGTATTCCCAGGCCCGCTTTAGATGGCCATCGCCGTCGCGTAGCTCTCGATCCAGAAGGCGTCCTCTATCGCGGCGCGGACAATCCGACTCTTCTGCAGGCCGGCGCCACCCACAAGGATCAGCAAGTTGAACGCGCCTTCCGCGAAGGCCCGCACATACTGTTCAAGTCTTTCGTAGGTCTTGATCCGTGTTGCTACCTTGGCCGATCGTTCGTTTTTCATCGCGGTCTCCTCTCGCGGGTTATCGCCACGTGGCCGTCCTGAAACAAATCGATTTGCGTCTTGTCATCAAATGTTGTACCGCTGACATAGGAGTTACGCGCTCATGGCAGATTGTACACAGGCTTGGCGATGTACGCCCGCACGGCGTCGCGTATGATCCGGGCCTTCGCCTCGTACCGACTGACCCCGGTGGTGTAGAAATGGTGCTCCAGCCGCAAGAACGCCCGGATCGACATCCCGATATGGTTGCGTCGCGCTCGTCCGCTCCGCACCTGCGCCCTTTCCACGCCGCAGCACTGCTCAGGCCCCGGTGATAATTCTCCACCGACCAGTGGCCGCGCACCGCCCGGGCGAACAGCTCCACGTCCACCGGCAGGCTGCTGAGGTAGTAGCGGACCTCGATGCTCTCCCGGCCCCCCTCCACGCGCCGCGACGTCGCCACGCCGATCGACTTCAGCCCCTTCCATTCCCCGCGGCCGGGCAGGTCCGCCGGGGCCGGCAGCTGCAGGTAGGTCCGCTGCTCCTCGCGGCCGTGCCCGTGATCGGTCGTCGTCAGCTCCCGGCCCCCCGCGAGGTCCCCGTCGAGCCGCTCGTCGATGTGCTCGATGACGGCCCGGTGCAGCGACTCCTGGTTCCCCTTCAGGGCCAAGACGTAGTCGGCCTTGCCGCGGATCACCTCCTCGGCGATCGCCTTCTGCGCGCCCATCGCGTCGATCGTCACGATGCCATCGCGGACGTCGATCTTCTTGAGAAGCTCGGGGATCGCCGCGATCTCGTTGGACTTCTCGCCGCAGACCTGCTGGCCCGGGGCCAGCCCATACTCGCCGGCCCAGGCGGTGACGACATGCAGCGGGCCGAGGTCCTCCTTGGCATCGTGGCTTCGCCGGGCCGTCTTGCCATCGATGGCGACGATCGGGCGGTCGACGCCCGTCTCGGCGATGGCCTGGTCGCGGAGGCGGGCGATCCAGTCGTTGAAGCAGGCCTCGAAGGCCTCGGGCTTGAGCGTCATCAGGACGCGGCGGAAGACGTCCTTGCCGGGGATGCCGCGCGGCAGGTCGAGGATGCCGGTGAGGAGTTACTCCTTGTACTTGGCCCAGCGGGCGATGGCCGTGGACCCGGCGGCGCCGGCGAGGACGGCCAGGACGGCGATGACCAGGATGCTGGGCAGCGGGTGCCGCCAGTTGATATGAGAGCGCGGGTCTTCCAACGTGGCGAAGGAAGCCACGATCTCGTCCAGCTTGGTGCGGTTGCTCGTCATCGCCGACCTCCGTCCACCGGGTCTCGTTTGGGACTCGATCGACGGTATACCAGGTCAAGAGGCGGGGCGCAAGCCCGCAAAGTCTACCAAATCGTCACAAAAGTACGCGCTGGCCCTGATCCTGCCCTGGCGACCGGACTGAAGTTCATAACACGCTGTGGTTACACCATATTCGGTACTTTATCGATTCACTGTTCCCCGGTTCGATTACGGCAAGTAAATACGTCCGTTGCCATGATTCTCGTCCTTTGCGCCTGCATGGCCTCCACGATCACTCCTGACCCAGCCGTGGGGGGAGCCGGGAGACCTGGACCTGGCTGACCTGGGCTGATGGGCATCTGAGGGACATCCGCCGCGATGGCGGTCTTACCGTCGCCAACCGGGCAAAGGGCTGTTCCGCATGTCGCCCTCGCGGAGTAGATAGGCCCTATCAGCCGCCAGGTCCGTGAAGCGGTCGACGTGTCCGGAAGGCCATCGGATCTCAATCGCGTCGATACGGGCCGACTCACCGAGTCCAAAATGGATCCGGCCGTCACAGGCCGACAGGAAGCTGCCGCCGCCGAGCCGCTGGGCGACCTGGCGCCGGCCGGCCGCGATGACAACCACGCGCGCCCCCACGGCGTCGCGGTTGGTACGCGGGACGGCCCCTTCCAGCTTGATGGTAACGAAATGGCCGGCTGGCCCTATGTTATGGAAGTACGCCAGCGGCGCCCTCTCGCCGACGATCAGCAGGTCGAGTCGGCCATCGTTATCGAGGTCGCCAACAGCCAGGCCGCGGCCCAGACGGGGGACTTGCCAGCAGGCTCCGACGGCATCCGAGACGTCGGCGAGTTGACCGCCCGAGGTCCCCAGCAAGAGTCGGGCGGGCATGGCGTAGGGTATCGCGGGGCGATAGTCGATGACGTGTCCGTTGGCCTGCGCCAGGTCGAGCCGACCGTCGTTGTTGGCGTCGAGGAAGGAGGCGCCGAAGCCCAGCAGATAACGGGTGGGGGCCTTCAGGCCGATCGCGGCTGTGTGGTCGAAAAATAGCCCGGCCCCCAGGTTCTGAAAGAAGCTGGTTGACTCGCCGTAGAAGTTGGTGACGGCCAGATCCACCCTGCCGTCGCCGTCGAGGTCGCCGCAGGCGATTCCCATGCCCGCCTGGTAGCCCCCCTCGCCACTGCAGGCGGCCCCGGAGACTTCACCCGTCTCCTCGAACCGGAAGCCGCCCAGATTGCGGAACAAGAAGTTCGCCGTCATGTCGTTGGCGACGTAGATGTCGGGTCGATCGTCGTCGTCGAGGTTGGCGATGACAACGCCCAGTCCACGGCCGTCGCGGTCGGCTGCGAGGATGCCGGCCGAGTTTGACACGTCGATGAATCGGCCGTCGTCGTTGCGAAAGACGTGATCGGGCCTCGACCCCAGGCCACGCGGGACGCAGTAGCCGTGCCGGTCGAGATGGGTGGGATGTGGGCAGGGGGCCGAGCGCCCGGGATTCCAATCCGTGTAGTGGCAGACGTAGAGGTCCAGGTCGCCGTCGCCGTCGAGGTCGGCGAATGCCGACGACGTCGGCCAGTCACGATCACCCCCGAGCCCGGCCCGGACGGTCGCGTCCTCGAAGGTGCCATCGCCCCGGTTGTGATAAAGCGCGTACGCCCGCCATCGCGTGATGAACAGGTCGGGTCGGCCGTCGTTGTCGTAGTCGCCGACCGCCACGCCATGGCCATAACCTCCCGGCATCGCCGCGAGCCCCGAGGAGGTAGTGACGTCCTCGAACGACCCGCCGCGGTTCCGGAAGAGCCGGTCGCCCTGGATTGACGCGGGCGGGACCGTCTCATTGGACAGCGTGCCCCCCTGGAGGGCGTAAACGTCGAGCCAGCCATCTCCGTCGTAGTCGAGCAGGCCGATGCCTCCGGCCATGGTTTCGGGCAAGCGGCAGAGCGGCGTGGGGTCATTCTCGTAAACAAAGTGGAGACCGGCCTTCCGCGCATCGTCGCGGAAAACCGGCGTGATTCGTCGAGGCGCCACGCCTCCGGTGCCGCCCGGCCGCGCGGCAAGCAGGCTTGCGGGGATGAGGTCCGCGAGAGACCGATTGGCGATGGTGACCGCGACGGGACTTTGAGGGCGAGCCAGACGCTCACTCTCGAAGAGGGCCGTCCGGTCGTCGGCATTCCGGCGCGCCCGGATCGACCACCAGCCGGCGGCCTCGAATCGGCGGCCGATCGCCTCGGCGAGCCGTGCCAGCTCAGCCTCCCTCGGCGGGCCACCAAACGTGGGCCGACTCATCAGAGTTCCATATTCGTCGCGGGCGCGGTTGATCTCGGCCTTGCGACGGCGGTAGCCGGCCGCGAGGCCGGCCGACCCGTCGCACACCGCCAGCTCGGCCAGACGATCCCAGGCGGCCATGTCGCCGGGCTCGAGCTCGACCCGGCGCTTGAGCGCCTCCCGCTCCGCGAGCGTGTCGCCGCGCATCGCAGCGAGGCGCACGATCACTGAGGCGACCTCCGCGGGTGGGATCTGGGCCGCCGGGAGCCGTATCGCGGCGCGCCCGGCCTCGTCGGGACGAGCCGCGTCAAGGGCCCAGTTCAGTCGTGCCCGCAAGACGTCCGGGTCATCAGGTCGGCTCACCTCGCACTTTTTCAATAAAGTGTCGGCCTCATCGTGGTGGCCGCTTTCGCTGGCCAGCCGGGCGCGGCCAAGCCAGACCCTGTCATCTTGAGGAGCCTCGCGAGCCATCCGGTCCAGGGTCTCGCCCAGGGCCAGGGCCGGGGAGGGTTGTGAGTCAAGCTGCCAGTGCAGCCGAAGGAGCCCGGCCTGGTCGGACGACGTGGGCCATCGCCGCTCGAGACGGCGGCCGATCGCGTCGCGACGGCCGGTATACAGGTCGATCTGATCGGCGAGCCGCGAAGCTTGCTCGCCCGGCTTGCCCCGATCGCGCAACACCGGGGCGAGGCTTTGCTCTGCCACGGCCAGGCGCCCGTGCTCGAGCGCCAGACGGGCACGGTCCAGGGCCGCCTGAAGGCCCTGGGGCGAGTCATGAGGCACCCGGCCCCAGGCCGCCAAGGCTGCGTCGAAGTATCCCAGCGCCGCCTCGCAACGGCCGAGTCGATAGTACACCTCGGCGCGGCCCGGCCATCGCGCCGCCAGCGCCGCCAGCCGCAGCCTCGCCTCATCGTAGTGGCGCGCGGCAAGGGCGGCGTCGGCGCGACTCACAGCGGCGCGGTACCACCACGCCTCAACAATCTTGATCGCGCCCCAGCCCAGGATCGCACATGCCAGAGAGATCGTGACCAGGTGGCGGGACGTCAGCCGGATTCGCGGATGAGGCATCAAGTTCGTCACATCAGCCAGGGTAGCGGCCCCCCTCGGACCAGAGCGATGAGTGCAAGGATCCCCGACTCTGATCGGCGAAGTTGACGTCGGGGTTCGTGTCTGGGACGCGGAAAAACTGTGCGGGGGTTGTCAGAGACGCGCCGCCGGGTGGATCAATAACTGTCGGAGCTGATGACCTCGCCGTTGCCCCGTGTACCGAGCTGCCACCACGTGTTCATGGAGATCGAGCTCTTGATGAACTGGACATGCCCGTCGGCCATCAGCACGTTACAGCCGCCGGGGTGGTTGCTGGTGGCTGGCGTGATATTCCCGTGGTCGGCCGATTCCACGTCGCAACCCAGGCAGCCATTGCGGCACGAGGCCCAGGGAAACTGCGTGGAATTCGGCGGCACGATCGTGTTGAACATGGTGATGGTTTCGGCCCCCCAGGACCAGAGCCAGCCTCGGTTGGTGCTCAAGCTCTTGGAGGCCGCGGAAGCCACGGCGAAGTTGGCGTTGCAGCCCTGTAGCCACGCGGCCATCGTGGCCCCGGGCGCCGTCGCCGGGATCGTTCCCACCGTCTGCCAGACGTCATAATAACCCGACGGACCGTTCTGATTCACGCCGGTGGTGAAGTTCTGGCGCGTCGAGCCATTGGTCCCGGTCAGCCCTTCACTGAACGCGACCGTGTTCGACGTTCCGTCGGTTATGGAATGGATACCGTAGGAGACGGAGTACCAGAAGACCCCCGTGCTGCCCGGGCTGGTCCCGCAGGTCTGAGGAGTGCTCCCGTTCACGACCAGGTTGTTGACGTAAGTGGTCGTCCCCACGCTGGCGTAGTAGTTATTGATCAACGTCGTGTCGGCCTGGTTGGCTTGAGTCAACGCGGCGTTGCCCGCCGCCGATCCCGCGTTGCCGTCGGACGGGCAGAGGAAACCGGCGATCTTGGTGTACACGGCCGTGCCGTTGACCAGGGGAGACAACGAAGTGGAGAAGGGATCAAGCATGAAGTTGCATGCGTTATAGATCGTGCCCTGCTCCATATAGCTGAGCATCAGGGCTTGAGCGCTCCAGCCGGACCAGGCGATGCACCCGGGATTTACCGTGTTGAATGAGGCCGCGACGCCCTGCGGGAAGGTGTTGTTGGCCGTGTGATAGTTGTGCATCGCCAGGCCGATCTGCTTGATATTGTTGGTACACTGGATGCGCCGGGCTGCCTCCCGGGCCGACTGAACGGCCGGCAGTAGCAAGGCGATCAAGACCGCGATGATCGCGATGACGACCAGGAGCTCGATCAGCGTGAAACCGCGTCTATTCCTGATGGAATTCATGGATCACTTCCTTTCCGAAGAGAATGGGAGGAGTGAAAAAGAGGCCAAACGCTCGCCGGAAAAGTCGGCGACATGTCGGATCCCACCCCCCGCGCGACATACGCGACGAAGAAATGCCCGCACGATGCCGGCTCCCGAGGAGCGGTGCAAACCGATCTTTATACTAATGAGTTGCAATATTGTGCTTGCTCTTGATTGTTCCTTTAGAGTCATTGATATGCTTTCGCATGTAATCCATGGACGACTTGGCCCCTTCCTGGCCTGCCTTTGCTTGCTCGACCGGGCTGCTGACACTGCCCGAGCCGCAACCGGTCAGCGCCGAGGACGAACCAAATACCAAGCTCAGGATCAAGACCAGGCAACCCGGGCGAACTATCCGGAATGGCCGCATGATGTGTCTCCTCTCACTCTCGAAATCGCCCCGGAGATGCGCCGGTACAGCAGTCGTAGGCCCAAATAGAATTCCACGCATGCGTTCTCCGCGGTATGCGCGGCGCGGGACCGGTCGAAAGCGGTGTGGCTTCTCCCATCGCCTGGCAGGCAAGCCCAAGGGAGTGGCGCGCCGATGCTTCCGGCTCCGTACTGTCCGCAAAAAAGCCGGCGCGGTCGACTACCACTTGGTGCTCGACCGCGCCGGCTTTCTTTCCGACAGACCCCCCGCACGACCGGGTTGTCCTTCGACAAGACATCCGACTGATTTGATTATATTGTTGGCCGGATTCGACCTGGAATTCACAAGGCCTCTCCGACCGGTTTCATTATGGCGACTCGCAACCCGGAAAGCAAAATGATTATCGTGACGCGGCCGATCTTTCCCGGCAATTCCCGGTCACACCCGACAACGTGTTCGTCGGCTTTAACACAAACCCATGCTTGATTCTTGTATGAAGTGAAGAAGCCCGCGCGGGGACCGGTGCATTCCTCCATGGCCCGCATTGCCGGCTCGTCGAACGGTCGGGACGCGCGGGCGATCCGGGCGTCATCGCCGACCTCCGCCGGGCTGGAACACCCGATGAACCTGGTGGTAACTCCGCGCAGTCTCAGCACGTAACTCGTGGCCTCGTCCGGGTTCAACCGGCACGAGCCGGCACGCGGGGGCCCACCCGCCGCATGGACCTTCATGCCTCTGGCCCAGATTCTCTCTTGCTCTGTTCGAGCCACCTCACCGGCTCACCCAACCGCGCGGCTTTGTTCACGCCGCGGCCCTCGGCACGCTTGTACCTGCCGTTTTTGCGCGGACGGTCGGGATCAGCGGGACCCGGGCGATGGCGAAATTGATCAGCGACACGGCGAAGCCATTCGGGGCCAGGGCGATCCTGGATTGTGAGGCCGAGGAGGAGCAGCTTGCCAGGAATCCCGTCACCGAGGTGTCGGGGATTGCCGGCGGTCGCGAGCGTCGCTTCTGGCCTTTGGGGATCAAGGCCTGCCTGGACATGGCGCGTGCGGACCGGCGTCTGAGCCGACGGCTCCTGACGGCCTCGGGCGAGGCGCTGTGGTGGGAGCTGAACGGCGAGGCCGTGCTGCCGATCCGCCCGCAACGCATCCCGCACAAGGTCCTATCACGACGCGGCAGCTTCGGCGAGGCCACCGACGACCTCAGCGTGTTATGGGGCTGGCTGGTGCGAAATTTGGAGCGATTGATCGAGGAGCTGCAATATCACAACGTCCTGACCGAGCGAAACGCGGTGTGGATCAGCTACTGGGACGGCCAGGCCGGGGGGTACATTTCACGCTGGTCGTGCGGGACAACCAGTTTGACGTCTTGCTGGAGGCATTCCACCAATGCCTCCGCCAGGCCTGGCTGCCGAGCTCGTCCGCGAACCGGATGCATCTCTTCGCCGAGGAGCTGAGGCCCAGGAGAGATCGCCAGCTCACTCTGTTCGATGACGTGTCCGAGCGGGCGGGAGCGGTCTCGGCCCTCAAGAAATCGGTGAACGACCGGCATGGCTGCTTCATACTCCGCAGCGTCGCGACACTGCCGCTGGGCCGGATCTATACCGACCGGGCGAATGAATACGACATCTGCGACGTTCGGGGCGAGACGTGTTTCTGAGCCGACGCGATCAACGAAGGTAACGTGGCGGCTCCGCCGGTCGAAGCCGTAGGAGATCGCGGGCGGACACTGTTATCAGGGCAATCCCTGTCGCCAGCAGGATGGTCCAACTCGCCGACGTATTGGCCTGGTCATGCCAGGCGAGGGCGGCGATTGCGACAGCCAGCATGGCGTGTCGCAAGGAAAGAATCGGCTCCTTCATACGGCCCATCCTTCACACCAGCCGGTCCACGACCGCCTCGATCGTCCCGGGGGCATTCCCTTCGAGCCGGTTGTTCACGAAGACGAAGGCCCGACCCCTCCGCGCCAGCGACTGCTTCACGATCTCCTTCATCCCATCCCTCGCGCTCTCGTCGGGCTCCCGGATCTCGCGATACGGCTCGAACGTCTTCACCGCGTCCTCGTAGTTCCGGCCCTTCCGCAAGAGAGCGCGATCCACGGTGAAATCCGCCGTGAACGCCCCCGGCAGTACTCGGGGTTCCTGAGTTCGACGGCATAGCGAAATCCCTCGGGGAGGGCCGCGAGAAATGGCTCGAGCCTCGCCATGAAAACGACCGCATCGGGGAACGTGCTCTTGTTGAACGTGCCGAACTCGAAGATCAGAGGACCGACACGGTCCTTGTGCGGCTTCAGAAGCCTGGTGAAGTGTCGCGCGAACACCCTGGCATCGAGGAAGTGCTCGTTCTCCCGGCCGGCCCGCTGTCCGTACCGGGCGTGTCTCGGCAAGGTGGCGACGGTGATGTCCTCGGGCACCTTCAGGCCCAAGAGGAAGTCCGGAGGCGTCGCCTCGAACAGCCGCGCCCAGTAATCGGTGCCCGGGAACTGGTAGAAGGCGAAGTCGCCGCAGACCGCGGGGAACGTCCGGGCATACTCGGCGAGGCAGGACTCTTCGAACTTCTTCTTAGTTCTCGTTTCGCAGATAAGAAGGCGTAAGGCGAGCGGGCCGGCGGGTCATATCTCCCTCGGCGGATGGGTCGTGAGTGGGTGCGTCCCGCGGGAATTCTCGGCCGAGCCGCCGATTACCCGGTGCGACTGAGGAGCTCGGTGAGTTGGGCAATCCAGGTTTCCAATCGAGTCAACTTCGGGAGCAGTCCTGCGGTCTTCTCCTCGTAACTCAGCCGTCTCAGCGTCGTCAACATGTCGGCGAACGACGGTTCTTCCTTCTTGCTGTACCAGGGACGGAAGGGAAATCGGAGCGATTCATGCCCCGTCCGGTGGAACCAGACCACCACGATGGTGTAGATGAACAAGGCCATCGGCGCCGTCCGCTCGACGGCCTTGGGGAGGCGATTGGCCGGGTCCTCCAATCCCAGGAATTGCTTGCAATACTCGAAGGTACATTCGATCGCCCAACGCCCCGCATACGCCGAGAGGATCTCCTCGGCGGTCCGATCGAGGTCGGTGCAGTAGAACATCTGATCGGGCCGCTTCCCTTGGAGGTCGCGCACCAGGACGATGGTCAGGAGTCGGTCCCGGCCCGACTTGTAGTACAGCGCCTGCTTCGTCTTGACGGACAGGGAGGCATGCAAGCCGAATCGGTTGAAGTCGAGTCGCGTCCAGGGCTGTTCCGGGTCCTCGGCCCACTCGGCCATGCCCGGCAGACGATCGCCCTTCTTCCGGGCCGGGCCCCGGGTCCCCTTGATCTTGGGAGGCGCCGGTTCGTAGAGCGCCCCCTCGGGATGGACTCGGCTGATGAGATGAACGTTCGAGGGCAGATGAGACAGGACGCTTCGACCCCCATAGGCGCTGTCACCGAGCATGAGGACCTGATCATCAGGAAACCAGCGGGCCACCAGCCGGATGAGTTCCAGGGCCAATTCCGGTCGGGTGCGATGATCGGGATCGGTCTTGGCTTTGGCTTTGGCTTTGGCTTGGGTCGAGGTCTTGGCCTTGGCCGATTTCCCTTTGCTCTTCTTTCCCTTGGTGAGCCCCTGGCGGTTGATGTAGAGCCGGGCGGCGATCGGCAAGGCGAAGACCTTGGTGGGTGCCCAGAAGGGGTGGACGACGAGCAGGCTCAGGACGACCCAGTCGTGCCCCCAACTGACCAAAGCCTTGGATCGGCTGGAGATCAGCGGGTCGTAATGCATGCCGGCGCCGTAGAGGGTCAGCCCGCGCTTGCGACAGAGGGTGTCATCGACGGCCCAGTGCAGGATGGCGCCCGGCGCGAGGACCGTCATCGCCAGCTTGGCCAATGCCATGGAGAAGGTGTCGATGTCCCAGGCGGCATGGCTGAAGAAGCGATGGAACCGCGACCAGTGTCCGTTGCCGACGTTGCCGCCGGAGAAGATGACTTCGGTGATGAAGCGGTGCCGCTGCGAGAGGACCCAGCCGGTGACGATGGCGACGAAAGTCTGGTAGGTGGGTGCGGTGAACACGGGAGCGAACTGGTGTAGCAGATCGGAGAACGAGGCGGTAAGTTCCATGGGTCGGCTTCCTTGTGTTGCGCACTTGTTGAGTCTCGTTAACCCACACAAGTAGCCAAGAAACCGCAAGGAAGCCGATATGTCTTCTTGTTCAGGTCGTCTCTCTCAGAAGTGCGAAACCAGAACTTAGTTCTGCGAGACAGATGGCTGCTGCGTTAATCCCATCCCAGATTTGGTTCACAATTACTCCGGGCTTGTTGATTTCGTCGGCACGCAGAGGTACAAGCCCAGCGTCTTTTATCGCCGGGCGAATCACCTCTCTATAACACTCGTCGAACTCTTTGGTGAAAGGGCCGATAACAAAACAGCTTGGGCCATCCTTCTTCGTCCGAATGAGAGCCGGAGGCTTCGCCTTTCGCTTCCCTGCGGGTGAGCCCGAACCCGGCGTCTGGGCTGATCCCTTCTCGGCTTCGTTCCCCCTAATTTCCTCAGGGAATCGCCTTCGCTGACTCAGAAATAGCCGGCCCTCGGCGGTGATCTGAACCTTCAGGCCGTCCGTCAATCGGGCCGATCGGACAAGTCCTCGATCATCCAGGCTCTCGATGCAGTTCCGCACTTCCGACAATTGGAGGCGGGTTTGCCGGGCGATGGCGTCGTCCAGTAGCCAATCGTCCGAA
Organism: uncultured Planctomycetota bacterium; assembly: GCA_963743925.1. Lineage (GTDB taxonomy): Bacteria > Planctomycetota > Planctomycetia > Isosphaerales > Isosphaeraceae > CAVZRC01. The sequence continues at coordinate 1,134 of CAVURY010000008.1, read as the reverse complement.
TCGCCGGGCACGCTATTGCATGCTTGCAGGACCAGTCGAAGAGCCCCGATCTCCATTATCCCCCTCCGAGTCGTATCGGGCTGTTGGTCTGCACACCCGCTGGAAGTTATCCGACAATGGTCGATGCATCGTTGCTCCAGGAGAGGTTCAAGGATATAACCGACTAAAGTGTAAAACCACAGGGTGCTCATCCCGGCCCGGTGCTCGACGTCGAGGACGGAGGCAAGAGGATCATGGCTCGTCTCTTCGACGCTCAACGAATGGTCCTCCAGGCGATCCAAGACGCCCAAAGCGACACCTCAGCATTCATCGAAGACACCCTAATCGCCCAGACTACCCAGATTGCCCTTCGGAACATGCGGGATTGGCTCCTGACGCTCGATCAAGAAGAGTACGTCGATCTGGCCCTGACCGAGGGCGGGCTCAAGGCGAGCGTCACGGCCAAGGGTCGCCTCGCTCTTGGCCTCTACCGGCCGTTCCCGACACAGCCCGACACGCCAAGAACGGAGTTAGCCAGATCCAGAAGCCGGACCCGACGGGAGGTCCCTAGGCCGTGTAGACAAATCCAGGGGGTTTTGAGCAGGATAGGGAAGATTTCCCACGACGATTCGCAACAGGAGTGCTTCCGATGCGCCGCCACGAGATCAAGGACGAGGACTGGGAACGCATCAAAGATATGCTCCCCGGACAGCCCGGCGACCCCGGCGTGACAGCCAAGGACAACCGCCTCTTCATCAATGCCGTCCTCTGGATCGGCAAGACGGGGGCACCCTGGCGCGACCTTCCTGAGCGATTCGGCCCATGGGGCTCGGTCTGGAAACGGTTCGACCGTTGGGCCAAGAAAGGGGCGTGGGAGCGGGTCTTCGAGTCGCTCCAGGACCCCGACCTGGAATGGATGATCCTCGACAGCACCGTGATCCGGGCGCACCAGCACGCCGCCGGCGCCGAAAAAAAACGGGATAGACGACGATCAGGCGTTGGGCCGTTCCGTGGGCGGATTCAGCACCAAGATCCACATCCTGGTCAACGCCCTGGGCAACCCGGTCGAGTTCATCCTGACGGGTGGCCAGGAGGCGGATGTCACCCAAGCCGGACCGTTGATGGAGGGGCACCGGGCGGGCGCGGCCATCGCGT
>CAVURY010000007.1:0-548649 GCA_963743925.1 uncultured Planctomycetota bacterium | reverse complement strand
GCGCTGGCCGTGCTCGATTTTACCGTCCTTGCTACCGTTGTATCCATCCACTGAGGATCAGATTGCCAGCCTCAACCTGTAGCAGGTACGCCCGGTTTCCGCACCTGAATCGCATCCCCTAGAGGCTGGAATTCCGTCCAGGGAGGGGCGGGCCACGCTTGCAATCGCAGGAGTTTAAAGTGCGATGATACTTCTCCGCTGCCGTCAGAAGGAATACGTTGTGGCTCGGACTGGGTCAGGTGTCTATCGGAGGGATGAGCACAGCTAGATCGCTGTTGCGGATGAGCCGCACGTCAGCCCCGGTGACCTTGATGTAGCCGGTCTCCGTCTCCACATCGAGGGTGAGCTTTCCGCCCTTCTGCACGATGGACTGGGAGAGCCAGACAGCCGGAAGCTCGCACCGCTTGAGGTCCGTCGCGCCCGTGATGATAAGCGTCATCTCCGTCAGGCGGATCACCACCCGGCGATTGAGCGCGGTCACCTCCCGGATTGTCTCGTCGTGGAACGGCGAGCGACGCCAGAAGCGGTCGAGGGTCTCCAGATTCGTGGGTTCGCGGTCACGTCGGCTCATGCGATGCAATTATACTGTTGACAAGCCCAACTTGCCGCCCGCCTTTTGGTTTCAAGGCTTGGGCAGTATCCCCGGTGGCGATACGATGAAGCAGCCCGAAGACGACTCGGGCTGGTCGGGCCTTCACCTGATGCGCAGGGCAGCAGTTTACCCAGTCCTCGCAGTCAGGTCAGGCGTCCAGCCTGGATAGAAGGTCTCGGTATCGTCCCGCGACATCACCGAACATCGCGATGTCAGGCCCGTAGCGATCAAAGTCCTTGAGGACTCCGACGATCCCCGCGTGGATGACCGGCCCGACGGGGATGACTTCGGCGGGCTCGTGATCGAGGCGAAATGAGATGAGGCTACAAAACGAGCTGGCCGCGTAGGCGTCGTTTTCCGCCTCCTCGCTCAATAGGTAATTGATGGCGGCCGGTACGTAGAAGCGAAACGCGATCGGCCCCATCCACATCAAGTCTTCCCAGTAGCAAAGGAGGTCCTCGCGAAAGAGCGCCTCCGCCTGCTCCAAATCCCTGCCGAGGAAGTGCTCGACGGCACTTCGCTCGTCGAGTGAGTCGAAGACGTTAATCTCCTCGGCACTCGGCAAGTGGGTGTTCATCTGCGACGTAGATCGCTGGCGGGGCCGCCGCATTGGCCACTCCTGATCGGTCTCAACACTGGATCACCCTCGACAAATCCCGGCATCCTCCCGAGCTCGACCGTCCGGGTCAACTATGATTCAGAGGTGACAGTGTTGCAGCCACCGTAGACAGCGCTCACACATAGCCTTCGCGGCGAACAGGGCGGCCACAAATAGGCCGCCGTCGAAGACCAAAACGCATTGCTCGCCACCGCTGGGGCGAAATCTTAGACCGTTGATGAGGCCAACCATGCATGGAGATAATGGCCACCCGCGCCAGAACATTGCCTTGGTGATGGGGTCCAACTCCAGAGGGCTATCAACACCCCCAAATTCTTCTTGCCATCCGGTCGGCCGCAGATTCGCCCAGAGCAGGACTCCGGTCAGCAGCGTGAGGAAGATGGCCGTCGTTCGATGGACCGGATGAGGCCGTCGCGCGGCGCGAATGAGAATTAAGAGTGCCATCCCTATAACGGAACTGTCTACACCGGCTGCGATGACCGCTGCGACCGCCACCGCGAGCAACCACCGCCGCGTCGTCATCTGGGGGAGTCGCATGTCACTTCATCCCCATTATGGAGCGATGCGCAACCCCGCCTTCTCGAATACCCGGTTGAAAGTCTTCGCAGGCGATCCAGAGACGCCGTGCCAATACTTGTCGAAGGAACCGAAATAGAGGTATCCTTGCTGGCACTCGAAGCAGAGCACGAGGTCGAGGTCTCGGCCCTTGTGCCGCAGGTGAATCCCATGCCGGGGGTCGAAACAGAGGAATGCCATACCGCCCTCGCGGCGCCCCTTGCGATAAGCGGCGGCGAGGGCCTTGATCTCGCCGGCATCGCGGATCGTCGTGCGTCCCAGGATAGCGTGGCCATGGAATGATTCATACTTGTCACGGGCGCCATTCGGGTCGAGAGCGATCACATCCACGGAGGTCGCTTCTTCCAACAGCCGGAAGACCGTCGGCCAGAGGGTCTTCAATTCCTCCTGGCGAGCCGCGTGGCGGGCTTCCTGAACCCACCACATGATGTTCGCGGCCGCGAGCGGCAAGATGATGATCGATGATGCCACCCAGAAGGCACGGCGGAATCGAGATCCTGCGGGATGGAAGCTATCGGCAGGCGGAGATGGAGGGGATGGATTCGGAAGCTCCACGGGATGTCTCTTTCCGTCTGATACTCGAACGACGGAGCGCCTGAGCTGATCGAAGTCTTCTAACGCGCGGGATCCGTTGCGGCGCGGGACCTTGGCTTGCTGAACACCAGCCAGATCCCCACGATGATCGAGTTCACGCCGAAGCCGATCTCGGGTATCCCTTTGGAGACGGCACGCGCCTGCTCGGCGTCCCTGGCGGCATCCGGCAAATCCTGTCCCACCATCGTCGAGAAGGCGAACACCAAGAGGATCTGCCAGGCGCCATACAGCACCGCCAGGATGCCGGCGACTATTGAGAGAGCCCTCATCGGAGCCGCCTTATGCTAAAGATCATCGCCCCCCCTCAGGAGAGTAGGCCGCCATGGCCTCGTACCCTTTACACTTCTCCCCACCTCCGAGCGTCAACGGACGTTCACGAGCGCAGGCTCGTCCCTCAACTCGATTATACGGTCCTTGCGATCGTTGCATCCATCCGCTTGGGATCAGATTGCCAGCCGCAACCTGTAGCAGGTGCGCCCGGTTTCCCCAGCGCAACCGGATCATCTCGGGCATCAGCCTGGGCGTGGTCGTGGTCGAGGCCGCGCCGCGCAGCGGCTCGCTGTTGACGGCCAAGCACGCGATGGAGCAGAACCGCGAGGTCTTCGCCGTGCCGGGGCCGGTGGACAGCCTGACCAGCCGTGGCTGTCACCGCCTGATCCGCGACGGCGCCAGGCTCGTCGAGACCGTCGACGACATCCTCGAGGAGCTCGGCCCACTGGTCAAGGAGGTGCGGACAGACCCGGCCGAGCCGCCGGTCCGACACCCGGCGGAGCTCTCCCTGACCGATCTGGAGCGTTCGCTCCTCGGTCAGCTCGACGACAATCCGACGGCCGTCGACGAGCTGATCGCCCGCACCAAGCTCACGGCGAGTCAGGTGATGGCCACGCTCAGCGTCCTGGAGATGAAGCGGCTCGTCCGTCGGATGGCCGGCCATCGGTTCGTCAGGGCCTGAATCACCCATAGTAGGCGTTCACAGATCGGGAAACTCAGAGATACGGGGCGCGGGAGCGGTCGATATCCGCAAAACGCTCGCACCAAGGTCTTCGACTCATTGAAGGGCTTCTATGTTTCGAGGATGGGGCATTATCCCCGATGGCGATACGGTGAGGCAGCCCGAAGACGACATGGGCTAGTCGGGCCTTCATCTAATGCGCAGGGCAGCAGTTTGCCCAGTCCTCGCAGTCAGCGTCGGGAATCAAGAACGTCCCCTTTGTTTGCACCGTCCCCTTTGTTTGCACGCGCGATTGGGTATCCGCCGGGTTCCAGCGAAAGGCTTCCGAGTTCGAGGCTCTTCCTCCTCTCCACATGCCTTGGGCTTGGCGCAAGGACATTACTAAATCCCGATGCAGACTGGGTGGTTTGGATAAGGCTAGACTCTCTGCGTCGTGCAGGTGCCCGAATAATTTAAGAATGTCACTTTTTGCGAGTCTGTAGCAGGGATCCCGGGTTGGCTGTAGGCGTTCTGGGGTTGGCATCAGGCCGTTTCCGCGTCGAATACCAACCCGAAGCGTTAGCGAGGGGGTCTGCGGGCGAGGCCGAGGATCGGACCCTCGCTGACGCTTCGGGTTAGTGTGAACAGCGGCGGCGGCCGGCCCGGCAACCCTGCTACAGTCTCCTTTTTGGAGTCTGTAGCAGGGATCCCGGGTTGGCTGTAGGCGTTCTGGGGTTGGCATCAGGCCGTTTCCGCGTCGAATACCAACCCGAAGCGTCAGCGAGGGGGTCTGCGGGCGAGGCCGAGGATCGGACCCTCGCTGACGCTTCGGGTTAGTGTGAACAGCGGCGGCGGCCGGCCCGGCAACCCTGCTACAGTCTCCTTTTTGGAGTCTGTAGCAGGGATCCCGGGTTGGCTGTAGGCGTTCTGGGGTTGGCATCAGGCCGTTTCCGCGTCGAATACCAACCCGAAGCGTCAGCGAGGGGGTCTGCGGGCGAGGCCGAGGATCGGACCCTCGCTGACGCTTCGGGTTAGGGCCCGTAAAATATTAGTCGTTACAAACGAGAGAGGAGACGGTATGATACCAGGATGAGCAAAGCCGAAGAACTTGAGCAGAGGTATGCCTTACTCTTTCCGCACCTCAATGAGCGGCAGCGACACCTGGTCGCTGCCTGCGATGGCCAGCGATTGGGACGAGGAGGTATTGCCATCGTCTCCCGTGTCACCGGCTTTTCTCGCCCGACCATCTATCGGGCCATCGAGAGCCTTTCTCAACCCCCCCTCCCCGTCGAGCGAGTGCGGCATTCGGGAGCCGGACGCAAGGCGCTTGTCCATCATGACCCGCAGTTGGTCCGAGCCCTGGAAGCCTTGATCGACCCCGACACTCGGGGCGATCCCATGTCGCCGCTACGCTGGACCTGTAAGAGTACACGTGAGTTGGCCCGCCTGCTGACGGATCGGGGGCACCCCATCAGCCATATGACGGTCGCCCAGTTGTTACATGACTTACACTACAGTTTGCAGGGTAATGCCAAGACCAAAGAGGGAAAGCAACATCCCGATCGGGACGCTCAGTTCCGCTACATCCGATGCCAGGGCGAGTCGTTCTTGGGCCGAGGCTGGCCGGTCATCTCGGTCGACACCAAGAAGAAGGAACTGGTGGGGAACTACCGAAATCCCGGGCAAGAATGGCGGCCGGAGGGTCAGCCTGTTGAGGTCGATGTGCATGATTTCCCCGACCCGGACACTCCCAAGGCGGTACCTCGGGGTGTCTACGACGAGCGGCACAATGAGGGGTGGGTGACCGTGGGCTGTTCCCATGACACGTCGAGTTTCGCCGTGGAGAGCATTCGCCGTTGGTGGCGAGAGATGGGCCACCCCCTTTATCCCGAGGCGGAGGGGGTCTTGGTTTGTGCTGACAGCGGGGGCAGTAATGGCTACCGCCTTCGGTTGTGGAAGGTGGAATTGCAGCGTTGGGCGAATGAGACGACGTTGGACGTAACAGTCTGTCATTATCCTCCGGGCACGAGTAAGTGGAACAAGATCGAGCACCGGCTCTTCTCGGAGATCACGAAGAACTGGCGGGGCCGTCCGCTGGAGAGCTACCAAGTCGTTGTCAATCTGATCGGAGCGACGACGACGGAAACAGGGCTGCGGGTCCGGGCGGACTTGGACGCCGAGTATTATCCGACCAAGGTGAAGATCTCTGATGCGGAACTGGCAACCGTGGACCTCCATCCTCACCACTTCCATGGGGAGTGGAACTACACGATCAAACACCAAACGACCCAAGTGTAACGATTAATTTTTAACGGGCCCTTAGTTCTGGTTTCGCACTTCTGAGAGAGACGACCTGAACAAGAAGACATATCGGCTTCCTTGCGGTTTCTTGGCTACTTGTGTGGGTTAACGAGACTCAACAAGGCGCCAACACAAGGAAGCCGACCCATGGAACTTACCGCCTCGTTCTCCGATCTGCTACACCAGTTCGCTCCCGTGTTCACCGCACCCACCTACCAGACTTTCGTCGCCATCGTCACCGGCTGGGTCCTCTCGCAGCGGCACCGCTTCATCACCGAAGTCATCTTCTCCGGCGGCAACGTCGGCAACGGACACTGGTCGCGGTTCCATCGCTTCTTCAGCCATGCCGCCTGGGACATCGACACCTTCTCCATGGCATTGGCCAAGCTGGCGATGACGGTCCTCGCGCCGGGCGCCATCCTGCACTGGGCCGTCGATGACACCCTCTGTCGCAAGCGCGGGCTGACCCTCTACGGCGCCGGCATGCATTACGACCCGCTGATCTCCAGCCGATCCAAGGCTTTGGTCAGTTGGGGGCACGACTGGGTCGTCCTGAGCCTGCTCGTCGTCCACCCCTTCTGGGCACCCACCAAGGTCTTCGCCTTGCCGATCGCCGCCCGGCTCTACATCAACCGCCAGGGGCTCACCAAGGGAAAGAAGAGCAAAGGGAAATCGGCCAAGGCCAAGACCTCGACCCAAGCCAAAGCCAAAGCCAAAGCCAAGACCGATCCCAATCATCGCACCCGACCGGAATTGGCCCTGGAACTCATCCGGCTGGTGGCCCGCTGGTTTCCTGATGATCAGGTCCTCATGCTCGGTGACAGCGCCTATGGGGGTCGAAGCGTCCTGTCTCATCTGCCCTCGAACGTTCATCTCATCAGCCGAGTCCATCCCGAGGGGGCGCTCTACCAACCGGCGCCTCCCAAGATCAAGGGGACCCGGGGCCCGGCCCGGAAGAAGGGCGATCGTCTGCCGGGCATGGCCGAGTGGGCCGAGGACCCGGAACAGCCCTGGGCGCGACTCGACTTCAACCGATTCGGCTTGCATGCCTCCCTGTCCGTCAAGACGAAGCAGGCGCTGTACTACAAGTCGGGCCGGGACCGACTCCTGACCATCGTCCTGGTGCGCGACCTCCAAGGGAAGCGGCCCGATCAGATGTTCTACTGCACCGACCTCGATCGGACCGCCGAGGAGATCCTCTCGGCGTATGCGGGGCGTTGGGCGATCGAATGTACCTTCGAGTATTGCAAGCAATTCCTGGGATTGGAGGACCCGGCCAATCGCCTCCCCAAGGCCGTCGAGCGGACGGCGCCGATGGCCTTGTTCATCTACACCATCGTGGTGGTCTGGTTCCACCGGACGGGGCATGAATCGCTCCGATTTCCCTTCCGTCCCTGGTACAGCAAGAAGGAAGAACCGTCGTTCGCCGACATGTTGACGACGCTGAGACGGCTGAGTTACGAGGAGAAGACCGCAGGACTGCTCCCGAAGTTGAACTCGATTGGAAACCTGGATTGCCCAACTCACCGAGCTCCTCAGTCGCACCGGGTAATCGGCGGCTCGGCCGAGAATTCCCGCGGGACGCACCCACTCACGACCCATCCGCCGAGGGAGATATGACCCGCCGGCCCGCTCGCCTTACGCCTTCTTATCTGCGAAACGAGAACTTAGTGTGAACAGCGGCGGCTGCCGGCCCGGCAACCCTGCTACAGTCTCCTTCTTGCCCTCCTTAAAGGATGTCACTTTTCACCCCCCGGGTTGGATTCCGCCGGAAGCTGAAGGCGCTGGTATCCGCCTTACTGGCCAGCCGGCTGGATGAGTTGACGTTCCATCAGCGAGCGACCGCCCTGGTCGAGTTCACCCGCACCCCGGGACTCTCGGCCTGGCGATTTCGAAGGAGTGTGTATAGAATCCCTCTTCGTGGGTGGTCTCCGGCCTTGGACCTGGTGAACCGTGGCGGCGGCGGATTCAACGTGTCGGGCCGCGCCCGGTCAGCGAACCGCGGCAGGATCGCTGCGGCGGAGCGGAGCCTGGCGGGTCACGCCCGGCACGAGGCCCCGATGAAGAAGCGCTACGACGCGACGATGCGGGAACTCTTCGACCCGGAGCCGGCCGCGTGGCTGGAGTTCTTCGGCGTCCCCGTGCCGGATCCCTCCCTGGCACAGGTGATCGACTCGAACGTCTCGACGGTCACCGCCGAGACCGACAAGCTGCTGCGGCGCGGCGGGCCGGACCCGGTCATCCTCCACATCGAGTTCCTCTCCGGCCGCAACACCAGTTATCCGCACCAGGCGTTCTGGTACAATACACTCGCCGGCCACAAGCACGGCGAACCGGTCTGGTCGGTGCTGGTGCTGCTGCGTCCCGCGGCCGACGCGCCCAACCAGACCGGCGAGTATGAGCACCAGTTCCCCGGCCGGGGCCGGAACCTCTGGTTCCGTTACGATGTCTTCCGGGTCTGGAAATTGCCGACGGACCGGTTGCTCAAGGCGGGCCTGCCGCTCCTGCCGCTGGCCCCGGTCACGAACGTGGCCCCCGAGCAGTTGACCGCCGTGCTCACGGCGGTGGCCGAACGGCTGCGAGACGAGGCCGACCGCGAATTGAAGACGACCTTATGGGCGGCCACGGAGATCCTGCTGGGACTCTACCATCCCGAAGCACGCGTGAAGGAACTGACCGAGGAGATCACGACCATGGTCTTGGGCATCCAGGGGATCGAGGAATCGTCCGTCTATCAGGGCATCTTCGCAAAGGGCGAGGCCAAGGGCGAGGCAAGGAGGCGAGGATGATCTTGCTCAGCCTGGGCCGGAGGAAGTTGGGCCAACCCGACGAACAGGTGCTCGCCAGGATCGCGGCCGTCGATGACCTCGATCGGCTCAACGCCCTGATTCATTGCATCCTGGATGCAACCACTCGGGATGAGCTGCTGGCATCGGTCGCTTCGTAAGGGAGTGGCTGTCATGGTCCGCGAATTCCGCGGAATCGGTGAGGTTGGGTTTTTACGCCGGGGCGAAAGGGGGGCGAAAGGGGACATTCTTAATTCCCGACGCAGCCTGGGAAAGATGGGGAAGCCAATCCTACCGAGAACGCCTATTCCGCCTGGTGATTGAGCGATATCCCCATTTCGCGTGCCCGAAGACGCTCATGCGGATGTGGTGCTCACCCTGTTGCTATTCGAGCCAATTCTCGAATCTTAGCCCCGGCACTTTCTCGAAATCTCGCCGATTGGCCGTGAGAAAAAGTGCATGATTGACCATCGCGATGCAGGCTATCTTCAGATCCATAGTACCGATTTTGATGCCCGATTTCCGGAAGCCGTTGAAAAGGTTGACCGCGTCGGCACTCAGTGGAAAGATGTTCAACTTGGCGAAGAAATCGAACTGATCAGTCAGTTCGCGATAAGCGACGATCTGACGCAGTAGTGTTCTTTCTTTGGCGATTGCGGCCAACCAGCCCCGCATTTGTTCTTCAACGTTGACAATCGTGGTACCTACCAGTTCCGGGGCCGCAGCGAGCAACCTGCCATGTAGCCGCGTGTAGCGTTCGCTATCGGTGTATTTCAGAACGGTCAAATGATCGGTGTCCAGAAGGATCAAGCTCCGAACTCCTGGCGTGCCGCTTCCCGATCCGCCTCGCGTATTTTTCGGCCTTCTTCATCGACGATTCTCGAAAACTCTCGACCGGTAAACATACCTGCGGCCATACGCCAATCCTTGGCGCCGCTCGCTTCCTTCTCGTTCAGGCGTCGCTCGACCTCCTCGAGACGGCGGGCCAGGCTTTCCAGGGTCAGTTCCGACATGGTGGTTCTCCCCGATTTTAGATGGAAGTATTATACCTGGGCCAGGCATCATTTCGCAGCGCTGGATTCGGTCGTGTCAGGCGATGGCTACGCTCAGCGTCCTGGAGATGAAGCGGCTCGTCCGACGGATGGCCGGCCATCGATTCGTCAGGGTTTGACGTGGTCTCTCATCCATCCGCGGTCGCCGTCAGATCTTCAGCCGCGGCTCGAGCCAGCGGATCACGTCTTCGAAGACCTGCTCCCGCCCCAGCTCGTTCAAGGGCTCGTGGAGCATCTTGGGATAGAGCAGGAGCATCTTATCCTCGATGGCGACCCGGTCGAAGAACTCCCGGGCCGCCGCCGGGTTGACGACGGAATCCTGGCCGCCGACGATCATCAAGAGCGGTGTTTGCAACTCGCCGGCGCGGGCGAGCAGCATCGCGCCGCCTTCCACCATGCCGAAGAACAGCGGGGCGCTGATGCGGTTGTGCCGCAGGGGATCGGATCGATGCGCCTGCTGGATGGCCGGATCGCGGGTCAGGAGATCGGCCTGGAATTCGCTCGTCAGCGTGATCCAGGGTGCGTATTTCTGGAGCAGCTTTCCCAGCCGGAGCTTGTGCGGCGGGATCGGCAGGACGATCCGGAGCGCCGGGTTGGAGATGATCAACGCGTTGACGTGACTCCGGTTCTCGACGGCGAATCGAAGGGCCACCTGGCCGCCATTGGAGTGGCCCAGGAGGAAGCGGGGCAGGTCGGGCTTTCGCTGTGCGACCCATTCCACGACGCTCGTCAGGTCGTCGGTCAATTCGCCGTAATTCCGGACGAATCCGCGGCGCCCCGGGCTCCGACCGTGGCCGCGCAGGTTGACGGCGATCACGTCGATATCCAGCGCCGGGCCGAGCACCTCGGCAATGTGGCGATATGTGCCGCCATGCTCGCCGAAACCATGGGCGATGATCATGGCCCCGCGCGAGTGCGTCCTGCGCCACCAGCGACCCTGGAGGACCACCCCGTGGGCGGCCATGACCTGCACTTCTTGAACGACCGACGTTGACGTTGACATCCTCTGCCCCGGGATCATCCTGGCTCACTCCATGAACCACCTCCCAACACAGCGACGCATTTTCAGTTTAGCGAACCGCTCGACGGCGCCGAGGCCAATCTCCGGCCGTGCCTGTGTCGCTCGTTACGATCGTTGCGAGTGCGGGCTCACTGGCGGACGGTCGGCCGAGATCCAGAGAAGTGCTTCACGCGGAGACTTTGGACGGGAGGGTTTCACGCAGAGATGCAAAGAGGACCGCAGAGGGCGCAAAGAAGAGAAGAACATTTTGAAAATCCTTCCGGACCTTCTATCGCGTCCTTGCACCAAGAGTTACGACAAAGCAACAGCTCGATGCCGCCGTAGGTGCGTTAACGATTTACCCGTGTGGTGGCATCCTCATAGGTAAGGGATGACGCGCGAAGTCATCCGAGCTCAGCCCTCGGGCCGATGACAACGCTTCGCTGCCCGCACGGTCTTCGTCGGAATGGGAGGTGAGACGATCACTCCAAACTCCTCGCCCCTGAACAGGGCATGCCGGCCGGCCCGGGGCCGGGCCGGGATCGGCGACCGTGGCGTCGGAGACCCGGCGAAAAGTTGCCATCGAGTGCCAATGAGTGCCATGGCCCGACCGGATCAGAATCGGTCTCGAAAGTCGCGGTGGCCGTCTCGTCGGGTGCTCCGTCCCATCTCGACGCCTTGCATTCGATGGGTCAAGGCGACGAGCACCTATCCCGTCCGCGAGACACTCCTTGTCGAATGCGTCGCTCTGGTCGAGAACGATTGCGAGTTCACCCGCCACCCGCCACCCGCCACCCGTCACGTTGACGGTGTCGCTCGGATCGCCGAACGATTGCGAGAGACCGGCCATCATGCGTACGCTGGGTGCGTCCATAACGTCTCTGAGAATCCGGTACGATGGCAGATCGATCGGCCGGGCTGGCTCGAGGGAGATGAAGGGGATGTCCGAAGCCGCGATCACGTTCCGTTCCGCGAACTCGATCTTGCCGCGTCCGCTTCGACGGGTACTGGGCCGCGTCAGCCTGAGACTCCGCACGGCCTATTGCCTTCGTGGCCTGGGAACCACGATTCTGGTGATGACCTTGACCGCCGCGCTCGGTATGGCGGCCGACTACGCGTGGGTCTTGCCGCAGGTCGCTCGTTGGTCGATCTGGGGGGGATGGCTGGGATTCGGAGGGCTCATCTTCATCCTCTCGACGCTCCGGCCGCTCTTGCGACGGTTCGGCGTCTTCGACCTGGCGGCGATGGCCGAGCGCGGAGTTCCGGAACTGGGCGAACGGCTCACGGGCGCGGTGGCTCTCCTGGGGGGCGGTCGAGCTCCGCACGGGTCGCCCTCCTTGATCGCAGCCCTCGCCGACGAAGCCGTCGCGATATCACGGACCGTCAAACCCGCTCGGGCCGTCTCGTGGTCCCGGGCCGCGCGACGGCTCGCCGGCGGATTGCTCGCCCTCGGCATGCTCGCCGCGCCCGCCTATCAATGGCCCGAATCTTATGGCACCCTCGCCCGGCGCTTCCTCATGCCCTGGGCCGACATCGACCGGGTCAGCCAATGGGTGGTGACCGTCGCGCCGGGCGACCACGTCATCGCCGTCGGCTCGGATCTCACCGTCTCGGCAACGATCCAACCCCGGCTGGGCATCGGTCGCTTACCCGATGAAGCCCGGCTGGAATGGCAGGCGGAAGGCGATGATCGCCCGCAAGGTGTCGCGATGCCGCCCACCGCGGTCCCCGAGTCGGCGTCTGAGCCGGGTTCGTCGGCGCGTCAATTCGCGTTCACCCTGACGAAGCTCGGTCGATCGATCCGGTACCGTGTCGTCAGTGGAGACGCTTCGAGCCGCCGTCATCGGATCACGGCGCTCGAGCCACCCGCGGTCACGACCATTTCAGCCCGCGTCGAGCCGCCGGCCTACACCAGGCTCCCCGCCACGATCGCCCGCGACCCCGCCCGGATCTCCGCGTTCGAGGGGAGCCGCATCACGCTCGATCTGACGCCGAGTCGGCCGGTCCAGTCCATCAACGTGGGTTGGCCGAGACCGAAGGGAGCAAAGCCCGACCCGATCTCCGCAACCCTGTCGTCCGGCGGCCGGAGCGGCTCGGCGACCGTCGTTGCCGAGTCCTCCGGTCCGTACACGATCGACCTCCGCGACGAATACGGCATCGTCAACGCCCCCGAGCCGCCCCGCCGGATGATCGTCCGGCTCGATGCTCCGCCCACCATCATGGTACGAGGACTCGAGAGCCTCAAGGAAGCGAGCCCGGACGACATCCTCACCGTCGGCTTCGCCGCGCGGGATGACATCGCGGTCGACTCGATCGAGCTCCACTATGCCATCCGTCGCGGTGGCTCGTTCGGTGTCGACCCGGAGAACGGGCACGTCGCGGTCAAGTCGGAGGGCCTCGGCTCGCGGGGCGTCCGCGGGCTGGCGTCGCTGGCCTTTCGGTCACCCTTGCTCAAGCCGGGCGATGCCCTGACCTACCGGCTCCGCGTGGCCGATAATCGGCCGGCCCCGCGCGGACCGAACGTGGTGTGGACGTCCCCGGAGGAGATCACCATCGTCGCCGGCGTTGTGCCCCTCGTGGCGAGGTTGGGCCGGGTTCGTCGTGAATCGGTGAAAACGAAGATCGACGCGTTGAAGAAGGCCGCCGCCGCCAATCGACAGCAATTGGAACGACTGGGTGTCGCCAGCGAGGCCGCCCGTCGCGGCGAGGGCCGATGGGACAAGGCCCGCCAGCGAGAGGTCGAGCGTCGCGAAGCCGACGCACGCGCACTGATCGACCGCCTCCAGAGCCTCGCCCGAGACCTCGATAAAGACCCCGGGCTCCAGCCACTCGCCCGGCCCACGCGACAAATCGCCGACCTTGAGGCCGAGGGCGCCCGTACGATGATCGACCGAGCCCGTCAGGAGGGCGACCCCTCGCGTCGACTGGCCGACTTCCAGCAGGCCGGAAACCGGCTCGCCGCCGTCGGTGATCGCCTGGATGAGCTCCAGCGCAAGCTGGATGCTCAGGGGAAGGACGACTCTCGGCGCGGGAGGCTCCAGGTGCTCGCGGCTCGCCAGCAGCAGATCGCGGAGGAGGCGCAGACCCCCGGCGATCGCGCCCAGCTCGATCGGCTCCAATCGCGGCAGAGTGCCGTCCGTCAGGACATCGACAGCCTGATTCGGGATGCGCCCGACCTGCGTGGAGAGCTACTCCAGGCCGAGATTCGCGAGGCCGAGCGGCTCGCTCGCGAGGCCCGGGCCCTCTCCGATCGCCAGCGCGAGGAATCGCGGAAAGCGGCCGACCTCACGCGGCATGTTCAAGAGCTCAAGGCGCTGGCCGACGCCCAGCGCGACCTCGAAGATGATGCCCGTCGTCTGGCGATGGAGGTCGATCAGCCGCTCGCCGAGAACGGCCGGTCGCGGCTCAATAGCGAGGAGATTCGCCAGGCCGCCGAGACGATCGAGCGGGGTGACGTCGACCAGGCTCGCCAGCGACTGGAGTCCGCCGAGAACGAGCTGAGGCGATTGACCCGCGACATCGAGGACGTACCGGCGGACCCCAAGGCGCTCGCGGGCCGACTGTTCCGAAGGCAAGACGCCCTCAACCGGGAGATCGACGAGGCCCTGACCCAGGTCCGAGGTAAGGATAAACTGAACGCGGAAGAGAAAGTGGCACTCATTTCGAAGTTGAAGTTCCTCGCTCGACGCGAGCAAGAGATCGGGCGGCTGGCAAGGACGATCCAGCCGCCGGAAGGAAAGGAGGCTCGGGCCCGATTTCCCCAGGAGGCCGCGCGCGAGGCCGTCAACAAGACGGCCCGAGCCCTGGAGGCGCTGGGGACGCTCATGCCCCAGGTGATCGAGGAGGGTAAGAACGGGGCCAGGCAGGCCCTCGAACGGCTGGCGAACGAACTGCCGGACGTCTGGCGACGCCAGGAACCGACCCGCCAGAAGTTCGATGAGGCACGTCGGTTGATGAACGAATTATCGAACCAGATCGTCCAGCACGTACGCGAGACCGAGCCGCGGCCCGACAGGCCGGCGACGAGCGCCCAGGCCGCCGAGGAGCTGACCAGACGCCTGGGCGACGCAGCCGACCGGCAGGCCCGGGCCGTGGCCGCGCTCAAGGAGATGGAGCCCGAGCCTCGCGTCGAACCCCAGCGCGACCGGGCCGTGCGTCGCGCGTCGGCGTTGTCCGATGTCCTCAAGGATCTTCGCGACCCGGCCAGGCGAGAAGCGGCCCGCGCCGCCCTGCCGCTCGCCGAGGTCCAGGCGCGCGCGGCGATGGACCGCCTCGAGCACAAGTTGAACGGCCGCGTGCCCGCCGACGACCTGGCGGCCGAGCTCGCGTCCGATCAGAAAGAGATCCAGGAGAATCTGGGTCAGGCGCCTCGACCGCCGACCGATCCGGCAGGACCGGAGCCCGCGGCCGAGAGTCAGCGGCGGGTCGCCAACGCACTTCGCAACCTGAATGTTCCCGACGCCATCCTCGCGCAGGCCGAGGCCGTGCGGCTGGCCGAACGTGCGTCGCACGCCTTGACGAACGAGAAAGGGAAGCCCGAAGCCATCTCGGCGGTCCGTGCCGCCGTCGAGGCCGCGACGAACCTGGCCGATCTCCTGGCCGGTCGCCAGTCGCCGCAGTCCCAGGCGGCCACGCTCGCCCGCGCCGAGCGAGCACTCAACGACCCGGAACATCCGTACGACCCCGCTCAAGCCGCGATCCGCCAGCGTGCCATCGCCGCCGAGCTGGCCCGGCTCCCCCTGGAAAACAAGGGCGAGGCCACCGGTCGGATCGAGCAGGCGATCGAGCTCGCCGACCGCGCCGCCCGGGTTGACGACGATCGCGCAGGGGCCGGGCGGCCGATCGCGGCCACCCTGGGCGACGCTCGCACGCGGGCTGCGGAGGCCCTCGAGGCGCTCGCCGTCCGGCCATCGAAGCCGGATCCCGACCGGAAACCCGACAGGACCCCGACACCCGCACCGGCCGACTCGGAGCTCATCCTGAACCCGGGTCACGTCGCGACCGCGAAGGCACTCGTCAGCCGCCAGCGACAGGTCCGCGAGCGATTGCAGGCGGTGCTCGGACGTCACGTCGAGCCGCAACAGGCCATCCGCCGAGAGGCCCTCGCGCTCGGAGGGGCCCTGAGCGAACTCCGCGATCGCATCCGGCCGCTCAGCGATCGCGGCCCCTATCCGGCCTTCGAAGCCGCCCATCACCTCCGCGTCTACGGGGCGCAGGCCATGGATCAGGCGACGGAATACTTGTCGCAAGGGCAAGCCCCTTACGCCCGGGATGCCTTGAAACGCGCATCCGACATGGTCGACCGGGGTGCTCAATTTGCCGAGGAACTGGCCGCGGCCCTCCGGTCCGAGCGACAGGCGATCGAGACGAATGCCGGAAAACCGGTCACGGCGCCCGGCGACGCCCACCCCGCGGATCGGCCTCCGCTGCAAGCCGCCCGCGAGTCGATGCTCCGCGCCCTCCGCCAGCTCGATCAGGCACGAGACTCCGATCAGGCAAGTCGTGCCGTACCTTCTGCACGCGAAGCGATGACCGAGGCGGCCCGGGACCTCATGACTGCGGCCCAGGCGGCCGAGTCCCAGCAGCTCGCCGGCCCCATGCTCGCGGGCGATGAAATGGCCGAAGGCGAGACTCCGTCAGGGCCGGTCTCTTCGACTCCCGCCGGGTCTCCGCGGGATCCCAAAGCACAACCTGGCGGCAAGGCAGAGACCGACCTGACCGATCTCAAGGAAGAGATCCGACGCAAGACGGGGCGGGCCTGGGGCGAGCTCCCGGGCCATCTCCGGACCGAGATCCTCCAGTCTTCGCAGGGTCGTTACCGCGACGACTACGCTCGACTCATCCAGCTCTACTTCCGCGAGATCGCCGCCGGCCAGAAGCCGGAGTGAGGGGCAGCCCCATGAACCGGCTCATCGTCCCGATCCTGGCCGCAGTCCTGGTCCAGCCGCTCCCGGTCCGCGCGATCGGTCGGGCGGCCGACGATCCGCCGCAACCCGTTGCGTCCCCCTCGGACACCGCGATCCGCCGGGCGCTCGAATACCTGCGATCGGCCCAACGGCCCGACGGCGCGTGGGACTCGGGCGGGTTCGGGCCGGCGACTTCGGTCACATCGCTCGCCGTAATGGCATTCCTCGCCGCAGGACACGTTCCGGGCGAGCCCGGACCTTACCGCGATTCGATCGAGCGCGGGATCCGTTACGTGCTCGATCACCAACACGCCAGCGGGGTGATCGCGTCCAACTCGAGCAACGGCCCGATGTACTGCCACGGGATCAGCACGCTGATGCTCGCCGAGGTGATCGGCATGACCGACGACGCCGAGGTCGCCGAGCAGATTCGCGGGGCCCTGACTCGGGCGGTCAAGCTGATCCTGTCCGCGCAGAATCGCCCGAAGAACGGCAATCAGGCCGGAGGCTGGCGGTACCAGCCGACCAGCAATGACAGCGACATCAGTGTCACCGGCTGGCAGCTCATGGCCCTCCGAGCCGCCAAGTCGGCGGGCTGTGAGGTCCCCTCCGAGAACATCGACCGCGCCATCGCCTACCTCAAGCGTTGCGCGGTGACGCAGGGGGGCGGATTCGCCTACCAGCCGGGCGGCTCGCCCAACAACCCCCGCACGGGGACCGGCATCCTCGCACTGGAGATCTGCGGCGAGCACCTGACCAGGGAGGCCGTCGCCGGCGCCGAGTACCTGCTCAAACACCCGCCAAAATGGTCGACCACATCGTTCTGCTACGAGGTCTATTACGGCTCGCTCGCGATGTTCCAGATGGGGGATAAGTATTTCCTGTCCTACCATCCCAAGATCGTCTCGATCCTGCTTCGCCACCAGAGTCAGGACGGGAGCTGGCTCACCGACGACGCCCATGACCGCACCGGCGGCCGAAACTATTGCACGGCCATGGCCGTGCTCGGGCTGACGGTGGAATATCGCTACTTGCCGATTTATCAGAGATAATCGGTTGACACGTTTCTCCACACATTTTGCCGGGCTGAAACCGCGAATTCAAGAGGCCGCCCGCCGATATGCGGGGCACCGAATTATCCAGCGCCGTAATGGGGTAAGACTCGACCGGGGACCGAGCATGATCCGAATCAAGGATTTGCGTGTTGACTATGACGACGTCTGTGCCGTGCGCGATCTCTCCCTCGAGGTCGGGCCGGGCGAGGTCTGCGGCCTGATCGGCCCGAACGGCGCCGGCAAGACCACGACGATGCGCGCCATGCTCGGCCTCCTCGAGCCGACCTATGGCGAGATCGAGGTCATGGGGGTTGACGTACGCGAGCATCCCAAGGACGTCTGCCGGATCGTCGGCTTCATGCCGGATTTCCCGCCCGTCTACGAGGACCTGAAGGTCTGGGAATTCCTCGACCTGTTCGCCGCCAGTTATGGACTGGAACGCGACCAGCGCCGCCATGCCGTGGCCGATCACCTCGACATGGTCGGCCTGACCGAGAAGCGGGAGGCGATGGTCGTCGAGCTGTCCCGCGGGATGAGGCAGCGGCTGATGCTCGCCAAGACCCTGATCCCCAATCCCGCGGTGTTGTTGCTCGACGAGCCGGCCAGCGGGATCGACCCCCAGGGTCGCATCGACTTGCGGAACATCCTCCGCCGGATGGCCGACGAGCGGAAGACGGTCCTGATTTCCTCGCACATCCTGACCGAGATGAACGAGTTCTGCACGTCGGTCACGATCATGGAGAAGGGCCGGATCGTGGTCCACGGGCGGATCGATGAAGTCAACCGTCGCATCCTGGGCGACTCGCTCCTTTCCGTCGAGGTGCTATCCGATCCGGGGCCGTTCGAAGCGATCGTCGCGGCCGACGATCGTGCCGGGCCGATCGAGCGGAGGAGTCATCAGAACTACGAGTTTCGCTATCGGGGCGACGCCGAGGCCGCCAGCGAACTGCTGGCGACCCTGGTCCGCCAGGGCATCCGGGTCGCCGGCTTCAGCCGTCGCCGAGATAACCTCGAAGACCTGTTCCTCAAAGTTGGGTCCAAGGAGCTGTCGTGATGAACTGGGATGGTCTTCGGGAGTGGCTCGAGAATCCGATCCTCGTCAAGCACGTGCGATCCCGGCTCAGGCCGCAAGCGTTCCTGTCCGCGGTCGTGGTCGTCGTGGTCCTGTGCCTGTGCATCGCCTGGGCGGGATACCAGCTCAACATGTTCGCCAGCGGCGGTGCGGCCGGCTGGCTGCTGTTCCTCCAGGCCGTCATCCTGATCATCATGGGCTCATCGCAGGTCAATGCCTCGGTCAATGGCGCACGCGCCTCGGGCATACTCGACTTCCATCGCGTCTCGCCGATGACGCCCACCGAGCTGACGTTCGGCTTCTTCCTCGGCGCGCCGATCCGCGAGTATCTGCTGTTCGCCGCCACCATCCCCTTCTTGTTGATCTGCATGGCCTTCGGCGTCCCCAGCCTACGCGCATCGATCCAGCTCATGATCCTCATGATCACGTCGGCCTGGACGTTTCACGGCCTCGCGCTGCTCAACGGCCTCATCTCGAAATCCAGGAACCCCACGGGGACCGTGATCGGCGTCATCGTATTTCTGATGTTCTTGTTCGTCAACGCGATCATGCAAGGCCGATGGTTTTCCGTCAATGTCGCCGAGGGCGACCAGCGGATGAGCTTCTACGGCCTGTCGCTCCCCTGGCTGCCGGTCGTCCTGATCTATCAACTCCCGATCCTTTTCTTCATCCTGCTCGCGTCCCGGCGGAAGATGCAATCGGCCCGGCTGCACCCGCTCTCCAGGCCGCAGGCGATCGCGGCCATGGTGACGTGCTCCGCGTTGGTGCTGGGCGGGATCTGGAAACAGGAGTCTTACGATGTCCTGGAAATGGTGGGCTTGTATCTCCTCGTGGTCCCGGCCCTCCTCCTGACCCTCATGGTCACGCCCAGTCAGGCCGAGTACTACAAGGGCCTGTGGCGAGCCCAGAAGCAAGGGCGCGATCGTCTACCCTGGTGGGACGATCTCTCGCTGAACTGGGTTTGCCTGGCGATCCTTTGCGGATTGGTGCTCGTCACCGGGACGATCGCCGGGACCATCACCGGCGAGATCTCGCCGACCTACGGCCGGTCCTCGGGATCGTACCCGCTGGCCCTCGCGACCGCCGTGCTCGTCGTCGCCTATTTCGGCCTGGCGCTCCAATACTTCCTGCTCCGGTTCGCGGCGCGAGGCAGCACGTTTTTCGGCCTCTTCCTCTTCATGACCTGGGCCCTACCGATGGTCGGGGGCTCGATCCAGGCCATGGCCTCGGGCCCCATGCGCACGAACGAGTCGGGCTATCCAATCTTCGCCCTCAGCCCGATCGCCGGGATCGGGATGGTCGCCTCCATCGGCGAAGAGTCGATGGCTTACAGCATCCGTACCTCGGCCCTCACCCCGGCTTTGCTCTTCACCTTCGTCTTCAACTACCTCCTGATCGGTACGCGCAAGCGGGTCATCAAGTCGGTGTATGTGGCGGCCGCGAGTCGGAAGCCGGCCCCCGATGGCGCCGGAACGGTCGAGCCGAGCCCGGACGGTCGGGCCCTCGAAGGTCCGTTGATCGAGCATCCGGTGGCGTAGGGCCACGAATCCGCCCGAGTCCCTTTGGATCAGCCTATCGTGCTTGCGGGGCGCCTGCTTGCAAAACGGAACGCGACCGCGGCGCATCCGATCGCCAGCAGGATCCCGCTCGCGGGTTCGGGTACAGAGGCAGTCACGATGGTGATCGAACCGCCCTGGCCCGTGAAGGAGACGTTATTACCGCCGGCATCCGCCAGCGAAGTGTCCGAGCCGAACGTGAGGGTGCCCGTGCTGCCTGGGGTGACATTAGCGTCGACCGAGTACTGCACGTTCACGAGGCCAAACGTATCACCAGGAGCAATCGTCTGGGCCCCCGACGGATAGAGGAAGTCGAACACCTCGATCGGCGTTCCTGATGGGGCCGGGAATGTGCTGAAGCTGAACGTCGAGCCCTGCGTCGTCGCCGAGTTGCCGCCGTAGATATAGGGCGTCGCCGTCGCGATCGAGACGCCGGTGAACGAGACGCCGCTCAATCCGTTGAGGCTAAGCTCCACGATGTCCGACGCCACGGAGAACGTCCCGCCCGTGCTCGTGATCAGGACATCGAACGATCCGCTGGTGCCCGGGGCGGCCGTGACGATCGGGGCCTCGATCACCAGATCGGCCCGGCATGGCACCCCGATCCCGAAGGCGAACGCGCAGGCGATCGGCAAGGCGAGGGCCGCGCGAAGGTGCAGTCGGAGGATCGGGCTCGAATCCGCTCGACGGTGGCAGGAGATGCGAATGGTCTTTCTCTCTTTCATGGACGTCGCCTTATGTAAGAAGACTGGCGCACTCGGATAGGCCTTTCGCATCCCGGAGCCTTACCCGATTCGGAATCTCTGCTTTGGACGCTGACGATCAAGAGTTGGGTAGATTCGGCAGCTTCTTGCCGATGAAGCGACCCACGAGGTTCGTATCGCTGATGTCGATGACGCCATCACCATTGATGTCGTCGAAGATGTTGTAGATGGCGCCCAGCGCGGTGAAGTCGTTGCGGACGTCCACGAGGTCCTGGGCATTGACCACGCCATCGTCGTTGACGTCGCCCGGGAGCACGTCGATCCGCCGGGTGTACGTCGCGATCCCCGAGTTGCCGATGGTCACCGTCACGCGATCGGCGGTCGTGATCGCCTTGGCGAATGTGATGGTGTAGTTCGTCCCGGAGCCGGAGATCGTCACCGGTCCGTAGTTGGCGACATTGATCCCCGTCACGGAGACATCGCCGGGAGAGAGCGACTCCGGCTGGCTGAGGGTGATCGGGAGCTTGTTGATCCCGTACCAGGGGAGGTCCGTTTTCCGCCCGGCGGGGAGAAGGCGCCCGACCACTGGCGTCTACCAGCGCGATCGTGCCCGAGGTCCCCCAGTCGGCCGAGACGGCGGTCACGGTCGCGGCGACCTGGTTCACCGTCACGGTGAATTGCACGCTCGTCGTATCAACGCCCCCGTTCAGTGTGCCGCCGTTGTCCATCACGGTCACGGTGATGGTGGCCGTGCCGTAGGTGTTGGCCGTGGGGGTGAAGGTCAGAGTACCCGTCGAATTCGGGCTGGTGTAAGTGATGGTCGGAGTCGCGATCAGCGAGGTGTTGTTCGAGGAGGCCGTGACCTTCAGCGTCTGGGTCTCGCCGCCGCCGGCCGCGATGCCCGTGAGGTTGACGGTCTGCTGGCCCGCGTTCTCGTTGATCGTCACATTCGAGGGCGTGTCGATCGTTGGTGCGTCGTTGACGTAGTCGTACAGCCGGCCGTAGACGTCCTGACTGTCGCTCGTCGAACTCGGCTTGCTCTGCCAGACGAACATGGCATTGCCGTTCGGATTGGAGGCGATCTTCGGGGCCGTCTGGCTGTCGCCGGACTGGGTCGAGGGCAGGAACTGCGTCGGCCCGATCAGCGTGCCGCCCGAGTTGACCCGCTGGGCGAGGATCGTGGCCAGCGAGGAGGCCGTACCGCCCTGGCCGTAGCTCTCCCATGCGACGACGAAATCGCCTTCGCTGTCGATCGCGACCGAAGCATTTCCCTGGTCATAAGTCTCGGAAGTGCTGAGCGGGACCACGCTGGTCAGGGCGTTTCCATCGGCATCGAACCGCTGGGCCTCGACGCCGGTCGCGGAACCGGTCTGAACGAATTGCCAGGCGATGACGTACTGGCCGGTCGGCTCCATGGCGACCGAGGGGTTGCTCGCGCCGGAGACCGTGCTGATGGCGGTATTACTACCTTGGGCCACGCCGGACGAATTGTACCGCTGGGCATAGACGCCCGCGGCCTGGGTCGTGCCGCCGTCCAGCCAGGCGATCACGAAGTCGCCCGCGGAATCCATCGCGATCGACGGGGCGCCCTGATTATCCTGCTGGGGCGTGTTGACCCGGAAGGTCGAGCCCTGGGCCGTGCCGGACGAGTTGTATCGCTGGGCGAATACGCCGTGGCTGTTCGAGTCGTATCCCTGGAAGGCGATCGCGAAGTCGCCGGCGGAGTCCATCGCCACTTTGGGCAACTCGCCCGAGGCACTGTTGCTGCTGCCGTCGTTGAGCGTGATCGCGCCCCCTTGAGCCGTCCCGGCGAGGTTGTATCGCTGGGCGGAGATCCCGTACAGGTAGGTGGTGGTATTCAAGACCTGATAGGCGACGACGAAGTCGCCATTGGCGTCCATGGCCACCGAGGGTCGAGTGTCTCCCGTCGTCTGGGCGACCTGGATCTCGCCCGTCTGGGCGACGCCCGCCGAGTTGTAGACGCGGGCGTTGACGTCGTAGAGATAATTGGGGCCGAGGTGGACCTGATTATTCCAGGCGACGACGTAGTCGCCGTTCGCATCCATCGCGACCGAGGGCAGCGTCTGGTCCAGGGGTGCACTCACGTTGATCTTCGCATCGCTAGCCGAGACGGCGACCAGGCTCAGGACGAGCCGTTCCTCCATCGCTTCCAGGACGGGCTGCGAACATCGGCTTCGACGCCGAAATCGATCTCTCTTGGGAGCGGAACTCGAGAAAGGCCGCATCATCAGAGGTCCCTCCTGGGCGCGAACCGGAAGTGTCAAGCAAAGTTACCCTTATGCCGAGATTCGCTGCTGTTCGGTCGGCTTTCATCCCAAGCCACGAACTCGATCGAGATGAGATTAAAGCCTAACGAAACGAAATACAATCACGCTGTGTCGCAAATCCTCAACTTTGCATCACGCCAGGATGCAAAATCACTTCACCGGGATTCCATCACCACGGCACCGGGCCGGAGCCAGTAGGAGAATTCCGGCGCGGTCACGGCCTGTCGCGTCGCCTCCTTCTCGGCGTTCAGGATCATGGGGCGTCGGACTCCCGGCAGGAAACGCACGTCGTACAGCTCGGTGCAACCCTCGGTGAACTCGAACAGGCCGAGCTGGCGGCCGGTCCGGACCTCGACGACTGCCACGCCGCAAATCAGCCTGGGCGTTCGCTGCTGCACGGGCAATCCGCCGAAAATATGTTTCTCGCGGATGGTGCTGAGTCCGACCAGGGCGAATGGTCCGACGAAGTCCAGTCCGCGTGCGTAGCCCGGCAGGCTGCAAATGACCTCGTGACGGTAGGAGTCGAGATCCACCCTCCACAATTCCCCCGCCCCCGAGTTGAGCAGCCAGAGCGATCCGTCGTGGAGGCGGGGCGAATGCGGCATGCTCAGCCCGCGCAGGACGACCTGATCGGCCCTCACGTCGATGACAACACCGCCATCGGCCTTTCCCTCTCGCCAGCCGCCGACTCGGTCTGTCTCGCCCAGGGCGGTCACGAACCGCGGTCGTCCGCTCTCCATCGCCAGTCCATTGAGATGGCAGCGGTCCTCGGGGACCAGCTCCGAGATGAATGGGGGTCTCCAGAGCGGGATGAAGCTGAACTCGCGACTCGTGTCGCACAGGCAGGAGAACCGGGTGTTCACCAGCCACGAATGATCCTCGCCGAAGGCCACGTCATGGACATTCAGATCCCCCGTCTCGTATGCGACCCGCGGGAGATAGAGTGCGTCGTAACGGCCCGGTTGCCCTTCGAGGAATTCATGCGCGAGGAGCGGTGCGTTGGCCAGTTCGATGACCTGGTGGTGCGTCGCCAGGAGCATCCGCGAGCCGTCGAAGTCCAGGCCCATCGGCTTGGGGAAGTCGCGGAACAGCAGGGTCACCTGACGGCCGTCCCAGCCGATCATCCCGACCTTGCCCGCCTGGTAGGTCGTCATCACGATCGACCCCCCGGCCTGGCCCAGCCAGGTCGGGAAGGACTCCGAGACGTCGCATCGTATCGTGCTCGATACCCCCTCGCCGGGAGGAGGCCCCGTGGGGCTATCCATTGATCCTCCCGCGCGATCGTTTCATGGCCTCTGTGGGAAGACACCCTGGAGGGCGATGACGTAGTTCAGGACGAGGTACGGCTGCCGGTTCTCGTGAGGCTGACCGCCGCCGATACTCGAGGTTGACGAAGCGGACATCGCGCCTGGAGGTGTCGAGGTGCCATAGGGCGTGTCGGTGGCCGGCTTGGCCCAGGCCGCGCCCGACGGCGAATTGCTGTCGCCCCCCCGGCCGAAGGCGAGCGCCCCGTGGGTATGTGCCGCCATCTGGTTCAGCGACACGGTGACTGAATCGGAGCCTCCGGTAGAGCCCAGAGCGTAACTGCCCAGGCCCGGCCCCTGGCCCGCGTCGATCGCCACGCTTCCCCGGAGATTCGGCAGGCCAAACGTTGACTTCCCGTCCCCTCCGTATGTGGTGCCCAGCAGCGAGAAGAGCGCCGTATTCTGGCTGATGGATAGGAGCTGCCCGTTGCAGAACGCCCAGCCCTGCGGGGCGAAGTTGTAGGGGACGGGCATCACCTGCCCGATGAACGGAGTTGAAGGCATCGGATCATCTCCTGCTGGCTGGCTCAGTCGTCACCTTGTTATCGGGAAAGGAATGGCACCCATCGCATCCCCATGAAATCGGTGGCCATCCATCCCAGGATAGCGGCCACGATCCCCCTTCTATCGCCGAGAGGCTCAGCTCTGCGAAGGGAATATTCCCTCCAGGGCGATGATGTAGTTGAGGGCCTGGTAAGCCATCAGATTCGGATGCGACTGATTCCCACCGGCTGGTCCGATCGCCCCGGAAGCCATGTTGGCCTGTCCGGCCGAGGCCGCCTTGTAGGGCTGGTCGGTCGAGGCCTGGGCCCAGACGCCGTTGACCGGCGATTGGCTGTTGCTCCCGCCGGTGACGCACTGGGCCTGGTGGGTATGCGTCGGGAGCTGGGCGCCGGTGAGCGTCACCTGCTCGGCCCCACCCGTCTGGCCGATCACGTAAATGCTGGTGCCGCCGCTCTGGCCCTGGTGGATCGGGATGCGACTCAGCAAGTTCGGCAGGGCGAAGTTGGTCTGACCGTCGCCGCCATACGTCGTGCCGATCAGGCTGAACAGGGCGCTATTCTGGTCGATCGACAGCAGCGTGCCATCACAAAACGCCCAGCCCACCGGCGCGAAGTTGAATGCAACGAGCGCGATCTGGCCAAGATAGGGTTCCACGGTCGGGCTCCTTCGGATCGTGATCGCGGATGCATCCGGGATCGCGAGGTTTACGGGTCAGTTCCGGGAAGGAAAAACACCCTGGAGGGCGATGATGAAATTGACGACCAGGAAAGGTTGGAGATTGCTATGGGCCTGCGAGTTTCCGCTCGAGCCGATCAAGCCCCCGGCCATCGATCCGAGAGTCGTGGCGCCGGTTTGATAGAGCGTCTCGCCGGAGGACGATCCCGCCCAGACCTGTCCGGCCGGTTCGCCCACGGTGCCGGTCTGGGTGGAACAAATCGGCGGGTGCGAATGGGCCGGCATCTGGTTGACGCTCAGACTCACACCTTCGACTCCTCCCGTCGAGCCCAGCGGATAGTTGCTGTTGCTCTGGACGATGACCCGACCCTGGAGATTCGGCAGCGCGAAGGTCGTCTGACCATCGCCGCCATAGGTCGTCCCTAGCAGCGAGAAAAGCGCCTGGTTCTGGTTGATCTGAAGGATCTGTCCGTTGCAGAGCGCCCACCCCTTGGGGGCGAACGCGAAGGCGACCGGGGAGATCTCACCGAGGAAGGGTTGTGCCATCGTGATCACCTCGTTAAATCCGCCGACCCGGGGAACACGTTGCCGTCGCTCGAGTTCGAAGTCCGTCTACGCCGCAGCGAACGGCCATCAGTTGAAGACGGCTTGATAGTGCAATCCCTGGGGATCACCCTCGGGCCCGAGAGGGACCAGGAAGATTTCCAACCTGCCCAGAGTCGGGTGCTCGACCGGATAAATGCGCTGGGGGAGCAGCCGGCCGGACGGGCCCCTGAAGATCAAGGAAAACGCTTGTGTCCGGATCCCGGGTCGTTCCGGGCGACTCTCGCCGATCGTCCTGGCTTCGATCAATTCCAGGTCGAGGACCTCACCCGAGTCCAGATGAGTTCGGAATTGGGCGTTCACGTGCCCGATGAAGTCAGAGACAGTCAACTGATTCAGCATGAATCACCCTGCGGCTCCGGCGCGATCCCGGATGCTCACCCTCTAGTACCGGCGAGGCAGGCCGGACTTGACTCGGCTCTTGAGATTATTTCCGGCGACTCCTGTGCGAACGTGGAAAACGGATCTTCCACGATCGAGTTACGCGGCGCGGGCACGACCTTCCAGCCGCGACATTTCAGTCGATTCCGAGACATCGATCCGTCGCGCGGTATGCTCCGTCCTGGAGTTTGTCGAGCGGCTTCATCCCGGATGCTCATCAGCGAATGACCAGCACAGTTAATATGAAGCGAAACCGCCTGTCAAGGACCCACAGATATACTGGGAGGAGCCGAGAAGTTCGACCTCGAGGTAAACGACGTCCCCAATAGGTCATTGAATCCGGGGATACGCGATCGGATGGGTACCACGATGCAGGAACGAGCCTTCATGACGCGCGTGCGAGTGCCACTGGCTGGCTCGATCGGCCTCCGCCCGGCCACCGCAACCGATGACCTTTTCCTCCGACGCGTCTATAAGAGCACTCGCGAGGAAGAGCTCCGGCACATCGATTGGGACGAAACCCAGAAAGCGGCCCTTCTCGAGATGCAGTTTCATGCGCAGGATGCGGCCTATCGCCAGGGCTTCCCGGACTCTGGATATGAAATCATCCTCCTCGATGATCGACCGATCGGGCGATTGTTCGTGCACCGAGGCGCCGAGGAGATCCGCGTGGTGGATATCGGGCTCTTATCGGAGTATCGTAACCGGGGGATCGGCGGCGCACTCCTTGGGGCGGTGCTCGACGAGTCCGCCGAATCCGGCAAGCCGGTCCGCCTTCACGTCGAGTCGTCCAATCGGGCCGGGCGGCTCTACGAGCGACTCGGCTTCCGTCCCATCCGGATCGACGGCATTCACGTCGAGATGGAATGGGCCCCGCTCATGCCGCTTCCATGAAAGGCTTACGGCAAAGGAACCTCTCAACCCATCCTTCGCTCGAGGAGAATAACCATCGTGAATACGCGACGGCGGGACTTGCCGGTGATCATCATCGCGGTGCTCTGCTCGACGATTTCAACCGCGACGCCCTATGCGCGGGCGATCGGCGTCGACGACGGCGCAAGCGGGCAAGTTCAGCGACGCCTTTACGTGGCGGAGCCCGGTATCCGCAACTATCTCGAGTACGGCGGCCATGGACTCCTGGTCTTCGACATCGACCATGATCATCGCTTCATCGAGAGAATTGCGACGGCCGGGCTCGACGAGAAGGGCGTGCCGATCAATGTCAAGGGGATCTGCGCCAGCGCGCGGACGCGTCGGCTTTACATCAGCACGATCCGGCAGTTGATGTGCATCGACCTGATCACGGAGAAGCAACTCTGGGAGAAGCGGTACGACGCAGGCTGCGACCGGATGGCGATCACGCCGGACGGATCGTTGATCTTCCTCCCCTCCTTCGAAGGCCCGCTCTGGTACGTCGTCCGCGCCGAGGATGGCGAGGTCATCGCACGGATCACACCGAAGTCCGGGGCTCACAACACGATCGTCGGTCCTGATGGCAAGGAAGCGTACCTGGCCGGATTGAACTCGCCGTCCCTGACGGTCGCCGACACGAAGACCTATCAGATGATCCGCTCGGTGGGCCCGTTCAGCGCCAGCATCCGGCCGTTCACGATCAACGGCTCCCAGACCCTCTGCTTCGTGAACGTGAATGAGTTGCTCGGCTTCGAGGTCGGAGAGCTCGTCTCGGGCCGCAAGCTGTACCGGGTGGAAGTGCAAGGTTTCCGGAAGGGGCCGACCAAGCGTCACGGCTGCCCGAGCCACGGGATCGCGCTGACGCCGGACGAGAAGGAAATCTGGCTGACCGACGCGGCCAACAGCCGGATGCACATCTTCGACGCGACGGTCATGCCCCCCAAACAGGTCGCCGACATCGCGGTGCGCGACCAGCCCGGCTGGATCACGTTCAGCATCGACGGCCGGCTCGCCTATCCGTTGACCGGCGACGTGATTGACACCAGGACTCGAAAGATCGTCGCGGTGCTCAGAGACGAGACGGGCCGCGACGTCCAGAGTGAGAAAATGGTGGAGGTCGACTTCAGGGGACACGAACCCGTCGCCGCCGGCGACCAGTTCGGGTACGGGCATGCGAACGCGGGTCCGTAAGCATCGTGTCCTTCGAGACCGATACATTGTCGGCCTCACCGCGAGCTCGTCCGAGCGGCCGGTCGTTTGATCATCCTGGCGAGGGTCTCATCCAGGGCCTTGCCTCGGAGATCGATGCGGATGATGGTCCCTTCCGGATCGATGAGGTAAGTCGCGGGAATGGAGTTCACGCCGAAAGCCTCGACCAGGTCGGTCGCGCCGCCACCATTGTGGATCTGGGCCCAGGGGATCTTCCTCGCTTTGACGAAGTCCACGACCGCGGCCTTGGATTCGTCCAGGCTGACGCCGACGATTTCGAAGCCGAGATCATGGTAGGCCTGATAGGCGGCCTGCATCCGGGGCAATTCGGCCACGCAGGGACCGCACCAGGTCGCCCAGAAATCGACCAGGACGTACTTGCCACGGAACGCAGCCAGACGGACCGCCTTTCCCTGGATATCCTCGGCGGTGAAGGACTGCGCGGGCCTTCCGACCTGATCCAGCCGCTTGAGGTCGGACTGCACCTTCTGGCGAAGATTCGGGCTTTCGTTGAATCGCGCGAGCAAGGTCGAGTAAACCTGTCGGGCGACCCCGATCTCACCCGCCGCGATGGCCGATCCCGCGAGGGAATCCGAGAAGCTGGCGGCGAACTCCTCCTGCTCGTTCGGATCCAGACCCTGGATGAGCAGGCGGTATTGTGCCAATGCGACCTCATACTGGCCGGCCTGGGCGCGGGCCATCGTCAGGATGATCTGGGCCAATGCCTTGACCGGCCCGTCGGGGTCCGTCTTGAGATACTGCTTGCCCAGCTCCTCGGTCTCGGCGAACCAGTCGTGCTCGATCGCCTTGTTGAAGAGGGCCGCGTAGGCCTGGTCCCGGTCATCGGCCCTGGGATGTTTCCCGAGATACTCCGCCAGGTCGCGGATGAAGGCGCGGTCGTGCCTGGCCTGAATCTCCGCGACGCTGGCCGCGGGCGGCTCCGCGCCGGATGTCGAGGATCCTGCCGCCGTCGCGACCAGGAACGTAGCTATGAGAGATAGCCTGAGTGTCACCGGATTGAACCTCGTCGAACTAGGGTCGAAGGGATCATGGGACGCCCGATCAACCGGGCGTCCTTAACGGATTCCCGCGGCGAGAGTGGCACCGGCTCGCGGTTCCGCGGCGCGCCGAGTGATCGGATTGGGCGACGGGCGCAACGTGGCGGGATTGCGGACCGGATCGATCATCTCGCCGATCAGCTCATGCCAGAGGTTGCAACAGAGGTTCTTCTCATAGGCCGTCAGGAAGGCCAGGCGACCCCGCTCTCCCATCCGCCGCGGCAGGCTCGGGTCGTCGGCCAGATGTTGGATCGTCGCGGTCAGTCCGTCGACGTCTCCGGGTGCGATGGTGACTCCGCATCCGGCGTGTCGGATCGTATCGGCCGTCTCGCAGTGCGTGGGCCCGACGAACACGGCGGCCCGTCCGGCCGCCATCACGCCGTAAAGCTTGCCCGGAGCGACGATCCCGGTCATCTCGGGGCGCATCGAGATCAGATGGACGTCGGCCATCGAGAGCGAGACGTGAAGGTGCGATCGCGGCACGTAATCCAGGAAGCGAATGTTTGCCAGGCCCTCGCGTTGCTGGACGGCCTTCACCTCGCCCAGGCGCGGACCTCCCCCGACGAAGAGGAAGACGATGTCGTTGCGATCGCGAAGCCGGCAGGCCGCCGACAGGAATTCCTCGAAGGAGTGGGCCAGGCCGAGGTTGCCCGAGTACATCGCGATGAATGCGTTCTCCAGCCCCATCGACTTCCGCATCGAGTTGGCCGCCCGGGGGATCGGATAGATCTCCTCGCGACGGCTCCAGACCGGGATCGTCGCGATCCGATCCGGGGCGACGCGTTTCAGCTCGATCCGGTCGGCCATGTACGGCCCGAGCACGACCACCCGATCCGCCTGCCGGTACACGAATCCGCTGAGCCACGCAAGTCCTCGGACGACCGGGTGGCCCGGCGACATCCGCCGCAGCGCCAGGCTCGCATCCGGGTGCAGGTCCATGCTCCAGTAGGCGTGCGGCGTCCCCTTGAGCCATTTCAAGAGGGTACCGATCAGGCCGATGATCGGAGGGGTGGTGAGCGTCACGACCGCGTCGAATCGTCGGAGCGTCAGGGCCTTGATCACGGCCCCGGCGTAGAAGCTCAGGTAATCCGTCATCCTGGCCCAGGTGCCCTTGCGCCCCAGCGAGGTCGCCGGGACACGATGAATCTGGACGCCTTCATGGACCTCGAAAGCGGGCGCCTTCGACTCGCCAGCCTGATAGCGGCTCTGAGAGCAGAGCACGTGACACTCGTATCCCCGCGCCGCCATCGATTCGGCCAGGTCGGTGAGATGCTGGGCCGTTGACGCATGATCGGGCCAGTAGTACTGGTTGATGAAGAGGACTCGCTTGCCCGACCCCTCATTCGCGACGGGGATGCCCGCGTGCGGGGCATGCGAGGCTCGCGGGGTTCCGGGATCGATCCCGATCCTCGCGTGATTCCCTTCGACCCGGGTCGGCGACCCTGCGGGCTGGCCTCGCGTCTCGTCCGGAGCGAACGATCCACGGCCAAACCATCGGCGACCGCTCATCATCGAATGTCCCTCCATGGACCTGGATCATGTGTCGGATGATCGGAGTTGTCGGACCCAAGTCCGCTCGCGCGACCCGCATCGTCCCGGCCGTTTCCCCGACTCATGTGGCGCGACGGGATATCGAAGGCCGATCCCCGCCGGTATGGATGGACAGGGATCGGCCCGGGCATCTCCGACGCGGTTCGGGCCTCAGACGTTGGCGAACGGGTTCTGGAACTCGATCAGCTTGGCGGCGCGGACCAGCTCGGCGACACCCCGATCCAGGTCGATCGTGGTCTCGAAGCCCTTCTTGCGGATCTTCTCGTAAGAGACCTCGTAATTGCGCTGATCGGCGTCGCTGCCGACCTCGGCGAAATGGAGGTAATAATCCACATGCTCGAGGATCTTGCGGGCCACGTCCTCTTTCGTGAAATTCATGGTCTCGTGGCCGACGTTGTAGACGTCGTCCTTGACCTCGTTCCACCGCTCCAGGGCGAAGATGAACGAGCGCGCCATGTCGCGGACGTGGACGAAGGTCCGCTTGAAACCGCCCTCATAGACGATGAGGTTGCGGTTCTTCACGGCCTGGTAGGTGAAGTCGTTCGGCATGAGGTCCAGCCGCATCCGGTTGCTGACGCCGAACGCGGTGGCGAAGCGGTAGGCCACGCTGTTGCCGGCGTCGAGGACCATCTGCTCGGCCGCGGCCTTGGTCTCGCCGTAGAGCGTGATCGGCGCCCGCGGCGTGTCCTCATTGCAGATATAATCGGGGATGGAACCGTAGATGCTCCCCGTCGAGGCGAACATGACCTTCTGGTCGGGCGAGCGGTGCCTCAGCAGGTTGGCCGTCCCATCGACGTTGATGGCCTGCGCGACCTGCGGCTCTTTCTTGCAGGCCGGGTAGCCGACGATCGCCGCCAGGTGGATCACCGCTTCGACCCCGTCCAGGGCCGACTTCATGGTCGAGGGATCGCAGACATCCCCCTTGACCAGCTCGAAGAAGCGGTTCGAGCAGCACGGCAGCAGGCCGTGGCCGCCGAATCTCAGATTGTCGAGGACTCGGACGCGGTGACCCTGATCCAGCAGGATCGGGACCAGGGTCGATCCGACGTAACCGGCTCCGCCGGTGACAAGAATTCGCATCGCAGGTTCCATCCATGGTGACTCGAGACGCGCCTGGAACGCCGAGGTAAGGTGGGACGGAATGGTCCGCAAGGCGAGACGGGCAGAACCCCACGCCAGGCCCTCATCCTTGCGGGCTTACACTGTTAGTTGCTCGTGCCGACAGGCGATGATCCATGCTCCGGCTTCGACCTCAAGCGTCTCGCCGGAGTCGTCCTGTCGGGGCGTCACTATCGCCGAGTCAAAACAACCTGTCAACGCCACTTTGGCCCTCATCGATTCCCGCTTTGCCGTTATAATCTGGGCTATCGGAGAGCCATACTCATCAATCGAGACTCCGGCCCTCGAGGTGGACCCATGCATGTCGTCGCTGAGAAGACTTACACGCCAGAAGCCCTCCTGTCGATGCCCGACGAGAAGGATTACGAGTTGGTCGACGGCCTCCTGGTGGAACGGAACATGAGCGTCTTATCAAGTTGGGTCGGAGGACAGGTTTATTTCGAGCTCAATGCTTTCCTCCGAGAAAATCCCATCGGCTGGGCCTGGCCGGCCGACCTGGGCTACGCCTGTTTCTCCGATGCACCAAAGAAGGTTCGCAAGCCGGACGTCTCCTTCATCCGCAAGGAGCGACTGCCGGAGGGTCTCACGTCCGAAGGATACGAATACATCACGCCCGATCTTGCCGTCGAGGTGGTCTCGCCTGATGAGACCTCCTACGAGGTCGAGGCCAAGGTTATCGAATACCTCGACGCTGGCGTATCCCTCATCTGGATCATCCACCCTGAGGTCCGCACGGTCCGCATCCACCGGGGCGACGGCTCGGTGAGCTGGCTGCGTGATAAGGATGGACTCTCGGGCGAAGGAGTGGTGCCGGGGTTCCGGTGCCCCGTGTCGGCGATCTTTCCCAAGAAGCCCGAGTAGCCGGGGGCGGGAGCGTGAAACGACGAGTCGGTTCCCGGATCGGCGATCGCCGATCAACTGACGCACGAAGGATGTGAGCCAATGTGTGGGATCGTAGGCTACACCGGAACTCATGAAGCCGCGCCGATCCTGATCGCGGGGCTTCGCCGGCTCGAATATCGCGGTTACGACAGCGCCGGCCTGGCATCGCTGGACCAGGGTCGGATGATCGTGCGGAAGCGCGCCGGGCGGGTGCGAGCCCTCGAGGAATTGCTCGAGCACGATCCGGCGCCGGGCGTTTGCGGGATCAGCCACACGCGTTGGGCGACGCACGGCCCGGCCAACGAGCGGAATGCCCACCCGCATCTGGGAGGGCGTGGCGGTGCGTTCAGCGTGGCCGTCGTCCACAACGGGGTGATCGAGAATTACGCGTCGCTGCGCCGCGATCTCGAGACGCAAGGCTTCGTCTTCGCGAGCCAGACCGATACCGAGGTCATCGCACATCTGGTCGCGCTCGAGATGGAGGCGACCGACGACCTGTTCGCGGCGGTGCAGCGTGCGTTGCCGAAGCTGGAGGGCACCTACGGGATCGGCCTGGTCAGCCCGAAGCGGCCCGGCGAGGTGGTCGGCGCACGGTTCGGCAGCCCGCTGGTCGTGGGCCTGGGGGAGGGGGAACATCTGCTGGCCAGCGACCCGGTCGCCATCGCGCCCCACACGGCTCGGGTCGCGTTCCTGCAGGACGGCGAGGTCGTACGACTGACCCCGCACGACTTCGAGATGCGCCACATCGAGTACGGGCCGATCACGCCCCGGATCGATCGCATCGACTGGAAGCCGGATGCGGTCGAGCTCGGCGGCCACGCTCACTACATGATCAAGGAGATCCGCGAGCAGCCGGATACGGTCGTGAACGCCTGCCGGGGCCGGCTCCGCAAGGCCGAGGCCACGGCGCTCTTCGGCGGCCTGAACCTCTCGATCCGCCAGCTCCGCCGGATCCGTCGCGTCGTCTTCGCCGCCTGCGGGACGAGCTGGCACGCCGCGCTGGTCGGCGAATACCTGATCGAGCGGCTCGCCCACCTCCCGGTCGAGGTCGAGTACGCCAGCGAATTCCGATACCGCAATGCCCCGCTCGACGACCAGACGCTCGTCTTCGTCCTCAGCCAGTCGGGCGAGACCGCCGACACGCTCGGCGCCTTGCGCGAGGCCAGGCGCCGCGGTCATCCGACCTTGGCGATCGTCAACACCGTCGGCAGCACGATCGCCCGCGAGGCCGATGGCGGGATCTACCTGCATGCCGGGCCCGAGGTGGGCGTCGCGAGCACCAAGGCGTTCTCGGCCCAGGTCACCGTCCTGACCATGCTGGCCCTCTATCTGGGCCGCCTGAGACAGCTCTCGTTCTCCGATGGCCTGGCGGTCGTCAATGCCATCGAGTCCGTGCCCGCTCTGATCGGCGAGACCCTCAAGATCGAGCCGCGGATCGAGGAGGCCGCCGCGCGGATCGCTTCATCACGCAATGCGCTCTACCTCGGGCGCGATCTCCATTATCCCGTCGCTCTGGAGGGCGCGCTGAAGCTCAAGGAGATCAGCTATATCCACGCCGAGGGCTATCCCACCGCCGAGATGAAACATGGCCCGATCGCACTGCTCGATCGCGACACCCCCTGCGTCTTCGTGGCGCCTCGGGGCTCGCTCCACGCCAAGACCCTGAGCAACATCGAAGAGGTCCGGGCCCGCGAGGCGCCGATCATCAGCGTGGGCACCGAGGGCGACGAATCGGTCGCGGGATTGTCGGATCTATTCCTGCCGATCCCGGATGCACCCGAGGTCGTCCAGCCGCTGTTGGCCGTCGTCCCTCTCCAGTTGCTCGCCTATCATGTCGCCCGTCTCCGCGGTTGCGACATCGACAAGCCGCGTAACCTCGCGAAGAGCGTGACCGTCGAGTGAGGGCCGTTCATTCGTTCAACGAAACGAGATCCCGGACTTTCGTTCCCGGGATCTCGTCTGTCTGCTGCCAGGGGATGGTGACGAGGTCATCGCATCCGGAGGCTCGGAAGGAGCGCCGTATGTCAGTTCGCTTCGTAGACCACCGTGAACGGGCTGCCTAGCAATTCCTTCCAGGTCTTCTGCTGCTCGTCATTCAGCTTGCTTTCGACCTTCGAGAGCGTCTGCTTGTTCAATTCCTGGATCTTCTTCATGGCGGCTTCGCGGTCGTCCTGGTTCTCCTGGAAGATGGTGCGCATCTCCGCCCCGGCCTCCATGACGATCGTCTGGATTTCGGTCTTCTGCTCTTCCTTAAGGTTCAGCTTCTTCGCGACCTCGGGGTCGCTGAAGGCTTGCGCCCGCGCTGCTGGTAGGAGATCTGCTTGAGACGCGTGATCTGTTCAGGCTTGAGGAATTCGCCGGCCGACTTGATCGTGGACGCCGTCAACTCCCGGTTCAGCTCCATCATCTTGGTGCGGCGTTCCTCGCCTTCGAGTTCCCGCGCGGCCTCGAAGTTCTCGCGCATCTTCTCGCCGGTCTTCTCGGCGAGCTCTTTGGCCTTCTCGATTTGCTTGTCATCCAGCTTCAGCTCTTTCTGGACACTCGCGTTGCCCAGGAGCATGCCGAGGTTGCCGAAACGTCCGAAGCCGCCTCGGCCTTGACCTTGTGCGGCGGCGGGGCCGGCGATGATGGCCAGAAGGCCCAGACCGAGGAAGGCTCTCAACATCGTTCTCATGGGTTGCTCCTCCGGGGAAAAGGATCGTCAGGATGGAGATCGGCGGCTCGCACCGGGTCCGGTGCGGGCGACGATCGACGGCCGATTGTTCTCGAGTAAGAAGAAGCGAGACCCTCGACCGTAAGGGTCCAGGATCTCGCCGTTCGTCTGGTTTGGATCGCGCCATGCGAGGGATCAAGACCCCGGCGATGGTGCGTCCCGGGTTCGATCCGAGGATGGATGGGGGTCAGTTGGGGCGGGGCTCGTACTTGATTTCGAAGGGAGCTCCGAGCAACTCTTTCCAGGTCTTCTGCTGCTCGTCGTTCAGCTTGGTCTCGACCTTGGTGAGGGCCGCCTTGCGGATTTCGGCGAATTTCTTCATGCCCTCGGCACGCTCTTCCGGCGTGGAATCCTGGCTGAACAGACCGCGAGAGCTTTCCATGGTCTCCTGGGAGATGGCCTGGATCTCAGACTTCTGGGCGTCGGTCAGGTTCAGCTTCTTGGCGATCTCGGGATCACTGAAGGCCTGGAGGCCCCGCTGCTGATGGTAGATCTGCTTGAGACGCGTCACCTGCTCGGCCTTCAGGAACGCACCGGCCGTCTTGAGCGTCGACTCGTTCAGCTCCTTGGTGAGCTCGGCCTGCTTGGTCCGACGCTCTTCTTGATCGAGACCCTGGAGGGTCTCGCGCATCTCGGTCATCTTCTCGCGGGTCTTCTCGGCGACTTCCTTCGCCTTCTCGACCTGCGCATCGTCGAGCTTCAGCTCTTTCTGGACGCTCGCGTTGCCCAGCAGGCCGCCCAGGCTGTTGCCGCCGCGGCCGCCGAATCCGCGCCCCTGGGCCAGGGCCGGGGTGCTCAGCATGGCGATCAGCCCAAGGCCGACCATGGATTGGATGAAGGTTCTCATCGTGTCAAACTCCTCGGTTGTAAAACGATTGTTGAACATGCCCCGAGAGATCGGCGACCCGACGTCCGATTCTGATCCATTGGAGTGGTCATCGCCGATCACAAGGCGCAAGCATGAGCCAGACTGATAGATTGAGCGTCAAACGGAAGTGACTCGACCGGACTTTGTAAGGAATCGGGCCGGAATCGACTGACCGACCTTGCGGTCATCGCGAAATGATCGAGATGGGCGACAAATCCGGGTCGAGGTTCGCTCCGGATGCGTCGTCCTGCCGGTGGCGGACGACATCACCACCATCGAAGCCGTCGGCCTGCCGGACGGAGCGGGAGGCCTGGCCGCATTCGTGAATCTGCCGTCCCAGCGGCGTGGTTCCGTCGAAAAGACCAGGTGACCGGCCCGATGGGGGCCGGTCGGGAACGAAGCGACGACCTCAGCTCGGTTTCTTCACGTCCTCTTCGATCAGCTTGAGGAAGTCGTCGTCGCTGGGCGGCTTCTTCGCGGGCTTAGGCGCGGCCTTGAAATGGTCGGGAACCGCGTCGTCGAACTCCGCCTCATCGGCCGAGAGTCGTTCGATCACCGCGGGGGCCCGCTTCGGGCGTTTCGGTTTGGCCTGAGTGCTATCCGTATCCAGGCCGGCGAGGTCCATGAGCGAGTGCCGGGTGCGCTCCTCCACGACCTCCTCGTCCATCTTCTGACGCGCGCTGAGGAATGCCTCGGGGCCGGCCGGATCATATTCGATCGTGTACAAGTGGCCGGCGATGCCGACTTCGTCCTCGGGCATGATGCTCTGTTCGCTCGCGATCCGCGACCCATTCACGGTGGTGCCGTTGGTGCTGCCCAGGTCGCGCACGTTCCAGACACCGTTGACGAAGCGGAACACGCAATGCTTGCCCGAGGTGTTCTCGAAATCGAGGCAGATGTCGCAGGAGGACCTGCGGCCGACGATCATCTCGGGCTTGATCAATGGGATCGGGTCGCCGCCGCCGACCGGCTGCAGGACGCCCAGGACTTCGGATTGGGGTCGCATGGTACCTCCCTCGAGTCCGCAGTAACCCATCGCACGACTATGGATTCAACGATTTAGAATGAGATCGACTGAATCTTACCAGAGCCCCAAACCGGCCCTCAAGGGTCATCCCCCCGCCCATTCGACTTTCCCGGACCGATGACCGGGTACTGGCACACGCCGCCGACGTTGAGATAGCCTCGCAACTGGATGGGCTCGATCGCCGAACGAACGGCGATCGAACGATCAGATTCCTGCCTCCACGTGCGTGCGGTCGCGACCGTCTTCCACACCGGATCCATTTGCGGTCTCGATCGCACGCATCAAACCAAGATTCCTGGCGACAGTCGCCGGGATGACCCTCCAGGGAGTCGCATCGATGTCAACACGGGAAAACCAGCGGGATTGGACGCGCCGACAGGTCCTGGCGACGGGTTGCACGGCGGTCGGGGCTCTGGCGCTCGGCGGACGATCATTCGCCCAGGGTTCCGGCGATCAGGAGGGGGCCTATCATCCGTTCAAGATGGGGCTCCAGAGCTATTCGCTTCGGGGATACACGCGCGATGGTCGGGCTGATCTCGCGAAGGCCCTGGCCGTGACCAAGGACCTCGGCCTGCACTACTGGGAGTCGTACCCGGCGCACGTGCCGTTGACGGCCGACCCCGAGAAACTGGCGGCGAGCAAGCGCGAGCTCGAGGCGGCCGGAGTGGCCGTGATCGGCTATGGCGTCGTGCCGCTCACCAAGAACGTTGACGCCAACCGGAAGTTCTTCGAGTTCGCCAAGGCGATGGGTTTGAAGTACCTCTCGGCCAGCCCCGAGCCCGGCTGCTTCGACGTCCTCGACAAGCTGGTCGAGGAATATGACGTGGCGATCGGGATTCACAACCATGGCCCCGAGGATCGCCACTATGCCAAGATCGACAAGATCGCCCAGGCGATCAAGGACCATCATCCCAAGATCGGCTGCTGCGTCGATACGGGCCATTTCTTGCGGTCGCGGGAAGACCCGGTGCAAGCGGTCGAGGTCTTCGGCAAGCGGGTTTATGGCGTCCACTTGAAGGACGTCAAGAATGCCGATACCTTCACGATCCTCGGCCAGGGCGATCTCCGCACGGTGGACCTGCTCAAGGCGCTCGCACGGAACAAGTACGACTATTGCCTGGCGATCGAGTACGAGGAGAAGCCCGAGGATCCCTCGGAGGATATCAAGGCTTGCCTGGTGGAAGTCCGCAAGGCGATCGTCGAAGCCCGGAAGGCCTGACGGACCTCGGAGTCGGGCGTTCCCCGGTGCTCCTCGATCGCATCGGGGAGGCCCGATATCCGGACCGCATTCACGGCCGTCGCCGCTACTTCGACGAGTTAGCTCCGGCGGCCGCGAACTTCCGGTTCAGTTCGGAGATGACCTCTTCCGTGAGGTCGTTCCGGGGATCGGCATAGAGCACCGAGCGGCCCAGGAGGTCATCACGTCGTTGGGATCCGAGTCCGAAGTCGGTTCGGCCGAGACCTTGACGACGTAATTGATTCCCCGGGATTTGGCCAGGGAGGCGATCGTTTGCTGGATCTCCTTGAAGAGTCCGGCCATCATCTGGGCCTCGCGTCGCGTGAATTCGCGTTGCGCGATCTCGCGACCGGCTTCGATCTGGCTCTTCAGATTCGCGATCTTCTGTTCGTCGGCGTCGGAAGCCGGTGTGCGAGCGTCGCGCCGTTGCATCTGTTCGAAGAGCTCCTTGACCTCGCCCTCGAGATTCTTGAGCCGCTCACGCTCATGATTCAGGTCGCCGCTCAACCGTTGACTCTCTCGCT
This sequence comes from uncultured Planctomycetota bacterium, assembly GCA_963743925.1. Lineage (GTDB taxonomy): Bacteria > Planctomycetota > Planctomycetia > Isosphaerales > Isosphaeraceae > CAVZRC01. The sequence goes on along the minus strand of CAVURY010000007.1, from coordinate 509,050 downwards.
GGAACTTCACGCTACGCTTTAAGACCACATCCATGTTGATCGAGCCGATCGCTGATGCGGGTGGGTTCGGGGCACTCAACGCGGATTTCTTCTCGCCCTTCCTCGCTTCGCTAGGCGGCGTTAGGCCGGCCTTCACTTGGCTCGCAGGCTTTCCCCGCATCCGACCCAGTTCCTCCAGACGGTGCCGGGCGGTCACCAGTTCGCGGGCTCTGGCCACGTAGGAGGCCCGGACTTCCTCGTACTCTTTCTGGTCTTCGTCCACCTCGTCGGGAGGGTTGCTTGGATTCAGGTTCGCCTTCGCCATCGAATGGAACCGATTCGTGAATGCGACACCAACCCGGTCTCGCGACTGATGTGAGCTCAAAGCCGGATAGGGCCTCCACTTCCTCCTCGAGAAGATTGGCTTCGATCTCGGCCAATTGTCCATCCAGGTCGGTCTCGAAGGCTCCCACTCTCGGTCGGTATCGATCGGGGACTTGCTGGTTTGGGTGTCCGAAATGGCCTTAGGGATTCTGCTGGCTCCGGCTTTCGCGGTCGAGGGTCGAACCGCGGCTTCCGGCTTCCGGGCCTCCTGCTGGGCGACGACCAGAGTCCCCGTCGCGATAAGCCCGCAAGCCAGCACGGCGAGTTTCATTTTGTGTACGAACATGGTACTCATCGCTCCTTCGAGTAAGAATGCGACCGTGGCCGGGACCACCCCGGCTGTGTTCAAGCCGTCCGCGATTAGCGCCGCGTTCCGGACGGTGATATCGACCAGCACGGCCGGAACCGCGGAAGGCGATGACGGCATGAACGAAGCACCCGCCGGCAAAATGACGGACGGGGCTATGCCTCGTCGGATGAGACGGGTTTTCAGACGTTCTCGGCCCCGCATCAACCGGCTCTTGACTGTGCCGAGCGGCCATCCCAGGCGACGGGCCGCCTGTTCGTGGGTGGTGCCCTCCAGGTCGCAGAGCACGACCGGTACGCGGCACGGCTCCGGCAGGCGATCGATCTCCTCGTTGAGGATGCGATAGACGTCGTTCCGATCATCCTCGACGAATAGGCGTACCGGCCTCGCCTCGGCCGCGCGTTGCTCGTGCTCGCGTCGACGGGTCGCGGACGCTCGTGCTCGACCGGCCATGCGATGGGCCACGCGATGGAGCCAGGGGCCCAGCGAGTCCTGCACCCAGAGGGCCTGGGCCTTGCGGACCAGGACGAGGAACGTAGCCTGGAAGGCGTCCTGAGCATCGTTCGGGTCGGCCAGCGAATTGCGGCAGACGCGCAGGACCATCGATCCGTGCCGCTCGACGAGGGCCGCGAAGGCGAGCTCGGCCGATTCGCCGGCCATGGTCGTAAACCGTTCCAGCAACTGACCGTCCGTCAGTTCTCCGATGGCCCCTTGGTCGAAAAGGGTTCGGAGCTGTCTCAGGACGGCCCCGTTCGTTCGTATCGCCATCGGTGCTCCTTCTGCCCGCATCAGGCTCACGAGGTCTTTACTGGGATAATCCCGCCCGGGGATGGGCGGTTCGAACTTTTCCCCGAGCGCTCAGGAAATTGGACTCCAGCTCGGGCTTGTGGGTGAATGGTATCGCTCCGGATTCTGGGTGTCTTCCCAATTCTCTTGAAGTAGCTCTCACGGGGCGCCGCCTCTATGCAGGTAGAAAGACCGATTTACACGGTGAGGCTCTCATGGTGGTCAGATCAAGTGGGGCGGTCTTGAAACGCTTGCGATCGCTGTTCGACCGCGGGTCGATCATAGGGTTGAGTGATGGGGAACTCCTCGAGAGATTCGCCGACCAGCGCGACGAGGACGCGTTCGCGGCGCTCGTCGAGCGGCATGGGCCGATGGTCGTCCGACTATGTCGTCAGGTCATCGGCGATCAGCATGAGGCCCAGGACGCCGCGCAAGCGGCCTTCCTCGTGCTGGCCCGCCGTGCCGGCGCGATCCGGAGGCGCGACTCCGTGGCAAGCTGGCTGTATCGCGTGGCCCGTCGGATGGCGGTCCGCGCGAGGGCCGTGGCCGCACGCCGTCGCGAGGCGGAATGGCGAGTGGCACAGGTATCCGCCCGTCCTGCCGACGACGGCGGTCCCTCCGTTCCGCAGATCGAACTCTATGAGGAGCTCGACCGGCTCGCCGAACGCTACCGGGCGCCTCTGGTGCTTTGCTATCTCGAAGGGTTGACCTACGAGCAGGCCGCTCAACAGCTCCGGTGTCCCGTACGAACCGTCGAGACCCGTCTACTCCGAGGACGCGCCCGCCTTCGCGAGCGATTGATCCGCCGCGGCGTGGTCCTTTCAGCGGCGCTCGCGGGCGCGACAAGGTCCGCGCAGGCAGCGGTCCCCTCCGCATGGCTCGAGGCAACGGTCCGAGCGGCAGTTGTTATTTCGGGAAATCGTGCGGCTGCCGTCGGGCTGGTCTCGGCGCTGGCCGTCGAACTGGCGGAAGGAGTGCTCAACGTGATGTTCCTCAAGAAGTTCGGATGGGTTGCCACGTCTCTCGTGATCTTGGGCGGACTCGCCGTCGGTGGGGGAGTTTGGGCTCGGCAGGGAGCTTTGCCGATGACTTCCGATGTTGCTCCGCCGATCGAACGCCCTCGAGAGATCACGACGGAGCTCGGCAAGGTCGAAGGCGGCTCGGCTCGGGCCGAGCCGGTCGTTGCGCAGGCCAAGGCGGACGAATCGAAGGATGACGCTCGCGAGCTGGCGCGGGATGACGGCACGATGAAAGGAAAGAAGAGCATTGCGGGCGGAGGCCATGCCGTCCGGTTCGAGGCGCCAGGCGAGGGCTGGACGCTCACCGCCGTCAGGATTCATGGATCACGATACGGTTATCCGCGGGCGCCCCGCGAGGACTTCAAGATCTTCCTCTGCGACGAGAAGCTCGGGCCCATCGCGGAATTCTCATTTCCTTACGCGAAGTTCGAACGGGGCGAATCCAAATGGGTCACGCTCGAGGTCAAACCGACCCAACTGCCCAAGAAGTTCATCCTGGGGGTCGACTTCGACCCCACGCAGACCAAAGGGGTCTACATGAGCCATGACAAAGAGGGGAGCGGCCACTCGTTGGTTGGCTTGCCTGGAGAACAATCTCGCCCATTTGAGCAGGGAGACTGGCTGATCCGGGCCAGGATCGTGCCCGCCAAGGAAAAAGGTGCTCGGAAGGGTTGATAGCCTTTCGGTTGTCCGCCCACCGAGGTCAAGGTGGGTGCCGAAACCGTGATCGCTCGGACAGATGTCCTTAGCGGAGCCCGATCGATTAAGATAGGCGCTCGCCTTTCGATCGATGTTTTTTCCGCGAGGCATGCTCATGAAGCTGCGGTTCGGACCGGGGCCGGTGTTCTGGGTCGAGGTCCAGGCCATGGCACGGCGGCGCTCCGGATACGTCGCGCGCGTTGCCTTCGTCGCTCTCTTGCTGCTGATACCCGGTTTGGGATTGTACATCGTGCCCAGGATGGCGGCGCAAATGAACCGGGGCGAAGCGGTCCTGCTCTTCGGCCGGGTTGCCTTCCGAATCCTCGTCATGGTCCAGGTGGCGGCGGTCTTGCTGGCCGCACCGGCCTCGGCGGCGGACGCCTTCGGCCGCGACCGGCCTCGGGGACCGCTCGGGCAGCTGCTCGTCACCGACCTGTCGGCCCTCGATATCGCGGTCGGGACAGTCGCGGCGAGGTTCGTCCCGGTCGTCATGCTGCTGATGGCCGCCGTACCGATTGCCATCCTCGAGGTCGTCCTGTTCGGGACGGATGCCGGCTCCCTGCTGACGCTGGCCGTGGTGTCGCTCGGGTTCGCCATGCAGGGCGTCGCGCTGGCCGCCGCCTTATCGCTCTGGTCGCGGAGGTCGTACGAGGCACTGCTGGGAACGTACTTGCTGCTCGTCGGATGGCTGCTCTTGCCCTCGGTGTTATCGGCGTTCGGCATGAGCCTGCCTCCCAACTGGCTGATGAATAACCAGTCATACGCATTCTCCGTGGTCTGGAACATCTTCTGGATCGGAGGGTCGGGGACCCGGTCTCTCCCGCCGGTCAACGGAGTGGCGTCCCTGGTCGCCTCCGTACTGATGTCGATGATGATCCTGGCCCTGATCGCCGGTCGGCTGCGCGCGGTGGCCTTGCGCGAGCCCGGTCCCCGTCGTGAACCGCAACTCCCTGTCAGTCCCGGCGCGTTCGGGCTCCTGCGGAATGTGTCTCGGCGAGGTTTGATGTGGCTGCCCGGACCGTCGCTCGACGGCAATCCGCTGCTCTGGCGCGAGTGGTGGTACTCCCGACAGTCGCGATTCTCGCAGGTATTCTGGCTCATCTATGCCTCGGCCCTTACGATCTCGACCTTCTGGGCGTTTGTCAACTTCATGGGCGGTCGGAGAAGCCGACCTATGTTGATCCCTTGCGCCGCGTTCGGTACGGGCTTCGGCTTGCTGGCGGTGGCGGTCCGCTCGGCATCGGCGTGGTCGGAGGAACGAGCGGAGGGCCGGGGAGGGCTCGACGTCTTGCTATCCACGCCGCTATCGGCGTCGGAAATCGTCCGAGGTAAATGGTGGGCATGTTACCGGCCGGTGATCGGTGTGGCCATCGTCCCGACGCTCGTCGCGCTGATCCTGGCCATCGGCGCCCCGAGGCTGCCGGAGGAGTTGAACGTGATCGCAGCTCCGGTCGCTCCATTACCTCTCCGGTCGATCGACCGAGTCGCCGTGGCCGCCGTCGCGATCGGGCAGGGGCTTCTTTACGGCGCGGCGGTCGTGAGCCTGGGCCTCTGGCTGGCGACCCGGTTCTCGAGGCCGGGTCGAGCCGTCATGTTGACGGTCGTCGTCTATGGAACGATCGCGCTGGTCTGGCCGATAGTCGAGGAAACCTTCCTCATGCGGCGGATCGACCGGAACCTTTCGGAAGGCCTGGCCGCAGCCAGTCCGCTGGCGGCCGCGACCGTCACGCTGATGCCGATGTTTTCTCCCTGGTACGGGACGGCTCGGCAGGTTCTGCCCTACGCCGCCGGCTGGCTCGTCGTCGCCGCGGCCGTCGCGATCGGGGTCCGATGGTGGACCATTCGAAACCTGGACCGATGGATGGGTCGGATCGATGCCGATTCGAGCCCGGCCGCGTGTGGTCGGCGTGTAGCGATTGCGACGTGTAAGGTCGATTCTTCGGGTCGCATTGAGAAAGTCGCGAGTGAGTTTGAAACCAGGATGAGGTAGAATGGGGAGTGTGAAACGATCCGCTGGAATTTCGGGACTACGTTGTCCAGATGCAACACCTCGAGTGATCGATGACCGGCTGATTGGCCAGACTTCACGAGAATCCCACAGATGAGTGCGCTCGACATCTCGGTCCTGTTCCCGTCCCCGGGTGTGATCCGCCTCCAGAGCCGAACCTTGTTCGGGGATGTCGAGGGCCCGGAATGCCGCCGGTTCCTCGAGCGGGTTTTTCAGGCCGAGGAAATCTCGGATGTCACGATCATGGGCGGTGATGCGCCTCAGGCGGAACTCCGCTACTGCTCCCGGAGCTTCTCGCTGCGCAACGTGGCCGAACGGGTCTCCGCCGCGATCGTCGAGGGCTCGCCGGGCGATGGAGGCCCTACTCTGGCCAATGGACCCGACCACTCCAATCCTGATGGCCGGGCGTGCGACACTGATCCGTCGAGCGGATCGCATCACTCAGGCCATGATGCGAGCCCTGCCGTGTCGACGAACCTTCGGGTCCCGCCCGCGTCGATCGCTCGGGACTCTCAAGGTGCTGTCCGTTATTACCGCTACCACACGATCGTGACCGGCTGGCAGATCAAGTCCGAGTTGCCCGGCCGGCTCCGCGTGAAGAACCCGGTCCTCTTCCGCAAGAGGCCGCTCTGCCAGGCGATCGAGCGCGAGCTGATGTGCGTCCTCGGGATCGACAAGTTCTCGACCAACTCGATCACCTGTACCGTCCTGGTGAATTACGACACCAAGCAGCTCAACCGGGCGCAGGTGATCGAGATCCTGGACGCGGCCCTCGCCGATGCCACGCAACCGTCGACCATGGATCCGCTGGATGTCCACCTGCCGATCTGCACGGCGTCGATCCCTCTGGCGGCGTATTCGCAATTCATGGCCCCGGCGCTCTTGCCGGCCGCCGCGTTGCTGTACGCCTACACGTCGATCCCGACCCTGAAAGAAGCGCGGCGGGTCTTCGTCGAGGAGAAGCGGATCGGTGTCGATGCGCTCGACGCGGTGGTGATGGTCGGTTGCCTGGGGACGATGTCGATTTTCCCGGGCGCCGTGTGCTGCTGGTGCCTGAGTTTCGGCCGGTTTCTCGTCAAGCAGTCGCGCGACCGATCTCAGCAACTCATGTTGAGCGCGTTCGGCAAACAGCCGCGTTATGTCTGGCTGTGTCGGGACGGGATCGAGGTCCAGGTGCCGGCCGAGAAGCTGGAGAAAGGTGACGTGATCGCCGTCTACACCGGCGAGGTGGTGCCCGTGGACGGCCACGTCGTCGAGGGTATGGCCGTGATCGATCAACACGCCCTGACCGGCGAGTCAACGCCCGCCGAGAAGGGTGTCGGAGATCGCGTGTTCGCCTCGACGCTGCTGGTCGGCGGCGAGATCAAGGTCACGGTGGAGATGTCCGGGAGTGAAACGGCCTCGGCCAAGATCGGCCGGATCCTCAGCGATACGGCGGGATACAAGATGGTCTCGCAGCACAAGGGGGAACGGCTGGCCGATCGTGCCGTGCTGCCGACCCTGGGCGTCGGGGCGCTCGGGATGGCCACGATGGGGCCGATCGGTGCGGTGGCCGTGCTCAACAGCGACCTCGGCACGGGCATCCGCATGGCCGCGCCGCTGGCGATGCTCAGCTCGCTGACCCTCTGCGCCAGCAAGGGCATCCTGGTCAAGGATGGGCGAGCCCTGGAGATGATGAACCAGGTTGATACGGTCCTCTTCGACAAGACCGGGACCCTGACTCGCGAACGGCCCGAGGTCGGGCGCATCATCGCGTCGGCGGGATGGGACTCGAACCAGATCCTGGCGTTCGCGGCGGCCGCCGAGCGGAAGTTCCACCACCCGATCGCCCTCGCCATCCTGCACAAGGCGAAGGAGCTCGGGCTCGCCCTGCCGACGACCGATGAAACCCAGTACAAGGTCGGTTACGGCATCTCGGTTCAGATCGGGGGACGCACGGTCCGCGTCGGTAGCGAGCGGTTCCTGCATTCCGAAGGGATCGAGATCTCCCCGGAGGTCCGGCAGGCCCTGGCCGAGGCGCATCTCGAGGGGCACACGATGGTGATGGTCGCCGCGGGCGACCGACTGGGGGGTGCCCTGGAGCTTCGCGCGGCGGTCCGTCCCGAGGTCCGGGAGATTATCCGGGGCCTCCGCGAGCGCGAGATCAAGCACATCGCGATCATCTCGGGCGACCACGAGGTGCCTACCAGGAGGCTCGCCGAGTCGCTGGGCATGGACCGCTATTTCGCGCAGGTCCTCCCCGCAGACAAGGCCGACTACGTGGCGAAGCTCCAGGCGGAAGGTTGCAAGGTCTGCTTCGTCGGCGATGGGATCAACGACTCGATCGCGTTGAAGAAGGCGGATGTCTCGATCTCCTTGAGAGGTGCGTCATCGATCGCGACCGACACGGCCCAAGTCGTGTTCCTGGAAGGGGGCCTATCGAAGCTCTGTGACCTGAAGGACATCGCGCACGACCTGGATCGGAACGTGAACCGGAGCTGGTCGATGATCCTGGCTCCCAACATCATGAATATGGTCGGGGTGTTCACGATGGGGTTCGGGATCATGACGTCGGTCGTCACGAACAATGTGTCGGCCCTGGCCGCACTGGCCAACGGGTTGCTCCCCCTCCGCAAGGTCGCACAGGCCGAAGCCGATCGGCTGCGCGAGCGCGAAGCCGGCTCGGGCGAATCGGCCTCCAGGGATCTCGTCCCTCTGGCCCGGCCGGCGACCGTCCGTCGCGAGGAGCCGGCCGTCGATCACCACCGGGTTCTGGCCGAGTCGGCCTGAACACGTCGGGACCGGGACGCTGATCGCGGATGGCCGTCCTGTCGATCATCGCAGCGTCGGGCCCCTGATCTTCCGGGCGGCGTTCGCGGCCTTCCGACGGACGTCCATGGCGGCGCCGATCTCGCGAGCCAGTCGAGGGGCTCGCTCGACCATCGCCTGAAGATTCACGTGATCGATGACCAGGGCATGCAAATCCTCGAGAGCGGTGACGCTGACCTCGCTGATGGCGCCCGAGTGGAGCGATGCCTCGCCGAAGAAGTCACCCCGGCCCAGGTTGACGATCTCGCGCTCATTGCCGTCGCCGTCGCGAACCGACATGGACACCTGCCCTTCCAGGATCAGATAGAAACCGTCGAGCGAGTCTCCCTCCGTATGGATCGGCTCTCCCTTGGCGAAGTCCTTGAGCTCGAACGTCTTGACGAGATCGCCCAGGGAGCTGAGGTCTTTCAGGCCGAGCTGAGGGAATGATTGCGAGACGCTCGCGGCCGGGAGCTGGTGCTTGGCGTCCGCGTTCGGCGGCTCGACGCGCACCTGCATCTGGGTGGGGAAGGGCATGGTCAGCCCGTGTCGCCGGGTGGCGTACCAGACGCGGGTCATGAACTCGTCGCGGACGTCGGGCAGATGCTCCTGGCGGTCTACCATGAAGATGATGCGATAACCGATCGAGAAATCGAGATAGGCGAACGTCTGCACCTTGGGTGCGGGATCGGCCAGGACGCCGCTCGTCTTTTGCAATGCGTCGCGGAGGATGCGCTTCACCTTGTTCGGGGGGTCGTCGTACGAGAAACCCAGCTCGAGGACCTCGGTGGCGTGCTTCGTCGGCCGGGAACGGTTGCGGAACGTGGACTTGTAGAGCTGGGAGTTGGGGATCACCACCAGCACGTCGAGCGTGACGATGTGGACGGCTCGCCAGTTGATCTCGATGATCTTGCCCGTCATCCCGTCGACCTCGATCCAATCCCCCAGCGAGAAGGGCCGCTCGAACAGCAGGAACAGGCCGGCGAAGACGTTGCCGAGCGGCTCCTGCAAGGCCAGGCCGATCACGATCGAGCCGACGCCCAGCGCGGCGACGAGATTCCCCAGGTCGTACGACCAGACCGTCGAGAGGACGATCGAGGCCCCCAGCAAGACCATGATCATCCGGAACAGGTCGATGAATAGCCGGGGCAGGCGCGATTGCCAGCTCCCCTCCTCCGCACTGGTGAAAACAACTTCGTTAATAAAAGACAATGATGCGTGAATCAGGGCGATCCAGAGGATCGTCAGCACCAGCTTGGATGGCGTGCTCTCGGCGCCGTAGCCGATGAGGTAGCGGATCAGGACCCAGAATGCCAGCGTGGGGAGCACCAGGTTGCGGACGATTCGAAGGGTCAACGTGAGGGGGCGACCGCCGCGTTCCATGCGAATGAGGCTCTCGCTCAGGATCAGCATCGCGATCGGGAAGGCCACGATCAGCCCGACGGCGAATATCAGCGTCTCGCGGGGGATGATGGTTTGATCCAACGGTTGAGCCTCGTGGTGCGATCTTTCGGGCCTTCGAGTTGCAAGAGTCGGGGCCGGCGACCCGATCACTCAGATCTTGACGGTCCAGATCTCGATCGGTCCCCTGCCGCGAATCTCGATCGGCCCGAATCGCTCGAATTCGTGCAGTTCGCGGACGCGGTCGACGATGGCCGTCGTCACCAGGATCATGTTGAGCCGATCTTCCGACCTCAGCCCCTTGGCGACGTTGACGGTATCTCCCCAGAGGTCATAGATGAACTTGTTCCTGCCGACGATTCCGCCGACGACCGGCCCGGCGTTGACCCCGATCTGCAAGTCGAGATGGAGGTCGTGTTCCAGGTTGAAACGGCGGATGATCTTGAGCATCTCCTGGGCGAACTCGATGACGCGGTGGGTGTGGTCGGGCCTCTGTACGGAGAGGCCGCAAACCGCCATGTACGACGTGCCGATCGTCTTCACCTTCTCGACCCCGAACCGCTCGGCGGCTTCGTCGAAGGCGACGATCAGCTCATTGAGGAAGCGGATCGACTGGTCGGCCGAGAGCGACTCGGACAGCTTGGTGAAGCCTTCGATCTCGGCGAACAGGACCGTCACGTCCGCGAAGGTCTCGGTCACCTCGTCGTTGCCCTCCTTCCGGCGGGCGACGCTCGCATTCGGCAGGATATTGAGCAGCAGCTCCTCGTATTCCCGGATCTTCTGGTCGATCTGATGATTCTTGACCATGAGATTCAGGGTCATATCATTGAAGGCATCGGCCAGCTCGCGATACTCGTCCTTGCTGTCGATGAGGACGACGACATCGTCTCGACCCTGGCTCACCTGTCGCGCCCCGGCGGCCAGCAAATAGATCGGTTTGACAAATGAGCGAGCACACCAGAATGCCAGCAGAGTGACCAGCAGGATGATCGCCGAGGCGTATGCCAGGGCTTTCCGGGCATAATTGTAGACGGGGGCATACGCCTCGGCAGTATCCATCTTGGCCACGATGGCCCACTGGAGCCCTTCGACCTCGAGGGGCTGGAAGCTGGCGAGCACGGGGATGCCGCGATAATCGATCTGCTGGATTCGCCCCGTCTTGCCCTGGATCGCCGCCAAGGCGGCCTCGCTCCTGACCTCGAGGTTCAGCACGGCCGTCTTCATCCGCTCGATGGCGTCGATCATCTTGCTCGGCTTGTTCTGATCGCGCAGCAATTTCAAGAGCGACGGGAGATCCTCGTAGATCATGCGCGAGCGCGATCGGCATCGATAGTCGTTGCCGATCAAGAAGACCTCGCCGGTCCTGCCCAGCCCTTCTCGCTCCCAACTCTCGTTGCCCGTCATGATTCGATTGAATTGCGAGGCCGGGAACTGGAGCGCCAGGACACCGATCATCTTGTTGGCGTCGAAGATCGGGCTGGCCACGAACGCCTCCGGATCGTTCAGGCTGGGCCTCCAATGTTCGAAGTCCTCGAACTGGTAATCGTCGCGGTCGGCGGCTTTTCGAATCTTCCGGAAGAGCATGCCCAGATTGGAATTGGCATAAGGGCCCGAGAGGAGGTTCGTGGCGAACTCGGCGGTCTTCTCCTCACTGTACACGATGTCGCCGGTCTCGCTGTCGATGAGCAACAAATCCTCGTAGCCGAACGAGTCCACGATGCTCCGAAGGTAAGGATGATAGTTCTGATGCGCGAGGTCGTAGGCGGAGCCGTCGCCTGAACTGTCCAGCTTGCTCTTCTGCTCGTAGGGAAGGGTGTTCTTGGCGAGGTATTGATACTGGAGATATCGGGCGCTGGACGATCCGGGTAGATACGTGTCCAGGACGGGTCGGGTCTCCGAGCGTTTCGCCAGCGCCGGCATATACACGTCCCGATAGAAGGCGCGAAGTTTCTCCTCCCAGGCCGGCTCGAACGTTCGCTCGCCGACCTGCTCATATTCTTTATGGAATATCTTGAATGCGTTGACGAACTCCGGGCTCGCCGAGAGCGTGATGACCTGGCCCCGGATCACCTTGAGCAGGTTCTGGATGGCGATGGCCTTGGTCGCGCGAATGCCGTCGAGCTGCTTCTCGATCTGGCGGGTCAGCGCATCGCGTCCGCTCACATAGCCGAGATAGCTGATGATCACGAGCGAGCCGACGCTCACGAGCACCATCATCAGCACGAGTTTCGACTGGATGCTCAGCCGGTTCCATCCCAACATCGATGACACCTCGAACAATGAAGAGGGAACAGACCTCGACCTGATCCTGCCGAGCCGGTCGCCGCCAAGCCCGGTCGTCTTCGAGAGTTATCAAGAAGGAAGGCACTTAACCACGAAATACACCAAAGACACGAAAAAATTTTAAAAGTAATCACGTAAGAAATGAAATCCTCGATGTCGGAACTGTTCTCGCAATCTCCGAGCTTTCTTTCTTTTTCGTGTCTTTGGTGTATTTCGTGGTTAAGAACGCATTTGTTGGACTACGGCAACCCGAGCCGCTTTCGCGTCGCCCACTCGACGGTGAGGATGCCGAAGAATACCAGCAACGCCGTGGGCTGGTCCCAGAGCGTGGTTTCCTCGGTTCGGCTGACCGTCTTGGACCGGGCCCGGAGCAGGGGGGCGAGCTCGCCGGCCTCGTAGTCGGCGAGGACACGTCCACCGGTCGCGCCGGCGAGGCGGTCGAGCGGGTCGCGGGAGGCGGCGAGCTCGATCGTCTCCGAGGTCTGGCGGTCCACGATGTTCATCCGAGCTTCCGGGACCGCGCCGGATGCCGGCTCCAGGTGGAGCGAGGCGGCGAACTGCGGCACGTCGAGGTGAATCGCGTAGCTGCCGGACGGCAGCGCTGGAGCGGTTCCTTCGTACATGCGAGGCTGGCCGGCGACTGCGGAGAGCGGGACGACCGCGACCTCGTCGGACGTCGTGGGACGCGACCTGGGATCGACCTTGAACGCGCGCGCGGCGATCAAGAGGTCGGGGCCTATGCCCGGGATGCCTTCGCTGATCCGGGCCTGAATCCGCAGGTCGTCGCCTTCGGCGATCCTCGGCTGGCTCGGCCCGAAGCGGACGAATGCGTTGCCCGCCGACAGCTTGCTCGCGGTCGCCCAGCGCACGACCTGCCCCCAGAAGCGGTGATGATACGCATCGCCGACGCGATGTCGCCAGCGCCAGGTTGCATCGGTGCCCACCCAGAGTACCTTGCCGAGTCCGTACGGCTGTGCTGCGATCACGGCGGAGGATTCGTCAACGGCCCCGGTGGCCAGCACGGTCGCTCCCGGTTTCGGCCGCCCGGCGAGCACCCAGGGGAGCCTTGAGAGGCCGGACCAGATCGCACGGTTCTGAGTCGGATCGGCGGCGAGCTGGAGCATCGGCCACGCGGACGTTTCCAGGCCCGCGGTCGTCGGCAGCACGGCGATTCCCGGATTCAAGGCCGGATGCGTGGGGTCGATCGCGGTCGGGTCCACGGGGACGAGATGCGGCTCGACGATCGGCAAGAGTTTGCGCCCGGTCTCCTGGCCGAGCAATGCGGCCCAGGACTTCGGGCCGGGGCTCACGACGAGCGTCCCGCCGCGCTCGGCGACGTACGCCTCGAGCCGGGTCCAGACCTCCGTCGTAAGATCCGCCGGATCGATGTCGCCGATGATCACGGCGTCGAAGGTGCCGAGGCTATCGGGCTGCTTCTCGGAAGGATTGGGTCGGCCGGGCAATGCCGTCTCGTAGGCCGGCTTGATTGCGCCGCCGGCACCGGGCTGATGGAAGACCACCGCCGTGACCTTGATGTGCGGATCGCGGGCGAACGCGTTTCGAAGGTAGCGGAATTCCCATCGGGCCTCGCCGTTGACGATCAGGACACTGGCCTTGTCGTCGGCCACCTGGACCATCAGGTTGCGCCGATCGTTGTCGCGCCGGATGTCGCCGTCCAGCGGCCCGACGGTCAGGGTGAGGTTCGATGTGCCGACCTCCTCGAGCGGGACCTGGAAGGTCACGACCGGTCGGACGGAGTGCGCGTCGGCGGGTACGTGGACGGTCTGGCTCATGGGGGAGCCGCCGGGGCGGTCGAGCGTGACGGGCACGTCCTTGCCGGCGTAACCGTCGAGCTTGAGCGTCGCCTCGACCCGAGCGACGTCGCCGCGGTAGACCGTCTCGGGGGCCTTGACCGTCGCGATCGCGGCATCACGCGGGGGGATCGTGGAGCCGACGAGGATCGGGAAAACCGGGATCCCTCGGGCGGCGAGCCGATCGATCACGGTCTTCGAGTCGCCGGGCGCATTCTGACGCCCGTCGGTCGCGAGGACGATCCCGAGAACCGGCGCATCGGACTCGGAGGAGCGGAGTGCCTCCGCGAGCGCAGGCTGCCAGTCGGTCAACCGGCTCAATGGCTCGTCGGGCTTGGCGGGATTCTTGAGGGAGTCCGCGAGGGCGGCGAGACTCGCCGGCGCCGTCGTCCGGGCGAACGCCACGGCATCGATGGCGTGGTCCGCGGCGAGCCTGGCGATGGGGGCGTCCTTGGTCTCGATCAATCGCCGCACGACGTCGCGACGGGTGAGCGTTCCGGGCGCTTCGCCGGGGCTGAGCTTGAGGGTCTCGGCCAGTTGCCGGGCTTCGTCGGCCGGCCGTCCCGGATCGGTCGTCTCCATGCTCTGCGAGATGTTGACGGCCACGATGACGCGTCCTCGCACGGTCTCGCGATAAACCCGGGCCGCGATCGGCTCGAACAGCGCCAGCACCAGAGAGAGCGCGGCGGCCAATCGCAAGGTCAGCAAGAAAAGGCCGGCTCGTCGCGAGATCAACCGGCGCTCGGCACGATTCAGCATCCACATCAGGACGAGCGCGATCAGACCCGCGACGATCCAGAACACGCCCAGGCGATAGCCCGCAAGCACCAGCCGTCGCCCGTCGAACATATCGAACGTCATGAATCAGGACCTTGAGACTATCGGGAATTCGCGAATAACAAGTCATCGAAGAGAGGAGAAGAATCCCAAGAAAGCAGATGAGTGTCCACGAAAAACACGAAAATAACTAAAAAATATATAGATTCAAATCATGCTATTTTATGGTTTGATATTTGATTATCCCCCTTTTTTCGTGGTTGTTCGTGCATTTCGTGGACATACTTCCCGATTGCCCGTCGTGCCGACCTACACCCATCCCTGGCTCCGGACGATCTTCCGTGTCAGATAGACCTCGACGCAGAGGAATGCCAGCGCGGCCAGGACCAGGAGTCGCCAGATCTCGTGTTTGCCGCCGGGCTCGGCGGTCGAGAGCCGCGCGGCCAGGCGGTCGGGCTCGGCTTCGAATCGGAGCGGCCAGCCTTCCGCCAGCTTGGCGGCCTCGGCCGGCTCCAGCGGGCTCAGGTCGGACTCCCGGCCGTCGACGGCCACTGCCCCGTAAACGACAGCACCGGGCGGGTCGGTGAGTTTGAGGCGATACACGCCGGGCTCGCGCGTGTCGTCGAATCGCGCCTGGACCGACGCACCGTTGGGTGCCACGACGGCCCGCGCGGTTTCGCCGTCCGGTGTCTCCAGGGGAAGAGCGTCGACACCCGGGCCCGGGGGCGGCTCGAGCGGGAAGATCAGCGGCTCACCCGCCCGGACGACGGGGGATCCTCCGCGATCGCCGGCCAGGTGGAAGACCCATTCGTGTGTCCAGGGGACGAAGTCGGGGTTGGCGGGCAAGGTGCCCGCCTCGGCGTTGACGGGCGTTGCGAGCAACATGACGCGGCCGCGTCCGGAGTTCCGCTCGATGATCCAGGGATCGCCGGTGTCGAGCCGCGCCGAGACCGATGCTCCCGGCAATGGGGTCAGCACGCGGTAGGCGAAGAAGTCGGCCTCGGCGAGGGGCGGATTGTCTCCCTGCCCGAAGGGCGACATGATCGGACCCGTGAAGGTACGAGGCGCGGGATGGGCGACCATCGCACGATCGCCCGCGACCCCTTTCCGGTCGCCGAGCCGGGCGGGCATCCAGGCGATGGGGATGAGCACCGCGGGGTCGGTTCGATCGCCGGGCGCCATCATCACGCCGCCTCCCGACTCGATGAATGCTCCGAGCTGCGCGACCTGCTCCGAGGTGAGCCGATCCACGTTGGCGAGTACGACGACCTTCTGGCCTCGGAGAGTGTCGGCCCCGAGTTTCTCGGGCGTGATCACCCGGGCGGCCACCTGCGGCGTCTCGTCTCCGGTCGGGGCGAGTGCGGCTCGGAGGAAGTCGGTCTCGCCGCTCAAGGGCTGCGAGCTCGGTTCGCCGTCGACCAGGAGCACGGGGATCGCCGGAGCGACCTCGATGGGGATATCCGACTCGTCGTCGCCGGGCAGCGCATCGACGCCGTCGAGCCGGACGGTCAGCAGGTGCGAGCCGGGGGCGTTGATCGTGGTCGCGAAGCTCAGGGGAGTGCGCCCGCCTGTCGCGATCGGTCCGGCGACCTGGGCCGAGCCGGCGACCGGGCGTCCGTCGATGAGCAACTCGGCCGTTCGGGTGATCGGGGCATTCCCGGCGTTCTCCACGGATGTCGTGACCGTCAGGGGCAGGCCGGGGGTGACCAACGTGCGGGTCACCGAGAGCGGACCGATCGAGGCATTGGACATCTCGGACGATTCGGCGCCGCCGAAGGCGATCGACCAGACGACCGGCGGGAACGGGAGCCGTCGGTGGAGATCCCGGACGAGCGCCCAGCGGCCCGACTCGCCGGTCCGCCAGGCGAATCGTTGGCCGTCGGTCAGGACGATGATCGTACGACCGGGGTTCCTGGTCCGTTCGAGGATCCGGAACGCATCCACGAGCGCACCCGGAATGTCGCTGGAGCCTCGCGCCGGCTTGATCCCGGCCAGGGCCTCGTCAACCCGGGTCATGTCGAAGCTCGGAGGATCGATCAGAGGGTTGACGCGCTGGCCGGCAACGATGACGGCGATCGAGTCCCCCGGGCGAGACTGGCGGAGGAAGCGTCGGGCCCACTCGACGGCCCGGGTTCGCGGAGTGGTCGCCTTGAGCCGACGGTCCATGCTGGCGGAGCCGTCGATCACGAGGACGACGTCGCGCGGAGGGGCGTCATGGCCGAGGCCAGCTCCCGCGTCGATGCCCGGGGCCGCGGACGCCCGGGGCGCCCAGAAGGGTCGGGCCAGCGCCAGGGCCACCAGCGCGAGCAGGCCCATCCGGGCCAGCATCAGGAGGATCTCCGCCAGGCGGATCCTCCGCCGAGCCCGGCGGCCGAGGTCCAGGAACTGCATGGCTCCCCAGTCGATCACCGTATCGCGACGGCGATTCAGCAGGTGGATGATCACCGGCAGTGCGGCACCGCACAGGCCCAGCAGCATCGCAGTATTCAGGACACCCCAGCTCACTCCGCTAGCCTCCCAAGGAACCAATGCATCCCGTCGCCTGACATGAAATCGGTTGTAGCCGGGGTCTGTGACCCCGGGATATCCCCCGGCCTCACAGAGGCCGGCCACATTTCATTTAGACATCTTTCATCGTCCCCGCCGCGAACGCGATGACAGATAGTCCAGGAGCGTCTTCTCGATCGGCTCGGCCGTGGAAGCCCGTTGATAGTCGGCGTTCATCGCATGAAGGCGCTCCTCGAGAGTCCGGCAGAATGCGCCAAATCGCTCCAGATACCGGGCGCGAAGGATCTTCGGATCGACGCGGAGATCGTGGCGGGCGCTCTCCAGGTTGCGGAACCGCGCCGGGCGATCGAAGGGGAACTCCTCCTCTTCGGGGGCGATCGTGTGGAAGAACAGCACTTCGTGGCGACGGTGCCTCAGGTGCAGCAATGCCAGTGTCAATTCTTCCAACTCATCGAAGCCGTCCGAGAGGATCACGACGAGTCCGCGCCGATGGATTCGTTCGGCCAGGGCATTGAGGATCCCGCTCAGCCGGGTCTCGCCGCCGGTCTTCGTGTTGTCGAGCGCGTCGCAAACGACCGAGAAATGGCCGGGCGCCGACCGGGGCGGTATCAAGGAACGGACGGCGGTGTCGAACGTCACCAGCCCGACGGCGTCGCGCTGACTGATCATCAAGTAGGCCAGGGTCGCCGCGAGCCGTCGGGCATGCTCGAACTTCGAGAGGGTGCGCCCGGCATAGGCCATGCTCCCGGACGAGTCGACGACGAGGTGCGCCCGCAGGTTCGTCTCCTCCTCGTATTCCTTGACGTAGTGGCGGTCGGTCTTGCCGAAGGCACGCCAGTCGATGTGGCGGATCTCATCTCCAGGGCCGTACTGGCGGTGCTCGGCGAACTCGACCGAGAAGCCCTTGAACGGGCTCTTGTGCAGGCCCGACATCAGCCCTTCCACCACCAGGCGCGCGATCAGCTCCAGCCGTCCGAAACGGGCCAGTGCAGTCGGATCGAGGCTACTGGATTGAGGGTCGATCATGGGCAATCGTGGCGAGTGTTTCAAAGGGTGGCCGGTGGCGGGTGGCGGGTGGCGAGAGAGATTCGATTGGCTCGCTCTTCGCGACTCGCTACGATTGCGTCAACTGGCCCAGAACAGCCGGGCCGTGGCCTTCTCGGTGGCGGCGTGGACATCCTCGAGCAGATGGTCGATGACCTTATCGGGGCCGATCCCCTCGGCCTCGGCGTGGAAGGTGGTGACGATCCGGTGCCGGAGCACCGGGCGGGCGACGTGCCGGACGTCCGCGATGCCGGCATGGAGCCGGCCGTTCAGCGCGGCCCGGGCCTTGGCGGCGAGGATCAGCGATTGGCCGGCGCGTGGTCCCGCGCCCACGAGACGCACTTCTTGACCAATTCCGTGGCCTCCGGCTCCTTGGGCCGGCTGGCGCGGACGAGATCGCGCGCGTACTGGAAGACATGATCCGCAACGGGCACGCGACGAACCAGATGCTGCAAGGCGACGATCTGCTCGCCCGTCAGGATGATCGACGGCGACGGCACGTCATCCCCGGTCGTGCGCCGGAGGATCTCAAGCTCCTCGTCGGCGGTGGGGTACATCACGAGCACATTCATCATGAAGCGATCGAGCTGGGCTTCGGGGAGCGGATAGGTCCCCTCTTGCTCGATCGGGTTCTGAGTGGCCAGGACGAAGAAGGGGTCGGGCAGAGGGTAGGTCGAACCGCCGGCCGTGACGTGGCGTTCTTGCATCGCCTCGAGCAGGGCGGCCTGGGTCTTGGGCGGAGTCCGGTTGATCTCATCGGCCAGGATCATGTTGGTGAAGATCGGCCCGGCGATGAACGTGAATCGTCTCCGGCCGGTCTCGGGATCGTCCTGGAGGATGTCGCTCCCCGTGATATCCGACGGCATCATGTCGGGCGTGAACTGGATTCGTCGGAACGAGAGCTTCAGGATTCGCGCCAGCGTGCTGACGAGCAAAGTCTTGGCCAGCCCCGGCACGCCGATGAGCAGGACGTGCCCGCGGGCGAGCAGCCCCGTGAGGAGGTCTTCGACGACGCTCTCCTGGCCGATGATCACCTTGCCGATCTCGTCGCGGAGTTGTCGATGAGCGTGGGAGAGGGCGGCGACCGCCGCGGCATCGTCGCCTGATGGATTGACCTCGGGCTGGGTGGACATTGTCATCGGAGACCCTTCGTCGGGAAGCGGTAGCCATCAGGAATGCATGAGGTTTCAGGCTCACACGGCGATCGATGGCTGTCAAGAGGCGCGTGAGCGGCGGGAATCGGCCCGGGACGGCTCTGCCATGCTCCGCCGGCTCTGGCCGTAGTGGTGGCTCGGGCTTATGATCGAGTCCGGATGGTCAACCAATTACCTGGCTGGGCGGGACGAAATTCAATGGATTCCGAGAACCCGATCGAAGCCCTCCTCGAAGGATACCCGGTGACGATCACCGTCCCGGTGCAGTGGGGCGACCAGGATGCGTTCAACCATGTCAACAACGTGGTCTACTACCGCTGGTTCGAGTCGGCCCGGATCGCCTATTTCCGTCGGATGGGACTGATGGGGATGAGCTCGGCAAATCGGATCGGGCCGATCCTCGCATCGTCTACCTGCGAGTACCGCAAGCCGATCAATTTCCCGGATACGATCCGAGTCGGAATCCGGGTGACACGGATCGGCCGCACGAGCATCGGGTTTGAGCATCGGATCGTCAGCGAGGAACTGAAGGCGCTCGCGGCCGAGGGGATCTCGACGACCGTTGTCGTCAATTATGACACTTATCGGCCGCATCCCGTCCCGGAACAGGTCCGGCAGTCGATCGAGTCGCTGGAAGGTCGAGCTTTTTGAACGATCTCTTCGCCGGCGCCTCATAGTCTACGTAATCGTTATATTTGTGGCTTCGTTTCATCGGTTTTGGGCCGTGGACCGATCCGGGATCTGATCGAACGTCTCAATGTCATCAGTTTTGTGTACGCCTGTATGCGTTGTTTGGCTTCGTTTCATCGATTTCGATGGCGAATATTTTTTCGAGTTGTCTGCTCTTGATCGTGGTACCGGATCACAGCCTCGATAGCGAAGTTGCCCCAGTCTTCGAAGACCCTCCTATCTTAAGGATGCCGCCAGTTTTCGATCTCATGAACGGGATCGGGAATTTCCCGAGATGCGTATACGGACGATGGATTGCACCGCCCGGGTCATACTCTCCGACTGCACCGGATCGTGAGCGAGGAATTGAGCAACGGGCGACCACTTTTGGATTGGAAGTCGAGCCGGTCGCGGATGTTCGTCAGTCGAATTCGACGCCAAAGTAACTCCAGGCGTGTTTCCAGAGGTCTTCGGGGGGTTCCGCGAGAAGAGACGCCAGCTCGAGCCGGTCTTGATTCGTCGGATGAGTCCGATCCGGGCCGCCCGGGGGCATCGCTTCGATCATCGCCACGGCGCTCCGTGGGTCGATCGCGGCCTTGGCCCAGATGAAATAGAGGAGGTGGCCGCGGGAACCGCGGGGAGGGGATCGCAGGACCTGGTCAACCTGCGGCGCCATCGCGGCAGCCACTTGACGATCGTAGCGAGCCAGGAAGACGGCGGCCACCGCGGCGCGTGCATCGGGAACACCCAGGCGGATGCGGTCGAGGTCGGTTTTCGGCACGAGGGCGACCGCGCGCGAGAAGATCTCTTCCACGCGCTCGGGCGCGACTTTCTCGACGATCGGCAGGATCGACGCGGCCGGATTGGTGGCATTACTCGGAAGAAGCAGGCGTTCCGAGGGTCGGGCGGTATCGAGGAGACGATCGATGATCTGGATCGACTCGTTCAGGGCCGAGCGCGCGGCCGACTTGTCCCGGTCGGCCCGCCCGATCGCCAGCAACGCCCAGGCGCACGCCTGATCGGCGGGCTCATTCAGGCCGGCCAGGATCCGTCGCACCCGTCCCGGATCAACCTTTGCCATTCGATGGCAAAGCTGCATAACGAGCATCGACTTCAGGCGTGCGAAGCGAGATTCGGACCCCTCATTCTCGAAGAACCGAAAGACGCGCTCGGCTTCGGCCGGCTTTTCGTTCGCCAGCGATTTGGCGACTGCTATGAGGCCGGCTCGGCGATAATCCGGTCTTGTGGCCTCCTTGACGATGGATAGGACCCTCTCGAGGTCGATCCGTGCCGCCGTCGCAAAGAAGTTGATGTTCAGGGAACGGCGAGGCGGGGGAATCATTTCGAGCAATCTGAAGGCTTCGAGGACCAGCTCGCGGCCCTTCTCGACCTCGCCGAGATTCAGCCAGCTATCGGCGATCTCACCCCACTCGTAGATCCGGTCCTGGATGTTGTCCGCAGCTTCCGCCTCCGCATGGGCTCGTCTCGTGGCGCGATCCAGCAGCGTTCGCTTCCGATCGCGCTCCGAAGCCGGCAAGGCGGCGGCCAGGCGCTGGTAACCCAGTCCACGACGCCCCGGGGTTGCGATCGCCTCGACGATCGTCACGGCTCCCACCGGATCGGTGACGATCCGATTCGACGCACCCGACATGCGCACCTGGTCGGCCAGATTGCCGTTCCCTAGAGCATGCTTCTCGAGTAGGTCGAGTGCCTCGGCCGGGTCGATCTTGCTCAGGATGGAGAGAGTGTATCTCTTGGAACTGTCGTCGCCCTTCTCGAGTGCGGCTCGCAAATACGGGTCGAACACCCCACGCGCCAGTGCCCGGGACTCTTCGAGCGAGATCGGGGCCGGCAGGGGCGTCATCATTCGGCCGGGAGGTTCGTTTGTCCGCGCGAGGATGTGTTTGCGCTCCTCGGCTTGTCGGGCCGGGATCGCCGGCCAGCCCTGGAACCGGAACCCTTCGGCCCGGACCAGCAGATAGGTCCTGTCGGGAAGGGATCCTTCCAGGACGAAGCGGCCCTGGGCATCCGTGGTCGTCGAGGGCTCGCCGGACGGGAGGAAGACCCGCGCACCGGCAACCGGTTTACCTCCACGATCCTCGACGCGTCCCACCAGCTTCCGAACTTGCCGGAGTCGAAAGGGCGGAACGTTCGTCGTCTCGATCCTCGACAACAGCAGGTCGGAGCTGGCGGGAGGGCCAGTCTCGGGATTGATGACAACCCGGTATGTCGAGCCGGTCATGAGCTGCGGAGGTGTCTGGAACGAGCCATCGGACTGAGTCCTGATCGGCCCTGAATCGAATCGAATGGGACCTGACAAGTTCCCGACCAATCGATTCCCGTCCGGATTCGACCGGTCATAGAGCCAATTCTGAACCCGGACCTCGACCGGGACGTTCGCCGCCGGCTGGCCCGAGTCGTGATAAACGGAACCGGTCAACCGCGCCGGTCGCCCGAGTTTCAGGGTAAACCGATCGCTGCCGGGACGATGGAGGAGCGGGAGTTCGTGCGCTACGATGCCCGGTGCGGTCACCCGCAGGTTAATCGGATCGATCGCCGCCGGGAGATAGGGCAGTGTGGCCATCCCATCGGCACCCGTCACGACCGTCAGTCGCTCGATCTGATCGTCTGGAGTAAAGTAGACGGATCTGTCGTTGATGGTGTAGAAGACCGGGGCGAGCCGGACACCCGCAACCGGACGGTCATCATCCAGGATCGTCAGGGTGCGATTGAAGGGTTTGGCCAGGGTCAGCCGGACTGGGTTGATCGCCCCATTCCCGGTAAGGTCGGCTACTTGAATGGCAAGAGAACGGCCCGGATGGTGGGCCCAGATCAGTTGCCTCGTTCCGATTCCCGGCGGAGGCTGGCGGGTGACTTCGAGGCGGAATGCCCCTCGATCGTCGGTCATCGACCGTGCCAGCGAAGGGTTCGAAATATCCCCGAGTCTCGATGCCGTGAGCACGACCTCCACGTCGGACACCGGCATTCCCTCCGGGTCAACCACGACGCCCGTGACGGTCACTGAATCCCCTGGTCCCTGCGGGGCAGGAGGGGCCTTGGCCGGTTGGCTGGCTTCGGTTTGCGGGGCGATGGCAGGTAAGGGATTCTCCGGGAGGCTCGCGGAATTCCCCATCACGCCGGCCCCAGCGTTAATCAGGCCGGCGAGCAGGACCGCGGCCGTCACGAGGATCAGCTTGGCGTTGGTCATGGACGTGACGATCCCTCCATCAACGCGATCTGGACCCGGTGGATTCCGACTCTCCTCGTCGGGACTGTATACTGGACTCAAGCGATGATTCTTCTCGGGAGGTTCCTTCGATGGCCTCCGCCACGTCATTTTCCCTCGGCGATTCTGGTGATCACAAGGTTCTGATGAGGATGGACCTCCATGCCGCTCCACGATTGGACCAAATTATCGGGTTGGGATGGGATGCGCCATCTGTGGATCGTCGAGTTGTTCCGGTGGATCAAGCCGCGGTTGCCGGCTGGATATCGGGCCTACATCGGCACGGCGCCGGTTCTGGCGATCGGGTCGCCTGCAGGTCGTCCCGATGTGGGAGTTCAGGCTTGGTCAGGAGGTCCGGTCGCTGAATCCGGTCCCTCATCGACGGCGGATACGGGACGCTCCGACGGTGAATGCGAGCCCGATATTGAACTGGCTGTGGCGACGATCGACCCGAGCACCGCGCTGTGGGTGGAAAGGCAAGGGCGGTTGATCGCGGCCATCGAATTGACCTCGCCCCGGAACAAGGATCGACAGTCCGCCCGCGAGACTTACCTGACGCGTTATCTCGCATACCTCCTCGAGTCCGTTCATCTCCTGCTGGTGGATGTCCATCGTAGGCCGATCGGATTCTCCTTCGCCGATCGGATCGAGCAGGAATTATCGATCGATCATCGGCCCTTTCCCGCACCCTACGCCGTGAGTTACCGGGTCGGCGAGCCCGCGGCGACGGGCGGTTCCTATCTCGCGATCTGGAGGCGCGCACTGAGCCCGGGAGCGATATTGCCCACTCTCCCATTGCCTCTGACGACGGAATCCGCTGTCTGGGTCGACCTCGAGCAGACTTACAATTCGGCGGCGGTCGACGCTTATATCGAGTAATCCGATTGCGGGCCGCGATCTCAACGTCCCAGCGCATGGCGCTTGAGGATCTCGCGGACCGACTCGATCGGGATCGCCTCGAGGGTCCGGCCGGAGCCGGTCGTCGTGGTCGCCTGGAACATCGCGTTATAGACGGATTCCTCGGTCGCCTCGAGCGCGGCCTGGAACAACGGGGAGACCGCGTCCGTGGGGAGGATGCGGCGCGGAGTTGGACGGGTTTCACCGAAACGGGATCGTAGCTCGTTCGAGGTAGTGAAGGCGATGGCGTAATCGCCGCTGCCATTGCTGTAGGAGGACCCCGTTCGCGCCAGTCCGAAGAGGGCTCGGGCGGCCAATCGTTTGAGGTCGCGGGCGTCGAGCGGGGCGTCGGTCGCCACCACGATCATGCAGGAGCCGCCGCTGAGCTCGTCGTATGGAGTCGTCGTGTGCTCGATCGAGGTCCGCCGCCTGCGGGGAGGATCGGGATTGAATTCGTATCGGCCGAGCTCTTTGCCTACCGGAGCCCCGGCGATCGTGAGCACTCCGCCGAAATTCGTCTGGACGAGGACGCCGAGACGGTAACCGCCGAAGCGCTCGGGTAGGATGCGCGATGAGGTGCCGATCCCTCCCTTCCAGGCGAAGCAGGCCGTGCCGGTCCCGGCACCGACGCATCCCTCGGCGACCGGTCCCCCTTTGGCCTGGTCGATCGCCGCCCAGACGTGTTCTCGACGGACATGCTGGCCGCGGATGTCGTTGAGGCCGCTGTCGTTGGTCTCTCCCACCAGCGCGTTGACGGATCGGACTGACTCATTCCCCTTCTGCTTGAGGGTGTGGGCGACGACCGCCTCCATGGCGGTGCCGACAGAGAGCGTATTGGTCAAGACGATCGGGGTCTCGATGGTCCCGAGCTCCTCGACCTGAGTCGAGCCGGCGAGCTTGCCGAAGGCGTTGCCGACGAAGACGGCCCCGGCGACCTTTTCCTGGAAGACGTTACCCCCGTGAGGCACGATCGCGGTGACGCCGGTCCGGATGTGGTCTCCCTCGATCAGGGTGACGTGGCCGACGCGGACTCCGTCCACATCCGTGATCGCGTTGAGCGGGCCGGGCGGGAAGACCCCCGGCTCGATTCCCAGGTCACGCGCACGGGGGCGAGGCGGGTCCGCACCCCGGCTGACCGTCGAGAGAACTGCCATGGCCACGGCTCCCAGCAAGAGTCCCCCAGCAACGTGAGTTCGCGACACGATCGAGTTCCTTTACTATTCCGAATGTGCAAATGAATTTCATCCTGTTGATCCCGTGAATCTTGTCTCTCTGGAATTGAATCGATTTCGACAGGATTGACAGGATGAACAGGATGAAGATTGTAGGAAATCCGCGAAAACGCTCGAGAAATCTCGTAGGATGGAGCTGCGCCGCGGACGGGTTGGGAGGCCCACGCTCGGCGTAGCTTGTCCTCATGGAGAGTGTCTTTCTCGATGCCTCGCATTCCGATCGACGATCTTGATGACCCTCGAATCGCCGTCTATCGCTCGCTCAAGTTCACGAATTTGACCCGCAATCTGGGTCAGTTCGTGGTGGAGGGCGAGAGGCTGGTCGAGAGGCTGGTCGAGAGCCGGTTCCCGGTCGTCTCGGTGCTGGTCGCCGGTCGTCATGAGGACAGGCTGACCGTCGTCGTGCCGGAGGGCGTGCCGACTTACGTCGTCTCCGACACGATGGTTGACGCGATCGTCGGGTTCCCGTTTCACCGGGGCGTGCTGGCTTGCGCCGAGAGGCGTCCCTGGCCGGGCCTGGAGGAGATGATCTCGGACCGGGATCGTGGGTTGTTCCTGGCGATCTGTCCCAAATTGAGCAATCCGGAGAACCTGGGAGCGATCGCGCGGATCGGCGACGTATTCGGGATCGACGCGATCCTCGCCGGCCCGGAATGCCCGGATCCGCTCTCGCGTCGGGTGCTCCGGGTCTCGATGGGGTCCGTGCTTCGGCTCCCCGTGATCGTGGAGAGCCGATTGACGGAGGTGGCCCGTCACGTCTCGGGGACGGCCGGCATTCAGCTCTTCGCCGCCAACGCCGATGCCGCCGCGGAAACTTTCGAGCGGGTCGCACGGCCGCATCGGCTCGGCCTGGTGCTTGGCGACGAGCACGAAGGGATCGATCCCGAGTGGCTGAGCCTGTGCGGCCGGTCGGTCACGATCCCGATGCGTCCCGGCGCCAGCTCGCTCAATGTGGCGGTGGCTGCGGGAATCCTGTTCTATCACTGGTCGAAGGGATGAGGGATTCGCGTGTTCATGGGGTGCTCGCGGAGCACCCCATGAAACGCCTACCGAAGGCTCACTTCTCCGACTTCTCGTCCACCAGCGGGGGCTCATCGAATCGGAGCTCGCCGCGGAACGGGTGGCCGATCATCTCGTGATACTTCGTCTCCTGCTCGTCCGTCAGGAGTTCGAGGAGCCGCTTCTTGCAGGATTCGTGCAGCTTTCGCAGCTCGGCGTGACGGTCGCGGCGGGTGGTCGAGTGCAGGAGCTCTTCCATCTCTTTGCGCGCCTCCGCCTGATACTCGGCCGCCTTTTTCTTTTGATCGTCGGTCAGCTTGAGTTCCGCGGCGATCTCGGGCCGCTTGATCCAGAGGAGTCCGGCGACCTGGAGCGTGATCTGATGGAGACGCTTGAGCTGGGCGGGCGTCAGGGTCTCCTCGAGGAACCGATCGTCCTCCTTGGTCATCTCTTCGTACTTCCGGTCGCGTTCCTTGGCGTCCGAGAGCTCCTCGACGCGCTGGGCCTTCTCCCATTGCTTTTCGGTGAATTCGTGGATCTTCCGGGCTTCGCGATGGGTGAGCTTCAAGTCATCCCGGACCGACTTGTGCCTCAGGAGCACGACCTCGATGGCCCCTTCCTCCGGGACGGGCTTCGATTTCTCGTCCGCGGCCCGGGTGGGCACGCTCGTCGCGATCAGGGCGGCCAGGGCCAACGTCCACATCCGGCAAGTCCGCATCATCGTCCTCCTCTCGAGTGGGAGACTGAAGGCCACACGACTCAGGTTAGTCCTCATGAAGACGCTTCGAAGTTTCATCGGTGGAAGCCGCAACTCCGATACCGCAGGACCGGTCGCTTCGCGTGAAGCAGCCTATCGAGTGACTCGATGCTTCACGGTAGACTGTATCGCAGGATACCCCGCCGGTGATA
The DNA here is from genome assembly GCA_963743925.1 of uncultured Planctomycetota bacterium. Classification (GTDB taxonomy): domain Bacteria; phylum Planctomycetota; class Planctomycetia; order Isosphaerales; family Isosphaeraceae; genus CAVZRC01. The sequence goes on along the minus strand of CAVURY010000007.1, from coordinate 482,171 downwards.
TCGTGCGAAATAGGTCGTGTGAGATTTGCTTTTCGTCGGGTAACAACCGACGAGCAAAGTCGGAGAGGCGAACCGGGCGAGTCCGTGGAAAAGACGGATGGGAGTCTAGCTCGGTCTGGATTGTGCTTGCAAATGGTGTTCGCCGAAGGATTCGACGGCTTCGCAACGGGTATGGCCGTTCGGTCCTCCTCAGCCCCATCGACGAAAGGGGAGCCCAGTGAGTGAACAGCAACGGATTCAAGACAAGCAGTGGAGCCGGATCGTTGCCAAGGCTTGGGCCGATGACACATTCAAGGACCGGCTTCTGGCCGATCCCAAGGCCGTCTTGCTCGAGCACGGCTTCGAAACCACGCATGAGGTCTGCGTTCGCTCCGACGATACCACCGAAGTTCAAAGCGCAGGCGAGATCCTCTATCTGACCCTACCTCCCAGGCCCACCGACATCTTTGAAGAAGAGCTGTTGCCGGTCGGCGTGGCCTATTGCTACTCGGGAGGCTGTCACCGCTGCGGTCGTTGCGGTTGCGGCTGTGGCCGTTGCGGCGGTTGTGGCATCTGCGGGCTTTGCGGGGCCACTTGAGCAGCCTGAAGGATCGGAGTGCGGCTTCCGCTGGTTCAGTCGGATCGGCTGGGTGCCGCACTCCTGGCTCGTCCAAGGGAAACTCAGCCGGAGTCGGCGACCTGATGCTCGAGCGTCCGCGATTCAAGCCGCACCTCCGCGTTGAGGTCGTACCCGGCGAGGGGGCTTTCGTGCTCTCCGGCGGGAGCCAGACGCTCCTCCGAGGGCGGCTCTATGAATGCATCGTGCCTCATCTCGGCGAGGGCCGTCTTGCGGACGATGTCTGTGACGAACTCGAGGGCCAGGTCTCGCCCGCGGAAGTCTATTACGTCATCGCGCAGCTCGAGAAGAAGGGATTCCTGTGCGAGCCGGATCCCGGGATCTCCGAGCATGAGGCCGCCTGGTGGTGGTCGCAGGACGTTGACCCGAGCCAGGCCGTCCGTCGGCTCTCCGAGCGGCCGGTCACCGTGCGCGCGTACGGGGTCGATGCGAGACCGTTCCGCGCCTCGCTCGAGGCGATGAGGATTCGTCTGGAGGATGGAGCGGGCGAGGGCGCGCTTCGCGTCGTCCTGGTCGATGGCTACCAGCGTACGGAGCTGGGACCCGAGAATGCGGAGGCCCTGCGCACAGGGAGACCCTGGCTCCTGGTCAGGCCGGTCGGGCGACAGACCTGGATCGGGCCGCTGTTCCGACCCGGAATCACCGGCTGCTGGGAATGCCTGGCCGAACGGCTCCGGACCAATTCGCCCCTCTCGACGTATCTCGCGGGTCGAAGCGCTCGGACGGTCCCGGTAGCTGATGATCTCGCCGCCTCGCTTGCCACGATCCAGGCCGCGATGGGCCTGGCCGCCAACGCCGTCGCGACCTGGATCGTCCGGGGTGAGCTGCCGGCACTGGAAGGCAAGGTCCAGACGCTCGACCTGACTTCGTGGAAAGCCGAGTCGCATACGTTGGTCCGTCTCCCGTATTGCCCGGCCTGTGGTACAAGCGGGGGAGAGCACGAGGAGGGTGTCATCCGGCCGTTGGTGCTGGAGGGCCGGCTCAAGGCGGTCAACCGGGACAACGGGTACCGCGTGGTCTCGCCCGAGGTGACCCTGGAGAAATATGGCCATCACGTCAGCCCGATCACCGGCGCGGTGACGATGCTCGAGCGGGTCGGCCCGACCGCAACCTCGGGTTCGGGAGCCGTTGACGACGGGCCGATGCCGATGCATGTCTACATCGCCGGCCATAACCTGGCGCGTCGGCATCGAAGCCTCGCCCAGTTGCGGGGTGACCTGCGAAACATGAGCTCGGGTAAAGGGGCCAGCGACATCCAGGCGCGGGCCAGCGGGCTCTGCGAGGGGCTGGAACGCTATTCCGGGGTCTACCGGGGCGACGAGCATCGCCGCCGGAGCACTGCGAGACGGCTGGGCGCGTCGGCCGTCTGGCTCGAGAACTGCCTCCTTTTCAGCGAGCGACAGTATCGCGAGCGCGACGTCTCGAATGCCCGGAAGTCGCACTACAATTTCGTCCCGTTGCCGCTCGACCCGGACCGGGAGATCGACTGGACGCCGGTCTGGTCGTTGACCCGCAACGAGCCGCGATACCTGCCCACGGCCTTCTGCTATTTCAACGCGCCCCAGCCAGATGGCGAGCCCTTTTGCATCGGCGACTCGAACGGCAACGCGGCCGGAAATACGCTGGAGGAGGCGGTGTTGCAGGGCTTCCTGGAGCTGGTGGAACGCGATGCCGTCGCGCTCTGGTGGTATAACCGCGTCCAGCGACCGGAGGTCGACCTCGAAAGCTTTGCCGATCCCTATCTCGATCGGGTCCGCACTTATCTGCGCGATCACCGGCGAGAACTCTGGGTGATCGACCTCACCTCGGACCTGAAAATCCCCGTATTCGCCGCCCTGTCGCGGGAGATCGAGGGGAGTGAGGAGCGGATCGTGCCGGGGTTCGGAGCCCATGTCGATCCCCACGTCGCGTTGCTCCGCGCGGTCACCGAGATGAACCAGATGCTTTCCAATCTCCCCGAAGGTTCGAGCCAGCCCGGGCCCGGCGACAACGCGGATGATCGGGAGACGCTCGACTGGCTCCGGTCGGCGACCGTGGCCAATCAGCCTTATCTCTTGCCCGATCCCGCGGTCGAGCGTCGGGGCGCTACTTCGTATCCGCGATCGTGGTCCGATGACGTCGCCGAGGACGTCCGACGTTGCCGGGCCCTGGTCGAAGGGCAGGGGATGGAGATGATGGTCCTGGACCAGGCGCGACCCGAGATCGGGCTGCCGGTGGTCAAGGTCATCGTGCCGGGTCTCCGCCATTTCTGGGCGCGATATGCTCCCGGCCGGCTCTACGATGTGCCCGTGAAACTCGGCTGGCTGTCGTCGCCGACATCGGAGATGGACCTGAATCCAATCCCCATGTTCCTCTGACCGGGCGGGAGGAGGAGAGTCCGCCTTGAGCACAACGCTGCTGCTATCGTGGCGAGACGGTGTCACGGCCGTACCGGCCGGTGAAGGCGGACTGCGCATCGAGGGCGCGAGTCAACGGATTCTCCTCCGGCCCGAGCCGGGCGTCGCGTCCGCGCTCTTGCGACTCGACCCGCCGGGAGAGCCCGAGGATCGGCTTGCCGACATCGTGCAGGCCGCCGGGCCCAAGGCACTCGCCGCCTGGTATTTCGCGCTCCAGACATTGACCGGCCGGGGGCTCGTGTGTCGGACGGTCTGGGCCGGCGCTCGACGCCTTGCGACCCTCGGATCGATCGCGCCCTCCGCCGACCCGCCTGAGGTGGCGATTTCTCCCGAACGCCGCTACCGGCTTTCCCGCTTCGCATACATGCGGCGGCAGGGCGATCGAATGGTCCTGGAATCACCGCTCGCCCATGCCCGGATCGTGCTCCATGAGCCCGTTGCCGCCACCCTGGTTGCGGCCATGGTTACCGCGGCGACCGCCCGGGAACTCGCCGTCGAGGCGGGCGACCTGCCGATCGAAACGGTCTCGCTCCTGCTGGCCCTGCTGGCGGCGGGCGGGATGCTCGATGATCCGGGCCACGCGGGCGCGGACCCCCAGTCAGCCCCTCCCGATCCGGAGACCTGGGAGTTCCATGACTTGCTCTTTCATGCCCGGACCCGTCGGGGACGCTCCGATGCGCCTTCCGGCGCGACGTACCGGCTGGCCGGCCGGATGGATCCGCCGCCGGCGGTCAGGCCGACGCCGGCCGGGGATCGATTCCCACTCTCTCGCCCCGACCTCGAATCGCTCCAGCGAACGGATCCGCCGCTCTCCCGGGTCGTCGAGCGGCGGCGTACCATCCGCGAGTACGGGGACCGCCCGATCAGGATCGAACAGCTCGGCGAGTTCCTTTACCGGGTCGCCCGGCTCCGGGATGAGCAGGAGATCGATCTGCCGGGCCCGCACGGCCCCATCCGCATGGCGATGGCGTCACGCCCTTATCCCTCGGGAGGAGCCCTTTACGAGCTGGAGTTCTACGCCGCGATCGCCTCCTGCGAGGGGCTTATCCCCGGCCTTTATTACTACGAGCCCCGGGACCATGGCCTCATCCGGATCGCGGGTCGTTCGGGCGAGCTCGACGCGATGCTGGAGGATGGAGCCCGGTCCGCGGGGATACCCGGCGATACGGTCCAGGTGCTCTTGATCCTGTCCGCGCGGATCCCGCGTCTTTCGTGGAAATATGAATCCATCGCCTACGCACTGGTCCTCAAGCATGTCGGCGTCGTCTATGAGGCCATGTATCTGGCGGCGACCGCGATGAAGCTGGCCCCGTGCGCGCTCGGATGCGGCGATTCCGACCGATTCGCCCGGATCTCCGGCGCGGATTACTACGACGAGTCCTCGGTGGGCGAATTCTTGCTCGGGAGCCGGCCCGATCCGGACGAATCGGCGTCGATGGTGGTCGCGAGCGGAAACCCGCCTCAGACCGGGCCGATCGAGCTGCCTCCGGCGGGTTGAACCGCGGATGGCGGAATCAATGGCTCTTCATCCGCCGACGCATGATCTCGGTTGAACGATTCCAGCCCCAGCAGCTCCCGGATGAGCTGCATCTTGAGCTCGACACAACGCACGGTGCGGCCGATCTTTCGCGAGATGTCGAGGTTGGTGTAGCCTTCGACTTTCCAGACCACGATCTGTCGGAGTTTCTCCGGGAGTCGTTCGAGGAGGCGATCGAATTCCTCGAGCATGATCAGCCGCTCGTCGGGATCGACCTGCGCGCGGTCGACGTGGTCGAGCATCCAGAGGGGAAAGTGCGTCGTAGCCTGACCGGGACCTTCGCCCATGGTCCGCTCGAGTCTCACGTTCCGGCGGGCCGCGTAATGCCGGTTGGCGGTGTTGACGACCTTGCACAAGGTGATCCGGACCAGGAGCCGCCAGAGCTCCTCGCGGCTGGCCGGCGACGCGTTGCCCTGGCGCTGGCCGATGCAGAAGCTGGCATACATGCTCTGGAGGATGTCCTGCTCGTCCTCTCGGCGACGGATGCGGTTGTCGAGGTGCTTGCGCCAGGGCCTGCAATCGCGCCGCGAAGCGGTCCCAGATGATTCGGGCCGCTTCGTCGCGCGTCCGGCTATCCGGGGAACGCAGGTTGTGGATGCAGATGGTCAGGGAACCGATCGTACTCATCAAGACCTCCGCCAAGCTGGGGTGATCAGACGGACTCGACGTCCCCACACGATTCGACGCGAATGATCTCGCCGCCGACGATTATAGCGCCCTCGGCACCGATGAGCCAGCCTCCCGACTATTCGCCTGGGCAATCGCAAGATTTCGGGAACTGATGCGGAATCTTGATCGTACTAGAGTGCGTCATGAACCTCCGCATTCCTTGGAGCCGGCCTCTGCGAGGCCGGGGGGATGCCGAGATCGGGGTCACGGACCCCGTCTACAAAGAGGATGTCAAGAAATCGGGGACTGGAGTCCACAACACGCTCAAATAAGATTCGACACAAGATCTGAGACTGCGGTTCGAGAGTTGTCCCTTCGAGGCCCATCGCGACCGAGGGAACCCCTGTCGTCGCGAGGGATTCCGAGCCGGCACCGGCGAAAGCCATCGAGATCGAATGAGAGCCTGCATCTCGACGGCTCGGAATCTGATAGAATCGTGGCTGGTGGATGGGTCGTGAGGTGGTACTGGCCACCGTGGCACGGCGAGAGAGCGCACAACTCCATGGCTACCCCGCAAACGATCGTACCGACGTTGCAGATCCTCAGCGGGCCGTTCAGCGGCCGTTTGTACACGCTCGAGCGCGAGACGACGGTCATCGGCCGCAATCCGGAATGCGACCTCGTCTTGCAGCCGAAGACCGTGTCGCGCAAGCATGCGGCGATCATACGCCAGCGCGGCGGTTTCCTCCTCAGGGACCTCAACAGCACGCGCGGTACGTTCGTCAATGGCCAGAAATTGACCGAGCCGGTGAAGCTCCAGGATGGCAACAACATCCAGATCGGAGAATTGCTGCTGACCTTCAGCAGCCGATTCGTGCAGATCCAGGAGGGTGACGACGAGCAGTCGACCGTCTACGCGGCGATCGACCTGCTGAACCAGAGCGATAAATTCTTGCCGCTGGTCAAGCCCGAGGCCAAGCTCAGGGCGTTGCGGCTGATCAGCCAGGAGCTGGGCGGGACGCTCGTCCTCAACGAGTTGCTCGATCGGATCTTCAATTCCTTGTTCGAGATCTTCCCGCGAGCCGAGCGGGGATTCGTCCTGATCAAGCAGCCGGGGACTGATACCCTCGTGCCGGAGGTCATCCGCTCGCGGACCGGGCCGCCCGGCGAGCTGAAGATCAGCAAGACGGTGCTCAACCGCGTGCTGAATGATGGCCAGGCGATCCTGTCCAAGGATCTGGGCAAGGAATACCCCGAGAGCGAGAGCGTGTCGGAGAGCCAGATCCGCTCATTGATGTGCGTCCCGCTGATGGATCAGGAACGCAAGCCGGTCGGGATCATGCAGATCGACACACGGGACGGCCGGGGCCGCTTCGATCAGGATGACCTGGACCTGCTGGTCGCCGTCGCCAACCAGATCAGCGTGGCCGTCCAGAACGCGCACCTGCACAAGCTGATGGTGCATCAACGCGAGATGGAGCAGGAGCTCCGATTCGCCCGCCAGGTGATGCAAACCCTGCTGACGGAACGGCCCACGACGGTGCCGGGTTACGAGTTCTTCGCCTACTACGAACCGGCCCGGCACGTCGGCGGCGATTACTATGGCTTCTTTCCGCTCGGCCAGTGTGTGCCCGCGAACCCGAATATCCCCGCGACCCGGTGGGCGATCGCCGTTGGGGATGTGGTCGGGAAGGGGATGCCGGCCGCCCTCCTGACCGCCAAGCTCTCGGCCGAGGTCCGGCTCTTCCTCCAGGGGGATCATGACCCGGCATGGGTCGTCAGCCAGCTCAACCACCAGTTCGACGACGGCGGGGTCCTGGATCTGTACATCACCTTCCTGCTGGTGGTGCTCGACATCGAGCGGCATCACCTCAGCATCGTCAACGCCGGCCATCCGTGCCCGATGGTCCGCCGCCGCGACGGCCGCCTCGAAGAAGTGGGCAAGGACGTCTCCGGGCTGCCACTGGCCGTGATGCCCGGCTATCCCTACGAGATCGCCGAGACGACCCTGGAGCCCGGCGAGACCGTGATCCTGTACACCGACGGCGTCACCGACGCGATGAGTCCGTCGGGTGATCGGTTCGGCGACCCTCGTCTGCGGCGGGCGTTCTCCGGAGCCCCCGCCGGGGCCGTCGCGGCCGGCGAGCTGATCGTCAAAGGGGTGCAATCATTCGTCGCGGATCGACCCCAGTTCGATGATATCACGCTGGTCTGCCTGGCCAGGAAATGAACGGCGAGGGTCGGCTTCCGTGGCGGGCGATCACCGCTTCGCATGGACCCGGATATTGTGGTCCGACTTGAAGGCGTGGGTCGGCTGTACCCAGATCCTCGGCATGTGGCACTCGATGCAGCCGCTGGCGGCATTGACCGGGCAAGGGGTCTTGCCGGGGCCGTGGCAGGCCAGGCATTTCGATTCGTAGTACACCGGCGAGGTCTCGGCGTTCTTGTGCGGGTCGTGGCAGGTGCCGCAATGGAGGGCATTGCCGCTCTCGGTATAGCATCGGCTGCGATACATCGTGGTCGATTGGAAGCGGAGCCAGGCGGGGTCGTCCACCTCGCCGGTGACGGTCTCGACGTGGGCGATCCCGTGGCAGCGTTCGCAGACGCCGTTGACCGTCCGGGCCGTGGATGTCCTCGGCGCGACGATCGCCGGGTCTTCGAATTCCAGCTTCCGCGCCAGGACGTGGTTGCCGCCCGGGCCGTGGCATCCTTCGCAGCCGATGGAGTGGTCGGTCGATTCCGGGCCGACCTTGAACTCGACGGAGTGGAAGTTGGTCGTGTGACAATTCAGGCAGCGACGCTCGCCGTCGCCCGGGATCAACGCATTGCCCAGGTAATTCGACGGATCGGAAGGGTGGGGCGGGACCCCGCTCGTGATGTCCACGCCCGAGCCCTTCGGCGAATGGTAGGAGGAGATCCTCAGCATCCGCGCGACGCCGCGATCATCCGGCCCGACCAGCGTCACATAACGATCGGGACGATCCCGAAGGCATACCGGGCCAGCGCCCGATAAACCTGGTCGCCGACCTTCGCTTCGACCTTGAGGCCGTCTTTTCCGGGCCCGAAGGAATGCGAAACCTGGGGATCGGCCGGATCGGCCAGCGGTCGATCGGGCATGGAGACCGAGCCGGGATCGGTGGGGCGGGAGAACGTCGTGGAGTGATGGCTCGCGAGGACCGAACGGGCGATCTCGGCATGGCACGAGGCGCACTTCGCCTCGCCGACATAGGTGGCCGGCTCGGGGTCGAGCGGCCAATCGCCCCGGTAGGACCCGGCGCGTTCGAGGGCCGCGGTGGCCGGCCCCAGGTCGCCCTCCTGGAGGAAGCATCGGCTCAGGAGCCAGGCGGATTCGGGGTCGGATCCGGAAACGGGGAGCATCTCGAGGACCCGACGCGCCTCGGTGGGTTGACCCGACTTGAGCCAGGAACGGACCAGGAGCATCCGGAGCGGTTCCACGGGCTGGGGCGCGGCCGCTTTCCCGGCGGGATCGAGCTGGAAGGCCCGCTGCAACGCCCGCGCCGCCCCGGCCGGGTCGTTGCGGGCCGCGAGGCAGGTCCCCATCAACAACTGGCCCCGGACTTCCCAGCCCGGCTCGCGAATCAGCCGTTCGGCGATCGCTTCGGCGGCGGCGGGAAGATCCTTGCGGAAGTAGACCTGCGCCAGCTCGTCGAGCATCTCCAGCCGATCGGGATCGGCGGCCTTCGCCATCTCGAGCGTCTTCAGGGCCTGGTCATCCTGGCCGGTCCGGCTCAGGGCGCGGCCGAGCAGGAAATAATCCTCGGCCGCCATGATTTTCAGCTCGAGCCGGGCATACGTGGCGATCGCCGCCTGATCCCGATCCTGGCGGGCGGCCGTCCTCGCGGCCAGTCGCAGCGCGGCCGGGATCGCTGGGGAGCCTCCTTCAACCGCTTGCGTGCCAGGATCGCCGATTGTTCCCATTCCCGCCGATCGTAGGCCGATTGCCCCTGGGTCATGAGGCCGGCGTCGCGGATGTCTCAGGCTCCCCCACGCCCAGAGACCGGCTGAACCCAACACCAGGATGGCGATCAGGGCCGGAATCCAGGATACACGATGCAAACACTTCGTCGGCCCCGGCATGACGTTTACCTTCTCCTGGCACGACGATTCGTCGCGGACATCCGGCGGGAACACGCGGAATTCGGTGTTGGAGTACCGGCTTCAGCCGGCCCGGCGAGCGAGAGCCGATTCCGCCTGAAGGCGGTAATTCAGCCGGGATAGGCAAATTCGCGGATTGGAGTACCGGCTTCAGCCGGCCCCCGTCCGGACGATCATATTCGCAACCGTGGTTTCCTGACGGCGAAGGCGGCGCCGACGGACGTGAAGATCGCCACGCAGAAATACATGAGGACGCGGGGGATCGGCTCGTCCGGCATCGGCTCGAAGGTACGCATCAGGGGGAAGGCCAGGGCGTTTGCGGTCTCGAAGGCCATGGTGCCGAGCAATGCGCCGATCAATCCGCCGAAGATGGCTCGCGCCAGGATGCGGCGGTCACCCAGTCCAATGCCGAGGGCCATCCCCGAAGCCGCACCGATCCCCGCGAAGATCTCCGCGTGGGTGAGGAAGAGGATCAGGAAGCCCGACTCGGGATCGAAGAAACGAAAGAAGATGGGGATGGCAATCCAGGACAGGATGCCGCCCGCGGCGGCGGCGGCCAGGCCCCCGATTGCGGCGCCGGTCATGGCGGTGCGAGGCGGTACCCTTCGAGAGGCCCCCTGATAGGCCGAGGGTCACGCCCAAGGCGAGACCCATCAAGCCCAACGCGACCGCCGCCCTTTTCTTGTCGACAACCCGTGTCGCCGCGCCTTGATTTCGGCCGTGACCGACTGCTTCTGATAGCCGCCGATGCTGTTATAGTTCGGCGGGTAGATGATCTCATCTTCCATCAGGATCCTGGAGTCGATCGCTTCGCCGGTTCCCCAACCGACCAGTCCCGAGAGCAGCCCGGCCCCGAGGGTCAGTAACCAGAGGGGAAGCCCGCGCGACACCCCGGAGCGGTCTGCTGCTCGGTCGGATCGATCCGCAGGGACATCGGCGGGTACCGACGCCGAAGCCGAATCGGAGACCGGCAGCGATTCATCAGCATTCATGGTGTACCTCGTCGTCAACTAACTCCTGGATGCTCGAATCGTCGATCGAAAGCGGAGCCGCGCCGGATCACGTGCGAAGAATCGGCCGGTGCCGGAGTACATAATCGCGTTTTGCCTCAGGCTTTCGGCCGTGGCAATTTCCGGGAAGCCTCGATCTTGCCGAGTCAAATTTGAGGTCGCGGCATGAACTCGCCGATCTCAAACCGAACCTTGGGATAAGCCAGGGGGAAAAAACAGATTAAGTTCCCATGGCCAAAAATTAAACCCTTGGTAAAGAAATCTTTTGCCTCGAGCGTCTAACGATTATAGAGTAGGTAACGGTTTGCACCTCTCCCTCACGCGTGTCCCCTTACGAATCCCCGGAACTTAAGGGCATCCCTCGGTCGAGAACAGCGTCGTGGATCATGACGGCGTGATCCCGGCACGGTCGGCGATCAGATTCGGTCGAATCCTTGGTAGGTCCTCCAGCTTACGCTCATGGATTAAGGAGGTCGAGCTTGTCGATGAAGTCCAAGTTAAGAGTCACTGATGGTAGAGGCCATTCTCCTGACTCCCCTGTTCACGTCGCTCCCGGGCTGCAATCAGCCGGACAACCCGAAGATGGCGGAAGCACCACCACCGCCTGCACCCACGAAGGAAGAATTGGCCTTGCCGAAGGGCGCGGATGGCAAGGAAAAGGATTACGGAGCCCTTCCGAAATATCAGAAGGCCTTTAACAAGAACCGTTGATCCCGCCGTCCACTCGCCTGATAGGCTCGATGGGCCGAGGATTCTGGCCTGATGGATTGTCCCGCCCTTCTCCCTGGAAAGCTCCCGAGCGATAGGAGCTGTCGGGCCGATGGATCGTCCGAGTCCCGTTTTCCCGATCTTCAGACCTTTTTCAGCCGTTCAGAGCATCCTCTGATTGTGGGAGTCGGAACCTTCCGACGGGGCGACTCTCGAAGTTGCAGGGAATCGACCGAGCATCCTCCGAGAATTCATAGCCGAATCTCCCGATCTTTATCGAACTATTTCCGGCTCATCAATCTCCTCTTGATCTCCCTACCGTCCGAATCGAACGACTCGCGTATCGCTTGAATGTGGCAAGCCTGAAATTGTGGATTCTTCCCTCAGGGGAGAGTTCAAGTCAGACGCGGGCATTTTTCGTAACATCTTCGGATTCCTCAGATTGGAGTCAACTCATGAGACTCAGGAAGTGTTTCAACGGGCGAAGGGCGCTCGGCTTTACGCTGATCGAGCTCCTCGTCGTGATTGCGATCATCGCCGTCTTGATCGCTCTCTTGCTACCGGCGGTCCAGTCGGCCCGCGAAGCCGCCCGTCGTGCCCAATGCACCAACAACATGAAGCAGTTGGGCCTCGCGGTGGCCAACTACGAGTCGGCGGTCGGGGCATATCCCGAGTGTTACCCACAACGGGCACCTGTGGGATCCGCTCGAATACCTATCCGACTGCGATTGATTCGGGCTGGGGAAACTGGAGCGTACAAGCCTTGATTATGCCTTACATGGAGCAAGGCGGTGTCTACAATAGCTTGAACTTCAGTATTTCTTCGTCGGACAATGAGGACAATGCGATCCAGGCGACGGCGATCGGGACTCGCGTCGCCTCGTTACTTTGCCCGTCCTCCGGTCTCCCGTCCGGCAACCTTTATTGCTGCCTGGGCGTTGCGCCCTTCAACCAGATCCGCTACCCGGGCAATTGTTACTGGGGCTCGGTGGGTCCGACGGTCACACCCTGGCAAAGCGCGTCGCCCCCCGGCATCTTTGCCATCATGGGGACCGGCACGAACGGGACGAGCCCGTCGGTCGCGGTGCAGATCAGCGCCGTGACGGACGGGACCAGCAACACGATCGCCTTCGGCGAGTGGCGGATCGGCGATTTCAACAACAATCAGCTCTCGCTCCAGGATGCGATCGATATCCTGCAGAACACGGTGGGGACGTTCGGGAGCTGGAACAACACCAGCGGTACCAGCCAAATGCCTGCTGCCGGCTTGGGGAACTTCCAGGCGTTTCTGTCATTCTGCCAGGGGCAAGGCCCCTTCCTCGACCGTCGGTTCCAGCAACTGGAAGACGAACAAGAGCAACCTCGGTCGCGATTGGAATCAGGGCATGTTCGGACATACGCTGGGCACGACCCTGTTGCCGCCGAACTCGGTCTATTACAACTGCAACATGGAGTCATGGGGCGGCGATTTCGACGCTCCCGGCATGTACAACCTGAGCAGCTATCATCCCGGAGGCGCGAACGTGGCCTTCGCGGATGGGTCGGTCCGGTTCATCAAGTCGAGCACGGCGATGCAAGTCATCTGGTCTCTGGGTTCGAAGGCCGGCGGGGAGGTCCTCTCCTCCGACCAGTATTGAGTGCGAGCTGGAGTCTCTGGTGACCGGAATCCTCAGCGGCGAGACGGCGAGCAAGGATCTCTTATGCTCGCCCGATCGCCGATTCCATGCGCCCCTTCCGCGAATGTTGGTGAGGCGATGATGTTGCGTGGGCTGTCCCGGCCGCTCCGGATTCGGATCTTCCTGATCCTCGGACTGGTTGCCACGACTTCCCTCGTCGTCGTCGCGGATCGATATCGGAATCATCGTTCACTCCGAGGTCTCTGGGCGAGGAAGGGGAGTGCCGAGGAAGTCGAAGCCCTGTCGCGTGGGCATTCCTACCTGGAGCGCGGTCAGCACCGTCGGGCGTTCCAGGCCGTTTCCCGGATTGCGGCGGGAAGCCCGAACGAGGCCGAGGCCCTGACGATTCGGGGGCTGGCCCTGGCGGCCCTCGAAGAGGTCGGCCCGGCGCGGCTTGACCTCGAACGGGCCTGGCAGCTCCATCCCAACCCCGAGGCGGCCAGGGTCCTGGCGGCGATCTATCTGAGCGCGTATGAGACCGAGCGCGGGCTCCAGATGCTCTTGAACGCGTCCCGCCTCGACCCCAAGGATTTCCGGCCCTGGTACGCGATGGGCGAGGTCGTGTACCTCAGGCTGCGCCGCTTTGAGCCGGCGATCGACGCGTTTCAGGAATCGCTGAGGCGACGTCCCGAACACCTGGAATCCCGGATCGGGCTGGTCGATGCCCTGGTCAAGTCCCATCGGCCCGAGGAAGCGGAGCCGATCCTGAACGCCGTGTTGAGTGAGCGGGCCGAGGATCCCCGGGTCCTGACGCTCGCCGCCGAGATCGCTCTGGAGCTCGGCAAGGACCAGGATGCCGCTCGTCTCCTGGAACGGTCGCTCGCGATCGATCCCGACCGCCGCGAAACGCTGATCCTTCAGGCTCGGGTCCAGCTCCGCCAAGGCCGTCGTCGCGATGCCCTTGCCGTGGCCGAGCGGGCGTGCTCGCTCGACCCCAACGATCTGGCGGCCCTCGGTTTATTGAATTCGATCCAGTCGGCCCTCGGCCTGAAGGAACAGGCCGCCCAGACTCTCGCCCGTCGCCGCGATGTCGAGGAGCGTACGAAACAGATCGAGGCTCTCATGAAGGTAATCCTGGAGAAACCGAGCGACGCGGAACTCCGTTGCAAACTCGGCCGGATGGCCGCCGAAGCGGGCATTCAGCCGCTCGCCATCCAGAGCTATCAGGCGGCGCTCGCACTGGTTCCCAACTACCAGCCGGCTCGTCAGGGATTGATTGAGATGGGCTACCCGATATCTCGACTCCCGCCGGTCGGCGGCTCCACGCCGTCGCGGTGAGCGCGTCATCTCAACCGGGCTCGCGCCAGGATGAATCGTGCGGCGTCGCGATTCTCATCGAGCACGCGGATCCAATCGTCGTCGTAGAGATTGGCATTCTGGCCGTCGATGGGCGAGGAGGGGAGCCAAAGGTTCGGCTTGAGGTCGCGGATCGTGGCCAGGGAATCGAGATAGTCTTGCAAGTTGGATCTCGACCTGGCGATTTCCGTGGCGAGGCCGGGCAATGACCGGGGCGTGACCTTGGTGGGGATTCGCCCGGAAAACAGCACGGTCTTCCCTCGCCACTCGATCTCGTAGGCCGTCGCCGCGAATCCCCGCCCCCTGAGTGGGATCGTCCTGGCCGGAAACCAGCCGCGGGCCGGTAACTCTGCCGTGGAAAAGACGGACTGACTGGCGAGAGGGGATTTCTCCAGACCTTCGAGCGCCTCCTGGGCAACGAAGAGTAGAGGATGGTAGCGATCGACGATCTCCCTCAGGCCATTCAGCCTGTCCGGGTCGGCCGACGTGAGCAAGATGGCCAGAGGTTCGGCCGACTCGAGGCCAAGTTGAGCGCGTCGGGATTCGACGAAACCGGCCAGACCCGGGTCGAGCGCGTCACAGACCAGGAATAGTTGCGACGCAAGCGAAGATGCCATAAACCGCCCGGCCCGAGAAATCACCCAGGTAGAAGAGGTCCGGCAACAACGGCTTGGAAACGCCGTCCAGGAAGTCGGCCCCATCCGCCTGGTATCGGGCCACCAATCGCACCATCTCTCGGATGCCGCCGTCGAGGATCGCGTTCCAACGGTCTTGCGAGAGCGAGGCGCTCTGAGGAGTCGGGTCGGCACCGGGATGGCCCGGCAACACCAGGTCGGGGACTCGCAGGGCTCGCAGTCGGCGCAGGGAGTTCAGGTAATCTCCGGCATTCCCCCTGTAGCAGGGCGCCAGATAGGCCGAGTAGATCCCGAGCGGCTGGCCCACGAGGTCGCGAGGATTCCCTCGACCCTGGAGCATGGTGACCACATCGCCCGCGAACAGCGCGCGAAGGCCCGCGCGCTCCATCAGGTAACAGATACTTCCGGGAGTATGCCCTGGCATGGCGATGGATTGAAAGCTCACATCCCCGAATCGGAGGGATTCGCCGCCCTTCAATTCGAGATCCACCACGGTCGGGTGGGGGGAGTCGTTGGGCATGTAGAACGTGCTGAAGAACGCCTCGCGCGGCTCGCCCGCTCGCAGGACTCCCGAGTCACCGGCCCCTGCATAGACCTTCGCGCCGGTCGCGCCGCGCAGGTATTGCGCCCCGCCGGTGTGGTCTCCGTGGACGTGGGTGAGCAAGATGGCCCGCACGCGTCGCCAGTCGAGCCCGAGCTCCGCCATCTGCGATTTCAGCGGCGTCGGCGTCGCGATCGAGCCCGGAATCGATGAGGACCAGTCCCTCCGTCGTCTCGACCACATAAGCCGCCGAGGGGACCAGGCCGCCGAGGATATGAATCCGAGGCGCGATCGTGCTCGCGCGAGACCAGGAGCGGACCTCGTTCGTTCGACCGACGTGCCAGGCCGTACGCCCGGTAAAGCAAGTAGCCGGAGATCAGCATCAAGGCCGCGAACAGGAGGCCCAGCGTTCCCACCAACCATGTGCGTCGCGGTGTCAGGTGCGTGTTGGTTTCTCGCATAGGCAGGTGAATGTAGGTCAGGCTTTCCAGCCTGACCGGGCGATCGTCAGGCTGGAAAGCCTGACCTACGAAGATTCCAGACCAGGTCCCGAGTCGGGTCGTTGTCATTTCTTGGTCGCCGCGAAGGGTGCTTTGCGAACGACCCGATAACCCTCGGCTCCCTCGGTGATCACGATCTCCTGGTCGGCTGGCACATTCTCGATCGTTTGCGTCGTCCGGCTGGTCGGCCAGGTGATTTTCAGGCGGGCGACCGACGTGGCACCGCCCAGGCCGATGGATTCCGTCAGCGAGTTTCCGCCGAAGCTGCCGTTGTTGCCGATCACGCGGTGAATCGAGCGAGATTTGCCGTCGGTTCCTTTCAGGTCGGCCTGGATCGCGGCACCGAGCGCCGAGCGGTTGGTCTTGGTGCCGACGAGCTTGACCTTCAGCCAGTGTCGGCCATGGCCGGGATTCCGGAACAGGACGTTGTATGACCGGTCCCCGGGATAGGCGCCACCGAGGACCGCGAAGATGTCGAGGTCGCCGTCATCGTCGTAGTCCGCGAAGGAAACGCCGTGTCCTTTCTGGAGGTGCCCCGTCCCGGTCGCCTCGGTGACGTCTTCGAAGCGGCGGCCCTCGATATTCTTGAGCATCACGTTGGGGACCAGTCCCGAGTAGGACATCCACCCGGTCCCGAAGTAGACGTCGAGATAGCCGTCGTTGTCGATGTCGCCGAAGTTCGCACCCATCGCCGGGACGGGTCGATCGAGGCCCATTTCCGGGCTCACGTCCTGGAATCCCGACGTCCCCAGGTTCCGGTAGAGGCGAGGGTGGCCGGAATCTTCCACCTTGAGGCCGAGGTAATAGGCGACCACATCGGCGAGTTGAGCGTAGTAGTCGTTCACGAGCAAGTCGAGCCGGCCATCGTTGTCGAAGTCCCAGAACCAGCAGGCAAACGACCGATTGTGTCGAGGCCCGGCCACCCCCATCTGGCGGGCGACGTCGCGGAAGGTGCCGTTCCCCTCGTTGTGGTACAGCCGGCACGACGCATCGAGGTTCGAGACGAAGAGGTCGAGGCGGCCGTCGCCGTCATAATCGCCCCATGCCGAGCCCTTGGCCACGCGGCCATTCGCCACGCCCGCCTGCGCGGCGACGTTCTCGAACGTGCCGTTGCCCAGGTTATGGTAGAGCCGGCATTCGTTGCTGGCGTCGGGCGATTCGCTGTGGGATTCGCCGCAGACGAACAGGTCGAGGAGGCCATCGTTGTCGTAGTCGCCCCAGACGGCCGACTCGGTCGACAGAGGCTCACCCAGGCCGCTGGCGATGGTCACATCCTCGAAGATGCCGCCCCCCTTGTTCCGGAGCAGCGAGAGCCGGGCCGAATTCTCCCAGGCACCCCGGAGCAGCAGGACGTCGGGCTTGCCGTCGTTGTCATAATCGGCGCGGGCCACATTGAGCGCATAGACCTGATCGCGGAGGTTGGCCGCTGCGGAATGATCCTCGAACGTGCCGTCGCCGCGATTGAGATACAGGCTGGCGCCGAGCTCGGGGTCGATCGAGCTTGTGAACACGTCGGGCCGGCCGTCGTCGTCGAAGTCGTCGAAGATGCTGCCGCCGGCCATGTTGGGACCCCTGACTCCCAGGCCGGCCTGCTGAGCGACGTTGACGAACCGACCCGGGTCGATCTTCGACCGGAATCGGTCGAGTGGGATCAAGTAGGCCGGGGGCACCTTCTCCGGGTACTCGCCGAGCGTCATCGCCGCGAGGTTCAGCAGCCAGCGGACGCGCAGGTCGCCGGGGGAGTGCTCCAGGTACGTCGTGAACTGCTTGATCGCCTCGCGAGACCCCGCCTGCTGCACGTGGAAGGCCTCGCGTGCGATCGGGAAGATGCAGCTCGACGGGCCGATGCATTCGAGGCAATTTTCGGCCTCACCCTTCCGGAGCGCCGCGATCCCGAGCAGGACATGAACGTCGGCCCGGAGACCGGTGGGGACCTCCGGACTCCGGCTGGGCTCGAGGACCCTCTTCAACCAGGTGGTGGCCTCGCCGAATCGGCCCTCGTGCATGTGGAGCGCCGCGATCGAGCGTTCGACGCGGATCGCCTCGCGTAACGGCAAGCCGGTCGGTGGAGAGTCGAGGTGGATCTGATCATATTGCGCTTGCAGAGCGGCGAGCCCTCGCGAGGCCCGACCCTTGACCGCCTCGCGGATCTCGGCCAGCGATCGGCCATCCCCCATCGACCCGGTGTACGGGAGGGCCGTCTCGAAGATCGTCTGATCGAACGTGTCTCGATCGATGAAGACCTCGCCCGAAGTGCCCTTCGCGTTCGGGTCGGGGAATGTCTCCTTGCCCGTCCTGGACGTCGAACTTGCGACCTCCTTCGCGACCTCTGGGGGACTCGGCTCCGCCTTGTTCGACGATCGCGAGCTGAAGATCCAGGCGGCCGAGCCCAGGGCGACCGCGAGGCCGCAAATCCCTGCGAGGACGATTCCTGGCGCGAGGCGCATCGATGATTCTCCTGGGAGGGGCCGATCGCGTTGGCCGTTGCCGCCTCGATCGGCCTCGAGGCGATTGAGTTCGTTGAGGCGCTCGCGCGTCACGGGTCGGGGGTATCGAGTAGCTTCAGATTCATGGCGGGTCCGCGGAGGGTCGGCATCGCCTCGCCGGGCCGTCTGACGCGGATCCAGTGGTCGGCGAAGAGGACGTGCTGGCCCGCCTCGACCCGAGGCATATGGCAGTCGACGCAATCGCCGCGCGGGGCGACGGGGCAGGGGGATGCCGCGACTGCCGGCGTTTTGATCGGCGGTCCGGACGGTGGGGCCGGCTGTCCCGAGGATTGAGGGCGGCTCCCCGAATGGCAGGACAGGCAGACCTCGAGGTACCCCGCACGGTCCTTGGAAGATCGCGAGTGGGGATCGTGGCAGGTGACGCAACTGAAGGCGCCCCCACTCTCCCGGAAGCATCGGGACGCCAGGATGCCCACCGGCTGGAACCGCGCCAGTTGGGGATTGTCGGCCCGGATCTGCCCGGGACGCGCCCTGGACGGATGGCGGTGGCAGGTCCCGCACAACATGAGCAGGCTGTCCGCCGTGAACCGATCGGTGCCGAAGGGGAGCGCGAGCTCGGCATCAGGGGCACCCCGTCGAGCCGCCTCGACATGCGCCCGCCCGGGGCCGTGGCAGCGCTCACAGGAGACGTTGGGGATCATCGTCGCGTCATCGATTTTCTGCTTGTCGTCGAGGGCCGAGGTCTGGGTCGTATGGCAGCCGAAGCATTTACGGGCGTCGCGCGCCGGGAGGACGCCCCCGAGCGGCGTCAAGCCGGGCGGAGGCGGCACGGTGTCGTGGCCGGGAGTCAGCCCGAGCGCGCGGTCCTTCGTGTAATACGTGATCCGATGCTCCAGGATCGCCGGGATCTTGGGATCGATCACATTGACGAACGTCGTGGCGTGGTGTCCCGAGCCGAACGCATATTCCGCGACGCATTCCTCGACCTTGCCCTGCGCCGTGCGGGCGATGTGCAAATCCCCGTCGCGATATCGATAGCCCCAGGAGACCTCGGAGTGCTCGGGATCGGCGACCGTCGTCCCGTCGAGTCGCCGCGCGACGGCCCGCGAGCCGGCCGAGCCCAAGGTCTGGGCATGACCCGATCGGGCATAGAGGGCCGACTCACCCGGATGACATTCCGCGCAGACGTGTGGCCCCACGTAGGGGTCCGACGGATATCGTCCCTCGGCGGGGAACGGCCGCTCGAGGGTGAGCAGCCGTACCCCCCTGGCTTTCCCGGCCAGGGCCCCGGATCGACCCGCGGAGAAGGTGATCCAGATGCCGACGCCCAGGACGGCGGCCAGGGCCAAACCACTGATCAGCCTGGCCTGGCGCGTCGGATTCGACGCGCCGCGGGGTCGGTCGGATCGGGTTATTCCTTCGGGGGCCGTCGAGCCGGGCATGCGTGATTCTCAGGAAACGATGGAAGGATGCCTGCGCTCCTGTCGGGGCGCCGGCGGGACAGGACCAGGGGCAAAATCGTCGTCTGTGTCTCCTGGAAATCGGGGCCGTAACCCCCGCTGAGCGCACGCTCCGGCTGATACACGTCGCGACCATCGAGGTCTTGATCGTGCAGGCAGAGCGGCACGGGGACCTGGATGACGATCCCGCCGTGCCCGAGGAAATAGAGCAGGTAGGGCAGGGGAGCATCGTCACCGCTCCGCCTCGCCAGGCTGACCCATGAACGGTCCGTCAGGAATGGCGCGGAGTAGACCTGGCAGCAAGCACCGGCGAAGAGCTGATCGTCGCTATCGTGGTCGGGATTGCTCACCCATTCGATCGCGTCGACAACCGAGGGGAGCTCGGCCTCGGGCAGGATCAAGATCGCGCCCGCGATCAAGGATTTGAAGACGGCGACCGAGAAGATCGGTCGGGATCGCGGATCGCCCTGGGCATCGAATCTCGAATCCGGCGAACTCAAGAGATCCCGGAATGCGCGGAACTCGGTATCCAGGGGCTCACGCCAATCGCCCTGGCAATCCTCGCAGATCTCGGTCGTGAACGGGGGCGCATCGCCGATGCCACCCGGTACGACCGAAGGACGCTCGTCGGACTTGAACCGGGCGGAGGTCCGCTCGCAGAAACGACAGCGCGGGCTCGAAGTCTTGCCCAGGACCGACCGATCCCCCGAGCCGAGTGAATACTCGGCGATGGTCCGGTAATTCAGGAGGAACGTCAGCTCTTTCTCGGCGGCGAGCCAATCGTCGCGGTCGCGCCCATGGGCATATCCGCGGCACAGCCACCGTTCATAGGCCGCGTGCTGGATCTGTTCGGAAGTGGGTCGCATGAATTCCGCCCCGCAATCCATTGATGGTCAACGATCCGTGCCGGTCCACCCCCGTGGTAGACCCCATCCGATTCCGGAAAACGGCAACTCCCGAGGAGTTCCCGTCTCTCGGAGCATACGTGGAAAATCGGTGACTGATCCCGTGATCGGCTCCGATCCGCGAGCAAGACCCCTGCCCCGATCTCCCTGCGAGATTCCATTCGGAGGCTGGGAAAGGCTTTGCGGATCGCCGTACTTCATGGGATCACGTCGATTCTACCGTCGCCTCCGGCGGCGCGAAAGGTCATCCGCGGGCGAGCGGTCGTCGGTGGTCGTATCCGGTCAAGGCCCGGGAGCCATCGGAGCGCGCGGCAAACGGGCCTTTCCCGGGTCGGGAGGTGTTCGGACAGCATCTCGGGTGACCTCCGGATGGGACGCCCGCAAAGCCGCCAGGCTCTCGCGGGCGGGCCGATATTCCGGATCGAGCGCCAAGGCCGCCTCGAAGCAGCGGCGGGCGAACACGGCGGATCCGGCTTCGCTGGCGACCTGCCCCATCTTCCAGACGGCCACCGGGTCGTCGGGATGGAGCTTGAGCTCTTCGGTCAGCCCATCCATCAATCTCGCTCGTTCCTGGACCTGCTTCCGCTTCGCCAGCGTCCTGGCCGCGCGGTCGGTGAGTCCCATCCGAGTCTCGACGAGCCAGAGCAGTTGGAGTGTGGCCAGGTCGTTCGGGGACGCGGCCTCGGCACGCTCGACGTCGGGCAAGGCTTCCTTCCACCGGGAACGCGCGGCCCGGCATCGGGCCCGGCCGAGCAATGCGTCCGGATTCTCCGGATCGCGACGGAGCGCCCGATCGGCGAGCGTCGCGGCATCATCGATGCGACCCTCGTCGAATGCCCCCCGCGAGGCCAGGCCCAGGAGGGAGGCATCGTCGGGGAACTTCTCGATCGCCTTGTTGATCCAGGGCCGGGCGAGATCGGATTGGCCGGTACGGATCAGCAGACCGATCATCTCGATCATGGTTTCTCGATCGTCGGGCTTGAGCTCGAGCGCTTTCTGATAGGCATCCGAGGCCCCGGCCGGATCATTGTGATCGCTGAGGGTCCTGCCCAGCAGGCGCCAGACCCGGAATTCTCGAGGGCGGAGGCGAGCGGCCAGGGTGAGCACCTCCGCGCCGCGCTGGGTATTCCCGAGGTCGAGATTCAATTCCGCCAGGGTGATCGCCGCTTCGAATTGATTGGGTTGGAGATTCAAGGCCCGCTCCAAGGCCTGTCGGGCGAGCCGGTACTGCCCGAGACGGGCCAGGGCCATCCCGGCGACCGCCATCGCCTCTCCGGCCTCGGGCGACTCGTCCCGGATCTCGCTGACGGCCTGGAATGCCAGGTCGGGTCGCCCGAATCGCAGATGCTCTCGCCCTCGGGCGGCGGCGGCCCGTGCTCTCCAGGCCGGCGCATCTCGGTACGAACGCCAGGCGAATGCTCCCAGGAGCATGGCCATCATTGCGACTGCGATGACGCCGATCGCACGCCCGGCCGGTCGCGGTGGGCGGGAGAGTTCATGGCTCGTTCCGGTCGCTTTTCCCATGGGATTCGTGCGGCGCGATTCCGAATCGGCGCGATCGTGCTGATCTCGTAAACCGATGCGACTTCAGTCTGAAACCGGCATCGGAAACATCGGCGGCAGAGGGACGCGGATCTGAAAAGAGTACCATCAGTGAAAAGAGAAGACGTCCGCAGATGAATACCGATCAGAAGACGGATATGACTAAAGAACCATGGCTCGAGCAAGGACGTAGTGTCGCGTCAGCTCTCCTGGTCTCGGCTCTCCATCTGCGTTCATCTGCGGATCAACTCTTCATCGCTTCGCGAACATCGATGCCAGGCTTTTTCGCAGCCCGGGGAGGGCCAGGGCGGATGTCGGCGACCGGGACAAGTTCGTCCGCTCCTCGGGGTCGGAATCCAGGAGGAAAAGCTCCTCCGACCTGTCGGCCCAACGGATATAGTGCATCCCCGACGTGATGAGCGAACTTAACGGCCCCTTCGCGGCCGGCTCGCGGCCCTGATTCGCCAGGAACAGGGGCTTCCCGGTCTCCATGAGCAATGGTTCGGAATTCGCTCCGGGAGACGCTCGCCCCGTTGGTTCGCCCCAGAAACGCGAAAGCGAACGCCCCGGGAACGGAGTCTCCGGCCCGAGTCCCAGCAGCTCGACGACCGTCGCGGGCACGTCGCGCAAACTCGCGGGGCTGGTGACTTTCCGTCCCGCAGGCACCCCGACGGGACCCACGATGACCAGCGGTACCTGGACGAGCTGCCGATAGAGGCTGCACCCGTGGAAGAACAGGCGGTGATCGCCGAGATGCTCGCCGTGGTCGGAAGTGACGATCACCACCGTATCATCGAGCACTCCGCGACGGCCCAGCTCCTCGATCAGGGTCCCCAGCCGACGGTCGAGCTCGGCGATACAATCGTCGTACAGATCGGTGGCCATCCGAACGTCACGGGGCGACAGGATGGCTTTGTCCACCGTGGTCCAGGCCGCGAGCGTCCGTAAATCGCGACTTGATGACGGACGCAGCCCGAAGCCGGGGATCGTAGGGTCGGGGACCACGTAGGGCGAGTGGGCATCATTGAAGTTGAGGAAGGCGAAGAACGGGCGGCGGCGCTTCTGTTGCCAGGTGAGCCACTCGAGAAATCCCTCGTTCACTGCCGCGGCGTCCCTGGCGTGCTCCTTCGACGGGGCCGCGAGGCCGGTCGCACGCCCGATGAATCTCTCGAGGAATTCGTCGAGGGTAAAGGCCATGGCGTCGATCTGGAGCCTCCGACCCAGCGCGATGTAGCGGTTGAAGACATCCCACGCCCCCAGTGGGAAATCCTCGTAATGCGCGAAGCCCCGAGCGAGGCCGCTCTCGCGACCGCAATAATCGAGGTTGGCGACGAACCCCGCCGAGTCGTAGCCGCGATGGCCGAGATACTCGGCCAGCGTCGGCACGTCGGGGCGCAACGGCGTGGACCAGTCGACGCCCAGCTCGTGCGGCCACCGTCCGGTGAACAGGCTGGCGTGAGACGGCAAGGTCCAGGAGGAGGTCGCAAACGCCTTGTCCAAATGCACGCCGCGGTTCGCCAGCTTCTCCAGGTTCGGCGTGGTGCGTCGATGGTAGCCGTGGAGGCTGGTATTCGCGGCGCGGACCGTGTCCCAGACGATCACCAGGACGTTCCGGGGATTCCGCGGAGGTGCCGGTAGAGAGGCCGTGGTGCGGTGATCGGACCAGGCCCGGCCACCGACTTTGATCAGGATGACTGTCAGCAACGCACCGATGAGGAGCGGGGCCGTGCGGCGCACCAGAGTCAGGAAGGTCCCCGGATGCCTCGCGATCCACCGCGACGATTGGATGGCGAGTCCGATGGACAGGAGTACGATCGCCCAAAAATCGAAAGGGAACCTCGAGCCGACGTCGAGGAATCCGAAAAAGCCGTGGATGCCGATCGCCAAACGTGGGCGGAAAAGCCCGCGGCGAAACCCGGCGAGGATCGCGAGGAGCGTCCCCGGGATGAGCGTCAGGGCGGCCACGCCCGCCGGGATGATCCAGACGAAATCCTCGCCGAGGTGATAGAAGTCACGGTCTCCCATCCGATTCCGGGCGATCAAGAGGCCGAGGTCGAGCATCCCCGCGACCAGTCCGATCCAGATCGAGACGAGGAGGATCGTCCCCGGCGACAGGGCGAGGGAGGGCCGAGACTCGTCGGGACTGTTCCTCTGTGTCCGTGGGGCTTCGGTCGTCGCGATTTTGCCGCTGGAGTCCATCGAGGTGCCTATCCCGGATCGGCCGGATGATCCGGCAAGATGACGACCAGCCCGCCCTGGACCGCTCCGATAGCGGAATCGCCCAGGTCCAGTACACCGGACCGAGGGCGCGAATGCAAGTGATCGCGATCGCTCGGGGCTTGACGCAGGCCGATCGCCGCGAGTACATTCTGAGGAATTACAATTTGGTTTGCATCTTATCCAGAGTGGCTGAGGGACGGGCCCGATGACGCCACAGCAACCGGTTCGCCATCCCGGCGAATGCTGGTGCTAACTCCCGCCCAGCGTCCGTTTTCCCGGATTCGCGATCGGTTGATTCCGACTTCGATCCGAGAAAGTGACGCCGATGGGGCAGATAAGATAGTCAACGGCGAGCCACCGTCATGGAGGCTGCCGTCACCCACCTTATCCTACCTATCGCCACGGGCATCGAGCCAAGCGCTCTGGATCGGAATCTCCGCGCGGGGGCAGACCCTGGGGAATTGGACTCATCAAGGAGGAGTTCGATCCTCGACGTCTTTGATCTGGCCCCGAGTTTCCATCCGTCCGGCGCGGCGGACCGGCCCGATCCCGGCGATTATCCGCCTCGAATCGAGCTGCCTTCAACGTGCAATCGGGAGTGACACCGGTGTCCGTGGAATCTGTGATCGGTTTGAAGTGTCGCCTTTGCGGCAAGACGTATCCCAAAGAGGCCCTGAATTTCTGCACGGACGATTTCGGTCCGCTGGAAGTCACCTACGACTACGACGAGGTGGCGCGGACCATGACCCGGGCTTCGATCCAATCGCGGCCCCGCTCGATGTGGCGCTACCGCGAGCTGCTCCCGCTGGATGGCGAGCCGACGGTCGGGCAGCACGTCGGCGGCACGCCGCTGGTCCGCGCCGACCGGCTCGCCCGCGCCCTGGGCGTCTCCGAGCTCTACATCAAGAACGATGCCGTGAACCATCCGACCCTGTCGTTCAAGGACCGGGTCGTCGCCGTGGCCCTCTCCAAGGCGGTCGAGCTGGGATTCCAGACGGTCGGCTGCGCCTCGACGGGCAACCTGGCCAATAGTGTGGCGGCCAATGCGGCCTCGGCCGGCCTGGACGCCTACGTCCTCATCCCCGACGGGCTCGAGCAAGGCAAGGTCCTCGGCGCGACGATCTACGGCGCCAAGGTGATCGCGATCCACGGGAATTATGACCAGGTCAACCGACTCTGCTCCCAGATCGCGTTCCGCTATGGCTGGGGATTCGTCAACGTCAATCTCCGTCCGTTCTACGCCGAGGGCTCCAAGTCCTTCGGCTTCGAGATCGCCGAAGACCTGGGCTGGCGGACGCCCGATCACGTCGTGGCACCGATGGCCGGCGGGAGCCTGATCGGCAAGATCCACAAGTCGTTCAAGGAGTTCGAGCTGCTGGGCCTGCTCGACGGTCCCGTCACGACCCGGGTCCACGGCGCCCAGGCCACCGGCTGCAACCCGATCTCGGCCATGGTCAAGACGGGCGCCAGCAAGGTCAAGCCGGTCCGCCATCCGCTGACCATCGCCAAGAGCCTGGCGATCGGCGATCCCGCCGACGGCTTCTTCGCCTCCAAGCTGATCCGGGAAACCGGCGGATGGAGCGAGGATGTGGACGACGACGCCATCATCGACGCCATGAGGCTCCTCGCCGAGACCGAGGGCATCTGGGCCGAGACCGCCGGGGGCGTCACCCTCGCCGTCACCCAGAAATTGATCGAGCAGGGCCGGATCGGCCGCGACGAATCGATCGTCATCTGCATCACCGGCAACGGCCTCAAGACCCAGGAGCCCCTGCTGGAACGGATGGCCAAGCCCGTCGTGATCAAGCCGACCATGGACGAGTTCGAAGCCCTCCTCGAGACCCTCTCGCCCGAGCTGGCGGCCAGCGCCGTCTAGCGGTCGAGAGGAGAGAACCCGTCGGGCAGTCCATGCATCGATTCCTCTTGCGGTTCCTTTCCGCAAGGTCGTCCAGCGTTCGAGGTTCCCGGCCGAGATCCGCCCGGTCTCGGCAATCCGGAATCGCGGACCGGAATCGCGTATCCAGTTGCGGCTCGGCCGCGTGAGGATCCTACAATGGCAATCGTTCGAATCCCGACACCGCTCCGCCCCCACGCCGGCGGCCTCGATCGCATGGAAGCCTCGGGCAATACGGTCGGCGAGGTCCTGGGACGGGTGACTTCGCTCCATCCCGCCCTTCGGGAACGACTCTTCAAGGGCGAGGAATTGCAGGACTACGTCCGGATCTATTTGAACAACGAAGACATCCGTTATCTGGAGGACCTGGATACACCCGTCGGCCCGGCCGACGATGTCAGCATCATCCCGGCCATCGCGGGCGGCTGAGCCGCGCGATCACGGATCGTGGCGGCTCGTCCGACGTGCTCCTGCCGTCGAGCCGGAAGGATCGAGATCGAAGATTGAAACTCAACTGAGGGCATTGGGCATGGGTTTGGCGAGCGAGACCACGGACCACGGACCACGGGCCACGGACCAAAGGCAGAAGGCAGAGTTGCCCGATCGCTATAGCCGCCAGGTCCGTTTCCCGCAACTGGGCGAGTCGGGCCAGCGTGCGCTCCTGAACAGCCGGGTCACCCTCTGCGGCTGCGGCGCACTCGGGACGGTCCTGGCCAATCACCTGGCCCGGGCCGGTGTCGGGAAGCTGCGCATCATCGACAGAGACTTCATCGAGACCCATAACCTCCAGCGTCAGATCCTGTTCGATGAGGCCGACGTCGCCGAGAACTTGCCCAAGGCCGAGGCCGCGGCGCGAAAGCTCCGGGCCATCAACAGCACGATCGAGATCGAGCCGGTCGTCACCGATCTCGACCACACCAATATCCTCGACCTGGTCGGGGACGCCGACCTGATCCTGGACGGCACGGACAATTTCGAGACGCGCTATCTGATCAACGACGCGGCGGTCAAGCTGGACAAACCCTGGATCTACGGCGGCGTGATCGGCAGCGAAGGTCAGACGATGACGATCATCCCCGGCAAGACGCCGTGTTTGCGGTGCCTGATCGAGACCGCCCCCCCGCCCGGCATGACCCCGACCTGCGAGACGGCGGGCGTCATGGGACCGGCCGTGGCCGTGATCGCGTCCTTCGAGGCGATCGAGGCCATCAAGGTCCTGGCCGGGAAGTTCGAAGCGCTGAACGACCACCTGATCATGGTCGACCTCTGGGACTGGTCGTTCCGCCAGCTCAAGGTGGCCGGGCTCCTCGGAAAGGTCGATTGCCCGTGTTGTCGTCAGCGGCGATTCGAATGGCTGGACGGGACGATGGGCTCGCATACGACCACGCTCTGCGGCCGTAACGCGGTCCAGGTCGCGGTCCGACGCACCGATCCCCTCAACTTCGCCGAGATGGCCCGTCAACTGGCCGGCCTGGGCGAAGTCCGACACAACGCCTTCATGCTCCGTTTCGCCACCGAAGGCCATGAATTCACCGTTTTCCCCGATGGTCGGGCGATCATCAAGGGGACCAACGATATCGCCAAGGCGCGTACGCTTTATGCCCAGTTCGTCGGGAGTTGATCGGCTGACCGGCTCCCTGTCTGGTAACTTGCTCCTGAGCCACCACGACCCATGATCTACCTCGACAACGCCGCGACCAGTTTCCCGAAGCCCGAACCCGTCTACCAGGCGCTCGACCGCTTCGCCAGGACCAGTCTGGCGAATCCGGGCCGCGCGGGCCATCGCATGGCGATCGCGGCCGAGCAATCGCTGGACGCGGCGCGTCACGCGCTCAACCAGTTCTTCCGGGCGCGGCGCCGGAGCGCTGGATCTTCACCATGAACTGTACGGACGGCTTGAATCTCGCCATCAAGGGGATCGTCGGGCCCGGCGATCATGTCGTGACGACCGACCTGGAACACAACTCGATCAGCAGGCCCTTGCGTGCCCTCGAGAAGGACGGCAGGATCACGCTGACGCGCGTCGCTTCCGAGGATGGCTATATCGATCCCGAGGCGATCCGTCGGGCGATCACGCCCGCCACGAGGCTCGTGGCGATGACGCACGCCTCCAACGTCCTGGGGACCGTCCAGCCGATCGAGGCGATCGCGCGGATCGTGGGCGAGTCCGATGCCCTGTTCCTGGTCGACGCGGCCCAGTCGGCCGGGGTCGTACCGCTGGACCTGCGCGAGACGGCGATCGACGTCCTGGCGTTCCCCGGGCACAAGGCGCTTTACGGCCCGACCGGGACGGGTGCCCTGTACGTGGGTCCGCGCACCGACGGCCGGATTCGACCCTGGCGAGAGGGCGGTACCGGAGGAGACTCGGCCAGCCCGACCCAGCCG
Organism: uncultured Planctomycetota bacterium; assembly: GCA_963743925.1. Taxonomy (GTDB): domain Bacteria; phylum Planctomycetota; class Planctomycetia; order Isosphaerales; family Isosphaeraceae; genus CAVZRC01. Next base: position 453,678 of record CAVURY010000007.1, on the reverse strand, counting down.
GTCGTACTCCCCTACTCTCTCGAAGGGGGCACGCCCAACGTGCTGGGCATCGCGGGACTGGCCGCGGGGGTCGCCTGGGTTGCCGCTCTCGGACCGGCCGAATTGTGCCGCCATGAAGTCGAGCTGCTCCAACGGGTGGTCGACTGGACCCGAGAAGCGGACGGCTGGCAGGTCGCGGGACGATGGGACCCGAAGGCCCATGTGGGGGCCCTCTCGCTGATCGTCCCCGAGTCGCTCGCGCCGCAGGACATCGCCGCCATCCTCGACACCAGCTTCGACATCGCCGTAAGGCCGGGTCTCCATTGTGCCCCGTATATCCATCGCAACCTGGGGACCTTCCCGGACGGCACCCTCCGACTCAGCCCCGGCCCGTTCACGACGCCCGAAGACATCGAGACCTTCGTCAATGCCCTGTCCGAGATCACAGCGGCCGTCGGATGACCTCGGCCCGGCGGTCTTGACCGGACCCGGGACGTCGATGAGGGTTACTTCGGGAGTTCCGGTCCTGATTCTCGAGCCCGTTGCCGGTGAACTCGACCGACCGGGGGATTATGCTTTTGTATTGCAATGCGACGCTTTGCGTCATAACCTGATGTCTCGAGGCTGGCGCCGCAGTCGCATCGCGTTCAGGTTTGAGAGCCGATGTTGGCTCTCGTTGGCCCATCGTTGAGGTCGTGACGTGGGCCAGTGGGAGTCGACACATTTGAGCGAAGGTTGAGGCTCGTTGACCGCCGGATGTCTGGCCTCGCCCATGGTGGCTGCGTCCTCGCCACCGGTGCGGATCCCTCTCTCCCGCGTCCGAGGCCGATCCCTTCGAAATGGATCAGTCATCCTCGATCGAGTATTCATCGCGCACTGGGGGCCTCGATGCTCACGCCGACCTCGACGGATTCGCTCATCAGAGCCGACGCGACTAGCTCCCGAGCCGAGAATTCGTACGACCTCCAGCTTCTCACGCCTCAAGAGGCGCTGGGCGATCCCGCGATACGACAAGAATGGGAATCGTTGCTCGCGCTCGGCAATCCCTTGTACCGGGCCTTCGCCTCGCCGACTCTCTATGAGCACGCGTCCCAGGCCACGCCCAAGGCAGAGAATCGAGTCGCCGTGCTCCGTGACGCAACGGGCCGGATCGTTGGCATTTGCCCCATCATCCTCTGGCGGTTGACGATCCCGTTTCAGATCCGGAGGCGAATCCTGGCCAGGATCAGCCTTTGTGCCGCCACGATCCTGAGCGGAGAACCCCTGGCCCTCCCCGAACCTGAAGTCTATCGCCGCCTGTTCGAAGGCTTGCTGGAGCAACTGCCCTGGTGTGACTGCGTCTATATCAACTCAATGCCCGTCGACTGTTTTACGGTCCGTTTCCTACTCCAGAGCGAGGGCAACAAAGGGAATTACTTCTTGCACCCCCGCCGTTTGGATGAGCGGCTGTTTCTTTATCTCGAGCCGGGCGAGAGCTTCGACGCATTCCTCAAGGGGAAGAACAGCCATGCTCGCAACAATCTGAAGCGGCGGATGCGCCGGTTCAAGGAAGGTGCTCCGGGGGAAATGCAATTCCTCCGAATCGAAAGGCCCGAGCAAGTCGATTCGTTCCATGAAGCGGCCATGTCGATCGCATTGAGATCCTGGCAGTATCGAATCCTGGCACGACCCATCGAGGAAACGGCCCTCCATCGGGAGAGTCTCGTCATCGCGGCGAAGCTCGGCTGCCTGCGGGCTTATCTACTCCAGTGCGAGGGCCAGCCTTGTGCCTTCGTCATTGGCTATCAGGATGGGGATGTGCTCCAAATCGAGCAGACGGCTTATGCGGAGGATTGGGGCAAGCTCTCGCCCGGAACGGTGCTCTACTACCAGATGGTGGAGGATCTCTATCTCCATCGTCCGCCCCGACTGGTCAGTTTTGGCGTCGGAATTAATCCGCACAAGCAGATTTTCTCCAATAGAACCACCTACGACACGGCCTTGTATGTCTTAAGACCAACGCTGCGTAACCGCCTCCGGATGGCGGCATACGGCCTCTTCACCGGCGGTTTGAAGCTCGCGAAACGGCTGTTCAAGAAGGGGGCGTCGGTCGCAGAGGCCGACGACGGCGAATGAGAGCCCCGAGGATCCTTGTATCCGCGCACGCCCACGACGCTTCGCATCGTTATCGAGCAGTCTGCGACAGTGACTCTCCCTCGAACTGACGTACGATCTCCGATCTCTGGCTGGATTATCGCCCATGGCCGCCTATCACTTCCAAGCGATCGAGGAGCCCGACCTGCCGGAGGTCGCCGCTTTCCTTCGAGAGCAGCAGGAGATCACCTCCCGGGATGATCCCACTCAGGCACGTCCGAGCGGTGACGACCTGCGGTGGCTCCTCAATAATCCCGATCGACGCGAAGGGATTCCGCTGGGAGACACCCTGCGATCGGAAGACGGGAAGCTCGCAGGGATGATCCTGTCGCTGCCGCGAATGTATCGGATCGGAGGGAAGCAGTTGCTGGGTTTGGCCGCGGGCAATTTCTTCATCGACTCATCGGCCCGGATGCAAGGGTTCTTCCTCCTGCGACGCTTCCTCGCGATGAAGGGCGCCGATTTCTGGTATGCGAACTCCTGTAATCGCCAATCCGGCCCGCTCTGGGCCAAATGCGGGGCCGGGCAGGTGCCGGAGTCCGAGGTCGAGTACATCTTCCCATTCCGCGTGGGGCCGATCATCCAGGAGCTTGCTTTCCGGAAGAAATGGCCTCCGACGATCATCAAGATGCTCGGCATCGTGGGTCCGGTCGCGACACTGGTCGCTGCACCGCGATTGCCCAAGAAGCGATTCAAGATCGAGTATTGCGTCGATCTGGATCGACTGGCTGACCTCTCGGAACGGTCTCGAAACCCCGGATTGTTGCAGCCCGAACGGTCGACGAGTTATCTCAGATGGTTGTACGGCGGACTTCCGACCACCGAGGCGGACGGTCAGAAGATGTGTATCTATGCGTTCAACGACGATGCCGGATTGGAAGGTTGGTTCTCCCTGATCTTTGAACCTCGGGGAGGGTTCGATCAGATCCGTAGTGCGCGCTTGCTCGACGTGGTCTGGTTGCAGGATCGATCGTCATTCACTGACGTGTTGCCTGCCATCATCGAGGTCGCCCGTCGTCGTACCGATCTCCTCAGCATCAGGGGCCGGGTGGGTTTCGGTCTCCACGACGGTGACATGGGGCTCCGGCGTCGAACCCTGCTGGCCCCGGAAGGCTTCATCCTCAGCCGTACGCCGCCCACCGCCGATCTCGTGCAGCAGGCCGATTTCCCTTTCGCTGACCGCTATTGAGTCCAGCCGGGGTGGTCGGGGATCTCTCTTGCCTCCGGGCGTCTATCTCTGATCCGACGTCCGGGCCAACCGATTGAACGATCCGGGCGCCACCGCCAAATTCAGGTCGTGATGCCCCCGTTGACGACGAGGACCTGTCCGGTCACGAAGGCCGCATCGTCGGACAGCAGGAACTTGACCGGACCGACGACATCCTCGGGCACGCCGAGGCGGCCGATCGGCGTTCGGCGGAGGATCTTCCCCAGGTCGTCCTCATCAAGGCTCGCGCTCATCTCGGTGCGCAGATAGCCCGGGGCGACCGAATTGACCCGGATCTTCCACGAACCGAGCTCGCGGGCCAGGGCGCGGGTCATCGCGTCGATGCCCCCCTTGGTCGCCCCGTAGACCGCCATGCCGCGATAGCCGCGCAGGCCCACCACGGAGGTGATATTCACGATCGAGCCGCCGCAGTCTCCGAGCCGCATCTGGCGCACGGCAAGGCGTGTCAGCGTCATGGTCCCCCGGAGATTGGTGGCGATCGCCTGATCGATCTGGTCGTCGCGGAGCATGGCGAGGACGCCCACCGTCGCGATCCCGGCGCAGTTGATCAGCCCGTACGCCGGGCCGAACCGTCCCTTGGCTTCCCGGAGGAAACCGGCGAGCGACCGGGCATCGCACACGTCGCCGGTATCGTAGAAGAAGTCCGGATTCTCCGCGAGCTGGTTGACGAACTCCGTCCGGCCTCGGCTGAATGTCGAGACCCGGTAACCCGCCTCGAGCAAGCCGACGACGAGGGCGCGACCCAGGCCCTTGCTCCCCCCGCTGATGACGACGTGTCGACGATTCGAGTTCATGGATTGTTCCGCGCGTCAGGAGTTCCGACTCGGTATCGGTGGTGGTGGAGGGCCGGCCCGTCGGGTTCGCTTGCCGGCGTCCGAGAGGGTGATGCTGCGCACGGCCTCGACGAAGCGCGGTCGCGCATGCGACTCGAGCTTCTCGAGGCATGCCTCGAGGATGAGCCGCTTGACGTCCTGCTCGTCGAGGCCGGGCTCGGCGACGAATTCGCATGCCACCATCTGTCCCACCAGGGAAGAGGTTCGGCCGAAGACGCGGACTTCGCGCACCCCGGGGACGTCCTGGATGATGCGTTCAACCCGGAGCGGATGCACCTTGTTCCCGCCGACGTTGAGGATCTCGTCGCGACGGCCGGAGAAGTAGCAACGATCGCCGTCCCTCTCGATCAAGTCGCCGGTGGCCATCCAGTCGGCGACGGGGACCGGACGGTCGTCCCCACCATCCGGCGAGAGCATGGCATTGATCGATCGGACGTGAAGCTCGCCGTCTTCGAGCTTCAGCTCGATACCGTCCTCGGAAGGGGCCTCGAGGAGGGCGGCCGGGAAACCGGCTCGACCGTCCTTGACCGAGAAGCAGCGGCCGAGTTCCGTGGTGGCATAGATGTGGACGACGCGGGCCCGAGGGTAGAAGCGCCGGAGGGCATCCAGCAGGCCCTGGTCGGAGACCTCACCGCCCAGGGTGATCTGCTCGAGCGGCAGCCTTGCCAGTTCGTCCGGCCTTCCCAGCGTCAACAGGCGACGCCAGTAGGAAGGCGTGGCGGATACCGAGGTGACGCCGGCCCGGCCCGCCAGGTCCAGCAATCGATCGATCGACATGCTCGGTTCGGGGAGTACGAGAGTCTCCTGATTGAGCAGGCAGTGGAAGAAGACCTGGAGGCCCGCGTAGAGATGCGGGCGATAGGTGAGCAGCCATCGGGAGGGCTGTCGGGATCCCAGCCGGCGCACCGGCTTGGTGAGCGACCGCCAGTCATGACCGACGGCCTTGGGGCGGCCGGTGCTCCCCGATGTCAAGATGGTGATTCGACCCCGCCCCGAACGGGCCGACGGACCTGGGCCCTCAACTCGATCGACAACCTCGTCCCCCTCCTCGCCGGCCGGATCGATCACCGCATCGAGGGATTGGGCTTCAGCCAGCTCGCGGGTCTCCGCCGGGTCGCTGCGTTCATCGAGCAGGTAGAGGTCGCAGCCCAATCTCGACAACGCCGCGAGCGTCGCATATGACCCGGCTGTCGGGCGTACCAGGAGCCCGACCCGGACCCGGCTCAGCGATCGATAGCGGTCAACCAACCGGCCTACCGACTCGAGCCAGTCGGACCAGGTGGTCGCATGCCCCTCCGCGATGAATGCCGGTTCGCGGGTCGGCGCCAGGGAATCCACCAGGTTGACACCGATTTCACTCGGGGGCCCCGCGGCCGATCCAAGGTTGTTACTCATTGTTCCATCTCAATACAGCGCGCAAAGGTCGCCGAGCGTCCGGACCTCGGGGATGCTCCCTTCCGAGAACGGATCCTTGCCGAAAGTCTGTTCGAGACGCACCACGAGTTCCGCGAAATCGAGGGATTCGAGGCCGAGCGATCCGTCCAGTGCGGTCTCCGATGAAAGCGGCGGAGGGTTCATGCCCTTGTTGCGGAAAACGGCACCGAATTCCTCGATCACTCTGGGGAGGTTGGGACTCTGGATTGTCTGGCTCATCGAGGCTCATCTCCTACATGAATCCGGGACGCCGCGGACGGGTTTCGATCGATCGCGGATCGATCCCTTCCGGCGGACGCTCACTCCCGAGGATCATCCGGCTCGGCGATGATCGTCGGAAATGGTGAAAAAAGACAACTTTGTCCCGGTTGTTTCGCGGTTGGCGCGGATGCGTCAATCGGTTTCGTATGGAAAAATTCATTTTTCGCCGCGTCATATGACACGGCCAAGTTCGTAACATTGCATTCTAAATATTCGATTCGCAGAAGGCAACGAAAAAAGGGGGTCCTGAATTGACAAATTCGGGAGAAGTCCTCACAGTATGGGGTAGTAGGCTCGCCGATGCGTGGCTATGTCAAGGGTCGTGAAGCTTGTGAATTCGGTCGCGAGCCTGCTCTCGATGAGACGATCAAGAGAATGCTCCTCGGGCTGCCTTCGGCGGTATGAAGTCCGTCCTTGAGGAGATGCATCCGAGTCAATCTCGGGAGAAATCCCCCATCTGAAGATCGAGTCGTGACCTCCCACGGTCGCGATGCCTCGTCACAGAATGGGATGGTTTTGCGCGGCGACTGCGCCGGCGATCGAGGTCATGATCATCCTCCGGGATTGGCGATGCAGAAAAAAGACTCGCATCCATCATGATGTTCACCTGTTGAGTTGGGAAGGCCAGGCACGCGGCTAGGGATCGGATGTTTCGGAGAGGATCGATTCGAAGTCTCACTGCGGCGCCATACTTTGGGGTCGTCGGTGCGCATCGAGGTACTCGTTCGCGAATGTCAAGAACATCCATCCGCTTCCGCAAGGGAGGTTCTCGGCCCCGTTGGACGATCGCGACGAGCGCGGCGAAGTCATCGGAAGCCTTGAGCGCCTGAATTTCCCGGGCCCCGGCGCATTTCTGTGGAGCCTTTCGCGATGAGCTTCGGCCATTTGATCGATCTGATACTCCTCGGGGCCCTCTCCGTCGCCGTGTTCCCTTATTTCTCATTCGTCCTCCTCACCTCGTTGGCGGCAATCTTCGGGAGCAGGCGTTCCCCCGTGCGGCGCGCCGCGAATGGCACGGGCGGCCGGGGCTCGCCTCGGTTTCTGGTGGTCATCCCGGCGCATAATGAGGAGGGCGGCATCGCCGGGTCTGTCGAGAGCGCGTTGTCGGTCGGTTATCCGACCGACAGATTCGAAGTCCTCGTGATCGCCGACAATTGCACCGATGGTACGGTCGAGAAGGCCCGCGAGGCCGGGGCTCGGATCCTCGAGCGATTCGACCTGGTCCGAAGGAGCAAGGGCTATGCGATCGAGTTCCTCATCGACACCCTCCGCGAATCCGGCGAGTTCGATTCTCTCGACGCCCTGGTCATCCTCGATGCCGACAGCACCGTCCACCACGACCTCCTGAGCGTCTTCGCTCGATGCATCGAGTCCGGCGAGGATTGGGTGCAGTGCTACGACTGCGTCGGCAATGCGGACCAGTCGTGGCGGACCCGACTGATGGCCTACGCGTTCAGCCTGATCAACGGGGTCACGCTCCTCGGCCAGAATGCCCTGGGCTTGAGCGCGGCGCTGCGTGGCAACGGGATGTGCCTGACGACCCGCGGATTGCGGCGAGTCCCCTGGAAGACTCGTGGGCTCACCGAAGATCTCGAGTATTCCTGGACCGTCCGGATCGCAGGGGGGCGGATCGCGTTCGAGCGCGAGGTCATGGTCTACGCGACGATGCTCAGCCGGGGCGGGAAGGCTTCGGAGACTCAGCGGAACCGGTGGGAAAGCGGCCGACGCGCCCTGCGTCGTAGAATGATCGGGCCCCTCCTCAGATCGACGCAGCTGGGATGGCTCGAGAAGATGGCCGCGTTCATCGAACTGACCATGCCGTCGGGAACTTCGATGTTCTGGTTGTACTTGCTCCTGGCATCCCTGGCGTGCGTGCGGGGCCCGTATATCCTCGAGAGGCACGAGTTCGGTCTGCTCATTACGATCGTCATCTCTCTCGTTATCGCGACGTTCTCCTTCGTGGCTCTGCTTTCCAGTCCCTTCTTCTTGTCGTTCTTACCCTGGCGGTTCGGGCTGAGTTTGGCTTACGCGCCCTACTACGCGATCTGGAAAACCGTGGTGGCATTCAAGGGCCGGCCGCAGACCTGGGTGCCGACCGTCAGGGAAAACACGACCCCGGAACTCGCGAGCCGCCAATAGGCGGCGACCCGTGAATCGCCCACGCTTTTCGATCCCTGCCGGGAGGGCCGCCGGGGAGCCGTCGTTCCTCTTTACGAACCGGCTCAACCCGCCTGTCTCGAATCTATCCCCGAGTCCGTCGGAGCATCGATTTGAGGAGGCGCTTGACCCTTGGCTTGATCCGGGCCACGACTTCGATCCGGGCGAACAAGACCGCCGGCGAATCCGAGCGGACGTTCACGCGGCCCAGATGGAGACGGTCGAAGGGCGTGTTGTCGCCCTCGACCTCCATGAGCGTCGTGTATCCCAGTTCCCGCGCGATGGCTCGTGTCGCCTCGTCGAATTGACCGAAGGGATAGGCGAGCGATGGGATCGTTCCCGGCAATCCTTCGAGGACGATCCTGGCCCTGCGGATCTCCTCGCGGCATCCCGACTCACCGAGCCGCGAGAGGACGGCGTGAGAGGCGGTATGGTTGCCGAACGTGAAGATGGTCTTCGACATTTCCCCGATCTCATCGCGTCCCAGGTGGAGAGAGTCGGCACGTTCCGGCGCCTCTTCCGTGGGAGGCAGGGCGGCCCGCAACTCGTTGAGGAGGTCGGCAATCATTCGCGGCTCGTACCGATCGATGATCGAATGGAGCAGGGCCGGAATCGAACAGGATCTGCCGAGGCCGAGCCGACGTGCCGCGATGACTCTGGCGACGTTGGGATGACGACGGAGAAACCCATTCAGCTCGTTGATCCAGATCAGCCCGGGCGCGTCGATCAGGTCCGTGACCAGGTAGCACGTGGCCGGGAGATTCCTGGCGAGGAGCAGGGGCATGGCACGTTCGTAGACCGAGCGAAAGCCGTCGTCGAACGTGATGACCGCGGCTGGACGATCGAGCGAGGATCGGTCGCACAGCGAGTCGAGCGGGACCACCCGGTAGTATGTCCGCAGGAAATCGAGCTGCGCCGCGAGGCTTGCCGGCGTGGTGTTGATCGACAAGCCCCGGATGAAATCGCTCTCGACTTCTTCGCAGGCGTGGTACATCAAGACTCGCGGCGCACGGCGGTTGAGACCGATGACGAAGCGAGCCAGGCCGGAGTAAAAAACCAGGACGCCCAGGCCGGTCAGTAAGAAGTCGATCCAGGCCTTGAGGATACGGGTCAACTCGGGGATCAACATCGATGATCGAAGATGAACGGGAGGACCAAGAGGCTTCGCATACGGAGGGAACTCAGCCGACGCGCATGCGGCACAGGGCGACTGGGATGGTATGAGAACCTTGGACGCACGTACCGCGTCGGGAGCCGCTCCGCCGAGGTTTCCGATCCGTTGAGCGGGGACTCTCCTGAGGAGATCCCATGACAAGAATGCACGAGGGTTGTCATGGCCAGGGCATGGTCAGGTCGTTGTACGCCAGCTATACTAAAGCAGATTTGAGGAGTCCACAAGTGATCGAGCGTGGCGGAATCCGGGATTGCCACCCTGGCTCACGCCGATAATTTCGCTTTACCTCCCTGATTATTCTCCTTAAGAGTTAGACAGTGGTATTCGTCTGTCCGTGGAGTTCGGTCGGTTGGGAGGTTCTGGGGATAACCTGAGAATCCCAAGACTCCCAAACCCTCGACGAATCTACCAATTCATGCGAACAAGAGTCCAGTACTGCTTAACTCCTTCTCCTTCCAAAACAAGCCCGACCTCTGACTGCGATCGACCGATCCACTGGATATGTTGGCACCAATACCCGATTTTCTTGCCGGAGTGGAATTTGAGACCGTCGAGTGAGCAAGACCAGGGTTTTTCGCGATTCAATCGGGCGATCATCCATCATGGCGCGAAATCAAGCCCGGACTGAGAAAAAGGACTCGGCATCATGGTTTTCCTACTTTGGCTGCTCCTCCTTGTAAACCTTGCGGTTCTTCCTTTTTCTCTCTTCTTGCTTCTGATCAGCGTGGCTGCCATGGTGGCGCACAATCGGCAAAGGACGGCGGAACTGCCCCGTTCGCGGTTCATGGTCGTGATACCGGCCCATGATGAGGAGAACGGCATCGAGACGACCGTCACGAGTTGCCTCGCCGCCGACTATCCGAAATCCCTCTTCACCGTGGTGGTCATCGCCGACAATTGCTCGGATCGAACGGCCGAGATCGCTGCGAGCGCCGGAGCCAGGGTGGTCGAGCGATTCAACTCCGATAAGAAGAGCAAAGGCTACGCGATCGAGTATCTGATCGAAGAGGCGACCCGATCCGGCGAGCTGGATAGTCTGGATGGTCTCGTCATGATCGATGCGGATACGACGATCGACCCGAGCTTACTCCGCTACTTCGACGTCGATCTCAGGGCAGGCCGGGATTGGGTGCAGTGTTACTATACGGTGGCCAACCCGGATCAAAATTGGCGTACGCGACTGATGACGTACGCGTTCAGCCTGATCAACGGCGTGCTGCCATTAGGGCAGCGTGGGCTCGGGACGAGCGGGGGCCTGCGCGGCAACGGGATGTGCTTCTCCACGCGAGGCTTGCGCCGCAAGCCTTTCGCGGCTTATGGGCTCGTCGAGGATATCGAGTTTTCCTGGGATCTGCGGATCGCCGGGGAATCGATCTCCTTCCAGCCATCCGCGTCCGTCCATGGGGCGATGCTCGGCAATGCGGGGTCGGCGGCGGCCAACCAGCGGCGTCGTTGGGAGTTCGGCCGGAGCGAGGTCCGTCGGAAGTTCCTGCTCCCCTTGTTGCGGTCGAAGAAGATCGGATGGTGGGAGAAGCTGATCTCCGCCTGCGAGTTGACCTTGCCGACCATGGGGACATTGCTTCCGCTCTACTTCGTCGTGGCCGCCCTGGACCTGCTGGCCTCCTGGAAGGCACCCGCTGCGGAAGGCACGTGGATGTGCCCCGCATTCCTGGTCCTGGCCTGTCTCCTCTCCGCCTCGGTCGGACTCTATGCCTTGTCCCCATTCATTGCCATGAAGCTGCCCTGGAAGTATGCGGTGAGCCTGGCCAGATTTCCGGGCTACATCATCTGGAAGCTGATGGTCTCTCGGGGTGGGAGACCCACCGAGTGGGTCCGGACCGTTCGCGAGACGCGTCCGACGAACAGCGTGAGCTGACGCATCGTGTTCGAGTCGCCGGCCGGATCGCCGCTCGTCCTCGTTCGTCCCGACCATTGATTCGAGAGGGCGACAAACCAGCCAGTCTTGCCATTCCGCGTAGAATCCGGTGTGATCACGGGATATGACACCCGAGTGGTGTTGGCGGCGACCGGTCGGGGACCGACGCTTCACGCTCCCGCGCCGTCACATTGCATCGGCTGGCCGCACGGCCTGGCGTCCCGGCCTGTTGGTACGTCCTACGAAAATCCGTCCCGATCTGGTACGCTCGGGGCGAGATCGCCGAACCACTCCGAGTGGAGCATCATGGTTCCGTCTGTTGAACGAGGAGGTTAGTCGTGGCATTACGTGTGGGGATCAATGGGTTTGGTCGGATCGGCCGGCTGGTTTTCAGGGTGCTGGCCGAGAAGCCCAACGATTTCGAGGTCGTGGCCATCAACGACCTGTCCGATCCGAAGCACCTCGCCTTGCTGTTGAAATATGACAGCGTGCAGGGGCGGTTCAAGGGCGCCGTCGAAGCGCGCGAGCAGAGCATCGTGGTCAATGGTGTTGAGATCCCGATCACCCGTGAGACGGATCCCGCGTCATTACCTTGGAAGAAGCTCGGGTGCCAGGTCGCGCTCGAGTCCACCGGCCGGTTCACCGACCGGGCCAAGCTCCAGAAACACCTCGACGCCGGCGCCGAGCGGGTCGTGCTCAGCGCCCCCGCCAAGGACGACCTCGACGCCACCATCGTGCTGGGCGTCAACGACCAGATCTTGAACAAGAATCACCGCATCATCTCCAATGCGTCCTGCACGACCAACTGCCTGGCGCCCATGGTGAAGGTGCTTCACGAGTCGTTCGGCATCGTCAAGGGGCTGATGACGACGATCCATGCCTACACCAACGATCAGCGCGTCGCTGACCAGGTCCACGAGGATCCGTATCGCGCCCGGGCGGCGGCCGTGAATATCATCCCCTCGAAGACGGGGGCCGCCAAGGCGGTCGGCGAGGTCATCCCCGAGATGAAGGGCAAGCTGACCGGCTTCTCCCTCCGCGTGCCCGTGCCGGTCGGCTCGGTGACCGACCTGACCGCCGAGATGAAGACCGAGGTCACCAAGGAGCAAATCAACGGGGCGCTCAAGGCCGCGGCCGAGGGGCCGCTCAAGGGGATCATCGAGTACTCCACCGATCCCCTGGTCTCCAGCGACATCGTCGGCAACCCGCATTCGTGCATCTTCGTGCCCGACCAGACCCTGGTCATCGGCAACCTCGTCAAGGTGATCGGCTGGTACGATAACGAGTGGGGCTATTCCAACCGGACCGCCGAGCTGCTCACCAAGCTCGGCAGCTTCTGAACGACGTCCGCCGTCGTAGACCAAGGGCCGGACGGACCACGCCGGGACGAACGATCGCGCCCGGCGACGGTCCGTTTCACTACGCGCGTCCAATGACCAGGGAAAGAACGATGCCGAAGCAAACGGTTCGCGACATCGACGTGGCCGGCAAGAAAGTCCTCGTCCGCGTCGATTTCAACGTGCCCCAGACCGCCGACGGCCAGGTCGCCGACGACCGCCGGATTCGCGGTGCGCTGCCGACCCTGAATGCCATCCTCGAGCGCGGCGGCAGCCTGATCCTGGTGAGCCACCTCGGCCGGCCCACCGGGGATCCGGCCGGCGACGCCCCGTTCCGGCTGGACACCGTCGCCGCCCGCTTGCAGGCGCTGATCGGGCGACCGGTGGCGAAGGTCGGCGACACGGTCGGCCCCGAAGCCCAGGCCGCCTGCGCCTCGCTGGCACCCGGCGGGATCGTCGTCCTGGAGAACGTCCGGTTCAACAAGGGCGAGAAGAAAGGCGATCCCGAGTTCGCCAGGCGCCTGGCGGGGCTCGCCGACTGCTATGTGAACGATGCCTTCGGCACCTGCCACCGCGATGAGGCCTCGATGGTGGCGGTCCCGCAGCAATTCCCGCCCGATCGCCGGGCCATCGGGTTCCTCGTCGAGAAGGAGCTCTTGATCCTCGACACCTTGCTCCGATTTCCCGAACGCCCGTACGTCGCGGTGATGGGCGGGGCGAAAGTGTCGGACAAGATCACCGTGATCGAGAATCTCATCCAGCGAGTCGACCGGCTGCTGATCGGCGGCGCGATGACCTACACGTTCCTCAAGGCGCGCGGGATCGCCATCGGTAAGAGCAAGGTCGAGGAGGACAAGCTGGACGTCGCCCGCCAGCTCCTCGACCTGGCCGGTGAGAAGATGGTCCTGCCCGCCGATCATTTGGTCGCGAGCAAACCCGAGGCGGGTGCCGAGACCAAGGTGGTGGGACGGGAGGAGATCCCCGACGGCTGGTTCGGCATGGATATCGGCCCGACCGCCTGCGCCGAGTACGCGGCGATCATCAAGCAGGCCGGCACCGTGGTCTGGAACGGCCCGATGGGCAAATTCGAGGTCGAGGCCTTCGGCGCCGGCACCAGGGCCGTCGCGGAGGCCATGGCCGCCTCGACGGCCGTGACCGCCGTCGGCGGGGGTGAATCGGCCGAGGCGGTCGAGAAGTTCGGCCTCGCCGATCGCGTGTCGCACGTCTCGACCGGAGGCGGTGCGTTCCTCGAGTCGCTCGAAGGGAAGTCGTTCAACTCCCTCGGCGTGATCCCCGACAAGACCGGCTGATCATCGGATCATGCCCGGCGGCGGACGATCAGAACCGCGTCTCCGGCGGGGCGCCGACGAAGATCTGCTTGACTTCTCCGGCGAAACCGACCGGGACGCCGATGAAAGTGGCCGCGGCGGCCTTCACGACCTTGTTCTCGCCCGACGAATCCCAGTACTGTCGAGGCTTGGAAAAGAGGGGATGACGGTCGACAAAAGTGACCGTCCGCGCCGGGGTCGCCTCGATGGTCTTCTCGGAGTTGGCCCCGCTTCCATCGGCCAGGGCCGGTTCGGGCGAGACCACCGACGCCGTCCGCGTGGTGCCCGAACTCTTGCAGCCGGGAGCGAGTCCCGCGACGAGGATCAGGGCACAGATGGCGAGCCAGCGAGTTCCACGCATCGTCCACTTACTCCTCCGACGGGAAAGGCGCGCCACGGCTCGAAAATCCCCGGGCGCGCTGCGTCGATGCTCAACCATACTCGACCGATGCACGGCCGGTCGTCGATTACGCTCAGCCGGGGAGTCCGAAGTTAACGCACCAATAGCGTGTCCCGTTTTCATCGATCGCGCAGCCCACGCCGATCTGGGAAAAACTCCCGAGGATGTTGCGTTTATGGGGTGGGCTATCCATCCAGCCTTTCATGACCCGCTCGGGGTTGAAGCGGCCGGCCGCCACGTTCTCCCCGGCGCGTCGATACCGATAAGATTGGGCCTTGATCCGATCGGTCAAAGTCGATCCCCGGCTTCCGCGGTGGCTCATCTTGTGGTTGGCGGCCATGTCCATGGCATGCGACTGGGCCGCCGCCTGGAGCTTCTTGCTGACCGAGAGCTTGCTGAGCTTGGCCTCGACCCGGATGCGATTGTGGGCTTCGAGGATCTCGATCCGGAGATCATCGAGATTGTCCGCGGGGCTCGCTTTCGGCGCGGACTTCTCCGCTTGGCTGAACGGAGAAAATGGGGCGGACCGTATCGGTGCCGAAGAGCAACCCATCAGAACGGCCATACACGCACTCGAGATCGAGAACACGCGCGACCTTCTCTTGAACGCGTGCATGGGCTGGGATCTCCGGGAGAGGAAGAAGCCGAGCCGGCATACTCCAGACCGCCGGACGACTTCCGATCATAGCGAGAACCGGGATTGTGAGGGACCGCCGATCCGTGATTCCGTATCGCTGTTGATAGTCCGTACTTCAGAGGTTAGATTAAGAACCTCGACCGAACACGCTTTCTTGAGGCCCGATTCATGGTCACCGCCGTCGCACTCGTCCTTCTGACTATCATCACCCGGCTCGCTTCCCCCACCCTCCAGATCTGGAACTTCGTCCCGGCGGGGGCGATTGCACTCTATGCGGGCGCTCGGCTCCCAAAGAGGTGGTCATGGGCGGTTCCGGTGGTCGCGATGATCCTATCCGACATCGCCCTGGAATACGTCCACCCGTGGCCTTACGCTCAACTGACTCGCTGGACGGTGTATCTCACGCTCGCCGCGACGACATTTCTGGGGATGGTCTCCAAGCGACCGAAGACGGCTCTCCTGGTGCCTGGTCTCGGCGTCGCCGACGATCACGACGTCGTAATGGTCTGCAAGCGACCGAAGACGCCTCTTTGGGTGCTGCCGGTCCTCTCTCTCAGTGCGTCGGGCCTGTTCTTCGTGACGAGCAACCTGGCAACTTGGGCCGAGGGTCAACTCTATCCCTTGACGTTCCAGGGTTTGGTCCAGTGCTATCTCGCAGCGCTTCCGTTCCTGAAGAACACGATTCTTGCGGACCTCCTGGGTACGGCATTGCTATTTAGCCTCGGACCCGTCTTCGAGCGGGCCGGAAGGGCGTATCGAGTTCGGTCTTCCGAGCCGAGCGTCGAGCTTGTCCGAGTCGATCAAGACCACGTCGGTTGATCACCACCAGAAACCTCAAGTGGCGAAGCTCCTGGTCAGCGTCCGCTCGGCGGTCGAAGCAGAGGCGGCCCTGGCCGGGGGCGCCTCGATCATCGATGTCAAGGAACCCTCGCGCGGCTCGCTGGGCCGGGCCGATTACTCGATCTGGCGACAGGTCCGGGACGCACTTCCTCCCCACGCCAGCCTCAGCGTCGCGCTTGGCGAGCTGAACGAGTGGTTCGATTCCGAGGCTCGCGAGCTGCCCCGCAATGCGTGGTCCGGGATCGACTTCCGGAAACTCGGTCTGGCCGATGCGGGACTCGCGTGGTCCGACCGTTGGCGACGACTCCGCGACCGTTGGGGACTTGACGAACAGGAACGGCCACGCGACTCTGGCGGCAATCCCAGATGGGTGGCCGTCGTTTACCTCGACTGGGAGCTTGCGCGGCGCCAGACCCGGATTCCGTGATTCGGGCGGCTGCTTCGATCGAGGACTGCACGGGTGTCTTGTTCGACACCTGGGATAAGTCTCGCAGGACCGATTTCGACCCGAGCTGGGGACGTCAAGTCGACCGGGTGCATGAAACCGGCCGCTTCGTGGCGCTGGCGGGCTCGCTCGACGAGGCGGCGATTCGCCGCCTGCGGCCACTGAAGCCGGAGGTCTTCGCGGTCCGTGGCGCAGCCTGTCAAGACGGCGATCGTCGGGCACCGATCGATCCGGAACGCGTCGCGCGACTGGCCGAGTTGGTCGGCGAATGAATCGGGCTCTGTGAGTGGTCCCCGGTCGAGGAATGAGCCAACGTCGAAGCCTCACGATTCGTCGATATCGAATCGGACCCCTTGAGCGAGGGGGAGATCGCTTCCATGATTGATCGTGCAGGTCTGGCGCCGCATGTAGGCTTTCCAGGCGTCCGACCCCGCCTCGCGGCCGCCGCCGGTCGCCTTCTCGCCGCCGAATGCTCCACCAATCTCGGCTCCCGATGTGCCGATATTGACGTTGGCGATCCCGCAGTCCGAACCCTCGGGCGACAGGAACTGCTCGGCTTCGCGCAGGTCGCTCGTGAAGATCGCCGAGGTCAATCCCTGCTCGACGGCATTCTGCATGGCGATGGCCTCGTCGATCGAGCGATAGGTCATCACGTAGAGGATCGGCGCGAACGTCTCCTCGCCGACGATCGGCATATCCGGCCGAGCCTTGACCAGGGCGGGCTCGACGAAGAATCCGGGTCGAGAGAGCCGGTTCCCCCCGAAAAGGACCTCGCCGCCTTGCTGTCGTGCGGACTCGAGCGCGGCCATCATCGTGGCCACGGCGCCTTCGCTGATCAGGGGACCCATCAGGACGGATTCGTCCCACGGGTCGCCGATCCGGACTCGCCCGTAGATCCCCACGAGCCGTTCGATGACCCGCTCGCGGATCGACTCGTGGACCAGGAGCCTCCGGGCGGAGGTGCATCGCTGACCGGCGGTCCCGACCGCCGCGAAGACCGTCGCGCGGGTCGCCAGCTCCAGGTTGGCGCTCGGCGTGATGATGATCGCATTATTGCCGCCAAGCTCGAGGATTGTCCGGCCGAGCCTGCGGCCCACGACCTCGGCGACCCGTCGCCCCATCCGGCAGCTACCGGTCGCGGAGATCAGCGGCAGTCGATGATCCGCGAGCATGCGTTCGCCGATGTCGTCCGACCCGCCCACGCAGAGCTGGAAGACGCCACACCAGTCATTGGCCCGGGCGATCCGGTTGACGATTCGCTGGACCGCCACGGCGGTCAGCGGCGTTCGCGGCGAAGGCTTCCAGATCATCGTATCGCCGCAAACCGCCGCGATCATCGCATTCCAGGCCCAGACCGCGACGGGGAAATTGAACGCGGTGATGATCCCCAGCGGACCGAGCGGGTGCCACTGCTCGAGCATCCGATGTCGGGCACGCTCGCTGGCGATCGTCAACCCGTAGAGCTGGCGGGACAGTCCGACAGCGAAGTCGCACATATCGATCATTTCCTGGACTTCGCCCTCGCCCTCGCTGCGGATCTTGCCGGTCTCGAGGGTCACCAGCAGGCCGAGGTCGCTCTTGTGCTCGCGGAGGGCCGCGCCGATCTGGCGAACGATCTCACCCCGAAGGGGGGGCGGGACCATCCGCCAGTTCCGGAAGGTTTCGCGGGCCGTCTCGACGAGCTGGTCGTACTCGGCGATGGTGGCAGTTCGCACCGCGGGGAGAGGCTGACCCGTCGCCGGATTGGTGGAGCGGATCAGTGCCTTTTCCCCGGCCGTCGGTTGGTTAACCGTCGAAACGCCGTCGTTGACCGGATCGATCCCCAATCTGTGGAACAGGTCGTCGAACATCGGGAGGTATCCTCGCCATCGGTCCGGAGATCTTTGACAACCTCGTACCGAAACCCGGGTTGTGGGACATTCCCCTCATGATAACGTCCGCCTTGATCGGGCGGCTCAAATCTCCCCGGTTGATCGCTCTACGGCGGTTCGTGAGAATGAGATGGGAGAAATCGAGCGGCACCCGGACCCAGGAATTCATGAGAATCGCGATCAAGCTCAAGCGAAGTAACCCGGCACGTCAGCGAGTCTTCGAGTTCCTGCGACGCACGAAGCATAGGGAGCGCTGGTTCAAGCGATCGGTGATCGCGGTGACGGCCTTGATCATCGCCCTGATCCTGGGACTGATGCCGCACGGGCGCTATCTCGTGGCGTCGGCGTCTTCCGAAGTACGTCGGGTCGCGCGGTATGCGGTCGGTCTGCCGACTCCGCGTGAGGAGGTCGACGACGCCTGGAGGCGCTTCCGGCAGCTCGGGATCGAGGATTCGCGACGGGGGCTCGATCTCGTCTACGCCGAGGCCGAACCCGCCTATCGGAGGTTGATGCAATATGCCGGACTCGATCCCGAGCACGGGATCCTGCGCTGGGGGAATTACAACCGGACCCTTCTCCTCCCCTCGACGGTCTTCGAAGCCGACGACACCGGACGCTCCTATCGGCTGCGTCCCCGGACGCGATCGATCTGGCTCAGAAATCTGACGCTCAAGAGCGGCGTCTTGATGTTCTTCCTCGTCCCGGACAGCCCCGGATTGGGAGATGCCATCCATGGGACGTCGGCGATCCCGGTCGAGACCTCGAGGCAGACCACCAATTCGTGGGGCCTCCGCGGCCCGGAACCCGATCTCGACGCACCCCTGCGCGGCCTCGTCCTGGGCGATTCCTTCATGCAAGGCATGTTCATAGGCGACGAGGACACGCCCCCGGAGTGCTTGAAGCGATACCTCGCGCGGCGCATGAAAACCCGGGTCTCCATCCTGAATACCGGCGTGATGGGATACTCTCCGGAGCAATACTATCACTCGCTGCTGGCCTTCGCCGATCGATTCCGGCCCCAGTTCGTGGTCGTGAGCGTGTTCACGAACGATTTCGGGGACCTCTTCGAAGTGCCCACAAAGGGGCTTGGTGACTGGGATGAAGGCAAGTACTGGCTCGAAAAGATCACCGATTATTGCCGGTCCCGCCAATGGCCCTGCCTGATCGTCCCCGCCCCGTTTGAGCCGTTCATGTTCGGCAAGCGGAAGTCCGGCTACTATCCGGGGAAACTTTCGAATATCCTGGAATGCAACGGGCTGATGTTCGTCGACCCGATCGACGATTTCATCGACGCGCACCTGGCGCTGGTGATCGAGGGCGAGCGGAAGGGGAAGCGACCCCAGGGGTGTCCCTTGTTTAACGGCCATATTTCGGATGGGCACTTTTCGCCGGCCGGCTCCGAGGTCTGGGCGACTACCGTCGGCCGACGGCTTGTCCTGCATCTCGAGAACGAGCGTCTGCGCCGCAGGGTCGAGTGAGTCCGGAGGCGAAACCGTGTCCCGCGAAATCGGCGTGCCACGCACCGAAGTCGGCTCACCGTCGATACGGTGCGGCCGATCCGGGTGCCGACGAGTTGAGGGGACCTGGAGAACAATCCGGCGTGATTGAGGTCAACGACAAGCTCCCGCTCTGGTTGAAGACGGATCCCGTGCCTCGCCGATCGCGATGGGGCAGGCTGTTGCATCGGGTCGTGCGGCCCAGGCCGGCGCGACAGAATGTCTTCGCGTTCGTCGAGCGAGCGAAACAACTCGATCGCATCTTCAAGGCATTGATGGCCGTCCTGACACTGGCCATGGTCGTCGTCCTGCTGGCCGTGACGCCGACCGGCCGCTACCTCGCGGGTTGGTTGGCGACCCGAGGGCGGTGGACGGCGATGGGCACGGTCGGGCTCGCGCCCGATCGAGCCGAGATCGACGCCGAATGGCGTCGCAAGCGCATCTACGACATGGCGAGTGCCCGAGCCAAGCTCGATCCGACCTTCGCCGAGTACGACGAGCCCCGAAAACGACTCCTCCGATTCGCCGGGATGGATCCCGACCACGTCTTGCTCCGCTGGGGGAACTTCGACCGCACCGTCATGCTACCTTCGACCGTGTTCGAAGCCGACGAGACGGGCCGATCGTATCGGTTCCGGCCGGGTGTCCGCTCGATCTGGGTCCGCAACTTCCCGGCCAAGGGTGCGGTCAAAGCCTACTTCCAGATACCCGAAACGCCCGAGGCGCCCGAGATGGTCAAGGGCACCGGGGCCGTGATCGTGGAGGGCTCGTCGCAGACGACCAACTCCTGGGGTCTGCGCGGACCCGAGCCGGATCTGAAGGCTCCGGTTCGCGGCATCGTGCTGGGCGACTCCTACATGCAGGGCCTTTTCGTGGGCGACGACCAGACTCCGACGGAACGCCTGAAGCGGGACCTCAAGAAACGCCTCGGCTCGCCGGTGGAGATCCTGAATACGGGTCATCTCGGCTATTCGCCCGAGCAGTATTATTTCTCGCTTCTCGAGTATTTCGGGCGTTTCCCGCCCCAGTTCGTGGTCATCAGCATCTTCGCCAATGACTTCGCCGGTGATCCGAAGGAGGTGCTGGAAGGGCGCGGCGGAGACTGGGACGAGGGTCGATACTGGCTGGGCCGGATCCGCGAGTTTTGCATCTCTCGGGGAGTCCCTTTCTTGTTCGTCCCGGCCCCGTGGGTCAACCAGATCGATGGTCCGCAGATGGCCGGCCATTACCCGGGTTCGGTCTCCAACGTCCTGGAGATTAGCGGTTTCTACTACCTGGATCCGATCGACGATTTCGTGAACGCATCGCTGAAGATCGAGATCGATGCGACCCGGCAGGGAGAGCCACCGTCGGGCAACCCGCTGTTCATGGGCCGGATCGGCGACGGCCATTTCTCGCCGGAAGGCTGCGAGGTCTGGGCCGAAGCGGTCGGTCGGCGCCTGACCTTGCTCATGTTGAAGGCGATCGCCGACAAGAGGGGCAGGCTGACGCGTTGATATCTTGGAGCACGGTTCACCGAACGGATTCTCTCCGGTCTCCATCGACCTCGTGCCTGTTGTCAGCCGATCGTCGGGTCGACGAGTTCTTTGAGCATGGACGGGAATACCGCCCAAGCCCGCATATAGGTTGACTCCAGTGGGGCCGGGATATATCGGGTCTCCGAGAGGAAGATCGGCGACGACGGGAGCAGGTCGCCGACTCCGACCGAGTCCACGTAGGCCGTCGGGAAATCGCCGCCGATGTAGGACGCGACGGTCAACGGATGGCCGGGCGGGGCCTCGAATGGTTCGTCACCGAACTCGTCCCAGATCGCCTTGTGAATGCCCTGGGGGTCGCGCGGCGTTGGCGGGAAGAGGTCCACGACGAGCAGATTCACCCCCTGGTTCAGGATGTCGGCCGCCTTCTCGATGAATGTGCGGATTGCGTTCCGACTGTCCTTGTTTCCCGGCGACAGGATCTCGATGATTGCGACGACCTTACCGCGGCCATGCCGGATGACGACTCGGTCGGCTCTCTTTGCGTAATTGATTCTCTCGAACTTGGCGATCACACGGGCAGTCGGCGGGGATGTGGCGACGGCGATCCCGCCCGGGTCGTCCTTTGGTCTGCGCGTCTGGAGAGTCACGACATCCGGGATCGGGCGACCGGTGACCTGCTCGGCCATCGCCATGTACTCGGGTGGAAGGAGCCCGCCGTTCAGGGCGTTACGGATTTCGACCACCCAGCATTGGTGGAAGTCGTGAAAGTCACCCGGTTCGAGTCGGGTCCAGTCGTGGATCGGCATGATGAACCTCCGTCATTCTCAGTCATTTTACCGGCGCCCGTGCCTCTGGGGCAACTTACAGGGTGCTCTTGCTCGCATCAGAGCCGGTACAACGAACCCCGGCCGTCGTCGAGAACTCCGTGGTTATAACGGGTCTTCCCAGCAAACTTCGAGCGGACGGAACCCGTAGCCGCTCCATCCTGGATCGTGACGGACCCGGAACTCTGCTCTCTGCCGAACGGCTCGGATGGGATCGACCGTCAGCCGCCCTTCCAGGAGATGCTCAAGTTCCCGATGCCTGTTCTGATCTTGGGGCAGAGCGGGGTGGGTATCCGGGATCGCTATTCCCTGGTAGAACGCCGTCTCCCACCGACGCCAGATCGCCCAATCCTCAAGAGCCAAAGCGAAGGTTTCTTCGTCGATCGGCGTCAGCAAGAAGGTATCCGCTTCCAAGTCCTCGCCATCCGACCACTCGGACTCGAACAGGTGGGGATGGCCATGGTAATCAGCGATACCTCCTCGTGGACCGTCGTACCAATCGGGGACCGTGTGGACGACTTCGAACATGCGATCAACCTCTCGTTCCGGGCGGTCCGAACCCTACTCCCCGATGACCTTGACAAGCACCCGCTTCGGCCGTTTGCCGTCAAATTCGCCGTAGAAGATCTGTTCCCACGGCCCGAAGTCGAGCTTGCCCTTGGTGATCGCGACGACGACCTCGCGGCCCATGATCTGACGCTTGTGGTGGGCGTCGGCGTTATCCTCGCCCGTCCGGTTGTGCTTGTAACGGGTCGGGGACGGGTCGAACGGGGCGAGTTCCTCCAGCCATTTCTTGTAGTCGGCGTGCAAGCCCGGCTCGTCGTCGTTGATGAAGACGCTGGCCGTGATGTGCATCGCGTTGCAGAGGAGCAGGCCCTCCTGGATGCCGCTCTTGCGGACGATCTCCTCCACTTGGCGCGTGATATTGACGAAGTCCATCCGGGCCGGGACGTTGAAGGTCAGATACTCGGTGAGCGACTTCATCGGGCAGATCTCCCAGGATCTCGGGTCGTCGGCAAAGCTTGCTCGTGGGGCCGTCGGGCGCTATCATATCGCTAATGATGGAGCGAACCGAAGACATTGCGCGCCCAGACGATCCGGATGCCTCGTTCGGTGCTGACTCCGCCGTGATCGAGCAGGTGCGTCCACGCCCGAGCAGTCGACAAGGTGGTCCTTGATGAAAACGATCGACTACGTGTATCGATTCGACCCCAAGAACCCGAGCACGAAGCCGTCTCCCCCGGACGCCGAGGTGGCCAGGAAGAACCTGGAGGACGGCAACCGGATGTTCGCGCGATGGATGGCGAGCTGCCAGGGTCACCATCCGATCGCGGGGGAAGAGCCGCGTTACGTCGTCCAGTGCAATGGGCTCGAAGTCGGGATGGCCCGAAAACAGGGCGAAGTGCCCAAGCAGGCACCCTTCGCGGTCGTGATCGGCTGCTCGGATGCCCGCGTGCCGACCGAGATGATCTTCGGCCAGGGCTTCAACGATGTGTTCGTCATCCGGGTCGCCGGGAATGTCCTGGGCGACGTCTGCCTGGGGAGCGTCGACTTCGCCGTCGAGGCGCTCAAGGAGAGTGTCAAGGTGATCGTGGTGCTCGGCCACAGCGGCTGCGGTGCGGTGTCAGGGGCCGTGGACTCCTATCTCCACCCGGTCAAATTCTGGTCCAAGTCGACGTCCCCCGCCTTGCGGTCGATCCTCCAGAAGATCTTCGTCTCGGTGCGCGAGGGGGCGAACGGACTGGATGAGGTCTGGGGCCGCGAGGGACGCCAATCTCCCCACTTCCGCGACGCCTTGATCGAGACGGCGGTCTGCCTCAACACCGCCCAGGCGGCGTATGCCCTCCGACAAGAGATCGAGACGGCGGGACGTTCGGAGATGGAAGTCCTGTACGGGGTCTATAACCTCTTCAACCATCAGGTCAGCATGCCCAACGATCCGAAGGCCCCGGCGACCGACCGCAACGTCCGGCTGGCCCACGCGCCCACGGACCCCCGCGAGTTTCAGGCCCTCGCACGCCGGATGGCGGAGATCCTCAGGCCTCTTGACCAGGATACGAGAGAGCAAGCCGGGAATGGTGAGCTCACCAACGGTGCCGTCGTGAAACCGGATGCTGTCGGTCAGGGGTCGTGAAACTTCTGGCGCTCATGGGAGAGTCGTCAGTCGCGGGCGAAGATCGGGCTCCGACGGTGGCTGAGCCGCGCCCGGCGTCTGGTGAAGGGCAGGAGATCCCGGGGGAGGGGGATCCGCGATCACTTTACCTTCCGCGTCCGGGTCGAGGTGGCGACGATGCCGATCTTCCAGGATCTTTTCCGCCGCGACCTCCCGCGTCGTCACGCCGGGCTGGGGGAACAGGCCGCCCAGGAGGATGAGGGTCGCCAGGGTCAGGACGGCGATCCGTTCCCGCCTGCCGATCCCGAGCCAGACGGTCGAGACGTGCCGGGTCCCGGTGAACAGATAGAGGTAGGCCCGGATGACGGCGATCCCATTCAGTGCCGCCGCGGCGACCATCATGACTCCGGCGATGGGATAGACTTCGACGGCACTATCGATGAGCAGCTCGGTCGAGATGAAGCCGAGGGTGCCTGGGAACCCCACGCTCGCCAGGCCGGTGAGCATGAAGCAGACGGCCAGCGCGGGCGAATGCTCGTAGAGCCCGTGAAAGCTGGAGAGCGAGAGCCGGCCGAAGCGGGATTCCAGGGCTCGCAGCGTCAGGCCGAACCCGGCCAGCGACAGCGTCACCGAGAACCAGAGGCACAGCGAGCCGGTCAGCGACATGACGGTGTCCAGCTCCAGGCCGACCAGGACGAGCGAGGCATGGCTCAGGAACAGGTGGGCATAGAAGCGCCTGACCTCGGACTGGATGACCGCCATCCCGGCCGCATAGACGGCCGTGATGAGCGAGGCGATCGAGATGCCGTGCAAGACCCAATCCGGCGCGATCGGCAGGACGAGCCGCACGGCGGAATAGACGCCGCTCAGAGGGGTCACGAATAGCACGGCGATCCCGAAGGTGGCGTGCTCGAACCAGTCGGTCACCCAGGATTGGGCCGGTACCGTACCGCAACGGACGAGGGTGGCGAGCATGAGCGGAATCGTCGCCCAGGCCGTCGGCGTTTCATTACGCCCGCCGATCTCGACGGCCGTCCAACCCAGCACCAGCAGGCCGATGAAGATCGCCATGTGGACGACGAAGATCCGCGTCGACCGGCCCCGGCTCGCCAGTTCGATGTAGGGCGGCACGGTCGACGCCGCCAGGAGGCCGATCAACAGCCAAGGTTCCGAGGCGGAGAACGTGGCGATGAGGATGGTCTCGGCGGCCAGCGACCAGGAGAACGAGAATCGACGCATCTTCGTCCGCGCCGTCGCCAGTGCCATCAGGAAATGGATCAAGGAAATGGCCGGCACCAGGGGCGCGTTGAGCTCATCGAGCGCGAGGAACTGGCGGCCGAAGAAATAGGATTGCGGGCTCCAGCTCGGTTCGAGCGGGATTCGCAGATAGAACCCCAGCCAGGCGGAGGACGTGCAGAGGAAAGTGATTCCGGCGAACGCCAGGCCCCACCGGTAGGCGCGCATCGGATTCCGCAGCCGGCTGACCCAGAGGGAGCCGAGCAGGGCGACCACGATCGAGGCTTCGAGCCAGGGCAAGGCGAGCGGATTCATGAGAATTCTTCAATCGTACCGGGTTGAGTCCTGATCTGGTCCGAGTCGCGCGAGGGCTGGCCGGCGAGCATGTCGGTCCAGCGGTGTTCCAACCGGTCGAACCACCGGAACGCCCGGACGAACGGCGTCACGATATAGAGCGACAAGAATGCGTCGAGATAACCCTGATGGAGGGCCAGTCGGTAGAGCCAGTTCGCCGCCCTTTGCGCGGGCAGGCGGACCCAGAGCAACCGGGTTGGCGGCAATCGATCCCCGATGGCGTTCTCGAGGGCGTTGTAGTCCTGGAGCAGCGTCGGCGCACGGACGAACTGCAGGGTGCGCAGGCAGGCGTGGCCCAGCAGATGGATCAGCGCGATGTAGCGCAGGCCCAGGCCGATCTCGGTGACGATGATCCCGACCTGCGAGAGTGACGCGAACGACAACGCCGCCTTGATATCCGACTGGACACTCCCCGCCAGGTACGCCAGGACGGCCGTCGATAATCCCAGGGCGAACACCAATCCCGACAGGATCGGCGAGCAATCGATGATCGGGCTGACCCGCAGGAGGAGGAACGCTCCCAGGTGCACGGACAGGGCCCCGTAGAAGACGGCGCTGGACGGGGTCGGTCCCTCCATGGCCCTCGGCAACCAGCCCGAGAACGGGATGAGCGCCGATTTTCCCGCGGCCGCCGCCACCAGCAGCAGGCCGACGATCAGGGCCTCCCGGGAGGTCAGCAGCGCGTGCTCGTCGGGCCATGTCCCCGAGCCGAGCAGCACGTCGAAGTCCCCCTCGCCCCGCAGGTGGTGCATGGCCACCGCGGCCAGCAACAGCGCCGCGTCCGAGACCCGGTAGACACTCCAGACCCAGAGCCCGTTCCGCGCCGGCGCGGGCCGCTCCTGGAAGTACGCGACCAGCATGGCCGAGGAGAGTCCCACCAGCTCCCAGCCGGCGAACATGGTCTCGATCGTGCCGGCCAGGGAGGTGACCACCATGCCCAGCACGAACACCGAATACAGGAGGAAGAAGCGGTTGAAGCCCCGATCATGATGCAGGTACTTGCTGGCGAACGCCCCGATCGTCCCCGAGAGGGTGAACGACAGGATCGCCATCGGCACCGACAGTCGGTCGAAGACGAATTTCACCGAGAAGTGATAGTGCCGCGGGATCTCCACCCAGTCTCCCAGATCGATCTCCACGTGTCGCGTCCCCGAGATCAACATTCCGGTCAGCACGAGGATCGAACCCACGAGGCCGGTGATGACCGAAATCTGGAGCAGCAGGTTCGCCGCCGCCTCGGAGAGCTTGCGGTCGAGCAGCGACGAGATCCCGAGGATCACGGTCGCCAGGAACGGGGCGACGACGACCACGGTCCCGATGAACGTCATGATTTGATCGTCATGTTGCATGCGTGCGATCCTGTTGAGGCACCTGGCTCGTCGTTACGCCTCGATCTCCGCGAAATCCAGGTGTTCCCGCCAACCGCGGTACCAGTTGACCGACGACGAGGCGCGGGGGAGCGTATCGGACTGGGGCTGGTAGCGGCGGAAGACGCCGCCCTCGAACACGCTGATCTCGCGCGTCTCCGGGTGGATGAGCGTCAGGAGGATCCAGCCGTTGCGGCAGAGCCGGCCGATCCCGTCGTTGGCGTCCATGATCGACGTCATCGCCGCGGCCGTCGTCTCGATGACGAAGATGGAGCGGAGGGGCTCGTGAATCTCGACCATCTGCCAGGGAAGCCCGGTCCGCAGGTCGCTCATGTAGCCGTCCATGACGCCCAGGAGCGACGCGATATTGTGGGGGAGCTTCGTCCCGGCTCCCCACCCGTAATTGTCGACATTCGAGAAGTAGTATTCGAGATTGATGCCGGCGCAAACCGGGAAGACGGCCGAGAGGATGCGGGCCAGGATCTCGTGCTTGTCGTTGTCCTGGTCCGGGTCGTAGGAGGCCAGGAAGGCGCGGCGGTCGAGGAAGAGCCCCCGCGACCATTCTCGTCGGCCGACGATGGTGATGGCGTTGGTCGCGTGCCCGAGCTCGGGCCGGGTCTGGGCCAGGTCCTCGGATCGTCCCTCGACGTGCGCCCGGGCCTCGGAGAACGTGATGGTCAGCGGTGCCGAGTAGAACCGCCGGCAACGTTCGTGGGCGTTGCGCTCGCAGGTCCGCTCGATCACGGCCCGGGCCTCGGCGAATTCCCGGAGATGCGTATCGGGGATGCGACCGACGTCGAAATACGTCACGGTATCATCGCAGGTGTTGTGAGAGGCGCCGACCACCACGGTCTCGGCCGGGATGACTAGCCCTCGGCGTGCCAGGTCGTCGCGGACGCGCGAGTCGTTGAGGATCTGGGCCATGGCCCGCGCATTCGGGCCGCCGCGCGATCCTCCGCAGGCGCCGCAGTTATAGGCTGAGTTATGCGGATTATTCTGACTGTTGGACCCGTGGCCATACAGGAGGAGTAGCCGGGCGAATCGCGAGGTCAGTCCGATATCCCGGAGTAATCGCTCCGCGACATCGGTCATCTCGGCGAGCGTGTAGCCGACGTGGCCATTCTCGGGACCCGATTGCGCGTGCTCGCGCTCGAGCCGAAGCCGGGTGAACGGCGGGGTCTGGACGATCCGGCCGAGTCCTTCGCGGATCCTGGCGGTCAGGCGGGGGAAGAGGATTCGCGCGACGAGCGGGAACGACGCCAGGACGCCGACCGCCCCCGTGAGCACCGCTCCCATCGCGAACGTCCGGCTGCCGACGTGGAACCGATGCGACGCGGTGCCGAGCACCCGTCGCGTTCGGGCCCGTCGACGATGGGTCCGATCCACCAGGTCGCCGACCTCCTCGGTCACCCAGTGCTGGGGCCGGATCACCACCGGGCAGAGTGCCGTGAAGTGCGCATCGGCCGCGCCGCGATAATAGATCGCCACGCCGTAGAAGCCGGCGACGCCGAAGGTCTCGGCGTCGGGAGCCAGCTCCTCGAGATGCCGGCGGAACGACTCCTCCCGATCGTCGATGCAGAATACCGCCTGGAATCGCGGATTTTCGGGCGTCGGCGTGGGCTTGCCGGCGTGGAGGGCGATCGCGTCCAGGGTCTGCGTGCGGAACCGTCGCTCGTAAGCCAGGTGGAAGATCCTCCGACGCTCCAGGGCGCAGAACGTCTCGATCTCCCGCATGATCGCGATCCACTGGTCCCGCTCGAGGTGATACATCAAATCGGCCGACAGGCCGACCACCTGGGCCAGCTGGAATAGCAAGAAGGCCCGCTGCTCGACGCTGGGCGGCCAGTCCGTCTTCTTCCTTTTTCGTGTCGCGTCGCGCAGCTCGGAGAGCGGCCCGGCGAATCCGAGGGCCGCTCGCGATGTGTAGGCCAGGGCGAAACGGTCGAGGATGAGCCGGATCGCGAGGAACTCGACCAGGCTGCCGTGAGGGATCGGGCGCACCACGCGGTCGCCCCGGACCTCGATCTGTTCCAACATCCCGCCCCAACCTCGCAGGGCCAGGAACGTCGTGCTGATGTATTCCTCCATCTCCTCTTCCGCCACGCCGAGGATCTCGAGAGACTCGCGGATGGACTCCAGCGGGCTGATGCCCCGGTCGACCAGCCGGCGCACCTCCTCGGGCAATCCTCGGAGCCAGCGGTCGGGCGGCCCGCCCGTCGAACCGTATAGTGCGCAGAACGACCGATAGAATCCCTGATCCCGATGCGGGAGCGGCCAGGACGATAGGCCCTGGTCGAGGAACGCCTCGCAGAAGCGGATCAGCAGGTTGTGGACCGGCGCGTCGGCATCCTCGCCGGTTGCCTCCAGCAGCAAGTCGCGGTGCCGGATGGCCATCGAGGGCGCGGGCGTATATTGCGGCAGTTCACGGACCCCCTCGCGGCAGACCCGCCACATCGCCTGGAGCGTGAACGATTCCCATTCCTCGTCGGTCCAGCTCTCGATCCTCGACTCGCCGAAGCGGTCGAGGCGCTCCGTCAGACTCGCGGGGACCGGCCTCCGGCCTCCGGCGCCCGCCGCGCCGTGGTTCCTCTCATGGCCGCCCCGGAAATCCCGCATCACCCACCGACGCGTCTCGGCGATTAGCCGGGCACGAATCGCCGACGAGACCTCCGGACGCACCCGACGCAGCGCGTTGGCCTCGGCCACATACCAGAGCAGCTCCTCCGTCGGCCCGAACCGCAACGGATACTGGAGCATCGCCAGCCGCAGGTCGAGACGTGTTCCGAAGCCGGGCATCGCCTGGCGGGCGGTCTCGCCCAGATCCTGCTCGAGGACCTCCTGCAATTCGGAGAAGCGGATCCGGCCGCGACGCAATTCCTCCCGATAGCGATCCTCGGTCAGGTAGGTCTGGCAGCCGAAGACCTGGGCCCCCTTCTTCAGGGCGTCGTGGAACGGCAGATCCTCGAAGGCGTGCAGGGTGTTGTGGTGGATGAAAACGGTGATCGGGCCCTGGGCCGGGAGCAGGTGGGCCGAGTGCTCGATCATCGCGATCAATTCGTCGTCGCGCGGTCCCGATTTCCCCACGACCGGGCGCGGTCTTTCGTCGAGTATGCTCGTATCCATGGGGATCGATCGATTCTCCGGGGTGAGGCGATGCGAGAGACCCGGGCCTCCGGCGGCCGGTCAGACGATCTCGAATCGTCCGCGTATCGCCCGTAGCGATCATCGCGACTCCGCGTCAAGCCGGAGAGCCCATGCGGCCTTCGAATGAGCTCCAGCCCGCTTCCTCATTCCAGCCATCATACTCGGAGCGGACTTCCGCAACGACAAGAAGTTGACCCGAGGCTCCCGTAATTTCGGCGAGTCCCCGCAATTCCTCCGGCCGGCGACGACCGATCGGCGTGGAATCTCCGGACTCGCCGGCCGTGCCGAGTCGAACGATCGGCCCGGCCGGGTACGCTTCCTCAAGCGACCGGGAACTTGTCCATGACCGCGTTGGCGAGCTCGATATAGATCGGGATTCCGATCGTGACGTTCCATGAGAACGTTAATCCCAGCGATGCGGCCAGCGGCAGGGTCGGGCTCGCCTCGGGGATGGCCAGCCGCTGGACCGCGGGCACGGCGATGTACGATGCCGCGCCGCAGAGCACCGCGAAGAGCACGTAGGTGCCGGGCAGGAAATGGGTCCCCGTGGAGTAGGCGTAGGCGTGGGCCGCGCCGATCCCGATCGTCGCGAAGATGTTGGGCGCCAGCAGGCCGTAGACGATGAAGCCCGGCCCGGCTGTCCTCAAGTCCTTGAGCTTGCGCGAGGCCGTCATGCCCATCTCCAGCAGGAAAAGGCAGAGGATGCCCTGGAACAAGTCGTTGAAGAAGTTGTCGTCGTCGCGTGTGACCCTCTCGCCCTGCAAGCCGCTGAGCAGGCCGATGGTGATGCCGCCGAAGAGGAGATAGAGACCCGTGTTCAGGAAGACCTCGTGCAAGAGCTTGCCGGTGAGGATGGATGCCTTCCTGGGCGAGATCTCGATGCCGTTCGGATCGGGATGCTCGCGTTTCTCCAGGGACAGCTCCAACTCCTGCTCGATGGCGTGCTGCCTTTCGGAGGCCCGGTCATCACCATGTTCGCCGGTCAACATCGCGTCAGGCCTGGCGTTGGGGTCGTAGCCGGGCTCGTCCGGCATGGTGCCCAGCGCGTCCATCCCCTTGTGCCGCAGCCTCGCCACCAGGTAGAGGGCGACCAGGCAGCCCGGGATCTCCATGATCGCCAGCATGACCGGCATATAAGCGTCGAATGCCATGCCGATCGTGCCGAGCACGCCGACGCAGGTCGCGAAGGTACCCGCCGAATCGGAGCCGTAATATCCGGCGACCGTCGCCTTGTCCACCCGACGCATCGATGTCATCGCGGTCAGCAGCATGTAAGCGATGATCCCGATGATGAGGTTCAGGATGAAGCCCAGGAACATGAATCCCGCGACGTTCTTGATGCTGGCGGTGTCGATCTTCGACAGTTCCTCGCCGCCATGCCAGCCGATGGCGAGCAGCAGGTAGATCGTGAGGCTCTGGTAGATGACGTAAGGGAACTCGAACTCGACTTTCAGGATCGGCACCAGGAACCCGAGGTAGAAGAAGAGGAGCAGCGGCTTGAAGAGGTTATGGGTGAAGTTGTGCCAGAATTCCTTGAGGATCGGCCCCCGCACTCTCGGGCCGCCGGCCTCGATGGCCACATTCGACGCGACGAATACTTCGTTCACGACGACCTTGACCCCGGGCTTGAGATCATTGACGTCGAAACTCTTGCCGAGGCTCGGGCTCTTCCTGGTCAAGGAGCTCAGGCTGACGATCACGTCCGCCTTGGTCTCCTCGTCGTGGACCACCATCTGCGAGTTGGCCCGGTCGATCGACTTGATCTCACCCTTGATCTGCCCCGCGATCAGCGGGACGGCCGTGACCATCATGGCCACGAGGAAGCTCACGGCGAGTTGAGTTTCTTTGCGGGTTCTCATGCCGGAAAGACTCCTCATCGATGTTGACGGGCTTGCGGGGGTTTCGAATCTCCGGTATGTCAGCCACACATGATTGAACAATCATCCAGGTGCCTTCTTCAGTGCATCATATCCGGCTCATCGGGGCTGGAGTTGAGATCGGCCCAGGCGCTGACGCGACGTCCTTGAGCGTCCGTGCCGATGACTTTCACGACGATCGGGCCAGACTGGCGAGAAACCCCGGCCAGATGGATGGGTTGGGATCGGATTTCACCGCCCGCAGGGACGGCCGACGTGCCGAACGAGGAAGCGACACCCAGCATATCCAGTTGACCCGATCGGAAGCCGGCGGCATGGGGGCGTGGCCCCGGCGTGAGCCGTTCCCAGGCGAAGGCGGTGAGCCGGACGGGGACGCCTCGCCGCTCGGCGACCCGGGCCTGGATTCTCAGCTCACCATCGGTGCCGTGACTCTCGACCAAGGACAAGGACAGACGAGCTCGGTCCTCACCCAAGGGCAGGGCGGTCACCTGGAGCTGAGCCTCTTTGGGCCCGGCGACTTCGACCTCGATGGCCCCGGCTGAGGGGCTCTCGATGACGAAGAACCGGCTGCTGGTTCCGGTTGTATCCCATTGCTTCGCCGGGCCTCCGACGATCACCCGATCCGTACGGGGGCCTGCGAGCTCCCAGTCCGCATAGGGAGCCCGCAGGTTGATCGAAGAGAAGCCGTCCCGGGATGAAACCAACTCCTCGCCTCGCGGGTCCAGTCCGCTGAGATACAGGGCCAGCGACCATCGCCGATACAGATTCCTGAAGGTGGATCCGGTGGCCGCCTCGAGATTGGCCACACCCCGTCGTGAAGATTGCACCATGGCGGGGATCAATCCCGGTCCGTACTGGTTGACGCACCACCTCATGAACAGGTACGTGCTCCCCCGGTTCCCGTGGCTCCGGAAGAGATCGGCGGCGAAGTAGTCGTCCACGACCAGTTGGTAACTCTCCGGCCGCGAGAGGAATGCGCTCACGCGATAATCGATGTTCGACGTGGAAAACCCGTGCAGGTCCTCCGCCAGGTGGGCGATCGCCTCGTCGAGCCAGCCCTCTTCTTCCAAGCTCGTTCCACCCCTCGGTAAGTTCCTCAAGCATTTCTGGCTATACATGACCGCGTGCATGTATTCGTGTGCCGTGACGGCCCGCGCATAAGGCCCGGCTTTCAGGCTGGAGTTCAAGTACATCATGTCGCAATGGTTGCCGAACGGCGGGGGCACGGACGGGTCGAGGTCGGCGACCCGTACGAATCCGTTGACGGCATGTCGTCCTCCGGCGAGATGGCCCAGCCAGCTCGAGAGCAGGATGGTGAATCGGCCGTCGCGGTCCGTGTCGTACGACGGGCCGAAGCGCGCGGAGGTCAGCGGGTGGATGCGGTCGTCGAAAGAGGTGATGAGGTCTCTGAGCAGCTCGCGGTCGACGGCCGCGACATCGTCCGACGACACGTAGATCTGGACGGTCCGTCCGACGCCCTTGAGCACGCCCCGCACGGGTACGTAGTTGCTCGGGCTGGCGACGTCTCCGTCGCGGACCATCATGTGGAAGGTCCGCTCCCGTGGTGGCATCGTGCTGACCGGTTCGGGAGTCGATGACGGTGCCGACTCGCCCAGCATGGGCGTGCCCCGGGGGCCGTCGTCGGCGAGCTCGGGAATCGGCGCACTGGCCACGGCCCGCGTCCAGAGGCGAACGGGGAATGGTCCTCGGGATCGCGCCAGGGCCGAGACGATCACCAGCGTCTCCGAGTTCGATCTCGGCGCGGAGATCCGGAACGTCAACCGACCGTCATGGACGGCGATCGCCCGAGGGAGGCCCTGGACCCAGAAGGCGTCTTTCACCGCGGCCGATTGGCCGGATCGCGCCGAATCGCCCCAGCCGCCGGTCATGAGCAGTGCCGCGGTGGCCGCACCGATCCCCGTGAGCCACCGACAAGGCCGGCTTAAGTATCGAAAGTGCATCCGGTTCCACCGCGACGACACGGGCTCGAATGTCCGTACAGCCCGGGCCGGCGATTGGTCCGACCGGGCAACAGCCATTCGATCGGCGCGGCGCGATCATCGGCTTGAACCGACTGAATGGGGAATCCCGATTCCGCGGGGGATCCCGAACTCTTGAGGATTTTCCGAAGATCACCGACCCGAGTTGGTGGCGCTCTCGAGATCACTCAAGGGTTGGTCGCCTTCTCGACCACGAGGTCGATCGCCGAGAAGTGCTCGTGATCGCTCTGGGTGTTTCGCGTCTCGACGCGGATCAAGTAAGCACCGGGCGTGTCGATCTTGATGGTCGTACGCTGGCCGGCCTTGCCGCCCGGCTTGAAATCCATATCGAACGCGCTCTCCATCACGACGTCGCCCTTCAGGTCGGGGATCTCTTTCTGACCGGGCTTCTGCTGCCGCACCACGAAGAAATGGACGACGACACTTTCCAAGGTCTTGTGGGGATAGACGTTCGTGAGGATGTACTGGATCCGGATCGGCTCGTTGGTCTTCGCCTTGAGGACTTGCCTGGGGTTCTTGCCCCACTCCGGAGGGGTCTGGTCGACGAAGGCCGAGATCTGTTCGCGGGGCGACGAGACTTCGAGCTGGATCTTGGCATGTTCGGCGCGAGCCGGGGAAATCCAGGTGCAACCCGCGGCGATCGCCACGAGTGATGTCATCAAGCGACGCATGGCGAGACCCCAAAATCCGATGGATGAAGCGAATGGCCCCGAGCAAGTACCCAACAAGGGTTCTACTCCGATGCCTTATCCTATCCCAATGGAGCCGCAACCCCATAGGGATTCTCGCGAGGAGGGATCAAACGAAGTAAGATTGGCCAAATCTGCGGCCGGGAATTCTCCGATAATGACTGAGGTATCCGTTCGCTAGCGGCCGCGCATGCCGTGTTGACCGAGGAGCCATCCGGATCGGCTCCCGACGATCGCCGCGTGAATGCCTCCTCGACCGCCTTGAAGGATCAAGGGGTCATCGACTTTCACCAACTTCCCCTCAAGCCGCAAGGATTGGACCTTCATGGCATGGATGAAGTCCCGGACGAGCCGCCCTCTGATCCTGGGAATGGGCCTTTGCCTGATCGGGTTGACGGGATGTCGCTCGCCCGAAGGATTGCAGTGGGGCTGGCCGCGTCAGCAGGGGGCCGACGGCTCGTACATCGTGAATCGCCCGTCCTATTCGGAACCCGGCACGAAGAATCTCTATATCAGCACCTATGCCGGTGACGACCATACTCCCATGCGCCCACGCCGCGGGCAGGTTAGCGGCGTCAACGTCGTACCGGCGGACGGCCCAGCAAACGTGACGGTCAACCAGGGCTCCTGGGATACCCAGTGAAGAAGGCCGGGTTTCTCCCCGTGAATCCGGAGGCCGGTGACTTGGCTGCGGACATGCATCGGACATTCAGCAAGAAGTGGGATCGCCGGCAGGTCGCGTGCCACTCGACGACCGGGTAGAATCGTGTGAGGGGCGAACTCGGACCAACCCGACGCGCCGGCGTCGGGGTGCAACGAAACGATATGGGGCGATCGATGAGCTCGGGCGAGATTCGCATCGGGATCGTCGGGGCGGGGCAGATCACTCGGACGCGACATCTGCCCGGGTTCCAGGGCCTGCCGGGTGTCAAGGTCGTGGGGGTCTGCAACCGGAAGCGTGACACGACGACCCGGATCGCGCGGGACTACGACATCCCGAAGATCTACGACAACTGGGAAGACCTGGTCTCCGATCCCGGCGTGGACGCCGTGGTGATCGGCGCGTGGCCCTACCTCCATTGTCCGGTCACGCTCGCGGCCTTCGACGCCGGCAAGCATGTCCTGACCGAGGCCCGGATGGCGCTGAATGCCCGCGAGGCCCAGCGGATGTGCGACCGAGCCCTGGAGTCGCCGCGATTGACGGCCATGATCGTGCCCAGCCCGTATGGGCTCACGGGGGACGCGTACATGCGTTCTCTGATGGCGTCCGGCTGGATCGGCAAGCTTCGCGAGCTCCACGTCCATGGATTGAACGACCAGCTCGCCGACCCGGAGACACCGCTGGGCTGGCGGCAGATGACGAGATACTCGGGCTTCAACATGCTGACCCTGGGGATCCTCTACGAGACGGTGCTCCGGTGGGTATCGCCGGCCAATCGGGTCCTGTCCTACGCATCGAAGATGATCCCGCATCGCTTCGATCCCGAGCAGGGGAAGAAGGCGCGGGTCGGGACTCCGGACAGCGTCCAGGTCCTGACGACCCAGGAGGATGGCTCCTGCGGCGTCTACCGGCTCAGCGGCGTGGTTTGGCGGGGCAACTCCATGGGGATCGCGCTCTACGGGAGCGAAGGGACTCTCATCTACGACCTTCTGCGAGACGAGATCCGCGGCGCCCAGCGCCACGACGAGGCGCTCCGCGTCCTTCCGATCCCCGACTCCTTGCGAGGCGGCTGGCGCGTCGAGGCCGATTTCATCGCGGCCATCCGGGGAGAACGCCCGGTGACTCACACCGATTTCCCGACGGGTGTGAAGTACATGCAATTCACCGAGGCCGTCGCCCGGAGCTCGCGCCACCAGGTCCCGGTCACCCTGCCCCTGCGGGAGTTCTCTAACCCGAGCCTCTGAGACGGCCTACGACAGCTTCCCTTGAAAGAATCGGCCAGAATCTGTAGGATTCAATCGTTCGGTTCCCTCGTGAATTCGAAGCGATGATTGGGGATTGGTGTAACGGTAGCACGAGTGACTCTGGATCACTTAGTCTAGGTTCGAATCCTAGATCCCCAGCTTTACCTGATTGTCGTTTGCTAATGCGGGGCGTCCTCCGGGAACGACCGTTGAATAGTCGGGACTGTTTTAATGGTTACGTCAACCACAATCGATGTTTCTCCGGTAACGCCCGACGTGTTTGACTTGGCGAGGCAAAACGACGTGGCCTCCTGTGTCCGCCCGTTGCTGGCTTTGGCCGCGGAGATCTTTCCCGGAAGTTCGATCGCAGCCCGGGTCGAGCGAGACGCCGAAGTAGATTCCGAGCAGCACATTGTGATCGAAGTGGACGTGAGCGGTTGGTCCGTCGATGACATGTTCGCAGCCCGGAATCGCTGGAGTCAGCAGTTCTGCGGCATCTGTCCCCCTCATAGCTCGGTCGTATTCCAAATTCGCCTGGTGCAAAACGCTTGACCGGCCGTGATTTCATGCCAGTGGCAGTTCAGCTCTCCGTCGGCGGCACGGAAGGCGAGTGGCGTTCCGCAATCAGTCGCGCTTATTATGCGGCGTTTCACGTCGCCCGCGAATTGCTTGAAGATCTTCGATTCTCCGTGCCTCGCGCTGACCGGGCACACATATACCTTTCCCGACGACTGGCAAACTGCGGCGATGCACAAACGCAACGAGCGGGCGCAGATCTCAACGCTCTGCGCGGCGATCGCAACCAGGCGGATTACGACCTTCACCGTCCAGTGACCGCCCAACTTGCGGCGCTGCATGTCCGAATAGCGGAACAGGTCATTCAACAGCTCGAAGCCGCGCCAACCTCCCTTTCGTAGTCAGATCACAGATACGATGAAGACCTTCGAACGCGATGTCTTGCACGAGCAGACCTGGCAGCCATGAGGCCAACCGCAAATCCGCTCAGATCCTCGACGACTGAGGTACAGCGATCGAATTCGGCTGCGACGTGTTTCTGACCTACGACAACTAGCTGGCGAATATCCCGGTCATCCGTATCAAGGAACTGCCATGATCGCTACGGATCGCAGCACGTCTTCGACTTCGCACTTGCACGTTCGACGAGGAACGCCGTTTCGAGTGTAAATCTTCGAGATCAATTTCCAGGAGAAACTAAGGGTCGGCCGCTGACCCAATTCGAGTGGTCTTATCTCACCACTGCATGCGAACCACGTCCACTTGTCCCCGTCGTGCGCGAACCCGAAACATCATGTTTCCTCGTGTCAACGCGAGAGTCCCAACACCGAATCAGGGGGCGTAAGCTCTATGTTCCCAGGAAGACAGGGGCGACCTGATACGAGGCGTTGAGATGCGGTCGTCCAACTTCGCGGCGTCGTCTCATCAGGCGCCGGGCGGGAAATTGAACCGAAACAGCTCGTGTCGGCCGATGCCTCCGCCCGACTCCGAGTCCAACACAAGGCGAAGCCGCCATGTTCCGAGTCAGCCACAAGGGAGTAGACATCGCCGAGGTCGAGACGATCGAGGATGCTCGGGAGCTCGTCCGGAATCAAGCTCCCGGCTGGTACGACGTGGACGAGGTCCAGGCCGAGCCGTTCCCCACCGGCGGAATGTCGAGGGCCTGGGGGCGTCTGACCCTTCATCCGGACGGGACGATCGAAGAGGATCCCTGGCTGTCGCCATGACTTCCCGGGATTCGACCGCGACATGGATCATCGGTTCCGATAACACCGTGATCGATCGCGGCGTCGAATCCAGGTTTCATTGCGACAGCATTGTGATGCTCCGCGGCAACATGCAACCCGTTTCCGCACTCATCAGCGTATCATCGTTATCGAGTGGACCGGACTGACCTGGGATAAGACGGGAGTGCCCGATCAGTCTGCAGGCATGGCTCACGTTCACGCTGCATGGAACGTGCCAGAAAACCCCGTCAGCCGAGGCGATCGTCACTCTCCGCGATCGGCCTCGGCAATCTTCCCTCCGGCCAGTTCTCGGCCCACACTTCAACCGATCCCCGGCGCCCGCTCGAAGTCCCCCTCGAGATTTCATGGGCGATTATGGTCCGCTCGGCGTTGGGGCGTTCTGGACCTTGATGTAGCGGTCGGCGAAAGCCAGGAACGTCGGCCAGTTCGGGCCGGTGGTATGGCCGCCCTTGTGCTGCCTGAAGGCGAGTTCGCCGTCGGTGATCCCCATCTCCACCTCGGGGAATTCGGAGGTGCCCAGGTCCTTCCTGCCCAGGAGCCGGAAGACCGGGCCGGCCGCGACGGCCGCCATGAAGCTCCCCCGCTGGTCGACCCACTCTCCCTCGGCCCCCGGTCCGCTCGACGCCCCGTAGCTGATGAAGGTCGGCCGCGGTGCGCAGAGTGCGATCAGCTCGTGGGCGTCCACCGGCAGGTCGCCCGGCGTGAGCGGGCCGCCGTACTTGAGGAAGTTCCCGGCCATCCAGTGGTATTC
The DNA here is from genome assembly GCA_963743925.1 of uncultured Planctomycetota bacterium. Classification (GTDB taxonomy): domain Bacteria; phylum Planctomycetota; class Planctomycetia; order Isosphaerales; family Isosphaeraceae; genus CAVZRC01. The sequence continues at coordinate 414,748 of CAVURY010000007.1, read as the reverse complement.
ACCCGAGCCGGTGAGATTCTCGACCAGCTCGCCGAAGGTGCGACGGTGCAGCTTCGCCCCGCCCTCGCCCGAGGAGCCGATGAAGCCGATGGCGAAGCGCGGATCGTAGGCCATCGCCACCAGTGCCGCCTTTCCGTACCGCGAGAGCCCCTCGATCCCGATCTGCCCTGCGTCGACGACCTTGTCGGTCTCGAAGTAATCCAGGGCGCGGCTGGCCCCCCAGGCCCAGGCCCTCAAGGCACCCCAGTCGTCGGGCTTGCGGGCCTGCCCCTTGTTGCAGAGACCGATGATGCCCTTGGTCAGCCCTCCGCCGTTGTCGGCCTGGATGCTGTTCGGGACGATGATGGCGTAGCCCCAGCCCTTGGCGAGGACCTGCTGTTGCCACGACGGTCCGCCCCCGCCCCCGAGCCTGCCCGGAGGGCCGGCCTTTGCCTTCGGGGCGGCTCCCTTCGGCATGGCGGCCTTGCCCGGTGCACCACCCGGACGGGGGCCGAAACCGAAGCCGAACTCCATCATCACCGGGACCGGCCCCTTCGCGTCGGCCGGCGTCGTCAGCGTGAGCTGGATCTCGACCTTGATCTGTGGGCACTTCGCATTGTCGACGCGGCCCACCAGCTTCTTGGTGACGGCCGAGACGCCGCCGACCTTCTCGTCGGTCTTCGCGGTCACTTCCCACGTCACCTTGGGCACGTCTTTCGGGACCCGGCCGTAGACCTCTCGGTCGAACTCCTCGACGATCTCCGGCCGCCGTTTCTCCCACCACTGCCCGGGGGTGGTGACCTTCTCGCCGTTTTTCAGGGTCAGGGGGTCGGGCAGGTTCGGGTAGGGGTTGGCCTTCGACTCGTCGTAGTTGGCCGCGTTCGGCGCGTTGCGGTTCATGCCGTTCGCGCCGGGACGCAGGCGCTCGATATCGAGCGCCTCCATCATCAGTTTGTGATCTTGCTGGGCCGTGAGCTGGAGGGGAGCAGGGTCGGTCGGCTTGATGTCCTGAGCCGAGTCGGAGACGGCGAGCGTCGAGACCAGGATGGCGGCGAGGAGGTACTTCGGCATGGGAGAGGCTCCTGGGACCGAATGTCGGGGAGAACGAGCGGAATGATGGATCCTACACGAACCGCCAGCCGATGTCTCGGACTCGCGATTCGCCGGTGTTCCTCACGCGAGGATCGCCTTGTGGACGATCCCCTTCACGTCGGTCAGCCGCATGTCGCGACCGGCGTAGCGGTAGGTCAGGCGCTCGTGGTCGAGCCCGAGAAGGTGGAGGATCGTGGCGTGCAGGTCGTGCACATGCATCGGGTTCTCGACGGCCTCGTAGCCGAGCTCGTCGGTCTGGCCGTAGGCGATGCCCGGCTTCACGCCCCCGCCCGCCAGCCAGACGCAGAAGCCCTTGTTGTTGTGGTCGCGGCCGTCGGAGTTCTGGCCGTGCGGCGTGCGGCCGAACTCGCCTCCCCAGATCACCAGAGTCTCCTCCAGAAGGCCCCGATTGCGAAGGTCCGTCATCAGGCCCGAGATCGGCCGGTCAACGGCCCGGGCGTTCCGGGCGTGGCCGGCTTTCAGGCCGCGGTGCTGGTCCCAGTCGCCGTGCGTGAGCTCGACGAAGCGGACGCCGGCCTCGACGAAGCGGCGGGCCAGCAGGCACTGGCGGCCGAAGTCGCCGGTCGCCGGGTCGTCGAGCCCGTAGAGGGCCTTCGTCGCCGCCGACTCACCCGCGAGGTCCATGACGCCGGGGAGCTTGCCTTGCATCCGGAAGGCCAGCTCGTAGGATTCGATGACTCCCTCGACCCCGGGAGCCACGCGTTCGCGCTCGATCAATTCGCGATTCATCGACTGGATGAGGTCGAGTTGCAGGCGCTGGGCCGCGAGGTCGAGCCTCGGGTTCTTGATGTTACCGACCCGTGAGCCGAGGATCGGCTGGCCCTCGTTGCCGATGCGGGTCCCCTGGCAGGCCGCCGGGAGGAACGCGCTGCCGTAGTTCTGCGCGCCGCCGTTGCGCCCGGTCGGCTTCAGGGAGATGAACCCGGGCAGGTCGTCGCTCTCGGTCCCCAGTCCGTAGAGCGTCCAGGCCCCGAGCGAGGGACGGATGAATTGCGAGCTGCCCGTGTGCAGCATCAAATACGCCTCGGGGTGGGCCGGCAGGTCGGTCTGCATGCTGCGGATGACGCACAGCTCGTCGGCGTGCGCGCCGACCTCGGGGAAGAGCTCCGAGACCCAGAGTCCACTCTCGCCGCGCTTGCGGAACTTCCACGGCGAGCCCATCAGCTTCGCACCGGGGATGCGGCCCGGCCGGTTCGACGACTTGCCACTGGACGCGGAAAGCTCCGGCTTGTAATCGAAGGTGTCGACGTGCGAAGGCGCCCCGTTCATGCAGAGGAAGATCACTTTCTTCGCGCGAGCCGGGAAATGGGGGGACTTCGCCGCAAGCGGCGAGTCCATCGACCCCGCACCGGCCGCCATCGACGACAGGCCGGCGAACGCCAAGTAGCCAAATCCGGACGAGAAACCCTTCAGGAGGTCGCGACGCGAGAGGGTGTCTGGAATCATCGAATCAATCCTCTGCCAGATTGAAGTGACTGCATGGGTCGCCCGTGAACCAGGTCTTCGAGCCAGGTCCGATAACTGGACAGGTAGGATTTCTCCACCTCGAGCGAGCCCCGCTCGCGGCTCAGTACGTCGAGGAGCATCTTGCGGAACGTGGCGACCCTGGCCAGATCGGCGGCGGAATCGATGAGATTGACCTGCTCGTACGAGTCGAGTTTCAGGTCGAAGAGCCGTTCAAGACCGCGTCCGTTGCGGCGGTAATGGTAGCCCGAGGCCATCAGGGACATCTCGAGTCCATCGCGCTCGCGGCCGGCGCCGGGTTGGGCTTGGAAAACGCTCGTGCTTGCCCGCTCCGAGAACGCGGGGCTCGTGACCTCGACCTGTGTATCGCCGCCCGGCATTTTCCAATATGCCGCCAGCGATCGGCCCGGAAACGGCGACGATGACATCGCGAGCAGGTCGATAACCGTCGCGGGCAAGTCGCGCAGGCTTACGGGATGCGTCACCTCGCGCCCCGCCGGTGCTCCCGGGGAAAGGATCACCAATGGGACGCCGATCTCTTCGAGCGAGAGGCTGTACGAATGCCCGGTGTAGCCATGAAGGCCAAAAGCTTCTCCGTGGTCCGAGGTGATGATCACCACGGTGTTCTCGAGAAGCCCCTGACCTTGCAGCACCGCGAGCAAACGGCCGAGTTGAGCATCGAGCGAGGCGATGCAGTCGTCATAGCAGTCGCGCGCCATCAGCAGATCTCGAGTCGTCGCCTGGTCCTTGTCATATCCCACATAGTCGATCAGGAACTGGTAATCGTGAGTGGAACGTGGCGGGATTCCAAAGGTCGAGGCAAAGACCTGCGGTGGTATGTACGGCTCATGGGCATCGAAGTAGTTCAAGAAGGCAAAGAACGGACGATCGAGCCTCCTCCGTCCCAGCCAACTCGAGAATTCGTCGGTAATCTCGGCACCGCCGCGGGACTGAAGGGTGTCCCATTTCTTGTCATAGAAATCGACGAGGGTCGTGAGTTGGTCCAGGATCCACTTCCCGGGGACCGTCCGAGTGAGAAGCGAGCGCGGCCTCAGGGCGTAATCGGCGAAATGCGCGAAGCCTCGATCCAGGCCGGTCTCGCGACTGCAGCTATTGGTATTGGCCACGAATCCCGCGGTCTGATAGCCTTGCGTGGTCAAGTATTCGGCCAGCGTGGGGACCGGAGCATCCAGTCGGGACTTCCACTGGGCGTCGATCTGGTGAGGCCATAGGCCGGTGAAAAAGCAAGAGTGCGAGGGGAATGTCCATGGGGCGGGCGACACGGCGGACTTGTATTTGACACCCTTCCTCGCCCACTCGTCGAGATTGGGAGTCGTGGAGCGCGCATAGCCGTAGAGACTCAAGTCGTAGGCGCGCACGGTATCCCAGACGATCAACACGACGTTCCGCGCGTTCGACGGGGGAGCCGCTAATCCGGCGATCGTCCGGTACTCTCGAAGGGACTTCCAGCCCGACGAGCCGAAGGCGAGGACGCACAGAACTCCCATGAGCGCCCCGAAGATCAACCGCGTGTCGCGCGGCGCAAGTCGGGTACCGCATCGGCGATCAGACGACCCGCTCCGGCCGCCAGCAAGAGGCTGCATACACCGTAGATCGGCATCCTCAACAGGGCCATCCAGATCGCGAGCGACGCAAATAGACATGTTGTCACTCGCCCCGAGATCAACCTCGGCCAGCGCCGGCTCAAGGCGCCGATGATGACCCCGGGAACAATCATGAGCGACGCATGGCCCAGCGGGACGGTCCAGGGAAAATCGCTCGCAGTCCGGAAATACCCCTCGCTGTTCCAGCAGTATTTCTTGAGCACCAGTATCCCGACGTCCAGATAGCCGACGCATAACCCGAATGAGATCGCCGAGAGCAGAGGAGCTGCCGCGGCACCATGCACGGCGCCTGGAACCCGCCGGACCGGGATTCGAGTCGGAGTGGTCGCCATTATTGCTTGTCTCTCAGCGGCATCTTCATGGGCCAGGACAGACGACGAGGACCGCGTCAACTTCGGCATCGGCAATCAGTCAAGATATCGGAACTCGGCGGCAGCGAACAGCGCCTGGCAGAAGGTTGACCAGGCCGCACGCGCCGGGTCGGTGCCTTTGACGCGCGCGGCGAAATCGCGGAGGAACGCGAGGGCGTGTTCGCGCTCCACGTGGGTTGGTGGGCGAGTGAAGACAATCCGATACGCCCGCTCAATCCTGCGGGCGTCGCCGCCATCGACGGCCTGAAGCCGTTCGGCCAGGGCCTCGGACTGGCGGATGACGAATGGTGCATTCATGAAATAGAGCGCCTGTGCCGGGCCGGTCGTCGCGACACGCTCGCCCGTCACGAGGCTCGGGTCGGCGAAGTCGAAAAGCGCGAGCGATTCGAGTACCCCGTCCCGGACCACCGGCAGGTAGATCGATCGATGCGGGTCCGAGGCATCCAGGCCGTTGAGGCGCAGGAAAAAGGCCAGGCCCTCGCCGTTGCGGGCCACCGCCGACCCGACCGGAGGCTCGGCCGCGAGCCGGCCGCTCGCGAAGAGCAGGGCATCGCGCAAGGCCTCGGCCTCCAGCCGGCGCTTGCTCATCCGCCAGACGAGGGCGTTGTCGGGGTCGGCTTCGAAGTTGCTCGGATCGTGCGAGGAGTCGAGCCCGTAGGCCCGGCTGAGCACGATCCGGCGGATCAGCCGCTTGATCGACCAACCATCGGCCATGAAATCCACGGCCATCGTGTCGAGCAGTTCCGGGTGGCTCGGCCGCTGGCCCGCGGCACCGACGTTGTCCGGGGTTGGGACGAGCCCGCGGCCGAACAGGTGCAGCCACACCCGGTTCACGAACACGCGTGCGGTCAGCGGATTCGCGGGGGAGGAGAGCCAGTCGGCCAGTTCACGACGTCCGCTCCCGGCCGCGATCGATGCGGACGTCTCGTCGCAGAGCACGCGGACGAGCCCGCGAGGGACGACACCTCCCGGCTGGTCGAGCTCTCCACGAGCGTAGAGCGGGCTATCGACGGCCTCGTCACGCTCGCGGACTCCCATCGCGAATGTGCGCGGCGAGCCCCCGGGGCGGTCGATCAGCAGGCGATAACGGAGCGTCGCGAGCATCGAGTTGACTCGCCGGAGCCTGTCCCGATTCGCCTCGCCGGGGGGGATGGCGTCGCGTTCGCGAATCATGGCGGCGAGGCGATCTTCCATGGTGGTCCGCTGACCGGGCGTGAGCGAGGGGACGGCCGGGGGCGCGCCTGCGCCGGGAGGCAGCTCGATCAGCGGCGACGCGTTGAAGTTCGGGAAGACGCCCGCCAGCGTGCCCGAGCAGGTCTGGGTGCTGCGGAAGATCCCCGAGAGCGCGTAGTAGTCGCGTTGCGGGATCGGGTCCATCTTGTGGTCGTGGCAGCGGGCGCAAGCGACCGTGAGCCCGAGGAAGGCTCGCGTGCTCGCCTCGATCTGCTCGTCGATCACGTCCAGGCTGTACTGCCCGCGGTTCTCGGCGTCGTGGGCCTTGCTTCCGAGGGCGAGGAACCCGGTCGCGATGATCTGCTCGGCCCGCGAGCGGTCGTCATCGGCCGGCAGGAGGTCGCCGGCGATCTGCTCGCGGACGAACCGGTCATACGGCTTGTCGGCATTGAACGAAGCGATGGCCCAGTCACGGTATCGCCAGGCCTGGGGGTAGGTGAAGTTCGTCTTGCCGCTCGACTCGGCGAACCGCGCCACGTCCAGCCAGTGGCGGCCCCAGCGTTCTCCGAAGCGTGGCGAGGCGAGCAGCCGATCGACGACCTTGCGGAAGGCGTCGGGGGAGTCGTCGCGGAGGAAGAGATCGAGCTCCTCGGGCGTGGGCGGCAAGCCGACGAGATCGAAGCTCACTCGGCGAAGGAGCCTCGGCCGATCGGCGTCGGCGACCGGGACGAGCCCTCGGGATTCGAGCGCCGCGAGGAGTAACCGGTCGATGTCGCCGCGTGCCCAGTCCGCATGCTTCACGTCCGGCGGGACGGACTTCTTCGGCGGGCGGAACGACCAGAACTCCCGACCCTTCGCGAGATCGATCGACGCACGAGCCGCGGTGCCCGACGACCCGGTCCTGGGGTCGGGGGCGCCCATCTTGACCCACGCCTCGAAGTCGGCGACGACCGCGTCGGGGAGCTTCGCCTTCGGGGGCATGCGAAGCTCATCATCGCGGTAGCGGATCGCCTGGATGAGCAGGCTTTCGTCGGGCTTTCCGGGCACGATCGCCGGTCCGGTGTCGCCGCCGAGACGTAGCGCCTCCCGGCTGTCGAGCCGGAGCCCGCCTTTCAGCTTCTCGGCCGTGCTCGCGTGGCACTTTCCGCATTGCGTCGCCAGCACCGGCCGGATCTTCGCCTCGAAGAATTCCTCCTGCTCGGGCGTGATCGGGGCGTCGGGGGTGTCCGCGCCGGTCGGCTTCTCCTTCGAGGCATCCGGCCTGGCCGTGCGCCGCCGGGCCTCTGCGGGAAGGACTTGCGGTATTCCAACAGCGAGAGGAAGCCGTCGCCATCCGAGTCGATCCGGCGGAACATCGGCTCGATCGTGGCAGCGGGGGCGGTCCGCATGCGAGGGGAAGAACGCAGGAAGTCCCGGTACTCGTCGAGCGACATCCGGCCGTCGAGGTCGGCGTCGCCGAGGTTGAAGATCCGCTCCGCGTCGAAAGCGGGGAATCGCTGCGTTTGGGCCGCGACGCGGCCTGCGAGCACGGGCACGAGGACCATGACGATGACCGTGGTCAATCGGGCGGAGAATCCTGTCATGGCTCAGTGGCTCCTCTCGTTGTTCGCCTACGGGTTCAGTGTCCGCAGATAGGCGACCAGGTCTGCCAGTTGTTCGGGCGTCAGGCTGGCCGCGATCCCCTCCGGCATCGCCGACGGCTCCTGCCTCCTCCGTTCCTCGATGTCCGACCGTTTCAGGTCGCGGAGGGCACCCGTGGACTCGCGAATCTGCACGGCCGAGGCCCCCTCGCTGACGACGAAGCCGGTGAAGACCCGCCCGTCGGACATCGCGAAGCCGTACGCCTCGTATCCCTGAGCGATCTTGACACTGGGCTTGAGGATCGACTCGACGAGCTCGGCGGGGCTGTAGCGTTTTCCGATGTCTACCAGGTGCGGCCCCTTGGGAGTCTGGCCGTCGGCGACGGTGTGGCAGGCCCGACAGGACTGGGCGTCGAACAGGGTCTTGCCTCGCTCCGCATCCCCCTTCGCCTGAAGTGCCCGGCTCGTGGCGGCCTCGTAGGTCATGTTGTCGATCTGGTCCGCGTTCTTCGGGTCGGCCTTGGCGATGACGACTCGGATCTCGTCCTCGGCCTTCGGCACGCCGTTCCCCGAGTTGGCCGGTAGCCCCTCGAGTCGGACGCGACGTCGGGAGAGCTCGCCGCGGAGGAAGGCCACCGTGTCGGCTTCGCCGTCCAGGACGGCCGCCTTGAGGACCGAGGCGATCCGCCCGCTCGACTCCCACTCTCGGGGATCGAAGTAAGGGCCGGTCGTGTCGGGCCGGATTCCCCACCAGCTCCCTTGATAGTCCGCCTCGCGATGATAGAGGCGCACCAGCGTGGCCAGGATGTCGCGACGCGTCACGGGGGAACGGGCCGTGGCCAGCTTCCTGATGAGACCCTCGACGGCCTTCTGGTCGTGCATGGACCTCAAGGTGCGGAGGGCCCCTTCGCGATGAGGGCCGTCGATCGCATCGAGGCAGGCGTCCACCGCATGAAGCGAGATCAACGCTCGCATCGCCAGGTGCGGCAGGGTCCGGTCCGGGTCGGGCTGGGCATTCACGGGTTTCTTCGTCGGCATCGGCGAGCCGTCGGGGCGTGAGGTCAACGGGATGAGGCTCGTCGCCACCGAAGCGTCCCCGAGTCGCCCGAGGGCGATCACCGCCTGCGCCCGCACCCGGGGCGAAGGGTCAGCAAGGGCTTTGACAAACAGGGCCGGCTCGACTCCCGCGAGCTCCGCACTGCGGTCGGCCAGCGCCCGGAGTGCGAACTCGCGGACGGCGTCCTCACCGAGGAGCTTCCGCAACACGCCGTGCGACCCCGGTCCGTCGAGCTGCTTCAGCGCGAAGATGGCCGCGACCCGACCGGGCAAGGGCCTGGAGGGATCAGATGCCAGTTCGGTGAGGGCACGCGTCGTCTCCGGAGCTCGACCACGGCGGAGGATCTCGCGCTGAGAGTCGAAACGCAGGGCCGCATTGGGGCCGCACAGGGCGTCGATGAGTCCGGGCAGGCCGGCCGCCCGAGGGTCCAGTCGCCCGGTGGATGTCCATCCGGGCGGGGCGACGCATGCGAGGAACCCGACCTGCGGGCCGACGTAGACGGCGGCCTCGCCCCCGCGCCAACTCGCCACGTACAGTCGGCCGTCGCCGCCGAGGTCCATGCCCGTCGGCCGCGGGATCGATAGGAAAACGCTCTGGTCGGACCGGAATGTCGCCCCGGCGGGCCTCAGGTCATGCCGATAGACCTCGCTCCGACCCCAGTCGCCCGTGAGGAGCACACCGCGAAAACCTTGGGGCCAGCGCTCGTCGTGCACTGACTGGGCGCCTGTCCCGCCCCCCTGGCCGTAGGCGCCGAGGGGCGGCATGATCTCGTCCGGGAAGTTGGCGAACCGCTGCGTGTAACCGTAGTCGGCGGTCTGGATCAGGTGGCTCACGCGCACGTCCCAGCCGGCCCCGTCGTTGGTGTTGTCCCTCGTGAAGAGGTTCATGTACGGGTCGATCGCGATGGCGAACGGATTGCGGAGCCCGATCGCGAAGACCTCCAACTCCCTGCCGTCGGGACGGACGCGCAGGATTCCGCCCCCGCGCTGCGACAGGGTCGTGCCGTCCTTCCCCCTCGCATTGTGGAAACCGTAGTCGCCGACCGCGATGTAGATCCAGCCGTCGAGCCCCATGCGGATGCCGTTGGTCGTGTGGTCGCCGCCCCGCTCGTCGATCTGGCTGGTCGTCAGGCCCGAGACGAGCACGTCCTGGCGGTCCGAGGTGCCGTCGCCGTCCTCATCCACGAACACGCTCAGGAGCGGAGGGTGCAGGACCCAGACCTTGCCATCCTGGGCGATGACGCCGCGCGGATGTTCCATCTTGGCGAATACGTTCACGCGATCGGCCTTGCCATCGCCATCGGCGTCGATGCATCGCACGACCCGGCCGCCACCGGGCGTGCGGCCGAGCGATCCCTGCTCATCCACGGCCACGTAGACCGCTCCGTCCGGGGCCACCGACAGGGTCACCGGGTAGCCGACCCTCGGCGGGGCCGCGAAGAGGCTGACCTTGAAGCCGGGCGAAGCCTTCACGACCTCGCCGATCGTCTTGTCGTCGATCGGCCTTGCAGGAGTGCTATTTCGCGGCGGTCCGAAGTTGAACTGGGGGCGATAGCCGGTCTTCTTGCCCGCGATCTGATCCGCGATCGAGGCGGTCCGCTTCTCGGCGAACGTCCGCAGGTCGGGGGCCGTCGGAGCCCCCGGTGGGCCGAAGCCGACGGGCGGCTCCGCCCTTTCGGCCCGCGCCGCCACCTCCCTCTCGACGATCGCCTTCGTCGCACCCTCGATCGCGGCGAAATCGGCCAGGAGCCGATCCTTGCGGAAGACTGTCGTGGCGAGCTCCTTCAGGATCTCTTGATGGTCCTCGCGGATTTCTTTGATCGCGAGCAGCCGGTCGGCCAGCCGGTTCTCGGCGCCGTAGGGCCGGGCGAGGCTCATGTCCATGAGCTGGTCGGCCGACCCCATCATGGCGAAGTTCGCGAAGGACAGCTCCTGATCGCCCGGGATGAAGACGAAGCGATTCGTCTCGGGATCCAGGAAAAGCGAATAGTTGTAACCGAGCGTGAAGAAACCATCGGCGTTGGCGATCATCGCCTGGACGGCCATGAATCGCAGGAACCGGTCGATGTCGAGGTACGAGGCGATCTCCTTGCGGAACTCCTCATCTTTGCCTCGCTGGACGAGGCGTACGAAGTCGATGAGGCGCCTGGCCTCGTCCGGACCGGGCTCGGCCAGCGGACGATAAGGCCCCCGGTATTTCTCCCAGTCGTCGCCCAGGAAATCGAGCCCGCGCAGGCCCTGCGGCCTCAGGAGCATCCCCTTGTCGGTGTGGAAGTGGTCCTTCAGGAATGCCCGGTCCACCGGCTCGACGAGCGTGTACAGGCCGAGATAAGCCCGGTCGTGACTGCCCGGGACGGTGAGCGTGACTTCGGCCATGGCCGTGCGAGGGGCCGGCACGCCCGCCTCGCGAAACAGGGCGAAGGCCAGCGCCTCGCGAGCCTTGGTGGGATCGAGTGCGCCGCTTTGCAGCCCGAACGCATGGAGCCCACGAAATTCATGGATTTCCGAGCGATCCAGATCGACCATCAACGATCGCTTCAGCCCCCCCGCCGACGCCATGTAAGAAGCGTTGCCCGAATAGCGGAGATCCACGCCCTTGTAAGTCCTGCCCTCGGCGATCAAGGCCCCGCGTGCCCAGGGGAATTCGAGGCCGAAGAGGTTCCGCACGCTTTCCCGCTCGCCCGGCCGCTTCGTCCGCGGGGCCGGCGGGGGAGCCCCGAAGCCAGCCGGGGCCGGCGGTTGCATGGCCTCGTATTCCTCGGCCGGGATTTCGATGTGGAGCTTCGCGACCCTGGTCAGGCCGAAGATCTCCGCGCCGGACGCCTTTCCCTTGGCCTTGGCGTCATCGGCTCTTCCCGCGGATTGCGCGGCCAGGAGGATGCCGGAGCAGGTCAGCGCGGTCGCTAGGGCGAGGACTCGTCGGCGCATGAGATGACCTCAGAAGGAGTTAGCCCTGGAATGGCTGATGGGGTCGACCTGGCCCCGCGACGCGACCGATGATGACGCGAGCGGTTTATCGACGACGCCCCTAACAGTACAGATGCGATCCGAGAGCCACTGTCGCGCGCCTGAAACGAATCTTATCGGCAGACCCGCGATCCGTCACCGCGCGATCAGCGAGGTGTCCGCCTCGGGTCGCGTTGCGGCCGGAACGGCGCGGGAAAGGGGCTCAGCGGGCCGAGGATCGGCTCCCCGGTCATCTGCTTCCAGAGTCGGGCCTGGTCTTGGTCGAGGATGTTCAGGATGCGCTCCATCGCGGGTTTGCGCTCGCCCTCGGCGGTCTTGCCGGCCTGCATCTCTCGCATCTGGCCGACGACGAGCTCCTCCTCGACGGCGCGGATACGATCGCGCTGACCAAGGGCGAGACCGAGGGCCTCTACGACTTCCGGCTGCCGGAAGGCGGCCGGCCCCTCGGCCTGGAGGGCGAGCTGGCGGAGCCGGGCGCGCTGCGAGGGCGTCAGGATGGCGTCGATCTCCGACTGATTGGAGCGCGCCTGCTCGAGGGCCAACCGCACCCGCTCGAGCTGGGGACGCAGATGGGCGGGGTCGCCGAAGACTTCGATCCAGCGCCTCCCGGCGCGGGCGGAAAGGTCGGCCACCTTCGCGCTCTGGCCTTCGTCGAGCCGCAGGTCGTCGCGCGCCGAGCGCTGGGCGAGCAGGTAGAGTTCCCCCGCGGCGCGGAGCACCGCCAGGTCGGCGAGGATCGTCTCGACACGTCGCGTCGTGTCGCGCAGCTCGGCCTGCGCGGCCGGGTCGTTCCTGCGCTGCTCGATGAACTCCTGGTAGTATGCGAGCGCCGAAGCGAGGAGCCGCTTGCGAAGCCCCTCCATCCCCGGCCGGTGCGCGAGCTCCTCCTCGCTGACCCGGATCAGCTCGTCGACGGAACGGCGGGCGAGGCGGAACCGCGCCTCGGCCTCTTCCGCTCGCTGACGCTCCCGATGGTACGCCGATTCCGCCTTCTGCTGCTCGGCCAGCGTCTTCGCCTGCTCGCGACGCACGAGGGCCGTGCTGACGGTGGACGCGGCTGACAGGAGGATGAGCGCAACGACCCCAACCCCGACGATCGACGGGTGCCGCCGCGACCAGGTGCGCAGCCGCTCGGCCGGCGACGGTCGGCGGGCCAGGATCGGCCGGCGGTCGAGGAACCGTTGCAGGTCATCGGCCAACTCCTGCGCGGTCCCGAAGCGATCGGTCGGATCCTTGCGGAGCGCCTTCAGGGCGATCGTCTCCAGTGCGGGCGGTATGGACCGGTCGATCTCGCGAGGCGAGGGGGGATCGTCGTACGCGATTTCATGGATCAGCGCGTTGCGGTCCCGACCCATGAAGGGCGGGCGTAGGGTCAGCAATTCGTAGAGCGTCGCCCCCAGCGAGTAGACGTCGCTGCGATGATCGACGATCCCGCGGCGGGCGAGGATCTGTTCCGGGCTGGCATAGCGGAGCGTGCCCAGGAGCTCCCCCGTGATCGTCAAGCCGGGATTGCCGATGACCTGGGCCAGGCCGAAGTCGGTGACCCAGAGCTGCGCCCGGAGGTCCAGGAGCAAGTTGCCCGGCTTGACATCTCGATGCACGATCCCCGCCTGGTGGGCGTGCTCCAGCGCGAGCGCCGCCTGCCGGCCCAACCCGGCCACCCGGTCGAAATACCGGCCACGGTCCGACGACCATTCGCGAGAGATCATCGTCGTGGCGAGGGTCGACTCGCCGGCCGAACCGGCCTCGTGGAGGGTTGGGAGATCGACAACCTCCGCCGGGTCGCCCGGCTCACCTTCATCCGGGCACGGGCGAGAGACCTGCCCGTTGCGAAGGTGTCGCAGATCCCCGATCAGCGCGGCGAGGCTCTGCCCCTCGATGAACTGCATCGCGTAATAGTGCACGCCGCGCTCGCAGCCGACCGCATGAACCGGCACGATCCGCTCATGCTGGACGTGGGCGGCCGTCATCGCCTCGGTCTTGAAACGCTGGAGTCGTCGCGGGTCGATGGCCGCGGCGAAGGGCAGGACCTTGAGAGCCACCCGACGCCGGAGCGAGATCTGCTCGGCCTCGTAGACGGCTCCCATCCCGCCCCGGCCCACTTCGCGAAGGAGGCGGAAGTCGCCGAGCTCGCCGATTCCCCGGGAGATCTCTGCCGGCTCGACGCGCGGCGAGAGGTCGGGCGTCGCGGGGGCGCCTGCGATCGCGGCGCGAAGCGGCGCGGTGAGCCGACCCACCTCGTCATGTCCGTCGATGAACGCCTCGAGGTCCGGCCGCAGGTCGGGGTGCTCCGCCAGGAGCCGGCCCCGGTCGAGCTCTCTCCCCGCCTCGATGGCTTCGACGTAGGCCAGCAGGACGCGGTTTCGCTCCTCCTCTCGGTCCGTTTCGCCGGTCAGCTCATCGTGCATGGCCCGATTCCCCCTCGCGGAGCAGCTCACGGAGCCGTTTCAACCCGCGGAAGAGCAGTCCGACCGCGGCCGGGCGCGAGCGGCCGATCTCTTCCGCCACCTCGGCCACCGTGAGCCCCCTCAGGTAATGCAGCTCGACGACCCGTCGCTGATCCTCCGGAAGCCGGGCAATCGCATGGGCGAGCCGAAGCAGCTCCTCGCCGCGGACCGCCCGCTCGCTCGGTGACGTCTGGTCGGCCACCAGCAGGGATTCTAGCCGGATTGTTGACCGATCCAGCTCGCCCTCCAGCGAGCGTTCCCGGCCCGTGGAGCGCGCCTGGGTGTCGAACTGGCGGGCGGCGGCCGCCAGGGCGTTGGACAGGATGGTCCGGAGCCAGGCGAGCCACTCGCCTTCGGTCGTGCCCCGGAACTGGGCCCGACCCTGGTGGGCCTGGAGCATCGCCTGCTGAACGACGTCGGAGGCGTCCACCTTCGCGCGGAGGCGGGAGCCCACCTGGACCCGCACCAGAAGCATGAGGTAGTCGCGGTACTCCTCGATCGAACGAATGGCGTCGTCCGCGGTATGTCGCATGGTGCCGAGCGATCCCCTCTTCGAAAATCCGGCGTTCAGACCCGCGTTGACCTTGCATTCAAGGTACGGCAACGCCGGCCGCTCGCGATAGATCGCTGCCGCGAAAGTGCCCGTCGAACGCCCCACGTCCCTCATTCGGCCCGCACGATTCCGGGAGGGCGAGCCGAGGTACAATACGGCTCGGACGGAACCACCCTCTCAGGATCCCGAAAAACCAATGATCAGGAACAGGCTCGGGACAATCTCCCGGTCAACGCCCCATGCTTGTCCATCCCCGCCCCACGCCTGGGCACTCACACAACCCGCATCCATGGACAACCATGGACAGGCATGGAGAGGCCGCCCGCGTCCGTCCGGCCTGTCCCAGCCTCTATATATAATATATATACTATATATATTATTATTATTTTAAGAGGGGGACCGAGGGCGACCTCGGGAGGCCAGGAGCCCCATACTTGCGCCCGAAACCCCATGGATGTCGTGCCTGTGAGTGTAGGGGGGGCATGGCGGGGGTGCGCAATCATGGGGAGATCGGGGCCGGGGAGGACGCCCGGATGGCCCCGGGTGATCCCGAGGGGCGAGGCTCACTCGGGCGATATCCGATAGGTCGCGGCCAATCCGCTCGCATCGCGGCCTCGACTTCGGATATCCTGGATCGGGGCGGGGTCGGGCTCGGCAACTGGGTATCATACGGACATGGCCACATTTTCGGATTTCCTGCCTCAGCTCCTGAACCACGGGAGGATCGTGTTCCGCTCGGCCGGGGCGCCGAACGATCCGCCGACCGAGCGGGACGTGGCGATCCTGGCCGAGGCGTTCGAGGTCCACGCCCTCTCGGTGGCCGGACCTCGGATCGGATTCGACCCGCGGGCCGCCCGCGAAGCGGCCGAACTCGTCCGCCAGGCGAGCTGGGCGCTGGTCAACCGCGACGACCGCGCGTCGGATCTCAAGAAGAGGCTGACGATGACCGGGACGCCTCGGACGCCGTCGCAGCACCTCTCGGCCGATCTCATGCTGCGATTCGTCCCGCAGATCGCGAGGCGGGCCCGCGGACTCGACCCGATCGATCCGCTCGCGGAGATGCTCGCCGCGATCTTGCGACGTTGGCCGTTGTCCGGCGTCCTCTCGGACGCGGCGGAAGGCCCGGGCGTCCCGATCGAGTTCGAGGGACATCCGGGGCTGTCGCTGCTCTATGCCGAACGACTGTCGGTCAACGACCGACCGGCCTGGCATCCGCGGCCGACCAGTCCGGCGTGGGGGTATTTCGAGCTGGTCCAGCAAGAACGATCCAACTCTCGCTTCGCTCATCAACCCGGAGAAAACCGATCGGAAGCCGGGTCCGGGAGCCTTCCTACGCTTTCAATCCCATGACACATATTCGATGGTGTTATGAAGAATCGCAACCGCATCGACGTGGCTGGCTTGTAGCCGGGCTCTGCGAGCCCGGTCCGCCAACGCCCGGCCTCCTCGAAGCCCGAAGGAGCGGCCTCACAGAGGCCACCTACAGATAAGGAACAGACTCTCGATGATGAATGACACGGTCAGCCGGCTCCGGAGCGAGGTGATCGAGCCGCTCAAGCGGCGATTCGTCGGCCGCGACGAGGTCGTGGACCTCATCGCGCTGGCGGTGACGGCCGGCGAGCACCTGTTCCTCCACGGCCCGCCGGGGACCGCGAAATCGGCCCTGATCCGGCAGTTCGCCATGGCCGTGAGTGGGAACTATTTCGAATATCTCCTGACCCGATTCTCCGAGCCCAACGAGGTCTTCGGCCCGATCGACCTGGTGAGGCTCCGCGAGGGGACCGTCGCGACGGTGATCACCGGGATGCTCCCGGAAGGGGAGTTCATCTTCCTCGACGAGCTGTTCAACGCCAACAGCGCGATCCTGAATAACCTGCTCACCGTGCTCAACGAGCGGATCTACCGTCGCGGCGCCGAGACCCACCGACTGCCGCTGCTCTCGCTGTTCGCGGCATCGAATCACCTGCCCGAGGATGAGGCGCTCCGGGCCCTCTTCGACCGCTTCCTGCTCCGTTGCCACGTGGACAACATCCGTCGCGAGGAGATGCCCCGACTCCTGGCCGCGGGCTGGGAGCTGGAACGGGCCGAACCGCTCGAGTCGTCCGTGTCCGCGGCCGATCTCCGGGCCCTCGAGCAAGGCGTGTACCGGGTCAAGCTCGGCGGGATCGTCGAGAGATACTCCGATATGGTCTCGAAGGTCCGTGACCTCGGGGTGGCCTTGACCGACCGCCGCGCCGTGAAGGTGCTGAAACTCGTGGCCGCCTCGGCCTTGATTTGCGGGCGGACCGAGGCCCAGGCCTCCGACTTCTGGGTCTTCCGCTACGTCTGGGACCGTGAGGAACAGGTTGCACCCCTGTCCGCGCTGGTCGCGGGCGTGATCGCGACGCACTCGGGCCAGCCCGATGCCCATCCGCTCTCCGCGGCCCCCGACCGGGTCGACCCCGAGACGCTCGCCCGCAGGCTCGATGACGTCGCCGCCGAGCTCCAGTCGCGCTCGCTCGGCCTGGCGGCCCTGTCCCGAATCCGCGAGCAGCTCGCCGAGCTCTCCGATCGCGCAGCCTGGGTCGCCGACGATGCCGCTCGCAACTATCTGGCCAATCGCGTCGGCACCCTGCTCAAATCGATCGGTTAACAGGATCGTTGATAATTCCCCGGATGACGAACGCGATGAGCCCGACGTGGCAAGATGTCTGTTGTGCGAGTATACCGGCCCAGGACCTGCCGATCCTGGCCGACCTGCGGCGTCGGCCGGAGATTCGAGTCTCCATGGTCGGAGATCGCGCCTGGATCTGCTGGGATCCGGAACTGGAGTCGCTGCGCCGGATCCTCGTGGAGCGGCTCTTGCCGTTGTCGCGAGTCGAGATGTTCGCCCGGCGAGGCGGTCACTGGTATCGGCCGGGAGACCACCTGCCGGCATTCGGCCTGCCGCTCGGCGACGCGAATGCGGGCCTCCCGCTCAAGAATGTCCTGTTCCCGAGGCCGATGACGGTGGCCTCCTCGACCTCCCATGAGACGACGACCCCGAGTACCCTCCGGTTGGTGCGCGATCTCCGGAATCAACATCGGCCGGCCCGCGCGGTGACTTGCCGCCTGGAGACGCTGGCGGATTGGGCGGATCGGGAGACCTCGGCGCGGATCAACTCGCTGTCCGGGGCGTGGATCGCCGATCCGGACGGCGGAGCCGGGCGGTGCGAGGTGCTGGTACTCGGCGAGCCCGGGACGCTCTCGGCATCGTTGGGCGGGACGCGGTTCTGGGGGATCGACGTGGTGATTCCGCTGGGATTCCGGCCCGAGCCGGATCTCCCCGAGCCGGCGCTCCGGCGACTCGTCGGGGCCGGGCCGGACGATCTTGTCTTGCTGGACTTCGAGGGATACGAGCGCATCCCCCGCGAAGTCATCCGGCCGCTGACTCGCGCCGGCATCCGGCTGGCCCGCGCGGCATCGACGGCCGAACGATCCCGCGGGGGGGGCCGACCATGAATCAGCGACGAGCTGCGATCTACCTCCAGATCCCGGCCGCATACTGCCGTGCATTCGGCGGCCTACGCTGGGCGCAGTACGGCGAGGCGGTCGAGTTCCTGGATGGGCCGGAGGCCGGACGCACCTTCGCCCTGGCCCCCGAGATCGCGCGGTTCCTCGAAGGCTTGATGATCCCCGGAGAACCCTGCATCGCGTTCGGCTGCGCGCTTCATCTCCTCTTCCGGATCGGGCTCGGGGAGCGGGCACGCGGGCCGGAATCGAGCCGTCGCCTCAGGCGGCTCATCGAGCCGTTCCGGCTCATGGGGAGCCCCTTGCGCAATGCCGGTGCCTTGTGCGCCTGGCTCTGTCGCGGGATCCCGGGCGTCGCCGATCCGCCGCTCGTCTCCGACGTCCTGGCGCTCCTGGGCGGCGGTAGCTGGATTCCCCAGATCGTCCTCAGCCATCCGATGCTCGGGG
Organism: uncultured Planctomycetota bacterium; assembly: GCA_963743925.1. GTDB lineage: Bacteria > Planctomycetota > Planctomycetia > Isosphaerales > Isosphaeraceae > CAVZRC01. The sequence goes on along the minus strand of CAVURY010000007.1, from coordinate 396,484 downwards.
CCATCGATTATGCCGAGCAGCCCGAGCTCGAGCCGACCGACTTCGAAGCCAGACTGGAGAGCGAGCTCGACGCGCTCTCGGACGACGAGATCCGGCATTGGCTCGAGCACGGCCGGGGGCCGGTCGCCCCGATCGCGGATCGATTGGCTCCGTTCGGGCCCCGCGACTTCGAAGGGTCGCTCTCCGAGGTCGAGCGGCGTCCGCGGCTCGCCGGCATGGCTCGCCTGATCAAGCTGCTCGAAGGGGCGTTGAGCCTGCCCCCGCGCCGGCTCGACCGGTCCGCGTGGCAGACCGACGGCTACTCGGACCTCGCGACCCGGGGAACGCCCGAGCAGATCCTGCCGATCCAGTTCGCGCTCGAGCCCGAGGAATTCCTCCGCCGGTTCGCCGAGCGCGAGCTCCTCTATTTCCATCGCGAGACCCCGCGACGGCCCGCGGTCGAGGAGATCGTCCTGCTGCTCGATCAGGGGGTGCGGACCTGGGGCGACGTCCGGCTCGTCCTGGCCGGCGCCGCGATGGCCCTGGCTCGGCAGGCCGAGGCGCGTCGGAAGTCGATCAAGCTCGCGACCACCGGCCTCGACGGCGAGCCGGTCGACCCGGCCGACCTGGAGCCCGATGTCCTGGCCGAGATCCTGGAGTCCAGCGACTTCTCCCCGAACCCGGCCCGGTTGCTCGACCGGCTGGTCCCCGCCCCGGCCGGCTCGGCCCGCGACGTCGTCCTCTTGACCCATTCGCGCAGCCTGAGCGAACCCGGCATCGCGGACTCGGCGCGTCGGGTTGCCCTCGACCCGAACACCCGGCTGTACGCGGTCGCGGTCGACTCGGACGGCCGGGTCGAGCTGGCGGAGATGAAGGGCGGATGGCCGGTCCCGCTGGGCCGGAGTCGGATCGATCTGGGGTCGCTCAACGACGCGGAAGTCCGTCCGGTCCAGTCGCGGCCCGGACGCCCGGATTCCTGGTCCGGTCAGCTCGAAACGATCCCCTTCCCGTTCCGGACCGGGATCCTCGATCGCATCAGCATGCTCCAGGGCGAGGTCTGCCGCCACATCGATTTCGACGAGTCCGGCGAGCGTATCCTGGCGGCCGGGCGTCACGGCTTGCTGTTCACCTGCCGGATCGACGGCCGTGAGGTCTTGACCCTGCGACGGCCGATCATCGATGGAGAAGTCTTGCGGCCGGTGAGGACGGTGATCGGGGTCGCCGGCGGGTTCGTGCTGGTGAGTCACCGAAAAGGGCGTCCCGTGCTCGCTCACTATGATTTCATCGACCGAACTTGCACGTTTCACCGATTCGAACAGGTGGAGTCGGCGGTCTCGTGGTTCTATTATGCCGACCTGCATACGGTCGCCTGCCTGCCCGGGGAGCCGGGGAAGCCTTGCACGGCCATCGACCTCTCCGTGGGCGAGGCCGGAGCGACGATCACTCCCAGGGCGGTGCGTGCCGCCGAGCGGGCTCGCTCGGGGCTCTCGCCCTATCCATTGCCCGCCGCTCAATTGCTCACTTCGCCCAGCGACCCCTGGACCGATCTGAGCTGCCGGGCCGTCAGGCTGGGGACGAAGGCCGGCACTCTGGAATACCTCCAGGGCCCGGGCGAACTCCGGTCGTTGACGCCGCTCTCGGACGGAAAGCCCGCGTTCCGGGGGGCGCGGATCGCCTCCACGCGGCAGGGGGGCGACGTCCTGGCGATCCGGATCCAGAACCTGGCGGTCGCATCCATCGTGTTCGTCTCGATCTCGCGGGCCATCGTGCTGGGTATGCTGGACGACCCGGGCGATCCCTTCTCCGACGGGGCGTTCGCCCTATCCCGTGATGGACGCAGGTTCACGAAGCGGCTCAGCGATCATCAGTTCGAGGTGCGTGATGTCCCCGGCGATCGGCCGCCGGTGTTCGTCTCGATGAAGGAGGACGTCTGGATTCATTTCGCATCGCTGGGCCGCTCGTGCTTGCTGGTCCGCGAATTCGACATGAACGGGCCCAGGCGTCCCCAGTCGATCTGCCTGATCCGCTGGGACAGGGGACAGCTCGAAGTCGATCGCCGAGACCCCGCCCGGGTCTTCCAGGAGCTCGGCGGAGTCGTCGCGGAGTCCAGGAGCCTGCCGTTGCAAGGCGGCATCAATCACGACTGCGTCCGGTTCCTCCAATATGTGGAGCATAACGGGCTTCGAGTCTTGATCGACCAGTACAATCACCTGGCGGTACAGCGGCGCGACGGCGATCTGGTCTGCGTGTTCTACGTGTCGGGGAGCGAGTTCGCCGCCTGGATGCCGGACGGCTCGCGTCTGGGGCCGTCGCGGCTGACCGGGTCCGAGCCGACCCCCGGCGCAGCCGAGCGGATGGCCGCGGCACTTCGGGCGTCCGAATGCGGAGCAGGGGGGAGCCCATGACAGTTCCGGTCGCGTTCGAGCTCCGTCGCCACCGCGGCGGTCATGCGGCCACGGCCGTGTTCATCGCGTCTCGCGACGTGGAAGCTCTCCTGAATCTCTGCGCCCGGCTGGGCCTCGATCCTTCAGGCCGCGTCCATGACCTGGCCGGAGGGTTCCTGATCAAGCTCGATCGGCCCGCGACCGGCCCCGTCCCGGGCGCGATCCGACTCCGGTCGCTGGCCCGCGACTTCTACCTGCCCGTCGATGCCGAACTCGTGCCCGCGCTCCTGGACGATGAGTCGGACGGCCTGGTGCGAGACTGGGGGCTGGTCTTCCTGCCGGGCGGGAGGATCCTCCGGTTCGATCGCGAGGCACGCGTCGATCTCGATCGGCTCGTCGAGGTCCGGCCGAGGCCCCGGCGCGCCTGGAGTCCCTTGCCCGAGCCCCGCCCCCTCGCCGATCGGCTCGTCGAGATCGGCCGCGAAGAGCCTGAAGTCCCTCCCGGCGAGTTCTACCGCGAGCTCGAGGAGGAAATACGCCGGACGGGCTCGCGCGGGTCGAAGAAGCCCGGCCGGGGCAAGGGCGGACCGAAAGAGCCGCCGACGGAGGATGCCGACGGGGCGCGGGGGAATGAGCCCGACGTCGAGTCCACCGGCGGCCTGCCTTCGGGCTTGCAGGAAATGACGGCCTCACTCCGAAGGCTGATCGGCCGCGCGGCGCGGGCCTCTCGGCGTTTCGAGAGAAGGTCCAGTGGGATTGGGTTGACCATTCCGCCCTGGTCCGGAAGCTCTTGCATGAGTTCCGCGAAGGCGATCCGTCGTGCGCCCTCCGCCACGCCTTTCCGATGCAACCGGCCGACCCTCGGCATCGGCAGGTCGAGTGGGGCAATCGTCTGCCGTGGAGCCGGGCGGTCTACAACCTCATGGACCTCATCGGGGGGCCGAAACGCGGACAGGCCCTCGGGTCCTGGCGTGCTCAACCCGACCTGGTGACCGAGCTGACTCGAGAATATCGCAAGGCGGCCGAGCGGGCCATCCGGGACGGCGACTTCCGCCGTGCGGCGTACATCTACGGCAAGCTCTTGGGCGACGATCGCATGGCGGCCCAGTCCTTGCAGCGCGGCGGACTGCACCGCGACGCGGCGATCCTCTACCTGAAGAAGCTGAACGACCGGGCCGCGGCCGCCCTGGCCTTCGAAGCGGCCGGCGCGGCCGATCGCGCCATCGAGCTCTATCGAGAGCTCGGCAACCACGCGGCGGCCGGCGACCTGCTCCGGCGGATCGGCGAGGAGGATGCCGCGGTCGCCGAGTACATCCGGGCGGCCGAGCTTGCGGCCGCGGCCGTCCCGCCCAACCACTATCATGCCGGCTTGTTCCTCCGGGGCAAGGCCGGTCGTCCCGACCTGGCGATGGCGCAATTCCGGGCGGGGTGGGATCGGCGCCCCGACGGGAACGCCACGCTCTGTGCCCTGGAACTCGCGATCATCCACGGCGAGCGCGGCGAGATCGGGCCGATCCGGGCCCTGCTCGACGAGGCGGACGTATTCTTCAGCTCCGTGGGCTCGGATCGCGAAATCCACTTCTTCTTCAACGCGGCGGCGCTCCTGGCCGCAGAGATGCCGGCCCTGGCCCCGTTCGCCGAGGAACTGCGCGACCGGGCACTCGTGGCCCTGGCCTCGAAGCTCCGGGATGACGTCGATCGCGGCCTCGCGGCTGCGCCGGCCATTTCCACGCTCTTCGGGGCATCCACGCTCTGGACACCCTCCCTCATCCGGGACGCCGACTTCGCGGCGTCCGTCGCCAAGAAGAGGCGATCGCGTTCCCGCAACCGGGATCGGGATTCGGCGGCCGAGGTAACCCCGCGAATGACGGGCATCCAGGTCGGCCGCGGGAAGGTCACGGCCGTCGCCCACGCTTCGGCCACGGGCGAACTCTTCCTCGGCTTCGAAGACGGCAAGGTGATCTGCTTCCGGCCCGGTCTCAACCAGATTGTTCCGGTCGCCGAGGGTCCCGGCGCGATCTCCGCACTGGCGGTTGACGAAGGTGGCAAGGCGGTCGTCGCTCTCCACCAATCGGTCAATTCGACCATCCTATTCGGCTCATTGCAGGCGCCCGATGGCGCGTTCCGGACCGTCCCCTACGGCAACCTCCCGACCTTGGCGACGAGTTGGTTGACGCCCATCCTGCCGTGGGGTCCTCTATGGCTGTTCGCCATGGGCTACGACGACGGCGTCTTCTTCTTCAATATGCCCTCCTGGATGCTTTGTTGTGGCATGAGCCTTGTCAAAGTCGTCCGTGAGCCACCGACGACTGCGCTATTGATCCCCATCGACACGAGAAGCACCGCACCCCACGACCGATTTGTCCTGCTCACGCACGACGGCCCTTGCTGGGTCCTCTTCGACTCGGAGGGGCAGGAAATCCACCGGACCGGATCCGCGTGGTGCCCCGCCACGCCGGAATCCCACATGCTGCGATCCGTCTCTCCTTCGTGGAGGCTGGACCCGCCGTCCGTGGAGGTGATCGGCCTGGACAAGGACGGCACCGTACACGCCACCGGCTTCCGGTTTGAGGGACGCAGCCTCGATCTCATCGCGTCGCGCTCGGCCAGGAGTGACCAGCCTTACCTGGCGGCGACCCGATCCGGACCCGGTCCCGAAACCGTCGTCGCCGTATCCGCGACGAAGATCGATTGGCTCAGCGTAAGGGCCGGCCTATTTCGGACGGCATTCTCGCTCTCCGTATCGCACCCCTTCCCGGCCGTGGCCTGCTTCCCATCGGACACGCCCGAGGGGATCGTGGTCGTCTTTTCCGATGGATACGTCGTGTGCCTCGGCCGGCGCCGGGGTCCTTCGAGCGGGGTGCCAATCGACTTCTCACGCCCGCTTTCACGGCTCGACAACGCCTCGACTGATCTCACCTAGACGCGGTCGGGCGTGGACCGACCGTACCGAGAGGGAATCGAGGATATGGCGGCGAACCCATCCGTGGGCGCGTCTTGCCAGGCTCGCATGCGGCCGACGGGTACACGAAGGATGTAGGGGGATTGCAATCCTCGGCGTCTTCGCCTATGCTAAACCCCTTAAAGTGCAGGTGATGTTTCAACAATTCGGCCTCGACGAGAGGGCCGGTGGCATTGGGGCGTGAGATGGCGATCACGAAGGAGAAAAAGTCGGAGATCATCGGGACCTTCGGCCGGGGTGAGCAAGATACAGGGTCGCCCGAAGTGCAAGTCGCCTTGCTGACGGCCCGGATCAACCACCTGACCGACCACTTCAAGACGCATGCGAAGGATCATGCGAGCCGCCGTGGGCTGCTGATGATGGTCTCCAAGAGATCGAGCTTGCTCAAGTACTTGCGGCTCCACGACCGGAAAAAGTACCTTGAAGTGATCAACCGCCTGGGAATCCGCAAGTGATGGAGGGGCGAAGGGTTCCGGCTTGCAGCCGCCCTCGTCGCTCGATTCTTCCATCGAAGCTTATCCCCGACCTTGATCCGATGGGTCCGGAAAGTCGGCAGTCGCGAATCCCTGGGCTGATAGCCGAGGTTCTCTCCGGTTTTCTCTCGTAATTGTCATCCTCGATCCTGCCCGATCTCGCTCACTCATACCGGTTCTTCCGGCCGAGAAACCTCGATCCGATCGTCTCCGATCGGATCCGGCCATCGCCGGGGGAAACATCCTGAGTGGTGCGCGGGCATCGGTGCTGATGGATCGAAGGCTGGGGAGCGGGTCGATCGAACCTCGCTATCCTCTCAGCATTCCAGTTCACCCACGCGGCCTCGTCGGGCGGGTGCTCGTCGAGCACCATTTCCCCCCAGGTAGGGTCCATGTCCAGCACCTTGTTATCACGCAAGCTTGTCGAACGAACCATCGGCGGCAAGCACATCAGCATCGAGACGGGCTACCTCGCCAAGCAGGCCCACGGGTCCGTGGTCGTGCGAATCGGTGACACGATGACCCTGGTCGCCGTCGTCGCCGCACCCGGACGGGAGGGGCTCGATTTCTTCCCCCTCACCGTCGATTACCGCGAGAAGACCTACGCCGCGGGCAAATTCCCGGGCGGCTTCATCAAGCGCGAGGGCCGGCCGACCACCAAGGAGATCCTGACGTCGCGCCTGATCGACCGGCCGATCCGGCCGCTGTTCCCCGACACCTATCGCGACGAGGTGCAGATCCAGGCGGGCCCGATCTCCGCCGACCGCTCCAATGACGCGGATATCCTGTCGATCATCGGTGCATCCGCCGCGCTCGTGCTGGCCCGGGTCCCCTTCAATGGCCCCATCGGCGCGATCCGGCTCGGGCGCGTCGAGGGCCAGCTCGTGGCATTCCCGACCGCCGAGGAGCTGGAGAACAGCGACCTCGACCTGATCGTCGCCAGCACGGAAAAGGCCGTGGTGATGATCGAGGGATTCGGCGAGGAGTTGCCCGAGGACGAGATGGGCGACGCCATCATGGCGGCCCACCGCTTGAATCAAGAAGTCATCGCGCTCCAGAAAGAGCTGGTCGAGGCACTCGGCTATCCGCCGGTCGAGCATCCCGCCCATACCGCCGACCCGCTCCGCCAGACGATTTACGCGCATTATGGGGAGCAACTGAAGCAGATCAAGCAGACCGTCTTGAAGGCCGAGCGGAACGGCGCCACCAAGGCGCTGCTCGAGACGATCATCAAGGATCTGGTGCCGAGCGAGACCGCATCGCCGGCCTCGAACGGCGAATCCGGCACGACGAGCCTCGAGGGCGTCGTAAGTCATGAGGGGAACGAGGCCGCGCCGAGCCCGGTGCCCGCGGATACGCCGGCCACCCCGGGACGGATCAAGTCCGCCTTCGGCGCGGTCGAGGAGCGGGTCGTCCGCGAGTTGATCCTCGACGGCAAGCGGCCCGACGGCCGCGGGCCCAAGGATCTGCGGTCGATCAAGTGCGAGGTCGGCCTGCTGCCCCGCGCCCACGGCTCGGCGCTCTTCCAGCGCGGCGAGACCCAGGCCCTGGTCACCACCGTGCTCGGCACCGCCGCCGACGAGCAGCGGATCGACGGCATCATGGACGAGTACAAGAAGAAGTTCATGCTCGATTACAACATGCCCCACTTCGCCGTCGGCGAGGTGCGGCCGATTCGCGGGCCGGGCCGCCGCGAGATCGGGCACGGGGCCCTGGCCGAGCGCTCGGTCGCCCCGATCCTGCCCGCTCCCTCCCACTTCCCCTACACGATTCGGGTGATCTCCGACATCCTCGAGTCCAACGGTTCGAGCTCGATGGCCTCGGTCTGCGGGGCGACGCTCAGCCTGATGGACGCCGGCGTCCCGATCACCGACCCCGTCGGCGGGATCTCGATCGGATTGGTCCAGGACGAGGAGGCCGGCCGCCATATCCTGCTCACCGATATCATCGGCGACGAAGACCATTTCGGCGACATGGACTTCAAGGTCGCCGGCACCCAGCGCGGGGTGACCGGCATCCAGCTCGATCTCAAGAACCACGGGATCACCGAGGAAATCATCCGCGAGACGCTCGATCAGGCCCGCGAGGCCCGGCTCGAGATCCTCCGCGCCATGCTCCGCTCGATCAAGCGGCCGCGCGAGGAGATCTCTCCCAACGCGCCTCGCCTCATCCAGATCCAGATCAACCCCGAGAAGATCGGCTTGCTGATCGGGCCGGGCGGCAAGACGATCCGCCGGCTCCAGGAGGAGACCGGGGCCAAGATCGATATCGACGACAACGGCGTGGTCTCGCTCTCCAGCCTCGACGCCGCCGGGGCCGAGGCGGCCCGCGACAAGATCGTGGCGATGACCGAAGGCGTCCAGCTCGGCCGGATTTACGAGGGGCGCGTCACCTCCATCAAGGAGTTCGGCGCCTTCGTCGAGATCCTGCCGGGCAAGGACGGCCTGGTCCATATCAGCGAACTGTCCGACGGGTATGTCTCCAGCGTTTCCGACGTCTGCCGGGTCGGTGATGTCATGCTGGTCAAGGCCATCGCGATCGACGACCAGGACCGGGTGAAACTCTCACGCAAGGCGGCCATGGCCGAGCGCGGCCAGGTTGACGAGGTCGCCAGCCGCCCACGCCCCCCCGCCGGGCCGGGCGGATCGGCTCCGGGCGGTGGTGGCGATCCGCGAGGTCAGTCCGGAGGCGCCCCGCCCCCGCCGCGACGGCCCAGCGGCCCTCCCGACCGCGATCGCGGAGGCTACGGCGGCGATCGGGATCGCGATCGCGGCGGACCCCCGCGGCCCCTCGCGACCCTGATCTCTTCCTGGAACGGTTCGCCTCGCAACCGAACTCTCTCGAGGGTCGGCGCGGGGCGACCGGTTCGCCTTTCCCTGGCCTACGTCCGGCGACCGTCGAGATCTCCCATGGCGAACCTACTCTCGAGCACCGTCTCGAAAGCCTCGATCAAGTCCCCGTCGGCGTCCAACGGTCCCGAGGCCCTTGAACCGGCCGCGCCCGAGGAATCGGCCCCCGATTTTTCGGCCCCGACCGCTCGGGTGCTTCCGGCTCCCGCGCCGATTGATGCCCACGAAGAGCCGGAAGTCACCCGACGACTCCGCGCCCAATATGCCGAAATCTCGCAGCTCGCGGGTGGCCTGGCCCACGAGATCCGAAATCCCCTCTCGACGCTCCAGTTGAATCTCGACTTGCTCGCCGAGGATTTCCAGGATGCGGAGACGACCCGCGACCGTCGCGTACGAGACCGCGTCGTGCGGCTCCGCTCCGAGGTCCACCGTCTCCACGGGATCCTCGAGAACTTCCTGCGCTTCGCCTGCATCCAGGATCTGAAGCTGGAAGCCGTCAGCCTCAACGGGGTCGTGGAAGAGATCTGCGATTTCTACGAGCCCCATGCCGCCACGAAGTCCATCGTCATGCGGACCCAGCTCGACGTCGATCTTCCCCCGGTGCGGCTCGACGCCGACCTGTTCAAGCAAGCCGTATTGAACCTGGTGCTGAATGCCGACCACGCCATGCCATCGGGCGGCGAATTGATCCTGAAGACCCGCCGCGACGGGCGATTTGTCGTCCTCGACGTGACCGACACGGGGGTCGGGATGTCCGAGGAAGTCCGGCGCGAATCTTCGAGGCGTTCTTCTCGACCCGGGCCGCCGGAAGCGGACTCGGCTTGCCGACCACCCGGAAGATCATCGAGGCCCACGGCGGCACCATCCACGTACAGAGCGAGCCCGGAAAGGGGTCGCAATTCACCATCCGCCTTCCTGCCGTCGCGTCGTCCGCCGACCCGGGGGCGGTTGGCTTCGCCACCCGGGAGGATCCGTCCTCGGCGCGACCGTCCGGGCGAGGCTGAGCGGTATCCCCTCATCGATCGCGAGAAAGGGCCGATGGACCAGCAGATCCGCGTCCTGGTGGTCGACGACGATGAGCCGCACGCCCACGCGGTGGCCGAGAGCCTCGAGCGCGTCGGCTACGACTGCGTCGTCGCGACCAGCGGGGGCGAAGGACTCCGGCTCATCGAGGAGCAGGTCTTCGACATCGTCATCACCGACCTGATCATGGATGGCGTCGGCGGCATGGAGGTCCTGGCCAAGGCCAAGCGCGAGCTGCCCGACGCCGAGGTCGTGATCCTCACCGGACACAGCACGATCAAGGCGGCCGTCTCCGCGATGCAAGCCGGCGCCTCGACCTATCTCACCAAGCCCCTGGATATCAGCGAGCTCCGGACCAAGGCCGACAAGGCCTCGCAATCGCAGCGGCTCCAGCGTTCCAACCAAGAGCTCCAGAGGCAGCTCAACGAGAAATTCGGCTTCGAAGGGGTCGTCGGCAGCTCGCCCGCGATGCACGGAGTCATCGCCAAGCTCCGCCAGTTCGCGCCGACCAACGCCTCGGTCCTGATCACCGGCGAGAGCGGCACGGGTAAGGAGCTGGTCGCCAAGGCCCTCCACATCAACAGCCCGCGCAAGAACAAGCCGTTCGTCCCCCTCAACTGCGCCGAGCTGAGCGAGAACGTCCTGGAGAGCGAGCTGTTCGGGCACGTCAAAGGCGCCTTCACCGGCGCCGACCGCGACCGGATCGGCCGATTCCAGTACGCCAACGGCGGCACGCTCTTCCTCGACGAGATCGGCGACATGCCCATCTCGATCCAGGTGAAACTCCTCCGCGTGCTCGAGACCGGCGAGATCGTTCGCGTGGGCACGAACGATCCGATCAAGGTCAACGTCCGGCTGATCTCGGCGACCAACCGCGACCTTGCGGACGCCATCGCGGAAAACAAGTTCCGCCAGGATCTCTATCACCGCCTCAAGGTGCTGAGCGTCAAGATGCCCGCCTTGCGCGAGCGTCGCGACGATATCCCGCTCTTGATCGATTATTTCCTGAAAGAGTTCTCGGCATTGCATGGCAAGCCGATCACCTCGCTGACCCCGGCCGCGCGCAAAGTCCTGATGGGCTACACCTGGCCGGGTAACGTCCGCGAGCTGCGCAACGTCCTCGAGAGCATGGTCGTGATGGACGCCGACGGCGTCCTGGACGTTGACGACCTGACCGAGGATCTCCAGCAAGTGGCGTCGAGCGGCCGGAGCGACGGCCATGCCGGTGTCGACGTCCTCGTGGGCAAGCCCCTCGAGGAGATCGAGAAGCACTACATCATCGAGACGCTCAGGCTCAGCAACGGCAACCGCGAGGAGGCCTCGCGACTCCTCGGCATCGGCGAGCGAACCCTCTACCGCAAGCTCAAGGAATACGAGATCGCGTGACTCCTCGGCTCTCGTCACACGCGCCCCACATCCGCGACGCGAGGGTGCCCGCAGGGCCGGAGTGGGGACTCCCCATCCAGTGCGGTGAACATTTTGATGTCCGCGGCACTCCCGGGGCTCAGGCGCCTGGACCCCAGTCATACGGGAGATTTTTCCCCATCGTTGCGCCCAGTCGAGGGCTCGATTCCCGCCTCCGGATCTCCTCACCGGATGGAGAGTCTTTTCTGTACAAAAGTTCATTGTGTATAATGAATGAGGTAGGAAGCGAGCCTCGAGGAGATCTTCGCGATGGGAATCATCCGCCAGTTGCCTCCGGCCGTCATCAACCAGATCGCGGCGGGCGAAGTCGTCGAGCGGCCGTCGAGCGTCGTCAAGGAGCTGCTGGAAAACGCGATCGACGCCGGGGCCACGCGGATCGACCTGACGGTCGAACGGGGCGGCAAGGACCTGGTCCGGATCGCCGACAACGGCCTCGGCATGTCTCCCGAGGACCTGCTGCTCGCGTTCCAGCCGCATGCCACGAGCAAGCTCGCCGAGGCCGATGATCTGTATCGCATCCAGACGCTCGGCTTCCGGGGCGAGGCGCTGGCGGCGATCGCCGAGATCGCCAAGGTCCGCTGCCAGACGCGCCAGGCCGGGGCGCCCGAGGGTTCCGAACTCTCCATTGAGGGCGGAATCTTCGGCCCGATCAAGACGTGCGGATGTCCGGTCGGGACCGTGATCGAGGTCCGGAACTTGTTCTTCAACACCCCCGTCCGCCGGACGTTCCTCAAGTCGGACTCGACGGAGGCCGGCCACGTCGTGGAGATGTTCTCGCGGATCGCGCTGGCGTACCCGGAGATCCACATGACCTATCGATCGGGCGGCAAGGTCGTCCATGACTTGCCCCCCGCGTCCGGGAGCCGCGAGCGGATCGCCGAATTCTTCGGTCGTGAGCTGGCCGAATCGCTCCTGTGGGTCGAAGGACGTCTGGACGAGATGCATCTGTGGGGGTTTGTCGCCCACCCTTCGCAGAGCCGGTCCACTCCGAAGGGGCAGTATCTCTTCCTGGGCGGCCGATATGTCCGCGACCGATCGCTGAGCCACGCCTTGAACGAAGCCTATCGTGGCTTGCTGATGGTCGGCCGGATGCCCGTGGCCTTCCTGCACCTGGATCTCCCTCCCGAAGAGGTCGACGTCAACGTCCATCCGACCAAGATCGAGGTCCGGTTCCGCGACTCGAACCGCGTCTATAGCCACCTGCTGGCGACCCTCCGCCAGACTTTCCTCAAGAGTGATTTGCACGCGAGGCTGCAAGCCGTCCCCGAGCCGGCCGCATCGACAGGGGCGTCGTCGTCACCGACGCGAAGTCCTTCGACACACGAGTCCGGATCGCAGCAGTTCGGGATGACGGTCGGCGCCGGTACCAGTCTGGGGCGACTCGACCTGGCCGGCGGCCCGGACGATCGCCAGACGGTGGCTTCCTGGTTCGAGTCGAAGCCGTCCAGTGCGAATCGGCTCGATTCCATCGGACAGCCGCAACCCCCTTCATGGGCCGAATCCTTGTTGGGATTTCCCGCTGCGCCGGGGGAGGCCTTCAACGAATTCGCCGACGCTTCCGCTTCCGTCTCCCCTTCGCCACCCCAGCCTCAGTCTGCCCCGGCCCATTCGCCGGGCCTTTCCGCCGGATCGGTCGCGGAATTGCGGGAGCACCCCGGCAATCCGCGCGGATCCCGGCGCAGATCGATCCGGCGGGGGTGCCCCGCATGGCTGCGGGACACCGCGACGAGACCGGGATCGGAGCGGAGCCCGGCCGACCGATATCCCCGTCGCGAGAAGCCCTCGAGCCGCCGCTCAAGGCGATCCAGGTGCACGACAGCTACCTGATCGCCGAGACCGGCGACGGCATGATCGTCATCGACCAGCACGCGCTGCACGAGAGGATCATCTACGAAGAGCTCCGAACACGCGTGGCCCTGGGACGCGTCGAATCCCAACGGCTGCTGGTCCCGGAGCCGGTCGACCTGCCGGCCGCGGAGGCCGCGGCGGTCCTGGAGCAGACCGAAGTCCTGGCCCAGCTCGGCCTGGAAGTCGAGCCCTTCGGGGGCGACACGGTCTTGATCCGGAGCTTGCCCGCGATGCTGCCGAACGTCGTCCCCGACCGGCTGGTCCGCGACCTGGCCGAACATCTGCGGACGAATCCACTCCCGCCGACGCGCGACGGATTGTTGGCCGAGCTCCTGCACATGGTGGCGTGCAAGGCCGCGATCAAGGCGGGCCAGCATCTCACGCCGCCGGAGATCGCGGCCTTGCTGGAGCGCCGGCACCTCGTGGCCGACTCGCATCATTGCCCCCACGGCCGGCCGACCGCCCTCGTCTTCACCAGGGCCGACCTGGAGAAACAATTCGGCCGGATCTGAGCTGGCGAACCGTTCGGACCTCCGGAACTAAGCCGCATGGACCATCGGAATTGAGCCGCCAAGGACGCCAAGATCAAATACGGGAGAAGAAGGAATTCGATCCGAATGGGTTCCCGGGATTTCTTGGCGTCATTGGCGGTTCAATTCCCGGTCGCTACTCCCCGCCACCCATCACCCGCAACCGCCACCGTCGCTTTGGCGTCATTGGCGGTTCAATTCCGGGTCGCTACGGCCTGGCTTGCCGCCGATGCGGTCGTCGTGACCGCGGGATTGCCGCCGCATTCTGACTCCCCCCTTCATCGATCCATGTGACTATTGTAGAATCGGTGTGCGAGCGTGACCCAATCAGCCGTGCTGGCGTTGAGCGGTCGGTAAGCAACCAGGGGGCGCCCCGGCCCGGGGGCGAATCGGGCGATGATCTGCGTGACGATCGGTCGTGGGCGGCATTCTTCGCTGGCGGAGGAATGGAAGGAAGCGGCCGAGGCCGGCGTGGATCTGGTCGAGTTGCGCATCGATTGCCTCCGGCGGGATCCCGACCTGAAGCGGATCCTCAAGGACCGGCCGACGCCACTCGTCTTCACGATCCGCCGCGGCATCGACGGCGGCCTCTGGCGCGGCAACGAAGACAAGCGCCAGCAACTCCTGCGGGAGGCCGTCGCCCTGGGGGTCGACTACATCGACCTCGAGATGGACATCGCCCCCAAGATCCGTCGGTTCGGCAAGACCAAGCGGATCGTCAGCTACCACAACATGAAGACCACGCCGGTTGACATCCGCGACATCGCCGAGAAGTGCGAGGAGTTCGACCCGGATGTGGTCAAGATCGCCGCCTCGGCGGCGAATCTGGCCGAGGCCTCGCGGGTCTTGCACCTGGGCACTACGGCCAAGGCCCCCACGATCGCGATCGCCATGGGCGAGATCGGCGTCTTTACCCGGGTCCTCGGGGCGAAGTACGGGGCACCCTTCACGTTCGCCGGCTTCAACCCGGAGCGCGTCTTCGCGCCGGGGATGCTCCCCTATCAGATCCTCAAGAAAGACCTCTGCTACGACCAGATCAACGCCCAGACCGAAGTCTACGGCGTCCTGGGCGATCCGATCGAGCAGAGCCTGAGCCCGGCCGTGCATAATGCGGCATTCCGCCACCTCGGGCTGAACAAGGTCATGGTCCCCTTTCTCGTCCCGAACGGCGAGCTGCCGACGTTCTTCAAGGAGCTCTTCTGGCTGGACCTCAAAGGGTGCAGCGTGACGATCCCGCACAAGCAGGCGCTCGTCCCCCTGCTGAACCAGAAGGAAGGCGCCGTAGACCGGACCGATACGTGCAATACCGTCGTCTTCCAGGAGGAAGGTCGTCGGGTCGGCTATAATACCGACTATCGCGCCGCGATGGATTCCCTCGAAGGCGTGATGGGAGGCCGCGCCAGCGAGGAGATCGCCAGCCCGCTCGTCGACAAACATGTCCTGATCCTCGGGGCAGGGGGCGTGGCACGTGCGATCGCCTTCGGTCTGGTCCGCCGCGGCGCCAACGTGACGCTCACCAACCGGCACGACGAACGGGCCACCCAGCTCGCCGAGGAGGTCGGCTGCCGGGCCGTGACCTGGTCCGCCCGGACCAGTACCCCGTCGGATGTGATCATCAACGCGACACCCGTCGGCATGCATCCCAACGTCGACGACACGCCGCTCCCCGCCGGGGCCTTCAGCCGGCCCGGCATGGTCGTCTTCGACACGATCTATCATCCCGAAAATACCATGATGCTCAAGCTGGCGCGGGAGCGCGGGGCCGTCACGGTCACCGGGGTGGACATGTTCCTCCAGCAGGCGGCGCAACAGTTCAAGCTCTATACCGGGCTCGATGCCCCGGTGGACGTGATGCGCGACGTCCTCCACCGCAAGCTCAGGCCCCTCCGCGACGCATGACACGAGACCCCAAGCCGCCTTGCCCGCGCGGTCCCGGCCTGGTCTTGATCGGCTATCGCGGCACGGGCAAGTTGACGGTCGGGCGAATCCTCGCCCAACGACTCGGGCGTAGCTTCCTGGATTGCGACCGGGAGATCGAGGCCCGCGCGGGCCGTCCGATCCGCGAGATCTTCGCCGAATCCGGCGAGGCCGCCTTTCGCGACTGGGAAGAAAGGACGCTCGCGGACCTGACGGCCCTCGAGTCGCCGCTGGTGCTCGCCACGGGCGGGGGGGCCGTGCTGCGGGAAGCCAATCGCCGTCGGCTTCGCGGCTTCGGTTTCATCGCCTGGCTGACGGCCCATCCCTCTCATCTCGCCCATCGCCTCGAGACCGACAGCCGCAGCCTGGCCGAGAGGCCGCCGTTGACTGCGGCGGGCACTCTCGATGAGATCGTCCAGGTGCTGGAATTGAGGACGCCGCTCTATCGAGAACTGGCCGACGTCGAGATCGAGACCGGCGATCGGAGCCCGGACGAGGTGGCCGACTCCATCCTCGACCGCTGGAATCCCTGAGTTCATGCCTACCGAATCCCCAAACCATATCGACCTCGCCCCAAGAGATCCCTTTCATGCACGCGATGTGGCCGCTTTATGTGGTGCTCGGACTGGGTTTCTTCCTGATCGGTACGGTCGTCGGGAGCTTCTTGAACGTCTGCATCTACCGCATACCCTGGCAGAAAAGCCTCATCTGGCCGGGCTCGCACTGCCCTCACTGCCTGACCGCGATCGCGGCGCGAGACAATATCCCGATCCTCGGTTGGATCGCGCTCCGGGGCGAATGTCGAACTTGTGGCGAGCCGATCGCGGTCCGCTACCCGCTGGTCGAAGCCCTCGTCGGCTTCCTGTTCCTCGGAGCTTATCTGGTCGACGTGGTCGCCGGCCTTCGGAATCCCTGGTTTGCCCTGGAAGTCTTTCAGTTGGTCGTCGCCGGGTACCATGCCGTCCTCCTCGCGCTGCTCGTCGCCGCCACGTTCATCGACTACGACTTGATGATCATCCCCGACGAGATCACGGTACCCGGGATGGCGATCGGGATCGGGCTCGGCTGGCTCTGGCCCGCGATTCGTCCCCAACCCGCGACCGCCGCCACCCACCTCGGTGGACTCTGGGTCGGCCTCTGCGGGCTGGCGGTCGGGGCCGGCTTGACCCAATTTGTCCGATTATCCGCCAGCTTCTTGCTCCGCCGCGAAGCCATGGGTTTCGGAGATGTCACCCTCCTGGGGATGGTCGGTGCCTTCATGGGTTGGCAAGCGGCCGTCCTCACCTTTTTCCTGGCCCCATTCTTCGGGCTGGCCCATGCGGCATGGAAAATGTTGGTTTATCTCAGGAAATGGCTGGCCGGGGACCAATTGTCGAGCGCCGATCGCGAATTACCTTTCGGTCCCTATCTCAGCATGGCCGCGGCAGGCTTGCTCTTCCTCTGGCCATGGGTATGGGGGAGATGGGCGGCATCGCTCTTCTCGACCCTCTATGTGATATTCTGGTGGTTACTGGGGGTCGACGTACCCCCTCCGCATTGAGTCCGATCGACCGATGCTCTTCCCCCGCGTCGAGGACGCGGCCCTCCTCGGCTCCCCCAGCCGGAGTAATCCCATGGCTTACCAATATAAAAGGCGCAGACCGTCGATTATCCGAAATTTCTGGGTCTATCGCCGCCTGATCGGTACGGCGATCCTCCTCGGGCTGATGCTCTGGTTCATCTGGGCCAACGGTGAATCCGTGAAGGTCAAGTTCCCTTTCGGACTGGGGGAATTGACCAGCAGCACGGGCGTTGTCATCCTCCTGAGCGCCCTGGTTGGCGCCTTGGTCGGCATGCTGGCCACGACCCTGGTCATCGCCTTGAGGCGATTTCGGAGCGCGAAGAACCCGCAAGACCCTCCCAACCCGACCGACCTGGGCGACGACCGTCCTCCGCCCGACTATGCGGCCAAGACGAGCGAAGGATTTCCCAATGCTCACTGGTCAAATTGACGAAGAATAGAGGACAGGGAGTGGCACTTCGTTCCCCCGTCCGGAAAAAGTGGCCGCAGGCGAGTGCCCCGGCCGGTTGGCTCACTCTCAACGATGTCTCCCCCTGACCTGGCGGGAGAGTGCGTCCGCGTCCAAACGATTGGGATACCACCTTGTTGACCGGACCAGTGCTCCAATCCGATTGGGATCCGCGGCCCTGGCACGATCGTGCCTGCGGCAAGCCTCGGTCTCGTCGCCGAAGCCCATCGACATGGATGGCCGCGATTGTGGCCATCACAGCCGGCTTGAACGGCCTGGCAGGTTGCTCGGGCCGTAGTACGTTCCTCTCCGGAGGCCCGACGGTCGGCCAGCTCAAGACGAGCGTCAGCCACCTGGAATACGAGAACGCCCAGTTGAAGCGCGACGTGGCCAAACTCCAGCAGGAAAACCGCTCGTTCGAAGATCGGCTGGTCCAGGAGGAGATCGACAACGGCGATCTCACCGCCCAGTTGAACGATGCCCGGAATTTGTTGAGCGATCGCGGCATCGACAAGGAACAGCTCGTCCGATCTCGCCGGGACGATTCCCGGAGTGCCCTGGATGACGGGACCGGGGCTCGAACGCTCCCGGCCGGTCGTGCTACGCCCAAGCGTCGCAAGCTACCTGTCGCCCGTATTCCCGGCCAAGTTCAACCCGCGCCTCCGAGCCAGGACGACGACACGTCTCCCGGACCGCACATCATCCCGGATGTGGATGCCGAATCCGATCGATCGAGCCTGCGTCTGGACGACAACCTGGATCATCACACGTACTACAACGGTCCGCTCCGCTGGGCGCCGATCGCGAGTGGCCCGCGAGACATCTCGTCCCAGGTTCGCTGATGTCTCGAACGACATCAACCCTTCCGACGACTCATCCGGGCGGAAGCCGGGGATTCGCTCGATCTGGTATCCCGCCCTTTCGTGCTCGACCGGAGATCCGGTTCGGGCTTCGTCCGGGTATCGCGGGCGTGGGGAAATCGGACCGAGACCGAAGTGCCCTGTCCGACCACGGAGGTCAGGCGGATTTCGCCCTGGAGTTGGGTCACCAACTCCCGGCAGATCGCCAGCCCCAAGCCATTCCCTTCGACGCCGGAATGTTCGTCGCGGGCGAGCCGGAAGAACGGTTCGAAGACGAGCTCGAGGGAATCCGGGGGGATGCCGGGCCCGGTATCGGCCACCGTCACCGACCAGTAATCGGCATCGGAAACGGCGATGACGCGCACCGTCCCGCCCATGGGCGTATATTTCACGGCATTGGAGACCAGGTTGCCGACGATCTGCTGGCAAAGCGTGGCATCGGTGACCACCTTGATTTCCGGAGAGTCCACCTGGGACTGCCAATGAACCTGTCGGCTCGCGACGAGCGGGGCAAACTGGCGGCCGATCTCATGAATCAGGGCGCCAATCGTATAACTCCCCAGGCAGAGGGGACGTGAGCCCTGGACGATCCCCGCGTAGTCGAGATAGCTGCGGGTCATCCGCAGGAGATCGTCGCAGAGCGTCACCATGGTCAGGAGGTGGTTCCTCTGATCGCCGGTGAACGTCGCCGACGTCTCGCCGAGCAACAGGTCGAAGCCGGCCTTCAGCGAGATGAGGGGACGGCAGAGCTCATGGCTCAGGCTGGAGAGCACGGACCGCAATTCTCGATGATCGATCAGTAAGCGATCGCCCCCCGGATTTTCCGATATCGGGGAGGATGAAGTCGTTCGGACATCCATGGCCAACTCATCCCTGTTGCTTTATGGCGGAGGCGGAAGTCGAAGGATGCGACGACCGTGAATCGGTTCGCTTGCTCCATCGTCCGGTGACGGCGCCGGGGCCGCTCCGGATGCGCGCCAACTCCTCCTGAGTCATGAAACGATGATCTGATTGGCCAGAAGCGGATGGCCATCGGTCAGTTCCAGCACAGCTTGATGCGCCAGTTGCTTCGCGTGATAGGTCCTCGATCGTCCCTGGAGGATGATCTTGTCATCCGAATAGACAACATGGAGATCGCGAATCCGGCCGCTCGCGACCCGATTGATGTGGCCCTCGATGAACTGGGCGAGTTCTCGATGATTCTTGCCGGTTCCGAAACGCCGAAGCTCTGTCCTGGAGTCGTACATCGGCATGCCAGTCTCCCGCTGATTCGGCTCTGAGGCAGGGGCGATGCTAGCCTTGGGCCTTGCTGAGCGAAGGGATTGGGAGAGGTTGTCCCGGGATCCGAAGCCCCGAGAGTTTGGGAACTGGCAAACTCATTTGTATGACGAAATGAGCTCACATAGTACCATCCTTGATCCCAACCGGCGTTTCATGTCGCATCGAAAGCTGGATCGTAGGGTAGTCGAGGGACCGCAACATCCGGGAGCAATCCCTTCGAGTACCAACAAGCCTAACGACAGTCTACGCCGGCGTCAAACATTATTCGCCCTGCGGCAAGTCGGGATGCCGACGAAAGGGCCTGGTGAGCGGGGCGGCGGCGGCCTGGTTGGGCGCCTCCAACAATTCATCCGTCTGGATGATGGATTCGGCCAGTTTCGCCATCGGGATCCGACGGTCCTGGCTCTGGCGTTGCAGCAACCGGAACGCTTCGCTCTCGCTGAGATGCCGCCGGGACATGAGGATCCCCTTGGCGCGCTCGATCAGTTTGCGCTCACGCAGGGTCGATTTGAGCTCATCGACGTCGTCCTGGAGGGTCTTGAGCTCTCTCGCCCGCGCCACCGCGACCTGGACCGCCGCATGCAAGCTCGGGTTGGTCGCCGGCTTCAGCAGGTAAGAGATGACCCCATCTTCGACCGCCTGGTCGATCAAGTTCGGATGACCATGCGCCGTCAGGATGATCACCGGCGTGCCGGGATCCACGGCGATTTGTCGGGCGGCGGACAGCCCGTCCAGGCCGGGCATCTCGATATCCAAGAACACCGCATCCGGGAGCGCGCGGCGGCACATCTCGATGGCACGCTGGCCATCGTTGACCACCGCCACGACGTCATATCCCAGGGATTCCAGTTGATTCTGAAGTCCGACGGCGACTGGTTTTTCGTCGTCTGCGATCACAACACGGTAAGGCCGAGTCATCGCCGTTATCCCCTCTGAACACGGGCGGAGTGGTGAGGTCAAGTTACTCTTGCAAATCCGATTCCAGACTGCCCAAACGCAATCAATTGTTTCATGCCGTCAAGGGGGGGCCGTACCCGGCGGCTTGGCCTGGGGAGGCATGGGGTGGATTTCTGTATGAATGTGCCCTGTCAGCGTCCGAGACGAACGATCTTGACGGTTTGGTCTCGGACGACACAATCCACCTTGGAGTTAAACACGAGACGCGCCCTACCGGATCGCCGGGGCCGCTCGATTTTCTCGAGGAGATGACCGAGCGTGAGCCATCACCCATGGACCGTCCTGTCATTTGATGACCTCATCGTCGGTGATGAATGGGAGAGCCCGCACAGGACGATCACTCAGACCGACGTCAGCCTGTTCGCGGGACTCTCCGGGGATTACAACCCAATTCATGTCGATCATGTGGCGGCGGAACAGAGCCCGTTCGGACGTCCCGTCGCTCATGGGCTCCTGGTCTTCTCGATTGCCTCAGGCCTGATGAGTCAGGCCCCGCGAGTGGATACCCTGGCGTTTCTGGCGATCCTCGAGTGGAAGTTTCATCATCCGATCGTCTTCGGCGACACGATCCATGGGATCTCGCGCGTTGAGGCCCTGGAGCCCGGCGGCAAGGGGCGACGAGGTGTCGTGACTTGGTCTCGAAGGATTCTCAACCAAGACGATCGGCTCATCCAAGAAGGACGGACGCAGACACTCGTCCGCGGCCGCTCGCGACCATCCTCCAAGACCGGATCGAAATCCGGCGCCTGATCAAGCACGAGGAGATTGCTTTGCCCCGATCCCGGGCCTCGACTCGCCCAATCTTAACATCCTCGTCCACAGCCTTCGATCCCAATTGAGCAACCTTTCGCGCACTTTGTGTCGGTTTCGTTCCCCGCGCGCGAGGGTTCGTGCGTGTCATCGTGATGCATGAATCACTCGATTCAGCGGGCAGGGGCGGGGCGAGTCAGTGGTTGACGGGGTCAGCCTCGAAGTTCATCATGATTGCGTTCGTCTCAAAAGATGGCGCGGATTCCAAGGCATCCCGCCCATGACGGTCACCGGAAGTCGGGCTTCGCGACCGTCGGCGGGAAGATGTGGGTTGAAGGCATGTCGGGACCACCGGATCGAACGATTGCCCTGGTGACCGGTGCGGCCCAGGGGATCGGGCTGGGAATCGCGCGCTCGCTGGCCGAGGCCTCCTACAAGGTTGTGCTCGCCGACATCGATCGTGAACGGGCCGAGCAATCGGCCGCCGGATTGCGCGAGCAAGGCTATACGGCGATCGGGGAATACCTCGACGTGACCCGTGCCGACGACTGGGAGCGGGCGGTTGGGAACCTGATCGCGCGTTGGGGCGGCCTGGATCTCCTGGTCAACAACGCCGGTATCAGCCCTCGCGGGACGGCGGAGTCGACCGACGAAGCACTCTGGGAGCGGACCCTGGCGATCAACCTCAAGGGGGCCTGGCTCGGGATCAAGACGGCCCTCCCCTCCCTTCGATCGCGACGGGGCACGATCCAGAACATCGGTTCCACACGCGCCACCCGTCCCATGCCGGGCCTGTTTTCCTACGTCGTCAGCAAGGCCGGCCTCTGGGGCTTGACCCAGCAGGTTGCCGTCGAATATCTCAACGACGGGGTGACTTGCAACATGATCGCACCCGGATGGGTGGATACGCCCAACGAGCGTCAGATCCAGGTCCGTTTCGGCCGGCCGGATTTCCCGGCCGGCATCCGCAACCTGACGACGCCCGAGGAGATCGGCTCGGCGGTCGTCTACCTGGCGTCGCCACCGGCCCGGAAGATCAATGGCGTGATCTTCTACCTGGATGCCGGCCTCCACATCGCCGACGACGCCGGCATGGTCCATCTTCCCGAACGCAACCGGCCCCCGTTCGAGCAGCGCATCGAGGAATCCTGACCGTCCGCGTCCCCAATGGTCCATCCACCCACCCGGCCAGTGCAGGGAGGGGAGGAGCGAATCCCATGAATGAATTCATCGAATGCCTCAACACGAGCACGATACGGCCGACGCCGCTCCTGGAGAAGATCGAGGTGGCCGGCAAGGCCGGTTACTCGGCGATCGAGCCCTGGAACGACGAAATCTCGGTCTATCTGGATCAGGGCGGCACGCTCGCCGAGTTGAGGAGCGCGCTGGCCGGGGCGGGGTTACGCGTCGTCAGCATGATCGCCCTACACGGCTGGATCACCTCGGATGGGCTCGAACACCAGCGAGTCCTGGAGGATTGCCGTCGTCGGATGGCCCAGGCCGTGGAGCTAGGAAGTCCCTACATCGTGGCCAGTCCGCCCCAGCAGGTCGTGGATCTGGGCCATGCGACCGAGCGGTTCGCCGAGTTGCTGGCGATCGGTTCGGGCATCGGCGTGCTCCCTTCGATGGAGTTCCTCGGCTTCGTCGACGGGATCAAGGACGTCTCGAGCGCCTGGGCGATCGCTTCGGGGACGCACGATTCCCGCGCGACGGTCGTGGCGGACGTCTTCCACATGATCCGCGGCGGCGGCACGGTTGACGACCTGCTCCGGATCCCCGGCGATCGGCTGGCGTGCTTCCACATGAATGATCTACCGGCCCAGCCCGATCCTCTCACCCAGTCGGACGAGGATCGCGTCATGGTCGGGTATGGGATCGCCGATCTCCCTCGCGTCATCGCGAACCTGCGCACCATCGGATATCGCGGCCCGCTCTCCCTCGAATTGTTCAACCGCGAGCTCTGGTCGCTCGACCCTTTCCAGGTCGTCCGACTCGGCCTGGACCAGATTCGTGCCCTCGTCGAAGCCTGAACCGCGAAGCCGTAAGTCGCGACGAGGCTTCGGTCTCACTCCCTCGATAGAGCCTGCCCGAATGTCACCCGCAAATCGCTCGCCGTGCGATAAGTGATGAGCATTTCGTCCTATTCTGGGTTGGACGGCAGATTTCCGCCCAATTCGAGTCGGTCGGCGACCTCCCCGGATGGGACGAGCCCCGACCGCCCATCGCATCGTGATCATCGCACCGCGATCGACGCGACTAACGACACCCGGAAGGCAGCCCCAATGGAAGTGGTCGAGAGTTTGCAAGGATTTGTCGAGGAGAATCTCTCGCTCCTCGCTCCCGTGGATCAAGCCTGGCAACCGACCGACTTCCTGCCGGACCTGACCGCCCGCGATTGGTCCGAGAGGCTCTCCCAGTTCCGTGAGACGGCCCGGCAGTTGCCCGACGATATCCTCGTGGTGCTGGTCGGTAACATGATCACGGAAGAGGCCCTGCCCAACTACGCCGTCTCGCTCGAGCAGATCGCCAGCGACCCCACGGGTACCGGCGGCAATCCCTGGGCACGCTGGCTGAGGGGCTGGACGGCCGAGGAGAACCGGCACGGCGACCTGCTGAACGCCTACCTCCGGCTGACCGGGCGCGTCGACATGCGATCGGTCGAACGCACGATCCATCACCTGATCAGGAATGGATTCAACAACAATAGCGATGGGAACGACTACGAGGGGCTCATCTACGCGTCGTTCCAGGAGCGTGCGACCCGGATCACTCACGGGAACGTGGGCCGGTTCGCCGCCGACCAGGGCGAGGAGAATCTCGCCAGGATCTGCCGCAAGATCGCCGCCGACGAGACGCGACACGAGGTGTTCTACACCCGGACGGTCGGCGAGATCATCGAGCGCGACCCCGAGGGTGCCGTGCTCGCCTACCGGCAGATCTTGAGGGGTATCATCTCCATGCCCGGGCGTTTCATGTTCGATGGCAAGGACGCCGACCTCTACGATCACTTCGCGACGGTCACCCAGCGAATCGGCGTCTACACCGTCAACGACTATGCCGGGATCATCAGACACCTGAACGAGGCCTGGGGCATCAGCAATCGCTCGCTCTCGGGCAAGGCGGCGAAGGCCCAAGAATACCTGTGCCGTCAGCCCGAACGCTACGAACGACTCGCCGACGAGATCGCGACCAAATTCGCGGTTGCGCCCCCGACTCGCTTTTCGTGGATTCAGGACCGCTCCGCCTGAATGGCAATTCGCGATACGGGGAGCGCGGCTCCGTCCATGTTCGGCGATACGCCCTCCTCGACATCCGGAGAGGGCGGCCGGATCAAAGGTAAGACAGCCAGCCCGCCGGGTTGCGCCCTTGACCCCGGCGAACCAGCGGCAGGGCACGTAGAGGACAGCGAGCACCACGACCCAGGCGGCGTAGACGCCCGGGAGACTGAGCGGCCAGCCTTCGGGAGGGGGTCCCAGCGCGCCCGCGGAGAACAGCCAGGCGACGGGCATTCCCCTAACCAGGCCCGCGAGTACAGCGAGTCCGTGGATCACGTACCACTGCAATAGGTAATAGAACAGGGGGACGCGGCCGAGCGTCACGACGGCACGTCCGAGCTTGCCGTGGATGCCCACGCGGTCGATCACCGACAGGGCCGCGATCGCCGGGCCGAGCGTCATCAGCACGTAGAGCAGGGAAGGAGGTTGTTTCGTGCAGTTGATGAACGAGAGCACGGTCAGTAACGGAGTCTCTTGCCGTGCCCACGGCTTCGGTTCGCCATAAACGCCCCAGGCCCGCAGGATCAGAAAGGCAGCGATCATGGCGACTCCCGTGATCCCCATCACCCGCCGCCTCCGCCCGGGTTCGAGCCGGATGACCTCGCCGAATCCGTAGCCCGCGGCGACCACCCCCAGCCAGGGGAGGAGCGGGTAGGCGACGAGCAGGTTCACGTCACCGGTCAGCGGTAAGAAGCCGGGTCTGAGAAGGAGCACGCCGGCTGCCTGCAACGCGGCGGGAGTTTCGGATCCCGACGAAAAGCCGCCGGCCAATCCGTGCGTCGCGATCAGCAGCACCCCGAGTGCTCCGACCATCCGGCTCGGCAGGAAGACCAACCCCGCCAGCACGAGGAATGATGCCCCGATCGACCAAAGCACGGTCAAGAACACCGGGGCGAACAGGGGATCGAAAAAGAGGCCGACTCGGACGACCGTCAGCTCGAGGAAGATCAGCCAGAGCCCTCGGGTGGCGAGGAACGCCGCGAGGTCGCCCCGCGACCGGCCCCGGGAGCCCGCGAGATAGGCGCCCGTCCCCGCCAGGAAAGCGAACACCGGGGCGCAGAAGTGGGTCACCCACCGCGTGAGGAAGAGCGCCGGGCTCGCCTGGGTCAAGTCCAGGGGGTTGATGGCCGAGTTGCCGAAGTAGTCGCGGGTGTGATCCAGCACCATCAACACCATCACGGCCCCGCGCAGGGCGTCGATGGCATCGACGCGACGGGGGTGCGGGTCCGACGCCTTGAGGGAAGGCGCACGATCCGGCGACGCGGATGACTCGATCGACATGGTAGGGCTCCTTTCCGACGACCGGGCCGGATCGATGAACGGACCACTCCGAGGGCGACGGTTACGCGCGGGGACGACCTTGACCGCGAGTTGCGCATCATCCCGGTGATCCCGGAGAACGACTCTCGCGGCGAAATATAAATCGCCCACGATGCTAACCGAACATCGCGGCGCAGGCCAGTGGCGCAGACCTTGTCACGGTCGCGATGGCAAGCTCGACGAAGATCGACGCATGGCTTCCCAATCCTTGCCGCGGGCCGAACATGGCAACGCTCCGGCCGGCAGCGTTGGGATCGCGCAGGACCACGTTTGACAAAAGTCGTAGGTTTGTCTTAAGCTGGGGCGCATTCTCATCGAGCGTTCCCGATGACAGCGGCTATCCCGTGGATGAGGAGTCCGGGTCATGGCGGTCGCGGCCACGAGGAAGATCGCGCCCGGGGTCCGGCAGCTCGTGCCCGGTCCGTTCGGTCCGGTCGGGCGGTTTCAGCGCGACCCCTTGAGGTTCCTGGTCGAGGCGCGTCGCCGTTACGGCGACGTCTTCCGGATGCGTGCCGGGCCGTATGTGACGCACACCCTGGCGCACCCGGAGCACGTCAAGCACGTCCTGCTCGACCGGCAGAAGAATTACCCGAGGAGCTGGGTTTACGACCGGACGAAGGTCGGGCCGGGCGAGGGGCTTGTCACGACCGAGGGTGACGCCTGGCGGCGCTTGCGGCGGATGTCGCAGCCGGCCTTCCACGCCGAGCGGGTCGCGGCGCAAGCCGGCATGATGACCGCGATGACCGACGCGATGCTCGGTCGCTGGCGAGAGCACGCGAGCCGGGGCGGGGGGCCGCTCGACGTCGCCGAGGAGTTCATGGGTCTGACCTTGCGGATCGCCGGCCTGGCGCTGATGGGCATCGACCTGGAGGGCCAGGCCCCCCGGGTCGCGCCCGCCGTCACGACGGCCCTGGAATACGTCGAGCACCGGCTCAATCATCGGCTCTACCCGCATCCGGTCGTGCCCACCCCGAGGAATCTCCGGTTCCGCCGCGCCATGCGTACGCTCGACGGTGTGGTCTACGAGATCATCGCCGCCCGCCGCCGGGAGCCCCGCCGCGACACCGGCGACCTGCTCTCGATGCTCCTGGCCGCCCGCGACGAGGCGACCGGCGAGGGCCTCTCCGACCGCGAGCTGCGCGACCAGGTCTTCACGTTCCTCATCGCCGGCTACGAGACGACCGCCGTCGCGCTCGCCTGGACGACCTTCGTCCTGAGCGGGCACTCCGAGGCTGACCGTCGGCTGCGCGAGGAGGTCGCCGGGGTCCTCGGCGGCCGGACCCCGACTGTAGATGACCTGCCTCGGCTGGCGTATACGCGTCGAGTCATCGAGGAAGCCCTCCGGCTTTACCCGCCGGTCTACGCGGTGGCGCGAGACGCTCGCGAGGGCGACGAGATCGGCGGTTACCACATCCCGGCCGGTTCGACGATCATCCTGAGCCCTTACATCACCCACCGACACCCGGAGTTCTGGCCCGATCCGGACGATTTCGATCCCGAACGCTTCACGCCCGAACGAACGTCCGGCCGGCCTCGGTTCGCGTGGTTCCCGTTCCTCGGCGGGCCGCATCAGTGCATCGGCCAGGAGTTCGCGATGATGGAGCTCCTCCTCGTCGTCGCGATGGTCGCGCAGGCGGTCCACCTGCGACTCGCCCCGGTGCGCGGGTAATTCCGCGCGCGATGCTGGCCCTGCGGCCGCTCGGCGGGGTGCCGATGACGGTGGTGCCGTTGTAGTGCCTTGACTCAATGAAAATCCAAGGGATCCGCAGATGAACGCAGATCAAAAGACGGATAAAAATGAAGAAACATAACTCGAGAAAGGATGGCGTATCGCGTCGGCCTTGCTGGATCCGGCTTTCCATCTGCGTTCATCTGCGGATAAGCTCTGAATTATCAAGCTGTCACGCTGAACGTCCGGCTTGGCACCAGGTTCATGCCCGATTTCTGATACGTCCGGGGCTCGGGCTGGGCGAAGCCGTTCAGATCCACGGTCCGGGCTCGGAACTCGTAGGATCCAGGGGCCAGTCCTCCCAGCCGGGCGGTCCAGGGGACCATGCTGAAGAGCAACGGCCACGCCTTGGGTTTGCCGGTCGTCGGGTCAAATCCCCAGACCTCCCCGGGCGAGGTTCCGACGGGCAGGATCGATCCCCAATCCTCCGGAGGCGACATCAGGTCGCACGGCCGCCAGACCGCCGTCTTCCAGGCCGGGTCGTCGTCGCCCAACTTCGCATCCGTTCCGCTCGCAGGAGCCGGCCTCAGCCAGTATTCAACACGCTTGAGCCCCGACCATCCGGCCATCGCCGTCCCTTCGATCAGGATCGGCCGGCCCGCCTTGAACGAGCGATCGCCCTTGCCGAGATAGGCGGCCGTCTTCAGGTACGATTCCGGATCGTTATTCTGAAGGGCATACGTGTCGTTGGCCTTGTAGTCGTTGGTCAGCACGATGCGCTGCAGCCACTTGATCGACTTGAAGCCGTGCGCCCACGGCACCACCATTCGGACCGGTCCGCCGCGCTGCGGGGGGATATCCTCGCCGTTGAGCCGGTAGGCCACCAGCGGCGGCGGCTCCCAGGGTGGCGTCTCCATCACCCGGTTATATCCCAGCGACGACTGGAAGAGCTGCGCCGGGTCGTTGTTGTGGAACCCCCAGTAATAGACGCGTCGCACGTTTCCGACCTTGCCGACTCGTCGGAGGACGTCGCGTAACGGAACGCCTTCCCAGAGACCCTGACCGAGCGGGGAAGGGATATTGTTGCACTGCATGGCCTTCAAGAACTTGACCCCGTGCGTCTTCCCCAGTTCCTTCAACTCGGAGAGATCGATGGCCGTCTTGTCCTCCAACCGGCAGGGGCGCGCGATCTCGGATGACCCATCGCCGATGATCTCCAATCGCCATGACTCCGGAGAGAGCCGGGCTTTTTCGCGAGCCTCTCCCTGGAGCGTGAACGGCCTGGGATTGCCGCGGCTCACGTTGACGAACTCGGCGGCCGGGGTCAGGTATGGCCGCGAAGACCGAAGAGTTGTCTCGCCTCGTGGCCCTTCAAACGCAACGTCGGCACCGTCCTCCCTCCCTGCGGCCTGGTTCCCCATCCCTGTCGAAAAAGCCGTAGCGACGGCGACCCCGAGGAATCGGCGGCGATCAATCGGTTCGGTCATGGTCCTTCTCCGAGTTGCGCGAGACTGCGTCGGGCTGCGTCCATGCTCCATCACTCCGGCCGACATTTCAATCCGGTCGTCAAGCATTGCTTGCGTCAGATCACCGGCCCGGGAAGAATTCCGCTCCTCCAGGCCGGTCCGTCGCCCCCCGGCGACCGACACTCCTCACCCTCCCAGATCGAGACCCATTCCCGCCATGGAATCGCGACGTCCGCGAAGCGGCCGGGATCCACGGATCTGGCGATTTCCCCGTCGTGACTCGACCGGTCACAGATCGCGACGATCGGATCGCCGGGAGCGTGAATCCGCTCGACCCCGCTGATCTTGTAGAGTCCGGCGATCGCATCGCTGAGCGTCCGACGTTCTTCCGGGCCGAGCCTCTCGATCCAGCCGGACTGCGAGATCCCCGCCGCCAGGATGCCCGATCGCTCCTCCAGGTCGAGCCAGAGGCTCGGCCGATCGCGCTCGACGGAGACCAGCTCGATCCGGATCCGGTTGGTGGCGAGATGGATCGATCCCGGCTCGATCGACCACCTCGAGAGCGCCCGGCCCTCGCGAAGCAACTCGGCAAACTCGCGTTCGACCAGCCTTCGCATCGACTCTTCGACGTGATGCAGAGCCTCGCGTTGCTTGAGCACCGCACGGTCCCGGACCGATCGTCGCGCCGACCGCAACCGGGCGAATTTCTTGGGCAGGGTGCCCGAATGGAAACCCGGACGAAGGAAGCGGACCACGGTCTCGCCGTGGCTCCCCACGACCAGCGAGCCCAGCGTCTTGGGCCGGTTCGCGTCGTAGAGTCGCCAATTCGATTGCAGCTCCCAGACCAGGAATCCGAACACTCCGGGCAGGAAGAACACCGTGGTCGCGGCGATGGCATTGCTCAGCACGGCGCCCAGGAACGGCGACAGCGGCGTCGCGATCATCCTCGTGAGGACCAGGACGAACGGGAGCAGGATCTTGGCCGCGACGGTCACCACCGGGAAGTGCTTGATCGGGTTGAGCTGCGGCTCGATCAACAGGTTCAGATAAACTCGTGCGACATAGGCAAACACGCCCCAGATCATCCCCAGACCGGCCTTGATCGCCAGGACCCACCTCGACTGCCCGTCGCGGAACCGGAGCCACTCGTCGACCGCGTAGATGAGCTTCTCGAGCCACTCCTTCAGGCGGTCGAAGGCCATCAGGATCAGCCGGAAAACGCCCGGGATCACCTGGAAGATCAGGCCATGCCAGGCCACCGACACCCGCTCGAGCGCGATCTCCTCCATGGTCCGGCCGGCGCGGGTGTTGAGGACGAGCGTCGCGGCCAGGAACGACGTCAGCCCGACCGTGTTCACGGTGACGGGTCGATTCCCCACCAGCCTCGCCAGGACCCAGATCGGGACGGCGATGAAACCGGGCTTGAGGCCGTACTTCCACAAGGCGCGCGCGCCGGGGCACTCTCGAGGACCCGACGCACGATCGGATGGCCGAGGAATCGCGCGGGTAAGTCCAGGAGTGCCAGTCGAAGCGCCAGGCCGATCGCGTTCAGGACCGCGACGAAGCCCCGGCGAAATCGCAGGTAATTGATGATTCCGAGGAAGACCAGGCCCAGCAGCAGGATGCTTTCGGAGTTGACCAGGTGCACATGCCGCTCGGTCATCCGGCCGATCGTCAATTCCAGGATCTCTTCGAGCCCCTTCAACAGCACGAACGCACCGCCGAACGGCAGTGCGAAGTACATGGTCAGGAATCGCCCGGCCCGGGTGCCGAACGCCATCGCGCTGAAGCGCTGGAGGCAGCGAAGATAGATCTCTCCTCGTCGATGGACGCCGTCGAGCGCCCGCGATAACGCCCGGTCGGCCGCGAGCAACTGATCCCCCCATACGAACTCATCCGGCCAGCGCAGGTCGTGGAGCTTGAGGTTTCCTCGCGACGCGGAGTCGCGGAGGTCGCCGAGCGTCGTGAATCCCCGGGCGACGATCGGGTCCAGCATCTCCTCGACGAGCTTGCGATAGGCGACCCGTTCCGGGAGATTCTCCGGCCGGACCCAGACCGATTCGAGGGCGGAGTCGACCCGGGGCCGGAACCGCTCGCGGAGGGCTTCCTCGGCGCGTGCGACGGCCGGACGGAGCAACCCCACCAGCCGGGCTCGCTGCCCGCGCGACAGCCGGACCTTGCTCGCGCGAGCCTCGGCCTTGCGGAGGTGCTTCGACATCGTAACTTCGCGCAAGTGCGGCAGCGGGTTCTTGAGCGGATGCCGACCCATCGAGGAAAGCCAGCGGATCGGCTCGAGCCGGAAGATCTCGCGCTCGTGGTCGATGCAGACATTCTGGAGATCGTAGAGGAGCCGACGCTCGGGAGACCAGAATTCGCTCGCGGCCGATGGCAGGAGCGGTGTCAGCGCCTCGACCCAGAGGCTGGCCTCTCCTTTGGGCACGAACAGCGCCTTCTGAAGCCGCACCGTGAGCTGACGCAGCGAGGCCCTGGCGGCGGCCCGCTCGGCCTGGCCGTCGGCCGGCCCGACCCGGTCGGCCCACCGCGCCCAGAGGATCGCCGCCCGCACCGAATTGCCCTGTTCGCTCGCCGCGCCCGCCTTCTCCGCCAGCCGCCGAAATCGAGACTGGGCATCGCCCCGCCATGGTCGCTTCCTCGCCGGCCGGGTCGCTGGGCTCGATGTCAGACTCTTCGCGGCATCCGGATCCGAATCGCAAGAGGCGGACGCATCACTCAGGCGGGTGGCGACGAATAGCGCGGATCCGTCGATGTCCTTGGCGAGCACCTGCTCGACCGAAGCCGGCGACTCGATGGCGGGAAAAACGTCCGAACGCGACTCGCGATCGAAGAGCGTCAGCCCGAGAAACGTCCCCGCGAACACCGCGTAGGCGGCCGCCTCGGTGACCG
The DNA here is from genome assembly GCA_963743925.1 of uncultured Planctomycetota bacterium. Taxonomy (GTDB): domain Bacteria; phylum Planctomycetota; class Planctomycetia; order Isosphaerales; family Isosphaeraceae; genus CAVZRC01. The sequence goes on along the minus strand of CAVURY010000007.1, from coordinate 364,603 downwards.
GTGGGAGCAGCAGTCCATCGTGTTGCAACACGCCACACGCCTCTTCGAACGCGGTGCATCCGATGGCTGCGATCCGCGACTGAAGCCCCTCCGCATCGATCGTCCCCGATGCGATCGCCCGCAGGATCTCGGCCTCGACCCGCGCATGAAAGAGTCGCCGCCAGGTCATCGTCAGGATTCGCCCTGGGTCCACCTCCCTGAGTTCTTCGGGCCCGGGCTCCGCGATCAAGAGGGTCGTCGCGGGCCATTCCATGCCCGGTGGTCGGCCCAGCTCCGATCCTTCCACGATCGCCCCCAGCGCCTCGCATCCGATCACGTACGAAGTCGGATGTGAACGACCCAGCCGACGGAGACCGCGGTCGACCTTGACGACGCGGCGAAGAATCCGGTCCGGAACAAGGATTGCCGACGGATCGGCGTCGGTGAGCGCTCTCTGAAGTTCGATGAGTTCGATGGCAACTCCTCCGTCGTGCACCTTGCTTTCCATACTTTCGCCGTCCGATATTACTCCGGAACGCGAGATCATCACAAACCGTCGCCGCTCATCATCTCGAGGAGTTTCTTCACCGTCCGCCAGTTCCTCGCGGTGCTGGTCGTTTTGAGCTTCGAGTCGAAGTAGCTGTTGGTCAATTTACTGCGTGCGACACCATCGGGAAGCTGAAGGTAGACCTCTCGACCGCGCACGATGAATGAATCCGGAGGCGATCGATCGGGATCGAGATCGGCCACGCGGTCCGGAGCCGGTAGGTCGTCCAGGAACATGACGTGGAGCGCCTCCTCGCTCGCTCCCATCGGGAGGAACGGGTTGTTCCCGACGACATCTTCGAGCTGTTCGACCGTACGTAGCAGCACGGGCGTCCGGAATCCGAAGGACTTCTCGATCTGCGAAGCGATCAGCGCGGGGATCCGGTCGGCAAGGTGTGGCTCCGCGCGGAAAATGACGTTGCCGCTCTGGATATAGTTCCTCACTCCACCACAGCCGGCCTCGACAAACATGGCGACGAGATCCTTCATCGGCAACTTGTTCTTGCCGCCGACGTTGACCCCGCGCAGCAGCGCCACGAACCTGAGCGACATCGTCACCTCGCGCGGGAAACCCGGAAGAGTCTCGAGCCCTCATCAACGACCGACGGAAGCTTTCTCGGATCGGCCTTTCAATCTCGATTCGTAGGAACGATGTGTCAAGCCTCCTCGACTGGAACCGACCCATTCTTTCGATACCCACGCCCGGGCGACGAGGACGGCGCGCGGTCCCTTCCGCACTGACGTCGATGAGCGGCATGGAGTTTGCATTTTCATTCTCTCATGCGGAGAAGTCACGGCCGCCTCCACGCGGCGGCTTCTATCGACCGTTCGAAGGGAGAATCCCATGGCAGAGACATTCAAAGATCAGGTCGAGGCGACCGGCCACAAGATCGCGGAGACGGCGACCAAGGTGGGGCACACGGTCGGCGAGAAGCTCGAGGAAGCGACCGATTGGGCGAAGGAGAAAGCTCACCAGGTCGGCAACCGCATCGAGGAAGTCGCCCAGAAGGCCGAGCATAAGGCGAAAGAAACCTTCGGCGAGGGCGCGGCATCCCGCTCGACCGCCGATATCCGCGAGCACATGGACGTGATCGGGTCGTGTGGCAACAAGCTCGGGAGGGTCGACCACGTCGAGGGCAGCAACATCAAGCTGACTCGAAACGACAGCCCGGACGGCATGCACCACTTCATCCCGATGAGCTGGGTCCAGCGGGTCGACGATAAAGTCCACCTGAGCAAGGACTGCGTCCAGGCCAGGAATGAATGGAAGAGTGAATAGGGATACTTCGATACCATCTTGGGGCGAAACGAAAGGGCCGGGATTACCCCCGGCCCTCGTCGTTTGACAGCGTGTGGGTTCGTCACGGCTACGTCTCCCGGCAATTGTTTCCTCCGGATTCGCATCTCGACGACTTAATCTGCTCAGATCTTCCGGCCTGCATCGGCGATTCGCCATTCTCCATGTTTCTTGACCAGCGTAGGCTTGCCATCGTGGTCATAGAACCGCTCCTCGACATCTTGCTGGCGAGCGGACTTATTAGCCGGTGACATGATGGTCTCTTTACGAATTGACCCATCGGCTCTCCACTCTCGAAGAATGCCGGAAGCTCGATGATACTCGGATAGCTTTAAGCCTTCTTGATTGAATTCAAGGTCTCCACGAGTTCGCCCGAGTCGTACAAAGCGATCGATCGCACGCGACCATCCTCAAAATATTGCAGTGATGAGCCGCTCGCGACGCCATCCTCGTATCGTGCCTCCCATATCAAGCGACCGTCGGCCCTATACTCCCGACGCATTCCGTGGAGCTGCCCTCCGACGAAGTCGCATTCTTCGGTGGGCTTGCCTTCCTCGGGATGGAACGCGGTCCCCGTGAACGGATGGCCTCGGTATCGGGCGTCCGTATACTCATCGTGTTCGATCGAACTGAACGGTACGCGCATAACTGCACCCTGAGATTCGGCTCAGCGGCCTGCCTGCGGAGGACTTGGTCGCCGAACGGCCGGGGACACCCCGTTCGTCAACGATGCGACTTCCCTTTTCGCGCCTTTGGTGCCTTTCGTGGATAATCTTCCAATCCTCGAAGTGATCCCCGTGTTCTTGGGAATCGGCGGATTCGCATCTCACGCGTCGTGATTTGCAGTGCATCATGCTTTCGCGGGACCGAGTTTCGTCAGGGCAGCCGGGAGGTCGTCTACCAGGTCGAGGATTTTGGTCAGGTTCATGGTCCGGAACAGGTCCAGGATGTAAGGGCGGGCGCCGAAGACCACGACCCGACCCTGACGGCGATCGATCCGGCGCTTGATCGTCACGAGAAAGCCGATCTCGGAACTCGCCAGGTAATCGACCTCGCTCAGATCCAGGGCGAACCGCGGATCGGGATGCGATTCGAGCGTCTTGTACAGCCACTCGCGTTGCGTGGACTGCCAGTCATACGCGGTGGAATCCTCCGACGCTTCGAAGGCGATGACCAGCACACCACTCACTTCGAGCGTCGTGAATTTGAGCATGCCGAGTGATCCTCTCCCCCCGTGGTGACTCGCACGACTGCCTCGTCGCGTCGTTTCGGCCGGCCGGCATCCGTCAAGTGTGGCATTGCGGGAAAGGCGAAGCGATCGCCCTCGAGATTGATAGGATTTTACCCACGTCTCGGGCAGACTCAAGGATCGGGTTTTCAAGGAAACGGCCGCGGACGGTGACGTCAGGATTTCCCCGCCTGCGCCGCCGGTTCGGCGGACTCGGCCGATGCCCGTTCGCGGTCGTAAGGGATGATATTCTCCCACTCGCTGGCGTCGGATCGGGCCACGACGGCGACCACCGGCTCGCTCGCGCTCAAGTTGAAGACCTCGTGGGGCACGCCCGGCTCGATGTAGATGAAATCCCCGGCCTCGTTCTCGATCGATTTCCGGAGGCCCGGCCCGTACTCGTGCCGGACCCGCCCTTGCAGGATATAAAGCATCAGCTCGAATCCGACGTGGATATGGGCGTAGGCGACTCCGCCCGGCGGGATCGTCGCCACGTTCATCGAGAGCTTGGACGAGCCGACATTCTTGGCACTCAGACCGACCCGGTACTGGATATTATTCCAGGCGCGACAGTTCTCGCCGCCCCGGATCACCGAGATCCCATCGCCGCCTTCGACGGGTCGCCGGAGGTCGATCTCGGGCCGCGCACCCTCGGAACCAGATGCCATCGATCCTGACTCCATCCTGAAGCACGATTCGACACCAGACAAGGCGAGACGATCGGATCGGCCCCGGCTCCGCTGAACCCGGACTCGATCCGATCGTCTCGGGGACGATCCTCGATAGTAACGGCTGGGAACGATCAAGACCACCGGCTTACGACGATTTCGCGAAGGAAAGTCCGGGGTCGCTCGGCCCGCCGCCCAGCACCTTGAATTGGAAGTGGGTGCCGTCCTGCCAGATCATGCTCCCGACCATGGCGTTGTTCGCGTCCTGTGCCAGCGTCAAGACCCCGTTGGTGTAACTCGACTCCCCCTTGAACTGACGGTCCTGGCCCTGATGCGTCACCTTCCAGAGGAAATGCCCCGGATCCTGGAACGTCAGCGAGATGGTCGTATCGGGGCTCGGTTGCGCGGTCCAGGTCCCTTCCAGCTTGCCTTCGGGTACGGACGGGGACGGGTTCCCCGCGGCGGTGGCCTCCGTCGACGGCGCGGGGCTCGGGGGCGGGCCCGCGTTCGGAGCCTGGTCGTTCTGGCCGTCCGGGGGCGCTTTCTGCAAGGACTCAAGTTGCTGCACCAACTGGGGCGTGAGCGTATCCTTCGGTTGGAGCGAGGCGACCGTCTTCAGTTGGGACAGTGCCTCGTTGTTGTGGCCCTGGGTCAGGTAGTGGTAAGCGAGCACGAACCGACCTGCCGCGGACTTGGGATTCTGGGAGCAGTAATTTTCCAACGCCCGGAATTGCTGGGTGTACGTATCCGGATTGTCGTAGAGGCGGATCAGCGTCGTCCAGTCCCAACCGGGACCGACCGACAGCACCGCGTAGAGAGCGGCCGCCGCTTCGTCATAGCGTTGGAGTGCGAAGAGGCACAGGGCCCGAAATTCATGCAAGGTCGGGTCGTTCGGGAGTTGGCGAAGGGCCTGATCGGAGAGTTCGAGCGCCCTCGGGTAATCCCCCTGTTTGAAAGCGTCGCGAGCCTGGTCGAGGATCGTGTTCGACTGGTTCGTGACCGATTCGTCGGGCATCGGGCCGCTCGAGTCGATCGGCTGGGCATAATCATAGACCGCCTGTTGGCCTCCGCCGCCGCCATATCCGCCGCCGTAATAGGGGTTCGAGTAATTCGAGTAGCCCCAGTTATAAAGCGCGGGGCCGAAGAGCCAGGAGCTCAGGCCATACCCCAGGCCCATTCCGAGCCCGGAACCGAGTCCCCAGCCGAATCCGCCGTAGCCCATTCCGTAGCCGGGATATCCTCCCCAATAACCGGATCCATAACCTCCGCGGCCGGCCCATCCCCCCGGACCGTGGCCGTTCCAGTAGCCGTGGACCCATCCCTGGTGATATCCCATATAGGGGTTGTGCCAGCCCCTCGCTTGTGCGTTCAGGTTGTTCGCACCGTTGACGTTGCCGCCCCTGCCGGCGAACGGGTTCGCCCCGATGCCCCTCGGACCGGGTCCCGCCTCTCGGCCGATCCCACCCGGGCCTTCGCCCGGACGAGCACCGAGGCCGGCCTCGCGACCGATCCCATTGACTCCGCCTCCCGGACGGGCTTCCGGCCCCGGCACGTTGCGCGGGGCCATCTCTCTGGCCGCGGGCATCCCGCCGGGACGCATGGCCGGGTTTTCATATCGAGGAGCGGCATAAGCTCGTGGCGTGCTGAACGAGGGTGTCCGATTGAAGGCCGGCGCCGCGGGGTGATAACCCCCCGCGGGATGACCGCCTCCGCCGCCTCCACCGTGACCGCCTCCGCCGCCGTGACCGCCTCCGCCGCCGTGACCACCACCACCGCCGTGACCGCCTCCGCCTCCACCGTGATAGGCACGGGCGGGAGCCGCCATGGTCAGGATCAGGAGCACGGCCGGAACTCTGCTAACAATTCGAAGCAACATGACTTCCTCCGCCGGATGCGATCGAAGGCTTGGTATATCGACCCTGGCTCAACGCGCCTGGGTCTGGGTTGCGGGCGGTCTTCGGACCATGACATACTCGGCATGATCGGGCACGACCTGGTCTCCGACGGTCCGCTCGACCGACGACCAGCGCGCCGATTGCGGGCTGAGTCGGGTGAGGATGTGCGTCGCGGTCGCGGTCCTCCCATCGGGCAGGATTCCGGTCAACTTGATCACCCACTCGTTGCCGTTGCGGCTCCAGAGCCCGCAGCCATGGCCGCCCTCGGAGTCGAATACCCATGATTTGATTTGCCGGGTCGAAGGATCCCAGCCGATCCGCTCGTTGACCGTCATGACCGGCTTTCCCTGGACTTGGATCGAGAAGTCGCGGACCAGGAAGTTACGATCCGCGGTCCATTGACAGGTCGAGTGAACGACCGAGTCGGGGGTCTCGTCCACCCAGTCTCCCAGGAGCCAGGCCAGTTCCTGGAGCCGCTGGTGATGGCTGAGATGCTTCTCACGTTCTTCTCGGACGCTGGAATACAACCAGCGCTTTCCTTCCTTGACGTACAGGACGGTATAATGCCGGGTCGTCGGACCTTCGCTGCTCGCGGTCTTCACCTGGGTCTGACCCTCTTCCCGGGCGGCGTCAGGGCCGAGGAATCGCAGCGACGCCGGGGAGATGGCGATGGAAGCACCCGGGCGTTCCTTGAACATCGAGCGGAAGACATCCTCGATGACCGAACGCCCTCTCATCCGCTCGCCGTCCTCGTCGATCATCTCGGCATCGTCGGCGAAAAGGGCCGCGAGCGCGCGGGAATCTCCCGCGTTGTACGCCCGTGCGTAGGACTCGGCGATCGAGCGGATCGCCGCTTCATCCGCCGGTCGCCTGGGTGCCGCCACGATCGCCCCGGCCGGCAGCACGGGGGAGGACGTAGGTTTCGTCTCGGCCGGCGTCGGGGGGATCGCGGGAGCTGCCCCCTTGATTACCTGGGCCTCGCCGACGCCCACGACGCCCAGACAAACCCATGTCACCGCCACTACCGCCGGTGCGGTCCTCATGTTAGTTGTCCTTCTGGTCGCACATCCGTCTGATGAGATTGGTTCCAGGGTATTCGCCGTGCAATGATCGTGCCGGATCAAGACGATCGACCCTTCGAGGACTTGAACGATCGAGGTAAAATTACCCCTATGCCCAGAATCTTCGATATCACGCCGCCGATCAGCGAATCACTCCAGGTCTGGCCGGGCGATGAGCCTCCGCGACGAAAAATCGCCCTGGAAATGGAGCGAGGCGAAACCGTCACCTTATCGGCTCTGCACTCGACGGTTCACCTCGGCGCCCATGCCGATGCACCCAGCCATTACGGCCTGGGAGCCCCGAGCATCGAATCGCGCCCGCTCGAACTCTACCTCGGTCCTTGTCAGGTCATACGTTTGCCCGTGGCGAGAAGTGCGATGATCGGGCCCGAAGACCTGACCGTCCCCGTCAGGGCCGAGCGCGTGCTGTTGGCCACCGGGACATTTCCCGATTCGACCCACTTCAACGAGGACTTCGCGGCGCTCCATCCTTCGCTGATCGAGCATCTCGCCGATCGCGGTGTCCGTTTGGTCGGCGTCGATACGCCGAGCGTTGACCCGTTCGATTCCAAGGACTTGCCCGCACACCATGCCATCCTCCGGTTCGATCTGGCCGTCCTCGAAGGACTCGATCTAGCCGACGTCCCCGAGGGCATTTTCGAGTTGATCGCGCTGCCGTTGCGCCTCGTCGGCTTCGACGGAAGTCCGGTCCGCGCCATCCTGAGGAGCCTGCCATCATGAATCGCGACAATGGTGAGCCCAAGCCCACGGATCCCGCGATTCCGCACGGGGAAAGGGACGAGCCTGCGGACAATCTCCTGAGATGGCGGTCGCAATTTCCGATCCTGGCGCGGACGAACTACCTGATCAGCAATTCCCTGGGTGCCGTGCCGTCGGCGACCAGCGCGAGTCTTGGGGATTATTATGAGGCATGGGCGACGCGGGGCGTCCGGGCCTGGGAAGACGCCTGGTGGTCGCTGGTCGGCGACCTGGGTGACCTCGTGGCTCCGCTCATCGGGGGGCGATCCGGAGAGATCGTCTTCCAGCCGAACGTCACGATCGCCCATGCGGTCGTCCTGAGCGCCTTCGATTCCCATCGAAAGCCGTGTCGAATCGTGACCGACGCGATGCACTTCCCCTCGATCCTCTATCTGATCGATCAGGAGCGTCGGGACGGCGCCTCGGTCAAGGTGGTCCCCTCGGAGGACGGGATCTCGGTCGATACAAGTCGATTGGTCGAAGCGATCGACGAACATACCGGGCTGGTCTGCCTTTCACACGTCCTCTTCAAGTCGGCCTTCATCCACGACATCGCGGCGATCACCGAGAAGGCGCGCCGGGTCGGCGCGGTCACGGTCATCGACGGATACCAGGCGGTGGGGACGATCCCGGTTGACGTGCGTTCGCTGGGGATCGACGTCTACATCGGAGGTTGCCTGAAGTGGCTCTGCGGCGGCCCGGGAGCGGCGTTCTTGTGGATTCATCCCGACCTGCGCAAACGCCTCGAGCCCCGGCTCACCGGCTGGATGTCCGCGCAGCAGCCATTCGCGTTCGACACCAAGCTGGTTCGTCGCGATGATGCCTGGCGATTCCTCCACGGCACGCCCAACATCCCGGCCTTCTACGCGGCGAGGCCCGGCCTGGAGATCGTCCGCGAGGTCGGCATCGAGGCGATCCGCTCCAAGTCCATCCGGCAAACGACGCGGTTGCTGGAGCTCGCCGACCGGGAGGGCTATCGATGCACGAGCCCTCGCGATCCGGCCCGGCGGGGCGGGACGGTCGCCATCGACGTGGAGAATGGCTACGAGATCTCGCAGAGCCTCAAGTCGCTGGAGGTCCTCTGCGACTACCGCCCGGGGGCTGGCATCCGATTCTCGCCGCACTTCTACACGCGGGATGACGAGCTCGACCGGGCGATCGACGCCATCCGCGAGATCCGAGAGACGGGCGCCTGGCGAGCCTTCACCGCCCAGAAAACGGCGGTCACCTGAACAGGGCTCTCGGCGGCTCGAGGAATGCGGCGGATGTTGCCCGGGCCACGGTAACGGCTTCCAGCGAACCCCGATGGCCGGCCCGGCGTCTGGGTCGTTGAGCGAGCCGACAGCGAGCACACCAGCCATCCCGGATTGACGTGCGAGCACCTCGCTTGGATTCCGTCGAAAGGGTGCGACCATGTTCCAATCGAGTGACATCCTGAGCCGGCCGACGCTGGTCTTGAACCGCAACTGGCATCCGATCCACATCACGACCGTGGTCCGTGCACTAGTGATGCTCTGGAACGACTCGGCCAAGGTGGTTGACCCGGAGGAATACCGGCTTTACCGCTGGGAGGAATGGATGACGCTCGCGCCCCGAGAGGGCGGGCCCTGCATCCGGACGGCCCGGGCCCGGCTCCGCATCCCCGAGATCGTCGCCTTGCAGCACTACGACCGGGTCCCGCTGGCGGTGGTCGCGTTCAGCCGGCGCAACGTCGCCAAGCGCGACCACTACACCTGCCAGTATTGCGGAGTGCAGCCGGGCGTCGAGGCGTTGACGATCGACCACGTCCTCCCGCGTTCGCAGGGTGGCCAGTCGAGCTGGACCAACTGCGTCGCGGCCTGCTCGGGCTGCAACGCCCGCAAGTCGAACCGGACTCCCGAGCAGGCCGGGATGAGACTCAAGAAGTCGCCCGGCCGACCCGACTGGAAGCCCCTCTACGCCTTGCACGGCCCTGACCACGGCCCGCCCGTCGAGAGCTGGAAGCAGTTCCTCGCCGCGGATTCGGCGCGTGCCCGGGCATGAACGAACGTCGCAACCGGGGAGGGCGAGGCTTCGTCCGAGCCGGCCTGCGGTAGGGCACGCCCTCCCGGAATCGTCCAGGGTGATCGAGCGGCTCGACGGCGAATCGGACCGCTCCATCGCTTTGGCTCAACAGAAATGCGCCAGGACATCGCTGCGGATCGGGATCTCGGCGATCGGTGAGCGACACCAACGGCCGTCGGACCAGCATTCCACGGATCGTGCGCGGAAGTCTCGCAGGAGGTCACCGATCTCTCGGGCCTGCTCGCCCGCGGTCACCTCGATGACGGCCATTTTGACCGTCTCGCGTTCGAACAGACCGGCGCAGCCCTTGAGGACGGACGCCTCATGCCCCTCGACGTCGATCTTGAGGAGCTTGATCGGCCCCGTGACCCCCTTCGACGCCAGGTCATCGGCCAGATTGACCGATGTCACGAGGTTCCCCTCGTCCGAAGACCCGCTTGCCGCGCGGACCTGATGCAGAGTGCTCTCCTCGCCTCGCACGAGCTCGACTACACCCGCCCGATCCGAGACGGCCGCCGCGGTGACCGTGATCCGCAGGCCCCGACCCCGCGCGATCTCCACGTTCTCGGCGAGGGCTTTCAGATTGGCGGGCTCGGGCTCGTAAGCGTGGACCGCACCGGCCCGACCGCAACGCGCGGCCATCATCAGGCTGAAGTAGCCGATGTTGGCGCCCACGTCCACGCACGTGTCCCCATCGGCGACTTCTTCCTCGATCAGCCGCGTGATGTGACTTTCATGGCCGACGACATATCCGAAGAAATGGGCGTCGGGCGGGATGAACATATCACAACCGGTATCGAGCTGGATCAGGTGGCCATCGGGGAACAGCCGAGTGTTCAACTTCGAGAGCGTGCGCATGCCTCGACGCCTGGTGATCCGCATCGTATTGCGGTAGAGGCCCTGGAGTAAGACCGGCCGCGCCCGTCGGGTCCCGATTTCCATGGGTTGCATACGCCTCCGTGCTGGGTTTTCGAGGGTCTATCGGCGGCATCAAATGCCCCCGAACCGAGTTGAGTGTTGGCATTATGGCAAGACCGAGCCCAAACGGTCAAGCCGCATCGGGGCGTGAGAATTGCCCGCGTCTGGCCGAGTCTGCCTGAATCCCAATCTCCAGCGGAGGAACCGCACACCCACTGCTTCAGTGCCTGGATCGCAGTGCCCCAGGAGCGGATTGGCCTGACGAACGCGAGCCCCATGGTCACGGAGTCTCGGTAGTCGTCCGAAGACGGGAGAGCCGTCCACACGGCGAAGGGAGACGGGTGGTGGACGACCCAGACGGCGAGGTACTCGAGGTGCGGAGCGCCGAAACGGTCTCGGGAGTACAAAGGCCACTGGAGAGCCGCGGTGAGATCGAAGGACTCAAGCCCGGTTCGGAGGGGGCGATTGGAGAAGGGCTTCGTGAGAAGCACCTCGCCGGCCGCCTACCCGACTGCATGTCCGCTCCTGAGGGGATGGGGTGCGGGCGAACTCACCTCCTTACCCGACTACGGGAAGGCCGGAACGAGGCATCGGGCCGCCATCGCCTCCCCATAGAGTCCGAGGTTCACCAAGAGCAACCCTGCCCCGCTTGCCGCGATGAGCGCGATCGACAGGGTGAGCCGCCATCGGGGAAAGCCACATTCAAGCGGGATTCGGTCCCTCGAAGATAGCAATCTCTTCCTCACCGCCCGAGGCAATCTTCACGCCAACATCACGATTCTCTCAATTCTTACACACCTCTCCCTGGTACTGTCTCCTTGTATTTCGCATCAACAAATCGACGCGCCGATCCTGTCTTGAATCTCCAGGGAGTAACACCAATGCGTCGTCTGTGTCTCGCCGTCGCGTGCGTACCCTTGATCCTGGCCTCCGGGGCGACCCAGGCGTCGGCGGGTACCATCGCCCAGTGGAACTTCAACACAGTGACCCCGGCGCCGGACAACTCCCCGGCGCCAGACGTGGGCGCGGGCGTTGCCATGGTGCTCGGGATGGATAACAACTACACCTTCAGTAGCGGCAACACCATCACGGGGACGGGCACTTTCACTTACACAACCCTGTATGGAACCGTCAGCACGGCCTCGGCAGATGTCGTCAATACCCCCGGCGATCCCAACGGATACGCGAACGCCTGGCGAGTCCGGGGACCCAGTAATAACATCAATGGACAAGGGGGCGAGGGCAACGGCTGGGCCCTCCAGGCCCCCCAGTACACTCAGGGCGCCCAGTTCTCCGCCAGCACTGCCGGCTATTCCAACGTCGGTTTCCACTTCGATTGGTTCACGACGACTCAGGGTGTCCTCAATATGCAAGAGCAGTACACGCTCAACGGCACGACATGGATCAACATCAATCCATTGTTGACGGCCGTGTCGAACGGCTGGGAAAGCCAGACCATCGACTTCTCGGGGATCGCGGGCGCGGCCAATGACCCGAACTTCGGCGTGCGGCTGGTCTCCGCGTACGACCCGAATCTCGCCATACCGAATTACGGCAGCGCCAACGGGGGCCAGGGGGTGTCTACAACAACAACTCCGGCAACTGGCGGTTCGCCGACGTCGGTTTCGTCGGCACGGCCAGCGTACCCGAGCCCTCCTCGTCACTCCTCGGTGCGCTGGGTTTCGGCCTGGTCGCCGTTACTGCCCTCCGACGTTGACTGGGTCCTGGGGCGATTCTCGTACTTGCCACGCCTCCCCAAACCCCATTCCGGCGGGAGGGCGCCGTTCTTGCTCATCCTTCTTGGTTGCGGCCATGCCGCGTTAGGTCGAAATTCGCGCATGCCGATCTTCATCCCTCATCCCGCCCCTCCGAGGCGGGGCTAAGAAATGCCGTAAACCATCGCCGCAGTCGCTTCGTTGGTCTCTCGAGGCGTCCTTTGAACGGAACCGGTCGATCGGGTCCATCCTTCCTTTCTACTAACGCTCTTGTCCCTGGGTTCGATCTTCACAAGCTCTTTGCAACCGGAGTTTGATGCCATGCCACGTCTCCGATGCCTCGTTCTGGCCCTGGCCGCAACGGTTTTTCCGACCCTGGGTAGCGTCGCGGACGCCGGAATCATCTATGATAACATCAGCGCGTTGACCGGCGCGACGAGCGGCGGGAGCGCCGATATTTCGAGCGCCAGCCATGGACCGCTCGCCGACTCCTTCTCCACCGGCGCCGGCTCGAGCGTCCTCACCGACCTCAAACTGCTGATCGCCGCCGCGACCCCGACGGATGGGGGTAGCTTCGTCGTCCTACTCCTGAGCGACTCCTCGACCAGCCCCGGCTCGGTCCTGACAACCCTCCAAACGGTGAGTGACAGCTCCTTGACCACCACCCTGGGCACGGTCGCCTTCACGCTTTCCACCCCCTACCTTCTCGCCGCGAATACGCGCTACTGGATCGAACTCAGTGGCTCCTCGACTTCGGGGGTCTGGAGCTTCACGGCGACGAACGTCGGGATCGGTGTCGCCAACGAGTACAACTACTACGCGGGTAGCGTCTCCGCCAACAGCGCCTTCACACCGTACCAGATGACGGTGACCACGAGCGCCGTGCCCGAGCCCTCCGGCCTGGGTCTCTGCGCGATCGGAATCGCGGCACTGGCGATCGCTCGACGCCATCGGGCTCGCGCCTGATGGTGACGTGACCGTGACGCCTCCGCCGACTGGCGCCAGGACGGCCGGCTGGCGGTGGCGCTGCCGCCGAGGGACTCATTGCCGTGCAGGCGGCGAACTTAGATGAGCGATGCGGCGGTGATCAGCTCGTGACTGAGTAGACCGCGAGGCTGGGACACCGAGCATGGAACCGAGGCGGCCCGATCCCGTCGAACTTCTGCCCCGATCCGGCGCGTACATCACAGTCAATGCGGGACGGACACCCGCCGCCGAGTCTGATCTGCTCGCCGAATCGGTCATCGCCGGCGGCGACGCGAAAGTACGCAAACATCTCCTCGTTCCCCATTTTTTTGTCGCATTCAGGTGCCGGATGGTCTTGTCGACGGTTTCAATCAGCCTGCTCCCCCGCATGAGGCTCTCTTCCAGGACCTCCCGATGCGATCGGAGGGCGGCGACGATTTCGAAATCGGCCTGCACCAGGATTCCTTTGATTTGCATCAGCTCGAAGCCCAGTTCCCGACAGAACAAGACTTGCTGGAGGGTCAGGAGCTGCGGCTCCTCGTAGAACCTGTAGCCATTCGCACCGACTTAAGCGGGCTTCAGCAGGCCTGTTTCATCGTAGAAATGAAGCGTGCGCGCGCTGACGCCCGACATCAACGCCGGTTGTTTGACGGCGTATGCCACACTTGCCTCGCGGAGATCACCACTAGACCGCCGCGAGCGGCGTGTCGATCCAGGCCCGCTTGGCGTGCGATTCCAGGACGGCGTCGGCGACGATCTGGGCGTTCAGGCCGTCGTAGAAGCTCGGGACGGCCGCCCGGCGGTCGACGATCGCCGAGATGAACTCCCACATGAGGTCGTAGCGGAACACGGTCGCCGGCGGCCCTTGTTTGGGGTCGCGCGGGCTGGTGGCCGGTTTGAGGTACTCATCGGGCACCGGGACGGGTGCCAGGTCTTGCCCCGTCTTCCCGAGCAGGATCGTATTGGGCTCGTGAAGCCGGTATACGGCCGAGCCCTCGGAGCCGTTGATCTCGGCCCATTCATGGCCGAATCCTTCGCGATGGTACCCCTTGGCGAGCGTCGTGCCCTCCCAGACACCGGTGGCGCCTGAAGCGAACTCGCCGATCAGGCACGACCAGTCGTCGACCTCGGAGGGCGGGCAAGGCCGGCCGTCGGCCGTCCGGTCTCGGGGTGCGAACCGGGCGACCGCCCCCGAGACTCGCTCGATCGGGCCCAGCAGGTCGATGGCGAAATCGATCCGATGGATCGTCATGTCGAACAGGTCGCCCGCGCCGGCCCGCGCGATATTGCCGCCAGCCCCAGCTCGTCTCGGGCCAGTCCAGGAACCGCTGCGAGCGGAAGTGGCGCGGGGTGCCGAGTGCACCCGACTTCAGCAGATGGCGCAGGTATCGCATCGAAGGCGCGAATCGATAGGTGAACGCGGTCATGTGCACGACGCCGGCATCGCGGGCCGCCTCGTACATCTGACGGACGTCGTCGGCGCCCAGCCCCAGAGGCTTCTCGCACATGACGTGCTTGCCGGCATGCGCCGCGGCCACGGCCATCGGACGATGGGTGTCGTTCGGCGTGGCGATCACCACGGCGTCGACATCGTCCCGTCGGCAGAGCTCTTCGGGGTCGGTCGTGGCGATGTTGACGTTCCATTCCGACTTGCGACGGGCCAGGGTCTCGGCGTCGCTGTCGCAGATCGCGACGAGCCTGGCGCGTGAATCGAGCTGGAGGCCGGGGAGGTGGTGATACGCCGTGACCGCGCCCGTGCCGATGAATGCCACGCGAATCGGTCGTTCCGGGGTTGATGCCGCCATGGGTCGTTCCTCTCAAGAGACATTCCTGGTTCAACGACTCCTCGCATCCTGCACGGAATCTCGCCCGTCCATCGTATCCTTCGGCCCGTGTCGCTTGGAGAGAGTCGATCGCCTCGCGATGAGATCTTCTCCGGGCGCTTGCCTTTGTGACTCGGTCCTACTATCCTGCACGGGACTTCGCAAGTCGGTTACATCTCAATCGTGCTGGGGAATCCGTCGATGGCAAGCGAAAAGCCGATCCGTGTGGCGATCATCGGCCTGGGCTTCGGGGCCGAGTTCATCCCGATCTACAAGGATTATCCCGGAGCGGAAATCTACGCGATCTGCCGACGCGACCGCAAGGGGCTCGATGAATGCGGCGATCAATTCAAGATCGCGGCCCGATACACCGACTACCACGAGATGCTCAAGGACCCGGAGATCGACGCGGTCCACATCAACTCGCCGATCCCGGACCACGCCTGGATGTCGATCGCGGCGCTCAAGGCGGGCAAGCACGTCGCCTGCACCGTCCCGATGGGTACGAGCATCGACGAATGCCGACAGATCGTCGAGGCCCGGCGCGCCAGCGGCAAGGTCTACATGATGATGGAGACCGTGGTCTACAGCCGCGAGTACCTCTTCGTCAAGGAGCTCTACGACTCCGGAGAGCTCGGCCGGCTCCAGTTCCTCAGGGGCAGTCACCAGCAGGACATGGACGGCTGGCCCGATTACTGGCCGGGCCTGCCCCCGATGTGGTATGCGACCCATTGCGTCAGCCCGTGCCTGGCCATCCTGGGCAAGCATGCCAGGAGCGTCGTCTGTCACGGCTCCGGACGGATCCGCCAGGAGCTGATCGGTCGCTACGGCAGCCCGTTCGCGATCGAGACGGCCACCTTCACCATCGCCGACTCCGACGTCGTGGCCGAGGTCACGAGGAGCCTGTTCGACACCGCGCGGCAGTACCGGGAGAGCTTCGACGCATCCGGCAGCAGGAAGAGCTTCGAATGGCAGCAGGTCGAGGGCGAGGAGCCGGTCATCCACACCAAGAGCACGACCGAGCACCCGATCCCCGAGTCCGAGATCGCCAAGCGGGTCGCGGTCCCCGACTACGCCCAACGGCTCCCCGAGCCGATTCGCCGGTTCACCACCAAGGGAGTCTACAGCCTCGAGGAAGGGGCCCAGCATCTCTCCTTCACGCAGGGCGGCGGGCACGGAGGCTCTCATCCCCACCTGGTCCACGCGTTCCTCAGCGCCGTACGCGGAGATCGCCCTGCGCTGCCCGATGCGGAGACATCGGCCAACTGGACGATGGTCGGCCTTTGTGCACACGAATCGGCCATGAAAGGCGGCAATCGGATCGATATCCCCACGTTCTGATCCCAGAGCCATGATCGAGGCGACGAGCGACCGTGATCTGGCCGTCGTGCTCATTGTACGAACACGTTCTGGTGCAGGTCGCCATGCTGGTTGAAGTCGCGGGGACGAATTCCCGTCGCATGATAGATGCTGGAGAGGCACGGGTAAGCCAAGAGCAAAATCAGCAGAGTCTTGTAGAAGAATCTCGACCGGCTCCGGTCCCTGCGGGCGAACCACTCCGTCCCCTCCGCGATCAGCAGGAAGAAGGCGGGGACCAGCTCGAGGACGAGTCGGCCATGAAAGGGGTATTTCTTGTACCCCGATGCCATCATTGCCATGGCGATCGGCAAGACGAGCAACAGATAAGTCGCCCATGACCGGCGAGCCATCGCCACCTCCCCGACCTGGAGGATCACCAGCGGCACGATGACTCCGACACCTAGGCCGATCGGAGCAACCAGGTTCAGCGGGTTCACGAAGATCTCGAGGAGGATCCCGAGCGCCTTGAGGAGGTCGGCGCGAAGGACTTTCGAGGCGTTGACGACTCCCAGCAGGCTCTCATTCGGGAGGAACGCGAAGTCCCAGAAGCGATACATCGTCGTGTATGGGCTGAGCAACGCTCGGGAGGCTTCATAAGATGCGTAGAACACGGCGAGCCAGCCCAGGCCGATGAGCGCCCAGATCATCGCGGTGGCATATCGCCTCGATGCCAATCCGTCCAGGATCAAGGCCGCGCCGCAACCCGAGACGACGAACGCCGAAGCGAAGGACCACCAAGGCGCCATGGCCGCGGCGGTCGCCAGCAAGAATGCCGAGTGCGCCGAGGCCGGCTTCCCGATCGCGTCGAATGCCACAAGGCTGATCGCCAGTCCGACCGCCAGGTCGACGGAGTATGGCTTCATCTCGCTCGAATAATAGATCAGGTCGTCCGAGAACGCGAGGAGTGCCAGGGCGACCAGCGCCGCACGCCTCGGCAGGATCCGGGCGCGAGCCGCGAGAAGAGATATAATCCCAGGATTCCCGAGGCCAGCGGGACGAGCCGCAGGGCGTAGTTCCCGTCGCCGAGGACTGCCGAGAGAGCCCGCTGGAGGATCAGGAAGCCGAAAGGCGCGAGCTGGTCGCTGGTGAGATTCTCCGAGAAATCCAGCATCGGCTTGTCAACGATGTTCCCCTTCAGCGACATCTCGTCCAACCACATGACTCGATTAGTCAGGTAGACGAGGACGCGGAGCGCGACTCCGATCCCGATCATCACGAGCTCGGGGCGCTCGCGTGCGAATCGTCCAATCGGCTGGAAATCCGGTCGAAACTCGCGGGTCCAGAAGCGGGACTCGGCGATCTGGGACAGCCATCGCATCGAGCAACGACCCCGAGGAATCAGGAGAGATGGTCCAGGGATCGGGCCTCGGCGTTGACGCGTCGGATGGCCTTGAAGGCGAGCATCGGGTCGGACTTGGGGCTCATCTCCATGCCGATCGGGTCGCGATATCCGACGTCGTGGATGGTCTTCAGCACGAACGGGTAGTTGATCTCGCCGGTCGTGGGCTCGTGACGGCCGGGATGGTCGGCGAGCTGGTAGTAGCCGATCAGCTTGTGATACTTGCGGATGTTCCCGCTCAGGTTCCCTTCGCTGATCTGCTGGTGGTAGATGTCGAACAGCATCTTCACGCTGGGCGAGCCCACGGCCTTGAGGACCTCCGCGGCCTGCTGCGAGTGGACGATGAGCTGTCGCGGATGGTTGACCAGGATGTTGAGCGGTTCGAGGATGATGGTGATCCCCTCGGGCTCGACGATCTTCGCCCCGGCCTTGAGGGCCGCGATGACCGCAGCGGTCTGCTCGTCCCGGGAATGGCCGCGAGCCTCCTCGCCCGCCACGACGCAGATCTTCTTGACTCTCAGCTTCCTGGCGACCGCCACGGCCGTTCGGATCTCCCCCTCGAACTCGTCGCGACGTGCCGGGTCGGGATTCGTGATGCCGTGTCCGAAACCCTTGACCGGAGACGCCGAGAACTGGACGGTCGTCAGCCCGAGCTCGTGGTTCAATTTGAGGATGGCATCGATGTCCTTGCCGCGCCATGGCCAGAATTCATAGTGCGAGAAACCGGCCTCCTTCACTTTCCGGATCCGGTCCAGGAAGGGCAGCTTCGTCCAGGTCATCTCGATGTTGACCGCGTAGGTTAGCCAGGTGCCGTCGCCCGAGGATCCGGAGTCCGGTGGCGGGTCGGTGATGGCCGAGGATCTCGTCGAGACGACGGCGGTCGCGGTGCCTGCGCCGGCGGTAGCGAGCAGAAAATTGCGGCGGTCCATGGGGTGCGTCTCCCTTGGTTTCGACCCGGAATCGGTCAAGGACCGGTCTACGACCCGTCGTCTCGCGACCCCCCGAAGTCGGATGATCCGTTCGCCGGATATGGTAACAGAATCCGGCACGAGTCGTTATGATCGACTGCCAGCAGCCGGGCGAAAAACGCGATGCCGGCACGAGGCGGATGGATATTCCCCCAGGCGAGTTTCCCCATGCGGATCACATGGTATGGCCACGCGGCGTTCTTGATCGAGACCCAGGGAACCCGGATCATCCTGGATCCTTATCGCTCGCCCGATTGCGGGGGTTATGAGCCGGTCGCCGAACCGGCCGACCTGGTGATCGTCAGTCATGAGAACGACCGCTATCACAGCCACCTGGGCCAGATCATCCCGCCCTTCGAGACGATCCGAGCACTCGAGTTGCCCCCGGAAGGCGCGGACTTCCGCGGAATCCGCATCCAGGCCATCCACGTCTTCGAAAATCCCGAGCGACTGCCCGAGGATGAGGTGACGATCGTTCACCTCCGGTCCGAAGGGATTCACCTCGTGTTCCTGGGCGACCTCGGGCATCCCTTGACCGAGGCGGAGCTGGAGCCGATCCGGGGAGCGGATGTCGTGCTCGCCGCCGCGGGCGGCCCGCCGACGATCGACTACCCCGACATTCCTCCGCTGCTCGATGCCATCGGACCCCGGATCGTGATCCCCATGCATTTCAAGACGCCCAGGATCGACCTGAAGATCCAGCCCGTCGAACGCTTCCTGGAAGCCCTGCGGGGCGATCCGATCGATCGACGCGGGACCAGCTCAATCGATCTGGTCGCGGACGCTTTACCCGTCGAGCGAACGATCGTGATGCTCGAACACGCGCGTTGATGCGCGAAAATCCTACTGTTCAGATCCTCAGATCCAGCTACAATCGGGCAGGCTGATGGCAGTCGATCCAGCTCGATTTCGAGTCGAGCTGTCCCGGTCAGAGTCATTCACTGGAAGCTTATTTTGGGGAGGATCGCGCGATGGCGACGGCCCCCGACTCTCGCACGAAGCGAGTCGTCGATTATCCGACATCGGATGGCAAGCCGATGGCTGAGACCGAGTTACATTGGCAGGTCATGGTGGACGTGGTCGAGACCTTGCGCGAATTCTTCATCGCCGAGCCCATGGTCCATGTCGGCGGCAACCTGCTCCTGTTCTACGAGGAGGGGAATCGACGCAAGCACGTCTCCCCCGACGCTTTCATGGTCCGGGGCATTCCCAAGTTCCCGCTCCGCGACTACTACCTGCTCTGGGAGGAAGGCCGGCCACCCGACGTGGTGATCGAGATCACCTCGAAAACGACGAGACGGGAAGATCAGAACAAGAAGCGGGTGCTTTACAGGGACGTCCTCAAGATTTCCGAGTATTTCCAGTTCGACCCGACCGAGGATTATCTGAAGCCGTCACTCCAGGGGATTCGTCGGATCGGGGAGGATTATGTCCCGATCGAGTTGGTGGATGGTCGGCTCTTCAGCGAAAACTTAGGGCTCTCTCTGGAGCGGTCGGGATGGGAGTTGCGGCTCTGGGATCCCGTCCAGAAGCGTCGGCTGCTGACTCGGGCTGAGCAACGGGATCTCGCTCAGCAGATCGCCGAGCAGGAACGGCAGCGCGCCGATGAGGAGCGTCGGCGCGCCGAGGCGGCCGAAGAGCTGCGGACGTCCGAAAGTCGGACTGCCGAGGTCCTCCAGAAACAGCTCGAAGCCGAGAACGAGCGACTCCGCATGGAGCTCGAGGAATTCCGACGCGCCAAGAGAGAATCGTCGAAGGAATGAGGTCGCTCGACCGTCGTAGCCGGGGTCTGTGACCCCGGGTTCTGCAGCCCCGGCCTCACAGAGGCCGGCTACAACGAATGGAGAGGTTCATCACTCGATCTGGACGATTGCGTGGAGAGCTTCCGGGCGGGACGATCGGTTACAGCTCGCGCAGCGCCGAGATGACATCGAGCCGCACCGCCCGTAGCGCGGGGAACATCCCGCCGAAGAGTCCCATGGCGAGCGTCATCAAGACGGCGACGCCGATGACCAGCGGCCCGAAGCGGAATGCCACGCTGACCGAGGCGAAGCTGTTGAAGTCGCTGGTCTCGTAGGTCAGGGCGTTGAGCGGGATGGCGGCCAGCACGCCAGCCGCCCCGCCGAGTGCGCACAAGAGCAACGATTCGCCCATGAAGCAGATCAGGATGTCGAACTGGGAGAACCCCAGCGCCCTCATCGTTCCGATCTCTCTTGTCCGGGCGCCCACCGCGGCGAACATCGTATTGGCCGCGGCGAACATGGCGCCGAACGTCAGGAGGACGGCGATCATCGTACCGGCCCCCTTGAGGAAGATGCTCGAGCGGCTCTGGTTCTGGAAGTAGACCAGTTCGGGGATGGCGGCCAGCTTGAACCTCGTATCGTTCTCGATCGTCTCTTGAAGCTTCCGGAAGTCGTCGGCGCCGGCGGCACGGATCTGCACGCACGAGACCGAGCCGTCGCGCCCGGTATTCTTCTCGACGTCCTTCAGGTCCGCCCAGAGCTCGCTCTCCGCCGAGCTCCCGCCCGCGGTGAAGACGCCGACGACCCGATAGACCTCCTTGTCGCCGAACTTCAGGATGCCGCCGATCTGGGCCCCTTTGAAACGCTTCGAGAGGCTCGGGCTGACGATGCACTGGCCCTTGCCTTCCGCGAAGTTCTCGCCCTCGACGATCCGGAAATCCGGCCGGAGCTTCTGAGAGGCCGCCTGCACACCCCGCACGATGATATTCGTCCGGGTCCCGTTCTCGCGCTCCGCGATCGGGATATTCAGGAGCTCCTTCGCGGCCAGCGGATGACCTTGATCGTCGCGAGCGATGCCCGGCAAGTTGAGCAGCTCATCCGCCTTCGAGCTCTCGAAGCCCCCGGTCGTCTCGTTCGTCGAGCCCTTGCGCATGACGATGAGGTCGAGCGGATCGCCCGAGATCTTCAGGCTATGTTCCAGTCCATCGACGAGGCCGAAGAGGATGCACGACGACCAGACGACCAGGCCCGTGCCGAGCACGGTCATCAGCGTCGTCTTCCAGCGGACCCGCAGGTTCCGGACATTGTATTTGATGGGAATCATGATCGTGTCAAATGACCCTCCGCAGGCCGTCAATCACCGGCAGGGTGGCGGCCCGCATGGCCGGATAGATCCCGCCCAGGAACCCGACCGCCAGGGAGAGACCCAGCCCCACGAGCGCAACCTTCCAGGGAACATAAAAGAATGGGAGGAAGCCGGCCGTGAATTGCGAGAGGTCGACCACGTCACAAAAGCCCTTGCATCCCAGGGCACCCAGGACTCCGCCCGTCCCGGCCACGAGGATCGACTCGGCCATCACCAGGAAGAGGAGCAGGCCCTTGTTGAAACCGATGGCCTTGAGCACGGCCACCTCCTTGGTCCGCTCGCGCATCGACATCGCCATCGAATTGCCCGCGACGAATAGAAGCGAGAACACGACCGCCGACGAGATCCAGAAGATCATCCCCTTGAAGTCGCCCAGCATCTCCTCGAACATCTTCCCGAACGCCTCCTCGGTCTGCGTGCGCGTCGGGTAATCGCTGTTGCGATACAGGTCGTCGATCTTCTTGCACAGGATCGGCATGTCGTCGGATTTCTTGCAGCGGGTGAAGATCATCCCCGCGTTTCCGGCCCGCTGACCGCCCGACGATGACGAGCTCGATCGAGTCGTGCGTTTCAGGGCCTCGTCCAGATACTCGAAGTTGATGAAGCACATCCGCAGGTCGCGATCGCTCGGGCCGTCGTAGATCCCCCGGACCGTGAGGTCCAGGTTAACCGGGTAGGCATCCCCCTTGAGCGGGAGCGGATCGCCGACCTTCAGCTTCTTGTCGTTGGCGAGCTTCCGACCGATCACGCAGCCGTCCTTATTCTCCTGGAAACCCTTCAACTGATCCTCGGGCATCGTGAACTCGCTCATGACCGTGAAGACGGTGGCCGGATCGACCGCGAACTGGGCGAACGGGAGGATTTCGTCCTTGTATTTCCCCCCGTACCAACTGAACGGGGTGGCGGCGACGACCCCCTCGAGCTGGTTGATCTCCTTGACGCAGGCGATGGGGATCCTCCCGGCAAACCCGTTGGCGTTGAGGGAGGCGATCCGGTTGAACACCCGCGCACCCGAGCTGACCTCGTCGGACATGGCGAAGAACGAGTAGAGCACCATCATCAAGAAGAGGCAGATGCTCGTCGAGGCGATGGTCAGGAGCGACCGGACCGGATTGCGCCGGACATTCCGGAAGATGTAATTGAGGTATTTCATGACGCGGCCTGCACCCGGGTTTCGTGGACGACGTCGTCGATGAGCTGGCCCTTGTCGAGGTGGAGCGTCCGACCCGCGCGGCGGGCGGCCAGCGGATCGTGCGTCACCATGATGATGGTCTTCTGGAACTCTTTATTGAGCAGCTCGAGGAGGTCGAGGATCTCGCCGGCCGTCGTGCGATCGAGATCGCCGGTCGGCTCGTCCGCCACCAGGAGATACGGGTCCGTGACGATCGCGCGGGCGATCGCCACCCGTTGCTCCTGGCCGCCGGAGAGCTGCCGGGGGTAGTGGTGTTCGCGCCCGTCGAGGCCCACGATCTTGAGCGCGGTCGTGACGTTCTCCTTCCGCTTCCGCCGCGACAGATGCGTCAGCAGCAGAGGCAGCTCGACGTTTTCGAAGGCGGTCAGGACCGGGATCAGGTTATAGGTCTGGAAGATGAAGCCGACGTTGTTGGCCCGCCATCGGGTGATCTGAGACTCGCTCAACTCGCCGAGATCCTGACCATGCACGATGACCTCGCCCCGGGTGGCGCGGTCGAGCCCGGCGATCAGGTTCAGGAGCGTCGTCTTGCCGGAGCCCGAGGGGCCCATCAGCGCGAGGTATTCCCCTTCGCAGACCGTGACATCGAGATTCACCAGCACGGGAATCCGGAACTCGTCGCGGCGGTATTCCTTGTCGACCTGCCGCAAGACGATCGAAGGTTGTGCGGACATGGACCATCAGCCTTTCCATGGGGATGCCCCGGGGGGCGGCGTTAGTCGGCGATCCGGACGACCTCCTCGTCGTGGAGCGCCTTGATCGGGTTGAGCACGACCGACTCGCCCGCATCGAGGCCCGACTCGACCCGCCCGAGGGCGTCCGTCGTGGTCGCGACCTCGACCTTTCGCTTGTGCAATGTGTTCTTCGAGCCGATGATCCAGACGTGATCGTGCCCGTTCTCCTGGAAGACCGCCGACTTGGGGACGAAGAGGAACGAACGGCCGGCGTCCGGGCTATTGCCGGTCTTGCTGGGGAGGAAGTGGACCGTCGCGGCCAACTCGGGGAAGAGTTTCTCGTCGGGATCGAGGATCTCGACCTTCACCTTGACGGTCCCTCGCGTGCGGTCGCCCATGGGGATGACCTGCCGCAGGCGTCCCCGATAGTGCTTGGACGGGATGGCACTGACGGAGACCTCGGCCGGCTGGCCCAGGGCGATTCGCGAGATCAGGTTCTCGGAGACGTCGGTCTCCACATCCATCGTCTCGAGGTTGGCGATCGTCACGACCGCCGTGCGGCCCAGCGACGAGCTCATCGCACTCGGCGAGATGATTTCCCCCTCTTCGCCCTGCTTTTCGACGACCGTGCCGTCGAAGGGGGCGTAGAGAGACATGGTGTTGATGGTCGCCTGAATCTCCCGGATATTCGCCTGGGTGAGCTTGATTCCGGCCTGAAGCGCCGCAACCCTGGCCTTGGCTTTTTTCAACCCGGAGATGCCTTTCTCGTACTCTTCCTCGGTCACTTTTTGCTGACTATGGAGCCGGGTCAAACGCCGTTCCTCACGCTCCTTCTCCCACTGGTCAGCCTGGGCCTCCTCCAGCTCCGCCCGATTCTTCATCAGTTGCGCCTCGCGCGAAGCCAGGAGCGCGATCATATCGTTGTGCTCGATGACGGCGAGCGTATCGCCCTTCTTGACCTTCATCCCCTCGTGCACGTACATCCGCTCGACGCGGCCGGGGATCTTGGTCCCGATCATCGCCTGGGATCGTGACTTGAGATAGCCCTTGGCGCTGAGGAGCTTCTCGGCTTCTCCGGAAGTCATCCGCTGGACCAGCCCTCGCGACACTTCCGGCCGGGAACGAATTTGATCGTACTGACGATATCCGTAAAGTCCGGCCGCTCCCGCGATTCCCAGAGGGATGAGCCAGAGCAGCCAGGAGACGAGCCGAAGGCCCGAGCCTCTCCGACGACCGGGCGATTTCCTGGATTCGCGCGGCTTCGAGGAGTAGGGGTCGGATCGATCGATCTTCAGTGAGGCGAGTTCTTCGCGCAACGTGCTCGCCATCGGTAACCCTCGATGGATGATCGGACGTCCGGCGTCGGGGCCGGACTCAATGAACGTAGGCACCCTTTGTGAAAATCATAACAAAGTCCCGGACATGGGGCGAGTCGAAGCTTTGGAACCTCGTCGGCCAGCTCGTTCTGGATTCGCCATGGGACGACACGGGGCGAAAGCGCCGGGTTCGATTGTCGCATAGGGGTGAAACGTTCGAACCTCGGCACAACGTCACACGGTTGCCGATGCGATTTTGACATCACCCTTCCTCAACTGTAGTCTTGGGTTAAGTCCCATTCCGATAAATTGCACGGTCCGGTCCATGAAACAAGCTGCTGATCACAAGTCAGGGCGAGTGTGCCTGGCGATTCCTCGAGAGACCTCGAGAGGAAATCGGCTGAATGAATTCGACTCCTGTTGCACGATCGGCCATTTCCCGGGCCCAAGGACGATTCGGCCCACTGGACATTTTATTGTTCTCGGCCTGGTGCGCCCTGGCCTCCGGTGAGCTCGAGGTGGCCTCGCGGGTCATCTACCGGAGTCTCAGCTCGACCGACCGCCTTTACCTGATGACCCGGCACTTCGTCTGGTTAGTACCCCTGGTCAACCTGTTCGTCTTTCTCGCCTTGGGGCTTCTCCTGGCGACAGCGACGAAGATCTGGCCGCGGCGTGCCGGTTGGCTGAGCGTCCGAATGATCGTCACCTGGGCGGTCCTCCCCGCGTTCCTGGTCGCGGGTCGGGGAATCTATCCGGAGGCCTGGTTGATCCTGGCGATGGGTCTGGCGATCTTCGTGACACCCTCCCTTGAACGGCATCCGGCCGGAACTCGCCGATGGCTCATCCTGACCCTTCCTCTCCTCGTCGCCGCGGTCGCCATCCAGGCAACCCTGATCTTCGGGGGCGATCGGCTCAAGAGGTGGCGAGAGAACGATCGTCCCTTGCCCCCTCCCGGCACACCGAACGTGCTCCTGATCGTCCTGGATACCGTACGCGCCGATCACCTGAGCCTCTACGGTTATGGGCGACCAACCACTCCCAACCTGGAGCGATTGGCGGCACGCAGCATCCGCTTCGACGGGGCCCGTGCCGCGGCCCCCTGGACCCTCGCCTCGCATGCCACCCTGTTCACGGGCCGCTGGCCGCACGAGCTCGGCGCGAAATGGATGTGCCCTCTCGAGGCGGATGATCCGACACTCGCCGAGTATCTGAGTTCCCTCGGTTACTCGACGGCCGGCTTTGTGGGTAACACTTTCTATTGCGCTTATGATAGCGGATTGGATCGGGGCTTTACCAATTATGAGGATTACGTCCTGGACAAGCTCTCGGCGCTCCGGACGGTCCGCCTGATCGACCTCTCGCTGAAAACCTTCGGCCAGATCGGACCGGCATTGGCGAGGTTCCTGCTCCTCGGACCATCGGTCTCATCGCAAGAGATGACCCTCTGGCAAGCCACGCATGAGGACCGGAAGGACGCGGCGGTCGTGAATCGCGAATTCCTGGGATGGTTATCCCAACCCCGGACTCCAGGCCGTCCTTTCTTCGCATTCCTCAACTATGTCGATGCGCACGCACCCTATGTTCTCCCCTCGGGGGCGAGTTACCGGTTCGGTTCGACCCCGAGGTCTCAGGGTGATTTCATGTTCTTGCTCGAAGGCTGGTTTCGAGCGGACAAGAGGATGTTGCCCCGGGAATTGCAGGCCATGGCTCGAGACTCGTACGACAACTGCCTCGCTTACCTGGACGAACGCCTCGGCGAGTTGTTCGACGAACTGCTGCGACGGGGCGTGTTGGACCGAACGCTCGTGATCCTCACGGCCGATCACGGCGAAGGATTGGGGGAGCATGAACTTTTCGACCATGGCGAAAGCCTCTACCGCACGGAAATCCGGGTGCCCCTGCTGATCCGGCCCCCCTCCGGCGGGAATGCCCGCAAGATCGTGGACGAATCCGTGAGCCTTCGTGATATCCCCGCGACCATCGTCGACCTGGTGGGCCCCGGGAATCACGCACGCTTCCCCGGCAGGTCGCTGGCGCGGCTCTGGGCGGCGAATCCTCCGGATTTCGACGACTCAAGACGGGACGAACCGATCCTCTCCGAATTGGCATCCCCCAACCCGGGAGACCCGAACCAGGGTCGATCGCCAGCCTATCGCGGGCCGCTCATCTCCCTGGTCGAGGGTGACTATGTCTACATCCGAAATGAAAGGACCGGGGCCGAAGAACTCTTCAATGACCGCGACGATCCTCGCGAGCTCATGAATCGTTCTGGAGAAGAGGTCATGATTCCGGTCATGCAGCGATTTCGTCTCACTCTCGACGGTGTGAAGGCCCGCCGTCCGTAGGAGTTGAGGAGATCCGATCGGCCCGATTCGGATCGATGGAGCGGGCGAGAATCACCGATCCCACGAATCCGGGCCGTCAAGACGGACGAACCGTCGAGCTTCCGAATTTTCGAATCCGGCCCCGAGCCCATTTTCGGTTGGTGACCGCCGACGATTGACTCTTTTTGTATGGCGTATAAGCTGATACTGGCCATGATTCCCCGGGATAGGTTTGCAAGATCAATCGCTTTTTCGGTATCATCATCCGAAGGCTGCTCGCGATCATCCACCCCCCGTGCGTATTCGGCGTGGGTCCAACCTACCTATATTCACCCCAATCTGGAGGTAATCAGTCGGATGCAACGACGGAGACTCGTCACTCTCGGTACGCTTGCGCTCTTCACGCTCGGATGCCTGGGCGTGTCTGGCGGTTGCGGCGAATCGAATTCCACGGAACCGATGTCTGCCGAGACGAAGAAAGCCGATCAGGGTGCCCAAGATGGCATGAAGGAATTCATGCAAGGGAAAAACAAGCCGAAAGCCAAGTCGAAATGATCGGGATGTACGCCAATTGATGTCCGGTTTCGGAAAAAGCACGTCGAGTGCTCGGCCCGGGGCTCTTGCTGGTGATCGGATCGGGCTGCCGGTCTCACCATACCTCATGAATCCGCTCCAGTCCGCCCTCCCGTCCGGTCGCTGGTCATTCTCAGCAGGCTGGACACTGACTCATTCGTTCTCGTTTCCATCAGAGTTGCTGATCTCTTCTTTTCCTCGAAATCTCTCCGCGGGGTCTCTCATCATGCCAATGCGTCGTCGCGGTTTTACCTTGATCGAACTTCTGGTGGTGATCGCGATCATCGCGGTCCTCATCGCCTTGCTGCTCCCTGCGGTCCAGGCTGCACGCGAGGCGGCACGCCGCTCCCAATGCCTCAACAACATGAAGCAAATGGGGCTGGCGATGCACAACTATCACCAGTCTGTCGGGACATTCCCGATGGGCAACACCATCGCGGCTTATTCTTACAGCACGACGCCTGCCGGTCAGACGACCTGGGGAACTTTCAGCGCTCATGCCTTGCTGTTGCCTTACATGGAGCAGACACCGCTCTACAACGCGTGCAATTTCAACTGGAACGTCTGGTATGGGACCGGCAACCTCATCAACGCCACGGTCTGGAACACGAAGGTCGCCGCCTTCCTGTGCCCTTCGGACAACAATGCCGGCTCGGACTTCCAGAACAGCTACTACGGCTCCTTCGGGACCGGCACCAATCCCTGGTCCTCGAATACGAATGGCATCTTCTGCCCGGAGAATTCCTCGGTCTCGATCGCCGCGGTCACCGACGGCACCTCGAACACCATCTCCCACGTCGAGGGGCTGACCGGTTCGACCAACAAATATACGATCCCCTGGAGGCAATATATCTCGGGCGTACTCGGCAACGTGCCGAATTGCCTGCTCCTTGACGACGCTCGAACCAACCTGCCGGCGGTGATGGCGGTCGCTCAGAAGTGCATGGCGATGATCCAGGCGGGCCAGTACGGGACCAATAACGACCGCGGCCTGCGTTGGCAGACCGGTTCTCCGGGCCTGAGCCTGACGAACATCATCATCACGCCGAACGCGAACCAGTATCAATTCTCCGGATGCCGATGGGATTGCAGCGCGGGTTGCGGAGTCGACTTCGGCCACCTGCACGTTCCTAGCAGCAACCATCCTGGCGGGGTGAATACCCTGTTCGCCGACGGTTCTGTCCGGTTCGTCAAGAGCGGCGTCTCCCAGCCGACCTGGATGTCGCTCGGGTCACGTGACGGCAACGAGACGGTCTCCTCGGATTCGTACTGACGCGGGGGCCCCGGCGTCGTGGGGTCGAGGTCGATCTTCGCTCCACCGCCAGGACTCATCGAAGCCATTCCTGAGACGATCTTCTCGGTCAACCCGGCGATACCGACCGGGCCGGCCGATTTCGTCTCTCGGCCTCACTGTGATACGACGATTCGGCCCCGAATCGGGCCCCATTTCCGATCCTACCTCAACTGACTGATCGGCGATGAATTCTCGAGAACGGCCCGTTCTCGGACCCGGATGAAGTGATCCGTCTTGAAGGAGTGGCTTTCCTTCTGCCAGACTCGCGGCATGTGGCATGCGAGACAGCCCTTGATCGGATTCACGGGGCAGATCGTCTTCGTCGGATTGGATGGATTGCCGGCGCGAGAGGGCCGGCTTCGTGTCAGGCTCCGACGGCCGTTTCGGCCCTGACGTCGTGAGCGCCTTGCCGTCGCGATCGGCGTGACAGGAGAGGCACTTGCCCTCATTGATGGCGACCGAAGTCTGGACGTTCCGGTGTGGATCGTGGCAGGTCACGCAGCTCAGGATTCCATCGCTCTCCGCGTAGCAACGGCTCCACGACATCCCCAGCGCCTGGAAGCGGTAGAGCGCCGGATCCGTTCTCGAGAGCGCCAGCTTCTCCCAACGGGGGAAACCATGGCAACGTCCGCACGTCTGATTGATCTCGGCGGCCGATGAGGCCCGTGTCCCGGCGATCGCCGAGTCCGAGAACCCGGCCGTGACGGCCGCTTCATGATGTCCTCCCGGTCCGTGGCACGCCTCGCAGCCGATCGAATGGTCGGCCGCCTCGGGACCCGCGTCCTTCAACACGGCATGGACACTCGTCGTATGGCAGGACAAGCATCGCCTGACGCCATCGCGTTCGACCATCTTCTCCCCAAGGTAGGCTTCCTCGTCCTCAGGCTGCGTCGCGAGGCCCGTGGAGAGGTCCCATCCCGTGCCCTCAGGCGTTTCGAATGCGGAGATCCTCAGCATGCGCGATCGGTTGGACTCGTCCCGTCCGACGAACGTTCTGAAGTGGTCGCGCGATCCGAAGGCATACTCGATCACTGCCCGGAAGACACGACCGTCTTTTCGGGTCTCCACGCGGACCGTGTCGACATCCCGGCGAAACTCATGCGAAACCCGAGGTTGATGAGGGTCGGGAAAAGGAGCCCTGGGAAAGGTCAGGTCGTGCAGGTCGCGAGCGCGGGCGAAGGTGGTGGCGTGTCAACTGGCGAGAACGGACTCGGATTCCGACCGATGGCAGGACGAGCAACGGGCCTCGCCCACGTAAGGAGCCGGTTCCAACTCGAGCGGATGCTCCTTGCGGTATAAAGGGACCTCCTTCGCGAGTGTCTCCGCCCGCTTCCAGTCGTGTCCCTGCACGTATGTCCGGCTGAGCAGCCAGGTGGCTTGATCGTCCGGCCCCGATTCGAGAACCCTCTGGAGCAGTTCGCGCGCCTTGGCGGGCTGTCGCGTCCTCAGGAGGGCGCGGGCCAACTGAAATTGATAGGAGCGCAATGGATCGGGAAGGCCTTCGCGACCCGTCGGATCGAGCTCCAACCACCGCTGCAACGCCTCGGCAACTCCCTCGGGATCGTCGAGCTCGGCGCGGACGGTCCCCAGCAGGAGCCGAGCCCGGGCTTCCCGATCCGGCTGGCGCGAAAGCCTCTCCGCGACCTCCTCGGCCGCGAAATATCGGCTGACCTGGAAGAGCAGACGACAGAGGAGGTCGAGGGTTTCCGCGTGATCCGGGTTCCCCGCTCGACCCGACTCCAGGGCCTTGATTGCCGGTTCCGTCTGGCCCGTCCGACCCAGGGCCTGGCCGACGAGGAAGAAATCCTCGGCCTCCATGTCGACCACACGAATTCGACCGTAGATCGCGATCGCCCGCTCGTCGCGGTCCTGCCGTGCGGCCGCTCGAGCGGCCAGCCGCAATGCCCCAGAATCCTCAGGGGCCTGCCTGAGCCGCCTCTGCGCCAGCAGGGCGGTCTTGTCCCAGTCGCCGTGGGAGTAGGCCTCATTCGTTTCGGCATTGTGGTCTCGGCCTAGCCTGGCGTGCGCCCAGAAGATGATGATCATCGTCCCCAACAGGCCGACTCCGGCGATCGCCAACCCGACGCCTCGTCGTCCCCGCCCGACCCAGGTTTGCATGCCTCCCCGACTCCCTTGAATCTCTTCGCCTTTTTTCGTGTCATTCATGCTTTTCGTGGTTCAATCTTTTCCCTCTTGAATCGGCCTCTGTTTGCTCGAGGATCGATGATCGGCGAATTCGTCCACTCGAGCGAAATAGTTTGCGATCTCGCGGGCTAATCGCCACCGGTGGCTCGAGCAGAGATCGGAGACTCGACGGTACGAAGCCGATGGAGGGCCTGCTGGGCGTCGGAATCCAGCGGGTTGCGCGTGATCGCCAGCATGAACCATCCTCGAGCCTCGTCGAGCAATCCGGCCGACTCGCAGGCCTTGCCTAGCCGGCTCAGGTCGGACTCCTGGTCCTCGCGGTCGGATTTGCTGATCCGATTCACGAGTTTGTAGACCTCGTCGATCTGCCGGGCGCGGGCCAGATACGTCTCGGCGGCGGCCCGATCCCCCTTGAGGAGCAGGGCCTTCCCCAACTCCGAGATCGAGATGCGGTCATAGGGCTCGTCGGTGAGTGCGTCCTGGAAGTGGCGGGTGGCGGCATCGAAATCGTTCCGCATCATGGCCACGCGACCGCGGAGCCGGGCGAGGTGCGCGTTCTGCACGCGCGTCTTGGACAGCATCGCGAGGGCCTCGTCGGTCCGTCCATGGTTGAGCCTGAGCTCGACCCGAAGGGCGAGTGCCTCGGGGTCGTCGTCGGGCAAGGGTTGCAGGACTCGCTCGACCTCGGACTCCTTGTCGGGCTGGGAGATCAGCAGTGTGGCCAGGGCCAGCCGGCTGTACCGGTCCTCGGGATCGGCCTGGATGAACGACTCCAGGTTCTGGGCGCTATCCGGCCCCCAGACGATGAAATGGGTCAGGCACCAGACGTGGAGATCGTGATGGTTGAGCGGGGTGAGACGCAGCAAGGCCTTGAACTCGGCGTCAACCTCTCGGCGGCGGAATTGCATCCCGAGGATATAGATCATCTCCTTGTGTGCCTTGATCAATCCCGGATCGAGCGCCAGGGCCTTTCGATAAGCCGCCTCGGCAATGCGGAGGCGATTGTGCTTGCGCTCGATCAACCCGGCCAGGAAGAACGCCTGGGGGCCCAGTGGATGATCCTCGGGGACGCGCTGCAGGGCCTCGAGAGACCCGGCGGTGTCTCCCGTCGCCTCGGCGAGCTGGGAGCGGAGCAACCAGTCCTCGGCCGTCGGCTTGCGGAGCCGCTCGAGAGATTGAAGGCCCGCCCGCGCTTGCTCAAACCGCCCGGCCTGGAGATCGTCCTGGACCGTCTTCCAGAGCGTCTCGGGGTCGACAGGAGACCGGGCCAAGCGGACTGCGACGATTCCCAGGATCGCCGTCGCCGCGATCAGCAAAGCCACGACCAGCCGGGTCAACCCTCGCGGGAAGGGGGAGGGCATCGGGAAAACCGTCCGCCTCGGCGATGGCACAATAGTCCGCATAGTGGGGAGGTGGAGTGGAATCGAGCTTCGATGCGAGACGAAGAATGACCGGACCCGATGCCGACCTTGATGGGGAGACGTCGCGATCGAGCCGGGTTCAGGGGCCCGCTTTTTTCCCGGGCGGATCGACCTTGAGCGTGTAAATCTTGCTGCGCTCGTTCAGGGCCTTGAACTTCCCATGATAGACGTTGACGACCCCATCGTGCTTGACCCGTACCTGCCAGTGTGTCGGCTTGGCGAGACCGCCGAACCCTCCCCAGTAGACGACATACCACTTATAAATGCCCGGCGGACCCGGCCCTTTGACCTTCTCCGATCCGGGGCCGTCCGACTCGACGAGCCAGTAGACATTCTCCGGACCGAAACCCTTGGTATTGTCGACGTCCAGCTCGCCGCCCTTAACACCCTTGGGGTCTTCCCAGTAGATCTCCTTACCGCCGGGCTCCAGGACGTGCAGGTCGAGGTCTACGCCATCGGTATTCCAGATCAGGGTAAACTGGGGGTCGCCGACCTTGACCGAGACTCCGCGGATCATCTCGCCACCCTCGCCGAACCGGGCCAGGCCGAATCCGTCGCCGTCGCCCGCGCCCGGGTTGTCGTTCGGGTCGCCGCCGCCGGCGCTCGGGTTCTTGTTCGGGCGGAAGCGGAGGTCGGCAACGAGGGGAATGGTGTCCATCTGGGTCAATGGCGCCGAGACCAGGCTCATCTCCTTGTCGTCGATCGCCGCCAGTGGCATCGGGAGCGGAGTGTTCAATCCGCCGGTGAGCGTCTCGCCCTCGGGCACGCCGCGGGGCGATCCGGCCAGGCGCGAATCGAAGGCGATCGGGCCGTCGGTCCTCGGCGCGAAATACCAGAAGCCCAGGATGAGGAGCAGCACCGCATGGAGCGAGACCGAGCCGGCCCAGCCCTTGATCGCTTCGGGAGTCCACCACGGCAATTCAAGCGGTGGAATCTCAATCTCCGGCACGGTCGCGATGGCGCGAGGCCCGGGCGGACCGGCGACCGGGATC
The DNA here is from genome assembly GCA_963743925.1 of uncultured Planctomycetota bacterium. Classification (GTDB taxonomy): domain Bacteria; phylum Planctomycetota; class Planctomycetia; order Isosphaerales; family Isosphaeraceae; genus CAVZRC01. The sequence continues at coordinate 331,000 of CAVURY010000007.1, read as the reverse complement.
GTTGACGCGGAGGGTATTCGAGCCACTCGGGCTTGTGATGGGCTGGCCGACATCACCATCCTCGGTTCTTGCGCACCGCGAGATCGGGTCCAGGACGGCAAAGCGACGATCCGCCCGAGTCAACAGGCCGTCCGCATCCAGCTCGGTCGATAGACGTCCTTCCGGAGATTCCGATTCAGCTTACCACGCAAGAATGCGGACTCGAAAGCTCAAATCGGCGAAGACCTAGGCTTTCGGCCCGACGCACGGAGATGCCGGTCGATTCTCCCGAAAGCCGAGATCGGGCCGGGTGGATCCCCGAACCCTTCCGAGGCTGACACGGCTCCGGGTTGCGAAGGTCGATCGTGGCGGATACAAGGGAATGGGGGTCACGCGGCGTCCGCTCGTCGCGCCGGAGCAAGCCTACGCCATTGAGGTTGCGTCGATGGATTTCCATGAGCTGAAGCAGTTATTCGAGGCGGTGCGCGACAATCGGGTCAGCCCCGGTGATGCCGCGCACAAGGTACGCATCCAGCCGTTCCAGGACACGGGCGGCTTCGCCAAGGTCGATTTGCAGCGTCGCCTGCGCTGCGGGTTTCCGGAAGTGATCTTCGGCCAGGGCAAGACGGCCGAACAGATCGAGGCGATCCTCCGGACCCTGCTCGCGAACGGGCAGGGGGGGCTGGCAACCCGGGTGGATCCCCAGAGTGCGGCCCACCTCCGCGCGGCATTCCCACAAGGCGAACACAACGCGGTCGGCCGGACGTTCCAGGTCCGGGCATCGGCCGAGGTCGAGCCCAAATTGGGCCGGGTCGTGATCGTGACGGCGGGGACCAGCGACTTGCCGGTCGCCGAGGAAGCCAGGGTCACCGCCGAGGCCTGGAACTGTGAAGTCAAGCTGGTGGCCGACGTCGGCGTGGCCGGTCTGCATCGCCTCCTGCACCAGCTCCCGGGATTCCAGGATGCGGATGCGATGGTGGTCGTCGCCGGGATGGAAGGCGCGCTACCCAGCGTGGTCGGAGGGCTCGTCGGCTGCCCGGTCATCGCCGTGCCCACCAGCATCGGCTACGGGGCGCACTTCCAAGGGGTTGCCGCCCTGCTGGGGATGCTCAACAGTTGCGCGTCGAACGTGGTCGTCGTCAACATCGATGCCGGATTCAGTGGCGGACATGTCGCCGGATTGATCGCCCGACGGATGGGCCAGGCCCGCCAGGAAGCCGGGAAGACCGAGCCGGCGTCGGTCAAGGAGTAGAGTAGCCCGATCGTGGTCAAATATCAGCAGTTAGTGCCGGAAGACCGGCGGAGCGAGACCGTTCATGGCCCTACAATCGATCGAGACCCTCTCCAAGCTTTCGCCGCGGCCGAGGGACAGCAATAAAGGGATGTATGGGACGGTCCTGGTGGTGGCCGGCGGACGGGGGATGGCCGGCGCGGCCGCACTCTGCGGCGCGGCGGCGCTCCGTGCCGGCGCGGGGCTGGTCCGCATCGCCACCTCCGCCGAGGTCCAGCCGGTGGTCGCGAGCTTCGAGCCCTGCTACATGACCTATCCCCTCCCCGCCGACGAGGAGGGTTTGATCGACTTCGGACGCGCCCGGCCCATCCTGGAACGCATGACCGCCTCGGCCAGCCTGGTCGCGGTCGGCCCGGGGCTCGGCCAGTCGGACGGGACTAAACAGCTCGTGCGATACCTGATCACCGAGACAGACCGTCCCCTCGTCATCGATGCGGACGGCCTCAACGTCCTGGTCGGCGAGACGGACCTCCTGCACCAGCGGAAGTCTCCGGTCATCATCACGCCCCATCCCGGCGAATTCGGCCGGCTGACCGGCAAGAGCGTGGCCGAGGTCCAGGCCGATCGGATCAACCACGCCGCGGCGCTGGCGGGCACCTCCGGATCCCTGATCGTCGTGCTCAAGGGGACCGGCACGGTCGTGACCGACGGTCGCCGATACTACGTGAACACCACCGGGAATCCCGGCATGGCTTCCGGCGGCACCGGCGATGTCCTGACCGGCGTGATCGCCGCGCTCGTCGCCCAGAAGATGCCCGCCTTCGAGGCGGCCCAGCTCGGCGTCTTCATGCATGGGCTTGCTGGCGACATCGCCCGAGACCAGCACGGCGAGGTCGGGATGATCGCCGGCGACATCGTTAACGCCTTGCCCGATGCATTCGTTCACATGATGCCCGACCCGGACCTGATGTCCTGATGCGTCTCTTCGATGAACACGGCGATCCCGGTCGCCCCGGATGACTTCGAAGGCCGGCGCCGACCCGTTCGGAGACTCGGAGACAAAGAAGTCTCGGGCAATGGCCTATCCGGGGAGCGGATTGTGGCGTAGAATCGAAGGACCGGTGACGGAGCCTACCTCTCGGCTCAATTTGGCCGGATAGCTGCGTTGCGAATCTCGTGGGTCAGTCCGGAGGAGCCTGGAGTGTCAACACGCGAAAACCCGTCGCCGGCCGCGGCGGCTTGGACTTACCGCATGGAAGTCTCACCCACCGGCCAGAACCCCGCCGCCGCCATTGCCAACCCCAACGACCCGATCCTCCTCCTGCATCTCATCGCGAACCTCCAGAACCAGACCCTTGAGATCCAGCGCCAGCAGTTGGAGATCCAGCGGCAGCAACTCGAGATTTCCCATGAGCTCCTTCAAGTCAACCGCGAGCAGCGCGCACCGCCAGGGTGCGGAGCTCGAGCGCTGGCAGGCCGGTCACGAGCATGTGATCGAATCCTGCCGCGAGACGATGGGGCGCCTCGAGCAGGTCCATGCCGCCCTGATGGGCGACCTGGCCAACTACGTGGAAGACAACCACGAGAACCTGATGGAAGGCGATTTCTCCTTGAGCGATTTCGTCGACCGCTTCGGCCCCCGCCTGGCCCACCTCAACACGATGCTCGCCGTCCTCCGCCCGCTCGCCGCCGCGAAGATCAAGCCCGAGTGACCGTGGCGCGTCGGGTTAGTGTCGCGGCGATGCAACTCATGCAAACGGCCGCCGGGTCTCGAATGATCCGCGGCGGCCTTCGATGTTTTCTGAGCTTAAGGACGACGTGACGGGTCAGGAAAAAATCCTATCCTGATCCGAGAGATTCCATCAATACCTGTCATACCCCCCGCCGCCGCGTTGGCTGCGTCCGCCACCGCCGCCTTGGCCACCACCTCCACCGCGCCAGCTACCGCCGCCTCCACCCCCGCCGCCGTAGCCGCCGCCACCTCCACCATAGCCGCCGCCACCGCCACTAGGTCGAGGTTCGCGGGGCCTGGCTTCGTTGACGGTGAGACGACGTCCATCGTGCTCCTGGTCATGAAGGGCATCGATCGCTGCCCGTGCTTCGGAATCGGAGCTCATCTCGACGAATCCGAACCCTTTGCTCCTGCCCGTGTCGCGGTCGGAGATGACCTCCGCGCTCTCCACGCTGCCGTACTGCGAGAACATTTGTTCCAGGTCGGAGCTGCTCACCCGATAGGCGAGGTTTCCGACATACAGTTTCTTACCCACCTTCGATCTCCTCAGACCAGGGGCTCCCGACCCTACGATCACTGTCACTTTCCGGGTCGTTTCCGAAGGGCCGGCGTGGCGGCCCAGTGGGTGAAAATGCGAGCGAGGCAAGCGATCAGATTCCGAACGGATCCACGACATGCACTCAATCGGTTTCCAACCGTTTTTCAGTATAATCAAGTCCCGCGATTTGAGCATAGACCGGATTCGTTGAAATCGTCCTGAGATTTCGACGCGCGAATGGATATCAATCCGCGACGATGCGCGGGTATGACAGGATGCGTCTCGAAGGCCGATGATCAGACGGGCTCCGGTTCGCCCTTGCGCGACGGCCAGGGCCGGGGCAGCTTCTGCTTCACTTCCTGCCAGATCGCGTCGCGGACACGCGCCCCGCTCTCCTTGACGATTCCGGAGAGCAATCGGGCGGATTCGGACGTCGCCGAGCGGCGGAACTTCGCCCGAGGCTGGGCCACCAGCGAGCCGCAATAGCCCTTGGCGATCATGCCGACGCGCAGCGTCAGGAAGGCATTCGCGCTGCCGCTCAACAGCGAGTTCACCACGATGGACGTCATCACCTGGAGGCCCGGGATCGCGCCGGTCACGGTGCCCAGGGAGCCGGCGGCCACAGGCTGGATCATCTGGTGCAATTCCAGGTCGTCGAGCTCGCCCACCACGAAGGCCGTCGCGGCCACGTTGGAGTACAGGTGGAAGAGTTCCCGCGCCGACGGCCGCTGGTAGTAGAGGTGGGCGACCCGCCAGATCATCCGGGATTGAGTCACGAGGACCAGGAGCATATCCAGTCGTCCGCTCTGCGAGACGGCCGTGGTCAGGAAGGTCGTGGTCGCCATCTGCTTGACGATCCGGGTCGCATCCTCGTCGAGGACCCGGAGCGCATCCTCGACACCGCGACGATCGACCGGCCGGATCGATGCGAGCCGGACTCGCGGATTCGTCTCCAGTTGACGACCGAGCTCGGCGACATGCGCATCGAATTCCGGCCCGGAATCGTTCGCGGGCGGGGAGAGTGGGCGTGGCATCCGGACGATCATGACGAACGGGACGCCGGCCAGGACTCCGTACGAGACGAGGAGTCCCCAGAGCGTCACGGTCCCGAGGACCGGGTGAACTTCCTTGGCGAGGATCACGACCTGGGCCGTCTGATTCACCACCACCACGGTGAAGCTGAGCAGGAACAGTCCACTGGCGAGCACCATGAGGGTCTTGATCGTCTTGTTCATCGCCTTCGGCCCCGTGGCCGCCCGTCAAAGGGTGAGGAGGAATACGCGGAGCAATTCGACTTGCCTACCTCGTCCTTCGTCGATGGGACTCGAAATATTGCGCCCAACAATCCGAGCGAACCCGATTTTCTCCGCCTCTCTTTCGTGCTTTCGTCCCTTCGTCCTTTCGTGTTCCAATTTCTCTTCTGCCCTTCGTGATCGCCCGGCGAGTCGCACTCGAAGGACCGGAGCGATTCGCTCACGTCGTGTAATCGGCGTTGAGACTTCATTGACGACTGACCACTGACGAGCGATTCGCTCACGTCGTGTAATCGGCGTTGAGCCGGATATACTCGGCGGTCAAGTCGCACGTCCAGAAGCGCGCACCGGCCAGGCCCGAGTTCAGGGCCAGTCGCAGATCCACCTCACGTCGGTCCTTGATCCATCGGGAGAGCTGGTCGGCATCGAACGGGACGGGCACGCCGCCCTGGTAGACCGGGACCCCATTGATCCAGAGCGAGAGTTCCTCCTCCCGGAACGGCACGCCCGCATATCCCGCGGCCGATACGATCCGCCCCCAGTTGGGATCCGCGCCATGGATCGCGGTCTTCACCAGCGCGCTCTCGGCCACGGCCCGCGCGATCGCCCGGGCATCGGCGGTCTCGAGGCATCCCTCGACTTCGATCGTGATGAAGTGTGTCGAGCCCTCGCCATCGTCGGCGATCTGCTTCGCCAGGGATTCGCAGGCGGAATGGACCATCTTGGCGAAGGTTTCGATCTCCTGGCCCGTCAGGATCGGCTCGACGGCGGCCGTGCTGGAGAGCAGGAGCACAGTATCGTTGGTGCTGGCGTGCCCTTCGACGGTCAAGCAATTGAATGACGAGTTGACCGCGTTGGCCAGGATATCCCTGAGGTCGTTGGCCCAGACCGGCGCATCGGTCAACAGGAACGCGAGCATGGTCGCCATGCGCGGCCCGATCATCGCCGCCCCCTTGGCCATGCCGAGGAGCGTGATCTCCCTGCGTTCGATCAAGCCCCGTTCGGAGTAAATCTTGGGCCGGGTGTCGGTCGTCATGATCGACCGGGAGACCGTCCGAAATCCCTCCGGATCGGACGTGAGCCCTCCCACGGCCAGCTCGATTCCCGCTTCGATCCGATCCATCGGGAGCTGATGCCCGATGATCCCCGTTGACGCGACCAGGACCTGCTCGGCGCCACAACCGAGCAGCGTGGCCGCCCGGGAGGCGGTCCGCTTCGCGTTCTTGAGCCCTTCGTCGCCCGTCGCGGCGTTGGCGTTTCCCGAATTGACGACGATGGCCCGGATATCTTCCGAGGGGAGCCGCTCGCGACACCACTTCACGGGCGCGGCACAGACTCGGTTGGTGGTGAACGTGCCGGCCGCGGCGCACGGCCCGTCGGCCGCGAGTATCGCCAGGTCGAGCCCTCCCGATGGCTTGATCCCCGCCTTGACGCCCGACGCCCGGAAGCCCCGGGGAATCAGGATCGTTGCTTCGCCACTCATTGAAGATGAACTCCCGGGAATGTGATTCGACCTTCGACCTACCTGACAAGGAAAAGTCAATGGATCGGTCGAACGATGAACGGCGGTGAATATCTTCGGAAGCCGAAAGGGCTTGTGAACGAGCGACTTATGCTGACTCGTTGCGTTGCCCTCTGGGGGCGTCTGCCCCCAGCCACCCCCGGCTCGCCCGGGCAGCGTTCTTCGGGTGGCTGGGGTCAAGCCGGCTTCGCCGGGGCAGCCCCCAGGAGTGCCTCGGACATCGAGATCTTCACAGCAGTGGTCGAACGATGGACACTTTGAAACGGACGGAGTTCGCGGCGGTCATCGGGCTGTATAACCGCCGTCGATGAAGAGGGTCGCTCCGGTCATGAAGCTGGAAGCCTCGGAGGCCAGGAAGACCGCGGCGGGCCCCAGCTCGTCCGGCTCGCCCCAGCGTCCCATCGGCACGTTGGCCTCCATCTGGGCGCGAGCCCCCGGGTCGGTCAGCAGCGGCGCGTTGATCTCGGTCGCGAACGGGCCCGGGCACAACGCGTTGACGTTGATCCCATCCCTGGCCCACTCCAGTGCCAGTGTCTTGGTCAGCAGGGTGAGTCCTCCCTTGCTGGAGGCATAAGGAGACCGACCGGGCATCGAGATCTCGCCCATCATGCTCGACACGTTGATGACCCGCCCCCACTTCTGACGCTTCATCGGGCCGGCGACCGCCCGGCAGCAGAGCCAGGGCCCCTTGAGGTTCGTGTCGATCACGGCGTCCCAGTCGGGCTCGGTGAGTTGTTCGATCGGGCCGCGGATGTTGATCCCGGCGTTATTGACCAGGATGTCGATCCGGCCGAACGCGTCGAGGACCTGGGATACGATGTCATCGACCTCCGCGGCGACGGCCACGTCGGCCGAGACTCCGAGCGTCTTCTGGCCGGTGGCCTCGGCGACCTCGACGGCCGCGCGCCTGGCCCCCTCGGGCTGCCGGGCCGACACGGCGACGGAAGCCCCGGCGGACGCCAGCGCCTCGGCGATCGCCCTACCCAAACCCCGCGACCCGCCGGTCACGAGGGCCACCTTGCCATCGATCCGAAATCGGTCCAGAACGCCGCTCATCTCGGCCCCCCGCCCGCCCTACACGAACCCGATACACCCCGACGCAACCAGGGTATCCCATCGGATTCCCGAGGGGAAGAGGCGGAATATTGAGTCGTCGCGAACCTTGTCCGAGGGTTGTAGGGGTACTTCCCCGTGCCGGGGAAAACCAGTTTCCGGATGAATGCGTTATTTCTTGCAAACGCTCATTGATTTCATCCTCGATCACTCTGTAGATTGCGGTACCTCTAGTCATGTCAAGCAAGGCATGTTTTCGGCGGGCCTGAATCACCGGGTCACATCAAGGAGTGCGCGGAACTGGTGTCAGTTTTCCGCGCAGAAAACTGAATTGACACCATTCATTTCTTTCGCGGTGGATCGTCAGTTTTGAGTTGAGGAGACTTTTATGCAACCGAATTCCCGGTTCGTTTCGTTGGTCGTCCTGCTCCTGGGGACGGCTCTCCCATCAACCGCCACCGCTGGCAGCGTCTACAACGCGGCGGAGGACTTCTCGATCGCCTCGAACCCCAATGGCGTTTGGAGTTATGGGACGACTGGGACAACCCTCGTCGGCCCCCTCAGCCTGTTCACGAATACCAAGACGGACATGTACGGTCTCCCGGGCTGCAATTCCTGGGAGGGTACCGAAATGCAATTCGGAGATGGCTTCCCCTTGGTTGGCAAGAACACGACCGGCACGACCCAGATGGAAGCCAATGTCGTCCTGCTCCCCGGCGAGTTAGTCGAGCACCCCGCCCCCGATGGAGCCTATGCGGTGGTCCGTTTCACCGCGCCTTCGGCCGGTGCATTCGTTGTGAGTGCGACGTTTGAGGGCCGAGAGACCGAGCCGGTACCGACGACCACCGACGTCCATATCCTGCTCAACGGCACCTCGCTGGTCTCCGGGTACGTCAACGGCTTCGGACCCACGAGCGACCTGACGTTCTCGGTTCCCCTGAATCTCAACGCAGGCGACCACATCGACTTCGCCGTCGGGTTCGGGTCCAACGGCAACTTCCTCGGTGATACGACCGGCCTGGATGCGACGATCAGCTCTGTCCCCGAACCGAGCGGGTTGGTGCTCTTGCTTTTCGGCAGCGGCGCTCTTGCGCTCGTCCGCTGGTGGCGCAACGATCAGGCGGCGGAGAGGCCAGGGCGGATCAGGACTCGGGCGGTCAAGGCTGTCGAGGCCGACCTCCGGATCAATCGGGGGCTCTGGGAGCTAGCGGAGAGATTCAGCCTGAACTGACCCCAGGGGCTTGTTTGTTCCCGAAATGGATTTCGGGAACATCGGCCCTCGATCAAGAACCTGGCCGTTCAACGAACCCGGCCAGAGCCTCCTCGATCTGGTCGAGATGGCCCTCCCGGTGCGAACCCCGGTCCAGGTTCGGGCGGTCGGGACGCGCCAGGGCCGCTCCGACGACCTCGTCGGGTACGGTCAGCAGGAACGCATCGACCTCCTCGGCGGTCTTCAGGGCCATCTCGGCCGCCCTGTCCGGCGGGATTGTCTCCAGGAATGGCAGCAGCACCTCGTTGAACAATTCGCCATCGTAACCGCCATTGCACCAGTTACCTGACGCCCACCGCCGCATCAGGCACAGCCGCTGGCGGTCCCAGAAGGCGATGTGGGCGAGGGCGACGGCAACCGTCCACCCGTTGGACAGCCGCACGGCGAGCATGGATGCGTCGAGGCGGCCGACCAACTTGCGTAGTCGCTCTGCCTGACGGCGATTGCTCTCGGCGAAGGTAGGTGACACCGGCACTCGTGACCTCCGTTCGGGTATCGGCCCGATCGTATCAAGTCCTGTTCATGGTTCGGACAAGTCGCCGGTCAGATGATCGGCCTCAGAACCACTCGGCCGAATGCGATGAACACCATGACGAGGCCCAGCACCCCGCTCAGAATAATGGGTGCAATCTCGCGATACCTGACGTGCACCCCGATGAACACGAGGCTCTCGATCGCCAGAATCGCGGCGGCAGCCACCGTGAGAGCCGGTTGCCAGCGGAGGGCGGCAGGGACGATGAGACCGACCACGCACACGAGTTCCAGGACGCCCAAGGCCATCCAGGCTTCCCGCGGCAACGCACCGAAGGACGGGACGTCGTGGCTTACCTTGTCGAACATGAAGACCTTCATGACGCCCGACGCTCCGTAGAGGAGCGCGGCGAGCGCCTGCAAGACCCACAACAGTATGTTCATCGTGTGCCCCTCGTTTGAGCCGGACTGCGTCGGTTCTTGGCTGGGCCCGGCGGCTGGAAAACGCGGCCGTCGCTTACTTCCCGGCACGAGCGGCCTCGATCGTGGCGATGTCGATCTTCCTCATCGTCATCATCGCTTCCATGGCTCGCTTCGCGGCGGCGCGATCCGGGTCGGTCGTCGCCTCGAGCAGCACGCGCGGCGTGATCTGCCAGGAGAAGCCCCAGCGATCCTTGCACCAGCCGCAAGCGCTCTCCTGCCCACCATTGCCCACGATCGCGTTCCAGTAACGGTCGGTCTCTTCCTGGGTGTCGGTCAGGACCATGAAGCTGACCGCCTCGTTCGGCTTGAAATCTGGGCCTCCATTCAGGCCTAAGTACGACTGCCCCAGGACGGTAAACTCGACGGTGAGGTCCTCGCCCACCTTGGCAGACGGAATGTCCACGGGGGAGGCGTGGCGTTTACCGACGTGGCTGTCCGGGAACACGCTCGCGTAGAACTCGGCCGCCTCGCGGGCTTCGCCGCGGTCGAACCACAGGCAGGTGATCATCTTGGTCATATCCGCTCTCCTGACTTGTCGCCCACGAGTCTCCCGACCCACACCCGTATGCAGGCCCTTACGAACCCAGTCTCGGAAGGTACTTGATCGCGTAGAACCTGACATCCTGCGGAGAGATGATCCCGCAGAATCGACCGAATCGCCTCACTCGTCGCCCGACGGGCCGTACATCCCCGGGACCGGGATGTCGTTCAGCCGGAGGTAGACACAGAGGATCGCGCGGTGGTGGATCATGTGGTTGAGGACAATTTGCCGGAGCACCGCCGACCTGGTCATGGTGAAGATCGGCTTGCCCGCATACAGAAGCGTCCACGATTGGGCCATGTGCTCCTCGTTGGCCTGAGTGATCAATTCCCTCGCGGCCGTGACATTTCGGTCGAACGTCTCGAGAATCTCTCGACCGTTGGTGGCGTTGGGAGAGGTGTAAGGTTCGCCGCCGACAGGGGCGATATCCACCTCCGGCGTTGTCATCGCGTGCACGAGCCAGTCGGGGATGTTCGCCAGGTGATTGGCATTCCAGCCGATCGTGTGGGACTTCGGATGGGGCTGCCAGTCGAGCTTGTCGTCCGGGACGCGTTCGAGCACCTTGCGAGTGTTCGCCATCTCGTGGTCGAACTCAGGAAGCAAAGTTTCGGGGTAGGACATGGATTCCTCCGTGCAGTGAGCAGAACGGTTTGCCGCGATCGGCCCGAGGCCGAGTTGCGGATTCGGGGATTGGAACCATTTATCGGCAAGAAGTCAACAGGCGTACAGCGAAATCCGGACTGGGCGATCCCTCCGGGACGGGCTCTCAGGCTGCGCCTCGAGCCGAGATGCGTCTCGGCCAACTCACTTCTCGGCTCAGAAAATCCCCGATCCCGTTCATGAAATTGTAAAGTGGCGGCATCCTATAAGTAGGAAGGTCTCACGCGCAACGAGGAGCTCGAGGACAGAATCGCAGGATGGCTCCGAAGACACGGGTAAAAAAACGAGGTCCGAAGAGGTCGCTGGAAATAAGCCCGACTGATCATCCCGACGATCATGGAACCGCCAAGGATGCCAAGGTTCAAGAATTCTGGACGACCGATCATCCATCGGAATGGTCCCTCCGAGCTTCCTGGCGTCGTTGGCGTCCTCGGCGGTTCAATTCCCTGATCCTCCAGCGAAATGTCCCGTCAGGTTTGCCAGCCTCGAAAAAAATGAATCTCGATGGAATCCACCCTCCCCCGCGATCGCAAACCCACCAAAACGAAGCCAAAGTTGTAACGATTATGTCGATTGTAGCGGTTCCTGATTGATCGATGTGGAAAGCGTCGAATCCGCCGGAGGTCGTCTCTGACCCCCCGCGCCCCAGGCCTCGCGATCCCACTGCTCTCGAAAACGACGAAATCAGTCTCATGACGGTGAACGACACCGGCGCTCAGGAAACAGGTGTCGCGCGTGCGTGGCCTCTTGAGATTGCGCCGCTTTTCAGAGCACCCCACCGACCAGTGCATTCGACTCAGGGCCCGAAATCGATGAAACGAACCCAAAGATTTAACGATCAGGTCGACTTTGAGGTTCGGGCCGTCGCGGCTTAGTCTCTTCAGAGTCTCCGATCCAGCATTCCTCCAACTGCCTGAATCCTCCGGTCCGTGAAACCCTGCGGAACACGCCTGACGTTCTGATTCCGTCCTCTTCCGGGGATTTCCTGGTAATGCTGGGCCTCTGAGGAAGTGACGTAACATCTGGGGAAACATTAGGGTTTGGGAAGATCCGGCTATTGGGAAATCTGGGGAATCTTCCTGAAGCGGATGGGGCCCTCGGGACGAAGAATGACAGTGAGTTGGCGGTCCCGGATAGGAGTCGGAGACTTCACCCTCCGGGAACCGATGAGCGCCGAAGTAGGTCGGGAGTGTTTAGTGGAGCGTCCGATGTTGAGAAAACTGCTGACGGTCGCGTTTCTAGCCCTGGGAATAGGGTTGGGCGCGGCCGCGCACCCGGCGGCGGGAGCGAGCTACGCGGGTGGTGCATCGAGTCGAATTTGCCCCGTGCCCCAGGATTGTTGCGGGCACATCCAATATCAACTCCAGCGTCAGACAGTCCTCCAGAACGTCCAGGAGACCGTCTACGATACTCAGCTTGTCCCGTGCGTGCGGACCGTCTGCGAGACGGTCATGCAGCCGAGGACGGTCACCAATGTGCGCAACGTCGTCGAGGAGCAGGTCCGCGAAGAGGCGTATACCGTCCAGCGGCCTGTCTACCGGACGATCCAGCGCGAGGTCCATTACACCGTCCAACGGCCGGTCACCCGGACCGTCTGGAAGGACGTGTCGTATACGGTCTGTTCAACCGGTGCGCGAGACTCACATCGAGAATCGCACCTACACCGTCGCCCGGCAGTTGCGAGAGACCTCGATCAAGACCTGCACCTACAACGTGAGCCGGCCGGTTCGCGAGGTCGGCTACAAGGACGTGACCTACACGGTCTGCCGTCCGGTGCATGAGACGATCATGAAGACGGTGAGCTACACCGTCTGCCGCCCGGTCCAGGAGACGTGCTACAAGACCTGCGCCTATACGGTTTGCCGGCCGGTCCAGAGCGTGCGGACGCGTTGCGTCCCGTACACCGTCCAGGTCCCGGTCCAGCACACCGTGATGCAGTGTCAGCCCGCCACCGAGATGGTCCAGGTCCGTCAGTGCGCCTACAAGCAGGTCCCTTACACGGTGAACCGTCAGGTCAGCGAGACGGTCTTGAAAGAATGCCGGTACACCGTGCAGGTCCCGGTCCAGCGCACCGAGATGCGGAGCACCAGCTACACGGTTTGCCGCCCTGTGCGCGAGACCGTGTTGAAGGAGTGCCGCTACACGGTCTGCCGGCCCGTCCAGACGACGTCTTACAAGACGGTCAGCCGGACGTGTTATCAGACCGTGAACGAGACCGTGAATCAGGAAGTCTGCGAGACCGTCTGCGTCCCGAAGACCCTGACCAAGCAGGTCTGCCGGACCGTGAATGAGACCTCCGTAGAGCGCGATTTCGTCCCCGGTAAGACGATTTGCGTCAACGGTTGCCTCGTCGAGTGCCCCGGCACCTGGTGCGAACGGCCGGTCTGCACGCCCAGGACGATCGTCGAGAACGTCGCCTGCACCGTCATGGAGCAGCAGGTGATCCGCAAGCAGGTCCCGGTGACCATCACCAAGAAGGTCCCCTACACGGTCTGCGAGCAGGTCCCCGTCACGACGTGCCAGATGGTGGCCGAGGAGCAGGTCCAGCAGGTTCCGGTGACGACGACCCGGATGGTGAGCGAAACCTGCGTCAAGCAGGTCCCGGTCACCGTCTGCGAGTACGTGCCGCAGGAGCAGGTCAAGCAGGTCCCGGTCACCGTCTGCCGGACGGTCCAGGAGACGTGCATGAAGACGGTGCCCTACACCGTCTGCACGATGCAGCCTCGCACCGTGATGCGGAGCGTGCCGGTCACGGTCACCAAGATGTGCCCGAAGACGGAGTACCGCCAGGAACAGTACGCGGTCACCACCTACGTCCGCGAGACGGCCACCCGACAGGTGCCTTATACCGTCACCCGCCAGATCCGCGAGTGCCAGTACAAGCAGGTGCCCTGCACGGTGACCCGAATGGTGCCCGAGACGTGCGTCAAGCGCGTACCGGTGACCACCTGCCGGATGGTGACCGAGACCTGCGTGAAGCAGGTGCCGGTGACCACCTGCCGGATGGTGACCGAGACCTGCGTGAAGCAGGTGCCGGTGACCACCTGCCGGATGGTGGCCGAGACCTGCGTCAAGCGGGTCCCCCAGACCTACTGCGAGACCGTGACCGACCCTTGCGTGAAGATCGTGCCGGTGACGGTCTGCGACATGCAGACGGTCAACTGCGTCCGCAAGGTGCCGTTCAAGGTCTGCCGTCAGGTCTGCGAGACCAGCACGATCCAGTGCCCGGTGACCGTCTCCAAGCAGGTGACCGACATGAAGCCGATCTGCGTGCCCAGGACGGTCTGCCGTCAGGTTCCGGTCGAGGTCTGCGTGAAAGTGCCGGTCGTCTCGCACTGCGACCCGGTGGTCATCCCATCGGCCCAGAGCGTGGTCGCCTCCGGCCAGTCCATGCCGCTCTCGACGATCCCGCCGGCCAACCCCACCGACAGCCGCTTCCCGGTCTTCCCGCGCAAGAACGCGGTCATCCAGTAAGGCTAGCCGTCACACGCTAGCCCGAACGGGACGCTCCCAGAACGGATGCGCCCCCGGATCGAAAGGTCCGGGGGTTTTCTCGTTATTGGAATTCGAGCGCCTAACAAGTGAGTTGCATATACCGTGGCTTCATCGGCTGACATACTAACCCGACGCGCCAGCGAGGGACCGAGACGGCATTCCCCTCGCTGGCGCGTCGGGTTGGTCTGTTGTGGGCCACTTCGGGGGTGAAGGGCTCTCATGAATTAATCGGCCATCAATGAGAGAGCAATCATCCGATCGATGCCGGCGCGGAGATGCGCGAATGCCCGGGCGCGATGGCTGAGCTGATGCTTGACCAGCTCGCTCAGCTCGCCGAACGTCTTGTGATATTCGGGGATCAGGAAGAGCGGGTCATAGCCGAAGCCTCGGGGGCCTCGCAGTTCGCGGGTGAGTCGGCCCCGGCAACTGCCCTCGGCCTCGAGTCGGATCGCACCCGAAGGATCCGCCAGCGCCAGATGACAGCGGAAGGCCGCGCCCCGGCTCTCGTCGGGCAATCCGGCGATGGCCGCCAGCAGCTTGCGATTGTTGGCCTCGTCGTCGCTGGGCTCGCCCGCATAACGCGCCGAGAACACGCCGGGCGCCCCGTCGAGCGCGTTGACGGCCAGCCCGGAATCGTCGGCGACGACCCACGAGCCCAGCGCAGTCGCCGTCTCGGACGCCTTTTTTCGGGCATTTCCCGCGAACGTATCGGCATCCTCGATGACGTCGGGCAAGTGCGGGAACTCGGCCAGAGAGTGGATTTCCAACCGCGAGAGCCGCGGGTTCGGATCCCACGGCGGGGCGATCAGCTCGGCCATCTCCCGGCATTTCTTCCGATTACGGGACCCCAGCACCAGCCGGATCGAGGAACTTGCAGGAAGATGATCGCTCATGACCAATCGTTACGCCCATGGAATGTGTTCAGGTGAGCCGAGCCGAACAATCGGGTTGAGTCCGGCGGCGTCGCGAGAGGCGGTCCCGCCTGCCCGCGACGGCCTATTCTCCTCGGACGATCGCGCCGAGCGAAGGGATCGGCCCGGTCCGTCATCGAGACTCGCCAGCATTCCGGCGAGGTTCTCAGCGGAACTCGGTCTTGATCACATCCACGTCGGTCAAGCCGGGAGCCGGGACGATCATGATGTCCAGGGCGTTCCACCCGCGCCTCTTCTCCGTGAGCGGGACCGCGGCCTTCAAGAGTTCTTCGCGCACCCGGGCCGCCGCGGGCTCCTGGGGAGAGTTGAAGGCACCCACGAAGACCCGGCTGGAAGTCCGGTCATGGTAGACGAAGACGGGTTGCCCGATCCGCTTGATCTCCGGCGACTTGGCGAGCTTATCGGCCATCCGCTCGGCGTCGTCGTGGGCCGTCTTGAGGGGGCTATCCTTGAGGTTGAGGAGCGACTCCGCAGGCTCTCCCTTCGGGGAATTGAGGTCATAGCTGGTCCGGCCGCTGAACTGGGCGACCTGGAGGCTGTACCGCCCCGGGCAATTCTCGATGCTCCTGAGGCCATGATTCATCTGGATGACCAGCTTATCCGGAGTCTTGGGATAGAGGAGTTGGGCCGGGATGTACGGATTGGTCGTCCGGAGGGCCCGTTCGAGAGTGCCGGCTTCCCTCCAGGGAAACAGGGATTTCATCTGATGCAGGCACTTGGGATGCAGCTTCTTGACCTTGTTCAGCAGGATCTCGGTCGCCGCGAGGGTCTTCTCGTTCCCGACCAGGACAGCGGCCTCGTCGGTGATCCGGACCCTTTCGGGCAGCTTGGTGATGGGTTGCATGGTCACGCTAGGGGCCGTGGGAGGGATGCCGCGCATCAGGCTCCGCATGGGGATATCCTTGGTCCGCAGGATATAAGCCGGCAGTTGGTATTCCTCGCGAAGCTCCTTGCAGAGGGCCAGGGCCATCTTCTCCGAGTCGGGCCCGCGGAAGGTCTTGGCCATCACCATGAACGGGCCATGCTCCTTGGTCAGGAGATACGGCTCGAGCGGGTCGTCGGGCAGTACCATCGCGGGACCGCCCTTGAGTTCCTCCTCCGTGGCCGGCCCGGGCAGGGCGGTGTTGGACGTATACACCTTCTTCGCACCCGGGACGATGGACGGTGACGGTAGGCTTGGAGTCGCCATCCCCGAGGTCGGAATTCCCGGGGCGGGACCTTGAGACGGCGATTGTGCCCAGGCCTGGCCTGCCGCCAGGGCGCCACACACGGTCAGCGCGGCGATCGGAGATTTCATGCGAGAACCCTCTGTTTTCGCGTCGACACGGCTCGCGTTCGAGCCGCGGCGATGCGTTGAGCGTGGAGCCCCGACATCCTGTCGAAGCCCCTCTCGTTCCTCTTCACACTCTCGAGTGCGCCGGAATCCATGGGAAAGGAGAGCGAAACGCTCATTCCGGCGGAGATAAGCGGTGTATCTAGCAGAAGTCGTCCGGCCTGCCAAGGCCGATCTGGACCATTCTCATGGGAAACTCTCTCACCCCGGCAGCGGCCAGTCCGAGCCCAGGCACTCCCGCTGGAGCCGCGTCAACCGGTCGATCCCGGCCTCGGCGAGATCGAGGAGCTGATCGAGCTGGGCTCGGGAGAATGTCCCGCCTTCGCCGGTCCCCTGGACCTCGACCAGCCCCCCGCGTCCGAGGCGTACGACATTGATATCCACTTCCGCGGTCGAATCCTCGGGGTAGTCGAGGTCGAGCACGGGCTCGCCTCCGACGATCCCGGCGCTGACGGCCGCGATGCTATCCTTGATGATGGAGGAACACGCGTCCCCCCGAAGTCGACGCAGGGCGTCGACGATCGCGACGAACGCGGCCGTGATGGATGCCGTCCGAGTGCCTCCATCGGCGTTGAGGACGTCGGTGTCGACGGTGACCGTGATCGGTCCCATGGCCGCGCGGTCGACGACGGCGCGGAGGCTCCGGCCGATCAATCGCTGGATCTCCGTCGCGCGGCCATCCCCGCCGCGACGCGCTCGCGTCGGCGTGCTCCCCGGCAGCATGGCGTACTCGGCGGTCAGCCAGCCGACCCCCTTGCCTTCGAGGAATGGCGGGACCGTTTCGGTGACCTGGGCCGTCGCGAGCACGACCGTCGCCCCGGACCGGTACAGGACGCTGCCGGGACTGTTGGGGAAGTAATTGCGCTCGATCGAGACCGGCCTGAGCTGGTCGGGTTTGCGTCCGTCTTTGCGTGTCATGGGGGTGGTGATCGCCAAGGGCTGAGGCCGGCGACTCCGGCGTCGTGGGTGGGAGCAGAGGGAGGTCCGTCCATCAAGCCGCCCCTACGGGCGGTCCTCGTGCAGGAGCCAGACCAGCAAGGCCATCTGGAAATGGAGCCGGTTGGCCGCCTGGAGGATGACCTGGCTATGGGGGCCGTCGATCACGCTCGCGGTCACCTCCTCGCCCCGGTGCGCGGGGAGGCAATGGAGAAAGATCACGTCCTTCTTGGCGAGCGAGAGCAATTCCTCATCGACCCGGTAGGGCTCGAAGACCGCCCGCCGTTCCTCGGCCTCATGTTCCTGGCCCATGCTCGCCCAGACGTCCGTGTAAATCACGTCCGCGCCGATGACCGCCGACCGAGGGTCGGAGTCCACCCGCAGGGGCGTTCGGGGGAACCTGGCTTCGAACCGGTCCCCGAATTCCGCCGGGAATTCGTACCCTTTCGGGGCGGACAGGACGAATTCGGCGCCCAGCATGGCCGAGGCGCAGGCCAGTGATCTCGCGACGTTGTTGCCATCGCCCACGAAGACGATTTTCCGGCCCTCGACCGTCCCCCTCAGCTCCTCGATCGTCATCAGGTCGGCCATCGCCTGGCAGGGATGCGACTCGTCGGAGAGCGCGTTGATCACCGGGATCGACGCCCAACGGGCGAGCTCCTCGACCGTCGAATGGGCGAAGGTGCGGACGGCCAGCGCATCGAGGTACTGGCCCAGGACGCGGGCGCCATCGGCGATGCTCTCGCGGACGCCCAGCCCGACGTCCTCGCCCCGGAGGAAGATGGCGTTGCCGCCCAGCCGCGCGATCGCCGCCTCGAAGCTCACCCGCGTCCGCAGCGAGGGCTTCTCGAACACCAGGCCGAGGGTCCGGCCCGACAGGATCGCCGGCCGCTCGCCGTCCTGTTCGTCGCGCTTGAGCCGCAACGCCCGCCCGATCAGCGAGCGGGCATCCTCGGCGGAGAGATCCCAGAGGTGGACGAAATGGCGGAGCATTGCGGGTCCCGTGGATTTCAAGCGACCGACCGCCGCAGAACCTGGGCCAGGATGGCGCAGCCTTCGTCGATCTGTTCATCCGCGATCGTCAAAGCGGGGAGTAATCGAAGCACATGCCCATGCGTTGCATTGATCAGCAGCCGACGCTTCATGGCCTCGGCGACGAATTCGGTGGCATCGACGGTCAGGTCCAGGCCGATCATCGTCCCGACGATGCGGATCTCCCGGATCAGGCCGGGGAGCTGGGCACGAAGGGACTCGAAACGGGCCCGGAACCGCTCGCCGATCGCTGTGCCACGCTCGAGGAGCCCCTCGGCCTCGATCATCTCGACCGCGGCCATCGCCGCGCGGCAGGCGATCGGATTGCCCCCGAACGTCGAGGCATGCGTCCCGGGCTTGAGCGCCGCGGCGATCGCGGGTCGCGCCATCATGACCCCCGCCGCGATCCCGCCCGCCAGCGCCTTCGCACAGGTCAGGATATCCGGGATCGCACCCTGGTGCTGGTAGGCGAACCATCGGCCGGTCCGACCCATGCCCGTCTGGACCTCGTCCAGGATCAGCAGGACCCCGCGACGATCGCAGAGCTGGCGGAGGCTCGACAGGTAACCCGGCGAGGGCAGATTGATCCCGCCTTCACCCTGGATCGGCTCCACCAGCACGGCCGCGGTCTGGTCGTCGAGCACCTCGGCGACGGCCCCGACGTCGTTATAAGGCACGTACGTGAAGCCCGGGACCATCGGCTCGCACCCGGCATGATACTTGGGCTGAGCGGTGGCCGTCAGTGCGGCATAGGTCCGACCGTGGAACCCGCACTCCATGGTCACGATCTTGTACCGGCCGCGTTCGTGCCCGTAGATCCTCGCCAGCTTGATGGCCGCCTCGTTGGCCTCCGCGCCGCTGTTGCAGAAGAAGCACTGGCCGTCGAACGACCGCTTCGAAAGCTCCTCGGCCAGGATCCCCTGGGGTTCCATGTACCAGGTGTTCGGTACGTGGATCAATTTGCCGACCTGCTCGCGGACGGCTTCGACGATCCTCGGCGGGCAATGGCCCAGCAGGTTGCAACCCCAGCCCGGGAAGAAGTCGAGGTAGCGGTTCCCCTCGGCGTCCCAGACCCACGATCCCTCGCCGCGCACCAGGCAGACGGGGAATCGCCGGTAATTGGGGATCACATAACGCTCGAACTGGGCGATCGTCTCCCGGGAACTCGGACTCGCCGGATGGGTCAAGGAAGGGGCTCCTCTGGTTTCAGTGTTCCGTGTTCCGTGTTCGGTTCACCCGGTTTTCAGGTTGGTTGCTTGTTCAATCCCTGAACACTCAACACTTTTCGATTCATCCGCGTTTCAACTCAGGTACTTGTTCATTTACTGAAGACTGAAAATGAACACTGAAAACCGGGGCGAAGCGACTCAATTCCTCGCCGCGACCGGTCGTCGGCCGGAGGGCGATGAGTTCTGGCGGGTCTCCTTGCCGACGATCTCGGAGCCGATCCCGGTGTGTGTGAAGATCTCCAGCAGCAAGGCATGAGGGAGTCGTCCGTCGATGATGTGCGTCTTGAGCACGCCGGCCTCGAGGCAGTCGAGGCACGCCTCGACCTTGGGGATCATCCCGCGGTCGATCACGCCTCGGGCGATCAGATCGCGACACTCGTCGGGAGACAGACCCGGGATCAGGCTCATCGGTTCATTCTTGTCGAGGAGGATCCCCGGAGTATCGGTCAAGAAGACCAGTTTCTCGGCCTTGAGGGCCCTGGCGACGGCCGCGGCGGCGGTATCGGCGTTGACGTTGAGGAGTTGGCCCTCCTGGTCCTCGTCCTCCGCCAGCGAGGGGAGCACGGGCACGACGCCGCCCAGGCAAGCATTTTCGATCGGGACGGTGTCCACCTGGGTCACCTCGCCGACGAGCCCCAGGTCGATCGAGCCGCCGTTCGCGTCGGGAAGGGCGAGTCGATGGCCGTAGAGGCACTGGAGCGTCGTCTTGTGGTGCAGTCCCGAGGCCCGTCCGCCGAATTTGTTGATGTGCCGGACGATATCGAGATTGATCTCCTCGGCCAGCACCCGCGCCACGATCTCGAGCGTCGCCTCGTCGGTGTAGCGACGGCCCTGGACGAAGCGGGCCGTCAGGCCGGCCTTCTCCATCGCCACGGTGATCGCTTTCCCGCCGCCGTGGACGACCACCGGCCGCATCCCTACCGTCTGCATGAAGACGACGTCGACCAGAAGGGCGCGAAGTGTCTCGGGATCTTCCATCACCGATCCGCCCAGCTTGATCACGAAGTATCGCCCGTGAAACTGCCGGATGAAGCCCAGCGCCTCGATCAATACATCCGCCTTGCGGATCGCTTCCTCATGCACGGCGTCTTCCCTTCCAATCCCCGCACCGCTGTCGCGCGATCAAAAAGTCTATCATTCCGTCCTTGGGACGACTTGTAAAGGTCCGTCCCAGACGTCGATACGGGGCGTTCCGCCGAGAATGCTCGTAGCGCGGGGTCTCGGCGGTCGCCTCCCAAGTGGCGGCCGAGACGCCCTCGCCACAAGTCGGGGACGTTCAGGTTGTCTTCGACCCTGTCTGAGCGCCGGCCGGCATCGGGGAAGGGAACGGGTTGCCGGCCCTGGGCTGTCGTATCAGGACGAGGATGACGGCAAGGTCGCCGACGTGCCTCGGTCGTATTCGAAGTATCGCTTCAGGTTCAGGAATCGCTTCTCGAACAGGTGCCAGCTCAGCCAGGCGGCCCCGTAGGAGCCGATGCAGATCAAGACGATCCTGGCGATCAATTGCATCGCCGGTGGAATCCCCCCGATCGGGGCCGCCGCGGAAGCTTTCCGGACGATCCAGGCCCCGAGAGGGATCAGCGGAGGGTGATACATATAGATGCCGTAGCCGTACTTACCCAGATTCCGCAGCGGGCCGAGGGTCAGCAACCGGCCGACCCGGGTCCCGGGCGGATTCGTGACACCGGCGACGAGGATCGCCCCATAGAAGGCGGCGATGATGGGGTACTTGAGGGCCAGAAACCAGGCCACACCGCTGCCGCTCATGCTCAGGCACAGCGGGAAGCCGACCACCAGGGCGGCCACGCCCACCCATAAGGCCGGTCGCGACCAGGCGGCCAGGCCCGAGGGGGATCGCGCCGCCAGCGCCAGGAATGAGCCCACCAGGAGGATGTCCACCCGGCACGGCGTGAGGAGAAACCCCGAGATCCCTCGCGACTCCACGATCATCCGCAGGGCCGCCGATGCCGCCAGACTGGCCAGGCAGATCCTCATCAAGGCCTTCCGATCCAGGACATACACGAAGACCGGCCAGACCAGGTAGAACTGCTCCTCGATCGCCAGCGACCAGTAATGGCTGATCATACCGCCATCAATGCCGGCCGCCATCGCGAGGTTGACGGAGAACGTTGAGAGAGAGAACCAGGACAGGTCTGTCACCCGGAAACCGACGATTCTCGGCACGATCAGGAACATCACGATCGCGAGGCCGTAATAGAGCGGGAAGATGCGCAAAGCTCTCCGGCCGTAGAAGTTGGCGAAGTATCGCCGTGACCCCTTGGAGTCGTAGAGGATCCCCGTGATCAGAAATCCGGAAAGCACGAAGAACAGCTCGACGCCCGTCTGGCCGAACCGGGTCGCGTAATATCCGAGGCGCAACAGGCTCTGTCGAGGCGCCGGCTCGACCTGGAAGATGTGGAAGACCAGGACGAGCAGGACGGCCAGGCCGCGGATTCCATCGAGGGCAACGATGTGGCGACCGGTTAAGGGCGTCGCCTGAGTGGCCGCCCTGACCGATGATGATCCATGGCGCGCAATCGGCAAGGCGATCAGCGAAGTCATGTTGCGAGTCCTTTCGCACGTGGATCCTCGGCGTCTTGCTCTGACGTCGGCTCATCATATTTGTCACCGATCGCTTTGGCAAGGCCGATCGGGCGCTTCACGAATGGTTTGCGCACCGTTCGAGACGAAGCGTGCTTCGACGGCGACGACCGCCGGCCATCGGATCAAATGCAGGACAGATCTCTGGATTACGGGGATTCCCTCGATGATTCGAGAGCGAACGAATCGCCGTGAGGAGCGGCCGGTCAGGCTCGGTAGCCGACGAGGATGCCATAGACGAGCAGGACGAGCACCGCCACGCAGAGCCACACATAGAATTGGGTCCGCAGGCGAGGGATGGGGAACCGCGAGAGCCGGAGGCCCTGGCATCGCGCCGCGACCGCGGGGCAGAAATGGCGCGCGGCACGCACGGCCCATCCGGTCGAGCCGCAATCCAGGCAATGGAATTGACCCAGCAAGAGCGGGACCATCGTCAGGAGCAGCCCGATGAGGAACAACCCGAGCTTGTGCTCGATCACGGCATGCCGGATCGCCACGAACGAGATCAGCCACATCAGGAACGCGAGCGACGGGTTGGCGATCAGTCGTTGATGCTCGGAGATGGGATCGCCCCAGGCGGCCTGCGGCAGCACGGGATGATCCAGATCGGGATCGGAAAGAGATCGACTCGTTGCGCGCGACACGGTTGGAGAATCTCCCGGGCGAAATCGACCGAATCCAGCCTGGCAGGTTCGCCCGACCTGCATCTCCCTATTCTACGTCGCCGAGCCTCACTCGGTGCAAGCCGGTGCTCAAGCTCGCTTGACAGGCTCGCCTGGAACGCACGATAATCAAGCCGATATTGGCTTTACGACATTCCCGCCTCCGAAGCGATTCTCACGTTTTTTCGAGGGGCCTACCCTCCGATTCCACCTTCGGCTATCCATCCTCCACTCACTTGGTGACACATTGGCGATGGCGAAAACAGGAAATGATCCAATCCGCGAGCAGCTCGAAGAGATCCTCTCGAACCGGATCATGCTGCTCGACGGCTCGATGGGCGCGCTGATCTACACGTACAAGCTCGAAGAGGAAGACGTTCGCGGCCGCCGGTTCGCCCAGCATCCCTGCGGCATCAAGAACTGCACCGAAGCCCTCGTGCTGACCCGACCGAAGCTGATCGAGGACATCCACCGCGCCTACCTCGACGCCGGCGCCGATATCATCGAGACCGACACCTTCAACGGGACGGCGGTCTCGCTCGAGGAGTTCGACCTCCAGGAGCACGTCTTCGAGCTCAACAAGACGGCGGCCGAGCTGGCCCGCCGCGTGGCCGACGAATACACGCGGAAGGATCCGGGGAAGCCCCGGTTCGTCGCCGGCAGCATCGGCCCGACCAAGAAGCAGCTCTCCATGGGGATCCACGTCGAGGACCCCGGCCGTCGCGACGTGACCTTCGACGAGATGGTCGCCGGCTACATGGAGCAGATCCGGGCCCTCGTGGCCGGGGGCGTCCATATCCTGCTGCCCGAGACGTCATTCGACACGCTGGTCCTGAAGGCGTGCCTGTTCGCCATCGACAGGTTCTTCGAGGAGAGCGGCACCCGACTGCCCGTGATGATCTCGGGCACGATCTTCGACAACCAGCGCACGCTCTCGGCCCAGCCGATCGACGCCTTCTACTATTCGGTCTCGCACTTCGATGCCCTGAGCGTCGGGATCAACTGCGCCGTCGGGGTCGAGCTGATGAGGGGCGAGATCGAGACCCTCTCCTCGATCTGCCGCACGAGGGTCAGTTGCTACCCGAACGCCGGGATGCCCGACGGGTTCGGCGGATTCCTGGCCGATATCGATCGCTCGACGGCCACGCTCGGCGAATTCGCCCGCAACGGTTGGATCAACATCGTCGGCGGCTGTTGCGGCACGACGCCGGAATGGATCGCGGCCATCGCCAAGGCCGTGGAAGGGGTGCCGCCGCGGCGGATCCCCGAGCTCCCCCACTGGTCCACATACAGCGGGATGGAGCCGCTGGTCATCCGGCCCGAGACCAACTTCGTCATGATCGGCGAGCGGACCAACATCACCGGCTCGAAACGGTTCGCGAGGCTCATCAAGGGCGGCGATTACGAGTCCGCGCTGGCCGTCGCCCGCGACCAGGTCGAGGCGGGCGCCAACATCATCGACGTCAACATGGACGAGGGACTCATCGACGGCGAGCAGGCCATGACCCGGTTCCTCAACCTGATCTCGGCCGATCCCTCGATCGCCAAGGTCCCGATCATGGTCGACAGCTCCGACTGGAAGGTCATCGAAGCCGGGCTCAAGTGCGTCCAGGGCAAGTCGATCGTCAATTCGATCAGCCTGAAGGGCGGCGAGGCGGAGTTCCTCCGGCAGGCCCGTCTGGTCCATCGCTATGGCGCCGCGGTCGTCGTCATGGCCTTCGACGAAGAAGGCCAGGCCGTGACCAGGGAGCATAAGGTCGCGATCTGCCAGCGAGCCTACAAGCTCCTCACCGAGCAGGTCGGCTTCCGGCCCGAGGACATCATCTTCGATGTCAACATCCTGACCGTCGGCACCGGCATCGAGGAGCACAACAACTACGCCGTCGAGTTCATCGAGGCCGTACGCGACCTCAAGCGGGTGCTCCCGTATTGCAAGACCTCGGGCGGCGTGAGCAACGTCTCGTTCTCCTACCGCGGCAACGACACGGTCCGCGAGGCCATGAACGCCGCATTCCTCTACCACGCCATCCGCGCCGGCCTGGATATGGGGATCGTCAACGCCGGCCAGCTCGAGGTCTACGAGGAGATCCCCAAGGACCTTCTCGAGCGCGTCGAGGACGTGCTGCTCAATCGCCGTCCCGACGCGGCCGACCGGCTCACCGAGTTCGCCGAGTCGGTCAAAGCCGGGAGCAAGAAGGACAAGGGCAAGGATCTTAGCTGGCGCGAGGCCCCGGTCGCCGAGCGGCTCAAGCATGCGCTGATCACCGGGACGGTCGACTTCATCGACGAGGACACCGAGGAAGCCCGGCAGACGTTCGAACGGCCGCTGCATATCATCGAAGGCCCGCTGATGGACGGGATGAACGTCGTCGGCGACCTGTTCGGCTCGGGGAAGATGTTCCTCCCGCAGGTGGTCAAGAGCGCCCGCGTGATGAAGAAGGCCGTCGCCTACCTGACCCCGTTCATGGAGGCGGAGAAGGCCAAGGCCGCCGCCGCGGCCAAGGCCGCCGGAACGACCGGCGACGGCGCGGACCAGGAGCGGAAGGCGCGCGGTCGCATCCTCATGGCCACGGTCAAGGGGGACGTGCACGATATCGGCAAGAACATCGTGGGCGTCGTCCTGGCGTGCAACGATTACGAGATCATCGACCTCGGCGTGATGGTCCCCTGCGAGAAGATCCTCAAGGAGGCTCATGAACGTCAAGTTGACCTGATCGGGCTCTCCGGCCTGATCACGCCGTCGCTCGACGAGATGGTCCATGTCGCCCGGGAGATGCAACGCAACGGCTTCGAGATGCCGCTCCTGATCGGCGGGGCCACGACCAGCGCCAAGCACACGGCGGTGAAGATCGCGCCGCAATATCACGGGCCGGTCATCCACGTGAAGGACGCTTCGAAGAGCGTGGGCGTCGTCGATCGCCTCGGTCGGGTCGACGCCCGCGCCGAGCTCGACCTCCAGAATCGCGCCCAGCAGGAGCAGGATCGGACCGCCTACGGCAAGCGCTCTCAACGCAAGCTCGTCCCCTATGCCGAGGCGCTCCGGCGTCGGTTCGCCATAGACTGGTCGAATTCGACCCCCGCCGTCCCGACATTCCTGGGAACCCGGACGCTCCGCGAGATCCCGCTGGGGCAGATCGTCCCATTCATCGATTGGTCCCCCTTCTTCCAGGCGTGGGAGCTCAAGGGCAAATATCCTCGAATCTTCAACGACCCCGAGGTCGGCCCTCGCGCCCGCGAACTCTTCAACGACGGCAAGGAGCTGCTCGGTCGGATCGTCGCCGAGAAGCGACTGACCGCGAACGCGGTCTACGGCTTCTTCCCGGCAAACAGCGAGGGCGATGACATCGTCCTGTATGAAGACGAGACGCGTCGGACGGAGCGGATGCGGCTGCCGACCTTGCGTCAGCAATGGGAGCGCGACGGCCAGGCCTCGTTCCGATCGCTGGCCGACTACATCGCCCCGCGCGATTCGGGACTCGCCGACTACCTGGGCGGCTTCGCGGTGACGACCGGCATCGGCGCCGAGTCCCTGGTCGAGGAGTTCGAGCGCGATCACGACGACTACAACTCCATCATGGCCAAGGCCCTCGCCGACCGGCTCGCCGAGGGACTCGCCGAGATGCTGCACAAGAAGGTGCGCGAGGAATGGGGCTACGGGCGCGACGAGTCCCTCAGCTATGACGAGCTGATCGAGGAGAAGTATCGGGGCATCCGGCCGGCATCCGGCTATCCGACCTCGCCCGATCACACCGAGAAGCGCGACCTGTGGCGGCTCCTGGACGTCGAGAACGCGACGGGGATCGTCCTGACGGAATCGTTCGCGATGTACCCCGGCGCCGCGGTCAGCGGGCTCTATTTCGCGAATCCCCAGGCCCGCTATTTCGCCGTGGATTTCGTCACGCGCGACCAGGTCGAGAACTACGCGAGCCGCAAGGGGATGCCGATCCACGAGGTCGAGCGCTGGCTGGCTCCTAACCTGTCATATGATCCCGAGTAGGACGCTTCACGATTGCGTTGGTCAAGCCCGCAGGCCCCCCCGAACCCCCCATTCGTAAGGGGGGATGGGCCGCATTCCAAAATCCCCCCCTTACGAAGGGGGGGGTGGGGGGGTGAATTCGCCGGATGTCACGGGTTGTCTTCAACCCGTGCGACGCCAGGCCGAGCCCGAAAACAAGTCTCGGCACACGCTCAACAGGTTCTGCGCACCGGCCTCGGCACGACGTTCTTCGCGGATCTCCCGAGATTCGGGCCGGTCGTCTGAAAGAAATCGCGGCGCGGGCTGTGTTCCCTTATGGAGGGACCGAATGACCGATTCGCCCGCGACGCGGCAGAGCCTCCTGGCTCGCCTGAAGAACCCACGAGACGCGCAGGCCTGGGACGAGTTCGTGGCGATCTATACGCCGCTGATCAACCGGCTGGCGCGAGCCGGCGGGTTACAAGTGGCGGATGCCGCCGACCTCTCGCAAGAGGTTTTTCGTGCGGTGGCCGGGGCGATCGATCGCTATGATCCGGACCCCGGGCGCGGTTCCTTTCGCAGTTGGTTGTTCCGGATCTCCCGGAATCTCATGATCAACCTCCTGGCCGCCCGACGCATCCGGCCTCAAGCCACGGGCGATTCCGACGTTCAGGAGTTATTGGAGCGCATCCCGGCGCCCGACGGCGCGGAGACGGCGTTCTTCGAGGTCGAGTATCGCCGCCGGATCTTCCACTGGGCGGCCGACCAGATTCACGGCGAGTTCCGGCCGTCGACCTGGCAGGCCTTCTGGCTCACCGCCGTCGAGGGGCAGGATGCGCGTGCCGCGTCGCACGCGATCGGCATCTCGGTCGGGGCGGTCTATATCGCCCGGAGCCGGGTGATGGCCCGGATCAAGTCCGTCATCCAGGAAGTCGAAGGCGAATCCCTTCCCTGACGCTCGCACACAAATCGGAGAGAAATGACATGGCTTCGCGATCGAACGAATGCGACCGTGACCGCCTACGCCTCTCGCTGGAAGACAGGCTGTCGGATGCGCAGCAAGCCGATCTGGCGGATCACCTCGAAGCGTGCCCGGGTTGCCGGCGGCAATTGGAGCAGATCGCAGCGACGAGCAAAGATTGGAGTGACGCTCGCTTGCTCCGCGGCGAACCATTCCCGGGAGATTCCTGCACCGGCATCGTTCCGGAAGGGGCTTCGATGCTCGATGCCGAGGATAGGATCGACGACCTCGACGTAGCCTGGCTCGATTTCCTGGACCCGCCCGATCCCGATCGCCCGGAGTCCGTCGGTCGCCTGGGCCCTTACGAGATCCTCGCAGTCCTGGGCCGGGGTGGGATGGGCATCGTGCTCAAGGCCCGCGACCCGGCGCTCGGGCGAACCGTGGCGATCAAGGTGCTGACCCCAACGCTCTCCCATCATCCCGCCGCGCGTCGCCGGTTTGACCGCGAGGCCCGCGCCGTAGCGGCCGTCGGACACGAGCATATCGTGGCGATTCACGCCGTGGACGAATTCCGCGGCCTGCCATATCTCGTCATGCAGTATGTCCCCGGCCGCTCGCTTCAGGAGAAGCTCGACACCTCCGGGCCGCTCGAGGTCCGGGAGATCTTGCGGATCGGCACCCAGGCGGCGCGTGCCCTGTCGGCAGCCCACGCTCAGGGAGTCGTCCACCGCGACATCAAGCCGGCCAACATCCTGCTGGAGAATTGCGTCGAGCGGGTCAAGTTGACCGACTTCGGCCTGGCCAGGGCCATCGACGATGCCAGCCTGACTCAAAGCGGGATCATCGCCGGTACGCCGCAATACATGGCCCCGGAGCAAGCCCGTGGCGAGCCCGTCGACGCCCGCGCCGACCTCTTCGCGCTCGGGGCCGTGCTCTACGCGATGGCCGCGGGCCGGTCACCGTTCCGGGCCGACTCGGCGATGGCCGTGCTCAGGCGCGTCTGCGACGTCAACCACCGGCCGATCCGCGAGATCAACCCCGACGTGCCGGACTGGCTCGAGGCCACGATCGACCGACTCCTGGCCAAGGAGGCCGACGACCGGTTCCAGACGGCCAACGAGGTTGCCGACCTGCTGGAAAAGAGGCTCGCACATCTCCAGCAGCCGACGATCCTGCCGCCGCCGAGGCTTCCCGGGATCGATAGCCCCAAAGCAGCCTGTCCCGATCTCGACCCCTCCGCGAACACCAGTCGAGGACGCAAGCTCGGACGACTTTCGATCGCGGCCGCTCTGGTTCTGCTGGCTCTATCCGGCCTCGGCGTAACCGAAGCGGCGGGATTGACCGGGGTCGCGGAATTCGTCGCCACGATCCTTCGGGTCAAGACGCCTGACGGAACGCTGGTCGTCAAGGTTGACGACCCGAGCGTGAAAGTGCAGATCGACGGCGAGGAGGTGATCATCGGGGGAGCCGGACCCCAGGAAATCCGGCTCCGCGCCGGTAACCATCGGGTCCGGGCGATCAAGGATGGTAAGGCGGTGCGCGACCAGCTGATCACCATCACCAAGGGGGAGAAGGAGATCGTCAATGTCGAGTTCGAGCCGACCGTCCCGAATCTCGTTATGGTTTCCGACCCGCCGCAAATCGCTGAGAGTAAGCCCCATTATCAGGCTTACTTACCTGGGTTCGTCAGATCTCCATCTTACAAGTCCTCGGACAGTTTAGCGGCCGAGATCGAGGGTCAAGAGATCGGTCCAGGACACCCAGCCCGGTCGCGAGCCCTGGTCTGGAGCCTCGCCTACTCGCCGGACGGGCGCCGCCTGGCGATCGCCCAGCAAGGCATCGACCGGCCCAATTCGATCCTGCGAGTCTGGGATCCCGTGGAACATTCCGATGCCAGGTGGTTCCTGCACCCCGCCGGCTATCGGAGCGTCGCCTTCTCGACCGACGGCTCAATCATGGCCGCTGGCCTCTTCGACGGGACGTTGACCATCGTCAACAACCGCAGAGGATCGAGGGGCGTTCACAGCGAAAATCTGGGTCCGCCCATCAATTCCCTGGCATTCGTGCCCGATAGTCTGATTGTCGTTGACGGAGATTGGGACGGCTGGATCCGCTTTCATGGCCCGGATGAGAGGTACAACCGCCGCCCACTCCGATACCCGAGCCGGATCTGGACCCTCGCTGTCAGCCCGAATGGCTCGACGCTGGCGGTCGGGGGCGAAGCGAAAATCATCCAGGTCTACGATCTGGCGACCGGGCGGCTCAAAGCAACCCTGGAGGGTCACGATCATGCCATCTGGTCACTCGACTTCTCCCCCGACAGCAAGCTGCTCGCCTCGGCGGGTGGCACGACCGCGAGGGTCTGGGATACGGCGACCTGGAAAAACACAGGCCAGATATCGCATTTCCCGGAAGTCATCTGCGTGCGATTCTCGCGTGACGGTAAGCTCCTCGCCATATCCGACGGCGAGCACGACCTCCCTCACTACAAGGTCCTTCCCACCCAGATCATCCTCTGGAATGTTGCCACCCAGACCGAGGTTCGCCGGCTAAGGGGACATACCAACACCATATGGGCACTGGAGTTCAAGCCTGGCGGCAAGATCCTCGCCTCCGGCGGAGCCGACCAGACCGTGAAGTTCTGGGACATCGCCAGCGGCGACCTCCTCGAAACGATCATCCCCGGCGAAACGGGAACTGGCCGTGAAAGCAGGCCCGCCACCTCGAAGAGGAGGTGACTTATCGCGGGTCTCTGCAATAAAATCGTCCGGCCGCCGAATGACAATCGTCAGACGCCGAGTCGAAACCCACTCGAGGAGTTCGATCGCAACGGACGGCGGTCCGGAGGTGTGCCATGCGCTGGGGTTTGGGCCCGGTTTTCACCTACGAATGCCTGGCAAACTCCCGGCGTTGGCAGACCTATGCGATCCGGTCGTGCGGGGTCGCGCTACTCCTGATCGGCATGGGTGCGATTGCGTGGTCGAATTCCGCGATGCTGGAAGGGAAGCCCTGGCGAGACTTTGCACGACTGGGCGAGTACTACTTCTATGCGATGATCGGCGTGGAACTCTCCCTGGTCTTGCTCGCGGCACCCGCGGCCACGGCCGGGGCCATCTGCGTCGACCGATCGCGTGGGACTCTGGCCCACATGCTCGCCACCGACCTCTCGGATCCCGAGATTGTCCTCGGCAAGCTGGCCGCGCGATTCCTTCCGGTTCTGGGCCTGGTCGCCTGCTCCTGGCCGGTGCTGTCGATCGGCTCGCTATTAGGTGGCATCGATCCCTCGGCCCTGGCATCGGCGTTCGCCGTGATCCTGGCCGTCGGGCTGCTCGGTTGCAGCCTCGCGCTGACGTTCTCCGTCTGGTCCCAGAAGTCGCACAAGGTCGTGCTGGTCACCTACACCATCGAGATCCTCGTACTGCTCATCTGGCCGATCTGGTACGGGCTTTCGACACTCTGGCTCATCTTGCGGCCTCCTGCCTGGACGTTGGTGGCAAACCCCTATTACCTGGCGTTCGCACCTTACCTCGTGCCCGGCCGCGTCGATTTCTGGGATTACCTGGGGTTCTTCGCCGTCACGCTAGGAGTCTCGGCCTTCTTGATGCTCCTCGCCATCGGGCGTATGCGTGACGTCGCCTGCAATGAAACCGGCGAGTCTCGAAAAAAGGTCGGGCACGGATGGCTCGGCCGGATCGTTCGAAGATTGCCCGGTCCTTCTCTCGACGCCAATCCGGTGCTCTGGCGCGAATGGCATCGCTCGTGGCCGTCCGTCTGGACGATGTGGCTCCTCGTGCTGGTGGGTGGGACGACCAGCATCGCCTGCTTTTTCGGTGCGGTCGGGATCTGGGCGCTGGCGGTCGGCTTCAAGTATTCGCATCAAGCGGGGTATGTCGGAAGCTTCGGGTCCATCGTTCAGGTCGGTCTTGGTCTCCTGGTGCTATCGGCCCTGGCACCGATGGCCATGTCGGAGGAGCGTCAGCGCGGCAGCCTCGACCTGCTTGCCGCAACATCCCTCTCCACCCGAGACATCGTCTTCGGCAAATGGCTCGGGACGTTTCGCCCGGTGTTCTTGCTGATGATCGGACCCGGACTGGTCGCTCTCGCGATGGCCACGGCTCCCCAAGCCTACTGGATTGGAACAGGGCTCCCCCTCGATCAATACGAGTTTCTTTCGAGGGGCGAGCTGATCTATGGCGCCGCGCTCCTGATCGCGACGATCGCGGTTCACGGGGCCTTGTTGACGAGCCTCGGACTGGCGCTGGCCATCTGGATTCACCGTCAGAGCCGGGCGATCGCGATCAGCGTGTTCGCGTTCGTGATGCTCGGCATCGGCTGGCCGATCCTGGTCAAGACCGGCGATTGGCATGGCGACAACGACCGAATCCAAGGCCTGAGTCCCCTCTCCGCACTGGTCAGCATCTCGGGCCTCCTGTCGAATCGTGGGGGCCATTTTCGGAATCTCCTCGAGTGGCTGACCTTCTGGAACCTCGAGGTTGCCGTCGTGGCGGGCGGGTTGTTGTGGCTGTCCGTTCGTACGTTCGACCGATGTTTCGATCGTAGGCCCGATCGACCGCAAAGAGCCCCGGTCTTGACCGCCCTGGTCATGATCGTGTCCGGGATGATCGAAGTCGGCGGCCTGTTCGGGGCGATCGTGTTCTGGACCGACGGGATTCGACCGAGACTCCTGGGATGGGAGTTCTACTACGGGATTGCCTGGATCATCTTTTGCGTGACATCCGGCTTGCTCCTCGTAATGGCGTTTGCAATATCGTCGATGTCAAGCGCTCGGGATTCGACGCTCCTCGGCGAGGAAGTTGCCACGACCTTCACCGCACCGCACTTCGTCCTGGCTCGATGGTGGCAGTCTTTCCGACTGTTCTTCCTCCTGCTGATCGGACCCGTTTCGATCGCTCTTGGCCTGAACACGTCCCTCAGGAGCGAATTCGAGATTCCTCGATGGATCAGGACTTTCCCCTCGGGAGCCATGGAGTGGATTCAGCTGGACGAATCGGGCGTCCCGATCGTCATGATGCAAGGACAGGGACATGAACGAAAGGTGAGATTTGCCACTTCCGAGGAGATCCGAACGTTCCGCGACCCGGACCCCTGGCAACCCACTCCCATCGAGCGCCTCACCACGGTTGCCCTGGTGGGTGCCACGATCCTGTGCCACGGGGCGTCGGCGGTCGGCCTGGGGATGGTCCTGGGCCTCTGGATCAAGCGACGGCGGCTGGCACTCGCGGTCGGAATTGGCCTGTTCCTCCTCGCGAACGTCGGCTGCTCGATCGTCGTTTCTCTGGTCGAGCACTATTGGTATTGGAGTGGCGCAGTGCACATCAGACCCATGACCTTCGTCGCCGCCCTCAACCTGCTCTTCTACCACAGTGTCTGGCCGGACGGACTGCCCGAAACACTAAATTGGGTCGCGATCGGCGACATAGCCCAGATCGTCGTCGCCCTCCTGCTCGTGTGGCAGAGTATCAAAATAGTCGAGCGCCGACTCGCCGTCACGGCTCGCGTGGATGATGACCGCGGGATGGAATGCGACCAAGAGCGGCCGACTCGGGGTGTCGTACTGGTCGTCGATTGAATGGGCGAGCGGGGAGGAGACACGACATGCGACTCGGGACAGGTCCGGTCTTCGCTTATGAGCGGCTGGTCAATGCGCGACGGTGGCAGGTCTATGCGGCCCGCTCGTTGATGGTAGCGGCCCTGCTGATCACCATGGGTGTGATCGCCTGGAATCGCACGACGCTCCCCGCCGGCTCATTGGCCCGGGAATTCGCCAAACTGGGGGAGTTGTACTTCTACGGCCTCATCGGCGTCGAGATGGCGATCGTCATGCTCGCCGCGCCCGCGGCAACCGCCGGCGCCATCTGCCTCGATCGTGCGAGAGGAACGCTCGATCACATGCTGATGACCGACCTGTCGGATGCAGAGATCGTCCTGGGCAAGCTGGGTGCCCGGCTGATGCCGGTCCTGGGGTTGATCGCCTGCTCCTGGCCGGTCATGTCCCTTGCGACGTTATTCGGCGGGATCGACCCCTTCGCCCTGACCATGGCCTTCGCCATCATCGTCTCCCTCGCCTTGCTCGGTTGCACGCTCGCCCTGACCGTCTCGAACTGGGCCAGGAAGCCGTATGAGGTTGTGCTGGTGGTTTACGCGGTGTGGGGTCTGATCTTGCTCGCCTACCCGATCTGGTCGGGCATCGCGAGGTCCGGAGGAATTCCTCAGCCGCCGGCCTGGCTTCTCTGGGTGAATCCCTTCTACCTGGCCTATTCCCCGTATATCAGTCCCAACTCGACCAATGGGCGGGATTACGTCGAATTCCTGGCCGCGATGCTCGTTTGTTCGCTGGCCTTGATGATCGTGGCCGTCTGGAGGATGCGGACTGCAAGCGTCCTGGGGAACAGTCGCGGCGACAAATCGCGCGAGATGGGCCTGCTCGCCAGGTTGATCCGCAAGTTGCCGGCCCCGTCGCTCGACGGTAACCCGATCCTCTGGCGCGAATGGCATCGCTCGCGGCCCTCGCTCGTGATGGCGATCCTCGCCGGCGTCCTGGTCGGGGGGACCAGCGTCCTTTGCCTGCTCGGTGCGGTCGCGCTCTGGAGGGAAGGCGTGGAACCCAACGGCGGGAGCGTCTTCAAATACGCGGGCGTCTATTCCTACGTCATCCAGATCATATTCGGCCTGCTGATGCTGTCCGCCATCGCGCCGATGTCCCTTTCGGAGGAGCGTCAGCGGGGCAGCCTGGATGTCCTGCTGGCGACCCCGCTCTCGACTCGCACCATCGTGCTGGGCAAATGGTTGGGGACGTTCCGACTGGTACCCTGGCTGGTCATCGGCCCCGGACTCGTGGCGCTGGCCCTGGCCACGGGCCCCAAGTCGAATCCGCAACCCTCGGGTGGCGGACTCAGTCTGCTTGAGCGTCTGCACGGCTGGGCCGTCGTGGTCGCGACGCTCCTCGTCCATGGCGCGGCGATCACGAGCATCGGCCTCCTCCTGGCCACGGTGTTCCGCCAGCAAGCCAGGGCGATCGCCATCAGTGTGACACTCTTCGTCCTGGTGTCGGTGGGCTGGCCGTTTCTTGTCGTCAGCGTCCGCGGCTTTTCGCCTCCACCCGGACTGAGAGGGGCGGCCTTGAGCCCGATCTTCACCACGGGCTCGCTCGTGGACGCGCTCTCGATGCGGGGCGACATGTTTCGACCGTTGATCCGGGAAGCCACGATCTGGGATGTCTGCGTGCTCGTCGTCGCGATCGGAATACTGGAACTCACCATGCGGATCTTCGATCGACACCTGGGCAGGATCTCCGATCCGACTCCTTCGATCGCCCTCGAAACTGCGAAGATCAAGCCCGCGGTCTTCGAAGCGATCTCGCTCGGCGAGTGAAGCACGGTCGAGGGATTCTTCTCGTCGATCGACAAGGAGATATCCGACGCCACCCTCTCGCGTACAGTTGTCGTTGATGATAAGTTTAGGTCTGGAGCGTTTCACGATCGGATTGCATGCACGCCATACTAACCCGACGCGCCAGCGAGGGGAATGCCATCGGACCCTCGCTGACGCGTCGGGTTAGTGTCGCCTCGATGCGACCACGGCGCAGGCAACCGATTCGACGGGTCAACCAGGCCGGAGGTGAGCGATGCGATGGGGATTGGGGCCGGTCTTCCTCTACGAGTGCCTGGCGAACTCCCGACGATGGCAGAGCTATGCCCTCCGGGCGGTCGGCGTCTCGGCGCTGCTCTTCGCCATGGCGACCATTGCTTGGTCGGAGCAACCGGTGTCCCTGGTCAGATCGGCGCGGGACTACGCGCGGCTGGGCGAGTCCTATTTCTACGCCTTGATCGGCGTCGAGCTGGCGCTGGTCATGCTGGCCTCGCCGGCGGCGACGGCCGGCGCCATCTGCCTGGATCGCGCGCGGGGCACGCTGTCGCACATGCTCATGACCGACCTGTCGGATACGGAGATCGTCCTGGGCAAGCTGGGCGCGCGCATGCTGCCGGTCATGGGACTGGTGGCGTGTTCGTGGCCGGTCATGGCGATCAGCACCCTGCTGGGCGGGATCGACCCGATCGCGCTGACTTTGGGTTTCGCGATCATCGTGGCCGTCGCGATCCTCGGATGTACCCTCGCCCTGGTCCTCTCGGTCTGGGCGCGGAAGACCCACGAAGTCATCCTGGCGACCTATACGTTCTTCATCGTGGGAATGCTCTTCTGGCCGATCTGGGAGGGACTCTCGACGACTTATGGTGCGCCCCCACACTGGACACTCTGGTTCAACCCGTTCTACATGGCCTTCGCTCCCTACGCGGATCCCGACAAGGTCGGCCTGTGGGATTACCTCGCTTTCTTCGGCCTGACGCTGGGAACTTCGGCCTTGCTGGCCTTCGTGGCGGTCCGTCGTACGCGTCCGGTCGCGAACCGCGGCTCGATCGAGAAGAGCAGGGGGCCCCGGGTCGGCCTGATCGGCCGGATCGTGAGATGGTTGCCCGGTCCTTCGATGGATCGCAATCCCGTGCTCTGGAGGGAGTGGCATCGCTCGCGGCCGTCTCCCTGGATGATGGTGATCCTCGGCCTCCTCATGGGGACGACCGGAGTCCTCTGCATCGTCGGCGCCGTCGCCTTCTGGAGGAACGGGGTCAGTAACGGCCCGGGAGGCACCTGGGAGATGGCGGGGGTCTTCTCTTATATCCTTCATATTATCTTCGGCTTGTTGATGATGTCCGCGATCGCCCCGACCTCGATGGCCGAGGAACGGCAGCGCGGCAGCCTGGATATCCTGGCCGCCACGACGCTCTCGACGCGGAGCATCGTCGTCGGCAAGTGGCTGGGCACGTTCCGCTTCGTCGTGTTCATGGCCGTCTGCCCGGCCTTGCTGGCGCTCGCCATGGCCACGGGCCGCCAGACATCCCCGATGAACTTCGGCGCGGGTCTACCGCCCGAATACTACAAGACAATCACGCTCGGCCCGCGGATCTATGCGTTGATCGTCCTGATCGCGACCATCCTGGCCCATGGCGCCGTGATCACCAGCATCGGCCTGGCCCTGGCCGTCTGGTTCAAGCGCCAGAGCCGGGCGATCGCGATCAGCGTCGGACTGTTCATCCTCGTCATGGCGGCATGGCCGTTCTTCGCCTCGCTCGTGTTCAGGGGCTTCGACGGCCGCGCGGGCCAGGGCCTGGCCTCCTTGAGCCCGATCGTTTTTTGCACGATCTTGATCAACACATTCACCATGCGAGTGAATATCTTCGGCGCAAACATGATTTGGTGGGGCACGTTCTGGGCCGCCGAGGTGTTCACGATGGCGTTCGGGCTGCTGGGCTTGACGGTCCTCACGTTCGACCGCTGCTTCGACCGCATCTCCGATCGCCCGGGGCGCATCTCCGTGCGGGCCGCCGTGGTCATGATCCTGGCCGCGTTGATCGGCGCGGGCTCGCTGGTCGGGGCCGTGGGCGTGGGGATCGAAGGAGTCGTGCCGCATGACCTCGCTCCTGGGGCGAACCTGCCAATCCTGTGCTACTCGATCCTGACCGCGGTCGGACTGGTCCTGGCCGCGATCATCCCCGCCTCGACGATCGCGTCGCGTCGCCGATCGCCCGCTCACACGCTCGAGGAGCCGACGCCCGACCCCGCCCGCCGTTTTGTAATGGGACAGTGGTGGCAGTCATTTCGCCTTGTCCCGCTCCTGGCGATCGGGCCGGGGATTCTCGCCATCGCCCTCGGTATAGCCCACAAGACCGTCGTACCGGTCGCGAAGAACACGACTCTTCCTTCCGGTGCCCAGGTCACGACCTGGGAGGAGCCCAGTCCCGAACAAATGAAGGTCGAACGCATCGGGGAGGTGCGACTCGTCCCGAGACTGCTCGCCGCCGCATTGTTGGTGCTCACCATCCTGGTCCATGGAGCTGCGGTGGTCAGCCTCGGCCTGGCGCTCGCCATCGCCATCGAGAAGACCCGTCGCGCCATCGCGGCGGGCTTCGGCCTGGCGTTCATGGTCGTGGTGTTTCTACCGATCTTCCTCTCGCTCGTGCTCGACACCGCGGCTCCGCCCGGCGTCGCCATGTGGAACTTCGTCATGGCCTCCCATTCCCTGCTCCTCCCGCTCCTCACGCGCATCGAGCCGGACATCGCCGAGATCCTGGTATCGGTGCTCCTCTGGAACATCGCGGTCTCGATGTGTGCAGCCGGGCTCTTGTGGTGGTCCATCCGGAGGTGGCAAATCCAGCGGGCCGTTGAGTCCGTCGGCAAGCCAACTTTCGGGTTCGATACCGAAGTCGGGAGCGCAACGGCCGAGACGGTCTTCGTCAGTCAGTGAACGCAGAGGCCCTCACCCGACTCGCGCCGGGAAAACGAAAGGGTCGCGGATCGTCGGTCTTTTCCAAGTCCGACGATCCGCGACCCTCGGGCCATCTCGAGACGGCCCGCGTAACTCGATCGAGATTCATATCGCTTCGCGACGATCAAAGGCGTTTCACTCTTCCTCGATGCCCGCGCGCGACTTCTTGTAACGGTCGACGATCTGCATCTGGAGATTCGGCGGCACCGGCTCGTGCGACTTGAAGTCCATCGTGAACGAGCCCTGGCCGCCGGTCATGCTCTTGAGCTGCGACGCGTAGGTGAGCACCTCCGCCAGCGGGATCTCGGCGCGGATCACCTGGAGCCCGCTGGAGAGCGAGTCCATCCCGGTGATATGGCCGCGTCGCGTGGATAGATCCGCCGAGATGTCGCCGAATTTCTCGCCGGGGATCGTGATCTCGATCGTGACGATCGGCTCGAGGAGGGCCGGACGAGCCTGCTCGAAGGCCTTGCGGAATGCCGTCGCCGCCGCGGTCTTGAAAGCCTGCTCCGAGCTATCCACCGGGTGGTCCTTGCCGAAGTAGACTTCGACCTCCACATCCACCACATGATTGCCCGAGATGACCCCCTTCTCCATCTGCTCGCGAACACCCTTCTCGACCGCGGGGATGAACTGGTTGGGGATCGTGCCCCCCTTGACCGCGTCGACGAAGTTGAACCCCTGGCCGCGCTCGCGGGGCCGGATTCGCAGGTGGACCTCGCCGAACTGGCCTCGGCCGCCGGTCTGCTTCTTGTGGCGATGATTGCCCTCGGCCTCGCCCAAAATCGTCTCGAGGTAGGGGATGTGGGGGACGTGCGTGTTCACCTCCAACTTGTAGCGGTTCTTGAGCCGCTGCTGGACGATATCCAGGTGAAGGTCGCTCATCCCGGAAATCACCAGCTCGTGCGTCTGGGCGTCGCGGCGGATCGAGAAGGTGGGATCCTCGTCGGCGATCTTCGCCAGCCCGACCGAGATCTTCGCCTCGTCGTCGCGCGCCTTGGGCTCGACCGCGCGAGGGACCATCGGCATGGGGAATTTGATCGGTCGGACCCGGAGCTGCGGGACCGTCGTGTTACCGCCGACGTTGCTGACGGTGTCGGAAACGTGCAGGTCGTCGAACTTGGCGATGGCCACGATGTCGCCCGCGATCGCCTCGGGCACCTCCTCCTGCTGCTTGCCCTGGAGCACGTAGATGTGCCCGGCCTTGGCCGTCTTGCCGCTGCGGAGGTTCACCAGCGTCGTGTCGGACGTGATCCGCCCGCTCAGGATCCGCAGGTAGCCGAGCTTCCCCATGAATTGATCGTTGACGGTCTTGAAGACCTGGGCGACGAGCGTCCCGTTCTCGACCGGCAGGATCTCCTCCTCCGGGCCATCGGCGTCGGCCGAACGCGAGCCGAATCGGTGGATGTCATCCGGGCTGAGGCCGCAGCCGGTGACCAGATCCAGGAGTTCGCGCAGTCCATGCTCCTTCCGGGTGCAGACGCAGAGCACCGGGACGAGCTGACCCTTTGCGATCGCGTCATGGGCGGCCTTGCGCAGCTCGTCGGGCTCCACCGTCTCGCCTTCCAGGTAGCGCATCATCAGGTCCTCGTCGAGCTCGACGATCTGCTCGACGACCATGCGATACGCCTCGGAGGGCGGCATCGGGCATTCGGCCGGGTCGTCCTCGTGGGACTGGATCACGTCGATGATGCCCGAGAAGCTTGCGCCCTGGCCGATGGGCACGTTGAATGGGACGCATTGCGGGCCGAAACTTTCGCGGATCGCCTCGAGGTCCGAGCGGTAGTTGACGTTCTCGGCATCCATCTTGGTCACGACCAGGAACCGGCCGAGGCCGAGCCGGCCGGCCTCCTGGAACAATCGTCGTGTGTTGACCTCGATGCCGGATGGGCCCGAGACGGCGATGACGACATTCTCGACGGCCGCCAGGGCGCTCAGGGCGTTGCCGATGAAATCGGGATATCCGGGGGTGTCGATCAGGTGGACCTGTTTCCCGGCCCAGGCCAGGTGCCCCAGGTGGCAGTCGATCGTGAAATGCCGGCGTTTCTCCTCCTCGTCGATGTCCAGGGTGCTGGTCCCGTCGTCCACCGATCCCTTGCGACTGGTGGCGCCGGTGGTGTAGAGCAGGGCGTCGGCAAGGCTCGTCTTGCCCGACGCCCCATGTCCAGCTAGGGCGACGTTGCGGATGTCCGAAATGTGATAAGTCGTGGTCATGGCGTCCGATCTCCAATTGGCGAATTGCGAGTTGCGAAAGACGAGGAGATGTCTGACGGCCATGTGGTTAGCGAGGACCGAGCCGGACTACCCAATGGCCGCTAATCCCGAGACGCGGCCGGAGATGACGGGGCGTCGGCCGCCGGGTTGGCTGTGGCGTCCCCTCTCCGACCGATGAGATTCAGGGCCTCCTTCAACGTGAAACGCCCATCATACAGGGCGCGGCCGACGATACACCCGGCGATCGGCAGTGTCGCCAGACGTTCGAGATCTTCCAGCTTGCCGACCCCGCCCGAGGCGATCACCGGCGTGCGGACGGTCTCGGCCAGGGTGTTGATCGCGCCCAGGTTGGGACCTTCGAGCGTCCCGTCGCGTGCGATGTCGGTGTAGATGATGCCGGCCATCGGCAACGAGTCGAATTCCTGGGCCAATGCCAGAGCGGCGACGCTCGAGACTTCCAACCAGCCCTGCGCGGCGACGCGCCCGTCTCTCGCGTCGAGACCGAGCAGCAAACGGCCGGGATAAGCCCTGGCCATCCGGCCGAACCAGTCCGGATCGCGGAGGGCTTGCGTGCCGACGACGATGCGCTCCAGGCCCGCTTCCAGCCAGGTCGCGATCGTGGACTCGTCGCGAATCCCGCCGCCGAGCTGACAGGGGACCCCCACGTTCGCCAGGATCCGGCGGACCGCATCGACATTCACGGGCCGGCCCGACTTGGCCCCGTCGAGGTCGACGAGATGAATCCGGGACGCCCCTTCCGATTGCCACCGCGCGGCCATCGCCTCGGGATCATCGCCGAAGATCGTCTCCTGGTCGAAGTCGCCTTGCCGGAGCCGGACGCAATGGCCCCCTCGTATGTCAATCGCCGGGATCACTTGCATGATCTTCACCAAAACGACAGGAGTTCCCCATCGTTCCAACTCTATCCCTGCCGGCGGGCCGCCGCAAGGACCGACTCATCCCGGCTTGGTTCGACCTCCATGCCGGTCGGCGTCCCCTATCAGCGGATTGACCGACCGTTGTCGCCGACGACACGGAGGATTCTCTTAGACTCGTCGATGTCTTCGATGGGAGGAAGGTTCCCGACTCGCCCGCCATCCTTCGGCGAGTCCAGAACGACCCAGTCCTGCGATTGAGGAGAGGGGGCACGGTCGATCTCTGCCTTGAGGGACGTCCCGACCGCTCGGCTGAGTGCAACCGCGCCACCGCCGGCGAGATGGGTTGCATCGACGAACATCGCCGGGTCCAGGACGACTCGGCGCGCGTCGAGGACTGTGATAGACCGCGGGTGCTTCGATTGGTGGGATCGTACCCACTCCTCGAACTTCGCCTCGGCACCGCTCCGATCGCGCCAGGCCTGAAGCTCGGGTGTGAGCGGGGGCAGGAGCCAGAAGACCCGGATCTTTCGGTCCGAAGCGAGCTGCAACAAACGCTCGATCCCTTCGGCGTTACTCCGGTCGACGTAGAAGGCATCCGGGTGCAATCGTTCCTTGATCTCCGGAGAGAGCTCCCCGTGATAGCCGGAGTGGAGGCTCGCAACGTTGGCGCCATGATTGGCGGTCCAATTCCTCCAGAGGAGACGATTGATTTCATGCAGCGGATCGGCCTCCCCGCGAAGCGCGGCGAGCAGGTTGGATCGGATCTCGAGGCGAGAGCGGAGCGAGGGGAGCAGGCAACCCATCAGTGCGGAGATCCCTGTCTCGGCGCGGCCGCAGATGGTGCCCAGCTCCAGGCATTCTTGCGGTGACAACACGGCCGGCCAGTATCGCGCATTGAACTCGGGGCTGCCGAGCAGGACGGCCTGCTTGGTATTGATGATGATGGCCGAGGGATGTGCACCCGCTTCGAGTGCTCGGCGAAGGACGAAATAGCTCATGAGCGTCGGGCAACGCGCGGCCGCGAGGTTTACGGTCTTGAGGCCCGACTCCCCCTCGATGACCGAAGGGATGATCCCGTGCTTGGCCAGGCTGTCTCCGAGGCAGAGGAGGTCACACGATGAGGACCGGGACCGAGCGATGTCGGTGCTGAATCGCCAGCTCAAGCTCACCGGGTCCGAGAAGTCGAGCCAGTTACGGCCGGAGATGCCCTCGATCGCGACGAGCATCACGAGCATCCCCAAGAGCCCCCAGGGGATGGAGCCCTGCCGTCGTCGGCCCGGCGGCCGCTGTTCGTCGTCGAGGTACGCATGGGAGCCGTCCACGCGCGGAACGTCGCCGAGTTGATGCTCGAAGCGATGGAGACGATGGGGAGTCTGACATTCCGGCGCCCCAATCTGGATCGCCAAGGGTTGGTCCGGATCGGGCCTCCCACGAAGGCGTGTGGATGACCCCCTCGAGTGGATCGGCGTTGCCGTCACCGGCGACGGCTCTCCGCATCGCGAGACGGCCTCCCCTCCTTGGCGATCTCGGGGGAAGGGGGCGACTCGCGGTCGTAGATCCGGATCTGGATCTGATCGGATGTGGCGCGCGCCGGGATCAAGGCCACAGGCTCGCGATTCCCGATCAACTGGCGGATCACCTGGCTATAATGCCAGCGCCCCTCGACATGAGGCTTCCGGACGACGATCCATCGGATCTCCGGGTGTTGGGGGGCATCGTAGACGCTCGCGAACGGGTAACCGCGTCGTTGGCTGAAGAAGAGCGACCAGTCGGTCAGATCCAGGACCTGACCGGTCGTGCCGGCGTGTGCGGCGATCCATCGGCCGGTGGACTGGTAGACGTCGTACGGGCCGGGTTTCGCGGGTCCGCGTACGCGGACGTTCGGCAGCACGATGACGACGACGAAGAAGACGGCCCAGACGGCCGGCCCCGGCCTGAGCCGTTCGGAATCGACGCCCAGCCAACGGCCGGGGATCGCCGCCTTGAGCATCAGCCACGCGAGTCCGTCGCCCGCCAACATCGTCAGGATCATGCCGGGCACCAGGCCGTGGCGTACCGTGCAATAACCGCCGGTCGCGTGGAGCCGGACCAGCGCGACGGCCGACGCTGCGAGCACAATCGCCAGGAACAGCCAGGCCCGGATCCGGGAGCCCAGCCATCCCTCGGGATGCGGCAGACGGAGCAGGTCCCTCACGCCCCCGCGTAAGGTCGCCTTCGATCGGTAACGCCTGACGATGCGTTGGGACAACGCAAATCCCAGGGCGAGCAATCCGATCGCGAATAATGGCGGAGTCATCGCCGCCCGAAAGACCCGGAGCATCTGGATCGTGGCCAGCTTGTAGGTCTCGGCCGTCGTCTGGTCGGGCGAAAGCGGATGCTCGCGTTCCAATCCCATCGGGTCCGAACGCGGGGCCAGGCCCAGGACGCGGGCGATCCCCGGCTTGGTCCCGAGCCCCCCCTTGGCGGCGACGTAAGGTCCCACTAGCAGGATCAACCCACATCCGAGAAATGCCAGGGCACGCCACCACCTGGGCCAGTTGATCCGGGTCGCACGGACGATCGGGAGGAGCAAGAGGGTCAGCGCGACCGCCGCGGGCAGCAGCATGCCTTCCGGGCGGGTCAGATAGGCCAACGCCCCGAACCCGATCGCCAGCGGCAACCAGAGGAATCGCCCCTCCCGCAGGAAGCGCACGCCAGCCCAGAGACCGAACGTCCACCAGAGGAGGAACGTGCTCTCGCTCAGGATGTTGACCACCACATAACTGATGATCGGGTTGAGCAAGGCCAGCACGCAGGCGATCCAGGCGGATTCCTCGCTGAAGAGCTCGCGCGCCAGCAGATAGGTCGGGATCACGAGCAGCACGGCGCAGGCGAAGCAGAGTGCCAGGGCGGCACGCTCCCACGAGGCCGGACCGACGCCCCCCAGGACCCGATGGGCCGCGACGATCCCGAGCGGATGGAGGGGGTGATCGATTCCCTTGTAAACCCCCTCGGTCCACGAGCCGCGATCGATCTGCTCGGCGCGATGGATGTAACGCAGGCCGTCGGCGAAGCTCGCCTCGGTGTGTTGGATCTCCCATCCGAGCAAGGCCGCGGCACCGGCCATGAGCAAGCCGATTCGGGCGGCGTGCTGCAACGTGGTCACGCGGTTCCATCCTTTCGGGTTTCCGAGGAGGCTCCGGCTCTCCGCGCCCCTCGATGCATCCGTGCCGATCCGTGAAGTGGAGCAGATGCCTGTCGCGAGCCCCGCGGACCCTTCGGATCCGCCGATGCCGATTCGGCCGCCG
This sequence comes from uncultured Planctomycetota bacterium, assembly GCA_963743925.1. Lineage (GTDB taxonomy): Bacteria > Planctomycetota > Planctomycetia > Isosphaerales > Isosphaeraceae > CAVZRC01. Next base: position 286,413 of record CAVURY010000007.1, on the reverse strand, counting down.
ACCGGCTCTCCGGGGCCGTGGCCGATTCCGCCAGGGTCAGCACATCTCGACCCCGGAGGGGGATTTCCCGCCGGAATTGACGCGCCAGCCCCGCGATCGTTCGCCAGGCCCGAGCTTCGCCCCGCCGCCCCTGTAGGAGATCCCATCTCCCCCGGGCCTCCGCCTCCGCGGCAACGATCGCGGTCAAACTCCAGAACTGCCAGTACGGTAAGTGCTTGCGGAAATACAGCAACTTGCTGTGCCGCGTGATGATCCGCATCTTGGGCGAAATCGTCCGATTTTGCAAGGGATGTCGGTGCACCACACTGACGCTCGGGTCATATTCCACTCGCCAACCCCTTGCCTGGGCGACGCGACTGAGCGCGACCTCCTCGTGATAGAGGAAGAAATCCTCGTCCATCCCGCCGATCTCGTCGAACAACTCGGGATTCACCAGCATGCACGCGCCGGTCACCCAATCCACGGCTCCGGGGCGGATTCGCCAACCGGGCTGGTATTTCCGCCGAGAACGCGGTAAGAACTGCTCCCAGAACGAGCGGACCAGACTGGGGAAGGCGCCGACCGAGCCCTGAGGGGATCCGTCGGGGTTACGCAATCCGAAGCCGACGATCCCCGGCAATCCCCTCGGATCGGCCTCGTAGCGGTCGAGACGTCGCAGGACGTGGCCCAGGAAGCCGGCGGAGATCTCCACATCGGGGTTGAGCACCAACAACCAACGGCTCTCGGAGACGCGCCAGCCGGCGTTCACACCCACGGCGAAGCCACCGTTGTCCGGTCGGGCGACCAGTTGCACGCCGGGGCGTCGGGCGAAGATCGAATCGGGGATCGGGCCTGCCGACGCGTTGTCCACGACCACGATCCGGCAACGACCGGACGCGAACTCGTCCTCGGAAGTCAAGGATTCGACGAGTCGGAGCACATCCGGCCAGCTCTCGTAATTCACGATCACGATCGCCAATCGAAGCTTCGATCGGATCGGCGCAGCGGGCGGGCGGATTCGCGATCGATCCACTGGAGCATCCTCCCCGCAAGCTTTTCCCGGCCGGGACATTCGATTCATCGGATATCTTCAGAATAATTCATATTAAAGGTCGGTTCGGTCGATGCTAAAGCTTGAGGGAAAGATCAGGTCGCGTGTTTCGGATGCGGACGTACGATATGGGGAAGAAGACGTCAAGGTCGAACCCGGGGCGGTCCGGGGTGTGACGCCGGCCATGAGCCCGAGACCCAGGATGGGTGACGATTCATGAACAACACACTGGACATCGCGGCGCAAGATGCGACCGCGACAGGCCGGACATCTCCGCCGAGCCGGGTCGTACTGGTCGGCGCGCGTCGTGACGCCCGCCGATTGGTCCGGCGGCTCGGGACGCGGCCGTGGAACGGCCTGCCGATCGTCGGATTCGTGGATACGGGCCATACCCGATCCACGAGCATGCGGCTCCGGAGCCGTCACATGGCGATCCATCCCGAGACCGATCCCGTGCCGGTCCTGGGCTCGATCGATCGCCTCGATGAGCTGGTGGACCGCGCCCGCGCCACTCATGTCATGCTGGCCGTCTCCGGAGAGGGGGGCTCGAAGCTCTCGCCGCGAATCACCCGGTTGGTCAATCCGGACGTCTCCATCCATTGCGTCTCGGTCGATTCCGGGTTCCTCGACCTGGATTCCCTGGCCAGCCAGGCGGCCTCCTCGACCTGGGCCGCCGAGGGCACGGAGCGACCTCGAGCCTGGCTCCGCCCGTCCCACGGAGGCCGGGTCGCCTGGGGACGGATCGGAAAGCGGCTCGTCGACATCGCCGTGGCCGGAATCCTCCTGCTCCTGCTCGCCCCCCTGTTCGCCGTGGTCGCCCTGGCGATCCTGATCTCGTCCGGACGGCCGATCTTCTACAAACAACAGCGCATCGGGCAAGGCGGACGATTGTTCCCCATCATCAAGTTCCGAAGCATGCGATGCGACGCCGAACGCGAGACGGGTCCGATCTGGGCGCTCGATCACGACGCGCGATGCACGCGGATCGGAGACTGGCTCCGTCATACGAACATCGACGAGCTGCCGCAATTGATCAACGTCCTGCGCGGCGAGATGAGCCTGGTAGGTCCGCGGCCCGAGCGGCCGATCTTCGTCGAAGAGTTCCGCCGCACGATCCCCGATTACGACCTGCGGCACGCGATGCCCGGCGGCATGACGGGCTGGGCCCAGGTCCACGGCTGGCGGGGGCGCACATCGCTCCGCAAGCGACTCCAGTACGACCTGGATTACATCCAGCGCTGGTCGATCGGCCTGGACCTTCGAATCCTCTTGATGACCATCCAACACGTCTTCTGGGGGAAGACCTCGTGGAACGAATCCAAGCGAGCGGATCGCCCGGAGAGCTGAGAAACCCGCCCGGCCTCCGCGATCTATCGGCGCCCGCGCCCGCTTGCTCGATAGTCATCCCGACCTACAATGGCCGCGAGCTCCTGCGAAGCTGCCTGGCCAGTATCGCGCGCCATCGGCCGAGCGGACGGGATTGCCCGATCGAGGTCGTGGTCGCCGACGACGCTTCGACCGACGGGACCGCGGAATGGTTGTGCCAGGATCATCCCGAAGTCCGGTCGGTTCGACTCGAGCGGAACGGCGGCTTCTGTGCGGCGGCGAACGCCGGTGTGGCCGCGGCGCATGCGCCGTTCATCCAGCTCCTGAATAACGACACGGAAGTGACGCCGGGGTGGGTCGAGGCTGGACTCGCCCCATTCGTTGACCAGACCGTCGGATCGGTCGCTCCGTTGGTCCTCGTGCGATCCGACCCCGGGCGGGTCGACTCGGCCGGTGACTCGTATTCCTTCATCGGCTGGCCGACGAAGCGAGGCCATGGGGAATCGTCGGAAGTCTGGGCAGCTCATCCCCCGGATGAGGTCTTCGGCGCCAGCGGCAGCAGCGCGTTCTACCGCACCGAGGCCCTGAGACGCGTCGGAGGCTTCGACCCCCTCTTCGGCTCGTATTACGAGGACATCGACCTCGCCTTTCGCCTGCGATGGGCGGGCTTCCGGTGCCTGTTCGCCCCTCAGAGCCGGATCCATCACGACGTGTCCGCGACCTATGACCATGGCAGTCCCGAACTTCAGCGTCGGATGGCACGCAACGCCGAGCTGGTCTTCTGGTCGAACCTGCCGTCACGGCTGCTCGCCCTGGCGATCGTACCGCACCTCTCATTCATAGGCATTCAGGCTGCCTGGCGCCTCGCGAGGGGCCGACTCCGCCCGTTCGCCGAGGGAAAGCTGGACGCCCTCCAGGCCTGGCGGCAAATCCGCGAACGCCGGCTGAGGCGATCGGCGATCGCACGTTCGGCCGTTCGATCGCCGCATTTCGCGCTGTCCGCGGGCTCTCTCGAGGACGTCCGCAATCACCTGAGGCGTCCTCTCGAGCGTTCCCTCACCCGATGATTCCGCCCCGATCATGTCGCTGCCGAGAACTCGTGGACTTATCGAGCCGCGCGGCGCTGGCGGAGCCGGGCGACCCCCAGGCCAATCACGCTGGCGATCCCGAGGAGGACAGCCGACGAAGGCTCCGGGACGAAGCCGAAGCCGGTCGCAAGGTAGGTGATCGACCCGGTGACATGTGACGTGTCGTTGTCGCTGGTCTGGTCGTAGGTCGCGGCGAAGGTGGCGAGCTGATAATTCCCGGAAGAGTCCTTGTAGAACGTGGCGTCCGTGATCACGAAAAAGCCGGTCAGCGTGTTGCTCCCCTCGTCGTAGAACGTCACGTCGAGCCCGGGATGGCCCGGGTCTTCGAAAGGGAACCGCTCCGCGTTCTCATAGGTCCCGGGCTGGATGGGGATGCCCAGCATGTGGGTGCTGAACGTGGTAGAGGCGTAGACCGTGCTACTCTGGGAGACCGAGATATCGAGGTTCGTCCACTGGCCGTCCGGAAGGTTATAACTTGGATAGACGCTGTAGGCCGTTGCATTGGTGTCCGTGATGTCCCAGTCCTTGCCCTGGCCGATGTAGCTGCCCGGGGCGCTGTCGAGGATGAGATGGGCGGTGCCGCCCCAAGCGGTTGGCGCCGGCGCGGATACGGCGAGCGCGGCGAATACGGCCAAGAAGCCACGCGGGAGAGCGCGGCAGCACATGGTGAGAGATCCTCGTAGAGCAGAAGGCTTTCCAACTTTGTCGCATGGGAACGTCACATTACCGAAGCTAAGGTACGACCGCAAGAAAAATCCGGATTCTCCCCGGATTCTTCTTAATGTTCCACTAATGTTCTAAATGGCCTTTCGTGATTCTGGGAGGGCGAGGCTCCGTCCGAGCCGGATTGTGGCTCGGCTCGCCGGGAGGCTCGCCCTCCCGGAATCGTGCAAGCTGATTTAGTTCTAAGATCTATGATCCCTCGCTCTTCCCAGCCGACAGTTCCAGTTCGTGAGAAGCAGCTCAATCAGGCCGTCGTCGAGCCGTGTCGCTCGACATCCATCGATTTCCCTTCGCAGTTGCGACGTCCAAAAGCTAAATAATTCCATGCAAAAGAAAGCGAAAGAAAAGATCGGCGGACGAAGCCGGCCCCGTTCGCCGATCAGGACTATCCCCGGGACGTGGACCTATTTGGGAGAAAAGAGTCGTCCGCAGATGAACGCAATTAGATCAAATATTTCTAGATATCTTTGATTCCTCTATTCGGATTTTCATCCCTATTTGTATCCACGTGTTGGCTTTCCCTCCTCCTGCAACCCGCCCACGATTTCACGCGAGGCGGATATCGAGCCGGTTGACCGACGCGGGTGGGACTGTGCATCGAAGCTCGGTCCCGCGGGCTTCGAACGCCCGTGTCTTGGGGGTCACGACATCCGGATGCTCGAATGAGTTGTGGGCGTTCAACTGCGGGTCGGTCAGGATAGTATGACGGACCTGTTCGGCCTTCCCCCCCCTGAGTCGGATGACGACCTCCAGGGGCTCGGTCGCATGGGAATGCACGAGCGTCAGGGTCGTGCCCCTGGGCCCTGATCGAGAGGCCGAGCCAGCCAGTCGGAAGATCCGCTCGGGGCCGCTCCGCGTTTGGAACGTCAGGTCATTCGCCTGGACATCCAGTCTCACCGCTTTCGCTCCCTGATGGGGACGGTACATGGTGTAGACGTGGAAAGTGGGCGTCGCCACGAACTTGTCTCCATCGGCCAGGAACAGCGAGTGGAGGTTGTTGACGAGCTGCGCGACGTTCGCCATGTCGACCTTGTCGGCGTGTCGGTTGAAGGTGTCGAGCGAGAGGGCGGCCACCAGGGCATCGCGTAGCGTGCCCATCTGTTCGTACAGGTGCCGCTTGTTGATCTCGGTCCCGGCCGGATGCCAGCTCCCCCACTCGTTGACGATCAGCTTCACCGCGTGTTTCTTGTCGAATTCTCCGAGTACCGCCCACTGGTCCTTGATGAGTGACTCCATCTTGTCGGCCTTGAAGAGCTGCTCATACCACTGGTCGCGGGTGAATTCGAGGGCATGGCCGGTCGTCCCGCAATAATAGTGGGGTGCCCATCCGTGGATGGGAGCTCGGGCGCCGTCGGCCCACTTGGCGAAGAATCGCCGGGTCCAGTCGAGGTCATTGCTGTTGGGTCCGGCGGCGATCAGGTAGAGGGGTACCCCGTACTCCGGCACCCATTCGGTGAACCGGCGGTATTCTCGGCAATAGTCTTCGGGGATGAACTTGCCGCCGCATCCCCAGCTTTCGTTGCCGACACCCCAGTAGCGGATTCCGAACGGCTCGCGGCGCCCGTTGGCCACGCGCTCGTCGGCGAGGGTGGTCGAGCTCGCCGGAGCATTGCAATACTCGACCCATTGCTGGAACTCCTCGGGCGTTCCCGTCCCCACGTTCGCCGCGAAATAGGGCTCGACGCCGCAAAGTTCGCAGAATCGGATGAACTCATGCGTGCCGAACTGGTTCGACTCCGTCTCCTCGCGCCAGCGGCCGAATCGGCGTGGCCGCTTGTCGGCCTGCCCGATCCCGTCGCGCCAGTGATATTTGTCGGCGAAGCATCCGCCCGGCCATCGAACGGCGACCGGCCCGAGTTGCTTGACGTGCTCGATGAGGGTCCGCCGGATACCCTCGACGTTGGCGACCTTCGAATCGCGCCCGACCCAGATGCCGTCATAGATGACGCCGCCGATGTGCTCGGCGAACTGGCTGTAGATCGCCGGTCGGATCGTGGCTATGGGCTCGTCGAGCAAGATGGTGACCGAGGTCTCCGCCGGGGCCTCTCCGCGTGCCCGGATGGCGCTCGGAGCGGCGGCCGCGACGCCGGCTCCCACTCCGGCCACTGCGATGCGCCGTAAGGCATCGCGACGGCCGATCGGTTCGGTTTTCATTCTTGGAAGCTCCACGACAGGTGAGATTCAGCCGGATGATATCGCCGACCCGGCGAGGACTCGCTCGGTTACGCGAAGATCGATTACAACACCCGGGCGCGGAGATCGCTAGTATGCCGTCGGCTTTCGATCGTCGGCTTCCACGTCCGAATCGCGGATGGGCAGCCGGACAATACCGATCGTTCGCCTGTCGACGAATGGTCGCCCGAAAAGACTCGGCTCATCCTTCCGAGGATGAACTCTCCATTCATCCGAGGTGGTCGACGAGGCCGAGCGAAATCGCTCGGCCCCCTGACCTCGAGGCGCGATCCCTCGAGCTAGATTCAGTCGTCGCGATTCTGCTTCAGGCGACGATCGCTATCGGGATGGAGCACGCGACCGCGTCGTCCTTCGCCCGAATCGCTCTCGTCCTCATCCTGGCGCGTGCGCCTGGACTCGCCCCGGTTACTCGATGTTGACCCACCTCCATTTTCCTGCAACTCCTCGCGCAGTTCATGAAGGCGAGTCTCGATCTCGTTCAGGACCCGGACGGCGCGACTGATCACGGCGCGATTGCCGCCCCGAGACTGGCTCGACGAGCCGCCCCGGCCACGTCCGCCGCTTTCCTGCTCGCCGCCCTCATTCTCCTCGGAACGGGAGCGTCCCTGGCTGTTCCGCTCCCGGGATTCGACGCCCGAGCGGCGCCCATCCCCTCGCTCGCCCACGTCCTCCTGATCATCATCCTCATCGTCTGAGGCGAACCGTCCCTGATCGTCCCGCTCCCGAGAGGTCGCGGATCCCGATCGCTGGCCGTTTCCCTGCGAGCGGCCCGAGTTCGACCCGTTGCGTCCCCGGTTCCCGCCTTCGCCTTCGCTTGGCGTGAACCTGCCGCGGCTGTCGTGCTGCCTGCCGGCCTCGTCCGTCGTCTGCTCGTCGTCGCTCCTGCGCCTCGTTTGCGTCGCCATGAGTATGCTCCCTCGTATGGTCTTCCTCTGTGGACGAAGATGCCGCCGTCCCTCGGCGGCCCCTTGCAACTCGGCAGTTTTCGTGCCATTGGAAGAAGATATAAGGAGAAGTTGAGGCACGCCGCCGAGGATATGATCGAGGAAGACTGTGCGGACTTTCGGCCGCGATGACTGTCGCCCCGACCCGTTCATCCTGCCCATGCCGATCTCTCAGTAATCGGCGGGCGTACGATCGGCGGGCGAGGGCTTGTCATGGCCGTTCGTCGATTTCGCATCGAGACCAGGCGGAGGGGTCGGTCGGCCGTCTCGATGGCCGAGCCTCTCGATCTCGAGGAAGATACGCCGGATTTCCGGATGCTTCTCGCGGATTCGACGCTCCAGGCGGTCCACCGCATCGATGAGGTCGGCGGTCGACTGCCCGTCGTGGAACTGGATATCCAGGTTGAGGAGGACGTCCTCCGGCCCCAGGTGCATGGTCAGTGGTGGGCCGGACCTGGCGACGGACGGGTCGGACTCGACCAGCTTCCGGATGCTTCGCACAGACTCCGCGTCGGCGCTCTCGCCCACCAGCAGCAGCTTACTCTCATAGGCCAGCAGGACCGCGACGGCGAACAGCACCAGCCCGACCAGGATCGATGCGACGGCGTCGGGGTAGGAACTGTCCAGTACTTGCGAGAGGAGGATGCCGAGGAAAGCGATCGCCACGCCGAGCACGGCGGCCGAGTCCTCGAAGAGGACGGTGAAATTCGACGGGTCCTTGCTCGCACGTGCCGCCTGGAGGATGCTCCGCTCCGGCCGCGAGCCCCGCAACTGGCCGAAGGCGACCCACCAGGAGTAGCCGTCGGACAGGGCGGCCACGAGCAGTACCGCGTAATTCCAGAATGGATGCTCGACAGGCTCGGGATTGAGCAATCGTTCGATCCCCCCATACAGCGAGAAACCGCCGCCCAAGGCGAAGATCATCAGGGCGACGATCAAGGTCCAGAAATACTGCTCCATGCCATAGCCGAACGGATGGGTCTCGTCCGGCTCGCGACGGCTCAGCCGTCGGCCGAGGAGCAGCAGCCCACCGTTGGCCGTGTCAACCAAGGAGTGGATACCTTCGGCGAGCATCGACGAGCTGCCGGTAAAGGCCGCGGCGACGAACTTGGCGGTAGCCACCGTGATGTTGGCCCCGATGGCCGCGTAGATCGCTTTGTTGCTCTCGGCCATGCTCGATGGAACCTCCGGCGGGCCGTCCACCCCAAGGTCTAGCACCGGGTAGGGCCACGAAACGCCAGGCGACAGTATTGCCCCAGAGCCGACGGCGCCAGCGTCTTTCCCTCATGCGGCAATCCGTGGCGTATCGGTGGCAAGCGTCGGCGTGATATTTTCCGCGTGAAAGGGCCGGGCTTCTCGGACAACTCATGCTTACGGACCAGTACGAGAAAGTCAGCAAAACTCGTACCACGCCTGGCGACTAACCGGGGGCGCGGCGACTCGCGCGAAGGATTATTTTCGTAAATTTTCAAAATGAAAACATGTTAAAGAAAATCCATTATCGGACGGAGTAGATCCGACATTCACGGTCTCGTTGGCGTGAGTAGTGCAGGCCTGAGCGGCGCCGAAGGGCAACAAGCAAGGCGATGGAGCGGTTGCGGAAATCAGAAGCTGGATGGCCGTACTTTCGATGCAATGCCGGTGCGGGAATCGCGGAAAGGGCCGTCGCACGCCACAAGGATTGGCCTGATCGATTCGGTTCGCGAGATCGAATGTGGAACAGAGCGGCGAGACGGGTCGGAGGGCTTATATATGAGGCGCAGCGATGCACCTTGGAAACTCGGCACGTAATTAGATGATCAAGGCGACTCGGGCGCGAACCGGTCCGCCAGCATCTGCAATCGGTCGATGTCCTCCTTGTTCACCTTCAGATGCTGCGAATTGTTCCCCTCGAAATCGACCCGGCTGATGTTGTAAGTGAGTGGAAAAATGGTTGGAGTAGACGTGTGCAGACAGGTTCATGTCCCGCCGATCCGACTCTCCGAAAAATGGGGTCTGGCTCCGTCCGCGGCGCCTGTCTATGTTTACGTCTCTCTATGGATAGAATTTCTTTACGTGTATTTAATTACTTAGCAACGTTCGCAATCCTTTTATAACAAGTCTCGCGATATCATCCGTGCGTGTGGAACGGAACAGTTCACGGTTCTCCTCAACGCTGAGACCATTGTCCGGCCATCTGTTGCCACCGACTGCATAGTCTCTAAAAAAATCCAAAAGTTCTGCCATCGTCACTGGAAGATTGTTCCACGGAGGAGGTTGCAAAAGCTCGCGCACCGACTGAAGCAAGCTCATGTTGATTTGTTGGTCCTTCGTCATCATAAAGGAAGAAACAGGCTCGCACGTCAGAGGGCGCGCCAACCCGAGAACAGCTCCTACATCCTCTGCAGCTCCGTGGTGTCCACCTGCAATATACACCGGCTTGCCGAGCGCCAACGTCAGCATTATCTCTTCCGCGATCCCAGGAAAGCGACCGGGATATCCTTGAGTCAAGCCTGCCATAGCAAAGCGGGCGACGGCGGACTCTGTCAGGTCCAATCGCGGACGGAATTGATCAAGGACAGTCTTAATCCAGTCGCGTTGTTCCTCAACCGGGAACTTCTCCTTCAAGATGGAAGTCTCACCTTCGGAGACCGAAGGGCGTGTCCTCAAAGAAACCACGTGGGATTTGACAAGGCTATCAAACACTCCTTCCGTTTTAGATGTGGACATGTCTTCCATTTGGAAACATATTAGACGAGGGCGTTTGTCGTTGTAGCGACGCAACGCGCGGGGCAGGCCCGATGCCTCTTGCACGAGAGCCGCTGCGAGGTTATTCGCTCCACCGTGAGCGACGTCATCAAAGCGTCCTCCGTAGGCAAGAGTGGCGCCCTGCTGCCAGAATTCTCTTGCAAGGCCGAGCCAGCTTTTTACGAGTGGAATCTGATTATCGGGGTCGTCTGGAAATCCACTAAGAACGATAACTCCGCCGATCGCATCTGGGTCGAGAGGTCCTCGATCCGCGTGGAGTTCCAGAATATGGTCTTCTGCAAGATGTTTAAAATCGAATGTGCCGTGGCTAAGATTGCTGGTTTCGACGACTGCCTTGATAGAGCGGGAGCCGTGACGAAACCGGCCAACCCGAAGTATGGCATCGATTAGTCCAGGGGCAACGGTCAGATTTGTCCCTTGTTTCATGGTTCTGGTCCGTTCTTCGAGCGCACCCGAAAGATAAGTGCCCGTCGTAAAGGCATGTTTGGGCCGACGTTCGGCCCTTCCACATTTGCAAAGCCGTGAAGTCGGCTCGCGAAATCTGGTCCTTTCGCCGATCGAAACAACTCCTCGCTCGAATGCGACAGGAACTCGTCCATAGTGGCGGCCGTCCCGCCAGCGAAAACGTAAATCGCGCGCTTTAGGCGAACAAGTGCGCCTTCAATCAGAATCTCGCCGTCATTCATTGGAGCAAGAAACCAAGCCAGCCAGCCATAAACGGCCGAGCCCCTCGAGGCATCGAACTCGTCAAAAAACACGATAGGCACAGTGTCATCATCCTGTTCTCCAGCGATTCGAGCTAATGCTCTCGCCAGATCGTTGGATGCTGAGACTTGTGTCAAGTTGAGTGTCGTAATCGGAAGCTTCAATTTAAACTCTGATGAATCACTAATATTCCTTCTAAGATTCGCTTCCACCTCGGTCATCAGCTGCTTGACAACGAATGATTTACCGCTTCCCGGAGGACCGAAAAGTGACAAACAAAGTGGACGTGATGAGGATCGCTGCTCAATGTATTGTGTGATGAGGTCCCGAAACGTCTCGAGCTGTTTGCACTCCTGCTCGGAGAATGAGAAGAGCTTGCCGAATGCTTGAGCCTTTGTCGCTTTGTGTAGTGGAAGAACATCGATCTTGCTCACCGCCCCTGCTGAGGAAAAGATAACGGATTCGAGATGTTCACGAGCCAATTTAATCTCTTTAATCTCGTCGTCTCGCATGGTAAATTCTCTTCAGTTACAGGCTCGCCCGTTTGCTCGGCCAGCACCACTGCACCGTCTGGCGAAAGCTCAATGCTCGGTCTGCCATCACCCACGCAGACGTGCTGGCCGTCTGACAGGCTCTGGAACCGCAAGTCGTTAGTCGCTAGGGCTTAACGAAGAGGCGACGGAACCCCATCTCGGCCCCGGGCAAACGCCCTACATTTCGTAGAATTACGGAAGAAATGCGGAAAAACCGCACAAACCCCATCAGTGCTGGCTTATCGAATTGTCGTAACTATTGCCGGAGACAGGACTTGAACCTGCACGAGCATGGTTAGCTCACCAGCCCCTCAAGCTGGCGCGTCTGCCAATTCCGCCACTCCGGCGCGGGTTAGCATTCCCTCAATATCGGGTAAGACAATCATGCGGCCTTCGACGGGTGGTGTCAAGATCGTCTGACCACGACCTCTTCACAACTCGAGACTCGCGTAGGTCCTTGCCCGTATCTGCGACACTCAGCCGTCATCCCAGGGCTGGTCGAGTGTCGGCTGCAAGGAATAGCGTTTCATGGCGATGGTGAGCCGTCCGCCAGCGCCCGGGGCCAGCGTCACGCGGAACGCCCGGCTCCCCATCGCAATCGCTCCTGCCCCGGCATCGACCTTTTCGCAGAGGTGCTCGCCGTAACCACCGCCTTGCACGATGACGGTGCGCGGCTCGATGGGATTGAGATTGACCAGGGTCAACGACGTCGAGTCTGCTTTGAGCGAATCGACCAGCGCGGCCACGTCTTCGGGGAGCCCGGCTCGCCGACGACTCGGGTCGAAATAACGCACCCGGGCCTGGAGGACTTCCCCCTGATGCTTCGGCGGCATCCCGCCGAGCATGAGCTGAACGAGGTTCGCGACCGTCGCGGGGTTATACGCCATCGGGTCGTCGGCCAGCCGGGTATCGGGCGTGGTCGTGTCGAGTCTCATGGCCGCGTTCTTCCGACGGATCGTGTCGAAATCCTGGCGCAAGGCCGTCACGGGATACGTCGGATTCCGGCCCTCCAGGAACGCGAGCCAGGCGGAGTCGGGGACGCGTCGGCGGTCCTGCTCGCGCATGGACCAGTAATAGAGCTCGAAGACCCCGGGCTGGTACCGCTCGGGCCGGTAATCGTACCAGCCCTGGTCGCCGAACATGTGCGGATAGAGCGTCCGGCCGCCCTCCACCTTCGCGTGAGAATTGACCGCCTCGATCTGCTTCCGCCACGCATCGAGGAACCGATCGTCACCGGTCAGCAGGTACGCGTTCCCGAATCCATTGATCGCCACGTGATGGTAATTCCGATTCACCGGACGTTGATGGACCGGATCGATCACCGTGAATCCCCAGCCGTACACGCCTCCGTACCACTTGCCGTCGCAGGCACCGCCAATACGGCCGTCGAGTCCGATGTTGGACGGGATGATCCCGCCGTTCGCGGCCATTCGTTGACGCCAGGCCTCCACGTACTCGATCAGCCAATCCTTGTAGCGCCCGTTCCGGGTGATCATATAGGCATTGAGGGCCAGGTTCGTCGCGCCGAGATTGAGCGGATTGTCGCCGACGATGTCGTTGTAGTCCTTGAAGTGGTCGAGCATCTGCTGGTAGGTGTGTTCGCCGTGGCCGAGCCGGAAGCGATTCTCGACCTCGATCGGATCGCCGGTCCAGTCGAGCGCGGTGGCCTTGCGGAGCAGGGGCCCTCGGCTGCCGTTGAACAGGCTGCGGATGATCTTGACCTTCGGGTCGTAGTTGGCCGCGACGGGATCGTCGTTGAGATAGAACCCCGCGAACCGGGTGACCCGCTGACGGAACCGTGCATCCCGGGGATCGCACAGGCCTTCCATGTTGAAGACCGAGAGCCCCTCGCCGTGATGGAACCAGTCGAACATGACGGGGAACTCTTTGTAGTACATCCCGTCGCGTGCGAACGGGACCTCGACGGTCCGGGCCGCCGTGTATTGTCGAAGGTGTCCCTCCCAGGCCTTCTTGAATCGTGCCAGGATCGACTCGTCGCCGCCGAGCGCATAGAGGACCGGCCAATCGTTGACGTTCTCGATGGCGTCATCGGGCCCGTCGTCGCCGCCCCAACGCTCGACGCACTCCAGGTAGCCCCGCTCGTCGAAGAAGCGGTCGAAGAACTCGAGGCAGGCGTCATGCTGCGCCCGCAACAGCTCGCGCTCGAGCAGGGCCCAGGTCGGCGGCGCCATGGGCGTCTCGATCCGGACCGCGACCTCGGCGGGCTCGGAAGCACGCGATGGAAGTGATAGCGTGGCCACGGCCACGAGCGTCTTCATCAGCCGAATCGTCCACTCTCGTGACCTGTCCATGCGAAGTCCTCATTCCACACGCTTCAGCGGGCGAGCGAAAAGATCAAAAGGGGCCAGTTTCCGGGCAAGTTCATCCACTTGCTGGGGCGAGAGGCTGCGAAGCGGCGAGCGGACGGGTCCGCAGTCGACCCCGATCAGGGACATCACGGCCTTCGAAGCGGCCGAGAAGCCGAACTCGATGAGGACCTCGATCATCCGAGTCGCCTGGTATTGCAAAGCTCGGGCGGACTTGATGTCTCCCGAGGCGAAGGCGTCTATCACCCGACGATAATGGGGGCCGGCGAAGTTATACGTCGCTCCGACGGCTCCTCGGACGCCGAAGCCCAAACCGGCCATGAGGAATTCATCCTGTCCGAAGACGACTTCGAATGCGCCATCATCGACGTTGATGCAGTCCTGGAGCTCGATCAGGTCGTAATGCGAGAATTTCAGGCCGCGGAGGTTCGGCATGCGGAACCGCGCCTCGTGGAGGAACTCGGCGATCGGCAGCCTCACGTTGGTCATCACGGGGATGTGGTAGAAGTAGAACGGGAGCGGATCGGCCTCCGCGGCGATGGGCAGGCAGAACTCGATCAGCTCCTGCACGGTCGCCGGCTTGAAATAGCTCGGTGCCACGGCGGAGATCGCCGCGACGCCCGCCTGGCGAGCATGCGCCGTCAACGCCACCGCATCGGCCTGGCAGTTGGCGCCGGTGTGTGCGACCACGCGGAGCTGATCTCCGGCGCACTCCACCCAGCGCTCGCACAGGGCTTTCCGTTCGTCCAGGGTCAGTGACGACCACTCGCCGGTCGTCCCCGCGAAGAACACGCCGTCCATTTTCGTCTGCCGGAATAGCTCAGCCTGGCGCGGGACGACCGAGAGGTCGAGCCGTCCGCCCCGATCGAAAGGCGTGTGGCTGGCGGGGATCAATCCGGTCAAGAAACCTGGCATGTCCGGTGCTCCGGCTCGGGCGGGCGCGATCGAACCACCGCGCGAGCCAGTCACGGCGGATCGGGGGTGAATCCGGAGAGGTTGTACGACTTCGTCACATTAGCTTACTTGTCCGATGACCCGAACGCAAATCCGGGATGGCCGGTTGCCCTCGGCCCCGGCCCGCCGTACGATCGTCGGCTGGTGAAAGATCGAGTCAACGGCGCGGGACCTCTGGGTCGGATTCCATCGATTCGAGGACTGGAGTCGAGTCATCATGAGAGCGATCGTCGGCCGTGTCCTGGGGATGGCAATGGCCCTGGTGTTGACCCTGTCCTTCATCCCGGCCTGGTCCGGCGAGGAACCCTGGGTCGATCTCATTGGCGACGGCGGACTCGCCGCCTGGAAAGCACCGACCGGCGCATGGCTGCTGGCCGGAAACGCTCGGCCCGACCCGAACCGGCCGAATCGCCTCGTCGCCGAGCCCGGGCGTGGGGTGCTGGTCAACGGCCCGAGCGGGAAGACGGCAAACCTCTTCACGACCGAAAAATTCGGCGACCTCGAGGCCCATTTCGAGTTCTTGATCCCGAAGGGCTCGAATTCGGGGGTCAAATTCGAGGGCTTGTACGAGATCCAGATCTTCGACAGCTTCGGGGTCGCCAAGCCCGACGGACGTCACAACGGCGGCATCTATCCCAAGGCCGAGCTGCTCCCGAAATACCGCTATCTCGACGGCGGCATCTCGCCGAAGGTCAACGCATCGCGGCCCCCGGGCGAGTGGCAGACGCTGGACGTCCGCTTCCGAGCACCCCGGTTCGATCGCGAAGAAAACAAGGTCGCCAACGCCCGGTTTGAAAAGGTGGTCCTCAACGGTCAGGTGATCCACGAGGATGTCGAGGTCAAGTCGCCGACCGGGCACGTCTGGCGGACCAAGGAAGTGCCGAGCGGACCCATCATGCTCCAGGCCGATCACGGCCCGGTCGCCTTTCGCGCGATCCGCGTCCGACGGCTCCAGCCTGCCGATCCTCCGACGAACATCAAGTAATCCGACGATCAGCCGTTCTGATCATCCGACAGCTGTTGCTGCTGGCCCTGCTGCTGTCGGTAGGCCAACTGGTTGCTGAGCTTGAGCCGCTGCGACTGTCGCTGCGACTGGAGCCAGGTCGTCGGCGACCAGGGGGAGTCCGACGTTGACCATTCGGTCCACTCGGAAGGAACCCGATCGATCTGGTCGACCTTGACGCTCACCGCGATGGTCTCTCTCGCTCGACCTTTCCAGACGCCCCGGTTGGGCGGGACGTCCGAATAATCGCGCCCGATGGCGATCTTCACGTGCCCGTTCCCGGGGAATGCGCCGTGGGTCGGGTTGACATCCACCCAGCCGCCCTGGCCGCCCCAGACCTGGCACCAGGCGTGGGTCGCCACCTCTCCCGTTTGATGAATGTATCCGCTGACGTAACGGGCCGGCAGCCCGATCCCTCGGCAAGCCCCCAGGAACAGGTGGGCAAAGTCCTGGCAGACCCCTCGACCCAGTCGCAGCGCTTCGCCGACCGGCGTCCGGGCTGTCGTGACTTTCTTCTCGTAGACCAGGCAAGAGCGGACATGCTCCATCAGTCGCCCGATCACAACATCCAGCGTCCCCTCGAACCGGGGTATCTCGGCGAGGAAGGTGTCCAGCTCGATCGATCGATTCACCAGAGGGCTCGGCTGGAGATATTCGATGGTCTCCGCCGTGCGGAAGTCGTCGCCCTCGAACTCGCATGCGACGCCCGCCAGCTTCTCCTCCGAGGGCGTTCCCCGGTGCATACGCACGATGGATGTGGCCCGGACGACGAGCTCCTGATAGGACGATAGGATATTGAACAGGTTGACCCGATTGCCGAACCCGTCGCGATAGATCGTCACGGGTGCCGAGGGGGTGGTCCTGAGGTGATATCCCAGATTCGTCTGATCCTCGTCCGACGGCGGGGCCATGCGCACCTCGAAGACGGTCTCCGAGATCGGTTCCGAATAGGTGAGCTTGGTCTCATGCTGCACGCGAAGCAACATCAATTGGTCCTATCGAATATTAGACGAGGAAAAAGGTCCGCTGGATCTCCTCGCCGACGCGGCGGCAAGTGGTCTGGATCCCGTTGAGGAACGGGAGCAGTCCGCGCTCGAAGATCTCGCCGACGTCGATGTATCGCAGCTCGCTCTCCAGCCGGCCCAGCAACCTTTCGGCTTCCGTGACGTATTCATCCTCGTCGCCGCCCGCGATCTCGCGGAGCGACTCGCGGCAACGGGCCACGCAGAATCGGATGGCGCGGGGGAAGTCGGGGTCGAGCACCAGGAAGCGGATCACGCCCACCGGTTCCACGCGGTCGCGCTCCGTGCGCAGATAGGCCCCGTACGCCGAACAGCTCCGCAGCAGGCCCGTCCAGCGCACGAGCTCCAGCCCCGCCTCGGGGCTGACCGCCCCCTCCGTGAGGCTCTGGCACTTGGCGTGCAGGATCCGACCGATCACGTTGACCCGTTCGAGGTTCCGGCCGAGCCGGAGGAAATGGTACACCTCATCGCGCGGGAGCGTATTCTGGATCAAGCCATCGAACAGGATGCAGGACTGCTTGACCGTCGTGTAAAACCCCGACGGGCTGGAGCGGAACCGACGCTGGGCGCGTTGGCTGCCCAGATAGAGGTACAGTCGATTGACCTGGCTCCAGGCGTTGACGCCGATGGTCTCCTGGGTGCCGCGGGCATTCTCGCGAGCCCGCGCGACCATGCTGAGGATCGACTGGGGATTGGATCGATCGAACGTCAAGAATCCCAGGACGGCGGTCCGCTCGGCGGTCGTATGGGCCGTCCGGAAGGCATCTCGACACGAGAGGATGGTGAGCGCGATCTCCACCGGCGCCGAGCCGTCTTCCACGAACGTGTTCCCGGCGTCGAGCTCCAGGTACAGGCCGATGTCGAGCAGCCGCGCCACATTCTCGGCACGTTCGAGATAGCGACTCATCCAGAACAAACTCTCGGCGACCCGGCTCAACATGTTCGACTCGACTCCCCGCACGCCTTCAATTCTGGAGAAGACTAACCACGAAAAACACGAACGACACGAAAAAAACAGGAGAATCAAGGGTGTCGTAACCAGGCCACCGTTCTGATTGTTTTTCCTACTTTCGTGCCGTTCGTGTTTTTCGTGGTTAATCTGCATTTCTTGTCATGTCGAGTTGTCTGAAGGCCCGCTGACTGACGAGGGTCTCCCGAGCCCTGGGGCGGTCCCGCGATCGGCCGGTCCGTCTCGCAGGACCCAGGTATCTTTGGTCCCGCCCCCCTGGGAGCTGTTCACCACCAGGCTTCCGAGCGGCAGCGCGACGCGGGTCAATCCCCCCGGCATCACGGTGATCCGATCGCCGTAGAGCACGAACGGCCTCAGGTCCACATGGCGGCCGTCGAGCTCGCCGTCGATGAAGGTCGGGTGTCGACTCAGGCTGATCGTGGGCTGGGCGATATAACCGCGGGGATTATCCTCGATCTTTCGCGCGAATTCCTCGCGTTGCTCCTTCGTCGAGGCCGGGCCGATCAGCATGCCATATCCCCCGGACGCATCCACAGCCTTGACCACCAGCGACTCGAGGTTGGCGAGGATATGCTGCCGGTGGCTGGGGACCAGCGGCCGGAACGTCTCCACATTCTCCAGGATCGGCTCCTCGGCCAGGAAATACTTGATGATATCGGGCACGAACGGATAGATCCCCTTATCGTCGGCCACCCCGGTCCCCAGCGAGTTCGCCAGCCCCACGTTCCCGGCATGATAAGCGCCGATCAGCCCGGCGACTCCCAGCATGCTGTCGTGTCGGAACGTGAGCGGATCGAGGAAATCGTCGTCGATCCGGCGGTAAATGACGTCGACGCGGCGCAGGCCGCGCGTGGTGCGTCGGAACACCTGGCCCCGATCGAGCACCAGGTCGCGACCCTCCACCAGCTCGACGCCCATCTGCCGGGCGAGGAAGCTGTGCTCGTAATAGGCCGAGTTATAGATGCCGGGGCTCAACACGACCACGAACGGGTCGTCGCAGGCCTCCGGCGCGATCGACCGGAGCACGGCCAGCAGGTTGTCGGTATAGTCATCGACCGGCCGGACGTTGTAATGCTCGAAGAGCAGGGGGAAGACTTCCTTCATCACCTGCCGGTTCTTGAGGACATAGCTGACCCCCGAGGGCGTCCGGCAATTGTCCTCGAGGACCAGGAAGCGGCCGTTAACGTCGCGGATCAGGTCGATCCCGGAGACGTGGATATAGACATCGCGAGGGACCCGGAGTCCGACGCATTGCCGTCGATATCCCGAGGCGCCGAAGACCAGCTCCGGAGGGACGACGCGATCCTTGAGAATCCGCCGGTCGTGGTAGACGTCCCGAATGAAGAGGTTGAGCGCGCGAACGCGCTGCTCCAATCCGCGCTCGATGGTCTTCCACTCGGCCGCGTCGATCAGCCGAGGGATGGGATCGAACGGGATGATCCGTTCCACGCCCTGCTCGCGGCCATAGACGGTGAAAGTGATCCCCTGCTGGCGCATGGTCAAATCGGCCACGCGGTGCCGGCGCTCCAGCTCTTCGGGCCCGAGCTTGATCAGCCGATCATACAGGGGGCGATAGTGGGTCCGCGGACGCCCTTCGCCGTCGAACATCTCGTCGTAGGCCGCGAGCCGGTATCGACCGAACAGGGCGGACTCTTCGGGCATTTGTGTCGCAGTCATCGTGGGCCGGGAATGGCTCGAACAGGGAGAGTTCGTTCGGTCGTCTTCATCGGGTCGTCCAGCAAGGATCGATCCGTCGAAGAACTCGGAACCGCGAACGAACAGCAAGCCGGGGAGAGGTGAGGGTCGGCTGCATGCTCGGCGGTCCTGCTCAATTCGATCGGAATCGGACGGACCCTCGATTCGGTCTGGAGGTCGTTAACAACCGCGAACCGGCGGCCGGTTTCTCGCCGATCCGCCGATCCCGCAAGATGTTTGTATCACGAGTCCCACGGACAATCCAGTCAGAAGGTCTCCGCAACCGGAGCGAGACTCCATGCAATCGGATCGAGTCAGACTCTCCGAGAAGGTGGGCACCGAGGAAGGGTTCCCGGCTCTCGAAGTGTTCCTCTCAAATCGGAGGGAGACGGATGGGTGAGATCGACTTCGATCTCACCAGGTCGGTGACGAGGGTAGGCGGGAATTGCGAACGCATTGGGTCAGACCGCTCGCCGGTCAGTCAGTCAGATCGATGTCGTAGGTATTGGAGTGCGCTTCGACCTTGAACTTCAGGACGGTCTGGCTGGGGTCGCTGAACTTGGATGAGACCAGGTTCTTGACCTTGACCTTCTTGGGCTGGTTGAGGATGGGCATGCCTCCGGGCGTCCTCTCCAGTTTCGATTCATCCACATCGACCAGGCTGACCACCACGCGATACTCGCCGGGCAAGGCGCCGTCCTGCTGATCCTTGGTCGTCAACGAATAAGATCCGTCGGATTGGATCGCGCCGGTCGCGGTGCGACCCGCCTTCGGGTCCACGGGCATGAAGTTGACCGTCCCCTTGGTCACCGGCTGACCCTGGCGCACGACGCGACCCGAGACCGAATAGCGTTGCCCTAGGTCATCATCGCCGCAGCCTTCGAGGATTCCGAAGACAAAGACCAAGAATCCGGCGCATCGCAACCGGCCGAGCCGAGCCCGGTTTTCCATGGATGAGTCCTTGCATCGTCTGGGGAGGAGGTTGGAACGCGACTCTCGGAACGATCGGCCGGCGCGGACTTCATCCATTATTGGGACAAGATCGATACGCCGGCCGCCGCCGAAATCCTGAAGATCGGCATCAACTCAATAGGAATCCGAGCTGGTCACTTCGCCGCCGGCCCGACTGCCGAGGGCCGCATACGTCACCGCGTTGAGGCTCGCCTTGAGGAAGTGGCAAGAGCCGTCGCCGAACAGGAAATTGGCCCCGCCGGGATGCATGCCCTTGAATCCCGTCGAGTCGTAATCGAAGCGACAACCGGTGGGGTAATCTTGCCAATGGTTGTAGCACGACGGGTCGGCGGGATTGATCGTATTCGAGTTCCAGTTGATCGGGATCGTGGTGCCCGCGACGCTCCCGTTGAAATTCCAGAAGTTCAGGTCGGCGGTCTGGTACGGCAGCACCTCGCCGACCAGGATCGTATTGCTGAGGCCATCGGTCACCGATTGAATCGGGACGGACTGGGCTCCGAAATAGTCGAACATCCCGCGCAGGCCGGGTCCCACCGGACAGCCGGGCGAACTCTGATTCACGCCCCAGGCTCCCGGCCAGCCGATCCGGGGTTGTCCGGCGACCAGGTTGGTCGAGTAGGGGGTCTCCCAGGGGAGCGCGACATAATGGCTGGCGTAATTGTCGCCGAAGCTGCCGCAATAATTCGACACCGGGACGAGCCCCACCTGCTGCCCGGTCGCCGGGTTCACCGGAGTCGTGTTGCTATTCGAGCCGCTCCACTGGCCTGTCGGGGTGCCGACGGGCAGGAGCCCGTTGCCGTTCTGCCCGTCCGAGGGGCAGAGCCACTGGCTGGGAACGACGATCCAGGCCGTGTACATTGAGGCACCCCCGAATGTATTGTCCGCGTATGCCGGGAGGCTCGTGTTGATCGCGTTGTAGAGGGTATTGCCCTCCATCTGGGGTAAGATCAGGGCACGCCAGCAGAGTCCGTTGCCCGTCCAGGGCGAGTCCGCGACCGAGATCGCCCCCATCGGGAAAACATTATTCACATCGATATAATTGTGGATCGCCAGGCCGATCTGCTTGAGATTGTTGGTGCATTGGGCACGGCGCGCGGCCTCACGCGCCGCCTGAACGGCCGGAAGCAGCAAGGCGATCAGCACGGCGATGATGGCAATGACCACCAGGAGCTCGATGAGTGTGAAACCGCTCCGCGAGGATTTCCGCATTTTTCCCCCGATCGGTGATGAAGAGGATGAGTCGCAAGATGCGATGGATGGGCGCCCTCTGGTCGTACGAGATCACCCGAACCCCAAGCCCGCTCGACAGCACGCACTCGCCGACCCGCACGACGCGATACGCCCCGCAGTGATCTCTCCTATCTGTAGAAGGCAACTTTTCGACAGGAAAAGCACACTCGCCCCAGCGATTTCGGAAAAGCGTCGCGTGTTGCCCGCTCGGTTGCGAGAGCGTCGGGCGCGGGTCTTCCGACCCCGTGCGATGACGGGACCGCGTTGGGCGCGGGTCGCCCGACCCCGCCCGATGGCCGGACCGAAGGTCTCCCGACTCCCACACATGCATCGACCAGATTGGTCATCACCGGCCGACGATCGAACTCGAACTCGCCGTCGCACCTGGTCAACGCCCTAATTGACCCCAGTCCGCGGTTCCTGCGGAAGTCCCCCGGCTCGCATCCTCCTGGATCAGCCGCGTGTCCCAGATCCTGCTGGTGCAATCGATGCTGCCGGTGACCATGGCCTGGCCGTCGGGGCTGAAGGCCACCGAGAGCACGCCGCTGGTATGTCCCCGGAGGGTGAAGACCTCCTGGCCCGTTTCGGTCTCCCAGAGCTTGACCGTCCGGTCGAAGCTCGAGGTGGCGATCCGTCGCCCGTCCGGGCTGAAGGCCACCGAAGTCACGTTCGACGTATGACCCCAGAGCGAAAAAATGCGCTCGCCCGTCGCGGCATCGAAGACGATCACCTCGCCGGCTTTCCGATCCTCGGTATTGCGGCAGGCAGCGAGCAGCCGGCCGTCGGGGCTGAAGGCCAGGATGTTCGCGGCCAGGCCGACCAGCCTTTCGAAGGTCTCGCAGGTCAATCGCAGGACTTCGCGCCCGTCGCCGAGTTCCCAGACCCGGACCGTCCCATCCGTGAATGCCGAGGCGATGCGCGTACCATCGGGGCTATAGACGACACTGATGGCGATCCCCTGCGGGCTTCGAAGCACGCGATACATCTCGCCTGTCTCCGTATCCCATTCCCGGACCGTCCCGTCCATTCCGGCCGAGGCCAGCCGGCGGCCTCCCGGGTGGAAAGCCACGCAATTGGTCTTCCCCTCATGACCCCTCAATGCCCTGATCAATCGGCCTGTTCCTGCGTCCCAGAGCTGAATCGTTCCGGCGGACGTGTTCGACGCGATCCGTCTGCCGTCGGGGCTGATGGCCAGGCTGGTCGTATCCCGCGAGTTCCCCGGGAGCGCGCGGATCAACCGGCCCGTCTCGGCATCCCAGAACTGGATGACCCCCGGCCGACAGGCCGTCGCGATCGTCGTCGCATCGGGGAAGAAGAGCGTTGGAGAGATCCACCCCGGATGGGTGATCGTGCGAGACGGCATGGCCACGGCGTCGTCCCAGATCTTGACGGTGCCATCCTCGCTCGACGAGGCGATCCGATGGCCGTCCGGGCTGAACGCGACATCGGTGACGAAGCGGCCATGCCCGCGCAGCTTCCCGATTTCCCGGCCGCTCGCCGCGTCCCAGAGCTGGACCGCGTTATCCTCCGAGGCCGAGGCGATCCGCGTCCCGTCCGATTTGACGGCGACCGCGCGGACGAACGAATCATGCCCGCGCATCAGGTGGATCGGACGACCCGTGACCCCGTCCCAGACGCGCACGGTCTCGTCCTGGCCGCAGGACACCAGCCGGCGGCCGTCCGGGCTGTAGGTGACGTCATAGACGTTCGACGTGTGGCCGACGAGGCAGCCTGCGGCGTCTCCGGTCGCCGCGTCCCAGAGCTTGACGAAACCATCGGCGCAGGCCGTGGCCAACTGTTTCCCATCGGGGCGGAACGCCACGGCGTACACCCTCGCCGAACCGACGTCCACGGCGCAAGTCCGCTTTCCCGAGCCGGTCTCCCAGATCTCGAGGCAACTCCCCGGGTCGCACGAGACCGTCGCGATCCGACCGCCCTCGGGGCTGAACGCGAGCGCATAGGGAGAGGCCAGCCTGGTCCGCAGGGTCCGCGCCGGCTCGCTCGAGAGCCGCGGTGGGCCTTGCGAGGGGGTCTTCCACAAGGTAACCACACCCGGCGCCCAGGGGCCTTCGCGAGAACCCATGGCCACCGTCGTCCCGGTCGCGTCGAAGGCGACCAGCCACGTCCCTCGCGTCGGACGGGTCTCGATCTCCCGACCGGTGCAGGCGTCCCAGAGCGACCAGTGACCGGGCCCCGCGTTATTCAGGTCGGGATCCTTGGCCGCCGCGATCAGCCAGCGGCCGTCGGGGCTGAACGCCAGGCTGTGGATCGGCTGCCCGCGCCCGGCATCGTCAATTGATCGAGATGGCAGAGCCTCCAGCAGTAGGACCATTCCCAACCGCGGAGCGCCGCCGGGCATTCCTTCAGCAGCGACTCGGCCAGCGCGATGTTGTTCTCACGCCATTCTCCGTGCGAGCGATTGACACGATTGATGTACAGTTGCCACTCCATGTCGATTGCACGCTTCCGTGCCTCGCTGGCGCTGGCCGTGGCCTCCTTCTGCTTGGCCGAGACCAGGTCGCGCTCGCGACGGATCAGGACCAGTCCGGTGGCGAGTCCGCCCACGGCCAGGATGAGGACGAGGAAGGCCGCCGCAACGAAGACCACATGCCGACGCGCCCACTTCTGCATCCGATCCCAGGGGGTCGGGCTCCGCGCCTTGATCGGCTTGAGATCGAGGAATCGACGCAGGTCGTCGGCCAGCTCGCGGGCCGTCGCGTACCGATCGCGAGGCTCCTTGGCCATCGCTTTCATGACGATCGTCTCCAGGTCGGCCGGGACCGCCCCGTTGAGCCGTCGCGGGGGGATCGGGTCTTCCAGCGTGACCTGCTGGAGCAATTCCTCGCGATCTTTCCCGTCGAACGCCGACCTCAGCGTGAGCAGCTCATAGAGGCTCGCGCCCGTCGAATAGATGTCCGTGCGATGATCGACCGACGTGCGCCGGGATAGGGCCTGTTCGGGGCTCATGTATCGCAATGTACCGATCACGTTGCCGGTCGTGGTCAGCCCCGTGTCGGCCTGCATCCGGGCCAGGCCGAAGTCCGTCACCCAGAGGTTACCCCGGACGTCGACCAGGAGATTGTCCGGCTTGATGTCGCGATGGACCACTCCCAGGGAATGGGCGTGCTCGAGCGCCTCGGCCGCCTGCACGCCCAGATACGCCACGGTGCGGAAGTAAGACCGGCTCCGCGTCGGCCCGTTCGGTGCGACCGCAAGAGACCGCGCCAGGATACCGTTCCGGCCGGGCGCCGGAGACCGGCGCGGTTCCGGATCCCGACTCCCGTTACGCGAGGCCGGCTCGAGATCCTTCCCCCTCTCTCGCTTCACGTCACCCGAATCTCGATCCCAATGACTCGGGGCGAGTCGTCCCATGGTCAAATCTCGGGCCAGCGACTCACTGCCCATCGGTCTCCCGGCGCCCGTGGGCTTCCGCTCCGAGAGCCTCCGGAGGTCATGGATCAGCGCGGCCAGGCTCTGGCCCTCGATGAATTGCATCGCGTAATAGTGGACGCCGCCCTCGCAACCGACCGAGAACACGGGGACGATGTTCGTATGGTGCAGTTGCGCGACCGCCCGGGCCTCCGTCTGGAACCGACGCGACTGCTCGGGGTCCAGCGACGCGGCGAACGGGAGCACCTTCAGCGCCACGCGTCGATGGAGCGAGACTTGCTCGGCCTCGTAGACGACGCCCATCCCACCCCGCCCGACCTGGCGGAGGATGCGGAAGTCGCCCAGCATCCGCGCCGAAGCCGGATCGTCGCCGGCTTCGAGGGCGGTCCCGACCGGAGCATCGCCCTCGACTCGACCCGCCAACCGCAAGATTTGCAGGCAGGACCGCAGCTCGTCGGCGATCGCCGGGTTCTGTGCGACCAACCCTTCCGGGTCCATCGCCTGGCCCGCTTCCACGGCCGAGAGATACGCTTCGAGCGTCCGGGCGAGCTCGTCGTCCGCCGACGACTCCGACTCGATCCCATTCCGAGACCGGACATCGCACCCGCTCATGGCAGATCCTCCAGGTTTCGTGGCGCGACGGCTTCTTTCCGCCCTCGCCCCGCGACGCGGGGCTAGGGTGCCCGACGGGAGGGTGAGCGGCTCGCCTCTTGCCGCATTGTCCTCGAGCAACCGATCCCGCTCAGGGTGCGCCTTGGAGCATGTGATTCAAGCGTTTCACGGCGCGAGCCCAGAGCATCCGCACGGCCCCCGTCGATCGCCCCATCCTGGTGGCGACCTCCTCGAAGGGGACGTGTTCCAGGGTACGGAGCACGAAGGCTTCGCGGTAGTCGGTCGGAAGCCGATCCACGGCATCGGCCAGCAAGACGGCCTGCTCCCGACGGCTGGCCGCCTCGCTGGGCGAAGGGGCATGCGCGGCTAGTGCGTCCTGGATCGCCCCGCTCGACTGATCGAGGAGCCGTTCCAGCGACTCTTGACGCCGATGGTCGCGCCCCAGTCCCCGGTGGTGCTTCACCTGGTTCGCGAGGCTCCGCGCCAGGATCTGACGCAGCCACGCCACGAGCTCGCGCTCGGTCCCGCCCGCGAACTGCGAGAAGTCCCGATGCGCCTTCAGAAATGTCTCCTGCACCAGGTCCGACGACTCCAGCTTGATGCGCAGGGTGCTGCTGATCATCGACCGGGCCACCAGCCGCAAGTAGTTGCGGTAATGCTCCAGGAGTTCTCCTCGTGCGGCCTCATCGCCGCCCCGAGCACTCTCCAGCAGCCCACCCGGCCAAACCTCGTCCCGTATCATGAGCGGTCCCCCGAATCACCCACTCTCCCTCATCTATAGGCAACTTCCGGGACGGATTCTCACAGCAGGTCGGCGCCGAATGCTCCGCGAAATGCCGACTCATCTTTTTCGAATGTCTCAACGAAGAATCCCGCCCCACCTCCCTTTGGAATTTCCTATAATCAAGGCAAACCATCATTTGGTCGGCGCTCGGGGTGCGCGATGCAATAGGACGAAGGGAAACGAGGATGAACAGTCGCCCTGAACATACAAAATTGAAAGCCTGAAAACGAAGCCAAACTCACTTCCTGACCCAACCATCGCGAATTTGATGAAACGAAGCCAAAGATGCGGGCTCTGGGTAATTTGTGTCGGCTGATTTGGCAAAGGTTGTGGTTCTGTGAATCGGATCAGCGTTCAACTGCGTGATCTGCCGACCAATTTCTTTCCGGTCGTGACTCGGGGTCATCAGCTTGAGGAACGCCCGTTTCGTTGAAGTGGAAATCCAGGGCAAGTCGTTCGCAACGGCGGAATCACTCGATACAATGCAATTGGAATGATGGGTGGGGTGCTGATCGGTCATCCAGTACCTTGGAAGAGGCCATGGACACCATGAGATCGCGTCGCGGGAACTTGGCCGGGCTCGGGATCTGGCTCGGGGCGATCGTGATGGCGTCGTTTGCCGGGAGTTCCCACGCCCAGCAGGAGCCGGCCGTCATGTCGGGCGTGCAATTCCTCAAGTCCCATTACAGCGGCCAGCCGCCTGGCGAGTCGGCGATGATCGCCCTGGCGCTCCTGAAAGCGGAATTGCCGAGTGGAGATCCGGCCATCGCGGCCTGCGTCGCCGCGGTTCGAAATCGATTCACCAGTAGCAGTTATGAGCCCGCACGCGGCAACGGCACCGGAGTTTATGAAGCGGCGGCGGCCGCCATGGCACTCGCCAATCTCGACGCCGCGGGCAACCGCGGCTACCTCGCGATGATCGCAAGCTATCTGATCGGCCAGCAGAGGGGGAACGGATCCTGGGACTACGTCGGGCGCAATCAGGGCGATTCCTCTATCTCGCAATACGCGATCCTCGGCCTCTGGGAGGCCGAGAACGCGGGCGTTGACGTCAACCCTTCGGTCTGGGACCGGGCCGCTTCGTTTTACCTGTCAACCCAGCATGCGTCGGGTGCCTGGGTCTATCACAATGATGAGCCCCAGTACACCGAGACGCTGTCGATGACCGCCGCCGGAGTCGGCAGCCTCCTGATCTGCCAGCGTCAGCTCGACCGCTACCGCCAGGATCGTCGCGCCACCAGCTCCCACCTCAGCGCACTGACGGCCGAGGCCCAGTCGGATTTCAAGCCCTCCACCACCGTCCAGCAAATCAACCAGGCAGTCCAGCGCGGCATCACGTGGATCTCCGGCAATTTCGCGCCCGACCGGTCCATTGCCGGCCCGTCGCCTTTCTATATGCTGTACGGCATCGAGCGAATCGGGTCACTGGCCGAGCGTCAGACGATCGGCCGGCTCGACTGGTTCGAGCGGGGCCGCGCTTATATCCGCTCCAATCAGCGGCCCGGCGGATCCTGGCAGGGGGCTCACGGCGAAGAGATGAACACGGTATGGGCCATACTCTTCCTGACCAAGTTGACGGCCAAGACGTTGAAGCGGATCAAGATTCAACGGCTCGGCGCCGGGACCCTCCTCGGCGGTCGCGGACTCCCGTCCGACCTCTCCTCGATGACCGTGGCCGGTGGCCGCGTGGTGAGTCGTCCGATGAATGGCGCGATCGAGGGGATGCTGGCCGTCCTGGAGGACCCTCGCGCCCAGGAGGCCGACGCGGCCGTGGCCGGGCTGGTCGACCGCTATTATCGCGAGGGCCCCGAAGTCCTCCGCCCTTACAAGCCGCGCTTCCGCAAGATGCTCACCGACCGCGACCCCGGAGTGCGACGGGTCGCCGCCTGGTCCCTCGCCCACACCGGCGACATGGACGTGGTCCCCGCGCTCATCGACGCATTACGAGATTCCGACGAGGAGGTCATCGGCTCGGCGAGGCTGGGCTTGCAGATCCTCAGCCGCAAGATCGAGGGATTGGGACCGCCGAGTCCCTCAACTCCCGAAGAACGTACCGCCGCGGCTCAACGATGGCGAGAATGGTTCAACGCGGTCCGCCCGCTGGACCTGGACGAGGAGGATAATCCCAACCCCGGCTTGCAGGTCCCCGGAGTCTCGGGATCGGGCGCGGCACCCGCGGCCGGGTCTCCTTCGCGGAGTCCATCCCCATGAGCCCCACTGCATCGAAGCCGAGCGGGACAAAGGCCGCCGAACCGCAACCCGTCCAGAACGAACCCAAGGTGCTGGGCGAATCGCAATACGACCAGGTGACATCGTTCCTCATGGCGGTCGTCTTCGGCGCCATCCTGGTCGTCGGCTGGCTGGCGCTGATCTATGTCACCAACCAGGCCTATGCCTCGCGGGTCACCTCGCCCCTCCAGATCATCGAGGTTTCGGGCGGCGGCGGGGGCACGACCGACGGGACCGCGGGCTCGACCGAGAAGGTGGACGTCGCCGGCGCGGACGCCGCGGCCTTCGCCTCGAACAACGAGGAGCAGCCGGGCGATTTCGAGGAGCCGTCGGTCCAGCAGGCACCCGGCGCGATGCTCGACGCGGTCGCCCAGGTGGGCGAGAACATGGCGGAGGTCGACCTCGGGGCCGTGATGCCCAGCGGCTCGACGGTCGCCAGCGGCAAGCGAGCCTCCAAGCTGGGGACCGGCGGGCCGGGCATCGGCATGGGGCCCGGTGACGGCGGGTTCGCCCCCGAACAGCGCTGGAGCATCATCTTCAAGAACGGGGATAGCGTCGAGGAGTACGCACGCCAGCTCGATGCCCTGCACGTCGAGCTCGCCGTCGTCCTCCCCACGAATCAACTCGAGTACGTCTCCAACTTCTCCAGTCCCGAGCCCACCAAGCGATTCGGCACCGGACGGAAGGACGGCCGCCTCTACTTCCTCTGGCAGGGGGGCGGACGCAAGGCATCGGACCTCGCGCTGCTCAAGAAGGCGGGGATCGAGGTCGGCGACAATGTCCCCGTACTCCAGTTCTATCCCGCGGAGGTCGAGAACACGCTGCGCCAGCTCGAGGTGCGGTATCGCGGCAGGCAGCCGGCCGAGATCCGCGTGACCCGCTTCCAGGTCGTCCCTTCCGGGACCGGCTACGAATTCAAGGTCATCGCCCAGGAAGCCCTCAGGTGACGCTCGATCCCGTGCGAAAGACTCCATCGGCTTTTCAACAACTTTCTTTGATAGAATGATGTTCAAAGCGACTCGCGATCGAATCGCATTCACCCCACTCCAACCCGACGCGCCAGCAAGGGGAATGCCTCCGGGCCCTCGCCGGCGCGTCGGGTCAGTATCGCACCCATCCGGCCACGGCGAGAACAAACCATCCGTTAACCGCTTTAGCTTGAAATCATGAATGCTTCGGCCCGATCCGATCGAGTCCCAAAACCGAGCAAGTCTTGAATGGCAACTCTGGAAGTCCATGACGGTCAGGGAAGAGTCCAGTTCATCGAGCTGGACAGCAAACAGATGATCCTGTTCGGGACGAGTCCGTCCTGTGACATCATCCTGGATGGTCCGGATATCAAGCCGGTCCACGGTCGCATCCGCTGGAAGTCCGGCGGGATGAAGGTCGAATCGTCGCCGGATGCCGAGTTCGTCCTGATCAACGGTCGGCGGATGGTAACCGGGAGTGTTCGTCAGGGCGATGAGATCTCCGTCGGCCCCTGTCGGATCTTCCTGCTCCGGATGGATGAAGGACCCGAGCCGGCCTCGATGCCGGGCGCCAAGGCCGTCGACGGGCGGACCCGGGTGATGCCCCCTCCGCTGGTTTCGAGGACTTCGACGACCGGAGCACGGCCTGACGAGCAGACCGAATCGAAGCCGCGTCACGGCCAGCGATCGTCCCACTCCAAGCGGGAAAACGGGCCGCCGGAGCTGGTCGAGGCCATCCAGAGCCTGGGCGATTCGGTCACCAGGGAAATCTTTCCCGCGCAGACGCCCAAGAAAGACCCGGCTCGATCCAAGCCCACCGGCTGGCTTAGGAGGCTCCTGCGGCGGTGGATGCCCGAGGATGAAGCGGCACCCGGCCGCGAGCGGATCATCTCTTCGCCGCTGGTCATCGGCCTGGTCGCGGCGCTGGTCGTCCTGGTCGGGATGGGGTTCTGGCTGAAATCGATCATCGCCGTCTCCCTCGCCAACAGGGCATTCACCCGCGGCATCGAGGAGTTCGAGGACGGCGATTATCGCACCTCGATCCGCGACCTCGACCGGTTCATGGCGAGCAATCCCGAGGACAAGCGTGTCGGCAAGGCCCGGGTCATTCGGGCGCTGGCCAACGTCCGGCAATACGTCTCTCCCAACGCCTCGACGTGGACATCGGCCCTCGACGCGGCCCGCGAGATGTTCGAACAGGTCGGCGAGGAAGAGGAGTTCCGCGACCAGAGGGTGGAGCTGGCCGAGCTGGTGCTCCGGATCGGCGAGGGATTGGCCGACCGGGCGATGCACGGTGCCGACGCCCAGTCGTTGAGCGAGGCCGAGTCGTCCGTGTCGCTCCATGCCCAGGTCGCGGGCGAGCCCGCGGCGGCATTCCTCGGCCGGTCGCGACTGCCGGCGAAGCTGGCCGATGCCCGAGCGGCCGTGCGAAAGTCGCAATTCAAGTCGAAGTCGCTGGCCGCCATGGATCTCGCGATCCAGGAGGGTTCCGCCTCGCGCGTCTATGACACGCGTGACGACCTGGTCGAACGGTATCCCGACCTCGCCCAGGATAAGGACCTGCGTGCGCGGATGACCTCGGCCAACGACCTGATCCGCAAGGCCGTGACGATCGACCCGACCCATCGATCGGCCTCGAGCACGCCCCGGCCCGACCCGCTCGGGCCGGCGACCAGCGTCGTGCTCCGGACGCGACGCGAGGTGCCCTCGGCCCCCCCTCCGGCCGAGTCGATCGTCTTCGCGCTGGCCGATGGATTCGCCTACGCCCTCGACGCGACCGCAGGGGCGCCGTTGTGGCAAGTCCCGCTGGGGCTCGCCTCGCCCTATGTGCCGCAACCCGTCGCGGGCGAAGCGTCCGTCATCGCGTTCGACGCCCGCTCCAACGAGCTCGTCCGGCTCGATTCCCGGACCGGCGCGCTGGCCTGGCGACTGGACCTCCGCGAGCGCGTGACCGACCCTCCCCTGGTCCTCGGCAACCAGCTCGCGCAGGTCCTCCCCTCCGGAAAGGTGCTCATGATCGCCCTCGACTCCGGGGAGCTTCAGGCGAGCGTCAACCTGGGTCGGCCGCTCTCCCGCGAGCCCGTCCACGACGAGTCGGGCCGGCATCTCTACGTCCTGGGCCGCCAGGATTGCCTGTTCATCCTCACGCGCGACCCGCTGGCCTGCTCGGCCGTGGAATATCTCGGCCAACTGGAAGGCGCCGTCCCCTGCGCCCGGCCCGGCTCGGGCGCTTCCTCGTGATCCCGGAAAATGACTCGCTGAAGGACAGCACCTGGCAGATCCTGGTCCTCGATGACGATGGTGCCAAGGTCCGGCCGATCCAGGAGGTGAAGGTCCAGGGCTGGACCTGGCAGACCCCGGCCGCGTCGGGCCAGATCGTCTGGGCGACCGGCGACAAGGCCGGATTCGAGGCCTTTGCCATCGGCGACTACAGCGAGAAGGCGCCATTCCGTTCGGTCGCGAAGATTACCGCCGATTCCTCCGACTCGGGCCCGGCCTACGCGATGGCCCGCTCGGAGCGAGAGCTGTGGGCGGCGTCGGGTCATCCCGGACGATTCGTCCTGGATCTCGAGCACCAGTCGATCCAACTGACCACGCCGCTGCCCGTCCCGGGGCCTGCCCGGGCTCCCATCCAATCCGCGGCCGACCGGATCGTTGCCACGTTCCACGATCGCGAGTCGGGCGGCGTGGCCCTGTGGGGGATCGAGCCCGAGTCGGGCCAGATCGTCTGGAAGACGATCATCGGGGCACCCTGGCCCATGACGCTGTCGAGGGTCGCCGATTCCGCGTCCGCCGCGATCGCGACGTTCGGTCGCGATGGCCGCGAAATGCTCATCTCGCCCGATCAGCTCGCGCGTGGGGGATTCGTCGTCATGCCGATGCCGCTGCCCGGCGAGTTGTCGCTGCCGGAGGGCCTCTGGCTCCACCTCACTCGGGATCGGAAACCACTGGCGGTGCTCGTCCCCCGGCCGTTTTCGAAGAACTACTGGGTGCAGGATCCGGCCGCGCGAGGCGGCTGGCGCGAAGTCGGGTTGCCGGCCGCGATGGCGACTCGGCCCGTCGTCTGGGCCGATGCCATGCTGGTCCCGGGGGCGGATGGGCGCATTTATCTGATCGACCCCTCCACCGGCCGGTCCCAGGCCGAGCCCTACGTGCCCCAGTTCGACCGGGATCGGCAGGGTGCGTGGCGAGTGCCCGCGCCCCTGGATCATGATACGGTCTTCGTCGCCGACGAAGTCGGGCGCGTCCGGCGGCTCGGGCTGAAGACGTCGCCGGTCCCTCGGCTGACCGTGGAGGCCGAGACGATGCTCGATAGCCGGATCGTGGCGGATCCCGCATCGACGGGAAACGCCGTGCTCGTGGCGACGGCCGACCGTCGCGTCCGGTCGCTCGCCGCGCGCGACCTGAGCCCGGTCGGGGCCTGGCAGCTCGACGCGCCCCTCGCCGGACAGCCGGTCGGACTCGGCGACTTCGGCGTCGTCATGGATCGCGCCGGGAGCGTGCTGGCGTTCGGCCGCGACGGGCAACGCGTGTGGTCGATCAAGCTCGGGGCGGAGGTCGTCGGCTTGCCCCAGATCACCGGTCGTTCCATCGCGTTCCTGACCGGAGACGGCGCCCTCCATCTTCGCGCCCGATCCGACGGGGCCCCGCTCGAGCGTCGGACCCTGGAAGTCCTGCCCGCCGGGGGTCCTCTCGTGGCCGGGCGTGAGGCCTTGATCCCGGTCGCCCAGGGGACGATCCGACCCATGTCGCTCGAATCCCTCGGCGCCGCCAATCCCTAGGAGTCCTCGCCGTGCCACGATCCTTGAGGTCGTCCCTGGTGCCCATGGCCGTGTCGATGGTGGTCGCGACGATGGCGGGGCTCTCGACCGGTCCCGGCCGGGGTCAGGAGCCGGCGTCGGCGCCGGCCCCCGCGCGTCCGCTCGACGCGTCCGATCTCCTCCGTTCCTCGCCGTTCGATCGGATCACGCTCATCGATGAGACCGTCCTGATCGTCGAGCCGGTGAGCCCGCGGCCCTTGCCGGTCTACGATCCCAAGCAGGAGCGCGAGCGTCGCCAGCTCGGGTCGGCGAAGAATAAGAAGGCCGCGCCCATCGAGATCGGAGCCGACGACAAGAAGAAGGCCGGCGAAAAGAAGGAGGAGGATGCGGACGCGGTCGAGGCCGATCCCCGCGATGAGCTGAAGATCCACCTGGCCGATGGGCTTCGCGGCGAGGTCCGCGACTTCAAGCTCAAGCGGTCGGCGATCAAGAAGATCGAGTATTTCGAGGACCTGCTGCTGGCCGAGTCCGATCGGCTGGTGCCGCTCCACGACTACAACAGGGCGTTCGAGTGCTGCCTTCGAGTCCGGACGCGGAACCCCGCCTGGGCCGGCCTCGACGACCACGTGAATCGCATCCTGTTCGCCGAGGGGAGCAAGGCGCTCCTCGACGGCGACAGCGAGCGTGGACTGCGGCTGCTCCGCGAGCTGCTCGGCCGGAAGCCCGACTATCCCGGCCTGCTCGACCAGCTCGCGGGCGCCTACGGCAAGCGCGTCGAGCGGTCGATCGTCCTGGGCCTGTATGCCAGGGGCCGTCGCGTCCTTCACGAGCTGGAGGAGATCGCGCCCCAGCACCTCATCGTCCGGACGCTCCGCGGCCTCTTCATCGCCAGGGCCGGCGAGCGAATGAAGGCGGCCGAGGCGGTCGATGGACCCGAGCGGCTCGACGGCCTGGCCCAGGCGCTCCGGATCTGGCCGACGCTCGAAGGGGCCGAGGCCCGCTATGTCCGGGCCTTCGCCGAACATCCGACGCTCGACGTGGGCGTCACGGACCTCGCCAACCCCCTGGGGCCCTGGATTCATTCGCGGGCCGATCGTCGGCTGGCCAGGCTGCTCTATCGGCCGATCCTGTTCGCCGACACCACGGATGCCCGGCAGGGTAAGAGCCCCTATCAGCTCGCCGAATCCGTCGAGACCTCCGACCTGGGCAGGCGGCTCACGATCCGGATCCGTCCCGGAGCGCTCTGGTCCGACGGATCGCGGCCGGTCTCCGCGATCGATGTCGCTCACTCCTTGATCGAACGCAGCGACCCGCACTCCCCCAACTTCGACGCGCGCTGGGCCGATATGCTCGATCGCGTCGAGGTCCGCGACGAGAATCGGGTCGAGGTCCGGCTCAACCATGCTCCGCTCAAGATGGGGTGCTGGTTCCTCGGGCCCGTCGGCCCGGCACACGCCGGGATCGATGGCCGGGTCGCGACGTCCGCACGTGAGCGCTCCCTGGTCAGCGACGGCCCTTATCGTTGCGCCCTCTCCACCGACGATCGGATCGAACTTCGGGTCCGCGAGCCGGCACCTTCCCCGGGCTCCGAAAATGCCTCCCCGCGCATCCGTCGCATCCGCGAGATCCGGCTGAATTCGGGCGTCGGCGCGATCACGGCCCTCCGTCGGGGCGACGTGACCATGCTCGACCACGTACCGCCCGATCAGCTCGCTGCCCTCGGAGAGGACCCCGAGATCCGGGTCGGACGCTACACCCAGCCGGCGATCCATCTCATCGCGCTGGATGCGCGTACCCCGGCCTTGCGAAGCCGGGCCCTGCGCCGCGGACTCTCCTATGCCGTGGACCGCAAGGGCCTGATCCAGGAGACGGTGCTCAAGCATCCGCCATCGGAGCTGGATGTCCCGGCGGACGGCCCCTTTCCGAAGGGCAGCTACGCGGACGCCCCGGACGTCAAACCGCTGGGCTCGGACCTGACCCTGGCCAGGATGCTGGTCGCCGCGGCACAGAAGGAGCTCGGCGGGGCGAAGATCAAGCTGAAGCTCGAGTATCCCGCGTTATCGGAGGTCCGTCGGGTCGTCGAGAAGCTGGCCGAGATGTTCGGGCTCATCGGCCTGGAGATCGTCACCGTGGAGGTCCCCGAATCCCGGCTGGAGAACGAGCTGAGATCGGGACGGCGTTTCGACCTGGCCTACCGGGTCGTCCGGTGCGAGGACCCGGTCCTCGAAGCGGGCCCTTTGCTCTTGCCCGGCTACGATGCTCCTCCCGAGGCCGATACGTTGGCATCGGCCACCAGCCCGGAAATCTTGCAGCTCCTCCTGCAACTGGAACGCGCCGCCGAATGGCCCACGGCTCGGGGCTTGGCGATCCAGATCGACCGCGAGTCGAGGGATGAGCTGCCGGTCATCCCCCTCTGGCAGCTCGCGGATCATTATGCGTGGCGAGATCGTCTGAAGGGTCTCGGCGAGTCCGCCGACCATCTCTATCAACGACTCGAAGAGTGGGAGATCACCCCCTGGTTCGCCAAGGACCCCTGGGATTTACCGCAGAAGGCTGCATCGAAATGACGGCGATGAGCACCCAACGACGCATCCGGATGACCTCCATCGGATTCGCGACTGTCGCGGATGGCCCGCCAACGGCGGGCGGCCCTCGGCCCCCGGCGAAACGGGACTCTCGGCGCGCGTCATCAGGAAGTCGGCAGGGGCCGGAGTTGCGCGGGCCCTTGCGTTGATGTTGGGTGTCGCGGCGATTTTTCTCGAGTGGACTGGCCGTTCTCTCGGTCAAGACCCTGCCACTTCGACCGATGCATCGAAGCAACCGCCGAAGCCATCGGTTCTCGCGCCGACCCCACCTGTGGCGCCTGCGGCCGTCCCGGACTCGTCCTCGTCCGAACCGAGTTCGACGGAGCCGCTCGAGCGCCAGCCGTATCGGATCATCCTCCACTTCGGCTGTCACCCATCCTCCAGGATCGACGAGGCCCGCCGCAGCGACCTGCTTCGCGACTGGCAAGTCCTGGTTCGGAGATTCGTGGGGGCTCCCTGGTTGATCTCGATCGCGACGGCCTCGAGCCCGCTCCTGGACCTCGATTTGGAGAACCCGGACCCGGCGTCGTTCGCCAGCGTGGGCGACTACGACAAGGTCTGGATCATCCACGCCGACCGGCCCGATCTCAGCCCGGGCCTGGTCTTCACCGGCCGCGAGTATGATGTCGCCACCCGACGATTGGGCCCGCTCCAGCGCCGGAACGTCGAGTCGCTGGCCAACGCGCCGCGCGCCCTGCTCGAATCCGCGCTCGATCTGTTCAGCCCAACGGCGGTGATCAACGGCCAGGAAGGCGGCCGGGCGCTCCTTTCGGTCCGCGGCGCCACGATCGAGCCGGCGAGCTCCATCGGCCGCGTGGTCTCCAAAGGGACGGTCTTCCAGCCCGTGCGGCTGATCGCGGTGGAGAAGACGAAGATCGTGGTCCGGACCATCGCGCTCACCTATCTCCAGGTCGAGTCGGTGGAAGGTCCCATCGCTCGCTGCAACATCACGAGCGCGTTTCGCGACCCGCTCACCCAGCGCGTCGCCCAGGCCAATACCCTGGCGGCCGTGGGGATCAAGCCGGGAAAGAGCCCGCTCCGTCTTCGCTTCGTCACGACTCCCGGCAACGGACCGGCCGCGGGATACACCCTGACCGCCCGGCTCGTTCCGAACGGCCAGACCCGGGAGCTAGGTGTGACCGACCGGGGCGGCCGCATCGTGCTCCAGCCGGGCTTCGCGGATGGGCTGGTGATCCTCCGACTCCTGGCCGGCAACGTCGAGCCGGTACGCGAGATCCCCATCATGCCGGGCGAGAGCTCCGAGGAACGCGTCATCCCGTTCAAACCGCTGCCCCTCACGGTCGCGCTGGAGGCCCGGGTCAACTCCTTGCGCGATGAGGTGGTGGACATGGTCGCCCTGCGAGCCCGGCTCCAGGCCCGTATGGAAGCCCGACTCAAGGGTGAGGATTGGACCGGGCTGGACGACGCCCTCAAGGAGTTCGGCCGTTTGACGCCTCGCGATCAGTATGCCAAGCGGCTCGCCCAGCTCAAGGACGAAGCCCTCCGGGAGCAGGAGCGCATCAAGTCGTCCATCTTGACCAAGACAGCCAACGCCCAGATCACGGATCTCCAGGCCATGATCGATCGATACCTCGATGATGAGCCCATCAAGGCCTATGTCGCGGCCTTGGAGGACAGTCGGGCCGATGCCGCCGCCAAGGAAAAGGCCCGGCTGAAGGCGGTTGCCAGGAAGTCGACCGCACCACCGACTCCGGCACTCGGAGAGACGAAGTTGGCCGAACCTTCCCCGAAGCCTCAACCCTCGAATCCCGCCAGGGCGAAACCCGTTCAGCCGGCAGGTGTCGCCCCGGCATTGCCATTCTGAACGCACGCCTGTTCCCTGCCGGAATATGAGAACATGCGAGAAAGCAATCGATTCCGCCGCTTGAACGTGCGGATCTCAGGTGAGCGATCCGGCCTCGGCCTTCTCCTGCTCGCCGGCCCGGTTCGCCTCGCGTTTGGAACGGCCGAAGAGCTTGGCAAGCATGGCCCCGCCCTGGAAGAGGCGCAGCAGCGAGGGCGTGGACAGATTATCGATATGGCTGAACCAGGTCGTGGCCATCTTGGTGAAATCGAGCATCTTCTCGAGTTGTTCCCGAGTGTACTGCTCGGATTCGTCGCCGAGCTTGGCTTCGCGCACGCAGAGTTCCAGCAAGGCGATGGTGGGATCCATCTCGCGACGCTTGCGCTCCGCCATGATGACGCGAAACGTCTCCATGACATCCTTGAGCGCCTCGAAGCGATCGCGACGGTCGCCGATGATGTGCACGCGGCGAACGACCCCCCAGGTGATCAGCTCCCGGAGGCTGGTCGAGACGTTCGATCGGCTCACGTCGAGGAGCTTGCTGATCTCTTCCGCGTCCAGCGGCGTGGGGGCGACGAAGAGCAGGGCGTGAACCTGGGCCATGGTCCGATTGATGCCCCAGGCTTGCCCCATCTCTCCCCAATGAAGGACGAACTTCTGTGCGGCCGGGGTGAGTGTCACGGGATGTTCCGCCCTGTCTGGACTAACAGTTTCTACAGAAATCATACTTGCGCACAGGGCGACCGGCAAGGGCGAGGAGGCGGAAGGGCGGGTCCGTTCCTCGCGAATCGGCGGAGGGCGGCGTTCGTCGGGGGACGACCCGCCCCATTTCCGATCAACCCTCGGGCTTCGGAGTCGAGCCACTCTCCTGGAATTCCAGTGAGGCGGAATTGATGCAATACCTCAGGCCCGTCGGCTGCGGGCCATCATCGAAGACATGGCCGAGATGCGCGTCGCATTTCTGACAGATCACCTCGGTACGGCTGCCGAAAACACCGGAGTCCACGGCAATTTTGATGTTCCGTTCGTCGATCGGTTGAGTGAAGCTGGGCCACCCGGTATGCGATTCAAACTTCGCCTTGGAGTCGAACAATCGGGCACCGCAGCAAACGCAATTGTAGGTCCCGGTCCCCTTGTGATCCCAGTATCGACCGGTGAACGCTCGCTCAGTCCCCTTCTCGCGGGTCACATGAAATTGTTCGGACGTGAGCTTCTTGCGATACGCCGCGGTCCTGGGGTCATCCGACGTCGTTTTGTCATCCACAGGCTTTGACATGATGGGATTCGCCGGTTTCGTGGGTTGCCGATCGCGCATCCCGTAGAACCCGAATACGGCCCCGGCCAATCCGAGCAGGACGAGTCCAACACCCAGGCCGGACAGGACTTTGGTGCGGATCGACAAGCCCGGTCGTCGCTCGGTGCGAGAGCTCTTGTTGTTTGGTGCGAGCATCATCAGCCGACTTGCGCTGGACACAATAAGACCTCCACTCGTTGTAAACAAGTCATCCGTTTATTGGGCGCGGGACTCGGCTCCGCGCGGGGAACCTCCGAACCCGGCAAAGCTCGGGTTGCCCTTCGCCGGCTCGTCGGAGTGAGGCGAATCCTAGGCTCGTACTGTTGCGTTCCGGGCCGATTGCTTCCGGCTGGGTTGCCCGTTAGACCGGGCGTTGCATGCGAGAGGGAGAGGCTCGCTTTTGACAGAAATCCATGCAGATGTCTCTCCGTCCAAGCGGAGAAACATAGGAAAATGCGGGTCAGACATCAGTTCCGACGGAGCCCGATCGCGCGACCCGATACTTGGGATTGCGTCGTCTCGCCGGAGGAGAGTGGGTCTTCTATCCTCGCTGCATACAGCCCGATGATGTCGAACGATCGAATGCCACGGGCTTTCATGTTGCGATTTCTCAACTTACCTAAAGCGGCCGTGCGTTACAACCATTTTTCGGCGACTTTTTCGAATTTTGTCCCATATGAATGGCAAATCGGTACGCTGTTTGTGTCGATGGGTGCGTACGCGAAGGGGTGATTGGTCAAGATTCGAAGGTATGAAGAAATCATAGCCGGTTTCTTTTCGATCGAGGCCGTCTCCATCCTGCGAAGTGTGGTGTCAGCGTGGCCTGTGGAAGAGGAATCGGTAGATCGCGAAGAAGCGTTCGAGCAGGGCGGACGAGGAGTAGGGGAAAAGCTGGGGACGGAAGCCGCCGGGGGATCTCCCGAAGAGGACCTGCGGCTGGGCGAATTCGAGGAGCCCTATCGGTCCCTTGGTGCGGCCGAAGCCGCTGGACTTCGAGCCACCGAAGGGCGCCGACGCGTGCGCGGTCGGGGTGACCGCATCATTGATGACGACTGTACCGGCCTGGAGCGATTCGGCCACCTTTCGGGCCCGGCCGCGGTCACGACTCCAGACGCTCGCCGCGAGGGCGAAAGCGCTCCCGTTCGCGGCGGATATGGCCGCTTGAGGGTCGGGAAGGCCTCGAACCACGACGACCGGCCCGAAGACCCCGGCGAGGATATCCTCCGGTCCGGATGAATGGGCGAGCAGGACGGTCGGGGGATAGAAGCAACCGGGACCGCTCGGGATCTCGCCGCCGGCCTTGACGATCGCTCCCGCGTCGATCGAAGCGCGGACCCTCTTGTGAAATCCCTCGCGGGCCCCCGTCGAGATCATCGGCCCGATGTCGACCCCGGCCGATGCCGGGTCGCCGATCAGAAGTCCGCGAGCGGCCGAAGCGAGGGCCTCGGCCCACGGCTCCGCCTCGCCCACGATATAGACGCGTTTCACCCCGACACAGGTCTGGCCACAGCCTACGAAAGCCGCCCAGGTCAACGCGCGAATGGTGCTCTCCTTGGGCGCATCGCCTAGAACGATGGCCGGATCGAAACCGGAGAGCTCGGCCACGGCCGGGATCCCTCGCGCCCCCAGGGCCGCCAGCACGCGTCGTCCGTTGTCGATGCCGCCGGTGAACATCCCCTTGTCGAGGTCGGCCTCCGTCAAGCTGCGGCCGACTTCCGGCCCGCCCTGGAGGACGCAGACCAATCCCGGCGGGAGTCCGGCCTCCTTCAGGCTCTGATCGAGCTTGGCTCCGCAGAGGGCGGCGAGTTCCGAAGCCTTCCAGATCACGGCATTCCCGGCCGCAAGCGCCTGGGCGATCGGAGGAGCGTTGAGGAACAACGGGTAATTCCAGGTGCCGAGCATCCCGATCACACCGAGCGGTATCCATCGGCAACGCGCGCCGGGCATCATCATCCAGCGTTGCCACGACGGGCCGATCCGATGTCCCGCCAGTGTGGCCCCGCCGTGCTTGATGGTCCATCGGATCGTATCGAGAGTCGGAATCACGTCGCCGCCCATCGCTTCAATGCGGGGCTTCCCGATTTCCGACCGGATCAGATCGGCCCAGTCGTCGGCTTCTCGGCTGATCTGCCGCCACCACGACTCCAGGACCTTT
The DNA here is from genome assembly GCA_963743925.1 of uncultured Planctomycetota bacterium. Taxonomy (GTDB): domain Bacteria; phylum Planctomycetota; class Planctomycetia; order Isosphaerales; family Isosphaeraceae; genus CAVZRC01. The sequence continues at coordinate 245,368 of CAVURY010000007.1, read as the reverse complement.
CGACGATCCCGCCATCCCTTCGAAGCCCACGATGCCTGCGCCCGCCGGGCTCGCGAGACCATCTCCTCGATTTCCTCGGGTGGTGTCGACGCCACGCGACCGATTTCCACGCCCGTCGCCGGATTCCGCGAAACCAGGAAGTCTTCTCGCAGGGTCGTGGCGCCGGTGCTCATCGTGGGATCTCGGATTCATCGAGCGGCGCGGGACGTGTCGTCGGAATGGTCAGCCCCGAGCGGCCGCGATCCAATGCGGTCCCGTAGCTGGTGCCCCGCCAGTTGACGTTTCCCGTCAGGCACATCCGGATCGCACGCACGAGGATCACGTCGATGACCAGATTGCCGAGAGGGAACCAGGCGACATACCGCGACTTCGGCACAGATGTGTTATAGACCACGCGGAAGACGAAGTACATCCCGATGTGGTGAATCGGGCTCATGATGATCAGGGCGGAGGCGAAAGTCCGATTGCGATCCGTGAGCAACAGGGCCAGCCCGACCAGCAATGCCAGATGGCCGCTCTGGCAGAATACGATCACATCGAGCAGCTTGCCGAGCAGCCGGATCGAGCGACGATCCAGGGCATCATAGAGGATCCGGCTCCAACCCCGGACGAGCTGACCCAGGGATGAATACATCCGGCACGTGACCAACTGTTCGCGGATGAGGGCGACGCGGATCGCGAATCCCAGATCCTTGACACGCCGTGCCAGGCCGATGTCCTCGACGAACCGGTCTCGGACCGCCTGGTGGCCGCCCGCCTGCTCGTAGGCCGAGCGGCGGATCAAGATGCTCTGGCCGTTGGCGAATGCCAGGCGAGATAGCCGGGTATGCACGAGATGTAGCGGGAACGACTGCATCAGAGTGATGCCGCCGAGAGGCTGCACAACTTCTTCCCAGAATGTCTCGCAGCGCAGCTCCGGGAGCAGGCTGACCAGTGAGGCATCGTGAATCCGGCCGTACTCCATCAGGACCGAGAGCGCCTCGGGCGCCTGGAGCGTGTCGGCGTCCAGGTACCAGAGCCACTCGCCCGTTGCCTCGGCGGTCGCGCTGTGGAGCGCGTGGGTCTTGCCGGTCCAGCCGCTCGGGAGGTGCTCGATCGTGAGCACGCGAATGCGCGAATCTTCTCCCGCCAACCGACGCGCGATCTCACCGGTCCGATCGGTGCTCCGGTCGTCTACCACGATGATCTCGAGATCGGGATAGTCCTGGCGGGCGACCGTCGCAAGGCAATCGGCCAGGTTGACCTCCTCATCTTTGGCCGGCACGATGGCCGAGACCCGTGGAGGGTCGGGCTGGTCGTATCGCGGCGATCGGGGGGTGAGGAAATCCTGGCGACGCAGGATGATCGACAGGACAATCAGGCGAATCGGCCAGATCGCGATGATCCCGCCGTAGATCCACAGGAGCGTGGCCTGGGTAGCGGTCATGATGGCGATGTCCCGGGGTCCGTCGAGGTTTGATCGAAATCATCGAGCTCCCGGATGCGCGGGAAGGCCAGGAACCCCGAGAACAGCGCGACGACCCAGAACGGGATGACGGCCTCGAGCCGTGGGTCGATCCATAAGCCAAACAGAAGACCGAGCGGAGCCGCCAATGCCGCGATCAATGCGGCCATGACATGCGACCGGTAGAACCATCTGCGTCGTCCGGCGAGACCCGAGGCCGCCGCACTTCGCCTGGCGGTGCGTCGGACGAGGTAGCTCGCGACGGCCAGCATGATCAGCGCGACCATCAACACGTCGTGAAGGAGTCCGGTCTTCGCAAGCGGTCCAGCCTCCTCACGACCGCGGAGAATCCAACCGGAAAGCGCGATCGTTAACCCGACCCCGATGAGCACGTTCAGCACGGCCGTGCGAGTTCGCGTGAGACATTGCGCCCAATCGGACTTCGCTGCAATCGGATCGCACTCACTCGTGTCGTGCATGGGGGATCGTCGTCCTGGCTCCGTCGATCTGGCGCCTCAATCCCAGGATGAGCTCGATCTGCCCGACCGGCTGTCCGGTCGCCCGGGCGATCACCTCGGGCGAGGCCCCGGTATCGGCCAGGGTCCAGATGGCGGCGTAACGTTGGGTGAGCCCGCTGAGCGTGGCCTCGCGATCGCTCGAGGTCGAAGCCAGATTCGGGACCTCGATCAGCATGGGCCCGCTCGGGGTCGTTTCCCCTCGTCCCGGACCGGACCATTCCATCGACGCGGCCGTCCGGATCGCCCGCGGCCTTGTCACCGCGGCCGGCTCTCGTAAAGCATCCGAATGACTGTGGCTCTGGTAGGAAGCTTCACAGCGTTCGACACGATCTCGCAACCGTCGCAATTGACCGGTCAGGTCGAGGAACCGTCTGTCGTTCTGTCGCTCCGCCTGAGAACGGCGTTGAGTCAGGGCCACCCAGGCGAGCGGGGAAGCGGCGATCCCCAGCAAGAAGAACGCCCCGGCGACGGTCAAGACGAACCAGGATTCCGGCGCCATCGATCTCGTCCCTCCTTGGATCGGCATCGTACAGTCATCCGCGAGCCGAGGGTGGGGACCGTGAGTCGCAGAGCGACCCTGATTCCGGCTGCTTTCGGCTCGCCTCACGCATCTCTCAGTGATGTTGGTGTTCGGTCGAGCTGCGTTCTCCGGCCGCGCCTTGTTTCGCATAAGCCGCATGGACGGCGTCATAGACTTCGCGAAGGGGAACCCCGCGTTCCAGGGCGATCCGAGCACAGTCCTCGTATTCGGGGCTGAACGTGGGCGGCCGATCGCCGAGCCAGCCGAGCTTCCCCTGCACGGGGCCGAACGGGGTCTCGACCTGGATGTTTTGCCGCTTCAGTTTGTGCCGGCTGACCGGATATCGCCGGATGCCCAGCGTCGTGGTCTCGCGGAACAGAAGATCCTCCATGGCCGGGATCTTGCCCTCGCTGCATATCACCGAGACCATGACGCCCGGCCGATTCTTCTTCATCTGGATCGGCGTGACGTAGGCGTCGAGTGCCCCGGCTTCCATGAGCCGGGTCATCGTGTAGCCGACGACCTCACCGGGCAGGTCGTCGAGGTTGGTCTCGAGGACCCAGACGCGGTCGCTGGCCGCCGGCAGCTCGACGGTGCCGACAAAGAGGCGGACGATGTTCGCCTGGTCGGGCCATTCGCGCGTCCCGGCTCCCAGGCCGATCGACTCGATCGTCAGGGCCGGGAAGGGTGCGAAGCGTTCGACGACGGTGGCGAGGATGGCGGCTCCGGTCGGTGTGGTGAGCTCGCCCTCGACCATCGACTCCGCCAGCGGGATGCCTCGGAGCAGTTCGGCCGTCGCCGGCGCGGGCAATGGCATCCGGCCGTGAGCCGCCTTGATCCAACCGCGACCGGGAGGCACCGGGCTGGCCTCGAACCGGTCCACGCCCAGGAGATCGAGGCCCACCGACGCGCCGACGATGTCGACGATCGAGTCGACCGCGCCGACCTCGTGGAAATGGACCTTGGCCAGGTCGGTCCCGTGGACCTTCGCCTCGGCCTCGCCGAGCTTGAGGAAGATCCGCTTGGCCAGATCCTTCTGACGGGCCGTCAGGATGCTCTTGTCGATGATCGCTTCGATGTGATGCAAATGCCGATGGGCGTGTTCGTGCGGAGTGATCACATTGGCATAAGTCGCGCGAAAGCCGCCGCGACGGACGGTCTCGAACGTCAGTTCGCAGGGCAACCCCAGGCTGGCCACGGCCTCCTGGATCGCCCGTCGATCGACGCCGGCATCCACCAGAGCGGCTAACGTCATGTCGCCGGCAATGCCGCTGAAGCAATCGAAATAGCCGACTCGCACGTCCTTACCCCTTGCCACGAATGCTGAAACGGCCGGACATGAGCCATTGTAACCGTCCACCCACCGGCCGCAAGGTCGGAATGGGGACGCCCTAACCTCCACGAGAAAGGCTTGATGCCGATTGAATCTATAGCAGGGAAACCGGGTGTAGAGATCATGCCCAAGTGGAGCTGACGCTGACTCGTAGGTACCCATTCCGGACGACTGACCGGCGACCATGCAAGCACGTACCGCCGCTTTCAAGGGTCAGGTTCGGCTCAAGCCTCATTGCAGTTCGTTCCGTGTGTTTTGTACCATCGAGTGATCCCGGCTTTGAATTATCGTCAGAATATTTTACCCAAACCGCCTATTTGTGGCTTCGTTTCGCGTATTTCGCAGACGATCCGCGTTTTCAATGACCTGATCGAGTGCAGCTTGAGTGCTTCGAAATAATGGAGCGTCCCGGGGCGATCATGCAAGCACCTGGCGCATTCTCGATTTCGACCGATTTCGGACTGGACAGGATGACAGGATGGGCAGGATTCGGGTTTTCTGGAGTTGGTTTCCTCGGAGTCAACCGACTTCGGACGGGATTTGCCCCTAAAGTTGACGCAATCGTTATGGCCGTGGCTTCGTTTCATCACTTTTTGCTCGCTTCACATTTGAGAGGGCATCCCGGAGCCCGTTGAGAAATTCTGATTCCATCTCCACGCCCCCGCGATTCTCCTCCACGAATCCGATCTGAAAACCTTGGTGTATGTCGCCATGCTCCCATGCGTGCATTGCAAATCGGCTTCCGTCACAACACGCCAGCGGGAACGGACTCGCCTACCTTAACTATGCCGCCGATTTGGGGTTTCATGAACGGGATTCTGGAATCGTTGAGTCTTCCGTAGGTTTCGAACGACGGATTTCACGCAGAGTTGCAGAGGAAATCCGCAGAGGGCACGGGGAAGACCGAGATTGGAAAATCACTCTACGCCCTCTGCAGTCCGCTTTGCGCCTCAGCGTGAAACCGGTCCGATCCGCCTAGGTTGACCAGTCGGTCATCACGGACTGCCAAGACCGGCCGGCTGGTGCTCGGTTGGGGCTGATGTGGCGCATAGATAAAGGGGCCGTGAGCGTCAGCCTGTCGGACGGCACCGGGGGCGGAGGGTCCGGGCCTCAAATCAAATATTCGATCACGCATTATGTGAAATACAACACGGTCAACATTATCGACGGTTCGGCTCGCCTCATGCCGCCCAATCCCGGCATAGCAACTCGGCTTGCTCCAGGACCGTCTGCGTGGCCTTCTCCTGCATGTCGGGCGGGTAGCCGTATTTCCGCAGCAACCGTCGTACGATCGTCCGCAGCTTGGCCCGGGCGCTCTCCTTGACGCTCCAGTCGATCGTGACATTCTTCCTGACGGCGTCGACCAACTCCCTCGCGATGGTCCGGAGAGTCTCGTCGCCGAGGACCTTCACGGCGCTATCGTTCACTTCCAGGGCGTCATAGAATGCCAGCTCGTCATCGGTCAGCCCGAGTGCCTCGCCGCGGCGGTGAGCCTCACGCATCTCTCTGGCCAGTTCGATCAACTGGGCGATCACCTGGGCCGTCTCGATCGAGCGGTTCTGATAGGCCGCGATCGTCTTCTCCAGCATCTCGGTGAACGATCGGGCCTCGACGACATTCCTGCGGCCTCGGGTCTTGATCTCGTCGTTGATCAGCTTGCGGAGTAATTCCAGCGCCAGGTTTCGATGGGGCAGGTCCCGGACTTCGGCCAGGAACTCGTCGGACAGGATCGAGATCTCGGGGTTCTTCAGTCCCGCGTCGGCGAAGATGTCGATGACCCGGTCCGAGGAAATCGCCTTCGAGACGAGCTGACGGATCGCCTGGTCGATGTCCTCGGCCGACTTCGCGCCCGTTGGAGTGTACTTGACCAGCCCGGCCCGGACCGCCTGGAAGAACCCGACCTCGTCGCGGATCTCCAGGGCCTCGTCGGCGGGCACGGCCAGGGCGAACGCCTTCGAGAGCGCCGCCACCTCGTTGAGGAAGCGGGTCTTGGTCTCTCCGTTCGTCCGATCCTGCTCAATGAGGTATTCCATCGTCGCGCTGATCACGCCGAGCCGGTCGGCCGGGTTCTCGCTGAAGATCCGCGTAAAGTCGAAGCCGTGGAGCATGTCGGCGACGATCTCGTACTTCTCCAGTAGAAGGGCGACGGCCTCAGCCTTGTCGATCCCGGCTTCCCGCCGGTCCCCCTCGGTGTAGTTGGCCAGGGCCTTCTTGAGCTGATCGGCCAGGCCGAGGTAATCGACGATCAGGCCGCCGGGCTTGTCCTTGAAGACCCGGTTGACCCGCGCGATCGCCTGCATCAGCCCGTGGCCCCGCATCGGCTTGTCGGCGTACATCGTGTGGAGGCAGGGCGCGTCGAAGCCGGTAAGCCACATGTCGCGGACGATCACCACCTTGAGCGGGTCGGCCGGGTCCTTGAACCGCTTCGCCAGATCCTCGCGGCGCTTCTTGTTGCGGATGTGGTCCTGCCATGCCGGGGGGTCGTCGGCCGAGCCGGTCATGACGATCTTGATGGTCCCCTTCGCATCGTCCTGGTGGTGCCATTGGGGACGCATCCTGACGATCTGCTCGTACAGGTCGACGCAGATCCGGCGGCTCATGCTGACGACCATGGCCTTGCCGTCGAGCGCCGAGAGGCGCTGCTCGAAGTGCTCGACCAGGTCGTCGGCCACGAGCTTGACCCGCTTCTCTGAGCCGACCAGGGCCTCCAGCCGTGCCCACTTGGACTTGAGCTTCTCCTTTTTCTGGGTTTCCTCCCCCTCGGTGACCTCCTCGAATTCCTCGTCGAGCCTGGGCTTCTCGGCCTCGTCGATCGCGATCCGGGCCAGCCGGCCCTCGTAGTAGATACGCACCGTGGCCCCGTCCTCGACGGCGCGCTGGATGTCGTAGATATCGATGTAGTCGCCGAAGACCGCCTGCGTGTTCTTGTCGGTCAACTCGATGGGCGTGCCCGTGAATCCGACGAACGACGCATTGGGCAACGCGTCTCGCATGTGGCGGGCAAACCCGTCGATGAAGTCGTACTGGCTGCGGTGGGCCTCATCGGCGATCACGACGATGTTGCGGCGGTCCGATAAGAGCGGGTACCTGGTCCCCTTGGTCTCGGGGAAGAACTTCTGGATCGTGGTGAAGACAACGCCACCCGAAGCGACCTTGAGCAGATCTCGAACCTGATCGCGATCCTCCGCCTGGACGGGCGTCTGGCGAAGCAAATCCCCGCAGAGGGAGAACGTGCCGAAGAGCTGGTCGTCGAGGTCGTTGCGGTCCGTCAGGATGATCAGGGTCGGGTTGGCCATCGCCGGGTTGGCGATGATCTTGCCGGCATAGAAGGCCATGGTGAGGCTCTTGCCGCTCCCCTGCGTATGCCAGATGACTCCGACGCGCTTGTCCCCCGCGGGCGAGGCGGCCCGGACCGTGCAACCGACCGCCTTGTTGACGGCGTGGTACTGGTGATAGCCGGCCAGCTTCTTGATGATCGCCTTGCCGTCGTCCTCGAAGACGGCGAAATGTCGAATCAGGTCGAGGAACCGATCCTTGGCGAAGATCCCCTTGAGCAAGACCTCGAGTTCCGGGGTGCCCTTGGGCGCGACGTCGATGCCCTCGATGGTCCGCCAGGGCATGAACCGCTCCCAATCGGCGGTGAGCGTGCCGACGCGGGCCTCCAGGCCGTCGGAGGCGACCAGGACCTCATTCGTGGTGAAGAGGCTGGGGATGTCCTTCTTGTAGGTCTGGAACTGGTTGAAAGCCCCTCGGGTCGTGGCGTTCTCGTCGCCGGGATTCTTCAACTCAACGACCGCGAGCGGCAAGCCGTTGATGAAGACGACCAGGTCGGGCCGGCGGTTGCGCTTGTTCTCGATCACCGTGAACTGATTGACGGCCAGCCACTCGTTACGCTCCGGCCGGTTGAAGTCGAACAGCCAGACCTTGTCCCCGGCGATCGAGCCATCGGGCTGGCGATACTCGACGTCGATGCCATCGGTCAGGAGCTTGTGGAATCGCCGGTTGTTCTCGACCAAACTCGGCGTCTCGGTCCGCATGACCTTACGAGCGGCCTCGTCAATGGCCGACTCGGCAAGGTTGGGGTTGAGTCGGGCCAGGGCGGAGCCGAGCCGACCTTCCAGGATGACCTCGGCATAGTCGGAGCGCTCGGCGGCCGGCTCGCCAGGGGCATTTCGGGACCGTGAAGGATGTCATAACCCAGATCCTCGAACCAACGCAGGGCCGCAGCCTCGACCACGCTCTCGCTCATTGCCGTGCTACTCATGGCGGTGTTGGCTCTGCGGTGTGGTGTTTGGCGCTTAAGTCTTTGATTCGCGGCCCGAAAACCTTGTGGAATAGCTCCAGGTTACTCTGGAGCCAGGCGTGTTGGTCGGGCCAGTCCTCACGCCGGGATGGGTCCGAGTTTGGTCTTCGGAAGATGACGTGACTCTGCTTCTTCGCTGGGAGTTCGCGCCACTCCACGTTAACCCCCAACTCATCTTCGATCTCGGCTCGGTCCTTCAGTAGCTGGCGGAAATGCGGCTTGGCCAGTGGAGGATGAAGGATCAAGTCAACGCTGATCTCCTTCTTCCAGACACTCGCCAGAGTTGCCAGTTCAAAGCCTGACCGACCGATCAGGAAGTTGGTCCAGTGTTGAGGGCGAGGTTTCCTGCACTTCATGATGCTCTGTTGCAGCATGAGACGATCCCGAAGGCCCGACCAGTATTCCAGGTAGAGAGCACCGGAATTCGGCGCACTAACTGTCAACTTCTGGCCCTTGGCTGATTGAATGTTGACGACATGGGGACCGATGACTCGCTGGAAAGTCTCGAGCGACCTTCTCATCCAGTCGAAGTAGGTCGGCCAGAGTGGCTCGTAGGCTGGCTGGACGGGGTTACGGAGAAGGATCTCGCAGACACCCAGTTTCGGGCCGTGGATCCAGACGAGTTTGGCTCCGATTTCCGCTTCGATGGCGTCGCGGTGCTCTCGAAGTACGTGGAATATTTCACGCTGAGTCTCACCTTCAAAGAGGGCGCCAACCGCGATTCGCTCGTTCCGAAGATTGAGGTAGGCGTATAGCGTGATCCGAGGGGCGAGCCGGCCGCAGCGCAGGTTGTAGTCGGGCCGGGGTTCTTTGACGACGAGGGGACTGCCCACAGCCACCAGGTGCTCGCGAAAGCCTGTCCAGTAACGTAGGCGCAAATCGAAGCGATAAGGGGGTGATTTCGTCTCCGGGTCGTTCCGTCGGATGGGTGAGGCCGGTCCTGTCCAGAGCTTCGCCGCGATTTGAGCCATCGCCTCGCCGCGCTGACGAATCTCCTCTTCACCCCAGGTCTCCAGATCCGCAAGTCGGCGGGTCATCACGATGTTGCTGTCGTGGTATTCTTGTCGCTTCTCGGCGAATGGCTTATTCTGCAACTCGGCGTTATAACCCGTCAGTGTCAGGTTTCCTGGTGTGTGGAGCCAGGCCCTATGGATTCGTTCAGAGTCCTCGCCCAAGGCCGAGCGCCAGGCATCGGACAGGGTCTGGGGCATGATGTGCTCTACCTGGGCGTTGGTCAGCACGACCGGCTCTTTGTGATCGTTGGCTCGCTCGATCGCCACCAGCACCGCCTTGCGGTAGCGGCTGCCATAGAGATTGAACCGGGCGAACGCCTCGACGAATCTGGGGGTATCTGGGAAGTCCCTCTCTTCGAGGAAACGGCGAAGAGAGGCGATCGGCTGATCACCGAGGGTGGTGCTCGCCTGGACGAACATGCGACCGTACCCCCGTGAGTTTTCTCCACAGACGAGTCGGCGGAGGATGAACCCTACAAGTAGGTGGATGGCTTCCGCCAGCTCGTCGTCGCTGATCTGGCCCCGATGGCGGCGATGATAGAGGCTCAGCATCAGTGAGAGCGACGTCGAACTGTCGAGTTGGCGAAGAGCGTGGAGAGCCGACTCGACCGAGGGGTTCGCGTCGGGATGGTGTCCCCGGAGGATCTCGTGCCACTCCGAAGCTTGTTTCAGTTCTGAAGCAACTCGCTTAGGGTCGAAGTCTGTAGCGGCATGTTGGCCCTGAAAGCACTCGAAGGTGTCACTGGGAGGGACGTACTGTCCATCCCGCATTAGAAAGTCGCGGAGGAAGGAGGAAAAAGCGAGTTCATCGATGTTGCCCTGAGCATCCTCGAAGCGTCGTTCGGTGGGCTTCCACAGAGCCTCCTCGAACTCGTCTTGGTCCTCGACAGGCACCTGCATGAAAACGAAGTTGCGGATCAGGTCCGCCTGGCCCAGGGGGACGCCGGTGGAATTCAAGCTCTTGAAGATGTTGAACGGGTTCTCGCCTTCAAGCTGGGCATAGATGAACTCCAGACGCTGGGTCAGCAGGGCGAGGAAGTTTCGCAGGCCGTCTTCGGTCCCGGCGTCAGGGATCGTGGTCAACCGACCCGAGAAGTACCGCACGGCCGACCCGAGCCGCCCCTCGGCAGGGGCCTCTCCACTGAGGCAGGCAATGTATTGATCGCGATCGCGGAGCTTGGGGAAAAGGCGGTAGCGGTCGGTCCCTTTGTTGAACTGGTGTTCCAGAGTGGTTAAGGCGATCTCCTGCGCCAGGTCCTCGAACTCGGCGGCTTTCGACGCGTCACGAAGGGCACAGAGGAGCAGCGAGAGGGTTGTGAGCCTTTGTTGGCCGTCGATCAGGTGGTATTTGCTGATCTGGCCAGGAATAACCGACTCCGGGATCAGAACCAGGAACCCCAAGAAGTGACGCCCCGTCTTGCCTGGCTGTTGCAGGTCGGTCAGGTCGGCCCAGAGCTTCTCCCACTGGGGTTGGTCCCAGCGATAGTAGCGCTGAAATACGGGTATCACGTACTGACTGGGTGATGTCAGGATCTGGCCAAGGGTCAGATTGATCGACTTCATGTTGCATCGGCCTCGACGAACTTCTCGGCGTCCTTGACCCGAATGGAGATGTATTTGAGGAAGAGCAGGCCCAGCGCGATGTGCTCGTACTCGCCCGCGTCCATGTGGCCGCGCATCTTGTCGGCGGCGGCCCAGAGCTTCTCCTCGAAGCCGAGGTTGGCCCCGCTGCCGGACCTGGGCTGGTTCGCTCCCGATTTCTTGGTTCGGCCCATGGCAACCTTGCCCTATCCTGGATTGACGAAACGACAACATTATGCATGGCGACATCGAGCGATGCCATTGTCCAAGGCCTGGAATCGCCATTTTTCGCATCAGGTTTGGATCGGACCGAGCCGGGTAAACAAGAGAGGGGCTTGTGATGAAGCCCCCTGGGCTGACCGGTCCTGTATACCTCGGCTAAATGACCTTTCGTGATTCCGGGAGGGCGAGGCTCCGTCCGAGCCGGTTCGCGACTCGGCTCGCCAGGAGGCTCGCCCTCCCAGAATCGTGCAAGCTGATTTAGCGAGCTTTACGCATGGTTTGCGCACAGTTCGACACGAAGCGCGCTGATAAGTGCCCGAGGCGCAACCGAGTGAATCGCTTGGGATCCTTGGCGGCCGGAATTGAACCACGGATTGCACGGATCACACAGATGGGAAAAACATTCGATTTGACTTTCGATCCGTGTGATCCGTGCAATCCGTGGTTAGAACGCTTCAGGAATGGCTTGCGCACAGTTCGACCGTGCGCAACGCGAGCGTGAAGCGCTCGAACTCGGGGCCAGCCCGCAGGGCGACCCGGCCCATTTCCCCTCCCGAAAGGACGTCCGCCTTCGCGACCGGTGGTTTCTCCTTTGTTTATTCTCGCGAATGGCCGTATCCTTGAGGTCATGTTCACGATCATCGAGACGCCGATTTTCTCGAGGGATTGGCCCAACTATTGGGCCGAAGATGAGCGTGGCGAGTTAGTCGGGTGGTTGGCGGCCAATCCCGAGGCGGGCGATGTGATTCCTGGATCGGGAGGTTGCCGTAAAGTTCGATGGGGCGCACGGGAGCTGGGAAACGAGGCGGAGTGCGGGTGATTTACTACAATCAGCTTCCGGATGAACGCATCTGGCTTCTACTGATGTACGCCAAGAATGCTCGCGTTCAGATCACTTCGAGGATGCTCAAAGCGGTGCGAGAGAGGATCGAGGGAGAATAACAATGCCACTCTCCGAGGAAGAGTTGATCGAGCGCGATTCTCGACGTGACATTGGCAAAGAATTATTCGAAGCCTTCGACCAGATGAAGCGTGGTGAGGCCGGCCATGTGCATCGAATTGCGCCGTCTTCGGTGACCTCAGCGCGAATCAAGACCGGTCTATCGCAATCCCAATTCGCGGAGTTGCTCGGGGTTTCCGTCCGCACTCTGCTGTCATGGGAGCAAGGGCGGCGTCAACCGACCGGCGCCGCGAAATCCCTGATCCGGATCGCTGCGAAGCACCCCGAGATTCTACAGGAACTGATGGAAAAACAGGCATCCTGAAATCGCACTGTCCACACGACTGAACTGCTCCGAGGCGTCGATGGATTCAGGACCTTGAGCGCTTCACGATTGGGTTGCGCACACGGTACGAGCCCGAAGCGCCAGCGAGTGCGTGCTTTCCGGGAATTCACTCGCTGGCGCTTCGGGCTCGTAGGAGTCCGCTTCATGTCGAGCTGTGTGCAACCCAATCGTGAAGCGCTCTTGGCTGTCGCGGTTCTTCTATGCTGGCAGAGGATCTCCACTCCCCACGCCCAATCCACCTCTCTTCCCGAATCTTGGGATGATCGCCCGCGACTGTTGTCATAGTGATAGGAGCGGGAGGATCGATCGAGGTCTCGGGGCGATGCACGCATGGACTCGGACGTTCTTGGGCGACTGATCGATCGGCACGCGGCGGCCCTCGAGCTTTACGCGCGGCAATGGTGCGAGACGCCCGAGGACGTGGTCCAGGAAGCGTTCCTCAAGTTGGCCGTGCAGGGGGGATTGCCGGCCAATCCGGCAGCCTGGCTCTTCCGCGTGGTGCGCAACGGGGCCATCAATTCCGCGAAAGCCGCCAGGCGTCGCCGTCGTCATGAATCGCGGTCCGCCTCCGGCTTGAAGAGCTGGTTCCACGGCGATCCGTTCGTCTCCAGGCCCGATTCGCCCGACCCCGAACTGGCAACGTCCGAGCTTCATTCGCTGCCGCTGGAACAGCGCGAGGTCATCGTCGCCCATCTCTGGGGCGGCCTGACCTTCGAGCAGATCTCCGAAGTCTCGGGGACGTCCTCGAGCACGGCGCACCGCCTCTATCGGGCGGGCTTGACCACACTGCGAGAACGACTGGGGGTGTCATGTCCCAGATCCCGAACGATCCCGAGTTGAGTGACATCGAGTCGTCGCTCCGCGGCTTGACTCCGAATCGGAGCGCCCTCGACCGCGACCGGCTGATGTTCCAGGCCGGCGCTCTCTCCCGGAGCGGTACGCGGCCTCCGCACTGGATCTGGCCTTCGGCCGCGGCTGTGTTGTCGCTAATTGTGGCCGGCGAGTCGTACTTCCTTGCCTCTCGTCCCGCGACCCGCGTGGTCGAACGGCTCGTCGTTGTCCGCGAGCCGGCAGCGTCGGAACCCCCGATCTCGCCGCCGGGCCGCATCAAGCCGACGCAGCCGATCGTCCTCACGAACCAGCCCGAGGGACTGTCATCCGATCCGCGGGAAGATGCCGTGCGGCCGAACTGGGAGATGACCACGGACCACCGCCGCTTCCAGGACCTGGTGATGCGGTTCGGGCTCGACGCCTTCCCGGCATCACTCCGCCTGGCCTCACAGTCCGAAGAGTCGGCCGATTCACCCGAGCCGGGTTCGGCGTCGGCCGGCGCGCTTCGTCGCATCGAACTGGAGAAACTGCTCAACCCTGGAGATCACTCATGATTCGCGCCCCCGGTCGCTTCTCGGGACTAGTTCTCGCGGTCCTCTCGACAGCCGGCCTGGCAAGGGCCCAGGAGGAAGCTCCGACGGTCGTCCCGATCGTCCTGCGTCCGGCCCTGGCGCCCGTGCCGGCCCTCAAGTACCGGCTCTTGCCCGAGCGTCATACGCTCATACCCGGCAACGCCGCCATCTTCTATCACCGAGCGGTCGAGATGATCATCGACCCTCGGCGTTCCTCGCCTCGGAGGGCCGGGAAGGATCAGGCGGAATTCCCGGATTCACAGACGATTGGCGATTGGCTCAACGGCCCGAGCGCGGCAATCCCGCTCGAGCGGGTGAAGCAATGGCTGGATCGGAACTCCCGCGCCTTGCATGAGGTCGAACTCGGGGCCCGCCGCCAAACCTGCGACTGGGAATTCGACTCGAGGTCGGAGGGGCTCGAGCTGAACTTGGCCGAGATCCAGGAGATGCGCACCCTCGCCAGGATGATTGTCGTACGGATTCGCGTCGCAATCCTCGAAAACAAACTCGATGAGGCCATAAACTGGCTCCAGACTGGATTTGCCATGGCGCGACACGTCAGCCAGGGTCCGATCCTGATCCAGTCGCTCGTCGGCCTGGCCTTTTGCGGGCAATTGATCAAGCCAATGGAGGATCTGATCCAGGCGCCGGGACGCCCAGCCTCTACTGGGCGATGGCGAATCGGCCCCGTCCGATCATCGACCTCGATCCGGCCCTGGAGGCCGAGCGTTATGTCCTGGAGCGAGAAATTCCCCGTCTCCGAGAGCTCGACGGCGTCGCCTGGAGCCTGGAGAAGTCGCGTTCGTTCGCCGAAGAGCTGGAGACCAAGTTCTTCAATCTTGCGGGCTGGGGGCCTCGGGATCGGAGCGACTGGTTCCCCAAGGTCGGATTGGCGGCCCTGGTGGCCCAATCTTATCCGGAGGCAAAACGGGCGCTGATCGCGCAGGGGCGGCCCGCCGCCGAGGTGGAAGCCATGCCGACCCTCCAGGTCGCCGCCTTGCATACCTATCAATCTTATCGGGCCCATCGCGATGAAGTCGCCAAGTGGTCCGGCCTGCCTTATTACCAGTCTTACAAGGGGCCGGACGAGTCACGGAGGAGCGGCAATGCGGAGATCCAGAGAAGACCATTCCTGAAGCTCTTCACGATACTCCTCAGCTCATTTCAGGCGGGCCGCACGGCCGCGGTGCGTGCGGAACGTCAGCTCGATGCGTTGCAGTGCATCGAGGCGATCCGGATCTCCTCCGCGATCCACCATCGACTGCCAGCTAGGTTGGACGAGATTACCGAGGCTCCGGTCCCGATCGACCCGATGACGGGGAAGCCCTTCGAGTATCGGGTCGACAGGGACACGGCCACGTTGACCGCCCCGTTCGCGCCCGGAGCCCCGCGGGTGCCGGGCTTCGCGATCCACTACGAATTGCGGCTGACACGCTGATGTCGCGACGGCATCTCGCTCGCGTCGATTTACGAAGAGACGGTTCCATTCCTGAAATCCGATAAGGGCAAAATGCCCGAGCCACCCGACAGGAGAACGCCCGATGTGGACGATCGCTGCGACCTTGATGCTCTGCTCGCTGGGCCAGGCCCCCGATCAGCAGGCACTCGAAACTCGGACCCGGGCGATCGCGCCCTTCATGGACTCCGGCGTCGTAGCCGTGGTGCAACTCGACCTGGCCCAGGATGAGCTCCCGGCGCTCTTCGGACGGCTGGCAGCCGGCCAGGCGTCCGGTCAGTTCGACGACGCCGCGAAGGTGGTGCAGGCGTGGTCCAGTCGCTTGAGAGGGGCCGGCGAAAGAGCTTTTCATCATCATCAACGTTGGCGATATGCCCGGCCTTCCGCTCGTCGTCGTGCCCTTGAGCCAGGGGGCGGATGGGGCCGAGATCGGCCGGCTTCTCTGCGGCGGCGGGAAAGAGAAGTCTCCGATCTCGTTCCCGAAATGTGCAACCCTCCACAACGCCTTGGTGGCGGGAACCTCGGCCGCACTCGATCGCGTCCGGAGCTCACAATCGTCATCCCAGGCCGATCTGGCCGCGGCCTTCGCCGCGGTGGGCGACGAGAAGATCGGAATGCGACTGCTCTTGATCCCCTCGGCAGAGACGCGCCGTATCCTGGAAGAGACGATCCCGAACCTTCCGAAGGAGCTCGGCGGGGGACCGATCACCCAGTTGACGCGGGGAGTCCTCTGGGTCGCGGCCGGCCTGGATTCCGGCACCAAGCCGAGCCTCAAGGTTGTCGCCGCGTCATCGAGCCCCGACGCCGCCAGATCCGTCCGTCAACTCGGGGACAACCTGGTCGCGTTGGTGGGAAAGTCCGAGGATATGAAGGCGATCATGCCGGAATTCCCGCAACTCGTCTCTCAGCTCAAGACCGACACGGTTGGCGACCGAATCACCCTGACCGCAGATGCCCAGGTTGCCGCCAAGCTCATCGAGGCCGCTTTGCGCCCCGCGAGAGAGGCAGCGAATCGTTCCGCCTGCGTCAATAACGAGAAGCAGATCGGCCTGGCGATCCACAACTATATCTCGGCACACAAGTTGTTCTTCCCACCGGCCTATACGACGGACAAGGCGGGAAAACCGCTCTTGAGCTGGAGAGTCTTGATCCTCCCCTATCTCGACCAGGCGGCTCTGTTCAAGGAGTTCCATCTCGACGAGCCCTGGGATAGCGAGTACAATCGCGCGCTCATCGCCAAGATGCCCGCGACGTACCGTTGTCCGCTGGAAAACGCCGAGGCCACCCGACAGGGGAAGACGCGCTACCTCGCCCCTCGCGGCCCGAATACGATCTTTCGGGGATCCGAGCCGATCAGCCTGAGGGACGTCACGGATGGGACCTCGAATACGATCATGGTCATGGAGACCAGCGATGATCGGGCCGTCATCTGGACCAAGCCCGACGACTGGGAAGTCCCCGCTGATCTCGCGCAGGTCCCGGCCGGCATTCTCAAGGCTCACGTCGGCCACCGCGTGCGCGGGAGCAACTGCGGTTTTGCGGACGGCGCCGTCCGCTTCCTTCATGAGTCGATCAAACCGGCGACATTGCGCTTTCTGCTGACTGCCGGGGGTGGCGAGGTGATCTCGTCCGACGACTTTTGAGACAGTCGTAAAGGAATGATCGTCAGTCGCGCGCTCAGGACGGAATCAAACCGTCGCCCACCCGTGGCCGATGGCATAATGATTGCTTACGATCAACGGCAGTCCGTTAGATCAAGCAATCGGGACCGCCTCGTGCCGCGGGAGGGTAGAACGATGTCGTACGGCTATGATTCGGGAGACGGAGGGGGAAGGCCATTCCCCCTGGGTCGGCTGATCGGTGCGCTGGTGGTCGCGTTGATCGGCATCGCGATGTACATGGGGCAGACCCAGGTGAACCCCGTGACCGGCCAGAAGCAACACGTGGCGATGAGCGTCGATCAGGAGATGGCCCTGGGCCTCCAGGCGGCCCCGCAGATGGCCGAGAAGATGGGCGGCGATGTCGATGCGAGCCAGGATCCGCGCGCGGGGCTTGTCGAAGAGGTCGGCGGCCGGCTCGTCCGCAATAGCGACGCCAAGAAGAGTCCGTATGTCGACAATTTCCATTTTCACCTCCTTCGCGATCCGAAGACGGTCAACGCCTTCGCTCTGCCGGGCGGCCAGGTTTTCATCACGGAAGGTTTGTTGAACCGGCTGGAGAATGAGGCCCAGCTTGCGGGTGTGCTCGGGCATGAGATCGGGCACGTCATCAATCGGCACTCGGCGCAGCAGATGGCCAAGGGCCAGCTCGGGCAGCTCCTGACCGTCGCCGTCGGTGTCGGTGCCAGCGGTGGTGACGACCGGGGCCGGAACGCACAAATGGCCGCGGCCATGGTCAACCAGATGAGCCAGCTCAAGTTCAGCCGAGGTGATGAGTCGGAGGCCGATCAATATGGTCTCAAATACATGGCCGAGGCCGGATATGATCCCGTCGCGATGCTCGACGTGATGAAGATCCTCCAGCAGGCGAGCCCGGGAGGGAAGATGCCCGAAATCCTGGCGACGCACCCGCAGCCGGAGACTCGCTTCAAGGAGATCCAGGCCGAGCTTCAAAAGGCCTATCCCGACGGAGTTCCCTCGAACCTGACCAAGGGACGATCATTGCACCCGATCGCGCAATCGAGGCGGGATGAAGACACGAACTCCGGGTGATGAGATCCGATCTTCCGCTCACTCTTGCAAGTAGGCTTCGTTTTCCAATCCTTTAATGTAAGCCAGGACTTCATCCAGTGATTCGACGGGCTGGCCGGGTACCCGGCCGGCGTCATCGAGGACCCGAAGCAGCTTCAAGTCTTCGTAATGCTCGGAAGTCTCGAGCTCGCGCCTTAACCGGGGGCTCAAGGGACGATCGCGGCCGGCGAGCAGGTCCATGTGATGCTCGATCAGCCAGAGTGTCCGCTCCGTCACGGAACCGCGGAGCGATTCCATCCCGGCCGCGACATGGTTCTGCGGCTCGATCGCCTTTCCTACGTCGTGCAGGAGTGCGGCGAGCAGGAATTCCTCGTCGTAAGGCCGCGAATCGCGCGCGAGCTGGAAGACTTGCAGGCTGTGGTAAAGGGCGTCCCCTTCGGGGTGGTACTTGGGGTTCTGCTTGACGGATTCCAACGGCTCCAGACGCATCCGGTAGATCGCGAATCGATCGAGGTGATCGGCCATCGACGAGACGACGCAGGGTGCTACGTCACCGAGGTCATCCTCTTCGCCGGATGTCTCCGACACGTCCTTTCCGGCCGTCGAATCACGCCAGAGAGAGACGAGTTGCTCACGGACTTCGTCGTCGGATGGGAGGTCGCCGGGCCGAATCCGATGACCGAGTACGGCCGCGGCTTTGCGCTTGGCGACGTAGATGTCGTTGGTACTCGCGGCATCGAGCCAGCCGGGGGACGGGTCTTCTCCCTTCGGCACGATCCTGGGATAGAGCCGACGCGCGGCCTCGAGGGCAATCTGCATCCGGACCCGGCCCGACGCGCTGGGAATCCGATAACGACCCCGATATTTATCCTGCATGGTCCGAGCACCTCCTGTGTATTCTACGCCCGGAGCCACGAGAGTCATCCTGGGCAATGGACTGGCGCGCTCAAGTTGATCGGGAGCTACAGATGACTTCGGTCATCGTCAGGAGGACGCCGCGATGAGCCCAATCGGTCATCAGTTCGGCTTCTTTGGCGGGATCAATGGCCCGTACCGCGTCCGCGACCAGGGCAACATGGCAATCTCGGGCCAGCAATCCCTCGACGGCCACTCGGACGCAGTAATCGGTGGCCACGCCGTAGACGACGAAAGTCGGTGCGGACTTGTTGAATCGCGCGAAGAGATCGTCGGCATCCGGTCGGCTGAAGACGTCGAATTCCCGCTTTTGGAGGGTCAAATGGGGCGGGAGGATCCCGGCCAGTTCTTCGGCCGGTCCGAGGACCACCGAATTGGGGTCGTCGGTTTGCGGGACACGTCTCTGGCCATCGGTCCCGATCATGCAATGAGGCGGGAACTGGTTGAGTTCAGGATCGTCGGCCGTATGGGCGCAGGCTGTCGCCACGACCGGAATTCCCTGCGAACGGGCGAAGCGCGCGAGGCGGTCCAGGTTGGGGAGGATCTCCCGTGATCCGGGCACGTAAAGGGCTCCGGACGGTTCCAGGAAATCACGCTGGGTGTCGATATCCAGGAAGACGAGCGGGCCTTCGAGCATTTTCCGTTCAGCTCCAAGCGAGGCGTATCGCCCGATGTCGAAAAGACAGCCGATTTGCTAGCATAGTCTCGATGAGTCCCGCGTGCCCAATGGAATTCGTCGTCGGGGCTCGCGGCCGGAAGAACCGCGGCGAGTTTCCAGGACAAGTGATCGATTCCCGTGGCGCTTCGATCGTGGCTCCGTGTGGGCGAATGCCCGTCATCTCAGGGACATTAAGACCCTGGTCGTGATTCCGTCCTCTGCAAGCGAGTCGCAGGCTGGGGAAGTGTTTCCATGCGAGTGTTGATCACGGGTGGAGCGGGTTTCATAGGGTCGCACCTGTCCGATGCTTACGTGGCGCGCGGCGACGAGGTCTTCATCCTCGACGATCTCTCGACGGGTAGTATCGATAACATCCAGCACCTCAAAGGGCATCCGCGCTTCCATTACACCATCGAGAGCGTCCACCACGGCCCGACGGTTGCCGAACTCGTTGACCAGTGCGATGTGGTCTTTCATCTGGCCGCCGCGGTCGGTGTCCGGCTGATCGTCGAGAGTCCGGTCCGGACGATCGAGACGAATGTCCACGGCACCGAGGTCGTGCTGGCCAAGGCCAACAAGAAGAAGAAGAAAGTCCTGATCGCCTCGACCTCGGAGGTCTACGGGCTCAGCGAGCAGGTTCCGTTCCGAGAGGACGGCAATCTGGTGCTGGGTCCCACATCCAAGGGGCGGTGGAGCTACGCCTGCTCCAAGGCGATCGACGAGTTTCTGGCGCTGGCCTACTGGCGCGAGCGCAAGCTCCCGACGGTGATCGTCCGCCTGTTCAATACCGTCGGACCGCGCCAGACCGGGCAGTACGGAATGGTCGTCCCGACTTTCATCAAGCAAGCGATCACGGGACGTCCGATCACGATCTACGGCGACGGTCGACAATCGCGTTGCTTCACCCACGTCAGCGATGTCGTCCGAGCCCTGATGGCGCTGATGGATCATCCCGGTGCCGTGGGCGAGGTCTTCAACATCGGGTCGAGCGAGGAAGTGTCGATTCATGCGCTGGCAACCCGCGTGAAATCGCTGACGAATTCCGATTCGGATATCGTCACGATCCCCTACGAACAAGCCTACGGCGAGGGTTTCGAGGACATGCCGCGTCGTGTGCCCGATATCTCCAAGATCGAGCGACTGATCGATTATCGGCCGACCAAATCGCTCGACGAGATCCTCAAGAACGTGATCGACTTCTTCCGCGATTCTCCCTGACACCGATCGCCAGCTCGACCGCGACCCGTCGCACGAATCACATCAGTCCGCCCTGATCCACTCGAATTCGGTGGTTTCTCCGCTTACGTCTTCCATGCTCTCGACTCGGGCCTGAATCGGGCGGGAATGCCTCCTCAGCTCACTGACGATGTAGGTAGGACGTTGCTTGGCTTCGAGGAAGATCAGTCGGACGTATTCGCCGATCACGCCCAGGCTCAGGAGCTGGACCGCGCCCATGAACAAGACCACGATCATGGTCGAAGCCCAGCCGCGCGGGCCGCTTTGATGGAGGATGGCATCGTTGATGACCCAGATGGTCAGGCCGAGGGCGATGGCCACCGCGGCGAGGCCCGCGTAGGTGACGAGGCGCAGGGGTGAGCTGCTGAAGCTGATCAATCCGTCGATCGCCAGGCCCGTCAGTTTTCGCAGAGTATATTTGGGCCGTCCGGCTTCTCGCGCCGGCCGATCATAATCGAGTCCGACTTGTCGAAAACCGAGGAAACCGCGGAGCCCTCGCACGAACCGGCAACGCTCCGGGAGGCGATTGAGCGCGTTGACGACGCGGCGGTCCATCAGGCAGAAATCGCCGCTGTCCAGGGGGATCTCCAGGTCGCTGATCATGCCGAGCAAGCGGTAGAACGCCCGGTAAGCCATCCGTTTGAGAAGCCCCTCCCGTCGACTGCGACGGACGGCGTAAACGACGTCGTAGCCGCGCCGCCAGAGGCGGATCAGATCCGGAATCAATTCGGGAGGATCTTGCAGGTCGCCATCCATCACGACGACGGCCTGGCCCCGGGCGTGCTCGAGCCCCGCCGAGATCGCCGCCTGGTGGCCGAAATTCCGGCTGAGGTGGATCGAGACCACGCGCTCGTCCTGGGCGCTCAGGCGGTCGATCATCTCGGGAGTCGCGTCTCGACTCCCATCGTCGACGAACAGGATTTCGAAAGACCCCGAGGAGTCCATGCTCGCTCGGAGTCGATCCCAGAGCGCGACGACATTCTCGGCTTCGTTGAAAAGCGGAATGACGATGCTGAGCAACCCGGAGTGGGTGCGTCGCCGCGGCCGGGCGAAATGGGGTGAGCGATTCACGACGACGTCCATGTCGGGTTCTTGTGGATTCTTCCCCGGAGCGATCACTATAGCAGAACCGCAGGACGACGATAGCTGGTTTCCATGTCCGGCACGCGCGATCCTGGTCTCCGGGGAAGCCAAGGGGTTTCGCGATGCGGTCTCGCAGCGCAGAATGGAAGGCATCGGTCATGCGGGGCGAATCCGGGTCGGAGTCGAGGCTTGCGGCACGACGGCTGGGGCCTTAAAACAGGGCAAGTCCTCTTCCGGCATGTCGGGGTGGGGTCTTTTTTGACTCGCGTCCAGCGAAGCGGTCCACGAGATTGGGACGAGGTTGAGACGGCGCGTCCACGGTGTTTTCCGCGCCGACGGTCGGGATCTCGAGTCTGAGGGGAAATGGAATGGGCGAGCAGAATCTGGCCGCGCGGGTCCGCGCGGCGCTCGATGGCGGAGAAGGGGTCCTCAGGCTGGCCCCGACCTGGGTGCCGAGGTCGTTCCTGATGCCCGGCGGTCGATTGAAGCTGTCGCGCGACGACCTTTATGCGCTCGGCACGCATCGGGGTGGGATCGACGAGCGCTGGTTCTCCTCGACGACCGCAGCGGCCAACGAAGGTGCACCGGCCGACGAAGGGCTCAGTTACGTGGTCCAGGATGGGGAACGATTCACCCTCAAGGACGCCATCGCCGAGTTCGGGCCCGAGATGATCGGGTCCTCGCTCTGGAATACCTACAAGCGCTGGCCGGTTTACAGCAAATTCTTCGACAATCTCGGGCCGATCCCGCACCACATGCACCAGAGCCAGGAACAGGCGGCCAAGCTGGGCCGGGAAGGCAAGCCCGAGAGCTATTATTTCCCGCCGCAACTCAACTGGACCGGCAACAACTTCCCTTACACGTTCTTCGGGCTCGAGCCGGGCACGGGCAAGGACGAGCTCAGGAGTTGTCTGGAGCGCTGGAATCAGGGAGACAACGGAATCCTCGACCTCTCCAAGGCCTATCGACTCAAGCCCGGGACGGGATGGCTCGTGCCGCCGGATGTCCTGCACGCGCCGGGTTCGCTCGTAACGTACGAGCCGCAATGGGGTTCCGACGTCTTCGGCATGTACCAGTCGATGGTCGAAGGTCGCCGCGTACCCTGGGAGCTGCTGGTCAAGGATGTGCCGGAGGAGTTCCACCACGACCTCGACTATCTGGTCGAGCAACTGGACTGGGAGAAGAACGTCGATCCGGAGTTCAAGAAGAACAACTACCTCGAGCCGATCGTTCGATCGGGCGGTAGCGGAGCGGGTTACGTCGACAAGTGGATCGTCTACGGCCGCGTCGAAGGCAAGCAGCTCTTCAGCGCCTGCGAGCTGACGGTCGAGCCGGGACGCACCGCGACCGTCAAGGATCCGGGTGCTTATGGACTGATCGTCGTCCAGGGGAGCGGCACCATCGGCAAGCTGGCCGTGGACAGCCCGAACTTCATCCGTTACGGCGAAGTGACCCAGGACGAAGTCTTCGTCACCGCCAAGCGGGCCGGCGAAGGGGTGACCTTCAAGAACACCGGCAGCGAGCCGTTCGTGAGCCTCCGATACTTCGGGCCCGATACGCATCCGGATCTGCCGAAGGTGGGAGATCACCTCAAGTCCGGAAAGTGAGATCGAGTCATGGCGTTGACCGAGATTGAAACCGCCAGGTGGCGCGGCCAGCTCGACGAGTGGGTCCGCGATGTCCTCCGGCCGCGTCTTCAAGGAGGCCGCTGATGTCGGCGGATTGGTCCGAACCGGGCCGCGCGAACTCCGACGTTTTCAATGCCGCCGACTTCTCGAATAGTCTGGACGACGAGCTGAGTGCCCTGGTCAAGGGCGAACTCCAGCCCGGCGAACGGGTGCTCTGGGCTGGGAGGTCACGTCCGCCATGGAAGGGCCCTGGCGTGGGATCATTCCTGGTTGGCGTTGTTGTAGTCATCTGCCTGGGCTTCGGAGCGGTCAACCTGGCATACGGATTCGGACGTCCGCGATTTCAGCCGGATGATGGCTCAATATTCCTTGGGTCGAGCTTCTGCGTGATTGGTTCTCTCTTAGGCATCGGCCTCATCGGAAGCACGCTGAATCGTCGAGCCGAGCGAAGACAGTCGGCGAGCGTCTGCTACGCCGTGACGGGGCGACGTGCCATCATCTGGGTCCCCGAAGCCAAGTCGGATAGCGTCCGTGTCCATACCTTCCCCGCGGGACAAATCCGCAATATCGTTCGGGTTCAGCGTCCCGATGGCTCGGGAGATCTCGAGTTTTCCGGGGCTGGTTCTGAGAGCTATCTATACTTTTGTCCGCCGGGTTTCAAAGGCATACCCGAGGTCCGTCGGGTCGAGCAGATCATTCGTGCGAACTTGATGACCGAAGTCAAGGGGGCTCAAAGCGATCGCCATCGTACCGAATCCGTCGGAGATATCGCATGGTGAAAGATCCGGTATGGGAGGACTTTGCAAGTTCAGCCGGCAAGCGTGGCTGGGAGCTGATCGGCGACCTGGGAGAGGATTATGGCGCGGCGCTGAAGGCCGAGTTCGAGCCCGGCGAGCGTGTGCTGTGGGCCGAGCGCGCCGGTCCGCCCCCATCTCCCACGGTCGGCGCCTTCGCCGCTTTCTTCGCGTCCGCACTCTGCGGGGCCAGCGGTTTCGCGCTGATGGTCCTGTTCGGAATCTTCGGGCTCCGCGCGATGGAGATGGGCGAGATGCTCTTCTACCTCGGCCTTGCCCCGTGCTCGATCGGGCTCATGGTGGGCATCGGGATCGTCGGGCGCTGGATCCAGCATGAGCGGGTGCGGAGGCGGCTCTCGCATACATTCTATGCCCTCACGGACCGTCGAGCATTTGTCGGCTCGGACGCGAGCCAACCCGGCGAGATCACGATCGGTTTCTTCACGACCGAGATGTTCGACGACACCCTCTGCATCGAGTATCGTGACGGCTCGGGAGATGTGTTCTTCGTCGAGGACGGCGATATCGCGTGGCCCGAGTGGGGTTTCCGCGGGGTCTCGGACGCGAAAAGCGTCGAACGGCTGGTGCGGCGGGTCCTGCTCGGGGTCGATCCCCAGCCTGGCACCGAGTAGGTGCGCGGCCTCGACCGCCCCCGGCCGATCATCCCGGCGGGCGATCGATCGCCGGCCTCGCCTTTTCTACTCTTCTCTCACGAGGGCCTTCCATGAGCGGTAGCCATCCCAATAACTTCCCGAAACTCCACAATGCGATGTGGCCCGGCCTGGTCGGCAAGGGGAGCCCCGGCGCGGAGCCGACCATCGATCTGGATACCATGCTCGATCTGACCGCCGCGGCCGAGGTCGACGGCATCAAGTTCGACGGCGTGGACCTGTTCCTCTACGACCCTCATATCAACATCGATATCAGCGACGACGACCTCAAGAAGGTGGCCGATAAGATCGCGGGCAGGGGCTTCGCGGTGGGATCGGTCGTCGCGCCGGTCTGGTTCGATGGCTCGGCGATGGGCGATGAGGGCCAGCGAAATAATTATCTGAATGCGATCCGCAAGGCCTGCCGGATCGCCAAGGGGCTGCGCGACCTGGGCGCCCGACCGTATGGGGTCGTCCGCATCGACTCAGCCAGCCCTCCGGCCGACTGGGCAAAGGATCCCAAAGGAAATCAGGCGAAGATCGCGGAGACGTTCAAGCAGGCCGCGGCGATCGCCCGCGATCACGGCGAACGCCTCGCCGCCGAAGGGGAAATCTGCTGGGGCGGGATGCACTCCTGGCGCACGATGGTTGACTTGCTCGAGCGGGTCAACGAACCGGAAACCGTCGGCTTCCAGGCCGACATGGCGCACACGCTCCTCTACACCCTGGGCGAGAATGCTCCCGAGGATCGCATTCTCCCCAAGGACTACGACTGGAAAGACGGGACGACCCTCGACGCCGCGCTGAAGACGCTGACCGCCGCGTTGAGGCCATGGACCATCGACTTCCACGTCGCCCAGAACGACGCGACCGTCTTCGGGTCCGGGACGCACGACCACACCGGGCGCCATTGCCTGGCGACCGATCCCATCGGCAAACTCGACATCCCCCACCACGCGGGATTCTGGCTTAGGGACGAGGGCGGAAAGCTGACGAAAGCGTGCCGCCACATCTGCTGGGACGGCTGCATGTTCCCCAACGAGGTCATGTCGAAGCCGAAGACCTGGAATGATATCCTCGCCGCCATGATCCAGGTGCGGGACGCGCACGGCTGGGTCGAGTGAACTGTTTCGGCGGCTCGTTCCGTGGGGTGCTCCTTGGGCACCGATCAACGTGGATAACGGGATCAGCGGTGTCCCGTCCCTGTCACTGACATTCGCTCCGGGAGTTCGCATGAGCGCCAAGAAACCCTTGAATATCGGGATCGTCGGCTACGGCTTCATGGGCCGGACGCATTCCAACGCCTATAAGCGGGTCAACGATTTCTTCGACCTCGAGTACCGTCCGGTCCTGAAGGCGGTCTGCGGCCGGACGGCGGACGGGGCGAAGGCCTTCGCCGAGAACTGGGGCTACGAGTCGATCGAGACCGACTGGCGCAGGCTGGTCGAACGCAAAGATATCGACGCGATCGACATCTGCACGCCGAACAACACGCACGCCGAGATCGCGATCGCCGCGGCCGAGGCCGGCAAGATGATCCTCTGCGAGAAGCCCTTATCGATGAATCTCGTCGAGGGCCAGAAGATGGTCGACGCCATCGAGAAGGCCGGCGTGCCCAATACGGTCTGGTACAATTACCGACGCGTACCGGCCGTGACCCTGGCGAAGCAACTCATCGACGACGGACGGCTCGGGAAGATCTTCCACTACCGGGCCAACTTCCTCCAGGACTGGACGATCTCGGCCGACTTGCCGCAGGGGGGAACCGGACTCTGGCGGCTCGATGCGGCCGCCGCCGGCTCCGGCGTCACGGGCGACCTGCTCGCGCATTGCATCGACACGGCACTCTGGCTCAACGGCTCGATCGATAACGTCTGCGCCATGACCGAGACGTTCGTGAAAGAGCGCAAGCACAACTTGACGGGCAAGGTCGAGCCCGTCGGCATCGACGATGCCTGTGCGTTCCTGTGCCGATTCGGCAACGGGTCGCTGGGATTGTTCGAGTCAACCCGCTACGCGCACGGCCACAAGGCTCTCTACACCTTCGAGGTCAACGGCGAAAAGGCATCGATCAAGTGGGACCTGCACGACCTGCACCGGCTGGAATACTTCGACCATCGGGATGACTCGATCGTCCGCGGCTGGCGATCGATCCACGTCACCGACGGCGAGCACCCGTACATGAAGCATTGGTGGGTCCCGGGACTCCAGATCGGATACGAGCACACGTTCGTGCATCAGGTCGCGGACTTCCTCGAGAACTTGGCAAAGGGCCAGCCGACGGCGCCGACGTTTCGCGATGCCCTGGCCACGCAAGCCGTCTGCGACGCCGTGCTCGATTCGGCCGAGAATCACAAGTGGGAGACGGTCGTGCCCGTGTGAGGAGGAAGGTTGGTCAAGAATGGTGGTCCATGCCGGCGCGAAAATCGACCGAGTATCGGCGTCCTGATGCTCCTGGTCGCCGGGGCGGCGCTCGGAATCTGGCAGGTGGCCGAGGAAGTTCGGAGGGTGGCTTTCACGGGGTTTCGAGATGACTTACTGGGATACCGCGACTGGAGCGTGGCCGGCACTCTGGTACTCGTCTTTCTCCTCGGTGGCCTCTCACTCGTCGGTCCCCCGCTCCTACTGATTTCCGCCCCAAGATCGTCCTGGGGAGCAGGGCGACTGCTCTGGTTCGCTCAGGGGAGCGCGAGTTGGTTGTTCTGGCCGCCCATCGTTTACCGCCTCGTGTCGCGCGCGCCGATGGGCCTCAGCGTTGCGTGTTACTACTACGGTACGCCGCTGATTTCGGTCTTCGTGATGCTCGCTCTCCTGTCAGGAGGCCGGTTGAATCGACGCCATCGCCGTCAAATCGCGCGCTCGTGGCAGGAAACGTTCGGATTGCTCCTGGGACTGTTGTGGGCCTGTACCGGCCTCTACTTCATCGCCCTGTTATACCGTCGCGATTTCTTCAGCAAGTGAGTCGTGGATCGGAGAAGCCAAGCCATGAAAATCGGCATGAATCTGCTCTTGTGGACAACCCAGGTCACCGAGCAACACGACGCGATCCTCGACCAGATCAAGGCGCTCGGATTTGACGCCGTCGAGATCCCCATCTTCGACACGGCGGACCTCGCCCCATTCGAGCGCCTGGGAAAGCGGCTCAAGAGCCTGGGGCTGGGCGCGACGGCCGTCACGGTGATGGGGCCGGAAGCCAATCCGATCTCGCCCGATGCAAAGATCCGCGATGCCGCGGTGGCTCATCTCGATCGCGTGATGGAATGCGGCCAGGCCTTCGGTTGCGAGATCCTCTGCGGTCCCACCCACTCGGCGATCGGGGTCTTCTCGGGCGATGGGCCGACCGAGGATGAGTTCAAGTACGGGGTCGAGACGCTCCGACGCGCCGCCGAGAAGGCGCAGGCGCGTAACATCCGGATCGCCATCGAATACCTCAATCGATTCGAAATCTACTTCCTCACGACCGCCGCGCAGGCGTCGCGGTTCGTCAAGGCCGTCAATCACCCGTACTGCAAGATGATGTACGACAGCTTCCACGCGCACATCGAGGAGAAGGGCCAGGCCAAGGCGATCGCGACATGCGCCGCCGAGACGATCCACGTCCACGTCTCGGAGAATGACCGGGGAGTCCCCGGTACAGGGCAGGTCCATTGGGACGATTTCTTCGCCGGGCTGAAACAGACGGGCTACGATGGATATCTGACGATCGAGGCGTTCGGCCGGGCATTGCCGGCGCTTGCGGCCGCCACCAAGGTCTGGCGAGACCTGTTCCCGGACGCCATGGGCCTCTGCCGCGACGGACTCTCGTTCATCAAGTCGCGTATCTGATCGAACTTCGACGATTCGCCCCGAACCGGGCCGCGATGTCCTTTGTCCGATTCCTTGACCGTCACGACGAGCACCGACACGTGGAGGGCCGAATGAGCATTCATGTACGGGTCTTGGGAGCGATCGCCGTGGTGCTTGCCCTGTGCCCATCCGTGATGGCCCAGGCTCCTTCCGCCCGGGCCCAGGGCGAACGTCCCGCCGCGAAGCCCCAAACCCGCCAGCACGGGGAACGTGTCCGAGTCGCACCGGCCTCTATCGCCGTGGAGGATGGGGATGGCGTGCTCATCCGCTGGGGAGATCGGGATACCGAGATCGTTCGGATTCTCGGAATCGATACACCCGAGGTCCGACGTCTGGAGCACAACCTCCCGTATGACCAGTCGTTCGGGCCCGAGGCGCGCGCCTTCGCTCAGGGTGCCTTCGCCGCAGCAACCGAGGTCGAATTGCTCCGCTCCCCCACGCTCGACCCCTACGGACGCACGCTCGCCTACCTGTTCGTCAATGGACGGAATTTCTCCGTCCTGACGATCAAGGCCGGTTACTCGGGGGAGACGGTGACCCACTACGGCGACAATGGCTTGCCTCGCGAGGCGGCCGAAATCCTGGCTGCCGCGAAGACCTCCGCACCACTCCCATTCGAGCCGCCTCATGTTTATCGAGACCGGATGCGTACCTTGACGAACTGGCTCAAAGAGAACGGGCGATACCCCCGGAACTAGCGTGATGAATCTCTCTATTCCTTGTAGCCGGCCTCTGTGAGGCCGGGGCTGCCGAACCCGGGGTCACAGACCCCGGCTACAACGGAGGATGCCGAGAAATCGAGGACGCTAATTCATCACACGGTCCAGATGATGCCGAGAGGATGCAGATGCCCATCGTCGGCCTGAAAGGTGAACGCACGCGGCTCGTGCCTCCCGATCGTACGCTCCACTTCGAGAACGCCTTGCTCTGGCTCAATGATCCCGAGATCACGGCGGCCCTCAAGATGAGCACGGGCGTCACCCGTCAACAAGAAGAGCTCTTCTTCGAGAAGATCGAGACGCAAAGGGAGAATGACTTCACCTGGGCGATTCTCGACGAGGCCGAGCGGCATATCGGCTTCATCGGCCTGCATTCGATCAACTGGCGACACCGCTGGACGACCGGCGGATTGGTGATCGGCGAGCGGTCGGCCTGGGGTCGCGGTCATGCGACGGAAGCCGTCCGCATCCGGACCCGTTTCGCGTTCGGCGAGCTCGGCCTTCACCGGGTGGAAGGGCATACCATGAACCCGGCGATGAAACGGGTCTACGAGAAGTGCGGCTACCACCACGAAGGCATCGCCAGGCGTAAATTCTGGCGTGACGGCCGGTGGCACGACGCCGATCTCTACGCCCTGCTCGATGAGGACTGGTTCGGGGCACGCGATGAGCGGGCTTCGGCGGATTTCCGGGTTGGGCAGCCGAAACTTCAATAGGGAAAGCAGGGACGATCAACGCAGGCAAAGTGTGCCGATGTCGGTGTCGCGTTCGAACTCTTCGATACTGACATGGCTGGCTCTCAGCAGGTCTTCAACCTGTTTCGTCGTGCAGTTTCCGATCAGCAGCCACAGGATCTTGGGCGGGAAGCCTCTGAGTACTCCCAGGTTGTTGTAGTCCGCATCCTTCGTCACCATGAGGAAGTCATTGTCGCGGGCGTAATCCCAGATAGCATCATCGCTGGCGCAATCCAGACCGAGCGACATGACATGGCACGAACCGGGAAAGAGATCGGCCAGACGCTTCGCCAGCTTCGGCGATAGGTTTTGATCAAACAGGAGTTTCAAGCCGTCACCAACAACATCTGCCTCTCTCGCTCGGCGGCGTAGGAGAGGCAGGCTTGGATATCATCGGCCGTGAGATACGGGAAGTCCTCCAGAATTTCCTCCGCCGTCATGCCGGCTGCGAGGTATGAGAGGACGTCGAAGACGGTCATGCGCATCCCTCGGATGCACGGCCGACCGCCTCGTTTTCCCGGCTCGATCGAGATCAACGATCGCCAATCGCCGGTCATTGGTGCACCTTTCTCGTCACGATATCGCATGGCAAGCCGTCGTGATGGATTCAAACGCCCACTTTCTTGCTGCCGCGCTCGGCACGCTTGCGGCGTTCTTCCGTCAGGGCCTTCTTGCGGAGCCGGATCTTGGAAGGAGTCACCTCGACGAGCTCGTCGTCCTCGATGTATTCCAGGGCCTGCTCCAGGCTCATCTCGCGAGGCGGTTTGAGCAGGATGTTCTTGTCGGAACCGGAGGCCCGCATGTTGGTCAGCTTCTTTTCCTTGCAGGGGTTGACCACCATGTCGTCGTTCCGGGCGTTCTCGGCGATGATCATCCCCTCGTAGATCTCGTCGCCCGGCTGGACGAACATGGTCCCGCGCTGCTGGAGGTTGTCGAGAGCGAAGGCGACGGCCTGGCCGCGGACCAGGCTGACCATGACTCCGTTGGCACGGCTGGGCACGTCTCCCTTGACCGGTCGATAGTCGTGGAAATTGTGGTGCATGATGGCCTCGCCCTGGGTTGCGCTCATCAGCCGGCTTCGCAGGCCGATCAGGCCTCGAGCCGGGATGAGGAATTCCAGGTGCGCGTAGGCACCCTTGACGTCCATCTTGGCCATCTCGCCACGGCGTGCGCCGGAGAGCTCGATCACCGGTCCGATATGGCTGTGGGGCACGTCCACGACGAGGAATTCGTAGGGCTCGCAGGTCTCGCCGTTGATGTTCCGGAAGATGACCTCGGGTTTCCCGACGGCCAGTTCGTAGCCCTCGCGCCGCATGGTCTCGATCAGCACGGAGAGATGCAGGAGGCCGCGGCCCGAAACCGTGAACGAGTCGCGTTCTTCGCTCGGCTCGACGCGGAGGGCCACGTTGGATTCGAGCTCGCGATCGAGTCGTTCCTTGAGATGGCGGGTGGTCAAGTACTGACCTTCGCCGGTCAACGGCGAGTCATTGACGGTGAAGAGCATGCTCAGGGTCGGCTCGTCGACCTCGATGCGCGGCAGGGCCACCGGCTGATCGGGATCGGCGATCGTGTCGCCGATATCGACCGAGCTCAAGCCGACCACCGCGACGATGTCCCCGGCCTCGGCCTGCTCGACCTCGACCCGGCTGAGCTTGTCGAACACCAGGAGATTGTCGATGGATCCGGGTACGCTCACGTTGCCGGCCTTCATCAAGAAGGCCTTTTGACCGCGACGGACGCGACCGGCGG
The DNA here is from genome assembly GCA_963743925.1 of uncultured Planctomycetota bacterium. GTDB lineage: Bacteria > Planctomycetota > Planctomycetia > Isosphaerales > Isosphaeraceae > CAVZRC01. Next base: position 213,587 of record CAVURY010000007.1, on the reverse strand, counting down.
CGATCCGACCGATGGCGATGCGGCCGACATATTCGGAGAAGTCCAGCGTCGTGCAGAGCATCTGGAACGGCCCGTCGAGGTCGACCACCGGCCCCGGGACGTGCTTGACGATCATATCGTAGAGAGGCTTGACATCTCCCGAGGTCGCGGTCGGATCATGCGACGCGAAGCCGGCCTTGCCCGACGCGAAGATATACGGGAAATCGAGCTGTTCCTCGCTGGCACCTTGATCCGCGAACGTATCGAAGATCTCGTTGAGGACCTCGGTCGGGCGGGCGTCCGGCCGGTCGATCTTGTTGATCACGACGATCGGCCGGATGTGGCACGCGAACGCCTTGCGCAGGACGAACTTCGTCTGGGGCATCGGCCCTTCGAAGGCGTTGACGAGGACGAGGGCCCCGTCGGCCATCTGGAGCGTCCTCTCGACTTCTCCGCCGAAATCGGCGTGGCCGGGCGTGTCGATCAGGTTGATCTTGATCTCGCCATACTTGATCGCGATGTTCTTGGCGAGGATCGTGATGCCTCGCTCTCGCTCCAGGTCGTTGGAGTCCAGAATGCGCTCGCCCTGGAGCTGCGATGCCCGGTACTGGCCGGACTGGCGGAGCATCGCGTTGACCAGCGTCGTCTTGCCGTGGTCGACGTGGGCAATAATGGCTACGTTACGGATGTCGTCGCGTCGGTTCATGGGTTCTCTGGCCGCCGGCAGTCGGGCAGCCGGTTGAAAGTCTGCATTTAAGGGCATGCAACAAAGGCGAGCTTGAACGCGGTTCGTCAGATACAACTCATAATATCCGTAATCTACCTTTTTGGACAAGGCCGCTCAGCTCCACCCTGTGTACAATGGAACATATTGACGTCGCACAATTCCTCGGAATGCTGGTAATCATCCTGACGATGGCCAAGGTGGCCGGCGCCCTGGCGCAGCGGGTCGGTCAACCGGCGGTGCTGGGCGAGCTCGTCGGTGGAGTCTTCATCGGGCCGTCCGTCCTGGGCTGGATCGATCCGCATTTCGAGACGCTGCAACTGCTTTCCGAATTGGGAGTCTTGATCCTGCTCTTTGCGATCGGGCTGGAGACCGATCTCTCGCAACTCGTCAAGGTTGGCGGTACTTCGATGACGGTGGCGGTCGTGGGAGTTGCCTTGCCGTTCGCACTCGGATATGTGGCTTGCCGTCTCCTTGGCCTGAGCGATCGCGTGGCGATCATGGCCGCGGCGACCCTCACGGCGACCAGCGTGGGCATCACCGCACGCGTCTTATCGGACCTGGGCCGGCTTCGCGATACGGAGGGCCAGATCATCCTGGGCGCGGCGGTGATCGATGACATCCTCGGATTGCTCATCCTGACCGTCGTGACCGCACAGGGCCACACCCGGGATCTCTCCGCGAGTCGGATCATCGGGACGACCGCCGCCGCGATCGGCTTCCTCCTGGCAGCCCTGCTGGTCGGGAAGCTCGTCGTCCCGCTCGTGTTCCGCCTTTCAAGACGGATCGAGCTGCCCGGCACTCCGACGGTGCTGGCGCTCGTCGTCGCGTTCGGCATGGCCTGGCTGGCCGAGAAATGCGGCTCGGCCATGATCCTCGGGGCGTTCGCGGCAGGACTGCTCGTGGTGGCGACCCCTCAGGCCCACGAGATCGAGCGGGGGATCACGGCACTCGGACATTTCTTCGTCCCGCTCTTCTTCGTCATGATCGGCGCCTCGGTCGAGATGAGCGCCCTCGATCCGTCCCGGCCATCGAGCCGGTTCGCCTTGCTGATCGGCGTCGTCCTGATCGCGGTGGGGATCGTCGGCAAGCTCGTCGCGGGCTATGCGCCATTCTGGTTCCGGGGGAAGAAGATGGTCGTGGGGGTGGGCATGGTGCCTCGGGGCGAAGTCGGCCTGATCTTCGCCCGGATCGGGCTGGACTCCGGCCTCTTCGACCCCGGCCTGTTTGGTGCCGTGACCTTGATGGTGATCGTCACCACCCTCGTCGCCCCGCTCGGCTTGAAATGGCTCCTCGCCCCTGACAAATCGACGGATTCGGGCTCGGCAGACGTCGAAGGCATCGAGGATCTCGTCACCGAGGCTTGAATCGATCTTCCTCCGCAACAGGCCGTCAGCCAGGGGGCTTGTTGAGCTCCAACCAGTAGAAACCATATGGCCCTAGCGTGATCGAATAGGGACGATTCCCGATGATCGGGAAAGACGACCGGCCCGCCATTTCGATCGGGATCATGCCCTCGTACGGACTCAGGTCGAGCTCGACGGCCTGGGAGAACTTGGAGAGATTGTTGACGATGAGGGCGATCTCGTCCTGAAGCCTCCGGATGTAGGCGACGACGCGACGATTGCCGGGATCGAGGAACTCGAGGTCGCCTCGGCCGAAGACCTTGTGCGTCCGCCTCACCTGGATGAGCCTTCGCAGCCAGTTGAGCTGCGAGGTCGGCGAGCGATGCTGCGCCTCGACGTTCACGGCCTGGAAATTGTAGATCGGGTCGAGGATCACGGGCTGGTACAACGCGGAGGGATCGGCTCGGGAGAAGCCGGCGTTGCGATCGCCGGTCCATTGCATGGGCGTTCGAACCCCATGTCGATCGCCGAGATGAATGTTGTCGCCCATCCCGATCTCGTCGCCATAATACAGGACGGGACTGCCCGGGAGGGTGAACAGGAGGCTATGCATCAGCTCGATCTGGTGGCGGCCGTTCTCCATCAGAGGGGCGAGCCGGCGGCGGATTCCCAGGTTCAACCTCATCCGGGGATCCTTCGCGTATTCGTTGTACATGTAGTCGCGTTCGTCGTCCGTGACCATCTCGAGCGTCAACTCGTCGTGATTTCGGAGGAATAGGGCCCACTGGCACGACAGTGGGATCTCGGGCATCTGGCTCATGATCTCGACGATGGGCCGGTGGTCTTCGCGGCGGATGGCCATGAAGAGCCGCGGCATGAGCGGGAAGTTGAAGGCCATGTGGAACTCATCGCCGTTGCCGAAATACGGGAGCAGATCGCTCGGCCACTGGTTGGCCTCGGCGAGCAAGAGCGTGCCGGGGTAATGGGTGTCGACGAACTGCCGCATCACCTTGAGGAACTCGTGCGTCTCAGGCAAGTTCTCGCAGTTGGTCCCCTCGCGTTCGTACAGGTAGGGGACGGCATCGACGCGGAATCCGTCGATCCCGCGATCGAGCCAGAAGGCCATGATGTCGAGCATCTCCTGCTGGACGGCGGGGTTGTCGAAATTCAGGTCGGGTTGATTGCTATAGAATCGGTGCCAGAAATATTGGCGGGCGACCGGATCCCAAGTCCAGTTGGACGTCTCGGTGTCTCGGAAGATGATCCTCGTCCCCTTGTACACCTGATCGGTATCCGACCAGACATAATAGGAGCGCTTGGGGGATTGGGGATCGCGGCGGGCCTCCTGAAACCAGGGGTGCTGGTCCGACGTGTGGTTGACCACGAGGTCGGCGATGATCCGGATCCCCCGGGCATGCGCCGCCTTGGTCAGGATCTCGAAGTCGGAGACGGTCCCGATCGTGGGATGGATCTCCCGGAACTCGGCGATATCGTAGCCGTCGTCCTTCAGGGGCGAGGCATAGATCGGCATCAGCCAGAGACAGTTGACGCCGAGCTCCTTGAAATAGTCGAGCTTGGAGGTCAACCCGATGAGGTCTCCGTCCCCGTCGCCGTTGGCGTCGAAGAAACCGCGGACATAGACCTCGTAGAAGATGGCATCCTTGTACCAAAGGCTTTCGGTTCCCGGCATGGCACTGGGTCTTTCGTGGTCTTTATAACAGCGGGGACAACAGGCGTACGACATTTTCCGCGACTTCACGCGGCCAATCGGGAGGCGGCAACTCGCGATCGGAATCGGCCATCAAGCTCCTGGCCCAGGCCGCGATCTCACCGACCTGAGAGGCTGACCAGAGGAACAGGGCCAGCTCGTAATTCAGGAAGAGGCTACGCATGTCCATGTTCGCAGAGCCGACGACGGCGAGTTGATCGTCGAAGATCGCGACCTTGGCGTGGAGCATCGTCGGAGTGAAGAGCATGACCTTGCCGCCGGCATTGTGGAGGTCGCGGAGGAAACTGGCCCTCGCGAGGTCGGCGGTGATGTGGTTGGACCGGGCTGGGACGATCAGGCGGACATCGACGCCGCGTCGCGCCGCCAGGTTGAGAGCACGGGCCAGCATCTCGTCGGGCACGAAGTAGGGCGTGACAATCCAGATCCGTTTGCGGGCCGAGAAGATCAAGGCCAGGAGCGATTCGTAGAGCGGATCTCCGCTGACGTCCGGGCCGCTCGCGACCACCTGCAAGGTATCCGAGGACCGGGCCGGGGGGCCTTGCTCTCTCGACCGATCTTGCGTCGCCGTCGGCTGCGATCCGGTCGTGAATTCCCAGTCGGATTCGAAGACGGCCTCCATGTCGGCGACGGCGGGTCCCTCGACGACGACCGCGATGTCGTGCCACAGGTGCGTCGAGCCCGGAGGTCCCATGTAGGGCCAGGCCAGGTTCATTCCGCCGGTGAGGGCGATACGGCCGTCGATCAAGATCAGCTTCCGATGGTTCCTGAGGTTGGCCCGTCCCCTCAACGGGACGTGCAATACCGGCATGAAGAAGGCAACCTGCGCGCAGCTTCGATCAGGGGCGTCAAATCGCGCCTCCGAAGCCGCCAGGATCCCAGGTCGTCGATGAGCAGTCGCACCGAGATCCCCTCGGCCGCGCGTCGCTTCAGGCGCTCCAGGATCTCCCGGCTCCCCTCGTCCGAGCCGAGGATGTACGTCGTGATGTGGATCGACGAACGCGCTTCCTCGATCAGACGAAGAAGGCGTTCGTAGGCGATGATCCCGTCGGTCACGAGCTCGAAGCAGTTGCCTTCCCGGGCCGGGGGGACGCCGTAGGAAGCCAGCAACCGCTCGGTGCCGACTCCGCTGGAACCCCTGGACGCCTCGGGAGATCGGCTGTAAATCCGGGCCTTCTTCCTCGCCAGCGGATTCATCTTCCGGCCGCCGAACATCACATACAGCGGTACACCGATATAGGGCTCGAGCAGGATGACCAGGAGCCACGCCATCGTGCTGCTCGGAGACCGCCGCTGCCTCAGGAGGTTCGCGAGGAAGACCAGGGCCAGCAGGAAGCCGAGCTTCGTGAACAGGTCAGACGTGAGCCAGTAATAGACCCCTTGAATCCAGTTCGGCACCGCGTAATCGGCTCCCTTCCGCCGCCCCGACGCTGTCGCGACCGTCCCCAAACCCACTTGACAGGACTCAGCGCGGCGCCCGCGGTGGGGACATCACGCAACGGAATCCCACGTGAGATGCCGCGCTGTCGGTCGATCCCTTGCCCCGGGCGCCGGGGCGATAGCTGGTGCAATAGGTATCGGTGCAGAGGAACGAGCCGCCCCGCTGGACGCGCTTGCGGACGCCCGGCTCGCTGGGGTCGAAGCTCGAGGTCGGTCCTTGCGGGTTCCGATCTGGCGAGACGTCATATCCGGGGCGGTACCAATCGGCGCACCACTCCCAGACATTGCCGGCCATATCGTACAGGCCAAGCCGATTGGGTGGGAAGGTCGCGACGGGGGCCCTGCGGGGATATCCGTCCTCGGAGGTGTTCCTATCGGGGAATCGTCCTTGCCAGATGTTGGAGGCCCACTTCCCGCCCGGCTTGAGCTCGGTGCCCCAGATGAACGGTGTTCGCTCCTTCCCTCCCCGCGCCGCGGCCTCCCATTCCGCCTCGGTGGGGAGGCGTTTGCCGGCCCATCTTGTATAAGCCGTAGCGTCGTCCCAGCAGACCTGGACGACGGGATCGTCATCCTTGCCCTCGATCGTCGTCTCCGGCCCCTCGGGGCGCCTCCAGTTCGCCCCCGGCACGTATCGCCACCAGACCAGGGGATTCGCGAGCGAGACTTCACCGGCCGGCGGTGTGAAGACCAGCGAGCCCGGAACGAGGTTCTCGAGGGGTGCGTCCGGGAAATCCTTGGGATCCGGCTTGATCTCGGCAACCGTCACGTAACCGGTTGCCTTCACGAACGCCGCGAACTGGCGGTTGGTCACCTCGGTCCGATCCATCCAGAATCCATCGAGGGTGACCTGATGAACCGGTCTCGCATCCGGCTGCGATGGGTCGTCCGCCCCGATCCAGTACGATCCTCCGGGAATCCAGACCATTCCCTCGGGCGCGGGGCCGGGAGGATTCTCGTCCCCGGATGCCGGGTGGCTGTCACCTGCCGACAACCTGCCTGCCGGAGCCGGGATCGATGCTCCCGATTGCTCTGCGAACGATGCCGTCGCAGCTGAGCTATTGATCGCCGGATCGATCAATCGGCCGGGAGAAGATCCGATTTCCTTGCGGGATTCGATCCTTGATGCTTGCTCAGATGATACTTCGGCCGGCCTTGGGGACGGCTGGCAGCCTTCGAAGAGACTTAGACCGATCGCAACGGTGAGGAGGCACGGTCGAGTCCCGGTTCTCCTGAAGTAAGATGATTTCATGCGTGGTGTCTCATGGCGGACTGCCAGGTTCGATGGCCCCGGTGGTACGCCCGGAGTGCGACGTTGACCGTCCGGGATCGGGAATGCCGGGTGATTCTCAACCATTCCAGTATCTGGAGTCCGCCGGCGCAGTGCAACTCGGTCAGCGGGCGTCCTTGACACGGGCTATAGTGACGTCTAGCGGGCCGGCGGTCGCCCGGTTGCCCTCAACCCAGACTTCGAGTCGGCCCGGTCCCGCGGTCCACGGGATGTCCTGGAAAGTGCACTCGGTCGCCCCGGGTTGGAGCTTGAGTTCGCGGGAGATTCCCCGGAGTGAAAGGTGCGCGATCGTCGGGAAACGCCGGGGCGGGAGGCGGACCGAGACGCGGAAAAGCCCCGGCCGAGCGACATCGACCTCCCAGTGACCCTGGTCGTTAGGGCCCCAACCGGCGCGCGGTCCGCGCCAGTCCTGACGCGTCAGGATCGTCGGATCCTCTCGATCTCCTCCGATCGCGATCCGGACCGGATCGAAGCCTCGGGTCGAGGAGACGTCCTTGAACCAGGAGAGATACTCCGCACGCAACCGCGCCACGAGTTCGGGATGCTCCTCGGCGATATCATGCTGCTCGAACGGGTCGGTCTCCATGTCGAAGAGCTCGAGTGGCGGAATCTTGCGGCTCTCGAGTGGTGGTTCGGGCCTGAGGAGCTTGTACCTCTGCGTCCGGGCGGCAAATGCGCGATCGGGCTCGGGCCGGTCGCCGCGATGCCACTGGAAGAACAACGTGCGATCCGGCCATGCGGAATCCGCTCGTCCCAGCAAGAGCGGCATCAGGCTCATGCCATCGATCCGCAGGCCCTCCGGCCTGGCGACTCCGGCCGCCTCCAGGAGGGTAGGGAAGAGGTCGATATGGGCGGCGATCCGATCCACCACTCGTCCCGACTCGAATCGACCCGGCCATCGGATGTAGCACGGCACGCGGATGCCGCCGTCGTAGACGGTCGCTTTCCAGCCGCGCAGGCCCGAATTGAAACGCACCTGGGCCGGTCCGTTGTCGGTGAGGAACACGACGATCGTGTCCCTGGCCAGTCCGCGGGCCTCGAGTGCGGAGAGCACCCGTCCCACATTGGTGTCGATGTTGGTGACCATCGCGTAGACGCGAGCGATCTTGTCGGTCGGACTCATGAAATTGGGGGGAATCGGCTGACCTAGCTTGGGAAACTCGTCCGGCGCGAGGTTCATTGACTGGTAGGTCGCCAGTTCGGCCGGAGGTGCCTCCAGGGGATCATGGGGGCAGTTGAAGGCGAGATAGGCGAAGAACGGGCGGTCCTTGGCCGCGCCGAGGAAATCGATCGCGGCCGTGGCGAAGATGTCGCTGCAATAGCCCTGGCACCCGGTCGGTCGCCCGTTGTGCTGCAAGATCGGGTCGAAATAGCTGCTGCCGCCCGGTGGGTCGGACGCCTGGCCGATCCCTCCACCCTTGATCACCAGGGATTCCTGGAAACCCTGGTCGATGGGTCGCATCGGGGCATTGTCGCCCAGGTGCCACTTGCCGAAGATGCCCGTACGATAGCCGGCCGCGGCCAGGACTTCGGCGAGGGTCGTCTCGCCGGATTGCATCAAGGAGCGGCCGGCGAAGGTATCCACGACGCCCGTCCGGTAGTTATACCGGCCCGTCAGCAGACTGGCACGCGTAGGCGAACACACCGGCGACACGTAAAACGACTTGAGCCGGACACTCTCGCGGGCGAAGCGATCGAGGTTTGGAGTCTGGATCTTGGGATTACCGTGGAATCCCAGATCGCCGTATCCCTGATCATCCGTCAAGATCAGGAGGATATTGGGCCGAGCGTCCTTGTCCGCTCCGCGCGTGTCGCCGATGACGCCAAGCACGATCCACCCGATCATCGCCAGCCGCCGTAGGTTTCGTCCGATATCCTCACCGATCACGCCGAACTCTCCTTCTGTCTGAATCCGATCACAAAGAAGGTCTGCCATCCAGCGCTGATGAACCAACGAGGCATCCCCTCCCGACTCCGGTCCGTGCGATTCGATCTCCGGATCGTCGCCTGTCGCGATGTCATCCTAACTCTCCGGATTGCTCGAGTCTCACGGTCCTTCGAAAAATATTCTCCACCGGTTACGAGTGAACTCCCCGATCGCACAGCTTAACGAAGAAGTGGGTTCCTGCCACGGCCCCGAACAGGGACCACGGACGGAGAACTTTCGTGTCCATCAGAGTCACTTTGTCAATTCCTGGGGTTGGCGCAATCGCGGGAGCCACGACCATGTTGAAGCAAATCAACCTTCCGACGAGCTCTGAGTCACCATTCTGGACGTTTTGAGCACAGTTTTCAACGTTTATTGATCGCGAATGTACAAATCGCGACGATAGTCGTGCGTTGATCATCGCGGGAAAATGCAACCGCGATCCTGACACGAGGAGGAGCTTCGATCACGGCCGTAACGCAAGTCTCTGTCCTGGGCGGTGGCGTCAACGCTTCCGGACGGAATCTTGCAGCAGTCTCTCATCGTCCGATCGATGCCTGGGGCGGAGCCGATCCGGCCATGGTTGATGCCCTGGTGGAGCTCGATGCGCTCGCGACCCTCGTCTCGTCCCCTCGCAGCAAGCACCGCCGCGATTGAAAAGGGCTCGGCGTTCCCGGCCGTCAGAGGCGAAGGGCCTCGGCCGGAGGAGTCGGGTCAGTCTCGGAGCGTTCGTTCGTTCGATCCCGGCAACAGGGCGAAGAGCTCGGCCAGGTGCGTCTCATAGTTCCTCCAACGCTCGAGCGACCGCCGGTAGATCGGCTGGCGAACTTGCGTGACGCTGGCCGTGCGGACGGGTCGCTCAGTCCGGTGGAATTCCAGGCATGCCGGATCCCACTCGAGGCCGCAGGCCATGATCAAACGCCGCGCCACGCCCTCCAGGTCTTCGACGGTCTCCTCGTAATCGACGTGATGAATCGACACGGGGAGCACGGTGGCCCAGTGGTCCATGATCCGGACGTATTGGCGGAATCGAGAGGCGATGTGGCTCGGGACATTCGCCCATCGGATCGAGCTGAAGTTGGTCATCCAGCAGGACACGGCCACGTCGCGCAGGTCGCGCCGACAGTGGAGGAAAACCGCACGAGGAAAGAGGATCGCGAGGAGTCCGAGATAGAGATAATTGTCGGGCATCTTGTTAACGATCCTGGCCGAGCGACCGCCATCGATCTGGCTCAGCCAATCCAGATGCTTCCCGGCCAGCGCGTTCACCGCCGAGGGATTGAGGTCCGCGATGCAATTTCGTGAGGCGTCCGTATGTCCCAGAATCGTCGGTATGACTTCGAAGGATCGGCGGCTCAACCGGAGCTCGCCCGCGCCGAAGATCTGCGAGTGGCTGGCCAGAACCTGCTCGATGAGCGTGGTCCCCGATCGCGGCATGCCGAAGACGAAGACGGGCCTCGAGGATTCCGAGCCGGCGCCCGCGAGGCGTTCGAACAGGATACGATCGAACGCCTGGATCAACTCGCCCACATAGTGGACATGCTGATCTACCTGATACGCGGGCCGGTCCTTCGCTTGCTCCAGTGCGATGGCATTGGCCCTTTTCAGGCAGTCCGCCGCGAGGCGGTAGTCTCCGTGAGCGTCCTTGACGTGGGCGTAGGCGAATAAGAGCTGGCCGCGCGGGCCGTCGGCCAGATCGGTGTCGTCGAGTCGCGCCTCGAGAGCGGCCAGATCCTCGGCGGGCAACTGGCCTCGCAGTAGCGTCGCCAGCCGGGCATAGGCCATCGGCGAATTCGGCTGATTCGCGAGGGCCGTTCGAAGGGACTCCTCGGCCCGATCCATCTTGCCGAGGAGCTCATCAAGTCCGCCCAGGCTCAAATATGACAGGACCGCGTCGGGCTCGAGCTCGATCGCGGCCAGGTAACACTCCCGAGCCTCTTCCAGACGCCCCTCCTCCTGGAGGGCACGGCCCAGAGACAGATGCGCGGAGACCCGCCGAGGCTCGAGCTCCAGCACCCGTCGCCAGCACGGGATCGATTCCGTCGGATCTTCCTTCTCGTCGTGGAGCTCGGCCTGCCACTGCCAGAGCGTTGAGTCTTCCGGCTTCAATTCGGCGGCCATCTTCAGCCAGGGCAGCGCCTCGCCGAGGTGGCCCCGCCGTTGCAGGATCAACCCGATGTGCGCGTTGGCGATCGCGAACTTCCGATTGATCCGCAGAGCCTGCCAGTGGGCGTTCCACGCCTCATCGAGGCGGTCGAGCGCCCGAAGGACGTTGCCCAGGTTGTCGTGGATCTCCGCCGATTCGGGATCGAGCCGGGCGGCTTCCTCGCAATGCGATAGGGCCTCATCGGCGCGGCCCGAGTTCAGGAGCGCCTGGCCCAGGTTCGTACGCGCGGGAGCATAGCCCGGTTCCAGCTCCGCGGCACGTCGGAAAAGTTCGACCGCCTCCTCGGCCTGCCCCAGCTCTTTCAGGACGATTCCGAGGTTATTGACGGCGACGGCGAAGGTCGGTCGCAGCTCGATCGCGCGACGGAGCGATGCGGCTGCTTCTTCGAATCGTCCGAGCGATTGCAGCGCCGTCCCGAGGTTGCAATGGGCCTCGGGAAAGTCGGGACAGAGGCGAAGGGCTGCTCGATGACTCTCGACCGCCCTTTCGTAATTCCCCTTCGCCTGGAGGGCCTCGGCGAGGTTTCCGTGGTAGAGATACTCGTCCGGCTTGAGTGAGAGGGCCCGGTCGATCAGCTTGATGGCCCGCGCGTCGTCGCCGAGTTGATGATGCAAGACGCCCAACCGGTGGAGGGCTTCCGCGTTCTCCGGCTCGCTGGCGAGCACGGTCTGATAAAGCCTCGCCGCCTGATCCAGTCGCCCCGACCGGTGGAGTGCAATGGCGGATCTCAGCGCTTTTCGCATGGCGAGGGCCGCGTGTCCGCGGTGAATGGATCCTCTTCGAGCGCTCATCCAGCAACGTCATTCATCATAATGCGTTCGCCATCCCGGAAGGAATGCGAATTGCCTTGAACCGAGCGAGGTCCCATCTCGGGTTTGCCGGCAATGCCCCCGCTTCGCGCCGGACATCGGAACTGGGATAATGTCGCGAACTCGTCTCAGCAATCGAATGTCTTCTCGACCTCGACTTTCGCAAGCCTTTGCGAGATGGGCGGAGCCGGAACCGCGGAGTCTCCGACGGTGTTCGGCCAGCTCATCCTTGGCGGATGACAACCGAACCCAGCCCGAGATCGAAGCAAGGGCAGATCCATGGGCAACAAAGCCAACCTGCACCGCGAGACCTTGAAAGCCGCGCTCCGCGTCATCCAGACCACGGAGACTCTGGAACAGGCCCGCATCCAGTTAGCCCGGATGTTGAATATTTTCGACAAGCTCGAGGGCAAGGGTATGAAAGGCGACGCCGCCGTCCGCGAGGCCGAGCAACGGCTGTCGATCAGCCCGCCGCCCAAGACCTCGACCGCCGATCAGCAGCCGATCCGCCGTCGAGTCCCGGACCGAGAAGTCCCGGAGTGAATCGAACCTTCCTTCGATCAAGCCGGAACGGACTGTCCCGACCCTCTCGAAAGAACACCGGCGATCGACCATGGAGACATTCGTCCGTGTCGAGACCTCGGAAGGACGAAGTGCCATCGCCGTGGTACGAGTCTGGGGGCGTCGTGCGGTCGAAGTGGTTGACGCAATATTCCGCCCCGCCCGCGGAAAGCCCCTGGAGGATACGCCGCCGGGACGGCTGCGGCTGGGGAGAGCCGGGCCAGGCGCCGGCGATGAAGTCGTCGCGGTTCGGCTCGATGCGGCCACGCCGACGGTGGAGCTCCAGTGTCATGGCGGCTACGAGGCGGTACGGGCCCTCGTCTCGGCCCTCGAACAGGAGGGTGCGAGATCCTGCGATGTTGGCGAGATCCCATGCTCGTCGAGTGTCGTTGACGATCCGATTGCATTCCAGGCCCTGGCCGACCTGCCGCACGCGCCGACGGTCCGGGTCGCGGAGATCTTGCTCGATCAGGCTCAAGGGGCTCTCCGTCTTGAGCTGGCGCGAATCGGCCGTAGCTTGCCGATGGGCACCGAGCCGATACTGGAGCGGCTCGACCGACTGATTAGCAGAGCGGCCCTCGGCCTGCGACTTATTACGGGATGGAAGGTCGTGATCTCGGGCCGTCCGAATGTCGGGAAGAGCCGCTTATTCAATGCCCTGGCCGGCTACACACGAGCGATCGTCGACCCGACACCCGGCGTGACACGCGACGTCGTCACCGTCCGGACGGCCTTCCTCGGTTGGCCCGTCGAGCTCTCGGATACCGCGGGACTCCGGGAGACGGAGGACTCGATCGAACGACTCGGGATCGCGCGGACCCGGCGCGAGCAGGAGGGAGCAGACCTCGTGATCCTGGTCCTCGATCGGTCCGAGCCGCTCCTCGCCTCGGATCGCGACCTCATCGAATCCACCCCCGGTGCCCTGCTGGTCGGCAACAAGTCGGACCTGGCTCCGGCCTGGGAACCGGATGGAACGATCCTGGGATCGTCCGACATGGTGTCGGTCTCGGCCGAGAGCGGGGCGAACCTAGCGGACTTGATGGCGGCGATCATCGCGCGACTGGTGCCCGATCCTCCGCAGCCCTGCGATCCAATCCCCTTCAGGCCGGATCACCTGGCCCGACTCCTCCAGGCGCATCGCGAACTGACGATCGGGCGCCAGCAAGCCGCACTGGATTCGCTCGCGGCGATCGGCTCGGACAGATCGGAATGAATCGCGTTTCAGAGCTGGTCGGCGGGCGGGGGTGCCGGGATCTTGCCGAGATCGGGGCCGAGGTTCGCCGCGGGGCTGCTCGGCTCGATGCGGAGGTCGTCCTTGCCGAGTTTCCAGGCCGGCGTCGTGGCATCGGCCTCGTGCAGGAAATTCACATTCGCGAGCACCGGGGACTCATCCTTGGGGAGGAATGCCCGGCTCCAGTTCTCCCGGTCATAGGTCCGCGGGAGGGTCCCGGTCTGAAGGATCTCGTCCCGACGATAGGTCTTGATCCGATGGTAGGCGACTTTGCGCGCATCCCAGCGGATCTTGTCGCCGATCGGATCGAATTGATCCTGGCCTTCGACGCGGAAGAGCGGATCGTCGCCGGCGGTCGTGCTGACGATCGAGTTCTCGGCGAAAATCTTCACCGAAGTCAGATCGGGCTCGTCGCGCGTGCTCTCGAGATGGACGAGCCCCCCCTTGACGCGGGAGGTGACCCGATCCATCCGCACCTCGACGGCGGGCGAATCGCGTCGAGGCCGTCGCGGACTGCCGAACGCGTGGATCAGGCTCCCCTCGGTGCCGACGAGGACATTCGACATTTCCAGGGCGAGCTCGCGTCCCGCACCCAGGGTGACCCCAGCTCCGCCCGAGCGAAGGAAGCTATCGCGGATCTGGATCACGGCTTCGCGCCGAGGAGCCGGCTCGGAGGTCGATGGTTTCGCGTTATCCGTCGGCGACCTGAGGATGAAAACCGACGCGGATGGCCGCCCGAGGGCGAGTGAAAGGGTGCAGTCGACGATCGTCAGCTTGGAACCGCGGAGCAGGCCGGCGATGGCGACCCGCTCGGCGTGGAGGATCTCCAGGTCGGGGACGATCAGGTCGATCCCTTGCAGGACGAGCGATCCGGATCGCAGGTTGAACATCACGCTCCACTCGGACGGAGAGGTCGGCGCGATCTCCGGCGGTCGGAAGCGAATCCGCGGGCGTACCGGGCCCTCCTCGGCGATGATACTGTACTGGCCCGCTCCCTCGATCGGCAGAGTGGGTAGCTCCAGATCCGCACCGGCGGCGATGCGGAGCGAACCGCCTTGCGGGCCCAGCCGGCCGAACATCGTGAGGAATTGCTCGCTGCTCTGGATCACGTCCTCATCGGAGAACGGGGCAACGGGAATTCGAGATCGCGCCGGCTTGCTCGTGCTCTCCGCGACTGGCTTGACGGCTTCGACTCGCGGCGCAGGCTCGGGCGCGGGCGGAGTCGGTAACGAAGGGGCCTTCGGGACCTCGAGATCTCCCCGGATATCCGGCTCGGACGATGTGACGGCCCCCGCGGTCGTCATCGGGGGCATGGAAGGCAAAGTCATCGGATCCATCGCAGGGAGCGAGGTCCCGGGGTCGGTCGCGACCTCGGCGGGGTTTGCCGCCGCCGGTCGATCGGCGTTCGTGATCGGGGCGCCCGGCTCCTCGGCGATTCGGGAGGGTTTGGTCGAGGCGACCTCGACGGTCGTCCGTCGCGGGGATGCCGGAAGCTCCTCCTCCGCCTCGGGGCCGGTCGGTTGCGCGAGCCTGACGTTCTTGAGGATGGAACCGAAAGGCCCGTGACGAGCCCCGGGGTCCGATGTCGCGGTGAGTCGTGGATTGAGGAGGAAGACGCGCGTCGGGTTCTCTCTTTCCTGCGACAGGGCTTTCATCGGGTCCGCGGCATCCCAGACCGAAGCTCCCGAGACACGGCTTCCGACCTCGCGGAAGTCGGTCGGGCTCTGCTCCCAGCCCGAGAATTCGGTGATCGACGACGACGTCTGCCCCTTGCCTCCGAACGAAGTCAGATAGGTCCCGATCTGCGAGAAGACGTTGGAACGACCGTGCCAGATCAAGTTCCGAGGCTCGTCGATCATGACCAGGGTAGCCGGCGATCGGCCCGCGGGCGCGATCACCGTGTCGTCGAGCCAGGCGCGAATCAGGCTGCCCTCGAAGCGGAAGACCGGCCCGTCGCCGGCCAGTATGCTCGTATGAATCAGTCGCAGCTCCCCGGCGACGGGCGCCGTCGACCGTGAATTGTCGAACCAGATCGAGGAATGGGCCGGGCCCAGCGTGCAGTCGCGGAGTACGACGTCCGAGGGCCCATCGGCGATCACGGCGACCTGGCCGCCGTCGAAATGGCAGGAGTCGGCGAAGAGGATCGGTGGGCGATCGCCGACGAGGGTCCGGGGCGATCCCGCGCGGACCCGGACCGCCGAGACGGTACCGGCCTCGCGGTCGCTCGAGCTCAGCCGGCGGAAGGAGCAGCCTCGAAGGACCAGTTCGGTATCCTCCGCCCGGATCGCCGTGGCGGTCTCATCATTGAGGACGGGGTCCGTCTCGAATTCCAGTCCTTCCAGCGTGATGTGACCGCCGACGAAATGCAACATCCCATTCAAAAGCGGATCGGTACGTCGCGAGTCATCGGCGAATTTGAGTCGAGGTCGGACGCCGGCCTCCGCCTTGATGGTGAGATCCGCGTTGGTCAGGGCTACGGGCGCCCGACCCGATCGGGCCCGACCGCCGAGCGCGTAGGGACCGTCGTCGGAGAGCACGATGACCGAGCGTCGCGGAGCCGAGGCGAGCACCGTCAGGAGATCCTCGTTGGAATTGACCGGGATGGTCCGGGGATAGGAGGACGCCGGGCTCAACGGCTCGTTCTCGGGCGCGGAAGATTCGGGCGTCAGACGGAATTCCGGACCCTCGGTGCTGCCCGCGAGATCCAATCCCTTCGCCTGGCGGCTCGCGACCGATGTCCCTCGCCGGGACTCGCTCGGCGAGGGCTTGCTGAATTCGTATCCCCACCAGACCAGCCCGGAGATCACCACCAGGAAACCCAGGGCGGGGAGCATCCATACGAGATGTCGCTCCCATGTCGGCCGATGACCCAGGGCGATCCAGTAATCGAGCTCGGAGGGGGTCCGATTCAGGCCCACGACGCCGGCGATTTTCAGGAGGTCGCGCACGAGCTGCTCGGGACTCTGATACCGCCGGTCGCGATCCTTGGCCATCAGCTTCGTGATGACCGAAGCCAGCTCGGCCGGCACCTCCCGGTTCATCGTCCGGACGTCGGCCGGCGGCTCCTCGCGATGCTGGATCAACTTCTGCATCATCGTACCGCCCGGGAACGGCGGACGTCCGGTGAGCATGTGAAACAGCGTGCAACCCAGAGAATAAAGGTCGCTACGCACGTCAACGTCGCGCGGATCCGCGCCTGCTCGGGGCTGATGTAATCGAATGTGCCGAGCGTCATGCCGGTCTGGGTCAGTCCGTGGTCGGAGCCGCGCTCGAACCTCCGCGCCAGGCCCATGTCCACCAACTTGGCGCGACCGAAGGGCGTCAGGATGATATTCGACGGCTTGATGTCGCGGTGGACGACCCCTCGTTGCGACGCGTGCACCAGGGCGTGCGCGATCTGCAAGGCGATGTCGACGGTCTCCGCGACCGGGAGCGGCCCGGATTCTTCGACGCGATGGCGGATCGTCACGCCCTCGATGTACTCGAAGGCGATGTAGTGGACATGTCCATCCTGTCCGATGCTGTAGACACGCGCGATATTCTCGTGATCGAGTCGCGCGGCCGATCGCCCTTCCTGGTAGAACCGACGAACGACCTCCTCATCGGAAGCCTGGTCGGGCGGCAACAGTTTGAGCGCGACCTGGCGTTCGAGCCTGGTGTCGAGCGCCCGGAAGACCGCACCCATACCCCCGGCGCCGATCGCTTCCTCGAGCAGGAATGTGTCGATCAGGTCCCCCGGCACGGGCAGGGGTATCGTCGCGGGATGAGGACTCTTCGTCCCTTTTCGGAAGTCCGAACTCTTCGATCCACGCTGGACGGTGACGAGAGGATCGATGCTCGCGATCTCGACAACGTCACCCATCGCTTCCTCAGCATCTCGCCGGGAAACGGCCTGGGGGATCTCGCCGATCGGTTTGCGCGGTTCGGAGCTCAACATCGAATCATGCTCAATAGCTCGGGGTTCTTCCCCTGGAAACACATCCGTGCCGACTCAAAGCAGCTACAGGGCGAAATGAGCGAAGACAGGCTTAGTGCATGCAAGGCCATCAGATTACAAATGACTATAGACAGCCGAGAAGGCTCTGTCAACTTGACTCCGCGGCCCGAATAACGTAAGCCTTTATTTGTGAGGGGTTTGTGCTTCTGGAGTCGATTCGCACTTCTCGAGACGTTGGTTATTTGATATCATGTGTGGGCGCGTGGCTTGTTGCGGGGTATTGATCCGTTTCCCTCGGGATCAGCAGCACCGTGAGTCAAGCCGCTCAGCCCGTACAACCGATACATTAGCAGTCACCGTCGGAGCATTCACTCGGTTGGGCGTGACCGGCGACGGGAATAGGAGCCGGGGGCCTTCGAGCCGCAGGAGGTAGCGTATGTGGGACCGGATTCGGATAGGTCGCTTCCAGCCGAGACGACCCTGCGAAGGGAATGGTGCTCGCGTGGGGCGACGCTCGGCCCGACAGCCGCTGATGGAGGTCCTGGAGGACCGTCAGTTGCTGACGGCCTCTCTCGCTCCGATTTCCAATCTGACCGTCCCGGCACAGCAGGGATACACGGTCCCCCTCAACGGCAGCGGGACCACCGACGCCCAGAATTTCACGGTCACCTCCAGCAATCCCGCAATCGCCGCCGAGGTGGCCACGGGCCAATTCTGGACGCTGAATGTCACCTACACGGATCCCAGCAATTCCGCGAACGACTTCAGCGGGCCGCTCACCTTCCAGCTCTTGTCGAACAGCAACTTGACCCCGATTACCTCGAGCAAGATCGAATCATTCACCAATGCCGGTTACTATAACAACACCGGCAAGTATATCACCCGGGTCGCGACCGGTTTCCCCGGCGCCACGGACTACGTCATCCAGGGCGGGGCGCCAAATTCCAACGGCACGGGCAGCAGCGGACTGACGGGGACCCCGTTCCCCAATGAGAACGTCCAGCAGTTGGCGTTCACCGGCGCAGACCAGTTGGCCATGGCCAACTCGGGCGTGACCACGACCGGGACCAACGATACCCAGTTCTTCATCACGACGGGCTCGCCGAACTCGGAGCTCGGCTACAATTACACGATCTTCGGACAGATGGTCTCGGGCCAGAGCACGCTCGCGAAACTCACGCAGATCCCGGTCACCACGAATCCGAATCTCGGCGGCGAAAACTCGCTCCCCGTCAACGCACCGATCTATTCCGCCTCGCTCTCAACGACCAATCCCAACGGTGTGGTCGTCCTCGACACCACGCAGGCCACGGCCGGCCAGACTTCCACCATCACCGTGACCGCCACCGACCCGACCGATGGCACGACCACCAGCCAGTCGTTCCTGGTCACCGTCGGGGCCTACTCGGGACCCACGACCTCGAGCCTGATTTCCACGATCAATTTCAAGCCTCTGGCCAGCCCGACCACGGCCTCGACGACCGCAAACACCGCCACGACGGTCACGCTGGCAGGCCAAGGGACCTATCCGGTCTCCGGCTCCAACCAGGCCTTGTCCTACTCGCTCGTCTCCCAGCCGGCCGATGGGACGGTCAGCAATTTCAACGCGTCAACCGGCACCCTCACCTACACGCCCAAGGCCGGTTTCTCGGGCACCGATACATTCCAGTATGATGTGACTTCGTCCGGCCCGAATACCAGTGCACCCGCCGCGATAAGCAATGCCGGTACGGTCACGGTCACGGTCGGCCCGGCGGCGCCGGTCAATACGGGAGCCGTCCGCGTCGTCGGTACGACACTCATCGTCACGCCTCTGCCTCGCGTGCTCGATCATGGCACGAATTACATCGATGTGATTCAGGTCCCCAGCACTTCCACTTCGACGACGCCGGTGATCGAGGTCTACGTCAATAATCAACTCGACGTGACCCAGCCCGTCGTATCGAGCATCGATGACATCATCGTGTTCGGCTCGAAGGCTAATGACGTGATCACCATCGATCCGAGCGTGACCCTCCCCTCGGTCATCGATGGCGGTCACGGAGGGATCGATCGTCTCAAGGGTGGCTCGACGGAAACCCTCATGCACGGGTGGTTCGGGCACACGACGCTGATCGGCGGGACGGGACCCAACCAGCTCATCGGCCGGGCGGGCCAGGTGAAGTTTAAACCCTCGAAGTCCACGGACCTGATCTTCGCCGGCAAGCCGATGCGACGGACAAGCAACTTGAACCCGACTCCGCCGGGCGGCACGTTCTACGTGTACAAGAAGGGTCAGCTCATCCCGGTTCCCCTGAGCAATCTCTATCCGCAGAGCACGACGCCAATCAAGAAGCCGACCAAGCCCGTTCATCACAAGAAATGATTCACATCTCGGCGGGCGGGCGAATCTTCCGGCTTGCTGGGCTCCAATCCGCGGGGGTGGACGACGACGAAACTCATCGCTCCACCTTCCCCCGAACCGGACCAGAAGTCCTTGCCTACCACACCTTGATCAAGCGGGCGGCTCCATGACGCCACTTCCGATCGATCGATTCGTCCCGGCCATCATGGAAGGACTCGCCGGGAAATCCCTGGTCGTCGTCGCGCCGCCCGGATCGGGCAAGACGACGAGACTGCCGGCCGCGATCATCGATTCGGGGCTCCTATCGGTCGAGCATCCTAAGGTGGTCGTGCTCCAACCGCGACGGATCGCGGCCCGAGCCGCCGCGGCGCGGGTCGCCGAGGAACGAGGTTGGTCCCTGGGAAACGAGGTCGGCTACCACGTCCGCTTCGATCGCAGGATTTCCCCGAAGACGCGCCTCCAATTCATCACGGAAGGCATCCTGACCCGACAACTCCTTTCTGATCCGTTCCTGGAGACGGTTGGAGCCGTCGTCATCGACGAATTTCACGAGCGAAACTTGCACACCGACATGGCGCTGGCCTTGCTCCGAGAGGTCAGGCAAGAAGTCCGGCCCGACCTGATCCTGCTCGTCATGTCGGCGACCCTGGACGCCGACCCGGTTTCTCGATTCCTAGGCACCTGTCCGGTCGTGCGCGCCGAGGGCAGGTCGCATCCGGTCTCGATCGAACATCGGCCGACCGATCGACCGGCCGGCGCCGAGGCGCTCGCTCCCATGGTACAGGAGTGGCTGGAAGTTCCCGGCAGGAGCGGGCACCTGCTGATCTTCCTGCCGGGTTTATCGGAGATCCGCCGAGCCTGCCGGCGGCTGGAGCCGATCGCCGAGCGGGCAGGGGCCCTGGTCCTGCCCTTGCATGGATCCTTCACATCAGCCGAACAAGATCGGGCTCTACTCCCCAGCGAGCGCCGGAAGATCATCCTGAGCACGAATATCGCCGAGACCTCCTTGACCATCGATGGTGTGGACATGGTGATCGATAGCGGGCTGTCGCGGACGGTCCGCTTCGATCCCGACCGGGGGATTGACCGCTGGAATCTCGGCCGGATCAGCCGAGCCTCCGCCGATCAGCGAGCCGGCCGCGCGGGACGTACGAGCCCGGGCCGTTGCATCCGCCTCTGGTCGCAGCGCGAGGAGCTCCGCTTCGCCCCATTCGAAGAGCCGGAAATTCATCGGGTCGACCTGAGCGGTACGCTGCTGGCCCTACATTCCTGGGGCGTGAGCGATCCTGAAACGTTCGACTGGTTTGACCGACCGACTCCGGAACGGCTGTGCGCAGCCGAACGGTTGCTCACCCTGCTCGGGGCCATCGAAGGCGAGCCGGCGCGAATGACTGAGATGGGCCGCCGGATGCTCGACCTTCCAGTTCATCCCCGACTGGCCCGACTCCTGGTCGCAACGGCGGACCGTGGTCGGCTTCGCGACGGGGCCGCCATCGCGGCCTTGCTCTCGGAGAAGGATATCCTGATGAGGGATGCATCCCCCGGCACGCGCGGCAGCGCGAGCCCCCTCGTGACGAGCGCACCCTCCGATGTCCTCGTCCGTCTCGATCGTCTGGCCGAAGCCGAGTCCTCCCGGTTCTCCCCGACGTTGAAGTCCCGCGGAATCGATCCGACCGCGGCTCGGCAGGTGGCACGAATCCGGGACGAGCTGATTCGACTCGCCGGCCGCGGCGTCCCGAGTCATCGACCAGCGGATCACACCCGGGATGACGATCCGATCCTCAAGGCGCTCCTCCTGGCCTATCCGGATCGCCTGGTCAAACGACGAGGCGTCGAGGGCACCGGCCTGATGGTCGGCGGTCGAGGCGTCCGGCTGGCACCGGGTTCCGTCGTCCGCGATGCGGACCTTTATCTGGCCTTGGATGCGCGTGAAGATGTCCAGGCGGGACTTCGCGAGGTCCAGGTCTTCCTGGCCAGCGTCGTCCGGCCCGAATGGCTCGAGGAGCTCCATCCCAGCCTGCTGCGGCGCGAGCGAGTGTCCCGCTTCGATCCATCCCGTGATCGGGTGATTCGTCTGGATCAGGTCTGGTTCCTCGACCTGCTGCTTCGCGAGGATCTCAATCCATCAATCGACCCCGCCGAGGCCGGCCGGATCCTGGCCGAAGCCCTGAGCGCGGATTCCTCGCGATTCCTCCGCGATGACCCACGGATCGCCGACTGGCTCGCTCGGGTTGAGTTCCTGCGGTACGCCCTGCCCGAGCTGGACTGGCCCGAGTTCGGCGGATCCGACCTCGGCGAGATCCTCGTGCAGGTTTGCCACGGGAAAACTTCGCTCAAGGAGGTCCAACGCGTCGATCTCCTCGCGTACTTGCAGGCTCGCCTCGATCCTCAGCAGGCGCGGGAACTTCGCGAAAATGCCCCCGAGTCTTTCACGCTCCCGAACGGGCGCAGCGTCCGACTCTCTTACGAGACCGGACGGCCCCCCGTGCTCGCCGCCCGGCTTCAGGACCTATTCGGTTGGAGCGATACGCCGAGATTGGCGCGGGGCCGAGTCGCGGTCCTCCTGCATATCCTGGGACCGAACAACCGCCCGGTCCAGGTGACCCAGGATCTCCGGAGCTTCTGGACGACGACGTATCATCAGGTTCGCAAGGATCTTCGCAGCCGCTATCCCAAGCATGCTTGGCCCGATGATCCCCTGAACGCTCAACCCGGAATGGGGCGCCGTCGAAAGGGGTCCAACGAGTCTGGGTAACTTGTAGGTCGGAGACCGCCATCGGAAGAGCAAAGTGGGGCTCACAAGGGATTTGGCGTTCCCGAGCATCCTCGGGTCGGATAAGATCCCGGCCGCTGTCGAGCAAGGATGCTTACGGCGAGGATATGCAGGAGAGGGTTGCGAGCGCTTATGCACCGTCGTCGGCGGCTGGTTTGCGCATTCGTGTTGATTCTCTGCGCCGGCGTCTCGGGTTGCGCGAGCATGCGTAGCAAGGCCCCGAGCGCCGACCTTCGTCCTTGTACGGATGGATATGCTTATACCGAGGACGGCTGGAGGCTCGGCGTTCGCCATTACCGGCCCCAGAATCCGGACCCCACCAAGCTTCCGGTCATCCTCTGCCACGGATTGGGCCTGAACGCCACGTTCTGGACGATCACCGACAATCATCTCCCGGCGCAACTGACGGCTCGCGGCTATGAAGTCTACGTCTTCGACAACCGAGGCTCCGGCGAGAATGCCCATCTCGGCCGCTGCGATCGGATTAACAAGCTGATCCGTTCGACGCCGCTCCGGGAGCGTGGCGAACGGGGCTGGAACGTGGACGACCTGGTCCGGTACGACGTCCCGGCGGTCCTGGACTACGTCAAGCGCGAGACGGGGCACGATCGGGTGAACTGGGTGGGACACAGCCTCGGCGGGATGCTGCTGGTCCCGTATCTCGAGCTCGATCCTAGGGCCGATCGGATCGCCAATTTCGTGGGGATGGGGAGCACCATCATCCAGGCGGAGTATCCCCAGTGGGACATGCTCCGGGCCAATCGGGCCTTGAGGGCGCTCACTCTGTTCGCCAGCCCGGGACGACTGGGCCGGCCCTTGACCTATTTCCGACCGCCGGGCATGGATCTGATCGATCGATTCTACTACTCGAACGAGAATGTGGACCCCCAGACCGTCTCGAGATTCTACGGATACACCCTGGAGGATACCGGTCCGGGCGCCTTGCGCCAGCTCGATCCGTATCTCGAATTCGGGCACATGCTCTCGGCCGACCGGACGACCGACTATGCCGCGCTGCTCGGCCGCATCAAGACCCCGACCCTGCTCATCGCCGGCGAGGGCGATATCATGTCGGATATCCCCTCGACCGAGTTGACCTACCAGGCCCTGGGGAGTTCCGACAAGTCCCTGATGAAATTCGGGAAACCCCACGGTCACGTGGCTGATTATGGCCATTGCGACCTGGTCTGGAGTCGTCATGCACCTCAAGAAGTCTTCCCGCCGCTGATCGACTGGCTCGATCGCCACCAGCCGGCGCCAAGCCCGATTTCCCGGAGCACACTCCCGCCGCCGGTCCCCAACCCGGAAGCTCTCGCGACTCCTCAACGATAAATCGACGAAGATACGCGGATCGATGTGTTACGTCTATTGATGCTCGAAAGCCATGACTTGGGCCACGGCTGGCAAGGGACTCTGACATAGCAAGACACCCGTGGAACCTATGCATGAGCTTGGAGTCCAAGTAGACTGACCGGTGAGATCGGGTTCCACGTCGGCCGAGAAACCCCTCATCCAACCGGGCCAGCTTAGGACAGGTAGGGACGGATGGTCCTCGTCGTGCCTCTTATCTGGATCGCAATGTCGCAGGCCGCGACTACAACGCTTGCGGGAACGGTGAACGGGCCCGACGGCAAGCCGGTGGCCGGGGCCGACGTGCTCCTCGCGGGCATGCCGGTCTACGACCCCCCGATCCTCGCTCGGGCCAGGTCGGATGCGGAGGGCCGGTTCAGTATCGAGCGTCCCGTCGGACTGGCGCCGCAGACCCGTTTCATTGCCCCCATACTCTGGGTCATGAAGCCCGGCTTTCGGCTCTCCTACACGAGGTTCTCCGGGCCGATGCCGGGGCCCGATGAGCCGGTCCGGATCGTGTTGAGGCCGCCCGGAAGGGCCGAGGTCCGCGTCGAAGGGCCCGAACGCCAGCCGTTGGCCGGTGCCCGGGTACGCGTCGAGGGGATCGGCCGCGTGTCCATCAACGTGCCCGACCCCGTCGCCGACCTGACCGAGGCGATCACCGACAAGGACGGTCTCGCCACGCTCGACGCCGCTTCCAATGATGAGCTGGAATACGTTGACGTGCACTCGCGGGAGTTTGGCATCCAGGGGCGCATGTTCCCGCCGCGGAATTCGATGTCGAAGCTCGTCTCGCTTCGCCGGGCGTCCTCGCTCAAGGGCCGCCTCGTGGCCGACGACCGCGCGATGCTCAGAGGGTGGCACGTTCGTGCCTATACCCGTTCGGGCCCTTGGTCGCCGGGTTCCCCCGAAACGACCGGCTATGCGACCGCGACGACGGATGACGAAGGCCGATTCTCATTCCCGGCGATTGCGCCCGGCGGCCTCCAGCTCGAGCTCAAGCCGCCCACGGATTGGCCCGTCCTGCCCGATCTTCCCGTGTCATTGAGAGTGCTCGATCAAGAAGACAATTCGCTGGAGATCCGTCTCCGTAAGTCGGTGATCGTCACGGGTCTGGTCCGGGAACGCGGCACCGGACGGCCGGTGCCCGGCGTCGAGATGTCCTTCGGCCCGTTGAGGGGCGGCGAACAACTCAATGGTAAGACCGACGCGGAGGGTCGTTACTCATTCCCCAGCTTGCCCGGCGAAGTCAGGATGATCCTGCTTCGAATGCCGCCCACGCATGTCGCAGCTCCGGGACAGAACTGGAAGGATTTCACCGTGGCCGAGGGAGCGGGTCGGATCGAGCTTGAGCCTCGCGAGGCCCTGCTCGCGGCTTCGCCTCTCCGGTTCGTGGTGCGGGACGAGGCGGGCAAACCGGTCGCAAATGCGACGATCACGTCAAAATCGCCGGGCAGTTGGTTGGATCACTCCGCCGACGAACGGGGAGAGATCGAGGTCACCGGCCTGGCCCCGGGGGCCGAGGTCACCGTGACGGGCCGCCATCACGAACGGAGGACCGAACGTCCGGTGAAGACCTTCGCGGGAGAGACGAGTCCCATCAGCCTGGCGATCGTACCGGGATTGACCTCGGCCCTCACTGGACGAGTGCTCGGAGCGGGCGGCACGCCCATCGCGGGGGCCTCGCTGAAAGTCCAATTCCGCAACGAAAAACTGACCGACACGTTTGGATTACCGCAAACGTTCCAGTTCGACGATGGCATCGAGATCCTCACCGGCCCGGACGGCACCTACCGGACGCCGAAAGAGCTCGACAAGAAGGCCGATGATTTCCGCGTCGAAGTCACCGCCGATGGATTTCTCTCCAACCAATCCGGCTGGATCCCATCGATCGGGAGCGATCTGATCGCGATCCCGGACATCACGCTCCGCCGAGCGAAGACGCTTCGGGACATCGCGGGCAAAGTCATCGATCGTGAGGGCAGGGGGGTGGCCGGCGCCTCGGTCTTCCAGGCGGGAGACACATCGAAACGCCGGAAGACCAACACCAGGGCCGATGGCCAATTTCAGTTGACTGATGTCTCCAGCGGCGAGTCTCTCCTGTTCGCCGAGAAGGACGGGTTCCGGTTCGGCGGGGTGATCGTCCGGCCCGAGGATGTGAGGGTGGAAGTCCGCCTGGCTGGCGAGAAGGAGCCGCCCCTCTGGAATGGCAAGTCGCTACCGATGCCCATGACCCGGGCCGAGGAGCAATCGCTGGCGAAGGAGTTGCTCCAGCCGTTGATTCCGGCCGCGCGGTCCGGTTCGCTCGGCGATGCAAGTAACTCGGTCTTCCGTGCCCTGGCGCGGCTCGATCCGGATCGCGTCATGGAGATGCTCGAAAACCGGGTCTTTTTTCAACCGACGGCATTCCTGGATGAAGTGGCACTCGGTCAGCTCGAAAGCGACCCGGCTGAGGCCGTCGCGACCATCGAGGCCGACTTCAATCACCTCACTCGCGCCAGCGGATTCCTCGCCCTGTTCGACGCGGTACCTGAGAAGGAGCGCGAGCGTCGCATCGTGCTGGTCGATCGCGCGCTGGAGGAAGCCCGACGCGCCAAGGGCGATGAAGCCAGTCTCTGGGCGCTCGGTCAAATTGCAGACCGCTGGCTCGAGATCGGGGACATCGACCGGGCGAAGGCCGTCATCCGTGAGGGTCAAGGGATACTCGCGGCGCTGCCTCGTGACAAACATTCGTTCACAGTCGAGGGTTTCGCGGAAGTGCTGGCCGTGATCGATCCGGCTGCCGCGCGGGCGATCCTCGAGCGGAAAGGCCAGACGAATGTCCAGCCCCCGGACGCCGGTTCGATCGATCGACATCTGGGAGAGGCCGCCGTCCGACTGGCCGCGTTCGACCCGGCCGAAGCCGAGCGGCTGATGCCTCCCATCCTGAAGAACCAACTGGACGGTTATCGACAGGAATACCTGCTTCGGATCTGTCGGCGGATGGCACGTGTCGATCTCCCTCGCGCCCGCAGGCTCCTCGACTTGATCGATCAACCCAACGAGTGGCCTTCGTTCCGCAACCCCGTACTCTTCCCCTATGGACTCGGCCTTCTGGCTTCGGAGCTGGCGGAAAGCGATCCCGTCAGGGCGCGGCAGTTACTGGACGAGGCGTTCTCCAGACTCCACAAGGTCTCGACTGAGCAGAAAGATTACAGCCCCATACCGCCCATTTCGTGCGTGATGGCCGAGCTCTTGCCGATGATCGAGCGGCTCGAGCCCGACCGCCTCGGGGAGCGACTGTGGCTAGCGGCCGGCTGCCGAACCTCGATCCAGGAGCAGCCGGATATGTTCGCGATCGACGAGCGTGTGATCCTGGCGATGTTGGTCTCCCGCTACGACCGCGCGATGCCGGCCGTCATCATTGCGCCGGCCCTCGATCGACTGCCGGAGTTGCTCGCCGACACGTCCCGGAACGATTTCAACAACGGACCGGCGTTCAAGGCGCTAGCGGCCTATGATCCGCGTGTCGTGCTCGCGCTGCTCCGGTCGTTGCCCGAATCGGCCCGCAAGGCCCCGGAGAAGGCGGAATCCTGGAATGCCGCGAGCCTCGACGCCAGGGTGCGGATCGCGGCCGCCCAGATGCTCGCCCTGCCGGTCGAGCAGAGGCCTCACAGGGCCATTGAGTACGTCTATCAGCTCTGGCCGCTACGCCGGTCACTCCGATCGGCGGCCTATTGATGTCTTACATCGCCGAGAATTGGGAGCCAGAGCCGGGCGCGCCCTGAGAAACGGCCGGTCCCTGCGTTATCGAAATGGCCCCCGAGCGGAATCGTTTGCACGGGAATCGGAGGAATTGCCATGGAAGTGCCGACCGGATTGAACCCCATGTCGCTCGCGATCGTGGGTCTCCTCGCGATGACAAGCTTCGCTGCCGACCCACCTCGGCCGGTCCCGAAGTTCGAGGGCAAGTCGATCCCCGATCCTCCTCGGCAGAAAGAGCCCTGGACGCCACCCCAGACAGGGTTGCCGAGATTCCTGGTCTCGGCGACGGCCGACCTTTTCGAGCAGGGCGTGGCCGACCCGCGTGGCTGCGAATATCGCGACGTCGAGGCCGGCAACCGGGACATCTTCAAGACGCGTGGGTTCGTCCTTCCCCGGCGAGACGGCGAGCCCGGACGGTTCGTCATCACTTGGGACGGCGTCATCTATCCGGCAATCTCGGTTGGTCCCCCGGCCGATCTCGACAAGGATGTCCGCACGCTGGCCGAGACGATGAAACGCGAACGTGCGGCCCCGGTCGCCAAGAACGCGAACCCATTCGAAGGCCGCGGTCAGTTCACGAGCACCCATGTGAACGAATATCGTTGGGATTCGGGGGGCCCTTCCGGCGTCAACGGCCGATCCGCCCTGAAAGTCTGCCTGCTGCTCAGGCTCGGGCGGGCCGATCTGGCCGAGGCCCTTTTCGCCGCCGGCACGACCTGGACCCCGGAAGTACGGGGGCGCGATCTCACCGATTATCACATCAGCTATCTCACCCTCGCGACCGACTGGGCGGTCCCGGTCTTCGTCAGACTCGTATCCGCCCACATGCGAGGCGACGACGCGATCGCGCTCGATGCGGCGCGACGGCTCTCGGCATTCGCGAAGGCGGCCGAGGCGAAGGCCGAGGCGATGGGATTCCCGCGGAGTCAGGCCCGCTTCAATGATGCTCCGTCCTACATGCCGTTCCTCAGCCAACTCCCCGACTCGCTCGCCGATCATGAGCGGCGGGCGAAGGAGCCCGCTCGGGGGCCGATCCCGAAACGCGGGGGCGATCCCTCGGCGCGGATCGCCGCCCTGATTCGCGACCTGGACCAGATCGACGAGCGGCAGATGTCGTCGCCGGGCGCGGCCTATCCGGGACGTTCTCCGCTCGTGCAACTGTTGATCGCCGAGGGCGACACGGCCGTCGAGCCGCTCCTGAGCGCGCTCGAAAACGACATGCGACTCACCCGATCCGTGACGTACGGACGTGGATCCTCGCTCTATCGCGCCATTCATCCCGTGTTCGAGGCCGAGTTCGCGGCCCTGGAGGGGATCCTGAGGACAAACCAGTTCCACGAATCCAGCCAGCGGCTCCGCCTGCACGACCTGGAGATCCGCAAGACGTCGGTTCGATACCTCCGCGCCTACTGGGAGAAGAACCGCACGACCTCGATCACCGACCGTTGGTATCAGTTGCTCAGCGACGACCAGGCGGGCTACGACCGCTGGGCCGAGGCGGCAGGCGGGATCGCGGAATCGATTGACCGCAGAGGAGGCTTCATCCCGGCACGGCTCCGCAAATCGACTTCGTCACGGATGAGGGGAGAGATACTGCGATCGCGCCGCAATCCCAGCGTCTCCGACCTTCTGGCTCGGCGCGCCTCCGAGATCGCTCGGTCCGCCGATCCCTTACAGTCGCCGAACATGGCTCTACGCCATGCCTTTCGGTTCGCCCTGATCCTCAGCCGATGGGATGAGAAAGCGGCTCTTCCCGTCGTCCGTGCCATGATGCTCAAGTGCATCGACATAATGGAGGTGAGGAGTCGGCATGAGACGGCCGAAGACCCGTGGCTATCGAGCTACGTACCCCTGTTCACGCTGATCCGGGCCGACGCCGGCGATCGAGAATCTCTCGATCAGTATGCCTCGTGGTTCCGCAAGATCGGCCCGAAAGACCTCGATAACCAGCGGATGGACTGCTTCGAGCCGATGTGGGTCCATGCCGACCACCCCGCGATCGCCGAGACGGCCCGTTGGCTGTTCAACGACCCACGGTCGCCCTGGGTGCCGCTCCTCCGGCAACCTGATGGATTCAAGCAGCAATACTTCCCCTACGGAAAACTCTTCACGTCCCAATTGATGCGAGTCGCCGGCTTTCGCGAGGGGATGATGACCGCGATGAGCGGCAAATCCCCGATGGGAAATGCTCGACGCGGCGATGGCTATGCGGTTCTGATCGAGACGAATGACGGGGGAGGCTGGAGCGAAGTGTGTTACCGGAGGGATCTGCTGGCACTCGAGCCGGGCGTGGTGATACCCTTCCGCGTCTGCGATTTCCTCGCCTGGAAACTTTCGTCGCTCGAGGGCGCACCCGACTGCCAACTCTACTGGCCCCAGGACCATCGCGACCGGGCCGCTGAGGCGTGCGTGGCCTACCTGAAGCGGTACGGCGAACGCTTCACGGCCGAAGAGCACCCTGGCGAGAGTGACTTCCCCGACAGGAAGGCGAACCTGGCGTTCCCCGCGCTGGGCCATCCGGCAACTATTGATGACGTCCGCGAGGCTCGTGCGATCTTCTCGCTCGAGGGGCAGGGCGAGGTCCGGATCGCCAAGGTGCTCGACTTTCCGATCCCGGCGCGATGGGTCACTCTCAAGGATTACCCGTTCGAACGCCCGATGAGCGACGGCGTCGTCCACCACGAGTTCGAGCAAGACGGATGGATCTGGCAGGCGGAGGAGGTCCGAAAGGGAGATCGTTGGGAACGATTTCTCGGATTTGTCGGCCCGCATGTCATCGCGCGCGTCCCTTCCGCCGAGATCGAGCTTCGTCCCAAACAATTCGGGCTTGTCTGGGGTTCCCTCTCGGGAGGGCTCGATGCGTGCGTGGAGCCGGTCGAGCCGCGCGAAGCGATTTACGATCCAGGCCATCCGATCGTCGTCGCCGTCCGGATCCGGAATCGTCGGGGCATCGACAACGCCTCGCCCGGAGAATTATTCCGCCGGGAGGGTGACGGTACGGCGATGCGTCGCGGAACCACTCTCGCGGTTGCTTATACGCCTTCGAGTCTCACCGGGAGCGGAGGACAAGGCGTGCCCCACGAAGAGTTGAAGCCCAAGCGGACCGACTCGTTCGCGGCCGGCGGAGCACTCCGGCCGCTGGCGCCATTCGAAGAATTCGAGGCGATGCGACTCGACCTTAAAGAATGGTTCGACCTGAGCAGGCCGGGTTTGTACCAGGTTTGGGTTACGTTCTCTGCCGAGTCGGGCTTCGGTGAAGGAACGTCGAACCGTTGGTATTTCACGATGGGCGACGCCGACAATCCCCAACCCTGATCGGCCTCGTTCGAAGCGTCAGGGTTTTCTCAGCAAGGCGTCGATGCAGATCCGCGACCAGCTTTCGAATTCCGTTTCTATCTCCCGGATCGACGAGAGGCTGAGGAACCGAGCGTCGGCCAGTCCCTCCTCACGCGGGCCGACATCGGGTCGATCGAGGTCATAGAGATGAACGACGCCGAGGTGGACGCGGCCGACGGGCGTGTCATCGTCGTTGATCAGCCCGACGCGCCGGATTCGCCCGGGGCTACGAATCTCGACCTCTTCCTCGAGCTCGCGACGCATCGCGGCCTCGTAGGCATCGAGAGACTTACCGCCGAGTGCGTCCTCCTCGGAGACGTGCCCGCCCACTCCGAGCGATCGGAGTCGATGCAGGCGGGCCTCGCCCTGAGATTTCCCTCGGGTGTAACAGAACACGCTCTCGTCGCAACGGAACACGACGTAGGGGATGATCTGCTTGAAGCTCGGGTCGTCCTCGACCTGCGAGCGAGGGCGGTATTCCATCAGCTCCGGGATCAGCATCGCCGAGAGATAGCTCTCGGCATCGCCGGAGAAACCCTGGAATCGCCCGAGGCGATCTAGCTCCGCACTGGGAACGACCAGGACGCGTTCATCGGCTTTCACGACCGGCCTCGGAGGAAAGGGGCGGCGATCAGATGGACCCGACTCGAAGCTATTATGCGCTCCAGGTCGGGACATCCAAACCATGCCCTCTTACTCCAGACCTGCTCGGCCGTGAGCCTCGAGTTCTGATCAATGCCGGAATAAGAATTCCTTGGAATTGATCAGTACCCAGCCCAGGTCCTCGACCGCCTGCCTGAGATCCTTGGCAGCGGAAAGGTGCTTGACCGCCGCCTCCTGCTCGTTCGCACTCGGCTCGCGCGAGAGCGCGGCGAGGTAGAGTTCCCGGGTGATCTGGGCGGGCGTCTTTCCGCTCTTGGCGAGCTTGGCCATCCGTCCGCCGTCGTCATGCAGCTTGCCGTTGACCGTAGCGCCTCCGATGAGCTGGAGCGCCTGCGAGAGGTTGGATTCGCTCTCGCGTTCACACTCGCAGGCCAGCTCGCGGGCCGGCCGGCCGAACGTTTTCAGGAACGGGTTATCCATCTTGCCGTCGGGGATCTGGATGGCAAGGGCACCCTTGGGCAAACCATCGAACCGGGTCGCGGTCCCGGTGACGGTCGAGATCGCATCGAGCAAGACCTCGGCCGGCAGGAGCTTGGTCTGGGCGTGTGAGAAATAGATTGCGTCGTCCACGTTGAACGAGTTGGTCGTGGCGCTCAACTGGTAGGTGCGGCTCCGAACGATCGACCGGATCAACGTCTTCAGGCGATAACCGTTCTTCACGAAGTCGGACGTCAATCCGTCGAGTAACTCGTCATTGGAAGCCGGATTGGAGTCGCGGAAATCGTCCACGGGTTCCACGATTCCTCGACCGACCAGGTGGAACCAGATCCGGTTCACCAGGCTCTTGCCGAAGAAGGGGTTCTCAGCCCCTGCCAACCAGGAAGCGAGCCGAGTGCGACGGTCCCCGGCCTGGGCGGAATCGCCGAACGTGGGTCCGCCCAGGGCTTTGGGCTTCATGGTCTGGCCGGTCCTGGGCTGGCGAACATCACCAGAGCCGGAGGCATACACCACCTCTTCGTCCGGCAGATTGCCCTTCTTCCGACCGACCTGCGAGAAAAATGCCGCGAAGCCGTAGTAGTCGTCCTGGGTCCACCGCTCGAACGGGTGGTTATGGCACTTGGCGCATTGAATCCGGACTCCCAGGAAGAGCTGGGCCGTGGTCTCGACGGCGCTCTCGGGGTCTCGGCTGATCCGATAGTAGTTGGCCGCCGGATTCTTGTAGGTTGAGCCCTCCGAGGTCAGAAGCTCGCGGACGAACTGGTCCATCGGCAGGTCGCGCTCGAGACACGTCCGGATCCAACGATGGAAGACATAGGCCCCTTTCGACTCGATCAGACGCCCATTGGCGCGGAGGATGTCGGCGAATTTCAGGGCCCAGAAGTCGTAGAACTCCGGACGTTCGAGGAGGGAATCGATCGCACGATCGCGTCGCGTTTTGGCGGGCTCGTCCAGGAATCGGGCCACCTCGTCGGGCGTCGGCAGGACTCCGATCACGTCGAGGTAGACACGGCGAATGAATTCCCGATCCGTGCAAGTCGCGGAAGGCTTGATTCGCATCCGGTTCAACTTGGCGAATACGGCACGATCGATCACGTTGTCTTGGGGGACTTCCGACTGGGCGAAGCCCGGCACATCAACCAGGTGGGTCAATCGGATATTGGCGACCAGGTTGAGATAATGTGCGATGATGGCGACTTCGCCGCGCGACTTGAACCGGACGTACCCCTCCGCGTCCACTTCGGCGATCTCCGGATTGGACGAGTCGTAATAGCAGATCGGCGTGACATCCTTGACCTTCTGTTTGGCGTCGTGCACGAAGACCACGACCTGTTGAGTCGCCGCGGGAGCGATCAGCACGCGGGACTCCGGGAGGATCTCGAGCCTGACGGCGGCCGTGGCACCCGGATCGTCCTTCGCGCCCTCTTGTATCCAGTCGTGGAGGAATTCATAGGTCTTGGAGCTGCGCAGCAGCCGCAATCCGCCCTCATGCGGCACCTCGCCTAGCGGTTTTCGGAGCAGCAGGCTGGTCTCGGCCGCGATCGGGGTGATCCGGCGCCCGCCGGATTCGTGGGAGAGGATCGCGAAGTCCTGGTCGGGCAGATAGCCCCGAAGACTGAGGCGGAATCCCCCCTTGCCGGTCGGCGTCCCGTGGCAAGCCCCCATATTGCAGCCGGCCTGGCTGAACGCCGGGATCACGTCGCGACGAAAGCTCACCGGAGACGGGCCATCCATGCCTTCGACCCGGATCGTCGCCTCGACTTCGGAACTCCCCAATCGAGCGATGATCCTGGCGGCACCATTACCCTTGGGAATGACGCGTCCCTTCGCGGTGACGGTGGCGATGGCGGGGTCGCGACTCAACCACTGCACCGATCGCGTGGCATCCTGGATCAATCCATCGGCGGCACGCGATGTTGCGATCAGTTGCTGGGTGGCACGCCGGCCACTCAAAAGGGAGGATCTAGGTATGACCGTGATTTCACCGGCCGAAGGGTTGGCGGCGCCGACCGCTTCACTCGCCCTCAGAGACTGATCTGACAGGGTCATACCGGCCAGGAGCGCGGGGATGAGGAGCGTCATAACGCCCCGGCAATTCTTTGAAGCGTGCATGGCTGCACCTCCGGCCGAGCTAAAGGGGGCGGGTGGGTGTGTACTTAGAGGATGTCGCCGCTCGCCATCGAACAGTTTCGACCAATCTTCGGCGCGAGCATCAATCCAATTCTTTGCCCACCTTGACGAATTTTTCAAGAAAAGTCAAACAATTTTCCCGGACCGTCGGTCGGGAAACCGGCTCTGGACTTGCGTGAAGTAAAGGAGCCTATACAATTGATAAATTGGACGGCATCACGTCGGAATTCCGCGGCCAACTCTCCAGGTCCGCGAACTGCGGATCATCTTGAGTAAAAGGTGTGGTAGACTGATCACGTTGGTCGCCCCTGAGCTGACGTTCGTGCCGACCGGCGTCTGACGCCGGATCCTTGGCATTGATAAGTCCCGGCCCGCAATGGAAGCGGGTCGTCCGTCTCACGGAGGAGGTCTCCGATGTCTCGTCGAGTGGATAGCGGATTGGCACGATTCGGCCTACCGGGCCTGGCCTTGGGTATCGTCATCGCATGGTGCGCCAGTTTTCGAGAGGAGCCGGCCGCGGCGGAGCAGACGCAGGGTGGTTCGGCTCGGTCGGCATCGCCGGGATCCGGCGGACCGAGCCGTCCCGAGGCCGCGAAGCCGCAATCGGCCAAGACGGTCGCGGGGAACGATCCGGCGGGAACGATGGCTCTGATCACCAATTCCGCGGGGCCGGTCCAGTGGCTCTACTTGATCGATACGAAGCAGAAGTCGTTCGCCATCTATCGCATCGACCCGAATAATCCGAAAGGGAGCGTCAAGCTCGAGGCCTCGCGCAAATATCGATGGGATCTGGAGCTCGACGAGTACAATAACCAGGGTCTCGAGCCCTCCGACGTGGAGGCGCGCGTCAAGGCCCTGGCCCACACGACCCAGTAGAGACGGGGGACCGCCGGCGTGACGGGTCGGGGTCTTCCCTGCGAGAGAGTTGACTTCCAACGGCTGCGACAGGGCCGATCTCGACCGCGAGGAGCACGTCCATGGCTCAATTTTATACATTAGAAGAAGCTGCCCGTGTCCTGGGCATGAGCGCCGAGGAACTCAAGACCAAGGCCCAAGCGCGGGAGGTCCGCGCGTTCCTCGACGGTGGATCATGGCGGTTCCGCGTCGTCGACATCGATGAGCTGGCCCGCCGTCGCGGCCTCGGCAGCGATGCCGAGCTGCGGCTCTCCGACCTGGAGGTCCCCGCGGCCGGCACCGGCTCCAGCGCCGATGACCTCGATCTCTCCGAGTTCCACCTCGGCGTCGCCAAGCCCGACCTGGGTGCCGAGACGATGCATTTCGGCAAGGGCGGGGCCTCGGAGGGCTCCTCGGAGCACGATATCCTGCTCGATGACCTGTCGTTGCCTCCCAACCCGGTGACCGGGTCCAGCTCGGTCATCATCGGCGTCTCGTCGTCGGGCAAGCACCCGACGGATTCGGACGTCCGCCTGGTCCCGGATAACGTCAAGGGTGCCAGCGACTCGGACGTCCGGCTCGCGAGCCCCGATCCCCGGTTGCGAATGCCGAGCGATTCCGACGTCACCCTGATCAAGGATGACACCGCCGACCACGGGATGCTCAAATCCTCCGGGTCCGGATCCGGCGACACGGCCGTCCGTTCGAGCCCGTTCCTGGGTTCATCGGCGGAAGTTCCCGCCAGTCAATCCGACAGCGATTTCGATCTGAATCCGTCCAGCGAGCTGATCGACGCCCTCCAGCCCGATTCCGGCAGCGATTTCGAGCTCAGCGCCCTCGACGCCAGCGACGAATTCGAAGCGACACCGATGCAAAAGCCCAGTGACTCCGACGTCACCGGGGCCGATCCCAATCTCTCCGGGATCAACCTGTCACGTCCCAGCGACTCGGGGATCAATCTCCAGCGAGCCGGCGGTCTGGGCATGGGTCAGGCGGACTCGATCGAGCTGGCCCCGCTGAGCGACGAAGATATCAAGTCCACCAGCCCGTCCAAGTCGGCGAAACCGTCACCTCCGAAGAAGTCGCTCTCGGCGACCCCGCCCCCGGCCGTGAAGAAGGGCGAGAAAGATATCTTCGACGACACCGACTTCGAGGTCGATGTCCCCTTGTCCGACGACGATTCCGACGACAAGACGGTCCAGCTCGAAGCGGCCAGCGACTTCGAGCTGGAAGAGAGCGACAGCGGTTCCGAGGTGTTCGCCATCGACGAGGATGCCGTCGATCAGAATGCCGCGACCGCCATGGCTCCGTCCGCCTTCGCCGAGGATGAAGACGAGGATGACGACGGTTTCGACGCGGCCGTCTCGAGCGAAATGACGAGCGGCTGGTCGAGCTCGGATAGTTCGGCCACGGGCTCCGAGCGATCGAGTCCCGCCATGGTCCTCTCTCGCGACACCGAGGTCGAGTGGAGCGGAGTATGGGTCGGGCTCCTCGGAGTCTCGACCGTCCTCATGCTGCTCGTCTCCTTCGTCTCGCTCGATATGATGCGGAATCTGTACGAATTCCGCGAGGGCGGGCCCGCATCCGGCCTGGTCAAAGCCATCGCCGGCCTCTTCGGGGGTTGAGCGCGGGCGGTCGGCAAGCCCAGCCGAGGCCGACCAATTATTGATAAGAAGTCGCCGGTACCGGCAGGGGTCTTTCAGCCCCGCCGGTACCGATCCGGCCGGTCCGGTCCGGTCGCAAGCCCTGCCCGAGCCGAAGCGGAGCCCAGTGCAGGAGCATTCGGACGGTCTTCGCGGACGTGCGTTCCCGAAAGGAGGCGGAGAACGGATGGTTCGTCCTCACCACCTGGCCCCCATTTCTCGGGCATTCCTCGCCCTCATCCTCGCCACGGGCCTCCTGCCCGGTTGCGGGATCGTCCCGCGTTCGCGCATGGATGAGTCCCGGAAGCTCAGCCAGCTCCTCCGCACCGAGAACGCGCGTCTCAAGGATCAGGTCCTCGCGCTGCAGAGTCAGAATCGCGACCTATCCGATCGCGCGGTCGACGACCTGCAGCGATTGACGGCCCGGGAACAGGCGATCGAGGGGCTCGAGCGGAGCGTGCAAGCCTACCAGGAGGATCGGGAACGGCTCGCGGCGGCCTACGAACAATTGACGGCGAGTCTGGGGCGGCGTCCGGATTCGCCCCAAACCGGCCAGGACCGCGGTCCCGCCCGGACCGCGACGGCGCGGGATGGGAGCGAGAGCTCCGAACCCTGGCACGCGCCTCCCAAGGCCCTTTCTCGACGGGACGATGATGAGGCGGATCGGTAGGCATTCGCCCCGCGAGAAGCTCGAACCGGCCCTTGACTGAGGCCCGAATCCCTCCGCATAATCCATTGATTGCGAACCAGACACCGGGATCGCGGGTTTTCACGTTTCTGGAGCGAAAAGCAATGAAGATCTTCAGTCGGGCATTCGGGGTCGCGCTGCTGGCATTGGCTCCCGCCGCGGCGGGGGCTGCGGAGATCCGGGGCGATTACGTCGAAGCCCGGAATGCGGATGTCTTCACGGGTCCGTGTTTTTCCAATGCCGAAGTCTTCATTTACGGCAAACAGGCGGTCCTGGCGTGGAAGGTCCGTGAAGGCTCCTGGAAAGGCGTCGATCTCGCCGGGCTGTGTATCGCGGCCGCCGTGCAGGGCGACACGACTTTTTCCGAGGATCACCCCGATAAGGCACGAGCAGTCCTGATCGTGGATTCCCGCGCCCGCCCGAGCCAGCGAGCGGCCCTCATCGACATGGCCAAGACCTTCGGCGGCGCACGACTGGGACACGTCACCAACACTGTCACCACTCGAATGAGCCTGACTCTGGAAGATCGCTCGATTTCCGATGGCGAGGCCGCGCACGCCACGCATGGGATGCCGCAATCGCCCCGGTCCTCTTTCTGGGCCGCCGGGATCGCACAGATCCTGACCCGACCTCTCGACGAACGCGACCACATGTGCGGGAACGAGGTCGTGGCGTATCGCCCCTTGTCCAAGGGTGTCGACGTCCAACCGGCGTACACGCTGGGGCATCAGTTTCAAGGTAAGGGCCTCGATCTCCGCTGGGACGATCCGAATTGCCGGAGCAGCTTCGTCGGTCACTTCGCCTACTGAATCGGCGACTTTCCCAAGTCTCCTTTCCTGACCCGCCAATTCGCCCCGGGACGGTTCGGAACCCTCTCGAATTTGTGCTCCGAACCCGACCGGGGACATCGATCCCAGCACGACGAGCCTCCTCGTACGACAGGAAAACGACGAACCCTCCCAGGCCAACGCCCCGGGTTCCCGATCCTCGGGGTCAATCGAGCCCGAGCTGCTCATCCAGCTTCCGCAACGAGTTTCGATCCACGCCAGTCCCCGCGCGATCGCGAGAAGCTGATGCCTCCCCGATCGCGCGGTGTGATTTCACAGCTTGTTCGGGGTATCAGCACGATGAGATCGACCGTTCTCCTCTTCCTCCTCAGCGCGTCGGGATGGACCGGTGCGTATGGCCAGGAATCGATCAAGGTGGAGACGCGCAAGCAACCCCCGCCGGCTGCTCTCGTCCCCGAGCTGATCGGGGCTCTGGATGGTCAGAGCTTACGAATCCGCGACGGGCAGGATAAAGATGTCGCCGAGATCTGGCTCCGAAAAGCCACAACGACCTCGGAAAAACCCTCGGGCGCGAAGGGGGCCATCCAGTTCCCATTTCTGGCGGATGGAGAGCTACTCGGTATCCTGGAGTTCACCGAGGAAGGCCACGATTATCGGGACCAGTCGATCGCAAAAGGCATCTACACGATGCGATACGGGTTGCAACCCGTTAATGGCGATCACCTCGGCGTGAGCACGTATCGGGATTATGTGTTGCTCCTGCCCGCGTCCAAGGATAAGGCATTGAGCCCGCCGACGCGCAAGCAGTTGGAAGAACGCAGTGCCGAGTCGGCGGGGACGAGCCATCCCGCGTCGTTCTTGCTCTTGATGGCCCCGAAAGACGCCAAGCCGTCGGCGGCCGTCCTGCATGATTCGGAGAAGAATACCTGGAGCGTGATACTCCCGCTCCGCCTCCAGATCAAGGGCCAGAGCGAGCCGGCGATCTATCCGGTTCAACTGGTCATGGTCGGGACGGCTGCCGCCTAGGTGAACAGGACATGGTCCCTCTTTCATCTTTCCGGCGACGCCCGTGGAGGAATGGCCCTCACGCCGGGCGATTCCCCGGAATGAACTCAACATGATGCCCGTCTCGCTCTTGGTCGCCCTGGTGATCGCGTTCGGATTCGATCCGCCCCGGGGTGGCGTGCCCGACTCCGATGTGACGGCCAGAATCCTCGAGACGTGCGTCGGGATCGGCCTGGTTGCTGTCCTGGCATTCGGCCTGGGCTGGTGGGCTGCCTTCCGCGTGTCTCGAACCGGGTTGGCGACGTCCCGGCTCAGGCGGGGATATGCGGTCGCGACGCGAATCCTGACCCTGGTATCGCTGGTCGTCTACGGTTGGATCATCCACTCTGTAGGATGGTCGCGCGTCGTTCGCTCCAACTGGGGGCTTGGGGATTGGATCGTCATCGACGACCTCTTGATCTTCCTGCCTTATCTTGTCATTCAAGTCATGATTTGGTGGGGCCTTTTCTTCGCCGAGCGCGCATTCCAGCTACGCGTGGAATCCCGCCCCGCCGGCCGACTTGGACGCTACTTGCTCCTCAGGTCGCGCCAGTCGATCGGCCTGATCTTGCCGGTCGTGCTGTTATATGTGATCCGGCGGGACATCATCGCAAGGCTCTTCCCGCACTGGGACGAGAGCGCGCTGGGTGAGCCGGCCGAGATCGCCATCCTGGGATCGTTGGTCCTCTTCGCCTCCCCACTTTTCGTGCGGCTGGCGTGGCCGACGAAGACTCTGGCCCCAGGCGTACTCCGCACCCGGCTCGAGCGGGCCGCGGCTCGAGCGGGCTTCCGGTTCACCGACATCCTGGTATGGGATACCGGCCACTCGATGCTCAACGCTTGCGTGACGGGCGTCCTGCCGCGGTTCCGTTACGTACTCCTGACGGATGCCATGATCGAATCGATGACTCCCCTGGAGGTGGCAGCCGTCTTCGGGCATGAGATAGGGCACATCGCCCACCGACATCTGCTTTATTTCGGGTTCTTCTTCGTCGGAAGCCTGGGAATCCTCACGCTGATCGCCGAGGGGGTCGCCTGGGGCGAGGCATGGCTCTCGCAGACATCGTGGATCGCGCCCTTCTCCTCGGCCGGACTCAGCGAGACGATCCAGGCCGGCGCCCTCTTGTTCTTCCTGGGACTCTACTTCTGGCTGGTCTTCGGCCACCTGTCCCGCCGTTTCGAGCGCCAGGCCGATGTATTCGGAAGCAAGATCGTGTCCTGTGACCTTCCCGGTTGTCCTCCGCATCTCGACCTCGATAGCGGCTCGCTGCCCCCGCCGGCTCGAAGAACCGAGCCTTCGATCTGCCCCATCGGAATCCGAATCTTCGCCGACGCGCTGTCGAACGTGGCGCTCTGGAACGGGATGGAACGAAATCGGCCGTCGTGGAGGCATGGAAGCATTTCGAGCCGGATCACTTTCCTGGAGCGTCTCCAGGAGAATCCCGATCAGGAACCTCGATTTCAACGCGACGTTCGGCGATTGCGACTGGGCCTCGGGATTGTCCTGGCGCTGGCCCTCCTGGTCTCGGCCATCCGCCAGTTCATCTCGGACGGCTGGCTGGGCGGGTGATGGATGGACAGGGGCGGGGTCAAGACCGTTGAATTAGCGTTAACCATCGATTCCGAGGCGACTTGCGGCAAATGGTTCCCACGCTCCGCGTGGGGACATCCGCCCGGACGCTCCGCGTTTCGACGGATTCTCGGCCACAATCCGGGCCCCGCCGACGCGGAGTGTCGAAGACGGCATTCCTACCACGCCGAGCGTGGGAACGAGATCAAATTCTTCTCTGTCCTCCACTTACGACCATTTAACGGTCTCGGGTACAGCGTGTTACGGCGCACTCGACGCATCCTTCCTCATGCCTGATTGGCTCTTTGAGCACGGCGGGAGATTTGTTATAGTGCGGTCCGCCATGGCCGGTTCACAGAGGAACCGCCCGTCTCTTGCCCGCTCCGCGACAGGGAGGTCGTCATGTTGCGCTGGCCTATCCGACTGAAGCTCATGGTCGGCCTGAGCCTCGTTGTGGGGATGATGCTCATCTTGATGGGCGGTTCGATCTTCGGCTTGCATTCCTTTCACATCAGTACATTGACTCAGGGCGATCGGCTGCGCGAGATCAAGGCCTCCACCCAGCTCTTCGCCACCATCTTCCGCTTGCATGCACCTCGCGAGAATTCGAGCGAAGCCGAGTTGCACGAGCTGAAGCGACGCGTCGTCGACGCGCGAGAGGCCCTCAAGATTTACTTCCTCCAGCTGAAGCAGAATACCAGCCGAGGTATGCGGGCGGACGGCGGCCTCGGGGAACTCCAGCTCGCGCTCCTCATGGACGAGGATCTGACGGTGATCCTCAATGAGCTGGACGGCGACCACGAAGTGGTCGAACCCCAGTTCCCGGGGACGAAAATCTATGTGCCCGACCTGCTGCCGAAATTCATGCCGGCTTCGGGCGTGAAATCCCGGATCGAACGGCTATGCGACACCGTGAGTCAGCTCCCCAATAAGCTCTACCAGGATTTCTGGACGGACCAGCAGATGTCGAAGGGTCAGTACCAGACGAGCCGGATCATCGTCTGGTCCTCCGCGTTCATGGTCCTGGGGATGCTGTGCGGCCTCACGAGCCTCTTCCATCGCTGGGTGCTGTTCCCGGTCCGAGTGCTTCAGCGGGGGGTGCGTCACGTCGCGTGGGGCTCGTTCGACTACAAGATCAATCTGAAGTCGGGCGACGAGATGCAGGATCTCGCCGAGGCATTCAACGATATGACGGCCAAGATCAGCGTGACCTACGCCGACCTCGAGGGGGAAGTCCAGGAGCGAAGCAGGCAGCTCGTTCGCTCCGAGCGACTGGCCGGCGTGGGCTTCCTGGCCGCGGGCGTCGCCCACGAGATCAATAATCCCCTGGCCTCGATCGCCTTCTGCGCCGAGGCGCTCGACAATCGCCTCGAGCGATCCCTGGGCCAGTCCGAAGACCCGGACAGGCGGCTCGTCTTCAACTATCTGAAGATGATTCAGGAAGAGGCATTTCGTTGCAAGAATATCACCGAGAGATTGCTCGACTTCTCGCGCTGCAATGAGATCACGCGGGAGCGGATCGACCTGGCGAGCTTGATCCAGGGCGTCGTCGAGATGATCCGACATATCGGCAAATACCGCGAGAAGACGATCATTTTCCACCCGCGCGAGGCCGTCATGGCGCACGTGGACGCGCAGGAGATCAAGCAGGTTGTCCTCAATCTCATCGTCAACGCGCTCGAGTCCATGGATGCGCGGGACCCTCCGGATCGAGGCTCGTTACCGGCAGGGTAAGGCCGAGATGGTCTTCGCCGACGATGGTTGCGGAATGGAGCCTGACGTGCTGGAGAACGCCTTCGAGCCGTTCTTCACCAAGAGACGGGAGGGCAAGGGTACCGGACTGGGCCTCTCGATCACGCATCGAATCATCAGTCAACATCAGGGAGAGATCATGGCGGCCAGCCCGGGTGCACAGCAAGGATCGACATTCACGGTCCGGCTCCCCGTCCACCCGACCGAATTACCCGAGGAAGGCCGGTCGCGAGCCCGGAGCGTCGGCAGACGGAGCGTCGAGCCCGTCCCCGCCAACTCCGCCTGAAGATGCCCGGCTCGACGCCCACGAATGCGTCCATTTCGGACGACCGAAGGCAGACACGCACGTAATCAGGAGGTCCCGTGACATGGATAAGTCGCGCCAGGGAGGATTGCGGATTCTGTTCGCCGATGATGAGTCCCATCTCCGGGACTTGATGCAAATGGAACTGCCGCGACTCGGTCACGAGGTCACGGTCTGCCAGGACGGGACCGCCGCGATGCGAGCCCTCGAGCGAGGGCTCTACGATGCCGCCCTGCTGGATCTCCGCATGCCCGGCATGACCGGCATCGAAGTCCTCGCACAGATCCGCCAGATCAGCCCGGAGACGCAGGTCATCATCTTGACGGGCCACGCCTCCGTCGATACCGCCGT
Organism: uncultured Planctomycetota bacterium; assembly: GCA_963743925.1. GTDB lineage: Bacteria > Planctomycetota > Planctomycetia > Isosphaerales > Isosphaeraceae > CAVZRC01. The sequence continues at coordinate 170,640 of CAVURY010000007.1, read as the reverse complement.
GCAGGCGCTCCGGCTCGGCGCCTTCGACTACCTGACCAAGCCGTGCAAGTGGGCCGAGCTCGAAGTCATCCTCGCTCGCGTGACCGAACGCCGCGATATGGCCAACAAGACCACGGCACTCGAGACCCGCCTCAAGGCCGCCGAGGGGAGCCCGCTGTTGATCGGAGACACCCCGGTCATGCAGCAAGTCCGCCGGTTGATCGAGACGATCGCTCCGACCGACGCATCGGTCATGATCCTCGGGGAAACCGGCACGGGTAAGGAACTCATCGCACGCAGCATGCACGACAAGAGCAAGAGGTCGGATCGGGCCTTCATCCCGGTCAATTGCGGCGCACTCCCCGAGAATCTCGTCGAGAGCGAGCTGTTCGGGCACCGCAAAGGGGCTTTCACCGGTGCGGATAGCCACCGGAAAGGGCTCTTCGAGGTCGCGAATGGGGGCACGCTTTTCCTGGATGAAGTCGGAGAGCTGGACAAGAGCGTGCAAGTCAAACTCCTCCGCTTCCTCGAGTGCGGGGAAATCCGTCGCGTCGGAGAGAACGAGCCGTTCCGGGTCGATGTTCGTGTCCTCTGCGCGACCAATCGAGACCTTCGCGAAATGGTCTCGAATGAGCTCTTCCGCGAAGATCTCTTCTTCCGGCTGAATACGTTCGAGATCTTCCTCCCGCCGTTGCGGGAGCGCCGGGGAGATATCGCCGCCCTGGCCCAGCACATGCTCGCCCGGTACGCATCGCGACGCGGCCTCAGCCAGTTGACGATCACTCCCGAGGCGGTCGATGTACTCCTGGCTCACGATTGGCCGGGAAATATCCGCGAGCTGGCGAACATGGTCGAACGAGCGACGATTCTCGCGGGAGACGGGCCGATCCTCCCCGAGCACTTGCCGACCCAGATCCCCGTCAGGAGCAAAGCCCATTCCGCCGGCGGCTCGACGCTCAGTGCTCCCCACTTCCAGATCCCCGACGGGAACCCGACCCTTCGCGATATCGAGATGCGCTACATCCAGACCGTCCTGGACAAGCACAGCGGCAATAAGCCGGCGGCGTCTCGCGAGCTCGGGATCAGCCTCAAGACGCTCTATAACAAGATCAACCAGCTCCAGCACAACTAGAGCGCTTCGCGATCGGAGTGCGCATCCGAGTCATCACGCCGTGCTGCCGGACACGCCGAATTTGACCAGAGCCTTGTAAGCCGCGACGGCCATCCGGTCGCATGCCTCATTCTCGGGATGACCGCGGTGACCAAGCACGTGGGTCACCTCGACTTTGTGCATACCCAGGAGCGAGTCGATCCTCTGCCAGAGATCGAGGTTGATGACGGGCTTCAAACGGCCGCCCTCTTTTCGCATCCATCCCTGCCGCTTCCAGTTGGGCATCCACTGGCTGATCCCTTTGGCCACATACTGGCTGTCGGTGACCAGCTCGACACGGCAGGGTTTCTTGAGGGTCGCGAGCCCCTCGATCACTCCCATGAGCTCCATGCGATTATTGGTGGTCTCGGATTCCGCTCCCGAGCCGTCCACGGTCTGTCCGCTCGCCGGATGATGAAGGATATAGGCCCATCCGCCGGGCCCGGGATTGCCGCTGCAAGCACCGTCCGTGAAGAGACGCACCAGATCCGCGGGTGCACTGGCATCCCGTTCCATTCCCCGATCCTTCCTGACCCAGTCGCATACGATGAGGAATTCGAGGGACGACGCGGGCGTCCCTCGGGATTTCAGTACTTTCGCACGACGCCCACCAGGACGCCCAGGATATTCACCCGATCGCGGAAGATCGGCTTCATGGCCTTGTTGGCGGGCTCGAGTCGGATGCGGTTGCGCTCGCGGTAGATGCGCTTCAGCGTGGCCTCGCCGTCTTCATCGCGGACCGCGACGATCTGCCCGTCCCGAGCCTGTTCCTGCTTGCGAATGATGACATAATCGCCATCGGCGATGTGCTCGTCAATCATGGATTCGCCCGCGACGCGGAGGGCGAATTTATCTCCGGGTTCCATCCACTCGGAGAACGTCAGTTCCTCGTGCTGCTCGACGGCCTCGATGGGCTGACCGGCGGCGATCCGGCCGACGAGCTTGAGGCCCGCGTTCTGCGGATTGACCGGGTCTTCCAGGAGCTGGATCGCTCGTGACATGTTGGGTTCACGATGAATCAGCCCTTTCTTCTGGAGGGCCTTCAGGTGGCACATCACGCCATTCGGGCTCTTGATCTGGAAATGCAAGCCAATCTCGCGGACCGTCGGTCCGTAGCCCCGTCCTTGGATTTTGCTGCGTATGAAGCTGTAAATGTCCCGTTGTCGGGGAGTCAGGGCTTCCAGGTCGGCCATCGTACGTCTCCAATATCTGAGGAACGCGTTCCAAGAGTCGGTAGGCATCGACCCACAGGTCAGCCTGTCCGTCATGGCCGATCACGTACTGACTCTTTGGTTGCTAATGTACACCGGTCGGCTAGCGCACGCGAGAACATTTTGGAAAAAATCGCGAAATCTTCTTTGACACGAACGGCGGATTGGAGCAAGAAAATTCCATTCCGCCTCCGAGTTTGATTTGCGATGAGCCGTCCTCGGGTGCGTGGCTTGCCATCCAACCGCCGGGAGAACCCATGTCCGAGCCGATTCGTATCCTGGCCATCCATGCCCATCCGGATGACCTGGAATTCCAGTGCGCGGGGACTCTCGCACTCTTGCGAGCGTCGGGTGGCATCGTGACCATGGCGACCATGACCCCGGGAGACTGCGGAAGCGCCGAGCATGATGCCGAGGCGATCGCCGCGATCCGTCGGGAAGAAGCCCGGGCAGCGGCCGCGCTCGTCGGCGCGGATTATCTCTGCCTGGAATTCCGGGACCTGGCCGTTTTCAACGACGACGATTCCAGGCGAAGGGTCACCGAGGTCGTCCGTCGAACGCGGCCCGATGTCATCCTCACGGCCCCGCCGATCGATTACATCGCCGATCATGAGATGACCAGCCTGCTGGTCCGGGACGCGTGCTTCGGGGCAACTTGCCCCAATTACGCCACGCGACAGTGGGAGCCGGCACCCCCGTTACGCTCGATTCCCCACCTGTATTTCGTCGATCCTCTGGAGGGCCGCGATCGAGAGGGGCGACCGGTTCCCGTCGATTTCTTCGTCAACGTCTCTCGGGTCTTCTCCACGAAGCGCGAGATGCTGGCGTGTCACGCCAGCCAGCGTAACTGGCTGCTGCGCCAGCACGGGATCGACGAGTACCTGGATATGCAGTCCCGCTGGGGCGCGAGCCGGGGTTCGGAGATCGGCGTGGACCAGGCCGAGGCGTTCCGCCAGTATCGAGGTCACCCGTATCCCCACGACAACATCCTGTTGCGATTGGTCGAGCAGGACGGCCGAGGACGTCGCGCCTCGTGACGATCGTGATCCGCTCGACGGATTTCGTTCCCGTCGCAGCCTCTCTCCGAGAGCCGGCCGCGAACGACTTTCACGAGCCGAATCGGCCGTCAGGGTACGGCATAGGTGATGAGCTGGGCGATCGTGCTCTGGAGATCCTTCCGGTGCACGATCCTATCGATGAATCCGTGCTCCAGGAGGAACTCGCTGGTCTGGAAGCCGGCCGGCAGTTGGACCCGCACGGTCTGCTCGATGACGCGAGGGCCGGCGAAGCCGATCAGGGCCTTGGGTTCCGCGAGGATGAAATCACCCAGCGACGCGAAGCTCGCGGCGACTCCTCCCATGGTGGGATGGGTCAGGACGCTCAGGTAAAGGCCCCCCGCCGCATGGAACCGCCCCAGGGCAGTCGAAACCTTGGCCATCTGCATCAGCGAGAAGATTCCCTCGTGCATCCGGGCACCGCCGCCGGAACCGGAGACGATCACGAGGGGAAGATGCTGGCGGGTCGCCTCTTCGACGGCGCGGGTCAGCTTCTCACCGACGACCGAACCCATGCTCCCCATGATGAACTTGCTGTCGGTGATGCCGAACACGATCCGGATGCCCCGGATGAATCCCTGGCCGACGACGGCCGCCTCGTTCAGTCCGGTCAGCGCCTGTTCGGCCCTGACCCGGTCGGGATAAGGGCGGCGATCGTTGAACCCGAGAGGGTCGGCGGGCCGGAGGTCGGCATACCATTCCTCGAATGTGTCGGTGTCGAGGAGTTGCCTGATCCGTTCGGCCGCGGAAACGGTGAAGTGGTGGTTGCATTCCGGACAGACGAGGAAGTTTTGCTCGACCTGCTTGCGGAAGAGGGTCGCCTGGCAACCCTCGCAGCCGATCCAGACCTTCTCCGGCACGCGCTTCGGCTCGAAATGTCCGTGCCAGGCATTCGAGGAGCGTCCCTCCTTCTGTCCCATAGCGTGACCCCTCATCCTGTGCATCCCGTTCGGCCGGCTCCCCGCCGCGCCTCATCGATCGGTCGTGTCCCGTCCCGCCGGTCCTCGAAATCCGCCCATCGGATCGAACCGATCTCCCGCGAATCCCGCCGAATCCGTCCCTCGCCGACGATGAGCCCGGAGAATATTCAAGAGCTGCCATTCCGCAGCAGGACCGGCGCGATCTGGATCCATTCAAATTCGCAGCAGGACGGTCCTTCGTCGAGTTGTAAACGGGGTTCGCATCTCAGGTAGGAGGCAACCAGCTTCGCGAGCGGATCCCCCACGATCAAGCCGATCGCCTCGTCTTGGTGCCGCCGGATGAGCGGCCGGAATGCTGCCTTGATTCGTTCCATCGCCCGTTCCACCGTCTCTCCCTGCGGCGGGCAGATCGTCGCGGGATCCTCGATCCACTGGCGGAACAGCTTGGTGTTCCTCCGCTTGATCTCGTCGATCTGGAGGCCCTGCCATAAACCCTGATCCAAGTTGCGGAACTCGTTGATCCGCTTGTGGCGGAGCCTCAATTCTTTGCCGACAATCTCCGCGGTCCGGACCACATTCTCGCCCGGCCCGCAATAGAGCGCGGACAGTGACGAGTCGCCCAGAGTCTGGGCCAGTATCTGAGCCATCTGGATGACTTCATCACGCCCTCGCTCGCTGAGCGGGACATCGAGGACGCCCTGGACGCGATTTTGCTCGTCGTAGAGGGTGGCGCCAGGCCGAATCAGGATCACTTGCGACATTTCGGGTTGGACGATAAGACCACGCCAGGCTTCATGTCCCGTCCCATGACTGGGATTCGGCTCGAGACCCGGCTGACATAAACCGAGAGTATGTCCTATTTTGCCACGTAACGGCCTAACTCGCAATGCATCCAAGACACTCGACCCCGCCACAATCGCCAGAACGGCCTCCACGCGTCCTGTCCTGGAGCAACCCTCTTCTCAGATCGGCACCCGGAAGCCCAGAATTGCGTACGATTCGCCCGGCTCGCAAGCCCCCGGAAAAACGCTGGTTCGACGCGCCGAAAGTGTTGACCGAGGAACTCTCGATGAAATCGAGTCCAGATTACGATGATGCAGTCGTGGGTGCGGGAATTCTCGGATTGGCTCATGCTTACCATCTTGCTCGTCGTGGACATCGGGTGATCGTCTTCGAGCGTCATCCGATCGCTCGAGGTGCCTCGGTCCGGAATTTCGGGATGATCTGGCCGATCGGCCAGTCTTCCGGCAAACTACGTGACCTGGCGCGGTCGAGCTTGAAGTCCTGGCTCAAGGTCCTGAAGTCGAGCGGTTCGTGGCATGACCCCTGCGGTTCGATGCATCTCGCCTATCACGATGACGAGGCTCAGGTTCTCCAGGAGTTTGCGCGGCAGAGGCTTGAGAATGGAGATCGCATTGAATTACTCGATCCCAAAGAGGCTCGCCGACGTTCACCGGCGATCCGTCAGGAAGGGCTACGGTGCGCGATCTGGAGTCCTGATGAAGTCTGTGTAGACCCTCGTGAGGTCGTGGCAGGGTTGCCGCGATGGCTGTCTCGCGAGCATGGCGTGAGGTTCCGTTTCGATGCCGCGGTCACGAGAGTCGATGGGATGAGCCTCCTTTGCGGAGATGAGCGATTCTCGGCGGATCGAATCTGGATCTGCAGCGGGGACGAGACGAGAATCCTCTATCCTGACTTGCTCCAGAGAAGCGGGATCGTCCCATGCAAGCTCCAGATGATGAGGTCGGCTTCCCGCAGCGATGATTTCCGGATCGGGCCCATGCTGGCCGCCGGCCTGACACTCCGCCATTACGCGTCATTTCGGGACTGCCCGTCACTGCCCGCGCTGAAAGATCGCGTCGCCCGAGAAACGCCCTGGTTTGATGAGATGGGCATCCACGTCCTGGTCTCTCAGAATGGACATGGTGAACTGACGATCGGGGACTCGCACGAATACGGCGGCGAGATCGAGCCATTCGATAAGGCGCAGATCGACGAATGGATCCTGGATTATCTCGCGACCTTCCTCGAGGTCCCCGGGTTGCGAATCGCCTCTCGATGGCATGGCGTCTATGCGAAACATCCGGACCTCCCCTTCGTGATCCTGGAGCCGACGCCCGAAGTGGCCGTGATCACCGGGGTGGGTGGGGCCGGGATGACGCTCTCATTCGGGCTGGCCCAGAAAGTCGTCGAGGACAAGCTGGGTTGCATCGAGAATTGATCGAAGGATGACGGAAAGGGGTTGCGCGATGGCGGGATTCCAGTTGGTGGTTCTTGATCTGGCGGGGACGACGGTGAACGACGAAGATTCCGTGAACCGTTGCCTTCGCGATGCGATGGCGGCCGGGGGATCGAAGGTGACGCCGGCCGAGGTCAACGCCGTGATGGGTCTTCCCAAGCCGAAGGCGATCGCGCTCCTGCTGGAAAGGCAAGGTCGGCTCGATGGGTTCGGCCACCAGGTGGAGGTGATCCATCGAGATTTCGTCGACCGGTCGATCGCATTCTACCGGGAGGATCCCACGGTCCGCGAAATCCCGGGGGCGTCACATGTCTTTGAACTCCTCACGCGAGCGGGCATTCAGGTCGCCCTCAACACCGGATTCAATAGGGCCATCACCGACGTGATCCTCGAACGACTGAATTGGACGAGTCATGCGTCGATCAGCAGCGATGAGGTCGCCCAGGGACGACCATTTCCCGACATGATTCGAGAATTGATGAGGCGTATGGGAATCGAGGACCCGCAACGGGTCGTGAAGGTGGGAGATACGCCGGCCGACCTGGAAGAGGGCCGGAACGCGGGCTGCGGGATGGTGGTCGGAGTCACTCGGGGCACTCATAGCCGAGCCGAGCTGGAAAGCTACCCACACACGGATCTCATCGACACCGTGGCAGACCTTCCCGCCCTCCTCGGGCTCGGATGAGACCGTACCGGACACGACATCGAGTGCGTCGCACGCGACGCACTCGATGGGTCCGTTCATCCGGTTGATCGCGATCAATCCGGGGTCCGATATTCGATGCGGCGGAACCAGGACTGGTCGGATCGAGTGGCAATCAAATGATGCGATCGCGAATCACTGAGGGTTCTGCGGTTGAGGGGCCCTGGGTGTATTACGGCCTCTGCGATTGTCGAAGTTCCCGTAAATATCTCCGACATTGCCGGCATTCACCTGGGTTTGAGGCGCGGCATCGAGCTTGGCCTCGCTCAGGATCTGATCACGCGTTTGATCGAGGATACCGAAGAGCTGCTGGTAAGCCTGCTTCTCCTTCAGAGTCGTCGCCGCGCCGAATCGGAGATTGTAGGCGTGCATGAAGCCGAGCAGATTCCCGAGCGACGTATCCTTGACCTTGCGCAGTTCGACGATAGCCTGTCGGATGTCCGGCTTATCCAGCAGACCCACGAGGGCGTTCGCGGAGTTCATGAACTTCATGGCCGCCTTCTGGTCGTCCTCATCCTCGATCGGCTGCGCGGTGAGCTTGGCATTGAGGTCCCGGAGGAGTGTTTTCGCCTCGGTCAGCGTCTTCTCCGATATGTCGCCGTCCTCGTCCTCCTTCCGGAGTCGGATCACGAGGTCGTCATAAATCCTCTTGTCGGGGGCGAAACGGGGTTCGTCGAACGCTTTCGGCCATTTCTTGGCGGCGCGGAGTTGGTCGAGCATGAATGTCACCCGCTCGGACGCATTCTGGAACGGGACCTCGGCGATCAGGCTGGCCGGGACCGTGGTGTTGGCGGCACGGAGGGCCGAACTGCCCAGCCTCGGATCGCTCAGATCCTGGACGGCGGCGTTGAGGGCATCGCCGTTCTCGATCTCGCGCGTGCCCGGATTATCCCTGAGTTGCTTCTGGCGTTGGTCGTAGAGCGACCGATCCTTCGTGATCTGCTGATTCCGACGCGCCGCCTCAATCATGCCTTGTTCATGCGTCATCTGAGCCCAGGCGTTGTTGAGCGTGATCGCGGTCTGGGCGTTGATGCTGTTGGCCTGGGCCGTGTCGAGGTTGTAGCGCCCCATGCCCATGGCATAGAAACCGGCCCCCTGGAGAGCGGCACTTTGGGGACTCGCGCCCAACCGCTGTAACCCCAGCCGCCATAGCCCCACTGGGCCCGAGCGTCGCTGCCGGTCATCGATAAGATGAGGATCAGTCCTATAGCCGTTCTCTTCAATCGGAGCATCGGAAACCTCCTCGTGGCAGGGTCTGTGCCGCGGCCGACGACGGTGAAACAAGCGGGCGAAGTTGGTGTCGTTTCTCGTGGCGAGGTGCGCGGAAACCGATCGCACGGCTCTGCGCCTCCGCGGCCGATGGCTCGCTCGAGTCGAATCGGTCCCGGCGCGATCTGGCAGTCATGCGGGTTGTCCGGATTTCGCTGGCTCTTCCGCGGCCCGTACGATCCCGGCGGATCGCGACCTGAACGGTCCTCACGACGAGTTACGCAGACGAGCTAAGACTGTCCAGATTCTATCATACACCGTCCGTCCGAGGACAGAGGATCACTTGCAACCGGGAGGCCAAATCGAGTTTCGACTCGGGGCGGCTCCGGAAAGTCCGAACCGGAGCGTGGCCTGCGCCCGGGCTCAGAGGTCGTCGAGCGGGACCAGGTCTGAGTCCGCGTCGTCCAGATTCCATTCGCCGACGGCCGGGGGGACGATCAGGGGCGGAGGGGGTGGAGCGGCGGCAACCGGACGTGGGACGGCCTTCGGCACCGGGGGGGTTCCCAGTGGAACTTGCGGGCGCTCTTCCACAGACTCGAGTCGATACAGGAGCGGCCCGATGGCCACCTCGTCTCCGGACTCCAGGCGGGCTTCATCGACCACCTTGCCATTGACCCGGACCTTGTTGCGACTCCCCAGGTCGCGCACCAGGACCCGATCATAAGCCATCGCGAAGCAGCAATGTCGCCGCGAGATCTTGGGTTGATCGATGCGGACATCGCATTCGAGGTGACGGCCGACCAGGAGCACGGGGCGGTGAATCGCGATGATGGGCGCCGCCCCTCTCGTGAGGGGGACGAGTCGAAAAGACATTCCTCGGGTTACTCCGGAGCATGGTCTTGCATCGAGGCCTCAGACTCAGGCGTCATCCCCGACCGAGGGCACCCGATCATGCGAGTGAACTTGAGGGCGATCTTCCCCAGGGGCCTCGGGAGCTCCCTCGGCGGGTTGGCCATTTTCGGACATTTGTACGATCACCTGGATGCGGCACTTGTCCGCGACGCCGACCGGGAGGAGCTTCCGGACCGCGGCCGCCAGGGCGTTCTCGTCGCCCTCCGAATGCGGGGGCACACCCGCCGGCTTGTTCGGCATCGCAATCGCGGCCACCCGCTCGTCCTGACGGGCCGCCATGGCCACGATGCCGGCCGGTTCGGCCAGCGTCTGCTCGTGAGCCTGGCCATTTTCCAGGCGATAGCGGATATGGGCGATCGACAGCTCATCGCCCGGCCTCAGGCGACCGATCTCCACCCGCTGACCATTGATCCGGATGCCATTCGTACTGCCGAGGTCCCTGACGACCACCTCGCCATTCTCTTGAGTCATGCAGCAGTGATGACGCGAAACACGCAAGGAATCCAGTCGCGTATCGCATGCCGGATGGCGGCCCACGACAACCATGGTGCGATCCAGGGTTATGTCCGAACCTTCATCGAGGGCCACCAGTCGAGACGGCATTGAGAGACTTCCTCGATCGAAGCCTTTGGCAGGCCCGCTACAACCAGCTCCTGCCAAGACTAAATGGCCATTGTAGATCAACTCGATTCCACCTGGCTACCACTAAGCTCATTATTCGTAAGAAAACTCTTCCATCTCGCCTAACGTTGCAATATCAGGGAGGCCGACGGAAACCCGAAATCACGCCGAAGCATTGAACTCCGGGAGCTCACATCGTATCCCTCCGCTAAAGAAAGGATACAACATTTGTCGAGGAATGGACGGTCGATCCCTCACTTCATTCGGCCATCTGTCAGACTGATGACGAACACAAATTGATCCTCGACAGATGGTTTTAGCGTCTTTCACTTGAGAAAGCCAGGCTGAGAAGCCGACTCCGAGGACTTTTTCTCGCGACAGGGTACCACTTCCCGGCCCATTTCTGAAGAGCGAGTCCAGAGCTTTACTCTAGAGAACGCGAGATCGCGATCAAATCCGGTTCCAATCGTTCGTACGCCGCCGCCTCGGCCGATCCTCGATCCATCGCATCGTTCCCTCGACCAAGTCTCGAGCGCGGGGCGAGCTTTCACGGATCAGTAAGTAGCTGTACGCGAATATCTTGGCACGGAGATGCGTGACCCGATCCGACCACCTCCAGCCTTGTTGATGGCTCTCGCCATGAGATTCTCCGTCGGTTTATCGTCGAAAGCAAATGGAACCCGCCACGGGCGGGCAGTTTTATGTTTCTCAAAGTGAACGCGCGTAACGAGGCTCGGGAGGAAGATCGGCCAGGAGGCCGAAACTCCGGAGCCATTGCACCGCGTCAGCCAGCGATTCCTGGATGGGTTTCGGCCGGAGTCCGATCGCGTCCAGGCTCTTGATCGTGTCGAAATGCATCACCCGTCTGGCAAGCCGTAAGCCGGTGATCGTGGCCTTCGGCGACTGTCCACTGACGTGATCGGCCCAGAACTCGCTGGCCGCGGCGAATGCCAGCCCCATGAGGTACGGAACCCGACAGCGTGGGACGGGAATGCCGGTCAATTCGCTCAGATATTGCAAGAGGCCCAGGAGCGTCAGGTTCTCGTTGCCGAGCAGATAGCGTCTGCCCGGATCTCCGCGTTCCATGACGAGACGGAGCCCTGTAGCCACGTCGCGAACATCGATGAGATTCAGGGTGCAATCCATCGCCGCGGGCAGGTCACCTCGACAGAAATCGCGGATCAGCCGCGTGGGAGGCGACAAACCCCGATCGCCGGGTCCGACCGGCATCGTGGGATTCGCGACCACGACGGGCGAGCCCCGGCGAGCGAGCGAGAACGCATATTGCTCGGCCAAGAGCTTGGATCGGCAATAAGGACCAACCGTGTCATCAAGCGCGATTTCAACATTCTCATCGATGAGGCCCGTCGAGGCCGCCTTCGTGAGGATACTCTCCGTGCTGGTATGCAGGATCCGCTCGGCGCCGGCCGAAAGGGCGGCATCCAGGACGTTGATCGTTCCCTGGTAATTCACCGCCCGGAATTCCTCGCGATCGCGCACCCAGAGGTTCGGGTTCGCCGCCAGATGGTAGACCCAGCGTCCTCCCGCCATCGCGTGATCGAGACCTTGTGAGCAGCGAATGTCGGCGAAAACGACCTCGACACCGGTTGGGAGGTGCTCGACTTTCGCCCCGGGCCGCTCGATGACGCGTACCGGCTGGCCCAGATCGACCAGCTGAGACACGAGATGACTGCCGATGAAACCGGCTCCGCCCGTCACAATCGTCAGGTCATCCATGCTCGTCTCGTCCACTGATCCACGAAAACTCGCACCACACCAACCATCAAGCTGTCCTCTCGGTCTCCCGATCGAATGTTTAGCTCTACCGTATCTTATAAAGCTCCTGCTCCTGACCGATATGCATCGGTAATGCCAATACGCCCGTTTGTACCCACCCCGTGAAACGTTCGGGCGTGACGAAGTCGGTGAAACCATATCCCCCGGCCTTGCGATGCCTCTGGATTTCGAACCAATCCACGTAGATGTGGGTCAGGCCCAGGCCGCGGAGCGACCGACGAAGTTCTTCGGGGTCCTTGCCGGTGGCCAATGTCTCGATGATCTCCTTGTTGAAAACCGTGTTGTAGACGATCCGGTGTTTGAAATGGAAGACCGCGGCCTGGCCCACGAGAAGCACCTTGGCATCATCGGGCAACTCGTCGTCGATCGCCGCCAGCGGGGCGTTCAGTCGTTTCGGGATGTGTCGTCGGAGATGGACGAGATCTCCGGTCCAGTCGCTCAAGCCGGCCAGGTCGGTCGAAATGTAGGTGAAGTTTGTCAGCAAAATAACCGCCAGCATGATCCCGAGCACGATCGACCAGCCGCGATGTCGAATCCAGTCGCCCCCGAGGCCGGCCAGCACGGCCATCGCCGGCAGTATCGGCAGAAAGAAGCGATCGATTCGATGGGTCAACAGCCACCATGTCAAGAACAGATAGGCTACATAGATCCATAGTGCGAGCGCCAGCCGGCGTGACCCGGGGCGTAGCAGCGCCAGCGGCGCCAGCGCGACATATAAGGGAGATTGCCAGTCGGAGCGGCCGGCCACTTCGACCATGGAGTCCCAGAAGGCTTCCATCGAGATCGGTTTCGGTCCGTGCACGGATTGCCATTTCCGCTGCATCGCATCGTCCCAATCGCGCCCCTGGAAGACCTGATAACCGAGCGGATACACCGGATCCCCGGTATCGACCACATTCTTGGCCAGCCATGGCCCGAGCACGACCGCCCAGCCGACGACGAATGCAACCACGGTCCCGGCCGAGCGTTGTCGAATGGCGGCAATCAATGCCAGCAGGCCGAACGGCAGGACTGCGGAGATCAAGCCGGGATACTTGCAGGCCATCGCGCCCCCAGCCAGGAGACCGAGCAGGCCCCAGAGTGGAGTCCGAGAGATCGAGGAGTCGGACCCGAGCCGGAACAGCCCCCATACCAGCGCCGCATGGTAAAAGCAAAGCGGGCCTTCGACGTATCCGATCACGGCCAGCCGATAGATCCAGGGCGTCGAGAGGTAGACGATCGCGGCGAGCCAGGCCGCGCGTGTCGAACCGCGGCTCCCGGCGGTGGACGCGATCAGGACAGCGGCCGCGGGCGCGAATGCCGCCACCAGGAGTTGGCCCGCCAGCGCCCCCCACCACCAATCTCCGTAGACCTCCATTCCCAGGAGTTGCATCATCTCCACGCCGAACGGCATGTTCGTATAGACGTTGTGCGGCAGATACGCGATCCGTCCGGTCTGGAAGTACTCCTTGGGGCCTTGCAGGTGATATTCCAGGACGTCGAAGTCGATCGTCGGGAGCATCGATCCCAGGAACATCGCCAGGAGGAACGGGGCGATGACCAGAAAGGCCGGCCACCCGGGGATGCGTCCCGGAATCCTGGGGCGGCCGGATCTCCAGGGCCGCGCGACCAGGAGACCTGCGATCGCCAGGACAGCAAGGCTGGCACGGATCAACCCGATGTCGAGCCAGCCGAGACGACCCGCGAGCATCGTCAACACCCCGAGGATCGACGTGCCGACTCCGTAATCCAGCGCAAGTCGCTCGCTCAAGCGGAGTGACTTGACGAGCCGAAGCCCGACGAGAATCATATCGCCCAGGCCGATCGCCGCCGCGGCGATCAATGCCGCAGACAGGATGATGGGAATGCGCTGGGGCAGAAACTCCACGTGGCTGAGTTCGAGAAGGCTCTGACCGATCAGCGAATCGCGAAACGTGACGCCTTCAATGACCTGCGGCAGGGCATTGAGCAACAGCAGGCCGCGACTGACATCCTTTTTCAGGGGCACATCGACTTTATTGACATTGGTAAGCGGGACGATCAGGCACCAGAGGAGCCACGAAAGCTCGACAAGAGCCAGGATTACCAGAACGGGGATTACCCAGCGAGCGGGTCCGGCACGCTCCTTGCGCAACGAAAGCGAGCTCGCTCGCCCCATCACAGACGGCTTCACAGCGTGGGTCCAATGGACCAAGGCGCGAATTCTTCCTCGCCCACCCCGTGCTGCTCGCTCTTGGTCTCCGTTCCGCTCGCCACGTCGAGGATCAGATCGAAGAGCCGCTTGCCAACGCTTTCCACGGACTCACCCTCGAGGATCGGACCGGCATCGAGATCCATGTCTTCGACCATCCGCTCGTACATCGGCGTATTGGTCGCGACCTTGATACACGGCGTCGGCTTGAGCCCGAGGACGCTGCCGCGGCCGGTCGTGAAGACCAGGACATTGGCACCCCCGGCGATCAGGCCGGTGGTGCAGGGGGGATCATAACCCGGCGTGTCCATGAAGACGAGACCGGGCTGATCGACCCTCGCGGCATACGGCACGACGTCGACGAGCGGACTGGAACCCGCCTTGGCCAGGGCACCCAACGATTTCTCGTAGATCGTCGTCAGACCGCCGGCCTTGTTCCCCGGCGATGGATTATTGTCGATCTTGGCGCCGAAGATCCCGGTATACCACTCCCACCACTTGATCCGTTCGATCAGCTTCTCGCCCACCTCGCGCGAGACGGCTCGTCGGGTGAGGAGGTGTTCCGCTCCGTAAATCTCCGTCGTCTCGCCGAGGAACGCGGTCCCGCCTTGCGCGACGATCAGGTCGGCCGCGATTCCGAGCGCCGGGTTGGCCGTCACGCCGGAGTTGCCGTCCGAGCCGCCGCATTCCATCGCGAGGGAAATCTTCGAGGCCGGCTGCTCGGAACGAGTCCAGGAATTCGCCTCGGGCAGCAGATCATGAACGGCCCTTACGGCCGCCTCGACGGTTCGAGTGATCCCACCTTCCTCCTGAATATTCAGCGTGCGAGGCCGATGACCGACCTTCGCGCGTCCGTTCGCGCCGGGTACGCCGAGCGTGACCAGATGCTCGGCGTCGACCAGGTGCTGGGCGAAACTGACCTCGCAGCCCAGGCCCACGATCACGTAGGCAGCGACGTTGGGATGGTTGGCGAAACCCGCCAGCACGCGCTCGAGGATCCGGTGGTCGGGCCCCTCGAAGGGGAGGCCGCAACCTCCCTTGTGGGTGATGGCGAAGACGCCGTCGACGTTGGGGAAGTCTTTGCGCCAGGCGCCGTCGCGAAATCGATCCGCGACGTAGCGCGACGTACTCGCCGAGCAATTCACCGTGCTGATGACCGCGACATAATTCCGGGTGCCCACCCTGCCGTCGGGGCGGAGATACCCCCGGAAGGTGCGTACCTGATCGCCGCGGCGGATCTCGGGATGCTCGGTGGCATAAGCATAATCCCGCTCGAACAGGTCCGCGCTGAGATTGTTGGAGTGGACGAGCGATCCGGCGCCGATGGCCTTCGAAGCGAACCCGATGATCTGGCCATACTTGCGCACCGGCTCGCCGACGGCGATATCAGCCAGAGCAACCTTATGTCCGAGGCCGATCGGTTCGCGGACCTCGACGGCCAGGTCGCCTACGCTCAACTCGAAACCGCGCGGGATCGGGCGCGCCGCAACCGCCACGTTGTCGTCATCCCGCAGGAGGACGGCTTTAGGTCCGTCAACTGCTACCGCCATTCTGGTTTCCTCGCCCTGATCGCCGCGTGTTCCGTCGCCACCACACGCATCCAGTGTAGTGGCTGGGACTCGGGTTGGAAAGCAGGGGAATCAAACCAGCTCGCCGCGCAAGACCGTGACCGCATGGCCGATGAGTATCGTACGGGGGCTTTCGACGCGCACTTTCACGGTGCCGCCGCGCCGCGAGACCTGGCGAGCGGTCAGCTTCGACTTGCCCAACTTCTCCGACCAGTACGGCCCCAGGCAACAATGAGCCGAGCCGCACACGGGATCCTCGTCAACGCCAACCTGCGGCGCGAAGAAGCGGGAGACGAAATCATAGTCCTTGCTCGTCGAGCGGCTCGTCACGATCACGCCGCGAACCGGGAGTTCGTCCAGTTTGCGGATATTCGGCCGCAAATTGCGGACAATGTCTTCACCGTCGAGTTCAACCAGGATATCGAACCGGTTTCGGCCCGCGAATCGGATCGGAGCCGGGATGGCGGTGCGGAGAATCAAGCGTTCGTCTTCCGACGAGACTTCACGCTCGACCGGCTCGCAGGGGAAGTCGAGTTCGATCCCGTCCGGGCCTCGCCGCGCGATCAGCAGGCCGCTTCGGGTATCGAACCTAGGCGTCTGGTTATGATCGAGGAATCCCTCCTCCCACAGGACGTGAGCCGTGGCGAGCGTCGCGTGGCCGCACAGATCGACCTCCGAGTTAGGGGTAAACCAGCGAAGGTTGAACGCCGATTCCCCATCGATTGGGTAGGCGAAGGCCGTCTCCGAGAGATTCATCTCCGACGCGACGTCCTGCATCCATCGATCCTCGGCCGGCCCGGACAGGATGCAAATGGCGGCGGGATTCCCGGTGAAAGCGCGATCCGTGAAAGAGTCCACCTGGGTGATGCGCTGGCCCATTCGGGTGATTCCTCGATTCGCGGTGACGGGAGGATGCAGCGGACCGGGATGTTGCGAGTCCGTTGAAATGGGATAACCCATCTGCTCGAATGACCGGTTACTCCGATCGAAGGTTCACTCACGTCCAATTTCAGACTCTGGAGCGAACATCATGACGGCAAGGGAGCTGGAGGCCGCGCTGACTGAGGTCCCGATCCTCGACGTCCACACGCACCTTGTCGGCGGCAAGCTGGCCGCGCGCGGGTTGCATGATGTCCTCCTGTACCACATGGTCGTGAGCGACCTCTATGCCGCG
Source organism: uncultured Planctomycetota bacterium (assembly GCA_963743925.1). Taxonomy (GTDB): domain Bacteria; phylum Planctomycetota; class Planctomycetia; order Isosphaerales; family Isosphaeraceae; genus CAVZRC01. The sequence goes on along the minus strand of CAVURY010000007.1, from coordinate 153,932 downwards.
GGGTGCCCGTCCGGCTCACGCTTGACCCAGTTTCCCGACTGGCCCAGCGAGGCGGAGGCCCACTCGCGGATCGCCGAGGCCCTACCTTACTTGCGTCGGATCCGGAATACCAGTTCATCCTGGGTCGTCAGGATCATCCTCAAAGACCTCTATGGCTGGACCGATCCGATCGAGGAACGCAACTGGCGGAAGCTCGACGATCTCATCAAAGAGCGGGCCGACAATCGGGACTGGCCGCATGAGATCCTCGACCGTGCCCGGATCGTGCGAAGCGGCACCGAGCTGGCTCGTCGCGGCGGCGGCGAGGATGACGATCGGCTCCAATTCGCGCTGGAATGGGGCTTCTTCGCACGATGTCAATGGGGGGAGTTCGACACGGCACTCTACGAGCTGGAGCGGTGCTGGGGCAAGTCGCCCGAGAGCCCCGCGCCGATCGGTGGAGGTGCTCGGCCCGAAACCGAGCGGCGGATTCGGAGCCTGGAGGATGTCCACGATGCCGTCTCTCACTACGTGACGAGCATCCCGTACGGGAGGATCGTCTCGACCGCGACGCATCTCTCGACGGATATCGATTACCGGCCGGCCTCCGACTCGGAGATGGCCTCGGCGATCGGGCGAAGGGACCACGCCGGTCCCGACGAACGCGATCGCTACGCTTCGTACGTCAACGAAGCATTCCTGACGGCCCTGGAGGCCCACGGCGAGGAGATCGTCTTCCAGTTCAGCTTCGGCGCCGAACCTTTGCCGTACGAGACGGGAACCCGCCTGTCCCAGCGGACCATCGGCCAGATCGCCGAGATGATCGGACGACATCCCCGGCTGCGCTTCCAGTGCTTGCTGGCCAGTCGTCCCGCGAACCAGGCCCTCTGCACGCTGGCGCGCGAATTGCCCAATCTCAGCCTGGCCGGTTACTGGTGGCACAACTTCTTCCCCGATACGATCGCCCAGGTCATCCGAGAACGACTCGAGATGCTCCCGGCCAACAAGCAGGTGGGATTCTTCTCCGATGCCTACTGCGTCGAATGGTCGTACGGGAAAGCCGCACTCGTTCGCAAGATCCTGGCCCGCGTCCTCGCGGAACGCATCGAGCTGGGTCAGTTCGATCCGGAACAGGCGCTGGAGTTCGCCCGCTCGATCCTGTATGACAGTCCACAGTCGTTGTTAGGGATCATCCCGCGTCGGCATTGAGATCGGCTTGCCATGGAAACCGCGCGAATTGCCCAGATTCTCGACGAGATGGGAACGCTCCTCGAACTGCGGGGCGAGAATCCGTTCCGCTGTCGCGCCTATCACGCCGCCGCCCAGGCACTGACGAACCTCCCGGACGAGCTGTCCGAAATGATCGCCGAGGGCCGGCTCTCGGAGGTTCCCGGCATCGGCGACACGATGCATGCGAAGATTGTCCAGCTCGCCACGACCGGTCAATTGCCGGCCTATGACGAGTTGCGGCGGAGCACACCGCCGGGCCTGGTCGCGCTCCTCCGCATACCTGGCCTGGGGCCCAAGAAGATCAAGGCGCTCCACGAGACTCTGGCGATCGAGAGCCTCGCCGATCTTCATAAGGCCGCCGAGTCGGGCCAGATCGCCAAGCTCAAAGGTTTCGGAGGGAAGACCGAGGCCAAGATCCTCGAGGGCATCGCGTTCGTGGAGAAGTCCGGAGGACGAATCCTCCAGAGCCACGCGCTCCGGCTGGTCGCCCCGATCCTCGAGGCGGTACGCGCCCATCCGAAGGTGATTCGCGCCGAGTATTGCGGGAGTCTCCGTCGTCGGGCCGAAACGATCGGAGACCTGGACATCTTGTTCAGCTCGAAGGAGCCATCGGCGGTCATCGACGCCTTCGTCAAGCTACCCCAGGTGGCCACCGTCCTGGCCCACGGACCGACCAAGGCGAGCGTCCGCGTGGCCGATGGTGTCCAGTGCGACTTGCGCGGAGTCGAGGATGACCAGTTCGCGTTCGCCCTTCATTATTTCACCGGTTCCAAGGCCCATAATATCGCCATGCGAAGGCGCGCCCTCGCACGGGGACTGTCCTTGAATGAATATGCCCTGTCGGGCGAGAAAGGGTCGATCGCCTGCCGCACGGAGGCCGACCTCTTCGCGGCGCTCGGACTGGCGGAGATCCCCCCCGAGCTCCGAGAGGACGCCGGCGAGTTCGATGCGGCGGAATCGGGCAAGCTCCCCAAGCTGATCCGGCTCGACGACCTGACCGGTACGTTCCACTGCCATACCGACTGGAGCGACGGCTCGGCCACGCTCGCCGAGATGGCCCAGGCGGCGCGCGATCGCGGCCTGAAATATCTAGGGATCGCCGACCATTCGCGATCGGCGGGCTACGCCGGCGGCCTGAGCATCGAGCGCGTCCGGTCGCAATGGGCGGAGATCGACGCCCTCAACCAATCCTTCGGCGGCGAGTTCCACATCTTCAAGGGCACCGAATGCGACATCCTGCTGGATGGCTCCCTCGATTACCCCGATGAATTGCTCGACGGATTCGATTACGTCGTGGCGAGCATCCATTCCAGCTTCCAGCTCCCGCGCGAGCAGATGACACGCCGACTGGTCCGCGCCGCGTCCAATCCCCGCGTGACGATGCTCGGCCACCCGACCGGACGGCTCCTCCTGGCTCGGGATGCCTACGCGATCGATCTCGATGAGGTCATCGTCGCGGCCGCCAAAGCCGGCACGATGATCGAGATCAACGCCAACCCGCATCGGCTGGATCTCGACGCGGTGCATTGTCGCCGTGCCAGCGAGAAAGGCGTTACAATCGTGATCAATCCCGACGCGCATGCCGTGGGCGGCCTCGATGACCTGGATTTCGGCATCGGTGTCGCGCGGAGAGCCTGGCTCGAGAAGGCGGACGTCTGGAATACTTGCCCGTTGAAGACGATGCTGCAGCGGGTGAAACAGCGGGCAGAAAACCGCTGAGCGTCAAGCCGCGACGCCGTTCCGACCGTAACCGACTGGCTTTGCGGGGGGTCATGAGCTGCCCTATAATAAAGATTGAACGAACAGGGATGGGTGCATGTAGCACCTCGATTCCCGTTTTCGATCTCCTCGATCCGCAGGCAGGACACGATCCGATAGACAATGAGAGGGTGCTTGACAGACCCTCTCTGACCGGCGATTTTCGATCGGGCGGCGCGAAAATTCTCTCCCGATGGCACGGATGCTGTTGGTGATCCGACGGACGGATCGTGATCAATCCAATTGCATCATCGGTTTTTTCCCAGGGTAAGACACATGGCCCCAGCCAAGCCGATCGTTGAGAAGAAGCGACGCTACTTCACCGTGGAAGAAGCCAACAAGGCGCTCCCGCTCATCCGGATGATCCTGAGCGACATCGTCCGGCAGTCTCGCGTCGTGGATGATCTCCAGCAACGGCTCGCGATGGTCTCGGGTGAACGACGACGTCCCTCGAATGACTTGTACACGGAGGAGTTGGCCCAGAGCCAGGCTGAGCTCGAGGCGGAAGAGACCAAACTGACGTCGTACATCGAGGAATTGAGGCGCCTGGGCGTGGAGTTCAAGGGCCCCAACGGCCTCTGCGACTTCTACAGCATCATGGATGGTCGCGAGGTCTTTCTCTGCTGGTGCCTCGGCGAGCCCGAGGTCGCTTACTGGCACGATATCGATGCCGGATTCGCCGGACGCCAACCCTTGCCGGGCCGGGTCGCGTCCACGACGGGCATCAGGAGCTGATGCGATCGACACGAATGATCGGCGTCACTTGGCCCGTCCTGACGATCGTCTTTCCGCTCGCGTCGCCGAGAGCGTTTCCTATCGACCCAATCGATCGGCCTGGCCATCGGAGAGACCCGGTCGGCTGGGCTGTTGTGTCGACCTCTCCGACATGAGCACCAACGGAGTTCGAGAGACGATGAGGCGAGTGGTGACGATCGACGGACCGGCGGGGGCGGGCAAGAGCACGGTCGCAAAGCGGCTCGCGGCCCGGCTAGGCTGGCGTTTCCTCGATACCGGCGCGATGTACCGAGCGGTGACGCTGTCCGCCTTGCATCGCGGCACGGACCTGACGAGCGACGCGGACCTCGGCAAGCTCGCCGACTCTCTCGAAGTCGTCCTCACGCCGGAGATGGTGCTCCTGGACGGCCATGACGTCACGCAAGAGATCCGAGGCGTGGAAGTCACCCGGGCCTCGAAGTTCGTCGCCGATAGTCCGAGCGTCCGTCGCCGTCTCATGCAATGGCAAAGGGCATTCGCCCTCGAGCAAGACGTCGTCACCGAGGGGCGCGACCAGGGGACACTCGTCTTTCCCGACGCGTTCCGCAAGTATTATCTCACGGCCAGCGACGAGGAGCGGGCGAGGCGGCGATTCGCCGATTATCGCCACAGGGGCGAATCGGTCACCTTCGAATCGGTCCTCCAGGATCAACGCCAGCGCGACGCCCGCGACGCCGGACGCTCCATCGCCCCGATGATGCCGGCGGACGACGCCACGCTGATCGATTCGACGGGCATGACCATCGATTCCGTGATCGAGCGAATGGTGGCCGACATCGAACAACGTCCCCTCGAGCCGAGTCGAGAACATGGGTCCGCCTGAGGGATCTCCCGTGACCAAGCCAGCCTCGCCTTCTCATGGGTCGGCGGCCATCAACAAGGCGCCGGGCTCTCGACGGCCCATCACCTATCCACCCCCGCGAGATCGGTCGCTATCCCGTTGGATCTGGTATCAGCTCATCAAGTATCTGATGGGAACGCTCGCCACGGTCATCTTCGGTTGGCGGGCGACGGGCCAGCAGAATATGCCCGAGTCCGGCGGCGTCCTCCTGGTGTCGAATCATCTGAGCTACCTGGACGTGTTCTTCCTCGGCATTCCCCTGCGGCGGCAGCTCAACTTCGTGGCGAGGTCGACGCTCTTCGTGCCGGGCCTGGCTTCCATGATGAGATCGGTCGGGTCGTTCCCGATCCAGCGCGAGGGGATCGGTGCCTCGGGCGTCAAGGAAACGCTTCGGAGACTCCGAGCCGGCGGAATCGTCACGCTCTTCCCCGAGGGGACGCGCAGCACCGATGGCCAGCTCGCCCCCCTCAAGTCCGGCATCGCGGTCCTTGTCACACGAGCGGCTGTACCCGTCGTCCCCGTGGGGCTCGCCGGAACTTTCGAGATCTGGCCGCGCTCGCGACGGCTACCCGTCCTCCATCCGATCCGCATCCATTACGGCCCGCCGATTTTCCCGGAAGATATGGTCGGCATGGAGACCGCGGCCATCACCGAGATGATCCGGGGACGGCTCGAGGATTGCCGTCAAGAGGCGTGGCGCGGACTCCGAAGCGACATGATCCGCTGAGAGGTTGTGAATTCATCCTGTCGATCCTGTCGGAATCGATTCCATTCCAGAGAGACAGGATCGACAGGATGAAATTCATCTGCGATTTCGGAATTCGCAATTCGGAATCTTCAATCCAAGCCTTTCACAGACTCTGAGCCGATGCCGGAGACTTTGCGTTCGCGGATGTTTTGGATGCTGTCGCCCTTCGGGCCGGCACCCGTGCTGGAATTGGCGTTCCCACGACCAAAATCGAGAGGTGAGGACCGAATGTTCAGGACACAGGTCAAACGACGGGAATGGTTGGCCGCCGGGTCGGCGATCGTGGCCGGAGGTGCGATGCGCCTGGCTGAGGGGGCACAAGCCGGAACCTCACCGGGCCCGGGCGCCGGCGTCCTCGCGGGACAACCACCCACACCGACGGGGACCTTTCTCCTGGGTCTGAATACGAGCACGATCCGAGGGCAGAAACTGTCGATCGTCGATGAGATCGCGATCGCCGAGAAGGCGGGATACCGAGGGATGGAGCCCTGGGTCGATGAGCTGGAACGCCATGCCGAATCGGGGGGCTCGATGGAGGATCTGGCCAAGCGGTTTCGCGATGCGGGGATCTCCGTCGAGAGCGCGATCGGATTCTTCGATTGGATCGTTGACGACCCGGATCGGCGCCGAAAAGGATTGGAGGCGGCCAGGCGGAGCATGGAGCTGGTGCGACGGGCGGGCGGGAAGCGTCTGGCGGCGCCGCCGGTCGGGGCGACCGATCGTGCCATGCCAGACCTGTTCAAGGTCGCCGAGCGTTATCGGGCCTTGCTGGAGATCGGCGATCAGATTGGAGTTGTCCCTCAGGTCGAGGTCTGGGGCTTCTCGCGCACCCTGGGCCGCTTGAGCGAAGCCGCGCTCGTCGCGATGGAGGCCGCGCACCCGAAGGCCTGTATCCTCCCGGATGTCTACCACCTGCACCGCGGTGGATCCAGCCTAGACGGAGTCGGGCTCCTATCACCACGAGCGATCCACGTCTTCCACTTCAACGATTATCCGGCCGATCCACCTCGCGAGAAGCTGACCGACGCCGACCGCGTCTATCCGGGCGATGGCTCCGCACCGCTGAAGGCCCTCCTCAAAGACCTCGCGAACGGTGGCTTTCACGTCATGCTCTCGTTGGAGTTATTCAACCGGAAGCACTGGCAAGAGGACCCGCTGATCGTCGCCAGGACAGGGCTCGAGAAGATGAAAGGCCTGGTTGAGAGTCTCTCCCGATGATGCGGGATGATCCCGCAACACGGGTCCTCCGGCGAAAAGTTTAACCGTTGAGAAGCATCCGAGAGGCATTCATCGCCGAGTTTCGCACCACCTGCGCCAGATCTCTCGAAACGCTTGCTCCATTTGGGTTGCAAAGAGGCCGGCGTTCATGAGCGGCGACTGCGACATCCTTGGGCGCAGCGAGCGGCGCAACTCCTGGAGCCGTGGCAGATCGTCGGCCAGTCTTGCCGCCATCGACACGAACTGCTCGGGCGTCTCCGCCGCTAGCTCCTTGAGGTCCAGATTGCACAACTGACTCCAACCCGCCCGTCCGACCACCGTCTTGCCCAGGAGCGTAAGGACCGGGACACCCATCCAGAATGCGTCAAGGCTGGTGGTGTGTCCATTGTAAGGCAGAGGATCGAGTCCCAGATCGATCTGATGGTAGAGCTTCAAATACTCGGGACGTGGCCGCTTGTCGGCAAACATCACGCGTGTTGCAGCGATCCCTCCACGGTGGAGCCTGGCCAGGACATCGTCCCGCGCCGGGCCCCTTGGTGCTTGAAGCAAGAGACGCGATTTCGGCACAGCCTGGAGCACTTGAGCCCAGAGCGCCAGATTCCCGTCGTTGATCTTGCAGAAGTGGTTCAAGCAGCCGAACGTGATCATGCCGGCTTCCAGGGCCGGTAGCGCGTTGACCGATGGTTGTTCGGTCATCGGGTCGTAACACCAGAATGTGTCCGGCAGTCGCAGGGCTTCTTCCGAGGAGAACGCATCGAAGAGCCCCGGTGGATCGAGGTAAGGATCGGTGATCCGGTAATCGATGGTCGACAGCCCCGTCGATCCGGGATATCCCAGCCAGGTGACCTGCACCGGCGCCGGCTTGCGGGCAAAGACCAGGAGACGGTTGTCGCCGGTGTGCAACTTCAGGTTGACGAGGATGTCGATCCGGTCACTTCGCACCAGGTCGGCAGCCCGCTCGTCGGAGACTCCCACGATGTTGCGCCAGACGTCGGCATAGCCGCGCAGCCGCTCGGTCATGAGGTCGGGGCGGGAAACCTGGGCATAACAGAAAATTTCGAATTGGTTGTGATCATGGTTCGACAGGAGAGGGACCATGAAGAATGAGTTGAACATGATCGCGAAATTCCGACGAGACGTAGCCGATGCGCAATCGTCGCTCGGGATCCGGACGATTGGTGTGGGGTCGGAGATCGCTCTTGAGGGGCTCGGCGTGCCGCGTATTCCAGTCCCGGTTTTCTTCCCGGATCGCCCGGAGATCGTAACCGGGGTGATAGTTCAGGAGCCGTACCAGATTGCTGTGAGCCTGGGCGGCGTCCGGCTTGAGGCCGAGTGCGGTGCGAAACGCCGCGATGGCATCATCGAGCCGGCCTCCTTCCATGAGAGCGGTGCCGAGATTCGCGTGAGCCTCGGCATATCCCGGCTTGAGTCGCACGGCCCGTTGATTGCAGGCGATCGCTTCCTCGATCTTCTCCCGCTTCCAGAGCACCATACCCAGGTTGAAGGCGACCTCGGCATTGTCCGGCCTGAGGTGCATGGCCTGGCGCAAACGGACCTCCGCCTCCTCCAGGCGTCCCTGTTGCTGGAGGACATTCCCCAGGTTGCTGTTAGCCTCGGCGAACTCCGGATTGAGGCGAACTGCCTCCCGGAAGCTGGCCTCTGCCGCTTCCAGCTCGCCTTGCTCCCTCAGCGCATTGCCCAGGTTATTATGGGCCAGGGCAAAATCCGGCTTGAGGGAGATGGCCCGCCTGAAGCTGCCGACAGCTTCGGCCAGCCTCCGCTGGTTGATCAACACGATGCCCAGGATGTTATGAGCTTCGGCGAAATCGGGCTTCAGGTGCAGCGCCGCATTGAGGTAGTCGAATGCCAGATCGAGACGGCCGGTCCGCGCCGCGATCAGCCCGAGAAGATGCAGAGTACCGACATGACGGGAGTCCACGCGCACGATCTGAAGGCAAAGCTCTTCCGACTGCTGCAATTGGCCGGATTGATAGTGTCTCCAGGCCACATCGAACGCTTGTGGAACCGAGAACATGATATCGGCTCAAAAGGCCTTGAAGGTCTGGATCCACGGACATCACGACGGGATCCCTCGGAATTTCGTGACCGCGAATCGCGTGTACATCCGACCCGTCAGCCGGCGCTGAGCCGTTGAGTTCCATTCATCGCCAGACGGTGTTCATGGTAATCGAGATGTCCCGAATGCGAAACGGGCGGCTCCATTTCGGAGCCGCCCGCGAGTCATCGGATCGTTATCATCTCGAGGTTCATCAAGCCTTCGGCTTCTTGTGCAGGACCACAACCTCCGGATGGGTGGTCGTCTGGCCCGGCATGGCGACTTTCACCACCTTGCCATGGGATGCAACCGGCTTGGCGGCGTGATGGACCACCGGCTTGGCGGCGTGATGGACCACCGGCTTGGCGGCGTGATGAGTGACCTTCTTGACGGTTCCGTGCTTCACAGGCTTCGGGTGCGCGACCGGTTTGGTGTGGACCACCACGTGGTGCTTCTTCTTGACCGGGACCGGTGAAGGAGAAGGTGACGGTGACGGCGACACGCCGACCGGGGTCGGTGTCGGAGTCGAGATGATCGGCGTCGGGGTCGTGACCGGCGTCGAAACCGGAGTCGGCATCGGCGTCGGGTTCACATGGACCGGAGGATCGCCGATCTGGAGGACGACGTGATCCGAATACCCGAGATTCTTCTGGCCGGTCGTGCTCTCGATCGAACCGGGTGTGACGGCGACATCCAGGGTGCCCGGCAGGTTGAGCTGGCCGGACAGATTGAACTGGACCGTGTGGGAGTCGATCCAGGTGAGGCTGGTGGCATGGACGCCCGAGTTCGCCGCCGATCCGGAGAGCACTAGGTCGGTGGCATTGATGCTGTTCTTGGCGATGTTGCCGGAGAAAGTCACATCAATTGAGGTGGGAGCCGATGAGGTCGTCAGCGTGGCCCCGTCGGCGTAGAGTGCGCCTCCGACCGGGACGAGCGAGGTCGTCGTCACCCGGAACGATCCGCCCACGGTCCCGCCGCCGGTGCCGTTGTACTCGAAGGCACCCACATCGCGGGGTCCGAATCCGGGCAGGCCGTAGCCGTCCCCGGCGATCTTGACCTGCGAGTTGCCGAGGATATCGGTCGGGATCGCGGTCGCTTCCCAGGCGTTGTCGATCGCGGCCGACAGGGCAGTCAACTGGAAATCGGCGTCCACGAACAGGTCGGCGGGACCGTCTGAGCCGGGCCTCGCATCGACCGGATAGACGAAGGCCGGGTTTCCGACGAAGTTCCCCAGGCTATCCGGCGTCGAGTTCAGGTTGGCCGGGTTGAAGCCGTTGCCCAGGTTGTTCGTGGCGTTGACCTGCGAGGTGTCACTGGCCCCATTGCCGGAGAACAGGTTGTTCTGCAGGCTGATCTTATTCGGGTAAGACGAGAAGATCGCGTAACCGTACCGAGCATTCGACTGGTCGTGGTTCTGCCAGAAGATGTTACTGGCGGCATAGGCCATCATGGGGGTGGACGGCACGACCGACAGTTGCACTCCGATGGTGTTGAAGACGAAATCGTTGTTGATCAGATCGGCCGGACTCGAAACGGACGTGGTCGTCCCGGCGTCAACGAACTGGACACCCTCGATGTTCCCGTCGATGACGTTGTTCTCGATCTGTGGCGTCTGGGCATCGAAGCCGGACGTGACCACATTGATCCCGACGCCTGCGTCGGCGATGTAATTCTTGTCGATCAGGATATTGGAGTTGGTAGCTCCGATCGCGGTCCCGACCGGATCGATGAAGCCGAGGGCCGGGTCGCCCACGAGTGGGCTCGCGATGGTGAAACCGGCGATCTCCGTCTCGAGACCGACGAAGCTCTGCAGGTTCGTGGCATTGATCGTGGGGATCCCGGTGAGGTTGTTGGAGGCCGGGGCCCGGATGACCGTCGAGAGCGGGTCGCCGGTGCTCGTCGTGAATACCGTGCTGTCCGTGCTCGAGGCCGAGACCGAGAGCAGCCTGACGAATTGCTTCATCGTCACGAGTTCGGTGTAGACACCGGGGAGGACGGCGACCACGGACCCGGCCGAAGCCTTGGTCATCGCGGCGCTGATGGTCGGGAACGGGTTCTCCCTCGTCCCGATCGTGGCGGTCGGGTCGGTGACATACGAGGGCGCCCCGACGAAGAACTCCGTGGACAACGACGGCACGGCGACCGCAAACTGCTGGCTCACGGCAGTGGCCAGGACGTTGCCAGCGATGTCGCGGACGGCCTCCGTCCCTGTGTTCAGCAGGGTGACCTGGTAGAGGTCGTTGGTCAGCGTCCCCGAAGTCGCGAACGAGATCTGCTCTCGACCCGTGCCGCCCGTCCCCGCGTCCAGCAGCTTCATCGAGATCGAACTCGGATCGACCGGGATCGTGACGTCGTCCGACGTCCCGAGGATCCCGTCGGGCCCGGCGCTGACCACCTTGATCGACGCGGCCGTGAAATGCGTCATGTCGATGTTTTCGCTGGTCGTGATCGTGAACTGGATCGCGTTCCCGGTCAGCGAAGTGATGACCTGTCCCGAGGTCGGGGACACGAACGACGCCGTGGGTGGCGTGGTATCCACGATGAACGGCAACTGGGCGTTGGGATCGTTCACGTTGGACTGGTTGCCGCTCTGGTCGATGACCCGAGCCCGCGCCACGTAAAACCCGTTGTCGTCGCCGGGCACCGGCGATAGCAGCCCATCCGGCCCGACGTTATAGACGCCTTGCAGGTTCGCCAGGGGTGTGGTGTTGGTGACCAGACCGGTGTTGGCGCCGTCCACGCCGATCGTGACGGAGAAGTTGCCGTTGGAGTCGGTCAGGCCCGTCCCCGCGTTCGGCCGGATGTACTGGGCGTAGCCGCTCAGGTTGGCCGGGAGCTGGCTCGCAGAGAAGTACGTCGTGCCACTGATATAGATGCCCACGTCGATGATCGCCGACTGCCCGGCAAGGGGCACGAGCGTCGGGTTCGGCTCCGTGATCGAGCCGGTGAAGGTCGGCTGGGTCGAGTTGGTGATGTTATCTCCCACGATATTCGAGTCGCTGGCCGGCGACATCGCGAGAGTGTTCTTCGTGATCGAAGAGGGCGTGGTGTTGATGATGAACGAGTCGTAGAAGTTGCCGCCGGGGTAGCCGTTGCCCGAGGGCAGTGCGAGCTGCGTGCCGCTGTTGGGATCGTCCCCGTTGGAGAGGTTCTCGCCGTCGAGGGCGATACCCTGCGTGTTGGCGATGACCGGGGCGCCGCTGCCGAAGAGGGTCAGCCGGTACTTATCTGTCACGAGCGACAGCCCGCTGGCGCCCAGGTTGATGATCAGCGTATCGGTCGCGCTGTCATACGCCAGCTTGCCTGCCAGGCTGATGGTCTGCGCGGTCGAGCCCGGCGTGACACCCAGCTCTTGGAGCTGGACAGTCGACCCGGTGAGCGTGCTCGGGTCGATCGGCCCGCTGAACGTGACGTCGATCGTGAGCGGGGTGGTGTTGCTTCCGGACTGGCCGCCGACCGTATAGAACGGGATGGTGGCCGTGCCCGTGCCGGAGGTCGTGCTATTCACGGTCGCCGTGACGGCCGTCACCTGCGGCGGGTTCAGGTTGACGTACTGGTACGCACCGATGTCGATGAACGGATTGCTGCCGTAGCCCGTCCCCGGGACGTTCGGATCGGGTACCCGGATATATCCCAGGATGTCGCGCACCCCGCTGATCGGCTGATAGTTATACGTGGCGCCATTGGACGCCGCCCCGGAGTAACCGTTCGGGTTGCTCGTGAGGACAGGCTGCCACTCGTCGGGGTAGCTGAAGAAACCCGAGCCCGGCAGGGTAACGATCTGGCGCGAATCGTAGAGGTTGAAGAAGTTATTGAGTACGAAGCCGCCGAATTCGCCGAAGAGGTCCGACTTGCCCGGTACCTCATTCAGGGCCAATGTGGCCGGGTCAGTACGAGTGCCCAGAACTTGGCCGCCGGCGAGCGTCAAGTCCGTACCCGTGTAGATCGCGTTGCCGCCGGCGAGCGGCCCGATCTCGCTCCGGCCCGCGTCGATCGCAGGCGAGTTCGGCTCGAGCTCGAAGTTCTGATTGTTGGCGGTCAGGCCGGCCCCGACCGGGCCGACGAAGTCGGGATTCCCATAGGTGGCACCCTGGTTCCCCTCGAAGTCGCCGTCGTTCGTCGTCGAGACGACATTCGTGTCGTTGTTGTAGAACAGGTTGTACTGAAGCTGGCTGAACGCGTTCTGACCCTGGAGGTCCACGGCGATGCCCGTCTTGGCCGCATTCGTCGAGCCGTCGAAGATGTCATTCATCGCCAGCACTTCGACACTGGCGTAGCTGTTGTCCGGGTTGCTGGAGTGCGGCGGCGCGATGGTCTGGATGCCGATCGGATCGTTGTAGAACGTCACGTTGTTGATGACGGCCTGATAGACGCTATCGCCGTTCGTATCGTTACCGGTCTGGGAGTTGATGTGTACACCCTGGGCCGAGTTCGATATCGTGTCGTTGTACATGTAGAGGAAGACCGGCTCGCCGGCGAGCGAATTGCGAGTGATGGCGCCCGGCGTCGAAGCGACTCCACCGTTTGCACCCGTCCAGTCCACGGTGATAGCCCCCAGGGCATCGGGATGGACGAAGACGCCGGCGTCGGAGAAATCGGCGAGGTTCGAGTCGGCGATCGTCAGCGAGAACGGCGAGTTGAGCTGGTTGACCGGCGCCAGGTAGCCGCTCAACTGGTCCCACCAATCGGCGGTCGTCAGGCTGGGTGTACCCGGCTTGCCCGAGATGTTGTTGAACGTGTTCAGGAGGCCGCCGCCCTGCACCTCGATCCGCGTCATGTAGCTGATGTCGGCGTTGTCGATGAGACTCCCGTCGAAGGGATTGGTCGGGTCGTACTCCGTCATCGACAGGCCACCGAGGTAGATGTATCCTCCGTCGCCCGCGGCCGGGGTCGTCAATCCGTTGGTGGCGGGGTTGGGGTTGACCACCGTCTGGTAGACCGGGGCGCTCTCCAGGATGTTGAACATCTTCACGCCGCGGACCGTCGTGCCGACGGTGCCATCGCGGAGCGAGGTGATGATCACCGGCACACGCTGCTGTCCGGTCGTCTGGTTGCCGGGGATGCCGAGGATCCGGATCTCGGTGGCAACACCCGGGTCGATCAGTAGGCTGCCCGGAGGATCGACGCCATCATCCACGCCCGCGAGGAAGCCCGCACCGGCGTGGGGGATCGCACCCACCCCCGTGGAGCCGACTCCGGTGAGCGAGCCCGCGCCATTCGGCGTGTCGTCGTTGAGGAGCTTGACGATCACCGACTGGCCGGGGCTCGGGATCGTCGAGCCGTCCGCGAGGACCGTACCGGGGAGTGCCGACTGAATGGTGAGCGAGATCGCGGGCTTGGGTTCGGTCGTGAAGGCGGTCGTATCCGGGACAGGCAGACCCTGGTCATTCGCGAAGAAATTCTCGCTTCCGAGGCCGACCGTACCCCGGACTACATAGGTCAGATCGGTCGAGTCCCACACGGCACTGACCGTCTGATTGACATAGTCGATGGTCGTGATCGTGTCCGGTTCTTCTCGGGGGCCGATGTAGTCGTAGTTGTTGAGCGGGTTGGTGTAATAATATCGATTGGTCACCACGCCCAGGCCATCGATGCCGTTGCCTTGCATGACGTTGCCGCGGAAGAACGGATGGCCCGACGCCAGGGGATGGAGCGGGTCGGCGGCCAGGAGGCCGTCCGGCTCGATCTGCATCGCCGTGTCGAAATTGTCGTAGAAATTGTCGTTCGTGATGTACGCGTGCGTCCCGGCGGTCGGATCCCAGTTCGTCGGCAGAGGGAAGGTCTCCACCGCGAGCCCGGTGATGAAGGACAGGACGGACTGCGAGTCGATCGTGAATTGCTGAGTATTGAGGGCGCCACCGCCGTACTCGAATGTGGCGTCGTTGATCACGGTAACGCCGCCGGTGATGATTCCGACGCTACCCCATAGGCTCATCCCGAGCGTCGTCGTGCTCGGCTTGCTGAATGCATCCAGGGCCGGGACGAACGGCGTGGTCGCCGCGTCGTCGTAGATCGAGGTGAAGATGACCTGCGGATCGTTCGGGCCTTCCGTCGCGAAGCCGGCCGAGCCGGGGCCATAGCTGCTGCTCGCGTCGAACCCATTGATGTAGGACCGCGATCCGACGTTCAGGCTCGCGCCCGGGTTGAGGACGTCCAGGCCGGCGCCCTTGTTGAACTTCAAGATCGTGCCGGGCTGGACATAGAGCCGGTTCGTCACGTACTCCGTGTTGCCGCCCGTTCCTTCCAGCAACTCCTGACCGACGACGAGCTGGGTGATGATCAGGTAGGGGAGCGGCGACTCGAGCGTATAGTTGGTCGAGCCCCCGAGGGAGGTCGGATTCGTCGGGTAGGTCATCGCGCTGGTCGGCTCGATGAACCCGTTCGCTTCCGACATCAGGTAGATGCCGTTCAGGCTGTTGGCGGTCGTCGTGACGGAGCGGACCAGCGGGCCGCGGGCCGTATCGTCTTCGCGCAGCGAGTTGAAGTCGGCACCGATCGCGCCCTCGGTGCCACCCGTCCCGCCGACATCGGCGATGTTGTCGTTCGTGATCATCGGGCGGGAATTGTACAGGGTGATGCCGCTATAGAACGTGCTGGAACCCTTCGGGACCGCTCCGCCGGCATACCGGATGTTGGCGAAGTTGAGCAGCGACATCGCGTCCTGTGCGCCGGAGATCGCCGCACCGCCATTCGCCCCGACGAGGGTTCCGTCCACCGGGAATTGCTGCTGCTGCGACGTGATGGCATCGTCGTAATTGCGGAAGACGATGCCGCCCCAGTCGCCCGCGAACGGGGTGGTATCCGGGTTGTTGTTGGTCGCGCCACCGGCCGCCGCATCGTTGTAGGATGTGAACGTCACCGGGTTGGATGCGGTTCCCAGCGTCTGGAGGGCGCTTCCCTGGTTCTGCACGAACAGCGAAGCGTTCTGAAGCTTCAGAGTCGTGCCGGCGTTGAAGACCAGCGTCGTGTCGAATGGCACCGAAGCGCTGCCGCCATCGGCCGGGCCGCTACCCGCGGGGGCCTCCATGACGAAGCTGGCCTCCGTCACCAGCCCGGTCACGGGGTTGCGGGAAGGTAGGCCGGGAAGGGCGACCACGACGACCGGGCCGTTGTACGACAACTGAGAGGCCGCATAGAGGGCCGACTGCTCGAACTTGCCGTCGCCGCTCAGGTCATACTTGAGGTTGAAGTTCGACTGGTTGAAGAAGCTCGAATCGTTCAGGCCGCCGTTGGGGTTGTGATTGGGATTGGCCGGCGCCGTGGCGGGATCGCCCTCGGGGGCGAGCACCGGATAGGGGTTGGCCAGGCTACCGTTGGAGAGGGTGTTCGGAATCAGGGGATTCT
Source organism: uncultured Planctomycetota bacterium (assembly GCA_963743925.1). Lineage (GTDB taxonomy): Bacteria > Planctomycetota > Planctomycetia > Isosphaerales > Isosphaeraceae > CAVZRC01. The sequence goes on along the minus strand of CAVURY010000007.1, from coordinate 137,984 downwards.
CGACGTAGTCGGGCCTGGCGTACACGATATTGCCGTAAGGCACGACCGCGAAGCCGGTCATGAAGGCGCCACCGGCCACGCCGTCGCCGCTCATGTCGTTGACGCGATAGGTGCCGTCGGACTGGAGATCCTCATACTCGGGGATGGTGACGGTCGGCGGGACGTTCGGGAAGTCCGGGCTGTTCTGCGAGGTCTGGTTGCCGAGGAACTCGCCGTCGAGCTGGTTGCCGTAGATGTCGAAGATCCGGGTGTCGTTGCCGGCGGAGTCGACCTGGTTGGGGATGTAGATCCGGTAATAATCGGCCGGGAGCGTCGTGCCGGCCGCGAGCGTGAGCACCAGGCGGTTGCCCGACCCGCCGGCCGTCACCGCGGTCGAGACACCGGTCGTGATGTTGTAGTTGTAGAGCGTGACGGCCGTGCCGGGGACGATCGTGAAGCCTGTCCCCGAGGCTCCGAGACCGCCCTGGCCCAGCGTGCCGAAATCGCCGTCGGCCGCCGAGCTGGCGCTATTCGCCGAACGCACCAGCAGGACGTCGGGCGTATAGTTGCCGTAGGGGATCGGATTGGAGAGGTCGATCACAGCGGCCGTCGGAGGTGCCGCGACGTTGTCGCGGGTATTCGTCCCCGAGGATGGTGGCACCTCGAAGTACGACTGAGTCCCACCAAGCACCGTCGAGCCGTCCGAGCTGTAACTGCTCTCCAGCGCCATGCTGGTGATGTACACCGGCGTCTTCTGGATCGCGAAGTTGATGATGAAGTCCTTGGTGCCCTCGCCCGCAACGCTGGTGTCATCGAGGTAGTTGCCCGCGGCGTCCGCCAGCCCCGGATACTGGAGCTCGTGCGTGTGTGCGATGAAGCTGTAGGTGCCGAAGGGCATCCCGGGGGTGAACGTCACGTTGATCTGGGCGTTGTAGGCCGTCACGTAGCCATTGACGGCCGTGGCAGCCTCAGGGACCAGGGTCGCGGACGAGATGTATTGCGACTCGTCCGTATGGGTCGTGACGTTGATCAGCGAATAGTTGCTGATATTCGACGCGGTCGCCGGGTCGATCGCCGGGAACAGGAAGGTATTCGGGGTACCCAGCGGGGCGACGGTGGGGGTGACCGAATCCTGGACAGTCAGCCAGAGTGAGCTGAGCGTCGAGATATTCGTGGGAGGGGGAGCCACCGTGGCGGGGGGAATCGGATTGGGGAGGGGCAGCGCCGTCCCGCCCTGCGTGAATGATGCCGCCGTGATCTGGGGCGGAGTCGTGTCGATCCGGAACCCGTCCGTATAGGCCGAGGAGTATCCGGGAAGAGGAGGTTGATCGGCCTGGCCGACGACCACCGCCACGGCGTCCTGGAAGCCTTCCGGCAACGAGGCCGGGGTCGTCACGGTGAAGGTGCCCGTGGAGGTCGTCGTGGCTTGCACGTCGAAGTTGCCCGTGTAGCCGCGACCGCCGCCGCCGACTCCCAGGTTCGTCACGTAATTGTTCTGAAGTCCCTGGAACTGGACGTAGACCTGGTCGCCGGAGACCGAACCGGGGAACGGCACGTATACCTGCCCGATGAACTGCGGGACGGTCGTGTTGGTGTTCTGGTCGTTCGGGATGCCCGTATCCGTCGCCGCGGTCATCGTGAACGTGGTGATCGTGGGCGCCTGGACCGCCTCGTATCCCAGGTTCTGGATGAAGTCGTAAGGTCCACCCTGATAGGCGGTGGTTGGGAAGGACCCGGTGTAGTAGCCGTCGAGCGCGTTGCCGACCAGGTCGGTAACGCCCGCGGTGGAGGCGGTCTGGGTCAGCGCGACGATCGCATACTGGTCGGAAGGCAGCTCGGACTGGGGCAGGTTCGAGTAGTCGAGCGTGACCGTGAAGGTGAGCGGATTGTAGCTGATCTGGGTGCGAGGATCGTTATTGAGATCGATGTACGAGGAGACATCGGACGGAGTGGGCGGCCACGCGGCCGAACCGTCCTTGCGGACCACGAAGATCGTGCTGAGATTGACCGTGCTCGGGTCGAGCGCCTTGCTGAACTTGATCGTGACCGTACGTCCGCTGACCGTGGTATTGACGATATCCGGAGCCGTCACGTCGGCGAGCGTGAACTTGATCGGCCCGGAACCGACGAGGTCCTTGCCGTCCTCGGACACGACCGGGTTGCCGTTGCTCGGGCTCTGCACGGAGAACGTATAGCTGCCGTCGGCCAGGACGCCGTTCTGCCGGACCAAGGTGATCGGGAACGACACGACCGTGGGGTCGGTCGGATTATCGATGGCGATCGGCGCCCCGACGACGACCGACACGCCCGGGGGGGTCGAGGTGAACGTCAGGTCGGCGGCGGACAGGCTGGAGAAGACGACCGGCTTGTTGAAGGTGACCTGGATGACGCTCGGCGCGGTGGTCACGGTCGCACCGTTGGCGGGGTTTGTCGATTGAACGCGAAGCAGATCCACGGCGTTGATGGCGCCGATCGCGTTGAGGAGGCCGTAGCCGCCTTGCGGATCCCAGGTGCCCGAGGTCGTGCCGTTCATCGGCTTCGCTTCGGCCGAGGTGATCATCCCCGCCTTGATCTCGGCGGGCGTCAGGCTGGGGACCCGCTGGAGCATCAAGGCCGCCACGGCCGCGGCGTTGGGCGTGGCCGATGACGTACCGAAGAAGACCGGCAAGCTCTGCTGATTCGCGGGGACCAGGTTGGTCGAGCTCGCCGGCTGGCCCGGGATCGGCGGAGCGGCCGTATTGAGCGTGGTACCCGGATCGAAGAACGAGGTGTTGCCGCCATCCGGGGCGGTGAGGGTCGGCGCCAGCGTCGTCTGCGGCGAGGAGAGCGCCGTCCCGTCCGGGTTGAAGACGATGATGTTCGGGCCGGAGCCGCTGTACGGCTCGTTGAGCAGCGGGTTTTGCGCGATGTACGGCGCCGGGGCCCACCAGGGCGTCGCACCGACCGTGATCGCCGAGGCCGTGGCGTTGTGACCCCAGACCGTCGGATAGTAGGTGCCGCCGGCGCTGCCGTAGGTCTGGCTGACCGCCAGGGCCTGGTTGGTGTCGTTGAATCCGGAGAACTCGATGTGCCCCGGGGCCGGGCCCGAGACGAGCTGGACCGCAACCGTATAGGTTCCCGCGTTCGGGATCTGCACGATCTGGAACGGCGCCTGGGCGGCGACGGTGTTCGTCGTACCCGAGGTCACGACATTCCCGCTGGAATCCAGCACGTAGAAGTACATGACCGAGCTGACCGTGGCCGTCGAGCCGGCGGGCTCCTGGGTCTTGTACGGCTGATCGAATTCGAATGAGATGGTCGTGTTCGCGATCGACGTCGTGATCGGCAGCGTGAGGCTGGTGCCGCCGTTGGGGTCGAAGTTCATCCAGGTGCCCGTCGTCCCCCCGACCGTGCCGCTGGCGCCGCGGAACGTGGACAGGTAGCCGCTATCGGGACCGTCGTTGAAGGCCATGCTGAAGTAGGTCGTACCGGCCGCCGTCACCGTGTTGATCGCCTGCGCGACCTGGCCGTTCTGGAACATCGGCTCGTCGGCGTACTTCACGTCGTCGGCGATGATCTTGGACCCCGCGGTCGCCAGCGCCTGGATGTTCTGCGCGAACGACAGTTCGCTGATGAATGCCGTGGCGAACTGGAGATTGGCGCCGGGCGCGATGTCATGGACATTCTCCAGCATCGCCCGGCCTTCATCGGTCGAGCCGGCCGGCCCGTCCTGGATGACCGTCACCGGGTTGGTGGCGCTGAGGTCGCCGGTGCCGTATGAGGTCGCAAGTCCGCCATTATACTGGCTCACGCTGTCCGAGAGCACGCCCAGCGTGACCCCGGTGCCATCGACGCCGTACTGCGTCCGTGCGGTGTCGGCGAACAGCGAGGTCTCGGCCTCGTTATAGGCGATGCCCTGATACTCGGAACCGGCGAGCGGCGTGTAGACCGGGTGGCCGCTCATCGTCTGGGCCATCTCGGCCACGGTCGGCAACTGGCTGACGGGGAGCCAGCCATCGACCTCGCCATAGTACGAGCTCGACGAGACGACCTTCAGCCCGAGATTCTGGAGCGACGTCTGGAACTGGGAGAAGTCGCCGCCCAGGCTATTGACGGCGATCAACACCGAATCGCCCTGGAACTGCAACAAGGGGTATTCGCCGGGAAGCTGGCTCGTCTGACCCTGGTGGGACAGGTACGACTCGTAGACGCCGATCAGATACTCTCCCATGTTCGCCATGGGACCGTTCTGGACGTTGCTGATGTCCGACGACGTCGGGATGAAATAGGGCGCCGGCAACGTCTGACCCCCGCCGGTCAACAGCCGCCTGGACTCGAGCGATTCGATCCCCAGGAAGCCCTGCCGCTTGGGGCTCGACTTGCTGCGGCGCCGATTGGGCCCCTGACCCTGACCGTCTCTCTTGAAGCTACCCATCGACAGACTCCCCGGTTTACTTGTTGAGCTTAGACCTCGCCGGAACGCGTGATTTCGATGGCGTCCGGGGGCCAGTGCTCTCCACGATCAAGGTGACTCACGAGTATCCGCATCGAGAACACCCGCCGAGAGCGACAGCAACCTCGGCGAGAGTCTCACGTCTCCACAGCCAGGAATCCTTCAGATCACTCCGTCAGCGTCCTTCCCGTCCTGCGGGGCTCGGTGCGGCTCATGCTTCGTCGATCCTTCACCGGCCCGGCGGGGACTTCGCGTCCGCCCGTGCGGACCTCGAGACCCCGCTCATCCGGCTGAACCAGCACTGATCCGAGAGACGTCCACCAGCCGCCTCGCCGTCGCGATGACCGGGCATCCCATCCCACTTGCGGGGGGGCGATTCCGGGCTCCTGGCCGACGTGCGATTGACTTGATGCACGCATTCAATCATTGCGTCATCGAATCCGTTCGTCAAGTCCCGACTTGAAGGAATTCGGTCTGATGTGAATCGGTGGGGGAGTCGCGGCGAATTCCGGGTCCGTCCGACGCGCGGAAACTGAGTCAGTAGGAGTCTGTCCTCTGGAACAAGGAAGTCAAACGTGGGGCACATCGGTTTGCGTTTTTCCAAAGGGAGGCGATCGGTCGGGGATCTCGCGAGGGTTGCAACATCCGCGGTTTTTCACAATCATCCTTGAACGCGATCCGGAGGTAGTTGCATGGGCTGCGGGTTGGGGAATAATGGGAGCACTCGGGGTGAGGAATGACTCCGGCGAACTTACCGAGGCGGAGTCGTGGTGATGCCCGGGGATTATCGGATGAGGTTGGCATGGCGATCTCGGTCGAAACACTGAAGGAACGGTTGATCGCGGCGGTACCCGTGACGTTCGGTCGCGATGGAGGAATCCACTCCGCGGGCCTCGAGCGTTATGCGGAGTGGATGGCCGGCCAATCCATCGGGGGCGTCGCGGTCTGGGCCCACACGGGCCGAGGACTTCGTTTGAGCGATCCCGACGGCGACCGGGTGCTGAAAGCGTGGCGACGGGCGCTGCCCGCCGGCTGCTCCTTGATCGCCGCGGCGGGCGCCCGGCCCGACCGTCGCGAGATTCCGGACGTCATCGCGTCGGCCCGGTCGATGGCCCGACGCGCCGCCGACCTCGGGGCCGACGCTCTCCTGGTCCACCCACCCGTCGCTTTTCGCGACCGGGACGACCCGGATCGACTCATCCTGGATTATCACGACGCGATCGCCGAAGTGGGTCTGCCATTGATCCTATTCTACCTCTACGAGGCTGCCGGAGGTATCGCCTACAGTCGCGAGTCGCTCTCAGCCCTGCTGCGGAGATCCGAGGTGCTGGGTATCAAGATCGCGACCCTCGACAGCGTGATGACATTCCAGGACATCTCCCGGCTGATCCGGGAGCAGTCGCCCGACAAGCTCTTGATCACAGGCGAAGACCGATTTCTCGGCTATAGCCTGATGTGCGGCGCCCAGGGGCGCTGATCGGCATGGCGGCGGCTTGCACCGGACTCCAGGCCGACCTCCTGCGTGCTTTCTGGGATGGAGAGGCAACGCGGTTCGTCGCCCTGAGCGCGGCCGTTGACGACCTGGCCCAGCATACGTTCGTCGCCCCGATGGAGGGCTACATACAACGGATGCTCTGGTGCCTGGTCCACCAGGGGGTCATCCCGATGGACGCGGCCCACGACCCCTGGGGCCCCGCCCTCGACCCCGCCGAGTTCGATCGAATCGGAGCTTGCCTCTCGCGGCTGGGGCAGTCTTGCTAGCCAGGCCGTTTTTTCCGAGCCATCGATCGAGGACAATCCATGCCGATGTCACGCCCCTTCCTGCTACCCCGGGCCCCCGAAGTCTCGACCGATCTTGCTTCCCGGGTCCGATCGGACTACGAGCGATTCGCGGTCCAGGGCTTGCCGGCGGATCTCGACGATTATCTCCTCCAGTCCTATGAGATCGATATGACGGCATCTTATGCCGGACAGACGATCCGCAACCCGTGGGGCAAGGCGTCGGGTCAGCTCTCGTTGAATCGCCCCCAGATCGAAGAGGCGGCCGACGCACGACTCGGGTTCGTGGTCCTCAAGACGGTGATCGCGCAAGATGCACAGGGTCATCGGTCGATGTCCGCCTGGGCGATCAAGGAGGCGCAGATGCTCGCCGAGCCGATCACGAGTCCGAAGACCGGCGCGAAGGGCTGGACCATCACCTGGAAGGGACGCGGTTGGTGGCAGTCGTTCGCCGATTATCTCGAGCTGGTGCGGGCCAGCGCCGCGATCGGCCGCGAGCGCGACCTCCTCATCGTGCCGTCCGTCAAATACCATCTCCCCGCGGCACCGGGCGAGGCCTGGAGAGAGGACGAATATCGGGAGACGACCCGACAGCTCCTCCTCGCCTATCAATCCGGCGCCGGTCCGATCCCGATGCCGATCGAGAAGGATTTCTCCCCCACGCTGGCAGGGTCCGATCTCGCCAGCCGGCGCGCGATCGTGCTCGAGTGGCTCGGCCGAGTCCCCGGACTGATCCGCTCCGCCGCGACCGACCTCGGTCGGGTGATCGTGGGACTCAAGCTGTTCAACAGCCTCGACGACGACGCGTTCCAGCTCGCGATGCTGGCCGAAGTCCATGGCGAGAGTCGGCCGGATTACCTCATCTACGCGAATCGACTCTTCGACCCCGACCGCGTCTTCGAGAATCAGCGAGGGGTGGCTTATGGCGGGCCCGACCTGAGCGACCGGAACCTCCGGCTGCTCTCGAACCTTCGCACCGCCCAGGAACGAGGCGAGATCCCGCGCCGTCGGATGGAAATCGGCGCGACCGGCGACATCGGCTCGGGCCGGATCGCCGTGGAGTACGCGCTCCGCGGTTGTACCAGCTTCCAGATCCATACATTCTTTCAGCTCCCGTCGGGCGAGTATCCGATGCGGATCGGGACCAAGATCCAGAAGGCCCTGCATCGACTCTACTTCGACCCCGAGGACGGTTTCATCGTCTGGCTCATCCACGCGTCCCGCAAGCTGGGCCCGGCCCACGACGGATTGGTCCGGTTCCTGGATCTGGGCCGAATCGGGGCGAGCAAGGTGCTAACCCATCGGGACCTCGACGCCGAGTCGCGTTAGATCGTCAATCAGTGTGGTTGTGTCGATGTATTGAATGGAAGTCAATCCCGCCCGCCGCGCTCCTTCGACGTTCTCGATCATATCATCGATGAAGATGCACGATGCAGCGGGGGCGCCCGCGGCATCGACGCACGCGTCATAGAAGGCCTTGTAGGGCTTCATGTGGCCGACTTCGTAGGAGAGGATCAGTTTGTCGAAATGGGCGAAGATGGTCTCAAATCTTCGGCGAAAGAACGTCGCGTGCAGGATGTTGGTATTCGAACCCAGGAGCAAGGAATAGCCCCGCCCCTTGAGATGTTCGATCAGGCTCGCGACCGGCTCATTGAGCCAGAAGATGTCCTCCCATTCGCCGACGAACTCATCGTAGCCGACCTTCAACCCGGCGAGCTCCTCGACGCGTGAAGCGAAGTCTTCGGCCGACATGCCTCCGCTTTCGAAGCGGATCAGAAGCTCGCCGAATCCGCGCTCCTTGAGGACTCGCAAGAAATCCGGGCCGGTCATCCCCGATCGCCGGCCGAATCGATCGCAGGCGCGGAGATAATCGAAAAACGCGACCACATTTCCGAAATCAAAAATCAAGACAGGCTCTCGCATCACGATTTCCTCAATCCGTTCCGTTCTCTGGCAGGGAGCCGACCGTCGCGTAATCTCGCCATACTTTGGGATTGATGGCGGGCCGGATCAAGGAAACAGAACCGTCCATCAGGAGGAGGTTCACGCCACCGACATGCCCGCTCGAGGCTCCCATGTATGCGGTGCGTCCATCGATGGCGATGCAGGAAGGATGACCATTGGGAGGCAAGGCATGATTGTACAGGGTCGTGCGGTATCCGGCCCGGATCCACGAAGAGCCGGCGTCGCCGCGCCACACGCCGGGATCGGGGGCTTGAGGGCATCCGTTCGAGGGCAGGGGAGGGGGGACGAGTTGGTAATTGATCGGTGCGGCGTGCGACGCCTGGTTGTCACCAACCAGACGCTCGGAGAACGCGGCCGTGTAGCTCAGGCCGTCGCGCGCCTCGATCGCGGCGAAGCTCAGGGCCGGACCCGGCGAGAACGCGCCGTGATCGCCGCGGAGGTTGTCGCCGGTGGCGGCACGATAGCTGATCGGCGCCGGAAAGGCCGCTTCCATCGCGTTGGAATCGCTCGCGCAGACGAAGCCGCGAACCCGAATCTCGCCGGGTATCTGCCCCGGGCGGCCCTCCGGGCGGGTGTTTCGGTCCCGGATCTCGTTCAGATCGGGGAGCTGCAAGGTCTCGAGCAGGATCTTCAGCGGCGAGGGCGACTGTGTCTCGGCGGCTTTTTCGGGCGGCGCTAGCGGCCCGATCTCGGGGAGATGTCCTTCCATCTGATCATAGAGGGCCAGGGCCATCCCGATCTGGGCCAGGTTCTTGCGACAGCCGACCAGTCGGGCCTGCTCTCGCGTCCGGGAGACACCCATCAGCAGCAGCAGGCCGACGGCGACGATCAGGGCCAGGACGACCGCAACGTCCGCGAGAGTCAGTCCGGACCGATCTCCATCCCGGAGTCGTCGTTTCATGAGCATCCGGTTACTTCCCCGCCCGGTCCTGGATCTTGAGCAAGGCATCGCCCGTGCCGACATTCCCGGCCGAGTCGGTCACCTTGACCATGAGGATATGCGTACCCGTCGCGAGGTCGGGCAAGGAGAGGTTGATCGATTCCCGGAGCGAATCGAACAGGCCGTCGTCGGGGAAGATCGGGCTCCAGGGCTTCCCGTTGACCGCGTATTCGGCCTTGACCAGACGGGTCAAGTCATCCGAGAGGGTGATGGAGGCGCCGCGGCCGTTCGGTTCGAGCCGGACGTGGGGCACATCGTGATCCACGAGGAACGGAAGGCTCTCGCGCTCGCGGGTCAAGGCCAGTTCGGCGCGGTTGGACGGTCGATCGCTGGCGACCAGCTTCACCTGGTAGGAGCCCGAAGGAAAAGCGGTCGTGTCCCAGGAGAACGACTTCTCCGCGATCGGGCCCTCGTTCAGGCGGATCCAATCGGGCCAGCCGTCCTTGCGGACGGACAGCGTGAACTGGAGATCGTCCTCGTTGGGATCGGTGGCTTCCCATTTGATGTTGAGCCGAGCCTGGCGGACCGCGCCATCCGCGGCGCCGAGGTCGGGGACGTCGAGCCGGCCGATCTCCGGTGCCAGGTTGGACGTCCGAAAGCTGAGCGAGACCGAGCGGATCTCCGGGCTCCGGTCCGGGTCGGTCGTCAACAGTTTGACCCGATACTGCACGAATCGGCCGAGCGGTGAGGCGATCCTGGCCGTGGCCGGGTCCGTCTGCTCGGGCGACCAGGACGACCAGGTCTCGTCGGGCTCGCCGACGTTCCCGGTCCGGGTCTGAATCCCCACGGATGTGCCCGGGGGTCGAACGGCCCGCCAGCTCAAGGAACCGAACTTGCTCACGAGCTTGGTGTCGTGGACCTCCGAGATCAAATTTCCGACCGGCGCAAATTGAGACGAGAGCCGGAGGACCGATCCCGGGTCTCCGGTCCCGATCAGGATACCGCCGCCGGGCTCCGCCAGGAGCGACAGGATCTGCCCGTGATCCAGCTTGGCGACGGGGGCCGTCTGCTCGCCCCGGTCGAGCACCTCGTAAATCTGGCCCTCGGGTCCCGTGCCGACCCAGAGATGATCGTCGAACCAGGCCATGGCATGGATCAACGCCTTGACTCGCAAGACCTCGCGCGGCACGCCGTCGGTATCCAGTCGGTAGACGGCGTTCTCACCGGGAGTGATCGGCCGAGGAGCGGCCGATCCCCCTAGCGGCGGACGCGTGGCTTGCGGCCGCGTAGGGGGCGGCGTCGGCCGATCTTGCAAAGCCAGGATGGCGACCGTCTCTCCCTCATCCCCGAGCCGGTTCGGTCGATCCGCGGCCGGTTCGTCGAGGACATGAGGCGATCCCGCCCTGGTGGTGAAGAGCGAGTTGCGAGAGCCTCCCGAGCCGCCCGCTTCCGCGGCGGTACCCGCATACAAGGCCCCGTCTCCGGCCAGCAGGAGCGTCCGGATCTCCGCTTGAGGAGCGTCGAACAGGACCGTGGCTTTACCATCCGGCCCCACGCGATAGATCAGGCCCTCGCTATCGCTGCCCGCGTACACCGAGCCGTCCGGCCCGAGGGCCACGCACAGGAGATGCGTCGCCTTGCTGTCATAAAGCAGCGTCCATCGGCCGTCGCGAGACCGTTTCCACAATTGACCGTTCGGGCCGGTGGCCGCATAAAGGTTGCCCTGAGCATCCGCGGCCAGGTCCCACACGTACTGGACCTTCGGGTCGGGGCGAGAAGTCGGATGCTTCGGATCGCGCAGGTCGATGATCTGGCCGTTCGGACCCGTACCCGCGTACACGGAATCATCGGGACCCACGACCAGCGAGAGCACCTGCGAATCACTCGCGTCGTACGAGATGGCCCAGGCCGAATCCGGCTTCGGCTCGCGACGATAGATCTGTCCCGAGTCGCCGGTGGCCGCGAACAGGGTCCCATCCTTGGTGCGTGCCAGGTCCCAGACGCGTGCGGCACTCAACGACCCGAACGCCGAAACCGCATGTCCGAGGCGGACCCGGCCGTTATCGGAGACGACCACACCTTCCCGGTGGCACTTGGCGAACGCCGTCGGCCCTTCCTGGCGCCAGGTCTCCACGGTGGCCCAGGCCGGTTCCGGCCTCGATGCCGCGGCGACCACGCCCAGGCCAACCGCGACAACCTGGAGAGAGACCATCCATGGTGGACGGAACCGCGGGGCAGACCCTCGATGGCGCATGTCGATCCTCGTCGTCCTCGAAGCCGGGCCGGATGAACGGAATCCGGCCCGCGAGCCGGTACATTCACCCGGCCCGATCACGTCAAGGATACAACGATACCGACAGCCCCGCATCCTTGGCCACTGTGAACCGCAAGGTCTGCGATCCCTCGACGACCCACGACATCGGTGCGACCTTCACGATATCGGAGCGGATGGCGGCGACCGGTGCCTCCCGCTTCGAGGCGAAGACCGCCCGAACACTGCCCGGCAGGTTGGGCAAGGCCTGACCCCTAATCGAGACCCCCCGCTCCGGCGACTGCACGTGGAGATAGACGGCCATGCGCTTCGGCTCGGTCTGAGTCCGGATCGATGCGATGAGTCCCGACACGTCGCGCGGTTCCAGCAAGCTCGGATCGTTGCGGAAGCGTCGGCGGACACTATTGGCCGCGTCGCAAAAGACGGCGTCGTGCGGCCCTTCCGAGAAATCCGCCGGGATCGGCAGAGTAACCTCGATCGTCTCCCGCTCTCCCTTGTGCGGCCTCATGGTGACGAACGCCTTGAGATCGTGGCCCGGCTCGACCGTATCCGACGCCAGCCGGACCGACTCGATCACCGCGACCTTTCGCCCGGGCTCGATCTGGATATCGCAATCGATGGACTCGATGCGGACAGGACCCATCGTGTTTCGAACCAGGATGCTCACGATCGAGCCCAGCGGGTTGAACAGGGCGGCGGGGCCCATCGGGCCGGTGTACCGTGCGCCGCTGAAGGTGTCCACCAGCGTGATCGGCTCATGATCTTTCAGGCGGATCGTGGCGTTGAGCTTGGCGGTCAGCTCCTCGGGCAGGTTCCCTTCGGTGTCGACCGCATTGGTCAGGACGGACATGATCAAGGTCGGCAGCAGCATCGGCTCCCGCACGATCTGGACCTTGTACGTCTGGGAGTCGGAATAGCGGCTGGTCTTGACGCGTACGACCATCGGCATCATGTCGGGCTTGGCGCCGAGGCGGCCGGCGACGCTCGTGCTGACGTCGGTGTCGATCACGCCGACGATCTTGAGCGGAGAGCCCATCTTCATGCTGACGCTCGCTCGCGGGTACACGGTATGGATGTATCCGGTCATCATCGGCAGTTCGCAGGCGCCGAGGCTGAACATGGGATGGCCGAATCCGTAGACCCGATCCCCTTCGACATGAGTGACCGTGCCGATCCCCGAGAGGTCGAAGTCGCCGAGGACCAGTCCGATGCTCAACGGCGCCCCGGGGACCAGGGGCCGATTGCCCTCTTCCTTGATGATCCGCTCGGGAGCCGCTCCGCCGGCCATCGGTGCCATTCCAATGGGCCGGAGCCGATCACTCAGCAGGCTCAACGCGCGAGGAGAGAAGCCCGACGCCGCCAGCGGCGTCACGATCGGAGTCATATTCCCGGCCCCGCCGGCCGAGATCGGTATGGGTTGAGTTGAGGTCCCCAGGCCTTCGGGCTCATCTCCCCCCAGCCCTTCGATCCACGGCGAAACGGGCATCCGGGCCGCGTGGAACTGGCCGCGGGCCGATTTGTCCCGCGATTCCGCCGTGATCCGCCGGTCATTCGATCGCACGTACTGGATCATCTGCGAGAAGGGGGTTACACCGGCGATCGGGTCCTTGGCGAACTCCCAGGCGAACGCGACCGCACCCAGCAGCTTCCCGTCGATGTAAATAGGGCTGCCACTCATCCCCTGGATGATCCCGGCGTGCTCCAGGTTGCACCCCGTCAGTCGGCAGAGCACCATGTCGCGACCCGGGTTGACGTCCCGCATGACCCCCAAGACTTCGGCCTGGAATTCCTCGAGTTTGGTGCCGACCATGACGGTCTGGCCCACACCCTTCATGCCCGGTCGGATGTCTTTCACATCCCAGTACGACTTGGGATCGGGCTCTCCCGCATGGGAGCAGGTCGCCAACCCCAGGGCGAACCAGGCGGACAATGACGTGAAAACCAGCCATCTTCGACGGTTGGATGAAAGTCGCATCGATGGATTCTCCCTGGAACGGAGTAGAGCGAACGCGATTGGCCCAGGAAGAGAACAAGGATGGGAGAGAGCGGGCAGACCGATTCATCGATCCGGCAAAGGGTTTCGGTGCGACACGTTTCCTCAAACAGCGGGGGACGTTGCACCGAACCGAATCGATCCACGCGGGAAGATCAGTTCCATCCTGGATCACCTCAACTAATACTAGCTCACGAATAGCATCGAGTCAACGAATACTTCGCCGGGCCTTCATGGGACCATCATGCCGAGACGCCGGGAGACTTTTCGCGGAATTGGCAAACGATCGGAGGTTACAAAGACCAATCCACCGAGACGAACGACCGCTGCGACCGGACCGGATCTATGAGAGGAGCAGACATAGGGCCGCCATCGTCAAAGGAATCGATCGTCCGGACGTCGCGATCCAACCGGACAAGTGATGCGCGGGCACGGACCGTTGAACGGACGCTGTTTACCGCTCCGTCAGGCTGCTCGGCCGGCACACAATTCCACCAGCCGGCAAGATTGCAAGATTGTTGATCGCTCTGGCCCGCCGCCGCCCTCTTATTATGAGAATTGAGGATCAAGCGAGGGCCGCGGGAGGGCATGGATCATGGCGTCGGCTGGGATGGGCAAGGCGTGGCGGCAGGTCCAGGACCTGCTCGTTGACGGGCGGTTGGCGAGCCTCGACGACGGCGAGTTGCTCGAACGGTTCCTCGGCGATCGCGACGAAGCGGCGTTCGAGGCGCTGGTCCAGCGGCACGGCCCGATGGTCCTGGGCACGTGCCGGGCCTTGCTCCGCGATGCCGCAGCCGCGGAGGACGTGTTCCAGGCGACGTTCCTGGTGCTGGTCTGCAAGGCTCGGTCGATCCGGGGCCAGGGCGCCCTCGCCAGTTGGCTCTACCAGGTCGCCCATCGCATCGCCCTTCAGGCCTGCACGGAGACGGCACGCCGGCGGAGGCGCGAACGGCTCGCCGGTCAGCTCCGTGCAGCGGTCGGCCATCGCGTCGAGCCGGGCGATGAGTGGCGGGAGATCTTGCACGACGAGATCGCCCGGCTCTCGGACAAGCTCCGGTTGCCCCTGTTGCTCTGCGACCTGGAGGGGAAGACCCACGCGCAGGCCGCCGCCGAGCTCAACTGCGGCGAGGCGACCGTACGACGACGATTGGCCGGCGCCCGCGCTCAGCTCCAGTCCCGGCTGACCCGTCGCGGCTTGACTCTCACCACCGCGGCTCGCGCCACGACGATCGGTCGCTCGGCCCGGGCCACAGTCCCCCAGGGCTGGGCCGAGGCGACCGTCAAGGCCGCCGCGGGGATGAGTTCGACGGCCACGCGGATCGCCGTCGGCGACATCGTCTCGACGACCGCCGCGGCGCTGGCACGCCGGTCATTGCACGCCATGCTCTGGGGTCAATTGCGGTTGGCGGCGGCTTCGATCGCCTTGCTGGTCGCGCTCGTCGGGATCGCCTGGGGGGTCGGGACGTACGGGCAGGATCGGGCGGCGACTCCCGAGATGAACCGGTTGCAACGTCCCCCATCCACACCGGCGGCCCAGGTGCCGCCGACGACCGACGAGAAGCCGGCCGATTTATCGGAGACCGTCGCGTATCGGGGCCGGGTCGTCGATGTGGAGGGACATCCCATCCCGGGGGTCCGGCTATACATGACCCCCCGTGAGTTCGAGCATCCGTATCACTCGCCCGTCCGCGCCACCAGCGGGCCGGACGGGCGGTTCCGATTCACCGTGCCGAAGTCCGATTTCGATACGTTCTTCTGGGATGCCCCGTGGAAAAGCAGGCCCGTCCTGGCGCAGGCCGCCGGCTACGCATTCGGGGTGGCGGACTATCGCGACGATGACGAAGAGTTGACCTTGCGGCTCCCTCGGGATGATGTCCCGATCACCGGCCGCATCGTTGACCAGCAAGGACAGCCGATCGCCGGAGTGACGGTGACGGTCCTGGAGGTCGAGTGCCCTACCGGGGGCTCGCTCGATGGCTGGCTCAAGGCCCACGAACACCCGGAGGATTCTCATCCTCCGCTATACAAGCTCCTCCCGATCTCCCTCCGGTGCCGGACGGACCCGCCGTTCATCCCGCCCGTGACGACCGATGTCGAAGGCCGCTTCCGCATCGCCGGCATCGGCCGCGAGCGAGTCGCGACCCTCGCGATCCTGGGACCGACGATCGAGACCGTGCACGTCGAGGTGCGAACTCGACCGGGTGCGACGATCCGCAGCCCCATTGATCGGTTTAATCCTGACCAGGGATTGCTCCCCGTTTTTGGTGCCGGTTTCCAGCATCTCGCCAACTCCTCGCGCTCGATCGAAGGCGTCGTGCGCGACAAAGACACCAGGGCGCCGCTGGCCGGCATCATGGTCCACGAAAATCGGGACCTGAGATCGGGAGGACTCGACCGGTACGTCCACGCCATCACCGACGCACAGGGCCATTACCGCCTGTTGGGATTGCCGCTCGACCGCGAGGTGAGACTGCAGGCGGTGGCTCCGGTCGACTTCCCCCTTCGTTTTGGCGATCGCAAGGTCGCGACACGCGTGCTGCGAGACGAGGATCTCCCCTACCTGCCGGCCAGCATGAAGGTCAGGGTGCCGGCCGGGGCTGGGCCGCTCAAGCTGGACATCAACCTCAAGCGCGGGGTCTGGGTGACAGGCCGTGTGCTCGAGGCGGACACCGGCAAGCCGGTCCGTGGCGAGGTTCAATATTTCGTGTTCGCGGATAATCCTCATCTGGAAGATGGACTCGCTAGTCCAGGGATGACGTTCCACTATCACGACGCCGGGCGAGATGGCGCATTCCGACTCGTTGCCTTCCCGGGCCCCGGCGTGCTCACGACCATTGCGATTGGGGATGAGTACATTCACGGAGCGGGAGTCGATACCCTCAAACATAAACGGCAAGGAAGCCGCTATATTCCGGCTTATCCCAATGGCATCGTCCCCGAGGAATATCAGGTTGTGGCCGAGATCGCCCCGGCGCCGGGCACAATCTCGTTGAGCCGTGATCTCCTGCTTCAACGCGGGCGGTCATTGAACGTCATCGTGCTCGGCCCCGACGGCAAACCGATCTCCGGCAATAAGGTCGAGGTGCTTGGGAACGGCATGGGTTACTGGGAGAAGAACCCGGTGCCATCCACCTACACGATCCCTAACTGGCGGCCTGGCGAGGAGCGATTGATCCGGTTCCTCAACCTGGAGCGTCACCTGACGGGCGAGTTTGTCCTGCGCGGGGAGGGGCCAGAGCAACGATCGATTACTCTCAAGCCCTGGGGCGTGCTGACCGGTTCAACTCGTGGACGCGGACGGGCAGCCCTGGGGGATTGAGGGCGAGCTCGACCTCCACCCTCTCGGGCAATACACCAAGGTCGGCAGGGACGGCCGCTTCCGGTCCGAAGGCCTCACGCCGGGGAAGACCTACAACATCAGGATCAGCCGGAAGGGCTCGGTCTTCGGCGATTTCGTCCCCGAGCCCGTGACGGTCAGCCCGGGCGAAACCAAGGATCTCGGCGACATCGTGCCGCGATCGCGGAGGTGATCGTCGAATTCCGGTTCCAGATCGCGGTCATCACGACCGCCGGCCCTCGACTTTCGAAGAGCGATGGTCGATAGTCCTCCCCAGTTTGAGCCTCAGGAAATTCCCGAGCCGTTACGGTATTTCCAATCTGGCGGCATTATATAAGTGGGATGTTCTTTTTCGCACACCCATCGCCGGCATGTGTCAAAGAAGCCTGCGCCTCGACCTCATCATAATTATTATTTCGAAATAAGACGAGAACGAACCCAGGTCGGTGACAGCAGATAACTCGGAATTCAACCTGAAAAGGGTCGGTTCGCCAGCCGATGCCGATTTCTGAGCGTAAAATCGCGCGAACGAAGCCACGGTTATGCCGATTCTAACGATTATGCGGGCTCTGGCGAGCGACAAGAGCGTGGATGCCCCCTCCCGGCTTTAGCCGAAAGGCGCGGTCCCGAAGCCTCGTCACAGCTCCGCAACCCCGAGCGAAACCCATGGCAATCGCTGGAATCGTCAGGGGCTGACACTCAAGGGCTACGCGACAAGGTCGTTGTGATCCTGAAGCTGGCGATGGACCCGTTCTCCCCGACCGCCCAGCCCGCATCGGGCTCGACGGCTCCCACTGCGTGAGCCCCGGCGTCGCTCAGGGCGAACCATGTCTCGCCGTCATCACTTGAGGCGTCCGACCCCGACGGCCCCACCGCCACCAGAGTCGGCTTTGTTGGATTCGCGAGATAGATCACGCCCGATCGATAGCCCCGCGGACCTCGTCCCGAAGGTGTCTTCCAGGTTCGGCCGCCATCGGTGGTAAGGGCGACGACCTGAATGGCGCCATCCGGCTGCTCGTAATCGCCACCAACCGCCACGCCATTGTCCGAATCACGGAACGCGACCGAGAAGATCCCCGAGGACGCGATGCCGGCCGGGATCGGCGTGGGGTACGCCGTCCAGGAACGCCCACCATCGGTCGATCGGAAGACTCGAGAAACGTGAGCCCCGCCGGTCCCAAACCAGACGTTCTTCTTGCCCTCGACGACCAGGCAGGTCCCGCTGGCGGCGAACGCCCCTTCTTTGTCCAGCGCCGGCGGCATCCCTTCCGCGGGGGATCGCGTCCAGTGGGTACCTCCATCGTCGGTCGTCAGGATCAAAAATCGGCCGTCGATCGGGTCGCCCATCGCAATTCCGTGGTCGGCGTCCCAGAATGCGATCGCGTCCAGGAAACCCTTGGGGTCCCGCAGAGTCATCTGCGAGGTCCAACTCGACCCGCCGTTGACCGTCTTGTAAATCCGCGACTTCTCCCCCTCCCCGATGGAAAGGAGATAAGCCTTGTGCTCGTCTACCGCATGGACATCACGGAAGTCGAGGTCCTCGGCGCCGGCGAACCCTTTGGCCACCCAGGAGGAGCCTCCGTCGGTCGTGCGGAGCACCGTTCCATGATTCCCGCTGGTCCAGATGATCCGGGGACTTGCGACGCTCAGTCCGCGAAGCCGCTCCTTCGTCGGGCTCGATTGCGCGACCCATTGCGTCGAAACCGCCGGACCGATCGAGCCGATCGGCAGGGACGTGCCCTCGCGAACGGCGAAGAAGCTGTAGGGATGATCGAGGATCTGCACCGTTCCGGCGAAGGCGTTCTTCTCCTCGGTCCAGAGCAAGCCCTCGTACATTTGAGTACTCCGAGGGAACTGGATGGTGAACTCGATCTTCCGGGCCAGATCTGCGGCAACCTTGCCGGTCACCGGGTACGCGGCGCCATTGCGATCGGAACGAAATCGCCCGGCGACCGTCGCATCCTCGGCGACGGACAGTTCCAGGTCGCCAGAGATCTGGCCATTGGCGATGAGGTGGTATCGGCCGTTGAAATCGGTCGGAAGCACGGTCCGCCCGCTCGAGGGCCGGCCCGGTGCCGTTGGGGCGATCGGCAGCGGCTTTTCGAACGCGTAGAGCTTGTTCTTTCCGACAGCCGTCAATTCCGGACCGTCGGCACCTCCGGCCGAGAGCCGGATGTCCCCTCCAAATCCGTCCGGCACCACCTGTCCGGTATCGAGGTTGACCTGGAAGCCTTCGAACAACATCAGGTCGCGTCCGCGTGCCTTGAACGAGGTACGGTCGCCACCGTCGATCGTCTCGAACCGATCCACGATCATCACGGGGACCAGGTCACCATTGCCGGCACCGTCCTGCCGCCTACGCATGCCGGACGAGAGCAGGAGTTTCGCCATGTTTCCCTGGTCGGTTGACACGATCACCAGTGCGGCCCTCTCACCCCGCAGGACCTCGGGCAATGCCTCCAATGCCCGGACAGTCAAGCTGGTCTGGCCACGAGCGTCCGCGCGTCGAGGGACGTCGAACAGGGGAGGACCAACGAGCCGGCCGAACTCGTCACCATGAGCCAAAGCAATGAAGATCAACGGCCCGGCGGCGAATCCTATAATGAAGAGGGTTGTAAAACGGATCGATCGTCGAGAACGGCCGAACATGACGCGCACGGGATTTCCTCGGATCATTTCCAATACCGCAGAAAGGTTGACGCATTTCACTCGATCGACGGCTTAACGGGCAGGTCTCGAATCATCGTCTCCGGCTTCCGTTCAAGTTTCAACTCGTAGAATGCCGAATCCCATGATACGGCGACGATTTCCTTCAAAGAAAAGACGGCGGCCGACGAATCTACACCAAGAGACACCGTGCCATCACGCGGCGTGAAGGGGCTCAAGATGGGTTTGGACGTTGCGTTGGGGGTCGTTATCCTGATTGCCGCAATCCGTGGATGGCTTCAGGGCTTTGTCTATCAGGCGATCCGGATTGCTGGCTTGGTTGCGTGCGTCTATCTCGCCACTCCCGTCCGAGACCAGGCGAAGCCGCATGTCATCTCGTACATACCCAAGATCCAGCCGGAGTTTGTTGACCGCGGTCTGTGGTGGGCCGCCGCAGCCCTTACCTATGTCGTCCTCGTCGGTGTGACGACCTTGGCGATCAAGATGACCCGGAGGCCGGAGATCCCGGGTCTTCAACAGTCGAGCCGGAATGACCAGTTCGCTGGATTCCTGGTCGGGGCAGCGAAGGGTGTGCTGGTCGCAGCATTCATGACTGCGGGGATTCAAAAGTATGCCCTTGCTCAACTCGCGACGATCACCTGGGCCGATCAGCAAGTCAAGACCTCGATGGCCCTTCGTTGGAATGAGCAGTTTCAGCCGGCCACGAAGATCTGGACGGCTCCGCCCGTGCAGCACTTCGTCGGCCGGATCCAGCGCATGGGGTTGCAAGATCCCGCCGATGAGAACGGCAAGCCGGATGAACCTGGAGCCGAAGGTCCGGTCCTCCAGACCGCAAGCCGAGCCAAGGACATGGAGGTCGCCCGGGCGGCCGAGCCTCGTCGCACCGCACCCAGGGCTTCCACGAACCCATCTCGAGCGACGGATCCGCAACAAGCCACCCGCGACGCCGAGGTGGACAAGGCCGTCGATGAGACCAAGGAGATGCTCGATGCGGCGGCCAAGCCGTCGAACTGAGATTGACCGATCACCGGCCCGCCGGCACACTCCTTAATTCGTCCAGGACGTTGACGACGTTCCCGATAGCGATGTACCCGCGTTCGTTCGGTTCGGGCGATGTAGAATGATGTAGATTGCGGTCACGGGAGGGAACCCGTGCGGTGGATTTCAACCTGGGGACCGGGGGCGCGACAGGGAAATCGCGTTCCCTACTGGCTCATCTGCGCGATCTTGCTCGGCGTGTACCTGAGCGCCCGAGGCTATCACAGCTTCGATGGGGATCAGACTTATCGCCTGCCGTTGCTCCTCCACCGGCAAGACCCGGCTTTGTACGCCGACGACCCTTTTGTACGTTCGCTCGATGATTTCAATCCTCACCGAGGATCGCTCATCGTCCTGGACACGGCCACGCGTCTGTTCGGGCTCTCCGCCGGGCTCTTCGTCCTTTTCACGCTGACATTCCTCTTGACCTGCCGGTCGGTCGAACGGCTGGCTCGAACTGTCTGGCCGGAGTCTGGGCCGAACGTCGGCTGGGTTGCAGTCGGTTTATTACTGGCCGCCAAGGCCGGTAACATCGGCACGAATCACCTGTTCGAGGCGATGGTCCTCGACCGCCTCATGGCGTTCGCCCTGGGCTGGCTGGCCCTCGCAGACGCGATATCGGACTCCAATTCGGGATCGTGGCGATCTCCTCTGGCGATCGGTCTGGCCACATGCATTCATCCCTCGGTCGGCCTCCAGCTCGCGATGGTGCTGGCGGCGACCTGGTTGTGCTGCTCCATGTTGGGCCGATCCACAGGAGTCAGCCTTTGGACCGCTGCTTGGAGGATGCTGCTATTGATGCTCGGCGTCGTGCCGGGCCTGGCCATGAACGTCCCGAGAGCATCGACGCTGGCGGGCGACTTGCCCGATGACGTGTTCTGGCTCCTGAGTGTCGAGCTTCAGAGCCCGCAGCATATGCTGCCGCACCTCTGGCGGATGCCGCAATGGCTCTCCTGGTCCTGCTATTTCGCGCTGGCCGCGATCCAGCTTGCGAGCACCACGATCCCGGGGGCCAAAGGAGCTGGTCCGGTGGTCGGCGAGAGAATCCCTTCGACGACCTGGCCCGCGTCTCGGCGTCGGCTGGTCGTCTCGATGGCCGTCATCCTGGTGGGACTCATCTGCGGGTGGTTTGCGATCGAGGTCTGGCATCTGGTCCGGGTCACGACCTTCCAGCCATTCCGGATGGCCACATTAGCGAGAGGGATGGCGATCGTCGTCGTCGCGGGCCGATTGGTCGCCTTGTGGAAATCCGGCAGGCCGCTGGGGCGAGTACGCTCGATCTTGCTGGCGTCCGGATTTTTCGGCGATTGGCTCCTCGTCGTGGTCACGGCTACCGAATTGGCCGTCTCGACGGTGGGTGCGTTCGGACTGCTTTTCCCCGGGTTTGGAATGATCCGCCGTTTTGAGGTCCCTGCCTTCATCATTGTGCTCGCTTCGGGTTTCCAATTCCTCGCGCGCCATGACACGGAATACGGAAACCGGACCTTGTTGTTTGCACTTGGCATTGGCCTGGCGACATGCATTTGGAGCAAGCGGCAGGCTATGATCCCTGCCGTTGAATTGGCTCTCCGGAAACCATCTCCATGGTACTGGGTGGGGGCCTTCTCCGCGGCCTGGCTCATTCCAGCCGCCGCTCTCATGGCTTGCGCTCTGGCGTCAAGTCAGCCCTCGGCGCCCCATGCCGCGCTCGAGGGGCTGATCAACCGATGCCGATTCATTGAGGTCCCAGGGGATGATATCGAGCGGCTGGCCGTCTGGTGCCGCGAGCATACGCCCAAGATGGCCCGGTTCATCGGACCTCCCGGCCCCAAGACATTCCGATTATGGTCGAGGCGGAGCGTGGCGTTTAACCGGTCCGCGAGCCCTTACCACGCCGCAGGTCTGGCCGATTGGTTCGCTCGCTTCCAGGATCACGTGGATTTCCACGCAACTCCGGCCGAGTTCGTGCGAGCCTATCTCGCGGACCGGCATCGATTCGAGGCTCGTTATCAGCAGAACCTCAGCGACGCCCAGCGCGCCGCGCTCGCCGTCCGCCAGGGGGCATCGTATGTCGTTGCCGCCGCCCCGAGCGCAGCCGCTTCCGGCCCCGACGAGACCACACCTTCGGACCCGCTCGAGTTGCTCCATGTCGAAGGGCGCTACGCGGTCTATCGAATTCGATCGACCGAGCTGGTCCAGCGCCATCGATAGCGAAGCCGGTGGGTGAAAGCACCGGATTGGAGGCTTGCGAGAATCTGCACCCGCAAGGCCTGTCGGCCGGCCTCGGCCAGGACGAGCGAGCACGGGGATTCGGCGAGGAGTTCCAGTCGCCCCGGGCGAGCACCTCCCAGATTCCAGGTGATGCGATCGGGCGAAGCGTCGGCGATTGCCCCGCTATCGAGCCCCAGACGATACGTTGCAGCCAGGCTCTGGATCGGAGCCCGACAACGATCGGCCACGTCGAACTCGAGTGTGAGGACCTCGGGCACGGACGGATCAATCGCGAAGGTGACGGCGGCCGAGAAGTGATGGTTGAACCAGAGACCGGTTAATAACAGGCAGAGGCCCGACGCGCCCTGAGGTTCATGGCGCTGAACCTCCTGATAGACGGGGCTCACGATGCGGGCGGGGTCATCGCGGTCCGGCTGACCCTCGACGACCCGCGCGAGCTCGATTCCGCTTTCTTCATCGGGGATGGTCAGGGCATGCGTCCAGCGATCGCCTATTCGCGCGAACGCGATCCGCATCCCCGGCCCGATCATGACAGCCCGATCATCGTCCTGTTCCCAGGAGAAATCGGGGCGCGATGGACTCTGCAATGCTATGCCTTGGAGAGGGATGTGCCCGAGCCCGCGAGCTTGGCACGAAGATACGCTTCGATGAAACCGTCGATCTCGCCGTCGAGCACGGCGCGAGGGTTGCCCACTTCGTGGCCCGTGCGGAGATCCTTCACGATCTGGTACGGCTGGAGCACGTAGGACCGGATCTGGTTGCCGAAGCTGACATCACCCTTCTCATCATACTTCTTGGCGTATTCGGCCTCGCGCTTCTCTTCCTCGCGTCGGATGAGCTTGGCCTTGAGCAGCGCCATGGCGTTCGCGCTGTTCTTGTGCTGCGATCGCTCGCTCCGGGATTCGGCGGCGATTCCGGTCGGGATGTGGGTGAAGCGCACCCCCGACTCCGTCTTGTTCTGGTGCTGTCCGCCGGGACCGCCGCAACGGAAGACGTCGCGTTTGAGATCCTCGTCTCGCAACACGATATCGATCGTTTCGTTGACTTCGGGGAGGATATCGATCGAGGAGAACGACGTATGCCGGCGCGAGGCGGAATCGAACGGGCTAATACGCACGAGGCGGTGGACCCCGGTCTCTCCGCGGAGGTAGCCGTAGGCGTACTCACCCTTGATATGGACGCTCGCCTCCTGGATTCCCGCGGCGCCGCCATCTTCGCGATCGGTGATCTCGGTCTTGAAGCCCTTGGACTCGGCCCACATGAGGTACATGCGCAGGAGCATCTCGGCCCAGTCGCAGGCCTCGGTCCCCCCCGCACCGGCGTGGATGGTCAGGTAGGCGTTGCAATGGTCGTTGGGACCGCTGAGCATGGAGCGGAACTCGAATGTCGAGAAGTCGGAGGCCGCCTGCTTGGTCGCCGAGCGGATCTCATCGTCGAACTCATCCGTGTCGCCCTCTTCGGCGAGCTCGATCGTGGCTTCCAGGTTTTCGGCCTGGCTCACCAGGTTCTCGAACGGCTTGAGCAGCACGTTGAGGCCCTTGAGCTCCTGGATGATCTCCTTGGCCTTCTCCTGATCGTTCCAGAAGGTCGGGCTGTTCATCTCGCCGTCGAGCGTGTCGCGGCGGGCTTGCTTTTCGCCCAAGTCAAAGAGAGTCTCGGAGTTGGAGAATCTGGTCGATCACGCCCTTGGCGGAACGCTTCAGCTCGGCGTCCATCTGCATGGCTCCTGGAACGGGAAGGAAAATCCGAAATCCGAACCGCGCGGGATCGCGGGGTTCGTCTATCTTGAATGATAGCGCGGGATGACTGCTGTCAACCCGGACCATTAGACCCTATCGCGGGGACGGGGACCAGTGGAACCTCGGGCCGGGTCCAACCATTGCCGGAGTTTGACGGGAATGAGGTCAGATTCGGGGCCGATTCGTTCGAGCGATCTCCCAGTCGGACGCCTGGCACCCTCGCCGACTGGCGGATTGCACCTGGGACACGCCCGGACTTTCCTGATCGCCTGGTTGGCCGCGCGTCACGGCAATGGTCGAGTGATCCTCAGGATAGAGGATCTCGACACGTCTCGGGTTCGCGACGAGGCGCGCCTCCCCATGCTGATGGACCTGCGATGGCTGGGCCTCGACTGGGATGAAGGGCCGGACATCGGCGGTCCATCCGTACCTTACGTCCAATCGGAACGACGATCCTATTACGACTCGGTCCTCGATCGCCTGAAGGCGTCGGAGAGTGTCTATCCCTGTACCTGCTCGCGAGCTGAGATCGAGCGTGCGGCCAGTGCGCCCCATCCCGAGGAGGAGGGCCCGAGTTATCCCGGGACCTGCTCGCACCGCTGCGCGGGCGACGCCGACCGCCTGGGCCATCGACCGTTTGCCTGGCGATTTCGAGTGCCGCGGCAGCCGATCGCCTGGGATGACCTCCTCCTCGGACGAGTCGAAGTCGATCCGAGTCGAGCGGGTGGAGACTTCATCGTCGCCCGCCACACGTTCGGCCCGTCCTATCAGCTCGCCGTCGTGGCCGACGATGCCGCGATGGGAGTCAATCAGGTCATCCGGGGTTCCGACCTCGTTCCCAGCACGCCCCGGCAGATCCTGCTTTATCGATGCCTCGGCCGGCCCGAGCCGACCTTCGGCCACGTCCCCCTGGCCGTGACGCCCGACGGTCGTCGCCTCGCCAAGCGCGAGCGTTCCCTGAAGCTTTCGTCTCTCCGCGAGGCGGGCATCGATCCCGGGAGCGTCATCGAGGCCCTCGTCCATTCCTGCGGATGGTGCGTCCACAAACCAATCCGACGACCGGATGAGGCGATCGAGGCTTTCGACCCAGCACGGCTCTCTCCCGAACGCTGGGTGGTGACCCCGGAATGGATGAGTCACCTCAAGAGCTTATAAGTCTGGGGATGATTTGACGTGAACACCGGTGCGCGCGAAAAAGCCGCCCGTCTCTGCCAGGGGACTGACAGGCGGGCGGCGATCCCGACTCAATTGGCGACACTTCATCGGATGCATATGAAGCCCGATCAGGCTGCGGCCCTCGCTTGTCGCTGCCGGCGGACGTAACCCATGCTCATGAGCGTTGTCAAGCCGATGCCCAGGAGAGCCACCGAACTCGGCTCGGGCACGCTCGCGACGAAGCCATGGAAGACGCCATTGGCGTCCGAGTAGAAGCCCGTGATCTCGCCCGAGTCGTTGATCCCGGTGATTTGAGTGATCTCCACGCCGTTGTTGAACGCCGCGTTGGGGTCGTCCAGGAAACTGTATTGACCGGTATTGGCATTATACAAGTACCCATGCTGACTCCCTGTGGAGTCTTGGTAGTATCCCACCGCGAGGCCGCTATCATTGATTCCCAGGATCTGCGAGAACACGAAAGTGGCACCGGGTTCGCCCGAGATGGGGGGAATTGTGGGATCCGCGACGGCCGTTCCACTCAGGCTGCCGTTGCTGGCCGAACCGGCGTTCGCGATGAAGCCATGTTGATTGCCGTCGTTGCCGACATAGAATCCCACGAGTTCTCCGTGGTTATTGATGCCTTGCGCGTTCACGACGTCCACGCTGGTACCCGAGGGCGCGTTGACCGTGGTGACGGTGTTGCCGGCCTGGATGAAGCCGGGAGTCGATGCGCCTCCGGCGGCGGTATACTGGCCGACGATCACGCCGTGATCGTTGATCCCGAAAGCTAAGGCGCTGGTGCCGCCGTTGGGGATGAATGTGTTCAAAGTGCCGCCGGCGAGGGAGAACGCGTTCCCGTTCCCGTCGGTGCCGACGACGGTCCCGGCGGAATTGACCCCGAAGGCCATCGCGGCCGTCGATCCGCCGATGTTCAGGGACGTTGCCGTCGTGGATGTCAGGGGGTTGGCGGTGAAGTTGCTGAAGGCAACATTGTCGTTCGTCGTGAACCCGACCACGGTGCCATTATTGGCGATTCCATTCATGTTCGTCCCGGTGCCCGCCACGGGGGTCCCCGTATTCGGCCCGTCAAAATTCGTGAACTGATAACCCTTCGAATTGGCGACGTTGAGGATCGTGATCTCGCCGGCACGGACGGCTGGCGATACCATCGCGGCCACTAAAGCAGCAAGTCCGACGAATGAGCGAATGCGGATCATCATCCTGGGATACCCTCTCGTGTCTGCATCATCGTCCCATGGCCGATCACGCGAGCGGCCGAAATTGAGGACTCGGACTCCACCAGGCGGCGTTCCTTGACCTCGGAGAGCAAGTCTCACTAATAGGGTAATAGTCAACGAGGGCCGCATCGGACACCAATCGTCCAAGTTTTTCAAGAAGTTCGCCGGCGCGGATGCCGGAGCCGTCGTTCGGATGATTCGTTGCGGGTCATTCCTGTCAGCAGCGTCAGGACGTTCTCGAAGATGGCGACTCGCAGGGTCAGCCATGTGAAATCAACAGCAGCGGCCAGGTCGAACTCTCAGCGACGCTGATCGCCATGTCATGAATGGGTGAATCAGGCCAACACGCGATTCACGGGTGTCGTCGCGGCTTGCCTTCGCCCCTATCATTCGCCATCACGATCGCTCTCTGACCGTGGCGATCGTCTCCGGATCAGACTTGAACGTCCATGGCCACGCTGCAAATTGCGTTCCGATCGAGGCACGAGGCGCCTCACAGGGCGACCTATCCGAGCGGATAAAATGACAGCACTCCGGCAAGGAATCTGCTAGATTGAGACGTCTTCTTGCGGGACCTGGGTCGTCAATCTTCCTCTTTCGACGAGACAAGCAACCGTGGAGGGCAGTGTCACAATGCATGGGACGGTCGCACTCGAGCCGCATTCGCCTTCATTGGCGATTGGTGGGAAGTATCGTGAAGTGCGCTCGATGTCGGAACGTCTCGCCGAGCCGCTCAGTGCGGAGGATTGCCAGATCCAGTCGATGCCCGATGCGAGTCCCGTGAAATGGCACCTCGCCCACACGACCTGGTTCTTCGAAACCTTCCTGCTGATCCCGCACTTACCGGGATATGAGGTCGTACACCCCGCATTCTGCTATCTGTTCAATTCTTACTACAATGCCGTCGGTAAGAGACATCCCCGATCGGAGCGCGGACTGGTCACGCGGCCGAGCCTTGATGAGGTTTACGCGTATCGTGCGGCCATCGATGCCTCGGTCGATCGATTCCTGGAATTCGTCGACGGGGCGCCGTCGCCGAACATCCAGGCCGTGATCGAGCTCGGTCTGAATCACGAGCAACAACATCAAGAATTGATCGTCACCGACATCAAACATGCGCTCGCCCAGAACGCGTTGCGACCCGTCTATCGGCCAGACGCGGCCTTGCCCTCCCAGGCCGTGGTTCAGCCCATCGAATGGCGGACCTTGCCAGGGGGTATCCACTGGCATGGGCACGACGGGGCGGGGTTTGCCTTCGATAATGAAGGCCCGCGCCACCGCGTTTATCTCGAAGAGTTTCAGCTCGCCACGAGGCCGGTCACCAACGGCGAATATCTCGCGTTCATGGAGGACGGCGGCTATTCCCGCGCCGAGCTCTGGCTGTCCGATGGCTGGGTCCACTCCAATTCACGAGGCTGGGAGGCACCGCTCTACTGGGAACGTGTTGACGGATCGTGGTGGACGATGACATTGGGCGGTTTCCGACCCATCTCACCCTCCGAGCCGGTCTGTCACCTGAGCTATTACGAAGCCGACGCCTTCGCTCGCTGGGCGGGGTATCGACTGCCGACCGAAGCCGAATGGGAGACGGCCGTTCAAGGGGAAGAGGTCCGTGGCCATTTCCTCGAAAGCGGCAACTTGCATCCGCGAGCTTCTACAGGCGGTACGGGACTTGCTCAATGCTTCGGCGACGTTTGGGAATGGACACAGAGCGCTTACACGCCTTATCCGAAAATGCAGCCCGTCGCCGGTGCGCTCGGCGAATATAACGCGAAATTCATGTGTAACCAACTGGTCCTCCGAGGAGGATCCTGTGCCACTCCCGGCAGTCACATCCGGGCGACTTACCGAAATTTCTTCCCTCCAGAGGCTCGCTGGCAATTCAGTGGAATCCGGCTGGCGAGAAGTTGATGACTCCATCAAGAACGCTGATCGGCCGCCATCCAGGGGCGCTCCCGGGCACCCACCGATTCGGGAGCGACGTGATCCGGGGATTGAGCCGGGCGCGGAAGTCAATCCCCTGCAAGTACCTCTACGATGACCGCGGCTCCGCTTTGTTCGACGAGATCTGCGAGCTGGATGAATACTACCTGACCCGCACCGAGTTGGGCATCCTTGATGCGCATGTGTCCGAGATGACCTCGGAGGTCGGCGAGGACCGTGAGCTGATCGAACTCGGCAGCGGCAGCGGCCTGAAGACCCGGCTCCTGCTCGAACATCTTCGCGAGCCGCGAGCCTACTTCCCGATCGACATCTCGGCCGAGCCGCTCTCCCGTTCAGCCGTTGAGCTGTCGGCGCGGTTTCCCGGCCTGGACGTCATCCCGGTTTGCGCCGACTTCACCGGGCCCGTCACGCTGCCCGAGACGGGTTCGCCCCGGGCCCGACGCGTGGTCTACTTCCCCGGCTCGACGATCGGAAACTTCCGCCCGAGGGCGGCCCTGCGACTCCTTCGCTCGATCGCTCGACTCGTCGGCGAGGGCGGCGGCCTGTTGATCGGATTCGACCGCGATAAGGACGAATCGATCGTCTGGCCCGCGTATAACGACAGCCGAGGCATCAGTGCGGCATTCAGCCTGAACTTGCTGACGAGAATCAACCGGGATCTCGGCGCCGACTTCGACATCGACGCATTCGCGCATCGGGCCGATTATGTCCGGGCCAAGCAGCGTGTCGAGATCCATCTCGTCAGCCTGAGGGACCAGGAGGTCCATCTCGGCGGTCGGACCTTCTCCTTCAGCGAAGGCGATCGGATTCACACCGAGTACTCGTACAAATACACGACGGAGTACTTTGGACGCCTGACAACGCGTGCGGGATTGTCGCTCGTCCGGCAATGGACGGATCCCAATCAGTACTTCTGCGTTCAATATCTGGAAGTGATCTAGAGTCGCAGTCCTTTGGGGACGAGGAACCGTTCGGCGATGTCGAAGGCCCATTGAACGGCCAGCGCCAGCAGGGCCGCGGGGATCGCACCTTCGAACAGGATCATCGAGCGATCATCGCGACGCAGGCCGGTGAGGATCGGCTGGCCGAATCCTCCGGCCCCGATCAGCGCACCGA
Source organism: uncultured Planctomycetota bacterium (assembly GCA_963743925.1). Classification (GTDB taxonomy): domain Bacteria; phylum Planctomycetota; class Planctomycetia; order Isosphaerales; family Isosphaeraceae; genus CAVZRC01. The sequence continues at coordinate 108,239 of CAVURY010000007.1, read as the reverse complement.
TGGTCGCCGTCCCCACGTTGATCACCGCGGAGGTCTTGATCCCCGCGAGGATGGAGCGTGCGGCCATCGGCAGCTCGATCCGGATCAGCCGCGCTCCCGAAGGCAATCCCAGCGCCTCGGCCGATTCACTCAACGAGGGCGGGATATCGCGCAGGCCCGTGGCCGTGTTCCGGATGATCGGTAGCAAGCTGTAGAGGAACAGGGCGACCAGGGCCGGCTTGGCACCGATTCCGAGCCAGGGGATCATGAACACCAGGATGGCGAGCGACGGAATGGTCTGGATAATCCCGGCGACGGACAAGATGACCGCGCCCAACCGAGGCCGACGAGCCGCCACGATTCCCAGGGGGATCGCCACCACGATCGCCGCCGAGAGCGAGATGCCGACGAGCGTGAGGTGCTCTCCGAGCCTCCGGAACATCCTCTCCCAGAAGCCTTCGGCGACGACCTTGGACGTGATCCCGAATTCGGTCGCCATGAAATCGGCCGCGACCGCATCCTCGGATAACCGCTCGATCTTCGCCGCGGCGTTCATCCCGGCCATCTCGTCGGCGCTGACCTTGCCCTCGAGACGAGAGATCGCCGCGAACGCCTCCGGCGAGCGCTTCGGCAAGTCGTCGCGAAAGAGCCAGACGCATTCGTAGGACGGGAAGAATCCGAGGTCGTCCTTGAGGAGTCGGAGCTTGTAGGACTTGATCTCGGCGTCGGTCGAATAGAGGTCGGTCGCCTGGATCTCGTCGTCGGCGAGGGCCCGATAGGCCAGGTCGTGATCGAGACCGCGGACGTCACGCTGGGGGAGGCCGTAACGATCTCTCAACCCCGGCCAGCCATCACCACGCTCCATGAATTCATTACTGAATCCGAATCGCAATTCGGGATGGCCTTTCAGATCCGACAGGGTCTTCAGACCCAGGCGCGATGCCACCTCTTCACGCATTCCGATCGCATAGGAGTTGTTGAATCCCAACGGCCGGCTCATGCCGATGCCTTGCTCCGCGAGGACGCTCCGGATCGCCTCCTCACCCCGGATTTTCCGGCCCGACAGGATCTCACCGGAGATCGTCCCCGTGTACTCGGCATAGACGTCCAGCTCATCGGCCTTGAGCGCATTGAAGAGGACCTGGGTCCCGCCCAGCTCGCGGCGATGAACGACCGGGGCTCCGGTCGGTTGGATCAACCGAACGGCGATCTCGCCCAGGATCACCGATTCGGTGAACGTCTTCGAACCGACCCTGACGGTCGGCGTGGGCTCTTCTCCGAGAAGTCCCAGGGAGACGAGCAATATCCAGGCCGGCGTCATGCATCACCCCTGTCATCGAACTCACGAACTTGTCGCTGGGCACTCACGAACCGGGTCACGAATGGCTCGGACGGTCGTTCGAGGAACGATTGGATGGTGCCCCTCTGGATAATCCGTCCCGCGCGCATCAAGATCATCTCGTCGCCGAACCATCCGGCCTCGGCGAGATCATGGGTGACCATCACCACGGTTTTCTTCAGCGAACGGAAAATGGATCGGAGATCGGTCTGGAGCTCGGCGCGCACCATGGGGTCGAGGGCCCCCATCGGCTCGTCGAGCAGGATGACCCGCGGGTCGAGCATCAGGGCACGCATCAGGCTGGCGCGCTGTTTCTGGCCGCCGGAGAGCTGGGCGGGGAATCGGTCGAGGCCGTCGGCCGGGAAATGCGTGAGCTCGGCCAGATCGTTGAGCCGTGTCTCGATCCTCGTCCGATCCCAGCCGAGGTAGCGGGCCATCAACGCCACGTTCTCCCGGGCACTCAGGTGCGGGAACAGGCCGCCGTCCTGGGTGACGTAGCCCAGGCCCCGGCGGACTTCCAGGGCCGTCGCGGGGGTCAGTTCCTCCCCCTCGATCGTGATCGTGCCCGAGTCCGGCCGCACCAGGCCGATCATCAACCGAAGCAGCGTGGATTTTCCGCACCCGCTCGGGCCGATCAGCGCAGTCGTCTTGCCCGCCGCGATCGAGAGGTCCATTTCGGGTATGACTTCGAGCCCTCCGTAAACCTTCGAGACTCGCTTCAGCTCGATCATACCTTCCGCCTCGCGCGCTTCGGAAACCCGATCACGAAAGCCATCGTACAATCCTCCCCGGTCCTCGACTGGATCTCTGCTCGCAGGTGAGCAGCAAATATCCTATAGTGACCGTTCCTGGTCTCCTCCCGAAAAACACGACGCATTCCGTCTCGATTCGCCCTCATCGAATATGATCCCGGTTATCTACCACCCGAAGTACAATATAACGGCCTTGGGCCTTGAACGTCTCCATCCGTTCGACGGACTCAAGTACCGGCGCATCCACGACGCGCTGATTGCGAGGGGGCTCAGAAAGGCCGGCGAATTCGCGCGGCCGTCGCCAATCTCGCAGGCCGAGCTGGCGAGGGTCCTGACTCCGAACTACCTCCGATCGATTCGCAAGTCGAGTGTGTTGGCCGACATCCTGGAAGTGCCGATCCTTGCCCGTATCCCGGCCTGGTTCGTCAACTGGCGTGTGCTGCTGCCGATGCGATACTGCACGGGCGGGACGCTCTTGGCCTGTCGCCTGGCGCTCGACAAAGGCATCGCGATCAACCTCGGAGGTGGTTACCACCACGCGGCCGCCTCCTGGGGCGATGGATTCTGCGTCTACGCCGATATCCCTCTGGCGGCCGCGATCCTGCACTCCGAAGGGCGATTGAATAAAGTGCTCGTCGTCGACCTCGACGCGCATCAGGGCAACGGCACGGCCGCCGTCATCCATTCCTGGCCATGGGCGTCGATCCTCGATGTCTACGAAGTGGATCTCTTCCCGTTCGAGAAGAAGCCCGAAGATTTTCCGGTCCCGGTGCCGGCGGGATTGACAGGCGCGGAATACCTGGAGATCGTCCGCAAGGCCCTGCCTCGTGCTCTCGACGATGTCCGGCCCGACCTGGTCATCTACAACGCCGGGTCCGACCCGTACATCGACGACCCGCTGACTCGACTTCGCTTGACCCGGAACGACCTGGCGGAACGGGACTTGCTCGTCGCGACGCTGACTCGCGAGCGCGGGATCCCGATGGCCATGGTGCTTTCGGGGGGCTATTCGAGCGAGTCCTGGCGAATCCACGCCGATGGCATCGAGGCGATCTTGACCCGCTTCGATGCGAGTTGAGGTCGCTCATGAGCGCTTCACGATTGGGTTGCGCACGAAGAATTATACTAACCCGACGCGCCAGCGAGGGTCCGACGGCATTCCCCTCGCTGGCGCGTCGGGTTAGTATGAGTGACATGCGAGTCGAGCTGTGCGCAAACCAAGCAGAAGCGCCATAATAGAATGTGACCGGAAAAGTGACCTTTTGCTCAGATCTTGATGAAGATCTTTCGACGGTACAACCAGTAGCAAATCAGCCAGAAGACCAGCAGGGTCGATGACGACCGGATCAGCGGACCGTAACGGCCCGAGAACAGATCCTGGCCGAAGTGGGTCCGTAGGGTCGATGCGACGAAGGGCTTCATGAGCTGCGCCATGAGGTAGATGGCGATCGAGTTCATGCCGACGACCACCAGGGGGAACGACCATCGTCGGAAGCCGGCGACGTCGATCAGGGCGTAGAAGGCCGCGAGCATCCAGCACGCGTGGCCGGCCGAGTAGATCGCCCAGGAGGGCGTCCAGATCCGCTTGACGATGGGGCAAATCGTGGCGTCGAGGACGAGCCCCAGCGATACGCCGATCGCACCGGCAAGGAGCAGATTCTTGAGCTTGTTCAACCGGTCTCGGCCCGATCGCAGCAGCTCACCGGCGAGCACTCCGAAAATCATGGTCGCCATCGACGGGAAGAAGTTGAGCGTGGCGTAACCGCCCTCGTTGAAGACGAACGGATGTCCGAGCGGTTGCGGGAAGAGGTTCAGGAACCATCGGTCGAAGGCGACGGCGGCATTCGCGTTCATGTTCCAGTGGGCGAAGAAGCCGGTCATCAGGATCGACGGGTCCTTGACGCCGTAGCGGGCGAACGGGAACTCGGCATCGGCCGACGGATACAGCGCGAACAGCAGCCAGTCCGCCAGCAGGATCGCGATTGCGGCGCCGAACTGGACGGTCGGCCTTCGGCCCAGGAGCAGGAACACGAACGAATAACCGAGCCCGATCTGTCCGAGCACGTTCATGAACGAGTAATGGGTTTCTCGGCTGCCGTTCGACGCCAGGAAGACCGCGAGCACGATCAGGATCAACGAGCGCAGCAAGGCGTGGCCGAACATCCGCGTCCAGGTCTCACCCCTCGCGGAGCGGCTGGCGAACGAGAAGGGCATCGACACGCCCACCATGAACATGAACGACGGCTGGATCATGTCCCAGAAGACACCTCCGCGCCAGGGGACGTGCTCGAGCTGCTCGCCGAGCCAACCGAAGAAGTGAGACGAGACGGTGTCGTGGTGATCGACGAGGCCGGCCAGCATCCCGGCTCCCCCCGACGCCATCGCCAGCATGACGAACCCTCGGTAGGCATCGAGCGATTGGAGACGGGTCGATTGGACATCGGGATCGGACGGCATGGATCACCTTCACAGATCATCCCTGGAGAATGCAGAGAGAACGAGGTCAGGTCCGCCCTGATCTCTCCCGATCTTAAGCGAACGGCCGGGCCGGCGAAAGAAAGCGTCCGGCCGGGAATTCGGAGATCACGACTTCGAGGCGGACCAGGACCGGCCCGATCCCTTTACGGCCCAGGTCATCTGTCGTACGCTGTTGGCTCGTCCGGCTCGATCGCCCGACGATGAACGGGGCGGACGAAGCCCCGATCGCGGTTCCGGCCTCTCCCGTCCGGTTCCCGGCTCCTGGGATCCTCCGCGACCCAATTCCACTCACGACAGGGAAATCCGGATGGGATGGTTTTCGTCGAGCTTGTTCCGCCGCAAAGATATCGAGCAGTTGATCGGCGAGATGAACGACGGTGAGAGGCTCCACCGTCGACTCGGGCCGGTGGCCCTCACGGGCCTCGGGGTCGGCGCGACGATCGGGACCGGTTTGTACGTCCAGACCGGGTTCGTCGCCAAGGAGTTCGCGGGGCCTTCGCTCATCCTGTCGTTCCTGCTGGCCGCGGTCGGTTGCGGATTCGCGGCCCTCTGCTACTCCGAGCTGGCGAGCATGGCGCCGGTGGCCGGCAGTGCCTACACCTATGCTTATGCGACGCTCGGCGAATTGCTCGCGTGGGTCATCGGCTGGGACCTCATCCTCGAATACGCCATCGGCTCCAGCGTCGTCGCCGCCGGCTGGTCCAACTACCTGGTCGCATTCTTGCGCGACGTCTTCCATATCGCGATCGACCCCCGCCTGACCTCCGCCCCCTGGGATTACAACATCGAGCACGGGTTCTTCTTCCTTCAGAAGGTGAACATGCCCGATGGGCAAGAAGTCCAGGCCTGGTTCAATCTCCCGGCGATCATCATCACGGCATTCGTCACCGTGGTGCTGGTGATCGGGATCAAGGAGAGTGCAGGGTTGAACGCGGCGATGGTCCTGCTCAACATCGCCGTGATCCTGACGGTCGTCGGCATCGGTGCCGCTTATATCAATCCGAAGAACTGGCACCCCTTCCTGCACGAGAAGGAGGGATGGCACGGCGTCGCCGCGGGGGCGGGCCGGATCTTCTTCGCGTACGTCGGCTTCGACTCGATCTCGACCCACGCCGAGGAGGCTCGACGACCTCAACGCGACCTGGCGATCGGCATCATGGGTGCGCTGACGATCTGCACGATCCTCTACGTCGCGGTCGCGGCCGTGCTGACGGGCATGATCCATTATCAGAATATCGACATCAAAGCCCCGCTCACCGCGGCCCTTCATGCCAAGGGGCTGACGTTCGCCGGCGGGCTGATCACGCTCGGCATCCTCGCCGGCATGACCAGCTCCTTGCTGGTCGGGAATCTGAGTCAGCCGCGGATCCTCCTGGCGATGGCCCGCGACGGCTTGCTGCCCCGAAGCGTCTTCGCGGCGATCCATCCCCGGTTCAAGACGCCGTGGATCTCGACGATCCTGGTCGGGGTTGTTGTCGCCGCGGCGGCTGCGCTCGCGCCCTCGGGTTCCTCGCCGACCTGGTCAGCATCGGCACCCTCTTCGCATTCGTGGTGGTCTCGGCGGCCGTCTGGATCTTACGGATCACCGACCCGGCCATGCCCCGGCCATTTCGCGCGCCCTTGGTACCTGTCGTCTCGACGCTGGGAATCCTGGTCAACGGCGGCATGATGTTCTTCCTCGGGCCCGAGAACTGGCTGCGGCTCTTCGTCTGGCTGGTGCTTGGACTGATGATCTATTTCGGCTACTCGCGACGACATTCCTTGTTGCGAGGCCAAGCCGAGTCGCCTCCGAGTCCCTGAGAACGACCTTCGCATGAGACCCTGACATGTCCACGACGGATCGAACACTCCGATGGTATCAAGGGCTGAGCGCAGGGCAGTGGGTCATCCTGGCGGTGGCCTCGGCGGGCTGGGTCTTCGACGTCTACGAGGGCCAGCTCTTCACGATTTTCAAGACCCCGATGCTGAGCGAGCTGACCGGCGGCGATCCCGGCTCGATCGACCGGCAGGCGAACATCGGTTTCGCGGCTTTCCTGCTGGGAGGTGCCGCGGGTGGATTGTTCTTCGGCGTCCTCGGCGACCGTTATGGACGCGTCCGGATGATGTCGGCGACGATCCTGGTTTACTCCGGGTTCTCGGCACTCACCGCGTTCGTCCAGTCGCTCTGGCAAGTCCATCTGCTCCGGTTCCTGGTCGCGCTGGGGACCGGCGGCGAATGGGCGATCGCCGCGGCGCTGGTGGCCGAGACGTTCCCCTCGCGGTCCCGGGCCAGCGCCTCGGGGATTTTCCATGCGTCGAGCGTCGTGGGCGTCGCCCTGGCTTCGGTGACCGGGATGATCTTCGTCAGTCCGGACTCCTGGCGATGGGGATTTCTGGTGGGCCTGGCTCCCGCGGTGCTGGTGCTCTGGATCCGCGTGGGCCTTCGCGAACCCGAGCGGTGGAAAGCTCGACAAGTCGGTACGAGTGATCGTGAGATTGATGCTTCTGAGGACTTGACCGTCGGCTCGAGTCCGGAGGATTCAGGCAAGCCGATAGAACCCGGAGGGTTGACGGAGCTCTTCGCCCCGGGGCCCTGGCGATCCAGGGCGCTCTTGGGTCTGGGCCTGGCCACCGTGGGTCTGGCGACCTACTGGGGCATCTTCGCCTGGGGGCCCGAACTGGTCTCTTCGGTACTCGTGAGCGGGACCACCGCCGAAGCCAGACAGACTGCGTCGAGTCAGGCTTATCTGCTGATGAATTTCACCGGGGGTCTCCTGGGCTTGCTCTCCTTCGCACCGATGGCTTCCTGGCGGGGCCGACGATTCGCCTTTGCCGTCTATCACCTGGGTGCCGCGATCCTCGCCCCGTTGACGTTCCTCGGCGCACGAACGTATTCCCAGGCCCTCTGGCTCCTGCCCGTCATGGCCTTCTTCGTCCTCGGGATGCACGCCGGGTACGCGATCTATTTCCCCGAACTCTTCCCGACTCGCCTGCGGGCGACCGGCTCGAGCGTCTGCTTCAACCTGGGCCGGGTCCTGGGAGCGGTCATTCTACTCATTCGCGGGACGCTCGGCTCGATGCTCGGCTTACGATGGGCGGTCGTGGCGATCTCGAGCCTGTTCTGGGTCGGGCTGATGATCCTCATCTTCGCCCCCGAGACTCGCGGGCGCGAGCTGCCTGAGTAATTTCGAGCATCTCCTTCAATTCCAGCACGGCCAGCTCCTTGGCCTTCGCCTCGACCTCGACCGTCAGATCCAGGCCCCTCCATTCGACGGGGAAATCACCGATTTCGATGAAATCGTGATGGCGATGCGGCTTCGGTCCGTCCCAGCCTTCGAGGGGGCTCGAGATGTGAAAGAGCGGCTCGCGGTCCCAGGTGGCGACGGCCTGCCCGGTCGCCTCGGCGACGTCGAGCCCATCCGCCAAGCACCGGTGATGGTGGACGTCATAGACCAGCGGAATACCCTCGGTTCGACAGAGCGGCAAGAGATCCGCCGGAGTATAGATGGTGTCGTCGTTTTCAACCGTCAACCGGCTGCGAGCCCCGGGGGAAAGCCGGGCCAGCCCCGCGCGAAGTTTGCCAGGGCGAGTGTCTTGTCGCCATAAGATCCGCCTCCATGGATATTGATCGTGTCGGCGCCCACCCATTCCGCCACCTCGGCCTGATATTCGAGCTCCCGGATCGACGCGTCGACGACATCCGGTCGGGTCGAGTTGAGGACGACGAACTGATCGGGGTGGAAGCCGAGGCGGATATTCGACTCCCGCGCGAATGTCCCACACTGCCGGAAACGCTCGATGATCTCCGTGCCTTCGGGGAGGTCGTCCACCGCGTATCCCTGAATGGGATGGGTCTTCAAGGGGAGGATCTGGCTATTGATGCGGAAGCTACCGATCCCGTTCTCGGCACAGAAGCGCAGCGAGGCTATCAAGGCCTCGGCGTTGGCCACGCACAGACGACTGAGCTTCGCCAGGGCCTCATGCCTCTCCAGCCTCGATACCGCCGCGGCCGTCGTGTTCGCGAACTTGATCGGCTGATCGCGGAAGATGCAACAGAGCCCGAGTCGAATCATCCCGAGTGTTTCCTGCCAACCCAGTCAACCGCTCCGGCCGGATGTCACGCCGAGAAGCTCGGCAATCGCGTGGACGCTCGACGGAAAGGCGTCGAGCAAAGAGTGCACGGGGCTGTGGACCCTCCGACTCTCTTCGCGGACATTGTAGGTCGGGAGGGAATCCTGCAACTCCGTCCATCCACCGGAGAGCCCGAGCGCGGCGGCCAGTGCCTCGGTGGCCGACGGGAATGCGGCCAGCAGAGATGCAGACGCCCGATCGGCCTCTCCGAGAATGCGGATCGGTGCTGCCTTTGCCGTCGCCGTCGCCCCTGTCACGCCCGGAGATTCTTGCCGATACCAGGGCGGCTCCCATCGTTTCAGCGTATCGAGGCTCGACGGGAAGAGAGCGACGGCCTCTTTGACCAGGGTGGGCAGCGCGTGCGCCGCATGTGGCCTCAACATCATCAGGAGCTTGGGTAGCCACGGCATGAGCAGTCTGTCAGGGAGCCGTTCAAATGCTTTGCTAAGGAGCTCGACGGTCAAGCTGGCCACCAGCGGCGTGAACGCCAGCGCGAGCAGGAATCCGCCAAGATAATCGGGCAAGGTCGGGAGCAAGAGCTCGTTGTCGATCAGCGCATCGAAATGGCTACGAAGGCTTGCAATATCTCGGAGGCGGAGCACGCACTCGGCCGACCAGAGCAGGGCAAGTTTGGGCGGGTCGGTCGTGACCGGCGCACTCTGGCGGATGGCGATCACGAGCTGGCTCCGCTCGCAACCCAGCGAGAGCGCCAGGCTCTCCAGCGTGAAGACGAACTGGAGCATGGCCGCGAGGTCGGCGGGATTCACGCCCCGGTCCGCGAAGGCTCTGGGCAATGACGTCGAGTAATGCGAATAGCCGGTCGTGATGAAGGACCGTGTCCAGGCGGGCAGCCCCGACTCGGTCGTCCGGTAATAATGGACCAGCCGGCTGATCCGGGTGTAGATCTCTCGCGCCTGCTGGACGTCGGGCTCTCGCACGAGCAGCTCGACGGATCGCTCGCCGAGCTCTTCCGTCAACCGCTCGCTCTTCAGGAACAGGATGCTATCCTCCGCGGCGCGGAGGGCCTCGACCGTCCGCGAGTCCGGGCCGAACGAGGCCTTCTTGAGCCGACGCTCGAGGACATGCTCGACCGTGATCCCCTCGTAGCCGAGCAAGATGACGGTCCCCTGGTTCTTGCCGATGGCCACATCCCAGCTCTCCTGCTGGGGGTCGTGCCCGAGCTGTCGCTGGCCCATGATCGGACGCACAACGCCCGCGGGCAGCAAGTAGAGCAGCTTCCAGAGCAGGTCCGAACACGGGAGCCAATCGGCCCGCTTGCGAAAGTCCAGCAGCGCCCGCTGGATCGTCCGCGCGGTCAGTTGGATCGGTAATTTGGAAAGACGCTCGTAGACATCCTTGGCCAGTGGCGGCATCGACTCGAAGCCGATTTGCCCGATCTTATCGCCCCCGAGGAGCATCTCACAAAGACGCGCCACGCTGCGTTTCCCGGGCACGACCTCCTTCTCGATGCAAGTGACGGATGCATCGCGGAAGTCGTAGGGCGTCGGGTGGCTCCGGTTTCTCATGTTGGCCAACAGGATCGCCGTCTGATAAACGGCGATACTATCCGCCGCGGATGCCAGATATCCGTGTCGCCTCGCCAGCTCGACGATCTTGACGCAATTCTGCAAGAGTGCCTCGTCGTCCGACTCGACCTGGCGAGGGGAGTCCCGGAGGTACTCCATCAGCCGCGCCGTGTTTGGTGCCGTAGCCGGCGGATTCTCAGCCGAAGGAGCCGCTGCAGGTTGCGAAGGAATGGATTTCTTCTTCGACTTCGGACGCTCCGGAGCAGCATTTCCAGACTCGGCATCATTGCCCGCATCCTTCTTCCGTCGGGATTTCAGCGAGAACGGCCTCAGCTTTTGCTTGGTGAGGCTCTTGCGCCACCGGGCTTCGTCCAGAGTCACGGCGCCTTGCGGGTGGCCGAACTGGTGGCAGATCGCCCCATAACTGCTGGGTATGAGCCCGTAGAGCCAGGTCGTGCGACTCGGGGGCGGGATCTCCCAGAGGATTTCGCTCTCGGCGCCGAACTCGGGTACGCGACTGGCGGCGTGCGCCGCGCCGCAGATGTAGAGGGCGTCATGCGGCTCGATCGAATGATCTCGCAAATGTTGCTTCATTCGCGTCCACATGTGGCGCTCGCGCCGCTCATCCCGGCGCAGCTCGGGAGCGGTGGAGCCGAGCCGTCGGATCAGGCTGCCGATCAGGAACATCACCTGTCGATACGAAGGATAATCGCCTTCGATGATCGCTTCCTCGACGAACTGGTCCCACCATTCGCTGAAGTGGCTCACGCGGGCGTTCTTGATCAGTAGGTCGCGGAATCGTTCGTAGGTTGGGACGAGGGAACCGATCTCGATCCCGACGGCGGAACCGTGCATGGCCGCGCCTTCGTCGTCCGGGTCGCCGGCGGGAGGGATCGCCTTCTCGACAGCATCGTCCTCGTGAGGCATCCACTGGAAGAAATGGTTGACCGAACGGTCGACGAAGACCAGCTCGGTTTCTCTCGATTCCAGGGCGAAGGAGATCGCCTGGAATTCCGCCGAGAAGTCCGTGAGCGGGCAGACGAGATCCAGCGGGAGCCACGCGGCCGGAAAGTCGTCGGACATGGAGGCGAACGCCTGGAGCGCCACGGGAAGTTTGCAATCCCGGAGGCCGTCGAGCAACGGGCGGAAGTCCTCGCAACATTCCATGAAGATGACGCGAGGCGGGCGTGCCGTCAGCCGACGCACCATATGGATGGCCGATGATGGCGAATGGTGCGCGACCGGGAAGATTTCGAGCAGCTCCCGATCCGCACGCTCGACGTCGTCAACCAGACCGCCGAGTATCGCGGCTAGTGGCTGCGCATCGGTGGCGAACGACTCCGCGGCGGCCATCAGCTGGCGCTTGAGGGGTTCGAACGAGGTCGGCAACTCGTCGCTCGGGGTCGCGATATTCATGGCATCACTTCATCTTCTCGAGGGTTTCTTTCCCCGCGACCTCGAACGCCTGCCACGGGCCTCCTAGTTTCTTCGCGTGTTTGGACACGCCCGAATGCCAGAACTTGTTGAGGATCGAGACGTCTTCCGGGATTCTCCGGACGAGCGTGCCGACCAGGGATCGGGCCAGGGCTTCCGGGGCGACTTCCCCGGCGCTGAAGAACTGCCCGTGCAGCACGGCGTCCTCCAGCACGCCGATCTGCTCGGCGGTCGACAGCGAGCTCTCGAGCCGAGCATCCTCGGAGGTCTCGGCCGCCGAGACCTCGCGCAAGTCGGCGAAGGTCTGGAGGAGGATGTCCAGCATCGTCGGCGGCACGTCCACCTCGAAGCGGTTCCGCGCCAGCAATTCCCGGGTTCGGAACAGCACGATTTCCTTCTCGGTGGCCTTGTTGGTCACGATCGGGATCTGCACGAAGTTGAACCGGCGCTTGAGGGCCGTCGATAGCTCGTTCACGCCTCGGTCGCGGGCGTTGGCGGTCGCGATGATATTGAATCCGGGCCGCGCGAAGACCACGTTCTCATCCTTCAACTCGGGGATCGTGATGTATTTCTCCGACAGGATCGAGATCAAGGCATCCTGGACGTCGCTGCTGCAACGGGTCAGCTCCTCGAAGCGGCCCATCAGGCCATGCTGCATGGCGGTCATGATCGGCGAGGGGATCATGCTGTCGAGCGATTGGCCGGCGGCGATGACCATCGCGACGTTCCAGGAATACTTGATCTGATCCTCGGTGGTGCCCGCGGTCCCCTGGACGACGTGCGTACTATTTCCGCCGATCGCGGCGGCGAGCAATTCCGCCAGCCAGCTCTTGCCCGTACCGGGGTCGCCGATCAGGAGCAGGCCGCGGTCGCTCGCCAGCGTCACGATCGCACGCTCGACCGTCCCCGCGTCGCCGAAGAACTTCGGCTTGATCGCCCGCTCGAGCTTGTCCGACGGCGATGAACCGAGGACGAAGATCCGCACCATCCTCGGCGAAAGATGCCAGCTCGACGGCCGTGGCGCGGCATCGATCGATCGGAGCCATTCGAGCTCATCCGCGTACTTCACCTCCGCCGGTGCTCGCAGGATGCTCTCCGTCGGGGCATCCGCGACCGCGGTCGCACCCGATGATCTAAGTTTGGCCATGATTCGACTCCTCGCGGGCAGAATCTCAGTTCAGTTGCTTCTTCAGCTCGAGGATCAATTTCTTGATGTTGCCGGTCAAGACGGGCAGGCCGATGCCCTCGAGTTGCTTGCGGAACCATTCATTGACGCTGAAATAACCCTTCCCGCTCACCGAGCCGACCGGGATGAAATGGACGCCGGACTGCTTCACGCCCTTGATCATTTCGAAGAGCGGGCGGTCGTTGTGGAATTCGAAGAAGTCGGAGATCCAGACCATGGTCGTCCGGCGAGGGTCGGCGATCAGGCCGCGCCGTACTCCATCGCCTTCGGCCCGTCGTTGCCGCCGCCGAGGTTGGTCCTCATCAAGGATTCGAACGGGTCGGCGACCCAGGGCGTCAGGTCGATCACGTTCGTGTCGAAAGCGACCAGGGAGACGACGATCCGCGGCAACGTCGCGAAGATCGACGCCAGGATCGCGCACTGGACCATCGCGCTCACCATCGACCCCGATTGGTTGACCACGACGATCAGGGACTTGTTCAGCGACTTCTGCGCGGTGTGGCGATAGAAGAGTTGATCGACGTAGACCCGGCGATCGTCCGGATTGAAGTGATGCAGATTCTTCCAGACCGTCCGCTTGAGGTCGAGGTTGCGATAGACCCGCTTGGGCGGGACGCTCCGATCGACCTCGCCCGATTTCGTGCTGTGGACCTGCTTTTTCAGCACCGCCGCCAGCTCATCGACGTATTTCTTGATCAATCGCCGTGCGTTGGCGAGAGCCGGACCTGACAGGTTCGACTTGTCGTACAGGAGCTGCTCGACCAGGGGCATCGACGGAGTGAGCTGGGCGGCGAGGCGGTCGTCTTTGAGGACCTCGCGGAGGTCCATACGCTTGATCAGGTCGCTCTCCATGGCGACCAGCTCCTCGCGAAGCTGGGAGTCGTCGACCCTCGGCGCGGTCCCGCTTCTGCCCGGGCCGCTCCCGCCGTACGCCAGATCGGAATGGCTCGCACTGCCCGATCGGAGCGAGCCCGGTTCGAAGCCCATGTAACGTTCAAATGTGGCGACGTCCTGGCACCACTGGCTGTACTGGGCGGCCGTGCACGAGGATGAGTTCGTGTTGGGACCGAACACATTGAGGAGGAGTTTCGAGAACGCGAAGGCCCGGCGCAGCCCGTCGTCGTCGATCGACTCGCTCGAGGGGGCTTCGGACGAAGACGATGGGGCGGCAACCTCCTCGGTCGCCTGGACACAACGCTCGACGGCTTCGAAGTGGGGGACCAGCTTGGGATAGCGGTGAAGCAACACGTCGACGCCGATCGTGGGATTGAGGATCTCGGAGGGAAGCCCGAGCTGGCCGGCCAGGTTCGCCGCCATCGTTTCCAGCGCGGCGCCCGTGTCGCTCAAACCAGAGGCCGCGCTCAAAAGCCTCCAGTAGACCATCTGGCGCAAGTTGCCGTTTTCGGAATGGGACCTGGTCACGATTCGACCTCACGACTTTCTGAGGAGCCGGCTGGCCCGCTCTTGCAAGATCTCGAAAGTCCGGTGTTTCCGCTCCTTCCGCGCTTCGGCGAGCTCTTCGCCGCTTTGAAGCAGACCCAGGATCGGATGACGGATGCAGAGCGGCTGCACGCGCCACCCGCCCCGCTCGAACCGAAGGAGTCCGATCATCTCGGGAGCCGCGGCGAGCACTTCCGGAGTCAGCGCGCTTCCCGCGGGGATCCGCTCCGCGGCGATGGGAAGGCCGTGGCCGCCCGGGAGATGAACCGGTTCGGCGATGTGCACGGGGTGACGCGCGAATGGCGAAGGGCACGGCAGGGAGGTCAGCCGGCCGGCCATCGCGAACGGATCGGCCGCCCCACCGAGCTTGGGAGGCGTCCTCAAAATGAGGTCCCCGTCATGACGGAGTTCAGCCTGGGAGATTTTCAGAGTCTTGTGCTTTTCCAGGGCGGTCAGGACCGGCTCCGCGACGGCTCCGAACAGATCCCAGATCTCGGCGCCCTCGATCACGCCAACTTTGTAGTGGGTGAACGGGACGCGTACCGACCGGACCTCGCCATCGTCGAAGAGTCCGTAGAGCAAGGAGCAGGCGAAATTTTCATGCGATTGCACGACGATCCCGAGCGGCGTCAGGGATCCGGCAACTTCCCGGAAGCCGACCGTTGCGGGTAATTGCTGGGTCCGGACGAATGATGCCGACCAGAGATCTCCCCAACGGAAGGCGGGTAGGTCCGGAGATCGCGACGCGGGCATCGATCGGAGGAGTTCATTATGGAATCCGGTCAACAACGCTGAGAGTCCAGCCAGGTCGGCATCTTCCTGGAGGTTCTCCAGCGTGGCCGCGAACGGGGCCACCATGGTCTCCTCCAACTGCCGGAAGCCGGCGATCGCCAGCTCCGTGAGCCATTGTTGAGTGCCTGCCAACACGGCCGATGATGCGCCGGGGGATCGAGATTCGTTCTCCTCGACGTTCAACATAGCTCGCCCAAGTGTTCCCCGGGCCTGGGAGACGAGGGCATCGTGGACGGCACCCAGCAGCGCCACCCGGGCCGACGCCAGGACCAGGAACGACCGCGGGACGAACTCGCTCCTACTAATCGCCTGGACCGCCTCGGCCACGGCCGGACCGAGCGGCGAGCCGTCGAAAACCGCCGCCAGGTTTTCCAGGGATCGTCGATGCGAATCCCCGAGCCTGGAAAGGCCATGCACCAGGCAATCGTCGAAATGCTCGACCAGATCGAGGGTCTCATCAACGCCGGCGGGTAAACTCGTGAGGGCTTCCATCAGACGAACCAGTTCATCTCGAGAATGGTACCGGGTCGCGTACTCAACTCGCAGTATCGCAGGTAATTCAGGAACCGGCTGAAGACGACGCCCGGCGACTCCTTCTGCTCAGCCCCACGAAGCCCGACGAGCAACTCCGCGGCCGTCTCGATTTTGCGGGCGTCGGACGAGAGCCCGAGATAGGTCGCCACTTCCTGAGGACCATATTGTCGCACCGCCTCGTCGATCATCTCGCCGATGTGCTTGCAAGGCGCCCCCCGAAGCCCGCCACACGGCCGGTTATTGTTGGTGCAACAGTAATAGTTGCCGGACTTCCCTTCGAGGAACGAGACGTAGACCCGCTCGATGTCCGACCCGCTCGAGACGACGCCCTGCACGCGTCCGCCGGATAACTCGACGAACGGCACGTTCTTCACCATCCTCTTTCCGCTCGACGTCGACGCCGGGATGATGCTCATTCGTTGCGTCACAATTCGATTCCCCTCATCGGAATTTGGGATCGATTTCGACCGTCGGAAACCGCGTCTTCGCGATACTGTACAAAGTTTCCCTTGTAAGTCAACGGGTCGGTCGCTCGCCTCCCAGAAAAACTAATGGAGTTCGGCTCTGGAGTCAACCGGACGCCTTGTCAACCAAGCCGCAATCGATCGCTCTCGGATGGAAACGGGACCCCTGTTCGTAACCTTTGCCGGACTCTTGTAAGATGAGTGCTGAGGGCACCGTCGCAGAACAGAGCGCAGAAAGGTCAAGATTGCCGATCCGGCAACGACCGCGGGACCGAAGGCCAGGAGAGGTCTGCATCCATGTCAGGAACGGGCGAGCTGCGGGACAATACGACGGCGGGGCTTTACTCGGCCCTGGTTCTTGCGATGTTCGGACTGGTGGCATTCGCCCATGCCGAGACCCGATCGGACGACAAGCCGAGCATTTTGAAGCCCGGACAGGTACGGTACCTGACTCTCGCGAGCGGACAGCGTGGGACTCTCGAGTTAGGGGAATTGAAGGCCTGTGAGACCGATCGGCTACTCGTCTCGCTCGATGGCGCTCCCTTCACCGCGTCGGATCGCATTCAAGTCGAACTCACCGGATCGGGCTCGGACCGCGTCGGCAAAGATCTTCATGCGGGTGATCCGGATCTGTACGTCTCGTATCGTCCATCGCAAGGCGGCCAGGCGAGCCTCTCCTTGACGAGGATCCCCAACCCCGCGCGCAGGTGTTGAATGTCCGGATCGAGTGGTCGCGATTGCCACTCTTGCAGGCAGACCGCTCCGCGATCGAGGCCGAGCCCAACGACTCGTGGCGTCAGGCGAATGAGCTGAGTCTCGGACGCGACGTCTACGGCTCGGCGGACGACGTCGATTATCTCGAGAACAAGGACGAGGGCAAGGCGGGCCTCGATTGGTTCCGGTTCGAAGTCGTCGAAGAGAAGCCGGTCCTCGTCTATTTCCAGCTCGACTTGCTCGATCGCGACGTCTCGGCGAATCTCCGGGTGTATACCTTGAACCCCAGGTCTGGACAGCCCGAGCCCTATCTCAAGGGCAAGGATCCGATGGAGATCGTCCACGACCGGGAGCGCGAGCGATACTCGAAGCACATCAGCCGGACGTTCACGCGTGGCACGTATTATCTGGAGGTCAACGCCAACCATCCGGACTACATCCTCCGAACCCGCGTGTTACCCGTCCCGCCTTACGACGACCCGGCCCAGGCCGTCGAAGCCGGGATGCACTACATCATCAACGTCGGCGACGCCTGGTTCGCCCAGATCCCCCGCGAGGGAAACATCTACGTCCGGGCCGATAACTTGCACGACACCGCCACGCGTTGCACCGCGTGCCACCCGTCGAGCTTCTCCACCGAGGCGAATCTCGTCGCCCACCGCAACGGCTATCCGATCCGATCCAAATCCAATTTTCAGTATGTGATCGACCGAATCTACAATTCGATCACGCCGCTTTATGGCGACGGGGGACTCTACTGGCAGCGTTTCATCGCGATACCGCTCCAGTCGCAGGGGAAACAGGGCGGGATCCTCCTGGATTTCGAGCGCCAGGTCTCCGGCCGGCGGACGAAGACCGTCGAGCGATTCGGGCCGTTTCTCCGGCGGGCGTGGGAGACGCGGAAAGACCTGCCCGCCGACGAGTTGAATGGAGTCCTCCCCCTGGACAGTAAATTTGGCTTCGCGTGGCGCGACCTGCGCGTGCTGAAGGAGCTGGGCGAACGCTCGGGACAACCCGGATATCAAGAGGCCGCGGATCGGGTCGCCGCGATACTCGGCGAGCGGGCGGCCGACCGCCGGATCGAGACGCTCCAGGATCGGATTCACCGGCTTTATGCGTGGTCGTTGATCGATAAGGTCGGATTCGCCAGCAAGATCAAGCGCGAGACCGGCGCGCTGCTCGCACTCCAGAATCCCGATGGCGGCTGGCATGAGGTCAACTACGAGCCTGGTCCCAGTGCCGTCTACACCACGGGGCAACTCTTGTGGACCTTGCTCCGAGTCGGCCTGCCGCGCGACTATCCCGCCATCGCCAAGGGGCTCCGATACCTGTTGACCCAGCAACAAGACTTCGGCGGCTGGATTCAGACCACGACGCACGAAAACTTCCGCACTCCGATGCGCGAGACGCGCTATGCCGTGATGGCCCTCGCCGAAGCGTTTCCTCGACCTGGGACACCGCGGAAGGGATGGGGTAATCGGGACGACGGCCCTGCGCGAATCCCTCGGACGGATAAGTTCGTCAATACGCTCGATGACCTGGAGAACCTCTGGGATGTGCCCGAGGCGGAGCGAGAGCGATTCGAGAAGTCCATCGCCCCTCTCTTGATCCATCCCGAGCCGCTCGTCCGCTCCGCGGCGGCAGCTTGCCTCGGTCGAGTGGGCCAGGCGAAGTCGGTGTCGCCCCTGGTCGAGCGCCTCCGAGATCCGTCCAAGATTGTCTGGCGATCGGCTGCCTGGGCCCTCCGACGACTGGGCAATCAGGGGATCGGCCGGGATGCGATCCTCGCCGCGCTGAAGAGCCCCGACCCGGCGACACGCCGCGGCGCGACGCGAATCTTCGCCTACCAATTCCAGGGAATGGACGAACAGCTCGAACTCGCCGAGCCGTTATTCGACCTGACCCGCGATCGCGAGCTGTTGACGCGCCTCCAGGCGCTTCGGACCTTGCGACAGTGGTTCTATCGGACCAACGATCGCAACTTTGCCCGCCGCATCGTCGCGACTTACCTCGAGCGGATGTCCCACGACGATCAAGCCGTCGTGCGCAAGAATCTGAGCGAGGGACTCTACATCATGCTCGATGAGAATCTCGGAGGTGGGGTCAGCCTCCAGAAAAACATCAGCGAATTGCCGGAGGGGATGCGAGCGGGAATCCTGGTCGCGCGGAAGACCTTCGAACGGGACGTACTCTTGACGCCTGTCCTCGATGCGTTGAGGCAGGGGGACAACCTCCAGCGTGCCGGAGTGCTCGAGGCGTTCGATGGGTCGTTCTTCAAGGGGAGGTCATACGCGCGCCAGCCGTCGGGGATGATCGACGTCGGCAATGACCGCGAGTTCGGGTTCCTCCACGAACCCGGCCTTCAGGAACTGGAGGCGGTATTTATCCCACTGCTGTCGGCCGACTTGCCCGGGAAGCCTCGACAGCAAACCATCCAGCTAGCAAGCTTCTTCCACGTACCGTCTCAAAGCCGCAGGCCGGAGATCCAGAAACTCCTGTTACGTCGGTTACGAGATCCCGATGAGAGCGTCCGGGCCGTGGCGAGGACGGTCGTGGCCGGCGAGATCGACCTCAACGGTGCCGAGCGGGACCCGGAGCGTATGGATTCGATCATATCCGCGATGGAAGGCAATCCGGCCGAGCTCGAGGCCATCCTCGCTGCGATCGGGCGAACCGAGCGCCTGGTCGGACAGCCCCGCGTCATGACTGTGATCCGTCGATTGATGGATCGCGACGAAGCGGCACCGGCCCTGCTTCCCGTCCTGCGCTGGCCGGTCGTCGGCGATGAGGAGGTCCTCTCCATTGTCTCTCGAGCCTGGCCGCGACTGGCACAGCCCCAGCGGTTACTGGCGATCGATGCGATGCTGGGTCGGCCGGCCCTGGTCGATGTGGCCAACCCGCGCGAACAGGTCATGCAGATCCTCCGCCAGGGGGTGACAGACCCCTCGCCAGCCGTGCGCGAACGGACGCTTCGCGGTGTCAATGCCCTGACAGTGCTCTGGAGGGGCAAGGGCTCGACGTCGCTCCTGCTCGCGGCCCTCGCCGATGACACGCCCGGTCTTCGCAAACTCGGCCTGACTCTCGCCTCGACCAAACCCGGGTTCTGGGGGCGTACTGACGCGCGCGAATATCTCAAGCGGCTCTTGATCGATCCCGACCCGGAGATCCGGCTCGCGGCCCTTGCGGCGGTCAACCAGCATTCGCTGATCCGGGCCGAGCCGGCCCTGGCGCGGCGGGTCAAGGCCCTCGAGGAGGACCCCAAGCTCGCGATCCGCGCCAGGCAAGTCCTCGGCGCGCAGGGGATCGATCCCGCGTCGATCGGGGCCGATGCCCCCCTTGTCCGCCCCCGTCTCTTGAGCCTCGCCACTTTCCGACGCAAGGTCTTTCCGCTCTTCTACCAGGCCGGCGAGGACGGCCAATCGTGCGCCCGGTGTCATGCCAACCACACGATCCTCCGGATCGCCGAGTCTGATGCACAGTCTCCGGGCGAAGACCCGCTCATCGTCAATTACAACTCGGCGCTCAAGGTGGTGAACCTGGGCGATCCGGAATCCAGCCTGATCCTCCGCAAGCCCCGGAGCCCGCAAGGGCAGGGGGGGCCCGACCCGTCCAGTCCCACGGGGCTGACCCATGTCGGAGGCCCGAGGTGGGAGAACACCGAGCATCCGGCCTATCGCGCGATCCTCGATTGGGTCCGCGAAGCATCTACGGCCGCCGCCCAGTCCGGCGGCGAGCGGCTCTCGGCCGACAGCTTTTCTCCGCGATATGAGCCCGGCCAGGCCGGCGATGGCGACCTCAATACGATCTGGCATACCGAATTCGTCGGAGCCATGCCCGGCTATCCTCATGAGCTCGTCATCGACCTCGGCAACCCGCGTCCGATCGAGGGAATCCTCTACGTCCCACGACAGGACTCTCCCAACGGCCGGGTCCGGGATTTCGAGGTCAGCGTCTCGCAAGACGGCAAGAATTGGGGAAAGCCGCTCTCACGCGGACGCTGGGAGAACGATTCCACGTTCAAGCACGTCGCCCTCCCCACCCCGATCGCGCGGTATGTCCAGCTCCGCGGCCTTTCCGAGGTCGAGGGCCGGCCTATCATGAGCGCCGCCGAACTGGCCGTCGAAACCGCACCGCCTTCGCCCCGTCCTGCTCGGACAACAGAATGACCATGCCGTCCGCCGCATCGATTCAACGAACGGTTTTGTTCTGAATTGAAGCGGGCTCTTGACAGTGATCGCTTTGTCGTGCAAAGTGGCATCCTTGATCTGAGACCCGTCCGTGGGAGGCGCGACCGATGGCTGATGGCGAAGGTGGGCCGAAGACAGGCCGAGGCGGCCCAGCATCGTGGTTCAAGGAGCTCGATCGGCTCCTGCGGGGCGAACTGACCGGAGTGTCGGCCCTTCGCTCCGGTGGTATCGAAATCTCGGCCGGACGGCTCTCTGTTTGCGTCATCCTCCTGGCCATGTTTTTCGGAGCCTGCATGGGCACGTTCACCCTGTTCCGGGTGAAGGCCCTGGAAGGGTACGACCTACGATTGATGCCCGCGATGAACGACGCCGGTAGCCTTCCGCGAGAGGGTAGGAGCCTGATCATCGTCAATGATGTGAATAAAACGCTTCACTTCCGCATCTTCGCCTCCGGTGGCAGGATCATCCTTGACACCGATGAGAAGGGCCTGACCGGCAAGGGTCAACAAATCGAAGAGCTAAAGCGGCAACTCGAGGGCTTGGGGCCGCCCCACCAGCTTGCGGGGAGCGAGAAGGACCGCCTGCTTACCGCCATGACGTCCATCCTCGGTTACGCCCGCCCAAATCCGATGCAAGTGATGGCGAGCATGATCAAGGTCCCGCTCCTCTTCTATCTGACGTTGCTGGTCACCATGCCGTCTCTGTACGTCTTCAATGCGCTCGTGGGTTCGCAATTAACTCTCTCGACGGTGATTCGGCTCCTGGTAGCGAGCATGGCCGTCATGGTAACCGTGCTGGCATCGCTCGGCACGATCGTGGCGTTCTTCTCGTTCAGTACGACGAGCTATCCCTTCATGTTGCTCTTCAACGTCGCAATCTTCGCCGTCTCGGGAAGTCTCGGTCTCACGTTCCTGCTCCAGACGCTCCAGAGACTAAGCGTCGCGGATGTTCGGCGACCCTCGGCACCGGTCCCACAGTCTCGGGCAAGCGACGATCCGTCGGCTCCGGACGAACTCGCTCGAACGTCCGAACTCGTTCCTCCGGAGGTCACGATCGGTCCCCTCGATCCCCTCGGGAACCGGGTCTTGAGCGGGCACGTCAAGACCGTGTTTCGAATCTGGGTGATCGTCTTCGCGCTGGTAGGAGCCCAGATGGGCTGGGTCTTACGACCGTTCATCGGTAATCCGAACCTCGAGTTCACCTGGTTCCGCGGCCGGGAGTCCAATTTCTTCCAGGCAATCCTCCAGACCCTCGGGAATTTGTTTTCTTGATGGGCAATCCGAGGCCGGCGCCATGAATGCCCTGGTCGGCTTGTTCCGACTCGCCGACGACGTGATCCGGGGGCGGGCCTCCACCCTCGGATCCTCGGCCCCTCGGATGCGACGGATCCCGGTCTTCGCCGCCCTCGCCCTGGTCATCGTCTGCTTCGGGATGCTCTACGGCGGCGTCATGGGGACTTACGGGGTGATCGACGGCCGCCGGATCTGGCAGGTCATCTATTCGGCGGTCAAGGTCCCGTTCTTATTGATCGCCACGTTCGGACTCAGCCTCCCGAGCTTCCTCGTCATCAACACGCTCCTGGGCCTCAGGGGTGATTTCGGGCAAGTCGTCCGGGCGTTGATGGCCACTCAGGCCGGTCTGACCGTGATCCTCTCGGCACTCGCGCCGTTCACCGCGTTCTGGTACGTCTCGGGAAGCGAATACCAGCCCGCGATCCTCTTCAATGGCTTGATGTTCGCCGTGGCCAGCTTCAGCGCCCAGTGGATGCTGCGTCGCGACTACCTGCCCTTGATCCGCAAGGACCCGAAGCATCGCTGGATGCTCCGGACCTGGATCGTCATCTATGTTTTCGTCGGCATCCAGATGGGGTGGATTCTCCGGCCGTTCATCGGCGACCCGAAGCTGCCCGTCCGGTTCTTCCGGGAGAATAGCTGGAGCAACGCCTACGAGGTCGTGATCCAGATGGTGTGGGATGTCCTCAGCGGGCAGACGCAGTGAGTCGATGAGATGACTGGCGATGGGATTGACGGGTAGTTCCTGGCCACCGTATCGTGCCATAATGGTTACCCGCGTCAAGCTCGATAGAGCAGGTCGCATCGTGATCCCTAAGTGGTTGCGGGAGGAGCTTAACATCCAGCCCGGTGATTACTTCGATCTGGAAATCAGCGCGGGTGAGATCACACTCCGGCCGGTGAGAGTGACCGTGCCCTTGATCAGAGAGCAAGGGGTATGGGCGCTTCGCACCGGACTCCCGTTGACCGCCTCGGTGACGGATGATGTTCTGCGCCAAATTCGGAACGAACGAGATACGAAAAACCTTGGTACTCTGGAATGAACTCTCTGGATTCGTCGGTTCTGGTTCTGGCCTTTATAGAGACCACAGATATAGACCTCCTGTAACTACCTCGGTCGAGAGGCACCACCTGATGAAAGCGATATGGCAAGGCGTTTTCCCGGCGTCCACCACCCAATTTCAGCCCGACCAATCGCTGGACATTCCGGCGACGATGGCCCATGTCGATCGGATGATCGAGGCCGGGATTCACGGGTTGATCATGCTCGGGACGGTCGGCGAGAACTGCTCGCTCGAGTACGCGGAGAAGCTGGAAGTCCTCCGGGCTACGGTCGATCACGTCGGTGGCAGAGTACCCGTGCTGACCGGAGTCGCCGAGTGCACAACGGCGCGCGCATGCAAGTTCGCGACCGATGCCCGGCGGATCGGGGTCGTCGGCCTGATGGTGCTGCCCGCGATGGTCTACAAGTCCGACCCCCGCGAGACCATTACCCATTTCCGCACCGTCGCGCAGGCGACCGACCTGCCGATCATGGTTTATAACAACCCGGTGTCTTACCACGTTGACATCACGCCCGAAATGTTCGCCGACCTGGGCGACGAATCCAGGATGGTCGCGATCAAGGAATCCTCCGAGAATGTCCGGAGGATCACGGACCTTCGCAATGCCTGCGGCGATCGCTATATCCTGTTCTGCGGCGTCAACGACCTGGTCCTCGAGAGCCTGCTCCTGGGTGCGACGGGATGGGTCTCGGGCCTTGTGAACGCCTTCCCCGCCGAGAACCGGTTATTGTGGGATCTCGCCGCCGCCGGCCGTTGGGAGGAGGCGCGTGAGGTCTATCGCTGGTACACTCCGGCTTTGCATCTGGATACTCACGTCAAGCTGGTGCAGTATATCAAGCTCGCCGAGCAGGAATGCGGGCTCGGGTCCGAGACGGTCCGGGCGCCTCGGCTCCCCCTCGTCGGCGAGGAGCGGGAGCGCGTCCTGGCGATCATCCGCCGGTCCATCGCCACTCGCCCGAAGCCGTCATCGCAGAGGTCATGATCTCCAGGGTTTCGGGCGGCATCGGGTCGGGAGGCACCGTGCATCGCATCGACGTGATCGACACCCATACCGGCGGCGAGCCGACGCGCGTGGTGATCGCGGGAGGACCCGATCTCGGCGCCGGCTCGATGGCCGATCGCCTCGCACTCTTCCGCGACCGGCACGATCCGTTCCGTTCGGCTGTCGTCAACGAGCCCCGGGGCTCGGACGTGATGGTCGGCGCCCTGATCCTCGAGCCGGTCGATCCGTCCGCCGCGGCCGGCGTCATCTTCTTCAACAATGTCGGCTACCTCGGCATGTGCGGCCATGGGACCATCGGCGTGGCCGTTGCTCTGGCTTACCTGGGCCGGCTCGGCACGGGATCGCACCGACTCGAGACCCCGGTGGGAGCCGTCTCCGTCACGCTGGACGGGCCCAATACCGTGACCATCGAGAACGTCGAGAGCTATCGCTTCGCCAAGGACGTGCCGGTCGATGTGCCCGGGCTGCGAACGTACAAGGGCGACATCGCCTGGGGCGGAAACTGGTTCTTCCTGGTCCAGGAACACGGCGAGAAGCTGGACGTGGGGAATGTCGAACGGCTCACGGATGTGACCTGGGCCATCCGACAGGCCCTGAACGCCAAGGGGATCGTCGGTCGGGATGGCGGCGAGATCGACCATATCGAGCTCTTCGGACCACCGTCTCGTCCCGATGCCGACAGCAAGAACTTCGTCCTCTGTCCGGGCCGTGCTTATGATCGGTCCCCCTGCGGTACCGGCACGAGTGCCAAGCTCGCATGCCTGGTCGCCGATGGGAAGCTCGCCGAGGGCCAGGTCTGGCGTCAGGAAAGCATCATCGGCAGCCTTTTTGAAGGCTCGGCGCGTGTCTCTGAGGGCCGTGTCCGGCCCCGAATCTGCGGCTCGGCCTACGTGAATGCCGAATCCACGCTGATCGTCAACCCGGCCGACCCCTTCGCGATGGGTATTCGTTCATGAGTGAGTCTGTGGCAAATCGCTCCGCACTCGTCATCGGCAGCGGGGTGATCGGGACGGCCTGCGCGCATTACTTGATGAAGTCGGGCTGGAAGGTCACCTTGATCGATCGCGGCGCCCTGGCCGGAGGGAGCTCGCACGCCAATTGCGGCTTCGTCTGCCCGAGCCACGTCCTGCCCCTGGCCGAGCCGGGGATGGTCGGCAAGGCCCTCAAGAGCCTGTTCCAACGCAATTCGCCGTTCGCGATCAAGCCGAGGCTCGACCCGACGCTCTGGTCCTGGCTGCTGCACTTCGCCGGGCGTTGCAACGAACGCGACATGATCGAGGCCGGCCGGGGAATCCAGCCGCTCCTCCTGTCCTCGCTCGAGCTCTATCGCGAATTGGTCGAACACGAGTCCCTGGACTGCGAGTTCGCCGAGCGAGGCCTCCTGTTCGCTTACAAATCGAAAGTCGAACTCGAGTCTTACGCCGCAACCGATCGGCTGATGGGCGAAACCTTCCACTGCCCGGCCCGTCGCGTTGACGGCGATGAGCTCGTGGCCCTCGAGCCCGCCTTGAAGCCCGGGCTAGCGGGCGGTTGGTATTATGATGACGACGCACATCTCCGACCCGACAAATTGATGAGAGCCTGGCGACAGGTCCTGGAAGCCGGGGGGGTCGAGACTCGCGGGAATTGTGGATTCCTCGGCTTCGCCGCGACGAACGGCCGGGCTTCGTCGGCGAAGACCGAAAAGGATGAGCTGACTGCCGATCTCTTCGTGGTCGCCACCGGGGCATGGACCCCGCTCCTGAACGACCAGCTCGGCTGTCGGATTCCGATCCAGCCGGGCAAAGGGTACAGCCTGACGATGCCCCGGCCCGTGGTCTGTCCCAGTATCCCCCTGATCTTCCCCGAGACGCGAGTGGCCGTTACTCCGTTCCAGTCGGGCTATCGGCTGGGCTCGACGATGGAATTCGCGGGATACGACGAATCCATCCGGCCCGAGCGGCTCCAGTTGCTCAAGGACGGCGCATCTCCGTATCTCCGCGAGCCGTATTGTGAGCCGGTCGAGGAAAAATGGTTCGGCTGGCGGCCCATGACGTACGATAGCCTGCCGATCATCGACCGCAGTCCGAGGTTCGAAAACGTGATCGTGGCCGCCGGTCACAACATGCTGGGACTGTCGATGGCGACGGCGACGGGAAAACTCGTCGCCGAGATGGTCAACGGGTCAACTCCGCATATCGATCCGGCGCCCTATCGAGTCGGACGCTTCTGATCCAACATCTGGCGAGGGAACGCCCCGACGCGATAAGATCCGCCAGGATGCCTCGTTGACCACGCCAGGATCGCTCCGAGATGAAGATCACCCGGATACTCGCCTACCGCGTCGAACTGCCCCTCCACGAGGGGAGTTATAAATGGTCCGGCGGCAAGTCGGTCTCGGTCTTCGACTCGACCATCGTGGGCGTCGAGACCGACGAAGGCATCACGGGATACGGCGAGGTCTGCCCGCTCGGCCCCTTCTATCTCCCGGCGTATGCCAGCGGGGCCCGGACGGGGATCGCCGAACTCGGGCCGCACCTGATCGGCGAAGATCCGAGGGAGCTGGGCAAGCTGAACCGGCTCATGGAGGCCGCACTCCAGGGACACCCCTACGTCAAGTCGGCGATCGATATCGCATGCTGGGACATCCTGGGCAAGGCCACGGGCCAGCCGGCCTGCGTCCTTCTGGGAGGCCGGTATGGGGAGGATTTCGTCCTCTATCGAGCGATCTCCCAGGAGTCTCCCGAGGCGATGGCCGGACGAGTGGCCGGATATCGGGCGGAGGGCTATCGACGGTTCCAGTTGAAAGTGGGAGGCGATCCGCTGGTCGACGTCGATCGGATCAAGGCGGTCGCCGCGCGGCTTGAACCGGGCGATCGACTGATCGCCGACGCCAACACCGGTTGGCTGATGCACGACGCCCTGCGGGTCGTCCGCGCCGTTCGCGACGTGGATGTCTACATCGAGCAGCCGTGTCGGGGTTACGAGGAATGCCTGACGGTTCGACGTCATTGCGACCATCCCTTCGTGCTCGATGAAGTCATCGATTCGATCGACCCTCTCTTGAGAGGCCATGCCGATCGCGCGATGGACGTCGTCAACATCAAGATCAGCAAGTTCGGAGGGTTGACCCGGGCTCGACAGGCGCGTGACCTCTGCGTGACGCTGGGGATCGCCATGACGATCGAGGATAGCTGGGGTGGCGATATCACCACCGCCGCGATCGCGCACCTGGCCCACAGCACGCCATCCGAGCTCTTATTCACGTCGACCGACTTCAACAGCTATGTCACCGTCAGTACGGCCGAAGGGGCTCCCCGGCGCTCCAATGGACGGATGGCCGCCTCACTCGATCCCGGACTCGGCATCCGACCGCGGATGGACGTGCTCGGCGAACCCGCGGTCGTGGTCCGGTGACTGTGACCTCGGATTTGTTGGTTCTGGTGAAGGCGTCTCGCCTGCTCTTCTCGGCTATTTACTTGTACCCGAAGACCTGGAGTTCTCGTCGATGAATGGCCGGTATGCGATCTTCGCCCTGGTGTCGCTGACCCTACCGGGCGTGAATCTGCTCGCCCAGGAGAAGCCTGATCCAGCTCGTTTGTCGGTCGAACGAATCTTCGGCACGCACGATTTCGAGGGAGAATCTCCGTCCGTGAGATGGCTCCCAGACGGGTCCGGCTATACCATCTGGGAGGGCTCGAAAGGCAATTCCGGAGGGCAGGATCTCGTACAGTACGATGCCGAAACCGGCAGCCGGGCGATCCTGGTCCCTGCGTCGCACCTCATCCCGACGGGTGAGTCGAGCCCTCTGCCGATCCACGGCTACTCCCTTTCCGAGGATCGATCGATCCTCCTGATCTTCACCAATTCAAAGCGCGTCTGGCGCCAGAATACCCGCGGTGATTACTGGGTCCTGGACCGGGCCAGTCGCGAACTCCGAAAGCTCGGCGGCGATGCGCCCGCGTCCTCTCTGATGTTCGCCAAGCTCGCGCCTTCCGGCCCACGGGTCGCCTACGTTCGGTCGAACAACATTTACGTGGAGAACCTGCGCGACGGCCGGATCACGAAGCTCACCAACTCGCAGTCGCCCGATGAGATCAACGGGACGTTCGACTGGGTCTATGAAGAAGAATTCAGCCTCCGGGACGGCTATCGATGGAGCCCCGACGGCCAATGGATCGCCTACTGGCAGTTGAACACCGAGGGGATGCGCGAATACCCGCTCGTGAACACGACCGATTCCCTCTACCCCCGAATCACGCAGGTCAAGTATCCCAAGGTCGGTGAGCTGAATGCCGCGTGCCGCGTCGGAGTAGTCGCCGCGGACGGCGGACAGACCCTATGGCTGACAGAGGCGGAACGCGAGTCCTACGTCGCATTCATGGAATGGGCCGGCAACTCCAATGAGATTGTCATCCAGGTCTTGAATCGACATCAGAACAAAGCCAGTGTCCGATTGTTCAACGGGGAATCACGGCAGGGGGAATCTCTCGGAGCCTTCAAGGAGATCTTGTCGGAACATGACGAAGCCTGGCTCGACCTTCAGGATGAGCTGAGATGGATCAAGAAGGATCGAGCATTCCTCTGGTTGAGCGAACGCGATGGCTGGCGCCATATCTACCGGGTCAACCTGGACGGGAAAGCCCCGACGCCCGTCACGTCCGGCAATTTCGACGTGATCCAGATCCTGGAGATTGACGAGAAATCGAGCTTTGTTTACTTCATTGCTTCGCCCGACAACCCGACCCAGAAATATCTCTACCGGGTCCAGCTCGACGGGAAAGGGCTCGAGAGGCTGAGCCCCAAGGATCAGCCCGGGACGCACGATTATCAGATCTCCCCCGGCGCGCGGTGGGCCGTTCATCGGTATTCGCGATTCGACTCCCCGCCGGTCACCGACCTGATCCGTCTGCCCAGCCACGAGCGGGTCCGCAACCTTGCGGACAACTCCACCCTTCGGACCAAGCTCGATGCCCTCAAGAAAACGAAGACGGAGTTCTTCCGCGTCGATATCGGCGATGGGATCGCACTCGACGGTTGGTGCATCTATCCGCCCGATTTCGACCCGAATGCTAAGTCCAGGTATCCGCTCCTGGTTCATGTCTACGGAGAGCCTGCTGGACAGACCGTGCTCGACGCCTGGGGAGGCGGCAACGCGTTATGGCATCGGATGCTCGCCCAGGAGGGGTACGTCGTGATGAGCTTCGATAACCGAGGGACGCCGTCGCCACGAGGCCGGTCCTGGCGCAAGGCCGTCTTCCACAAGGTTGGAATCATCGCACCCCAGGAGCAGTCCGCGGCCGTCAAGGCCGAGTTGCAGAAGCGTCCCTATCTCGACCCCAAACGCGTGGGGGTCTGGGGCTGGAGCGGCGGCGGATCGATGAGCCTGAACGCGATCTTCAAGTATCCCGACCTGTATGCGACGGCCATCGCGATCGCCCCCGTCGCGAATCAACGTTACTATGACACGATCTACCAGGAGCGTTACATGGGCTTGCCCGGCGACAATGTCGAAGGCTTCACGCAGGGCTCCGCCATCAACTTCGCCCATCAGCTCAAGGGCAACCTCCTCCTGATCCACGGGACGGGCGACGACAACTGCCATTACCAGGGGACCGAAGCCCTGATCAACGAGCTGATCCGCCACGACAAGCCGTTCAGCATGATGGCCTACCCGAACCGCTCGCACGCGATCAACGAGGGGCATAATACGACGCTCCACCTTCGCCAACTGATGACCCGCTACTTGAAAGAGAAGCTCCCGCCAGGGCCGGTCCCCTCGGCGGGCAAACCGTCCTCCACCGCGGCCAAGTAGGCCAGGAAACTCAGGGATCGCAGTAACGAATACATGAACGTCTGGGGAATCTCCGATTTACACCTGTCCTTCGCCTCGCCGGATCGCCGCGAGCGTTTTGCGGAGCGTTGGCGAGATCATGCCGCGAAGATCGAGGAGAACTGGCGAGCCGTGGTCCGTCCCGACGACCTCGTCCTGCTGCCGGGCGACTTCTCCATGGCGCGGAACCATCGCGAAGTCCAGCCCGACCTGGAATGGCTGGGTCGGTTGCCCGGGAGGAAAGTCCTCGGCCCGGGAAATCACGACCGATGGTGGAACAACGTCACGGCGGTCCGCCGCCTTCTCCGGAAATCCATGGTTGCCGTGGGTGGCGATGCGGTCTCGGTCGAAGGCGTCGTCGTCTGCGGGACGCGGGGAGTCCCGGCGATGCTCGAGGACTCCGCGGCCGCCGAACAGGCCGCGGTCGATCGCGAGCTGGACGCGTTACAGCGAGCCCTCGAGCTCGCGGTTCGAATGCGGGGCAATCCCCAGACTCCGCTCTACGTCCTCTGGCATTTTCCGCCGTTCGACGCCAATGGTCAACCGGGTCCGTGGGTCGAGCGGTTCGAGCATGCCGGGGTCACCGCCTGCGTTTACGGACATCTCCACATCGAGGGCCAGTGGTCGTCGGCCGTCCAGGGCTTGGTCGGAGGAGTCCGCTATTACTGCGTTGCCGCCGATGCGATCGGTTTCCGTCCGTTGCGTATCGAGGGGCCGCTCGCATGATGCGCGTCGCTTACCACGTTCCGACGCATCGACGTCGATTTGGGTCAGTACGCCATGATCTCCGCTACTGAGGAAGAGGAGGAACTGTGGCCACAACGCGATCGTTCCAGCAGGGGCTTGTGGGCGTCTTCGGCTATCCGGTTGCGGAGAATCCCACCCAGGCGATGTTGGAGCCGGCGTTCGCGGACATGGGCCTGGATTGGCGTTACCTGACCGTGGAGGTCCGTCCCGAAGATCTGGGCGAGGCCGTTCGAGGGGCCCGAGCCATGAACTGGCATGGGTTCAACTGCACGATCCCTCACAAGGTCGCCGTGATCCCCTATCTGGATCGGCTGAACCCTGCCGCGGAAGTGATTGGCGCGGTCAATTGCGTCATCATCAAGGAGGGCGAATTGATCGGAGATAATACGGATGGTAAGGGCTTTCTCGAATCCGTGTCCGCCCTCCGTCCAATCCCGGGTCTCGATGTCGTTGTGCTCGGTGCGGGTGGGGCCGCAAGGGCGATTGCGGTCGAGCTGGCACTCGCTGGGGCATCTCGCCTGACCATCGTGAACCGCACAGCCAGTAAGGCCGAAGAATTGGCTGGCTCTATCCGCAATAGAACGGGCGCACAGGCCTCTCCGGTCATTTGGGAAGGATTGTATCGAATTCCGGAGGAAGTCCATCTCGTCGTCAACGCGACCTCGATCGGGCTATATCCCGACGTGGAAGCCATGGTGCCGATCGAAATCGGGAGCCTGAGTCCACACATGCTCGTCTGCGATGTGATACCCAACCCTCCTTGCACAAGGCTGATTGATGAGGCCAAATCGCGAGGATGCAGGGTGCTCGATGGGCTGGGAATGCTGGTTAATCAGGGAGTCATAGGGGTCGTACTCTGGTCCGGGCGATCGCCTCGGGCTGCTGTCATGCGATCGGCGTTGGAAAATGTGTTTGCACGAGACTAATCGGAACGTAATCGCCGAGTCGCGGACTTCGGAATAGTCCGCATGACCCGAGATTTCGGCTCGCAACACATCACCCATCGTACATAAGAAACCTACACTTCCCTTTTTTACAAGACCTTCTCGAGAAGGAGCGAGTAGGTTGACATTCTTCTGTTCAGGTGACATGTGGTCAGTTCGCGTCTTCGGATGATGTAACAACCGTATCCATAGAGTCTTGGGATTCCGAACGATTTCAGAGAGTGATAGTCGGCACGGGAAATGCTATTTACAGGAGGCGTTCACGTTCAGAGGTCGCCAAATTGGGGATGTAAGATCCACTCTTGAGATCAACCGGGAGATTGTCATGCTGGTTCTGAGCAGGAAGCTGGGAGAGAAGATTGTCATCGGCGATAACATCGTGGTGACAGTGGTCAAGATCGACCGGAACCAGATCCGGATTGGCATCGAGGCGCCGCATGATGTCCCCGTGTACCGCGAGGAGATCGCGCCCCAGCGTAATTTGAAGTCCGTCGAAACCGAGGCGGTCGCCCTGAGTCGATGATCTGTGCAAAGGCCAGCTACGGAACGGGGACGATCGTTCCCGTCAAGACTGCTGCAACGTTTGTGCCGTGCATGCCTCCAAGGTCTAGCGATGATAGTGTGGGGCATCATCTTGAAAACTCATCGGCTTTGAGTTCCTCGACATGATGCGGAGCGGAAGTTGTCCGTCGGGCATTTCCGTTCGATCGGGCATCTCCATCGCGTTGACAGACCTGCCATAGCGGGCGCAATGCTCGCATACCGGCCCCCCCTTGGCGCCGATGCTGCAAAATCACCAGAATCAGTAACTCCCCTGGTGCGAGATCGATGGCAGTGCGGGGGAATGAGTGGCGAGGTGTCGGCCTCGCCGGCGAGTGGTGATGCCGGGGGCCGTGGAACCTTCGACTGATGCTGGCAACTTGGATCGAAACAGCGGCAAAGGGCCGGCAGGGCGGCCCGGTCCGTGCGGGGATATGGTCGGCGGTTGTCATTGGATCCCACCCGATCCAGGATCATCAGCGCGCCTGGTTACATCTCTCGGCCGACGACCTGGATCTGGGCCTTCTCCCGGCCTACTGGATCGAGAACAAGGGCGGCAACAGTTACTGGCATGCGCCGGTGCCTCCCCAGGGCGTCGGCTCCCGGCTCCATTATCGCGCGATCGTCGAGCGTGAAGAAGGTGATCGGGTCCTGAGTACTTACCAGGACACGATCGTGCGTCCGAACCTCCCGGATCAGACCGAAGCTTCGCAGTCCTCGGTCCCGGACGCGGAAGGTTTGGTGGGTAATCGTCTCATGACGGCCCGCGTGGACGGACGTGGCTCGACGTATGATGTCTACTTTCCGACCGTCGGGCTCCACTCCTATATTCGCCCTCGCGAGGGCGACAATCCCGGGAGCCGGACCCACTTCCGCGCGATCACCGGCGGCCTCGCGGTCGGCCGGCGCCTGGATTGGTTCACCGAACGAGGAGCCTGGGAGTCGTTCCAGCAGTATCAGGGTGCGACCAACCTGCTCACGACGAAGCTCAACTGGCGGTACGGGCCGATCCAGGTGCTGATGACCGACTTCGTCGCCATGGGAGAGTGTCTCCCGGTCAATGCCGGCCGGGAGAAATCGCCGGGCCAGTATCTCAAGAGATTCTTCATCAAGAACGAGGCCGACGAGGCCAAGAAAGCCGTCTTCGCGGTCTATATTCAGGCCGAGATCAACGGCGGAGTCGGCGACCTCGGATTGAGCTGGCACGACATCGATAAGGTCTTGCTCGCCATCAACCGGGGGCATGGCCATTCCAATCGCAAGCTGGCGCGTGATTCGACCATCGAGTTCGCGCTGGCACTCGACGGCCGGGGAGACGTGGAATGCGAACCGACGGGTCCCAATGAAGCGATCCTGTATCGCGAGATCGAGCTTCCCGCCGGCCAGTCCGTCGCCATCGATCTGCTCGTCAGCGGGGCCTTCACGGGGTGGAGCGGAGATCGCGGGACCTACGAACACTGGCTGCGACCGGCCTTGAACTGGTTCCGCGGCGCCAACCTCGACCAGGTGGAACAAGCGACGGCGAGGGAATGGGACGAATTCGTCGAACCGATCCCCGACCTCCATTTTCCCAAGCCGGTCTATGCGGTCGGTCTGAGGCGATCGGCCCTCGCGGCGGCGCTGCACGCGGACGCCGAGTGGGGGGCGATCGCGTCGGGATTCGACAGGGGCTTGAGCGCCTATTGCTGGCCCAGAGAGGCAATCTGGGTCGGCGGGTCCCTGGCACGCCTGGGGCATCCCCTCATCGACCGTGGCGTCTATCAGTGGCTCAATCGGGTACGCCATCGTCACCGCCCATTTCTCTACTGGTTCCAGAAGTATTCCATCGATGGCGTGCCGGAGTGGGAGACCCCGGCGATCGATCAAACGGCGATGGTCCCGTGGGGGCTCGAGCGGCATTACCGTTGGACCGGCGATCGCGAGCTGGTGGCGGACGTCTGGCCGATGGTGGAGCAGGCCGCCAAGGTCTGTTGCGGGCAGCCCAGCGGTCATCCCGGACTCCGGATGCTGGACGATCTGAACCTGATCAGCTCCGCGGGATGCGGCGACCAGCTCTTCGGCGCCTTCCTCTACTCGAATGCTTCGGTTGTGGCCGGCCTCCGGGCCGCCGCGCGCCTGGCGACCGAGCTGGGGTTCGACGAATCGGCCACGTGCTGGCGTGCCTGTGCCGATCGAGTCTGGGAGGAGGGCATCCTGAAGACGGCTGGCCTCGGAGGGCCCGGCTCAGCCGGGCTCGTCGACTCGGATTCGGGACGATTCCACCACGCTCGACGCGTGTCGAAGCTGCGCGGACTCTGGACCACCAATCCGGATTTCCTGATCGATCACTCGGATATCCTGGATATCAACATGCTCGGGCTGGCCGTCCCTTTCGGCCTGCTCCCGGCCTCGGATCCCAGGCTGGTCCGGACCGCCGAGACGATCCTCCGTCTCAATATCGCGCTCAAGGGCGATCCCAACGTCCTGGCTCGGTCGATGTTCGACCCCGATCAGACGGGCCGTAACGGGTCCGCCAGCGGCCAGCACGACGTCTCCAGCCTGGCGACTCTCTGGATGGTCCGGTTCCTGATTCAACTGGGCCGCGAGACCGGCCAGGGCCGCCACTGGACTCGGGCCGTCTCCATGCTCGAAGCCATTCTTGGCCGGCTCTCTCAGCTCGGTTTGAGCCTCCGTTCATCGGGTCGCGGGACGGAATCGGCACGACGCGTCTCGAATCCCGGCGGCACCGCCTGGAGGCTGCACGCGATGATCATCGAAACCATGCTCGATCTCGCGGGTCTCGACTACGATGCGGTCTCGCAGCGGCTCAGTCTCTCGCCGGTGTTGCCGGGGCCATGGCCTCAAACCGGTATCAAGCAGTCATTTCCCTGCGGAGACGTGGCGTATCAACTCCAGAGGCCGATCGGCGGCAAGGTTCATCACCTCCAG
This sequence comes from uncultured Planctomycetota bacterium, assembly GCA_963743925.1. GTDB lineage: Bacteria > Planctomycetota > Planctomycetia > Isosphaerales > Isosphaeraceae > CAVZRC01. The sequence goes on along the minus strand of CAVURY010000007.1, from coordinate 72,974 downwards.
CTCAAGGCCCGCCTCAATCACCCGGTCGAGCTCCGAGTCCTCTTGACCTGCCCGGATCTGAAAGAGCTGGGGCCCTGGCAGGCCTCCGCGTCTTCGCCCGAGCCGACGTTCGACGCTCGCACCGCTCAACTCGCATGGACAATGGCTCTGCCCGAGGACGAGAGCGAATGGAGCTGGACCTGGGGATGATGACGTCGTCGGGGCCGTTCGTGCTCTCGTCGTCCTGGTGAAACCGATCATGGCCCCAACGATGGCGGTTCGCTCAGAAATTCCCGATAGGCCGACCAGGCTTCTTGCTCCGGCGATTGAGAGTGGATCCAGAGCCCTCTGAGCCGTGCCCGCAGGACGACCCCTTTCTCCAGGTCATGCCCGAATAGTTCATATCGCATCGAGAACCCCGGCCGGGGCCCTGAAGGCGGCGACAGGGGTTGCGGGCGGATCCGCCGGGCACAGTCATTGGGCGGGATCATCTCCACATAATGGATCTCATCAATCGATTCGCGAGGCGTGAAGATCTGAGGCATCAGCGGATGTGGAGACGTTGCAGGGACGGGGAGCGTGGTCAATGTCCGGAGCATATCGGCCGTTTCGCGGCCGTCATAGGTCGAGCCCGCGGAGCGGATATCCCGAGGCTCAACCTGGCATGACGGGGTCGCAGATCGATCTTGGCCCCACTCGCTGATAATTCCAACCTCGACGCCGCCGATGACCTCCGCCGTGGTCGCCTGTAACTGAATCTCCAGATCGACACCTTCTCCGATCGGCGCACGAGACCATGAGGCGCGAATCCGCAAACCGTCCCATCGCGCGGGAGCAAAACTCGCTTCGAGTCGACCTCGATGCTGAGCGACCTCGATGAGGCTGACGCCTTCGAAAGCTCGATTATCGCGGAGACCACGAGCGGCAATCGAGTGTAACGCGAGAAGTTTGGCGAGAGTAGAACCCTCGCGCCAGTACAGCCCCGGATGAATCTCGTCGAGCTTGAGGGTCCAGCGGTGATTCCCCATGTCCAGGAACCATTCCGGCCCAGTAACGCCCGTTTGCTGGATGTCCGCCACAATCTTAACTCAAAAACCCCGCCGACCCGCATTGCGGCGAGTTGACGGGGCCGGAACAGAGAAGAGGCCGGATATGAACGAGGCAGACACCTCGGTTGGGAGGAGTGACTTCACATGAAGACTCGCAGCCAACAGTTCTAAGACTAATCCTCGCGGACAGAATGTCAAGTGTTCGTCGCCATTTTCTCGCCATTCCTTAGCAATCGCCGGTTCGCCCGGTCGTGGGCTGGTCCGACTCGTTCGACGAAGTGGCTTGCAGCGACAGGGTTTTCGTCGGGATAGAGAGAATTAGCCTCGAGGAAGACTGCGGATCTCGAGAGTGAAGTGAATCTGTATCGGAAGTTCTCCAAGGACTCGACCGGATCGAGCATGAAATTCCGCCTACCATACCATTTGGTCAATCGTCTGTTTCGGAAAGATTTCATAATGTGAAATTAGGAAGGTTTTTCTAGATTTCGCAAAGAAGGCTGGATTGCGCCGGGTCGCTTATTGTAGTTCCTGGTTGGGGTCGCTTTCGGTACCGTCGAAGATGCTGGTGATATAGGCTTTCTGACGCAGTTTGGAGATATAGGCCGCACTCTCGGCATGGAATTTTTTCTCGGTGAGTATCGTGCGGATCGGATCCTGAACTTCCTCGAAAGTGGCCGGGCCTGCGGGCCGTCGGGCCTCGACCTTGATGATATGGAAACTATTGTCGCCATCGAGGATACCGCTGAACTTTCCGATCGGGAGTGCGTCCAGGGCGGCGTTCACGACCGCGACGTTGTACGCTCCCGGCGAAGTCTGCATCAAGCCTCCTTGCTCGCGAGAACTGGTCGGGCCGTCGCTCTCGGCCCGGGCGAGCTTGGCGAAGTTGACACCTCTTTGGAGTTTTTCGTAGAGAGCGTTAGCTTTCTGGTTGGCAGCGTCACGACTGGGGTACTTCGCGACCTCCACGACGATTTCGCGCCAGGTGATCTGGGCCGGCCGGTCGAATTTATGCTGGCCGACTTGTTCGCTGTAGTACTTCAGCAGGTCGGGGAGCTCGACTTTCAGCTTGTCCTTGAGCTTTTCATGTCGGAAGCTCTCCGCGATGAAGACTTGCCGGAAAGTCTGGTGCATCCCTTCGAGCGAGCGGCCTTGCTCCCTGAGTTTCTCGCGGAGCGCCTGCTCGTTATCGACGGCATATTGGTACTGAAGGGGCGGGAGTTGCTCCTCGCGCCAGACCTTGTCCGCGACTTGCAAGAACTGGTCATATTGCTTCGGGTCTTTGATCGCATGCTTGGCCTCCTGGGCCAGGAGGCTGCGCTCGATGAGATTCCGGAGCACTCCGCCCGCGATCTTATTCTTCTCTTCCGGCGGAAGCTGATTCGGATTGATATTTTTTTCCTTACAAAGTTCTTTGATTGCGACGATCAGATCCTGGAGCGTGATGACCTCGGACCCGACCTTGGCCGCGATCTGGTCGGCCGACTTGGAGGAATGTTTGGTGCTCGGAGTTTGGGCGTCGGACGCCGGACTCTGATAGGCCGTCCGCACAACCTTGGCGTCGTTGCGAGGCGAGGTGGGGGAAACGCTCGGCGATGCGCTCGCGGCCGGTTGTGCCGCGAGCGTCTGCGTCGGTTGGCCCGATGCCGGAGCGAGCTCCGGCATGGGCATCTGGGCGATATCGGTGGATACGGCGGGCCGATTGTCTGCCGAGGGGGGACCCGGATCGACACTCGGCGGGCCGAGATCGGGGGGCGGGCCGGCGGGGCTACCGGCCGGCGGGGTTCCCGGTTCGACCGGCGGGCCGGCCGTAGCGGCCGCGGGCGCATTCGCGGAAGGCGATGACGCCGGAGATTGTGTCACGGGTGGGGCCGCGGCAGGCTTATCGGGCAGGGGCGGAAGTTCGGGCATCAGGTCGGGATTCGGGCCGAGGAGTGGATCCCCTCGCATCGGCTTCGGAGACGCGGCCTTGGGACCGGACGCGGTCGGACCTTGGGCCGTTCGTGCGGACGAGGGACTAACGGAGGGATCGCTCGGCACGGACGCGGGCGAGCCGATCGGCGCAGGCGATTGCATGGCCGGGATCGGGGGATTATGCGGATCGGCACCCAGAGGGATGGTTCCGAGGTCCGGCAATCCACCGTCGAGTGTTCCGCCATTCGGAAGGGCGACGGGCTTCGTCGCGAGGGATGGCTGTCCGGCCGAGACCGGGGTCGTGGAATCGGCCTTCGTGATGCGATCCGGCATTGGACCACCCGGTCGACCGGGGGTCGTAGGAACTGGGGTTGCTGTCGCGTTACCAGGAGCAACGGACTGAATCCGTGGATCGGACCACTGGGTGCCGCTCGCGGCCATCGCCGACGGGGCCAGGACCATCGGCTCTGCCGGGGCGGCCGATGCGGCGCCCTGCGCCGGCGTGTCATTCAGCAGGCTGCTGCTTGCTGCGGTCGCGGCCATCGCCGGGGCTTGGGGGATCACTCCCGCAGGCGATATTCCCACGTCATTCGAACCCATCGGTCGCGTATCGGGCCCATTGCTCGGACCCGGGGGACCGTCCATCAATCCTGGGGTACCCGCCGCGGGCGGACCTTGAGCGAGGTTGACATCACCCCTCGCGCGGGCGGTACCTGTCGCCCCGGGGGCCGGGGCGCGTCCACTCCAACGCGGATCCTCCGGATCGCGGAGCGTGGCCTGGCTCACGGCGGCATTGCCGACACCACGATTGACGGTCTGATCAATCGGGGGGATCGGAGTGATCCCGACCGGACCGAGCGGACGCTTGGTTTCTTTCGGGATTTCGGAGCGCGAATGGGCGCACCCGGCTACCGCCAGCCCGACTATGCCGGCGATTAACTTGCGTTTCATGATTGAATTGTCTCCATCCTTGGAGATGGCCGACCGCGTCGAAATCCCGGGGCCGCGTCGAGGTGGTTCGCGGTCGGCGGCCCTCCCGGCCACCAGAGGAATTGGGGATCGCTCCCCTCGTGCTGCGACTCGGCGTTTCGACCTGATCGTCGAATTGTCCGAGAGAACGGCGATCCCGCGGAAAAGATAGGAAAACCCGCCGGGCGTGGATCGCCGCGTCCCTGAATCTTATCCGGAACGCCGGGGAATGCAAGGCGGACTGCGGAACCATCACCGGAGTGGTCGATGTACCCGGGATCGATCGTCATTTTCCGGCGTGCTCCAATCGCTCCAACGACTCCAGGATTCGATCGAGCTTCCACTCGATTTCTTCCACGCGCATCTCCTGGAGGCCGGTCCGCGAGTAAATCCCCAGGAAACCGTCCTTGACGCGATATGTCAGGCCGAGCGGCTTGAGGATCATGCGCAGCGCCGCCTTCAATGGTAGTCCCTCCTGCTTCAGCGTCACGGTCGAATTGAGCGATCGTCCGGACTCTTGAAGGTCGAACGGATCGACGTAGATCGGTATGCCCGCGAACGTGGGAGTGGTCGTCGCCTGCTTGATGTATTTAAGCACATCGTCGAGAGGGGTACCGTCGAAAGCCATTGTGAGCGGTTCCTCGAGCACCTGAAGGATCTGCTGTGTTTTCAGCGCGAGGTCGCGAGCAGTCGGCTGCCTCGGGGACGCACCATCAAACGAGGGATTGCTCTGGGGAGAAACGACTTGAACTTTCGCGGAGGTGGCAGGCCCCGGAGCCGTGGCGTTCTTCCCCTGCTGGGCGAGGACGGCGGTCCCCACGACCCCGATCGTCAGGAGCGCAGCGATCCCGGAAATCTTCGCGGTCTGGAAAAGCATGGCTTGAATCACTCCCTGGGCTAATGCGGCGATAGACTCGGGAACCGCGGACGCCCCGACGAGCAGACCGCGGACCGCCGACCAACGCGACGCGAATTGAACCGTAGATTCGACGAGAGGAGAGGGTAGGGCGGGGAGCAAAACGTGCGCGGGATCGAGTACGCGAGCAACGGCCGGGGCGAGAATCCCGCGCCGTCGCAGTCGCGTCGCCAACTGCTTGCGAGCGCGATGCAATCGACCCCGGAGGGTCGGCTCGCTCACGCCTAGCCGGCTCGCCGCTAGGTCGTAGCTCAGCCCCTGGAGGCAGCAGAGGACGATCGGCGCCCGAAACGACTCCGGGAGGCTTGCGATCTCATCATGGACGAATTGATCCGTACCGCGCTGCTCGGGGTCAGGATCATCCCGGCTGGGAATCTCCGCAAGCACCTGAAACTCGCGCTTCTCTCGAAGGTTGAGCCGGCTCCTGGCTCGTCGAGCAACCCGACAGGCCACTCCGGCGAGCCAGGGCCCGATGGTCTCGCGCTTGCGGATCGACTCGGCCTTGCGCACCAGCACCAGGAACGTCGCCTGGAAGGCGTCCTCGGCCTCGTGCGGGTCCTGGATCAGGCTTCGACAAAGGCCCAGCACCATCGGTCCGTGCCGCTCGACCAGGATTCGGAAGGCCTCCTGGCCGCCGGCCTCGCGATCGTTCCGAAAACAATCCAGGAGCTGGCCGTCAGACATCGAACCGAGTGTGCCGACGGTCAACAACGTATCCAGTGCCCGCCAAGGAGCTTGCGTTCTCCCAGGTTCCATCGTCGAGGCTCGCTCCGGTTGATCGCGACTCGATTGTCTCACTCCCGCCACTCAGAGAGTGCCGCCAACCGAGTGATCCTCACACGAAGCTTCGAAAAAGTTGAACGACTTGCCCTGCGCCATAGGGCCGGCTGTCCCGGTCGGAAGTCACTATTCCATGTACGTATAACCTTCGAGCCCGGTCTCATAGAAGTGCAGCAACTGCCGTGCGTCTTCGAGCGAGATCTTGCCGGCACGTACGGCGCGTTCGACATCCTTACGCATGCTGGAGATCAGCTCGTCCGCGGAGTATTGCACGTAATGCAGCACCTCGCGGACCGTGTCCCCCTTGATCACGGAATTGAGATGAATCTCTCCATTCTCGTCGAGGCTGACGTGAACGGCGTTGGTATCGCCGAAGAGATTGTGCAGGTCTCCCAGGATCTCCTGGTAGGCCCCGAGCAGGAATGCCCCGAGGTAATACGACTGGCCGTCATACGGGTGCAGTTCCAGCGTGTTACGTACGTCGCGAAGGTCGATGAATTGGTCAATCTTGCCGTCCGAGTCGCAGGTGATGTCCCCGAGGATCCCACGCCGGACCGGCTTCTCATCCAGGCGATGGATCGGCATGATCGGGAATAACTGCTTGATCGCCCAGCTATCCGGCATCGACTGGAAGATGGAGAGGTTGCAGATATACGTGTCCGATAGCAAGACTTCCAGCCCCTCCAGTTCCTCAGGCACGTAGTCGAGCTCGCGCACCATGCTGAGGAGCTTGTTGCACAATGCCCAGAAGAGTCGTTCGGACAGGGCTCGATGCTCGATCGTCAGGTGGCCGAGATTGAAGAGGCTCATCGCCTCGTCCACCGCCTGGAGGGCGTCGTGGTAACTCTCCAGGTAGTTCTTCTTGGAGAGTTCGCGGTGAAGGCTGAACAACTCGTTGATCGGCTGCGGGCTATCGGGGGGGAGTTCCGAGAGCGCCTTGTACTGATCGAAGTTGGACACGCCGAGGACATCGAAGACCAGGACGCTATGGTAGGCGACGACGGCCCTGCCGGACTCGGAGACGATCGTGGGGTGCGGGACCTCGGCCTCATCGCAGACGTTCTTGATCCGGAAGACGACGTCGTTCGCGTATTCCTGGAGCGTATAGTTGACCGAGGAGACGAAATCGGACTGCGAGCCATCGTAGTCGATGCCGAGTCCGCCGCCGACGTCGAGATAGCGGAGGCCCGCCCCCACGCGCGCAACTCGACGTAGATCCGAGCCGCTTCCGTCAAGGCCGCCTTGACGTTGCGGATGTTGGTGATCTGGCTGCCGATGTGGAAATGCAGGAGCTGGAGGCAATCCGCCATGTCGCGATCTTTGAGGTACTCGAGCGCCTCCAGGACTTCGGTCGAGGTGAGCCCGAATTTGGATCGAAACCCGGCGCTCGACTTCCATCGCCCCGCGCCGCGGGATGCCAGCTTGATGCGCACGCCGATGATCGGTCGGACGTTCAGCTCCTGGCTGTAGCGGACGATCGATTCGAGCTCCGTGAACTTCTCGACGACCGGGATGATCTGCTTGCCGATCTTCCTCGCCAGCACGGTCATCTTGATGAATTCGTCGTCCTTGAAGCCGTTGCAGATGATCGGAGTATCCTGGGCTTCCGTGAGCGCCAGCACGGCCAGCAGCTCCGGCTTGGAGCCGGCTTCCAGCCCGAAATGGAACGGCTTGCCGAAATCGAGGATCTCCTCGACGACTTGCCGCTGCTGATTCACCTTGATCGGATAGACGCAGCAATATTGTCCCTGGTATTCATACTCGCGAATGGCCGTCTGGAAGGCGTGCTGGATCTCGCCGACGCGATGGCGGAGGATATCCGTGAACCGCAGCAAGATCGGCAATTGAATGCCGCGCTCCTGGAGCTGATCGACCAGCTTTTTCAGGTCGATCGACTGGCCCGGGATCTTGTAGGGATGAACCGTGACGTTCCCGGCAGCATTGACACCGAAATAGCCTTTCCCCCAGTGACGAACGCAATAAGTTTCGATCGAATCCTCAATCTTCCAAGGATTGGCAAATCGGTGTTCAACACCTTTCGACATTCAAGGAACCTCCCCAGTCGCGTGGCCGACGACCAAAGTGCGTTGTTTACGCTCGATCGACTTTCAATTTCGATTGATCGATGAGTTACGGCGGAAATGGCGCGCCAAGGGCGGTCCACCATGCTCGCTTGCGATGTCGTGGAAATCGCCCGCGTTGCCGATACGGTCCCTCCCGTGCCGGAGCCTATTTTACTGCGGGCTTGGAAGATTGGCGACACCTGTCCCCGTTCGGGGAGCGCATCGTCGACATCGCCAATCTCACGCCCCACGAGAAAGCCGGCATGGCGGCGGCAACCTAATTTGACGCGACCATTCGCGCCGCGCGGAGTCGTCCCTGGTCCCCACAGATTCAGGATCGTCAGGCCACCATCGATCACTTTTTCTTGGGAGACGATCGGATTGTCTTTTCTTTCTTGGCCGTCGCTTTCTTCGGGGCCTTCTTCACGGATGCGACTGCCTTCTCCTTCATGGCCGTCGCGGGCTTGGCGGCCTTCTTCACGGCCGGGGCTTTTTTCCGCCTCATGGGCGTCGCGGGCTTGACCGCTTTTTTCCTCGAAGACTCCTTTCGGATCTTGGTGTCCGCCACCGCGACCGGATCGTCGCCGATTTCGATATCGAAGATGGCGCCCAGGTCCTCCGCCGCGATCGTGGGGACCTGGCCCTTCCCGCCGATCGGTCCCGTTGGGATCGCCTGTTCGATCAATTCCGAGTGATCCACGCCCCTGAGCACGAACAGCAATTCCGGCGATGTATCGAGGCGATGGCCGACACCGTACATCACCGCGGCGATATGCTTGCACATCCCCGCACCGTCCGGGCAATCGCACTGCATCATGATCTCTTTCGGCTTCGGGAATAGCCCCCGATCCCGGGCCGTTACCAACTCCATCACGGCCTTCGACAGCTTGCCTTGCAGGAGCTCGACGAGAGTGCCGATCTTGCCCGCGGATTGGGCTTTCAGTGCTTCCCAATTCGGTCTCGGAAGCGCGGCGATATCGATCCGGACCTCGTACAGTTCCGAGCCGCTCACGAGGGCGTCGATCCGCCCCTTGCTGATCTTCAGATGCACGACCGAACCATTACGCACGTAGGTCCGCCCGCGCGGCAGGCGATTCGCGAAGTCGCTGTAGCCCTCCAGATTCGTACACCACGCCTTGCCCCAGAAAGTCGAGGCGATCGTCCGGCCTTCGATGCGGACCGGGGAGACCTCGAGCCCTTTCTTGGCCCGCTTGGCGACTTCCTTCGCGGCCTGAGCCCGCCGTTGAGCGACGGGGACATAGGGCTTCCATCCATAATCGTCGTAGTCGTACCTGCCCATAGGAGTGTCCTGGATCCCACGCGTTTCATCAGTCGGCGATCGCCTGTTGCAAGTCCAGTCTCACGAACTTCAACAGCGTATCGTCGTCCATTTCCGTCAACAAGGCTTCGCCCGAATCCTCTCCGCCGATCGCCTCGCCCGCGACCCGGCTCTTCCGCTCGATCATCTCGTCGATCCGCTCTTCGACCGTCCCCCGGCAGATGAACTTATGAACCATGACGTTCTTCTTCTGGCCAATCCGAAAGGCGCGGTCGGTCGCCTGATTCTCGATCGCCGGGTTCCACCAGCGGTCGAAGTGGATCACGTGCGAAGCCGCGGTGAGGTTCAGCCCGGTCCCTCCCGCCTTCAGAGACAGGACGAAGTAAGGCGGGCCGTCCTCCCGCTGGAATTGGTCGACGAACTCCTTACGCTTCTTGACGACGGTCCCTCCGTGGAGTATCAATCCGGATCGACCGAAGATCTCGGCCAGGAAATCGGCCAGGGGTCCCGCGATTTCCCGGAACTGCGTGAAGACCAGGACCTTCTCCTGCCGGGACGCGATTTCTTCGGCGATCTCCTCCAACCGGCGAAATTTCCCGCTACGGTCGGGCGCGTAGTCGTTCGTGCCGGTCACCTGGGCGGGATGATTGCAGATCTGCTTGAGGCGCATCAGTTGCGCCAGCACGATCCCGCGACGATGAATCCCTTCGGTGTCTTCCAATTGGTCGGCGAGGTCGTCCACGGCTTTCTGGTAGAGGGCCGCCTGGTGCTTGCTCAAGGAGCAATAAGCCTTCACCTCGGTCTTATCAGGGAGATCGGAGATGACTCGTTTGTCGGTCTTCAACCGTCGCAGGATGTAGGGTCGGACGAGATTCCTCAACGGTTCGAACGAGGGTACCTCGGCATCTTGCAGACGCTTGACGAACGAGCCGAATTGCTTGGCCGATCCCAGCAATCCGGGATTCAGGAAATCGAAGAGAGACCAGAGGTCCGAGAGGCGATTCTCGATGGGTGTGCCGGTCATGGCGATCCGACCTGCGGCGTTCAATTCCTTCACGGCCCGGGTCTGCTTCGTTCCGGAGTTCTTGATCGCCTGGGCTTCGTCGAGGATCGCGAGCCGCCAGCGATACGTCTTCATCCAGCCCGTGCGGACGAGCATGCCATAGGTTGTGATGATCAAATCGAACGAGTTGACGTCGGCGAGCCCGATCTCACGCGCGGTCGCATTCACCTCCGAAGGATGGGCCACGGCGAAGGAAAGACTGGGCGCGAACTTGACCAGCTCCGATTTCCAGTTGGCAATCAGCGAGGCCGGCACGACCAGGAGGCTCGCTCCTTTCTTCTTGTCGCGCTTCAGATCCAGCAGGAGCGAAATCACCTGGATCGTCTTGCCGAGGCCCATATCGTCGGCCAGGCAGGCTCCCAGCCCTAATCGGGCCGCGAATCGCAGCCAGGCATAACCCGTCCTTTGATACTCGCGAAGCACCGCCTTCAGGTCCGGAGGGGCCGTCTCCTTCCCGCTCTCCGGAGATCGCAACCCTTTGAGGATCGCATCCAACTCCGGGCCCGCGGTCAGGCCCGACCATTCGCGAATCGCCGACTGGCCCTTGTCCTCTTCCTCGGCGGCGAGATTCGCCCCGGAAAGGAGGCGCATTCCCTGAAAGAACGAAATGCCTTCCCGACGAACGTCCTTCTCGACGCGTTTCCAATGCTCGAGGGCTTCCTTCAACTTCTCCCGATCGACTTCGACCCACTTGCCTCTCAGCGGGACGAGTCCCCCGCTGCTTTCGAGCAACTGATCGATCTCATCTTGGCTGAGCGTTTCTCCTCCCAGGCTCATGCCGACGGAAAACCTCAGCATCGCGTCAACCCCGATGCCCGCCGAGTTCTTCGTGTCGATCTTCACGCTGACGAGCGGCCTGGTCGGCTTCTTGGCGTGCCACCAGTCCGGTACACGTACGATCAAGCCGCTCGATTCCAGGAGGGGCACGTCTTTGAGGAACTCGTACGCATCTCTCGCCGACCATGCGAGGGGGTGATAAATCTGATCGGAATCGACCAATTCTCGAATCAATTCCGAGGATTCGGCGGCCTTCGAGATCGGAAGGAGGAGGTTGAGCATCGCCTTGCGGTTCTGCTCGCCGGCATACTGCTGAAGCGCCCGGCCGAGGGGTTCATGCTTCACTTTACCTTGAGGTGTCAGGCCGTTGGCGAACGTGGCCAGAAACGCGAACGGGTAATCCGGGTCCCGCTTATTCTCGGCCAGGTGGAGCGTCACGCGGCCGACGACTCGCCACTGGGGGCTGCGCTCTCGCAGATAACCTCGGGCTCCGCCCGGGTGCCTTCCGATTTCGCCGCGGGTGAGAGCATCGAGCTCTTGCCACCAACTCGATAGGACTTCCGGATTCAGATACTCCAGCCCGATCATCGGCGGCGCCTGTTCGATCGCGCGTTCGAAGTCGTTTACTGGCGGCGGGATCTCGGGGATGGCTTCGCCGGGTTCTCCCGTCGAAGCCTTGCAAAGGTTCGTGAGATAAAGCCGGGCGATCGATCTTGCGAAATCGAATGACGACGGCAGCGCGGCTTCCATCTCATCGGTTGCCGAGTAGAGCATGCCTCGGGCCGGGCCCTCGGAGTAGGCCTCGAGCATCGCTCTTGAGATCTTCCGATCCGAAGTCTCGATCGTGTTTTCTCGAAGGAGGAGATGCCCTTTCGGTGTGATCGTCAGTTCGTGCATCGTGAGGCGACTCGCGCGGTGTTATTTGGTCATTCGCCGTCTCTGGCACCACCCGGCGCACGCCCGGGAGATTTGCGCCGACATCTCGGCCTTCGGCCCCCCAGTTTCCCCAACGTCTGGAGAGTCGATATCATCGTTCTAAACGATGCGACGATGGGACAGAAGTTGAGTATACACGCCCGGCCCGTGATTCCGTCTGCTGAATGGCGATGTCAATCAACCATCGACGCGTAATGGCGAGTCGGCGTGGAATCCGTGAAGTATCCATCAAATCCATGACGGAAAGGGTGTCATGGCCGAGTTCACGCCGACGCAGGGCCGTTATCTGGCATTCATTCACGCCTATACCACTCGCCACGGATATCCGCCCGCCGAAACCGAGATTGCGGCAGCCCTTTGCGTCTCGCCGCCTTCGGTGAATCAGATGGTGAAGATGCTGGAAAAGAAAGGGCTGATCCTACGTCATCCGGGCCAGGCCCGTTCGCTCCAGATCCTGGTCCCGGAGGATGAGATCCCGCCGTGGAATAGTCGCAAGTCGGCCACTCCGCGCTCGGACAAGCCGCCGAGCTTCGTCGCTAAGGGCCCGCCGACGCCTCCGATGAACCTGTATGTGATCTCTGTGTTCTTGATGAGCGGGCCTATCAGTGAAAAGTTCACCAGTAAGGTCGTCAACCGAGTGATCGAGATCCGCGGTGATCAGACTCTCGAAGAATTGCATCGCGCCATATTCCAGGCGTTCGACCGAAGGGAAGAGCATCTGTACGAATTCCAGTTCGGCAAGCGTCCGTTCGATCCCAATGGCCCGAATTATGGAATTCCCGGTTCGAATCCAGCTAAGAAGAAAGGGTATGGAGACGCCCGGACGACCAAGTTGGACGACCTGGATTTGAAGCCGGAGCGGGTCTTCGGTTACTGGTTCGACTTCGGCGACGACTGGTTTCATCAGGTGCAGATCGAGCGGATCGAAAAAGCCATCCCGACGGTCAACTATCCGCGTATCATCAAGCGGGTGGGTAAATCTCCGCCTCAGTATCGCGATGAGTAATCGCCTCGAGGAGGGGATACCTGTCAACCTCGGCGGATGCATACCAATGAACAGGGGGATGTGGTTTAGGTCTAACTAGGATACTCGCCGTGCGCCCATCGTGATTAATCGCGGAGAGTCGAGGCCCGTCCGGCAACCTTACAGCCCGGCTTGGCCAACTGGGCCTCGATCAGGGAATCGGCGGCTTCGATCATCGCAAGGGCGGCGTCAAGTTCGGCGACAGTCGCCGGATAGGCGTAGACTCCGTCCATCAGCGCGATGAATTGCGTGGCCAACGACTCCGGATTCGACGCCCCGATACCTCGGGTTAGTTCCAGCAACCTCGATCGGACTTCGCGCTTGTGTCCCTCGATGATCGCGCGAGCCGGGTGAGTGATGTCCGGGTATTCGGCGGACGTGTTCAGGAAGGGACAGCCGCGATAGCCGGGCCTCCGGACTTTCTCGATCGTGGCCACGACGATGGCCCGCAGCCGGTCCTTGGGAACGCCATTGTTTGGGCTCGTTGCGCGATCCCACCACTCGAAGAATCGCCGGTTCCGCTCGGTCAGGTAGGCCACGACGAGGTCATCCTTCGACGCGAAGTTCCGGTAAAGGCTCATCTTCGCCACTCCGGAACGCGCGACGATCGTGTCGACACCGACGGCGCGGACACCCTCCGCATAGAAGAGCTCCGACGCAACGTCGAGGACCCTCTCTCTCGCGGTCTTGCTCGCAGCCATTTGACAACCACTCCCGCCCGGGCGTCGATCCGGCGAGGTCCATTGCCCTCGCTTGACATGAGACAGAACCGTCCGTAACATGATTGCCGAGTGACCTGGCGAGAATCAAGGGTCCGACGGAGATTTCCCGTGGCCACCGCCTCGAACGATCGGCCGGCGAGATTGCACTACGCCTGGATTGTCGCTGGTCTGACCTTCCTCGTCTTGCTGGCCACGGCAGGGGTCCGATCCGCCCCGGGGGTCTTGATCGTGCCGCTGGAGCGGGAATTCGGCTGGAGCCGCGCCACGATCTCGTTCGCGATATCGGTGAACCTGATCCTCTACGGCTTGATCGGACCGTTCGCCGCGGCGCTGATGGATCGGCTGGGCGTTCGCCGCACGATCCTTGCCTCTCTGACCGTGGTGGCGTCCGGCGTCGCGTTGACGACCCGGATGAGGGCACCCTGGCAACTGGTGTTGCTCTGGGGCGGGGTCGTCGGAGCGGGGACAGGGATGACGGCCATCGTCCTGGGCGCCACGCTGGTAAACCGCTGGTTCGCCGAGCGTCGCGGCCTGGTGCTCGGCGTCCTGACGGCGAGCACGGCCACGGGTCAACTGGTGTTCCTGCCGATGCTGGCGGTGGTTGTCGATCGATATGGCTGGAGGCCCGCCGCCTGGATCGTCGCCGGCGTGGCGATGTTGGTCGTCCCGATCGTCGCGGTCTTCATGCGCGACAGGCCATCAGACATGGGGCTGCGACGGTATGGGGAGAGCCAGGACGTTGAGGAGTCGCCGCCCGCGACGGGGAACCCATTCGCCGCCGCGATCGGGGCCTTGGGTGTCGGCCTGCAATCCCGGGATTTCTGGCTGCTCGCGGGGAGCTTCTTCGTCTGCGGGGCCAGCACCAACGGGCTGATCGGCACGCATCTCATCCCGGCCTGCCTGGATTACGGCATCCCTGAGGTTCAAGGCGCCGGCCTCTTGGCGATGATGGGGATCTTCGACCTGGCGGGTACGACCGCATCCGGCTGGCTTTCGGACCGGCAAGACAATCGGATGCTACTCTGCTGGTATTATGCCCTGAGAGGACTGGCGCTGGTATTTCTGCCTTTCGGGTTGAGTGCGGCGTCGTGGGGCCTGCCGATCTTCGCCGTGATCTACGGGCTGGACTGGATCGCCACCGTTCCGCCGACGGTCCGACTGACTGCCGACGCCTTCGGCAAGGCCCGGGCCGGGATCATGTTCGGCTGGATCGTGGCGGCTCACCAGCTCGGAGCTGCTGCTGCGGCGTTCGGCGCGGGCGCGGTCAGGTCCTGGATGGGCGACTATCAGCGCGCATTCCTCACATCGGGCGCCCTTTGTTTGATCACGGCCGCGATGGTCCTCCAGATCGGCCGACGTCCGGAAAAAACTCTCGGCGGGGAAATCGAGGAAATGGGCCTGGCGGGCGGTTTGAGCGAGCCCGCGATCGGTTGAGGGAGGGGCCGGCCGTGAACCATCGGATCGTTTCCACCTGCCTGTTGCTCGGCGGGGGCATCACCCTGGCCGGGGCGCTCGTGATGCCGGCCTCGGTCTCGCATCCCGTGACGACGGCCATGCTCAACTCCGCGCGGGAGAAGTCGGGATCGCGGGTACCCGAGATTCCGTTGGTGGATTCGGAAGGTCGCAAGACTTCGCTCAAGACGGTGGCCGTGGATCGACCGATGGTGTTATTCTTCATCAAGGAGGGCTGCCCATGCAGCGAGGCGGCCGAGCCCTTCTTCCATCGCATGCACACCGCCTACGCGGCTGGTGCCGCATTCTTCGGAGTCATCGACGGGGGTGGCTCGGTCGCTCGGGAGTGGGCCGGGCGGCACCGGTCACCGTATCCGGTCCTGGCCGATCCGGACCTCCGCATCATCAGGGCCTTCGGGGCCGACCGCTCCGCATATGCGGCCTTGATCGACCAATCCGGGACGATCGACCGGCTCTGGCCCGGCTATTCTTCGGGGATGCTCGCCGAACTGGAGGCGCGGCTCACGCAACTCACCGGCTTGACGATGCCTCCGATCGATGCCACCGGTGCCCCCATCGAGCTGGCCTCGGGCTGCTCATTCTGAGCACCGGCGTGGAGGATCACGTTCAGGAGTTCGAATAAGAGCACGTCAGGATTGTCACGATTCACGAGACGCGGATCGAGTCTTGGAGTAAACGTCGGAGCTCAATCGACGCGGTCGAGGTCCCCTTACCGGATCATTTGCGCCCTGTCGTAGAAACCTCGCCCGGATGGAAATGCGTAACGAACGTCGAAGCAATGCGTCGAGGATGAGGGGGTATTCTTGCTCGAAATCTCGGATGATTCAGGCTTTCTCTCCCTGATTGTGCCGGCCACGTACGCGTCCTTCGTTGCGGAGAACTGGGACTTCGAACTTCTGCTGTCACACTTCCGGCGGCAAATGGCGACGCGCTCGATGCTGATCTGGGGTACCGGTCTCGAAGGGACGTGGCGCGTGGACGTGCGGGTTGGCGGCCCCGATGTTCGGGGCTTCCGAGAGGTCGTCGGCCCCCTTCGGATCGTGGGGGGATCCGTGATGGTCGCGAGCTACGACAGTCTCACGATGGCGGCTCAATTCGCCGATGTGAGGCTTCCAGAGGCCAAGGACCGTGATCAACTCATTTCGATACCGGATGGCGACTACACGTGTCGGGTGATACAGATGTTCGACCCGAACGCCTGCGAATCGGCGGAAGGGCAGTCGGCGGACTTTGTGATCTTGCTCGGCGTATCCACTCTGCCGGTGCCGGAGTGGTCGGAGATCCCTTGGTTCTCGGGGAACTAACCTCACGCACCGGTTAGTCCGATTCGTTCGACGAACATGGCCCACCTCTTCGAGCGGATGGGCGATTTGTCGTGTACGGGATATCGTCACGAGCGACCAATGGAGCGTTGCCGATCGCGAAATTGAATCTCGGAGTTGACGAGCCGGCAGGCGTTCGCACTACCAATCTCTTCGCTCGTCGCCGGCGGCGGCGGGTGGCTCTTCCTCGGGAAGCCGGCGGCTCTGCGCCGATCGGATGTTCTCGAGCGCGGAATCGAGTCGATCCTCTGGAGACTCGCCGGCCGCGCCGGGGGGTGTCGATCGACTGCCACCCGCACCTCCGAGTCGTCGACGTTTCCTCGGGGGGCGATCGCGGCCGGACGACTTATCGGCTTCATCGTCGGGACTCGTTCCGCCGGCAGAAGGACCGCTCTCCGGCTCGCCTTCAGAAGACGGATCATCGCCATCTTGTCGGTCACGGGATTTCCTCCTGTCCGGTCAACGCGAGGACGATGGATCGTCCGACCCCGATCCTTGCGGTACTGAAGGAGATTGGGCCTGCTTGAAGGCGAAGTCGCGGTTGATCGCGGCGTCGCTCCGCACCTTGTCCAGCCCGGCGCCGCGGGCGGTTGAGGTGACACAGTCGTCATAAGCCGCGATCGCGCCCGGGATCTCGCCGAGTGCCAAGGCCGTATTACCCAGGGCGAAGTCGATCTTGGTCCGCAGGGAGGAATCGGCGAGCTGCCGAGCCTCGAGGTATTGTTGTCGAGCCGCCTCGAATTGTCCCATCCGGAACAGTACGGCGGCCGCATTGTAGTGCGGGACCGCAGCATTCGGCGCGAGCTGGATGGCCGCCTCGAATCCGGCCAGGGCTTCGTCCAGCCGGCCGTCCTCGTAGGCGGCGCGGCCCCTCGCCACGGTCGTCGCCGCCGAATCTCCGGGCGTTGACGGGATCCGAACGCCTGACGTCGATGGCGCGTTGCCAAAGGGAGCCCGGCCGATATCTGTCGCGGGAAACCGCGCGCGCCCGTTTCCCGACGGAATGGTCTGTTCGGAGGGAGGAGATTGGACCGCCCCGGCGAACGCCATGGTCAAGGCGATCGCAAGCGAGACACGCCCCGACGCCCTGGCCGACTTCCGCCATGTCCATGCCCCTCGCCAAGGCCAGAGCCCTCGCCACGACCAGCCTCGGCCCGGAGGCCAGCAGCCCGCCGTGAGGCATGTGAGAGCGAAGGCCAGGAAGATCGGGAAGCGTTCGGTCAGATCGGAGATCCGCGTACTTTCTCTGTATCGACGAGCGGACGGCTCGATCCGGGAACGATATAACGTGCCGAGGTCCCCCGCTCCCGAGGTCAAACCCAGGCGGATGACGGTCCCCCCGGTCTCTCCGGCGATCGCCTCAAGGGCGGTATCGGAACGGCGGGAGAGGACCGGGTTTCCCTGGTAGACGAGCGGCTTATCGTCGGTCCCGGACGGGACCGGATGACTCTGCTCGGCGTCGCCGATGGTGACCCCGTGGACGACGACCTCTCTCTGACGGAGCCGATCCAGCCGGGTACGCCAGTGATCGGCCAGGTCCTCGCCGTCGGAGAAGACCACGATCGCCTGTCCCTGGGCATGTTCCTCCTGTCCGATGGCCTCGATGGCGGCGTCCAGGCCGGCACCCAGGTCCGTTCCCCCCGGACGCACCGCGCCCGGCTTGAGTCGATGCAGCGAGTCGATCGCGGCGCCAAGGTTCTCCGTCAGCGGGCAACGAAGCACCCCACGACCGGCGAAGGCCACGACGGCCACACGGTTGGCCGACTCGCGTGCCAGGGAATCGACCAGCTTCTCGGCGGCCTCGACCGCGACGGCCAACCGGTTCGGAATCGCGTCTTCGGTCCCCATGCTCCGGCTGACATCGATCAGCAGGATCGCGTCGTGCCCCGGCGGATGTGGCGAACCCAGACGTCCCCATCGAGGCTGTGCGATCGCCAGGATCAGCGATGCGGCCGAGATCAGGTACCAGAGCGTCCCATCGCGGGGCGCACGGCCTCGTTGCGCCAGCGCCTCCCAGGCGCGGCGACGCTTCATCCGTCCCCAGATCGCCCACAAGATCAAAACGGGAAGGAGCGTGAGGAGCCACAGCCTCTCGGGATGAACGAAACTCACGGGTTCATGAATCCATCAAGAACATTTGACCTGTGATAAGCCCGTATCGCGGGAGCCACCCGATCATGGCAAACGCCGGAGGCGACCTTGTGCCAGGAGCCTGTCGAGCAGGAGCAGTCCCAGGGCGAGTGCGGCCCAGAGGGCATAATGTTCATCATAACGAGTCAGGATCCGACCGCGAATCGGGCTCTTCTCCATCTCGTCGATCCGTTTGAAGACCGCGGCGAGGGCATCGGCGTCGCTGGCGACGAAATCGCTGCCCCCGGTCAGCTCCGCCAGTTGCTTCAAGAGGGGGAGATTGGGTCCGGCCACTTCGGCCATGGCCGGCTGTTGCGTCTTGGGATCGACGCCGTGGAGGATTCCGCCGGCCCGGCCGATCGCGATGGTGTGCAACGTCACGCCCAGGTCGCGGGCGAGGGTCGCGGCCTGCACGGGGTCGAGTGGTCGGGGGACGGCCGGCTCGTTGTTGCCGTCGGTCAGCAGCACGAGGACTTTCTTCCGCGGCGGGGCGTCGAGCAGGCCGTCGAGCGACAACGCGATCGCGTCGCCGATATTGGTGCCGTCATCGCCCGGGCGCGCCGGGTTCAGCGCCGAGACCGCCTCGACCAGGAAGGCGTGATCGAGGGTCGGCGGGCAGACGGGGTCCGGATAATTCGCGAAGGCGACCACGCCGATCAGGTCATCGGGACGGCCCTCGACGAACTGAGTGAATGTCTTCTTGGCCGCTTCGAGGCGCGAGATCATCCTCGTGCCGCGATCCGAGGGGAAATCGACCGCCTTCATGCTCGAGCTCTGGTCCAGCGCCACGACGATCGCCACGCCCTGCCCCGCGATCCGGGTCACGCCACCGACGGTCTGCGGCCGCGCCATCGCCAGCGCCAGGCCCACGATCGCCAGCCCTCTCAGCCAGGCGGGCAATGCCCGCAGCCAGACCCAACCGGATCGTCGCCGACGCGGGAACCCCTCGAATCCCGGCCAGGCAATCCTGGGTCGCGGCCTTTCCAGGAGCCATGGGAGAGGGAGCAGGACCATGATCCAGAGCCAGGCAGGTTGCGCAAATTGCATCTCGCTCGCTCCTCGCCTTCAGCGGCCCATCGTGAGGGAGTGGCGCGCCGCCAGTGCCCGGTCGAGTGCGGTCTGAGGATCGGGGTCGAGAACGGTCAGATGGCCCATCTTCCGCCCCGAAGCCGGGATCTGCTTCCCATAAAGATGAATCGAAATCCCCGGATCGAGACGCAAGGCGGCGTCCCACCGTGGTTGGTCCCCGGCCCGGTTCCACAGGTCACCCAGCAGGTTTACCATCGCGGCCGGCATCACGAGGTCGGTCGCGCCCGGCGGCAAGCCGCAGAGTGCGCGTACCTGCTGTTCGAACTGACTGGTGTAGGCCGCCTCGATGGTGAGGTGGCCGGAATTGTGGGGCCGAGGGGCGATCTCGTTGACGAGGAGACGGCCCTCGACGTTCAAGAAGAACTCGACGGTCAGGACGCCGACCGTGCCTAGAGCCTGGGCGGTACCCAGGGCCAGGTCGCGGGCCTCCTGGGTGACGATCGGGCCGACCGGGGCCGGCATGATGGTGCTGTCGAGGATGTGCCGCTCGTGGCGGTTGAGACCCACCGGGTAGCAGACCGCGCGACCATCGTGCGAGCGAGCCACGACGACCGAGACCTCGGCGGCGAAGTTGACCCACGCCTCGGCGACGCACGGCGCCCGGCCCAGTTGGTCCCAGGCGCCGGGTGCCTGAGCCGCTCGCTCCAGCCGAATCTGCCCCTTGCCGTCGTAGCCCGAGGCCGCCGTCTTGAGGATCATCGGCAACCCGAGCGATCGGACGGCCTCCTCCAGATCGGGCGGGGTGCGGACCGGCCGCCAAGGGGCATGTGGGATGCCATGCCGGACCAGGAAACTCTTCTCTCGGATTCGATTTTGCGAGACCCAGAGCGTCTTCCAGCCGGGACGAACCGGGCGACGATTGGCGAGCCAACGCAGCGCCGGGGCCGAGACGTTCTCGAACTCCACGGTCACCGCCTCCGCCCGATCGGCAAGCATTTGCAAGGACGGCAGATGGTCGTCGCGGCCGATGACCGACCAATCGGCGACCTGAGCGGCCGGCATGTCCTCGGCTTCGCTGAGCACGCCGGCTCGATAGCCCATCCGCTGAGCCGCCTGGACGAACATCCGACCCAACTGGCCGCTGCCGATCACCGCCAGGGACGTCGGGGGAAACAGGGGCTCGCCCCCCCCGGCGGTTATTCGTCCCGGACGCATGCTCATACCGGCGATTCTCCCACGGCATCGGTTTGGGTCTGGCGGAGCTGCCCCAGGGCCGTGCGAATCGCCGGATATTTCCGGGCCAGGATCGCCGCCGCCAGGATCGCCGCGTTGGCCGCGCCGGAAGGTCCGATTGCCAACGTACCGACCGGCACACCCCTCGGCATCTGGACGATGGATAGGAGCGAGTCGAACCCGCGCAGCGCCTTGCTCTCGACGGGGACGCCCAGCACCGGCAGCATCGAGATCGCCGCGAGCATCCCCGGCAGGTGGGCAGCCCCGCCCGCGCCGGCGATCAAGACCTCGAGGCCCCGATCCTCCGCCTCGCGCCCGTAACGGAACAGACGCTCGGGTGTCCGGTGTGCCGAGACCACCTTCGCCTCGTGCGGGATGTCCAGTTCGGTCAGGACTTCACAGGCATGGCGCAGGGTGTCCCAGTCCGACTTGCTGCCCATCACCACGCCGACCAACGGTGCTCGAGGGATCTCTGTAGCCATGTCGCCCCGGGGGAAAGTCTCACCGGACGTAGCCGGCACCTTCAGATTATTTCGAAGCGTCAGGAGGATTGGGCTTCGTCCTCTTTCGTGGTTTCTTCGACCAAAGGTCGGCGAATGACAGGAGGCGGGCGACGTCGAGTTCGAAGCCGGGTAGCAAGGAGGGGGAATACTTCTGGCCCTCCGGAATCACGAGTACCTCGTCCTTCGCGCCGCCGAATCTGTAGACAGTCATGGATCGCTTGAAACGATCGATGACCCAGTACTCCCGAACTCCGATCTCCCGATACTCCTCCTGTTTAACGACGTAGTCCCGCTCCTGGTTGACCTTTCCATCGGAGACGAACTCCACGACGATGGTCGGGATCTCCTTTTCCTCCGGCAGACGCCCCAAACCCGCCCAGATCGCGCGGTCCATCCGACGACGGTTTTGTCTGGTCTTGATCTCTTCCTCGGGGACTGTCGTATCCAGTGCCGAGCCCTGGGGATGCATGTCTCGGTAGTTCCAAAGCCACTGTCCCAATCGGTCGTTGGGGGAACGTTCCTTGCGTGAGGGAGTAGGCGACACAACAAGGACTCCGTTGATGAGCTCGTAGCGCCAGCCTTCTTTCCCGCGTGCGCGGTCGAATTCCTTCGGCGTGAGCAGCATCCCGGCCGATCGGGGACCGAGACGGAGCCGTTGGAGTCTGGGTGCGGCGGTGGACATGAGTTAATCTCGTCCCTGGGCCATGCAACTTCAACCAAGGAATGCGATCTTCTCATTCTACCCCAATCCCGACCCCGGTACGACCCGACTTGACGTGGCCGAATTGACCGGCACCACGCCGGGGGGGGACAATGTGGGACGTAAACCAAGTCAGGAATCGCACACCAGGGGAACGGAGATGACATGGGTCAGGAAGAAGTCCGGATCGGGGTGATCGGCTGCGGGGGATTCGGTCTCTACGCGCTCCAGCAGTTCGCTCAAGTGGCCGGGGTGAACTTGACCGGCATGGCCGGCACTCACCGACAGGCGTCGATCGCCGCGGCTCGGCGGTTCGGCATCCCCGACGTCGAGGAGATCGACAAGCTGCTGGGTCGCGACGACGTTGACCTTGTCTATATCGCGACTCCGCCGTTCCTCCACCATGACCAGGCGATCGCGGCACTCCGGGCCGGCAAGCACGTGATCTGCGAGAAGCCTCTGGCGATGACCGTCGAGGAGGCCGACGTCATGATCGCGGAGGCCCGGAAGCGCAAGCTCCTCGTCGTCGCCAACCTGATGCAGCGCTACAATCCCGTATATGACGCGGTCAGCGGCCTCGTCCGGTCGAAGGTGCTCGGAGAGATCCTGCACGGTTATTTCGAGAATTACGCCTCCGACGAGAACCTGCCGCCCGAGCACTGGTTCTGGGACCGCACCAAGAGCGGCGGGATCTTCGTCGAGCACGGCGTCCACTTCTTCGACCTGCTCGAGGGCTGGCTCGGTCCGGGGACGGTCGCGGCCGCTCAGCGCGGCATCCGGCCCGGATCGTCGCCGCCGATCGAGGAGCACGTCCATTGCACCGTTCGTTACGCGCCCGATGTCCTCGTGAACTTCTACCACGGATTTCACCAGGCCGGCCGAATGGACCGCCAGGAACTGCGCCTGGTGTTCGAACGCGGCGAGGTCACGCTGTTCGACTGGGTGCCGACTCGGGTTCGGGTCCACGCGATCGCCGACGAAGCCCAGACTCGCACCCTCTGCGACCTGTTCCCGGGCGCCAGGCTGGATGTCTCGGCGAGTTATTCGCCCAAAGACCGGGCCTGCCAGGGACGACATAAGACGCTCGACGTCTACCAGACGATCGAGCTCTCCTGGGGCGACGGCACGAACAAGTCGCACCGTTACGGCGAACTCTTGCGCCGTGATGACCGATCAGATCGCCTGGATTCACGATCGTTCCCACCCCCGAAAGATCACCGAGGCCAACGGCCGAGACTCGCTGGCCCTGGCTATTGATGCCGATCGGCTGGCCCAGGCTTGAGAATCGAAATCCTAGGATGCGGCAGAAAGGAGTCGGCGATGATCTTGAAGAGGCACGACGAGCGTTTGCTTCTGAGTCCCGACGACCTGAAGCCGTCTCGGGACGATTTCGAAGTGGTCGGGGTCTTCAATCCGGGAGCGATCCTGGCCGGTGATGAAGTGATCCTCCTGGTCCGGGTGGCGGAGCGTCCTCGCGAGCGTCGGCCGGGTTTCACGCCGTCACCGCGATGGGTCCCGGGTAAGGGCCTCACAATCGACTGGCTACCGGATGATTCGATCGAAGTGCTCGATCCTCGGGTCGTGAAAGGGAAGTCCGACGGCCTGGTGCGCCTGACGTTCATCTCGCACTTGCGAGTGGTCCGTTGTGGCGACGGCCGGTCCGTCAAGGAGGTGTCCGAAGCCCGGTTCCTGCCGGATTCGGAGATGGAGGAATTCGGCGTAGAGGACCCGCGGATCACGTCGTTCGGAGATCGGTACGTCTTCACCTATGTCGCGGTCTCGCGACACGGTGCAGCGACCGCACTGGCATCCACATCCGACTTTCGCCGATTTGAGCGGCACGGGATCGTCTTCTGCCCCGAGAACAAGGACGTCGTCTTGTTCCCGGAGAAGATCGGCGGGGAATATGTCGCGCTCCACCGTCCGAACGCGGCGACGCCGTTCTGCCGGCCCGAGATGTGGATCGCCCGATCGCCCGACCTGACCCACTGGGGCCGTCACGAGTGTCTCCACGGGGGGGGGGCCGAATGGGAAACCGGGCGCGTCGGTGCGGGGACGCCGCCCGTGCGCGTCGAGTCGGGCTGGCTCGAAATCTACCACGGCAACCGCAAGCCCACCCGACCCGGTGAGGTCGGGATGTATTCGACCGGCGTCCTGCTCCTCGACCACGATAACCCGGCCAGGATCATCGGGCGGACTTCGGCCTCGATCTTCGAACCGACGGCCAGGTTCGAGCGAGAGGGTTTCGTGCCTGACGTGGTGTTTCCGACCGGGATCGTTGAGACCAGGAACAGTTACCTGGTTTACTACGGGGCGGCCGATTCGAGCACCGCTGTGGTCGAATTCTCGAGGGACGAACTCCTGAATGCCCTCTCGAAGTGATCTCCTTCGGGAGAATGTGCCGAAGGACGATGGCGGATCTTCACTCCCTGACGATCGCCTCCAGCACCTCGTCGACCGACACGGTGGCAAACGTGCTGGCGTAGTCCGACATGGCATAGGGGATGATCAGCTCTCGATTGTGTAGCACGGCTCCGCAACTGTAGACGACGTTGGGTACATAGCCTTCGCGCTCGTTGGCGTCGGGTTCCAGGAGCGGGACCTCCAGCCGACCGATCACGCGAGAGGGGTCGTCGAGGTCGAGCAGGAACGCGCCCATGGCATATTTGCGCATCGGGCCGACGCCATGCGTCAGGACCAGCCAGCCAGCCTCGGTCTCGATCGGCGAGCCGCAATTGCCGAGCTGCACGTATTCCCAGGAATACGTCGGCTTGGCGATCAGCTCCTTGGTATACCAGAAGTGGAGCAGGTCGGAGTACATCAGGTAGATGTTCTCATTATCCTGTCGGGAGAGCATCGCATAGAGCCCGCGTACCTTCCGCGGGAATAGCGCGAAGCCCTTGTTGCGGACCTCGGGACCATTCAGGGTACTGATCTTGAAGCGGAGGAAGTCGTCGGTCTCGAGGATCTGGGGGAGGATGACCTTGCCGTCGAAGGCCGTGTAGGTGGCGTAATAGCGGACCGCACCATCGTCATCGGTGAACTGGACGAATCGGGCATCCTCGATGCCGTTGGACTCGGTCGGGGACGAAGGGAAGATGATCCGCTCGGAGACGTGCTGGTCGGGGGAGAATCCGATCTCATAGTTGGCCTTGGCCAGCGTGATCATCGCCTGGGATACGGTCTCGAGCTCGTGATGACGCGGGCGGCTCTGATGCAACCCGCGACGGATCGCGTGCTGGAGCTCGTCGAGCGTGAACTGATCGCCGAGCGTGGCCAGTACCTGGCCCGTGAACGGGCCCTCGACACCGAGCTCGACCAGCTTGCGATAGAACAACGTCTTGTCATAGAGCGTATTGGGCACGACTTCCGGAGCCGTGACGAATCGTGTGGATTCGTCCATGCGAATCCGGCAATCCGCGTTGACCGTGCCGCTCCGGAAAGTGATGGAAGAGATGTGTCCCTCGCCGGTGGCGCGAAGGCTGAGCAAGAACCGTCGCGAGCCTTCGGGGAGGCCCGACTGATCGGGATGCCAGACCATCGACGGGTTGAAGAGCGCCGCCGACTCGAGCGAGTACTCCTGGGTGAAGTACGAGCCGACCAGCATCCGGCGATTCTCGCTCAGGTTGCGGTCGGTCAGCAGATGCCGCCTGACCTGGTCGAAGCGATGCAGGAAGAAGTCGCGAGTCTTCTGGTGTCGGTTGTAGAACTCGCGCATCACATTCTCGATGAGGGCGGCGACCTCCGACTCCGACAACGACATCACGCGCGCGATGATCCGCTCGACGCGGCTGTCGCTGGCCGGCTCGAAAGGGCGGATGACCACTCGGCCATTGCTCGGCTTCAGGACGATGCCGGTGCGGCGGACAGTCGGAGATCGGCGGGCCCTGGTCGGGCCTCCGAATGGTATCGCCGTGGCCTCGGTGGCGTCGATTGCTGCGGTCATCGTCGATCCGTTCGCTTCCATGGATTGTGGCCCCTGACCTCGGTGTCAAGAGGAGGATGGTTCGTAGCGTTCGATCGGGTTGAGTCGTGGGTCGACTTCGTTCAGAGTACTTGAGCCTGACGGAGTGTGGCCGGCGTGCTCTCGAGCAGCTTCATCTCGCCGAGCGAGAGGAGGAAGGACAGGGTCGACTCGGCCCCCTGGTTCAGGTTGACGCGATCTTCCTGGAGGCCATCGCAACAACCGCCGGTCTTGGCATCGTAGATGTCGAGACCCAGGTCGTTGCCGCCGAGGAACCATTCGAACGCGACCCGCGCCTCGTGGAGCCAGGCGGGATCCTCGGTCGCATGATAAGCCTCGAGGCAGGCCGATACGGTCGCATGCGCCTCGAGCGGCTGCTGGTCGAACTGGGCCCGGTCCCCTTCGTGACGATAGAAACCATTGGATCCGATCGGGCGGAGGAAGCCGTTGGGCGACTTCTGCTGGTCTACCAGCCAACGCAGGGCCTCCAGGCCGACGACCAGCGCCGGGGGTTACCCCCCGAACGGGCACTCGCGATCAAGGCATGAGGCAGTTTGGCGTTGTCGTAAGCGAGGATTTTCTCGAACCAGCGCCATTGCTCATGCGCGGTATTGTCGAATAGCTCGATCAAGCGTTCGGTCAATGCGTCGCGGACCTGACTGGCCGGACGAGCCCCCGAGAACCGCTGGAGGTACGAGCAAACGCCGATCACGCCGAAGGCCCAGGATCGGGGCGATGTCATCTCGGTGATCGCGGGCAGCGCCAGGTCGAAGATCTGAGAGGCCCAGAATTGCAGGTCGCGCCGCTTCGACCGGCCGACGCATGTCCCCAGGGCCCAGAGTGCCCGTCCGTGGCAATCGTCGGAGCCGACATCCTCCAGCCATCTGCGGTCGAAGCCCATGAAGTTGCGGAATCGGCCCTTGCTCCGATCGAACGCGTAATTCAGGAAGGCCGTATAGGTGGTCGCGAGCCGGTGGACTTGCGTCGAGACCTGCCCGAGCTGCTCCAGCAGCACGGTCAGGATCAGGGCGCGGGCGTTATCGTCGGTGCAA
The DNA here is from genome assembly GCA_963743925.1 of uncultured Planctomycetota bacterium. Lineage (GTDB taxonomy): Bacteria > Planctomycetota > Planctomycetia > Isosphaerales > Isosphaeraceae > CAVZRC01. The sequence continues at coordinate 46,100 of CAVURY010000007.1, read as the reverse complement.
TATCCCTCCGCGAAATTGGGGATCGCCGAACTGGCATGTTGCAAGAGCCCGGCCGAGTCGCTCATCCGGATCAGGTGGTCGAGCCGCCAGCCGGGGAGATCCATCGACTGCTCCGCCAGCGTGCGGACCGCGAGCGGCTTGTAGGGCGTGTCCAGCCGGCTCCTCCGAGCCCGGTGGAACGATTCCATGTACAGGTGGGCCACCTGGCTCCAGATCATCCCCCGGCCCAGGAGATAGGCTTTCTTGCGCATGGAATGGCGCCGCGACTCGTCCCGGAGTAACTCGCAAATCTCGCGGGCCATGGCCGCCGAGTCGCCGAACGGGACGAGCACGCCGCGGCCGTCGCCCAGGAGCTCCTCGGCATACCAGTAGGGCGTCGAGATGACCGACTTCCCGCAGCCGAACGCGTACGCCAGGGTCCCCGATGTGATCTGTGCCGGGTTGAGGTAGGGCGTGATGTAGATGTCCGCCATCCCGATGAATTCGATCAGTTCGTCGATGTTGACGAACCGATTGTAGAAGCTGACATTCTGCTTGATGCCCAGATCCTTGGCCAGCCGCTCCAGGCTGATCCGGTACCGTTCCCCCTGCTCGCGCAACAGGTTCGGGTGCGTGGCCCCCAGCACGATATAGAAGAAGTTGGGGAATTCTGCGAGGATCGCCGGCATCGCCTTCAACATCACCTCGATCCCTTTATTCGGCGAGAGCAAGCCGAACGTCAGGGCGACCAACTTTCCCTCGACACCGAATTGATCCTTGTAGAAGTTGGGATCGACGAACGGCATGTCGGGGATGCCGTGGGCGATGAGGTCGATCTTGGCTTCCGGGACGTCATAGATGTCGCGGAGAAAAGTCCGGCGCGCTCGGACATGACGATCAGCCGGGCCGAGAGCTCGGCGACTTGCCCGAGCACGCGATGCTGATCGGGGCTCGGCTCTCGCAGGACCGTATGGAGGGTCGTCACGATCGGCGTTCGCAGGTCGCGCATCAGGCGGAGCACATGGCTGCCAGACGGGCCCCCGAAGATGCCGTACTCGTGCTGGAGACTGACGATGTCGGTATTGGCGAAATTCAGGAAGTCGGCCGCGCGGAGATAGGAGTCAACCTCCTGCTCCTCGATCTCGAACCGCGCCTCCGCCGGATAGTCGTATCCTTGCGGGAGATCGTTGACCGGGACCACGAAGCAATCGGACCCCGGGTACTGCGTGGCGATCGACGTGCAGAGGTCATAGGTGAAGGTCGCGATACCGCATTTCCTCGGCAGGTAGTCACCGACGAAAGCGATCTTCTGAATCTCACTGTTTCGTTTCATAGACTGGCACGAGAAGCCGGGTCGTCCAGGGGCCGGAAGGTTTTCCTCGTCGTGGATCCTCCGACGCGGGAACCGACGAGCCCGTGGCGCTCCGGGGAAGAGCGCGCCGACGGTCCCCATCCGGGACACTCACTGATTCGGTCCATCGATTCCGATCAATGGACGCACCGATCGACAGGACGTATCCCGAACGAGGCGAGCGCGGGAACCCCGGTTGATCCAGACGGTCCACGTCGAGTCAAATCGGCGTTACGAGGGCCATCATAGCAGGAGACGGCCGCCAAATAAACCTTTGTTTCAATCCGGTCAAGAAGCGGTCTCGGCCAACTCCTCGACTCGGGGCTATCGGCCGCGGCCCATGCTGGCCATCGCATGGCCCCGATTGGGAACACAGATGTGAGGTACGCCGGTGCGGGAGCGGGAAACCTGAGCCACGTTGGCATTAGGGTGCTGTCCGACCCTCATGGTGGGATAATAATTACGCGGATTGGGGCGGTCCAGCACCGGCTCGGGCTCCGGCTCGGGGCGCCGTGATCCGGGTTGCCAGGTCGAGCCGGCCGGTACCTCGGAATTCGAGCCCCTGGCCAGCGCCTGCCGCGTCTGGCTGGAATAGGGATGGAGCGAATCATCTTGAGGCGCCGAGGCGTTTGTAACATAGCCTGCCACCGACCGGGTCGCAGCTCGGGTAGGACCGGCTGACATGCCCTGACCTGCGGTCGCAAGCCGATTGTAGGAGCGACTCGTCGCGCGCTGGGACGCCGTCGCAGCGGCCACCCTGCTGGCTGCACCGCCGATGCTCTGGGCCTGTACGGAGGGCGTCTGAGCCAGGATCGCCAGCACGACCAACAGGCCGATGGGGCTAGAAACGCCCGGCTCGATACCCATCGTCATTAAAGTCGAGGATAATCCGCTTTTCATCGGTCCTCCCGCTCGCCGCCGAAGGCTCATTCCCAGATATCCCAAGGTAATCGATTATCCATTCAGCCGCCCGGAACACAAGGAGCTAGAGCGCTTCCCGCTTGGTTTGCGCATAGCTCGACACGCATGTCACTCATACTAACCCGACGCGCCAGCGAGGGGAATGCCGTCGGACCCTCGCTGGCGCGTCGGGTTAGTATGATCCTTTGTGCGCAACCCAAGCGTGAAGCGCTCGAGCGACAGAGGATTCGAGAGTTCTGGTAGATCTGATCTGGGAGAGTGGCCGCAATCAATCGTGCAATGGCCGTTATCTCCGCGAGATGCTCGCATTAGGCGCGGGGTTCGGCGACAATCGATCTCGTCGCCGCAACGGCCATGGGGGCCGGGGCCCGCGGCCTCCGGATTTGGGCCACGCATCGCAACTGGTCGACGACGTGGCCCAGGTCGGTACAAAGTCCCGGGGAGTTTTCTACTGATGAGCATGACTATCGACCGTCGATCGTTCCTGTTCGGGGCATCGGTCGCGGGATTTGGCATCCTGGCCCAGGGCCGGAGGGGCCTGGCCGCCGGCGTTGGGCCGAACGAGACGTTGAATATCGCCTGCATCGGAGTCGGCGGCAAGGGGCGGAGCGACACGGAGGACGCGTCCCACTACGGGCGAATCGTCGCGGTCTGCGACATCGATCAGAAAAGGCTGGACGCCGAGGCCGCGAAATACAAGGAGGCGAAGAAATACTTCGACTACCGCGAGCTTCTCCACGAGCTGGGCCCGCGGATCGACGCCGTGACGGTCAGCACGCCCGATCACACGCACGCCCCTGCCGCCGTGATGGCGATGCGGATGAGCAAACACGTCTACTGCCAGAAGCCCCTGACCCACTCGGTCTGGGAAGCCCGCGTGATGCGGGAGACGGCGCGGAAGATGAAGGTCTGCACGCAGATGGGTAACCAGGGGACGGCGAACCCGGGCTTCCGTCGCGGCGCCGAGATCGTCCGGGCCGGCGACCTGGGAATGATCCGCGAGGTCCACGTCTGGACGAATCGCCCGTTCAAGTACTGGAAGCAATCGCCGGACATCGTCGCCCGGCCCAAGGATACGCCGCCGGTCCCCTCGCACGTCCACTGGGACCTCTTCCTCGGGTCGGCACCCGAGCGGCCCTATAATCCGATCTATCATCCTCACGACTGGCGCGGCTGGTGGGACTTCGGCACCGGCTCGCTCGGCGACATGGCCTGCCACACGGCGAACCTGACCTTCATGGCCTTACAACTCGGGCTTCCGACGAGGGTCTCCGCCAAGAGCGGTCCGATCAACTCGGAGACCTATCCCGCCTGGGCGATCATCAACTACGAATTCTTCAGAGGCGCCAGCCAGGCCCCCGTCACTCTTACCTGGTATGAGGGCGCGAAGGACGGCAAGCGTAACCTACCGCCCGACGACCTCTTCCCCAAGGGATTCAAGCCCTCGGATAGCGGCTGCCTCCTGATCGGGACCCGGGGCCAGATGTACTCGCCCAGCGATTACGGCGCCGAGCAGGTGCTCTGGCCCGAGGAGAAATTCAAGGGGTACAAGGATCCGGAGCGCGTCCTGCCCCGCATCAAGGGCGAGGGCAAGAGCGACGACGACGATAACCAGAAGCGAGAGTGGGTCGAAGCCATCCGCGCGGGCAAGCCCCAGATCGCCCTCTCGAACTTCGACTATGCGTCGAACCTCACCGAGTCCATGCTCCTGGGTAACGTCGCCGTCCGCTCGGGAGAAGCGTTCGTCTACGACGGCAACGCCGGGCAGATCAGCGGCAGTCCCAAGGCGGCCCAGTATCTCAAGCCGTATTTCCGCAAGGGTTGGGAAATCTGAGCGATGGCCGATGACTTGTCACCGATTTCGAGAGACGCCGAGCCCTTGAGGGGCCTCGAGCACCTCTCGATCGACGAAGCCTATTTCCAGGCTTGGGGGAAGGTCGGCGGAGCCGGGAGGCTCCGCCGAACCTTCTCGTTGTCCGCTGAATTCTGGCGTATGATCGAGTTTCAGATCCGGAAGGAGCAGCCCGGTATCAGCGATCGCGAAGCCAAGCGACAGACGGCGAAGCGGATGTATCTGTCGGACGACGCGGCGCAGCGACTACTCGATCAACCGAGGGGTCACGGAATGGAGCGGGTTGATTTTCAAGAAACGATGGAGCGCATCATAGCGATTCTCGGAGAGGTCGGGCTGAGTTTCCACTTCACCGGAGGCGTGGCGGCCTCGTTCTACGGCGACCCCAGGTTCACCCAGGCCCTGGACCTGGTCATTCAACCGACCGTGGATCAGCCCGAAACCAGGGCCCTGCTGAACCGCCTTTCTTCGGGATATTCCATCCATGAGCAAGCGATGATGGACGCCATCAAGGGCCGTGCCCTCTTCCAGGCGATCGACGAGGTGTCCCTGGTCAAGATCGACTTTCATGTCGGTGAGAAGATCCCCGGTGAGTTGGGGCGGAGTCGGTACCGTGAAGTCGTGCCGGGCGTGGTGGCCCCGCTCGTGTCGAAGGAGGACGCGATCCTGTCCAAGCTCCTCTGGATGCAGTTGGGGAGCCACAAGGCCAGGCAGGATGTCAGGATGATGCTGAAACGCGAGGAGGAGATGGACCGCACGATCCTGGAACAACGAGCGGCGGCGATGGGGCTGGCCGATCTCCCGGTCGAGGTCGAGCGCGGTGATCGAGCCTGAGATGGCCAATTGCGTAGCTCAAGGCTCCGACCGGTCGCGCCAGAGGCGGATCGCGCCCGTGTGGTCGGCGGAGGCCAGGGTGTGGCCATCCGGGCTGAAGGCCACGGCGTTGACACGTTTCTCATGGCCGGCCAGGCAGAGCAACTCCTGGCCAGTGATGGGGTCCCAGACCCGGACCATACGATCGTCGCCGCAGGACACCAGGCAACGGCCGTCCGGCGAGAAGGTTACGCCGTAGGCGTTGCCCGAGTGGCCCGGCAGCGAAAGGATCGCTACGTCCGTCTCGACGTCCCAGATCTTCACCGCGCCAAACTCATGAGAGGAGGCGAGCCGATGGCCGTCGGGGGAGAACGCGAGCGAGAGCACTTGCTCTCCGGCCTCGATCGTCCGGCACTCTCGGGTTTCGACGTCCCACAAACGGATCGTCTTGTCGAGGCTGCCCGATGCCAAGATCCGGCCGTCGGAGTGGAATGCCAGCGCAGAGACGCGATCTCGATGTCCGATCAAGGGATCGCGCTTCGGACTCCTGGTGGCGACGTCCCAGAGCTGCACCGTTCGATCGTCACTCGCCGATGCCAGAGTGCGGCCATCCGCGGAGAACGCGACGGCGAAGACTTTGCCTTCATGGCCCGAGAGCGTCGCGAGGCATTCTCCCGTCACACTGTCCCACAGCCTGACGGTACGGTCGAAGCCGCCACTGGCGAGGGTCCTGCTGTCCGTCGGCGAGTATGCGATGGAAGTGACCAGAGAAATGTGGCCGAAGAGGACTCTCCCGGCTTGGCCCGATCGCGAGTCCCAGAGCCGTATGGCCGCATCATCGCCGGAGCTGGCGAGGGTCGTGCCGTCGGGCGAGAAGGCCAGCGACCATGCCTCCTTCCTGGAATGACCCGCCGGTGGTCCCGGGTCGCGCGGCGGGTCCATATGCCATACCCGGACCATGCCACTCCTCGACCCGAACGCCAGCGCGCGGCCGTCCGCCGAGAATTCGAAGGGCCCTAGACCGAAGAGCGGCCCATGACGGTAAGTTGCGAGTTCCTTCCCCGTCTCGGTGTCGATCACCGCCAGATCCTCGAGATCCTTGCGGTATCGTGCGACGAGATGCGCGGCCGGAGCGTAGGCGACGACTTCCGCGGGATTGACAACAGATACGGGCGGGAAGTGCCCTATGAAGCGATCGAGCCGAGAACGCTCGGCGGGAGAGCCGCGACTCCACCCCATCTCCTGGTTCACCCGGACGATCGCGACATCCTGGTCCCGGATCCGGCCCACGATCAGGGGAAAGTCGTACGAAACCTTGATGACCTCGAACGTCCCGTCTCCGTCGGCTATCAGGACGAAAGGGCTTCCGTCAACCCAGTCGATGCCGCGCGGACGTGACCCCCTCAGGCGACGGATGAGGTCGTCGTCGGCTCGTAGAGGATCGGTCGGAATCTCCGCGATCAGGTCGGTCAACGGTTGGAGCCGCTCGTCTCTGAGCCCCAGCCGGACCAGACGATCGATCGTCATCGGCTCGGCCTGCCATCCCGAAGATCCGAAATCTCTCGGGATCGTCGCTACGAAGAAAAGGTCGCCCGATACCGCGGGTCCGGTCCTGAGGCCGATGAGGGCGGAACTGTCGGGCGAAAAGAGGATTCGACAACAATGACTCGCATTGGCATTAATCCTGCCCAGAGACGAGCCGTCCGGCATATTCCAGAGATCGATCTGCAATCGGTCCCCAACCGACGAGGCGAGTAATCGGCTGTTGGGGCTGAATTCCAGTTGCCACACCTGGAATTCGTGACGCCCTGAGAGCTCCCGGCCGCGGCCCAATATCCGGTCTTCGAATCGCAACACGCCGTCATGGTCACCCGAGGCCAGGAATCGACCGTCGGGCGATAATGCGAGGCTTGTGATCGGATGTCTGTGACCGGTGAAGACCTCGACTCGATCCCGTACCATCCGGTCCAGGTACATCCAGGCGAAGCCGCGGGATCCCGCGCAATTCAACCCGGATGACCCGGTGTCGAGAAGGGTTCGGCCGCGTTCGATCCGCCCGGTATCGATGGCTTCCTGAGCCAGGCGGACCTGGTTGTTGTCCCACTGCTGGCGAACCATACGCGCGCCCTCGTCCGCTCGCCTTTCTTGCTCGAGGGCCTCTCGCTTGCCCCGCTCGGCCTGCTCAAGGGCGCCGCGGAGGCTTGCCTGATACTGCAACATCACGCCGAAACCGACCATCACCGCGATCAGGGTCACCATCAATGAGGATGCCGGCGCGGGATGGCGACGGCACCACTTGACGGCGCGCTCGGGCGGCGATGCCGGGCGGGCCTGAATGGGGCGGACCTCCAAGTACCGCTCGAGGTCATCGGCCAGGGCATCCGCTCCGGCATAGCGGTCGCCGGGGAGTTTCGCCAGGCATTTCAGGCAGATCGTATTGAGATCGCGGGGGACGCCCGGGCGACGGCTGCGGGGAGCGACCGGCTCATCGGCGACGACCCGTCGCAGGGTCTCGAGCAGGCTCTTGCCGCCGAATGGGGGACGCCCGGTCAGCAATTCGTACAGGATCGCGCCCAGGCCATAGACATCAGTCGCCGGTCCGATCCGATCCTTGCGCGACTCGGCCTGCTCGGGGGCCATGTACGGCGGCGAGCCGGCGGCGAGCATCGTCTGCGACTCGTCCCCTTCGACGTCCATGAGTCGGGCCAGTCCGAAGTCGCAGATGCGCGGCACGAAGGGCAATGCGTCGCGATCGATGGCGGATTGATCGCCTCGGTCACCCGATCCGGTCCGTTCGCAGGCGTGTAGGAGGACGTTCGCCGGCTTGAGGTCGAGATGGAGGATGTTTCGCAGATGGGCGTGCTCCATGGCCCTCGCCAGGGTGGCCACCAGCCTCGCCGCCATCCGGTGACTGGCCGGCCCATCCCGACCTTTCATCCAGTCCGCCAGGCTCGGCCCGTCGACGAACACCGAGACGATGTAAGCGGCCGGCCCGGCCCTCCCGGCCTCCAGGATCGGGACCAGGTTGGCATGGTCCAGACGCGACGCCGCCCAGACCTCTCGCTGGAACCGACGCCACGATTCGCCGTGCGACAGCATCTCGATTCGCGGGACCTTCAAGGCAACCTGGCGGCCGAGGTCCGGGTCTTGGGCCAGGAACACGACCCCGAAACCGCCCCGGCCCAGTTCGCGAAGGATCGTGAACCGACCGAGCCGAGCCGGCGGTCGATCTCCAGGATCGGTGTCGGATGGCCAGACCTCTTCCAGTCGATCCAGGATGTCCAGGATCCGACTCTCAGGTGCCGGATCCTCCGACAATTCGTCGGTGTCCCGAATGGGGGCCGTGTTGATGCCTCCGTTCAAGCTCGCCGCGAGACTCGACCCGACGTCGGACTCGACATCGTCAATGAATTCCATGGGATATGTCCAGCTCGATCCGGAGGCGGGCCAGGGCCCGCGTCCACCGCTTCCGCGCGGCCTCGGCCGTGATCCCGTGGCGCTTCCCGACTTCCTCGAAGGGCAAGCGCTCCTTGTGATGCCAGATGACCACCTCGCGATAGTGGTCTGGCAATCGTTCCAATGCCGCGAGAAGCCCAGCCTCGCGCTCGCGCCGGTCGAGGTCGTGGCTGGGAGAAGCGACCAACCTGGAGCAATCGCTTCGGACCATGTCATCGAAGGCGACTTCGCGACCGACCCGCCGCTTCGCGGTCTTGAACTGACGGCGGTGGTTGGCCAACTGGTGCTGCAGGATCATTCGGAGCCAGTTCCGCCATTCCGCCGCCGACTGCCCGCGGAACCCCTTCACGTCCCGCTGGGCCAGCAGAAATGTCTCCTGAACCAGATCGGACGCCCCGCCCTTGGCCTTCAACTCCGCATCCAGCTCGGCGTTGGCGACCAGGAGTAGATACTCGCGGAACGCCAGCATCGCCCGTCCCAGCGCCTCGACATCACCCAGTCGCGCCGCCGTGATCCAGGTCTCCAGGGCGATCGGGGAGCGATCCGTAATTGCCCAATCCATGAGATCGATGTGATCCTTCATTCGTGAAGTGATTTCTCGGATGATTCACCGGCGAGCGGATTATGGCCAGGTCATTCCCGCAGTGTCAATCATCCATATTGTCCACTTCCGCTGATGCTTGAGTGAGCTCGCTTCCTGACTTACTTTTTTCGCGCGTCCGGTCTCCCCGGCGATCGTTCCTTGGTGGTTACGCATCCTAATACAGGACGCGACGAACGGCAACGACACTGACATGGAGGTGGTCATCGGCCGAGGCTACCACCGAAGGCGGTCGGGCTCCTTGCCGTTGTTGTCCGAGTTTCAAGGGAGAGGGGCGAAACTGTGATGCGTCCTCGTTTCTCGTCCCAGGTGCGTTCCCGTTTCCGCGCTCGAGTAGCTCTCCGAGCTTCATCTCTGCGTCGTAGCCGCGAATTCGGGACTTATCCGGATGGACCTGAGTAACGGCCGTACTTACCAAGGAGACTGATCCCATGAGATGCAAGATTTCCAGGCTCGCCGCATCGTGGCTATTGCTGTCATTCGGCCTCGCCCAGGAGGCTCTGGCCGGCCAGACGTACCTCTCGCTCGGCGATTCGATCGGCTTCGGCGAGACCGTCTTTCAGAACAACCCAGCTTACGGGGCCTACTCAGATCCATCCTATGGGACCAATCGCGGATTCGTCGCGATGTACGCCAATTACCTGGCGGCTCAGAACGGCGGGGTTGCTCCGACCGTCGTCAACCTGGCCGTCGACGGGGAGACGTCCTCCAGCTTCTTTGCGGGCGTCGACCGCGTGCCCCCGGCCGCCGGCTTTACGGACGCGTCGCTGGCGCAGCTCAACCTCAATTACACCGGCGCGACACCGCCGACCCAGGCCAGCCTCCTGGCCTCGACGATCGCCACCCAGGCGGCGGCCGGCAACACCATCTCCAATGTCACGATCTCGCTCGGGTCGAACGACCTATTTTACCTGGCCCTCCACGATCCCAACGCCGTCGCCGACCTCCCGGCCGCGCTCGCCGCCTTCAAATCGAATTACGAGTCGATCCTGACCGAGATACGCGCGAGCCTCCCGAACGCCAACATCGAATTGCTGGGCTCGTATAACCCCTTTCTCAACGGCGCCCCGACCTCGCCGTTCGCCCCGTTGGCCAACTACTCGATCCCCTTGCTCAACGACACCATCGAAGCAGTCGCCGGCGAATTCAACGCGAAATATGTCGACGACTATAACACGGTACTGACGACCGACGCGTCCGCCTATACGCTCATCAATGACGGAGGCGATGTCCACCCGAATTTCGACAAGGGCTACGCGGTCATCGCCGGACAGATCGAAGCGGCGTCGGTCCCCGAACCCACGTCCTTGACCTTGTTGGCAGTCGGCATCGGCGGCCTGATTGCCCGGAGCATCGTGCGGCGGCGACGGATCGCGCCCTGTCGGAATTCATAGAATCAGGATGCCGAATGACTTTGATCGGAATGGATCGACGTCAGCCTCGGCATGGGGTGCCTGGTCGTCCATGGAAAGGCAGGCCGTCCCGTCAAATAGCCGGATGCCTCGCTCATTCGCATGGAGCCCGTGAGGTCGTCCGTGGCGCGACGATCCCCATTTCCGTTGGATTTTCGCATCTGCAGAGCTCATCGAGAGTTCGGGAGACCAGCGGCCGGATTTCAAGCCGGATGCATTCAAGAATCCTCGAAATTGAGGCACTCTCATCATATAGAGAGCGTGCGCGAACGCTCCGAACCGGGGCCGAGTTGCGGTTGAGCGGCCCAGGTCGCTGACGACCGCGCCTGTCCTATCGAGCACGGGAGTCGGCTCGAACTTGCTTCTGGGCCAGGAGATCAGAGACGGCGAGGCGAGGAATAGTTGCCAATGAGTGCCAATGAGTGCCAATCCTCGCGGCGATTCTCGGCCGGCGCCACCCCCTTGAAGAAGTACGAGCCGAGCGAGGTGCGGTCTCGAATTCTTTCGGTAGTTCGGCAACAATCTCTCCATCGGCATGAGGTCCAATCGCAGGTCGGCTGACCCCGTTCGGTCGGTCGCAATCGAACGAGACAAGTACCCGCCGAGTTGCCCACCGGAGAGTTTTCCCATGCGCCAGGTCTCGTTTCCGATCGTGGCATTTCTCGTCACAAGCTTCTTCGGCGTGTCCCCTCTGCTCCGTGGTGATGAGCCGACCAAGCCGACCGCGCCGGCCTCCGAGGCCAACCCGGCCGTCCCGGCCCCCGGTCATTCGTTACATGGCGAGGCCTTCAACGACGGGCCGCGACATCACGCCTACATCATGCCCGGCATGGGCAAGTCCCACTTCCCGGCCACGACCAAGAAGCCCGAAGCGCAGGCGTTCATCGACCAGGGCGTGGCGCAGCTCCACTCGTTCTATTACTTCGAATCGGAGCGGTCGTTCCGCCAGGCGGCCAAGATCGATCCGGATTGCGCCACGGCCTACTGGGGCATGGTCATGTCGAATATCAACAACCCCAAGCGGGCCAAGGAGTTCCTCAAGGAGGCCCGCAAGCGGTTCGATTCGGCCTCGAAACGCGAGCAACTCTACATCTCGGCCCTCGAAGCGTTTTTCAAGGACGGCGATACCCCCAAGAAGCATCAAGAGAATCTGCTCCATGGACTCGAGACGATCGTCCTGGACTTCCCCGAAGACATCGACGCCCGCGCCTGGGCGGTGATGGTCGCCTGGCAGTATGCCGGCAGCGTGTCGGTCAATCGAGTCTGGCTGGATACGATGCTCGACGCGATCTTGCTGGCCGAACCGATGAATCCCGGGCGCATCACTACCGCATCCACCTCTGGGACAACGTCAAGCCGATCCGGGCGGAGAAGTCGGCGGCACTCTTCGGACCGGCCGCGCCGGGCATCGCGCACGCCTGGCACATGCCCGGCCATACCTACACCGGCCTGAAGCGCTATGCCGATGCCGCCTACCAGCAGGAGGCATCCGCCCGCGTCGATCACGCCTACATGCTCCGCGACCGGGTCATGCCGTTCGAGATCCATAACTACGCCCACAATAACCAGTGGCTTTGCACCAGCTATAGCCACATCGGCCGGGTCCACGACGCGATCGCCGTGGCGCGAAACCTCGTCGACCAGCCCCGCGACCCGCAGAAGAACGGCCCTAATGACGGAGGCTCGGCCCAGCGGAGCGGCCGACTCCGCTGGGCCGAGATCCTCACGCGCTACGAGCTGTGGGACGACTTGATCGATGCGACGACGTCCGGCGCGCTCGACTGGTCCAACATCCCGCTGGAACAGAAGGAAAAGGCGTACACCCTGGGCCAGGCCTACGCCGCGAAGAACGACCCAAAGAAGCTGGCCGAACAGGTCGAAGCACTCAAGAAACTGACCCTACCCGCCGCAAAGTCCGCCCTGGCGGAGCTGGAAGGCTACCAGCTCCTGGCCCGAGGCGAGGTCGGCCCGGCGTTCGATCAGTTCGCCAAGGCCAGCACCATGAGGCCCGAATCCCTGGCGAGGGTCCACCTCGCCGCCCGCAACTACGGATTCGCCGAAAGCACGGCCAGGAAGGGCGTGGAGCAGAACCCCAATTTGGTCGCACCAATGGCCGCCCTCGTCGAAATCCTCGTGGCTGCCGGCAAGGAGAATGAGGCCCGCGATGCCTATCGCAAGCTCGTGCCGATCGCCCGATGGGCCGACCGCGACCTCCCCGTATTCCGCCGACTCGAGCCGGTCGTCGCCCGCTGGAAGGCCGATAAGAACTGGCTCGTACCGCCTCCCGAATCGGCCCAGGGTGCCGGGTCGGACGAGACCGCGATCAACCGGATCGACCTGACAACTCTCGGACCGCTCGGCTGGATACCCTCCCCGAGCCCGACGTTCTCGTCGACGGACAGCGGTGGGAAGCCCTGGACACTCGCCGCTCACGAGGGGAAGAACGTCCTGGTCATCTTCTTCCTGGGCGGAAAGTGTGCTCACTGCATGCAACAACTTCAACTCTTCGGCAAGGAATATGAGGCACTCAAGAAGCTGAATGTGGAGACGGTCGCCATCGGCAGCGACGACGCCGACGCGACCAGAGCCCTCAAGAACAACAAGGATGCCGTCAAGTTCCCCATGGCGATGCTGGCCGACCCCAAGCTCGATCTCTTCAAGCTCTTCCGGGCTTATGACGATTTCGAGAGCCAGCCGCTCCACGGCACGTTCCTGATTGATGCCGAGGGAAACATCCGTTTCCAGCGGATCTCGGCCGACCCGTTCCTCGAGGTCGAGTTCATCAAGACCGAGGCCGAGCGGGTCAACCGGATCATCAAGCGGAAATAGCCACTCGGGACCCGGAAATGAGGTCGTCATGACCCTGGAAATCGGCCGGCCCATACCCGTGCTCCCGCTGGCCCTGAACGCCGAGCTTGCCCTGCCGATTGACCTGGAAGCGACCTACACGGCCGCCTGCCGGCGCCGCCGGTTGGGATGAGGGCCGCGGCTCTGGGCGAAAGCGCCCTCGCCTCGTAAGATGAATGGAAACGCTGACGAACCTCTCCAACGGGCAGGCCCATGGCTTCCGGATTCTCGATTCCCGACACGACGAACGACTCGCTCGCGGTTCTTCCGGTGATCTCGATCCCGGTCCGGCATGAGCAACGGCTGCGGTCCATCGAAAACAAGCCGGCCGGGACTCTAGTGATCCACGAGATTTACCGGAGCCTTCAAGGCGAGAGCACGTTCGCCGGTCTGCCTTGCATTTTCATCCGCCTGACGGCCTGCCACCTGCGTTGCGTCTATTGCGACACCCCCCACGCATTCAATCAGGGTGAAGTGCTCGACCTCGAGGAGATCTACCGACGTACCCTGGAATTGGGCGACGAACTCGTGGAACTCACCGGTGGTGAGCCGCTCCTTCAAGCCGAGGTCTACCCGCTCATGACCCGGCTTGCCAATGCCGGAAAGACCGTCTTGTTGGAGACGAGCGGGGCGGTCGACACCTCATCGGTGGATGCCCGTGTCCGAATCATCCTCGACATCAAGACGCCCGGATCGGGAGAAGTCGAGGCAAACGTCTGGAGCAACCTGGAGAAGCTCAAGCCGACCGATGAGGTCAAGGTTGTCGTTTGCGATCGTCGGGATTTTGAATGGGCCGCGGATCTGATCCGCACCCGACGGCTATTCGAGCGCTGCCCGATCCTGTTCAGCGCGGTCTTCGGCCGGGTCAATCCCACCGATCTGGCCGGCTGGATCCTCGAATCACGGCTGCCGGTCCGGCTCCAACTCCAGCAGCACAAGATCCTCTGGGATCCCGCGGCCCGCGGAGTCTGACCACGGCAACGGTCGTTATGGTCGGCCATCTCACCAACCCAGGCTCGGACGCAGGCCGATCCAGTCGTGAACCAGCCAGATCGCGATGGCATAGGCCGCAAGCCTGAGCACCAGCCCCGATAGATTGCCGGCGAGTTGTCGAAGGTCCCGGCGCGAGGTCATCTGGCGTACTCCGCTCGGGATCGCGATCGCTCCCCCGACGAGCATCAGCAACCCGACCGGGACGATCTCCCAAGCTTCGACGAGTAGACTCCCCGAATCCATGTTACGGTGACCTCCCGGACTATCTATCACGAAATGCAAATCGAAATGGTGGAACGGTTCCGGTTCGCAAGACTGCAAACGGCGCGCCGGCTCGAGCCATCGGCAAACCGTGTGGCCTTCTTCAATATTAAAGCTACCTCACAAGTGCCGTCGAGTGGGGAAGAATGCACTTTTTTCACGAATGTCAAGTTTGCTGGCGTGAAACCGCGATGATTGGGCAAAGCCTGCCGGAACTGCCGATTACAGGACCTGTTCGAAGGGGAGTTGAAACAGCGTTCGCGCATTCTCGGTCGTGATATGGACCAGGTCTTCGAGAGGGAGTCGGCGGATCTCGGCCAGGCGGCCCGCGGTCAAGGCGATGCGGGCGGGCTCGTTGATTCGGCCTCGAAAGGGGTGGGGGCTCAAATAGGGGCTATCGGTCTCCACCAGGATCCGGTCGAGGGGGACCTTCGCGGCGACTTCACGAAGCGCGTCGAGGCTCTTGTTGGTATAGGTCAGCATCCCGGCGAAGGAGATGTACAGACCCAGGTGGAGGAAGGCCCGAGCATCATCCCAGGTCCCGGTGAAGGAGTGCTGGACCCCGCGGATCTGTCGCCCCAGCCTCCCCATCTGGTCGATCAGATCCTTTTGACAGTCTCGGCAATGGATGACCACGGGCAAATCCAGATCGTGAGCCAGGTCCAGGTGGCGCGCGAACCAGTCCTGCTGGATCGAGAAGGGGGTCCGATCCCAGTAGCGGTCCAGGCCGGTCTCACCGATGGCGACCACTTCCGGCCGACGAGCGAGATCGACCACGATCGTCCAGTCAGTTTCGGAGGCCTCAGCGGCTTCATTGGGATGGATGCCAATCGCTGCAAACAGGCCGCGATGGGCTTGGGCCAGGGCGAGGACGGCCGCGCTGTCCGCGGCCGTGGTACCGATCGCCACGATCTGCGCGACACCAGCCTGTCGCGCCCGTTCCAGGACCCCGTCCCAATCGGTCCGGAGTTTCGGGTCAGCCAGATGTGCGTGGGTGTCGACCAGCGCCGGCGGTCGGTTTGTCCCGGACGCCGACGTCATGATTCGGGCTCGTCAAGAGGGAGCGGGAGCGTGGGTGGATCCGGGTGCATGGTTTCAGGCCGCGGACTCGAATTGAGATTGGAGGGGGGGACTTCCCCGATCCCCGAAACAGCCGGCGGGCCGTCCTGGTAGCCCACGAGCTCGAGGCGGTAGCCGGTTACCTGAAAGCCCTGTCGGCTGAGATAGGAGGAAAGTTGCGGATCCAGCTTGCCGATCAACTCGGGATCGAATGTCGTGGGAAGATCGTGAACCTCTCCGGTCCGCAGGCAACGGAAATGGTAGTGGAGATCCGGGCGCGCGTCGTATCGGGCGCGGGTATCGGCGGCGCCGGCGCCCGTGGTCAGCTTGGTCGCCGCGCCGGTGGCGACGAGGGACTCAAGTGCCTTGTACACGGTCGCCAGGCTGATCTTGGGTATGGTGGAACGAACGGCGTGGTAAACATCCTCGGCCGTCGGATGGTGCGCCGCGCGGGTCAGATAGTCGTAGACGGCCACGCGCTGCGGCGTACACCGCAAACCCGCCGCTTCCAGGACCGTGCGCAGTGACTCGTGATCTAACGGGACGGTACGCATCGCTCCTGCATAGCCTCGCTCCAGATTCCTGATGTTCCGGGCCGATCCGCGTCCCAAGGAAACGCGTCGAGCCTGCGGCCGTAAAGCCCGACGACGAGGGTCGGACGCCTCGACATGACGGAGCCCGCCGGCCCCGATCGGAGCCGGCCACAATCCCTTCTAGCCATCGCCTTTCCATTGTTCGGCGGCTTGACAGGTCTGTCAACTCGGTGTTAAATTGAACGCTTGGGCCGGGGTCGGAGACAATGTCGAATCGAGCTCGGTCCATGCGGGGCTAGGTTCGTTCCCTGCGCCTAAAGAGTCTTTCTCCCGACTTCACCGCCGGGAGAGGATGCAAACCGGAATCCGGTGCGGGCCAGGGCGTTGCGAGCCTCGTTCCCGGCCTCACCGCCGGGAACGGATTGATACACAGGGGTGATGCTCATCCGGCACACCGCCGACAGATCCTTCGAGCCCCGCAAACCGACGGGGCTCGGAGTTCCGGCGGTTGTCGTCGTCTTCCACGGCCGGGCATCCGACCCGCCGGCGGTCAGCGTCTTGAGCACGCCTCGGAGGAGTTGAATGAGCGTCGATCTGGTCCGCATCGTCGATAGCATCCACCGCGACAAAAATATCTCGAAGGATATTCTTTTCGAGGGGATCCAATCGGCACTCACCACCGCCGCACGCAAGCACTATCCCGAAGCGGGCGAGATCGAGGTCCGCATCGATCCCGATTCGGGCGCCATCGAGGCGACGAAGGACGGCATCAAGATGGATCCGGCCGAGCTCGGCCGGATCGCCGCTCAGACCGCGAAACAAGTCATCATCCAGAAAATTCGCGAAGCCGAACGCGATAGCCTCTTCGACGAATTCGAGGACCAGCGCGGCGACCTGATGACCGGCACGGTCCAACGGTTCGAAGGCGGGGCGGTCATCGTCAACCTGGGCAAGACCGACGGCATCCTCCCCCGTAGCGAGCAGATCCCCGGCGAGAGCTATCACCCCAACGAGCGGATCCGCGCGATCATCCTGGATGTGCGCAAGGTCGGCCAGCGTGTGAAGATCATCCTCAGCCGCACGCATCCCGATTTCGTCCGTCGGCTCTTCGAGCTGGAGATCCCCGAGATCGCCGATCAGATCATCGCCGTCCGCGCGCTGGCCCGTGAGGCCGGCTACCGTTCCAAGGTGGCCGTGACCTCCAACGACACCAAGGTTGACGCGGTCGGCGCCTGCGTGGGCGTCCGCGGCACCCGGATCAAGAACATCGTCGACGAGCTCGGGGGCGAGCGCATCGACATCGTCCGCTGGAACGAATCGCTCCAGGTCCTGATCCCCAATGCTTTGCAGCCGGCCGAGATCGACGAGGTGATGCTCTGCCACCTCCTGGGTCGGGCCATCGTCCTGGTCCGCGACGATCAGCTCTCGCTCGCCATCGGCCGGAGAGGCCAGAATGTCCGGCTGGCTTCCAAGCTCGTCGGCTGGGACATCGAGATCATGACCGCCGAGGAGCTCGACGAGGTGATCGACAAGGCGGTCAAGTCGTTCGAGAAGATCGAGGTGGTCGACACCGAGCTTGCCGAGCGGCTGGTCGAGCAGGGAATCCTCAGTTATGACGATCTGTCGGTGATGGAAATCTCCGATCTGGTGAACACAATTGAGGGTCTCAACGAAGAACAAGCTGTGGAGATCGTGAGCCGCGCGGAGACCCTTGCGGAAGAGCAGACCGAGGAACTCCCCCGCCGAAAGGGGCAGCGTTCCGCCCCGGAGCCGCTGGTGAACCGCGGCATTGAAGTGGACGCCGACGCCAATGCAGACGTCCCGACCGACTCGATCGCTGGTGGCTCGGAATCGGCCCTCGGGGATCCGGATTCGGAACTCGAAGCCGATTCCGACCCGGTTGTCGATGCATCCTCGACTCCCGATGATACTTCGGCCGCGGAATCCGATTCGGCCTCGCCCACCGACTCTTCCCACCCGGCCGAAGGCGATTTCTTACCCGAGAACGGATCAGACCTGGAGCAAGACGAGGCCAACGATGGCGAGATCCACGACCTGGCCCTGGCGGTCGAGACTTCCGGCATCTCGAGCCACGGCCATGAAGTGACCTTCGCGCCCAGCAATGACGACCAGAATGAGACGATGCGGATCGTGACCGAAGCCGTCGCGGAGGGAGAGGACGGACAGCCGCTCGAGGTGCCCCCCTCGGCCGATGAGCCGTCGAAATCGGCCCTGACCCGACCGGCCTCGTCCGCACGCTCGAAACGATCCCACGAGAAACGCCAGGACCCGAGCGGCGAGGTCCAATAGCTCGAACCCGAAGCTGTCTCGCCGGCAACTTCCCCCGCATCCGGCGGGACCGAACGTAACCCAAGGGAATGGAGATACGGTACGGCTACACTGCCCGCCCCTCCGGGGCAGTCGTCCATCGGCCGATTCCGACTCGATCTCGCCGTCGTTCTCGACTTGGTGCATATTCCAGTGAGACGTCGCGGTGAGATTCTGGTAAAATTCAATCGGGCTGGTGCCAAACCGGCCTCCATCCAATCATTATGGGATTTGAACGAATCATCGAGAACACCCCGACACAAGCCCGGGTCGAGTCCAGCCCGGGAGACCGGAGCCGCGTCCGGGAGGAGTTGCCTTTGTCGATGCGCGTGCACGAGCTGGCCAAAGAACTGGGCCTGAAGAGCCAAGAGCTGCTGGATCGCATTCAGAAGGAAGGCCTGGACGTCAAGCTGAGCGCCTTGGCGAGCCTCGACCCTTCCATGGTGGAGCGGATCAGGTCCTTCGTGAACCAGCCGTCCGCCGGCAAGGAAGCCCGAGGTTCGAGCTCGGTCCCGGCTCCGACGCCCTCGACGGCGAACTTGGTCGAGTCGGCGACCCCGACTCCGGCCGCCTCCCCGGCGAGGATGGCCACGCCGGTCCGAGGCGGTGGAGAGCCGTCGCGACCGGCCATGCCGGTGCCTCGGCCCGCCATGCCGGGTTCCTCGCACGCGCCCGCGCCGCAACAGGCCCACTCGCCGACCTCCCCCGCGGTGCGCACCTCGGTCTCGACGCCCGGGACCGGTGCCGGCGCGGCTCCGGGATCGATCGCCGGTACCACCCCGAGCGGGCCCGCATCCCCCCCGGTCCAGCGGCTGGTCCCGGGTTCCTCCCCGTCGGGGATCTCGCGTCCGTCCGCACCCCCTCCCGTCGACGACGCGGCATCGCCAAATCCGTCGCGCATGGGGCCGGCCCAGGCCCCCCCCGCGAATCGACCCGGTGCCGGTTTCTCCGCTCCTCCCACGGCCCGCCCATCCGGCGTCGGCGGCGGGGGGCCGCTCTCGGCACACACGCGTCATGGCCATCCCGGCGGCGCTCCAAGGCCCGGGTCCTCGGGTTCTCCCCCTTCGCAGGGCCCGCGTCCCGATCAGAGACCCGCGCAAACCCCTGGTGCTCCCGGCGGCCAGGGTTTCCAACCATTGAGACGGAACGACTACATGCCCCCTGCCGGAGTTCGAGTGATGAGCCCGAGAGGTAGCGGGGCGACCGCGCCCCCGTCGGCACCCCCAGTGCGCCGCTCGGGTGAAGATTCCGCGTCCGATGCCGGACGCCGCGAGGGACCGGGCGGCCCGCGCCGGCCCCTTCCCCAGGTGGCCGCTCCCATCGTCTCGCCCCCGCGAATCGGCGGTCCGCAGCGTCCGTCCGCCCCCCCCCCGCCGAAGTCACAGCGTCCCGAGAAGTCGATGACTCGGGATGAGATGATGGCCCTGATGCGCTCCGGCGGACTCAACAACTTCCCATCGCCCGGCGCCCCACCGGGTGCCGGCCAGGGCGGCCGTCCCGGCCAGCCCCAGCGCGGCACCGGTCCCGGAGGGCCGCCGCGTCCGTCCGCACCCCCAACCGGCCCCGCCGCGCGACGCCCCGCAACGGGCCCCGGCATGATGTCCCCGGTCGCCCCGCCCCCCCCCGTGATCGATGACGAGGAGGAGCGCAAGGCCAAGACCGCTCGCCTGGGCTCCGCCGCCGACCGCGCCGGCCGGCGCGCCAAGCGGAACGAACGGGCCGGCGAGCGACGGGTCGTCACGTCTCCCGTCCCTGCCGCGGCCCTCCTCTCCGCCGATGAGGAGGAGACGAGACGCTCCCGATCCGGGAAGAAGCCTCGGGGCGGCCACCGCACGGCGCTGGCCCCGACCCGAAAGTCGCACGCCGAGGTCGAGCCCCCGATCACCGTCCGCGTCCTCTCCGAGACGATCGGCATCAAGGCCAGCGACTTGCTGCGCAAGCTCATGGCCATGAACCAGCTCGTCAACATCAACGCCACTCTGGATGAAGAACTGGCCGTCATGCTGGCCATGGAGTTCGGCGTCGAGCTCCAGGTGGTCTATGAGACCACCTCGGAAGACGAGATGATCGAGTCGTTCGCCGCCACGAGCTCGCCGGAGAATCTCCAGTCGCGACCGCCGGTGATCACCATCCTCGGTCACGTCGACCACGGCAAGACCTCGTTGCTCGATCGGATTCGCAAGGCCAACGTCGTCAACTCCGAGAGCGGCGGTATCACCCAACATATCGGCGCCTACCAGGTGGAATTCGACGGCCGAGCCGTGACCTTCGTGGACACGCCCGGCCATGAAGCCTTCACGGCCATGCGTGCCCGGGGCGCCAACGTCACCGACATCGTCGTGCTGGTGGTCGCCGCGGATGACGGAGTCATGCCGCAGACCGTCGAGGCCATCGCCCATGCCAAGGCGGCGGAAGTGCCGATCGTGGTCGCCCTCAACAAGATCGACTTGCCGAACGTCGATACGACCTCGAACATCACCAAGATCTACGGCGAGCTGGCTCAGCAAGGCCTGACCCCGGTCGACTGGGGTGGCGATGTCGAAGTGGTCAAGACCTCGGCAACGTCGGGACAGGGTATCCCCGACCTGTTATTGACCCTCGAGACCATCGCCGAATTGCACGAGCTCAAGGCCGATCCGACCCGACCGGCGAACGGCACTTGCCTCGAGGCTTCGCTCTCCGAAGGGCGGGGCGTCGTGGCGACCGTACTGGTCCAGGAAGGGACCCTCCGCGTCGGCGATGTCATCGTCTGCGGGGATGGATATGGCCGCGTCCGCGCCCTGTTCAACGATAAGGGTCGATCGATCGACCAGGCCGGTCCGTCCACGCCCGTCGAGGTCTCGGGGCTGGACATCGTGCCCTCCGCCGGCGAGAACTTCGGCGTCGTCGACGACATCTCGCGAGCCCGCGAAGTCGCCGAGACCCGACGCAATCGGGCCCGCGACCTCGCCCATGCCGATCGCCAGGCCGTCACGCTCGAGAATCTCTACAGCAAGATGGCCGAGCAGAAGGTCAAGAGCCTCAACTTGATCTTGAAGGCCGACGTCCAGGGCTCCATCGAGGCCCTCACCAAGGAACTCGAGAAGCTCCAGAACGAGGAGGTCCCCGTCCGGATCCTGCTCAAGGCCGTGGGCGGGATCACCGAGAGCGACATCGTCCTCGCCGACGCCTCTCAGGCCATCGTCATCGGCTTCCGGGTCGCACCCGAAGACCGGGCGATCGCCATGGCCGAGGAGAAGAAGATCGAGATCCGCCGTTACGACATCATTTATCAGGTCACCGACGACGTCAAGAAAGCCGTCGAGGGGATGCTCATCCCGGAGGTCAAGGAAGTTCACCTCGGCCGTGCGGTGGTCCGGCAGGTGTTCAAGATCTCCAAGGTGGGGGCCGTCGCCGGCTGCTTCGTCACTCAGGGGACGTTCGAGCGTTCCGCCAAGGTCCGCCTCATCCGCGAAGGACGCGAGATCTACAAGGGGTCCATCGAAGCCCTCAAGCGGTTCAAGGAGGACGTCAAGGAGGTCCCCCAGAACTTCGAGTGCGGCATCAAGATCGGGAACTTCGACGACGTGAAAGTCGGCGACGTCATCGAGGCATACCGGATCGATATCATTCGGCGAACACTCTGAGTTCGTGGCGTATCGCGGGCGACGTCTGGCGGGTCGAGGATCGCCTCGACTCGTCGCGATCCGCCCGCGATTTGCCACCCACGGGAATTGATCGATGCCGTCTCATCGCAGTCTTCGTATAGCCCAGGCCATTCGCGAAGTGGTCGCGACAGCGATCTTGTTCGAGGTCTCGGATCCTCGCGTCCATTCGGTCACGGTGCTCCGCGTCGAGGTCACGGGCGATCTGCGTCAGGCCACGATCTTCGTCTCGGTGATGGGCACCGAGGTCGAGCAACGCCGCGCGATGGAGGGCTTGAAACACGCGTCCGGCTTCCTCCAGGCGCGGGTGGCGGCACGCTTGCAGATTCGATACACCCCGATCCTGAGCTTCAAGTCCGATGACAGCGTGAAGAAATCGGTCGAGATCGGGCGTCTGATCGACGAAGCCGTCGCCTCGGATCAGAAAGGGGATGCTTCGCCTGCCGGACCCGTCCTCGCCACCGCGAACGAGTCCGACGACGAAGGAGACGAGTCGGCAGACTCGTGACCAGCCGCGGGCGATGGACCGCATCGCGACACACGGATCGCTCCCTTCGCGGAGGCGCGGGCCATCACGACCGACCGACCGATTGATGCAGATGCCTCACCGGCTGATCGACTTCGCGAGCTTGCGAGGTTCCGCCTCAACAACCAGTAGAATAGGCTCATGGCAACACAAAGCAAGGCCCAGTTCCTGACGGACGTCCATACGCTGCTGAAGAAGCGCTATAAGCCGAAAGCGGACCGCGGCGCTTCTCGGTTGTCGGTCCTCAAGGCGGTCGTCTATGGGATCTGCCATGAGGACACCACCCGCGAGAACGCCAATCAGGCCCTGTCTCGGTTCAAGGACGAGTTTTTCGATTGGAATGAGGTGCGGGTCAGCAGCCTCGAGGAAATCCGCGAAAACCTGGCCGGCATCCCCGACGCCGAAGAGCGGGCGCGGCGCATCCGCCGGTTCCTTCGGCAGCTCTTCAATCGGACCTACGCGTTCAGCCTGGACGCCTTGACGAAGAAGCCGCTCAAGGAAGCCCTGAAGGTCTTGCAGACTTATGAAGCCTTCGCGTCGGACTACGTGACAGCCACCGTCATCCAGCAAGCGCTGGGCGGCCACGCGATTCCGATCGACAAGGATACCCACCGCGTACTCGAGCGGCTGGGCATCGTCGAATCCACGATCCCGGAACTGCGCGGCGTGATCGAACGTGCCGTCCCCAAGAATCGGGGCCCGGAGTTCCTGGACCTGCTCGAGGATCTGGCCAACGACACGTGCGTCGAAGGCGAGCCCGATTGCCCCCATTGCGAGCTCCGCAAGATCTGCCCCTTCGTTCTGGTCCGAAAACACGAGGCTTCCGCCGCCGAATCCGCGGCCTCCGTCGCCCATCCCAAGGCACACGCTCCCAAAGAGAAGCACGCGGCCAAGGCGAGCAAGACGAAGGCGGCTAGTGACGAAGCAACACCGTCCGCCCCGAGCCCCGTCCAGAATGCCACGACGTCTCACGTCGCCGGCGACGCCCCTCCGTCACCCAAACCGTCTCGTGGCAAGCACGGGACCAAGTAGGATCGAGCTCCCTATCGCGATGACTCGCGAGACATGCGTCCCGGCCAATCTCCTCGCATGCTCCCTGTTATCGCACGATCCTCGCGCATCCAGACCTACTTCGGAATGAACACTAGACGCCCGGCCGTCTCCGTCTATAACACTCCAGGCGGACGATGGCCGGGTTCATTTCACAACTTGACTCGGCTGGGATAACTGAATGTTCCCAAGAAACTCATTTTACTGAGGAGTGCGACGCTATGCGCAAACATCTCGGAATTTTGGCGGCGGTGGCCCTGATGTTCCCGGCCATGGTATTGGCCGACGAGAAGAAGGACATCGTCGACACGGCTGTCGGCGCGGAGAAGTTCAAGACCCTCGTCGCTGCCGTCAAGGCGGCCGGCCTGGTCGACACGCTCAAGGGCGAAGGGCCGTTCACGGTGCTGGCCCCGACCGACGAAGCCTTCGCGAAGCTCCCCGAAGGGACGATCGACTCGCTGCTCAAGCCCGAGAACAAGGACAAGTTGGTCGCGATCTTGAAGTACCACGTGATCGCCGGCAAGAACATGGCCACCGACGTCGTCGGGCTCGATGGCAAGGATGTCAAGACTGTCGAGGGGAGCACCGTCAAGGTCGCCGTGAATGACGGCAAGGTCACCATCAACGGCGCCAATGTCGTCAAGACGGACATCGAATGCAGCAACGGCGTCATCCACGTGATCGACACCGTGATCCTCCCTCCCGCCAAGTGATCCGGTAGACCTGGATGAATCCTCGAACGGCGATTGAATGGTCATCGCGTCCGAGATGCAGAGTCGACCGAGAGACGAGTCGAGCGACACTCTAGAGTGCCCGTTCTCGGCTCGTCTCGGCAGTTGTCCCGACACCCGGGCATATCGCCGCCCCCCGATTCAATGAACCTATCGGATCGCGATATTAGCCCGAATCGGCCGTCAATTTCGCCGGGAATCCGTTCGAACGATGACGATCGACCGGAGCATGATCCGGTCTACCCACGAACTCGAATCAATCCGCCCCAACGCGTCGGCAAATCTTCGCCGTTCACCGATTCCGATCCGCGGCCCGATGTTGTAGCCTGCGGAGGATCGTATATCCCAATACTCCGCCGATGGTATTGAGGATCACATCATCGACATCGGCCACGCGTCGCGCCGAAGCATATTGCCCGATCTCGATCAAAGCGCTGAGACAAGAGCAGAACGCGACCACGTCGCGGGCTTTCGTGTTTCGAGGGCGTAGCAGCGGCGGTAAGAGTCCGATAGGCATGAATGCCACGATGTTTCCCACGAAATTGATGATAAAGCCCCGCCACTCTCCCTTCCAGTCCGCGATCATCGAGCGGAGTGGGACGAAATTCGGCGGCGGATTTCTGCTGGGAAATCGGTGGAGCGTGAGGTCGAGAATAAATAAGGTGTAGACGGCGAGAATCAGGATGAAGACGGTTCTTGGTCGGCTTTTCATCTGATCAGGCGTTTCTCCAAAAGACAAAGTCGAGCGCGACGTCAACCGGGACGCCGGACGGGATTGGAGTTGGCATGGCGATCCAACCCTTCAGTACGCCGGTTTAAAGCCGTAATATCGGACTCGTCGACAACACCAATCGCCTTTAATGATGGGGTGTGTAAGCATTTTCGACCTCGATCCGCGGTCCGGAATGCTGCTCCATAGAAGTCCCCACGAAATTCCCGGGAGCCTCCGGCCTCAATCCCACTGTTGGCAGCGAAACCCTCCCTTACGAGGTTCTACCGTGCACCCCCGGAATGAATTCTCCGACATCGCCTCCGCGCAACCCCGCTAGATTGTGTATTCTGTACTGAGATACAAGTTATACTTCAGGAGAGAGAATCGCTCAACGTGTCAATCTGGAGATGCAATCATGGCGACAGTGGTTCCGCGGAATCAAGGAAAGACCGACTTCGTCAAGGACGTCCTCAAGAAGAACCCCTACGCGAATGCCAAGAGCGTCAATGAGGCGTGGCTCGCGGCAGGGCGAGATGGGACGATCAGTGAGACACTCGTCAATAAGATGAGGTCCGAGTTGGGTCTCACGGGGAACCTTCGAGGCCCGAATTCCAAGCGATCCGCCGGCGCGGCCGCCGAAAAGCCGAAGTACACAGGTAAGAAGCGGGGCCGGAAACCCAAGGCTGCCGCGTCGGAGGGCGCCTCGGCCGAGAGCAATGGGAAGCCTGGCGCGGTGCATCACGCGAAGACGAGCGGCCGCCACAGTCAATTGACTTCTTTGGAGACGGAGATCGACGTCCTGCTGTTCAAGGTGATGAACGTTGGCGGTCTCGAGGAGATCGAGAACAGTCTGCGCCGCACGCGCCGCCTGCTCTACGGGGCGATCGAGAGCAAGCACTCCTGAAATACGGACGACCTTCAGGCCGATCCCGACCGGGGCGAGACAAGCCTCGACCCGCATCAGAAGCCTTGATCCGGGTCGAGTCTCGTGTTTAACTCGCCATCACGGATGTCTCCACGATCTTGCGAGTGGCGTCAATCGCGCTTCGGCGCCTCTTCGGGATGACCTGGATCGACGAAATCGCGAGTGTTCACGCACACATGGGATCGGGAAGCCTTCGGCAGCACATCTCGCGGTCGAGATGGGTCAATGAGCCAGCGTACGGTATCGGGTGTGATCAAATCGTTTCGCGGGTATTTTTCCGCAATCGAGGCACCGCAAGGCGGCGGAAATCCTCGACCGAAAATCCGGCTGTTCCTGGCCACGTCTCACTCGACTTTCCCAATTGGGAGTATCGTGAGAGCGAATCTCGTTCGACCGAGCCTTTTATTGGGAGACGGGCGAAGCCGTGTACTGGCATTTGCCCAGGGGCGCGGAAATAATGGGAGATCTCGAAAGCCGACTATTTGATGGTACACCCGATCCGAGACGCCAATATGTCATCTAACGTTGCCGTGCCGTCCGACGTCGTCGATCTCGATGCGGCAATCGAGGAGATGGAGGCATACCAGGAACTGCTCTCGCGTACCTACAAGCGTACCGGCAAGGTCCGTCCCGAGGTTCTCGTCCGCCACGTGCTCGGGATCGTGCCGGCGACGGAATGGCCCGTACGGGTGGAGGCGATGGACGCCCTGATTCGACGGTTCGACTCCATCAAACAAGAGAAGTTGCGAGTCGAATCCCGTCCGGCCAAAGGTAAGCTGCTGGGTCTTTATGCGACGAGTCGTCCCGGTCTTGGCGCGCGGCCTTATCGCACCCTCCTCGCGGGCGTCGACCCGATTCAGGGCCGCTGCGATTGCCCGGATTTCCTGAAGAACTCACTGGGACTCTGCAAGCACCTCCTTGTCGTGCTGGACCACCTCCATGCGCGGCCACGCATCCTGCGGCAGGCCATCAAGGAGCAAGAATGGGCCGATACCAAGGAGAGGGACGGCCTCTGGTGGGACCCCATCAGGCCCTTGACCGGGCTCGGCGACTGGCTGGAGCGCGTTCACTGGCGCGGTGGAACGGATGCCGCCGTCAAGCGTTCGGCCGCTGCCCTTCAGGCAATGCAATGGTTCCGGACGAACGGTGAAGGCGGCGCGATCCCGAAGAACGCCTACTGGGATCAGCCGAAGCGACGCCTCGAGCTGGTCGCGGATCTGCTGAGAGCGATCCCGTCCGGAGCGGCGGGCATTCGACATGATCCGTCTCTTCGCGCACTCCTGGTCCACGAGCGCCGTCGACTCAAGCTGATCGTCGAGCAGGCGCTGGCCCCGGCCGAGATCCGCGACGGATTTCGGGGCCTGAAACGCACGCTCTACCCCTATCAGCGCGAAGGCGTCCGAGGGTTCCTGGCCGCCGGTCGACTCCTCCTTGCCGACGATATGGGCCTGGGTAAGACCGCGCAAGCGATCGCCGCGTGCGACATCCTCTGGCGTAGCGGACGGGTCCGACGCGGGCTTGTTATCGCGCCCGCCAGCCTCAAGCCTCAATGGGCCCGAGAATGGTCGGTGTTCTCCGACCTCCCGATCGAGATCGTGGACGGCTCTCCGGATGCACGCCAGGCCCTGTACGCGACGCGCAAGGAGGGCTTTTTGATCATCAATTATGAGCAGCTCCTCCGCGACCTCGACATCGTCCGCGCCTGGAATCCGGACCTGGTCGTGCTCGACGAGGCGCAGCGGATCAAGAACTGGCAGACGAAGACGGCCCTCTCGGTCAAGGGACTGACGCCCTCATACCGGCTGGTGCTGACCGGCACCCCGATGGAGAACCGGATCGACGAGCTCGCTTCGGTCGTGGAGTGGGTTGACGACATGGCGCTCGAGCCGAAGTGGCGGCTGGGGGCGGTCCATGCGATCCGGGTTGACGGCCGCAAGGAGATGGTCGGTGTCCGCCACCTGGGGACCATCCGAGATCGGCTCAAGCAATGCATGGTCCGGCGGATCCGAAAGGACGTGCTCGACCAACTCCCGCCCCGGACGGATACCCGCGTTCCCGTCGAGATGACCGAGGCGCAGCAAGGCGAGCACGATGCACTCAACCAGCCGATCGTTGTCCTGATGCAGAAGGCCATGCTGCGGCCCCTGACCCAGGTCGAGTTTATGCGATTGATGAGCCTGTTGACGCTTCAGCGGATCATCTGCAACGGCCTGGCACAACTTCAATTCGTTGACATGTGGCCGACGATTCAGGAACGACAGCCGGAGGACGGCTTGTTGCTGGGCCTTTCGACGCCCAAGCTCATCGAACTCCGCCAGCTCATCCGACAAATCGTCCTCGAGCAGGGCCGCAAGGTCGTGGTCTTCAGCCAGTGGCGGCGGATGTTGAATCTGGCCAACTGGGCGACCCAGGATTTGCTGACGGGCAGCGGCTACCGGGCCGGATTCTTCACGGGCGCGGAGGGACGCCGCAGGCGGACCCAGAATATCGTCGAGTTCCATGATGATCCCACCTTTCGAGTCCTCTACGCCAGCGATGCCGGCGGCGTGGGGCTGAATCTCCAGCACGCGGCGAACTGCGTGATCAATATGGACTTGCCCTGGAACCCGGCCGTGCTCGAGCAACGGATCGGCCGCATCTACCGCCTGGGCCAGAAGAATCCGATCGACGTCTACAACCTGGTCTGCGAGCAGGGCATCGAGTCCAGGATCGCCACGTTGGTCGACTCCAAGCACGCGTTCTTCAAGGGCCTCTTCGATGGCGACACCGATACGATCCAGTTCGGGGAGTCGTCCGGCTTCCTGTCGCGAATCCAGAAGTTGATCGACCCGTCGGCGATCGCGGTCGTCGCCTCTCGAGGGGACCAGGCCGAGGCGCAGGCGGACGAAGGCGACGTGGACATCGATCTCGACGATGAAGTCGAGGACCCGATCGATGAGTTGATCGAGGCCGCCGATGAAGCCGAGGATCTCACCCCGACGACGCCCGAGCCCGGTTTCAACGGCCATACCGACGAGCCGCTCGGGTCGGCCGCGATGGTGGCGGAACCGGAGTCCCCATCGACATCAGACACGACGCCGACGGATGTTTCTCCCACGACTGCTGCGTCGGCGAGAAGTTCCCCGGAGGCAGTGACCGAGCCGACTGGTTCCGGTTCGCCTTCCCGACCGGGGCCCGGCGGCTCGTCGCATCCGTCAACGATGGGCGTCCGCGAGCTGTTCTCGCAGCTTCAAGTCCGGCGCGAGCCGACCACCGGCAAGGTCGTGATCGAAGCACCGGCCGAAGCCGCCGGTGCGCTCGGCGCCCTGTTTGAAGGGATGGCCGCCTTGCTCCAATCGGTCTCGCAACCGGAGAGCTGAGCTCCGATCGGTCGCATGGGCACTCGCCGTGCCTTGATCGCCTCGTAGGGATCGCTCCGAGTCCATTCCCTTCGGCGGGGCAACCGGTTGCGAATGGCCGCTCGGTCCGTCATGCTGAATGGGTTGTTGTTGTCGGATGCGCCCTCGATCACACCCGCCGGGACGACGTCCCGATCAAACCTTCCGCCAATCCATGAGATGCCGCACGACGCAACGTGACATGACCCAGGCCGCGGCGGGCCGGCGAGGCGCATCGAACCACCACGTTCCAGGGAGAACTCGAACATGGATCGTCGCGATTTCTTGAAGCAGACCGCGATCGCGGGCTCTGGCCCGTTCCTCCTCGGAGGTGCGACCGGATACGCAAGGCCGCTCAAAGCCGCTCCGAATGAGCGAGTGGGATTCGCTTGCATCGGAGTCGGCGGCAAGGGCCAGAGTGACACGCTCGATGCCGCCAATCACGGCCAGATCATCGCCCTCTGCGACGTCGACGAAGAGACCCTCGACAAGATGGCGAGTCGGTTGAAGGAGAAGCATCCCGGCCTGAAGAAGTACTACGACTATCGCAAGATGCTCGAGGAGCTCGGCGACAAGATCGACGCCGTGACCGTCAGCACGCCCGACCACACGCACGCCCCCGCCAGCGTCATGGCCATGCGGATGGGCAAGCATTGCTTCTGCCAGAAGCCGCTCACCTGGTCGGTCGAGGAAGCGCGTGTGATGCGCAGCCTCGCCGCCGAGAAGAAGCTCTGCACCCAGATGGGAAATCAGGGCACGGCCGAGAACGGCTTCCGCGAGGGTGTCGAGCTGATCCGCTCCGGCGTCCTCGGCCAGATCAAGGAGATCCAGGTCTGGACGAATCGCCCGATCTGGCCGCAAGGCATGGGATACCCCAAGGATACGCCCGGGATTCCCAACAAGGTCCGCTGGTCGGAGTTCCTCGGTGCGGCCCACGACCGGCCCTATCATCCGAGCTATCAGCCG
Source organism: uncultured Planctomycetota bacterium (assembly GCA_963743925.1). Classification (GTDB taxonomy): domain Bacteria; phylum Planctomycetota; class Planctomycetia; order Isosphaerales; family Isosphaeraceae; genus CAVZRC01. The sequence goes on along the minus strand of CAVURY010000007.1, from coordinate 15,763 downwards.
TTCAACTGGCGGGGCTGGCTCGACTTCGGCACCGGCGCGCTCGGCGACATGGCCTGCCACACCATCAACATCGCCGCCATGGCCTTGGAACTCTTCGACCCCGAGACGATCGAGGTCCTGGATACCTCGGGGATCGTGGACAACGCGAGCTACCCGGTCTGGTCGATCATTCAAACCAAGTTCGGCCCGCGCAACGGTCGAGGACCGGTGACCTTGACCTGGTACGACGGCGGCTCGAAGCTGCCCGAGAACAAGCGGACCTACAAGGACAAACTCTACGGCGAGCGGGCCTCGAACAGCGGCCTGCTCCTGGTCGGCGAGAAGGGCTCTTTCTTCACCCGGAACGACTACGGCGCCGAGCATACGCTGCTCCCGCGCGACCAGTTCAAGGACTACAAGAAGCCCGAATCCAAGCTTGCCTCGTTCGCCCGGCCACTTCACCGAGTGGGTGGAAGCGATCAAGACCGGCGATCCCCGCAAGGCCCTGTCGAACTTCGACTACGCCGCCCAGCTTACGGAGACCGTCCTCCTGGGTGTGGTCGCGCTCAAGGCCGGCAAGAAGATCGAGTGGGATGCCGCGGGCATGAGGGCCAAGAATTGCTCTTACGCCGACGAGTTCATCCGCCGCGACTATCGCAGGGGATACTCGATCCACTGACAACCCGCATTGAGGGGCTGTCCGGTAATCCACGGACCGCCCCTCTCTCGCTGCTTCGATAGGTCTTCGTGGGGTGCTCTCCGAGCACCAGTTCCTGGCCCTCACCAGTCCTGATGCTCGCGGAGCTCCCAAGAGACTGATCGAGTTCTCAGAGCAGCTCGCCCTTCCAGCCAGGCTCGAGCTTCCTCATCAAGGAGCGGTCGTCTCGACCCTTCATCCCGCATTTCTGGTAGACCTCGTGGGCCCGCTCCAGCTTGTCGCGATCGAGCGTCACGCCGAGTCCCGGTCCGGTCGGCACAGCCATTGAGCCGTTTCGGATCGTGAGCATGGGTCCCTCAATAATATCGGAACCCTCGACGAGCCAGGGGTAATGCGTGTCGCTGGCGAGCGTCAGCTCGGGGATCGATGCCGCCAGGTGGATCATCGCCGCCATGCTGATGCCGGCGTGGCTGTTGCTGTGCTGGCTGAGCGACCAGCCGGCTGCGCGGCCGATCGGCCCCAGGGCCTGACAGCCGGCGAAGCCGCCGAAATAATGGTGGTCGCAGAGCAGGACGTCGATCGGATGGAGTTGCATGGCCCGGGGGATATGCTCGAATTGAGTGACGCACATATTCGTGCTCATCTTCAGTCCGGTCGCAATCCGGACCTCGGCCATCGCCGCCTGGCCTTGCACCGGGTCCTCGTAGTATTCCATCGACAAGTTCCCGATCTCCTTGCCGATGCGGATCGCCGTCGGTGTCTTCCAACGGCCGTTCGGATCAATCCGGAGCCTGGCCTCGGGTCCAAGCCGTTGGGACATGGCGAAGAGCGTATCGCGTTCCACCTCGGGAGAGAGGACGCCGCCCTTGAGCTTGAAAACGCGAAACCCCCATCGATCGCGGAACCGTGCGGCCGTCGCCGCCATCGCCTCCGCCGAACGGACCTCTCCCCAGGAGTCGAGCGAGCGATCGCCTCGGCCTCGCGAATCGGCGAGGTGGGAATCCGCCAGGATCGCCGGATGATCGGCGGCGTAACGGTAGAACAGGTAAGCGGCGAATTCGACCGACTCGCGAACCGGGCCGCCGATCATCTCGCAGAGACGGCGACCGGTCGCGTGACCGCAGGCGTCGAGGCAGGCCATCTCGATCCCCGCGTAGGTCGCCATTCCTAGCGCCTGCAATTGCCGGGAGAACTTCCGGTAAGCGAAGGCGTTCTGGCCGACCACCAGGTCCTTCGCCTTCCGAAGGGCCGTTGTCACGCCCTCTCCGCCCGGCATCTCTCCCAGGCCGACGATCCCACCCTCGGTCTGCAACTCGATCACATTGCGGAGGAAATACGGACCGTGGCAACCGCTGGCGGCCAGCAAGGGCGGGTCGGGCAAAGCGATCGGAGTCACCGATAAGCCGGTGATCGTCAAGCGGTCTTTCGCGATCAAGGCGGCTTCCGACTGCCCAAGAATCGACGATCCGCCGGCCAGTAGCCCCGCACCCGCCAGTCGAAGCCAGTCGCGGCGATGAAAATCCATGATTCGGCTCCCGGTATCGTGAGCTCGATCGGGCCGGAGAATTCATGGACCGCAGCGAGTTAGACCGATCTCCTACCCTCGCTTCATGGCCCGATCGATGTCACGCTTGGCATCCTTCGACTTGAGCGCCTCTCGCTTGTCGAACGTCTTGCGGCCCCTGGCGATGCAGAGCTCGACCTTGGCGATCCCCTTCTTGAAGTAGAGCGACAGCGGGACCACGGTGTAACCCTTCTCGCCCGCCTTGATCTGGAGCTTGTCGATCTCGCGGCGGTGGAGCAGCAGCTTTCGAGGCCGCTTCGGGACGTGGTTCATCCGGTGGGCCTGGACGTATTCGGGGATGTCGCACCCGAGCAGCCAGACCTCGCCGCGATCGACATCGGCGTAGGCGTCTTCCAGGTTCGCCTTGCCGTTGCGCAGGCTCTTGACCTCGGTACCGGTCAGGACCAGGCCCGCCTCGACCTTCTCCAGGAGCTCGTAATCATGGCGCGCACGGCGATTCCGCGCGACGACTTTGATCCCCGAGTCGTCCGCCTTGGCCGCCTTGGCCGCTGGCTTCGCTTTCTCGACGTCCTTCTTCTTGGCCATCGCTCGCACAACCATCCACGAGAATTGTCGGACCGGCCGTCGGAGTGCTCCGACTCCCTATCGTGAACGAATGATAAAGGGCCGCGGCGCCATCGACAAGGGACGACGCGATCGATTTCAGGGACAAGGGCACCCATCAAGGTCGGCGAGCAACTCGGCAATCGTCCGCATCGTGACCGGATCGACGACGGCCGGAGCGACTTCGGCCAGCGGCTCCAGGACAAATCGGCGGGTCGAATACCGGGGATGGGGTAGGATCAGCTCCGGCGTGTCGATGATCCGATCGTCGAAGAGCAGCAGGTCGAGATCCAGGGTCCGCTCCCCGTCGCGTATCGTCCGGACCCGACCGAACTGCGCCTCGATCCCTTGGAGTACGTGGAGAAGTGCGAACGGATCGAGCGTCGTCTCGAGGACCGCGGCCGCATTGAGGTACTTGCCTTGACCGGGAGGCCCGCCAATCGGCTCGGTCTCGCGAAACGAGCTTACCGCCCGGACGAAAACTCTCGCGGTTCCCGCCAGATCCGCGATCGCGCCATTCAGGGTGGCCAGACGATCGCCCAGATTACTCCCCAATCCGATCAAGGCGAAGGATAGCATGACGATTGCCCGTTTTTCAGTGTTCCGTGTTCAGAGATCCAATGTGCTCCGGACTGAACGCTGAGGACAGGCAGGAAGGTCTCATTCTTCGGCGACGATGCTTCCGCTCTCTGAACACGGAACACGGAACACTGAACACTATAACGCAAGCTTACCAATCCGCTTCACGGCCTCGATCAACCTGGGAGTTTCTACGGTCAGTGCGGCCCGGATATAGCCGTCGGCGCTCCGGCCGAAGCCGATCCCGGGCGTGGTGACGACGTCGGCCTCCTCGAGTAGCCGGGTACACAATGCGGCAGAGGTATATCCCTTGGGGCAAGGGATCCAGACATAAAAAGTCGCCGGGGGAGCGGGGACTTCCCAGCCGATCTCTCGCAGGGCCGACACGAAGGCATCCCTTCGCTCTCGGTACAAAGCCCGAATCGGTGGCGCGAGCTTCTGATAATCGTCGAGTGCCGATTTGCCGGCGAACTGGACGGCGGTAAAGATTCCGGAATCGACGTTGGCCTTCACCTGGCCCAGCGCGGCGATCAAGGGGGCGCCGCCGATCGCGAATCCGACGCGCCAGCCGGTCATGTTGAAGGTCTTCGAAAGGCTATGGAACTCGATCGAGAGTTCCTTGGCCCCGGGAATCTCCAGGATGCTCGGGGGCGCCTCCTCGTAATACATCTCGTTATAGGCGGCGTCCTGGGCGATCGCGAAATTGTGCGACCGTGCCAGGTCGACCACTTCCTCGAAGAAGGGACGATCGGCGGTCCCTCCCGTCGGATTGTTGGGGTAGTTCAGGAACATCAGCCGCGCCAGCGAGTAGACGTCTGCCGGTATCGCGTCGAGGTCGGGTCGGAATCCCAGCCCGGGCTCGAGCGTCATGCTGTAGACGTCCGCGCCGGCGAACATGCTGCTGGAACGATAGACCGGATAGCACGGGTCGGGCACGAGGCTGATGTCGCCCGGGTTGAGCACGGCCAGCGGGAGATGAGCGATGCCTTCCTTCGAGCCGATCAGGGGCAGGATCTCGGTCTCGGGGTCGAGATCGAGGCCATACCGCATCTTGCAGAACGCGGCGATCGAGCGCCTGAGCTCGGGGGCACCTTGATCGAGCGCGTACTGGTGGAACGCGGGGTTCTCCGCATGATGCTGGAGGCTCCGGACGATCGACTCGGGGGTCGGCCGGTCGGGGTCGCCGACGCCGAGATTGATCACATCGCGGCCGGCGGCGATCGCGGCCTTCTTCTTCTTGTCGATCTCGGCGAACAGGTACGGGGGGAGCTTCCGCAGCCGTTCCGACTTCACGAATGGGGTGGTCGCCATCGTCGCGCTGGACCTCAGTCTAGTTGTCCGTACTCGGATGCCAGTACACAGGCCATCAAGTCCCGGCTCAGGAAGCCATCGCCGCCTCGGGGATGTTATCGTTGGCGTAGACGTTCTGAACGTCGTCGTTCTCCTCGAGGAGATCCCTGAGCTTGATCATCTTCTTGCCATTGTCGACGTCGAGATCGACCGACGTCGTGGGGATGTAGCTCGTCTCGGCGCTCTCGGTAGCGACCTGGGCCTCCTCGAGTGCCTTGCGGACGCTTTCGAAGAGCTTCGGATCGCAGGTCACCTCGTAAAGGTCGTCGATCGATTGGACGTCGTCGGCACCGGCTTCGAGGGCGACCTCCATGAGACGATCTTCGGTGATATGCTTCGGATCGACGACGAACAATCCCTTGAAGTTGAAGAGGTAGCTGACGCAGCCCGTGGCGCCGAGGTTGCCGCCGGAGGCCTCGAACGCCCGTCGGAGTTCGCCCGCCGTGCGATTGCGGTTATCGGTCAGGACCTCGCAAAGCACGGCGACTCCGCCGGGTCCGTATCCCTCGTAGACGATCTCTTCGAAGTTCTCCGCGGCCAATTCGCCGGTCGCCTTCTTGACCGACCTCTCGATATTGTCCTTGGGTACGCTGAATGAGCGGGCCTTATCGATCGCGTAACGGAGCCGCATGTTTCCGGATGGATCGCCGCCGCCGTTGCGTGCCGCCACGTAGATCGCGCGGCAAAGCTTCGTGAAGAGCTTTCCCCGCTTGGCATCGACGAGCCCCTTGCGGTGGGCGATATTGGCTGAGTGGGAATGTCCTGCCATCTCTCTCCTCTTCGGTCCTCGTGAGTCATTGGTCATCGGTCATCGGATCGCGAAGCCGGTCGGATGGCGAGGAGCCCTGTGACCGGTCGCGGTTCGATGACCTGGCGGACGGAGAGGCCGTTTTCGGCCTCGAGATCGGGATTCTCCGCTCGATGATCGAAGGCCCGATCAGGGGGATTCGCTCGATGAGGGCTTGGTGACGGGCCCGAGCTTTCGGAGGGTGTCGAGCTTCTTCTTGATCTCGCCCACACGCTTATCGGGAGGGACGGAGGATTCGGCGGCCTTGAGGGCCTGACGCCAGGAATCTCCGGCCTTTTCGACCTCGTGGATCTGGAAATAGACGTCACCGAGGTGTTCGAAGATGGTCGGGTCCTGGACCCGGCCGAGCTGCTCCATGGTGGTCTTCATCCGCTCCGCGGCCTTGATCAGGGTCGCCAGCGCCTCCTTGACCTTGCCTTGCTTGAAGAGCACCCAGCCCATGCTGTCGAGATAGGCATAGTTCTCGGGGTCTTCTTGAAGGGCCTTGCGGACCATCGACTCGGCCTTCTCGAGATTCTTGCCCTGCTCGGCGTAGAGGTAACCGAGGTCGTTGTTGGGCCCCGGCTCGTCGGGATTGCGCTGGAGGAGCAGATCGAGCTCGGCCTCACCCCTGGCATAATTGCCCATGTTCACGTAAATGACCGACAGTCGAGAGCGGATATCCTTCAGGACCTCGTCATTATCCCCGTAGCGTTTCACCATGCCCTCGAGGACCTTGATCGCCTCGTCGTTCCTGCCGAACTTGGTGAGCGTGTCGGAGAGGATCAATTCCAGCTCCGTGCTATTGGGCTCCTTCTTGCTCAGGTCGCGGATCACGCGGATGGCGTCGTCGACCTGCCCCACGTCGCCGAGCACGCTGGCCAGCTTGAACTGCGAATCGGGTTCGGCCGGGTTGAGCTTCATGGCCTCGGCCAGTGTGGCCTTGGCATCATCCTTGTGGCCGGCGCGATATTGGTATTCCGCGAGGAACGCCAGGGTCCGGACCGACTTCTGGGTCGGATACTTGATGAGCATCTGCTCGACGGTCATCGCAGCCTTATCGAACAGGCCCAGACGTCGCTCGGTATCGGCGATCTCGGCATACACAAGCATGTTCGGGGCCTGATCGAGCTGGAGCTGGTAGATCTTCAGGAGCTTCTCGAGGCGGCTATTGTTCCCCGCGCCGCGAGTCGCGTTGGCGATCCGCGAAAGGACCTGGAAGGCGGTCTGGGGCAGGGCGGGGGGCCGTTCCGAGAGCCCGCGCAACCCCGCATCGAGCATCGCCTCGGACATGGAATCGTCGCCCTCGGCGGCCTGGAGCTGCGGGATGATCGCCTGCTTGGTAATCTCGCGGTTGTACGCGTCGCAGATGACCCTGAGGAAGTCGGCGGCCTTCTTCCGCTTCAGTAATGAGGCGGCCAGGGCCCGGTAGGTTTGCGGGGTCGGTTGCGAGGTCAACAGGGACTTGTACAGGGCCTCGGCCTTGTCGACCTGCCCGATCTCCCGGTAGCGATCGGCCAGGACGTACTGGAGCGGGACGTTCTTGCTGTCTCGGTTCGCGGCCTCCTCGAGGCGGGGCGTAATCTCTTTCTCCCTGCCGAGCGCGGTCAACACCTTCGCCAGCAGCTCGTAAGATTCGACTCCCTGGGGCTGGCGTTTGATGACCTTCTCGACCATCAGCATGGCCTGATCGGCCTTGTGCAAGCGGAGCAAGGTATCGGCCAGGACCAGCGTGATCTGCGGATTATCATCGTCGTAGACCAGGGCATGCTCGAAGGCCTTGACCGCGAGTTCGTCACGCTTGGCGGCGATGAAGACCATCCCGAAATTGTAGTAGGTCGAGGACGGGTCGTTGCCGAGGACGCGGGCCAGATCCGACTGAGAGAGGCGGTTGGCCGACTTATCGTCGAGGGCGCTGATCACCTTGGCATAGGCATCGGCGGCCTTGTCGACCAGGATGAGCCGGGTCGCGTAGAGCTTGCCCAGCTCGTGTTCGGCCACGAGCCGGCCGGGTGAGTGGGCATCGAGCCTGGGGTTTGCCAGGACGTCTTTCAGGAGTGCCTCGGCAGCGACCGAGTCGCTCTTCCCCGGCTGCATCAGGAAGTCGATCAACCCGCTGAGCGTCTCGGTATCGCCCGGATCGATCGTCAGAACCTTTCGACCGAACTCGAGCGCCAGGTCGGGGCGTGCCATGGCGCCAATGTAGATCCTGCTGAGGCGTCGGGCGATGGGGACCGAATCCGGATCGAGCTTCGAAGCCTCTTGCAGCAGGGAGACCGCGTCGGTCCACCGGCGTGTGTCCTCGAGGGCTCGAGCGGCGCTGTAGAGGCGCACGGCCTCGATCCGCCGACGGTCGTCCACGGTCACAGGCCTGAGCGGGACGAACGGGCGCGGAGGATCGTCGCCCGGCTGGCTGAAGAACGCGGACACCACGGTTCGCCGATCAGAGGCTTGGCCGACTGCCGGTGCCGTCGTGGTCTTCCCCGCGTCGGGAGTCTTAGCGGGTTCCGCGTCCTTGGCTGGCTGTGAGGGTTTTTCCTGTCCTGAACCGGCCGGAGGACGGACCAGACCCAACCCCGCGACCACCAGCACGAATGTCAGGGTCACTCGGACCGATCGAATCGACCCGCCCATGGTCTCGTCTCCTCATTCATCAGAATCCCAGTCGCCTTGCGGTGCGACACCCAGGCGATCTCCGCGAATATCGGAGTGCCGAGGTTGGTCAGGCGTCACCCGCAGCGGGTTGACGTTCCCTCGTCTGTATCTTAGGCCCGGTCTCCCACGAAGTTATGGTATGGTAACACGCCCCGGCAAGGGCTGCCAAGACCTCCAGCGTCTTCCAGGCTGCTGACTTTCTGGGCAGACAGTTGGCCCTATCTTTCCCTGTTGCAGCGGGATTTTCAAAGGTTTCGGGAAGTCTCCATATCGTAACGAGGTTCCGACCGCAGAACGACGAGAAGATCATCGCACATTCGATCCGACAGTCCATCGCGAGATCGGAACGGTCCCGGATCGCCGACCGATTCGTTCTCCCTGAAAGGATCGCAGCTTGACATCTCCTACTCGGGCCGATACACTTCTCCCCAGTTGAGACTGAATCTCAGTTTCAACGGCCTTCCTCGGGTTCGGCACTGGTCCCGTCGGCCCGCAGACTCATCCTCGTCCAGGGATCATCCGTGCCCGGAACTTACCGAGACGCATCTCGAGTCCCTCCGACCTGCCGCACTGGTCCAGAGTTGAGGCCGGGTCTCTCGAGTCTACTGGGGCACGATCTCACCCGATGGCGACGAAACCCGGCGTTGGATTATTGATGTCGCGTCCGCCGGAGAGCGCAGACGGCCGAGCGTATCGACGGATGCGGGACCACTCTCCGGCGGCGCGGCGCTCCTGATTGAGATCCAATCTCAACTCGGAATCAATGTTCATTCAACTTGAGAGGAAAACCTGATGCGTCAGAGTGCTGTTCGCCACGGCTTTACGCTGATCGAACTGTTGGTGGTGATCGCCATCATTGCTGTCTTGATCGCGCTGCTCTTGCCTGCCGTCCAGTCGGCGCGAGAGGCGGCGAGGAGGATTCATTGCACCAATAATCTCAAGCAGCTCGGTCTGGGGATTCACAACTACGAATCGACGCACGGCGTCTTGCCACCGCAGCAAGTGCTGAGCTTTTCGGGGAGCTCGGTGTCCTGGAAGTCTTCTTGGGGAGTGACCTCGCGTGTGGCCCCGTTCCTCGAGATGGGGCCCCTCTACAACGCGATCAATTACGCAAATAAGACCTCGGATCGATCGAATTTCACGGCGGTTTCCGCCACCTGGGAAGTCTTGATCTGCCCGAGCGAGGTCAATTCGCAGCCGATCATCAGCATGAGTAGCACCGGCGTGACCAGGACCTATGGAGTCTCGAACTATGGCTGGTGCGAGGGAGATTGGTATGTGTTCGGCGGGCCCAGTGCCGTGCCGAACCGGAGTGCCTTCGGGCCGAACCAGAGTCGCCGGTTCGCCTCGTTCACCGACGGTTTGAGCCAGTCGCTCCTCGCGGCCGAGGTCAAGACCTATCAGCAGGCGTTTCACGACTGCACCGGCGCACCGTCGCCGGCCTTGGCCAGCCCCTCCCTGCGACCCGATCCGACCACCGTGCTCGGGGCCGTCGCGGCGGCCGCCCCGATCTGCAAACTTACCACGGGGCACACCAACTGGTCGAACGGCAACTCGTTCTACGACGGGTTCACGACTGCATTGCCTCCGAACGCCCTGGCGCTCGCCGGTACGACTCCGCTGGATTCCGACTTCACATCCATCGATGAGGACGACGGAGGACCGACTTACGCCGCGATCACCGCACGCAGCCACCACTCCGGAGGCGTCGGCGTCCTCCTCGGCGACGGCAGCGTGCGATTCATCAAGAGTTCGATCCAATGGCAGACATGGCGGGCGCTGGGGACGATCGCGGGCTGTGAGGTCGTCTCGGCCGACGCATATTGACCTCGACCTGTCGGGGCGTTCGGGCGACTGGATTCGCTCGGGGCGTCAGGCCGACTCCGGCAACGATCGGAACGAGCGACGCCGCTTGACACCGGACCGGGATACTCAATAATGAAATGCCTGGGCCGCTCCGACGGAATGGCCCGAGCGGGTCTTTGACAATTGGGGGCGAACTAGGATCGACCGGATGTCCGATGCGACGTGTGGCGTGCCGAGGTTGGTCAGCAGGCCTCGTTAAAAGCCGACTAAAACTTTACCTGCCAACAACACTGTTGGTCTCCGTCTCGCTGCCTAAACCACAGCTACGGCCCCGCGCCGGGTTTTTGCCCGAGAGATGCGGCCGGGGACGACAATTCGGGATCGCCTGAGCTTAACCGCCCGTTGCGGCTTGGGTTAAATTCATGATGGGATAAGCCGAAGGGGACCTCGCCGATCGGGGCCTCGAGGCTGACACACAAATGATCGGCTACGCACGTAGAGGCCGTCGTTGACGCTTCTCGGGACGCGGGTGCAATTCCCGCCGCCTCCACTTTACCGCAAACTGTTAACTGGTGACGGTATGTGACAAGACATGTCGCAAGCCTCCGCAGGACCGGGGCTTGCTCGTTTTTGGGCGTGAGTCCGACACCGCTGTCGGTGATATCCGGTGATAGCTTCTGGCTCAAGACGCTGCCCGAATTGCAGACATAGTGCAGATAATCGGCATATGCTGATGTGAAAGGGGATTGCAGTCCTGCAAGAGCTTCCGCCCTATCTTCAATCCCGATGTGGGTGTATTTCACCGTTTGGCGGATGTCGGCGTGGCGGGCGAGTTCCTTCGCTTCGATGATGGATGCACCGGACCAGTCCGGTGGTATGGCCGTGGCGATTCGATGGTATCCCGAAAGAGACTTGCCTTAATGGATCATCGATAATTCCTCCGTCTCTCGCCGGGGGCCTCAATCCGAATCACCTCCCTGGCTCGCGCTCCCAAATCTTTATAGTATGATCACCACTGGATGTGACCAAGATGCCACCGTCTCGCGAAAACACAGCACAGGTGACATCCCAGGTATGTCCCATCAAGCTAAGGAGTTCACGGCCCGTGTCGCGGTCCCATATCTTGACGGGACCGTTCTCCCCCGTGACAACGCGATCGTTGTCCGGAGTGAAGGCAGCACAGGTCTTGTATCGCCCCGCGAGTGAAGAATGGTGCTTTTTCGCAACGAGATCCCAGATCTCGCCCGATTCGGCGAAAGACGCGACGGAAACCAGATATTTTCCATCGGAATTGAAGCGCACGGAACTTACCCATTTGTCATTCGAGGAGAAGGTGGCCGTCGGGAGTACCTGATCACGGTCGAAGTCCCAGATCCGGATGGTCGAACTCTCACCCGAGGCCGCCAATTGCGTTCCCTCCAGGTTGAACGCGATACTCTCGATCCGGTGGGGGACAAGATACTTTCGGACTAATTTGCCGGTCCTCAGATCCCAGATTTTGACGTCCGGGCCGATCCCTGCCGATGCGAGCTGATCGCCACGCGGATGGAACGCTACGCAGCTGACCCAAGAGTCCTGCTCGCGAGGTGACTCCTCGTGCCCGCGAAACATCCGAGTGACCTGTCCCGTGTTCAAGTCCCAAACCTTCACTGTTCCATCCCAACCGGCTGAAGCGACCTGCCTTCCGTCGGGGCTAAATGCGACGCCTCGGACATAACTATCGTGCCCTCGCAAGACCGATTCTTCGCGCCGCGTCTTGGCGTTCCAGATCCGCACCGTCTGATCTTCGCTCGATGAGGCGATCCGCGTACCGTCCGGGCTGATGTTGACGCAGAAAACCGTGGAAGCGTGGCCGCGAAGCGTCCGAGACTCGAGAGCGTCCGTCACGTCCCAGACCATTACACTGCCATCTCTGCTTGATGTTGCGAGCAGGTTGCCGTCGGAGCTGAAGGTCGTGTCATAGACCTCCCCATCGATTCCCCGAATTGTGAACAATTCTTTCCCATTGTCCGCTTCCCAAAGTATGACTGTCTTGTCCCAGCTTGCCGATGCGAGGCGTTTCCCGTCATCCGCGAACGCCAAAGCGGTGATCTCGCTCCGGTGTCCCCGTAAGGTCGATATCTCGCGCCCAGTCTCCAGGTCCCAAAGCTTGATCTCGCTTCGGTTGCCGAGCCTGACGTCGTCCGCCTCCCAACCGGCACTGGATGACGCGAGCCGGCTCCCGTCTCGGCTGAATGTGAGTCGGGTTACCCTACTCGTGTGGCCTCCCAAGGAGTACAACTCCTTGCCCCGATCCAGACTCCAAACCCTAACCGAGTGAGCTTGGCCGCGCTCCGCGAAAGCGAGTGTTCTCAGGTCGGGAGCGAACGCCGCAGTGTCCATTTCGGCCGCTTTAACGGCGATGGTCCTGGTAGCCTCTCCTGTGTTGGCATCCAGGATTTCAACAGATCCCTTGACGCTCATGGCGGCGATCAGCGGCTTTTCCGCGTCGAAGGCCGCGGCAACAGTATCCTTATGGAAGTGAAGCCTCTTGCCCGTTGCCGTCTCCCATACTGTCAATGTCGCATTATCGGAAAGAGAGAACAGCCTTGTATTGCTTGGGTCGAATCCGATGTCGGTCAAGGCCGCCATGTCTCCGACCAAGGTCGTTTGCAGGCGGGCCTCGTGATCGGGACGTCCGTCCTTGCCGAACGAGATGCCCCACAAGGAGATCACATCGAAAGCGGCCGTGGCCAGCGTCCTACCGTCTGGGCTGAAGGCGACGCACCCGACATCATCGGGGTGTTTGATCACGAGACAGGCAGAAGAGTTGCATAGCCGGTCAAGGTATCGCCACTCCCATCTGCGGAGCGATTGAGGACACTCGGCCAATAATTCTCGCGCCCGGCTGACGTTGGCGTTGCGCCACTCGCGATCCGCCAGGGCGATCCGGTGGAAATACAAGTTCGCCTCCGCCTGCGTGAGACTCCGTTCGGCCTCTCGCTTGGCGGTCTCGGCCTGCCGGCGCTGCTCGTCGGCAATGTCCTTCTGCCGCCGGAAATTCTCTGCCAGCAACTCCGCCCTCATCCTCTGGGCCTCGGCCTCGAGGTACTTCCAGAGGATTCCCGCGCCGCCGCCCCCCGTGACCATTACGAGGCCGGCCATCAGCGCCGCGATCACCGGTCGGCGCTTCGCCCACTTCCACCCGCGCTCCAGCCCTCCGACCGGACGGGCCTGAACCGGCTGGCCCTTGAGGAAAGCCTCCAGGTCGGCCGCCAGCGCGTGCGCCGATGCATAACGACTGCGAACGTCCTTCTGCAAACATTTCTCGACGATCGCCTCCAGGTCGCGAGGGATGCCCGGATGGTGCTTACGCAACCTCCCGGGCTCCTCATACTGGATCTGCCGCATCAACTCGGGCGGCGGCGTCTGTTCGGTCGCGCCGAATAGCGGGCGCAAGGTCAGGAGCTCCCAGAGCGTGGCCCCCAGGCTGTAGACGTCGCTGCGGCGGTCCACCTTGTCCACGGCCAGCACCTGCTCGGGGCTGGCATAGCGCAACGTCCCGACGAATTGGCGGGTGCGGGTCAGTCGGCCCTCGGTCTCATCGACCAGTTGAGCGAGACCCAAGTCCATCAGCACCGCCTGGGAGCCATCGGGACCGACCAGAATATTGTCGGGTTTAATGTCACGATGGACGATCCCGGCCTCGTGCAGCGCGTGGGCCGCGTTGGCGACTTGGCGGACGAGGTAGACTACATGCCGAATGTAGTCGCGGCTGCCTGAGGCGAGTAATGCGGAAGTTCCCGTCGGGCTTGCAGTCGTGCGTTTGTCACATCCGACTGCATCGACCTCTTGCGCGCTCAAGGGCCGCTCTGCTTCCCGTGACTCCTCGCACGCTTTACTCAAGGACTTCAGCCAGATCGCCAGGTCCAGCTCTGCGACGCTGGTGCGACTTTCCAGCAACTGACCGCAGACGGCAGCCAAAGTGGTCCCCTCGACCAACTCCATCGCGAGGAACCATTGGTCGGCCTCCGCGCCCGAGGAGAAGACTTTGACCAGGTTCGGGTGCTCGACTCGGCCGAGGGCGCGGATCTCGCGGTTGAAGCGCGCCTCGGCTTTCGAGTCACCGGCGCGGAGCAGGCACTTTTAGGGCGACCTGTCGGCCGAGCGATGGCTGCCAGGCGCGGTACACGATCCCCATGCCGCCACGGCCCAGTTCGCTGAGCAGTTCGAACTCGCCCATCCGGCGAGGGCGGCGTCACCGTGGGTAACGCCGGAGGATCCTCGACCTGTGACCGCCCCGCCCACTGCTCGAAATCCTCCCCACCCACCTCGACGCCCAGGATCCGCGCCAGCAAGAGGCGGCGCTGCGGTATCCAGGTCGTCCCGCTCCATTGTCCGACCGGGCTGATAGCAAAGGTACTCGATCCGTTGCCGTCCACGTCGGGCATTTAGGAAGAAGACCTCTGACGTCTCGTGCTCATAGAGGAGCAGTGGGTGTAAGGACCAGGCCGATGCGGGAGTTCCACTGGTCGCGGTCTCCGGCGCCTCCAGGTAGAGCCGCTTAGGCCGCAGCAGGCGTGCAGCCTTCGACTCGGGCCACTCGAGCGATTCAAGCCGCCGGGCCGTCTCGCCGATCATCTCGAATCGCTCGATCAGCCAACTGCCGGAGGGTTGGAGGCGGACGTCGGCGATCACGATCATCCGCCGCCCGGCGAGCACGTCGAGCCGCCCTAAGACCTCCGCTATCCCAAGCAGCAGCACACGGCCCATCCGGTCGTAGAACCCGGACTTGCGCTGGCCCGCCGGCCGTGGCCGATCTCGCGGTTGCGATAGCGCACCAGGCGGTCGAACAACTCGGCGAGACGGACAGTCGCCCTTGCGCCTGCGGCACCGTCGAGGGCCTCGCGGAGGGCGGCATCCAGGCCGGCAGCACGAGGGAGATCATCGCGGGCTCGCCCCAGAAGCAGATTCGCGCGCGTCGCGAAATCCTTCGTCGCCCTCCTCAGCTAAGGACGGCACTAGGAGTCGTACGAACTCCCACCAATGCCCAAGCGCCGGCCTCGCCAGGTTCTGGAGCCGCTCGCGCAACTCGGGGGATGGCTCACCCCGCTCGGCATAGGCCACGATCGCCGCCGAACCGAGCAGCTTCGGCGCCGCTTCCCAGAGGCAATACGCCGCGTTGTGGCGATCGAGGTCGTTCCTGGCATTATGGGCACGCCGGTACAACTGAGCCAGGGGAAGAGGCAGCCGCGCCAGGTCGTCGTCGAAGGTCGTCTCGTCGGTCATGATGCGGAGCTTCCCGCCGTCCTCGTTGCGAAGCCGATGGGCTCCTTTACCCGAACACGCCATTATCTGTCCGCCATCCGTGCCGGTCAATGCGGCCGATGACCTTAGCTTTCAGGACAGGATCCGCTGGCTGATCGCTCTTGCCAGGCCGCTAATGCTCCGATTTCGAACGTCCGTGCGATCGAGTAGACTTAGGACCGCCAATCCTGCCCTGAGCCGGAACCATCTCGGAAGCGCGAGCGGGTCGGTCTCGCAGAGGAGCGCCGTCAAGAAACCCGGCCGAGGCTACGGCCGGCTGCCGCAGGGAGGCGACTACCGGCTGCTTCTTGTTGCTCAATACGTGCGGTCCGAGTTCCGGGGACAGCGTGGTAATTGTTACAGCCGGCAAATGTGGGCTTCGCTGAGTTCACGGAGGCACGGCTGAGATTCGACGAGTAACGTTAACAGGTGCCCCCCGCCATATCCATGATCTTCTCCCTGACTTCCGGGGCCATGCCAACCGCTGACAAGCTCCCGTAATGCCGCGTCAGTGCAGACATAGTGCAACCACTGG
>CAVURY010000006.1:0-146431 GCA_963743925.1 uncultured Planctomycetota bacterium | reverse complement strand
ATGCCTGGGCGTTCGGCTGGCCGGCGACCTGATCAACGACGAGAACGAGCGGGGCGAGCCGATCGTCGGCGAGACACTGCTGCTGTTGCTCAACGGCCACTGGGAGCCGATCTCCTTCACCCTTCCCCAGACCAGCGAGGGGCACATCTGGGATCGGATCCTGGACACGGCCGACCCGAGCGAGCATCAGCAGGACTTCCAGGGGGGCCAGCAATACGAGGTCAAGGACCGCTCCCTGGCGCTCCTGGCCGCCCGCACGCCCCGCGAGAAGGGCCTACCCCTCACGACGTCGCAGATGGGGGCCATCCTTTCCGAGCCGAGGGGCGCCGGCGTCAAGCCCCCCGGACCCTCGCCGATCTAGCCTGCATGAAGCTCACTCCTGATTGGGTTCGACGATTCGAAATTCTCGAAACCAGGCCGACAGAGTTCGAGATTCCCTCGATCCGGGATCTCGGAACTCGAATCCGCAATGATACCGACCCCGCGAGGACGACATGGACCCGAACGAGCTCGCAGAGAGTCTGCTGACGAAGGCCGCGGAAGCCGTCGCCTCAAGGGCACGGCTCCCCGAGTCGACTTACCGGCTCCAGTTCCACGCCGGCTTCACGTTTCGAGATGCCACGGCCATCGTGCCGTACCTCCGAGAGCTGGGGATCACCCACTGCTACGCCTCGCCGTACCTGAAGGCCCGGCCCGGGAGCACCCACGGCTATGACATCATCGACCACAACTGCCTGAACCCGGAGATCGGCACCCCGGAGGACTACGAGGCCATGGTCGTCGCCCTGCGCGAGCAGGGCCTCGGCCAGATCCTCGACACGGTCCCGAATCACATGGGGGTCGGTACCAACGACAACGCCTGGTGGAACGACGTGCTGGAGGACGGCCCATCCTCCCGCTACGGTGCCTACTTCGATATCGCCTGGCGCACGTCGCCGAGGCCGGAATTGCAGGACAAGGTCCTGCTGCCGGTCCTGGGCGATCCGTATGGAGACGCGCTCGAGGCCGGCCAGCTCCGGCTGGCCTTCGCCGACGGCGCATTCTCCGTGCATTATTACGACCGCAGGTTCCCGGTCACCCCCCACGGTTACGACAAGATCCTGGGGCATCGGCCCGAAGAGCTGGAGCGTACCCTGGGCGCGGAAGCCCCCGATTTCATCGAGTACCAGAGCATCTTGACCGCCGTGCGAAATCTCCCCCAACGCACCGAGACCGACCCCGACAAGGTGGCCGAGCGCCGTCGCGAGAAGGAGGTGGTCAAGCGACGATTGGCGGAGCTGGCCGCGCGGAGCGATCCTGTGCGGGCGTTCATCGAGCAGAACGTGTCGCTCTTCAACGGCACCCCTGGAGACCCTCGGAGCTTCGACCTCCTGGACGACCTGCTGGAGAACCAATGCTATCGCCTGGCCTTCTGGCGGGTGGCACCCGATGAGATCAATTATCGACGGTTCTTCGACGTCAACGACCTGGCCGCCCTCAGTATGGAGCGCGAGGACGTCTTCGAGGCCGCCCACGGCCTGGTCCTCCGGCTGCTGGCGGAGGGGAAGCTCGACGGGCTGCGCATCGACCACCCCGACGGCCTCTACGATCCGGACCAGTACCTCAGGCGTCTCCAGGGGCATTTCGCGATGGCCTGCGCCCGCCGGGCCTTCGACGCCGAGGCCCGCTCCCACGGTTTGGATTGGAAGGACGTGGAGGGCGCGCTCCGCGATCGCATCGCTTCCCGAGGGGCGGGAGCCGCACAAGGCCCGCTCGGTGTGCCTCTCTACGTCGTCGTCGAGAAGATACTCGGGGCGGATGAGGCGCTGGTCGAGACCTGGCCGGTCCACGGGACGAGCGGATACGACTTCCTGAATCAGGTCAACGGACTCTTCGTGGACGGGGAGAACGCCTCGGCGTTCAATCGCCTTTATTACGGACTGATCCAGGACAGTACGAGCTTCGCCGAGATGATCTACCGCAAGAAGCTCCTGATCATGCAGATCTCGCTCTCCAGCGAGCTGCACATGCTGACCCACCAGCTCGATCGGCTGGCCCAGAAGTCGCGCGGATCGCGGGATTACACCTTCAACACCCTCCGTCAAGCCCTGAAGCAAGTGATCGCCTGCTTCCCCATCTATCGCGCTTACATCGCCGACGAGGGGCCTCACGACGCGGATCGCCTCTCCATCCTGAAATCCATCCGCCGGGCCGAGTCGCTCAACCCGCTGATGAGCCGGCGGGTCTTCCGCTTCATCCGCGACATGCTCCTCATGGATTCCCCGGAGTCGTTCGGCGAGGAGGATCGGGCCGAGCAGCGTCGATTCGCCGGGAAGTTCCAGCAAGTCACGGCCCCGGTCACCGCCAAGGGCGTCGAGGATACCGCATTCTACATCTACAACCGGCTCGTGTCGCTCAACGAGGTCGGCGGGGAGCCGGGACGGTTCGGCATCCGCCCGGAGGCGGTCCACGCGTACAACCGGGAGCGGCAATCTCGATGGCCTTACTCGCTGTCGCCCCTGTCCACGCACGACACCAAGCGGAGCGAGGATGTCCGCGCCCGGATCAGCGTCCTCTCCGAGATTCCCGAGGAATGGGCCGCCTGCGTGGAGCGATGGAGCCGACTCAACGAGCGCTTCCGGAAGACGGAGGAGGACCAGACGACCCCCGACGCCAACGTGGAATATCTGCTCTACCAGACGCTCGTGGGTGCCTGGCCGCTGGAGCCCCACGGATCTCGGGAGAGCGAGGAATATGCGGAATTCGTGAAGCGAATCCAGGCTTACATGCTCAAGGCCCTCCATGAGGCCAAGGTCCATACGAGCTGGATCAACCCCAATGCCGAGTACGACGACGCAATCCAGGAGTTCGTCGGCCGCATCCTCGATGAGGGCACCAATCGCGAGTTCCTCGACGATTTCCGGGCCTTCCAGCGGCGGATCGGCCATTACGGGCTCTTGAACTCGCTGTCGCAGACGCTGCTGAAGCTCGCCTCTCCCGGCGTGCCCGACACCTACCAGGGGACCGAACTCTGGGATTTCAGCCTCGTCGACCCGGACAATCGTCGGCCGGTGGACTACGAGCGTCGACAGCAGATGCTCAGGGACCTCCGTTCCGCCGCCGAGACCTCCGGCGTAGACCTTCGCGAGCTGGCCCGGGACCTGGTCGCGGCCGAGGAAGATGGACGGATCAAGCTCTTCATCACCTATCGAACACTGCAATGCCGCCGGGACTACCCCGGCCTCCTCAGCGCCGGAGAATACATCCCGCTGGCCACCGAAGGTTCAAAGGCCGCTCACCTGTTCGCATTCGCCCGGCGGACCGGGGATGTCCGCGCCGTGGTCGCGGTACCGCGACTCGTGGCCGGCCTGTCCCGGGACCCGAGCCGCCCACCCCTCGGGCTCGAGGCCTGGCAGGATACCCGACTGATCCTGACGGGCGTCACCTCGGGCACGAGCTGGCGGCACGCCTTCACCGGCGAGGTCCTGGTCGCGGAGGGACGAGCCGGCCAGCCTTCCCTGGCCGCGGCCGATGTCTTCGCGAATTTCCCCATCGCCCTGCTATTGAATGAGGGAAGCGTTTGAAGGAGATTTCGGCATCTCCGGGGTCCCCGCTGTGAGGACCGGTTCTCCGTCCCGCTTGGGTCCTCGGTCCGCGGAAGCGGCCACGGCGTCGACGCCGAGTTGTCGTAGCCAGCGGAGGTGCGTCATCAGGGCCTCCCGCAGCGTCGGATGCGACCGGTACGGGATTCCGTATTCCCGGCAGGTGGCCGAGACGATGGGGGAGAGCGACGGGTAATGCACGTGGCACACCTTGGGGAAAAGGTGATGCTCGATCTGGTAGTTCAAGCCCCCGAGATACCACGTCAGGAACGGATTACCCGGTGCGAAGTTCGCGGTCGTCCGGACTTGGTGCTCGGCCCAGCCGACCGTCACCGTGTCCGCGACGGTCATCATCTCGACTTCGCCCGAGCAATGTGCGAGCTGGAATGTCGTGGTCAATACGGTCCCCAATACGAAGGAGACGATCACGTAGACGCCCAGGACGGCCCATGTCGGGTGCAAGAGCAGCGGCAAGACCAGCGACCACCCGTAGAAGAACGCCTTCCCGGCCAGGGTCGCGGCCAGGATCGGGGCGGTCGGCCTCGGGAAGGGCCGTCCGCCGATGTGGCCGTTCACGAGGTCGCGATAGTCGGCGAAGAACTGCCAATTGGCCGGCAATAGCCCGTACAGAGTCCATATATAAAAGTGCTGATACCTGTGGTACCGACGCAATGGCTGGTCCGGGGCGAGCCGCAGGAATGGCTGGATGTCGATGTCGATGTCGATGCCCGAGATGTTCGTGTAGGTATGGTGGACGATGTTGTGCTTCCAGTACCAGATGAAAGAGCTGCCCCCGATCATGTCGAGGGAGATGCCCATCAACCGATTGATCCACCGATTCCGAGAGTAGCCCCCATGATTGGCGTCGTGCTGGACGCTGAAGCCGATCCCGGCCATGCCGAGGGCGAGCGCGATCGCCAGGATCACGGCCTGCCACCACGCGGCCGCCACGAACATGAGCAGGGCATAAGATCCCACCGCAAGGCCCAGGATCAGAGCCGTCTTCACATACATGCGCGGTGCGTCGCGAGCCGGTGCGTCCAGGCCCGCGAAATAGTCATCGACCCGTTGCTTCAGTGTGCCATGGAAAGACCCGGAACCGGGGAAACGGACTCGAATCGACTCCAAAGTCATCTCCTTGGACCTGCATGCGGAAAGCGGATAGACGCATTCGATGGAGCACCCGGCGCGGAACGGCCTCGGGGCGCGAACCACCAGTATAGCCGAATATCGTCGCCGTGGAGCCCCCAAACGCCGCGATTGGCCCCTTGGACCCCTTCGCGCGTCCAACAGGTACGCGATCAACGTCCCTGACCCGGTTTTAATAGGCCCTGGCTGCGCAACCAGGTGACGCAGAGCCCCGGCCAGCTCGAGGGAAGTTTCTCGTTCTGCCGCACGCCGAAGTCGTGGTCCCCCGTCGCATAGATGTGCAGCTCGGTCGGCACCCCGGCGCGCTTCAACGCCATGTACATGATCGCGCTGTTCTCCGAGAGGGATCCACCATAGCTCTCCTTGTCGTCCGAAGCATGGGCCAGGAAGATCGGGGGCGTGCCGGGCGGGATGCGAAGGCCGGGCCGGATCTCATCCTTGTCCTTGGCCTTCAGATAGCCCGAATAGCACATGACGGCGAAATCGGGACGGCAACTGACCTCGTCGACGGCGTCGATCGGTTCATACAGCCTCTTCGGGAAATTGGTGGCGGTGGCCAGGGCGAGATGGCCGCCCGCCGAGAAGCCGACGATGCCGATCCGCTTCGGGTCGATCCCCCATTCCGCGGCCCGGCTACGGACCATGCTGACGGCCCTCTGAGCGTCGAGCTGCGGGCCCAGAGGAGGCTCGCCTCGGGCATCCCCCGGACGCCTCGGACATCGGTACTTGAGGATGATGCCGGTCATACCTTGCGAGTTCAGCCACGCCGCCACTTCCTCGCCCTCGAGCTCCCAGTAGAGATCCCAGTAGCCGCCACCCGGACAGATCACCATCGCCGTCCCCGTGTTCCTGTCCCGGTCGGGCGGGTAGATCGTGAGGGTCGGCTTGGTGACATTGGTGATCAGCTTGGTCGGTCCCACGAGCGGCGATTGATGAATGCGGCTGGTTTCCTGCCCCTTGATGCCGACGTCTCCCGGCGTCTTGTCCGGCCAAAGATCGACCACCAGGGCATCTCCCGCAAATGCCGGGATGGTCACGAACATGCCGACGAGCATCGAAATGGCGAAGACGATTCGGTTCACGATCGGAGCCCCCTCGGGAGTGTTTAAGCCGGGACTCGGATTCTCGCGAGAAATCGACTCGAGATCAACAGTTGAAGGCGGGGCCGTCCGGCGTAGCCCAACTTCTCCCGGGAACCCACGCCAGGGGGACACCAGGCCGATGTCCGCCATCGGTACGCTCCACGGCAGGAAAAGGCTCAATTCGCGCGACTCGGGACGATCAAGCTGGCCGCCAGGCCCACGGCGATCACCGTGGATGAGCCGAGCAGGGCGAACCATGGGAAGGCCAGCGGCGTGCCGAGCTTGGCAAAAATCACGGCCGAGGCCCCGGCAAGCACCCCGACCAGCGCCGCCGTCTGCCCGACGCGGCGGGTCAGGATTCCCAGCAGGAATAGCCCGAGGAGGATGCCCGACACGAGGCCGGCGATCGCCAAGGCGTTGTTCACCACGCTGTCCTTCAGCAGCCGGGCGCCGAATGCCACGGCAGTGAGCACGACACCCCAGACGACCGTCATCAACCGCGAGACGCTCATCAGGTGCCGCTCGTCGTCCCGGCCGGTGAAGGGACGGTACAGGTCGTTGACGATCGTCGACGCCGCCGAGTTCAACGAGCCGGCCAGGGTACCCATCGCGGCGGAGAATAGTGCCGCGATCACCAGGCCGAGCACACCCGTCGGCAGGTAATGAACGATGAAATAGGTGAATACCTGGTCGGAGCTGCCCACCCCGACGCCGACAGAGCCCACCCCCGTCGAGGGAGGGAAGACCCCATAGAACACCCACAGGCTGACCCCGATCAGGAGGAAGAAGGCGAACTGGGCCAGGATGATGAAGCCGCTGGCCACCAGCGCCGTGGCGGCCTGCCGCTGCGATCGGGCCGAGAGATACCGCTGGACCATCAGTTGGTCGGCCCCATGAGTCGCCGTGTTCAGGACCATGCCACCGACCAGCCCGGCCCAGAACGTGTAGGGCTGCGTCAGGTCGAGCGAAAAGTCGAGGAGCCGGAACTTCTGACCGGCTTCAGCCGTCTGGAATAGCTCGGTCCAACCGCCGGGAAGTTTGCCCACCAGGATCATCAGCGCCACGAGCGCGCCGACGAGGTACACGCTGAACTGAATGACATCGGTCCAGATCACCGCCTTCATCCCGCCGAGGAAGGTATAGACGACGGTGATCGCCGCCACGGCGACGATGGCCGCCTCGGGCGACCAGCCGGTCAGATGCTCGAGCACCGTCGCCGCCAGGAAGAGCCGGAGGCCGTCGCCGAGCGAGCGGGCCAAGAGGAAGAGGAGCGAGGCCGTCGTCCGGGTCGGACCCCCGAATCGATCCTGGAGCAATTGATAGGCGGTGAAGATCTCGCCGCGAAAGTATGCGGGCAGAAGGACGGTCGCGACCACCACTCGACCGAGGAGATAACCAAAAGCCAGTTGCAGGAATCGGAAATCGCCCGCATAGGCCACACCGGGGACGCTCAGGAACGTAACGATGCTCGTCTCGGTCGCGACGATCGAGATCATCACGGCCCAGGTCGGGATGTTACTTTCCCCGAGGAAGTACCCTTTCAGCCCTTGCGATCGCGAGCCCAGCCAGGCCCCGAGCGAAGTGCAGCCGGCGATATAGACCGCGATCACGGCAAGGTCGATGGGATGCATCACAGGCTCGGCCGAGGCCGCGTCCTCCCGAAAAGTCTCGCTCACAGGATCAGCCGGAGCCGATCCGTCGGTCTCGCCGCGGAGAGGAGAATTCTAAGGGAACGACAGCTTGCCGAGCAACTTGGGAGCGGTCGCGCCCGTGACGGGCGGGAGGCAGGCTGGCTGGCCGCGGAGGGCCATGTCGGCCAGGACGGCGAAGGCCATGGCCTCGCGCGCGTCGCTCGGGACACCCAATTCGTCGGATCGCCGGATCGGGATCGGCGCTGTTCAGCGCGGCGATCCGTTCCATCAAGACCGGGTTCTGCACCCCTCCCCCGGCCGCGACGACTTCCTGCACGGGCGGACCGAGCTGGGCACATTGCCCGAGGCCCAACGCAACCGTCCTCGCGACGAACTCGGTGAGAGTCGCCATCAAGTCGACGTCGAAGCCACCGTGACGCTCGGCGACCCGGGCGACGAACGCGTCGCCGTACATCTCGAACCCCGTCGATTTGGGCGGGCGGCGTTCCAGGTAAGGGTCGTTCTGCAACAGCTCGGCGAGGAGTGGCTCGTTGACGCGTCCGGATCGGGCGAATTGCCCATCTCGATCGCACGCCAGCGTGCCACCGGAGAGCCGCCGCGCCAGCCGATCCAGCGGTGCGTTCGCCGGACCCGTGTCGAACCCGAAGACGCGCGCCGGATCATCGTCCAGCACGGTGAGGTTGGCGATACCGCCGAGGTTCAAGATCGCCCTCCGTCGCCGGTCCTCGTCCTGACCTCTCCTTCCGAAAAGCACGATGTCGGCGATCGGCGAGAGCGGCGCACCCTCGCCGCCCGCCGCGATGTCCCGGGCGCGGAAATCCGAGATGACAAAGCACCCCGTACGGACCGCGATCACGTCTCCGTCGCCGATTTGAAGCGTCGCTCGCAACGCCCCTTCCATGCCGCTGTGATGATAGACCGTCTGGCCGTGCGAGCCGATCAGGTCCACGTTATTCGGCGAGATCCCCGCAACCTGGAGCGCCCCCAGGCAAGCTGCGGCGAACGCCTCGCCGATCATGACGTTCAGCTCGGCGATGCCGCGAACGTCGAGATCAGCGACACCAATCACCCGTCGCTTCACTTCGGGATCGTGCGGATGGTCGCCATAATGGATCAGTTCAACGCCGACATCAGTCCCCTGCCCTGTCATCCGGCAGACTGCGGCGTCGATCGAGTCGGCGCTCGTCCCGGACATCAGGCCCACGACGATGCGCGAGGATTGGCGACTGCGATCGACGAGGTCGGAAAATGGTTGAGTCATATCGGTTTACTCGAATTGCCACTGAGAGCGTAAATCAGATCGATCGACCGACGCTCCAGCGACAGATCAGCCGCCGACTTCTCATTGCTGCCGTAAGAGTCGTAATCCATGAGTGGCTATGCCCCGCTCGCCCGCGTTTCGTCTTGGACGGCTCGGATTCGGGTGCAGCCCGAGCTGTAATGAGGTCGCTCAGCCTGCCACCGGCCGAGAAGAACCCGCGGAGCATCAGGTCCAGGGAGACCTCGTTCGAGGAAGCCTCGATCTTGGCGACCCGAGATTGGCTCGAACCGATCCGATCGGCCAATTCCTGCTGCGTGAGCTGGTTGCTCTCCCTGAGCCGTCGAACACCCCGCCCCACCATGAGCCGGAACTCGATCATCTGCCGCTCTTCCTCGGTCAAACCCAGGAATTCGGCGGCATCCCCGATCTTCCAACCTGCGGCTTCCAAGGCTTCTCGCTTCTTGGCGTCCACCGCGATCCTCTCCACTATAAGACTCTTTTGTCACCCCGTCAAGAGCCTTCAGACGACGCTGGCAGTCGAGGATAACATGCTTCGGCGTTTGCTGAGTGGTCTCGGCAAACACCGCGATAATCACGATGGCATCCGTATCGAAGCGATAGACGATGCGCCAGCTCTGACCCTCGTCTCGAACTCGCAACTCATGGCATCGCGGACCGATGTCCGGCATCGGTCTTGAATGGGGCATACCGAGCAATTCACCGTCCTGAAGCTGGCGGAGCAGCCTCCCAGCCTCCAGCCGCAGCCCGCGAAAACGGCGTTGTCTGGATCTCGCCGTGCAACCAGGCCAGCGGCTTCGGGGGCGGATCGGCTTACTCATACGGGCAATCTATGCCGAATCCGGCATAAATTCGACCGCGATGATGCCAAATTCGGAATAGTCGGACGTACACGACTTGGCCTCAACGCGGGGCAGGCATCTCCCCAATCCACTGCCGGATGAGTGCCACGCCCTCCCCCACCCTCCATGAACCAGTCGCTTGCCCAATTCGGGCATCATGACGCCCGGATGGGTCGAGCCGATCCGGTAGACCATGATGGATTTGTCCGGCTGTCCGGGGACGATGTCGAATGTCAACCCGCCCGAGCCGAGTCCGGCGGCCACCGGCACCTTCTGGACACCGAAAGCGGTCGGCTTCCGCTGGGAGGCGAGCAGGTCAAGCCCCGAGTTCCGCGCCGGGCCATCAGGATTGTGGCAGTGGGCGCAGTTGATCTCCAGCCAGGCGCGTGCGCGGCCGTCGAGCGTGCCGCTCTTCGGGTCGTCCCAGGCCGCCAGCCGGGGCGCTTCGCTCGGAGATGATGCCCCGATGAGCGTCCCGAGACGGCTCCAGTGGGCGAGCTGATTCTCCGTCCCGTCGCGATAAGCGAAATCTCGGTTGAGGTGGCGCGCCTTCGGACCGATCGGTGACATCACGTCGCCGGATTTGTGGCAACCCTTACACTGGTTGCCGTTGGGGATGATGTAGTTATTGGTCCGCGCGCGGCCGTCGATGTGAATCCAGCTCACGTTGACGGTGTCGCCCGCGACGTCGAGGTTGGCATCGGTCTGCGACTCGTCCCAGACGTACGGCAGACCGACCCAGCCATCGGCCTCGCGTTCGAGGATCCGGGTCTCGATCAGGCGACGCCCCTTCGACGGGTCGCGCGCATCCCGGGGATAGGCGAACGTCTTGGCGATCACGGTGCCGATCGGGAATTCGAATGTGTTGACGTCCCGGTACGATGCCCGAGTGCCCGGCGGAAGCTTGATGAACCGGAATTTCTCGGCGTAGTCGCTGAACAGTGCCGAGTTGAGGTCATAGGGGATTACCCCCTCGGCCGGTGTCTGTGCCGCGGGATCGCCGGCGAACAGAGAGTACTGCGAGAGCTTCTCGAAGGGCCGCGCCGGGGCCGACGATGGGGCCGGGGCTTTCTCGCGCGCGTCCCGCGATCCGCAGCCCGGGGCCGCCAGCATCAGGATGACGGCCCAGCCAGCGAGCGGCCCGAGCCGGGCCCTTCGTTCGCGGAAAGAGACGACGGATCTCACTTCAGGCCCTCGATCGCGACGGGTGCCAGCGCCTTCATCGTCCCATCATAGGCCTTGAGGTCGCGGACGATATTCGGCGCCTTGCCGGTCTCGGCGGCCGTCTTCAGGGCCAGGGCGTCGAAGTTGGCGAATCCGGCCTTCCCGTTGTCGTGGATGCGGATGCTCAGGTCGTCGGGCAGCTTGCCGTCGGCCTGCTTCTTCGGGTCGATGACACCATCGTAAAGCATGTCGGGCAGCGGAGTGCCCAGGACCTCGCCGAGTCGGTTGCCGAGCGCCCCGGCCGGCTTCCCACCGTTGGATGCGAACCGATTGTCGTGGACGTGGATCGCCTCGCAGAATGGGTCATAATTCGGGTCTGCGATCGGCTTTTCCATGATCATATAGCTGACGATCGTGAGGCCCGCGGTCTGGTTCCGTTCGATCGTGTTGTCGAAGACCTCGACCTGATCGTTGGCCAGGATCATGACGCCGGTACCGGGCGGGACGCTCGCCACGGTGTTGCCCTTGGGGGCGAAATTCTCGTGGTTGTTGGCGAGTACTCGATTCCGGAAAACGCGGCAGAGACGGCCGTCCTTCTTGGGAAGGTCGGGCATGGTGAAGACGAGTATCCCACCGGAGTTGTCGGTCGCGAGGTTCTCGTAGACATCGGCCCGGGTCGAATTTTCGATCTCGATGCCCGCCACGTTCTTCTCGGCCGTGTTGCGCCGGACGATGATGTTCTCCGACTGTCCGACGTAGATGCCTGCATCGGATGCGCCGATGGCCTTGCAATCCTCGATCACCACGCCGTTGCAGAGGACCGGATAGAACCCGTAGCCCCCGTTGGTCTCCTTCGGGCCGCCGGTCCACTCGGCGCGGGCGTTGCGGAAGACGATCCTCCGAGTCCCCTGGACCTTGATCGCGTCGCCACGGGCGTCCTCCACGGCGAGATCCTGGATGGTCACGTTTTCCTTGCTGGTGACGAGCAGGCCTTCGCCGCCGGTCCCCTGCCCCTGGTCCTTGAAACTGAGCATCGTCTTGTCCGGACCCTGACCCCGGACGGTCACGCCGCTGACGTCGAGCGAGAGCGTCGAGCGGAACTCGAACCGGCCCGCGCCAAATTCGATCGTATCGCCCGGCTTGGCGTTGATCATCGCCGCCTGGGCCTTCTTCGGGGCATCGGGGCCGGGATTGATGACGACCCGGCCCGCGCCGCTCTTGTCGACGGCGGGTGAAACCCCGGTCGACGTCGGAACCACCTCGGGAACCGGTCGCTCGGCGCAACCGGAGACGAACACCGCGGCACAGCAGAGGGCCGCAGCCGAACTATTCACGACGCGCACGGCAGATCTCCCCGGCCGAAGTGCCAATCCCCCGGGCCCTTGGTCTACTCCCGGTCGACTCCACCGGGCCGAGGGCCGGACATCGATTCTATTCCCACGCACCGGCAAACGCCACCACATCCCGGGAGACAGGATCAATTGCTGTGTCGAGGAGCCTGCGTCTTTCGGCCATAGGCGCGAGATGAGTGCTCTTGTACGATCGTCCCAGGGTCGCGCGTCAGAAAGACCCTGAGTTTCCAGGAGTAAAGCCGTGCGACTGGTCCGGAAGTTGCGGTTCTCGATGGGGACGATCATGATGTTCGTGCTCATGGCGGCGACGGCCATGGCCCTGTTCGTCAAGATCCAGCGGCTCACCGACGTAATCCTCATCGGCGGCCCGATCCCACCGGGCTGGAATCTCGACGTCCCGTGTCTCTTTCTCCTGGCCATCGCCCTGACGGCCGTGGCACTCGGCTCCTGGAAGGAGCACTCGGCCGTCCAGACCATGCTCCAGGTCACGCTGGCCTGCGTCGGCTGCCTCTCGCTGATCTGGATCGGCGAGGCCAAGTACGAGCGGGCGATCCGATACTGGTGCCAGGGGACCTTCGCCGCGACCGTCACTCTACCCATGTTGGCCCGGCGATTCGTCAAATCCGGCATGTCGAGAGGGCCTAGGCGCGACTGGTGGAAGAAGACGTGTGAGGCGATCTTCTTCTCGTTCTTGACCATGATGCTCGTGACCGCCGGGGGATTGTTCCAGGCGACCGTTTACATGGTCGCATCGAACATCCCGGCGACGCCAGAGACGCCTCCCAGCATGCCCGAAGATCCCACTCCGCCCCCTACCCCGGCCATCGATCCCGCTCTTCCTGAAGGAACCGAATAGTCTCTCAACTACTTCGCGAGCCGTCCCGTGGCCCCGGATAGGTCTTGGCGTAGGAAGGAGTCTCGATGCCGGGCAGCAGGCGCGGGCAGGGGACCGGATCACCGGCCGCGATCGTCAGCGGCAAGACGCCCGCCCAGGTCAGCAGGCTGTAGTCGGCCTCGTCATCCACGGGGGGGCCGGTGCGGACCTTGGCCGACGCCTCGTCGATGGGGATCGAGAGGACGGACGTCGCTTTGAGCTCGCCCGGCGTCGGGACGCGGATATCACGCCAACGCCCCGGGACTAGGTGCTCCGCCAAGACCTGGAGCACCCGGGCCTTCTCGGACGGGTCGTCCACGGCGACGGCCTGCCCAAGCAGGACGACGGAGCGGTAGTTCATCGAGTGGTGGAATGCCGACCTGGCCAGGATCAGGCCGTCGATCAGGGTGACCGTGATGCAAACGTCCCCCCCGCCTGCCAGGCCCTTGAGCATCCGGCTCGCCGGTGAGCCGTGGATATACAGCCGGTCGCCGATCCGCACGTGGATCGTGGGGATCACGAACGGCCGGCCATCGTCGATGAAACCGACGTGGCAGATCAGCCCCTCGTCGAGGATGTCGTGGATGAGCGAGCGGTCGTAGTCCGCACGCGCGGGGAGGCGGCGGACAGTCGTCCGTTCGGTGCGGGGGATCTCGTCCATGCTCGGCCGATCCTTCCTCTCGTTGAAGGGGTTCATTCGTCTCCAGGGAAGCAGGAATTCCGATTCGTCGATCCTGACACGGCTCCGCGACGACGGAAGAGGATCCCGCATCCCCGATACCCGATACCGAACGGTTGATTCCGGTTCGCGGAAGATCGTCCCGGCAAGACCGGCCATTCACGGAGGATACCGACGCGATCGACCGACCCGCCAGTGGTTGACCGTCGCCGCGACAGAATGGACAATACGCCATCGTGCCCGAGGAAATGACCCCGATGAATCATGGGAAGTCGGATGATCAAGCTTGTACTTTTGCGTCATTGCGAGAGCATCTGGAACAAGGAAAATCTCTTCACCGGCTGGACCGATGTCGATCTGTCCGACCAGGGCAGGTCCGAGGCCCGTCGGGCCGGCGAGCTGCTGAAGGCCGAGGGGTTCACCTTCGACGTCGCCTTCACCTCCGTCCTGAAGCGGGCGATCCGCACGCTCTGGATCGCCCTCGATGAGCTCGACTTGATGTGGATCCCCGTCGAGCACTCCTGGCGACTCAACGAGCGGCACTACGGTGCCCTCCAGGGGCTCAACAAGGCTCAGACCGCCGCGAAGTACGGCGACCAGCAGGTCCTGGAATGGCGTCGGAGCTACGACATACCGCCGCCGGCCCTCCAGGTGACCGACCCGCGTTATCCCGGCACCGATCCGCGCTATCGCGCCTTGAGCCCTTCCGAGCTCCCCTTGACCGAATGCCTCAAGGACACCGTGGCTCGATTCCTTCCTCACTGGCACGAGGCGATCGTGCCGACCATCCAGGGCGGCAAGAAGGTAATCATCGCGGCCCACGGTAACAGCCTGAGGGCGCTGGTGAAATACCTCGACCAGATCGCGGACGAGGAAATCGTCGGCCTGAACATCCCCACCGGCGTCCCCCTGGTCTACGAGTTGGACGATCAGCTCAAGCCGATCCGGCATTATTACCTCGGCGATCCCGAGGAAGTCGCCAGGGCCGCGGCGGCCGTCGCCAACCAGGGCCGGTCGAAATGACGACGGACGTGCCGTACAGCTTCGGAGGCGGCCCCATCCCGCCCCGTTGCGGGAACCCGCCACCAGCGACGGGACGGGACAATGCGCCGACCGAATCGATCAATCAGGGTTTGTTCGTTCGCTCGGGCTCCGCTCCCTCGCCCGCCGCGGGACGCGCCCGAGATGGCCGCGGCGCAGGATGATCCGAGAGGAGATCTCGCACGCACTCCCCGACCATGATCGAAATCGAAGGCATCGCGTCGAGGCCCGGATGATCCGTGTCGATGAACTGGTCATCGGGAATCCGGTCGCGCAAGTTGTACACGGGGACCGGGTCGTCGGGGAAGTTCCTCCGATTGATCTCGTCGAAGCATCGGATCGCTTCGGGTGGTATCCGGTCGCGGTGTATAGAACGCTCGGGCAACAGGATGATGCCCACTTTCGAACCAGCCTTACGACTCTCGCGAACGATCTCGACCAGCGAGCGGGCGTTCGAGCCCTCCGGATCGTATCGATGGGGATCGAACCAACCGAGCTCGGCTTCACCCTCCACTCGCTCCGCCAGCTCCGTCGCGGAGAGGGAGGGAATCCGCTGGCGCCTCGATGAATCGTCGTCACGCGAGGGCCGGTACAGCGCCGTGAAGCCGAACCGGAAAGCCTGGAGGAGCCCGAGCTTGGTCCGGTGCCATAGCTCGCGGCTGAGATGATTCACGACGAAGCGATTGTCGTAGGCCCAGATCCACGGCCTGATGGAGCCGCCGGGCTTCCTCAGCGCTTGCCTGTGTTCAATCTCGAACTCGTGCCCGACTAGCATGTAAGGATTAATGCAAAGCAAGACGACATCCGGCTTCAGGCCGCTGGCGAAGAAGAGATCGGCGATGTCGCGGGTCCGGTTGATACTGCCGCCCCAGCCGTTGAGATTGGCCCATCGCAGGTCCGAATCATCGTTCTCTTCGAGCACACGGGCGTCGACACCGGAGCCGAGGGTGGACTGCCCGAACAGGATTCCCAGCGGAGCTCCGGCTCCGGCATTCGTCCCCCGGGGCTCGGAGAGGAGCTTCGCGATCCGCCCGCCCGTGTCCGTATAGACGCTCCCATCCGTGGGGGACTCGCCGTTGGGGAGGAACCGGCCCGTGAAGCCCACCGCGACCGTCAAGGCCGCGTCGAGGCATCCCAAAGCGACCACGATGCCGATGGCCACCAGGGAGACGCCGCGGTATCGGGATGGTTGGAACATGCGACTCACTCAGAAGGCTTGGTAGAAGAACAGCACACCCTTACGGCCAAGGCAGATGACCAGGACCAACTGGGCCGCGATCCACAACAGGCGGAGGGCAAAAATCCAGGCGGGTATGCCATCCCAGGGGGTCGCTAATCTCTCCAGCACCGCCATCGTTTCTCCTCGCGCGGCGTTGCCGCGGCCGTATGCGAGATCCCGTACTCGGGATTATAATGACTTCCCGACGAGATCGAACAGACTCCAGGGGTAAGTGACCAGGACCAGCGAGAAGGCGATATATTCGAACGTCAGCACGGTCGCCGCCGCACGGATCCAGGGGTTGGCCATATATCGGTTGTACCCCTTGCGACCCATGCCCCGGATCAGATAATGCCGGTACAGATTGCACGCGATCAGTCCCAGGGCATGATAAGCCCCCCAGGCCAGCCAGTTCAGGCCGATGTTGTGCCAGAGCCCGCAGAGCAGGAACGAGGCAGCGAAGGCGAAGCTGGCGATCGACAAAGGATAGAGCCCCCCTGTCCGTCGCATCATCGCGAGCTGGATGGGGATGAAGATATTGCGGCGAATCCACTGGGAAAGCGAGATATGCCAGCGTTCCCAGTAGTCGATGCTATTCCGAGCCAGGTAAGGGCGGTTGAAGTTCTCGGGCGTCGCCACTCCGATCAGGCTGCCGATGCCGACGGCGATGTCGCTATAGGCACTGAAGTCGAGGTATAGCCAGATATAATTGATCTGGACCTCGAGGAAGAAGTAAGGCCCCCGCGCGTGGAATGTGGTCAAGAAGGCGGCCTCCAACGCATTGGCCAACACGAACTTCTTGAACATCCCGGAGGCGATGCGTTCGGCGGCCCGCAGGGCCGCGGCAGGCCCAGCAGCGGGCGGCGTATCGGGCTGCGTGACGAACTCGTCGTAGGACTGGATCGGGCCCGCCGAGAGCATGTGGAACGGCAGGACATAGGCGATCAGCGCCGTGAGATCCGGCGGCCGGTGGCGGCCTTCGCCGACCGCCCGCCCCACTTCCAGCAGCCTCAAGGCGACATACGAGAAGCCGATGGTCGTCAACAGCGGCTTATATCGCAGCACGCCGATCCCTCGGCCGAAACCCGGCAGCTTGTGCGCGAGGAAGAGCGTCAAGACGGCCGCGGCGCTCGCCGCCAGCAAGATACCCGGCAAGATTCCGGCCCCGACCAACCTCAGCAGGAAGTAGATCAGCAGCAGCCCCACGAGCACGGCTACCAGATCCGCTCGGAGGTAATACCCCAGGAAAGCCAGGTTCACCAGCGCGAAGGCGAACCGCCGCACCGATCCCCCGACCAGAGGGATCATCAGGACGCAGGCTATCGCGACGGCGCACCAAAATGGCGCGCTGTACAAGTCGATGGTCGCGGCGCTTTCCATCAGATGTCACTCCCGGGGCCGAAGCCCGAGGAGTCCCGAGCATCGACGCCCCGTGCCGGCGTCTCCCGAGCGAGATTCGATCGATCTCGGCAGGGCCGATTGACCCGACTCAGCACGTCATTCATCGATGAAAGGCCCCAGGTCGCATCGCGTCGTCTCTCCTCTGTCCCGTATTCGTCCGGCGCCGTGAACTTATCCTAGATGATGGGTTCGGACGGTTGCAACGCTAGCCGAGTCGCCGGACCATTGCCGTCCACCGCCAGGATCCGCATCGCCTCGGCGTCGAGCGCCGGTCAGAATAGCGTGTAGATGAACGGCGCCGCCGCGGTCGTTGACAGCAGGATCAGCGTGCCCAGGAGCAGCATGACGATTAAGATCGGCAGCAGCCACCATTTCTTGTTCTGGGCCAGGAACGCCCAGAACTCTCCCGCAAGGCTCTCGCCCTGGGAGTCGGCGGCCGCTCTCTCGAATTCGCTGGGTGTCTTGGGGGGCGTCTCGCTCATGGCCTTCCTCTCGATCACGAATAAAGCCGGCGGTACGTTCAGAATTGCTTGAAATATCGCCTCAAATCGGCGGGCGCCTGCTTCGGCTCCCAGTAGGATTCCCGACCGGGCTGGCGGTCTCGCTGGAGGGCGTCGCGGCCGATGAGGCGGAACACCAGGCCGATGGGCGTGAACAGCCCGAAGAACATGATCGCCAGCATGACCTGCGAGGCGGTCCAGCCGATCGGGAAGGCCAGGACCATCCAGCCGACGTAGACGAATCGCATCCATTCGGGCCGGGCCAGCCCCGCCAGGCCGACCGTCAGGGCGAGGGCCGCAAGGGACAAACCCGGGCCCGCATGCCCCTTCACCAGGCCCTGCCAGAGGGCCATACCGCCGAAGAACGCCAACCAGAGCCCGGCGAATTGCCGGAGGGTCTTGCGCGGCGGGTCGAATGGGATATCGGACCAACGCATGGGCATCCTCGTCGCGAACGTTCGATGAATCCGCGCCGCCCGGACGGACGCCGCGGCCCGGCCCGTCTCGGTCAGTCGAGCTGGAACTGGGCGAGGTAGGCTCCGCGCGCCGCCAGGCCGGCCTCGCGCGCCGCCGCGTCCTTGACGACCACGATGTCTTCCAGGACCAGGGCGTCCATGTCGGTGGCCTGGAAACACCGGTAGGCGTCCTCGGGCGTGCAGACGATCGGCTCGCCGCGGACGTTGAAGCTGGTGTTGACCAGGACCGGGCATCCCGTCAGGCGGTCGAAGGCCTCCAGCAGCCGGCAGAAACGCGGGTTTCGTCGCTCATCAACGGTCTGGATTCGAGCACTGTAATCCACGTGAGTCGCGGCGGGGATCTCGGAACGGACCACGTTGACCCGCCGCCTCAGGTCGGGATCGTGCTCCATGACCCGCAGGGCGTCGGGGTCGACGGGGACCCGTCGACCCTCGAGCACGGGCGCCACGAGGAGCATGTAGGGGCTCTCGTGCTCCGGGCCCAGATCGAACCACTCGGCCGCCCGATCCCGGAGCACCGCCGGGGCGAACGGCCGGAAGCTCTCGCGGAACTTGATCTTGAGATTCATGTTGGCCTGCATGGCGCCCGAGCGGGGATCGCCCAGGATGCTGCGCGCCCCCAAGGCCCTGGGGCCGAACTCCATCCGCCCCTGGAACCAGCCGACGACCTTGCCGTCGGCCAGCAAGGCGGCGACATGCTCGACCAGTTCGCCCTCGTCGTCGTAACGATGCCCGGACGCCCCCCGCGCCGCCAACGCGCGCCCGACCTGATCGGTGGTGAAGCTCGGGCCGAGGAAGCTACCCCGTTGGGTATCGTGACCGTCGGGACGCCGGGGATTGTCCAGGAGCTGATGCCAGACGAACAGCGCCGCACCCAGGGCGCCGCCGGCATCGCCGGCCGCGGGCTGAATCCAGAGATCTTCGAAGCCGCCCTCGCGGAGCAAGCGGCCGTTCGCCACGCAGTTGAGCGCGACCCCGCCGGCCAGGACGAGATGCTTCATCCCCGTCCGCCGGCCCACATGACGGCCGATCCGGAGGACGGCCTCCTCGGTCACGGCCTGGATGCTGGCGGCCAGGTCCATATGCCGCTGCTCCAGGGGCGATTCGGGCGACCGAGGCGGGCCCCCGAATAGGCGATGGAACCGCCGGCCCGTCATCGTCAGCCCCTGGCAGTAATTGAAGTAGCCCATATCGAGCCGGAAGCTGCCGTCGGGCTTGAGTTCGATCAGGCGTTCGAGGATCAGGTCCCTATAGACCGGCTGCCCGTACGGTGCCAGCCCCATCAACTTGTATTCGCCGCTGTTGACCTTGAAGCCACAGTAATAGGTGAACGCCGAATACAACAGCCCGAGTGAATGGGGAAATGAAACATGGTCGAACAGTCGGATACGATTCCCCTCGCCGATGCCGAAAGCGGCCGTGGTCCATTCACCGACCCCGTCCAGGGTCAGGATGGCCGCCCGGTCGAACGGGCATGGGAAGAACGCGCTGGCGGCGTGGGTCTCGTGATGATCCGCGAAGATCAGGCGAGCGCGACTCGGGCCATCCAGGCCATCGCGCAAGGTTCGCCGCATGTGCAGCTTGTCCTTGAGCCAGAGCGGCATGGCCCGTCGAAAGCTGCGAAACCCGCGGGGGGCATAGGCCAGATAGGTCTCGAGTAGCCGTTCGAATTTGGTGAGGGGCTTGTCGTAGAACGCGATGTAATCCAGGTCGGACGGCGAAAGCCCGGCCTCTCGCAGGCAATATCGGATCGAATGGGCCGGGAATCCCGGGTCATGCTTGATCCGGGTGAATCGCTCTTCCTGGGCCGCACCCACGATCCGGCCGTCGACCACCAGCGCCGCTGCGCTATCGTGGTAAAACGCGGAGATCCCCAGAATCGCGGCCATTCCCCAGCACCCCTATCCGCACTCCTCCCGCCCCGGCATCCGGCCGACGCCCAATTGACCCACATCATAACCGAGGGCAGGCGGGGGTTTCCATGCCGCCCGCAAACGGCAGAATCGCGAGCTCGGTCGGGCTCCGGGCCCCGTGGAGTCTCCTCATTAAGCGGATAACCCATGCCCATATCGAGTCGAGGCCCGCGGCGATTCCGGTTCCATCCGACGGCAAACACCGGATCCACGACCTAGGATCGTGTGATGGATGTTTAGAAACCGCAACATCGTCTTGAGATTCCGGTCACCTCTATGGGAGAATAGGATGATTGGTATCTCCGCAGATGTCGTGCGAGTCTAACCCGGATCGAGCGCCATTCTTTTCAGCCCTCCGGACGAGTCCATACCCGTGAGCATTCCGGTCAAAACCATGACTTCGATCTCGGTTCGTCCTCCATATAGTCCTCCCGCCGAGGCCCCTCAAGGCATCGCCCCCAAGGTCGCGAGCTCA
Source organism: uncultured Planctomycetota bacterium (assembly GCA_963743925.1). Lineage (GTDB taxonomy): Bacteria > Planctomycetota > Planctomycetia > Isosphaerales > Isosphaeraceae > CAVZRC01. The sequence goes on along the minus strand of CAVURY010000006.1, from coordinate 125,752 downwards.
CCCTGGGTATGGATGATCGTGGCCTGCTTATTCCTGGGCATCTCGGGCGGTGTCCGATTGTGGAGGGAGTGGCAGTTTGCGTCCTTGGCCGCGACCAGCAGCTCTCCGCCCTTCCGCTTGGAGGAACTACCTCGGGATTTGGGCACCTGGCAGTCGATCAAAGAAAACGACAGCCAACTCGATCCTCAGGTCGCTCGGATCGCCGGATCGAGCGACAGCATCATCCGGACCTACATGGATCGGAAGAGCGGCGACCAGATGTCAGCCCTCATCATCTACGGGCTCTCGCAGCAGGTCTTTGCCCACTCGCCCGATGCCTGTTATCCGGCCGCCGGTTATCAGTTGGTGCGAGGCCCAATCGATCGCGAACTCCATGTGACCGGCGTGAATACCCCCGTGCATTATCGATGGGCCATTTATATGAAGCGTGTCGGTGGCATCGGTCATTATGTAGAGACATACCATTGCTTCCACTATAACGGCGAATGGCTACCCGATGCCTCTGATCAATGGAAGTCGTTCCGGTATCATCCTAGCATGTTCAAAATTCAGCTCGCTCGCGATGTCACAGGCTTGAGTGAGGAGGTCCATGCCCCGAGCGAAGTGATTCTGGGCGATTTCATCCGCGAGATCGGCGATCGATTGTCCGGCCACCGCACCGATATTTCGAGCGGGCTGGCACCCATCCCGGCGCCACCCGCATCCGCCGACCCGTCGAAAACGCCGCCAGCAGCCTCCAAGTGATACCGCCCGTCTCTCATGATTGATCCATGAGAGGACGCCACGAAGGTCCCTTCAATCGTTGGATTGCCACGTCGTAAATTGACTCACGATTGGCCTTCCTCGAAATCAGAATCGCATGGCTGCAACGATGATGGGCCGACCGGGACGTGAGGCCAACTCTCCGGACCCCTGACAAATCCAATAACGACCCGTGCTATCGTGAGGACTAACATGCCTGCCAAACCGACAAAAAGTACAATCAGCAATACCGGTGTCAAATAGAGGGCTAAGGCTACCTGAAGCAGCCGAGTCAAACCGCTCGCACCGGTCGGGTACATGCACGTCGTACCCGACACCCCATCCAAACCTCGAGACTTCGTCAATCGGAGTGGAAGGGTCATCACGAAATCCTTTGCCTAGTTTAAAGGCTCGAAGCCTCGATTTGATGCAGCCTGGAGTTTTTTCGACAGGTCCGATAAATCGCCCTGGTTCATAGGCCGGGCGATTCGTGTCCGAATTCCACAACTTCAGGTGCCACGAATTCGAGTACCGAGTCACGGTGACGACCGTCGGGCCGTCGTATTAGTAGATCTGTCGACCTCCTCACAAAGCCTGCACTTACATTTTAGGTTGTCTTTTAGGGACCTGGGTCGAAAAAATCGCAAGACAGAATTATCGATCCGGGCTGCAAGCTTCATTCCATTTGATAAATCGCCTTAAGCCTGGTTTGATTTAGCGAGTAATACCGTTCGAATTCTATGGTCGGGCGACCGGAATCGAGTAAACCGATTGACCGCGATTGCTTTGATAACATCCTCCTTGAATACCGATCCCGGCGATTTGACGACGGCTTGAGCCCACCAGGTGTGCCGAAAACCCGCATCAAGTATTCCAAGGTCAGACGTCCAGAACACGTTTTTTATAGCAAGATATTGAGCCGTCTGGACATCTGGAGCTGAAACGAAAAGCTCCTATCCTATAAAATAGCTAATCGGGGCAATCTGGAGAGCATAAATCGCGGCCCCTGTCACAACGTTGTAATAGGACAACGTTCGGATCAATACTAAGATAGCAAGGGTGACACTCATGCAATTTTAATTTGACTCGGCTCGATCGGATGGATTAAAGTTTCCCCATGAGTTTGCCGGGAAGTAGGGCGTCAGAGAAATCGGATTCGTTCTTGGGAAGCATATTTGCTAAAGAGCAGCATACGAACTCGAGAAGGCCCAGTCTTGGAATGTCGTGGGTTGGCACTCAATTAGAATTCAACATCATGACGCATTGCATGCTCGTCCTCCCCGGGCCATTTGTGGGCCTTCCGTTCATCTCGACGATTCGATGAGCGGACTGCACCCTTTCCTCCACAATTTTCCGACACGTTTTGTCTTGTCGAGTGACATCTACGATGGACACCATTGACAGATCCGACTCGAACGTCCCGGCCCGGTTTCCTTCGGACTCATTTCGAGCCCCGGTGCCGTACTCACCCCCTTCTCAGGATCTGGCGAGCGTATCCACGCCCCAAATCAACCCTCGAGTGATCCTCCGCGGACTCAGCCGCCACTGGTGGCGGATTCTCTTGTTATGGCTGGTGATCTCGACTCCGCTGGCCTATGCCATCTATAGTTTCTACGAGCCCACCTATGAAGCATTCAGCCTTCTTCAGGTTGAACCGACCCAGCCCCAACTTTTCGGCCCGCTGCACCCCGGGGTCGATCTGGCCCAGCCCTACGTCCAGACCCAGGTCCAGTTGATGACCAGCGACAAGGTCCTGGATGCGGCCATTTCCCGGAATCCCCGGCTCGCCAACCTGCCGATGATCCAGCAAGCGAAGGATGCGAAGGCCGAATTACGCAAGGCGATCGGCGTCGAGATCGTCGGCAGGAACACCTATCTCATTCAGGTCACCCTGTCCTCTCGTAATCCCGAGGAGGCGGCCGCGATCGTGAATGCCGTGGTCGCCGCCTATCTCGAGCAGCATGGCGAGTATCATCGGACGGCCAATAAGACGCTTCACAACATGCTCGAAACGGAACGAGGGAAACTGACCAACGAGATCGAGGCGAAGAAGACCGAACTGAGCAATGTGGTCAATGAAGGTCGCGTGGAATTCAACAAACCCAAGCTGAACACGGGTACCGTCAAGGAGGACGAGTCGAAATCGCAGACCGCGTTCCCCACCGTCACACACGATCAATATAATCAGACCGCCAATACCCTCCTCAACACCGAGATGGAGCTGCTCGAATTGCAGGCGGAGCTGGAGACGGCCCAGAACCAGCTCAACCTCGCCATCGCGGCCCAGGAGGAGGATAAGGCTCAGGGGGAAACCGACGGGCTCCGCGCTCGTGTCGTCGAAGAATTCGAGAAGGACCCCGACACGATCTCCCTCATCAACGATATCAACAACGCGAAGAAGGCGCTGGATGATGCCAGGATCAGGACACAACAGCCTAACGAGCCGTCGCTGGTCGCGGCCCATAAACACTACAAGGGCTTGATGGCTGAATGGGACATCCTCTGGAATCAGAAGAAAGATAAGATCGAGGCCAAGCTGGCGGCCGAGGGCCAGATGAGACAACCGGAGGCCTGGAAGGCCAGATTAGCCGACCTTCAGGTCAGGAACGACAAGCTCAAGAGGAAGAAGGCGAACCTGGTCCTCCGCATCGATAGCCTGAAGCTGGAGGAAAAGGCCACGAAGAGCGATACCTTCAAGGCATCGATCCTGAAACAGGAGCTGGACACGAAATTCCGGATGCAAGAGATCGTCCTGATGAAGCTGGAGCAATTGAATTTCGAGGATAAGCAGGACGTGTTCCGGATCTCGCTGCACGACGTCGCGGGTGTCCCCAAGGTCCCGGCGAACAACAAGCGGATCAAGCTCATGGCCACCGCGCCGATGGCCATCCTGGGCCTGATGCTCGGCCTGTTCCTGATGGTCGAAATCCTGGCGCAGCGTGTGGGCGACCCCGATTCCCTGTCCACGCGCGTCCAGTCGGAGGTTTATGCCCTGCCGCCCCTGCCGACGGCACGATCGATCCGCAAGCGGAGCGGCTCGGAGGCGGACGACCAGATTGAGCAATTCATCCAACGGCTCGACCATCTGCGATTCGCCGTCTGCGGCAACCCGGCGGAGCTGGAGAAGGGGCGATGCGTCCTCATCACCAGCGCCATCGGCCGCGAGGGGAAGACGACACTCGCCGCCCAGCTCGCGGCACGTTGCGGCAACGCGGGGATGTCGACCCTCCTGATCGACGCCGACCTGCGTCGGACGGGGCTCTGCTCGTTGCTCGACGTCCCCGAGGGCCCCGGCCTCAGTGACGTGCTGGTCAACGATGACCTCGCGCCCACGGACCTGGTCATCCCCGTCCAGGGGGGCACATTCCACCTGCTCACCGCGGGCACTCCGATCCCGGATCCCAGCCGCGCGCTCCAGAATCGGAAACTCGGACTGGTGATCACCCAGTTTCGACAGATTTACGACCTCGTCATCATCGACTCCCCGCCGATCCTCCCCGTTCCCGACGCCCTGATCCTCGGCCGATGGGCCGACGGTGCGGTCCTCGCGGTGCGGTACGACGCCAGCCGTTTCCCCCAGGTCGAGAAAGCCCGACGCCAACTCGACGGCGCCGGGATTTGTGTGCTCGGGACGGTGATCAACGGCATGCGGAACACCGACTCGTACTATGGTAGTTATAGCTACAGCAGGCGGCAGACATCCCAACCGGATGCCGCCGCCACCGCCTCGCTCTAGAATCCCTCTGAACGACCGGGGCGACCGGGGCTCGCGGACTCTCCGGGCCTCGGCCACCGCGGCCCCGTCGAACGCCATGACCCACATTCCTCGCGTCCGTTGCGGCCCGCCGCGCGAGCCCAGGCCCGGATCCCCGAACCGAATCCATAGGATGACGATACTGGATGCACATTCATGTGCAACCCATGGGGACGGAGTCCGCGCCTCGATCGAGGGGGCGTGGCGGCCGTAGGCGATCGGCATCACGACGAAATTGACGCATGTCTAAGGGTTAGATAAATACTGTTGAAGGATCGTGAGCAGTTCGGAGATCGTCGGGACGCACTCCTCAACGTCCCGGCGGTCTCGGGCCGGCTCCCGAGAAGGTCGGCGCGTTCCCCCGGATATTGTCGAGGGCCAGCGAGATGATCACAACCCATCCCGACGGGACTTTGGGAGCTACGAGTCCGAGCGGACCGAAGTCCGCGCCCTGGGGCGAGCGGCAGCGTTCGCGGGCTTGGTGGTGGGCCGCAGGGGCCGTGACGCTGATGTTGGCGCTGGCCTATGCCCCGAACTTCCGCGAGTTGGTGAGCAGTTGGTCCAGCGATCCGAACTATTCGCACGGATATCTGGTCATCCCGATCGCCGCATTCATCCTGTGGCGTAGGCTCGAGGAGAATCCCTGGGAGCGATCGACGGGGCAGATCCGAGGTTCGTGGCTGGGCTGGACCTTGCTCGCAATCATCCTGGCCGTTCGGTTCGTCGCCTACGAGCGGGGATTGCAGTGGGTGGAGACCGCGACCTTGCTGCCGGCAATCACCTGCCTGACCTGGACATTCGGCGGAGGCGAGTTGTTGCTCCGCGCCTGGCCGTCCATCCTCTTCATGGTCTTCATGCTCCCCTTGCCGAGTTCCATCAACGGGCTGATCTCGCTCCCTCTTCAGAGGGTCGCCGCGACGGGCAGCTGCTACGTCCTCCAACTCTCGGGGTTCTGGGTGATCCAGTCGGGCAACGTGCTGGGGCTGCGGACTCCGCATGGCCCGCGGTCGCTCGACGTCGCGCTCGCATGCAATGGCCTCAAGATGTTGATGTGCTTGGCCGCCACCGTCACCGCCACGATCATCCTGCTCCCGCTCGCCAAATGGAAGCGGATCGCATTGCTGGTTTCCGCGGTGCCGATCGCCTTGATCAGCAACATCTTCCGGATCGTGGGGACGGGTTGGTGCTATTATTATATTCAGGGGGAAAAGGCCAAGGAGTGGGCGCACGACATATCCGGATGGTTGATGATGCCGATGGCGCTGATACTGGTGGGCCTGGAGCTTCAGCTCCTGTCCTGGCTGGACCCCGAGAAGACCGCGGAGGAGGCCGAAGACCAGAAGTTGGTCCTGCCGATGTTCACGGAGAAGTCGTCGGGCAAGAAACCGGCGAAAAACGCGGATCTGCACGAACTGTAATATCCCGCCGGGGTCGTCATGACCGGAGCGGCACGCGTTCGGTCGAAAACGGCTGCGGGAGTTGGCCGGCCAATCCGGCCGATCTCGCGATCTGGCGGGCCGCCGACGCGGAACGATCGGGCGATGTCGCTCGATTCGGCGGGCATTCCTGGGACAGGCGATGACCTTCAGGCGCGAGTCAGCAGGCTCCGGCGGGGAAACCGGGATTTTTGAGGTGCAGGACGTCACCATGGCTAGGCATTCCGAGCCTCCTCCGGAACGCTGCAGGATCGCGACATCCCGGGTCTGGGGCATTCCCCTGGCGAACCTCACGCTAACGGAGACGGTCGCCGCCATCTCCGACCTGATCGAGGCGCGCCGCCCATCTTACTTCATCACCGCCAATACCCACTATGCGATGCTCACCGAGCAGCACCCCGACCTCCCCGAGATTAACGCGGGGGCGGCCCTCATCCTGGCGGATGGTGCCCCCTTGGTCTGGGCCTCGCGGCGAAACGGATCGCCCCTGAAAGAGCGCGTTGCCGGCTCGGACTTGATCTTCGAGCTCAGCGCCGAGGCCGCCCGGAAGGGATATCGCCTGTTCCTCCTGGGAGGTGCCGATGGGGTCGCGGAGGAAGCGTCCCGACGGCTTCGCGACCGGTACCCTGGGCTCCAGGTCGCCGGCATCGAGTGCCCGCCCTTCCGCGAGCCGACGCCGGAAGAAGAGCTGGCGATGATCGATCGGATCCGCGCGGCGAACGCCGACATCCTCTTCGTCGCGTTCGGACAGCCCAAGGGCGAGCGATGGATCGCCAAGCACCTCTCGAGGCTCGGGGTTCCGATCAGCGTCCAGGTCGGCGCCTCCCTCGACTTCGCCGCCCAACGGGTCCGGCGGGCCCCGCGATGGATGCAAAAGACGGGCCTGGAGTGGGCGTTTCGCCTCGGGCTCGAGCCCCGTCGGCTCTTCGCACGGTATGCCCAGAATGCCTGGTTCATCGTCCGCATGATCTCTCGCGACCTGAAGTCGGGCCGTGCCGACCGACCGCTCGGACCCCCCAAATCCGAGGGTTAACGCGCCCCATTCCGCCGACCGCCGCCCCCGGCCGAGGATTCTCCCCGATCCTGCGAACGTCTCGATTCATCCAGCCTCCGGATGCATACGGGCGACTCGGCAAACGACCCGGGTCTTCCCGACGCTCGTCCGGATCGGGCTCCCCCGATCCGATCGAGCCGACGGGTGCCAGAGTGCCGACCATCTGCGACCGGCGATCGCACCCTCGACGCCTACCGGCGGTCGTGCACGGATGCGACCGCAAGTCGGACTCGGCATTCTCAATCCGCGTCGTCGTCGAAATCGGGTTCAATCGCCACCCTTTGCAAGAGGTCGGCGACCCGATGGTCGCCGTGCTGACCGTCCTCAATCCCGAGAGTCCCGACTATTCCTCCGACTCTCGGCATATACCGGACGCCGCGGTTCCCATCCCTCACGGCGATCCCCCCGTTCGTCGTGTTCGGCCGCGACTCGCACACTCGACTTCTCAGACTGACCACTCTCCACCCAGGAATCTGCTACAAACGATGAAGATCCTCCTGACCGGCGGCGCGGGCTATGTGGGCAGCGCCTGCCTTCGCTGGTTGCTCGACCACGGGCATGATCCGATCGCCTATGACAGCCTCACCGAGGGGAATCCGGCGGCGGTCCCCCAGTCGTCCGACCGGCTGATTCGCGGCGACATCCTCGATACGGACCGCCTATCGGACGCGCTGCGCCGACGCGGCGTCGAGGCGGTGATGCACTTCGCGGCGCTGGCGTCGGTCCCCGATTCGATCAGCGACCCCGAGTCCTACTATCGCGTCAACGTCGCCGGGACCAAGAGCGTCCTGGACGCGATGCGAGCCGCCGGAGTCCGCAAGATCCTCTTCAGCAGCACGTCGGCGACCTACGGATTTCATAGCGAGATGCCCCTCCGCGAAGACTCGCTCCAGGCGCCGGAGACCCCGTACGGCACGACCAAACTCGCCGCCGAGTGGATGATCAAGGAGTACGCCCGGGCCTATGACCTCAGCTACACCCTCCTGCGGTACTTCAACGCCGCGGGAGCCGACCCCGACGGGGACTTCGGCGAGGACCGACGCCATGAGGCCCACCTCATCCCGCTGATCTTCCAGGCGGCCGTGGGTCGTCGGCCCAAGATCATGATCTACGGAGACGATTATCCGACTCCGGACGGGACATGCATACGGGATTACGTCCACACGACGGACCTGGCCCAGGCGCACCAGTTGGCCGTCGAGTCGCTCGGACCGGGCATCGGCAGGGCCTACAACCTCGGATCGGGCACCGGCGCGAGCGTGCTGGAAGTGCTGCGGGCTTGCGAGGCGGCCGCAGGCCGACCGATCCCGCACGAGATCGCCGGCCGGCGACCCGGCGACCCGGCCGTGCTGATCGCCAGCCCCGAGAAGATCGCCCGAGAGCTGGGCTGGAAGCCCCGCTTCCCCGACATCCGCGACATCGCCCGGACCGCATGGAACTGGCATCGCAGCCACCCCGATGGCTTCTCGTCCCCCGCCTCCTGAACCCCGCTCCCTCACCCGCCGACCGACGCCGACGCCGATGATGAACATCGCTTATCTGATGCCGACCTACCCCATGCCCAGCCAGACGTTCATCCGCCGGGAGATCGTCGCCCTGGAGGCGCAGGGATTGACGGTCCACAGATTCGCCATGCGTCGGTTCGCCGACGAATTGGTCGATCCCGCCGACCGCGACGAGCAGGATCGGACAAGCTTCATCCTGGAGGGTGGGGCCCTGGGCCTCGGAGGGGCATTGATCGGCGAGGCCCTCCGCCGTCCGGCTCGATGGATTAAGGCCCTGGCGTCGGCCGTCAAGATGGGCCTGCGCTCCGAGCGAGGGCTGATCCGGCACCTGATCTACCTGGCCGAGGCCTGCCTGCTCCGACGACGGCTCGAAGCGTGCGGGGCCCGCCATCTCTGCGTCCACTTCGGCACCAATGCCGCCAGCGTCGCGATGCTGTGCCGCCTGCTCGGCGGCCCTCCTTACAGCATCACGATTCACGGTCCGGAGGAATTCGACGCACCCCGGCCGCTGGCCCTGCGCGAGAAGATCCGTCACGCCGCGTTCGTCGCGGCGATCAGCCAGTTCACCCGGAGCCAGCTCCTTCGATGGTGCGAGCAACGCGACTGGGCGAAAATCAGGGTGGTCCGTTGCGGCCTCAACCGGGCCTTCCTGCCCCGCGAGCCCACGCCGGTCCCGGATCGAGCCCGGCTCGTCAACGTGGGTCGACTCTCCGAGCAGAAGGGCCAACTCTTGCTGATCGAAGCGGCGGGACATCTGCACGCCCAGGGCCTCGCGTTCGAGCTCGTCATCGTCGGGGACGGCCCGCTACGCGGCGAGCTCGAGCGGCTCATCGACCGGCATGGACTTCGCGACCAGGTCTGGATTACCGGATTCCTGGATAACGAGGGGGTCCGGCGCGAGATGGAAGCCTCGCGGGCGCTGGTCATGCCCAGCTTCGCCGAGGGATTGCCCGTGGTCATCATGGAGGCCCTGGCCCTGGGCCGTCCGGTGATCAGCACGTATATCGCCGGCATCCCGGAGCTGGTCGAGCCGGGCCGGAGCGGCTGGCTGGTCCCGGCCGGTGCGGTCGAGCCGCTGGCCGCGGCCATGGCCGCGGCCCTGACGGCCGACACGGCCGAGCTCCGGGCGATGGGCCGGGCCGGCGCGGATCGGGTTGCCGAGCGGCACGATGTGACGACCGAGGCCAAGAAACTCGCCGACCTGATCGCGGACGCGGACGCGATCATCAGACACGGGCCACCCCAGGCCCAGCCGGCCCCGGCCATGGCCACCCCATGAGCCACGAGGATGATCCGTCCGAGGTGGAGCACCGATGAGCAACCTGGGAATCGTCACCATCGGCCGCAATGAAGGCGATCGGCTGCGCCGATGCCTCGATTCGCTGGTCGGTCGCGGCCTTCCGATCGTCTACGTCGATTCGAATTCCACGGACGGCAGCGTCGAGCTGGCGCGATCCCTGGGCGTCAGCGTCGTCGAGCTCGACCTCACGCGTCCGTTCACCGCGGCCCGGGCCCGAAATGAAGGGTTCGAACGGCTCCAGCAGATCGCCCCGGAGGTCGAATACGTCCAGATCGTGGATGGCGACTGCGAGGTGGTCTCCGGCTGGCTCGACCGTGCCCGCGCGGTGCTCGAGGAGAGGACCGACGTCGCCGTGATCTTCGGCCGGCGTCGCGAGCGATTCCCCGATCAGACGATCTACAACCGCATGGCGGACCTCGAGTGGGACGTGCCGATCGGAGAGGTCAAGGCTTGCGGCGGCGACGCCATGATCCTCATGGAGGCCATCCGTCGCGTCGGCGGGTATGACCCGTCGATCATCGCCGCCGAGGACGACGAGCTCTGCCTCCGGATCCGGCGGGAGGGTTGGAAAGTCCTCCGCATCGACGCCGAGATGACCCTGCACGACATGGGCATGACCCGCTTCTCGCAATGGTTCCGGCGCGCCGTGCGTTGCGGACACGCCTACGCCGAGGGTGCGGTACGATACGGCCGTACGCACGAGCGCCACTTCGTCCGCCAGGTCCGCAGCACGATCTTCTGGGGCCTCCTGCTCCCCCTGCTCGTACTCGGACTGGCCTGGCCGACTCGTGGCGTGAGCGCGGTCCTGCTCTCCGGGTATCTCCTGCTGTACTGGCGGACGGAGCGCTATTTTCGGCTCGGTCGCCGTTGGCCCGCGTCGTACTCCCGACCTTACGCGGCCTTCTGCGTCCTGGGCAAGTTCCCCGAGCTGGTCGGCGTCCTGAAATACGCGTCCCGACGCATCCGAGGCGGCCCGGCCCGGATCATCGAGTACCGGGGGACTGCGGCCGTCCCGACGATCCCGCAAGCCAAGCCCGAACCGGTAACCCATAATAACAACCGTCGATCGACGCCTCGCCCCTCGATCCTCGGAGGCGGCCCCGACGCCAGCCTGCCTGACCGGAGAACGCGATCGTGATTATGACCCGCAGCCCGTTACGAATCTCCCTGGGCGGTGGCGGAACCGACCTGCCGTCCTACTACCAGGAACACAGCGGTTTCCTCATCGCGGCGGCGATCGACAAGTACGTCTACATTTTAATTCACCGTCGGTTCGTGGCGCGGATCCTGCTGAAGTACTCGCAGATGGAGGAGGCCGAGCGGATCGAAGACATCAAGCATCCGCTCATCCGCGAGGCGCTGCGGCTGGTCGGTTGGGAGGATCTCCGGCTGGAGATCGCCAGCATGGCCGACATCCCGGCAGGAACCGGCCTGGGCTCGTCGGGGAGCTTCACCACGGCGCTGCTCAAGGCCCTGCACAGCGCCATGAAAAACCTGGTGCATCCCGGCGAGTTGGCCGAGCAGGCGTGCAAGATCGAGATCGATATTCTCCAGGAGCCGGTCGGTAAGCAGGACCAGTACATCGCGTCCTTCGGCGGGATCACTTGCTTCCGGTTCCTGCCCAATGGGCAGGTGGAAGTCTGGCCGCTGAAGATCAGCCAACGAACGCTCTACGACATGGAGGATCACCTCTTGCTCTTCTTCACGGGTTACACGCGCTCGGCGGGAGAGATCCTCAAGGAGCAGGACTCCCGAAGCAAGAAGAATGACCCGGAAATGATCGCCAACATGCATTTCGTCAAGCAGATCGGCCGCGACATCAAGGACAGCCTGGAGCAGGGCAATTTGCAGCAATTCGGCGAGCTGATGAACACGCACTGGGAGTACAAGAAGGGTCGGTCGAAGTCGATGAGCAACGATCGGATCGACCACTGGTATCAACTGGCCAGGCAGAACGGTGCGGTGGGGGGCAAGCTCATCGGCGCGGGCGGTGGCGGATTCTTGATGTTCCTCTGCCAGGAGGGCTCGCGAGTGCGGCAGGTCATGATGGATGAGGGCCTGGAGGAGGTCCGGTTTCGATTCGACTTCGAAGGGACGAAGGTCATCCTCTAATGAGTCGGTTACCCGTCGCAGTCCTGGCCGGGGGGCTGGCAACCCGGCTGGGTTCCCTGACCCGAGAGATCCCCAAGTGCCTGCTCGATGTGGCGGGACAGCCCTTCATCTACCACCAAATTCGCCAACTCCGCGGCCAGGGAGTACGCCGGGTCGTCCTCTGCCTGGGTTACCTCGGGGAGAGGGTCGTCGAGGCTGTCGGCGACGGTGCGGACTTCGGCCTGGAGGTCGTCTATTCCTTCGACGGCCCGGAGCTGCGCGGGACCGCCGGGGCGATCCGGCGGGCGCTGCCGATGCTCGGCCCGGCGTTTTTCGTCCTCTACGGCGATTCCTACCTGGGATGCGACTACGCGGCCGTTCAAGCATCCTTCGAGGCCGCGGGCAAACTGGCCCTGATGACGGTCTTCCGCAACGAAGGTCGATGGGATACGAGCAACGTCGAGTTTCGCGACGGCCGCATCGCGGCCTACAGCAAGACGGCGCGGACTCCGGCCATGCATTTCATCGACTACGGCCTGGGAGTCTGGGATCATCGGGCGTTCGAGGTCGTGCCCGAGACCGGCTCATTCGACCTGGCCGCGGTCTCCCAGGAGATGCTCCGTCGGGGCGAACTCGCGGGATTTGAGGTGACAGAACGGTTTTACGAGATCGGCTCGGTCGAGGGACTCGCGGAGACGCAGGAACACCTGGCCGGCCCGGCACGAATCGAAGAGCCCCCAGCCCGGGAGGTCACGATGTCGCACGCGGCGCAATTCCTATCGGAGGCCAAGCAGGTCATCGACGGCCTGAACATCGAGGCGATCGAACGCATGGCCGATCTGCTGGTGCAGACCCGGCAACGAGGCGGACGGCTGTTCATTCTGGGGGTCGGCGGCAGCGCCGCCAACGCCTCGCACGCCGTCAACGACTTCCGCAAGATCGCCGGCATCGAGGCCTATGCCCCGACCGACAACGTCTCGGAGCTGACGGCCCGGACCAATGACGAAGGCTGGGCCACGATCTTCGTGGAATGGTTGCGCGTCAGCCGGTTGCGGCCCGAGGATCTCATCTTCGTGCTCTCGGTGGGCGGCGGCAGCCTGGAGAAGAACGTGAGCCCGAACCTCGTCACGGCGCTGCAATACGCCCAGGAAATCGGCACTCCCGTCATCGGCATCGTGGGGAAGGACGGCGGCTATACGGCCAAGGTGGCGGCGGCGTGCGCGATCGTGCCGACGGTCAACCCCGAGCACATCACGCCCCACTCCGAGGCATTCCAGGCGGTGGTCTGGCACCTGCTGGTCTCGCATCCCCGGCTCAAGGCGCACGCAACCAAGTGGGAGTCCGTCCGATGAGCCAGCCGCCGATCGGCGTCGAGCTCCGCCGTGCCGTCTTCCTCGATCGCGACGGGGTCTTGAACCGGGCGATCGTCCGCGACGGACGCCCGTACCCCCCCGAGTCTCCCGAAGCCTTCGAGATCCTGCCGGGCGCGGCCGAGGCCGTGCGACGGCTCCGTGACGCCGGCTTCCTGCTGATCGTGGCGACCAACCAGCCAGACGTCGCCCGCGGCACCCAGCGCCGCGAGGTGGTCGAGGCCATGAACGCCCGGCTCCTCGACGCGATGCCGATCGATGAGATCCGGGTCTGCTACGAAGACGGCGACGATTGCCCTCGCCGCAAGCCCAACCCCGGTCTCTTGCTGGAAGCCGCACAGGCCCACGGCATCAACCTCCCCGAGAGCTACATGGTCGGCGATCGCTGGCGCGACGTCGAGGCCGGCCGACGCGCCGGCTGCCACACCGTCTTCATCGACCTGGACTACGATGAACGACGTCCGGCGCCCCCCGCCGATCACGACGCCACGAGCCTCCCGGATGCTGCGGACTGGATCCTTTCCCACAAGGGACGGACCATGCCCCCATCAGCAGCCTCTTTCATGGGGCCGTGACTCCGGGGACGATGAAGTGAGATTCGGGAGCGATCGGAACGATGGGCCGGATTCGGCCGAGCGGCCGTCCCGACCTCGCCAGGGGAGTCGGCCGGGGTGCCCGGCTTCGCACGCCCATACGGCTCCCAGAAAAGGACGACCATGGCCTACCGCGTCTTCTTCGCCGCAGGACCCGGCGACATCATCCAGGCACACAAAGAATGGCGGCGAGGCTCGCCCGCTTCGACCGAGGTTTCGCTCACATTTTCGCCCCAGTACGAGGAATTCTGCCAGCAGATCGGCGCCGAGGCCTACCTCATCGCCTACCATCGACGGAAGGAGATCCTCCGCGACGGTCCGTTGACCCTGGAACATCGCCCCAAGCCGATGCCCGGCGCATCGGGAGTGCGATACCACCTCGCCGAGATCCTCTACGGGCTCGGCCTCTGCGCGTCGGCCCTCCGATTTCGGGCCCATGCGGCGGTGATCGAGTCGGGGAGCACCCACTATTTCGTCATGACCTTGTTCCGACTCCTGGGGATCAAGGTCGTGCTCATGATGCACAATTCGCTCTGGCCGAGCGGATTCCCCCCGACCAGCCGGTCACGCAAGCTGATCCTCTGGCTCGACTCCTGGTTCTTCCGGACGATCCCGACGGCTACGGTCGCCATCTCGCCCGAATGCACGCGGCAGGTGCAGCAGATCACCCGGGGTCGGGCCACCGCCCAGTACCAGATGAGGACCCAGTATGAGCCGGGATTCTTCGCCAGGATCCCCCCGCCCCCCCCCCACGACCGTCGCCCTTTCCATATCATGTTCATCGGGAGGATCGTCCAGCCCAAGGGCGTATTCGATATCCTCGAGATGGCGAAGAAAATCGAGGAGAGGGCGCCCGGCCAGGTTCGTTGGGAGCTCTGCGGGACCGGCCCCGATCTGGAGGCACTCAAGGCACGACGGGTCGAACTGGCCCTGGAGGACGTCGTCCGGATCCGAGGCTGGACCTCGCTCGAGGATCTGGTCGAGGTGTACGGTCGGAGCCACGCCGCGATCGTGCCGACGCGCAGCAGCTTCTGCGAGGCCTGGGCCGCGACGGTCGCCGAGGCCATCCTCGCCGGTCGCCCCGCCATCACGAATTCCGTGGTGCCGGCCCTGGAGGTCCTGAGGCCCGCCTGCGTGGAGGCCCTGCCGGATGACGTCGACAGCTATGTCAACGCGATAATCGGACTGATCCAAGACCCGAATCACTACAATCGTCTCTGCCAGGCCTGCCCGGATTTGAGGGGGCCGTTCTACGACCGCGAGCAAGGAGTGACCGCCGTGCTGTTCAGAGTCATGCCCGGGTGGAGGTCGGCAGCCAACAGCCCGGTCGATAACGACGCCTCTCACCATGCGGTCTCCGGCCGAGGCCGACCAGGTCAACCTTGTGCTCCACGCTCGACGCCATCGAGCACGGGGCCATGATCCTGGAGGCACTCCTACGAGAGGCCCATCCTCGACGTGATCGGCAACATCACGGATCGGCCGGCCACCGCGACCCGAATCCTCAACGAATCCCGAACGGAGGATGCACCCATGACCAGCCTCGCCGACCTGAAAG
Source organism: uncultured Planctomycetota bacterium (assembly GCA_963743925.1). Classification (GTDB taxonomy): domain Bacteria; phylum Planctomycetota; class Planctomycetia; order Isosphaerales; family Isosphaeraceae; genus CAVZRC01. The sequence goes on along the minus strand of CAVURY010000006.1, from coordinate 110,350 downwards.
TCAAGATCTTCGCCGACGGCGCCGATCGCGCCGGAATCCTCGAGCTCTACCGAAATCCGCTGATCGCGGGCTTCACGACGAACCCGACCCTGATGCGCAATGCCGGGATCACGGATTACGAGGCGTTCGCACGGGATATCCTCCAGGCGATCCCCGACCGTCCGATCTCTCTGGAGGTCTTCTCCGACGACTTCGCCGAGATGGAGACTCAGGCCCGACGGATCGCCTCCTGGGGGGAGAACGTCTACGCCAAGATCCCGTTGACCAACACTCAGGGAGAGTCGGCCATCCCGCTGATCCGCTCCCTGGCCAAGTCGGGCGTCAAGCAGAACGTCACCGCACTGATGACGCTCAGCCACGTGCGCGACGTCGCGGCGGCGCTGGGCGCCGGGCCATCCGCCTGCATCTCGGTGTTCGCAGGGCGGTTCGCCGATACGGGGCGAGACCCCGTGCCGATGATGGCCGCCGCCGTGCAGATGATGGCCATCTACCCGCAGCTCGAACTGATCTGGGCCAGCCCTCGCGAGCTGCTCAACATCTTCCACGCCGATCAGGTCGGCTGCCATATCATCACCGTCACCCACGACCTGCTCAAGAAGCTCTCTCTGGTCGGCAAAGACCTGGACGAATATTCTCTCGATACCGTCAAGATGTTCCGCAACGACGCGGTCAAGGCGGGCTTCCGGCTCTGAACCGTCATGGCCAAGCGCCGGTCGAGACGCACCCGCTGCCGACCGCGTCAGATCTCGAAATCCGGAGGGATGGGACTCGCCAAGTGCAGCCCGACCTCGGCCTGAAAACGGGCATCAACCGAATGCGAACGACCGATCAACGCGTGGACGTCGGGTTCCTGGGGGCCGGCTACATCGCCGACTGGCATGCCGCGGCCTTGCGCACGGTCCCGGGCACCCGTCTGGCCGCCGTCTGCGACCGAGACGAGGACCGTGCCCGGACTTTCGCCGCGCGGTACGGCGTCGCCCACGTCTACTCTTCCCTCGGCGCGATGCTCTCCGAGGGTCGACTCGACGCCATCCACGTCCTGCTCCCGCCCGACCTGCACGCCCAGGCTGCCGGCGAGATCATCGACGCGAAAGTGGACGTCCTCCTGGAAAAGCCGATGGCCATCGAGGCCGACGCGTGCCAGGACCTCATCGACCGTGCCCGCGCATCCGGGGTCAAGGTCGGCGTCGGCCATAATTTCCTGTTCGCCCCGGTCTACGAACGCCTCAAGCAAGACCTGGAATCCGGTCGACTGGGGCGCCCCGACGAGATCACCATCTCCTGGAACAAGAGCCTGGGCCAGCTCCAGTCCGGGCCGTTCAACCTCTGGATGCTCCGACAGCCTGGAAACATCCTCCTCGAGGTCGGGCCACACTCGGTGGCCCACATGCTCGATCTGGTCGGCCCCGTCGAGATCCTCGGGGTCCAGGCGACGAACCCGGTGGAACTGCCCGGTGGCAGCCGGTTCTTTCGCCGATGGCGGGTGCAGGCCGGACCCGCGTCGATCGGAGTCGCGCTGAATTTTTCCTTCAGCCCCGGATTCTCGGAGCACACGATCCACGTCCGCGGCAGCCTGGCCGCCGCCACCGTCGACTTCGAGCGCAACACCTACCTCCTGCACAGACACTCCCCCGCGGGAATGGATTTCGACCGGTATCACATGACGGCCGCCGACGCGAAGGCCCTCAAGCAACAGGCCCGGTGGACGCTCGCCCGAGTGCTCTATTCGAAGATTCGACCCACCGGCGGCGGTCCGTACGGTCAAGGCATCGCGCGGGCATTGCAGTCGTTCTATGCCAATCCCGCCGAATCGCTCGACCCCCGCCTTTCGCCCGAACTGGGTCGGGACGTGGTCCGCACCTGCGTGGAGATCGGCAGGATGGCGCCCGGCACCACGGCAACCCGGCCGGCGCCTTCGGTCGAGCACGAGGCGCCCGCGGCCAATGGCCTGGCCAGGGCAGGCACAGCCGCCCGCCCGGAGATCCTCGTCCTGGGCGCCACCGGCTTCATCGGCCGCGAGTTGGGCCGGCGGCTCCTCGAGCGGGGACATCCCATCCGGGTGCTGGTCCGCAACCCCGGCCGGCTCCCGGCCGAATTGAAGGACCCGCGGGTGGAGGTCGTCGTGGGCGACCTATCCCGGGACGCCGGCCTCTCCCCGGCGCTCGAAGGGATCCGTTGCGTCTATCACCTGGCCCGGTCGAGCGTCAAGACCTGGGAAGAATACGTCGAGCACGAGATCGAGGCCACGCGCCGGATCGCGGAGGCCTGCCTCGCCGCAAAGGTCGGCCGTCTGATCTATACAGGAACCATCGACTCGTATTACGCAGGCGCCAGGGCCGGCACGATTACCGAGGAGACACCACTCGACCCGCACATCAACTGGCGGAATTACTACGGACGGGCCAAGGCCATCTCGGAGCAACTCCTGATGGAGATGCACCGCGAGAAAGGCTTGCCGGTCGTCATCTTCCGGCCGGGCATCGTGATCGGACGAGGCAGCAGCCCTCTCCACTGGGGCGTCGGGATGTGGTCCTTCGACGCCGTCTGCCAGATCTGGGGACGGGGACGCAACCCACTGCCCTTGGTCCTCGTCGAAGACGTGGCCTCGGCCCTGGCGACCGCCCTCGACGTCCCGAACCTCGAGGGCGAATCGTTCAACCTCGTCGCCGAATCGGGCCTCACCGCTTTCGACTATCTCGAGGCCCTGGACCGCTCCATCGGCGCCGAATTCCAGAAGATCCCGACTTCGCCCTGGAAATTCTACCTGGCCGACCTGGCCAAGTGGCTCGTCAAACGGGCGATCCGCCACCCCGACCGCCGGCGTCCCAGCTATCGCGATTGGGAGACACGGACCCAGCGCGCACACTACGACTGCTCGAAGGCCCGCAAGCTCCTCAACTGGGATCCAGTCGGAGACCCGGAGGAGCTCATCCGGAAGGGGATCCAGGAGCCGGCGCTGGAGTTCTTCGCCGGCGACCCGCCGCCCGCGTCACAGGCACACCCCGAGCTTGTTGGATCCGCAGTCATGAATTCCTGAACTCGCTTCTTCATCATAAAATCGATCTCGCAAAGTCCCCGCGGCGTAAGATGCATTGGCATCCCTCCGGGCAGCATGCGAGTCGAACAATTCCCGCAAATGCCGATAAAATCTCCGGTTAGACAGGAACCCGAGGCAACCATGCCGATCGACGATTCGCGCCCGGCCATCGATCCGGGCCGGCCCGTGAGCCGCCTCATCGTCGCCGCCACCTTCACGGCCGAGCCGCTGGAAGACGCCTTGAGCTTCTGGATGCGCGAGCTGGATCTCCCCACCTCGGTCGAGTTCGCGCCGTACAACCAGGTCTTCCAGCAGATGCTCGACCCGGGCAGCCTGCTGTCGCAGAACCGCCGGGGCGTGAACGTGGCGCTGGTCCGCCTCGAGGATTGGGTGCGGGCCCGCCCCGCGTCGGGGGACCGACTCGACCTCCAGGAATACCTGGAGAAAAACGCGGCCGACCTGATCGTCGCGGCCAGGGCCGCGGCGGCCCGCTCGACCGCGCCGATGATCGTCGGCATCTGCCCCGATTCCCCCGCCGCCCGGCGGGATCGGGACACGCAGGCGCTGTTCGCCGGGATCGAGGATCGGATCGCCGCCGAGCTGGGAGACATCCCCGGCCTCTGCCTCCTCGGTCCCGGCGACTTCGGCCTGTATCCGGTCGCCGATTACGACGATCCGCAACGGGACCGACTCGGACACATCCCCTATACACCCACCTTCTTCGCCGCGCTCGGCACGATCATCGCCCGCAAGGTCCACACCCTGCTGAGCCCGCCGCACAAGGTGATCGTCCTGGACTGCGATAACACCCTCTGGAAGGGCGTCGTCGGCGAGGACGGGGTCTCGGGCATCGCGATCCCGCCGGACTTGTCGGGCTTGCAACGATTCATGGCGGAACTCGCGGGCAAAGGGTTCCTGCTCTGCCTTTGCAGCAAGAACGACGAGCACGACGTGCTCGAAGTCTTCGACCATCGGTCCGACATGCTCCTGAAACGCAGCCATCTCGTCTCCTGGCGGATCAACTGGCAAGCCAAGTCGCAGAATATCCGCTCGCTGGCGCAGGAGCTGAACCTCGGGCTGGACAGCTTCATTTTCCTCGATGACAACCCGGTCGAGTGCGCCGAGGTCCGGGACGGCTGCCCGGAGGTCTTGGCCCTCCGACTGCCGGTTGACGGCGACATCGGTCGTTTCCTCGAGCACGTCTGGGCATTCGACCGCCTCCGCGTGACCTCGGAAGACCAGCAGCGGACGGCGATGTACAAGCAAGAGGCCGAGCGAGCCCGCTTCCAGAAAGAGGCGCCGACCATCCGGGAATTCCTCGATGGCCTGGAGCTCCGGATCACGATCGCCGAGCCGTCGCCCGACCAGGTGGCCCGCGTCGCGCAGCTCACGCAACGGACCAACCAGTTCAACTTCACGACCGCCCGCCGCAACGACGGCGAGATCCGTCGGCTCGGCGAATCGGGGCTCGAATGCCGCGTGGTGGAGGTGGGCGACCGTTTCGGCGACTACGGCCTGGTCGGCGTGATGATCTTCGGCGCACGGGGCGAGAGCCTGGAGGTCGACACCTTCCTGTTGAGCTGTCGCGTGCTCGGCCGCGGCGTCGAGCATCGGATGCTGGGCGCGCTCGGGGAGATCGCCCGGGATCGCGGGCTGTCCCGGGTGGTCGCGACCCTGATCCCCACCAAGAAGAATCAGCCGGCTCGCGACTTCCTCAATCACGTGGCCGGCGCCCACCGCCGGGAGATCGAAGGGCACTCACGATACGAACTCCCCGCCGGGATGGCCTCGGAGATCGCCTACGGCGCGGCCGCAGGTGGCCCCGTCGTCGCCGTGGCCGAGACGAGCCCGGGGGGCGATGCGAACATCGGGGCGCCGTCGGAGATCTCCAGGTTGACCGAGGCATCAGGGCCGGGCCACGAGCGCAAGTCGTCTCGGTTCGAGCGGATCACCGCCGAACTATCCCGGCCCGAGCAGATCCTCGAGGCGATCCAGGCCCGCGCGGGCGGCTATCGCCAGCGATCCGATCCGGGCCGTCCCATCGTCGCCCCGCGAAACGAGGTCGAAGCGGCCCTGGCCGCGATCTGGTCCGGCCTGCTCCGACTCGAGCCCATCGGGATCCACGACGATTTCTTCGAACTCGGAGGTACGTCGCTCATGGCCGTTAACCTGTTCGCCCAGATCGGGCGACGGCTCGGCAAGGCGCTCCCCCTGACTTCGCTGATCGAGGCCCCCACCATCGAGGAACTCGCCCGTCTCGTCGCCGGCGAGGCCGACCGGAATTCCCTGGTGCTGATCCGGGACGGTGGGGGCGGCCCGCCTTTGTTCCTCGTCCACGACGGCGACGGCGAGACGATGCTCTATCGCAACCTGGCCCTCCGGCTCAAGTCCGAGCACGCGGTCTATGGACTCCAGCCCTGTTCCCGTCCCGGCGTGCCCATGGCCCACAGCCGGATTATTGATATGGCCGCCTATCACGTCGGCAAGATCCGCTCGGTCCAGCCGCTCGGCCCTTATCTCCTGGGCGGGATGTGTGCCGGCGGCGTGATCGCCTTCGAAATGGCGAGGCAATTGCAGGATCAGGGCGAGAAAGTAGCCATGGTCGCCCTGCTCGACGCGGCCGACGTGGAGGCTCCCCTCAAGGCATGGCGCCTCGCCGGCCAGAGGCTCCAGCGCCTCGGCGGCGTATTTCGAGACGGAAACCCCGACCGTCCGATCCGACGTATGACGACGATCCTGGCGAAGCTATCAAAGAAGGTCAGAAATACCGCGACTTACATGATCGGGGACCGCCTCAGACGCGCCCGGGACGAGGTCCGGATGAGGATGTTACGCATCCATCTCGACCGGGGCCGACCCGTGCCCAAGTTGCTCGAGGACCTCTCGGTCCGGACCATCTACCTGTTCGCCGAACGGGACTATCGCCCCGATGGCCGATTCGACGGCGAGTTGACGCTGTTCCGGGCCACGAGCGGAGCGGATGGCGACGAGCCCTACATCGATCGCTATGACGATCCGCTCCTGGGCTGGGGGCGCCGTGCCTCTCGAGGGGTTCGCGTCCGCGACGTACCCGGCGGACACTCGAGCATGCTCCAGGAACCTCATGCGCGGATCCTGGCCGAGCAGATGCAGTCCGCCATCGACGCCGCCTTGGACGACACCCATCCGGACCGCGAGAGCCGATTCTTCACGACCAATCAAACGCGCATCATTGCACGGAATGCCTGAGCTGAGCGAGAGAGCATTCATCCTCGACTCCGCATGAGCTAAGATTAAGATTATGATAGGGCTGCCTGGGGAATCTCTCCCTAATTACTCCAGGATCGTATCGGTCAGAGACCGATCTCCCAAACTGAGCACCGAGTGCCGGGGGAGATCGATGCATACCGGCAGACCTATTGGGTTCGCATGGGGCGATGTCACGACCAAGTCCCCTCATGCCGCCTCCCTGGACATCGTCGTCCCGAGTCTCATGACGGTCATCCTCTTGAGAGCTCCTTGATCCCATGCTTGACACCAAAGTCCCGGCCGCCGGCCGCCCGAGAGTGCGAGGCCTCCAGCCCCCTACCGACCATCGAGGCGACTCCAAAGCCGCGGACGAGCAGGAGCTGGTGATCTGCCATCGGTCGGGCTGGATCGGCATCGACTGGGATGAGATGTGGTCGCAACGCGAGTTGCTCTATTTCCTGGTCTGGCGCGACATCTCGGTGCGATACAAGCAGACGATCTTGGGGCCCGCCTGGGCCATCGTGCAGCCGCTGATGATGATGGTGATCTTCACGATGATCTTCGGACGATTCGCCGGGATCGATTCCGAGGGGTTGCCCTATGCGGTATTCGTGTTCGCCGGGTTGATCCCGTGGACGCTCTTCTCACAAGGGATGGCCCAGGCGGCCCTGAGCCTGGTCAATCAACAGCAGATGCTGACCAAGGTCTACTTCCCGCGACTCTTCGTGCCGGTCGCCGCCGCCTCGGTCTTCCTGGTCGATCTGCTGATCTCACTGGCGATCTACGCGGTCGTGATGCTCGTCTATGGCGTGACCCCGAGTTGGGGGACCCTCTGGCTGGTACTCCTGATCCCGCTGACGCTCGTCGCCACGCTGGGCATCGGCCTGGCCCTCGCCGGGCTGACGGTCTTCTATCGCGACTTCAAGCACGTCATCCCGTTCTTGATCCAGATCTTGATGTACGTCACGCCGGTGATCTACCCCGCCAGGCTGATCGGCCCCCGCTGGCAACTGCTCATGTCGCTCAACCCCATGTTCGGGATCGTCACCGCGTACCGCTCCGCCATCCTCGGCCTGGAGTGGAATTTCGCGTCCCTGGCGATCTCCTCGGCATCGGCCGTGCTCTCGCTGCTGTTCGCCATGTTCTATTTTCGCAGGATCGAGCGCCGATTCGCCGACTTCGCGTGATCGGGACACCGGGAGAGCACCGATACTCCCCTCCGGATGGAGACGTCAAGTACCGACCATGAGCCGGCCAATCATCGTATGTGATCGCATCAGTAAATGTTACAATCTGGGTGCTAACCAGCATAAGGGCCCCTGGCGCGGGGCCACGCACACGCTGCGCGATGCCGTCTCCGACGCGATGCGATCCGGGCTGAAGATCCTGCGGGCATCCGGGTCGGAGGACGGATCCGCCGAATCCGCCTTCTGGGCCCTCAAGGACATCTCCTTCGAGGTCGGGCGGGGCGAGGTCGTCGGGCTCGTCGGCCGGAACGGCGCGGGGAAGTCCACGCTGCTGAAGATCCTCAGCCGGATCGTCGAGCCGACGAGCGGGATCGCCCGGCTCCGCGGCCGGCTGGCCTCGCTCCTGGAGGTCGGAACCGGGTTCCATCCCGAGCTCAGCGGCCGCGAGAACATCTATCTCAACGGCGCGATCCTCGGGATGAAGAAGGCCGAGATCGATCGCAAGTTCGACGAGATCGTCGCCTTCGCCGAGATCGAGAAGTTCCTCGACACGCCGGTGAAGCGCTATTCCTCCGGGATGTACGTCCGCCTGGCCTTCGCCGTGGCCGCCCACCTGGAGCCCGACATCCTGATCGTCGACGAGGTCCTCGCCGTCGGCGACTTCGCCTTCCAGAAGAAGTGCCTCGGCAAGATGCAAGAGGTCGCCAGCGGCGACGGCCGCACCATCCTGTTCGTCAGCCACAACATGGGCGCACTGGCCCAGCTCTGCCAACGCGGAGTCCTGCTGGAGGACGGCTCGATCTCGGCGATCGGCTCCATCCACGACGTGATCAAGCTCTACCTCAAGTCGGGGTTGGAGGACAACAAGGAAGGCCTCTGTCGATTCCCCGTCGATCCGGCGCGCCCTTTCCAGTGGATCTCCGCCGAGGTGCTCCACGACGACGACGCCCCCGCGGCGGAATTCAGTTGCGACGAGCCGATCAAGATCCGCGTGAGGCTCCTCATCCGCGAGCAGACCCCGGACATGATCCTCGACCTCACCGTCTTCACACTCGACGGCATCCGCGTCCTGTTCACCGACTTCCGGGACGGCGACCCGTCGGTGGCCGAACGGCTCGGCGTCGGCCTGCACACCTTCGAGATCCGGATCCCCGGCCGCGTGCTGGCGTCCATGACCTATACGATCGGAATGGCCGCATACCGACGGGTCGGCTTCGAAGAGAATCAGCACTATTTCGACTTCCGGCCGCGGTGTGGCCAGTTCACCCTCCGCGACCTGGTGAGCATCAGGCAAGATCGACCCGGCGTGCTGGGGCTGCTCCTGCCCTGGTATCATCAACGCCAGGACATCCCGGATTGACCGCCAGTCTGCCGGACATGCCTCGAACTGATTGAGATGCCGTACGGGCCGGCCGGCTCGGCCGCACCCGAGGAGCCCGTCGGCCCTCGGATTTTTCCCGGCACCGTCCTCGACCGGATGAGACAACGATGGATGATCGGGCGAATCGCGACGGGATTTTCGATATCCCGGTGATGGTCGTCGGCGATGTGATGCTCGACCGGCACGTGCACGGCACGGTGCGGCGGATCTCGCCGGAGGCGCCGGTGCCGGTGGTGAGCCTGGCGGGGGAAGTCCACACCCCGGGCGGGGCGGGCAACGTCGCCGCCACGCTGGCCGGCCTGGGCTCCCCTGTGACCCTGGCCGGGCTGGTGGGCGACGACATCGAAGGCTCGCAACTCCGCGAGACCCTGAACGCCAAGGGCGTGGGACGACTGGCCCTGAACGGGGGTCCCGGCTTGCGGACGATCAGCAAGACCCGCATCCTCTCCGACAGCCAACAGCAGCTCCTCCGGCTGGACCGCGACGGCGATCGGGCCGCCTTCGCCGCCGCCGCCCAGGGGCTCCTCGAGCGGATCCTGCCCCTGGTTGACCAGCAGGCCGCGGTCGTGCTGGCCGACTACGAGAAAGGGGTGATCACGCCCGCGGTCGCCCGGGCGATCATCGATCGCTGCCGGCTCCGCGGCATCCCCTGCGTGGTCGACCCCAAGAAGGCCGATTTCGCCGCCTACGCCCGGGCGACCGTCGTGACCCCGAACCTGCTGGAGGCCGAGCGGGCCGCCGGATCGCCCCTGGCGGGAGACGAGGCGGTCGCCCGCGCCGCCGCCGAGATGCGCGTTGCGCTGGGGCTCGACGCCATGCTGATCACCCGAGGGCCCGAGGGCATGACCCTTTCCGCACCCGACGGGATCACCCACATCCCCGCGCAGATCCGCGACGTGGCCGACGTCACCGGCGCCGGCGACACCGTCGTGGCGGTGCTGGCCGCCTGCCTCGGCTCCGGATGGGACCTGGCCGAATCCTGCCGGCTGGCCAACGTCGCCGCCGGGATCGCCGTCAGCCATCCCGGCACCTACGTCGTCCACGCCGACGAGCTGGCCATGGCCTGGAAGGGGCTCTCTCACAAGGTCCTCAACCGCGAGTCCGCTTGCCGTCGCGTCGCCGATGCCCGCCGCCGCGGGCGCAAGGTCGTCTTCACCAACGGATGCTTCGACATCCTCCACGCGGGACACCTCGCCTCCCTCGAAGCGTCCCGGCGCCTCGGCGACCTCCTCGTCGTCGGGCTCAACTCCGACGCCTCCGTCCGCGGCCTCAAGGGCGAATCCCGGCCCGTCATCGACCAGGAGAACCGCGCCAGCTTGCTGGCCGGCCTGGCCTGCGTTGACGTCGTCGTGATCTTCGATGAGCCCACCCCCGATGGGCTCATCCGCCAGCTCGCTCCCGACGTCCTCGCCAAGGGCGGCGACTACACCGTTGACCAGATCGCGGGCGCCGATTTCGTCCTGGCCAACGGCGGCCGAGTCGTCACCATCCCCCTGGTCCCCGGGCTCAGCACGACCGCCATCCTTCAGCGGAAAGACCTCCGCTGAGGGGCCGCGAACGAGTCCATAGCGGAACTCCACGAACCCAGCCGACCGAGAACAGGAACCCGGCCCGATGATTGATAGTAGTCCGGACGATCTGTCGGGATTTCTCGAATTCGGAGAAGGGGCCGTCGCGGAAGCCGCCTCGCTCCTGAGGGGCTATTTCGGCAAGACGGTCTCGACCGCCAAGGGACCGTTCGACGTGGTCACCGAGGCCGATCATGCGGTCGAATCGTTGTTCGCCGGGAAGTTGGCGCGGGCCTTCCCGGACCATGCCATGCTCGGCGAGGAGGCCGGGCGACGATCGCAGCGAGTCGATGCCGAGTATTGCTGGGTGCTGGATCCGTTGGATGGCACGGTCAATTTCGCGGTCGAGCAGCCCTGCTTCGCAGTCTCCCTCGGGCTCCTCCGCCGCGGCATGCCGATCATCGGCTGGGTGTGCGACCCGGTTCATGGCGAGCGTTTCCGGGCCGTCCGCGGCCGGGGTGCCACCCTGAACGAGGTCCCGCTCGGCCCGTCCTCCGACGAGAACGCCGTGCGGCCGGTCGGCATGAGCACCGGCTTCATCGATCGGACCTTGCGTCGCGGGAATCCGGAGATCCTGGCGGAAATCATCGAACGCTTCGGGAAATTCCGGATCCTTGGCAGTCAGGCGCTACAACTCTGCTATGTGGCGGCCGGACGGTTCTGCATGGCGGTCAGCGGGGAATCCAAGCTCTGGGACGACGCCGCCGGGGCGCTCATCGTCGACGAATCCGGCCGGGCCTATCGTTGCCTGGACGGTCGATCGCCGTTCCCGCTGGAGCCGGACAGCCCGCTCTGGTCGGGACGACCGATCGGCAGCCTCGCGGCCGACGATGTCACGATCGCCGCGATGCTCGATATCTTGAGAAGGTACGATCGATCGCCTTCGGGCACTGGAGGGGTTGCGTGAGGCACGTCATCGTCCGCGAATCGCTCCTGGAGAACGAGGCACGCCCGCCGGGGGCTTTCGCCCACCTGGTCGAGCGTTGCACGGCATCCGCCGGCAAGCTGCTCGAGGGCCGGGCTCACATGGACGCCCTGCTCGACTGCCCCGCCTGCGGCTCGACAAGACTGGTGGCGGGGTTCGCAAAGCACGGCTTCGACTATCTCAACTGCGTTGACTGCCAGTCGCTCTGGACCTCGCCTCGTCCCACCGCCGACCAGTACCGATGGTACCTCCACGAGTCGCCCGCGGCCCGATTCCGATGCGACCCGGAATATCTGCGAAGCATCGAGACGCGGATGCGCGATGTGGCCTTACCGCGTGCCGACCAGTTGGAGAGCCTGGCCGGGCAGGTCCCGGGCTCGGGTTGGATCATCCAGGTCGGCCCCCGCAACCCGATGGTCCTGGAGCAGCTCCATCGCCGAGGCCTGGGCCCGCTGGCATGCGTGAATCCCTTGCCGCCCTATCAGTCGATGAGCGGCCCGGAAGTCACAACCCGCGGCGACCTCGCACCGTTTCCCGACGGCGGTGCGCGAATCGTCGCCATACTCGACATCCTCGAGCACGAGCGCGACGTCGCCGGGCTCCTGGCCGAGGCCCATCGGGTGCTCGTCCCGGGGGGCTTCCTCGTCGTCACCGCCCGGTCGGGCAGCGGCTTCGACGTGCAGGTCCTCTGGGAGCACGCCGACGTCTCCCCGTTCGAGCACCTCAACCTGATCTCGGTCGAAGGCATGCAGACCTTGTTGGACCGGTCCGGCTTCCGGATCGTCGAGTTCAGCACTCCCGGACAACTCGACGTCCAGGTGGTCTGGCGGTTGCGGAACGAGAGGGGAGCGGTCCTGCCTCGTTTCCTCGAATATCTCCTGTCTCACCGCGACGCCACCTGCCATGAACGGTTCCAGGACTTCATCCAGGAGCAACGGCTGAGTTCTCACATGCGACTGATCGCGCGTAAGCGCGAGAAGAAATAGGTCGAGATGGGATCAGAAACCCGACGGCCGGCCTTCACTCCAGCGGCCGGGGACCTATCGCGGTCGTTCAGTCGAGCCGACGAGGCACCGGGGGAACATCAGATGCCGACTCAGAGTGACAGCACCATGATTGTGATGCCCGAGACAATCGATTCCGCCATGGTCGTCCCCCAGGCGAAGGTCAAGGAGGCGCCCGACGCCGACGGCGGGCGGATCCGCACCGGGATCGTCGGGCTCGGGAGGGTCGGCGCCCGCCGTGCCGACTGCGTCCTGCGCCATCCCGAGATGGAGCTCCACGCCGTCTGCGACATCAACCCGCGGCAGGCCGAGAAGTGGCCCGGCGCCCGCTTCACGACCGATTACCGCGACCTGGTCGGCGGCGACCTCGATGCCGTCTTCGTCTGCACCTACAACAACTCGGCGCCCGACGTCGTCGTGGCGGCCCTCGAGGCGGGCAAGCACGTCTTCTGCGAGAAGCCGCCGGGGCGTTGCGTGGCCGACGTCGAGCGGATCATCGCGGCCGAGCGGGCCAGCCGGGGCCGGAAGCTCAAGTTCGGCTTCAATCACCGCCACCACGGGTCGGTCATGGAGGCCAAGCAGATCCTCGACAGCGGCCGGTACGGCCGCGTGCTCTGGCTCCGCGGCGTGTACGGGAAGTGCGGGAGCATCCAGTTCGAGAACGACTGGCGGAACGACCGCAACATCGCCGGCGGCGGCATCCTCCTCGACCAGGGGATCCACATGCTCGACCTCTGCCGGTTCTTCTGCGGCGATTTCGACCAGGTCAAGAGCCTGGTCAACACCGCGTACTGGAAGATCCCGTTCGAGGACAACGCCTTCGCCATCCTCAGCAACGCCGCGGGGCAAGTCGCCATGGTCCACTCCTCGGCGACCCAGTGGAAGCACGAGTTCTCGCTGGAGATCTGCCTGGAAGACGGGTACGTCCACCTGCAAGGCATCCTCTCGAGCACGCGGAGCTACGGCGACGAGCGGCTGACCTTCGCCCGCAAGCAGCTCGAGGACACCACGCGGGCGTTCGGCCGGCCCCGCGAGGAGACGATCATCTTCGATACCGACGACTCCTGGTCGCTCGAGGTGGCCGACTTCGCCGAGGCGATCCGGCAAGACCGGGCGATCACCTCGGGCAACTCCCACGACGCCCTCCGGGCGATGCAGTTGATCGAGGCGGTCTATGAGAACGGGGTGGTGCGATGATCCAGGCCCTGTGTCGGATCCGGACCGCCGGCGGGGAGGCCGCCACCCTGGGCCTGGTCGAGGCCGCGGGCGTTCGCCTCGTCCCGGGCCTCGACCTCGCCGGGCTGATCGCGGGCGTCGCGAATCCGAGCCAACTGAGGGCCGCGCTGGATGAGATCGCGACGGGCGGTGAAATCATCCCGATGGCACGGCTGGCGGCCGACGCCGGCGCGGCCGGGCCGCGCCTTCTCGCGCCGGTGGACCGGCAGGAATGCTGGGGCGCCGGCTGCACCTACCGGGTCGCCGAGGAAGACCTCCCGGAGATGAGGGCCAAGCGACCGCTGTATGCGTTGACATACGAGGCGGATCGGCCCATGCTCTTCTTCAAGGGGAATGCCCGGTCGGTCGTCGGCCCGGGAGGCGCGATCGCCTGCCGCGTCGGGGCCGAGCGGACGATCCCCGAGGCCGAGCTGGCCGTACTCCTGGCCCCGAGCGGGTCGATCCTGGCATTCGCCCTGGCCAACGACGTGACCGCGCTGGACCTGGAGCAGCGCAACCCGCTCTACCAGCCGCAGGCCAAGGTGTTCGACGGCGGAGCGGCGCTCGGCCCGTGGTGGACGCTCGCCGACACGGCCGGAACCGCGGCGACGGACCCGTTCACCTGCCTCGTCGTCCGGTCGAGGGAGGCGGTCCTGGAGCAACGGATCGACCCGAAACGGCTCGTCCGCCGCCTGGAGGATCTGGCCGCGTGGCTCTTCGAAGCGGCCTCCTTCCCGCACGGGGCCGTGCTCATGACCGGCGGCGGAGCGGCCGTGCCTCCCGGTTTCGCGCTCGACGAGGGCGACGAGGTGATCATCGCCCATCCCATCCTCGGCGAGCTCCGCAATCCCGTCGGCCCGCGGCGGCCGGCCCGCGACCCCGGTTGACGCACGCCGGCCGCCGCGGGCAGGATAGATATCCGCATCGCGGCGGGCCCGCCAGGCGGCCCCGCAGACTCCCCCCGATCGAGACCACCCCTCACCCATGATGAATCAACACGCAGCCCCGATCCCGGTCGCCCCGCCGTCGGGGGCGACGCCGGCCACGGACCACCTGCCGGTGGTCGTCTACTCGGCGAACTCCGAGCTGGTGCACCCGTGGCACCTCATCCGGGACCTGCTCCGCGACGTCGTCCGGGGGCGGGAGCTCGGCTGGCGGCTGTTCCTGCGGAACCTCCAGTCGCAGTATCGCCAGACGCTGCTCGGCTACTTCTGGGCCATCATGCCCCCGCTGGTGACGACCCTGGTCTGGGTCGGCCTGCGATCGATGGACGTCGTCAGCTTCGCGGCCGCGCCGGGGGTCCCGTATGCCGCCTACGTGCTGACCGGCACGATCCTCTGGCAGACGTTCATCAACAGCCTGACCAGCCCGACGACCTCGATCGAGACGTCGAAGGACATGCTGGCCAAGCTCAATTTCCCCCGCGAGGCCGTGCTGATGGCGGGCTTCGGGCAGATGCTGTTCAACCTGCTGATCCAGCTCGCGTTGCTGGCCGTCCTGCTGGCCGCCCTGAGGGTGCCCCTGCCGCAGACCGCCCCGCTCTTCCTCGTCGGCCTGGCCATGATCATCACGCTGGGCCAGGGGATCGGGCTGATGCTCACGCCGCTGGGGCTGCTCTACACCGACATCCCCAAGGCCATCCAGGCATTCGCGCCCTTCGTGATGTTCCTCACACCCGTGCTGTACGCGCCCCCGACCCGGGGGCGCCTGGCGATGCTCAACATGATCAACCCCGTGGCGCCGGTGCTCGTGGCCGCCCGCGACTGGCTCCTGGTCGGCCCGACGACCCACCTCGCCGGGTTCCTCGTCTACTCGGCCTTCGGCCTGGCGGCGACCCTGCTCGGCCTGATCCTGGTCCGGATCGCGATGCCCTTCCTGATCGAGCGAATGGGTTCCTGATCGCACGAGTCCGAGGACGCAGAGAAAACACACCGATGGAAAATGCCTTGATCGACGTCGAAGACGTCTCGAAGATCCTGTGCCGGAGCCTGAAGCGGTCGATCTGGTACGGGGTGCGCGATATCACCAGCGAGCTCTTCGGGCGGCGCATCGACCGTACCGAGCTGCGGCCCAAGGAATTCCACGCCGTCCGCGACGTCTCGTTCCAGGTCCGTCGCGGCGAATGCCTGGGCCTGATCGGCCGCAACGGGGCCGGCAAGACGACCCTCCTGCGCATGCTCAGCGGCCTGATCAAGCCCGACCGCGGCCAGATCACCATGAGAGGCCGCGTCGGGGCCCTGATCGCCCTGGGGGCCGGCTTCAACCCGATCCTCACCGGCCGCGAGAACATCTACATCAACGGCTCGATCCTCGGCCTCGCCAAGCGCGAGATCGACCGCAAGGTCGATGAGATCATCGACTTCGCCGAGGTCCGCGACTCGATCGACGCCCCGGTCCGGACCTTCAGCTCGGGCATGACCGTCCGACTCGGGTTCGCGATCGCCACGGCCATGAACCCGGACATCGTCCTGCTCGACGAAGTCCTGGCCGTCGGCGACATGTCGTTCCGCAGCAAATGCTACGAGCGGATCGGCAAGATCATCAAGGACACCGCGGTCATCTTCGTGACCCACGACATGACCCAGGTCCTGCGGATCTGCGACCGAGGCCTCGTGCTCAAGAACGGGCAAGACGTCTTCCAGGGGGAAACCGGCGAGGCGATCGAGTCTTACCTGCGGCTCAACCAGCAGCCGTTCCAGTCGAGCCTGATCCTCCGCATGGACGTGCAAGCGTTCCGCTGCCACGTACTGAGCGAACGCATCCAGTATGGGGAGAAGTTGCGGCTCCGGCTCGAATTCGAAGCCGAGAGCTCGCTCGAGGTCGGCCTGGCGCTGGTCGCATTCTCGTCCGTGGCGGAGACCTTCGACGCCCAGAGCGACTTCTCGAACGAATTGAAGACCATCCCCGCGGGGGAGAGCTATCTCGAATTCGAGGTGGGGCCGATCTATCTGCGAAATCGACTCTACAATATCAGCATTACCATTAACGATCCAAGCAAGAAAGTCACGTTGGTTCATGCCGTGGGGATCGCGACCGTGGATCTCCAGGGCCCCCTGGGGTTCGGACTGGCATACCAGATCCCCGCGACGAGCATCGAGAATCGCAACGGGCACCCGCTCGCCCCCGAGGTCCATGAGCTCGCGAATTGACCCCGCCGCCATCCGGGAGCGTGAGCCCCCTATCCCACCTTCGAGATCGAACACCATGGTTATCAAGCGAATCAAGCGGCTCGTCCGGAACACCATCCTGCCTCGCCACGACGCGAACAATAACGGCGCGCCCGTGAAGAAGATCTCCGAAACGAGCAAGTGCCGCGGCCGGTTGGCGCCCTTCTGCGAGGGGGACGGGCTCGATGTCGGCTATGGTGGCGACCCGATCGTCCCGCACGCAATCTGCATGGATCTCCCCCAGAAATACGCGGCCTACGAGTCGCACGTGCAGCACCTCCATGGCGATGCCACCAATCTGCGCTGGT
Source organism: uncultured Planctomycetota bacterium (assembly GCA_963743925.1). Taxonomy (GTDB): domain Bacteria; phylum Planctomycetota; class Planctomycetia; order Isosphaerales; family Isosphaeraceae; genus CAVZRC01. The sequence continues at coordinate 93,330 of CAVURY010000006.1, read as the reverse complement.
TCCGCGACGGTGCGCTCGACTGGGTTTATTCGTCGCATGTCCTGGAAGACTTCCCGGACACGAGCACTGTCCTCAACGAGTGGTTGCGCGTCTTGCGGGTCGGGGGGCGATTGATCCTCTTCTTGCCCGATGAGCAGCTCTATCGTGCCTACTGCAAGTCCCAAGGCAAGCCGCCCAATGCCCACCATGTCCACGAGCATTTCGGCCTGGATTATCTCAAACAGTTTATCAATAGGCGTGCGGACCTTAAGATCATCCACGAGGTTAATCCCATAAATATTTACAGTTTCGAGCTCGTGATCGAGAAGATGCCCTGATCGCCGAGCCGGCCGCAGGGCTCCGATTCGACGAGGGCCGTGAATCTTCATCAGAGGAGTCGATGACTTGACCATGAAGACGATAGCCAAGTCGCTTTTCTCCACCCTCGGTTACGAGGTGAAGCGCAAAGATGGGGCGCGAGATAGCGGTTCGCCCCTCAACTGGAGCAGGTCTCGATACGATTGCCTCCTGGAACTGTTCGCGCAGAAGGCCCCCAGGCGCATGATCGAAATCGGCGTCTGGAAAGGTGATCGGTCGGTCCAGTTCCTCGAGCGCGGCAACGATCTCGTCGAGTACGTCGGTTTCGACCTCTTCGAGGACCTGACCGAGGATGTCGCCCAGGGCGAGAAGATGGGCCTCTGCCGAGCCACCCAGTACGATGAGATCAAGGCGCGAATCTTACAATCTCGAGCCCGCGACATGCCCAGCATCGAGTTGATCAAGGGCTACACGGATAAGACGCTCCCGGAGTTCGCTCGTCAACGTGGGCCCGAGTTCGATTTCATCTTCATCGACGGCGGCCACAGCCTGGAAACCGTCCGCAACGACTGGGAGTATTCGAGCCAGCTCCTCGCCCCCGACGGCGTGGCCGTTTTCGACGATTATTTACTGAACGACATCGGCCGAGGGGCCAAACCGATGGTCGATCAACTCTTGACCGACGAGCGATTTGTAGTCCGGTTTTTCCCGGTGATCGAAGACATCATCGAGGGCCTCCAGATCACGATGGCTTTCGTGTCACGACGTAAATCGGGCGACTAGTCGCGTCTTCCTCCGTTTGCCGCCGGATTCGATGAGCTGCGCCTCGCGTTGGTGCAAGATCGCGACCCTCACCTAAATTAAATTGATAGAATTCCAATTATGCTCACTGCAAATGCGTCAAATTGTCTTATTATCAAGAACGATGGTATCGGTGACCTGATCGCCAGCTCCGGCGTGATCTCCGGCCTGGCCCAGCATTTTGAAGGCGGCCTCGATCTGGTCACTTGCGAGCAGAACCGCGAGGTGGCTGAACGGATCGAGGGGCTCCGACGCGTCCTCTATCTTTCCCGCGATGGATTGAGGTTTCGGCATCGCCCCCAGCGACTCGGCTTCTACTGGCCCGTGGTCGACCCCCCGAGCCGGTCGAGCGCGGCCGCGCTCCGAGAGACTCACTACGACGTGGCCATCTGCCTGCGGCGCTACGTCCGTCTGGCCACGTTCGTGAGCATGAGGCTAGTACGGGCTCGCCGGAAGCTGGCGTTCTGGCAATTCCCGACGAACCTGCCGCGCCCGCTCGCCGAGACGCTCAGCCGGGGGTGGGAGCATCGGCCGGGCGACGCCGCGATCCTGCCGGAGATCGCTTATTATCGGGACGTGCTGAAGCAGTCCTTAGGCGTGGAACTGGATCCCACCCCGCGGCTCCGGCTCGCTCGCCCCGCCCTCCAGGACCGGAGTCCGCGGGCGATCGGGCTCTGCCTCGGCGGTGCCTCGGCCCGATGGCCCGGCGCCTCGTGGGTCGAGCTGGTCGGACTCCTTCGGTCCGACGGCTGGGACCTGACCCTCTTCGGCGGCAATGACTGCGCCGAGCTGGCCGGCACGCTGGAGCGAAACTTCGCCTGCAACAATCGGGTCGGCAAACTCACGCTGCCGGAGTGCGCCGCAGAACTGGCCCCGCTCGCCGCCGTCATCTCGAACGATACCGGGTTGGCCCACCTCGCCTCGCTGGTGTCACCGCGGACGATCGTCATCCTGGGCGGTGGCACATTCGGACGATTCTTGCCCTGGCCCGGCGCCACCAACCAGTTCATCCTCTTCCACGCCCTCGACTGCTTCGACTGCGACTGGACGTGCAAATTCGCCGAGATCCAGTGCCATCAACTCGTGCGGCCGTCGGCCGTATTCCATTACTTTCACAGGGTGATGAACGGTCAGGTCGAACCCGGCCTGTTCAACCTGAACCCTCACGCAACCACCTACACGTTGAGCTGGCGCCGCACCGGCGGCGGCACATCCGTCGAAATCCCGGCCGGCCGACCTGAGCACGCACCGACCATAGAAAACGGGTCAGCCAACGGCCGTTCTCAAAATTCGGTTTCTGGACGTACGAACACAAGCGTTGTATTCTGATCCAACGGCCCGACTCAAGGCTAGAACTCGGATCGGGAGGCGGAACTCCCTCCTACAAATCCCGCAGGAGCCGGCTCTGTCCGGCGAGCTTCTCGCTCCTTCGCGGGTCGAGTATTTGCATCGATTCAGCCGCCTTGGTCTCGAGGTTCGTGTCGGAGAGCTTTCGATGTTGCGCATCGCGATGATCCCCGCCCGCATGGGCAGCCAGCGGCTCAAGCAGAAGAACCTCCGCGAGTTGGCCGGCGTCCCGCTGATCGTGCGTGCCATCCGCAAGTGCAAGGCGGCCGGCGTGTTCGACGAGATCTGGGTCAATTCCGAGCACCCGGACTTCGGCCCCGTCGCCGAGGCCGAGGGGGCGTCCTTCCACCGGCGGCCCGAGCCGCTCGGCTCCAACACGGCGACCAGCGAGCAGTACGTCTACGAGTTCTTGAAAGCGCACCCATGCGACTTGCTCTTCCAGGTCCATAGTATCGCACCGTTGCTCTCGGCCTCCGATGTCACCGACTTCGTCCGCTTCATGGCCGACTCCGACTTCGACGCCGTGCTCAGCTACATCCCCGAGCAGATCGAGTGTGCCCTCGACGGGGTCCCGGTCAACTTCACTTATGACGAGAAGACCAACTCGCAGGATCTCCGCCCCGTGCAGCGGATCACCTGGAGCATCACCGGCTGGCGTCCCTCGACCTACATCGCGGCCTTCGAGGCCGAGCGTTGCGCCACCTACGCCGGGAAGGTGGGCTATTACCCGGTTGACAAGGTCTCCGGGCACGTCATCAAGACCGAGGACGACCTGCGCCTGGCCGAGGCGCTCTTGCCTCTGGTTCATGGGGCCTGACGTCGGTGTCGTGCTCCCCGCGACGCAATGCAGCGACACGCCGCTCGAATCCGACCGGACGCCACAACGGAACCGGGCGAGTATCCCGCAAATGACTCCCGGCCTGTTCCTTGGCGTCCCGATGAGGAGTCCGCAGCATGGCGTCTGATGAGGTCGAGCAGCCCGGGGACCCGGACGGGTCGGCCGGATCGAGTTTGACGACCTCGCGACGCCAAGACCGTCTCGTTGCAACGGCCGCCGCGCTCGGCCTGATACTCCTGGCCTGGCCGGCATTGCATCAGGACCGATGGTTCTTCGGTGACATCGAGCATTTCTGGTTCCCGCTACGCTACGAGTACTCCAGATACCTGATGTCCGGCGATTCCGTGCTCTGGTCCCCCAGCCTCTACTGCGGCACCTATCTCCACGGGGAAGGGCAGCTCGGCCTGCTCCACCCGGCGACCCTGCTCCTCTACAGGGTCGTGTCGTTTCCGCTTGCTTATGACATCGAATCATGGATCCGATATCCGCTGCTGGTCCTGGGCATGTATGCCCTGCTCCGCCGTTGGAAGCTGCCGCGCGCCGCCGCACTGGCGGGGGGCGCGGTCCTGCTCGGCGGCACGAGCCTGAACTACTACGGATTCCAGCACCTCCCCCAGATCCTCGCCCACATCCCCTGGCAACTCGTCTGCATCGATGTGTTCCTGCGCGATCCGGACCCGCGGAGGAAGACCCTGGCCTGGCTCGCCCTGTGCCTCCTGACCGGCTCGCACCTACTGCTCGGCTATTACCAGATCTCACTGATGGTGGCGCTCACCGGCCTCGTCTATGCTTTGGCGATCGCGGGCCTTCGCGCACGCCCGCTGGCGCTGCTCGCGACCTCGCAGGCGTTGGGACTCCTGCTCGCCGGGCTGCAGTGGCTCCCGGTCCTCGACGTGCTCCGGGCATCTCACAGGGTCGACACGCCCTGGAGCGAGCGCATGTTCGGTTCATTGCACCCCTACAATCTCATACAATCCATATTACCATATGTATTTAGCGGAGGACATTTCACGCGGGACCCGCGACTCCAGCGCAACACCGCAGAGCTGGATGCGTACAATGGCCTGTTCACGATCTTGCTGGCGATCTGGGCGGTGGCGCGAATCCGAACGCTGCCGTCGCTCCGGCCGGTCCTGGTAGCAGGCGTCGTGCTGGTCCTCCTCGGCTGGGCGATCGGGATGGGACAATACGGCGGGTTGTACCCCATCATGGCGAAACTCCCGGTGATCGGTAGTTTCCGGGGCCCGTCCCGCTACCGGGCGATCAGCCAGATCGGCCTGGCGATGCTCATGGCGATCGGCCTGACCGATCTGATCGCTCGCCGAGAACGCTCCGAGTCCGCGGTTCCGAGGGGGGTCGGACTTGTCGCATCGGTCGCCGCGCTGTACGGCGCTTGCGCCCTCGTCGTCGCCCTGGTCTCCGAACATTACTCCTCGCGCCTCTGGACTGCCGGCATCATCGTCAGTTTGTCGAGCCTGGCCGCCGGATGGTTGCTGCTCCTGGCCGCGTCGAAACGGGTGCCGGGTGCCCTCGAGCTATTGCTGTTCCTGGTCGTCCTCGAACCTATGGCCAAACCCTGGCTCAACTACGATTCTCGGCATCGTCAGGCGAAGGGTGAAGACTCCCGATATTCCACCTTCAGTCCGCCTCCCGCCCCGATCGGCCATCGCGTTCAGTTCAGTCATGACCCGACCGTCGCCGAACCGTTCAGCACACGCGTCACCAACACACCGCTCCTGAAAGATCTTCGGCTGTACGATGGATATCTCGGACTCCCTCCGAAGCGTCCCGGCCTGAGCCGAGAAGCGATCCTGCCCTTGATGCGCATCGGGTCGGTTTCGTGGCGGTATCGAGCGGATTCCGAGGTCGGCTCGTGGGTCCCCGTCCGGGATCCGATGCCGCCGGTTCGCCTGGTCGCCCGGGCTCGGGTCATCGGGGACCTCTCGGCTGATCTCCCGACGATCGACCCGCGGGACACGGCCCTCGTCGACTTCCCCATCGCTCTCTCTCCAGGGCCGCGCGGCGACGCGAAGCTCGTCGACTACCGTCCGGGCCGTATCGTGGTCCAGACCGACTCGGCTTTCGACAGGTTGCTCATCGTTTCCGAACGGTGGACCCGAGGCTGGCGCGTCCATCGCGAAGGGACCGTGGAGAATCCGATCAAAGTATACGGAGACTTCATGGGGATCATCGTCCCGTCCGGCCGCCACGAGGTCATCCTCCAGTTCGAACCGACCAGCTTCACGATCGGGGCCTGGATGACTTCAGCCGGGCTGATGAGCTTGGCGGGCCTCGGAATCATCGTCCTGGGCCGTCGTCCCCGTCCCCTACACGAGAGGCTCATGCATCTGTTCACGCCGGCTCATTCCGACTCGCCAAACCATCGAGAAGGCCATGTATCAGAATTGGAAATCGATCGTGAAGCAGACCCTCCCGGCGCCCGTGCGTCGGGCCCTTAAGCGCTATGCGCGGGGATTCGCACCCTACTCCTGCCCGGTGTGCGGCGAGTCATTCACCGAGTGGAAAATGTTCTACCGGGACGTCGGTGAGAGCCAGCCCAGGCCCGAACGGGCCTGCATGTGCCCGTCGTGCGATTCGTTCGAACGGACGCGGCATATCTGGCTCTACTTCGAGCAGAACGCGCTCCTGCGAGACCGGCCACGCTTCCTACACGTGGCCCCCGAAGCGGGCCTCCTGCGCCGCTTCCGGGAACGGCTCGGCGATCGCTATGTCACGACGGATTTGATGCGCGAGGACGTGGACTACCAGGTTGACCTGACGGCAACCGGATTCGATGACGGCGTTTTCGACCTGATTTATTGCAGCAATGTGCTCGAGCACATCGAGAACGATCGGGGGGCGATGCTCGAGTTGCATCGCATCCTGGCACCGGGGGGATTGGCGATCATCCAGGTCCCCATCCAGGGCGAGACGACGCTCGAAGACCCGAGTGTCGTGTCTCCTACCGACCGCGCGCGCCTGTTCGGCCAGGCTGACCACGTGCGCTACTACGGGCGCGACATCGTCCATCGCCTGCGCGCCGCCGGTTTCCTCGTGGAGGAAGCCACCATGCCCGATTGCCTGAAGCTCAGCCCCGCGATGCTGAGGCGCTATAACATCGCCAAGAGCGAACTCATCCACTTTTGCCGCAAGGCCCAGTCCGATGCCTGAGCACACCCCTTCGAATCCCGCCCCGCGTACATCGAAGCGGGTACTGGTGACGAACCTGATCATGCAGCGCGACGCCCACCAGTTCGCCGACACGTTGGCGGCGGCCGGCATCTCGCTCGACATGTATCCGGTCGAGCAGTTCCTGACCGAGGAGGAACTTCTGCCGATCCTGGGCCAGTACGACGGGATGATCGCCGGCGACGACCGGCTGACCGCCCGGGTCCTCGAGTCGGCGCTGCCGCGGCTGCGGGTGATCAGCAAGTGGGGCGTGGGGCTCGACTCGGTCGATCTGGAGGCCGCGCGCAAGCTGGGCATCCCGGTCTACAACTCGCCGGGTGCTTTCGGCGAGGCGGTTGCCGAGGTGGCGCTGGGCTACATGCTGATGCTCGGGCGTCACCTGGGCATCATCGACCGTCGCGTGCGGGCCGGCGGCTGGCCCAAGCTCGAGGGTGAGGGCCTGATGGGCAAGGTGCTGGGCCTCGTCGGACTCGGCGCCATCGGTCGCGGCATCGCGCGGCGGGCACGCCCCTTCGGCATGAGGATCCTGGCCTGTGATGCCAGCTCGGATGTCGCACCGGAGGACGGGGTCGAGATCGTCCCCCCGGGCCGGGTGATCGCGGAAGCCGACTACCTCTGCCTGGCCTGCAACCTCACGGCCGATAATCGCCACATGATCGACGCCGAAGTCTTGTCGCGGATGAAACCGACCGGGTTCCTGGTCAACATGGCGCGCGGCCCCTTGGTTGACGAGCTTGCCCTCATCGAGGCCCTGCGGGCGGGCCGGATCGCCGGGGCGGCACTGGACGTCTACGAAATCGAACCCTTGCCGGCCGACAGCCCGCTGGCCGCGTCCGACCGGGTGATTCTCGGCAGCCACAATGCCAACAACCTGAAGGGCGCCAACGCCTACGTCAACCGGAATACCATCGAGAACCTGTTGAAAGGCCTGGCAGACATCCGCGGGTGAGCAACCGCGACCGTCGCCAGTCACCGAAAATTCACCGAGATCGCAACATAATGAACACCCCTTCAACGAGACTGATTTCTCGGATCGGGGCCCTGCCCGGCGTCAAGTTGCTGCGCGGGCCCTACCGTTGGATCAGGTATCGCAACAACCCGTATGTCAAGAACTACTACCAGCTCGAGGCGCTGAGCGGCCGCCACCGGGGACGCCGCGGGGTCGTGATCGGCAACGGCCCCAGCCTCCGCCCCGAGGACCTCGACAGGCTCCGAGGCGACGTCACGTTCGCCTCGAACAAGATCTTCCTGGCCTTCGACCAGGTCCGGTGGCGGCCGACGTACTACTCGGTCAGCGATATCCTGGTGGCGAAGAACAACCGGGACGCCATCAACGGCCTCGAGCTCTTCAAGATCTTCGGCGACTCGGTCAGGCCGGAGTTCACGGACCGTACCGATATCACCTGGCTCGCCGAAATCCCGAGCGAGATCGCGCAGTTCTCCGAAGACAGCTCAAAATGCGTTTACGGCGGCTACTCGGTCGTCTATTATCAGTTGCAGCTCGCTTTCCACATGGGAATCCGCGAGGTCTACCTGATCGGGCTGGATTTCAACTTCGACGTGCCGAAGGCCAGCGGGGAGACATCCATCCACGGCGCGGTGATCGTGTCCGAAGGCGAGCGAAACCACTTCCACAAGGACTACCGCAAGCCGGGCGAGACGTGGACGATGCCGCGGCTCGACAAGCAGGAGGCGGCCTTCGCCTGCGCGAAGGAGGCCTTCGAGCGGAACGGCGGACGGGTTTACAACGCCTCGCGGTTCTCGAAGCTGGAAGTGTTCCCCCGGGTCTCGTTCGATGATGTGTTCCCACCGGCGTGAGAATCCGGCCCGGTTCGGCCTGCGCGAATCACTCAAAATAGAATATCCCAATTGGATCATCGAATGACCCCTGATGCTCCTCATCCTCGAGGATGACCCGGGGCCCAGGGCCCGCAACCTGTTACTCGAGAACCCGAAATGAGCGAGGTGTCGTCATCGAGTGTGAAGCCCGTTGTGAGCGTGGTCATACCCCTGTATAACACCGAGAAATATATCGCCGAGTGCATCGAATCCGTACTCGATCAGACCCTGGGAGCCTTCGAGGTCCTGGTCGTCGACGACGGCTCGCGCGACCGTTCCGCACAGATCGTCGAGGAGATCGCGGGTCGGGACGGCCGCGTGCGATTGCTGCGACACCCCGGGGGCATCAACCTGGGCGTCAGCCGGACGAGGCGTCTCGGGATCGAGGAGGCTTCGGGCGACTATGTCGCGTACCTGGACGCCGATGACGCCTTCGAGCCGTCCAAGCTGGAGCGGCAGGTGGGTTTGATGAAAGCCCATCCGGCGTGCGTCCTGTGCCATACCGGAATTCTAGCGGTGACGGTCTTGGGGGACGACCCGGAGCAATCGAGATTGCTGCAATCCGAAGCGGAGAACCATTCCAACAATCGGAACCTTTTCCGACCCGAGATGACGGAATATTCGTTCCTCGATCGCCCCGATGCCTTGAGCACGAACTATATCTGCAATTCGAGCGTCTTGGCCGTGACCGAGGCTGTCCGATCCGCCCCCGCCGCGACCCGACAGCTCTTCCAGTACGAGGATTGGTTGCAATGGACGCTCCTCTCGACCAGGGGCACATTCGTCTATACACCCGAACGGCTCACCCGCTATCGCCTCCACCCCGAGTCGTCGTCGTATCCGATCCAACAGAACTTCCTGAGACACTTCTATGCGATGATCGAATTCCTGCTCACTCTGAACATCCTGACGGATGATCCAGGGCTCAAGATCCGAGCTGAGTCGGAGTTGATCAGCAACCTCGCTCGCATTGCGGCCATCTACGCGGATTGGGACCTTGGTGAATCCCCTTCGCGTGCCGAACCACCCCAGCCGCTGGATCAGTTCGCCGAATCCTTCGGCAAGCAATCGATCCTTCAACTCCAGTTACAAGTGGACGAGTTAAACGACCGCGTGGGCGTCCTCACCGAACGACTGACCAGGATCCGTAGTTCGAAGGTCTATCAAGGCCTGGTCAAAGCACGCAATTTCTTCGCCAAGATCAAGCCCTAGGACGCGTTGCCCGACGACGCATTATCGGGCCACGTCCACCCGGAGGGGCGCGGATGCTGGACGACCTGCTGGCGGCGAAGTTGGCGACGCGGCCGGGAGGCCGACAGCGATCCCGGCCGGGCCGCCACGAGGCTCAGAAGCACGTCATGAGGGCCGCGCCGGATCCCAGCCGGGGCGAGATCGCGACATCCGCGGGCGAGATCGCCCCGATCGAGTAGCCGGACGTGCCGATCGCGTTGCCGTTGAGGTCCTGCGAGCCCGCGTTGATCGAGTAGAGTGATTGCAGGTTGGCCCCCGCCCCTTGCGGGGTCGAGCCCGACGTCAGCGAGTAGGGGGTGTCGAGCGAGAACGAGCCCGGCACGAAGGCGGGTATCGAGCCCGAGCCGATCGGCCCCACGAACGGCGAGGTGGCCGAGTAGAGCGAGGACGCGTCGTTGCCGGTCGCCGTCTTCCACGCGGCCAGCGACGTGTAATTCGTGCTGTTATATGTGGCCGAGAACGACGGCTGGATGTAGCAGTTGTGGTCGTAGGCCGTGCCGGTCCCGTTGTCCTCGACGTTCACGATCGGGCCGGACAGGCAATAGAACAGGTTATTATATAGCTTCTTGTTGTAGAGTGTCGTGGCCGATGCGTTGTAGACGCACGGTTGGCCGGCGAGCGATATGCACGTGTTGTTGTAGAACGTGTATGCGCCCTCGCCGTCGGTGCTCAGGGAGAACGTGATCGAGCCGTTCTTCGTGAGCGCGTCGTTCACCGACAGGTTGAAGCGGAAGACGTTGCCGGCGTGGCCGGAGTTGGAAAACCCGATCATGCCGGCGCCGCCGCAATTGAACGTGACGTTGTACTCGACGAGCACGTTGTCGTTGCCCACGTCGATGTCGATCCCGCTGCCGTCGCCGGCCGACGACGCCCCGCACGAGATGTCGTGGCAGACGTTGCCGGTGACGGTGCAGCCGTTGGTGCCGAGCATCTGGATGCCGACGCCGCTGCCGCCGGACGGGACCGACGACGCGCCGCACGAATAGACCAGGTTGCCCGAGACCGTGTTGGCGCCGACGGAGGTGTCGGCCGCGGCGATGTTCAGGCCCCACCCGTAGCCGTTGACGCTCGACCCCGCGATGTTGTAGGCGACGTTGTTGGAGACCGTCACGGCCGAATAATGGTAGGTTGTCCCGGATGTGCCCGCCCCGTGGATGTACAGGCCGGTTAGCGAGCAATTATAGAACGTGCATCCCGTGATCGAGATGTTGTTATAACCGCTCGCGTCCGTGGTGCTGGTGTAGATCCGGAACCCGTTCTGGCCGCCCGAGAACGAACACCCCGTCACCGTGATCCCCGAGAGCCGCGAGCCGGTGATCGTCCGGTTGATGCGGACGATCTCGGTCGATGGCCCGCTCGTGTAGGTGGTCGAGGAATTGGTGAAATTGACGTTCGTGAGCGTGATGCCGGGAGCATCGTTGAAGACCAGGTGAGAGGTCCCCAGCGCGACCGTGGGATTCGCCCCGGTCCCGTAGGGCTGGATCGTGACCCCGACCGCGAAGGTCGGGTTGGTGTCATTGATCGTGTCGCCCCGGTTGACGTTGACCGTGTCGCCCTGGACGGCGACCGTCGCCGCCTTCGTGAGCGTGGCCCACGGGCTGCCGATGGTCCCCGCGCCCGTGGTGTCGTTGCCCGAAGCCGCTATGTAATAGGTAGCCATTATGATTTATTTGTCTCGTTGATATTCCCGTACGGAACGTGGGACAGGAGCAAGGCGATCAATTGCCGCTCGGACGATTTCTGCGAAGATATCTTTGCTATCTCACTGCTCCATGATCAGGTTGATCGCCGGGGGAGTTGCTCCCGGCATCGGGGACGTAATTGGTCCCCACGGCCGGCGTTGGCATGCATCAGCCTCACTTGTCCAGGAAAACCTGGCAACTCGCGACCTGGATGGAATTCGAGGCCGAGGCCGATGTCCAATTCCACTGGAAGTCGATCAGCAGCGATCCCGTCGTGTTGATCGTCTGCGGAGTGTAGGTCCCCCCCGAAACCGTCGTGTACTGCAGGGTGAAGGACCCGGAGTTCGACAGATTCGCGAACCAGTAGCCGAATCCGATCGCCGTCCCGCTCGACCCGACCGAGATGATCTGGACGAGCAGCTCCACGAACGACCACTGCGAATTCGACGCCGCCGTGGTCGACCACGACCCCGCCGACAGGTTCACCGCGACCGGGTTGGTCCCCAGCAGCAGCCGGGTCGCTAATCCGGTCGAAGCCAGGGCCGAAACGGTGCCGCTCATCCTGATCCGGATGATGTCGCCGGCCTTGAGCGTGTTCGCGGGTATCGTCAGGCTTCCCTCGGAGAACGCCGGGGATTGGAGCAGCGAGGTGTACGTCCCGCTCGCATTGCCGTACGCGGTACAGGCCCCGCACTTGTAGATCCGGCCTCCGTATGCCTGGATGAGGGCGGGCGCCACGGCGAACTTGGCGCCAAGGCTCGCGGAGCTCGGCCACAACGCGCCGGCAACCGGAGTGCCCGGGTCAGATACGGTCGAACCGAGATTGAACGACGAGTTGCTGTCGATGACGGCGTTCGCCGATCCGACCAGCGTGGTCCCGTTGTTGTGCGGGATCTGGCCCGAGGTGCCGGGCACGGGGAGCGAGGTCGGATAGCCCATGTAGAGGCCGGACGAATTGCACCAGAACGCGATCGTGTCGATGGCACCGGGGGCCGCCTGGAGCGTGGGGGCCGAGCCGCCCGCCCACGTGATGCCCGAGAACCATGTGACGGTCCGCGAGCCCGTGCCGTCCTGGATGAGATTGATGGTGAACCGCTGGCCCACCGTCACGTTGGTCAGCGTCAGGGTCGGGTTGCCCGTCAGCGTGACTTGCTGGTTGTTCGACTGGGAGAGATCGAAATTGGTCGTCGGGCCGAAGGTCGAGACGACCGTGGGGATCACGGGTGTCGAGGTCCCGGAGACGGCGGCGCCGTTGCCGGGGAACACGGCGATCTGGCCGGCCGTCCCGGAGTTCACCGTGCCCGACCCGCCGCCCGAATACTGGGGGATGTTCAGCGTATTGCCGCTGAGGGTCGCGGCGCCGCCCGAGCCGGTCGTGGTGAGGGTGATCGGGGCCTGGTAGTCGGTGCCGGCGGTGGCGGCGGCAATCGCGGTCCCGGTCCCCTTGAGGATGCCGGTCGCCGTGGCGGTGATCGTGATGGCCGGAGTGGTCGTCGGGTTGGCGACGGTCCCGGCGAATCCGTTGGCCGAGACGATCGACGTCGAGGTGACGGAGCCCGACCCGCCGCCGGCTATGCTGGACCCATCGACATTGATGAATCCTTGACCGACGGAGATCACGATCCCGCCGGTGCCGGTAATCACCGACAGATCCAAGGCCCCCGTCGGCCCCCCGACCGTTAAGACCGAGCCGACAGGACCTGACAAACCGAGATTAGATACATGCATCGAAGTAATCCTTTATGGCTCTTAATCGCCATGAAAAGAGTGGATGTGTGGTCGTGTCGAGACCGACGGCGCTCAGAACGAGCGCCGGAGGACCCGTCCGGACGCGACGATCGGAGAGACCGGATCCGTCATCCCGGACTGGGACGGAGCATACCGACCATGTTTCGAGTCAGGTTCGCGGCCCGAGCGGGATGTCGGCGCGATGAGCCGTACCGCCCGGAATCTCGGTGAGGATCGCCGCGCAGTGGGCCTGCTCCTTGGCTGACTCCAATGTCTAGACGCTCGTGATGACTCCGAGACCTACATGGACTGTTTGGCTCAGTCGGCGGATGTCCGGAAGCGAGCGCAACGTCCAAACATCGTGCTGCTCCAGGGCGTGTCCGGGATTATCCGCCGGACGAGACCGAAATCGCCCGCGAGATGACTCTTCGGCAAGCCTCTCGGGCCGACCTCCCGCTCGGTCTGGGGGACCGCGTGACCGAACGCCTCGCCGATCCGCCGAAGCACCCTCGACGTCTCCTCCGACGGCGACCGGAGGGACGCGACCCGATTCGCTCCCCGAGTTTGCAGGTGGTTCGGCCTCGATTCATTCAGAGCCTGGCGGAACGTTCGGACTCGAAACCTGGAAGGCGATCAGCACCCGAGTAGCTTGCCTCGGTCTGCCGCCACCATGCTGACCCGTCGCCGCCGGGCGGGAGTGCGGCCGGATTGCGATGATGTATCGGTCGATTCTTGATCTGGGGCAGTCATGGCGATCGCATACCGAGCGAACGCCTCACGCGAGGTAAAGAGTGATCCGCCCGCCCTGAAGTGTTCCAGGCGTGTTCGCCTCTTCCGGCCTTCGCTGGAGGCTTGCAAGGTTCCCTTGGTGCACCAACGCGCCAGGGTGGCTACATCTCGATCGAGTTCGCGAGCGAGCTCGACGACCGGGACGATGGTTTCGCCCAGGATTCTCCCGATGCAACTCACGCCTGATTCTTCCTCGGATGTCGATCCGTGCCTGGAGTTGATTGCTTCCATGGTGGATGGTGCTCCTCTTCTGATGGACATGGGGACACTGATCGTGAAAGACAGCTTGCGGCAGATTGGGACCGTGTTGCTCCAAACGCCTCGAGGCTCGTCAATCGCATTGAATCGCCCCAATCTGCCCTATGGTTAGAGTGCCCCGCTTTTGCAATTTCCTGAATGCATCATTCGCTTGGAACGCCGTAAACTATAAGCCATCAAGGAGATGTGGCGTCTAAATTCGCTCGGAAAAGTTTAGCCGCCTTTCGCCAGCGATTGACGCGATCGTTCTTGAAAAAGTCGCCTCTGCTCGACCAGCCTGCGCTTGAATTGCCTCAGGTCGGTCGGCGTGATCTTGGCCGATCCCATCGGCTCGCCGTTGGCGCCCACGAACCGGGTAGCGAAGGCGTCGAGGTCCGATCGATAGTTCTTGATGTTCAGGGACTGTGCTCGGACTGGGCTAGGAAGCCGGCGAGGCGATCGATAGGATCGGAACCACGGGCCATCGTTATATGCCGAGTTTTTCGGTCGATCGGAGGCAGAACCGGGGACTTATGCGTCGAGGTGGCCGGGAGGTCAACGTATAATGCCGGTCCTACGCCGTGCGGCGGGCTCATCCCCGTCGAATCCATACTTAATAAAACGACTCCTGTCTCAGCGGGCCGGTCCGCCGAGTTCGGTCGTCAGGCGGCAAGGACTCGTCGGGCAATCTCTCGCCCTGCGAGCCTGCTCGGTGGCACCGCGAGCGAGAAGTTATAGGGGTGGACGATGAATCTGGGATTGGCACTCCATCGCAGCGCCTTCGCAAATACCCTGGTCAAGACGCTCCGGATTAACCGCGTCGTTGACGCCTATCTCGGCAGGTTTCCCATCCGGCGGAGGACGCCCTCGGGCCTTGTCTATTGGCAGGAATCCGTCCCGTCGATGGTGGTCGCCAACGAGATCTTCTCGACGGACCTCTATGCCCGACCCATCTCCGTCGTCCGGCCGACGACCTTCGTCGACCTCGGGGCCAACGTGGGCTATTTCCCGCTGCTCGTCGCCGAGGTCATGAAGTCCCGCTCGATCAAGGGCCTCTGCGTCGAACCCAACCCGTACCTCCATCCTCTGCTCGAGTCCCACTTGAGCTCGAATGGGCTCCAGGATGTCCATCTCATCAAGGGACTCATAAAGGGCGATCAGTGCGGGGCGGAAGCGGATTTCTTCCTGAACCCGTCGCATATCGCCTCGTCGTTGACGGGGCGATTCAATCCGCTCGTACCCGTCGGGGGACGGGTCCGGACGATCAAGGTGCCGGTTGTGGACCTCGCCGGCGAATGGCGTCAACGCTTCGGCGATGACTCGGTCGACCTGCTCAAGGTTGACATCGAAGGGGGCGAGATCCAGTTCCTCGAGTCACACTCCGCGTTCCTCGAGAGGGTCCACGCCATCCTCATCGAGTGGCATTCGTGGGTCACGACCCTGGAAGAGGTTTCGAACATCCTGCGACGATCCGGCTTCGAACTCGATTCCGTCTGCCATACGGATCAGCATGCGGGGACGGCGTTCTTCCGCAAGGTCCCGCGGTCGGACGGGGTCGCCGGCGGAGCCTGAAGGAACCTCCCGCGGGATGAGTGCCGGGATCTGATCGACGGGGGGAGTGGGCCTGTTGCCATCTTGCCATGATCGAGGAAGATTCCCACTCGTTGGGTTTCTCGGACAGAGACTAAATCAGCTTGCACGATTCCGGGAGGGCGAGCCTCCCGGCGAGCCGAGCCACAATCCGGCTCGGACGGAGCCTCGCCCTCCCAGAATCACGAAAGGCCATTTAGTATGATGAGGCGATTTGTTGTCCAACGAGTTCGCCGCGCTCGGGAGGGTGGCTTCGCGTTTGGACTTTGACGGAATGTCCGGAGTGATCTTAATTGAAGCTGCGTAGCAAAATCCTCGTCGATCGGCTGGTCGGTCTACCGCTGGCCGGGGTGCTCAACCTGGCGGCGCGCGGCCTGGGCCGGCTGCTGCACCGAGACCACACGATCTCGCGCGAGAACGTCAGGACGATCGTCGTCTCCAAGTACATCGGGATGGGAAGCATCCTCCAGGCGACGCCGTTGATCCGCTCGCTCCGCGCCACCTTTCCCGAGGCTGAGCTGATATTCGTGACCGGTGTCACGTGCCGACGCTTGGTCGAGCGCATCGAACATATCGATCGGATCATCACGGTGGACGACCGTGGGATATTCCGGCTGGCGCGGACGAGCTTGCGCACGATCGTGCAATTGATGCGGTCGCGGGTCGATCTGTATTTCGACCTGGAGGTCTACTCGGCCTATGCGAGCATCATCGCCCTGATGAGCCTGGCCCGGAACCGTCTGGGCTTCTATCGCGAGTCCGCCCAGCACAAGCGGGGCAACTACACGCACCTGATGTACTTCAACCCGCGGAGCCCGATCCGCTACATCTACCTCCAGCTCGGCCGGCTGAGCGGCTGTGAGCCCGTCGAGCCGGACCGGCTCGGGACGATCCGCGTCAACGTCGAGGATCGTCGGGAGTGCCTTGCCAAGCTATCGGACGCGGGCCTCAGCGGCCTCCCTTACATCGTCGTCAACCCCAACGCCTCGGACCTGCTGATCGAGCGGCGGTGGCCGATGGAGCGCTTCGTCGAGCTCATCGAGGGCCTGCTGGCGCGAGACCGCATGGCGGTCGTGCTGACCGGCGCCCGGCGGAGCGCCCTACGTGAGCGAACTGGCCGGCCGGGTGCGCGCCGAGACCGGCCGGCTGGTGAACCTGGCCGGCGAATTGAGCTTGGGCGGCCTGTTCGCCCTGCTGGAGGGCGCGCGTTGCGTCGTCACTAACGACACGGGGCCGATGCACATGGCCTGGGCCCTGGGCGCGCCGACGGTCGCCCTGTTCGGACCCGGAGATCCCGTCCATTACGGGCCGACTGGCGACCGTTTCCGGGTCATCAAGAAGTCGATGTACTGCAGCCCCTGCCTGTACGAGGTGGACGAGCCGCCGTGCATGGGCAACAACATCTGCATGCAGCGGATCGGCGCGGCGGAGGTCCTCGAGGCGGTCGAAGGCCTGCTGCTCACCCCGGCGGCCCCGGGGCCGAACGGTGAGGCCCATGTCGAGTTCTTCGTCAGTCAAGGAATGCCGCTGGGCCACATGGTTCGGGGAGGTCTCTAATCGATATGGTTACTTCGTCCGCCGCCGTCACGCCTTCCTGTCGCGCCTGCGACCGGGCCGCGATCGCCCGACCGGGCCGCCGGGCCCTTGTAGGTTACACCCTCATGCACTGCCCGGGCTGCGGTCTGGAATGGCTCGACCCGCAACCCGATGACGCCACGCTCGAGCGGATCTATCGGCAGGAGTATTACGACGCCTGGGGCCTGCAAGACGACGCCGAGGCAACGCGCTCGCTCAAGCGAGCCATGTTCCGCCGGTTGCTCGTCCCGTTCGCGCGACGACATGGGCCCGGGGCTCGGCTGCTCGATTGCGGCGCAGCCCTAGGCTACTTGATGGAGGAAGCCGCGGCGGCCGGCCTGGAGCCTTACGGTGTTGAGCTCTCGGAGTTCGGCGCCAGGGCCATCGCCGAGAAGTTCGGTCCCGATCGGGTCTTCCAGGGGCCCTTCGAAGAGGCCGAGTTCGCAGGATCCGGCCATGACTTCTTCGACGTAATTACCATGTTCGACTTCCTGGAGCACGTGCGAGATCCCGGCGCGGTCCTGGCCAAGGCATTCCGCCTGCTACGCCCGGGCGGGACTCTGGTGATACTCACCCCCGACGCCTCGTCGCTCTCATGCCGTTCGATGGGGCCACGCTGGCTGCACTATAAGGTCGAGCACCTGTCCTACTTCACCCCCTCAAGCCTCCGCCACTACCTTGGACGAGAGGGCTTCGTCGATATCCGCGTGGGTCGTGCCATCAAGACGATGAACCTTCATTACGTATCACACCAGTTAAGCAAGTACCCGCACCCGTTATTGACACCGGCCATCAATGTCGCCCATCGCCTGAGCCCTCCGCCACTGCGCAAGGCGATGTTCCCGATCACTTTCGGCGAGATGTTGAGCTCGGCGAGCAAACCAAGCCCTTGAGGACATTCCCACCGTGACCCGATGGTCTTTCATCGTATACTCCGCGATCCTTCTGGGGATCACCCTGGGGTTCGACGCGCTGAATGTGCTCCGATGCGCAGACGGGTTGTCGCCCTTCGGCCTCGGCGACCCATTCTCGGAGGCCAACTCGCTGGCGCGGGCGAGCGATATGCCCGCGATGGCTTCATCGTCAACTACGGTTTGCCCGCCAGCTTGTACGGCAAGCGATTCACCGACGAAGGCACCCTGGGTCGGTTGAAGGCGCAGCGGGGAAGGGAGTTCACCGGCCCCGAGAACGCGGTCTACACCGGATATCCTCCCGGACCCGACTGGCTGTGCGGGATCTATACGAAGCTGTTCGGCGTCGAACGGGTGGGTCTGTTCCGGATCTTCCCGGTCGCACTGAACATCCTCGCCTGTGTCGCGTTCCTGGTCGTACTGGAACGGGTCTTCGGTCGCTGGCGAGCGCTCGGGGTCTATCTCGCCTGCCTGCTGACGCCGATGTTCACCGCGTTTAGCCAGGGGCTGCACTTCCAGGGGTACGCGCATAGCTTGCTGCTCATCGAGATTGCCCTCGTGATGGACGTGATGAGCCGGTCGCGTCATGCGGGCCCGGTGACGATGACCGCCCTGCTGCTCATCGGATTCATCCAGGGGTGGCTGTCGTGGGACCACTGTTTTCTGGTGTCGTTCGCCCCGGTGCCGCTGACGCTCCTGGTCACCCCGGCCGAGTGCCCCATCCCGTGGCGAAACGTCCTGGCCCAGTGCGTGGCCGTGGGCGTCGGATTCACCGCGGCCCATGCACTGCACTTCATCCAGGTGGCGCTCTACTTCGGCGGACTACGCGCCGGCCTGGAGCATTTCGCCATGCGGGCGACCAAGAAGTACGAAGCGGATGAGTTGATGCAGGGCCTGTCGTGGCCCGGTCGCTTGAAGTTCGCGCTGGAGGGCTACATCCGCGCCTACATCGGGCCCAACCATTTCGCCAGGGCCGGGCGGCTCGTGGTCTACGCGACGGTGGCGATCCTGGCACTCCGGCGGGCCGAGTTCAAGCTGGGACGGTGGAGGATGGATCTCCAGGTCACGCGACCATCGCCCCGCGATCTGGCGGCGATCGCCGCGGCCCTGGTGATCGGGCTGGCCTGGATCATGAAGACGTCCCATGCCGCGAACCACCTCTACTTCATCACCCGCCACCTGTTTCCGTTCTACCTGACATGCTGCTTGGTCATCGCTCGTTCGATCGAGGTCTACTTCTCGCGCGGTCCCGTCGACGAGGATCAGAGAAACGTGATCCCGGTCCATTTGGGCCGCGAGAGCGTCGGGCACATCGGGTAGACGACTCCTCGACTCCTTGGGACCAGCGATGGCTCGGCGTAATCTCAATGGGGGCGAGAATACGGCATTGATCAGCGACGTCCAGGTCATGGGATTAAGAGACTGTCCCATAAGGGGAACACTCGTCGAACGAATTGAAAATCCCTCCGGACCTTCTATCGCGTCCTTGCACCAGGAGTTACGACAAAGAAACAGCTCGATGCCGCCGTAGGTGCGTTAACGATTGACCGGCGTGGTGGCATCCTCATGGGTAAGGGATGATGCGCGAAGTCATCCCA
This sequence comes from uncultured Planctomycetota bacterium, assembly GCA_963743925.1. Taxonomy (GTDB): domain Bacteria; phylum Planctomycetota; class Planctomycetia; order Isosphaerales; family Isosphaeraceae; genus CAVZRC01. The sequence goes on along the minus strand of CAVURY010000006.1, from coordinate 73,658 downwards.
GGCCAGCCCTCGAGCCGATGACACCGCTTCGCTGTCCGCACGGTCCTCTTCGGAATGGGAGATGAGACGATCGGTCCAAACTCCTCGCCCCTGGAACGGGAATGCCGGCCGGCCCGGGCCGGGATCGGCCACCGTGGCGACGGAGACCCGGCGAAAAGTTGCCAATGAGTGCCAATGAGTGCCATGGTCCGACCGGATCAGAGCCTGTCTCGGAAGTCGCGGTGGCCGTCTCGTCGGGTGCTCGGTGAGAACCGAATTCGGCAAGTGACCCGGGACCGGCGCTCATGGAGCACCCGACAAGACCCTTCCGAGACAGACACCAAGAGTTCGTGGCGAGACGCCCTCCATTCGTATGACAGCGCTATCCGATTTCTTGGGCCGCCACAACAGATTGAGTGACTTGGTTGCAAACCAGGAAGTCGGTCATGTCTTAAGTCGTTGTGGCGGAAGGTTTTCGTGTCGACCTTCTGGGCTGGATTCTTCTTTTCCCCATTCGTGTTCCGTTGTCTGGTGGACCGGAGAGCTGTCTATCCGTCATGCTCATGGGATGGTGTTTGCCGTTTGGACGAGCCACTCCATGATGCGAATGCGCCCGAACGAAACCACGACGATGCCGGATGGGCCGGTTGTGCGGGCCATCTCACAGCCGAATTCGAAATGATCGCAATCGCGGAGACTCGGCAGCCCGCGTATGCGTGCTCCTGGGGCAATGATTGCCGAAACAACCATTGTTGGGATGAATAAGGGGATGCCAATGGACGACCGGCTAGGACGATTGAACCAGGTCTTTCAGGATGTCTTCGACGACGACGAGCTGAGCATCGACCGGCAGACGACCGCCAAGGACGTCGAGGGCTGGGACTCCTTGATGCATGTCACCCTGATCGTCAACGTCGAAAAGGCCTTCGGCGTCAAGTTCAGCAGCTCCGAGGTCGCCGGCCTGCAGAGCGTCGGCGACCTGATCGACCTCATCGACGCCCGCTCCCCCGCCCACTGAAGCTGGAGCGCCCGGATCACGACTCTTCCGGAATTTGGCGCAATCGTCGAGACGACTTTGCCTCCGCCTCAGGGACCGGACGGGCCGGCGCTCCCCGAACCGATCCCATCGAATTCGCCCACGGGAGACCTAACTTCATGTCATCCTCACCCGACCTCTTCAAGCAGCTCGTCGCCATGCGCAAGGAGGGTCGAGTCGACGCGGCCCTCGCCCTGTTGCGCGACGCCTTGAACCGCGGCCGCCTCGGCCCCGAGGAGATCGACCGGGCGGGCCGGTTCATCCACAAGGCCCGCGCCGACGCGGCGGACGCCAAGGGGACGCTCCGCATCCACCTGCTCGGCCAGTGCACCACGACCTGGCTGCTCCCGGCGGTGACGGCGATCGCCTGGGGGCAAGGCCAGGCCTGCTCGGTCACCGAGGCGGGATACGACACCATCCTGCAAGACCTCAACCGGCTATCGGCCGAGCCGAAGGGTCCCGACGTGGTCGTGCTGATCCCCTGGACCCAGCGCCTCTCCGGCGGCTCGGGGTCGGTCGCCGAGCGGGTCGAGGATGAGCTGGCCTTCTGGCGGCACGCCTGGGAGGCCGCCGGCCGCATGGGGTCGCGAATCCTCCAGGTCGGCTACGACTGGATGAGCCCCGGCGCGGAGGGCTTCGGCCTCGCGGGCGAGACCGGCAGCCCGGTGGACCTGGTCCGCGCCGCCAACGCCGCCCTGCGGCAGCACCGCCCCCCCGGCTCCTACTTCCTCGACCTCGAGCTGGTCTCGGGCATGATGGGCCGCGACTCCTTCTACGACCCGCGCCGCTACTTCTGGACCAAGCAGCCCTTCAGCGAGCGCGGGGTCGTCCGGCTGGCCGATCACCTCTGGGCCGGGGCGCGGCGCTGACCACCGGCCCCAAGAAGGTGCTGGTCCTCGACCTGGACAACACCCTCTGGGGCGGCGTCGTCGGCGAGACCGGCGCCCTCGGCGTCGCCCTCGGCGAGAGCCCCGACGGCGAGGCCTATCGCTCCTTCCAGAAGCACGCCAAGGCCCTGTCGAAGCGCGGCATCGTCCTGGCCGTCGCCTCCAAGAACAACCCCGCGGACGGCCGCGAGCCCTTCGAGAAGAACCCCGAGATGATCCTGGGCCTCGACGACATCGCCGCCGCCGAGATCAATTGGGAGCCCAAGGGCACCACCATCCGTCGGCTCGCCGAGACGCTCAGCCTGGGCCTGGACAGCTTCGTCTTCTTCGACGACAACCCGGCCGAGCGCGAGCAGGTCAGGCAGGCGATCCCCGAGGTCGCCGTCGCCGACGTGCCCGCCGAGCCGGCCGAGTACGTCCGCGCACTCCAGGCCGGCCTCTGGTTCGAGGCCGCCAGCCTCACCGAGGCCGACCGCGAGCGCGCCGAGCAGTACGCCGTCGAGCGGAAACGCCGCGAGCTCCAGCAGTCCGCGGGCACCATGGAAGACTACCTCCGCTCGCTCGAGATGGTCGCCGATGTCCGCGAGATCGACGAGGCCGACCTGATGCGGGTCGTCCAGCTCCTCGGCAAGACCAACCAGTTCAACCTCACCACCCGGCGGCACGGCCGCGAGGATGTCCTGCGGCTGCTGGCCCTCCCCGACGCCGTCGGCATGACGCTCCGGGTCGAGGACCGATTCGGCGACCACGGACTCATCGGCGTCATGATCGCCGTCCCCGCCGACGACGACCCGCGCGCCCTGAGGATCGACACCTCGCTGATGAGCTGCCGCGTCATCGGCCGGACCGTCGAGCAGTTCTTCATCGGCGAGCTGCTCGAGCGAGCCCGCCGCCTGGGATACCGCGAGATCCGCGGCGAGTACATCCCCACCAAGAAGAACGCCCTGGTCAGCGAGCTCTACGATCGGCTCGGATTCAAACGCGTCCGGGTCGACGACGACGGCTCGGTCCATTACGCCCTGGAGGTCGAAGGTGCCACCCGGCCGATCGCCTACCTCAGCCCGAAGGAGTCCGCCTCCCTTGTCGAATCCGCTTGACCTCGACGATGTGCGATTCGACCCCCGCCCGGACGAATGGGGGAGAGTCGTGGTCGCCAGACGATGGCTTGAGGAGTGGGACCGCGCGACGCCGACCGTCGCCGACGCGAAAGGCTATGGATCCATGAGGTTGCGGGAGATCTTCAAGAAGGCCGGACGCTTCGCCTGGTGGCGTGGTTACGTCCCGTGGGCGCACCCGCTGGCCAATCGCCTCGCCGCGCGGTGGGGCCGGGCCTCGCGATTGGTCCGCTCGCCCGTGCCCGCGCTGGCCCCGTATCGACGGCACGAGCTCCACCTCAGCCGGAACTACGGCCTGGGCGACGTCCTGATGTGCACGCCCGCGATCCGGGAGATCAAGCGGCTCAACCCCTCCTGCCGGATCAACTTCTACACCGATTTCCCGGACCTGGTCGAGGGCCTCCCGTTCATCGACCGCGTCCGCCCCATGGCCGAGCAGCCCGAGGGATACATCTGGCTGAACTATGAGTTCAGCCTCCCTCCGCACCGCCATCTCGCGCGGATCATCGGCGACCAAGTGGGCGTGGACGTGCGGGACGTCCGGCCCTCCTGCGCGGTCCGTCCCGACCTCGTCGAGCGATTTCGGAGCGAGTGGAGCGACCTGCCCCGACCCCACGTGGCCATCACCCGGCGCGCCAACAGCTACACCCCCAACAAGGACTGGCCCGATCCGTACTGGGAGGCCCTCGTCGCGCGACTCGCCGCCCGCGGGACCGTCATCGACGTCGGCGGCCCGACGACCGAACCCCGGGCCGCTCCCGCCGGCAGCCACGTTGACCTCAGGGGCCGGACCTCGCTGCCCGAGCTGGTCGCCGCCATCGCCGCCGCCGACCTCTTCATCGCGCCGGATACGGGCCCCATGCACATCGCCGGGGCCGTGGGCACGCCCGCCGTCGTGATCTACGGCGGATACATCCATCCGAACTCCACCGCATACCCCGGGAATATCAACTTCTACAGCCCGGTCGAGTGCGCCCCATGCTGGTTGGTCGAGCCCTGCCCCTACGGCAAGAAGTGCCTCCACATGATCACCCCGGATCAGGTCCTCTCCGCCGTCGATCGGCTCTGGAAAGACCCCGAGGCGCCACGACGGGCCCTCCGATCCCGCCCCGTCGAGGACTCCGAAGGGTCCGCGGGACCGTCGCTCTCGCAACGCGCATGACCCCACGTCACCGTCATGTTTCGCAGGATCGACGCCCCGCGAGTCCTCGCGTAAAATGGGGGCCGTCGCGCGGAAACGCGGGACGGGTCATCGATCCGCGTCGCGGTCGCGGCACGCCCCGTGATGTGCCCGGATTTCTCGAGTCGCCCCGGCGCGTTACAATGTCGAGGCGTCGGTCACGGCGTGAGATCAAGTCGTGGATTGATTGACCAACCAGGATCATCTTCGCCGCGGGGCGTCCGCCCGCACCCCCGGCCTGGCCGCGCGACCCGGCGCGGCGATGTGCCCGGATCTCCAAGAGCAGCAGGACCGCCATGATTATCTCTCAGACCCCCTATCGCGTGAGCTTCGCCGGGGGCGGCACCGACCTGCCCGCCTTCTACCGGCGGGAGTACGGGGCCGTCCTGAGCACGACGATCGACCAGCACATCTACGTCACGATCCATCGTCGGTTCGAACCCACCATCCGCGTCAGCTACTCCCGCACCGAGGAGGCCAAATCCCTCGAGGAGGTCCAGCACGAGCTGGTGCGCGAGGCGATGCGGCAGGTCCAGCTCGACGAGCCGCTGGAGATCACCACCATCGGCGACGTCCCCTCGGGGACCGGGATGGGCTCCAGCAGCAGCCTGACCGTCGGCCTGCTCACCGCCTTGCACGGCTACCGGCACCAGGTCGCCAGCCCCCGCGCCCTGGCCGAGCAGGCCTGCCGGATCGAGATCGACGTGCTCGGCAAGCCGATCGGCCGCCAGGACCAGTACGCGGCCGCCTTCGGCGGGGTGAACTACATCCGCTTCAATCCGGACGACTCGGTCGACGTCGAGCCGGTCCCGTGCCGCCTGGAGACGCTGGCCGAGATGGAGCGGCAGACCCTCCTGCTCTACACCGGCCAGGCGCGCGACGCCAACGCCATCCTGGAGCGCCAGTCCGAGGGGACCGGCGACCGCATGGACGTGCTCCGCGCCATGCGGGACCTGGCCGACCAGATGCGCCACGCACTCGCCGGCGACGGCGACCTCGACCGGTTCGCCGCCCTGCTGCACGAGGGATGGGAGCTGAAGCGGTCGCTCGGCTTCGGCATCAGCAACGACGAGGTCAATGAGTCCTACCGGGCGGCACGCCGGGCCGGCGCCCTCGGCGGCAAGCTCCTGGGGGCCGGCGGCAGCGGCTTCCTCCTCCTGATCGCGCCCGCCTGGCGGCACCAGGCCATCTGCGAGGCCCTGGGGCGGCCCAAGCAGTTGCAGTTCCGCATCGCGCGGCACGGCAGCCGGAACGTCTTCATCAACTCCTGAGGCCGCGGGTTAACGATGCGCGACGACCATACCGCCGGGCGAACCCGGGCCCTGCTCCTGGCCGGAGGCCTGGGGACCCGGCTCCGCCCCCTGACCGACACGATCCCCAAGTGCCTGATCCCGATCGACGACCGATCCCTGCTGGACTTCTGGCTCGAATCCCTGGCCGAGGCCGGGATCCCGGAGGCGCGAATCAATACCCACGCCCATGCCGAACGGGTGAGGAAATTCATCGGCTCGGTCAACGCTCGAGGCCGGATCCGCCTGGTCGAGTCGTACGAGCCCGAGCTCCTGGGCTCCGCCGGCACGATCGCCGCCAACGCCGACCTCGCCGACGACGCCGACGACGTCGTCATCATCTATTCGGATAACCTCAGCGACGTCGACCTCAGGGCCCTGCTCGCCTTCCATCGTCGACACGACGACCCGATGACGATGGTCCTCTTCCGGGCACCCAACCCGCGTGCCTGCGGCATCGCCGAGCTGGACGCGCAAGGCCGGGTCGTCTCGTTCGTCGAGAAGCCGGAGCAGCCGGCCAGCGACCTGGCCAATGCCGGGCTCTACGTCGTGGACGCCGCCGCCTACCGCGAGATCGCCGCGATGCGGGCCTTCGACCTGGGGTTCGACGTGTTGCCCCGGTTCGTGGGGCGGATGCGGGGATGGCCCTGGGGCGGATATCATCGCGACATCGGCACCCGCGAGGCCCTGGACCTCGCCCGACGCGACACCGGCTCGGTCTTCCCCGCTCGGAACCGACCCGCGGCGGCCGGCCGCCGCCCGGCGGCCTTCCTCGACCGCGACGGCACCATCATCGAGCACGTCCACTACCTGTCCGACCCGGCCATGGTCCGCCTCCTGCCCGGCGCCGCCGAGGCCCTGCGCCAGCTCCGCCGCGCCGGCTTCGCGCGCGTACTGATCACCAATCAGTCGGCCGTCGGACGCGGGATGTTCACCGTGGAGCGGCTCGAGGAGATCCACGCCGAACTGGAGCGTCAGCTCGCGGCATCCGGCGCCACGCTCGACGCCATCTACTACTGCACCGCCGCGCCCGCCGGCGACGACCGCTCCATCGTCGAGAGCCCGGACCGCAAGCCGGGGCCCGGCATGCTCCTCCGCGCCGCCGACGACCTGGGGATCGACCTGACCGCCTCATGGATGGTCGGCGACCTGATCAGCGACGTATTGGCCGGCCTCAATGCCGGATGCCGCAGCATCCTGGTGCGGTCGGGGAAGGATCCGGCCGCCGAGGTCGAGACCCTGGCCGGTCGTTGCCCCGTCGCCGACGACTTCGCCGCCGCCGCCCGGCTCATCCTCGACGATCCGCCGGCGCTTTCGACGGCCCATCCGGCCGCCTCTCCATGAATCGGGCTCGTTGGATCCTCGACCAGACTCACGCCACCTGCGAGTTGCCATGCCGACCCCTGAAAAGGCCTTCGACCTGCACGAACTGCGATACGAACCCCTCGCCGAGCGGCCGAGCAAGGTCCGACTGGTCGACCTGGGCCGCCCGGACTCCGGTTCGGGCACGCTCGAGGACCTCCTGGACGGGCTCCCCGCAGTCCTCGCCGCGCAATCGCTGAAGCAACTGCGGGACGCGATCGTCGCCGCCCATCGCCGCGGTGCCCATGTGCTGGCCGCGCTGGGGGGTCACGTGATCAAGACCGGGTGCGGGCCGTACCTCAATGATTGGATCGCGCAAGGCATCCTGACCGGCGTGGCGATGAACGGATCGGCGGCGATTCACGACCTCGAGCTGGCCGTCGCCGGCCACACCAGCGAGGACGTCGGCGCCCGACTGGATGCCGGCACCTTCGGCTTCGCCAGCGAGACCTCCGCGCTCTTCGTCGCGGCCTGCGATCGCGCGGACGAAAAAGGGATCGGACTGGGCTCCGCCCTGGGCCAGGTGATCCTCGAGCACGGCGGGCCGGGGCTCGACGCCAGCCTGCTGGTCGCCGCCCTGCGGAAAGGCGTCCCGGCCACGGTCCACGTGGCGATCGGCACCGACATCGTACACATGACACCGGAACTCGACGGCGGTAAGATAGGACGCGCCAGCCTCGCCGACTTCCGCACCCTGTGCGCGCTGGTCGCCCACCTGGAAGGCGGGGTCTGGCTCAACCTGGGCAGTGCCGTGATCATGCCGGAGGTCTTCCTCAAGACGGTCTCCATCGCACGCAATCTGGGCTTCTCACTGGAGGGCATGACGACCGCCAATCTCGATTTCCAGCAGCAATATCGCGGCCGGCTCAACGTCCTGGATCGGCCCGGCGGCGCGGGCATCGCCCTGACCGGCCATCACGAGATCTTGATTCCCCTCCTCCACGCATCGGTCGCCGCGAGGATCGCGGCCGGGATCTCGACCCGTTGAGCGTCGCCGATTTGTGCCCGAGCGTCCGAGGGGGCATCCGCTCCCGACCCCGGAAAAACGCGCCCTTCCCGGGTCATGTACCTAGATATCTGCCCACGATCGCCTTGACCTCAGCGATTCGATGCAATGCTCCTCGACTCGCCGGAATTCGCGTGTCCCGAATGATAACTCCGAGACTTTCTTCCGAGTTGCGGGGTTAATTTAGTACTCGTCCTGACTAATGGTATCCTCGAGCCTCATACGGATCTCGGCCTCATGAGCAATCGGAACTTCCCGGCCCCTCCAACATCGACCCGCATGATGACCGACAACGGCCAGGCGCTGAACTCCGACCCGGATCCGGTTCAAAAGGCACCGATGATCTCCGTTTGCATGCCGGTCTATAACGTGGCCAAGTACCTGGACAAGGCGATCAGGAGTATCTTGGATCAGTCGTTCGGGGACTTCGAGTTCCTGATGGCCGACGATGGCTCGACCGACGGCTCCGTGCGAATCCTGGAACACTACGCGGCACGCGACCCGCGCATCCGCCTGATCTGCCGGCCCCACAAGGGGTTGGCGCCCACCCTCCAGGAACTCGTCGAGGAGGCGCGGGGTGAATTCATCGCCCGCATGGATGGTGACGACATCGCCCTGCCCGAGCGATTCCAGAAGCAGGTCGAATACCTGCTAGCCAACCCCGACTGCGTCATGGTGGGCTCCCGGGTCTGGGAGGCCGATAGTGACGGGGATCCGGTCGGCGAATACATCACCTTGCCGGACCATGACGAGATCGACGCGTTCCATTTCCTGCTCCGCGGGCCGGCCCTGGTCCATCCCTCCGTCATGATGCGGCGCGACGCCGTTTTGGCCGTCGGCAGCTACCGCAACGTGGCCATCGAGGATCTCGACCTATTCCTGAGATTGGCCGAGCACGGTCGCCTGGCACGCCTACCCGATTTCCTGCTGATCTATCGCATCCACTACTCCAACTACTCCCGCAGCGAAGCCGCGAGAGAGAGATCCTATCGCGTGCTCACCGAGATCCTGACCGATACCTTCCGGAGGCGAAACCTCCCCGAAGACATGCCGCCTCCGGAAGCGATTTGCCTGGTGCCGCCGGTCAAACTGACCCCCGAGCGAGACTACGCGTTGGGTTGGCGGGCCCTCAGCTCGGGCCACGTACATACCGCCCGCAAGTACGCGAGGCGACTCGTGGCCAAGCGCCCGCTCTGGCCCGAATCCTGGAAACTCGCGTACTGCTCGATACGGGGATACTGATCCAGGCCCGCCGGCTCGACGCGTCGAAGCGCGGAAACCCGCGGAACAGGCCGGCGATCTGCGATGGCCCAACGCCGCAACCCTGCGAACGACGAGCCCGCCAAGGCCGGATTCATGCCCCCGGACAGCCCGGAAATCGGCCGGATTTCTCGACCGATCCCGGGGCCCACGCCATCCGTTCGTCCGTCGAAGTCCTGGGAGTCGCCCGGCGATGGACACCCCCTGTAAGTAGGTCCAGGTCTGCCATGACAACGGATACCCCCCTGATCAGCGTCTGCATGCCCGTCTACAATGCCGGCAAGTACCTCGCCCATGCCGTGGAGAGCATCCTCGGCCAGACCCTCGGCGACTTCGAGTTCCTCATCCTCGACGATGGCTCGACCGACGACTCGCTCGAGATCCTCCGACGCTACGCCGACCGCGACCCGCGCATCCGCCTGACCAGCCGCCCCAACAAAGGATTGGTGGCATCCCTGAACGAGCTGATCGATCAGGCGCGGGGCGAGTTCCTCGCCCGCATGGACGGCGATGACATCTCGCTGCCCGAGCGATTCCGGAAGCAAGTGGACTACCTCCGCGCCCATCCGGAATGCCTCCTGGTGGGGAGCCGCGTGCGACTCATCGATCCCGACGGCGATCCGCTCTGCGACTGGTGCACGCTCCAGGATCACGAGGCGATCGACGCGAGCTACCTCCGGGGGCAGCGGGAGACCTTGGTCTCCCATCCCGTGATCATGATGCGGCGCGACGCCGTCCTGGCCATCGGCAAATACCGCCCGTTCGAGGTCATCGAGGATGTCGACCTGTTCCTGCGCCTCTCCGAACGCGGGCAGATCACCAATATCCCCGAGGTCCTCCTCAAGTACCGCATCCATGAGAGCAACATCTCGAAGGCCCCCTCGTATCACGAGACGATCAACCAGGTGTACGGGCAGATCGTCAGGGACGCACGGCGACGGCGGAAACTGCCCGAACTGCCGGTCCCGCCGTCGCCCCCGCCGATCTCGACGTCTCCCAGGGCCGAGCATGAGAAATGGGCATGGTGGGCGCTGAGTTCGGGCCATACGGCCTCCGCCCGCAAGCATGCTCGCAGGGCCCTGGCCCATGCGCCGTTCTCACTCCGCTCCTGGAAGCTGTTGTTCTTCGCCGCCCGGGGACACTGACGGTGGCCGGCCCCGCGAATCGGATCGGTGCCCATCATCCCTTTTTCCCCGGAGACTCGATGACTCCTCGCGAGGATGGACCGCCCCTGTCGATCGGCTATATGAGCCCGGGGTGGCCCCTGGATGCGTTCGCCAACGGGATCATCACGTATATCGCCGACATGGCCGAACAGTTGACGAGCCTGGGGCACCGCGCCACGATCCTGGCCGGCACCACCGCCGGGGGCGAGCCGGGCGAGGGGGTCTACGACATCCAGCGGGCCTACGCGGCGCAGGGCCTGGTACGACGGACGTTGGATCGGTTGGAGTATCGGATCGCACCGCGATGGGCGGATCGCCGAAGGACCTCCCGGATCGTGCTGGGCCTGCTCCGCCGCGCCATCGCCGAGCGGGATCTCCAGATCTTCGAGGTGGAAGACACCTTCGGCATGGCCGCCTGGATCAAGCCGGCCATCTCGATCCCGGTCTGCGTCCGGCTTCACGGCCCTTGGTTCCTCAACGGCCCTGCGATCGGGGTCCCGGAAGACGACGAATTCCGGCGCCGCGTCGACACGGAAGGGCGGGCGATCGCCGCCGCGACCGCCATCACCTCCACATCGCGCGACGTCCTGGAACGGACCCGCTCCTACTACGGCCTCAAGCTGGAGCATGCACAGGTCATCCACCCGCCCACCGCGCCCATCCCGCCCGCCGATCATTGGAGGCCGGACGGGTGCGAGCCCCGGCAAATCCTCTTCATCGGCCGCTTCGATCGGCACAAAGGCGGCGACCTGATCATCGAGGCATTCCGCACGATCCTCCGGCGCGTCCCGGAGGCCAGCCTCTGCTTCGTCGGACCGGACCGAGGATTCATCGACGACCAGGGACGGCGGTGGAACCTCGAGGAGTTCCTCGGCGACCGGCTGCCCGGAGCGCTGGAGTCGGGCCGAGTCAGACTCCTCGGGCAGCAACCGTTCTCGGCCCTGGTCGCGTTGCGACGCCAGGCCATGATCACGGTCGTTTGTTCGCGTTACGAGGTCTTCGGGGTGACGGTCACCGAGGCCATGGCCCTGGGCTGCCCGATCGTCGCGGCTCGGGTCGGCGGCATCCCCGAGATCATCCGCGACGGCATCGACGGCGTGCTGCATCGCGTCGGCGATCCGGACGACCTGGCGGCCCAGATCCTCTCCTTGCTCGAGAACCCCGGCCACGCCGCCGAGCTCGGCCGTCAGGCCGCCGCCCGCTGCGAGCAGCAATTCCACCCCGCCGTCATCGCGGCACGCATGATCGATTTCTATCGCCAGGTCATCCGGAAAGCAAGTCCCCATTGAAACCTCGCCGGCCTGCGTGGACGCATCCCATCCGCGTTCGATCCGCCTGACTCGAGGATCGACCCGGAAGCTCGATCGCCGCGTTGCCGTGAAGCCACGTCTCCCGGAGATTGTTGAGCCGGGATGCAGGGTCGTCCGGCCGATTGCCCGTCTCGCCCGTTTCCGCCCGAGAATGACTTCGCCGACCGAGCGGGGTTGGTGTAAAATCGACCTGCGGCACGCCCGAGGCTGTCGGGGTCTATCATCCCCGATATCGCGGTGCCCCGCCGAAGCTCCCGGTGATCGCCGACCCCGAGATCCCGCGCCGACATCCGGTCGGCTGCCCAGCCCTCGCCTCGGGCCGCGGTCGAGCGACGCAGAGCCAGGCATCGAGACGGATAACGCACCCATGAAGCTCCTCGTCGTGATCGTGTCCTATCGGGTGACCGAGCTGACCATCGACTGCCTGCGTTCGCTCAGCGGCGAGATCGGCCGGGTCCCCGGCGCCCGCGTCGCGGTCTGCGAGAACGGGACCGGCGGCGATGCGGAAGAGCGGCTCCGGCACGCCATCGCCGAGAACGGCTGGGACTCCTGGGTAAGCCTCACCGCCATCTACCCCAACCGGGGATTCACCGGGGGCAACAACGCCGTGATCCGCCCGGCGCTGGATTCGGACGACCCGCCGGAATACGTCCTGCTCCTGAACGCCGACACCACCGTCGAGGAGCACGCCCTCGATGCGCTCGTCTCGTTCATGGACGACCACCCCAGGGCCGGCGTCGCCGGCAGCATGCTCGTCGCGCCGGACGGCACGGTCGAGTCCACGCCATTCCGCTTCCCGGGGGTCGCCACCGAGCTGGATCGGGGGATGCGGCTGGCGATCGCCTCGAAGCTGCTGGCGCCCTGGGCCGCGGCGCTCCCCAAACGGGACGGCCCCTTCCGCGCCGGTTGGGTCTCGGGCGCCAGCCTGATCCTGCGGCGAACCGTGCTCGAGCAGGTCGGGCTGCTGGACGAGGGCCTGTACACCTACTTCGACGACCCCGACATCTGCCTGCGCGCGCGCGCGCCGGCTGGGAAACCTGGTACGTGCCGTCCAGCCGCGTCGTCCACCTGGGTGGCGCGACGACCGGGGTGACCGGCAATCGCCCGCCCTCCCGTCGCCCGCCCTACTGGCACCAGGCACGCCGACGGTTCTTCCTGAAGAACTACGGGCCCTGGCGCACGGCCCTGGTCGACGCGGCGTTCATCCTCGGATACGCCACCTGGCGACTGAGGCGGCGGCTCCTGCGCAAGCCGGACACCGACCCGCCGAACATGCTGATCGACTCGATCCGCCACAGCGTCTTCTGCGCCGGCATCCGGGTCCCCGTGGTCGAGAACCCGGCCTTGCGCCGCGAGGCCCAGGATCCCTCGATGGCCCGGTCCTGACCGCCGGCCCCGATGCCGCCGCCCGAACTCCCCTAATGTTCCGAAACCCGGCCCCTCGTAACGCGACGAATCCCAAACCATTGCATCCCGGCATAACACCATGAAAATTTTCGTGACCGGTCATCGCGGTTTCATCGGAGCCCATCTGGTCGACGTCCTGAAGCAGGAAGGTCACACCGTCGTCGGTTGCGACCTCAAGCTCTTCGAAGGCTGCCAATGGGAGCCCCTGGTCGACCCGGACATCGAGCTCGTCAAGGACGTCCGCGCGATCGAAGCCCGGGACCTGGAGGGGTGCGAGCGTATCATGCACCTGGCGGCGATCTCCAACGACCCGATGGGCGAGCTCAACGCCCAGCTCACCTTCGACATCAACCGCGAAGCCTCGATCCGGCTGGCGAAGATCGCCAAGCAGGCCGGCGTGCCCCGCTTCCTCTTCGCCGGCAGCTGCTCGATCTACGGCCAGGGGGAGAAGCTCGACCTGGACGAGGATGACCCGCTCAATCCGTTGACCGCTTACGCCCGGTCCAAGATCGAGACCGAGGAGGCCGTCTCCCAGCTCGCCGACGCCTCCTTCTCGCCGGTCTACCTCCGCAACGCCACGGCCTATGGAAACTCGCCCATGCTGCGGATCGACCTGGTGGTCAACAACCTGCTGGCCTCGGCCATGTCCTACGGCGAGATCCGCATCCAATCCGACGGCTCGCCCTGGCGTCCGCTGATCCACTGCCGCGACATCGCCCGCGCCTTCGCCGCCTTCGCGCAGGCGCCTCGAGACGCGGTCCACAACCTGGCCGTCAACGTCGGCGGCAATCGCGAGAACTATCAGGTCCGCGACGTCGGCGACCAGGTGCAGCGACTGATCCCCTCCGCCAAGGTCGTCTACACCGGCGAGGTCGGCGCCGATCCGCGGAACTATCGGGTCAACTTCGACCGGCTCGGCAAGGTCCTGCCCGACTTCCGGCTCCAGTACAACCTGGTCAGCGGGATGGAAGAGCTCCACCGCAAGTTGGTCGAGCATGGCTTCGGCAAGAAGGACTTCGAGGGCGATCAGTTCGTCCGGCTCCGCACCCTCAAGGGCCGATTCGAACTCCTCGAAACGGCCGGCACTCGCGGCTGATCCGGGGCCCTCCCGCCCTTTCGAGTCTTCGCGCCGAAGCGCCTCCGACTTCCCGGAATGAGGACGCGAAGGTCGTCGCCGAGGCGCCGGCGCGGGTGCCCGAACGTCTCAACCCGTCTGTCCTGGTGCTTGTTCAGCCCGGTCCGTCGCCGGAAGCCCATTCAGCGGCCGGCCCGGGGTCTTCTTCTTCAATCGAGAGGCGCGGCGGCTCCGCAGGCCCGACAGCCGGGGATTCCGCCGCGAAAATTCCGATGATCTTCAACGAGACTCTCCTGAAGGGCGCTTACCTGATCGACCTCGAGAAACGCGGCGACGACCGGGGCTTCTTCGCCCGGGCCTTCTGCGAGCGCGAATTCGGCGCCCACGGGCTCGTGACCCGATTCGTCCAGGCCAACAACTCGCTCACCGCCCAGAAAGGGACCCTGCGCGGCATGCATTACCAGCTCGCCCCCAAGGCCGAGACCAAGGTCGTCCGTTGCATCCGCGGGGCGCTCTACGACGCGATCCTCGACCTGCGCGAAGGCTCGCCCACCTTCGGCCAAAGCTTCGGCGCCGAGCTCACGGCCGAGAACCGCCGCATGATGTACGTGCCCAAGGGCTTCGCGCATGGCTTCATGACGCTCACCGACGACGCCGAGGCGTTCTACTTCGTCGACGAATTCTACGCGCCGGAATGCGAGCGCGGCGTCCGATGGGATGATCCGCGATTCGCCATCGAGTGGCCCGGCCGGCCGACGGTGCTCTCGGACAAGGACCGCGCCCACCGCGATTTCGACCCGGCCTGGCACCTCACCGCTTGAGCGATCGTCGGCCTTCAACCGCCGGCCCGCGCGGCGATCGAGGCACGTCGGCGGGCCCGACCTGCGGCATCGACTTGGATGCCCCGGCCTGATAAAGTGGACCTCGTATCTCGGGGCCCGCGCCGGGATCCGACATGTCCGCACGATCCGGAGGGTCAGGAGCGAGGATGGTCATTCTTCTCACCGGCGGGGCCGGCTTCATCGGGTCGGCCCTCGTCCGCCAGTGGATCGGCGAGACGGACGCCACCGCGGTCAACGTCGACAAGCTGACCTACGCCGGCAACCTCAACTCGCTGGCCTCGGCCCGACACGACCCCCGGCACATCTTCGAGCGGGTCGACATCTGCGACCCGCAGGCGATCGGCCGCCTCTTCGCCGAGTACCGGCCCGACGCCGTGATGCACCTCGCCGCCGAGTCGCACGTCGACCGCTCGATCGACGGCCCCGGCGAATTCATCCGCACCAACATCGAGGGCACGTTCGTCCTGCTCCAGGCCGCCCGCGGCTACTGGCAGGGGCTGGAGGAGCCCTACAAGTCGAGATTCCGCTTCCATCACATCTCGACCGATGAAGTCTACGGCTCGCTCGGCGACGACGGCTACTTCACCGAGACGACGCCCTATTCGCCCAACTCGCCCTACTCGGCGAGCAAGGCGGCCTCCGACCACCTCGTCCGTGCCTGGCACCACACCTATAAATTGCCGGTGCTGGTGACGAATTGCTCGAACAATTACGGGCCCTACCAGTTCCCGGAGAAGCTGGTACCCCTGATCATCCTCAACGCGCACGCCGGCAAGCCGCTGCCGGTGTACGGCAAGGGGGACAACGTCCGCGACTGGCTCTACGTTGACGACCACGCCAGGGCCCTGCGCCTCGTCCTCGAGAAGGGGGAGGTCGGCGAGACCTACAACATCGGCGGCCACAACGAGCGGCAGAACATCGACGTCGTGAAGACCATCTGCAAGCTGCTCGACGAGCTTCGGCCCGATTCGCCGCACGCCCCCCATGAGAAGCTGATCACGTACGTCTCCGATCGCCCCGGGCACGACAAGCGGTACGCCATCGACGCCTCGAAGATCGGACGCGAGCTGGGCTGGCGGCCGCGAGAGACCTTCGAGACCGGCCTCCGCCGGACGGTGCTCTGGTACCTGGAGAACGAGGCCTGGTGGCGCGACGTCCAATCCGGCGGCTACCGGCAGGAGCGGCTCGGGCTCTCGGCCTCGGGGGAGAAATGATGAAGGGGATCATCCTGGCCGGCGGCGCCGGCACGCGGCTCTATCCGCTCACCTCGGTCGTCAGCAAGCAACTGCTGCCGGTCTACGACAAGCCGATGATCTACTATCCGCTCAGCACCCTGATGCTGGCGGGCATCCGCGACGTCCTGATCATCTCGACGCCGAGCGACCTGCCGCGGTTCCGCGACCTCCTGCGGGACGGCGGCGACTGGGGCCTGAACCTCTCCTACGCCGAACAGGCCGTGCCCAACGGCCTCGCCCAGGCGTTCGTCATCGGCCGCGATTTCATCGGGGACTCCGCCGCCGCCCTCGTCCTGGGCGACAACATCTTCCACGGCCACGGCCTGAGCGAACTCCTCCAGAAGGTCGCCCGAGACGCGCAAGGGGCGACGATCTTCGGCTATCACGTCAAGGACCCCGAGCGCTATGGCGTGGCCGAGTTCGACCGCGACGGCCGGGTGGTTGACATCCAGGAGAAGCCGGCGCAGCCGCGGTCGAATTATGCCGTCGTCGGCCTCTACTTCTACGACAACCAGGTGCTCGACATCGCCCGCGACCTCAAGCCCTCGAGGCGCGGCGAATACGAGATCACCGACGTGAACCGCGAGTACCTCCGCCGCGGCCAGCTCCGTTGCGAGGTCTTCAGCCGGGGCATGGCCTGGCTGGACACCGGGACCCATGAGTCGCTCCTGCAGGCGGCCAACTTCATCGAGGTCGTCGAGCGACGCCAGGGGCTGAAGATCGCCTGCCTGGAAGAGGTCGCCTACCGGATGGGATTCATCGACGCCGCGAGCGTCGAGCGGATCGCCGGGCCGCTCAAGAACGAATACGGGCAATACTTGCTGGCGATCCTGAAGGAAGGGTCGCCGACATGAACGTCATCGCGACGGAATTGCCGGGCGTCCTGATCCTCGAACCGAAGCGGTTCCGCGACGACCGGGGCTTCTTCTTCGAGGGATTCAGCGAGGCCCGCTTCGCCGGGGCCGGACTGCCCTCTCGGTTCGTGCAAGACAATATCTCTTACTCCGAGCCGGGCGTCCTCCGCGGCCTCCACTATCAACTGCCCAACGCCCAGGGCAAGCTCGTCAGCGTCCTCCACGGCGAGGTCTTCGACGTGGCGGTGGACATCCGCAAGGGGTCGCCGACCTTCGGCAACTGGATCGGCGCGACCCTCTCGTTCGAAAACGGCCGCCAGATGTACATCCCCGAGGGATTCGCCCACGGCTTCCTGGTCACGGGCACCTGCGCGGTCTTCCACTACAAATGCACCGCCATCTATGATCCGAAGGCCGAGGGCTCCATCGCCTGGGACGACCCCGCGATCGGCATCGACTGGCCCCGGAAGGACGTCCGGCTCTCGCCCAAGGACGCCTCCGCCCCCCGCCTGGCCGACGTGGCCGATGACCGCCTTTTCGCGTTCGACGGGCCATCCTGAATGCCGCAGACGGCCGCGCGTGCCGCCGATCGACCGGCCGGACTCATTCGCGTAACCCGCCGACGCCGCCCCGGCGATCGGCCCGAAACGTCGAGCCATGCCCCGGATTCCGGCCGGGAGTCGATCCCCTACGACGGCGCCCGGAATGCCCCGCGACCCCGCCCAGGCCGGGGTCGCGATCGAACAAATCAATAAATTATTATAACATATTCAAATAAATTATGTTTTTAATGACTGGGAGATCCGGCTCCATGTCCATGCCCCTATCCTCGTCCCCAACCCCCGCGCGCGGCATCTCCGTCGCCCTGACGACCTATAACGGCCAGGCCCACCTCGAGGCCCAGCTCGATAGCATCTCCCGCCAGACATGCCTCCCCGCCGAGCTCGTCGTCTGCGACGACGTCTCGACCGACGGCACGATCGCCCTGCTCGAAGCCTTCGCCGGCAGGGCCCCATTCCCCGTTCGCATCCACGCGAACCCGTCCCAACTCGGGATACTCAATAACTTCTACCGCGCCTTCTCCCTCTGCTCGAGCCCGTTCATCGCCTACTGCGACCAGGACGACGTCTGGACGCCCGACAAGCTCGCCAAGTGCCGCGCCGCGATCCAGCAACCGGGCGTCGTCCTCGTCTCCCACTGCAGCCGCCTGACCGATTCCGCGCTCCAGCCCCTAGGAATCAGCCAGCCCGACGGCCTCGAACCCGGCCGCTACCCCTTCCCTCACTTCCCCCTGCGCTACTGGGGCTTCGGCCATCAGATGGTCTTTTCACGCGAACTGCTGCCCCTGATGAACCGGCTCCACTCGACCGTCCCCGCAGACGCCGTGCCGATCCTCAACCTCGACGAGCTCATACCGATTGCCGCCGGCATGGTCGGCGACACGGTCTTCATCTCCGAGCCCCTCATGGATTTCCGCCGCCACAGCCGCGCGACCACTTTCACCGTCACGACGGCCGACAACGCGCCCGAGGTGAGATCCTCGGTCAACCTCCGTCTCGCCAACAAGCGTCTCACCCTCGCCAAGCAATGCAAGGCCCTTTCGACTTTGCGTGATTGGGTCACCGAACAGAATCTCGACGCCTGGGGCGACGCCCAACACTGGAGTCGCTACACCGCATACCTCGACCGCACCCTCCGCGCCGCGGAGGCTCGCCTGGCCGTGCATCAGAGTGCAGATCGGTTCTCTCAGGCGAAGTCTCTGGTCACGGCCCTCACTTCCCGGGCCTACCGCGATCCCCGCCGCGGAGGCGCCGGACGCCACCAGATCCTCATCGACCTCCTCGCCATCCTCAAACCCGCGCGCGAGTCCGCCCATGGACCGCAACCCGACGCGACGCGAAACATCGGTTAGAGCGTACTCCGCTCGGCCGATGCGAAGATTCCCTCGTTCAACGCCACGCCGCCATGCCGTTCAGGCCGCGTCCTCGGCGAGGCGAACGCCTACACGACGGGCCGGTTGTTGATCCCTTTCTCGATGAGGATCAGCTCCCGATGGCAGTGCAAGGCGACGACATGCTCATCGGTGTAGGACGGCCGGCGGCCGGGGATCTCCTGCCAATGCAGGCCGTCGATCAAACGTTTGCACATCGCAATCGACGTCGTCGGGCAATCCGGGTCGGTGCTCCCCCCCAGGTCGGGCCAGTAGGACGTCTGGAGATCCTCGATCGCGTAGATCCCATCATCGGCCAGGAGTGGGAAGAGCGTCTGGAACGAGACGATGACGTGCTCGCTGACGTGGCTCCCGTCGTCGATGATGATGTCGATCCGACCGATCTCGCCCGCGACGCGCCTCAGGAACTCGGGATCGGCCTGACTCCCCCGGAAGATCCGGATGCGCGGCTCTTCCAGGGGCGATTTGTCGTGGATGTCGATCGCATAGATGTTGGCCCGGGGAAAGTAGTCTTTCCACATGCGGAGCGAGTGCCCGCCTTGATTGGGGTTGTCGTAGCCACCCACCCCGATCTCGAGCAGGTTGAACCGCCGCTTACGCATCGGCGCGAAGTGAGACTGATAGTGTCGCAGGTAATCGTGGGGGCTCCCCTTGTCCGTCTCGTGGATACTCCCCAGCGAGACGAGGTCGGACGCGAGAAAGCTCCGGATGAACCCGTTGCGACGCGCCAGGGCCCTGAGGTCCGCCCTACGTTTCTCCGGCAGGGCGCCCCTCAGGGCCGTCTGTATCTGTTCGGTGAGCATCATATGACCTGAAAAAACACGTCTCTCGGACGTGGTACGGGTTGGCCCTGGACGCCGATCGAGGATCGGACCCCGAACGGGACGCGCGGCCGAAGTCCCCGAACGATTGTGCGGTGCTCGACGCGGTCGCCGGCACGCGATGGGGTGGGAGGGCCGGTCTACTCGAGTCCATCCGCGGGTCAGGAAGGCTGCGAGCGAATCGGCTTCCGAAGTTTACACCGCTCTTGTATATCAGACCCCGGAGCGACTGTCCAGAATCGGCGAGTGGACCGGACGGCCGCTCGGCACGAGATGCTCGGTCGTCGCGATCGGCGGGTCTAATGAAGGGCTCGTCGCGGACCGATCGGCGGCAAACCGATCGGAGTCCCCCGCGAACTTGTCGTCTACCCTCGAAAGGATTCAATCCGATGAAAATTCTCTTCACCGGCGCCAGCTCATTCACCGGGTCGCGGTTCGTCCGCGAGTTGGCCTCCGCGGGGCACGAGGTCGTGGCCATCTTCCGACGGGCTCCCGACGATTACACCGACGAGATCCGTAGGCGGCGGGTGGCGATGGCTTCGGAAGTGTGCCGGCCGGTTCACGGTTGCGCGCTCGGTGACGGGCACTTCCTCGGCTTGATCGCGGAGGGAGGCTGGGACCTCCTGTGCCACCACGCGGCCGACGTCGCCAACTACAAGAGCCCCGACTTCGACGCCATCGGCGCCCTGAGGAACAACACCCACAACCTGGCCGGTGTACTCCAGGCCCTCGAGGCGGCCGGCTGCCGACGCGTACTCCTGACCGGGAGCGTCTTCGAGGGGGGCGAGGGGGCCGGCTCGCAGGGACTCCCCGATTTCTCCCCCTATGGACTTTCCAAGACCCTCACCGCCCGGGTGTTCCGCTATTACACCGACCGGGCCGGGATCGGCCTGGGTAAATTCGTCATCCCCAACCCGTTCGGCCCCTACGAAGAACCGAGGTTCACCGCCTATCTCATCAAGAACTGGCTGGCCGGGGCCGTCCCGAACTGCTCCAGCCCCGCCTACATCCGGGACAATATCCATGTCTCCCTGCTCGCAAAGGCCTACGCCCGGTTTGCGGCAGAAATCCCGACGGTCGGATTCGCCCGGGCCAATCCCGGCGGCTATGCGGAGAGCCAGGGCGCTTTCACGCTCCGACTGGCCCAGGAGATGAGCTCCCGCCTGGGAGTCCCCTGCCCCGTCGAATTGAAGAAACAGGTCGAATTCCCCGAGCCTCGGATCCGGATCAACACCGACCCGGTCGATGCCGACGCCGTCGGCTGGGATGAATCCCACGCCTGGGATGAGATGGCCGACTATTATCTTCGCTTCCATTCGCAGTCGCCCCGCGCCTAGCCCGGCCTCGCGGAACTCGACGGGGCCCAACCGAGCGAAAAACCGAATCGTCCCGGCAACTTTACTTCCGCACCGATTGCTCAGTATGTTGTTGATGACTTCCTGGGAATCGTGTCCAGCCCTCGAGCGATCGAGCGTGCCCGACCACGGTCCATCCCTTCCAGCGAGCGGGCTCGCGGATTTCCGTTTTCTTTCCAGATATGGGGGCGCGGCTCTTCCCCGTGACGGAAGCCAGGGGTTTTCGCCGCGAAGATCATCGATGAAAGTCGTCATCCTTGCGGGCGGTCTAGGGACGCGATTGACCGAGGAGACGGAGACACGGCCCAAGCCCATGGTCGAGATCGGCGGACGGCCGATCCTCTGGCACATCATGAAACTCTACGCCCATTACGGGTTCCGGGAGTTCGTGGTGGCCCTGGGCTACAAGGGAGATGTGATCAAGCGTTACTTCCTCGATTATGCCAAGCTCCAGAGCAATTTCACCGTGAATCTGACGTCCGGCGACGTGATGCGACGCGGCGGACCTCCCGAAGATTGGACCGTCCATCTCGTCAACACCGGGGGGACGACCAATACCGGCGGTCGCCTCAAGCGGCTGGCACCGATCCTGGGCCGCGAGACGTTCATGGCGACCTACGGCGACGGAGTGTCGAACGTGGACATCGACGCCTTGGTCCAGTTCCACCGCCGCCACGGCAAGCTGGCGACGGCCACGGCCGTAAGGCCCCCGGCCCGCTTCGGCGGCCTGGTCTTCGAAGGCGACCGGATCGTCCAGTTCACCGAGAAGCCCCAGATCGGTGAGGGCTGGATCAACGGCGGGTTCTTCGTGCTGGAGCCCGACGTCCTCGAATATATCGCCGATGACCAGACGAGCTGGGAACGCGAGCCGCTCGAGCGGCTGGCCACCGAGCAACAACTGATGGCCTACCGGCACGAAGACTTCTGGCAGTGCATGGACACTCTCCGCGACCTGAGGCTCCTCGAAGGACTCTGGAGCAGCGGGAACGCACCCTGGAAACTTTGGGGCGGTTGATCGCTCGGCTCCCCGGCCTTCGCGTCGGGAAAGCCCGCTCCCGATCACCTTCGGCCGTACCTAGTGGCCCGCATCGGCTGCCCAGGACTTGTGCACGCCCGACGCGAACGGACCTCCCGCTCGTCCATTTTGATCGGCCCTCCGATTCCTTGCCGCGACCTCACTCGGTCAAGTCTCGTTCGGGGTAATCAAGTCCATGCTCGCCCGAGAACCTTCTGAAGCGATTCATGTTGCGACGAAGACTCCGCGTCAGCTCCGCCCGAATATCGCGCGATATTCGGGCGAGAATCGATGGAAAATCCCGAGAGATCCGGCCCTTTGAGCTTTTCAGGCACTCCCTTTGCTTGCAGGTCCAGCCCGGACGAGTCAACCCATGCACCCCGCCATTAAGCCTACAGACAAGCTTAATTCGGCGATTAATGTTTGGCCTCGGCGGTGTTTGATTCCAAAAATCAACATGGTCCTCCTCTCCAAGCACATTGATTGACGACCCGAAAACCCGATGTTAAGCTAGG
The DNA here is from genome assembly GCA_963743925.1 of uncultured Planctomycetota bacterium. Lineage (GTDB taxonomy): Bacteria > Planctomycetota > Planctomycetia > Isosphaerales > Isosphaeraceae > CAVZRC01. The sequence goes on along the minus strand of CAVURY010000006.1, from coordinate 50,998 downwards.
GCTCGCTCGTTAAGTTCGGCCGCTTATTCCGGGCCTTCTGCGGTTCAGAAGTCCAATACCTCGGAAGATTTGGACTCGAAGCGGCCGATTCGATCAGTCTATGGTGCTCGTTTTGATCTGGTCTCGTCTTCCAAAAAAAGCAACTTGGTTTATCGGACCTGTGAGCGAGAGAGAGCCAAGAAGAGTGTCCCACGGAGAATCCGCTTCGATGAGTACTCTGTCGCAATCGTCAATGCCCCCTCTGAATGCAGCGACACTCGACGGCACGATGATTGCCGATGATGTGCCGTCATCAAGCTCTCTGCCCTGGCGAAGTGCATCCCTAACGGCGGAAGGGCTTCAGTTCCTGGTCAAGCGTGCAATCGACGTGACGGGGGCCTTATTCGGCCTCCTGCTCCTTTCGCCCGTATTAGGGATCATCGCCCTCCTGATCCGATTCAATTCCCCGGGACCGATCCTCTTCCGGCAAGTCCGTCGCGGTTATCGGGGTCAGCCGTTCCGGGTGCTCAAATTCCGGACGATGACGGTGGACGCCGAACAACGACTCGTCGATCTGGAAAGCAGCAATGAGTCGCACGGCGGTGTCTTGTTCAAACTCCGCCAGGACCCTCGCGTCACAAGGCTCGGTTCGATCTTGCGTCGGTCCAGCCTCGACGAACTCCCGCAATTAATCAACGTCTTGCGGGGTGAGATGAGCCTGGTCGGCCCCAGGCCCCTTCAACTTCGCGATAGCGATCGGCTCTTGGCCTTGAATCCGGAAGGATACCATCGTCGCCTCCAAGTCCTCCCCGGTGTGACAGGACCCTGGCAGGTCGGTGGCCGTAGCAACTTGAACCACGAGCGTATGGTCGAGTTGGACCTCGAATACGTCGATCACTGGTCGTTGGGCCGAGATCTCTTGATCATCTGCAAGACCTTCCTGGTCGTCCTGATCCGCGCCGGTGCCTATTGAGCCGAGCGAGATCGCCTCACGATATCGGGAAAACGCAGAATTCCTCGGAGATCTGATCGGTCCAAATCCGCCGAGATTCAACAAGTCAGGACGGCCACTCGCCCCCCTACTCTCCTGGGACGAGTCGCCGTCCTGTTTGCGTTTTCCGGATGATCAGAGCCCTTACCCAGATGCATCCAGCTCGCGAACAAACCGAGTTGATCGTTGATCGAGCCCGCCCGTCGCCCCCCTCGTCTCCGGAGTCCGCACGGCGGGGAGGATCCCGTTAGGGTGCCCCGATCCGCTCGTCTCAATTCTGCTCTATTCAGCGGCGAGGGCCGCTCAGGAGGCACCCGGCAGGAGTTTGAGGATCTTCTGCCAACGGGTCTCGCGTTCACGCTGGATCGTCATGATCCGTTGATGGATCCAGGCGACGGCGTCCTGTTCCGGATTGGCCGATCCCGTACCTTCGGGCGTGATCGGGGAGGAGACCGTCCCGGGTCGAGGTTGATCGGTTCGCGGGACCACCGGTGAGTCCGATCGGAGTGGCGGCGGACGGAGAGGCGCAGACCCCTCGAAACCCCGAAGCTCCTGCGCCGCGGGTGCTGCTTGAGACCCGGGCGCGGCGGCGGTCGTCGAGGGGGGGGTGATGATCGGGGGCGGCGGCCAGGCGGGCTTCGAAGGTTGTGGTGGAACGACAGAGGACTGCGGCCGGGTAGGAGGAGCGACCGACGGAGGAGTGACCGCCGTTGGTCGATCGATCGGAGTGACCACTGACTCGGCCGAGACCTCGCCGTTTTCGGCGACGACGTCGTCCGCCCGCGGAGGCGACCGACGAGGTGAGGACGCCAGCTCATCCTTCAACTCCTGAAGCTCTTTGGAGAGCTGGTGCAGCCGGTCGAGCTCTTCTCGGATCACCTCCATCTGCTCACGATGCATGGTGCCGAACATCTGGACCAGCATGCCCATGGCTTGCTGAAACTGATCGAACATCTGCTGCTGCATCAGGCTGAACTGGTTCACCAGCGGCACCAGCACCGAATGACTGATTTCCGGCTGGGGCATCGTGCCGGCGAAGGCGGCATCCGAGCCGACGATCTCCATGCCGGAGGCCGAGGCCGCCTGTGAGTTGGGTAAAGAGAGTTCCTGACCCAGCGGCATGCCGGGCCGTCTCGCGGCCATGATGGCGCCGGCGGCTCGGCCGCCAAACGGCAAGGCAGCCTGCTCACGCCCTCCACCGACCTGCCAGGCGAGCCCTCCCGCCGACCGCTCGAGGGCCGGATCGGACCCACCTCCGTCAAGTCCCTCGCCGCGTTCGCGGATCTGCACGCGGATCCGATATCTCCCGACATCCAGCACGTCTCCATCGACCAGCTCGCTGGCACGCACGGGCACGGCGTTGACGCTGATCCTTTGATCGCCACGCAAGTCAACGACCCAGAGCCCGGTCGGCGTGCGCAGCAAGCTGGCGTGGAACGCCGAGACGCTCCGATCCGGCAGCCGAAACTTGCAACCTTTGGCCGACCCGATCATGGACAGGACCCGGTGCATCGGCCATCGTGTCGCCTTCGACGGGCCATTGAGGAATTCCAGGGTCACCTCGGGCAACGGATCGCGTCCATAGGACATCGCGACCGAGGGTAGTTCCCGAGGGGGTCGGCTCGAAGCGGACTCGCCCGCCTGCGTAGGGCCGCCGCGCCGGATCTTGTAGGGCCCGACGCAAAGGGAATCGTCCCCCATCATCCAGCCGAACTTTTGCCGGCCGGCCTCAGTACGAGTCCCGACGCGGCTCTCCAGGTTGACCCAGAAGAGCCAGCCCGCGACCCCCTGCAGATAGACGTGACGTCGGCTAACCTGCTGGTCTTCCAGGTGGACGTCCACCCGAGGATCGCGGCCGATCACCGCAAACGGCTGAGGGAAAGTCCAGCGAGACTCGCCCCCCTTGAATTCCGGACCCTCGACTGAGAGACGGAGCGAGTCCTTGATCCCACAGGCTTTCAGGAACGATTTCATAGGCTTCCACTAACCAGGCCGGGATGTCAGGGACTGACCGCGATTCGCCGCCCCGCTCCATTTCATTTCGTCGCTCGTCCGAGCGGGAGCCCTCGGCACCGTCCGCTTAACCACCCCATGCATCGAGGATCCTCCTCCTAATTATCAGTGACGAATGAGACGGCGTCCACGAGAGAATCGCGGAAATCGCCGAGGCCTCGCCGAGTGAGTCGCCGACGACCAGCCGGGACACCTCCCCTGGCGAGCAGCATGCCGGACAGGGCGGGCCGGTCCATGAGGCAATCATCCTCCCGGGTCGCTCAAATTCGGCCGAACCTGCGAGCGTCGTATGCCTCGAGAGTTCGAAGCGGACCGCCGGCCGGGCCGATCCAGGCGCGCCACGAAACCTCCCGAGCCGTACATGGCCGAGGTCGATCGCATGTTTCGCAAAGGCAACGTCCCGGCATCGCGGGCGTCGCCAACGATGGCCTGACAAGTGTCCCAGAGACCCGGGCCCTGACCTCGCGGCGAGAGCACGGTCATCCGAGGGACAGTCGTCCCCGCCCGAGCCGGGGGTGCCATCGACCGGCAGGTCGGGATCGATCGGATCGACCGATGTCGTCAGGGCATACCGAGCCTGTTGATTATATCTTTATACGCGGCCAGTTCCAGCCGATGCAGTCCATTGGGCAGCCCTTTGGTCTTGGCGAGCTTCAGGCTCTCCTTGGCCTTCTCGGTGTCGTTCAACTTGAGGTACGCTCGCGCGAGGTGGAAATATTTGGAGGCGGTGGGCTGGACGTTGATGGCCTGCTTGAGGTCGTCGATGGCGCGGGCGTTCTGGCCGCCGGAGATGAAGACGACGCCGCGGGTATCGAGGAAGTCGGGGTTCGGGCCCCTGACCTTGATCGCGTGATTGATGAGCTCGAGGGCATCGTTCCACTTGCCGTCCTCCCTCAGGGCCATCAACCAGGCCAGGTTGTTCGACGCGATCCCATCCCGATCGTCGCCGTTCACGATGGCGCGGTACTGCTCCTCGGCCTTCGCGTCGTCCCCGACCCTCTCGTAGAGATTGCCCAGGCTCATCCGGTAAAAGGCGTGTTGGGGATTCGCCTTGTGCGCCGCTTCGAACCAGGCGATGACGCGGTTGAGCTGCCCCTTGATCTCGGGGGTCAACGCCGTGTTGGGAGTGAAAATATCGAGGCTGATTCGCAGGACCGCCTCGCGATCGCGGTCGTTCTTCATGAGCGATTCGCAGTAGTTGACCGCATCCTTGGCCTTCCCGCGGCGCGCCAGGAACTGGGCTAGTAACCCCTTGTAGACGATGGGTGACGGCCCCGAAGCGATCTGGACGTAAATCTCCCGGGCCAATTCGGGCTGCTTGATGCTCTCGGCGATGCGGGCCAGTTGCGCCAGGCGGGCCAGTTGCGCCTGGTCCAGCGGGTTGAGATTGCGCTTGACCTGTTCGCGGATCTTGTCCTCCGCGGCTTCGGGGTGGCTCCGGGCCACGTCGAGGAAGACCTCGAGGGACAGCGGCAGCATCGGATTGGTGGGCTGGAGTTGCTTGAGCTTGTCGATCATCTCCTGGGCCTCGTCGAGATCCTTCGACCCGCCGGCCTTGTGGTGGACGATCAGCTTATCCGCGAAGTCGGTGAGGTAGGTGGCCCGCACCTCGAGGCTCTCGATGTTGTTGGTCCGCATGATCAGATCGCGATAATGATCGCGCGCCTTGGACCAGTCGCCGAAGGCCTCTTCGAGCCGGGCCAACAGATGCCGGTCCTCGAGGCTCGCGAGGTTCTGGGTGACCATGGATTCCAGGACCTCGATCGCCTGCTTGCGCCGCCCCGCATCTCCCAGCGCGAGGAGCACCTTGACCAGGACCCGCATGTCCTCCGGATCCTCCGCCGTGCCCCGCGGCCGCGGCGCCTCGAGGAGGGCCAGGGCCTTGTCCGCGCGACGGGAGTTGCCGGAGGCATAGACCAACGCGAGCGAGCGCCTGGCCCAGGCGATCGTGGCGGGATCCTTGCCGCCGGTGCGGATCGCCTCGAGCTGCTTCTCGGCCTCGGCGATCTGATCGGTGTTGATGAGGAACTGCACCAAGGGCTTCAATACCGACAGGTCCTGAGGATCCTTCCGGGTTTCCAGCGCCTTATCGAACCATTGCCGCGCCCGGTCATACCACTTCTTCGACCCGGGGATGCCGTCCGTCGCCTGGACGGCCCGTCCCAACCGCTCGCAGCAATCGGCCAGGGCTAGCGGCGCCTGGGCCAGGTTCGCCTCGGCGTCCCTGATGGCCGCCTCGGCCTTGTCGAGCTGCCGGCTCTGCACCAGGTAGGCGACCAGGGTGCGCCACCGATTGGGATCGTCCTTGCCCAGCGCGACCGCCTGACGCAACTGTTCCTCCGCATCATCGGGGCGTTTGGTGGCCAGGAGGATATTGGCCAACCAGATCCGCTCCTGGAAGTCGTTGGGCTTGGCCGCCACGGCCTTCCGCGCGATCTCCTCGGCCTGTCGATAGTCCTCGTTCTGCACGGCGGCCCTCAACATCATCCGTTCCATCTCGCCGCCGAGCTGGCTGGTCGCCGGGATCTGGGTGAAGAGCTGGATGGCATCGCTGCCGCGCCCCGACGCGGTGAGGAGGTAGACGAGGCGGCGCACCACGGCCGTGTCGCGCGAGCCCAGGTCGATCGCCCTGCGGTAGGAAATGATCAGGGCTTCCAGCTTCTCCTGCTTCTGTTTCTCGGTGAGCCCCTCCTGGGCCAGCTCCTGCTCCTCCAACTTGGCGGAAACCAGGGGGATCAGGCTCCAGTCCGAGCGCCGGGTCCTCAAATCGGCCAGCAAGGCCCGCGCGTCGGTACGCAGCCTCTCCTTCTCGACCTTGTTGACGCCGGGCCGGCCCGCTTGCCAGATCAGATACTCCGCCCGGCAGAATCGGGCGTACGACCCGTCGATCCGATCGATCGCCTCGATCTGCTTCTCCGCTTGCGCCCGGTCGGCGGCCTGGATGGACAGATCGAAGAGATGGAGCCGCGCATCCAGGTCCTGGGGATCCTGATCGGCCAGTTGCGACCACATCCGGGCGGCGCCCTGGCGATCCTCCAGCCGGCCCATTTCGCCGGCCAACGACGCCAGCAGGCTCCGTCGTTGGTCCTTGGGGAAGGACTCGATATTCTTGGACATGTCGTTCAAGATCTCGAGGGCCTGCGGGCCGCCCCTGGCCACCGCCGCGGTCACGCGGGCGAGCCGGAATTCGATCCGATCGCCCAACTGCTTCCGGGCGAGATCCAGCAGGCCCGTCGCCTCGTCGAATTTCTTCCGACGCACCAGCAGGTTGACATCGGCGATCCACGGCTCGACGGCATTGGGATACTTCACTCGGGCGGTCGCCAGCGTGTCCCGGGCCTTCGCCTCCTGATCCTGGTCCGCATAGGCGATCGCCCGCAGGACCATCGCATCGGGAGAACCGGTCGCCGTCCTCGACGCATCCTTCTCCGCCTCATCGAGCAAGACATCCACCTGGCGCAAGTCGCGCGCATTCAACGGCCGTTGCCGGTTCCGGATCAGCATCAGCCGCACCAGGGCGGCATGCACCCGGACCCCCTGATCGAGCAGCCGCCGGTACTCCCTGATCGCACCGTCGATGTCGCCCCGCCGGGCGATCCCGCCGATCCATTCCAGACGGGCCGGCAGGTCGTTGGGGTTGGCGACGACGGCCCGCTGGATCGCGTCCCACTGCAGCTCCTGCTCGCGAAGCTGGCCGTAGCATCGCGCCAGCAGCACGTTCACCAACGCCTTGAGGTCCGGCATCCGGGCCACCTCGGCCTGCAGCGAGCTGAGGATCTGCCGCGCCTTTGCATATTCGTGACTATTAACGCAGTAATATGCGTTGAAATAATTCAGGTAAACCGGAATGATTCCGACGTTCTTCAGCTCCTGGATCTGCAGCTGCAGCTTGCCCGTTTCGCCCTTCGCGGCGAGCGCCTGGGCGAGCTGGAATCGGAGCCCGATGTCCCCGTTGACCGCCTTGACGCCGTCTTCCAGGGTCTTGATCGCCTCGTCGAACCGGCCGGATCGCCTCTCGAGCGTGTAGAGCGCCTGGTAGAGCTTGACCGATCCGGGCGCGGCCGCGAGGCCCTTATCCAGGATCTGTCGGGACGCCGCGAGGCCGCCCGTGGTCGACTCGGCCAGCTGCGCGGCCTCCAGGTAGATCTCCGGATCCTTGGGGGCCAGCTCGAGCGCCTTGTTGAAGTCGTCCTCGGCGCCCATCAGCATGTTCTGGCGGCGGTAGCGGCCGCGTTCCAGGTACACCCGATAGTCCTTCGGGGCCGCCGCGACCATCGCCTCGATCACGCGATCGGCCTCGGACGATATGGGCGAGCTCGCCCAGCCGAACGACGCGGCCTGGACCAGCGCCTCGATGACGAGGTCGACCGGCTCTTGCCGCTTCAGCGGGCTGTGCAGCAGCGCCGCCAATCGCCGGGAGGCATCCAGCCGGTCGGGCGCGCCGTGGGCGATCGCCTTCTCGTAGTATCCCGCGGCCTTCTCGGCCTCCTTCTCCTCCTCGTAGCAGCGGCCGAGGAGGAACTCGATCTCGCCGTCGTTCGGCGCGACTTTCTCGAGGTTCAAGAGATACCCGCGGGCCATCTCGAAATTGCGCGCACCGCCGATCTTGATGGCCAGATCCGCCGCCTTGCGGCGCACGTCATCGCGGGTGACCGACCTCCTCAGGAGCTCGTTATAGATCGCCAGCACTTCTTCCTGCTGCTTCGCCGTCGGACTCTTCCCCATCTTTTTCAAGAGCGTATCGGCATATTTGAGCTGCACCGTTTGATCGTCGGGGAAGACGAGGAGATGCTGCTGATAGAGGTCCACGGCATTCGCATATTCCCCCTTCTCCTCCGCCACATCGCCCTGCGCGACGATGCCCTGCGACATATTCCGGACCTGGAACCGCCAAAGGAAATAACTGGACCCGACGACGAGCACGACGACGGCCATCATGATCGCAAGTCGCTTGACGGTCTTCGCCCTCATCCCTATGCCTCTCGAATCTTATGTGGCGCGGCGGAATCCGACCTGTCCGACGGCCGTCTCCTCGAAGCCGACTCTCAGCTCAACAACTCCTTGCCAGCTTACGATCCATACCCTCAAACATCAACCATGAGCAGTTGGAAAACGCTTCTGCGTCGGGCACGCTCACCCGTGTTGATCTTCGGAAACACCCGGACATCCCCCCGGGCCCGGCCGCCTCCCACCGTGTGTCCTCCAGTTCATTAACGATACTTCGAGCATAGATCCGGCCGGCCCCCGCCCGCATCCGCGGAAATCCCGACCGAGACCCGGACTCATCAACGCTCCCGGACGGGGCGTCTACCGATTAACCGGACATACTTTCATCCCGATGGGGCCGCCGCCGGTCGGCATGACGTCCACCCTCTACCGATTAACCGGACATACGCGGCTCGGCCATCTCCAACTCGACGCAACGCTCCTCCGTACCGATTAACCGGACATACTTCCCGCACCCGCTTCCGCTCCGGTCTAGTCTCCCCGATACCCCATACCTTGCCCTCATTCACCGCGCCGAAGTCTCCGCTCCAACGGGTCGAACAGCCACTGGATCTCTGTCCACACCGATTCACGGGACATAGATCATGATCGCGATCCTTCCTACGGCCGTACACTAGCGATATCTGGACCATAGTTGACTTTTGTACATCAGGATTAACCGGACATGAAAAGGAGCCCGTTTGGCGATTAACCGGACATACTTCTCACGATAGTCCGGACATACTCCGGGCATGCACCCACGATAACCCGAGCATACCAGTACCGATTAACGGGACATAGTTACGGTTTGTAAGTTATTGTTTTCTAACCCCTTGCGTCGCGGAGAATTTGTTATAGACTCTTGTTAAGAGAAAAGACAACAACACCGCGGACGCGGTTCTGTTGTTGCCTTTTTCTTTCTCGGACAGGGAGACCGGAGGCAAAGGAGGCCGGATTGGTGCGATCGCCCTGATGACTCCTTGTGAAGGGGCAGCGGGATGGACGAGTGGGACGTGCCTCTGGAAGAGACCGGCGAGTTCGACCAGCCCAACGACGACGGGACGTCCCCGGCGGACGCGGGCTGGAAGGACGAACTCAACCTGGCGGAATTCCCGATCGCCGCCTTGACGGATCGCATCCCCGACGGCCAGACGACGATGGTCTTCGAGGACCGGATGGAACGGCGCGACAGCGTGCCGATCGTCCGCCGGCTCACGATCATGGGGACGCACAAGCATGGGCTGCCCACCTCGCTGGACGACGAGGTCCTGGTCGGCCTGATCCAGTTGACGAAGCGGCGGAGCAACTTCACCGACCCTCGCGTCCAGTTCTCCCGCTACGAGCTGATCGAGCTCCTGGGGTGGCCGCAGAGCGGGCAGAGCTATCGACGGATCGAGGAGGCATTGCACCGCTGGGTCGGCGTGGTCCTCATGTACGAGAACGCCTGGTGGGACAACGCGGCCAAGAGCTGGGTGGACGAGCAGTTCCACGTCCTCGACAACGTCACGCTCTACGACCGCGAGCGGTGGCGGACCCGCACCGGTAAGTCGGCCAAGGGAGACCGCGCCGGATCGAAGGTCGAGAAGCCCCCCCTGCCCTTGTCGAGCTTCCGCTGGAACGAGGTGATCTTCCAGAGCTTCCAGAGCGGCAACCTCAAGCAGCTCGACCTGGAGTTCTATCTCAAGCTGCGGCTGCCGACGACCAAGCGGATGTACCGGTTCCTGGACAAGCGGTTCTATCGGCGATCCCGGCTGGACTTCGACCTGCGGACCCTGGCCTGCGAGCACGTCGGCCTGAGCCGTTCCTATGCCCCGACGGAGTTGAAGCGGCGGCTGAAACCCGCGCTGGAGGAGCTCGAGCAGCTCGGCTTCCTGGAGCCGCTGGGCCCCGACGAGCGGTATTCTTACGTCAAGCGGGGCTGCTGGCGGATCATCTTCATCCGAGGCGGCAACGCGGCGGTCCAGGCCCAGGATGCCGCCAGGCCCGGCGGTGAACAGCCCAACGAGCTGATCGAGGCCCTCAAGGCCCGAGGGATCACCGCCAAGACGGCCCAGGAGTTGGTCGACGCCCACCCGCACGGCCGGATCCGGACCAAGCTCGATGTGTTCGACTGGCTCCTGCGCAACGAGGATCGGCGGGTCGGCAAGAACCCGGCGGGTTATCTGGTGGCCTCGATCCGTTCGGATTATCAGGCGCCCGGCGACTATCAGAATCGCGCCGGCAAGGCCAAGCCCGAGGCCGAGAAGGCGCAGAAGCTCGCGGCCGCGGCGCAGGCGCAGAGGAAGGCCAGCGAAGAGATCCTCGCCGAGCACGACAAGGCCCGCGAGGCCAGGCTCCGCTCCGCCTGGGAACATCTGCCCGAGGCCGAGCGCGAGGCCATTCAGGCCGCCGTCAAGGCCGCGAACCCCGGGCTGGGCCGCTGGAAGAACATGCTCGAGCCGCTCTGCCTGGCCGCACTCGAGGCCCGGATGGGCGCCCCGGCCGCCGAGGGCGGTCAACGGCTCCTCTTCCCCGATGCCACGCCGTCGAAGTGAGCGCCGCGGGCCCGGCCCTCGTCGCCCAACCCCCCCGCCCTTACCGCCCTCCGCCGCCCATCACGGGCCACTTCCCACCCACCCGCCGCCCGACGACGGCCGCCCGTCAGTCGACGTCGGGTTCGCCGCGATCGGGGACCGGGTCGGCGTTGCGTGCGCCGCGGCGGTCCCTCGAGTCGTAGAGCACCATGGAGGCGACGATGGGGCGTAACAAGTCATTGACGACTTCCGAGCGGTCCTTCCCCAGGTGGATCGCGTAGAGCCAGAGCTTCTTGTCGAGGTCTTCCTCGATGGCGAACATCCGCTGGACCCGCCTGGGCTTGGCGGGCTTGACGCGAGCCGCCCGGGAGCGGGAGGAGGCGGGTGCCGCGACGGCCCGCGGGGCCGCCTCCATCTCCAAGGCGGGGCCGGCTTCGACGGGCTCGACGAAAGCCGGAGGCTCGGCGGCAGGCGCCGGCGAGCCGATCCGCCGCTCGAACTCGGCCTCGGTCATGCTCGGCCGGGTCAACCCGGTCCGGCTCTCGGGACCCGGAATCCCGCCGCGTCGCATCGCACTGCTCATCGCTTTTGTCCGTTGATTAGTGGTCCTTGGTTCCTGCGTGGCCCACCGGCCGGGCCGTCAGGATGCCTTCAACATCACGCCCGATGCGCCACCCGAGGGCGCGTCGGCCTCGGCATGCCGGCCGCCCGGGTCGAGATAGGCCCGCGCCGCCGCGCGATAGGCCTCGGCACCGGCACCGGCACGGTCGTAATGGATCAATGGCGTCCCGCGCGCGTAGGCCTCGCGAAATTTCACCGAGGCCGGGATCACCCGCTCGTAGACCAAGGGCCCGAAATAGGCCCTGACCTCCGACTCGATCTGCTTGGAGACCAGCGTCCGATCGGCCCGCGTGATCAGCACTCCGGCGATCGTCAGCGGCCCGGCGTCGGTGAACTCCATGCGAAACTCGCTCACGGTCCGGATCAGGTCTTCCAGCGCCCGGACGCCGGCCAACGCCGCCACGCAGGGATCGATCGGGATCAAGAGCTCGGCGACCGCATACAGGATCGCCACGTTCAACGGCGTCAAGACCGGGCTGGTGTCGACGACGACGACATCGTAGCCGCCGAGGCCTTTCAGCAGGCGACGGATGCGGAACTCGCGCCCCTGGCCCAGCCCTTGCACGCTCCCCATCTGCTCCGAGCACAGACTCAACCGGTCGCCGGGGGCTACCACGTCCAGCCCCGATTCGGTGATCCCCATCGCGACCTCGTCGAGCCGCAGCCCGTCCAGCAGCGCGTCGGCCAGCCCGACCGACGGGACCCCGCGCGGGAAGAACCCGAGTGCGGCGTTCCCGGAGGGATCGGCGTCGATCAGCAGGACGCGACGCCCTAGCTCCACCATCGCCGCCGCGACATTGATCGCCGTCGTGCTCTTGCCCACCCCCCCTTTCGCATTGGTTACCGCGACGCTTCGCACGAGCACCCCCCTTCCCCATCCCGTGGCTCGACGCCACCAACCGCTCCAAGCCGAGGACTCACAATGTGTTATCGGACCAACCAAGGTCTCTTGTTGAGTCGTTTCCTCGCCCTCAAGGGCCCTGGAAACCCATTCGACTCGATTTCCAGCGACCTCGGACCCAAGGGACACAGGCCGCTGGCTCATTACAGCCCGACTCTTCAGGTTTCCATGCACAATCGGTTCGTCGGATTATCGGTATCTTGTTCCATCGTGATCAAGGCAAGGATAGACCAGGAGTCCATGAGACCGAGCCTTCACAACGAACTGGATTTCACGGCCGGCAGGAACCTTGCGACCTTGACAAATCAGATCCCCAGGCATATGGGAACCTTGCCTCATTGCAACAACGCTCTGTCGTGACCATGGTCGAGCATCTTCCTCGGTTCCTCGATCATTCATCGCGCCATTTCCCATATCCTCAATACAACAAGGCCCATTGTCACACCGACCATCAAGGTACATGAAACCCCTGGAAGCCAAGCCCAGGCTGAGAGCATGGTTCCCATTCGCCCAGTCCACAGGCGGTCCAATCTCCCCATGATGCCAGGGCCGCTCGTCAACAAGGAACCATGGAATCGAGGCCCATGATCGACATGGGAGCCGAGGTTGCCGGGTATCCAGCTAGCAAGGTCCCTGGAATGACGATCCATCATGGTCAACGTTCGACCACAGAAGACTTGAAACCTTCATGAAATCGACCGCATTGATTCATTGGCTTGAAGGTGCCTCGACAAAATCGATTCCCGGATCGAATAGAAGGCTTGAAACCATTGGCACCGAAGTGATCTATTCGCCAATAGATCGTGATCCACTAGGGTCAACGTCTTGCGTGTCTCAAGGCGCAATAGGCACCTTGGACATCACAAGAACTCGAGGACTCGGTGACAAGTTGCGAGTGGCATCGAAGGCGCCATGGTCTATTGGTGCCTCGAGGAGTTGTTGCGTCTCGAGCCTGGGAACACAGCAATCCGCGTGGTCATCAAGGAATTGGATCCCGGGTGTTCCTGACGGCACCATTACCTTGATCACCGTGAGACATGGCGATCGGGCGAGCCAGGATCCTGGATGGCAATGACTTCGAAGAAGCATGGTCGTCCAATCCCTGGACGCACCTTGGTGCCTTGGTTCCCATTCATCTTGGTGCTGGGGGTAGGCCTTCAGCCAAGAAATCAAGGTGCTCAACGTTGCGTGATTTCCAAGTTTGCTCGGCGACCTTGAGACCAGGATGCCGAGTCCGTCGCGCGACCAACTTTGATGAGCGATCATCGACATCAAGGTTGCCAGGCATCTTTCAGCCTGGGACTCTTCGACGACCTGGGTGTGATGAGAACAACATGTCAAGGTCTCGAAGTCGCCGTTTTTCATGGGAGCCGCATCGAGCTGGATGCCAACGTCGGCCCGGGAACAAGCCGCCAATATGGTCGCTCATCCTCGATCGATCGAAGTCGTTTGTATGTCGTTCCCTCGGGGCAATGTTGGCTTGGAGCCAAAGGGCCGGGAAACCAAGGAATGCCGAGGCCAAGGGACGAAGAGGCCAGGGAGCCGGGGGACCAAGTCGCCGACTTGGCTGGAACGCTTGTCCGCTTCATGCCCTTGAAAACCGCGGACTGATATGGCTTGCGACCCCGGTCCGCACGGCAGATTGGCCCCGGTTCTGCCATGATTTCAGGTTACTGCTTATCCCATGATAAGTCGGCGTATTGGTACAATGAGCGCCTTGCCAACTTGGGGGTGGGCCGGACGCGCTCCGGAGCTGGCGAGCGCCGGCAACCGATCGGAATCGCGCCGCGAATAGCCACCGGAAAGGGCAGGGGAGCGACTGATCCGGCCGGGATCATGGCCTCGAAAATCCCGGGGTCACGTCGAAGAAGGGCGCGTCCCGGGGCAGGGGGGCGTGGCAGCCGACCGGCCCGACCGCGGCGATCCGGACGAGGCCATCGGGAGCTTCATTACGAGCAGACGCCTCGCTGAGGTCCCGGCACCATGGCTCCGGCCCCGGAGGCCCGGCATCATTCGGGGTCTGAATCGCCTGGAATAAAAATTTCCGTCACGACCATTGACATGTTTGCTACACGGCGTGCATGATAGCAAGACGTTGTGCGAAGAGGCGCTTGGCCGAGGATTCTAGGGATTGCCGAGGTGGGGCGATCTGGGCGGAGAATGGCGGGATTTCTGGACAAAATGAAATCCGTCAGAGTCGGATTGATAAATTTGACACCGCCGGGTTGAGCCTGCATGTTTTCTCGAATCCTCGAAGCTTCTCTGGCCTAGGCGTTCAGCGCAGGCCGCACAATCGGAATTCCCGCCGCACGTTATCAGCGGTGCTTATCGAGGCGACCCAGGCGAGAGTGGGAGACATTGGTCATGCGTATGGGAACGTGGGGCAAGCCGCTTCAAGTGCAGAACGGTCGGATTCAGCCGAAGTCACGGCTCAAGGAGCTTCGCAAGGGGCGGACCCGCTGGGTCGAGCTCGAGGGCCTGGAGGCGCGGACACTCCTCTCGACGTTGCCGGCCGCCACGACGACCGCGGCCCCGATCAACTTGACGGGCCTGGGCAGCGTCGCGACTCAAGGCAACGCGGACAGCCCGACGGTCGAGATCGACCCGGCCGACCCGACCAAGATGATCTCGACCTGGGTGGTCAATAACCCATCGATCCCGCCCAACGGCCCTTACATCAATGTGGACGGGGCTTACTCGATCGACAGCGGCAAGGACTGGCTGCCGTTCTCGGCCGAGGTCGTGCTGCTCGATCCGGCCACGACCAACCCGACCATCCCGTACGCGGACATCACCAATCCCACCGTGTCGTTCGACGACGTCGGCGACTTCTACATCCTCGTCGACGAGCACAATGCCGGCTACACCAGCGGCGCGATCGCCCTGGAGAAGTACACGTTCACGGGGGACACACCGGTCCAGGGTACGTTCAACACGCCGACCGGGGGAGGATTCTTCGGGGGCCCGAGCAACGTCAACATCCTCGACCAGTGGCTGCCGTCCGGCGACGAAGCGGCCTATCCGACGATGAACGTCGACAGCAACCCGGTGACCCCTTATAAGGACCCGGTGACCGGCGCCATCCAGTCCGACCCCTATTCGGGGAACGTGTACGTCTCCTGGTCCGCCGGGGCGGTGCCGCCGGCCGGCAACCCGCTGGGCGCCTTCTTCAATCCCTTCGCGACGATCCTGATCGCCTCGTCCGACGGCGGCAACTCGTTCAGCGCCCAGGCGACCGTGAATTCGGCCGGCTATGGGCCGACCACGGAACGCAACACGAACCCGTCGATCGCGATCAGCGAGGGCCGGCCGGCCGGCGAGAGCGGCAATACCGGCGATCCCGGCATCGCGCCGGGCACGGTCACCGTCGGCTGGGCCGACTACGGCAGCCTGGCCAAGGCCAGTCCCCCCCAGAGCCTGCTCGTGGACAACACGGTCTCGCCCGGGCGGAATTTCACGGCCACGCAGGTCCTGGGGCTCCCGACCGGTTTCATCAACCCGGGGACGAAGACGGCGCCCTCGATCACGGCCTTCGACCAGACCGTGTCCGTGCCCGCCAATCAGATCGCCGACCTCAATGCCCTCTCGCTCAGCGTCGCGATCACGGACGCCAACGACGCCAATCTCGGCCTCGTCCTGGTCGCGCCCGACAAACAGACATACACGGTGTTCGCCCCCCAGACGATCAACGGGGTGGCGAATACGTTCGTCGGGATCAGTGGAGCCAACGTCGGCGTCAACAACGGCTTCGCGGTCGGGACCACGTTCAACGACAACGCGGCCCGCAGCATCGTGGACATCAACCCGTTCACGGGCGGCCGGGGCGCCGCGGCGCCGTACGCCGGCGACTTCCGGCCGGAGGAGGACGGCGCCACGGCCAACGGGACCACATTCAACGGGGTCACCGTCACCCCGGGCAACGCCCCGATCGTGACGCTCGATCAGTTCCTCGCCTCGGTCAAGGCTAATGGCGCCATCAACGGCACATGGAAGCTGGAGGCGGTCGACACCGAGACCTCCGCCCCATCCTCGCCGAATTTCGTGAATTTCTGGTCGCTGAACCTCAGCACCGGGCGGGTTGCAGGCGCCCAGGTCAACATGAGCCCCGGCTTCATCAACCCCACGCCGCAGGCGGCCAACCAGTATATCCCGATCATCTTGCCGGGCTCCGCGACCCAGAACTTCTCCACGGCGGCGCCGTCGTCGCCCGTCGGGATCGGCCCGAACCTGGTCATGGCCGCCGACAACACGCTCGGCTCGTTCAGCCCCTACGAGGGGCGGATCTATGCCGCGTTCGTCGGCTATTACAATATCAAGATCGCCGGCTACCAGAATCCCACCTCCAACACCGACGTCTTCCTGGAGTACTCCGACGACGCCGGCCGGAGCTGGGTCTTCGCCGGCGCCGTCAACAACCTCAGCTCGCAGACCGACGGCTATTCGGAATCGCTGGCCGACCCGAACTCGCTCGATCAGGTTACCGGGCGGACGCAGTTCATGCCGACGATCGCCGTTGACCAGTTGACCGGCACGGTGGTGGTGTCCTATCGCGATGCCTCCTATGACGCCTCGAATGCCCGGACGGCGACCGACGTCGTCACCAGCATCGACGGCGGCAACACCTGGAGCCCGGTGACCTACGTCAATCCGCAGCAGACCGCGATCGACGCCATCACCGGCAAGACGGTCGTCATCGGCCCCATGACCGACAACCAATCGGGCGGCGACGGCCAGCGGGATGGCACCTACGGCTACGGCAACCAGATGGGCCTGACTGTCAACAATGGCCATATCCTCGTCGCATGGGCCGGCAACTTCAACCAGGCCTACATCTCCAATGGCGCCGTGACGGGCGACCCCCTGAACATCTGGATGCGGACGCTGGTCATCGCCTCGGGCCCACGGATCATCGACAGCACCATGGGGCCGATCCCGTCCATCACCGACCCCAGCACCGGCCAGGTCCTCGACGGATTCCAGCAGGCCACCCAGTTGAGCCAGTTGAGCTTCACGGTCACCTACGACCGGCCGATCAACCCGCCCAGCGGCACCCTCAACGGAGTACCGTACACGACGACCCCGTCCTTCACCCCGGCCGACGTCCAGGTCTTCTACCACGACACCACCAACGGCGATGCCTCCATCCCGGTACTGGTGACCGGAGTCACCCCGGTCGCATCCAGCGGCGTCGGGCCGGACAGCAGGTTCGGTTTCACCCAGTTCAAGATCACCTTCGACCCCACCCAGGCGGCCGGCGGCGGCGCCAGCGGCATCCAGAATTTCACCGGCACCTATAGCTACATCATCACGCCCGACGACGGCCAGGGTACCCCGATCGTGTCGCCGATCGCGTCCTTCGCCAACGTCCCGGCCGCCCAGCCCGTGATCGGGCCCGTCGCCTCGAATCCGGCGAACTCCAACCTGCCCATCCCCATCAGTTCCCCCGTCGGCGGCACCGGCGGCACCGGGACGACCGAGGACGACACGATCTCGACGATCACCCTGGCGGGCCACCCCAACCAACTCGTCACCGGGGTCACCGTCAACCTGTCGATCAACCACACGCGCGACGGCGACCTGACCATCGAGCTCGTCGCCCCCAACGGCGACTTCAGCGTCCTGTATTTCAATCCCAGCGACAACGGCCAGAATCTCACCAATACGACCTTCACCGATTCGGCCGCGACCTCCATCAACGCCGGCACCGCGCCCTACACCGGATCATTCCAGCCCTACAGCCCCCTCAATGCCCTGAACGGCAGCGCCGTCAACGGAGTCTGGGAGCTGTTCATCAACGACGGCGTGATGAACAACGTGGGCACGCTGCTGAACTGGTCGATCACCGTCGATTCTTCGGTGAACACGTTCCAGGTCCAGTACGGCGCACCGATGGACCAGAATGCCGACGGCGTCGGGGACCAGAACCCGCTGACGTCCTCGATCACGGGCCTGACGCCCGGCGACGTCTACGCCGTCCCCACCCCGCAACCGATCGCCCCGGTGACGTTCTCCACCGCCGCGAGCATCCTCAGCCCTCCCTTCGATCAGAACACCCTGCCGCTGATCGTCTCCGGCCCGCAGCTCGTGGCGCAGACGAGCTCGACTCCGGGCACATCGGTACCCGGCGGCAACGGCAACAACCTGGTCACCGACGGCACCGTCAGCTCGATGAACGTGACGTTCGACCGGCCGATGCAGGTCAGCACGTTCACCCCCGGCCAGGTGCTCGGGATCATGGGCCCGACGGGCTCGCTCACGGCGCCGCAGGACTTCCCCTCGGATTTCATCGGCCAGGCGATCCCCGCCGCCACTTCGGCCGGCGCCGGCACGCTCGACTCGACACTGACCGTGGCGAGCACCGATAACACATTCCTGATCCAGGACATCAGCGTCCAGATCAACGCCGCCTTCCCGACGAATTCCGCGCTCACCGCGGTCCTGGTCTCCCCCAACGGGACGACGATCCCCCTGTTCTCGGGCGTGGGCGGCTCCGGCGCGAACTTCGTCAACACCGTCTTCAACGACTCGGCGACGGCCTCCATCGCCTCCGGCACCGCACCCTTCACGGGGACGTTCCGGCCCGAGTACCCGCTGAACCCCACGGATACGCTGACCAGCCTCGATGGCACGGCCGCCGACGGCGTCTGGCATCTCATGATCACCAACACCCTGACGGGTGCCACCGGCACGCTCGATAGCTGGTCGCTGAGCATCAAGCCGGTCATCTCCGTCACGCCCGTGGATCCGCAGACGGCGACGATCAACGGCAGCCCGGTCCAGGTCGCCAACACGTTCACGATCGGCTTCCCCCAGCAGCAGCTCAGCGGCACCTATACCATCCAGATCGCCCCGGGAATCCAGGACGAGTTCGGCGACCTGGTGGATACGTCCCAGAACGCGGGCCTCGACGTGCTCCGCGGCCAGAGCCAGGACGGCCCGACGACGACCGTCCACTTCCCCGCGCCCGGCCTCCCGTCGTCGATCCCCGCCCCCACCGCCGGCTCCGGCGGCACGACAGTGGCGGGCACGGTGAGCTCCTCGATCACCATCCCCGATAATTTCATGGTGCAGGGCGACACCACGTCCTCGGGCTCCAGCGGACTCCAGGTCCAGCTCAACATCACCTACGCCAACGACCCGGACCTCTCCGCGACGCTGTACTACGATTACAACGGGCCCAGCCAGGTCGCGGTCCCGCTCTTCAGCGGCGTGGGCGGCGGCTCCACGACCGCCAATTTCAACAATACGAAGTTCGATGATCTTGCCGGCACGCCCATCCAGAACGGCGCCGCCCCGTTCTTCGGCACGTTCAACCCGCAAATGTCGCTCGCCGCGTTCGCCGGCCTCGACGCCAAGGGCACCTGGACCCTCGTCATCACCAACTCCAAGACGGGGAGCGGAGGCACCGGGACGCTCAATAGCTGGTCGCTCACCTTCCAGAAGCCGGTGCCGACCACCGGACTCGGCGAGCCGAACAGCGATAACATCGACACCAGCTTCCGGATCTTCAACCTGGGCCAGGCCGACGCGGTCTCCAGCCAGCAGTGGACGGCGGTCGGACCGGCCTCGATCGGCGGCGGCGGCGGCTCCGGCGGCGCCGAGTCATCAAGCGGCGCCCGATCGGGCCGGGTCGGCGGGCTCGCCGTCGATCCATCCGATCCCACCGGCAACACCGTCTACGTCGCCGGGGCCAGCGGCGGCGTCTGGAAGACCACCAACTTCCTGACGACCAATCCCGCGGGTCCGACTTACATCCCGCTCACCAACTTCGGCCCCAGCTTCGGCGTCAACATCGGCAGCCTCACCGTCCTGGGCCGCAACCACGACACCAACCAGTCGATCATCATCGCCGCCACCGGCGAGGGTGACACCGGCAGCCCGGGCGTCGGCTTCCTGATCTCGACCGACGGCGGAGCGACCTGGAACCTGATGGATAGCACCGACAACGTGGATTCCAGCGGCAACATCCTGCCGATCGAATCGGCGTCCCGCAACCGGGAGTTTGTCGGCAGCACGTCGTTCAAGGTCGTCGTCGATCCCCAGCTCACCCCCAGCGGACAGGCGATCATCTACGCGGCCCTCAGCGGCACCAACGGCGGCATCTGGCGCAGCGAGGACACCGGCAAGACCTGGCAGAACATGCTGCCCGGCCAGGCGACCGACGTCGTCCTCGACCCCGAGAGCGGCAATATCCTCAACCCCGACACCGACACCCTGGTTCAGGGCAACCTCCAGGTCGTCTACGGGGCCATCCGCGGCGTGGGCATCTACCTGAGCCCCAACCAGGGCCAGGTCTGGAACCAGATGCTCGGCGGCATCGGAAACCCGCTGATCGACGACCTCAACACCGGCAAGAACGTCAACCCGACCGCCGGACTGAACCCCAACGGAGCCCAGGGACGGATCGTCCTGGCCGTGCCGACCCCCACCGGCAACGCCGCGGCCGACGCCGTCTACGAGGGCTGGCTCTATGCCACCGTCTCGACCCCCGCCGGCGCCCTGGACGGGATCTTCGTCACCAAGGACTTCGGCCAGAACTGGACCCAGGTCCGCATCCCCACCTTGCCGCCCGAGACCAGCGGCGGGGCCACCTACAACCAGGCCATCCCCAGCAACAACGTCAGCCAGCCCGACTATCCCCTGATCGGGTCCACCAAGTTCCCCCAGGGCAATTACAACATCGCGATGGCCGTCGATCCCACCAACCCGAATATCATCTACGTCGGCGGCACCGCCGACGGCAATGAGAGCGCGTTGATCCGGGTTGACCTCACCACCATCTGGGACGCCCACAACCTCCAGCCCTACTCCGACGTCGCCAACGACAACGGCGCCCTCGACCTGGCCTCGAAGGGCCCGGCCCCGGTCGATAGCAATCTGCTCGCCAACTACGAAATCACCAACGGCTTCCTCGACACGAACACGTACCTCAATTACATCCGAAGCCCCCAGGATCCGTTCCTGTCCAGCTCGACCCTCCAGGTCTTCAACTTCGCCAACTTCACCAACAATGGGGCGGGCGTCGAGTGGATTCCATTCGATGCGGGCGGCACCGACTACCACAAGATGACCACCATGATCGACCCGACGACCGGCCTGCCCCGGTTGATCGTCGGCAACGACCAGGGAGTCTACTCCATCCTGGACAACAACGGGACGTTCGAGACCCAGGTCGGCAGCTCCGATCAACTGGCCGGCGTCGATCGCAACGGCAATCTCCAGATCACCCAGTTCTATTACGGTGCGGCCCAGCCCAGCAGCGCGGCCGCCCAGATCGCCGGTGCCCTGTTCTACGGCAGCGCCCAGGACGACGGCGGCCCCGTCTCGGGTCCCAATCTGCTCTCCTCGGGCGACATCACGTGGAGCGGCCCCCAAGGTGACGCCGGCGGCGTAGCGACCAACCCGCAGGGCGACGGCTCGGGATATCAATACTGGTGGGGATGCTGCGGCGGCCAGAACACCAACTTCTTCCAGTACATCCAGCCCGGCAATAGCGGCCAGGTCAACGGCTCTTATGTCGGCCGGACCAGCGGGCTCTTGCAGGCCAGCAATGGCCTGCCCACGCCCGACCCGCAGTGGCCGTTCGGCGGCGGCGCCAACTTCGCCGTCAATCAGGCTAATGGCAACGACGTCGTGATCACCTCGGGCGTCGGCCGGATCTTCACCACCAGCGACGGCGGCGTCACCTGGTTCGACGTCGGCGACCCCGCGGTCTTCGGCAGCCCCGGCTCGTTCAGCAACGCCCTGGCCTATGGAGCGCCCGACCCCTCCGCACCCGAAGGGCTCGGCAACCTGGGCAATTTCATCTACGTCGGCACCGCCACCGGCAAGATCTACATGACCCAGGACGGCGGCGGCAGCGGCGCCAGCAACAACTGGCTCAACATCTCGCTGGGCCTCGATGGCTCGACCGTCGAGTCGATCATCACCGACCCGACCCGGGGCAGCCACGACGCCTATGCCGTCACCAGCACCGGCGTCTTCTACATCCAGGATTCGGTCCTCCTGGGGAACAATCCGACCAACACGGCCTACGAGTGGGTCAATATCACCGGAAACATCCATAACCTGGCCTATACCCTCTTCGGCCAGACCTATAACCCGACGACCGACCCGAATTCGACCTTCACCTATAACCAGGCCCAGGGGCTGACCGCGATCGTCGCCGACTGGCGATACCAGATCCCCAACAATACGGCCAACCTCAGCCTCGGATATCACCCGGTGCTCTACGTCGCCGGCAATTCGGGCGTCTACCAGTCGCTCGATCAGGGAAAAACCTGGTCGCTCTTCCCCAGCACGACATTCGGGGCCTCGCAGGCGGGCGGATACCTCCCGCACGTCAGCGTCAGCTCGCTCAGCCTCTCGCTCGGCAACATCAACCCCAACACGGGCATGCCCACCGCGGCCGGCCCGTTCAATCCGTCGGATCCCACCGCCACGCCCGACCCCGACGTCTTGATGGCCGCGACCTACGGGCAGGGCGAATTCGCCATCAACCTGGCTCCGATGCTCTTCCCCACCTCGGTGGGCGTCGCCTCGGCCGACACCTCCGGGAACGCGGCCGACGGCACGCCGATCGTCACCACCGCCAAGCCCACCCTCGACGGCTCCAGCGAGATCACCAAGTTCGGCAACGCCACCTGGGTCACGATCGTCGACGAGACGCCGACCGACCCCAACTTCGGCAAGATCATCGGCGGTTTCGACCCGTCCACGGTCAAGCTCGGCCAGGCGATCCCGATCACCGCGGGCAACTCGACCGATGGCGTGGGCAATTTCGCCATCCCGATCACGACCGCCTTCGGCTCTAACGGCCTGAAGACGATCGAGCTCTTCACCACCGACAACGCCGGTGCCGAGAGCAACAAGGTCACTCTCACGTTCACGCTCCAGGCCACCGACATCGCCGTGCCCCCGCCGACGACGGCTCCCGCGGCACCTGTCATCTCGATCGTGCCCAAGTTGCCCGTCGACTCCAACGGGAATCCGGTGACCAACCTCACCAACCTCCAATTCGCCGGCACGACGGTCCTCGGCACCTTCATCACGGTCACCGAGACCTGGACGGACGCCCCCGGGGGCCCGCAGACGATGCCCCCCTTCCAGGTGCCGGCCTCGGACATCAATTCCGACGGGACCTTCAACTTCAACTTCCAGGATTTCCTCGACTCGAGCGGCGATCCCGTCACCTTGGGGACCTTCACGGTAGTCGCCACGGCGACGTATTCCAAGTATCCGCAGCTCGGCCAATCCGACCCGAGCAACACGATCAAGTTCGACATCAACAACACGACGCCGATTGCGGTGACCAACCTCCATCTGAACCCGGCCACCGACACGGGGATCGTGGGCGACAACATCACCACCGACCGCATGCCGAGCTTCGTCGGCACGACCACCGCCGGCTATACGGTCGAGCTGTTCGTCAACGGCCAGCCCGCCGTCCAGAACACGACGACCGCCGATTCCAACGGCAACTTCTCGATCCAGTTGCCCTTCAACCTGAACAACGGCCAGACCTCGGTGTATGTCGAGGTGATCAACCAGGCGGGTAATACCTCCCTGCCCAGCAACTCTCTGGGCCTGGTGATCACATCGACCGACGTCAGCTACAACGGCACCTCCAAGTCCGACCCGGCCTTGTTCTCGCGCAACACCACGACGAATCAGCTCCAGTGGCTGGTCCAGACCCTGGCGGGACCCCCGCCGTGGTTCGGGCCGAGCGGGACGGCCTATTCCTCGCCGACGGGCACGGCCAACGTCGTCCCGTTCCAGGGCGACTTCGACGGCGACGGCGTGACCGACCTCGCCTATTACAACACCAGCACCGCGACCTGGACCATCGCCGAGTCGTCGAATTATGCGTCCCAGGGTGCCTTCACCTTCTCCATGGGCACGCCGAATTCGAGCCTCCCCGTCGTTGGCTACTTCTCGCCCAATGGCGCCCAGGTGAATCAGCAGCCCCTGACCGCCCAGACGGCCGAGCCCGCGGTCCTGACCTACTCCAACGGCCAGGATGTCTGGACGATCGCCAGCTCGAACCAGGGCAATTATACGGTGACGTTCCCCGTCCCCGGCATGGCGGGGGACATCCCGGTCCCGGGCGACTATGACGGGGTCGGTTACGATCAGCTCGCCGTCTATCGACCCAGCACCGCCCAGTTCCTGGTCCTGCAACAGCATTACAATAGCTCCACAGGGACGGGGTCCTACACCGAGGAAACGATCCCCCTGGCCGCGGCACTGCAACAGTTCGGGCTCAGCGGCGATCTCAACAGCCTCGTCCCCGTCCCGGCCCAGTACGATAACGTGGCCATTTTCAATGCGTTGACACCGCCTGCGGGGGGTTGGAAGGTCCCGATCTTCGGCCACACCGAGGCGGCCGTCTACGACCCGGCCAAGGGAACTTTCCTGATCCTGGGCCCCAACAACACCCCCTATACCGTCTCCGGGTACCAGTCGGGTGATATCCCGGCGCCGGCCGACTACCTGGGCACCGGCCAGGACCAGGTGGTCGCCTACCGGCCCAGCACCGGCCAGTTCATTCAGGAGACGGCCGGTGTGTCCGCCCAGGGAACCGGGCAATCGACGATCATCGGCACCTTACCGCCGGGCGGCATCCCCGTGATGGCCCCGCTCTCCTATCGACTGCCCGGCGTGAGCACGTCGAGCACCACGACCACCAACCCGTCGGGCACCAGTTCGTCGAGCACCAGTTCGTCGAGCAGCACGACGACCACGACCACCAGCCCCACCAGCACCACGACCACCAGCACCAACACGAGCGGAGGTAACAACACCGGGACCAACTCTTCGACCACGACGACCACGACGACGACCTCCAACTCGGGTCAATCCGGGCAGAACACGACGACACCCGTCACCGTGCACAGCTCGAAGCATTCCAAGAAGGTGGTCACGAAGAAGGCTCATCCCACGAAGAAGCCGGTCAAGACGAAGAAGGTAACGGTACACGCCAAGAACGCGGTCAAGCACACCGCCAAGAAGGTGCACGTCGCCGTGACCGTCCATCACGGCACGGGGACGGTTGCCGAGACGGCGACTTCGGTCGCAGGTCACACCCACCTGATCGACCTGGCCCTGGCGGGCGTCCACGTGAACCTGCGTTCGAGCCGGAAGAACCACGGCGCCTGAGCCGAAACCGAAACCGAGAGGGCCCGCGGGGACTCTAACTCGAGTCCCCGCGGGCCCGCCGACTCGCGGTCGGTCAGGGGGGCAGTTGCCTTCGGCCGACCCTTGCTTGAAAGACTCCACGATATTGTGATAGGATCGAATCGAACGGTCAGGAGATCGACCTCGAGCTCTGAAGGATCGGCCGCGACGGAGCGGATGGTCGGGGCGTGATCCGGATCGGCCCCGGCGGGATGATGACCGGTTCGGGGCGTGTTCACCCGGTTGAGACCACGCGTTTTCGGGGCCGAATCCAATGGAAAGCGTCGAGCTACGCAGGAGGCCCGGCGCCCGCCGCCCGGGCTTCACCCTCATCGAGCTCCTGGTGGTCATCGCCATCATCGCCGTGCTGATCGCGCTGCTCTTGCCGGCGGTCCAGGCCTCGCGCGAGCAGGCGCGAAGGGCCGCTTGCACGAATAACCTCAAGCAGATCGGCCTGGCCCTGGCCAATTACGCCGGTCGTCATGGTGCCTTCCCGCCCGGCTACCAATCGATCTACGCCACCAACCTCCAGCAGGAGATCGGCCCCGGCTGGGGATGGGCGAGCATGCTCCTCACGGACCTGGAGCAACAGCCGCTCTCCAACTCGATCATCTTCGAATCGCCCATGCAGCTCTCCAACATGTCGACGGCCCGGCTCGCCAGCCTGAGCGTCTTCTACTGCCCTTCGGATAGCATGCCCCATTCCTGGACGGCCAGCCAGGGAGAGGCCTGGTTGTACATGAATCATGTTTACACGTCTTCCATACCGATCTGCGACGTCGCGGGATCGAACTACGTCGGGGTCTTCGGCATCGGCGAGCCCGGCGTCAATGGCGAGGGCGTCTTCTTCCGGGGGAGCTTCCTGCCGCCCCAGACCATCACGGACGGATTCAGCAACACCCTCTGCGTCGGCGAGCGCTCGGAGAACTTGAACCTGGGTCGCGGGATGGCGACCTGGGTCGGCGCCGTCCCGGGCGCCGTGCTCTGGTCCTGCGCGCCAATCCCTTCGAGACCGACGGCGGGACCTGCGTCAAGGAAGACGGATCGGGGATGATCCTCGGCCATACCGGCGAGGGCCACGGACCCGGCGACCCGACGGGCGATGTCAATCAGTTCCTCAGCCGGCATGGGAAGGGCGCCTTCTTCCTGTACTGCGACGGACACGTCCGGTTCCTGAGGAACGAGATGAATTATCAGGTCTACAAGGCCCTCAGCACCCGCAATTTTGGAGAGGTCATCTCCGATGACTATTGAGCCGACTCGCCGTCCGGTCGCGGCCGACTCGAGATCGTCCCGGGGAGTCGCCTCGCAGGGTCGCACCCCGATCCTCCTCGCATCCTGCCTCGTCGCGGCGATCCTCGGGGGTTGCGGCGAACATGACGAGCCGCCGGGCATGACCAAGAAGTCCGTCGCGTTCAACGACGTGCCCGAATCCGTGCGCGAGGCGGCCCGCAAAGCATTGCCCCCCGGGGTCAAGATCGACGAAGCCTGGCAGAACCTGGACCGCGAGGCGAAGCTGCATTCCTACGAACTCCGCGGTCGAAACGCGTCGGACGGGAAAATCCGCGAGGTCCGCGTCTCGCTGACCGGCGAGATCCTGGAGTCGGAGTGAGCCCTCCGCCCACCGCGACGATCTCGGTCATCGGCCTCCTTTTGTGATGGTGATGAAAGCTCCCGACCGCGGCTCGGAGGCCCCTCTCGCGGGCGACGCGAGACACGCTCTTTCGCCTCGGTGCTCGTATCGCGTCCGGGCCCCTTCATTGGGCTCGAGACTGATAGTCAGATCGGAAAGGTCCCGACGAAGTTTGTCGCTCGATCCACTACTCACGCTTGCGAGGTCTCCATGTCCGCCCGAAGAGCCCGTCCCGGCTTCACTCTGATCGAACTGCTAGTCGTCATCGCGATCATCGCCGTCCTGATCGCCCTGCTACTGCCGGCGGTGCAATCCGCCCGCGAAGCCGCCCGTCGCATCCAGTGCACGAACAACCTCAAGCAGATCGGCCTGGGCCTGCATAACTATGAGGGTATCACCGGGGCCTTCCCCCCCTCGAACATCACCGGAGTTCTCGGCGGGGCCTTCACGTACAACGGCTTCAGCGTTCACGCCCGCATCCTGCCCTTCATGGAGCAGGGAGTGGCGTTCAACTCCATCAACTTCTCCTTCACGCATCGCACGGCGCAGAATTCGACGGTCGTGGGACTGGCCTTGACCTGTTTCCTCTGCCCGAGCGACCCGAATATGACGGGGTTGACCGCGTTCCCGTCCGGCGTCAATGCCCGGGTGCCTTGCTACGGCTTCAACGAGGGCGACTGGTTCCTCTGGAACGCGATGGCCACCAACGGCTCCAACAACGCGCCGAGCACGCGCGGCGTCTTCGGGCCCAATTTGAGCCGACGGATCGCCGCATTCACCGATGGCACGAGCCAGACCCTCATCGCCACCGACGTGAAGGCCCTCAACCCGTTCTGCCAGGTCGGCGGGCAGTTCTCCGAGCCGAACCTGAGCTCGCCGACGGCGCCCCTGCCGTCGCCCTACGCCAACCCGCTCACGGTCGCATCCGAATACACGTCGGTGGCAGCCTGCAATGACAGCCCGCCCGGCCAGGGGCACACCGCCTGGGTCGACGGCAATTCGCAGGAGACCGGAATGACCACCGCCTTCCCGCCCAACACCGTCGCCCGCAACCCGACCAGCGGCGCCGACCTCGACATCCTGACCTTGCTGATCAGCAAGAACCAGCCGCTCTACGGGGCGATCACGGCCCGAAGCTACCACCCCGGCGGCGTCGACGCCGTCTTCGCCGATGGCAGCGTCCACTTCATCAAGAGCACCATCGACGGCAACACGTGGCGCGCCTGGGGACGATCGCCGGAGCTGAGGTCATCAGCTCCGACTCGTACTGACGGGATTCTCGGCACGACGATGGGACGGGCCATCGCGTCATTTCAAGTTGTGCCGTGAATTCTTGATCGTCTTCCCCTCCTTCATGACGAAGAACACGCGCTCGGTCGCCGTGATGTCGGCGGCCGGGTCGCCGGGCATGGCGATCACGTCGGCGACCTTCCCCGGCTCGAGGGTCCCCGCCTTCGCGGTGATCCCGAGCAATTCCGCGTCGAACGGAGGTCGCCGATTTGAGGGCGTCCAGCGGCGACATCCCCAGCCCGGTCATCAGGGCGAACTCCCGGGCGTTGATCCCGTGGGGGGAGACCGCCGAATCCGTGCCGAACCCGATCCGGACTCGCAGCCGCACGGCGGCGCGGAACATCGACGAGCGGGCGGCGAGGGCGGCCCTCGCCTTGGCGGCGATCTCGGGCGGGAATTTCTCCAGCTTTCCGCCGATCCAATCGGCGGCAAGGAGGGTCGGAACCAGGTAGGTCCCCCGCGCCTTCATGAGCGCGAGGGTCTCCTCGCCCAGGAACGACCCGTGCTCGATCGAGTTGACGCCGGCCAGGATGGCCTCCCGGGCCGCCCGATCGCCGTGGCAATGCGCGGCCACGCGCTTGCGCAGTCGGTGGGCCTCGTCGACCAGCGCGTCCATCTCCTCGGGGGTCAGTTGCGGCGTGTCCACCTCGTCGGCCAGCGACAGGACGCCTCCCGATGCGCAGAATTTGATCACATCGGCACCATACTTGACCTGGAAACGCACCGCCTCCCGGAACCCGGCCGGCCCGTGCGCGATCCCGTCGGCCGGCCCGAGCTCCTTCAGCAGGTCGTGGCGAATCCCCGTCTCGTCGGAATGGCCGCCCCGCGCGCCCAGGGTGTGCACCGCGACGAGCATCCTCGGGCCGGGGACGAGCCCGCGCGCGATCGCATTCCGGAGCCCCACGTCGAGCAGGCCCTCGCTCCCCACGTCCCGGACGGTCGTGAAGCCGGCCTCCAGGACCTTCCGGGCGTGGACCGTCGACTCGATCGCCCGCTCGGCGGCCTCGCGGCGGAACCGGTCGACGAAACCCTGCTTCCAGTCGTCGGTTGACTCGCCCGTCAGGTGGGTGTGCGCGTCGATGAAGCCCGGCGAGAGGGTCGCGTCGCCCAGATCGATGACCTCGGCCCCGGCCGGGATCGAGACGTCCGTCCCCGCCGCGACGATCTTCGTCCCCTGGACGAGCACCACCCCATCCGGTCGGAGCGCATCGGACTTGCCGTCGAAGAGGCGGGCCGCCTTCAGCGCCACGATCGGCGGGGCCTTCGAATCCTGGCAGAGGGCAGGGGGGGTGGCGGTGCCCGCCGCGACCCATAAGACCGCGGCGATCGACAGCATCGGCTTCATCAAGAACCTCGTCATTTGAGTAATCGATCGTATTTCTCGAGGATTCTTCTCAGACGGTCGTGGGGGATCGCATGGACGGTGTTGCCATCGATCCCCTTCATCGTCTCGGCGGCGATCATCGCGTTGACGATCGCCTCCTCGGTCGCGTCAACGGCGGCCCGGAACAGCGGGTTGATCCGCTCGTTGGGCAGCATGGTCAGTTGGGCGGTCCCGGTCGCCTTGCCGGCCTCGGGGTTGGCCGTGGAAAATGCGATGAAGATGTCTCCCGAACTGTCCTCGCCCCGGCCGCCCATCACGCCGATTCCCATCGGCACGCGCCTGGCGAGCCGCTTGAGCTGGTGGGGCAGCAGGGGGGCGTCGGTCGCGAGCACCACGATGATCGATCCCTGGCCCGAGTCGGGCTTCCCGCGGTTCGGCAGCAGGTCGGTGATCTCCCGGCCGACGGGGACGCCGGCGATCTTCAGCAGGTCGCGTCGGCCGTAATTCGCCTGGACCAGGACTCCGACGGTGTATCCCCCGGCCTCCGGATCGATGACCCTCGACGACGTCCCGGTCCCTCCCTTGAAACCGTGGGCCACCATGCCGGTCCCGCCCCCGACGTTCCCTTCGGCGATCCGTCCCGACCCGGCCCCGTCGAGCGCGGCGAAGACATGGTCCTTCCGCACATGGAACCCGTTGATGTCGTTCAAGAAGCCGTCCCAGGTCTCCGCGACGACGGGGAGGCTGAGATCGCCCGAGTAGCCCTCGGCCGCGACATGCTTGACGCCCCACTCGATCACCGCGTCCCGGACCACGCCGACGCTGTGCGTGTTGGTGATGAGGATCGGCGTCCCCAGGCAGCCGGATTCCTCGACCCACGTGGTCCCGGTCATCTCGCCGTTGCCGTTGAGGGAGTACCAGGCGGCGAAGACCCGCCCGCGTGCGTGTTTGCCCCGAGGCAGGATGGCGGTGACTCCGGTCCGGACCGGACCCTTCCCCACGACCAGCTTCCCCTCGCCGGAGTTCAAGGTCGCATAGCCGACCTCGACTCCCTTCACGTCGGTGATCGCATTGAATGCACCGGGATTCCCCTCGAACGGGATGCCGAGGTCCCGCCCCCGGGGCTTGACCTGCTGTGCGAAGCCGGTCCCCAGCGCGAAAAGGCAATGCGCCGCGACGGCGAAGATCACGACCTTGGCATCGGTGACGGCCATGGATTCTCCCGGGGTTAACGGTTGACCATCTTCATCCCGTGCGGATCATAGCGCTCGCCCGCCACGGCGCCGGCGGGCACGGCCCGCTCGATCCGCGCGAGGTCTTCGGCGGTCAGGAGGATCTCGAGGGCCCCGAGCGCCTCTCTCAGGCGGTCGCGACGCCGGGCACCGGCCAGGGGGATGATGTCGAGGCCTCGCGCCAGCACCCAGGCGATGGCGAGCTGGGCGGCCGTCGCGTCCTTCTCGGCCGCGATCTCGGCCAGGGCGTCGATCAGCTTGCCGTTCTTCTTGAGGTTGTCCCCCTGGAACCGGGGGAAGTAGGACCCGCGGGAATCGCCCGGCGCGGCGAACTGGCCGGGCTGCGTGCCGATCAGCCCGCGCGAGAGCACGCCGTAAGCGACCACCGAGACGCCCAGCTCGCGCACCGACGGCAGCGTCCCGTCCTCGATGTCGCGGGTGAGCACGCCGTACTCGGTCTCCAGGGCGGCGATCGGGTGGACGGCATTGGCCCGGCGCACCGTCGCCGCCGACATCTCCGACACGCCGACGTGACGGACGTAGCCGGCCTTCACCAGCTCCGCGATCGCCCCGATGGTCTCCTCGATCGGCACGGACGGATCGAGCCGGCTCGGCTGGTAGAGGTCGATGAAATCGGTGCCCAGCCGCCGCAGGCTGTAGCTCAGGAAATTCTTCACGGACGCCGGACGCGCGTCGAAGCCGATGAACCGCCCGTCGGGAGTCCGCAAACCGCCGAACTTGACCGACAGGAACACCCGGTCACGACGACCCTCGATGGCGCGCCGGATGAGCATCTCGTTGTGGCCCATGCCGTAGAAATCGCCCGTATTGAGCAGGGTCACGCCGCGGTCGATCGCCTCGTGGATCGTCGCGATGCTCTCGGTCTCGTCGGCCGGGCCGTAGAAGTCCGACATCCCCATGCAGCCGAGCCCGATCGCCGAGACGAACGGGCCCCCCTTGCCGAGCTGACGCTGGTCCACCGCTCACGCTCCCTCGACCACGGAATAGGTGTTCGACATGTCCCGCTTCAGCTTGCCCGCCTTGACCAACTCTTCCCAGATGCCGGGCGGGTGACCGGGCGGGGGCGTGATCCCCGTGATCCCCGATTTCTTGCCGCCGCCCCGGCTCAGTCCGGATTCGTCGTCGAGTCGCGTCAATTTCAGCTTCTTCTTGAAGGCCTTCAAGGCCTTCTTCAGTTCTTCGTCGGTCGCCACGAAAACCTCCAATCACCGATGAACCCACCTCATTCGACGGGTTTCAGGCCGACGAGCAGCCGTTCCGCATTCTTGAAATAGAGCTTTTCCAGCACGTCCTTGGGCAGGAACACGCCGTAGATCATCCAGAAGCCTTGCCGGTGGTGGCCGCCGGCCGGGTCGAAATATTCGTCGTCGGTCTCCAGGAAACGGTAATAGATCCGGTAGGCCGCCCGGTTGGGCCGGGTATCGGTCCCGAACATGATCCGGTCCTGATATTTCAGGAAGAAGCGGCGGGCCGAGTAGGGCTGCCGGCCCAGCTCGGAGATCCGGGCATCGATGTTGACGTACATATTCGGGTAGGCATCCAGCCAGCGCCCGACCTCGGCCAGGTCTTCGCCGTCGTTGGCCAGATGGGCGCAGATGAACGTCGTGTTGGGATGGCGAGCGATGACCCGGATCCGCTGCGCATGCAGCTCGGAGCGGCCGGGGAAGTCCTTGCCGTGGAAGAGCCACTCGGGGTGTTCGTTCAGCTCGTGCCAGCGTTCGCTGAAGCGGTCGAGCGGCGTGAAGAAGGCCCCGGGGTCGCCCGTGTGGATCTCGACGGGCCGCTTGTAGCGGTGGCAGACTGCCCAGATCGGGTCGAGCTTCGGGTCGTCGACCGGCATGTATCGGCCGTCCTTGTACCGGACGCCCAGGCCCAGCACCTTGTGGAACTTCAAACCCTTGGCGCCGGACTCGAAGCTCTCGCGCAGCCGGGCGGCCTCGCGATCCGACCAGCCCGGCTCGTCGATGCCGTCGAAGTCGATGAGCGCGTAGGTCAGGAATCGGCCGGGATGGGCCTCGTCGAGGGCGGCGATCGTCTCCTTGAGCCTCTGGCCCCAGCCGCCGTCGAGATTGACCGCGGCGCGGACTCCGGCCGCGTCCATCTCGGTGAGGTAGCTCTTGACGCGCTCGGGCGTGAGGGTTGCCTTGCCGCCGCCGAGATGATTGTGCACGTCGATGGCCGGGAAGGCCGGCTTCGGGACGTCGGTCGCCTTGGTGATCAGCATGGACCGAGGTTCCCAGTCGCGGACCTTCAACTCCCTGATGTCGCCCTTCTCCTGGGCCGAGGCCATGCCGGCGGCCAGCCACGAAAGGGCGAGGAACGCGATTGCGGATCGATACATGGAGCCCTCATGCTTGATCGGGGATCGAGACCGGATTTTCATCGCCGCCCTCAGCTTCGGCGAAGCCGGCCGGTCCGTCAAGCGTCTCGAGATCCGGGCGGACCTCGAGGGCAGAGTCTTCGTTTCCGACCCTGCCTCCCGAGACGCCCTCTACCACGACGGCCCTGTCCGCCCGGCCATGCCATCCGCGGCGAACTCGACGTGGGTCAATTCCCTGACCACGGTGAATCCCAACGATTCGAGCACCGCGGCCAGCGCCTTGCGGTCTTCCTTCTTGACCACGAGCCAGCTCGGACCCGGGCTGGCGAGCAGGAAGGGGCGGAGGCGCGGGCTCGTCGCGATCGCCTTGTATTGTTCGACGTCGGGGATGCGTAACAGCACGGCATCCGCCAGCTCCATGGGACGGCCCCTGCCGGCCCTCAGCCAGGCGTCGATGGCCGAGGCCATCAAGGGAGGGGCCGGATGCGCCAGGTGATCCTTCATCCAACGGTGGACGACGCCCGCCTTCAACCCCCCGGCGGCCGCGCGTCGCATCGAGTCGGCCGTGATTTGCCAGCCGATCGAGGCCGAGAGCGGCGGCCGGGCGATCCGGAGGAGCCGCGATTCTTGCACGATATCGAGCGGCTCGGCCGCGTGAATCCGGCCCTCCTCGTCGAGCTCCAGCGTGCGACGCCCCCCCGACAGATGATCCGAGACCAGCAAGCCGGGGACTGGCGGGCGGGGACCGTCCGCCAGGACGAACCGCTCGCCGCAAGGCGTGCCCCCGGGATGGTCGTTCAGGTACGCGTCCCGGTCGGCCGTGGTGGGGAACGCCAGCAGCGTCACCCTCTGGCGGAGTGATAGCCTCTCGCGCTTACCCGACCAGTCGGCGATCGATCGCAACACGTTGGCGGGCGGCTCGCGCTGGCTGTGCTGCTCGAGGAAACTGAGGATCCGGGCCTGGCTCAGCCCGCTCTCCTCCGCCTGGTAGACGCTCCCCTGCGTGATGCGGAATGTCTGGATGGGACCCGAGTGGGCGGTCCCGCTCTCGGCGATCCGCCCCAGGAGCCCGGCCGTGCGGGCGTCGGCCCGATCCAGGTAGGCGACGACGTCGAAATTCGGCTGGATCACCAGGCAGCGACGCTCGGCCGGCTCGGGCGGCGGGGCGACTTCGGGGGCGCCGAAGACGGCGCGGCCGAGCTCGGTCAGCCGAAAGCGCAGCGATGTGGCCGGGCCTTCGCCCAGCCGGCCTCTCTCGACCAGGCCCAGGGCCACAAGGGTCACCATCACGGCGTTCGCGAACCAGACCCCTCCATATCGGAACCACCAGGCTCGCATGCGATCGGCGCCCGCCAGGAGCGCCTCCGCGGCGTGAGGAAACCCCGGATCCCACGCCGCGCCCCGGCCGGGCAAGTGGGGCGAGAAGTGCTTCAACCGGGCGTAGAGCGCCTCGACGAAGCCGCTCAGGTCGTACCAATGATCGCCGTCGTGCGCCAGGCAGCCCAGCGCCCAGGCCAGGACCTGCCTCTTACTCCATACGCTCGCCGCGAAGCTCTCGCGTTCCTTGCCATCGGGAATCCCATAACCGTCGAACCAATCGCGGGTCGCCAGCCAGCCGCGCGCCCATCGGTGCGCCTGCCAGGGACCGGACTCCTCAATCTGCCTTGTCATCACCGGGGGATCGACCGTCGCCGTGCCCGCTTCGATCCGGACAGCACCCGCCTGCCGCAGCAGCTCGTAGAAGAGGCCGTGCGGGTCGGGGAGCCGGAGGCCGGCGCCCGCGTCCAGGGGGACAGCCTTTTCTATGCCCCGCAGGACCGTCGCGGAAAGGTCCCCATTCTTGCGGACCTTCACCGATCCGTGGGCCGACAGGTAGGCAAAGACC
This sequence comes from uncultured Planctomycetota bacterium, assembly GCA_963743925.1. Classification (GTDB taxonomy): domain Bacteria; phylum Planctomycetota; class Planctomycetia; order Isosphaerales; family Isosphaeraceae; genus CAVZRC01. Next base: position 16,113 of record CAVURY010000006.1, on the reverse strand, counting down.
CGTGACAGATCGAGCGCCACCTCGGCCGCCGTACGTCCGATGATGGTGGCTGACTGCGGAGCCCCCGGGGCCGGCGAGATCGACCATCGGGGCGGGCCGATGGGCTTGATCGCGCGGGCGACTCCGGCGTGCAGACTGTACCGCTCGAAGGAATGTTCCGGCCCGTGGGTGTAGTAGGGCGAGAAATAGTAGCCCAGGTCGGGCCTCTCGGAGACGAGGACCCAGGAATCGGTCAGGGCCCGGATCGGGTTGGATTTCCACTTCCTGATCGTGTGATAGGGGGTCCGTTCCTCGACGATTTCCAGGAGGCCGCGGGCCATCAGCTCGAGCCGGATGACCTCGCCGTTAACCGAGCCGCCGTATCGGCGATAGACGGCGGCGACGGCCTGCTGTTCCGGCGTCAGCGAGCGGAGGACGACCGCGGCCCTCTGGTCATCCTCGAGCGACTGGCGCAAGGTCGTGACGAGCGAATCGCGGGAAAGGCGGCTGAGATCGGCGCCGACCCAGGTCCGGGCCTTCTTCCGCAGCTCATTGAGATCGATGCCCGCGAGGCCCGGGGGTATCCGCCGGGTCGTCGGCTCGAAGAGCAGGGGCGGCAAGGCACCGGGCGCCGCGTTCATCGTCCGGCTTTCCGTTAGGGCTTGAGGACCTTGGGAGTATGGCCGCGACGAAGGAGCATTTCCGCCAGGTCATCGGCGCGGCCGGGGTTGACCAGCGCGACGTTGGGAGCCAGTTGACACAGCAAGTACGGCCGCAATCCCTGGTCGGCGGCCAGCTCCAGGAGCTGGGCCGGGTCGCCGACCTCGAGCACGGCCGCGTTGACGTGCATCTCGGTCTCCGACGGTTCGGCGAGGGGTAATAGCTCATCGAGCCGCTCGTCGGCGGAAGTCTTCCCTCCTCCAGGATGCTCCGCCGGGGGAGCAGAGGTTTTCTTGCGCCATGGCGAGTCCTCGAGTGAGCTTCGGTTCCGCTCAATCATGTCATCAACCCCGGCAAATGCAAGCGGTCCGAGCGCCGTCCATGCCGGCAGTATCCGCCGCTCTTGCACCGGCGAGAAGGTCAGCCCGTTCAAGGTGGCCCGGGGTTATCCATCCCCGGGCGAGATCGCAGAAGGGCCGGCCGGGGACGACTCCCGCGACCGGCCCTTCGGTTTCGTGCGACGAAATGAGCGACTCGGCTCATGCCAGGTGCCGTTCCACCTCGGGGAGGAGCGAGGCGAAGTCGAGTTTGTTGGGGCAGGCGGCTCGGGCGGCCTCGAGGTCGGCGCCGGACCAGTCGCGGGCCTCGGCGGAGAGCGCGGCGTACTGGCGGCGGGCCTCGGTGCGGATGCCGTGGTGCTCGTGGTAGGTCAGGAACCGGGTCAGGTCGCCCAGCTCGGCCTTGGTGCCGGCGGCGACCGCGCATCGGCCGTCGCAGTCGGCGCAGAGGGTCGGGCCGAAGGCCAGCGCCGCGTCGCGGAGCTGCTCGATCTCGGCCGTCTTCAAGGGAGCGTAGCGGCGGGCGGCGTTGACGTCCTCGCGGAGCTGGTCGGTCGTCTTGATCGAGACGCACGAGCCGCTGATCCGCTCGTCGGTCCAGATGGCGTGGAGTAGGCCCTGGTAGGGCAAGAGGTTCTTCTCGGCCAGCATCGGTGCCCGCTCGATGACCTCCTTGAGCATGTCCCGCTTCTCCCCGGAGGGGAACTGGCCGGCGATCTGCTTCATCGAGATCAGGCCGATCCCCTTCTCGTGGGCGGCGTCGAGCGCCTTGTTCAGCGGCGAGTCTTTGTCGAGCCAGGGGGTGTACTGGAGCATGATCACGTCGATGATGCCGCCGTCGGCCGCCGCCTGGATGATCGGGGCGCGGTTCTTGTTGTGGCTCGAGAAGCCGACGAACTTGGCCTTGCCCGACTTGCGAATCGTCTCGGCGGTCTCCTTGAATTCCTGGCACTTGACGAAGTTCATGGCGTCGTCGAGGCTGTGGTCGTCGCCGAGGCCGTGGATGAAGTACAGGTTGACCTGATCGATGCCCAGCGCCTCGAGGCGCTTGTCGAGCATCGCCACCATGTCCTTGGGGGCCTTGGGACTGTCCTTGGTGACCAGGACGATCTCCTTGCGGACCTCGGGAGACTGCTCGAACCACTTCTTGAAGCCGGGCTCGGTGCCGTACATCTTGGCGGTGTCGAACGTGCGGACCCCGCTGGCGTACGACAGCTTGAGCAGGCGCTGGAGGACGCCCTGCTCGCGGAGGGCGCCGGTGCCCATCTCGAGCAGGGTGATCTCGAGGCCCGTCCTGCCCAGTTTCCGCTTGGGGAGGACCGTCGCCTTCGCGGCGGGCGTCTTGCGCCTCCGCGGCGGAGGTCGCACCCAGGGCCGCGGCCGTCGCCAGCGCACCGGCCTGGAGGAATGTGCGGCGGTCGGTGCCGTTGGTCTGGTCGTGGGACATTGCTTTTCGACTCCTCGATGGATGGACGTTCGATACGAGTCTGTACCGCCCAGATTGCTGCTGAAATATCCTTTAAGGAACGAGGTCAACGGACCTGGGCGCGGTCCAGCACGTACTGGCCGTACAGGATGACGTTGTCCCATTCGATGGGGCTGATGTGCTCCAGCAGCGCCACGTCGATCTTGTCGTCCTCCGGCTTGCACCACCGCACGACCCGCGAAATCTCCTTGGCCTGCCAGTAGATCACGCATGCCAGGATGAGCGTCAGGCAACTGCACGAGTTCATCTGCTCGTGCAATTCTCGGGCGTTGATCCGCCCCCGGCGTCCGTAATACACGTCCCGGGCCAGCGCGTGCAGTTGCTCGACCTTCAGCAGGCCCTTCCGGATCCGCGACCGCAACGGCGGCTCGGACAGGTAGCTGAGCAGGAACTCGGTCTTGAAGATCCGGCCCAGGTCGCGATTGGCCCGGTAGAAGCGGTTCTTGGCCGTGCATGAGGCGAGTCGCTTCAGCGCGACCGAGGCGGTCGTGTGACCGCTCTCCAGCGACGCATAGAACTGCCCCATCCGGTCCCATTGCTCGGCGATGACCTGGGGGTCGATCGTCCGGTCGGCCCGGCCCACCAGGCCGGCCAGCGGCCCGTAGTCGCGCTTGGCGTCGAGACGGTAGAGGCGTTGCTTCTTGAGGCCGCGGATGCGAGGGCAGAACCGCCTCCCCAGCATCGCGAACGCGGCGAAGTTGATCTCCGTGTAGCCGTGGGTGTCGGTGTAGTGCTCCTCCAAGTCCAGGTCGCTCTCGTTGTACAAGATCCCGTCGAGCACGAACCCCGCGTCCCGGTCGGTGCACTCGATCGGCGTGCTGTAGAACGGCGCGTAGTTGTCGGCGACGAAGGAATAGAACTCCAGGGCGAAGTCGCTGAACCGGGTGCTGTAGGTCTGTTGCAGGACCTTGCGGGGCATGGCGAACCGCTGCCCGTCGCTGGCCGATGTCCGGCCTTCGCCCCAGTGGAGTCGTGGTATCCAGGCGGGAGATGGCATGGACCAGGGCCGCCAGGGCGGCTCGCTGCGACTCCTCGGTCATCTGCCAGTCGCTGACCCGCTTGAGCTGCTTGTAGGTGACGCCCTGGGTGATCTGGGCCATCGTGTGCAGGCCGATGTTGCAGCCGTGCGCCAGCACGACGGCCAGGAGCGTGCAGACGTCCTCCGCGTCACGCCCCCCGCGCTGGGCCGGAGGCACGAAGTGGTCGGTGAAGCGGAGGTCGTTATCGACCTCGATGAGCAGGTCCGGGAGCCGGATCGTGCGCATCTGCTTGGTCAGCCATTTCCTCAGCTCGCCCAGCCGCGTTTGCGCCGCGGCGTCCAACGTCTCGGCGGCGTCCGTGGACAGGTGCCAGCCGTCCTCATCCGCCGTGGCGTAGGTGTTGGCGGGCGCCGTCTTGAGGAAGAGGTCATAGGCCGTGTTCAGCCGCTTCGTCAGATGGTCGCGGACGTCCTTGGGGTCGGCGGGCAGGCCGGACCGTTGGAAGAAGGACTTGCGGAGCGGCTCCCAGCGCTCCTTGGGGAGGAAGTAGTCCTCGAACCGGCCGAACCGCTTGCCGTGCTTGACCGAGAGGTTGCCCGACCGGAGATCCTCCTGGAGCTTCATCAGCAGGGCGCACTCCCACGCCTTCCGGTCCGGCCTTGCCGTCGGTCATGACCAGGGGCAAGAGCCGCTTCGGGATGAAGTCCGTGGGGGCATCCTCGGGGAGTTTTCGCTTGAGGTCGGCGTTCATCTCCTTGAGGACCCGAAGGGCCTCCAGGCAGGGGACGTCGCCGTCGCCGGCGTCCGGTAAGAACTCCAGGGCGCGGAGCAGGACCGGCGAGAACTGCCGCAGGTGGCTGAACCGCCGGACGAGGCCGTGGAACACGTCGCTCTTCTTGCCGGTGACCCATTCGTCCAGCCCCGCCACCTGGGCCGCCAGGGCGTCTCTGGGCACGGCGGCGAACAGCCGCGGTCGCAAGGCGGCGGCGGCCGACGGAGTCGTCCAGGATGATCGCCCCCAGCGACCGCAGCGCGGCCAGGGCCGCCTTGATCGTCTGACGCTGGCCGCGCATCTGGTCGTCCAGCTCGTGCTCGGCCCGGGTGTGGGTCCGGGTGAGGAGCTTGTCGAACATGTCCACCGCCTGGTCGACGGCGTCGCGGTAGCTCTGCCGGAGGAAGCAGACCAGGGCCGCGAGGCGGCGGTCCCGGCCGGCCTCGCGAAGGCGGTCCGCCGAGCACTTGCGGACGTAATGGAACAGGGCGCGTTGGTAGTTGGCGTTCAACCAGGAGAGGTCGACGGCCAGGATGCCGGTGGCCTCGATGGCGGCCAGCTTGTCGGCGAGGCCCTGCATGGCGGTCGCCGAGGGCTTGGCCGGGTTGGCCTTGATCGCCTGGAGGCCGGAAATCGCCTCTCCCTCCTTCACCTCCAGCAGGCCGTCGAGGGCCTTCGATCACGCCGGGCGAGAGGCCCCCGGCCAGCTTGGCGACGATGTGTTCGCGGGCCCGCTTCTTCTGCTCTCCGACCAGCCGCAGCAGCGCCGACTCGGCGGGGAACAGGACGCGCCGCCCCTTGAGGAACTCGCGGGCGCGGGCCAGCAGCGACGCCGTCTGCTCCAGGCGGCACGATTCCTCGAAGACGAAGCGTTCCAGGGCTTGCGCCTGTCCGGTGTCGAAGACGACCAGCTTGAGGTAGTCGCGAATGCGTGTCCTGATGCTCCGAGTCCGTGTGCTGCCAGGGCGCGTACTCGGCGATCCGCGTCGCATCGATGCCCAGTTGGAGCGAGACGAAGCTGCAGCAGCTCGTCGCAGATCTCCAGGGGCTGCTGAGCCGGGAAGCGGTTGAACAGCCGGACGAAGCCGACCTGATAGGCGAACCCCAGGCGGTTGTGGTCGCGGCGGCACTTGGCGACCTCGGCCAGGTCGGCCTCGGTCAGGGTCGCTTCGCGGACCATCTGTCCCCGCGAGAAGGAGAGCGGCGTCATGGATGGTCCCAATCAGTCTAGAAAAACGGACGTCATTTTAGACGATTAGTTGACTACGCAATGAACTGAGCTATTATGGTCTATAGTGGTCAGAAAAAAATCGACTTTCCGCTTTTCGTAGACAGTGCATGAAAACGGTCGCCTACCTGCGCGTCTCGACGGGCTCCCAGGACCTGGCCAACCAGAAGCTGGCCGTCCTCGATTATGCGCGGCAGAAGCGCTTCGCCGTCGACCGCTTCGTCGAGGCCCAGGCCTCCTCCCGGAAGGGCCCGGACCAGCGGCGGCATCGAGGAGCTGCTCGGCACGCTGGCCGCGGGGGACCGCCTGGTCGTCAGCGAACTGTCCCGCCTGGGCCGGAGCCTGGGGCAGGTGATCCAGATCGTCGACGAGCTGGTGAAGCGGAAGGTCCGCTTCGTCGGCGATCAAGGAAGCGATCCGCTTCGAGGGGAAGCAGGACATGCAGACCAAGGTGATGATCGCCCTGTTCGGGCTGTTCGCCGAGGTCGAGAGGGACCTGATCTCGGAGCGGACCAAGGAAGGGCTGGCGGCCGCGCGGGCCAAGGGTCGCTTGCTCGGCCGCCCCAAGGGCTCGCTGGGAACAGTCCAAGCTCGACGGCAAGGAGGAGGAGATCCGGCTGCTGCTGGAGAAGACGGTCTCCAAGGCATCGATCGCCAAGATCGTGGGCGTCTCCCGCACCGCCCTCCATCACTTCATCCGGACCCGGAAGCTCGACCCGAAGGCTTCAAAAGGCAAAACGCGGGGGCGCCGTCCTTAAAGGATATTTCACAGCAATCTGGGCGGTACCCTAAGATGTGGCTGGAGGCACCGTGGAAGAGATCGACGCGCGGGGCCATCGTCATCGAACGACCCGGAACAAGGACGAGGGAGAGGGAGCCCGCAAGGCTCTCCGATCTCACCGTTGTCGTCGAACATCTACATGCGTCGCTTTGTGAGAGGGTGGAAGACAGGCGGGCACGAGAAGCGTCTCAAAGCTCGCATTGTCAATTATGCGGATGACTTCGTGATCTGCTGCCGCGGCACCGCGGACGACGCGATGGTGGTGATGCAGGGGATGATGTCGAAGCTGAAGTTGACGGTGAACGAGACCAAGACGCGGCTCTGCCGCCTGCCGGAAGAGCCGTTCGACTTTCTGGGGTACACCATCGGCCGCTGTCACAGCCCTCGGACGGGTGAGGCCTGCATTGGGCCGCGTCCCTCCCGGAAGTCGATCGATCGGCTCTGCCGTTCGATCGGCGAGATGACGGAACGGCGGTGGGCGTCGCGTCAGGTTGACTATCAGGTCGCCGAGATCAACAGGAAACTGAAGGGCTGGGCGGGCTATTTTCGGCTGGGCACGGTGCAGAGAGCCTACCGACTCGTGGACAACCACGTGCGGTATCGGTTTCGCCGATGGCTGAAGGCCAAGTACAAGGTCCGCGGCCCCGGGAAGACACGGTTCCCGAAGGGCTACTTGTACCAAGACCTGGGGCTGTACAGCCTTCAGGGATGGGCCGGAGGTTCTTCGAGTGCGAAAGTGTGATTGAGCCTTGTCCGAGAGCCGGATGCCTTAAATACTCACATTCCGCACCCCTCGGAACGGGTTTGAGGCGGGGGGGCTGGCATCGTCGCGGTCATCCTGGCAAACCGGGAAGTCATCCCGGTGACCCAGGAGCCCGACCATGGACGCCCAGACTCGCTACCGCACCCAGACCGTCGGTGCCTTGCCCGCCATCACACACTACTTCCAGCAACTGGACCTCGCCGCGACGATCGACGATCTCGTCCCGTGGCACGGCGATGTGCCCCTGGGCACCCTCGTCGAGATCCTCGTCGCCAATCGCCTCCTCCAGCCCAAGGCGCTCTTCCGCGTCGCAGACTGGGCCCAGTCCGCCGCCCTGACCGATTACTACGGCCTGACCGCCGAGCAACTCAACGATGACCGACTCGGCCGCGCCCTGGAGCGGCTCGCCGAGCACGCCGACACCATCCAGGCCGCCCTGGTCCTCAAGGCCATCGATCAATTCGAGCTCGACGTCACCCGGATCCACTACGACCTGACCACCGTCGAGCTGTACGGGGCCTACGAGGTCGCGACAAGCGACGGTCAGCCACCGCCCTCCCCGAAGCCCACCTACGGCCGGACCAAGAGCGGCCGCAAGCACGTCAAGCAGGTCCAGCTCGGCCTCGACGTCACCGGCGACGGCGGCGTCCCGGTCGGTCACCTGCCGCTGGACGGCAACGCGGCCGAGGTCACCAGCCACCTGGACAACCTCAAGCTCCTGGCCCGCACCCTACCCAAGGGCAAGTTGCTCTACATCGCCGATACCAAGCTCGACGCGCCCAGGAACCTGCTGGCGGTCGCCGCCCGCAAGGGGCAGTTCCTCTGCGGCGGGGCCTTGCTCGCACAACTCCAGGAGCGATACCTGGGCCTGCGGGGCGAGCTGAAGCCGGTCGACTACCACCCCGAGAGCCAGGCCAAGCGGCCCGCCGAGGAGCGGGACCAGTACAAGGCCGTCGAGGTCTCCGAGCATCTCGAAGGCGAGGTCGACGGCAAGGCGACCCGGCTGGACTACCGGATGATCTTCGTCTGGAGCGAGTCCAAGGCCCGCCAGGAGGCCATGACCCGCGAGCGGCACACCGCCAAGGTCGTGGCCGAGTTCGAGGCGGTCCGGAGGAACCTGGGCCGGTACAGCCTCAAGACGACCGAGAAGATCGTCCGCCGGTTGGAGGCGGCCAAGGGGAAGTACGCCGAGGGGGCGTTGCTCGATTACCGGCTGGTGCAGGAGTCCGGCGGCTTCGTACTCACCTGGCAATTCGACTCCGGGGCGTTGGAGCGGTGGAAGAACCTGGAAGGGATCTATGTCCTGAAGACGAACCTTCCCGGGCGGACCCACCCGCTGGCCGAGGTGCTGCGGACTTACAAGAGCCAGAGCCAGGTCGAGCGGCGGTTCCACCATCTCAAGGGCCCGCTGGCGGTGGCGCCGATGTTCCTGAAGAATCCCGACCGGATCGCGGGCCTGCTGTGCATCCTGGTCTGGGCGTTGATGGTCCTGGCGTTGATGGAGCGGCAGGTCAGGCGGGAGCTGAAAGGCGAGCCACTCCAAGGCCTGTACCCGGAAGGCCGCGCCGTGCCCGGCCCCCACCGGCCCTTCCTTGATCCGGGCGCTGAGTCGGCCTGTATCGTCATCGTCCACCAGGGTCCGACGATCACACGCCGCCTGGCCCAACTCGACCCTACGCAACGCCGCATCATCCAGTTACTTGGGATCACCTCTGAACGTCTGCAAACTTTTAAACGGAGGTGCGGAATGTGAGTTAATAGGGCCCGTCCGGTTCGATGAGCGGGGAGTGGAAACGGGGCACGGTCGAGACGGTGGGACACCCGCGTACGAAAGGGCGGGCAACAGGGGAAAACAAACCTCGACCTAAACTACCGCGCCACGGTTCCTCGACTCTACACGGAGAAAATAACAACGATCTTCCAGAAGAGGCGTTCTCGCAAACGACGGTAATCGAGAAACCCCAACACCTTCAGGAGAGACAACGCGGTTCTGCAGGTTCTCGCCTCTCGATAACCGTTCTCGAATGCGATTTCTCAATTCAGCCCATCGAAGACGGCGTTCGAGAAGGCGAGACGCCCTCAAACTGGCTTGTCAGGCCAAGTTCGTTGTTTTTTTCTAGGTTAGCAAAGTCCATTTGATCTGGAGCCGCGAGTTTGTTACTCCTTGAGGCCTGACGCCCCGAGGAGTTCACCCATGCCGCGACGGACCGCCCGACCCGCCCCCGACCGGACCATCGAGCTGACCACCAGCACCAAGGCCTGCCCCGCTTGCGGCGGGCCGCTCTGGGCCGCCGCCAAGGCCCGACGATCCGTCACCACCCTCGACGGCGTCCTCCGGCTTGCGACTCCAGATCCGCACCTGCCGCAATCCCGACTGCCCTCGCCGCGGCACCTGCCTCCGGCCCGAGCAGGAGGGGCGCTTCGCCCTGCCGCAGCACGAGTTCGGCCTCGACGTCATCGCCCTGGTCGGCCGCCTCCGCCACGCCGAGCATCGCAGCGTCCCGGAGATCCACGCCGAGCTGACCCGCCGCGGCGTTGCCATCTGCGTGCGGAGCGTCACCAACCTGCTGGATCGCTACGACGAGCTGCTGGCCCTCTCGCTGCTCCGACGCCGAGCCGGCTGCAGGCGATCACCGCCGCGGCCGGGCGGGTGATCCTGGCCATCGACGGCCTCCAGCCCGACGTCGGCCACGAGGTCCTCTGGGTGATCCGCGACGTCCTCTCCGGCGAGGTCCTCCTGGCCAGGAGCCTGCTCTCCTCGACCCAGGACGACCTGGCCAAGCTCCTCGGCGAGGTCAAGGACGCCCTGGAGGTGCCGATCGCCGGGGTGGTCTCCGACGGCCAGACCTCGATCCGCAAGGCGGTCGCCGAGGCCCTGCGAGGGCGTGCCCCATCAGCTCTGCCACTTCCATTACCTCCGCGAGGCGGCCCGGCCGGTCTACGAGGCCGACCGCCACGCCAAGGTCCAGCTCAAGAAGAAGGTCCGCGGCATCCGGCCGATCGAGCGGCAGGTCGAGGGCCGAGACGATGCCGAGGCCGAGGCGATCCGGGGCTACTGCGCCGCGGTCCGCTCGGCGTTGACCGACGACGGCCGTCCGCCGCTGGAGGCGTCGGGGCTGAAGCTGCGAGGACCGGCTGGCGGAGGTCGCCGAGAGCCTGGACCGGGTGGCGCGCAAAAAGGGGCTCCCGAAGGAGCTGACGCGGCTGCGGGCGGTGCTGGCGCAAGGGCCTGGAGGCGACGGACGGCCGTCGTGGCCCGAGGTGCGGGTGGCCTTCGGCTGGGTCCGGCGACTGGCCGCGGTCCTGGCCAACAAGAAGGGGCTGGACGCCGCGGCGGTGCGGCGACGTTACCGCGGGGCTGATCGCGGCGCTGGCCCGGCATCGCGGAGACGTTGGGCTCGCTGGCCGAGGCGTTCGGCCACTTCCGCAAGGTGACGCGGAGCTACTGGCCGGGGCTGTTCCGGCTGCTACGACGTGGCCGAGCTGCCGCGGACCAACAACGAGCTGGAGCAGTTCTTCGGCTCGTACCGCTACCACGAGCGGCGGGCCAGCGGGCGGAAGGTGGCCTGCCCGGGGACGGTGGTGCGGGGCTCGGTGCGGCTGGTGGCCTCGGCGGCGACCCGGCTGCGGACGATCGAGGGGCCGGACCTGGTGCCGTCGGACCTGTCGAGCGTGGCGAGAGCTCCGCGGCCGTCTGGAGCGGCGTCAGGGCGATTCGGACGCTGGGCCGTCGCTTCCGCCGGGACCCGGTGGCCTACCTCAAGTCGCTTGAGGACTCCCTCATCAGTCAAACTTTGCCACCCTAGCTTTTTTTGATGCGCGGCCACTGGAACTTGAGCCATGCGGCGACCTCCTCGGGGTCGCCCTCGCGGGGGACTCGCTGGGGCCTCTGTGGGGTGAAGCCACGGGCTCGCATCCAGGTGCAGAGATATTGCGGATTGAGGCTGATGCCGAATTCTTGGCGGATCAGTTGGGCGAGGCGTGGTCCGGTCCACAACTCGGTGGCGAATCCGTGATTGGTCGGGTTCACGGTCAGCCAACGTCGGATGATCTTCTCCTGCGTCGTCGTCAGCTTGGGCGGACGGCCCGGAACCCGTCGTGACGAGAGCCCCTCGGAGCCTTGCTCACGGAACGAGGCGAGCCAACGCCAGACCGTCCGTGGAGTGACGTCGAGGAACTCGGCGAGCTCGTCGGCGGAGTATCCATCGAGATACCGCCGGACGGCGAGTTGCCGCCGATGTTCGAGTTCTTCGGGCGAGCCTTTGGTTCTCATGAAGCGGAGTGTAAACCAACCCGCTGCTGACTGACATTACTTTTCTGATCGTCAATAAAGGGCGGCCGAACCGCCGTTCATCGAGCCGGGGCAAGACCCAAATCAGGGGTCGGATGGCCGTTCGCCGGGGAGGCTGAGACTTGGGCCCGACATCGCCCTCGCCCGAGGAGGCCAGGAACGCCTGAAGCAAGGAGCGTCCCATGAGCAGGAGCTGGCGAAAGACGACCTCTTCGACCTGGTGGATCGGCTGCTGCCGATCGGCGGCGAGCTGCCCGGACTCGTTCGACCAGGGTCCTGAACTGGTTGGTGGCCTGATCGACGGCGGCCTGCTCGGGGTGGGCGAGACGGGCGACTTGACGGCGGCTGTGAAGGCGGCGAGCATCGCCGTCGGCTTCTCTCGATACGGGACATCCTTGGACATCGTTATAGTCGTCTCGCCGGTCCAGTACTTCCTACAATTGCCGAAGGAGACGGGTGCGGAGCACCCTGGTGATTGGAGTCGTGAGAGTGTCGGGACGGAGCGATGAAGACGATCCAACTGACCCCCCGGCAGCGGAAAGAGATCGGCGAGCGACGGCGAAATGCCCAGGACCGGCGGATCTACCAGCGGCTCTCGGCGGTCCTCTGGAGCGATGACGGCCGGACCCGAGAGGAGATCGCCAAGTTGGTGGGGGTCTCGACCCGCCAGGTCGGCCAGTGGTTCCGCATCTTCCGCAACAAGGGGATCGATCAACTCTGCACCCTGCACTACCAGGGCGATCCCGGTCGTCTCGGGCCGGCCCAGGTCGAGCGGCTCAAGCAGGAGATCGCCAAGGGGGCCTTCCATAACGCCGAGCAGGTCCGCACCTGGGTCGAGCAGACCTGGGGCGTGGCCTACTCGATCTCGGGCCTCAAGGACCTGCTCCGGCGGATCGGGGCCAGCTACCACAAGGTCTCCGGCTTCTTCTGGAAGGCGGATGTCGCAGGAGCAGAAGGACTGGGTGCGGAAGTATCGCCGGCACAGGCGGGAGGCGGGTCCGAAGACCCGGCGGTACTTCGTGGACGCCTGCCATCCCGTCTGGGGCGTGGACCTGCTGTATTCCTGCTGGCTGCTGACGGGCCAGCGGTTCTACGTGGGTGTGGGCAACGGCCGCAAGCGGCTCAACATCCTCGGGGCCTACAGCCCCGACGATCACGACTACGTGGACTTGCGGTTGACCAGGGAGAACGTCACGGGGGAGCAATTCGTCAGGCTGTTGGAGGCGTTGCTGGCCAAGCACCCCGACACCGAGAAGTTCCTGCTGTACCTGGACAACGCCCGCTACTACAGCAAGCCGTGCGTGAAGGAATGGCTGAAGGCCCATCGCCAGTTCCGGCTGGTGCCGGTGCCCGCCTATTCGCCGAACCTGAACCTGATCGAGCGGCTGTGGAAGTTCCTCAGGAAGAAGGCGTTGAGCCGCTGGCATAAGACATTCGAGGAGATGCAGGCGGCGGTGGCGGGCGTGCTGGATCACCTGGGCGATTACCGGGACGAGTTGGCGACGCTGATGACGGAACGGTTTGCGATCGTCGAGGTGGATCAAGCTGCGGCATGAGGCCGGGAGTCGGCGAGATCGAGCGGGATGGAAGGCCGGCAGCCGACGGCGGCGGGGAGAGTGCGTCCCGCCTTGATGAGATGACAGGCGTTGCTCACGTTGAGACCTCAGTCCGGGTGGGCATCAGCCGTCATACTGCACTGCAGGAAGTACTGGATCGGCGACGGTATAGCAGGCGTCCTGGTCCATCAGGTCGATGATCGGGAAGTCCATCGCGTCATCTCCGGTGAGCTTGGTGGGGGCCCGCCCGGATGATCCTCGCAAATCCCGGAGCAAGCCCAAAGGAATGTCTCACCGAATTCGCCTCATGAGCCTATCTCGTTCGGCGAGGGTGGTCAAGGGCATGGTTCTCGGTGATCCGGCGGGAGGGCTGACTCAAGCAATCGGGGGCACACGACTGGCCCGCGGCGACGGGATGCCGCCACGGGCCGGTCTGCGATGGTGCTCAATCGAGGAAAGCCACGTTCCGCATCGCCTTGGACTGGCTTTCGGTGTTCATCAGGACCCGGTGCCAGCCGTGGAGGACGATCGTCTTGTGGTCGGCGTGGCGGACGCTGCCCCGGACGTAGACGCCGGGATTGCGCTGCATGACCTGCCAGCCCCACCCCTTGGCCTTCGGGTTGCTGGCGAGGATCGTCTCGTACTCGGCCTCGGCGACGCCGTTGGGGTGGCTGGCGCAGACGTAGACCGTCTCGCCGCCGGTCCGGTAGCAGGACTCGACCCAGTGCGGCTTGCCGCCGTTGCCCCGGCGGATCGGCTCGTTGCGGAGCACGAGGGCTCGTCCACGGCGAAGCCGGGGCACGGGCAGGAAGAACCACTCCCCCTGGCGGCGGTAGGCGGCGTTCTTGCGGCGGTTGCGGGCCTCGGCCCGGAGCCCCCGGCGGCCTGGGCGACCGGACCTCGGCCGGCTTGAGCGCCTCCTTGGCCTGGCGGACGGTCCCGACCGGGGCCGACTCGGGCACGGCGGCGACGAACCAGTGCCGCTCGTCGTGGCCGCAGAGGAACTTGTGCTTCTCGCCGCCCTCGCGGACCATCAGGAGCAGGTGCCGGTCGGCGGGCCGCACGTCGAGCACGGCGACCTCGGGGTCGGCGCCCCGGGCGGGTCGACCTCGAAGAACTCGCCCTCGCGGTCGGACCGGATGTCCAGGGAGATGACGCCCGCGGCGACCCGGGGCGCCGGGACGGGCGGTCGGCGACCTTGAGCCTGGCCCCGATCCGGGCGAACTTGGTCAGCAGATCCGCGGTGTCCATGGTCAAGCCTCCTCGGGACGGGAGACACCGGACGGTCGGGGCGGGTTCGGCCGACGGAACAAAGGACCGCTATCGGCCCTCCGGCAGTCAACCCTCGTGGCTGCGGACGACGACCCGCCGCACCTTCCTCAGAGGGGATTTGTTAATTTGAACAGGCTGGTCAAACCTTGGTCGAGTCGTCATTATCTACCCGATCCACCCGAACCGAATCCACCCGACGACTCACCAGGATCTTCAGATCATGCCCCGCGCCAAGACCACTCCACGGCCCCCTCGCACTGCAACCACCCAGTCCCGCGCCGCCTACGACACCGACCTCACTGACGCCCAATGGGAGATTCTCCGACCTTTGCTCCCACCTCCGCCCGGCGGCGGACGGCCCCGCACCACCGACATGCGAGAGGTCCTCAACGCCATCCTCTACAACCTCCGCACCGGATGTGCCTGGGATCTCCTGCCCCACGACTTCCCGCCGCCGGGGACCGTCTACGGCTACTTCAGCAAGTGGCGACGCGACGGCACCATCGAGCGAATCCACGACACCCTGCACCGAGCCGTGCGGGAGGCGTCCGAGCACGACCCCGAGCCCTCGGCGGCCAGCCTGGATAGCCAATCGGTCAAGACCACCGAGGTCGGCGGGATCAAGGGATTCGACGCCGGCAAGAAGGTCAAGGGCCGCAAGCGTCACATCCTGGTGGACACGCTGGGACTGCTGATCGCGGTGGTGGTGACCTCGGCCGGCGTGCAGGATTACCACGGGGCCAAGCCGGTGTTGGATCGGGTCAAGGGGCGTTGCCCGCGGCTGAAGGTGATCTGGGTCGATGGGATCTACGAGAAGCAGTGGCTGATCGAGTGGGTGAAGGTCGAATGCGGCTGGGAATTGCAGGTGACCAAGCGGAGCGACAAGGCCAAGGGGTTCCAGGTCATCCCCAAGCGTTGGGTGGTGGAGCGGACGTTCGGTTGGCTGGGTCGGTATCGCCGGCTGAGCAAGGATTACGAAGTCTTGCCGGAGACGAGTGAAGCAATGATCCGAATGGCAATGATTCATGTCATGGTCCGACGTTTGGAACCGACGAGCCAATATTCCCTAGCTTCACAAAAAGTGGGGGTTGAGCCACGCAAGTCGCCTAAGTTTCCAAATTCCCTCTCTCTGAGGACTCGGGGAGGGTGTACCGGCCCTCGAGCGGGTCACGGTGGCGGCGGGCGGGGCGACCGCTCTTCAGGGCCAGAACGACTTCAAGAAGACCGGGTACGGCGGCCCCTGTCCACCGAGCGGGACGCGCCGCTACGTCTTCCGCCTCTTCGCCCTCGACACCGAACTGGGACAATTCGACCGAAGGCGACAAGGCAGGATGCCCTCCGCTCGATCAAGGGCCACGTCCTCGACGGAGGGGAGTTGATGGGCCGGTATTCGAGGTGACGGTTCGCCCGTTCGGTTGCCTGCGGCTGAACGAGGCCATCGGGTCCGGGGATCGTGGGAACAAGCTCGCCTCCGTTGCCCCGGTGGGGGATGATGGGCCGGAGAAACGCACGATCGGAGGGACGAGCCATGACCATCGCCGCCAAGTTCCTGCGCCGAGACCCGGCCGAGGTCGTCCCCTGGGCCGAGACCTGCGGCCAGATCCGCCCGCTCATCGAGGAGCACGACGGGGCCGCCGCCGAGGTCCACCACGTCGAGATCGACCACGCCAAGCTGCACTACCACGAGCGGACCGACGAGTTCTACTACGTCATCGACGGCGAGGGCACGATGGTCCTCGACGACGAGGAGATCGAGTTGCACAAGGGCGTGGTCGTGTACGTCCCCAGGGGCGTGAAGCACAAGGCGATCGGCCGGCTGACGGTCCTGACCGTCTGCATCCCCCGGGGCGTCCTGCACGACGTCCACGAACTGGAGTGACGAGGACGATGACTTCGAATGACCTTGGCAGTGGTCCCCGGTCATGACGACACTCCCTGCGTCATCGAGACCGGGAGCCGCCCCGCCGCCCGCCCGACGCAAGGGGATGTCCGGGTCCAGGTCGTCAC
>CAVURY010000005.1:0-118964 GCA_963743925.1 uncultured Planctomycetota bacterium | reverse complement strand
AAGGCGAACAGGTGTGCGGCCTTCGACCCTTCGGCGGCCAGCGGGATATAGTCTCCGGCGCCGAATGTCTGTCTCGGAAGGGTCTTGGACAGACTCTGATCCGGTCGGGCCATGGCAGGAATTGGCAGGAATTGGCAACTTTTCGCCAAGCCTCCGTCGCCACGGTCGCCGATCCCGGCCCGGCCGGCAATCCCTGTTCAGGGGCGAGGAGATTGGATTGATCGTCTCATCTCCCATTCCGAAGAGGACCGTGCAGACAGCGAAACGATGTCATCCTCCCGAGGGCCGACCTCGGATGACTTCGCGCATCATCCCTTACCGATGAGGATGCCACCACTCTGGTCATTCGTTAACGCACCTACGGCGACATCGAGCTGTTTCTTTATCGTAACTCTTGTCGCACGAACGTGATAAAAGATCCAGCAGGATTTTCAATTCGTTTGACGAGTGTTCCCCTTATGGGACAGTCTCTGAGTAAGCCCGGATGGTCCCGGCGGCATTGCAGCGTCCGATGGGTGATGAAGAGCTTGATCCAGCTCGTATGGACCTTGGCCCCGTGGAGGGCCTTCAGCATGTAAGCCTGGATACGCTTCAATCATCCCGCTCTACTCGCCTCCAGGATCGCCCCGGACGCAATTACCTCAACCCTCTCTTCGTGCAATTCTATCGCCTTGGACTGATCACGTGGCCGCAACCCAATTGTCAGCAGGGTGATGATGCAGCCGAGGAGCCAGGCGTCGAGCCAGAAAGTGCCCCAGTCGATGGTTCCGTCGGCGCCGCGACATCCCACCGCCAGCCATCCACTCAGTAGCGATCCAGTCACGGATCCCAAGCTCTGAATCGCCGCGAGCACACCCTGTGCTGTTGCGTGCCATCGAGTCTCGGCGCGGTCAACGAATAAGCTCGCCGCGATCGCGAACGCGACGTTCGCGGACATGAACGGCAAGCCGAGGTGGAGAAGCCTCGGGTCGGAATACCGGGCCGATGCGGAAAACGACAGGAACACGGCGCTCCACGCCGCCGGTCCCAAGAGGATGCAGCAGGACTGAGCCGTCAGGGATCGGACCCAGATCGGCGCCATCAAGAGGAGAAAGATTTCCACAACGACACCACGGGTTTGTACGGCTGAGGCGTGTCCGACGCCAAGGTTCGTCAGGAACGCATTGACATAGACTTCAAAGTGGCGAGCCAAGATGGCACAAAGGAAAACGGCCAAGAGGATTCTGCGGCTCCGGCGCTATGGAGACAACCATGTCCGTGCGCTCGAGCCGATCCTCGGCGGGAGCCAACGGCTCGGCACGCGAGGATGAGAGGTGGCTGCTGATCGCGGACGAGAGCCCGAAGACGACCGCGGCCGTCCAGAACGGCTGGGGAGAGACCGGTCGCAGCCAATAGGCGACGAGCCAGCTAGAAGCGACGAAGCCAGCCGACCCTGCCGCGCGAATCCGATAGAAGGAAACATCCCTGGAATCGCCGTGCATCTCCCCGAGGACCGACGCGGTGAGGATCGAGGTCGCCGCCGTGCTGAACATGGCAAAGCCGGCGGTCAGGAACCAAATCACGCCCACGAGGTTCCGAGTCGTCGGGGCCCCGAAGGCAACTGCGGTTCCCGTGGCGAACAGAGGCGCTCAGCCCCATGACGCCAACCAGAGCCTGCTGTCGCCGGAGGCGCGACCGCTCCAACCGGCGAACCAGTTCCATGGCAGGTAGCGTGGCTATCGAGCCCAAGAGCGCCACGGTTGCGACCTGGCCGGATCCGAGTCCCAGACCGCCGACGGTTCTGGGCTCGCCCAACATGGTGTAAAGGTGAATGTAATAGGCCCCGATTCCGAAGTAATGCCCGAACATCAAGCAAACCAATACGACTATGATCCGCGACATGATTGAGCTCCGAAGGTGTGGCTACCGGGCATGATCGCTACATCCATCGCGGGACGGCGGATCGCCCGGATGGCGCCGGCGAAGGAAACCTCGTCGAGAAGCCTCGAGCCCGTTATCCTGGGCCCGAGGGCTCACTCGGCCCCTTCCACCGGCGAAAAATGCTCATAGGGTCGTTTCGACCTGCTCCCATGGGAAGTGACCTCGGCCGTAGTGCCCGTACGAAGCGGTCTCGAAATACGACCAGCCGACCGGGCGGAGTAAACCGAACCGATCGATGATGTGACCGGGCGAGAGGTCGGGAAAATGGGTCTGCACCCATTCCGTAACGTCGAGGCCGGAGTCGGTCTCCGCGGTGACCATCTCCGGCTGGGTCTGCCCGATTGCATAAGCGACCTTGACCGTGCATTCGCGGGCATTGCCGACCTGATAGGTCACGACGGATTTCGCGATGGCCCTGGCCATGTACGCCGCCGAGCGATCGACCTTGGTGGGGTCCTTCCCCGAGTAGGCCCCCCCACCAACGGGGACTTGAGGGCCGTAGGCATCGACGCACAGCTTGCGGCCCACGACCCCACAATCGCCAAAGGGGCCACCGGTAATGAACTCGCCCGCCCCGTTGATCTTGACCCGTGCCGGATCAAGGTCGCTTCCCAGGAGAGGCACCACGACGTGATCGAAGACCTGCTGCCGGACCTGTTCCAGCGCGACTCCCGGTGCGTGCTGGGTCGCGATGATGATGCTCGACGGCCGATCATCCGCATCGAGCGTGACCTGAGTCTTGCTGTCGGACCGGAGCCAGGGAAGGCTCCCGTCCAGCCGCCGGTCGCGGAGGGCGATGCAGAGGTCGCGCGCCAGGAGCCACTCCCGCGGCATCATCCCCGGGGTCTCGACAGTTGCATACCCACACATAATACCTTGATCGCCGGCCCCGATCGCCTTGCCCTGGGCCTGGTCCTCGTCTACCATCCGAGCGATCTCACCCGATTGGTCCTGGACGTGATCGATGACCGACAGTTCTCTGGGGCTGGTGCCGTAACCGACCGCTCGCCAGACCTCGAAGGCCAAGGCCGGGAGGTCGAGCGCGGCTTGGATCGAGACGGGCAATCGGACCTCCCCGGAAATGAAGACCAGTTGGTCTTTCGCCAAACATTCGATCGCCGTCCGGACGGAACGGCGCAATGCCAGGTCGCTCCCGCACCGGGCGAGCGCCTCGTCGAGGATTCGGTCTGCCACCTGATCGCAGAATTTGTCCGGATGAGCTGCAGATACATGCTCACTTGTGCGCTTTCGCTTCGTTCGCTTCGTCATCGGAAGGGCCTCTAGATTGGGAATGATGAATCGTCGTGAACTGAGATCGTCCGCTTCCCCGCGACCGAGTGCGCCGGATTTCACGCGCCTCGATCGGGATGAGAATTGCTCATTGATCGCTCGGTAGGGCGCCCTCGATGGCGTTATAGGCGTCCAGGAATGCATGGGCTGAGGCCTCGGCGATATCGACCGCCGCGCCACGGCCGCGGAAGGTGCGGCTGCTCCCCGAGGGTCGCAGCTCCAGGGCCACCTCGACGGCCGGTTCCTCGCCGGAGGGAGAGTTGACGCAAGAGACGTTGACCAGCTCGAGGGACGGGCGATCGACGATCCGGGTCAATGCGGCGATAACTCCCGTGATGGAGCTATCGCCGACCGCGGCGTCCTGGACCTCGCGGCCATCGGGTCGGCGGGCGACGACGTTGACGACCGGCCTGGCGCCGGTGCCCGTCGACAGGTGGATCGAGACCAGGGACCAGGGCGCGGCTTGCTCTCGCCCGGCATGGCGGGCGGCCAGGACTCGGAGTTCGCCGTCGCTGACCTCGCGCCGGGTATCGGCGAGTGTCAGGAAATCCCGGTGGAATTCCGCGAATTGCTCCTCGGTAAGCGTCAGGCCCAACTTGGCCAGGCGATCATGAAGGCCTCGTCGGCCCGAGTGCTTGGTGATAATGAACTCGCGACGAGGGGCCCCGACCTCTTCAGGGTTGATGAATTCATAGGTCGCGCGGTCCTTGATCAAGCCATCCTGGTGAATGCCGGCGGCCGTCGTGAACACATTGTCGCCGAGGATCGGCTTGTTGCGGGACACGCTCAGACCCGTGATCGCGGAGAGTGCCCGGCCGGTCTCGTAGAGCTTTTCGTTCCGGATTCGGCTGGCCAGATCGTACCGCTCGAGTTTGGCCAGCGCCATCACGAATTCTTCCAGGGCCGTGTTGCCCGCACGCTCGCCGATACCCATGACGGTGCATTCGACCTGGGTCGCACCGGCAATGCAGGCGGCCAGGCTATTGGCGACGGCGAGGCCCAGGTCGTTGTGACAGTGGGCAGCGAGCCCGATGCTCCCATTCGCAGGCAAGCGATGGGCCGCGGACCGGAACATCTCGGCATAAGAGTCAGGCCCGGCGCGGCCCAGGGTGTCTGGGAGGCAGAGGACGGTCGCACCCGCCTCGATAGCGGCGTCGATGATCTCGTCGAGGAACTCAGGTTCTGTCCCACTCGCATCCTCACAACTCAATTGGACCTGCGGGAAGCAGGCCCGGGCCTCGCAGATGCTTTCCACTGCAAGCGTGACGATCTGCTTGCGGGAAAGCTTCAGCTTGTGCTCGCGATGGATGGGTGACGTCGCCAGGACCAAGTGGATCCTCCTTCGCGGGGTGGGTTCCAGGGCCTTGGCGGTCTGCTCGATATCACGTGGATGACAGTGCGCCATCGCGGATATGACCGGCCCATCCACCTCCCGGGCGATGGCCTGCACCGCCTGGAAGTCGCCGGCGCTGGCCGCGGGGAAACCCGCTTCCAGTGTGTTGACCCCGAGCGCAGCAATGCGCCCTGCCATCTTCACTTTCTTTTCAACAGTCATGGCGGCGCCAGGCGACTGTTCACCATCCCTCAAAGTCGTATCATTGATTGCAATTAATCGGACATGCTTCTCGTTCATGGCTGGCTCCTCGTTGCGGATAGTCGATGAGAAAAAAATCAAAGATGGGACGCGGGAAAGGACAAAGACGGTTCATGGGCGCAACGATCTCGATCCTCGTGGCCGGGATCAACTGGCCCCCATTGAAAGCGATGATGCACTCGCAAACCCCGGCTAGTCGCTCGGAGAGGCGGACTCCCTCCAAGGCCGGAGATCCCTGGGCCGCGACAGCGAGGTTGCGCGTCTCTACGGTGACGGCCGATTCGCGGCTCTGCTTGCGGTTTTCGACACATAGGAGATGACGGTCGTCGCGGATGCCGAAGCCGCCCGCCGGGATCACCTCGATGGACGACGAGCCCAGGGGGGCAAACGGGGTCTCTCGTTCAAGCCGGACCATTCGAAGCGGCCCG
This sequence comes from uncultured Planctomycetota bacterium, assembly GCA_963743925.1. GTDB lineage: Bacteria > Planctomycetota > Planctomycetia > Isosphaerales > Isosphaeraceae > CAVZRC01. The sequence goes on along the minus strand of CAVURY010000005.1, from coordinate 113,732 downwards.
ACGAGTCGATCGGCGTCATGCACGCTGACCACGACATGATGTTCCAGAGAGTAAATGTTGTAGGCATCCACGCATGTATTTATTGTCGGTAGTCGACCGTGGCGCTCGAGGAAATGAAGGAGTAGCTCGACCGAGGGAAGGCCCTCGATCCCAGCCGCCGCTAGGACGGCGCGGTAACCATCGAGGATCGGGTTGCCGTTGACCCCACGGCCGCGCACCCGAGCCTGGGCCATCCGCTTCCACCGTTCGAGTTCGGCCTTCTCGCGAGAAATGCCGACCCCGACGACACTACACACGGCCAGACGAACCCCGATCTGGAAGGCGTCTGGCGTGATTCCCCAGGAAGTCATGTTCGAGTCCTCCAACGAAGATGGGATGATAGAACGTTCCGAACAGGTGGGTCTTCCGTCGGAACCGGCGGAAGACCCTTCGTTTCCCCGGTCCCCCGGGGGGAGATCCTTTGCCAGAAATCAGGTGAGCCATCCCGGGGGCAGGTTCGCCCCGGGCTCCACAACGACGGATTCCGAGGAGGCCAACACTCCCGTCACGGCGAACTTCTCCAACAGAACGGCCTCCTGATCCAGAAGTCCGCACGCCTCGCTGGCGAGATCGATGATGAGCCGGTCGGTCTCGGTGTCCTCGGCGACGATGCTATAGAGGACACGCACTTGATCCACGAAGATGACCCCTTGCCGTCCGATGTAGATGCCGACACCTTCGCCGGAGAGCCAGGCACCGCCCGAGATGCGGACCATTCGTTCGATCAAATGCCGCAGGATGGAGGGTGATTGGGGCTCACCGCAGTTCGCGCGCATCGGCAAATGTAGAGCGACCTGAGCTGACTGTTTCATGGCGTTCTCCTCGGATTGGGGAATCACAAAGCGTTCGCGAAGGCAGACGTCGATCAGAGCATTCGCTCCAAGGAGTCCGACGAGCGCGCGTTCCGGCCCGGCCGGTCATAGGGCACGTTTCCGGGACAGATCTCGTGCAAACGCGCAGGATCACCGGCGGAGCGGCGACGATTGATCGCCGAACGGGAGGACGATGATCGGGGACGCGCACAGTGGCGAAAGAGGGCTTCGCTCACCTAAAGCGTCTTCTGAACGCACGAACAGAGCCAGGCGGGGTAGTCGGGGAAGTGGAGAATCGGTACTCTATCTAGTAGACGGCCCGAACTTCGTTATCGAGGCGGGCTCGAGCCGTCCACTTGACTGAGGTACCTTGGCCGGCAACCCCGCCAGGGCATACTTCGAGGATGCCACCCCCGTCGAAAGACGAAGGGTGGCATTCCTCATTTATGCAGGTTTACGGAGGCACGCGTCCCTCCTTTCTGCTTGCCGTATGCTCAATCGAGTGTGAATTCGTTCGATCATATCGATTGGCTCCGGCTCGGAGCCGCCTTCACACGCGTCCAGATTCTAACAATTTCTATGGCGTTCGTGCAATCCAGTGGTGAAACGGATCGACCATTTTATTTTGTGACTTAACTCGAAACAGCCGTCAGGCTCGCGCATCAAGGCCCCCAGCAATGCTTCGATCGTCTCGATGGCGGGAGTAACAAGCCCTCGATTGCCCCAGAAAACCCGAGTGCCTCACCGGATTCGGGGGGCAAGCAGGTGGGGGCTCTCAATGCCTTGTCCGGAAAGACCAATTCCAAATTACAATCTGGTCAATTTCTAGTAATTCTTATCGTGAATTGATCGCGGTTTGGTAAAATTTCAGTAAAGAATCAGGCTCATCACGGGTTCACTGACCGTAAAACATCTCAATAGAAGGACTTAAAAAATGAATACCCACCGGATACCCTAAGGATCTTGCGAAATTCCATCTTGATGATATAACTGGTGATCAGGCGGGCTCGGCAGGATCTGCGAGTCACACATCGGAGCAATCAAACACATGGCAAGCAAAGAGCCGTTCAAGGATCTTTTGAAGCGGTATCTAAATCGCAATGGCTTCCTGCCGACCGAACTCGCGAGAGAGTCGGGAGTCAGTCAAGCTTATCTCTCGATGCTGCTCAATGACCAGCGTCGGAATCCATCCCAACGGACGATCGAGAAGCTGGCCCGGGCGTTGAACGCGCCGCAGGTGGAGTTCCTTCAGGCAGCTGGGATTGCAGCTCGGACGCCCGAGCGGATCATGGAAGAAACGCCAGCGCCGGCCGCTTCGCAGCCTTCCGCGTTGACGCCATCGGCGTCCGGAATTCGCATCTTCAAAACGGCGACCGATGCCTATCGACACCTCACGGAGTACGTCGAGCGGTTTGGGGCCAAGGAAGCCGAACTGATCCAGATCAGTTGCGAGACGAGCCAGAATCTGGTCTTTACCCTGCTCGAGAAGGGAGCCGCCGTCTCGGCCTATATCATCCACCCGGATGTCGGGATCCGAATCGGCAGCCAACTTCAGTCCGGTCGCGCGACCGACCGGCCCGCCTACCTGATGAACTGGATCAGTGGGCTGGAAGTTCCCGGGAGGCTAACCATCCGTCAATACAATGTCCCACCGTCCTTCAGCGCGGTTTGCATCGACCGCAAGATTCTCATGGTGGGTTGGTATACCTATGAATATCCCGCGAAGGAACGGGACACGCTAATGGATACTTGGCGCGACGACGAGGTAGTCCTTTGGGGCCACACCGTGCCCGCATTGATCGTCGAGCGCAACGATCCCGGTTACGAATTCCTGCAAGCCAGATTCGATAGAATTACGAACAATTATATCAAAAATACAGACGAAATCCATGGTCGTTTTATCCTGCATACCGGCAAGGCCAAGGCGACGCGATGTGGGGTCCTAAGCGGCGACCTGCCCGCGAGCGTAGACCCCTTATACGGCAGAGAAGTTGAACGGAGGGTCTTGGACGAGGCCTGGGACAATTCCAGCAAGCGGATCGTTTGCCTGACCGGCCCAGAGGGAAGCGGCAAGACCTCGCTCATGGGCTCCTTCCTGCGGCAAAAGCAACGCGACGGATATGCGGGGGCCACCCGCGTGTTCGTCTGGTCCTTCGAAAACCAGGGCGGAGAAGAGGGGGTTGCCTCGGCGGAAACGTTCATCAACGAGGCCCTCAAGTTCTTCGGTGAGCCCAGCCCGAAGGAAGGCTCGCCCTGGGAAAAGGGTGCGCGATTGGCCCTGGAACACGTCCTGAAGCAGCCGGCATTGGTCGTCATCGACGGCCTGGAAAGGTTGCAGAGCGCGCCGGGATCGGACGGCAAGGGCCGGTTGCTAGATGCTTCGCTGGCCGGGTTCCTCTGCCATCTTGCGGCCTCGAGCCTGCGATCTCCCAGTCTGTGCATCGTATCGTCGCGCTGGGAGATCTCCCAACTCGCGCCGTTTGAAAACGAGGAAGGCGGGACGACCCTCACGGTACGGCTGGCCCGCTTAAGCCGGGAGGCGGGCTTCAAGCTCCTCGGGGATCTGAAAGGCCCGGAGAGCAATGGCATTCGAGTCGAGGAGACCGAGCGGATCGACGAACTCGTGAACCGCCTCGATGGAAATCCCCTTGCACTCACTCTTCTGGGTCGTCTCCTGTCCCAGCACTACGACGGCGAGGTCGTTCGCTGTCCCCCGGAGGTCGTCGGTGGCCAAGATGACCGAAACCGGTCGCCCGTGAATCGAGTCATCGCCGCCATCGATGACATGCTGATGCCGGGCGAGAAATGCCTATTGCGGTTACTGGGGGTACTCGATCGCCCGGCCCATGCGGCAGAGGTCGCCGCGCTGCGCTCTCAGGGGCCGGAGATCAAGGGCCTGAACGACCAGCTCCGAGGACTGGGCCCGAAACATTGGAACAACCTGCTGGAGCGGTTGAGCGGGGCAGGGCTCCTACTCGAGTTCACCCGTTGGGACTTGCCGCCCAAATCGAGCGGCGATGAGAAGTTGGATATCCATCCAACCGTCCGCGATTTCTTCCGCCGGCAACTCGCGGAGCTGGATGGCCCGAAGGCAAACGGCTGCTCCGAAGCGTGGAAACAGACACACGAACGATTGGCAGAGTACGAATCACAGGAAGCAGCCAAGCTCAATGCACCCAATAAGCTCTTGAGAGCTTGCAAAGCAGCGATCCATCACTGCCAGGCCACCAAGTACTCCGAAGCGATACGCATGTACTGGGGTGAAATCCAGGCCGGGAGCCAGCGCGCCCTGACCTACACCTGGGGTCGGCCATCCGACGCGCTCGCCGTCTTGGGGGCCTTCTTCCAGAGACGTTGGACGCATCCCGTCGCAGGGATCAGACCTAGAATTCGAGCACATGTCCTACTTGAGACAGCGCTCGAATTATGGCATACTGGTCGCCTCGATGATGCCGTCAACGTTTATAATCTGGCCTTGGATGATGATATTATCAAAATGAAAAAACAAGATGGAACTCTAAAGTACGCTCATGATAACGCCATGGTCCGGCGCAGGCTCGCTGAGGTTCTGCTCCAGAGGGGAAAATTCCGCGAGGCGCTCCGGCACGCCAGGGAGGGCGTCAAGGTGATGTCCCGAGTCAAGTTCGAGGCCGTAGGCAGTTCCAAACGTCTTCTCCGGCTCAGTAGCGCCTTCGATGGGTTCGTGGGGATTCCCGAGCAGGAACGATCGGACGGCATCAATAGAGATGAGCATATGGACACATATGTAACTCTTGCGCAGCGTCTACCACTATATGGGGGAAATAGACAAGGCTCGGATGCACTTCCGAAAGGCCGAGGAAATCCAAAGGAAAAAGGATTCTAATAAGAAATTTCTATATAATATGTGGGGATTGTGGTATTGTGAACTATTACTCGACGAGGAGAAATTCGGCGAGGTTCTCGATCGGGCCGACTGGTCGATGGAGTACAACACGGCGGGCATCAAGACACGGGAGGAGGGGTTGAGCCTTTTGCGAATGGCCGTCGAGCATTTCACCATGGGCCAAGCCTTGTTGCGCCTGACGTTGAAGGAGGGAACCGGACGGTTCGCCCTCGCGGAGAAGCATCTGATCCAGGCTGTCGATCTTGTCCAGAGAGCCGGCCAGTTCCCGCACGAGCCGTACAGCCTGATGGCGCAGGCGGACTTCTACCGAGAAACCGGACGGTGGGAGGACGCTCGAGAAAAGCTCGAACAGGTCAGGCTCATGGCGACGCATGCGCAAATGCTAGTTCATCTCGCGGATTGCCATCTCGGTTTTGCCAAACTTTACTCGAAGACCGGCGAGAAGACCAAGGGGAAAGCAAGCCTGAATGAGGCCCGAATGCTGATCACAAGGATGGGTTACGGTCGTCGGGAACGGGATATTGCCGCATTGGAACGACTCTTGTAACGAGACCTTTTGACGAGCACTTCACCGAATGGCGCGTTGCTGGCCGCGATACCCGACAGTGAGAATGTCAGGCACTCCCTTCGCTGAGAAGCAGGGCGATGGGGAAATTCGCGAAGACATCGGCCGCGGCCAGGGAAGGCTGGCCGTCTCGTCCCTCCGCGACCAGGACCTCGCCGGTGAAGGCGTGCCGCCAGCTCGTGCCCGAGGTGACGCCCGTCAGGATCAGTCGGGTATCCTGCCAGGCCTCGAGCCCGAGGGGTGGGCGGCTCGGGTCCCGGGACAGGCCGGCCACGAGTCGCGGTACCGCGACCACGGCGCGGACATCCCCGGTCCGCCGGGCGAATGCGAACAGGTGAGCGGCCTTTGAACCTTCGGTGGCCAGCGGGATGTATTCTCCGGCGCTGAGGAGGCCGGGGTAGTCCCGGCGGCATTGCAGTGTTCGATAGGTGATGAAGAGCTTGATCCGTCCATCTTCCTCGGCCGCGACCAGGTCCCGGGCCAGCTCGCGAAGGTCTACGCCGGAGGTCTCGGCGGCGGAACGGAGGTCCCTGAGCATCTGCTGTTGACGCTCGTAGTCCACCGGCCGACGATTGTCCGGGTTGACGAGGCTGAAATCCCAGAGTTCGGTCCCCTGGTAGGTGTCGGGCACGCCGGGAGAGGCGAGCTTCAGCAGCGTCTGCGACAGCGAGTTCAAGAGCCCGTAATGGCCGATCCGCCGCTGGAAGGCCCGGAAATCGTCGAGGAACTCGCGATTGGTGCCCTCATCGAGGATGCGGCCGACGAACTCCTGGATTGCGTCGTCGTACTCGGCATTGGGGTTGATCCAGCTCGTATGGACCTTGGCCTCATGGAGGGCCTTGAGCATGTAAGCCTGGATTCGCTTCACGAATTCCGCATATTCCTCGCTCTCCCGAGATCCGTGGGGCTCCAGCGGCCAGGCACCCACGAGCGTCTGGTAGAGCAGATATTCCACGTTGGCGTCGGGGGTCGTCTGGTCCTCCTCCGTCTTCCGGAAGCGCTCGTTGAGTCGGCTCCATCGCTCCACGCAGGCGGCCCATTCCTCGGGAATCTCGGAGAGGACGCTGATCCGGGCGCGGACATCCTCGCTCCGCTTGGTGTCGTGCGTGGACAGGGGCGACAGCGAGTAAGGCCATCGAGATTGCCGCTCCCGGTTGTACGCGTGGACCGCCTCCGGGCGGATGCCGAACCGTCCCGGCTCCCCGCCGACCTCGTTGAGCGACACGAGCCGGTTGTAGATGTAGAATGCGGTATCCTCGACGCCCTTGGCGGTGACCGGGGCCGTGACTTGCTGGAACTTCCCGGCGAATCGACGCTGCTCGGCCCGATCCTCCTCGCCGAACGACTCCGGGGAATCCATGAGGAGCATGTCGCGGATGAAGCGGAAGACCCGCCGGCTCATCAGCGGGTTGAGCGACTCGGCCCGGCGGATGGATTTCAGGATGGAGAGGCGATCCGCGTCGTGAGGCCCCTCGTCGGCGATGTAAGCGCGATAGATGGGGAAGCAGGCGATCACTTGCTTCAGGGCTTGACGGAGGGTGTTGAAGGTGTAATCCCGCGATCCGCGCGACTTCTGGGCCAGCCGATCGAGCTGGTGGGTCAGCATGTGCAGCTCGCTGGAGAGCGAGATCTGCATGATCAGGAGCTTCTTGCGGTAGATCATCTCGGCGAAGCTCGTACTGTCCTGGATCAGTCCGTAATAAAGGCGATTGAACGCCGAGGCGTTCTCCCCGTCCACGAAGAGTCCGTTGACCTGATTCAGGAAGTCGTATCCGCTCGTCCCGTGGACCGGCCAGGTCTCGACCAGCGCCTCATCCGCCCCGAGTATCTTCTCGACGACGACGTAGAGAGGCACACCGAGCGGGCCTTGTGCGGCTCCCGCCCCTCGGGAAGCGATGCGATCGCGGAGCGCGCCCTCCACGTCCTTCCAATCCAAACCGTGGGAGCGGGCCTCGGCGTCGAAGGCCCGGCGGGCGCAGGCCATCGCGAAATGCCCCTGGAGACGCCTGAGGTACTGGTCCGGATCGTAGAGGCCGTCGGGGTGGTCGATGCGCAGCCCGTCGAGCTTCCCCTCCGCCAGCAGCCGGAGGACCAGGCCGTGGGCGGCCTCGAAGACGTCCTCGCGCTCCATACTGAGGGCGGCCAGGTCGTTGACGTCGAAGAACCGTCGATAATTGATCTCATCGGGTGCCACCCGCCAGAAGGCCAGGCGATAGCATTGGTTCTCCAGCAGGTCGTCCAGGAGGTCGAAGCTCCGAGGGTCTCCAGGGGTGCCGTTGAAGAGCGACACGTTCTGCTCGATGAACGCCCGCACAGGATCGCTCCGCGCGGCCAGCTCCGCCAATCGTCGCTTGACCACCTCCTTCTCGCGACGGCGCTCGGCCACCTTGTCGGGGTCGGTCTCGGTGCGTTGGGGGAGATTTCGCACGGCGGTCAAGATGCTCTGGTACTCGATGAAATCGGGGGCTTCCGCGCCCAGGGTACGCTCCAGCTCTTCGGGCCGATGCCCCAGGATCTTGTCGTAACCGTGGGGGGTGACCGGGAACCTGCGGTCGTAATAATGCACGGAGAATGCGCCGTCGGCGAAGGCCAGCCGGAGCTGGCCGGCCTCGAGCGCGTCTCCATACGGATCGCCCAGGACCGGCAGCAGGACCTTGTCCTGCAATTCCGGCCTCGGCGACGTGCGCCAGGCGATATCGAAGTAGGCACCGTAGCGGGAGGATGGGCCGTCCTCCAGCACGTCGTTCCACCAGGCGTTGTCGTTGGTACCGACCCCCATGTGATTCGGGACCGTGTCGAGGATCTGGCCGAGGCCCTGCTCGCGCAGGGCGACGACCATGGCCTCGTAGTCCTCCGGGGTGCCGATCTCCGGGTTCAGGCAGTTGTGGTCGATGATGTCATAGCCGTGGGTGCTCCCGGGCCGGGCCTTCAGGTACGGCGAGGCGTAGCAGTGGGTGATCCCCAGCTCTCGGAGGTACGGCACGATGGCCGTGGCATCTCGAAACGTGAAGCCGGCGTGGAACTGGAGCCGGTAAGTTGACTCGGGGAGCCGTGCCCTTGAGGCGACGGCTTCCGCGGCCTTCGTCAGCAGACTCTCTGCGAGCTCGTTCGGGTCCATGTCGTCCTCGCGGGGTCGGTATCATTGCGGATTCGAGTTCCGAGATCCCGGATCGAGGGAATCTCGAACTCTGTCGGCCTGGTTTCGAGAATTTCGAATCGTCGAACCCAATCAGGAGTGAGCTTCATGCAGGCTAGATCGGCGAGGGTCCGGGGGGCTTGACGCCGGCGCCCCTCGGCTCGGAAAGGATGGCCCCCATCTGCGACGTCGTGAGGGGTAGGCCCTTCTCGCGGGGCGTGCGGGCGGCCAGGAGCGCCAGGGAGCGGTCCTTGACCTCGTATTGCTGGCCCCCCTGGAAGTCCTGCTGATGCTCGCTCGGGTCGGCCGTGTCCAGGATCCGATCCCAGATGTGCCCCTCGCTGGTCTGGGGAAGGGTGAAGGAGATCGGCTCCCAGTGGCCGTTGAGCAACAGCAGCAGTGTCTCGCCGACGATCGGCTCGCCCCGCTCGTTCTCGTCGTTGATCAGGTCGCCGGCCAGCCGAACGCCCAGGCATTTGACGAAGCCGGCATCCCAGTCCTCGTCGGACATCTCCTGCCCCGACGGGCTGAAGAACGAGATATCCTTGATGTCCGAGCCGCGGATGGCGCGGCCCAGGAAGAACTTTCGCCTCTGGAGGACCGGCTGGGTTCGCCAGATGAAGATCAGCTTTTTCGTGAATTCCAGGAACGATTTCTGCCGGTCGTCGAGGTCCCAGTCGAGCCAGGTCAGCTCGTTGTCCTGGCAGTAAGTGTTGTTGTTGCCCTGCTGGCCGTGGCTCAGCTCGTCCCCGCCCAGGATCATCGGCACCCCGACGGAGAGCATCAGCGTGGCCATGAGGTTCCGCTTCTGACGCTCGCGCAGCTCGATGATGGCCGGGTCGTCGGTCGGGCCCTCGACGCCGCAGTTCCAGCTATTGTTGTCGTTGGCGCCGTCGCGGTTCTCCTCGCCGTTGGCCTCGTTGTGCTTCTCGTTGTAGCTGACCAGGTCCTGGAGCGAGAATCCGTCGTGGCAGGTGATGAAGTTGATGCTGGCGTAGGGCTTGCGGCCGTCGTCCTGATAGAGGTCGCTGCTGCCCGAGAGGCGGGTGGCCAGCTCCGAGGTCGTGCCGCCGTCCCCCTTCCAGAACCGGCGGACGCAGTCGCGGTACTTGCCGTTCCACTCGGTCCAGAGCACCGGGAAATTGCCCACCTGGTAGCCGCCGGGCCCGACGTCCCAGGGCTCGGCGATCAGCTTCACCTGAGAGAGGAGGGGGTCCTGATGGACGATGTCGAAGAAGGCGCCCAGGCGGTCGACGTCGAACAACTCGCGGGCCAGGGTGCTGGCCAGGTCGAAGCGGAAGCCGTTGACGTGCATCTCGGTGACCCAGTAGCGCAGGCTGTCCATGATCAGCTGCAGGACGAACGGGTTCGTCATGTTCATGGTGTTGCCCGTGCCCGTGAAGTCCATGTAGTAGCGCGGGTCGGGGGCCAGCCGATAGTAGGCGGCGTTGTCCACGCCTCGCATCGAGAGGGTCGGGCCCATCTGGTTCCCCTCGGCGGTGTGGTTGTAGACCACGTCGAGGATCACCTCGAGGCCCGCCGAGTGCATGGCCCGGACCATCATCTTGAATTGCTGCACGGCATCCTGCTGGATGCCCTCGTAGGCATAGGATGACTTCGGGGCGAAGAAGCCGAGGGTGTTATAGCCCCAGTAATTGCGCAGGCCCTTCTCGGTCAGATGGCGGTCATCCAGGAAGTGATGGACCGGAAGCAACTCGACGGCGGTCACCCCCAGGTCGGTCAGGTGCTTGATGGCCGACTCGGACGCGAGCCCGGCGTAGCTGCCGCGAAGGTTCTCGGGCACGAAAGGATTGAGCTGGGTGAATCCCTTGACGTGCAACTCATAGATCATCGTCTTGTGCCAGGGGGTCCGGGGCGCCCGGTCGTCTCCCCAGGTGAAGGCGGAGTCGATCACCACGGCCAGCGGGGCGTACGGGGCGCTGTCGCGGTCGTCGAAGGACAGGTCGGCCTCGGGGTCGTCGAACTTGTAGCCGAAGACCTCGTCGGCCCACTTCACGTCGCGGCCGACCAGCTTGGCGTACGGGTCGAGCACCACCTTGTTGGGGTTGAACCGGTGCCCCTGGGTCGGCTCGAACGGCCCGTGGACGCGGTAACCATAGAGCTGGCCGGGCAGCACATCGGGCAGGTAGATGTGCCAGACCTTGTCGGTGTACTCCTTCACCGGAATCCGGTGGGCCTCCGCCGTCGCGTCCTTGGAGTCGAAGAGGCAGAGCTCCACTTTCGTGGCGTTCTCGGCGTAGAGCGCGAAGTTGACCCCCGCGCCATCCCAGGTCGCGCCCAGGGGATAAGGATGTCCCGGCCAAACTCTCATTTCATCATCTCCGGATATGCAGCGCGCGGCTGCCCTTGGTTCTGTGCCATGCGATTCCGCCTCCTCTCGCCCGGCGCTGTGACGACGGCCGATCCGGGTTCACGATCGGGCGGGGGCCCGCCGGTCCGGCCGTGACGGGATGAGTCCCTTCTCAAACAGGAAATGCCCTCCAGGAAGGAGGGCCGAAGACCACATACTCGAACGGGGACAGGTTCATGATAGGCCCGGCCTCGCGGTTGCCACCATAGGCCGCCGACTCCGAGGTGAACAGGGCGATCATCCCGCCGAGGCCGCCGACGGGGAGCGGGCAGGGCCGGTCGCCGAGGTTGAAGAACGCCCGGATCACCTGGCGCGTTCGACTCGTCGCCGCGGGCCAATTCCAGGACAGGTCCGCGTTTCTCGTCCGGGACCAAGCGAGCCGACCGTCTCTCGAAGTTGCGCAGGGCCGGCCACAGGCGACGCGCCGAGAGCATGTCCCGATACAGGCGCCGCAGGCCCGCCCGGTGGGTATCCTCCGGCCAGGACCAGCCCAGCTTGGCGGAGGCGAACGTGCCCTCGCTCTGAGGGTCGGGGACCTCGCCGTTTCCGGTGAAGGCCTCGAACTCCTTCTTCCGGCCCTCGCGTATGGACCGCACGAGCTCCGGGTCGTCGAACGAGCAGAAGAAGGGGAATGGATTCTCTTCGCCGTACTCCTCGCCCATGAAGAGGAGCGGTAGGTGCGGCGAGAGCAGGAGCAGCCCGGCCGCCAATCGCTTCTCGGCCGGCGATTTCAGCAGCATGGTGAGGCGGTCGCCGTTGGCGCGATTGCCCACCTGGTCGTGATTCTGGAGGCAGACCACGAATCGGTCGCCGGGGAGGCCCTCGGGCGGGGCGCCGTGCTTGCGGCCTCGGTGTGGGCTGTAGTCCCAGGCGTAGACGAAGGGACGCTCGAAAGCCTTGGCCAAGTGCTCCGCCTCGCCGAAATCGACGTAGTAGCCCGCTCGCTCTCCGGTGAGGAACGCGTGGGCGGCATGATGGAAGTCGTCCGACCACTGCGCATCCAGCCCGTACCCGCCGCGATCGTGCGGATACAGGACGCGGGGATCGTTGAGGTCGCTCTCGCCGATCACGGACGCCGGCCAGCCGCGCCTCGAACCGGCATCTCCGGCCGTTTCCGCGATGGCGCGGAGGATGTGGCGTGCGCTCAGGTCGAAGATGGCGTGGACGGCATCCACCCGGAGGCCATCGAAGTGGAACTCCTCCAGCCACATCCGGACATTGTCCAGGACATAGTCGCGCACCGGGTCGCAGCCATGCCCGTCGTAGTTGACGGCCGCGCCCCAGGGGGTCTTGTACCGATCGTTGAAGTAGCGGCCGAACTCGCCCAGATAATTCCCCTCCGGGCCGAAGTGGTTGTAGACCACATCCAGGAAGATGGCGAGGCCTTCGGCGTGGCAGGCATCCACGAGCCGCTGCAAGCCGTGCGGCCCGCCGTAACTGTCCTGCGCCGCATAGGGGAGCACACCGTCATATCCCCAGTTGCGATTGCCCGGGAACTGGCCGATCGGCATGAGCTCGACGGCGGTGATGCCCAGATCGCGGAGCTCGCGCAGCCTCGGGATGATCGCATCGAACGTCCCTTCGGGGGTGAAAGTGCCGACGTGCAACTCGTAGAAGACGAGATCTTCTCGACGCAACCCCTTCCAATCCTGGTCGCCCCAGGTGAACTTACCCGGGATCACGACCGCCGAGGGACCTTGGACGCCGTCGGGTTGCCAGAGCGAACAGGGGTCCGGACGTTCGGGACCCTCGCCTAGCCGGTATGCGTATCGCTGACCGGGGGCGATCCCCGTCTCGGAGTGGCTATAGTATCCGCCTTCTTCCGGCTGCATGGGGATTTCGCGCCGGGCATCGCCATCGATCAGGATGAGGCATACCCGCTCCGCCCTGGGCGCCCAGACACGCCAATGGACCGAACCGTCCCCCGACCCGATCGCCCCGCATCGCCGCGCCCGCCGGCCATCCGTCCTCTCAATCATGGGGACAGTATCTCGCCTCACTCGATGGGATTTTCTTCGACCCGACCGTCAGGATTCGTTTTGTCTCGTCTCGACGCCCATCACGGCCCGCTAGCACTGGGCCATCTGCTCGCCCACCGGACCTGGTCCGTCATCTCGCCGGGAGTCGCTCGGGTAGCTGGGGGAGTGCCCTGGGATCCGCGAATGCTGGCCGAGGTGCCTCATGTAGCACGCCCAGGAGCACGAGGATTCCCCGCAGGTCGGGCAGAATATCGCATTCCGCAGGCGGCCCTCGCATAGCACGCATCGACTTGCATCAGCCATCATCGAATTCTTCATGACGGATCCACCTTGCAGCAATTCCGGATCGCGCGATCTCGAAGTCAACGGCCTGAAACGCCTCAAGAAAAGCCGCAGTCTGGCCGACGTTCGATCCACTTTTCGCGCCAACCCGGGGAATCCATTCGCATCAACTCGAGAGTCTTGATCCTTCGGACAAGCAAGTCGCGTGCCGCGCCTTTGGATCGCCTCGACGGATCCGACGCCCGAGAGGGCCAGTTCGGTGAGCGGTCAAGAGTTGATGGACTCGGACGCCTGAGGATCACGCATGAAAAGCAGAAGCCGTTGGCCAGCCTCTTGCGTGCGATTCCGGTTCGTTCAACAATTGCGGAACCGAAACTTCCCCCGCGGCCGATCCGGCACACCGCGATGGGGATCAGGGGGCATCGAGCGTGGGCTCGAGCGGATCCCTCTTCCGAGTCCGTTCCGGTGCTGAACTGAGGACGAGTCATGCGGCGTCTGCCAATCGGTTTGATGTTATTGAGCGCGGCCGGCATGCTGGGTGCCGCCGCGCTGGCCGAAACCAAGGTCGAGGTCAAGAACGTTCATCTGTGCTGCCCGGCTTGCGTCAAGGGCGTGGGCAAGGCGTTGAAGGATGTCGAGGGGGTCAAAGGTGCTTGCGACAAGAAAGCCGGCACCGTGACCCTCACCGCGACCGATGTCGCCGCGGCCCAGAAGGGTATCGAGGCTTTGGCCGCGGCCGGCTTCCACGGCAAGCTGGAAACCAAGGAGGTGCACTTCCCGCACGACAGCGGTGCGACCTCGACCAAGGGCAAGGTCAAGAGCCTGACACTGACCGGCGTCCACAACTGCTGCGGGGCCTGCAACGCGGCCATCAAGAAAGCCATCAAGAAGGTCGACGGCGTCACCGGCGATACCGCCAAGCCCAAGTCCGAGACCTTCGAGGTCACCGGGGATTACGATCCGTCGGATCTGGTTCGCACCCTTCATGAAGCCGGATTTCACGTGAAAGTCAAGAAATAAGACTATGCCGCGAGGTGGACCGGAGCGTCGAAGCGATCGCACGCGATGCGGTTAATCCGAGCTCCGGCCCCGCGACAATCATCGTTGATGCCGAGTCGGCTCGTCTTGTCGGCCCACGTCCCGACCGATGCTGGAGCGCCCGTGCCGAGAGGATCAGGGCGAGAGCTCGCCGGGCGGGCTGGCCTCGCGTTCCGGCGGCAAGTTGCAGTGTATCGCGAGATCATAGAGGAAGATCCCCGCGATGCCGCCGGCGAGGGGCGCAACGATCGGGATCCAGAAGTAACCGCCATGTGATTGGAAGACGGCCGGCCCCCAGCCGAGGAGGGCCGAGGCGAGTCGCGGGCCGAGGTCGCGCGCCGGGTTGATGGCATAGCCGGTCAGGCCGCCGAGCGACAGGCCGATCGCCCAGACCAGGGCGCCCAGCGCCAGCGGCTCGACGTAGCCGCCGGGGGCCGCATTGCGTCGATCGGTCAGGGCCCGGACGCCCAGCAGCAAGACCGCCGTGCCCAGGAATTCGCTGAGGATATTCCGCCAGGTCGAATCGAAGGCCGGGTAAGTCGCGAAGACTCCGGCTCCGCCGGCCGCAGTGCCGATGAGCTTGCCGCCGTCCATCGTCCCGCGGATCAGGTTCTCGTTGCTCTCGAAGGCCCGGAATGCCTCGGCGTAATCGGCGTAGACCAGCAACGCCCCGACGAAGGCACCGGCCAGTTGGGCAACCCAGTAGGGGAGCACGCGCGAGCGGGGGAAATCCCCGCGCGAGGCCAGCGCCAGCGTCACGGCCGGGTTGATGTGGCCGCCGCTGAGTCGCCCGCAGAGGTAGACCGAAAGGGCAACGGCCAGCCCCCAGGCCGTGGTGATCATCATCTTGTCGGATGCCTTGTTCAGCAAGACATCCCCGGCGACGACACCGTCACCGAGCAGGATGAGCAGGGCCGTTCCCAGGAACTCCCCGATCAGCGCGGCACGCAGCGGGGGCATTGCCGTTGCGCTCGATTCCTTCGCCATGTGCATACCTGTCGAGTGAGGAGTCTATGGGCCGTTGGAGAACGCCCGAGACGATCAGCAACTGATCTGCTCCCGCGTGAGCTCTTGGAATAGCTCCGGCCGCCTGGTGCGGAGCATGTAATTGGCCAGTGCGCGTTCGCGGGCGATCAAGGCTGCGTCGAACGTCGCCACCAGCATCTCCTCGCGAATGCGCTCCTCCTGCGTGATGGCGATCAGCTCGCCGTCGGGCCCCCAGATCAGGGCCGCCCCGGCGTGGTGTGGCTGATTCTCGCTCCCGCGCGGCCAGAGATCGACGTAACCCGCCCGGCCGACCTGGTCCGTCAACATCGCGAAACAGGAGTTCTCGCGGGCGCGCAAGGCGTATTTCTTGAGGAAGTTATGCGAGTAGCGGCGGGCGGCCGCCTCGCTCTCGGGCGTCTCATCCCAGAGCTTGAAGCGGCCGGCGTGCGGCATCAGGATGACCTCGGCTCCGCGCAAGGCGAGCACCCGGGAGACCTCGGGAAACTGATTGTCGTAGCAGATGACGATGCCGACCTTGCAAGGACCGATGTCGAAGACGGGGATCTCGCGGCCACCCTTGTAATAGAACACCTCGTCACGGGAGAGGTGCAGCTTTCGCTGCTTGCCGATGTAGCCCCGCGGGCCGACCAGGACTTGCGTATTGAAGACGATGTCGCGTTCCTTCTCGCTCATGCCGGCGCACAAAACCAGGCGATGGCGGCTCGCGATGTCCTCCAGCCGGCGGACGCTCGGCCCGCCCGGGACCGGTTCGGCCAGATCCCAGGTGTTCGGCGTGCAGTGGCCGTGGATGACCAGCTCGGGGAAAAGGACCAGCTCCGCCCCCTCCGCCGCGGCCTGGCCGCACCAGCCATCGATGGCGCCGAGTACCCGCTCGGGTTCGCCGAGGAACCCATTCATGCTCACCGCGGCCACCCGCATCGTTCTCATGTGCTGTGTCTCCAGGTTGGGAATCGCACTATTGTGAGTTCCCTTCCCCCGGATCACAATCAAAATCGCGAGTGCGGACGACATCTCGACTCAATCATTGAAGGAGAGGATCGCGTGCCGAGTCTCATGATCCCGATCGCGACCCTGCTGACCGCAATATGGCCCGGCGGCAGCGAGCCGACCGCGCCCCGGAACGACTCGATCTGCCAGCGGGACATGAGGGCCGACCTCTTCTTCCTCGCGGGCGACCGGTTCCGTGGGCGATTGACCGCGACCCCCGAGAACGACCTGGCTTCCGACTACATCGCCTCGCGGTTCGAGCGGCTGGGGCTCAAGCGTATCGGGGCCGATGGGTCGTATTTCCATCGTTTCAACCTCGTCACCGCGAGCCTCGGCCAGTCCAATACACTGATCGTCATGCAGACCCGATTCTCCTCGGGTCAGGAGTTCACCCCGCTGCATTTCAGCCCCCCCGGAGAACGAACTTTGGCCGGCCCGGTGGCCTTCGCGGGCTTCGGCATCAGCGCACCCGAAAAAGGGCATGACGATTATCAGAACTTGGATGTGAAGGCCAAGATCGTCCTGGTCCTCGACCACGAACCGGGCGAGCACGACCCCAAGAGTCCGTTCGACGGCCTCATCATGAGCGAGGCCGCGATTCCCTGGCGCAAGGCGAT
This sequence comes from uncultured Planctomycetota bacterium, assembly GCA_963743925.1. Lineage (GTDB taxonomy): Bacteria > Planctomycetota > Planctomycetia > Isosphaerales > Isosphaeraceae > CAVZRC01. Next base: position 97,012 of record CAVURY010000005.1, on the reverse strand, counting down.
CACCGCCCAGGAGAAAGGCGCCTCCGGCATCCTCTTCGTCTCCGACGTGCACAACCACCCCGGACCGGAGAACTTCGAGGCCATGTCGCTCTCGGCCTGGCCCGAGAAGCCGCCGAGGATCGCACGCTACCTGCTTCAGGATTGGGTCGAGCAAGTCCGCATCCCCGCGGCCCAGATCTCGACCGCGCTAGCTCGGTCTTTATTGAGGGGCGCGAAGGGCTCGCTCGAGGAGCTGGCCCGCGAGTCGGAGAAGCCGCGCCATGAGGCCGCCCTTCCCGACGAGAGAGCCCCCTTTCTCAACCGGCTCTCGACCGACATTCGCCGCCGCATCGTCCCCGACCGCAACGTGCTGGCCGCGATCGAGGGAGGCGACCCGAAGCTCAAGGACGAGTGGGTCGTCATCTCGTGCCACCACGACCATGATGGCTCCGACGGGGATCGGATCTTCAACGGCGCCGACGACAACGGCTCCGGCGTCGTGGGCCTGCTCGAGATCGCCGAGGCTTACTCACTCGCCGCCGAGGACGGGCACCGGCCGAAGCGCTCGATCCTGTTCGCCTCATTCAACTCGGAGGAACGCGGGCTGCTCGGCTCCTGGGCATTCGTCGAGCACCCTCCGGTGCCGCTGGACCGGATCGTCGCCGTGCTCAATATGGACATGGTCGGCCGCGACGAGGAGGTCCCCGAGGGGGGCGGCCCACGTTTCCGGGGATTGCCGGTGCAGTCCGCCGAGTCGAACCACAACGCCATCAACCTGCTGGGTCACGGCCGATGCGGCTCGCTCGCCCAGACGATCGAACGAGCCAACGCCCCGTTCGGTCTGACGATCAAGAAGGTCCTTGACAACAACAGCTCGCAATTGTTGAGGCGCAGCGATCAGTGGCCGTTCCTCCAGAACGGCGTGCCGGCCGTGTTCTTCCATACGGGGCTGCACCCCGACTACCACACGACCGGCGACCGGCCCGAGAAGATCAACTACCCGAAGATGGAGCGGATCGTCCGCCTGGTGCACCAGGCGAGCTGGGACCTGGCCCAGCAGACAGACCGGCCGCGGCTCGATGCGAAAGCGAAAGCCTCGGGGACGGCCAGGCCATGAGTCACGATCCGACCGTGTTCTCTCGTCTCGACCTACCGCGAGGTCATCTTGACCGCCGCGGGTCTCCTCAAGAGGTTCATCCAGGCGACGGCGGCATCGCGGGTGAGGCGGACGGCTTTCTCGATGGTCCGATCGTCGTGGATGTCTGCATCGGCATTCGCATTGCGCTCGCTTCGAGGAAGCCGAGGATGGACATCGCCGACCCTTCGGACCTCCGGGGGGACGATTCCTATCCCTTCGGACGCGCGATTCAATTCGTAGGCTGTCTCGGATCCGGATCCGCCCGAACTTCGATGAGTCCCGGATCGCTCGTCCGGGCCGACCGGGTCATGACGTCCTGCGAAAAGATATCCCCCCCTTCGCCGAGACGATCCGGCTCTTCGGAGAGACTCTCGGTGGAGTCCGCGAAGAGTTCAATCGGCTCGACGGACGACGGAGGCTCAGCCGGGATCGATCCGGCCTCGACGTTCGATGCCATCCCCTCCGCCGATGGTTCGAATGCCTCCGGGTTTTCCTCGAACATGTCATCGACCACGACGATGGTCTCGGTATTTGTGGGCCGAGAACGCGAGTGAGTCGTAGCGGGTGCGTGGGCTCTCGGCACCTGGAAGGACCGGCAGAAATCGACAGCCAGCCTCAATTCGACCGAATCGCACGACGATGCCGTCGCGGAATCCGGCCGCGATTCTGCGCGCGCGGCGACGATTGACGCGCTATCGAGGCCCTCGGCCATCCGGTTCAACTCGTGGGCGACTCCGCTCACGAGATCCTCGTCGATGAGGATGGGCTCATACGAGGCCGTGACCGCGGTCCGCGTCCTGACCGGGGTTGTGCCCTCGCTCGTGGAAAAGGGCAGTTCTGCGACGATGCAAAGGTTGCCTCGTTCGGGGGTGTACGTATCCCAATCGGCGAGCTGACCGATGGCCCAATCCCGAACCGTGGTGAACCCGCACTCGCCATCGGGTCCGATCGGGAGCGACACACCCACCACAGCGACCAGGCCGATCAAGATCCGTCGCGAACCCATGGGACGTTCTCCGCATCCGGTCGCCCTCGAACCCATCGACGGAGATTCCGCTCACCCCGGATGACTCTCCGTGAAGGTTGGTCCGAGTGGCTCCGGTTATGGATCATCGACGATGGAGGCCCGGCGCCTTTACCGATCGAGCAGGATAGCGAAGCTATGGCATGAGCTTCCGACTGGTTAGTCCGGATGTGCGGGGCAATCTGTTCTCATCGTGACGAATTCGCGGTGTACACCCGCGGGAGGATCTCGACGTGATCGACCTCGATTTGTCCGACGTGCTCATGGGCATCGGTGCGCGCCATGGCCGATCCGCCGGAGGGGTGGCGATCGCCTGGACCTTGCGCCACCCGGCCGTGACCGACGCGATCGTCGTCGGGCGCCATGGCCGGCAGGTTGAGAGAATCATCGGTGCAGGCGCGTTCCGCCTCAGCGAGCGCGAAATCCGAGAAATCGAAGCCTGTGCCGGTGAGCCGGGCGGAGTCTCCCAGTCATAGCAATTCGCTCGGTCGTGATCGGCCGATGAGGGGAGCCTCACGGCTCCCCTCATCTTCGGCCTACGGGCCCTTGCCGCGGCCGATCCAGCGAGTGATCTCGATCGCGAGCGAAAAGAGCCGTCACTTGTCGTCATTTCCGGAATTCGACGAGTCAAGACCTCAAAGCGTCTTGAGGTATTCGATCAGGCACTTGCGATCGTCTTCCGACAGGCCGGCCCCGAATACGTGGCCGGCGTTGGTGTTGCCGGGCAATGTGGTGTCGAGCTTGGGCAGCGAGGACGATGAAGGGGGTTCGGCCAGCCCCACCTTGACGGTGTCGAAGGTGCGGACGCCCACGCTGAAGGTCTTGGGCCGGTCGTCCGGTTTGCGGAGGAGGGCGTCGAGGGTCGGGACCGACCCGTTGTGCAGGAACGGAGCGGTCGCCCAGATGCCGTTCAGCGGCCGAGCCTCGTACAACGCCTTCTCGGCCGTCAAGGTCGCAGTGAGTCGCCGCCCGAACTGGGCGTCCTTGAGCTGATCGATCGGCGGGTTCGACGTGTAGGTGCCCAGGATGATGCCGATGACTTCGTTCGTGATCATCGACGTCGGCGGGGCGTCGTCGGGAATCTTATCGAATGGCGGGATGAGCGGGAAGAAACGTTCCGGTGCCCCTTTCAACTTGCCGGAGGGGCGGTTCGGTTTTGGAGGACCGTTGAAGTTAGTAAAGGCCTTCGCGTCGGTGTCCGTCGCAGACAAGGTCATCTTGAATGAGCGGTTCGGGTCTTCCCGCTTGATCTCCTTGTGACAGTCCCAGCACGATTGGCCATTTTCCAGCTTTCGCTTGAAGATCTCGGCACCTTTATCGGCGGAGTTGCGGTCGATCGCTCCGAACTCTTTCTCGGGCCAGAGCGGCGACCAGAGGGTCGTGATCAGCCCCTCGAGCTTCTCCAGGCTCTTCCGATCGATCGTCGATCGATAGCCCTTCAGAGCGTCGATCTTGTCAGGGATCTCGATGTGCCCGAAGACGCCGACGACCTCGCCGACATTCCGGACGAGGCTGAAGATGTCCCCCGGACCGCCGCTCTGGCCGATGCCGAGCCATTGCACCTTGTCTTGCTGGGGCGCGTTCCAGAGGAATGGATAGCTCACGGGGGCGTCGGCGGGCTTCGAGACTGCGGTGGGGTTCTTCAGGTCCTGGACCGAGGCCGCGTTCCAGTACACCTCATTGACGATCGCCCCGACGGCGTCGAGCTGACCGAACCGGCCGACTCCGAGCGGGCCCTGGGGGGAGGTCGCGTTCGGGTCGAAGCCGGGGAAGTTCCGCATGTTGTAGCCGGAACGAATGGCCACCCACCTCGCGATCTTCGCTTTCAATTCGTCCCGGCCGCCGGGGTCTTGCTTGGTCGCGAGCACCTTGGCGGCAAAGCGATCGAACTTGGCCGGGTCGTCGACCGTGTTCTTGACGGCGACGATCATGTCGGAGATCAGGGCCTGGACGTTCGCCTGCGTGGGCGCCCCGTCGACCCGGTAAGCGACATTGTTGACGTGCAGTTCGGCCGTGTGGCACGCGGCGCAGGTCATCCCCACCCACTTCACGTCGTCGGCCGTCTCGCCGACGAATCCCACGGGAAGCCCATCGGGATTGAACTCGTCCTTTTCCTGGGGAAGGTAGCGATATTTGAGGATGTTTTGACTATCCCGGAATGGCGTCGTCGACGCTCCCGGTTGTTCGAGGGCAAGGAACCAGTCGTAGGGGATGAGCTGCGACCCTTGCGGCGTGTAGTAGAACGACAGGCTTTCGCTCGGGGACCAGTTCTGGGGCAGATAGGCAACTTTCGTCGCGGTCTCGCCGTAGGGGTCTTTTGTGGGGACGAAAGCACTGCGCTCCGGGTCGGCGCCCTTCTTCAATGGTGGGGGAGGGTTGGGTACCTCAATTGGCTTCCCACCTCCCTTGTCCCAACAACCGGCGGTCGAGATCAGCGCCCAGGGCACGAGCAGGAGGGTCATGAATTTACGCATCGAGAGATCTCCAGTTACCAAAGGGTGACGTGAGCACGGACCGAGCGCGACTCGAGTCGAGCGACGGGGATTTCTCTCCGGGTCTTGTGGGCGGCTTGCGGACGTGCTGAGCCGCGATGTTGCCTGGGACCTTCGGAAAGGCGCCAGGCCAATCTCGTCAAAACGCGATCTCTCTGTCGAACGCGTGCCGGTCTGAAGACTCGGGCGGCTTTCACAGTAGGGCGAGCGGATCCGGACGTCAAGCAAAATGCGTCAGATTAAGAAGAAACTCATAGACGGCGATCGAGTTCACGGCGAGTCGCTCAGTTGGGGAAGATAATTTGGAACCGAACGGCCCGGACGCTCAGTAGCATGCAATCATCCACTTCTTGCTCCCGGCCACCATGACGCAGAGCCTTTTGTCAGACATTCGACAACTTGTGTAGATGATGCAAACGAATCTACTGTCATTACGAGCTGCATATTCGCTAGATTTCAACGCAACCTAACATAACCCCCATTATCAGACATTCGGACCCGATCACAGTGAACTCCTCGATATGGTAGTTCCCAATCGCATGGGCTCCCGTTGGCTCGGAAAATGCGGCAGAACGTCATGAGCGGCCCAGGTCCTTCAGCTCGGTGAAACGGCGGCAGCTTCTCGGGTGAAAACTCCCAATTGACAGGAAGACTCATGCTCAAGGCGGTCATCTTCGATATCGACGGTACGCTGATCGACTCGGTGGATCTCCACGCGGAAGCCTGGAAAGAGGCCCTACTCCACTTTGGCCACGAACTTCCCTTCGACCGGGTTCGCGCCCAGATCGGCAAGGGCGGAGACCTGCTGCTGCTCGCGTTGCTGCCGGAGGACGAGGCGGAGCGTCGCGGGGAAGACATCGAGAAATACCGGCTCGACCTCTTTCGACGCGAGTATCTCCATCGCGTGAAGGCATTCCCGAAAGTCCGCGAGCTGTTCGAGCGGATCCGTGTGGACGGCAAGCGCATCGCGCTCGCCTCATCGGCCAAGGCGGAAGAGTTGGCGAATTACAAGCGGATCGCCGGGATCGAAGACCTCGTCGATGCGGAGACCTCGTCGGACGACGCGGAGAATTCCAAGCCCCATCCCGACATCTTCCACGCCGCCCTCGACCGCTTGGGCGGGGTCGATCCGGCGGAGGTGATCGTCGTGGGCGATACCACCTACGACGCCGAGGCCGCCGGGAAGGCCGGGCTCCGCACCATCGGCCTGCTCTGCGGCGGCTGGCCGGAGGCAGAGCTCCTCGAGGCGGGTTGCATCGCGCTCTACTCCGATCCGGCCGACCTCCTCCGACAATATGATCGTTCTCCCCTCGCTGAAGGAAAGTAGGCCCGCGGGATTTGGCCTTGCTCAGGCACTCACGGATTCGATGCGGCCTTCGCAATATTCCCGGATTCAGCGACCTTACAGACGCTCTCGCACTGCCCTTCGTGACTTGCTAGGATGGGGCCACCCGATCGAAGCCAGTCGGGGTCCAGGAGGAGAGACGCGGTTGAGGACGATGCCCGTTCTCAACGAGAAGTCTTCGGGGACAGAGCATGAAACCGGGCGATCTGGAGCTCTTCAGCACCGAGGAGCTTATCAACGAGCTATTGAGGCGGACGACCTTCCAGGGGGTGATCGTTCACGCCCGGGACGGGGCGAAGGACCGGCACTGGAACGGCGAGCGGATCTTTCGGGTCCGCCTCAACGGGAACCTGGATGCGGAGGAGGCCGGCCGGCTCCTCGATGTCGTCAGCCAGCATATCGGCAAGGGAGACGAAAGCTTCTAAGCCGGTTATCGAGCGATGAGGACGGGATCGTCCGCGGACGCCCCGTCCCCTTTCGAGATTTCGAAGCGGAGATGCGGGCGGGTTGCCCGCACCTCGGCGGCAGGCCCGTCGCGATCAGGACGACTTCTTACCGGTCCCGCGGGTGCGGACGTCCACGTCACCCGTCTGCTCGACTTTAAGCTCTTCCTTGCGGACGTCTCCCGTGACGCGTTTCGTGTCTTGCACGACACGCTTGCCGACCTTGACCTCCTCGGTCACGACCGAGTGCTTGCTGACGTCGACCTGCTCCTCGCGGACCGGGATACGGATCTCCTCGCCTTCACGTATCGAATCGGCGGTGATGCCCTCGGCCGCGGATCGGCCGCGAACCGGCGTCCGCTCGATGACCACCTCTTCGCGCTCGACGGGGACCTCCAGGGTCTTGGTCTCGGTGTGGACCTCCTTGCGGACGCGGACCTCGCCTTTTTCCACCGGATGCTTCTCGGCGTGCAGACGCTCTTCCTTGACCTCGATGGTATCTCCCGCGCGGGTGGAAGCGGCTCGTGACGTGCCCTTCCTGGAGCCCGGCTTCGTCGCGACACCCTCAGCCTCACCGCGATCAGCCCTGTCGGCGCGGGTGCTCATGTCATAGGCCTGATATTGACTCAGGATGGTCCTGGCTTCGTCGGCTCGGCCGTCGGCCTGGACGGTCACGATCGTACGTCCTGCCTCGAATTCGCCCTGATAGTAGTGGGCCTCGTCCTCGGGAATACCGGCCCCCGCCAGGACACCGACCAGCCCCCCGATGCCGGCTCCGGCCGCGGCATTGCTGAGGATGATGCCCAACGTCCCGGCGGCGATGGCAGGGCCGACGATGGGGATGACTCCCGAGAGGACCCCGAGGCCGGCGAGCGCACCGAAACCCAGGCCGGCCAGGGCACCGGTCAAGGCGCCGGTCCCCGCACGCGACTCATCGGTCGAATCCGCGGAATCCTCGACGTCGAACTCGCCTTCGTCGTAGCGCATGGCGACGCCGATCTGATCGTCCCGGAATCCCACTCTGCGGAGTTCGTCGATAGCCCGGTCGGCCTGTTGGCGATCCTCGAAGACGCCGACTACCGTCGATTTCTGAACCCTCATGAGTTGCTCCTCGGTGAAGTGGAAAGCTCTTTGAAGTGGATCCCCAACCTCCATGTTGACGATTAGCATCAACGGGCGGATTGATCGGTGCAAAAGCGGTGCCGCCCTGCGGATCGGGACTCTCGTTGCGACCGGGACTGTCACATACGAGCCGCGGTCGGCCCCGAGCCTTGGTCAGACACCTCGCGCTTTCGTTTGACTCGTCCGGCCGGCGCTGGTTCGATGGAAGGGATTCGACAAGGCCGGTATCGACTTCGGAGGAACCGTTATGCCTCAACTACCCGGGGGGCGCGAGAATCGGACCCCTGACCACCCGATCGAGCTCCTGTTCATCGACCGGTGGTCGCCCCGGTCGATGAGCGGTGAGCCGCTCGACGACTCAGAACTGATGCGGTTGTTCGAAGCGGCCCGTTGGGCTCCGTCGACCTACAATGAGCAGGAATGGAGATTCCTCTATGCCCGACGCGACACGCCGAACTGGCCCGCCTTCTTCGGGTTGCTCGTGGAGGCGAATCAGGCATGGTGCGACCGGGCAGCGGTCCTGATGGTGGTGCTCTCGCACAAGGTGTCCATTCGCGACGGAAAGCCCAACCCCGTGCACAGCTTCGATACGGGCGCGGCCTTCGAGAACCTGGCGTTGCAAGGGGCATCGATGGGGTTGGTCGTCCACGGTATGGCGGGCTTCGACCGTGGCAAGGCCCGGGCCACGCTCGGCGTGCCCGATGATTACGAGATTGATGCGATGGTAGCCGTCGGTCATCCCGGCGATCCCGCCGGGCTCCCGGCCCAGTTGCAAGCGAGAGAGAAACCGTCGGGACGAAATGCGATCGCGGAATTCGCACGGGAAGGCAAGTTCGCATTCTGAAGCCAGGCCCGATCGACCCCGGTCGGTGGTGTCGCGACCCGGATACCGGGGCACGTGTTTTGCTCAGCTCTTGCTTGGCCGAGGATTATTGAGGACCATCGCTCGTGCAGGGTTCTCAGCCGCTCAATGTCCTGCCGAACCCGTCAATCGAGGACCACATGAAACTGACGACGCTCTCGAAGCTGTTCGAAGATCAACTCAAAGATATTTATAATGCCGAATCCCAGATCCTCAAGGCTCTGCCGAAGATGGCCAAGAAGGCCACGGCCGTCGAGCTCAAGGAAGCCTTCACGAGTCACCTGCAAGAGACGAAGCAGCAAGTCGAACGATTGAGCCAGATCGCCGAGCGGCTCGGCCACAAGCTGACCGGCAAGAAATGCAAGGCGATGGAAGGGCTGATCGAGGAAGGGGCGGAAGTCCTGGAAGCCGATGGCCCCGGGCCGGTCATCGACGCGGCGCTCATCGCCGCGGCCCAACGGGTCGAGCATTACGAGATCTCGGCCTATGGCACGGCGCGGTGCTCGCCAAGCTGCTGGGCCATGAAGATGTTGTCGATCTCCTCCAGGAAACCCTGGATGAGGAGTCGGCGGCGGACGAGAAGCTCTCGAGCCTTTCGCTGGAGGAGATCCTCCCGGCCGCCGTAGCCGATGAAGAACCGGAAGTCAGCGATCGGGAGAAGCCATCGCGCGCCGGGCGATAATGAGGGCACCTTTCACCGGGTCGGGGACGAGCGTCAAGGCCGGCTGGTATCCCCGTCCCGCCAGGCCGTCCAGCATCGTCTGTCGCAGGGCCGTCGCCGAGAGGAGGAAACCGCCGGCGGCGGCCAGAGGGAGTTCTCCGGACGGCCAGCCGAGCGAACGGGCGACCGCGGCGATCGTCTCGGCGAGCGCGGCGCCGGCCGGTGCCAGCAGCCGGGCCTCGTCCTCGGGTACCTCGGCGCAAGCCGCCAGGACCTCGGGGGCCAGGGCAGCAACCCGGGCCCGGCTGAAATCGGGCGAGTAGAGCGTCGTCACGATCTGCGACGCCTGGGTTACGCCCATCGCCCGGCAAAGGCGATCGGTGAGCGGGTCGGACTCCGCCGGGCGTCGTTCTCGACCGTCGGCCCGACGGGCCACCAGGCGGAGGGCATCCAGGACGAAGCCATAGGCGCTCCCCTCGTCACCGATGAGGTGTCCCCAGCCTCCGGCGCGTGCGGTGCGACCGTCCTTCGAGCGGCCGACGGCGATCGAGCCGGTGCCCGCGATCACCCCGACGCCCCATCCCTCCGGAGTGCCGGCCGCGACCACGAGGTCGCCGTCATTGACCAGCACCAGCCGACGTGCCAGCCGCGCCTCGTCGGCCCAGCCGGCGAGGATCTTCCGGTCGTCGGGACGATCGAATCCGGCCAGACCGAGGCAGGCCACCTCGGCCGGAGCCCGCTCGAGCCCCGCGTCGAGGAAGGCGTCGTTGATCGCCGCCTCGAGGGCTCGCCGAGCGGCCTCCAAGCCGACGGCCTTGGCATTCGACGGCCCGGACGTGCCCCGCCCGAGCACCCGCAATCCCGGCCCGGCAAGCCAGGCCTCCGTTGACGTGCCCCCGCCGTCCACACCCATTAATAAATTTGTCATTGTTTATTCGTAGGGACGGACCGTACGGCCAGGCGGACCTGGCCGCCGCTCTGGTCGAGGAGGGATCGGGCGATTTCGGGCTCGACGCCCGCCAGGGCGACGACCAGCGCGACCTTCAATTGTCCCCCGCTTCGTCGGAGGATTTCAACGGCAACTTCGTCGTCGACCCCGGCCAGCTCGCGGAGGATGCGCCGGCTGCGTAGTCTCAGCTTCTCGTTGGTCGGCCGAAGATCTACCATCCGATTGCCGAGCGTCTTGCCGATCTGCACCATGGCGCCGGTGGAGATCATGTTCAGGATCATCTTGGTCGCCGTCCCGGCCTTCAATCGGGTCGATCCCGAGATGACCTCGGCGCCGACGAGGGGGGCGATCTCGAGGTCGACCTCTCCGCCGAGCAGGCTGGGGCGGTTGCAAGCGAGTCCGACTGTGGCCGCCCCGCGTCGCCTGGCCTCACGGACGGCACCCAGGACGTAAGGCGTGCGCCCGGACGTCGCGATCCCGACGACCAGGTCGAGCGATCCGACGCCGATATCCGCGATGTCGGCGGCGCCTCGATCCGGGTCGTCCTCGGCCCCCTCGACCGCCCGGGTCAGCGCGGTCGGACCTCCCGCAATCAGCCCGACCACCATTTCATGGGGCGTGCTGAATGTGGGCGGGCACTCGGCGGCATCGAGCATGCCCAGGCGGCCGGACGTCCCGGCCCCGGCATAAATCAGCCTGCCCCCGCGACGAAACCGGTCCGCGGCCCACTCGATCGCGCGAGAGATCGACTCCGCCTCGGCGCCGACCGCCTCGACGACCTTCGCATCCTCGGCGTTCATCAGCCGGACGATCTCGAGCGGACTCATCGCGTCGATCGACTCGGAATGAGTGTTGCGCGACTCGGTCAGCAAGTGGTCTTCCAGGGGCATGATGGAATCTCCAAGACAGCCCAGGCGGCGAGACGGGGAAGCTAGCATGTTCCTCTACCAATGATGGGGCAACTGGCTGAAGAACCGGCAGAGATCGCTGCACGCCTTTCGTATCCCGATGGCTTGTGCGTCGTCGCCACCCTCATGAACCAGCGAATTGCGGTACTCGCGGGCCTCGTGCGCGCGATCGGACCAATCCTGGGGGATCGAGCATTGTGCGGCGAGGGAATTGATCAGATCGCGTACACTCGGGCTGGTGGCTCGGCGGAATGCAAGTTCCCAGGCCTCACGCAACCCCGCCTCGAAGTTCGCGAACAGGCGAATGAGGTACGTGGATTCCAGATTATCCCGGAAGTTCTGATAATCGCCGTACTGCAGCCGCTCTTCATCGAGCGCCGACGGGTTGGCGTGGAGTCGTTCTTCGAGGCCCGCGGCCGAGATGAGTGCGACCCTGTACTCCAGTTCGATCGCGCGAATCTGCTCCATTCGCCGCTGCTTACGGGTCATGCTTTACCGGCCAATTCGGACGCGATCTCGATGAAGATCTCCTTCGACCACGGACGAGATATCGTTGGCGGATTGGTGACGAATTGCCAGCCCGCCTCCGTCCGAATGATCAGCACAGACTCGTACGACGGGAAGACGCAAAGGTCGATCCGACCCGAAGCCCCACCGACGTAACGGGCGATCGGATCGAGGATCAGGTGGGCCGCGAAGGTCTGGATCGTCAGCAGGGGGACCTCGTAAGACCCAATCCGGTCCTCGGTGATCGGCTTCGCGCCGCGATGGACGAGCCATTGCTGCTCCCGCGCCCATAGTTCAACATCGCCGGCGATTCGCTCGACGGCGGCGACCCACTCATCGCGCACCGCCTCCCAGTTCTCCACGGGACGTCGCGGGATCGTACTGACCGACATCGGGCTCCCCCCACCTCATCCGTACACAAACACGTCGATCCTCATTTTCGCAACCACGATCATGGCTGGCAAGCCGGCCTTCGGCGGGATCACGGGGATCGGAACCGATGATGCTGGCAATCCGGAGTCTGAGTTTATATCTTGGGTTGATAATCGATCACGGTCGCCGTCACGGCACGGACGACGATCGATTCCCGGTCCGATTCCTTCGCCGGCACCACATCACCGCGAGGAGGTCTCCCATGCGAGGAGCGATCCGAGTCCTGGGCCCGTCGTTGCTGCTGGCCGCCGTTGCATCGGCGCATGCTGACGAACCGACATTTCCGGGCGAATGGCGGACGAGCCTGGGCGTCGCGACGTTCAAGATGGAGGGTGATACGCTCGTTGCCACGTTCGCCAACCCCCAGATTTCGCCCGTCAAGGGCGCCCTGAAGGCGAAGACCGCGACCCTCGAATACCGGGAAGGTCCGAAGCGTGGCGACGCAACACTGACGCTCGACGACTCCGGCCGGTCGTTCTCGGGCTGGTACCAGTACGGCGAGGGCGAGCGCAGCTACCCGCGAACTCCCTGGAACGGCTGGCGGCCCGACCCCGAGGCGGCCCGAGGAGAAACGGGCCGGTTCGACGGCCTCTGGCTGACGACGAGCGGCCTGATGGAGCTCGAACAGGTCGGCGACAAGGTCACGGGTCATTACGCGCGGTACGGTCCCGTGAAGATCGACGGAAATATCAGCGGACGCCGGCTCGATTTCCATACGACGTGGTTGCGCAACAGCAAGGGCTGGTTCGACCTGAGCAAGGACGGCGAGAAGATCGAAGGCGCGGCCGTTGCCGACGGGACGAATGCCTGGTACGGATGGCAAGGGCGACGCGCGACGGAGTTCCGCCGGCACGCGCCGCTGGCGGCCGGCAAGATCGTGGACGGCTCGACCAAGAATCTGCTCACGTACTGCGTTCGCGCCCCCGATGGCTACAAGGAAGGGGACGCGAAGCGTTGGCCGACCCTCGTCGTCCTGCACGGCTCGAATATGAATGCCAGGGACTACGTGGCGACCCTCGCGTCGGCCTGGCCCGACATCGCCCGTGATTACCTGATCCTGGGCATCAACGGCGAAGTCCCCTCGGACTTCGGCGACCAGCCCCGGTTCAACTTCAGCTATGTAAACTACATGGGACGAAGCACCTATAAAGGTTTCCCCGCCACCGACCGCGAGAGCCCCGGGCTGATATCCGAGGCCCTCGACGAGTTGAGGAAGGCCTATCCGGTCGGGCGATACTTCGTCGGCGGACACTCCCAGGGGGGGTGGCTGACCTATAGCCTCCTCATGAACTTCCCCGAGAAGATCGCCGGGGCGTTCCCCATCTCGTGCGGCCTGATGTTCCAGTGCGAGCCCGACGCCTACAAGGACGAGGCCTTGCGTGCGGCCCAGCGGTTGGTGCCATTGGCGATCGTCCACGGCCGGAACGATCCCGTGCAGGATTTCGCCATGAGCCGCTATGCCGCCGGGTCCTTCGGCGAATCGAACTGGCCGGGCCTGCGTCTGTTCTCCAGCGAGACCGCGGCCCACATGTTCGCGCGGCTGCCGGTCGGCGAGGCGATCCGATGGCTCGAGGCTTTGGCGTCAGACGACCCCGAGGTTCTCATCGCGTTCGCCGAGAAGCAAGCCGAGGCCGGCAAGTATCGCGACGCCATCGCCGCGCTCCGCAACGCCAAGGGCCTCAAGAAGACCGACGCCCAGAAACAGCGAGCCGATCACCTGCGCGCCTTGATCGAAGCGAAGGCGAAGGCCGGGGCCGATGAATTCCTGCCGAGGATCCGCAAGAATGCCGATGGCTCGTGGGTCGATCGCTTCCTGGCCTATCGCGACGAGTTCGAGTTCGCCGACGTCGCCCGCGAGGTCATGGACGCTTTCGAATCCCTCCGCAAGACGCATGAACCGCTCGCCCAGAAGGCGTTCGGCGAAGCCCGGGCCGCATTCCAGAAGGGCAAGCCGGACCAGGGTTACGCCAAGTACCAGGAGATCGTCGACAAGGACTACGCCTCATCGTCCTACAGGAATATCAAGGAGCAACTGAAGTCGCGCAAGTAGGCCTTCCCGTAGCAAACGGACCGAAAACAACGCTACGGCCGACCCATCCCAGAACTCGACGGTTGGACGACGGCCAGGGACGTTGATTCCGGGACGGGTAATGCGACGGGTTTCAGGGGCTCTTGAGCGGGATTCGGCTACTCTGGGGAGCAGTGCCGAAATCGGTCCTTATTGAGACTCGGCCGTCGCCCCTCCACGAATCCACGTGGATAAGAAGCTGAAGCTTCGATAGCCTCCGGGAAATGGTCGGGGCTCACCAAGGACTCAGGGAGGGGGCTGTGATGTCAACATCGCCACCGCGACGACTTTTCAACCTAATGGACGCGATGGTTCTCGTTGCAGCGACGGCGGCCGGGCTCGGAATCGCCCGAGGAATACGGGACGCGTTGTGGAAGCTCCACGCGTCGGTCAACGTGGGTTCAGTCGGCCCAGCCCTTATTCTGGCCGCTCGCTGGACCGTCCTCGCGTATCCTTTCCTCGTCGCCTGGACAATCGCCCTCCTCCTCCTGTCCCTCCCGCGACGATTTCGGCCGAGCCCAGGCGACCTGCTCAACCAGCCGGGGACTGCCGCCTGCGGTGCAGCGGCGATGGCCATAACCATTGGGACGGTTAACCTAGCGGTGCTCATCTCTGTCGCTCTGGCTAGAAGCGGCACGCCATGGAATTCTAAAGAAATAACAGAAGCTTTTGTTGATGCAGTTATACTTAACATAGGGTCGAATTAGGCATGCCCGGGCTCGCGGTGACGGTGGCCTGGTCGATGTTGGCGTTGAGTGGCCGGTGGCGGTCTGAGCCGAATTGGCTCGACCGAGCGGGGCGTTCACTGGGCTTGGCCTGGGTCGTCTTGATGGTGTTTCACCCTTGGCTCACGTCGCTTTTCGCGGGTGTTTGGTCCTGAAGTAGACCATCTACCCGGTTCCCACCTCCCATTTAGACGAAGTGGTTGCTTGCCTTAGTGTTGTTTTCGGTCCGTTTGCTACGGGAAGGCCAAGTAGCGGGATCGAGCTACGCGATCCTACTCGGGCATCTCTCTCGTACGGACCTTGGTCTCCGAGGAGGGCCGCCGGTCTTTCTTTCCCTTGCCGGCCGGAGCCGCCGCGACCTGCTTGACCGCGATATCGTCCCATTCGACCGTGCCCGCGGGCCAGTATGCGTAGAGCATCACCCGACCCCAGCGCGGGGTGAAGTTGGTGTGCTGAGGCGTGAAATCCTCGGTCTGAACGTTCCAGACCCCCGGGCTCCCCTGGAGATTTTGCTGGTTTCGGTAGACCTCGCGTCTTTCCGCTTTGGACGGGTCGGCGACGGAGCCGGTCCGGTACTGGGTCGGCAACTCGTCATAGCACTTGATGAAGACCTTGGCCGCCGAACCGGTCGACTTCCATCGGCACCGGAAACGATAGGTGGCCCCCTCCTCGACCGGGAAGAAATCGCTGTAGTAGAGCACTCCAGACGACCCGGCCACATCCTCGTTCTGGGTGAACCGAATGATGCGATTTTTCGATTTCGCGCCCTGGTGATTCTCCGTGACCCAGGTGACATCGTGCGGGAGCGGCCCCCAGCCGAGCGGTGCCGCGCCACCTCGCTCGAAATCGCCCTGCACGAGATTGGCGGCCTTGTTCCAACGTTCGAGGAGCGCGGGATCGGGAATCCTGTTGACCGCCGCCGGTCGGCCGTAGAGGGCGTCGAGTGCTTCCGCGACATAAATGTGCGGGATCTCACCGACCGGCCGGGTGCGAGCCTTCTTTTGGTAGATCATCCGGGGCGGGTCGACCGAGAAGTCGGCGACGGCGATCCAGAGGTCGTAGGCGTCGGTCTCGAAACCGGCCACGCGCTCGATCTGGCCCCAGATGCCGATATTGCCGGCTTGCTCCACGGCGACGATCTCCTGCATCCGGGCCAGGGTCGTTTCCGGACCGGGGATGATCTTGTTCCGGCGGCACCAGTCGCGGACATCTTGCATCGACTCGGGGAGGACGAACCCGCCCTGGCGACGAAGCTTCGTCCAGATCATCTCGCCGATGGTCCGCCCGTACTCGCCGTCGTCGAACTTCGACACGAAATCGAAGGGGATCACGACTCGCCTGGTCGCGTCGGGCGTCTTGGCCCGCGAGGTGGTCTGAAGAGCGGCACTCGACACGACCGGAGGCCAGGCGACCGAGATCGCGAGCGGGACGAAGATCGTCGCCAGGATCGTGAGGAGGAGGTGGGGCCGTGCAGACGGACGGTTTCCGATCGCCTGAAATGGTTCATGTGAAGAGGTCTGATCGAGTCGCCGCATGGTCGGTCACTTCTTGTCGGGTTGGGATGGTGGGACTGTTCTCGGAGTCGTCTTCTCCGGACCGACTGGCGGTGACGAGGTGAGTCGCTCGAAGTAGTGACGGTTCAGCTCTTCCCAGCCGCGGGGCGACGGTTCCCGCATGCTGCCGAGGATTTCTTTCTGGATGTCGGTGGGCAGGTTTGGGGTCTGATCCCGGCGAACCAGGGATTCGCCGTTGAGGTAGGTCCTCGCCTGGCCGAGCCCATCCAGCAAGACGTCGCGGCGTCGGAGTGCATTGCGGTACCGGCCGGCTTTGAGGTCGGCCTCGACGCCGGCCATCACATCGATCGTCTTCTTCAGGTCGATGTGGTGATACTTGAGGATCTGGAATTTAAGGTCGACGCCCTCGGCCCGGTTGCGGAGCTGGGCTTGCCTGGCCGCCAGTCGGCCCATGTCGCGCTCGGGACGGTTGGGGACGGGACCGTGCAGTCCCTCCCCTCCCCGGCCGCTCTCCTTGCCGCCGCCGGTCGCGCCACCGACCGGATCCTTGCTGACGTCCTTGATCTGGCCCTTGAGATACGCGTCGGGCGTCAAGCGGCTGGGGGTCTTGCGGCCCTCCTTGCCCACCGCCGTATCGCCCACGAATTCGCCGCTGGACTTGCCCTGCCGCCCCTCGCCGCTACGGCCTGCGATCTCGCTGGTATTGGGCAAGCGGTTGCCGGTCACGCCTCGGGCGCTGTTGTTCGAGATCGGCCCGTCCATCGCGTCCCAGCCGGCTCCCTTGTCCAGCGAGTCGGCCCAGCTACTGGAGGCGTCTTCCATCTCGTCGAACAGGTCTTCCTCGTCTTCCATCAGCTTGCCCACGATGTCCTCCATCTCCTTGGGGAGCTCGGCCATCGGGGCTTCCTTCATGTCGTCGGTGAGGGGCTCCTCCTGGCTCCATCGCTCGCGGTCGGGCGTGTCGGGAAGCCATTTTTCGATGTTGGTGGTCATCTCCTTGGCCATCTCGGCCCCGAGCTGCTCGATTGGCACGGCAATGTCGGCCACCTTCTTGGTCAACGCATCCTTCGCCATCTTGAGCTCGGTCTGGACCTCGACGAGTTCCTTGAGCAGGCTCGGGTTGGAGAAGTCCTGCTCGGGGAGCTTGCTCAGGTCGCTGTGCTTGTCGGCCATGAATCGCGACCATTCGTCCTCGGTCGCCGCCAGCCCTTTGAGGATCTGCTTCTCTTTCTCGGTGAAGTCCTCCACGGGCTTCTTGGCGAGATTCTCGGTTGCCTCGATGACCTTCTTCTGCTGCTTGAGGAACTCCTGGAGTTTTTCCTTGAGTTCCTTGAGCTTGGCCCGGACGTCGGAAGGGAGCTCGGTCCCGGCGCGCTTCTTCGACTCGGCGAGCAGATCGGCCGACTCGCGACGGATCTCACCCAGCAACCGACGCAAGGTATCGACGATCTTGTCCTGGGTGGCCAGCAGTTCGGCCGCGGGTTTGGCGAGGTCTCGGGCGTGCTCCATGGCCTCGGCCTGGCGGATGGCCTGGACCATCTCGCCGCTCGCCAGTTTGCTAGCCACGCGTTTGATGATGAGTCGATCGGGGTCGTCGGTCGTCCCGATCGACGCGATCATGGCCGTGGTGGCTTTCTGCACGGCCGCCTGCCGGCCTCGGACGTTGACGGCCAGCTTGTCGGCTTCGCCCTCGGAGTCGAGCCTGGTGATCCCGGATGCGGCGATGCGGGCACGAAGCTGGTCCTGGAGGATCCCTGCGAGAGGGGTATGCAAGCGGTCGAGCTGGGCCATGTCGGACTCGACCTTGGTCTCGGCCGCGTCGATCCGGATCGGCTGCCAGGGGGTTTCCGACTCCTGCGGCCCGAGCTTCCATTTCGGCAGGTCGATTCGGCGGCGATCCTGCGCCACGGCCCGTACCCAGACCGTTTGCCCCGCCTTGAACCGGCCCGGTTCGAGATCGAGCGCGTGACTGAGCAGGACGCCCGACGCGGCGAACTTCGTCCACTCGGCGAGTGTTTTCACCTCGGTGCCGGCCTCGGACGCTCCCTCTACATTCGATCGAGTCTCGATCCGGACCAGGCCGAGACCGTAATCGTCGCTGGCCCGGACCACGATTTGCGGCTTACCCCCCACGGCAACGCGAGCCTCCCGGGCCGGCTCGACCAGTTGCACCGCGGGAGGGGCGTCGACCAGCATCTTGATCCGGTCGAGGCGGGGCTGGGGGTCGGTATGCCCCCCGGCCGTGAAGAGCCGGACGGTGAAGATCGTCGTTTCCTCGATCCGTAACCGCGCGACCAGAGTCCGGCCATCTTCGGTCACCTGGCCATCGATGGTCTCTCCCGCCACGAGCAGATGGCCGTGAGCGATCGGGGTGGAGGGACGAGTCTTCAGCTCCGCCTCCGTGAACTGCGGGGCTTCCAGATCGGCGTGGTTTTGCTTCAACGTCGCGCGGGGCCGTTCCAGGTAGGCCGGAAAATCATAGGTCACTTCCACATCGGTGATCGTGGGCTTCTCGTAGACCGACACACGATAGGGACGGGTCTGTGAGTCGCCGATCTGGAGGCGGTATTCGAGTGGAGTCAAGACCTGGGGAAGAGCGGCCAGATACGTCCGGTTGTCCTCGCCGGGAAGCATCGCCACCGCCGTTTCGGGCTTGTCAGCCTGGCGGACGAACAAGGTGGCCGCTAGGGCCTTGGCGGCGGGGTTCTCGATCCGGGCGGAGATCGGCAGGGTCGAGCCGATCAGCACCTCGCTATCGCCGGGGCTGACCTCGGCGATCTTCACCGAGCCCACCGAGGGGATGAATGCGAACGGATGGAGGATTCGTCGCGTTGACGATGCCCAGGTCGGGACGATCGCGTTCATGAGCAGCACGAGCCCCAGGATCGCGACGAGGACCAGGGACGAGTCGAGCAGATCGCGCGGCGTCTGCATGCAGAGCGAGAACCGCCGCCACCGATTTTCCCGGCTCGCGGCCTGGGCGAACGGGAAATCGACGACCGCTGCGGCGGCCTGGGCGATGGCGGCCTGTCGGAACGGATCGTCCGAGTGGGCGAACTGGACGATGTTGATCAGTTGGCTTTCCAGCTCGGGGAAGGCGAGCTCGACCCGACGCGCGGTGGCCGCCAGGGTCCGTTTCCCCCTCTTCAACCGTGCGATCAGGATCGAGAATGCCGCCAGACTCACGCCCGCCCAGGCGACGAAAGATGCGACAAGCGCCACTGGGGAAGCTTGAAAATCGCGTCGGCCATGACGAAAAACGCCAGGATTCCCAGCGAGATGCCGGCCGATATCACCAGGGCGGTCCAGAGAGAGAACGTCCACCATCGAATCCGGATCTGTCTCAAACTTGAAGTCACCGCGTCCACTTGGGGGGACATGGATTCTGACTCCTCTCGCTCGGCTCGCCGTGCCCCTCGACCTCCGGGCAGAAGGGGCGTGCCAGTCGAATGCCCTTCGGACACGCCGGGGCGGTCTCAATGCGTGACGGCCGTGACGATCATGTTGGTACCGATGGCCAGGGCATCTTTGTCGCTGTAGCCGTAGGTGTAGGGGTGAGGGAATTGCTCCCAGCCGTTGCCCAGATCGAACCGGCTGTAGACCACGGCGAGTCGACCGTCGAGAGAGATCCCCGACAAGCTCGGGGCGTTGATGGCACCGAAGTCTTCGGTCACTCGCGGGGAGTACTGCACCTTCTGGATGTCGTAATGGGCGTGGTACAGGGGATGATCGAGGGGCAAGGACTCGAGCTTGTGCTCGGGGAAGACCCGGGCGATCTCGCGCTGGAAGGCGAGATGGAAGGCGAGCCGGCCGCAGCAGGCGTCGGCCAGGAGCATCCCTCCCGCCTTGAGGTAACGCCGGAGCCAGGCCGCTTCATCGTCGGTCCAGTGGAACTCGTGGTGACCGGTCATGTACAGGAGCGGATAGCCCATGGCCTTCGAGTCCTTGGGCCGGACGTTCACCTTCTTGAACTTGATGGTCAACGTCGAGTTATCGCGCACGTGCTTCAACAGGTTGTGGACCGCGGAGGGGTCGGGATCCCAGTCGCCGTCGTGAACGAGCTGGGCGAAGATGAAATCATCGCGGCCGGGGATGTCGGCCTCATGGTAGACCTTGGTGCTGCTGAGGAACCGGCCGAGCTGATAGCTCCCCAGCAGGTAGGTCACGTAATTGGCGCCGATCTGTCGCGATTGATCGATGACGACCCGGAGGCCGCGGGGATGGTCGTGGCCGTCCCAGCCGCACGTCAGGTCGGCCGGCGAATAGACCACGGCCGTCCGGCATCCGACGGTGATCCCCTCCAGGCAAGGCGCGTCTTCATAACGCGAGCCGTCCGCCTTCTGATACGTGAAGTTGCCCAGCTTGTAATAGGACGAGAGCAGGGGATCGTCCGGGGTCAGCTTACGCAAGGGGCGGTCCGGCAAGATCGCCTGCATCGCCCGACGGAACGACTCGTCGAAGTCCTTCCAGCCGCAGCAGGCGTCTCCGACGATCATTCCCCCGTCCAGGATGTAACGGGCCAGTGAATCGCGGACATTGTCGGCGATGGCGAACGAATTGTGCCCGGCGAAGAGCAAGGCGGGTAGTTCGCGCGGGTCGAAGGAAAAATGCTCGAAGTCGGCCTCGGCCTTGCCGTAGTGGATGCCCAGCTTCTGGTTGGTCCAGGAGAGCAAGCTGTCGAGGTCGGCCGGATCGGTCATCCAGTCTCGATACTGCACGCGCTCGTCGCCCCGTCGGACGTAGCGGATCGGACCGAGGGCCATCTTGCCGATCAAGGAAGGTGGGGCGGGGGGCCGTTTCTTCTCCGTACGCCTCAGGGGGGTGGCGGGGAGTGGGAGCGGTGGGAATGACTCGCCCCCGGTGCGGCTCTGCGGCTTCGCTCGCGGCGGAGGGCCGCAATCCACCGGGCCCGATCCTTCCTGACCCATCCCCGGCGAGGGCAGGATGAGCATCCCCGAGCCCGCGGCCCCCGCGGCCGTCCAGTAGGCCAGGGCGGTGTCTCGGACGAACTGTCGCCGCGAAAGCCCACCACTGTCAGTGTGCCGTGCAGACAACATCGTGATGTCCTTATATCGCGTGCACCCTCGCTCAAAATCGTCTTCGACTCGAGGCACCCGGAAAACCGCCCCAATGCGGTCCGAATCCGATGCCGATCAGGGCATCGCCAGGTGACCCCCGGGTAGCATCTTCGCCCCCCGTCCTATTATAATATGGGAGGAGTGGCGATTGCACGAGGATCGCGCCGATCGCGAAGCGGAATGCGGCGATTCTTCGAGGGCCATGCCTGCCGATGACGGCAATCAAGGGGCTCAATCATGTTCGGAGCGGCACGCGGACGCCTGGCTGGGGTGTTCATCGCGGCTATGGCCGGTCTTATCCACTCGCCGACCATCCGGGGCCAGGAACCCCCGGCCCTGAATCCTTTCGGGACCAACGCCGAGCGACAGCAACGGCGCGAAGACGCCGTGCCCGGCTACCTGGAACTCTCCGACGGCACGATTCATCCCGGTCTGCTCTCTCTCACTCGAGGCGCCCGCCTGAAGATTTTCGAAGAAGAGCGGAAGCAGTTCCGCGAAATCCCCTGGTCATCCATCAAACGGATCGATTGCACCGTCTCGAAGGAATGGGTCGAGGAGGAATGTCGTTTCAAGGAGAACGCCAGCGACGAGAAGTACTTCACCGGCCGCACTTACCCGGCGCGGGAATACACCCACACGATCACCCTCCAGAATGACCGGACGATCCAAGGCCCGCTCGCGGGGATCGTGTACGTCCAGGCGGATCCGGCCGGAGAATCGGTGCGATACCTGCTCCATAAGCGCGATAAAGGGGAACCGGGAACGGCCCTCAGATCGCTGGTCTACGTCCGCTCGATCCGGCTCGGCGAGCAAGCATTCGAGGAGGGCAAGCGGAGAGCCGCCAGGGGGAAGGCCGTCCCGGGCAGAGTAAACGGGCCGACATCCTCGAAAGGCCGCCGCTCATGACTCGGGGAAAGCTGTTGTTCCGACGAACGTGCGGCGATTTGTGACACTTCGCTCGCAATGAGTGCCCACCGCATGGAAAAAACGTTGGAGAGCGAGCCCCACCGGCGTTTGACCCGGAGGACCTCGTGGTCCGTCTCACGCTCGAACAGGGACACGGTTTCTTGACGATGTTGGCGGTCGCCACGGTGGCCGTCGGCCTGGCCGGGATGTTCTATCGCCGCATCCTGGGGCAGGTCATGCCGTCGCGTTGGCGGCTCCTCCTGGCCCTGAGGGTCGTCGCGATCCTCCTGGTGGTGTTGCTCCTGTTCCGGCCGGTCCTGAGCCTGGAGCGCGACGAATTACAGCGGCGCGACCTGGTCCTCCTGATCGACAGCTCGGCCTCGATGTCCACGGCCGATGACGTGACAGGGTCAACCCGGTTTGATCGGGCACGAACCCATGTGCTGGACTGGTCGGCCAGGCTGAAGCGGGACTTTGCGGTGCATGTGCTCGAGTTCTCCGACCGGGCCGCGGCACTCGACCGGCCCGGCGCACTCGCACAGGTCGAGCCGGTTGGCGAGTTCGACCTCCCTGACCCGCGCCCTCGTCGCCGCCGCGCAAACGGCCCCTCGGCGGGACATCGAGGCGGTCGTGCTCCTCTCGGACGGGATCCACAACGCGGCCGGTGACCCGGTCGGGACGGCCCGCAAGTTCGGGTTGGTCGTGGATACCATCGGGGTCGGCAACAGCTTGCGACAGAGCCCTTCCTACCGCGATGTCCGCGTGGCGGACCTGGATTGTCCCGAGCAATTGCCGGTCAACAACATGGCCCGGATCACGGCGCATCTGGGGCAGTCCGGCCTGGTTGGCCAGGTGGTCAAAGCCGTCCTCGAGGACGACGGGAAGGCCGTGGATCAGGCCGATGTGGTCTTGCGAGATGGTGCCGGACTCCAGGAGGTCTCGTTCCAGTTCGTGCCCACGACCAAGGGTCGCCACACCTACACGATACGGGTCCCGCCGGTCCCGGAAGAGAAGATCCGCGAGAACAACCGGCGTTCGGCCGTGGTGCAGGTGGTGGACAACCGGATCCGCGTCCTGTACATCGAAGGAACTCTGAGAGCTGAATATGGGGCCCTCGTGCAGCGCTTCTTCTCCAAGGATCCCGATCTCGAGTTCTGCGCGCTGGTCCAATCCCGGCCCAACGTCTTCGTGCAGCGGACCAACATGACAGGCCTGAACCTGAACGGCCTGCCCGCCGATGCGGCCACGCTGGAGAAGTTCGACGTCATCCTGCTGGGAGACATGGACAGCACGGCCTGGAAGCCCGGAGCCCTGGATCTCGTGGTCAAGCGCGTACGCGACGGAGCGGGGCTGCTGGCCATGGGAGGATATCGAAGTCTGGGACCCGGAGGTTACGGGGGGACGGCGTTGCAAGCGATCTTGCCGGTGCTCGCCGGGGATCGCGACATCGGCCAGGTTACCGATCCCTTCCTGCCGGTGCTCACACCGGCCGGCCGCGATCATCCTATCTTCTCGAACATCGGCAAGTTCTTCCCGACCCATACCGCGCCGCCCCAGGTGGGGGGGCTCCCTCCTCTGGACGGTTGCGTCAAGGTGAAGGAGATCAGGCCCGGTGGGCAGGCGCTGGCCGTCTACCCCGGTGAAGGCGGCAGGATGCCCGTGCTGGCCGTGAGTCCGGCAGGGAAGGGACGTACCGCCGTCTTCACCGGCGATACCACCCGCAACTGGCAACAGGCCCCGCGAGCCCTCGAACAAGAATCGCCCTTCCTCCGCTTCTGGGGCCAGATCATTCGATGGCTGGCGAACCGATCCGGGGATATGAAGGTCGAAGGGGGTATCGTGGCCCGGACCGACAAGGCTTATTATGAGCCCGACTCGCCGGTCACCGTGCTGGCCGCGGTACGCGATCAGGAGGGCGAGGGAACCGACCGGGCCCAGGTCGTCGCGCAGGTCAAGACACCCCAGGGCACCGCCGACTCCGTGACCTTGTCGCCGATTGCAGGTTCGGCGGGGAACTACGAGGGCACGTTCGAGCCGAAACGCTCGGGAACCTATCAGATCGCGGTCCAGGCCCGGATCGGCGAGGCACTATTGACGGCCGAGCCGGCCACGGCCGAGGTCGGCAAGCCCAACCTCGAATTCGACCGCCTCGACCTGGACGACGCGATGCTGGGCCGGATCGCCGCCGCGACCGGGGGGCACTACTTCCACATCACCACGGCCGATCAACTGATCGGGGAACTCGACCGCAAGGAAAGACGGCGTCGCGTGTCGATGGAGCAGCCGTTCTACTTCCCCGGCCCTTTCTGGGCGCTCTTCGTCGGCGTGCTGGCGACGGAATGGATCCTGCGCAGGAGGTTTCAACTGCGATGAGCCGCGATCGAGGTTATCGCTTCCTGGACCCCGCGGCCCTGGCCCGGGTCAAGAATCTCACGCTGCTGGCCCGCGGGGTGGTCGAGGGGTTCGTCAGCGGCCTGCACAGCAGCCCCTACAAAGGATTCAGCGTCGAATTCGCCGAGCATCGCAAATACAGCCCCGGAGATAATCCCCGCCACCTCGACTGGCGGATCCTGGGCCGTACCGATCGTCTCTATATCAAGCAATATGAGGAGGAAACCAACCTCCGGGCGCAGATCCTCCTGGATATGAGCGGCTCGATGTCCTATGGAGAGCCCCCCGCGATCACCAAGCTGGAATACGGCTCTTATCTGACGGCGGTGCTGGCCTACTTCATGATGCGGCAACAGGACGCCGTGGGCCTGACGGTCTTCGACTCCCGGATCCGGCTCGACATGCCGGCGCGGAGCTCGGCCCGGCACTTCGACGAGATGATGAAGCAACTGGAGTCGATCAAGCCCGGTCGCAAGACCGACCTGGGCGCGATCCTCCACCGCCTGGCCGACCGATTCAAGCGTCGCTGCCTGATCGTCCTCATCAGCGACCTCTACGATGACCCCGAGGCGGTGGACCGGGCCCTCCACCACTTCCGCAGCAAGCGGCATGAGGTGATCGTGTTCCATGTGCTGGACCGGGCGGAGCTCGAGTTCCCGTTCCGCCAGTCGGCCGAGTTCGTGGACATGGAGAGCGGTGAACGGCTTCAGGTCGACCCGGCCTATGTCCGCGACGACTATCGGCGGCAGATCGAGGAATTCCTCGGCCGATATCGAGGGATCTGCGCCGACTGCCAGTTCGACTATGTCCTGTCCGATACGTCCGTGCCATTCGACCACATGTTGTCGCGTTACCTGGAGAAACGGACCCGTCTATGACCTTCGCCGCGCCCCTCTTCTTGCTGGCCGGACTGGCCGGCCTGATCCCGGTGGTGCTCCACCTGATCCACCGCCGGAAGGCCAGGGAGGTGCGGTTCAGCACGCTCAGATTCCTCCGGGTCAGCGTCCAGCGGACACGACGGCGGAAGTATGTGGAAGACCTGTCCCTGCTGATCGTGCGGGTTGCCGTCGTGCTGTTGATCGCCGCCGGGTTGGCCCGCCCCTCGCTGGTCGGTCTGGCCTCGCTCTGGCACGGCGGAAGCACCTCGGCGATCGCGATCGTGCTCGACAACTCGGCCAGCATGGCCGTGACCGCCGACGGGCGGACAAGGTTCGAGGCCGCCCGGCAAGGGGTTGAAGAGATCCTCTCAAGACTGCGCGAGGGGGACCTCGTGGCATTATTGCCGACCGGGGGCCCGCCCGCGCCCGAGTTCGGCCGGCTCTTCCGCACCCACGAGACCGTGCGGCAGGCCCTCGACCAATGCCGGCCCAGCTATGAGCGCGCGGACCTCGCCACCAGGATCCAGCAAGCCGACGCACTCCTGGCCCGGGCCGAAGCTTTCGGCAAGGAAATCTATGTCTTCACCGACAACCAGAGTCTTTCCTGGGACGGCCTCAAGGGGCCGCAACCCGAGGATGATCCGACGGGACGCCGGGCCGCTCCCCCGGCGCAGGTTCCCGTGGTCCTGGTCAACGTCCAGGGCGATCCGGTGCCCAACGTGGCACTCAAGACGATCGCCCTGGACAGCCCGGCGCCGGTGGCCGGCGCCTCGTTTCAAGCGGCCGTCGAGGTCTCGAATACCGCGACGGTGTCGCAGCAGAAGCACGTGGAGTTGCACATCGACGGCGTGACCGAATCGGTCAGCCCGACACTCCACCTCTCTCCCGAGGGCACTGTCAAGCACGCCTTCCGGTTCACCCTGGACCGGGCGGGGGTCCATCAGGGCGAGGTCCGGCTCGTCGAGGAAGACGGTTGCTACCTGGACAACCGGCTTTACTTCACGGTCACCCTCGACCAGCAGATCCCGGTGGCGATCGTCAAACCGAGGCTCGACGAGGTCCCCCTGGCGGACGACGCCTTCTATCTGGAGAGCGCCCTGGCCCCTGCCGGCTCGACCGGCGGGGCATTCCGGATCGCGACCCTGACCCCCGAATCGCTCGCCAACGAGAGCCTTTCCGGCTACGCCGTCGTCTTCTGCGTCAACCTTCCGGCCGTGGCGCCGGCCGGGGCCAGGAAACTCCGTGACTACGCCCACGACGGGGGCCACGTCTTCTGGATCTGCGGCCGCAATGTCCGGCCCGTGGACTACAACACGATGAACGCCCTCGCCGATAAGGAGTTGCTGCCGGCCACGCTCGAGGAACTCCGTCAGCCGCTGCCCGAGGGGATCGAGAGCTGGCACGTCGGTTTCCTGGACAAGGACAATCCCGCTCTCGGGCCTTTGACCGAGCCGGCCTCGCTCTATCAATCGATCCTGGTCTACAAGCATTTCCCGATCGTGGAAAACGCGCGAGGGATCGGGCGCGTCCTGGCCAAGCTCGATGATGATCAACCGTTGCTGGCCGAACGGCCCCTGGGGACCGGTTCGGTGCTCCTCCTGGGGACCGGCGTCCACGTGGACTGGACCAATCTCCCGGTCAAGCCGATCTTCCTGCCGCTCCTGACCCGCCTGACATTTCACCTGGCGGGAACCGAGACCGAACGCACCCTGGCCCTGGCCGGGTCACCGGTCGCGATCCCGCTCGGCTCGGGGGCAGGGACCGTCGCGAAGCAGGCCATCGAGATCGACATGGTTCGCCCATCCGGTGAGGTCTTGCGCAGTGCGCGAGCCCGAGCAGACCTCGGGCACATTCCGCTACGCCGATACCCACGAGGTGGGGAACTACATGGCCCGGCTGGTCAATCGGAACCCGGCCAAGCTATTCGGGTTCGCCGTCAACATCGACCCGGCCGAGGTGGAGCCCGCCACGACCACTCGCCAGGAGTTGCAGGCCCGCTTCGGCAAGAGGCCCCTGCTCAACTGCGAGAGCCCCGCAGATCTGGCCGACACCATCCGACGATTGCGCGAGGGAACGAGCCTCTGGGAGTGGTTCTTGACGGCCGTCTTGATTGCGCTGGTCCTGGAGGTCTTCCTCGCCAATCGCGGTGCCCTGGCGGCCCAGCCGCCGGTCCCTGCCATTTTACCCGCCGGCGCACAGCCCGAATCCTCACCGGAGCCGACCCGAGTTTCGCCGGAAGGCGAATTGCGAGATTTCCTCGAACATCTGGGACAGGACTCGTCGCGGGTCTAAACGGCCTTTCGTGATTCTGGGAGGGCGAGGCTCCGTCCGAGCCGTTTTGTGAGTCGGCTCGCTCCCGGAATCGTGCAACCTCAGTTAGCCGTTTCACACCCGAGGAGCCGGCACCGTCCGGCTACTTGGGGCGTGAATAGCCATGGAACAGAAAACCGGCGTAAGCCGCTCGGCCCCCGTGTCAAATAGGGTCTTCTGGTGAGCGAGTCCTCCAGGCACGGCGAAAACCGCCATGTCGGCAGCCTCGATCCTGTGTCAGAATGGGTTTACCCTATCTGGCACTCCGGACTCGCTGAGAATTTGATCGCAGATAAATGGGCCTTGAAGGCGACCTAAGAGCGAGGCTGTCGCCCGTGCTCTACGGCGGCCGAGAGAGCCACTCGAGGCGTTCGGCCTCGGCGAGGGCCTCCGTATGCCGAACCTGCTCCCCTCGTATACCGGCCTGCAGGGTCGCCCGGTAGTCGTTGACGAACATTGCGACCGCGGCGATGACCAACGCCTTCTCCGAGCGGGTCAGCTCGTGGGGGGGACGCAGGCGCGCGAGCCCCTGCTTGAACGCCATGAGGCCCGGACGGTCCGACTCCATATGATCGACGATACGAATGCCGGCCCCGTCGAACGCGCGGAACCAAAGCGAATCATTGAATTCGGCCACGACGACCAGATCCTTGCCCTCCGCGGGCAAGTCCCCGGCTTCGATCACCGAGGGCATCAATCGCAGGTCACACTCGTCGGCCCAATTCTGGGATAGTATCGGGGCTATCTCCAACTTCCGCCTCGCGAACTCGATCCTCTCCGCCAGGTACTTCGCCTCGACTCGCACTCGGTAGGCGCGAGCAGCATGGCCGTGGGCGACCTCCCGGTCGGCCATCCTCGCTCGGATGGCGAAGGCTGCAGTAATCAGCGAGGTGAGCACCGTGAGGAGGAGGAATTCGCGGAAGCGGAGGCGTAGCTTTCGCATGGCCGGAGCCCTGATGGACGTGGGGGGAATAGCCGTTTCTTGAGACCGGTATCTCCGAGGTCATCGCCGTCCATCCTACTGTTGTCATAGCCGTTTCTTCAATTAGATTAATCCCAAGGTCAGGCCCCTTGCTGGGAGCTTACGCCGGGTTTCTGTTCCATGTAGAGTCGAGGAGTGGCGCGGTTGTTTAGGCTTGGCATATCTGTTCCGGCCCTTTCGTCTGCCGGTGCCTCACTAGCCTCACCGTGCTCCGTTTCCACTCCCCGCTCATCGAACCGGACGGGCCCTATTAAGGCATCCGGCTCTCGGACAAGGCTCGCTCACACTTTCGCACGCGGAGAGCTATCGGACCAACCCTGGAGGCTGTGTAGTCCCAGGTCCTTGTACAAGTAGCCCTTGGGGAATCGTGTCTCCCCGGGACCGTGAACTTTGTACTTGGCCTTCAGCCACCGACGAAGCCGATACCGTACGTGATTGTCCACGAGTCGGTAGGCTTTCTGCACCGTGCCCAGCCGAAAATAGTTCGCCCAGCCCTTCAGTTTCCTGTTGACCTCGGCGATCTGATAGTCGATCCGGCGCGATGCCCACCGCCGTTCCGTCATCTCGCCGATCGAACGGCAGAACCGGTCGATCGACTTCCGGGATGGGCGCGGCCCGATATAGGCTTCCCCCGTCCGCGGGCTATAACAACGGCCGATGGTGTACCCCAGGAAGTCGAACGACTCCTCAGGCAGGTAGCAGAGCCGCGTCTTGGTTTCATTCACCGTCAATCTCAGCTTCGACATCATCCCCTGCATCACCGCCATCGCTTCGTCCGCGGTGCCGCGGCAGCAGATCACGAAGTCATCCGCATAATTGACGATCCGAGCCTTGAGACGCCGCTCGTGCCCTCCTGCCTTCCATCCCTTCACAAAGCGACGCATATAGACGTTCGACAACAACGGCGAGATCGGCGAGCCTTGTGGGCTGCCTCTCCCTTCGTCCTTGTTCCGGGTCGTCCGATGACGGTGGCCCCGCTCATCGACCTCTTCCACCGGTGTCTCCAGCCATATCTTGATCAGCTTCAGGACGAAGCGATCGCTGATCCGCCGGGACAACGACTTCATCAACTCGGCGTGCGGGATCGTATCAAAGTAACCGGATAAGTCGCCGTCAACGATTTCGGTGTATCCACTCCGGACCAGCCGTTCGACTTGCCTCACGGCGTCGAGGGCGCTCCGTCGGGGACGGTATCCGAATTGCTCCGGCTCCAGGTCGGCCTCGAAGATCGGCTCCAAGACCAACACAGCAGCCATCTGCGCTACACGGTCATAGATGCGAGGAATGCCCAACGGCCTTTGCTTGCCATCCGGTTTAGGGATGTACACGCGACGGACCGGTTGGGGCGCGTACGTCCGCTTGCGGAGGTCTTCCGCCAATTCGTCCAGCCATCGATCCACGCCGTACGTCTCGATGTCCTCGAATGTCTGGCCGTCAAGTCCCGGCGCGCCACCGTTGGCACGGCAGCGCGCGTAGGCCCACGCCAGCACGTCTCGTCGGTACAGCTTGTCGTACAGCGCATAGAACCGATAGTCGGGCGACTCCTTCGCTTTGGTGTGCAACGTCGTCTGGAGTCTCCGAACCGTCGGTGGAGGTAGTAGGCTCATCGCCAATCTCCTGGCTCTCATGCCCTTTGTGACGTTGACCTTGAACTGAGGCCCCTTTGCTCCGCCGGCGTTACCCGGCTTCCGCGCTCATACGGGCCTCTCCGCCACCTCGAACGGCCCGACCTGGCCCTCGCGGGTTGTCGGTTGAGGGTCACGCGCCCCCACCGCCGAGGCTTCTCGTGTTGCGTCGGGTCTCCTTGTGCAGGCATGCCACCGCCAATACCCCGGTGGAATCCTGGAGCGTGTCGCGTCGCGAGGGGTTATCCCCTCCTGTCTCCAGGACGGCGGCCTTCCCCGTATAGCAACCGGGTCGGCTTCCACATCGGGTTGTTTCGGGGCTTGCACGGCGTTCACTTTCGTTGCGGCCTGCCCGCTCGCCGAACCGCCAAAGCGGCCCGTTGTCTCGAAGGCTTCGACGGCTTCGTTACCTCCGCCGCCGCTCCGATAGCTACCGGATGGAGCGACCAGTTATCCGGGCGGGAATCGCACCCGCTGAAGATCCGAGCCTTTTCACGACGCACTGCTACTCACTCCCCTACTTCGTCTTGGGCGCTGCGGCCCGCTTGGCCGGACCGTCCGCGTCCGCGCCGGCTTCCCCATACGAGGGTTCGGGCACGGCCTGGAGGAGCCGATCGATGATCTGGTCGGCGTTGACCCCTTCGGCGTCGGCGCTGAAATTGGTGAAGATGCGGTGGCGGAGCACGGGTCGGACCACGGCCCTCACATCGCCGGCGCCGACGGCCAGCCGGCCGTGGAGGATCGCCCGGGCCTTGGCGGCCAGCACGATGTACTGGGCCGCGCGAGGACCGGCCCCCCAGGCCAGCCAGTTCTGGATGAATCCCGCGGTGCCGGGCTCCTTGGGGCGAGTGGCACGCACCAGGTCGACCGCGTAATCGACCATGTGGTCGCCGGCCGGGATCTCGCGCACGAGCTGCTGGATCCACACCAGGTCGCGGCCAGTAAGGATCGGCTTGACTTCCTCCTGCGCGGCCTGGGTCGTCGCATGGACGATCCGCCGTTCCTCGTCTCGACTCGGATAACCGATGTGGATCGAAAGCATGAACCGATCGAGCTGGGCTTCCGGCAGCGGATACGTCCCTTCTTGTTCGATCGGGTTCTGGGTCGCCATGACGAAGAAGGGTGCCTCGAGCTCGAAGGTCCGCGAGCCGGCGGTGACCTGATATTCCTGCATGGCTTGCAGCAAGGCCGCCTGCGTCTTGGGCGGGGTCCGGTTGATCTCGTCCGCCAGCACGATATTGGCGAAGATGGGGCCCTGAACGAAGCGGAAGCTCCTCTTGCCCGTGGCGTTGTCTTCCTCGATGATCTCGGTGCCGGTGATATCGCTGGGCATCAGGTCGGGCGTGAACTGGATCCGGCTGAACTTCATGTGCAGGGCCTTGGCCATCGTGGCCACGGTCAGGGTCTTGGCGAGCCCGGGAACGCCGATGGTCAGGCAGTGGCCGCGGGCAAACAGGCAGATCAGCATCTCCTCGATCATCTGCTCCTGGCCGATGATCACCTTGTGGATCTCGCGACGGAGCAGCTCGGCGGCCCGATGCACGCGGTGCACGGACTCCTCGGGGCTCATCTTCGTCGAGCCGAACTGCCCTTGCGTTGACATCCCATGACTCCCGATGAGGATCACGGTCGTTCGCCGAGCGACGCCGCCGGCCGCAATGAAGCCCCGATCGAAGCAACCGCGGAACTCCTCGGGTCGAGCCGACCGACACGGTCGGGCCCGAAGCGCCGGCGCTTCCATTCGCGCCCCAAATCTATCCTAACGGATTGGCAGTGGCGGAGCCAACTCATTTCGGGATATCCCGATCCCGAGCTTGTGCCGGCTGACCGATCGATCCTACGGCGGCGACGCGATTCGTCGGATCGGATCGCGCAACTTGTTGACACTACCGTTGCGCCCTACAATTCAGGAATAGAACCGCCCGCGATCGAACCTGTGCGCATCCACGAACCATCATGCCATTCAAGTGCGCCACCACCCTGAGACCACGACGGCCCTTGCGACTGCGAAGGCCGCGGCAGGCCTTGTTCGGTTCCTGGTCCCTTTCTCGGGCCCCTCTCGTTGCGGCGTTGATCATCGCCTTTTCCGGATCGGGCGGATTCCTGCGCCCAGGAAAATGGCCAGACTCACCGCGAATCCGGGGAGGCCGAGCAAAGGGCCTATTATCAGAGGAAGGTGCAGATTCCCCAGCACGCGACCCTCCCCGCGGTCGTGATGACCGAGTTTTTCACCCACGGTGAACTCGATGAAAAAGCGGAATCCCTCGCCGTCTATGACGGCCGGCACGAACCGGTGAGCTGGAGGATTCTGCAAGTCGGGCCCGGCGACTATTGCCGGATCGCCTTTCAAACGACCCCCAAGCAGCATCTCTACAAGATTTACTACGGGGGCAAGGCCGAGACGAGGAAACCGCCCGCATGGACGAGTACCTCCGGCCTACTCCTCGAGACCCGACGCTGGGCGAACTGCGATCTCAATAGCCTGACTTCGGTCCAGGCGGCCCTGCAAGCGTCGAGCCCCTACGGCAGCGCATTCGTCCCGTCGGTCTTCCATCGGTATAACCCCTTCCTGCCCGCCCCGGAGCCGTTCCTGAGCGACTACCGCGGGACCCTCCACGTCAACAAGCCCGGCCTCTATCGCTTCTTCACTTCGAGCCAGGACGCCAGCTTCCTCCTGATCGATGAGAAGCAGATCGTGGCCGCGCCGGGTTGGCACGGCCCGGTCGGCGACGCTCGGTTCAAGGGAGAGGTGAACCTCTCTTCGGGACAGCACGCGTTCCGGTACGTGCACGCGGCCGGCGGGTCCGACGCCTGCATGGTGGCCGCCTGGGAACCTCCCGGATCGCAGAAGCCCGAGATGATCCCTCCGCAGGCGTTCGACTCCGAGGCGATCGTCCGGCTCCCCGCCGTCGCGGTCAAGCATCCGCGCGATTTCACCATGGAGAGCGTGGGAGAAGTCCCCCTGGCCGACGGCGACCTCCCGCTGATCCGCGTGCAGTTCCGCTTCGTCTCGCCGCAAGTGACGACGTCTCGGGGGAGGGTCCACTGGGATTTCGGCGATGGTCAGGCGAGCAACCAGGCCGATCCGATGCACATCTACCTGCATCCCGGCCTGTATAAGGTGACGATGAAGGGTACGGGAGAAGCCGAGGGGGCGTCGGTCGTGAACCGAGTGCCGGTCCACCGCGCACTGGTCTTTTCCGGCGAGGCTGAGCCCGCCGACAGTCTGGCCTCTTACTCGACGATCCTCGCCAGATACGAGCCGGCGAAACTGGACGCGACCGGGCTCCTGCAACTGGTCCGCGTCTTCGATCAAGCGGGATCACCGGCCCGGGCCGCGAAGGCGGGTCAAGCGGGCGTCCTGGGGCGTCAGACGTTGGATTCGGAGGGCGGGATCGAGGTGGTGCGGATGGTCGCCGGCCTGCTTCGCGACCGACTCGACGACCCCGAGGGCGCCCTCGCCTTCTGGGAGGGGGCGGCGAAGGTCGTCGGGCCCGGTCCCTGGAAGGCGGAGTGCGAGATCGAGGCGGCCGACGTCGCGCTCCATGATCTCCTCAAGACCGAGGCGGCCAGGCCGTTCCTGGAAACCGCGACCGCGCGGATCAATCGGGGCGGAGAACCGATCTTGTCGGGCCGGTTGAACCGCGTTTGGGGCGACTGGTACGCTCGCAAGGGCGACAGACACTCGGCTCTCGCCGCCTATTCGCGGGCGATGGCCTCGCTCGGCACCCGGCGGCCAGCCGCGGAACAGCAGGCCTGGCGAGGCGCCCTGAGCCGATCCTCCGAGGAGTTCCTGCGCGACCGCTCGCTCGACCGGGCGCGGTCGGAGCTCCGACGGTGGCAGGATGAGTATCCGATCGACAAGGTTGAAGGCTACCTGACGTTCTTGCAGTCGTCGTACTCGGCGGCCCGAGGCAAGTTCCCCCGATCCATCGCGATGGCCAACGACTTGCTCGCCATCAACCCGGATTCTCCCTACGCCGACCGTCTCGTCTTCCTATCCGGCGAGTGCGAGGAGAAGTTGGGCCGCGCCGGTCGGGCGAGAACCTGCTATCGGTCGCTCGTGAGCGATTACCCCGGAAGCCCGCTCGTCGTCCAAGCCAGGCAGAAGCTCGCCCTACCTACCAAGAAATCGGCGGCCGCCAGGAGGTGATTTCGATGGGATTCCAGTCATCCAAACTCGTCCTGGCCGCCATCATCGCTGGTGGCATCTCTTCGAACTCGGGCTCGGCTGGGGCGGGAGAGCTGATCGTGGATCTGGGGAAATCCGCAGGGGTAACCCTGGTCGGGGCGATCAGCCGCTGGGATGAGGACGGGAATGCCCGCGTGGCCGTCGATCCCAAGGGCCGGATCGAGAGCCCTCACGTCGACGCCCGAGCCGAACCCGGACCGGATGGCCGCTGGATCTTTCGTAACCTGGCCGAAGGCCAGTACGATCTGGTGGTGGTCCTGGCCGCCCGCCGCATTCGCGTGGAAGGCTTCCGATATCCTCCTATCAAGGAATTCGATCCGTTTCTCGCGCCGGATGCCAGATCGCCGGCGGATGAGACACGCGACTGGATCGTCGGGGACATTGCCAAGGCGCGGCACTACGAGAACAAGGTATCGCCGCTGTTCCTGGCGGGAGACGAAAAGCAGGTGCGGGTTCTCGTCCAGCTCGTTCGCGACCAGCCGACCAGCTTCGACGCCGATTTCGGCGCCCCGGCGGCCACGGTTCGCCACGAGATCTGGCAATACTCCAACAACTATGGTGGCTGGATCAAGGAGCGCACGACGAAGGTCCTGGACAGGATCCTCATGGCCAGGAGTGAACTCCGACGCTGGACCTGGGTCTGGAAGCCCCAGCTCGGCGGGATCGAGGTCGGTAAGAAGCCTGTCACGATTCTCCATGAATTGCCGCAGGTGTTCGACCGCCGGGCCGACTCGGGTTGGTTTCCCGACTGATCCGCGACACGCCCATCGATACAACTTCGACTCGGCGGTGGGATCGGTATCACTTCGACAAATCCCGCGGGATTCTTCTTGACCGGGTGGACGCTCTCCACTTACCGTCTTGAAGCCCTCAGTGCGATGATACGGCGACACGCCTTTCCCGAGGGCGATCGAGGGTCACATCGATGGTCAATGCCCAGGATACACGGATCGGGATTTTGGTCTATGATGGCGTCGATTTACTCGACGTCGCGGTCCCCTTCGAGTTGTTCAACTGGGCGGCGTCCGCCGACTCGACCCTATCTGTCCGCCTGGTCGCCGCGGAAAAGGTGAATGTGACGACGCGCGACCATTTCCGATTCGTGGCTGACGACATAATCCACGACGAATATCCCCAACTTGGCGTGGTCTGGATACCCGGGGCCGACCCGACGTTCCTCGCGAAAGCGATGGAGGATGAGACGATCCTCGGCTTCCTCGGGAAGCAAGCGGCCGGCGCGCAGCTCGTCGTCTCGGTTTGCGAAGGGGCATTGATCCTGGCGGCAGCCGGGCTGCTCGACGGTTATGAGGCGACCACTCACTGGGCGTTCCTCCCATGCTTCGCTCGATATCCCAAGATTCGCGTCGCGCCGGACTACCCGCGTTTCATCGTTGACCGCGACCGCGTGACGGGCGGGGGCATCTCCTCGGGACTCGACGAGGCTCTCCAGGTCATCGCTCTACTCCGCGGCGATGACGCGGCCAAGAGCGTGCAGCTGACGATCCAGTACCACCCCCGGCCTCCGTTCGATTGGGGAGATCCGGCGCAGGCCGGTACACCCCCGGCGACGTCGTGCCCGGTCTGTCCTTGACCCCGCGGCCCCGCGTACACGGCCGACATCGCCAGACTCGGCCACGAATACGCGATGGTTTTCATCGGGATACGCGGACCGATCGTCGTTCGTCCAACGCGAGTGTCCGGTCAGGAAAGAATCAACTCGGAGACGCGATCTCGCACCAATTTCTGCATCCGCTTGCCTAACGAGAGGAATGCAGCCAGGTCCTGGCCGCTGGGATCTTCGATGTCCCCTTCGGGGTCGAGACGCCCGAGCTTGGGCGCCGCCGCCGGGAACCTGCTGAGAAGGCTCTCGCACTGATCTTCGGTCATGCAGAAGATCCGCTCCGCCTGCTCGACGAGCTCGGGCGTGATCTCCTGAGAAGAATGGGCATGGGCGGGAACGCCGAGCTCTCGCAGCGTGTTTTGTGAGGCTTCCGAGAACGGGCGGCCCGGCCGGGTCGTCAACCCGGCACTGACGGCCCACACAGAGGCACCGGCAAGCCGCTCACGCGGGATTCCGAGGCGTCGCAAGATCTCGTCGTTGCAGATGGCCTGGGCCATCGGCGATCGACTGGTATTGCCGGAGCAGACGAAGAGGATCAGTCGCTGGGCCAGTCCGTGAACGGCCCGGCGATAGCCTCGGAGGGTCGAGACCATGAGGATGGCCAGGGCGGTGAGGATGATGCCGGCCGCGGCGAACTGGTATCCGCTCGGAGGCTTCACGTCCAGGAGCCATGTCAAGCCGAACGACGCAAAGATTCCCGAGAGAAGACTGGAGCAGCGGTTGAGCGGGATGCAATAGGTGTTCTCGCGACGATCCAGGTAGATCCCGGTCCCGAACAGGTAAAGACAGCCATAGAGCACGCCGATGAGCAGGGCGGGGACGACCAGCGGACTGGCGAAGAACGTGCTGAACCCCGCGCGAAGTTCGAGCATGATCTCACCACGACCCATCAGAGCGAAGAGGGCTGGCACGCCGGTCAAGGCTACGGCCGCGACCAGGGTTTCCTCGTGGAAAAACCTCCTGTTGAGCGCGGGATCGCTGGACTTGGCGATGCCCGTCATGATGGGGATACGAATCGAGTAGCCCAGCAGATAGGCCGCGATATTCAATCCGGCGATCAGGGTCATCTGGTAGCCGCCCACCTCCGCGAGGGCGATCCCGATTGCCAGAAAGCTGAGGCCGAGCGCGACCCAGGAGGCGGCGTTGACCCGGCGTCCCAGCAAGTGATCGACGAAGGGTGCGAGGATCAGCACCCCGCCCCTCATCAATAGCAGGGCGAACAGGATCGAGATCCCGACGAACGTATAATTGAGGGTCGTCGAGGCGATGATGACGGCCGTGGCCACGCCCGAGATCAAGGTCCCCGCACGGACCACGGGCACCGTCAGGCCGAAGACCCGCCGTCGGTCGAGGCATCCCCAGCCTCCGCCAACAGTCACGAACATGAGCAGGACCATCGTGGTCGCGACCGCGGTAGCCGGCAGGAGCAGGAAACCCGGGACCGGGCCGCTCATGCCCGGGAGACGGCCGAGCGAGAGGGCCTTGGTCAGGGCGCTGTACGGGATGTAGAAGGCGAAATAACCCAGGGCCAGAAGCCAGATCCGCCACGGGTCGTGCGCTCGGGAGGTGGGCATGGTGTCTCTCAATCTCGGGGGCCATCTTCGGTCGCGTCGCCACGGGTCGGATTCGACGGTTGGTTGAAGAACGAGGCATCGTGCGCCTGGCCGAGGAGCTCACGGCCGATCGTCGCCAGGACCTGGTCGGAGTTGTCGTGAAGCACATAGAAGGAAAGGTCGCGAAAGATTCGTTCCAGGGAGCTGGGCCGGATCAGCGCCCGGGCACCGCAGGTGTGCACGGCGTGCTGAACGGTGTCCGTCGCCCAGGCCTCGAGCAAGTAACGCGCGCGGTTACCGGCCGATCTCGCCTCGGCCTTCTTGCCCGCTTGCCAGAGGTCGGCGACCCGGCGGAGCCAGAGGTGCGCGCTTTCCAGGTTGAGTGCCATGGTCGCGACTCGGTGCTGAACGTAGGGATCGCTCGTCCGATCCTGGGCGCGGACGTATTCCAGGGCGTATTCGTAGGCGCCCTCCGCCCCGCCGACGAAGGTCGCGCCGTAATGTGGGCTGAATCGCGACTGCCAGCCCTCGCGCAGATATTGCCCCGGCTCGCCGATCCGGTTCTCCTCCGGGATGAACGTCTGCTCGAATCGGACGAGGTAGCTCACCGTCGCTCGCATCCCGATCGGGTCCCACCATGACTCGTCGAAATGGACGCTGGGGTCCTCGAGGTCGCAGGCCAGGAGCAGGAGCCCGTCGACCGCGGTCGAGTGGCGGGCTCCTCCCGGCCCTTGGGTGTTCACGAGCAAGATCGCCCAGCGCGCGCTGCGCGAGCTGGTCGCGAAGACCTTGGTCCCGTTGACGAGATAGCCCCCTTTCGTCGGCCGGACGACGGTGCCGAATCGGGCCGTCTGGCCGGGCCTCCGCGCCTGCGGCTCGCCGCTCCAGGCGGCCCAGATCTCGGCCCGTTCGACGATCCCTTCGAACCATCGCTTCTTCTGCCGATCGTCGCCCAGGGCATTCAGGAGCATCTGCGAGTTGACGTGCCCCTCCCAGCAACGCGCCAAGGCCATGTTGACTTTAGCCAGTTCCTTGGTCATCATCCAGAGGGTATAGAGGCCCTCGTCGGGCCCCAGCCCATGCCCCCCGTGCAGGCGCGGCACGGCCACGGCGTTCAGCCCGGCCCGGAAGAGGTCGGCGAAATCCTCGCCGGGAAATGACGCATCCCGATCATAGCGGTCCGCGCGCGCGGCGAACGCCTCGCGCGCCAGGCTCGCCACACGCCCGATCAAGTCCCCATCTTCACCGACCGAAGTTGTGATCATGCTGAGGGATCATCCCCTTCTCGATAGAAGTCCGCCTCGTTGGCGGCGAGCAAGGCCGGTGTGAGATCGGGTTGGTCGAAGGTCGGCCTATCCTCCGGCCATTGATCATTGATCCTCGTGGATGGCTGAGTCCCCATTCGTGGCCCTCCGCGCGAAACTTCGGGGCAACTGCCGGGCCCGTCGGCCCTCGCGGTGACCCGACCCCCTGGCGTGGCGACTTGAATGATGAGATCGTGCCATAGACTCGGGAGGTCGGGGGATGCGACATGCCGGCGGTCCCCATCACCAAGCTGTTGGGCTCGCCGTCAGGCCGAGCATGGCGGCCGCCAGGCCAACCGGCGGATCGAGCCCCGTCATCCGCATAAACTGGCGCTCGACCTGGGCCCGGAGGACCTGACATCCCTCGACGACTCTCGCACCGCGAGCCCTGGCGCCGGCGACCAATGCCGTCGTACCCGGCACGTAGACCAGATCGACCACGATCGTGTCCCGACCGAGATCATCGATGGGAAAGGGCAACGCGACGCCGTGGGAACCGACCGGGGTCGCATTGACGATCAGGTCGTAGCCCTCCACGGAGAATTCCGCGAGCGGCGCGAACGGCAGACCCAGCAGTCGAGACGCATGTTCGCCGCGCTCTCGGCAGCGGTTGACCAGCGTCACGATCGCACCCCTTCGTCTCAAGGCCCAGGCGATCGCCCGCCCGGAACCCCCGCAGCCGACGACGGCGGCCCGTCTCCCCGCGACCGAGCTTCGACGAAGGTTGCCGAGGACGCCGGTCGGGTCGGTCGTGGCGACGGCCCAGTCCGTCCCCCGGCGGAAGATGAGATTCGCCGAGTCCGAATGCCGCGTCGCACGGCTTCGGAGGGTCGCGAGGGTCGCGGCGACCTCCTTGTTCGGCGATGCGACGGTGAGCGCCTGCAAGGGCAGACCGATCTGGCCCAACGCTCCGCCCTCGACGAGTTCGCGCCAGAATTCTGCGAACGAGTTGACCCGAAACGGGAGGAACAGCCCCGGATAACCCAAGGCTCGATACATCGCGTTGTGCAACCGCGGGGACAACGACCGTATCGCCGAGGTCCCCGCGATCCCGCAGATCCGATCGACGGCCGGCAATGATGGTAGGCCGAAATCCGCGATCATCCGTTCCAAGGTCGGTTGATCCGATCGCTCGGTCCCCCCCGCGCCCGAACTCCCGCAGAAAACCAGGGACGCCCCCAGCCGCGGCGCCAGGACCCGGCTCCATAGGCCCATCTCGCCGTCGGCGTACGCGATCACGTCGTTGCGCGCGGTTGACCGCAGGAACAACAAGGGGGCGAGCCCATCCGCGGCCCGACGGGGCTCCACGATCAGGGCATAAGCTCGCGCGGCGATACTCGAGAGCCGGCGGAATCGCGACGCCAGCTCCGACGCGGAGGACGCCGGACCTCTCCACGAGATCAAGCGTTTCTCCGGGGGGATCGCCTCGAGGACGTCCTCGTCGATGTCGCGCCCGTCGTGCAGATCGATTAGATCATAGCCCGCCTCGGCCGCCGCAATCAGCCGCCTTCGCCGATCGAATCCGCCAATTTCGCCGCCGCCCGCATCGCCGCCGCCCCCCAGAGCGTAGAGGAGCCGGCCGCCGAATTCTCCCCTCAGCCGGGCGGCGGGAATGTCGCCGATCAGGTCGGCCCGCACCTGCAACCAGGACACCCCCTCCGGCAGCCCGCGGAGGAAGCCGCCGCGCAGCGCGGCCGCCTCGTCGAGCGTGGCGACGAGCGAGGCGGCGGCCGTCGGGCTGTGTCGGGGGTACAGACACTGCTGAATCAAATTCATGTTTTCCAGTGACGATTCTGTAATCGATCGGCCGCTTCGGTGTTTCGTATGTCGAGGGGATCAGAATGCATCGCTCGAGACGATCTCCTGCCCGTTACGGCCCCCGAGGGCGCTCCAGATCGCGGGGTTTATCGAATCCTTGATGGAGACGACGCTGCCATCACATCGGAGGGCCTGGCCGCCCCTCGGGTAACACCGGCCGTTGTGATCGACGAGGCTCCGCAACCTCGCGGGCGGAAAGACGCCGACCGCGGCCAGGTCGTTGTGCATCGCCAGGCCGACCCGCTCGAGGTTGGAGGCGCACCGGGCGCGCCTCGCCGTCTCGCGGGCCGCCTTCACCGCCGGCAGGAGCCGTGCGATCAGTGCCGCGATGATCGCGATCACGACGAGGAGCTCGATCGAGGTGAAACCCCGCCTCATGTCGTTCCCTCCGCCCGAGAGCTGACCAGCTATCCACTGCGATCTTGCGAGCCCGCCAGGGCACGCGCGTACCAGATCATCTCGTCCACGAACGAAGCCGCTCTTGCAGCCAGCTTCGGGTCGTTCAGGCCGCCCAGTTCATCGAACGCGTCGTTGACCCGGGGGACAGGAAACGTGACCGGGATCGGGACGCCCCCCATGGCCAGGCAGACCAACCGCAGTTGGGCCAGGCAATTGAGGCCGCCGAACGCGCCCGAGGAGACGGTGACGATGCCGATCGGCTTACGCTTCAGGATTCCCGCCTCGAGATAGTCGAGCGCATTCTTGAGCGACCCGGGATAGCTGCCCTTGTACTCCGGGACGACGATCAAGAGGCCATCCGCGCGGGTCACTTTCGCACTCAATTCGCTCGCCCCTGGCGGCGGGCTGTCGGTCTCGCCGAGGCGATGACGCATGAGGGGAATCTGGAGGTCAGCCAGGTCGATCAGTTCGGTGTCGATGCCGTCCCGGGCCCCGAGTTCCCCGAAGAGCACCCTGGCCACGTGAGCACTCCGCCGGCCGGCACGGACCGTCCCGAGCAGTAGCGGAATGCGGGACCTCGATTCCTCGGGCATCATTTCCCCCCCGCGGGCGACCATGCTTGATGCAGGACTCGATCAGCACCCGATCGGAAGCCGAAGGGTCGCGGGTTACGGCGGCCCCGACGCGATAGCCCAAGGGCCGGGACGGAGCCGCCCCCTTTGGTTTCCGTGCGACATCGAGCGGCGGCTTCGGGGCGAACTTGCTCACGTCATCAATGATCGTCGAGGGCTCGGCGAAGAACTCGCCGAAGAAGTGGACGCCAGTGGCATCGAGATCGCTCATATCAAGTCTCCAGACGTCTTACCCCCGGACCCATCGACGAGATCCGGCCCACGGCCACGTATGTCTCCGGCCCTCCCCGCGCGAAATCCTTCGATATGGGACCAACGGGAGCCTTTCTTGCGCCCGACGCCTCATGCGTCTAAGGGATCGTGGTCCTTGCTCGCGCGGATTGCGAAAGAGACCACTAAAGTGGCCATCGTTAGCTTCGGTGTCAAACAAAAAACATGCGACGAGTTGAAAACGGGGCTGCGACTCGCAATGGAATCCGAAGATTCGACCGGGTTCTCGGCGGATCAAGATCACGAAGCGGGGAGATCGGGCTGGTTGAGGAGCAGCCGGAGGTCCTCCAGGTTGACGGGCTTGACGAGGTGGACGTTGAAACCCGCCTCCCGGGAGCGGCGACGGTCTTCCTCCTTGCCGTATCCGGTCATGGCGACCAGCATGATCTTCTCGAGATCCCTTTCTTCCCGGCAACGGCGGGCGACCTCGTAGCCATCCATGCCGGGCAGGCCGATGTCCAGCAGGATCACGTCGGGGTGATTCCGTCGCGCCAGCTCGAGGGCCGTCAGACCGTCGTAGGCCTCGTCGACGTCCTGGCCCATCGCGCGGAGGAGGACACCCAGGCTGGTTGCGTTGCTGCGGTTGTCGTCAACCACGAGGATGCGACGTCGAGGGAGTCGGAGCCCCGGGTCATCGGGCTCAGGGGCGTCGTTGCTCGGGGCGACGCCGGGATGCCCCGCCAGGGGGAGGTGGATGCTGAATTCGCTCCCCTTGTCGGCGCCGTCGCTATGCGCGGCCACGCGGCCGTTGTGCATCTCGACCAGCGACCGGACCAGCGTCAGCCCGATCCCGAGGCCGCCCCGGGATCGCGACAGGGTCTGATCGGCCTGCGTGAACATATCGAAGACATGGGGCAGCAAGTCGGGCGTGATGCCGATCCCGTTGTCGCGGACGCGGATCAAGACCTCGCGGCCGGACCGCTCGGCGGTCAGCGAGATCTCCCCCCCTCGTCGGTGTACTTCGCGGCGTTGTTCAGCAGGTTCGAGAGGACCTGCGCCAT
The DNA here is from genome assembly GCA_963743925.1 of uncultured Planctomycetota bacterium. Taxonomy (GTDB): domain Bacteria; phylum Planctomycetota; class Planctomycetia; order Isosphaerales; family Isosphaeraceae; genus CAVZRC01. The sequence goes on along the minus strand of CAVURY010000005.1, from coordinate 53,883 downwards.
CCGCGCCGGGTCGACCTCCAGGAGTATGGGCTCCGAGGGTATCGAGACGCTCAGATGATGGCCGCAGTCCGCGATCAAGGGCCGGCTCGCCTCCACGGCCAGTTCCGCCACCATCTCCAGCTCGACCGGCTCCTTCTGGAGGACCACCTTGCCTCGCGTGATCCGGGAGACGTCCAGCAGGTCATCCACCATGCGAGTCATGTGCTTGATCTGATCCTCGATGACCTTGACCGACCACTGGAAGTTCGGGCCGTTGAGCCCTTCGAACTTCATGATCTGCACGGCGTTGCTGATCGGCGCCAGGGGATTGCGCAGCTCGTGCGCGAGCATGGCGAGGAACTGGTCCTTCCGCTGGTCGGCTTCCTTGAGGACCTGCTCCACCCGCTCCCGCCGCGCGATCTCGTGCTCCAGCTCCCGCCGGCGCTCCTCGCTCTGCCTGGCGACGAGCCGCGACTCGGCGAGCTCGCGCTCGGTGCGGACCTGATCCAGGACCCGGGTGACGATCGGCTCGAGGTGGTTGAGGAAATTCTGGGTCTTGGGCACGAAGTCCCGCATCCCCGCCCGCAGCGCCTCGACGACCAGGTTTTCCTCCTGCATGCCGGTGACCAGGATCGCCGGCACGTTGTGCCCGGCGGCCTTGACCTGCCGGAAGAACTCCAGTCCGCTGGTGCCGGAGGTGAGCTGCTGGTCGAGGACGATCAGCTCGATCCCGCCCTCGGCGACCTTCCGGAGGCCTTCCTCGGCCGTCGTCGCCGTGACCACGGCGTAACCCGTCCGCTCCAGCCGGATCTGCTCCAGGCGGGCGATCCCCGGATCATCCTCCACAAGCAGGATCGTCGCCCGAGCTTGCAATCCCATGCCTGATCCTCAGGACTGGTTCCTATCCGCGGACAGCGGGAGAAGACATTTCCGACTTCGACGGCCGGCGGCTAACGACGGCCATTCTCGGGGAGGCGCACCACCTGCAAGAAGAGCCCGAGTCGCTTGATGGCCTCGACGAACCCTTGATAGTCGACCGGCTTGGTGATGTAGACGCTGCACCCGAGCTCGTAGCAGCGCTGGATCTCGCGAGGGTCGTCGGTCGTCGTCAGCATGATGACGGGGATAAGGGCGGTCCTCGGGTCGGCCTTGAGTTGGCGGAGCACTTCCACGCCGTCGACGCGCGGCATCTTGATATCCAGCAGCAGGAGGAGCGACTGACTGGTATCGCGGCCCGCGTAGTTGCCCTCCGCCCGGAGGTAGTCCAGGGCTTCCTGCCCGTCTCTCAGGCGCTGGAGCCCGTTGGCGAGCCCGGCCCGTTCCAGATTGCGCCGGACGAGGCTCGCATGGCCGTCGTCGTCTTCGGCGAGGACGATCGCGAGCGGTTCATTGGCCATCGGGGATGGACTCCTTGTGATTCTTGGGGCGCGGGCGAACATCCGCGGCCGCGGGTCCGGCATCGTCCTCGGGCGATGGCGACAGCGCGACGAAGAACGTGGTGCCGACCCCCGCGGACGACTCCAGCCAGATCCGGCCGCCGTGCCGCTCGACCATCCGGCGCACCAGCGCCAGGCCGATCCCTTCCCCCTGTGCGGCCTCCGCGTGGAGTCGATTGAATGCAGTGAACATGCGCTGATGATACGCCTCGGGGATGCCCAGCCCGTTGTCCTTCACGAAGTAGACGCGCTGACCGGACGGCTTGGCGGGGTCGTCGCGGTCGATTGTACCGACCTCGATTCTACCCGGTCGCGCGGGGTCGAGGTACTGCAAGGCGTTGCCGATCAGGTTGGCGAAGACCTGCTCGAGGGCCGTCGGGTCGCCCCAGGCCGGCGGCAGCTCGCCCAGCTCGACCTCGGCCCCCTTGGCGGAGATCGTGTCATGAAGGGCCTCGACGATCTTCCGGCTGATGCTCCCGACGTCCGCCGACTGCCACTGATACTCGACCCGCCCGGCGCACGACAGCCGGAGCAAGGAATCGATGATGCGGGCCAGCCGGCCCACGGCCGTCTGGATGAAGCGGATCGATTCCTCGATGTCGCTCGTCATCAAGCGAAGTCCGCGCTCCCGGACGGCCGCCGGGACATCTTCCTGCCGGAATAGTGCCTCGAGATCCCGGCATGAGAGGCTTAGCTCCTCGCTGAATCCCTGGAGGTTGACCAGCGGCGAGCGCAAGTCGTGCGAGACGCTGTAGACGAACATCTCGTTCTCTTGCTTCTGCTGGCCGAGATTATCGGCCATCTCGTGGAAGGCCCGGTCGACCTCGGTGATCTCGTCCTTCCCGCCCAGGAGCTCCTGCAAGGCCTTCCCCTCGCTGAATCGGCGGGCATTGTCCCGGAGGACGGAGAGGCGCTGGACGATCCCCTGGAGGAACAGCAGGGCGAGGATCAGCGTCGAGCCCACGATCGCCGCGCCCCCGCCGATCAGGGTCCAGAGCTGCTGCGTTGACGACTCGCGGAGGGCTTCCATGCGCCCACGGTCCAACCGCTCCTCCTCGATCCGGATCTCGTTGAGGGTCGCCCGGATCGAATTCAGGAGTTGCGATCCGCGGTCGATTTGCAAGATCGCCCGATCCCGATGGCCGGACCCGACCAGCTTCTCCTCGTCATCGACCCAGCCGCGAAACTCCTCGGTCCGGGCGGTGAGCTCCCTGATCCGGGGCTTCTGCTCGAGATTGTCCGAGATCAACTGCGCCAGTTCGCCGAGCGATCCGGTCAACTCTTCCGGGATCGTCCGATGCAGGCGTGAGGCATCCGGATCGGCGGAGAGGACCAGGCTGCGGACCCTGGAATCGCTCTCGACCAGGCCCCTGTGGGCCTGCTCGAGCTTGGCCATGACCTCCTTGGTATGGATCGCCCAGAATTGCGCCTGATCGCGATCGGCCCGGGCCTTCACGAGGATCGCGATGAAGACCGCCTGCACCAGCAGAGGGATCGCGATGAGGGTCAAGCCCTTCTTGAAGATGGTGAGTTGGGTACGCATCTCGTCGATAAGTCGATACCGTTGCCCGCGATCATGATCCGGCCCCAACTTCCCGGCCCGCATCCTGGCGGCGGCCGGGCGGATCGGCCAGCTTACGATCTGGAGGATTCGGCCGCTACCTCCAAGCTCCCGGCGCGACGGCCGCGAGTCTCGCGATTCGGGGATCCGTTGGCCGTCGCGCCCGCACCGTCACTCCCGCGCCCGTCGCCGCGGGCCTGCATGAGGACGGGCAGGAGGCTGGAGAGTTGCTGGCGGGTCTCCAGGAGCGTCGTCGCCACCAGGTCGGCGCCGGCCTCCTTGAGCGAGGCGATCATCGGGGCGGCGCTGGTCTCCTTCAGGGCCGAGGCGACCGAGTCCGCGCCGACCTCGTGGAGCGTGGCGGCCACGCGATCGCCGCCGGCATCCCGGATCGGGTCCGAGCCCTGGGCGAGATCTTTCGAGCCCCATCGACCCACGAGGATCCTCAGCTCGGGGAAGCGGGCTCGCAGCCGCTTGCACAGGTATCGGGTGTGGGCGAGTCCGCCCGGGGGGGTCGTCCCGATGCAGACCAGGGCGGGTTGCCGCTCGGCCACCCGGTCGAGGAACTCGGAGGTCAACGTCCCGGGGGCTATGACCTCGAGGCCCCATCGGGCCGGCTCGAGCACCTGCTGCAACATCTCCAGGGCCAGGCGATCCTCCAGGTCGTGAGCCGGGCAGCCGAGGATCGGGATCGCCGGTTGATCGATCGGTTCGGCCGACGGCCGGGATTCCGCCTCGGCGGCTTGGTCGCGGGACGTCGCCAACTGGCGTTGACCCAGGTCTTCCACGATTTCCTGGATCGACTGGAGGGCAAACCGCTCGTCGTCCTCGGTGATGTCGCCCCGGATGCGGTTCTGCTTGATGGCGCCCACGGCGGGCAGCAGCATGGTGTCGTAGACCTGGTCCGGCGATCCCGATCCCTTGATCTGCTCGAGGATCAGATCCTCGGCCTCGTCCTGGTCTCGGGCCAGGAGGCGCTGGTAGAAGCTGATGCCGGTGTCGAGGGCCGGCTCGTCGCCCAGCAGGATGGCGATGAACTCGAGCCGGGGTATATTCCGGCCCAGGGTCACCAGGCAGACCGTCAGCGGGCTGGAGAGGACCAGGCCGATCGGTCCCCAGAGGAAGGCCCAGAACGCCGCCGAGATCAGCAAAGCGATCTCCGAGACACCGATGCTCTGGCCATAGAGCCTCGGCTCGATGAAGTTGGCGATGATCAGCTCCAGGGTCAGGAACAGGCCGATCACCATCAAGGTCGTCCCCCAACCCTCGGACATCGCCAGGCTGATCGAGATCGGGAATGTGACGGCCAGATAGGGCCCGATATAAGGCAGGTAGCGGAGCATGGCGCCCAGGAAGCCCCAGAGCAGGGCGTACTTGACCCCGATCAGGAGTAGCCCGAAACCGAAGATGAGGCCAAAGGCCCCGTTGACGATCGCCTGCATCAGCAAGAACCGGCTGACTTTCTGCCCCGCCTCGTCGACGAACTTGGTGGCGACGACGATCTTCCCATGCCCGGCCAGCCGGATGATCCGGTTCCGGAGCTCCTCGCGCTTCAGGAGCATGAAGACGACCAGGATGAGGGCCAGGGCCAGCTCGCCGAGGTATTCGAGCAGCGGGCTCAGGAATGAGGTCAACCGGGACATCCAGTCCGGGCCTTGCGGCTCGAGCATCACCGCGGTCGGCGCCCTCGGGGAGGAGGTCGACGGGTCCTCGTTCCCGGCCCGGAGGCCATCCACGCCGGCGTCATCGCCGCCCCCCGGCGCGAGGACGATCGGACCGCCGGCGACCGCTCCCACCTCCTTTTTCCGGGCCTCGTCCTCGCCGGTGCGGCTCCCTTTCTTCGCCGACTCCGGATTGATCTCCGCGACGAACTTGCGGATCTCCTGGAATTTCCCGGTGGCTTGCTTGACCGACTGGACCTTGTCGTGGATGTTGTGGCGGTACTTGGGGAGCTCCCGGAGCAGGTTGCTGATCTGGTCGGTGACCAGCCAGCCGACACCACCGAGGGCGGTCGCGGCGCAGAGGACGACCAGGATCACCGCGGGCGTCCGCGGCACCCCGCGCTGCCGGAACCAGGTCACGAGCGGGCTCAGCAGGAAGGTCAAGAATCCGGCCAGGGCGACCGGGATGAAGACCGCTTTGGCCCAGTACAGCGCGGCGATGACGACCACGCCCACCACCGTACCGGTCAGCGTGATGACGGCACGCTGCCAGCCTGCACCAGCCGATGTCTTGGTCACCACGGGAGCCCCTCGATTCGACGCCTTCCTGACGGTACGATCCGACCATCGGAGTATCCGCGCACGGAGAACGCAGGGCTTCCAGGAGAGCAATTGAGGGGCCAAAGTGCTCGGCGCCGGATCCGCGATTTCGTCGATTTGTCGAGATGACGCTTTTCCGTGCATCGGGCCGAGTCGAAATCCTCCGGTGGGCGGACGGATCTCGATCGCCGCCGATAAGATCCTGACCCCTCTCCGGGGATCACAAATAGCTGGCGAGATGGGTGTTGCGACCCATTCCCGTCGGGGCGCGTTCCCTGTTGTGCCGCCGCCGGAAGCCGGCCCTATTTCGACGGAATCGTGGTGACCTGCCGACGCCGGCCGCGGTCGAATCGGATGCAACTGAACGAGCTTCGGTTGTAGGTGCTATTCTGCGCATGTATAGTGGGCTAGGTTCTCAGCGCCTCCGGAATGCCGTTGGGATTCCAGACAGGAGACGACCTTTGACCGGCAACCAGACGAGTACGACGAGGACCGAGGCTGTACCGCAGGAGACCACTCCGACCGGGCCGGCCTCGGCGTCCAAGCGACGCATCTTGATCGTTGAGGACAACGAGACGGCTCGCAAGCAGATCCAGATCTTCCTGGAGGCGGACACCAGCGTCATCGTGGATACGGCCGCCAACGGGAGCGATGCGCTCAAGGCGCTGACCGAACGCCCCTACAGCGTCATCGTCACCGATCTGAAGATGCCCCGGGTTAACGGCCTGCAACTGCTGGAAGAGGTCCAGAAACGCAAGCTGCCGGCCGACGTGATCATCACCACGGGGTTCGGCACCATCGACCACGCCGTGCAGGCGATGCGCATGGGGGCCGTCAACTTCCTGACCAAGCCGATCAACCTGGAGCACCTGCGATTGGTGATCCAGCGGGCCTTGCGCGAGCGGGCCCTGCAGGACGAGGTCGCCGCGTTGCGCGAACAATTGAACGAACAATTCGTGTTTCATAGCATCCTGAGCAAGAGCCCGCGGATGCACGACCTCTTCGAATTGATCAGCCACGTGGCGCAGACGATCAGCACGGTGCTCATCTTCGGCGAGACCGGGACCGGCAAGGAGCTGGTGGCGCGCGCGGTCCACGAGGCGTCGCCGCGCCGCGCCGGCCCGTTCGTCGCCGTCAACTGCGCGGCGCTGCCGGAATCGCTCCTGGAGAGCGAGCTGTTCGGCCACGAGAAGGGGGCGTTCACCAGCGCCGCCGGCCAGCGCAAGGGCCGTTTCGAGCTGGCCCACGGCGGCACGATCTTCCTCGACGAGATCGGCGAGATCCCCCTGGCCATGCAGGCCAAGCTCCTCCGCGTGCTGCAGGAGCGTCGGTTCGAACGGGTCGGCGGGGCCCAGACGGTCGAGGTCGACGTCCGCGTGATCGCCGCGACCAACCGCGATCTCCTCCGGCTCTCCAAGGACGGGAAGTTCCGCGAGGACCTGTACTATCGGCTCAACGTCGTGAAGATCGACCTTCCCCCGTTGCACGAGCGACCCGAGGACATCCCGCTGCTCGCCACCCACTTCGTCCAGAAGTTCAGCCGGCCGGGTTTGCCCCCCAAGACGATCTCGCCGGAAGCGATGGAGGCCCTGCTGCAGCACCGTTGGCCCGGGAACATCCGGGAGCTCGAGAATGCGATGGAGCGGGCCTGCGTCACCTCGCGGGATGATACGATCAAGGCCGCGAACCTCCCGATCGAGATCCTCAAGCCCGGGCGCCCCCGTTACCAGCTCCCCGTCAACCTGTCCCGGCCCCTGACCGACCAGCTCAACGAGCTGACCGCCGCCTTCGAGGAACGCTACATCCGCCGCGCCCTCAAGCGGACCCGCAGCCATATCGGCCGCACCGCCCGACTCACCGGGCTCTCACGCCGGACCATCACCGACAAGATCGCCCTCTATCAGATCGACAAATCCGAGTTCAAGAAGGATTAGCCTCGATCCCGGCTCGCCCCGGCCTTGCCGGCCGAGGTGATCATGACCTGGGATCCAGTCGGCGACGGACCCTGGGCTTCCGGGCCATGATCAGCGCCTGACGGGCCGCCTCGTACGAGAGTTTCAGGCTCGTCGCGGTCCGCTCCAATTGGTGATCATTCGCACTGGCCGCTCGAAGGCGGACGGCTTCCCAGTAACGGATGCCGGCCTCGACGGTGGCCGGATCCTCCATTCGTGAAACGCCCGGAGGAGGATCGGGATAGGGGGTGGCATCATCGATTTCGTTGACCGGCATCGGACGACTCCGCCTCGTCGTCGAGGCATATTCGGGGTGTCTCGGCTCCGAGGCAGACGTCGGTAGCCAGTCGATCCATCATACCAGACGCCGCGCCGGGAGCACTCAAGCCATCAGGGTATGTTGCCCGGATACCTCATCAAAGACCCCTCTCGTCACGAGGAAGCCCGACATGTCGCCATACAAGAGCTTGATCGTCCTTTACCTCGCCATGGCCATGGGAGAGGCGCGTGCGGATTTGCCCCTGAAGGTCGGTGTGTTCGCCGTCAACGCCTCTCCGCCGGTGGGCAGCCCGCTCGCCTATGACCCGACCATGGGCGTGGCTCAACCGCTGAGCTGCCGGGGGGTCGTCCTGGTCGGCGAAGGCCGGCCGATCGTGCTCTGCGCCGTCGACTGGATCGGGATCGCCAATGACGGCCAGGTGGAGTTTCGCAAGGCATTGGCCGCCGCCGCCGGGACCGATCCGCGACGGGTCACGATCCACACCCTGCATCAACACGACGCCCCGGGCTGCGACTTCTCGACGGACCGCCTCCTCGCCGAACGCGGGATCAATCGCGAGGTCTTCGATGCCGCCTTCGCCCGCGAGGTGATCGCCCGGGCCGCCGCGGCGGTCCGCGTCGCCACGACGAGAGCCGAGCCGGTCACCCACCTGGGGATGGGACAGGCCGAGGTGGAGAAGGTGGCGTCGAACCGACGCATCCTCGGCCCTGATGGCAAGGTGAAGCACGTCCGCTGGACCGCTTGCAAGGAACCGGAGGTCCGGGCCATGCCGGTGGGGACGATCGACCCCATGCTCAAGATGATCAGCTTCTGGAAGGGTCCCGAACCGGTCGTCGCCCTGACCTACTACGCCACGCACCCGCAGAGCTACTATCGGACCGGGCTCGCCAACCCCGACTTCCCTGGGATGGCCCGCGACCAGCGGCAGAAGGCCACCGGGATTCCCCATGTCCACTTCAACGGGGCCGGGGGCAACATCGGGGCCGGCAAGTGGAACGACGGGTCCCCCGAGAACCGCCAGGTCCTTGCCGACCGGGTCGCCGAGGGCATGGCCAGGGCATGGCGGGCCACGGTGAAGGCCCCGATCGCGTCCGCGGACCTGGCCTGGGACGTCTTGCCCGTCGCCCTGCCGGCGGCCCCGCACCTCGATGAGGGGCGGCTCCTGGCCGTCGTGGATGATGCTTCGAAGCCCGCGCGAGAGCGGTCCGAGGCGGCCGGCGAGCTGGTCTGGCTGCGCCGTTGCCGTTCCGGAGACCCGATCGACGTCGCCTGCTTGCGCATCGGCAAGGCCCGCGTCCTCCACCTGCCCGGCGAGCTGTTCGTCGAGTACCAGCTCGCCGCCCAGAAGCTCCGGCCCGACCTGTTCGTGGCCGTGGCGGCCTACGGCGACTATGCCCCGGGCTATATCGGCACGGAGGTCTCCTACTCCCAGGGCGGCTACGAGACCGGGCCGAAGGCCTCGCTCGTCGCGCCGAACGTCGAGGGCGTCATCATGGATGCCATCAACAAACTGATGCAAAAATGATTTGATGTTTTAGTATAAAACGTGATCATACCGCATTGAAACCCTCGCAGCCGACGAGGACGCGGCCTGCGCCCATGATCCCGGCGAGGAGGTCCCGGACCTCGCCGAGTTTCGCCAGGTCATTCCACTCGCCGAAGCCGGCCCGATGTAGCCGCTCGGCGAAGCTCGTCCGCCGGGTCCGCCAGCCGTTCGGCGAGCCGTCGCCGATCAAGTAATGGTCGACGACGACCCGGTCGCAGGCGGCGTCGAGCTGCCGGGCGAACGCCTCGCGGTCGGCGAGGGGCAGCAGCGGGCTGATCGTCGCCTGGGTTGGGATTCCCCGCGCTCGGAAGGCGGCCAGGGTCGCCAGGCGACGGGCCGGCGGGCTGGCGTGCGGGGGGAAGCCCGGCACCGGGTCCATGTCGGTCTCCACGGTCAGCGAGAGCCAGAGTTGGCATCGCGCCGCCAGCTCGGCGATGAGGTCGATATCGCGACCGACGAGGGTGTGATGGCTCTGGACGACCAGCACATCCGGGGGGCGCTCGCGCATCTCATCCAGGAGCGCAAGCGTCAGCCGGAGGGTTTTCTCCTGCGGCGAGTAGGGATCGGTGCTGCTGCTCATGTAGATCTTCAAGGGCCGGGGATCGCCGCGCTTCGGCCGCTTGATCCGGTCGTAGTCGCGGCGGTAGGCCTCGCGGACCTGCCGCTTGGCGCCGTAGAGGCCCCAGGGACGACCGCGGGTGATCCATCGGTTGTGCTGGGCATAGCAGTAGATCCCGCAGAGCGAGCCGGCGAAGCCGCACCCCTGATAGACGTTGATCGTATGGGTGTAGCCGGAATCCAGGAACCCGCTCGTCGGAGTGAGGATCGTCGCGTTCTCGATCCGCGGGATCGATCGCGTCGGCGAGGGAGCTGGAATGAGCTCGTCCTGCTCGACCTTCGACCTCGTTCCGCGATCGCCCATCTGGTGGATGGTGTCTTCGAGATCGACCGCCATCATTGCGGGCGACGTATTCCGCAAGACGTCGACTGGCCCGGCTGCGCCTTCCTTCGATGAACAGGTTGTCCTCGACCGGCTTTCACTCAATGGATCACGCTCGTGTGTCAGGTTTGCGACATCGCTGCCTTGGGTTCTTTCCGGATCAGGTCGCAACTCATGATGTTATGGATCGCCTGCCACCAAGCCCGGAATTTTTTACCTATTCTTCCTATCTTTGGCTTCGTTTCATCAATTTCGTGTGTTGTGACAGCCCTTCCCAGGTCAAAGCCATCCCGCACTTCCGACCAAATCGATTTATTTCACCTAATTTTCTCAATTTGCCAATCCTGGTTTCGACCGTTTCGCCGTGAAGGACGATCGCTCCAATTTCTTTCGCGCAGAACTCCTCAATAAGACTATAGAACGTCGAGGCGTTGGCGGTAACTCGCGATCGAGATCCCGCTCAAAGCGGATCGGCCAACCTGAGTATCAGTATGGAGGGGCATGCAATTCGAATCGAGGGTCGAGCAGCCGCGTCGCCTCAACGTAGTGGGTCTCCGGTACCGACCACTTCACGCCGACCGAGGCATGGGGCCCCAGGATCCGTCGAGCTGGTGGAGGGGGCGATTCTCGTGTCATGGCCCGGGGAACTGGAATCGGTTGGTCGCTCACCGAAGGCGTTCCCCGGCGAGCAGCTCGCCACTATCGCCGTGCGGGCGACCATCCGGGCGCCGACGCATTGCCTCGGCCGCGGCTCGCGCCGTGACCACATCGACCTGCTTCGAGGCCAGCACCAGGATCTCCCGCAATTCCGCCTCCAGCGGGCGGTTGTTGCCCGCGGCACGAGTCTTGAGACGCTCGTACACCTCATCGTCCAGATCGCGCACGAGTGCGGTTGCCATCATCGCCTCCGGTCGAAAAGCTGTCTGCTTACACGATGCTAACAAGGCCCTATCGAAGAGCAAGAGACCTGAGCTTCGGTCGGGGCCTCAGGATGAGCTCCCCATGCGGGCCGATATTTAAGCATCGCCTCACCCGACCCGGCATATTCCCGCGGGGGCCTTGCACCTGGGCGAGCGCCCGGCCGCCAGCCAGGCGGCGAAGTCCGTCGGCGGTAGAGGCCGACTGAAATAATAGCCCTGGGCGGAGTCGCAGCCCCAGGAGGCGAGCTGTTCCAAGCTCGCCCGATCCTCGACCCCTTCGGCCACGACCTCGAGCCCCAGGTTATGCCCGAGGTCGATCACCGCCTGTACGATGCACGAGTCCCGGCGGTTGGTCATCATGTCCATCACGAACGAGCGGTCCACCTTCACCTCGTCGACCGGCAGCTCCTTGAGGTACGCGAGCGAGGAATAGCCCGTCCCGAAGTCGTCGATGGAGATCCGCACCCCCATCTCGTGCAGCTCCTCCAGCACCTTCCTGGCGCGATCGGGACGCTGCATCATGGCCGTCTCGGTGACCTCGACGGTCAGCCAACGAGGGGATCCCTGCGAGGCCTCGAGCAGACTCCGGATCGTGCCCGCGAGCTGATCGTCGTGCAGATTCTCCGGCGAGAGGTTCACCGCGACGTTCGGGTCAAGGCCGGCGTCATGCCATGCCCGGCATTGGAGGATCGCCGCCTCCAGCACCCAGCGGCCCAGCGGCCGGATGAGCCCCGTCTCCTCGGCCATCGGCATGAACTGGTCCGGCGAGAGCAGTCCCTCGCGCGGGTGCATCCAACGGATGAGCGCCTCCACTCCGCCGACCCGCATGGTCGCCAGGTCGATCTTCGGCTGGTAATGGAGCAGGAGCTGTCCGCCCTCGATCCCGCGGCGGAGGTCGCCGATCGAGCGCCAGGCGACGAGGGGTGCCGGCGGTCAAATCGGGCTCGTAGACGGCCCGGCCGGTCCGCTCTCGCTTCGCCGCGTACATGGCGGCGTCCGCCCGCTGGAAGAGCGCGGTAGCATCCGTGCCGTGGTCCGGGTAGATGGCGATCCCGATGCTGCCGCCGATGTCGAGCAGTCCGGCCTTCGACCGCGATCGGCGTCCCGAGGTCGGCCAGGACCCGGTCGGCGACCCGGAGGGCCGCGGCCTCATCGGCCTCGGCCAGCAGGATGCCGAACTCGTCCCCGCCCAGTCGGGCGACCAGGTCGGTCTGCCGGACGGCGCCGAGGAGCCGGGGGTTGAGCTGCTTGAGGACCTCGTCGCCGCAGTGGTGGCCGAAGGAGTCGTTGATCTCCTTGAAGCGATCCAGGTCGAGTACCAGGAGCGCGAAGCGGGCGTCCGACCTCCGGGGCGACGAGATGGCGTGTCCGACATGCCGGATCAGCAGGGAGCGGTTGGGGAGGCCGGTCAACTCGTCGTGCGTCGCCTGGTGGGCCAGCTTCGCCTCGGCCACCTTGCGGTCGGTGATGTCGCGTGCGATGGCCGAGGCCCCGACGATCCGCCCCGCCGTGTCGCGGACCGGCGAGACCGTCAGCGAGACGTCGAGGATGCGTCCGTCCTTGGAGCGTCGGCTCGTCTCGACTTGATCGACCTGCTCCCCGGCGTGGATCAGTTCGAGGATGCGGCGTACCTCGCCCTCCAGGCCGGGCGGCACGAGGAACGTGATCGGGCGGCCGATGGCCTCATCGGCCGCGTATCCGTAGAGCCGCTCGGCGCCGGCGTTCCAACTGGTGACGATGCCGCCGCAGTCCCAGCCGATGATGGCATCGGCGGACGACTCCACGATCGCCGCCAGTCGCCGGAGGGTCTCCTCGGCGCGGACCCTCTCGGCGTTCTCCTCGGCCAGGCTCCGGTTGGCCTCCCACAGCTCGGCGGTCCGCTCCCGGACCGTCCGCTCGATCCCTTCCTGCGTGACCTCGAGCTGGGCCCGGCGTGCGGCGGTGGCGCGCATCTCGCGGCACCCAGAGGGTGCAGGCCCGGATGAGGAAGATGTCCTCGAAGACGACCCATCCCGGTGCTCGACCCAGCGCCAGGGGTCGACCGCCAGGACGCCGTAGACCGAAGCGGGCCAGAAAACCCCGCGGATGGCATGGTCTACCGCGACGACCACGGGAGGTCGTCACGAGGACCCGCCAGTCGCGGTAGAAGGCCAGGAGTGCGAGCGAGCCGAAGATGTGGAAGTGGGTCTCGATCCGGCCGCCGGTCAGGTGGATCAGCAGGCTCCCCATCATCGCCTGGCGACCGCGACGGCGTGGCGGGTCGAGGCCCTGCCCGGCCGGAGCATGGCCAGCGCGACCGGAAGGCTGATGATCGCCCCGCCCAGCAGCGACGCCGCCCAGAGGTGGACGTGGATCCGGCTGGCCCCGCCGGCCCAGGTCCGGGGGGAGATCAGATAGGCGACGGCGATGGCGACCAGCCACTGGAAGCCCAGGAGGGCGGCGAACAGGCGATCGGTGCTGAGGTACACGTCGAGCCGATGCCTCCGGAACAGACCTCGGCCCGGATCTCGGTCAAGTCTCTCTCTGGCGGGCCGGTTTCGACGCGATGCATGGTCGAGGGCTTTCTGCCGATGGGGGTTGGGGGTTGAAGAGCGGGCATCCGAAGACGGGCGTCCGCGGCTGTCCTCCCCGACCCCGGGTCAAGAGCGAGGTCACCGCGTCGCGTCCGGGGTTGTCGCCCTCATGGCCCCGCGAGACGGTGATCCCCCCGCTGAAGGCGAGCGTCCCCGTCGAGTCGTACAGGACGGCGTGTCCGGACGTGGCGGCGCCGAATCGAGCGGCCTCGACGCCTGCCTCGTCGGCGTAGACGCGGACCCCGGGGATGGCCGAGGCGGCGCACCAGAGGTCGGTCTTCTCCCAGTCCGTCGCGGAGCCGCCCGGCCTGAGGAACAGGACATGGGCCGCGACGGCATCCCCGCATCGGGCCAACATCCGCCCCAACTCGGCCAGGGTCGCCCTGGTGCAAGGACATCGGGGATGCGCGAGCACGACGAGATTGGCCCGGCCTCGATCGGGGACGATGCGGCTGCCCGCCGGCCAAAGTGCGGCGGGTCGCCGACCGCGCCGGGCGTGGTCTTGTAGCGCCCCAGCAGGAAGAATCCCGAGGCCACCACGACGGCCCAGGCGATCCCGGCCGCCGCGAGGCCGAAGGCTCGTCGTCCGCGAACCGTCACGATCACACCCTCTCCATGCGGGTTTTCATCGGCCAAACTCGAGCACCGGCGATGCGAGGCGGCCGACGGGAAATCGCCGAGCGCTTCAAGCTGGGTCGAGCGCGTGGGAAGACAGGACAGGCGCCCGGCCCCGCGTGCGACACCTCCCGAAATCCCCGGGGACATCCGTGGCCGCGGGCCGGCCCCTCTTCTCCGGTCCCGTGCGCACCCCAGGCGTGAAGTCCTCTCGCTCAAGCATAGGCCATGCTCACGGGCATGCCAAAGAAGGAATCCATAACAAGGCGGCCTTCGGAAGGCATCATTCCTGGGCGGAAGACGCACGGACTTCTGGAGCCGCTGATCCAGACCGGACCGCCGGGACCGTAACGGCTGTGCTTGGCAAATCGGGCCCGGCGTGCCGGGATGGCAGCCAAATTGAAGATACAATTACAACATTATGTTTTCAACTACTTAAACGATGTCGTCATCGCCCTGCCGCCGGAGCAGATGCGGCAGCTACGCGATGAGCTCGACCGGAAGCTGGCCGCATCCGCCGCGCCGGAGCCACCCGACGACCAGGGCGAGCCCGACCCCGATCCGCTCCTCGGGCTCTGGCGGGATTATGCCGACGAGATGGACGAGATCGTTGCCGACGCCTACCGCAAGCGGGGAATTGAAGGTCTGATGAAGGGTCTTATCCCCCTTTTTTTTTTTTTTTTTTTTTTTTTCACCGAGCATGAGGACCTGATCGTCGGGAAACACCCCCCCCCCCCCCCCCCCCCCCCCCCCCCCCCCCCCCCCCCCCCCCCCCCCCCCCCCCCCCCCCCCCCCGAAAGTCTGGTAGGTGGGTGCGGTGAACACGGGAGCGAAACTGGTGTAGCAGATCGGAGAACGAGGCGGTAAGTTCCATGGTCGGCTTCCTCTGTGACGAGCGTTTGAACGCATGCCGATCCTGGGCGATGCTTTGGAGGCAGCGGGTTGTACCCCGGTCGAGGCCCTGAGGCACTGCCGCGAGCCCGGCGAGCATGTGCGGGGCTGCTGGGTGGTCGATGCCCTGCTCGGGAAGACCTGACCCGACTACCACGCCTGAACTCTGAGCGACACTTTCCAAGAATCTCGCGAGACAGGGCGACTCAGATCGATGCGATTGCATGCGGGGTGCCAAATAGCTCAAAAAACCGTGCCAGATACGGGCAACTTAACAGACCGATGACTCAAATTGGTGGCCCCCGGCTGTAAGATTGGTAAGTTCTGCGCTCCAACGATGACAAAAGGGAGTCCGCGAATGGCTCATGACGAAGAAACAATCGGGCAACTTTACGATCGATTCAACGCTCGGGATATGGAAGCCGTCTTTTCCCTGCTCGCCGATGACGTGGCGTGGGCGAATGCCATTGACGGAACACATGTTCATGGAAAAGAAGCAATTCGGGAATATTGGACGCCTCAATGCTCAGTGATCGATCCCCATGTAGTGCCAAGAACAATCGCAAGGAAGGCCGACGATGGATCATCTTGTTGCCGATGTTCACCAAGTCGTCAGGAATCTCGAAGGGCAAATCCTGATTGACGAATCGGTTAAACATGCGTTCCGCATCGAGAGCGGTCGAGTCAAGCGGTTCGACATCCAAAGCGATACTCGACTGACGGGTATCCACCCAACGACATGAATTCGATGCGGAAGGTCGAACCCGTCGAATCGAAATCCGCTCCACGATATTCCGCGTCACCTCCGTCTTCCGCCGGCCGCATAGCCCGGTTGTCCGCGGCTCGGCGTGCCCGGCGAGTTATTGCACGTCCTCCGGCAGAATCCCCTGGCTGAGCGGGTCGGTGATCGCAGTCACCCGGAAGCTATGCGGCGATCTACCCTTGACGGCAGCCCGGCGTCTTTCAGCCGCCGCTTCACCGGGTGGAAGCGGAGCACGTATAGCCCCACGTCATGCTGGAAATCCCCCAGCCAGACCTGGCAAACGCCCCCGGCACGGCACGCCGTATACGCCGGCGTCGCCTCCCAGGCGAAGCGCGCGCACCGCCCGCCCGCTCGACCAACTCCGGCAGCGACGCCACGGCATGCATTGCCGGAACGCTGACCGTCGATGCTTTGACCAGCTCATTGCTCATCTCGATCCTGATTCTTCTTTCCCATAGCTTCGACGGCCGACTGGCGGCGTCTTCTTCTCTCCGGTTGCCCGCCGAGCCGACGTAGCCAGGCGTTCCTTCAGCTCCGAATCATAAGCTCTATACCAGCCGACCAATGCATCTTTCTCTGCCAGCCGGGCTCGCAGTTCGGCCTCGCGGCGGGCGGCACGCCGCTCCTGAACCACCATGGCGACGCCCAGCGCCGCGATCACGATCACCAGCATCAGCGTGCTCATGCGGAATCGTCTCATGGCACCGCTCCGAATCCGACATGACTGCGTGCGTTTTCATGGCCGTCAGACTACCACGGCCCCAGGGTGGAATAAAGCGGTGTATTTCCCCCTCAGACCGACGGCTTTGACGCGAGCACGCAGTCATTCAATGTCATTCAATGAATGGCGGTCGAAAGGATAAGGATTCCATGCCCCCTTGCGGAGGTCAGGCGGTAAGATCAACGGGGATACATCAAGCGGGCGAGTCGGGGGCGGCGAACGCGGCGGAAGGGGAGTCGATCTTGCAAATAGAATTCTCATTACGTTCTTGTATGATCATAATTACAATTACCGCATGCTTCATGCCGATGCTCGGCGGAATCCTGGGTCTGTCCGGCTACGACACCTATCGGCTTCGGGAGAAGAAATACAGAGACGCGTTGCCCGACCTCCGACGGAGAGGAGGAGTGGCCGAATTCGTAACCGAATTCGAGCGAGGTGCCGTAATGGCAGCGGAAAACGCCCAGAAGAGCCGTGATGCGTCCACCACGGCAAGGGTCCTGGTCGGGCTAGGGTTGATATCGGGAGGGCTGGCGATCCCCCTCGGGCTGTGGTTTGGGCCGGGAATTCCCGCGAGGTCACGCCCGGCGTACTTCCTTTTCTCGGCCTTCTCGACCCTCAACTTGATCCTACTGGCATCGTTCGCCCTCGCGGCGGCCTTATGTATCGTCGCCAAACTCATCGTCAATTCAATACCATATATAATTTTATTGCTTTAAATTGATCGAGGATCTTTATGGAAGGGAGCGGCCGGTTTTCCCTTCGTCGGCCCCATCGGAAGCGATCCACCGCCGGCTTCCCGACGGCGAGTCCGCACGTAAGTGGTGCGGGAGCTGATGCGGTTGCCCACCGAAATTCACATTATTCCACCCTGAAGCGTCGGCTTGGTGCCTGGATGCACCAGGACGATTCGCCCATGACCAGGTCGTTGCCGGATGCTACCCGTCCGAGGACGCCCTCATCCACGATGCTCCGGAGCAGCTGCGCGGCCATGCCGCCGGCTTTCCGACCGGCCCCGGCTCCATCGGTGCCAGGCGCGACGACGCCGATGTGCTGGCCGAAATCATCGAGAACATCAAGGAGGGCCGACGCGGGGTCGCCGAGGCTCACGCCGGATGGATCAGTCGCTGCTCGACGACGACATCTACTCCGAGATCCTCCGCGTCGTTGACCTCACCGTCGCCGTCCACGCCTACCGCCAGGCACATGGCCGATTGGCCCTATCGGTATTCACCGTCCTTAACCACCACCGGCTTGAAGCCGGTGGGTTCGGCTGGCGTGCGGTCAGGTACTCGGGCGGGGTCGGAGACCCGGGCCCAACTTCAGACCGAGCCCTGCGCGTCGTGCTGGCATACCCTATGATTAAATATGAAGGCCCCCCGAAATTAATCGGGGGCTCTCTTGGCGAAAGAACATGGGAATCGCATCGGCGCCGGGTGTCGGCCGGAGAAGCGCCGCTCGGTACCCGGGGGAACCTACCCACGAGGACACGACCTTGGCATGACTCTTTACTCCATTGATGTCGAAGCCCTCTGGCTAACGACGATCGCAGCATGCAGAATTGATCTTGGGGTGCTGCTCACTTCGGGTTGCGACGAGTCCGAGGAAGGACGAGTCATCGGGGCGTGACCGAATGTTCGTCGCGAAGAGCCGCTTTCGGATCGCCAACGGCATGGCCGAGGCCGTGCATGATGCATTCCGCAACCGACCTCACCTGGCCGATGAGGTGCCGGGTTTCATCCGCATGGACGTCATCAGCACCAAGGGCTGTCCCGAGGAAATCCGACTGATCACCTTCTGGGCCGATGAGGAGAGTTACCGCGCCTGGCATCACAGCCATGTTTACCACGAGTCGCACGCGGGGATTCCCGAGGGTTTGAAGCTGGTCCCCGGGAGTGTCGCGATCGAATTCTTCGAGCACATCACGAGCTGACGGGTGGACCTTGAACGCGGAACAGACGCCAGTCGCAACACCCGAGGGCTTGCGGCGTTTCCTCTCGCTGGGCAACGAGGCCGTCGATGCGGTCGTCAGCCGGTTCGACCAGACCTCCCCGGCCTCCTACGGGAAGTTCGGGGAGCGTGGCTGCGCGGCGTGTCGGGAAGATATCGGCTACCACCTGGATTTCCTCCGAGGCGCCCTGGAGTTCGGGCTCATCCGACCCTTCGTCGAATACGTGCGGTGGCTCTCGGCCTTGTTGGAGGCGCGCGGCGTCCCCGCGAACGATCTCGCCCTCTCGCTGGGCTGGCTGACGGAGTTCTTCATGGCCCGCCTGCCCGACGAGGACGCGGAGCCGGTCGTGGTGGCGTTGAACACCGCCATCACGGCACTGCGCGAGCCCTCCGACGAGGTCCCCGGCTACGAGCGCCTGATGCCTGAGGCGTGCGGGGAATGTGACGAGTTCAGGGCGGCGCTGGTCCGCGGCGACCAGCGGAGGTCGGTGGACATCTTCCGCGAGGTTTCGCAGTCCGGTCGGAGGTTCCTCGACGCGGAGATGCACCTCGTCCAGCCGGCCCTGTATCAGATCGGGAGGGGATGGCAAGACAATCGCATCACGATCGCGCAGGAGCACCTGGCGACGGCCATGGTGCACGGCCTCCTGGCCCGGGAATTCGGCTCCGCGGAGCCCGCGCCGCCCGATGGCCGGAGCGTCGTGCTGGCGGGCGTCGAGGGGAACCAGCATGCCATCGGGCTGCGCATGGTGGCCGACGCGTTCGAGCTGGCGGGGTGGGACGTCCGTTACCTCGGGCCGAACACCCCGACCCGATCGCTGGTGCAACTGGTCAGCGAGTGCCGCCCGAACCTGGTGGGGCTATCGGCGTCGATGCCGCCTCATCTGCGGTCGGCGCGGGAGGTGATGGCGAGCCTCCTGCGCCGAGATGGGCGAGGCACGCCCCGCAGTCCTGTTAGGCGGCCTGGCGACCAATCAGTTCCCGCCCCTCGTGACGGCGCTCCGGGCCGATGCGACCGGCCCGAACGCGAGGTCGGCCGTGGAAGCCGCGGCCCAGATGGTGCCGCCGCCATGATCGATCCGCCGCTGATCATCGCGAATTTGAGGAGGACGACCGCCGTCGCGATCGCCGAGATCGACCCTTCCGGCCGCCTGCGCGACGCCTACGCGGGGTTCATTCGCCTGCTGCCGGAGACGGTCGGACCCGAGGGCGAGCCCGACATTGCGCACTACTTCCGGTCGCCGACGTTCTCCCAACTGGTGGAGCTGTCCCGGTCGGGGCGGGAAGCGTTCTATGACGGCCTCCTGACCATCGGTGATCCCATGGGCCGGTTGCGGTCGTTGCGCGGGACCGTGTCGCACTGCGGCCCGCTGCTGCTGCTCGTCGCCGAATTCGAGATCGAGGAGCTGGAAGCGCATCAACGACAAGGCCATCCAGCTCGCCAATGAGCTGTCTGAGGCACAACGCGAGTTGCTCTCCGCGCATCACAAGCTCAAGCGGCGCGAGGAGGAGATCCGTACGCGATCCCAGACCGACCCGTTGACGGGGATCG
This sequence comes from uncultured Planctomycetota bacterium, assembly GCA_963743925.1. GTDB lineage: Bacteria > Planctomycetota > Planctomycetia > Isosphaerales > Isosphaeraceae > CAVZRC01. The sequence goes on along the minus strand of CAVURY010000005.1, from coordinate 33,943 downwards.
CAAATCGCCGGAGGCTCGACGAGGCGATCGCAGCGGAGTACTCCCGGGTCCGGCGTTACGGGGGGACGTTCGCGCTGATGATGGCGGATATCGACCATTTCAAGAGCGTCAATGACGAATATGGGCATGATGTCGGCGATACGGCGATCCGTACCTTCGCCCGGGTCATCCGGGGGCAGATCCGCGAGACGGACTTGGCCGCGCGATTTGGCGGCGAGGAGTTCGTCGTATTGATGCCGGAGAGCAGATCCGAGCAAGCGTTTATCTCCGCCCAACGTATCAGGATGCAATTCGGCAGCGAGTCGATCCCGCCGATCTCCCGGCGAATCACGGCCAGTTTTGGCATCACGATGCTCGAGGCGGATGACACGGTGATCTCCGTCTTGAAACACGCGGACGAGGCTCTTTATCAGGCCAAGGAAGCCGGGCGGGACCGAATCGTGGTCGGATGAGCCGACTTCGTGATCTTCCCTCCTTGGATTGCTGCCATCGCGAAACCGGAGATTCGAGACGGCACTTTCGCTCATGCATGCAGCATGCTCCTGAAGGGCTCGCTTTCTCCATTTGTTCTTGTTCGGAGAATGTGTTCTAGATTTTCCTGAGTAGAGCCTCTCTCCGGTGACAGCGGTGATGCGGATGCCGCCGGCCCCGAGGCCTTCCGATCGTCGGAACGCCGATCCGGCGTCCGGGTTTCGTGCCCACACCGGGAGGCGGGCTATTCCGATGACTCGTGCGCGATCAAGGAGTCTCCTGACATGAGCATCCAGTGGAGTGAGGACTACGCGACGGGGGTCCGGGAGGTCGATGAGCAGCACAGGTGCCTCTTCGACATGCTGAATAGCTTCGAGCAGCGGTTGCAACGGAAAGAACCGCCCGCGAAGATGATGGACGTGCTCGATGGCCTGGCCGACTACGCGGTGAAGCACTTCTCCTGCGAGGAAGGGTGCATGGAGCGGTGTGCCTGCCCCGCCGCCAGCGTGGACAAGCTGGCGCACCAGCGATTCGTCCGGATGGTCAGTTCCAGGATCCAGGACTTCAAGGCCCGGCCGCCCTCGGCCGATGCCTTCGAGTCGCTCCACAACGAGATCGTGGACTGGATCAAGTCTCATATCTGTAAAATCGATGTAAGATTGCGCCAATGTAGCACGCCTCTTTGACGATAGGCGGTCGGGGTCGCGTCGCCGCCCGGCGGGACCGGCCGGCCGCCGATGAGCAGGCCCCCGGCGATTGCCGCCGCCTGCTCGATGCCCCGTCGGTCCATGCTGGCGGTGCCGGCCGATTCGGGATGCCGCGCCCCCGGCGGCGAGGACATCGTGGGCAGGTAGAAGCCCGCGGTCCAGGGACAGCCTCCCGGCGAGCCGAGCCACGATACGGCTCGAACGGAGGCTCGCCCTCCCGGGATCTCGAAAGGCCATTCGACTGCTCAACGCTCAACTCTCCACGTTGGCGAAACCATGTATCCGCCGAATGCGAGACGTCCGATCGTCAGAACCACCTGGTATAAAAGAAGGCCGCAGCGATCAGGAAATTCACGACGCTGATGCCGATCCGGAGGTGTGACGACCTGATCCGCATCGCCAGATGTGCCCCCAGGTATCCTCCCGGCGCCGCCGCCACCATCATGACCAGCGTTTCACGCCAGGCGACGGGGCCGACGGCCGCGAAGCAGAGCACCGCGACCGTGTTCGCGGCGGCCACCAGCACAACCTTGGTCGCATTCATCGCCTTGATATCGCGGAGACCCAGCACACTCCAGGTCGCCATCATCATGATCCCGACCGCCCCGCCGAAGTAGCCTCCGTAGATCCCCAGGAGGAATTGGGCTAGCAGCAGGGATGTGGCATTCGGGCGGTAGTAACGTCGCAGTCGCTCCCCGATACTCGGGCCGAATGCGAAAGCCAGGGAACCCAGCAGCAAGAGCCAGGGAATGATCTTGTCGAACGCGGAATTCGGGGTGAGCAGCAGCATCAGGGCCCCGCCAAACCCGCCGGCCAGGGTCACCCCGAAGAGAGCCTTGAGGGGGACTTCCAGGATCGTCAGGAACTTTCCGCGGTACGCCCATCCGCTCGCGATGCTGCCCGGATACAACGCGATGGTACTGGACATATTCGAGGAAACCGAGGGAATGCCGGCGTAGATCAGCGCCGGGACCGATACGAATGAGCCCCCGCCGGCGGCGGCGTTCATGGCTCCGGCGGCGAGCCCCGCGAGTAAAATGATGGGCGTCTCGTTCATCGAAAACGATGTCCTCGGGATGTCGAGAAGTCGGCAAGGCCGCCGATCAGCTTTCCGATAGGCTTGCCGACGTTTCCGGCTGCCCGCGCACGGCGATGTAGCCGAGGAGGGCGGCCGCGAGGCTGAACCCGAGCAACGCCTTGACCACGCCCGGGATGTCGCTCGGCGATAAGAAGCCCTCGATCGCGCCGGCGACCAGGAGGATCGGCACGATGCCGACCATGATCTGGACCGATTTCCGGCCGTTCAACCGGAGCTCGGCACGTCGGCTATACCGGCCGGGGAAGAGCATGGCCTGGGCCATGATCAGCCCGGCACCCCCGCTGATCCAGATCGCCGGCAGCTCCAGCGACCCGTGGGCGACCACGAACTCCGTCAGGGGCAGGAGCATCCCCGCGCAGGCAGGCCGCGGAGATCGCCCCCAGCATGATCCCGTTGAAGAGGAGCAGCCAGACGGTCCCGATGCCGAAGGTCAGGCCCAGGCCCCAGGTCAAGAACGAGACATTGATGTTATTCACCGCGATCCCGCTGCTGGCCGCCGGCGCGGTCCTCGTGAGCGATTGAGTCCAGAGGCGCTTGGCGGCGATGGCCGATCGCATCGCGGGGCTGACGAAGAAGCCCTCCAGCGACGGGTTCTCGAGGGTCAGGAAGAATCCCAGGATCGCGCCGACCCAGAAGATCCCCGTGGCCAGCAGGATCGGGCGGGCCGCCGTGCGCACGCGAGTGGGCCAGGTCTCTCGCCAGAACTCCGTCCAGCTTCTTGACTTGGCACGCCCCGTCTGATACAGGAGGCTGTGCGCGTGGCCGACGAGCTGCTCGAGTTCTCGGACGACCGGATGCTCGGGGAAGCACATCCGGGCATAGGCGAGGTCGGAGACCGTCTGCCGGTAGAGCGCGCTGCCTTCTCGGAAGACATCAAGCGGCACGCGGGCCAGCGAGAGTCGGCGGGCCTTCTCGAGGAAGGCTTGCAGCCGCGCCCAGGCGTCGCGACGCGCACGGATGAACTCATGAACGACCATCAAGAACCTCGCTTCCGGCGCGTGATCTCGATCCGCACCCCGGAGAACATCGAGCTCTCCTACGCCCTGGCGGGGCCGGGGAGCCGCGCCACCGCTTATGTCATCGACCTGCTGATCATGTCCGTCGTCTGCCAGGTCCTGATCAACGTGCTCGCCTACCTGTTCGCCATGCTCGTGAGCGCCTTCGGCGGGCAGAGCACGCTGTGGATCGCCGCCATGATGACCCTGGGATCATTCGCGCTCTACAACGGCTACTTCATCCTCCTGGAATGGCTGATGAATGGCCAGACGCCCGGCAAGCGCATGCTGCATATCCGCGTGATCAAGCAGGGCGGCTACTCGCTGCGCTTCTTCGATACCTTGCTGCGGAACCTGCTGCGCGTTGTCGATTTCCTGCCGCTCTTCTACGGCGTGGGGCTGACGAGCCTCGTCCTGACGCGCGACAGCCAGCGGGTGGGCGACCTGGTCGCCGGCACGCTGGTCGTCTACCAGGAGCCGGTGGAGACCGAATCGCTCCTCTCGGACCTGCCGGCCCCCGAGGAATCGGAGCTTCCCCTCCCGGCGGCGCAGCTCGCGGCGATCCCGGATGAGGCGATCTCGCTGGCCGCCCAATACCTGCGCTCGCGGATCGAGCTGGCGCCCCGGCGCGCCAGGAAGTCGCGGCGGAGCTGGTGAATCTCGTCGGCGAGATCAGCGGGCTGGAGCCGCGACCCTCGCAGACGCCGAGAGCTTCCTGGCCTCCATCGTCAGGCAATCCGAGCAAGGTCCTCCATGGTCATCCCGACCTGCGAAGCCGGTTGAACTCCCTTCTTGATCAATCGTCGGGCGAGCTTATTCCGGTCCTTGGCGAGCTTCCGATCCGAGTCGAGCACCCGCGTGCCGGCCCAACGGTCGCCGTAGCGACGGAGCAAGGGGTCGTAGTACGGGGCCACCGCGTCGACCAGGTTGAAGATGGGGATGAACTGGCTCAACCACCGCACGACGCCCTGGCCGTAGCCGAGCGGCGTCCTCCCGTCTTTCGTCTGCACGACCCGCAATCCGGCCAATCGCTTGCCGATGCCGGCGCCGCCGAAGAGCGAGTCGCGGGCGAACAGGAGGGCGAGGCAGAACAACTGGACGATATTGATGATCAGCGGGCCCGTTTCCGTCATGCTCGGGCCCATCGCGAGCAGCGCGACCGTCACGATGATGATGGGCACATAGACGAGGATGCCGGTATCCACCAGCAGGGCGACGAATCGACGGTTATGCATGCCGACCTGGCAGCGGCGGCACAGGAAGAACTGCTTCCGGAGGGGCTTGGCCTGGCAGCGGCCGCAATAGGGGGCATGGCATCGCACGCAGACCAGGACGGCGGGCCGCTTATGCCAGGGGCACGGCAGCGGGCCTTCCGCCAGGGCCAGCCGGTCCCGCTTCTTGCGGGGCCATGCCTTGGCCAGCCGGTCGCCGATCACCGTCCCCTTGGTATCCAGGCTGAGGTGTTCCATGATCACCGGCTGATCGGCCGCCGGCCTGGCTTCCCGCTGCGTGCAGTGGCGGACCAGCGTGTTGGGCGTGATCGTGTTCTCCTCGAGGAGATGGCGGAGGGCCTTGCGCGAGACCGGGCCGTAGATATCCTCGTCCGCCGATTCGATATACCAGCCGATTTCGTAGGGATCCATGACAATCGGCCCGACACTCTTTTCCGCGACCTGGCTCATGATCGGCTCCTTTACCGATGGGAAATCGACCGAGGGGAATGCCGATTATTGGCGGGCGGTCCGCGCGTTCAAGACCCCGGCTCTGTCCGGGATTCGACGGCCGAACGGGTTTACCCCTCATCCGCCATTCGGGCACCTTCTCCCCGGAGGGGCGAAGGGGAGGAGCGGACCCGTCGGCGTGGCTTCCGGAGGGCCGGATGAGGGGGGCCGCGACGCGACTGGGTCCTTGCAGCTTCGGGGGCGTCCATTACAATACAATCGCCCCGGCCCGGCAGGATCGCGCCGCCGGGGAGGGGCCTGCCGAGGGTGGCGGCCAGGCGCGGATGGAGGGCGACCGGTTTCATGGCTCGTCCGAAAACCTCGATATTTCGGCGGATCCTGGTGCAGACCGACTGCGCGTTCTGGTGCATTCACGATCATCTCGACGTGCTGGCGTATCTGGGCTTGCCGACCCTGGCCGTCCTGCTCACCGGGGCGCTGGGTCTGATCGGGATCTGGCGCACCTGGGATTTCCCGGTGGTGGTCGACGTCCTGATCGCGGGCATGCTCTTCCCGTTCCTCGCGCTCCTGATCTTCACCGCGCTCCCGCTGCCCTGCGCCGTATTCGCCTGGAAGGCCGCCGGCGGAGAGGTGGCCACCGCCGGCGAGTGCTTCGCCTGGTGTTGACGCCGCGGCGGTCGGCTCCTGAGCGTGATGGTCCGCCTGTGCTTGCTCTGGCTGGGTTCGCTCCTGTTGTTCGGCATCCCGCTCCTGTGGGTCTGGCCGCGGACCTGCATGACGCCGCTCGTCGCCCTGTTCGAAGACGAGCGCCGGATCTTCCGACGGAGCCGGCGGATCCTCCAGGAAGACATCGGCGTGACCTTGATGGGTTCCCTCTACCTGGGGATGGGGATCGTCCTGGGCGGCCTGCTCGTCCTGCCGCGGCTCCTGCTGGGGACCCAGGCGCTGGGCGCCCACCTGCTCGACGACCGCTGGCGGCCGATGGTCGTCGACCAGCTCTGGATCTTCGAGACGATGTCGGTCGCCGTCCTCCTGACCGCCATCGCGATGAGCTGGTGGATCTCGCTCACCCTGGTCTACCACGACATCCGATCGGTCCGGGAGGGAGAAGACCTCAAGCGCCGGATTACTCGACTGCGTGCCAAGCTCGCGGTGTGATCCCGTCCCGGTGGCCGGTCCATCCCGGTCTCGTGAAATCCTTGTTCCCGACGGCGTCCCATGGAGCGAATCGCGTGTCGGTCTGGCGGCCGGTCCTGAATCTGATCGCGGCATCGACCCTGGCGGGGTCTTCGTGGTTCATCGCCGCGCCTTTCCCGGCGTTCACGTTCGCGGCCGCGCCCTCCTCGGGGAGTGCCGGCGTGGATCCGGCCCAGGCTGCGCGGGAGGTGCTCCTGGATCAAGACTTCTGGTGGAAGCGGGTCGAGCCCCGGTCGGTCTCGACCTCCTGGCTCGATGCGACCCTCGAGGCGGTCTGGAACTTCCTGCGCGAACCCTGCGGGCGTTCGGGGAATGGCTGCGCGATCTGTTTCGCAACCTCCGCGGCGTGTTCTCGGGCGATCCGTCTTCCCTCACGACCGTGATCTGGCTGGTCGCCGCGGCCCTCCTCGCCTGGTCGACCTGGAAACTCTACCCGGTGATCATGCGATGGCTCGGGGGCGCGACCGCCCCGAGATCGCTCGCGGCCGGGACGCAGGAGGGGGTCGCCTACGAGACGCTGGCCGAGGCTTCCGAACTGTTCGAGGAATCGGGCCAGGCATTCCGCGATGGGTTGTATGCGGACGCGATCCGGTTGGCACTCCTGGCGTTGATCGCCCGGCTGGAGAAACAAGGCCTGCTCCGCTACGATACGACCCGGACCAACCGCGAATACCAGGCGGACCTGCGCCAGACGTCGGAGCTGGCCGCGTGCTTCGGCCAACTGGCGCGGATCTACGAACGGGTCTGGTATGGCCGGGAGCCCGCGGGCCGCGCCGAGGCCGAACAGGCGATCCGCCTCTGCGACTCCGTGGTCAACGGGGAGGAGCTGGCTCCTGAGTAAACCCGCGCGATCCCGGTGGATCCTGTTCGCCATCATGACCCTGGGCGTCACCATCCTGGTGATCTTCGGGAGCCGGCTTCGCGTCTCCTACCGGACGCCCTTGACGGGATGCGCGCGACAATGGCACCGGGGGTGCCTCGGGCGTGTTCCGTTGGGCGGATCGGATGGGCATTCCGGTTCGGCTCCTGGAGGAACCCATCTGGGACGCGTCTCAATCGCTGCCGGAACCCGCGGGCCACTGCGTGCTGACGATGGGCGATGGGCCATGGTCTCCCACGGGGGCGGAGCTGGGCCCCGTGGAGTGGATGACGTGCGCGCTGGCTCGTCGCGCGGCAACACGCTGATCGTCGTGACGACCTCGCCCGAGAGCCTGCCGCAGACGCTCCGGCAGGACCTCACGCTCCCGAGTCCGGCCGAAAAGCCCGCGGAGCTGCCGTCATTCCTGGGCCAGCCATCCGTCGATAACCGGCCGGAGACGACCCAGGCACCCGTGAAGGGCGGGGGAAGCCTCACGGTCGAGAAGAAAGGGCCGCGATGGAACACGTCTTCGCCCGACGGGCCCGCCCCCGTCGCGTCGGGCGGAAGAAGTCGGCGCCGACGCCATTGACGTCGAGCGAGCCGGCCGGCAACTGGCCGGCGACGAGCGCGGGGGCGTCCTGTTTCGCATCCCCGTTGACCGGGGTGCCGTCTACATCCTCCTGGACGAATTCGCATGGACGAACGCGGGCCTCGACCAGGGCGGCAACGCGCGGGTGCTGGCGGAGATCCTGGGCCGCGAGATCCGGGGCGGAGTGCTCGCGATCGACGAATATCGCCACGGGCACGGGCGGACGGAGTCGTTCCTCACCTACCTCTTGAATTTGCCCGGTTCGTCGGCCATCATGTGGCTCGCCGCGATCTGGGCTCTTCTCTACTTCTATGGTCGGAACGTCCGGCTCAAGCCGGTCGAAGCCTACGAGGAGCGGGAACGGCGGACCGCTCAGGAATATATCAACGCGGTCGCCCAGCTCTACGAGCGAGCCCGAGCCGCGCCGCTGGTCGTCGAGGCGGTGGCCCGCCGGCTTCGTCAGATCTCCCGGACCTCGGCGGAACACCCGGCCTCCGTCGAGGCGCTGCTGCGAGAGGCCGAAGAGTACATCCAGGCGGAGGAGCGCCCGGCCTCCCCGACCGCCGCCATGCATCTGGTGAACGAACTGGTCCAGCTTCGGAAACGGATCTATGGATCTCGCACAGTTTCATGAACACGCGAGCCGGCTCAAGGCCGGCCTGCGCCGGGTCTTCTTCGGGCAGGACGACGTGCTCGACCAGCTCCTCGCCACGCTCTACGCCGGCGGGCATGTCCTGCTGGAAGGGGTCCCCGGCCTGGGAAAGACGCTGCTGGCGAAGAGCCTGTCGCGGCTGTTCGACGCGGAGTTCCAGCGGATCCAGTTCACGCCGGACCTGATGCCGGCCGACATCCTGGGTACGGAGGTCTTCCAGCTTGCCTCGCAGACGTTCCAGTTGCGCCGCGGGCCCATCTTCACCACGATCCTGCTGGCCGACGAGATCAACCGGGCCCCGCCGAAGACCCAGGCCGCGCTGCTGGAAGTGATGGAAGAGCGCTCGGTCTCGCTGGGGACCCAGACGTATTCCCTGTCGCCGCTCTTCACGGTGATCGCCACGCAGAACCCGATCGAGTTCGAAGGGACCTATCCCCTGCCGGAGGCGCAGGTCGATCGCTTCATGAGCAAGATCCTGCTGCGCTATCCCAGCGTCGAGGAAGAACTGGCCATCCTGGAAGCCTACGACCGGGGTCACGACCTGCACCGCGCGGCCCAGTCGGAATTGACGCCGGTCACCAACCCCGACGAAGTCCTGGCCGGCCGGAGGGGCCTCGTCGAGATCCGGACCACTCCGCCGGTCTTGCGCTACCTGAGCGAAGTGGTCCGCGCGACGCGTTCGTCGCCGCAGATCCAGGTCGGGGCCAGCCCGAGGGCCGCCGTCCACCTGCTGCTGATGAGCAAGACCCTGGCCGCGATGGACGGGCGGGAATTCGTGACGCCGGATGACGTCAAGGCGGCGGCCCCGGCGGTCCTCCGGCACCGGCTGATCCTGACGCCGGAGGCGCAGGTGGCGGCCGAGACCCCCGACCGCGTGCTCGTGAGGGCCCTGGCGCAGGTCGAGGTACCGCGATAGCGACGATCGATGATCATCCCCGCGCGAAGACTCCTGTGGTTGGCAGGCGTTCCCCTGGCCATCGCCCTCGGCGGCCGGGGCGATCCGGGATCGGTCGTCGCGGCATGGATCGTCATGGGATCGCTGCTCGCCGCCTTCGTGGTCGACGGGTTGGCGGCCGGCCGCCGGCCTCGCTTCCGCCTGTATCGCGAGACCCCGGGCCAGCTCCACGTCGATCAGGCCGACCGGATCGCCTGGATCGTGGAGAATCCCGGCGGGCGCCCGCTGGCGATGCAGCTCTCCGATCGGGTGCCCGACGGGGCCCGCGCCGAGCCTCCCACGATGGAAATCCACGTGCCGCCCCGCGCCCGCTCGAGGTTCCAGTACGAGCTGACCCCGACCGAGCGCGGCATGGTCGCGTTCGGCGATCTCGACTACCGGATCCTCGGGCCTTTCAAGCTGGCCTGGTCGCAGAAGCGGCTGCCGGCCCGCCTGGAGATCCGATGCCTGCCCCACCTGGCGAACTCGAGGGCCGCCGAGCTGGCCGAACGCCGTGCGTTGATGAGGCAGGCGGGCAGCCATCGATACCGTTGGCGAGGCGCCGGGACGGCGTTCGAATCGCTGCGCGAATACAGCACCCAGGATGACATCCGCTGGGTGGACTGGAAGGCCACGGCGCGGCTGAACCGGCCGATCAGCCGGAATTTCGAGGTCGAGCGCCATCAGCAGGTCATGATCCTCGTGGACGCCAGCCGGTCGCTCACGACGTATTGCGGCCATCGGACGAAGTTCGACGCCATGATGGAGGCCGCGATCCTCGTGGCGCGGACGGCCCTGGGCCAGGGAGATGACCTCGGCCTGATCGTGTTCTCGGACCAGGTCGACGCCTACCTCCATCCTCGCCGCGAGCGGACGCAACTGAAGGCGGTCATCGAGAACCTCTACGCCAGGCGGCCGCGCCTGGTGGAACCGAACTACGAACTGGCCCTGACCCTCGCCGCCAAGCGGAATGTCCGGCGGACGCTCTTCGTCCTCCTCACCGACGTCACCGTGATCGAGGCGGCCAGGCGCATGCAGCTCTACCTGCGCATCCTCACCCCGCGGCACCTCGCGCTGGTCGTGACGATCGCCGACGAGACGCTCGAGCACAATGAGCTGATGGAGCCGAGGACCGTGGAGGACTTCTATCGCGTCGGGGTCGCGACCGAGCTGATGTATGAGCGGACGGTCGTGCTGGAGGAGCTGCGTCGCTCGGCGATGAGAAGCCATCGATCGCGCCGGCGACCAGATCTCCGCGCGTGCCATCGAGCGCCACCTCGACCTCAAGCGCCGCCTGCGATTATAGATCAGGGGGCGCCGATCTCCTCCCGCTTCTTCGCCCATGCGGCCATGCCGTCGATGTTGCCCTCGACGACTTTCTTCGCGAGCGCATTGGCGCCGGAGGTCAGCGAAAGCCACTGGATCGCGTTCACATCTCCCCGATTCGGCCAGGAGCTCAGCGCGTATCCCAGCACGCCCGGGGCGATCAGCCAGGCCCCGATATTGGACTCGCTGCGTGCGCCGGCCTTCGGGTCCAGAGACCGCGTCCTGTCCTCGAGCAGGTACCAGTAGGCGACGCGGTAGCCTTTGACCATCCCCGCGTCCGCGAGCACCAATTCGTGCTGGACCCTGGCGACGCCCGGCACGCTGATGACCTGGTAGAATCGCACCTTCCCGGGCGGCGTGAAGGAGGAATCCCGGACCGATCGCGAGGCCTCGACGTGGGCGACGTGCCCCTTGTAATGATCGACGTCCATGATTCGAACGAGAATCGCTTCGGGCTCGGCCCCCGGGATGGCCTTGAGCCCGATCGCTTCATGGGTCGGCTTGCCCGCGCGCTCCCAGTGGGAGAACTGGTAACCGGCGACCCCTGAACCGCCCTCCGGGATCTTCCCGAGGATCCGGTCCAGGAACTCCCGGACTTCCGCCGGTGCATCGTCCAGGCCCGACGGCCAGACGGGCTTGAGGGTCACATGCGTCCCGGTCGTCGGGGACGGCGCAGGCATGGGCACGGGCCTCGGGATCAACAAGGAGACCATGACTCCCAGCAGGGCGAGGGACAGGGCCAGATACGTCAGCGTTCTCGACACGGTCACGCTCGTGCCCCTTCGTCGCTTGATCCTGAAGCATGTGGGCGGTTCTGCACAACGAACCGGGCTCACTCGGCAGCATCCATCGGATTGCCATGCTTTCAGGTTGACTTGTCCATCAGGGCCAGTGTCCCATAAGGTTCCCTTGAGTTTCAACACTTTCACCCGGGCAGCCGGGACGATCGCGGCGAATTTGATGGGTGTATCCCGAAGGTCGGGACGGTAGAATCGAAGGACGCGTGCCTCGAGGCGGCCGGAACACCCGCCGAGGCGCCACGCCATCGCGGGTCCGGCTCCGCTCGCGATGCGACGGCCATCCTGCTCGATTCCGCCCGCCGCTGCTTGATCTCGGGGGAAAGCCTCATGAATCGATGGGGAACACGCAACCTCCTCGGGATGTCGATCCTGCTTCTCGCGGCGTGCGGGCCCATGAGCTCGGGCGCCGACGGAAAGCAGGCCGGGCCTCCGTCCTCGTCGGGAGTTTCGGGCGAGCGGGAGGCCATCGGTCGGTTCGTGGACCTGTACTGCATCGCGTGCCATAACCGCGACGACGCGACGGCGGGTTTGGCCTTTGATGCCATCGGTGCGGAGGAGGTGGGCCGAAATCTCGGGGCCTGGGAGCGGGTCTTGCGGAAGCTCGACGCTCGCCAGATGCCGCCGGAGGGCGAAGTTCGGCCCTCGGGGCGCAAGTACGAGGCGTTCGTCTCGTTGCTCGCCGGCGCGCTCGACCGCGCGGCCGCCGAGAGGCCCGATCCCGGCCGGACCGACACGTTCCGTCGACTGAACCGGACCGAATACCAGAATGCCATCCGCGACCTGCTGGCGCTGGATATCGACGCGACGGCGTTACTGCCGGCCGACGAATCCGGCCACGGGTTCGACAACGTGACGGTGGGAGACCTCTCGCCGACGCGATTGGACCGCTACATCAGCGCGGCGCAGAAGATCAGCCGGCTGGCGATGGGGAGATCGGGCCGGTCGCCCGGCGGCGAGACGTTCCGCATCCGTCCGGATATCACCCAGGAGGAGCACGTCGAGGGGTTGCCGATCGGGACGCGCGGCGGGGCGTTGATCCCCTACACGTTCCCCCAGGACGGCGAGTACGAGATCCAGGTCCGGCTGGCGCGGGACCGGAACGAGCACGTCGAGGGCCTGCGCGAGACGCATGAGCTGGAGGTGTTGCTTGATCGCGAGCGGAAGGCGTCGTTCACGGTGACGTCTCCCCAGTCGGAGATGGAACATCAGACCGCCGACGCGCACCTGAAGGCCCGGATCCGGACGACGGCCGGCCCGCACGATCTCGGCGTGACGTTCCTGAAGTATCCCTCCTCGCTGCTGGAGACCAAGCGTCAGCCGTATCAGGCCCACTACAACATGCACCGGCACCCCCGGATCTCGCCGGCGATCTATCAGGTCTCGATCACCGGACCTCATGGCGCCGCGGGGCACGGGGACACGCCGAGCCGCCGCCGGATCCTCGTCCGCGAGCCGAAGGGACCGGGTGAAGAAGAATCCTGCGCGAGGCTGATCCTCTCCGCGCTCGTGCGACGGGCCTACCGGCGGCCGGTCGCCGACGCGGACCTGCGCAAGCCGATGGACCTGTACCATCAGGCCCGCGCGGCGGGGGACTTCGATGCGGGGATCGAGATGGCGCTGAGCGCCGTGCTGGTGAACCCCCAGTTCCTCTTCCGCATCGAGGCAGACCCGCCCGGCGTCGCGCCGCATACGGCCTACCGCATCCCGGACGTCCAACTCGCCTCACGCCTGTCGTTCTTCCTCTGGAGCAGCATCCCGGACGACGAGCTCCTCGACCTGGCGGAGCGTGGCGAGCTGAGCAAGCCCGGGGTGATCGAGCGGCAGGCGCTCCGGATGCTGGCCGACCCGCGCTCGAAGAGCCTCGTGAGCAACTTCGCGGGGCAGTGGCTGCACCTGCGCAACCTGGATTCGATCACCCCGGATCTGCGCCTGTTCCCCGACTTCGACGACAACCTGAGACAGGCCTTCCGGCGGGAGACGGAACTCCTGTTCGAAAGCGTCCTGCGCGAGGATCGGAGCGTGCTCGACCTGCTCAAGTCGGACCACGCATACCTGAACGAGCGGCTGGCCAGGCACTACGGCATCCCCTACGTCTACGGCGGCCAGTTCCGTCGCGTCGAGCTCGATGACGACAGCATGCGAGGCGGCCTGCTCCGCCAGGGGAGTATCCTGACCGTGACCTCGTACGCGACCCGGACATCGCCCGTGATCCGGGGCAAGTGGATCCTGGAGAACATCCTCGGCACGCCGCCCCCGCCGCCTCCGGCGAACGTCCCGGCGCTGAAGGACAACACGGTCTCCTCGACGCTCTCGGTCCGCGAGCGACTGGCCGAACACCGGCGCGATGTCGCCTGCGCGGGCTGCCATCGGCTCATGGACCCGGTCGGCTTCTCGCTCGAGAATTTCGACGCGGTCGGACGCTGGCGTACCAGCGAGGAAGGGAGGCCGGTCGACGCGGCGGGCGGCCTCACGGACGGAAGCCGGTTCGAAGGCGTGACCGGCCTCGAGCGGGCGCTGCTGAGGCGCCCGGATCTGTTCGTCGGCACGCTGACGGAGAAGCTCCTCACGTTCGCACTGGGGAGGGGCGTCGCCTGCCACGATGCCCCGGCCGTCCGCAAGGTCGTCCGAGAGGCCCGCGCCAGAGGCTATCGGTTCTCGTCGCCGATCGTCGGGATCGCGACCAGCATACCCTTTCAAATGAGGAAATCCGAATGATCGTCACGAAGAAGGCCCTGCCGCGCCGGACGTTCCTCCGGGGCCTGGGGACGGCGCTGGCCCTGCCGCTGCTCGACGCGATGATCCCCCCGATGACCGCCCTGGCCGGGACGGCGGCGGCCCCGTCGCGGCTTCGCCGCCTGGGGTTCGTCTACATCCCGATGGGATGTGATATATCCCGGTGGACCCCGGCGGGGGCGGATACCCTCGGCGAGCTGTCGCCGATCCTGAGCTCGCTGGCCCCGGTCAAGCAGCACGTGACGGTGATCTCGAACCTGGAGTTGCAGAATGCCTACCCCGGCACGCACGCGACCTCCAACGCCGCATTCCTGAGCGCGGCGCGGGCCAAGCTGACCGAGAGCACGGACTATTTCCTCGGCACGACCGCCGACCAGATCGCGGCCCAGCAGATCGGCCGGGAGACGCAGTTGCCGTCGCTCGAGATGTCGATGGACCTGCTCTCGACCGTCGGCCAGTGCGACAACGGTTACGCCTGCGTCTATCAGAACAACCTCTCGTGGTCGTCGCCGACGACGCCGCTCCCCTCCGAGGCCCATCCGCGGATCGTCTTCGAGCGGCTGTTCGGCGAGGGGGGAGCGCCGCCGACCGTCGCGCGGCGTTGAGGGCGCGGGCCAGTCTCCTCGACTCGGTCACCGAGGAGATCGCCCGGCTGGAGAACCAGCTCGGCCCGGCGGATCGCGCCCGGGTCGGCCAGTATCTGGAGACCGTGCGCGAGGTCGAGCGGCGGATCCAGAAGGCCGAGGCCGACGCGAAGGAGGACACCCTGCCGGACCTCGACCGACCAAAGGGCGTGCCGGCCGCCTACGCCGACCACGCCAGGCTGATGTTCGACCTCCAGGTACTGGCGCTCCAGGGGGACGTCACGCGGGTCATCACCTTCCAGCTCGCACGCGAGACCAGCGGGCGGACCTACCCCGAGATCGGCGTCCCCGACGCACACCACCCGCTCACACACCACGGGAATGACCCCGCCAAGGTCGCCAGGATGGCCGAGATCAACCAGTTCCATGTCTCGCTCTTCGCCGAGTTCCTGGCGAAGCTGAAGGCCACGCCGGAGGGGAGCGGCTCGCTCCTGGACCACTCGCTCTACCTCTACGGCAGCGGGATGGGCAACCCCAACCTCCACGACCATACGAAGCTGCCGATCATCGTCGCGGGCGGAGCGGCCGGCCAGATGAGGGGTGGGCGACACATCCGATACGAGAAGCCGACGCCGCTGGCCAACCTCCACCTGACCCTGCTCGACAAGGTGGGCGTCCGCCTCGACTCCTTCGCCGACAGCCGGGGGAAGGTCGACGAATTGTTCGAACCGCTTTCGATGTGAAGCGTGGGCGTTCCGATCGGGAGGTGATCGCGATGGGTCTGGGACGGCTCGGTGCATTCGGAGGACCGGTCCTCATCTTCCTGGCGTGCGCCTCGAGATCGTTAGCCGCCGACGCCCCCCTGGCGGACGCGGCGGAGAAGGCGGATCGAGCAGGCGTCCGCGCGCTCATCGAGCGTCGCGTCGACGTCAACCGGGCCCAGGTTGACGGCATGACGGCCCTGCACTGGGCGGTCTATCACGACGATCTGGAGACGACGAAACGGCTCGTCGACGCCAAGGCCAATGTCAAGGCCGCGAACCGTTACGGCGTGACGCCGCTCTCGCTGGCCTGTCGCAACGGGAACGAGGCGATCGTTGCGCTGCTGCTCGACGCGGGCGCCGATCCGAACGCCGGCCTCCGCGGCGGCGAGACGCCCCTGATGATTGCCGCACGCACCGGGAAGCCCGGGCCGGTGAGGGCGTTGCTCGCCCGAGGGGCCGACGTCAACGCCAAGGAACGGCGCGGGCAGACGTCCGTGATGTGGGCGGCGGCCGAGGGGCATGCAGACGTCGTCGAGGCGCTCCTCAAAGCGGGCGCCGATTTCCGCACACCGCTCCCTTCCGGCTTCACCCCCCTGCTCTTCGCCGCGCGCGAGGGCCGCACCGACGTCGCGCGAATCCTGCTGAAGGCGGGGGCCGACGTGAACGAGGCCGTGCAGGCCAGGCGGACGGCCGGCAGGGCCCCTGCGCGGGGGACCTCGCCGTTGATCATGGCCGTCGAGAACGGCCACTTCGAGCTCGCGGCCCTCCTGCTGGAGGCGGGTGCGGACCCGAACGACCAGCGCTCGGGCTTCACGGCCCTCCATACCCTGACCTGGGTCCGCAAGCCGAATCGGGGCGACGACGAGAGCGGCGATCCGGCCCCGATCGGCTCCGGGAACCTGGGCAGCCTCGAGTTCGTCGAGAAGCTCGTGGCGCACGGCGCGGACGTCAATGCCCGGCTCAAGCGGGGCGCCTCGGGGCGAGGTGTGCTCGGCCGGGCCGGCGCCTCGCCGTTCCTCCTGGCCGCCATGACGGCCGACGTCCCGCTCATGAAATGGCTCGTCAAGCTGGGCGCCGACCCCCGGCTGCCGAACGCCCAGCACTGCTCGCCCCTGATGGCCGCGGCCGGCGTGGGATGCCTCGCGCCCGGCGAGGAGGCCGGGACCGAGGACGAGGCGATCGAGGCCGTCAAGCTCGCACTGGAGCTCGGCAACGACATCAACGCGGTCGACGACAACGGCGAGACCGCCATGCACGGCGCGGCCTACAAGAGCCTCCCCGGGGTCGTGCAGCTCCTCGCCGATCGGGGGTCCAAAATCGAGGTCTGGGACCGCGCGAACAAATACGGGTGGACGCCGATGTCGATCGCGGAAGGCCACCGGCCGGGCAACTTCAAGCCTTCGGCGGAGACCATCGCGGCCCTCCAGCGGGTGTCGGCCGGTACGCCTCGGGGCCGGCCATCCGGCCCGGGGGAGCCGGCGGCATCCCGCACCGTCTGGCCGGGGCATGATTGGGAGACCGCGACCCCGGAGAGTCAGGGGCTCTCCGGCGCGGCGATCGACGCCGCGGCGGCATACGCCGAGAAATCCGGCGGCGGCAGCGGCTGCATCATCCGACACGGCTATCTCGTCAAGGAGTGGGGCGACCCGAAGAAGCGGGTCGACATCAAGTCCGCGACCAAGGGGGCCGTGGGGGCGACCCTGCTGGGGTTGGCCGTCAACGCGGGCCTGGTCGGACTCGACGACCTGGCGGTGAAGCGATACCCGGGGCTTGGCGCCGAACGCCCCGAAAACCCCCGGGACCGCCTCGACGAGATCACGATCCGCCACCTGGCCACCATGACCGCGGGCTTCGACGACGGCCGTCCCCCCAAACTGATCTATCGACCCGGCACCGGGGGATTCTACTCGAACGACGGCGCGAACATGCTGGCGGAACTGTTGACCCTGAGGTTCAACGAAGACCTGGCGGCCGTCTTCAAGCGGATGGTGATGGACCCGATCGGCGTGCCGCCCGAAGAGTGGGCATGGCGCGAGAATTCCTACCGCGCCAAAACGATCAATGGCCTGAAGAGCCGGGAGTTCGCGTCGGGCATCACGATCACGCACCGCGCCCTCGCGCGGATCGGCTATCTCTATCTACGCGAGGGAGAATGGCACGGCCGACGCATCCTTTCCCGGGAGTTCATCCGGACCGCGACCCGGCCGACCGACCTGCCCAGCTTCGTACCCTATTACGCCTTCTTCTGGGGTAGCAACGGCCGCGGCACGTTTCGCGAGATGCCGAACGACGCCTACTGGGCGCTCGGGATGGGCGATAGCTTCGTCCTGGCCTGTCCGTGCCTGGACATCGTCGCCGTGCGGCTGGGCGTCGGGTCGCTGAAATCACAGCTACCCCGGGGCGAGGATCCCCAGGACTGGGGCAAGCGTGTCGAGGGCTTTTTCCGGCTGGTCGCGGAGGCCACGAAGATCGCTCAGCCCGACGCGATGAGACGCCCGCCTTACCCGCCCAGCCCGACGATCAAGGCCGTGAAGTGGGCGCCGGCCGAGAGCATCGTCCGGAAAGCGAAGGGAGGTGATAACTGGCCGATCACCTGGGCCGACGACGGCCACCTTTACACCTCCTACGGCGATGGAGACGGATTCGAGCCGGGGATCCCGGACAAGCTGAGCCTGGGCTTCGCCCGGGTTGAGGGAGGACCGGTCGAATTCACCGGAGTGAATATCCGTTCGGAGAGCGGCGAGCACAAGGGAGGCGGCAAGGCCGGCAAGAAAGCCGGCGGGATGCTCATGGTCGACGGCGTCCTGTATCTCTGGGCGCGCAACGCCGCCAACTCGCAGCTCGGCTGGTCGTCGGATCATGCCAGGACGTGGCGATGGAGCGATTGGAGGTTCACCACCAGCTTCGGCTGCCCGACGTTCCTCAACTTCGGCAGGAACTACGCCGATGCGCGCGACGATTACGTCTATATTTACTCGCACGATAGCGACGATGCCTATCTGCCCGCCGACCGGATGGTCCTCGCCCGGGTGCCGAGGGGCCGGATCAGGGACCGGGACGCCTACGAATTCTTCGAGGGTCGCGATGCGCGGAACCAACCGACCTGGACCGACGACATCGCCCGGCGCGGTGCCGTCTTCACGCACCAGGGTCGGTGCTACCGATCCGGGATCAGCTTCGACCAGGGGCTGAAACGGTACCTCTGGTGCCAGATCCTGCCCGGCGGCGACCCGCGATTCCGCGGCGGGTTCGGCATCTATGATGCCCCGGAGCCGTGGGGGCCCTGGAGCACGGCCTTCTTCACCGATTCATGGGACGTGGGACCGGGGGAAACGAGCTCGATTCCCGTCAAGTGGATGAGTGACGATGGGAAGACGGTGCACCTGGTCTTCTCGGGGGATGATAGCTTCTCGGTCCGGAAGGCCGTGCTGGAGACGTCGGACCGCCTCGAGGTTCGATGAATCCTCGGGCGAATCGGTGACCGGTTCTATGGGATGCGAAGGGCCCGGCGCGTCTCCTCGTAGGTCGGTTCCAACTCGAGCGGGACGGCGAAGTTCTCGGCGAGCCAGAGGGGCAGTGTCGGCAACGGCCGGCCGAGTTCCAGGCGATACATCCAGGACTCCAACAGGCCGCGGCCTCCCTGTCTCCCCCAACGACTGGCCACGGCATAGATGGGAGGAGGTTCGTCGCCGAGAGACGGATCGGCCTGGCCGACGAAGTCCATCAGGTCGCCGTACAGGTTGAAGTGTCGAGTCGTCACCAGGTCGACGATCGCGACGAAGACGCCATCACGAAGCATGTCGGCGCACTTGGCGACGAAGGCGCGACGGTGCTCGGGCCGATCCTTGTTGGACGGGCTCACGATCTCGACGGCGGCCACGAGCCTGCGGCCAGACTTGGTGTCGTAAACTCGCACCTCGTAGACGTCCATGTCCGGGAAATCGGTGGCGAGCGCCAGCGTAGGCCGCGATGCGTAATCGGCATCGTCTTCCTCGTAGGTCGCTACATCGATCTCCATGGACGAGCCGAAGTGGACCCCCGGCCGGGCGACGTAGCGCTGCGGCAGCCTTCGGTTGAGATTCACGACGATCATTGTAGGCCAAGCATTATGAAAGCTTTTCCACGAATCTCGGTCGGCGAAAGGCGAGCGAAAGTGATCGAGTAGCGGCATGGCGGAAACCTCCCGCCATCCAGCGTAACCGAGGATCGATCCGGCTCCCACCTCATCATCCCGGTATGTGAAGATTCGGTATTGCCCCGGGACATCCGTCGAACAAATCCGTCCAGGGTCTCGAATTCGTGCCTTCGGGGCGTCACAATGGTCGCCGTCGTGGGACGCCTTGCGGTCCAGGCCGGGGCTGGTCGGGTACGGACCGAGATGCGTTCCTCCAATATCGATTGCCGACGTGCGAACTCCTCGCAGGAATGCCCGGTCGCGAATTATCGCGAGTCGTGGCCCGTCCCGAACTTCCCCCGCGGAGCTGAATTCTCATGCCCGTGCTCTTCGCTCTCAGCACCCTGGCCACGATCCTCATCATCCCGTGCGTCGTGGTGGTGTTACTCCTGTTATTCGGCGTCGGCGTGTACAACACCCTGGTCACGCTGCGAAACCGCTACCGGAACGCGTTCAGCCAGATCGACGTTCAGCTCAAGAGGCGATACGACCTCATCCCCAACCTGGTGGAGACCGCCAAGGGATACATGAGGCACGAGCGCGAGACGCTCGAGGCGGTCATCAACGCCCGCAATTCCGCCCTGACCGCCAGCCAGCGCGTCGCCGTCTCGCCGGGCGATGCGGCGGCGATGGGCGGCCTGAACCTGGCCGAATCGCAGCTCTCGGGCGCCCTCGGCCGCCTGTTCGCCCTGGCCGAGGCCTATCCCGACCTCAAGGCCAACCAGAACATGCTGTCACTCCAGGAGGAATTGACCTCGACCGAAAACAAGGTCGCGTTCGCCCGCCAGTCGTTCAATGATGCGGTCACCTCGTATAACACCGGCATCCAGAAATTCCCGAATAATCTCGTGGCGGACATGACCGGATTCGCCCCGGCCCAGCTCTTCGAGGCCGAATCGCCCAAGGAGCGCGAGGCGCCTCGGGTGGCATTCTGATCGTCCGGGTGGCGGGTGACGGGTGACGGGTGACGGGTGGCGGGAAAATGCGATGGACTTCTTTCAAAACCAGGAGACGGCGCGGCGCAAGACCGGCCTCCTGATTGTCTACTTCGTCGTCGCGGTGGTGTCGATCATCCTCCTGAGCTATGCCATCGTCTCGGCGGCCTTGCTCCTCACGGGCTCGCGCGAGGGCCCGCAGTTGCATTCCTGGGTCGATCTCTGGGACCCCGGCCTGTTCGCGGCGGTGTCGCTGGGGACGCTGGCCCTGATCGGCGGCGGCAGCATGTACCGGATCGCCTCGCTGGCCGGCGGCGGCCATAGCGTAGCCGAGATGATGGGAGGGCGCCCCCTCACGCCCCAGACGACCGATCCCGACGAGCGAAAGATCCTGAACGTCGTCGAGGAGATGGCGATCGCGTCCGGTACTCCGGTGCCGCCGGTGTACCTGCTCGAGGGCGAGGACGGGATCAACGCGTTCGCAGCGGGATACACGCCGGGCGACGCCGTCATCGGCGTCACTCGCGGCTGCATCCAGAACCTCACCCGCGACGAACTCCAAGGCGTGATCGCGCACGAGTTCAGCCACATCCTCAACGGGGACATGCGGCTCAACGTCCGCCTGATCGGCGTGCTCTACGGCATCCTCCTGATCAGCATGACCGGCTGGATCATCTTCCGTTCGACCGCCAATGCCAACCGGTTCGATGACCGTCGCGACGGCGAACGACGAGGGACGAATCCCTGGCCGCTGGTCGGCCTGGCGCTGTACGTGCTGGGCTATATCGGGGTGTTCTTCGGCAACCTGATCAAGGCGGCGGTGAGCCGCCAGCGCGAGTTCCTGGCGGATGCCTCGGCCGTCCAGTTCACGCGCAATCCGGACGGGATCGCCGGGGCGCTCAAGAAGATCGGCGCGCTGGCCGAGGGTTCCCGCGTCCGCAGCCCCGAGGCCCAGGAGGCGAGTCACCTGTTCTTCGGCGACGCCGTCGGCCATTTCCTTGGGATGTTCGCCACCCATCCCCCGCTCGTCGAGCGAATCCGTCGGATCGATCCCTCGTTCGAAGGCGACTTTTCGAAGGTCCGCGTGGGATCGCCGGAACCGCCCCCGTCCGAGCTCGGCGGCGCGACGACGATCCGGCCGCAGGTCCGGCCCGGCCGCGGCGTCTTCGGCTTCAACCCCGCGCAGATGGTCAGCCGGATCGGGACCGTCGATCCCCGGCAGCTCGCCTACGCCTCGTCCGTATTGACATCGATACCCGATCCGCTCAAGGCGATGGCCTATGAGCCCTACGGCGCCCGAGCCATCGTCTTCGCCCTGCTGGTCGAGGGCGATTCCGGCGCCTTGCAAGCGGCGCAGCTCGACCGGCTCGCCGCGTATGCGGAGCCGGCGCTGGTCGTCGAGGTCGAGAAGATCCTGCCGATGGTGCACACCCTGAGTCCCGAGCTGCGCCTGCCCCTGGTCTCGATGGTCGTCCCGACCCTGAGGAGGCTCTCTCGCGATCAATTCCAGGCGTTCACGGCCGGCGTCCGCGAGCTGATCCAGGCGGATAACCAGGTGAGCCTCTACGAATACGCCTTGCATCGGCTCATCCTCCGACACCTGGCCCCTTACTTCGGATTCACCCCGCCGCCTCGGAGCGTGGTCAAGTCACCGGAACCCCTGGCCGGACCGGTGCGGCACGTCCTGGCCGCTCTCGCCCAGATGGGCAGCGCGCAGCCGATGAATTCTCATGCCCGTGCTCTTCGCTCTCAGCACCCTGGCCACGATCCTCATCATCCCGTGCGTCGTGGTCGTGTTACTCCTGTTATTCGGCGTCGGCGTGTACAACACCCTGGTCACGCTGCGAAACCGCTACCAGAACGCGTTCAGCCAGATCGACGTTCAGCTCAAGAGGCGATACGACCTCATCCCCAACCTGGTGGAGACCGCCAAGGGATACATGAGGCACGAGCGCGAGACGCTCGAGGCGGTCATCAACGCCCGCAATTCCGCCCTGACCGCCAGCCAGCGCGTCGCCGTCTCGCCGGGCGATGCGGCGGCGATGGGCGGCCTGAACCTGGCCGAATCGCAGCTCTCGGGCGCCCTCGGCCGCCTGTTCGCCCTGGCCGAGGCCTATCCCGACCTCAAGGCCAACCAGAACATGCTGTCACTCCAGGAGGAATTGACCTCGACCGAAAACAAGGTCGCGTTCGCCCGCCAGTCGTTCAATGATGCGGTCACCTCGTATAACACCGGCATCCAGAAATTCCCGAATAATCTCGTGGCGGACATGACCGGATTCGCCCCGGCCCAGCTCTTCGAGGCCGAATCGCCCAAGGAGCGCGAGGCGCCTCGGGTGGCATTCTGATCGTCCGGGTGGCGGGTGACGGGTGACGGGTGACGGGTGGCGGGAAAATGCGATGGACTTCTTTCAAAACCAGGAGACGGCGCGAGCAAGACCGGCCTCCTGATTGTCTACTTCGTCGTCGCGGTGGTGTCGATCATCCTCCTGAGCTATGCCATCGTCTCGGCGGCCTTGCTCCTCACGGGCTCGCGCGAGGGCCCGCAGTTGCATTCCTGGGTCGATCTCTGGGACCCCGGCCTGTTCGCGGCGGTGTCGCTGGGGACGCTGGCCCTGATCGGCGGCGGCAGCATGTACCGGATCGCCTCGCTGGCCGGCGGCGGCCATAGCGTAGCCGAGATGATGGGAGGGCGCCCCCTCACGCCCCAGACGACCGATCCCGACGAGCGAAAGATCCTGAACGTCGTCGAGGAGATGGCGATCGCGTCCGGTACTCCGGTGCCGCCGGTGTACCTGCTCGAGGGCGAGGACGGGATCAACGCGTTCGCAGCGGGATACACGCCGGGCGACGCCGTCATCGGCGTCACTCGCGGCTGCATCCAGAACCTCACCCGCGACGAACTCCAAGGCGTGATCGCGCACGAGTTCAGCCACATCCTCAACGGGGACATGCGGCTCAACGTCCGCCTGATCGGCGTGCTCTACGGCATCCTCCTGATCAGCATGACCGGCTGGATCATCTTCCGTTCGACCGCCAATGCCAACCGGTTCGATGACCGTCGCGACGGCGAACGACGAGGGACGAATCCCTGGCCGCTGGTCGGCCTGGCGCTGTACGTGCTGGGCTATATCGGGGTGTTCTTCGGCAACCTGATCAAGGCGGCGGTGAGCCGCCAGCGCGAGTTCCTGGCGGATGCCTCGGCCGTCCAGTTCACGCGCAATCCGGACGGGATCGCCGGGGCGCTCAAGAAGATCGGCGCGCTGGCCGAGGGTTCCCGCGTCCGCAGCCCCGAGGCCCAGGAGGCGAGTCACCTGTTCTTCGGCGACGCCGTCGGCCATTTCCTTGGGATGTTCGCCACCCATCCCCCGCTCGTCGAGCGAATCCGTCGGATCGATCCCTCGTTCGAAGGCGACTTTTCGAAGGTCCGCGTGGGATCGCCGGAACCGCCCCCGTCCGAGCTCGGCGGCGCGACGACGATCCGGCCGCAGGTCCGGCCCGGCCGCGGCGTCTTCGGCTTCAACCCCGCGCAGATGGTCAGCCGGATCGGGACCGTCGATCCCCGGCAGCTCGCCTACGCCTCGTCCGTATTGACATCGATACCCGATCCGCTCAAGGCGATGGCCTATGAGCCCTACGGCGCCCGAGCCATCGTCTTCGCCCTGCTGGTCGAGGGCGATTCCGGCGCCTTGCAAGCGGCGCAGCTCGACCGGCTCGCCGCGTATGCGGAGCCGGCGCTGGTCGTCGAGGTCGAGAAGATCCTGCCGATGGTGCACACCCTGAGTCCCGAGCTGCGCCTGCCCCTGGTCTCGATGGTCGTCCCGACCCTGAGGAGGCTCTCTCGCGATCAATTCCAGGCGTTCACGGCCGGCGTCCGCGAGCTGATCCAGGCGGATAACCAGGTGAGCCTCTACGAATACGCCTTGCATCGGCTCATCCTCCGACACCTGGCCCCTTACTTCGGATTCACCCCGCCGCCTCGGAGCGTGGTCAAGTCACCGGAACCCCTGGCCGGACCGGTGCGGCACGTCCTGGCCGCTCTCGCCCAGATGGGCAGGCGCGAGCCGACGGATGCGGCCCATGCATTCGCCCTGGGAATCCAGGCCCTGGGATGGCCCGGGATGGATTCCTCGATGCCGCCGCGGGACCTGGACCTCAAGGCGCTCGATCACGCCTTGAACGAACTCGATGCGGCCGCGCCGCCGCTCAAGCGGCAGATCCTCAACGCCTGCGCGGGATGTATCGGCGCGGATGGCCGCGTCACCCTCGAAGAAGGCGAGCTGCTCCGTGCCGTCGCCGACGCCCTGGGATGCCCGATGCCTCCGCTCCAGTCGCTCGCGGGGGCTGAAGTGGTCGGCGTCAATCCGCCGAACTGAGGGATTCCCGATTTCCCCACCCCGGCATCCCACTTCCATGATTGCGATGGAATCATTCGCGGCGCGATACGTTCAATCGTTGACGATGTCGAAATCGTGATGAGTCCGTCCGGGGTGATGTGGACCAGGAGTCCGCGATCCGCTTTGTCGGTCACCAACCGATAGTGGAGGATGCGATTCACCTGTCCCTTGTGGCGCTCGATCGAGCGGGCGGACGCGTCCTGCTCCGCGAGGAAGATGACGGACTTCAGACCCGTCGGGCCCGGCGCCGGGCCGTTGCCGAAGTCTTCGCGTGCTCCGGGCGTGAGCAAGGGCGAATCGGCGATCGCCTTCCCTCCCTCTGCGAGTGCCCCCATTGCGGCAACGACCTTGGCCGTCCTCGCCGGGTCGGGATCGGTCTGGGGTTTCAGGGTATGGAACAGGGGACCGATCCGCGGCACCTTCCTCTCGCTGCCCGCCCTCCTTCCAGAGGAATCCGCCGACCTGCCCATCGCCGTCCTTGAGGAAGGTGAGCTGGACATCCCGTTGGGCCGAAGTGAAGCGTTCATCGGTGTCCGGCAGGAACTCCTCGTCGGGGAAACCATCCACGATGGTCACCAGATGACCTCGATCGGCCGCGAGCGTCAGCATCTGATTGTTCGCGATCTCATAGCGCCCCGAGTAGCCGTCGAGTTTGTGCTCGGGCGACTCTCGGCGGCCGGGCGTTTCGAGGGGGGCGACGACGGGTAGTCGGGCCAGTGATACTCCCGGGCGATGGCCTTCAGGATGCGCGAGACCATCTGGGAGTTGTCATTGGTGTTGATCATGATCGCGGCGCCCTGGCCGGTCTCGGCATAGGCGGTCAGCCGGGCGTCGAACCCCTCGTCGCGCCCGCCGTGGCCGAACCGTAGCGTGCTCCCGCTTCCTTCCAGGAACGACTCCCAAGCCGTCGTTATCTTTCTCCTCCGTGAGCATTTGCCGCGTCATCTTCTTGCGACAGGGTCTTGTCGGACCGACCCGCCAGCGCCTCCTGCACGCCGATGGCGAATCGCGACAGGTCGGAGGGGGTCGTCCACAGTCCCGCGGCCGCCATTTCCGGGTAGATGTGCCATTTCCCCTTCACGAGGCTCCGATCCTGGAGGTGCGCCGGTCGCGGTGCGTTTCGCCTTCTCGGCGGGCAACGGTTGCTCGAACGTGCTTTCCTCTCATGCCGAGCGGCCCGAGCACGGACTCCTGCATGAACGGCGGGAATGGTTTGCCGGTCACGTCGATGATCATCTGCTGCATGACGGTGTAGCCGCCGCCGGAGTATCGCCACTTGCTGCCGGGCGGCACATCGACCCGGATGGGTCTCGTGTTCGCGGGCTTCGCACCATCGAGGACCTGCACGATGGTCGGGACCGGCTCATCCGTGGCGTAGCCGGGGAAGCCGTGGACCGTCAGCCCGGCGGTATGGCTGAGCAGTCCGCGCAGGGTGACCTTCTTCTCCTTCGTGAAGGCGTTCTCCGGCACTTTCCAGGTGACGAGCCTCGTGTTCACGTCCTCATCGAGCGTGAGCTTGCCCTGTTCGACCAGTCGCAGCGCCCCCAGGCCCGCTACGGACTTGCTGATCGAACCGGCCTGGAAGAGCGTGGAGGTCGTCACCGGCGCATCGCCACCCTTCTCCGTCATGCCATAGCCCGTCGCCTTGACGATCTTGCCGTCCTGGATGATGGCCAGAGAGAGGCCGGGAATCCGTCGCTTCTGCATCTCGGCCCGCACCACGTCGTTGACGGCGACGGAACGGGAATCAGGCCGCCGACGTATCGAGGGGGCGGGATGACTCCTGGCGCCGGGCGACCGACGCCCCGAAAGCCAGGAAAATGAGGATCGCACGCGTTGTGGCTCTCATCGCGACATCACCGACCTTTCCGCATTGAGGAGGAGATTTTCCGGACAGGCAGCCGGCGCCCCACGTCGAGGTGCGGATCTCTCCTCCGTGGAACTCCGTCCACAGCGGCGATCATGATATGCTCGCAAGTTAATCGTGATCTTGTCTCGCCGAAACATTCTCTTGGTGCGATTGAGCGCGATGGGCACGGCCCGTCTGGCTCATCCTATGACCTCCGAACGGCATCGGGAGATGGCCTGGGGTGAAGATTAATCCTCGGGTCGGAGCCCCAAGCCGGCGATCTTGCCCGCTTTGTCGAGGTCGAAGAAGACATTGATAAGCTCATTCTCGAATGTCGGCGAGATACCGCAGCCTGCACGCCCCGATCGCTCCTCTTTCCGTTCCAGGAGCTGGAACGTCTTCATCGCGCCGAACGGAGCGAACTCTCTCTCGACCTTCCTTGATGCGGGGGACCAGCTCTTTCTTCAACTGCTCCGTGAAGAGTCCGGGATCGACTTCGCCTTTCATTGCCGCTTGAATCACGCCCTTGAGCCGTCTCGGTGGTCTGTGCATCGGCATCCGCGATCGGCAACTTTCGCCTTCTCCGGCCTGTGCCGGCACCATCCGACCGGCGATCCCTCGCGCGATCGCCTCCGCCTGGCCGCCCTCAGGTTGGTCAGGACGATGACGGTCAGCCTGTCGTCTGCGAAGCGCGAGAATTGGTGGAGAAGCCGGGGATGCCGCCGCCGTGCGAGGCCATCGATGCCCGTTGGCCTCCTTGAGTTCCGAATCCGAAACCATATTCCGTCTTCCTCACCCTTGTTCATCCGGGCCGGCGTCCATATATGCTCCAGGGTGGATGCCTTGATCAATCGCTCCTCGTGCCGAGCGCGGCATCCCACTTGATCAAGTCGCTGACGGACGAGACGAGCATGCCCGCCGCGAACGGCTGGGTCGGGCTGACGTATTCCCCATTCCTCAGCTCCTTGCCGTCCCAGTCGTAACCTTGGCGCGGTCCGGGATGATGGCTCGCAGGTCGTTCGCGCGGGTCTGCGTCATTCCGAGCGGCTTGAAGATGCGCTCGGTCGAGGAACTCGCCGTATTCCTTGCCGGTCACCTTCTCGATGAGCATCCCCAGCAGGAAATAGCCCGTATTGCTGTAATTCCACTTCTCGCCCGGCGCGAATTCCAGCGGCTCCTTCGCCACCAGGTCGAGGAGTTTCGCGCGGGTCATAGTCCTTCCGCGCCGTCTTGAAGAAGTCCCGGACGGAGGTGTAGTTCTTGATCCCGGATGTGTGGGTCAGCAGGTGGCGGACGGTCACGCCGCTCCAGGCGGCCGGGAGGTCCGGAAGGCGACTCCGTGATCTTGTCGTCGAGTCCGAGTCTTGCCCTCCTCCACGAGCATCATGATCGCGGTCGCGGTGAACATCTTGGTCACCGAGCGAGTTGATAGACGGTCTTCTCCGTCGCCGGGACGGAGAGCTCCACATTGGCCAGACCATACCCCTTCGCCAGGACCACGCGACCGCCCTGCACGACGGCGACCGAAACGCCGGGGATATGGTGCTTCTGCATCCGGCCCTGGATGATAGGCGTCGATGCCCTCGGCAGAGGAACTTGTCGTCGCCGGTGCCTTCACAGGCTCGGCTGGAGTCGGAGACGCCCGGACCCGGGCGAGCGACGCCGTGAAAGCCAGGCAGGAGAGGATCGCGGCAGTTGTGAATCTCATCGCGACATTTGATCCTTTCGAGCGAGGGTGATGTAACCTCGGGGTATCATTCGTCCTGGGGACAAGAGCGGTTTTCGCGGGGTGGATCGCCGTGCCTTGCCGCTCGGAGCAGTCTAACGACGCGGGCTCGTCACGATCTTGTCGCGGCGAAACATCCCGTGGTCTCACCCGAGCGCACGGAAATGGCGGCGGAATTCGCCGGGCGTCATCCGCATCAGGTGGCGGAAGGTCTTCGTGAAGCCGCTCTGGTCCGGGAAGCCGGCCATGAGGGCGATCTCGACCAGGGGGATCTCGGTCGACGCGAGTTGACGGCTCGCGAATTCGACCCTCAGCCGACGGATGTAGTCGCCCGGGGTGCAGCCGTGATGCCGGCGGAAGACGCGGGCGAAGTGCACGGGATGAACATCGATGGCCGCGGCGATCTCGCCGAGCGACAATTTCTCCGCAAATCGGTCGTGGAGCAGCTCTCTCGCGCGGCGGAGCCAAGGCGGGGGTTTGCGTTCCTCGACGGGGGAGGGTTGCCGGGCCGCCTCGGCCAGGATCTCGAGGACCAGTCCTTCCATGGCGAGAGTCGAGCGCCGTCCGGACGTCGGTATTCCCGGTAGAGACGTCCCGCGAGCCAGGGGGCCACACCGCCACGGAAATCGGCCGGCCGATCGAGACACGGACCGTGTTCGCGGATCGCGTCGGCCCGGACCGGGAGATCTCGATGTGGAAGACGCGGCCGCCCGACCCATGCCAGTGGTTCGCGTGGGGCTCGCCGGCGGGGTGGAACACCAGGCTGGAGGGCCCGCCGGACCTCGTCTCGCGCCCGCACGTCTCGTCGTAGTCGCCCTCGATGACCCAATAGAAAAACGCTAATTCATGAATATGTTTTGGAATATCGGTGTTCGCCGCATACACGGACTCGGCGAACGAGAGGCCGGCGACCTCGAGGGTCCGCAGGGTCTGTCCGAAGAATGTGCCGGGAGCGAGTTTGGTCGCCATGGGGTCACCATCTGAGTCCCTGTTCCCAGCCCCTGTCGCGGCGGGGCCCCGAACGGGATTCGGGATTCCGGCCTCGATATTACGGACTGATCGGGATCGAGGAATAGGAGGTTGCGAATCGCGTGCGACCGAGCGGTCGGCGGGAGATTGCGAGGCCGTTACATCGATGCAACTTTGCATGAACAAGAGTAATCGGAGGCGCGAGGACCAGCCGACGCGCATTCATCGGGCGCACAGGTGCTCGGTCCCTCGGTGGGCCATTCATGCTCGGTTGATCGGTAATTTTCCGTAGTTCGCGGTCGGCCGGATTTGCCCTCCCGGGCTCGTTTGCCGCGACGGTCGACTGTGCGGAAACGGTCGGGTCGTGCTAAGATCCTCTCGTCAGGGAGCGCAGACTCGTATCGAACGTCCATCCATCGAGGAGTCGAAAAGCAATGTCCCACGACCAGACCAACGGCACCGACCGCCGCACGTTCCTCCAGGCCGGTGCGCTGGCCACGGCCGCGGCCCTGGGTGCGACCTCCGGCGCGGAGGCGCAAGACGCCCGCCGCGAAGGCGCCGGTCCTCCCCAAGCGGAAGCTGGGCAGGACCGGCCTCGAGATCACCATGCTCGAGATGGGCACCGGCGCCCTCCGCGAGCAGGGCGTGCTCGAGCGCCTGCTCAAGCTGTCCTACGCCAGCGGGGTCCGCACGTTCGACACCGCCAAGATGTACGGCACCGAGCCCGGCTTCAAGAAGTGGTTCGAGCAGTCGCCCGAGGTCCGCAAGGAGATCGTCCTGGTCACCAAGGACAGTCCCAAGGCCCCCAAGGACATGGTGGCGATGCTCGACAAGCGGCTCGAGGCGCTGGGCATCGACTCACGTCGACCTGTTCTTCATCCACGGCCTCGGCGACGACCACAGCCTCGACGACGCCATGAACTTCGTCAAGGGCCAGGAATTCAAGGAGACCGCCGAGACGATCCGCAAGTCGGGCAAGGCGAAGTTCGTCGGCTTCTCGAGCCACCACAAGAACCGCGCCCCGATCATCCAGGCGGCGGCCGACGGCGGGCATCATCGACGCGATCATGCTCCAGTACACCCCCTGGCTCGACAAGGACTCGCCGCTGAACAAGGCGCTCGACGCCTGCCACGAGAAGGGGATCGGCCTGATCTCGATGAAGCAGATCGCCGGCCAGTTCCCCTCCGGGGAGAAGCTGGACATCCTCAAGGAGGTCATCAAGCGGGTACCGATGCTGGCCGAGAAGAAGCTCTTCGCCGTACCAGGGCCTGCTGCACGCGATCTGGACCGACGAGCGGATCAGCGGCTCGTGCGTCTCGATCAAGACGACCGACCAGCTCCGCGAGGACGCCGACGCCGCCCGCCGCTACGAGCCCTTGAAGACGGCCGAGATCGAGCAGCTCCGCGACGCGGCGCTGGCCTTCGGCCCGACCCTCTGCGCCGACTGCGACGGCCGATGCGCGGTCGCCGCCGGCACCAAGGCCGAGCTGGGCGACCTGACCCGGTTCCTGACCTACCACGAGCACCACGGCATCCGCACCGAGGCCCGCCGCCAGTACGCCGCGCTCTCCCCCGAGGCCCGCGACTGGTCCGGCGCCGACCTCGAGGCCGCCCGAGCCGCCTGCCCCAACAAGCTCGACTTCGCCTCGCTCCTCCCCGAGGTGGAACGGCACCTGGCCTGAGCCGAGTCGCTCATTTCGTCGCACGAAACCGAAGGGCCGGTCGCGGGAGTCGTCCCCGGCCGGCCCTTCTGCGATCTCGCCCGGGGATGGATAACCCCGGGCCACCTTGAATATCTGGCCAGGATCGTGATGTGCTTGATCCCCAATTTCCGCTTGCCGGCGAGGATTTCCGAGAGAGTCGATTCGGCCATACCCGCCTCGGCGGCCACCTTGGCCCGGGTTACCCCCTTGGATTCGAGGAGGTAGCGCAGGATCGAGACCCCGTCAACCGCGTGGATGGGATATTGTTCATCCTCATATTTCTCGATGAGGTCGGATAGAACGAGCAGGTAGTCGTGCTCGGCGGGAGTGAGCGCCTCGCGGTCTCCCAGGACGTTGACCATGGCGATCGCCCGGTCCAGCTCGGCTTCGGAGCGGATCGGCCGGAGCGGGAGCTCTCTGACCAAGGCCAGGTAGCCATCCTCCGGCGATTTCCCGCGACTGAACCGTTCTCGCCGGTGCAGCCATCGTCCACCCCCCTCATCTTACGGCCCCGCCGCGCGCGTCGCCTCATTGACCGGGGCGGGATTTCCAATCGCCTTTATCGTACTCTTTGTGGGTGAGTACGTACCGAATCAAGATCACGGCATCCTTGAAATAAACTTGAGCGATCAGGCGGTACTTGTTGCCGCCGATATTGAACACGGCAAATTTCCCGACCTGGTCGGCATTGCCGAAGGTGGCCCGGAGATCGGAGAAGTTCCGCCACCTGGCCTTGCGAACGACATTGTGCCAGCGGTCCAATCCCTCCTCCGCGTCGGGATACTCCCGGCAGAATTCGCGCAACTTCTTGCGGGATATGATGTGCATCCGCCTCGGCTGATCTTCATCTGATCCATCGGAAGCGGTCTTGGTCATGTCGTTGTTCAGCCCTGAATCTTCGAACTCCTCTATCAGGGTACTTCACAAATCCAGAACATCAAGGCCGGATCCGGTCGCGGGAGTCGTTCCCGGCCGGCACTTCTCTTGCATTTGCCGGGGTTGATGACATGATTGAGCGGAACCGAAGCTCACTCGAGGACTCGCCATGGCGCAAGAAAACCTCTGCTCCCCCGGCGGAGCATCCTGGAGGAGGGAAGACTTCCGCCGACGAGCGGCTCGATGAGCTATTACCCCTCGCCGAACCGTCGGAGACCGAGATGCACGTTGACGCGGCCGTGCTCGAGGTCGGCGACCCGGCCCAGCTCCTGGAGCTGGCCGCCGACCAGGGATTGCGGCCGTACTTGCTGTGTCGACTGGCTCCCAACGTGGCGCTGGTCGACCCCGGCCGCGCCGATGACCTGGCGGAAATGCTCCTTCGTCGCGGCCATACTCCCAAGGTCCTCAAGCCCTAACGGAAAGCCGGACGATGAACGCGGCGACCGGTGCCTTGCCGCCCCTGCTCTTCGAGCCGACGACCCGGCGGATACCCCCGGGCCTCGCGGGCATCGATCTCAATGAGCTGCGGAAGAAGGCCCGGACCTGGGTCGGCGCCGATCTCAGCCGCCTTTCCCGCGATTCGCTCGTCACGACCTTGCGCCAGTCGCTCGAGGATGACCAGAGGGCCGCGGTCGTCCTCCGCTCGCTGACGCCGGAACAGCAGGCCGTCGCCGCCGTCTATCGCCGATACGGCGGCTCGGTTGACGGCGAGGTCATCCGGCTCGAGCTGATGGCCCGCGGCCTCCTGGAAATCGTCGAGGAACGGACCCCCTATCACACGATCAGGAAGTGGAAATCCAACCCGATCCGGGCCCTGACCGATTCCTGGGTCCTCGTCTCCGAGAGGCCCGACCTGGGCTACTATTTCTCGCCCTACTACACCCACGGGCCGGAACATTCCTTCGAGCGGTACAGTCTGCACGCCGGAGTCGCCCGCGCGATCAAGCCCATCGGCCCGCCCCGATGGTCGATCTCGCCGGCCCCGGGGATCCGCAGTCAGCCACCATCATCGGACGTACGGCGGCCGAGGTGGCGCTCGATCTGTCACGGGTCTTTGCCTACCTGTCGGCCCACGGATCGGTGAAGGTCCGCAAGAATGGGGACCTTTCCGCGACGGTCCTGCGGGGCATAGAAAAGGCTGTCCCCCTGGACGCGGGCGCCGGCCTCCGGCTCCCCGACCCGCACGGCCTCTTCTACGAGCTGCTGCGGCAGGCGGGTGCTGTCCGGATCGAAGCGGGCACGGCGACGGTCGATCCCCCGGTGATGACAAGGCAGATTGAGGAGTCCGGTCCCTGGCAGGCGCACCGATGGGCGCGCGGCTGGCTGGCGACCCGCGATTGGTTCGACGGTTATGGGATTCCCGATGGCAAGGAACGCGAGAGCTTCGCGGCGAGCGTATGGAGTAAGAGGCAGGTCCTGGCCTGGGCGCTGGGCTGCCTGGCCCGCGACGGCGATCATTGGTACGACCTGAGCGGCTTCGTCGAGGCGCTCTACGCCCGGTTGAAGCACTTCTCGCCCCACTTGCCCGGCCGGGGCGCGGCGTGGGATCCGGGGTTTCCTCACGCCGCGGAGGCGCTCCTGGCGGGCGCCGATCGCATGCGAGCCTGGTGGTTCCGATATGGAGGGGTCTGGTTCGCGAACGCCGTGATGGTGACCCTTGTGGCCCTGGGCCTGGTCGAGAGGGGCCGGCTGGGCGAAGGCCCGGCCACATCGCTGGGCTTTCGGCTGACCGAGCTCGGCCGCGCCGTCTTCGGCGCCCCCGAAGTCGCCCCGCCGCCCGAGCCGGCCGAGCGTCGCTGCCTGGTGATCCAGCCGAATTTCGACGTCGTCGCCTACCTGGATCGGGCCGACGCCCGCACGG
>CAVURY010000004.1:0-348063 GCA_963743925.1 uncultured Planctomycetota bacterium | reverse complement strand
TCTGTCCCATAAGGGTGGTCAGGCCGACTTACGGTAGCCGAACTCGGCGTCAGACTCATCGGGCTGGAGCCGATGGAGCATCAACTGGATCATGGCCAGCCTGATAAACGACTCCGAGGACAGCGTGCTCTTCTCCCGATCCAGGTTCAGCCGACGGCACCGGCACAGCCACGCGAACGTGCGCTCGACCGTCCAGCGAATCGGCAGCTTTACCCAGCCCTCGGACCCCTCGGGGCGGCGGACGATCTCCAGGTCCCACTCCGCGTTCGACTCGACCCACTCGTATAGGGCGAAATTGTGATACTTGTTATCCGCGAACATTCGCTTGACCTTGCTCATCGGCTGGCCCTCCAACCGGGCGAACAACTCGGCGCCGCCTTGGCGTCATCGACGCTCGCGGCGGTGACCAGGACGGCCAGCAGCAAGCCCAAGCTGTCCACCACGATGTGTCGCTTCCGGCCGTTGACGTTCTTGGCGTTGTCCCGGCCCCGGTGTTCGCCCCCGGAGGTGGCGTTGACCGACTGGCTGTTGACGCTCGCGGTGGTGCGCGGGCGGTAGGGCTTCTCGGCGGCGCGGACCTTGCGGCGAAGCCGGTCGTGGATCGTCTCGAGAGTGCCGTCGCGGCGCCACCGGTCGAAGTACCGCCAGACGGTGCTCTTGGGCGGCAGGTCGCCTGGCAGGTAGCGCCACTGGCAGCCGGTGCGGAGGATGTACAAGATGGCGTTGACGACGTCTCGCATCGCGGTCTTTCGGGGTCGCCCGCCGGCGGGTGCAGGCGGAAGATGGGGCTCGATTAGAGCCCACTGCTCGTCGGTGAGGTCGCTGGGGTAGTGGTGGGATCTCATGCCACTACTACGGCGGTCACTGCCCTGATGTTCACCTTATGGGACAGACTCTTAGAGTGCTTGTTCCTCGTCCGGTAGCGATCCTCGCTGTAGATCGACCCGAGCCATCCCTCGTACTTCCAGGAGCTGGTGCCGAAGAAGATCCCCCGTTCCGCGAGCGAACGCAGCCTGGGAGCCAATCGGGCCGCCAGGGGTGGTATATCGTCCTGTTCGGGGAAAAGCGTCATGAATCCACTCCGAAGGATGCCCGACCTGGTCTGCGACACCCGATCAGCGACCGTGGACTACGACCAGCTTCCTGATCAACGCAATCTGGCCGGCGCGATAAGCCATATGCTGTGCGACGCTGCGGAGCATGTGATCAATTTGATACTCCTCGTCGGCGACCGTCTCCCCGATCCGCTCGGGATCGAGAGTCGAGACGGTCCGGAGAAGCCGCCTGTGGCTGGCGTTCATCCGGGCCAGGGCAGCATCCCACGCGTCCGGACCGGTATCGCTGGCCGGAGGGAAGTCCCCCTCGTCGGGCGACTCGATCGGTCGGAGTTCCTCGATCCGGCGGACGACGACATCGTTCCAGCCCGCGAGATGTGCGACGATCTCCCAGATGCCATGTCCGAGCGGAACGGGCCGGGCAGCCGCCATTTCCACGGTCACGCCTTCGAGCACCTTGCGGAGGGGTGGCCCATGCCAGGCGTCGCCATCGTATCCGCGTCCGAGGTCGTCTATAATTCCGCGGATCTGGTCGTCACTCATCGCGTGGATCTCCGGGTTACTGGCAATCCCACGTCGGTCGATTACCGGCCCTCTCTGCGGACGCCTCGCTGTCGAACGCGAGGCGGTTCTTCTCATTCATGCTCGGCTAATCGCGGTGCTCTGGCGCCTGCGCTTCTCCATGAAGACGTGGGTGCAAATCCACCCGTCGGGGGATGGAACGCCGTGGGAGGATCTCCTCATCCATGTTGTCCTTGCGACGATAACCTTGCAAGAATCGATGTCCGGCACCAGCTTGCCCGGCAAGCCGCGTGGCATGGTTGATCGGCGTCATGGATTGCTCCCCGGCAAACGCCATGAAGTCCCATCACCGGATCTTGAGGGCCTGATCGACGCAGCCTTCGAGAGCCGGTGGGAGGATTCGATGCGCGCCGACCAGGTGGCGCTGGCCAATTCGTTTTAGACATATTAACCAATCTATTATACTTTTAATTAAAAATTGTGTTAATTAAATTATAATTTATGTTTATAATATCTATGCCGTGCGACCGCACCTGGACTCTTCGCGCCCCACGCGGTCACCAACATGACCGCGACACTTACTGAGCCTGTGACCGGATCGTCCGGCCGCTGCTTCCTGTGCCGCAAGAGCGTCCGCCGATCCCTCGGGGGGATACGCCTCCAGACGTCAACGACCCACCTGGCGAATAGCTCTCCGCCTCTGGCCGGTGCGTACAGGAAGACACGATGACGAGGAAGCGACGAGTAATAATGGCCGGGTTTTCATCCAGGAGCGATCAGATGCCATAAGCCTGCCCTCTCTGATGCCGTCCGAGGGATCGATGTCTGCTTCGATAATAGTCACTATTAGATTCTAGCCTGCTCGTATGGCTCCGCATGCCATAGGGTTGGCATTGCCCCGAGCTGGGATCGATAGGAATCGGCTCCATCACCGCTGACCTGGCAATTTGAATCTGCAGGGCCAGCTCGAACACCCAGGCACGCAGCTCCTCGATATCGTCGTTTCGATGCCGAGAGCCGTCGCCCAGGACGGACTTCCGATAGCAACGGGAAAAATAACGATCTTTACCGCAATGCATGTTCAATTATAATTGATACCGGCGGGGCTAGCCGGGCTCCAGCAGCCCATGCCAACACGAAGCCCTAGAGCCGACTAGGAGCGTCGTCAACCGACCTATTGGCCCATCAATCGAAACAGAGAATGGCTTCCGGGCGGTGTTTCATCCTACAATGGTCGGGGTCCGGGTCGGAGACGGGAGGGTCGGTCTTCAGGGGGAGAGTCCACGATGCGAAGGGCCAGGGTTTCGTCGGGCGTCGGCCTGTTGGCGGCGCTGGGGCTCGTGACGGCGGCCGCAGTCACCGTGCGGGCTGTCGACGACAAGGACAAGGTCGTGCCGGGCCCGATCGCCGACCAGGAGGCGCTGAAGGCGTACGCCCCGCTCGTGGGGTCGTGGCGCGGAGTCGGGCAGGTCCAGCGGGGACGAGTGCGCGGGGCCTGGATGGAGTCGGCGGACTGGACCTGGAAGCTCACCAGCGACTCGGCCGGATTGGAGATCACTGTCAAGAAGGGCAAGTACATCAAGGCGGGCGTGCTTCGGGCGGGCAAGGCGCCCGACACGTTCCTCTTCGAGGCGACCCTCGCCGACGGCACGTCCCGCACCTTCGCCGGCGCGAGGGCGGGGGACGGGAAGCCGCTGGTCCTGACAGCCGACGCCAAGGCCCAAGCCGGCGGAGTGCGCCGGGTCTCGCTCACCCCGCTGCACGACACCCGCCTGCTCGTCCTGCTGGAGGCCGAGGACCCCGTGCGCCACGCCTTCTCGCGGCTCGGCGAGGTCGGCTATACCCGCGAGGGGGTCGCCTTCGCCGCGGGCGAGTCGTACCCGCTTTGCGTCGTTACCGAGGGCCGGGGCACGACCCAGGTCAGCTACAAGGGCAAGACCTACTGGGTCTGCTGCTCCGGATGCCGCGACCTGTTCAACGACCACCCCGAGTCGGTCCTCGCCGCGGCCGCCGCGCGGGAGAAGGCCACGGCGAAAAAGTAAGGCTGGGGTCAGCTCCCACTGGCTACAGGCTGTCACGCCTGTCGACTCGGGCGGTCGCTCGCGAAGCCGTCTGCGGGATGGGTTCGACACCAGAGCCGAAGGAGAGAGCCATGATCGTCGTGATGGGGAAGGTTCGGAGGCCGTGGACAGTCACAAGAAGCCTGGGGTTGGGGTTCCGATAGCATCTGAGAAAACAACGACGATTTTTGCTGTGACTTTTGTTCAGTAGGCTGGCGAAGCGGACGCGGGCGGGAGCGGCTCAACCCCTCCTCGACCACGAAGCGGTACTCGACGTCCGGGTTGATGTGGATGATCTGACCCCAATAAGTCCGGTTTAGTGTCCCTTCGCTCCACCACGGCCACCATGGCCACGATGGCGTGACGCGCCCCCCATCTGGCCTCCGTGATCAGGCGATCCGCCTCCATGCGAATGGCGCGACCGCAATCGCGACCCCGACCGCCACGAGCCAGAACATGGATGTGATGAAGTAGCTGTACGTCATCAAGGCGAGGCCCGAGGCGGCGAGGGGGTAGTCCGACTGTAAGCGACCCCAACTGAGGTAGATGTAGCCGACTGCCGATCCGGCGAGCATCGCCATGATGCCGGGCAGACTGAAGTTCAGGTTCATGGGGTACTCTTGCGGGGTTCCGCGTGGCCGGTCCCCTTGCAGCAGGGCCGGCCACGACGCCGTGTGCTCCTGTCGAAAGCCTAGGTCGCAATCCCTCGATCGAAGGGACGTGCGGCCGGGGCAGAATGCCCCATGGTCCGGCCGGATGATGTCGTTTGCAGATGGTTAGCTCGGATTATTCAAACCCGACCCTCGGGGCGACGCGCTTCAGCTTCGTCGTCTTCGCCATCGGTCCCGGTGAAGGTCGTTGTTGCTTTCTCCCTGGCTGATGTCGTCGGGACAGGCCGCTTTTACGCCACGCCGAGGCATTCGGCCGCTCGCCCGTCCGTTCAGTCGCCACCCTGGTCATCACGCTCGAGGCAGGCCGAAGTGCGTGGTGTTTCGTCCTGGGAGGCCAGTACGGCGCAGAACACGAAGACCGTGAAGAACACGGGGAACAAGGGGGAACTCAGGATGGACCACGCGGAAAACAACATGCTCGACGCTCCCTCTCATCTTGGTGCTTTTCAGACCTCTGGTCGCCACTTCAGCAAGCATAGGCCATGACGGGCAGGGGATGGGGATGCCGATCGGGGAGAGACGGGCGTTCCATGCCGAGTCCTTCCGCCATGTCGTATGGTCTCATCAGACCGGCCGTGCGATGAGGCGGGAGTGTCGGGCCGGTCCGCTTGGCGGCGTAGCATCGATTCCAGGCGTCGCCGGGTCAAACAACCTCGCATGCCGAGGCGTGCCTTTACCTTCATGGCCCGGCCTCGGCTATTTCCTGCGCCCGACTCCGAGCCGGAGAACTCCGCCATCGCAGCCTGACGCTGCCACCGTCGAACCCAGACGGGGCGAATATGCCCGAGGATTCTCGGGAGGGCGCGATGAACCCGCTCGGTGAAATCGTCATCCTGGCCATCCTGGTCGTCACCTTATTTCACCGGATCCAGGCGATCGGCTGCGCGATGCGTCCTTAGACTTTGCGAATCAGCTCGCCGGGAGCGATGGTGCGGCGTGCGCCTCCGCGCAGGTCATGCCCGGCGGAAGCGTTCGGCTCGAACCGGCCCCGCAGCTCGGGGTTGGACTCGAGGAGATCGGCCACTTCGGCTTGGATGAACTCCCCGGAGAGCTCGAGGTTCGCATGGCCGGACGTCAACTCCGCCAGCTTCATGAGATGACCTCGGTAGATTGCACAGCACCTCAATCGCGGCGCCCGGGTCGGATCGGCCCTGATGGTCAAGTCGGCAATCGCTTCGGCGACGGTCATGATTCACCACTTCCCCAGGGTCAAGCCTCTGCCTGAAGCCTGGCTCTCAAGAGCGTCGGAGCACCCGCGAATCTTGCATCGACCTTCCGCGAACTGTTCGCGGGCCCGACTGTCCTCCACCCTTCTCTCTTGCTCGACCTGGTCAACGATACCGAATTGGATCCGATTCGGCCGACGGTCACGAATCCCGGTGAAAGGCTCGTGTTCAACCACCTCGGTTTGCTGACGAGCAGGGTAAGGTTTGAAAGATCGCGGCTGTGCGTCTCAATCGCTGTCGCGGATGGATGCAATCGCCGCATGGCCTGGCCCGTAAGATCGATTTCGACCGAGGCTTACCGCTTCATGGTCGGTTGCCGGAGATGGAGGGGCAACAGCGAGTCGCGATCCTTGGAGGGAGGTGCCCTCATCGTTTAAATACCCCGATTCGATTTGCGGGATTCTCGGGCTTGTCTGCACACAAAATGAACGCGGCTCATGAGCCGACAACGGCGTCAGGGAAGACACCCCCGAGAGCGTCGATCTTTTTTCGGTTAACGCAGCCCCTTGTCCAGCAAGCGACCTACGTCAAATTCACGGGAGTGCGCCAGTGGCAGGTATTCACTCTGGCACACGCCTTGCCATAGTACCTCATTACTGAAGCAAATACAGAATTCTGAACAAGCGATTAGTTTTCGCAATTGTTACTATGAATTGATAAGAAGCCAACCCCAGTGGCGACGGCCGCTTCGACGACTGTTGGAGCGACTCACCGCCGATGGGAGAGCGGGACCCCCCGCTCTCCCTTTCTCACAAGAGATGTCCGGGATGCACGTGAGTTCAGCATCCCGTGACGACGAACCAACCGGCCAGTGTTGCGGGCATCGAACGTCGAAGGGAGAGGTCGTCGTTCGAGACCTGTTGCTGGTCGGTTTTTTCCATGACCGGGCGGAATACGCGGTCGGCCGCGAGCCGGAGGAGAAGAACCGCTTTTCCTGAGGCGCTCACGACAGCCGGATTTGCTGCTCACGGGCCGGGACGGAAATCGTGAATTCTCCGAGGAATCGAGGCTTCCGGTTTCAGAGAGTTCGATGATTCTCCCGGCCGTGGAAAGTGGATATGGGCGCCGAAGCGAGCGGCCGCGTCAAGTCCGGGCCATACGTCACGGTCGAGTCGCCGACAAGACAAACCGGCATCGAGAACCGGGAAATCATCCCATCATAATTCGCCAGTGGGACCGTCGTCTACATGTGATGGGGGGATTGGTGGATTCTCATGGTACTCCGGGACGACTTTCCCGGCCCTCGACTTGAACTTCGCGGGTCGGATCGTGTTAAACTATCCTACCTCACTCCCGCTCGCCCTCGCCCGCGCGAGTCCCGAGCCCACCCGCCCCGCTGCCCTCGATCGGTGACCGATGAGCAGAACCCGCCCCGCCCGTCTTCTCCTGTTGGGTGTCCTCGGCTGGGCCGGCCCCTCGTTCGGCGACGAGCGGGGGCTGGAATTCTTCGAGGCCAGGATCCGCCCCGTGCTTGTCGAGCGGTGCAACCGTTGCCATTCGGCCGGCGAGAAGGCTCCGAAAGGTGGCCTGCGGCTCGACAGCCCCGATGGTCTTCGCAAGGGCGGGGATTCGGGGGCGGTCATCGTTCCCGGCAAGGTGGACGAAAGCCTCCTGGTCGATGCGATCGCCCACGAAGGCGGCGTTGCCGGGATGCCGCCCGACGCGAAGTTGCCCGATCGGGTGATCGCCGACTTCCGAGCGTGGGTCGAGATGGGCGCCCCGCTGCCCCGAGACAAGGGGGCCGACGCGTCCCCGCTCCGATCGTCGATCGACCCGGTCAAGGGCCGCCGGTTCTGGTCGTTTCTCCCGGCCTCCGAGCGGGCGCCGCCGACGGTCTCCGACCCCGGATGGATGAGGAATCGAATCGATCGGTTCGTCCACCGAGGGCTCGACCAGCATGGGATGCACCCATCACCGGAGGCCGATCGGAGGACCCTGATCCGTCGCGTCACTTTCGACCTGACGGGCCTCTCGCCGACGCCCGAGGAGGCCCAGGGATTCGTCTCCGATCAGGCCCCCGACGCCTACGAACGGCTCGTGGATCGGCTGCTCGCCTCTCCTCGGCATGGCGAGCGTTGGGGGCGGTTCTGGCTCGACGTGGCCCGTTACGCCGAGGACAACCCGACCGGCGAGGCCACCAACAAGGCCCCTCGGAACCCGCACGCCTACCGCGATTGGGTCATCAAGGCCCTCAATGACGACCTCCCATATGACGAGTTCGTCCGACGCCAGCTCGCGGCCGACCTCATGCCGGGCCTCCCCCGGTCGGAGATCGCGGCGCTCGGATTCATCGGGCTCGCCCCCGTCTATCACAAGGAACCGAAGCTCTCGAGCGAGGTGATCACGACCATCGTGGCCGACGAGTGGGACGAGCGGGTCGACACCATCACCCGGGGGTTCCTGGGCCTGACCGTCGCCTGTGCCAGGTGCCATGACCATAAGTTCGACCCCATCGGGACGGCCGATTATTACGCCCTGGCCGGCGTGATGGCCAGTACTCAACTTGTCGAACGACCGCTCGTGCCGGCCGACCCGTCGGCGGAAGAGACCCTCGCCGGGCTCCGTGCCCGGATCGTCGACCTCCAACTACGTCTCGGCTACGCCGAGGAGATGAAGACGACCGCGGGCAAGCAGAAGGAGGACGGATCGAAGTACGACGCTCCGATCGCCGACCTGAAAGCTCGGATCAAGGCCCTGAAGGCGACCAGGCTTTTTGACGGTCCAACGGCCCCCGCCGTCCGCGATGCGGGCCTCTGGGTCGATGGCAAGGACCCTGCCTGGACGGTGCTCGACTACCGCCCGGGGGTCTCGCGCGACCTCCCCATCTTCCAGCGAGGAAACGCGGCGAACCCCGGCCCGATCACCCCTCGGAGGTTCCCCGCCGTGCTCTCGGCCGGCGAGCCCAGGGCTTTCGGAGAGGGTAGCGGTCGGAAAGAGCTTGCCGACGGGATCGTCGGGGATGCGGCTTCCCTTACCGGGCGGGTCATCGTCAACCGGGTCTGGGGCTGGCACTTCGGCCGACCCCTGGTGACGACCCCGAGTAACTTCGGCAAGCTGGGCGAGCCGCCGTCGCACCCGGACTTGCTCGACGACCTCACCGCCCGCTTCATCGCCGGAGGGTGGTCTTTGAAGGCCCTCCATCGCGAGATCGTCCTCTCCAGCACTTACCGGCAGTCAAGCCGGGGCGAGACTTCCGCGAAATCGACCGACCCGGAGAATAAATGGCTGAGTCGGGCCAATCGCCGTCGCCTGGACGTGGAAGGTTGGCGAGATGCCATCTTGCAGGTTTCCGGCTCGCTGGACCCGATGATGGGAGGCCCGTCTGGAAACCTGGAAAGCGCGGGATTCCTCCGCCGGACGGTCTACGGCAAGGTCAGCCGCCAGCGGGTCGCCGACGTCCTGCGGGCCTTCGACTTCCCCGACGCCAACCGCCACGGAGAGGGTCGTGACGAGACAACGACCCCCCTCCAACAGCTCTATTTCCTCAACAGCCCGTTCTTGCTGGCACGATCCGCCGGGCTGGCGAATCGGACCTTCGACCGCCGGGCGTCGCCCGGAGGATTCGTCGAGGCCCTCTATCGAGACGTCTTGCTCCGCGACCCGAGCGTCCACGAGATCGATCGGG
Organism: uncultured Planctomycetota bacterium; assembly: GCA_963743925.1. GTDB lineage: Bacteria > Planctomycetota > Planctomycetia > Isosphaerales > Isosphaeraceae > CAVZRC01. The sequence continues at coordinate 338,904 of CAVURY010000004.1, read as the reverse complement.
CCGTTCGCCTGGTGGAGTCCGTAGGCGGCCTCGAATCCCGCGAAGCCCGGGCCGTGCTGGCGCAGGCGCTGCTCATCAGCAACGAGTTCCTGTTCGTGGACTGATAGAGATTGCAGAATTTTAGATTTGAAATCATTCTGGGATAATCATTTATAATGTAAGATCCGGCATCTGAAATCGAGCGATCTCCACCCGGTGTCCCGACGACCAACCCTCCGATCCGAGGTCTCCCGTGATCCCCACCGATCTCAACCCATCGAGGCGCGGTTTCCTCAATTCGCTGGCCTCCGGGGTCGGCGGACTGGGCCTGGCCAGCTTCCTCTGCTCCGAAGGGGTCATGGCCGCCGACCCCGGTCGGCCCCATTTCGCGCCCAGGGCCAGGCGGGTGATCTTCCTCCTGATGGCGGGCGGGCCATCGCACCTCGACATGCTCGACCCCAAGCCGGCGATCGCCAGGAACGCGGGGCGGAGGCCCGACGGCGTCGCCCTCCGCACCGAACGAGTCACCGGCGGGCTCCTCCCCTCGCCGTTCGCGTTCCGGAAGTGCGGCCAGAGCGGGATCGAGGTCAGCGACCTCCTCCCTCATCTCCGAGGCTGCGTCGATGACCTCTGTGTCCTCCGCGCCGTCCACGGCTCGAATCCCAACCACGGCCCGGCGACCAACTTCATGATCTCGGGCCGGATCGACCAGACCCACCCCAGCCTGGGCGCGTGGGTGTCGTACGGCCTGGGGACCGAGAATCAAGACCTGCCCGGCTTCGTCTCGCTCGGGAATTCGTTCGCCTCGTCGAGGAACGGCTACCTCCCGGGCGAACATCAGGGGACGCCGATCGATCTCGACAAGCCGGGCCCGGAACAGATGATCCGACACCTCCGCAACCCCAAGCTCGATCGGGCGAGGCAAGGGCGCCAGCTGGAATTCCTCCGCCAGGCGAACGCGAGCCACCTGGCCGATCGGGGTGACGATACACTCCTGGAAGCTCGCATCCGTTCGATGGAGACCGCCTTCCGGATGCAGGCCGCCGCCCCGGAGGTCTTCGACATCCGCAAGGAGGACGAGACGACCCGCAGGCTCTACGGCGAGGGGAAGTTCGCCGATACCTGCCTGCTAGCCCGACGGTTGGTCGAGAACGGCGTGAGGATGGTCCAGGTCGTCAACGGCGGCTGGGATCATCATTCCGACATCAGCAAGGAGATCCGCAAGAAGTCGACGGAGATCGACCGGCCGATCGCCGGGCTCCTGAAGGACCTCAAGCGTCGCGGATTGCTCGACGACACGCTGGTGATCTGGGGCGGCGAGTTCGGCCGCACCCCGGTCTCCGAGAACGGCGACGGCCGCGACCACAACCCGTTCGGCTTCACCATGTGGATGGCCGGCGGCGGCGTGAAACCCGGTCTGGTCCACGGCGTGACCGACGAGTTCGGCTTCCGGGCCGTCGAAGGTCGGGTCGGGGTCCACGACCTTCACGCGACGATCCTCCACCTGCTGGGCCTCGACCACGAGAGGCTCACCTACCGCTACTCGGGCCGCGACTTCCGGCTGACGGATGTCTCCGGGGAGGTGGTCCGGGATATCCTCGGGTGAACGAGCCCGGACTGTTGATGGACGCGATCGCCCCGACGATCATGGCCCCACGACGACCTCGGGAGCCATTCGACCATGCAGGTCTGCCCGGTTGACGGCCGATCCGATGGCATGGACGGTGTTATCAGCTACAATTGCACAAAAATACATACCGGTACGCGGTCTCCGCGCGTCGCCCGGGCCGTAAGACCGCTACGATCGAACACGAACACAAAGGGTGCGGACGGGGAATCATGTAGAATCCGACGGCTTTGCCGGTCATCATAGTCTCCTCCGCCTCGCCAGATATCAATTGAGGAATATAAGAACTGATAATCGACATTAGGTAAGGTTGCCGCCGCAAAGCCTCCCGGCGCCAGCAGCCGGCCCTACCGAGGGTTGCGTCGAACAGGGTGGGAGCTGCGGGAATGCATCCCATCGAAGGGACGGTTTCGGCCGCGACCTGGAGTGATTCTTGCGAGCTCGCATCCCGGATCAGGCGGAATCGGCCATCTCGGGCCGAAATCCGTTTTTCGCGACAGGTCGGCGCATGACGCGGACTTTAACTCTATGTGAGACGAGTCTCTGTCCCTCAACCGCCCGTCGCGAGGACCATGGCCATGACCCTGCTCCAGCTCTTCCGCCAGAGTGACCGCACGGCCCGTCGAATTACGGCCCGCCGCCCGTCCGTCGAGGGCCTCGAAGGCCGGCGACTCCTCTCGGGCGTCGTCGGCAACCACGTCGTCGGAAACGTCGCCCAGGACATCAAGTCGTGGCCCCCCGTCGCCGACATCCAGGGCGCCCACATCGGCAGCCCGATGATCGTGGGTCGCCACATCGGGAGCCCGGACATCATCGCCATCATTTGACGGCAATCCCCGCAACCCTGCCGGCCGAGGCTCGGCCTTACCTCCATGGCCCGGCCTCGGCTAGCCATTCAGCTCTCCGGGAGCGGCGGTGAGTCGTGCGATTCCGCGCAGCTCATTCCTGCCAATCCCGTCCGCAGAGGCGTGTCACGAAGATGTGATCCGGCCTCGGCTATTATTTGATGCGCCCGCCTTCGAGCCGGCGGACCCCGCTACCGCAGCCGGACGTCTCCAGAACTGCGAGGATATTTCCCGGTGACCAGCCGCCCGTGCGCATCAAGAAGCGGGATTATTCCGGTCGCTCGGGTTCAGCACGCCGTCTGATCCACGCCGCCCAGGCCGGGCACGAGATCCCGGAGACGACCCGACGCCACATCGAGCCCGGTCAAGACGCCGGGGCGTGCGTCGCAATAGAACAGGAAACCGGCGTAAGGCCTAATTCTCAGGCGCTCCAGCCTCCCGGTGGTCGGTCGGACTGTCCCGAATGGCGTCTTTGATTTGGCCGGATAGGCGGGCGACCTGGGCTCGGAGCTCATCTAGTTGTCTTAGCCGGGAGACTTGAATTCGTTCGAGAACCCTTCGGTCACGGGCACTTTCTGTCGCAAGGACTTGATTTTCCGCCACAAGGGCTCGCGCGAGAGACTTCAGGGCCGTCTCGCGTCGCCGGTGGACAAACAAGGCCGTGGCCAGGGTGGCGATGACGATCAGCAGTGCCAGAGTAGCCAATCGGAGTCGCTGGCGAGGCATGGTGACCACCGCGGCGTGATGAGATTCCAAAGAGGATAATGTCCGATTTTAGCCCGCCCGACCGCCTGAAAACAAGCGTCCGGCGAGTCTGAAATTCATGCCATTCAGAGTTATGATTTTCGGAAATTCTAACTTGGTCATCCGACTCCCGATGCCCGATGCCGCCCTGTGCCGAAGAATATCGGCGATCACGCCCCGAATAACCCATGTTGCCCTCGCCAGATCCACACGCTTCTTCGAGCGGAGCCCTCCCATGCGCCGAGATTGGATCACCCGATACGCCCTCGGCGCGGGTGTCGCCGTCCCATTCTTGTATTACGGCTCCCAGGCCGCAGCCGCTCCTTTCTTCCCCGGGTTCAGTCTCCTGGGCACCACTGCGAGTGAACTCGGCTCCGACCTCTCACGACACCCAGCCATTTTCAATAGCGGGGCCATCTTGCAGGGGATCGCCTGCCTCGTCGCCTCGTTCGGCTTCCTCATCACGTTCGGTCGCCTGGGCGTTCATCCCCTCCTCGCCTGGCCGACGTCGCTCACCGTCGCCATGGGCGGTTGTGCCAGCCTGTGGGCAGGCTACTATCCCTTGCCCGATCAGCGGCATGGTGGCCATCCGGCTTTCCTCATCGCGTTGCTCTCGCTGCCAGTCCTGTTCGCTATCGTGCTCTGGAGGGGCGGACATATGGGCCTGCGTGCCTATCTGATAGCCAATCTGATCCTCCTGGCCGCCATGGTGCCGATCATGAGCGGGATGAGCGGGCTTGATACGCACACGTATCGCGGGCTATTTCAACGACTCTTCTCCTTGACGGTGTCCCCACCGATTGCTGTGGCGGGCTTCGTCCTGGCCAGGCGACTGCCCGCTGAGCGTCCTCTGGATGGAAGGCCCTGATTTCGCTATAGAGCAAACGTTCGTTTCGTGGGCGCGTCCGCCGCATGCCTGATGGCCCTCGCGGGTCCGGCCAGGCGGCGGCGATTAGCCTACTGGGTCCTGATGCGACGTTCGTCGCGGCGCAGTATCATGTGAGGATGTCGATCGCCAGGACCATGAACGACTGGCACCCGCCGGGTCGGCTAACGTGCTCTGTGAGCCCCGAATTCGGCAAGTTACCCCGGATCGGTGCTCACAGAGCACCCTGATATGGTTGACCCAGTCAAGATCACAGTACTGATTTTCTTTCGGGTTTTTCCTCCCAGAAGGCTCTTCTCTTTGAATCCATGGTGACACGATGGCGTCAGCCGCACCTCAACGAGATGCCGTTGGCACTCGATCGTGGCTCCCAAGGGGATCACCTGCGGGGATCGATCTTCTCTAGCTCTCCTCCTGTCGTGCGGCCTGGGGGGACAGTCCAAGGTGAGATCGTTACGACGGTGGATCATTCTGATATTCGCATGTTGGTTAACGCATGACTCGATCCGTCAGGGGACATTGCGGCAGATCTCACAGCGGTTCCTGGTCAGCATCTCCTTCAGGCGGGCGTCGGCATCGAGATGCCGGCCCAAGGGTGCTTCGAGGATTCCCCCCTCCCGTACACTCTCCCGGGACCATCCCCCCGGCCGCCGGACTCTCGGGGCCCGTGCCGGTATCAGGCGCACCAGGATTCCTAGCCGGCCAGGAGCACCTCCTCATGGGCGATCGCGCAGATGAATCCGACCAGCTCTCGGGCCACCGCGACGACCGCCTGGCATGCCGGCTTGTTCCGGCCCAGGAGGCGGTTGAGCCGCTCGTGCAGCCGCTTCTGGGCCTTCCAGGCGATGGTCCGCACTCCCGGCGAGACCCGGTCGTTCCGAAGGCGGATCGCCTTGCTCATCCGCGGCTGGCGGCGGTAGTGCCAGGCCGATTCCACCACGATCCGCCGGACGTGGCCGTTGCCCGTGCGGGTGATCCGACCCTGACGGCGGCTGCCGCCGCTGGAGTGCTCCGAGGGGACCAGCCCCACGTACGCCATCAACTCGCCCGGGGCCGCGAAGCGGCGGAAGTCGCCGACCTCGGCGACCAGCGTCACGGCACTGACCATATCGACCCCCCGCAGGGCCTGCAGGGCCACGACCAGCGGCGACTTCTCCCAGGCCGCGGCGGCTATCCTCATCTGGGCCGTGAGGCGGGCGACGCGGTCGCCCGCCAGTTCGACCGCCTCGCGGTAGTCGGCCAGGACCTGCCGTTGCGCCGGCTCATCGAAGGTCTGCTTGGTGACCCAGGCCATGTAGGCGGCGTTGAAGGTCGTCTTGCCTTGATAGATCCTCCCCTGACGCAACAGGAATTTGGAGAGATGATGACGCGCCACTCGCTCGGCGCACTTGGCGTCGTCTCGCGACCGCTCCAGGTCGCGGATGGCCTCGGTGGCCTTGTCGGGGACCCAGACGAAGGTGAGATCGCCCGAGCGGAGGTAATGGGCCAGCTTGGCGGCGTCGCGGCGATCGGTCTTGATCCGGCACCCGGCCTGGATCGGGACCATGGAAGGGGCGACGACATGACAGCGGTATCCGGCGGCCTTGAGATCCCGATAGAGCCCGTACCCGGTCGGGCCGGCCTCATAACAGCAGACGAGCGACTCCGGCGGTCCCAGGCGACGGAGGGTCTTGAGGAGGGTGGCGAGGTCATTGGGGATGGTGGACAGGATCTTGGCCGGCAGATTGCCGTCGGCGACAGCCAGGGCGATCGTCTCCTTGTGGACATCGAGTCCCACGGAACGTGTCGTGTTAACATGGTTCACGGACCAGTCCTCCCGGTGTTGGCTCTGTGCTGAACGCGACGAGCGTTCAGTGTAACCCACGATGGCGTGAGCGACTGGTCCAACCATTTTGTCTACAAGGCCCTTCCGAGACAGACACTAACAAAGCGACGCAACGGACCCGCCTGCCGCGTTCGCCGTAAACGGTGATCCATAGTTAACGCGGATAGTCGCGGCAGCCGTCATTCGGCGCGGCGCGTGAGCGATTTGAGCGATAAGCGAGCGTCGAGGCCCCGTCCCAATCCCTCGAGGGCCGACCGTCGCTCTTCCGGCGTCTTGGACTCGTCGAGACTCAGCCGAAGGGCACCTGCCACATCGCCGGCGGTCGCACGAGCCGACACGACTCGTTGCAACGCAGACCGCTGATGGTTCTGGCCGTCGATCGAGCGCACTGTTTCCAGGGCACCAGGGATGTTTCCAGCCATGGCCTGGATCTCCGCGAGGCTCATCCGCGCCGCCGCCGCCGGGATGTCCTGGCGGACGCCCGGTCTCTTCGTGAATTCCGGGTTTGGTTTCGGGGGATCCTTGACGGACAGGCCGGCATCGGTGAGGGCACGGGCGAATGTGGTCCGCGCGGCCTCATCGTCTCCGGCCGCGGCATACGCGCGAGCGAGGGACGCGATGACCTCGGCCTCTTTTCCCTCCATCGCGGCAATCGACTTCACCGCACCCTCGATGTCACCATTGGCGATCTGTCCGCTGGCGATCTGAGAAGACCGCCCGTCGCGCCCTCTCATCAGAGGGTGGTCGCTCACCGAACGAAAGGCAACGCGCCGCGTGTACCTTGCCCCGACCGTATCGCCGGCCTGGTCCTGCACGCTCGCGACGCGGATCAAGGCGTAGGCTTGCCCGTCCGTCATGTCGTACCCATGACGGGAAGGTCCCTCGCCGATCGCCTTGGCGGATCGTCTTGCGGCCTCCATGTCACCGAGCCGGGCCTGGGCCTCCGCCAGGTCACTGAGGCCAAAATACGTCTCGTCGCTCCACTGCATCTTCGCGAGCCGCTCGGCCGCCTCCCGAACGAACTTCCGGGCGGCTTCCCGGTCGAGGCACTCCGACGCAGTCACGGCGATTGCGCCCAGGACGTTACCGCTATTGTCTACGCCTTCGGACCACCTGAATGCGGCCTCGAAGTCGCCGACGGCCGCAAGGGCTGTGGCAAGTTGCGGGGCGGCTACATCGCGGGCGTTGCCGATACGGCTCGACTCGAAGAACTTCCTGGAGAATGCGAGAAGCTGTTCGACGGTCTTGCGTGCGTCCTCTCGGGCGCCTAGCCTCGCTTGCTCCTCAACGATGACGGCAAGGGTACGGACTGTGGAGTTGTCCTTCCGGTGATCGCCCATCACGCCGGGCATCTCCCTGACAGCCCGCTGGAACATCGCGAGGGCCTCTTCCTTGAGGCCGCACTCGCCCTGGAAGTGACCGACGCGCCAGCGGTTCCAAGGGTCGGCGGCGCCGCCGAATTCCCCCTCGGCCTCCTTTGCGGCATCGGCGAATGTGGCGCGAGCCCCGTCGAGGTCGCTGACCTTGGCCTGGACACTGGCGATCGTCGTCAGGCACCAGGACGACGGCATGGGCTTCGCCTTGGCCAGCGCGATCGCCTCGCTCGAGGCGCGGCGGAGCAACTGATGCACCTCGCCGCGAGGGGGCAATGGGATGAACGCGGCAACGGACGAAGGCTTGGTCGCGTCGGGAGGTTTAGCGACGGGCGTGGCGGATTCTTGCGGCGCCTCCCGCGACCGGAGGATCTGGCCCTCCCTCTTTTCCTGGAAGGCCAGTGCCGCTCCCGCTCCGAGGGCCAGCGTGGTCAATACCAACCCGGCAAGCCCGCTTACCTTCAGTTTCGTCCACAACATGGCGCGCAATACCCCTTCTGCAAGAGAGGCAACCGAGGCCGACACCGGCACCGCGGCTGCTGATTGCTCGAGGAACCTGGTCCCAAGCCGGGCCGTTGCGCTGAGCAAGAGCCCGGGTACGCTTGTTGCCTCGGCGTCGCAAGGCAGAGCATTGGTGACAAGGCCGTTGATCGGAGCCAGCCCGCGATGGGTCAGTCGGGCGCGTAACCGCTCCCGGCCACGCGACAGCCGGGAGAGGATTGTCCCTTGCGGACAATGGAGCCGCTGAGCCACCGCACCCGTCGTCAAGCCCTCGAGATAACAGAGAACCAGTGGCTCCCGATATCTCGCCGGAAGGCGGGCTATCTCCTCGTGGAGCTCTGTCCATGATTCGAGCCGGTCGGCTTCGCAGTCGTCCCTCAAGGCTTTCATCTCGGCCCCCCGCTGTTCGTAGGCCCTGCGCCGGATCGCCTCGGCCTTGGCACGCCTGCTGACCCGGTAAGCGACCCCGTGGAGCCAACTGGCCAGGGAATCGGCATTGCGGACCGAGCCGGCCTTGCGCAACAACACGAGAAATGTGGCCTGGAACGCGTCCTCGGCGTCGTGCGAGTCGCCGAGGACCTGCCGGCAGACCTTGAGCACCATCGGTCCATGGCGCTCCAGCAAGGCCGTGAAGGTTGCTTGAGCCCCTCCCTCGTCGGCGCTCAGGCACTGCTGCAGGATTTGCCCGTCCGTATGGTCGCCGACCACGCCGATTCGAGATAAGATGTTGAGCTGATTCTGGAGGGCCCCGCCCGATGATCTGGTCACCATTCGTCCCCACTCCTTAAGTAATCCCGATTCATAGTCCGGGTGAGGAGCGGAATTATTCCAACTTTTCGGGAATATCGCGCGAGGGGGAGATCCGGGATCCTTGCCCAGTCCCCGGCGGCGGTGTAGACGAAGAAATCGATGAATCATACCGCGGGCGGATTGCCGGTGCCTACTTTCCGGACCTCGTCGGCACACACTCCTGTATGATGGCAAAGCGCCGTGCGTGCGCGGGACCACGCGGGGACCTGGAAAGGGTAATCCATAAATCACCATTTACAGCCCTATCCTTTTGCCGCCACTGGTGGGCCCACGATGACCATGCGGCACCCCGCCTGCTTCGGGGTATCACGCCGCAGGTCCAGGTCTTGCTCGATGATCTACACCCTCGCGTAGCCGATTCCCATTCACGCCTCCATGCTCTCGTGCGAAGTGTCTACCAAACGAAGAGGGTTGTATGGGGAAGTGCCCTGAGGGACCTTCGCCATCCCACCCGCCGTCGCGGGCACTTCCCCATACAACCTGTTGAACGGAACCGCGGGCAGGCCCCGTCTATGGGGATTCAATCGCGGCGCTCCCCCGTCACATCTTCATGACCCGGGGTGGGGCGGCGTGTCTCTGTCTCGAGATTCAGCGTCAGGGCTTCTCCACGCCGCCGCTGCCCTCATATCGGGCCCCCGATCCCGGACGATGGCCTGCCCGGAGACGGAGATCCCCCCCGCCCCCCATCCCGGGTGGCCCGGCGCCCGGCCCACGAACGACGCCCAGATAACTCACGACCGATCCCGCGCCCTCCCAGGCGGCTCACGACGTATCGAAGGTCGCTTGCGATACGGACTGCCTCGCAGGCCCACGAGCGGTCGGGGGCGCGGCAGGCAGCTCCCCGATAATCACCATCTGCCCCACCCCGCACATCGGACAAAGGTGCGCGCACCGCGCCTCGGTCACCCCGAGGCCGGCGGGCGGCGCCGGCGCCGGCACCTCATCGGAGATGACCACGGGCGGCGCCGCGACGCCGAGCCGCTCGCGGCAGATCGCCAGCTTCTCCCGACGGTGCCGGTTGGACAGCAGCCCGTAGTGGCGAATCCGCACGAATCCCGTCGGCAGCACGTGCAGGAGGAACCGCCGGAGGAACTCCGTCGCCTCCAGCTCCATCGTCCGTCGTCGACCGCCCCGGGCGTAGTCCTTGTACCGGAACCGCACCCGCCCGTCCTTCATCCCGACCAGCCGACGGTTGCTGATCGCCACCCGGTGGGTGTAGCGGGCCAGGTACTTCAGCACCTGCCCCGGGCCGCCGAAGGGCGGCTTGGCATAGACGACCCACTCGGTCCGGGCCGCCTCGGCGAGTAGGCGATCGAACCGAACCGCGTCGGCGAGCCGAGCCGATCGGCCGCGGAACTTGAGCCGCCCTCGCTCGAAGGCCGCCCGCAGCCCCGCCAGGAACTTGCCCCGGAAGACGCGGCTCAGCACCCGGACCGGCAGGAAGAAGCCGTCGGGGCAGGCGACCCAACGCGAGCCGTCGGGAGACAGCCCGCCCCCCGGGACCACGCAATGCACATGGGGATGGTGCTGCAGGTTCTGCCCCCAGGTGTGTAGGACGGCCAGGAAGCCGATCTCCGCCCCGAGGTGCTCGGGATCGGCGGCGATCTGGAGCAAGGTCTCCGCCGCGGACCGGAACAGCAAGTCGTAGACGATCCGCGGGTTCTGCAGGGCGAGCGGGCCGAGGCTCGCCGGCAGGGTGAAGACGACATGGAAGTACTCGCTATGTTCAGCAGCACATAGCGAGTATTATGCGCACCGGAATGCTATGCTGAGTCGGCACCGAAAATCCTTGCTTTCTCGGCCATTTCGCTCGAAAAGCTCGGCATAGTTTTCCACCATGAGCCTCCAAGGCGACCGTCGGGGTCGCCCCCTTTCTCCTCAAGGAGGCCCATCATGGAACACGGCACCATTTCCAGCCCAGCGTCTCAGCTCGAACAGCTCGTTCTCGATGCCTTGCAGGACATGCAAAGGTTGGGTTACAGCCCCAAGTACCTGCGGCTCTGTCGCGGCGTGTGGCGCATCTTCCTCAACTTCGTTCGCTCCTGCCCGACTCCCGAGACCATCTCGGATTCGTTGGTCATGCAGTTCCTCGCCGCCCGTGGCATTCCCACCGCCGATGTCCCGTCCGCGTTAACTTCGCGACAACGCTTGATCCGGGCCGTCATGCGGATCCTGATCGAGTTCAACCTCCACGGCTGTTATCAGCGCCGCGGCCGCACCGCACGGTCGGTGAACCTCTCGGTTCCGTTCCAGTCCCTGCTGAACACGTATGGGGTCTTCTGCAGGAATCACCTCCGCTGCACTCCGGGCACCATGCGCTGCCGGACGCGACACCTCACTCGATTCCTCCACTTCTTGGAATCCCACCAGACGAGTGAGCCGTCCGCGATCCAGGCGACACACATCTCGGACTTCCTGCGCTCCCAGGTCCATCTCCGGCCCAAGACGGTGGCTGTGATCGTGTCCGACCTCCGTTCCCTTCTGCGCTTCCTGTGCATGCAAGGGATCCTCTCGGACGATCTCACCGTCCATGTCCCCCAGGTCCGAGTGGCACGAGATGGACGGCTCCCTTCCGTCTGGAGCGGCGCTGACGTGGAGGCTCTGCTCGCGGCTGTTGACCGCGCCTCCCCAAGAGGGAAGCGGGACTACGCCATCCTGCTACTGGCGTGCCGACTCGGCCTGCGCGTCAGCGACATCCGTGGCCTGTGCCTGGAGAACCTGCACTGGCGAGAAGATCGCATCGAGGTGACCCAGGCGAAGACCGGATCGCCTTTGACCTTGCCCCTGAACGAGGAGGTTGGCGGCGCCCTGATCGCCTATCTACAGCATGGGCGCCCCGTCACTCATCACCGGGAGGTGTTCCTGCGGCTGAAGGCCCCGGTCGAGCCATTCAGCAGCAACGACAACCTCCATCACATCCTGACGTTTTATCGCCAGCGGGCTGGGATCGCGTTGCCGGCTCAGGCCCGCAAGGGCCTGCATTCGCTCCGCCATACGCTGGCCACTCGCTTGCTGGAAGCCGGGACCCCGCTGGAGACCATCGCGGCCGTCCTGGGTCACGTCTCGCTGGAATCGACTCAGATCTACGCCAAGGTCGATATCGAGGCCTTGCGCCGGGCCGCGCTGGACCCGGAGGTGCTCCATGAATAAGCGCACACCCATACCCACCTTCCACAGCGCTCTGGCACCGTGGATCGAGAAGTTCATCGCCGAGAAGCATGCCTGCGGATACAAGTACGCCGTGGAGGGCGAGGCGCTTCAGCGACTGGATCGGTTCCTCCATGAACAGGGACTGGAGACCGCCGCCTTACCCAGGACGCTGGTCGAGCGTTGGATCGCGAAGGATCCGAATGAGAGTCCCCGGACCCAGCGGGCACGGATCGGCCTGGTTCGACGCTTGGCTGTCTTCCTCGGCCGACAGGGTTGTCCAGTCTATGTCCCGGAGGCCCGACTCCCGGCCAGGGAGCCGGCCCCGTTCATTCCGTACATCTTCGGGCACGACGAGATCCGGAGGCTCTTGGAAGCGGCGGATTCCATCCCGGCCGATCCCCGTTCTCCCCTGAGGCATTGTGTCCTGCCCGCCATCATCCGCGTCCTCTATGGGTGCGGCCCTCGCATCGGCGAGGTGGTGGCCCTGCGTGTGGGCGAGGTCAACCTGTTGTCGGGAATCTTGGTCGTTCGCGAGGGGAAGAACCGCAAGGATCGCCTCGTTCCGGTGACGCCTTCCCTCTGCCAGTGCCTTCGTCGCTATGCTGACTCCCTGGGCGCCCGGCCTTCGGATGTCCCCTTCTTCCCGAGCTCCCACGGCGGATCTTACCACCGTCTGACCATCTACCGCGCTTTCCGACAGCTTCTCTGGCGATGTCGGATTCCTCACGGGGGGCGGGGGCGCGGTCCCCGGCTTCATGACCTGCGCCATACCTTCGCGGTGCATCGCCTGGCCAGGTGGTATCGCGAGGGGGCCGATCTCAATGCCATGCTGCCGGTACTGGCCACCTACCTGGGGCATCGGGGTATCACCGATACCCAGCTCTACCTCCGGCTGACCGCCGACCTGTTTCCCGATTTGAGCGCCCGCTCGGAAGCTGCCTTCGGCCACATCATCCCGAGGAGGACCGTCCCATGAGACCTACGAACCTCGCCACGCATCTTACGGCGTTCTTAACCAGCTATCTGCCAGCCCAGCGGAATGTGAGCCCGAACACCATCAGGGCCTACCGGGACGCCTTCGTGCTCTTGCTCCGCTTCTGTCGAGACGTACGGCGGTTGCTCCCGGACCGCTTGAGCCTCGAGCAGATCGACCCTTCGTTAGTGCTGGACTTCCTGGATCACCTGGAGAAGGAGCGTCGATGTGCGCCGCGCACCCGTAACCTACGGCTCACGGCCCTCCATGCCTTCTTCCGCTACCTCCAGACGGAAGAGCCGGGGCTCCTGCTCCGCTGTCAACGAATCCTGGCCATCCCCCTCCAGCGCTGCGCGCCTCCGGCCATGGAGTACCTCTCGCCGGAGAGCTTGGCCGCCATCCTCCATCAGCCGGACCTGGGTCATCGCGCGGGGCGGCGCGACGCCATCCTCCTGAGCCTCCTCTACGATACGGGAGCACGGGTGCAAGAGCTGATCGACCTGTCGATGCGCGATGTGCGCCTGGAGAGCCCCGCCCAAGTCCGCCTCACAGGAAAGGGGCGAAAGACGCGCGTGGTGCCGCTGATGAACAGCACGGTGGCCCTGCTGCGGGATTATCTGCGTGAGCAGGGTCTGATCGGCCCAGAGACGTTCAACGAGCCTCTGTTCCGGAACCGGCTCGGTGGGCGCCTCTCGCGCTCCGGCATCCGTTACCTGGTAGAGAAGTATGTGCGGAAGGCCAGCATCTCGCAGCCTGCTGTACCGCTCCCGAAAGTCAGTCCCCATACTTTCCGGCACAGCAAGGCGATGCACCTGTTGCAGACCGACAATCCGCTGGTCGTGATCCGAGACTTCTTGGGCCATGCCGATATCAAGAGCACCGAGATCTACGCCCGAGCCGATCTCGACATGAAACGCCGGGCCTTGGAAAAGGCCAGTATCAAGTCGCTAACCCCAGCGGTCCCTTCCTGGCAGAAGGATAAGGGGCTCCTGGATTGGCTGACAGCTCTGTAGTCGCATGAGTTGGAAGCTATGTGCAGTTCATCCGGCACAAACCCCCTTTTCTCAAGGGTCCGGCTCGATAAACCCGCCATAGCTTCTGCGTGCACATAATACTCGACGGGGAGCAACTCGGCCGCCCGGTCCTCGACCCACCGCGCCGCCTCGGTGCCCTGGCACTTGGGGCGATGGCGGTTGCGGCACGAGTTATACGCGACCTGCTGATACCCACACCGGTCGCACGCCTCGACGTGACCGCCCAGCGCCGCCGTGCGACAGCTCGCCAGGTCGTGCAGGGCGCGGCGCGGCTCCGGGCAGAGGGCGTCTCCGTGCGCGTCGAGGAAGGCGTCACCATGGGCCCTGATGACGTCGGCGACCTCGATCCGTGGGCGGGTCATGGCCGGAGCCTCAGGTCGAGCCGGTCCAGTGGGCTGGGCGTGGCCCGCAGCGCCTCGGGGGAGACGTGTGTGTAGAGGGCGGTGGTGCGCGGGCTGTCGTGGCCGAGCAGGACCTGGATGGTCCTCAGGTCGGTGCCGGCCTCGAGCAGGTGGGTGGCGAAGCTGTGACGAAGGGCATGGACGGTGACGTGCTTCTCCAGGCCCGAGGCCCGCCGGGCCTGGCGACACGCCTTCATGACGGCGCCGGCGGAGATCGACCGGTCGGGGTCCGAGCCGGGGGACAGCCAGGTCTTGGGGCGAGCCGCTCTCCAGTAGTCCCGGAGCAGCTCGAGCAGCTTGGGCGAGAGCATGACGTAGCGATCCTTGCGGCCCTTGCGGCCCTTGCCCTGGCGGACGCGGATGACCATGCGTTGGCTGTCGATGTCCTCGACCCTCAAGGCGGCGACCTCGGAGACGCGGAGCCCGGCGGCGTAGGCGGTGATCAGCAGGGCGCGGTGGTTGAGCCGCCCGACGGCGGCGAAGAAGCGGGTCAGCTCCTCGGGGCCGAGGACGACGGGGAGCCGCTTGAGCCGCTTGGGATAGGGGAGGTGCGCGAGGACCTCGGGCCGCCCCAAGGTGACGTTGTAGAGGAACCGCAGGGCCTGGAGGTTGAGGTTGTAGTAGGCCCAGGACCGTCGCCGCCGCTCGATCATGTCGAGGAGGTAGGCGCGGACGTCGTCGGGTCCGAGGAGTTGGGGAGACCTGCCGAAATGCCTGGCGAAGCGCGAGACGCAGTTGACATAGACGGTGATGGTGCGCGGGGCGAAGTTGCGCAGCTGCATGTCCTGGATCATGCGGCGACGGAGCGGAGTCATGGTGAGCTCCCGTGCTGAGGTGAGGCGAAGAAGAGAAGGGGACGCGCCTGATGATGTCTCAGCGGGAGCGTGGAGTGGAGGTGGCAGGCGGGAGATGGGACGATCCGGGCCGGTCGAGACTCGAGGGCAGAGGAGTGCCGGCGACCGAGGGGAAGCCGACGGTCAGGGGAGGGGCTTCGCTTCAGGGCTCTACCGCGAAGCGGTTTCGTTCAACGGCCGTTTCCTTTACTCACCTGAATCCGTGACTTGACATGCGGTTTGGCATAGCATGACGGGAATGAAACCCTGATGTGGTTAGGACGCAATCGATAGGACTTCGATTATGCGATCACCTGGCATGCGATTCACGGTGCGGCGGATGATGATGGCCGTGGCGTTCCTGGCCGTCTCGATGGGCGGGGTTCGTGCCTGGCGGCGGCAGGTGTACTGCTCCGGCTGGGCTGCGGTCTGGGCGATCAACGAGCAGTCGAAGCGTCGTGAGGCCGTTAATGCCCGGCTGGCTCACCACGAGGGACATGCTGCCGCCTGCGAGGCCGAGGCGGCACGCTTCGCATGGCTTCTTGGCAAGTACGAGCGGACAGCCGTCCGGTTTTGGGAACCCGTCCCGAGGGACTCGCCGACACCTCCACCTCCCGAGTTGCGTTGAGGTGCCGCAGGGCCGTCGCCCTGATCGGTAGAATTGTGAAATTCAGGGTAGAGGAGCAGCGGACGAGAGAAGAATCAATGCGGGGCAAGAAGTAAAGAAAGCGGTCGTATTCTTGTCGGCGACCGCCAGTCGCAGTCTGAAACCCGACTTTTCCGCCGACGGATAAGCCGCCGCTGAAATGTCTCTCAACCCCTGGTTTGATGGGCAAGTTATCCCACGCTACCATCAATGCGAGCAACTAGACGGCCGTCTACTTTACCGTATCGAAACTTCTGGCGAAGGCAGGCTTCGAGACTTTATTTTCAGGATGGGATATGGGATTCTGTGGCGTCGATCCGGGCCCGTGGAAGCCTCGGAGGGAGTCCGGGCGGGGCTGCGGAACTCGACCGCCTTCCACTGCCGCGAGCGAGAGTCCGATGCTTCACGCTTCATGTCATTGCGGAGCAGTCCGCCTCGAAAATCAGTCGAAAGCCTCGGACCTTGACCGAGTGCAACTGCTCCATCTGCGGACGACTCGCGGCACGATGGGCTTATTATTCGGCGAGATCCGTCCGAGTCCTTTGCAATCCGGGAGCACTCCAAGCTTACGTCTACAAGAGCGGAACATTCGAATACAAGCACTGCAAAATATGTGGATGTGTTACGCACTACCGTCGCATCAATACTGACAATAATGAGAGGATCGCCGTCAATTCTCGGATGATGGTGCCGGAAGATGTGACCTCGATCAAGGTCGTTAGGCTCGACGTTCGCAAGGCGAGCAATCGCCCCTCCTGACCGCGACACCAGCCATCGCGGCGTGTAACATCGACGGGGTGAACGATGCCAAGATCAGAAGCCATGAAATCATCGTGTGAGGTTTCATCGATGTCGATACCTGTTAACTTCCGTTTCACACTCGGCCAATCGATGGCCGCTACGGCCGTCGTTGCGATCCTCATCTCCGCCGCTCTCGCCGAGGGCCATTATGACCCGCCTTTCGCCGATCCCAGGTCCTTGCTTTCTACCGCCGTGCTCGTCGCTGGCGTCGGCGTTTGCCTCTACAATATCCGGCTCTCTCGGGGGATGTGGCTCGTGCTCATCGGATATATCGGGCCGTCGGTCGTGGGATGCGCAACACATCTGACATTGTCGGGGCGGTTCGCCGTCCTCAATTCAGACTTCATCGCGAGAGTATACCG
This sequence comes from uncultured Planctomycetota bacterium, assembly GCA_963743925.1. Lineage (GTDB taxonomy): Bacteria > Planctomycetota > Planctomycetia > Isosphaerales > Isosphaeraceae > CAVZRC01. The sequence goes on along the minus strand of CAVURY010000004.1, from coordinate 322,114 downwards.
CGTGGGTTGGCTGGCGAACACCGTGTCGTCACTCGCATTGGTAACGGGGCTCGCCGTGACGTTCCGGGACAATCGTCGGCGACTGGACACCGCAGCGGACGCACATTGAGACACGCGGCCGGGTGCGAAATCACGCCCGGCTGAGGTCCGCCATGCAGCCGGCGGGAACGCAGGCGCTGCGTTCCCCTCGCCGGTCGCCGTACTGGCCGAAGGATCTTCGAGAGCCATGAACTTGCATCGCCTGATGAAGAGGGCGACGGCCCTTTGGTTGATCGGCGTCACCTCGAGTGGCGTGGTCTTGGGAATACCGGCTCCGCCTGTACCGCCGGAGCCCGAGCCCCCCCGGCCGTCGTCGCGGATGATAACCCATACCAAGTCGCGATGGCCGCGGGTGCCACCTTTGAGGTCGTTGCTGTCTCGGCTCATTACGCGAGCCCGAAGACCTGGTGGCGGCCGGACGGTACCCCACTCGAGAAGGCGCCCGCCGACCCCTCGCATGACGTATATTTCGGGGTAAGAGGCCAGATGCTCATCGATATCTTGGTGCGCGTCAAGAACCTAACTGAGGGCTCCACGTTGAAATGGGTGCCGACATACGACGGGAAATGCTTGACGTACTTCGGCGGTGGCGACCGCTGGGGAGGCGGTGTGAAGAAGGACGGCCAGGTCGTCCCGGACTTGCGCGCGTACGTCGCCTCGTTCCGTCCGGATCGGGCGGACTGCTCCGTGCGGATCCAATATGCCGCCGGCCCCTGGAAGATGGAGGCCGACGACGCGGGGCGTGCTCGTTACGGGGGCTGCACGATGAGCAGGGGTGGGCACAGCTTCTGTTTCGGATTGGCCCGCCCCTATAATGGCGGGACGACCATCGCCGTCGCCCACGACCTCTGCGCCGCCGATCTCCACACCCGGCTCATGGCCGTCGACTCGCGAGGCGATGAGGTCCCGGCCCGCTACTATGCGGACGCCGCCGCCCAGACCGCTCATAGCTTCGTCAATCACTTCGGCAGGGAACATCCGGCCAACTATTCATCGAATGCCGGCCGCGAGATCCTCGGTCTGCTCGACACCGAGTTCGCCCTGCCGCCGGAGCAGATCCGGGAATATCGCGTCCAGTCCCGGCCGTTCGAACGGGTCGAGATCGAGGCCATCGCGCTGAGACCGCGACCGGCCGGCGAGGCGACATCAAAGGGCCGGACCCCATCACCACGTCCGTAACCTGGCCATGGCCTGCACCATCCTCACGGCACGCTGACAGTTTTTTGCTACCCGCTCTTGATGCGGCTCGAACCCCTAGAGCCCCGGGCCCGCGCCCTCCACCCGTGGGACCGGAGGGCCGGAAGGGTGATTGGTCGGATGGACCTGGGACCGCCTCGCCTGTAGACGCAGGTTCATACATCACCTACAAGACTCGGGAGAGGCTCCTCCGTAAACCCACGGTTAACCGGTATCGGGGATTTTGGATCGATCCGTCCCCTCCCGCCACCACCCACCCTCCACCCGACGCCCGGCATTTCCCCGGCCCACGCCATCGCCGGAGGAAAGTGGTCGCCATGCGGCGGAGATCGCTCACGCCGGGAGCCGATTGGGGGAGACATCCCGGTCGAGTTCCCGTTCATCTCCCGTTTGAAACGGGCGGTGATATGTCGCATGGTATCGGACGATCCTGCCGGCCCGGCATAAGCCCCGGCCGGCTCGACGCCGATCGGCTGGCCCACCAGCCGGCATGAATTCAGGCCCGGCCGGGATTCGCTCCATCGATACTCCACCGATTTTACTGTGGGCCGGTGGATGGGCGTCCATGGGCGGGCCGTCGGCTCACAATGGCCCGACGGCCCGGCCTCACGCACGCGTTTTCGAGGTCAATCCTCTGGTGCCACCCTGTGGTGCGCCCGGTGGAAAACCCGGCCGCTTGGCCGGATTCCTCACTGCCCGGCCCACTGCCCATGTCGGAAATAGTGATCCCATAAATACTGGATGCACGGCGGATCGCGACGGCCTGCCGATCACCTCGCGCTCGCGTTTCCAGGGTGGCCATCCCGTAGCAGATGGACACAAAACGTCGCCAAGACAGGGATCGCCCCGACCGGAGTGGACGGAGCTTGGACCTGCGGAGGTCCTCGCTCACGTCGAAGGCATACTTGCCGTAGGGGTTGATGTGCTCGTACCGGCAGGGTGACAGATGAGCCAGATCAACGTCTTGAACCGGATGCCCGTCGATGCGAAGCCGGTCGATTGCCGCACCCATGACCCCTTCTTCACGATCCAGATCGGGCCGGACTACGTGCAACCGGCAAACTGTTGAGCGGACCGGCGTGACGCGTCTCGATCGGTCCGGAGCGACGCTCAGCTCATCGGATTCACTACCACGGAAAGAGCGACCACTCCGGCTCGAGCTCGAGCGCAAACTTCCACGCGGCTTCCTTCCCGATCCAGGGCGACATGTTCGATTTCGGCGTGCGCAGATAGGCGTAGCTCATCTGGTGGCTGACCTCCGCGTCGTTGTCGGTGACGGCCAGCGCGAAATTGAGCACCGAACCGGGTCCGGCCGGCGCGAAGGGCGGGCCATCCAGGGTATCGATCCGCTTCAGGGGGATTTCGATCTCGATGACGTATCCATCGCTCGTGCGCTTGCTCGCGACTGTCCAGTCGGCATTCGTGAAGGTATTCGATTGGGTGTACTGGTGCCCGGCCGCGTCGGCCAGGAGTTGGAAACCTTCCTCCGAGCCGGTGCGGGGAATGATGCCTCCGACCATCGGTCCCAGGCCGAAGTCGTTGGCGACCCGATCAGCGTCGATGAACACCTCGACCCCGTCGTTGAACGTGGCCGGGGGTTGATCGGTCTCCTGGGCGTCGACGAACTGGTCCTTGACCCGAAATGCGAAGAACAACGACGTGGAGGTATAGGCCGTGTGGAGCGTGATGCTCAGATCGCCCGACGGCTTGTTCTTGGTCGAGTCGCCAATCACATGTTCAAAAGCGGCCAGCGTGTTGTCGGCATTCCAGGTGATCGTCACGCCCGGGTCGTACTCATGCTCTTCGATCGCGCCGTTGACCGTCGGCGCGACCTTGCTATATGCGACGAAGATTGTCGGCTGTTGGTTCGGCTTCAAGAGGTATTTGCGGTACAGGAACAGGGCAAGCGCCGACAGCGCGACCAGCACCAGCAAGCCCAGCACCGTGATCCGCAACCGTTGACGCCGACGGGCCGGTTGAGCCATGGTGACGTCGCCTGCACCAATCGCCATGATCCCCCCCTGATTCATCGTCCCGCTGCGGCCACGGCGGTGCCGACCTCCTCGGATCTTGGGTCTACCCCATCTTAACCCAGACACGTGTCCGAAGGAAGTCGTGGGGGGCACCCCTCGATTCGGAAAAAATTGCCAGGCGCCCGCCAGTTGGTGCGCGATCGGAGGGAGGGTGCACGAGATAGGAAGGAATCGATTTGGAGCGATCCGGTCCTTGGAGCGTGACTTCGTCGGCCGGATCCATGAAAACACGCACGATGAACCCCCATAGTACCAGTATGAAGTTCCACCGTGCGTGACAACGACGGCCTCAAGACTACCATCACCCTCGGCCCCGTCAACTGCCAGGACCAGGCGCTCTCACTCGAGCTCGAGCTTCACATGGCCTTGCCCTTGCCTCACCAGGACTAGCATCTCCCCGACCAGATCGAGGCGTTCGTCCATCAGACTGAACCAAACTATTCACCTCGGGCTGTTTTCACCTCGATGCAGTTCCATCCGGAAGCCGCAACTGCAAGGGAATGAAAGGGATAAGGCATGACCATTCGTCGGCCATCCCGGCGAACAAGGCCTAGGACACATGAGCGGATCTAATCCGGCGTGCATGTGTGCTCTCGAATGTCTAGGAGTACACTGCCCTTTGTGCTCTTATTCGTGCGCCTGGGGAGTTCCAGACGTGCCTTGTGACGACTCCAGCCCATATCACAGGGGAGACTGTTGCTCTCGAGAGCGAGCTTCGAGCGATCATCCAGATTATCCACAATCAGCCCTCAGGAAGGATCGATGCGAATAAACGTGGACGTCGAGCCCATCTCGCGCCGAGAGTCCATCCGGCACCCGCCAGGGAGGCCGATTCGACAACCCTGACGAGTGTTCGGGTCGGGTCAGAATATGAGACCCGGGCCGCTTCGTCCCGCGAACCCGAACCCCAGCGGTCCAACGGCTCATCACCCAGGTCGCCCAGCGCGGCATCGACAGCCCGGGCGGTGTCCGCTCGCCTCTGAATGAATGATGAAGCCACCGGCAACAGGGGAGTGGCCGTCGCAGCCTCGGACAGCTCGGACGGTTTGGCCTGCGCCCGGTCCGATCCCTGGTCGCGGGTCCGGACGGCGTCGAGACCGGCGGCGCTGGTTGCTGGCCGGCCGCGGGCGAGGCCGTCACTTTTCGAGCCTCCTCGACCGGCAATCGGCCGTCGATCTGCAAGATCGCGTTACGGGCCCGTTCCCACGACCGCTCCCGGCCGATCGCCAGCCGCTCCCACGCGGGAGCCCACACGATGATCGCGGGCGATCCCTGGTTTTCCTCCTCGATCGGCTCGTCTGCCGAATCGGTGGTGTCGCCGTTGGCCTGCGTCGATCCCTGGCCCGGGCCGCCGGAACCACCCGTCGCCGAGGAACCGCCGCCGGACTCGATGTCGACCACCGAGACGGTGAGGAAGGTGGCGGCCAGGTCCAGGGTGGTGCCGGAGAGGCTCAGGAGCTGTGCCACCTGCGCAACCGAGCCGCTGGTGGCTTGCGAGAGCACCTCGGCGGCCGACCCCTCGGTGGGAGTGACACTCCCCGCGGTCAAGCCGCCCCACGCCTCTGGGCCTTCGGGTCCCCCGGGGCCAGCACTGAGGTCGAAGGCCAGATTCATGGCGGCCTCGTGGCCGGCCGTACTCACGTAGAAATTCAGCAGTCCGTCGGAGATCCCGCCGAAGCTCACGTCGGTGGGGTTGGGCGCCTCAACGTTGGAGAGGGTCTGTGACAGGCTCAAGCCGCCCGGGCCGCCCGTCCGCAGCGACAGTTGACCGTCGGCATTGTTTCCTACCACCAGGTCGGTGAACCCATTGTTGGTGAATTCGAACCCCGAGGTGGGCCGATCGCCTCCCGTGGGGAAGGTCTGCGCCTGCGGGCTGGCGGATGTCAGGCCGGTGATCAGCGTGCCGTTATTCGAGCCGGTATTGAGTGTGGCCAACCCCGTCCGAGCCCGTTGAAGTTGCCCAGGAACAGCGAGGACGGTGCCTGGACGACGGGGATGGTCGTGGTCGCCGACGCCTGGTCGTTGAAGTACCCACTGCCGACGCTGGGGAAGAGCTGGACGTTGTTGGCACCGCTGTTGGCTACCGCCAGGCCCATCTGCTGGTCCGGCAACACGTTGCCCACGACCATCGCGACCGGTCCGGCGTCGGTCTTGATCCGGGGCCCCGACACCATCGTCCAACTCGACCCACTGCCCTCGCCCAGCAACACCGAGACGTCGTTGGAGCCGGTGTCGGCGACCAGCAGGTCGGCCTGGCCGTTGAGGTCGGCGACCGTCAGACCGGTCGGATCGGTGCCGACCGGGAAGCCTTTCGTGCCGTCGATCGGCGATCCGAACTGGCCATTGCCCAGGCCGGGGTAGACCAGGACGTTATTGCCGCCGCTGTTGGCGACGATCAGGTCGGGAATGCCGTCGCCGTTGAGATCGGCCAGCTTGGCGGCACCTGGCGCCAGCACGCCGGTGGTCTGGTTTCCGATGACCGCGGGGCTGTTGGCGTTCTGGCTGGTGGTACCGTACTGGACTGTGACCTGGTTGAGCGACTGGTCGGCGAAGATGAAGTCGGGGACTCCGTTGCCGGTGAGGTCGGCGACGGCCAGGGTGATGGACTGCTTCACCGGCTCGAACGGCCGGAAGGTGCCGTCGCCGTTGCCGACCAGGATCAGCACGTCGCCATAGATATTGCCGACCAGCAGGTCGAGATGGCCGTTGCCCAGGAGGTCGGCGACGGTCAAGCCGGTGGGATTGGTGCCGGCGTCGTAAGTCACCGGAGACGAGAAGCCGCCTTTGCCATTGCCCAGGTAGATGCTCAGCCCACTGGTGGTGAGGACCGCCAGGTCGTTGATGCCGTTGTCCGCGAAGTCGGCCTCGCGGACGAGCGTGGCCGCGCCCGGGGTCGCGATCGAGGCGGGATTGGCGAAGCGACCTTGCCCCAGACCCGCGACGACATCCAGCGTGTGCGATCCGGGGTTGATCGTCACGAGATCGGTGGGAGCGCCGGGCGTGAGCGGCCCGACGGCCACTCCCGCCGTCGCGTCGAAGCCGGTGACCTCGGGCGTGCTGCCGGGGCTGACTACCGAGAACCCGGTCCCGGCTCGATAGGGCACGACGGGTGCGAAGGCCCCACCGCCGACGTTGCGGAGGACACTCACCTCGCCGGTCAGCTTGTTGGTGACCACCAGGTTGAGCACCCCGCTTCCAGTGGTATCGACCGCATGGACGTCGGAGACGCCCAGGCCGACCGGTAGGATGAAGGCCGGCGTGAAGATCGGGGGATCGAGCGGGCTCGCGGCGCCAAGAGACCTGCTACGGAACCAACTACCGAGGTAGACGGTCAGTGTACCGTCGCCGGCATCACGGACGACCAGGTCGTCCAGGCCGTTGCTGCTGAGCTGGGCCGCGATGATCTGCGCCGGGAACTGGCCGGTCGGGAGCGATCCGCTCAACTGGACGAAACCGCCATAGCGGTAAACATAAAACAAGATGGCGTCGTCCTGGGCGTCGAGGCTGGCGAGTACTGGACCTTGTGAGGTGTTCGGTAGCCAGGCGATGTCGCGCGAGGGGTTACCGGGGTTGACCGTCACGGGCGGCAGAAAGCTACCGGGCTGGCCGGGGATGCCCTGGCGATAGAGGATGTTCCCGGTGCTGTTGACGACCAGGACATCGGGAGTGCCGTCGCCATTTACGTCGGCCACCAGCGGGGTGGCTTGCGGGGTGGTGGCAAGCTGGGTAGGGTCGATGAACGTCCCGTCGCCAAGGCTCTCCAGCACGGCCACTGTGGCGGATGATTGCTCGGTGACGGCCAGGTCGAGGTGGCCATTCTCGGTAAAGTCGGCCGCGGCGATGGCTGTCCCGAAATTCTTATTCTGGTAGCCAACCGTAACCTCGTGCCCGAAGGTGCCGTCGCCATGGCCCAGCAGCGCCGACGTGGAGTAAGTGAGCTGAATGCCTCCTACGTAATAATCCTCGTCGGCGAAGGCCAGGTCGAGGTGGCTGTCGCCGGTGAAGTCGCCCGCCACGATCGCGATCGGATTCTCGTCCAGGTGGTAAGTCACCGCGGGCGCGAAGGTGCCGTCGCCATGGCCTAGCAGCACGCTCACGCTGCCCGCGTAGTAGAGGACAGAGCCTTGATTGGCGACGGCCAGGTCGAGGTGGCCGTCGCCGTTGAAGTCGCCCGGCACGATGGAGGAAATCACCTGGAAATCCCCGTTCGCAAGGGGCACGAGCGGGCTGGTCGCCAATGAGGCCGTGGCCGTCAAGCTGTACGTGCCCGCGCCGCCGAGGTTCTGCACCTCGAGGGAGTACGTCCCCGGGGAGACGTAGAGGTTGATCAGGTCGTCGCCGCCGGCGGCGGACTCGCCGTCGCTCGACATGAGCACATTGCCCGTGGCATCCAGCAGCGACAGCCGCGTGGTCACGCCCTGGGCCTGGACCACCGCAGTCAGATCCTCGCCGGTGGTCGTCGAGAACGGGTAGGAATCGATCGCGCTGGCGGGGCCGACTCCGCTCGCGGTGAATGGCACCGACGGCAGAGCCAGGACCTCCGGAACCGCCGCCGATCCGAAGGCGATGCCGTCGAACGCCACGCTACGGACGGTGACCGCGGCGGAGATCGCCAGTGACTCTCCGGTCAGGTTGACCAGCGGAGTGCCCGCGAAGCCGGGCTGAGACGTGCCGTCGATCACGACCGGGTTGGTGATCGCGGGCAGAGGCGAGAGGAGGTGAATCGTCGTACTCCCCGCCGGCAGCGCGAAGGTGATCGTGTTGGGGCCCGGGTGGGCATTGGCAAAAGTGATCGCCTCGCGAAAGCTGGTGGTGCCGTCAGAGAAACCGAATTCGTCGGCGGTGGTGTTGACCACGAAGCTGGGGGCGATCACGGTCAAGGTGTCGGCGGGGCTGGTGACGCCCGCCCGTGACGCGGTTATCGCGCTCGTCCCCGGGACCAGGGCCGTCGCCAAACCGCCGGTGCTGATCGTGGCCACCGACATCGTCGCCGACGACCAGGTCACGTAATCGGTGAGGTCCCCGGTCGAGCCGTCGGCGTAGGTGCCCGTGGCGGTGAACTGCCCCGCGATGCCCTCGGCCAGCTCCGGATTGCCCGGGGAGACCGCGATCGACACCAGCACGACGTTCGTCGGTTTGAACGAGGCCGAGACCGGGGCGCCTCTGGCCGTGGCCGAGACGGTGTAACTGCCGGCGACACCGTTCCTCGTCGCCGTGACGCTGGCGCCGATGGTCGCCGGGCTGCCCGTCAAGACCGCCGTCGCTCCGCTCGCCGGCGGGGTGAATGTGACCAGGCCTCCCGCCACGGGCTCTTTCGAATTGTTGGCGGTGACCGTCACGACCAGCGGGGCGGTGAATGCAATTGATGTGGGCCAGCCGCCCTTTGCCTGGCCGCTTCCCGAGGTGACGGCGATGGTGAACCCGCTCGACTCGAAGGCGCCGATATCGACGGTTCCGTTGACGATCCGCGGATCGTCCGTGCCGCGCTGGTCGGTTGTGACGCCGCTGGGAATGAGGGCGTTATTGCCCGCGTCGATGGCCGGGCTGCCGGGCAGCAGGGCCATGGTCTGGGTCGGGCCGCCGTTGTTGGCCAGCGGGCCGAGCATCGGGTCGAGCGGCGTGGCGACGGTGCCGGTCAGGTCCGAGCTAACCCAGCCGGAGCTGCCGTCGGTCTCGCCGATCAGGTTGTTGCCATTCGAAGTGAAATCGCCATCGCCCCCAATGATACGGCCATCGACGTCAGGGCTCGTGCCGGCCGTGTTCCCGTCGATGATCGTGTTGCCCACGGTGGTGTTACTGGAATAATTGAAGTACAGGCCGCCACCCATTGCGCCGGTATTGCCGCTCACGGTACAGTTCGGTGAGCGTGGTTACCGCGCCTCTGCTGCATACGCCGCCGCCTTGCGTGAAGGAGGAATTGCCGCTCAAGGTGCTGTCGGTCAGGTTTGCCGTGCCTTGATTCATCACCCCGCCGCCCATCCTGGCGGAGGAGTTGCCGCTGACGGTGCAGTCGGTCAGGGTCAGGTTGGTCGCGGGTGCATTCCACACGCCGCCGCCGAAGTACGCGGAGTTGCCGCTGACGGTGCAGTCGTTGAGCGTCGCCGTACCGTAGTTCACCAGGCCGCCACCGTTGCCGGACGAGTTCGAGCCGCCGGAGATGGTAAGTCCCGAGATGGACGCGGTGACACCCGAGTCGACCTGGAACACCCGGCTGGTCCCACGGGCGTTGACCGTCACGCCCGCTGCCGGGCCCGTGATTGTCTCCGTCCCGGTCGTGTCGCTCAGCTCGAGGTCGCCGGAGGTCAGGGTGATCGTCTGCGCCGTCGCGAAAGCGGTCGGGTCGAAGGTGATCGTCTCGGCACCCCCCTGGGCGTTGGCGTCGAGGATCGCCTGGCGGAGAGAGCCGGTGCCGCTGTCGTCGGTGTTGGTCACCACGATGGACGAGAGCAAGGTCCGTTCTTCCATGGCCTCGAGCCAGGGCCGTCGGCGGAACCGCCTGGTGGAATAGCTGAAAGAAGAGCCCGCGGAGCGGCGGCGGAGGGATGAGAACGGGGACTTCGGCGAAGCGTTTTGCATGGTAGCAAATCTTCCTCTTGGTGGGTCGGAGCTTTCAGTCCGACGGTCAGGGCGGTTGGGGTTGGAAAGAGCGATCATCGTAGATCGTCAGTCACGGGTTTCGTCGAGACTCGATGGTCGATCGATAGGGGTTCGGGGCGGCCTCACGACGTCGAAGGCATGAAATGATTACGGATCCCGAAGCTCCCGAACCGCAGGCCAGGGCCGCGGCTCGTCCCGTGGCGCAGCGAGCGCAGGGCGGGCTCGTTCAGGATCGCATCGCGGTACTCCCGGTCGGGGACGTACTTGAGGGCTTCGTCGAGCAGGTTCAAGGCGCGGCTGCGGTACTTGCGGTAGAGGACCACCGTGCGCTCGCCCTGTCGGCTGACATCCTTGGCGGCGAATTCGACCGCCATGGCGTAGACCCTGGCGGCATTGAACAAGGCCTGGGACCGGGCCTTCCGCTCTTCCTCCGTGCGCGGGGCCGAGGCCATGACGAGCTTGACGGCGGACTCAACGTCGGACACCGCGGGACGCCAATTGCCCAGGAGGATCCGGGCCAACCCCTGGCCGGCCAGGGCGTCACTCTGGTTGGGATCCAACCGGAGCGACTGCTCGAAGTCGGCGAGGGCCAGCTTGGGCGCCGTGACGAAATGGTAGGCCCAACCGCGCAGGTTCAAGAGTCGGGTGCGCCGGTCCGTTGCCCCTTCCGGAGTCAGGTCGAGCGCCTTGTTGAAGTCGGCGCTGGCCGCGGCGTAGTCCTTCCTCGCCTCGCGGGCCAGGCCGCGGATTTCGAAGATCACGGCCGACCCCTTGCCACGAGCGATGTAGGCGTCGGTCGAGGTCAGGACCTCGTCGTACCGCTTCAGCTCCATCAGGGATGAGATACGCATGCGATGGGCCTCGGCGTCATCGGGGATGATCGCCAGGGCTGCATCGCTGGCCGCCAGGGCCTCCCGGGCCTGTCCGCCGGCGAAGAAGAGTTTGGCGCGATCGACGTGATCCCGAACCTTCATGGCCTTGTCCGGCTCGAGGCGGATCGTCTCCTCGAGATCCCTGAGAGCGGACTTGCGCTGGTCCGGGGCGATATCACTCCGGTAGGCCCTGAGCAACGCTCGGTTACGATAGAGCCCGGCCAGCACGATCGGTTCCGGATGGCAGTCGATTCCCCGGGTGAACGACGCGGCGGCGGCGTCCAGTCGACTCTGGCGTTCGTAGACCTTGGCCAGCATGACGTGGGCCTGGTACAGGCCCGGCTTGAGACGGATGGCCGCCTCGAGGTCGACGACCGCGTCGTCGAGTCGGTTGGACTGGAGCCAGATCAGGCCCCGGTTGGTCAACAGGACGTATCGCAGATTGTCGTCGGGCTTCAGGTCGAGGGCCTTGAGGGCCTTGCGGTAATCGGCCTCGGCGGCCGCGATGGCATCCTTCGCATCCTGTCGGAGCCGGGCGGACTCCTCCTCATCGGGGCGCGACTGGGCGAGCGTCTCGAGGGCCTGGTTGCTCTCCTGCCCGGAGACGAAGGCACGCATCAGGTACAGGCCCACCAGGTCGCCATGTTTCCCGATGCAGGCGTCGAGGCTGGTCCTGGCCTGGCCCAATCGCTTCGGCTGCATGTTGAGGTAGCAGACCGCCGGCAGCGGGTGGGCCGAGATCTGGTCGGGATCGGCTTGCAGTGCCGAGTTGAGGGGACGGACGGCGTCGGCGAACCGGCGGCGGAGGAACAGCTCGCGACCGTTGAGGAAATAGTCCAGCGGGGTCAAGGGATCGATCAGGCCGGCTTCGCGTATCTCGCGGTCCCGGCCGGCGAGGTCGCCCGAGCGCTCGAGGCAATCGGCGCGGCGGCGGTGGTAGGCGGCGGTCATCTTCGGTCGAAGCCGGACCGCCCGGTCGAGGATTCGCAGTCCCTCGTCCGGCATCGCCGCCTGCGATCGGATCAGGAGCAGGTCGTAGCAAGCGTCGGCCACCCTGGCCTTCTCGGGCTCTGCCAATGCGGCCGGCAACGGGTTCGCCAGGGTCCAGGCGTCGTCGGGTGCCTGCGGATCCTCCGCAATAGATGGCCAGTGCGGCATGGGCCGAGGCGGAAAGCTTCCCGAGTCGGTCCGTCACGTCGAGGACCCCGAAGCCCGCCGCATACAACTGGGCTTCCTGATCCAGCCCCTGGAACTTCGCGAACCGTTCGCGGTCCGCGCGAGCGCTCCAGCGCCTTCGCCGCGGCCTCGGCCGCCGTCCGATCCTTGGCTTCCTGCTCGGCTTTGCGTGCCGACCGCGCCTCAGCATCCGCCCTCTTCGCGTTGTCGCGGGCCACCTTCGCCTGGGCTTTCGCTTCGTCCGCGTAGTGATTCGCGGCAACCTCATGCCGTTTCGCCTCGAACAGACCCCAGGTCGTCCCGGCCATTCCCGCCAGCAACGCCAGGAGAACCAGGCTCGCCGCGATCACCGCCCCGCGGTGCTTGCGGACGAACTTCCGCAGCCGGTAGACCCGGCTCGGCGGCGCGGCCACCACCGGCTCGTGCGCCAGGTGCCGCAGGATGTCGGCCGCGAACCCGTTGGCCGTCGCGTAACGCCGGCTGCGGTCCTTCTCCAGAGCCATCATCACGATCCAGTCGAGATCCCCCTGCAACTCCCGCTTCAGGTGCGCCGGCTCGACGTCGCGGTTGGCTGAGATGCTGGGTAATGCATCCGCCGTGCTCACCTTGGTGCTCGGCTTTGGTGGGTCGACCTCGCGCACCATCCGCAGCAACTCAAGGATCGAGACTCGCTTGAACTGCTTCGCATCGATCGGCGGCGACCCTGCCAGCAGCTCGTACAGGATGACTCCCAGCGCATAGACGTCGGTTCGGGTGTCGATGTCCATCGACGCCGGGTCGGCCTGCTCGGGCGACATGTACGCCGGCGTGCCGACGATCGCGCCGGCGTCCGCCAGGCTGAAGTCGGTGAGCTTGAATTCCGTCGCCTTGGCGACCCCGAAGTCGATGACCTTCGGCGTCGCCCGGCCGTCGACCTGGATGACCATCACATTGCTGGGCTTCAGGTCGCGGTGGATGATCCCCTTCTGGTGGGCATGTTGCACCGCCTGGCGGACGGACACGAACAGCTCCAGCCGAGCACGGACCGGGAGCCGGCGGCGGTCGCAGTGCTCGGTGATCGGCTCGCCGCGCACCAGCTCCATCACGAAGAACGGCTGGCCTGCCTCGGTGGTGCCGCCATCATAGACGCGGGCGATGTTGGGATGGTCCATGAAGGCCAGCGCCTGCCGCTCGGCGTCGAACCGGGCCAGCACCGCGCGGGAGTCCATGCCGATCTTGATCAGCTTCAGCGCCACCATCCGTCGGACCGGCGCCGCCTGCTCGGCGAGGTAGACCGTGCCCATTCCCCCTTCGCCGAGAACCTCGAGCAGCTTATAGCGGCCGGCGACCATCTTCCCCGCCAAGAATCCGCCAGGGCGGTCGGCCCGCCGGGCGCCCGCGACCGTGGAATCCCATCGGTCTTCCACGGTCGCCGGATCGGAGGGCAGACACGTTTCCGCATCAACCGCCGCGGTCGATTCCACGGTTTCGGGTGCGGTCGGCTCGGACATTCCGCGCGTGTCGCCTTCAACGGATCGCCCGCCCCCCTCGTCGGCGGCCAGCAACGCCTCGACCCGATTGCGGAGTTCGGCGTCACCACCGCACTCGCTCTCCAGGTATGCGGCACGCTCCGCCGGATCGTCAAGGTCCGACGCGTTCAGGAACAGGGATTTCACTCGGGCGGGATCGACGTCGATGACTCACCTCCAGGATGGGCTCTACTCTCAATGCCCCATCCGGAGGAAAAGTGTCTCGCGGATTCCGGATTATTTCCCCGGCGCCTCGCGGAGCCAGGCTCGGGCGTACTTCCAGTTCCGGTAGGCCACTGCCCGGGAGAGCCCTGACGCCTTGGCCGCCTCCTCGACGGTGAGCCCGCCGAAGAGGTGGAGGTGAGCGACTCGAGCCGCGACCGCGTCCTCCTTTTCGAGGCGGGTGAGCAACTCGTCCAGCGACAGGACAAGGTCGGGATCCTCGTCGAGGGAACCGTTCTGATCGAGCAACTCGAGCCGGACCCGCCCACCAGCTCGCTTTAGACGTTTCCGATCCCGAGCATGGTTGACCAGAATGCGCGCATGGCTTCCGACGCGGCGACGAAGAAGTGGCCGAGGTCGTCGAAGCGTTGGTCTCCGACCAAACGCAGGTACGCCTCGTGGACCAGGGCGGTGGCGTCGAGGGTCTGCCCGGGAGTCTCCGCAGCCACCCGCGCGGCCGCAAGTTTCCGCAGCTCGTCGTAGACCAGTGGCAGCAACTGATCGGCCGCTTGGGGGGCGCCCTGCTCGATTGCCGAGAGGATGCGCGTCACGTCGTTCATTTCCGCGGTCCGCCGGGGACACTGACTCAGCTGGGATGGAACCGAGCCTGCAACGCTCGGATCTTCTCCACACCCAACCTCAAGGATGGCGTCATCCATCTCCAGTTTAGCCGTCTCGGATGCGTGGCGAAAGACGATTCGCCTTGCGGCATCGACCCGTCGAATAAGACGAACTCCGTTCCATCGGTCCGGCCCTCTCTCGATAGCCACGCACAAGCGAATCATTCGCTTATAAAAGCGCAGACGAACGAGCAGAGGCCTCGTCTAGCACTGGAGTCAACTCGACGAATTCCTCGGCAGGCAAGCCTCGGTTCTGCCGCATACGACGCATCAGCGTCGGCTGGAAGGCGCAATTCCTACGCTTTCCGAGACCAACAGCGCAAGAGGCGCACAACTTTCTCTGGACGTGTGATCCACAAAGACCGTTTTGTCCGGCTGTGTGCGATTCGTAGCATCCTTTCGACCCGTGATGCGTTATGCAAGGAGGTCTTCCGACATGACCCGATGTTCCGCCAGCGGTCTGCTCCTCGGTGATCGCAAGAGCAACGCGGCGGATAGCATCCGCAATGGACGCCAGCCGACAGGGAATCGTCATCCGTCCGTGAAGCTGTCGGAAGAGCAGGTGCATTCGGTAAGGGTAGCATTGGCACGGGGAGGGAAGGGGGATACCTCGCACGGGAATTCGGAGTTTACAAGAGTTTAATCGGCCGGATCAAGACGGGTGTGCGGCGGACCACTCATGCTTTATCCATGATGTCGCTGCTTCAGGTAACATCTGTTCATCGGCGAGCGGCTCTGCCAGGTTCGAGTCGGCGGGCTGATCCGGCCTATTCACTGAATTAAGGCCGACATGCACTGGCTCGTGAGGAAAGGTCGCGTCACCAGGTCGGAGAAAGACGTCTACTCTCTGACCGAGTCGGGCACAGCCCTCGTTCAGTATCCTGATGAGCCTGAGTTAAATAGTATGAGAAGAAGTCACCTCGATTCGGCGATCAAATTGTCGCGATACGCTATCACTGGCGCATTCGGTGGCCGAAGTTGTGATCACTTACGCGATCGATGACAGACGGAGGACACTTATCCAAGCGGCGATCCCCTGGTCCGATCCGGGCAACTTAGCGAACGTCTTCCAGGTCGGACCGATCCTCGGCAGGGAGGAGAAGTTGTCACTCTCGCGACGTCATTCACGACGGGGATATCCGTTTCCTCGATGGAAATGACCAGGTTTCTCACCGGGTTCGTGGAATCCCGTTGGCGTCGAGAATCTGGTCGACGGCAGTGACCAGTATGCCTTCGCCTTGGCCTTGTGTTCCCCGGAGCCGATGCGACGGATCGCGATGATACCAAGGCCGGATGGCTTGCCGTTCGGCGTGTACCAGTTTCATCGAAAGGACGAGCAGGCCCGTGTCGGCCGTCGCCCTGTCCAGCCTGGCGATTTGGCAAGGAGAAGGGGAGTCCTCCGGGGTTGGACTTGATCGCGATCTCCCGGAGGCTGACCTGTCGCTGTTCGATGTAGACGATCCTGGGCGGTCGCGACGAGGGGCCCTTTCGCCGACTGACGCACTCCGAGCGAGCGAGAAGGCCAGTCGGACTCCCACACCCGCCACGTTCCGGCGTTTGGGGCGTCACTGGCCGGGTCGGTCAATCGCTGTTCTTCTGAAGTCCCGGGTCCGATGACTCGACCGTCATCCGACCTATCCATCTGGCCATCCGGTCAACGGCATTACGGATCGCCATTACGCCCACCGCGCGCCCTTGGCCTTCAGGATGACCACGGACGCACTAAACTGTCGGAATTTCGCCCCCCCGTGCTCTCGTCGATGAACGCAGGCCCGGGAATTCGCCCATCACGGCTGCCTATCCCGTCTCGAAAGGTGCGCCGGGACGCAGCGGAGGCCCGTGGCCAATTCCGCACCGCTATGGGAATATCCCGCGCCGATACGCTATTCTAACCGATGCGGTCCAGCACTTCGGATCGCGACCGCTCGTGAACGGTCGTGGGCGTGGCCCGCCCCTCCCTCCTCGTACCGAGCCACAGGCTCCCCGAAAGGAGAATGCCGGATGAAATCCAGCCCGATCGAAACTCGCCCGATGCCCGGTGCACACTCGATGAGATCAGACGCCTCCAGGCGGATCGCGCACAGGGCAGCGCGCCGGACGTTCTTCGTCGAGGGCGTGAGGAACGTCGTCCACGCCGTCGAGAACGGCTTCCACATCGAGACGCTCGTCTACAGCGACAAGCTCCTCATCGTACCAATCGCCCGCAGGCTGGTCCGCGACCGTCGCCGGTCGGGCACACCGACGCTCCACGTCACCCCGGAGGCCTTCCGCCAGGTCTCCACGACGCCTCGCGCCTCCGGCGTGGGCGCCGTCGTCGCCCAGCGGTGGTCGCCGTTGCACGGCGCCTCGCCGAGGGCGGGGCTCTGCTGGGTCGTGCTCGAGGGGGTCCGCTCCGAGGGGAACCTCGGCAGCCTGATCCGGACCTCGGAGGCCATCGGAGGCGCCGGGTTCATCCTGATGGGGCCCCGGATCGATCCCTTCGCCCCCGCGGTCGTCCGCGCCTCGATGGGGGCGATGTTCCGCCAGACATTCATCCGGACGAACGATCGTAGCCTCCGGAATTGGGTCCGCCGCCACCGCTGTCGCGTCATCGGTGCCTCGCCCGAAGGGTCGGCCGATCTCCACCGCTTCCACTATCCCCGCCCGACGATTTTGGTCCTCGGCGAGGAGCGCCTGGGGCTCACGCCGCTGCAGCGTGACCTGTGCACGGACCTGGTTCGCATCCCGATGGTCGGCGTCGCCGACTCGCTGAATCTCGCCGTGGCGGGAAGCCTGCTCCTGTACGAGGTGCATCGGGCCAGGTCGGTGAGACGTGCAAATTCGCCTTGAGGACCTGCCGATCGTAGCTTCGGGAGCATCCGTCCGTCAATTCCGTTCCGCTGCTTTCCCGATCACTCGGGATTGCTGGATGGCGCTCTCGAGTTGCCCCGACAGCCACCTCGGTTCACCGCCCGGCTTACCCCGGCGTCTCCCGGCCCGAAGCGTCCAGCACGAGCACCCAGTCGTCCCTCTCACCACGCGATGGCGGTCGGAATTCGCGAACGCCCGAGTTGGCGATCTCGCCGATCTCGCGCCAGCTCCCGTCGCGCGGGTCGTACCAGCGGGCTTTCACTCGTGCGCGGGCGAGCCCGTCCATCCGGGCGCGGATCGACTGGCCTCGGGGCGAATAGCAAATCGCGAAGCTCCCGTCCCCGGCCCGGGCGGCGACGAGCCGGAACGGGCCTGTTCCGGGCTCCGAGGCCAGCAGCGACTGGTCCGGGACGAGCTGGTACCACGGGTATCGCTCGAGGAGTCGGCGCATCATCCGCATCTGACCGGCGGCGGGGTAGTTCATCGCCGTGCGCCAGTCATGGAACCCATCCCTGGGGAACGGGCCGTCTGCCGGCTTGAAGAACCAGAAGAGGTCGAGCGATCCGTACGCGTGGCCCGCCGCGCCCGCGAGCATCGCGGCATAAGCCTGCGAGCGCACCTTATGCGCGTTGACCCGCGGTTTTCCGGACCCCGTGGGATGATTCTCGTACGACGGCTCCATGTCCACCGTCGGCTTCGCGGGCGACATGGCGTGGTCCTTGCTGACGAAAGCGTAGCTGTCGGAGGCGAAGGTATGCCCGGACTGGATCGTGTTGAAATCGAGCCAGTCCGCCCTGTGATACCAGGTCGAGGAGGACGTCTGCCCCGATCCGTGGTAGGAGATCAATTGCGTACCGCCGCTGCCGTCCCGGAGCCCCCTGGCCATCGCCACCCAGACCGAGTCGTCCTTCCCCGGGACCGAGTCGCCGCCGGGATACCAGATGACGGCGTTGTTCTTATATCGCTCGCCGAGGAACTTGCCGAACGTGTAGGCGTTCTTCTCGTCGAACACTCGCTCGGGGGTCTTGTTGACGTGCCAGGACTTGGCGGTCACCAGGCCCATCACCAGCCCCAGCTCGTTGGCCCGGTTGACGACGTGGTCCATGTTCCTGAAGTACGCCTCGTTGGGCTTCGCGGGGTCGCGGTCGATGAACGGGGGCTCCCCGAGGAGCGACCTGTTCCCGTCCGGATGGCGCTCGCCGAGCCCCCGGATGACATAGGCCTGGATGACGGTGAACCCCTTGGCGGCCCGATCCTTGAGGTATTCGTCCAGCTCGTCGTGGTCGAGGCGCTGGAAGAGCAGCCAGCATGTGTCGGCGATGTAGAAGAACGGCTTTCCGTCCTGATCGACGAAGTAGCGGCCGTTCGGGCTGACCTTCAGCCGCATACCCTTGACCGAAGGGGCGACGGGCGCGTCGCCCCCGCTCCCGGCCCGTGCGGAACTGCCAGCGACGAGCAGCAGGAGAGTTGCTGCCGTCCCGATCGCGAAGGCCCGATGCATTATGATCCCCTTTCCGGTCAAGGGCCGTCGAGGCCCCGGCGACTGACTTTCACGGATCCACCGGATAACCCTTCCTGCGGAAGATCGGCGCGGCGATCCGCCGCAGGTTGCCGCCGAGAATCTGACGTCGCCGGGCATCATCGAGGTTGGCATCGAGCACCTTCGACAGCTCGGTCGAGTACGAGCGGCTCGGGCCGTGTCCGCCCCAGACCAGCCGGTCGG
Source organism: uncultured Planctomycetota bacterium (assembly GCA_963743925.1). Lineage (GTDB taxonomy): Bacteria > Planctomycetota > Planctomycetia > Isosphaerales > Isosphaeraceae > CAVZRC01. The sequence goes on along the minus strand of CAVURY010000004.1, from coordinate 303,277 downwards.
CGCCGAGTTGGGCCACCGAGTAATCGAGCTGACCCGAGTGCGGATCCGATCCGCTGAACTCGATAGAGACGTTGGGTCGAGGTCGGACCGCACGCACGCCCAGCTCCCAGTCGCCGCCGGAGTGGCCGCAGATGAGGGGCACGCCGGGGAACCGCTCGGCCAGCAGGGCCACGTCCATCGGCGTCGACTCGCCCGCGGAGTTCCCGCCGCCGGGCCTCCGTGTATCCCCACCAACGACCATCCAGGTGTGAATGTAGATGATCGCCCGCAGTTCCGCCGCCAGCTCGATGATCCGATCGTTGTTCGGGTGCACGCAGGTCACACCCTGGGGGTTTCCCCCATAATACTTGATGCCCACGCACGGGCCATCGCGGATCCACTCCTCCATCTTCCGGCAGCTCTCCTTCGGCTGCCCGGGATCGATCGGGATCAATCCGGAAACCCGGTCGGCGTGTTCCTCGAGGAATCGCCGGATCTGCTTCCGCGCCTCGGCCGAGACGGAACGGCCCAGCGGGTCGCGTTGCGAACCGGCGATGTCGAGCGACATCACGCGCTCGATGCCCATCCGCTCGACGTAGAACTGCGTCTCCTCGTGCCGGCGGAGATTGCCCCCCTCCAGTCCGTGATAGTGGATGTCCCAGATCCGCGCCGCGACCAGGTCCGCCCGGGTCGGCAGGCCGTAATCGGCGGGATTCAGGGCGAACTGGCGTGGGTCGGGGCCGGCTCTCATGTCGGATTTCCTCGTCTTCCGGCGCGGGATCACCCCGGTTTCATCCGAGCAGCGTCCGGGCGTTGGCGAACATGATCTTCTCGAGCAGCAGCCGATCGAGCGGAGACTCGAATAGCTTCAACAGTGCGCTTTCGCAGGGGAAGAACGGCGCATGCGTACCGACCAGCAGCCGGTCCGGGGGGACCTGTCCCCGATAGGTCGGATGCGTCCCGTCGATCAGCCGACCGATCCCGCCGTTGCCCTCGACGGAGGCGATATCGAACGTCGTCCGTGTCTTCTCGACCAGCGCGCGGACCTGGCCGCTGCGGAAGACGGTGTCGGCGTTGAGCAGTTGGACCCTGGCTTCCGGTATCCTGATCAAAGTCACGGAGAGCGGCGCCGCGTTCACTACCGGTGCGATGACACTCGGATGGTGCACCCGCTCGTCCTCCATGCGAATGACGATCTGCACGAGCAGCCCGCGCCGGGCCGATGAGGCCAGCAGCCGGGGTAGTTCGGGGTGGTCCAACGCATACCCGTGATACGCCGGATAGAGCCGGATGCCGCGCATCCGGTACTGTTCGTGACATCGCCGCAGGTCCTCTTCCCAATCCGGCCAGACCGGATTAACGCTGCCGATCGGGATCAACAGCCCGTCGCCATGTTCGCGGCATTCGTCGCCCAGACGCCGGTTGACCGCGTCCAGTTGCTTGTGCAGGACGGATTCGAAGCTGCCCGCCCAGGCTTGCGCGATCCGGTGGCGCCGCAGCTTGCGCACCAGTGCCTCGGTGCGGTCATACTTCAGGTCGCGGAAGGGCCATCGGAACAGGTGCACGTTGGTATCGATGATTTCCGGAGCCACGACGGGCTCTCCCGGAAGCGACCCCGCGCCTTCCGCCGGACGCATGGCCGGACCGTCGGGTATGGCCAGCGCCGCCGATACCAGCGATGCCTTGACGAAGCTCCGTCGGCCCAGCGTCCGCCGATCGTGGCTCTGAACTTCCATGGTTCGATCCGCAAGGGTGGGTGAAGGTGGCCAAACGCGGAATCACGCCGCGGCGCTCGTGCCCGCGAGCGACGCGACGCCGCGGTCATCGCGCCGGACCGCCTCGGAGGCGATCCTGCGCGTCGCGGGCACGGTCTTGCTGCTCGGCCGCCGTCTCGAGCAGGCCCAGGGATCGGGCCATCTGGCCGATGGGACGGCCCGGGTCGTTGGACCAGAAGATACCACGGTCTTCCGACTGGGAGTAGCGGTAGCCGACGCGGTCACCGAACGCCTCCCGGAATGCCTCGCCGTTTCGCAATCGCGACGTCCACGGGAGGATGATGTAGCTCAGGTCGATCTCGTGGACCAGCGTCCGCTTCGGTTCGGTGATCTGGGCGGCGACGAGCCCCGTCCCGGGCTCGAAGAACGACGCATTGTTCCGGAACGTGGCGGAGACGACCCAGTATTCGTGGGTGGCGGCGTACATGCCGGGTCGTGTGAGCTGCGGGGATTGCGTGGGGAAGAGCACGAGCTCCGTCCCCCGCTCCGCCAGGCGTCGCCAGCCCTCGGGATACTCGATGTCGTAGCAGATCTGCACGCCGACGCGGCCGAAGTCGAGGTCGAATACGTTGTACTCGGTGCCGGGCCTCACGCCGCCTTCCAGCACGATCTGCCCTTCCGGGCCGGGCCGATCCAGGACGGGATGGGCCTTGACGTACCGACCAGCCAGCCGACCCTGGCGGTCGATCACGACGGCGGCGTTCGAGCAGGAGGCCTTGCCCGGATCGTCGAGAAAAACGCCCCCGAATACGATGTAAGTGTGATACTCGCGAGCCTTGGATGCCAACGCCCCGATGATCGCGTCATCGAGCGAGACGGCGATTTCGGCGGCGGCGCCCGGCTTGCCGGCGGTGACGGCGTACTCGGTGAAGAGCGCCAGGTCCATCGACCGGCCATACTTCGAGCGCGATTCCGCCGCGATCTGGTCGATCAGGCCACGCATCTGCTCGAGCCGCCCGCCGAGGCCGGGGTAATCGCCGTACCAGCGAGTCATGGTGGTCCCGACGATGACCTTGCGCGGTGACCGGTCGTAACCGGCACGTTTGTTCCCACGGACGCCGGCCGGTAGGATGCCGCGTTGCTTCAGCCACTCGGCGCACCGCTCCGGCCAGTTCGAGACGGGCCGCCCGGTCTTCCTCACGCCGAACCCATGACCCCCCTCATCGTAGATGTGCAGTTCCGCCGGCACACCGGCGTCTCTCAAGGCCCGGTACAACGCCAGGCCCTGTTCCGGCCGTGCGCCCGGCTCATCGTCGTCGCTGGCGTGGACCAGGAACATCGGTCCGGTCCCCTTCGGGATTCGCATCGATCCGGCGAGGGCGGTCGATCCCGGTCGCGACAGGATGTAGCCCGGATAGGCGATCACCGCGAAGTCAGGCCGGCAGCTCGAGCGATCGATATCATCGATCGGCTCGTACGAACGCTTCTCGTACGAGATCGCGGTCATGACCGCCAGATGTCCTCCGGCCGAGAACCCCATGACCCCGATCCGCTCCGGGTCGATGCCCCACTCCTTGGCCCGGCTCCGCACCAGGCTGATCGCCCGCTGGGCATCGAGCAAGGCCCCGGGGGCAGGGTCCCGCTCCGGCTCGCCCGGACGACGAGGCACGCGATACTTCAGCACCACCCCGGTGATGCCCAGGGTGTTCAGCCACGCCGCCACCTCTTCACCCTCCTTGTCCCACGCCAGGTTCCAGTATCCTCCCCCCGGACAGATCAGGATCGCGACCCCCTTTCGATTCGCGGCCTCCGGGAGGAACACGGACATCGTCGGCCGCGTGACGTTTGTGATCCACTTCGCGTCTTTCGTCGGCGCTTCCGCCGGTGCCCGCACCCGCTCCGGACCGATCTGGCCATGATCGCCGACCGCTTTCCCCGGCCAGATATCCAGCACCAGCGGCTCATTCGCCGCCCCGGCCGCACCGCCCGGATTCAACCAGACGCACAGGCACGCCAGGATCAGGACTCGTTTCATCGCCGCTGGTTCCATGATGTCAGACTCCAGTCACCGTCATGAGGCATCTTCCGCGCCCTCCGCCGATCGGATTGACCTCCGAACAGTGCTCGAATTTTCGTCGAACCATGCCGGGATCTGAACCCTCGATCACCACGGTTCGCCATTGCCGAATGACCAATCCTCGCGGTTGACGAAGACCAGGCTGATGAAGACGTCCTCACGGCGAACGCCGAGCCGGCGGTTCAGTTCGTCGGCCATGTGCCGGAAGAAGGCAAGCTTCTGCTCCTTGGTATTTCCGACCGTGCTGGTCACCTGGATGTAGATGAGGTCGGGCGATCGCTGGATGTCGAGAAAGTTCGGATCGAAGACGAAATTCTCCGGCGCGTGCTCTCCGATGACCATGAAGCGGTCGCCGTCCGGCGCCTTCAGGATCCCGACGATCCCCTCGTACACGACGTCGCCCACGGTGGCGCGATACTCGGGGGGTTTTCCTTGAGCCAGATCGATACGTGCAAACGGCATAAGAATCCCCTCGGATAGAACCCGTCCGGACGAGCGTGAAACCTCTCCTCGGCGCGGAGTGTGGCGAGGGCGGCCAAGGTCTTACGGATGATGTTGATGGGCTGCTCTACCATGTGGGCCGACCATTGATTAGACGGTGCTGGATTCTGCCTACCGCCCGTGGCCCATCTGTCTCACGACAGGACGATAGAGGGCCAGAACCGCCGATACGACTTCTCAACCCACCTTTCACGGTAACATCGCACCAACTCGTCCGCCATCAGATACAGACGGTGGCCACGCGGTTCGGCCTGGCGCATGTCGCCAGCCATTCCGATACCCGACCCGATGCCAGACCCGGTGGAAGTGCTGCCATCTGCCGGCGTCAGCAGGAAATCCGGCCCGGCGCAATATTCAAAGAAATGTGGAAAAATTAATGGATCGAGATTCGTGGAATGGAGTTTGCGTACCGTCACGGCGCCGGTGAAAAGTGAACCCTGATCGCAGCGACGCCCGGATCGCGGGAGATTCCGATGACCCCGGAGAGTCAGTCGCACGCGGTGCCGCTGGCCTTGATGGCAGTGCTCGTCCTGCTCGGCGTGGCCGCGTTGGGCTACCTCTCTTACCGCAAGAGACATCTGCGGCTCGCCGTGGAGGAACGCTTCAAGGTCTTCCGTGGCGAGGCCGTCTCCCTGATGGATCGGCTCGACGGCCTGCGGCGTCGGCACGAGACATTGCCATCCACCGACCCCGACTTCACCGAGCCGATGGCCGGCGCGACGCTGGCGCTCTACAACGCGGTTGACGCCGATCTCAAGGTCCTCTGGGATCGGTGGCTCGAGGTCATGGAGCTCTGGGATCGAGCCCAGAAGCTCGTCCGCTCGGGTTCCGGGCTCGCATTCGGGGACGCGGAGGAGGCCAGGCGGTTGCTGGCTCGGGGCGGCGTGGACGATCTCCTCCGTCAGTCCGCCTCCTGCAAGGAGCGACTCGACCGGCTCAACCGAGGACATGAGCTGGCACGTGAATCGCTCGAGGCGGGTAAGGCGGAGTTGGGCGGGTTGAAATCCTCCGTGGGCCGAGGAACCGGCGTCCTCCTCCCGACCGACCCTCATGCCGACCAGATCTCTCGCATCGAAGCGCTATTCGTGAGGGCCGAGGAGGCGATCACCGCCGATCCGATCGGGGCCGAGGACCTCATCGGGCGAGGGCGTCGTGCGATCAGGGAACTTTCTCAGCCCGAAGCGCAGGGCGATCGTCTCGCGAGGCGATCGGCGCCGACCCATTCCATCCTCGATGACCTCGCGACCGCGGCCGAGAAGTTCAGGGCGGCGGCGGCGGGGTTGGGGCTGATGAATCTCTTGGGGCTGTTCGTTCGAGTCTGGATGATCGTATGGGGCCTGTCATTGCTGGCCGGCATCCTCAACCTCCTGATGCCGCTCATCCTGCTCGCCGTGGGCCTGGTGCTCGTCCTGGCGGGCTTCTCGTCGATCTGGGTCGCGATCTTCTTCGGCATCTGGTACGGGCTCTGGCGAACTCGTCGATGAGACCGCCGAGATCTCACTCAGCAATCGCTCCGATCGCACATTCGGGCGCCGGGTCGGTTTCACGTCAAGAGATAGGCTCATCGAATAGGGGAGACGACGTAACCAGGGGAAGGCATTAAGAACCTATCCCAGTAGGCCGCTGCATCGATACGTGATGAAAGCACACACCAGATGCAACATACCGAAGTAGTTCTCCACCTTTTTCTCCCAACGGATCAGTATCCGCCGGAATCGGTTCATCCAGCTATGAGTCCGTTCGACCACCCAGCGGCGTGCCCTGAATCCCGCCTCGCGCTTCAACTCCTTCGCCTCCTCGCCGTGCGCCCTCACATGCGCCGTGAATCCGAACTCCCGCACCAGATGGCGCGTGTCGTCATAGTCATAACCCTTATCCAGACACATCCCTTGCGGCTCCTCGGCCGTCGCATCGGGCCGCGCCACCGGGATGCTCTCCAACGTCGCCTCGACCAGCTTCTTGTCGTGGCGGTTGGCCCCCTCGACCGCCAAGCCCTCCGGCACCCCGTTGGCCTCGGTCAACAGGCTACGCTTGGCTCCCAATTTGCCCCGATCGGTCGGGTTCTTTCCGGTCCGCTCCCCACCCAACGGGGCCTTGGTCATCGCCCCGTCCATCGACAACCACTCCCAGTCCAGCCCCTTCAATTCGTCGTACTCCTCCAGCCCCTGAGCCCACAGATTGACGAAGACTCCGGCGGAAATCCACTCCTGGAACCGGCGATGCGCCGAGGAACTGGAGCAGATACCGGTGGCGTTCAAGGCATTCCATTGGCATCCGGTCCGGAGCACGAAGAAGATGGCGTCCATGGCCTTACGGTCATCGACCCTGGGATTGTGGCAACCCAGTGGGTGGAGCGGCCGGGGCGGCAAGAGCGGCTCGATCCGCTCCCAGAGGGCTTGGGGTATCCTCCACTGATCATCATGAATACCGGCAGCGGACGACTCTACGGCGGCCGAAACCTTGGCCATTTGCGTTTCTCCTGGTGCATGTTTGACTACCAAGAGATTCTACGGTTCGCGTCTACTGGGATAGGTTCTAAGTTCTGGTTTCGCACTTCTGAGGGAGGTGCCCTGAACAAGAAGACATATCGGCTTCCTTGCGATTTCTTGGCTACTTGTGTGGGTTAACGAGACTCAACAAGGCGCCAACACAAGGAAGCCGACCCATGGAACTTACCGCCTCGTTCTCCGATCTGCTACACCAGTTCGCTCCCGTGTTCACCGCACCCACCTACCAGACTTTCGTCGCCATCGTCACCGGCTGGGTCCTCTCGCAGCGGCACCGCTTCATCACCGAAGTCATCTTCTCCGGCGGCAACGTCGGCAACGGACACTGGTCGCGGTTCCATCGCTTCTTCAGCCATGCCGCCTGGGACATCGACACCTTCTCCATGGCATTGGCCAAGCTGGCGATGACCGTCCTCGCGCCGGGCGCCATCCTGCGCTGGACCGTCGATGACACCCTCTGTCGCAAGCGCGGGCTGACCCTCTACGGCGCCGGCATGCATTACGACCCGCTGATCTCCAGCCGATCCAAGGCCCTGGTCAGTTGGGGGCACGACTGGGTCGTCCTGAGCCTGCTCGTCGTCCACCCCTTCTGGGCACCCACCAAGGTCTTCGCCTTGCCGATCGCCGCCCGGCTCTACATCAACCGCCAGGGGCTCACCAAGGGGAAGAAGAGCAAAGGGAAATCGGCCAAGACCTCGGCCAAAGCCAAGGCCAAGACCGATCCCGATCATCGCACCCGACCGGACTTGGCCCTGGAACTCATCCGGCTGGTGGCCCGCTGGTTTCCTGATGATGAGATCCTCATGCTCGGTGACAGCGCCTATGGTGGTCGAAGCGTCCTGTCTCACCTGCCCTCGAACGTTCATCTCATCAGCCGAGTCCATCCCGAGGGGGCGCTCTACCAACCGGCGCCTCCCAAGATCAAGGGGACCCGGGGTCCGGCCCGAAAGAAGGGCGATCGTCTGCCGGGCATGGCCGAGTGGGCCGAGGACCCGGAGCAGCCCTGGGCGCGACTCGACTTCAACCGATTCGGCTTGCATGCCTCCCTGTCCGTCAAGACGAAGCAGGCGCTGTACTACAAGTCGGGCCGGGACCGACTCCTGACCATCGTCCTGGTGCGCGACCTCCAAGGGAAGCGGCCCGATCAGATGTTCTACTGCACCGACCTCGATCGGACCGCCGAGGAGATCCTCTCGGCGTATGCGGGGCGTTGGGCGATCGAATGTACCTTCGAGTTTTGCAAGCAATTCCTGGGATTGGAGGACCCGGCCAATCGCCTCCCCAAGGCCGTCGAGCGGACGGCGCCGATGGCCTTGTTCATCTACACCATCGTGGTGGTCTGGTTCCACCGGGCGGGGCATGAATCGCTCCGATTTCCCTTCCGGCCCTGGTACACCAAGAAGGAAGAACCGTCGTTCGCCGACATGTTGACGACGCTGAGACGGCTGAGTTACGAGGAGAAGACCGCAGGACTGCTCCCGAAGTTGACTCGATTGGAAACCTGGATTGCCCAACTCACCGAGCTCCTCAGTCGCACCGGGTAGTCGGCGGCTCGGCCGAGAATTCCCGCGGGACGCACCCACTCACGACCCATCCGCCGAGGGAGATATGACCCGCCGGCCCGCTCGCCTTACGCCTTCTTATCTGCGAAACGAGAACTAAGAGGCTTCCTCTCACTTCCGCGGGCATCAGCAATGGGAGCATCTACATTGCCCCGGCGTCGCTGTTGACATCGCATGGCGGCTGATCTCGGGAAAAGCCAGGCCCCCCTTGTGCGAATTGGGTTGGAAGTCGTTGGGAATGGTGGAGCTCACCGCGCCTCCCAACATCGAAGAAGAACATCGGGTCCCCATGCTCGAGGAGACTGATGCCATGACGGAGTAGGGGCGCTCTGGCACGACGACTCGTCCTCGTGCGATGATGCGCAGACTAAGCCGTTCCAGCGGAACTGCCGGATTTCTACATCGCCGCCGGGCCATTCGGCCGGGCCGCTCTTTCGGACCGCATGCCTGCGATCGCGGACTCAAGACGCCTGAACCTCGCATCGCCACGATCGGAGGAATCTCGGAGGACAGGGAATTAATACGGAGCGATGCCGGCCCGCTGCGCCCGCCGACGAAGTCAACGGCGTCTTGTCCGTCGGGCTATCGCCGGGATGCGGGCGACGCGAGCCAAGGTCATCGCCCGGCCGCCGGGTTGATCCGGGGGTCGTCGGCATCGAGGCCGATCCGGGCGCAGTAGCGTCGCAGGCTGGCCTGCGCCTCGACGTTGTCGGGATCCACGGCCAGCGCCCTCCGGTACTCGTGGTAGGCCGCATGGTCCAGGCCCCGGCGCTCGAGCAGCAGGCCCATCAGCGCGAGGGCCTCGGCGGCATCCGGGTGGGTGTCGATCACCCGATCGAGCAGGTCCGTTGCCAGTTCGAATTCGCGGCGATCCATGGCGGCCTTGACCGCCGTCAGGTCAACGGCCGGCCGGCCCTGGGCGACGGCGGCCGCGGGCCCGGTGCGTCCCTCCGCCGGGCGGGGTCCGGCTCCGCGGTCCCGGGCCGCGTGTCGCTCGACCACGTCCGAGACCACCCGGAGTAGGTCCACCGGCGTCAAGGGCTTGGATAGGAGCTCGATGGCCCCGAGCTTCATCGCTTCGACGGCGTCGGGGGCCGTGCCGTAGGCGGTGACGATGATCACCGGAGTATCGTTGCCGATCTGTCGGAGGTGGCGCAGGGTCCCCAGCCCGTCGAGCCGCGGCATGCGGAGGTCGAGGAGGATCAGCTCCACGGGCGTATTGCTCAGGGCCTCCAGGGCCGCCTCCCCGTCCGTGGCCGCGATGACCTCGCAGCCCTCGGCCTCGAGGGTCGTCCGGGCCATCAGGTGAAAGCCCGGCTCGTCGTTGACGACCATGATCCGCGGCGCGTGGCCCGCGGGTTGAAGTTGGTGCAGCCCGGCCATGTTCCACCTCGATCCGCAAGAGAGGAGCCCAGCGACGGCGTTGACCGGCCGCCCCTTCGCATGATCCCGGCATCGGGGAGGCTCGGGTCCGACGTCCGATCGATGGAACGTCGAGTCCTCGCGATCAGCCGACCGAACACCTTGGACTCCCCGCTATACTAACACACAACGCATGCCGCCGGCCACATCTCCGCTATCGTGCCAGGAGTTCCGCAACTCGGCGGGCCTTGAGGAAGCGAGGTGGACCCAAAGGCTCAGTTTCGCGAGGTTTCCGGTTTTCCGGCCTGGAGGAGTTGTGGGGCAGGCACTTTCTCGCGGTGTCGGGGAGACTTCCCGAGGTCCGAGATGGAGTCTCTCCGAGACCGCCGCCACGGGCATCGTGGCGGAGTCTGGTCGCGGGGAATGCGGGCAAGGTCCTGCCGGTTTCTCAGGGAGCCCGGGCCAACTGACTCGACCAGGGCGCTCGGCAGCCGATCAAGCCCCGGTCCAACGCCCGCGCCAAAGCGATCAGCCTCAGGGTCGCGCGCAGCACCGGCTTGAGGTTCCTCAGCCAGAAGCTTTGCATCAAGGCATACACCACGAACGACGTCAGCAGGAAATTGACGATCGCCTGAGCCGCGTGCTTGAGGCAGTGATTCAAGCCCCAATGCGTCGCCAGCGTGTTGAAGCAATCGTTCTCGATGTCCCAGCGGGCATGACCGCATCGCCACAGCCCACGCGTGGAGAGTTGGGACTTCGTCAGCGTCGTCGCCCACGACCAGATGGTCGTCTCATCCGTCTCCTGCCACTGCCCGGCGATCCGCTCCCGCTTCCGCACTGTCTCTTGCGTGCGCAAGAACCGGAGCGGTTGCTCTACCCCTTCGCACGAGCTGAAACCGTCCTCGTCCCAGAAGCGCACGGTCCGCTGCGCTTTCTCATCGACCCAACCACCGGGCTGCTGATGGGCAAACAACCCCGCCGCGTCCTGCACCGAGAGCCGGTTCTCCCCTTTGGCCGTGACGATGACGTGTTTGTGATGGCCCAGACAGAAGTTGATAAACGGCGCGTCGAAGTACAACGCGTCTCCGGCCACCACATCGAAGAAGCGGGGATATTGGGTGAACACCCGTTTGAGGAGTCGCTTGGCGGCGGTCTCCTCACCTTCGCCGGGCCGGAGCAATTCGACATCCAAGACCAGCGCCCGCTCTTGACCGATCAGGTGGCAGACCACCCCCTGGTGATAGTATTCGGTCACCTCTTCCCCATCCACGGTGAGGGTCCGCGTCTGGCAGTCCGGGCAACACCGCTTCCGGCTGGAGAAGAACTCGTGGCCGTCCACCGCCGCGACGTACCAGCCCTCGTGACTGGTCAACGCCTTGTTCCGTTTGAGTTGATGGGCGATGTCGCCGATCAAATCCCGCAACGGTTGGCTGTCCATCAGGGCATAGATGCGGCCGAGGGAGTTGACGCTGGGGACCTTCGCCCCCACGATGCCGCGCAGCCGGGCCGGGACGCGCAGGTCCGGCTCCAGGTCGTTGAGGCTGCGGCGGCGGGTGGCGAAGAGCGTGAAGGCACTGGCGAAGGCCGCGGCGGTGGGGATGCGAGGCTGGAGCCGAGAGTCGGTCAGGGTGGAGAATCGCTCTCCCAGCCCGAAGACCGTCTCGACATAGGCACAGAACCGCGCCATCACGGCGAGGGGTCCTCCACTTCCGAGGGACCCTTGCGCTTCAACGGGGACTGTTTCTGCTGCAAGAGGTCCTGGAAGTTATGCTGGGAGACGTGGTCGAGGAGTCGTTTGACCCGGCGACCGGTCTGGACCCATTGCCGGACCGTGTCATGGAGGGCCTTGGGGATGTAGGTGGCGATCTGCTGGCCATCCGAGCGGGTGTAGAGATAGAGGGCCGGATGCTTCTGCCCGCGTTGGCACCGGCAATAGGGCTTGCCGCACGAGCGGTGCCGAAGCACCAGCGAGCCGCAGAGCAAGGGTTGGTTGGCTAGGAGTTGGGCGGCGCGGGAGCGTGCCTGACGCTCCTGGCCGGAACGCTGAGTCCGTGAAGTCATCGAGGTCTCCTGTTCTGACATCGGAATTATACGTCAGTACAGGTAGCCCGGGTCAAGGGTGCGAGCGAGTGCGAAATGGCTCGGTCGCGCCCGGAGGGTGATAACCGGAAGATAGATCGGAAGTTATCCCTCCGCGAAAAACTCAATTGCGGAATCGCTGCTATCGTGCCTTCTCGGACGCGTTCTCGGTCGAATGGACACCCCGGGGCGTCCGTGGCACCCACAGGGGCTGCCGTGCAAGATGCACGGTGGGCAATCCACCGGCTTGCACCTGCTGGCACTCGCATTTCCTCCGCCGCGTTGGCAAGAATAGGAACCGCTCTGGTGAAGCCACACTGCGTCCACGCCGCGCATCCCGGGACGGATGCGATTACCGATCGCGGACCGGGAGTTACTCCCTCATGAGAATCGCCGCAATTTCCCTCCTGGCCCTGGCCACGTGTGGCAGTCCGGTGTGCGCGGCTGCGGCAAGGCCGAACATCATCTTCATCCTTGCTGATGACCTCGGGTATGGCGACCTCGGCTGCTACGGTCAGGCGAAGATCAGGACGCCGAATCTCGACCGAATGGCTGCGGAAGGGATGCGGTTCACGAACTTCTACGCCGGCTGCACGGTCTGTGCGCCGAGCCGTTGTACCTTGATGACAGGTAAACATCTGGGCCACGCGACGGTGCGCGACAACATGCAGCGCAAACCTGGCGCAGAAGGCCAACACCCGATGGAGCCGGGCACCATCACCGTGGCGCAGCTCCTGAAGCGTGCGGGCTACGCCACGGCGATCATCGGCAAGTGGGGTCTCGGGATGCCCGAGGACCACAGCAGCCCGCTCGACTTCGGTTTCGACCATCATTACGGCTACCTCTGCCAGGGGATGGCGCATACGTACTATCCGCCCTACCTCTGGCGGGACGACAAGCAGGAGCCATTGCTCGGCAACCCGCCCTATGCTTACGGCCAGCCTGGTGCGATCGCACCCGGGGGGCGGGTCTACGCGCACGATTTGATGGCCGAGGACGCGCTCCGCTGGGTGGATAAGCATCGCGATCAGCCGTTCTTCCTCTACCTGGCCTTCACGATCCCTCACGTTTCGCTCCAGGTGCCCGAGGACTCCCTCGCCGAGTATCGCGGGCGCTGGCCCGAGACGCCGATGCGGACCTCGAAGCACTACGCGAATCACGAGACCCCGCGCGGGGCCTATGCCGCGATGATCACACGAATGGACCGCGACATCGGCCGCCTCATGGACCGGCTCAAGACACTCGGCCTGGACGATCACACGCTCGTGCTGTTCGGCAGCGACAACGGCGCGGTGTTCGCGCTGGCCGGGACGGACCCCGACTTCTTCCGCAGCACGGGCTCCCTGCGCGGCTACAAGCAAGACCTGTACGAGGGGGGTATCCGCATCCCATTCATCGCGCGCTGGCCGGGCCGGATCAAGCCTGACACGACCAGTGACTTCATCGGTGCCTACTGGGATATCCTGCCGACGCTCTGCGACGTCGCCGGTGTGCCGGCACCCGTCGGCATCGATGGCGTGAGCATCGTCCCCACACTGCTCGGCCAGCCCGGGCAGATTGACCACGAGTATCTCTACTGGGAATACCACGGTGACGGCCGCGCCCAGGCCGTGCGGTTTGGCCCCTGGAAGGCGGTTCGCAACGATGTGAACCAGGGGCCCGACGCGACACCCGAGTTATACGACCTGGCCAACGACCCCGGTGAGGCAACGAATGTCGCCGCCCGGCACGCCGATTTGGCCGCGAAAGCCGCCGCGTACATGAAGGCGGCCCACAAGCCGAGCCGGGAACCGAAGTGGAACTTCTGAGCGACCTCCCGCAGGATGTCGTGCAGACTGTTCTGGAGAGCGCCGACGCCGTTCGCCCCTTGTACACTCGGTGTCGTCGGACCGAAGCAGATGAATCTCACGCGACGAAATCAGCCCTGCCGAACGCGGGGCAATTTTGGGTCAACGCGACTCAGGTCGCCCTATCCGGCGTTGGTCCAGGCTCTGGGTATTGGGCCCGGGCCAAGCAGGCCCTTGGCCCGGCCTGACTACCGCCTCTCTCGAGCGGACCATGGGCAGGAGGTCAATTCGAGTTGCGTCCCGATTCCCGTCCCGGGGGGCGCCACCACGCAGCCACCGGCCAATCCAGGTGTGGCGAACGCAGGCCTCGTATGTGAGAAGGCTCCAGGCCAGGCCGATCGCCAGCGCGACCAGGAACTTGAGGTGACTGGGAAGCGCGACCAGGAAGAGGTCCGCCTGAACGAGCCCCACGACCGGGAAGTGAGCCAGGTACACCCAGTAGGAGGAGTCGGAGAGGTACTTGATCGCTCGGCCGCCATATCGTGCCAGGTGCGCGCACACGCCCAGCGACCCATAAAGCGTCAGCCAGCCGAAGAGCGACGCCGAGGCGACCGACATCCAGGCGGCCGATCCCGTCAAGGAGGCCGCGAGGTCGAGAGGCAGCCATCTGACCCGGACCAAGAGCGCGACGGCCGAGCCCGCGAGGAACAGCCAGGGCAGAGGCCCCCGGGTCAGCGCGGGCAAACGAGCCCGGCCCGAGTGCCAACCCAGTCCCGCGATGAAGAACAGGCTATGATGGAGCCAGCGGATCGGGTTGATCAGGAAGCTGTTCCGCAGGTCCAGGATGGGGTCGACGCCGTTCCACCAGTGCCCCAGCCAGAGGATCAGAGTGGTGGGTATCGCCAGCATCAAGGGGGTCAGGGGCGAACAGAAATGGCTCAGCAACCCATGCGAGCTGCGTGGCCGTTCCCGGCACCGGGATTGAGCGATGCCCAGGAGGGCCAGCATCGGCATCAGGTAGGCCAGGAACCAGAGATGGGCCGGGCCGAATCGATTGGCCTGAATCTGACCGTCGGCGAAGCTCAGCGCGAGCAATTCGGCGACCTCACAACGGCCGGCGAGGTAGAGGCCCAGCATCCAGATGAGCACCGTGGGAATCAGGACCGCCGGAATCGCCGCCAGGAAGGGAAGGCCGATCCGGCGCGCGCGATCCAGCGCATAGCCGCGCGTCCCCTTGACTTCGAGGACCGACGCCGCGGCATAGCCGGCCAGCGCGAAGAAAGCGGGCATGGTGGCACCGTAAGACCACCATGCGAATTGCTGGACGAATTCGGAACCCGCCGGTTCGTTCACCAGCCAGATCAGTCCCGGAATCCGGACCGTCATGTATGCGGCCGAGGCATGGAGGGCGACGACGGCAGCCATCGAGACCACGCGAAGGGCATCGAGCGCCGCCACTCGGTCGCTGGTCGGGGCATCTCGGCGAACGCGGGCCCTGGCGGCTGGCATGGCTCGTCTCCCTTCGGAAGTGACCGTCGCGCTTGTCGCTGACTCGGCATTCGGCCTTCCCGGACGCTCGCGTGCACGAATTTGCCCGAGAATCCGGGCCGGTTCGCGGAATGAATCCGATCGGATGAGTTCTGCCGGTTCTTGGTTCGTTGACAGGCCCTGGTGGTCCCGAACAAACAAAGCAGGCATCCTCTTTCGAAGCTGCTTGCTGGTCTCGTGAAGTGTGCGTCCCTTGGGGAATCCTCGGATTCCTGGGGCCGACGACCGACCGGAGCGTGCAGATGCAATTGGTTGGCGGTTGTCAGCAGGACATCGACGAGGAATAGTGGATGATTCCAACCTCGGCTCGAACTCGGCGTTCATAACGGGATCCACAGTTCGGACCTCCAGACTCACCCGTTTCGGGCTCAGGGCCGGAGCGCCCAGGGGTTGGCTCGTCCGTGCTCAACGCGCCGAGGGAAGACATGTCGGTTGTAGCGATCGATCGGCCTCGCGAGCACGCCACCGGGATCGGCGTCGAGGATCTTCCGTCAGAGATGGGTCAGGTCGGAAGGGGAGGCTTACGCACTCGCTTTTCTGACGGGAGCCGGGCTCATGAACACCCCGTACAAGACTCATTTGCGGGCGTCCGGCACGCTCATTTCACCGCGTCGGCAGGCGGTGTGAAGCGCACCTCATCGCACACCAGGTAGCCGCCCGCCGGCGCACCCGAAAAGCGGACGTACGCGATTGCCGATGCCTTCACCGTCAGCTCGAAACCGGGGATCGGCTGCTCCGGTCCGGCTCGCGAAGGCACCCTGTCCCTTGAGGCCCGGTCCACTACGTCCCCGTTCCTGCCGTATGCCTCGACGGCCGCCTCGCTGCCGATCGAACCCCAGAGCACGAGGGTGACGCTTGTCACCGGCTTCGGGAAGCGAATTTCGACCGGGACTGACTCGTTAGCCATCGCGTTCAGAATACCCTTCCGCCCCGTTTTCAGGTGCGGAAAGAACATCACTCTTCCGGCAGCACGGCTCTTGGTCGGCTGGCGCGACGGGGCGAACACGACGCCCCGGTCCGTGTAGCTCGACATCGGCTTGCCGGTTTCGACCTTGTCGAAGGTTATGATCACCGGGCCATCGGCAGGCGCCGTGCCGGCCGGCGTGCCGATGCTGCTGAGGACCGCCAGGACGATCGTTCGGGCGCGCGTCATGGGTCAGTCCATATCAAGCCCACGCATCGCCCCCGTCGAGGGGCCGAAGCTAGACTCCTCGATCCCCATCCGCTGGAGCATCGACACGAAAAGGTTCGGCAGCGGGTAGTTGCGGCTGCGGTCGAAGGCCAGGTGCTGGCCATGCCGGAACCCACCGCCGGCGAAGAGTGTCGGCAGGTTCGTCGTCGAGTGCGCATTTGCGTCGCCGAGGTTGGAGCCGTACAGGACCATCGTGCGGTCCAGCAGCGTCAGGCCGTCTTCCCTGGCGGACTTCAAGCCCTTGAACAGGCTGGCGAGCAGCCTCATGTGCCATTCGTCGATCACCTTGAGCTGCGTCAGCTTCTCCTCGGCCATGCCGTGGTGCGACAGGTTGTGATAGCTGTCGGTGATCGTCGCCCCGGCGATCTGCACGACCGGCGTGCCGACGCTGTTGATCATCAGCGTGATCGCCCGGGTCGAATCGGTCTCGAAGGCCAGGCGCGCCAGGTCATACATGATCTGCACCTTGGCCATGTATTGCGCCGGGCTGGCCGGGTCGGTCGGCGGGCCGACCTTGACCGTCGGCTTCGGCTTACTGGCCCAGCCGCGCGACTCCTGGAGCCGGTGTTCCAGATCGCGGACGCCGGAATAATACTGGTCAAGCCGGGACCGGTCGCGGACGCCGACCTTCCGCTCGAGTTCCTTGGCCTGCTCGGAGATCACGTCCAGGATGCTTCGCCCCGTGTCGAGCTCTCGGATCTGCCGCTCGATCTCGGCGGGCGTCCCTTGCAGGAAGAGCTGCTTGAACACCCCGGACGCCTGGCCCTCCGGCGGGATCGCGACGCCCGTGCGGGTCCACGACAGGCTGCGGCCGCCGTTGACCGCCAGGGTCAGCGACGGGAACCGCGTCAACATCCCGATCCGTTCGGCCGCGAGCTGGTCGAGCGAGATCGAGTTCCGGAACGAGCTGCTGGCCGGGTGCGCGGCCGCGGTCAGGAAGCTGATGTCCGACGGGTGGCCGCCATCCACGAACGGGTGCGACACGCCGCTCAGTACGGTGAAGTCGGCGCGGTGCTCTTCGAGCAGTTTCAAGTACGGCGAAGGGGTGTAGTCGCGGCCCGCGTCGTCGGGGAAGAACGGCCGGGGCAGCACGCCGAGGTTGTTGCAGATGCAGAACATCCGCCGCGGCCCGGGTCCGGCGGCCGCCCGCGCGAACGGTGCGCTCATCGATTCCAGCAACGGCAGCGCCATCGCCACGGCCGAGCCGCGGAGGAATCGCCGTCGAGAGATCGGCCGCCGCAGGGACGCGAATGGTGCTGCGAGTCTTGACCCGGTTTGCGGGTTCATCGCCGGTCCTTCCCTATTTGTTCCGGAAAAGGTCGCTCCGCACGATCGCGTGGACGATACTGCGCACGCCGTACCGGCTGGCCTTCGCCGCGTCGAGGATTCTTTCGATTTCCTCCCGATCGGAAAACCGCACCGGCGCGCCGGTGGCGAAGATCGTCAACTGCCGGGCCAGGTTCCTCGCGATTTGCCGTTCGTCCCGGACCAACAGCGTCTTGAGTTCCCGCACGTCCTTGAATGGCCGGCCGTCGGGCAGCGCGCCGGCCGAATCGACCGGCAGGGCGTAATGGAACGCGAACGCCTGCCCATTCAGGCCGAAGCCCCGGACCGGGGGGACTTTTTCGGAGACCGCCCGGTAGCGCTCGCGGTAGCCGCCCATCACGTCGAAGCTCTCCAGAGCGAAGCCCGGCGGGTCCATCTTGCTATGGCAGGAGGCGCAACTCGCGTCGGCGCGGTGCTTCTCCAACTGCTGGCGGATCGTCACCGCGCCGCGGATATCCGGTTCGACGGCCGCGACCGTCGGCGGAGGCGGAGGCGTCTCCAGCCCCAGGATCCGCTCGGTGATCCAGTGGCCGCGCAGCACCGGCGAGGTCGTCGTGCCGTTGGCGGTCACCTTGAGGACGCTGGCCTGCGTCATCACTCCTCCGCGGAGGCCATCGGCCGGCAGCTTCACCTTGCGGAATCCGGAGCCGGAGACCCCGCCGATGCCGTAATGGTCGGCCAGCCGCTCGTTCAGGAACGTGAAGTCCGAATCGACGACGTGACGCGCCGGTAAGTCGGCGTGCAGGAGCTCGGCGAAGAAGAGCCGCGTCTCCTCCAGCGCGGCCAATTTCAGCGGGTCGTCGAGCTCGTAATCGTTGTAGAGCGTGGTGGAAGGCGACGTGTCGTCGATCTTCCGCAAGTCGAGCCAGTAATCGGTAAACGCCTCGACGAAGCGACGCGCCTTGGGAGACTCGAGCATTCGCTCGACCTGTGCGTGCAGCACGTCCGGCTTGACCAGATCGCCGCGGTCCGCCAGTGCCCGCAGCGCGTCGTCGGGGATCGAATTCCACAGGAATAGGGCCAGCCGCGTGGCCAGGGCGTATCCGTCGAGCCGGCCCGGCCGTTCTTCGACGAACACGAAGCCCGGCGACGACAGGACGGCCGTGTAGGCCGAGAGCATCGACCGAGCGAAGCCGGAGCCGCGTCGGAATTGGTCGTCGAATAATCGTAGGAACCGCTGCACGTCGGCCTCGGCGACCGGCCGGCGATATGCCTTCCTCAGGAACGATCGCAAGAGCCGCTCGGCATCTTGCCGAGGCGTTTCGGATTCGACCTCGTAGAGCGCCGCGCGAACGGCGCCGCGCCCGAGTCCCGTCGGCCCGCGGCGACCACCGCCGTCGCCACCCGCCGCCGGACCCGGGCCGGCCGATATGCTCGGGACGATCTCCAGCGGTACACCCACCCGCGACTGCTTCGAGGGCACCAGTCGTAACTGGTCGAACAACCGCTCATAACCCGCCCCGCCGACCGGATCGTCGTAGAACGGGCCTTCGACCTCGACCCACTGGATGGCGTAGCCGGGCATGCCGTCCTCGGTCGCGAGGGGGTTGACATACTGCTCGTCCGTGCCGTTGACCCGCGCACGGAATAGTCGGGAGCCGTCGGTCCGCACGACCTCATTGGCCAGCAGGAAGACATCGATCTCGCTCGCCGTCGGCTGCGGCGTGAAATCGACGGCCCCGATCGGGCGGGTCTGGCCGCCTCCCTGTGCGTACACGCCGATCGGCTCGTTGCGCCGGCCGGGGTAGATTTCGTCCAGGCTCGGGCGGTGCCACAGGAGTGTGTGATACACCGGCGCCTTCTCGGCCCCCTGGCCTTCATAGAACCATCGAGCCACCCCGCCGCCGGCGACCCAGATCGTGTAACCGGCGATCCGCAGCTTGTAGCGCGCCGCGACCGGCGCCCGCCAGCCGCTCCAGCTGTAGCCGCCCGCATCGCTGAAGATGCTCGACACCTTGCCGACGGCCTCGCGATCTCGGGTCGCCGGATCGGTCGCCGGGGCACGGCCGGCCCGCACGTCCGGCTGTGCGTGCGCATCAAGCACGGGGAACGACAGCCGGTCCGGCAAGGTGCCGTTCTCGCGCGGCCACCAATTGCGCAGGCTCCGCTCGTCGCGGGCATACAGCTTGCGGGTCATTTTCGCCGGGCGCTCGATGTGCACCCCCATCGCCAGCCGCATGGCGTAGTTTGCCGAGTCCATGAACCGCGCGATCTGGAGGTAGGACACGTCGAGCGCCTCGCCGCTCTTGTTGAAGTGATAGGCCTCGCCGTCTTCGGGCAGCCGGTCGGCGATCTGCGCCCACGGAACGCCGAGCAGTTCGCGCAAGGCGTTCTCATACTCATGGCGATTGAGCCGACGCTTAATCGCCCGGCCCTCGCCGGCCAGGGCCGTCCGCTCTGCGGCGACGATCGACCGCGCCAGGCCCTCGACGAAGGCGCTCTGCCGGGTCGCATCGGGCCGGGGCCGATTCCTGGGCGGCATCTCGCCCGCCTTCAGACGATCATGCACCTTGATCCAGACGGCCATGTTGGCGGGATCGCTCGGATCGAAGGCCAGGCCTGTCAGGTCGAGGCGGCCTTTATTGTCCACATCATTGTGGCAGCGGGCGCAGTACTCCTCGACAAAGGCCCGGTCGGTCGCGGCAGACTCGCTCGCGCCGACCGACCGGGCCGCGAACACGGCGAACACCGCGATTCCGAGGAGCCGAAGGCGGGACTCGCTCCGGCCATCCGCAAGAGATCGGGGACGCATGAGGGCTCGCTCCTGGCTATTCCTGGAACAGCAGCGGCGCGAACCGATAGAGGCTCCGCCGCCAGCTCTGCCACTCGTGGGCCGTGTTCGGAGATTCGTAGTAGGTGTTCTTGATGCCCATCTTTTCCAGCGCTTCGTGGTTGGCCTTGGCGGCGGCGGTGTTCTCCTTGCTGCCGTAGCTCACGAACAGCAACTTGACCTTCTGCCTGAAGGTCGAGGGGTCGGCCAGCGCGGGGTCGTTGGCCGCGATGCTGCCGCCGCTGAAGAGCCCGATGTGCGAGAACTTGTCGAGGTTAGCCAGGGTGATCTGCCTGGTCTGACCGCCGCCCATCGACAGCCCCGCCATGGCGCGATGCGGCTGGTCGGCGATCGTGCGATAGTTGGCGTCGATGAAGGGGATCAGCTCCTCGGTCATGATCTTCGCGAAGCCCGAGACGTCGAACCTCGGACGAGGGGCCCCGCCAGCACCGCCAGGGGCGGCGCCGGGGGCGGGGGGAGCACCGCGTCGCGGCCCGCCGCCGAAGTTGTTGCCGCCGTTGTCCATCACGATGATGAACGGCTTCGATTTGCCCGCCGCGATGAGGTTGTCCATGATCAGGCCCGCGCGACCCTGGTTCCCCCAACCGGTCTCGTCTTCGAACGCGCCGTGCTGCAAGTACAACACAGGATACCGCTTGGTGGTGTCCTTGTCATAATCGGGCGGCGTGTAGACGAAGCATCGGCGCGTCGTGTTGGTGCTCTTGGAGGGATACATGGTCTGGCGGAGCTGGCCGTGAGGGACGTCCTTGACGGCGTAGAACTCCTCGTCCTGGGCCGGGATTTCTATGGCGCTGCCCGAGCGGCCGGCGCCAAAAAGAACTTGCTGCCGGGGTCCGGAACCTCGGCGCCGTCGATGTTGATCCGGTAGTAATGGAACCCCTCATCGATGGGACGCGACGTGCCGACCCAGGCGCCGTCCTCGCCTTTCGTCAGCGTGATCCCGCCCCATTCGGGCACCTTCACGCTCTGCGCCTGGGGCGCGACGATGCGAAAGCGGGCGCGGCGCTCGGAGTTGACCTGGGGATACTCCTTGCCTCCCTGGTTGGACGACGCTGGCTTGAAATCCTCCACGGCCGGCGCGGCGGCCGGAGCCGACGCGTCCTTGGGCTGAGGAGTCTGTGCCAGCGTGATCTGGCCGGCCAGCAGGGGCAGCAACGCGAGACCCATCGACGCGGCTCTCATGACGGCGCTCCTCGAATCTGATGCGTAGGTCGGGCCGGCTGACACGAGATGATAGGGTTGCCGTCCAGTCGCGCCGCCATCCGCGGCGCGACGGGGCCGTTCGTTACGCCGGGAGCTGCCACTGGTCGCGGCGCGGCCGGGACAGCATTGCGTTGGCCTCCGCATCGTCGAATTGATTCGCGACGGGGTCCCACTTCAGCTTCTTGCCGGTCCGCAGCGCAATCACGCCGATGTGGCAGACGATCACCGAGCTGCCGCCGACCGTGGCGCTCGCGATCGGCGACTTGCGGCTCTTGACGCAGTCGACGAAGTTCTGCATCTGGTTCGTCGGCCGGCCGTCGTACACCTTCGGGTCGTCCTTCAGCGGCTCCGAGAGGATCTTGGGGTCGCTGGCGAGGATGGTGCCCCGGCTGACGAAGAGGCTGCCCTGGTCGCCCAGGAAGAGGACGCCGTTGTTGTCCGGGCCCACGCGCATGGGCTTACCGCGATTCGGCCCGAACCTGGACTCGGGCACCTTGCCGTCTTTGTCGACGAGCTTGGTCTCCATGTCGGTGCCGCCGCCGCTCATGGCGATGACCTTGGTGCCGTCGTCGTAGGTGTACTGCACCTGGAAGCTCGGGTGGCAGTTGTAGCCGTCGCCGCCCTTGTAGGGCTCGGTCGCCTTGAGGACTTCCACGGCGACGGGCCCGCTGCCGTCCTTGTTCAGGGCCCACTGCGCGGTGTCCAGGTGATGGGCGCCCCAATCGGTCATCTTGCCGCCGGAGTAGTCGTACCACCAGCGGAACTCGTAGTGGCAGTTCGACTGGTTGCCCTTCTTGCGATAGGGGACCTTCGCGGTCGGGCCGAGCCAGCGGTCCCAGTCCAGCCCCTCGGGGACGGGCGTGTCCGGGAGCGCTCCGCTCGACGGGTTGCCGTTGAGGCGGCACTCGATCGACTGGATCTTGCCGAGGCGGCCGGCGCGGACCAGCTCGACCGCCAGGCGGAACAGGCCGCGGAAATCCGTTCGCTGCTGGCTGCCGGTTTGCAGGACGCGGCCGGTGTCCTTGACCGCCTTCTGGACCGCCAGCGCCTCGGCGACGGTCAGAGTCAGGGGCTTCTCGCAGTAGACGTCCTTGCCGGCCTTGAGCGCCTCGATGGTCACCTGCGCGTGCCAGTGGTCGGGCGTGGCGACGAGCACGCAATCGAGTGACTTGTCGTTGACGAGTTCGCGGAAATCCTTCGTCCTGGCGTCGAACTCCTTGAACTCGCGCTTGCGCATGGTCTCCGTGGCGCGCTTGCGATGGGACTCGTCCACATCGCAGCCGAGGGTGAAGGTCAACTGACCCGCCTTCACGCTGGGGCCCGACTCGTTGACGACCTGCAAGCTGCGGCTCTGCGGGCTGCCGATCCCCACGACGCCCATGACGAGGCGATCGTTGGCCGACGACTTCTTGCCCGCACCCTCGTCCTGGGCGGCCAGGAGCTCGCGGGCATACCACGACGGCAGCCCCGCGGCGGCGAGCGTTCCCAGCGAGCCCCGGAGGAAACCCCGGCGCGATAAATTCCCGCGTTCCACGTTCAGCCTCCCTTGATGACCGGTTCTTGACCGAGGTGAGTTGTCGACGCGATTCCCCGTCGAAGGTCTCTCAGCGGAATAGCTTCTGCGCGAAGTAGTAGAGGTTGTTCCGCCACTCGGTCGCGTCGTGGGCGTGGCCGTCGACGTGCCAGACGTGCTCGATCCCCTTGTCCTTGAGATAGGCGTGCACGCCCTGGCTGATGCGGAGCAGGTTGTCCTTGTTGCCGCAAGCGACCCAGAGGAGCTTGATCTGCTTCTTCGCCGCCTCGGGATCGGCGATCAGGTCGCCGGGCGGCTTCGTGTTCGGGGCCGAGGAGAAGCCTCCGACCGAGGCGAACTTGTCGAGGTGAGCCAGCCCGAAGTTGAGCGACTGGCCGCCGCCCATCGAGAGGCCCGCGAGGGCGCGATGCTCGCGGTCGGCCTGGACCGAGTACTTCGACTCGATCGCCGGGATGACGTCTTCGAGCAAATCCTTCTCGAACGCCGCGAACGCCGGCGCGGAGGCGAAGACATTTCCCTCGGCCCGATCGTTCTTCTGGGCGCGGCCGTTGGGCATGACCACGATCATTGGCACGGCTTTCCCGTCGGCGATCAGGTTGTCGAGTAGGAGGTTCGGATGGGCGAACCGCTGCCATTCCGTCTCGTCGCCGCCGATGCCGTGCAGCAGGTACAGCACCGGGTGCTTCTTCCCTTCGGAGTAGCCCGGCGGCGTGTAGACCTGCATCTTGCGCGTCGTGCCCACGGACTTGGATTCGTAGGAGATCATCTCCAACTTCCCGTGTGGGACGTCCGAGCGCTCCGCGACGAACCCGGAGGGCGGCTCGGGGAACGCGGGCACGTCGTCGGCGTTCAGGACGATCGGTCGCTGCGGCCCTCGGCCGGGCCGGCGGCCGATGGATGGATCGGCGAACAGGAGCGGGGCGAACTCGTGCAGGCAGCGGCGCCACGTCAGCCACTCGTGCGACGTCCCGGGCGATTCGTAGTACACGTGCTTGATCCCGGCCTTCTCGAGCGCCTCGTGATAGCTCTTGATGCCGTCGTACATCCGCTTCGGCTCGGTCGTGCCGATGCCCAGCCAGAGGACGTGCACTTTCTTGTTGAACGCTTCAGCGTCGGCCATGACGCCGTCATGGGCCGTCTTCGGGTCGAAGGGGACGCCCCCGAAGCCGCCGCCGCCGCCGCTGAAGCCGCCGATGTGCGAGAACAGGTCGAGGTGCTTGAGCGTGATCTGGAACGTCTGCATGCCGCCCATGGAGAGCCCCGCCATCGCCCGGTGCTCGCGGTCGGGGACCGTGCGATAGGTCGAGTCGATCATCGGGATCAGGTCCTTGATCATCACGTCTTCGAACGCGCTGAACATCCGGCTGAAGTCGGGGCGCGGGGGGCGGCATTCTTCCCGGGCGTGGCCGGCGGCGACGGCGGGCGGAATGCGGGCGGCGCCTCGCCGGGCCGGCGCGCATAGCCCCGCTCCATCACCACGATCATCGGCCTCGCCTTCCGCTCGGCGATCAGGTTGTCCATGATGAAGGCGACGTTCCCCTGTCTGGGCCAGCCCGTCTCGTCCTCGCCGCCGCCGTGCTGCAAGTACAGGACCGGGTATCGCGCGTCGCGATCGGTTTCGTAGCCGGGCGGCGTGTAGACGAAGGCGCGACGCCAGTCCTTGGTCGTGTTGGAGAAGTACCAGCGCTCCCGGACCTCGCCGTGCGGCACGTCCTTGGGGAGATAGAAGTCGACGCCCTTCTCCGGGATCTCGATGCCGCTGGCGTCCTTGCCGGTCCCGTAGAACGTGTGGCTCGAGGGGTCATTGACCTCCGCGCCGTCGATGAACACCCTGTAGTAATGGAACCCCGGCACCTGAGGTTCCGTGGTCGCGGTCCAGAAGCCATCCTCGCCCTTCTTCGCCGGATACCGCTGGCTATCGAAGAACGCGAAGACGACCTTCTGGGCGTCCGGCGCCTTGATCCGGAACGTCACCCGCAGGTCGGGATGGAGCTGGGGATATGGCTGGCCCTGAATGTTAGTGGACGCGGGTACGGTGTCGGCGGGCTTCGGATCCTCGGCCCGACCCGGGGGGGCGGCCAGGAGGAGGGGCAACAGGCCAGCGAGCCACATGCGTTTCATCGGTGGACCTCCCGTCTTGGTCAAATCGGAACTCGGTAAGAATCACTCGAAGCCCTCGACCGTCGCGGCCAGGACGATCGGTGCGGTCTGATCTCGCCCTTTCGACAGTTCGATGCTGGCGATCGAATGGCTGCTTCCCGGGCGTTACGGTCAGGTAGCGCACCTGTTGTCCGCCGAGCTTGAACGCCCGCTTCGAGCCCGGGACATCCTGCGACCCGTTGACGTCGGCGAAGTGCACGCCGTTTTTCAGCTCGTGGTCCTCGGTCGCGCCGTCCTCATACTTGATGCGGACGATCATCGAGACGGTCCCTTCGCGGCCGACGGGGAATCCCAGGCCGGCCACACCGCTCAGCAGGTGGATCGCCCTGGCCGGGGCGTTCACCGGCAGGGTGACCGACCTCGGCATCTTCGGCGCGAGCCTCCCGCCCGGGCCGCTCAGCATGATCGCGTTCGGCTGGCGGTCGCCCTGCGGGTTGACCAGCGTGAAGGGCACCCCGTCGACGACCTTCGGGCCCCAGTCCTCGAAGACCAGCCGCCCGACGGCGCCGCCGGGCCCGAAAGGCACCCCTTCGGTCGTGCTGAACGTGGCGACCTTGCGGAGGTCGAGCGGCAGGAACTTCCCCTTCTGCGTGAGGAACTGGAGCAGGTCGGCCAGGCCCTCCGGCGGGACCGACTTCTCGAATCCTTCGGGCATGACCGACTTCTTCGACGGGGCGAGCTCCTCGATGTCCTCGCGGAGGATCGTCTGCTTCTTCCCCTCGGCGTCGAGCACGTCGACCGAGGTCTTCGTCTCGCTCGCGAGCAGGCCGTTGAGGACGCGCCCGTCGGTTGTCGCGAGGACGTACTGGAGGAAGTTCCCCTCGACCGAGCGGCTGGGGTCGAGGATGTGCACGATCAGCTCGCTCCTGGGATGCGCCGCCATGCCGGTGAGATCCGGGCCGACCTTGCCCCCCTCTCCCGAGTGCGTATGGCACTTCATGCATTCCTTCTTGAAGATCTCCCGGCCGCGTGACGCATCGCCGCCCTTCATGACGAGGGGCGCCAGCGCCTGGATCACCTTCTCGCGATCCGGGTCGGGCAGCCCGCCCCCCCTGGCGAGCAGGGCCCTGGCTCGCTCGGCGATCTTGCTGTCCGGGTGGGCCGCCAGTGCCTGCGACTGGTCGAGCGCCAGGAGGGACAACGCCACCCGGCCCCGCTCGATCCCGGTCACCAGCGCGTTCGTCCAGTCGGTCTTGCCGAGCAGGGCCAGGACGCTCGCCTTGCGCGCCGCCGGGGTCATCGGCCCCATCGCGTCCACCAGCGCCGGGCCCACCTCGGTCGATTCGCTCCGCGCCACGGCGCCAATCAGGCCGCTCGCGAGGTCGGGCGGTGCCTTCGCCGTGACGAGGGCGATGATGTCGCGCGCGGCCTGCGGGTCGGACTTGCGCAGGTCGATCAACTGCCGGGCGGCGGCGATGCGGGCCGCGTCGGGCTTCGACGCGTCGGCGGCCGCGGCGAGGAAGTCCCTGGCGAGCCCGGCGACGTGCTTGCCGAGCCCCCTGACGCCCCAGCGCGAGGCCAGGCCGAGCATCTGGCCGCGGGCCTCGGGCGAGAGCGTCGGCAGGAGCCCGGCGATGGCCCGCTCCGCGTCGGCGTCGAGCGTCGGCGTCCTGTCGCGCGGCCACCCCCTGGCGAGGCCGTCGATCAGGGCCTCGCGCACCGCGGGCTTGAGGGCGCCCTGGAGGACCAGGACCGAGGCGATTGATTCGACCGGCCCGCCCCGCGCGTAGTGCTCGGCCACCCGCGACGTGACCGGGATCAGCAGCCGTCCCTCCGACCCGCCGGGGCCGCGATTCGCCAGCGCCCGGAAGTATTCGGGGGCATGCGCCGCGGCGGCGATCGTCAGGGCATCGCCCATCCATCGATCCTGCTGATTCCGCGCGTCGAGCACGGCCGACAGGATCCGGGAGGCGCCGTCGCCCTCCTCGGTGCGATGCGTCTCGGACATGGCCAGGCAGGCCGCCAGGCGCACCTGCGGGTCGGGGTCTTCGAACACGCGGGAGAGCCACATGTCCCGCGCGACGCCGGGGTGCCGCGGCAGGGCCAGGATCGCGGCGCGACGGACGGCGGGCGACGGATGCTTCAGCCCCTTCATGACGGCGGCGAGCACGCCATCGCCGCGCGGGCCGGCCTCGGCCGGTCCGGTCGGGTGCAAGGCGCCCAGCCCGTGCAACGCCCAGATCGCATGGACCCCCGCGGCATTCAGGCCGGTGGAGTCGGCCGGCCCGTCGATCAGGGCGGCGAGGTCGCGGGCGACGGACGGATCGCCCCGCTCGACCAGCAGCCTCTGGGCGTGCAGCCGCCAGAACATGTTGTCGTTCTTCAGTGCCGCGACCAGCCCCTTCGGGTCGTCCTTCGACAGCCTCGGCCACTCGCTCGGCTTGCCGTCCTTCGCGACGATGCGATAGATCCGCCCGTGCGTCTTGTCGCGCAGGGGTGTCTCGTACGCCGAGCCCTTGCCGGTCCTGTAACCTCTGGGCGTCGGGTTGTGCTGCACGATGAAGTTGTACCAGTCGATCACCCAGACCTGCCCGTCCGGGCCGACCTCGGCCAGGATCGGCGAGGTCCACTCATCGTCGCTCGCCACGAGGTTCCAGGCGTTGTGCGAGTGGAAGTCCGTGCCGTCCGGGTGGAGCGTGAACGTCGCGATGAGGTGCCCGGTCGGCTCGGCGACGAAGGCCGTCCTGTTCCAGTAATGTTGCGGGTAGGTACGCGCCGTGTAAAGCGCCGAGCCGGCCCCGGCCGTGAACCCGCCGTGCCAGTCGACCTGGCGGACGTTATCGGTGACCGGGAAGAAGCGGTTGGAGTCGGCCATGTTCTGAAGGACCGACGGCGCCATGCCTCGGACCGACTCGTAGTATCGGTTCGCGATCGGCATGTAGACGCTGGGGCAGCCGTTGGCGGTCGAGCCGAAGAGCAGGCCCTCCTCGCTGATGCCGACGCCCCACGAGTTGTTGTTCGTGCTGCGGAGGAACTCCAGCTTCGAGTCGTCCGTCTTGAACCGGAAGAAGCCCTGGCGGAAGGTGTGCTGCTCGCCGCCGACCTCGCCACGGAAGCCGGCGTAGCCGATGATCGCATAGATCCAGTTATCCGGCCCGTATCGGAGGTTCGACGGGCCGGCGTGGGTGTCGTACGTGCCGAAGCCGGTGAAGAGGACCTTCCGCTCGTCGGCCTTGCCGTCGCCGTCGGTGTCCTTGAGGAAGAGCATGTCGGGGGCCTGCGCCACGATCAGGCCGCCGTTGACGTAGCAGAGGCTCGTCGGGATGCTCAGGTTGTCGGCGAACAGCGAGACCTTGTCGGCCTTGCCGTCGCCATCGGTGTCCTCGACGATCGAGATCCGGTCGCGCCCTTTCCCCTTCGTCTGCATCTCGTTGGGATAGTCGACCGTCTCGGCGACGTACAGCCGACCGAGGTGGTCCCAGGTCATCGTGATCGGCTTGAAGATCCGCGGCTCGGCGACGAACAGCTTCGCCTCGAACCCGGCCGGCAGGGCGAGGTGCTTCTGCGACCCCTCCGGCGAGAGCGGCTTCTGCATCCTGCGAATCGGCTCGCCCAGCGTTCCCCACCTCGCTCCCGGGGTATACAGGGGGACCTCGGCGGGCTCATATTCGAGCGGCTCGAGGCCCCGCGCGACGCGAGGGCGGGAGTCGTACACGTCCCCCTTGTTCGCCGCCCAGCGGATACCACGCTCGAGAAGGTCGTGGAAGCCGGGTTGCCCCCAGGTGCGGGCGTCGTGGCCGTACGCGGTGTAGAAGACGCGCCCCTTGCCGTGCGTGCGGGTCCAGGTCCAGGGCTCGGAGCCGGCCCGGTCGTCGCGGGTCTGGAGGACGTGGCGGTCCTTCGCGTTGTGCCTGGTATGCACGTAGGTCTCGTCCCAGGTGCGGAAGGGCTCCAGGCCCTTGATGATCGGATGGTCGGGGTTGACGACCTTCGTCTCGAATTCGCCGGTGCCGTGCTTCTGGAACTGGGCGCCGACCAGCGCGATGTACTCGGGGGAGTTCAGGAAGCAGAACGAGGCGCAGTGCAGGGGGACGAAGCCGCCGCCGCCCGCCACGTAGTCGAGCAGCGCCTTCTCCTGGTCCTTGCCGATCCTGGTCGTATTGGCGTAGATCAGCAGCGCGTCATGCTCGCTGAGCGTGGCGGGGTTCAGGTCCGACATCTTCTCGGTGTAGGCGACCTCGATCCCGCGTCCGGCCAGCACGGGGGCGATCTGATCAAAGCGATCGGCGGGGTGATGGTGCCCACCGTCGCCGAGGAAGAGGACCGATAGCGGCCTCGAGACGAGCGGTTCGGCCGCGTGGGCGGCAGCAGCGAAGGCCATAAGGAGAATGATGGCCGGCGCGGCCAAACGCGTGCGGATCCACATCTGCGGAATCTCCGGCTCGGTTGTCGGACTGCTGTCTCAGCTCAGTCGCGGCGCAAATCTGACGGAAGCCGCTCGGGCTCCGGGTGACTATTGGCCCCGTAATCCTCGAGATCGCGTCCGCCTTACCGTCGTTGAGAGACGCAAGAACGCTCATTGGCCGCTCGACTCATCGCTCGGACCGTGACGCGCGGCGGTTTCGTGAAGCATCCCTATCGGCCTCGCGCAGCCCACGGCCGGGCAATGACGACCCGGTGGGGGATCCTCGCTTCCCCTGCACCATATAAGGGAAATTCCCCCAGACGTTACAGTGTCCCTCACGGATTCTTGCTCGGGCCGTGCGCCCGCGGGACGGTAGCGGCGGCCTTCGCACGCAATGCATCGATCCGGCGCCAGAGTTCGCGAAGCGAACGGCTCTCGGGCTCGGGAATCCCGGCCACGCCCTGCGCGTCGCGGAGTCCCGCCAGGGCCGGGTCGACCTGCCACCGGCCCAGCCGCTTCGAGATCGTGACTCGCTGCCGGGAGGTCCCGGATTCCAGGACGGCGGCGAACGCGGCGAGGTCGGCCTCCAACCAG
Source organism: uncultured Planctomycetota bacterium (assembly GCA_963743925.1). GTDB lineage: Bacteria > Planctomycetota > Planctomycetia > Isosphaerales > Isosphaeraceae > CAVZRC01. The sequence continues at coordinate 273,015 of CAVURY010000004.1, read as the reverse complement.
GCCACGGCCTGCTCGCGGCTGCGTGCACCGGAGCGGGCATCGGGCGAGTTTCCGGGTCGGTCGCTCTCGACACCGGCCAACGCCGCGGCTCGTGCGGCCTGAAAGCGGTTCCCCGTGATCGGGTCGGCCGCCAATGTCGGCGAGGCGGCGAACGCGTCCGCCCACAGGCGGGCCGCCGCCGCGTAGAAATGCCGGCAGAAGGCGAGCCGGGCGAATTCCGCGCCCATTTCCGCCTCGGCAGGATGGTCGCGCCCACTCACGATGGCAGGCAATCGCTCCTCCAGCGCGATCAGGTGCTCCGCCTGCGAAGCCAGAGTCGACGCGGCTCAGGTTGGGGTCCGGGGGCGGAGGGCCGGGATCGACACGCGCCAACGCATCCCGGGCCGCCCGGTAGTCGCCCGCCTCGATCAGGGCCCGGCCCAGGTAGAGGTAGGCCGACGGGAAGCGGGGCTCGAGCCGGACGGCCTCGCGAAATTCGGCGATGGCGTCGTCGGTGCGCCCGGCGCCCTCGAGGGCGTGGGCGAGCGCCTTGTGCACGACCGCCAGGCCGGGGAACCGACGGGCCGATTCCCGCTGCTCCTCGACCGCGGCGGCCCAATCGCCCCGGTCGGAGAACGCGAGGGCGATCTGGTCGCGGACCACCCAATCGTCCGGCCTCAATCGCCGGGCCTCGCCGAACTCGGCGTCCGCTTCGTGCGGCTTGCCGAGCATGAGGAAGGCAGACCCGAGCGCGACGTGGGCGAGTGCGTCGTCGGGCCGGAGCCGGGTCACCTCCCGGAGGATGTCGGCGGCCTCCGAAGGCTGGCCGCTCAGGAAGAGGGCTTTCCCCAGGCCTCTGAGGGCCAGCCCGCTGCGGGGGCGGACGCACGCGGCGACGTCGAAGAACCGGACCGCCTCCTCGGCACGGCCGGAGATCATGAGCTCGCGCCCGAGGTCGGCGTTGACCCAGAAGTCATCGCGGTGCGACGACTGGGCCCGCCGCAATAACTCGATCCCCATGTCACGCTTCCCGAGGAACGCGAGCGCGGCGGCCAGCCGGGTGACGCTGGCCCCCGGCAGATGGGCGACGTCGGCCGTGTCGGCGAGCCGTTCCAGGACTTCCAGCCTGCGCGCCCGGTCGCGTCCCATCCGGCCGAGCGTGTCCCGGAGTTGGCTCCGCCAGGGGTCGGGGTCGGCCGTCCTAGCCGCCGCGACCAGCCTCGCCGCGCCCGCCGGGCCCCGCAACGCCGGCCCGCGCCGCAGGAAGGCCCAGTTGTCGAGGGCGTTGGCCAGGTCCACGGCCGCCGGGCTGGCCGCCAGCGTCCGGCCGGCCGCCTCCGGCTCCATCCGGTCGGGGTCGACACCGTAGGCGCGGAACGCCGCGGCATACTCGGCGTCGGCCTTCGCGACGTCGTTGTGGACGCCCAGGTCATTCTGGATGGCCGCGAGCCGCTCGACCATCCGGCGATCCTTCTCCGCACCCTCGACCGCGTCGCGCTCGCGGACCAGCTCGGCCATGAAAGCCCTCACCCGATCGTGCCACTCGGAGCCCGCGTCATCGCCGCCGAGGAGCGATTCGGCGCGGCGGGCGGCCGCGATCGCCTCGACCCAGGCGACCGGGTCGGCTCCGCCCGCGTCGCGGGCCTGGTCGCGCTTCTTCGAGGCCTCGGAGAGGGCCACATCGACCCCGGCCCGGATCGATCGCTCGCGTCGACGCCGCTCGCGATCATTCCAGGCCCATCCGGCCACGCCGATCAGTGCGGTGGCGAGCACCGACGCCGCCAGGGCGAGCGCGAGCAGGCGACGCTTGCGCTCCCCGGCGGCCCGGGCCTCGGCCCTGGCCTGGGCCAGCTCGGCCTCCCTCAGCCGCCTTTCGACGCCGCCGAGATAGGCCGTCAGTCGGGCGGCCACCGCGCCCGCGTCCCGCGGCCGGTGCTTCGGGGCGGCGGCCAGGCATGACCGCGCCAACCCCACCAGCTCCGCGTCGGACTCGCACGCGTCGAGGCGCGCCGACGCGTCCGACAGGTCGGCGCGCTCGGCCTTGCGGTAGACGTCGGCCGCGGCCCCTCCCGCGAACGCGGGCCGGCCGGTGAGGATCTCGCAGAGGATCGAGCCCAGCGCGAAGACATCCGCCCGCTCGTCGAGCGTGTCCAGCTCGCCCCGAGCCTGCTCGGGTGCCATGTAGGACGGCGTGCCGAGCACCGAGCCGACCCGCGATTCCAGCTCCTCCGACCCGCAGCGCAACGTCCGGACGGCAAGGTCGCCCTGGCTTGCCCCGAGCGACTGTTCCTCTTCGACCGCGCCGCCATGGTCGAGTACCTTGGCCAAACCCCAATCCATGACCTGGACCTCGCCGAACGCCCCGACCATGACGTTCGATGGCTTCAGGTCCCGATGGATGACCCCCCGGCTGTGCGGCGTAGGCCGTCGCCTGGCAGAGTTGCTCGAAGACCGAGAGGAATTGCATCCGATCGTCATCGGGGCCTCCGCGCGCCTCCAACAATGCCGCCAGGGTGCGGCCTCGGACGAGCTTCATCGCGATGAACAGCCGGCCGTCGGGAAATCGCCCCAGCTCGTGGACCGGCGTGATCCCGGGGTGCTGGAGCTGGCCGCCGATCTGCGCCTCCTCGACGAACCGCCGGACCATCTCGGGGTGGTTGCGGTACTCCTCAAGGATCACCTTGACGGCAAGGTCCCGGCCGAGGTCGAGGTCACGCCCCTGGAAGATCGCCCCCATCCCGCCCCGCGCCAGCTCGCCGATGAGCTGGTAGCGTGACGGCTGCCCCGAGAGGTCGGGCATCTCCGGCGAGCTGGGCCGCACCAGCCGCGCGGCGTCCTGCGCATCCCGGAGATGGATTCGAGCGACCGCACCGATCGCACCGCCCCCGGTCGACGCCTTGGCCGACGACGCGACATCCCCGATCTCCTCTCGCGCGGGTTCGTGGACGTCGGGCCGCGCTCCCGATCCGAATTCCCCCGCCAGCTCGGCCGATAGGGCGGCGCCGAGTCGGAGGAGACAGAGGGGGCAGAGCCCCGCCGGCAATCCGGCCGGCGGGAGGGCACCGCAATCAGGGCAGTACTCGGCACCGATCATCCCTGGAACTCCACTTTCAGGATCAAGCCACGCCTCGTCGGGATCCGAAACGCATTGCTGAATCCTTGATTCGGATCGCGGCGACGAACGTTACATGTCAAAGCCGGATTTCATCCTTCCAGGGCAGAGAAAAGGGCACGGATCTCGTCGTCGATCTGCGCCTGATCGCCGACCGTCGCCGCGATTTCTTCGCGCAGCAGCAGGCCGTATCGGCGTCGAAGGCGGTGAAGGGCGACACGGAGGTTCCCTTCAGTCATGTCCAGCCGACGGGCGATCTCCGAGTAGGAGTCGGATGCAGGATCACGGGTCAATATAACGAGCAATCTTTCGAATCGGTCCGACCGGCCCGCGTCGTCATACTCGCGTCGGAGGCGCTCGACGACGCGACTCAGCAGGGTCAGGGCCCATGTCCTGTCGAAGATCCGCTCCGGGGTCAACTCGTGCGCGGGCTCGCGCGCATACCGGCGCTCGGCGTCGCAGGAATCGATTGGGAGCGGGGACCTGCCTCCGCCCCGCTTCGCCGCATTCTGACGATCGCGGTGGTCGGACAGTTGGCGGGCGCATACGGTGCGGAGGAACGCTCGGAAGCGGCCGCGCGTCGGGTCGGCCATGGCGATCAGGTCGTGCTCGAGGATGTGGGCGAAGAAGTCTTGGGTCAGGTCCTGTGCCTGCTCGGGCGTATGTCCGCGATGCCTCACATAAGCATAGATGGGATACCAGTACGCCTGGCAGAGGTGCGAGAGCGCCTCTTGGGCCTCCGATGCGTCGCGACTGGCGGCGGTGATCACGCGGCTCCAATGCGTCGAGGGAAACCGGCCCGGGACGTGATCGTCGAGTTGAAGTCGCGGCATTCTCTCCCTCGCCGGGGCCGAACTGGTGTGGCTGATGCTGCGTGGGACCGACTCCATTATGGCGTCCCGGGGCGGCGATGACGAGAGTCCCCGATCCGCCGAAGAGGATATCACTGTCTCACGCACTCGCTCTCGCCACAGCGCCCTGCCGGGCCACCCTCGTGGCCGATCCGAACTCACTTCGATCTCCGGCTCAGGAGACTACTCCGTCGAAGGAAGACCGCCGCGAGAGGTGCAGCGTCGGAGGAGTATCCCGCCAACGAGGGCTGTCGTCGCATGGACGATCGGAGTCCCGGTACGGTGCCCAAGGAGTGTCAGGTTCCGCCGATCGGTGCCGGGTTTGCGCCGCCGTGGCGCTGGGGGATAGAGTTTCTAGATTCGTCGGCTCTGGACTTGTTAGAGGCAGGTTCACAGATTGCGGGCTTCGAGTGCAATTCCTGGCCCTCGCTCCATCCAGGCCCCAGATGGCTTGGCCAGACGGCATCTGGCCCTGCAACACGGGCGGCGGACAAGCTTGAAAGATTCACCTCCATCCGGCGCTGCGCTTGTCGGCGTGATCGACGAATGGGTGCGCCGTGGCAAAGGTTCGCTTGGACCTGTCGGGAGTGCGCGACCCCGCTTGAAGAAGGCCGGTAGAACGTTCCGCTGACCTTCGTCCGAAAGGATCGAGGGGACGACAGCATGCGGAAGAAGCGACGTGAGGCTCAGCGTCATGGGCCGAGGATCATTCGCGAGTCAGGCCACGCATGGTTAAGGCTGGATTGCTTGAACTCCAGTCCCGGCGGGTGTGTTCGATCACCTCCGGAAAAGGCGCTGAAACCCGGACTCCTGTCTCAGAGAATTCGTCCGTGGAGTCCGAGCAGGTATACCTCGCGTAACCGTAGGTGCCGCACCACCGGCGCCTTCTCGTGCGACGGGTTTCAATTCTGGCATTCACTTGTGGAAGAAAAGCAATTCCTGCTGGCGACAATCGCATCGCGCCCGGGTATCATGGCACCCGGACGAACGTGAGTCGATGGCATCGGCCCGTGCCAGAAACGATCACGATCCCGCCATCACCTCTTTTGCGGGAGGCCTCATGGCCCACAGATCACGCGGGTGGAAGCGTACCGGCTGGACTGGCAATGCGGCTGCCCTGGCGATCATGCTCATGGTCCTGATGCCGGGCTTGCCGGCGCAAACCAGCTCATCCGCGGGACACGCGACTGCGTTGCCGGGGCAGGTCCTGATCGTGGTCGGGCTTGCGGGCGATCCGGAGCATGAGAAGCTCTTCCGCGAGACGGCCACGACCTGGCGAGACTGGTTGACCGGGCCGCTGAGGTTTTCGCGCGACTCGGTTCGTATTCTCTTCGGCGCCGGCGGCGAAGCGGAGCTGGGGCACGAGCCGGCGACATGCGCTACGATCCGCCGCGCCGTGGACGAAATTCGTGGAAAGCTGGTTCCCGAGGGTCGCTTCTGGGTCCTATTTCTGGGTCATGCCAACTTGCGCGAAGGACACGTCAATTTCCACCTCTCAGGGCCGGATTTGGGCGATGACGAGTGTGCAGGGATATTCGAGGGGATTCCTTGCCGGGAACAGGTCTTCTGGATCACCACGGCGGCCTCGGGAGCGTTCTTGCCCGGTCTCTCCTCGCCCGGCCGGATCGTGATCACGGCAACAATGTCAGGCCAGGAGGCTAATGAAACCGAATTTCCCCACGCGCTGGCCGAGGTTTGCCGGATGAAAACGATAGACGTGGACCAGGACGGCGATGGCCGGATTTCGGTCTGGGAGGTCTTCCTCCGTACGACCGAGGCCGTCGAGGCGCGGTTTCAGAAGGATCGACGGTCCCCGACCGAACATGCCCTGCTGGACGACAACGGTGATCGCAGGGGCACCGAACGGCCCGAGAACGGCGGACCTCCGGCAAAGGCCGGCGAGCGCGAATCCGGAGATGGCACACTTGCCCGGCGGACGGTCATCTCCAAGCTAGGGGTGGATCGTCCCCCCGGAAAATAGGTCCTTGATTGTTCTCCAGAGAATCGCTCCAGACCAGCGAGTAGGCACCTCATGGCAACTCACCCCGAGCAACCGTTGCGCGAGCCGATCCCGCAGGAAGTTCAGGCGGTCCAGCGGCTCAAGCAGGCCCGAGACCACCTGCGTGCCTCGATCGCGCAAGTTGTGGTCGGTCAGAACGACGTCCTGGACCTGCTCCTGACGTCGCTGCTTTGCCGCGGCCATGCGCTCATGATCGGCGTGCCCGGCTTGGGCAAGACGCTGATGGCCAAGTCCATTGCACAGAGCCTGCAGATGGACTTCCGACGCATCCAGTTTACTCCCGACCTGATGCCTTCGGATATCATCGGTACCGACATCATCGAGGAGGACCCCCAGACCGGGCGGCGCAAGCTCGAATTCTTCCAGGGGCCGCTCTTCACCAACTTTCTGCTAGCCGACGAGATCAACCGCGCGCCGCCCAAGACCCAGGCAGCTCTTCTCCAGGCCATGCAGGAGCAGGAAGTCTCGGTGGGCCGGCAGAGCTATAAACTCGATCCGCCGTTCTTCGTGATCGCGACCCAGAACCCGATCGAGCAGGAGGGGACCTATCCCCTGCCCGAGGCTCAGCTCGATCGGTTCATGTTCAACATCCCGGTCACTTACCCCACTCCCGACGAGGAAGTGGCGATCGTCAAGAGCACGACAACCGTGACGCCCAGGGCGCTCGAGCCGGTCCTCAACGCGGAGCAGGTCGTCCGTTTGCAGCAACTGGTCCGGGGGGTCCCCGTCGCCGATACAGTGGTTCGCTACGCGGTGAACCTGGTCATCGCCTCGCGGCCTGGCCTGGGCAAGGCACTGCCCCAGGTTCACAAGTTCGTGACCTACGGGGGCAGCCCGCGGGCCTCGCAGTACCTGATCCTGGGGGCCAAGGCGCGGGCCATCCTGGCCGGCCGCTTCCACGTGGATTTTGCCGATGTCCGGGCCGTCGCCGTGCCGGTCTTGCGCCACCGCCTGGTGCTCAACTTCCACGCCCGCGCCGAGGGCGTCAACGTCGACCAGCTGATCAAGAGGATTCTCGAGATCGTCGCGGAAAGGTAACGCCCTGGAGATGAGACCCTTCAAACAAAGCCGGAATCGGCCGAGATCATCCGTCGAGGTCAGCCGATGAGTCGGATCCCATCCGAGCATTTCCATCGCAATGCCAGATCACGGGTGACGCGCGTCCTGGATCGGATGCGGCCGGAACGTCGAGCTGTGGCGAATCCGGAGCCGGCCGAGGTGCGACTGGGCGACGTGATCGATCCCCGGGTTCTGGCCCAGCTCGATGACCTGGAGTTGATCGCGCGCACCGCCGTAGAGGGCTTCCTGCACGGCCTGCATCGCAGTCCCTACGTGGGCTTTTCTGTCGAGTTCGCCTCGCACCGGGAGTATCTTCCCGGCGACGACCTCCGGCATCTCAACTGGAAGCTCTATGGCCGCAACGACAAGCTTTACGTCAAGCAGTACGACGCGGAGACGAATCTGGACTGCCATCTCGTCGTCGACATCAGTGTGTCGATGGAGACCGCCAGCGCGGGTCTGAGCAAGCGCCGGTATGCCACGATGCTGGCGGCGGCGCTGGCCCACCTCGCGCTCTCGCAGCGCGACGCCGTGGGCGCGATCCTGTTCGCCGACCGGGTCGTGACCCAGGTCAGGGCAAGGGCCCGCTCCGCGCAGCTCAGCGAGATTCTCGGCGCGCTCCTGACCTCGCCCGGGACGGCGGGTGCCGCCACGCCGGGCGTGCTTCATGAAGTTGCCGAGCTGATGCCCAGGCGCGGTCTGGTGGTGCTCATCAGCGATCTCTTTTATGCACCCGAGGCCATCTTCTCGGGGCTGGACCACCTGCTCTTCCACGGTCATGACGTCCTGGTCTTCCATGTTCTCGACCCGCTCGAAGAGCGGCTGCCGTTGCAAGGCCAGGTCCGTTTCCATGACCTGGAAACGGGCGAGGAGCTGAGCACGCATGTTGACGAGATTCGATCGGTTTACACAAGGGCGGTCGCATCGTGGATCGCCGAGCTCGATCAGGGATCGCGCAGCAGGGGCATCGACCTGGTGTCGCTCACGACCGACATGCCGCTCGATCGGGCCCTGCTGGACTACCTGACCCGCCGCGCGGCCATGTACTGAATCCTACACCGGGAGAGACCGCACGACGATGAATGGTCTGGGCTTCATCCATCCCGGCTTTCTCGCGGCCGGAATCGCGGTTGCCGTGCCGCTTGTTATCCATCTGCTATTCCGCCAGAAGGCGCGGCGGGTCGATATCGGCTCGATTTACTTCCTTCGGGTGGCGTTGCGCGACCAAGCCCACCGTCGCAACGTACGGCGCTGGCTGCTCCTGGCGCTTCGCGCGGCCGGCGTGCTCCTGCTCGCGGCCCTCTTCGCCCGCCCTTACTGGAGGGCACTCGAGAGCCCGGCTGAAGCCGGCGCGGTGATCTTGCTTCTTGATCGGTCGGCCAGCATGGGTGCCGGTCGCGAGGGTAAGACTCCCTGGGACCTCGCCAGGCAAAAAGCCCGGAAGATCATCGACGAGCTTTCGGCCGGATCGGCGCTCCACCTGGCGTTTTTTGATGCCGGCGGGATCTCACCCATGACCCCGGAAGAGCTCCTGGCAAGCGGGGCCGTCGGCCCTGCGGGAACCGACTATTCGCCGGCGCTCGACTGGGCCCGCGACCTGGTTCTTGCATCAGGCAGACCGCGGTCGATGGTCTACCTGTTTTCCGACCTTCAGCGAGCCGGCATCAGGCGCCGGCCCGACAGTCCCTTCCCCGACACGGCGACCGTCGCAATCGTCGACGTGGGCAGGCCGCTGTCCAGGAACCTCGCCGTCGAAGACGTCCAGGTCGAGCAGGCCGACATTCGCCCGGGATTGCCGACGACCCTGGCCGCCCGAATCGCCAACACGGGACTTTTTGCTGTACGCAATGTCGGCCTGACCCTCTCACTGGACAAGCGACCGCGGGCACATCAGACCGTCAGACTCGAACCGCACGCGCGCCAGATCGTGCGATTTCCGATCCCGATCGGAGAGCCGGGTCTGTATCATGGGTCGGTTGCCATAGCCGGAGAAGACGACTTTGCGGCCGACGATCGCCGCTGGCTGGCGTTCGAGGCGCGGAGCCCCGAGCGGATCTTGATGGTCAACGGTGAGCCCGGTCCATCAATCTACGCTCATGAGACCTATTACCTGGAAACGGCGCTGGGGCTGCGAACTCCGGGCGCGGAGGCCTCGTCGGGCGAAGTATTATCGGGCCAGTCAGAGCCGGCTGGAGGCCGCACGCCGTTCGAGACGATTCGCGTGGACTGGCCAACGTCCGCTCAGGACCGGGACGGCGGCTTGCCGGATCTGGGCGGCTTCCGAGTGGTTGTCCTGTGCAACGTCCCCGAGGTTCCCGAGGCGACCGCCCGGGCACTGGCTGGTTTCGTCAATGGGGGGGGGCAGTTGGTGATCTTCAGCGGAGATCACGTCGGCAGGAACGCCTATGCCTCGCTGCGGCGGTCGGGCATCTTCCCGGCCCGGGTGGAAGGGCCTTCGGATCCGGGCGTGTTTCGCTTGACGAGATGGCAGCAGGACCATCCGATCTTCCGGCCTTTCGACCAGCCCGAGCATGGCGATCTGCGAACGCTCCGGTTCGACCGGATCTGCCGGCTGGTGCCCGATCAGGAGGGACGGGAACTCGCGGTGGTAGAGGGCAATTTCCCCTTGCTCGTCGAATCAAGGGTGGGACGCGGCCGTTGCGTCCTCCTGGCCGTGCCGGCCGACAACCAGTGGGGCGACTGGGCCATCCAGCGGCTTTATCTCCCCTTGATCCACCAGCTCATGGGCTATCTCACCGACCGTTTACCCGAGCCCGGGAGGATCCGCCTCGAGCCCGCGGATGCAGGCTCGGGTCACGCACCCGGGGTCGTGCTCGACAGCGGACGGGCCGTCGTGCGCAACCTCGATCCGATGGAATCAGACCTCGAGCGGGTCACTCCGGCCACGCTGCGTGAGGCGTATCGTCTGCCGGTTCCACGCACGGCCAAGCGTCCCCCTGATGCCGAGCTGACAGACTCGCTTTCAGGCAGCCAGCGTCCCGATGAGATCTGGGCCTGGATTATCCTGGTGTTGCTCGCCGTACTCGTCGCCGAAACCTTCGTGGCCAATCGGACCTATGCCTGACGGATTTCTCGGGAGCTGACGCCATGATTGAGAACAAAGCGAGGCTGAGCCAGCCAGATCAGCAGACCGGGGCCACCGCGCGAGACGTGTATCCGCGTCTGCTGAACGATCTGGATACCACAGGCCAACAGTTGAGGCGGGTCCTTCTCTGGCAGACGCTCTTGTGGCTTGGCGTCTTTCTGATCGGGTTCCTGGCGATCCTGGCAGTGGCCGACTGGATCTGGGTCCTTCCGAGGTCGGTGCGAATGATGGTTCTTGTCGGGGCCCTCGGCTTTGCACTGGCCGCTCTGCTGCGCATCGGCCCCCTGACCGATCGCAAGCAGGTCGCAGTCGCCGTCGAGCAGCAATTCCCGGAGCTGGGACAGCGGGTTCAGACCGTGGTCGAATACACTCAGCCTGGACCTGAAACCGCGCCGGCGTCTCCGGGTCTGGTCAGGGCGCTCTTGAATGAGGCCGACGAGCGAACGTCGGCACTGGACTATCAGCGGGTTATTCCCTGGCTAGCACTCAAGAGAGGTTCGGTCATCCTCGGGCTGACGCTGGCTCCGGCGATCGCCGGCCTGGTTTTCTCGCCCGACCTCCGGACCGCCGCGATGCGGGCGCTGCTGTGTCGGGCGTCCTACACGACCCTGAAGGTCGAGCCGGGCGACACCACGGTTCACGCCGGGGACTACCTGGATGTGGCTGTGATCCTGTCCGGGCGACCGGTCCGAGAGGCGCGCTGGCTCTACCGCAGGGCGGATGACCAGGGCCACTGGACGTCCGCGGACCTTGCACCGCCCGAGGCGGCAGGGCATCCCGCAACGCGGCGCCCGCTGATCGGCCGGGTCATGACGGGCCTGCCGAACTGCCAGACCGATCTTGAATACCGGGTCGAGGCGGGAGAGCTGCAAAGCCCGGTCTATCGTGTGAGGGTCATTCACCCGCTGACGATCGCGAAATTCGAGGCCGCGGTGATTCCCCCTCCCTACACGCGCCGGCCCCGGGCGATCCAAAGTGAAGGCACTCTGCGCGTGATCGAGGGATCGGATGTGCAATTCTCGCTCGAGCTGAATCGCGAGCCGCAAACCGCCGCGCTCGTGCTGGGAATGCCCGGCGAATCGTACCAGCGGACGATACCGCTGGAGATCCAGGGAACAAACCTGAAGGCGACGATGCCGAGGGTCACGACCGAGCAAACCTACGCGATCGTCGCCAGGGCCGCGGATGGAGTGGAGCTGGATCCCGCCGCGTACGAGATCAAGGTGCAGCCCGATGAACCCCCGACCGTGCGGTTCATCCGTCCCGATGAAGCGCTGGCCGTCATCGCTACGGCCGAAGTGCCGATCGAGGTCGCGGCCAGCGATGACTTCGGCATCACCAAGGTCGGCGTGGTTTACAAGGCGGCCGGCGGTCCGGAAGAGTCGCTCTCCGTTCACGATTACCCGGATCAGCCGCTCACGGTGCGGACGCTGGCGACGCTCTACCTGGAAAAACACAAGCTCACCTACACTGACGGCATCACGTATTACGCCTTCGTCGAGGACAACCATCCGATGCCGAAGCATCGCGTCGTTTCCGAGCTTCGGTTTATCGACATCTTGCCGTACAAGCAGTCTTATCAGTATGTCGAAGGCGGAGGTACCTGAAACGGCAGCTCCGCAACTCTGGAAGAGTTGATCGCCCGTCAGCGTTCCGTGCTCAATCGAACGTTCGTTCATGAACAGGACGCCCCGGCATCCGATGAAATCGTCCGTCGGCTCAAGAAGTCGCAAGAGGAGATCGCGGCAGCAACCGGCCGCTTCGCCAGCGGCATTGCCCAGCGTAGTGAGCCGATTCCGGGGGTCAAGGAAGCCCTCGCCGCCATGAATATGGCGATAGCCGCCCTGGCCGGGAAGAAACTCGCAGTGGCACGCCCCTTCGAGGAAACAGCCCTGTCGGGGCTGGTCAGTGCGCGGCGGAACATGCGCAAGCTGCTCAGCCAGAGCAATCAACAGCAGGCCGGCGCCTGCCGCTCCTTCGACCGACAGGAAGAGCAGAATCTCCGCAGACCACCCCAGGACGAGAAGAAGCGACAACTTGCGAGTCTGGAAAAGGACTTGCGCGCGCTGGCGAAAAAAGAACGTGAATTCTCCGAGGAGATCGAGCCCACCTCGCGATCGGGGCAGTCGGCAGACAGGGCCACAGCTCCCCCTTCTGCTGGCGACCCCGCGGCACGCCAGCAGAAGGCGGCCGAGGAAGCCGAGCGGCTGCGCGACCTCGCGCGACAGGATGAGAGTCTCACCGATCGCACCCGCCGGCGCCTGGGACATGCAACCGAGACGATTCGGAGATCGGCCGAGCGGATCCTGGGGAGGCATCCCGAGGAAGCCGCCGAAGGAGCCAGGGCCGCGGCCGAGCAGCTCGAGCGGCTGGCCCGTCAGGTCGGCGCGCTCAAGGCGAGTGAGCTTGCGGATCAGGTGGCCCGGACGCGCGACCTGACGCGCGAGCTCGCGGCCGAAGAGCGCGCGCTGGCTCAGACTCTACCGACAGGTCGGACCGACGGGAACGACAAGTCCGATGGCCGCTGGGCGAAGCGGGAGCGAGACCTGGCCGAGGAAGCGTCCAGCCTGGGCGAGCTGATGGATCGGCTCCGGGACGAAGCCTCTGCTCTTGATGGGCAACTGGCCCACGCGCTCGGCGAGGCGGCCCGATCCAACCCGACCCGAGAAATCGCCAAGGTCATGGAGCAGAGCGCCCTGGAGGCAGAGGCGGGCCGGCGAACGGTCGCCAAGACGCAGGCAGGGAACGCGAGCGACAAGCTCGACGAGATGGCGCGTGACCTCGAATCGGCCCGCCGGGGGCTGGTCCAACCCCAGCTCGATCGGTTCCTTGCCGCGGAAAAGCAGGCCGCACGGGTGCAGGACCAGATGAGTTCGGTCAAGAGTGGCGCCCAGCAAGCCGAGGTCGAGCGAGGGCTGTCCGATCTCGCACGCAGCCTCGAGAGCATTGCGTCTGCCGAGGGCTCTTTGCGCGAGGCTGCCGACGAGCTCAACCGGGCAATCGGCCCGGGAGCGAGTCGGGAATGGCGGCGGGTGGAAGATAAGGCCCCCAGTAGCTCGGGGCTCTTCATCGCGCCCACGAACTATACCGAGAGCGTGCGCGGAGTCGTCCTGGGACTTCAGTCGCGGATCCAGCAGCTCGTGCTCGATCGAGCCCTCATGGAACGCGACCAGGCCGTTCCGCCCCGGTACAAGACTCTGGTTGAGGACTATTATCGTGTTCTGTCGCAAGACTTGCGGTGACGGGGTCGTGCCGGCTCAGAATCTCGGTTGGCAGGCCGCTCGACAAGCTTTGCACGTTCTTAACCCAGCGTCAATTCGGGATGGCGGATGACCTTTTCTCCTTCGCTCGACATCCGGTTTTTCATCGTGCTGGCTCTCGTCCTCGCGGGCCTGCTGGTCCTGGCGCACCGGCTTGCCCGCGGGCCAAGCGCCCGAGGCCTGGGACTGATCTTGCTCCGTGCACTCACCCTGAGCATCCTGGTCCTGATCCTGCTCGATCCGATCCAGATCAGGCGAGATCTTCGCCCGGGACCGCCGCCGACCGCGATCTTCCTGCTGGACGGGTCTCGGAGCATGAGCCTGGAGGCACCGATCGCGCGCAGCGAAGTCGCCGCACACGTGATCGACCAGGCCAACGTCCTCATGGCTCGTGACCGTCGGCCCCGGATCGAGACATACCGGTTCGGTCGATCGCTCGAAGCTCTGGCTTCGACGGGGCGCGAGTCGATCGCGGAACCGAGGGACGACGAGACCCGATTGACCTCGGCTCTCGAGCAACTTACCACCCGGTTCGACGACGGGACACCGTTTGGCGTCTTCCTGTTTTCAGACGGCCGGTCCACCGAGAGTCAGGGGCTTGACCGGGTCGCGGAGGTCTATCGCACCCTGGAGGTGCCGATCCACGTGTTTCCGGTGGGCGATGAGCGCGTCTCCGGCGACGTGGCCATTCAGGCGATCGATGCTCCCCGGAATGCCGCGCCCGGGACGCGCGTGCCGGTCCGGGTCACGCTGCGCAGTCGAGGCTTCAACGGCCGGCGCGTCGAGGTCCAGATTCGTTGACCCGATGCGCAGCGGGCGGAGACACTGGCATCACTCCCGGTGACCCTATCTGGCGGTGAGCAGGCTCACGAGCTGGTGATCGAGACGGATCGGGCCGGGGGGCCGCTGACGATCGAGGTACCGGTCCTTCCCCTCGAAGCAATCGCGGCCAACAACATCGTGCCATTCCAGATCGCTCCGCGTCCCGCGACGATCCGGGTGCTTTACATGGAGGGGACCGGGGCCTCGGAGGCGCGTATCCTCAAGGATGCGCTGGAGGAAGATCCCGGCATCCGCTGTACAATCATGATGGTCAACAATATGTATGACCAGAGGCCGATTCTCCAGCGCGTTGATAACCCGCGGCTGGGCTATCCCACCAGCCGGCAGGAACTCTTCGAGTACGATGTCGTGATGTGCAGCGATATTGCTCGAACGGCCTTCACGCGTGAGCAGCTCGAGTGGACCGTCGAACTGGTCGCCCAGCGAGGCGGCGGCTTCGTCATGATCGGCGGCAACGTCAGCTTTGGCGGCGGTGGCTGGGACCAGACCATCTGGGACGGCCTGATCCCCATCGACATGAGCGGGCGAGGAATGCGCCGGTCGGAAACCTACTGGGGGCCCTTTCGCGTGATCATTCCCTCCAAGGCCGAGTCGCATCCGATCTGGAGGATCGTCGATGACCCGGTTCGCAATCGCGCGATCCTCGATCGGCTGCCCCAGTTCTATGGCACCAATCTCACCAAACGTCTCAAGCCCGCGGCCACGGAGCTCGGGCTTTCCGACCGGGAGATTCCAGGCTCGGGGATCGTCACGGTCTTCTCCTGCCAGTCATTCGGCCGCGGCCGGAGCTTTGCGATGTCCACCGACACGACGGTCAACTGGGGAGCGGACTTCGAAAAAATCTGGGGTGAAGGCGACAACCGCTACTACCGCAAGTTCTGGCGCAACGTCGTTCGCTGGCTGTCCGAGAATTCCGCCGGCACCAATCGCCGGCTGCGAACGGAGGTTGACAAGATCATCTATCGACCGGGCCAGCCCATCATGATCGCCGCCCAGGCGTTCGACGAGCAGGCCCGGCCGGCCGACTCTTACCGGGTTGTCGCCAGACTCCGGAGGCCCGACGCGGCCGGTGCCAGCGACTCTTCTCCTGGAGAGGGCAAGACAGACCTGATTGCCAGCGCAGAGCTCACGCCGACTCTGGCCGACCACACCTATCGCGGTGAGCTGGCGGCGCCCTCCGCCGGAGTCATCCTTGGAAACCCCGGCTCGACGCTCCAGACGATGCGTCTGGAGTTCGTCGCGCAAGATGGTGAGAAGAGCGTCGCTCAAACCAGCATCGACCTTCAGTTGCTGGACGATCCCGTCGAATTCCTCGATCCGCGACCAGATCCGGAGCGGCTCGCTCAGCTTGCCAGGGCCTCTAGCGGCCGGGTCCTGAAATCGCCCGAGGAGCTGGCGGAAGTCCTCACTCGCCGGGCGCGTGAGGCCGACCGGCTGGTGATCTCGCGCCGACCGGTCTGGGACCAGGCCTGGGTCTGGTCCCTGCTCCTGGGCCTGCTGGCGACCGAGTGGATCCTCCGGCGTCGTCGCGGTCTGGCCTGATCATCGTCGAGCGGCGCTCGTTGGGGCCGGGAAAAGGGGGGCTTGTCCGGGTAGGGCAAATCGGGATGCCCGGCGGAGATGAATGCCTTCGGCGTGGTCATGCGAAGCGACATCGACTCGCCCTGAGTGCTGCTCTGCGAGCTCTTGACCGGGACGACGATGTTGGAGCGCACTCGGCTGTGCGAGGCGGCCCTTGACGAGATGCTGTGGCTGAGGAGGGAGGAGGAAGCTCCGCGTCCTTTGATGAGAAGTGGACACTCGCATCTTGAGGAGTTCTTTGTCAGCGCTTGAAACCCGGTTATTTCGGTGTGGATCCCATCTCGCTGAAAAAGTGGTACCATCCCGGGGTTCTCCCGGTTCATTACCGACGCCCTGGAACAGGACGAGGCGAAGAATGGCGCGTCAACAGGCAGCGCGGGCCGGCCGGCGTGTGCCTGTGCGGGCTTGCTCGCCGAACAGGGCAGGGGGGCGCTCAACGAGGCCCGAGATCAGGCGAGAGGAAATTCAGGGAGAATTCGATCGTGATGCGCGGAGTGTATGTGATCCGGATCGAGACCGACGCCAGGATCATCGCTCACGGCAGAGCCGGGCTTCCTTCGGCCGCCTCCCGATCGCATCAACACGATGACGCCTCAGTGGATCGATCCGGAGGCACTTGCAGATGGCGCAGGGTCCGGAACCAGTGGTTCGGAAGGGCGTATTCTCGGTTCCCGAGGGGCCGTGCCTGGGCCTGGATCGGGGCGACGACTGGCACCGTATGCGGATCGCGAGCGATGATGCGTGGTGGAGATGACGTTGCTTTCGCAACGGCTGGCAGCCGGGGCTTTGCACGATCGAGGCAACCATGGAACGAAGACGGTTTGTGCTATCACTGCTGGGTTCTGGCCTCGTCGCACCGTGCGTCCACGCACAGTCCGCACCCGATTGGGGCGGCCCGGTGCTCGATACCCACCTGCACCTTCGCAAGGATGCGGACGCGTGCTTCACACATATGCAAGGCTGCGGCGTCACGAACGCGATCCTCCTCACGCCCGCGCCCGATCAGGACAGGGCGAGACAGGAAATGGAACGTCGCCCGGGTCGCTTTGCGCGGTCGGTCAGGACCGATCCCGATGTCCCGGATGCGGACAAGGTCCTGCGCGACGCGATTCGGGGTGGGGCGGTCAGCATCGGAGAGATGAAGTATCACGTGGCGCTGGACTCGCCGGCGATGCGGCGCGTCTACGACATCGCCGCTGAGATGAATGTGCCGGTAATGATGCACATCCAGACGTACCCTCATTTCCCGGGCGAGAGGGCTTACAACACCGGCTACCCCCAGTTCGACAAGGTCCTTCGGGCCTACCCGCGGACGATGTTCATCGGGCACGGCGACCTCTTCTGGGCCCATATCAGCGCCGATGTCCCGACCGATCGCGGCTATCCGGCCGGGCCGATCAAGCGTGGTGGTCTCACGGATCGGTGGCTGTCCGACTTCCCGAACCTCCATGCGGACCTCTCGGCCAATTCCGGCAACAACGCGCTGTCGCGCGACCCAGCTTTCACGCGCAACTTCATCGTGCGGCACCAGAGAAAGCTGCTCTTCGGCAGTGATTGCAGTTGTACCGACGGCAAGGGATCGGGCGTCTCTCAGAACAACAACCCCGAGGCCGCGAGACTGACCGGCAAGTGCGTGGCACGCGAGACCCTTGGCTTGTTGAAACAACTCGCGGCCCCCGAGATCTTCCGACGCGTGGTCTGGGAGAACGGAACCCGGCTGTTCAGGCTTCGATTCTCGTAGCCCTTGACGTGGACCGGACGGCGTCAATCGATGCGGTGCCATCGGCCAAGGTCTGCTGCCGGGCGATTCCTGGCCCTGGCGAGCGAGCGGTCGTCCGGCAGAACGATGGGATACGCTCGTGATCGATCGGCGATCGGCGGCGCATGCGGCCCGCGAGTCCGGGCCAGGTTGCGGCGGCCCGTTGCAGAATTCGCTCCCGTCGCCGGATCGAGACGGAATATAATGCTCCTCTCGAGTGAACTCGTCCATTAGGCCCGGTTTCGGAGTAAAGCTCATGCCGTCATCCACTCTCGGTGGAGGTCGCCGGTTCCCGCCGATCCCGGCGATCATGCTCGCGGCGGTCTTCGTGACCCGGGTCGTCTCGGCCGCGGACGAAGGAAAGAAGCCCGGAGATGTCGGGCCGACCCGATCGGGCCGTACGCCATGGACGGCTTCACGCGTCGTGGGCTCCCCCGACCCGTCGCCACCCTTCAAGGTCGTTCGCGCCTTCCCGAATTTGAAGTTCGACCATCCCCTGCTCATCGCCCGCTATCCCGGCGGGAACCGTCTCATCGTCGGCGAGCAGACGGGCAAGCTTTATTCCTTCGCCGACGACCCGCACCCACGGGCCGAGCTCTTCCTGGACCTGCCCGGGCAACTCCGGACGATTCACCGGCTCGCCGGGGCGAAAGGGGTCGAGGCGGTGTACGGGCTGGCTTTTCACCCGGACTTCGAGCGGAACCGCGAGTGCTTCGTCTGCTATACCCTGCGCGGCTCCGACCCTCGCCGGCCGAATCTCGCCGACGGCACTCGCGTCTCACGCTTCCTGGTCACCCGGACCGACCCGCCCCGGCTCGACCCCTCGAGCGAGGAGGTCGTCCTCTCCTTCCTGCAGGGCGGCCACAACGGCGGGGATATCCACTTCGGCCCCGACGGCATGCTCTACATCTCCACCGGCGACGCGGGGAACCCGAACCCGCCCGACCCGTTCGACACGGGGCAGGACGTCTCCGACCTGCTCTCGTCCATCCTGCGGATCGACGTGAACCGGAAGGACCAGGGGAAGGGCTACGCCGTCCCCGCGGACAATCCCTTCGTCGCGACGAAGGGGGCCCGTCCGGAGGTCTGGGCGTACGGCTTGCGCAATCCCTGGCGGATGAACTTCGATCGCCAGACGGGGGACCTGTTCGTCGGCGATGTCGGCTGGGAGTTGTGGGAGATGGTCCATCGGGTCGAGAAGGGCGGCAACTATGGCTGGTCGGCCCGGGAAGGGCCGCAGCCCATCAAGTCGGGTCGGGTGGCGCCGACGCCGATCCATCCGCCGCTGATCGAGCTCCCGCACACGATCGCCTGCAGCGTCACCGGCGGGCTCGTCTATCGCGGCCGGAAGTTCCCCGAGCTGCGCGGCGCCTACGTCTTCGGCGACTGGGAGACCCGACGCCTTTGGGCCGCCCGCTTCGAGGGCGACCGCACCACCGAGATGCCCGAGATCGCGAGGCCGTCGGTGCGGATCGTCGCCTTCTGCGACGACCGCGACGGCGAGATCTACTTCCTGGACCACGAGGGCGGGACGATCCACACGATCGAGCGCAACGTCGCGGGATCGGGCAACGTCGAATTCCCGACCCGGCTCTCGCAGACCGGCCTTTTCGCCGACGTCAAGGGCCAGACACCGATGGCCGGCGTGCTCCCTTTCGATGTGAACTGCCGGCAATGGCAGGACGGCGCGACGGCGGATCATTGGGTCGCCTTCCCGGGCGAGTCCTTCTCCACCCTCTTCGACCGGGCCAGGCCGATCCCGGGGATGGTGGACTGGCACGGCTTCCGCATGCAGTTCCCCAGGGACGCGGTCCTGGTGAAGTCCATCTCCCTGGCCGGCCGACGGCTGGAGACGCAACTGCTCCATTACGATGGCGTGGACTGGTCTGCCTACTCGTATGCCTGGCGGGACGACCAGGCCGATGCCGACCTGGTCCCGGCCGATGGTGCCGAGAAGGAGGTCCACGACGGGGAGCGGAGTCGTGTATGGTCGTTCCATAGCCGCAGCCAGTGCATGTCGTGTCACAGCACCTGGTCCGAGTTCGCCCTGGCGTTCCGGCCGGAGCAATTGAATCGCCCCGGGCCCGACGGGCGCAACCAGCTCGTCGCCCTCACGGAAGCGGGCCTCATCCGCCGGGCCGACAAGGACGGGAAGTCACTCCCGCCCTTCGACGCCGGCTCGGTCGCCCGAGAGCCTCGGCTCACCGATCCGGCCGATGTCAGCCGTCCCCTGGAAGCTCGGGCCCGGTCTTACCTCCATGCCAACTGCGCGCACTGCCACGTCGATGGCGGGGGCGGGTCGGTCGATCTGCGGCTCCCGTTCTCGGTGACGGACGACGAGATGAAGGCCATCGGCGTCCGTCCGACCCGCGGCGACTTCGCGCTGCCGGATGCCCAGATCATCAAGCCGGGCGATCCGCGAGCGAGCACGCTGTACTACCGCATGGCGAAATTCGGCCGCGATCGGATGCCGCACCTGGGCTCCGATCGGCCGGACGAGACGGGCCTGGACGTGATTGCTCGATGGATCGCCGGGATGGGCCGGGGTGCGAACAGCCCGGACCGTGACCCGGCCGGCGAGCCGCCCGGCCCTATGTTGGCCCGCCCGGAGTCGGCGTTGAAGCTGGCGCGAAGGCTCGGCCGCGGCGAGCTGGACGCCGCCGAGCGAGCGGCGTTGCTGGCCTCGGCAGGCGAGCTCCCGAACGGCCCGATCCGCGACCTGTTCGAGGGCTATCTGCCCTCGGATGAGCGAAAAGGGCGAAAGCTCGGCTCGAACCCGCGGCCCGGGGCCGTCCTCGCCCTCAATGGCGACCCGCGCCGGGGTGAGAAGCTGTTCTGGTCGCAGCCGAATCAGTGCGGCGGCTGCCACCGGATCGGCGACCGGGGCACGGCGGTCGGCCCGGATCTCTCGACGATCGGGAAGCTCCGTTCGCGAGAGGACCTGCTGGAGAGTCTCCTGGAGCCGTCGCGGCGGATCGAGCCGAAGTACGCCACGTATGTCGCCGCGACGGCCGACGGCCTTTCGCTGACGGGCCTGCTGGTCAGTCGCGACGAGAGATGGGTGGTCTTGCGGGATAGCAAGGGCAAGGAGGGCATGCTTGCGGCCAGGGATGTGGAGGAGCTACGGCCGTCACGGGCCTCGTTGATGCCCGACGGCCAGCTGGCCGAGATGACCGCCCAGGAAGCGGCCGACCTGATCAATTATCTTCACTCGTTGAAATGATGGCATTTTCGAGAACTGGCTCCGGTCGAGCTGAGGAGGCAGCATTGGCGCCCGCTCCAGAGCCGGACGTGAGGGAACCCCCACCTGCCAACATCCGTGAAGTTGAGGGGCGGTCCGATGCCGCTACTCGCAGACCGATCGCGACCGGGGAAAGCCGATCGTCAGACGGATGTCGCCGACGTTGAGCCGGCGACGGACACCGCTGGGATCGACGCCGAGGAAGTCGGCGACCTCTCGCGCAGAATATCCGTCGTGGATCCGCTCGATGGCGAGACGACGGCGGTATTCCAGGTCCTCGGGGGAGCCTGTCGTTCTCATGCACGTCGATTATGCAGACTATCGCCTGGGCGTGCATTGCCTTCGTCGGAGGCTATGACAGAACTGTCAAGTTGGGATTCTGCGATTTGGTACGATCCCAACTAACATGTTCCGATGGAAGCGAAGGGTCACCGTGCAGTCAGCCGGCGGACCTCAACTGGAAGAGGAAGAAGCTGCATCCGTCGATGAGACCGGATCACAACGAGGCGGGTCGGCAGTGCTTGCGATGAGTCATGTTGGGATTAATCCCCCCTGGTCTTCACCACGGGCGGAAGTATTCTCGGAAGAGTTTCCACCAATTCGCCCGAGATTTCTGCCCTTCCGTGACGGTTGGAGCACGGCCATTCAGATGCTTATCCAAAGCGGCAGCCATTTCAGCCATCGACTCGAAGCGATCGACGATCCGTTTCGCCATCGCCTTCAGACAGATTGACTCGAGTCCCGGATCGAGGTTCGCTCGGTCCCGAGGCGGGCGCGGGGGGGCGTCATTCAACACTCTCGTAATGACTTCCTGAATATTCTCACCCTGGAAAGGTTGTTGTCCTGTCAACAGCTGATAGAACGTCAGGCCCAGGCCGTAGATATCGGTCGCCGGTCCGATTTGGTCGCCTGTACTCCCGATCTGCTCGGGCGATGCGAATGCGTGCGTACCAATCAATCGGGCCCCTTGAGTTAACCTTGTGTCCTCTTCGTGCCCATGCACCCGCATTTGACCGATTCCGAAATCGAGGATGACCGGTCGGCCCCAGTCATCAATCATGATGTTGCTGGGCTTGAGGTCTCCGTGAATCCTACCGAAGCGGTGGGCCGAGTCGAGGGCCACGGCCAACGCACGAACGATCTCCGCGGCTTCGCGCGGTTCGAACGGGATGCCGCCCCTCTGAAGCAGACCCGCCAGGTTGTCCCCTTGGATGAATGGCATACAAATAAACAAGTGCTCATCTGTATCGCCGACATCGTAAATCGGGCAGATCGCAGGATGGCGGAACTGCGACTGGGCGCGAGTTTCGCGGAAGATGCGAGAACGCAGCTCCGCGCTCACGAGATCCCGCTCGATCGCCCTGATCGCCACTCGTCTCTCGAGCACCGGATCGTCGGCCAGGTAAACTCGCCCGAATCCGCCGCCACCCAAGGTTCGGAGGATGCGATAACGCCCGATCTGTTCGGGAACTTCCTCCAGTTCCGGGATGACGGAAAATGATATGGTCGAGTCGGGTGGGCTCGGCGCCGGAACATCCTCGCTCTTCGGGGTGGTTCCGGATGGCGCGGCTGGCGTGACGACGGATTTAGGGGGTTCGAAGAGCTCCAACGCGCCAGGCTCCAGGAGCGTGACCGGACGCGATTCGGTCTCCGATGGGGCTCGGAGCCGATCGCGCAGGCGCGTCCAACGCCTGCCTCGCCTGCGCAATGTCGCGGAATCGGCCGGAGGGGAGTTTTGACAGGAGTCGGTTGAAGAAGTCCTCGCCAGCCGGCCCGAGGTGCGCCCCGCGACCTCCGAGAGGGGGGATTGGCTCGTTGACGTGCCTGGCACCGAGCTCGAATGCGTTATCGGACATGAACGGCGGTGAGCCGCACAGGAGTTCGTAGCCCACGCAACCGAGCGAGTAGAAATCCGATTGCGGTCCGGTCGAACCACCGCCGCGAAACATCTCGGGCGACGCATAGCGATAGTCGTAACAGAGCCGTTCCAGATCGGGATGGGGGATGGGCAAGCTCGGGTCGCCCAGGACCACCCGCACCGGCTCCGCGTTGCAGAGGAACAAATTCGACGGTTTGATGCCGCAGTGGCAGGCGCCATGATTGTGGACCGGCGTCAAGGCCTCGAGCGTCTGTTGCAGGATATCCAGGACCTGGAGAGGCAGGAACTCCTTCTTCTTGTCCAGGAAGCTCTGGAGCGTGTCTCCCTCGATGTAATCGCGCACCGTGTAGTAGATCCGGCTGTCGGCGATCACTTGTACGTCTCGGGTGTGGACCAGGCCGGGATGCAGGTAGTTGAAGACTCGCTTACTCAGCTCAATGAACGGAATCCGGACCGAATGATCGTCAACGAACTTGGGCCGGAGGACACGTACAACGACCTCGACACCGGTGAGTCTGTGGGTTGCCAGGTAGGCGGCCGTGAACACACCCTGCCCAAGGACCTCCTCGATCCGATAGGGGCTCTGTTTTACATCGAACAGGGCCTTGACGGTTTCGAGGTCGAGGCTGAGTCGCTTGTCCTCTAGCAGCAGGATCGCACGAGTCCGCATTTCTCCGCTCAGGATCTCCACGAGGTCATCGAGTAGGCGGATGACTTCGGGATTCACCGGGATTGCGGCGAGGCCCTCCAGGAGGAAATCAATCCGTCCGGGACTCTGCTTGGCGTCTGCGTGCCGGGCGACCCTGGTGGCTTCCGCCGAGATGGTCGCCCATCCATATTCCCGTACGAGCCGATGAGCACGGTCACGGATCGCCTCGGAGCGATGGGCCAGGCAGTGGAAGAGGAAGGGGATGGCCACCGGATTCTTCTTCGTGCGCAGGAAGTTGAGAATGGCCCGGAGCCAGGGCTCGCCCCGATTACGGAGTTGCCGTTCTAGGTCGGCGATCGTACGGTCGGGACCGAGTTCCTTCCAGCGCCGATGCAGTGTCAAAGACCTCTTAGTAGTCTTGGCCCCGGCACTGCGCCGGGGCGTCGAGAGCAATACCTTGGCATTCCATTCGCCTCTGACCGAGGGCGTCTGGGAGCAGTGAAACTTCTCCATGGCGTCTCGAGAGACTTCCGTCCAGACGTAGTCGAATAGCTCGGGCACTCCGACGCTGCCGTCGCCGTCACGATCGGCCTTTCCCTTCAGTCCTCGCAGAAGATGGTAAGTGAATAGGCCGTGTTGGAGCTCGGGCGATTCGATCGACTGCTGACCCTCGTCGCAGGCCGCTATGAGAAACCGCCCTTTCTTGAGGAGCTTCTCGAACGCAGCCGGTTTGATCGCCGAATCACGCTGTGGGGATCGCGTAATCGTGCCTTCTCGCTTCAGGACATGTCCCGCGTGACAGCAGTCCAGGATCACGACCACGGCTCGGGCTTGAACCGCATCGATCATGCGGGCGACCTCGCCCATCGCCAGGCCGTGATCCAGCACGCTGTCGGGGTCGGCATCATAGGGCAGCAGGTACCCCTCTTCGTCGAGGCCGATCCTTTGCTGCGTCCCGTGGCATGCGAAGTAGATCACCGCGATCTCCGCCCCGCGGGATTGCTCTGGCAGCCACTTCGACAGGCGTTCGATGATTCGGCGTCGTCCGGCTTTTCGCCCGGTCAGTAGAGCGACCTTCTCGGGGGGGAAACCGCAGACATCGGGATCGGCGAGGAGTTGAGCCATGGCCCGCGCGTCCCGCGAGGCATAGGGAAGCCGCTGGAACCGGTCGGATCGGTATCTCCCAACCCCGACGATCAGTGCGACCCCATTTCGTAGGACCGGCCCTGTCAACATGGCAATCGACCCACTTTCACGGGACGGTCAAGCAGCCCGGAATGGGACCGTATCAAATCCCGATCGGTTCCCGGCGCCGATCCCTATCCTAAGATGGGTTTGAGCCGAACGATAGATCCAAGATGAGAATGTGGCTAGAAACGGGGGATCGGCTTCCGTTTCGGACCGCTCGAGGGCCGATCACTGCGATGGATTTGATCCCTGAACCGGCGTGATGCCGCGATTCACGATGGGCGACGGGGCTCTCAGCGGGTTTCACCCCTTGGCCGGCGAGCAGGGCCGGCCCTGCATCGGCTGGAGATGGACGATGTCGGCCTGCGCCGGCACGACTTTCAGAGATCTGAGCCTATCCTCTCAACCGGGGATCGTGGTCGGTAAGCTCTCGCAACAACGAGTTGGCCTCGAGATGGTTGGGGTCGATTTTTATGGCCTGCTGGGTCGCCTCGAGCGCCTCGGTCGGGTGATTCCGCTCTTTCATGGCCACGGCATGCTGATAGTGGCGTTGGCCCACAGCCCTGGGGATCGAAGGGTCCGTTTGGTCGTGGCCTCTTGCGCAGTTGAGGAAGAGGATCGCGGCGGTATAGTCCTCGGGTCGGTCCATGCTCCGGGCCGCGTCGACGTGGATCGCCACCATCTCGCGGGAGATCGCGGGATCGTCCGGTGACTGCTGGTAGGCCTCGTGGGAGAGGAGGATCGCGGCCAGGTAGTCCTTCGAGTCGAGCCGGGCTCGGGCCTGCTGGAGGAGTGTGGGCGTGCTTCGCGGCGCAACCCGGTGCAATTCCCGTTTCAGGGACTCGGCCTCGCGGCAGACGGACTCGAGGACGGCCTCTGCCTCCTGAAACCGACTCTGGTCGAGAAGTCGGCGGGCGGCCGAGATGCTCGCCCCGCCGTGCGGGGCGGGCGAGATGCATCCTCCCTGGGGCGATGGCAAGTCCGACTTGTCGGGCCTGAACACCTCGGCAATCTCTACGTCCGGCCCCCCTTTGACGTCCCGGCCCTCGACCGCGGGCGGACGGGCTTCGCCATCGGAAGAGGGAGGCTCCGTTGCGGTCTCGGGTGCCCCTTGAAGGAGAGGATCGTCGCCCGACTGGCGCGCATACCAAGCGGCCCCGATGGCGACGAGATCCGGGTCGGTTGGCATCGGCTTGCCCCGGAACGCCTGGTGGAGCAGGTCGCGGACCGGCGAGTTGCTGGCCTCCCGGCCCACCAGGAGGAATGCATCGATGTCGTCCAGCTCCAACCCATTCTGCTCCAGCACCCCATGGATCGTCTCGATGGCCTGACCGATCGTCAACTTGACCTTGGACTCGAGGGAGTCGCGGCGCAGGCGGACATGGACGGGACCATCCAGGTCGGTCAGGCTGGGCGGCAGGATCGCCTCGGTCTCGGGCCACCTCGAGAGCTCGAGCCGCGCCGAGTTGGCTATGTGGCGCAAGTCGAGCCAGTGATCCGGGGGCATCTGCCTGAGTCCGAGGAAGATGCTCTCCTTGCGGAGGGCCAGCACGATCGTCTCGATCAGCAGGGCGTCGAGCATCTGACCCGAGACTTGAGGGACCGATCCCGCGGCGACGACCCGGTGCCGGCCTCGCGCCAGGCGGATCACGCCATACTCGCAATCGCCATAGTCGAGGTCGACGACCAAGGCGGTGACCGACTTGTCACGACCGCTGGCGTGGTAGCCCAGGGCGGCGGCCGTCGAGCGGTCCAATAGTGTGACACGGTCGAGGCTGGCCTCTCGCGCACAGGCTAGCAGGGCCTGGCGGCCGGCATGGCTCAGGGTCACCGGCACCGCCAACACGGTCGCTCCGATCGCCCGGCCGCTCGCCTCGCGCACCGACTGGCTGATCCAGCCGAAGCAACGACTGGTGAACGACTCGGCAGACTCCTCGCGGCTGATGACGGAGGACTCCAACCGGGCGTTCACCGAGAATCTCTGGTGGCTGCCCATGAAGTGGTTGAGGCTGGGGAACCCCACCCCGATGCTGGAGATGTTGGCGTTCGGGTCGAACGCGAGCATCGAGAACCGCATCTGGGGGGGGAGGGCCAGGCTCTTGGGACGCACGTCGTCCAGGTAAACCGCGCGACATCCCCCCTCGCTCCAGTCGATGCCCAGCTGGACGGGCTCGGTCATGAGGAAGCTCCTGTCAACTTCTGAGACCCATAGGCTTCGATGACTCGAAGCAGGTTGAGGTCTTTCCGGTCACCGACTCGCCGTCGCGTGGCGGCCGACTGCGACCTGGCCCGGTCAACCGACAGCTTCAGGTACTCCACCAGCTTGGAGATCTCCGCCTCATCCCCCCCCTTGGCGAGCTTCCGCAGCCGGCCCACCGCTTCGCGGAGGCTCTGGATGAACTCCGGGGAGACGCCGGGCATGGACATCATCCAATCGGACAAGAAGAGCTGGCTGGCGATCCGCGACGTGAAGATCTTGTCGTTGAGCACGTCCATCGCCCGGGTGCCCTCGTCGCGTTGATTCCGGGACAGGGCCCTCTCCCCCAGGTCGATCGCCTCATTCAACTCGTGCAGGTCGCGCGGGTCCATGTATTCGCCGTAGACGTCGCGGAGTCGCTGGCCGGCGCGGATGCAGGGCTGCAACTCTTCGCGCCAGTCGTCGATCAGTCGGTCCACCCGGGCGCTGCCCCGCATCAGGGTCGTCTTGATGGCCAGGTCGGTGCCGACGACCTTGACCTCCACGGTGATCGTGCGGTTGTGGTCGTAGTTCAACCAGACCTCGACCGCCCGCGAGGCCCCGATGCCGGACGTCAAGGGCAGGTCGATGGTCCCTTGCTGCACGTTGAGGCTGGCCAGCGGGCTGAGCCCCTCGTAAACGGGCACGCGGATCAGCTTCTGGTTGTCCTCCGCCAGCCGGAAGGTCTTGGACATGGGCTTGAGCAGGGGGTAGGGTGTCCCCTTGGGGATGATCGGCACGAAGGTGTCGGGGTTCTCGCCGCTGACCGCGGCGATCCCGAGGTTCATGTGCGTCACCTCCACCACCCGCGTATCCCCCCGGGACGGTGTCGGCGCCGCCGTGGCCCCGCTCAGGTCGTAAGTCGCGGCCAGGATGCCGGCGCCCAGGGCGACGCATTCCATGGGATTGACCTGCCGCCTGACCTTGCCCGACCCGAAGAGCCTGCCGACGGCCTCCTGCACGAGCGGGACGGCGGTCGCCCCCCCGACCAGCAAGACCTCGCTGATGTCGTCGGGCGCGAAGTTCTGGTTCTGGAGCGCCTGGCGTACCAGCGCCATGGTCTGCTCCACCAGCGGCCGGATGGCCTCCTGGAACTCGTCGCGGGTGATCGTCATGAGGATGTCGATGGACACTTGATCGATCGGATTCTTGATAGGCCCCCAGAAGACCTCCACGCTCTGTTGCATCCCCAGGGCCTTCTTGGTCTTCTCCGCCTCGACCTTCGCCTTGGCGAGGAACGTCTTGTCCTCGGATGGGTCGAAGTCGTAATTGTCCCTGACCCATCTGACCATCCGGTCAACGATGACGCGATCGAAGTCGTCGCCGCCGAGCCAGTTGTCCCCCTGCATTTCGAGGACGGTATACTGGCCGCGAGTCATCTGGATGATCGAGATGTCGAAGGTCCCGCCGCCCAGGTCGTAGACGAGGACGCGATGGCGTTCCTGCTCCTTCCCCAGGCCGAAGGCCAAGGCGGCGGCGGTCGGCTCGTCGATGATCTTCAGGACCGTCAGCCCCGCCTGCTCGCCCGCGCGGGTGGTGGCGTCGCGCTGCCGATCGTCGAAGTATGCGGGGACGGTGATGACGGCGTGCGTCACCGGCTCGCCGAGGGCCAGCTCGGCGCCTTCCTTGATCCGCCCGAGGATGAGGGCGGAGATGTCCACGGGAGTATACGCCTTGTCCCCGAGGAGCACCTTCACGCCCTGATCGGGGTCGGTGCTGGGCGGCGGGTCGGCGATGCGGTAGTTGACGTGCCGGCGGATCTCGTCGATGCTCATCGTCCCCGAGTAGACCCGCCACTGCTCGCCGTAGACCCGGCCCATGAGCCGCTTGATCGAGAAGATGGTATTGAGCGGGTCCCGGTCGGCGTTATTCGCCGCCTGGCGGCCGATGACGATCTCGCCCTGCCCCTTGGACCGCTTGATGATGTAGCTCACGACCGAGGGCGTCAACTGCTCATTATCGCGGTTGGGCAGGATGCCCTTGCCATCGACAGCCGCCGCCGAGTTGGTGGTTCCCAGGTCGATCCCGATGGCCCTCATGTTTGCCTCTCCCTCTTGCACGACCCGGCTCGACCTCGCCCGCGGCCCCGAACACAACTCGGGCGGCGCGGTCCGCCCGGGAGTCCGTCGCGGCGACCGGTCCGTCGAAAGACCCGAAGCCGTCGTTGCTTTGCATGTCACACTCCCAACCATTCGAATGCGCCGCCCGTCAAGTCCCCGAGGTCCAGGGGTGGGACCGGGGTCGACTCCGGCTCGATCGGGACCGGAGGGACCGCTGCCAGGTCCTGGACCGGTGGCGCAACGGGTGTCAGGCCCTCAACAGGTCCCGGGGTTGATCCGACCGCATCGCGGGCTCCTCCCGCCGGGCCGCCCGGAGGCGGGTCGATCCGATACAGGAAGAAGTCAACGAGCAGACGGCTCTCGAACCGCCGCAGTAGGTCCCATGCCGATCGATCCGCCGGGACCGCCTCGACCATCAAGTCGTAGAACGCCTCCTTGATCGTCTGGGCGGAGGAGGAAGGCACGACGCCTGGGTGGCCGACCTCACGGAGCCTCGCGTCGAGCCACTCGTAGGGGAAGCCTCCGAGCCAGGGCAGGAACGGGTCCTTGAACAGCATGGGGGGCGGGTCATGTCCCGGCATCGATTGGTTCCTCCGCGGTGAGGCCGGTCTCCTGGAAATCGCCCAAGAATCGCTCTTCGATCTCCTTGAGGACGACCGAGTCGGGGCACCGCTCCCGAAGCTCGCGGGCCAGCCGTTGTACGACCTTCTGCGGCGCCTTCTCCGTTTCCTTCACGTGGACGATCCAGCTCCTGTAGCACCAGGCCAGCCGGGCCCGCGCCCGGAGTTCCCGGGGGCCGACTGCACGATCTCCCATAACAGCTCGACGGCCCGTTCGTAATTCCGCTTGCCTTCCTCGATGGAGGCATCCCCCCACTTGCGGTTCTTCTCTTCCTCATCCGGTGGCAGGGGGGACGATCCGTTGAGGGGCGGCGTCTCGGGGCTGGCGTCGATACCGATCAGGATCTTCAGTTCCTTCAACCGCTCCAGGAACTTTTTCGTCGCGTCGGGGCCGCTGAGCTGCTCCCACTCCCGCACCAGCTCGTCCGCCTCGCCGGTCAGCGCACGCGCGGCATCGGACTCGCCACCGAGATACTTCTCCCGCGCGTAGTGGAAGTTCGACCAGCAGATCACCGCGACCGCCCGCGCATTGCCGGGCACCATGCCGTAGGCGTGCTGCGCGTCGGAGCGCGCCTGCCTCTCGTTGTTGTACTTGTCGGAGACATAAACCGCGCGGTCGAGCAAGGATTCGGCCAGGTCGCGCACGACGTCGCGCGACTCATTGTCCCATCCCCGCGAGGCGAACTGCTCGAGCAAGTCGACGGCATCATTGAGCGCGTCGAGTCGCGAGTCGCTGTCGCGCTGGCTCGCGCGGAGGTCGGTCGCCCGGTTAATCACGACCTGGCGAACCTGCTCCAGGATCTCGTCGGTGCGGCCGACCTGTGCCGCCATCCCGACGGCCTCTTGCCAGTGCTCTAGCGTGGCGACCAGGTCGACCGGAAATCGGGACACGGCCGCGAGGGCCAGTTCGAGGTGGGAGCGCAACAACAAGTCCAGCGCATCGGTACGGAGCAGGTCGTTCCCGCCGGCCACCAGCGACAGGGCCGGGTTGGCCTCACGGAAGCATGGGCAGGAAGTGGCCGCGAGGTAGGGCGTGGCGGCGGGCTGAGAACTCAGGGGGCAGCTCCGGTCGCCGCGCCGACGGAGGTCGCAGCGCGGCTGGGAGAGGGCGGCGATCGTCTCGGCAAACCGGCTGTCCTCGAACAGGGCCGAGGCGACCGCGAGCTCGGAGAAGAGGCGGCAGACCTGCCTCGGCCAGCCGCCGATGCGCACGCTCTCGGGATCGAATGAAGCCACCCACTGGGCGACGGCCTGGTCGAGCCCGAGCATCTTCGCCCCGAGGGGTCCGACCACGGCGCGACGGTCGTCGCGGTCCGGCACGGGGATCCCCTCGCCGTCGAGGACGGCCCGAGCCCCCAGCAGCTCGGCTCGGAACACGACGTCGGGGCCGGGGGCGACGCCGACCCCGGCCGCGAGCTGGCGGAGCCAGAACTGCAGCAACCGGTCCCGCGCGTCCTGGATTTGCGCTTCCTCGATCGTCGTCTGATACATCTGGATGCGGTCGGCCCACCACCCGTGCCAGAAGTCATCGGCGGCGAAGACCGGAGCCCAGCCGACGATCAGGTGTTCCTGGGCCTCCTGCAACCGCTCCTCATCGCTGGACCAACGATTGAGCATTTGGATCTTGGTCGCCGCCGTCAATCCCAGGTGATGAAGGTTCACCAGGTCGCACGGGTCCTCGAGGGCCCGCTTGCGGAAGAACGCGAGGGCCTCGTCGTAATTCTTGAGGAGGACCTGGAAGACCCCCCCATCCTCCTGGAGCGCCGCGACGACTTGCGGGGTGGTCATCCCCGGCTCGGCCCCCTCATCGACGGCGCAGAGGCGCTCCACCAGGTCGCGGGCCCGTCCGGGGTCCCGGACGGTGTAGAGGTTGAAGTCCACCGACAGGCGCCGATCGACGAGCCGGAGGGCATCCCAGGCGGCGCGCTCCGCCGGCGTCATGTTGCCGTGCTTCTCCTGGGCCTCGTAGCCGACATCGGAGCACGACTTGATCGTGTGATCCGGGGTGATCCCCAAGGGCGCCAGGACCTCGTAGGGGCACTCGCCCTCCTCACACGGCACCTTGGGGTCGTAGAGCCGGGTGCCGCCGGCCAACTTGTCGAGCGCGGGGATGAGCATGTTGGCCCGGCGCCGCCACTGTTGCCACGCGGCGACCTGTTGGTTGGACGGCTCCTGGCTGTGGATCTCCTCCAGCGATTGCTTGGCATCCTCCCAGCGCCGGCCCCGGAGGTGGTCGGCGGTCTGTCCCCAGAGCGTGCAGCGGGCCAGCCGATCGGGCGAGTCCCGGTAGGAGCCCAGCCGGAGGAACTCCTTGCTGGCCCGGGTGAACAGGCCCCCGTCGTACAGGCGCACGGCGGCTTGATACCGGGCCCGGAGGCAGCCGCGCTCGACGATGTCGGCCACCTGCGCCCGCAGCTCGTCGCCGATCGTTCGGGCGTCGGGCCGACGCAGGAGTTCGTCCAGTTCGGCCTCCAAGGTGTCCAGCGCGTCGGGCATACCCGCGGCGGCGGCCTCGGCCGCTCGGACGCCAAGTTCGATCATGGTCCGGCTCGGCGCGAGATTGGAGGGGACCTCCAGGCCGGCGATCGCCTCCATGCGGGCCTGGGCCTGCGGGAGATCCTCCGCGACCAGGGCCGTCATGGCCTCGCGGAGGGCCACCTGGTAGGTCGCCTCCATGCGGGCCTTGGCGAGTTTGTCCTGGAACGCCGGCAGGAACGTGAGGCCCCCGATCCCGCGCGACTTCAGCAGGCGATCGAGCTCGGCTTCGAACGGGGGGAACGCCTCGGGTTTCCCCTCCGACATGGCTGCGGCCGCGCGGAGGCCCAGTTGGACGAGCGCCCGGGCGACACCCAGATTCGAGGGCGCCAGCTCACGAGGGAGATCGTCGAGGCGGGCTGCCGCCTTGGAGAAGTCGCCTCGCTCGCAGGCCGTGATCACGTCCAGGAGTCGACGAGCGACATCCTGGATGGCCTGGAACTCCTGCCGCCGGCTCGACTTGGCGATGGTGCCGCCGGCCTCGACCCGCCGAGCCTCTTCGATCAGTCGTCCCCACTCGCCTCCATCGAGCGCCTGTCTCAGGCCGGCGAGCGCCAACTCGGCGTCCCGCTCGACCCGGACCCAGCGGCCGAAGGCCTTGAGGTCGATCGCGTCGGCGGGGGCCTGATCACAGACCGCGAGACACTCGTCATAGTCCCCCGCGCCGAGCGCTGCGCGGCCCGCACGGCGGCGAGCAGGGCCTTGAAGGTATCGATCGCGGTGAGGTTCAGCGCCTCGGCCAGGTCGATCCGCACGGCGTCGGCGCTGCGGGCTAGCCGCGGGAGCAACTCGCCGGAAAGTCCGCCCCCGGCCTCGTCCGAGTGCCGCAACGCGTCCCAAACTTCCAGGAATTGCTCGCAATTGCCGGCCAGATCCTCGATCGCCCAGGCCCGGTCGCATTCCTCACGCGCCCCCGGGTTCTTGTCCCGGACCATCGCGGCGACATTCCGAGCCGCATCCCACTCCCGGCCCTTCAGGCGGATCAGGGCATGCTCCAGCAGATCCTCGGCCGTCAACTCGAGATTGAAGAGGTCGCCGTCCCTCGGGCCCAGGTAGAGGACGGGGGTCGCCCACTCCGGGGTCCCGGGGATACCGTGCTGGAGCATCCGCCGGGCCAGCGTCATGGCCAGATCCACCGGCCGCCCATAAGCCAGTTCGCCGTAAAAGATCTTGGAGAAGGCGACGGCCGCCGGGTTCGTGATCTGGTATTGCATCGCCACCACGGCCGGAATCCCGATCCCGAAGACTACCATGGCGACGCCCGAGGAGGATTCGGTCCGATTCCCCCGGTTGCCGAGGCAGCTATTCAACGTCACCAGCCGCAACTGGGGGAAGCCGGTGAACAGCCCGGTCAGGTCGGGTCCCGAGACCGGCGCACTGCGCCCCTTCGGGTCCTCGAAGATAATCCGCCCGCGCTGGGTCGCTTTATCGTAGATCCCGTGTCCGATGAAATGCAGGACATGGTACTCCCGGTCGATCTCGCGATTGATCCTTCCCATCGTGTTGGGACCGGAGATAAACTGGACGTCGATCCCGGGCAGGTCGAGGGCCCTCCCGAGGTTCCGCATCTCCTCGTCGATGTCGATCGGGTCCATGTCCTGCGGGCTGGCGCCCACGACCAGGATGCGCAGCGGAGGCTTGATCGCATTGAGCCTCCCGCCCGGCCGGCCGATCCGGCCGCGGGTGAGAGTCAGGCCCGTGAGGAGGGCCAGGTGCAACCCGGGGAGCGGGTCCCCGCGGCAATACATGATCTCGAAGGGATACATCGCCAACTGCGGGCCGGTGCGCACCTTCACGCGCAAACCCCGCCCCGTGCCCCTCGCCTCGGAGTATTCCGCCTCGAACGCGGCCTTGATCTGCCCGTGGAAGACCGACTCGAAGATCGCCGCGCCTCGCTGGACGAGCAGCGACTCCGCCTGCGACCCGATCGGCTGGTGGCCCATGCCCCGCCGCGGGCCGCCGGCCGCTGCCATGGCCGCCTTGAGGCCCTCGCCCTCGACGAGCAGGCGGAGTTCCTCGACGCCAGCTTCATCGAACGGCAATGTCATGGGCTCAATGATCGTCCCCCCCTCGGGATCGGGGCAGGAGATCACCAGTCCCTCGCCAAGCCGCTCAATGGTGATGACGAAATCGATGAATTCCATGCCCGCTCCCGATTCTTACCGGCGCACCAGCCCGCCGATCGCGATCAGTCGACAGGAGAAGAGTTCGAGTGTCTGTGGCCATCAGTTAGGGAACCAACTCGGGAATACCGCTCATGCGGGGATCCCTCTCGACTCGGCAAAGAGTCAACGCACCGTCAACTGATCAAGTTCCGGAGAAGATCTGACCTGCGGCCAAGCCCGCGCGATCGTCCAGCGACTCGGCAGAAAATCCGGAAAACCTGGCTCGACCTATCATTCTAACCAGAAACATCTCTTCAGACGCAAGACATTCCAGCCCCGAATGCGTTGGACAAAATAGCGGGGAAAGTTCCTGGTTTCGTAAGGCCCGGAGTGAGCAAGATGGACCCCTTCACCGTCCGGACGAATTGGGTGGCCCCATTGCCGGCCCTCCCGTACTTAGGGGCCTTCGGACTCGCTGAGCACCTGCCGCATCAGTTCCCCGGGCCGAACCTCACCCGCGGCCAGCCGGGCGTGCCCGAGTGCCTCCGCGGCCCCGATGCTCACGTCCTGGAACCGAGGGTCCGTCGGGTCGGCTTGGAGGCCCTCGTCGGCGATCGCGAGCGCCTCGCGTAACAGGGCGCACGCCCGCGCCGGCTCGGCCGCGAGGCAGTCCCCGGCCCATCCTTTGAGGGCCAGAGCGAGGTTGCTGTTGATGTACGGGGAGTTCCGGTTCATGGACCGTGCCGCCCGCAGGTCTTGCGCGGCCCGCGCCCACCGCCCGGCGTTGGCGGCCGCAATCCCCCGGCCCGCAAACATCAGGGCCAGCGCCCCGCGGACGCGATCGTCCTCACAAAGGTCGGGGACGGCCTGGAGCAGGGCGATCGCCTCGTCGAACCGCGCCTTCTCGCGCAGGACCTCGACTCGTCCCAGCATCGTCTCGCGGACTCGGTCCACGATCGTGGCCCTGGCCTCGGCGGTCGGCGCCTGGCCCATCGCCTCGCGCCAGTACCGGACCCCCGCCAATGACGATTGATCCGTGGCCGCGACGGACCGTTCTCCCAGTTGAATCAGCAGGGAAACCTCGAAAGCAACCGCGACGTCCCTCAGTCGTGCCTCGCGCTGGTCTCGGCCGGGATCGGGGTCGGGATGCGGGGTCGAGATCGAAGGGGCGCGGTCCGCTGCCGGAAAGGCGCGAAGGCGCGCGAGGGCCTGCTCCAGGTTGCCTCTCCGCTGGAGCACCGCGGCGAATCGCATCGACGAGTAAAGCCGCTGGAGCGACTCCAGCGATGCGGCATCGATCGCCGGCGGCCCTTCGTCGATGTCGAAATCCAGGATGGCCTCCATCAGGGTCCCCAGGTCTGCGTCGGGCAAGGGAGATCCCTGCGGAGGGAGGACCGACTTGACCTTGAGGGCCGACAGGAACGTCCACAGTGGAGTCTCGAGCCCCATCTGCTGGACATAGATGGTCCCTGCGATGATCTTGCCGTGCGGGTTGTCAACCATCGGGAACCCGCCGAGGCCCGACAGCAGGTGCGCCCCCTGTAACTCGGCGGATAGGGCCAGGATCAGGTCGCCGACCCGTTCGGCGAGCGCCACCCGCCCTTCGGCCACAAGCGCTTTGGCCAGGCTGTCGAGCGAGGCCTCCAGTTGGCAAGCACATTGATCCCTGATCCCCGTCGAGGCGTCGACCGGGGCCTCGAGTTGGTAGTCCTCGAAGCGACTTCTGGCCCAGTCCTCCAGGTAGGAGGGGTCGGAGAGTGGCACCCCGATCAATCCGATCGCCCGCTCCCAGTGGACCAGGGCCTCCTCGAAGTCGCCACGCCCCGCGAGAAGGTGGCCTTCTGCCAGATGAAACAGTGCCAGATTATGGCACGAGGACGGGTCGCCGAGGCCAGCCTCTCGGGCCCGTGCCTCCAGCAGCGCGAGTGCCCCTCGGCGATCGGATGTGAACAGTCCGACAATCCGGCCGGGGGCGTCCTCGGCCCGAGGTCGATCCACTCGCCCTCGCCGGGTGTCCAGGGCCTCGTCGGCCGATGTGACGAGGGAGCCGGCCACGGCCGCCCTGGTCGCCCGCAGATCGGCCCCCGGCCTCCGAACCCGATCCCAGCATTCCATGGCCTTCCCCGGGTCGCGGGCGACAAGGTGGACATTTCCCCGAACCGTCCAGTAGAGGTCGTTGCGACCGGGCAGCGGGACCGCATCGAGGGCTTCGAGCCCCCCCGGCGTCGCCGGCTCGCGGGCCAGGATGGCGAGGATTCGCTGCTGGGCCTGGCGGCCGAGTGCACCGCCCGATGACGCGACCGGCAGGAGCAGTCGCAGGGCCTCGGCGAGGTTTCCGCGCTGGTCCTCGACGGCGGCGGCGAGCAGTAAGCGACGGGGATCATGCCCGATCTGACCCTGACCGAGGACCTCGGCGGCTACCGCAGCCTGTCCGGAGTTGATCGCCGCCTCGGCGAGAGCGAGCTCCTCCTCGGGGGCCAGCGCGGATCCGCGCCACGAGCAGGAAATCGCGGACCGCGCCCGCCGGGTCGCCGAGCCGGCGGAGCACGTGACCGCGCATCGCCAACGAACGGGGACTCGGCCGTCCCGCGATCGCCAGGTCGAGGAACCTCAATGCCTCCTCGTGGCGGCTCGTTCGGACGAGCGCGACGGCCAACTGATCGCACACTTGGGCCTCGGGCTCGAGTTCGTACGCCCGGCCCAGGCAGGTTGCCGCCCTCCGCCAATCAGAGCGGGTCAGGGCCATCCGGCCGAGGAAGCGCAGCGTCCAGGCCAGATCCAGCCCCTCGCACAGCCCTTCCAACGCCAGCAAGGCCCGCGCCCGCCCCTCCGGTGCTGCGATGTCGGCGGAACGCAACAGGTCTTCGAGGTCGGTGGTCCCTGACACCGGATCTCCACCGCGAGCCTCGAGCAAATAGCCGATCAGAAATGCGAGTGAGTCGCGATCGGCACCGGCGAGTCGCTGCGCGACGAGGCTCGCGGCGGCGGCCTCGGTTGACTGTCCCATTTCGCGGTGAATGTGCCCCTTCAACAGCCAAGCGTCGCGACGGAGCGCCAGGACTTCAGGGTCGAGCGCGGCCGTAGCTTCCGCCCGTTCTTCGAGCTCGTCCCACACAGCCGCCATCGCCTCGAGGGCCGCACCGGGCCGCCCCGCAGCACGGTGGGCCGAGGCGACGCGCAGTAGGTCCTTCAGGGGACCCCGGACGTCGGTCATTGACATCACGGTCCGACCCTCTCGTTCGGCCGACGGCCATCACATCGGCCCCGGTGATGAACTTTCCGGAGACCATTATGCTACTCGAAGAGACGGTTGTCCGCTGGAGTCTGGCGAATCCGGACGGACCTCGTTGATCCCGAATGACTTCGGTCACCGGAGGTAGGAGCGTGTGGATTTCTCCCGCCCAGCCCTGGCTCAGCCGAACGTCGCCTTGTGGTTGACGGCAACGAACAGCATTCGGATGCCGTCCATCACGGCCGCCGAGAGGACGAAGCACTGGATCAAGACAAGGCAGGCGATCGGCCCGGCAAGGCAGAACAGGTGAGCGACGATTCCGGCCAGGAGCTCGAACCAAGTGGCGCTCATCACGTGCTGGATGGTCGGTTTGCCTTGCTTGAGGTTCACGAAGATCCCGCCGCCGGCGTAGAGGTCGGCGCCCGTCCGGCGTTGATAGGGGTACGGGGACACGGCCGCCATGGCTCGGTTGCGACTGTCGATCTTCCTCTCCAGGACTGACAGCGTCGTCCAGGCTCCGACCAGGAGGATCACGGAAACCGTCCATGGGAGCCACCAGGCGGCATCGGTCGCCTCGACCGCTCGGAGGAGGTGTCGCCCTTGCAAGAAAGTCCGGCCTGCTTCCGTGGAGAAGAAACAAAGGGCGAAGGCCAGGCACGCCACGGCTCCGAGCGCGGCCACCGTGCCCTGCTTGCCGCCCCCCACGGCGGCTCGACCATCCTTGAGGTAAGCCATATCGGCTCTCACGGACTCCCAGAGATGGGGCAAGAAGAGAAGGTGCGCCGCCAGAGCCACCCCTAGGAACAAGAGTAGCCAGTCCTCCCGGCCGCTCGACGGGAAAAGCGGATAGATCCGCCAGAGGATGGCGGCCAGGAACCCGGAAACGCCGGGTCCCGTTTCGGGAATCGTCGCCATGGGATCACCTCTCGGGTCGTCGGGCGCCTCGTCTGCCGAGGCTCGGAAGTCGCGCCCGGCGATGATCTGCGATCGCCTCGATGAGCCAGAGGAGCGGTTCCACGACTCCCGTCGGCTGGAACGAGCTCTCATCCAGCGGGTCGGGCGGGCGACCGAGAGCGCTACAGGCGAAGTACCGTACGACGGCAAAATTGTGCTCAAGGGCGCGGACGGCGTTTCCTGAGCCGAGCCGGATCAACCCCTGCCGGAGGTCGCCGGATCGATCGTTCCCGATCCGGCCGTCCTCCGGACCTGGCCCGGCCAGGGTCGCACTCCCAGTAGCCGGCAGGGCGTTGACCTTGCCGACGACCACCGCCAGCGGTATCTCACATTTCCGGCCCGAGAAGCGCTGAAGCCACGGGGCGATGCCGGCGATCAGGATGGCCACGACCCGTTCGAAGGACGGCACGGTAGGGGAGGTGCCCCCGTCTCGAGTGCAGGTCTGGGCGACCAGCGCCGGCAGAGAAGACGCGTTGACCAGGAGGATGATCCCGGCGAGGTTTCGGAATGATTGCTTTCGGAGGAATCGGGACATCGTCTCGTAGTCTTCCCCGGGCGCATCGAACAGATAGAGCAGGGAGCGCAGTCGCCGGGGAACCGCGCTGCGGATCGCGATGCCGAAGGCCGGCAACCCGGTGCCGACGGTCGGGCGTGGCACTTGGCCCCGGTCCAGGAGGCCAAGGTCCTGCTCCCATTCGCGCCGCTGGGCCGCCGAATCGATGGAGACTTGTCCCCCCGGCCGCGCCGCGAGCCGCTGGCATAACGCGCGCACGGCCTGGCGGAGGAACACCGTCTTGCCGGTGGACCGCCCGCCGACCAAGGCGATCGGCCATTCCGCCACCGCGCCGATCGAGGGCAGGACCAACGGCCTACCGCACCCGGCGCAGAGTCGCGGCAGCGCATTGCGGCCCAGGAGGTCCAGCGTTGGCAGCCGCACGTCCCCGTCGATATGGCGGCAGGTGTGGTGGAGGATCCCGCAAGAGTTGGGACGCAGGTCGCGATATTGGTTCTGACACTTGCAGACATGGACGGGATCTCCCCGGTACGAGCAATCGTCGTAGGGACACTGATAGGTGACGCGGCGGGTCCCGCGCCAGAGCCGTGTAGCAAGTTGCAGGGAGTAGGATGCCGCGAGCACCGGCGTGGCCGTCGCCACGAGCAGGAGGAGATAAGCGCCGAAGCCAACGGCTACGATCGGGATCACCGCGAGCCGCGGCGCCGCGCGCACCACCACAGCCATCGCGGCCAGGGCGGCCTCGGCGGGCCCCTTCCATCCGGGCAGGACCGATCGACCGAAGGCAATAACGAGGAGCGATGTCAGTACGGTGTCGAGCGTGAAACCCTCGTCGTAGCGGCACTCGCGCACGGCGAACAGCACACCCAAGCTGATGCCTGCGGCGACGACACTGAACCGCAAGATCCGCTCGATCTCCCTCTCACCTGGCCCGATCCGCAAGTTGTCCCAGTTGTCGGCGCAGGTGTTACGGAGCTCTCGACCCGAGTCGCGGAGTCGGTACCAAGCGGAGCTGCTCGCCCGCTCCAAGAGCGAGCGGCGCAGACGCCCTGCCATTGCGACCCCACCCTGACCGAATGAGGCGAGGTCCGCAGAACACGTCGGGCACGTGAGGGGCTCCTCCCCTGGCCGGAGTCTCGTCCCGCAGTTGAAGCAGTTGGTAGAACCGGACATGATTCAACGCCCCCGGCGAGCACCCTGCGACTTTACCCCTTCAATGATAGACACGGCGATCGGGATCAAAATCGTCGTTGATACTCCACTCGGAAGAGATCATCCCGCGTCGTGCGGGTGATTCGGTGCTGATCAACGGCTCGGGATGACGCCGGCCTCGGCGAGGAGCCATAGCAATGGGTCCTCTACACGCCAAGGTGTGACATACCGGTAGCGTCGCGTATTCGGATTGAGCATGCAGCCAGTCGCCGAGACGCCGAAGAAGGCGAATCGCACGAACCGTTGGCGGATCGTCCCGACCAGTGCGGGGTGCCAGCGCCGCATGAGTTCCTCGATCATCCCGCTCATATCGGCATGAGCCTCCGAGTCAAAGGCTCCGAGAGAGCGAGGGTGCATGCACCACAATCGGTTGGGTTCGATCAGCCCTGCGTCACGCACGACGTCCGACTTGGTGAGCACGACCGCTACGGGGATCGGGAAGACGGCAGGAGCAACCGGCGCTCCTTCCGCTTCCAATCGCGTCAACAGGCGGCCCAGGATCGTGTTCGGGTCTTCGGCCGCGGGGGGACGGGCAGTTACCGGCACCGACTCCCGGATCTCGGGGACCTGGAGCGGATCGACCACGAGGATGATCGCGGAGGCGATGCCGAGGGACCGGGCCGTTCGCTGCGCCGACGCCGGGTCGGCGAGGCCATGGCCCGCCGGGTCGCACAGGGCCAGCGTCACGGCGCGATCGGCCGCCTCGCCCCACAACACGCCGGAGACCGTCAGGTCGAAGAGGAGAGGTAGGGCTTCCTGCGTCGTGGGGGGCACGACGACATGATCGCGGAACATCGGGTCGTGGTAGATGCGGCGATAACGCTCCAGGGTCTCGTCGGTCGCGGGGAGGATCGAGGCATGCAGATCGCCGCCGACCCGATCCTCGAAGCGACGAAGTAGAGAGGCGATGTAATGGCTCTTGCCGCTGGCCCTGGCGCCGATCAAGCGGATGAGAAAGTCGTCTTGCATGCCCGAGGTGAAGGGGAGATCGGCGCGGCATTGGGGGCAGGATTTGCAGGGCAGCATGCGCCGCGCTCGTCCACAGGCGGCCGGGCCGGCCGGCTCGCGAGGCGATCGATCCACGTCCGGCGCGCCGGCACCGCGGCGGCGCCACCGCCGGGTTGACCGAAGAGCATCCTCTCGACGGGAAAGGACTCGAAGCAGGACGGACAAAGGACCGACCGCGGCGCCCGACCGCGGAGCGGGCGATGCTCGCCGAACGGGCGGGGGGTCTCGACTTTGCCGGTATCCGAGATCGGTACGCAGCAGTCAGGGTGGATAATCAGGGTCGAGCGATCCTGGCCGGGGTCGGGCGACAGGGCCTTGGCGAAGAAGCACGTCCAGCGACGCTCCCGGATCGGGTCCAGGCTGACCGTCGCTTCTTGCGAGCCGCCGATTCCGCACGGCTCCGGGGTTGATCGGAACAAGGTGATCCCGTCGCCCGGGCGAGTCGGTACCCGATCCGGGCGCGCGACCAGGACCAGCCCGGAGAAATCCGTCGTGGGGCTGTCCACACTCCAGGTCAGGCAGAGGTCCCGGCCCTGTCCCGGTCCCGCGACAACCGGCCCCAGGCGATAGCGGACCGTCGTCCACGGCCGCCACGAGAGGACCGCATGGCAATCGGGATCGACGCCCGGGGAGAACTGGGGGCCGTGATCCCCGACGAACTGGGCGTACACAACATAGTGGTACTGCGCCGGCCCCTGGTCGATCGGGTCCATGAACCGTTCGCCGGCAGCCAGATAGTCCTGCGCGGTGCAGGGGAAGCAGGCGGCCAACGGATCGGACGGGCCCTCGGGTCGGACGCCTTCCCGGCGGACTACGCGCGCCGCCGTGCAACCTGCCGGCCACACCCAGCGGAGAATGGCGCCGTCGCGTGTGACCGACATCGTCAGATGACTCACGTCCGGTCGAGGGACGCACGAGATCGGTCCCCCCGGCTCGAGTTGCCGCTTCCGATAGTATTCCGCGAGAAATCGGCCGGCCAGGTTCGCGTTGACCCGACATTGGTGGGACGCGAGCCGCAGCAGGGCCTCTCGGAGCGCGGCCGTGAGCGTGTTCAGGCCGGCGGCGACACCGGCGGCGAGTGCGGCGTCGGCCAAGTCCTCGAACAGCTCGTACACGATGTTGACCAGTCCTTGCCGCCCCTGTTGCAGATCGGCCACGTCCTTGAACCACTCGCCGGCGCGATGGCGGACGGATGGGCTGGTGCTCCTCGTGTCGCGCAGCCGACGATCGCGCTGGCCGACGACTTTCTGGGCGATGGCGGACGGGTCGTCGCAGACCGGTAGTCCGAGCTCTTCGAAGATCGCGATGACGTCGCTGGCGGTTCGAGGCGGCACGATGGACTCCTCGGACGATCCCACGAGGGCGATGGCCCACTCCCTCGCCCTGTCACGATCATCTCGATTCCCGCACGCGGCGGAGCGTCCCATCTGTTCTAACGCCCCGAATGTGACTGCTCAACCGGTCACCGGCCGATGCCGGATGCCTTCCACCCTCCGCCCGACACCCGCGGCCCGTAATCGACCGCTCCTTTCACTCGCCCCGACCGGCGATTACAATCGACCGTTCACAATCGCGAGGATCGCCTCGACGTCGATCCGGGAACCGAAGGTGGCTGCAAGTCTGAGCCGGAATTCGCACTCATTCGCGACGAATCTGTCCCTAACCACTCGACGGCGACCATGGTCAAGGCCAATTCCGAATTCCTCTGGGACGTATTCCTGAGCCATTCCAGTGCTCAGAAGCCGTTGGTCCGCGCCATGGTCCATCAATGGCGCGGCCTCGGCCTCAAGGTCTTCTTCGACGAGGACACGATCCAACCGGGTGACGACGTCAGTTCCGCCCTGGACCGGGGATGTGAGAACAGCCGTCAGACCGTTCTCATGATCACGAACAAGTCGATGGCGAGCGATTGGGTCGAAACCGAGTTCAGGAATGCCATCTATCTCGACTCGGCGGCTCGGGAACGTCGCCTGATCCCGGTCCTTCTGGAGCCCGTGCCCGAATCCGAGCTCCCCGTGAGCGTCCGGCGGCTCAGTCGCTCCGACCTGACCAACCCCGGGACCCGGCGGCAGCAGTATCATTATCTTCTCCGATCCCTCGGCGTCACAAACAACCCCCTCCCGGAATTTCCCGTGCTCGAGGCCAGTTGGACCGGATTGGCGGCTCCCCGCTCGACGGGGCCGGTCCTGGAGGCCGGTGCCATGCCGACGGATTCCCCCTACTACATCGAGCGCCAGAATGAACGAAGGATCCTGGAACTCCTGGACTTGATGGATCCCGCGAAGACGATCGCT
The DNA here is from genome assembly GCA_963743925.1 of uncultured Planctomycetota bacterium. GTDB lineage: Bacteria > Planctomycetota > Planctomycetia > Isosphaerales > Isosphaeraceae > CAVZRC01. Next base: position 229,718 of record CAVURY010000004.1, on the reverse strand, counting down.
ATCAGGGGCCACCACCAGTCGGGCAAGAGTTCGCTGCTGGCCCGTCTCCATGCCCGGGAACTCGAGGCCGATCGAGCGAGCTGCATCCTCGACTTCCAGGGTCTCGATGCCGAGACGCTTCAAACCACGGACCGATTGTTCCCGGCGCTCGCCCAGTGCATCGCCGATGGACTGGAGCTCAAGGTTGACATGGGCGACGACTGGTCCCCCCATCGGGGTATGAAGCAGAACCTGACGAACTTCCTCGAGAAGAAGATCCTGTCCAAGGTGGACCGACCGGTCACGCTCCTATTCGATGAGGCGGACCTGACGTTCCCATACAGCTCGGTTCGCGACTCGCTGTTCTCGACCCTCCGGTTCTGGCACAACCGGTGCGCGGACAAGAGCAAGCGGACCTGGAGACGGCTGGGGCTCGTCGTGGCCCACTCGACCGAACCGAGCCTCTGGATCACGGACGTCAGCCAATCCCCGTTCAATGTCGCCGACAGGATCGCTCTCGACGACTTCAACGAGGACGAAGTCGCGCAGCTCAATGAGCGTTACGGCCGACCCTTACCGAACTCGATGGATATCGCCGGCCTGATCAAGTTGGTTGGCGGGCATCCCTATCTCGTCCGCCTCGCCCTCTACACGATGGCCACGAAGCCCTGCACGCTCGCGGTGCTCGAGAGCGCGCATATCGACGAGGACGGCCCCTTCGCGTCCCACCTCAGCCACCTCTTGAACATCCTCTACCACGACAAGCCGCTCCTCGCATGCGTCCGCGCGATCCTGAGGGGGGGAAGGTGCAACGATGAGCGGCTCTTCCAGAGACTCAGGACCGTCGGGCTCATTCGGGGCGAGGACCGGACGCGGGTCTGGCTGCGCTACAAGATCTACAACGACTATTTCCACAAGAAACTCCTGTAGGCCATACGATGCCGCGACCGCGTAGGTTCTACCAGATCGAGGGCACACTGTCGGCGGACGTGCCGAGCTACGTCAAGCGTGTAGCCGACGAGGAACTCTACAGCCACGTCCGACAGGGTAAGATCTGTTATGTCCTGACGACGCGCCAGATGGGCAAGTCGAGCCTCATGATCCGCACCGCCGGGTTGCTCAAGGCCGAAGGTACGCTCGTGGCGATCGTCGATCTGACGGGGATCGCCTCAGATGAGAATTCGGTCACCGCCGACCAATGGTATTTCGGGATCGGGGAAACGATCCTCGACGATCTCGGCCTGGATACGGACCTGTATACATGGTGGGACGAGAGAGCCAAGCTCCCGCCCTTGCTCCGACTGATCCGCTTGCTCCGTGATATCGTCCTGGCGAGGACCTCCGTCCCGGTGGTCATCTTCGTGGACGAGATCGACTCGACGCTCGGCTTGCCGTTCGCGAGCGACTTCTTCGCCGCCATCCGCGCGTGCTACAACGCGCGGGCTCGGGATCCCGAATTCCAGCGACTCACCTTCGTCCTCCTCGGCACGGCGAAACCCAGCGACCTCATCGCCGATCCCAAGCGCACCCCCTTCAACATCGGGACCCGCGTCGAGCTGTCCGACTTCCGGCGCCATGAGGCCTCGCCCCTGGCCGAGGGGCTGGGCGGCGAAACGGCCGCTCGCGAAGAGGCGATCGATCGCGTCCTGTTCTGGACCGACGGCCATCCCTACTTGACACAGAAGGTCTGCATGCGCGCCGCCGAGACTTCGTGCGGTGACATCTCCCCCGAATACGTCGAACAAATCATTAAATCCGAATTTTTCGTGGCGGGCGCCGACCGGAGCGAGGACAACCTGAGCTTCGTCCGGAATCGCGTGGCCGACCGCGGCGCGATGACCACTCGGTTGCTCAGGCTCTATACGCGGGTGTTGCAGGGCAAGCCGGTCAAATACAAGCCGACCTCGGCGACCCACAACGAACTGAACCTCGCCGGCCTCGTGAAAGTTCGCGACGACGGCAGGCTGGTCGTCCGCAACCGCATCTATGAGAAAGTCTTCGGCAGATCGTGGATCCGGGAGGTGTGGCCGCCTGCGAACCCTTGGATGCGAGTGGCGGTCGTGGCGTCCGTCTTGCTGCTGTTGTGCCCAGTCTTCTGGTACGAGGTCATCTATCCCCGTCAGATCATTCCGACGCTCGAGAAAGCCAACGTCGGGGGTGAAAAACTGGCGAAGGCCGCTTACGAGCAACTCGTCAAAATTCCGTTCTACCATAAACGGGCTGACGATCTTTGGGAAGGCTATATTCGGCGAACTTTCGAGCGTCGGGCGGTGGTCTCAGCCTTCGCGGAGCGGCGCGACGAAGCCATCCTCTGGTGGCTCAAAGCCCAGATGTCCCTCCCCGGCGAGCGCGGATCTTCGGACCAGGGTAGATCAATTAATCGGCTCCGACTACAACCGACTTCAGAGAACGATTCGCACCGGTGTACCACCGCAAGAGGTGGTCAAGAGGTCCGATCTCGAAGGTTTCCCCGTGGCCGTCAACACGTCCCCATCATTCACGGTCCTGAGCCCGGATGGCCGCTGGCTTGCGGCCCGAGCTGACGACGAGAGCGTGCGAGTCTGGGACCTCAAGCAGCCGGAACGTGGACCTCTGATCCTACGTGGCAAGAGCGGCAGGGTAAGCACCGCGGCCATCAGTCCCGGGGGCAAGTATCTCGTCATCGCCGACGCGGACGGTAAGACAAGGCTTTGGCATCTCGACAAGCCCGCAGCCGAGCCCGACAGCCTCGCGGGAGGCGAGGCGGCGGTAAGAATCGTGGCCTTCAGCCCGCCGGATGGTAGGTTTCTGATCACAGCGAGTGAACGTGGCTCCGCCCGCCTCTGGCGGTCCGAATCGCCCAAATCACAGGCAGAAGGCCCCATTTTCTTCGAGGGACAGATCGGGCCGGTCACGGCCATCGCCTTCAGTCCAAACGGTTCGCGAGTCATTCTTGTGACGTTAACGATGGAAGGCCAGGCTCTCCGACGTACGGCGAATATCTGGCTCGTGGAAGACCCCTCGAAAAAACTCGACACGCTACCGGAACAAGGCGACCGGATCGCGGCGGTCGCGTATAGCCCGGACGGCTTCTGGATCGCCAGCGTCGATGATGGCTCTGAAGGCACGGTGCGGCGCTGGGAGGCAAAGGATCTCGCGCCGGTATCCCATTGATCCATGGAGAGATCTTGAGCAAGGAGCTCACGAATCAAAGCGAGTTGACGGACGCGAGGGATCGGGCAACAAAATCGCGTTCACCCCCGACGGCAACGGATTCTTGACCCTGACCTCCAACGGAATGATGGTGCGCCTCTGGAGGCCCGGAACGCCGGCCTCCCCCTCCATCCTCCCTCATGGTCACGAACGTTCGATCCGTGAGGCGTTCTTCGACCCGGAGGGCCCGTATCTCGTCACCGCGGGTGAAGACGGCGTGGTGAAGCTTTGGCGAGTCGAGCAGCCGAACGCCCCTCCCTTCCTGCTTCGGGGACATGATTCGCCGATCGAGGCGGCGGCAATCATTCGCTCGGACGACTCCGCGGTGCACTCGCCATCCAGGACACTCGTCACCGTGGGCACGAACGGCACGGCCCGACTCTGGCAGATCGACCGGCTCACTGCTGAAGCTAGAACTCCTGTCGGGGAAGGCAGGACGATCGAGCGGGTTGCCTTGTCTCCTGACGGATCGCACGTGGCCACCGGGAGTCCGGAGGTTGGTCTGACCCGTCTCTCAACGATGGATCGAGATGACGCCAAACGCATCGCGCTCCCGAGACGTCGGCAGCAAACGATTCAGGCGTTCGCCTTCAGTCCTGATGGCAGACGCCTGGCCGTTGCAGGCGGCGCCGATACCCCTCGGCTCTTCCGGGTCGACAAGCTCAAAAAGCCAGCCACGCTCGAAGAGCCAGTCACGCTCAAAGGCGATAAGAGCTGGGATGAAGCCTTGGCATACGGCCCCGACGGAAAGCAACAAGACAAGTCGATTATATGGGCCCTGGCATTCAGTCCCGACGGAAAGCGCCTGGCCGCCGGTTGCGCCGACCGCAAGACACGAGTGTGGAGGGTTGATCAACCTTCCGAACAGCCAATCATCCTCCCGAGTTATCAGACGACCACCCACTCAGCCGTGGCCTTCAGTCCCGATGGTACGAGATTGAGATTGCTCACGGATGGCGAGGACGCGGTCCGGATCTGGAGTTTTGAACCGCCCAACGGCAAGTGTGTCAACCTCTCGGGACACGATTCGAACATCACCGCCGTGGCCTTCAGTCCCGACGCCAAGACGGTGATTACCGTCAACCAACTCGGGGGTGTGCCCGTGATCCACCGTTTGGAGGAGCCGCTCGCCGCTCCTCTCGTCATCCCGATGAGTCGGAAGGTCAAAGCCCTGGGCTTCAGCCCTGATGGCAAGTCGGTCTTCATGGCCACGGATTGGTGGGGGCATCTCGCGCGATTCGATGGCAAGAGTTTGACACCCACTTACAGTCGCCCCTTGAATTACTATTACCCGAGCGATTCACCCACGGCCTTTTGCTTCCTCGATGGATCCGACAAGAAGCTCCAGGTCGCGGTCATGCCAACCGTCACCTCGGTAATTCCGATGATCCTCCAGTTCGACGTCGGGGATGGTCCTCCGATCGCGGGCGATCCGAAAAAGCTCCTTGCCGACTGGGAGAAGAAGCTCGCCCTGAAGATCGGGGATAACGGCGAGATCGTCCCGGCCAATTGAGCTGAGGATTCCAAGAGATCGAGCCACGGACCCAACGTGACACAGGTGGTTTTCACTCGTTCATCGGGTGGCGACATGTATGATTCCCAATCCGATGTAGCCGCCACGCGATTCATGCCAGGGATCCTCGCGCGCCTCTGTCCCGGTCCACGACGATCTCGACGTCCTGCGACGTTCCCAGATCGACCGCACGGCCGCGGATGATGCCGTCGTCGTCGAAGCCGAGCGTCACTCGGACGAGTTGGCCCTTGGGGCGCCCGGGGGTAGGCCCATGATCGTGAACTCCAGGAGAGGCTCGCACTCCCCCGGGTCGGAGGATTCCCCCTTGTAGAGTACGACCGGGATTTCCGTCATGCCATCGAGGGAAGTCTGGAACTCCTTTTCAAAGACCTTGCCGTACCTGGCTCCCTTGGGGATGAGCACGGCGTTGACTCGGTCCAGGCGCCCCTGCGCGTCCATCCGGAGGACCTCGACACCGACCGAATAGGCCGCGATCTCGATCAGGTCCCTCTGCTGTACGCTCACCTGCCGAGGTTGGCCGCGACCTTGGGCGTCGGGCACCATGACGGGAACAGAGGCCCCCTCCCGGAGCAGGTGCGCCCAGTATGCGGCGCCGATCGAGACGAGCAGATCCGGGTTGCGATGGACCAAGGGGGGCCGGCCGGTGAGCCCCGCGATCATCGACTTGACCATCGGCATCCGGGTGGACCCGCCGGTTAGCAGCACCCCGACTTCATCCCGGCTGATGCCGTGACCGCGCTCCGCCTCGTCGAGCACGCGCTCGACCAGCATCTGGGTCTGGAGCAGGAGGTCGCGGGTGCGCTCCTCCAACTCGGCGGAACTGACGTTGACCTGGTGATGTTCCAGATCGGCGATGATCGAGGCGGTGCTCGCGCGACTCAGGTGGCGCTTGGCCTTCTCGCTGTTCTCCAGGAGGAGGGCCGCGTTCCTGGGGTCGGCCCAGACGTTGACCTGGTGCGCCCGCTCCAGTTTCTCCCCCACCAGCTCGGCCAGGGCCCGGTCCCAGTCCATCCCACCCAGCTCGATGTATCCGTCCTTGCACAATACCTCGGCCTTCAGGCCGATCCGGCCTTGGTCGTCCGGGGCGGCTGTTACGTGGATGAGCGTCACGTCGAACGTACCGCCGCCGAGGTCATAGACCAGCATGGACTTGTTGACGATGTCGGCGACCTTCTCGACGGCGAAGGCCAGCGCGGCGGCGATCGGCTCCGACAACAGCGCCACGACCTCCAGGTCGGCGAGCCGGCCGGCCTCCAATGTGGCGGCGCGTTCATTGTCGCCGAAGTACGCGGGCACGGTGATGACCACCTCCCGGAACTCCTCGCCAAGGAACCTCTGCGCGTCACGAACCAGGGCCCTGAGGATCTCCGCCGAGACCTCCGGGGGTGTCCGGGGCACGCCATCGATCGGGGGTACCGTGTAGGACGTACCCATCGAGCGCTTGATGCCGGCGACCACGCGGTCCGGAAACCGACGGGCGGCGTTGACCGCCGCATCGCCGACCACCGGCGCCTCACCCGGGCCTGGATAGTACACGACCGAGCGGATCATCTTGGCTCCGTCTGCGCTGTCCAGATCGATCGTCTCCACACGATGGTTGTCGCCGTCGAACCACGAGATCGACGAGTAGGTCGTCCCCAGGTCGATGCCGCACCGCAGTCCCATGGATCGGCCTCCACAGTAGCCAGAATAGGATTCATTACACCGTCGCCATGTCAGATGACCAAACAACAGCGGAGTCGTCTCTGGCCACCCGCTGCGTTTCTCAGGGATTCCGTCTTCGATCGGGCGACTACAACGACGTCTGTGGGTTGCTCTCGGTTATCGCGGCCCGGGCTCGGACGGCGAGGACGGTCCCGCCTGGCGAGGGGCGGGGGCGAGTGAGAGCAGATGACCCACACCTTCGGCGAGGCCCGCCGCAGTCTCTACGACCAGGGCCAGGGGCGTCAATTGCTTGAGGAAATCGATGTCCACGTCCCCGGCGCCGATGCCCACGGTCGAGAGCCGGACTCCTGCGGCGCGGGCTTCGGCGGCCGCGGCCAGGGTCGCGTCGCGTCGCTCGTCGTCGGGCATGCCATCGGTGATCAAGGCGACCTCGCGCTCGGCCTCGTCGGGAGCCGAAGTCAACAGCCCCACAGCGAGCCTGATCCCGGCGTCCATTGCGGTCGTTCCGAACGGGACGAGCGCGTCCACGGCCCGCTCCAGGTCGTCGTGGACGGTGGTCGGAGGGCAGAGGACGCGCGCGACGGCGCCGAAGCAGACGAGGCCGGCGGCGCCGCCGCTGGCCAGCAGGGTGCGGGCGTGGTCGAGCACAGCCTGCTTGGCCTTGGACAGTTTGTAGGGGTCCATGCTGAATGACACATCGACCGCGAACACGACCCAGCGCCACCGCGTCCGGCCGAGAGCGTCCGGGTCGGGGTCCTGGTAATGTCCCAAGCGTTCGACCTGCAGGGGGGCTCCCGAGCGCGCGTCGGTCGCCTCGACGCGAGGGATGCCGCTGATGTCGTAGTGGAAGGCCACCCGGATCCGGTCGCCGCGCCGGGCGTCGGGTAGGCACCGGCATCGATAGTTACCGACCAGTTCGTAAGCATCGTCCTCGGTGTCCTCGAACTCGACGACGGGGATATCGAAGTACTCTTGCCGATCGGCGGTGACCTCGAAGTCGTCGCGCGTGCAGGAGATGGGCAGGCGGGTGTTCTGCGGGATGATCGGCGCGTTCAGGACGCGGGGCCGGCCGCCGTCCCGCGCGATGGCCCTGGTCCCTAGCGCCCGGGGCAGGATCCGCGCGGAGACGACCTCGACCAGCCCCTCGGGGACCTCGATGAGGCCCCCCCGACGGGGGCGCACGCGGCCGTGCGCCAAAATCGCGGCACCGTAGGCGACGGCCAGGTCTGGCTCCCGGATCAGCATCGGCGGGTTCCCGGATGCCTCCTGGAGGGCCGCCCCCACCCGCCGCAGGCGACTCGCCCCTCCGACCAGCAGGACACGGTCCACGTCCCCCCAGGTCAGGGGCGGCCGCGCCTTGGCCAACGCACCCTCGGCGCAGGCGACGACCTGGCCGATGTACCCCTCCGTGGCTTCCTCAAATTCGTCGCGAAGGACCACCACGTCGGTGGCGCGGCCCCGACAGCGACATGGGATCGTGACGCTGGAGAGCCGTGCGAGGTCGCGCTTCGCCGCCTCGCACGATTCGTAGAGCAGTTGGCCGGCCAGCAGGTCATCACGCGGGTCCTCACGCAACTGGTCGCGGGCCCGACTGGCCACCATCTCCACCAGCGCCATCGTCCAGTCGTGCCCGCCTAGTTCGCGGACGCCCAAACAAGCCATGGGGAGGAACGCCCCGCCCTCGAAAGTCAGGACCGTGGCGTCGAACGTGCCACCACCCAGGTCGCAGACCAGATTGACCTGGCCGTCGCGCATGGTCTCGACGCCGTGGAAGACCGCCGCCGCGGTCGGCTCCTTCACGATCTCGCGGATCGAGAGCCCGGCCAGCTCTCCCGCCCGCTTGGTCTCCTCGATCTCGACCGCGGCGAAGTAGGCCGGGCAGGTAATCACCGCCTCATCGATCGGCCCGTCCAGGTGCCGCTCGGCGTCGGCCCGGAGCGCCCTCAGGATCTCGGCGGAGACCTCCGACGCCGTGAGCCCCTGGAAGCGAAAATCCAGGCTGCCCATCGAGCGCTTGACCCAACGGCACACATGCTCCTCGTTGGTGATCCACTGGTCCAGCGCCAGGTCGCCGACTTCCCGGCGACCTTCCTGGACGAGCACGACGGAAGGCGTCGTGGTCTTCCCGTCGGCGTTCGGGATGATCCTGGGGCGATCCTGGTGGTCGACGTAGGCCACCGCCGAATACGTGGTCCCCAGATCGATCCCGACCACGTTCTTGCCCATGGTGCCTCTCTTCCCCGACCTGGTGAGGTATCAGTCCTGCGCCGGCTTGAGGCGCCCCCCTCTTCCGAGTCGTGGAGCTTCCCCTGCAACACCTCGAAGCGGGTGTAATACCAGTCGTGGATCTGGGCCATGGCGTCCGGTGCCTTCGGCGCGATCCGCTTCAGAGCATCCGCCGCCTCCTTGAACTCGCCCTTCAAAGCCTCGTAGCGTCCCACCCCCTTGGCTTCCTCGACGAGCTTGGCGAGGCGTTGCGCCAGCTCGAGCAGGAGCTGGCCGGGATCCTGGCGAGCCCCGTCTCCGTTCGGAACTGGGATTAGTCCCTCGAGGTCCTCGTTGAGCTGTCCCAGCTTCTTGCAGGCGTCCGCCCAGGCCGCGCCGTTCTGGGCCGCGTAGGCGGCCTCGGCGTCGGCCCGGATCGCTCCGAGGCGCTTGTCGTAGCCGTCCTGCGCGGCCTGCGGCTTCGCCTGGATCACCCTGTTGATCAGCTTTTCGGTCTCCCGGACCGTCTCGTCGAAGATGGCCCGCGACGGGTTGGGCTTCCAGCCGGCGCGCGAAGCTGCGCACCAGGGCCTGGACTTCGTCGAGGTCGGCGTCGATCTTGGAGCAATCGGCCGCGGGGCGGTCCAGGGCGTCGCGGCACCGCGCCAGACATTCCTTCAGGCGCGTCGCCTTGGCCCCCCCGAACAGGACACCGCGGCCGGCGGTCGCCAGCGCGTCGCTCGCCTGCCGATCCAGGTTGACATAGCGTTCCAGCAATTCCGCTCGAGTCGGTATCGGGCGCACCGGCAGCTCGAGGACGACCGTCGCGTCGCGCTTCAGTTCCGGCACGCAGGCGGTGGCGCGGACCTGGTAATTGCCCTGGATGCTCAGCTTGATCTCGACGGCGCTGCCCACGGGCAGGGTCTTGGGGATCTCTGTCATCAAGATTTCGCCCAGCGGGTGGTCGTCCTCCAGGATCGGCACGCTGATCCGGCCGCTCGCGTCGGTGGTCTTGGCCTGGAAGGTCACGTCGAAGGGCAGGGCGCTGCGCTCGGGGGCGACGACAACATCGCTATCGACGAGCTGGATCTTGATCGGCTTGGAGAGCAAATTGGTGCTATCGGCGACCACGCCGCTGCCGGCGGCGGCCGATTGGTGGACCGTGAAATTGTGAGTGGCGACTTCGTTTCCCCCGGCCGAGGTCACCGTCAGCACCAGCTCGGTCGTGGCCTCGGGCGCCAGCCGCACGTCCTTGATGACGAAGGTTCCCTCGGCCCCCGTAATCCGGCTGACGCGGCTGGAGCCGTCGGACGCCCGCAACGTCACGGTGCATCCCTGCACGGCCGAGAGGCCCGCGACCGGCACAACGGCACCGGTCACGGTCAAGGTTGAACAGAACGGTCTGGGTCGGGATCGGGTCCAGGCGCAGACACCCCCGGGTCGTCGCCTTGGTCCCGGCCAGGAGCGCGGCCCCCAGGACGACGCACAGGTCGGGCTCGATGAGCCGAGGGCGGCGGCCGAACTCTTCCTCGAGGCGCCGAGCCACCAACGGGATACGCGACGAGCCGCCGACCATGAGGATCTCGTCGAATTCATCGGCTCCCAAGGGCGGGTCGGCTTTCTCCGTCCGCGCCCGGTGGCAGATCCAGATCGTCTCGTCGACCTCCGGCCGGATCATCTCCTCGAATCGTTCTCGCGCGATCTCCAACTGGATCGCCACCGGGTTGCCGGCATGATCGACGATGTCGCAGGCGGTGTCGACGAGTTCGTAGACCTCGACCTGCGACAAGGCGATCTTCACGCGTTCGGCGTAGACCATCAACTTGGCCATAGTCGCCCGGTCCGCCGGGTCGTCCACGTCCAGCACAAGGTCGTAGTTGCGGTCCTTGAGCTCGTCGAGGATCCAGTGGGCCAGGGCCTTGTCGAAGTTGTAGCCGCCCAGGAAGCGGTGGCCGTCGAAGGCGCGGATCGAGTCCGAGCTGATCATCCCGTCGCGTTTCTCCAGGATCGCGACGTCGAAAGTCCCGCCACCCAGGTCATAGGTCAGCAACCGGAGCGGGTCGCGGCGATCACCGTGAGCGTACATCATGGCGGCGGCGACCGGCTCCTGGACGACCTGCGCCATGCGCAGGCCGGCGCGCTGACCCGCCTCCTCCGTCTTCTGCTTGGCCAGCAGCGAGAAGTAGGCCGGCACGGCGATGACCGCCTCCTCGACCGACTCGCCGAGGCGTTCTTCGGCCAGCTCCTTGAGATAGCGGAGGATGTAGTACGAGGCGTCCTCGGGTCGCAACGCTCCCTGACGGGCGAGCGGAAAGGACTTATCCTCCCCCATCCATCGCTTGGCGAACATGATCGGTTCGGGAGACAGGCCGGCACGTCCCTTGGCGACATAGCCGACGACGACCTTGCCGGTATCGTCCTCGGCGACCACCGACGGGGTGATCCGCCGCTTGAATCGGTCGAGGATCACCGAGCAGCCCGGACAGCCCGGGACGACCAGGAAGCCGTCGCCCGACCGTTCCTCGGGGATGGCCACGGCGCTGTAGGTCGTGCCCAGGTCGATCCCGACGATGCGTCCCATCCCTCAACCTCCGCCCATGAATCGCTCGTGGTCCGGTTCCGCTCGATCGGCCCGGGTCATCGGGGCACTGGACTGGCCGCCACCGATCGTCCCGGCCGGGGACGGTTCCGGGCTGCCGAACGGTGTTAGCAGGGTCGGCTCCGAGTCACCGAGGGCGGGGTCGGGGCCGGGATTCTCCTCCAAGAACTGGTCGACGAGGGCCTGCGCCCAGGGAAGGAGTCCGCGGAGGTTGGTCACCGCAGGCAGCTCGCGGGACCCGGGGCTCAGGGCGGCCGCGACTTTTTCGGCCAGGACACGTACAGGGCCCAGTGGCTCCGGCTCCGTCGCGTGCTCCAGGAGCTCCTCGACGATGCGACTTCGCGGGTCGAGCAGGACCTTTTCGGCCGCGTTGAGCTCGGCGAGCGACACGGACACGCCCTCGATCGAATGGGCACGCGGGTCGGTATTCACGATGCGTCGGGTCTGGGCGATGGTCTGTACGAGCGTCCTGTGGCGCACGACGTCGGTGGGGACCCGTGCGACGCGGAACGCCGTTCGACAATAGGGGTTCGTCGTCGGTGTGCCACGCTGCCAGATGTTCATCATGCCTTCCCCCGATACTCGCGCGGCTCGGGCCAGGGTGGCCGGCCCTCCAGATCGGCCAGGTGCTTGCGAAAGTCGATCAATTGAGCCAGGAGCTCGTCACCGGGTAGGCACTCCCTCGCCTCCTCCGTCTCGTCGATCGCCTGGCGGCAGAGGCCTCTAGCCGCCCTGATCTCATAAGGATCGCCGCCGCTGCTGGCCATGGCCGCCTCCCAATCCAGGAGGTAAGCGTGGACTCGCAGGCAGGTGGCAAGGTACCTCCGCACGCGAGACCCACTCGGGGTCGTCGGCCTGGCCATGCGACCCCAGGTGATGCCGAGCAAGAGGGCGGCGTTGAGTGCGCTCCGATCGGCTTCCGAGAGTTCCTCGAGATTGCGCCCCACATAATAGGATTGGCCTCGATCGAAGCTCCGCCAGGTCAACTCGGCGGCCAGGTCGCCCAGCGCCGCGACGGCGAGCGGGTCCTCGGCCAGCCCGGTATGCGCCTCGAGCTGCCGGGCGACGGGCTCCGCGCAGTGCGCTGAGCAGGACTATCGCCTCCCAGTCATCGCGGAATGACATCCCGGAAAGCCAACCCCGGCACAGTTCGGCGTGCAGCCGCAACGCCGGCAGGTAGTCGGGAAACAGGCCCAGGAATTGTTCGACGACGGTCGCGGCGGACTCGTAGGCCCGCTGCGCCTTCGCCTCGGGGACGGAGCCCGTCATGGCGTCGAAGACCTTATGGACCAGCCGCGCGCAACGCCCGCGGGAGCGACGCCTGCCGGATGATCTCGACGTGATCGGAGGCGCGGCCTGGAGCGTCGCCCCCGCAATAATGACGGATGAAATCGACGTGAATCTCGAGCAGGTGCTCGAGCAGGTCTCGCCGCACCGCCAAGAGCAGCGCCGGATCCGCCGCGGGGTCGCATGACAGGTACTTGGTGCGCAGGTCGCCCCAGAATCCCGCCGAGGCGGCGATGGTTCGCCAATGGCCCAGCGCCGCCTTCCAATCGGCCGTGGCGTCCGGGTCGCACCGGAGCTCTCGGTCCCAGGCCCGTGCGTGGAAGGCGATGGCCAGGTGATGCACGACCCCGACATCGTCCGGGTCGGACTCGTGTGAGGCCAGCAACTCCGCGATCGCGCGATCCGAATAGGGCCGCACGCCGGCCAGTCCCCCGTCGGCATCCCGTTCCTGGAGCGCCTCCCAAGCCCGGAATCGATGCGCATGGGCGGCCGCCTCGCGCACTGCCGCACGTCCCTCGCGGACCAGACGACCCACATCCAACTCCGGAGGCACCGCTGCCTACCTCCTCATCGCTGCAAGACCACGCATCAATGAACCTGATGATATCGCGAGATCAGATCGTCGTCCACACTCTTCCCGGGCGCGATCGGGTATTTCGTCGGACCGTTCATCGCGCCGGTCGGTGTTTGCCGGTGGCCGGACCATACCATCGAGGCCGACCGGGTATCGAGTCATCGGGTATCCGTCACCAGGCGATGGCGGCACCCCGAAGAATCTGCCGACGGGGGTTTGCTACGCGATTCATCCTAAAATAGACTGAACGATCTAAAGAGTCTGTCTCGGAAGGGTCTCGTAGGCCGCGCCGTGAGCACGGGTCCAGGAACGCTTGCAGGATTCGCCGCCCGCGGAGCGACCGACGAGACGGCCACCGCGACCTTCGAGACCGACTCGGAGCCGGTCGGGCCATGGCACTCATTGGCACTCATTGGCAACTTTTCGCCGGGTCCCCATCGCCACGGTCGCCGATCCCGGCTCGGGGCCGGGACGGCCGGCATGCCCTTTTCGTGGGCGAGGAGATCGGAGTGATCGTCTCATCTCCCATTCCGATAGCGGACGGCGCGGACATCGAAGCGTTGTCATCGGCCCGAGGGCTAACTTCGAATGACTTGGCCTATCATCCCTTACCTATGAAGATGCCACCAAACTGGTAATCCGTTGACGCACCTACGGCGGCATCGAGCTGTTCCTTTGTCGTAACTCTTGGTGCACGAATGCGATAGAAGATTCGGAAGGATTTTCAATTCGTTCGACAAGTGTCCCCATTATGGGACGGTCTCTAAGAGCGACCAAGGTGTAGGAATCGGTCATCCGTGGATTCTCGACGACGGACGAATCCTTCGGTGATGAGGAGGACTGACGTGGTGGAAGCGACGGGTCGGCGTTTGCCTATCTACCTGATCCTCGATTGCTCGGGCTCGATGTCGGGCGAGCCGATCGAGGCCATTCGCCAAGGGGTCAGGGCACTCCTGGCGGACCTGCGCAGTGACCCGCAAGTCTGCCCCCTAACTGAAGTGCTCAGCTTCCAGGAGCCGATCCTGGACGCCCATGGCGGCAGGGCGCTGGGCGAGGCCCTGAAGCTGCTCGAGAAATGCCTGGACCAGGAGGTGATCGAAGCCACATCGACCCAGAAAGGGGACTGGAAGCCCTTGGTGTTCCTGATTACCGCCGGCCAGCCCACCGATAGCTGGGAGGCCGCGGCCGAGCGGATCAAGGCGAAGCGGTCGGCGAACATCATCGCCTGTGCCGCCGGTTCAGGGGCCGACGCCAGCTTGCTCAAGCGGATCACCGAGATCGTCGTGGAGCTGAACAACCTCCAGCCGGATACCTTACGAGCCTTCTTCAAGTGGGTATCACCGACAATCAAGTGGTCCGATGCGGAAGCCCCCAAGACACCATAGGCCGAACATGGCGAGCCGCTTGGTGAAGGTCCGTTGCAAGGGCATGTCCCGTCGGGCGAAGGCCGAATGGCTTAAGCTTCTGATAGAATACGACTTGAGGTATGGATCGCAATTTTGATGAGGGTCTAACTGCCGACTATCTTGCAACGAGGGATGGATTCGGCTATTCTCACAAATAGCAAGACTTGAACAATACGGGCCAATTGTTCATGTTTAATTACTGAATCGGGCGCGGATCGATTGACGGAGAGGAGGACTGACGTGGCCGAAGCGACGGGTCGGCGTTTGCCTATCTACCTGATCCTCGATTGCTCGGGCTCGATGTCGGGCGAGCCGATCGAGGCCACTCGCCAAGGGGTCAGGGCACTCCTGGCGGACCTGCGCAGTGACCCACAGGCGCTGGAGACGGCCTACCTGTCGGTGATCACTTTCAACAGCAGTGCCCAGCAAATCTGCCCCTTGACCGAGTTGCTCAGCTTCCAGGAGCCGACCCTGGATGCCAACGGCAGCACGGCGCTGGGCGAGGCCCTGAAGCTGCTCGAGAAATGCCTGGACCAAGAGGTGATCAAAGCCACATCGACCCAGAAAGGGGACTGGAAGCCCTTGGTGTTCCTGATCACCGACGGCCAACCCACTGATAGCTGGGAGGCCGCGGCCGACCGGATCAAGACCAAGCGAATGGGCAATATCATTGCTTGCGCCGCGGGCTCGGGGGCCGACTCCAACTTGCTCAAGCGGATCACCGAGATCGTCGTGGAGCTGAACAACCTCCAGCCGGATACCCTGCGCGCTTTCTTCAAGTGGGTGTCGAGCTCGATCAAGACGACCTCGCAGAATGTGGCCCAGCAGACGGCGGGAGCGGGCGTCAGCCTGCCGCCGCCGCCGCCGCAGATCCATATCGTACCCTGAGCCGCCTCTTCGGGTCGATTCGTCCCCTCGGCGGCCCGTGTGCTTCGGGAATTTGATCCACAAGACGTTCGATGCATTCTCCGCCCGCGTGCAGGATTTCGTCGAGCAGTTCGAGGTTCTGAATCAGGACTGAAGGGACAGGGGCGTGCCGTGGCGGCCGAAACGGTCAGTCCGTAGATGGCGATGATGCGGAGAGAGGAGCCTCGCGATGCCTTCGACGGATCAACTGATCCAGGCCATCCGCTGGAAGCTGGGTATCATGGGGACCAATCCACAGGACGACGAGATTGCGAAGCAGGTCTGGGACAAGGAGTTAGGCCCCAACAAAGAGTTGCTGGGACAGATCAGCAAGAACCTGGCAGACCTCATGCTGCCGGTCTTCCTGAATCAGTTCGGAATCCCCGCGCCCATGAGCAAGGAGGCCCGAACCCTGAGTGATTCCCTCTGGTCGGAGTTCGCGAAGCGGCTCAGCCAGGATCAGGGGGGGCCGGGCTCTTCACGGCCGGGGATCGCGGCCGTTTTCAAGTACGCTTTGGAAAGAGGTCTCCGACCAGGTGGTACCAAGGCCACTAACCTCCCCGGCGGTCATCGGATCGAAACGTGGCCGAGGCCCGGGTGGAATACACAACAGCAGCAGGCGGCGGTGCGGCCCAGCAACGCACCTGCCCAGGCGCGCCGCCCATGCAACGACCTCACGCGCCCGCTCCCCAGTCGGGTATCCCGCCGGCGATGTCCCGCCCGGCGATGAAGTCCGGAGATCGACCGCCGGCCAGCCCGATGTCGCCGTCGCCGCCAGGATCGCCCCCGACCTTCCGAGGATCATCCTCTTCACCCGCAGTGCCGCCCGCTGACGTCACGAGCAACCCTCCGGAGACCCCTGCCGTGTCGCAGCCCACTTCCTTGTGGAAAGACCTGGCCGTCCCCGATGACCCGGACAAGCACGACCCATCGGATTGCAAACCGCTCGTCGCTCCCGCGGGCGTGAGGGTCATCGGCGCCCGCGTGCGGGGCAAGAAACACAAGCACGAGGGCACCAACTGCGACGACTGGTTCGAGTTCGACGTGGTCGGCCCCTGGACTCTCATCGCCGTCTCCGATGGGGCCGGATCGAAGAAGTTCTCCCGGGTGGGGGCGAAGGCCTCGACTCGGGCCGCGATCGAGTCGTTGAAGAAAGCCCTGGAGGACCAGCCGATCAGCTTGAGCGACGAGAGAGGGCGCACCCCCTCTCGCGACGAGACGACACTCGTCTTCGCCGATCCGGACGTCGAACGCGTGCAAGTCGCCTTGCACACGGCGATGAAGGCCGCTTTCGAAGCGGTCCGCAAGGCCACGGACCAGCGTGTCGGCGACCAGAGCTATTCAGACCTGCTCGTGCCCAAGGGCGCAACTGGATATCTCCGACCTGTCCGCGACGCTTCTCCTGGCCGTGCATACCACGATCCCACAAGAGGGTCGAGACGATAGCTTCGTGATGGCTTGCCAGGTCGGCGACGGCATGTCCGCCGTCCTGGAGACTCCCGCGCAACTCACCCTTCTGGGCGTGGCCGACAGCGGCGAGTACTCGGGTGAGACCGAGTTCCTCACATCCGAGCGGAACCTGGTGCGCCAGAACCTGGCACGCAAGACCTCGGCCTTCTGCGGGCCGCTGAGGGCCTTGATGGTCATGACCGACGGCGTCGCGGACGACTACTTCCCCAACGACCCCGGCCTGCTGCGACTCTACGGCGACCTGATGCTCAACGGCATCCTCGAAGTCCCCGCCGTGAGCAAGGATGAGATTGCCGCGGCGTTGCAAGATACGCCGCTGCCGAACGAAGGCGACGTGGAGAAAGCCGATTTCCAATCCGCGATCGAGCCCGGTCTTGATCCGTCCAAGGACCCGGTCCTGATCGGCTCGATCGCCGCTTTCGCCGACCGGCTGAATATCAAAATGGAGGACGTGCTCGTCTCGCCGGCGCTGCTTCACGCCGGCCGGATGGCTCGGAAGTGGTGTCAGGCGGACACACCAGAGGATCGGTTGCGCATCTGGCTCGACTCGTATTATGTCCGGGGTTCCTTCGACGATCGCACCCTGGTCGTCCTCACTCGCGAGGCCCTGTCATGACGCTGGCTAAGGCCACCTTGTCGGACGGCCGGACGGTCAACTACATCCCGGAGTCGATCGGCGACGGCGCGATGAAGGTCGTCTACTTTACGCCGGACAGGAAGTCGGTAGTCTGCCTATACAAGGACGCGGCCACGGGATCCGATCCGCTGCGCCTCCAGCGCCTGGAGAAGGTGCTCGGCCGGTACAACCCCACGGTCCCCCGAGCCCGGGGGGGGGCGGCACAGACCGAGGCCGAGGCGGACTATTTCCGCACCCTCTACTGCTGGCCCACGGCCATCGTGGTCAAGCCGGGCCTGGGCATCCTGGCGCCGACCTATCCGGCCAACTTCTTCTTCGCGTCCGGGCCGGACTTCATCAAGGGCAAGGAAAAGAACGGGATGCGGTTCCTCGGCCGCAAGAACCGCGCGCTGCTGGAGAAGCTCGCCGCCGCGGAGTTGGGGACCTGGCGAGAGTACTTCGCCCTCTGTATCCGGATGGCGCGCGCCGTGGCGCGGCTGCACAACGCCGGACTGGCCCACTCCGACCTCAGCCCGAACAACGTCCTCGTCAACCCGACTCGCGGGGCCAGCATCATCATCGACATCGACTCCTTGGTCGTCGAAGGGCTCTTCCCCCCCGACGTCGTGGGGACCAAGGGTTATATTGCGCCGGAGGTGTTATCCACCCTGAACCTGCCCTCCAAGGATCCCCAACGCAAGCATCCCAGCGCGCGTACGGATCAGCATGCCCTGGCCGTGCTGATTTACCAGTACTTGCTCCGCCGGCATCCCCTGGACGGCCGGAAGATCCCGCCGGCTCAAACCGCGGAGGAGCAGGACCTGCTCGCCTACGGGTCTCAGTCCCTCTTCTGCGAGCATCCCACCGACCCATCGAACCGGCCGGAGGAGAAGTCTTACGTCGGCTGTTCGGCCCTGGGCTCGGCGATGAATGACCTGTTCCTGCGGGCTTTTGTCCAGGGATTACACGATCCCGGCCGGCGTCCCACCGCCCTGGAATGGTTGCGAGGCCTGATCAAGACGTGGGACCTGCTCGTCCCTTGCTCCAACGACAGGTGCCCATCTCGGTGGTACGTGCTGTATGACATTACCCGACCGCAGTGCCCGTTCTGCAACGCCCGGCAAGCGCAGCCCCTCCCCGTGCTGAAGTTCCGCACCGAGCGCCGGCCGGGTCATTGGATGCCGGACGGCCAGCTCGTGCTCTATAACGACCTCTACCTCTTCAAGTGGCACGCCTTCGACAACCTCTTCCCCAGCCCGGAAGTCGACCCCACGCCGCAGGCCTACTGCTCCTTCCACCAGGGGAAGTGGCTGCTGGTGAACCAGCACCTCGACTCGCTGACCTCGCCCGGGGGGAACCGGGTACCGCCGGGCTCGGCGGTGGAATTGATAGACGGTTCGCAGATCCGGCTCTCGCAGGAGCCCCATGCGCGGATTGCAGACGTTCAGATCGTCAAGGCCTAGGGCTCCACCATGATCGCCCTGATTCGTCTAATCTATGCGTTGTTTAACATCTATGCCCTCGGACTGGTCATCTACATCGTTCTCTCCTGGATTCGCGGCCCGTTTCCCGGGCAGGCCCGCGCCCGGCTGGAGCCATTCTATCGCCCGTTCCTGGACGGGCTCCGCAAGGCCGTCGGGCCGCTGCGGGTAGGTGGCCAAATGCTCGACCTCAGCACGGCGATCCTGCTGATGGCGATCCTGCTGGTGCGCGACCTCATCGTGAGCTTGCTGAGGGTCCCGTTCTGAGGACCCCTCGCAATCCCGGTAAGGACCACGAGCTTTCCGTTCAATTCGCGACTGCCCGATGCGAAAGGGCACTGACGAGTCGGGAAGGGGTGAGACGAGCGTGGACCCGAACATCGCCAAAGCCCGCACGGAATTCCAGAATCGCCTGGACTCCACCCCGGAAGGCGGTACTTTGACGCTTTCGCGCGGCGAGTTTCCCGGCCCCGTGTCGATCACGCGCCGACTGACGCTCGAAGGGGAGGAGACGACGATCTGGTCGCTGGAGGGGCCCGTCGTCTCGGTCCTCGCCGACGGGGTGGTCCTGCGCCACCTCAAGATCGAGGTCACCGGCGAGGCCGGGACGGGTGAGTCGGCCCAGACCTGCGCCTTGATGATCAGCCCCGGCATCGGAATCACCCTCGACTCGGTCGAGGTGAGCGGGCTGGTCCAGGGGCTGCCGGCGGAGGAGGGTACCTGGCGGTATCCCCGCGTCCTGCACCTCGGGCAGCTCGCCCCCAAGGCCGACCACCGGTTCCGTCTGGGCGTATTGGTTCCCGTGCCCTGCCAGATCGACTCCCAGGTCTCCGACCTCGAGGTCGAGCCGCGCCAGCTCGTGCCGGGGCCCAACGAGCTGAGTCTCCGGATCTGGGGGCTGTCTCCGGATACCCTGCTCAGCGGCTACCTGGTCCTGTCCTCGGCGGCCGTGAAGCGCCGGATCATGGTGTATGGCCACGTCGTGGGCGCGGACGCAGTCCCGGCCGATCCCGGCCGGTCTCCGGAATCGTACCTCTGGCTGCCTCCGGACTGGTGGTCGTTGACAGGCCGGACTCCGCCCCTCCCCCCGGCAGTGGGCTCGGGGCCGGCCGCGGGGTTGGATCCCCTGCCACAGACGGACCTACAGCCGCCGAACGGGGCGGCCCGGCCCGGCCGAGAGCCGCCGACGGTCGTCGTCTCCCCGATGGGCGATACCCAATACCGGATCATCGGCGATGCGATCCGCGACGCGGAGCCCGGCACGCGAATCATCGTGCGCCCGGGGGTCTACAAGGAGAGCTTGATCGTTGACAAGCGGCTGGAACTCATCGGCGATGGGCCGAGGGACCAGATCATCATCGCGGGCGCGCCCTGCCTTCGGTTCCAGACCGACTGGGCGCGGGTGCAGAACCTGAGCCTGCGCTCGGTGGAGGATGCCGGCAGGCGAGCCCCTGCCGTGGTGATCGTGCACGGACAGCCGATCCTGGAAGCGTGCGAGATCCGCTCCGACGCGCTGGCGTGCGTGGTCGTTCAAGGTGCCATGGCCAATCCCATCCTCCTCCGTTGTACAATCCGGGATGGGAAGTCGGCCGGGGTCCTCGTCCTCGATGACGGCCGAGGCGTGGTGGAGGACTGCGAGATCTTCGGCCACGCCCTGGCCGGTGTCGAGATCCGCGAGCGGGGCAACCCGACCCTCCGACTCTGCCGGATCCGCGATGGCCAGCAGGTCGGGGTCCTGGTCCACGACCATGGCCAAGGGGTGCTGGAGGAGTGCAAGATCCTCGCCAACGCCCTGGCCGGTGTCGAGATCCGCGAGCGGGGCAACCCGACCCTCCGGCTCTGCGAGATCCGCGACGGAAATGGCGCGGGCGTGCTCGTCCACACCGACGGACGCGGGAAGCTGCTGAACTGCGAGGTGGTCGGCAACGCCCGGGCGGGCGTGGAGGTTCGGAATGGAGGGGCTCCGACCCTGCAACTCTGCCGGATCCACCGCGGTAAGCAGGTCGGCCTGCTCTTCGCGGAGGACGCCTCGGGGACCGTCGAGGACTGCATCATCGCCGCCAACGCGTGGGCCGGCATCGAGATCCGTGACCGGGGGTATCCCGTGATCCGGCGGTGCAAGGTCATCGATGGCCAGCAGGCCGGCGTCGCGGTCCACGACGGGGGCGCAGGCACGATCGAGGACAGCGAACTGGTCGACAACGCCCACTCGGGGCTGGAGATCTGGCTTGGCGGCAACCCCACCGTCCGGGGCGGCACGATTCGCAATGGACGTCGAGCCGGTGTCCTGGTCACCCAGAAGGGACGGGGCCAGCTCGAGGGCGTCAACATCGCCGGCAATGCCGGTTCCGGGGTCATCATCACCGACGGCGGCCAGCTCGACATCCGTCGGTGCGAGATCCATGGCGGCCACCTCGCCGGCATCGCGGTCGGCCGGAACGGCAGGGGGACTGCCATCGATTGCATCATCCACGACAATGCCCTGAGCGGGGTCGCGATCACGCAGGGCGGTCAGCCGATCCTGCAGCGTTGCCGGATCACCGGCAACGGCGACGTCGGCGTCTGGGCCTTCGAGAAAGGGGCCGGGCGCGTCCTCGAGTGCACCCTGACCGGCAACGGGCGCGGCGCGTGGGACGTGTCGGCAAGCCGCTCCCTCTTCCGCCGGGGAAATACGATCGACTGAAGGCTGCGGCGCGGCGGTCGGCGTCGCCCCGGGCGTGATCCATCGCCGCGGTTTTCGCGATCGATCGAGCCAAGCCCGTTCTCCCGTTTCGCGACCTGTTCGGCCCCAGAGAAGGAGTCCTCATGATGTCGGCCAAATTGAGGCGTCTTCCCATCTATCTCCTGCTGGACTGTTCCGAGTCGATGGCCGGAGAGGCGATCGCCGATCTGGAGCGTGGGGTCGAGACCATGGTCACCGTCCTGCGCGAGGATCCGCTCGCCCTCGAGAGCGCATGGGTGAGTGTCATTACATTCGCGCGCGAGGCGTCTCAGGTGCTCCCCCTGACGGAAATCCTCGACTTCCAGTGCCCGCGGCTGTCGGTTCGCTCGGGTACGGCGATGGGAGCGGCATTGCGACTGCTGATTCAGTGCCTCCGGCGCGAAGTCGTCCGAACGACGCCGACGACCAAAGGGGACTACAAGCCCTTGGTGTTCCTCTTCACCGACGGTCAGCCGACCGACGCCTGGGAGTCGGCGGCCGACGAGTTCCGTCGACACGACGGCACGCCGACCGCCCAGGTCACGGCGATCGCCTGCGGTCCGGACGTGGAGACGGAGGCACTCCATCGGATCACCGAGGTGGTCCTCCGGATGAAGGACACGACGCCGCAGACCTGGCGCAAGGTGTTCCTCTGGATTTCCGGCTCGGTGAAATCGGTGCAGTCGACGAGCGTGGCCCCGGGCGGCGGCGGGTTGGTGGGCGGGCTGGCCGAGAAAGCGTTGTCCTACGTGCAGACGGCGGGACTGATGCCCCTGCCGGCCGACGCGCTCGAGGTCGCCGTGCCCGAGCCCGGCGCCCGCGACCCCCGCCCCAGGCAGTTGTTTCTCCATGCGTTCTGCTCCAGGAACGGTCAACCCTACTTGATGCGGTTCGTCCGCCGGCCGCAGGGCGAGACCTTCGTGCCCGTCAGTTCCCACCCGCTCGATGCCGTCGAAGAAGGCGGCGGCCAGGAACAGGCGTCGATCAGGATGTCGCTCCTCGAAGGCTTCCCGGGTTGCCCGTATTGTGAGGCTTCGGGTGTGATCCATTGCGAGTGCCACGCGCTGTTCTGCGGCGACGCCGCCCCGGATACGGTCGTCGCTTGCCCGTCCTGCAAACAGCGGGTGAGGATCGTCGGCGAGTCCGGAGGAGGCGAGTCCGGAGGAAAGGAAGAGTCCACGCTGCCCACCAGCGTCGGTTGATCCACCAGGATGCCCCCGTTCCGACGGTCGCGGGATGGCGAAGTCGGAAGGCCGGGAGACCGAAAACCGAGAAACCGAGGGCCCAAGTCTTTTTTCCTTGCAAGGTTTCACCGGGCACGGCGACAATAAAACGTCATCTATCGGAGGTCAACACTTGCACTTTCTCACACTCCATCTCGATCGATTCTCAGCAGAGGGGGCTTCGATGACGAAGAGACATCGGTTCTGCATCCGGATCCTCTTGGCGTGGATCATCACGCTGAGCTTGGCCGCGGTGGACCTGAGGGCCCAGCAGCCGTTTTCCGAACTGATCGGCGACGTCAAGGTGGGTGAGGTGGCGGCGGGGGACGTGCTCGAGGTCCCGTTCATCCTCTGGGGCGGCGACGTCGCCACCTTCCACGCCAACGGCGGCCTGACCACCAAGCCCGGCACGATCTTCGCCGGCCACGGCCTGAAGTTGAAGCTGGCCGCGGGCGACAACTTCCCCGAGCAGGTCAAGGGATACCTCACCGGCCGCACGCCGTTCTTGCGCGGCACCTTCAGCATGCTGGGTCAGGCGTCGGAGGTGCTCAACGCGGACCCGCGCACCCGCCCGGTGGTGTTCCTGCAACTGACCTGGTCGGCGGGCGACCACATGGTGGCCCGCGCCGGCCTGACGAGTGCCAACGACCTCAAGGCGGCTGGCGGCAAGAAGAAGAAGGTGGCCTTGCAAAAGTTCGGCCCCCACGCGGGCATGTTCGACGACGTGCTCCATCTGGCCAAGATGAGTTGGGACGAGGTGGAAGTGGTCTGGACTCCCGACGTGACCGGCCTCAACGGGCCTGCCGAGCTGTTCAAGAAGGATGGCACCGTTAACGCCTGCTTCGCCATCACGCCCGACATGATCGCCCTGACCGGCGGGTTGGACAAGAAGGGCACCGGCGGCGACGGCACGGTCAAGGGCGCCCACGTCCTGGTCTCCACGGCCACGACCTTGAGCCGGTCGATCGCGGACGTGTACGCGTGCCGCAAGGACTTCTTCGACGCCCACCGCGACATCGTGGAGCGGTTCGCCGCCGGTTATCTCAAGGGGGGCGAGGAATTGCTCGACTTGAAGCAGCAGGCGGGCAAGAAGGACAAGGATGGGCTGGTCAAGTACAAGTCGATCCTGGAGATGACCAAGGCGATCTACGGCAAGGAGGCCGTCCCCGACGATGAGGCGGCCGACGGACTCATCTCCGACGCGAATTTCGTCGGCCTGCCGGGGAATGTCGGTTTCTTCCTCGACCCGGGGAACCTGAGCGGCTTCGAAAGCCGCCAGAAGGCCGCGATTGCCCTCGCCCTGGCCCTCAAGAATGTCAAGGCGCCATCCGAGTTCCTCAAGGCCGACTTCGGCAATTACACGCGGATCAAGAGCATAGGGTCGCTCGCGTCGGCGATCCCCGACCTCAAGAAGAAGATCGCCCCGAGCTTCGAGAAAATCTCGCCGGAAGAGATTAGCCTCACCGATGAAATCGGCCACTTCACCATCAACTTCCAACCCGACGAGATGGAGTTCGATAAGGCGCGGTACGAGTCGGATTTCGATGAGGCTCTCCAGCAGGCTTCCACTTATGGCAAGGCCGTCATCCTCCTGCGCGGGCACGCCGACCTCGCCAATCTCCTGAACGTGTTCGTCCGGACCGGCCTGGACGGCGGCAATCTGAGACGGACCCGCAACATGGGCAAATTCGATTATTTCCTCAAGGACGGAACCCGACTTGAACTCGAGGACACCAAAGAGGTCATCAAGCTGATTGAGGGCCAGCAATTCCCCGAGGCCAAGCAGACGCTCGTGGTCCTCAGAGAACTCTCGAGGCAACGTGCCGAGAACGTGAAGAAGGCGATCATCGACTACGCCGCTCGAAAGAAGATCCGCTTCGACGAGAGCCAGATCAAGCCGGTGTCGGTCGGCGTCGAGGAGCCGCTGGAACGCCAGCCCCGAACCCTGGAGCAGATGGCGAAGAACCGGCGGGTCGAGTTCCGCCTCAGCCGCGTCAACATCGAGAAGATTGAGACGGACAAGATCGACTTCTGACCGCCTCGATCCCCACCCGCGCCCGAGCTTCGGCCCCGCGGCGCGGTGGGGCCAGGAGGCCCAGGGCGCCGCGGGAGGGAGCGAGCGTCCGGCGCGGATGCCGTCGAAGTTCCGCACCTCGTGTGAGTCGCCGGAGCCGTCAGGCCGCCGGATCGAGTCGGTTTTCCGATCGGAGCGAGCAGGACGCTCCCGGCCGGCCTTCGAAGTTCGGAACGCCGCACCGCGTCCGAATGCGCGAGGCTACCCCCGTCACCGAGATCAAATCAGCGTACCTTGACAATGAGCGGCTCCGCGTGCATGGACGTGGTCCGCTGGCCGGATCGAGAGGAATGCTCGAAGTTGAGAGCCAGAACGTCAGAGTCCCAAACGTCCAGACGAGGAGCATGTCATGGTCCACGGTCGGAGTCGGGTTGATTGGATCTGCCTGTTAGTTGGGGCGATGGCCTTGATCGGCGGCTTGAGCGGCTGCGGAGGGGGCGCGGACAACGCGCCTCCGCCATCCGTGGCGACCACCAAAGTCACGGCGCCCCAAGAACCATTCTCGAAGCTCACCAGCGATGCGAAGGTGGGCGAAGTGGCGGCGGGGGACGTGCTCGAGGTCCCGTTCATCCTCTGGGGCGGCGACGTCGCCACCTTCCACGCCAACGGCGGCCTGACCACCAAGCCCGGCACGATCTTCGCCGGCCACGGCCTGAAGTTGAATCTGGCCGCGGGCGACAACTTCTCCGAGCAGGTCAAGGGATACCTCACCGGCCGCACGCCGTTCTTGCGCGGCACCTTCAGCATGCTGGGTCAGGCGTCGGAGGCGCTCAACGCGGACCCGCGCACCCGCCCGGTGGTGTTCTTGCAAATGACCTGGTCGGCGGGCGACCACATGGTGGCCCGCGCCGGCCTCAATACGCTCAACGACCTCAAGCCCGATGCCGGCAAGAAGAGGAAGGTGGCGCTCCAACGACGCGGCCCTCACGTCGGCATGCTAGGCGACATCCTTCGGACGGCGCGGATGGGTTGGGGCGAGATCGAGGTGATCTGGACTGACGACGTGACCGGCCCCAAGGGCCCGGCCGAGCTGTTCAAGCAGGACGGCACCGTCAACGCCTGCTTCGCCATCACGCCCGACATGATCGCCCTGACCGGCGGCCTCGACAAGGTCGGCGATGGCAAGGATGGCACCACGGTCGGCGCCCACGTCCTGGTCTCGACGGCCCACATGAGCCGGTCGATCGCGGACGTGTACGCGTGCCGCAAGGACTTCTTCGACGCCCACCGCGACATCGTGGAGAAGTTCGCCGCCAGCTACCTCAAGGCGTGCGAGGAGTTGCTGGACATCAAGCGCCGGGCGGGCGAGAAGAACAAGGATGGGCTGGCCAAGTACCAGGAAATCCTGGGGATGACCAAGGCGATCTACGGCAAGGAGGCCGTCCCCGACGATGCCGCGGCCGACGGACTCATCTCGGACGCCGCCTTCGTCGGACTGCCGGGGAATATCAGCTTCTTCACCGAGAAGGGGAACCTGAGCAACTTCGAGGGGAAGCAGAAGGTGGCGCTCGACATCGCCACGGAGCTGCGGGACATCAACTCGCGGACCGAATTCATCAAGCCCGGGTTCGACTATGAGGCCCTCCGCCGGCTCGGGGGCCTGACCGGCCGAGAATCGCCGCCGCGGGGGATTGCCCCCGACGTCAAATTCCTGCCCGAGAACACGATCTATTCCTTCACGATCCGTTTCGAGCCCAATCAGTCCGACTTCCCCGAGAGCCGCTATGGCGAGGAGTTCCAAAGGGCGCTGGAACAGGCCTCGCTGTTCGGCAAGGCGGGAATCGCCGTCCGCGGACATGCCGACCCGACCAACCTGATGAACTCGTTTTTCAAGATCGGACGAGAACGAGGGGACATCCTGGGCGACCCCGGCGACGGAGGCGAGATTCGGCTGACGAGCGGGAAGACCCTGAGTTTGAAGACCAACCAGGGCCTGGTGGAACTGATCGAGAAAGAGGATTTCGGCGGGCCGGAGAACCCGGGTTTGCGAAGGGGCGTGGACTTCCTGATGAAGCTCTCCAAGGACCGGGCCGAGACCGTCCGCAAGTCCGTCGCCAGCTACGCGAAGACCAGGGATATCCGCCTGGACGCCGGACAGATCCGCTCCGACGGCGTCGGCATCCTCGAGCCGGCTGTTCCCATCGCCCGCTCAAATGAGGATATGGCAAAGAACCGACGTGTGGAGTTCCGGATCATCAAAGTCAATGTGGAAGCCAGCAACACCGCCGACTTCGACTACTGATCGCGACGCGCGACGATGACTCGGGCGTAGGCTCGGGGCACGAGGTAGAGGCTCCCGCCGTGACCACGCCCAGGCGCAAGTCCCGCATCGAGTGCTTGCTCGGCGAGGCCCCCCTTCTGATGGAGGAGGGCCTTCCGTTCCCGGAGCGAACGGGGACTCGTCGATCGCGGGGTCCCCAGCCGGCACAGGTGAGACGTGAAACACACCGGATCGAGCAAGTTCCTGTTCTTCTGTATCCTCTGGCTGGTGCCCCTCTCATTTGGGGGGGGGCCACCAGATATCTCGCATCAACCTGGTGGACGAGGCTCCGGGGAATCGTGGGACCGACAAGGGGGACCCGGGCCGTTCGGCAACGGGGCCCGGACCCACAGCGGGCCCCAGCCCGCCGAAGGTGCCCGAGCAATCGAAAACGGTACAGAAAACCTTCCCATCGAAAACGGGGCGGGTGCCCGACCAGGAGGAACTGAGCGTCGAATTCGGAACGGACACAGGCGTGCCGAAGAGTGAATATCTTCATGCTGTCTATGAAGTAAAACTGGACGAGGTTTCGAGCTCCTCAAGGCGCATCCCGAATCCTACCTGGAGATCCTGGCAATGCCAGCACGAACGGAGAGCCCGATCCCAAGAATGCCCACGCCCGCGCGAACAACTTCCACGATGACCTGGTGAGATTCGAGTGTCTGCCGTATCAGCTTCGAATTGGACAGCCAATTGCCCAGAGCGAGGAGCGGACGGTCTCCCTCATCTTGCGCAGGTCTGCGTCGTAACTTTGCTGTTCCCTCCGTTGAAGAGATGAAGGAGGCGATGGGATCCTTCATGTTGACAAATCCCGACGAATGCCTAAACTCCCGGCTCCCTGCCGGGAAGTCGGAGGGGGTCGCGGGAATCCGAGACGTTCGTGACTCGAGGGTCGCATGATGGCAGGTTCCAGATCGCAATCGCAGGGGCTTCTCGACCATCTTACCTCAGCCTGGACGCTCCTGCCGGTCACCACCGGGCTGAGCGTGGCGATCGTCGCCTGGGCGCGAGAATGGGCGCAGTGGCAAGTGACGGCTGCGCTCCTGGCTAGTCTCCTGATCGGAGTCGGCTCGGTCGTGACCCAGGCGATCGTCGCCTCCGACGGAGTGGGCGGCGACATCGCCGATCTGCGCACGGAACTGATCGAGAGCCTGGAACTCGCCGAACGCCCCGACGAACGCCCGCGACCGGCGGTCGGGGCGGATCAGATCGGCACCGCCGCACCCGCCGCATGACCGGGTGGGCGATGATCGATCGAATTGAGGGATCAGTCGAGACTGCCCTGGTCCGCGCTCACGACTTCGTCGAGGTAGCGCGCAAATCGGCCCCGGAATCCGTCCCGGATCTCGGGCCAGTAGTTCTGCACGCAGTGCTTCCGCACGAAAGTCCGGAGCTCATAATCCCATGCTAAATAAATATCTTTATCTAACAATCTTTTCTGATATTGAAAATGAATGTTTTCGTGGAAGATAAGCCACCAGGTCATCAGCGTCAGATAGCGATACTGGTCGAGGTCATCCATCTTGTGATCCGCCGCATCGGCGACGTTCCAGAACCTGGCCGTCTCGCGGTCGTGCATGATCTGGACGATGAATGACGTCGAGATCTCGACGAGGGACTGTGCATTGGAGGCCCTGGCCAGCCTGGCATTGACGCGCAACTCATACCCGACGAAAAGGACCGAAATGGTCAGGGCGATTCCGGAGGCGATCGTCGCATATTCGGCCAGCAGGGCGATCATGAACCGACATCCTCGGCGGCGCCGACCGTACCCTCCTGCGGCAGGCCCGCATCGTGGAGCCTCTCCGGCCCCGTCCGCTGATCGGGGGCCATGACTCCGACCCCTCGGCCGGCCCGGAACTCGTCCCAGAAGCGGATGTATTCGCCGCGACGGGCATGGCACCCCGGCTGGAAGGCAGCCCGGCGGATCTCCTCGCGCTGCTGGAGAAAGTTGTCGTAACGGTGGACCGGGTCGCGAGGTGAGGCGGGAGAGGCCGCATCGTAGACGACGGTGGCCCCGGGGAACTCATCGAGCCCTTCGGCCTTCCAGTCCCAGAAGTTCGAGAGCGCGATCACTCGGTCCGATACGTAGATCGCCTCGTTCAGCTCATGGGTGACGAGGATCATGGTATAGGGCGGCTTCCGGCCGGCCCGCTTGGCCTGGAGGTTCTCCTGGTAGAGCTCCAGCAGCATGTTTTGCTGCTCCTCGCGGGTCGCCTCGTCGAGCGCGCCGAACGGTTCGTCCAGCAGCAGGACCTCCGGCTTGATGATCAGCGCCTGCGCGATGGCGACGCGCTGGCACATCCCGCCGGACATCTCCGCGGGGTACAAGTCCAGGGCGTGGCCCAGCTTGAACTTGTTCTCCAGGAGATCGCGGGCGAGGCGCAGATGACTCCGCCGGAGGCGCCACCACTTCCAGAACATCAGCGCGCGCTCCCAGAGCGCCGACTCGACTAACGTCAGGCCGAAGGCGACGTTCTTCTCCGCTGTCAAGAAGGGGAACAGGGAATAGCGCTGATAGACGATGCCGCGATCCCGCCCGGGCCGCACGACGGCGACGCCGTTCATCAGGATCTGCC
This sequence comes from uncultured Planctomycetota bacterium, assembly GCA_963743925.1. Taxonomy (GTDB): domain Bacteria; phylum Planctomycetota; class Planctomycetia; order Isosphaerales; family Isosphaeraceae; genus CAVZRC01. The sequence continues at coordinate 199,967 of CAVURY010000004.1, read as the reverse complement.
CTTCGCGGGGCGGGTGGGTCCCCAGGATCGCGCAGGAGCGTGGTCTTGCCGCAGCCGCTGGGGCCGACGAGGGAGACGATCTCGCCGCGCGCGATCTTCAGATTGATATCGTAGAGGACCCTGTGCCGGTTGAAGCCATGGCTGACATTCCGGCACTCGAGGACGATGTCATTCAAGGGGAGGCCCTACTGGACGTACCATGGGAAGAGCACCCGCCTGATCCTGCGCAGCCCGACGTCGATGCTCAGGCCGAATAAGCCCGCGCAGGCGAGATAGAAGAAGACGATGGGGTATCGCTCGACTCCCTTATTCGATTGGAGTCGGATCCGGCAGCCCAATCCCTCGTCCCCATACATCATCTCGGCCGCGAACAGGAAGATCAAGGCCGGACCGAGCGAGAGCCGGAACGCTTCCAGGACCCTCGGCAGGATGTGCACGAGGACGACATCCCAGATGCATTCGGCTTGCGAGGCGCCCAAGGTCTGAGCCTTGAAGAGCAGCTCCTCGGGCACATCTTCCTTGGCCGCGTGATAGATCGTCTGGGTCAGCGTCGGGATGATGCCGAAGACGATCATCGCCGTGAAGAGCCGCTCGCTGAGTCCGACCCCGGGCATGACGAGGAAGACGCCGAGCATCGCGGTCCCGGGGATCTTGGCCAGGAACGCGAAGGGCGGCAGCAGGACCGCTTCGATCGGGGTGTAGCAACCCATCAGCACGCCCAGCGGCAGGGCGACCGCCATGCAAAGGAGCATGCCGGTCGCCAGACGCTCCAGGGTCGCGAGGAAATCTTTCCAGAGGATCAGCTCCTTGTCCTTGGGAGACCGAGCCGTCAGCGCGGAGCGCAGTCCCTCCTCGTACATCCGCCCCCAGCTCGGAAGGATCCGGTCGTCCGGCATTTCGCGATGGCGCTCCAGGTACCAGAGCGTGTACAAGAAGGCCAGGGTGGCGAACGACAGGCCCCCCAGCACGACATGCCATCGCCAACTGATCGGTCGTCGGAGCATCACTTGCGTTCCTGGACCATCCGGATGAAGCTCGGGTCGAACCGGAGCTGCGCGCTTGTCGCCTTCGCATCCTCGCCGAAGCCGAGCGTCGGGGGTGTCCCCTTGATGATCCCGTGTGACACGTAGAACTCGACGACCCGGCTCATGGTCGCGCGGAATTTCTCGCCGGTCAGCAATCCCAGGCCATCTTGCGGCGTCTTGTAGAAGCGCGTCTGGGTGACCGCCTTCTCCATCTCATCGCGGTTGAGGCTGGAGAACTTCTCGCCGAGGGCGACGAGCAGGGCGTCCCGCTCGTTCGGCTCGGCCAGCATCTTATTGAACTCGTAGTACGTATCGATGACCGCGCAGGCGAAATCCTTGCCTCGGGGCTTCTCCAGCACGTCCTGGCCGACCACGATCATGTCGATGATCTCCTCGGGGATCAGCGAGGAGTCGAACATGACCTTGGCGTCCTTGCGCGACTTGAGCGTCTGGAGGACGAACGGGTTCCAGACCATGATGGCGTCCACTCCCGCGGTCCTCGCTTGCATGGCCAGGGCCGCCTTCTCGGGGTCCATCTGGCCGTACTGATAGTCCGCTTCTTTTTCCCCTTTGACCTCGAGACAGCGGACGAAGGCATACTGCGAGACGCTCTCCGGCAGGCCGAAGACCTTGTGCTTTCGCAGCTCCTTCAGGTCGGGGATGCCGACGACGATGCAGGCATCGGCGCCGTTGCTGGTGGAGGTCGGCATGATGGCGACCGACTTCCGCGACAGGGAGGGGTTCAGCACATCCATATTCGTGATGCAGACCGCATCGCTGGCCTTCGACTGATACGCCGTGATGCACGGATCGTACTGGAGCAACTGGAGCTCGATGTTGACTCCCCATTTCTCCTCGAGGCGGCCCTGCTTCCCCTTCTTCCCGTCGATCAACCCCCGGTCGGAAGCCACGCCGAAGACGCTCCAGGACGGGTATTCGCTCCAGGCCAGGGTGAAGACCGGGGCGGGTCCCGACGGGGTCGTCGTGACGGCCCCAGTCGCCGACTTGCCCGCCGGCGTATTGCCGGGCGCGGCTTCACGCGTGTCGCCGCAACCGGCCAGGAAGAACCCCAAGGTGACGGTGAAGATGAGCCCGCGAACATCCTTTGGTTTCATGGGTGGATATGCCCTTCTGTGAGAGGCCCCCGCCTCACGTGATCGTGTGGGAGATCGGGAGTTCGACTGCATTCGTTCACGGTAGCAGAACGGTCTCGCACCCGCAACGAGCCTCTCTCTTTTTTCCAAGATGGCAAAGTTCTTCAGAATCTCACACATGCTTGGAGTGCGTCGCATGCCCTCGTTCGAGGGACGATGGTTCGAGAGAGATCCTGCCGTCGCGCTTGCCGGCCGGCCCGTTTCACATAGAGCGACGCGATACGTGCGATTTTGGACGACGGTTTCTCCTCGCATCGAGTACAGCCCGCGTCGGGCCCCGGGTCAAGCGCGGGTCACCCGGCCCATCGGTTCGCCGGCGGCGTCGGGATCGGGCTCGATCCGGAGCCGAGTTGGGATCGCTTCCCCCTCGCGCAAGACGTGGCGGATCAGGGGCAGGATCACCATGCTGCGCCAGGCGATGGACTGCGCGGGCCCCCTCATTGAGCTCGGCGCAGTAGGCTCCGATGGCTTCGTTCACCCTACGGTCGAGGATGACCTCGATCTGCCGCTCTCGTCGCAGCCTGTCGAAGAAACGGCGGAGGTAGCGATCGGAGATCGTGGTGTAGTTGTCCTGGGTGAGCGTGCGGAAGAGGAGGATCTCGTTGACGCGGTTGAGGAACTCGGGGCGGAAGTCGTTCTTGCGGAATTCTTCGCGGAGCGCCCGGCGGATCTCGGTGCGCCAAGCGGGCCGGCCGGCCACGCGCTGCCAGATCGCGTCGAGGTGCTCGGAGGAGACGTTGCTGGTGAGGATGACGATGCACTGTGAGCCATCGCGAACCGGGCCGGCGGGGTCGTCGATCTTCCCCTCGTCGAGGAAGCGGAGCAGTGCATCGTTGACCTTCTTGTGCGCCTTCTCGACCTCGTCGAAGAGGACGACGGCCTTGGGCTTGTCGCGAAGGCCGTTGGTGAGCTTGCCCTCGCCGTAGCCGATGAAACCCGGCGGCGCACCGACGAAGATATTCATGCTCTCGGGCGAGTTGAACTGGCCCATCTCCAGGAAGATGAGATCCTCCTCCGAGCCATAGACCGCCCGCGCCAGCTCCTTGGCCATCTCGGTCTTGCCGCTGCCCGACTGGCCGCAGAAGAGGAAGACGCCGATCGGGTGGCCGGGCGTCGTCAGTCCGAACCGCATGAACTCGATGTAGGGGACGATCTGGTCGATCGCATGGTCCTGGCCGACGATCCGCTCCTTGAGGTGGGTGCGGACGGTCTCGATGTCGGCGATGGCGGCCTCGCCCCGGTCCTCGTCATCCGTTAACGGATCGTAACCCGCGGCCGTGTCGCCAAGGGTGACCAGGTCCACCTTCTGATCGGCGAGGAGGGCGCGGGCCGTGCTCTCGATCTCGAGGAACGCGCGGAGGATATGAGCTTCGGCGATCCGCCCGGCGCGGTCGCGCCCTGCCAGCTCGCCGGCCAGGCCGAGAATGTGGCTGAGAGCAGGTTGGAGGTGCGCCATGTCGATCGGCACACAGCTCCGAGTCCGCTTCGCCTTGGCGCGGAGGTGGAGCAGGACCGCCTCCTGGACCTTTCGCGGTGCCAGGCCCTGTCGGAACAGCCCGTACTGGGTGGCACCGCCCTCCAGCGCCAGCAGCGCCAGCAGCAAGTGGCGCGGATCCGCCGTCTCGTAGCCCAGCGCCTCGGTCTCCGAGCGGAGCAAGTGGAGCACGCGCCGACCGGTCGCGGAGAACGACGCGGTCACGACGCCCCGCGCGCCCGTCGCCTGGAAGACGGGCGGCGGCGGCGGTGGCACGATGACCTCCTCGAGCTCCCGGCACCACTGCACCAGGTCGATGTCCGCGCCGGCAAGCAGCTCGCGGACGGGCGGGGTCGCCTGGCGCAGCGAGCAGAGCAGGAGGATCGGCTCCGAGATCCGGGTGCGTCCCGACCGGGCGCACAGCTCCTGCGCCGCCTGTAGCAATGCCGTGGCGCTCGGGTGCAGGCCCGATTCCGCCAACATCACCGGACGGTCGCCAACCTCCCCCGGGGTGGTGCAATGCGACAGCCCGCTCTCCCATTGCGCCACGGACAGCCCCAGCCGCACCAGGCCGCGCTGGGTGACGCCGCCCGGAACCCCGGCGACGGCGATCAGGAAATGCGTGCTCTCGATCGCGCGCGCCTTCATCCGTTGCGCCGCCGCCAGCACATCGCCGAGGTCGTGCGTGCCACGGCGTAGGTCCTCGTCGAAGGCGAAGGGGTTCAGGCGATGATTGACGAAGATTTCCATCGGGTTTCCGCGATCATCATCCCGGGGTTGGCGGAGGGGGAGTTCCCTCCAGGTGTTGCAGTAAGTGTTCCGCCTCCTCCATTTCTCCGCGCGCGGCTCGCTCCAGGCCCGCGCAGGCGGACCAGGGTCGCCAACCTCGCAGCCCAGGGGCAACCGGATTGGACCAGCCGATCGGCAAACGAGACGGCCTTGTCCCAATTACCCTCGTCGCACCAGGCGGCAAGCAGGAGGCGGGCCGTGGGTTCCGGATCGGTCGGACAGAGGTCGATCCAACCCTCACCCGTTGCCCGGATGAAGTCCTGGAGCCGGTCCGGCGTGGCCCCGGGGCCGCAGAGGAGGCGGAGAACGACCTCGGCCCCAGTAGTGGCAAGGCCCCGCGCGGTCGGATCGCCCTCTTGCGCCACGGCCGCCTTCCCCAAGGCGTCGCAGACGGCCCGCAGGCTCCGACACGCCGCCTCGGAGGCGCCGCGGCGTTCAGCGGCTTCCACATGGGCGATCGCATCGTCCCCCTGAAGGGCAATCACGAAGCCCAGGGCGGCCAGGAGCGGTGGCCACGGGCTGGCCGGGGCGAGTTGACACCCGGCAACAGCAGCTCGGGCGAGCGCCTCCGGCCCCGAACCGCGAATCACCTCTGCGCAGACGAGGGCCACCGCCAGGCGATCCCGGATCGCTTGCGACGGATCGTCGATCAACCGGTACGCGTAGGCCGCGTCGTCGAACTGGCCCAGCTTCAACAACAGGTCCCCGACGACAATCAGTCGCCCTCCTCCGCGGCGTCGATCCGTCTCGACCGAGTCGGGCTGGCCCAGCCACTTCCGCAGGTCCCCGATCGCCTGCTCCGGAGATCCATCGGCAAGGACGCAGGACCGGAAGAACAGGGCATCGCCCTCGAGGGGAGAGAGGCCGGTCCTGCGGAGACCCGCCTCGATCTCCTGCTTCAGCACGGCGCGACGCCAGTTCCGGCCGGCCGGAAGCGACCTCAACTCGCGATGAGCGGCGAAGAGGCGGCGCGCCTCTTCCAGGGCATTCGGGCAGCCGACCACGCCCGCGGAAGTGCCGTGCGGACCGGGGACTCGGGCTAGGATCACGGAATCCGAGTCCTTCATGATCCTCAAATGCTCCTCCATCTGTCCGTCAACAACTTGGTTCTTTGGATCGGAGCTCTCGACGCTACTCGGCGATCGTCCATTGGTGATTCATTTCAACCCGATCACCCTAGGAAACGAAAGTAGGAGCGTGGTTCTCGAATGACAATTTCTGTCGGGCGTAGATTGCGTTAGGTTGCAAGTGCCACTCTTTGCAGCGGAGAAAGCCGCGGATTCGATGAATTAGGTGGCACCGGGACATCGTAGGCTATTCAGCGATGCACACTCCTTGCAAGACTTTCTTAGCACGAGGCTTCTTGTTAGGATTATAAGCGAAAGCGACTCCGATTCACTCTATTCCGGCGGACTGAATTCAGCAACCCAGTCGTCTGCGAAGAACGGGAGCGGAATGCGAGTGATTAGAAGCAGCCATTCGCCGAAAGGGATACGTCCTTGAGGCAACGCCCGGGGAAAAAGCCGGTTGTGCATTGGTTTTTCGGTTCGACTCCCTTCCTTGGAGTTTCGAGGTCGAATGCCGGTTCCAGGGAGGGGATGATCGACGTCCTGACGGAACGAGTGATCGCTTCGTTCAGAGATGCGGCCCGGAAGTTGACCGGAGCCAGGCGCAGCGCTTTTCAGGCCCGAGTGACATTACACTATCTGGGAGGGAACGCCTGCAAGATTGAGAGGATCTGCGATTGGTCTGACTCCGCCGTGACGCTCGGGTTGAATGAACTGCGAACCGGGATCGTTTACCCGGGGATCTTACCGCTCGGGGTAATCGCAAGACCGAAGCGAAGTCTCCCCAATCGGAGGCCGACATCAGCGCTTGGCGGGACCGGAGAGTCGGACGGGCCCGAAGTTCCAGTCGCCGTCCCTGTACGCGCGAATGACGGCCAAGGCGGTGCGGCGGGCGCTCATCGACCGGAAAGGCTGGGCCGACGAGGGGGCTCCCTCACGTGAACACGATCGGCGAGATCCTCAACCGACTCGGCTACAAGCTGAAGGGTGACGCCCTGGTCCTCAAGCATGAGACCAGTGCCGGTCCAGTGGTCCAGGTACCGCGTCCCAGGCCTTTTCCTGTCGGAAGATCGATTGGACCTTCACTGATGGATCTACCATGCAATCGACACCTGGATTACCCGATCAACCGGACATGTCGCCCCCCGGCATGTTGATTCGGGAGCTGTCTTTCGAGGTCAACGGTCCGTCGTGCCTGATAACACTCACAGAGTTCCGCGAAGGCACAGGCGTGTATGTCTCTGCAGCCGACTTCGCCGATCTGGGCGAGATCGCCGACGATCGGACTCTGGCGCGGAAGCTGTCGGAGCGGATGACGGGGCTGGGAGTGCCGCTCGATCTCGTCGGGGAGGGGCCGGGTATCGATCCACGCTACTTGGTGCTGCTCGATAAACTCGGGACCGTCCGGCGATCGGGTTGGTCGGCGACTCCCTTGGAGTCGGATTTTTCCACGTTCGACGATGAAGGACACCGGGTCAAACTGCCCGCCTCGGCCCTTCTCCACGAGTTCGAAGCGGCGATCGTTCCCGCCCTCGACCGAGTCGTTGAGCAGGGACGGAAGGTGCTGCGGGATGCGGCGTTGACACCGACGGCGATCGACCGAGTGGTGCTGGCCGGGAAGGCGGGGGTGGTCTTGTTGCTCGATCGCTGGCTGATGGACGCGTTCGGTTGCTCCGTCGATTTCGACGCGGGTGCCCGGCGCGACCGGCCGTCCGACCCGCCCCAATTACCGTCTGCTCCGATCCTGGCGATGCGACTGCGGAAGCAGATCGCTGAACTGGTCGAGAAGGCCGAGGGCTTCGGTGACGACGCTCCTGCCTGCCTTGCGTTCGTTCAAAGAGTGCTCCGTGTCCTCATCGAAACGCGCCAGAGTCAACCGAGTGCCAGTCTCTTCATCGCTACACTCGCCGTCGTCTCATTCGCTCCGCTGTATGACCTGCCTCACTTTTCCGGTGATCACGCCCCGCTCAGTTCGCTCTGGGTTGAGGAGGAAGAAAGGTCGGTCCGCTTCCGTGGTGAGTCGTCCGACTTGAAGCCGGCCCCGGCGAATCCGGTAACGTCAGCCTCCGACGTGACGGTCGATTTGATCCACTTCTCGATCACCTCTCCGGCCACTCTCCAGGTGGGTCAGACGCACCTGGTCGAGGTATGGGCCCACCTCGACGGCCAACGTGAGGAGATCTTGCAGAGGGCGATGAAGTCGCAGAAGCAAGACATCCTCAGGGTCGGCCAGAAGGGCCCGATCCGTCTCGCGCGGGACTACCCTCTGTGTCAGGATTGACATCAAGGGCTTGACGATCGAGCGACCTGAGGACACGATCCTCTGGGATGGGGTGATCGGCAATGCTAGCTTCCACGTGAGTGTCCCCGACGGGTCCGCCTCGGGCACTCGTGCAGGCACGGCGTGTATCCATGTGAACGGCGTCCCGCTGGTGACTGTGAATTTCATCGTGAGCGTAGGGGACACGGCTTCGGCAGGGGGCTTGCTGCCGAGCGAGCAACGACGATTTCGCAAGGCTTTCGCCTCTTACGCTTCGCACGACACCAACGACGTCCTGGCGAGGCTCCAGGGTATATGCAAGGTGCTTCCCGACCTCGACGTGTTCTACGATAAGCTCTCGCTCAGGTCCGGTGAGGATTGGAAGGAACGTCTCGCGAAAGAGATCGAGAGCCGCGACGTATTCTATCTCTTCTGGTCTGCCGCTGCCCGGAACTCCTCCAACGTCGAGTGGGAATGGAACCTCGCTTTGGAGAAGCGTGGAATCCAGTACATCAACCCGGTTCCTTTAATCTCGCCCCGGGTCGTTCCGCCACCGGATCGGTTGCGCTCGCTCCACTTCTTCGACTGGCACCTGGCACACATGATCGACCAGCCAGCAAAAAAGTAGCCGTTCACGGTGGAGTTGATGGTGTTGTTACGATGGAGTCCGCGCGCACATTGCGTTGGTGGGTCGCCCCCACCCTACAACTGTCAAACCGAGCTTCGGGGACCGACTCCGAGTACCTCCGATGCCGAACTCGTGCCACTGAGGGCGGTTGCATTCATGTGACCTTATCGATCCGATATCCCAGGGCGAGGATCGCCTTGAGCGTCGACAGAGCAAGGTCGCGGTCGTACTGCTTCTCCGAGTCGGGAAGTTCCGAGTAAGGGACCAACAACGGAGTCTGTTTGAGGTCGCCGTCCTTCTTCGGGCCGAGCGTCCAGCCCTCGGCCAGGCGTTTGGCGGCCCAGACGTCGTGCGCGTTCTCGGCCAGACGCTCGGTGAGCTGGAGCGTCTCGGGTGACAACGTGACGTGAGCGATATCGATCGGTCGGGGTTCGTAGTTCAAGTTCCACCGCCCTATGAAATCGGGGATCGACTCGAAGATCCTGAGGACACGGGACTGACGTTACGGGAAGACCTCGGTCTCGTTCATGAGTCGAGCCCACTCGCGGTGCTCGAGCTCCAGTGCACGCTCGCAGAACTCCATATCCGAGATCTTCGCCTCGGCGCCGTTGCTCCGAAGCAAGACCTTGTCCAGGTGCATCAGCCCGATCTCCTTGGCACGATACCGCACCTTGTTCCGGGCGAATTCGTGCGCCGAGCGGATGGTCCTGATGCCGGCGCCGACGGTCGGCAGGGCTGCGGCCAGGAAGATGAACACATGGCTCATCTCGCGTATCGTCAAATCCTGGACGAACAAATCGATGAGATAATGCATCAGGACGGACGCCACGCTGCCGAAGAAGAGCACGGGGGCGAGCCAGCCCGTGAGCCAGGCCATCGGGACATTGCGCCGGGTGCGATCATGGAAATAGAGTTCCTGGTAGATCAGTCGCTTGGTGCGGTAATAGTCGACCAGTTGATCGAGCGTCTCGCGATCGAGGGAGCATGGGCGGGATTCCGGCGGTTCATCGGGACGGCCGAGCTCCTCGGCCCATTCCCGAAACTGGTGAGGCTTCATGGCCGTGACTTCATTGACCTCGTCGCTGAGCCGGGCCATCCGTCCTTGCGAGTCCTCCTCACCGCACCAGATTTCGGGACCGATCAGGAAGCGGAATTTCACCAGGCGCAAGCGCTCTGCCTGGTGACGCTCGAGGAGCCAACGGGCCTTCCCTGCGATCATGATCCCCAGGACGACCGCGGCCAAGGCGGCGAGTGCGGCCAGGGTCTCGAGAGTCGGCACGCTCCAGAGATCGAGCGATTCGACGAACTGAGGCAGGGCGAGCTGGAAAATGGCGAAGAGCACCGCGGTCGTGCCGAACAGCGCCGCGAAGTTCGCCAGCAGACGATGGCGCCTCTGGTGCCGCCGCGCGGCAGCGTCGGCCCTCTCGTAAGCGGTGAAGACGACTTCCGTGCATCGCCGGAGGGGCTCGCGGAGCAGATTCCAGTACTCCATCTGCTTTGGAGTGTCGATCATATCGAAGTTCTGCGGGTAATCCGCGAATCTCAATGGCGGCTTATCGGGGTTACAGAAGGGCGGAGTCTCGCGGGTTTCGGTCTGGCTGCTCACGGCCTTGGTCCTCCAGGGCTGGTGGAAGTGGATGGCGGATTGGGTCTCGATCGCGGGTAGTGAGCTGAATTGAGTCTCGTTCGTTCATCATTGTGCGACGTCGAGGGGGCGATTCGCCATGGACCGGCGCGGGCCACCTGGCATCCGGAGGAGGGGACTCCCCGTTTTCCGGGTCCGTTAGCGCCGAGCGAGGATTCACTCTGATGTCTCGATCGCCGAGGGGCGATCCCGGACTTTCCCGCACGGCCATCGTCGCCTACGTCATGGACATCGATCGCCTCTCGATCTGGTTCCGACTCACGCGAGCGGATTCACCGATTCACGTGGTGTCCGAGCTGTAGGACTTGCGAAATATGACCGACCAAGGACGGATTCCGAAGGACGTATGCGTTATGCTCGATAAAGCGGCGGAGGAGCGTGTACTGGCGACGACCGATGTCGGAACCATCCTTCTCACCCATGAGTTTTGCGTCTTCCGAGAAAGCGACGAGGGCCATGCGCCGGGAGCCGTCGCCATCCCCGGCATCTGCGAGCGCGATTGCCTTGTACCAGCGGAGGTACGACAGGGAGCGGTGATCTTGTTTTCCCTTTGGTTTGATGCTGAGGATCGCTTCGCGATGGTGTTCCACGTCGGGCCGATCGCGGTTCTGGTCCTGGACGCGCAACAGGAGCAACAACTTGAGGTGGGCGTGTGCCAGCCGGCCGATCGGGTAGTCGCCGTGTTGTGCGAGGGCCTGATTACCGGAAGCGACCGCCGCGCACAGCGCCGCGATCGCGGCCTGGAGATCCTCGCCGCTCTTGCTCAGGATCCATCTCCACGCGAGCATGCCGGCGAGCGCATTATCGCAGGTGGCCAGCACGAAGATGGCATTGGGATCGTCGGGTTTCTCTTCCAGATACGCCTCGGTCCGATCGCGGGCACGTTGCATGTAGACCAGTGCCCGACGCACCGCGGCCAGGCTCGGATCGTCCTCCGTCAACGATGAGGCGAATTGCAAGAGGTCTTCGGCAGTGAGTGCATCCGTGGCGGCGAGACGCTCGAAGATCCGGTTGGCAAGGTCATACTGCTCGGCGGAGTAGAGGGCTCGTGCGATGGGGACCGCCTCGCCCGGCTCGAGCTCCTTCCCGAGACAGAAATACCCCAGGGCGCGAGCTCCAAATCGAGACGTTCCGTAGTGAGAATGCATCTCAGGCAACCCGTTGCCGCGACTCGTCCATAACTCGGCGACCATCTTCTGGAACTCATCGAGGGCCTCACCGCGATCCGACGATGGAAATGATGCGGTCCCGGCCGAGAGGGCATCCGGCGCGCCTTCCCGGAGGACCCGCTCGAGCAATGCATAGACCGGACTGTCGGGAGTCCCTCGCTTCGCTTCCTCGAGGGCGAATTGCAGCTCCTGAACGACCCGTTCGCTCTCTTCCCAGTCGAGGCTCGTCCCATCATACTCGTAGAAGATCACGCGCGACAGTTTTACGTCGAAGGGGATTTCCGACCCTTTGCGAGACATCAGCACAGTCCCGCGCGATGACATGACGTGGCGAATCCCCAGCTCGTAGAAGACATTCGGGTTCTCGAGCGAGAGATCGGCCAGGACGACAGCCTGATCCCTCAAATCCTTGAACATATCGGTGTGAATAATGTTCGAACCTTTCCGTTCGTCCGCACGGATCGGTTCGAGGCCGGCGAGTCTGATCGCCCGCCGCATGATCACGCGGTAGACCTTGTCGAAATCGTAAAAGCGCCCACTCCCGTCATTGAGCAGCTTCCTGCTGAAGGGCATGATGACAAAGCATTTTTCGGGCACGGTCTCGTTCATGATGATTGTCCGGAGATCAGCTCCACGCAGCGGGATTCCTCGACCGGTTCGTTCGACGGCGCCCGGACTCGGTCCAGAGCGACACTTGACTCCACGGATTATTCCTGGCCCGCAGCCGGACTCGGCGGCACGGGCCTGGGCAGTGGTTCCAGCGTGCGCACCTGCGGCGGCTTCATGCAGGGACAGTCGGTGCACGGGGTCTTCCCCTTGACTCCGAGCCTGCCCACCTCGGCCAGCGGGCCGGGGCCGGCCTTGAATACGACGCCCTTGCCTTCGGTCCGCCAGTGGATGATGTGACAGTGGAGCGAGTCCACCTCGAGCCAGTCGCCCGCCGCGAGGACGTTGTGGCTCCATGCCGCGGTGCCCCGCTCGTAGTACGGCTTCGACCAGACCTCCACCTCGCCCTCGAGGATGCCGTAGATCTCGACGATCGGCGCACCGTGAACATGGCAGTCCTGCGGGTCCTTGTGGGTGAAGAAGCTCCACGCGAACCCGATGCCCTGCATCTGGTGAGGCAGGTATGGGTCGGCAACGCGGAGGTTAAACGCGCGATCCCCCACGTCAAGGATCTCGTCGAGCGTCTTCTTGTCGAGGTGGCGGACGCCGCGGAGGTTGTGCCCCAGCCATTTGCGGGCGATCGCGTCCATGCTCGGCCGTTCGGGGACCCGGCTGAAGACCCGTTCGAGGGCTTCCGCTTGCATCCTGTCTCGCTTCACCTCGGGTTTGGGAGGGTCTCGCAGGGACCGGTCATGCCGGGCCTTGAGGGTCGCGAAGACACTCCGGGCGGTCGGCGAGAGGAGCGGCTGGACGAGTGCCTCCTCGCAGGTCATCCACCGCCCTCGCGTCTCGCTCCGGAGCGGCTCGCGACGATCCGGATGGACCCAGACGTCGATCGGGTAGACGATGTAATGCGTCGGCGTGCCGAGCGGCGGCGACGCCAGCTCCTCGGAGACGGCTTCCAGCTCCTCCTCCAGCGCGAACGCCGTCACCGGGACGCCCAGCTCATCCCTGACGATCTGCTCGATGTAGCCGTCGAGCGGGGTGCCCTGGATGAACTCGGCCAGCGGGTCGGCGACCGTCTTCTTCGCCGGCAGGGCTAGCAAGGGATTGCCTCCGCCGTCCTTCCAGTGCTCGTGCGGATAGACCAGGAAGCCGACCCGGCCGTCGGGCAGGTTCTCGCGGATCAGCAGGTGGACGACGTGCAGGTTGCGACGGGTCATGGACGTCTCCTCCTCGAATCGAATCGACGACGATCAGGGTCGTGATCCGGGGTCCGGGTCGTACGACGGGGCGCCTGTCGAGGCCGCGACGCCGACCGGCGGAGGGGAGCCGGTCGCGAACAGCGCGTCCAGATTGTCCATCGGGGGAGGGATCGTCACGCCCAGGTTCCGAAAACACATCAGGATCCGCTCCACTTGACGACTCATCGAGTTCCGCGCCAGCGACGTGAGGTTCTTGCCTTTGAGCGCCTCGCGGTACTGGTTGGCCGCCTCGTGCCATTCCTGTCGCAGCAAATGGGCCTCGCCGGCGGTGGCGGGGTGCCAGACGGTCTCGTCGTCGGGCTGCTCGATCGGCCATCGCGATCGGTTCTTCAAGAGCTCACCGGCCCGCTCCTGAGCCTTGCCCACCTCGACGCTCGGGATTGCTCCGGACGCCTGCGACTTCAGCGAACCCAGGAGCAGCCAGAGGGTCGCCGCGTTGATGCCCGGGTAATGCCCGGAGCGGAGGCGGTAGGCTTGCTCGTATTTCTCGAGCGACTTGCGGTAGAACTGCCCGGCCAGGTCGGGGTCGGGCGGCTGGCCGTCCGGATTCGACCAGGGGAGCCGGACGTAGGCGTCGCCGCGGTCCTTGAAGAGGCGGCCCCATCGGCACAGCAGCTCCTCGTCCAGGTTCGGAAAGGTCTTCTCGAGCGACTTCAGGACCTCCTCGGCCCGATCGGCCTCGAGCGCTTCCTCCAGCGACAGGGCGTACTCCTGGCCGATGGCCAGCACGTGGGGATACCGCTCGCGGAGGCCGACCAGGAGCCGCGTCGCTTTGCGACGCTCCTCCTCGTGCCCCGAGCGGTTCCATGCCCGCGCCAGTTCCAGGGGCTTATGGTAACTGGGAAATGGCGTCTTCAGGATCTGTTCCACCGTGAGTGCCGATAGGCCCATGACCGGTCCCTCCGCAATCGGATCTGACGAAACCTCACCCGGATAAATCCCCCATGAACTCGGCGACCTCACCCGAGACGCCTGGGCCAGCTCAGTCGCGAGGTCGCGACGCCCGCGGAGAGCAGGGCACCGATCCGCTCGCGTGGCTGAAGGTTCTCGAACCGAGCCGTGAACGTGCCATAACACGCCAGCAAGAAGTAGTATTCCTCCAGCCAGTCGTTGGGGCGTCCGTGGTTGACGCCCAGGTGATGAGCGGCCATGCGACGGATCAACATCAGTATGGACTGGAGTCGCTCGTCCTGCGTGGCCGGATCGACGGCGTCGGGCCAGGAGCGGTTGCGGTGGCAATCCTCGGTCATCGCGTTCAATCGGACCTCGAAGCGCTGGACCTGCTGGACGAATCTGGCCGGCGACCCGCCGCCGAAGACGTCGAGGTACGCGCGCAACTTCAACTCGGTCTCGAGCTTGACGAAGTCCCAGCCGATCAGGTTGGACGGGCCCATGTCCTCGTAGTCGAAGACGGTCGGCCACATCGCCTGGTCGCGGACGATCCCCACCAGGATGTTGCGTCCGTGCAGGTCGCCGTGGGCGCAGCCGCGGAGCATTCGGGGTACCAGGTCGATCACGGCGGGGCGGGGCAGGCTCGCGGGCTGGGACGCCTCGGCGATCTCCGTGGGACTCGGGGTCTCCGTCGTCCCCTCCGGCTTGACGTCCTTCCAGGGGACGTACGCCTGGACGTACCGCAGGTAATCGATCGGGTCGAGGAACCGCTCGACGCCGCTGGCCGCCAGCGCGTTGACGTCCCGACGCGCGGTCTGGCACGAAGGCTCGGTCTCCCATCGTTGCAGGGCATTCTCCAGCTTGGGGAGGCTGAGCATGAAGTCGGGCAGGGCCGGGTCGTCCACGAATCCCTGGCTGTAGAGCAAGTGTCCGATGCGCTCGAATAGCTCGATGATCACGAAACCGATCGACAGGAGGCGCGGGAAGCCGCTGCGGATGCACTCGAGCGCCGCCTCCTCGAAGGGGACGGTGACCGTCACGCCGAGGAACTGCTGCGCGTCGCCATAGACCAGGCTCATCCACGCTTCGCCGTCGACGTCGTGTCGCTCCCCGGCCCGCAGGTCGAGAAAGACCAGGTCGTGCTTCAGGCCCGGCGGACAGCAGCATTTCCAACCGGCAATCTCTTTCTTGATCCGGGACTCCCGCCCGATCTTGACCACGAACGGACCGGTTTCCTGCGTATCGTCCTTGCCGAAGGACTCGACCATGAGGATGAACAGGTCCTCTTTTCGACGGTAGCCCAGGACATGGTCCTTGACGACCACCGACATGCCCGGAAACGTCGCCGCCAGGATGTCATCGAGTCGCTCCATGGTCGCGTCCAGTACGTTGAGGCACAATCCCGAGCGCTTCCCCGCCGCCTTACCGACCCCTGTTCCCGCATTGGCCTCGTCACTCTCGCGACCGAGCGCCCGGGCCAGCGCCTGCCGCAAGTGCCGCCGGGCCTGGATCGTCCAGAAGACAGCCATGGACACGCTCCTTCAGGCGGGTTTGGAATGCCCTTCTGGGCCGCTACCATCAAGTCCCAGGTTCTCTTCCAGTTGCCGGAGGTAGCCTTCATCCTCCGCTGAGACGAACAGCCCCCTGCGTTTCATCCCCAAGAGCAAATCGTGGGTGTGTCGCCACCAGGATTCCGCGCTGACCTGGTCAGACTCCCGTTCAGCCATGTCAGCCATCCTCCAGTACGAAACCCACAAGTCGCGTGCGTAGTCGGCGTTCTCGGGCGCCGACTCCGACAGCCGCCGTCGGATCGCCACCGCGTCGTCGTAGTACCGCCGCAGCCGCCCGCCGCATCGCCCAGGGCCAGGCCAGGTCGCCCAGCTTGTTCGTAGCTGACGGAGAGGTCGCGGCGTAGTCGGCGTTCTCGGGCGCCGACTCCGACAGCCGCCGTCGGATCGCCACCGCGTCGTCGTAGTACCGCCGAGCCCCCGCCGCATCGCCCAGGGCCAGAGCCAGGTCGCCCAGCCGCTCGTAGCTGACGGAGAGGTCGCGAGCGTAGTCGGCGTTCTCGGGCGCCGACTCCGACAGCCGCCGTCGGATCGCCACCGCGTCGTCGTAGTACCGCCGAGCCCCCGCCGCATCGCCCAGGGCCAGAGCCAGGTCGCCCAGCTTGCTCGTAGCTGACGGAGAGGTCGCGTGCGTAGTCGGCGTTCTCGGGCGCCGACTCCGACAGCCGCCGTCGCGATCGCCACCGCGTCGTCGTAGTACCGCCGGCCCCCGCCGCATCGCCCAGGGCCAGAGCCAGGTCGCCCAGCCGCTCGTAGCTGACGGAGAGGTCGCGTGCGTAGTCGGCGTTCTCGGGCGCCGACTCCGACAGCCGCCGTCGGATCGCCACCGCGTCGTCGTAGTACCGCCGGGCCCCGCCGCATCGCCCAGGGCCAGAGCCAGGTCGCCCAGCCTGCTCGTAGCTGACGGAGAGGTCGCGAGCGTAGTCGGCGTTCTCGGGCGCCGACTCCGACAGCCGCCGTCGCGATCGCCACCGCGTCGTCGTAGTACCGCCGAGCCCCCGCCGCATCGCCCAGGGCCAGAGCCAGGTCGCCCAGCCGCTCGTAGCTGACGGAGAGGTCGCGTGCGTAGTCGGCGTTCTCGGGCGCCGACTCCGACAGCCGCCGTCGGATCGCCACCGCGTCGTCGTAGTACCGCCGAGCCCCCGCCGCATCGCCCAGGGCCAGAGCCAGGTCGCCCAGCTTGTTGTAGCTGACGGAGAGGTCGCGTGCGTAGCCGGCGTTCTCGGGGACAGCCTGGACAAGGCGTTGGAAGAACCCCACGCACCGTCGCCAGAGCACGCCGACGTCCAGCAGGCGGCCGGTGTGCAGGAGGGGCGTCGAGATGGACCATGTCTCGAGATAACCGCGGCGGTCCCCCTGCTCGATCAATGCGATCGCCATGTCGCGCAGGGTCGGCAGCTCCCAGTCCAGGTCCGTCTGGCCCCAGTGGCTCTTGACCCATTGGGCTCGCCCGTAGCCGAGCTGGCGGATGGTTTCATCCCGGATGGAGCTGTCTTCAGGATCGAGCCCGGCCCGGACCACGTCCTGGACCAGCCGATGCATTCGGGCAAGGCGCGTTGCGCTCCGGCTCGCGAACGTTCCGGCCCCGCGCGATGCGTCGCGCTCCTGCTTCAGCGGCACGACCAACCGCAGCCGTTCGAGACGCTGGAACACGTCGTTGACCGGATCGCCCAGCCGGCTCTGGCCCAGTGCGGGGAAATCCTTCAGGAGCAACTCGCGGAGCCAGGGGAGCGGTACGCTATCCGCAGGCAGGAACGCGGCATATTCGACCGCTCGTCGCTCCTCGGGCGAGAGCGAGCGGAGCGTCGGTTCCAGCAACCGGGCGATGTGGGTTTCCGCGTGCCAGGCCAGCCGCCCCTCCGCGTCTTCTGCGACCTCCTTCTCCATGATCGCGATCCCGTCGCGCTCGAGCGATTGGGCGAACGTCCGGTACGAGACCTCGGGATTCTCGCGGAGGAACACGGCCACGACTTCCATCGCCAGGGCGTGACCGCCCAGGCGGTGCACGATCTCCAGCGCCGCCTTCCATTCATCGTCCTGGGGAGAATCGGCGATCGGGCGGAAGTCCACGAGCAAGGCGAAGGCGTCTTGCGTCTCCAGGGCGTCAAGCGGCAGGCAACGGATGCGCGGGAGGTCCTCCGGCGACACGCGAGTCGTGACCAGGACGTGGATGTGATCGCCCTTCGGCAAGGCCCGCTGGCGCGCCTGGGCGTTCAACAGGGCGGGGTCGTCCAGGTTGTCGATGACCAGCAGCGCCGGCGGGCCGGTCTCGAAGGCCCGCTTGACCCTGGCCAGCGCGACCTCGGGCTGCCGGCGCTCCTCGTCGCCCATCGCGACGCCCCTGGGCTCGGCCAGGGCGATCACGCCTGCCGCCAGCTCGGACAGGTTGGCGCCCGG
Organism: uncultured Planctomycetota bacterium; assembly: GCA_963743925.1. Lineage (GTDB taxonomy): Bacteria > Planctomycetota > Planctomycetia > Isosphaerales > Isosphaeraceae > CAVZRC01. The sequence continues at coordinate 182,029 of CAVURY010000004.1, read as the reverse complement.
GATCAGGAACCGGCCGCCGGGATACTCGAAGCCGTAACCCCAGGCGTAGGCGAAGGCCAGCATGCTCTTGCCGATACCGGGAATCCCGTGGACCGCCGTGATCGCCCCGATATGACTGTCCATCAGGGCCTGGCGAAGCTGGTGCATCTCGTTGCGACGGCCCACGAAGTGGACGCTGGGCAGCGGGACTGTGTTCGGCGACGCATCTCGCGCCGCGGCACGCTTCAGCCGCTCGGCGATCTGGGCCGGCAGGGCGTCGAGCCGGCGCCGCACGTCCTGACGCTCCAGCGCCTTCAGCCCCTCGGGCCAGAACGGCCGCCACTCGATGTACTGCCGCCGCTTCAGGTCCTTGATCCAGTGCGCCAGCCGGTCCGTCATCGAGTCGGGCTGACCGTCGAAGGCCGGATGCGTGACCGCGTAGATCGGCGCGATCCCGTCGCCCGGCAGGGCCTGCGCCAGCTCGGTCTCGACGTAGATCTCCCACTCCTTGCGGCAGTAGTCGCTGGCGAAGTACGCGGGCGAGAGCACGGCCACCATCATCTTCGAGTGCCGCAAGCCCCGGAGGATCCGATGCTCCCAGACGTCCATGGTGCGGATCTCCTCGGTGTCGAAGAAGACCCGTAGCGGCGCGCCGGCGAATCGCCGGTAATCGGCCTCGATCGCCTCGACGAGCGCCGTGACCTTGCCGCTCGTGCTCGCCCCGGTCGTCGGCGTGGGCATAGCTGACGAACAGGTCGAACTCGGACCACGTCGTTGCCGGTGACACCGTACCTCTCCTCCAGGAATCATCGTTTCCGGGGGATCTCCCCGAGCGATCGCTTCGCTCAGCCGGAGGTTGCGACGTCCGATCCCCCCGACTGTCCTCCATGCTCGCTCAGCCAGGTCTGGGCGATCCGCTCGGTTTCGGGATCGATGGACTCGGCGATCAGTTCCAGGTGCTTCAGGATCTCGTAGGTCGCGCGCGAGACGCGGGCGGAGGGCCCCGACGGTGCCCCCGGCTCGCCCTGAGTGGCCGCCGTCCAGCCCTGGTTGATCTCGTCCTCGTTGATCCACGCCAGCGGGCGCTGGGATCGGAGCGTCTCCGGGCGGCGAAGCACGGCGTCGAAGAGGCTGTGTTGATAGTCGGTGACCTCTCCGAAGGCAGGCGCCTCCTCGTTGACGCTCACGGAGTGCGTGGCGTACTCGGAGATCCGGGCCGGGGCCAGGATGACGTCCGTGCCCGGCTCGAGGCCCAGCTCTTCACGAGCGACGCGTTCGGCCCCGGCCAGCGCCACGGCGGCCCGATCCTCGGCCTTCGCGGAATCGGGGGGATCCCATCGCTTCGCCGGGAGAGCATACCCCCAGTGCGGGTTCCATCGCACCAGGAATTGCCGGCCCCGCTCGGGGTCGTCCCGCGAGACGATCAGCACGCTGGTATGCTGGAGACGGGCCGGTATGCCGAAGTCGACCAGCGTGTTGCGGAGGATGAACCGCGCCGATTCCGAGATCGGCTCATAAACGCCCGACAGGACCAGGTGGGGCGAGAGCCAGATGTGGGGCTGACGGATCTGGAGCCGGTCGGCGAAGTCCGGATGAGGCTCGACGTGGAAGACGTGGTAGGCGTAGATCTTGTCCAGGAATTGCCGCCCCGAGTCGAGCCGGGCCAGGAGCGGCTTGGGACCGCGACTCGATTCGGCCAGCCGGACGGGCGTCCCCAACGCATCGGCCGCGGCGCGGAGGACCGAACGCGTCGGCGACTCCTTCCGCTGACGGCCCCGCCGTCGGGTCATGGGAAGCGTGAAGCTGCCCCAGTTCTCATTCCAGGTCAGGAGCACGCGCCGGTTCGGATCGGTCACCAGGGCGACCGCGACGTCAATATGGATTCGTTCGCTATGGATTCGTTCGCTGTCGGGCATCATTCAATCTCCCGCTTCAGGGTGCTCCTCGAGCACCGATCGTTCTGGGCACCAGGGTCCGGCGCTCACGGATCGCCGACGAGGCGTCGCGATGATCGCTCACAAACGCCGTCACAAACGGCTGACGTCTTTCTGGAGCTGGTCGAGGTGCTCGGCCGCCTCGGTGCGCTCGGGGTCGGGCTCGACGTGGAAGTCCTGGAGCAGGAGCTCGCCGCCGCGCACGCCCAGGATGCCGCTCCGTTCGCGAGGACTGGCGATCGCTTTCCAGGCCGCGCCGGCAAACCGGGCGGCCAGGACCCGGTCGGCGACCGACGGCGACCCTCCGCGCTGGAGATGGCCCAGCATGCAGGGGCGGACCTCCAGGTCCGGGAATGCCCCCCCCTCCCTCCGGAAGAACGCCTGGAGCTGATGGGCGAGCCAGACGGTCGGCGTGGTGTCGTCGCGGCCGGCGAGCGTCGGATCGAGGACGACCCCCTCGGCCACCAGCACGATCGCCTGGCGACGGCCCCGGTGCATCGCCCGGTCGAGCCGCATGGCGATCCCCCGCATCTCCGACTCGCCGAGCGGGCCTCCCTCCGGAGTGACCACGACCTCGGCTCCCGAGGCCAGGGCCACCAGCCGCGCCAGCTCGCCTTCGTTCCGGCCCATGACCTCGAGCACCAGGATCCGGCGGTGACGGGCCTTCGTGTCGGCAAATCGGCCGACCGCCCAGACCAGCGCGTTCACCGCGGTGTCGAAGCCCAGTGCGTGTTCCGTCGCGGCCAGGTTGTTGTCGATCGTCGCCGGGATTCCGATGACCCGAAGGTCGCTCTCCTCGGCCAACCGGGCCGCGACCGCCATCGAGCCCTCTCCCCCGCAGACCATCACACCCCGAACGCCCATGGCGACCAGCAGATCGATCGCCCGCCGACGGACCTCCGGTGCATGGAACTCAGGACACCGCGATGACCCGAGCATGATGCCACCTTTGCCCAGAAGACCGCTGACCGACGCATGGTCCAGGCGGACCAGATCTTGAGAGCCACGCCCCACGCCCAGCAAGCCTTCATGAGTATCGATCTCTTCGATGAGACTTGCAAGAGTCGCCCGGCCGGCTTCGAGTCTTCGGACCGATCGTACCAGTCCGGCAAACCCGTCCTTCACCCCGAGCACATCCGCCTTGTATCGGTTGAGGCCCAGTCTCACGATCGCTCGCAAGCAAGGATTCATGCCAGGCACGTCACTGCCGCTGAAGAAGACGGCCGCGAGGAGCGAAGACCTTTGATCGCATGACGCGGAAGCGCCAGGGCACTGAGGCATATTGGATTCGATGCGGACTTCCATCGGGAGAGTTCTCACTCCTTCGATGCTGACGCGATTGATCTTCAAGAGCTTGAAGATCGCTCTCTACTTAGTATTCTATGGTAGAATGGTTTTTGTTCGCCATTCCCTTTTGGAATTTCTGCGAGGGGCACTCCGATCTCGAAGATCGAGGGAGGTGAAATGCCGCGTTCGGTAAACCTGTCGTTCGAGCTGCTCGAGACGTTCGTGGCGCTGATCCGCGGAGGTGGCGAGGCGTTGGTCGCGATGGAGCGGCTCAACTTGAACCAGCCTTCACTCTCCAAGCGGCTGAAATACCTCCAGCACGCCGGTCCGCTGCTCGACCGGCCCTGGCTGGTGCGGAAGGGGAGACGCTGGGAGCTGACCGAGGAAGGCCAGCGGATCTGGCCGGCGGTCGTCGAGATCATCGACCGATACGAGAACCTGGGGGCGTTCATCGAGGGGGATGGGTCCGATTCGGCCGCGGTCCGGTTCGCCTGCGGCCAGACGATGGCGTTGGGCCTGGTGCGAGACGCCCTGAGGACGTTTCGCGAGACGTATCCCCGGGCGGCGATCCGGATTTCCACCCTGCGCGGACGGGCCCGGATCGAGGGGGTCTCCAACGGTTCGCTCGACCTGGCCATCGTGACCCACGACGAGCCATCGATCCAGGAGATCGCCCGCCGACCACTGCAAATCGAGCCCTTGGTCTCTCACCGGCTGGTCCTGGTTTGCGCGACCGATTCGACCTGGAACCAGGCCGTACGGGGCTTGCCGAAGGAGGGTGTCTCCGTCGAGGCACTGGCGAGCTTCCCGTTGATCCTGCCCGAGCCTGGTGCGGGAATTCGCAAGGGGATCGACGCGGTCTTACACCGGCAGGGGGTGCTGGGCCGCCTCCAGGTCGCGCTGGAAATCGGCGGCTGGGGGACGATCCTGGCTTATGTCCGCGACGGCTTCGGCGTGGCGATCGTCAGCGAGGTGACGATCCTTGAGAGGAAAGGCTTGACCATCCGTCCCCTCGACCCGAGGGCTTTTCCCTCGATCGAGGCCAAGCTGATCGGCCGCCGCCTGGGAGGGTCGGGCGACCAATGGGACCTCTCCGAGATGGCCCGGGATTGGTGGGCGATCCTGAGGAGAATCGCTCAAACCAAGAGGGCATGAACACCATACCCGGGCGCGGTGCCGGTTGGCATGCGGATGTCGGCCTCCGACCGGGGAGACTTCGCTTCGGTCTTGCGATTACCCCGAGCGGTATCCCCCCCGGGCAAATGATCCCGGTTCGCAGTTCATTCAACCCGAGCGTCACGGCGGAGTCAGACCAACCGAAGATCCTCTCAATCTTGCAGACGTTCCCTCCCAGATAGTCTAATGTCACCCGGGCCTGAAGACGCCACCGGCCGGCCCTTCTACGCGATGCGGTTCATCCGGGGGGACAGCCTCAGGGAGGCGATACGACGTCCGCCGCCTCATCTCCGGACTGTTCGACCGCGGGTTCCCGGCCGATCCGTTCGCGCCCTGAGTCTGCCGCTCAATCCCGGTTTCCAGCCCGAGGAATCGCCGTGAATCGAACGCTCGCCATCTACGGGGGAAGTTTCAACCCGCCGGGCCGGCATCACCGGACCACCGTCGAGCAACTGTGCCGGCACTTCGACGAGGTCGTGGTCGTCCCGTGCGGCCCGCGGCCGGACAAGGAGGTCACCAACGATGTCGAGCCGATCCACCGGGCGGCCATGGTTGACCGGACCTTTCACGGGCTGACCAAGGCGCGCGTGGAACTCTTCGACCTGGAGGCCAGCACGTTCACGCGGACCTACGAACTGGACCGGCGGTTCCGATCCGAGGGGGAAGTCTGGCACGTCGTCTCGGATGAGTTCGTCCGCGGTGGAGGCGCCGGGGCCTCGGAGATCCAGCGCTCCTGGTCGAGGGGCGGCGAGCTCTGGGCGGAGGCGCGGTTCGCGATCCTGAATCGCACGGGACAACCGCTCGATCCGGCGGACCTCCCGCCCTGCCATCGCCACTTCGATGTCGGACGCGACGGATCGAGCCTGGGCATCCGGGAGCGGGTCTTCCATCACCGGCCGTTCGACGACCTGGTGGTCCCCGAGGTCGGCGCCTACATCCAGCGGCACCGGCTCTACCGGGGGACGGCCGCGCCCCGTCAGACGCGGTTCCGGCTCGATCGGCTGCGATGCCTGATGATCGCCGACGAGCGCAACCCCGGCTCCCGATCGGTGGCCCAGGGCCTGGCGGCCCACGCGCATGACGATCCCGAGCTGATCGTGGTGGCCGGCGGCGACGGCACCATGCTGCGGGCGATCCGCGAGCACTGGCGCAGGCGAATCCCGTTCTTCGGCATCAACACCGGCCACCTCGGATTCTTGCTCAACGACTCGCGGCAACTCGATGCGATCGGGCAGGAGCTGGTGCTCTATCACATGCCGCTCTTGTGGGTCGAGGTCGAGTCGCTGGACGGGCGGCAGACTTCCGCGCTGGCGTTCAACGACGCCTGGGTCGAGCGGGCGACCGGCCAGACCGCCTGGCTCCAGTTGATGATCAATGATCAGGAGCGGATCGGGAAACTGGTCGGCGACGGGCTCCTGGTCGCGACGGCCTCGGGCTCGACGTCCTACGCCCACGCGATGGGCGCCACCCCGTTGCCGCTCAACACTGCGGCGCTGCTCCTGGTCGGCTCGAACGTGCTGCATCCGCTGCACTGGAGGCCCGCCGTACTGCCGTTCGACACGCGGATCGAGGTCAGAACCCTCGACCCGGAGAAGCGGCCGCTCCAGGCATTCATCGATGGCGTCCCCCAGGGCCACGTCCAGGCCCTCCGCGCTCGCGTCAGCAACATCGCCGCCGTCGAGCTGGCCTTCCTCCCGGACCATGACCCGTCCTTCAAGCTGGCGAAGATCCAGTTTCCATGATCCTCCATCGGCCGATCATGACCTCCCCGATTGACAGAGATCTTTGATCCGATAATAGTCTATCGACGGGGACGGACGACCATGCCCGATCGACCCGGCACGGCTTCGTCCGGACGGACGCCGCGAAGCCGATCCCCCGGACCCGCAGACGGGTCCCCAGTCCATGACCGACTTGAGCAACGATCCGGAAGACCGGGCTCGCCACCAGGATGTAAAGGATTGCCATGGCACATCCCTCCGCCGATCGCAACCTCTTGTTCGGCCTGCTGGCACTCCTGAACAACTTCATCGACCGTGACGCCCTGATCGACGCCTTCCATCGATGGGTCGGCGATCGCTCGACGCCCCTGGACCGGATCCTACTCGATCGCGGCGCCCTGTCGCCGAGCCGGCATGTACTCCTCACCGGCCTGGTCGACGAGCACATCAAGCTCCACGGCCACGACATCGAGAGGAGCCTGGCGGCGCTCAGCTCGATCGGCTCTGTGCGCGAGGACCTGTCGCGGATCGACGACGCCGAGCTTCGCACTTGCCTCTCCCACGTCTCGGCCGCGATCAGGGACCAGACCGATCGCTTCGACACGGTCGCACCTGCCAGTGTCGGCGAATCGACATCATCGCCGATCAGCCGGTTCCGCATCCTTCGGCCGCATGCCAGGGGCGGCCTGGGACAGATCTCCATCGCGCTGGACCGTGAGCTCCATCGCCCCGTGGCGCTCAAGGAGATTCAGGACCGGCACGCCGATGATCTCCAGAGCCGCGCCCGCTTCGTCGAGGAGGCGGAGATCACCGGCAAGCTCGAGCACCCGGGCATCATCCCGGTCTATGGCCTGGGGCACGACGCCACCGGCCGGCCCTTCTACGCCATGCGGTTCATCGCGGGAGACAGTCTCAAGGAAGCGATCACCTCGTTCCACGGCGACGAGGGACTGAAGCGAGACGGGGACGCTCGACAGTTGCGTCTGCGAGAGTTGCTGCGGCGGTTCACCGACGTGTGCAACGCGATCGCCTACGCGCACAGTCGCGGCGTCCTGCATCGCGACCTGAAGCCGGGTAACATCATGCTCGGCCCGTATGGCGAAACCCTGGTCGTCGATTGGGGGCTGGCCAAGACCGTCGGATCGGAGCGGTCGGAGAATCCGGCGGCGGACATCCCCGTCCTCGGCCCGTCTGTGACCGAGGGACCGATCCGGCTGTCGGGACAGAGCGGCTCGCGCGCGAGACGATCGCCGGCGCGGCGATCGGGACCCCGGCCTACGCCAGCCCCGAGCAGGTTTCCGGCCGGCTTGATCTGCTCGGGCCGGCCAGCGACATCTATGGCCTGGGCGCGACACTCTATTCCCTGCTCACCGGTCGGGCGCCCGTCGAGGTCGAGGAAGTTCGAGCGTACCTGGAAGACGAAGCAAAGAAGGACGTCGTCCAGGATGGCGTAGCGTGCGTTGACGATCGACTGATCCTGGTCGAAGTGATGCGCCGCGTTCAATCCGGCGAGGTCCCGCCACCGCGGTCGATCGACCCGAGTATTTCGAAGCCCCTGGAAGCCATCTGCCGGAAGGCGATGGCGAGCAAACCGGCCGACCGCTACACCTCGGCTGGGGAGCTGGCCACGGAGATCGAACGGTGGCTGGCCGATAAGCCGGTCGGCGCCTGGCGCGAACCGGTGATCGTGCGACTCGGTCGATGGGCGCGCCGGCACAGGCGCTGGGTCATCGGCGCGGCCGCGCTCGCCCTGGCCCTGGCGGTGGGCGTCTTCTGGATCAAGGAACGCGAGACGGCCTTATACAGGGAGAGACTGCGGGAGCAATCGCTGCGCGAGAGGGCGGAGTTCAGGGCGAAGGTCGAGAAGTACCATGCGATCGTCGATCGAGTGCGTGCGGATCGGTCCGATCCTGCCCTCGGCACGACCTGGCAGGGACTCGACGCCCTCGCGGTTGCGGCTCGCGATGTCGGCGTGCGCGACGTACCCGAACTCCGAGACGAGGTCGCGCAGTGCCTGGCCACCTTCGACGTCCGCCCGAGCATGGAACTGAAACACGGGATCAACAGCGGGAGTCTCGCCTTCAGCCCCGACGGCCGCTTCCTCGCCGTCGCCGAGTTCAAGGCCCAGGCCTGGGTGGTCGGCCGGGTCCTCTTGATCGATGCCGCGACCGGTGACGTACGGCAGGAATGGACCTATTCTGGCGGCGACGTCTTGAACCGACTCTTTCAGCACCGGAGCCAGGAGGGATTTCCCGATCTGGCCTTCAGCCCGGACGGCCGGCGTCTTGCGATGGGCTTGCGTAGCGGTCGAGTCTACCTCTGGAATGTTGGCGCGCCAGACCGGGAGCCCATGATCTGGGCCGCGCACGCGTCAACCCTGACGCGCGTGGTGTTCGGACCCGATGGGAAGACGCTCTGGACCGCCTCGAGCGGTGATCGGTCGGTCAAGCGTTGGCAGAGCGACGACGACTCGTGGACTCCCGATCACAGGGCCGAGGCGTCGATTCCCGCGGGAGATGTCGCCGACCTGGCCATCGGCCCGGGCGTAATCTGGTTATCGGACCGTTCGACCGGCAAGGTCGTCGAGTTTGATTCCTTGAGCTTGAAGCCGCGCGGAGAGATCGTCGGGCCAGGCTCCCGGATCGCCCTGGCCCCTGGCGGACGGCTGCTGGCCGGCGTGGGCGGCAACACGGTCCGACTTGCGGACGCGGAACGCCGCGAGGTCGTTGCCGCGCTGACCGACGTCTCCATGATCCAGGAGAAGATCCCGAGCTACAGTGACCTGGAGTTCAGCCCCGACGGCGGCTGGCTGGCGGCCTGCGTCGAAAATGACTCGCCGCATATCAGCATCTGGGATGTCGCCGCGAGCCGCCTGGCATTGACGATCCCCTGGTCCAGCAAGGGCCACGGCTCGTGCGCCTTCAGCCCCGACGGTCGGCGGCTCGCCGTGACCGGCGAAGGGAAGACAATCCTCTACGAGCTGCGCGGGTCTGATGTGACCCGAACATTGGCTCACGCCCCGGGCCAGGTTCGCGACGTGGATTGGGCCTCGGATCACATCCTGGCTTGTGCGACCCAGCGCGGCCCTCGGTGCGAGGTCAGCCTCTGGGACCTGGCCAGCGGGTCGCGCACCGCCGCGGCGGAGGTCGCTCGGGGAAACCGGTCGGCGCAGCCGGCACGGCTGGCGATCCATCCCGGCGGTGCGATCGCCGTACAGACAGGCGGCGAGACCTACCTCTGGGCTCGTGGGCTATCCGCCAAGGAAGAGCGAATCCCCGTCGACTTCGTCGGCGGCCTCGGCTTTACTCCCGACGGCGCAAGACTGTGGGGTGTATCGAATCTCGAGTGGATTGCCGGCTGGTCGCTCGCCGATCACAAGGGCTTCCGGTTCTGGAAGGACGAGGCGAACCTGGTGTCGGGTCGGCCCGGCATGAACGGACTGGCCGTCGGCGCCCGCTGGGTGGTCGCCGCCGGTCAGGACGGATTCACCAAGGTCGTGGATACCCGCATCGGCTCAAACCAGAAGGCCGCGATGTGGCGTCAGCCATCCGTCGCCGTCGGGGCCGTCGCGCTCGACCGCGACGAGACCGTGGTCGTCTCGGGGCTGCCCTCGGGCGCATTGCATCTTCAGGCCATCCCTGATGGTGTCGAGGTCGCGTCGTTTCCGGACGCCCATCGACGCGCGGTCGAGGCCCTGGACGTGGCACCCGACGGCCGAACCCTCGCTTCCGGATCGGTCGATGGCAAGGTCCGCCTCTGGGGGCGGGATCGGGATGGGCGATGGCTCGCCTCGATGACCCTGGCCACGACGCTCGGGCCGGTCCAGCGGCTTCGCTTCAGCCCGGATGGCCGACGGCTCGCCGTCCTGGTGCGGAACGAGATGGCCGTCCGCGTCTGGGATCTCTCCGCGCTAGAGAGCCATCTCGCCGAGCTCGGCCTTGGCGCAAGATCGCCGAGCGACTGAGAGCGGATCGCCAGATGACCCGATCTCAAGAAATTGTCGATCAAGGTCCACCGGGCGGCGGCGTCAGCGTCGCGATGAACTGGCGGGACCGATCGAGTAACCACTGGTCTTGCGTTTGCTCCAGGACCGCGACCGACCGAAGTCCCAGGTCGAGGGCCGACGCCATGGCCCCGCGCACGGCATCGAGCTGCGCGAGGTTCAAGAGGGCACCGCCCTCCTTGCGGCGATCGCGGAACTCACGAAAGACGGAGAGCCCTTGAAGGAGCATGGCCTCCGACTCGGACCAACGCCCCTCGTCGCGCAAGACGGCGCCGAGGACATCGAGGATGACGGCCTCGCTGTATCGGTCGTCGAAGGCACGCCAGATGGTCAGGCTACGCTGGAGTGCCTGCTTGGCCAGGTCCGGTCGGCCCTGCCGGTGATGGATCTGCGCCAGGTGGCGAAGGATCTCGCCCTCATCGTAGAGGTCGCCGATCCGCCGGCTGATCGCGAGCGCCTGCTCGTAAACCTGCACGGCCTGGTCCCAATGCTCCTGGAACCGGTGGATGTTCCCGAGGTAGGCCAGGGTCTTGGCCTCACCGATCGGATCGCCGGCGGCCTGGAGCAAATCCAGGGCCTGCCGGCACACGGCCGCCGACTCGTCGAGGCGCCCGCGGAGCTGGAGCATCCGCCCGAGGTGCTTCAGCGTGTTGCCCTCGCCTCGAGGGTCGCCGAGTGCCCGCCAGAGGGCCAGGCCCTCATGGTGCGCCGCCTCGGCCTCGGACCATCGCCCCTGCTGACGGTCTACCCAGCCCAGATGGTTGAGCGCGGCGGCCTGCCCGGCGCGATCGCCCGAGCGGCGCGCGGCCTCGAGTGCCAGCGTGTAGAGGCGCTCGGCGTCGGACCAGTGGCCGCGAATCTGGAAGAGGTGGAACAGGGACGATGCGATCTGGGAGACGGAGGCCCAGTCCTCGGCGGCGAAGGCGAACTCGGCGGCGGCGACCACGTTGGGAAGCTCGGCCACGCACCAGTCCAGGGCTCCCTTGATCGCGGCCGGTTCGGCCGCGAGTCGGCGTGTGGCCTCGGCACCCGCGCCGATGAATCGCGCCAGCGCTCGGGCGGCCAGCCGCTCGAGGACGGCGCGGTCTTCGCCCAGTTGCTCCAGCGCGATATCGCGGACCAGCGGGTGGATCGTCCACCGCCGGCCCGAGAGCCGCCAGACGGAGACGGCGACCAGCTCGTCGGCGGCCTCGTCCCAGTCGTCGGTCCCCAGGACAGCCTTGATGGCGCCGATGCTGGCGCCGTTCGGGAGCACGCATAACCGCCGGAGGAGTTCCCTGGCGGGCGAGCTGAGCTCCTTGAACGACCATTCGATGCAGAGCTTCGCCGTGCGGTGCCGGTCGGTGTCGGCCGAGTCGCTCGTGTTGGCGATGACGTCCGCGCTCTTCTTGACCCGTTCGAGCAGGCGATGGAGCGGCGCCGTCGCGGCGCGGGCGGCGAGCAGCTCGATCGCCAGCGGCTGGCGGCCCACCGCGGCGCAGATCGCGTCGGCCGCCGCCTCCTGGCCCGAGAGGTCGGCACCGTCGCGGGTCGCACGCCCCAGGAACAGCTCACGCGCCTCCGCGGCTTGCAACTCGTCGATCCGGATCACGCGGCCGTTGACGCCCGCCGGCGAGTTCCGGGTCGTGATCAGTGCCCGCGCAGGCGGGCGCAGGCCCGCCAGCCACTGGACGATCCGGGCGTCCTTGGAGACCGTCTCGAAGTTGTCGAACACCACCAAGGCGGCGCCGTGATCGAGGTGCTCCGCGACGCGGCGCTCGCAATCGTGGATCGATTCCTGTTCCATCCGATCGCCGAAGAAGACGCGGGCCATCTGGCGGAGACAATCCTCGCGGCCGGGTGCGAGCTCGCAGTTGATCCAGGCGACGCCGCCGTTGAATTCGTCGGCGACGCGGGCGTCGTGGGCGGCCTTGAGCGCCAGGATGGTCTTGCCCATGCCCCCTTCGCCCTTGAGGACGGTCACACCCCCTACGCGGAGCTGCGCGGACCTGCTCCAGTAGCTCGCGCCGTCCGACGAAGGTTGCCGGCGGCGGCGGCAGGTTGGTCGGCGATGCGGCGGCTTGCTTCAGCGATCCCGGGCCCCGACCGGCGCGGAGCAACTCGAAAACCGGCACGCGGCCGATCCCCTTGAGGTCGCGCAGCCCATGCGGGTAGATGTCGCCCCCGGTGAGCTGCGCGTTGCGGACGTAGGCCGCCATCAGCTCCGAAACGATGATCAGGCCGCCCGCCGGCAAGTCGCACAGCCGTGCCGCGAAATTGACGTCCTGGCCGACGTAATCGCGCGGATCGATGGGATTGGGCTGCGGGTCCCCGATATGCAGGGCGATCTTGACCTCGAGCGGCCCTCGCGGCGTGCGGATCGGGTCATCCTGATGGCTCTGCTGCACGCCCATGGCCCACTGCGCGGCCTTCACCGGATCGTCGAAGACGAGCAGGAAGCCGTCGCCGGTATCCTTGACCTGCCGGCCGCCGGCCTCCTCCAGCCCGGCCGTCAATCGGTGGCAGTGCGGCGCCTTGATCGTCTGGACGTAGCATCGATCCCGCGCAGCCCTGTCGTCGCCGGGCACCAATGACGTGATGAGCGCGGAGTGGACCAGGTCGGTGAAGACGATCGTCAGCATGGTGCGATCCGAACGATTCCGCGACTGTGGGCGGCCACGAGTGTCGATCCTTGACGATACGCCATCGGCATGATGAATGACAGTAGCTCGCGCCGGACAGGCGTGGAGGGCCGCCGCTTCTTTCTCCACTTCGCTCGGTCGGCCGCAGGGCGTATTCCTTCGGCCCTTCGCCGAACTGTTCGCGCCGAGATCGAGTCAGGCATCGCGACGGACCCAGGGCGGTGCTAATCGTGATCCTCGCCCTCCCCGCGACGTCCCAGGCTGTTGAGCGTGCTGGTGGTGGCGTAGATGATGTCGGGGACGACGGGTCCATCGGTCCGGTAGGCACCCGTGCCGCCCTGGTACTTGCGCCCCCCGGACCAGCCCAGGATGACGCGATGGCGGTGGTGCTGGCCGCCGGTCTCGTCCCAGCCCCATGTCCCGTCAATACGCTGGCGGCCCTGGCCGCGGCCCAGGGGAACCCCGCCGCCGACGTAGTAACCGATGCCGCCCGGCGTAGCGCTCGGTTCGAGGTGTCCGTACAGGGAGCGAGGGTAGCCCGTGCTCTCGTCGGTGTGCGGGATGCATCGCGCCTTGCCGGGAGGCGGTGTCCCTTCCTTCTTCCGGTGATGGTTGAAGAAGACGTGATGCTTCGGCGGTTCGTCTTCCGCGCGGGCGTTCCAGCCGGACGCCAGGATCGCGACCGCGAGGGGGACTTGCAACAAGCAGGGTCGCATCGGCACGCTCCGATTCTCGACAAGAGCCACTATGTGAGGGTGCGGAAATCGGCCTGGGGCACGAAACGCACGGCCTGATCGCCGACCGTCAGAGTCGTCGGATGGAGCCTCGCCCGACCGAATCCAATCCCCCCTATCTTCGGCTTTCTTGCGGGATTACTTCTTTTTCGGGGCCGGGAAGGGGAGATGCGGGAACGACTGAAACGGCAGTTTCGGTCCGTTGAGCGGAATGTGCGGGTTGCGGTTGTACTTGTAGTAGGGTAGCCGGACTCCTCGAACCTTGATCTGGTCGGCGCGCTTGACCGTCCGCGGCGGAGCATAGGCGATCGAAGCCACCGACGTGACATCGTCGTCCTGGAGCACGCCGTCGCCGCTGACTCCCAGCCCGCCGACGAGCTGGTTCCGCAGGCCGTTGCCGTTGGTGTCCTTGTAGAGCGGGGCACTGCCGGGGAAGAACACGACACCGCTCTGGTTATCCAGATTGTTCGGGTCCTGGAAGTTCCTGTTGGGGTTGAAATCGGCGAAACCCTGCAAGCTCACGTAATTCTTGGCCGGCAAGGGCGCACCTTGATTTGTAGCGTACTTGGTCACGCCGCCGTCATTGAGGATCGATCCCGGGCCGGGGGGGTTGATGTCGATGCCCTCGGGGAAGTGCGGGAGGGTCAGGTAGCGGAAGGTCCGGGCGGTCAACGCCGTGCCGGCCGGTATCCCTTTGATCTTGTCGGCCGGCTGGAGCAGGCTGGCGTTGTCGTAATAGGCCACGTTGCGGGCCTTGGCCACCGCCACCTGGATCGAGAAGTAGGTGGCGTCGGGCATCCGGTAGAGTCCGAGGATATTGCCACTCCCATCGCTGACGGCGAAGACCATCCGGGTCGTGCTGTTGAACGGCAGCCGGATCTGTGCACGCACCTGGTCCGCCTCGGCGATCCCCTTGGCCACGATCGCCTGGACGTCCGCGGCGGTCAGGTTGCCCCCGGCGTGAGGCGTGACCAGCCAACCATAGGGGACGCCCTGGCCGGCCAGGAGAGTATCTCCCTGCGGGTTGACCGGCATGTCGGTGCCGTCGTTGGGATTGCCCTTGCCCAGAGTCTGGCCCAGGCTCAGGACGTGATCCAGGCCCTCGAGGCCGCCATTGCCGAAGGCGTTGAGCGTGATGCCAGCCAGATCGATCCGGCCGAAGGGTTCTGTGAAGTCCGGTAACGCCGGTGCTCCGTTGACCGGGCCGCTCAGCGGGACCCCGGCATCTTTACTCCCGCCGGCCGCGACCAGAGCCATATACTCGGCGACTTGCGTGAGATCGACTTGATGCTTGTTGCGGAGCAGGGGGGTGTTGAGCGTCGAATTCTCCGCGGTCGCATAGCCCGTCGTGCCGGGGAAGAAGATCCCGATGCCGCCGACCAGCGCTGGCTGTCCGCCCGGCAGCTTCTTGTAGAGGGGCACACCGCCGGGCAGGGTCGCGATCCCCCGCGACTGTGCCGTGGGCAGCATCCCCGTGACTACCCCGTACGACTCCGGGGCCACCAGGTTCCCGCCCGCCGGGATGTACTGACTCGGCACGTTGAACCGCGTACCGGTGGCCGCGCTGAGGACGTCCCGGTTGGTCCCCTCGATGTCGTACAGGTTGACCTGCGGCGTGTACATGATGCCCGGCGGGAAGTGTCCCTTGATCCCGACCGGTGCGACAAACCCCGGGCCGTAAAGCGTCGAGTCTCCGTTGGGATCGGGGACGTCGGGGTTGGAGTTGACCTCGCGTTGGGTGATCGTCGTCTGGCTGATCTGCTGTACCGTGCGTGAAGTGAGCGGCGCCGCGTCGTTGGAGAAGTAGGCCCCCGTGCGCGCCAGCGAGACGGCGCCGTCGATGGCGAAGACCAGGTTGGTCTTGTTCTGGGTGATCAGCGGCGATACACCGCCCTCGACCCGCACTCCGAGGATGGTCCCGTTGCGGTTGACGACGGCGATGATCGCGTTGTTCACGTCGGCGGATGCCGCCGTGCGCTCGAGGAGCGCCTGGACGTCGCTAGTTGTCAACACCTGGCCGGGTTCCGGCGGCGCCGAGGGATCGGTGGGATTGGTGGGATTGTAGCCGTGCACTCCGGGGGCGATATCGGCGCCGCTGGTGACCGCCTGAGAGACGGCGGCTTCCGCTCGCTGCAATGAATCCGCCTTGCGTTGTGCGGCGGTGATGTGGCCGCCGGTCGCGCTCAAGAGCACCCGCCCCTCGAGGCAAGAGAAGGCCGGGACGACGGCGCGATCCCGCCTGCGTCGCGGGTCGGTAATCCGGAAGCTCGACCATCCCATCGCGCCACCTCACCCCGCTGGTCTTTGTCTGCCCGGCACAGGGCGAGTCGCCGAGTGCCCCCATCGCGATATCCCGCCGTCCCCGGCCTCGATGCCGACGGTTTGCGGGGACGTTCTTTAGGCAGTGTCGTCGATGATTATCGGCAAGATTGCGCCCACAATCCGATGTTTTCCGGAAAAGGCCCCGCAATCGGGATTATCGCCCTTTTCAGCGTATTCGACGAAAACCTCAAGGCCGGCATCGTTGACAGCCGAAATGAGGTGAGCCAGACGGAATCATGTCTCTGCTGTTCAATTCTCCGCACCATGGAGGAGTAGCGTTCTGCCTCCATCGAAGTCCTCTCGCGGCTGCGTCGCCGAGTTGAGCGACGTTGAGAATCCGCCGAAGCTCAAGTCCAGTGCAATGATTGCCTTTAAGACGACACTTCCCAGTTGAGGGAGGACACGTCGGGTTCCCTGACTCGGGCTGATTGCAGGCCCGAGCCACCTCTCGCGTGGGCGTCGTTCCTGATATCGAGAAGAATCCGAATACCGGGGAAAACGCCGAGGGTCCCTCCGGATGTG
The DNA here is from genome assembly GCA_963743925.1 of uncultured Planctomycetota bacterium. GTDB lineage: Bacteria > Planctomycetota > Planctomycetia > Isosphaerales > Isosphaeraceae > CAVZRC01. The sequence goes on along the minus strand of CAVURY010000004.1, from coordinate 165,730 downwards.
TCAGTCAGGGGCAAATCGAGTTCGAGCCAGGATCTTCTCGGTCGCGATCGGGCTGTGCTGCGCGACCGCCGGCACGGCTCGTGCCCAGGAGGACTTGCCTGGAGCCAGGGCGGCACAGGTCCCCGGTCCGTCTGCGCCATCGACCGGTACGGGCGCCGAGGCGAATCCGAGCGATGTGCCGGAGGTGTTCCCCGTGCCGGAGCCCTTCACTCGATACGCGCCGGGCGGATCGAGGTCCGATACGATTCCCGAGACGCAACCGCGGCCCGGCGTGCTGCGCCGGCCGATCGATGCCAGCACGAGGGCCGTCCTGACCGGGTCGCCATACACGCCCGGGATGCTGCTCCGACTGCCGATGGACCCACCGATGGGATTCACCGGCCCGTCCGGCGTGATGCCGATGGAGTCCCAGGAATCCAGCCATTTCGTCCCGGTCGAGGATCGTTGGCGGATAGGCTACCCATCCTGGGATCGATACGATAAGGGCCATCCCGTCACCGATGATTATCCCTATATGCCCGGCCGATTCCTGGACCCGTTCAACCTGAACGTGCTGAAGGGAGATTACCCGTTCCTCGGCCAGCACACGTTCCTGGAAATCACGCAGGTGGCCAACCTCGATTTCGAGGCGCGGCAGCTTCCCACGCAGACGACCCCGTTCGAGAGCACCGAGCGCCCGTTCTCGGGGAACTTCTTCGGGCGGCCCAACAGCTTCTTCACTCTCAACTTCTTCTCGATATCCTTCGACCTTTTCCACGGCGACGCCGCGTTCAAGCCGGTCGACTGGCGGATCAAGATCGTGCCGACTCTGGGGGTGAGCAACTTCTCGTTCAGCGAGTTGGCCCAGACCAGCCCGAATGTCCTGCAAGGGACGACCCGGACCCGGAACGTCTGGGCGCTTCAGGAAGCGTTCGCGGAGTACAAGCTCGCCGACCTGGGGCCCGATTACGACTTCGTCTCGGTCCGCGCCGGTAATCAGCCGTTCAACGCGGATTTCCGGGGCTTCTTGTTCACCGACATCAACAGGGGCGTCCGGCTCTTCGGCACGAGGAATTCGAATCGCGATCAGTTCAACGTGGTGTATTTCCGCCAGTGGGAGAAGGATACGAACACGGGTCTGAACACGTTCAACGATCGAGGCCAGAACCTGGTCTTCCTCAATTACTACCGACAGGACTTCATCTTCCCGGGCTACACGGCGCAAGTGAGCCTGAACTACGACAACGACCCGGCCTCGGTCAAGTTTGACAAGAACCGGTTCCTGGTGCGGCCGGACCCCGTCGGCAATTTCCAGCCGCACTCGGTGAATGTGGGCTACTTCGGACTGGCGGGTGACGGACACTGGGGACGGTACAACCTGACGAACCAGTTCTACTGGGCGTTCGGCTACGACAGCATGAATCCGCTGGCCAACCGGCCGCAGACGATCAACGCCCAGATGGCCGCGATCGAGGGCTCCTACGACCGCGACTGGGTGCGGTATCGCCTCTCGTTCTTCTATGCCTCGGGCGACGGGAATGTCAACAATTCGCACGCGACCGGGTTCGATACGATCCTCGACGCACCCGTCTTCGCCGGCGGCGGGTTCAGCTTCTGGAACCGGCAACAGATCGCCCTCCAGGGCGTCAACCTGGTGCAGCGGCTCAGCCTGGTGCCCGACCTGCGCTCCAGCAAGATCCAGGGGCAGGCGAACTTCGTCAACCCCGGCCTGATCTTGCCCACATTCGGCATGGACTTCGACGTGACCCCCAAGCTCAAGATCATCACCAACTACAACCTGGTCTGGTTCGACAAGACCGCCCCGCTCGAGCAGTTCTTGTTCCAGGGGAACATCCAGCGGTTCGTCGGGTTCGACATCGGCTACGGATTCGAGTATCGGCCGCTCCTGAGCGAGAACGTACTGTTCATCGGCGGCGTGCAGTTGCTCATCCCGGGCGAGGGATTCCGGGAGCTCTACGACAATTTCAGCAGCCGGATCGGCACCCTGACCGCCGGGTTCCTCAACGCGGTGTTCACATTCTGAGAGCGTGTACGAGAAGGTCGTCGCTGTTGTAGGGTGGGTCGAGCCTCGATTCATCGAGGCGAGGCCCACCGTGACTGCCGAGGTTCTCGGTGGGCCTCACGCCGCTTCGCGGCGTTCGACACCACCCTACTCGACTTCTTGTACGCCCTTTGAGTCCAGGCCCGCGAGCCGGCTTGTAGACTCGCGGCCGGCAGCCCATATACACTGAAATCGCATCGTTCTGCATAGCAGCAATGTTCTTACGGGCGACGGCCTTCGACGGTGAAGCCATGACAGGCGGACTTTCCCCGGACGAGACCCTGGTCCGTCAACTGCCCTTACCGCTGGCGCAGCTCTACCGCCGGGCGCACAACGCCAAAACGCCGATCGACCGGCATAATGCGGCCTACTGCCTCTGGGAAGCGTCGCTGAAGCTACTCGGGTCGGTGGCGGTCGTGGCCTATGCCGAGCGCGGGACGACCGAGCCGGAGCTCGCGGAGCGGCTGCAGAACCTGGCGCGGCCGGCCCTGGGCCACTGGTGGGAGTTCGTGCGGCTGCTCGTGCCGGTGCTGGCCGACGCCGGAGACGAGGGCTTCCGGCAGGCGCGCGAACTGGTCCTCGGCCGCCAGCGAGACGACCTGCCCCGCGCCGCCGGTCTCGACGCGGCCCTCCGCGATGTCCTGGACGGCGCCAGCGGAGTCCGGGTCACGGTCCGCCTCAGCGAGCTGTTCGAGCGGATGGTGCGATACCGCAACCAGGAGATGGGGCACGGAGCCCCGGGCCAGCGCGACTCCGACTTCTACGACCGCATGGGCCGGGTCGATCCTGCTCGGGGTGGGCGAGATCCTCTCCCGACTCGACGTCCTGGCCGGTCGCCGCCTGGTTTACGTCGCCGACGTCCGCCGGCAGTCGTCCGGACATTGGCTGATCGAGCGCTACGAGCCGTGCGGCGATACGTTTCATCGGCTCGAATCGCTGGAGCGTCCCGAGTCCGAAGCCGCCCTGCTGCCGCGACCGGGAAGGCTCTTCCTCGACGAGCCAGGCGACTCCGGGCCGGGACCGGCCTGGTCGCTACACCCGCTGGTCCTGGCCGACTTCGAGGCCGTGGAGGTCTACTTCCTCAACGCCCGCCGCGGCCGGCGGCGGACGGATTACCTCTGTTATCACCCCGGCCGAGTTGTCGAACGGACCGACCTCGGCGACGAGCAACGGGCGCTGCTCGCCCGCGTACTGGGCATGGATGTAGTCCCCGAGCAGGTCGAGCAATGGGCCGCGAGCTCGCAGGCCGAGGAGCCGACGCTGCCGTCCCCGGCCACGGAGGAACCGGCGCGGCGTCGCCTGGGCGAATTCGAGCTCATGAGTGAGCTGGGTCGCGGCGGCATGGGGATCGTCTACCGCGCCTGGCAGCCGTCGCTCGGCAGTCAGGTCGCCCTGAAATGCATGCTCAAGGCCGGCGACCCGAAGGCCGATGCCCGCTTCAATCGCGAGATCCATGCCCTGGGCCGGGTCGAGCACCCGAACCTGGTCAAGGTGTTCACCTCCGGCGCCGAGGCCGAGCAGTGGTTCTACGCGATGGAGCTGGTCGAGGGGGCGACCCTGGCGGCCGTCTGCGGCCAGTTGAAGTGCCAGGGCTCGGGCGCCTCGGACGTGAACCTGGCGACCTGGCACGCGTCGCTGAGCACCGCCTGCAAGGCCGCACGCGAGGCGGAGCGGCCCCTGAGCAACCCCGACGACCCCGATCCGCGGCCCGACCGATCGACACCCGCAACGCCCGCGCCGCCCCAGGCGGGTGACCGCGACTACGTCCGGCACGTCGTCGAGCTGGTCCGCCAGGTGGCCGAGGCGGCGCACGCGCTGCACGAGGCCGGCGTGATCCACCGCGACATCAAGCCGGACAATATCCTGCTGGGCCCCGACGGTTCGGAGGCGGTCCTCATGGACCTGGGCCTGGCGCAACTGGCCGACGAGTCGGCAGGCCGGCTGACCCGCACCCGCCAGTTCGTCGGCACGCTGCGCTACGCCAGCCCCGAGCAGGTGCTATCGGTGCCGCTGGACCGGCGGAGCGACGTCTACAGCCTGGGAGCGACGCTCTGGGAATTGCTGACGCTCCGTCCGCTCTTCGACGCCACCGACCAGACGCCGACGCACGATCTGATGCTCACGATCCAGTCGACCGATCCCGACCCGCCGCGACGGCTCAACCCGCAGGTCCCCGAGGATCTCGAATCGATCGTGCTCAAGTGCCTGGAGAAGGATCGATCTCGCCGCTACGCTACAGCCTCCGAGCTGTCCGCCGACCTGTCGCGCTGGCAGCGGGGCGAGCCGGTCCAGGCCCAGCCGCCGACGCTCGGCTACCTCCTGGGCAAGGCCCTACGCCGCCACAAGGGCCGGGTTGCCCTGGTTGCCTCGCTGCTACTGGCCCTCCTGCTCGGGACCGCCACCGTCCTGACGACAGCCGCGATGCTCCGCATCGACCGCGAGCGCCACAATACGGAGATCGCGCGACAGAACGCGGAGAAAGCCAGGGGCGAGGCAGAGTCCGCGCGTGATCGCGAGGCCAAGTCACGCCGGGACATCGATGACCTCAAGGAGACACTGCGCCTGCGGCTGGTGCAGAACGTCGATGTTGCCAATGGATTTGAACGTTTCAACCACGACGACCCTTTGGTCGCTTCCCTGGTTTGCCGATGCACTGAGGTTAGAGATGCTGGGCGGCTCGAAGCATGATGAGCCGCACCGAGTCCGACTGGCGGAGGCCTTGCAGCGATGTCCCAAGTTCGCCCAGATCTTTTTCCACGAGGGCGGTGTGCAGCACGCGGAGTTCAGCCCCGACGGCCGCCGCATCGTCACCGCCACTGACGACGGTACGGCGCGGGTGTGGGACGCGGCCAACGGACTCCCAGTCACTCCGCCTCTGAAGCACGAGGGCGGTGTGCAGCACGCGGAGTTCAGCCCGGACGGCCGGCGCATCGTCACCGCCAGTGGGGACAATACGGCGCGGGTGTGGGACGCGGCCAACGGACTCCCAGTCACTCCGCCTCTGAAGCACGAGGACAGTGTGTACCACGCGAAGTTCAGCCGGGACGGCCGGCGCATCGTCACCGCCAGTTGGGACGAAACGGCGCGGGTGTGGGACGCGGCCACCGGACTCCCATCACCCCACCTCTGAACCACGTGAACCAAGTGTACCACGCGGAGTTCAACCCGGACGGCCGGCGCATCGTCACCGCCTCTGACGACGATACGGCGCGGGTGTGGGACGCGGCCACCGGACTGCCCGCCTCTCCACTCCTGAAGCACGAGGACTTTGTGAATCACGCGGAGTTCAGCCCGGACGGCCGGCTCATCGTCACCGCCAGTTTTGATGGTACGGCGCGGGTGTGGGACACGGCCACCGGACTCCCAGTCACTCCTCCTCTGAAGCACGAGGACCATGTGCTCCACGTGGAGTTCAGCCCGGACGGCCGCCGCATCGTCACCGCCAGTGGGGACGGTACGGCGCGGGTGTGGGACGCGGCCACCGGACTGCCCGCCTCTCCACTCCTGAAGCACGAGGGCGGTGTGCACCACGCGGAGTTCAGCCGGGACGGCCGCCGCATCGTCACCGCCAGTGGGGACGGTACGGCGCGGGTGTGGGACGCGGCCACCGGACTGCCCGCCACTCCGCTCCTGAAGCACGAGGGCGGTGTGCAGCACGCGGAGTTCAGCCCGGACGGCCGGCGCATCGTCACCGCAAGTGATGACAAGACGGCGCGGGTGTGGGACGCGGCCACCGGACTCCCAGCCACTCCTCCTCTTAAGCACGAGGACCATGTGCTCCACGCGGAGTTCAGCCCGGACGGCCGCCGCATCGTCACCGCCTCTGACGACGGTACGGTGCGGGTGTGGGAGGCCGACTCTGGCCAGGCTCTCACGAAGCTAAAGTATAAATTGGAATTGCTACACGCCGGGTTTAGCCCAGATGGACGACGCATCGTCACTTCGAGCTTATACGCCACTGTGCACGTCTGGAACATCCCGAGCGAAGATCGCGACGCGGCTGACTTGATTCAACTGGCCCACCTGCTCAGCGGGAGTCGCATCGACCGAACTGGTGCTCTCGTCCTCCTCACCCCGGAGGAATTCCGCAGCGCCTGGCAAGACCTTCGGGAGAAGTCCCCAGACGATTTCGTGGCCTCAGACCGAGAAGTCTTAGGCCTGGCATCGACGCGAGGCCGAGGACTGCGAGGCAAAGGAAGTTTGGAACTCGGCTATATGGCATCTCGATCGGTTGATTGCGTCGGAACCTGATCGAGCGGGGCTCCTCGCATGGCGGGGCCGCGCTTACACGCGTCTGGGCAGATGGGAGGAGGCCGCCGCGGATCTTTCGAAGGCCACCGAGCTAGAACCGTGGGACGCAGCCCACCAGCTTGACCAGGGCGACTTGAACGCCGAGTTGGGACGATGGAGACCGGCTTCTAGCAATTACGAGCAAGCCGTCAAGCTCAATAGGGGGAAAGGTCAGTTAAAAGCCCTGGCAGGACTTGCGAAAGTCATGCTGGCGATGAATGACATTGGCACTTATCGCCGTTGTTGCGACACGTTGCTCGAAGTGATCCAAAAGAAGCTCAATAACAAGGATCGACATAACCGTCGCCTGGGTTTGCGTCATGGCAACGGATGCCGTCGCCGATCGGGAGTCGCTTGTGCGACTCGTCCAGGGGACCGTTCGTTATGCGAAGACCGACGCCGATCGTCACCTTTCTCTCCAAACCATTGGGGCCGCAACGTATCGCGCCGGCCGGTACGACGAAGCCATCCGGCATCTCGACGAAGGGGTCAAGGCACAAGGCAAAGGAGGCAACGCCTTGGACTGGCTCTTCCTGGCCATGGCCCATCAGCGCCTGGGCCACGCCGACGAGTCTCTTCGATGGATGGACAAGGCCGGGGCATGGATCGATTCCTCCACCAAGGACAATCCGAAAGACGAGACGTTCGGCACCCGGATTGACTGGCAGACGTGGCTCGCTTTGCAGGTGTTGCGTCGCGAGGCCGAGGCCCTGGTCAAGGGGAGCAAGTCCGAGCCCCCACCCCACAAGCCGTGACGGGCCACGGCGTTGATCCGGGTCAGGGTAGCAGTCGCGTCGGACCTGGCTCCACGAGCGATCGAACGCGGTTTGACCATCCGCCTTGACGGTTTGCGACGTTGAGGCTATGGTCCGGACGCGCTGGTCTGGTTCCGCGCGCTGAAGCGTCCTCATCCAGTCGACACGGAGGTTGATCGCCCATGGCCGGGTCCCGAGTCGAGAATTCGCCGCGACTGCGAGCGAGTCAGGCACTGCCGCTGGCGATCCTCATCATGGCGGCTGTCCTGTTCGGGACTCCCGGTAGCCGCGATCATCGCCAGGCGATGGCCCAGACGCCAACGACGCCGACCCTCCCGGCGCGGCCGGCCGCCCAGCCTGCGCCGTTCCCGGTCCCGCCGGAGCTGGCGGGGATCGACCTCTCACGTCAGACCGCCGAGGCGGCATTCGCCAAGAGCGCGGGATGCCTCTCCTGCCACCGCGGGCAGCACGAGCCGCACTTCAAGCCCGAGACGGTCCGGCTCGGCTGCGTCGATTGCCACGGCGGCAATCCGCAGGCGAACGACCTTCAACAGGCCCACGTCTGGCCCCGGTTCCCCGACGCCTGGGGAAGCTCGGCCAACCCGGTCCGGTCGTACACGCTCCTGAATCACGAATCGCCCGAGTTCATCCGGTTCGTGAACCCGGGCGACTTGAGGATCGCTCACCTGAGCTGCGGTACGATCAATTGTCACGGCGAGCAGGTCCTCCAGGTGCGCAAGAGCATGATGACCCACGGCGCGATGCTCTGGGGCGCGGCGCTCTACAACAACGGGTCGGTCCCATTCAAACCGGCGCGGTTCGGCGAGAGCTACAGCATGAACGGCGCCCCGCAACGGATGCAGACGGTCCCCCCGCCGACCCCGTTCGAGATGGCCTGGAAAGGGGTGGTGCCGTTCCTCGACCCGTTGCCGCGGTTCGAAGCCTCGCAGCCGGGGAACGTGCTGCGGATCTTCGAGCGCGGCCGTCGCGATCCGCAGGAGGTCGGCATCCCCAACTCGATTCGAACTCCCGGGCAAGCCCCAGGCTGGCCTGAGCGCTCGAGGACTGGGGACCAGGAACCGTACCGACCCCGTACTCGTCGGCCTCCAGAAGACGCGGCTCTTCGACCCGACGCTCAACTTCCTCGGGACCAACGATCATGCCGGCGACTATCGCTCCAGCGGCTGCACCGGCTGTCACGTCATCTATGCCAATGACCGATCGCCGGTCAACTCGGGCCCTTACGCCGCCTTCGGCCATCAGGGGCTCAGCTTCCAGGACGACCCCACGATCCCGCGCAACGAGCCCGGGCATCCCATCGGCCACAAGTTCGCGGTGACCATCCCCACGAGCCAGTGCATCGTCTGTCATGTCCATCCGGGTACGAACGTGCTCAATTCTTACACCGGCTTCATGTGGTGGGATGAAGAGACCGATGGCGAGCTGATGTACCCGCCGAAGCAGAAGCACCCCACCGCCGAGGAATTCACGCGCTCGATGATGTCGAACCCGGACGAGGCCGCCGCGCGGGGGAACTGGTCCGATCCGGCGTTCCTGGAGCGGGTCGCCGACCTGAATCCGAAGGCGAGGCATACGCAATTCGCCGATTTCCACGGCCACGGCTGGATCTTCCGCGCCGTCTTCAAGAAGGATCGGCACGGCAAGCTGCTCGACCACCGCGGCGAACCCGTCCAGGACGAGTTGACCGCCGCGTTGATGGCCGCCGTACGGATGCCGGTCGAGCTAAAGGAGCGGTATCGCACCCGCAACGCCGCCGCGTCCCAGCAGGCGGCCTTCGACCACGCCGAGTCGAAGCGCGATGGCCTCCCCGTCCACCAGTTGGACATCCACCTCGAGAAGGGGATGCACTGCATCGATTGCCACTTCATCCAGGACGTCCACGGCAACACCAAGCTCTATGGCGAGGTCCGCGCGGCCATCGAGATCCAGTGCATCGACTGCCACGGCTCGCCGGCCAAGCGGGCCACCCTCCTGACCAGCGGCCCCGCCTCGGACACCTCTGCGGCCGAGTCGGGCAAGGAGGGCCGCGACCTGTCGGCCCTGCGTACGCCGTTCAAGCAACGGCGCTTCGAGCGGCGTGGGAACACGATCATCCAGCGCTCCATGGTCGAGTGTGACCTCGAGTGGGAGATCACCCAGACCGCCGACACGATCGACCCGGAGTCGCCGCATTACAACCGCCGCGCCGCCCTGGCCAAGACCGTCCGGTTCGATGGCAACGACATCGTCTGGGGCGACATCCCCGGCGGAGATGAGAAGGCCTGCGCCCACGCCAGCAAGAAGATGAGCTGCATCGCCTGCCACTCCTCGTGGAATCCGAGCTGCTTCGGCTGCCACCTGCCCCAGCGCGCAACAAGAAGATGCCGCAGCTCCACAACGAGGGGGACGTCACGCGCAATTACGTTTCCTACAACTTCCAGACGCTCCGCGACGACGTGTTCATGCTGGCCAAGGACGGCGACGTGACGGGCAACCGGATCGGTCCGGCGCGATCGTCGTGCGCCATCCACGTCGGGTCGTACAACGCCAACCGCGAGTCGATCTATGTCCAGCAGCAGACGATCTCGGGGGAGGGGATGTCGGGCATCGCCTTCAGCACGAATGTGCCGCACACGGTGCGGGGCGGCCCGCCAGTCCAGCACACCCCTCTCCGCCCCAAGAGCGACATCAACGGCCTTGCCCTGAATCCCAACGCCTACAAAGCGGGACATTCCGACACCAAGACCTGTACCGACTGTCATCTTTCCAAGGACGACGACAACAATGCGATCATGGCCCAACTCCTCATGCAGGGGACAAACTACGTCAACTTCATCGGGCGATATTGCTGGGTGGCTTCGGGCGATCACGGCCTGAACGCCGTGGTGGTCACCGAGCGCGACGAGCCGCAGGCGGTCATCGGCAGCTCGCTCCACAAGCTGGCCTATCCGGACGACTACCGAGAGCACGTGGCGCGGGGAGGCAGGCTCTTGCACGCCCACGAGCATTCCGGCCGCGACGTCGGCGAGCGGCTGCGACGGCCCGAGATCCTCTCCGCCCAGGCGCGCGGCGAGTACCTCTACGCCGCCTGCGGCGAATCGGGGCTCAGGGTCTTCGACATCGCTTTCATCGACAACAAGGGCTTCTCGGAACGGATCGTCACGGCGCCGGTATCTCCGATGGGACAGCGCTTCTTCGTCCGGACCTCATATGCCACGGCGGTCGCCGCGCCCACGACGATCGCTCCGGACCCGACGCGCACCCACCAGCCGGATAACCGCGAGCAGAAAGTCCACCCGCTCTACGCCTACATCTACGTGACGGACCGCGACGAAGGACTGATCCTCGTGCCGGCCGGCACGCTGCTCGACGGCAATCCGCTTAACAACTTCCTCGGCCGCGAGCTGACCTTCAATCCCGACGGCATACTCAAGGGTGCGCGGGGGATCACGATCGTCGGGACGTATGCCTACATCTCCTGCGACGCCGGGCTCGCCGTCGTCTCGCTCGACGACCCGAAGCATCCCTGCATCACGTCCGTCCTGGGCGAGCCGTTCCTGAAGCATCCGCGCACCGTCCAGGCCCAGTTCCGCTACGCCTACGCCTGCGACGCCGAGGGGATCAAGGTCATGGACATCACCGACCTGGCCCACCCGCAGCCGGTCTCGACGCTGCCCATGCACGACGCCCGGAACATCTACCTGGCGCGGACCTACGCGTATGTCGCGGCCGGCAAGGAGGGCCTGGTGATCCTCGATATCGAGCGGCCCGCGCAGCCGAGGGTCGACCAGGTCTTCAATGCCGGAGGATGCATCGACGACCTGAACGACGTGAAGCTCGGCATCACGTATGTCAGCGAGTTCGCCTATCTGGCCGACGGCCGCAACGGGCTGCGCGTCGTGCAGCTCACCTCTCCCGAGACGCCCGGCAACAACGGGTACAGCCCCAGGCCCACGCCCGAGCTCATCGCATCGTTCAAACTACCGCTCGGTGCCCACGCGCTGGCGATCTCCGAGGGCGTCGACCGCGACCGGGCCGTGGACGAGTCGGGCAATCAGATCGGCGTCTTCGGCCGCGTGGCGCACGGCCACTGAATGCCCAGGAGCAGCAGAAGATGTACATCCACAATAACCAAGTCTGGACCGTCAGCGACGATCCGAGGGACTCGATCTACCGGCGAGCCCCGGGCGCCAGGCCGTGAGACGACGGCTCATCGGCCTGCCGCGGTCCGGAGCGGCTTCGTCCGGGCGAGGTGCTCGCCGATCTTGCGGAAATGAGCCCGGAATCTGCCCGGATCGAAGTCAGCGGACGACTTCAACCGGACCGGGATGGCCGACTCGATGGGCGATTGCTGCTTCGCCGGCGGGAGGTCCAGGGCCAGCTCCGAGGCGATGTCGGCCAGCGCACTCTCGATCACCGGATCGCGTTGCTGTTTCGGGACGATCTCGTCATAGATGACCCGGAATGCCCAACCGATCTGTCGGGCTGACTCGTAGTCCGGGATCGCCATGTCGGCCATCTCGCAGAGCCGATCGAGAAACCGCCGCGCCGTGTTGTCATCGAGGTGGGCGCGATTCGCGACCTTGAGCAAGGATTCGGTCTCGACCACAACGGACTGCGCCCGGGCGATGGTCTCGGAGTTGCCGAACGGACGGCTTTTCAAGGACTCGCGGAACGCGTCGAGAGATTTTCCGATGGGATGATCCCGAGGATCGGCCGCCTCAGGATCGGAAACGGCGATGCCGAGCGGGATCAAGGCCGATGGCCAGTCCGGCGCCATGGGACGACCGGGGGATCGGCCTGGGCGACGGGCTTGCCGCCAGGATGCTCCCTCATCGGCGCGGAGGTCGTGGTGGCATGCCGAGCAATCAAACCGGGCAAAATCGGGCCACCGCGCGCCGGGGGGTCGGGCTTATCAGCCTTGGCTTGTTCGGCGAAGAGCTTCATCGATTCGCGAAGCGACACCAATCCGCTCACCATGACGAGCCGGGTCTGTTCGAACTCTCCGGAGTCGATGGCCTTGACGCGTTTCTTGCGAGCGGGCGTCTTTTCCCGGAAGGATTCCCAGTGTCGAGGCTGGGCATCACTGAAGGTGGCCGCCTCGAAGCTCGGCAGAGGCGGATGGCCCTTGGCATACATCTCGTGCGTGACGATCTTTCCGTCGGCCGTGTTGCCGATGTGACACGAGGCGCACGTCTCGGCGCGGATCGCCGGATCCCGAAGGTCGGTCATGCCATACCGCTGCTGCCGGGCCCTCGGGTCGAGATCGTGCCAATCGGGGTCATCGGTGCGCGTGTGCCGCTCGACCCAATCCGCATACCGGCCGTGACACGCGACGCAGGTCACACCGTCGGTCTCGCGGACGTATTGCTGCTTCCTGACGCCGCGATCCGGCACGCCGTGACAGTTGATGCACGCGTCGATCTGAGTCACCTCTTTACCGAGCAGCCGGCCCATCTCGCGACCGCGCGATCCGGTCAGGGCGGCGAACGCCAGTTTATGTTTATCCTGGCTGTCGAACTGGGGAAACTCGTTCATCCGGCAGATCATGCCGTCCCGGTCCTCCTTATTATAAGTGGGATGCTTGTCCTGGTCGTGACAGGCTGCACAGTGCCCCGCCCCATAGATGTACGGCGACCGCGTCGATGGGGCGTCGGCCGGATGATCGGCCGGCGCCTGCCCTCCGCGACCGAGAGCGGCGGCGCCAATGCCCAGAATGCCCAACCAAACCAGGGCGATCAGCGGATGTCTCAGGCCGGGTCGCGCGGTCATGGTCGTGGATCCTCGAGTCCAGGTTCGGTCGAGAGGGCAATGGAGCGGTCGCCCCCGATCGCGCCCCGGTTCGTCAAAAGTGATAGCTTTCCCCGGGGTCGCCCACCACGATTCCGGGAAGCCCGAGTGCTCTCAATTCGTTGACGACAGCGTCATAAAACCGAGGTTTGATGTGGACGGCGATGAAGGGGACGGATTGGGGGAGCTTGCGGACCTCGGCGGCGAACATCGCGGGCGTCAGGTGCTTCGAGACGACCGCCAGCCATTCCATCGCGTTCGGGAACGATGCCTCGAGGAAGACGGCCTTGAGATCCGCGTCCGAGCCGGCCATGCGCCAGAACTCGTCGGTCGGCCCGGTGTCGGAAGGGATCGCCACCGTGACCCCGGGAGCCTGGACGAGGAACCCGAGGGTCGGCACCACATGGTCGACCGGGACCGGAGTGAGCCGCAGGCCGGCGACATCGACCGGGCGTCCCGGCTCCAGGGTCTCGACCTTGACGAACGGGAGGCCCTTCTCGGACATCCCGATGAAGTCCGGCCAGACCCGGTCGTTGAAGACATCCTTCCGGAGGCTCTCCAGGGTCTCCGCTCCGGCGTGGAGCGTCACGCACCGGTCTCTCGACTCGAAGACCGTCTCCAGGAAGATCGGCAAGGACGCGATATGGTCCATGTGGCCATGCGTCATGAAAATATGCTGAATTCGCGTCTGGGCGTCCAGGTCGCCTAGCAGCCCCAGGCCGCCCGCATCGATGGCGACCACGTCATCGATGACATAAGAGGATAGAAAGAAGCCCCTCGTACCGTTATGGTCGCCCGGGGACATAGCGGACGGAACCAAGGTGATCTTCATCGCCGGCCCCTTCTCGACCCTGCGGCATGGGGCAATGAACCCACGGCCAAGCGTGAATGACCCTCGTTGCGCGAGGTTCACGCTCCATTTACCTGTTTCAATCTACCACACTTACGCCATCGGGTATGCGGGGCAATCCCATTTGACGATTCTTCAGTGAAGGCGCGATCCGGCTTTCCGGATAACGGCTCAGTGTACCGTCCAGCCCGTGGCGACCCTATGCTGATCCGCCGGTGCCGCATTACGATAGGCCGACTGTGTCCACTCCGCCGGATCGACGAACGAACCGCCACGCACCACGCGCTTCCATTCGCCCACGGTCGCCGGATCCTGGGACTTCGTGTCGACCACGGCTCCTCTCGGCGGGCGAACTCCCACTCCGCCTCGCTCGGCAAGCGATAACCCGTTGAGGGCATCGCGCGGGAGGCGATCACCGGCCCTGATCGATCCGGAGGAGACCGGGCTCGAAGCCGTTCGGGCTGTCGAAGCCCTTGGGAAAGGTGAGTTTGCCGTGCAGATCCTTCAGGCGCAACTTGAGAGACAATTGTTCCGACTCTCGAGCGGGATCCCGCGCGACCCAGGTCTGTCGCAAAGGAACCAGGGCCAGGTAGAGCTGGGCGGCCTGATCCCAACTATCGACATGATCACGGGCACCGTTGCGATCGAGCTGATCGATGAGCCGTCGCACGTCATCGCCGTCGAATCGAGTCGGGGCGAGTCTCACCAGGCATTGGCCCAACAATCGGGCGGTCTCCCGTGACTGCCGCTCGACGACCTTGGGGTCCGGGAAAGGTTCGGCCATCTCCTGGGTGAGCCCGGTCAGAGATTTTTTGAATCCCTGGGCGACGGGATCGGCACCGAGCCGTGCGATCAGCTCGCAGGCCTGGGGGAGCACCCAGGAGCCCCATCGCGGAGAGCCGGCGACGGTCCCATCGTTCCGGGCCGTGCGCCGCCATGCCTGGTCCCTGAGGTCGTGATGGCAGGAAAAACAGCTATATTCCGCGAACTCGGGCCAGGGCGATCCACCCTTCCCGGCCGCGGCTCCCCTCTGCTCACCCTTCCCGGCCGCGGCTCCCCTCTGCTCCAGGAGCTCCAGCGATGACTTCAACGTCACAAGCCGGCCGATCATCCAGGCGCGCGCCGGGAAATCCGCGGCCGGCTTTCGAGGGTCGACGGGATCCGCGTTCTCCTCCTTCTCATCCCAGTGGGCCGGCATATTGGCGAGGAATGCGGACAGCTCGAAATTGAGCCGGGGATGGCCGGCTGCGACCAGGTCGTGGTTGACGTCCCGGTCCGGAAACGTGCCGTCCGAACGCCGACCGACATGGCAGCCGGCGCAGAGCTCGGCCCGCCTCACCAGGTCCTTGGTATTGTTGAAGCCTCGTTGGGCCTTCGCATCCCGACTCAAGGCCGACCACTCCTCCCGAATCGTATGGGGGCCTAACCAGAGCGAGGAGGCCCCGTGACAGGACTCGCAACCTACGCTGTCGGAGTTCATCCAGGATGTTGCCACCAGCAGCGACGACGTGCGGGGTGTGGTGTGGCACGCGAGACAGCGCGAGTCCTCGTGGGCCGGCAGGTGATGGACGGGATCGTCGGCGAGCCGGCCCACCATATCGACCGAACGCCGATCGAACAGCACCTGATAGGCCCGAGAATGGGCGTCGCTGGTGACCCAGGTGGTGTGTTCGTTCCTCTGGACCCCCGAGAGCGATCGCTCTGTCTTCGCGATGCGTCCGTGGCAGGCGGTCGCCGAGCACGAGCCGGCGCCGCGGAAAGCGGGCACCGCGGGGCGGGCAACTCCGTCCGTTCGGTCATGCACCGCGCTCGATGGCGGGAGCGACGCCGGCCCCGCCGTCTCATCCCCCCGCGTGAGAATGACGAGCCAGGCCGCGGCGAGCAAGAACAAACCCAAGCGTGCCCGTCTCATGGCAGTTCCCCGGAGAATCGGTGCGAAATGGATGACCCGACCGGACCGACGTTGACTCAACACCAGATTACAAGGCCGGGAGAGAAAAACCCAGGAATGACTGGGCTCGGGATTCGATTTGTATTATAACACGTGGAGACGATCCCGGTCGGACCCGAGCCCGGCAGGCACGGGTCCGAGACGCGATGAGGCGGCCAGACGATCGGTCGCCATAGTTATGGGATCGAGGCGGAACCCATGGAATGCTCATCTTCGACCGTGAGAATTGGCCGTACCATCGCACCTGGTGCCTCGCCACCGGGGTGACCGCCATCGCCGCAGCCGCCTGGTACCTCGCGTACGGATTCGGCTCCGGCCCCTGGAGTTGGCCCGGCGGCGGCAGTCCGCCCGGGTTCGCCTACGGAGTGGCGGGCGGCGCCATCATCCTCTTCGAGATGCTGCTCTGGCCCCGCAAGCTGTTGCGCGGGTGGCGACTGGGACGTACCAAGTGGTGGATGACCGCCCACATCTGGCTGGGGCTCCTGACCCTCCCTTTGCTCTTGCTCCACGGCGGATTCCATTTCGGCCTCGCCACCTCGACGCTTGCCGCCGTCCTCATGTGGCTGCTGGTCATCGTGGTCGGAAGCGGGATCTTCGGCGCGGCCGTCCAGAATATCGTGCCCCGGCTCATGCTCGATCGGCTACCGGCCGAGACGATCACCGCACAGATCGGCCATGTGCTGGTCCAATATCGCGAGGATGCGGAGCGGATCGTGATCGCCACCTGCGGGGAATCGCGGGACCTCGGCCTCGGCGAGGCCCCGGGGGGCGCCGCGATCGAGACGGTGCGGCAGGTCGGCCGGGTGGAGGGCAAAGTCGTCCAGGCCGGATTCGAAGCGAGTTACGTGCCGGATTCCCAGCCGCTGCTCGCCTTCTACCGAGATCTGGTCGAGCCCTACCTGCACGCCGGGTCGGGGAAGGCATCGCCGCTCGACTCGACGCGGCGGGCCGCGGCCCTGTTCCAGGCCCTGAAGGGGCGGTTACGCCCCGAGGCCCATACCGCCGTCGATCACCTCGCGGAAATCTGCGACCATCGACGCCAGTTCGATCTACAGGCCCGCCTGCATAGCTGGCTGTACACATGGCTGGGAATTCACGTCGCATTGTCGGTCGCGCTGTTGGTCTTGATGGTCTTCCATGTTTTTCTGGCGTTAAAGTATGTCTGATACGAGCAAGAAGCGGCGGTCGAGGATCGACCTGGGCTACTATCGCCTGCCCGACGCCCATTCGCGCCGACGCGGCCGGCTGACATTATTGGCCCTGTTGATCGCCGGGGCCTGGGTCGTCGTTGCCCCGATCTGGGGCGGGGGGCGCGACCTCGGCGTGCGCCTCTTCCGGCAGGACATGCTGGCCTCGAAAGGCCCGCTGGCGCGCCCTCACGCGATGTGGGAGGCCGACTGCAAGGCGTGTCACTCCCCGTTCAAGCCGGTCAACGCCTCGCGTTGGTCGCCATCCGTGTGGAACGGGTCGCATGCCGGCGATGACTCCTGCCGGACCTGCCATGCCGGGCCCGTCCACCACGCCAGCCAGATAACAAGTGAGGTCCCCTCGTGCGCCGAGTGCCATCGCGATCATCGCGGTCGGGACGCCTCGCTCCTGACGATGGACGACTCGGTATGCATCGCCTGTCATCGGGACCTGCGCGGCCACCGCGACCCGGCCGCCGGCCCGATGCTCACGGCCGCCTCCGTGACGCGGTTCGACGCCGACCCGCTCCATCACCCGGCGTTCACGCCGCCGCGCGGAGTGCCGGGGCCCGCGGCCGGGCGCATCAAGTTCAGCCACGCCCGGCATCTGGCCAAGGGCCTGCCGATGGAGAAGGGGGGCGTTCCGTTCACATTCGCCATCCTGAAAGAGCAGGCGGGCGAGCAGGCAGGCGTCCGATACGGAATGACACCCGGCCGCGACGAGGAACCCATTCAGCTCCGCTGCGAATCGTGCCACCAGCTCGATGGCGAGGAGTCTGTCAGGGGCCTTGTACCGAGCACATCGCGTCCGACGCCGCTACGCACTTCGGGTGCGTCGATGCTGCCGGTGACCTACGACAACCACTGCCGCGCCTGTCATCCGCTCCCCTTCGAGCTGAAGAATCCCGAGAGGCAGGTCGGGCATGGTCTGAAGCCCCGGAAGGTCACCGACGCGCTGCGCCAATTCTATCGGGCACAAGTCGTCGATGACGATCCGGAATTGCTGCGGCGGTTCGTGCCGCCTCGGCCATCGCCCGGCACGGCCGCACCGGGAGGCCAGGTGATGAACGAAGCCATCGAGCGCAAGGTCTTGACCGCCCTCAGGCTGTTGTTCGGCTCCGCGATCGACGAAGAGACGAGGCAGGAGCATGACCTTCCGATGGGGCGGCGGGGATGCGTAGAGTGCCACGAACTGACATCCGAGTCCCGGCCGCTGATCAAACCGGAGGACGCGTCCAGCCTGGAAATCAAGCCGGTCGTCGTCCGGTCGCAGTGGTACGAAAGCGCCGCTTTCAACCACGCAACCCACCGCGCGATGGAATGTGCGGCCTGCCACGCAGGCGCCTCGGAATCGAAAGACCAGTCCGGCCTGCTGCTACCGGACGTCGGGAAATGCGTGACCTGTCACGCGCCGGCGACGACGAAGTTGGGTAACCCCAGCGGCGGAGCCGGCGTGTCTTGCGTCGAATGCCACCGCTATCACAACGGCGATCATCCCAACAAGGGGATCGGCTCGCGTGCTCGTCGAGGGGAAGTCGAGATGACGCTCGATCAGTTCCTGAACGGCAGTCGATAGCCGGTTGTTCGTCGGCGGGATGCGCGACCGTTTGGGTGCGGGATTCTCGCTACGGCGCCTGGGCACGGCGTGCGTGGTTGACATTGCTGGCCCCGTCGAGCTGTTCGAACGGTTTCCGCCGGACCAGACTGACGGCTTGGCGAGCTCGCAGGCATGACCTCGGGGCGAGTCGGCCTGCGCCGGCCTGGCGTCGGCCGCTTGTGATCCCATCACGCTTGCGGTACGTTGAAACGAAAGGGAAAACGCATCCTCCCGGTCAGGGCCGAACTCGCAGCATTTTCGACGAGAGGACCGCAGGGCCAGGACGTCGTCGGGGTCCGGCCGATTCTGGAGAGAGGCACCGATGAGCGGAGGATCTCCGCATCGTCGAGCGACAATATGGATTGTACGTTGTGACCTTCGATCCGGGCGACCCGATACAGGGCTGATCCGACTGATCCTGGGTCGATCGAGGATGGCCGCGAATCGGCGATCCGAGGCGAGGAAGCCGCAATTAGCCGAGAGCGTGGCCGGGAGACAGGCGCCGGTATGGGAGATCGAGTTCGATGTCGGAATCATGGTTGATTCGAGTGTACAACGACCATGTCCTCTCCTACTTCGGGGAGTGCGAGGGTCCCATCGAGCTGGGCCGCCAGGACGAGCGGACCGGCGAGTGCCTGTTCCAGGTCGCCCGATTGTCGCAGCGAGGAAGTCGGATCGCGATCGCCCGCAGTGACGAGGTCAAGGTCTCGCGACGGCTCGCCTGGCTGGAGCAGGTCTCCTCCCACGGGATTCTGGTCAAGAACATCAGTGCTCACGTCTCCTTCGGCCTGGAGGGGGGCCCGCAGATCAAGCCGGGCTCGGAATTCGAGGCGTGGTTTCCGATCATCCTGACGCTCGGGAGCAAGGTCGTCCGGATCGAGAAAGCCACGGAACAGGATCTCGGCGGGACCGCGATCCAGAGCCTCGAGACTCCGACCGAGATCCCCATGGCCGACCTCGATACGGATTCGCCCTTTTCAACCCTGGACCTGCGCGAGTCCGCGTTGCCGGACATGGCCGGCGTCTTTAGCTGGCTGAGAGCCATGA
The DNA here is from genome assembly GCA_963743925.1 of uncultured Planctomycetota bacterium. Taxonomy (GTDB): domain Bacteria; phylum Planctomycetota; class Planctomycetia; order Isosphaerales; family Isosphaeraceae; genus CAVZRC01. The sequence continues at coordinate 146,222 of CAVURY010000004.1, read as the reverse complement.
TCCGGGTCCTCCACAGCGCCGCGTGCGACGCCGATTTCTTCCAGAAGGCGGCCCAGGCCGTGGTCGAGGTCGTACGCCTCGACATGGGGCGAGTCCTGACCCGCGACGGCGACGGCTGGAAGACGGTGGCCTCGTATCCCGACGCGAGCGAGGACGACGATCGGAACAACCCGCCGAGTCGTCTGATGCTGTCCAAGGTCTGTACCCAGAAACGGACCTCCTGGTTCGACCCGCTCGGGATCGATGAGAACTGTTCGAGCCTGGCCGGCGTCACATCGGTGGTCGCGGCGCCGGTGCTGGATCGTATCGGGAATGTGATCGCGATCCTTTACGGAGAGCGGCGGTTGCATTCGCTGCTCATGGCCGCACGCCCCGTGACCCGGCTGGATGCGATGCTGATCGAGGTCCTGGCCCTCGGAGTCTCCACCGGCCTTGCCCGGCTGGAGCAGGAACGCGCCGCGCTCTCGCTACAGACCCAGTTCGAGCAGTTCTTCACACCGGAGCTGGCCCGCCAGCTCGCGAGTCATCCCGAGCTGCTCACCGGCCAGGACCAGGAGATCACCGTGCTGTTCTGCGACATCCGCGGCTTCAGCAGGATATCCCGCAACCAGGGCACGGCCTTCACGCTCGAATGGATCAACGACGTCCTCTCGACCCTCTCCGATTGCGTCCTGAAGCATCAAGGCGTCCTCGTCGATTACATCGGCGACGAGCTGATGGCGATGTGGGGCGCCCCCGAGGCCCAGCCCGACCACGCCGAACGCGCCTGTCTCGCCGCACTCGAGATGATCGGTTGCCTGACCGAGCTCAACGAGCGGTGGGAGGTGGCATTGGGACAACCGATGGGGCTGGGTATCGGCATTAACACCGGCCTCGCTCGCGTGGGAAATACCGGGTCGAGGCGCAAGTTCAAGTATGGCCCGCTGGGGGACACGGTGAATGTGGCCAGCCGGGTCCAGGGGGCTTCCAAGTACTTCAAGTCGAGCTTGCTGATCACGCGAGAAACGCGAGATCGCCTCGGCCCCGGCTTCCCGCTACGCCGGCTGGGTACGGCCCGCGTGGTCAACATCGCCGACGCCATCGAGCTTTTCGAATTGTTCCCGGCCGGCCACCCCGACGTTGACGAGCTCTGCTCCGCCTACGATGAAGCCCTCGCCGCCTTCGAGGCCGGCGAGTTCGGCAGGGCCACCGGCATCCTCGGTCGTCTCGTCTCCGTTCATCGCAACGACGGGCCCTCCTTCGCCTTGCTCGCCCGCGCCATCGCGTACATCGTGGACGAGCCCGAGACCTTCGACAGGGCCTTCCGATTGCCGGGGAAGTAGTACCGATGAACCAGACGATCGAAGTCGACGAATCCCTCGTCCAGAGGCTCCCCACGCCGCTGGCCAAGCTGATCCGACGCGCCCGCAACGCCAAGACACCGCTCGACCGCCATCAGGCCGCCTATTATCTCTGGGAGGCCGCGCTCAAGCTCCTCGGCTCGGTCGCGGTGGTCGAATACGCGGCGCTGGACGATCACGATCCGAAGCTCGTGGCGATGCTCGAGAACCTCGCCCGGCCATCGGTCGGCCACTGGTGGGAGTTCGTCCGCCGGCTGGTCCCGGTGCTGGCCGATTCGAGCGACGCGGCTTTCGTTGAAGTCCGAGATCTGGTCCTCGGCTCGACCCGCGACGATCTACCCCGCGCCGCCGGGCTCGACGTGGCCCTGGTCGAGCACCAGAAGGGCAAGGCGTCGGCCCGTGCCACGGTCCGGTTGAGCGAGCTGTTCGAACGCCTGGTCTGGTATCGCAACAAGGAGCTCGGCCACGGCGCCGCCGGCCAGCGCCCCGGCCGGTTTTTCGACCGGATGGCCCGGTCGCTGCTGGGCGGCATGGTCGAGTTGCTCGGCGAGCTGGACGTCCTGGCCGGCCGTCGGCTGATCTACGTCGGCGAGGTCCGTCGGCTTTCCTCCGGCGCCTGGCTGGTGGAGCGATACGAGCTGGTCGGCGAGTCGCCGCGGCGGATCGAGTCGCTGGAAGTCGCCGAGGGACGAGAATCGACGCTGCCCAAGCCCGAGCGCGTCTATGTCGAGCGGGCGGGATCCGAGCCGCCGGAGGGGCTCGCTCCTCGGCTCTGCCTCAGCCCACTGATTCACGTCGAGCTCGAGTCGGAGCGGGTCTTCTTCCTCAACGCGCGGCGCGGGAAGCAGCAGGCGGAGTATCTCTGCTACCACGACGGCGAGCAATTGCGTCGCGATTTGGATACCGAGCATCGCGAGCTGCTGGCGCGGGTCCTGCGGATGGACGTCGACGCCGAGGACTTCGAGGCGTGGACGACGCGTTCGCAAGCCGAGGAGCCGGTGGCCGATTCCGAGCACGAGCCGGTCGAACGGACCATCGGCGAGTTCGAGTTGCTGAGCCGCCTGGGGCAGGGGGGCATGGGCGTCGTATATCGTGCCTGGCAGCCATCGCTGGGCCGGCAGGTCGCGCTGAAATACATGCTCAAGAGCGGCGACCCCAAGGCCGAAGCCCGCTTCGCCCGCGAGATCCGCGCCCTGGGCCGGGTCGAGCATCCGGGAGTGGTGAAGGTCTTCACCTCCGGCTCGGAGGCCGACCAGTGGTTCTTCGCGATGGAGTTGGTCGAGGGCGCCGACCTGGCCCGGGTCTGCGAGCAACTGTCGGGCCGGAAGGTGACGGATGTGGACGACACGACCTGGCGCGAGGCAGTAACCTCAGCGTGCGCCGCGGCGCGATCGAGTGAGGTGTCGCTGAGCGCCTCGGGCCAGACCGTCGATCGTCTGGCCCGGGCTCGGAATGCGACGGAGTCATCCGACGAGGAGAGCAACGAAGCGGTTCCGGCCGCCGTGCGCGGCCCGGGGTATGTGGCCGAGATCGTGTCGATCATCCGGCAGGTGGCCGAGGCCGCCGACGCGCTGCACGAGGCGGGGATCGTCCACCGCGACATCAAGCCGGGCAACATCATGATGGGCCGGGACGGTCAGACGCCCGTGCTGATGGACCTGGGCCTGGCCCAGCTCGCCGACGAGTCCGAGGGCCGTCTGACGCGGACACGTCAATTCGTCGGCACCCTGCGCTACGCCAGCCCGGAGCAAGTCCTGGCCGCCACGCGAGTTGACCGCCGTAGCGACGTCTACAGCCTGGGTGCGACCCTCTGGGAGCTGCTCACGCTCCGGCCCCTCTTCGGCGCGACCGATGCGACGCCGACGCCCGAGCTGATGCAGACGATCCTGGTGGCCGAACCGGGCAGCCCGCGGAAGTCCAATCCGGCGGTGGCCCGGGACCTGGAAGCGATCGTGCTCAAGTGCCTGGAAAAGGACAAGGCGAGGCGGTACGCGACGGCGGGCGAACTGGCGGCCGACCTGGGCCGGTTCCTTCGCAATGAGCCGGTGGCGGCGCGGCTATCGTCGCCCTGGGAGTTGACGATCAAGTGGATGCGCCGGCGACCGACCATCGCCGCGTTGAGCGCGGCGGTGTTCCTGGTGGCCTTGATCGGCATCGCGGGAGTCTTCTGGGAATGGCGGAGGGCCGAGGTCAACGCAGAGAGAGCGAAGGACCAGGAGACGAAGGCGATCCTCGCACGAGACGAGGCCGAGACACAACGGAAAGAGGCGAAAGACCAGGAGACGAAGGCGATCCTCGCGGGAGACGAGGCCAAGCGACAGAGGGACGTGGCCCGACGCACCGCCTACATCGCGCACATGAACCTGGCCCAAAGCGAATGGGAGGACCGGCACGTCGACCGCGTGCTCGAGCTGCTGAAGGGCGAGAGACCCAAGGAGGGCGAAACCGATCTCCGAGGCTTCGAATGGTTCTATCTCAACCGGCTTTGCCGTTCCGACCTGCTGACGCTCAAGGGGCACAATGGACCGGTCGATGCCGTAGCGTTCAGCCCAGACGGACATCGCATCGCCTCGGCCAGCGACGATAAGACGGTGAAGGTCTGGAACGCCCAATCCGGTCAAGTGTCGCTCACCTTCGAGGGACACACCGAGCGCCGTGACCGACGTGGCGTTCAGCCCTGACGGCCTGCGGATCGCCTCGGTGAGTTGGGACAAGACGGCGAAGGTCTGGGACGCCCAATCCGGTCAAGTATCGCTTACCCTGGGACACACCAGCTTCGTCGGTGGCGTGGCGTTCAGTCCCGACGGCAAGCTCATCGCGACCGAGTCGGACTATAAAGTACGGGTCTGGGACGCCACCTCCGGACGGAACACACGTACGCTCGAGGGGCACACCGAGATTGTCAACAGCGTGGCGTTCAGCCCCGACGGTAAGCACATCGCTTCAGCAAGCAATGACAAGACAGTGAAGATTTGGGACGCCACCTCTGGCCAAGAGTCGCTCACCCTCAAGGGACACACTGAAGGGGTTAAAGGCGTCGCCTTCAGCCCCGACAGCCGATGCATCGTTTCGGCAAGCGATGACAAGACGGCCAAGGTCTGGGATGTCGCCTCTGGTCGAGAGTTGTTCACCTTCAAAGCACACAACAACCATGTTCTCAGTGTGGCGTTCAGTCCGGACGGCCGATGCATCGCAACGACCGATCGGGAGAGTGTGAAGGTGTGGGACGCCACCTCCGGCCAAGGAACGCGCACCCTCAAGGGAGATACCGACGGTGCTTTTGGCGTGGCGTTCAGCCCCGACGGACGACGCATTGCCTTGGGCAAGTGGGACAAATCGGTGAAGATCTGGGACGCCACCTTCGGCCAAGAATCGCTTGCTCTCAAGGGACATACTCAATGGGTAAATGGCGTGGCGTTCAGCCCGGACGGCCGAAGTATCGCTTCGGTCAGCAAGGATAGCACGGTAAAGATCTGGGACGCCGAATCCGCACAACTGTCCCTCACCCTCAATGGGGGATCGAGCATCCTTAGCGAGGTGGCGTTCAGCCCCGACGGAAGACGCATCGCCTCAGCCGTTTATGGCTCTGTGCAGGTATGGGATGCCAGCTCCGGCCACGAGTCGCTTACCCTTACGGGACATACCGAACAGGTAAGTGGCGTGGCATTCAGCCCCGACGGTCGCCGCATCGCCTCGGCCGGCCGAGATCGGACGGTGAAGGTCTGGGATGCCAACTCCGGCGACGAGACGATCACCCTTAAAGGCCACACCGGCAATGTTTGGGGCGTGGCGTTCAGCCCCGATGGTAAGCGAATCGCCTCGGCCTCTGATGATGGGACATGCAGAATCTGGGATACTTTCACTGGGAAGGAAGTTCACGTCCTCAAGGGGCATATCAATGTGGTTTGGAGCGTGGCGTTTAGCTCCGACGGCAAACGCATCGCCTCGGGCGGTTCGGATATGACGGTGAAGGTCTGGGACGCCGAATCCGCACAACTCTCCCTCACCCTCAAAGGGCACAGTGGAATGGTTTGGAGCGTGGCATTCAGCCCCGACGGCGAACGCATCACCTCGGGCGGAGGGGATAAGACGGTGAAGGTCTGGGACGCTGGCTCCGGCCAGGAGACGCTCACGCTCAAGGGACACACCGACGCCGTCAGGGGCGTGGCGTTCAGCCCCGACGGACGCCGCATCGCCTCCGCCAGTAACGATGGGACAGTGAGAATCTGGGACGCCCCGGATAAATGAGATACCCATGTCAACTCCCACTGTAACCGAGTTGCTGGACCTCGCCCTCCAGGCGGAGCGCCTCGGGCGGTTCGCGGATGCCCGCGAGCAGCTCCGGCGGGTGATCGGCCTGGACGGTGGGCCGACGATGCTCGAGGCCCGGCTCAGACTTGGGAGATTGCTGATCGAATCGGGTCGGACGGCGGATCAAGCCGAGGCCGATAAAGAACTCGCGACAGCCCGCGCGCTCGCCGAGCAAACCGGAGCAACCCGCTCGGCCGCGGCTGCCATCCACCTGCTGGCCCTGCTCGCTCGATCGCGGAATGATCGCAAACAGGCTCAGAAGCTGCTGGACGAGAGCCCGGTGGCGAGGGATTCCACCGCGCCGAGTCCACCCCGCGCCCAGTGGCTACACTACAACGGGTTGCTCCACGCCGATCGCGGCACCCTCAATTCCGCCGAGCGGTCCTATTTCCGGGCCTATCAGGTCTACCAGGAATGCCGATCCAGGCCCGGTCTCGCCGAGGTCTGCGACTCGCTGGCCAACCTCCTGCTCCGCCGCGGCAAGGCGTCCTATGCCCTGAACTTCGCCCGCCAGAGCCTGGAGTTGAAGCACGGCCTTGGCGACCGATACGGGACGGCGATCTCCCACGGAACCGCGGGCCGGTCCCTCGTCTTGCTGGCCCGCTATGATGAGGCCGCCGACGAGTTTCGACGCGACCTGGAGATCGCCGAAGAACAGGGCGACACACGGGGCATCGGCATCATGCTCAACGCCCTCGGCGAGGTCGCGCTGCTGCGGGGCGATCTCGGGGCGGCATCCGACTCATATGAGAAAGCCCTGGTGATCCAGGCGGGACCGGCTCACTCCCTGCACGCCCACCTCGGTCTCACGCGTACCCACCTTGCGGCCGGACGCCTCGACCGGGCCTCTGCCGAATGCGACCGGGCCGCGACGCTCATCGAGGCTCATCCCGAGCTGACCGGTCTGCCGGACGTCCTCAACGGGCTCCGGGGGCGCTCGATTGGCGGAGGGGCGACTTCGAAGCCGGCGAGGGTCGCCTCAACGCCGCCATCGCGGCCCTCGAGGCCGGCCGCTATCCGCTGGACACGATCCCGTTCCTCTACGAGCAACGCGACCTGTACCAGGCGCAAGGGTCGCGGGCGAAGGCCGTGCTGGTGATGTCGCGCGCGCTCGACCTCCTGAGCGAATGCGGGTCGGAGCGGGGAGTGCAGGACGTCGAGGACTGGCTCAGGAACGTCGACACGCCCAACCTGGTCCGCCTGGCCCTCGAGCGGCACTTCCCGAGCTGGCTGATCGACGACATGATGGGAGGCCGGCTCCGCAAGCCGCCGTCCCGGATGCAGCCGATCGTCGTGCTCTTCAGCGACATCCGCGACTTCACCGCGCTGACCGAGGGCCTGGGCGCCGAGGAGGTCGTCCAGCTATTGAATGAGTGGTTCAGCGAGGCGACGCGGATCATCCGCCGCCACGGGGGTTTCGTCGACAAGTTCATCGGCGACGCGGTGATGGCCCTCTTCGGCGTGCCCGAGCCGCGCGAGACCATGGCGGCCGACGCCGTCCGCGCGGCGCTGGAGATGCGGGACGCGATGGATACGATGAACTTTCGGCACAGGTACCTGGGCGTCCCCGAATTGCGGGTCGGGATCGGGATCGACCAGGGGGAGGCCGTCGTCGGGTTCATCGGCTCTCACTTGCGTCAATCGTACACGGCCATCGGCGAGGTGGTGAACACGGCCTCCCGGCTGGAGTCGGAGACGAAGACCGTCGAAGGCGACATCCTGATCAGCCAGCAGGTGGACGAGATCCAGCGCCGATCGGGCGTGGCCGAGACGCGGTTCGTGGGCCGGCTCCGCTTGAAGGGGATCGGCGAGGCGGTGTCGGCCTTTCAGGTCCTGGGTGCACTCGCGCAACGGAGCGACGATGCGATAGGGTCCGCGGTCGATTTGTGAGTGCTCAGGACAAGTCAGGTGGTGGTGCCGCGCCTGGCGCGGGTTTCTGCACGACCCCCGGCGGCCCAGCCTCCGCAGGTTCACTGGAAATTGGACGAATCGCTCCATTAGAATGGCATCGTCCATGACACCGGCGATGACTGAACTCTTCTTGGGCGGAGCGGCCCCACGGATCTGGAGCGACCGAGAATGGACGTCGAGACCCTGGGAAACGAAGACTTGGTTCGCCGGCTGCCCTTGCCGCTCGCCCAGCTCTACCGGCGTGCGCACAACGCCGTCTCGGCGGCAAATCGGTTGAACACGGCCTACTGTCTCTGGGAGTCGGCGTTGAAATTGCTGGGGTCCACCGCCATCGTGGCGTACTCCGAGCGCGGCCACTACTCGCCCGAACTCGTGGAGCGATTCCGGAACCTTGCGAGGCCGGCGCTCGGGCATTGGTGGGAGTTCGTGCGACTCCTCGTGCCGATCCTGGCCGACGCGGGCGACTCAGGCTTCGGGCCGGTCCGAGACCTTCTCTTCGGCCGCGCCCGTGATGACATGCCCCGCACCGCCGGGCTCGACTCGGCGCTCCGAGATGTTCTGGACGGCCAGGCGGGGGCCCGCAGCACCGTGCGGCTATCGGAGCTGTTCGACCGCATGGTCCGCTTCCGAAACCGGGAGATCGGCCACGGGCCCCTCGGGCAGCAGTCGGCCGAATTCCACGAACGGATTGGACGCGCGCTGCTGGCCGGGGTCGTCGAGATCCTCGGGCGGCTCGACGTGACGGCTGGCCGCCGCTTGGTCTACGTGGCCGACGTGCGCCGCGATCCCGAGGGTGCTTGGATCGTGGAGCGATTCGAGATGATCGGAGAGGCTTCGCGACGCCTCCCGACGCTCAAGGTGCCGGCCGACGAAGCCGCGACTTTACCCCACCCCGACCGCGTCTACCTCGAGGTCGGGAATGACAACGGGGGGGCAGTCCTCCAGTCGCTGCATCCGCTCTTGCTCTGCAACCATGAGACGGCCGAGGTCTTCTTCCTCAACGCCAGGCGCGGTCTGAACCGGGCGGAATACCTCTGCTACCACCCCGGACGGGTCGCGGAGCGGCCGGATCTGGGTGTCGAACATCGGGCGCTTCTGGCGCGGGTCCTGGGCATGCCGGTCGATCTCGGGCAGATTGACTCATGGGTCGCCCGGTCCGCAGCCGAGGACCCGCCCGGCCCTCCGGTGCCCGCCGCCCCGGGCCGCCGGATGGGGGAGTTCGAACTGGTGAGCGAGTTGGGCCGCGGGGGCATGGGCGTCGTCTACCGTGCCTGGCAGCCATCGCTCGGCCGACACGTCGCGCTGAAACGGCTACTGAGCTCCGGCGACGCCAAGGCCGAGGCCCGGTTCACGCGCGAGATCCACGCGTTGGGTCGCGTCGACCACCCGAACCTGGTCAAGACGTATACCTCCGGATCCGACGGCGAACATTGGTTCTACGCGATGGAACTCGTCGATGGTGCGACGCTCGCCGCGATCTGCGAGACGCTCCAGTCGAGCTGCCCCGGCGCCTCGCGAGTGGACCTCGACACCTGGCGATCTTCGGTCTCCAGCGCCTGCGAGCGGGCGCGCCAGGCTGAGCGGCCCGTCGTCCCGACCGAGTTGGAGTTCCCCCGCGCGGCCGAGCCGCGCCCCACCTGGGCCGCCGACCGGCCTCAGAACGCCCCCAGCTACGCTCGTCACGTCGCCGAGTTGGTCCGCCAGGTGGCCGGCGCCGCCCACGCCTTGCACCAGGCCGGCGTGGTGCATCGCGACATCAAGCCCGGCAACATCATGGTTACGGCCGATGGCCGTCAGGCGGTTCTCATGGACCTGGGCTTGGCCCAGCTCGCGGACGACGTCCACGGTAAGCTGACGCGGACTCGACAGTTCGTCGGCACGCTGCGCTACGCCAGCCCCGAGCAGGTTCTGGCCGTCGGTCGCGTCGATCGCCGGAGCGATGTTTACAGCCTTGGCGCCACGCTCTGGGAACTCCTGACCCTCCGCCCCATGTTCGGGGCGACCGAACAGACGCCAACTCCGGAGCTGATGCAGCGCATCCAGTACGAGGAGCCCGAGCCGGTGCGGCGGTATCATGCCGGGGTGAAGCGCGACCTCGAGGCGATCGTCCACGAGTGCCTGGCGAAGGACCCCAAGCGACGGTACGCCACGGCCGCCGAGCTGGCCGATGATCTGCAGCGGTTCCTCGACGACGAGTCGGTCTTGGCCCGGCGCGAGCACCTGGCGCGTTGGCTCTGGCGCAAGGCCTGGCGGCGACCGGCCGCGACGACCCTCGGCCTGCTCGCGATCGCCGCCATGGTCGCGATGGTCGTCATCGTACCGCAGATCCTCGCTGCCCGGCGTTCCGCCGACATCGCCGCCAGGCTCGACGAGCTGATCGCCCAGGGCGAGCTGTCCGGGCCGGAACTCGTCGCCATCGATGGTCTGACTGATCGGCTCGAACGACTCGCACCTCAGCAGGCCGCGATCCGGCGGAAAACCGTTGCCGAGCAGGTGGCCCGGCGGATCGACCAGGCGATCCGTACCCAGCCCACGCTCGAACTCGACGACGAGGCCCGACTCAAGGTTGAAATCGGGCTCCTGGCCGCGCGCGACGCCGAGAAAGCAAAGGTGCTCGAACAACAGTTGGCCCAGAGGGTCCGCTCCTGGCAGGATGTCGCGAGGCTCGACCCCCCGTTCGACCGGCTTGACATGACCTTTAACCCGTCCAGGGTGGCCGTCGAAGGGGACGTGCTCAGGCCCAAATTCTCCGACGCTTCGACGGCAGGGTCCGGACCGACGTCGACGGTGTCCCTGCCGACCCAGATCGAGTGCCAGGGCAATGTCCGGTTGGATGTTACCTTTCGCGCCGGGAGCTGGGACGGCGCCGAGCGAGTCGGCCTCTTACTTTATGACAATCGGTGGCACACCCAGCCGATCCGCGGGCTGGCCTACACCCAGTCCGGCAAGTCGTTGGTCATGGTGGATCGCGAGGGAGTGACACGGATCTGGGACATCCCGGCCCATTCGCCCACGATCCTCCCCGCCTCCCCTGCGGACTCCCTGTCGCTGGCCTTCGGCCTTCCGGGTGGGAAAAAGCCCGGAGCGGGGACGCCCGAGCTCCGTGACGTTGACCTCGGAGAGGCGATCCCGGAGGGCCGATCCGCTCGAGTCGGCCAGGTCGTCGCGGCCGTGGCGCCGGCGGGCCGGGCCGCGGCCCTGGCCGGTCCCGGGGGACGGGTGACGCTCTTCTCCGCTCGCGAGGGATCGCTGAAGCTCGTCCGCGAATTCCAGCTCAAGGACCGGGAGATCCTATGCCTGGCCCTGACCAGCGATGGCGGGGTGGTCGCGGCGGGGGCCCGGGACGGCACCATCTCGCTCCTCGACCCGGCTTCAGAGGCGCCGCGTGCGGTCCTCAAGGGACATATCGGCGAGGTGAACGCCCTCGCCTTCCGCCGGGAGGATGGCCTGCTCGCCTCGGGGGGGGCTGATACCAAGGTCCGCCTCTGGGACGTGGCGAGGGCCATCCCGAAATCCGTGCTGCTCGGGCACCAGGATAAGGTCACCTCCCTTGCCTTCTCTCCGGACGGCCGGATGCTGGCCAGCGGCGGCCTGAACGCGACCGTGCGGCTCTGGAACCTCGCTACGGAGCAATCGGGTGCCCCGTTGCCCGGCCTCAACGCCGAGATTTCTAGCCTCGCGTTCTCCCCCGATCAGCGGACGCTTGCCATCGGCTATGGCGTCTGGGTGACGATCTGGGACACACAAGCGTCACACCCTGTTGAAGTGCTCCGTCCTCAGAACTATGCCCTTCAGGTGATGGCACCACCCCCGAACCGCCCACTGGGATCGCGGCCCGTACCCTCGAAGACCATCGCCCTTCGCGACGCGATCGCCGCGAATCGTCCCATCATCGTGCAACTCACGCGCGACGGTAGGGTCCTTCGCAAGCAGGAAGTGACGACGACGCCTCGGGCCACACTCAGTCTCTCCGCCAGGCTGGAGGGGGGCAAGCTGGAACTTGTCGTCAACGGCATGCAGGTGGTCTTCCAGGACCTCTTCCCCCTCGGGCGCACGGCGAGGGGTGTCTTCGGACTGGACGTGCCTCCGACGGCGCGGATTCGAGCGCCTGGTGGCGAGTTGCCAGCGACCTTCCGAACGGCCGAGCTTGATGGAGAAGGGCGACGAGTTCTACGCCAGCGGAGAGCTGAATTCGGCGTTGGATGCCTACCGCGAGCAACAGCGAGACGCGGTGAACTCCCAGGTCATCCAGGAAGCGAAGTGCAAGGAAGGTGTCTGCCTCGAGGCTCTCGGTCAACTCGACGACGCGATCCGGACCTTCGGTCAGGTCGTCGACGAGCCCGGAGAACGCTGGCCGGTCATCGCCGGTTGTCGGCTCTGGCTCCTGCACCTCGGTCGGAGGGATCTCGATGCGGCGTTCGCGATCTATACGGACCTCTCATCCCGTCGGCGGCTTGAGCGAATCGCCACTCTGGTCCCGCCCGACATCCCCGCAGCAATCGTCAATGCCTACGCGCCGGCCAGCAGTTACTCGCAAATCATCCGCAACCCGAATCTGGTGCGTGACCTAGAGTTGGCACTCGCCATCGCCAAGGAAATTCGCGCACCCGTCGATCAGCAGGTAGCGATCAAGTGGCTGCTGGCCATCGCGTACCAGGAAGACGCTCAACTCGACCGGGCGGAGAAGGCCTTTGCGGAGCTGCTCGCCGGATCGCCCCTGTCCCCCTCCGACGAGGCGACAGTGATGGAACATTACGCCTGGGTCCTCGGGCAACTCAAGAAGAATCAGGTCGCACTCGCGGAGCTCGACCGGAGTATCGCGGACGGGCGCGATACCAACCCGTTACTCCTCATCTGCCGCGCGCAGGTCCGCGCTCGCCAGGGTCGGTGGGCGGAGGCCGGGGTTGACATCGACGAGTTCTTCCGGCGCCGGACCGACCAGGATGGCGCCTGGCTGTACGATGCGTGCCTGATCCGTGGCTTCATCCGCGAGGCGAGGGGGGATACCGAGGGCGCCCGAGCGTCGTGGCGCGAGGGCTACCGGGCTGCCAGCGGGACCCGCGACATGGCCCTGCTCTCGGTCTCCATACTGGCATCGCTCTCCGGAGAGTTGACCGCCGATGACGCTCGGATCATGTTCAATACCGTCCTCGGCGGCCTGCCCACCAACGTCGCGCCGATGAAAGTCGTCGAGAGTCTCAGGTTCCGCTTCGAAGACATCGTCTCCGGGCTGCAAACCGTCTGGTCCAGGCCGAGGGGCCGGGAGTATGCCCGCAAGATCGCCTTGCTGGAACTCTCGTTCTCCGAGTGTATCCAGATCCAGATCCCCCTGACCGTCGCCGAGATTTGCCGCTATGGCGCGTTCGGCGGTACGCTCATCCTGGACGACGATGAACTGCTCTGGATGATGGTTCAACACCTGTACCGGGACTACATGGAGCACAAGGTCGGCGACATCCAATTGATCCAATTGATGACGACCTGGATCGGTATCCCCCTGACCTGGCCGCTGGCCGCACGCGCGATCCCGCGAGAGACCCGTGGCCTACTCGCTTACGTCTGGGGTAATCGATATGAACTGCTCGGCCGCCCCGGGGATGCCCGATCGTTCTTCCGTAATGCCCGGGATGATGCCGGCGATGGCACGCTGCTGCGACGACGCGCCCAAGCCGCGCTCGATCGGCTGAGCGCCCCGAAGTGAACGACGGTGACGGGCGACCGGATGAGGCGCGGGATCACAAGCTCTCCTTCAAGAAACGCACCACCGCCCCAAACACGTATAGGGAGATCGGGAATACGCCCATCGTGTAGTGGCCGCATTCCCAGGCTTTCGAGCGGTGCGGGACCCCGTGCTCGCACAGACCGGTGAGGAATCGCTCGGTCAGGTGGGGAGGGAAGACTTCATCCATCCGCCCGGAGAGGACGAGTAGAGGGACGCGCCGGTCAGCGAGCCTCCGGGTGTATGTCTCGGGGCTGATGAGGGTCCACACATCGACGAGTTGCTCCAGTGTCAATCGACCTTCCAGGGCGCGACGGATGTGGCGGGTCGCCCGACCGCTCCAGACGACCTCGCCGAAATGGCTGGCCATCAGGATCAAGGCCGCCGCGCGGACGCGCGGCTCGTGCGCCGCGGTTATGGTCGCGATCGACGAGCCGAGGCTGCAACCGACGAGGCCGATCCGATCGTAACCCCGACGCCGAAGCCAGGCGACCGCCAGCCTCGCCTCCAGCACGGCCTGCCGACACGAGCGGATCGTCCTGCCGAGGTTGGCGCTGACCATCGCGCGAGCGATTTTCATCCCCTCGACTCGACGGCCATCATGGTAGGGCAGGCTGAGTCGCACGGACGAGATACCGGCAATTTGAAGCAAGTCGGCGAACCGATCGTATGAAGCCCCCTCCGCGTTCCAGTGCGGGAGGATGACGACCGCTCGCTCCCGTCTGCTCGTCTCCAACACCCTGCCTCCCGCGCGGTTATTCTGTGCGGTTTCCGTCAGGATCGGGCTAGGGAACCAGAGCCGGTCCCTTTCGCGGACATACTCCACGCTCGACTCGTCGATCGCATAGAAGCTCTCGCTCTGCGCCGCGTGGCCCAGCGAGTAGTCTCGAACCGCCTCCCAGCCGGCCTCGGAGGCTGCGGCACCCGTCAGCAACTCGAGTCCCGGTTCCATCGGTTCGAGGAGCTTATGTTCCTCGTCAACGCTCGCGATCCTCGGCTCGAGCCAGGCAAGGTAGCGCTTCAACATGGTGGGGTGCCGATTTTTCTCGATGCGATGCCTGACGGCAAGGTCCATTCGCCCGCCGATTCCATCTAGTCCGATTACCTCGCCGCGATTCTTGTAAGAGTGGTCTAGTTGCGTCAACACGAATCGAATTACTGATGGGCGCGCAAATAACTAAAGTTCCTGGGCTCGTTTTACCCGATTTGCAGGGCGTTTCCCGCACTGACGACTTTGGCTCTTCGCGCGGCTATCAGTAACTACACGGACTTCATCGATGGGCCGCCGAGCGCCCGCTCGTGCCCGGGGCCATGGCAAGGCTCGGCCTGGGGTCTTCAGGACCTCGGGCATTCAAGGAGTCGCGACCCAATTCCTCGTGCCTTCGGCCCGCACCAACCCGAGCAGTTCCTTGCCGTTATAGCGGTGCGCGGCGTCGTGCGGGCAGGCGTAAACGCAGCTCGGCTCGTGGTTGGGGCCGAGGCTGCTGCACAGGTCGCACGTGGTCGCCTTCTTGACGTCGGCCTTCTTCGCCTTGTCGTGCTGCTCGACCATGTTGATGTTGCCATAAGGACAGTTCTCGGCGCACAGGCCGCACCCGATGCACCAGTCCTCGATGATGATCTCGCGCGAAGAGCGCCGGCGGATCGAGCCGACCGGACAGCCGACCATGCAATAAGGGTCGAGGCACGACCGGCATGAGCTGGCCACCAGGAATTTGTCGAACCGCAGCCCCTCGCGGATCAGGCGTGTCACCCCCTGGTGCGTGTCGGCACAGGCCTTTGTACACTCGTCGCAGCGGGTACACTTCGTCAGGTCGAGGACCAGGAGACTCTGCGCGTTCATCAGGCCCTGATCGAGGAAGTCGTCGAGCGACGTCTCGCGGACGTCCTCGAGGTCCCGGCGGTTGGACTCGAGCCGGTCGCGGGCCTCGGCGATCAACGCCTCTCGCATGGCGGGCGATTGCTCGAGGATCGCGCGGAAGTCGCCCGGCGAGATCCGGACCAGGTTGACGTGGTCGAGCGCCGCGCAGGTGGCGGTGCGGACGCCGGCCGGGGCCAGGTCGCGGAGTTCGGGCAATTCGGTGAGCAGGGCGATCTCGCCGATGTATCCGCCCGGCCCGACGTAGTTCAAGACTTGCTCACCCCCGGGTCGGGCCTGCGAGACCTTCACGAATCCGGTCCGGACCAGGTAGAACCCGTCGACCGCGGGCGCCCCCTGGCGGAAGATGATCTCGCCCGGTTCGCAACGACGTAGCATGACCCGCGGTCGGAGGAGGTCGAGGACCCGGCGGAATTGTGCCTCGTCGTCGCGCAGCGGGGCGAACAAGGGGACGCTCCGCAGATGTCCGTCGATGGCACGATCGCGGTATTTCGTCTCGAGGACCCGGCGGAATGACGGGCTGCGCTGCATGATGTAGAGCACGTTGCGGAGCATCTCCAGCACCGTGCAGTCCTCGGCCGCTCGGACGGTCGCCGAGCGGGGATAAAAGCTCATGCAAGTCATCTCGCCGAAGATGTCACCGGCACCGAGCGTGGCTTGAGGTTTGCTATAGGGCAGCGTGACCGGGGCGTCGATCGAGATGAACCGGCGCGTCCCTTCTTCCTCACGCGTGTCTTCCGACCTGGACATGAGTCGGCTCGTGAAGCTGCCGATCGAGCCGAAGAGGCCCGGCCTCGGTTCGTTCTGGATGTGTTTCGTCGGCGTGCCGATGAAGATGTTGACCGAGCCCTTCTCGATCAGGAAGGCCGTCGCGCCGAATTCGCCCTCGCGGCAGATGGACTCGCCTTTGCGGTATCGCCGCCGGACGACCGCCCGGGAATTCCAGTGCAGGAAGGGATGCGCGACCCCCTGGAACGCCTCTCGGATCTCCGGGATGGGATGCGAGAACAGATCTTCGACCTCAACCATCTGGCCCTCGGATAGGTTCGCTTCGACGACCCCGCGATAGGTCAGTGCACCGGTCGGACAGGAGACCATGCACTCGCCGCACGCCACGCAGGACGAGCCCCCCATCGGCACATCGAGGTCGAATGCGATCCGCGCCGCGAACCCCTTGCCCATGCGGCCGATGACGTGGTTCTCCTTGATCACGTTGCAACCCCGCACGCAACGGTCGCAGAGGATGCAGGCATTGTGGTCGACGGCGATGACCAGCGAGGATTCGTCCTTGGACTTCTCCAGCGGAGATGGGCGGCGATCGAATCGCGGCGGATTCGCGGTCATGCGGCCGGATAGCGCCTCCAGCTCGCAGTCGCCCGACAGCACCTGCTTGGCGCACGGACTGGGATGATCCGTCATGAGCAGCTCGACCAGGGTCTTCACCGGACCCTCGATCCGTCGTCGGGCGGCCGCGTCGGGCGAGGCGATCGTGTTGACGATCATCCCAGCCTCGACGCGATGCTGGCAGGCCGGGAGGAGCTTGCCATCGACCTCGACCTTACCCGTACTCTTCTTGAGCCGGGCCAGTTGCACCACGCAGACGCGACAGACCGCCACCGGGTCCATATACATCGTGTGGCAGAGGACCGGGATCGGGTTCTTCCCCTCGCGTGCGATCTTCTGGAACGCATTCTCATCGGCCGAAGGCAGGCCGGCCTCGGAGACGTCGGACCGGACATTTTCGTAGCGGATGGTCACGGCGTCGAAGATCGTCGTCGGGCGGGGGATGACCTCTCCGTCGTCGTCGTATTTGTAGTTGCCCTGCTCGTCGGTCGCCACCACGGCCTTGCTGACGGTGACCGGCTCCCCGTCGATCGTGAGCGTGATCTGTGTGTCGAGCTGATCGCGCGTGGCCCGATCGTAGCGGATCAATCGCCCCTCGAGGTCGCGGGTGAATAACCCCCCGTCCTCCCACTCCCACTCCTTGAGTTCCTGGCGATCCTGCGATGGTGGCTCGGCTCCCGGTCCTGTGCTCATCGATCGATCTCCGGTCGGTCAGGCTCGCAAGGGCGTTTAGGGAGGATCCCGCGTCGCATCGCAATCAAACCCCAGGACCTCGGTCCCGGGAAGGGGCCGGGTCCGCAGACGATCGACCGTTGACGGTCCAATCGTGCTCGTACAGGGAGGCCATCGGCTTGGGCGCCGAGGTCCCCAGGCTGCAGATCGAGGTCTGTTCCATGGTTTCCTGGAGCTCGCGTACGAGGTCGAACAGACCGGCCCGCCGCCCGGGGTCTGTCCGGCCCTTAACCAGTTCCTCCCCGATCTGGACCAGCTTCTGAGAGCCGATCCGGCAGGGGACACACTTCCCGCAGGACTCGTTGCGGAAGAAACGCGTGGCGTTGAGCGCGATGTCGAGCATGCGGGCGGCCGGATCGACGCCCGGCGTTGCGGCGACGACGCAGAGTCCGGCCCCGAGCAGCAGGCCTAGCGCATCGAACTCGGCCTTGTCGAGCGGCAGTTCGACTAGGCTTACCTCGTTGCGGCCCGCGGGGAAGTTCCGCCGCCTCCGGGCGGGCAAGTCCGATGGCGTCAAGATCGCGGGCAGGTAGCCCCCCGATGGGCCCGAGGGCGCGAACGCCAGCAGCGGTAGTCCGTCCCGCATGCCTCCGGCCATCGCGATCAGCTCGCCGATGATCAGCCCGGTGGGGACCTCGAAGACACCCGGCTTCGCCACGTCGCCGCAGATCGAGAAGAATCGCATCCCCCTGCCGCGAGGCTCCTGGCCCGGCTTGTCGGCCGGCTTCCGCTTGGCGACGTACCAGGGAGTGTCCGCGAGGCCGCTCTCGCCATACCATGCCCCGCCGTTGATCGCGATGCTCGGGACCCAGGCGAAGGTCTCGACGTTGTTGAGCAAGGTCGGGCGGTTGAACAGGCCGTTGGCCTCGATCGCCGGCGGGCGGTTGCGCGGCTCGGCCCGATGCTCCTCGATCGCTTCGATCAGCGCCGACTGCTCGCCGCAAATATACCCGCCGGGGCTCTCGAAGACGTCGAGTTCGAAGGGCTGCCCGGTCCCGAGGACATCGGGCCCGACGACGCCCATCGCCCGGGCCCGCCGGATCTCGTGCTCGACGACGTGGGCGGCGTCGGCGTACTCGTGGCGAATATAGACGTACCCCCGGTGCGAACCCACCACGAGCGCCCCGAGCACCATCCCCTCGACCACGAGATGAGGGGCTCGGAGCAGGATCTCGCGGTCCTTGAAGGTGGACGGCTCACTCTCGTCGGCATTGCAGATGACGTAGGTCGGATCGGCACGCTCGCTCTCATCCCGGACTTCGCGCCACTTGGTGTAGGCGGGCCGTCCGGCCCCCCCCATGCCGCGCAGGTCGGATGCCTGGAGGGTGTCGATCAGACCCTGGACGACGGCCTTCCGCGCCGCGCGGTCTCCCGCCCGCTTGAGGGAATCGGCGAAGCCGATCACCGCCGCGTATGGCTCCGGGGCCCTCGAGCCGGGCGATCCCTCCTTCGCATGATCGGCCGGCTCACAGGTCGGGGGATTCCGGTAGGGGTCGATGCGCCAGCCCCGGGGCGAGCAATCGACCGAGTCGGACGATATGTCGCGGCCCTCGAGATGCTCCCGCACGATCGCTCGCAGCCTCCCGGCCTGGCGGTCTATCGCGGGACCTTCGAGTAGCAGCAACTGGTCGCGACGTCCCTTCCGATGCAGTTCGACCAGTGCGGAAGGCGCCGCGTCGCAACGGCCCAGGCAGGAGACTCCTTCGATCTTCACCCGGGTCTCGCCGCCGAATTCGCCGGCGACCGCCGCGAGTGCCGCCGTGCACGCGACCGCGCCCCGAAGGTGGCAGGCCTGGTCCCGACAGACTCGCACTTCGACATCCGGAGGCGGCTTCAGCCGGAAATGCGGGAAGAAGCTGATGACCTCGTGAAATCGATGCAGCGGTACCTCGAGCCGGCTCGAGAGCTCCATGATCTCCTCGAGGGGCAAGTACCCGTGCCGTTCCTGGATTTGTCGTAACTGGGGGACAAACATTAGCTGTTGCATATTCGAGGTGACGAAACGAGAAGGGAGAACGACCCCGCACAAGATTCTCGAAATGAAAGGTTTCCTCGACCCAAGCCCGGACGAAACAAAATCTTAGAGTACCCAGCCCCGTTGTTCAGGTCAATTGGTGGACAATCGATAATTCTACTGTATGCCCGGAGAGCAGTTCGTTCTTCAATCGCGACAAGATGTTACATGATTGATAATGATAGAATCTGACCTCCACGTTGCGACCTGGCCGGCGAGTATTGCGGCGCCGCGCGAATGGCCACAGGCATCACGCGAAGCTCCCGAGGACGAGATGGGCCGCTTCGACGAAGAACACATGTCCCGTCCCCGCCCCAGCGGCGTCCAGGCACGGCCTCAGCTCGGCGTCGAGAAATGCCGACCAGGTCTGGGCATGATCGGCCAACTTTTTGGGCGGCACCGGGTCAACGCGAATGCCGAATCAGAATAAGGCGTTTTTTTTGGAAATTTATTTTGCTTCCGCCGTATCGTCTCGCTAGAGTCTAGGTCGTCTCGCGGGGTCAGCGGACGACACATGACGTGCTCTTTGTACTGATAAGACTTCTGGATTCAGCCAACGGACCGAGGTTGTCGGCGACACTTCTCCTTGGCGGCTCGAACGGACGGCTTTGCCCGCCCCCACACGCGGGGGCAGCTCCGGAAAAGAGAGACCGAACTGGCGCGGTGATCGGCCGCGGCAGTCGGGCTCGCGCCATGATTTCGGGACATGGGTATTTCGGGCCGGCGAAATGCGCCCGCCATCCGCTTCGGTCCGAAGGGTTTTTCGTGATAACTGGGGTAGGCAAGGTCTCATTTAGCTCGTTTTCGGCGGGTTGACCGAGGCATTTCGGGCCCGAGATCGACCATCTGGGCGAAAGTGCCCGATCCACGTGGATGTAATTACGGCGAAGAATCTCGTCAAACCGATGGAGCAGCGGCGATGAAGAAGCCAGGCGCGGTCTCGAGTCTGTGGAATGTCTCGACGGTCGTTCTCGCGGGTCTAGTGCTACTGGGAGGACGGGCCGGCGATGCCCGCGCGGCCAATGTGGAAGTCGATGGCGTGATTCTGGCGGGAAAGCCCACCTGGGTCGTGGGTAGCACCCCCGCCGCCAATGTCGCGGTCAACCCGGGCGACGTCATCACCTGGAAGGCGGTCTCGGGCACCCACGGGGTGGTCTTCAACACGCAAGCGCTCGCCGAGGCGTTCCTCACGTTCCAGACCGGCGGCAGCCTGCCGGCCTTGGGGCCGCAGACCGTGATGGGGGTGTCGGCGTGGGGCACCGCCCCGCAGGCGCCGGCCGGCTCGGGTACGCTCCTGGCGCAGGCCACCGTCAAGCCGGGGCTGGCGCCGGGCACGACCCTGGGCTTCTTCTGCAGCTTTCACGGACCCGCCATGAGCGGCTCGTTCGCCGTGCCGGCCGCTGCGAGCACGATCGAAGTTGACGGCGTGATTCTCGGCGGAGTGCCCACCTGGGTCGTGAACGGCAACCCGGCGGCGAACGTCGCCGTCAAGCCGGGCGACACGATCACCTGGAAGGCCGTCTCGGGCACCCACGGGGTGGTCTTCAACACGCAAGCGCTCGCCGAGGCGTTCCTCACGTTCCAGACCGGCGGCAGCCTGCCGGCCTTGGGGCCGCAGACCGTCAAGGGGCTGTCGGTGTGGGGTACCGCCCCGCAGGCGCCGGCCGGCTCGGGTACGCTCCTGGCGCAGGCCACCGTCAAGCCGGGGCTGGCGCCGGGCACGACCCTGGGCTTCTTCTGCAGCTTTCACGGACCCGCCATGAGCGGCTCACTGGCCGGCCCCGGAACCACGAACACGATCGAGATCGATGGAGTGATCCTTCAAAACGGTGGTCCCACCTGGAAACTCGGTAATTTTCCCGCGGCAAATGTTCCGGTCAAGCCGGGCGATTCGATCGTGTGGAAAGCCCTCCCTCAGGCCAAGCACGGAGTGGTTTTCGACACGCAAGCGCTGGCCGAGGCATTCCTCTCATTCCAAACCGGCGGGGGCCTGCCCCCACTGGGGCCGCAGACGGTGCTGGGCGAGGTCGTATGGGGGACGGCACCGCAATTGGGCGCGGCGCGGGTACGGTCCTGGCGCAGGCGACCGTCAAGGCGGGGACGCCACCCGGCACGACGCTCGGATTCTTTTGCAGCCAGCATGGCCGCCATATGAGCGGTTTGCTGGGCGTGCCGCCCCTGAATCTGCCATCGAGTAACAGCCCGGCCGACCCGGGGGGTTTGGACGATCCACGCATCAAGCGGGTGGTCAAGGCACAAGTTATCGCCATGGACCACGCATTTCTCTGCAACCGCCTGGGGACGGCGATGCCCCAGGGGATGATCTTCGCGCTCAAGCACGACATCGTGCCCAACACCGACGGCCAGAACAACCCGATCGGCCCGGGTTGCGCGACCCTACGCCCGGGCAAGCGGGCGCGGCCTATCGTGCTGCGTGCCAACGTGGGCGATTGCCTGGAGATCACGTTCACTAACCTCATCAGCACCCTCGCAAACGCACCGGGGCTTCCGTCGCCGCTGGAACGGCCGACGACCCGCGCGGCCGGGGTGCACGTCACCGGAATGGAGCTCATCGGTACCATCAACTCGGACGCCTCGTACGTGGGATTGAACCTGAATAGCCTGACCGCGCCTCCCGCAATGGACTGCATGCCAGGCGAAACGAAAATCTACCGCCTCTACGCCCGGGCCGAGGGAACTTTCTTGCTCTATAGCAACGCGGCCGACATGGGCGAGAGTCTCGACGCGGGCCAGCTCTCCGCCGGCCTGTTCGGCTCGGTCGTCGTCGAGCCGGAGGGCGCCGAATGGTACCGCAGCCAGGTCACCGGGAAAGACCTTGAACTCGCATCCGTCCCCAATAAACACGGCCAGCACGGCCATCCCGTGATCGACTATGATGCGATCTACCCGGCCGGGACGAGCTACGAAGACCTCTCCCCCGATGGGTCGGGCCGCAAGACCCCGATCCCGGCCGGCACGCCCATCCTCAAAATGGTGAAGCCGGCGGTCAGCATCAATGGAAAGCCGGCTGTCGAGATCATGCATTCCGACCTCACGGCGATCATAACCGGGCCCGGCCGAGGCCTGCTGCCCGACCGCGGCGGTCGCGCCAATCCGGTCTATCCCGATGCGCGACAGCCCTACCGTGAGTTCTCCATCCACTACCACGACGCCCTGACGGCCGTGCAGGCATTCCCGGAATTCAACGGGCCGCCGCCGCCCCAGACCGAGTCGCGCCTCACGTCCGCCTTATCGGCCGGGCAAGACAATTTCGCCATCAACTACGGCCTGGCCGGCATCGGGCCGGAAATCTGGGCGAACCGCATCCGCGTCGGCCCGATGGCGAGAAGCGTCGAATCGAAGTACGAGGAGTTCTTCCTGAGCTCATGGGTCGTGGGCGATCCGGCGATGATCGTCGACGTCCCCGCGAATGTTCCGTTCCAGCACAGTCCCCCGTCGATGGCCGCATCCCACGCCGCGGGCGCCGGCGAAACGCTCGCGGCAGTCGCACCGCCCGACGAGGAGGAGGATGCATCGACCGTGAAGCGCCACGGTCCCAACGCGCCGACGGCTTCCTCCGCCCCCCAGCCTGCCACGACATCGCCATCGTCGCACGCAACACCGAGAGTCCCACGGGGATTCCCCAGGGAGAATAAATTGGCGATGGAGGCCGCCGTACGCCCGCCAGTCGCAACTAAAGCGTACTTCCCTGATGACCCATCAAATGTCTATCACAGCTATCTGAACGATCACGTGCGGTTTCGGGTCATGCACGCGGGCGGCAATATCACGCACGTCCATCACCTGCACGCCCACCAGTGGCTGCGAACGCCCGAGAGTGACCAGAGCCTGCTCCTCGACAGCCAGACGATCACGCCGGGCGATGGGTTCACCCAGGAGATCATCTACGGGAGCGGCAACCGTAACCTGACGGTCGGCGACTCGATCTTCCATTGCCATTTCTACCCGCATTTCGCCCAGGGAATGTGGTCTCTGTGGCGGAGCCACGACGTCTTCGAGGCCGGGACACCGCTCGATCCGTCCGGGCGACCATTGGCGGATTCTCGAGCACTGCCCGATGGCGAGATCGAGCGCGGCACCCCGATCCCGGGCGTCGTGCCGATCCCGTCGCTGCCGATGGCGCCGATGCCCGCTGCGGTCAAGATCGTGAAGGTGGACGATCCCAACCCCCCGCACCACTTCTCCGGATATCGCGCAGTCCCGATCAAGAAGGATGAACAGAAAAATCCCGGATATCCCTTCTTCATACCGGGCGTCGGTGGCCGCCGCGCCCCGCATCCGCCGATGGATTTCGCGGTCAACAAGGGCGTGACGCTCGATGGCGGACTGCCGCGGCACATCATCCTCGGCGGAGACGCCCCTTACGAGCAACACAACGCCTACGATTTCACCAAGCTGAACGAGCATCTCAGCGCCGTCGAGATATCCGAGCAAGGGAGCCCCGAAGAGCGAGTGGCCATGGCGTTTCACGCGCTCAAGCTCCACGATACAGACACGCCGGAAGGGGGTACCGGACAGTTCCGCACCAATGGCAGGCCCCCGGCCTCGGGTGCTCCCTATGCTGATCCGATCGGCGGTCCCTTCACCAAACCCGAAGAGCTCGGAGGCAAGATCATCTACAAAGCGGCCGATATCCAGCTCGACGTGGTGCTCAACAAGCAGGGGTGGCATTTCCCGCAACAGCGCATCCTGACCCTCTGGGGCGACGTTCGCGACACCCTCGAAAACAGGCGCATCCCCGAGCCGCTCTTCTTCCGGGCCAACAGCGGCGATGTCATCGAGTACTGGCAGGCCAACCTCATCCCCGGTTATTATGAGCTCGACGACTTCCAGGTCCGCACGCCGACCGACGTCATCGGCCAGCACATCCATCTGGTGAAATTCGACGTCACCTCATCCGACGGGGCCGCCAACGGCTTCAATTATGAGGACGGCACCTTCAGTCCCGACGAGGTTCGCGACAGGATCTGCGCCATCAACAAGTCGGGCGGAATGCTCAGTCCGGACCTCAAGACCAAGACGACGCTGACGGCCAGGCCGATCCCGTTCTTCGGCCCGGGAGCCAAGATCGTTGACATCAACAAGAACACGGTCAATGCCTGGGATGGCGCCCAGGCCACCGTCCAGCGATGGTTCGCCGACCCGATCGAGGACAATCCCTCCCCGCCGGCAAAGCCGCGCGACCGGACCTTGCGCAGCGTCTTCACCCACGATCACCTCGGCCCCTCGACCCATCAGCAGGCCGGTCTTTATGCGGCGTTGCTGGTCGAGCCCAGGGGGTTGACCTGGAGCGACTCATCGAGCGGACTCGCACTGGGCGGCCGCGATGCCGCGCCCTATGACCCTGCTACCGGGAGCCCGACCAAGGATGGCGGGCCGACGAGCTTCCAGGCGATCATCGCATCCTACGACAAATCAAGCAGTTACCGCGAGTTCGCGCTCGAGATCCAGGACACGCAGCTCGCCTACGTCAGCAATAGTATTTCCAAGCCGGTCGCCTATACGAAGTATGGGCAAAATGAGACGCCGCCGGTTCCATTCGGTTGGATGGATACCAGAACTAACCGAACGCCGTCCTACCTCCCAAGATGCGCGACGATTCGAACACGTTTCAGCCCACGCTGATCACGTCCGGACCCGAGGGCGGCACTCGCTCCCTCAACTATCGAAGCGAGCCGTTGACCGCCAGGATCGCCGCCGCAGACCAGATAGGCCCGATGGACCCCTCGCATGGCTTCTCGTCGATCCAGCGGAATTTTCCGTTGCTCAACACGCAGGGAAATCCGCAACAGCCAATCGCTCCGGGCTCGTCGTTCAAGTTTTCCGACGCCTACGCCGGGGCCCAGCCGTTTGATCCCTACACGCCCTTGCTCCGCGCCTACGAAAACGACGATGTGCAGGTCCGTGTCTTGATCGGCGCCCATTTCCTCCCTCACTCATTCAACCTGCACGGGCTGAAGTGGTTAACTGAAGCGGGCAACACGGACTCGGGCTATGTCAGCACCCAGGTCATGTCGATCTCCGAGCACTTCGAAATGCTCTTCCGCCTGCCCCCGACGTCGGCCACCCAGTTGGTTCCAACGACACCGCCGGCCGCCGACTACCTCTACCTGGCCAGCTCCGACGCGCGCGGCCTGGAAAAGGGAAACTGGGGCATCCTTCGCGCCTACCAGGGCAAGGCGGACAGCCTCGCGCCGACGCCTACCAACCCGAAGATGGCCGCGCCCGCAGGGGCTGTCGCGAACATCCAGAAGTTCTACGCCAGCCTGGTCGCGGCGGGCAAGGTCAAGACCTTCGACGTCTATGCGGTCTCACCCGCCAGCGTGAAAAACGGCAACGCACTGGGATTGGTCTATTACAATCGAGGGAGCAACATACTCAATGACCCTGCCGCGCTCGTCTATGTGACCAGTGACATGTACGACCCGGTCAACAACCAGTTCAAGCCCAGCTACATTCCCGAGCCGCTCGTGCTCCGCGCCAACGCCGGTGATCTGATCCAGGTCAAACTGACCAATATGATCCCCATTCCTCCAGGACAAGCGATCGGCCCTCGAGCCGGACTGCACGCGCAACTCGTGAGCTACGACGTCACCACGTCCGACGGCTTCAATGGCGGCAACAATGCGTTCCAGACCGCCGACACACCCGGCGCGAGTCGGAATTACGTCTGGTACGCGGGCAACATCAAAGTCAATGACAACGGCGATGTCACGGGTGAACCGGTCGAATTCGGTTCGATTAGCCTTACCCCCAGTGACCCGGCGTCGAGTCAGCAAAGCAACCCTGTTCCAATTTAATTCAGTTCGATTCTCAGACCCTCCACGGTCTCTTCGGAGCCTTGGTGATCGAGCCGCAGGGAGCGACCTGGGTTCCCGACACCGACAGCCAGGCCCAGGCGACCGTCACGCTGGCCGATCCCAACAAGACCCAGTTCCGCGAGTTCGTCCTGATGATGCAGGACAATGCCGCCGTCACCAGTTCGATGCCGATCCACGCCGTCAACTACAAGACCGAGCCGATCGCCTACCGATACAACTTCCAGTTGGATCAGAATTTCCCCGATTTCAACTCGATCGACATCTCGGACGCCACGTCGAGCTTGTTCGCGGTCGTGAATCCAGACCCGAAGATGCCGAACTTTTCCGACCCGCAGACGCCCATATTCCACGCGCCTCAGAAGCTGCCGGTCCGGTTCAGGGTGATCCATCCGGGGGGCAATCTGTACTCTCCATTGAATATCCACGGACATGTGTGGAAATGGACGCCGACCAAGAAGGGTACCGAGTCCAAGGAGTTGGGGACCGACGCTCCCTCCCTGTCGATCGGGACACTAGGGAGCGTGCCGCCCAATTCTCAGTTCAACCTGCTGTTCGACCATGCGGGCGGCGAGAGTGGCATCGTCGGCGACTACCTCTACCAGGGATTCGAGAGCGCCGAGCTCCAGGCGGGTCTCTGGGGTGTCTTTCGCGTCGGGAAGGAGGGCGCCGATGATATCAATGTCCAGTCGGTCGTCCTCGGAGGCGACCAGATCACGGTCACGGGCAAGGTCTGGAAAAAGCTCAATGCCCCGGATTTCGCCAAGACGGTTTCCATGTCGAACAGTGCGGCACAGCCGGTGGGCAGCCCCGCGACCGTGGATGCGGCGACCGGTGCCTTCCAACTTACGGCGGTCGTCAGCCAGCCGATCGGCACGTATCAACTCGCGTCTTCCGGCGGGGGCACAGCTCGGATCGTCGTTCAGCCCGTGCAGATCAAGCCGCAGACCACGTCCCTGTTGCCGGCCGAGGCCCGCGACCGGCGTCGAGAAGATGCCGAGCGGTTCCTGCCGCAACCCGTCTCCCCGAAGAAGTGAGCGTGAAAAGCCACATGACGATAATTCGATCCACCAGGATGGCCGGGATCGCAAGTTCCCGAGCCAGCCTGGCTGTGAGTCACCGCATGGGCCCATGGGGAACGACCGGTCACGTCTCGTTGCTAGGACGATCACGCCTCTCAGCCGTGGCAGCCGTTCTTCTTTTGGGCCTCTGTCTCTGTGGTTGTGATGCGCCTCGTCCGTCGGGCGAGGTCGCATCGTCCACGCCGGCAGCTCCGCCAATCCCGATCGCCACGAAACCCGTTGATCCCCTGAAGCCAGGGCCAACGGCCCAGATCTATGAGCACCAGGGTGTCCGCGTCGCGTTTGAGCTCCTGCCCGCTCGCGGCAACGCTTCCGGCGCCGAAATGCTTCGGGAGGGCCAGGATGCCCTGTTTCGCTTCACGATCACCGACGTCTCGAGTGGAGCGGGAGTCGTCAAGACACATCCGGCGGCGTGGCTGGCACTACAGGCCAAAGGGGAACAACGAGACGCCCTGGGCGCGGCCAAGACGATTGCCCGGTTCCTTCGCGGCGATCGTTTCAATCGACCCATGCTCGACCTGAACGTCTTCTACGCCTTGACCATGAACGACGATGCCACCGTAACGGTGGTCGACCCGCTCTTCGGCTTCGGAAATACGAAGCTGTTGGCCATGATCACGCTCAAGAGCGACGCCGTGGACTGGGCGCTTTCCGATGACCAGTTGCGACTGTATATCACGACCCCATCATCCGATCGGGTCACCGTGATTGACACCGCTTCGTGGACGGAGGTTTCCGTCATCGAGAAGGTCGGCAGCCCGAGCCGCCTGGCCATGCAACCCGACGGGCATTATCTCTGGGTCGCTTTCCACGATTCGACGGGGTCGGGGATCGCCGCGATCGCCACCGATGGGCCGAGCCTTGTGAAGCGGATCGCGACCGGCCGGGGGGTTCACGAGATGGCATTTGACGGCGTCGGCCGGTATGCATTTGCCACCAACGGTGATGAAGGCAACCTCTCCGTCGTCGATATCCGGACGCTGACCAAGCTCGCCGACATCGCGACCGGCCCCGCGCCGCGATCGGTCGCCTACTCCACGGCTTCGCAGATGATCTATGTGGCCGACGGTACCGATGGGTCTATCACAATCATCTCGCCTGAAAATCTGGCGATCGTCGGCCGATCGGTTGCCGAACCCGGTCTCTCGCAGATCCGCTTTTCGCCCGATGGCAAATTCGGATTCGCGGTCAATCCCAGGGCCAATGTCGTGCACATCCTTGATGCGGTCTCGGGACGCATCGTTCAGACGGCGGATACGGACAAGAATCCGGACCAGGTCGTCTTTGCCGGCACCCTGGCGTACATCCGACATCTTGATAGCCCGACGGTTCGAATCATCCCTCTCGGCGGGCTCGGAGCCGAAGGTCGACCGATCTCCGTCATTGATTTTCCGGCCGGTCAGAATTCCCCGTCAACCCGGAAACATGAAGCAAGCCTCACCAACTCGATCGCCGCGGCCCCCGGTGACGACGCCGTGCTTGTGGCCAATCCCTCCGATCGCACCATCTACTATTACAAGCAGGGTATGTCCGCTCCGATGGGAAGCTTCTCGAATTACAGGCGAATGCCCCGCGCGGTGATGACACTCGACCGAAGTCTTCGCGAGCGAAGCCCTGGCGTGTACGAGACCGCGGGCCGCCTCGGGCCCCCGGGCGACTATGACCTTGCGTTCCTACTGGATACACCCCGCATTACTCATTATTTTGACGTCAAGATTCTCCCCGACCCCGAACGGGCCAAGAAGGGCGCAGCCGACATCGTGGTTACGCCGATCAGCACGCCCGCGATGACCGCGGGAACGCCTTCCAAAGTCCCATTCCGGATAACGACTCGGTCCGCGGACAAACCGGCAACTGGACTTGGCGACGTCACCGTCCTGGTCTTCTCTCCGAGTGGATGGCAACGCCGCCTTCGTGCCACTTCCGTGGCAGATGTCCCGGGCGGTTACTCGATCGAATGGACGCCACCTCGAGCGGGCGCGTATTATTTCTATGCCGAAGCGTCATCAGTTGGCAGCCGGCTCAACCACAACTGGTTTCTCACCGCGGAAGTAATGGAATCCAACCCATGACAATAAACCGACATCGCGGCGTTTGGTCCCTGGCAGTCTCCATTTTCGTCATCGCGCCCATCGCCATCCTGTCCGGTTGCGATGCCGGGAAGGAGACGTCGTCCTCGTTCGCGAACGAAGTGGCCCCGGTCGAGAAGCCAGCCGAAGTCCCGACGAGAGATCAAGCGGAGTGTTGCAAGACCGATGCAGCACCGTACGCGGACTCGACACCCCCTCGCGAGTCCTTTCCGGGCAAGCCGCGCCGGATTGCGATCCCGGACGTGAACCTGGTCGA
Source organism: uncultured Planctomycetota bacterium (assembly GCA_963743925.1). Classification (GTDB taxonomy): domain Bacteria; phylum Planctomycetota; class Planctomycetia; order Isosphaerales; family Isosphaeraceae; genus CAVZRC01. Next base: position 116,705 of record CAVURY010000004.1, on the reverse strand, counting down.
CCAAGACGGCAAGTCGGTCCGCTTCTACGAGGACCTGGTCAAGGGCAAGGTTGTCGCCATCAATTTTGTCTTCACTTCGTGCAAGGCAGCCTGTCCGTTGCTTGGCGCGGGCTTCTCGAGGCTTCAGGAACGGTTGGGCGACCGCCTCGGAAATGATTGCGCCCTGATCTCGGTGAGCGTTGATCCGGCCGTCGACCGGCCCGAGCGACTCAAGAGTTGGGCCGCTCAATACGGCGCACGTCCCGGCTGGACGCTGGTAACAGCGAGCGAGACAGGCAAGGACCAGCTTGACACTTTACTCAAGGCCTTGCAGGTCTACTCACCCGAAAAGACGGACCATTCGCAGAGCGTCCTGGTGGTCGACGGGAACAGCCTCGAAGGATGGAGCAGTTGACGGACCGCCGGTACAGATGAACTGCTCGCGATGATCGATGCGGCGCTCAAGACCCAGGGTGGTCGGAAATACTTTACGGACACCACACTCGTCGATCAGGATGGCCGCCGGTTGCGGTTTTACACCGATCTGATCAAAGGAAAGGTCGTAGTCATCCACCCCTTTTTCACGTCCTGTACGGGGAGTTGTGTCATGATGGCCGACACCCTGATCAAACTCCAGGATCGATTGGGAGACCGCTTGAACAAGGAGGTCGTCTTGCTGTCCTTGACCGTCGATCCGGCCACGGATCGGGAACAGCGGCTCGCCGAGCACGCGCGAAACTTAAGGCGCGGCCGGGTTGGCACCTCCTCACCGGAGAAAAAAAGGATTTAGAAGCCGTCGAACGACGTCTCGGCCAGTACGTTGAATTTCGCGATTCCCACACGACCACGATCATCGTCGGCAATGAAGCGTCGGGACTGTGGTTGAAGCACCTCGACCCTCGCGACGCCGATGGGCTGCTTGCGAAGGTCGAGCAAGCCCTCGCTGATGGTCGAGGTGAACCATCTGGTACGCACCAATGAGGTAACTGGCTTGCGCTATTTCGGACGCCCCTGTCGCGAGCATCGCGTTCCCCGGTGGTTCAAGTTAATCTCGCTCATCGCGACAATCTTGGTCGCCGAGGGCTGTGGCCGAGCAGACAGACCCATTCCGTCGGTCGAAACCGCCCGGAAAGCCGGTCACGTGGTCCCCGTGGAAATACCGCCTAGCCTGGAGCAGATCGCCCGTGGGCGGCAGATCTACCTGACTGGGGAAAGCCCTTCTGGCCGTAAAATCTCGGGCGTGATCGGGGCGAATGCCGAGGTCCCCGCCAGATTGCTCGCCTGCGGCAACTGTCACGGCCGCGACGGCCGTGGAACTCGAGAAGGTGCGATCGCCCCGTCGAATTTGACATGGACAACCCTCACGCGACCGTATGGGCTTGACCGGCCGAACGGTTGACACCGACCCCCTTACACCGAGAGCCTGCTCACTCGGGCGATCGCGATGGGCCTGGACTCCGGCGGTGCTCCGCTCGACCGAGCGATGCCCCAATATCGGCTTTCTCTCGAGGATAACGCCGATCTGATCGCCTACATCCGGCACCTGGAGCGCGATCACGATCCGGGTGTCGCCGATGATCTGATCCGGATCGGAGTGATCCTGCCTCCGCACGCCGAGTCAACCGGTCTGGGTGAGGCGATTCGCGCAGTCCTCGAGGGTCAGGTCAAGGCAATTAATGAGAGGGGAGGAGTCTACCACCGTCGCCTTGTCCTGCGTTTCGCCGAGATCCCTGAGGAGATTGTCATGCGGCGAATCGTCCTGCGCGACATGACATCCGCTAATGAGCCGGTTTTCGCAATTCTCGCCCCCAACCTGGGCTCCCAGGATTATGCGGTCCCGGCCGCCGCGGAAGAAGAGGGTGTGCCATTTCTGGGCGTAATCGCTCCGCCCGCACGGAATCGCCCCCAACCGGGCCGCTGGGTCTTCTTCTTGCTCGCCGGCCCCGACGATCAAGCCTTTGCCCTCGCCCGACGCGCCATACGAAGCGGCGGGGCGGGTAATACTCTCGCCATCGTTCACGGAACTGACTCGGATCAGCGGGCATTGGCGAACGATCTCGGCGTCCGTTGTCGACGAGAGGGGGCGAAAAATTTGGTCTACGCGGAGCTATCGGACACACCGGAGAGTGCCGTCGAAGTCGCTAACTGCGTGAGCGTCGCGGAAAACATCGTCCTGCTCGGGCCCGCCGGGCGAACGGCCCAGTTGCTCGGTTCTTTGGCCTCTCGGGATAAGGTTCCCACGATACTCTTGCCCGCTACTCTGGCCGACTCCAACATGTTCGATCTTCCCAAGGTATTCGATCGCCACCTTTACCTCGCCTTTCCGATCGCTCCTTCGGACCAGACGGCCGAAGGGATTGCCCGATTCCGCAGACTTCTCGGCACGCACGGGCAGAGCGCGCGACACCGAACGGCCCAGCTCAGCGTGCTGGCCGCCGCCGATGTGTTCGTCGAAGGTCTGCGACGCGCGGAGCGCGGATTGACTCGTGAACGCTTCGTCGCCGAACTGGAGAAGCTACGCGACTTCCACACCGGTCTTGCTCCGACGCTCACATTCGATCCCAACCACCACGTCGGCGCGACCGGCGCTCACGTCATAACGATCGACTTGCTCGGCAGTCGGCTCTTACCCGTCGAGACCTGGATCAACGTCGATGGGCCGTTACCTCCTGGATAACGCCCGTCTCCTGACGGGCGAGAGCTGGGTGGCCGATTTCTTGGGCGAGCAATCGACGAATGGTCGAGACCATTCTATGAAAAGACCGAAAACATCCATTTGCTTTTAATCATCGGAAACCGACGACCACTTTCTGTAGACGCTCATACTCTTCGGTTTTCATCCACTCCTTTGCAAACAAGATCAGTTTCTCGAACTCCGGCCTGTAGCGACGCTGTATTCTCTTCCAATCGGCTTCCTGCTTCCAGATCCCCGCGATGAAGTAGACTGCAAGGGCCGCGTAGACGGAAAAGTAAGACTGCCAACGCTCGGACACGGCATGCAAGGTCGCTTCTTCGATATCGTCGGCGCCGTAAAGCTCCGGATTGTAGCGGTGCAAGGCTTCGGGCCCCTGGAGGTGAACTGCTCCCGAACAGTAAGCGACCCTGGTCTTTTCGACCAGTGCGCAATACAGGGTGAACTCGTCCATCGTGTCCGGCAGTCCATACTGCCCCATTGACAGGACACCCCCCACCTGCTGTTCCCAGTACTCTCTGTCCTTGTTAATAAACCAATTCGCGTGCCCGGAGAAATCGACTCCGAAGCCGATTGCCCGTCGCACCAACCGACCGCAAACGAGATTACTGCCCTCCCAAACCCTTGGATGATATAAATGTCCATTAATCATGACAGAATGGTAGTGATTTTGTAACGGCAAATAGCTACGTATCTCACTCGCGTTTGGCAGCGGATACTCCAGTATCTTCTCGTAGAACCAGATGTCCTGTTCCATGAACAGAAACCACTCCGGGTCGATGCATTGCTCTCGAACAATCCTCGGGAACTCTCTCCAGAAGGGGAAGAAGGTCTGGATGTTCTTGCATTCGCCGCATTCGATGTACGTCGTCCGTTCATCACTTCGAAGATTGTGGGTCTTGATGAACGAGCCGAAAGTCACGATGAAGCTGTGATCCCGGTCGGATAGCGCCCACCGCAGGTTACGGGCGTGGAGGTCGATCCCGTCGGGAAACTGACCCACCATGGTGATGGAGGCGATTCTCATCGTCCGGCGTCCCTGGGCCACGGAATCGGACCGCCAAGTACTGACACGATCGCCCTCAACTCGAGCCGAATCGAGACTTTCAGTGCACTCGCCAAGGCGACCACCGGCCTTCCGGGACAGGCAGACGAATCGAACGGCGATGTCCGGGGTGCGGGCCGAGACTCGCAAACGATTGTCAGGTCGCCGAGTCGATCAGAAATCCGAGAAAAAATCCCATCTCGGCTCCCAGGAGACTTCCTTCCTGAAGTATCTATCCTCGGCCCTGGGCCGTTCATTCTCATCGTTCAGTGTCGAGCCAGCGGGCGAATCCCGTCCACCGCCGTCGCCCACATATCGAACCTGGAGGCCGACGTCGATCTCGGCGTACTTTCGGTGACCCAGCATGAATCGGATCACCTTATCGACCGCGGGCCAGCCGCAATCATTGAATCCGACGATCCCCCCTACAGAGAGCATCTTGTCCACATACCACCAGTCCAGCAGGGCGTAATCGAACGTGTGCCAACCATCGATGTACGCAAAATCAATTTTGAGTTCTGATGATAACAAGCGAGGAAGTACATTATAGTCATAATCCTCTAACAACCTGTGCTTCTCGTCCAACTCCGCTCGGGCGACCGCCGCAAGCCCACAGCCTTTCCAGTCCGTGGACTGGTCCGGATCGATGGAGATGAGCCGGCCATCTTGCCCGCCGTCGCGCAGGGCGGCAAGAATGGCGAGCGATGAGACACCGAACCCCATCCCCACCTCCAGGGCTATGGATGGGCGAACTTGGAGGACGGTTTCATAAAGGGCAGCAGCATATTGTAGCGGAATGTTCGAGTGGATCGGGATCCGGACTCCCGCCCCAGTAAATGCGGATTGGCTCTCGAGCATCTCCTTGAGGACCGGACATCGTTCCAGCAATTTCTCCATTCGTACGCGCAGTTAGGGATCGAGCGGAAATACCTCGCCTTCCCGAACAATGCCCTCCTCATATCCCTTCGCCGGTGGATCAGTTCATATTGAATTCAGTCGAACGAAATCCCACCGCGACTTCCTCTTTGCTTGCGCCATCAACGGCATTCAATCCCCTCGCGCCCCGGCGCCCGCGATTCTAGACGGGCAGACAGCCCGAGTCAAGAAAGAAAGCGTCGTATCTCGCCGAGCAACCAAGGGCCGTCAAGTGCAGCATCGCTTTACTGTAGGCGATATTCAGGGCACCGCGCCCGACGAATCAGCGGACCTCAATCCGTCCCAATACATTGTGCAAACGGATCTCAAAATGATCAACATTTATTGATTACAATATCATAACTTGCGTGCTGATCGCGCCTGATCGATCCCTCGAGTGCCGGAGGAACGCTCGTGCTCCGACCGCTTCTCGGCTTCGCTCGGGACTTGGAGGTCAGTCGGGGACGTGGAGATCGGTGACGAGAGTCGGGGTGTTCCTGGGATCACAGATGCGTGGCCAGTTCCCCTCGGCGAACTCGACGGTCTGGTAACCAGTACGGTCCTCAACCAAGGGGCTGAAGACTCGGCCGTGGCCGAGCAAGGCGGCCCACCAACTGAAAGTGGAGTTTGCGCGGAGGACGACATCGGCGTGCATCACGCTGAAGAAATCCGACAGGAACCCGAGGCCGCGATCATCGAGCAGTGGATTGGGTTGCCTCATTTCCTCGCAGACCCAGATGAGAGCGCCGAGGTCCAGCCCGAATCTCTCACACGCGGCGATGTAAGATTGCTTGGTTACGATCGCGAAGACGTCTTGAAGCTCGAGATAGTCGCCGCGCCGCAGGTTGGCCGCGATATAGTACGGACGCGGCCGCTCGAACAGCGACGTCCACTCGGGCCGGAATGTAAACCACTGCCGAAGTTCGCGGGTCGATAGGTGTTTCACGGCCTCCTGGTACTGAAAGAACCCGAACAAGTCGATGTTGACCCGTCCCCAGGGAAGATCGTTAAGTGGCATTCGCGGTAGCGGCCGCGAGATGGGCGGATCGTTGATGTCGAAGAGGCGTTGTCCGACCCAGGCCGGAGTTTCGAGGCGCGCGCCATGCAGTTCCGCATATTTCCGCGCCACGGCATACTGGAAAAGTTGGTTGCCGAACCGGCCGAAGTTCCCCAGGCACGAGATGGAAATGACCGCGCTCATGATTCAAGACGCTCCGACCGTTGGCGGTGTGGGAATTCCGCAATGTGCCCGGATATACCGTGATGCTTCGAGTCGTGGGACCGCTTGACCTTATCTTTTCTCCTTGCCTGCGGCGTTTCCAGCAGTTCGGCAGGTCATTCCGCGATTCTCGCGGGACTTGACCGTGCCTGCTCTGGGGCTGCCGATACGAACTCGTATCCGCGGACGATGTCATCGAACGGTAAGCGATCGAGATCGTTGACGGGATTGCCTACAGGCCTCCATCACGCAGACCTCCATCCGGGTCGACTCCGGACCGACAGAGCGCCCTCGGGATGATCGCCAGCGTCCCAGCCTCCTCGGATAGGCCGTGGCTCTCGATGATCGCCCGGTAATAGCTCCGATCCTGTCGCGAAATCGGCCTCCATGTCGGGGTGGCGAGCGGCCTTCTCAACAGCACCGTGGGTGTGCCGTAGGTTTCGTTCAACTCATCATGGCGGATCATCTGGCACTTGACCATCTGCAAGCCGGGCCGGGCCTCAAATTCGCGGACGAACGATTCGAGGTAGTCGGGATTCAACTCGTCGTCGTCGTCGAGGAAGCCCACGAGGTCGCCGGTCGCATAGGGGATGGCGCGGTTTCGAGCGTAAGCTGCGCCGGCCACGCCAGTCGAGTCGATGACCATGATTCGCGGATCCTTGAAGTGGTAATCGTCGCCTCCGTTGTCGGAGACGATGAGTTCCCAATGCGGATACGTCTGGGCTTGAATCGAACGGATCGCATCGCGAATGCAATGCGGCCGATGATAGGTCGGCATGATTATCGAAATCCTGAGGAACCGGTCAGCCATTCGGGATGGCTCCTTGAAAGGGCGATTCGAGATGGACGGATTACGAGCCGCGATCGCGGACGGAATGGAGAGGCCGGAGAGACCAGTCTCCATGCCCATTGACGGCCATCAGCGATGAATCGTTGAGCCGCATCCGGCCGGCCTTGATGGCCTCGAAGTCCGACCGCCAGGCGAGATTGCGGGCGGTGCGTAAGGGGTTGTCCATACCGGTGTCTGGGGCGTTCGTGAGCGACCCCCAGTGGTCGCGGCGGATATAAAGGAACCGATCGACGTTCCGCAGGGGTAGCTGGAAATACGCTCGCAGCATGAGTTGAGTATCGTTGCCGAAGATACAATCGGTCGAGAACCCGCCGGCGCGGTGGAAGTCGGCGGTGGCAATCATGGTGGTCGGGTGAAGCTGGGGATGCCTCGGCTCGATATCCAGGGCGGCCGTCACGTCGAGCGGGAATCGGACCGCCCTGACCTCGCGGTCATCCTCGTCGTAGCGCAACTCGTTGCTCCCCACGAGCCCGGCCCCTCGCCTCGCAGTCTCCGCGTGCAGCCAATGGAATCGGTCGCGAGTCGAGACGTCGTCCGAGTCGTGGAACACGAGGAACCGTTCGGTCGCGATGGATGCCAGCGCCTGCCGGATCACGTATGGCCCCACCGGGGCATATGAACCGACATAGAATTCCACGTCCGGGAATGATTCGACGATCTCTCGATAAGTATCGAGGTCGTCGACGTTGACATCGAGGCCGACGCGCACCACCTCGGGCCTGGCATCGGACGCGGCCAGGCTGCCGAGTGCCGCGCGGAGGAACTCTTCCGGGCCGCGGTGGGCGATCACCAAAGCTGTTAACCCGGGCCGGAGTGCCTCGGCACCCGGGGTCCACCCGGGCAAGTCATCCGGCCTGTTTGGGCATTCGCGCGCGATGACCCCGGCATCCGCTCCGTGCATCACGGACCGGAGCGCCCAGAAGCAAAGTTTGTCGGGCGTCAGCTCCTCCGGGCCCACGGGCGCGGCGAGCAGTAGCGACGCAGGACCGACGAACGAGTGAACCGATCCATGATTGACGCCCGTCACCGGCGGCGGCGTGCCCGGGTGCACGAGCAGTGTCAGCAGCCCGGGGCGTCCGAGAGCCTCGCGAAACGGGCCGAGTAACGCGTCGGGGCCCAATGCGGTCAGCCGCGGGGAGAACACGGCGAGCATCTCGGCCGGCGCGGCCAGGAACTCTGCCAACGACCCGGCCGGCTCGGCGTCAGGGTCGTGTCCGGGGGCGACCGAGACAACCAGCCAGCTCTCCGGCTGGCAAGATTTCAGGGCATTCTCGGCGTCGGCCTTGCCGGCCGCGCGAAGCCACCGGATCGGTTCCATGTCTCAACCTTCCCTCCGCCGTGTGCCGTCGCTTAAGTCAAGGCCGAGGTGAGGCCCGAGGCGGCGGCGGACCGCCTCGGCGGGCACGTCAGGGCCGACCTGGATCACCGAGAAGTAAAAAGAACCATACTTGTCGAAGCAGGCGGACGGATCCCAGTCGCCCCAGTCCTCGGACGACCAGACGCAGTTGTCGGAGATGTCCCATTCCGCCGGGAAATAGTCGCGCTCCTCCAGTCCAAATGCTTCGAGGAAGGTAAAGTAGACCTGGCCCAGCGACCACCCGCGGTGACCGAGGAGGAATCGTCGCCAGGAGTCCCGGACGCCGGGCCCCTCCCCGGAACGCGCATCCAGATAATCGACCAGCTCGGCCGCACCTCGCTTGCTGAACAGAAAAGGGACCGTCCCGTGGACCCAGCCCGACCTTCCCAGCCCGAGAATCTCCTCGGCTCGCCTGTAGGGCTCGAAGTGCTCCGCGTTGATGGTCCGGGAATACAGCGCCTTTCCACCCCGGATCAGGTCGGACGTCCGGAACCGGCGGACGGAGACGACGTTGGGGCTCAGGTCGAAGCAGAATCTCCCTTCGGTCCGCGCGACCATGGCCAGGCGAGCGACCTGGCGCCGCACGCCCGGCGGTGCCCCGGGGAATTCGGCCGACTCGGGAATCAACTCCGACTCGCGCACGACCACACAGCCCGGCCCGTCGGCTACCCCCGAGGCGGCGACGGCCCCCAGGTCCGCATCGGGCACCGCGACGTAGAGAGTGCCGAACGGTGCGCCGGTGCACTCGATCGACTCGCGCAGCAGCGCGAACCGTCCGAGTTCCTCGACGCGAAGGCTCACCACGGCGTCGAGTCGTTCGGGGAGTAGACCGGCGGTGCCGGTGGAACCTGCCGACTCGAGCGAAGCGGGCGGGCGATCCAGATAGTGGCGGAAGAGTCTCAGGTAGAGGCCATGACGGTTCGGCTCGTTCTCGAAGCGACTGCACATCTCGAGGGCGACATTGTAGGTCGACGCGACGTGCCGCGCCAGATCGACGAGGAGAGGCGGACCATGGGGGTGGTACTGGAAGAATCCACTAGCCTGGAACCCACGCTCGTAGACGGGGTGGAATCCGACGAGATTCGCCTCGATGACGCGGAAGCTGCCGTCTGCAAGCCGGGCGATATCCCAGGCGTAGAGCGACTCCCCGACCAAGGCGTTGGGCAGGCGTGCCAGGATCGACGCGACGTACGCATTGACCTCATCCCGTGCTTCCGGGACCGAGAAAGGGCCATAGCGGTCGAAAGTCATGCCCGGCAGGACGAGGTCTTCGAGACTATGGACCCGGAATTCGCGCTCGAGCGGGATTCGCTCCTGCACCAGCCATCTCTCCTCGAACGGTGCGCCGGTCGGCGGCCGTTCGCCGCCACGGATCAGCCTGCACAGGACTTCATGCGTGCACTCGGCCTCGCCGTAGTCGCCCGACAGGTGCCCGAGCGCCTCCTTGGCGAATAACTCGCCGGATAGCAAGCCATCCAGGAGCGGCTCGGCGAGCCCGCGGCGGATCAACGCGTTGACCCCCCAGGAGTTCGGGAACTCGCGCCCGAGGTACCGGTTGAATACCCTTGCCTGCACGAGCTTGTGCTCGAGCCGCCAGCGGAACTTCCGGTGCTCATCGAAGCCGAGCGCGTTCCACAAGGCGCGGACCACATAGACTCCGAAGGAGCCCGTTATCTCTTCCCGCAATCGATCGTCTTGGTAGAGCCGGGCCGGTACTGTCTCCTCGAAACGCGGCCGACGACGCGGCATCGCGACCGCATCGATCGACGCGGCCATCTCCCGGAGCCATGAAACCTCGTCGTCCGACTCGCCGAAATCGCAGTCCACGGCGGCCGCTCCGACCGGACTTCCTCGGAATACCGCGACCAGCCGCGTGTGCCTCACATCTTCGACGATCTCCGATTCGATCCACCGGCGCCGCGCCGAGCGCAACAGCTTCACTTCATCCATCACGTCGTCTGCTCGGTCCGACTCGGCTTGGTGCGGCGCCCGGCACGGCACCGAAACGACGACGACATTGCCCATCCGCAGCAGCTTCTGGAGGAAACCGGCGGGTTGCTGGACCTGTTCCAGCGTTTCGAGGCAGAACACCAGGTCGAACCGCTCGCGCGACTCAAACCGCATGAACTCGGCCTGAAGGTCGCACAATCCTCGGCCCCCGTCCACACGGTCGAGGTCTCTCGCCGAGCGGGACGCGTCCCAATCGATCGCCGTCAGGAACGGCCCGTTCCGCGCCCCGACGAAGAGCGCCGTCGACGCGTCCGGCCCGTGCGCTCGAGCCAGCCGCATGGCGACCTGATGATAGCCGGGGGAATCCGGACGCGATGCCCGATGGCTTTCCCGGGACCAGCTGCTATCATGTTGCTCGTTGTGGACCACCGCGCGAAGCTCCTCAGCCATCCGCCCAGATTCGTCGCTTCCGACCCGGTGGCGGGCCCGATTACGTGGTTGTACGATCACAATCCAGGTTGATGTCAATGGAAACGGTCGCCTGCATCACTACCTACTTCAACCCGGTCGGCTACCGTACCCGACGCGAGAACTACGACTTGTTTGCCGAGTCGCTGGCCGCGCAAGGGGTCCCGCTCCTGACGGTCGAGCTGGCCCTCGGAGATGAACCGTTCGAGCTCCCCGAGAGCCCCTCGGTGATCCGCCTGAGGGGCCAGAGTCGGCTCTGGATGAAGGAGCGAATGATTAATGTCGCAGTCTCCCGCCTGCCGACCCAAAGTACCGCGTTCGCCTGGCTCGATTGCGACCTGCTGTTCTCCGACCGTTCGTGGTTCTCTCGACTGGTCGAGCAGCTCCAGACCGACGACGTCGTGCAACTCTTCGAGCGCGTCGTCCACCTTCCGCCGGGGCACGGCCGCTACCGCGGGGAGAGCCTGGAACACGATACGGGCCTGGTCGCTCAGGCGACTCGGACGCCCGACTGGCTCGCCCGGCGTCGGTCCGGCGAACTCCCCTTCGCCGTCCCGGGGTACGCCTGGGCGGCGAGGCTTTCGCTCTTCGCGGACGTCGGCCTCTATGACCGCTCGGTCCTCGGCAACGGCGACGTGATCTTCGCCGATTGCCTGTTCGATTCGTTCGGCATCTATCATTACACGTCGATGATGACCGCCGCCATGGCCGACGACATGGAAGACTGGCGCCGTCGGGCGTTCGGAGGCCCGCGGATTCGGGTCGGCCACCTCCCGGTGGAAGTCTACCACCTGTGGCACGGCTCGTTCGATGACCGCCGTTATTGCTCCAGGGATGAGATACTCTTGCGACACGACTTCGACCCCCGGCACGACCTGACTCTCAAGGGCGACCTTTACGAATGGGCCTCCGACAAACCCGGGCTCCACGACGAGGTGGCGGCCTACTTCGCCGCCCGCCGCGAGGACGGCGATTGAGGCTATGTCCGCCCTCGGATCAAGGCTTGTTGCGCGAGCCACCCCTCGGCGATCGAGCCTCCTGGCGGGGCGGTGCGCAGGGAGAAATGACCATGGCGGTCCGAGCCGCGGGCCAGGACGACGTCGTGATGCGATCGCCCCTGCGAGACTTCCGGCGTGGTATAGCGGATGGCGAAGCCGATGCGGGGACCGTCGGAGCGGTTCTGGCCCGAGCCGTGGACGATGTTGACATGATGGAAGGACATCTCGCCCGCCCTGAGAATCACGTTGACCGCGAGCGACTCGTCGACATCGGCCTCCAAGTTCAGGCCGGACCCGAGCAGGTTGTGCTCGTGAGGCCGCGAGGAATGATCCATACGCGACTGCCGATGCGACCCGGGGATGACCCGGAGGCAGCCGTTCTCGGGCGTGCTCTCGCTCAGGGCGATCCAGGCCGAGGCCAGCCGGGGGACGTCGAGCCTCCAGTGATAGCCGTCCTGGTGCCAGGAGACGAACTCCGGACTGCGCGGCGCTTGGCGAAGGCGGTCGTCGAGTGGACGAGGAGATCCGGCCCCAGTAGGTCCTCGACGGCGTCGAGGATCGCGGGGTGGGTCGCCAGGTCGTAGGCCCAGCGGAAACACAGGTGCCATTGCCCGAAGCGTTGCGGTCGGCGATCCTCGCCGATCTCGGCCGTCACCGCGTCGAAGCCGGCGCGGAACTCGGCCAGCGGGCCGGGTTCGAGCGCCGGGACCGGGAACAGGATCCCGTCGTCCTCGTACCGGGCGAGTTGCGCCTCGGAGAGCACGCGCCCCATCAGGCGATCTCCTGCTTCGACGCCACGATGATATCCTGCGAGCTGCGACCGGTCTCTCGGCCACACCAATAACCGTAGTGAATCGGCCCCTCGAGCGCCAGTCGATACTTGCTGTAGAGGCCGCGGACGTGGCCCTCGTCGTAGGCGATGCTCCCCCCCGGCCCCGGTTCGTGCTTCCGATAGATCCCATAGTAGTGCTGGAAATCGATGTAAGACCGGTCCCCGCTCATCAGCCGCATCGATTCGTCATTCAGCAAGAAGTAGGTGATCAGGGATCGGCCGCTCGGCTTCATCACGCGCCGTACTTCGGACAAGTAGTTGTCGACGTCTTCGGGCAGCATGTGAGTGAACACCGACCGCATATAGACGAGGTCGAACTCGTCGTCCGGAAATGGGAACCGGAAAGTGCGGGCGTCGAGCCGACCCGAACGGCTGTAAGTCTGGTTGTAGAGGTCGATCCAGGTGAACTGAAAATTGGGAAACCGCGGCGTGATCGTCCGGGCGGCCCATTCGACGCCGTTGGGGACCGCGTCGATCCCCGTGTAACTCCCCGCCGGCGAGAGATATCCGGTGAGCCCGGCGGCCAGGGGAGCGAACCCACATCCGACGTCGAGGATCCGGCTATCCGGGGCCAACCCGGCGAGCTCTCGGCAGTGGCGGCTGAACTCCTCACCGATCTCGTGGTATTTATCCACACGTATGCCGTAATCCAGTTCCGGTGGTGGCGCCAAAGTCTTGTCTATCATGATTGCTCCAAATCGCGATGTCACTGAAATCAGATTCGCCTGCCATACGAATTGCTCAACCGTTCCGGGTCCGCGCCCCTGTCGGTAGCGTGGGAGACCTCGCCACGACTCGGGCGGGGTCCCGGTTCGTCTTCGGCCTGCTCGATCCGCCGGATTATCGGCAGGATTTCCGCGCCGAAGTATTCCATGCTACCTACCTTCGGCCAACCCGAGAAAATAAACTGCGAGACGCCGACCCGCTTGTATTCGAGGATCGCGGCGGCGATCTCCTCGGGCGAGCCGACCAGGGCGATGGCGGCCGCGCCGTGGGTACGCACGGCCCCGGCCCACAGCGATGGCGCGAGCCATTCCTCCTCGGCGCGTTGGTAAAGGTCGTTCATCGAGACGGAGTCGCTCTTGCGGATGAATGCCCCCTCGACCTTGCGCTCCGACTGGCCCGAGCCCAGCCGCTCGACCAACTCGGAAGCGGCAGTCACGGCTTCCTCGCGGGTCGGTCGCGCGATCATCGACATTCTCAGTCCGACCTCGATCCCGTGGTCGAGCAACCCGGCGGCGGCGCGTGCCACGTTCTCGGCGGTGTCGCCGAGTCGCATCCAGCAGGTCCCCCGGGAGATGGCCAGCCGCCTCGCGGGCTCCGAGTTGCCGGCGATGTAGATCTCCGGGTGCCGGCGGTGGTCCGAGACGAATGGCGTATTCAGGTTGGCCTTCTCGATCCGGTAATACTCGCCCGCAAAATCGATGTCGCGTTCGCCTCGCCAGAGAGCGTGGCAGATGGAGAGAAACTCGTCGGTCCGCTCGTAGCGTCGATCGTGGTCCAGGAAGTCCCCGTAGGCACGCTGCTCATCGGGCGAGTGCCCGGCGACGATGTTCAGGGAGAAACGGCCGCCGATCAGGGCGGAGAGCGTATTGAGCTGCTGCACGAACGTGACCGGTGACATGAGGCCCGAGCGATAGGCGACGATGAACGTGATGTCATCGACGAGCATGCCGAGCGCGGCAGGATAGGAGGATCGGGTCGGCCTTGGCATAGCCGAAGTCCACCAGGAGCGAGTCGATTCCGGCGGCCAGGGCGCGGCGGCAGAAATCGGCCTGGGCTTCGGGGTCGGGGAGACCTATCTCGACCAGGCGGTTCTGGGTGCCGCGGGGCACCCCGGAGGTCTCGCCGCCCTGGAGCATCCGCCAGTGGAATCGCAAGGGCGGGGTCTTTGGCGATTCTCCTCGATTCCGAACGACGTCGGTGTCGCTCATTTCCTGGCCCCTTTGAATGAGGAGTGCTCCAAGGCTGCCTCGGTGCTCGGTGCACTTCCGGGGGACAATGCCGCGAATTCCCGCGTCATGCCGCACTCGCGCAGTCGGTCGAGAAGACGATTGTGGACCACGTGGACGGTCCGGCCGATCCCGGCCGATTTCATGGCGTCCATGAGGGAATCCGGGGCGCGAGGGCCCCGAGGTTGCATCGGTAGCTGATGATGACGAAATCGGCGTTCATCAAATCCCGGCGACGGCCGCCTCCTCTCGTTCCCGGATCAAGGGGAGGACAAGGCGTGCAAAGCCCTCCATCTCCTCGGCATCTGGCCAACCCATGAAGAGAAACTGCGAGACCCCGATGTCGCGATACTCCCACAGGGCGTCGGCGACTTCTTCGGGCGAGCCGACGATCGCCACCGATGGTGCCCCCAGGTAAGGCACTGCTCCGGTCCACAAATACGGGGTCAGCCACGGCGACTCGCCGGTCTCGGCCAGTCCCAGCATGGACGTGAAAGCAACCGAGTCGGATTTCTGCCGGAATGCGCGGTGCGTTTGCCTCGGGCGCGACCCCAATCGTTCGACGGTGGCCTCGGCCGCGGCGACCGCCTCGTCATGCGTCGGCCGGATCACCAGCGAGACGAGCAGCCCGACCTCGGTCCCGCGCGCCGTCAAAGCCTCGACAGACCGCTTCATCCGATCGGGAGCCTCGGGCAGGCGGAGTAGACAAGAGGCGTGCCGGGCGGCCAGGTCGGCGGCCTGCGGTGAATTGCCCCCGAGGAAGATCTCCGGCCCGATCCCCTCGCGGGACACGAATGGCGTATTAAGCCGCGCGTTCTCCACGTGGTAATATTTCCCTTCGAACGTCACCGGCCCGTCCGCCGCCCACAACGCCCTGCACACGGTCAGGAACTCGTCGGTCCGAGCGTAGCGATCGTCGTGCGCGAGGAAGTCGCCATAGCCTCGCTGCTCCTCGGGCGTGTGGCCGGCGACGACATTCAGCGCGATCCGGCCGCCCGTCACGGCGGCCACGGAGTTCACCTGCTGTACGAACGCCGTCGGCGAGCCAAGTCCGGAGCGGACCGCAACCAGGAACGTGATCCGTTCGGTCATCAACCCGAGCGCGGTCGCCAGCACGATCGGATCCGGCCGATGGAACCCGAACGCCGTCAGGACCGTTTCGATCCCGCACCCCTCGGCCTTTCGGCAGAATCCGGCGAGCGCCTCCAGGTCGGGCACTCCCGACTGCGAGGCACGCGGCAATGCTCCCCGCAACGGCTCGGCGGCCGACGACATGCTCCAGTGGAACCGGAGTCGCTTCTCCATCGGAGCCCCTTCAGCAAGTCTCCTCGACCCTGTAGAAGAACTCGCGGTCGAAGTAGTTCGAACGCCCGCCCGTGCCCTTGAATTCCCGGAAAATCGCCAGCACGAGCACGCCCTGCTTCACCCACCCATGCATAACTATGTTTATGTGTTCAAGATCCTTAAAGACCATGATCTTTTCGGGCATCGTCGCGGCATCGTCGTCGGCGAAAATCTCGGCTCGCGCCTCGAATCGTTCGATCGGGGCGTCGCCATCCACGCGCATGGTCAGGCCGCCTTCCCGCGGGGCGAACTCCACCTCGGCCATCCCGGTTGACTTCGGATTGGTATTCCGCCACGTCCCGAGGAATGGCCGGCCGGCCTTCATATCGACAAGAACGGACATATCAACCCTCATTGTGGCCCGACCGGGCCCCCGAGCTTGCGGAAGAACTCTCGAGCGAATTCGCCGCGCCGGCCGTCGGCGAAGCGACTCATGCTCGCGATGATGAGCAGACCTTTACTGAGATTCGCATGCAAAAACATTTTCATAAATGGGCGGTCATAGGTCGCCGTGAAGGCAACGGCGGCTCCCGCCTCGGGAGACGCCGCGTAGACCGCATCGACCGGAGCCGTCCCCCAGTCCGCGAGCCCCATGTCACCGGCCACGGCGATCCGCACCTGAAGGCGGCCGTCGATCGTGTTGACGGCCGCCTGTGCGATGCCGTCGCTCGGGCGGTCGGTGCGGACCCAAGTCCCCTCCAAGTCCGATGTCGCGATCCGACCGTCAACCGGGTCATCACGCCGGCCCCGGATGTCCGCCGCCTCCAACATTCCCATGTGATATGCCCCACGACCCCGAACCAGGTCTCATCCTCGAGCGATAACCGTTCGATGCGAATTAAGTAGACTCAGCCGGTCCGAATCCGCCCCCTCCGAAGCGAAGCAATTTGTCGGGAACTCAGGATAGAGATGTGCACCCCAAGTTCGCCTCCGCCTCGATCAGTGACCGGCGAGAATGCCGGAGGTAAGCGGACGCCGCGTTACCGGGCCCTATTCAGAAGCTGCATCCGAAAGATGAACGATACCACGTCCGAAAATTGTCCTTTAGCTTCTCTCACACTTCCAGCCTGGAAGTCAAGGAAAAATCGATTGACTTCGCGAGCCGCTCGCAGACCGTCCCGGCGTTTGCCGGATGCACCCCTCCGGGAGCGGCGCCTCATGCCGCACCGCGCCGTGATGAGCGTCGTCCCCGGCCCCGCAAGAGCATCGTAACCGATGGCCTGCGCAATGGACGTCACCCGAGCTGGGACCGTCATCCGTCCGTCAAGCTTTCGGAAGCGGAGGTCCACCGCGTCAGGATCGCCTTGGCCCGGGGAGAGAAGGGGGGAGACCTCGTTCGGGAGTTCGGAGTTCACGAGGGTTTGATCAGCCGGATCAAGAATGGCGTGCGGCGGCGGGCCATCCATGCTTCAGCCCATGACCTCTCTGCGGTGGAAGTCGCGGGTTTCGAATCCCGCGCCGCCCATACACCGATCCGACGGCTTTGACCCGGCCTTGACGGATACGTGCTGAATCGCAGATAGACCCTCCGGGCGATGACCACAGTCCGACCGGTGATCTGTTTGAGCGGCTTCCAGTCCCTTCTGGTCCCGGCCGTTGGTATGCTTGAGGAGCGTACCCATTCTGCCCCCGGCCCGGCTGCGTCCCGGTCCCGGTTTCGGCCCGCGATTTCGATCTGGAGTGATAAGCGTGACGACCGAAGAGAGCTCGTCCCCGGCGCAGCCCCCGGTGCTGTGCGATTTCTGCGGGCGGAACAACGTCGAGGCCGGCCCGATGATCGAGGGCAGGGCGCTGATCCCCGTCTCGACGGGCCGGCCGATCGCGCACATCTGCGTCCATTGCGTCGGGGTGTGTGACAGCCTCTTCGAGCAGCATCAGCGGAAGAATACCAGGCTCGAGAAGATGCCGACGCCCCGCGAGCTCGTGGCCCACCTCAACGAGTACATCATCGGCCAGGATCGGGTGAAGAAGACCCTGGCCGTCGCGGTCGTCAACCATTACAAGCGCGTGCTCGGCGGCGAGATCAGCGATCCCAGTCTCGAGGAAGTCGAGGTCTCCAAGAGCAATGTCCTCATGATCGGCCCGACGGGCTGCGGCAAGACCGCCCTGGCCCAGACCCTGGCCCGCCGGCTGAACGTCCCGTTCGCCATCGGCGACGCCACCACCTTGACCGAGGCCGGCTACGTCGGCGAGGACGTCGAGAACCTGATCCTCAAGCTCGTGATGGCGGCCGACTACCAGATCCCCGCCGCCGAGAAGGGCATCATCTACATCGATGAGATCGACAAGATCGGCAAGACCAGCCAGAACGTCTCGATCACCCGCGACGTGTCGGGCGAGGGCGTCCAGCAGGCCTTGCTCAAGCTGCTCGAGGGGACCATCGCCAACGTGCCGCCGCAGGGGGGGCGAAAGCACCCGGAGCAGCAGTACCTCCAGGTCAACACCTCCGACATCCTCTTCATTTGCGGAGGCACCTTCGTCGGTCTCGAGGAGATCGTCGGCAAGCGACTGGGCCGCAAGATGATCGGCTTCGGCCGCGGTGATGAGCGCGCCCACGACCGCGAGCTCGAGCGCAACGAGCTGGTGGCCCAGGTCACCCCCGAAGACCTCGAGCGGTACGGCATGATCCCCGAGCTGATCGGGCGGCTGCCCATCATCGCCACGCTCAACCAGCTCTCCGAGGAAGACCTGGCGCGGATCCTGACCGAGCCCAAGGACGCTCTCACCAAGCAGTACGAGGTCCTCTTCCACTACGACGGCGCCCGATTGAAATTCCATGACGGCGCGATCCGAGAGATCGCGCGGCGGGCCAAGGCGAGAGGGACCGGAGCGAGGGCGCTGCGGTCGATCATGGAAAGCCTGATGCTCGACATCATGTACGACCTTCCCGAGCGTCGGCCGGGCCAGACCTATACGATCACCGAGCGAGTCGTCCGCGGGGAAGAGTCGCTGTTCGGCCCCGAGGGAGCGTGATGCCGGGATGATCTGCCTCTGACGTTCCATGACGATCCCCGGCGCGTCGGGAGGAGCCGTTTTGTAGCTGGTCACGGTGCAATTCTTGCTCCGACTCATTTGGGTTCCTCCCCCCCACGGGGGCGTAGATTGAAACGCGCAATTGGGTCGGGGTGCGCGCCTGGTCCCAGTCGCCCCCACGCACCACGTATGCGGCCGCGACGCCCCCTGGAGCCGACAGTGCCGGCC
The DNA here is from genome assembly GCA_963743925.1 of uncultured Planctomycetota bacterium. Lineage (GTDB taxonomy): Bacteria > Planctomycetota > Planctomycetia > Isosphaerales > Isosphaeraceae > CAVZRC01. The sequence continues at coordinate 97,903 of CAVURY010000004.1, read as the reverse complement.
GGGATCGGCCCGGCTCCCATCGGAATCCCGCCCGAGCCCGTCCGGACATCGAGCCAGAACGCACGAACAAAGGTCGCAAGCGAGAGCGCCAGATTGCGCGCCGAGGCGAACTCGAACACCCGGGCTCCGAATTCCCGGGCAATCTCCCGACGATTCCGGTCCGCCCTCAGAAGGAGTCGGCACTGACCGATTCGCCATAGTCCGGAGTCGCGATGGCATACCAGGGCTTGTAGTTCACCGAGTTCTTGATGAACCGGACCGAGCCGTCCATGAATAGCACGTTCACGCCGCCCGGATGGTTGGAACTGGCCCCGATCATGGTGATGGTGGCGCGGGGATCTTGATTGAGGTCGTGGTAGACGCAACTGGTCCGGTTCGGCCCCTGGGTGTGCGAATAGATCATCGTACCGCCATAAGCCCACCACTCTCCCTTCCATTGCCACTGCTGGTTGGCGCCGGTGATCGGCACCCGGTTGCAGAGCTCCGCGAACTGGATGTCGGTCGGGTAGAAGTCGGAGTTCTCGCCGAGGTTGTACACTTCCCCCAGGCCGTTGGGGGCACGGCCGGTCGGAACGCCCGGCCCCTTGATCCACTCGCTGAAGCTCGCCGTGTTGCTGGCCCCGTCCTTGAAGCTCGCCAGGGTGATGGTGTTGCTGACGGTCTTGTCCCAGCTGCTGGCGACGTAATTGGGGCCGTTGATCTGCCAGCTCGCATCCGCCCTCCCGCCGGTGATCCGCCGATTCAGGCCGATATTGCTCGCATAGTTGCTGGTGCCCACCCGCCGACTCTTGCCGTCGAGGAGGAAGTTGCCGAAGGTGCCGGGATTGGCGTCCGACGGGCAGAGGAAGGTCGAGATCTGAAGGGTGAGGACCGACATCTGGGGGATGCTGTCATTCCCGCCGAAGGCGTCGTCGGGCGGGTTCTGATCGCGGTAGACGACGTCGCCGTCGCTCCAGCGGGATCCGAAGCACATGTTGATCTCGTTGAACGCGACCTGCCGATCCAGGTACGGGAGCAGCCGCGCATGCTGCGACCAGTTCTGGTGCGGCTGCGGGAGTCGCCTGGCCGGCGGCGTTCCACTGCTGGTCGATGCTGACCGGCGGCAAGGCCACGACCGCATTCACGTAGTTGTGCATCGCCAGGCCGATCTGCTTCAGGTTGCTCGCGCATTGGGCCCGCCGGGCCGATTCCCGCGCGGACTGGACGGCCGGCAGCAGCAAGCCGACGAGGACCGCGATGATCGCGATCACCACCAGCAACTCGATCAAGGTAAAACCGTGGTCTCTTCGAGCCATGGTCTATGCCCTCAGGAAAACGAGGAAAAAGCCCGAAAACTCGCGATGGGGCAGGCTTCCCGGAATGTCAACTCGGGAGGACGTTCGGGCGCCGGGCCCGGCGAGGGGACGAATGAATGCTCCAACCCCGCGGCCGAGCGCTCCACTAGGGTCGACCTCCGACGGCTACTTCTTCTGGCCGGGGTAACCGGCGCCTTGGTCCGGTCGAGGTCCGCCGCGCATACCCGCCCCCTTCAGGCCGGGTGTGATCTCGTAATACTCTCCTTGATCCTGGGCCTGGGCGGTGCGAGAACCGGGGATCGCATTCTTCGCCTTGGCCGCCTGCGCCTTGATCATCGCCTCGTTATCCTCGGCGCAACCGGCCAACCCCAGGCAGCAACAACTCAACAGCGCGAGCATCGAACGACCGGTGGACAGCCTCATGATGAGCAGGACCCTCCTCGAGTTCGGGCAGGACGAAGATGGGAACCGACCAAGCGGGATCAGGAAAGCCTCACATGCTCTCGTAGGAATGGACTCCCGCTTCGCCCGTGAATTCGGCCGCAAGGCGCAGCCAGGGATGTCTCCAGTAAAACCTGGAAGGATAACGAGTCTGGGAGGGCTGGCCGCACAGGCGGGGCCGACCCCGCTGGGCTCGCGAGGTCGGCCTTCAGGAGATGAGCATGTGGGGCCATTTTTCATGTTACTTGAGCCGTGCCATCGCGGCAAGGCTCCGCGCACCGCGGGGATGTCGCGAGTCACCTCGGATTCGCCTTCGATCGAGTCAGGGGGACGATTTGCCACCCTTCGGCGCCGTATCGGATATCGCGCTCGGCGAATTCCCAGATCACCAGCTTCTTGTTCGTCAGCAGCGCCTGGCGGCGCGACAGCGACTGGCGTACCAGGGTGGAGGCCCCGCCGTCGTTGACGATCGAGGTCAGCGGTCGCCCGATCTCCCGCGCGACCTGCGCGATGAAGCCGGCGGCCCCGGGCTCGTCCTCCTCGTAGATCCGCAGGAAGCTGTCGCCCAGGATCAGGACCTCGGACTCGTTCTCATCGCGGTACGGCGTCCCGGTGTCCGGCCGGACCACTTGCCGGCATGCCACGCTCTCCGGTTCGAGCGTGCGACCGATCCGCGGCACCCGCAGCATCTCGACCAGGTCGCCGTGGCGCCGGACGGTGACCGGACGCTCGACGTAGGCGCGATCACCCCGATCGACGGCGCCGCCATCGAGGACGCGACGCGCGACGGCACCCGCGGCCACCCGTGCTCCCTCCGGCGTCCAGTGGCTGTCCCGGGCCAGATAGAGCGGCCCGGCAACCGACCGGCCCTCCTCCCGCCTGGCGCGGCGAAAGACCTCGAACAGGTCCACGTACTCGATGCCGGATTGCTCCATCCGATCGAGCAGGCTGCGCGTCGGCTCGCAGACGAGGACTCCCGCGTCCCCCGCCCGCCCGGAGAGCATCCCGGGATAGACGCTCTCCTTGCCGGGCACCGGGACGACCAGCAGCCGGATCCCCCGCGCCTCGAGCTGATCGCGGAACGATCGGATCGCGGGAAGTGGGTCGGCGGCATCGCTTTCGGGGGCGCGGGCTTGCCGCTCGATCGCATAATGCACGCTCGGCCCGTAGAAGAGCCAGCCGTGACGCCCCACGACGACCTTCTCGCCGGCATCGTCGAGCAACCTCCACTGGATGGACTGCATCGAGGGCCGGAGCTGCTCGATCACGAGACTGGTCTGCTCGAGGCTCCGCTCGTACGCATGCAGGTTCCGGGCCGTCGGAGGCTGGTTGAGGACGTCGAGCGCGCGGGGTCGCTCGCCGTCCCGAAGCTCGGAAACCGCCTGAATCAGGCCCGGCGCCAGGATCGCGGCGAGGAAGATGGCGGTCACGAAGATGTGCGCACGACGGTCTGTCCGCACGGGAGGGCACCTAGAACTGGAAGTAGAGGAACGGGTTGAACGACTGCGAGAACATCGCCAGCAGCGAGGCGCAGAACAGCGGATGCACGAGGACGGCCTTGGGCAGGGTGACCTCCCGGCTCCACTCGTGCGCCTGGATCGGCCAGGCGACGACCACGGCCCCGATGGCCATGGCCAGGAGCGTCCCCCGCGTATAGAGCAGCGCCGGCAAGAGCAGCGACCCCGGGCCGGATCCCCCCGACCGATCATGACCCCCAGGTAGTCCAGGGCCTCGCGCAAGTTCGCCGAGCGGAACGGGACCCAGGAGATCAGCACCAGGACGAACGTGGCCGCCATGCGGACCGGTCGCGGCCATCGCTGAAACACGCCCCGCTTGCCCCGTGATCGCTCGAAGGCCAGCAAGATGCCGTGATACGCCCCCCACGCGACGAACGTCCAGTTCGCGCCATGCCAGAGCCCGCCCAGCAGCATGACGACGATCAGGTTGGCGTAAGTGCGCAGGGGCCCCTTGCGGTTGCCCCCGAGCGGAATGTAAAGATAGTCGCGCAAGAACGTACTCAGCGAGATGTGCCAGCGCCGCCAGAAGTCGGTGATGCTCTCGGCCTGATAGGGGGAATCGAAATTCTTCGGGAACTCGAAGCCGATCATCCGACCCAGCCCGATGGCCATGTCGGAATAACCGGAGAAATCGAAGTAGATCTGGAAGGCGTAGGCCAGCGCCGAACCAGGCATCCGGCGCGGTGAGCGATGCGGCGTCGAACGCGGCGTCCGCGGCCCGGCCCATCGGATTGGCCAGCAAGATCTTCTTGGCGAAGCCGAGGATGAACAGGACGACTCCGGAAGCGAACTTCTCCGGGGTATGCGAGCGGCTCACGAGCTGATCGGCCACCGTGTTGTAGCGGATGATGGGCCCGGCGACGAGTTGGGGGAAGAGCGCGATGTAGCAAGCGAAATCGACGAACGACCGGACGGGCGGGGCCGTCCCGCGATGGACGTCGATGGTATAGCTGAGCGCATGGAACGTGTAGAACGAGATCCCGATCGGCAAGGTGATCGCGAGCACGCGCACCGTGCCGGCCCCGAACCAGGCCAGCACCTGATTCAGGTTGGCCTCGAGGAACGTGAAATACTTGAAGAACCCCAGCGTGCCCAGGCTCACGACGATGGCGAACGCCATGACCCGGGAGCTCAGCCGAGGGTCAATCCCCTTCAGGCCGATGATCCGCCCGCAGACGTAGTTCACGACGGTGATCCCCAGCATCAGGAAGATGTACCAGGGATTCCACCAGCCGTAAAAGATGTAGCTCGCGAAGGCCAGGAGGGTATTGAGCACCAGGCAGGTCCGCCCATCCGACGCGCCGGCCTGCCGGCACAGGCCATCCAGGGCGTAGTAGGACACCAGGACCAGCGGCAGGAAGTAGAAGACGAAGAGATAGGTGGTGAAGACCATGGTCGGCCGGGCCATGTAACCGGGAGGGGGACGTGGAAACAGCTCGTCGCGCGCACGGCCCGGACCGCCGGCCGGTCAACCGCTGACCTCGTTCGTCCAGACGGCCCAGTAGATCGGGTCGGTGTCTTCGGCGGAATACTTGTTGAGGATCCCTCCCGTGAAATTCACGGGAGGATCGATCATGGATTCTTCCAGGGCCATGCGGTGGACCTGGCCGGCGCGGAACGACTTGAGAGTGCCGCCGATGCCCGGCACGCGATGATCGGCCGCCTCGGATCGGGGCTTGAACGGATTGTAGTGGGCGACATAAATGGTCTGGCCCTTGACCTTCCCGCGGTGGACCGAGATCACGTCGTATTTCAGGACGGTCGCGTAGTTGTACAACTCGCGCTCGAAGATCGCCTTTTCGGGGATCTCAACGAGTCGCGCCGTGACCTCGATGCTGCCCCGGCTCGCGAGCTCGGGATCCGCGCCCGGCCCCCCCGGGTTATTCGCCCCCCCGGCACAGGCCGACGCCATCAGGCACGCGGCAAGCAGGAGGTTCCCCGCAACGGTCCGTCTGGTGCGCAGGCTCATGGGCGTTCGCCTCCCTTGCCGATGGATGTTAACCGATTCCGGTTGCGGGGTGTCGGATCGATGTGCCGGGGTCCAGTGAGGCTCCGAGCCCCAGCACGGCGAGAGACTGACGTTATCCAGGATTTTACTAGGCGGCGGCCCAGTGAGAATAGTGATCGGCCTTCCTCGGCTCAATCCGGCCCGTCCTTCAAGATCCGGACTTCTTCGAGACTGTAGCATGGTTGCCGGGCCGGCAGCCGCCGCCGTTCACACTAACCCGAAGCGTGAGCGAGGGTCCGATCCTCGGCCTCGCCCGCAGACCCCCTCGCTGACGCTTCGGGTTGGTATTCGACGCGGAAACGGCCTGATGCCAACCCCAGAACGCCTACAGCCAACCCGGGATCCCTGCTACAGACTCACTTCTTCCCGGTAATGCGCTCGGACGAATCGCTGCCCTGGGCCGCCAGGGATGACATGACCGACCTGAGCCCGGGATCACTTCGCGTATCGGATCTCCGGAAACCGGGCGCGCCTTGCGGTATTGCTCTTCCCGCCCGGCCGGCCAACCGAACGGTTTCGTGGCGAGCGGCTTGATATCCGCGTGGGCGGCCCCCGCTTCCGCCCCCTGCGGTGGGCAATAGGTGGGCAATACGGTCGTGTTTCCCCCATCTTGGTCCGATCTCACCCTCATGCGAAAATTGGCAACGCTAGGCGACAGGCAATGGCATCACTCGATGTCGTCATGCATAATGAATCGGTCTCATAAACCCGATCGGGCAAAGTCGCCAGAGGTCGTTCCAATCTAATGGGGCACGCGGAAGTCCTGATCCGGCAACGTCGCCAACCTCGATTTCGAGGAAAGACTCCTGGCCACCTCTAGTGCCGCAGCCACCCATACGACCTGCGCCTTCAGGGCAGAATAACAGCCATAGGCTTCCTGAATGATCAAGCTCGAGGAAGTTCAACCCAACGCAGCCGTGCGCGGCATCCTGCCCGACACCCTCGTCACGATCGTCAGCGTCAAGTGGTTCGGCTCCGAGGCGCTCGAACTCACCTACAAGACGCCCCTGGGCAAGGTGGCGAACGAACTGCTCTATCGCCACGATGAGCCTCGGCTCGACCTGGTGGAGCAAGGCCGGCCGTGGGGCTTCGACGGGGACGGTGCGCTGTTCCGCCTCGTCTCCGAGGCGCAGCGCATTCGCCTCGCGCACCTCTTCGACTCGGTGCTGGCGGTCCACACCTCGGTCGTTGACCCGTTGCCGCACCAGATCACGGCCGTTTACGAGTCCATGCTCCCACGTCAACCGCTACGCTTCCTGCTCGCGGACGATCCGGCGCGGGCAAGACCATCATGGCGGGCTTGCTCATCAAGGAATTGATCGTCCGAGGCGACCTGCAGAGGTGTCTGATCGTCTGCCCCGGCAGCCTGGCCGAGCAGTGGCAGGACGAGCTCTACCGCCGCTTCCACCTGCCCTTCGAGATCCTCACCAACGACAAGCTCGAGGCCGCCCGCACCGGCAACTGGTTCCTGGAGACGAACCTCGTCATCGCCCGTCTCGACAAGCTCTCGAGAAATGAAGGCGTCCAGAATAAGCTCCAGGCGCCCGATTGCCGCTGGGACCTCGTGGTCTGCGACGAGGCCCACAAGATGTCGGCCACGGTCTTCGGCGGCGAGATCAAGTACACCAAACGCTACCGGCTTGGTCAGCTCCTCTCGACCCTCACGCGGCACTTCCTGCTGATGACGGCGACGCCTCACAACGGCAAGGAGGCGGACTTCCAGCTCTTCATGGCGCTGCTCGACGGCGACCGGTTCGAGGGCCGCTTCCGCGACGGCGCGCACGTGGCCGAGGTCTCGGACCTGATGCGCCGGATGGTGAAGGAAAACCTGCTCAAGTTCGACGGCACACCGCTGTTCCCGGAGCGGATCGCCTACACCGTCCCTTACAAGCTCTCCGAGCCCGAGGCACGACTCTACAAGGCAGTCACCGAGTATGTCCGCGAGGAGTTCAACCGCGCCGAGGCTCTGGAGAACGACAAGCGGGCCGGCACCGTCGGCTTCGCGCTCACCATCCTCCAGCGCCGGCTCGCCTCCTCGCCCGAGGCGATCTACCAGTCGTTGCGTCGCCGTCGCGAGCGGCTCGAGAGCCGGCTCCGCGAGCTGGAGGTACTCCAGCGCGGGGGGCAGGCCGCTCCCGTGCTCTCGACGGCCGTCCCCGCCCTCGACGCCGAGGACGTGGAGGATCTCGAAGATGCGCCCGATCATGAAGTCGAGGCGGCCGAGGAGGAGATACTCGATCAGGCGACCGCGGCGCGATCGATCAACGAGCTGAAGATCGAGATCGAGACCTTGAAGAGGTTGGAGGCGCTCGCCTTGGCCGTCCGACACAGCGGGACGGACACCAAGTGGTGCGAGCTGGCAAGCCTCATCGGCGAGATCTTCACCGTCGGCGGCGAGACCGGTGGGACGGCGCGGGGCATCTCGAAGCGCACGGACAAGGTCCCGCCGCCGAAGCCCTCGCCGCACCAGAAGCTCGTGATCTTCACCGAGCACCGCGACACCCTGAACCACCTCGCGTCCCGCATCAAGACCTTGCTGGGCCGTGAGGAGGCCGTGGTCATGATCCACGGCGGCATGGGCCGCGAAGAGCGGGTGAAGGCCCAGGAGTCGTTCAAGCACGACCCCGAGGTGCGGGTACTCCTCGCCACCGACGCCGCGGGCGAGGGCATCAATCTCCAGCGCGCCCACCTGATGGTCAACTTCGACCTGCCGTGGAACCCCAACCGACTCGAACAGCGGTTCGGCCGCATCCACCGCATCGGCCAGACCGAGGTCTGCCACTTGTGGAACCTGGTCGCGGAAGAGACTCGCGAAGGCGACGTTTACAGGAAGCTGCTCGACAAGCTCGAAGAATCGCGCAAGGCGCTGGGCGGCCAGGTGTTCGACGTGCTCGGCAAGCTCCAGTTCGAGGGGCGTGCCCTGCGCGAACTGCTCATCGAGGCGATCCGGTACGGCGACCAGGACGACGTGCGTGCACGACTGACGACGGTCCTGGAAAACACGCTCAACCGCGACCAGCTCAGGGACCTGCTGGAAGAACGGGCACTCGCCCACGACGCGATGGACGCCAGCCGGGTCCACCGAATCCGCGAGGAGATGGAGCGAGCCGAGGCTAGGCGACTCCAGCCGTTTTATATCGAGTCCTTCTTCCATGAGGCGTTCCGCCTCCTGGGCGGATCGGCCAAGCAGCGGGAGCCTCGCCGATACGAGGTCACCCACGTCCCGGCTCCGGTGCGCAACCGCGACCGCCTGATCGGCATCGGCGAGCCGGTGCTGCCTCGCTACGAGCGTATCGCCTTCGAGAAGGATCTCGTGGCGCCGCCCGGCCAGCCGCCGGCCGCCTTCGTCTGTCCGGGTCACCCACTGCTCGACTCGGTCATCGACCTCACCCTCGAGCGCCACCGCGACCTGCTCAAGCGAGGCACCATCCTGGTGGACGAGCGCGACCACGGGACCCGGCCGCGCGTGCTGTTCTACATCGAGCACGTGATCCAGGACGCGAGCCTCACCCGTTCGGGCGATCGTCGCGTGGTTTCCAGGCGCATGCTCTAGGTCGAGCTGGACGGCGAGGGTACGACCCGCCACGTCCACTACGCGCCCTACCTCGACTACCGGCCCCTGGCCGCGGGCGAGCCCGGCGTTGACGCGATCCTCGGTCGCCCCGAATGCGCGTGGATCAACCGCGAGATCGAGCGGAAGGCCGAGGGCCATGCCGTGGTCCATGTCGTTCCCGAACATCTCAAGGAGGTGAGGGACGCCAAGCTCAACCTCATCGCCAAAACCGAAGTCGCGGTGAAGGACCGGCTCACCAAGGAGATCGTCTACTGGGACCACCGGGCCGAGCAACTCAAGCTGCAAGAGCAGGCCGGCAAGACCAATGCGAGGCTCAATTCGGCCGAGGCTCGCAAACGTGCCGACAATCTCCAGGGTCGATTGCAGAAGCGGCTGGAGGATCTGAAGCTCGAGGCGCAGATCTCGCCGCTGCCGCCGGTGGTGCTCGGCGGGATGCTGGTGGTACCCGCGGGCCTGCTCACGACCATGGCCGGGCGAACGCCGGCGGCGCCGACAGCCCCGGTGGATACCCAGGCCAGCGCCGCACGAGCCCGCGCCATCGTCATGGGTATCGAGCGCAACCTCGGCTTCGAGCCGACCGACCGCGAATTCGAGAGGCTCGGCTACGACATCGAGAGCCGCGTCCTCGGGACCGGCAAGCTGCGATTCATCGAGGTCAAGGGTCGTTTCACCGGCGCGCATACGATCACCGTGACCCGCAACGAGATCCTCTACTCCTTCAACAAGCCCGACGACTTCATCCTGGCGATCGTGGAATTCCTCGACGGCGACTCGCATCGTGTCCACTACGTCCGTCAGCCCTTCCGGCGCGAGCCCGACTTCGGGGTGACGAGCGTCAACTACAACCTGGCCGAGATGCTCGCCCGTGCCGAGGAGCCGTCATGAGCCAGGCGCCCAGGAAACCTCCGCGCAGGATCGCCATACATCGAGGCGAAGTCGCATCGCCGTCGCACGCCGAGTTCCTCTACACTTTCCGAACGTCGCCTTGCCTTGTCACTGAAGGTGCTGTCCGGCGGATCGAGCGTCCCAACCGCTGAACCTCGCGTGGAGTCGGTCAGGTGACCGTGAACGAGCAGAAACAGCAGTTGAGCGTGGCCTTCGCCCATGCCGTGGCGGCTCATGCGGGTTATACCTGCCAGGTCCAGCATGTGGACGATGACAGTGTTGACGTCCTGATCGGAGCCAGGGGGTATGTCCACGATCGCGACGTCGTCCGTTCTCCGCGACTCGAAGCTCAGCTCAAGGCAACCTCGTCTCTAAAGCCCGGGAAAAAGCATCTGACCTTTCCTCTCAAGCCCAAGAATTACGAAGACTTACGCGAGAGGACCCATATCCCTCGATTATTGCTCGTCCTCGTCCTCCCGGAAAACCCGAGGGAGTGGATCGAGACGACCGAGGAATGTATGATCAGTAGGCGCTGCGCTTACTGGATCTCGCTCCTGGGGATGCGGGAGAGGGGTAACGCCAGCAGTGTCTCGGTCCGACTGCCCCGCTCGCAGCGGTTCGACGTGGTGCAACTTCAAGGACTGATGCAGCGTGCATCCCGCGAGGAGCCGTTATGAATTCCTCACCCACGCTCCCGAAGGATGTCCTGCTCCCATTGCGCCCGGGGGATGTGCAACTTTATCTGTCGAGCCGCGGCTGGAAGTCCGAGCCGTATGGCTCTGAGGGGAAAGCACTGCTGTTCCTGCATCCCTCATTCCCCGATGCCGATCTTCTCCTTCCCCTCAAGAGGGACTTTGCGGATTACGCCGCCCGGATGGGGGACCTGGTTGTCACCCTGGCGACCATCGAGCAGCGCCCTGTACCCGAGATACTCAACGATCTCTCCGGGCCGGCGGGCGATGTGTTCCGGTTGCGCGTCGCCGGCTCGGTCGCCGCACTGGGAAACCTCCCGCTTGACGAGGCCATCAAGCTGCTCGATGGGGCGCGCCAATTGCTCTGGTCCTCGGCCTTCAGCTTGATCAGGCCCGAAGCGCTGCATCCCCAGCGAACGAACAAGCAAGTGGCCAGCTTCCTGAAAGGTTGCCGATTCGGGCAGACCGAACGTGGGAGCTTCGTGGCCACGATCCTTGCGCCGGTGCCCCCCGAGATCCAACCGACGCTCGCGGGGTTGGACGCGGGTCGCTTCGAACCGGAAGAGCCGTTCTCCCGTCGGGTGACGACCCGGTTGATGTCCAGCCTGGGCCTGGTCTCCCGGGCCATCCAGGATGGGAATGCCGGTCGCCTGCTGGATGCCGTCACACAGGGCGTCAGCGTGAATCTCTGCGATGCGCTGGTCACGATGAGGCCGCCGGGCGACGAGGCCAGCCTTGACATCCAGGTCACCTGGACCAGGGCTCGCTCCCACCTGCCGACGGATGTGCCCCGGTCCGTCTCCTTCCCCCAGGAGCACTTCACGGTCATCGAGGAGGTCGGCCGGCAACTGCGCACGCGGGCGACGGCCCGCCCCGAACGTTATCGAGGGAGGGTGCTCAGTGTGAAGAAGGCGATACGGCCTCTCATGTCCGAGGTCGCCGGCTGGATGATCATGGCGGCGCATGTCGCCGGCGCCCCGGCTCGGATCAAGGTGGATCTGCGCGCCGACGAATTCACCTCGGCTTGCGATGCGCTGCGGGACGATCGGTCCGTCGAGGTGACGGGGACCATCCGCCATGACGTCAGGACGCGCGAGTATGTCCTCTCCGATCCTTCGGATTTTCATGTCCCCAAAGATTGACCCATACCCCGCCTGCCGACGATGAACCGAGGCAACGATTGGGAGCGCCGCGAGCATGATTACGACCTGGCTGAGTTATCACCCCGGAAGATTCGCATGCTGGCTCATACTAACCCGAAGCGTCAGCGAGGGGAAAAGCCGCAGATCCTCGCTGACGCTTCGGGTTAGTATGTGACCTTCTTTCGTGCCGGCGTAATGCTTGCCCGTACCGAGGAGCCGTCATGAGCCCGGCGCCCAAGAAACCTCCCCGCAAGACCTCCATCCCGCGAGGCGAAGCCGCGTCGCCGTCGCAGGCCGAGTTCGACGAGGTGCTGGCCCTGATCGACGCCGCCAAGGCGCGGGCCTTCGCCGCCGTGAACACAACCCTCATCGAGCTCTACTGGCAGCTCGGCGAATATATCAGCCACAAGATCGCCGCCGCGACCTGGGGGCAGCGGACCGTCGATACCCTGGCCGAATACCTCCATCGGCGTCATCCGGGCAGGAGCGGGTTCTCGGCAAGAAACCTGTGGCGGATGCGGCAGTTCTTCGAGACCTACCGCGGCCATCCAAAACTCGCAGCGCTGGTGCGAGAATTGTCCTGGACCCACAACCTGCTCATCATGAGCCGCAGCAAGCGTGAGGAAGAACGCGAGTTCTACCTCCGGATGTGCATCCGGGAGAGATGGGGGAAGCGTGAGCTCCAGCGTCAACTCGATGGCGCCCTGTTCGAGCGCGTCGTCATGTCGCCGGTAAAACTGTCACCACCGGTGACAGAATTGCACCCCCGATGCCGCCGCGATCTTCAAGGATACCTATCTCGTTGAGTTCCTTGATCTTCCGCCCCGTCACTCCGAGGGCGACTTGCAGAGCGGCCTGGTCGAGCAGCTCAAGCAGTTCCTGCTCGAGCTGGGCCGCGACTTCTGCTTCATCGGCACCGAGTACCCGGTCCAGGTCGGCGGCCGGGATTTCGCCATCGACCTGCTCTTCTTCAACCGGGCCCTCAACGCCCTCGTCGCCTTCGAGCTCAAGGTGGTGGAGTTCGAGCCCGAGCACCTGGGTAAGATGCAGTTCTACCTGGAGGCGCTCGACCGCGACGTGAAGAAGCCGCACGAGCAGCCGTCGATCGGCGTGCTCCTCTGCGCCACCAAGAACAGCGAGGTCGTCGAGTACGCCCTGAGCCGGTCCATGTCGCCCGCGCTCGTCGCCGAGTACCAGACCCGACTTCCGGACAGGAAGCTGCTCCAGGCCAAGCTGCACGAGTTCTACGCATTGGCGCAATCCGAGGCCGAGGCGGACGCCCGGGCCGAGGAATTTCCACGACACTCGCCAGGAATGCACGCCGTCACGAAGACGCGAAAGGTCCGCAAGACGTCATGACCGCACCTTACCGCAAGAAGCTCATCGAAGTGGCCCTGCCCCTCGACGCGATCAACAAGGCCAGCGCGAGGGAAAAGTCGATCCGCCACGGGCACCCGAGCACGCTGCACCTCTGGTGGGCGCGGCGGCCTCTGGCGGCGGCGCGGGCGGTGATCTTCGCCCAGATGGTGGATGACCCGTCGGCGCATCCGGACATCTTCCCGACCGAGAAGGCCCAGGAGAAGGAGCGTCAGCGGCTGTTCCGCATCATCGAAGACCTGGTGCTCTGGGAGAACACCACCAACGAGAAGGTCTTGCAAGCGGCTCGCGACGAGATCTGGCAGAGCTGGCGCTACACCTGCGCCGAGAATGCCGACCACCCGCGAGCTAAGGAACTTTTCGACCGCTACAAGTTGCCCGCCTCCCACGATCCGTTCGCCGGTGGCGGCTCGATCCCGCTGGAGGCACAACGGCTCGGGCTGGAGAGCTACGCCAGCGACCTCAACCCGGTGGCCGTGCTGATCAACAAGGCGATGATCGAGATCCCGCCCAGGTTCGCGGGCAAGCCTCCGGTGAACCCGGACGCGCAACGCGATCCGCAACTCTTCAAGAAGGAGTGGAAAGGCGCGCAGGGGCTGGCTGAGGACGTGCGATACTATGGCGAGTGGATGCGCGACGAGGCGGAGAAGCGCATCGGCCACCTCTATCCCAAGGTCGAGGTGACGGCGGCTCTGGTGAAGGAGCGGCCGGATCTGAAGCATCTGGAAGGCCAGAAGCTCACAGTGATTGCGTGGCTCTGGGCCCGGACGGTCAAGAGCCCAAACCCGGCTTTCTCGCATGTGGATGTGCCGCTCGCCTCGACATTCATGCTCACCACCAAAGCTGGGAACGAAACCTACATCGTACTCGAGATCGATGGTGACAGTTACCGCTTCCTGGTGAGGGTAGGAAAACCGAAAGACTCCGTCGCGGCCAAGAACGGGACCAAGTTGGCCAAGGCAAATTTTCTATGCTTGATGTCGAAATCGCCCATCATAGGCGACTACATCATGGCCGAAGGCCAAGCCGGAAGAATCGGAGCCACGCTGATGGCGGTCGTTGCTGAGGGCGAGCGGGGGAAAGTCTACCTGCCCCCGACGAAGGAGATGGCTACCGCTGCCCGCCAGGCGACGCCGGATTGGAAGCCTGAAGTCGAATTCTTCCAGAAAGCGCTAGGGTTCCGCGTCGGCAATTATGGAATGACGAAGTGGTGTGACCTCTTTTCTCCCCGTCAACTTGCAGCTCTGACGACCATCTCCTCTCTCGTACAAGAGGCGCGAGAGCGGGTGAGTCGCGATGCACAGGCAATCGGCTACTCCGATGATGGCAAACGATTGGCCGACGACGGCAACAAGGTCACGGCATATGCTGACGCTTTAGCTGTGTTTCTGAGGTTCTGCGTCAGCCGAATGGCCGACAGGCATTCTTCGCTTTGCCGGTGGGATCCAAACCCGACCGGGTACTCTCCAAAGATTGCAAATACATTTGGGCGCCAAGCATTGCCGATGGTTTGGGACTACGTCGAAGGCAATCCTTTAGCCCCTCGTCAGGCAACTTGCTTGATGCAGTTGGCTGGATCGTAAAGGTTGTCCAGGTATCGCTATCTGCAAAATCCGTCGGAACGGCTTCTCAGTTGGACGCTAGGCAACAGATTTTCAGCAGATCAAGAGTCGTCTCCACCGATCCGCCCTACTACGACAATGCAGGTTATGCAGACCTTTCGGACTTCTTCTATGTCTGGCTGCGACACTCATTGAAGACCGTTTTTCCCGGAATTTTCGCCACAGTCGCCGTTCCTAAAGCCGAGGAATTGGTGGCTACGCCTGACCGGCATGGCGGCAAAGACAAGGCCGAGGCTTTTTTCCTCGCTGGTATGACTCAGGCGATGCAACGTCTCGCCGATCAGGTGCATCCGGCATTCCCAGTCACCGTTTACTACGCCTTCAAGCAAGCGGAGAGCGACGGAGGCGTAGGTACCTCGAGTACCGGCTGGGAGACATTTCTGTAAGCGTCCGGTCCTACCAGTCGCGCCGGCCGACGGACCGCACGCGGAGTGGACCGACATGCCATCCGATTCCTGAGCCTTTCCCGACCTCGGCGTCGGTTGTGCTCACGCCTTCGGCCCGGCGATCGCACGACGCTCCTGCCGTGCTTCTTTCTGGCGGGTCGCCTTCCGCCGCGACTCGTCGAGGCGATGCTGCAGCACGTGCTCCGGGTGGCTCGCGGCCCACCGGTCCGGGAGCAACGACTCCAGGTCCGTCTCGCCGGCGCTGAGCTTCAGCACCACGTCCCGAAGATAGGCCCACGGCTCCAGGCGATGCCGCTTGGCACCCGCCAGGATCGTGAACAACACGGCCGCTCGCGGGCCCGCCTCGGCGCTCCCCAGGAACGTCCAGTTCCTTCGCCCGATCGCCTGGAGTCGCAGCGTCCGCTCCGAGACATTGTTGTCGATCGTCAGCCGGCCGTCGGTCGTGTACCGCCGCAACGCCGCCCACTGGTTGGCGCGTAGGTCACCGCTTTGCCCAGGGCCGACTTGGGCAGCATCCGCTCCTTGAGCTCGGTCAGGTAGCCCTCGATCCGATCGAGGATCGGCACCGACTCCCGCTGGCGCAGCACTTGACGCGCCGCGGGCGTGAGGTCGTGCGCACGATCTTCGATGTCGTAGAGCTGGCGGATCCACTCCAGGATCTGATTCGCCTCGCGCGGGGCATTCGACCGCGCGTCGTAGAACTTGCGGCGCACGTGGGCCCAGCAGGCCACCTCGAGGATCCTCCCCTCGGAGCCGAGGTAGATCCCGTCGTAGCCGCCGTAGGCATCGGCCTGGAGGAAGCCGCGAAAGTCCTTCAGGTACTCCGCCGGGCCGTCGCGGGACCGGCTCATGGTGAAGTCGTAGGCGCTGTACGGGTGCTCGTCATCGCCGATGTAGGCCCAGAACCGACCCGTGGAGCTCCCCGCTTCCTCCCCGCCGAGCACGGTCACCGAGGTGTCGTCGGTCCAGATGATCGGCGAGAGCAACACCCGGGCCTTCTGCAGCTCGGCCAGGGGCTCGAGCAGCTCGGCGGCGTCGCGGACCCAGTCGCATAAGGTGCTCCGGGCCAGATGGACTCCGTGTCGCGTCAAGATATCTTCGAGGCGATAGAGCGGGAGATGGTCGGCGAACTTGCTGACGACGACGTAGGCGACCAGGCCGGGCCCGGCGATCCCGCCCGGGATGGGCTTGGGCGGGACGGGCGGGCTGGCCACGCCGACGCGGCAGGTGGGGCAGGCGTACTTGGGCAGGACGTGGACGTTGACCTGTAGCCGGGCCGGGATGAACTCGAGCTCGCGGGACTCGTCCTCGCCGATGCGCCGCATGGGCTCGCCGCAACAGGAGCAGGTCTTCTCACCGTCGGGCAGATCGTGCTCGATGCGGATGTGATCGAGGTGATCCAGGCGGGTCCGTCGCGGAGTGCGTGCGGCCTCGGATCGCGGGGCCGCGGCGTCGGCCGGGCCGGGCGTCGGCACGGGCCCGGCGATGGACTCGGGGATGTCGAAGAGATGGCCCTGGCCCGGGTCGTCGAGGAAGCGCTCGCGCCGCCGGCCGAAGATGTAGCGGCGCAGCAGGTCCAGGGCCTCGGCCAGTTCGGCGTGCTCCTGCCGCAATCGGTCGTATTCGGCCGCGGTCCGGTCGAGCACTCGCTCGAGCTCGTCGATGCGGCGCCGGGCGTCATCGGCCCGCCGCTGCGCGTCATCGGCCCGCTCTCGGTCGGCCTCGGCCTGCCGCCGCGACTCGTCGTCGCGGCGGAGCAGGTCCTCGAGCAGCCGCCGGCATTCCGCCGGATCGTCAGGGATGTGAGGCGTGACGCTCATGACATGAATTATACTCGATATTTCATGTCATGCAAATCCATTCCCGCCGATTTTACCCGCGCCTCGGGCCTCAGCCGGTGCGGCGGAATCGCTCGCGCTGCCGCGCCGTGCTCAGGTCGATCCCGGACAGGAGCATGGCCAGTTGCGCCGGCTGGAGTTCGACACCATCACCGGTGATCGGCCCGGGCATCTGGAAGCTCCCCGCCTCGAGACGTTTGTACCAGATGGCCAGGCCGTCGCGGTCGAAATAGAGGATCTTGATCCGATCCCTGCGTCGATTGGTGAAGAGGAAGAGATGTCCGGTCAAGAGCTCCTGGCTGAAGCATTCCTGGACCAGACCCGAGAGGCCATCGAAGCTCTTGCGCAAGTCGGTGGGCCGGGTGCAGAGGAAGATCCTGACGGCCGAGGGGAGCATGATCATGAGGTGGCCTCCCGGCTCGGGAGCCCGGCGAGGGCGGCGACGACGCGGACCACCCAATCGGGCTCGGGCGGGGCGTCGAAGCGGAGTCGGACTTGGTGGGGCAACTCGATCTCGACCCCACCCCCGGGCACGGGATCGGTCGGGTGGAGAGGGGGATCGAGCTGAAGCGGAACGAACAGGGGCGTCTCGGGAGCTGCGGGAAGCGACCCGGTCGTGAGCCGTCGCTTCCAGGCGTAGAAAGCGACTGTGGATACGCGCTCACGAGCGCAGAACGCTCCGATCGATAGGCCGCTGGACGACTGTCGTCGCAGGCGTTGCCGCCATGCGTGCTCGAGGCTCAAGTCTTTGGGGCGTGCCATGGGCTGGCTCCTGGGTTGGAGAAATGGGACCAACCCGCCAGGATAGCAGCCTTGGCAAGACTGGATTTACCGTGCGCTTACACATTTCTCGATGCGATGATCCGCGCCGGCTTTGCTATTACAGGTACATGGCCAATGCGGACAGAGTTGGGCAACCGCATGCGAGGAATGGGCTCCAATGCGCTGGCGTCCAGCATCGTTCTCGTCTGCCGTACGCACGCGGCGGATGCGCCCGTCGCTACTCGTCGCGAATTCGTTTCCGCGCTTGAGGCCGAATTGCCGCCAGCACTTGTCCACTTGCAGCGTGGCAATATCGCCCCCGTGGATCTGGCGCAGGCTGCCATCGGCCCGGGCATGGCGGTCTACACCCGCTATTCCAGGGTACTCGACGCAAACGGCAAACCGATCTCGGTACGCGAGGCTCTTTCGCTCATCAACCAGACCCTCGACGAGTCGCTGGCCGAGCAGGAGGGTGACTTCGACGCCGATAGCCGCTGGGCGCTGGCGTTGGTTTGATCATGCGGGCTTCGCCGAAGGCGAGTACGGCGTGGCCGAGACGCTTTCCACGGCCAAGAACACCAGTGTCGCCGGCCTGGTCGAGGCCGGTATCGTGGCCTCCAGCCGCGGCAAGGTGCGGTTACTCAAGGCGGACGAACTGGCATCCAATTGGGACCCCACCACGGACCCGAGGCTTACAGCGTGGGAGACAGTCCATCACTTGATCCGCGCCCTGGAAGCGGGTGGCGAAGCCGCCGCGGCCGCGCTGGTCGCGAAGCTCGGCGATAAGGCCGAGATCGCCCGCGAGCTCTGCTATCGCCTTTACACATTGTGCGAGCGGAAGAAGCGGGCGTCCGAGGCGCTGGCCTACAACGGCCTGGTGCTGAGCTGGCCCGAGATCACCCGCCTGCCCCGCGAGGGCGGAACGCCGCGTACACGACAGGGGGGACTCTTTGCGAAAGAAGATGAGGAGGCCGATGAGTGATCGGTCAGGGCGCAGAGCGTTCGGATCGCATTCCGCCTGATACGAGCCCGAAGCGCCAGCGAGTGCATTCCCGGTGACCATCCACTCGCTGGCGCGTCGGGCTCGTATGATTTCCGTGTCTCATGCGTCGCCCGAGGCTTGAGAGGAGACCGACCCATGTCCACAACCGTCACGATCGAAGAGGCCCAGGTCAAGCTCAAGGAATTGATCCAGCATCTGGGTCCGGGGGAAGAGGTGATCATCACCGATAATCAGCAGCCGGTGGCGAGGCTGGTGAACGAGCAGCCGACACCTGCGAAGCCCACTCGCCCCGGTCCTGGCCTGTGCAAAGGGATGATCACTTATATGGCCCCGGATTTCGACGCCCCGCTGGAGGACATGAAGGAGTACATGGAGTGAAACTCCTTCTCGACACGCAAAAGTCCTCCGATACGAGCCCAACCCGGAAACGAGGCGAATGCCGTCGGACCCTCGCTCACGCTTCGGGTTAGTGTGGAGGCGGGCGGAGCCGAGAGGGTCACGGGAGGAGGTCTCCGTCGGACCCTCGCTCACGCTTCGGGTTAGTGTGGAGGAGAAGACATGGGACGTGCACGTGAGAACGAGCCGCCGATGCCGGAGCCGTTGGCGTACTTCTTGACCTGGCCCACATACGGCACCTGGCTTCCTGGAGACGAACGCGGTTGGATTCAACATGGACACGGCTGGAAGCCCCCAGACACGGTCCGAAAGCTGGAGGCGGAAGCGGTAATGACCGAAGACGCCTGCCGATTAGATCGCGAACAGCGCGATGCTGTGGAGCAGCAAATCGCCGAGACTTGCAACATCCGCGGTTGGGAATTGCACGCCGTCAACTGCCGGTCGAACCATGTGCACATCGTTGTCACGGCGGGCCAGGCACCCAAGATCGTTCGCAACCAATTGAAGGCATGGTGTACGCGGCGGCTGAGAGAATTGGAAGCCGTCCACCGGGATGCTCAGGGGCGTGAACTCGAGGAGACCGCTCCTCGGGAAAACTGGTGGGCCGAACGCGGGAGCCAACGTTTCATCAACGATGCGGAGAGTCTGGAAGCCGCGATTCTCTATGTCCGCGACGGTCAGGACAAACCGCGAGAACACTAACCCGAAGCGTCAGCGAGGGTCCACGGCATTCGCCTCGCCGACGCTGAGAACACTAACCCGAAGCGTCAGCGAGGGTCCACGGCATTCGCCTCGCCGACGCTGAGAACACTAACCCGAAGCGTCAGCGAGGGTCCACGGCATTCGCCTCGCCGACGCTGAGAACACTAACCCGAAGCGTCAGCGAGGGTCCACGGCATTCGCCTCGCCGACGCTGAGAACACTAACCCGAAGCGTCAGCGAGGGTCCACGGCATTCGCCTCGCCGACGCTGAGAACACTAACCCGAAGCGTCAGCGAGGGTCCACGGCATTCGCCTCGCCGACGCTGAGAACACTAACCCGAAGCGTCAGCGAGGGTCCACGGCATTCGCCTCGCCGACGCTGAGAACACTAACCCGAAGCGTCAGCGAGGGTCCACGGCATTCGCCTCGCCGACGCTTCGGGTTAGTGTGATGTGCGTGCAACTCAAGCGTGAAGTGATCTCAAAGGAAGATTTCATCATGGCCATCACCAATCACGATCGGGTCGGCAAGGCGATGGAACTCCTCAAGGGCGGGCTCGGTCCGTTAGTCGAACGCGAGTTCAGGAGCAAGTATCAGGATCGCACTTCGGCCGAGACCGCTCGGCTGCTGGGCGACGACCGCCTGAATGCCCGCAAGCCCATCCTCGCGCTCGACGTGGCGGCGTTGCTCAAGGTGATGTGGGAGTCCTGGAATGACGTGTTCCGCCTGACGCTCGGTCCCGCCGAGCGTAGCCTGATCAACGAACTCAAAGACCATCGCAACCGTTGGGCCCACCAGCAGACCTTTTCCGGCGACGATGCCTATCGTGCGCTCGACTCGGCCGGCCGCATGCTGACCGCCGTCTCGGCGCCGCAGGCCGACGACATCGAGAAGATGAAGACGGAACTCCTGCGCATCCGGTTCGACGAGCAGGCGCGGAGCGAGAAGCGAAGAGCGCGGGCACCGCGATCGAGGGCGCCGCGGCGGGCGGGCTCAAGCCATGGCGCGAGGTGGTGACGCCGCACAAGGATGTCGCCAGCGGACGCTACCAGCAGGCCGAGTTCGCCGCCGATCTCTGGCAGGTCCACCTCGGCGAGGGGACGGATGAGTACAAGAACCCGGTCGAGTTCTTCCGACGCACCTATCTCACCGAGAGCCTCAAAGGGATGCTGGTGGGCGCGGTGCGACGCCTCAACGGACAGGGCGGCGACCCGGTCGTGCAGCTCCAGACCAATTTCGGCGGCGGCAAGACGCACTCGATGCTGGCGCTCTACCACCTGTTCTCGGGCATCGGCTTCACGGAACTGGTGGGTATCGACAAGGTCATGGAGGAGGCGAATGCAAAGTCGCTTCCAACCGCCCGGCGCGTGGTGCTGGTGGGCAACAAGATCTCGCCCGGTAATCCCACCACCAAGCCCGATGGGACCGTCGTGCGCACGCTCTGGGGCGAGCTGGCCTGGCAACTCGGCGGCAAGAAGGCTTTCGCCCGCATCCAGGCCGACGACGAGAAAGCGACCAGCCCCGGTGACGTATTGCGCGAGTTGTTTAACGAGTACGGGCCGAGCCTGATCCTGATCGACGAGTGGGTGGCATACGCGCGCCAGCTCCACGACCAGGGCGACCTGCCGGCGGGCGGCTTAGAGACGCAGTTCACGTTCGCCCAGGTGCTGACCGAGTCGGCGAAGCTGGCGAAGAACTGCCTGCTCGTGATCAGCTTACCGGCCTCGGACACCTCGGGCTCGCCCCACGCCCAGGCCAACGACGTCGAGGTGGGCGGCCAGCGCGGGCGAGAGGCATTGGATCGGCTGCGCAACGTGGTGGGCCGGGTCGAGTCCTCATGGCGGCCCGCTAGTGCCGAGGAGGGCTTCGAGATCGTGCGTCGTCGGCTATTCGAGCCGATGACCGATCCCAGGCAGTTCACGGATCGCGACGTCGTGGCGCGAGGATTTGCCGACTTCTACCGGTCGCAGCATCAGGAGTTCCCGCCCGAGTGCCGGGATTCCGATTACGAGAAACGCATCAAGGCAGCATACCCGATTCATCCGGAGATCTTCGATCGCCTTTATACCGACTGGTCCACGCTGATCAAGTTCCAGCGCACGCGTGGAGTCCTGCGATTGATGGCGGCGGTGATCCACAGCCTGTGGGAGAAGGGGGACAAGACCCCGCTGATCCTGCCGGCGAACATCTCGATCGATGACCCGCGGGTCCAGTTCGAGCTGACCCGATACCTCTCGGACAACTGGGTGCCGACCATCGAGAAGGACGTGGACGGCCCCAACTCACTCCCCCTCCGGCTAGACGGAGAGGTCCCCAACCTGGGAAAGTTCTCGGCGTGCCGTCGCGTGGCGCGGACGATCTACCTGGGCTCGGCACCCACGACATCGGCCGCGCATCTCGGGCTGGAAGACCGTCGCGTCAAGCTCGGCTGCGTGCTGCCGGGCGAATCGCCGGCGATCTTCGGCGATGCCTTGCGGCGTCTGGCCGGCGCGGCGACCTACCTCTATCAGGACGGCCCGCGCTACTGGTATTCGACCCAGCCCACGGTCACCAAGCTGGCGGAGGACCGCGCCGAGCAACTGAAGCGAGACCCCGACAAGGTCGTGAACGAGCTGGACCAGCGCCTCAGGGCCGACCTGCGAAACATGGGCGACTTCAGCCGCATCCATGCCTTGCCCCAGTCGGGGCAGGACGTTCCCGACGATCTCGACGCGCGACTGGTCGTGCTGCGAACCGACCACCCTTACAGCAAGGAGCCGGGGAGTGCCGCCGAGGTCGGCCGCCAGGGCGATTTTCGAGTCGCGGGGAAACACGCCACGCCTCTATCGCAACGCGCTCGTCTTCCTCGCTGCGGACAGGACCCGCCTTCAGGATCTCGACGAGGCGGCGCGGAAGTATCTGGCGTGGGAATCGATCCTCGATGAGAAGGTCGTGCTGAACCTCACGCCTCAGCAGGTGAAGCAGGCGGAAACCCAGCGCGTGGCCGCGGACGCCGCCGTCACGGCCCGCATCCCGGAGGTCTACCACTGGCTGCTAGTCCCCATGCAGAAATCGCCCCAGGAAGCCGTCGAGTGGCAGGCGTTCCGGCTTCCTTCGGGGCACGATGCGCTCGCCGTCCGCGCCAGCAAGAAGCTCAGAAACGACGAATTGCTGCTCACCAGCCTCGCGGGCACGATCCTCAAGATGTCGCTCGATCGGATCCCCCTCTGGCGCGGCAACCACGTCGCGGTGAAGCAGCTCGCCGAGGACTTCGCGCGCTATGTCTACCTCCCTCGCCTCAAGGACACCTCCGTGCTGCTCGGCGCCGTCCGCGACGGCCTCGGGTTATTGACGTGGGAGGAGGAGAGTTTCGCCTTCGCCGACAGCTTCGACGAGCTGACGGGCCGCTACCGAGGATTGCGCGGCGGCCAGCTCGTCCCCCTGCTCGAAGCCGACTCGCCCGGCCTGCTCGTGAAAGGGAGCATTGCACGGTCGCAGCTCGTCGCCGATGGCGCGAAGGTGCCCGTAGAAGGCGGATCGCGCGAATCAGGCGGCGGTTTTACTGAACCGACGACGCCGGCGCCGGGAAGCTCCACCCCCGTCTCGCAGCAACTGGTTGCCTCCGCCCTCCCCAAACGGTTCCATGGCACGGTGACGCTCGATGCGGCCCGCGTCGGCCGCGACGCCGGCCGGGTTGCCGAGGAGGTCATCGCCCACCTAACGGGACTCGTCGGTGCAAGCGTAACCGTCACGCTCGAGGTGGAAGCCTACATTCCGTCGGGAGCATCGGACCACGTCGTGCGTACCGTCACCGAAAACAGTCGGACCTTGAAGTTCAGCAGCCACGGCTTTGAAAAGGAGTGAGCCATCCCACCCATCCAGAGATGTTCCGGTCGAACGTGAGGAAACAAGCCCGCGACTCGGAGGAATACGATGAAACGAAGCCACAAATAGGCAGTTTGGGTAAAATATTCTGTTGATGACTTAAGGCCCGGATCGCTTATCGGTGCAAGACACACGAAACGATCGATCATGAGACTTGAGTCGAACCTGACCCATGAAAGTGGCGTCGCGTGTCTGCGTGATCGCATTTCAGGAGTTTGGGAACACTTCGCTGTCTTCCACTGACGACTATTCCAACGGTATTGTCCTTGGAGATCAGACTTCCCACCTTGCGAGGAGGTAAGAGCCATGCGATCGAACCGTGTTGTGTCTTCTGTGGGGCGGATGGCAGTGGCGCTGCTCATCGCGGCATGCGTCGTCGCGATGGCCGAGGCGCAGCAACCGAAGAGAGGCGTCGAGGACACAAGCCCGCAGAGGCCCGGTGTCGCGAAAGCCGAGGCGGATAAACCGAAGGAAGGCGATCCCCTCCCGACCAAGCCGCTGGCCTTCAAGGAAGCGAAGACCGGGATTCTCCTCTACGCGGAGAGTGATGGGCGGCACATCGAAGGCATCGACCGAGATGGGAAAATCCTCTGGCATAAGAACCCGTTCGAGGATGCTAAGCTCAAACCGTATCGGACGCGAAGGCCGGTCGTCAGCTACATCGGCGAGGCTCCCGACTGGATGCTGCGTAGCATGAAATCCCGGGGAAAGAAGGGCCCGTTCGTCGGGCTCAGTTTCAACTCCAGTCAGTCCGGTGCGCTTGACGTGACGACTGGTGAATTCTTCTTCATGGGACAAGATTGACCGTCGCATGCCGCCGTCGAGATCACCGCCGACCCTGGCCTCCTCGACGCCCGGAGAAGCGGCCTCACAGAGGCCACCTACCGATCGGGGACAGACTCTCAGCTCAGAGACTGTCCCATAAGGGGATTACTTGTCAAACAAATTGAGAAATCCTCCCGGATTCTACCGCATTCGTGCGCCAGGAGTTACGTCAAGGAAACAGTCCGATGCCGCCGTAGGTGCGTTAACGAATGACCAGAGTGGTGGCATCCTCATGGATAGGGGATGATGCGCGAAGTCATCCGAGGTCGGCCCTCGGGCCGATGACACCGCTTCGCTGTCCGAACGGTCCTCTTCGGAATCCGAGATGAGACGATCATTCACTCCAATCACCTCGTCCCTGAACAGGGCATGCCGGCCGGCCCGGGATCGGCGACTTTGGCGACGGAGGCCCGGCGAAAAGTTGCCAATGAGTGCCAATGAGTGCCATGACCCGACCGGATCAGTAATCGGCCACGGCCGTGGCCCCCACCTCGCGCCCGACGGTCCGATGGACGCCGGCCCGCCGGATGAATCCCTCGAGATACGCTTCGACTTCGGGGCGGGTCCGTTGGTACAGCACCTGCTCGGTATGTCGAATCAGCTTTTCGAAGAAGGCCCAGCTCTGGGGAGGGATGCCGTCGATATAGACCTCGTGCCCGAGGAGTCGGATTCGTGCGGCCGGCGTCTCACCCGCGGCGAGCTGAGCACCGACGGATTCCAGCGGCTCGCCCTCGCCCGCCAGGTAGAAGTAGTAGGGGAGCATCGGCAGGCTGTTCGACCGGCCCCGGAACTGGGTCCTCCCCGCGACCAGGTCGTTATGGTTGCAGATGAGCTGAGACGGATGGACGAGCTGCGACTCATCGATGCGCCGCAAGGCGCGCCGCGCCGGGAGCTGCACGAAGAGCATCGTGTCGTAATCGATCACCCGGCCGTCCACCAGGAGCAGCTTGTTGTAGAGATCGAACGGGCGGAATCGCCCGCGGGCGAAGGCCGCGTCGAGCACCATCTCGTAGGTCGCGACCAGGCCCATGTCTTCCGTGATCCCATGGCTCAAGTAGGGATGAATCCCGCAGAACTCGGACCCCTCCTCGACCCAATGGTCGTGGAGCCGTTCGAACAGCCGGGGCTCGAGCGGGAGTGCATCGAGGTCGTGGATGATCACGGCCCGGGTCCGGGCCTCGGCGATGGCGATGGCCCAGGACATCCAGCAGTAGACCCATCCCCAATTGATGAATCGGGCGACCCGATATTGGTGCCGGTTGTAACCCAGGAGTCGGACCCGGATCGACCGCGAGGCGTCCTCCACCGCCCGGAGGACCTCGGCCGGGATCTCCTCGGGCGGGCAATCGAAGATCATGATCAGCTCATGCAGCCCGGGGCAGTTTTGCTTGGCGCAGAGGCCCAGGTTGGCGATCGCGATCGGAGCCAGGGATTTCATGCAGGCCAGGACGACCGTATAGCCGGCGACCGGCTCTCGCAGGGGCTCCCAATGCACCGTGTCGCGGATCAGCCAATGGAGCGGCGCCCGGTAGAGTTGCTTGGCGCGCAGTTTCATCAAGGCCTTCATATCAACGGTCACTCCTCCCCCGCAGGACGCTCGGGAATCGCGTCACGCCCGATGATCTCGACAATGGGCCCGCGGTCAGTAAAAATTCGAGTTCATGCGTACCTTGCCGTAGAAGGGCGGTCCCTTGCCGTCGCAGCGCCGGACGAAGTCGATCGCCACCCGCACGACCTCGTTGCCCTTCGTGGCGAGCTCCCAGACGACGAACTGGCCGGCGATCGTGTTGCAACCGCGGCCATTCCCCATGATCTCGATCCCGGGCGACTCGCCGCTGAACGGGAGTCGCTTGGCGTCGTGGTATTCGCGGGCGGTCAGGAACGTTTTGCCGGGCCCGCCGAACTGGAAGTTGTAGCCGCCGGCCGAGACCTGCACTCCGCGGTTGTTCCGATGCGCGATCATCTCGGTTTCGGCGAATCGATAAGTCTTTCCCTGACCGATGTAATCCCCCTGGCTGCTGATGGCGTTCAGGAACGACACGGGAGCCGGGCTGCGCAGCCGCTGGATGAACCGGCCGTCGCGGATCGCGTCGAGGGCGCGCCGCTCGGCCCCTTCGAGATAGACCGGGGCGCTGAGGATTCCGACCTGGGCGCCACCTTGCCGGGCCACGATGCTGCAAGCGATGGAATCGGACGGCTCGGGGGCCTGGAGCGTGACGCCCTGGGCACCGGCCATCTTGATCGGCAAGGTCTGGCCGCCGAGCCGCAGGGAGAGCGCCTCCAGGTCCGAGGGGCGTCCCGCGAGCGTCCGGCCGTCCCAGAGGATGGCATCGGACTTCTCCCCCAGGCGGAGGCTCCAGACCTGGCTGAGCTTCACCGCCTCGTCGCCGACTCGGACCTCGCGGTCGGGCACGGTGCCGCTGACCAGCCCGTCGGCGTAACGGACCGTCAGGCGGATGTCGATCGGCCCTTCCCGCGGCGGGAAGGCGACGGCCTTGGCGCGGTAGGTGCCGTCGGCCAGGGTCATGGGGACGAGTCGCGACCGGGCGCCCGAGCCCACGGCCAGCTCCAGGACGTAGGGCTCCGGCATCGGCAGGACCGAGACGACGTCGGCCCGGAACTCGACCGGCTGCTCCTTGCCGCCCGCGGGCACCACCGGAGGGGTGAACACGATCTCGGGGCGGGCGAGGAACCGCTGGAGGTGGCTGACCGGGATCGCCATGTTGACGCCCGATCCCTGGATGCCGCTGACCACCACGCCGACCACCTTGCCCGACTGGTCGAGCACCGGCCCGCCGGAATTGCCCGGGTTCAGCTCGGCATCGAGCTGGATCCGGTTCAACTCGCCCTTCTCATCGCGGCGGAGCGAGGTCACGGTGCCGAGATTGACGCTGATGCTCGGATACTGGCCCGGCCGGGCCAGGGCCGTGCCGAACGGGAATCCGACCGCGATCAATTCCGACAGCTCGTCGAGCTCCCGGTCGACTCCCAGCGGGAGCGTCGGCAAATCCCGTTGTCCGGGGAGTCGCAGCAGGGCCAGGTCCAGGTCCTTGTCGCGGCGCACGACCTCGGCCTTGAGGATCCTCTGCGTCTTCAGGCCCGCGTCCAGGACCAGGGTGACCGTCGCCGACCCGTTGCCGAGGTTCCTCAACGCATGGTCATTGCTGATGAACAGGCCCGAGGGGTGGACGCAGAACGCGGTCGCGGACCGCGGCTGCAACTCCAGGAGCGCCGTGGCGGCCTTGGCACGCTTGGCGATCTCCGTACGCCGCAACGGCTCATCCGCACGCAAAGAGGCTCCGTCCACCGGGAGAAGTGCGACCAAGGCGAGGATCAGCCTGATGCGCATGGACATCGTCGCCTCCTGGGACCAGAAAGAGGAAGTGCCGTCATCGAGGAGCGGATCGGCCGCGAACTTCGGACGAGATCGCGCGGAGCGCGGCACGATCGACCGGCAAAGGGTCTACAGGTCGTCCGCCCGACCCGCTGCGGCACCGGCCAATTTCGACCCCCGCCGACACCGATTTTGACCGGTGGCCCCGTCACTGTCCAGGCGCTGCTCTTCGTGGAAGAGACCCGCGACCTGGCCAACTCAACCGGCTCGTTCGCTCCATCGCGAACCTGGGCCGGTCCTGTCCACCCGTCACCAAACGACTGCTTGTGGAATCTGAAATGCCGAGGCCGGCCGCTGGTTTCGACCGCCTCGGCTGGCGGGGTTGGTGCCTACCGATCCCGTCGTGTTCCCATTAGAGCTTCGGTAAGTCGCTCAGCAGGACACTCCCGCCTTGTCCGTATGCTGAACTCTCAATAGCTTGACGAATTGATTGGGTGATTGCAAGCAGAATGTCTCTGGTTTGGTTCATTGCTCTCGGATGGTTTGCCATAACTTCTTGGAAAAACCCAGCTTCAGTGGCGTACACCGTCTCCGTAGCGAAGGATTCATCCCATTCGTTGATACCCCGAGAGGATCGCGAGCGAGGCATCAGATCGATATCAGGGCCTGTCCGAGATACCTTGCTGGGCCGGGGCGAATGGATAGTTGGCGTTGTAGGACGAGTTGTTAGCGGGTGCGGAGGGGTTGTCGAAGGGGACGTTGGCGTTGGTCGTGATCAGGCCTGTGCGAGTGAAGAGCGTCATGAGCCGGTATTCGTTCTGGATCTGGCGGCCGTTCGAAGGGGTCGGGCCGACGCCGACCGGCAGCGGCAGCAGTGGCGCGGTCGTCCCGCTGATCGGTACGAAGACATCGCTCCGGTCCGCGACCCAGAGATGGAAGAAGGCGCTCGACAGCCCGAACGAGGCCGGCGACGCGTAGATGGTCGTCGGCAAGACCGCACCTCCCGGATATACCAGGATGTCCACGCTCCCCGTGTACGGATTGACGGGGAGACGGGATCGCTCGCGGGTGGTCCCCCAGGTGGTCATGTCGATCACCACGTTCGACGGCAGCGTGACGGCCTTGCCTCCGGAGACGGGCGCGGGACGGCGGCGGATGCGGTAGGGCTTATTCTGGTTGAATTGCGAGATGAAGGTTTCCGGCCAGAGTTCATTCTCCCACTCGGCCACTTCATCGATATTTCCGTCGCCGTTATTGTTGACCCCGTCCCACCCTTCGGACACCCAACCATTACCGTTGTCGTCCGCGGTATTGGCCAGCAGCAAGAACTCCGGAAAGTAGAGCGTCCCGTTGCTTGCCATCCGGATCAGCGGCGATGTCTTGCGGTTGAGGGGCCCGGGCGGCCCGACGTTGACGAACATCTCCGAGTTGCCGGCGGCCGGCGTCACGGTCATCGGGCCGACGACCTTGAACCAGGGCCCCGCCTGATTGACCTGGATCTCATCGCCGACGCGGATATTCCAGTACCACGAGGTCGGGGAGTTCGGGAGCAGGACCGCGGGGTTGGGACTCTCGCCATAGACGCTCTCTTCGATCATCAAGACATTGGACCCGGGCGTGAAGAACGGATAGGAGCCGCCTCCCGGGCCCGGGTAGGGGACGTACATGCCAAACTCGGGACTGAAGATGTTGACGAGGCCCTCGGTATATTCGGGGGCCGGCTCGATGGGGATGAACCGGTCGGCGGCCAGCGGGAACGCCGGGTCGAGCATTCCGGTCAACGGATTGATCCCGTTGAACATCGGCGACGGCAGCAGCCGGATCCCGCTGGGCGCATTGTGATGGATCGCCGAGTCGTGGGCTCCGATCAGGCCGCCCTGGATGATCCGGGCCGCCTCACTGATCTGCCTCTGCGCCAGGATCGAGAGCACCGCCGGCAGCACGAGTACGCTGACGATCCCGATGATCAGGAGCACGACCAGGATTTCCACCAGCGTGAACCCGGAGCTCGGTCGCGTCCGACGCGGAGGAGCTTTGCAGCCGATCATGGGTGCATCCGCCTTCCGATTCCCTGACCATCGCGGCGTGCGACGGCCCTATTAAGGAATCTAGAACGCGGCGGATGCGTTATTGGCCAAAGCCCCCGGAAAAATGCGGGAAAGCCGGCTCAGATGACCACGCCCCTGGCGCCGGGCAGGATGATGAGCGTGATGCTGGAACCCGTGGTCCCGAGGCCGTTGCTTTGCGGATGGGCGTCTGCGGCCGATGTTTGCGACGTCTCGGTTATCAGGATTCGGCCACCCTGGGCGAACCGGGGCCTGCCGGTGAGTTGGAGCTGGACGGACTGACTCGCCGAGTCGTAAACCGTCTTGAACCGGACGGTACGACTGATGGTCTTGCGACCGTGCTTGATCGTCTCGAGGACCGTGTATTTCATCGCCCCCTGGGAGGCGGCCGTGTTGAGGGCTTGACTGAGATCGAGCTGGAAGCCGGAGACGTGCTGATGCTTGGCTTTCCCACTCGTCAGCACGCTCTCGCTGGTGATCATCGCGGCGGGAGAGATTGCCGGCGTGGAAGATGGAGATGGAGACGTCGCAACGGTACTCGTTCCTGTCCCGGAGTTACCTGACCCATCCGCACTCGCGCCGCCACCGACGTTGGTGGGAGGGACGACGGGCGGTGATAGGTTCAAGGCGACGACGCCGATGGCCCCGGTCCCCGCCTCGGTGAACCAGACGTTGCGATCCGGACCGGTCGTGATCCCGACGGGCGCGGAGCCCGCGGTCGGTGTGGCATACTCGGTGAAGAGATGGGTCGTCGGGTCGATCCGACCGATCTGGCCAGCCCCCTGCTCGGTGAACCAGATGCCGCCGTCGGCCCCGGCCGCGATGCCCGATGGACGCGAGGTCACGCGAGGCGTGAAGAATTCGGTGATGGCGTGGGTGGTCGGATTGAGCATGCCGATCTGATTCGACCCATACTCGGTGAACCAGAGGTTCCCATCGGGACCGGCGGTGATCCCTTCGGGTTGTGCGGATCTCGTCGGGAGCGGGAACTCGGTGACGGCGTGGGTCTTCAGGTTGATCGTCCCGATCTGATCCCTGACGAACTCGGTGAACCAGATGTTGCCGTCGGGGCCGACGGTGATCCCGTATGGCTCGGAATTCGCAGAGGGCGTGGCGAACTCGGTGATCGCCTGCGTCTTCGGGTCGATCATCCCGATCTTGCCGATTCCCAGTTCGGTAAACCAGAGGTTGCCATCGGGGCCGGCCGTGATCCCGACGGGATCGGAATTGGGCGTCGGGGTGGCGAACTCCTGGATGGCACCGGTCGTCGGGTTGAGGACTCCGACCTTGCCGACGCGCTCCTCGGTGAACCAGAAGTTTCCGTCCGATCCGGCGGCAATCGACGAGATGTAGGCCGTGGATGACGGGACCGAGAACTCGCGGATCGCGTGCGTCGTCGGGTTCATTTCCCCGATCTGGTTGCCGCCCTGCTCGACGAACCAGAGCTCGCCGCCAGGTCCGGACGCGATCGCGACAGGGATCGAGCTGGACGAGGCAAGCGGAAACTCCGTGATGGCGCTCAGGACTGTCCGGGGCTCGAGCGATTCCAGGTTCGGCGAGCGTCTCCTTGAGCTCACCTTGGCCCGGGCGGGCCGCCATCCCCAGGAAGCCGAGGCTTCTCGGCATCGCGTTCGATCGTAATGGATCATGATCGAGCCTCAGGAGGATGACACGGGAAAGAATTGGCCTTGCAAGAACGATCGCATCTGGACGAAGGGATCGGGACGTCGCGGGCTTTATTGTAGCCGGCCTCTGTGAGGCCGGGGCTACCGAACCCGGGGTCACAGACCCCGGCTACAACGGAAGATGCCGAGAAATAGCAGATTATGGTTCATAACACGGTCTGGAACCCGCGCCCGACGCGAAAAGCTCTTCGAGTAGGTCAGGCTTTCCGGCCTGACGGTGCCGGATGGAAGGCCGGAAAGCCTGACCTGCTTTCTTGCCAGTATCATCGGGTAATCGATCGACTCGGACGGAGAGCGAAGATGGCGCAGGCGAGCAATGACCACTAAACTCGGTAATCTACGACGTAGCGTGACAAAAGGGAAGAGCCTTGCGTCCATTCGACCGATAAAAAATTCCGATTTGAACGAATATGCAGCCTGAAAGACATGCGTGTTTGCGATTGAGTGTGTTACCCAAGACGACAACGCCCGGCCGAAGTCCCATGATAGGACTTCGCCGGGCGTCATCGGAACCACTCGATTTCGGAAGGAATCGCTGAAGACCGACCGATCGATTTACTGAGCGAAAGAGCTCTGGTTGACCGGCATCTGCTTGGCATAGATCGGCAGCCGGCTGCCGGCCGAGGTGATGATCTTCGAGTAGACGGTGCCGTCGATGTTGTTCGAGATGAACCGAACGGCTCCGTCGCAGAACATCATGTTGGTGCCGCCGGGGTGTGCACTATTGGAGAACGGGTACGAGCCTTCGATTGTGAGGTTCTGTCCGAATCCGAGATTCTCGAAGGTCCCGATCCGGTTCGACAGTGCCCAGGTCGGCCCGTCGAGGTCGCCGACCGGTTGCAGCAAGCCGGTACCCAGGGTGCAGTTCAAAGTCGTGCTCGTGGTGACCGGAACCGTGGTGCTACAAACATTGGACGAGCCGATGAACATCGAGAAGGTCGGCATCGGCGCGGCCCAGTTGGTCTCGAGGTTGGACGAGTAGGGCGTGCCCGTGCTGACGCCGGTCAGGGTATTCTCGCTCAGCAGGATCGTGCTGCTGGCGCCATCGACGATGGAGGTGAGCGACGACCGGACGTTCCAGGGAATCTTGACCTGCGTGGCACCCTGCGGGAACGTCGATTCGAGGAACATCACGCCGAGCTTCTGCATGACGCCGATGGTCCCGAGATAGCCCGTGCTGGCCGGGGCCCACTGCATGGCCACCGGCGCCCCGCCGCCGTCGATCGCCGAGCCCGCCCAACCGATCGGATGGGCATGCCACAGCGAGAACCCGCCGTTGACCACGTAGCTAAGGTTGCCCTGGTTGGATTGGACCGTGTTATCATCGGGGCACTTCAAGACGCCCAGGCCCGACGAGCCGATCTTCCAGTTGCTGGCGGTGCCGGCCTGGAGGTAAGGCACCGTGCCGGCATAACCGTCGAAGTAATTCGCCGCCGTCGAAGTACCGGTGGTGCCCGTGTAGAACATGGTCCACTGGTTGTACAATTCCTGGCTATCGAGATACGGCAGGATGGGGACCACCCAACTGTACATCGGGACGGCCGTCGACCGCGGCGTGCCCGAGATGAAGCCGGGGATGACCGATTGGGTCGGGTCGATCGTCCCGCTGGTCAAGCTGGTCAGGGTCGTGGCGTCCTCGCAGAACTCGCCGGCTGGCGGGAAGACGTTTTGACTGTTGACGTAGCCAAGGATGGCCAGTCCGACGTTTCGCATGTTGCTCGCACACTGGGTGCGGCGGCCCGCCTCGCGGGCGGAGTTGACGGCGGGCAAGAGCAGACCGACGAGGATGCCGATGATGCTGATCACCACCAGCAGCTCGATCAGGGTGAATCCTCGACGAGGATGACGACGGCTAGTCATGAGCGATCCTTTCGGAAAATGAGAGTGGCCTGATCTAAAAGTGTAACCCGCCGGGAGGGATTCGACAAGCGGCGCCGATAGAACCCGGCCCGGACTGGCGTAGCTAAGTCATGGCGGCCATGACGATGATTCAGGGGCACGGCATTCCGGGCACCCCACGCCCCGACGAGGGGCAACGATCCAGTTTGTTCGGAGGCCGTCCGTTCCGGCCCGAGGGCATTGTAAGGACTTCGCCGGCAGAGATACGCATGCATTGCAGGCGTTCCGATGTCGCTTCCAGGACAAGCCAGGCTCCAAGGCCCGACCGACGTTCAAGGGTGCCTCCTGACCGAAGCCGGACGATTACTGGATGACCTTGCGGTAGACCACCGCCGAGCGGAAGCTACCCACATCGGCGGGGTTGAAACCGGACAACTTGAGCCGGTCCACCACGAAGAAGCCGCGGAATCGCTGGTTCTGGCCGGTGACCGCGCCGACCTCAACCCCTATGGTGTCGAAGGCCAACTGCGGGGTGGTCGAGACGAGCATGCCGAGATCTCCCTGCTTCAGGACCTCGAAGAAGCCGATCGTGATCCAGACGGCGTACTGGTGGGTCCGGACCGTGGTCAGGTTCATCGCCTTCTGCATGAGTTCCGACCGCCAGTATGGGTGCTGCCGGTCGTCCGTATTGCCGCCGCTCCCACCAGACCCCAGGTAGGTATTCTGGGGGAGCGTGGTGAGATTGGTCTTGGTCGTCGGCGCACCCGCTGGCTGCACCAGGGGAAGCACACCGGTCGCCGAGAATGGCGCGATTGCGACGCTTCCTACGCCTGAGGTGCCATACTCGATCCCGGGCGGGCCCGGGGTAATATCCGGCGAGATCAGTCCCGTGAACCCGTTGTTGAGGGCATAAGACGGCGTGGTCACCGTCTGCGAAGGGAGATTGGGGATCTGGTTGTTGATCCAGGGGTCTCCGGAATCGGTCGCGTTGCTGAGTGCCGGCGGGAGAGTCACCGTCGTGGCGGGAGAGACAACCGTTCCCGTGTAGCCGCTGTTCAGGATAGCCCCCGCGCCGTAGACGTCCGGGGTCTGGAATAACCTCGCCGCCGGGATGGGAGGCGGTAGCGCGGCGCTGAACATGGTCGCAGGAGGCGAGGTCGATCCCGTCGGGAATGCGATGTTGACAGGGACAGGTACCCCCGCGGGTACGGTGTTGGCCGGCGTCCCCGGGGCGCTGGCGACCGCGTAGGGCGGCGTCCCTGTGTATTGACTCGGCACGTACCCCGGCGAGAGGTACGGGTTCCTGACACCCGGGTCACCCGTGAGGACGACCGGCGTGGTGGCCGAGAAACTCGCGTTCGGCGTGACATAAGGCGCGTAGAATTCCGGCACCGCACTGAGGGTCGGATTGAGGAAGTACCAGGTCGAGGGTAGGCTTGCCGCGGGCGGTGAATAGATCAGGGCCTGGGCATTGGTCACGGCGTTCGAGTTCGGGAGCATCGCCGGTGCGCTGTACGTCGATGGTGGCAGCGCCGAGGGCCGCATGACGGTGTAATTGATGTCCGGGAACGACAGGGATCGGAAGGGACGCTCGGAAGGGATCGGCTGATTGTTGTACAGGGTGTTGTTCGAGTTGACGGTGATCACCGAGCTGTTCTGTCCGGTATGGCCGCTGCCGTAACCGAACATGTAACCCGACCCGCCGTGCCGCAGCCACAAGAACTGAGCGAAGGCCGCCTTGAGCCGGTTGCCGACCCCCGGTGTCACCAGGCCCAGGTTAGTGTTGATCGCCGTCTGGATCGGATCGTTGGCCAGGTACCCTTGGTAAATGGATTGGGTCTGGTCGGTGATCGGGTAGACGTAATTCGGGGCGCCGCTGGCCTGGATCGCCGAGACGACCAGTGGGATCGGCGACCAGGCGTACGGGATCGGTGGGATCGGATTCCCACCGGAGGTATTGTTGATCAGCGGGAGGGAATATGGCACGTTGGGCCAGGGCGGGAGCTGGATGGTGTTGAGCAGCGACTGAGTGAACGAGGAATTCTGCTTACCGAAGACCGCGAAGAACGCCTCCTCGTCGATGATGAGGTTGAGGTTCATCAGGCCGGCCTTGGTATCCTGCCGCAACCAGTCGAAGTTGGCCCCCTGGGCGATCGGTCCGATTGCGCCGTTCGCCTGGCTCGGCACCTCGACGAACTCGAACATCTTGAACCAGCCATCGGCTCCGGATCCTCCCACGACGGGGAAGGGATTGGTGTTGGCCGTGTTAGTCAAGGTCCCCGGGTCGAAGGCGGACCCATTGAGCGGATAGTAGAAGCTCGAGGCCCCCGTGTAGAAGAACTTATCAACGAGGTAAGGGAAGCTGTGGGGTTGGACCGGAGTCGTCACGCTCGTGGGCTGGTTGTACGGCAATGCGCCCAGCGTGAATTGGGCGATCGGCGGTGTGGCGGTGGTCCCCACCTGGGTCGTATTATTCTGATTCGTCACGTTCGAGACCAGGAGGAACGGCACGGTCGAGGTGGTAAATGCCGTGAGGGGAGTCGCGGGCAGATTACCGCCCTGGGCGTTCGGCCCGCCTCCGCTGGGCGCCCTACTGCCAGTCACGCTGAACGTCGGCGATTGGAGCGACGTGACCAGGCTGAAGATGTTCGCGGCGTTAACCTGCGACGGCGCGAACTCGGCGAATTGCTTGGTGAATAAGCCCGGCGGGCAGCCCGGGACCAGCGTGAGCTCGGCCACGCTGGTGAAGTCTCGGTCGTTGAACACGAAATAATCCCAGTTCTCGGCCGACTCGTTGGGTTGGCCCAACGTGTGATAGATCACGTTGGTCGAGGGGTTCTTGATCGTGCCCGTCTGGTAGAAGATCCCGTAGTTGCCCGACGTCGCCGACTTGGTCGAAGGGACGGCGAGCTGCTCGGTGTAGCCGTAGCGCGGGTCCGGCTCCGGGGGGACCGCCGTGATGGCGCCCGTGGCGTTGGCCATCGGGACGGCGTGGCCGCCGCGATACGGCTGGAGGCGTTGGGCCGAATAGATTGTGTTGTATGTCCCGCTCGTGGCGGGATTGGGGGGCGTGCCGCCATCGGTCTGCGATGCGTAGCTCGAGCCGGTCCCGTCGATATAGGGGAACCGCATGGAGTCGACCACGCACATCGGGTTTGACGCCGATACCGGGGCGAAGGGATTGGCGGGTCGCCTCAGGCAGACCCAGAAATACTGCGGGGCGCCCACGGCCGTGATGCTCGGAGCCGTCAGGGCCGGGAGCGACGCCTGATAGTTGAGCGGCGGAGTCGGCGGGTTCGTCACCGGCGCATTCGGAGCGACCGGGAGGATCCCCTGGTGCCAGGCGAATGGCACCGTATTCGACAGCACGGGACTCATAGGGACCGGGTCGTAACTGGCCGAAAGGGTTTGGCTGACGGGGTTGGTCGTCGATGTCGTCGTCGGGGGATTCAACTCGTTGCCCTGCGGCGGGTTGCCGATCACATAGAAGTAATTGAAGTAATTCGCGGGGATGGTGATCAGCGGAGGAGCCGGCGGAGGCGGCGCGGGCGGGGCCGCGGGGACCGGGATCGTCGTGGGAGAGGCCGCATTCGGGTTGATGGGCAGTAAGGTGACGTCCCCGTTGTTCGGCGCCAGGGGATTCGAGGCCCCGAATGCATCGCGATTCAGGGGGATCAAGGCGTAATAATTCTTGACGGTGGGAAAGGACGGGTTGGCATAGACCAATTCGCCCCGGTAAGGATCGGGCCGGGCCATCGGGATGTCGGGCGTGAACACCAGGTCCCAGCAAGCACCGGAGTAGGGATCGCCGACGGTGTAATTGAACCCGCCCAGGTCCAGCACGCTGGCATTGCCGAAGTAGTTGTTGGTCAGGTTGGTAGTCGGGGGGCTGCCGTAGTCATAATCGGAGTTATACGCGGCGGTCAGGGTATTCACGAGCTCGATGAAGAACCGGTTGTTCGGGGCGGCCGTCGCCGTCGAGGTCGCCTTGCTCTTGAAGGAATAGGCCAGGGTCTCGTTGATCGCGACCGGGTTGTACTCCATGCCGTACTGGTCGAGGTTTCCGCTGGCGATGCTCAGGGTCAGGGTGGGCGGACTGGGCAGGCCGATCGGCGGTGGACCGGGAGTAATCTGGGCACCGAGATTGAGCACGACATCCGGGTTGACCCAGTGGGTCATCGTGCTGTCGGAGTCGCGGAAGTTGACGATGTTGATCACGTACTGGCTGAGTTGCGCCAACTCTTCGGCCGTATCGACCGAGGTGGGCGGGAGGACGACCTTGAGGAGCTGATACGTGTCGGTGATCCATTTCTGCCGGATCGGTTCGTTGCAATCATTGGATACCGGCAAGGGGAAGTTCAGATTGATCTTCTTGTCGCGGTGGGCGAGCGACGGCGTGTAGAAGGTCAAATTCTTGTTGATGATCGAATTCGCATTGGTGAAGCTGGCATTCTGCGTCGTACCGAAGCGAGTGTTGTTGGAGAATACGCCAGTCGGGGAGTCCACGGAAGCGGGATTGTCGTTGGCCCAGACGAAGTTGTTCAACTCCCAGCTATCCAGCGAGACGAGCCGGCGTCGGCGCTGGCCGTCAATCGTGTTGGTGAAGCTGACAGGCGCGAGGTATTGCAGCCGGCTCGTCAGCGAAGTCCCATCCACGTCCTGCTGCCGGTAGAGCCACTCCAGGTCGCTGGGGCCGAAGGGCGAATCGAACAGCGGGTTCGGATTGTAGAGGTTCATCTCGTCGGCCTCGTTCATGCCGTCCGAGCGGTCCGCCGAGTTGACCTGGTTGTCGTAAGAGGGGTACGCGGTGGGGACGTTGGGAGGGTTGGTGTAACCCGCGGGGAAATTGGATGAATTGCCGGTATTCGTCGAACTCAAGGCCAGCGAGTCGATCGGCATCCCGCTCAGGGTCTGTGGATTATAATTCAACTGCGTGAACGTCGTCGTGCCGGGGTTCTGGAAGAGGTTCGGGATTTTGTACGACTCGAAGCCGTGGAACGGATTGCTGGTCACGTCGGGCAGGTAGGATGGGTACGCAGTGGCTGCTGGAGCGGGGGTGGCCCCAACCGGATTGATTGGATTGGGAACGCCGGTGTAGTACGGATCAGGGGTGAGGGTATTCGCCGGGAGGGTCGGATAATAGATCTGCCCGAGGTTGACGTTGGTGAACGGAGTCGCGGTCTGGGTCGCCGTGTTGTAGTTATACTTGACGCCGATCATCCCGGGGTTCCCGCCCGGGCGGAAATAGCTGTAGAACTGGACGCGTCCGAAGTTATCGGGACCGATGTCGGACCCTTCGCCGATCGTGGTCGAGGGAGGGGTCTTGACCGGGGGCGTGAAGTTCCACTGACGGACGCTCCCGGTGCCGTTGATGTCGGCCGGCGTCACGTAACGCCGCATCCGCTCGACGGGCAGGAGTAACCCGCCGACCGCGTCGTAGAAGTCGGCGTCCCCGATCTCGCCGGTGAGCCTCGGCGGGAAGGCGTCGAACGCGTTGTAATTATCGTCGGCCGCATCGCGGGCGAAGGGCGTTGATCCGTTGTTATTGAGGTTGTTGAGCAGGTCGGTGACGTCGAACGAATAGCCAGCCCGGACGGGATCGGTGAAGACATACGGCTGGAGCAGGTTGAAAGCGGGAGGGCCATTGGGGTTGTTGACGGGTACGCCGGGAACCGACGCGGCCTCGCCCCACCGGCCGCCCACGGGCGTCGTCGTGCGCTGGACGTACGGCGCTCCGTTGTTCTTGGGGTCCGTGTAAATCGGGGTATCGTTGAGATCCGCGATCCCATTGGGGAAGTAGTAAGCGTACGCCAGCGTGCCGGCGGATTGGCCATTGCCGCCAGGAATCGATCCGAAGACGATGTTATTGTCACCGTTGGTCGCCGCGGCGCCGGTGGTATTCGGGCTGAGCTGGGGGCGTGTGCCGGCGAGTATATTGCGAAGCTGGGTGAGCCGAACATCGGTCGGCTCATAGACGTTCGCCGACGCCGAGGAGCTGTATTGGAGCGTATTATCCACCTGGCTGTTATAGGTGCCGCTGGCCGGGCCCCAGTTGCCGGCGCCACTGTTATAGTTGGCGGGGGTGCCCCCCTTGCCGAGTTGGAGGAACGGGTCGAAGTCTCCGTTATAGGCATTCTGGAGGGCATAGGTCGGGTCGATCTCGCTGACCGAGTTCCCCAGATGCTGGGCGTGCGTAGAGCCCCCTCCCGCGAGGTTGCCGGCCGTGTTGAGCGGGATCCGCCCGTTGAGGCCAATGATCAAGAAGGCGAAAAGCGGCTTGTAGCGCTGGCCTCGCGAGTCGGTCCGAGACGGATAGCCCAGGTCGAGCCAGACCGAGTCGGCGACGCCGTCGCCGTCGTTGTCGACGTCGTAGGTGATCTTGCCGGTGGAGTCGGGAGTCAGGTCGGGGAATGTCGTGGAATCGTGGCCATCGGCCGCGACCGGACGGAGGATCCGGGAGACGGAATCATAGTTCGGAGCACCCTGGTAGCCGTTGGGATAGCGGTAATTCAGGTTCCAATCGTTGGCCGGAGTATTCGGGTTAGTGGGATCGTACCGCACGACGCCCGGACGGTGGAATGAGGGGATCATGACCTGGCCGTCGGCGCTCTGGATCGCCAGGAACCAGTTCTCCAGGTCGCAGGCGTCGTAGTCCTCGTCCATCCCCACGCTGTTGGGATTCAACCCGTTGAAGCGGAAATTGCCGTAGGTGGAATTGGGCACGGTCACGTTGTTGCCGTTGATGGATACGGTCTGAAACTGATTGCCCATACCCGGACCGTTGAACGCGCGGAGCCATCGACCATCGAGGACGAAGGGGTAATTATTCAGGTTGGTATACGCGTTACCGGCATTGGCGGGGGGGTTGAAATACTGCAACAACGCCAGTTGGCCGGCATTATTGTTTGCGGCCGTCCATCCCTGCGTCGGGTTGTTCAGGACAGTCTGGGTGTTGGGATTCACATGGGGCGAGTCGATCGGGCTGATGCGGAAGGCATGGTAACCCTTGCCGCTGAAGGCCGTCACGCCCGCGGTGGGGGCGAATTCGTCTAACAGGATCTCGAACGTCTGGCTCGCGGGCTGAGGGTAGCCCGGGTTGATCGCGCCGGTGTACGACATCCGGATGATCCAGTGCGCGAAGTTGTAGCCGTAGAGCACCGGGGCGTTCGCCGGGATCGGAAGGTCCGTCTGCACGTCGTAGAGGGCGGCGTTGTTTGCGGCCGGCTGGATGTAGGTGAAATGCAGCAAGCCGTTGCTCGCCGGGTTGGGATTGGCAGTGAGATAGCCGTTGAAGTTGGCGTCGTTGCCGTACATGTCGCGGGCCAGGCTGTGGCCGCGGATCGCCGAGCGGACGTCCGACGTGTCGGTGATCAACTGCGACAGGGCGAAGTCCATCAGCTCGTCGTCTTGCGGCCCGAGGACGGATTGCGCGAAGTTCCGCGCGTTGATCTTGGCCTGGCCGCTGAAAGTGGCGAAGGTGACCCCGATCAGGGCCAGCAGGCCGAGCATCGCGAGGACCAGGACCAGGACGATCCCCCGTCGCACCCGCTTGTGATGTCGTGAATTGGCCAGCATGGGATGAACCTCTCCTTTTCCTCGCGATTCCGGCGGTCAACGCGTTTCAATGATCGCGTCTTGTCTTGATCTCGATCTGTATCGTATTTAGACGTTCTCGGCGGATCCTCTGTTCCCGAATGCACATTTTCACCCAAGAAGCAAGGGGACCAGATCCAGAGTCCCCGTGGCCGCGATCCCGGGGTTGATCGCCATGGCTATCCCCGTGGGGGCTCGTCGGCGCGTTTCCGGCGGATCTCCGCCCGCAATCGCCGCGCCCAGGCGGTCAGATCGCGAGAGCCTTCCTGGATGACCCATTGCCGGATCTCTTCGGCACGGACCGGCAAGAAGCTACTGAATTCGACCATTTGATATTTCTGCTCGGGCGTCAGACGTTCGATGATGATTCGTTCGCCATCGAGCCTCCAGATCTCCGATACTCGCAATGCGGCATAAATTCCGGGCCGATCGACCTGCGGGCTGGAGAGATCCACCTCGATCGCCAGGTCAGGATTCGGATAATCGGCGATGTCGTCGGAACCGCGTTCCAATGCCGCCACATCCTGGGCGATGCTCGCAGGTTGGAAGTAATAGCACTCGTCGGCCTCCAACCCTCGAGCCATCTCCGGCCGCTTCCAGGTCGTCTGGCCCGCGGGCCTGTAAGGGATGTCCATCTCCTCCGCCACCGTCTCGACGAACCGGCTCAACAGCTTCTTGGCGAGCTCGTGCTTCCGTCCGGTGGACATGACTTCCAGATCCTTCCCGTCATAATTGACGTGGATGTTACTCCCCTCCGGAATCGAGTTCACCAGCGTCTCGTAGAAGGGCCAATCCACGCCGCGGAAGACGACCCGTCGTTCGGGAGTCTCGGTCAGCCCATGGAGGATGTCCAGGGAAGGGACGAGCGCGACAGGCCCGGGAATTTCCAGCGGAGAGAGTGCTGCCATCGTCTCGGGGGTCGTCGCGATGCTCATCGGTCATTCCTCCCAGGCTGGGCGCCGGAAATCCGACATTCCACATCAAAGTTTGTCCGTGAAATCCTGCCGGATCGTCAGCGACTTGATCCGCTGGTTGGTGGGGTCGGCGACCCGGATCTGGATCTGGATTCCCCTCAGCGGTGCCGGATAAGGCGGCGGATACGACGGATAGATCGGCGGCGAGAACGGCGGGCCGGCCGGGAAACCCCCGTTGGCTGTGTTGACACTCGAGTACGGCGCCCGGCTGTAGTCGGTTGACCAGGAATCCCAGACCCGCCGCAGGCGGACGACGCCCGGATTATCGTCGCCGACGTTGCCGTTATAATTGAAACCCGAGTAACTCGAGGCGCCGAACTGCGCGTCGAGGCGCCAATCACTATACATCGGCGGCATTCGCCCTTCATGAGCGAATGTCTGCCCGAGCAGGTCATAATACTGATTGTTGACGAAAATATTGGCAGGAATGCCATAGGTTTGCGTCAGCATATCATAGGTGCCCGTGAGATAGGGGGCAGGGAGAGTGGTGTTGCCGGTGACTCGCCAGTCATCTCCCCACCCCAGGTCGGCATAGTTGGCGAGGGCGTTGTCGTACGCCTTGACGTCGAAACTCCTCACCCCCGTCATGATCAGGTCGTCTTCCCAACTGTACTGGACCCACAGCGGGCTGTTGGATGCGAAGAACCGATTATTCGAGCCCCACCCATCGGTGAAGAGCTGGGCGTTTCGTCGCCAGCCTCCGCTCGTGATCGAAGTCATGGCAGGCAGGAGATTGATGTCGTTGGCCACGGGGACGGTGCTGGCCGACCGGGGCGTCAACCCATTGGGCTGGCCCGCGTTAAGGTTCAGGGTTGCGTTGCCGGCAACCTGGATCGTGGGATCGTTCCAGAGGGGAGATAGGGTTTCGCGCCAGGTCGGGAATCCCCACCACGTTTGCAAGTCGGAGACGGATTTCCCCCCCCGACCTGCAAATTACCGGTCGGAGGGACCGGCAGGTTGTCCCCCAGGTCGAGTGGATTGTGATTCATGTACTGGAGATATTGGATCGGGTTCTTGTCGAACTGGTACTGGTTTCCGCTCTCATCGATGGCGAGCGGGGTGGGCGAATGAATCCAGCCGTACTGATCGTGAGAGAGGTACTGTGGATTCGAATAGGCCCCCGGGAAGATGTAGGGGAAGGCGAGAAGCCCAAAGCCCGGATTGTTCTGGAGCATCTGATCTCCGGTCGGTTGGGTTCCGGAAACATTGACCGCGAATGGCGGAGCGAAAATCAAGGCGCCCGCGGCGTTGATGGGATTGAAGGCGCCGGGATAGAGCGACGGATAGAGGTCGGGGACATTGTCGCCATTCACGTCGTCCGGGATGCCGTCAGGCCCGCCGCTGGCAGGATAGCCGTTCGCGTTCGTCGCGAAGTCGGTGGCGTTACGCGGATAGGCGAACCGTTTCTCGCGGTTGGTCAGATCGCCCAGGGTATTGAGCTGAATCGTCTGAGACGCCTGTTGGGCCGTCGTACCGGCGCTGGGGCTCGGACCGGTGGCGGACGGCCGCGCCGACAGGTCGTTGACTCCTTGCCAGCTCACAGCGGAGCCACTAAAGGCCGTGGGTGTGAATGAGAACTGCTGAGGCTTACCGTTAGTGTCGGTGTAATAACAAATATTGTTGATTGTGGATGCGAATACAGGTTGAACCGAAGATTGGAGCTGAGGTGCGACCAGGAGGACACGGCGGTACAGGTTGCCATTGCGGAGGAAATAGATGATCTCG
This sequence comes from uncultured Planctomycetota bacterium, assembly GCA_963743925.1. Lineage (GTDB taxonomy): Bacteria > Planctomycetota > Planctomycetia > Isosphaerales > Isosphaeraceae > CAVZRC01. The sequence continues at coordinate 54,337 of CAVURY010000004.1, read as the reverse complement.
GCGTACTCGCTGGTCACCGTGATCGGCATCACGTTCCCGTTATAGGCATTCGACTGCGGGTTGACCCACATCCGCCCGGTGAATGGGCGCCCTTCCGGAGCCTTGGCGGTGAATCGGATGTAATCGTCGCTGTCTTCACCCTGCATATCGGCGAACTCATTCTCGCCATACTCGAAATATCCTAGGTTCTGGGCCGGGTCCAGCGGCGGGGTGAACTTCGCCGTGACTCCCTCCAAGTCGGCGCGGATGATCCCGTCGATCCGACGGAGCTGGTCGTCCAGTTGCTGGAGCGACTGGGCCGCGGTGACCGAGCCGGTCGCCGCCTGGAAGATCTGCACCAGGATCGTCATCATGATCACCAGCACGGCCACGGTGACCAGCATCTCGACGAGGGTCACGCCGCGGCGCGGCGAGGCCGGTCTCAGTGGCACCAGCGATCGGAATGAGCGTTTCACGTGATCGGTCCTTAAAGCAGTCCACTCAACCTGGGCCATCGAGTTGATCGGGGAGGACGAGGATGGTTCGATGAAACGTCGGTCTACTTGCGGCGGTGTCGCCTCGAAGGAGGCCCCTCACCCGCCCTCCGGGCACCCTCTCCCCGCTGCCGCGGGGCGAGGGAGAAGAACGGCCGTCGGGTGACTAACGCGCGAAGATCGTTTGCGGGATCACATTAACGACGTTGGGTGCGATCAGGGCCGCGTTCTGGTAGACCGGTTGGCCAGTGCCGTTCAGCAGGGTCCGACATACCAAGGATTGGTTGACGTAGACGGTCATGGAACGGAAACCGGCGAGCGTGGCGTCTGTCGAGGCCGGCATCACCTTCTGCACCTGATACCAGTAGCAGCGTTGTGGCGGAAGGTTATCCCACTCGCCGTTGTTGGTCGGGTTGGGGACGCCCAGCGGGATGGGATACCCGTTAGCGTCCGTGAACCCCTGCCACCATCGGGAGTAGACGACCAACTGGTTCCGTTCGTAGGTCACATCGGCGATCCAGTCGCCCACTCGGACGACCGGATCGGGCTCGGTTGCGGGCCAGCGGAGGAGGACAGTCCGGTCGGCGGAGGAACCGTAGCCGGGGCCGCCGTTCGGCACGACATTCGTGCTGTAGCCGAAGATCGCCTCCACGACCGTCTCGCCATCAACCTGGTAGGTCGCGCCGTAGGGTCCTTTCACCGCGTTGATGCCGAATTGCCGGTTCTCGAAGATGACGATGCTGCCATCCAAGCACGACGCGTTACCCGCGCTGGTGAGCTGGCCGGTGAACATCCAGGAATAGCGCCAGTCGAGCATGGGTTGATATGTTGGAACCTTAGTGCCTTGTGCATTCGTGACATAACTGATGCTCAAGTCGGGGATGACCGGACTGGGACCGGAACCGACGGGGACGCTCGAGTTCCAGGCGAGCGAATAGTTGGGGTTGTTCGGCTCCTGCCAGACCGTGTCCTCCTGCGAGACGAAGATGCTCGGCACGAACTGCGAGGCCGGCATGATCGGGACCACATTCTGACCGCTGGTGAAGGACGGAAGGTTGAAGTTGGTGATCCGCTGCAAGCCGTGGGCGCTGGGCGGGTTGCCGTCGGAATCATTCCGCAGGAATCCGATCCCGTAACCGAAGCGGGCCTCGAGCGTGCTCTGATTGATCGGATCGAGATAGTTCCCCGTCTTGAACCGCCAGAGGGGGTCGTAAGCGAACGGTAGGCCCGGGCCGCTCAGGGGGTGGCCGGCTGCTCCCGAAACCCTGGCCCCGAGGACGGTGACCACGTTCTGCTGGTTGACGGTGTGAGACTCGCCGCCATAGAACTGGGTGTCCTCGATCAGAGGATTGTAACCGTTGGGTATCGAGTAGGTTGGGGTGGCGTACCAGAACGGCAGGCTGAGACCGTAGAGCTGATTCGCCTGGTAATTCACATAATCCGCATAAGCGAAGGACTTGCTGCCGAGGAGTCCGCGTGCCGATGCGTCGGATGCGGCCGTTTGCAGCAGGATCGCCGAGCGGGTGTACCGCGTCGCGTCGCGGAGCCGCAGCAGGCCGATCGGGAACAAGGTCGCCAGCGAGACCAGGCCGACACCCATGATCATGATGGCGATCAGGATCTCCGTCAGGGTGATCCCCGACCGGCGACGCGATTGCGTCAGGATACCAATCATATTCATGGCCCTCCTGCAAGTCCCTGCTGCACGTCCTGAAACGGCAGCGAGATGTTGTAGCCCGTCGTGGTGTTCGCGGGGTTGAAAGGATCGTCGAAGAAGATGCTCTCGTCGGTCACGATCTGGCCGGAACGGGTGAAGAGGGTGACGAGGCGATTTTCCCCCTTGAGCGATGTCACGGTATACCTCGAGGCGTCCGACCCATTCGGGGGCGTGATGGGCAACAGGAACGGCTGCCCGCTGATCAACGGGGTCGGAACCCCGTTCGTTACAACCGGCGCAGCGAGGTCGTCGCGCTCCGCCAGCCAGAAATGGAAGAATGTCGAAGACAAGCCGGTTGCCGTCGGGGATGAGTAACCCGTGCTTGTAAACGCCGTCCCATCGGGATTGATCATGATGTCAACATAGCCCGTATAAGCGTTCACAGGCAGGCGAGAACGTTCGCTCTGGTAGCTGGAGTTTTTCATCAAGCCTCCCAGTGCAGGAGAGTTCCATGTGGTCAGGTTGACCACGACGTTCGAAGGCAATGCGACCTCTCGGCCCTTCGAAGACGGGACGGGCCGCCTTTGGATTGAATAGGATTGGTTCGGCAAGCCGTTTGCCAGCTGGGGAGCCCACGCCTCAGTCTCGAAATAGCCTAACGAAAGCCCATTGTGGCCGTCGTTGACGAATCCATTCCTATCATCGTCTTGGCCGTTCACCAGGTACAAGTAGTCCCAGGTCACGCTTACATGAGTGGTCGAGGTGCCGGAGCCGACGGTGCGGACCGGGACGTGAGTGCCGGTCGAGTCGTAGTTCACGAACTGCTCGGAGTTGCCCGCGCCCGGGCCGACCGCCATCGGCCCGACGACTGTATATGGCTTGCCGGAGTTACCGATCTGAACGTGATCGCCGACCCGGATATTCCAACCCCAAGACGTAGGCTCGTTAGGGATGCTACCAGTAAAGGTCGATTGCTCCAGGATCAGGACATGTTCGCCGTTATATAACGGGGATAGGTAAGGAACTGTCGTATACAAGGAGACCGGAAATATCGAGACCTTACCCGACGAGTAGGACGGCGCCGGCTCCAGCGGGACAAATCGGTTCGCGGCGAGGATCGTCGTGGGGTCGATCTGGCCATAGTACGGGCTGCTCGTGTTCGTTACCGTCTGGACGGGAAATGCCGGGTCCGGCAGCAAGCGGATCCCGCTTGGTGCGTTGTTATGGATGGCGGAATCTCGGGCACCAACGAGCCCCCCTTGCAGGATTCGGGCAGCCTCGCTCACCTGGCGATGCGCAAGGGCCGGCAGGACCGTCGGCAGGGCCACGGCGCTGATGATCAAGATGATCAGGATCACCACCAGGAGCTCGATGAGCGTGAAGCCGCGCGGAGCCATTTCGACAAACGAGCCAGGCTTCAACGCGACCGGTTTCTTGTAGATCATCCCGAGCCTCCAATCCCGCCGGTTGCCTGAAGATTCTGGTTGCTGATATCGTCCTGGGCTGCGCTAAAGGGTGGAACCGTTAAGTCCGTTAAGATGGTTCCTGGGTTAATCGTGGAATTACCGATCAGATCGAAGGCTAACGGCATGGCGTTGTTTTCGACCGCGAGCAGATGAGTGGCGTCCGGGGGACCCGAGGGATAACCCTGGTCCGGGTAGAATCCGAAGATCCCGAGTTGCTCGTCTTGCCCGGAAGAGACGATCAGGAACTTACTGGCAAATGCCCGACGGAGGTTTCCTGCTCGATCCCAGAGCTGCGGCGACACCGGAGTCGAGCCGGCAGTGCCGCCATAGGGCTCCCTCAAGCGGTGGAAGAAATATTCGAAGGCAAGGACGCCACCGCTTGCGCTAGAACCGCTAAGATTCGGCAGGGTGCCGGTCAGGCTGAAGCCGGGACCAGTGTTGGTATTACTTCCCCACCATGCCAGCGCCATCAGTTGCTGGTTCACGTCCATGGGATCCTGCTCGCGTTCCTCGAAGACCGAGCCATACGGGAGGACCAGGGACCCGAGCGCGTAGGTTGTGCCGCTGGCGTCCAATTGACTCGCGTTGGCGGCGTTCACCACGACCTGCCCGCGTTGAAAATCGGAGTGGTAGAGCAGCGGCCAGCGATAGAACTGGAGCGGATGGCCCCAGGCATCGACGAACTCGGGCAACCCATCGCCGTCGGTGTCCTGCACTTCCCGGTCGGTGAAATCGTCGGCCCGGAACATCGAACCCAGCGGACCTCGCCCCTCGACGAGCAGGGCGTAGAGCATTTCGGAACGAGCCGTGATGTGCGTGTGGTTTGCCAGATTTCCCATGACCTGCGCGTGGTTCGCGCCATTGGTCGGGGCCCCCTCATCGATCTCGTCGATCAGGCCATTCTGGTTGTTGTCCACGCCGTCGTAGCCCTGCGGCAGGTAGCCCAGGTTCTTATAAATCCCGGCCGCGGCTGCATAGGAGGCCCCGAAGATCCCGGTGCCCGCCGGGTTCTGGAAATTGCCCGCGCCGTAACTCCCGTTAGCCGGAGAATTGATCATGTTCCCGAGGGGAAGGATGACGGGGGCGTAAGTGTTGAGCAGGGAGAAATTCGTCTGGATTGCCGTCCCAGGATAGGGATTACCCGCGAAATTGAGCGGGTAATGGGGATCTTTCGGCTGGTAGAAGAAGACGTCCGGCAATTCCGACTTGATATAGTCGTACCAGGCGATCACCTGGGCTCTTTGAATACCGGGGACGGCCTGGAGGTTGAAGAAATTGGGATTTTGGGGGAAACTTGCGTTGTAGATGGCTCCCAGGAGGAGATGGGCACTATTGTAGTCGGGACGGGTCTGAAGCAGGGCGTCGAGCCGGTCATTGAGGCCCGTCTCGAGCTTGGTGATCAGGCCCTGTGTGGCGCGCTCCTCGGCGCGGCGTCGGGCGTCCATCCCGGCGTTGAGGATGAACCCGAGGATGATCGAGATGATGACCATCACCACGAGCAACTCGATCAAGGTGAATCCACTCCGGATCTCGGATCTTGGATCTTGGATCTTGGATTGGTTTCGCATGGCACTCTTGCGTCCTCGATAGGGGATGTCGAATTCGAGCTTGATCTCTTCCTCAAATCCGAAATCGGCAGTCCAAAATCCGAAATGAGTGGGTTACCGATCGTGGCCGTCGACCACCATCATGGGCGGATGAGGCGGGAGGCCACGTTCGTCATTCATGTCCGGTCCGTTCGGGAGGTTATTGCAGCCTTCCCGACTTGAAGTTGGTGAGGTTGTCGTACTCGCGTTGCCGCAAGGTCGCATCGGAGTCGGCCACGACCGAATTCCCGACATCGATGGAGTTATGGGAGTCGAAAGGTAACGGTATGGTTGCCGATGTCGTCGTCGGCTGAAACTGCCCACCGACCCCATAGAGCCCGTCGAGCCCCGACGAAATGATCTGAAACGTCTGCGGCTTCTGGTACGTCACGGTACCCGATGGGAGGGCGCCAGTCGGATTATTCGCGGTCAGCGTGCTCGTGTAGGGGTTCGGGGAGGGCGATACGATGAATCCACCCCCAACGACCGGGTAGTTGCTCTGGAACTGGAGCCCGATCGGTCCGTTGCTGTTGAAGTCCACCTCGTAGGCGTACGGGGATGCGAGCGGGTAGAAGAGGTTGACATCATTGGGATCGTAATGTCCGCTGCCGTAGGAGCTGAAATACGCGTAGAAATTGATGGTGGTCGGAAGCGCGGTCGGCGGCGAGTTGCCCAGCGAGTCGTAATAACCCGGGATGTTCGAGGTCCCGTGCGGATCCGCGAAGAGCCGACCCGAGTTGAACTCGAAGAAAGGCGGCTGACGATTGGCGTTGTACATCGTGTGTCCGACGATGCTGTTCGTGAACGGGTTCGTCGGATCCTTGCCGAATCCGGTCAAGCCGAAGACTCCGGTATTGGCATCGAGGAGCGGTACGCCACCCAGGAAGAAGACAAGGCACTCGTGACCATGGAGAATATACGGACTATCGGGCCCATTCCCTCCATTCCCATTAAAGTCGTACCAAACTCCCGATGGTAGACCCGTCGTGCTCACCCTCGGGAAGAACTTACGCAGGGCCGATACGGACCGCTGGGCCAGTTGGCCCAGGGTGATATCGCCGGTTCCCGGGGAAGTGGGATCCATTAGTGTGCCATTATGGAGGTTCGTCGTGTCACCAAGGAACGCTGAGTAGTTACCGTTCTCCACCGCCAGGAAGCGACTCGGCGGATAGTCGCCGTACTTCGACTTGAAGCTCTCGAGCGCCTGGGCGAGCTGGTTGATTTCGGCCGAGACGGCCGCGTTCTTCGCCGTCCGGATCGCCGAGTTGATCGCCGGCAGCAGCAAGGCCACCAGGATCGCCAGGACGACGATGACGACGAGCAGCTCGATGAGCGTGAAGCCGCCCCGCGTCTCCCTCGACGCGACCCGGCATCGGCGGGTCGTGGCCCTCGTTCGCAAGCGGATCATGGATCCTCCCAGGCTGTAGCCTAACATCATTTGTCCATTTGCCAATGAGAGCCAGCCCACCCGGATTTCTCACGCGGGTGGCACTCGGATTCAACTCGTGGGATCGTCGAAAAAATCGGGTCGAAGAGGGGAGCTCATCCGTGAATTCGCTGTCGCTGTCGCATCTGATCAATCAAGGCGTTGTGTCCGCCTTACCCTTCATACGTTTTCTCGGTGATTCCGTGACTCTGTGATGAAGGGTATTGATCGGTTTCTGCTTTGATTCCGGACGTTGCGTTGGTCGATGGTTGCGGGCCGTCGAACGGGCGCCGCCCGGTCTCTCGCGGGCGGCCGCTCGCAGGGCAGAGTAGGGTGGGTGGAACCCACCGATGTCCTTTGATCGATGGATCCGGTGTGTTTCACACACCCTACGAGACGGTTTAGAGCGTGTTATGAACTACTTCTCCTATTTCTCGGCATGTTCCGTTGTAGCCGGGGTCTGTGACCCCGGTTTGGGAAGCCCCGGCCTCACAGAGGCCGGCTACAAGGAATGGAGAGTTTCATCACACGCTCTAGCGGGGTTGGTCTCTTCCTCTCAACCCGAGAGCTTCGAGATCAGCGTGATCAGCGGCAAGAACAGGGCGATGACGATGAAGCCGATGATGCCGCCGAGCACGACGATCATGATCGGCTCGAGCAGGCTCACGAGGCTCTCGACGGCCGTCTCGACCTCTTCATCGTAGTTGTCGGCGATCTTGTTGAGCATGGTGTCGAGCTCGCCGGTCTCCTCGCCGACGTCGATCATGTTCACCACGATGTCGTTGACGATCCGGGCTTCTTTCAGCGGCTGGGCGATCGTCTCGCCCTCGCGGATGCTCTCGTAGATCCGGGTGAAGGCCCGCTCGAAGACGGCGTTGCCGGCCGTGTCGCGGACGATGTTCAGCGACTCGAGGATCGGCACGCCCGACTGCACCAGCGTGCCGAGCGTCCGCATCGTCCGGGCGACCGTTGACTTCTCGACGATCATGCCCAGCACCGGGATCATCAGCAGGATCCGGTCGCAGATGTACGCCCCCGTCTTGTTGCGGTACAGCAGCTTCAGGAAGATCCAGATGAACAGCGGCGTCAGGAAGACGATGTAGAAATACTTGATGATGAAGTGGCTGGCCTTGATCAGGAAGATCGTCATGCCCGGCAGCGGCACGCCGAAGTCGTTGAAGATGGCCTCGAACTTGGGGATGATGAAGTACAGGATGAAGCCCACGATCACGCAGGCGACGAAGATGACCACGATCGGGTACACCATGGCCGACTTGACGCGACGCTTGAGCGACTGGGCCTTCTCCTTGAAGTCGGCCAGGCGCTGGAGGATGGCCTCGAGCGCACCGCCGGCCTCGCCCGCCTTGATCATGTTGCAGTAGAGGCGGTCGAACGCCTTGGGGTGCTTGGCGCAGGCCTCGGAGAGCGTCTGGCCGCTCTCGATATCCTCGACGATGTCGCCGAGGGCGTTCTTGAGCACGCCCGGCTTGCACTGGCCCTCGAGGATCTTCAGGCTGCGGAGGATCGGCAGGCCGGCGTCCTGCAGCGTCGAGAGCTGGCGGGTGAACGTGCACAACTGCTTGGTCGAGATCCGGCCGATGGTGAACGACTTCTTCTTGCGACGGCCGCCCTTCTTGGCCTTGGCCCGCGTGCTGGTCTTCTTCGCCTTCTCGGCGATCTTCGTGACGAAGAAGCCCTTCTGGCGGATCAGTTGCTGCGCCTCTTCCTGCGTCTGGGCGTCGATCGAGTCTTTGACCTCGCGCCCCGTGTGGTCCATCGCCTCGTATTGATATGTCGGCATTGGGTCGCTTAGCTCCTGTTCCCGCTCCTGTTTTCAGGTACCGTGTTCGGTGTTCAGAGAGGGGAAAACCTCGCCTGTCACGGCCGATCACGACACACTGACCCCGATTCCCGTTCCACCGGATCTCTCAACTGACCTCGAATCCCGGACCGCAGACGCTTGTATGCTGCTCCAACTGACCACTGACCACTGACTGATCACAGATCGTCGAGCATCGTTTCCCGCATGATCTCCTCGACGGAGGTCAATCCGGCGTGGATGTATTCCAGGCCGACCTCGCGGAGGGTCCGCATGCCGAACTTGCGGGCGGCGTTGCGGAAGTCGTCGAGGGAGGCCTCGGCGACGATCATCTCGCGGAGGGTCTCGTTCATGACCAGGAGTTCGTAGATCCCCTGGCGGCCCTTGTAGCCGGTGTTATTGCACTTCTCGCAGCCCTTGCCGTAGTAGAACTTCTTGGCCGCGGCCTGCTCGGGCGTCATGCCGAGCTCCATGCAGATCTCGGGGACCGGGGTGAACTCGGTCTTGCAGTTGGCGCAGATCCGGCGGACCAGCCGCTGGGCGAGCACGGCCTCGACGGTCGCGGTGATCAAGAACGTGGGCAGGCCCATGTCGCGGAGCCGGGTGATCGCCGAGGGTGCGTCGTTGGTGTGCAGCGTCGTGAAGACGATGTGGCCGGTCAGCGACGCCTGGATCGAGATCTCGGCCGTCTCCAGGTCGCGGGTCTCGCCGACCAGGATCTTGTCCGGGTCCTGCCGGAGGATGGCGCGGAGGCAGCTCGCGAAGGTCACGCCGATATCGGGGTTGACCGGGATCTGGATCAGGCCCTCGATGTCGTACTCGACCGGCTCCTCGGTGGTGATGATCTTCTCGGTGATCCGGTTCAGGTGATTGAGCGTGGCGTAGAGCGTGGTCGTCTTCCCCGACGAGGTCGGGCCGGTGACGAGGATGATGCCGTTGGGCTTCTCGACGATCTCGTACCAGTGTTTCAGCGTGTCCTCGGGCATGCCCAGCCGCTTGAGGTCGAGCTGGACGACCGTGCGGTCGAGGATCCGCAGGACCACGCTCTCGCCGAACATCGTCGGCAGCGTGGAGACGCGGATATCCACCTCGTTGCCGCCGAGCGCGAGCTGGATCCGGCCGTCCTGCGGGAGCCGGCGCTCGGCGATGTCGAGGTTGGCCATGACCTTGATGCGGCTGGAGATGGCCGGGGCGAGGTGCCGCGGCGGCGGGACCAGCTCGTACAGGATCCCGTTGACCCGGTACCGCATCTTGTACTCTTCCTCGAACGGCTCGAAGTGGATGTCCGAGGCCTTGTCCTTGATCGCCAGCAGCAGCACCATGTTCAGGAGCTTCCGCACGGGCGCGGCCTCGGCCATCTCCTCGATGGCCTCCAGGTCGATCGTATTGGCGTTACGACCGGCCATCTTCGACAGGCCCTTGTCCTGCTCGATCTGCTTGACGACGTCCTGGATGCTCTCGTGGTGGCCGGCGTAGAGCCGCTCGATCGCGCCCATCACGTCGGCCTCGGTCGCGATCGCCCCCTTGACGTCGGTGCTCAGGAACATCCGCAGGCTGTCGAGCGTCGACGGGTTCTGCGGCTCGGCCATCGCCACCGTGATGCTCTTGTCCTTCTTGTTCTGCGAGACCGGCACGACCTTGTACGCCGTCGCCATGCTCTCGTTCACCAGCTCGGTCATCTCGGCGGGGATCGTCACCTCGGTGAGTTTCACCACCTTCATGCCGAGCTGCTCGCCCAGCGCCTTGAGCACCTGGTCTTCCTTCACCAGGCCCAGGCGCACCGCGACCTTGCCGAGCAGGTCGCTGCCGGAACGTTTCTGCTCTTCCAGGACTTTCCAGAGGGTATCCTCATCCAGATACCCCATGTTGACCATGATCGTGCCGAGTCGTCTTGCCATGGGTCAGTTGTCCGTGGTCAGTTGTCCGTGGTCAGTTGTCCGTGGTTCCTTGGCTGATCGTTCGGCGCTGGTTAGCGGCCAATCGGGGTAGCGATGGGCTCAATCGGTGGCGCACATGCTCGTGGGCCTGGTTGTCGCGGGTCGGTTCGGAAGTGATGCGGAAATCAAAGGCCCGCGATCCGCGGCACCGGCCCGGCGCCATCCAACAAACGACAACGGACGACTGACCACGGAACAGTTGTCATTCCTCTTCCTCGTCCCCCTCTTCACTCTCGTCGAAGATCCCCTTCTTGGCGTTCTCGATCCGTTCCTTGAGGTCGGTCGGCTTGCGGGATTTGAAGATCACCTCGTTCTCCTCGACCAGCCCCTGCTTCCAGAGGTTGAACAGGCTGTCATCGAGGAGGATCATCCCGTGCTTGCGTCCGGTCTGGATCGACGAGTCGATCCGGTACGTCTTGTTCTCGCGGATCAGGTTGGCGATGGCCGGGGTGACCACGAGCATCTCATAAGCCGCGACGAGGCCCTTCGGCTTGCGGGGCAAGAGCGCCTGGGCCAGCACGCCGAGGATCGCCACCGACAACTGGGTGCGGATCTGGTCCTGCTGATCCTTGGGGAACACGTCGATGATCCGGTTGACCGTCCCTTCGGCCGAGTTGGTGTGCAGGGTGGCGAAGACGATGTGGCCGGTCTCGGCCGCGGTGATCGCCGCGGAGATCGTGGCCAGGTCTCGCATTTCGCCGACGAGGATGATGTCAGGGTCCATCCGGAGGGCGCGCCGGATGGCCTCGGGGAAATCGGGCACGTCCACGCCGATCTCGCGCTGATTGATCAGGGACTTGTTGTGCTTGTGGAAATACTCGATCGGGTCCTCGATCGTGATGATGTGGCGGTCCATCGTGTTATTGATCCAGTTGATCATGGACGCCAGGCTCGTGGTCTTCCCCGAGCCGGTCGGCCCCGTCACCAGGATCAAACCGCGTGGCCTCGTGATCAACGACTCGACGATCGGAGGCAAACCGAGCTGTTCAAATGTCAAGAACTCGTTCGGAATCCGCCGTAACACCAACCCGACGTTGCCACGCTGCTTGTAGATGGCGACCCGGAACCGGGCCATGTCGCCGAACGCGAAGCCGAAGTCGGTGCCGCCGACCTCCTGCAATTCCTGCTGGCACCGCTCGGGCGCGATGCTCTTCATCAGCGAAACCGTATCCGAAGGCTCGAGGACCTTCGTCGCCAGCGGCCGCATGTGCCCGTGCAACCGGAGCATCGGCTGGCTTCCCACAGTCAGGTGCAGATCGCTCGCCTTCTGACTGCAGACCGTCTGAAGCAGTTTGTCGATAAGCAGCGTACCCATTGCCCTGGAATCCCTCCGCGGTTTCGTCGATGGAACCCGACGCGATCACTGGCAGCCCTTTCGAGGGGCTTGACTTTTTCAGATCAACCAGGTGTCCACCAAATGATAACCGTGTGCCTTGAAGTTAGGGCGAGACGCCGCTGCTCTCGGACACCACCATTATTTCGGTGAATTCCTGCGTATCAAGCAAAAGGTTGACTTCTGCCACCCTCACACACGACCCGATGCACGCTCGGCGGCTCGGCCCTCGAGCCATTCGTGGTGGACACAAGGCCATTCAATCAGGCCAACGAACAAGCCGTTTTCTCTTACCCATCTGGGAAGTCGCGGCAAGCCCGAGCCGGGGCCCTGCCGCGTTCCCTCTGAATCAGCACCTTGAGTGTGGCCCTCAAGCTCATTTCTTGACCGGTGCGGGCGCAGGATCCGCCATCTCGCGTTGGGTGATCCGCAAGACCTCGTCGAGGGTCGTCTGGCCCTTGAGGGCCTTGATCATCCCGTCCTCGAACAGAGTATGCATCCCCTGCTTGCGAGCCAACTTACGGACATTCTGGGTCGATTCGCCCTTGAAGGTCATCTCCCGCACCTGCGCGGTCATCGTCATCAGTTCGTAGATCCCCATGCGTCCGCGGTATCCCGTCTTGTTGCAGTTGGCGCACCCCTTACCCTTCATGAAGTTCGCCTTCTTCACGATCTCGGGCTTGAGGCCCAACCCCATCAAGATGGAAGCAGGAGGCTCGTAGCGAACCTTACATTTCGGACAAACCTTCCGCACCAACCGCTGTGCCATGATCGCCAGGACCGAGCTAGCAACCAGGAATGGCTGGATGCCAATATCGACCAGACGTGTAATGGCACTGGGCGCATCGTTCGTGTGCAATGTACTGAAAACCAAGTGTCCCGTCAGGGACGCCTGAATTGCGGTTTCAGCCGTCTCCAAGTCCCGGATTTCGCCCACCAGGAGGATGTTGGGGTTCTGTCGGAGCATGGCCCGGATGATTCGCGCGAAGGTCATGCCGATCTTGGCTTTCACCTCACATTGGTTCACTCCCGGCAAGTAATACTCGACCGGGTCTTCGGCGGTGATGATCTTGACGTCGGGACGATTCAGCTCGTTGAGTGCCGCGTAGAGGGTCGTGGTCTTGCCCGAGCCGGTCGGCCCGGTCACCAGCAAGATCCCGTTGGGTCGCTTGATCATCCCCTTGAACCGGTTCCAGTCATCGTCGCCAAATCCCAGGTCTTGCAATCCCACCTTGATATTCTCGCGGTCCAGGATTCGCATGACGACCGACTGGCCGTGGCTGGTTGGGATGATGCTGACACGCAGGTCGATATCCTTGCCGGCGACGAGGATCTTGATCCGGCCGTCCTGGGGTCGGCGCTTCTCGGCGATGTCGATGAAGCCCATGATTTTGATACGGCTGATGATTGCACCCAACAGCCGGCGTGGAGCATTGTCCCGCTCCATCAACACTCCATCCACGCGATAGCGGATCCGGACACGGTCCGCGAAAGGCTCGATGTGGATATCGCTCGCGCGTTGTTGCACAGCCTCCTGGATGATGAGATGCACAAGTCGGATGACCGGGGCGTCGCCCTCTTCGAGGGTATTGGTCGTCGCGGACTTTCCGCCCGAACCCGTGCCATCCTCGGCGAAGTCGATGGCCGTATCGGTGAACTCCTGGAGCATTGAGTTGACCGACTCCGTCTCCGACGAGGAGCTGCCATAGTACTTATTGATGGCCTCGACGATCGCTTCCTTGGGCGCCAGCGAGACTTCGATTTCCCGATTCAGCACGAACCGCAACTTGTCGATCGTCTCGAAGTCGATAGGATTATGCATGATCACACGGATGACCCCGCTCTTCTCCGAGAGGGGCATGACGATGTTTTCCCGAGCGAGCGATTCGGGCACCAGCTCGATGACCGATGCCGGAATCTCGATCTCCTGGAGCGCGACGAACTGAAGGCCATGCTGCTCGGCCTTGGCCTTCATGATGTCGTCGGCATCGGCGTACCCCAGTTTGACGAGGGCGTCCTCCACGGCGCCCTGCGACCGGCCGGCTTCTTTGAGCTGATCGGGGCCGATCACCCCACGTCGGATGAGAATCTCTGTCCAATCCCGACTCTTGGCCATGACTAACAACTCCGGAGATGAACATCAAACGCTGGCCGGAAAGGGCGACGGGGGGCCGGTGTCGGCGCAGGCGGCGACGACAACACCCCCTCGGCTGCCCCACTTGCTGGAAGAATAGCGAGAGCGCTAGAGAGATAATGGGACCTACGAGACCACGATCGCTTCCGTGACCAGCATCTGGAAGACCGGCCGAACGACACATCGAGCGAGGATGACAGGAATGAACGAATCAATGAGGACACTTGAACTTACCAAGAATCCGACCCCCCGGCAAGGAATCGCCAAGAATTCCGGAGTCGTCAGAATCCTCTCCGTCCGCTCGACCGTGTCCCATGCAAACATGGAATAACAACCTCGGGCGGTCAAGAATGGTGCGCCGAGATTCCTCGGCCGGGAATCCGATTGATGGGCCACTCCCCAGGTCGTTGGACCGGGAGCGGCAACACATGCGTGCTCAACTCTCGCGCTGCGATCACGGGCGAGCTCAAGCGGAGGAATCGTCTTCGTCCCAGAGGACCGACCTGTCTCCGGCGACCACCTCGCCGATGATCCAGGCGGGCGTTTGCGCCTGGACGTTGAGGTAACGAACGATCGCCTCGGCGTAGTATTCGGCGACGACGAGGATCAGGCCGATCCCCATATTGAAGACGCGGTCCATCTCGGCGACGTTGATCGAGCCCAGGCGCTGGAGCCAGGGGAAGACCTTGGGGGCGGGCCACGACCCGCGTTTGAGGCGGATGGCGCAGCCTTCGGGGAGGATTCGGGGCGGGTTATCGATGAGTCCGCCGCCGGTAATATGGGCGATGCCGTGGATGGTCCGCTTGACGCGATAGCGCCGGTAGACGGTCTTCACGGCCCGGACATAGATCCGCGTCGGCTCGAGCAGCTCGTCGGCCACCGAGCGTCCCAATTCCTCGACGAATGTATCGGGCTTCAGGCCGGCAACGTCGAAGACGATCTTCCGTGCCAGGCTATATCCATTCGAATGGAGGCCCGAGCTGGCGAGGCCCACGACCTTATCGCCGGGGCGGATGTCCTGGCCGTCGAGCACGCGCTTCCGCTCGACGACGCCCAGGCAGAAGCCGGCCAGGTCGTATTCCCCCGGCTGGTAGAAGTCGGGCAGGATCGCGGTCTCGCCGCCGAGCAGGGCGCATTCGGCCTCGATGCAACCGTCGCTGACTCCCTTGACGACCTGGAGGGTCAAATCCGGATCGTCGCGGCTCATGGCGACGTAATCCAGGAACAGCAACGGCTCGGCCCCCGCACAGAGGCAATCGTTGACGGACATGGCGACCAGGTCGATGCCGACGGTCGCATGGCGTCCGGTGGCGAAGGCCAGCTTGAGCTTGGTTCCGACGCCGTCCGTCGAGGCCACGAGGACCGGATCCCGATAGGTCCGCGAGAGCAGTCCGATCTGGTCGTCCAGGCGAAAGAGGCCGGCGAAACCGCCCTTCCAATCGATGACCCGCGGGGTGTAGGTGCGGCGCAAGAGCGGCGGGAGCCGGGACATGGTCTCCTCATAAGTCTGGAGGTCCACCCCGGCCGATCGATAGTCCATGCGGTTTCATCCCTCTGGGCGCGGGTCGCCGGATCGCCGGGACATCGGCATCCCGCCTCGCGGCGCGACGAGCCACTCGCCTCTCTACCTGGGCATATTCTCTCACCACAACCCTATGGCCCCGCCATCTTACGGCCTTGAGACGGCGTTGAGAAGCGAGGGAGCGTTGCCCGGGATCTCGGTTCGACACCGCCCGATCGGGTTCCATCAATTCCCCGGGTTGTGTCTCCTCATTGACTTCAGGCCCGTTGCGGCTCCTCCATGAGAAGCGTTAACTTGTGACGGCATCGAGGAAGGGTTCAGGAATGCTCACGGATCCCTCAAACGAAGGCAAGGGAACGATCATGGACCCATCGAGTCGCCTCGAGAAATCGCCCGACACGAGAGGCTGCCATCGAACCGAAAGCCTGGCTGCAAAGCATCCGACGCGCCGGCAAGTCCTCGGCGGCCTGGCCCTCGGGATCGGCAGCGGGTTCGCGGCCTGGTGCGATGGTTCCGGCCGAGCCGCGGAGCCGGCGCCCCATCCATGCCGAGACGACCTCGCCATCAACGAGTCGACGGCCTTGATCTTCTCGAAGGAGGCTCCCCTCGCACCGGCCTCCGGGCTCCGGGACGCGCGGGCGGTCTGGACGCACCTGCCGGGCCGGCCGGTCGGACGTGTCCTGATCTTCCTCCACGGACATAACGGGTATGTCACGGTGGATTCCGCCGGACGGCCGCGCGTGCCGGACTGGGCCGAACGCGACGACGCGGCCCGCGCGGCGCCTCGGCCAAGCCCGCGGCCCCGCTGGTCTACGGCCTGGGCCGCATGGGACCGCGGCTCGGAGCCATGGAGCCGATCGTGATCGTCCCGGAGGTGAGCACGCTGGCCACCGGCTCGTTCTGGGCGCGGGAGCCCGCCGGCCAGTACGCCGACCCGGCACGACTGGGCAACCTGGTCAACGATTGCCTCGGGCACTTGGCTTGCCTCCATCGGCCCGACGGCCGGCCGTACCTGCCCAAGGATTTCGCCGGCCGACCCGGCGGGACTGTCGGGGCGGCTCCCGCGGTCGGACCGGTCCTCGAACGGATCTACGTCTGCGGCCACTCTGGCGCGGGACTGCCGCTGGAAGAGGCCGCGGGATCGACGCTGATCCGGCCCGATCGGGGCTCGCCGACGGATCTCTGGCTGTTCGACTGCACCTACTGGTCGAAGGTGACGGGGTTCGTCCGCTTCTGCGACCAATGGAAGGCGGCCGGGCGTCTCGGTGGCGGACGTCGCGACGCGGCCCGATTCGTCTGCATCTACCGGCCGCACACCCAGACCGAGAAGGTCGCCGACGCCCTGCGTGCCGAGGTCGCCAAGGCGATCGGCGTCGACCCGGCCACGCTCGTCAAGGATCACTCACCGACCAACTTCGACAAGGAGGTCCGCCCCGCACTGGGAAGCGCCGGGGCCTTGTTCCTCCGCACACATTTGCCCCACGATGAGATCCCCACCTTCTTCATCCCGGCGCTGCTGGAGACGTCGGCAACCTGAATGCAGCTCCGAGGAAACCGCGGGATGGTGACCACGTATCGTTAATGCCATCTCGTCCACGAGCGGGTCGCTTTTCTCAGGCGAACGATGTAAGCCGTGCGGAAGAAAATAACTGGTCCACTTGGTTCGAGCGAGTCCAGGTCGTTCAGGACTGAACGCACCGTTGCTGGGCCAGCTATTCTCTTTCGTCCGCCTAATCTACGCGCGGCCAGCCGCATTTACAGTTGCCGCAAGAACGCGACCAGGTCTCGCTTCTCCTCCTTCGACAGTTTCAAGGTCAATACAAGGTTGAAAAACTCGACCGTGTCCTCCAGGGTCAGGCAGCGGCCGTCGTGCAGGTACGGCGGGCTATCCTTGATGCCGCGAAGCGTGAAGCTCTTGATCGGGCCGTCTCCTACCTCGCCTTTCAGGAATCGCTCCACGTGCAGGTCGTGCATCTGGTTGTCGAGAAAGGATGGCGCCGGGTGACAGACCGCGCACTGCGCCTTGCCGAAGAAGAGGTTCTCGCCACGCAGCTCGGCCTCGGTCGCCTTCTCCGGGTCGAGGTGGCCCAGCGCAGTCAGCTTGGCGCGGGCGGGAAATCGAGGATGTTCTGCATCTGGGCCATGTGCGACACCTGGATGCGATCCAGAATGTTCAACCCCTTCTTGAAGGCGTGGATCTCGTCGCCGTTGAAGTAAGCCGTCCGCTGCTCGAACTCGGTGAAGTCCTCGACCGAGCGCAGGCTCCTCTTCGCCCCGTGAATCTGCTGGTTGAACAGGCCGCGCAGGCTCACCGTGTCCAGGCGCATCCGCCGCTGCTCGGGCCGGGTGTCCGGATTGATGTGGAACTGCCCGCTGGTGTGACCGTTGACGTGACAATCCAAACAGGTCACTCCCAGGCTGGGTTCGGCGCTCTTGCGATCGTCGGTCGGATTGAACTCCTCCTGGGGGAACGGCGTCACCAGCAGGCGCAGGCCGTCGAGCTGCACCGGCGTCACCAGGTCCTTGAATAGGCGGTAATAGTTGTTGATCGAGACGACTTCACCGCGGGAAACGTCGTCCAGCTCGGGTCGGGTCTGGAGGTACATCGCGGGCGGGAACTCGGGAAGGAAGGCTTCGGGAAGGTCGTGCTCGACGTCGTAACGCTCCAGGCGCGGGAACATCTTGATCTGCATCTGGGGAAAGACCTGGCCGCCCAGCCCTCCCCCCTGCACGGGATGAGGCAGTGCCTTATAGGGGAAGACGTCTCTACGGCGGACCTCTGCCGGGCCCATGGAGGCCAGCGTATCCCAGTCCACTCCCATCGGCAGGCGGGCGGTAGGCCCCACCACGAGGGGCTTGCCGCGCGACATCGTGGCCTCCGGGTCGAACCTGGGTTCCAGGTTGTAGCGGCCCTCCAGCAGCCTTCGCTGCCGCGCCAGGACGTTCGGCTTATTGGCGACGGCGGCCTTGTAGCCCTCCTCGAAGGTCGTCCCCGGCTTGATCGCGCCCAGAGGGTCCCGATAGAAGTCAAAGCCGGTCATGCCGCCGTGCTCCGGCTGGTCGGTCAGGGCCTCCGAGGAAGGTGCCGCCTGGCTCGGGGTGAAGACGTCGGACAGGTCGTGTGCCGTCTTCCGCTGTTCGGGCCGCTCCGCCGGGACGTCTTTCGGCGTCCGAGCCTCGGCGACGGCGTCGCGAGGGGGCCGGGGCGACTGGGCGTTCGGGTTCTGGCCGGGCGCCGAGTGCACCAGGAGTACGAGTCCACCCGCCGACAGGGCGAGAACCACTCCCCTGGCGAATCCACGCTTGTTCAGCATCAGATTGCCTCCCTGAGAAGAGAATGAACGTGGGTCCAATCGGCCGTCGCTCACAACAATCGCAGCTTGCGGGGGCGGGCCACAAGGGGCTGGACCATCCGCCGCGCCGGCGTTAGCAACAGGAGGCCCGCATGCGCCGGCCCCATGGGCCTCCCGACACGGTGTGTCTCCGCGCCGATGGAGCCGGCAGCCCGCGTCGAAGCGACCGGGAGATCGCTCAATCCCGGAACGGAGAGCCGGCGATCATCGCACAGAAGTTGGGACGGACGTACCCCGGGAGCAGCTCCTCCAGCACGTCGGCCTTGACGTTGCCGAAGGCGGTCTGCGGCTTGTGTTGGATCCCGTCGGCGAACGCCTGCACGATCCGCCGCTTGAAGTCCACCCGAGGGAACGCCGCCAGGACCTGCTCGCGGGCGTCGGCCGGCAAGTCGTCGTAGCCCAGCCCCAGGACATCGAGCTCGACGCCCGCCGTGACCAGGGCGACCTCGGGCTTCTTCCACCTGGGGATGCCCGGCGTGGTGTGCAGCGCGATGGCGTCCCAGACGACGTCGATCTCCGCCTCGGGGACGCCGTGCCGCTCCAGGAATCGCCTGGCCGCGTTGGCCCCGTCCACCTCGAACCGCTCGTCCGGGCTGCGGTACTCCTCCGTCAGCCCCAGGTCGTGGAAGACCGCCCCGATGTAGAGCAACTCGGGGTCGTAGCTCAGCCCGAGACGTCGGCCTTGCAGGGACCCGAACAGGTAGACCCGCAAGGAGTGGTCGAAGAGGAGTTCGGACTCGGTGTCGCGCACCAGCTCGGTCGCTTCGGCGGCCAGGGTGCTGTCAGGGAGGGGAATGCCGGCGATCTGCTTGGGGAGCATCGGAAGTCCTCCGGTTGCTGGGAACCTCGTCCTGAGTGTCTGCCGCGGGGAGAATGGGTTGCCACGGATAGGTGCCGCGCTCGAATGAGCAGGGATGAGCGAGTCTCATCATCCTCTGTCGGAATCTGTAAGGAGGCCGGGACCCGTGGATGAGCCCGAGTCCCGGCCCCGATACCGATCGAACGGTCCGCAACCTTTATGGGAAGCGGCCTCAACACCGATCGAACGGTCCGCGGCCTCACGGGGAGTTGACGGGATTGGGCGCGGTGTAGCCGTCGGTGAGGATCTTGAGGAAGTTGACGAGGTCGGCCTCCTGGGCGGCGGTCAACGCGAGGTTGCCCACCTGGCCGTTCGTCGCCACCACACCGGAGACCCCCTGGGCGGCCGCCTGGGCGGGGGTGAGGCCGGCGACGTTCTGCACGTTGTCGAGGACCTCGGGCGGCGGGAACAGCGGCGTGGTGCCGGCCGGGGGGCCGTTGCGGAGGTCGTAGGCCACCTCATTGCCGCTGGTATCCACGGCGATGTTCCGCTTGTTGTAGAAATGGACGACCTCCTGGAGGCTCTTGAAGACGCCGTTATGCATGTATGACTTCACGAACAGCGGCGACGGCCGCATGTCCGAGTTGCGCACGCTCGGGGCCTTGAATAGCCCCCGGAACTGGACGATGTCTCCCGGGGTCGTGCTGTAGAACTTCGTCCCATCGGGGGCGGGATTGGGGTTCAGGCCGAGGCCCCAGTCGATGAACTTGGTCCCCAGGGGGTTATACCCGTAGGGATTGATGGTGGGATCGGTCTGCTCGTAGAAGGGGTTGTTGGGGTTCTTGGGGACGCCGATGTTGGCATAGCAGAACATGGTGAACGTGTCTTTCCCCTCGGTCTCGGCCTGCACGACCAGGAGGCCCGCGGAAGAGTGGCAAGCGAAGCATTGGGCCTGGCCGAATTTCGGGTTGTTGGACGGATTCGGTCCGACCCCGTACAGGATCCTCCCGCGCTCCTCAGATGCGGAGAGCTTGTACAGCTTCTGCGCCGGCACTCCAAACTTGGACGCGTCGTACTTCGAGCTGAACTGGTTGACCTCGGCCGAGCCCTCGTAAGCCGCGATGGCATCCGTGATCACGGTGTAGAGCTGCGGGACCGTGTACTTGGTGAAGACGTCCGGGCCGTACACCTTCTTGAACAACGGCGTATAGGGTCGCGACTGGACCTTCTGGACGACGAGCGGGGAGTACCCGCCGGCGATCGGAGGATAGACCCCGTTTCCCGGGATGTTGGCCATCTCGTTGGGGTCAATGAAGGGCTCCCTCGCCTGGTGCGCCTCGTCGGGGGTGCGACCATCCCAGAAGGTGCCCCCGAGGTACACCCCCAGGGTGGCGTCGTAGTAGGGGCCGATGGGGCTGAAGGCGGTCATGGCGTACGTCTGGGGCTTGCGTTTGCCGAACCGGCCGGGGACGACCCCCGGGTACGGGCCGGCGAGCGCGTTGATCTCCGAGACGGGCCCCGTGAAGCCCGTCTCGGGGGTGTGGCAGGTGAAGCAAGCATAGCCCGAGGGATTCGACAGGGTGTGGTCGTAGAGGATGTCCTTGCCGAGTTGCTCCACCGGCATCAATGGCACGATGTTCGGCGGCTGCTTGGGCGGGGGGACCGGACCGGAAATCTGCCCCGAGCTGGGTCTGGAGGACAGGAGCATCCCGACGGCGAGCGCGGATCTCATGACGAATCGCGCCCCGGAAATCGATCGATGTGTATTCATGTTTAGACTCGATCTGTCAAAGTAAATGGAGATCTCGTCCCCTCGAGCGAGGGGCACAACTTCGACGTGTCGTGTTCGGCCCGGCTCGGGGCGCGAGCGGGCCGCGCCCAACCCGGCGCGGGATGAGCGGGAGCATCGCCGGTATGATCCGGCGATGCGGTCTACGGGGACGCCAGTGGGCCGCGTCGGGCGACCACCGCGGCTCGATCGGGGCATCGTCCGGCACCGGGGCCGGCGGGCGGAGCCCGAGCCCGCACGACGCGCGGGAGGCACGCCATGCGATCTCAGGCTCCGCCCGACCCTGGGCGAAGTGACCGGCGCATCTTCCGGTCTTCGCGACGCATCGAGGTGCCGGGTGCGTATTGCATGGGGCGTGCCGAATACACGCCGAGTGGTCCCGCCGGTCTTTGCCCGCCGGCCCCTCGCGGGACGGGTCTCTCGGTCGCTCGCGCACGAATTGCCTGGTATGATATAAACTTAGATCATGATGGGACCCGTCTCGGTCCGGGCGGTGTTACTGGAGTGGAATTCGCCCGCGAACGGCACATCCGGGCGAAATGAGAGCTCAAATAATTTCGAAGAGAGACGGGCGGGCCGCCCCCGCGAGGGCGAGCCGCCCGGGACGCTGGGATCGTGGTTACCTGCCTGGGACGAGAGGTCTCAACGGATCACTCCGGGGCGCTCGCGTCGTCCTCATCCCCCTCGACGGACTTGGTGACGGACAGGCCCAGCTCGCGGAGCCTCATCCGGAGCGTCCGCCGCGCGATCCCCAGGGTCCGGGCGGCCTGGACCTGGTTCCCCTCGGTTGACCGGAGCACCAGCGGCAGGAGGAACCGGTCGAGCTCGCGACGCGCCTCCTCAAACAGGTCCTGGCTGCCATCGCGCAACCGTTGCTCGATCAGGGCCTCGAGCCGCGACCCCGCCCCGATCGCCGTGGCCGGCTCACCCGCCTTGCGGGCGAGCTCGGACAGGAACGCCGGGACCAGGACCGGGCCGGTCGACCTGAGCAAGGCCTGCTTGAGCACGCTCTGAAGCTCGCGGATGTTGCCCGGCCAGGAGTAGTCGCAGAGTTTCTTCATCGCCTCGGGGGCCACCTCCCGGACCTCTCGCCCCAGCTCGCGGTTGAATCGGCGGAGGTAGTGGTGGATCAACATCGGCAGGTCGTCGCCCCGCTCCCGCAGGGGTGGCAGGTGGATGGTGAATACGCCCAGGCGATAGTACAGGTCGGGCCGGAACCTCCCCTCCGCCGACCACGCCTTCAGGTCGCGGTGGGTGGCCGCGATCAGCCGCACGTCGGTCCGGACCGTCTCGTTACCGCCGACGCGCTCGAACGCCTGCTCCTGGAGGACGCGCAGCATCTTGGCTTGCAGAGCCAGCGGCATGTCGCCGACCTCGTCGAGGAAGATGGTCCCGCCGTTGCACTGCTCGAACTTGCCGATGCGGCGGCGCTCGGCTCCCGTGAAGGCACCCTTCTCGTGGCCGAACAACTCGCTCTCCAGCAGGTTCTCCGGGATCGCGGCGCAGTTGAGGGCGAGGAACGGGGCCTTGGCCCGGGGGCCGTGCTGGTAGACGGCCAGGGCGACCAGTTCTTTCCCGGTCCCGCTCTCGCCGGTGATCAGGACGGGGACGTCCTGGGCGGCGACCCGGCCGATGGCCTTGTACACCTCGACCATGGCCGGACAGGAGCCGACAATGGCGCCGTCGACGTCGGGGTCCGGGGCGGTCTCGGCGACCACGGCCGGCTGGCGCATCCGCCGGGCCACCTCCAGCGCCTCGCCGACCACCCGCCGCAAGTGGTGCGGGTCGAGCGGCTTGAAGAGGTAGTCGTAGGCGCCTTGTCGCATCGCCTCGATGGCTGCGTCTGCGGTCTTCGCCATGGTGACGAAGATGACCGGGATGCGCGCGTCGATCCGGCGGATCTGCTGGTAGACGTCCAGGCCGGACTGGTCGGGCAGGTGCAGATCGAGGAGAATGACGTCCGGCGGCATGGCACTGACCCGCTCGAGCCCTTCGGCGCCGGTGCCAGCCACTTCCACCCGGTGAGCGGGCCCGGGGAACACCTGGCACACGAGCTTCGGGATCAATGCCGGGTCATCATCGATGAGCAGCAAATTCGCCATGATGTCCTCGCCCTCCGGGTCCCGGGGCACGGCCCGAAGTCCCTTGCCGGCCCGTCCGGCATTCGATTCGCTGTTTCCGTGGTAGGCTCAACTCGGTCGCGCGGGATGTGAGTCGCTTTGCAAGTGTAATCGGTGAGGCCTCTCCATGACAGAGCCGTCCGGATACCTCCTCGAGGCGCTGTGGGAGGACGCGGAGTTCGTCCTGTCCCGGGGCGTGCGCGAGGGCGAGGCGTCCCCGCTCCTGGTGGTGGCCCCCGCGTCGGCCCAGCCCTCGCCGGGGAGCCTCGCGCGGCTCGAGCATGCCTATGCGCTCCGGGACGAGCTGGACCCCGCCTTCGCGGCTCGGCCCTCGAGGCTGGAGCGCGACCGGGGGCGGCTCACGCTCGTGCTTGAGGACCCCGGCGGCGAGCCCCTGGCCCGGCTCATGGGGCAGCCCTGGGAGATCGCGTCATTCCTGAGCGTCGCCACCGGCCTGGCGACGGCGCTGGGTCGGCTCCACCAGCGGGGCCTGATCCACAAGGACGTCAAGCCGGCCCACGTCCTCGTCGACGCCGCGACCGGCGCCGCCTGGCTGACGGGCTTCGGCATCGCCTCGCGCCTGCCGCGCGAGCGCCAGGCCCCCGAGCCGCCCGAGGTGATCGCCGGGACGCTCGCCTACATGGCGCCGGAGCAGACCGGCCGCATGAACCGCTCGGTCGATTCCCGCAGCGATCTCTATGCACTGGGCGTCACCTTCTACGAGATGCTGACGGGGGCGCCGCCCTTCACCGCCGCCGATCCCATGGAGTGGGTCCATTGCCACATCGCCCGGCAGCCGACCCCGCCGGGCGAGCGGGTGCAGGGGATCCCCGAGCCGCTCTCCGCGATCGTGATGAAGCTGCTGGCCAAGACCGCCGAGGAGCGGTACCAGACCGCCGCGGGCGTCGCGGCCGACCTCCGCCGCTGCCGGGCGGACTGGGAGGCACACGGCCGCATCGCTCCGTTCCCGCCCGGCGCGCGGGACGTGCCGGACCGGCTGCTGATCCCCGAGGCGCTCTACGGCCGCGAGCGCGAGATCGACGCGCTGCTCGCGGCCTTCGACCGGGTCGTGGCCGACGGCACGCCGGAGCTGGTGCTGGTCTCCGGCTATTCCGGGATCGGCAAGTCCTCGGTGGTCCACGAGCTGCACAAGGTGCTCGTCCCGCAGCGCGGCCTCTTCGCCTCCGGCAAGTTCGACCAGTACAAGCGGGACATCCCATATGCCACCCTGGCCCAGGCCTTCCAGGGCCTGGTCCGCCCGCTGCTGGGTCGGAGCGAGGCGGAGCTGGGCCGGTGGCGGGCCGCCCTGGGCGAGGCGCTGGGCCCGAACGGTCAGCTCATCGTGGACCTCGTCCCCGAGCTGGAGCTGGTGATCGGGACACAACCACCGGTCGCGGACGTGCCGCCGCGGGACGCGAGGAACCGCTTCCGGATGGTGTTCCGGCGCTTCCTCGGCGCCTTCGCGTGGCCGGAGCACCCGCTGGCGCTGTTCCTCGACGATTTGCAATGGCTGGATGCGGCGACGCTCGACCTCCTCGAGGACCTGGTCACGCACCCGGAGGTGCGGCACCTGCTGCTGGTCGGGGCCTACCGGGATCACGAGGTCGGCCCCGCGCACCCGCTCCTGCGGACGGTGGAGGCGATCCGCGAGGCCGGAGGGCGAATCCAGGAGATCACGCTGGCTCCGCTTGGACTCGACGATGTGGGCCGGCTCGTCGCCGATGCCCTGCATTGCGAGCCGGAGCGCGCGCGGCCCCTGGTGGGACTCGTGCAGGAGAAGACCGGCGGCAATCCGTTCTTCGCGATCCAGTTCGTCATGGCGCTGGCCGATGAAGGGTTGCTCGCGTTCGACCCGGTCGCGCTCGCCTGGCGATGGGACATCGATCGCATCCGCGCCAGGAACTTCACCGACAACGTGGTGGAGCTCATGGCCGCAAAGCTGAGGCGGTTCTCCGCCACGACCCGGGAAGCCCTCAAGCAGCTCGCCTGCCTGGGCAATGTCGTCGAGATCGCCACCCTGACCCTGGTCCTCCGGGAAACGGAGGGGGTGATCGACGCCGCGCTCCGGGAAGCGGTCCACGCCGGACTCGTGTTCCGACACGAGGACGCCTACAGATTCCTGCACGACCGGATCCAGCAGGCGGCGTATTCACTGATTCCCGAGGATCGCCGCGCCGAGGTCCACTTGCGCATCGGCCGCGAGCTGCAGGCGAGCCTGACGGCGGACCAGCTCGCCGAGCATCTGTTCGAGGTCGCGAACCAGTTCAATCGGGGTACGGCGCTGTTGACCGAACGCACCGAGAAGGCGGACGTCGCGACACTCAACCTGCGTACCGGGCGAAAGGCCAAGGCGTCGGCGGCCTATGCGTCGGCGCGCGCGTATTTCGCCACGGGCATCGCGCTGTTGGATGAGCGGGACTGGGAGAGCCAGCATGAGTTGATATTCAGCCTGTCCCTCGAGCGTGCAGAGTGCGAGCTTCTGAGCGGTCACCTCGAAAAAGCCGGGCAACTGATTGGGGAGTTGCTACAACGCACGGCTTCGAACGTCGAGTTCGCGGACGCCTCCTGCCTGAAGATCAATTTGCATGTGTTGACGGGCGAACACCCGCTAGCCATTGACAGCGCGCTCGCGTGCCTGCGTCTGTTCGGTATTGACTTGCCGGCACACCCTACCCTCGAGCAGGTCAGGGCGGAATACGAGACGGTGTGGCAAACCCTCGGCGGGCACCCGATCGAGAGCCTGATCGATCTGCCGCTGATGACCGATCCGAAAATACCGGCAGCCATGCACGTGCTCTCAGTCCTTGCTGGCCCTGCCACATTTACCGACTTTCAGTTGTTTTGCCTGCTCGCGTGCTGCATGGTAAACGTCAGCATGCAGCACGGGGTGAGCGGCGCTTCCGCGTACGCCTATGCTTGCCTCGGGTCTGTCCTTGGAGCGAACTTTCACCGTTACCGCGAGGGCTATCGCCTGGCCAGGCTGGCCTGCGACCTCGTCGAGAAGCACGGCTTCACCGCCTACGACACGAAGGTCTCCCATGCGATGGGACTGGCTGCCTTCTGGACGCAGCCGCTCACGAGCGTGATCGAACTCCGTCGGGCGACTACTTGCATCGCCACTGCGAGAGGCGATCTGACTTTCGCTTGCTACGGAATGCACCAAACCATCACCTATTTCCTCACGCGGAACGATCCGCTCGATGCGGTGTGGCGCGAGTCGGAGATGGCGCTGGACTTCGCTCGGACAGCCAAGTTCCTCGACGTCGTGGACCTCATCGTGAGCCAGCAACGCTTCATCGCGAGCATGCAGGGTCGCGATGCGACCTTCTCTATCCTCAGCGACCAGCGATTCGACGAGGCGGCGTTTGAAGCGCAACTGACGTCCGCACGGACGCCGACCGTGAATTGCTTGCACTGGATTCGCAAACTTAAGGCGCGTTACCTATCAGGCGACTACGCCGAGGCCCAGGCGGCAGCCGACAAGGCGAGGGCGCTGCTCTGGACCTCAGCCGTACAGTTGCAGCTGCTCGACTACTTTTACTACGCTGCGCTGGCGGTGGCGGCGCTTTATGAGAAGGGTAATGCTGACGAGCAGACCGGGTGGCGCGACCTCCTGACAGCGCATCAGGAACAACTGCACGAGTGGGCCGAAACCTACCCGCCAACGTTCGCCGATAAGCACGCCCTGGTGTCGGCCGAGATCGCCCGCCTCGAAGGACGCCCCTTCGACGCCATGCAACTGTATGAGCAGGCGATCCAGTCGGCTCGCGAGAACGGCTTCGTCCAGAACGAAGCGACGGCCCATGAGGTGGCCGCGCGGTTCTACGCGGCGCGCGGCTTCGAGACCATCGCGCACGCCTATCTGCGGAACGCACGGTACGGTTATCTCCGCTGGGGCGCCCTGGGCAAGGTCCGGCAGCTCGAGCAGTCCCACCCGCACCTCCGCGAGGACTCCACCCCGCCGCCTGCGACCGCCCTGTTCGGCGCCTCCGTCGAGCAGCTCGACCTCGGCGCGATGATCAAGGCTTCGCAAGCCGTCTCCGGTGAGATCGTCCTCGACCGGCTCATCGAGACCCTGATGACGCTGGCGCTCGAACAGGCCGGCGCCGACCGCGGCCTGCTCATCCTCCTCCGGGGCGACACGCCGCGGATCGAAGCCGAGGCCAGGACCGACCGCAAGACGGTCGAGGTCACGCTCCGACAGGACACGGCGACCCCGGCCGAGCTGCCCGAATCCCTCCTCCACACCGTGATCCGGACGCGCGAGAGCGTGATCCTCGATGACGCCTCGGCCCCGAACCCGTTCTCGGCGGATGAGCACCTCCGCCGGAGGCGCGCCCGGTCCGTCCTCTGTCTGCCCCTGGTGAAGCAGGCCCGGCTGATCGGCGTGCTCTACCTCGAGAACAACCTGACGCCCCACGTCTTCACGCCGGCCCGGCTCGCGGTGCTGGAACTGCTGGCCTCCCAGGCCGCGATCTCGCTGGAGAACGCCCGCCTCTACGCCGACGTGCGGCAAGAAAACAGCGAACGGAAGCGGGCGGAAGAGCAGTTGCAGGCCTCGCTCGAGGAGAAGGAGGCCTTGCTCAAGGAGGTGCACCACCGGGTCAAGAACAACCTGCAACTGATCAGCAGCCTGCTCAGCCTCCAGGCGGCCCGCATCGCGGAGCCGGCCGTCGCCGAGTTGTTCGCGGAGAGCCGCAACCGGGTCCGTTCGATGGCACTGGTGCATGAGAACCTCTACCGGGCGGGCAACTTCGCCCGGATCTCGATGGCGACCCACATTCAGAACCTGTGCGCCCATTCAGCCCGCGCATACGGCATGAACGGCCGGCGCGTGGAGCTGGCAAGCCGGATCGGCGATGTGGAGCTGGACCTGGACCGGGCCGTCTCTTGCGGCCTGATCGTGAACGAGCTGGTCTCCAACGCCCTGAAGCACGCCTTTCCGGACGGCCGGGCAGGACGGGTGTGCGTTGAACTCGAGCCCTTCGGGGGCGAGCGACATGTCCTGGTGGTGGGAGACGACGGTGTCGGGCTGCCGGCCGATCTCGATTGTCACCGCGCCGACACGCTGGGCCTGCAGCTCGTGGACGACCTGACGCGGCAGCTCCATGGTAACATCAGGGTGGACCGCGACGGCGGGACGACCTTCACGATTACCTTCGACACGGACCACGGCGGGGAGAGCGAGCGATGACACCGGCCAGGATCCTCGAGGAAAGATCGCGCCGGAATCCCTGATTCTGGCCCGGAGGTATAATGGCCACACCTGCGACGTTCGCGAACGCCTTCGTCGTCGCCCGCGCAGGATGCCGTGGCGCAACCGGGGAGGTCTCACCATGACAGGGCCGGCAGGATACAAACTCGAGGCGCTGTGGGAGGACATGGAGTTCGTCCTGTCCCGGGGCGTGCGCGAGGGCGAGGCGTCCCCGCTCCTGGTGGTGGCCCCCGCGTCGGCCCAGCCCTCGCCGGGGAGCCTCGCGCGGCTCGAGCATGCCTATGCGCTCCGGGACGAGCTGGACTCGGCCTTCGCGGCTCGGCCCTCGAGGCTGGGGCGCGACCGGGGGCGGCTCACGCTCGTGCTCGAGGACCCCGGCGGCGAGCCCCTGGCCCGGCTCATGGGGCGGCCCTGGGAGATCGCGTCATTCCTGCGCGTCGCCATCGGCCTGGCGGCCGCGCTGGGTCGGCTCCACCAGCGGGGCCTGATCCACAAGGACGTCAAGCCGGCCCACGTCCTCGTCAACGTCGCGACCGGCGCCGCCTGGCTGACGGGCTTCGGCATCGCCTCGCGCCTGCCGCGCGAGCGCCAGGCCCCCGAGCCGCCCGAGGTGATCGCCGGGACGCTCGCCTATATGGCCCCCGAGCAGACCGGCCGCATGAACCGCTCGGTCGATTCGCGGAGCGACCTCTACGCGCTGGGCGTCACCTCCTACGAGATGCTGACGGGGGCGCCGCCCTTCACCGCCGCCGATCCCATGGAGTGGGTCCATTGCCACATCGCCCGGCAGCCGACCCCGCCGGGCGAGCGGGCCGGCGGCATCCCCGGGCCGCTCTCGGCGATCGTGATGAAGCTCCTGGCCAAGACCGCCGAGGAGCGATACCAGACCGCCGCGGGCGTCGCGGCCGACCTCCGGCGCTGCCGGGCGGAATGGGAGGCGCACGGCCGCATCGACCCGTTCCCGCTCGGCGCGCAGGACGTGCCGGACCGGCTGCTGATCCCCGAGACGCTCTACGGCCGCGAGCGCGAGATCGACTCGCTTCTCGCGGCCTTCGACCGGGTCGTGGCCCAGAGCACGCCGGAACTGGTGCTGGTCTCCGGCTATTCCGGGATCGGCAAGTCCTCGGTGGTCCACGAGCTGCACAAGGTGCTCGTCCCGCAGCGCGGCCTCTTCGCCTCCGGCAAGTTCGACCAGTACAAGCGGGACATCCCGTATGCCACGTTGGCCCAGGCCTTCCAGGGCCTGGTCCGCCCGCTGCTGGGCCGGAGCGAGGCGGAGCTGGGCCGGTGGCGGGCCGCCCTGGGCGAGGCGCTGGGACCGAACGGTCAGCTCATCGTCAACCTCGTCCCCGAGCTGGAGCTGGTGATCGGGCCACAGCCGCCGGTCGCGGACCTGCCGCCGCAGGAGGCGAAGAACCGGTTCCGGCGGGTGTTCCGGCGCTTCCTCGGCGTCTTCGCGCGGCCGGAGCACCCGCTGGCGCTGTTCCTCGACGATCTGCAATGGCTGGATGCCGCGACGCTCGACCTCCTCGAGGACCTGGTCACGCACTCGGAGGTGCGGCACCTGCTGCTGGTCGGGGCCTACCGGGATCACGAGATCGGCCCCGCGCACCCGCTCCCGCGGACGCTGGAGGCGATCCGCGAGGCCGGAGGGCGAGTCCAGGAGATCGTGCTGGCACCCCTCGGAATCGACGATGTGGGCCGGCTCGTCGCCGATGCCCTGCATTGCGAACCGGAGGCTGCGCGGCCCCTGGCGCGACTCGTGCAGGAGAAGACCGGCGGCAATCCGTTCTTCGCGATCCAGTTCGTCATGGCGCTGGCCGATGAAGGGTTGCTCGCGTTCGACCCGGTCGCGCCGGCCTGGCGATGGGACATCGATCGCATCCGCGCCAGGAACTACGCCGATAACGTGGTGGAACTCATGGCCGCGAAGCTGAAGCGGTTCTCCACCACCAGCCAGGAAGCCCTGAAACAGCTCGCCTGCCTGGGCAATGTCGTCGAGATCGCCACCCTGACGCTGGTTCACGGGGAAACGGAGGAGGCGCTCGACGCCGCGCTGCTGGAAGCGGTCCACGCCGGACTCGTGTTCCGACACGAGGACACCTACAGATTCCTGCACGATCGGATCCAGCAGGCGGCGTATTCGCTGATCCCCGAGGATCGCCGCGCCGAGGTCCACCTGCGCATCGGCCGCGTGCTGCTGGCGAGCCTGACGGCGGACCAGCTCGCCGAGCATCTGTTCGAAGTCGCGAACCAGTTCAATCGGGGTACCGCGTTGTTAATCGACCGCGCCGAGAAGGCGGACGTCGCGACGACTCAACCTGCGTACCGGGCGAAAGGCCAAGGCGTCGGCGGCCTATGCGTCGGCGCTCGCGTACTTTTCGGCCGGCATGGCGCTGCTGGACGAAAGGGACTGGGCCGGCCAGTACGAGTTGACGTTCGGTCTGTGGCTCGAGCGTGCGGAGTGCGAGTTTCTGAGCGGTCAGTTCGACACAGCCGAGCAACTGATTGGGGAGTTATTGCAGCGCGGGGCGTCGAACATCGACCAGGCGGCCGCCTACCGCCTGAAGGTCCACTTGCATGTCGTGAAGGGCGAATACCCGCAATCCGTTGAACAGCGCGCTCACGTGCCTGCGCCTGTTCGGCATCGACCTGCCGGCCCACCCGACCTGGGAGCAGGTCCAGGCCGAATACGAGACGGTCTGGCAGACCCTCGATGGGCGCCCGATCGAGAGCCTGATCGATCTGCCGCTGATGACCGATCCGGAACTGCAGGCCGCCATGCAGGCGCTCTCGCTCCTCACTTCCGCCGCCTACTCGACCGACTTTCACTTATTTTGCTTGTTCGGGTGCCGCATGGCGAAGTTCAACATGCAGCACGGGATCAGTGATGCTTCCACGCACGGCTTTTCCTGTCTCGGGTTTATACGCGGCTCGGTCTTTCACCGTTACGATGAGTGGTATAGTTTCGCCAAGCTTGCATGCGACCTGGCCGAGAAGCACGGCTTCATCGCCAACCAGCCGAAGCTCTACCACATGGTTGCCTTGTGGACGCAGCCGATCGGGACGGCGATCGATCTCACGCGTGCAGCCATTCGCATCGCGATTGAGACGGGTGATCTGATCTTCGCTTGCTACGGTATGTTCCAATCTGTCACAGATTATCTGCTGCGGAACGATCCGCTCGACGCGGTGTGGCGCGAGTCGGAAATGGCGTTGGACTTCGCCCGGGAGGCCAAATACGGCGACTTCGTGGACCTCATCGTGAGCCAGCAACGCTTCATCGCGACCATGCAGGGCCGGACCGCGACCTTCTCCACCTTCAGCGACGCGCAGTTCGACGAGGCGGCATTCGAGGCGCAACTGCCGCCAGTTCGGAGTGCCACGATGATCTGCTTTTACTACATCCTGAAACTGAAGGTGCGGTTCCTGTCGAGCGACTACGCCGACGCTCTCGCGGCGGCCGACAAGGCGAAGCCGCTCCTTTCGGCCGTAGCCCTTCAGATCCAGCTACTCGATTACTTTTTGTACGCCGCGTTAACGGTGGCGGCGCTCTATGAGAAGGCTTCGGCCGACGAGCAGGCGAGGTGGCGCGACCTCCTGACGGCGCACCGGGAACAACTGCACGAGTGGGCCGAAACCTACCCGCCAACGTTCGCCGATAAGCACGCCCTGGTGTCGGCCGAGATCGCCCGCCTCGAAGGACGCCCCTTCGACGCCATGCAACTGTACGAGCAGGCGATCCAGTCGGCTCGCGAGAACGGCTTCGTCCAGAACGAAGCGACGGCCCATGAGGTGGCCGCGCGGTTCTACGCGGCGCGCGGCTTCGAGACCATCGCGCAGGCCTATCTGCGGAACGCACGGTACGGTTATCTCCGCTGGGGCGCCCTGGGCAAGGTCCGGCAGCTCGAGCAGTCCCACCCGCACCTCCGCGAGGACTCCACCCCGCCGCCTGCGACCGCCCTGTTCGGCGCCTCCGTCGAGCAGCTCGACCTCGGCGCGATGATCAAGGCTTCGCAAGCCGTCTCCGGTGAGATCGTCCTCGACCGGCTCATCGAGACCCTGATGACGCTGGCGCTCGAACAGGCCGGCGCCGACCGCGGCCTGCTCATCCTCCTCCGGGGCGACACGCCGCGGATCGAAGCCGAGGTCAGGACCGACCGCAAGACGGTCGAGGTCACGCTCCGACAGGACACGGCGACACCGGCCGAGCTGCCCGAATCCCTCTTCCACACCGTGATCCGGACGCGCGAGAGCGTGATCCTGGAGGACGCCTCGGCCCCCAACCCGTTCTCGACGGATGAGTACCTCCGACGGACGCGCGCCCGGTCCGTCCTCGGCTTGCCCCTGGTGAAGCAGGCCCGGCTGATCGGCGTGCTCTACCTCGAGAACAACCTGACGCCCCACGTGTTCACGCCGGCCCGGCTCGCGGTGCTGAAGCTGTTGGCCTCCCAGGCCGCGATCTCGCTGGACAACGCCCGCCTCTATACCGACCTGCGGCGGAGCGAGGCTTATTTGGCGGAGGCGCAGAGACTAAGTCGTACCGGCAGTTTCGGTTGGAGTCTTCCCCGCGGGGAAATCTACTGGTCGGACGAGACCTATCGGATCGTCGGCTTCGACCGAGCCACCAGGCCGACCTTCGAGCGGGTACTCGAACGAGTTCATCCCGACGACCGTGCCTTCGTACAACGGATCCTCGATCGCGCCTTCCGCGACGGGACGGACGTGGATTTCGAACATCGCTTCCTGATGCCGGATGATTCCGTCAAGTTTGTCCGGGTTGTGGCACAGGCCGTGAGAGATGAATCGGGCCACCTCGAGTACATCGGGGCCGGGATGGACGTCACGGAGCAGCACCGGACGCGAGCGGTCCTCGAAGAGGACATCGCGAAGCGGAAGCGGGCGGAAGAGCAGTTGCAGGCCTCGCTCGAGGAGAAGGAGGCCTTGCTCAAGGAGGTGCACCACCGGGTCAAGAACAACCTGCAACTGATCAGCAGCCTGCTCAGCCTCCAGGCGGCCCGCATCGCGGAGCCGGCCGTCGCCGAGTTGTTCGCGGAGAGCCGCAACCGGGTCCGTTCGATGGCACTGGTGCATGAGAACCTCTACCGGGCGGGCAACTTCGCCCGGATCTCGATGGCGACCCACATTCAGAACCTGTGCGCCGATTCAGCCCGCGCATACGGCATGAACGGCCGGCGCGTGGAGCTGGCAAGCCGGATCGGCGATGTGGAGCTGGACCTGGACCGGGCCGTCTCTTGCGGCCTGATCGTGAACGAGCTGGTCTCCAACGCCCTGAAGCACGCCTTTCCGGACGGCCGGGCAGGACGGGTGTGCGTTGAACTCGAGCCCTTCGGGGGCGAGCGACATGTCCTGGTGGTGGGAGACGACGGTGTCGGGCTGCCGGCCGATCTCGATTGTCACCGCGCCGACACGCTGGGCCTGCAGCTCGTGGACGACCTGACGCGGCAGCTCCATGGTAACATCAGGGTGGACCGCGACGGCGGGACGACCTTCACGATTACCTTCGACACGGACCGCCGCGGGGAGAGCGAGCGATGACACCGGCCAGGATCCTCGTCGTCGAGGACGATCGCGTGGTCGCCCGAGACATCCAGCACCAGCTGACCCGGATCGGCCACACCGTCGTCGGTGTCACGCAGTCGGGCGAAGACGCCGTGCGGCTGGCGCTGGAATCGCACCCGGACCTGGTGCTGATGGACATCCGGCTCGAGGGCGCCCTCGACGGGGTCGACGCGGCCCAGCAGATCCGCGACCGCTGTCAGGTCCCCGTGGTCTATCTGACGGCCTATGCGGACGACGAGACCTTGAAGCGGGCGCGAGTTACGGAGCCGTTCGGCTACCTCCTCAAGCCGTTCGAGGATTCCCAGCTACGCACCGTCATCGAGATGGCCCTCTACAAGCACACGGCGGAGCGCAAGCTCCGCGAGAGCGAGCGTCGATACGCGGTCACGCTGGCGAGCATCGGCGACGCCGTCATCGCGACCGACGGCCAGGCCCGGGTGACTTTCCTCAACCCGGTGGCCGAGGCGCTGACGGGATGGCCGCAGGCGGAAGCCGCCGGGCGGCCGCTCGCGGAAGTGTTCCACATCGTCAACGAGGAGACCCGCCAGCCGGTCGAGGACCCCGCGGCCAAGGTGCTCCGCCTGGGCACCGTGGTCGGGCTGGCCAATCACACGGTGCTGATGGCCCGGGACGGCCGCGAGGTGCCCATCGACGACTGTGGCGCGCCCATCGTCGACGACCGGGGGCGCATCACCGGCGTGGTCCTGGTCTTCCGCGACACGACCCAGAGGCGGCAGGCGGAGGAGGCGGCGGTGCTGCGCAAGGCCCACGCGCGTCTGGAGCTGGCGGTGCGCGGCTCGAACCTGGGCATCTGGGAACACGACATGCCGGACGGCCGCCTCGACGACAGCCGTGCGACCTTCATTAACGTGTGGGAGTCGCTCGGTTACGATCCCCTCACGTCGCCGACCGACTTCGCCGCCGGGCTTGCCTTCGCGACTCATCCGGAGGATCAGGGACGCGTGACCCGCGCGATTCAAGCCTGCCTGAACGGCGAAACTCGGGAGTTGGATGTGGAGGTTCGTGTCCGGCACAGGGACGGCTCGGACCGCTGGCATCTCGCGCGCGGCGTGGCGGTGCGCGACGCCGAGGGCCGACCCATTCGCTTCCTGGGCAGCAGCGTCGATATCACCGCGCTCAAGCGGGCCGAGGAGGCGCTGCGCGCCAGCGAGCAGCGGTTCCGCACGTTCGTGGACCATGCCACGGATGCGTTCTTCCTGTTCGACGACCGGCTTGTCGTCGTTGACGTGAATCGCCAGGCGTGCCTGAGCCTGGGCTACACCCGGGACGAGTTGGTGGGGATGACCCCGCTCGATTTCGACCCCGACGTCACCCCCGCCCTGCTCGAGGAGTTCGGGCGGCGGCTGGACACCGGGGAGATGCTGGTGTTCGAATCCCGCCACCGGCGGAAGGACGGGTCGGTTTTCCCGGTCGAGGTCCGGGGCCGACCGTTCCGGGAGGGTGGCCGCCGGCTCACCGTAGCCCTGGCCCGGGACATCACCGAGCACAAGCGGTTCGAGGAGTCGCTGCGCGAGAGCGAGGCGTGGTTCCGGTTCCTGGCCAACGCGATGCCCCAGATCGTCTGGACGGCCCGGCCCGATGGCTCCCTCGAATACCTCAATGACCGCTTCGTGGAGTACACGGGCGTCACGGTCGCCGAGGGGATCGGTGAGAGATGGCTCGCCGTCCTGCACCCCGACGACCGCGAGAGGGCGATGACGCGCTGGATGGCGGACGTCGCAGGCGGCAGTGTCCACGATAGAGAGTGGCGCCTGCGGGCCACCGACGGCCGCTATCGCTGGTTCAAGGCCCGCGGCCTGCCGGTTCGCGACGAGTCCGGCCAGATCTTCAAGTGGGTGGGAACCCTCACCGACATAGACGACCAGAAGCGCGCCGAAGAGGCGCTGCGGGAGGCCAAGGATTCGGCGGAGTCGGCCAACCGGGCCAAGGACGAATTCCTGGCCAACGTCAGCCACGAGATCCGCACCCCGATGAACGCCATCCTCGGCATGACCGAGCTGGTCCTCGAGACGCGGCTGACCGACGACCAGAGGCAATGCTTGAGCACGGTCAAGTCCGCCGCCGACAACCTGCTGGGCATCATCAACGACCTGCTCGACTTCTCCAAGATCGAGGCCGGCAAACTGGAACTGGAACCGGCCGATTTCTCCCTTCGGGCGGCCCTGGGTGACACCCTGCGGACCCTGGCCATGCGGGCCCACAGGAAGGGGTTGGAGCTGATCTACGACGTGCAGCCGGACGTGCCCGACGCCCTGGTCGGCGACGCCGGCCGGCTGCGTCAGGTGTGGCTCAACCTGGTCGGCAACGCCATCAAGTTCACCGAAGAGGGCGAGGTGGTCGTGCGCGCGGAGGTCGCCGGCGAACCCGCGCCGGGGGAGGTGAGCGTGCGCTTCGCGGTGAGCGACACCGGTATCGGCATCCCGCCCGACAAGCAGGAGAAAGTCTTCCGGGCCTTCGAGCAGGAGGACACCTCGACGACGCGGAGGTACGGCGGCACCGGGTTGGGCCTGTCGATCGCCGCCCGGCTGGTGGCCCTGATGGGCGGCACGATCGCGGTGCGGAGCGAGCCCGGCCGGGGCAGCACCTTCGCCTTCACGGCGCAGTTCGGACGCCAGCCGCACCCCACCGAGACGACACCGGCCCCGCCGCCGGTCCTCCTCCGGGACCTGCGCGTGCTCGTGGTGGACGACAACGCCACCAACCGTCACATCCTGGAGGAGTGGCTCCGCGATTGGCAGATGAGCCCGACCGCGGTCGGCGACGGGGTCGCGGCCATGGACGTCCTCTGGGACGCCGCCAGCGCCGGCCGACCGTACCCGCTGGTGCTGCTCGACGCCCGCATGCCCCAAACCGACGGCCTGGCCCTGGCCGCCCGGATCCGCGAGCGGGCGGCGCTGGCCGCCATCCGGATCATCCTGCTCACCTCGGGGGACCGGCCGGGCGACCCGGCACGCTCGCGGGAGGTGCGGATCGACGCCCACTTGCTCAAGCCCGTCCAGCCGGACGAATTGCTCGAGACGATCTACCGGGTGATGAACGGGGCCAGGGGTGGCGCACCGCCGGCGGCCGAGCCGGCACCGGCCCTGGAACCCGATCCGGAAGCGGCCCCGGCCATGACACGGCTGCACATCCTGGTGGCCGAGGATAACGAGTGGAGTGCGCGATTCCTGGAGCGGCTACTCACCCGGCCCGGTCACAGGGTTCAGCTGGCGACCGACGGGCGCGAGGCGCTGGCCATGGCGGAACAGAAGGGCTTCGACCTGTTGCTCCTGGACGTGCACATGCCGGAGCTGGACGGCTTTCAGGTCGTTCAGGCGCTACGTGAGCGGGAGCGGACCGCGGGGGGACACTTGCCCATCATCGCCCTGACGGCGCGTTCGCGAAAAGAAGACCGCGAGCGCTGCCTGGCGGCGGGCATGGACGATTTCCTGACCAAGCCGATCCGGCCCGCGGAACTGCTGGCGGCCATCGACCGGCTGGTGCGAGCACCGGGAGGGTCGCACGGAGTTTCGCCGCCGGGATCGCGGGATATCGAGGAGCGCCGGCATCTGCTCGACCCCGTCGCCTTGCTCACCGCCTGCGGGGACGATGCGGAGTGGCTGCGCGGGATGTGCCAGGATTTCCAGACCTATGTGCCGGCCCGACTGGCCGAAATGGGCGAGGCCCTGCGGGACCGGGACGCCTCGCGGTTGCGCGAGGAGGCGCACAAGTTGTGTGCGCTGCTGTCCGCTTTCTCGACGGCGGCGGGCGACGTGGCATCGGACCTCGAAGATCATGCGGCTCAAGGGCGGCTCGAAGAGGCCCGGCCCCTGGTGGACCAGCTCGAAGCCATGGCCCGGGAGCTCCTGGGGCTGACGGGTGGCCTGTCCCTCGAAACCCTACGACACCAGGCAGAGGCTACCGGCGACCGCGAACTGACAGTCGGGTCCGGACACAAGAGGCCGAGAACACGAGATGGTTCGGAACAGCCGGGGAAAGCGTGAAGTTGGGGGGGGGTTGCCTATCGCCCCGAAAACCATCATTTCAATTCTGGCCCGCCGGTTTTCCTTCAAGAGACACATGCTTGCTGAGTTCGCATTTGCTTATGGAAGGCGAACGGCGTTCGCATTATTGGGAGAGATGCCAGCAACCTGATTCTTTTGTCGGAAACTTAGAACTTGCGACTTTACTGAGAAATCAACTCATCATCGCTTCATAGGCACTGGAAAGGGCCATGAACCCTGGCGGGTCGAAGCGTCCGGTCTCGGCGGTCCATTGGCGTTGACTGATCAATCGGTTCAGGGGGACATCAGGTCGAATCGGGGGGTGGGAATCAGCCAGATCGGCGGCGTACCGTCGGCGCGAGCGTCGGGGCCGGAGAAGAACGGAGCGCGCGAAAACGGGTCGACGCGGACGTCGAAGAGCTCGTCGATCCCCGCGACGAATTCGAGCAAGCCGACGATCCGGCCGGTCGCCAGTTCGACCGCGGCGACCCCACATTTCAGCGAGCCGATCGAAGCGGCGATCGGCAGCCCCTCGATGCTGGAGGTCTCGCGCATCCGGGACAGGCCCACGAAGGCATAAGGCCCCTGGAAGTCGAGTCCCCGGGCATAGCCGGGCAGCTCCGCGACGGTCTCGAGCGACCCGCTCTGTTGATCGACGGCCGCGAGCCGCCCTCGGCCCGACTCGAGGAGCCAGAGTCGGCCCTGGTGGACGCGAGGAGAATGCGGCATCGAGAGGCCCCGGAGGACTACCTGCCCGGTGGGTACGTCGATCACGCAGCCTCCGGCCGCCTTGCCGGCCTTCCAGCCCCGCTCGGTATCGGTCTCGCCGAGGCAGGAGAGGTAGCGAGGTCGACCGTCCTGGAGAGCCAGCCCATTCAGGTGGCATCGGTCTTCGGCCGCCAGGGCGCTCACGAATCGAGGCTTCCACCGAGGGATGAAGCTGTGGCCGCCGCCGATGCTGCACAGGCACGAGAAGAGGGTGTTGACGACCCAGAGCTCCCGGCCTGACCAGGCGATTTCGTGGCCATGAATCTCGCCCGTGACGTGCGAACCGCGGGCGAGATAGCATGAATCGTACCGGCCACCACCGCCGACGGTCCTGGCGATCTCCGGCGCGGCGACGATGAACCAGATCTGCGTATTGGTGCCGATCGCAATCTGCTGGCGCGAGATCGCGATCCCCATCGGTCGCTCGAAATTGTGATAGGTGATCAACAAGCCCTCGGCGCTCGCCCGGATGACCGCGACCTTGCCGGACTGATACGTCGAGACGATGAGGGACGCGCCGAGTTCCGAGAGGATCCGAGCGAAGCTCGGCGTATGGGTCGATGAAATCCGGCGGGATTCGGGCGCCGGCGACGATGCGACGAGCGCCCCGATCCGGGAGGTGAACCGGCTGCCGAGGGGCTTGCTTCGCTCACGATGGGATCTTCCAGGGGACCGACGGAGGACGGATCAACCTCGATACCGGGATGCGTTGCGATCCATTTACAAGGATCGAGGAGGCGGAAGCAAGGTCGATTCGTCGGCGGAGCGGTGGAATCGATCGAGTCGCCGGGCACGCTTGATACTGCCCCTGCGAAACCATTCCGGATCAGAGTCCACTATTGATGCCAACTTGTCCACTAACGGGTCGCTTTTCTCGGGCGAACGATGTTAGCCTGTAGGAATGCTGAAAGGTCATGAGGGAGGATCGATCGGCGCAGGTTCGGCCGGGTCTCGTCGGCGGAGGCCGAGGAGGCCGGGAGTCTGCGTCGGCATCGATCTGGCCGGGGTGCCGCATCGGGAAACCGGCGTGGCGATCTTGCGGAGCGGGCGGCTGGAGCACTTGACCTCGGCGGGCGACGACGCGGAAATCCTGTCATTGGCCAAACTGGCCGGGCGATGGGGGACAGTGGCGATCAACGCGCCCCTGACTCGTCCTCTGGGCCGATGCTGCCTCGACGATGACTGCCCGTGCCGGTCCGACCCGGGCACGCGGAGCCGCCAGCTCGAGCGCGAGCTGGCGCGGATGGGCATCCCGACGCTGGCGACGGCCCTCATCAAGGTACTGGCCCGCCGAGGCGAGCGGATCGCCACCGCGGTCCGAGACCTCGGCTACGAGCCGCTTGAGGTCTACCCGTTCGCCACCCTCCGGCTGCTCGGACTGCCTTGGCGGGGGAAGAAGACGCCGGCGGGCCGTCGGCGCATCCACCGGGCACTCAAGCCGCTCGTCCCCGGGCTCAATCACCCCAGGGCCTCGGAACATCAGCTCGATTCGGTCGTCTGCGCCCTGACGGCACTGCTCTGGCGCCAGGGCCGAACCTGCACCGTGGGACGACCCGATGAAGGGATCATGGTCATCCCGGATCTCTCACGCGGTCCATGATCGGTGATCGGTCGGAATGAGGCGATTGGGCCTCGATTTCCGTCCGACCGCGGATCTCCCTGTCCGGCCGGAACGCGTCACGGTAAGACGCGATCCAGCAGGCGGCGGACGAAGGGTGGGACGGCGCCGGGGACGACCACGCCACCGGGTCCGTAGGGATACATCCCGGGCGGACGGATCACGTAATAAGGAGTGCCGACCACCGGCCCGACGAGCACATCCGTATCCGGGTCTGGTGCCGGGAGACGGCCCTCGGCCTCATCCTCCGCGATCGGGTCGCGTTGAGTCGCGGTACCGGGGGGCGGCGGGAGCCGATCGGCATGCACGGCACCCGGCTCCGATTCGACGACGACCGGCGGTCGGCCGGGAAGCAGCGGGCGAGCGGCGAATCGCCGCCGGACTCGGGGGTTGATGGTGACGACGGCCGGGGCCGGGTCGCGGGCCCAGTGGCCCTCGCGGAAGTCCCAGCCGTTCGGTCGCCTGACCCAACGGGAGGGGATCCAGTCCCAGCCCGGCTGCATCCGCGCCCAGAAGCCGGACACCCAGGCGACTTGATCTCCATTCGGGGCGTAATGACCCGGCACATAGAAGAAGTCGGGGCCGGGCGCCGGAGCCGGATTGTCCTCGGGGTGGTCGGCGGGGGGCCCGTTCGTCCGCCAGGCGGGCCGGTTCGCGACGACCTCGGCCGGTTCGCCACGACGGCCCCATCGGCCCGAAACCCAGTACCAGCCGTCGGCGTCGCGGGCCCAGCGTCCGGCCACCCAGATCGATCCCGGCGCCGGGATTTGCCAGCTCCCCCCGACCCAGACGAAGTCATTCTCGGCGGAATCCCAGGCCCAGTAACCCGGGACCCACTGGGCCCTGCGATCGGGCCGGACGCCGGAGGGCCGCTCGATGATCGGCGCCGGCGGGGCTTTCGGGGCGTACACACGACGGGTTCCCGACGCTTTGTCGGCATCCGGGACGCCGACCCGATTCCGATCCTGATCGACGGCCGACGTCTCCGCGCGGGGCCGATCGGATGAGGGGAGTGCCTCGACACCCGTCGCCGGACCGTCCAACGCGGGGGGCGATTGCGGCTCCGGCGGGGGAGGGGTCGATTGTGCCCCGGCCGAACCCCCGAACCTCGCGACCGCCAGGCCCAACAGCAGCACGCTTGAACTGACCCTGATCCCTCGTTCAATCCTCATGGAAGTATCTCCTCGGACCTCCCCGGAAGGACGTGGCTCCGTCCGAGCCGGCATCAAAGAGGTAGGAGGCCCGGACGTCCGACGAAGCCTCGCCAGGGCGTGGTCGTCGACAGTCGTCCGGGTCGATGCCAGACAGGAAGACGCTCGGACGGAGCCTCGGCCTCCCGGGCCCTGGTCGATTCATCCGTCTCTTACTCAATACCACTTTACCGGATCGGTCCGGAAGACTCTCCCGCAGAAGTCGTGCCGCGGCCATCGGAACGATGGTCGTCCCTGGCCACCAAATATGCGGCGTTGTGGAAGATCGTACCCGCCATCCACCAGCCGAGATACGCTGTTGACAGCCGGCATCACGCGTCGATGAGCTCGCGCCCCCCCTTTCCGACCCGGCCCCTTTTGGCGTATCATTGCGTAACAAGAGGAAGCGAGTCGAGGAATCCCGAAGCCCGCGGGCATGGCGACCGATCCGGGCCCGAATCGAATCCGACGGAACCGATCCGTCGGGACGCAACGAACCCGGCCGAACGACCGGGACGAATGAGGCTGGACCGCGAAGACCGATCGATTCATCCGATCGATCGTGCCTGGTATGGCAGGTCTCGCCGATTCGATTCCCGAATGCCTGAAGCGGTGTGAGACTATCCGATCATGACGCGACGATCCCGAGGCCGTGAAGTCGCCCTCCAGGTTCTTTACCAGGTGGAGCAAAATCCGGGGCTCGCTCCCGAGGAGGTCCGCCGCTTCATCCAGCGGCGCCTCCTGAGCGATCGCAAGCTCAGCGAGTTCACCGAGGCACTGGTTGCCGGCGTCAAGGAGAACCAGGCGCGGATCGACGCCATGATCTCCGAATTCGCCGAGAACTGGCGGCTCGACCGCATGGCGGCCATCGACCGAAACATCCTCCGCCTGGGCGCCTACGAGATGATGTTCTGCCCCGATGTGCCGGCGAGGGTCGCCATCAACGAGGCCCTCGAGCTGGCCAAGCGATACAGCACCGGCCAGTCGAGCCGGTTCGTCAACGGCATCCTCGACCGTGTGCTCCAGTCGCAGTCGCAGGCCCAGGCCCCGAAGGCCGCCCGAGAGCCGGAGTCGGCCGCGACTCAGCCGGATCCCCCCCCAACCGGGGGGAATCCCGCCACCAACCAGCCATCGCCCGATGAGACGCTCTAGTCCGCGGTCCGTTGTTCGCTTGGCAATCTGGTGGGTTCTCGTGGGGGAACAACGCCGCCACTGGAATCAGTGATTTCTCCATCCCGCTCAAACATCGATCAGAGCTGATCACGGATTACGGACTACGGACCAATTCAGATGGCAATCTCAGGCTTGCTCGAACGGCTCAAGAAGGGGCTCGCCAGGACGGCGCAGCTCTTCAACGTACGCTCGTGGTTCGGGCGCAAGGTCGATCAGTCGTTCC
This sequence comes from uncultured Planctomycetota bacterium, assembly GCA_963743925.1. Lineage (GTDB taxonomy): Bacteria > Planctomycetota > Planctomycetia > Isosphaerales > Isosphaeraceae > CAVZRC01. The sequence goes on along the minus strand of CAVURY010000004.1, from coordinate 11,149 downwards.
TGGACGAGCTGGAGAGCAAGTTGATCCAGGCCGACGTGGGGGTTGCGGCGACGACCCGGCTGATCGAGCGAGTCCGGGAATCGTTCGCCGACAAGACGGCCGACGAGAACCTGCTGGAGTTCGTCAAGTCCGAGCTCAAAGGGCTCCTCGAGGACCCTAGGCCGGGGGCCCTGGCGGTCGCCCCCAGGAGGCCGAGCGTCTACCTGATCGCCGGGGTCAACGGCTCGGGGAAGACCACTTCGATCGCCAAGCTGTCGCAATACCTCAAGGACCAGGGCAACTCGATCCTCCTGGCCGCCTGCGACACGTTCCGCGCCGCGGCGGCCGACCAGCTCGCGGTCTGGGCCGGCCGCGCCGGCTGCGAGATCGTCCGCGGTGCCCCCGGCGCCGACCCGGCCAGCGTGGCGCACGACGCCTGCCAGCGAGCCCTGGCGCGAGGCGTCGACATCCTGATCGTCGACACCGCCGGACGCCTCCATACCCAGACGCACCTGATGCGCGAGCTGGAGAAGATCCGCGGGGTGATCCAGCGGCTGATCCCCGGCTCGCCCCACGAGGTCCTGCTGGTCATCGACGCCACCAACGGCCAGAACGCCATCCGCCAGGCGGAGGTCTTCACCAAGAGCATCGGCTGTACCGGCGTTATCCTCACGAAGCTCGACGGCACCGCCAAGGGCGGCGTCGTCATCGCCGTGCGACAGACCATCAACCTGCCCGTCAAATTCATCGGCGTCGGCGAGGGCCTCGACGACTTGCAACCCTTCGACGCCGATACCTTCGTCGAGTCGTTGTTCGTCTGACCGCGCATTCAAGGGTAGCAGGAGGGAACCTGCGATATGGCGCGAGAGAACCTGCCAGAAGTGTTCCGCACCGCAGGACGAAGGACCACATCGTCACGTCGGATTCAGAATACCCGATGTAAATGCGAGCACGCGGCTCATCCTCGTGCTTGAGCAGGACGAAAGCGGCCGCGTCCCGCGAGGGGCGTTCGTGAAGACTTAAGCTGGATGAGGGGCAACTCACATGTCCAGTTCTGAGGGACGGGGAAACAGCAATGCTTCCCCGCTACCCGACTATCGCAACCCCATTCTCTCCTCGGGTCAATCTCTGAATTCTTCGAGCAACGACCAGAACCTCAAGTCGTTGCGAATGTTCTCCAGGTCGTCGTCCGCCAGCATATGATGCCAATCGTTGAAGTGCGCCCAGAAACTGGACAGGTGCATAATGTAAATGCACCCTGAGAGTCTATGAGGAGGCGTACAGCATGAAACAGCGACGGCAGTTTACTCCGGAGTTCAAGGCCAAGATCGTTCTGGACATCCTGACAGGTGAACAGGCGCCTGCCGAGGTCTGCCGCAAGCACAGCCTCAGTCCCAATCTCCCGGGCCTCTGGAAGGCCGCCTTCCTGGAGCGGGCATGGACGGTCTTCCAGGGCGATCAACGGCACGACGGCCAGGAGGCCAGGATCGCCGAGCTCGAGCGGGTCCTGGGCCGACTGACCCTGGAGAACGAGATCCTAGAAAAAGTGTCGAGCAGGTTAGGTTGACACTTGAACAAAAACGAGAGATAATGTTGTTGTTGAGTGAACAATTTCCAATGAATCCACTCTGCGAGGCCCTGGGCCTGCCCCGCGGCAGTGCCTACTACAAGCCCCGGACGGTCGAGGACCGGCCCGTGCGCGAGGCCCTGGTGGAGCTGGCCGGCCGGTGGCCGACCTACGGCTATCGCCGCTTGACGGCGATGCTCCGGCGGTCGGGCCATGCGATCAATGCCAAGCGGGTGCGGCGGTTGATGCACGAGCTGGACATGGCCGGGGAGGCCCCGCGGCGCCGGCCCCGGACGACCGACAGCGACCATGCGTATCCCCGGTATCCCAACCGGGTCGAGGGTCTGGAGGTGACCCGTCCGGAGCAGGTGTGGGTGGCGGACATCACATATATCCGATTGAGAAAGGACTTTGTCTTTTTATCAGTGATAATGGATATTTTCACTCGGCGTGTCCGGGGCTGGCATCTGGGCCGGGCCCTGGAGCAGGAGTTGACGATCACCGCCTTGAAGCGGGCCCTGGAGGGCGGCGTCCCGGAGATCCATCATTCCGCCCAGGGGGTGCAATATGCCGCGACGGCCTACGTCGAGATGCTGACGAGTCACCGCGTGGCCATCAGCATGGCGAATGTGGGTGTCCCCGAAGAGAATGGATATGCTGAAAGGCTCATGCGAACGATCAAGGAGGAAGAGGTCGCGCTCACGGAGTACGAGGACTTCCCCGATGCCCGGAGGCAGTTGGGCCGGTTCCTGGACGAGGTGTACAACACCAAGAGGATCCACTCATCGTTGGGGTACTTGACCCCGAGCGAGTTCGAGCAACAATGGTTGAATGCTGGAAGTGACCGTTGACCATTCGGCTTACAATGAACCTGCCTTTTGCGCGCCCAATTACTGGGGCGCACTTCAGAAGTTGCGATAAGGCGCACGAGGGCTCCTGAGACTTACCAACGCGAATTTCCGCTATTGCTTCTTGACCTGGCAGTTTCGTGGTAGGATCGGCTTCCCGGTTGTCCTTGCCTGGCTTGCTGCGGCGTTGGTCTCGTCATGCCAGTAGACCATCACGCCGTACCCTTTGTAGCGCCAGCGCCACTCCATCATCGGGTTCTGCTTCCAGCTCTCAAACCTGGTCGCGTCGGCTGCATCTACTCCCAACCGAAGAACTTCTCCAGCTCCGAGATCGCCGCCATGATCGAGGGCCTCATTCGCCACGACGAGGATCGTCGGGCCCTGACCCCGCTGCTCCATGGGCACATCAATCCCTACGGCCAGTTTACCCCCGACCTGGAGCGCCCATCATCCTTGGGAGTTGCTTGATGGCTCATCGGACCACCCTCGAGCAGATGGCCAAGAGGCTTGCCCGGACTCTCCGGCCCGAGCGACCGGACTATGCAACCTCAAGAAAGTCTTTCAGCACACCCGAGAGATCCTGGCCGTAGAGCCGAGTAAGAAAGGGAAACGGCTTCCGCAACTTCTCACGGATCATGAGCTGGTCGCGTTCAACGAGGCGGTCTGGCGGGCCCGCGACCTGAAGCACATGATCATGATCAAGGTGCTGATATTCACAGGGTCGCGTAACTCTGAACGTGCAAAGGTCAAGCTGCAAGACGTGGATCTGGACCAGTGCCAGATTCGCGTGATGCAGGGCAAAGGAGGCAAGGACCGGAGCGTGTTGCTCCCGACCAGCTTCCGGGGCGAGCAGGCGCGGTACATGCGGGGGGTTGCAGGATCGTCGAGCGGTCCACTTGTTCGAGTCGAACCGGCTCCGACCGTACTCGAGCCGCCGCATCCGTCAAATCGTCCATGAGTACGCCCAGGCCGCAGGGATTCGAAGGCGGGTCTATCCCCACCTATTCCGGCACCAGATCATCACGTTCCTCACCGAGAAGGGCATCAGTCCCGAGCTGCAACTGCTCAGCGGCCATGCCGAGGAGAAGAACTTGGCCATCTACCGGGATCTGGCCCTGGCGGACGTCTCGGCCGAGTACGAGGAGGCGATGCGCTCCTTCCCCGTGCGTTGAGGATAACTTCTGGCGAGTTCTATTGCGGCTGGTTGCAGCTTCCCTCCTACTAGACTAGCATCTTGATCGCGCGTTCACGAGTGGATTGGGTAAGCGTGGACGGCCCTAATTCACCAGCTGACTCGTCGACTCGCGGCAGGCGATCATGAGCTTCTCGAGCGCCTGGTGCTCGAGCTGGCGGACGCGTTCGCGGGTCAGGCCCAGGTTCTCGCCGACTTCGCGCAGGGTCATGGCGTCGTAGGCATCCAGGCCGAAACGCATCCGGATGACGGTGGCCTCACGTTCGTCGAGTTCATGGATGTGCATGAAAACCCGGTCGAGGTCGTCGGAATCGATCAGCTCGTCCTCGGGGGACTTGCAATGGTCGTCGGTGAGGACGTCGTCGAGCGCCGGGCCCTCATCCTGGGCGTTCTCGTTGTGCGGCGTCAGGTTGTTGACCTGGATCGCCTTGGCGACGATGCCGATCTTCCGCTTCGAGAGCCGGAGGGCCTTGCCGATCTCCTCGGGGGTTGCGGTCCTGCCCAGCCGATCGCCCAGCACGGCGGCGGCCCGCTTCCACTTCGAGAGCAGGCTCACCATGTAGGCCGGCAACCGGATCGGCTTGCCGTTGTTCATCACAGCCCGACGGATCGATTGCTTGATCCAGTAACTGGCATAAGTGCTGAATCGCGTCTCCATCAGGCCGTCGAATCCCTCTACGGCCCTCATCAAGCCCAGATTACCCTCCTCGATCAGATCCTCCAGGCTCAACCCTTTACCCAGGTAACCACGCGCGATGTTGACCACGAGACGTAAATTGGCTTTCACCATATGGTCGCGAGCATTCGGGTCCCCCAACGCGACCCGGCTGGCCAGCTCACGCTCTTGCTCGGCCGTTAGCAGAGGGGTGTCGTTGATATCATGCAAGTAAATTTGCAAGGGCGATGAGGGATTAATGTCCCGTTGATCGATCCGGTTGATACGCATGGTCGGGTCGCTCCCAGGTTAATATCGAGGAGTCTATCCGAGGGTGCTCCGGCGCAACCCGGTCGAATCTTCCCGCGATGCTTCGATCACAGAAGCCTGTGAGTGAAATTTAGGACATCTCGCTCGATTGTCAACTGGGGCGTGTCGGTTGCGTTAAGTCTTGAATCCTCCAGGGGTTGGCCCGATCCGGCACGAAAGGGTGCCTCCCGGGGACGGTGGACCGTCCCCGGGAGGCAGGGTTTCTCATTCGGACTTCAGAATCTGGAGAACCCGAAGTTCGAGTGGCCATTCGTTCAGAGCTCGGACCCGACGGCCTCGAGGTTCTTTGCAGACTCGGTGGAGCCGCTCAGCTCGGCCTCCATCTCGCGGAGTTCCTTGCTCTCGGTCTTGCTGCGCCAGACGGCCCAGGCGACGCCGGCGATGCAGAGGAAACCGACCAGGTACAGGCCGATCGAGCCCTTCGCCGAGTAGTCGATGATCGGGACGATCGACAGCAGGGCGACCATGTTCATGACCTTGATCAGCGGGTTGAGCGCCGGGCCGGCGGTATCTTTGAGCGGGTCGCCGACGGTGTCGCCGGTGACGGCCGCCTTGTGCGCCTCGGAACCCTTGCCGCCGTAGATGCCGTCCTCGATCATCTTCTTGGCGTTGTCCCAGGCGCCGCCGGCGTTGGACATGAAGATCGCCAGGAGCTGGCCGACGATGATCATGCCGGCGAGGTAGCCGCCGAGGGCCTGCGTACCGAGGAAGATCCCGACCAGGATCGGCATCAGGATCGCCAGCAGCGCCGGGCCGATCAGCTCGCTCTGCGCCGAGGCCGTGCAGATATTGACGACGCGGCCGTAATCGGGCTTCTTGGTCCCGGCCCAGATCTCCTTGTCGCGGAACTGGAGGCGGCACTCCTTGACGATCAGGAACGCGGCGCGGCCCACGGCGCGGATCAGCATCGAGCTGAACAGGAACGGCACCGCGCCGCCGATCAGGGCCCCGACGAACACATAAGGATAAGCCACGGAGAGCTGGCCGGCCTCCCGGGTATACTCGGCCAGGGTCATCTCGCCGATCTTGTCCTCGCTCTTCACCGCGATCACCGCGATGAAGCTGGCGAAGAGGCTGACGGCGGCGATCACGGCGCTGCCGATGGCGATCCCCTTGGTCTCGGCCTTGGTGGTGTTGCCCACGGCGTCGAGGTCGGCGAGGATCTGGCGGGCGCGCTTGTAGTTCTCCTCGCCCATCTCCTCGCGGTCGTAGCCCATCTCGCCGATCCCGTTGGCGTTATCGGCGACCGGGCCGAAGACGTCCATGCTGATCGTGTTGCCGGTGAGGGTGAGCATGCCGATGCCGCACATCGCCACGCCGTACGCGATGAAGATCGGCGTCGCCCCGCTGTAGATCATGACCGAGAGCAGGATCGCGCCGGCGAGCACCATCGTCGTCACCACCGCCGACTCGTAGCCGACGGCGAATCCCTGGATGATGTTGGTGGCATGGCCGGTCTGGCAGCTCTTGGCCAGCGATTTGACCGGCTCATATTGGGTATGTGTGTAATAACTCGTCAGCTTGTTGAGCGTGATGGCCAGGATGATGCCGATCAGGCAAGTCCAGGCCGGACGCATGTCGAGCCCCCCGATGCCGAGGTTGGCCCAGACGGGCATCCGCTCGAACAGGTCGCCGTCCCAGGTCTCGACGAGTTTCGAGAGTTCCTGCTTGTAGCGGACGGGATCCTGGGTGCGGAGGTTGACGCTATCGGTTTCGAAGGTGCCCTTCATCGCGCTGAAGGCGGGGCTGAGCGCGGCGCCGCCGAGCGCCTGCGGGTACTGGGCGAAATAGGCCTTGTCGAAGTGCAGGTAGCCGAAGCCGAGCACGACGAAGCCGACGACGCTGATGATCGAGCCGAGGACGAACCCGTGGTGGACCGAGTGGAGGGCCTCGTCGCTGGTGGAATTGGGCCCGGCCTTGACGCTATAGGTGCTGATGATCGAGCCGAGCACGCCGATGGCCCGGACCAGGAGCGGGAAGATGACGCCCTTGTGGCCGAAGCTGGCATAGCCGAGGATCATCGCCGCGACGATGGTCACCTCGTAGCTTTCGAAGATGTCGGCGGCCATCCCGGCGCAGTCGCCGACGTTGTCGCCGACGTTATCGGCGATGGTGGCGGCGTTGCGGGGGTCGTCCTCGGGGATGTTGGCCTCGACCTTGCCGACGAGGTCGGCGCCGACATCGGCCGCCTTGGTGTAAATGCCGCCGCCGACCCGCATGAAGAGCGCGAGCAGGGTGCCGCCGAAGCCGAAGCCGAGCAGGACCTCATAGGCATGCTCGCCGTAGACCATGAAGATGAGCGTGCCGCCCAGCAGTCCGAGGCCGTCGGTGAGCATGCCGGTGATCGTGCCGGTGCGGTAGCCGAGCTGGAGCGCCCCGCCGTAGCTGGTGCGCGCCGCGGCGGCGACCCGGAGGTTACCCCGGACGGCCAGGGTCATCCCCACGAAGCCGACCGTCCAGGAGAACGCCGCCCCCAGGAAGAACGCCGCCGCCCGGCCGATGGCCACCTGCTCGATGTTCTCGGTCGTGGCCCAGATCAGGCCCGTGATCACGATGACCAGCATGATGATCGCCCGGAACTGCCGTTGCAGGTAGGCGTTGGCCCCTTGCCGGATCGCGGCGCCGACTTCGCGCATCTTCGCCGTCCCCTCGTCGGCGCCGAGCACCTGCCCGACCAGCCAACCCGCGTAACCCAGGCCGGCGACCGCGATCAGCAAGACCAGCCAGAGGGCGATCTGCTCGCCCAGCCCGTAGGCCGGGTCGCTGAGGAACGCGAACCACTCGAATGGCTTCTCAGCGAGCTTGGGTTGCGCCGGGGCCGCTGCGGGGGCCGGGGCGGGAGCGTCGGTCGCGACCGGCGGCGCGGCCTGCGTATCCGCCGGGGCGGGTGCCGGAGCCTGGGTGACCGCCGGTGCCGGGGCCGCCGCTTTGGGCGCATCGTCTTTTTTGGCAGGCTCTTGCGCCGATAGCTGCCCGGGCATGGCCAGGGCCGCCAGTGCGAGTACTGCGAACACGCGATATCGCCAAGGTTTCATGATCCTTGTCTCCTGATTTACGGGTTTTTCGTCTTCGATGGATTGCGGTCTCCTGGGTACGCGACCGGCAACGCGACAGTTGTCGGATGCTGGTCGAGCACCTTCGGGACCGTGGATCTCGTTCTGGTTTGGGTGGTGAGTTTGGTGAATCGACTGGTTCGAGAAATCCAAGGGATCGAGAGGAGTCGCCCGCGGCGACATCGCCGAGAGCGAGTCCTCGCTTAGCTTTGCGTCGCGGTCTTGCTGGCCTGGCCCTCGGATTCGAGATCGGAGGACGAAGCCGGCTGGGCAACGCTCGCGAGAGGTGGATTCGGCCGCCGGATCGTCTCGCCTGTACCATCTAACCGACGGCCCGCCCCGCCGATGCCGGCGAGAGCTCGATCGCCCTCGCACCAGCCATCGATCGATTCCGGCCCGCCTGACACCCAGACGGGGTTTCCCCGATCCGAATCCGTCGACCCCACTTTTCCCCAGCGATTAAACACGACGGGCTATCGCTTGGGTAGTGGTCAGTGGTCCGTGATTCCCGGTGAAGTGGGGCCGTCTGGGGATGAGGCGTCAACCTGAAAGACTTTCCGGTCGGCCGGCGAGTGGGGTCGGGAGGCGAGGACCGGGAAGCAGGCGGACCCGAGTTCAGCGTCGGCCGATGGCGACCGGGCCGGGAGGTGGGTTCGTTTTCGACCTGTGCATTTCTCAAGATGCGGAGCTGGCTTCGTTTCACGCGTTTTGCGTTACCCCACCACCCGAGGCTGGCTTCGTTCTCCGAGTCTTGCGTTCCCCAAGAGTTGAGACTGGCTTCGTTCTTCGAATTCCGCGATCGTTGCGGTGCCCGGCTGGCTTCGTTTCGTGCGTTTTGTGTCCGCCACGGTGTTCGGTTGGCTTCGTTCTTCGAAATTTGTGCTTGTCCCGACTCTTCGCTGGCTTCGTTTCGCGCGTTTTGCGTTCGTCGTGCTCGATTTTCCATGGCCACTCCGCCCCATCCTCTGCTTGCCTGCGCACCCCGAACCCATCAGTTTCCTTGACATCCTTAACTCTAGAAACTTTCCAGGGCCGTGGGGCGATCTAGTCCCGAAATCTGCTCGGATGGCGGAAAAGCCCTTCTGCGATCGGTCGCGATCGCCGGGAACAACTCGGCTAAGGATCAATAAGAGTCTGTTCCCGATCTGTAGGTGGCCTCTGTGAGGCCGCTGATCCGGGCTTCGAGGAGGCCGGGTGCCGACGGACCGGGCTCACAGAGCCCGGCTACAAGAATCGATCTCGTTCCCATGCTCCGCGTGGGAATGCCGTCTTCGACGCTCCGCGTCGTGGGGGCCCGATTGCGGCCGAGAATCCGTCGGGACGCGGAGCGTCCGGGCGGATGGCCCCACGCGGAGCGCGGGAACCAGTTGACGCAAGCGATCTCAGAAATCATGGTTGGCGCAAATTCACCGGTATTGGATCAATAACCCCACTCTTCATGGCGGACGGGCAGTCGGTTCAGTTTGTCGCGGTAGAAGCGCCATTGCGGCATGAGCCGGTCCATGAGATCGACAAAGCGGGCGTTGTGCGTCGGCTCCAGGAGGTGAGCCATCTCGTGGACGACGATGTATTCGAGGCACTCGCGCGGCTTCTTGGCGAGGTCGGTGTTGAGGCGGATGCAATGCGTCCTGGCGTTGCAGCTTCCCCATCTGGTCTTCATCCGCTGGACGAAAAACCGATCGACATTGACGCCCATGATGGGTTCCCATCTGGCGATCAAGGGCGGCACGGCCTTCTTGAGCTGCTCGCGGTACCATTCCTCCACGAGCGCCTGCTTCTTCGTCTCATCCGTTCCCGGGCGCAGCCGCAAGACCATCGTGCTGTGCTTCAGTTCGACGGAGGCGGGCGATTCGTCGCATTCGATCGACTTGAGCAGGTAGCGTTTACCCCAGACATAGTGGCTCTCGCGGTTCAGATACTCGCGCGGCGTCTCGCGTTCCTGGCCGCGGAACTTCTCCTGTTGCTGCTTGATCCAGGCGAGCTTGGAGATGGCGAAGACGCGGATGGTGTCGAGGCTCATGCGCGACGGGGCGGAAATCCGCACCCGGCCGGACGGCGGATACACGCTGAGATGCACGTTCTTGATGTCCTTCAGCACCACCTCCACCGCGATGTCGCCCAGCTTGAGCTGCGTGGCCATCAATATTCCTTCTGCGCCTTGATGATGAGGAAGATCCGTTCGACCTCGGCGATGTCCTGCAAGACACCATACAATGCCGCCTTGATCACCTGCTCGCGGGCCTGAATCCCGCGCCAGGCGTCGGGTCGCGTCCTCTTCACGGATTCGTCAATCGCGGAGCGCCAGCTCCTCATTCTGGTTGAGATTGCTGAAAAGGGCGAGTCGTCCGGGCGTGTCCAGCGACGTCGGCGTCCCTTCCGCCTGCCCGGCCTCCACCCGCTTCGCCAGTTCGGCGATGCGTTTCAAGTATTCCTCATACTCGATCGCCCTGGCCTTGCGAGCGGCGATGATCTCCTCCAGCAGGGCCGACATCTTGGCGTAGAAGGCCGGATCGTTCAGTTGCTCCTTGATGATCTTGCGTCGGACGTTGTTCTCGATCGTCTCGGCCACGGCGTTCCGATTCGCTTTGAGCCCGTCGGGTAGACTATTGATCGCATTGGCGATGCCGGTCTTCACGATCAGGTCAAGCAAGGATAGCTTGTCGAAGGGTGAGATGATCCTCGGCTCACTCGCTTCGATGTAGGTGTCGATCAGGTGCCGCATGTCGGCTTCGTACGGCTTGAGGTCGAGGCTCTCGCCACTGGCCTTGCGGATGATCTCGCGGATGTCCAGGTAACGGGCGAGTTGCTGCTTGATGCGGGCGATCTCGGCGTCGGTGTATCCGGCGGATTCCAGCTCATCGGCGATGTTGGCGTAGGAGCGGATCAGGCCCACGGTCGCCTTGTAGAGCGCCGCGCGTTGCGGTTGCCGCTCTTCCAGGTCCGTGGGGATTTCGGTGTTGCCGCAGAAGTAATGGATGTGCTCCAGCTCCCCGCGCGGCGGCTCGACCGGCTCGCACAGCAGGGCGAGGGCTTCGAGCGCGTTGTCGAGACGCTCCTTGCCGATCTTCAAGCGGTCCTTCAGCAGGACTTCCGGGTCCGAACCGCCCGCGCTGTGATCCAGCTCGGAGGTATAGACCGCGATGGCGTTCTCCACCTTCTTGAACAGGTCCTTGTAATCCACGATGTAGCCGAAATCCTTGTCCTCGCCGTCGAGCCGGTTGGTCCGGCAGATGGCCTGAAACAGGCCGTGATCCTGCATGGACTTGTCGATGTAGAGGTAGGTGCAGGGCGGCGCGTCGAAGCCGGTGAGCAGCTTGTCCACCACGATGAGCAGCTTCATGTTCGCCGGTTCCTTGATGAACCGGGCCTTGGCCCGCTCCTCGTAGGTCTCCGTCTTGGTCTCGCCGGGGTCGGGTTTGACGTCTTTGAGCAGCTCGGCATAGGTATTGTAGATGAACTGCTTATCGGTCTCGGTATTGGCGCCGGTCTCCTCTTCGGTCACGTCCTTCGTCTGGGGATTGTAGC
>CAVURY010000003.1:0-327398 GCA_963743925.1 uncultured Planctomycetota bacterium | reverse complement strand
AAGGCTCGCGGCCGGCTCGTCTCCATCCGCCCCATCACGAGCACATCAACTCGCGCGTCGTCTTCTTTCTTCGGCTTCAGATGTGCGTCGAACCAGTCGGCGATGGTGGCCATGTCCTTTTGCCACTCCTTCCAGCCGTGACCTTCGCCCGGCTTGACGACCACTTGGGCTCGACGCCCTCGCTCTTGAGCTTCTCGAGGATCAGCTCGGCCTGCTGGATCGGGACGAGAAAATCCTTGTCGCCGTGGATGATCAGCGTGGGGGGATCGTCGGGCGAGACGTGGGTGACCGGGTCATCTGCCGGCCGATCTCGAGGATCTTGCCGACGTCGGCGACCGGCATGAAGCAATTGCGCGCGGCGTCATATTCGTGGAAGTCGAACGGGGCCTTGAAGTCCTTCAGGATGCCGCAGCCGATGGCGATCTCGCCGGGCTTGCCGTAGTTGAGGAAGTCGGTGGGCGGGAAGAAGCAGCCGACCGCCTGCACCCGGCTGGACTCGCCTCGATCGGGTCCTTGGAGTCCTTGTTTCCGGAGTCGCCCGCCGTGCCCTGCATGAGCGAGAGATGCCCGCCCGCCGAGCCGCCGGAGATCCCGATCCGGTCCGGGTCGATGTGATAATCCTTGGCGTGATGCCGGATGAACCGCACGGCGCGGTGCATGTCCTGGAGGACTTCCGGGATCGTGTACTTGGGCTGGCTGCCGTGGACGACCGCGAAGACCGTGTAACCCCGCCTGAGAAGCTCGTCGAGGAAGCCGGTGTCGATCCCCTCGTGCGCCGAGAACCAGCCGCCGCTGACGGCCCAGATCACCGCCTCGCCATTGGCGTTCGCCTTGGGAGTGAAGACGTCCATCGTCAGCGCGCTGCCGTGCTTGCGGCCGTAGATCACGTCCTCCTTGCGGTCGTAGGCCGGCTTGTCGTCGGCCAGCGCCGGGTTCGACAAGACCGAGGCACTCGAACCGACCGCGAGGAAGAGGAAAAAGACGCTCGCCTTTCGACACATGGCATGGACTCCGGTAAAACGGTGGAGAAGAGCGACCATCGACGATCACCCGATTTCTCGGAGGCTCCCATGATGACGCCCCAGTCGCACGAAGGGAACGACCTGGTCCCCCCCTGGATGAACCGACGCGCGGCCATCCGATCGACGCTGGCCGCGACGGTCGCGATCGGCTCAACGACCGACCCGGCCTTGGGAGGCGTCGTCACCGGGGTCTCCGACGCCCGACGGGCCTCGCCCAAGGCCTATCGCATGAAGAAGTCGATCAACCTCTGGGCGTTCCCCTACCCGCAGCGGATGACGCTGCGCGAATGCCTCCGACTCGCCAAGGACGCCGGGTTCGACGGGATCGAGCTGAACTACGACCTCGACAACGACCTCTCGCCGAAGTCATCCCCCGCCAAGTACCGAGAGATCCGCAAGATGGCCGAGGAGATCGGCATCGCGATCAGCGGCCTCTGCTCGTTCCTGTACTGGCCCTACTCGCTGACCGACAACGACGCCTCGCGTCGCGCCCGAGGCCTGGAGCTGGCCCGGCTGATGATCGAGGCCGCCCACGAGCTGGGCACCGAGAACCTCCTGACCATCGCCGGCTCGACGTATATCCCCTGGCTGCCCGACCGCGAGCCGGTGCCGATCGACGTCTGCGACCGACGCGCCCGCGAGGCCATCGCCCAACTGCTCCCCCTCGCCGAGAAGCGCGGGTCTACCTGAATATCGAGACCATCTGGTTCAATGGCTACCTCACGACGCCCGCCGAGATGAACGCGTTCATCGACGGCTTCAAGAGCCAGCACGTCCAGGTGCATTTCGACACCGGCAACGTCATGCTCTTCCAGTTCCCCGAGCACTGGATCCCCGTCCTGGGTCGCCGGATCAAGAACGTCCACTTCAAGGAGTTCTCCAAGAAGGGGACCGACCACAGCCTGGATTCCTTCCGCACGCTGCTCGACGGGACCACCAACTGGCCGGCGGTCATGGACGCCCTCGAACACAACGGTTACGAGGGCTATCTGACGTTCGAATATTTCCACCCGTTCCTCCACTACCCGGAAGCCCTGATCGAGCAGACCTCCGACGCATTGGACCGGATCCTCGGGCCAAGTCTTGAGATTTTGGGTTTTCGATTTTGGATTGAATCAAAGCCGTTGGCGTCAGCTTGCGACGACAGTCCTTGAGCGAATCCAAAATCGGAAATCCAAAATCCAAAATCACCAGACGGCCACCTCACCGGAGCGATACGCCCGATTCCCGAGGTGGGCGGCCGCCGCGGCGCCGACGCCCGCCTCGGCCGGCGCATTGGGCCGCTGCCGGCTGCGGACGCATTCGACCCAGTTGGTCAGGTGGAGCAACTCGCCGTCGGGCTTGTCGTAGAAGTCCGCGCCTTTGTGGGGGTTGCTGCCCAGGATCCAGGACTCGGGCTTGCCCTTGCCGTACTCGGGGGTGAGCTCGTACCGTCCCCGGTCGATGTAGACGGTGCCATCCGTGCCCATGAATGTGATCATCGCGCCGTGGGTCGCATTGGAAAAAGTCCCCTCGAAGTGGGCCTGGACGTTGTTGGGGTACTCGAGGATGCACTGGATCACGTCGGGGGTCTCCCAGACGCCCTTGCTGGCGAAATGGTTGCCCATCGCGAGGGCCTTGATCGGGTGGTCGACGTCCAGGACATAATGGGCGACGTCGATCCAATGGACCATCAGGTCGGTGAGGATTCCGCCGCCGAAATCCCAGAACCAGCGCCAGTTGCGGAAGCGGAACTCGTCGAACGCCTGGTCGCGCGCGTTGCCGAGGAAGTCCTTCCAGGCGACCTGCCTCGGGTCGATCCCCATCGGCGTGCGGTGGAACCGCGAGGACCCGCCGCGGTTCCAGCTCAGGTGGATCCGGAAGACCTCGCCGATCCGACCGCCCTTGATCAGCTCGCGCGCCTTCTGAATATGGGGCATGCTGCGCTGCTGCATGCCGACCTGCACGATCTTCTTGTTCCGATTCTGGGCGTCGATGATCGCGGCGCCCTCGGCGATGTCGTGGGTCAGGGGCTTCTCGACGTAGACGTCCTTGCCGGCGTTGCAAGCGTCCACGGACATCGGCACGTGCCAGTGGTCGGGGCTGCCGATCAGGACGGCGTCGATATCCTTGCGATCCAGGAGCTCGCGATAATGCTTGGTCGCGATCGCCTTCGAGTCCGCGAGCTTCTTGCCGGCGTCGAGGTGGGCGTCGTAGATGTCGCAGACGGCCGCGATCCGGACGCCGGGCACCCGGGCCAGCGACTGCATCAGCGTCCGGCAACGGCCGCCCGTGCCCAGACAGGCGACCTCGATGGTATCATTGGCCGCGTAGCCCCTCGCCGATTCGAGCGTCGTCAGCGTGGCGCCGGCGGCGACGGCACCCGCGCCGCCGATCGTCTCCAGGAATTCACGCCGCGAGGTCGTGGAGCGGATCATCGTCGTTCTCCTCAACGGGGAATGGATCGTCCGTCGCGCAGTCTAGCGCGCCTGCGGATCGCGGGCAACTCCCGGGTGGCTCGGCGGGTGGCGGGTGGCGGGTGGCGGGTGACGGGAGAAGAGGGGAGAAGACCGGATTTTATCCTCACGCGAGCCGCCATCCGAGGGGACGGCTCATTCCCGCCACCAGCCACCCGTCACCCGTCACCCGCCACCCGCCACCCGCCGAGCCACCCGTCACCCACCACTCGCATCAAGCGCCACCGGCGCGACCCGGATGCGGTTGACGCGGTTGCCGTCCATTTCGACGACCTCGAAGTGCAGGCCCGCGTGATCGAGGCTCTCCTCGACCCGAGGGATATGCCCGAGCCGGGCGACGACGAAGCCGGCCAGGGTATGGAAGTCGCCCTCCGGGATCTCCACGCGATCGAAGAGGTCCCGGAATTCGTCGAGCGGCATCCGGCCATCGAGCAGCCAGGAGCCGTCCGGCTGGCGGACCGAGGGCGGGTTTTCGTCCTCGTTGCTCTCGGGCATGTCGCCCACGATCGCCTCCAGGATGTCGGTGAGCGTCAGCAGGCCCTCGACTGTCCCGTACTCATCCAGGACGACCGCGCTATGGGTCGCGGACGTCTTGAACATCTCCAGGACCTTCAGCCCATGCGTCCCTTCGTAGAGGAACAGGGGGAGGGTGAGCCGCCCCTTGAAACGGAAGGGCTCGACGTTCGGGCCCTGGCCGAGCAGGTCCTTGACGTGGACGATCCCGATCAGGTTGTCGAGGCTCTGATCGCAGACGGGGAACCTCGAGTGCGGGCTGTCGATCACCTTGCGGCGGATCTCTTCGGGCGAGTCGGCCACGTCGATCCAGACGACCTCATTGCGGGGGGTCATCAGCGCGCGGGCGCGTCGATCGCCGAAACGGAGGACCCGCTTGACCATCTCCTGCTCGGCCGCTTCGAAGACGCCCGCCTTGGTCCCTTCCCGCATCAGGACCTGGATCTCTTCCTCGGTGACGGGCACCTCGGGCGTCGGACGGATGCCGACGATCCTCAAGGCGCCGTCCGTCGCCGCGCTCGAGGCGCCGACGATCGGGTTGGTCACGAAGGCCAGGGCCCGGACCGGGCGCGACACCAGGCCGGCGATCGGCTCGGGCCGGTTGTGGGCCAACCGTCTGGGCAGGAATTCGCCCAGCACCAACGTCGCCGCGGTGATCCCCAGGGTGATCAAGCCGAGCGAGATCGCATCGCGATAAGGGGCCATCGGGCCATTCTCGCCGATGGCCCGGCCCAGGCCCGGCTCGAGGGTCGCGCCTCCGTAGACCCCGGCCAGGGCACCCAGGAGCGCGATCCATCCCTGGACCGCGGGCGAGAATCGCTTGGGATCCTCCCCCAGCCGAAGCGCCTCCATTGCACCCCGGTCCCCGCGGCTCGCGCGGTCCTTCAGCCGCGACTCGCGCGACGAGGTCAAGGCGAACTCCGCCATGGCCAGGACGCCCCTGGCCACGATCACGCCCAGGACGATCAGCACTCCTCCCAAGAGCGATTGCATCAAATCGACCTCGCGCGGTAATGGCTCGCGATGACCCAACGGCCGGCCAGCCGGTCAGGGTCTTGCACCGCACCATGTTAGCCCCGCGCGAGGTCGATGACTGCCACCCAGTTGTTCCGTCGGAGCACTTTTCGAGGGGGGACGGGACGGTCGTAGGGGGCGGCACGAGAGCCGAGCACCTCCCGATCGATTCCCTCGGGTCGCTGACCCAATCGAGGCCGGCTCCTGATTACCAGCAGGAAACGCGGTCGTCACGATCGGGGCAAGGCGCACGATCACCGCACCGGCACCGTACCGGACGGGGCCCCTATTGCGAGAAGACCTTCGGCCAAAGCCGAGCACCCGGATTGTCAGGGATTCGACTTCGAGGACACGCTCCACGTCTTCGGTTCTTGTCCGAGGATCGATCAATCGCGGGAAGGCACGTCGATCCGGTAATTCCTCGGCATGCGCCTCCGCCCCTTGATCTCATTATTGGCGTCCCACATCCGGCGCGCCAGAGCCATGTGATATCCGTCGCGCACGGAGTCTCTCGCTGCCATCAACATCGAGGCCAGGGACGACGAGGATAAATCGGTGTCGTTTAGCAAGTTATCAATCAGCGAATCGATTTGATCGAGAACGGTTGTGGAACCCATTTCTTCAGATTTCCTGCTCGGGCCGCGGCGCCGCGACGGACGTTCACCCAGATCCTCCTCCCCTGGAGGATGCTCGTGTCCTCAATGTTCGTCGAGCCCCGGAAATCTGTCAAGGAATGGAGAAGATCGCGATGGCGCCGAACGAGTTATTGTTGGCTTTCGTAAACATTGAGAGCAGTCATCTGTGCTCCCTCGCATGGGCCTGATTCTTCCAAACGCGGGGAACGGGCATGTTGAGTCCGGGAATTCGGCGCGGTAATGTAAGCGTTCGTCATGTCCTGGCAGCGATCATCTGATCAGTCCCGAACGTTGTCGCCGTGATCAGGCGAGAGATTCGACACCTCGAGTCCGATGCTCGAACTCCGGGCGCCGGGGCGAAGCCCGTGCCCGGTTCGGGGGAGGTAACGATGCCTTACGTCAGTTGTCCGACCTGCGGGGAGCGGGGCAAGATCCCGACGGGCTTGATCGGGGTCCGGATCAAGTGCAAGCAGTGCGGCCTGAGCTTCCTGGTCGCGCCTCCGGCCACCAAGGCGGTCGGCGCGGCGACAGCCGCCGCGCCCTCGCCCGCGGCGATGGCAGCGGCCGGCCCGTCGGCGGCCGTCGAGGCCCACGGGATCGAGGTCGAGGGCCTGGACGCCTCCTCCTGGGCCGTGCCCACCGAGACAGCCATGGCCCTCAAGGCCGAGACCGACCACGCCGCCCACGCCCACGCACCCGAGCCGCAGGCCGCCCCGACATTCGTCGCGGTCGCCCCGCCCGCCGGGGCACGCGAGTACAAGATCCTGACGCCGAGGGACAAGTTCTTCGACGGGAAATTCGACCTCAGCCGACTGGAGGAGGCCCTCAACCACTTCAGCCGCCAGGGATGGGTCGCCAAGTCCATGCTGACACCGCACATCAAGGGGTTTACCGGTGCGCTCGAGGAGACCATCGTCGTCCTGCTCGAGCGTTGCAAGGAAGGTGCATAGAGCAGCCCTTCACGAACCCCGTCCGCAGAGCGACGGATCCCGAAGTCGGGCGAGGGTCTCCCATCCTCGCCCGTTCCCGGACCGCCGGCAGATTGCCGGACCGAGGATCTTGCTCCGCTTCAATAGACGAACTCGATCCCCGCCTCGAATCGAGCGTTTGATCCGTCGCCGGACAATCCTGGCCGGCCGGGAGGTGCCTAAACCGCCGGGACGTGCTAAACTTTTGTTATCCGCTCGATGCGTCCCGAGCGGCCCGATCCGTTCATCGCCCGCGATCGACGTGGTTCCCGGCGTGGACTCTGATCCCTCATGCTCGCCAAGCTCGCCTCGTACACGCTCGTCGGAATTGATGCGACACCGGTGGAAGTCGAGGTTGACGTCTCGTTCTCCTCGCAGCCCAAGACCGTGCTGGTCGGACTGGCGGAGGCCGCCGTGCGCGAGAGCACGCACCGGGTCGAGCGCGCGATCGTCAACTCGGGATATCGCCGCCCGATCGACCGGGTCATCATCAACCTTGCGCCGGCCGACCTCAAGAAAGACGCGGGCGGATTCGACCTGCCCATCGCCCTGGGACTGCTTCTGGGCAGCGGACAGGTCGCCTTCGACCGGCCCGGCTCCTTCGCCATCGTCGGCGAGCTCGCACTCACCGGCGAGACCCGACCGCTCAAGGGCGTCCTCGCCATGGCGCTCCAGGCCGTCGCCGAGGGCCGCGACGGCCTGCTCGTCCCCGCCGCCAACGCGCCCGAGGCCGCCGTCGTCGAGGGGCTCAACGTCTTCCCCATCGCCAGCCTCACCCAGGCCGTCGGATTCCTCTCCGGCCAGCTCGACATCGAGCCCAAGACGGTCGACTTGAACCAGGTCTTCCAGCAACTCTCGCACATGGAAGAGGACTTCGTTGACGTCAAGGGCCAGGACTACGCCAAGCGGGCCATCCTGATCGCCGCCGCGGGGAGCCACAACATCTTGATGATCGGCCCGCCGGGCACCGGCAAGACGCTCCTGGCCAAGCGGCTGCCCACGATCCTGCCCCCGCTCACGCCGGCCGAGAGCCTGGAGACCACGCGGATCTACAGCGCCATGGGACTCTTGAAGGCCGGCCAGCCGCTCATGGCCATCCGCCCCTTCCGCTCGCCGCACCATTCAGTGAGCGACGCCGGCCTCGTCGGCGGCGGGTCCACCCCCCAGCCGGGCGAGATCAGCCTGGCGCACAAGGGCGTGTTGTTCCTCGACGAGATGCCCGAGTTCAACCGCAAGACCCTGGAAGTCCTGCGCCAGCCACTCGAGGAGGGCTGCGTGACGATCAGCCGCGCCCTGCGGAGCACCACCTTCCCGGCCGAGTTCATCCTGGTCGCCGCCATGAACCCCTGCCCGTGCGGATACCGCTCCGACCCGAGGCGCGCCTGCAGTTGCACGCCGCCGCAGGTCGAGAAGTACCTGAGCAAGATCTCCGGACCGCTGTTGGACCGGATCGACCTGCACGTCGAGGTCCCCTCCGTCCCGTTCACTCAACTCGCCGAGATGCCCCCCGGCCCGACCTCGGCCGACCTCCGCGCGCAGGTGCTCGAGGCTCGGGCGCGTCAAGCCAAGCGATTCGGCCCCCGCGGCGTGCAGGTCAACGGCCGGATGACGCCGCGGCAGGTGCGGAAGTACTGCGCCCTGAGGCCCGAGGCGATGGCGATCCTCAAGGCGGCGATGGAGGACCTGGGCCTCTCGGCCCGCGCCCACGACAAGGTCTTGCGGGTGGCGCGGACGATCGCCGACCTGGAAGGCCAGGAGGACATCAAGCCGCAGCACATCGCCGAGGCCGTCGGGTACCGGTCGCTCGACCGCAGCGTCTGGGCGTGATCGATGGAGCGTAGGGATCTTCGCGTGCAGCGGGTCCTTCGGCTCCGCTCCCGTGGCTCACGCGTTCGAGGCAGCCAGGCTGCCGACCTGAGCGTAGTAAGCATCATACCATCCGTTGACGCGAGCCATGATTTCGTCCACAGCATGATCATCCAGCGGCTGGCAGAACGCCTCCTTCTGGACGCGCAATTCGACCCCTCCATCCGGCGAGATGGCGGGTTCAGACACCCAGGTGTACCATCCCTGATTATCTTCCATGGTGAAGTAGAAGAAGAGAACGGGAAACGGGAAGGGACCAGACCGTTGAATGCGCTGCATGCTCGGGCGAAGGGTCTGCTTGGCCTGCGCAGCGGTGACGCCCTCCCAGCCACCCTTGATCTGCACTCCAAACTGACGGATTCCGCTTTTCCCACCGGGCTTGATGAAGGCGATCAGGTCGAGCCCGACCTCCTTGGTCTCCTCATGAACATCGACGTCCGGGCGACGGGTCAGGTAGACGATCGCCAGGGCGCGAGCCCGCGCCGCGACTAATCGCTCCTGCCTGGAATTCTTCTCAGCCATCGACGCTCCCTTCATATCAGAAATTGAACGCGGAGCTCTTGTCTGTTGCCATCGCGCCGAGCGCCCGCCAATAAGTCTTCACTTCATCCCAGAGCTTCTTCGGGTTCTGAGAGTCGAGTGGGTATGCAGTCGGCATCGAGGAGATCGACTTCGCCAGCTTGCCGTGGATGGACACGATGTAGGCCCGCGCCGAGGGTTCGTCGATCCCGATCAGGTAGGTCGGGATCGGACAGCGCACCATCACCTGGACGTCGCTGGCCTTCACTTTGACCTTGAGATTGATCATCCCCTTCGTATGACCCTGTTGGGTCGCCTTGATCTGCGCCAGGAAGTAGGGCGTGCTCTTCCCCGCTCCGATCAACTCGACCAGGTAATCGAAGGTCGGGCACTTCTCACCGAGTGGGTGAGGATCGAAGTAGGGCAAAGGGTTGCTGCAGAAATCCATCAATCGCTCGCAGGCGATCGACTCGCCTCGCTTCCCGATCAAATCCTTTGCAATCATGGGCTATTCTATCAGATTGGAGGTGTCGCGACGTCGTCTCTCACGGAGATTGATCCGGCGATCGCGTAGCCGCCCGTGCCCCGCTCTCAGAGCGCGGACGGCCCGGCGGGCGGAGGCTTGATTCGAGTCCCAGACGCTGGGCTGTCGTCCTGGTCCAGGCATCCTCTCCGAAAGGTCGGTCACGGCGGACACATTCCCGCAACCGCTCCACTTCGGTCTCAAACATCGACGCATTGACCCCTTCCAGCCAGGCGGACCCGCGCGGGATCGTCCCCGGTTCCAGACGGACGGGCGATCGCTCGGGAGTTGCTAACCACCTCAGGCTCGACCACTCCCAGTCCTCGGCCCGCTGAACCAGGCCGGCGCAGGGGATTGCGTTCGACATACCGCAGGACGACCAGTAGGTGCTCATCCTCCTGGATCGGGAAAGCCTTGAACCTCCCTTGCCAGACATGGCCGCTGGAGCGGTAGTGCCGCAAGTACCGGCGAACATGGGTGGTCAACAGCCAGTGCATCCAGCGGCTGAGGTCATGGTCGAGGTGCGGCCAGAGAGCCAGGTGAAAATGATTGGGCATCAAGCAATAGGCGAGGATCCGCATCGGGATGCGGATCGTGGCCTGAACCATCATGTCCAGGAAGGCCTGATAGTCCTCCGGCTTGTGAAAGACTTGGGCTCGGGCGTTTCCGCGGTTCAAGACGTGGTAGGTCAACCCCCCAAGGGATGCGCGTGCGGTCCGTGGCATAAGGCCCACGAGTTCCGGAGTCAAGAAGATATTGAATACCGCAGATTATCCAGACTGCCGAATGAATTAGCAATGTCCCCGTTTCGTAACCCCGTCATGGGCTCGTCCTGTCGCCGTGTGCGATCGCTTCGAGCGTCCATGACAGCCTCCGTCCGAGAGCCTTGGCATAGGTGTTAAGAGTCCCGATCGTCGGGTTGGCAATCTTGCCCGTCTCGAGCTTGCTGATCGTGGCGCGATCGATGCCTGTTCGTTCGGCCATATCCGTGAGGCTCAATCCCTGTCGCTCGCGCTCGCGACGCAGGCCGGCTAAGGCCTCGATCAATTCCGGATCCCCGACGGGCGGGTATTCTTGTCGATAGGCTTCGATGTCTCGGGCCAGGTCGTCCTGGTACTGAGGAGTCTGACGCTCGGCGCAACGCGCCTCGTTCGCAGATCGCTGCTCTGGGGTCAGCTCGGCGTCACCGAGACGGCGGCGACGGCGCCCTTCCGAATTCGTAGGAGTTTGGCGACCCATAAGTCATCCCTCGATCTCGTAGGCAGAGACAGGACGAACGACGAGAATCCCCCCATCGTTGTGACGCTCATATATCACGATGATCGTCTTGCCCGTTGACGTTTGGCCGATCAATGCCGGACGCTTCGAGCTCCGGCTCTGAATCGGACGGCTCTGAGGATCATAGATGACGTCCTCGACTTCATCGGTGCTCAGGCCGTTGTCCGCGACGTGTTGGGTATTCCCTCGCGGATCGTCCTCGCTATCCCACTCGATGAAATCGAAGTCCATCGCAAGATCTCATGCCCTGAACGATCGGTTCGCGTCTGTTGAATTATAGGACAACGCCCGGGGCCGAGCAAGGTCTGATGCTCGGATAAGCCGGCTATATCGTTGGCGGGACGATTTCTCATCCGGGCGAGATCAGCCTGGCGCACAAGGGCGTGTCGTTCCGCTACGAGGAGGGTGGCTAGATCTCGACCGGCAAACGGAGCGATTCTCCAGGGATTGGGACAATCCCGGAAGCCGCAATCAAGTTAGCTGTCGGGGAATTGTCATCACATCCTCAACGTTCTCCTCAAACATCCCAAGCCGAGCCGAGAATTCGGAATGTCTCCCTGGCCTCTTGTCCCCCTGGCCTCTCACGATCTCCAGGTTGGGGGCGATGGTGGTAGAATGGGGATGCATTGCGTAATTCTTGCTCCATAACTTGGGATACGTGAAGTCCGTCCCTGGAGGTGTTAGTCGCGCCTCCAAGGACACCCATCCTATCGGTTGGGGATTATGGGCCAATGCCGACCTCCGGAACTCCACGCATGCCTCCCGGCAGCCTCGCATGCAGTTGTGTCCTCCTTGGGGTCGCTGGGAGTAGAGGCATCTGGGGAGGGTTCGCATGGAATTCGAGATCGGCGACCTGGTTCAGCTAAAAGTCGGCAGCCCAACCATGCCAGTGGCTTATATAGACGATAGACTTGTGCAAAGCGTTCATTGTGTGTGGTTTATTTGTAATAAATATATACGCCAATGGTTTGCGCCAGAAGTTCTTGAACACGGTCTAGCTGAAAGCTCGACACATGGGCCTGAAACCGTCATTCCGCCGAGGACGCCCCTACATCTAGGGGATTCTGTCGCTCTGAGGAGCGGAGGACCAAGAATGATCGTTGAATATTTCAGGCCAGATGATATGGATGACGTTAATTGCGTGTGGCTCGACGACGGAAAACCGTGCAGTGGGTCGTTCGCCCTCGTCACGTTAACCGCGCCGACCATCAAGAATACTCTTGGAGAATGCCTCATGGACATCCGACTCGGCGACAAGGTCCGGCTTAAAGGCAGCACTACCGTTATGGTTGTGGAAACCATGTCATCAAATGGAGTTGCATGCATTTGGAACGACGGTACAAGACCATTTCGGCAGTATTATGAGATGCACACATTAGAGTGAATTCCTGAGTCGGGGACATCGAAGCCACGTCCTCGAAAGGCCAAGTTAGTAAGTCAAACCGTCTCACCTTTGCCTATTTCTGTGCCGGAACCTCCTGAGCTTCAACAAAGCCTAAAAGACTTCCGGGACGAGCAACCCGACCCACGCAAGGCTGCGTTTATTATGATGCGGTTCACCGAAACCGACGCTCACAGCGAAATCGTCCGTGTGATCCAGGAGACGACCGAGAAGCACGGGATCAGGGCGATGCGAGCGGATCACAAGGAATACCATGACGACACGTTTCCCAATATCAAGACATACATGCATGGCTGCGGCTTTGGCATCGCCATCTTCGAGCGGATCGAACAGGAGGAGTTTAATCCGAACGTCGGCTTAGAAGTCGGCTACATGACGGCCCTCAACAAGCCTGTCCTCTTGTTGAAGGACAAGACCCTCAAGACGCTTCACGCCGATCTGAACGGGAAGCTCTACAAGCCCTTCGACACGAGAAACCCAGGAACTACACTTCCGGCTGTGATTGAGAAGTGGCTCAATGACAAAGGGTTCGCATAGATGCGAAAAGCCCCCTCGAGGAACGCATCTTGTGAGTGTCAAAGGTCACCCTGGTTCTGGAGCCGTAGCAGGCGAACTGAACCACGAGGATGTGGGGCTTCAAGATAGTTGGGTGACGATCATGAGCGACCCCCTTTCGGCGAAACCATGCCCCGAAACAAGGCTGCCTCGAACCGATGAAATACCGAGGTGCCCGTGCGGATACCGCTCCGACCCGAGGCGCGCCTGCAGTTGCACGCCGCCGCAGGTCGAGAAGTACCTGAGCAAGATCTCCGGCCCGCCATTGGACCGGATCGACCTGCACGTCGAGGTCCCGTCCGTCCCGTTCACGCAACTCGCCGAGATGCCCCCCGGCCCGACCTCGGCCGACCTCCGCGCGCAGGTGCTCGAGGCTCGGGCGCGTCAGGCCAAGCGGTTCGGCCCGCGCGGCGTGCAGGTCAACGGCCGGATGACGCCGCGGCAGGTGCGGAAGTACTGCGCCCTGAGGCCCGAGGCGATGGCGATCCTCAAGGCGGCGATGGAGGACCTGGGCCTCTCGGCCCGCGCCCACGACAAGGTCTTGCGGGTGGCGCGGACGATCGCCGACCTGGAAGGCCAGGAGGACATCAAGCCGCAGCACATCGCCGAGGCCGTCGGATACCGGTCGCTCGATCGCAGCGTCTGGGCGTAGAATGGCGGTGAGGGACGGACATCGACGGGAACGGTGACACGGGGAGAGACCTCGATGGCAACAAGCGGGGCGATCGCGGACGACAGGACCGGCGAGATCGCGATCTTCGCACGCCTCATCAAGGCCGATGCAGGCGATCTTTCGCGCGACCTGGCCCGGTACCTCCTGACTCTCGGGTTCGATGAAGAGGACCAAGCCCGGATGAGCGAGCTGGCCGAGAGGAATCAGGAAGGGACCTGGATTCCGGGGAGCAGGTCGAGCTTCAGAACTTCGTCAAGGCCGGGCCATTGCTTGCCTTGCTCCATTCCAAGGCCAGGAAGTCATTAAAGCCGCGGAAAAAATCCTGAGAGCATCATGGATGAATCGGCAGCCAGGAAGGTGCGAGAGCGAGCGGGCAATACCTGGGGGGACAAATGAGGGACGGCGCGCATTTTCGAATTCCCGTCATGGGCTCGCCATTTCGCCGTGTGCGATCACTTCGAGCGTCCAGGACAACCTCCGTCCGAGAGGCTTGGAATATGTCTTGAGGCTCCCGATCGTCGGGTTGGCTATCTTGCCCGTCTCGAGCTTGCTAATCGTGACGCGATCGACGCCCGTCCGTTCGGCCATATCACGATCCCGCAAGTCCAAGGCGGCGTACGAGTTATATATATTATTTCTTGCACACAAGTGCGCCAATTTCGCGCAGGTCAGATCAGTAATCTCTTGCGGTGGCGGTGGGATTGGGGGATGATGGTTTGACGTGCGGATCGAAGGCCGAGGAATGATAGGGTCGATACGATGAGTTGCGTAGGCGTCGCAGCATCCGCGTGCCTTCGGGCAAGACAGCCTCTAAAAGGGAGGAATGATATATGATTTTCCACTTCGGAACTTTCCATTTGGCGGTTGATCTGGCCAACGGCCTGTCCCGGGCCGAGCAAGCTTTTACGGAGCACGGGTTCCAAACACTCATCCCCTCCGGCCAATTGGGATTCTCCACGGTCGGGGGAAACAACCAAGTCACCATCACGGTTATCTGCGTCCCGCAGACCGGTGGCCTATCAGTGACAGTGATCGCGGGTTCCGACGACTCCGCGACCGCCGAGGGCGCGCGGAATAATGTCCGAAACACCATAATCACGGGTGTGTTCCACTGAGGACCGAGCCGGATAGCTGGCTGACTTCGGCTCGAACCGGAAGTGCCCCCTGTACCGGGCAGGTATCGTTCCTGCCCGGATCAGGGCATCCTCCGCGTTTTCAGGGCTATTGGCCGCGATATCGCCCACCTTTCGGCCTGCTGGCAGCATTCCCCTGCTGCTGGTGACGATCCAAATATTCGGTCATACCGCCTCTCGGCTCAAGTCGCTAACTGCCAGAATCCGGTCACGAGCTTCGCCCTCTGCCACCTCCGGTTCCCATTCTTTAAACATGCTTGCACGCCGCCGCAAGTCGAGAAGTACCTTAACAAGATCTCCGGCCCGCTGTTGCACCGGATCGACCTGCAGGTCGAGGTCCCCGCCGTCCCGTTCACGCAACTCGCCGAGATGCCCCCGGCCCGAGCTCGGCCGACCTGCGCGTTCAGGTGCTCAAGGCGCGAGACCCTCAAACCAAGCCCTTCGGCCCCTGCGGCGTGCAGGTCAACGGGCGGATGACGCCGCGGCAGGTGCGGAAGTTCTGCGCCCTGAAGCCCGAGGCGATGGCGGCCACGGGGCCATGCTTAATGGCAAAAACCTGGTCTCCGGTGATCGACTCTCCGTTATGGGCCAGCCACTCGCGATCCGCAAGATAGAGGAGTTTGAGCAGACGGAGGTAGCTCAACTTCCTGTGGTCGAGACGGAGCAGGTAGGCGCCGGCCTGCAAGGTCCGCTCGAATTTGAAGCGTAAGTGCAGCCTTATCCTTCGATCTTGGATTGATCAATGAGATTCCAACAGCCGTCGGTCGGTCTCTCGTTCGGCGTCGAAACCGCAGGGACGAGCCCACGAGCAACCTGGCCTTTTCCCGGCTCCACGAACCGAATCCGACGGAACTCATCTATTCGGAGTCATCCTCTTCCAGTGCTTCGAGCTCGTCCAGGTCACCGATCATGCCGGGAAACTCCCCTGTGCCATCGCCTGGCAATGCGATGAAGTAGTGTCCCCCCAGACTCTGCACGCGTTGCATGATGGCTGCCGCCTGCGCGCTCGTTTCATTGGGCCCCTGGATGTAGAACGGTTTGCCGTCGCGGCCGAACGTGAATTCTTCGGTGCAGGTCGAGGAATCGATCCCTTCGAGCAGCATCGCGGCATGACGATAGTCGGGATGGGGCGAGAAGCCCATGGACCGGGCATACTCGACGCCTCCCTTGACGATCTTCGCCAGGCACGCGGGCGTGATCGTGCGCATCCGCTGCGATTGCGAGAGGTGTTTGACCATGTCATCGAATTCCTTCCGAGTGCCGGTGCGCCACAGGGCATTTTTCACCCCGAGGCAGTACACATCCACCAGGAAAGCCGCAAAGATGAGCTGCTCGTCGGGACCTTGACGCATGATGACCAGGTAACCGATCCCTTCGTCCCAGATCTCCGACGCCACCAGCGTCTGGACGACCGGCCATTTCTCGGCCCCCTGGAGTCGGATGGTCGGGTCTTTCGAGTCGCGACGAAGCAGGATGGCCCGCTTCGCCTGGCGTTTGGCCTTCTGCTTGGCGACCCGCTTCTGCTGCCTCGCCCCGTGGTCCTTGGCCATTTCTGCTGCTCCTCTTCTCCTTCGCCATCTTGCCCGGCTACATGAATCGAGACCGTCCCGTGATCCGTCGCCACAGCGCCAGCGATCGAGCTCCACCCTGGATCCTGCTCGAATCCGGATGAAAAATCCAGCCGTCAGTGCACCGGAGCTCCGCCGGCCATCACGAAGGGACAAGCTGGCCGGTTTCACAGTCCGTGGGACCGGGCTCGTCAGGCAGGTCTGCGACCAGTAAAGTGGGCCTTACAACAGGACGCATCGCTTGGCCGGTCGCCGGGTTGCGCCGAATGGAGCGGAATTCCCCCGAAAAACCGCGGTTTCTCGACGCCCTCCCGGACCCGAGAGGGGATGACGATGTTACGGCAAGATCTCACCAAGGCCCAGGAAAAGTGCCTCCGGGACCAGTCGATCACGGACGAGGAACCCGGCTCGGTGCTGCACGACTTCCGGATGCTCCTGGATTTCGTGGGCCTCCAGGGCGTCGAGGCGAGCGGCAAGCACACGTTGCTTCCGATGAAGTTCATCGAGGAGCTGGACGGTCGCCTGGCCCGGCCGCTTCGCCTGGAATTGAAGAGACCGCAGCTCAAGTCGCATCCCTACCTGATGGGTCTGAACCTGCTGCTCCGATGCTCCGGACTCAGCCGCGTCGAGGGGGCTGGTGCCAACACCCGCCTGGTCATCGATCCGGAGATGCGGCTCCAGTGGGATCAACTCAACCCCACGGAGCAATACTTCAACCTGCTCGAGGCCTGGCTTCGGTTCGGCCGCGCGGAGATGGTTGGGGAGCGGGGACCATTCCAGCGTGACCTGCTGCCGGGCTGCTTGCAAGCCTGGCAATCCCTGCCGAAGGAAGGCAAACGTTTCGACCTCGAGAATCCTCAGCAAGTTTACATCCCCGGGCTCTACCGCGATCTCTACATGCTGGCCTTGATGGATCTGTTCGGGCTCATGGGGGTCGAGCTGCCGCGACGGCCGGTCTCGCCATGGAGCCCGGCCAGCATCCAGCATGCCCCTTTCGGCGATGCCCTGCTGACCTTGCTCGCCCCCCAGTTGTACAAGACGCTGGAGACCGTCATCCACAAGGAAGGCGAGGATGAAGGACACGAGGAACAGGCGCTAGAAATTCCGCGATTCGGCGCCTGGCAGCCACTGTTTCAGCCGTACTTTCCCGAGTGGCGTCGGAACCTGGAACTACCGGAATCGGAGCCGCGAGAAGGCACGTTCGTTTTCCGGGTGTCGCTCGGAAAAATGTGGCGGCTGATCGCCATGCCGGCGGACGCCACCGTCGATGACCTGGTCCACTGTATACTCATCTCGGTGGAATTTGATAGCGAGCATTTGTACGAGTTCATTTACCGCAATCGACTGGGGGGCACAGTCTCGATAAGTCACCCCTACATTGACGAAGGTCCCTATACCGACGAGGTGCTGATCGGGACCCTCCCGCTGGAGCCGGGGCAAACGATGGAGCTGCACTACGACTTCGGCGATGACTGGCGATTCGCCGTCAGGCTGGAGCGGGTCGAGCCGCCCGACGTCAAGATCAAGGCCCCTCGCATCCTGGAGAAACACGGCAAATCGCCGCAACAGTATGGGAGCCGGGATGAATAACCCCGCAGAACACCCGGCCCGCTCGCGGGATTCGGGCCGGATCAATGGGCCATCGAGATCGCGAAGGCGAGGGCGAACACGATCGCCGTCTTGAGGATCGTGATGGCGAAGATGTCGAGATACGACTCGCGATGGGTCATGCCGGTGATCGCCAGCAGGGTGATGACGGCCCCGTTGTGCGGCAGGGTGTCCATCCCGCCCGATGCCATCGACGCGATCCGGTGAAGGAACTCGGGGCTGATCCCTTGCTCGCGGGCCAGCGTCAGGAAATGCTGGCTCATCACGTCCAGGGCGATCGAGAGGCCGCCCGATGCCGACCCGGTGATCCCGGCCAGGACGTTGACGGCCACCGCCTCCGAGACCAGGGGATACCGGCTCGCGTCGAAGACCCAGCCCTGGATCGACCGGAAGCCGGGCATCGTCTTGATGACGTTCCCGAACCCGACCTCCGACGCGGTGTTGAAGATCGCCAGCACGGCCCCCATGGTCGCGGCCGAGAGCGACCCCGAAAGCGTGGCCATCGCCCGTCGCGAGTGGATCGCCAGCGTGGCCAGGATCCCCAGGGTCAATGCCACGATCAAGGACCACGTCGAGACGACAGCCCTCACATCCAACGAGGGGAACGATCGCTTCAGCGCCTCCTCGGAGTACCAACCGGCCACCGACCAGGAGGTCCGGCTCAACACCAGGTTGGTCGTCAGGACCAGGAGCAGCGGCAGGAGCGCGAGGGCGACGTGCGGACGACCCTGACGACGAACCGCGGCACCGTCGGATTCCGGGTGGTCGCCATAGCCCTCGCCGGCCGAGCTCGCGCGTAACCGGCGGTACTCGAGCCAGAGCAGGCCGCCGATCAAGATCCCCGCGCCCCCGACGAGGCCGACGAAGGGTGCGGCATAGGCATCGGTCCCGAAGTAGCGGGTGGGGATCAGGTTCTGGATCTGCGGCGAGCCGGGGAGGGCGTCCATCGTGAAGGTGAAGGCACCCAGGGCGATCGCTCCCGGGATCAGCCGCTTGGGGATCGCGGCCTCGCGGAAGATCACCGCCGCGAACGGATAGACGGCGAATGCGACCACGAAGAGCGAGACCCCGCCATACGTCAGGATGCCGCACGAGATCACGACCGCCATGATCGCGCGACGATCGCCCAGAGCCCGCACGATCGCCTCCGCGATCGAGCCGGCCGCGCCGCTGGTCTCCATCAATTTGCCGAAGATCGCGCCCAGCAGGAAGAGGGGGAAAAAGGACTTGATATAACCGGACGCGTGCCCCATGAACGATTCGGTGAAGCTCGGCAGCACCGGCAATCCGGAGAGCGCAACCGCCAGGAGCGCGAGGAGCGGCGCGAAGACGATGACCGGAAATCCGCGATAGGCGAAGACCATCAACAGCCCGAGCGAGAGGACGATCGCGGTCACTTCCAATGCCATGGATTGCATCCTTCGCGCCGTTACGGGGTTTGCCTCACCCGTTCACCAGCGTCACCGTCCTCACTCAATGCCGTCGCGCCAGATTCCGTCGAGATCGAGGCTCTGATGCGGTCGGAATCGCCCTTTGTACCGCAGCGAAGGGCAGCCGTTGACATGATAGCCGAGATAGACGTAGGGCAGGCCGAGTTCCGAGGCACGATCGAGGAGGCAGAGCACGTTCCACGTCCCGAGCGAGCGGTCGCGATACCCCGGGTCGCGGGCGAGATAGATCGCCGACAGCCCGCCCGATAGCTCATCCACGTAGCCGACCCCGACGAGCATGTCGTCGAGGAAGTAGCACCACTCCTGGGTCGGGAACGGGTTCGACACGAAGATCCTGGCGTAATCCTCGGTATCGCCACGCTCGTAGGACGACCAGCCCCGGGACTCGGATCGATCGGCGTGGAACCGGTCGAACAGGGCAACCTTTTCGGTCGTGACCGAAGGAGCACCGATGCGGAGACGGACGATGCCCTCATTCGCCTTTCGGGTGCGTCGCTGAGTGCGGTCCGGGCGGAATCGGGCGACGTCGACTCGAAGCGATCGGCAGGCGTCCCGGCCCGAGCACCTCTGTCGGAAGAGCGTGTGACCGAACCGCCGCCAGCCGGCGAGCAAGTACTCCATATACTCGTCGGCGTCTAACTTCGCGACGAACAGGTTCTCGCGCCGACAGATGTGGTCGGGCTGGTAGCCGCACGGGGCGGGGGGGTCGGTCCAGCGAACGATGGTCTCCATGCTCAGGTCCCGAAGACAACCGGGCGAAATCCCACGACCAGCATCGCGGCAGCGGCCCGGGTCTGGGCCATGACTCGCGACTCTATCTTACACGATGATACGCGAGAGGCTCGGGGCCTGTCGCGAAGTCGCGGAACTCGGGACCTACCCCGCTGGCCGGGGCTGTCGGGATTGGCTCATGGGGATGTTCGTTCACCCGGCCGCTTCACGACGAGACGATAGGTCACGTCGCCGAACGTCGCCAGTTTCGCCGGCACCCCGTATTGGTAATCGCCGGGCTTGATGTCTACGGTCACCGCCTCGGCCAGCCGCCTGGCAACGGGCATCGGCCCGACGTTCGAGAAGCTCGTGTTTCCCGAACCTTTGAGGCTCATCATGAATTTCAGCACATTCACCGAACCCGGCTTCCACTCGACGTGATCGGCGAAAATGACGAGCTGAGTATGCGACAGGCCGTCGAGCTTCTGACCCGGAGCGAGCACACCGCCGCCTCCTTCGCCGGCCTTGTCCGAGACCACCTCCACCCAGGCCCCCGGCAAGGTGTCCATATCGATCCGGGTGACGATGGTGTTCGCATCGCTGATCACTTCCTGGACTGTGACTTGGATGTTGTCCTCGGGCAGTGCCTGATCATGCCCGCCCCGGATTTGCCAGGCTCCGGCACCCGCGAGTGCCATCGCCATCAGGACCAACGAGATGTTCTTGAGTTTGCGGAGCACCATGGTTCTCAGGATCTTTCGTGTGAGTGAAGCAACTTTGGAGGAGACGGCCCCCGTTCCCATCGCGTGACTCGTCGCGAACCGGCACGCGGCCTCGACCGTGGATGGCACCAGAAGCTTCGGCATACCGGCCGACGCGGCGTCCGGGGCCGGGAGGACCGCCATCGACGCGACCGAGAGCGTGAGGCCATGATGGGTCAGCCGCCTCGACAGGATGGCCTTCGCCCTCGACAGCCGACCCGAGACCGTCCCGACGGGCCACCCGAGTTGCTCGGCCGCCTCCCGATGCGTCTTCCCCTCCAATTCGCAAAGGACGACGGGGATACGGTACTTGTCGGGCAGACGGCAGATCTCTCGGTCAAGCTGGGATAACCGCTCGTCGCTCTGGTCTTCTCCGACCGACATGGGCTCCGGCATTCTCGGCACCTGGCTTTCCCGCGATCGCTTCCTGGCCCTCGTGGATCTCGCTTTCATGGCCGTCTGCCACGCCACGCCGTAGAGCCAGTTGGCGACCAACTCCCGACCGGCGATCGAATGGCCTTTCCGGGCCAGCACGAGGAACGTGGCCTGGAACGCATCCTCGGCATCGTGGTGATGCTGCAAGACCCGGCGGCAGACACCCCAGACCATCGGGCCATGGCGATGGAGCAGCGCCTCGAACGCCGCCCCTTCTCGATGGGCGGCGAACCGCTCCAGGAGCCTCCCATCCGAGAGTCCTCCGAGCGTCCCCGCGCTGAAGAGCGTCTGGAGTTCCTGGCTCGCCACATTCATCATATTGGCTCCTCCGTTCGGTACCCGGCCGACCGAAATCAACGGCCTCCCCCTGTCTACTACCCGGTCGAGGCCCGTTTCATACAAGATTTTCCCATCCGCCACGGTTCTGCGTGAAGCACAGCGGGAAAGAGGATCGATCTCGCCCATCTTTCGAATCGTGGTGGCACGCCAACCCCTGCTTTCCGCATAAGCTTAATAGACCGCGACAGAACCGGATTCAGAAGGGGTCCGGACATTCGAAAGACGAGCGGACTTCGACGAAGATGGTCGAACTCCCTCTCAACCGACGGAGGTATCTGCCATGCCACTGGTCATCGAGCAACTCCTGCACTGGACGCCCCGTATCCTGGGGATTCTGTTCGCCGGCTTCTTGAGCCTGTTCGCCCTCGACGTGTTCGGCGAGGGCCATACGTTCTGGCGGGCCCTCCTGGCGCTGGCGATCCATCTGATCCCGGCGGCGGTCGTCCTTGGGGCCGTCGCCATCTCCTGGCGATGGGGATGGGCTGGGGGGTTTATCTTCCTGGGATTCGCGGCGTACTATCTGATCTCCACGTGGGGACGGCTCCACTGGTCGGCCTATGCCGTGATCGCCGGGCCGCTGTTCCTGGTCGGCCTGCTGTTCGAGATCGACTGGTGGTACGCCAGGCTCCGGACGAGATCCTGAGGATTTGGCGGCGATTCGAGTCAAAGCGAGCCGTCCGGGGAGATCACTTGCACGGTCCTCATCGTCTCAACATTTCGGCCCTGGGCCCGAAGATCAGGATAACGGTATCCTCGATGTACGCCGAACCGTCCTGTTTCGAAAGAATGGATCCCCCAGGAGCCCTGACGTGAAGCCGCGCGCCCATTTTCTCCGCCCGCTCGCGTTCGCCCTGATCTCCGCCTCCGGACTCGCCCTCCCGGCCAGGGCCGAGGATGCGACGCCCAAATTCGAGGCGTACATGAATGCCTGCGTCAAGGTGGACCACTTCAGCGGCTCGGTCCTCGTCTCGAAGGACGGCGAGACCGTGTTCGCCGAGGGTTACGGCTTCGCGAACGCCGAGCATCAGGTCCCCAACACGACGAAGACTAAGTTCCGCCTCGGATCGATCACCAAGCAGTTCACCGCGATGGCGATCCTCATCCTCCAGGAGGGTGGCAAGCTCAAGCTCGAGGATCCGGTCGGGAAGTATATTGATGACGCGCCGAAGGCCTGGGAGGGCGTGACGATCCACCACCTCCTGACCCACACCGGAGGCGTCCCCAGTTATACGGATGCCAGCGATTACATGAAGAAGATGATGATGCCCGAGACCGTCAAGAGCATGATCGGGCGGTTTCGCGACAAGCCGCTGGATTTCAACCCTGGCGAGAAGTTCCACTACAGCAACTCGGGCTACTTCCTGCTGGGGGCCGTCATCGAGAAGCTCGCGGGCAAGAGCTACGAGAAGTTCCTGAAGGAAGCCATCTTCGACCCCCTCGGGATGAAGGACACCGGCTACGACCACCCGACTACCCTCCTGCCGGACCGCGCCTCGGGCTATACGCAGGTCGGGAACGGGCTGGTCAATGCCCAGTACCTCGACATGTCGCAGCCCTACGCCGCCGGGTCGCTGTACTCGACCGTCGAGGATCTGGCCCGCTGGGACCGCGCCCTCGTCGAGGGCAAGCTGATCTCCAAGGAGTCGTACGCGAAGATGTACACTCCCGCCAAGAATCATTACGCATACGGCTGGATGGTGACGACCGTCAAGGGCCGCAAGGAGATCGAGCACGGCGGCGGGATCAACGGATTCGTCACCGAGATCCTCCGCTATCCCGACCAGAAGCTCTGCGTGGTCGTCCTCTGCAACGTCCTGCCGATGAACCCGGGGCGAGTGGCTCGCGAGCTGGCGGCGATCGCTCTCGGCGAGCCGTACGAGATGCCGAAGACTCGCAAGGTGGCCAAGGTGGACCCGAAGATTTACGACTCGTACGCGGGCCGCTACGAGCTCGAACCCAAGGTCATCGCGACGATCACCCGCGAGGGGGACCGCCTCATGATCGCGGTCACCGACCAGCCCAAGTTCGAGGCCTTTCCGGAGTCCGACTCCGTCTTCTTCCTCAAGGTCGTCAACGCCACGATCACGTTCGTGAAGGACAGCAAGGGGAAGGTCGACCACCTCGTCATCAAGCAGGGGGGACGTGACAACAAGGCGAAGCGCCTGGAAGGCGAAGCCAGGTAAATTCCGGCGTCACAGACCCCGGCTACAAGCGTGGCTTGGTAGAATGGTCGTCAACGTGACGAGCCCATCCAACCGAGTGGTCGCCGGAGAATTCCCTGATGAGCGAGCGGCTTTCGTCCCGTTGGCGTGGCCCGGTCGTGATCCAGTCTCGTTCTCGGCGCGCGACAGTTGCGTCGGCCTTTCTGGCCATCCTGCTCCTCGGGCCGGCCGCCGTTGCCCAGCCGATGGTCTCGCTGATGACGCCGACCGGCGCGTGGAGTTTCGACAACGGATCCGAGTTCCCCGGGGCGACCGGGGGTCTGACGGTCGAGGCCCGGACGGGACGCGATGGGAAGGATAGCCTCAAGCTCGTCGGCAACTTCAGCAGGGGAGGCAATTACGTCCAGGCCGGTCGGGCGATCGGCAACGTGGACGTTCGCGAGCTGTCGATGTGGGTTCGCACGCCGGACGTCGATCGGTTCACCATCCGCCTCAACGACGCCAGCGGCCAGACTCACCAGATTGATATCAAGATCGAGGCACGAGCCGATTGGCAGCGCATCGACTTCCCGCTCGAGCGGTTCTTCGCGCGCCGCGGGCAGTCGGATGCCGTCACCGTGGTCGCGAAGTACGAGTCCTGGGGAGGCGCAAGGACGGGAATTGGCACGGGCCGGCTACCGCGATTTACCTCCTCCTCGGCCACTCGGGCGACAAGGGGATCCACACGCTCGAACTCGGCGAGATCGCCGTCCTGCCGCGTCTCGCGGAGGTCGCCGGCGCCGAGGTCAAGTCGTTGATCCGCCTGGACGATATCGCCGAGGGCGAGCACGACTGGCGGTTCAGCCGGGGCGAGGAATTCGCCGGGGCACAGGGCTCGCTGACGGCGGTCCCGGATCGCTCGACGCCATGGCACGCGTCGCTGAGATTGGCCGGCGACTTCGGAGGCGGTGGCGTCTATGTCGCGGCGATCAAGGATTTGAAAGACCTGGACGCCAAGGATGTCGCCGCGATCCGGATGCGCGTGAAATCCGAGAATGCGAAGGCGATCGGAGTCCAGATGGTGGACGGGACCGGCCAGACCCACCAGCAGGCGTGGGTCCCGATCGTCGCGGACGGCCGCTGGCATGAGCTGGTCCTCGAGCCTAAACGAGTCGCGGGCGGCGAGCACTGGGGCGGCGCCAATGACGGCAAGTGGCACGCGCCGGCGTCGCAACTGGCGATCTCGGTGTCCGTCAAGGCCGACGAGGCCCTGAAGCAGCCCGTCGTCTTCCTGGCCGACATCCGCGCCGAGGCATTGCTGCCCGTCTTCGCCCATCCGGCCGCATTTCAGGATGATTTCGAGGAGAGCCCGACATTGCCGAGCCGCTGGGCCGCGGAGGGCGGCGCTTCCATCAGCTCGACGTCGGCGTTTCATGGCCTTCGTTCGCTGCTCCTCAAGCGGTCGCTCGCCGGCATCGAGCAAGCCTGTTCCGCGACCAGTCCGGCGTTCGACGTCGCGCCGGGGCAGTGTGAGATCGGCCTGGTCTGCAAGTCGGACCTCCACTCGCCGGATGGCTCGTACAACGGCCTGGTGGACCTGGAATGCTCCGACCGCGCGGGTAAAGTCGTCGAGCGGATCACGATCGCCGAGCTCTTCGGCAAACGCGATCGGCAGGCGGTCCGCAAGCGGGTCGAGCTGCCCAGGAATGCGACCTCCGCTCGATTCCATGCCCGGCTCAACAAGACCTACGGAAGCTTCTGGGTGGACGACCTCTCGGCCGTCTTTCTGGCTCCCGCGACCCGCAAGGACGACCGCATCGCGCGCCTGCTCTTCTCGACGTCGCGACTCGGGAACTTGCTCCTCCCCGACGACCCGCGCCGGGTTGAGATCACGGTCGAGACCACGAAGCCGCTGCGAGACGATCAGCGCACGATCTCCTGCGAGCTGCGAGACTACTGGGGCGCCGAGCAGATGCGGCCCGCGACGTCCACGCTCAAACGCGTGGGGAAGAAGGAAGGACGCTTTCTCTACGAGGCGTCGATCAACCTGTCCGGCGTCCCGCTGGAGATCGGCCGCTATTACGAGGTGCATGCGGCGATCCCTCGCGAAGGCGGCGAACCGTTCCGCAACTTCACCTCGCTCGCCATCCTGCCGGAGGCCGCGACCAGGCGCTTCAAGCCCGATGAGATCCCATTCACCAGCCGCAACTGGGACAACCGGTTCCCGGAGTACATCCGATTGACCGATCGCCTCGGCGTGCGGACGTGCGGCATCTGGGGAGGATGGTCATCGCAGCCGCCCTACAAACCCGATGCGCCCGGGATCGAGCTCTGCCGCGAGCTGGGTATGGGCGTGCTCAGCGGCACACCCTCGGCGACCATCGAGGCAGGAAAGAAGGAATACGACGAGCGGGCGCTGCGCGAAGGCGCACGACATTTCATCGAACAGTACGGCAACAAGGCCCGTCCGCTCATCATCAGCCTGGGCAACGAGCCGCACGGGACCGGCGACCGCGTCCTCGCCAACGTCGCCGCTTATCGGGTCATTTACGCGGAGGTCAAGAAGGTCGACCCGAGCATCTTCGTCGTGGCAACCTCCGTCGAGCCGAACGAGGAGTATTTCCGGGCCGGATACGGGAGATGGTGCGACGCCTACGACTTCCACGTCTACGAGGGCGCCGAGGACGTCCGCACGGCCATCGAGAGCTATCGCGCCCTGATCAAGAAGTATGGCAATGACAGGCCGATCTGGTCGACGGAGCTGGGCCTCAACAGCCAGGGCTTGCCTCGGCATGCGGTCGCCGTCGAGTTGATCAAGAAGTTCTCGACGTTCTTCGCCGCGGGCGGCGCGAATGCCTCGTGGTTCGGGCTGCTCTACCCGGACGGCGATGCCAAGCTGTACGGCAGCTCCGGCGATGCGCACAACGTCTTCGACTGCCGATTCAATCGCTACTGCCCCCGGCTCGACGCCATCGCCTATTACAACGCGGTCAATAGCATCGCGATCAAGAAATTCGTCGCCGAGAAGCGATACCCCGGCGGTGTCCAGGGCTTCCTGTTCGTCGACCGCGAGAGCCATCATTTGCAGGTCCTCTGGAAGGGCAAGGGCCGGCAGGATGCCTTTATTCCCCTCGCGGGCGTGGAGCAAGTCCAGGTCATCCGCATCGACGGCAGCCGAAGGATGTTGGAAGCGGACGGCAAGGGCATCACGCTGAGTATCACCGAGGATCCGCTCCTGCTCCTGTACGACCGTGGAGGGAACTCGCTGCCGGATACCCTGGGGACGCCGTCCGCGACGCTCCAATCGCCGCCGCGGACGGTGGCGAGGCGTGGCACAAACACGATGACCGTCGTCTCACGCGATTCATCGGTCGATCGCGTCCAGTTGATCGCCCCTCCATTCTGGGACGTAGACCGAACGCCGACAACGACGACACGCGGCGGTGAAGCCTCAGTTCAATTCCGGATCACGATGCCCGCGGCCAGCTCGGTGCGCGAGGCCGATCTCACGGTGACCCTCGACGATACCCGAGGAAAGCGTCGCGGCGAGCTGTACCTCCGCTCTCCGGTCGGCGATTGATGGAGAAGGCCGGAAGTCGCAGTTCGACCGCACGTCCGGCATCATCCCTCATCGAAACTTCATTGGACCGGACGGCCGACCAGCCGCGATGATCGTCGTGTTGGGTCGATCGGACGGTGAAGGTGATCTGCCCGAAACGTCGAGCCCGATGCGGCCCGATCGGTCGGGACGGGAGGGAACGCCCAATGAATCGCGATCCTCGGTTTGTGCTGGGTTTCAACTTGGTCGCCCGACTGATCGTCGTCGGGTGCCTGGCCTGGTCGGGCCTCGTCGGCCCGGCGACGGCCCAGGTGCCGCCGCCGGACGGCGAGTGGACGCTCAACGCGTCCGTCGAGTCTCCCCGCGCCGTCACCGACCTCGGCCTCGGTGCCGTGCAGGGCGTCGCGGTGCGCGACGGCAAGATCTATGCGTATGGCGACGTCGTCTTCGCGAAGCCCCGCATCGGCGTGATCCGCGAGTATGACCTCGACTTCAAGCCGACCGGCCGGGTCGTCTGGCTACGCCGCGACGGTAAGCCCTTGATCCTGCACCCGACCGGCCTCACCTGGGATCGGCGTTGGGGGACGTTCCTGGGCGATACGGTACTCAAGAAGGCCGTGATCTATCGGCTCGACTGGGAGCGAGCCTGGCAGGATGGCCACCTCGACCACGCGGTCCGCGATGTCATCGACGACGATGCCGCGATCAACGGCTGCCGGCCGACTCTCGTCACCCTGGGCGGGCGCACCCTGCTGGCGACCTCGGATTACGGCAACGTCCGCCCCGAGATCCGCCTCTACGATCCGGAAGCCTTGCTGGCGGCCAGACGCTCCAGCGCGACTGGGGTCGTCGTCCATCGGGTGCTCTGCGGGCCATTCAACCAGAACATGTACTGGGACGCCGACACCGGGCGGCTCACCTGCGTCCAGAACGTGATCGAGGGCCGAGGCTGGCGGCTCGATGTCCTCGACCTGGCGAAGGCCGTCGCCGACGGCCGGGCCGATGCGCCGGGCGCTCGCCTGCGCACGCATACCTTCGCATCACACGACGAACTGGAAGGCTACTGGCCGCTCGACGGAGATCGGTCCCTCCTCGCCGTCGCCCGACGCCAGGACAACCTCATCGTCGGCGTGATCCGTACCGTCGAGTCGCGCATCACGCCAGTCGGAACGCACTGATCTCAGGGCCTGATCGCTATGGGGCCGGCTCCGCCGGAACCGGCTCCTGTTGCCGGGCGACCCTCTTCTCATCCAGGAGTCGGGTGAGCTTGGCGTAGAACCGATCCCACTCGACGGGCTTACTGACATAATCGTCGCAGCCCAGCCTCAGGCATTCTTCCCGGTCCTGGCTCATGGCGTAGGCGGTCACCGCCATGATCGGATCGGTGAAGCCGCCGGCCCGGAGTTGTCGGACGGCCTCATAACCGTCGAGGACCGGCATCTGCATGTCCATGATCAAGGCATCGAAAGGATGTCCGTCCTCGAGTGCCTCGCGGACCCGATCGAGGGCTTCCCTCCCATTCAAGGCCGTGACAACTTCGGCGCCAGCCCGGCTCAAGCGGATGCCGATCAATCGCTGGTTCGCCTCATTATCGTCCGTCACCAGGATGCGCGCATTCAGCCGGGGCTGGGCCGGCCGGGACGAAACCGTTGACGCCTCCTTCGCGGACCCATCGTCGGCCGGCTCGGCCCCGGCCGTCTCCTGGTGCGTGCCGACCGGGATGGAAAGCGTGAAGATCGAGCCCTCGTCGGGGGTGCTCTGCACCCTGATATCACCCCCGAGCCGCTTCGCGACCCGATCGCAGATCGCCAGCCCCAACCCGGTCCCCGCCGGGCTGTCCGGAGTCCGCGACCGGACCCGGTAGAAGGGTCCGAACACGCGAGGAAGCTCGGCCTCCGCGATCCCGATGCCGGTGTCCGCCACGTCGAACCCGAGGAATCGATCGCCATCCGGCCGATCCAGGCTTCGTACGGTCAACCTGACCTCCCCTTGCCGGGTGAACTTGATCGCATTATCGACCAGGTTGACGAGGACTTGCCGGAGCCGCAATCGATCGGTGTAGATGGTCTCGGGGATAACGCCCATGACTTCCACCTCGAGCCGCAGATGCTTCGCCACCGCCTTGGCCCGCAGCGATTCGACCACTCCGGAGACGATCTCGCGCGTCGAGCAGAGCTCGCGTTCCACGAGGAGCTGACCCGACTCGATCCGGGAAAGGTCGAGCAGGTCGTCGATCAGGGCGAGGAGGAATTCCCCGTTCTGGCAGATGGAGCCGAGCTGCCCCACGATCTCGGCCGGGCCCGATTGCAAGTAAGGATTCTCGCGCAGCAATTCGACGAAGCCGAGGACGGCCGACAGGGGAGTGCGAATCTCGTGGCTCACGCTCGACAAGAACTCGGTCTTGGCCCGATTGGCCCGCTCGGCGGCCTCTTTTTCCTGTCGGAGGGTCTCGGCTTGTTCGATCGCCATCGCGACCCGTTTCTGTTCGGTGATATCGCGGACGATTTCCAGGATGCGCCCGGAGGAACCCTCCTGGATTCTGGTCACCAGCAGGGACTCGCACTCCAGGCAATCCCCGGCCCGGGTGCGAATCCGGAATTCGTGGCGGGGGAGCGTTTCCCCCCGCCACGCGAGCCGCTGCATTCGCGTCGCCGCGGCGCCGTCATCGGGCGAGAGCAACTCGACGAGGGGTCGGCCGATCCAATCGGCGGGCGCCCAGCCGATCATGTCCTGAAATGCCGGACTGATCGATGTCATCCGCCCATCCGCGTCGAGCTCCCAGACGATCACGCCCGTCGACGCGATCAGGCTCTTGTATCGGGTCTCGACCTGCCTGAGGGCTTCCTCGGCCTCCTTACGGTCGCTGATGTCGCGCGCCACGACCAGCCCGATCGTCTCGGGCTCGGCGTGGATGCGACTCACGCTGAGATTGACCGGCAAGGGGCCCCGCAGTCCTCTTCGAAGGAAATACCCCTCGCGAGAGTGGAAGAAACCGGTCCGGTTCAAGGCCTGGGTCAGTCGATCCAGGCCGGCGGGGCCCGAACCGGCGAAGAGGTCCTCCAGGCGCATCGAGCACGCCGAGTCCTTCTCCAATCCGGTCAACCGCAAGGCCGCGGGATTGAGGTCGATGATGATCTGGGTCCGGGGATCGAAGAGGAAGAAGGCATCATTCGCCTCGCGAAAGAGGCTCCGAGCAAACTCGAAATGACGATATGCAGGTTTCATGGGAGTGGAGCGGCCCTTCTCAGCCGGTGTTCCTGCGACGAGCGGCCGGTGGAGAGAACACGAGACGAGGGACTCGATGGCCTTTCGTGATTCCGGGAGGGCGAGGCTCCGTCGGAGCCGGTTCGCTCGACTCGCCGGGAGGCTCGCCCTCCCGGATTCGTGCAAGCCGAATCAGGGGATCGGGTGCCGACACAACTCCTCCAGGGTCTCTTTGAGGAGGGCCTCCTCGGCCGCCCGCATGTTCTTCTCTCTGAGCGAAGCGCCGGCCGCTCCCGTCGGTCGCCCCTGTTCCACCCAGATCTGAAACGCCCGGGCCTTGACCTCATCTTCGATCTGGCGTTCGGCTTCGATCCAGTTTTTCATCCGGACCTCGTCACCCGCTTGACCCTCGGGGCGGCCCATGCGATGCCAGATCGCGTAGGCGCGGAGCTCGACCAGCTTGGCGAATTCCGGAGAGCGCACGGGGGCCGGAGTCGGAGCCGGGGTCGTTTTCGCGGGCTCGACCGAGACGGCAGGCCCCGCGGACCCTGTCTCCCGGCGCAACTTGGGCGCCACGAGCCATGCTAGCCCGGCGACCACGATGAGGGCCCCGATCGCACGGAAAGCCCAGGCCCCATGCCTCGAACTGTGCGAAGAGGAGGCCAGGGCCCGATCGAGGGCCGTCACGAATTCCCCGACGTCAGGAAACCGGCCCTTGGGCTCCTCCGACAATCCCCGGAGCACGACGGAGTCGACCTCGCGGCCCAGCTTCGGATTCCAACGAGACGGGGGCTGGAACGAGCCCAGCGGCCGTCGGCCCGTCAGGAGTTCATAGCTGAGCGCCGCCAGAGAATACTGGTCGGTCCGCTCGTCAACCTTCAGGGCATACTGCTGCTCGGGTGACACGTAACCGATCGTTCCCATGCCGCGCAGGGGCTTGGTCAAGGCCCCGGCCTCGTCCTGGAGCACGGCCATGCCCAGGTCACATACCTTGACCAGCGAAGGGGTGGGCATCAGGATGTTCTCGGGCTTCAGGTCGCGATGGAGAATCCCCTTGCCATGCATGTAGGTCAGGGCTTCTCCGACCTGGAGCACGATCGATCGCACGCGGTCGATCGGCATCGGCCGGCCCCGAGTCATGC
Source organism: uncultured Planctomycetota bacterium (assembly GCA_963743925.1). Lineage (GTDB taxonomy): Bacteria > Planctomycetota > Planctomycetia > Isosphaerales > Isosphaeraceae > CAVZRC01. The sequence goes on along the minus strand of CAVURY010000003.1, from coordinate 295,922 downwards.
ATCGACGCAGGTCCCCGCCTTCGATGTACTCGGTCACCAGGAACGGCAGGTTCGCGTCGGTCGTCGTGCCGAAATCGATGATCGAGAGGATGTGAGGGTGAGAGAGGCTCGCGAGGAGCTCGGCTTCCCGGTAGAAGCGCGCCCGGCTTTGATCGGCGTCCTCGCCTTCGGGAAGTGACATGACCTTCACGCAGACCAGTCGATTCAAGGTGCGCTGGCTCGCCAGATAGACCTTGCCCATCCCTCCTTCATTCAGGAATCGAAGGATCTCGCAGCCGCGGATGGTGAAGGAATCCACCCCGGAGGTTTCATGCGGCGCCGTCATGCCGTGCCTCCCTACCGGATCGGGAATTCGCGACGACAGCCTCCGCAACCCGTCGAGTCAGCCAACCGCAACGCGAGATGGGACCGAGGGACGACATGGCAGGCTCGACGCTCTTAATCGTCATGATGACCGATGCGCGAGCCGGGACGCAAGGCTAACTTAGGATCAACCTGCCGACTTCGATCGCCTTCGACCGGCTCCGTTCAGTCGAAGCCGACCGAGTGCTCGCGGAGCGTTGCGAGCCGTTCGTGGTCGAGGTGCCGCGAGAATCTTCGAGGAACCTCTATGCGAACGCCATGCGTCAACTCCTCTCAGAACTGAAAAATGATGTCAAAGGCAAGCGTTAGCTGGCTACCGCGAGATCCGTCATTGAATGGTGTATGAAACTGAGCCCAGTCGTAGCGTACTTCAGGCCGAAGCCAGATCCAGGGCTCCGGCTTGTAGACCACCCCGATCGTCTGCTCGTAATAGTTGTCGGCCGAACCGGTGGCCGCGCCGTTCTGATCGTGAAAGATCTCGGCTCGGTAGACTCCGGTGAGCTTGGGTGTGAACTGGTACAGATACCAATGACAGGCACCATACCATGCGCTCTCGTTGTTCAGGTGGGTTGGCCCACCCGGTCCCAGACCCTGTACAAGGTCTTCATGGACGAAGAAGACTTCCACGGCTTCGGTCAACTTCGATGACCATGTATGCGTGACAACGTTCGACATATAGGTCCGGTTGCTCTTGCCGTAGTACGGATTATTTCGACCTTGCAGCACGCTGTTGGTCACCACGCCCGTCGGGAGAAACGGCGAGTTCGCGGGCGCATATCTGGGTAGTTGATCCGGACCGGTCAGGATCACCGAGCTGAACGATGTCTTGGCGTCGCGCGTAGTGTAGCTGATGCCGCCCAGGTAGCTGTAACGATAGCTCGAGTCAATCCATCGGTCCCAGCCATTCACCGCGCCATTGATCACGTTCGTCCGCTCGTTCAGGCGCAGGATCGTTTGGGTCCCGAAGAGGGTGAATGGGGTGAAGCTGAACAGATACGACACCGAGAGCAAAGGCCGTTTCACCGGCATGACCGACTCGAAACCGGCGGGCGAGTAGAACCGGCCCCCGATCACGTCCATGCCGAGCGGCGTCAATATCGGCAGATGGATCGAGCCGTACATCTGCGGCAGGTCGACCCCGCCGAACGTGTTGTCGTGAAAGGCGCGATCGAACAGCCCGTAGGACTTGGAAAACTGCCAGTCGTCGCCGACGAGGGTGTCAACCCGAAAGCCTAGATTGACGCGATCAACATGCGACTCGAGTGGATTTTCCACGATGAAATAATACTGATTGCCCTGCCACTGATTGGCGCCGCGGTTCGGGAAGACACCGAAGTTGCTGTCATCGCGGGGCCGGCCGTTGGTGTTCTGGGTATAGCTGTTATCGAGCCATCCGTAGATCTTCACCGGCTCGTTTTCGGTATGAAGGAATTTCATCAACAACTCAACATTCCCGGTTGTCGGGCCTTGTTGAAGCTGGACCTGACTCGGGGCGTTCTCCGCGGATCGCGGAAGGCTGACGCCACCGGCGCCGGCGCCCGCGTCGAGGGCCCGCTGTAGCTCGTTGGGCGTGAGGCCCGGCACGATACCACGCGCGGAGGGCTGAGCAGTTCCGCCGGTCCTCTGCGATGATTGATCCGAGTCGATATCGAGCTGAGCAAATAGATCGGTCGCCGTTATCGTATTCGGCCGACTCGTAGGGCGATTGGAGGGCTGGCTCGCATTCGGCGACACGTCACGAGGCTCCTCCGATCCAGGCTCCCGAGTCAGATCCTGTGCCGGCGTTTCTCCTCGCAGCATCGGCGCCAGCAGGCACGATGAGATGACACAGATCCCGATCGCCGCATTGCGTGGCAAGATCGTTGCGCCTCCCGAGAAGTCGTGTCGCATTTCTCCGGGAGATCCCGCCACCTTGGGCTTCGACACGTTTGATCGGAACTCTCAATGACGGGAGCTAAAGCGATCAAGTCGCCGGCGGTCAACTCGGCAGCCCCCGCCGAGGCTGAGGTCCATGCGATGAGGGAGAGATAGCAGGCCGACAGATGCCTGAAGTACCGAATCCGCATTCGAGGGCTTCCCCTCGGGATTTTCCGGGTGATTCAACGTCGTTTGAACGGTGGGTTGCGTTCCAGACCACGATGGGTCTCATCGCCTCTTGAGACGTGATTTCTTTAACAATTTCGATAAAATCGCCAAAACCGCCATATCTTATCGACACGGGTATGGGCCCAAGCGAAGCCTTCCCGGCTGTCATACCTTCAACCGTCGGATGTGGAATCGCTCGAGCGCCCGGGAGCAATCAGCCAGTTCCGGCAGTACTCCTCGAGGACCCGAGGGGCCGCATGATTGCCGGCGGTGAGCCCGATGTAGCCGTCCGGCCGCACCAGGAACGCACCACCCGACCGCCCGAACGCCGACTGGAACCGTGCACGCGAGGGGTCGTCCGCCGCGGGTGCCAGCTCGACGACGCCGACGAGGTCGCCCCACTCCCTGACCGCGTCACGGACCGCGACCGGCATGGGTTCGGAGTCGGTCGGATGGACGATGAGCAGCACGAAACGCGACGGGTCGAGAAGGCCGAATAACGCCTGGTCGTCCCATTGGCCCTCTCGTCGGCACCGCACCGGCATGTCCGGCACGCGATCACCGGCCTTCAGGCCGCCGCCGTGGACGTGCTCGGCCGAGAGCGTGCTCTCGCGATAGCCGAGCGAGATCTGGCTCATCCGCGCGGCTCCCTTCTCCTGGACGATCGCGGCGCCGCCGATCCAGGGGCCGATGTGGTTGAGCAGGCCGCGGACCACCGGGTTCTCGGAGTCGACCAGATCCGTCAGGCCTTCGGTCTTGGTCAGTACGTCGCGCATGACCGGCAACCGATCCTGCTCGTAGGTGTCGAGCAACGCCTCCGGCGCGTGCCCCTTCAGGACCATCGCCAGCTTCCATGCCAGGTTGATCATGTCCTGGATGCCCGTGTTCATCCCCTGGCCACCGGCCGGGCTGTGGATATGCGCCGAATCGCCGCCGAGCAGCAACCGCCCGACACGGAGCCGCGAGACCATCCGGCTGTTGATGCGGAACCATGAGCTCCAGATCATGTCACTTAGCCGAGCCGGGATGTGGGAACGGCTGTCGTAGATCTGCTGCAACTCCTCGATCGAAGGCGGCGTGCCCTTGCTCGGCTCGCCGATCGGGTGGCTGGCGATCACCCGGAAGTGCCGGGGACCCAGGGGAAAGATCGCCAGGACGCCGTGCTCGGAGGAGAAGATGTGGAGATCGTTCTCCGCCAGGTCGCCATCGAGGTGCAGGTCGCCCAGTGCGTAACGATCGTCGAACGTCTTGCCTTCGAATTGCAGGTCGAGCGTGTTGCGGACGATGCTGTGCGCGCCCTCGGCGCTGATGAGCCAGGCGGCTTGCGCCTGTTCCAGTCGGCCGTCCGCATGGCGCAGGACCGCCTTCACCGGGCTCGCGTCGTGGGAGAGCGGATCCTGCGCCAGGCCGACGAGCTCGACGCCCCGCTCGATCGTCACCCCTTGCGTCTGGATTGCTTCCCGCAGCACACGCTCGGTCTCCGCCTGCGAGACGAGCAGGATGAAGTTGTAATGGCTGTCGATCCGGGTGAGATCGAGGCGGAAGATGCGTTTGCCCCCTCCATAGATGCAGGCGCCGAGGGCGCGATTGCCGAGCCGGACCAGCTCGCGTGACAAACCGCGAAGCTCCAGCAATTCCAGCGTCCGCGCCTGGACGCCGATCGCGCGCGAGGTGGCTGCCGGCTCGGCCTGCTTGTCGATGATCCGGACGGGGATTCCCTGGCGGGACAATTCCAGCGCGGCCGTGAGTCCGGTCGGCCCCGCGCCTACGATCAGAACCTGGCCCGGCATGTCGTCCTCCTCGCTCGAATGATTTTCCCGGTAAGCCGCGAAGGATGCCTCCCGGCGGAAGGCTGCATTCGGCGTGCCGACGATCCCGGGCAAGTCCTCGCAGGCCGCTCGGCCCCATGCGGATAGGACCTTGGCCGATCATGCCTCGCCTCGTCCATGTCGCTATGTCCCCGGACATCGATGGGTTATACTGATGTGATCGGCCTCCTCAGCAAACGGGCCGCCGCCGCATCGCCATGCTCGGCCAGCGATGAGCCGTCGAGAATTCGTCGATGAAATATCAGTATCTCGAGACGACGGGTGTCCTGAACGAGGCGGGTCCCGAGACCGGCCGGCGGCAGGGGCAGCGCTCCGCTCGACTGCGTGCACAGCGTGCCGGGAAGAAAAACCCCGTCTGGCGCGGCAAGCGGGTCCCACTCGCGGTTTGCGAACTCATTCCCGAGAGCCTGGCTCGCGAGGACCAGATCTTCCCGGTCGGTGAGAACGGCGAGACCCTGACCGTGGCCGCCGTGGACCACGATAATATCGCCCTGTCCGACAAGATCTCGTTCGTCCTCTCCCGGCCAGTCCAGATCATCCCCGCCTCCCGAGAGGAAGTCGAAGCCCTCATCCGGGACTATCACGGCGGCAGATCGAGTTCGGAGGGGGTGGATTCGTTGCTGCAAGCGTTCACGGATACGGCCCTCGACCCCTCTCACCTCTCAGATGCCGGCCTTGCTCGCGCCGCATTCATGTCCCCGGAATCCGCCCGAGTGACACGAGCCTCCCGCGACATCGCAGCTCGTGGCGGTGCCCCCGACCGCGGCCCCCTGACCGGTCTCGATCTCACCGCTCCCATGGGAGATTCAGGCGTGTGGTTCTACGTCGTCGAGGAAGGTCAGCGCGTCCTGGTGCGGAATCCCAACGGCACGATGGACGTGATCGTCGGCCCCAGGCGCGTCTGGAGGGGCCGGGGCAAATTTCGGAGCATGATCCATCATGTCGCCCACCCGGGAGATTACTTGATCGTCCGCTACCGCGACGGGCGGCAAGAACATCTGGCCGGACCGGCCGAGGTCTGGTTCGACCCGCGGGTCCACCAGGAAATCACGATCCAGGAGATGCTCCAGGTCGCCGCCAAGGAAGCCGTGGTCGTCTACAGCCAGAAAGATGGTACCAGCAACGTCCAGCGGCGGATCGAATACGGCCCGACGCTGTTCATGCCCCGTCCCGGCGAGTGGTTGCATACGTTCGTATGGCACGCCTCGGAGGGCGGCTCGCAGGGCGTGCGCAAAATCCCCAAGGGGCTCGTCTTCCAGAAACTCTGGTTGATGCCCGACCAGATGTACCACGACGTGCCCGACGTGCGGACCGCCGACGACGCCGTGCTGACCATCCGCCTGATGCTCTTCTTCGAGCTCCTGGACATCGCCACGATGCTCGAGACGACGCACGACCCGATCGGCGACTTCGTCAATGCGGCCACATCCGACGTCGTCGACTTCACGGGCCGCCACGATTTCGAGTCGTTCAAGGGTCATACCGACAAGCTGAACCAGCTCGAGACCTACAGCCAGCTCATCGTCCGGGCATCTCAGTGTGGATACCGGATCAATAAGGTCGTCTATCGCGGCTACGGGGCGCCCGAGCGGCTCCAGTTGATGCACGACCAGGCCATCGAGGCCCGCACCAAGCTCCAGCTCGAGCGTGCCACCGAGCAGCAGGCCCAGGACCTCGAGAGTTTCAAGCTGGAAAGCCAGATGCTCCGCGCGGGTAAACGTCGGCACGAGCAGACCGCCGAGGTCGCCCACCAGCTCGAACTCGACGGGAAGAAGCAGGAGGCCGATCTACGGGCCAGGGAACTCCAGGCCGGATTCCTGGGTCAGCAGCAACGGCTCGAATCCGACTTCCGGCTGGAACTTCGCACCCGGCAGGACGCCCACCGGCTCGAACATCTGGCCGAACTCCATCGACTGGGCGTCAACTTGACCGCCTACCTCACCCAGGACCGCGCCGACCGGGTGATCGAGCTTCGTGGACCTGATGGTGGCGCGACACACCTCCACCTCGATCCGTCTCATCCTCGGGACGGTTCCCGCCCTGGAGCCGATGAGACGACGGTAAAGTCATCGAGAGACTTCGCGTGAACGGTTCAGGTCAATACGATTGATCGGCAAAATCCTTCTTCCAAAGGAATATGTGATGCTCAGCGCCCGCAACCAGCTTCCCGCCGTCGTCAAGTCGGTCAAGCTCGGCAACGTCATGGCCGAGGTCGTCATGGAGGTCGCCGGGGTCGAGATCGTCTCGGCGATCACGCGCGGCTCGGCCGAGGCGCTCAAGCTTCAGCCGGGCGATCAGGTCAAGGCCGTCATCAAGGCGACCGAGGTGATCATCGATAAGGATTGAGGAGATTGAGATTCTTCAAGCGGTAGGATCGGGCTCGTCCGCCGGGTCCCACGGCTCAGGCGGACGGGGGATCGCACGCAGCCCCGACTCGAAATGCTTCAGGTCGGGACTGAGTGCCGCCAGCTCCACGGCGGCGTCAAGCACGGTCTCGTCGAGGATCGATCTCACCTCGGCCTCGACCTCAGGTCGCACGGCACCGAACCGGGTTGCAAGAAGCTTGAGGATGGTCTTTTGCATCCGCTCCCCGACGATCTCACGGATCAATGGAGATTCGATCATGACGGTCCTCGCCCCCAGGATGGATCTTAAGAGGATATTCTAACCGATCCGAGGTCGTCCCGGAACGAGACATCGTTGCCTTCTCGGGCCGCGAGGGGAGCCTCACGGGCCATCGATCGGACCGACGCGCGAGCGTTTCCGGGAATTTTGAAATAAGAACCAGGCTCGCGGGAAGTAAGAGGCAGGACCGAGCGGGAGGAGTCGGAAATCATGGCGGGTGCTCTGCAGAATTCGACATCGCGGATAATCGGCGCGCTCTTCAGCGACGGCTCGGCCACCGGCATGACCGACGCCCAACTGCTCGATCGATTCGTGTCGGATCGCGATGCGACGGCCGAGCATGCCTTCGAGGTCCTGGCCCGGAGGCACGGGCCCATGGTGCTGTCGGTCTGCCGGAGCGTCCTCGGCGATCAGCATGAGGCCGAGGACGCCTTCCAGGCGACGTTCCTGGTCCTGGCCCGCAGGGCCGCTTCGCTACGGGACCCCGCGAACCTGGGCCCCTGGCTCTACGGGGTCGCGCGTCGGACGTCGCAGAAGGCGAAGGCGCGGCGGTCGCGGCTGGAACGCCTGATCCAGCGGGCGGCAACCATGGCCCGGGTTGAGTCCGGGTCGGATGCGAACCCGGTCCATGGCCATGAGGAGGCCGAGATGCTCCATGAGGAGATCGGACGATTGCCGGAGAAGTACCGGACGCCCGTCGTCCTCTGCGACCTCGAAGGGCTCAGCCGCCAAGAGGCCGCGAGGCAACTCGGCTGGCCCATGGGCACGCTGGGAGTCCGGCTGATGCGTGCTCGAGAGCGTCTCCGCGCCCGATTGACTCGCCGAGGCCTGTCCTCGGCCGGATTGGCCACCATCCTCCCACTGGCCCCCGCCATGAGGCCATTGGCCGACTCGATGGCCATCCAGACGGCCCGCTCGTCCTTGTGCTTCGCGTCGAAGTCTTCCGCCGCATTCGGGACGATCCCAGCTCAGGTTACCGCAATGGCACTTGGAGTCTTGAGAACCATGTCGCTCAGGAAATTCGAGATTGGAATGGCAAAGGTCCTCGCCTGCGTGCTGATCATGGCCGGTTCCGCCGCGATCGCCTTCCAGGCACCGGCGAAACGGCCGAACGCGACCAAACCGTCCCCGTCGTCCCAGAAGTCGAAGGCGACGGTGGAGGGCTCGAAATCGATCCTGGAGAACGGAGGCTTCGAACGCGGCGACACACGAGGCCGCACTCTGGCAAACTGGGAGAAGGGCGCCGCGATTCCCGGCGTTCAATATCTCTGGGACCAGACCGAATCCCATGAAGGTCGGGCCAGCCTGCACCTGAAGAAGACCGCGCAGCGCTATTTCCCGATCGCCCAATGGTCTCAGGAAGTGAAGCGTCAGGGCAAGGTGCCGAACCTCAAGGTCGTCGCGTTCGTCAAGGCCCAGAAGATGACCAAGGCGATCCTCGACGTCCAGTTCCTCGATCGTGACGGCCAGGGATCGCACCAGTGGGCCATCTATATCGGGGCCAAGGACAACCGGGACAAGCCGGTCACGCACGACTGGAAGAAGTACGAGGGCGTCGTCGCCATCCCGGACGGGACGGAGAAGCTCGTCGTCGCGGCGCAGATCTATGGACCCGGCGACGTCTGGTTCGACGATGTCGCTGCCGAGTACACCGACTCGAAACCGACGGATGCGACGGCCTCCAACCCGGGTGACTCCTCATCGAAGCGGCCCGATCCCGACCTGGCCGACGTCGACGATGTCCCCTCGGAAGAGCGGAAGGCGGGAGACGACCCGCGAAAACGCTACTTCTTGATCGGGCCGATGTCCGATCCGCCCGCACCGGCCGAGGGATACCGCCTCTTGATATTGCTACCCGGCGGGGATGGCGGGGCCAACTTCAACCCTTTCGCGCGGCGGATCGCCAAGAACGGCCTCCCGTCCGGCTATCTCGTCGCCCAGCCGGTGGCCATTTCGTGGTCGCCCGAGCAAGCCAAGGAGGTGGTCTGGCCAACGGCGACAGACAAGCTGCCGGGCGTCGCGTTCACGACCGAAGAGTTCGTCAACGCCGTGATCGCCGACGTGTCGAGGACGACGAAGGTCAACCCGCGCTTCATCTTCGTGCTCGGCTGGTCGTCGGGAGGTCCGCCGACCTATGCGACTTCGTTCCGGCCGGGGGCACGATTGACCGGCTCGTTCGTCGCGATGTCGGTGTTCAAGCCCGAGCGTTATAACTCCCTCGAGAACGCCCGCGGCCACGGTTACTACATCCTCCACTCGCCCCAGGACTTCATCCCGATGGAGATGGCGACCGAGGCCCGCGACGAGTTGCGGCGGTATGGGGCGCAGGTCGAGCTACGGACCTATCAAGGAGGCCATGGCTGGCGCGGGGATGTCTACGGCGAGATCCGCCGGGGCATCAAGTGGCTCGAGGCCAACCATGCCGCCCCGGCGATTGAACGCTGACGATCGACGGTCGCAACGAATGCTCCGCAAGCCTCATGTCACGCCTGAGAGTCGGAAACCTCCCTCGATCACCTCGCCAGCCATCTCGACAACCTCGGCCCGCCCTCGCCTGCCCACCGCTCCAGGATCGCCAGTTCCTTCGGCTCCGGGAGGTTGTTGAACTTCCGTCGCGCCTGGACGATCTGTCGGTCCTGATTGGAGACCTCCAGCGTCAGCAGCCGCGTCTCCGGCGCGGGAGGTTCGACGACCTTCATGCTCCAGATCGAGACGCGACCCGATTCGCACGACCCCGCATAGCTGCCGACGCAATGTCCCATCGCCCGTCCCTCCTCGTCCAGCTCGGGAGAGGAAAGGAGCTCGGTGATCGAATAGATCCTCGGCGACTCTCCCGGGTTTTCCTCGAAGCGGAACGGCGCGATCCCGCTCGGCTGCCAGACCGAGAGCTTCCTGATGCCCACGGCGTTGAGACCCCGATGCCACTCGGCGACCGCCTGGAGCAGGGCCTCCGGGCTGCGATCCTTGATGCTCAGGTTCGGCTGTGGCGGGTCCATCCGGAATCGCCCCGGCCGTCGGACGTTCAAATGCCCCACCGGGGCGGCGAATCGATGGTAGTGCAAGTAGTCGATGATCGGCCCGTAGTGGACCGGATCCAGCATCGGGTGGGCGATCAGCCACCGGAAGACCGAGATCCAGAACTCGTCTTGTCCGAAATCCGTCCGCAGCCGCGTCGCGATCACCCGGCGCACCAGGCGATCGCTCCCACCCAGATCGACGATCTGAGCCCAGCGGAACGCGCCGATCACGTCGAAATCGTCGGGTGCCTGGAGATAATAGTGAGCCTGCTTCTTCGTCAGGGGCACCGGAAGACCCTCCGCGGTCCGGATGTTCTGCCCCTGGGCGATGTGGACGAACCACCCCTGGTGGAGCATGCCTTCCCTTGTCAGACCCTCCAGCCAGACACCGTTCATGAATACCGGGACGTCGTAACGGGCGATCAAGTGACGGACCAGCGCGTGCAGTTGCCAGCGGGCGTCGAAGCTGCGCGGCCTCCAGCCTTCCGGCTCGCGCACCCAGAATGGGCGATGCGCGGCCAGTGACAGCATGGCTAGCGCATATCGATGCGCATCATGCCCACGGAACAAGCTCGTACGCCGGTGACACAGGAACACCAGGCGAGCGAGCGATTCCATATCCACCGCCAGCGGACAGTCACTCGAAGGCTTGCTGGGGACGATGTCCGAGAACAGCTTGACGGCATCATGAAGTTCGGACGTTGTCGCCAGATGGCCGTCCTGCACCTCGTTGATCATCCGGAGGAGCGGATTCGGTTCGCGGGGGAGCGATCTCTCCCCATGGCGGAGGCAATGCGAAAGCAGCTCCCTGGCCGTGGCGGCCTTGGGATCCTCGCGAACCCACCGAGCGGCTTGAGCCTCGAGTTTTCGCTTCTTCTCCTGGCGTTTGAGCTTGTTGGACCGGGGTTTGACGTCCATCGCACCGACTCGACGTGTAAGGGCCAGCGAACCGTTCGACCTGCCGGAGCAGACACCGCCTCGGAGGCGAGGTTCGCAGCCCTTGCGCCACCGCGCGTCAATCCGACGTGTCCGGCAGCTTGCCCTTCCGATCCGTCAATTTCCAGGGAAGTACGCCGCCCTTCGCCATGCTGGTCAAGACCGCCAGGGCGAAGAGCACCATGCCGATCGCGAGGTAATCGAGGCCCGCGACGATGCGACGGAGCGAGCCATAGCCTCGACCGCCGACGGCGGCCAGCCAGGCGCACAGGATGATCCCGCCGACCGCTCGCGAGGGTCGATCGCCGAGGAGATAGCCGTAGCCCGCGACCACGAGGGACATCGCCAGCGGATAAACGTCGATGGCCCAGGGCGCGATCGCCCCGGTTCGTTCCACTCGACCTGTCACGACGGCCAGCGAGGCCAGCAAGGCCATCGCCGCGCCGGCGACCCGGAGCGTACGGCCGAGCTTGTCATCGAACGCCGCGCCGACCAGCAGCACGGCGGCGAGGACGATGTGGAAGGCGAACGGTCCGCGATGACTCACCGCACCCGTATGTTGGAGAGAAAGCGTCGCGGACACCGCCAGGCAGCCGGCCCCGATCAGGGAGCGCCAGGCATCGCGGCGGCGAAGACCGATCGCCGTCTGAGCGACCCCGGCCGTCAGGATCGGCAGCGCCTGCGGGGCGATGAGCCCGTCCAGGTCGAGGGTCTGCGGCGAGACGAATGCCAGCGAAACGATCGCCGCCGTCAACGCATCGAACGCCAACGGGACACGCCGGACCGCCGCATAGGCGTAGAAACCCGCCGTGGCGAGCAGGGTCAGGTAGAGCGGTGTGCCGCCGAGTCGCGAGATGAACTGGCCCAGGAACCACTGATATGTCGGGTCGTCGCGATGACCGACCACGGTCAGCAGGAGCAGGATCACGGGCAAGACCATCGCGGCGCGAAGGACGCCGACCCGACGTTCGACCAGCCCGATCTCCAGCAGGAGCACCCCGAGCGCCAGCCCGAGCGGCACGAGGAAATACGGCCCGAAGATGTACGGCTCGGTCGCGGCGAGCGGCATGTGGTGCATCGACCAGCAGAGCAGCGCGGAGCGGGCCGCAACCCCGAAGCTGAGGACGCCGAAGAGCGTCCAGGGATACCACGCCCAGCCCCATGGACTCCCGTTGTCACGCACATAATCACGCCCGCGACGGACGGCCGGCAGCAAGGTGAGGAAGACGAGGCTAGCGGCCGGGGAGAAGCCGAACATCGCCCAGCACAGCTCCTCGCTCCGTGGATCGTCCAGCAACGGAGTGATCGCCACCGGGTACAGGAAGAACAGGGTCAGTACGAGGTAGTACGGCAAGCGGAAGAGCGGCGGCAGGTCCAGGTGGATCGCTCGCAAGATCCCCTCGCTCACGGCCACCGCGAAGAGCAATCCTCCGAGGTAGCAGGCGACGCCCCGGGTCGGACTGCGCGCAGGACGTCGTCGAAGGTCACCGACGTCGCCAGGAACATCAGCACGACCAGGAGCAGCACGGTCCGGACGTCGTCCCAGACCCCGACGAACCGCACGAGCAGGCACGCGGTCACCGCCAGGAGGAGCGTGTATCCCGCCATCCCGAACAGGAGCGCCCAGGTCTCGGAGGCGTCGGCCTGCGACCCGAACGAGACCCATAATCCCAGGCAGACGAGCAGGGCGCTGAGGACGTAGAACGGATTGCTGGTGCAGATCCAACGGATCAGCCCGCGCGAGCCCCCGGCGGGCGCCGGAGGCGCGGACTCGGATCGGACATCGAGAAGAGTCATGATAAAGGCCCTTGATATGAGGATGCGGGCTCCGGGCACCGGATGAGAAAGGATTCGGATGGCAACCCAGCCCGTCCCCGGATCATAACTCTTCTAGGACAACTGTCGCAATGGGCCGTCAGCCTCCTTTCGCTTCGCTCACCTCGCCATCCAGCCCGATAGAGTCGGCCCGCCCGCGTTGGTCCACCGCCTGAGGATCATCAGTTCCTTGAGACTCGGGAGCTTGTTGAACTTCTGGCGTGCCTGGACGATCTGCCGGTTGGGATTCCGGACCTCCAGAGTGAGCAGGCGCGCCTCATTCCCGGTGGCATCGGCGACCTTCAGTGTCCAGATCGAGACTTGACCGGAGGCGCAGGAAGCCGCGTAAGTGCTCACGCAGTGGCTCATCGCGATGCCCTCTTCCAGCAACTCTCGCGATGAGAGGAGTTCGCCGATCGTATAAACCTTCGCGTTCTCGCCCTTTCCCTCTTCGAAGCGGAAGGACTCGATTCCGCTGGTCTCCCAGAAAGAAACTTTCTTCGTCCGATCGCGACCGAGTTGTCGGTGCCAGTCCGCGACGGAACGGAGCAGGGTCACCGGGTTTCTGCCCTTCATGGTCAGATTCGGCTGCGGGGGAACCAGCCGAGGCTGACCCGGCGAGTGGGCCGCCGGGTTGGGGACCGAAGCGACGAATCGTTGGGCGTTCAGGTAGTCGATGATCGGGCCGTGCTGGGCCGGATCCAGCATCGGGTTGGCGATCAGCCAGCGGAGGACCGTGACCCAGAACTCGTCGTGGTCGAACTCCACGTAGATCCGGGTCGTGATCACCGACCGGACCAGGCGCTCGGTGCCCCCGAGATCCAGGATCTGAGCCCAGCGGAATGCGCCGAGGACATCGAAATCATCTGGCGACTGGAGGTACAGGTGAGCCTGCTTCTTGGTCAGCGGGATGGGCAGTCCGTCCGCCGTCCGGATGCTCTGCCCCTGGGCAACGTGAATGAACCATCGCTGGTGGACCAGGCTATTCGCGGTCAGGCCCGCCAGCCATGCCGTGTTCATGAATGTGGGGACGTCGTAGCGGGCGATCAGGTGGCGGACGAGCGAATGGAACTGTCGATAGACATTGTGGCTCCTCGGCTCCCAATCCTCCGGCTCTCGGACCCAACTCCCTTTGTGGGCAGACAGGGCGAGCAGTGCGTTCGCGAACCGTTGTGCGTCATGTCCTTGGAACAGGCCGGCTCGCTCGAGGCAGAGGAGCACCAGGCGGTGGAGGGCCTCGACGTCGGGCCGGATCGGGTAGCCGTTCCGCGGGTCGCCGGACTTGAGGCCGTTCACGATCCTGGCGACGACGGAGAGCCCGGAGGCGCGCGGGAGTTGGACGTCGCGACCCTCGGCGATCACCCGGATGAGTCGTCTCGGATCGCTTCGAAGCGACTTCGAGTCCCTGAGGGCTTGTTCGGCCCGGAGAGCCCTGGCCGCGGCGGCGGAGCTCGCGCTCTCCTGCGCCTGGCGTTCGGTCCGCTCGGCGAGTTTCCTCTTCTTCTCCAGCCTCTTCAGCTTGTTGGATTTCGGCTTTGCGTCCATCTCGACGTCACGTAGTCAAGGGGCGGCGATTCGTATTGACCTCCTCCGCCAGACACCGGACCGGAGGCCGGGTTCGCCCCTCGACTCTGGTATTTCGGGCCGCGTTCGCGCCAGGTGGGAGTGAGTTCGCGCGCCTGTCCCATGGATTCGGAGGTGAGATGCCAATGGCGGTTCGATCGTCCCTTGTCGTCATCATGCTGGAGTCCGGCCTCGCGGCATCGGCGTCGGGACGGGCGACGGCGGGACGACAGGGTGAGGCGATCGCAATCGCCGACCCGCGATGGCTGAGATGGTTTGCGCACAGCTCGAGACCCGCGTCTCTCCTACAAGCCGAATGGCACCAGCTTTAAATCGCCAAGTGAACATTGATCGCCAAGACATTGTAATATAGAATATGATCACGCAGCGAATCGACGCTACGGAATTCATCTCGATCGTCCCGCCCCGAATCGCCGAAGCCGACTTTTCGGGTTCTCGGCGCGTATGTTGATCAACGTATCAGGATGATGCGGCGTGGGATCGGACTCCGTGCGTGACCGTTCCCACGTGTCCATGGTCCTCTTCTCATCTCCGGGGGGTGGCAGGGTGAACCTCTTCGTCTACGCGAGCGGCTATCGTGTCACGCCCTGGAAGACTGACCGACAGGAAATCGCCTGTGACCTTCACGAGAGGTGCCGGGCCGGCCTCGACCCGACCCTACTGCGATTCACCAAGGGTTTCCATTGGGAACCCTCGAACACGGATTTCGCCGCCGTCGCAACGGCCTCGGGGGGCGGGTCGCGGGCGGCCACCGTCGCCGACCTGATCAAGGCGGTCGGCGACCAGCCCGTCGAGTCGATCGACGAGCTCCGGATCCTGGCGCATGGCAACGAATCCTATCTGGCCCTGGCCGGCACGATCCTCAAGGACGAAGTCAACTTCGACGTCGATGAAGCCCTGATTGGTCTGATCGCGGATCCGAACTCAGCCGTCGCGTTTCGAGAGGCGATCCCGAAGTTTCGCGAGCTTCAGGATCGTTTCAAGGCCGACGCGAAAGTGGTCCTGGTGGCCTGCCACTCCGGTTCCGGCAGCAACCCGGCCCTCCTCTCGCTGGTCAGCCACGCCTTCCTGCGCAAGGTCTTCGGATTCAAGAAAGGGCTCGGCATGGATTTCACCTGGGGCCCGACCGGCCCCGCCGTGAAGGATCGCGGGGGCAAAGAGATCTGCCGGCCGATGTCGCCGCTGTCCCATATCACCCTACGCGGCAAGATGTCCTACGATCCGGAGGGCCGTTTCGAGCAGATGCAGGCTTTCGACCCCCAGTTCCAGATACCATACATCACCAATGTCTGGAACCTCGAGCCCGACATCACGTCCAATGACGGTGACATCTTCGCCGAGGTCCGACACAACAGGCCCGATGCGCTGGCCTGGCGGATCCTCAGTGAGTTCTTCCCGAGTCACCCCTGGGTCTCAGGCAGTGAAATCCTCCAGCCAACGGCGCACCGCGGACTCATCGGGCAGATGATCTCGGAGGAGCGCGACCTGGTGACCAGCCTGGCGGTCCGGAAGCATGACAATGGCATGTTCATCGCCGTCAGTCCCCAGTTTGCACGGAGGACGACGCCCAAGACGCTCAAGGACCGAGTGGCCGAGATGGGCAAAGCGGTCAACCTGGTCGCCAAGAAGACGGAGGGCTCGATACGTTTCCAATGACGTCATCGTTCCGGGCGTCGTCGAACTGCCTTCCGGAAGGAAACGATAGTGGGTAGGCCGGGCCTGGACCCGGGCCGCGGAGCTAGCTCAGCGACGTGCGGTCGGGTCTTGGTCGGGTCTTGAAGGATATTTCAACCGCGAGCTGGGCGGTACCCTGAACGGAGCCAGCAGACCATGACGCCAGCACCTTTCCCGATGGCTCTGCTCGCGGTGGCCCACGCCGCGGGCGCAACGAGCCGGCGTAGACCGACAGCCTCAGCCACTTCAATCGCGGCTCAACCTCGGTTTCCAAGGGGGGTCGATCGGCGGCGAATCCTTGCTGAGACGCACCGATGAGGACGCCGATCGGCCTTCCTTCCGCGTAGCCCTCCTTCACGAGCCCCGCGACCTGGGCACCGATCCACGGGGAAGCCCGGTATTCCGTGGTGGGCCAGTCATCCTCGAGCCAGGTCGGCCACCAGCGCGTGGACGCCCCGAGAACCCCCTCGCGGAACGCCAGGCAGGGCGAGACGAAGGCCGTCGCGAACACGACGCCACCGAGCCGGCGTGCGTCGCCCATGGTCGCATCCACGCTCAAAACCCTTGGTAGAAGAATTTCTCTCCGGCCTGCCCGAGGTAGAAGACAGCGATCAGGCGCAAGGCGATCCAGAGTCCTTGCGTCACGAAACGCCATGCCGGCACGCGGGCGTCGGGAAGCGTCAACTGCTCAGGCCGGGAATCCATGTCGGTACCTCGAAGGGATAGGTCACGATGAACACCGCCGCCGCGTTGAACTCGAACGTCAACGCCGTCGAGGCCGCCCGGATCCACCGGTTGGCCATGTATTTGTTCACGCCCTTTCGGCCGCCCAGGCGTCGGGTCAGCCGGGTCCTGTAGATGTTGCAGGCCACCAGCCCCGCGGCGTGGAACGCGCCCCAGGCCAGCCATCTCAGGTTGATCTGATGCCAGAGCCCGCAGAGCAGGAACGAGGCCGTGAACGCCAGGCTGGCGATCTGCAACGGCCGCCGGCCGTCGGTGAGGCGCATCAAGGCGAGTTGCACGGGGATGAAAATGTTGCGGCGGATGAAGAGCGACAGCGATATGTGCCACCGCTCCCAGAACTCGATGATGTTCCGCGCCAGGTAAGGCCGGTCGAAATTCTCCGGGGTCGCCACGCCCATGAGCCGGCCGACTCCCACCGCGACATCGCTATAGGCGCTGAAGTCCAGGTAGAGCCAGAGGAACTTGAGCTGGGCCTCCAGCAGGACGTACGGCCCGGCCGACCGGTAATCGGTCAGGAAGAGGCGCTGGATCAGGTTGGCGAGCACGTATTTCTTGAAGAGCCCGGCGGCGATCCGATCGAAGCCGCCCAGGGCGTCGGCGACGCCCAACCTAGGCGGGATCGCCGGCTGCGTGACGAACTCGTCGTAAGCCTGGATCGGGCCGGCGGCCAGCATGTGGAACGGCAGGAGGTAGTTGACGGTCGCGGCAAAGCCGGGCGGTTCGTGCCGCCCCTCGTGGACGGCTCGGCCCAGCTCGTAGAGCCTCAGGGCGACGTACGAGAAGCCGATCGTCGCCAGGAGATATTCGAGATGCTCCAGAGCCGGTAGGCGCACGACGAACAGGTCGGGCCGCTTGTGGAAGACGAACAGGCCGAGCGTCCCCGTGGCGGCCAGGAGCGACCAGGCCGTCCCCGTCCTGCCGGCCCGCATCAGCCGCAGGAACGGGCCGAGGATCAGCAGGCCGACCCCCAGCACGAGCGCCTTCTTGCCCAGGTACAGGCCGAGGAACCCGAGGTTCAGCACCGCGAACGTCCAGGACCGGGCCCGCCGGTGCACCAACGCGTTGAGGACGACGACGGCGATGCCGGCGAACAGCCAGAACCGCACATCGTAGAGGTCAAGCGGATTCGACAACGGATCCGACTCCTTCAGGCTGGGGTAGGCGATCGGCCTCATGCCGATCCGATTGAAGATGTCCGACAACGCGATGACGGCGTTGTCTCTCAATGATACTCGGTACTAGCCCGGATGCCCATGGAGGGGAAAATGGCCAAAAGGTGACCCCGTCGAATAATGATGCGTTCTTTCGTTATGACGTTAGTTCGTCACTTTACACCACGGCCAGCCGAGCGATCGGGTATTCGCGGTCGGCGCGTGGACCACCGCTTCGACCGACACGCGGCGCCCCCGAGGCCGATGAGCCCTACGTCCCAACGGATCGGGACTGGGCCGAATACTGCGAGTGGTCGGAGCTGCTCGACACGGCCGGGGAGATGCGGGATTGGTACGACCGGTATCCGCGGAGCGTGTTCAATGCGGACCGCCAGGACTGACCACCACCAGAGGGGAGAGCGGCCGGGCCTCTTCCGGGGGGGCTCGGCTTTCTTCGCGCCATGCCCCATCACCGCCCATGCCGCAAGTGTCCCACATCGCAGGGCCGTCCTCATGTCACGTTATGAATGGCATGCAGGCGTGACGTCACGATATTTCTTCCGGGATGCAAAGTTGCTATACTACATTCACCCGCCGACTCCCACCGCGGATGGGCTGAACTGATGTTGCGTGCTGCCAACCGGAGCGGATCATGATCGATTTTCGGAGGCTGATGGGGATTGGCGCGGCCGCTCTGATCGTCGCGGGGGGGTTGGCGATCGGCCAGATCGGGATCGCGTCGATCGATCGGCAACGCCCCGGCTGGATGGGGACCGACTGGCACGCCTGGCGTTACGAGTGCCTCATTCGGGCGGGCGGCCAGCTTTCCGCGTACCTGAAATCGCACCCCCGTAAGGACGTCCCGGTCGGGCTGATCCTCGGGTCGTCGTCGTCCCACTGGATCGATACGGCCATGCTGGAATCGGCCGGCGTCCCCCCGGGTCGATGGGTCCTCATGAGCGGGGCGGTCGCGGGCCCCGGCGAGATGCAGGCCATGCTGCGGTTGGCGATCGACTCGGGAATCCGCCCGGATCGCGTCGTGATCAACCTCGAACTCCATCAGGTCGCGAGGCAGCCCGGCTACCGTTTTAAGATCTTCTCCGATCGCGACCGGACCCGGATGAAGCTGTACGACGCCGCGCTGGCCCTCCGCATCGGATTCTTCCGGTTTATCGGGCGGCACGCGAGGGCCGCGTTCGCCCCGTTCGAGCCGGGCCTCGATCGCCCCGGCCCCAGCCACGACGATGACGAGACGCTGCGACGCAAGATCGAGGAGGCCGGCCGAATGGGATACTTCGATCCGGGCAATTACCGCGAAGGCTGCGAGGGGCTCCGGCTGCTGGACGGCCTGATCGCCGAAGCCCGATCCACCGGGGCCGACCTGTCCGTCGTCTTGATGCCGTCGCGATCCCTGCTCCGGTCGTCGATCCCCGCCGTCGCCGTCGAGCAAATTCGGGCACACGCCGGGGACGCGACCATCATCGACCTTTCGGCCGCGCTGCCCGACGACTATTTCAGCGATCTCATCCACGCCAACGCGCTCGGACTTCCGATCCTGAACGCTCGGCTGGCGCGCGAGCTTGAATCCAGCCAGCATCGGAACGCCGCCCTGGACTTGCACGTCGGCCCGGTAGTGGTCCGGCGCGGGCGGAGGATAGCGCGAGGCCTTCCTAGATCGCCGCCTTCTGGATCGTGCCGAACCGCCCCGGACCAGACCGCCACCCTGGTCGAGCCCGAGGAGCCGACGGCGTGGATACCCAAATGCGCCTCTCCGGCATGAGGCACTCACCTCCGGGTAAAACGATCGAACACCCGGAGAACCGGCGGGGCGTTGCCGTCGTCGTCCCAGTAGCCGCGCCTCCGCAAAGGGCCGACGACGGCCGGTACCCACAGAATACGATGCCACGGCCGCCAGTCGTGGCGAGCACCAGCCGGTTCAACTCGTCGAGGAACGCGCGCCGGCCTTCGGACGTTCCGGGGAACGGGCCGCGTTCGCTCCTCAAGTCTGGTCATTCGGGCCGCGTTCGCGTTAGGTTGGAGTGGGTCCTCACACGCCTGTCCCATGGGTTCGGAGGTGATATGTCAACGGTGGTTCGATCGTTCCTCGTCGTCATCATGCTGGGATCCGGCCCGGCGGCATCGGCGTCGGGGCAGGCGACGGCAGAACGACAGGGTGAGGCGATCGCGATCGCCGACCCGGAGTGGCTGAGGGCGTTGCTCGAGCGCGAGCGGAAGGCGCATCGGCTGCCCGCGATCGCGGCGGCGGTGGTGGCCGACGGGAAGGTCCTGGCGGCGTCGGCGGTCGGGGTCCGGAAGTCCGGCTCGCCGGTGCCCGTGAGCCGGAACGATGCCTTCCACCTGGGATCGCTCGCCAAGCCGTTGAGCGCCACGATGTTCGGCGTGCTCGTCGATCAGGGCGTGCTCCGGTGGGACTCGACCATGGCGGAGATGTTCCCCGAGCTGGCCGACGCGATGCAGCCGGCCTACCGGCCCGTGACGGTCGCGCAGCTCCTGAGCCATACCGGCGGCTTCCCTGACCAGCCGGAGACGTCCGAGAAGGTGATCGACGCCCGAGCCAGGACTACGGTGGATCGTCGTTATGAGTACGTCAAGGCGGCGGTCGAGGATCTGCCCGCCGCGACGGCGGGGACGAAGGCGATCGACTCGGGAGGCGGCATCATCGTGGCGAGCGCGGTCGAGCGCCGGACCAGGCAGAAGTACGAGACCCTCATGCAGCGCCTGCTCTTCAAGCCGCTGGGTATGACCCACGCCGGATTCGGCTGCATGGCGACGGAAGGGCGAGTCGACGGCCCCTGGGGCCATGTCATGGAAGGCGAGGAGATCAAGCCGGTCCCGCCCGAGCGATCGCAGGCCCTCCAGCCGCGTGCCCCGGCGGGCCGGAACATGCACGGCTCGATCATCGACCTGGCCCGATTCGCCGCCCTGCACGTCCAGGGAGCACGCGGGCAGAGCCGGTTCCTCCGCCCCGAGACCTTCCGGAGGCTCCAGGCCGCCGAACCCGGCGGCAACTTCGCCCCGGGCTGGGCGATCGAGCACCCCGACTGGTCCAGGGGGACCGTCCTGTCGCTCAACGGGTCGATCGGCCAGAACTATGCCGTCTGTCGCGTGGCACCCGCGGAGGGATTCGCCGTCTGCGTGATGACCAACGTGGGCGGGGACGATGCGAGTGCGACCTGCGAGTGGATCCTCTCCTGGATCGTCGCCCGGCTCCAGCGCGGCCGATTCACGGACGACGGCAGCCTCGCCGTCCGGCTCGCCCCGGCTCGCCCCGACGTCCCCCTCGAGCGCCTCACCGCGGAGCGAGCCACCACGGGATCCGGCCGGGTCCGGTTCGGCAAGACGGCCGCCGATACGCCGCTCCAGCTCGACGGGATCACCTACACCCAGGGCATCGGCGTGCACGCCAATTCCGAGCTCCTCTACGAGCTGAAGCCCGAGTACGGCCGGTTCGTCGCCCGGGTCGGCATCGACGACAAGCAGACGGGGCACGGCACGGTCGTGGTGAAAGTCTACGCCGGGAGCAAGCTGCTCCTCGAGTCGGGCGTCATCCGGGGCGGCGATTCGCCCTGGACCATCGACGTCGCTCTGCCCAAGGCCAACGCGGGCGGCGATCCGAGCCGGCTCCGACTGGTCGTCGACGGCACCCCCGACGGGATCGACCAGGACCTCACCGACTGGGTCCACGCAGGGTTCATCCTGCGTCGTGCGGGTGCCGGATAGCGACTTCCCGCCACCCGCCACCCGCCACCGCAGGTACATCCTGCGTCGCCCGGGTGCTGGATAGCGACGGCGCCAAGGGGGGTCCTTGATCCCAGCATCGATGCGGGTTATCCTGGAATGTAATTCGTTTCGATGCACCGGCCCAGGCCGGCCCGCCTGATTTACCCGCCGGAATTCCACTTACCTCGATGGTCCCAGATACCGGGAGATCCGCATCATGGTCCGCAAATGGATGGTTTTCGCCCTGAGCGCCGGGATGCTCGTCGCGCTGGGGGTCGGTTCGACGTTCTCGCTGGCGGCCGACGACGATAAAGAGTCCGAGCTCGAGAAGATCATGGAACAGGTGCAGAAGCACAACGTGGTGATTACCAAGGGCATCCGCACCGAGGTGAACTTCAAGAAGTCGCGGAAGGACGTCGAGAAGAGCGCGAAGGAACTGATCAAGCTCGCCAAGAAGGCCAAGCCATTCAAGGACGCGCTCGGCAAGGCGAAGGACGAGAAGAACCCGCAGGAGAAGTGGAACGGGCTGTTCGACTCCATGGTCAAGAACCTGGAGAAGTTCGAAGAGGTCGTGGCGAAGCCCGAGACGAATTACGTGAAGGCCAAGGACGCCTTCAAGCCGGCGGCCAAGACGTGCGTGGACTGCCACGCGATCTTCAAGAACGAAGATGAGAAGTTCTGAAGCTCCGGCCGGCCTGTTCGATCCGCACCCGCGTCGGCCGGGAATCCTCGCCGACCGCGACATGGCCTCCTATGATGTGACGCTGCCGAGCCCGGCCGAGGATCTCGCGCTGGATGAGGCGATGCTCATCGAAGCCGACGAGGGTCGAGGCTCGCCGGCGGTCCGATTCTGGGAGCCCCGGGATTACGCGGTGATCCTGGGGGCCTCCTGCCGGCTCGGCAATGACGTCCAGCTCGACGCCTGCCGGGCCGACGGGGTGCCGATCCTCCGGCGATCGAGCGGAGGCGGGACCGTGGTCATCGGTCCGGGCACGCTCAACGTGAGCGTGATCCTCCCCGAGACGGCGGCGCCGGGCTCTCGGCCGTCAACGTCGCCCAGCATTACGTCCTCGATCGAATCGCCGAGTCGATTCGACGCGTCGGCCGACCGGTCACCGTCCTGGGCCACGGCGACCTGGCCCTCGTCGACCGGAAGTGCGGCGGCAGCGCGCAACGGCGACTGAAGCATTGGTTCATGGTCCACTGCTCAATCCTCTACCAGTTCCCGATCGAGCGGATCGTCCGATACCTCGCGATCCCCGCGCGACAGCCGGCTTACCGCCAGGGCCGGGCCCATCGCGACTTCGTGGCCAACCTCGAAGTCACCCGCCAGGTGCTCGTCAACGCCCTTCAATATGGCGGCCCGCCCTGCGCCGAGCCCTCCCCGACCCTCGACGGGCCGATGAGTCTCCTCCCCTCCCTGCTGGCCGAGAAATACGCGAACCCGGCCTGGATCGAGCGATTCTGAGGCACGATTCATCGACCTTGCGGCTTTCGCAGATCGATGTCGGTTCAACGGCATCTTCGGGGCCTCTACGTCCCCGCAACCGTTCACGAGTCGAGGGCGACGAGAGCATAGAATAGATCGGGCCTCGAACTTACCTCCTGGATGCTGCGGTCGATCAGACCGAAGTGCTCTGCACCGGAGTACCGCCGCTGCCGAGTCGATGAATCCGTGCCTCGAGCGGTCCGGCGAAGCATTCGGCCCGCCCACCCGCCAGTCTTCCCGGTGCTCTACGGCGCTCATGGATTCTTAACGCAAGAGGCGAATTCGCGAACTCGACATTTCCGGATTGCATTGTTGGAACTGGACCGGGATGGGACAATCGGCGCACGGGCTCGGCCAATGGCGGGGCCGATCCCGCGATCGGAATCCGCCACCGCTCTCGACGGAGCCCGTGCCGGCGCGGCCGAATCGCTGGCCCGCCAGTGGCTGGCCGAGTCAAGCCGGGAGGACAATTGGTGGGCGTTCCGAGATCCTCCGATGGCGAAACCAACCCGGGCGCTCGGACGACGACGACCGTCGGCAGCGACGACTCGTCATGCACCACCGGGCCCGACTCGCCCGGGCTCGTGCGGACTCATCGACGGGAGATGTCGGAGGGGGCCGATCCCCCGACGCCCCTGGCCGGAGAGCCGACGATCGGCGTATCCGATCCCGCCGCCTCGACCGGACGAGGCGGCTCGCCGACCGCGACGGGGCCGCCCGCCCCGCGCGGGGTTCCGCTTGACCCGGCTGCAATGGGGACACTGACGGTCGCCCGGCCGGGTGAACCACGGGACGTCCTGACGACGGCGAAGCCGGACGGCGAATCTCCGCCCACTTCCCGGGTCAGGCCTCTCCCGACGATCGACGGCTACGAGATCCTGGGCGAACTCGGTCGCGGAGGCATGGGCGTGGTCTACCACGCCCGGCAGGTCCGCCTGAACCGCCCCTGCGCCATCAAGATGATCCTGGCCGGGGCCCATGCCGGCGACCTGGCCACCTCCCGCTTCCTGGTCGAGGCGCAGGCCGTCGCCCGCCTCCATCACCCCAACATCGTGCAGATCCACCACATCAGCGAGTCCGACGGGCTCCCCTACTTCGAGCTGGAGTACGTCGAGGGGGGCAGCCTGCGCAAGCGACTCGACGGCACCCCCTGGCCGGCCCGGCGAGCGGCCGGGCTCGTCGAGGTGCTGGCGCGGGGCGTCGCCGAGGCGCACCGGCTCGGGATCGTCCACCGCGACTTGAAGCCGGACAACGTCCTGCTGGCGACCGACGACACACCAAAGATCACCGACTTCGGGCTGGCCAAGTCGCTGGAGGGCGACAGCGGCCTGACCGCGACCGACTCGATCATGGGCTCGCCCGGCTACATGGCGCCCGAACAGGCCGCGGGGAAGGCCAAGCAGGTCGGGCCGCTCGCCGACGTCTATGCCCTGGGGGCGATCCTGTACGAGCTGCTGACCGGCCGGCCGCCGTTCCGGGCCGCGACGGTCCTGGAAACCCTGGAGCAGGTCAAGGCGACCGAGCCGGTGCCGCCGTCGCGGCTTGTCCCCGGCCTGTCGCGGGACATCGAGACGATCGCGCTGAAATGCCTACAGAAGGAGCCGGGCAAGCGCTATGACTCGGCCGCCGCGCTGGCCGAGGACCTCCGACGCTGCCTCACCGGCGAGCCGATCCACGCCCGACCCGTGGGCGACCTGGAGCGCCTGGTCCGGTGGGCCCGCCGCCACCCGACGCTGGCCGGCCTGACCGCCGCGGCCCTGCTGTCGCTGGCGGCGGGGACCGTCGTCTCGACCTACTTCAAGATCCAGGCCGACGCGCGCGCCGACGACGCCCACACCGCAGCCGTGCAGGCGAAGGCCAGCGCCATCGAGGCCGACCGCCGTCGGGGCGAGGCCGAGGCCGCCGGCGCCATCGCACGCGACCGGCTGAGCCGCCTGAACATCGCCACCGGCACACGCCACCTCGACGCGGGCGACGCGGACAGCGCGCTGCTCTGGTACGCCCGGGCCTGGAGCACGGACAACGACCCGGCGGCCGAGGAGGGCCATCGACTCCGGGTGGGCGCGGCACTGGCGGCGCGGCCGGAGCTGGTCGGGGTCGGCATCCACAACGCCCTGGTCTCCGACGCCCTCTTCAGCCCCGACGGAGCCCGCATCCTGACGCGGGTGGAGGGGCCGGAGGCGTACATCTGGGACTACGAGCGAGGACGCCTGGCCGTGCCGCCGCTCCGGCATGAGGCCAAGGTCTGGCACGCCGCCTGGAATCACGACGGCACCCTCGTCGCGACCGCGTCGGACGACCGCACCGCCCGGATCTGGGACGCCCGCGACGGCCGCCCGATCCGGACCCTCCGCCACCCCGACGGCGTCCGATGGTTCGCGTTCGCGCCGGGCTCCGTCCGGCTGGAGACCGCGTGCGACGACGGCAAGGTGCGGACCTGGGACACGGCTTCCGGCGCCGAGGCCAGCCCGCCGCTGGAGTTGCCGGAGGCGGTCCAGTACGTCGCCTACAGCGGCGACGGGACGAAGCTGCTCGCGGCCGATCGATCGGGCACGGCCCGCGTCTGGGACGCCCAGAGCCGCAGGCCGCTGACCCCGCCGCTCCCCCACGCCGCCCTGGACAAGATCGACATCGAGTACGGATACCGCCGCTACCCCGCGTTCAGCCCGGACGGTTCGCGCGTCCTCACCGCCGATAAGGCCCTGCATGTCTGGGACGCGGCGACCGGCGAGCGCCGGCTGGCCCCTCACGCCGTCAAGAATCGCGTCACGTCGCTCGGCTGGAGCCCCGACGGGACGCGCATCGTGTTCACCCTGGACCCGGTCTTCTCGGCGACGATCCTCTCGGCACGCGACGGCTCGGTGGAGGCCGAGCTGCGGCACCCCCGCGCCGTCCAGAACGCCGTCTTCGACCCGAAGGGCGAGCGCCTGATGACTTGCAGCTCAGGCGCGGTCGTCCACCTCTGGGACCTCCGGAGCCGGACGCCCGTGTGGCCGTCTCAGCGGTGTGCCTCGTGGGGCCGGGCGCTCGCCTTCTCGAAAGACGGCCGGCGCTGCCTCGCGTCCAGCGAGGACGGGACGGTCCGCGTCTGGTCGCTGGAGCCGACAGGGAGGTTCCGGCCCTACGATTTCGCGGATGGCCAGGCGCACCGGCTGAGAGCCGTCGTGGGCCCGGCCGGGAGGCGCCGGGCATTCGACCCGTCGGGCCGGGTCGAGGCGCGGTTCGGGGGCGATACGCCGACGGTCGTCGAGATCGCCAGGAGGGACGCGGCCGATCCGATCCGCCGCCTCGACCATCCCGGCCCGGTCCAAGCCGCCTTCTTCACCGCCGACGGCCGAACGCTCCTCGCGGTCATGAAGGATCAAGGCATCCTCCGGTGGGATGTCGCCCGCGGCGAGCCGTCGGGGACCCTATTCCGGCCGGAAGGGCTGGAGACCGGCGACCTCCCGCACCTGATCTTCAAGAGGGACAGGTTCCGCGCCAGCCGCGACGGGGCCGTCCTCATCCTGGTCGACGCCGCGGAGTCGCTCCAGGTCTGGGATGCGAAGGCCGGCCGTCGCATCCTGGGCCCCCTCCAGACCTCGAAGTCGCGGCCGGTCGTCTTCGGCGCCCGGGAGACTGCCGGGCGGGTCACGAACGCGGCGGTGAGCCCGGACGGCCGCCGGGTGGCCGCCGCATCCGCCAGCACCGGGACGCTCGCCGTCTGGGACGTCTCGGCCGGCCGGCTGTTGCACGACCACCCGCAACGGTTCCGGGGCGTCCCAGACGGCCTGGAGTTCAGTCCGGATGGCCGGTGGCTGCTCGTCACCGCGAGCGACACGGTCGCGCGGGTCTGGGACGCCGAGACCGGGCAATTGGCCGGTCGGCCCCTGCACCATCCCTCCTCGGTCCGCGCCGGCGACCTCGCGCCGGACGGGCGACGGGTCGTGACCCAGGCGAAGCTCGGGATCTACCTCTGGGACCGGACCACCGGGGACCTGTTGTCGCGCCTCGCGTTCCCCGCGGGCTTGTTCCCGAAGACCGATGAGGTTCAACCCCGGTTCGGCGCCGATGGCCTTCGTCTGAGCTTGACCGATGGGACGACGACCGTCGCGGCCGAGTTCCCCGAGTTCCGTACCCCGGAAGCGGCGCTGGCCCCGCTGTCAGAACTCTTGACCTGCCAGCGGCTCGACGAGTTCGGCGGGGCCGAGTACCTGGATCAAGGCGCGATCCTGGCCGACCCCGTCCGCTATCGCCGGGCGTGGCTCACGCTACGCGGGCGAGAGGACGACCCGGCGGCTCAACCTGCGAGGACCAAGCGCCCTTGAACCGGGCAGGAGTGTCACCACGCCACGGCCCGTCGATCAGCCCGATTCCCGACGTACTCCGGACATGGACCTCGAAACCCCCACCCTGATAAAATTTGTCGATGCCAACATTTCTTCAGAAAGATAACATGAAAATTCGTCGTAGAAAATGCGGTGCTGGCGGGGGCTTCACGCTGATCGAGCTGCTGGTGGTCATCGCGATCATCGGCGTGCTGATCGCCCTGCTCCTGCCGGCCGTGCAGGCGGCGCGAGGCGGCCCGACGCACCCAATGCACCAACGACCTGAAGCAGTTGGCCCTCGCGGCGATTAGTTACGAGTACGCGTTCACGGGCCGAAGGTGACAGTCGTTCAGCAGTGAAGAGGTGCGGCAGCGTCAGAGCCGATCCAACCGCCAGACGGCCAGAGGCAACCCCCGGTGGGTGCTTCGGTGTCGTCGGACCGAAGCTCGTGAGTCGTTTGCGTGCCGCTTCAAGCTGAGCGATCACATGCCGAGGTATGAGGTCAACGCTCCCCGCACTTGGATGACGTTGACCCACAGCCTTGACACGCAGCGACTCGCGCGAGAGAATACCTAGGAATCCAATGCATCGGAATCCTGGGTTACGGTAGGTCATGGACACCGCACTGCTCAAAGGCACGCTCTCGTTGCTCATCCTCTCGTTGCTGAGCCGGAAGGTGATGTACGGCTACGAAATCGCTGAGACGGTCCATAGCGACAGCGACGGGGCGTTCACGTGGCGTGAGGGGTCGTTGTATCCGAGCCTACACAAGCTGGAGCAGGATGGCCTGATCGTGGGCGAATGGGAGGAGAAGGAGAGCGGGCGAAAGCGGCGGTACTATCACATCACCAAGCACGGGCGGGCCGCGTCGCCGAAAAGCGGCGGTCGTGGGCCGACATGTGTATCGGGGTCAATCGCATCTTGGACAAGTCCCATGGATAGACTCGATAGCTACCTCAATCAGATCTGCTGGAGTATCGGTGGCCCGAAGGCGCTTCGAGAGCACGTGCGGCAAGAATTGCGCGCTCATCTCCTCGATGCCGTGGAGCAGCACAAGACGACGGGGCTCACCGATGAGGAGGCGGTCACCAAGGCGATGGAGGAGTTCGGCCGGCCTGAGGACCTCCGACCGGAACTGGAAGCGACTCACGGACACCGCATGCTCGCGGTGTTGATTGACAGGGCGCTGCAATGGAAGGAGAGAACAATGCGAGCGAAGTGGATGTGGTCGTCGTGGGCAAACCTGACCTTGAGTCTGCTGATCGCTCTCGAGCTGTTATTCATTGTGTTCAACGTGTACTTCATCTTCCCGAAATTCAGCGGGCTCTTGGCCGCCGGCTTCATCGATGGGGAGTTCCTCCGGAAAGTGGGCGACTCATGGATGCTGACGTTCCTCGAGCGATTGGAGACCGTGGAACAGAAATACGGGTGGTCAATCCTGCTAGCGGCGGCGGCGGCGATCGGCCTCTTCGAGTGGCGCGTCAAGGGCGAGAACAAATCGCTGATGCGATTCTCCGCGCTGGCGACCTCGGCCTTGGGCTTGTTCCTGGTGGTCATCGTGATGACGGTCTCGCTCGTGGTGACCTTTTGTCTGGCGGCGCCGGAAGTCGGCCCGATGGTCCGTCCCTGGGCCCTGGAGCAAGTGGCGAGCATCGGCGCCGCCATCGACAGCATCGAGCAGGCCCGAGTCAAGAAAGACTGGGACACGATGCAGGACCAAGCCGAGCAAGCATCGAGCGCAACAGAGCGTCTAGCACGCGGACCGGCCATCCAGTCTCTGGTGAGTTGGGGTGCATCGCCCACGCTCCGAAAACTGCGAGACGATGTGCACGCCACGACTGAGAACCTTCGGGACGTGCAAAAAGCGATGCGCGAAAAGGACGAGATTCGACTGAGCACGTCCCTCCGGGAGTTGCGAAACTCGTACGAGCCAGTGCGCGACGTCTCGAAGCGCTCGCCGGCATCGGGGCGCGAGCGTTCGCCAGGTTAGCAGCTTCGGTCGGATCGACCGACGCACCTTCGGAGCATGGTCGCGGCTCGACGCAATTCTGCACGTTTGTCACCCTCGACTCGTGAACGGGTACCCGCCGTCGATGTCGCCGGGTAGGCCGAGGCCGACGAAGGTCCGCCCTCACGATGTTTCGAAAGCGCCGCCTCGCTTCATGGGGTCGGCTTCGACGTCTCGGGGCAGGACGATAGCCATGATGTTATCAGTTCATACTTGACGAGTGATCATATCATATAGGAAACTTAATTTTTATTAATGTTCACGGTCTGCTCTAAAGCTAGTGCCATTCGTAGGGTCGGGCCGACGCACGCAAGAGCGGGTCCCGACGTGCGCGAGACATTGGAGCGCGACAACGAATCGACGATTGCCTGGAGTAGACGCCTCGCCGCGCAGACCGCAGTATGCCCTCGGAGCGGCTATCTTGCGCAGCCCGTCGCATCCTCGGGATGTTTTTCATCTGGTCCTGATCTCGAGTGCCCCGGCCCGTTGGTTCGCCGGCTACCGGTCGATGTCGTTGCTCGTCCGACACCTCGTGTCGCCCACCAGAACACCAGGGCCGCGAGGCTGATCGCCGCCCCCAGCCCGCACACCCCCGGCCACCCGGCGTCGGCATACACCGCGGTCGAGGCGATCGCCCCGGCGGCGCTGCCGACCGAATAGAAGACCATGTACCCGCCGACCAGCCGGCTCCGCGCCTCGGGCCGGGCCGCGAGCAGAAGGCTCTGGCTGGTAACGTGGACCGCTTGGATGGCGAAGTCGAGAACCACCACCCCGGCCGCCAGGACCCACAGTGACACATACAGCAAGGCGATGGGCAGCCAGGCGGCCAGCATGAGGCCGAGGGCCAGCCCGGTAGTCCGCTGGCCGAGCCCGAGATCGGCCAGCCGCCCCGCCTTGCTGGCGCCGAGGGCGCCGGCCATCCCGGCGAGCCCGAATAGCCCGACTCCCGTGTGCGAGAGCGAGAACGGTGGGGCAGTTAGCGGCAGCACCAGTGGGGCCCACAGTACATTGAACGCGGCGAAGATGAGGAGGGCGAGCACGCCCCGGACGCGCAGGAGCGGCTCATCTCGGAACAACGCCGCCACCGAGCGGATGAGCGCCGGATAGGACCGGGTTGCCGGGTCCGCGGCCAGCCGGGGGAGCGTCCGGGACAGCAGGCCAGCCGTGACCAGGGTCAGCCCGGCCGATGTCAAGTAGACCGACCGCCAGCCGCCGAGGTCTGCCAGGAGGCCGGCCGCGAATCGGGCTAGCAAGATGCCGACAACGACGCCGCTCGTTACCGTGCCGACGACCCGGCCGCGCTCGGCCGGGGCTGCGAGAGTCGCGGCGAAGGCGACGAGAACCTGGACGACGACGGCCAGCAGCCCGACCACGGCTAGCCCGACCAACAGGACCGCCGCCGTCGGGGCCAGCCCGACGGCGGTCAGGGCCAGGGCAGACAGGAGGGCCTGCCCGACGACCAACCGGCGGCGGTCCAGTAGGTCACCCAGAGGGACGATGAAGACGAGCCCGAGGGCGTACCCAACCTGGGTAACGGTCACGACCCCGCCGACGGCGGACGTGTCGATGTCGAGGTCGCGGGCCATCGCGTCCAGGAGCGGGTGGGAGGAATAGACGTTGGCGACGCTCAGCCCGCAAGCGGCCGCGAACAGCAGGATGACATGCCAGGGCAAGGCCGGCGATGTCCCTCCCGCCGCGCCAACCTCCTCCCTACTTGTGACGGGAGCCGGAGCCCCCCGGTTGACGACTTCCGCTGTCTCCTGTCCCATGATTCAGGCCTCCCCGACTATGTGGTACTAAAATAGAACCAGTTGCATCGAGTGCATTCTAGTTCTAAAATGAAACCAGAGTCAAGGGCCGGGTAGACGGCTGCCCGATCATCTCTCCGAAGCGCTGCGGAGCGAGTGGTCGGGGAGTGTAAAGCGGGGGAGGGGGAGCATGGCCAAGCGGAGACATTTCGAGGACGCCGACTGCCCGGTCGCCCGAACCCTGGGGGCCGTCGGGGAGTGGTGGTCGCTCCTGATCGTTCGGGACGCATTCGACGGGGTCCGCCGGTTCAGCGACTTCCAGCAGAGTCTGGGTGTCTCCAAGGGCATCCTGACGACCCGGCTGCGCCGTCTGGTGGCACTAGGCATCTTGGAGCCGGCGCCGGCGTCCGACGGCACCACTTACCAGGAGTACGCCCTGACCGAGAAGGGCCGGGAGCTATTCCCGGTCGTGGTAGGGCTACGACAATGGGGGGAGGACCACTGCTTCAAGCCGGGCGAGCCGCGCTCGGTGCTCGTGGATGCGCGGACCGGTCAGCCGGTCGGACGGTTGAAGGTTCACTCGAGCACCGGCGAGGTCCTCACCGCCGCAGAGACGATCGTCAAGAAGGCATTGAGGAAGCGAACGACCTGAGTTTCTTACCCGATCGCACCAACTCTCCCCACTTCATCTACCTCGATGATCGCCCCTACGTCCCCGCCTCGCGTATCCCGGCGCCGTTCGTCTCGCGGACAAAAGTCACGAGGTGCCGTCGGATGCCGCGGTCGGTGAGGTTGCCCAGACCAGACCT
Source organism: uncultured Planctomycetota bacterium (assembly GCA_963743925.1). Lineage (GTDB taxonomy): Bacteria > Planctomycetota > Planctomycetia > Isosphaerales > Isosphaeraceae > CAVZRC01. The sequence goes on along the minus strand of CAVURY010000003.1, from coordinate 263,997 downwards.
GGCCGGCAAGTCGAGATTGCTGCCGCAGACGAGTCGTACTGCGAATCAGCGCGAGGTGCACATCCTGACGTTACTCGGCGTCTGAAGGCGTTTCGACCGCGCGTAACACAGGACCGAGAACGGGTTCAGAAATCTGGATCGTTGCGCTTCACTCTGATCGACCCGAAGCATCCGCCGCCACGTGCGATGCCGCAATCCCTGCGGCTTCCTCGCTAATGGCCTATCCATTTGACGACAGGAGGTTCGGCCTCGCTGGCTAGCCATTCCGCAAGCGATGATCCGCTCCACCATACCTTCGATCGCTATACGTCTGCTAACTTCGGCCCGCTCACGAATATCATATTCAAAAAGTACAAATCATTCCTTTATATCCGAATCCGTAAGGTCCTGCCACGCGAGTCGGGGTGTGAAGCAGTAGCAATCGAAGATGGCTTGCATGTAGACGGTGCAGTCGTCCGCCGGCGCAGTCTTGCCGGCAGAAAGCGATGAACGCCTCGTACACGCGCCGATCCAACGCATACGCGTGGGTCTTGGAGACCGCGCGGGCGATCACGACATTCCTCAATCGCTCGCGGAAACGAGGCACGAACAAGCAATCGTCCTCGAGGATCAGGAGCCGAGGTTCATGGCGGAATCGTTCGACGACGGCCAGATGGCTCCGCAAGCAGCCGAGCTCACCGGGATTCATGCGCGAGCCCGCGGGCCGCTCGATCTGCCTGCCGTCTACGGCGGAAAACCGGATGCCCCCCTCGATCCCATGCCGGTCGAAGGCCCGGACCATCTTCTCCCAGCGGTCGGGTCTCCTGTCCAGGTTGATGCAGACTTTGACGGGGAAGGTAGCGTAGGTGCAACCCACCGGCGCAAAGCCTTGGCATTCGGTGGGTTGCACCCACCCTACAAGGGCGGCTTCCGACCCCTTGCGGGACAGACCCTAATCCCAATACCGTTGGAATAGTCGTAAGTGGAAGACGGAGAGGGACTTGATCTGGTCCCCTCGCTCCGCGTGGGAATGCCGACTTCGACCCTCCGCGTCGTCGGGGCCAGGATCGCGGCCGAGAATCCGTCATGGAAAGGCCGGCCGCGCCGCCATATCGCCGCGTGCCTCGCCACTCGCTTCGGGCCCGCGAGGTCGTCCGCGGCGCGACGATCCCCATTTCTCTTGGATTTTCGCATCCGCCGACCTCATCGAGAGTTCGAGAGACCGGCGGCCGGATTTCACGCCGGATGCATTCAAGAATCCTCGAAGTTGAGGCATTCTCATCAATAAGGGAATGTGCGCGAACGCTCCGATCCGGGGCCGGGGTTGCCGTTGAGCGGCCCATGTCGCCGACGACCGCGCCTGTCCGATCCGACCCGGGGCTCGGCTCGAACTGGCTTCGGGGCCTGGAGATCAGAGACGGCGAGGCGAGGAAAAGTTGCCAATGAGTGCCAATGAGTGCCATCCATCGCGGCGATTCTCGGCCGGCGTCGCCCCCTCGGAGGAGAAAATGCCAAGACTTTGCTTCGGTGGGTTGCACCCGCCCTACAACCGTCAAACCGGGCTTCTTGGACGGGCTCTAGGAGTAGGGCCGGCTGCGATCGGCATGGAATCCACGATCGAGATCTACGGCCACAATCCACGGGTTTCCGGCCGGCACAGCCTTGCATCCTTCCGCTTCATCTGGCGCACTTCGATCCAAGAGGAAGATCGCGTGATGCCACCAAGCATGGGTTTTAACTCGAGTGGTCTGTCACGAGACTTCGTTCAAAAAAAGTCCGGCAAGGAATACGACCTCTGGCTTGGCACGACCACTTGTTCTTCGCGTATGATAGTAGATGGGAATCGTCGCTCGCGGCGGGTGGCGGGCCCTCGAACTCCGATCGAACGGATCTCATGGCCCCGGCCGGGCCTGATCCGTCCGCTAGGCATTGGACTCGTCGAAAAAATGGAACGCGCGACCGTAGCGAACCGGTGGAACGTGGACCTGATCGAGGACTACTATGACCGCTGGCGGAAAGACCCGGCATCGGTCGAGGAATCCTGGCGGATCTTCTTCGAGGGATACGAATTAGGGCAAAAGGGCGTCGGCTCGCCCGGGGGCTCCGGCTCGGTCGACTTGGACGCCGCGCGAGCGCAGGCGGCCGTCACCCGGCTGATCGCCGCCTACCGCGAATACGGCCATTACCTGGCCGACCTCGACCCGCTCAAGCTCAGCCCGCGACGCGAATCGATCGAGATGCTGGAGCTGTCGGCGTTCGGGCTCGCCGAGGCCGACCTCGATCGGGAATTCTACAGCCGGTTGAGCGAGGCGCAAGGCGGGGCTTCCACCCTGCGCGAGGTGATCGCCATCCTGCGCGAGACCTATTGCCGCACGATCGGCGTCGAGTTCATGCACATTCGCGACCAGAATATCCGCCGTTGGCTCCTGGACCGGATGGAGCCGACGCGGAATCAGCCCCACTTCGACATCAAGAAGAAGCGGCGGATCATCTACAAGCTGAACGCCGCGGAGCTGTTCGAGACGTTCCTCCACAGGAATTACGTCGGCCAGAAGCGGTTCTCGCTCGAGGGGGGCGAGATGTTGATCCCGCTCCTGGACGCGATCATCGAGCGGTCCGGGTCGCAGGGGGTGCGCGAGATCGTGATGGGGATGCCGCACCGGGGGCGGCTCAACGTCCTGGCGAACATCCTGGACAAGCCGTACGGGCTGATCTTCAACGAGTTCGAAGGCAACCTGCCCGAGACGGTGGCCGGCGACGGGGACGTCAAATATCACCTGGGCTTCTCGGCCGATCGCGTCACGGCCGACAAGCACACGGTGCACCTGACCTTGACGCCCAACCCGAGCCATCTCGAGGCGGTCAACCCGGTCGTCGAGGGGCGGATGCGGGCCAAGCAGCGGCGGTTCCAGGACCGGGATCGCCGGCTGGGCCTGCCGATCCTGATCCACGGCGATGCGGCCTTCGCCGGCCAGGGCCTGGTCGCCGAGACGCTCAACCTCTCGCAGCTCGCGGGCTACAAGACCGGCGGCACCATCCATATCGTGGTGAACAACCAGATCGGCTTCACCACCGCGCCCAGCGAGGGCCGGTCGACCCCGTACTGCACCGACGTCGCCAAGATGATCGAGGTGCCGATCTTCCACGTCAACGGCGAGGACCCGGAGGCCGTGGTCGCCGTCGCCGAGCTGGCGTTCGACTTCCGGGCGGCGTTCGGCAAGGACGTGGTCATCGACATGGTCTGCTACCGGCGTCACGGCCACAACGAGGGCGATGAGCCGGGCTTCACCCAGCCGATCATGTACGAGAAGATCAAGGATCGGATCAGCATCCGCGAGCTGTACACCGAGAAGCTCGTGATGGCCGGCGAGCTCTCCAGCGAGGAGGCCGAGACGATCTCCGAGACGTTCGACGAGAAGTTGCAGGAGGTCCTGGAAGAGGTCCGGCGCGGGGCCGTCGGGCCGCCGACTCAGCACGGGTTCTCCGGGGCGTGGGCCGGCCTGACCTCGCATTTCAGCTTCGCGCCGGTCGAGACCGGCGTGTCGTACGAGACGCTCCGGGAGATCGCCGACGCCTCGCTCCGGGTCCCCGACGGCTTCACGATCAACCCGAAGCTGGCGCGGCTCCTGGGCGCCCGCGTCAAGGCGGTGGCCGAGAAGGGGACGCTCGACTGGTCCACCGGCGAGATGCTGGCGATCGGATCGCTCCTCTTCCAGGACAACCCGGTCCGCCTGAGCGGCCAGGACAGCGGTCGCGGCACCTTCAGCCAGCGGCACTCCGTGCTCATCGACATGAAGAATGCCAACCGATGGGTCCCGCTCAACCACATCAAGGAGGGCCAGTCCGAGTTCTGCGTCCACGACAGCCTGCTCTCCGAGGCGGCCGTGCTCGGCTTCGACTACGGCTACTCGCTGGACGAACCCCACATGCTGATCATGTGGGAGGCCCAGTTCGGCGACTTCGCCAACGGGGCCCAGGTCATCATCGACCAGTTCATCGCCCCGTCCGAGTCGAAATGGGGACGCGGCAGCGGCCTGGTGATGCTCCTGCCGCACGGCTATGAGGGCCAGGGGCCCGAGCACTCCAGCGCCCGGCTCGAGCGGTTCCTCCAGCTCTGCGCCGAGGAGAACATCCAGGTCGCGGTCCCGACCACCCCGGCGCAATACTTCCACCTGCTGAGGCGGCAGGTCCGCCGCGAGTTCCGCAAGCCGCTGATCGTCATGACGCCCAAGAGCCTGCTCCGCCACAAGCAGGCGGTCTCGCCGGTCGACCACCTGACCGTCGGCCATTTCCGCGACGTCCTCGACGACCCAACGGCTCCCGACCGCGTCCGGCGCGTCTTGCTCTGCTCGGGGAAGGTCTACTACGATCTGGTCGCCCGCCGCGCCGAGGTCGGCAGCCAGCGCGAGGTGGCCGTGGTCCGCATCGAGCAGCTCTATCCGTGGCCGGCCGCCGAGCTGAAATCGGTGCTGGATCGCTACCCGTCCGCCCGCGAGTGGGTCTGGGTCCAGGAGGAGTCGCAGAATATGGGCGCCTGGACGTTCGTCGCCCCGCGGCTCCGCGAGCTCCTCGGGGTCGAGATCCCTTACGTCGGCCGGGATGCGAGCGCCAGCCCGGCGACCGGCTCGAAGGCCATCCACGACCGGGAACAGGCGGAGATCGTCGAGGCCGCCGTGGGCGCGGCCGTGCCGCACCTGGTCACCGCCGCGTCGGTCCGCCATCGGTAGGGTCGGGGCGGTGCCCTGCGATCGCCGGAATCCGGCCGGGCCGAGCGCCCCGCGACCGCGTCCATCGCTGGTTTGATGCTCTGCGAGCATCCTACTGAGGGAGAATGATTCCATGTCTGCCGTCCCGATCACCGTGCCCAGCGTGGGCGAATCGATCACCGAGGGCATCGTGTCGCGCTGGCTCAAGGCGGACGGCTCGCTGGTGAAGGCCGGCGAGCCGCTGATCGAGCTGGAGACGGACAAGGCCACCAACACCGTGCCGGCGCCCGGATCGGGCGTCTTGAAGATCGGAGTGGCCGAAGGCCAGACGGTGGCCATCGGCGCCACGGTCGGCACGATCGACCCCTCGGGCACGCCCGCTGCTGCGACAGCAACGGCGGCCGCGGCACCGCCGCCGGCGAATCCGTCGCCCGCAACGTCGCAGCCGAACGGGCAGGGGGGGCGTACCTCGGAGCCGGCCCCCGCGCCGGCGGATGGAGCCTCCGATCGCTCGCTCTCGCCCTCGGTCCGACGCCTGGTCGCCGAGCAAGGCGTGGACCTCGCCCGGGTGGCCCCGACGGGCCCCGGCGGCCGGGTCACCAAGGCGGACGTGCTGACCTATCTCAATGCGCCGCCGGCCCCGTCGCCCGCGACCGCGACAACGACCGCGGCTGCGCCTGCCACGCCTGCGCCCGCAGTTGCGACTCCGGCCCCGGCCCCTTCCGTTCCGGCCATCGCGGGATCCGCCGGACCGCGGGAGACCCGCCAGCGCATGAGCGGGCTGCGCCAGCGCATCGCCCAGCGGCTGGTCGAGGCCCAGCAGACGGCGGCGATCCTCACCACGTTCAATGAAGTGGACATGTCGCGGGTCATGGAGCTGCGTGCCCAGTACAAGGAGACGTTCCAGAAGGCGCACGGCACGGCGCTCGGCTTCATGTCGTTCTTCGCCAAGGCCTCGATCGCGGCGCTCAAGGCGTTCCCCGCCGTCAACGGCCGGATCGAGGGGAACGAGATCATCTACCAGAATTTCTACGACATCGGCGTGGCGGTGAGCACCGAGAAGGGCCTGATGGTCCCGGTCATCCGCGACGTCGACCGGCTCTCGTTCGCGGCGGTCGAGAAGGCCGTCGCCGGGTTCGCCGTCAAGGCGCGAGAGGGGACGATCTCGGTCGACGACCTCCGCGGCGGGACCTTCACGATCACCAACGGCGGGATCTTCGGCTCCTTGCTATCGACGCCGATCCTCAACCCGCCGCAGAGCGCCATCCTCGGCATGCACACGATCAAGAAGCGCCCGGTCGTCGTCGACGACCAGATCGCGATCCGCCCGATGATGTACCTCGCCCTCTCCTACGATCACCGCCTCATCGACGGACGAGAGGCCGTCAGCTTCCTGGTCCGCGTCAAGGATTGCATAGAGAATCCCGAGCGGATGATGTTCGAGATTTGAGACGGTCGAGTATCCATGAAGGGGAAGCACGAGAACGCCGATGCCAACAGTCTTGCGGGTCGGGCGATTCCGGTTCTTTTTCTACAGCAACGAAGGGCGAGAGCCGGCGCACATCCACGTCAAGGCGGGAGAAGATGAGGCCAAGTTCTGGCTCGACCCGATCGCACTCGCAGCGAACCACGGATTCGATGGCCGAGAACTCAGCGAGATCGAGCGGCTCGTCGAACAACATCAAGCCGAACTCCAGGAGGCATGGGATGAGCACCTCGGGTAGTACCAAATCCAAGCGTCGACGCGCCTACGTCCCCGCGACGGCCTTGGCCAAATCGGTGGAATTCGACGATGCCATGATGCGGGTAGCCTTCACGGACGGTCGAGTCCTCTGCGTGCCGCTGGCGTGGTTTCCGTTGCTCCATGACGCGACGCCGGAGCAGCGTAATCGCTACGAGATTGGCGGGGGTGGCGTGGGGTTGCATTGGCCGGAATTGGACGAAGATCTCTCCATCGCGGGCTTGATGGCCGGGGTGGATCGGCAGTCGGCTTGAGTACGGTTACGAGTGACCGATGGGCCGGGATCGTCCGGGCGAGCATGACTCCGAGCGGGGAGCTTCGTATCGGGAGATCTACGAACCTCCGGTCAATCAGGAGTTCACGGTGGCAACGCAGTTCGATCTGGTGGTGATTGGTGCCGGGCCTGGCGGTTACGTGGCGGCGATCCGGGCCGCGCAGCAATACCCCCGATCTTCCTGATTTCATCCTGTTGATCCTGTCCATCCTGTCGGAATCGATTCCAATCCGGAGAGACAGGATGGACAGGATCAACGGGATGAAATTCATTTGCGATTTCGTCATTCGGAATCTTCAATCCAAATTCTTTCGCAAACTCCGAGTCGGTCACTAGCGACGGATCAGCCAGGATCGTCGGAGAAAGCTACGCTCGCGGTCGGAAGATCAGGAGTTCACGGTGGCAACGCAGTTCGATCTGGTGGTGATTGGTGCCGGGCCTGGCGGTTACGTGGCGGCGATCCGGGCCGCGCAGCTCGGCATGAAGGTGGCGTGCGTCGAGAAGGGCCGGACGCTGGGCGGGACCTGCCTGAACGTCGGGTGCATCCCGAGCAAGGCGATGCTGGATTCCAGCGAGCTGTTCCACCTGGCGAAGGAGCGGTTCAAGAAGCATGGGATTCAGGTCCAAGGTCTGACGCTCGACCTGGCCGCGATGCTGGCCCGCAAGGACGAGGTGGTCAAGGGCCTGACCGACGGAGTCCGCTATCTGTTCCGCAAGAACAAGATCGAGCCGGTCTTCGGCACGGCCCGGATCAGCTCGCCGACCTCGGTGCATGTCGACCTGAACGAAGGGGGGAGCGTCGAGCTCCAGGCCGGCCAGATCCTGCTGGCGACCGGGTCGGAGCCGTCGGGCCTCCCGTTCCTGCCGTTCGACGGCCGGACGGTCGTCGATTCGACCGGGGCGCTGAGCTACGAGAAGGTCCCCGAGCACCTGGTGGTCATCGGCGCCGGCTACATCGGGCTGGAGCTGGGCTCGGTCTGGCGTCGGCTGGGTGCGAAGGTCACCGTGCTCGAATTCCTGCCGAGGATCGTCCCCCTGATCGACCAGGAGCTCGGGACCATGCTCCACAAGAGCCTCGCCAGGCAGGGTCTGGAGTTCCACCTGGAGACCAAGGTGACCGGCGCAACCGTCGAAGGCGACCGGGTCGCCGTCCGCGCCCAGAAGAAGGACGGAACCGAGGAGACATTCCCGTGCGACCGGGTTCTGGTCGCCGTGGGCCGCCGGCCGTACACGCAGGGACTCGGGCTCGCCGAGGCCGGCGTGACGGTCGATGCCAGGTCCGGCAAGGTCACGGTCGACGGCCAGTTCCGCACCAACATCCCGACGATCTCGGCGATCGGCGACCTGATCGACGGCCCGATGCTGGCCCACAAGGCGGAGGACGAGGGGATCGCCTGCGCCGAGATCCTGGCGGGCAAGCCGGGCCACGTCAATTACCACACGATCCCGAGCGTGATCTACACCTGGCCCGAGCTGGCGAGCGTCGGGCATACCGAGGAGGTGGCGAAGCAATTCGGGCTCAACTACCGGGTCGGCAAGTTCCCGTTCCAGGCCAACGGGCGCGCCAAGGCGATGGACGAGACCGAGGGAGTGGTCAAGATCATGGCCGACGCGACGACCGACCGAGTGATCGGCGTGCATATCTTCGGCCCCCGGGCCTCGGAGATGATCGCCGAGGCCGTGGCGGTCATGGAGTTCTCCGGCAGCGCCGAGGATATCGCACGGATCTGCCACGCGCATCCCACGCTCTCCGAGGCCACCCGCGAGGCCGCGTTGGCGGTCGACGGCCGGGCGATTCATAGCTAGACCCGGGATGGGGGCTCGATCGCCGCAAGTCAGCTCCGGGTATCATTGACGAGAGGGGCCGTGGTCTGGTAATTTCCGTAGGTGACACGACGATCGGGATGACCACCCCGATCGTCATCGCCGGCCGGGAGAGGTGGCTGAGTGGTCGATAGCGACGGTTTGCTAAACCGTTAGGGTGCGCAAGCGCTCTCGGGGGTTCGAATCCCCCCCTCTCCGCTGAAAGACCCCTGGCAACGAGATTCGCCAAGGCTCTCGAAACCGCCTCTGCTGGAATCATGGCGGTTACCCCGGCGAAAGCACCAGCCGACCCGGTATAGCCGACCTTCTAGATATGGGCAAGGTGTCACAAGCCCGCTGAAGGCGGAGGGATGGCGGTCCATCTCCTCGTCCCTTCACCCTCGCCATGTCCTCCAAGCCCTTGAAGGACTCTTCGTCGGACATTGCGTCGGCTGGCGGCGGTAAGATCGAAGGTGGCCTCGAGGTTGAGGCGGGTCCGGATGGCGAGTAGTCGCGGGGCTATAGCAGACGCCCGTAACCTGAACGCCCGCTGGCATGCTCCCCATTTTTTGGTCCAGCGATAATGGGAATCACCTGTTCGTTGATCCAGTAGGTGCGGGATCATGTAGGTCTTCATCGATAGGCATATACCTCACACGAGTGGCCGCGAATTCAGCCGGTGTCTGACATCTCGGGGAACTGTGCGGGCGTTCCGTATTATACTCCTCCTTCCAGAGCGCGCCCAAGGCCTCGGCCTGCGGTCCGCTCTCGAACTCCTCGCGGTTCAGGAACTCGTCGCGGACCTTGCTGAAATGACTCCGCGTAACCGTTCTGCCACGGGCTCCCCGGCGCCACGTGCAGCGTGCCGGAGCCGGAATCCTCCAGCCACGACCGCACCACTTGGGCCACGAACTCCGGGCCGTTGTCGCCGCGCATCCGGCACGGTGGGCCGCCGCGTCCGGCCGCGACTTCGGACAGGATGATCCCGATGCCTTCGGCGGTCATGCCCCGGCGCGCCTCCAACGCCAGACATTCTCGAGTGTACTCATCAACAATACTCAGCTATTTCAGGCTTCGGCCATCGCTGGTACGATCGAATACAAAAAATCCCATGTCCATACGTCGTCTTTCCCGCGCGAGGGCCGGAGATGGCAGGCATTCTGGTCCCGTCCACGCGCCCGCCGCGGCTTGGGATCGGCCCGCGGTCGGGCCACTTTCAGCCCCAGATCTCGATAGAGACGACGCACGGCTTTCTTGTTGACGATCCAGCCCTCGCGATCCAGCAGGGCCCGGATCGGCCGGTAACCGAAGCGCGGGTGCGCCCTGGCCCGTTCCTCGATGCGCCGAGCCGACGCCACCTCTTCATCGCTGGGGCCCGGCGCCTAGCGGAGACCGGAACGGGCCAGGTCCGGCGCCCGGGCCACGCGACCTTGCGACACGTCGAATCGATCGCATAATTCATCGGCGATGAGACGGCGTCGCGGGGCGGTCATGGCTCTTTTTTCAAGGCCTCTTGGAGCATGCGGCGGTCGAGCGTCAGCTCGGCGACCAAGAGCTTTAGCCGATCGACTTCGGCTTCGAGTTCTGAGATGCGAAGTTGTTCACGCGATATGGGGTCCTCCTGGAGGGCCTTCCAGCGGTAGTAGGTGGTGGGTCCGTGCCGGCCTTGCGGCAGGCCTGGTGGAGGGTCAAGCCGGCGTCGAGGTCGGCCTGGAAGTCTCGAAGGATGGATGCAATCTGGTCCGATCTGGGTCGTTTTCGCATGGGTCTCTCCCTGGCTCTCTGCCTGTTGTACGATTCCCATTAAGACTGGACCAGATTTTGGGGGCAGGCCACGCAGGAGTGTTTCGCCTCCTTGCTTGCCTGCTCGACGGCGTCGGGAAGAGTTCGCCAACGAGGTCTTGCTTGATATGGCCCAATGCGGTGACGATACGAAGCGACACGGCAGGGCGTCTTCGCGGTCGGGATGGCTGTGTTCTGGCAACAGATTGCCCGGAGCCCCTCCCTTGCTCAAGATGTTAAAAAGTGTTTAGATAGCCGGGTTTGTGCGATGAGATCGCGGCATTCGGAAATCGAGCGAGATCCGGCACCGGCGACAGAACTCGGCTTCCATCCAACGCTCCGGCGGAAATCATCGAGGGAGGCATTCCGGCGTAGCTCGACGGTTTGGGTTCGAGACGCAGCAAGAACTCCCTGACGAGACCACGGGCCCCGTAGGTAGAATCATCGCCGGGAGCCCCGTGGCTTTTTCGATGGACCTCCCCGGACGGACACGGACTCTCGGCCATCGGCTCGATCCGACCGAATACATCCCGGCCCGTTTCCGGGTCAGTAATAGGTGCCTGCGAATGCAAAGTGTCGATATGAAGGGTCCTCTCCTCCTCGGGATTCTCGGGTCTGCTGGCCTCCTGACGGCGATTGGGATGGGGAAAAGCTGGGGCTTGATAGGTTATGTCATCGGCCTCCCGACCGGGGTCGCGGTGATGCTAGGAATCCTCTCCGGCGCCAGCCTAACCTGGACTTACATCCGAGGTCTCCTCTTCCGCGGGGTTCCCGCACTCCCTGTCTGCCGGAATGGATGCTGCCGAGGCGGCCGTCTCTCCGATCCGGGGGACTACAAGATCGACTGGAATGACGACTGGACCGTCCGGGGGTTTCGCTGCCGCTGCGGTGATACCTACCAGAAAATCGGGAGACGTTTCGTCGAACTCGCCCCGGACGGTTCGTTCAAGCCATATCTCATCTGGAGCCGGCACAAGGGGTGGTGTCCCGACCCGCAGTCGAAGGCCGGCTGAGGCGATTCTCCTTCCCCTTGGCCCGTTTCCAGGGTGACTCCGGCAAGAATCCGCGGCAGCCGCGATCGTCGGCCGGTCCGGCGACCCTCACCCGATGGCGGATATCCGACGGGTGCGGCGACCGAAGCACCTCAAGAGCCTTCTCCGATCGTTGCGGTGGGATCTCGTGAGCATCCTCGCGGAGTCAACCGCGGCGCGCCATGACCGCGATTAATAGCCGCCCTCGCTCGCCGGCGGTCGCGATCATCCGGCCGGATCCCGGCTCGCCTCGACGGTCCGTCTGAGCCCCTCATCAAACGCGACGATCGGTCGATAGCCGAGGACCCGGCCGATCCGATCCAGACTGGCCAATGAGTCGCGGACGTCGCCGGCCCGCGGCGCCAGGAGCTCGGCTTCGAGATCGGTCCCGAGGATCTTGTTCAGGGATGCGACCAGGTCGAGGAGCCGGATCCGTTGTCCCACGCCGACGTTGAAAGTCTCCCCACCGATCGGCTCGGGATGGCGCATCGCGGCGAGGTTGGCGGCCACGGCATTGGCCACGAAGGTGAAGTCGCGGGTCTGCTCCCCGTCCCCGAAGATGGTCGGCCGTCGGCCCTGGGACATCCACTTGATGAACAGCGAGATCACGCCGCTATACGGGCTGGACGGATCCTGTCGGGGCCCGAAGATGTTGAAATAGCGCAGGCTCACGCCGTCGAGCCCCATGGTCTGGGCGTAGACCCTCACGTAATACTCGCCGGCCAGCTTGCCGGCGGCATAGGGGCTGAGCGGCTTGGGCAGCATGCCTTCGTGCTTCGGCAATTCCGTCGTGTCGCCATAGGCGCTGCTCGAGGCCGCGAACATGAATCGGCGCACGCCCGCGAGCCGGGCCGCCTCGAGCATGTTGATCGTGGCGGTCGGTCCGCTCTGGTGCGAGGGCAGGGGTTCGCGGACGGAGCGAGGAACGCTGGGGATCGCCGCCTGGTGGAATACGTAAGCCACCCCCTCGGCGGCCCGACGGCAGACCTCGAAGTCCGCGACATCCCCTTGCATCCATTCGAAGCGGCCTTCGAGATGGGCCAGGTTGGAGAGGCGGCCCGTGGCGAGGTTGTCGACCACGCGGACCCGGTATCCCTCGCCGAGCAAGGCCTCCACCAGGTGGGAGCCGATGAACCCGGCCCCACCCGTCACCAATGCAAATCGCGAGTCGCTCATCTCTCGAGTCCTCATGAGGGAGGCGGGATTCTAGGCGCGGACGATCGTCGCTTTCGGGGCCGAGACGTTCCTCGTGGCGTTGCGGGTGTCGACGATCAGGGGGGCATGCTGGGCGATCCAATTCCAGTCGTAGGCCGAGTGGTCGGTCGCGATGAGCACGCAGTCGCGCGACCGGAGGTACTCGGCCGTCAGCTCCTGGCTGGACATGCGGAGGTCGGGATAGTGCCGCATCGAAGGGAGCACCGGGATGTGCGGGTCATTGTATTCGACCACGGCCCCCTTCCTCATGAGGAGTTCCATCAGCTCGAAGCCGGGCGACTCGCGCGGGTCGTCCACATCCTTCTTATAGGCCATGCCCAGCAGGGTGATCCGGCTCCCCTTGATCGACTTTCCCCGATCGTTGAGGGCGTCGCCGACCTGGGCGACGACGTACGCGGGCATCGACGTGTTGACCTCGCCGGCGAGCTCGATGAACCGTGTCGTCAGGCCGTGCTTGCGCGCCACCCAGGTGAGATAGAAGGGGTCGATGGGGATGCAGTGACCGCCCAGCCCGGGGCCGGGATAGAAGGCCTGGAAGCCGAACGGCTTGCTCTTGGCCGCCTCGATCACCTCCCAGACGTCGATGCCCATTCGCGAATAGATCAGCTTGAGTTCGTTGACCAGGGCGATGTTGATGGCGCGGTAGGTGTTCTCGAGGATCTTGCAGGCCTCGGCCACCTCCGGGCTGGAGACGGGCACGACCCGGACGACGACCTTGCCGTAGAGGGCGACCGCGAGCTCGAGGCTGGCCGGCTCGAGGCCGCCGACGACCTTGGGGATGGTCGGGGCCGAGAATTGGGGGTTGCCCGGATCCTCGCGCTCGGGGCTGAAGGCCAGGAAGAAGTCGACGCCCGGCTCCAGCCCGCCGGCCGCGAGTATGGGCAGGACGACGTCGCGCGTCGTGCCGGGATAAGTGGTGCTCTCGAGCACCACGAGCTGGCCGGGCCGCAGCCGCTTCGCGATCGCCTCGGCCGATTTAACGATATAGGTGAGGTCGGGCTCGCGCGCGTCGGTCAGCGGGGTCGGGACGCAGATCACGATGACGTCGGGCTCGTCGAGCCGCCCGAAGTCGTCCGTGGCCTCGAAGCCCGACCGCCGCATCTGAACGATCGTCGCGTCGGAGATGTGGCCGATGTAGCTCTCGCCCCGGCCGATCCGCTCGACTTTGTTCTTGTCCACGTCGAAACCCAGGACGGCGATACCGCGGTCGCCGAAGGCCCGCGCCAGCGGCAGCCCGACATATCCCAGGCCGATGATCCCGACGCGAACGGCCGACGATTCGATCTTCTTCAGGAGCGAATCCTGGAGGGGACGGCGAAGACTTGCACCGACCTCGCGATCCCCTCTTGTCGCCTGCGAGGCCTCTCGGACGTCATTTCCAGACATTGAACTTTCCTCGATCGAACAAGGAGCCTGTCCGACTCCTCAAGCCGGTCGCACCCGTCTCATGAAATGTCGATACGGATTCTCACGCATTGCACTACCATTCAAGGCCAGGGACTGAATCGGGGTAGCTCGTCGCTGTGTTCTTCGAGCCGCCGGGCCAGATCAACGGCCCGCAGGAACGAGTAGCCGGAGAGTAGTAGCCGGTCCAGGCGGGCTCGACTGCGGCGGATGCCCACGTAGGTCCTGAAGCGGCTGAGCCGCTTCAGGGGAAGTCGGGGCTGATCCGGGTCGAACTCCCACGGATGAAAGTAGAGGACGGTCGCCCGGGATTGCGGGTCGCGACGCGAGTGTGAGAGTGCCAGCCTCATCAAGGGTGAGGGGAGCAAGCGAAAATAGCCGCCTCCGCCCATGGGAATATTGATACCCCCTATCCGGACGGTCGCGGGCGGGATCTCCAGGATCTCGTGCCGGGTGCCTTGCGCCAGGAACGGCCCGCGGGGCGCGTCCGGGATGCCGTAGCGATCGTGGCGCACCGGGTAGATGGACGAGTCGTATCGGAAGCCGAGTTCTGCCAGGATGTCCAGTGCCCAGGCGGTCTTCCTGACAAGGCTGAACGTAGGCGCCCGGTATCCGACCACCGGGGCGGAGCAGGCCTGCTCGAGGGCCTCCTTGCTCCTGAGCAGATCCTCGCGGAAGCCCTCCGGATCCATGACGAGAATGCGTCGGTGATCCCAGCCGTGACTGGCCACCTCGTGCCCGGCCTCATGGATCGAGCGGATGAGCTTCGGGTCGTCCTCGGCGATTTGCCCGACGATGAAGAAAGTCGCCCGGATGCCTCGTTCCGCGAGCTGCTCGAGAATCCAATGCGTCACCCGGCTCATCCGCCGTCGATAGTCGCCTTTCAACGCGGTGGCGATATGCAGGCCGGCAGCGGCCTCGATGCGGTGGTGCTCCTCGACGTCGAAGCTCAGGACCGCGGGGACGGGACCTTGGCCATCGTCGCAGGTCGCGAAGGAGCCCGACTCCGGCCGCGAAGGGACTTCTCTCGAATCCACCGTCAAGACGCTAGGATTGCTCATGATCTTCGAGGCCCTGGATGCGGATTCGGTTCAGGACACGACGGCTCGGTACCAGGCAACACATTGCTCCAAGCGTTCGTATATCCGAGACTTCGGCGAATAACCCGGCTCATTCGCGGCCCGATCGATCCGGCATAGGTCTGAGGGGCGCCCCCGGCTTCGCGGGTAACCGACGGAATTCTGCGATCAACGACCACTCGCTCATCGGGGAACGCCGAGCGCGTCGAGGACGGCGACGCATCACGACAGTCTAACAAGGTATCATGAACGAAGCCCGGCTGGAAGCACTTTCTTCGAGAAGAATCCAACAATCCGATCAGCCTGGCGCCTGTCCTGACCGATTGATCCCGGTTGAGTCTACCGAGCCTACAACTCCGCCACCTTCAGCGCGGCTATGAAAGGCTCGAAGATGGACCTCGTCAAACCGCGTATAAGAGTGGCACGTCTAAGAGCGCGACTCGGCCCTCAGGCTCGTCCTCCTGCGGGGTCAGGACTCCCCGCTCGAGATCCGCACGAGATCGCATACCTTCAATCGCCACATCGGTCTCTCTTACCTGTCGCGACTCCGTGGGCGTGAGCACTTCGGAGCCACGGAGCGATCTTCGAGCGGTCGGTCGAAATTGCTTGTCCGGGACCGGGACCTTCCCCAGAGTCTCCGCATCTTGGGTGGTCTGTGCGAGCAGGAAATCTTCGAGGCACCAAGGCATGCAATCGACCAGGTTTACCCTTAGTTTCGGCCTTCGGGAGTGTCCCGCAGCTCGGGGGTAGGCTCCTCGGTGCTGCGGCGGAAGTCTGCCCGGGTTCTGAGATCCACATCCATTGAAGTAAAGTGCGTTTTGAATACGGCTTCGAAAGATGTGTGAGTCGAGACGAACCGAGCTGGATGGTCGAGCGGGGTTTGTCTTGAGGTGAGGTGGCGGGGCTACGTAAGAGAGGTGATGTCATCCGCGATGACCCTATCCACCTCAATCATGGTCGCCTTGGCAGGCGGGCAACCCTCTTTGATGTAGAACTTCTTCACCAGGGCGCGTTCGTCGGTGAGTAGCGAAACGGCAATCAATGTGGAGTCCTAATTCGCTGGATCTGGCAACTAGAACCCTGCAACGAGAAGGAATTAGGAGGGATTTCCCGTATTGGCGTAGCGCCCCCGGACGTTCCGCCACTTTCGAGGGCGGATCCACGGGCATGGAGCGGGTGAAATCGCCGTCCTGGACCAATCGTCGTCCCGCACCTTGCTCTCAGGCAGGATTCCCGGGCGTTTATCAGTCGGAGGCAACGCGCCGCGGGTCATCAGCAAGCAAACCCATGAGGAATGCCGCATCGAGACGATATTCTTTCATGTCACCACGTTTCGGAAAGCCTCGAACGTTGACATCTCCCAATGCTGAAGCGATCTCTCACTCGCGAACGATGACGCGCATGGGCCTACGCTGGCTCCTGACGCGTCGCCTCGCGGAGCACTGATTAATTAGATAAGCGAATCGCGAGATTTAGGCACAACGAATGCTGGCTAAAATGGTGACCCGGAACGCAAAGCCCCTCCTGGACGCTACAGAATAACGCGGGATATGTGACATTAATTAGATTAGCGAATCGCGGAATTCAGGCAAAACGAATGCTGGCTAAAGTGGCGACTCGGAGAGCAAAGCCCTACTGGACGCTACAGAAAAACGCGGCCTTTGTGACACAGGCTGAGCCATAATTCCGAGAAATTTTGGCATCCATGATCGTTTGCGGATTTTGTGAAGTGATGAGGTTGAGAAGCCAGGCCAGGATTCGCCGGCACGATTCGTCCGCGGGGAAGGGGCATGATGAGTAGCATTCATTTACACAAGAGTTGCGGGATGTAACATACTTGATTTTGAATCGGATTTACACTTGACATCTTGAGTACAGTTCTTGCAAACTATCGTACCTTATCCCAACCGCACCGTTATACGAACCACGTTGCCGAGAGCAATTCCGCTCACACAAATGCAACCAAGGCTGGAGCTATCTCCGGCCTCATGGCTGCAGATTGCGTGAGGCCGCCCTCGCCCACCCGCGCCCCGCGAGCGATGCTCGAATGGCGGCGAAGGAGAAGCGAGCGGAGGCGCGATGCATTTTCGTAGGAACGGCTGTTCGGGGTTCCGACATCGCGGTAGCTGATTCATCGATTGGATGCCGACAGCATTGGCGACGTGCCCTGGGCAGGGGCCGCGACCTGCGGGACAACTCAATATGACCTTCTCGAGCCGCGGATATTCATCCAATGAGGTACCATGCGGACTTCGAAATCTGGATCGGTTGAGACTCGATCGGAAAAATCATTACAGCCATTTCCCCCGGGCGATTCCTGGTACTAGAGTTTGTTTAGATCGCCGATGCAATCGGTTCGATAATTCGCGTATCCAGCGGACAACCGCGCCCGACCCACCCCAGGTCCGATAGATTCATCCACCCCAGATCCACGATTGACGATTGGAGTATACCACCCATGTGGCCTCGCCTCTCCCTGCGCCGAATCGGCATCCCTGGCTTCCGAAGAATCGAGTACGACCGGTCAGGATCGAGTCGCAGAAGGCGACGACCGCGACTGGAAGTCCTCGAGGACCGGCAGCTCCTGGCCGGGCTCCCGACCTATCATTTCGATTTCGGACCGTCCGGATCGCCGGTCGCCGCCGGATACACGGGCGTCGGCACCGCGGCCTTCAGCGCGACCACCGGCTACGGCTGGCAGTCCTCGTCCGGGATCTACGCCGACAGCAACTGGTGGCCAAATTACAACGATGTGACGGCCAGCCTCGTCTACTCCAGCAACGACACGTTCCTCGCCAACGTTCCCGATGGGACCTACACCGTCGTGCCCACCCTGGGACGTTACAGCGCCAGCGAGAGTCAGGTCGCCATCTCGCTGGATGGCCAGCAAGTCGCCTCCGGCCTGGCCACCGCGTCGGAGCAATTCGTCAGCCCCGCCTACCAGGTCACTGTCACGACCGGACAGCTCGCCGTGAACCTCCAGGTCCCGGTCGGTTCGTATTTCTTGCTCGATGCCTTGTCGATCCTGCCTGGGCAGGTCCAGCCGCCTACGACCAGCGCCGGGCCGGCGATCACGGCCGTCGCGGGCTCACCCGTCACCTTCAGCCAGGCGACGGCCAGCGGCACGGGGGCGTTGAGCTATAATTGGTATTTCGGCGACTCGACGTCCACGTCGTCGACCTCGACGGTTCTCCACCCCACCTATACTTACACGACGCCGGGCACCTATACGGCCTTGCTCACCGTGACGGATGCGAATGGTCTGGTCGTCGGCAGTCCGGTGAGCGTGACCGTTGCTTCCGGTAAGGTGACGGCGAATGCCGGCCCCAACCAGACGGTTAATGAAGAGAGTCCGATGACCTTCGCCGGCTCGGTGACCGGTGGGACGGCGCCTTACGTCGACGCCTGGAATTTCGGAGATGGTACCTCGGCCACCGGCTCACTGACGCCGACCCACACTTACACGACTCCCGGGAGCTACACCGCGACCCTCACCGTCACCGACGCCACGGGAGCATCGAGCTCGAGCAGCCTGGTGGCGACCGTCAAGGACGTCGCGCCCACCGTGAACATCGGCGGCCCCTATCAGGGGAAACCCCAGGTCTCGGTCGGCTTCTCGGCGACGGCCACCGACGTCAATCCCGCGGTCCAGTCGCGGCTCACCGAGAGCTGGAACTTCGGCGACGGCACCACAGCGACCGGCCTGACCCCCAGTCATGTCTTCGCCCAGGACGGAGCCTACAACGTCAGCCTCACGGTCACCGACCCCTATGGGGGTTCGACCACGGCGACCACCGTGGTGGACATCTTCCCGTCGGTTACCGTCGCGCCCGTGTCGGCGATCAACGCGGGTGCCAGCGCCAGCCTCGTCGGGACGGTGGTCGGCGCGAGCAGTCCCTTGACGTACGGCTGGAACTTCGGCGACGGCACGACGGCTAGCGGGACCCTGACGCCCACCCACTTGTACGCCAACCCCGGGTCGTATTCGGCCACCCTCACCGTCACCGATTCCGCAGGACTTTCGAGCTCGAGCGCGACGGCGGTCACCGTCAACGATGTGGCACCGACGGTCAGCGTGCCGGCCCCCTCCGCGGCCGACGCGACCAAGGCGGTGAGCTTCAAGGCCACCGCGACCGACATCAGCCCCGCCGTTCAGGCGGCCGGGTTCACCTATAGCTGGAGCTTCGGCGACGGAGGCACGGGGACCGGCGCCAGCCCGAGCCACACCTTCGCCTCGGCCGGTAGCTATACGGTGAAGGTGACGGCCACCGACGAGTACGGCAAGACCGGAACGGCGAGCGAGACGATCACCGTCTCCGTCCCTCCCACCATCTCCGCGGGTTCCGCTCTGACGGTCAATGCCGGCTCGTCGCTCGCGTTCAGCCAGGCAACGGAGAGCGGCGGCGCCGCCCCGCTGACGTATGCCTGGGCCTTCGGGGACGGTACGAGTCAGTCCGGCAGCCTGAACCCATCGCACACCTACGCCAACCCGGGCAGCGACACGGCCACGGTCACGGTGACCGACGGCAACGGCGTCTCGAGCAGCAGCTCGGTGGCAGTGACGGTCAACGACGTGCCGCCGACGGTCACCCTGACCGCTCCCTCCACCGGTACGACGGGCTCCGCGGTCAGCTTCGCGGCCGTCGCGAGCGACATCAGCCCGGCCGATCAGGCCGCGGGGTTCACCTATAGTTGGAACTTCGGCGACGGAGGGACGGCGAGCGGCGCCGACCCGACCCACACCTACACATCCTCAGGGACCTACACGGCGAAGGTGACGGCGACGGACGAGTATGGCAAGACCGGAACGGCCACCGCGTCGATCGTCGTCAGCAGTTCCTCAACATTGACGGTCAGTGCCGGTAGTAACGAAACAATTAATGCGGGATCCACCGCCACCTTCGTCGGGTCCGTATCGGGCGGGACTGCGCCGTATGCTTACTCGTGGAACTTCGGCGACGGCAGCACCTTCTCGGGTAACACCGGAAGCATCTTTCAAACCGACACCACGACCCAAGGCAACTGGGTCGGGACATACGGTGCCGTCGGTTACAACGTGATCGGAGACTCCTCGAGCTATCCCTCGTATGCCGTCGTGACGGCGTCGGGTCAGTCGGAGACCACGTACGCATCGAGCACGACCGAGCCGGTGGCGTTGCAGTCGCCGGAAAACCCGTCGAATCGGGTGGCGGCAGTCTGGTACAGTGCAACCTCATTCCAGGTGGGCGTGGATCTTACCGACGGCAATTCCCGTCAGGTGAGCTTGTACGTCTATGACTGGTACGACCAGGGATTCTCCGAGCAGATCAACGTCCTCAATGCGACCACCGGTACGGTGCTGAACTCGCAGACCGTCAGCAATTTTTCGGCCGGAGAGTACCTGACCTGGAACGTCAGTGGCAACGTGACATTCAAGATCACGATGCTGACCGGGGGAGACGCCGTGATGAGCGGACTTTTCATCGGAAACGCCACGACCTCGGGCGGGACCGATCTGCTTAATGCGTCTCACGTCTATCTCAATCCGGGAACTTACACCGCCGCCCTGACGGCCGCAGATTCTGCTGGTCACAACGGAAGCTCGAGCGCAACGGTCACGGTCAACGACGTGGCACCGACCGTAAGCCTGAGCGCTCCCAGCACGTCAACAGTGGGGACGCCGAACAGTTTCACGGCCATCGCCACAGATATCAGCCCGGCGGATGAGGCGGCGGGGTTCACCTATAGCTGGAACTTCGGCGACGGCAGCACCGCGTCGGGCGATAGCCCGACCCACTGGTTTACGTCCGCCGGGACCTACACGGTGACGGCGACGGCGACGGACGAGTATGGAATGGTGGGCAAGGCGAGCGGCACCATCGTCATCAGTGGCACTTCGGGCTCATTGGTCGTCAGTGCCGGTACCAACGTCACGACCAGCGCGGGCTCCACTCTCACGTTCGCGGGATCGGTGTCGGGCGGGGTAGCCCCTTACACCGAGTCGTGGATCCTCGGCGACGGTAATGGGGCCTTCGGTGCGCTCAACCCCACCCATGTCTACGAGGCCGGCGGGTCGTATACGGCCATCCTCACGGTCACCGACAGCAAGAATGACACGAGTTCTAGTTCGATCGTGGTGACGGTCAAGAACGTGGCGCCGACGGCGAGCATCAGCGTTCCCGCCACGGGGACCGCTGGCGTCCCGGTCTCTTTCTCGGCGAGCGCGACCGACCCCAGCGCCGTCGATCAGGTCGCCGGCTTCACTTACGCCTGGAACTTCGGCGATGGGACGACCGGCAGCGGCGTCACGCCGGTCCATGTCTACAGCACAGCCGGGACCTATACCGTGTCGGTGACCGCGACCGACGAGGATAAACTGACGAGCAGCCAGGCCGTCGGCACGACCGTCGTGAGTGCCCCCTCCGGAGGCTCGACTGTCAACATCACGAGCGCGTGGCTCACGCAGCAAGGTTCCGCGCCGTACGTCTTGAGCCAGGCCAACACGAACTATGTCCTTCAGACCAACGTCACGACCAGCGGCACGGCGTTCGTTGTCCTGGCGCAGAACGTCACTCTCAATCTCAATGGCTACACGGTGACCTATGGCAACAGCGCGCCGGCCACCGTGACCAACGGCGGCTTCGAGAGCGGCTCGGGAACCAACGTCCCCGGCTGGAACATCGCGGGGGCCCCGGCGGCGGCCCTGGCCCCGAATACCAATTACCTCTTCGGCAACCAGGTCCTCCGCCTGACCAACTTCTCCACGGCCCAGACGATCATCTCCAACGCGATCCCGATCAGCCTGATCGACCATACCTACGAGGCCACGATCACGCCGGGCAACGCCAACGTGGCGTACGGCACCTCGGTCACGATCAACGTGATCGATTCGGTGACCGGCCACGTCCTGGGGACCGGGACGTCGGCGAACACGCAGCGCGGCTTCTCGGCCATCGCCGCCTTCACCCCGACGACGACCGATCCGGTCGAACTCCAGGTCGTCGTCACACCTCCTTCGGGCGTGACGACCTCGGTCGACCTGGACGCGGCGACTCTCAACGTCTCCTACGATTACGGGATCATCGCCTCCGGGCAATGGTCGGGCAGCTTCCCGGGCTCCGGTGCCGGCTATCTCAACCTCCCCGCGCCCGTCCAAGCCGCGTACAGCGCGAATTCAGCGACGATGGTGAGCGGGGCGAACTTCGACCTGGAAAACGGCTCCATCGTTCAGGGTCAAGGGAACGGCACCGACAGCTCTCCGTTGTTCTTCGAATACCTGGGTGGATTGACCGTCAACAAGGTGACGACCTCTGACACCGGCGTCAACACGACGAACCTTGACGGTACCTACGCCGGAGGGGCGATCTCGATCACCAACTCGACGTTCCGGGACAACATCCCCAACGTCACCGACCGGATGGCCGGCCCGGCCACGAT
The DNA here is from genome assembly GCA_963743925.1 of uncultured Planctomycetota bacterium. Classification (GTDB taxonomy): domain Bacteria; phylum Planctomycetota; class Planctomycetia; order Isosphaerales; family Isosphaeraceae; genus CAVZRC01. The sequence continues at coordinate 241,567 of CAVURY010000003.1, read as the reverse complement.
CTCGTTTTTCAACACGACCGGGAACATCCTCATCGACGGGAATCAGATCCTGGGATCGCCGCAGTTCGGGATCGCGGTCGATACCAACAACGGTTACTCGCTGGCGATCGACGACAATTATATCAGCCAGGACGCGATGGTCGCCGACGCTTACGCGATCGACGTGAACGCCATCTCCGACTTCCAGATCAAGGGCAACACGATCGACCCCACGAGCGGCGAGGGCATCGACGTCGATGGCTACAGGGCCGCCGGTTCCAGCAACGGCGTGATTCAGAACAATATCGTTACAGTCCAAGAGAGGCCGAACCGAGAGACCGAGGACAACACGTACGCCCGGGCCTTGCGATTGCGGAACGACGTTGACTCCGAGGGGCCCCAGACGAACATCGATATCAGTGGCAATACGTTCATCGCGAATTGCGGCATCGGCTATTCTCAGCACGCATATGCGGTCTGGATCAGCTACGTCAACAACAACGGCGCCATGAACAACGCCAACGTCGACCTCCATGACAACACGATCGAAGGCATCGTCAACACCACGGACCCGTCGTATGACGCCTACGCGCTGGTCCTGGACCAGGTCGATGCCGGGATCAACATGACGATCTCGAACAACGTCCTGGAGAGCAACGACACCTCGCTGTCGATCGGGGGCTACAACGACGGGAATATCAGTGGCTTGACCTTCCTCGGCAATACCCTGGACATCTCGAACGCCGGACCGGCGCGAACTTACACGGGAATCCTGGCCGGCTTCGATGTCACCCAGATCAGCAACGTGAGCATCCTCGACACCCAGCTGGAGAACGGCGCCACCGCGAACATCACCTGGGCGGGTTCGGGCACCAAGAATATCCAGGTCGGGGCCATCCTGAACATGGATGTCGAGAACCCGAATGGATCGGCTGCATCAGGCGCGACGGTCCGGGTGTACAACGGCTCCGGGCAGCTCGTGTACCAGGGCACGACGAATAGTCAGGGCCTCCTCTCGAATATCCCGCTGGTGACAACGACTTATACTCAGGCCGGGAGCAATCCTGCGGTCATCACCACGAGTACCAGCGGACCGTTCACGATCAAGACGACCATCGGGAGTCAGACGACATCGATCGTCGTGAATGCGACCAGCCAGGAGGCCTTGACCGTCTGGATGAACTGAACTCAGAGAATCGTATAGTACCCTCGCGGAATTCCCCCTCGGTTCGACCGGGGAGCATCGCCGGGCGGAGATATTGAGGTCCTCGATTCTCTCTCGATGAAATCCGACCTCAAAACCCCCGATTCAGCCCCGCACGGAGTGAGGAGGCCCGATCGCAAGTCACCGGGCTATACCTCAAGCGGCCAGGAGTGAAACATCCTCAGACTGCTGAAAATTCAGCGTCATCAGCGTTTCCAGTGACTCTGCGTGAGTCGTTGACAGGCCATCGATGACCTCGTCGATCGCGGCATGGAATTCGGCGAACGTCGGATGGTACCGGCCATGCGGCGCTCGCCGTTTGATGAATTCCCACAGGCGTTCGATCAGATTCAGGTTCGGCGAATAAGACGGCAGGAACAACAGCGCGATCCCCAACTCCTTCGCCAGCGCCTGGACCGCGGCATTGCGCTGATAGCGGCATCGTCCAGCACCAGCGTAATCGGTCCGCTCAAACCCGAGCCGGCGATATTCCGCAGGAGTTCGCACATCGTCTCGGTGTTCACCACCGTCGTGCTGGTCACGGCGGTCGGGCGCCGCGTCACCGCGTCCCGGGCCCCCGGGACGTTGAATCGTTGACGACTCGAGGCGGCGCGGACGAAGATCCGCGCGAACGACCACAGGCAGCACAGGAAGGTCCCGAACACGAAATGGGCCGCATCGACGAAGGACACGTGACCCTCGCCGGCGACGGCGGCGTCCAGACGCGGCCTCAGATCGTCATCGAGGAAAGCCGCCTGAGTCTGGGCGTGCTCGGCCAAGTCCTTTTGGGCGGCACCGGGATCATGTGGACCCTCTGGAATTTCAGGCCCATGTCCTTGAGGAACTCGCGCACCTGGCTGGGGCCGCGCCGCAACCCGGTAAGTCGGAAGATGCGGTCGCAGGCCTCGGCCACGGTGCGGACCGGCTGCTCCTCGAAGGACTTGCGGATCAGATCCCGATTAGGGGGCCATCTCGCTCTGGTGACGATGGATGTCCCGGCGCCTCAGGCCATCCCGGCGCCCTTCTCGAAAGGCGACGACGTAGCGATTGACGGTGGCACGGCCGACGCCGACGACCTCGGCGGCTTTCTCGCGGGTGAGGCCGCAATGGAGGAGCCAGGGGACCCACATCCTGTCACGGACTCGCGGGTTGGGATGGGAGACCCGCTCCTCGTTAACGATGCGTTGTTCGTCCTCGGTCAACTGTACGCGAAACCAGGCCATGATGTTCCTCGTTACGCGGCGTCAGGATCCGGACGACCCCCTTGCATTCTCACAAGGGTCATCCAATCCTTCACGCCTGGGAACATCTCGCTCTGTGCCGCGTCGAGTATAGATCGTTCATTCGAAGTTGCGGACTCGGAAGGCGGTGCGTTGTCCTTCACCTCCAACCCCCACAAGTATCAGAGCATCCACACCGATGGTGAAGTCATGAGGGAAGGCAAGAACCACTATTAATGCCAGGTCTGAGTCTTCTGCATCCCTCGATTCTAAGGCCGTAGTATAGCGCACATCCAAAGTGACTTACCTAGGTCTGCGGTGGTGAAGTCAAAATCGTAGTGCATATAAGGGGCTTTCGCGGGATGGATCAAGCCCCGGATTGCTGGCAAGACTCGCCATCGGAACAGTTTCCAACCAGCACGGACTGGACTTATTTGATAAACTCTCTTAATAAGGTCAATATCTTTTAGGCGTGTTCTATGTTTCTCCTTCCAGCGGGTGCCTTTCTCAAGCTCCGCAATTTTCTTCCTTACATCATTTTTCCAGGAGTCCAGTAGGGCATCATCCCGAAACTGCTGTCCATAGATTGCGACGGTGGAGAAGTATTGTTTGACCAAGCTAATGAATTCATTCGGAGTGAGTTCCTTTATGTGTTCTTTATTGACGGGTGACGGTTCATGTCCCAGGGAGAAAACGAGACGGTTTGGAGTACTTACAAAAGCTACGCCCTTCGGAGAAAGATGACGGCGAAGGTTCTTGAGAAACGCATGCATGTCCACAACGTGTTCAAGAACCTCGCAGCTAATGATTCGATCCCAGTAACCTGGCCGTATCTGGAGCTCCGGATCGCACGAGTCTGCCACGATGAATTCGATCCCGGGTTCCGTAGCCTTAGCAATGGCGATCGAGTCTTCGGAGCTGTCGAAACCGACTGCCTCCTTGGCCCGTCCCACGGAGATGAGCCAAGAGCAGTTGTAGCCAGTTCCGCAACCCCAATCCAGGACTGAGCAGCCCGCTGACCCAACCGAACCTTCAAAGAAATTGAGCCTCGCTAGTTGTTGCTGAATCATGGGTTCCGGGTCTTCCCCCAACGAGAACTGTCCAGATCTTACAGCACGGAATCTGAAAACACTTTCATCCTGAGGCTTCATGCTATGGAGTCCCTTTGAAATTTGGGAAAACCAGTCCGCCGCATGGGCAGGACTTCCGAATCTCAGATCAAGGTTGCCCGCCCCTTGCCGGTGGCCCTCTGGAAAAGGTTTGACCGACCAAGCGAACTCTTACGTTTGTAAAGGATAATCCGCACCCTCGGTGAAGGGGATTGTTCGTTCATTCTGACCACATCCGTTCGATCGCTGCAAGACCTCGTGCCGCCCTCTCTCGGTCCAGGCGGGTTTGTGCCTTCCGGTACGACCGATTGCTGAAGTGCCCATAAGCCCGCTCGATCATTGCCACCGAGGTCCCGGCCATGCGAGCGATCAGGTGCATGTCGGCTCCCGACATGAGTATTTCGCTGATCCAAAGATGACGGAAGGAGTCGGTTGTGATCGACTGTCTAAGGCCGGCCCATTCTCTAACGGCAAGGAACCGCTTGGCGAGACTCAAGCGGTGTCAAGGTCGATTCAACTGACTCTGTTTTGGGTAGATGGGCTGCGAGAAGCTGGGCAATATCGGAGCATGTGGACGAACCCGGCCCACGGGTTCTCTTGCCCAATTCGGTACTCGGACGACCCCCTCCGTCGCAGCCGTCCGCTGACGTTGACTGGAGAGCGGTCGGCTTCGGCGTACTGAAAAAGGTCTCTCCGCTCGTCATCTGTGAGGAGGTCGGCTTCGTGGATGGAATTGGGTGGTATCGTGATAGGATCGACATTGGCGAACGGTCGAATGCCCGAGGAGAGCCAACCGAGTCTCACCGCCTGGATGAAGAGGCCACGTACAGAGGTGGTGTGCTTTCCTCTGAAAATACGGCCTACTAAAAGCGATCACGCAAGCACGGGACGACATTCTCACGGGGTTGTGTGCGACCATGGTCCCACGACAGCTCGATATACCCAGGGTCGTGCCCATCCGAAGCCAGGAGGGCTTGAAAGGATGCAAGCTGGCTCATTTTGATTGCGGAGCAGTTCAACCCCCGAAAGCGTTCGACCACCTGTGAAGGTGCCTGGCACGCTCAATATGAGTTCGTTTGCTCCGATTGCCTTGGAGCCAGTCGAGGGACCGTTCGACGACCTCCGTCACCGTGAGATCGACGGGCCCATGGCTCGATAGTTCGATCGATGTCACTCGCCAAGCGTTCCCGGAACCGTCGCAAGGCGTCTTCACGGGCGACCTCGCCCACCCTGCCGAATCGTTTCGCCCGACCACCCGCCTCAGAGTACCAGTATCCGCCCTTCCTCCACAGCTTTGCCTGCCGCCCCATTGGGATGCCCTCAATCCTCAATCGGGGGGTGAAGCCGACAGAATAGCCGGCTATTTTGACCGAACGCGCGAAGCGAATTTGTCACAAAACCTTGAGTGGGTAGCGGTTGCTAGAAAATACTTAAAATCACGAGTGCAAGGATCGGCAAGGACCGCGATTACCCGTTCGGTGGCGAGCGGCCATTGAGGTGTCATTCTTCCGAGGCGATGGGCGCAACCCATCGAGAAGCAAGGGATCCGCGAGGGAGCCCGGTGTTCCACGGGGCAATTCCTGATTCCGAGGTCCGTCTACCCGGAGGCGAGGAGGCAAGATACCGTCCTCCGACAGCACGACGTCCCAGCACCGCCTTTCCGCCGGTGACGCCACGCCGTGCAGCGAGTTCACTCGAGGTGTGGCCTTGCGTAAAGGAAACGGGCAAGCCGGAGGCTCTATGGGCGTCGGATCGTCAGGATGTCTACGCGGCCGCGATCGTCGGCGTCACTCGGCAGAATCGAAAACCCGGTCGTGATGCCCGGCGTTGACTTCGGACTCGATCATCCGGATAATTTTAACTAACATAATGGATAAAATATGACTGAACACAGATTGATTGATACTAAAAAATTCACTTGACACTTGTTGTTGGGCCGCTACAGATTGGATTACGATACTTGAGGCAAGCTCTTGCAACGGACTGGGAACGGATCAGAACCTGAGAAGTAAGACGGACCTCACGAGCTATTACCCGCGCGGGACATTACGGACCAAATTCTTCAAAATCATCGCGGGTCATGGCCTTTGGCCGTCCGGGAGGAGCCGCGAGATTCCCGTCCAATTTTGCGATGTTGCGTCGTCCACTTCTCGGACAAACCGGGTTGGCGAGAGCGACTCTGGTCTCGAATTCCCGAACAAGCCAGGGTTGAGGATTTCACCGATGTGGAGCATCCCGTCCCCGCGTGGAAGGAGCCTGACGGACCCTTACGGAAAGAGTCGGAAGCATTCGAACCGCACCCAGCGACGCCCGCAACTGGAAGTCCTCGAGGACCGCCAGCTCTTGCGAGCAGCTGCTTCGTTGCACCTTGATTTCGGCCCGGCGCACGCGCCTTTGGCCCCCGGCTACGTCGGAGTCGCCACGCCGGCCTTCACCTCGGCCCGCGGCTACGGCTGGCAAGTTTCGTCGGTCGTCGCCTCGAAGAGCGATTCTTGGCCGGATGCCGATCCTATGATCTCCGACTTCGACTCTGCCCATGATGCGACATTCCTCGTCAGCCTGCCGAAAGGGAATTACTGGATCATACCGACCCTGGGGAGTTACTCAAATTCACAATCTCAGGTGTCGATCTCTCTCAACGGAGAGCAGTTCGCCAACGGTCTCGCGACCACGGCCAAGCAATTCATCAGCCCTGAATACCAGATTCATTTCGCGGGCGGACAGCTCTCGGTGCGGCTACAGGCCGCCGCGGGGGGGGACTTCTATCTCGATGGGCTCTCCATCATGCGCAAGCGCGTCGCGCCGCTCGTCGTCAGCGCGGGCCCAGCAATCGCGACCGACCTCGGAGACCCCGTCGTTTTCACCAAGGACGCGGTCCTCGCCACGAAACCGATCGCATACACCTGGTATTTCGGCGACGGGACGTATTCCAAACAGGGATTCGACCCGAGCCACGTCTACGAGAGCGTCGGCACGTATACAGCCTTGCTCGCCGTCACTCACGCGCGTTACTCGACCGCCGCCAGTCCGGTCACCGTGAGCGTCAATCCCGAACCGAATGCGAATGCGGGCCCGAACCGAACCGTCCAACAGGGAAGCCCCATGACCTTCGCGGGCTCGGTGACCGGAGGGACGGGGCCTTACATCTATGAATGGCAATTCGGCGACGGCACGACGGCCACAGGCACGCAGACCCCCACCCACAACTACGCCACTCCCGGCTCTTTCACTGCCACGCTGACCGTGACGGACGCGGACAAGTCCGTCAGTCAGAGTAGCCTCGTCGTGACCGTCAAGGACGTCCCACCTGTAGTCAATATCGGCGGACCATACCAGGGTAACGCCCAGCAGCCGGTCGCCTTCTCCGCCTCGGCCACCGATGTCAACGCGGCGGAGCAGTCTGGACTCGTCTACACCTGGAATTTCGGCGATGGAACCACGGCGACAGGGCAGGATCCCAGCCACAGCTTCGCCAATCAAGGAATCTACAATGTCAGCCTCATAGTCGCCGACCCATACCATGGAACGACCACGGCCACGACCGTGGTCGACATCCTACCGTTCGTGAAACTCCTCCCGGTGCCACCGGTCAGCTCAGGTGCCACCGTCGACTTTCAGGCGACAGCGGTCGGGGCCAGTTCTTTCACGTACAACTGGAACTTCGGCGACGATACCACAGGTGTAGGTGCGCTCCATCCCACTCATGTGTACCAGACGCCGGGATCCTACACGGTCACCTTCGTCGCCACGGACAATCTCGGTTCGTCATTCACCCGTTCGGTGGTGGTCACGGTCAACGCCGTGGCGCCGACGACGACTATCGATGCACCCTCCACGTGGACCGTGGGAACTCCGGTCGATCTCTCGGCCAGCGCGACCGATGGCAGCGCCGTCGATCAGGTCGGCGGCTTCACGTACACCTGGAACTTCGGCGACGGGACGACGGGCACTGGTGTCACCCCGGTCCACGTCTACAACGCGCCCGGGACCTATACTATCTCGGCGACCGCCACCGATGAGGAGAGCAAGACCGGCGTGCCGGCGACGGCCACGATCGTCGTGAGTGCGGTTGCCGACGGATCGACGGTCGCCATCACCCCCGTTTGGCTCCAGCAGCAAGGCTCCGCACCCTACGTCCTGGACCAGGCCGATACGACCTACGTCCTCGACACGGATGTCACCACGACGGGCACGGCGTTCGTCGTCCTGGCGCAGAACGTCACTCTCAATCTCAATGGCTACACGGTGACCTATGGCAACAGCGCGCCGGCCACCGTGACCAACGGCGGCTTCGAGAGCGGCTCGGGAACCAACGTCCCCGGCTGGAACATCGCGGGGGCCCCGGCGGCGGCCCTGGCCCCGAATACCAATTACCTCTTCGGCAACCAGGTCCTCCGCCTGACCAACTTCTCCACGGCCCAGACGATCATCTCCAACGCGATCCCGATCAGCCTGATCGACCATACCTACGAGGCCACGATCACGCCGGGCAACGCCAACGTGGCGTACGGCACCTCGGTCACGATCAACGTGATCGATTCGGTGACCGGCCACGTCCTGGGGACCGGGACGTCGGCGAACACGCAGCGCGGCTTCTCGGCCATCGCCGCCTTCACCCCGACGACGACCGATCCGGTCGAACTCCAGGTCGTCGTCACACCTCCTTCGGGCGTGACGACCTCGGTCGACCTGGACGCGGCGACTCTCAACGTCTCCTACGATTACGGGATCATCGCCTCCGGGCAATGGTCGGGCAGCTTCCCGGGCTCCGGTGCCGGCTATCTCAACCTCCCCGCGCCCGTCCAAGCCGCGTACAGCGCGAATTCAGCGACGATGGTGAGCGGGGCGAACTTCGACCTGGAAAACGGCTCCATCGTTCAGGGTCAAGGGAACGGCACCGACAGCTCTCCGTTGTTCTTCGAATACCTGGGTGGATTGACCGTCAACAAGGTGACGACCTCTGACACCGGCGTCGACACGACGAACCTTGACGGTACCTACGCCGGAGGGGCGATCTCGATCACCAACTCGACGTTCCGGGACAACATCCCCAACGTCACCGACCGGATGGCCGGCCCGGCCACGATCTCGTTTTTCAACACGACCGGGAACATCCTCATCGACGGGAATCAGATCCTGGGATCGCCGCAGTTCGGGATCGCGGTCGATACCAACAACGGTTACTCGCTGGCGATCGACGACAATTATATCAGCCAGGACGCGATGGTCGCCGACGCTTACGCGATCGACGTGAACGCCATCTCCGACTTCCAGATCAAGGGCAACACGATCGACCCCACGAGCGGCGAGGGCATCGACGTCGATGGCTACAGGGCCGCCGGTTCCAGCAACGGCGTGATTCAGAACAATATCGTTACAGTCCAAGAGAGGCCGAACCGAGAGACCGAGGACAACACGTACGCCCGGGCCTTGCGATTGCGGAACGACGTTGACTCCGAGGGGCCCCAGACGAACATCGATATCAGTGGCAATACGTTCATAGCGGAGTCTGGCCCCGGCTTTTCTCAGAACGCATACGCGGTCTGGATCAGCTACGTCAATAACAACGGCGCGATGAACAACGCCAACATCAACCTCCAGAGCAACACCATCGAAGCGATCGCCAATACGACCGATCCGACCTACGACGCCTACGCGCTAGTTCTGGACGAGGTCGATGCCGGGATCAACATGACGATCTCGAATAACGTCCTGGAGAGTAACGATACCTCACTCTCGATAGGGGGCTACAACGACGGGAACGTCAATGACGTGAACTTCCTCGGCAATACCCTGGACATCTCGAACGCCGGACCTGCGAGGACGTACACGGGCATCCTGGCCGGTTTCGATGTCACCCAGATTAACAACGTGAGCATCCTCGACACCCAGCTGGAGAACGGCGCCACCGCGAACATCATCTGGGCGGGTTCGGGCACCAAGAATATTCAGGTCGGGGCGACGCTCAACGTCCTGGTCCAGAATCCTGATGGGACTCCCGCATCCGGTGCGGCAGTGGAAGTCTACAACGGCGCCGATACGCTGGTGTACCAGGGCACCACGAATAACCAGGGCGAGGTCTCGATCATTCCCTCGGTAACAACAACTTACACCCAGGCGGGAACCGATCCCTCGGTCATCACCTCGTCCGTCAGCATTGGCCCGTTCAGGATCCGAGCCACGATCGGTACCCAGGCTACATCGATCGTCGTGAATGCGACCGGCCAGGAAGGTTTGACCGTCTGGATGGACTGAACTCAGAGGATCGCCTGGCTCCCTCGCGGGATGTCCTCTCGGGACGACCTGGGAGCATCGCCGGGCTGCGATCTTGGGGTCGTCGATTCCATCTCGAGGAAATCGGACCACCGTCGGGATCTGCGCCAGCACCGGGAAATCGGTCGCCGCATCCACGACGGCCGGGAGCCGTTCGCCATCGGCCGCGATGACTCGGGCCCACTCCTCGCGGGCTGCATCGGTCTTGGGCAGGTGGTAGTTCTCAACCCGTTGGTTATAGCGCGGGTACCACTCGGGAGGGGCCAAGGGTTGCAGCCATTCAGGCGCCATCACCGCCAGGTCGTTCAAGGCGGCCCGCAGGGTCTCGCCCACCCGCTCCAGCCGATTGAGCACGCGGATCGCGGCCAGGACATGGGTTGAGTCGGTGCGCTGCCGGCCCCGATCGTCGATCAGTCTGCACTCCGAGAGTTGGTCCAACAAGGTATCCAGGAGTAGCCGTTTGGCTTGGCCGTCGATCAGCCGAGAGCGAAATTCGCTGAGCACGCTGCGGTTGAACCCGGGATCGTCCAGTGCCAAGGCCAGGGCGCACTTCCAGTCGATGCGGCCGCGGACGGCATCGGCGGCTTGGCGGTCGGATAGGACCTCGACGTAGTGGAAGACGACGACCCACGCCAGCCTTACCCGTGAGGCGGCCGGCTGACCGGGGTGGGAAATAGCACGGCGAACCGATCGTCGCGGTAGAGGTCACCGAGTTCGACGGCGATGCGGAGGCAAAGAGTGCCCTTGGGGAAGGCGGCGTGAGCGACGCGTTGGGTCTCGTCGCGGATCGCGATCAACGGCTGGGGTCGAAGTTACATGAAGATGGCTCTCCAAAGGCCGTCCGATGCGATTGGGTCGCGTCCTGCTCCCCCAATCCCGAATCTTACCGTAACTCCCTGGCACAGAGGAAGATGAATTCGCCACCAGTGTCACCGTTGATACGGGGGACCACGGCTCCCTCTCAACTGAGCCGTCGAGTTCACATTATCAGCGAGAACGCGAATTCACTCTGCCAGGAAATGTGAAGAACCCATGAAGACAATGTCTCCTTTTGTCGCGAATCGTGGCCATCCGCACCACAGGCGTGGATCCGCCGGCCAGGGCCGCCGACAGACGGCCCCCAGGATTACCATCATGCCACATCACTCTTAACATTAATTTATGCATTTACCCGATCAGGTGCGTATCGCTCTGGCGCTTGCCGTTTCTACAACCCGCTCATCGAATCCGCATTCGCTTGGAGAGACGCCCGCGACGGCGACCCCTACCGCGACCCCAGTTCTGATTGATCGGGCGAGGATGAACCGAAGATCCAGTCAGAATTCGCGATCCTGCGTTTCTTGGGCTCGGGCGAGAGGTAGCGTATCCCGAAAGAATCTCAACATCTCGGATTTCGCGCCAGGTTCTTGGTCCTCTAGGGCTATAGAAAAGAGTAGGAAGTTGACACAACCACGGCCTCCACTGGAAGTAGCAATGTCCCGGGCCTGTCGTTGGATTGCGAGAATCCGACGCGCGACCGATACGTAGGAGCCGTCCGCCCTCTAAGCCGTAACCGGGTCGCCCGACGCTTGAGGTAGGCCGGCACCAACCTGCATTCGTCGCCATCCTGGGCAGCTGCTTGCGGGTCTGAACGGGTCCTGGCTGGACGTCAACGAACCGGGCACGCGATGCTGCCGCGGTACACGATGGCTGCGCCGCAACGAGCAGGCGAGGTCCTATTACCATCGTTCACATAACATTACTCTAGAGCTATAAAAATCACAATATAAGAACACATTCGCATTAACACATTTACATTCTTCGACTTCTTGTCAGTAGTGGTGATTCAAGAAACCGACAACTTCTCGAAAAAAAGAAAATAAGATCGTCACGATGAAGTTAAACTGACATTGGCACCTACGGATCTAATCAGATCGTCATCATATAAGGTCGGGCAATTCGGATGAAAGCTGTCGAGAAATGGAGTCCGGCTGTGAACAAGGCGAAAGTGTCAAGTTCGTGAAACATGTGTAACGGCACTTTTGGGACGAACACAAGGGAAATACCGGGCGAGGGAAATTAGATGACTGATCATCGAATCCTTAGGACCCTGCCCTCCCTGGGCGCAGATGCGAGCCGGCTCTGTGACGAGTCGATCCCCCTTATAAGCCGTCGGAACCCGTCACTCGCCTTCGGTGGCCGCGCCACGTGGGTCGCAGCCTCCGTCGCCTTGCTCCTCACCGCCCACGCGTGTCTCCTCGCCTGGGCGGCGGCCCGGGACAGCCCAACATTGAACGAGCCAGGGCATCTCGTGGCCGGGATCAGCGACTGGAGGTTCGGCCGGTTCGACATCTACCGCGTCAACCCACCGCTGACCCGGATGGTCGCCGCCCTGCCAGTGTTGGCGGCCGGGTGCAAGACGGATTATAGCCAATTCTTCGCCCTGGTCGGCGCGAGGCCGGAGTTCTTGATCGGAGGCGACTTCGTCACCGCAAACGGGGAGCGGTCGCTGTACCTCTTCAGACTAGCCCGCTGGGCTTGCATTCCGATGAGTCTGATCGGGGGCCTCGTCTGCTTCTTATGGGGTCGCGACCTGTATGGCAGCACGGCCGGACTCCTGTCGTTGAGCCTATGGTGCTTCGACCCCAATGTCCTCGCCCACGGACACCTCATCACGCCCGACGTTACGGCGGCTGCTTTCGGGCTAACGGCTTGTTACCTATTCTGGCATTGGCTCAAACGGCCGACGTGGTGGTGGACTCTGGCGTCCGGCCTGGGCTTGGGCCTGGCCGAGCTCTCCAAGATGAGTTGGGTCTTCCTCTTCTGGATCTGGCCCCTGATGTGGTCCTTCGACCGTGTGGTGGGTCGGGCGGCCCGACGGTTCGGAGGGTGCCCGGAGCCTCCCGCGCCGTCGCTACGGAGCGAGGCGGCCCGGTTGACGGCGATCCTCGCCCTGGGGCTCTACGTGCTGAATGTTGGCTACGCCTTCAACGGAACATGGACGCGCCTCGGTGATTACGTGTTCGTGAGCCAGTGCCTGGCTGGCCAAGAGAAAGCCGGCCAGGGGGGCAACATCTTCGCGGGACGATGGATCGGCGAGTTACCCCTTCCCGTTCCGAAGCCATTCCTGCTCGGGATAGACCTGCAGAAGAGAGACTTCGAACACCTGCAACAGCCTAGCTACCTGCGAGGCGAGTGGAAAGACGGCGGATGGTGGTACTATTACTGTTACGGCCTTTTGGTGAAGGTGCCCCACGGCACACAGCTCTTGTTCATGCTTGCCATTGTGATACCGTCCCTGCGCCGCGAACGCCGCTTTGCCGACCGAGACGAAATCGTGCTACTTCTCCCGGCGCTGGCACTTCTATTGATGGTTAGCGCGGAGAAAGGGTTCAACCACCACATGCGCTATGTACTCCCCGCAGCCGGCTTCTGCTTCGTATTTATCGGCAGGCTCGTGGGACGCCCGTGGTCCAAGTCCTTGCCGGTGAATGTTGCGGTCGCTGCAGTGCTGCTCTTGGCGGCGACGGCCAGCTGCCTCCGGGCATACCCACACACGCTGTCTTACTTCAACGAGGGCTCCGGTGGCCTTGCGGGAGGGCATCGTCATCTGCTCCACAGCAACATCGACTGGGGCCAGGATTTAATTGTATTGAAGGAATTCATCGAGGACAATCCGCAGTATCGGGGGCTGCACTTCGTCACATCAAACTATTGGGACCCTGCTGTACTCGGGATCGACTGCCGGAAATTGCCTGTCGGATGCGACCCGAACCATTCTCTAGACTGGAGGAGGACGCTGTCATCTCGGTTTATTGCCATTAGCGTCAACGTACTGATGGGTGAACGCTGCCGGATCTATCTCGGTCCCCTCAGCTACCTCGAAGTAAATGAGGGAACCTTCGCACAGCTTCGCAGCCTCCGGCCCGTCGCTAAGATAGGCGCTTCCATATGGATATTCGACGTGACGGATGGTGTTCATTGAGGAATTACGACGTTGAACCGCGAACCGATCGGGTCCAAAACGAAAGGTCTCCACCTTGAGAAACTCGTATGCTAACCAGAAGATCGCGCCGTCCTTCGGGCTTGGTCTGGCGATGAAGGTGTTCGCGAGCCTAGCCTGCGGCGTCTTTCCACTCCTGCAGGCGGGTTGCAGCCGCGTCAGTGGGATGGGGAGTACGGGAGGCCCGCATTTACCGGCAAACTTTCCCATCGCGGACGCGCCACAGACGGTGACTGAAATTCCACCAAAGATTCATTGGAGCTTTCCTACCGACGTCCAGCACCGTCTCAAGGACATGCTCTGGCCCCAACGCGGGGAGACGATCAGCGGAGTCATACACGCACTGCGCCTATACCCCGCGGGCGAGGATCCCCCGTCCCTCGAGAAGCCGACTCTCGCCGAAATGCGATCACTGTTCCTCGATGACTCGGCCTGTGGGCAGTGGTATTCCGGCAAGCACGCCGTCATCCCGACCCGTTACGGGTCGCGATTCGTCGATCTCTCGGCGACCAAGAAAAAAAATGGCGGAGAAGCACAGGCGCACCGCGACCAGTGCCTTGCGGTGCTCGCCGAGCTCGGCGTCCCGCTCTCCACTCAGATCAAGACTCCAGGCGAGCCGGTCGCCGTCAAGGATGTGCTCGCGGACGCGCTCGCGAACTTCGACCCGGATCAGGAACTGGAGTGGACTGCCATTGCACTCACTCTCTACCTACCGCCAGCCCGCGACTGGATAGACAAGTTCGGACGGAAGCATGACTTCGACTCGCTGGCGTTAAAGTTGATGGGGCGACCGTTCTACCAGACCAGCTGCTACGGCTCGCACACCCTCTACTCGCTGGCCCTACTGTCGCGTGTTGACCAAGTGCACCGATTGCTCACCGACGGCGTCCGGAAAAAAGTTGCAACTTTGCTCCTCGCCTCCGTCCGGGCCCTCGAGCTTCACCAGGATACGTCCGGGTTCTTTTCGGGCGACTGGTATTTCCCACTGCTCCGTGAGTCGTGGTATCGGGAATTGATCGGACCCGGTGACCATGAGAAACTTGCGCACGATCTTGTCGAATGGAGGTGGACCCAAGCAGGCCAGACGTCGATCGCGAATACTCCGATTCATGTGACGGGCCATCATCTCGAGTGGATGCTTCTGTTGCCATCGGGGCAGCGATGCTCGGACTTGGTGTTCGAGCGTGGCGCGAATTATCTACTCGGGCGGTTGTCGCAAATCAGTAAAACTGATGCAACCGCTAGCTACTGCCCCGTTACCCACGCTGTAAAAGTGTTACGATCTCTTGATGATCGACAGTGAGACCTTCTCCGTTCAAACCCAGTTCAAACCCGAGGATTGAAAGGACTAGCACCGATGAGACGTTTCATGATAGCTCTGTTCGGCGTTGCGACGCTCGCGATGTGCGCGATGGTAACACCCGCGCGGTCGAATGGTATCGCTCAAGTTGTCTCCGAACAGGAGGCGGCCGCGGTCACGGGGGGAGCAGGGAATTGCGGTATCGATTTGGTTCCTACCGCGAGCTGCAGCACGCGGACCAAGCTCCTCACGGGCATGTGCCCGGGTTGCGTTCTCTATACTGCCAACGGACAGCCAGGCAACGACACTCAAACCATCGTTAATTGCATGGAATGCGCTCAGCTTTGCTGCAGCAAGACGAACACTCTCGGGACGCTACCTTGCAGCCAGTGAGTCGCGAATTGCTGATCCGCAGCCGCTTATATAACCCGGCGGTGGCGTAATAGGCCGTCGCCCCGGGCTCCCTTCGCGGGGCACCGGGGTGACGGTCCTCTCCAATCTAAGATCATCAATAGAGATATCTATTGTATCAAGTTCGAGACGTTCAAACCCAAGGAGTGAAAGGCCTAGTACCGATGAGACGTCTCATGCTGGCTCTGTTCGGCGTCGCGACGCTCGCGATGTGCGCGATGGTAACACCCGCGCGGTCGAATGGTATCGCTCAAATTGTCTCCGAACAGGAGGCGGCCGCGGTCACGGGGGGAGCAGGGAATTGCGGAATCAACTTGGTTCCTACCGCGAGCTGCAGCGCGCGGACCAAGCTCCTCACGAGCATGTGCCCGGGTTGCGTTCTCTATAGTGCCGCGGGGCCAGGCAACGAAACTCAAACCCTCATTAGTTGCACGGAGTGCGCTCAGGTTTGCTGCACCAAGACGAATACTCTCGGGACGCTACCTTGCAGCCAATGAGTCGCGAATCGCCGATCCGCAGCCGCTTCCATGACCCGGTAGTGGCGTAATAGGCAGGCGACAAGGTCGCCCTTCGCGGGGCACCGAGGTTACGATCTTCCCCAATTCAAACTCATCATTAGAGATATCTATTGTATGAAACCAATTCAGAGTGGAAAGACGGTCCCGGTTGCTCCTTTCGTGCGCCAAAGGAGCCGTGGCTGGCTTCACTGGTCGGGCATCTGGTCACCGATTCGGACGTTCCTGATCTTGGCCGCCGCAGCACATTCCGCCGGCGCCAGCGAAGAGGTCGCAGGGAACACGACCTGGCGAGACGCGACGCGATGCGGAATTAATTCCGCTTACTTGCTCCTGAAATTAAACGGCGTTGGAGTTCCGTACAACACACTCCTGGAAAACTTCTCGCCTACGGTGCTTAAGGGAGCCTCCCTAGTCCAACTCCGCGACCTCCTGCAGGCAAACGGCCTTCGCTGTCTGGTATGCAAGTCGGACATGGACGGTCTGCGCGATCAAGCTCCCAATCATCGTGCATATGGAGCTTGACGACTCAGGACATTTCTCTCTCGTCGAGAGGGGTCACTACTCCGTTGTCGTCGCTGTTAACCAGAGTTCGGTCTGGCTAATCGACGGAACTTCTGGATCGCTGCATGAGCTACCCAGCGCCGACTTCCAGCGGAAATGGACCGGCTACGTGGTTTGCGCGGCCCCAGAGCATGTCGCGGGCTGGTTGAAGATTGTGATCTTCGGTAACCTCGCGCTCCTTCTCGGTCTGACCGTGCACCGCCGGAAGGGTAGAGAAGGATAGTTTGGATGGACCGCTCTTGGGGCGTTGTCGAATCGCGATCTCGAGCCTCCGTCGCATGCCAATCGCAGTCAAGAGTTACGTCGGCAGGCCATGCAGGCGGAATTTTCGTCGCTACCGACAGTAGCGGAGTTGCGGCCGAAAGCCCGCGGGTTCATGCATCGCCTCATGCGTCAAGCTTCAATAGGCTGACGCTTCTGAGAATGTTAAGCCCCAGGACAAGGCTCGTTAACTGAACTGTACTATCTCAAACCACTCGTTTTCCAGAGATTGCAGGGTGTGAACGGCTACTGATGCAACATTCACAACGATTGGAGTTCAGGCGATCATGATCCGCGAATACCGGCTGATAATGTGGTCTTTAGTCAATTTGTGCTTCGCGGGCTTGTTATATAGTCCGGGCGTATCGGCCCAGACGGCTGGGGCCGTTACGCTCGACGATCTGCGTCAGCGACTCTGCGAGTCTTACTCGCAAGCCCGCGCCTGTGTGTCACCGTCTCGTTCAAGCAACGGGCATTGGTCGATCCAAACCTGCTGAAGCAGTACTTAAATCAGGTTTATCTCCGCGACGATACGCACACGTTCGCGTTCAAGGGCGAGAAGCGATATCGTGAGATAACACAGCCCAAGTCAACGATGCCAATCGGCGACCCTTGGATCATTCCGGAGCTGCCACCCGACGCGCCCAAGGCTGTCGTCGAGGACAACAAAGTCCTTCGCGAACAGATGGAATCGATCAAGAAAATGGTCAAGTCGGCCCCTCATGCCGTGTCCTTCTCGAAAGACCCCCTGGGGTTACCGCCCTTCGAGCGTTGGGGATGCACTGGCGTCGAGCTGAGACATTTGGGCTCTGACGGGGGGGAGATATTTACAGTAGGCACAGACAAATTTTACAAGCACCCGTTTAATTCTGAGTATTTGGGATCCGTCGGCATGGCCGCCATCGACCCAGTCCTAGAGGCCGACCCGCAGGAGTTGCAAGACCTCAATGCGTCAATAAATCTCTGCCGCCTCCTACAATCGGCAGGGCCTGCTGTGCGAGTCGGCTCCGTCACGGGCGGGGACCAGCCGAGGGTCTACCTCGAACGTTCCTTCGAAGGTGGAGGACTCAACCTTCGCGAGCGGTTCGAGTTCGACCCTAATCACGGGCTGACTCCGGTCTCGCGTAGCCTGCAAGACGCAAAGACCAATTTGGTTATGAGGTCGTGGGTCTTCTCGGATCCAACCGAGGTGATCAAGGGGCTCTGGCTGCCGAAGAAGGTCATCATGACCCTCCACGCACCGCCTTGGGGCCCCGTGGAATACGGCGGGAAGCCGTTCCTCGAGACACACATGACCCTACTCAAGACGCTTATCAACGAGGAGGTTCCCGATAGCCTCTTCGAAGTGAAATTCGATCCAGGGATGAAGGTGGCGAACTTTCCCGAGGGAAGGAAGCTCGGTCTGCGCGGCGGGTCGCCGTTATTCTACAACATGCCGGCCGACTCCCGTCAGCTCGATGAGGTTATCGCCGAGGCGGCCCACATCGCATCACGGGATGGTCAGCTGAGGTGGGGGAGCCGGCGCTGGCTCATCGCGGGCAACCTAGTCCTACTCATTGCAGTGATCGGCTTCTCCTTATACCGTTAACGAAATGCACAAAGCATTGATGATGGGCATCTCAGCAGTATCCGAGCCAGTCAGCAAGGTCGGTTTTCTGAGGCTGAAATTGAAGTCGTCTAACGATGCCCGTTGGGGCGTAATTCGTGGCCGTCTCTCCCGCCTTCACGTTCCCCTCGCCCTCAGTTTCCCGTGGCGAGGCGAAGATGAGGGCGGGAGGGGAGTCTTTCCTGTTGAGTCGTAGCCGACCTTTTCTTCGTCTTTCGAGCCACAAAGTCTTCGGAAGACCCGAATCTTTGCAGGTTTTGTACCGATGACACTTCGATTCAGGGTAGAAACCATCTCAACGACACGATCACGGACGTAGCGCCCTCAGATTGACCCATTAGATTGAAGCCCGGTTCGCAAGGCATTAATGAGGCTTAGAAGCATGAAACGCGCTCTCGATCTTTCCGCCTTGTCATATGCGTGTGTCGTCGTACTTATGGGGGCCGGGTCGGTTCCCGGGAGCGACGCTGATGTCGCACGCAAGCACATTAGTGATTCCGTCGCCCGCTCTCGAGTCGCGCTTCGCGCCGTCTACTATGAAGCCGACGAGAGCGGGACCACCGCGCTCATGAAGGTGGGCGAGGTCGCCCGGCGCAAGATCCGTTTCGCAGCGAGCGGCCAGTTACGGTTCGTTGACTCTGCGCACGTGGAGGAAGGCTGGCCGCCCGAACTAGATATCGACCGTAGCCTGAGCTATTACCGAGGCGAGACGCTCGACATCTACTGGACCGCCCACCGGCAACTCGAGTTCTCCCACCGTAACGCGCGGTCAGAGCTCGCAATGAAATCTCGCTTCGACCTGCTTGTCGAAGCCACCGGTTGGTGGCCTGCCGAGGACACGGTGGATAGGTTTCCCGAAGGGTACTGGGCGGAGCAGCTTCTGCACGTCGTGATTGACAATCCTCGCTACAAAATCGCCGCTGCAACCGAGGACGTAGACGGGCACCCCTGCGTCGTCCTGAGGGACGAGGATCGGGATATCGCTTGGCTCGGGATCGATGTGGGCTACGCCGTCGTCCGGCGAGAGCAGGCGAGGAGGGAGCAGATCCCGTTTCGAATTTACCGAAATTCAAGTTTCCAACGCGTTGGTCCGAACGCCTGGTTTCCTATGAGGTTCTCGCGGGAGCTCTACAGCGACCGTCCGTCGGAAGGTGGCAAGCTGTTCGGTAAGGTCGAGCGGACTGTTTCTCGAGTACTGATAAACGAAAGCCTTTCCGAGGATGTTTTCCGATTGGATCCTCCACCCGGGACGGTTGTCCTTGACTTAGACGACGGGAGGAAGATGCGACGCCTACCCGGGGGGGAAGACCTCCTGGACGAGACGGCAGCGACCGTCAAGAGAGTGTTTTCGAAGTCTCTAGCAGCCTACGCCAGCAGGGAGACTTTCTTGCCCAAGGCGCCAGCTTCTTGGCTACTCGTAGCGAATGGAGTCCTCATGGCTGTGAACTTCGCCGTTATGTCGTTCCGATGGCGTCCGCGGCGGCTTCACCCAATTTACACATGATCCAGCCCGATGCTCGGCCCGGTTCGCCTGTAACGAGGCGTCGGATGTTTCAGGTACCTTGTCAGGTTCATTGGAGTGGACCCCTTTGTCGAGGCCACTCAGCCCGGATTATAGGTTACGTTTCGGTTTCCTTCGTCCCGTCCGAGGCTGACCGGCCTGGCACCCCTATAGACCTCTGCGGGGGTGCGGTAGGCCGGTCGCGATATCCGACTGTTGAACCGACCGGCCTCAAGCCGTTGATCGCTCAGTTCATCTAATTAAGTGTTTGCAAAGAAATTCGGAAACTGCTTTACGGGTTGACGGAGTAGAGAGTGGCGGACCGCCGTGTGACCCACCGGGGATGAGGAGGCACTTAGCGTCAACACCTGAGTTTCGCAATTTAACAAACAATAAATCACCCTGATATGGTGGAACAGAAGGATCATCGAATCCTTGGACGATCAGAAATGGAGGGTCTTTGGGATCGACGTGGAATACCGGGCTGGATTGTTCCTTCTGCGAAGCGTCCATCGGTTGAATGTAGAATTTACCTGTGGAATCCAATTCGGGCCAATCGTAACCCAATGCGAAGCGGTGGGCATTCGCTTGATTGACATAGATTCGCATGTCGGTCATGCCGCTGATGCAACACACTGCGTTCACTTCGGAAGATCGGTCGGGATACAGGGGGGCCTCTCCGAAAGAAACAATCTCTCCGGTCGTCCCTACAAGAGCCGCCAGATACCCGCCGAACGATTCGCCCATCACGCCGATATTGTTTGGATCAAGTTTATATTTGGAGGCATTCGCGCGAATAAATCTGATCGCGGTCTTGCAGTCATCGATCTGCGATGGGAAGGGGAACCCTTTAGGGGCCTCGGAACCGGACAGTATATAGAATGGACGGTAGTCGATCTGGACGACGGTGATCCCGCTACAGAGCAAGGCGATCGTCCACTCGGACGGCCTCTCGCCTTTGCTCACATTTGAGGTCCCAGCTCCGTGAATAAAGACCATCACGGGAGAGTTGCCTTGCAGTGGCATGGTGGGCAGATATATATCTAATTTATTATAATTCGAATCATTCCCATATTTAATGTCTCTGACGCTATTGTACGAGGCAACTTTTAGATCGGAGGTGTCAATTTCCGAAGGTTGTGCCTTGATCGGATCGGGTGTAAGAATCGTATAGCCTTTGACAAAATCGCGGGGCGTACTCCTGCCATCTTGGTAGCCGACGAGATAGGAGCTAGTGCCTATCGCCAAGACCAAGATAAGTATAAGCGTCGGGACTAGTAAAGATAGAATCCTGAACTTCACGAAAATTGGCCTGCCTGAGGTTCAACGTGCCCCGTTCGTCGTCCCATTACGCCTTTTTTCGTATACGAAATTAGATCGGCTTTGTCAAGCAGAAATGCACGCCGCATGAGCGTGTGAGCTTGACTCCTGCCGAATCTGGCGCCCCGTGGCGCCGCACGCAGCGGTATCGAGCCGGCGTGCCGCGCCGGCTGAACGACCGGGTTCCCGACCTCCACGAGGGGCCGACGAGGCCGCCTCAGGCCGCGGGGGCCAGGCCATTGAGCAAGATCCGACGGAATCGTGCGCCGAGTTTCGAGAAGGCCTCGCGATGACCGGGGATGCGAAAACCCACTCCACCCACAGCCAGCGCCGCACCGCCGTGATCGCGTCCGGGAACGTCACGTGGCGCTTCCCCGGCCAGTCCACCCCGCGGGCCCGGGCCCACCGCGGCTGCAAATTGGAGTAGAGCTACGCCACGGCCGTTTACACCTGAAACGCCGAACGCCGATGCACGAGAGAGCCTCCGCAAGGCGGTGACCCGGGCACTCTCCGGCGTCCCCCATCAGCTCTGTCATTTCCGCTATCGGCGCGAGGCGGCCAAGCCCATCTCTGAGGCGGATCGTCATGCCAAGAAGGAATTGAACAAGCGAGTGTGCGACATCCGGCCGATCGAGCGCCAGGCGGCGAAGGGCGGTGCGGGAGGCCTACGGATGGGTCAAGTCAAGCGTGGCCCGCATCCTCAAGAATGAGAGGAAGGCTTCGTGTTGCGGCCGGGCTACGCGGTAGTCTGGCAGGATCTGCTCGCGGAGTTGGAGGGTCGGCGCGAGTCGCAGCGCAGCGCAGCAGCGGCGCTTCCGCCTGACCCAGCCGGCTATCTCCCCGAGTTGGAGCAACCGTGCCTCCAGTTAACTTTGCCACTCTAGTTTTTTTCTCCGTTGCTATCGGATGCCCATGGGGAAGTTCGGCCTGGCTCTGCACCCCGAGAAGACGCGACTGATGAAATTCGGGCCGTTCGCCGCCGAGAACCGGCGGAAGCGCGGAGAAGGCAAGCCGGCGACCTTCATGTTCCTGGCCTTCAGCCACCTCTGTGGTCGGAAGCGCTGGAGCGGGGGCTTCATCGTGAAGCGGACGGCGACAGTGCGCCACTGGCTGAAGGCGTTTCGGCGTCGGAGCCAGCACCATCGAATGACGTGGGAGCGGTTCGATCAACTCGTCGATCGTTGGATACCGAACGCGGTGGAGCCGCAACCGAAGTGTCGGGGGACGGTGCTCCTTCCGCATGGGCCGAACGAGCTGGGAATGAACAGCTGATCGGAGTCAACCACGGATCACACGGATCAGGAGCCCACGGATCTCGAGCCCTCCTGCCCGACGAGGCTGAACCGCGACCAGGAAGGACGGGCAAAGACGACGCCCTCACGGCAGAATGGGGTTTCCTCGGGCCACAAGTCCACCGGAGAACGCCATGAAGACGCTGTCGCTCTTCGTCACCAAGCGTACCAGCTTGTTCGTCGCCGTGCTTTCTTGCTTCGACCGCGTCATCTTCAAGGTCCACCTCCCCATCAGCAACGGGCCGGCCCTCGAAGGCTTCGTCAACCACGTTCTCAAGATCCGCCGCTTCGACTTCATGGCCTTCGCTGAGAAGCAGTCCGAGGCCCTGGTCGACCACGCCAAGCGCCTGGCCGAGGCAGCCGGCGCCGAATACCGCTTCCTGTACGGATCTCATCGCAAGGGCTAGCTGGTCGATATCCGGCGACAGCGATCCGACCTCGTCGAGGTCTGATCTGTGTCTTCTATTGCATGGAGTGCTGCCCCAGGTTCCGGCTAGCCTCCGGCAAGGACCGCCCGCGCATGGTCAACGCGCGGCGGCAACAGCGCGCCTTGTACTTCTACTTCCTGGATCCTCAACTGGACCTGATCTGCATCCGCCTGACGACCTGGTTCCCGTTCACCATCCAGGTCTACGTCAACGGCCACTCCTGGCTGGCCCAGGAGATTCTCGAACAGCGGCTGGGGTTCAACCTCCAGGACAACGCCTTCACGGCCCTGGACGACCCCTAGGCTGCGCAGGAGTTTGCCGAGCTGAACTGGACCAAGATCCTCGATCGCCCGGCTCGCCGGGTGAATCCCCTGATGTACGAGCGATTGTTCCGTGGCCTGTCGGCGGTGGGGAGAGCCCACCACAGGGCGAAGGGAGACAGGCGAGATAACTTTCCGAAGGGGAAGGGTCCGATATGGACGATAACCTGATCCGAGTGGATGTTGCTTAACCCGAGAGCTGCTTGACATCGAGAGAGTCACGAGCAGTTCGGAGAGGGGCGGTTGGGAAAAAATGCCTGCTCAGGTAACTCGTCGTCCGCCTACTCTACTGCCTGTCCGGTTCGGGAGGGGGCGGTTGGATTCCCCTTGTTACGAAGGGGCTGGCCTCCTACCTCATCGTTAGCCCAAGAGGTCTCGATCGTGCCCCCAATTTCTCGGATTGCGCCAGGCCGTTCGTCCCTGGGGGCTATAGATGGGTAGTGGGACAATCCGGAGGACATCGCGGCGCGGCGCTCGCGAGAGTGTCGCCAGTCCTCTTCCCAAGGCGAGGGATTCTGTTCGTATGAAAACGTGCTGCGGAGGGGCAAATGGTCCTCATCCTGAACGCCGCGGTCGTCGGCTTCTGGGCCTGCGCGGGCCTGGTCCTATACGTCTATGTCGGCTATCCGATCCTGATCTGGATGCTGGCCCGGGCCTTCGGCCGCGAGCCGAGGCCGCCGGCTGGGTCCGGGGGCGTCGAGGCGGTTACGACCTCGATGATCATCGCCGCCTGCGACGAGGAGGCGGTGATCGGAGACCGGTTGCTTGACGCCCTGGCGATGGACCATCGCGGCCAGGAACTGGAGATCATCGTCGGATCTGATGGGAGTCGCGACCGCACGGCCGAGATCGTCCGCGGCTTCGCCGATCGGGATGTCCGCTTGCTGGAGTTCGCGCGCGGCGCGGCAAGGCGGCCGTGCTGAACGACGCGGTGGCCGAGGCCCGCGGCGACGTGCTCCTGATGACCGACGCCAATACGTGCTTCGATCCGGCCGCGGCCCGCAAGCTCACTCGCTGGTTCCGCGACCCCAGCGTCGGCGCGGTCGTCGGCCGCCTGGTCCTGGTCGATTCGTCCACGGGCAAGAACGCCGACGGGCTCTACTGGCGGTACGAGACATTCCTCAAGAAATGCGAGGCCCGGTTGGGAGCCACGACGACGGCCAATGGTGCCATTTATGCCCTGCGAAGGGACCTCTATGAACCGATCCCTCCCGAGACGATCGTCGATGACCTCGTCATCCCGCTCCTGGCCAAGCTGCGGACCGATTGTACGATCATCTATGATCCGGAGGCGATCGCCTTCGAAGAGACCGCGCCGGACATCCGCGCGGAGTTCGGCCGCCGGGTCCGGATCGGGGCCGGCGGTTTCCGGAGCATCGGCATGCTCTGGAGGTTGCTCGACCCCCGACGAGGCTGGGTCGCTGTCGCCTTCGCGTCGCACAAGGTCCTCCGCTGGTTCTGCCCTTTCTTCCTGATCGGTGCCCTGCTGGGCAGCCTCGTGCTGCGTGATCGCCCGCCCCATGGCGTCGCCCTGCTCGCCCAGGTCGCCTTCTACATGGCTTCCCTGATACTGGCGTATGTGCCGACCCGGAACCGGCTCGTCAGGCCGTTGCGGCTCGCGACCATGTTCACCGCGATGAATGCCGCGCTGCTGGTCGGGTTCTGGCGATGGCTCTCCGGCCAGGCGGGCGGGGCCTGGAGAAGGACGGCCCGCGCGGATGAAGCCGAGGCCGGAGCGATGACCTCGGTCGTTTCGCCGTGAAATCCGCGGCCTCCGGCCGCGCAACCGGAAGGACCCCAGCCGATCCGGCGGATCCCCATCACGGCCGGCCCGGGAGGCCGTGGCCGCGTCGCGGGAGGCGCCTGCACCCGGGCGGGAGGTCCGCTTCGGTGTCACGTGGCGCCACTCCCGAGCCCAAGGCTCCGCGCGGTCGATCGCATCTCAGATAAGGAATGTCCGTCACCGCGCCGGGACTCGGGCTATCATGGGGGCGTCGGCCCCGTGGATCGCCGAGCCCAGCCACCCGGATCGGATGTTGCGACGAGAGGGTTCGGGTGGCTGCGGTCGGAGCCGGCGACAGCCCGGAGCGTCTGTAAGCCGCCCGGAAGCGAGCCACCCGTGGCGCGTCCCGTCGCGAACGGGCCCCGGCCCGACGTTTCGCGGTCTTGCCGGCTCGGCGACTCCCCTCCCGGTCCGGGATCGCCCGGGATCTCAGTAGACGACGCGATAGTAGACGGTCTTCAGCGTTTCCAGGAGATACGCTTTGATTCCGGCGACGTCCGTGAACCAGTTGGTCTCGCTGAACTGCGGCTCCGAGGCCACCATGCCGACTTCGACCCCCGTCCCACGCAAGACCTTGAGGAAGGTCCGGCGGGTGCGGGCCGTGTGGTAGGCGCTGGTGACCAGGGTAATCCTCCGGATCGGGTGGATCCGCACGAAGTCGCGCACGCACAGAGCCTCGTCGTGCGTGCCCCGGACGACCTCGCCGGGCAGGCTCCGGATCGCCTCGGGGGGCACCCCCTTGTACGTCATGATCCCGCGGTGCCACTGGGCCTCGTTCCAGGCGTCATCCGTCGGGCACATGAGGATGACCGGTGCGAGACCCCGTCGATAGAGATCCGCAGCCTTCGACGAATGATCGAGGGCTCCGAGGAGCATAACGATGGCGTCGGATCGGGCTGGAGGATCCTCGGCACGAAACCGGTAGGCGAACCATGTCAAAAGGTACTCATGGCTCGCCATCGTCAGCAAGCCGATGGCGACGAGCAACATGGCGCCCAACCCGACGCGCCTCCGCAGGGCGATCCACCCCGCTCGCCATGGGGTCATTAGGTCACCGAGGAGTCGCCGCATCGAATTCATCAGTGTCGGTCCACCTGTTGTCGGGATCGCAGGGATCGGCCGGCTCGCCCCGCCGCTCCGGGAGCATGAGAGGAACCTGATCATAATAATAAATTAAGCAATATAAATGTATTAATATTATTTACTAAACAGGACGAGGACGCCTCCGTGGTCTCGGAGGGACTGCGAGGCCTCGTCGGGTGGCTGTCCTGCGGCCCGGCCGCGCGTGTCTCGAGCGCGAGTCCTCCGCCCGCGGCGCCATCATCCGGATGTCCCCCCTCAGGGCAGTCGCTGGCGCGACAGCCAGTCGAAGAATTCGGGCGCGTTATACGCCCGGTCCCAGGCGCCGTGGTTGACGTCCAGATACTCGGTATACTTCGGTCGGCCCCCCGCGGCCCTCAGGGCCGCGATCATCGCCCGGACGCGCTCCACCGGGGACCCCCCGTCGTAACGGTCGTGGAAACACCAGCAGGGGATTCCCTTGATCCGGGGCGCCTGGCCGGGATCCGGCGGCGCGGACGCCACCGGGACGATCGCCGCCCATCGGCGAGGGTATTCGGCTGCCAGGTCCCATACGGCCGTACCGCCGCTCGACAGCCCGGTCAGGTAGACCTGCCCCGGGTTGACCCGATAGTCCTTTTCCACCGCGTCGAGCAGCTCCATGGCCCTGCGTGCGTCGTCTCCACCCGGCTCCCAACTCCCGCTCCAGCCCTGGGGACACACGACGAGGAAGTCGATCTCGTGATGCTCGAGCGTGAACGGAAGGCCGACGGCGGTGAACTGACGGCCCGTCGTCCCTCGGTCCCCATGGCCGTGGAGGAAGAGGATCAGCGGATACGCGCGCTCCCCGCGGTAGCCCTGGGGGACGAATAGCGCGTAGTTCATCGCGACGCCGCGGGAATCGACGAAGGTGCGATACAGCAGGCCACGCTCAAGTTCGGCGACGTCGGCGGCTCCCTGCCGGCGCCCATCGAAACCAAGGAGGCGGCAGTATTTGTCCAGGTCGCGGAGGAATCGGGCCCGATTCTCAGGAGTCATCTCATCGATGAAGATCGCATGCGCGCAGGCCGCGATCGCGCCCGCCGACAGCAGGGCCGTGGCCCAGCGGATCACGCGCGGGCCGGCGGTCGCGGCGGGAGCGAGGCCGCTGGCGATGATGATCGCGAATGGGGTCATCAGGAGGAGACCCGAGGCACCCGCGAGCCGGTCGACGGCCGTCAGAGTCA
This sequence comes from uncultured Planctomycetota bacterium, assembly GCA_963743925.1. Taxonomy (GTDB): domain Bacteria; phylum Planctomycetota; class Planctomycetia; order Isosphaerales; family Isosphaeraceae; genus CAVZRC01. Next base: position 214,214 of record CAVURY010000003.1, on the reverse strand, counting down.
TGAGCAGGATGACCCCGACGAGTGACCACAGGCTCAGCACTTCAGGCAGGGCGGTGCCGCCGGGGCGCCGCCCCGCCAGCATCGGGATCAGGCTGCCGACCATCATCACCCAGAGCCCGATCGGTCGCCTCTCCCCGGCCGACGCGAGGGGGTCGGGCCCGACCTCCGCCGGCCACCCGTCTTCATCCGTGCGGGGGGCCGGCCTCTCCGATTCGAACAGCCTCCGGTCCAGGCCCCGCAGGTATTCGGCCGGGAGCGGGCCGGCGAGCCGGCCGAGCCATGTGCCTCGGAAGCGGTTGCCGACGACCCCCGGCCCACTCGGGCCGCCCTGCGAGTGCGAAGATCCCGCCAGGGCACGGCTCTGGAATTCGTAGCTCCCCAGCGGGGTGCCGCTGCCACCGAATCCATAACCCAGATTGACGACGCACAGGCACGCGGCCACGATGAGGATCGACTGGAGTATCCGCGTGGGCAGCAAGGCGACGGGCGCCTCGTCCGGGCGCGTCAGGCGGCGTTGCAATGCCAGCAGGGGCCAGAGGAGGAAGAGCGCGAGCGAGATGAAGCCGACGAGTTGGGCGACCCCCAACAGGAGGCCGGCAGCGAGGGCACGCGACCGGGAGGGGGCCCGCAGGTAACCCCGGAAGGCATAGGTCGCCACGGCCCAGATGACGACGGTCGGAAACTCGGGCGTCGCCCGCTGCTCGAATGCGAGGACGTTGGGGCAGACGCACCACAAGGACAGGGCGAGGATGGCCGCCGGCGCGCCGGAAAGCTCGCCGGACCACCGGGCGATCACCCAGGCACCCAGGAGCCACCACGCGAACCCCGCCATCCTCGCCAGGCAGAAGAGCCTGTACCAGTAGAGATTCACCGCCGGCGACGCGAACCGCCCGCCGAACCGCATCTCGCGGTCGCGCGCGCCCGACGCGTCGCCCATCAGGGCGTCAGACGGCAGGCCGGCGTCCTCCATCAACGGCAGGGCGGCGATCATCCGGGCCAAGGGGGGCGAGTCGTTCGCCGGCCGGAACTGGCCGTTCCTCCAGTGGCGGACCCCGGCCGGGATGTACCGGGCCTCCTCGAGGTTGATTCCCCGGACCGTATTCGTCTTGACACAAAGAACAAAAATACATAAATGAATAACCAAAATAAATATTGATAACTTTTTATAATTTCGGCTCATGGCTGTCGATCCTCGGGGGTTCCTCGGGAATGGCCGGGCCATCGGATTCGCGTCCGTCCCGCCGGAGAAACGACCTGCCCGGCGCGTCGGTCGGGGTGAGGGGATAAACCGTGATGCTGACCCGGGGAGGCACGATGCCGGACCGGCTCATCCGGGCCGGTAGGCCCGATGCCCCCGAGTCGCGGTCTCGGCCCCGGTCGGGGGACCGGCTCCGTCGCGAAATCGGGCGGTCCAGCCGCCTCGCCACCGTCCCCGAGCGTCCGGGCGCGGCTGGCTCGCCGTCGGAACCACGCCGCCGTTGCTGCGAGATCCGCGCGGCCGGCGGGGACCGAGATGTAGCCGCCGAGGTAGGCGAGCGTGCCGGCGGCCACGTATAGAATCAGGGGCGGGCCGAGGGCTCGAGGAGCGGCCTCGGGGTACGCCGACGTCGAGAGCTGTCGCAGCCCCCACGTCGTTGCGATCAGCGCGGCGGCACCGGCCGCTGGCGCGCCCAGGCTCCGGCCCAAGTAGGTTTTCGGGTCGATCCCCAGGGTTCTCCAGACCACCAGGCCCGGGACCAGGAGGTTGGAGACGGTCGTCGTCAGCAGGGTGCCCCAGATCACTCCGGATACCCCCAGTCGCGCCGCCAGGTAGCCGCTCAGCAGGAGGTTGACCAGCGATCCGGCCATCGCCGAGGCCGCGATGGCCCGGATTCGTCCCAGCCCAATCGCCATCTGGACGGGGACGTGCAGCACGAGCGGGGCCGCGGCGATCAGGAAGAGCCGCATCAAGGGCGCCAACCGGGCCGCGTCGCCGCCGAGTCGGTCGCCGAGCCAGAGCGACAGGAACGGCCCGGCGTGGATCCAGGCCAGCAGCCCGACCGGCAGCAGCACGCCGATATGCAACCGGCTGCCGTCGTACTTGACCCGCTCCAGCCCAAGCCGGTCTCCCGCCGCCGCCAGGCCGGCCACGGCCGGCACGACCATGGAGGTCAGCATCGTCCCGGCCTGGTTGAGAAGCAAGTAGGGCTTGCTGACGACGTCGTAGACGGCGATGTGCCGGCCGGGGCGGGCCAGCACGAAGCCGAGGATGGCGGTGTCGAGTCGGTCGGCCAGCACCGAGCCGATCTGGATGAGCGCCATGTAGAAGCTGAACCGCCCGAGCGCCTTGAAGTCGGCTCGGCCCGCGCCGCGAAAATGAGGCACGTGCCCCAGGTCGCGGGTCATGACCCACAGGGCCGGCCCGGCCCTCGGAATGATCGTTGCCGCGGTCTGGGCGACAGCCACCCAGAAGAAATCGACGCCCGCCTTCACGCCCACCGCCAGGGCCGCGAACCGGAGCACGGTGATCGACAGCTCGCAACGGGCCACCAGCCCGTAACGACGGGCGGCCTGGAGCATGCCCGAGGCGACCGCCGCGACGCCGAAGCCTGGGGCCGAGAGGGCTTGGAGCCAGAGCATCTGAACGACGAGCCGGTGCGATGCCGCGTCGAACTCGACGCGAGGCACGGCCAGGTACGCCACCCCCAGCAGGGCCGCCGCCTGCGCCAGTGCCGTCGCCATGTAGAAGCACATCCCGCAGGCGATCGTCCGGTCAACGCGAGCCCGATCGCCGCACGTCCAGGCATCCGAAAGTTGCCGATATCGCGCCGAGCCGGCACCCAATTCGAACAGGAACTGGAAGACGCCAAACCCCGCGGCGAAGCGATAGGCCCCCGCTCGATCGGGCCCGAGCGCCTCGATGATGAGTCGGATCGACCACAACGAGAGGGCGATCTGGAGTAAGAACTGCAGCGCCAGCCAGGTCGCCCCGTTCAGGAGGCGACCCAGGGTCTGCGTCGCGGTCGGGACGGCGGGCATCCTCGCGGAGTCCTCTCTGGGCTAGAAGTGTCGGCCCGGCATGCGATCGGGGGGCGACCCCCGTGGCCGCGCCCCCATCGTCCCGGGGATCCGGGGTTGTCTCGACGATCGCCCCGATGGGGCGGCCTGCCTCCGATGGAGACGTGTGAGCCGGGGATGTCGCGGTCTCCGTGCCGGATTCGCCCGATCGCCTCCGGTGCAGGAGGAGCCACTCGTAGAGCCCCGGCTCGTCATATGCCCTCGTCCAGGCATCATGGCCGGTGTCGCGATAGACGGTGAGCCTCACCTTGCCGCCGGCACGCTCCAGCGACGCGACCATCCGCCGCGACTCGTCAACGGGAATCACCGTATCCTCGGCCCCGTGGAACGCCCAGCTCGGCAGGCCCACCAGCCGGGGGACCCACGCGGGATCGCCCTCGCCACAGATCGGCGCGATCGCGGCGAACCGATCCGGATGGGCCGCCGCCAGGGCCCAGGTGCCTTTGCCGCCCATGCTCAGGCCGGTCAAGTAGACTCGGTCCGCATCGATCGCGTACCGGCCCAGCACGTCATCCAGTAGGGCATCAAGGGCCTCGACGTCCCAGCCGTGGCTCGGGGAGTAGGGGGCGACGACGATGAAGGGAAGACTCCCTCCCTCCTCGATCCGCCGGGGCAGGCCGCCGGCCCGTACCCGCTCGAGGCCCCGGCCGACGTTGCCGGCACCGTGTAGGTACAGGATGAGGGGCAGGTGCGCCGTCGATCGGTCGTAGTCCTCGGGCAAGTAGACCAGGTAGCCCAGGCCGGGGCCCGGGCGGGGTTCGCCCGACCGGGCCGTCACGACGATCGGGGGGCGGCCGACTTGCGACCGGTCGATGGCAACGCCGAAGGTCGTGGCGATCACGGCCAGCCCGGCCACCCGTCCGAAGCGGGATCCGGCCGGGGGCATCGGATCGGCCGCCGGCCGCCACAGCGCGAGGGCGGAGAGGATGGCCACGTCGACGCCCAGGACCCACCACGGCGCGGCCCCCATCCGGGCGAAGAGTGGATGTGGGAGGTAGTCCAGCATGATCCGGGTGACGTCATACGCAAGGAGGCAGCCGCAGGCTGCGATGGTCGCGATCTGGGCCCGACGCGGGGCGAATCGATGGACCAGACACCCGGCGCCCACCGGTGCCAGTCCGGCCAGGGCGAGGGCCGACCCGTCGAGGTCACCGGCCCGCGTCGCCGGGCCATGGACGTCAGCCGCCCAGGCGACCAACAGCAGCGAACCCACCGCGATCGGGACACAGGATCGGCGGTCGGGCTTCGCGGCGAGGCGGCGCGATGACTGGGCATCGGCGACGGGCCCGTCGTGGGAAAGTCGCGATCGACGATGCCGGAGGATGGCCACGATCCCGAGCCCGTAGAGCCCGATCATGGCGTAGAATTGCGTCGAGAAGATCAGGAGGACGTGCCAGGGCTCGGCGGTGAAGCCCTCGAGGCCCGTCAGCCAGTGGATGCCGCGTGGCCTGGCCCAGAACAACGCGACCACTGCGAGGAACACGGCCTTGCGGGCCGGGGCCCCCCTTTTGGGCAAATCGATCCACGCGAGGGTTAGCGGCAGGATCATCAGGAGTAGGTAGTGCTCCCAGGCCACCGGGCTGAGCAGGATCATGCCGATCATCGCCAAGCCGAAGCCGAGGTCCTTCTCCTTTCGGTCGTCGAGCCGGCGCGTGATCCATGCGAACGAAGCGACGAGGAGGACGGCGGTCAGGCTGTAGCCGAGGACGAGAAGCTCCCGGCTCTGCGCCAGGGCCTGGGTCTTCCACCAGAGGTTGTCCGGGTGGTCCGGGAGCGGATCGAAGAGCCGGCTGAAGAAGCCGAGGATGGACAGGTTATTCCATCCCACGCGGAACCAGGCGATCCTCGGCAGGACGTTGACCCAGTAGTCGATGTAGGCCTGCGTCCCGAGGATGCAGACCGTCACCAAGGTCGAGAGGGCGACCGAGGCCAGGCCGGCGGCCACGACCTTCCGGCGGCGACTCCAGGCGAAGTACGCGAGAAGGAACAACGGGAAAAGCTTGATCGTCGCGGCCAGGCCGATCAGCAGCCCGGCGGCCCGCGGGCGCCCGTTGCGTTCGCAGGACCAGGCGCCGAGCAACAACGCCGAGAGGGGCAGGCCCAACTGGCCCTGGAAGAGATGTTCGAGGAGCGGGTAACATATCACGGCCAGGGCGACCGCCGGCAGGCAGCAAGGGGCTCCGAAAACGATGCCAAGCTCCCGGATGACGATCCAGATCGAGAAGGCCAGGGCCGCAAGGCAAAAAAGGTTCCAGGCCATGTAGGCGGATTCGAAGTCCAGCCAGATGAAGGGGAACGTCAGGAGCACGGACGTGGGCGGGTGGGCGTTGACGTGGACGACGAGATTCTTCGCGCGGGGCGGGGACTCGAGATAGAGGCGAGAGGTCAGCTCGTGCTCCGCGTAGACGGGCAGCCCCTGGAAGATATTCTTGCAGGAGGCGTACTCCTGGAAGAAGTCGGGCAGGAAATCGCGAGAGGCCTCGATCGTCGTGCACTCGACGAGCATGGGCCACTGGAGTGCGACCAAGTTCAAGGCGAGGATCATCCAGATCGCGTGGCGGATCGGCCCGAGTCGGGCCAGGGGATCCCAGAGCCGCGCCGGGCCGGAGGCCGCGCCGGCCTCCTCATCCTTTTCCCGTTTGAATACTTGTTTGGTCTTCATTGCGGAACCATTAGTGGCTTGAGGCCGGTGGGCTTGATCGCCTTGCACGATTCTGGGAGGGCGTGCCTCCGTGCGAGCCACATCCAGACCCGGCTCGGACGGAGGCACACCCTCCCGGAATCACGAAAGGTCATTTAGAGGCGAGGGATTCCACTGATTGCTGTGCAAAGAAGGTCAAGTCCTCGGAGACCGGTCGGATGTCCGGGGGGTAACGGAGCCAGCGACCCTGGGGGCTGTGCCGGCTGTCGCCGGCTCCGACCCCAGCCACCCCAATTCCGGGTCAGCCCCGGGTGGCTGGGGTCGGTGGTCCGCAGGGCCGATGCCCCCAGGAGGACGCCATGCCGCGTCCGCTCGCGGGGACGCGCCTTCAGCGGGCACACAGGCCCAGAGTTGCGCGATGTGAGACATCAGCGGACTCGGCAGCGGCCAGTCCGCCCTCACCTCGGCCGAAAAGATCGGGCGGACTTGGTAGCGGCCCGACCCCCGAAGATCGCCCGCTCGGGACGAGGCGATGCGCCCTCGAGCCTTGCTCGCGCCGCGGCCTCGGACAGTTCGGTCGGCCGAAGCTCGATCACGAAGAACGCGAGCCTTCGCTTGACTGCGTCCTGGAGGCTGTCCGGCCGGAGGAGATCCGCCTGGGACTCCTCATTGATCTTGTCGATCTCGTACTCGACACACAGGTCGTTGTAATCGGACAGCGAGCCATTCTCCAGGTGGATTACGCTCAACGGATCCGAGTCGTTCGGCGGCCCCCCGCGAAACTCGGGGGACCGGCGGGCGAGTGCGGCGGAGTTACCGACCATCTGACGGTACGGATCCGTCGTGACATGCGTCTTCTCGAAGAGGATCATTGCCGCGTTCGCCGATATCAGCACCGCCCCGATGAGGTAGGCCGGCGTCCGATGCCTGAGCGAACCCAGGGCGGAGCCGAGGAGCAGGATGATGGCCGGCCCGGACGCCATGAGATATCGCGGCGGCCCCCAGAGGGGGTAGGCGGTGATCGAGAGGAGGAACGCCGCCACCGCGGGCAGGATGGCCCACAAGACCAGATACGGACCCACGCCCGAGACCCGGGGGGCCGGGGTCTCCTCCGCCCGGCTGCGACCCATCCGGATCAGGTACGCGAGGATGGCCGCACCGGCCAGACATCCGGCCGGCCCATGGATCCGAGAGAAGAACGAGCCATACAGGTCCGCGGAGGGAGTCGGGACCGCTCGATAGCCGAGCACGAAGTAGCCGAAGGCGTTGGAAAGCTCAGAGAGCAACGATTCTCCCTGCACCGGGGGAATCCAGGTGATGCCGGTACGATGCGTCACGGTCCGGATGGTCGTCGGGAGCCAGGCGAGGCTGGGGACGCAGGACAGGGCGGCGATGGCCGCCAGCCCGCCGGCGATCGGGCGGACGCGGTGCAAGGCGAGGAGCACGTAGAGCAACTGAATCGCCATCGGGACCACGCCGACGTAGCTCGTCTGGAGTAATGCGGCATTGGACACGCCGTAGGTAGCGAGCCAGGCCGTCCGATGCGGGCCGCCTTCGATCGCGCGGAGGAATGCGCCGCTGCTGAGGGTTGCCAGCAGCCAGACGGTCGCATACATCTTGGCGTCCTGACTGTAGAAGACGTGGAACGCGTTGGTGGAGAGGAGCACCACCGCCCAGAGCGCGTTCCTCCGGCCGATGAGACCGGCCCAGACCACGTAGGTCACCGGCAGGGTGATCACCCCGATGACCATCGGCAGGGCGCGGGCCGCCAGCTCGCTGGACCCCCAGACCTGCGCCCAGCCCCAGAGCAGCAAGTAATACAGTGGAGGAAAGGGTTTGGACTCCAGGTCGATCAGGAGGAAATCGATCGTTGGCAGTCGGGCACGCACGAGCGTCGCGACCTCGTCGAGCCAGAAATCGCGACGCAGCAAGCCTTCGGCACGCCAGAGGAGGCCGATGAGGGTGCAGGCCGCAACAATCACCGAAGCCCTCGTCCACTTCATCGACATGATTCGAAGCCTCCAGGCGCTCGGGCGCTCATCGCGTATGTCAATAGCTGCCGATGACTTCGTTGCCGGCGATGGTGGCGAGGGCACTCCAGACGTTGGCGTCAACCGACCACTTGACGGACCGGGTCGAGCCGTCGCCCATGAGGACGTTGACGCCCGCGGAGTGCTGGCTCGTGGCGGTCATCGCGACGCCGTTCCAGGTCAGGCCGTTCTTGCAGGAGGGATGACCGGGCGGGAGCATGTGATTGTACCGCGTCCAGTTCATGTTCCCCTCGAGCCAGTTCTGACCGCCGTCAACGTCGTGGTAGAGCGTGAGGGCCTGGGCGTCCGACAGGGAGGCGCACCACTGTCGGAACGTGTCCGGCGTCCAGGCGCCGGGGTTGGCGTACAGGTCGGCGAGGCGATCGAGGACCGTCGGATCGCCTGTCCCCTTGATCCGCTCGGAGAAGGCCGCGGTGTTGGAGAGGCCGTCGGTGATGCTGGCGAACCGCGTCACGCTGACCTGTCCGAACATCCCGTCCCCGCCCCGGCCCGACCAGGTCGAGCCGTTGCACGCGCGGTAGTTGTTGTGCCCCCACGGGTAGGTGGCCACGAGGCTATCGGCGAGCCGATCCACGTCCGTCGGGCAGAGGAACACGCTGACCACGGTCGCCGCCGCGGTGCCGTTCGGGCCGGGGAAGCCGTTCGGTGCGAGTGATCCGGAGGTGGCGGGGAAGAACGGGTCAACCATGAAATTGATCGAATTGTAGAGCGTCCCGAGCTCGAAGTAGGCCAGGAATTGCGTCTGGCACGAATAGCGGCGAGCGTTCAGGCTGCCGGTCGTCGCCACGGTCCCGTCATCGTCGGGTCCCACCCCGAAGGGTAATATGTTGTGTGTCGCGTGGTAACTGTGGATTGCCAGGCCGATCTGCTTCAGGTTGTTCGCGCACGACGCCAGGCGGCTCGCCTCCCTGGCCGCCTGCACGGCCGGGAGCAAGAGGGCGATGAGCAAGCCGATAATCGCGATGACGACCAGCAGTTCGATCAGCGTGAAGCCGCGGCGTACGTGTTAACTGACCATCGAGGGATCCTTTCGTTCGTTGGATCGATTGGGGGAGTTGGCCCCGGCCTTCCGCAGTCTCGTCCAGAGGAGCACGAGCGGGGCCGGTGCCAGGAGGAAGAGCGCCGGATGAAACCAGGACCGCGACGCGACGACGGTGGCGGGCCCGATCAGGTCGTCCGCCCGGATGTCGAGTTGCTTCAGGAGCACCTCGACCCGATAGGCCCTCGAGCCGGTGTCGGCGCCGAAGTGGACGGCGTTCACGTCGGCGCCGCCGACCTCCTGCTCCCGGAGCAGCTTGAAAGCGCCGCCGCCGTCGGCGTAATACGCGCGGATCGTCGTCCCCGTCCGCGCCAGCCGGAGCTTTCCCGAGCGCGACTTGGCCGCGCTGCGCCGGGAAGAGACCTTCGGAGTCGCGTCGTCGGCCCGGATCACCGTCGAGGTGAACGTGTCGCCCTCACCGGGTACGGCAAACCGCTCGATGGTGAACATCTCGATCGCCGACGATGTGAACTCGGCGACCAGGCCGACCCCGACGCCGTAGCCGTCGCGCGGCCGATCGTATTTCAGGAGCTCGTACTCCGCGGTGATTTCGAAGTCGCCGCGGAGGGTCGCCCGGGGGGCGATCCCGACTGGCGCCAGGACGCCCTCCTTTGGCGGTATCCGCACCAGGAGCCCGCGATCCGTCGGCTTCACGAACTGTTCGGCCTCCCTGCCCACGAGTTTCAGCGCGGCGTTATCGAAGCCCATGCGCCGGAAATCGTGACTGACTTCGGCCGACCACGCACCCTTGGGGATCAAGAGGGCGGCGAAAGCCCATATGAAGTAATGATGGAGCCTCATTGGCCTTGTTCCTGTAAGGGCCCGGCCGTGCCGACGGTATGCACGGGCCCGGCCCGTGGCCGAGCCTCGACGACGTTGAGGCGGCTCCCCGCCCTGGCCGGGCGAAAGGTCGGGGCGTCGCCTCGATGAGTGGGTCGGACATGGGCCTACCGTCAGTAGGCCCCTTGATCGATAACCTCCCGGCCATTGCGGGTGGCCAGGGCGAGGTACACGCTCGGGTTGATGCTCGGCTTGATCACGTGCACCGAGCCATCGGCGAACAGGAACTGCGTCAGGCCGCTGTGCGGACCGCAGAACCCGGCGGGAGACGGGTTCGAAGGGCTGGGACCGCTCTGGGAAGCCGTCGCCAGGACCTCGACGCCGCCCCGGCCGTCGCCGAGGGCCCCGGCCCAGGCGTTCTGCACCACGAAGCTGCCCCGTTCACCGGCGGCGAAGGTGTTGCTCAGGCCGTCCTTCACATCCCTGCTGAGGACCGGCTTGTTCGGCCGGAACATCCCGTTCGGCTGGCTCACCCCGGCCGTGCCACTACTGGCGGCATAGCTGGTCGTCCGTGCCTCCACAGGGCCTCCGGTCAATTGCGACGCCACGCCGAACGATCCCGTATTCTGGTCGCTCGGGCAGACGTAGATGGACAGCGCCGTGGTCCGAACCGTGTCGTTGGCCGCGACGTCGATCGGCAGGTTGACGTTGAGGGCCCCGTAGATGACCCCTTGCTCCAACTCGGGGAGGACGACGGCGGACCACGCCCACCCGGGCGCCGCCCCGCCGGGGGCGTTGGGCCAGGCGAGGTAACCGATGGGGTAAGCGTCCCCCATCGTCGCGTAGTTGTTCAGCGCCAGGCCGATCTGCTTCAGGTTGTTCTGACACTGGGCCCGCCGCGACGCCTCGCGGGCGGCCTGGACGGCAGGCATGGTCAGGCCGGCCAGTACGCCGATGATCGCGATCACGACCAGCAGCTCGATCAGGGTAAAAGCGTGGCGCAGAGCGCCAGAAGATTCGTCATGCATCGCAACCCCCGTCCGTCTCAAGGATCGAGCGGCTACCGACCGCTGGGTGGCGCCTCGCCGGCCTCGATGCGAGGCTCCCGAACGGACGTTCTCCGACGCGACCGGTGACCAAGAAAAACATCCAACCCCCGCCGACCTAACCTCCCGCACGCCGACCGCCCCGCGGTTACCCGCCGCCTCGCGGGCCGCGATCGGGTCATCCGTACCGACCGCGGATCGCTGCGACGGGGCGGACTGCGGCGTAGATGCCTCATGAAGTAAAGTAAGCTAGAACCACATTTCTTACTATCATAACTGACTAAAACTACTATGCCCTAAGGAAACTTCTGTCGATTAACTTGTCTACGCTCGACCTTCACCTTCCCGGCGGTGCGATTGCACCTGCAAGTACCTTGGCGGCCCTGCCCCTCGGCGGACGCCGAGGATCCGGCCTCGCGGGTACAACCACGCAGCCGACCAGTACCTATTAGCGGGGCGAGCGACTCCGGGATGCCGGCGTATTCTTCTCCGCCGCGAGCTCCGGCCAGAGCCCTCGCGTCGTCCTGGCCGAATCCTCAGAAAGCACGGGCCGTGCCAACTTCCGCCACGACGACACCCCAGGCCATCGATTTGCAGATATGATCATAATTACTTATATATGCAATTTTATAAATCCAACAATTCGGACTGGATCCGCAACCCATTTCCGGGAAACCGTTTGGAGGAAGCCCGCATGATGGACCGGCGGCCGGAATCAACCCGGCCGTGGCGTCCGCCCACTGAACTGGCCGGAGGGCCGGATTCTTCGATGATGCCCGTGAATCCCCATTCTTGGGGGTCCGGGACCGTCCTCAGGAAGCGCGGGATGCAACGCCGCGCTGGTCACGGCGCGATCAACCTGGTCTCGTCACCGGCGCTCGAGTCGCTTCGGGTCGCAGCTATCTCCCCGAGCCGGTGAACCCGAGCGGGGACCGTTGCCGCGCTGGCCGCGATTTTCCTCCAGAATCCTCCATAGAGTCGGGCCGGTGCCCTCCGACACCTCACGATTTCTGGGATCGCGCCAGGTTGATCGCCCTCGGGGGCTATAGATGATCGGGGAACGAATTCGAGGGCCGGGTCGCGAAGGGCCTCGCGTCCTCCCCGGAGGCCCAGGGCCAGTCCGTCCTAAGAATCAAGAATCCATCGCGCAATAGACCAAGGCCGCGTGATCGTATGGTGGTGTCCTACGCTAGGTGAACGGCCGGACGAGTGAACCATTCGCGCCAGGTCCAGACATGGTCGGTCAGCCCGCGGCCGGCGCCGGCGTCCGCTCCTGCCACCGTCCGTCCTCGTCTTTGACGCGGAGAGGCTGTGATATGTTACAAGAAATCGTGATATTCAAAATATGAATATGTTGTAATTTTTTAACATTCACGGTCGATCGTCCTCGTGTTTTGCGCCGACACGAGCCCGCGAGTCTGCCGTGACGTCCCTGCTCTTGCTGCCCGGCGACCACCCCGAGCTCTCCCCCCAGCAAGCCGACAACGCGCCCAGTTGGGGCAAACCACGGCTCCGGGTCCCGCACCGCGATCAGGTCGAATTCAGCCGGAGCTCGCTCGACGATCGCCTCGATCCCGACTCTCAGGCCCGCGTGTTCTGGGCGCTGGTTGGCCGCCTCGACCTCGACGCCTGGCTCGCCGACATCGAGGCCGTCGAGGGCCATGTCGGCCGCGACGCCACCGATCCCCGGTCGCTGGTCGTGCTGCGGGTGTTCGCCACCCTCAAGGGGGTCGGCAGTGCACTCGAGCTGGAACGCCGTTGCCACAACCATCTCGCCTACCAGTGGCTCTGCGGCGGCGTCTCGGTGAACTTCCACACGCTCGCCGACTTTCGCTCCCAGGGGGGCCCGAAGTGGGATGCGCTGCTCACCCAGATCGTCGCTACGCTCATGGCCTCGGGCCTGGTCACCATGGACCGAGTGGCCCAGGACGGCATGCGGGTGCGGGCCGACGCCGGCAAGAGTTCCTTCCGCGGTGGGGAACGGCTCCAGGAACTGCTCGCCGAGGCAAAAGAACAGGTCGAGGCGCTGAGCGCCTGGCCGAGACCGATCCCGAGGATTGACGAACCGGCAACAGGCCGCGCGCGCGGCGGCGGAGCGCCAGGCGCGGATCGAGGAGGCGGCGCGCCAGTGCGACGATTTGCGACAGAAGAGAGCTCAAGGATATGCCGGAGCCCGTGGTCCCCGGGGGGAACCCGAGGGCGGCAGATCCGGACAAACCGGAGGCTGGCATCGAGGCGGAGATCTGGGCGATGAAGGCGGAGATCCAGGCGCTGCGGAAGAGGCTGGACAACTTCATCTCGGCCCAGAGCGGTGGCGGTCTGGGTCGGCCGAGCGCGGAGAAGTCAGGGCCCCAGGAGTGAGCCGCTGCGATCGATGAACCGCGAACGACGCCGGAGTCATGGGCGCCCCTCCGTCGGATCGTCACGCGTTCCGGGGGCGAGGGGCGGCCGCCGTTGCGTTGCCCCAGCCGCTCGTCTCCAAATCGGATTCGATCGGGTCGAGCGGTGGCGAATCAGTCGGCGATGGCATATCGCAGGATGCAGTAAAGGGCCTGAATCCCATCCTTCAATCCGATCTTCTTGCCTTCGAGGTACGTTCGCCCGTGGTATGACACGGGCACCTCGTAGATCCGGCACCCGCGGCCCGGCTCGCCGGCCCGGCCCGGCAATGTGAACCGCGCGACCTTGGCCGTGACCTCCGGCTCAAAGCCGAAGCGATCGCTCTTGAGCTCGATGCCCTGGATGACCTCCCGGCGAAAGACCTTGTAGCAGACCTCCATGTCCGTGAGATTGAGGTTGGTGCATAGATTCGAGAGCAGGGTCAGCGCCTTGTTGGCCAGGGAGTGTCGGAAGTAGAGCACGCGGTGCATCTCGCCGATGAAACGCGAGCCGAAGACGACATCCGCTTGATCCTCGACGATGGGCTGGATCAATACCGGGTACTCCGACGGGTCGTATTCGAGGTCGGCATCCTGGACGATGACGATCTGCCCGGTCGCCTCGCGGAAGCCGGTCCGCAGCGCGGCGCCCTTACCAAGGTTGCGCTCCTGGAAGAGCACCCTCAGATCGTCGTCGCTCCGCCGCAGGTCGCGGAGGATCTCGCGGGTCCCGTCCGTCGAGCAGTCGTCGACGACGATGATCTCCTTGCGAATGGGGACGGCCCGGACGCGACGCAAGATCTCGCGGATCGTCGCCTTCTCATTGTAGGCCGGGATGACGACCGAAATCAGGAGGTCCTCCGGGGGTTGGAAGATCCCGAGCTTCCCGCAGGAGGACTTTCCGAGCGCTCTGATCAGCCACTCCCTGAGTTCGGCATCGCCGTCGGCTGCCAGCTCCGATGGAAGCGCCTGTGGGGTCGTTTGGAACGAGTTCATCGGTAGTTCGGCGGTCGAATGGCAAACACTCATGGCGCTGCCCTCCTGGAGGCGTCGGACTGACAAAGATGCGTCTCTGACGAGTCGATTGGATAATCGCACGAGTCATCTGGCAACGAGCCAGTAGCCGCAATCGGCTACACGCGATCGGTTCACCCTTTCCCACTATCTCTGAGACCGGTGATTTGTGTTCGTGTCGCGGCAGGTCCCGACGCCTGCACCCTGGGATGGGGCCGGACGGCGTGGGGGCGTCGGGCCGGACCGCGTCTGGCGCCGCGGCCTCGATACCTCAAGGGGGCCCCACGCCGCTCCGGCAGCACTGGACCCGGAGCTTCGCGAGTCCTCGTCGCAGCCTCGGCCAGATCTGATCTTCCGAGATGCCGATCAGGACGGCGATTTCCGGCACGGACCGCTCCTCGATCCAGCGCATATAGATGATCCGATGGCTCACCTCCGGCAAGCCCGGGATCGGTACCGCCAGGATGGTTCGCACTTGTTCCCTGTGCAAACTTCGTTCGCTCAGCGTCACCGGGTCCGGTTCCGGAACGGTGAGGACGTCGGCGAATTCCGGGGTCAATGACTCGATTCGTTGCCTCGAGAACCGCCGTGCCTGCTTTATTGCCGTATGGTGGGCGACCGTAGCAATCCATTTGCGGAGCGGTCCGCGGGCCGGGTCGTAGGACAACTTTGGCAATTCCCGGACGAGTATCTTCCAGACTTCCTGGACGACGTCTTCGACGTCATGCCGGCGTAGATGGTACTTCCCCACGACGGCTCGGATAACCGGATCATAGATCCGGAAGAAGTCCTCCCAGGCCCTGCCGTGGTCAGACGAAGGCCGTACGGCCTGGTCTACGAGAAAGACCTTGATCAGGTCCAGCATCTGCGATTCCGACATAAGTCCTGCTCCCGGGCGATGCCCGCTCACGTGAAGTCGTACTAGGGTTGCGCCCCAGGCGGACCCAATGGGCCGTCCGGGCCGTCGGACCGATCCCGGCCTAAGGCCCGGGATCCGCGAGAGAGGAAGGTATCGACTCCAGCTCCAACGCTGCGGCCGCCCGCCCGAGCCGTCGCTCCTTCCCGGCCGAAACGACGTAAGCACGGGCCATGCCAAGATCCGTCGAGACAATGAACGGCTTGGCAATTAGACAGTTATATGATTAAAGTATAATATTTAAATCGTCGGACTTGTCGGCCGGAGGACCGACGAGAACCCGTTGCCGTGGGTCGGTTTGCGGCGAGCGGCTCGGCGCCCGGCGGTGTCTCGACCACGGCCCGCGCGCCCACCATCCGGTCGGCGATGGGCCCCGGGATTCTGAGACGACGAGGGCTAATATCTCCATCCGGGACATGATCATTGCCCTCGGACTCGCGGGAATCCGCGGCGACGTGGTCGCGGCGCGATCATCGTGGTCGCGATAGGGCGTGCCGACAGCGGGGGCGGGAGGGGTCGCCGGCCAGGCGGACGGCCCGGCCTCTTGCGCTCGGACGGTCTGCTAGCGGATCTCGGCGTCACCCCGTCGCATGCGCCCGGGATAACACCGGGAGTCGAGGGCCCCCGCGGCACCGGGGAGCCCGACTCAGACGGCCAGGGCGAGGAACAGTTCGCGGATCTCTTCCTCGACGTCGGCGGGGTCTTCGAGGGTCATCGTAATCTGTTCGTAGAGTAGCTCGCGATAACGGGCGCGGAGGCGCTGGGCGGCCTTCTTGACGGCCGCTTCGGTCATCCCGAGATCCGCGGCGATATGAGCATACGGGGTGGATGTGGGACCGCCGGTCAGGGTCGGCCTGAGCCGGTCGTAGAGGCCGGCCTTGCCGGCGAGGGAGAACTCGCGGGCGAGGGATTCCAGGACCTGTTCGAGGAGCGTCAGTGCCCAGCGTCGGTCGAACAACCGCTCGGGGGTCAGGTTGTGGGCGGGCTCGAGTCGATATCGCCCTTCGGCGGCCTCGGCGTCGAAGGAGATGAGGGGCCGTCCTCCGCCCCGTTTCTGCGCCCTGGCGCGGTTGATCTCGTTGGTGAGGAAGTACTTGAAAGACGTGAGCAGGAACGCGCGGAACTTCCCCTTCTCGCGGTCGGCCTTGCTGAGGAAATCCTTCTCGAGGAGGCAGGCGAAAAAGTCCTGCGTCAGGTCCTGGGCCTGCTCGATGGTATGGCCGTTCCGCCTGGCGTAGGCGTAGAGGGGGTACCAGTAGGTCGCGCAGAGCGAGGCGAGAGCCTCGCGAGAGTGGGGCGTCTCATGCCCGCACGCGGCGACGATCAGGCTCCAGTGCGTCGAGGCGAAACGACCCGCCGGCCCTCGCGCGATATCCGGCCCGTCTGATTTGGACATGCGCACGATTATAGGCTCGGGCGGGTGCGCCAGAAAGGGGCGAGCCGGTCCGCGCGGGTCCGTTTCACCGAGTCCTGTCGGCGGCCTTACCCATCTTCTCGAGGAGTTGGGCGTGCGAGATTCCCAGGATCTCCGCCGCCCTCGCCTCGTCGCCGCCGGTCTCCCTGAGGACGTAGTCGATCAGGAGGCGGTCCATCAACCACATCGATTCGCGGTAGAGATCGCACGAGCCTTCGCGGAGACGCTGATCGATGAATCGCTCCCAATTACTCTTGGCAGGGTCCATGGCTCGGAACTCGCAAGGTCAGGGCTCGAAGTCTTGTCATCCTTCCCGAGGATCTGGGCCCGCTTCGTCGGCGGCGAAGCGGTCTCTATCGAGAGAATCGCATCCTCCTCCGGCTCGGGGCGTTCGTCGCGCGATCGGACCACCGGCTCGATCACGAGCCCGAGTGAACGGATCTTGGATCTCAGGTATCCCCTGGTGATCCCGAGGATTCTCGCCGCCCGGGACTGGTTGCCGCCGGTCTGGCTGAGCACGAGGGGGATCAAGAGCCGCTCGACGAATTCGACGGATTCGCCGTAGAGGTCGCGCGACCCGTCTCGGACTCGCTCGCGGAGGAATGCGTCCCAGGCGCCGTCGGGTTCCGCCGGGCCGACACGGCCGTTCGCCGCGGCCCTCGAATCGGTCCGGAGTTGCGGCGGTAGATCGGAGGGGAGCAACGATGCCCCGCGCGACCGGAGCAGGGCCTGCTTGAGGACGCTCTGCAATTCGCGGAGGTTGCCGGGCCAAGCGTATCGGCCCAATGCCTCCGTGGTTTCGGCGGCGATCTTCGGGAGGCCTTTGCCCAGTTCGCGGCAGAATCGGGCGAGGAAGTAAGAGATGAGCTCCGGCAGGTCGCCGGCCCGCTCGCGGAGCGGCGGCAACTCGACCGAGAACACGCCGAGTCGGTAGAGCAGGTCGTCGCGGAACCGTCCGCATGCCGCCAGCGATTTCAGGTCGCGGTTGGTCGCCGCCACGACCCGGACGTTGGCCTGGACCGTCTCGTTGCCCCCGACCCGCTCGAACCGTTGGTCCTGGAGCACGCGAAGGACCTTGGTCTGGGTCAACGGCGACATGTCGCCCACCTCGTCGAGGAAGAGTGTCCCGCCGGCACATTGCTCGAACTTGCCGACCCGTTTGCGGTCGGCACCGGTGAACGAGCCCCGCTCGTGCCCGAACAGTTCGCTCTCGAGCAGGTTCTCGGGGATCGCGGCGCAATTGATCGCGAGGAACGGCCCGGCGGCCCGGCGGCTGTGCCGGTGGATGGCGCGGGCAACGAGTTCTTTGCCCGTGCCGCTCTCGCCCGTGATGAGCACGGTCAGGTCCTGGTAGGCGACCCGGCCGATCGCCTTGTACACTTCCTGCATCTGCGGACAGCGACCGATGAGCTCGCCGGCCGGCTCCCCGGGCCGCTCGCCCGTTGCCATTGCCTGCTCGCGTTCGGGCCGACCGGCCTCAAGCGCCTCGGCCACGAGTCTCGCCAGCCGGTCCGGCGGGATCGGTCCATCGAGGTAGTCATATGCCCCGAGACGGATCGTCTCGATCGCCGCATCGGTCGTCCCTTGATCGGCGACGACGATCACCTGAGCCTTGGCGTCGATCTGGCGGATCCGGCGGAAGGTCTCGAGGCCGGAGAGGTCGGGCAAGTCCAGGTCCATGAGGATCGCGTCGGGGCGCTCCCTCCTCAGCAACTCCAAGCCCTGCCCGGCCGACCGGGCTGTCAGCAAGCAAACATCCGGGCTGACAAACGCCTCGCGGAACGAGCGCGGTGCTGTCGAGCCCCCCTCGATCACCAGGAGCTTGTTCATGGGTTATGCACTCGGTTGTTGGAAGGACTATTCCGAAAATGTGGCGTGGCCTCGCCCGTCGGCCCGGAGCACCCGTCACCCCAGGGATACAGGAATCCGCGATCGAGGTGACCGAACCTGCCCGCAACCATCGGGCCGAGCGAGATCCCGCGGGCGGGCCCGTCGAGTCGCTCCGCCCTCCCGGCTGCCCTCGGCATCGGGACCACGGCACCCGAAACCGATTTACGAAGCGGCGATCGGACACCTATCGACCGTGACCTGTCCGGGCGATCGAGACCGTCCGGAGCGAGGTTGACGGGCGAGTCGAGGGCCGCTAGCGGATGCCGCCCCGCCGCGGCTACGACGATCCTCTCGCCGTCGAAGTATCGGATCTGGTACATTACATCGCTGGTATCGTCTCCGCCATCCATCGGCGAGAGCAATGAAGGGACGGGCTTACGTCTTACACGCCCGACCTGGCGTGGCCCGATCGAAGCCCGGCGCGTCGCGTCGAGACTCCGCCACCCGGGACCAGAGCGAGTTCTCGCCATGTCCGAGATCGAGTGCTGCCCCACCTGCGGGACGACCCTGCTAGCCGACTCGCCCCAGGGGCTTTGCCCGGTCTGCCTGCTGACGGTCGGGGTCGGGGGCGATGACACGATCCTCCTGAGAAGCGCCCGGGCGGACGAGGTTGAACCCGACGTCGCGTCGGGAGGTCTCGAAGACTTCGGCGACTACGAGCTTCTCGGCGTGATCGCCCGAGGCGGCATGGGCGTCGTCTACCGTGCCTGGCAGAAGAGCCTCAAGCGCGTCGTCGCATTGAAGATGTTGTCCAGCGGGCGATTCGCCTCGCCGGACGACGTGCGGCGGTTCCGGCTCGAGGCCGAGATCGTCGCCACGCTCGACCACCCCAACGTCGTGCCGATCTACGAGGTCGGTCAGCACCAGGGGAGGCACTACTTCAGCATGAGGCTGGTGGACGGCGGGAGCCTGGCACAGCGGGTCGACGACTTCCGCAACGCCCCCCGGGCCGTCGCCATCCTCGTCGCGAAGGTGGCCCGCGCGGTGGACTACGCGCACCGCCGTGCGTTGCTGCACCGCGACCTGAAGCCGGCCAACATCCTCCTCGACGAGTCGGGCGAGCCGCACGTCACCGACTTCGGACTGGCCAAGAGGATGGAGGCTGGCAGCGGCCTGACTCACCTGGGCATGGTGGTGGGGACGCCCAGCTACGTAGCCCCCGAACAGGCCTCGGGCCGGCCCGAGGCGGTGACGACGGCGGTCAACGTTTATGGGCTCGGGGCGATCCTCTACGAGCTGCTGACCGGGCGTCCGCCGTTCGTTGGTGAGACGATCCTGGAGACGCTGCGCCGGGTGCAGGAATGCGACCCGGTCTCGCCCCGCGCACTCGATCCGCGCGTCAACCCCGAGCTGGCGACGATCGCCTTGAAGTGCCTGGAGAAGGAGCCCAGTCGCCGCTATTCCTCGGCCGAGGCGATGGCCGTGGATCTCGGGAATTGGCTCGCCGGCCTCCCGATCGAGGCGAAGCCGGTGACCGCCTGGGGACGAGCCCGGAAATGGGCCCGTCGCCAACCGGGGATCGTCGCGCTCATCGCCTCGATCGCCGTCGTCACGACGCTCGGCGCGGGCGGGATCGTCTGGCAGTGGTACCGCGCCGGGCCGCGCTCGGCGAATCGATCGAGGCCCGCGGCCGGGAGGCGCTCCTCCGGGCCCAGGCCAGCCGACTCGCCGCGCAACTCGCCCTGGACAAGGGTCAGTTGTTGCTCTCCCACGGCTCGCCGGCCCGGGGCCTGCTCTGGACCGTCCGCGGCCTCGGCATGGCCCCCCCCGCGGACGAGCATCTGCAATGGCTCCTCCGCGTGAATCTCGCCGATCAGTTCCGGCAATTTCTCCCGCTGGCCTACATACTCCCCCATGCCAACCCGGTCCGTTGCGTCGCGTTCAGCCCGGACGGCCGCGTCGTGCTCACCGCCGGCGACGACCAGATGGCGCGGCTCTGGGACGCCGCCACCGGCGAGCCGGCCGGAAAGCCGATGCCGCACCAGGGCCGGGTGCTCGCGGCCCGCTTCAGCCCGGACGGCCGCGTCGTGCTCACCGCCGGCGACGACCGGATGGCGCGGCTCTGGGACGCCGCCACCGGCGAGCCGGCCGGAAAGCCGATGCCGCACCAGGGCCGGGTGCTCGCGGCCCGCTTCAGCCCGGACGGCCGCGTCGTGCTCACCGCCGGCGACGACCAGATGGCGCGGCTCTGGGACGCCGCCACCGGCGAGCCGACCGGAAAGCCGATGCCGCACCAGGGCCGGGTGCTCGCGGCCCGCTTCAGCCCGGACGGCCGCGTCGTGCTCACCGCCGGCGACGACCGGACGGCGCGGCTCTGGGACGCCGCCACCGGCGAGCCGGCCGGAAAGCCGATGCCGCACCGCCGGCCGGTCATCGACGTCCTGCCCCGCCCCGGCGCCCCGGGAGTGTTGACGGTCTGCGAGGATGGCGCCGTCCGCCGTTGGGATGCCTCGGGCGGGCCGATCGACGAGCTGCTCACCCATCCGGGGGGGATCAAGCGATCGGGCATCTCGCCCGACGGCGGAGTCCTGTTGACCGTCGGCGGCGATCGGAAGGCCCGGCTCTGGGATGCCGCCAACGGGCAGTTGATCAGCGAACTGATCGGAGATGGGGTCGGGACCCGGCTCCTGGCCTTCGCGGGCGACGGCCGGTCGCTCCTGATGGACGTCACGGACAAGTCGGTCGGCCTCTGGGACGCCGCCAATGGACGAGCCATCGGCCAGCCGATCGAGCACCAGGGGCGTGTCTTCGACGCCGCGATCGCCCCGGATGGTCGTTCGGTTCTGACGGCGTCATCGGACAACGCCGCGAGACTCTGGGAGGTGAAGGCCGCCGAGAGTGATTACCTGTCCGTCCTCGACCACGGCGGTGTCGTCGCCGCGCTGGCGATGAGCCTCGATGGCCGCCATGTCTTGACCGGCGGCGAAGGCGGGGCGCGGCTCTGGGATGCGGCGACCGGGAAGCCGGCCGGTGGCCCGTTGCGACTCGGGGGCGGGTTCGATGCGATCGTCGCATTCAGCCCCGACGGCCGGTTCGCCCTGACCGCAGGGATCGACGGCGCCGTCCGGCTCTGGGACGCCGAGACCGGGAAGCCGGCCGGCGAAGCGATGCGGCCCGGCGGAGGCATCACCGCCGCAGCCTTCAGCCCCGATGGCCGGAGCCTGTTGACCGGCAGCATCGACCGGGCCGCACGCCTCCAATTCTGGGACGCTGCGTCCGGGCGGCCGATCGGGCCCTCTTTGCCGGTCGGCACTCAGGTCCTGTTGATCGCATTCAGCCCCGACGGCGCCTCGTTCCTGGCCGCCGGCGGCGACAGCCGTGTTCGCGTCTGGCGGACCGACACGCGTGAGCCGGTCGGCGAGCCGATTTCCGACCTCGATCGCGAGAAGGGTACGCCCTACGCCGCCGCATTCAGCCCCGACGGCCGGACCATCCTCACGGCGCTGGGGGGCAAGATGGTCGGGCTCTGGGACGCCGCAACGGGAAAGCCGATCGGCGAGCCGTTGCGGCATTTCGACACCGTCTCGCACGCCGTCTTCGACCCGCTCGGGAGGCTGGTCCTGACGGGCGACCTGGGCGGAGTCGCCCGGCTCTGGGACGCCGCCACCGGCGAGCCGGTCGGCATCCCGTTCGACCACCAGGCGCCGATTCGTCTCGTCGCCTTCCATCCGCAGGGGCGCCTCGTCCTGACCGGCGGATTCGACGGGGTGGCCCGGCTCTGGGACGCCGCCACCGGCCGCCCCGTAGGCTCGCCGATATGGCACCGCGGACCGGTCCTCGCCGCATTCAGCCCCGACGGCCGCTCGATCCTCATCGGCGGATCGGCCCGGACCGTCCGGATCTGCCGGATACCGGTCCCCTCGGACACCGACCCCGGACGGCTCACGCTGGACGCGCAGGCGATCACCGGCATGGAGCTCGACGCCGACGGCGTCGCCCGCTCGCTCGACCTCGCGACCTGGAAGCAACGCCGGCGGATCGCCAACCCCGGCGGCACCCCTCGGCACTCGGCCCCGCCTTGAACCGGGATCGCGGCCGACTCGAAGGCGCCCGGGCTCCCCTCAGTATGCGCCGTCGCCCAACAGCTCCCCCCCGCGATCGTCGCCAGCCCCCTCCAGACTGCCAGGTCGATCGACCCCTTGACGAAGCGGACCGAGCCGTCGCCGAAGAGGACATTGACCCCGCCGGGATGCCGGCTCGTGGCGGTCACCACCACCGGGCCGACGTAGTCCTCGTTGCCGCCCAGCAAGCAGCTATTCTTGTTAGGAACAACTATATGCTCATATCTCGTATAGAAGACGTTGCCATCCGCCCAGCGTCCGCCAGAGAGCTCCACCGGGCTCGGGAAGCGGGGCATCGGCATGCCGTCCACGCCGGTGCAAGCCTCGTCGGACGGGTTGGAGAGGTAGTAATCCCCCTTGGGGTCGGGCCGGGACACGCTGCCCAGGCATCGCTCGCTGAACATCGCGGTCGTGCTCATCCCATCGCGCACGGCCCGCGGGGCGACGGCACTCTGATACCAGAACGCACCGTCGTTCTTCCCGGTGAGGTTATACGGCCGTGTCCCGGCGCAGGCGCGGTAGCTGTTGTGGCCGAGGTCGTACGGGTCGCCCGTCTCGTCGGGGTCGGACGGGCAGAGGAACAGCTCGATCTCGGTCGCGATCGCGGAAACATTCGGGGCGCTGAAGTTCTTGTCGCCGACCCAGGGGACTCCGGAGAAGTTCAACGCGTGGAACAGCGACGATTGCTCCAGGTAGGGCAGCAGTTGCGACTGAGCCGACCACCGCGACGTGTAGCCCCGGGGCCCGGCACCCCCGACGCCGAACGGGTAGACACCGACCGCTCCCTGGTAGTTGGCCAGGGCCAGGCCGATCTGCCTGAGGTTGTTCTGACATCGGCCACGCCGGGCCACCTCCCGGGCCGTCTGCACCGCCGACATGAGTAAGGCCATGAGCACGCCGGTGATCGACACCACGACCAGCATCTCGATCAGGGTAAACGCATGTCGCGGGCGAATGGATAGGATGCTCGTCCGAAGGGGAGAACAGGGCGGCGGGCCGATCGTCACGCCCTCTTTATCGACCGGCGCGAGCGCAAGATGGAACATCGGGAATCTCCTCAGCGGGGTCGGGGGCTCCGGATTGGGGGATCACGGCGTCGGACGGCCCGATCGGCGGCAGCCCGAGCTTCGACCGGACGGAGTCGGCCTCGTCGGCCCCGATCTTGTAGATGTAGATCGAATAGCCGGCGCGTGCGATCGGGCGGAATCGGCGGAGATAGTCGAACTCGCCGTGGCGATTGATGCCGTATCGGCCGCCTCGGCCGTCGGGGATTCCGAACGTCGCCCCGCGCAGCAAGTGGACGCTCACGGCATGATAGCCGGGGTGGGGGCCGAAGGCCGCGGCGTGGGCCCTCAGCTCGCGGTCGAGCCGGCCCGGGTCGGGAGCGGGGAGCAGGTAATCGATGCCGATGACGTTCGGGTCGACGATGTTGAAATACGCCAGGTGGAGCGGCTTCGCCTCGGGGTGCTCGTCGAGCCATCGCTTCAAGTAGAGCAGGTCCTGGCCCCAATCGATGTTGCTGTCGACCAGGTGTTCATGCCCGAGTTCGGGGCCGCCGGCGAGCTCGTTGAAGTAGGAGAACTCGTGCGGGTGGACGGACAGGGCAGAGGCCGTGCCCCAGGTCAGCAGGGCGGCCAGCGGCAGCCCGCCCCCGCGGAGCCCCGGGGCGATCCGCGTCGCCACGCGGCCCGACAGGATCGCCGCGAACGGCAAGGCCGGCAGGACGTAGCGCAGGTGATGGGAGAACCCCGTCTGCGAGCTGACCAGGCCCAGGAACGCCATCATCGGGAGCCAGAGGTGCCACTCCTCTGCCGGCCCGCCCTCCGCGGCCTGGCTCGGCCCGGGACGCGGCCGGGCGACGGACCAGGCGAAGAGGATCAGGAACCCGATCGGCGTCTTCACCGCCCAGGCGTAGAGATAATAGTACCACCACCCGCCATCCTTCCAGGTGCCGGCGAGGTACGAGGGCAGGAGGCTCTCGAAGTCGAGCCGCTGCGCGTCGACGCCGCGGAGGTAGTTGTCGGGCAGCGGCACGGGCAGGGCACCGAGCCAGGAGCCTCGGAAGCGGTTCCCCGGCTTGCCCGCGCCCGACTCGGACCGTTCGCCCGCGAACGTCCGGCTCAGGAACGCGTAATCCCCCAGCCGCCGGCCGGTCCCCTGGAAAGCGTAGCCGGCGTTGATCACGACGAGGCCGATCACGAGGATCGCCGTCATCAGGCCGGCCCGGCCGATGCGGCCGGCCCTCCCCCGATGGACTTCGTGCAGCCACCACAGCAGCGGCCAGACGACGAAGAGCACGACCATCGTGAACTTGGTGAGCTCGGCCATGCCGAGCAGCAGCCCGGCCATCGCCGCGCGAGGCCGGCCGCCGAGGCGGAGGTACCGCCGGAAGGCGTACGACGCCGCGACCCCGGCCGACGCCGAAGGGATGTCGGGCGTCACGACGTGCGCGAAGGTCAGGATCACCGGCTGGAAGCACCACACCACCAGGCCGATCAGGCCGCCGAGGCGTCCGTAAAGGTCACGCCCCCAGGCATAGACGACCAGACCCCCGAGCAATGACCAGACCGGGCCCGGGAGCCTCGCCAGCCGGAACAGCAGCAGGAAACGGTCCGAGTTGGCCGCGAGGAAGTCCTGGCTGAGGTCCCATTCGACGCGGAGCCCCGGGCTCGGATCATCTCGGCCGCATTCGATCTCGGCGCGGGCCGCCAGGACCGGCAGGGCGGCGATCATGCGACCCAGCGGCGGGTTGACCCGGTACGCATCGTACGTGCCCGTCTTCCAGTGCACGACGCCCGAGGCGACGTGTCCGACCTCATCGACCACGGGGAAGTCGCCGATCGCGTCGTGGAGCACGAGCCCGGCATGGACGGCGAGCAGCGACGCGACCGCCAGGATCGCCCATCGGCCCCCGGGGGATGGCTTGTTGTCGCTCGAGAGACGATACTCGGCCATCGCGAGACCTCCTACACGGCGGTTCGACGGCCGCTCAACGCACGCGGATGCCCGCGAGGCGATAGGCGCGGACGCCGTGACTTGCGGGGCAGATCGCTTTGCGAATCTCCTCGGCCGTCCGGGGTGACAAGGAATCGACGACGAACCGACCGGCCGCGCCGATCACGTCGGCCGGCGGCCGGCGGTCCTCGGGCCGGAACGCGAGCCATTCGAGATGGTGGCCGGTGACGAGCAGCTCGGTCGCGGGGGCGGAGTCCGCCGGTAGCGCGTCCGGGTCGGACCACGAGGCGTCCCAATGGCCGTCGGGACGTTGCGTGGCCGCCAGCAACCCGGCCGCCTCGCGTAGGCAGAGGTTGACCCGGGCACGTTGGCGGTTGGACCAGAGGGAGGTCACGGCATCGACCCTCGCCATCACGGCCAGAACGTAGAGCGTGTGCGTCCCCAGGCACGCGTGCTTCGCCGTATTCCGACGCTGCCACCGATCGAGGAGCTCGTCGGTGATGGCCGCCCAGGAGACCTTCCGACCGTACTTGGTGGCCCACTCGGCCACGTGCGGGCGGTAGAGCGCCAGGGCCACGGTGCGCCACTCGATCTCCTCGTCGAAGGAGTAGCACCAGGCCGCATCGTCGACCAGGTCGCTGACGTGGTAGACGCGATCGTTGACGCGGACTTCGCGGTCGGGCGAGACGCCGGCCTCGCCCAGCGCGCTGAGGCACTGGCCGACGTGAGCCTCGCCGGCGACGATCGGGGGGAGACCCGGCTTGCTCGCCGGGATGTTCAGCTCGAATCGGATGCCCCGCGAGTGCCGGCGGAGGATCTTCTGCTTCGGCAGCTCCGGATTGATGCAGGTCCGGTCGTCGAGGAGCCGTCCCGCCAGCGAGGGCGACGTGCCGTCGGAAACCGCCGGGCCGGCGGTCCCCTCCCAGAGTCGCAGGTAATGCGCCAGGGCTGAGGGCTCGATGCCGGACTCCGGATGGAACTTGGCGAGGACGGCCACCCAGCGGCCGTAGGAGTCGGCGGGCAATTCCAGGGCCGATAGGCCGGAGAGCCGCACGGGCAGGCTCGGTTCGGGCCCACTCCGGCCGCCCGCGTCGGCCTGCGATTTCCAGAACAGGGCCGCGGCCAGCGCCAGAAGACCGACCGCGTGGCCGATGGCAACGTGCTTCGCCTTCATCGGTCGCCTCCCCGTTCTTGACGATGGTAGCCGCGATCGACCCTCCGTCGGCCGAGGCGCCAGGCCGCCGCCCCGCACAGGCCCAGCAGCGCGACGAACGGGGTCGTCTGCGTCGGCCCCCAGGCCCGCGCGGGCGTCTCCACCGTCGTCGGGTCGAGCGGGACGGCCACCTTGCCGCGGAGCCGCGCCACCAGCTCTTCCAGATGGTCGCGCGTCCCGCCCGGGACGATCTCCGTCAACTCGAGGACGTGGCCGCGCCAGTACCTCCAGACCGAGCCCGGCTCCCGCGCGGGCTCGAACGGCATGTCCGGCTCCGGGCGGTAGCTCGTGACCCGGAGCCTCGCCAGCTTGACGATGCCCCCGGGCTTCTCCTCCACGCTCATGACCTCGCGCGGCAGGTAGCGCCCGTGGACCGGGGCGAAGTCGCGATGCCGGGACTCCAGCCAGAGCGGTCGGCCGTCGGGCGGAGATGGCATCCTCCACCGCCTCCGCACGAGCGTCCAATCCAGGCCGGGCGCGACCCAGATCTCGTCCTGGCCCGGCCGCTCGATTCGCACGCACCTGACGTCGCCGACCTCATCCCAGCCGGCCACGCGATAGTCGGGGTGTGCCAGCGCCGCCGGCAGCAAGAACGAGCGGCTCGCCCGGCTCGGGCGCAGCCTCTCGATGAAATCGAGCTGCCAGGTCATGATCAGGAAGTGCTCGGTCCAGTTCTCTCGCGCCAATTCGGATGCCGGCTTCACGTCTTGATACGTCTGGCTGACCGGGTTGATCTTGAACGCCCGCTCGCCGTTCCATCGGACTTCGAGCGGATACTCGGTGACGTCGAACCGCGGATGGCCCTGGATGTATCGGTACCGGAACCAGGTCGGGAAGAGCGAGAACCAGCCCTCATGGTCGGGGATGACCGGCTCGCCGTCGGCCGGATACCACCGGGGTACGGTCCCGGACTCGTATGCGGAGCGGGAGACCTCGACGGAGTGGAAGCTGAAATCGGCGCGGAACGGGGGCATGTCCGACCAGCGTGCACGCATCGCCCGGGCGCAGTCGGCGACGCTCGGCGCCGGCTCGGCCGACGTCCCGAGACAGGCCAGGAGCGCGGAGGCCAAGGAGATCGGGATCACGCGAGGCTCCTTTCCGGCCCGGCGACCTTGCGGCGCAGGGCGCATGGGCGGAGAACCCTGGCCGTCAGCACGCATGCGACCGAGGCGAGCCCCCCGACCATGACCGGCCAAGTCATCGGCCGGCGGCCCGCCCTGGTCACGAAGGCGGTGCCCGTCCAGTTCTTCAGGAATATCCCCCGCGGCAAAGGGACGACCTCGGCGTTCGCGGTCTCCACGGTGTAGAACGTGGTGTCGGTGGCCCCGAGCAAGAGCACGAAGTGCCCGTCGCCGCCGTCCATGACGTCCACGTGGACGATCGCGGGCAGGAACGGCTTGACCTCGTCGAGGCCGCATCGCACGACCGCGCCATCGAGGCCGAAGCGGTCCGCAGCCCGCTTCAGGTCCTCGAATGTGCTGCCGTGCGGGCCGACCGGGACCGCGTCCCGCACCTCGCGATAGGTCACCGATTTGCCCTGGAGCGACAGCAGCATGTAGAGGCAATTCGGGCCGCAGTTGAGGACGTCGCGCCACTCGGGCCCGCCCGCCGCGCGGGCGGGCGCCCCCGGCAGGGCGATGAGCCAGGCGGCCGCGGCCCACGTCGATATGGACATCCGCATATCCGTCGCCTCCCTCTCGCTTCGATCTATGAGATTCTTGTATTATTCAGATAATCATTTTTCCTGGAGTCGCGGGCCGGCCGCCGCACGCGGAGGACCGCGTACGCGACGGCCGCCGCGGCCGCGGCCGCGGACGCCCACTCGGTCGCGGATCCCTGCGCGTGGGAAACCGGTTGCGGTCGCGGAGAGCCCGGTCGAGCGACTCCTGGGTCTCCTCGGGCGTCATCCCCTCGTTGTACGTGACCCCGACCTCCCGGCCGTCCTTCCCTCTGATCAGGCTCTCGTCGGTGACGAGCGTCCCCGCGGTGGGTCTGGGCCGGAAGGTCTCCTCGGGGAACGGGCCGAGCTTCGCCTCGACGACCTCGAGGTCGTAGAAGACCACCGGCCGGTCGGGACACGGCTTGCCGGGGACGGGGGCTGCGTATCGGCCGACTCGCACCCTCCGCGGCAGCCAGAGTCCCGAGGTGACCGGACGGAGGTCGCTCAACGTGACGTCGAATTGGTGCGACGTCCCGGGCAGCCAGTCCCAGACCCTCCTCCGCAAGGCGTAGCCGTGCTTCGGGTCGAGCCAGAGGTGGTCCCCCGGGCCGCGGAGTTCGAGGCAGTCGGCGTCCCCGACCCGGGCACGACCGACCACCCCGTACTGCCCGCCTTTGAGTGCCGCCACCAGGCCGAACGGCCGACCCTCGCCCCCACCCTTCGCGGGGCCGGTCTCGCCGCCGAGCCGACGGAGATAGCACTCGCGATGGAATTGCGTGCAGTTGCCTCGCCCCTCATAAGGCATCGTGCCGAGCAGCTCGAGGTAATAGCCCATGCCTTCCATGACGGCCTTGTGGGTCTTCAGGAGCGATTCGGGGGTGGAGGGACCGGTCCCGATCGCCGACGCGCCCTTGAGCCGGTCCCGCGCGATCATCCGCTTCTGGTAGAACCACTCGCCGTCATAGGTCCGCTCGAGGTACATCGGTGGCGAGGCGGATAACAGGGTACGCTCGCGGAACTGGTCGCCCTGGAAGGCAACCTCAATTTCGTCGCCCATCGGCCCGAAATAGGCGTCGCACCCGGCGCTCTCCGGCAGCCGGTCGGCTTTCTGCTTGTAGCGGACGGACAGGCCGGCCGGGGACGCCCAGGCCGCCTCGATCCGGACGGCGATCTCCGCCGGGCTCGGATCGGTCGCATTCGATGTCCGGCCGCGATCCGCCCCGGCCACGAGGGCCATCCCGATCAGCATGGTAGATGAGATCATCGTTCGCTCCGGCGCGGCAACCGCCGCGGATGAGACCCGTTCCAACAGCACCCGGCGCCGCCCGATACCATTCCTAAAGCAATCCCGACGAAAGGTGACCAGGCCGGATTGACGAACGATCCGGATCCTCTCCCGGACCGACCCGGACCGCCGGGTTCTCGTTCAGGGGTTGAAGCATGCGATGGTCCCTCCGTTACAGCAGTAGGTGCCGTTCAAGCCGTTGTAGCAGACCCCGACATCGCCGGATGTCGTCGAACAGGGCGTGCCGGCCACCGAAGAGATGTAGATCATGCCGGATGAGCAGTTGTTGTTGGCCTGCACGCAGTACTCCATGTAGTAGAAGCACTGGCCCCCCGAGATGGACCGCGATTCCTGCGGGGACAACTCCACTCCCGGGACCGGTCCGGACCCGACGGACGACATGGAGAGTCCGAAGACGATCGCGAGCAGGCCGACGGCGGCGAATGTTTTCATGGAAGACTCCTCAAACCCGTGGTGCCCTCGCACGCAACCCATCCCCCCCCGGAACGCCCGGGGGCGGCCGCGCCGGCACGTGCGTTGACCGACGCCTGGGGAAGCCCGGCGCGACCGTACTCTCGGACGCGAATTTCCCCCGCCACCGGGCTCCCAAGAGACATGCATTCGTTGTAAGTTCGGGTCGACCGCAGCGACCAGCCTTGCGGGGGCGTCGGCTCGATCGTCGGTCGCTGGACGTGGCCGACCACATAGATGGCCGGGACACCTCCCGCCGCCGCGACCTGGTCGAGGGTCTTGCGGGGCATCCAGGGCAGGGCCGAGAGTCCTGGGATGCGCCGGTCTGCCGGGCGGTCGATGGCGTAGACGTCCGGCTGACCGCGGAGGGCCCATCGCCCCGCACCGTAAAGGTAGGGCGAAGCGATGATCACCCAGCTCCCCGGCTCGCGGTCCTTCAGCCGTTCGGCGACCCCCACCAACCCGGGGAGGGAAGGCAGTCCGCCCAGGACCAGGGCCCCCAGCCTCCATGCCGGGAAGGTCCAGGCGATCGCCAACACCTCGGGGACGCGACGCGCCACCGGCCAGACCGCCGGCGGGAGCATGGTCACGACGGGGAAGAGTTGCGCCGGGTGTACGAGCGAGATGCCCGACACCGAACTGGCGACGAATGCCAGGAGCACCGGCAGCACCAGCAGCAGGACCGGAAGCCGTCTCTCACCGCGGCCGATCCATCCGCCGACCGCCGCCACCGCCACCAGGGCGATCCCGAGACTCCACAGGGACGGCTCCGGCCACGTCTCGCTCAACAAGATCACCTGGGACGGCAACATCAGCAGCACCCCCGCAGGGATTAGCGTCGGCGGATATCCATCCGTGACCCCGCGGTACTGCTGGGAGGCCACCCCGAGCCAGGGGAGGTAGAGGACGAGAATCCCGGCATATCGGAGCACAACGCCCCGCACCGGTCGTCGTCGCAAGACCTCGAAGGACCCCAGTACCAGCGTGGGAAGGGCCAGCCAGTAGTGCGTATAGAGGCCGGCGAGCTGGATGATGCCGGCGGCCAGTTCGTCTCGAGCTCGACCCGTCTCGAAGGCCCTCAGCGCGGCGACGAACGACCAGACGAACAGGGCCGCCTCGAGGGCATACATCTTGACATAAGTCCCGTACCAGAGCGTGTACGGCAAGACGAGCCATGCGAGCGGGAGGACGCGGCTCGCCGCGCGGTCCCCGGGCCAGAGCCGTCGGGCCAGGGCCGCGAGCCCCGCCGCCGCGGCCAACAGCTGGAGTGCCGAGAACAGCCTCAGCCACATGGCCGAGTCTCCGCCCAAGGCGCACCATCCCTTGAGTAACAAGTAGTAGAGCGGCGGGTTCGCGTCGCGACGAATGCATGCGAGAATGTCGGCGATCGGCAGCGTGGCGATTGCCCAGCCCGATCCGTCCTCGATGCTCAGCGGCCGGCCGACCAGCCTAGCCAGAGACACCGCGACGCTCGCGACCGCACACAACGCCGACGAGGCTACGGCCCAGGGCCGCGCGTACGGCCGCGTCGACGCCGCTCCCGCGGCGGTCGGCGGATTACCGATCGGAATCGATTTCATGGTGCTATGCGACGAATTCTTGCGTGGAGGTGCATTCGTTCAAGGACGCGGTTGGACCGGACGGGCGCCCGGACTCACGAGCCCGGACTTACGGTCGAGACCTGCGAGCAGGAAAGCGGCGGGCATCTTCGGGCCCGCGAGCTCAGGACCGTCCCGTCCTCCTCGCCGACCCGAGCGAAAGCATGGGCCGTGCCGATTTTCGTCGACGCGACGCCATGGCCTGTCGAATTAACGTATTGATGATAGAACAAATTAATATTCAAGTTCGGAAATGACCTCGCCAATCTTCCGCGACAATGTTTTGCCATAAAAGGACTTGGAGCGAGACGCTCGAGCCGCGGTCATTCCGCCAACCTCGGCCTTCGCGCCTGCATGGTTCATGGGCCGGCAGGCCGATGAACTCTCGACAATTCGCCTGATTATTCCCATCCGGGGCGTGGGCACCGTCTTCGACGAGGCGGGAAGCGTCAACGATGTGGTCGCGGCGCGATCACCCTGGTTGCGAGACGGCTCGCCGCCCGAGTCGTCCGCACCCTCGACGGCCGGTCCCGCCGACGCTCGGATCGGTCCAGGGCCCCGTTTCCCCGGGGAAACGGGCCGTTCTCGGCATCGAAGTGGGTTGCGGCGGCGGGAATGGCACCGGGCTTGCAAAGTCGGTTGCGAGCCCCGGACCCAAGGGAGGTCACGGAGAGCCGTCGAGCTTCCCCGAGCCGGCCTGGAAGAAAGCTAGCGTCGGATCGACGAGTGGACGGCCGGGGAGCATCGCTCGAATGATCATCCGTCGTCCCGATCGTGTCTTCGACCGCGGCGCGAATGTCGCTTCTCCGGCCTCGGACCCCGCGGCCAGAATCGCCAGCTTTAGCGGCGCGATCCCGAGGAGATGGCCTTACATCCTGGCGTCTTGGGGGATTCGCTCGCGGCCTGATCGCCGCCGATGGCCTCGGTGGCGAGCTT
This sequence comes from uncultured Planctomycetota bacterium, assembly GCA_963743925.1. Classification (GTDB taxonomy): domain Bacteria; phylum Planctomycetota; class Planctomycetia; order Isosphaerales; family Isosphaeraceae; genus CAVZRC01. The sequence goes on along the minus strand of CAVURY010000003.1, from coordinate 181,809 downwards.
CGCACGAGATTCTTTCACCTGGCATGAAGGCGTGCCGTTCTGCGGCAATCCGACCGCGGTTCCGCAGCCTCGGCTGTTCTGCACCCGAGATCGCGGATGCGGAGGATTCCACCTCGCATCCCGCACCGCCAGCTAGTAAAGGCTTGGATCATTTATGAATTCGAATGCTCAGGCTTCGTCGCTGGCGAGCCTCCCCGCGTGGAGCCCCGCCGAGTTCGCGGACTCGTCCATTCCATCCCGGGCTCGCGGGGAGTGCGTGCCAATCCCGGTGCTCCCCCCGTGGAAATCGGTCATGGATCGGATCCTCGCCGTAGCCCTGTTGGTCTTGACCCTCCCGGTGATGGTCGTTGCGATCGTGCTGGTGCGGTTGACGTCGCGCGGCCCGGCCATCTTTCGTCAGGCGCGATTGGGCCTCGATGGCCGCCCCTTCACGATCTACAAGATTCGGACGATGTATCGCGACTGCGAACGGCCGACGGGCCCGCGGTGGTCGACGCCCGGGGATCCCCGCGTCACTCCGATCGGACGGATCCTTCGGGCCAGGCACATCGACGAGCTGCCCCAGATCTGCAACATCCTCGGAGGCGCGATGAGCCTCGTGGGACCCCGCCCTGAGCGTCCCGAGATCGTCGGACAAATCGAGCAGGCCTTGCCGGCTTACCGGGAGCGTCTCCAGGTCTTGCCGGGGATCACCGGGCTGGCCCAGGTGCAGCTCGGACCCGACTCCGATATCGAGAGCGTGCGTCGGAAGCTGGCATGCGACCTCTACTACATCAGGCGGGGCGACGCTTGGCTGGACCTTCGGATCATGGTGGCGACGGCGTTCGAAATCCTGGGCGTCCCCGCGAGAGTCGCCTGCGAGCTGCTCCGCATCCCCGGCGTCGAAGTCGCCGAGGCGGAGTATCGCGACCGATCCGGCGGGATGGATATGCCGTCGAAGTGCGACGTGTCCGTCGAGGCGGGATGTTGCGACCCTTCGCCGAGACAGACCTCGGCCGGGAAGGCCGGTCGGGCGACCGGGGGGCAAGTTGGCGAGGACGGGATCGTGTCCTCGCCGGCCGATCCCTTGCGCGGGAGGGACATCCTCTGCTTCAGCACCGACTGGAGCTGGGATGCGATGACCATGACCCACCTGATGCGCCTGCTGGCCCGCGACAATCGCGTCCTGTGGGTCAACTCGATCGGCTACCGTCGCCCCACCGTCTCTCGCGCCGACGCCGGTCGGGCGATGCGGAAGTTGCGGGCTGCCCTCGAGCCGGTCCGGGAAGTCGAGCCTAATCTCTTCGTACTCAGCCCGCTGATCATCCCGTTGTACGACCTGGCCGGCCTACGGGCGGCCAACCGCCGACTCCTCCGGGCGCAGGTCGCGCAGGCCATGCGCCGCCTGGGATTCGGGCGGCCCGTTAATTTCGTGTTCCTCCCCACGGCCGGACTGGTCGCGGGCGACTTCGGCGAGGAGCTGCTGATCTATTATTGCGTGGACGAGTTCACCGGATTCGCCGGGGTCGCCGCCCGAGCACTCGCCGAGCAGGAAGCGGATCTCGCCCGCCGCTCGGACCTGGTCGTCGTCACGTTGACCCCGCTGCTCCGCTCCAAGTCCCCGCTCAACCCGCACACCGTCCTGGTGCGGAACGGGGTCAATTTCGAGCACTTTCGTCGGGCGCTCGACCCCGCGACGCGGATCCCCGATGCGATCGCCGCCTTGCCCAGGCCGATCATCGGCTTCTTCGGACTGGTCGCCGCCGACTGGGTCGATGTCGGGCTCCTGTGCCGCGTCGCCGATCGCTTCCCGCACGCTTCGCTGGTCATCCTGGGCCTGGTGACGACGGACGTCTCGGCCCTGAGGGAGCGGCCCAACGTCCACCTGCTCGGCCAGGTCCCCTACGCCGACTTGCCGGCCTTCTGCAAGGGGTTCGATGTCGCCCTCATCCCGTTCCGGATCAATGAAGTGACGCTCAACTCCAACCCCCTGAAGGCGCGCGAGTACCTGTCCGCGGGCCTGCCGATCGTCTCGACGGCCATCCCGGAGGTCGAGGAACTCGGCCATTGCCGGATCGCCGCGGACGAGGAATCGTTCCTGAGCCACGTCGCGGCCTCCCTGGACGACCCCGGCCCGAGCCTGGCCCGGAGCGAGGCCATGCGCCAGGAGGGCTGGACGAACCGGCTCGGCGAGCTCCGGGCGCACCTGTCCGACATCATCCCGCGGGGCCGCTCGGGGAGGCCGGCCGATGAACTCGGTCGCCGACACCGGCCCGTTGATCCCGGCATGGAACGCCTCGAGGTCCGGGTCGCCCGGAGCGTAGAGCGGGAAATTAGCGTCGGCCGGCCCGCGGTCCACGACACGGTCGAACCTTTCCCGGATTGCGCCAGGCCACTCGTTGTCGAAGGCCATGGATGGTCTTGAGAGGTGAATCCAGGGGCCGGCTTGCCGGGAACGCCGGCCTCCTCGTCGAGGTTCCGGCGGCCCGCCCGCGAGCAAGGTCGGCCTCCCTCCGCCATGACATCGGCCGTTGCAATCCTCGTGTCCCCGGAGACACCGTCGCCCCAACTAAAGATTATAATGAATATATATAAATATTATAATATTTACTATTACCTAGCGATACTTGCCTTTGCTATCGCAATCAGGGTGGGCCTGGCGGCCGTGTTCGTAGGCCTGGATGCTCCGCCGGATGCCGCGGCGAATCCCGACCAGCTCGATTATGAGCTTTTCGCCTGGAGGATGAGCCAGGGTGAGGGTTTCACGCTCCAGGATGGCACGCCGACGGCCAGGCGTCCCCCGGGGACGTCGCTCGTTCTTCTGCCGGTGTATGCGGTATTCGGCCGGAACTTCGCCGCCGGCCGGCTCTGGTTCTGCCTCCTCTCGGCCGCGACATGCCTCGCCGTCGGCTGGGTCGGGCGTGAGGCATTCGGACCGCTCACGGGGTTGATCGCGGCGACCGGTCTCGCCGCCTATCCCAATCACGCCTACTACGCGATGCATTTCCTCAGCGAAGTCCCCTTTTCGCTCCTCGTGGTAACGGCCTCAGGAGCGTCGATTCGGGCCTTCCGGGATGAGCGTTCTCTCTCCTGGGCGACCGCGGCGGGTCTATGCTGGGGGCTCGCGGGACTCGTGCGTCCGAATATCCTCCTGGTCATTCCTTTACTCTGGCTGACCCCGCTCCTCCGCGCGGGGCAGGGGGGGGCCTATCCGGAGGCTGGCTATCATGACGGCAATGGCGTGCGTCTTGATCTCGCCCTGGATGATGCGAAACCGCCTCGCCATGGGGAGGTCGATCCTCTCCACCGTTCATTCCTACACATTCTGGGGGGCCCATAATCACCGGATTCTCGAGCGGCGACCCGGGGGCTGGATCGAAGAGGCGGAACTCATCGATGGCGATCATCGGGTGAGCGGAGACGAGCTAGATCGGTCCGACCAGGCCTGGGAATTCGGCCTCGAGTTCCTGGCCCAAAACTATCGATGCATTCCTTACCTGACGCTTATGAAGTTTTATCGATTTCTCAGCCCATTCTCGGAGACCCCTAACCGGGTCGTCTACTGGACGTTCGCCCTCGGATGGGCGATGGCCGCGATCTGGTTGATCCCCGGATTCCACGCCGCCCCGCGGGTCGATCGCTTATCGACATACGTGCTCGCCACTCCCCTATTGGCCATGGTCGGGACGACGATCCTCTATTACGGATCGATACGTTTCCGCGACTCCGTGGCGCCGATCTATTTGTTATTCGGTGCCCTGGGCATCGTCACGACAATCGGCGGGCTGATCGGTTCGCGCGCCGGCCGGTGGATGGTCGATCGGTTGCGGGGCTCCCAGGCCTCGCCACAAAAATTTGTACAATATTATACACTAATCGAATTTACACGTATCTATAATTGCGTGATAGACTCGTTTCCGTTAACGGCTCTTGAGTCTGAAACCGTGTCCCAGAATCAGGCTGAGGGATATCGGGACGCCCTCGAATGAATGGATGGATTCGATACTGTAGCAAAGAAATCGGGTAACCGGGTCATGCCGCTCTGGTATTGTGGAGGGTCTCGGTCGTGCGCGCCCGCCCCTGGGCCTGACTCGCGCGGAGCAGGTCCGGCGCCAACCGGCCGATGATCGCGACCTTGGTCCGCACCCGGTACACCGTCTTCTGCAGCTTCCGATACCGGCGGTTGCCTCGCTCCACCGCGTCGGACGTCGCACCCAGGAGCCGCTCATCCAGGAACACCAACGCCTTCTCGAGTCCCGGCGACGTCAGCTTCTTCAAGACCGTTCCGAGTTTCTTGAATCGGCGCAAGCCGGCCCGCGACTCGGCCAGTTTGGCCAGGTCCGTGGCCATCCGACATCGCGGTCGAAGAGCCGGTAGACCTCGTCCATCGACTGGCGCAACCGGCGGAGTCGGGGCAACCCGCGGCTGATCCGCTGCAACGTCGCCCACCCGGCGCGGCTCAGATGCTTCCGGACCAACAGGTAGCGGTTCGCGAAGAGGTCGCCGACCTTCTGCTCGACTCGCTCTTGCACCGCTCCGCACGCCGGGCCCCTTTCGTGCCAGGAGGCCGGCCGCGCGGCAGCTCCGGCGCCGTGGCGACCAGGTGCTTGCAGTCCGGGGCTGGTTCACGGGGCAACCGCGTCGCCGGTTCAAGAGCGGCGATGACCCGAGCGGAGTCGATGATCGAAGCTCAGGGTCTGCGAGCCAAGCTCCGCGACCATTGGCCTCAGGTCGAAGTGCTGGTCGCTCGCGGCCTGGACGACGTCGCTCTTGTCGAAGGCACACATGCCGACGACTCGCCAGTGCGCTTTCTGGAAGTCTGGAACCGGAAGATTCAGGAGCATGCCACATTCAAGGAAGCCCACGCCATCTGCAAACGGGTGTTCGATGAATACGGCCATCGGGCGTTGCTGGCGGAGACGAATCAAGGCGTTGACCGGAAGGCTTGCATGTATGCGGTTCGGTCAGCCGCGAACCAGAAGAGCTGGCTCATCATATGATCATCTGTTCCATCACCGAGGCCGAACTGCTATTGGGGAACTGCAAAGGCGAACTGCCCTACAAGGAGTTGGCCGACATGCTGAAAGTCGGTCTGGACCGGCTAAGAATGCTACCGTGTTTCAGCGGTGCCGGATCAAGGAGAGAAGGCTGGGGCGGAGCAGCTCCTCCCGAGAACCTGACGCGAGGCCGTGGCGGCTGAACTCGAGGCTCGAAGGCCGCCTTTCAATATACTGGAAGCCGCCAGGGGGAGGCTACAATGGATAGAGCGGCCACGATAGCTCCTGTCGCGCCGCGCGACCGTATCGGGTTGCCGCCGAACTGGTGAGAGGACCGAGATGAGCGACAACACGCCGGATGAATATGATGGCGAAAAAGTGAGTCTCCCTCCCAATCCGAACCCGAAGCCGGACTGGTCGAAGGACGATCCGGCCCACCCAGGCTTCGTGGTGCATGGGCTCGACGACACGCCGGGGCCGAAGGCCTACTACATCCATCTGGAAGCCAAGCCCGGCAAGGAGGAGCTGCTGCAGGGCTTCCTGCGGGACATCAACGCCGGGGTCGATACGGAGCCGGGGACCGGACCCTGGTTCGCGCTGCGCTACTCGAAGACGACGTTCTGCATCTTCGAGGCCTTCCCCGACGCCCAGGCCCGGCACGCTCACGACAACGGTCCGGGAGGACAGAACTTCTTGCGGTCCGAACTGCTCCACGACATGCTGGCCTATCCGGCCCAGTTGTACCGGCTCGACGTCCTCCACGGCAAGTTCGGGGTGATGCTCGGCAAACCCGTCATGCCTGCCTGACGGAGAAAACGGCAACGCCCGGCGGGATCGACCCGATGGACGCTCGGTGATTGACCCGAGAGGATCTCACGCGATTGGCACCGACGAAACGCTGCTCGGGGCCTGGGAGGAGCACATCGCCTCCGAGTTCGCCGCCAAGAGCCCCGATCAGGCGATCGAGGCGATATCCGAAGACCCCTACGTCAACACCGCCACGCTCATGATCGGCGGCCGAGGGCGGGACGAGGTCCGCGCCTTCTACGCGGACCATTTCTTCTCCCAGATGCCGCCGGACACGGTGATGATCCCCGGATCGCAGACCGTCGGACAGGCCCGCGTTGTCGATGAGTTCGTCATCCGCTCCTCCGGACATGTGGAGCCGCAAAACCATGGGAAAGCCCCTGAAAACCGCTTGCATCGTCGCCCTCATCGCTCTGGCCGAGCACGCGGCGAACCCGGCTATGTCTCAGGAGCGACCGGAGCCGGGGCAGGCGGCGAGGCCGGTCGCGGAGGAGATCCAGCAGGCGATCATCGCACTGCGGAACACGGACATCCGCAACTCCAAGGGCTGGGCGACGGCTGCCCGCAAGCTCACGGAGATCGGAAAGCCTGCCGTGCCGCCCTTGATCGAGGAGCTGGAACGCACGACGGCCGATCGGCCGCTGCGTTCGCTCGGATTCACGCCGCGCGCGATCGGCGACCCGAGAGCCGTCCCGGCGTTGATCCGGGCGATACCGCGTACCCTGATGCCGCCCGCAAGCGACTTCGGCCTACCGATGGACGACCCGGAACTGCTCGCGTTCTTGAGGAAACATGATCTCGACGAGGATGATAAACTCGATGGTTTCGGCATCGGCAGGGCGTACCGGGAGATCACCGGCGCGCTCCATGCGATCACGGGCCAGCGATTCAACGAGGACGAGCTGAATTCCATCTTTCTGAGCAGGGCTGTCCCGCTAGAAGTCGAATAGGGGCAACTGGTTATGACTCGCGGTCTCTCCGGAACCGGTTTTTTCGAGCGAAAGGGCTTCAATCATAGGGGTTTTCTCGAAGATGGAGATGCTCAAGATTTGCAAGATTTCGCCCAGGCTCCGCTCCAGCTTCAACTCCTTGCGGACGATCCCTACCAGCACGTATACGCTGATGGAGATCCAGATCTGGGTCTTCATGGCGTTAGGAGACCTCCCATAGAAGGATTTGATTCTCAAGTTTTGCTTGATCCATCGGAAGAACAACTCGATTTGCCATCGAGATTTGTAAATCTGCGAGATTGTTAATGCTGGCAACTGGAAGTTGTTGGTCAAGAAGACGAATCGCTTCTTGGTCTCCGGGTCGCAGTAGGCGATCCGACGCAAGGGTTCGGGGTAGGCCTTCGAGCTCTTGGGGCCATTCAGGACGATCGTCTGATCGCTTCGAAGTCCCGTCGTCTTCCACGCGCCGGTACGATCGTCGATTGTAGTCGAGGTTCTTCTTGCCGCGGATCACGAAGAACGCCAAGCACAAGGTGAAGCGATGGAGCCGGCCGAAATCGAGGTAACCCCTGTCCATCACATAGAAGGCCCCGGCCTCGATCGCCAGGGCATCGAGGGCTTTCACGTCGTGGGTCTTGCCGTGGGTGATCCGCACAAAACAGGGGATATTGCCGCGCAGGTCCAAGAGCGTGTGCAGCTTGACGGCCCCCCTTGCGACGGCGAAATTTGGCCCGAGGGAACGAGGCCAAGCACAGGTCGATGGTGGTGGAATCCAGCGCGTAAGTGGTTTGCTCCAAGGCGACGCCGAATCCATCGGCCGCGTACAGCCGCCGCGCCTGCGCGATCAAGACCTGCGCCAGATCCGCATAGATTCGCCAGTCGCGTCTCTCGTTGGCTCTGGCCAGGGTGTTCTTGGCGATCGAGCCGCGGAAGCCGGCGTGGTAGAGTTTCTTGTGGATCGCGCAGGCAGGTCTCGATGTCTCGCAGACTCTCGCGATAGGTCAATTGAGCGAAGGTCATGCACAAGAATTGATCGAGACAGGAGAAGTTGCGAACGCCGCGATTGCCGTGATATCGCTCGATGCAGCGATCGAATAGGTCCTTGGGCAGGAAGTCCATGAGTTGGGCGAAGATATAGCGATCGGTGAGCATGAGGGGTCCCCTTCCGCGATTCGAGTGGCGGGCAGGGGTTCAAGCTTACGGGAGAGTTCAGATCGAAGGCAACTGATGTCACGCCTAACTCCAATTTAGCCAAGGCATTAGAGCGATGGACACTGGACTCAACGGGACAGTCCTGATGTCATGTCTATTACGATCCATCGGAGGGTTTCAGGTTCCGGTTTGGCCCAACAGCGAGCTCTGAACCAGACGCGAGTCGAGTCCAAGCGGCCGGAGAATCGCAAGAAATGGTTCTAAAGCTTGTGCCATTCGTCGATGACACCGACGCGCACTGCGATATGGGGAAGGAATCTCCTACTGTTCATACGACCACATATCGAGCGGGGCCATACGCCCGGTTCCACCGGGCGGCGCCGAGCCGCTATCTTCATGCCGGCTCCCTGGCGGTCAACAATAACCCGGCCGATCGGGCGCCGCGGCCGGTCAACTCGGGGCGGAAGGACCGGCCCTCTTGCGGAGGGGACGGCGGAAGCCGGAGAGCTCGGCCTGGGCATAGAGCTCGACGAGGACGCCCGGGCCGGCAAGCTCGGTGATGGCTGGAAGGACCGCGAGTCGTACGACGCCGACGGCGGGTCGGTCGTCGATCGGTGCGGATCGGTTCCGAACTCCCACGAACGTGGCAGCGTAGGATGAGCGAGTGGACCGTCAAGATCGAGCGGGTTCGGACCGGCCGGAGACGATCGGTCCTCTGACACCGGAGGCGTCCCATGGAGCGGCGTTGGGGTGCGGTGCCGACGGGCGGCGTGCGCGGGATAAGGGGCGTCCGTCGTCGATGGAGACGGGCCGCGATCGGCCTGGCGCTCCTCCTCGTCCCGATCGGGATCGCCGGCCCGGCTCCGGCCGGGGAAACATCTCGGCCATCCGAGGCCGATTTGAAGCTGGGCCAGGAGCTCTTCACCCGCCAGTGGCTGCCCAAGGACCCGCGTTGCCACGGCGGCGATGGGCTGGGGCCGGTGTACAACGCGACCTCGTGCGTGGCCTGCCACGGTCAGGGCGGCCCGGGGGGCGCGGGGCCCGCGAAGATGAACGTCGAGATCGTCAGCGCGATCGGCGGCATCATCGCGGACTCCCGCGGCGAGCACGAGCTGAACATTCCCCGCCAGAGCCGGCCCGGTGAAGTCGGGGTCCAGATCCCCGGGATTCGCCCGGCCAGGGGAGTCGTCGTGGGGAGGGGCGGCGGCAGGGCCAGAGATGCGCATCTGTTGACGAGGAGTTTCCACCTGTCGACTTCGGACACTCCCGGTCGTTTCCGGCATGGATTCGTGGTCTCGGCGGGCGGGAAGACCCTGAAGGCGCGCGAATTCGACGTCGAGCCCAGCCCGGATGGCGATGGTCTCGTCCTCTCGTGTGAGGAGGGCTCGCTCACGGCCCACTCATTCGCCCTGAAGCCCGACGAGGATGACCTGGTCAAGTTCCACCCCGGATTGTTGACCGCGTCGAGCGCCGTGATCCACCGCTTCGGCGTGGATCCCGCCTACGCCGAATGGCGGTATCACGTGACGATCGCGCTTCCGGGCCCGCATTCGAGGAGCGACCGCCACCTGGGGGGGATCATCACCGGGGGAAGGCTCGTCACATCCCAGCGGAATGCGCCGCCGCTCTTCGGCCTGGGCCTGATCGACGCCCTGCCGGACGAGGTCCTGGTCGCGACGGCCGCGCAACAGCCCGTCCTGGTCCGAGGGCGGGTCAATGGGATGACGAGCGGCCGGATCGGGAAATTCGGCTGGAAGGCCCAGACGACGGACTTGCGGGGGTTCGTGCTGGCGGCCTGCGCCAACGAGCTGGGACTCGAGGCCCCCGGTCACGGGCAGGCGGTCTCTCCGCTGAAGCCGGATACCAGGGCAAAAGCCCTCGATCTGACCCAGGAGGAGTGCGACGCTCTCGCGGCCTACGTCAAGGCGCTGCCCGCGCCGATCCAGCTCGACGGGCCCGACGATTACGCCATCAAAGCCGGCCGGGCGTCCTTCGAGGTGATCGGCTGCACCGATTGCCACCGCCCGAGCCTGGGGAACATCAACGGCATCTACAGCGACCTGCTCATGCACGATATGGGGCCGGAGCTGACCAGCGTCGCCATGACCCTCTACTACGGCCCGACCGTGCAGGTCGATATCCCGACGTCCTCCAGCCTGGCCGATGGGTCGGAGTGGCGCACGCCCCCGCTCTGGGGATACCGCGACTCCGGCCCGTATCTCCACGACGGTCGCGCCCTCAATCTCCATGACGTCGTCAGGGCCCACAAGGGCCAGGCCCTCCAATCGGCCATGAACTTCGCCCGGCTCCCCGACCGGCGACAGTCGGATATCGAGCATTTCCTGAAATCGCTGGCGGCGCCGCCTCCCGCGTCGCCGGCCGACTTGTCCGCTTCGAAGGACCCGTCAACGCGGCGTCAATCGCTCCTCGGGCCACCCGCCAGTCCCCCGCCCGCCCAACGATCACCCGCGCCACGCCGGGCCGATGCCGGGGAGTGAGAGGATCGGGAGGATGCCGCCCGGTCGCGGCTCAAGATGGCCCGGGCACTGGACGAGATGGGCAAGCCCCGGGGCGCCCTGGACTTCGGCCGCGAGTTCCTCGTGAACGAGCCCGACACCGCCGCCCGGATCAAGGCCCTCGGCGGCGAGGACGGGGCCGCGAAGGGACCCCGAGAGTCGTGCAATCGGAGCGACCGTCGCGTTGGGTGCGTCGTCCTGAGTATGCCGAAGCCGATTGATCCGAGGTGGTTTCGGTCGATCCGACCATGGCTCGGAACGAGTAACGGTCTGACGATCTTGTCGGGAGCTCAATCGTTTTCGCCGGGTGGCTGAAGGTCGTTCGGCTCTCCGTCCTTCCCACTGTTTGACACACGCCAGTTCTGCTATCGTGACCGTCGGGTCATCGACGTGAGGCAAGTTCAGGGCTCCAATCATGGATAAGAGGACGTTCCTGGGGTTCTTGGCGGCGGCCCTGGGTGGGATTCCCGTACGACGGCTCTTCGGCCGATCGTACGACACGCCTCCGGCAGGCCCTCTCACCAACTGGGCCGGCAATTACCGGTACAGTACGGACAATCTGATCACCCTCGATTCGGTGGAGAAGGTCCGCAGCTGCGTCCGGGATCATGATTCGATGCGGGCCCTCGGCACCCGCCATTGCTTCAACGGGATCGCCGACAGCCCCCATGCCCTCCTCTCGCTCAAGCCGATGGATCGCGTGGTCTCGCTCGACCCCAAGGCGTCCACGGTTACCGTCGAGGCGGGGATGACCTATGGTCGTCTGGGCCCCTACCTCCACGATCAGGGCTTTGCCCTGCACAACCTCGCTTCGTTGCCCCACATCTCCGTCGCGGGCGCCTGCGCCACGGGGACGCATGGCTCGGGCGTCAGGAACGGGAACCTGTCCACGGCGGTCTCGGCCATGGAACTGGTCACCCACGATGGCGACGTGGTATCGCTCTCGCGCGATAAGGACGGCGGCTCGTTCCTCGGGTCGGTCGTCCACCTGGGGGCGCTGGGGGTGGTGACGAAGGTCACGCTCGACATCCTGCCCACCTTCGCCGTGAGTCAGGAAGTCTATGAGAACCTCCCGATGGCGCGGCTCGCCAGCAACTTCGACGCGATCATGTCGGCCGGCTACAGCGTGAGCCTGTTCACCGATTGGCAGGAGGGAAGGATCTCGGAGGTGTGGGTCAAGCGTCGCGTCGAGGAGAAGGCGGCGGATCTGACGCGGTACGGCGCGACGCGTGCGTCGAGGAACCTGCATCCGATCATCGAGCTCTCGGCCGAGAACTGCACGGAGCAGATGGGCGTTCCGGGTCCCTGGTTCGATCGGCTGCCCCACTTCCGCATGGGGTTCACGCCGAGCAGCGGCAAGGAGTTGCAGGCGGAATACTTCGTCCCGCGTGATGACGCGGTCGATGCGATCCTCGCGATCGAACGGCTGCGGGGCCGGATCACGCCCCACCTGTTGATCTCGGAGATTCGCACCATCGACGCCGACGAGCTGTGGCTGAGTCCGTGCTACAAGCGTCCCAGCGTGGCCATCCACTTCACCTGGAAGCCCGACTGGGACAGCGTCCGCGAACTGCTGCCGGTGATCGAGAAGGAGCTTTCCCCATATAATGTCCGACCCCACTGGGGGAAACTGTTCGCGATCGAGCCGGCGATCCTGCAGTCGCGTTATGAGCGAATGGGCGACTTCAAGGACCTCGTCAGGAAGTATGATCCTCGCGGCAAATTTCGGAATCCGTTCCTGGCGAAAAACCTCTACGGGTGATGCTTCCCGGGGAAAGTGGGAGCGAAAAAGGTATCGCTGGTCGCGTCGGTCCATCCGAACGACCAAGCTCAGCAGCCGGCGGGGCGGAGTGAGCTACGCATCTGGGAAAGCCCTCCTGCCTCGCCGATCAGGTGCGGCGGCCGGCCCGACCCTACCTCGGTGCGAGATCGTGCAGGCCACGCCACCCTACTCCGAGCCGCGGAGCAATGGCTGTTTCGAGTATTCCACGGGCACAGACATGAGCGGGTCGAAAAACCGCGCCTCGGCCCGGCGGCGGCCCACGGCCCGGACGTAGCTGAAGTGCCGGCCGGCGTCGGCCTCCAGTGCGCGGATCTCCTTCTCGTTCTTGGGGGCGACGAGCTTGTGCCAGTCCAGCCAGAACCGCCAGCCGTCGGGCAAGGTGTCGGCCATCGCGATGTCCAGGATGCCACTCCGCTCCCAGTGCCGCCGCCACCAGCTCGCCGAATGCAGGCTGTACGGCATTTCCGCGGACCACCACTCGGCCAGGTACGCGCGGACCGGGGCATCAATCTCGCTCAGGAACCCGGCCAGGGCGATGCCCAACGGACCGCCCGGCTTGATGAACCGGGCGAGGTAGTCCAGTTACAGGTCATCCGTCCCGTAATACATGAAGGAGTCGATGGACACGACGGCGTCGAAGAATCCCTCAGAGAACGGCAGCGACCGGGAGTCGGCGCGGATCGGGCAGGCGCCGTCCTCGACGCCAGCGTCCCGCACCCGCTGGATGTTCTCCGAGGCGCTGAACCACAGGTCGGTGGCCCAGACTTGCACGCCGAACTCGCGGCGTAGGAAGACCGACGACAGGGCGCTCCTTCAGCCCAAGTCCAGCACCCGCATGCCGGGCCGCAGGTCGAGTGCCTCAGTGAGCCACTCGGTCAGCCACAGTGGGTTGGCCCCTGGAAATGAGCGCGTAAAAGGGGCTCTCCCGCACTGTTGTGGCCTGCTCCCCAAAATCTGGTCCAGTCTTGATGGGAATCGTACAACTGGCAGAGAGTCAGGGAGCGAACCATGCGAAAACGACCCGGACGGGACCAGATTGCATCCATCCTTCGCGGCTTCCAGGACGACCTCGACGCCGGCTTGAATCTCCACCAGGCCTGCCGCAAGGCCGGCATCGGACCCACCACCTACTACCGCTGGAAGGCCCTCCAGGAGGAACCCGCGTCGCATGAACAACTTCGCATCTCAGAACTCGATGCCGAGGTCGATCGCCTCAAGCTCCTGGTCGCCGAGCTGGCGCCGGACCGCCGCATGCTCCAGGAGGCCTTGAAAAAAAGCCATGACCGCCCCCAGACGCCGCATGATCGCCAGCGAATTATGTGAAGAATTCCATGTATCTCAACGCCGCGCGTCGCGGGCGCTGGACCTGGCCCGCTCCGGCCTCCGCTACGCGCCGGTCGTTCGCGATGAGCAGGCGGCGCCGGCTCGGCGCATCGAGGAATTGGCCGGGGCCCACCCGCGGTTCGGCTACCGGCGGATCCGGGCCCTGATGGATCGCGAGGGCCGGACGGTCAACAAGAAGGCCGTGCGCCGAATCTATCGCGAGCTGGGGCTGAAAGTGGCCCGTCCGCGGGCCGATCCCAAGCCGCGCCGGGCTCATGGGCGGGACGAGAATGCCTGCCATCTCCGGCCCGCGCGCGGCAAGGACGACGTATGGACATGGTACTTTATCTTCGATCGTACCAATGACGGTCGAAGTCTCAAATGGCCGAGTATTATTGATGAGTATACTCGAGAATGCCTGGCGTTGGAGGCACGCCGGGGCATGACGGCCGAGGACATCCGGGTCATCCCGGCCGAGGTCTCGGCCGGTCGCGGCGGCCCGCCGTGCCGGATCCGCAGCGACAACGGGCCGGAGTTCGTCGCCGAAGTCGTGCGGTCGTGGCTGGAGGAATCCGGCTCCGGGACATGGCACGTGGCGCCGGGCAGCCCCTGGCAGAACGGCTATGCGGAGTCGTTTCATAGCAAGGTCCGTGACGAGTTCCCGAACCGCGAGGAGTTCGAGAGCGAACCGCAGGCCGGGGCCTTGGGCGCGCTCTGGAGGGAGGAGTACAATACCGAACGCCCGCACAGTTCCCTGGACTATCGGACACCGGCCGAATTCGCGGCCACTTGTGTGAGGTATGTGCCTATCGATGAAGACCTACCCGATCCATCGTCCTCTGTACCAACGAACAGGTGATTCCCATTATCGCTGGACCAAGAAATGGGGAGCAGGCCACCTGCCAAGACCCACTGCTACGACCGTGACATTCAGGAGGAAGCACTGGCCTGGTTCGACAAGAACTTGAAGGCGGGAAAGGAATAGCGGCTCGGCGCGGCGTGGGGGCAAGACGAACCCACCGAATCACCGGCCACTCATCAGCACCGGAAGAGTCATCATCAAGAAAAGTAAAATAGAGGGTGCTGTCATGAACGATCCACATCCGAAAACCAAACGCGCCAGCAAATTATCTCCGACACAATGCTTTCGCAGGTGCGTTGCTGGCTATCTTCGTACTCGGCATCGGCATGCACGCCCCCGCCGCCGCCGCCGAACCGACGGTTGAAGTGGAAGAAGATATTTACACCTACACCAACGCGCAGAACGGGGCCGGACCGATGTGGTGCTCCGGATCGACCACGCTCGTGCGCACGGGCGACCGGTTGTTTGTCAGCGGACTTGAGACGATCCCCGACGCCAAGCCGCTCAACAATTGTCGCTGGACGCTCTTCACGCGCGGGAACAACGGCTGGACTCCCGTGCGTGTGGACGCCGAAGGTCGCACGCGCGAGCCCTCGCCCCTTGCGGCCTCCCTCGACGGCCGGGTCTTTCTTTCCGTGAACCCGACGCTCGGCACGGGACCGGAACCCAACGGCGGACCCGCACGTCCGGACGTGTTGCAATTCAATGCCACCGAACCAACGGGGGCACCGGTGCCACTGGCGCCGGCATGGCAAGGCAAACCAGCATTCACGGAACATTCCTACAGGACGTTCACGGCCGACGGTGCAGGAGGAGAGCTGCTCCTCTTCCAGAACATCGGCTACTCCCATTCAGAATGGACATTTCGCGATCGCGCCGGCAATTGGAGTGCCCAGGGTCAACTCAAGTGGCCCTGGGGTGCCGGATATGCCAAGCCCGGGCTTATCCGCATCTGCTATCCCGACGTGGCGCTCCGCGACCGCGCGGTCCATTTCGTCGGGGTGAGCGACGTGCTCGAGCCTAACCCGACCTGGCGTAAATTCTAGCGCGAGTTGACCGGCCAACGATGGGACTACGATTTCCGTCGTCTCTTCTACACATGGACGCCCGACATCACCGGGCAACCGTTTGCCGAGTGGGTCGAGATCGCCAGCCGCGAAGCGACCTGTGGTCACGTCTGGCCGGGTGACCTCTGGCTCGCGCCGAATGGCGACGCGCATCTGGTCTGGAGCGAGCGCGCGATCGACGGGCGATTGCGTGAGAGATTCTTCCCCGACGCGAAACAAAGCGAGCAGTTGAGCTATGCCGTGGTTCGCGACGGAAAAGTCGTTCGGCGCCGCACCATCATGGAGACGCAGGGGGAGGCATCGGGCCTCGCCGGGTCGGCCAGTCGATTCCACGTAACCCCGGGCCACCGCCTCTTCGTGGTGTATCGGATCTCCGACGCCGGCAAGGACGGCAGCCGCGTTCTCGAGAACCGCATCGCCGAGATACTGCCTGGCGGGACGGTCGAAGCGGCCGTGCGCATCCCGCTGAAGAAGCCGTTCACGAGTTTCTTCAGCGCCACCGTGCGCGCCGGGTCCTCGCCGTCATGGACGCTGGATATGCTCGGCCATCGCGAAGACGCCACGTACACGGTGAGCTATGCGCGGGTGAATCTGATCCGCCGCGACACCGGCCTTCGACAACCCACAACCCGATGAAGACCCGTTCTACGCAAACGTCTTTTTAATGAATAGCTAAATCATGAAACGATTCCAATCACCGGTCGCGTTCGCCGTGCTCGCCCTCGCGACCTCGTCCGCGATCGCCGCCGACCCTCCGTTTCGCGCCGGCGCGGTGGCGGTGGACATCACGCCGCGGAAGTTGCCCGCGATCATCGCGGGTGGATTTCTGGAGGTCCGAGCCACGAAGATCAGCGATCCGCTCCTTGTCCGCTGCATCGTACTCGAAGACGGCAAGACGAAGATTGCGTTCGCCATCGTGGACACGTGCATGATGACGCAGTCGCTGATCGATGAGGCCAAACAACTGGCGAGTGCACGATGCGGCATCCCTGTGGATCATCTCATGGTGTCGGCAACGCACACGCACTCGGCACCGGCGTCAATGGCCTGTCTGGGCACGAGGCAGGACGAGGACTACGCGGCCTGGTTACCGGGGAGGATCGCCGAAGGAATCGTCGCGGCGACACTGAAACTGCAACCGGCCAGGATCGGCTGGGCTTCCGTTGACGACTGGGAGCACACCCACGACCGCCGCTGGATTCGCAAACCGGAAAACAAGATCGTCGATCCCTTCGGGAATGCGACGGGCCTGGCGAACATGCACCCGGGCTACCTCAGTGCGCATGTCATCGGCCCGTCCGGGCCGGTCGATCCGGGATTATCGGTGCTCTCGGTCCAGACGCTCCACGGCCAGCCGCTCGCCTTGCTGGCGAACTACTCTCAGCATTACTTCGGCTCGATGCCGGTGTCGGCGGACTACTACGGCCTGTTCTGCAGACACATCGCGCGTATTCTCGGTCAACAGGGGGAAGGCAACGGGCCGTTTGTGTGCGCGATGTCGCAAGGCACCAGTGGCGACTTGATGTGGATGGATTACGGCTCGGCCCAGAGAACCATGACCACCGACAGCTATGCCGAGGCCGTGGCCAGGTATGCGGAGCGGGCGCTCGAGCAGGTGCAGTATCGCGACTCCGTGCCACTTGCGATCGTGGAGAAGCGGCTCCAGCTCAGGTACCGCGTTCCCGACAAGAAGCGTCTCGAATGGGCCGGGCCGATCGCGGCACACATCGAGAACGATCTGGCGAAAAGCCAGCGCGAGGTTTACGCCAAGGAAGCACTGATCCTGCATGAACGGCAGAAGACCGAGCTCAAGCTCCAGGCGATCCGCATCGGTGAGCTGACCATCGCCACGCTTCCCAACGAGGTGTATGCGCTGACGGGACTCAAGCTCAAGGCTCAGTCGCCATTCGCCTCGCACTTCAATACCGAACTGGCCAATGGCGCCGAAGGCTACATTCCTCCACCCGAGCAGCATGTGCTCGGGGGCTACACCACCTGGCCCGCGCGCACCGCGGGCCTTGAGGTGCAAGCCGAGACGAAGATCGTGTCAACGCTGCTGGGTATGCTCGAAGAGGCGACCGGCCGGAAACGACGCGTCATGCGGGACGATCACGGTCCTTATGCCAGGGCCGTGCTGGGCGCGAAGCCCACGGCTTACTGGCGACTCAATGACGCGGATGGCAGGACGGCAGCGAATGCCGTTGCGGGTGGTGTCGCGGCCAATGTCAGCGACGGAATGGCGTGGTATCTCCCCGGTGTCGGCAGCGGCACCGGCACGGGTGCGGGCGAATCACTGACGCCCTCCGCGTTCTCCGGGCCGAGACAGATCAATCGCGCACTGCAACTCGCGGGGGGTGAAATGCAGGCCGAGGTCAACGGCCTGGGCGACCGCTACTCCATCGCGCTCTGGTTCTGGCTCGGCGAGGCCAGTGGCGCGAGCGAGCGTGGCGGCACGCTCGTGGCCGGTCCGGGTGGCGAGTCGCTGGGCACCCCGATATGGTTGACCCAGTCAAGATCACAGTACTGATTTTCTTTCGGGTTTTTCCTCCCAGAAGGCTCTTCTCTTTGAATCCATGGTGACACGATGGCGTCAGCCGCACCTCAACGAGATGCCGTTGGCACTCGATCGTGGCTCCCAAGGGGATCACCTGCGGGGATCGATCTTCTCTAGCTCTCCTCCTGTCGGCGGCCGGGGGGACAGTCCAAGGTGAGATCGTTACGACGTTGGATCATTCTGATATTCGCGTGTTGGTTAACGCATGACTCGATCCGTCAGGGGCTGCCTCTCTCTACAGGCGGGCGTCGGCATCGAGATGCCGGCCCAAGGGTGCTTCGAGGATTCCCCCCTCCCGTACACTCTCCCGGGACCATCCCCCCGGCCGCCGGACTCTCGGGGCCCGTGCCGGTATCAGGCGCACCAGGATTCCTAGCCGGCCAGGAGCACCTCCTCATGGGCGATCGCGCAGATGAATCCGACCAGCTCTCGGGCCACCGCGACGACCGCCTGGCATGCCGGCTTGTTCCGGCCCAGGAGGCGGTTGAGCCGCTCGTGCAGCCGCTTCTGGGCCTTCCAGGCGATGGTCCGCACTCCCGGCGAGACCCGGTCGTTCCGAAGGCGGATCGCCTTGCTCATCCGCGGCTGGCGGCGGTAGTGCCAGGCCGATTCCACCACGATCCGCCGGACGTGGCCGTTGCCCGTGCGGGTGATCCGACCCTGACGGCGGCTGCCGCCGCTGGAGTGCTCCGAGGGGACCAGCCCCACGTACGCCATCAACTCGCCCGGGGCCGCGAAGCGGCGGAAGTCGCCGACCTCGGCGACCAGCGTCACGGCACTGACCATATCGACCCCCCGCAGGGCCTGCAGGGCCACGACCAGCGGCGACTTCTCCCAGGCCGCGGCGGCTATCCTCATCTGGGCCGTGAGGCGGGCGACGCGGTCGCCCGCCAGTTCGACCGCCTCGCGGTAGTCGGCCAGGACCTGCCGTTGCGCCGGCTCATCGAAGGTCTGCTTGGTGACCCAGGCCATGTAGGCGGCGTTGAAGGTCGTCTTGCCTTGATAGATCCTCCCCTGACGCAACAGGAATTTGGAGAGATGATGACGCGCCACTCGCTCGGCGCACTTGGCGTCGTCTCGCGACCGCTCCAGGTCGCGGATGGCCTCGGTGGCCTTGTCGGGGACCCAGACGAAGGTGAGATCGCCCGAGCGGAGGTAATGGGCCAGCTTGGCGGCGTCGCGGCGATCGGTCTTGATCCGGCACCCGGCCTGGATCGGGACCATGGAAGGGGCGACGACATGACAGCGGTATCCGGCGGCCTTGAGATCCCGATAGAGCCCGTACCCGGTCGGGCCGGCCTCATAACAGCAGACGAGCGACTCCGGCGGTCCCAGGCGACGGAGGGTCTTGAGGAGGGTGGCGAGGTCATTGGGGATGGTGGACAGGATCTTGGCCGGCAGATTGCCGTCGGCGACAGCCAGGGCGATCGTCTCCTTGTGGACATCGAGTCCCACGGAACGTGTCGTGTTAACATGGTTCACGGACCAGTCCTCCCGGTGTTGGCTCTGTGCTGAACGCGACGAGCGTTCAGTGTAACCCACGATGGCGTGAGCGACTGGTCCAACCATTTTGTCTACACTCCAAGGATCATCGCGTTCAGCTCGTGCTGGACGGCTCGGTTTCAAAGGCCGAGATGCACGCCGCGGACTGGCACTTCGCGGTGCTGGTGCGCGACGGCAACGAAGTGCGAGTGCATGTGGATGGCCATGAAACTCCGGAACTCATCCTGGCACCGCCGGAACGACCGAGGAACAATCGCCTGATCTTGGGTCATCGACTGCAAGGCAAGCTCGACGAAGTCGCGGTCTTCAGTCGCGCGCTCGCGCCATCCGAGATCGCCGCCTTCTGGAAGGCCTCCGGCATTGGCGAACGACGCGCCGGGGAGGAAACGGCGGGTCAGGCCATCCCTCCAGGCTCCGCTTCGAAGGTTGATGCCCCGACGAGTCGGATCTCGCTCGATGAGCTGCTCTCGGTCCGTGACGCAAACGGCGATTGGGTGAGTCCGTTCAACGGCAGGGACCCGACCGGATTCCACACTCACCTTCGCGGCCAGGGGAACACGGATCCCGAGCATGTATTTAGCGTCAGCGACGGCGTGATTCATGTCTATCGCGACATCCCGGAGGGAAGGGCGATGCCGTTTGGCGGAGTCATCACGGACAAGGACTACGGGGACTACCATTTGCGCTTCGAGTTCAAGTGGGGCGCGAAGAAGTTCGCTCCACGCACCGCGACCGTGCGTGATGCGGGCTTATTGTTTCATGTGTTCGGCGAGGACGGCGCGGTCGGCGGAACCTGGGCGAACAGTGTCGAATGCCAGATTCAAGAAAAGGACGTGGGCGACTTATATGTAGTGGGAACGCGCGTCTCGACGCTGGCGACTAAGGGGCCCAGGGACACGCTGGTCGCGGCGATCCGTTCGGGCAATGAAGTCACGGTCGGTGATCGAAGCAAGATCGTGCGAGTGGTCAAGGAGGGCGATGCGGAGCGTCCGGGCTGGAACACCATCGAGGTGATCGCGCGTGGCGATGCGGCGGTCTTCATCGTCAACGGCAGACCCGTGCATTACATCTTCAATATCCGGCAGCCTGATCCCGCGAACCCATCGGGGTGGAAGCCGCTGACGAAAGGACGCTTGTGGTTCCAATCCGAGGGTGCGGAGGTGTTATATCGCAACATCGAGCTCCGCCCGCTACCGGCGAGGAAAGTTGGCTGAATGGCCATCTCCTCCCGCTGATCTGCGGCGCCTCCATCGTGCGTGAAGTTTCCTCTCAGGGGTTTACCGCCCCTTCCCCTTTGAGGTACGCCAGCAGGTCGGCGAACTCCTGGCGGGAGATGGTCTTCTCGACTCCTTGCGGCATCAGGGATTGCTTGCTCGCCGATAACTCGTCGATCTCGCCGCGAAGGATGGCGTCCTGCTTGCCGAGCGGCTGGCGCAGGGTGATCGACGTGGGACTCTCGGAGGCGATCAGCCCGGTGAGGATGCGGCCGTCGCGTGTGGCCACAGTGTAGGCCGTGAACCCCGACGTGATCTCTTGGTCGGGAACGAGGACGTGGAGGAGGATGGCCTCCTTCGGCTGGTTGCGAACGCCGAACAGGTCCGGCCCGACGACGACGCCATCCTGGTCGAGCCTGTGGCATTGGGCACACTCCCGCTTGAAGACGGCACGCCTGGTCGCGGGATTCGCCATGAGCGCCACGACATCCTTGTAGGCTTCGTAGACCTTCGCCCGATCGCCCAAGACTGTGCCAAAGAGGGCCTCGGCGCGACGGCGGATCGCGAGATCGGCGTGCTCAGTGAGCTGACGACGGCGGAGGGCGTTGACCGCCCCGGCGGGGACCCGGCCATCGGCCACGGCATCGAGCACGCCCGGGATGTGCGCAACTTGAGTGAGCAACGCCGACAGGACCTCGTCGCGGACCGCAGGCGTGTACCGTGTGAACCGCTCCGACGCCATCAAGGTCGACGCCACGCGCGGGTCTCGCTGCGTCCCGAGCGCCCGAACAGCCGCGACTTGAAGAGCCGCCGGAGTTTCCGGATTGACGAGCTTGAGGAGCCGCACGCCGCTCCTGGCAGACCCGGCGAATCCGAGCAATCCCACCGCCGCCCGACGCTGTTCCAGGGGCGAAGCGTCGTCGAGTGCCGTTCTGGACATCGCCTCGACGACCGACCCGATGGCAGAGATCAACTCAGGATCGCCGCCGGCCAGCCGAGGCAAAAATGTCATCCTCCTCGTTCGCCGTCGGCTCGCTACGTACCGAGCCGTCGAGGCCGGTCAGGAGGGCCGCCTGGTCGCGTGTGACGAACGCGTGCCCATCGCGGGTCGAGACGACCCGTCGCACAATCGCCGGCAAACGATCGCGAGGGACTGACAGCGGAAGCATTCGCCCGACCTCGACGAGCAAATCGGGCCGGCCTCCGGCGAGTTTCGCGAGGGCCTCAAGAAAGGCTACCTCGCGGCCGCGCAGCGAGCACCGTGTCGATCCACGAAGGGTCGGAGTTGAGGCGGGGCTCGATGAGCTGCAAGGCGTGCTCACGAACCCCGGCCGACGGATGACCCGCGGCGCGGCGGATCGTGGCGTCTTCGAATGTTCCGAGCACTTCGAGCAGGCGTAAAGCATGCACAACGGAGACCGCAGGCATGGCGGGATCATTGGCGATCGCGGTCAGCAGTCCGACCGCCGACTCGTCGAGACGCTCAAGCAGGAGACGATGGGCCGTGTCGCGGCGCCAACCGTCAGGGTCGAGAAGGGTCCGGCTGAGCTGAGCCGTCGTAGCCTGGTGGAGATCAACCCGGCGGAACCTCCGGGCGTCTTCGGGCTTGAGGTCGTTGCGGACGACGCGCCAGAGGCGGCCCATCGTCTTGCCTCCCTCGAAATCCGTCCGCTTGCGGATCTCGACGGGGAGGTAATCAGGGTGCTCGATCGTCTTTCGGTACATGTCGCAGACGTAGATCGCACACTCGGGGCCGTGGGTGAGGAAAACGGGTCGGAACCAGTTGTCGGTGCTCGCGAGGAACTCGACCCCGGCCTTCGTCGCACGAGCCGAGAAGGTCGCACCGGCGGGTTCGAGGCGGTCGAAGTGGACGAGGTTGCCCGTCGGGTCGCACGAAAACGCCCCCCGCGATACTCGTCGGGCAGGCCGTTGCCGCGGTACACGGTCACGGCGCATGCCGCGGTGAAGGTCCCCGCGTGCGAGTCGGCCGTCGTGACGTTGCGGCTGATCGGGTAGATCCTCGCAGCCGAGCCGTGTCCTTTGAGCGGCTCGTGGGCCGGGCCGATCGGGCAATTCTGGACGGTATCCGAGAAAGGAAGATTGGGGTTGCGCCGGAGGGTCAACGCGGAAATGACGACATGCTGGACCTGCACGCGATTATAACAGATGAACCGGCGTCCGAAGTCATCAAACGTCTGACCGAACTGGGCGCCACCGTCGGCGGCCTCGAACGTGCGGCCGTCGGTCCGGAAGCGAAAGTCGGTCCGGCCAAGGACGACCGCGACGTGTTCCGGGTGGTCGGGCGCGGTCACCGTCACGCCGGTCAGTCCGCTCGTGAGGTCGACCCAGCCGTCGATCGAGAGCAAAGGGTGACTGACCCGAAGTTGCGTGCTCCCCGTCGTTGAAAACCCGGTGAAGAGGATCTTGCGCTTGTCGGCCTTGCCGTCCCCATCCTGATCTTTCAACCAGAGGACATCCGGGCGCACGTGACGATCAGGCCGCCGTTCCAGGGCAGGAGGCCGTTCGGATAGGTCAATCCTTCGGCGAACTCGGCCCGGTGGTCCATCCGGCCGTCGCCGTCGCGGTCTTCCAGCAAGGCCACCCGGCCCATCGGAGGCTTCCCCTCGCCCGGGCCGGTCGGGTAGCCTCGGTTCTCGGCCACATAGAGCCGGCCTCGCTCGTCGAAGGCGCACGCCACCGGGCTCACGACCAGCGGTTCGGCCGCGACCAGTTCGAGCCGAACGCCGGGCGCGACGCGGAACGACCTCGAGGCGACGTCCGGCGCGAGAGGGCCGTCGAGCGTCTCGAATTGCCGCGACGGTCCGGCCGCCCGGGCCGTCGGCGGGACGACGATCGACGTAACCAGAGTTACGAGAATCCAACCGAAAGGAGCCTCAAGGATCCGATGCACTTGAAGCATGATGATTCGATTTCCGTTCATGTCACCCGAGAATTCCGAGAACCGGGCTCCCCTCGCTGGCCCGATGAAAGCGGCCCTGGCGGTCAACCACACGGGCCGACGAATCGATTCCCAACACGTGCATCACCGTCGCCTGCAGGTCGGGCGGTGACACGGGCCGATCAACGACCTCGGCCGCACGACCATCCGTCGCGCCGTAGACCGACCCGCCTCGCACTCCGCCGCCGGCGACCAGCACCGTGTAGGCGTTCGGCCAGTGGTCTCGGCCGCGACTATCGGTCGCCGCGTTCATCACCACCCGGCCGATCCGCGGCGTCCGACCGAACTCCCCCATGACCACCACCAACGTCTCGTCGAGCAGGCCCCTGGCCGACAGGTCCTCAAACAACGCGGAGAGCGACTCGTCCAGCGGCGGCAGGAGCCGATCTCGGAGAGTTTTGAAATTATCCTTATGGGTATCCCAGAAAGGCGACTTGACGTCACTGCCGTCTTCATGTTAGTTCACCTGGACCAGTCGTGTCCCGGCTTCGACCAGCCATCGGGCCAGGAGCAGGCCCTGGCCGAAGGGATGCCGTCCGTAGCGGTCGCGTGTCCGCTGCAACTCGTCATCGAGCCGGAAAGCCCGGCGCACCTCGGCGGAACCGAGCAGGGCGAAGGCTCGACTCACGAGTTGGTCACGCACCTCGCCCGCCTCGCCCAGCCTGGCGAGACGGGCTTCGAGCTCGGACTGGAGCCGGCGTCTCCCGGCAGCCGCCCAGGGGACACCCCCGGCGGAGCGAGATCGCGTCGGGCTCGAAGTCCAACCCCCCGGGCAAGGTGGGCCGCACGAGCCAGGGATCGAACGCGGAGCCCAGGAAGCCGGCGCGCTCACCCGAGTAGGTATTGGGCAGGTCGTTGAATCGGTTCCAGCCGGGAAGCGTGACCGCGGACGGGCCGCGGCGCCAGCCTGTTGACCAGGGCCCCCGGCCCCGGAAAGTCGTCAGGCGTGGGAGGGCGTCGAGATCGGGCCTGGGGTGCTTGCGCCGCGTCAGCATGTAGTAGAGCCCCCAGCCGTGCCGGGGATGCTCGTGGCGCATCAAGCGGATGAGGCAGAAGTCCTCCGACCGGCGAGCGAGTCGCGGCAGGTGTTCGCAGAGGTCGAGGCCGGGAGTGGTCGTGGGCATGGGCCGAGACTCGCCGCGGAATTGCTCGGGGGCGTCGGGTTTTAGGTCGAGGATGTCGATCTGGCTGGGTCCGCCGAACAGGTGAATGAGGATGCAAGCGCGAGCACGGCCGAAGCCGGCGGGCGCGGACGCCGCGTCCGCAGCATG
This sequence comes from uncultured Planctomycetota bacterium, assembly GCA_963743925.1. Classification (GTDB taxonomy): domain Bacteria; phylum Planctomycetota; class Planctomycetia; order Isosphaerales; family Isosphaeraceae; genus CAVZRC01. The sequence continues at coordinate 156,872 of CAVURY010000003.1, read as the reverse complement.
GCCGATGAGTTCGGGCAGGCCCAGCCCCATCGCGGCGAGCCCACCGAGTCGGAGGATTTCGCGTCGGGACCGGTCCGCGCGAGAACGGCAATGGGGGCCCAGGATGCTGAACATACCTTGGAGCTTAACCGGCCTACGGACACGGCACAATCGAGGCGAGCGGCCCGCTCTCGAGGTTCCTCATGGCTATGAGCGTCTTTGCAATCGCTAGAGATCTCCTGGGCATTGCGCCACCAGGAGCCGTTCCGGGTCCGGGCCTGCGGCTTTACTTCAACGGGCAGATCCTGGATAATCGCGCGTCACCCGCCTCGAGGTTGGTGTCCGATTGCTGCCGTACCGAATTGCCGGCCGTCCGTCGGACTGCTCTAGGATCGGATGCCTCGCGGCTTGCTCGACGAGTACCCGAGACCTCAAGAGAGTTGATTGCAGGCGGCGCCTGTTCGCTCGGATTCCGCCCGACTGTGACGAGGTGGACGGTCGCCGCAAACACAACACAAACACACTCAGCGGCCGGATCGCCGACATCGAAATCCGGGAAAGGACCGATGACACGGCCGACGATATCCACCCGGCCGTGTACGAGAACCAGACTGGCGTGCTAGGCTGGCACGCCACAATCCTCCACCGGCTCGAGGTCGACCAAGACGAGTGGATTGACGGTGACGACGACCTGAAAGAACTCGATGCGGTGTTCCGGGCCCGGATGGAGAAATCGATCGCGATCTGACGCCGAACTTCAGGAGACGCTCATGGGCCGGTTCGCTCTCTCCGCGACCGTGGTCATCGTCCTCGGTTCCTCCGCGACGCCCCCCCTCGCAGCTGGCGATCTCGTTCCGCCAGGGGCAAAGTTGGAGTTGCTCTACACCCGGACAGCCCCGATTCAGGGCGGCCTGACGGAAGGCGTCGCCGTCGCACCCGACGGCACGTTGTACTTCTCGGAGATCCCCTTCGGCGAAGACAAAGGCATGATCATGCGGTTTGACCCGAACACGAGGACGACCACGATCTTCGCCCGTGACAGTTACAAGTCGAACGGCCTGATATTCGACGCGAAGGGATTCCTCATCGCCTGCGAAGGCTCCGACGGTGGCGGCCGCGGCGTGGCGCGTTGGGACGTGAAGACCGGCAATCGCCAGGTGATTGCCGACCGCTTCGAGGGCAAGAGATTCAACGCATGCAACGACCTTTGCATCGATGAGAAAGGCCGGATCTATTTCACCGACCCCCGCTACCTGGGCACCGAGCCTCGCGAGCTGAAGTACCGCGCCGTCTACCGGATCGACACCGACGGGACTGTCGTCGAGGTCACCCACGACGTCGAGAAGCCCAACGGCATCGCGATCAGCCCTGACCAGAAGACTCTTTATGTCGCCGATCACAACAACGGCACCGACAGGATCGATCTCACGGCCCCGAAGCCCAAGCTCGGGGCGATGATGGTCTACGCGTTTCCACTCGGCTCGGACGGGCTGGTGAACGGCCCGCGGAGGACGCTCATCGACTTCGGTGACGAAGAAGGCAGTGACGGGATGACCGTGGACACCGAGGGTCGGATCTACCTGGCCTCCCGCAAGCCCGGCCGACCCGGCGTCCTCGTACTCGACCCGACCGGCAAGGAAGTGGCCTTCATCAAGACCGGTGAGCCGCAGCATGCCACACGCGAGCCGGTGGGTAATCCCAGCAATGTCGATTTCGGCATCGGCGACGAGAGGAATGTGCTCTACATCACCGTGGATAAGAGCCTTTACCGGATCCGGCTGAACGCGACCGGCTACCACATTCCCTGGGCCAGGTAAGGCACATGGCGCGGGAGGTCGAGATATGGGTTCCACGATAACCTTGGGTGATGAGACGCGCTTCGAGGCTTGCGAAGGCTGGGGGGTGTTGCCCCACGGGTGGCGCTTCGTCGAGGTCGCAGGCGTGGCGACCGACTCGCGCGACCGGGTCTTTGTCTTCAACCGCGGCGACCATCCCGTCATCATCTTCGATCGCGAGGGCCGATTCATCGGCTCATGGGGCGAGGGCCTCTTCGTGCGGGCGCATGGGATCACGATCGGCCCGGATGACGCGGTCTATTGCACCGATGATCTCGATCACACCGTGAAGAAGTTCACGCCGACAGGGACCCTGCTGGGGATACTGGGCAAGAGCGGGAGTCCGTCGGACACGGGAGCCACAAGCATGGACTTTCGGACGATCCGGCACGCCGGCCCGCCGTTCCATTACCCGACCAACCTGGCGTTGGCCGCGGACGGTTCCTTATACATCTCTGATGGATATGGCAATTCGCGTGTCCATCTCTTTTCCAGCGATTTCGACCATCTGACTTCCTGGGGCGAGCCCGGGGTAGGGCCGGGAGAATTTCGCCTGCCGCACGGGATCGCCGTGGGGCCCGACGGCACGGTCGTCGTGGCCGACCGCGAGAACAGCCGCCTTCAGTTCTTCACTCCAGAGGGCCGATTCCTCGAGGAATGGACTGACATCGCGCGGCCCTGCCAGGTACGGGTCGACGCCCGCGGGCGTGTGTTCGTCGCCGAACTGGGCTTCCGTGCGGGGATGTGGCCGGGGACGACCGCTCCCTCCCCGGACTCGACAGGAGGACGGGTCAGCGTCTTCGACCACGACGGCCGGCTACTCGCCCGCTGGGGTGGTGGATCGAACCCCTGTGCACCCGGGGACTTCTTCGCGCCCCACGACCTCTGCCTCGATTCGCGGGGTGACCTTTACGTTGGCGAGGTGACCTGGTCGGCGGGCGGCGATCGAGGCGCCGTTCCCGCCGACTGCCATTCGCTCCAGAAATTCGTTCGCCGGAATTAGGAGTCGAAAGTGAAAGCCTGGCGATTCTACGGTTTCGGCGACATGCGGCTCGATGACGTCCCGGAGCCGGTCTGTTTGCCGGGCCATGTGATCGCCGAACCGCTCTGCGTCCAGCCCAGTGTCACAGAGGCCCAGCTCGCCTTCGGCATCCCGACCCTCGCCTTCGAGGCAATCAAGCGCCGGCTCGAGACCGAGGCTCCCGTGCAGCTCTTCGGGCACGAATTCTGCGCCCGAGTCGTCGAGGTAGGAGAGGGCGTCACCCGGGTACGGCCGGGCGATCGGGTCGCGGCACGGGCGAAGCTCCCCTGCGGCTCCTGCGCCTTCTGCCTCGAGGGCAGGAACCACCTCTGCCGAAAGGGGCCGATCATCGGCTTTCAGCTCCCCGGTTGTTTCGCCGAGAAGGCCCTCCTCCCCGAGATCGCACTGGTGCGTGTGGACGATCGGATCTCGGACAGCGAGGCGGCCTGCCTTCAATCGCTCAGCGATAGCGTCGCGGCGGTCGAGACCGCCGGCATCGCCATCGGCGACTCGGTCGCGATCTACGGGCAGGGCAGCATGGGATTGGAGTGTCTCCAGATCGCTCGCTCCAGCGGCGCGGGATTGATTGTCACCGCGGACGTGCGCGAGGAGTCCTGCCGGGCCTCCCGGGAGCTCGGCGCCGACGTCGCCTTGAATGCCCAGGGTGACGATCCGGCCGCCACCATCCAGAGGCTGACCGGTGGTAACGGCGCCGACGTCGTCTTCGAATGCGCGGGAGGGAGCCCGAAACAGGGCCTCGCGGGCACCCGGTCGTTGATGCAGGCGATCGATTCGGTCCGGTCCGGAGGCAATCTTGTCATCGTCTCCTGGTTCGGTGTTCCGCTGCAACTCGACGTGGACCTCCTGCGCGAGCGCAGCCTCCGACTCCTCTTTCCGGACATCAGCACGCTGGCTCACCTGGAGCACACGGTCCGGCTCGTGGCATCCGCTCGAGTGAGACTCAAACCGACCATCACTCACATCCTCTCCGGCATTGAAGCCGTCCCCCGGGCCTTCGAGATCACCGCGAACAAGGGGAAATATCGGGCAATCAACCCCGCGCAGGTTATCCTATGTCAATAGAAGGATCGGACAAGTCCACGCGCGACGAGATCCGGAGCCTTCGCGACCTCTCGCCATACCAGTGGAAGTCGGGGATTGCCGCCTGGCTCGGCTGGCTGTTCGACGGCCTGGACATGCATCTTTACGTCCTGGTCGCGGCCCCGTTCGTCGCCGAGCTGATCGGAGTGTCCGACACGCGGAACGAAGACGTCGGGCGGTATAGCTCCTGGATTCAGGCCGCATTCCTGGTCGGCTGGGCGCTCGGCGGCGGCTTCTTCGGACGGGTCGGTGACCTGATCGGCCGCAGTCGCACGCTCTGCCTGACGATCCTCACCTACGCACTATTCACCGGCCTGGCCTTTTTCGTGCAAACGTGGTGGCAACTCCTCATCGTAAGATTCCTGGCCGCCCTCGGCATCGGCGGCGAGTGGGCGGTTGGCGCCTCGTTGCTATCGGAGACGTGGCCTCGCCGCTGGCGTCCCTGGATCGCCGCGGTGCTCCAGAGCGGCGTCAACATCGGCGTCTTGCTGGCCTCGTGCGCCACGTTCCTGCTGGCGGGCCGGAGCCCTCGCGTGGTCTTCCTGGTCGGCGTGGTGCCGGCCCTCCTCGTCTTCTGGATCCGCCGCGAGGTTCCCGAGACCGAGGAATGGCGAATGGCCAAGCGGCGGGCGACAGGTACTTCCCCGGGCATCGCCGACCTGTTCCGCGGCGAGGTTCGCCGCACAGCCGTCCTCACGATCCTGGTTTGCTCCGTGAGTCTGACGGCACACTGGGCCTTCCTGTTCTGGTACCAGCAACATCTGCGAAACCTGCCCGACGTGATTAACATGCCTCCCGCACGGAAGAACGAACTTGCCAGTGTTGCCAACGTCCTGGTGATGGTCGCCGCCATTCTCGGCAACTTCTTCGCGGCGGGCCTGGCTCATATGATGGGTTACCGACGATCGATCGCGCTGTTGTGTCTGGCTTACTCGCTGGCGATGGTCGCGACCTACGTCGTGCCGCGCAGCCACACGACATTGCTGATGCTCCTTCCCGTGATGGGCGCATGCGGCGGGATATTCGCGCTCTTCACGATGTATCTGCCGCCGTTGTTCCCGGTCCTCCTGAGGACCACCGGGGCCGGCTTTTGCTTCAACATCGGCCGCATCGCGGCGGCGGCCGGGACCGTCGTCTTCGGGTTGTTCTCGAAGGTGGGAGATTACCGGATCGCCCTCCTCTGCGCCGGGTTCCTTTTCCTGCCGGCGACGTTCCTTGCCTGGTGGCTGCCCGATTTACCCGATCCGGGCTCGGCTCCGGCGGCCGGTTCAGTTGACAGAGCGGCCGCGGCGATCGACGTGCTCTGACGCCAGCGACCACCCGAATTCCACTGCTCATCTCTCCAGCAAGAGGGAGATGATGAGTTCCATAGTCCGCTCGGCGAGGGCCTGACCGCCTTCCGTCCTGAGAGGGGCATGCGATGTTGATCGCCGTGGCTAAGTGTCTGTCTCGGAAGGGTCTTGGACAGACTCTGATCCGGTCGGGCCATGGCACTCATTGGCACTCATTGGCAACTTTTCGCCGGGCCTCCGTCGCCACGGTCGCCGATCCCGGCCCGGCCGGCATGCCTGTTTCAGGGGCGAGGAGATCGGATTGATCGTGACAACTCCCATTCCGAAGAGGGCCGTGCGGACAGCGAAGCGGTGTCATCGGCCCGAGGGCCGACCTCGGATGACTTCCCGCATCATCCCTTATCAATGAAGATGCCACCAAACTGGTAATCCGTTAACGCACCTACGGCGACATCGAGCTGTTTCATTATCGTAACTCTTGTCGCACGAACGTGATAAAAGATCCAGCAGGATTTTCAATTCGTTTGACGAGTGTTCCGCTTATGGGACAGACTCTAATCGCGTCGTGCCCCGAGGGGACAGGTCACTTCAAACCGGACAGCCAGACCAACAGCCCGATCAAACCACCGACGAGCACCCAGGCGGCCAGGAAACCGACCACATCGAACCAGGTTAATCGTGGGATCTCAAGGCCCAGTACCTGGAGCCGGGCGTATGCGAAGCGGGACGACTTGCGATAATCGAGCGGCGTCCCCTCCAGGCCCAGTGTGGCGGATTCGGGCAAATCATGGGGCGGTGCGACCCATTGCACGTCGCCTTCCATGCCGACAGGCGTATGCAGCCGAGCGTAGAAGGGCCCGAGCAGGGATGGGTCCCGAGGCCGGGTGACGAGGCTGACAAGGATCATCAGCCCGAATTCGACTGCGAGCATCACGATGATCTGCGCCGGCTCGCTCAACCCCCGGAGCGAGACGGATTCCGCAGCGCGAAGGAGGACGCGGGTGGCGGGGCCGACTGCCGCTGTCGCGATGCCGGTCGATTCCAGGCTCATGAGGCCCCAGACCAGGAGGCTCCCGAGGAAGCTGACCCAGACCCCCGCCGCATTGGCGCGCCTCCAGACCACTCCGAGCCAGAAGGCCGCACCGAGCAGGCCGATGAGCTTGACCGAGCCGACGACGAGCTGCGTGATACTCTCCGCGCTCACCGCCAGCAGGATGCCCATCACGAGCAGGCCGCCCGAGGCGAGTCGCCCGACCCGGAGGTAATGCGAGTCGGATCGACCCGGGACCGCGTGCACGTAGAAATTCCGCGTGAAGAGGGCCGACCCGCCGACCATGAAGGTCTCGGCGCTGGTGACACCTGCGATCAGGCAGGCGATCATCAGCCCGCGCCAGCCGTCGCCGAGGAATCGCTGTATGGCCAGTCCGAAGAGCGTCTCGCTGGCGTGGCGCACTTGCGAACTATTCGGGTCGAGCCCGGCGATGACCTGGGGAAATGCGGCCAGGGCGATCAGGCCGGTGAATGCCCAGGCGATCGTCAGCAGCCTCTTGATGAAATTGCCGTAGACCATGCCCACCCGCGCCTCGGTCTCGGTCTTTCCCGAGCCGGTTGCGGTCATGACGTGGGGCTGGACGACGAAGCCTACCAGGCCCAGCGCCGACATCGTGACGACAAACCAGGGGTCCCCCTCCCGTGTGCCCGGAGGTGCGGTGATCGCGAACATCCCGGGGCCGAGCCGAGCGTGGAGGCCCGCCATGCCGCCGACCATGCCCAAGCCGGCGGGCACGAGCAGGCACGACAGGACGATGATCATCAGGCCTTGGAGGAGGTCGGTGTAGGCGGCCGCCACCAGGCCCCCGGCCATCACGTAGGTCGAGAACAGGACGGAGAGCGCGATGACCGACGCCTCGGTCGGGACGGCGCCGCCGGTGGCCCCCGAGATCGCCGCGCCGGCCCCTCGCAGGAGCAGCGCGATCGACAGCCCGAAGTAGACGAGGCCGACCAGGGCATAGAGCATCTCCAGGCTCCGACCGTATCGGATCCGAAAGTAGTCGCCGGTCGTCGTCACGCGGAGCCGGCGCGTCACCGGGGCCATCAGCCAGTAGAACGGCGTCGAGAACAACCACATCCATTGGTACCAGATGCCCCCCAGCCCGACCCGGGCCGTGGCCCCGGCCACCTGCACCGCCATCTCGCTGTGCGTTCCGGTGCACAGCCAGTGCATGGTCAGGAGGCCCTTGCCGAAACGCCTGCCGCCGAGGAAGAAGTCCTCCTCGGTCTTGACCTTCCGCGAGGCCCAGAAGCCGATCGCCATGACCAGCGCGAAATAGCCGGCGATCATCCCGACATCGATCATCCTCAGGCCGTAGAGCGTCGTCATATCGCGATCGACTCCTCGAGGACGCCGAGCGACTCGCCGGTGGTCACGAGTTGGCCCCAGGTCGTGTCGTCGACCTCGATCCCGTCGCGAAGCCTGCTCGCACGGGTCCGCGACTCGGGCTCGCCAGGCATGAGGATCTCGCCGTCGGGCGTCACCGTCCTCGAGCTCTTGACGTGGGCGATCAGGCTGGAGACCTCCGCCGAGAGGCCCTCCTCCGCCGAGAAAAAAGCGGGATCGAAGATGATGCTCAGCATGTTGTTGGCGACGCGGGCGACACCGAAATGGCTGCAAGTCCCGCCGGTCAGGGCCCCGGCGAGGACCTCGGCGAGGACGCTCAGGCCATACCCCTTGTGCCCTCCGAAGGGGAGGATCGCTCCGGGAGGCGACGCATAGAACGCCCGCGGGTCGTTGGTGGGCCGGCCCTCGCCGTCGAGGATGCAATCATCGGGGACGTTCACGCCCTTATTGAGCGCGAGCTTGATCTTACCCTCGGCGATCACGCAGGTTGACATGTCGAGGATGATGGGGGTGCCGTCTGGGACCGGGATGCCCGCCGCGATCGGGTTGGCGGAGAGGCGGCGCTGGGTGCCCCCGAAAGGGGCGACGAGGATGCCGCCGCCGCTGGTGTTGACGAAGTGGAGCGAGATCTTGCCCGCCCTGGCCGCCATCTCCGCCCAGTCGCCGATCCGGCCCAGATGGCCCGAGTTTCGAAGCGCGACCACGCCCACGCCCTGGCGCCCGGACTTGGCGATGCCCAGCTTCATCGACTCTTCGCCCATCACCTGACCGAAGCCGAACTGCCCGTCGACGACCGCGATCGCGTCGTTCTCGAATACGACCTTCAGACTCTGGTTCGCCAGAACCTTGGCCGAACGAAGCCATTCGATATAGGTAGGGACACGGATCACTCCGTGCGAGTCGTGCCCCACGAGGTTGGCCTCGACCAGGTAATGAGCGATGAGCCGGTGCTCCGCCGGGCGCAGCCGGCGGCTGCAAAGATGCGATTGATGAGGAGCTCGAGCCGGTCATTTGAGATGATCAAGGTCGTCGACTTCCGTTACTTTCGATGACAAGGGGATGGACCGAGGTGGCTCAAGGGAGAGTCGTTCTATCGGTCACGTCGGGGTGCACGTCGTTACCGGATGCCGCCGTTCGATCCGGGTAGGGCGAGACTCCCGTCGAGCCAGGCGAAGAAGCCAGTCCGACGAAGCCCTCGCCCTCCCGGAATCCCGAAACGCCATTCAGTCCCCCTCCGCGACGCGCGGATTGACGGCGCCACGTCGCTGGATCTGATCCCCATCGCCAAGCTCGAGGATCCAGGCACGTAGCATGGTGAGCGCCTCCTGGTCCACCACCGAGGCGACGTGCGGCATGCGCCCCAGGCCTTCCATCTTCATTCGTTGATAAATGAGGGAGCGTTCCGGGTCGCCCACCGGGGGATCGGCATGGCTCGCCTCGAATTGCGAGAGGCGGCTCCCTTTCTGCTCCGACTTCTTGGCGTCGAGGACGTAGGTGACGTAGAAGTAGCGGTTCTCCGCGTAGCGCGGATGGAAGGCGATCCCATAGGTCGTCTTGCCGATGTCGATCAGGAGTTCCGCTTTCGCGACGTCCCGGCGATTCTGGAACGTGTAGATCTTGCCGGGTCGCGTCGCCACACCGAACCGCCCCGAGTTCGGGATCGCGCCGACGGAGAGCGGTTCGAAGAATTTGAGCCGAGGGAAGGCGTCTTCGGTGGTGAACGGATCGGGCGGCTCGGGGGAGCCCCGAAGATTCTCCGACGTCCACGGCCGGCGCTGCCGGACGTCGAAAGGCACGTTCGACTTCGCCCTCGCGTCGCGGGCCGGGTCGGGCTCGGCGCCGAGCCCCGCCGCGGCGAATCCGCCGATCAACACCACTCCCAGGATCGCCGTTTGCGGACCGCTCATGGGACACCTCGAGACTCCGATACGAGCACGGCCAGGGACCGTGCCGATGACGATACTTCACGCCAGGATCGCCTCGATACGCTCGCCGTGGACGTCGGTCAGCCGCATGTCGCGGCCGCCCCATCGGTAGGTCAGCCGCTTGTGATCCACGCCCAGCAGGTGGAGCATCGTCGCGTGCAGGTCGTGGACCTGGCACCTTCCCTCGATCACCTTGTATCCGTACTCGTCCGTTGCGCCGTAAACCATCCCACCCTTGACGCCCCCGCCGGCCAGCCAGACGCTGAATCCGAACGGATTGTGGTCGCGGCCGTCGGACCCCTGCGCGAAAGGTGTTCGTCCGAACTCGCCGGCGAAGGCCACCAGCGTCGTCTCCAGTAAGCCGCGTCCCTTGAGGTCGCAGAGGAGTGCGGCGATCGGTTGATCGACGGCGCGGGCGTTGGCGACGTGGTTTGCCTTCAGGTGCCCGTGCGCGTCCCAGGAGTCCGGGTCGCCGGGATACACCGGCATCGTCACCTCGACGAACCGCACGCCGCGCTCCACCAGCCGCCGCGCCTTCAGGCAACTCTCGGCGAACCGCGAAGTCATCGCGTCGGGAGAATCAAGGCCGTAGAGGCTCCGGGTCGAGGACGACTCGCCCCCCAGGTCGAGGAACTCCGGCACGGCCGACTGCATCCGGTAGGCCATCTCGTAGTTCGCCACGGCCGACTCCAGTGCGTCGTCATGGGCAAACCGCGCGGTCACCTCCCGGTCCAGTTCGCGCATCGCAGCGAACTTGCTGCGCCGGATGCGCGCTGACGGGTCGAGAGGCCGAATGTAGGCGACCGGATCGGGGCCTGCCCGAATGACCGAACCCTGGAAGGTGGCCGGCAGGAAGCCGTTGTTGAAGCTGTCCGGCCCTCCGATCGGCATCTTGCCGCTGTTCAAGACGACGAAGCCCGGCATGTCATGACACTCGCTGCCGAGCCCGTACGAAACCCACGAGCCCATGCTCGGCCGGCCCTGCTGGCCCGCGCCGGTATGGAGGAAGTAATTCGCGGCCGCGTGCTCCGAGAAAGCCGAGGTCATCGAGCGGATCACCGCGACGTCGTCCATGCGGAGCCGGATGTGCGGGAACAGGTCGCTGACCGGCGTGCCGCAGGTGCCTCCGGGCCGGAATTTCCACGGCGAGGCGAGGGTCTTGCCGTTGTTGTTGAACTGGGTCGGCTCCGCCTTCATCTTGAACGGCTGGCCGTCCTCCCGATCCAGCCGCGGCTTGGGATCGAAGGTGTCCACCTGCGAGGGCCCGCCCTCCATGAAGAGGAAGATGACGTTCCGGGCCCTCGGCCGGTAGTGCGGCGGTCGGTCCGCGTGGCCACTGGCCGCTGGGCGCACGGCGGCGTCCGCTCCGTACGAACAGTCTGACAGGAGGGCCGCCAGTGCCGTCGCGCCGAACCCGCCGGCGCAATGTCGAAGCATCTCGCGGCGAGTCGTCGGGGCTGGGGCGAATCGTCCGCAGTGGTCCATGTCCGGTTCCGTGCTCGGGATGCGACCCGGCGAGGCGGCGGGCCGAGGCGTCGGTTCATTTCAGGAAGATGAATTCCTTGACGTTGAAGAGTACGTGGGCGAAATCCGACCATACCCGCTCGTCGATGACCCATCGATCGAGCGGAACGCCCAGCTCTGCCGCGTGGCTCTCGAGGAAGTGCAGGGCCGCTCGCAACTCGGCGTCGGATGGCGGCCGCGCGTAGGCCTCCCGGTACATCCGACAGACTCGGTCCCTCACGTCGAGGCCTTCGATGGCCAGCACGCGCACAGCCCAGCGCCTTGCCTGCTGGGCGACGAACGGGTCGTTCATCAGGATCAGAGCCTGGGCGGGCACGTTCGAGACATCGCGGCGCCCTGCCGTGGCCAGCGGCGGGGGCATGTCGAAGGCGGTCAAGAGCGGCGTCAGGAAGTTCCGACGGACGTTGAGGTAAAGGCTGCGACGCCCATCTCCGTCGAGCGGGCCGTTAGCCTCGGGGCGGCCATAGCTGGCCGCGTAGTTGTCCATGAACGGCGTCAGATAAACCTCGACGCCGGGTCCGCCCATTCGTCCCTCGAGCCGGCCGGAGACGGCGAGGATTGCGTCGCGGATGGCCTCGGCTTCCAGGCGACGGACGACCATCCGGTGCAGTCGCCGGTTGTCGGGGTCGGCGGCCTCACCCTCGGGCGAGGAGGTGCTGGCCATTCGGAACGTCCTGCTGAGAACCAGCTCGCGCACCAACCTCTTGATCGACCAGCCATCGCGGACGAACCGATCGGCGAGGTCGTCGAGCAGGCCCGGATGGGAGGGCCGATCGCCAAGCGCCCCGAAGTTGTCGACGGTCGGGACGAGACCCCGGCCGAAGAGGTGGTGCCAGACGCGGTTCACCGCGACTCGCGCCGTCAGCGGGTTGGCCGGGTCGGCGATCCTCCGGGCGAGATCCAGACGCCCGCTGCCGACCGCACGGGATGGTGATCCGCTATCGCTCGCGAATGCCGAGAGCATCCGGCGGGCCACGACCGGACCGACGGTCTTCGGATTGCCGCGGAGGAAGACTCGCTCGTCTTCGGGCGTCCCCTCGGTCATGGCCGGGCGGCGCCGGTGCTCGGGGAGTCCGGCTTCAATCTTGCGGAAGGAATCGAGGAGCGCGCCGATTGATCCTGCCGCCGAGTCGTCGAGTTCCAGCAATCCGCGCTCGACGAGCCAGTCGAGAAGGTCGGACCGGGCCTCGGCGTCGGCCATGTCGGGCAATGAGCCATCGGCGAGCGCCGCGAGGGATGCGGACACGGCGCGCCCATATCGCTCGGCGAGGGCGCGCGGCGAATCGACCGGCGCGTCTCCGAGCAGGCCGATCGCCGTCGCGGCCGAGGGCAGGGGGGGCGGACCTCGATCGGAGAGGAGGACGTTCCCGACGGTGACGTATCCATCGAGACCCGAGCCGGCCGGCGGGCCCATGTCGTGCAGGTCTTGCGTCGTGGTGTCGGCGAACTCGAGGTAGGCGCGCCGGCCCCGCCACATCTCCAGGTCGAACGTGTGCCAACCAGGGGCATCGTCGTTCAGGATCAGCCGAAGTCGGCCGTACAGCGGGTCCTGGATCATCACGAAGTGCTCGATGACCACGTTCACCCGCGACGCCCGCCCCGCTGCCAGGATATGGAGGAATCGCCGATCGATCGAGAACGACGGCGAGCGGAGCGTCCCTTGTAAACGTCGCGAGATATGCCCGCTGTGCGCCCACGCCCCGCCTCTCGCCAGGGTGATGACCGGCCGGGCGGATTCCGTCCCGAGGAGGACATCGCCCGGCCGCAACGGCGCCGCGCCAAACGCCTGGTCCTCGACGAACCAGCCCCGGAAGCCCGTTCGGCCGAAGTCGGAGAGGGCGATGTCGTCCTCGCGCAGTGTCGCGATATGACTTGCCGCCCGCGCCTCCGTCAGGATCTGGGACCAGCGGGCGATGACGGCCTCGGAGGTGGGCTCGGGACCGAGATCCACGATGCGCCGCCAGGCGAACAACGGGTGTCCCGGTTCCAGGGCGGATCCCTTCGTTGCCTTCGTCCACAGCCGTAACCGATCCGGTCGGATACCCTCGCACTCGCTGACGCGCGTGACATCCTCATCCGTTCGGACTTGGAGAGAGGCCATCAGGTAGCGGGGAATGCTGGCGGCGTGCATCGCCCACGCCGTCCCCGTTGCACGCCCGATCTCGGCCCGGAGAGATGCCATGCGGGCGGCCGCGCCGTCGATCTCGTCGCGGTTCAGCAGTGTCTGGGTATATCGGGAGCTCTTCAGATGGCCATAGAGGCCGTAGTAGTCCTCCTGGGTGACCGGGTCGAACTTGTGGTCGTGGCAGCGGGCGCATGCGACGGTCAGGCCCAGGAAGGTCTTTCCCATCACGTCGAGGCGGTTGTCGAAGGAGTCGGCCTGGGCCTGCCGCAGGTCGACGGGCGACCGCTTGCCCTCGGTCATCCAGTAGAAGGCCGTGCCGAGGGCCGATTCGTTGTCGCTCGAACCGGGGAGTCGCCGGGGCTCGTCGAGCAGGTCACCGCCGAGGTGTTCGAGGATGAGCCGATTGTAGGGCAAGTCTGCGTTGAAGGCGCGGACGAGGTAGTCGCGATAACGCCAGGCGTTGGGGATGGGCTTGTCCGCCTCGTTGCCCAGCGTGTCGCTGTAGCGGACGAGGTCCATCCAGTGCCGGGCCCATCGCTCGCCGAAGTGCGGCGATGCCAGCAACCGGTTGACGACCCGCTCAAGGGCATCGGGCGACGGGTCCTCGACAAGGTCCTCGACCTCCTCGGGCGTCGGGGGAAGCCCCAGAATCGCGAAATGGATCCGCCGGAGCAACGAGCGACGGTCCGCGGGCGGCGCCGGTGCCAGGCCCGCGGCTTCGAGCCGGGCGAGGATGAATGGGTTGACACGATTCCGCACCCATTCTTCGTCCTCGACAGCCGGTGTCGCCGATGCGCGCACGGGCTGCCAGGCCCAGTGTGTGGCCCGCCGCAGCCCCATGTCGGATCGACCCGCCGGCGCGGTCGCCTGCGCGACGCCGGCCGACCAGGGTGCTCCCAGCTCGACCCACCGCACCACGTCGGCAACCTGGTCGTCCGACAACCGCCTCCGGGGCGGCATCTGGACTTCCGGGTTCGAGTACCTGATGGCCTCGATGAGCCGACTCTGCTCCGGCTTCCCCGCGACGAGGGCCGGGCCACTTTCGCCGCCCTTGAGGAGGCCCTCGCGACTATCCACCAGGAGCCCAGCCTTGACCTTCTCGGCCTTCGCCGAATGGCATCCGTAGCAGTGTTCTGCGAGTAACGGCCGCACCCGCATCTCGAAGAATTCGGCCCCGGCCTCGTCCGTCCCGCCGGCCGCTCCCCGCGTCGCGCAGATGAGGAGGGAGGCGAGCAGGCACGAGCGACGCATGACTCCGTGACCCCGACAATGCCCCATCCGGAAGAAAGATCCCCGTCCGGCTGACACGTCCCACGGACGGTCCGGAAGCGCTTGACGCCGGAGATCGGGGGCTGGATCTTGGGGCATCGTCGGGCGTCTCGGAGAGACTGAGCAATCGGTTGGAATCCTAAGTGCAGCCGATCCAAGTCTATCCTCGAGAGGACGTTGACGGAATCACCATCCTGGGATTCCAGGAGGGCGGGAGGGTAGGTGTGGCGCCTCCCGGCCGAGAGTGCTTCGGTTGGCTCCCTCCGCAATCGTGGTGCTCGTCATCGGGGTACGCCGCGCTGGCCGGGGTCCAGGTCTGGACGGCACGGTGTTGAAGACGGCGGTAGATGGGGCATCATATTGCGACCCGTCGGTACGACGGATACGTTAGAGGAACTCTTCCGGGAAGGGTGAGAAAGGGGGGGACCGATGTACGGACTCGACGATCGGCGAACAGGCTTTGTGACGGGCAGACCTGGCGAGAATGGCTGCTCGTCGGCGGACTCAGACGTCGAGTCGTGCGAGCCGGGCCCGACCGCAGGACACCGCTTCGGCGCCCGGCCGCAGAACTTCCAACAGGGGGACGAGCCATGAGCCAGAACGGGAACCCCGCGGCGATCCGCCATGGCATGTTCATCATGCCCTTCCACGATCCCGCCAAGCCCCCCGCCCGGTGTCACGATGAGGACCTGGAGCTCATCGTCCGCGCCGAAGGACTCGGCTTCACCGAGTTCTGGATCGGCGAGCACCACACGATGAAGTACGAGAACATCGCGATGCCCGAGATCTTCATCGGCCGGGCGCTGGGCGAGACGAAGACCATCCGGATGGGACCCGCCCCGGTCTGCATCCAGCAGCACAACCCCGCTCACGTCGCCTGCCGCCTGGCGTTCCTCGACCATCTGTCCAAGGGCCGACTGAACCTCTGCTTCGGCGCAGGCAGCGTCACGGCCGACCAGGAGCTTTACGGCGTCGAGCCCCGGGAAGCCCCTGCGATGGTCGACGAGGCCATCGAGGCCGTCCTGCACCTCTGGACGACGGAGCCGCCCTATCACTTCGACGGGAAGTACTGGCAAATCCACCTCGAGAAGTCCGTGGACACCGAGACGGGCATCGGTTACATCCCCAAGCCCTACCAGAAGCCGCACCCGCCCATCGCCGTCCCCGGCATGAGCCGCAACTCGCCGAGCATGAGGACGGCCGCGCGGCGCGGTTTCCAGCCGTTCGGCCATTGCCTCGTGCCCGGCAACGTGCTGGCCGATTGCTGGAAGACCTACGAGGAAGCCGCTTTCGAGGCCGGCCGCCAGCCCGACCGATCCGACTGGAAGGTGGCACGCTCGATCTTCCTCGCCGATACGACCAAGGAGGCCCGGGAACGGGCGCGGACCAACTCCCTGGGCCATTGCTTCGAGTACATCGGCCGCCTCTTCGACAAGGGACTCGGCCGGAAGATGTACAAGCGAGACCTCACCATGAGCGACGCCGACTGCAACCTCGACTACCTCATGACCGAGCAGATCATCGCCGGAGACGTGGACGAGGTGCTCGGGCGACTCCTGGCCCTGATGGACGAGACCGGGCCCTTCGGGACCCTGATCCTGATGGGCTACGACTGGGATGACAAGCCGAGCTGGCTGCACAGCATGGAATTATTCAGCAAGGAGCTGATGCCCGCGCTGAACAAGGCTGTTGCCGGCGTGAGAGCGTGACCCCGCGAGCGGAAACCTGCCCGCCAGCACCAGAGACACGAACATGCTGCCCTCGCTGTCCAAAGAAGTCGTCTCCGTGGACGGTGAGCAGTTGGCACCCTGGCAGGTCGGCGACTTGCCCGCGCCGCCGCGAGTCGGTTGGCGGCAGTGGCCGGAGCTGATCGGACCGGGGGTCGTGGTGGCCGGTTCGGCGGTCGGGGCGGGCGAGTGGCTCTTCGGCCCTGCGGTCACCGCCCAGTACGGCGGGACATTCCTCTGGCTCGCCACCTTCAGCATCCTCTTCCAGGTCGTCTACAACCTGGAGGTCATGCGGTATGCACTGTACTGCGGCGAACCGATCTTCATCGGCTATTTCCGCACCCGGCCGGGACCCCGGTTCTGGATGCTCTGCTACATGACGCTGTTCCTGGCGCACATCTGGCCTTTCATGGCCTCGAATGCGGCCGTACCGCTGGCCGCGGCGGTCTTCGGACACCTGCCCGGTGACGGCCGGGTCCGCGTGGCGGGGTTCACAGCGTCCGAGATCATGGTCGTCAAGTTGCTCGGCTTCGTTGTCTTCTTCGCCGCGATGGTGCCGCTGATCTTCGGGGGCAAGATCTCCACGATGCTCGAGCGGCTGATGACGTTCAAGCTCGTGGTCGTCCTGGGGTTCCTCGTGCTCGTCGGGCTGTTCATGGTCTCGGCCCGAGACGCCTACGAGATCGCCTCGGGCTTCTTTCGCATCGGCGCGGTGGCCGTGCGCGCCGAGACCGTGATCGCCGCCCCGCATTTCTCCTTGCTCGAGCGCGACGGATCGGGCGAGTATACCGTGCAGGGAACCCTGGAGGACAACGAACCGGTCGTCACGGCATTCGTGGTCCGCCGGGGTGAGTCGAAGAGGCGGTTCGACATGGGTGCCCGGCTCCCCGACGGAGGCGCGCTGGGGGACCGCCGCGCCCGGATGGCGGACCGGGCCGCGGCGCTGGCCCGCCGAGGCGGCTTCTATGTCCGTTCCGAAGACCCGGCAGACGGAGCCCGGGTGAGCGTCGAGGGGGGGATGCGTCCGGGACGGGCCTGGCTGCCCGAACGAGTCACCGTCGTGCACGGGTCGCAGGAGCGGGTTTACAGCCGGCTGGAAGACGTCCCCGCCCCGTACGGCGAGCTCGTCCGCTCTTGGGTTGACAATCAGGGCTTCGAGCGCGTCGGCCTCTGGGGGTACTGGCGGCGACATGGTCGTCTCCCCGATCTCGACTGGTCCTTGCTGGCGGCGTTCGCGGCGATCGCCGGGGCCGGCGGCCTGTCCAACGCCCTTTTCTCCAACTACGCCCGCGACAAGGGCTGGGGCATGGGGGCCCGCACCGGTGCGATCCCCAGCGCCATCGGCGGCCGTTCGATCGAGCTGTCACACAACGGCATGGCCTTCCCCGTCACGGCCGCGAACCTCGAGCGGTGGCGGGGCTGGTTCCGCCACATCGTGCGCGACCAGGTCGCCGTCTGGATGGTGTGCTGCTTCGTCGGCCTGGCGTTGCCCTGCATGCTCTCACTGGAGTTCTTGCGCAACACGCCGGTCTCCGACCACCGCGTCGCGGCGATGATCGCCGAAGGGATGTCCGCCCGCTTCCCCGATCTGGCCCGCGTCGTCTGGTCGCTGACGCTCTTCATCAGCTTCCTCACTCTGGCCCCCTGCGCCGTGTATTCCGGCGACCTGCTGGCCAGGCACTGGACCGACATCCTCTGGGCCACCAGCCCGGCGGTGAAGAAACTCGGAGGGAACCAGGTCAAGTACCTGTATTACGCGCTGCTGGCGGTCTACGCGGCCTGGGGCTCGATCACGCTCGCGTTCTTGTCGCCGCTCCAGATCGCCAAGGTCGGTGCGGTCCTGGGAAATGTCGCATTAGGGTTCTCGGCGTTCCACACCCTGTACGTCAATCGCACGCTCTTGCCCCGCGCGCTCCGCCCCAACGCGCTCATGCAACTCGGCGTTGTCGGCTGTGGCGTCTTCTTCTTCGCCATCACCGCGATGGTGCTCCTGGGGCGTTGAGGGATGTGTTGAGCGCCGTAAGGCGGACTTCAGAACGATCGGGGAGGACACACGATGCAAATACGACTCGGGACCCGAATCACTCCCGCAGGCCGGACGGTCTGGCGGGCCGCGGGCGTGGGCTGGCTGTTCATCACCTGCGGCGTGGCGGCCTCCGTGCTCGACGAGACGCCGATCGGCCCGAAGTGGTGGCCATCCCGGTACGGCCCGGACGACCGGCGCGGGGCCGCCAACCTCCAGACTCCCGAGAAGGTCCTATAGTCCCTGTCGCCGTCCGCTGTCTGCACGCGACAGGCGTAAACAATCGGATCACCCACTCCGTGCCCCTCGGCGCTTAAGGCAAAGCTGGGCGGCCCGGCCGGCCTGAACATGCCATGGATTTCACCACAAACCATCGCGGAGGGCCGGGTCCACTGAAGCGCCGGGTTGGGCGTCAACTGCGGTGCTCGAGCCAGCCGGAGATCCACCACGTCCCCACCGGACACGAAGTGTCTGAAAGGCCTGGCCGGTCGTCTCGATTTGATTGCCAGGGAGGTCATCGTCGATCACAGGGAAGGATATCCAACGTCGCTGGCTCCATATCCGACGGCATGTCACCTTAGTCGATCGTTTCGTCCAGGATTCGAGACGGGCACAAATCGCCAGCATCTGCCTGGAATCAGCCATTCCGCAGGTAACGACCTGTCTGCGAGCAAGGCATCGGACAGCGCTTCAGCTTCACGGGTGTGGGCAGGTGATATGTCGTTTTCGGCCCCACCTCTTGCGAGTCGAGCGACAGGCTGCGAGATCAGCTTCCGCCCGTGAGTGAATCGCCCGTAAGGCAGCCGAGTGCCCCCCCGTAGCACCTCACACCGATCAAGGTGACTGCAGGCAGTATCCCCGATGGCCTCTCTTATCGGTGGAACCTCCGTACCTGGAATCGCTTCGTACCAGGGGCTGCCTGCGAGATGGATGTGAGATTTTTTCTGATGATGTCATAACGATTTAGCGTGGAGAGGGGGTCGGCGTCATGAGGTATCTGTTCGAGTTCCAGATCGACGAACTCCAAGAGTTGCTCATGGGAAACAAACTCCTTGTCCAGGCGGCCGGGGAGGCCGAGAAGCCGCCTCCGCATGTCCCTGGACGAACATGAGTACCGGAAAGCACGAGACAACATCACGGAGACCTACCCTGCCGACGATAGCCATGACGGCGAATTCCTGCTGGTGGAGATCCTCGCGGCACTCAGATCGATCGATGACAAGCTTTCCCGACTGCCGGAGAAAGGCCAATAGACGGGGAGCGGCTCGGTGGAGACGGGAGCCGCGGAATCGGGTGCTTCTGATGGCATCCTTGATGGTCAGGCCGCCCCCTATATCTCGGAGTCTGACCCGGTCCATCGAACAAGGCCCTGGCCACGGCGCCCTTCCCTTCGGGGATGGTCGGCCGTTCTCGTGGAGCCCCGGTTTCGTGCTCAAGCTGAAAGGTCGGGCTTTCCGACAGCTGCGGACCATGTTCAACGACGTCCGGGCCGCACCGGTTCATGAGGCGACGTTCCAGCTCCACGGGTGCGCAACACGGCACTTGAAGTTGCTCGGTCCAGAATAACACCCAGGCTCACGGGTACGAGTCGTTGACTGATCAAGATGTCGCTCTGAAGAGACCTGGGTCAATCGGGGAGAATGGCTCAGGTCGATCCGACCGAAAGAGCGCGGTGTCGAGGGCTTTGGCCCGGACGATTGCGCCGGTCGCCGCGGTGGGAATCACGCAAGGAGGCCGAGTGGCGTTCGCTCGGGTGTCGGTCTCCTCACGCGTTTGCCGCAGCGGGATGGGTCCATGGAGAGCGATAAGGGCGGGTCAGCCGGCGGTTCGCCTCCTCATCGCCGAGGACCTTGCCGGCCTGCGGGTCCCAGGTCAATGTCCTGCCGAGTTGCAGCGACACGTTGGCCAGGAGGCAGCTCGTCGTCGAGATGTAGCCTTCCTCGATGTCGGCCACCGGAGTCCCGCGCGAGGCGATCGCGGCGAGGAAGTCCTTCATGTGCCCTCGGGTCGCCGGCGCAATGTGCTTCTCCAGGTCCTTCTCGGTCTTGTCCTCGGGGTACTGCTCCAACTCGTACGTGACATCCCGGTGGATCGGAGTGCCCCCACCCATCGGGATGAAGTCGTACCCGAAGACGCTCTCCTTGAGCGTCCCCTTGTCGCCGTAGAACGTGGCTCCCCAAGGGTACGTCGGATCCGCCGGGGCGCCCCACGTGCGATGTTGCCAGTTGACCGCCAGGTCGCCGAAGTCGAACGTGACACTCTGCGTGTCGGGGATATTCGCCTTGCTGGCTTTGTCCGCCCGTATGCCGCCCGTCGAGCTGATCCGCTTGGGCCACCCCAGGCCGAGCATCCAGCGCACCATGTCGAGCATGTGGATGCACATGTCCCCCACGATCCCGTTGCCGTACTCCATGAATGCACGCCAGCCCCGGGGGTGGACGATGGGATTATACGGCCGCATGGGGGCCGGCCCGGTCCACAACTCCCAGTCGAGATGATCGGGCGGATTCGTATCGGGCGGGTTTCCTCGAGCACGCATGTGATAATAGCAATAGATTTCGACCAACCCGATCTTGCCGAGCTTCCCCTCGCGGACGATCCGTTCGCGGGCCTCGATCAGGTGGGGCGTGCTACGGCGCTGGGTGCCCACCTGAACGACCCGCCGATGCTTGCGCGCCGCGGCCAGCATGGCCTGGGCCTCGGCCACATCCACGCTGATCGGCTTCTCGACGTAGACATCGGCCCCGGCCTCCAGGGCGGCGATCATCGCCAGGGGGTGCCAGTGGTCGGGCGTGGCGATCAGCACGATATCGAGGTCTTTCTCCTTGAGCATCTCGCGGTAGTCGGTGTACTTCCGGGGCTCCTTTTTCGAGGCCTGGCGCGTCGCGACGATCGCGGCGGCCTCGGCCAGCATCTTCCTGTCGACGTCGCACAGGGAGACGACCTCGACAGGGGCCACCTGGAGGAGCCGGAGCAGATCGATCTTGCCATACCAGCCCGAGCCGATCAGCCCGACTCGTTTCGTCCCCGGTGCGGTGAATGCCTCGGCCGGGGCAGGCCCGCCCTTACCCGAAAGGAACAACCCGCTCGAAGCCGCTCCGACCTGGAGGAATTCGCGCCGCTTCATGACCCTGCTCCTAGCTCCGTGGATGGTGGTGAACGTTGGTGAAACCCCTACACAAGATCGCGCCGCGATCTTCGCATGTCAACCCGCTGGGCCGGGACCTGAACCCGGCGAACATCTGCGGCGTGTGCCGAGTCAATCTCCCCGACCTCGCCGGGATCCTCGACTTCGGCCTCGTCCCGAGCGACTTCGCTCGCGCCGCCGCTGGGTCGAGCTCGCAACCTCGGCGGAGGAATTCGCCTTCCGACTGTTGCCCCTGCCCTCCGCCGTCGGTCGCAGGTACCATCGACCGAACGTGTCGGTCGGAATCTCCGCGGTCGCGTCGAGTGCCGCCACGGGATCGCGGCCAACCCCGTTATGTCAGGAGCCAGGCGCAAAAGGGGGATTCGATGAGACTCGCCGGAAAGGTGGCGGTAGTGACGGGGGGCGGGTCCGGGATCGGCCGAGGGATCGCACTCTGCCTGGCGCGGGAGGGCGCGGATATCGCCGTCCCCGACCTCGAGGAAGCGAGCGCCGCGAGCGTCGCCCGAGAGGTCCAGGCACTCGGCCGAGCGGCCATCGGCCTCCGCTGCGACGTGACCCGGGAGGCCGACATCCTGGCGAGCCTCGACCGCATCAAGGCGGACCTGGGCAAGATTGACATCGTCGTGAACAACGCCGGGGTCGCCTCGCCGCCGGGCCTGCCGTTCACCCGGAATACCGAGGCGGACTGGGACCGGGCCTTCGACGTCAACGTCAAGTCCGTATTCCTGATGTGCAAGGCGATCGCGCCCTACTTCATCGAGCGCCGGGCCGGGCGCATCATCAATATCGGCTCGATCGCGGGGCCGCTGGCGTCCCTCACCATGCCGCCCTACTCGGTGGCCAAAGGAGGAGTCATCATCCTGACGCGCATCGTGGCCAAGGAGCTGGCATCCTACGGTGTGACGGTCAATGCCATCTGTCCCGGGATCCTCTGGACGGGCTTCTGGCAGGATCTGGCCCGGGACATCGCCGAGAACAACCCGGTATTCCGCGGCATGACCGCCCGGCAGGTCTTCGAGAAGCGGGTCGCCGAGATCGTACCGATGGGATGCGAACAAACGCCGGAAGATATCGGCTGGGCGACGGTGTTCCTTGCATCCGACGAGGCGCGGTGCATCACCGGGCAGTCGCTGATGGTGGACGGTGGGACGCTGATCTAGCCGGCACGGATCGGCTCATGGATATCGACGAGATTGCCGCCGTCTCGCCCCGAGCCGCGTGTCTCCGGGTTGCGTCATCGAGGTGGAATCCATACCCGAGGCGCCCGCATGAGGGCTGCGATGCCCGACGATCAACACCTCGGGCGATACGAGCCCCGGCCGTCTCCTGAAGTCCGGTCCGTGGCGGCGGTGGTGGCCCTGCTTGTTGCCGTGTGGGCGACCAGGAGGTATGCTCGCTCCACCCGTTGAGCCGCGACAGTCACCGGACACAGGACTTCGACTCATGGCCGATGGATTACGCCCGTCGCGTCGCGATTTCCTCCACGCCGCCGGCGCAGCGATGGCGATCCCGCCGATCGGTTCGGCGGCCGTCGATGGCGATCCCGCCAGTGACTTCATCCTCAAGAGTCAGCCCAAGCCTGAGCCACGGATCATCCTTCCGACCGATGCATTGCCGAAGCCCGATGGCCCCAGGAAGAGGATCGCGGCCATCGCGACGGCTTATTTCAAGTACTCGCACGCCGACGACATCATCACCAAGTTCATCGAGGGGTATGCCATCGCCGAGCGGACGCACCTACCCCACTGCGAAGTCGTGAGCCTGGCGATCGAGCAGTTCCCCCCGAGTGACATCGGCCGGGGCATGGCCGCTCGCTACGGCATCCCCCTGTTCGGCTCGTCCACGGGGGCGGTGACGTTGGGCGGCTCGAAGCTCGGCGTTGACGGCGTGCTCCTGATCGGCGAGCACGGTGATTATCCGATCAATGCCAAGTGGCAGCAGCTCTACCCTCGTCGCCGGCTGTTCGCCGAGATCGTCGAGACCTTCCGGCGCTCGGGGCGCAGCGTGCCGATCTACAACGACAAGCACTTCTCCTACTCCTGGACCGACGCCGAGTGGATGTACCGCCAATCGCGCGAGCTGGGCTTCCCGATGATGGCCGGCTCCAGCGTGCCGGTCGCCTGGCGACGACCGCCCCTGGCGTTCCGCAAGGACATCCCGCTCGACGGGGCGCTGGCCGTCGGCTTTGGCGGACTCGAATCCTATGGGTTCCACACGCTGGAATTGCTCCAGGCCTTCGTCGAGCGGCGGCGCGGCACGGTCACCGGTGTGGCGGCGGTCACTTGCCTGGAGGGCGAGGCCACCTGGGAGGCGGCCGAACAAGGGCTCTGGCGAGCCGACCTGCTCCCGGCCGCTCTAGGCCACGTCCCGGGCGCCGAGGGCTTGCCCAGGGGCGTGGCGGCTATTCGCCGGGCCGACCCGGAGGCGGCCGTCTTCCTCGTCGAATACGCCGATGGCTTTCGCGCGGCGGCTTATGTGGGGCGGCTGGTCGCCGAATTCGCCTTCGCCGCAGGGGTCGCCGGGCGTCAGGAGCCGGTCGGCACCTGGTGTGAGCTGAACAAGCCCCAGCGCGACCACTTCAGCTTCCTGTGCAATCACATCGAGGTCATGTTTCGCACCGGCCGGCCCAGCTACCCGGTCGAGAGGACGTACCTGGTCACCGGAGTCCTCGCGGCGCTCATGGACTCTCGCGCCCAGGGCGGCCTGCGGGTGAGGACACCGCACCTCCGCGACATCCGCTACGACCCGGCCCCGGAGTGGACGGCTTCGTGACCGTCAGGCGCCGGCACCGGCCCCAGCTCCTGGCTCCCTTCGACGGAGCGGCCGGAACAGTCGGTTGTACACCGTACACATCAACGGCCGCTCCGAGCGCATCGCCGCCAGCCCCCCGCAGCGAGAACTGCCGGGAGCCTGGACCGGGCGCTAGCTCTCTTTTCCGACTTCAGGCGTCAACCACACCGATCCGGTCCGTGACTCCCGAAGATCGATGGCCGAGGAGGAGGATGATCGTGATGACGGCCCACCCGGCGAGCCTGTCGAAGGATGTTTCCGCCCTCCTCATCGTCACTGCCCCCCCTCAAACCGCGTGCGATGCCACCGGGATGGCGGTTCGACCGGCCGACAGCCGCGGCAGGATCTCCCGCCCGACCGCTTCGAGGACCTCGGCCGCGTCGCGCCTGGCATACTTGAAGTTGAGGATGACGTGGTGCACTCCGACCGCGCGGAGCCCTTCGAGGTGGCGGTAGACGACGTTGCGGCCGCCGCGGAAGCCGAGGTGGATCGGCTCCGGCGGCCCGTCCGGATCCGCGGTCAGGTCGATGTAGAACGACTGGGCGAACGGCTTGAACACGTCCGATCCGGACCCCGCCACGGCGGCCCGCCAGCGGGAGGCGAGTTGCCCCTGCTGCTCCACGGGCCGCGGGTAGGTGATCCAGCCGTCCGAATGCTCGGCGATCCATTCCAGGGGCTGTCGACTGCTGCCCGTGACCAGGATCGGCAGCCGGGCGGTCGGCTTGGGCACGAGGTCGGCCGCCCCGGACAGCACACCATAGGGCGATCGGATGGTCGGGAACTCCTCGGTGAGTACCGATCGCAACACGCGAAGGTTCTCCCGGAAGAGGGCATCGCGCCGCTCGTAGTCGACGCCGAACGCCGGGAACTCGACCGGCCGGTCGCCGGACGCCACGCCGAGCACGAGCCTCCCGCCCGCGAGCCGGTCGACCGAGGCCGCCGCCTTGGCGGTGTGCAGCGGGTGGCGCAACGGGAGCACGATCGAGCCGGTGGCCAGCGCGATCGAGCGCGTCCGGGCCGCGATCCAGCCGAGATAGACCCAGGGGTCGTAGACCTGGCCGACATCGCCGAAGCTCGGGTCGCGCAGCGGCACGTCCCGCACCCAGAGCGCGGCGAAGCCCAGATCCTCGGCCCGCTGTGCCAGGCGCTCCTGGTCGCGCATCGTCGGCCGGTCGCCCGAGAACGCCTCGATCGGGAAGAAGACGCCGAGCGTCAGTTGGCCCGGGGCGAACATCCTCCGGAAGCCCTCCGACTCACCCGCGCCCTCCAGTGAGTTCCCGGTCGCCATGCGCTCTCTCCCCCATGATTTCAGGAGGGCTCGATCGTGCACGACACGTGCCTTTTGCTCCGCCCTCGGCTCGCATTGCGCACACCGACGAGACGGCGGTGTAGCCGACAGCCGGGCTTGGCCGCGGCGGCCAACCCGGTGTCAGCCCGATGGCATGGCATCCCTCACCTCGGCGCCTGGTTCGCCAGGGACGGCCACGGCATCGTCACCCAGGGTGTCTTCGACGTAGAGCATCCTCAGGACCAGCGGTCGCTCGACGCCGCGAGGAACGCGGCGAAGATCATGCCGGCGAAGGCCTCGAGCAGGACGTGGGTACCTCGCCAGAGCAAGTATGCGACCGCGCGGAGCAACGCCGTGATGAGCACTGCCACCGCCACGCGCCGGGCGAAGCCGTTCATGGCCTCGGCGAACGAGGCGGAGGGACGTCCCCGATCCTCGACGGGCGAGGCCGTCACGTTGACCGGCCTTCGGCCATCGGGCCGAAGGTCATTCTTCATGACGGTCTCCTTCCTGTCCGGGACCACCGCTCGCCCCCGGGAATCCTCATATCCCGTACTCCTCATGCCCGGAACGATTTGCAATCGTTCCGGGCGCGATCCGCATCGTCAGCGGATCAGAGACTACCTCTTCTCCTCGAATTCGACGTCGATGACGTCTTCCGGCTGAGGCCCTCGAGCGCCTCCGTCCGCGGAGCCCCCGTTGGGCCCGCCGGAGGCCGCCCGCCTGCCCGCGTTCGCCGTCGCCGCGCCCGCGTAGAGATGCTGGCTCATGGCCTGGCTGGCCTGGTCGAGATCCTCGACCGCCCGTCGAATCTCGGCCGGGTCGTCGCCGGCCTTCACCTGGTTGACCCGCTCGATGGCACTGCGCACCGCCGCCGTATCGGCGTCGGAGAGCCGGTCCTTGTTCTCATCGATCAGCTTCTGGAGCTGATAGACCCGCTGCTCCGCGGCGTTGCGCGCCTCGGCCAGCTCGCGGCGCAGCTTGTCCTCGGCGGCGTGTGCCTGGGCGTCGCGCTGCATCCGGTCGATCTCCTCCTTGGACAGGCCCCCGGACGACTCGATCTTGATCGTCTGCTCCTTGCCGGTCCCCTTGTCCCGGGCCGACACCTGGAGGATGCCGTTGGCGTCGATGTTGAAGCTGACCTCGATCTGGGGCGTGCCCATCGGGGCGGGCGGGATGCCCTCGAGGTTGAAATCGCCGAGCAGCCGGTTGTCGGGGGCCATGGGCCGCTCGCCCTGGTAAACCTCGATCGTCACGGCGCCCTGATTATCCTCGGCGGTGGTGAAGGCCTCCTTCTTCTCGGTGGGGATGGTCGAGTTGCGGGGCACCAGGACGGTCATGACGCCGCCCTTGGTCTCCAGCCCCAGCGACAGCGGGGTCACGTCGAGCAGGAGCACACCCTTCACATCTCCGGCGAGCACGGCGCCCTGGATGGCGGCGCCGACGGCGACGACCTCGTCGGGGTTGACCCCCTTGTGCGGCTCCTTGCCGAAGATCTCCTTGACGATCTGCTGGACGCGAGGCATGCGCGTCGAGCCGCCGACCAGCACCACCTCGTCGATATCGGACGCCTTCAGCCCGGCGTCCTGCAGGGCCTTCATGACGGGCGTACGGCAACGCTCGAAGAGGCCGTCGGTCAATTGCTCGAACTGGCTGCGGGCGATCGTCATGGTCAGGTGCTTCGGGCCGTTCTGGTCGGCCGTAATGAACGGGAGATTGATGTCGGCCTGGGCCTGGAAGGACAGGTCCTTCTTGGCCTTCTCGGCCGCCTCCTTGAGCCGCTGCAAGGCCATCTGGTCCTTGCGGAGGTCGATCGACTGCTCCTTCTTGAACTCGTCGGCGATGTGGTTCATCAGGGCCTCGTCCCAGTCGTCGCCGCCGAGGTGAGTGTCGCCGTTGGTCGAGAGCACCTCGAAGACGCCGTCGGCCACGTCGAGGATCGAGATATCGAACGTGCCGCCACCCAGGTCGAAGACGGCGATCTTCTCGTTCTTCTTCTTGTCGAGCCCGTAGGCCAGGGCCGCGGCGGTCGGCTCGTTGATGATCCGCGCCACCTCCAGCCCGGCGACCTGGCCGGCGTCCTTGGTCACCTGACGCTGGCTGTCGTTGAAATACGCCGGGACCGTGATCACAGCCTTGCGGACCCGGTGGCCGAGGTGGCCCTCCGCCGCCTCCTTGAGCTTGCGCAGGATGAAAGCCGAGATCTCCGAAGGGGTGTACTCCTTGCCGTTGACGCGCACCCGGACGAACTCGTCGGGGCCCCCGACGACCTCGTAGGGGACCATCTTCTCCTCGGCCTGGACCTCGCTGTGGCGGCGGCCCATGAACCGCTTGATCGAGTAGATCGTCCCCTTGGGATTGGTGATGGCCTGCCGCTTGGCCGGCTCGCCGACCAGGGTCTCAGCCTTGCTGGTGAAGGCGACCACCGACGGCGTCAGCCGGCTGCCCTCCTGGTTGGTGATGACTGTCACATCCCCGCCCTCCATCACCGCGACGACGCTGTTGGTCGTCCCGAGGTCGATGCCGATGATCTTTTCACCTTCCGCCACGATGGACCTCCTTCCGGGCCTCCGACCTGACTGCAGGAATCTCTCCACGCTCACGCTGGGGGGGCGGTGCCGAGGCGAGACGAGGGCCGGGGCACGCCTCGCGCGCCGGGCGACTCGCGCCTCCTTCGAACTCGGTTGGATGCACGACGATGCTACCGCGCCGGGTAGGCCGAGCCCGGAAGGGGCCCGGTCCGCGGCTCGCCCGGCCGCGAGGCAGTGATCCCCGCCTCTCGATGCGCCCAGCTCCTCAGGCGGAACCCGAGGACGATGAACAGGACGCCGAAGGTGATCGCGTAGGCGCCGATCATCCAGGTCACCGCCACGATGCCGGGGCCGGGATAGGCGACCAGGGCGATGCCGAGCGCGACGGACAGGGCCCCGCTCAGGGCGAGGAGCCACTCGCCGGAGATCTCCTTGCGGAGCCGGATCGCGGCGACGATCTCGAGAATCCCGGTGGTGACCGCCCAGGCCGCGATCATCAGCAGCAGGGCCAGGACGGTGATCCCGGGCCAGAAGAACGTGATCACCCCGACGCCGATGCCGAGTATCCCCTCCACCAGCAGGGCCCACCAGGGGATGCTCCGCGGGCTGCCGGCCACCGCCGCGGCGATGGCGAAGCAGCCGTCCACCAGCGCGAACGCCCCGTAGAAGAGCGCCAGCGCCGCGAAAGTGATCCCCGGCCAGGCGAAGGCGGCGATCCCGAAGAGGATGTTCAGGACGCCCCTCAAGACCAGGGCCCACCAGTTCTGGGCCAGTACGTTGACCATCAATCACCTCCCCACGGAAAGGCTCCGGGGACCGTCGGACCGATCCCCGTCGCGTCCGGCCATCGGTCGGGTCTCAGAAATGCCGCTTGAACCAGCCGTTGATTCGATCCCCCCAGCCGGACACCGTCTTACCCCGGCTTGCCCGCTCCTCGCGGGTGGCCGTCCGGGTGTACGACGGCCGCTGACGGGCAGCTTGACGTCAAGTTCGTTGGCGACGGCCTTGACGCCGTAGACGCGCTTGGCGGCCCGCTCGGCCGCGTACTTCTCCGCGTAGGACGACACGTGCCCCGTGAGGGTGACGATGCCATCCTTGACCGAGACGCCGATGTGGGTTGCGTCCACGCTCGGCTCCCATCGCAGTTCCTCCAGGACGTCTCGTTGCAGGTCGGGATCCGTCATCGTGGCGACGCTCATGATCCGCTCCTCCACCTCAGCCGATCGGTCTTCCACCGAGTGTCGGTCCACCGGCCCGGCACGTTGGGGCAGTTCTCACGACCGATGCCCCTATCGCAATGGAGATGCCCGATCGCCGCGGCGGCCGAGATGTCGCTCGTGATAGCGGCGAAAGGCCGGGAATCCGAGGAATTGCGGGACGGCAGCCGGCTCTCCCGGTCCGAAGTGCCTTCGAGTGCCCCTGTCGGTCGGGACAAACTGTCCCGGTACCCGGGCCGACTCGCCGTTCTGTCGCTCGAATGTGACCCACATGCCCTCGCTTGGCGCGGCATGGGAGAGCGGCGGCCGGCACGTTTTTCGCATTCGTGATCGGGGCGCCGAGGCGGTTCGGACTCTTCTTGTCGGTGAGACTCGTCCCCGGGCATCCATCCTGTCGATGCCGCGCCCCGAGTCCGGTTCGCGACCTCCAGCAGGTAGAGATCGGTGAACCATGAAGGACATCCTCCCCCCACCGAGCGAGACGGAGACGGCCGACGGTCGCCCTCGGGGCGAGCCCTGGCCCGTCCCCCACACGCAAGTCCATGCGCTGCTTCGCCGCACCTTGGAGACCCTGCAGGACGTGATCGCCACCCTGCTGATCCTGCTGCTCTTCGTCCTGTCCTTGCAGGCGCTGTGGCGGCTCGCCCGGATGGCCATCAACGGGGCGGCCCCCATGACCGAACTGCTGTCGGAGATCGTCTTCATCCTGATCCTCATCGAGGTCTACCGGATGATGATCTATTACCTCCACCAGCATCGTGTCTCGGTCACCCTGATGGTCGAGGTCGCCCTCGTCAGCATCCTGCGGGAATTGATGCTCAAGGGGGCGTACGAATTCGAATGGCCTCGCCTCATAGCGCTCAGCCTGATGCTGGGCGTCCTCGGTGGATTGCTTGCGATGAATCGCCGGACGGGGATGAGGCGGGACGAGGTATCCGAGGTGGATGCCCGCTGACCACCTTGCAGCCTCGCCCGATCTCTTCGCCGGGAGCCGAAACCCGGGTCACCGGCGCGATCGGCCTCGAAGCCCACCGGGCAGGACGACCTCGTCGGACTGCGCCTGCTCCCGTCGGAATTGCTCGTGACCGACCACGGCGCGGCGATGCGTCTCCGAGCCGGCGTCCCCTCCGCCGATCTTCCAGCTCCCGGAGGCGCTCGTCGCGCCCGTAGAGCACGAGCTGGTCGCCCGCTCGGATCGTCGTCCCGCCGCGAGGCACGCCGAGGTACGACCCGTCCGGGCGGTGGATGCCCAGCACCGTGATCCCCTCGTCGAAGAGCCTCAGCTCATCGAGACGCCGGCCTTCCACCCAGTCGCCGGCATCGACGCCGATCCTCCGGGCTCGGTAGCCGCCGGCCAGCTCCAGCGGCTCCACGAAGTCGTAGGCCTCCAGGTCGGTCCACCGCCGCAGCGCCCATCCCATCGCGTGGGGCATCTGCCGCTCGACCCACGCGCCCCGGGCGACGAGCCAGAGGCCCACCAGCCCGCCCACGAGCCAGGCACCGCGCAGTAGGCCCTCGCCCCGCGTCGTGACCCCGACAAACGACAGGACGAGCGTCGAGGCTTCGGCGACGATCCCGGCGTTGCCGATGAGCATGATGAGGATCAGGATCCGATGCCGCACCGGGTGGTTGACGATGTGCTCGGATTCCGACGTCGTGAAGCCGACACCCATGAGCGCGGAGAGCGATTGCAGCCGCGCCATCTGATGAGAGACGCCGGTCAGCATCAGGGCCGCCGTGGCCAGTCGCGAGACGAGCAGCGAGAGCGTCAGCACGGTCACGAGGGCGATGATGGCGCTCATGTGGGTCCTCACAGGAGCGGGCTGAGCAGCTTGGCCACCGGCCGGTCGCGGGGCGGCGGGTGTCACCGCGTGAGGTCGCTCCTGAGCCGGGCGAGCGCCTCATCGGCGACACCGGCGGAGGAGGCCGGGTTCTGGCCGGTGATCAGGTTGCGGTCCGCGACGACGTGGGACTCTCACGGCTTCGCGGCCCGGAAGTCGGCGACCAGCTCGCGCAGTCGGTTCTCCAGCAGGAACGGCATCCTGTCGGCCAGGTCGACCGCCGCCTCCTCGTTGGTGAAGGCCGTGAGCCGGTAGCCCTCGAACGCCCAGGTGCCGTCCGGATCGACGGCCGGCAGCAGCCCGGCCGGGCCGTGGCAGACGGCGACGATGAGTTTGTCCGACGCCTTCATGCGCTGGACGATCTCGCCCAGGGCGATCGAGCAGACCAGGTCCCTCATCGGCCCGTGGCCGCCGGGCAGGAAGATCGCGTCGTAGTCGTCGGCCTCATCCTCGGAGAGCTCTTCCAGCACGCGGGGGTGCTTCAGGTCCTCGAGCGACGCGAGGTACTGCTTGAAGCGCTCGATCGCCGCGGGTCCGCCCGGGTTCATCTCGGGCGCCAGGCTCTTCTGGTCGAGGGGGGGCCGCACTCCGCCGGGGGTGGCGATGTCCACGACGATGCCGGCCTCCCGGAACTTCTCGTGGGGTACGACGAACTCCTCCGCCCAGAAGCCCGTCGGCCAGATCGTCCCATCTTTCAGCTTCAGATGGTCGGCCCTCGTGATGACCGCGAGCAGTCGGGCCATGTTGCCCCCCTTATCTTTCCGGTTAGCGATGCGACAGTGGACGATCTCCGCGTATCGGGCAAACTGCATACCTGTCCGAGCCGGGTCGCAATGCATGGCCCGGTATAGCTCGCGGATCGTACCCGAGGCGGACGCCGAGCCCGTCAACACGGAGCCGCGGCCGGAGCCGCCTTCGCGCGGGTGCGTAAAGATGTCCGTCGCCCGTGGCGGCCCCGACAAAATGGCGGACGGACCCGGCCGGCGACAGCTCGCCCGCCGCATCCCGCTCCGCCGCCTCGACCGCCATCCACGTCCCCAACGGGTGATATCGACGGGCGTTGGGGCCGCCCGAATCGACGGTCCTTCGTGTCCCGGACCGATTGGCATATGGGATGCCCTTCCGATGGCCGGCGTCGACGTGACGCCTTTCCGAACACTGGCCGGAACACCACAAGGGAGGGAACGATGAGGAAGACACGACTCGCAGCGTTGTCGGCCTTCGCCCTGGCGATCACCCTGGGCACGGGCGCCGGCGCCCAGGACAACAGGGCCGGCGCCGGCGGTCAGGGCCGGGATCAGAACCAGGGCCAATCGGGCAAGCAGAAAATCCGCGGCGTGGTCGGGGAGATCACCGCCGAGGGCGAACTGGTCCTCGACTACCGGACGAATCGGGCCGTCCTCGCGGAGGCGGCGTATGTGACCGTCATCGGGGCGCCGGAGAAGGGGCACGAAGGTGCCTCGGCGCGGCGGACCGGCGGACCGGCCGGGGAACACCGATCGGGCAAGGATCGCGAGAACATCTACATCGTCTGGCTCTCGCCAAAGACCAAGGTCTGCGAGGCCGGCGGGAAGGCTGGCCAGAAAAAGGAAACCTCGCTCGACAGGCTCGAGGTGGGCGACACCGTCGAGATCGAATTTATCCCGCGCGAGGAGACGACCGGCCACCCCGGAGCCAGCCAGACCGCGCAGATGCGCCAGAAGCACGGCCGGGATCGGACCTATGTCGGCGAAGCCGAGGAGATCGCGATCCTGCCCTCGAACCACGAATCCGAGAAGTCCGATCGCAGCCGCTGAGCGGTTGAAACGTGCCACTGCAAATCGTCGGTGACCCGGGGCGCCCGCCCGGGATCGCCATCCGGAGAAACCCGCCGCCCGCCGGCCCTTCCGAACCGTCTCGGCCCGCGGGCGATGAATCCCGATCGATCGTCGAGCCCGCCCCGGGCCGTCCGCTCAAGATCCGTGCACCTCGTCTCTCGTGCCGACCTTGCCCCGGCCGGAGCGGAAGATATACGCGAAGTAGAACACGACCAAGGTGATGCCGATGGTCCACCAGTACAGCGCCATGCGCAATCCGTAGCTCGATGCCGCGCTGTTCGCCACGGTGAGGCTCTGATCCGGATCGAGGGTCGACCGCAGCCAGTACGGATAGATGCCCGTCATCGTGGCGGCGAGGATCCCCAGGATGAAGGCGCTCGACGAGAGGAAGGCGGCCAGCTCGCGGCCCCGATTCCGGAGATGGAAGACGCCCCAGATGCCGCCCAGCATCACGGCGACGAAGATCAGCGACCACGGGCGCGCGACGAGGTTCCGGAAGACATCCGGCTGGACCCAGGCCGTGGCCAGGGTCGTCAGCGCCCACAGGGGGATCACGGCCGACCAGGTCCGTCGTGCCCAGTCGCCGCTGCGGGCCTGCACGACGCCTGCCGTCTTCCAGACGAGGTAGAGGGCGCCATGGCCGGCGATCGCGCAGAGGGCGAAGATCCCCACCAGGGTGGTGTACCAGTCGAAGACCCCCGGGTGCTCGCCCGGCCGGAAGTTCGTGAACAGAGGCAGGAAGAACGACCCGCTGCTGTCCAGCGGCACGCCGCGGACCAGGTTCCCCAGGGCGGTGCCCAGGACCACCGCCATGAGCACCGAGGCGACCGAGAACGTCGTATCCCAGAACTCCCGCCAGAGCGGATTGTCCTGGTGCGAGCGGAAGCCGATGGCGATCCCCCGCAGGATCAGCAGCCAGAGCACAATGTTCAGCGCCAGGTAGAACCCGCTGAACGCGGCGGCATAGGTCCGGGGAAAGGCCTGGAACAGCAGGGCCCCCGCCGCGATCAGCCAGACCTCGTTGCCGTCCCAGTACGGTTCGATGGCCGAGAGGACCATTCGCCGCTCCTCGTCGGTCCGGGCGACCCGGCGGTGCAGGATGCCGACGCCGAAATCGAAGCCGTCGAGGACCGCGTAGATCCCCAGCATCGCCGTCACTATGACGAACCAGGCCGTCTCCATCGGCATCTCCTACGGGGCCGGCGCGGGTCCCCGGACCAGGATCCTGACGACCTGATAGACGAAGAGCAGGCCCAGCAACATATACAGGCCGGCGAATCCCAGGGTGGTGAAGACCACGTCACCGGCGCCAACCTGGAGAGACCCCCCGGCCGCCGTCCGCTGCAGCCCGTAGACGAGCCACGGTTGTCGGCCCAGCTCGGCCGTCCACCAGCCGGCCGTCGTGGCGATGTAGGGGAAGGGCACGGCCAGCATCAGGATCCAGAGCATCCACCGCGATTCCACCAGTCGACCCCGCCAGAGCAGGAACGCTGCGGTGGCCATCACGGCGAAGAAGATCGTCCCCAGCCCCACCATGATGTGATAGGCGTAGTACAGCAACTCCACGTTGTGCGGCCACTGTTCCACCGGGAAGTCATTGAGCCCGACCACCGTGCTGCCGAAGCTCCCGTACGCCAGGAAGCTGAGGACGTAGGGGACCACGATCGGGTTCTCCAGCCGTCGGGCCGGGACATTCGGCTGGCCGATGATCGCCAGCTCGGCGCCGGGGCCGCTCTTGAAGACGCCCTCCATGGCCGCCAGCGTCACCGGCTGATGCCGCGCCACCAGCTTGCCGTGCCGGTCCCCGGTCGGGAAGAGAGACAGCAGACACGCGATCAGCCCCGCGATCACGCCGCTCCGCAAGCAGATCAACGCGTGCTCGCGCTGCTGGCCCATCAACGCCCAGTAGGCCCCCGCCCCGGCGACCACGAACGCGGCCGTGATGACCGAAGCCGCCATGGTGTGCGCGAACTGCCAGGCCGCCCAGGGGTTCAGCACGAACCGCCAGAAGTCCGACAATTCCAGCTGGCCATCCGGACCCGACGCGTACCCGACCGGGTGTTGCATGAAGGCGTTGGAGACGATGATGAAGTAGCCGGAGAGCCAGGAGCCGAGGAAGATGGCGAAGGCCATCGCCAGGTGGGCGCGGGGGCCGAGCCTCTTCTCGCCGAAGAGGAACAGCCCCAGGAAGGCCGACTCCGCGAAGAAGGCGAACACCCCCTCCATCGCCAGCGTCTGGCCGATGACGCCGCCGGCGTACCGCGAGAACCCGGCCCAGTTGGTGCCGAACTGGAATTCCATCGGGATGCCCGTCACGACCCCCATCGCGAAGTTGAGGCCGAAGATGCGCGCCCAGAAGCGGGTCACCTCGTTGTAGCGCTCGTCCCCGCGCACCGATGCCAGGATCTTGAAGATCAGGATGAGCAAGGCCAGCCCCATGGTCAACTGGGGGAAGAGATAGTGATAGGTGATGGTGAACCCGAACTGGATGCGATGCCAGAGGAGGGCGTCGGTCATCGATGGTACTCCGGCAGGAGACGAGTCGATCATCCCAGGCGATCCGGCGCATCCTGCCCCGCGCCGCGCCGCCGCGGCTCGCGATCGTGGATCGCGTGCGGGATGCGGATGAGGAGCGAGCGGACGGCCAGGGCCCCGACCAGGATGAGCGCCACGGCGACGATCATCGAGGCGGGGTGACCGCCGGCGAGCAGCAGGGCGAGGGGGACCAGCGTGAATCCCGCGCCGGCCGTCGCCACGAGGAGGGCCAGGCGCCCGCGCGGGTCGATCCGCGCGAGCGCGGCGCGGAGTTCCGCGAACAGCAGGGCCGAGGGGATGGCGTTGAGCACCATCAGGGACGCGAGCGGGACGCGGAGCAAGTCGGCGGCGCGGGCCTGCCCGCCGAGGATGCAGAGGAGCAGCCATTCCGCGCATCCCAGCAGGATCGCCGAGTTCACGACATAAGCGCCCAGCCAGCGTGCGTCCCTCCATCCCGGCTGCGAGGTGGTGCTGAACAGCACCCCCTTGTAGGCGACCGAGCCGAACGCCGGTAGCAGGCCGACGACCACGGCCGCCTTCCGCACCCATTCGAGGGCGGCCGACCGGCCCGGCATCAGGTCGAGGAACGCCGCCGCCTCGATCGCCACGATGGCGGCCAGCGCGAACGAGAAGAGCGTGAGCGCCCAGGTGCCGAACGACATGGGCGAGCCCGGCTTCAGCACCCGGAGCATGTGGTGGAACCTCAGCGGGTCGCCGAGGTCGAGCACCAGCATCGCGAGGTCGGCGAGCAGGATCACCAGCGCGACCGGATACGCCAGCCTCGCCGCGGGGGCGAAGGTCGCCGGCGCGACGAGCTCGGCCACGGCGGCGACCAGGAACAAGCCGGTCGCCAGGTTGTTGAAGAGCAGGTCGAAGGCCACCAGCGCGTGCCAGCTCGGCGCCTTGGTGATCTCAAACGGAGCGTAACCCGAAGCGGTTATCGGGGGTCTGGATTCGACTGGCATCTCAGAGGTCCGCAAAGAGGGAGGGGAGGAGGAGCGCCGCGGCGAGCGCGGCGAGCGTGACGATCCCGGTGGCGATGGTGCGGAGATAATCCCCTTTCATGTGGCGCCAGGGATTGAATGGTACTTCCGGCAATCCATAGGTGGAAGGCCGGTCCACCAGCAGGTAGAACGAATGCAGCTCGGAGTAGGTCGCGGACGGCCTCTCGCCGTACAGGTAGGCCTCGCCGGTGCCGAGTCGGTGTAGTTCGGCGACCCGCGCCTCGGCCCGCTGGCGCAGCTCATCGATCGGGCCGAAGTGGATCGAGGCCGTCGGGCAGGCCTTGGCGCAGGCCGGGACCAGGCCGTCGCGCTGGCGGTCGTAGCAGAGCGTGCACTTGTGCGAGTGGCCGTCGAGGGCGCTGCGGGTGATCACCCCGAACGGGCAGGCCGCGACGCAATACGAGCATCCGTTACAGATATCACGCTGGATGTAGACGTTCGCGAACTCGTTGTAGATGATCGCCCCCGTGGGGCAGGCGTGCTGGCAGGGGGCGGAGGCGCAGTGCTTGCAGACGTCGCTCATCATCAGCCAACGGCCGGGGCCCGCGGCGGTCGATCCGGCCCCGTCGAGCAGCCCTTCGAACGTCAAGGGCGTGCCGTCGGGGCGGGGCCCGTCGGCGTCTGCCCGCGCGGTCCGGCCGTCGTCGGGGAACTGCTCGATGAACTTGACGTGCCGCCAGGACGTGGCCGACAGCTCCTCAGTGTTGTCGTAGCTCATCCCAGTCCACCGGAATCCGTCGGCGGCGATCTGATTCCACTGCTTGCAGGCGACCTCACACGCCTTGCAGCCGATGCAGACGGTGGTGTCGGTGTAGAAGCCGGTCGGCCGATGCGGCTCGGGCGTGGGAGCGATGCGGAACGGATGGAGGATCCGCTCCCAGGCCGCCGACAGCGGGTCCGAGGGCGGGTCGGCCGACTGTTCCAGCGCCGATAGCTCCAGCTCCCTAATAGCCATGAGTGAACTCCCCCTCCGGCTGGGCCGAGGACGGCGTCTCGGGGATCGGGGCCCGCGCCGGCCAGGTCGAGGGCCGGACCGTGGGCCGAGGGTCGGGGCCGTCGCGGCGGCCGGCCTCGACCTGGCAAGTGAACGCCTTCCCCTCGTGCATGCTCACGTTGTGCTCGGCGACCAGCGATGTCAGGTCGTTGGCGTTGCCCCCGACAACCTCGCCGGAGAAGGCCCAGTGGAACGGCAGGCCGATCTGGTGGATCACGCGGCCCGCGACCAGGAGGGGTCGTATCCGGCGGGTCACCATGGCGCGGGCGTCGATGCGGCCCCGCGGCGACCGCACCGTCAGCCAGCCGCCGTGCACGATCCCGCGCTGGGCCGCCAGCTCCGGGCTGAGCTCGACGAACATCTCCGGCTGGAGCTCGTTGAGCCAGGCGTTGAACCGGCTCATCGGCCCGCTCAGGTAGTGCTCGGTCAGGCGGTACGTGGTGGCCACGATGGGATACTCCCCCGTCGGCGTGTGCTCGACGCGGTTGAGCGGCTCCTCGAACGTGCGCACGCCGGGCGTGCACCTCTGCCGGGGATAGAGCAGATTGCCGACCGGCGACTCGATCGGCTCATAATGGACCGGCAGGGGCCCGTCCTTCACGCCGCCGGGCGCGAACAGCCAGCCGAGGCCGTCGGGCTTGAAGATGAACGGCGCCGTGCCGGCGATGGCCGCCATGCCGGCGGCCCCCTCGGGGGGTTGATAGTCGGGCGGCTTGTCCGGCTCGAAATCGGGGAGGTCGGGGCCGACCCATCGGCGTTGCTCGGCGTCCCACCAGATCAGCTTCTTCCGCTCCGACCACGGCCGGCCCTCGGGATCGGCCGACGCGCGGTTGTAGAGGATGCGGCGGTTGTGCGGCCAGGCAAAGCCCCACTCCGGCTCGATCAGGTCGCCGGTGCGACGGCGCTCGGCGGCCCGGTTGCGCCCGGGCTCGGGGTAGACGCCGCCGTAGATCCAGCAGCCGCACGCCGTACTGCCGTCGTCCTTCAGCTCCTCGAATCCCTGCAGCAGCCGCGGCCGGCCGGTCCGGGGGTCGATCTCGTCGAGTTTGCAGCCGTTGATCTCCATGAGGACCTTGGCGGCGTCGACGTCGTCGGTGATGCGGCTGAGGGTCCCGTCGGGCAGGCGCGGCGGCTCGTCGTGGTCGTAGTCCCAGGTGAGATTCAGCAGCGGCTGGTCCTTCGGATCGGTCGAGCCGGCGTAGAGCCGCTTCAGGCGACGGCCCAGGTGGTAGACGAACCAGTCGTCGGCGCGGCAGTCGCCCGGCGGGTCGACCGCCTTGGTGTGCCACTGGATCAGGCGGTGCGTGTTCGTCAGGCTGCCGTCGGTCTCCGGGTTGGCCGCCGCGGGGATCAGGAAGACCTCGGTCTTGATCTCCTCCGGCGGCGGCGCGCCCGGGTCGTCCTTCCAGAAGGTCGCGCTCTCGGTCGGGAACCAGTCGAGCACCACCAGCCAGTCGAGGTTGCGCAGGCCGGCGCGGTGCAGGCCGGCGTTCGGGCCGCCGCCGGCCGGGTTCTGGCCGAA
The DNA here is from genome assembly GCA_963743925.1 of uncultured Planctomycetota bacterium. Lineage (GTDB taxonomy): Bacteria > Planctomycetota > Planctomycetia > Isosphaerales > Isosphaeraceae > CAVZRC01. The sequence goes on along the minus strand of CAVURY010000003.1, from coordinate 117,966 downwards.
GAGGAAATAGCCCTGCAATTCGCCGCGCGCCATGCGGTCGAAGGTCGCCAGTTGCGAGTAATCGCCGTCGATGCGCGGCGGCCAGTCGAAGCGGTACTGGTTCTCGGCCGTGGCGGCGTCGCCGTACCAGGCCTTGAGCAGGCTGACGATGAACTCGCGGAAGTTGGCCCAGTAGCCGGTGGGCAGTCCCTCGTGCTCGACGTAGGAATCGAGCGTCGCGTGGGCCTCGTCGGCGGCCGGCTGGGGCAGGTAGCCGGGCAGCAGGTCGTAGAGGGTCGAGACGTCGGTCGAGCCCTGGATGCTGGAATGGCCGCGCATCGCCATGATGCCGCCGCCCGGCCGGCCCATGTTCCCGAGCAGGAGCTGGAGGATGCCCCCGGATCGGATCATCTGCACACCGGTCGTGTGCTGGGTCCAGCCCACGGCATAGACGAGCGCGGTGGTCCGGTCGCGGCCGGAGTTGGCACAGATCAACTCCGCCACGCGCAGGAAGTTGTCCGCGGAGCAGCCGCAGATCTCCGCCACCACCTCCGGCGTGTAGCGGGCGAAGTGCCTCCGAAGGATCTGCATGACGCATCGCGGATGCTGCAGCGTCGCGTCGCGCCGCGGCCCGCCCTCGCGATGATCCGTCGTCCCCCCGCGCGGCGAGGCGTGCGGGGTCGCCCCGCCCATGATCGCATAGCCGTGGACCCCCTTCTGCCCCCGCGTCTGGACCCCCGGCGCCCGGGTGTCGGACCGGACGTCCGTCGCCTGGCCGTCGCCCCGCCGATCGCTGCGCGAGCCCTCATAGGCCCATCGGCCCTCCTCGGCGTCGTAGGTCTGGGTCTCCGGGTCGTAGCCGCTGAAGAGGCCGCCGAGATCCTCGGCGTCCCGGAAGCCTTCCTGGATCAGGGTCGAGGCATTCGTGTAGGCCAGGACGTACTCCTTGAACCATCGCTCCTGCGCGAGCACGTAGTTGATCAGGCCGCCCAGGAAGGCGATGTCGCTGCCGGCCCGGATGGGCACGTAGAGGTCGCAGTGCGCCGAGGTGCGCGAGTAGTGCGGGTCGACGTGGATGAGCGTCGCGCCCCGCTCCCTGGCCTTCATGGGCCAACGGAAGCCGACGGGGTGCGCCTCGGCCATGTTCGAGCCCATGAACAGGATGCAATCGCTGTTGGCCAGGTCCTGCTGGTAGTTGGTGGCCGCGCCGCGGCCGAACGAGGCGCCCAGACCGGGCACCGAGGCGGAGTGTCATATCCGCGCCTGGTTCTCGATCGACACGACCCCCAGGCCGCCGCAGAACAGCTTCTTGATCAGGTAATTGTCCTCGACATTCAATGTGGCGCCGCCCAGCGTCCCGAAGTTGCGGACCGAGTTGAGCAGCCGGCCCTCGGAGTCGCGAGCGGTGAAGTCGGCATCGCGGGCCTCCTTGACCCGCTCCGCGATCCGGTCCAGCGCCCAGTCGAGCGACCGCGTCTCCCACTGGCTCGAATAGGGGGCGCGGTAGAGGACCCGGGTGAGGCGGTGCGGGTTGAGCGCCAGCAGGATGGCATTCGCCCCCTTCGGGCAGAGCGTCCCTTCGTTGATCGGGCTCCGGGGGTCGCCCTCGATGTCGATGAGCCGGCCCCCCTTGGAGTACAGGAGCTGGCTGCACCCGACGGCACAGTAAGGGCAGACGCCCGGCGTGACGGTGGCGCCGCGCAGGCGCGAGGCCTTCTCCGCCGTGGTCGGACTGATCGGCTGCGGCCGGTTCGGCCGGGTACTCGTGAAGAAGGGGACCTTGAACATCCTCGTGGTCTCGCGGTTGACGCCGATCGATCCTCAAGGGCGGGACAATGCGGCACCTCGCGAATCATGTGCCGAAGGGCCTCGGCGTCCCGCGGACCGGGAGAAGCCGGCCGGATGGCATGAGATAACATCAATTCCGCGCGCCGTGGCGGCCCAAAGGGATGTTCGCCTTTGCCAGACATGCCGACGAACCATGTGGCGGCGAGACAGATTGTCGCCCGGCCGGCAGCCAAACTGTCGCCGACCCGACTGCGGTGTTCTCGGACCTCGGCCGCCAGGATGCCGGCCCGTGGCATGAGGGAAGAGAGCGGGATCGGGCGCGGGCCGCCGGGTCTGGCTCCTCGCCAGTCCCGCGCCCGCCGGCGCTTACGGCGGCATGCGATTTGTACGTCGGTACACTCCTCTTCGGCGTGCCGGCGGGCCGGCCCATCGTCGCACGAATCCCGGCCAGCCCGCCCTTCCCCGCCGCTGACACCGGCCCCGAACCGGGTTTGTACCCGAGGAGGCGATTCGTGATGGTCATCCATTCGCCGGCCGCACCCCCGGTGCAACGCCGCAGGTCGACGATCGCGGCCGGCGGGCCGGCCTGCACGGCCCCATCATCTCCCCTCCACTTCCGGCTCGCCCGGAGGGTCGAGGGTCTGCCCAAGGACGTGGGAGTCGTCCTGCTCGGCTTTGGGGCCCTCGGCATCGCCATCCCCGGCCCCATCCCACCCGGGGACTCGTTCATCCTGCTCGGCGTGCTCTACCTCCGGCCGGGCCTCATCGTGAGGTTCGCGGGGCCACTGGCCGGGAGATTCCCTCGGCTGTTCGGGTTCTTGATCGACTTCCTGGACCATCTCCGTATCGACCTGGAGCGACGGTATCCCGGCTCGGTCGGCCGCTGATGGCCGGCCTCCCATCCGGCCCGGGCAAAACAACGGCGGCCCGCCCGGTGGATGGGGAGCGGGCCGCCGATGGCGGAACGGAGTCAGGGGTGTGCGGAGGATGACTACCGGCAAATCTGACCGAGCATGCCCCCTTGCACCATGCCGACTCAGGATGAGACAATGACTCCGCCTGGCGGTCTTGAACGAGATCGGTCATTGTCAAGGACCGGGCGATGGAAGAGACGAAGAACTTGTCTCCAACAGAGGACTTGCAAGCGTCCGTCGAGGGTTCCAGTGACCCCACGGACGAGACGAAAGACCTGTCTGTAACGGAAATTGCGCAACCGCCAGGCGTCGGTTCGAGTGAATCAATCCCAGGCAATGCCCCCAGGATCGGGCGCTACCGGATCGTCCGGCTTCTCGGCAGGGGTGGTTTCGGCAGTGTCTATCTCGCCCATGACGACGACCTCGACCGTCCGGTCGCCATCAAGGTGCCAAACACCGAACGAATCGCCCGCCCCGAGGATGTCGAAGCGTTTCTCGGTGAAGCCCGAATCCTGGCCAAGCTGGACCATCCCAATATCGTGCCGGTTTTCGATGTGGGTCGCACGGAAGAAGGACTTTGCTTCGTCGTCTCGAAGCTCATCGAAGGCACCGACTTGGCGGTCAGGATGAATCGGGCTCGACCCTCCTTCCAGCATTCGGCGCAACTGGTTGCCACGATCGCCGACGCCTTGCACTACGCCCACACCCGAGGATTAGTCCACCGGGACATCAAGCCCGCCAACATCCTGATCGACGCATCAGGAAAACCCTGTGTGGCGGACTTCGGACTCGCCCTCAAGGATGAAGACTTCGGCACCGGTGGAGGGCTGGCTGGCACACCGTCCTACATGAGTCCCGAGCAAGCCAGGGGCGAGGGACATCGCGTCGACGGCCGGTCCGATATCTTCAGCCTGGGCGTCATGTTCTGCGAGTTGCTGACCGGAAAGAGACCATTCAGAGGTGATTCTTTCCTGGAGGTCATCGACAGGGTCAAGGCCGCCGAGCCATGTCCGCCCCGCCAGATCGAGGCCATGGTACCCCGGGAATTGGAGCGGATCAGTCTCAAAGCATCGGCGAAGCGGGCTGCCGAGCGGTACACGACCGCCGAGGACATGGCTGATGACTTGAGGTACTTCCTGGATAATGCCGCGAGTCCCGCCGTCTCGTCGAACAATGTCCTTCCCGGCCTGTTGTCGCCTGGCTCGGCCCAGCAAGCGACGCCCCAGCCGGCGACTACCAGCACATGGGACTCGGAGCAGCGATCGATCAAGATCGTCCCCAAGGGCCTTCGCTCCTTCGAACCGCATGACGCCGACTTCTTCCTCGGACTGGTCCCAGGACCGCGGGATCGGGATCGTCTGCCGGAAAGCATTGGCTTCTGGAAGGAACGCATTGATTCCACCGACTCCGACAAGACTTTCCGGGTCGGTCTGATCTATGGTCCCTCGGGTTGCGGCAAGTCGTCGCTTGTCAAGGCAGGCTTGGTGCCCCGACTGGCGAAACACGTCTTGCCGGTTTACGTCGAGGCAACGCCGGAAGAGACCGAGAGCAGGCTGCTGAAAGGGCTGCGGAAGGTCTGTTCCGATCTGCCGCCGCTCGCAGATCTTGTCGATTCGCTGGCGGCGATTCGTATGGGATGATGGCTTCTCTCGGGTCAGAAGGTGCTTCTGGTGCTGGACCAATTCGAGCAGTGGCTCCATTCGAAACGAGGAGCGACGAACACCGAACTGGTCGCCGCCTTGCGGCAATGCGACGGTGAGCATGCGCAGGCAGTTGTGATGGTGCGGGACGACTTCTGGATGGCGGCAACGGCTTTCTTCGATGACCTCGAAACCGAGCTGATCCTCCGACAGAATGCCGTTGCCGTCGATCTCTTCGAGCCTCGTCATGCGCGGAGGATCCTCAGGGCGTTAGGCACCGCCTATGGGAACTTGCCGGAGCGGACGGCCGACGTCTCCAGAGACCAGGACGCCTTCCTGGATCAAGCCATTTCCGGCTTGACCCAGGACGGCAAGATTATCTCCGTGCGGTTGGCTCTCTTCGCCGAGATGGTCAAAGGGAAGCCCTGGACCGCAGCCACGTTCACTGAGGTGGGCGGCACGGAAGGAATCGGTTTGGCATTCCTTGAAGAGAACTTCAGCGCATCGACAGCGCCGACCGGGCATCGCCTTCACCAGAAAGCGGTCCAGTCGGTCCTCAAAGCTCTGTTGCCCAAGACGGGCACCGACATCAAGGGGCAGATGCGATCACGTCAGGAATTGCTCGAAGCCTCGAGGTACGAGAACCGCCCCAGGGATTTCGACGAGCTGATTCACATCCTCGACCCTGAGCTTCGCCTGATCACGCCCACCGACCCGGAAGGTTCGGCAAGCGAGAATCAGGCGAAACGACCGAGCGGGCAATACTACCAGCTCGCGCATGATTACCTGGTCCACTCCCTGCGGGACTGGCTGACCCGCAAGCAGCGCGAGACGCGTCGCGGACGTGCGGAACTTCGGCTGGCGGAACGCTCGGGCCTCTGGAACTCCAAACCAGAGAACCGCCATCTTCCGACTCTCTGGGAATGGCTTGGCATTCGCACGCTGACCGATCGCCGGCGCTGGACCCAAGAGGAGCGGGCCGTGATGCAACGGGCCGGTCGTTTCCATCTCTCACGATTGACGATGGCGGCCGTGCTCGTCGGACTCCTTACTGCCGCTGGATTTCATACCTGGAATCGTGTCGATCGGTACCAGCGCGAGCTGTTGAGGCAGAAGGCCAGGGAGCGGGAGGCGACCCGCATCGAAGGGCTGGTCGGTCGCCTGGTCAGTGCGGAACCGAACCAGTTGCCAGCCATCGTCAAAGAACTCGATGCGAATCCCGCGGTGGCTTCGACCTATCTATCGACGCTGCTCGCCGCCAACGCCACGACTGGCGACGAGAAGCGCGCGCAACTGCATGCTCGCCTCGCGCTGGTTTCCCGCGACCGGGCGCTCGTCGAACCACTGCTGGAAGAACTGCTCATCAGCAAGGTCGTTTACGTCGGCCCGATTCGTCAGCTACTGCGTCCCTACGCGGGTGAGCTCACGGAAAAACTCCGGGCCATCCTGCGGGACGGGAAAGCCGAGGCCAATCGCCGCTTCCGCCGCGGTGGCGCTGGCGGATTACGTTTCCGAATCCGAGGCGTCCTCGTGGACCGAGCAGGACTTGAAGTTCGTGGCCGAGCAACTGGTCTCGTCCAATGCCGAGTTCCAGCCGCTGCTCCGCGACGCGCTGCGTCCGATTCGTGCGCGGCTGCTGGGGGATCTGGAGCGGATCTTCGCCGATGCCAAGGCGACCGTCGCTCAGCAGTTGAGCGCCGCCAATGCGTTCGCTGATTACGCCGCCAGCGATGTCCCGAAGTTGACCCAACTACTCGCCGTCGCCACGCCGGAGCAATACGCGGCGCTCTATCCGATCGTGGCGACCAGCCCCGCGCCCGCCACTGTCGAGGATCTCGCCAAGATCGCCGCCACGCCGCCATCGGCGGAGCTGGGCTCCGTGCAGCGCGTACCCTATGGGCAGCGCCGCGCGAACGCCGCTGTCACCTTGCTGCGGCTGGGCGAGCGCGAGAAGGTGCTGCCGGTGTTTGACATGAGCGATGATCCGGAGGCGCTCACGCAATTCATGTTCCGCTGCCGCCCGCGCGGTGTCGGGGCAGATGTTCTTTTGGACTGTCTGCAACTGGTCGGCGCTGCGCAGAAAGATCGTTGTCCACGCTACGCTCGGTACGCCCTGCTGCTGGCGCTTGGGGAGTTCTCAATCGAGGAGATTCCCGATACGCGTCGGGTCGCACTCCTCGAGCAACTGGCCGACTGGTACCGCCATGATCCGAGTTCGGGAGTACACGGCGCGGCAGGTTGGCTGCTGCGGCAATGGGGCCAGGCTGAGGTCGTGCGCCAGGTGGATCACACCGTGGTGCCATATGCGCCTGACAGGGAGTGGTTCACATTGGCGATCGCGGTAACGCCCACAGTGCCACCGAAGCCGAAAACGGAACCGACGAGAGAGAATGCCGGATCAAGACCAGAGCCACCGAAACCGGCCGAATCCCGGCCGTCGAAACCTGGGGCAACCGCGAAACCGGCCGCATCGAGCAAGTCTCTAGCGCCAGCCGAAAAGGCCAAACTCGAACCACCCGTCGAGCCGCTGCCGACCAGGACGTATTACTACACGTTTATATTATTTCCGGCAGGCGCCTACGACATTGGATCGGTCAATGACGAACCGGACCGGGATCAGAACGAAGTCCGGCACAGCGTCATGGTGACACGCCCCTTCGCGCTGCTGGATCGTGAGATCACCGTCGAGGAGCTGATCGTCTTTTCGCCACTATGTGCGCGATTCATGCGGCAGTTCGATGCGAAACCCGCGGATGCCGGGTTCGGTGCGAACTGGTACGACGCGGTTGGCTTTTGCCGGTGGCTGGGCCAGCAGTCGGGCTTGTCGGAAAGGGACCAGTCGTATGTGGCTCCAGAGACCCTGGACAAGGCGAAGTATCCGCGCGAACCTCGGAGGGACGATCTATCAGCTCGGCCGACACCAGCAGAGACCCTCGACAAAACAGAGAATCCGCGCGAGCCGAATTCAGAGCCGGACTGGGCGCCGCGGAACTGGCCACTGGAACCGGGTCGACGGGGATTTCGATTGCCGACGGAATCGGAGTGGGAAGTGGCCAGCCGTGCCGGGACGCGGACGCCTTACGGCTTTGGTAGCGAAGTGGGCCTGCTGGCGCGATTCGGCTGGTTCGTGGAGAACAGCGGCCGGCACGGCCATACGCCGCGGGAATTGCGTCCGAGCGTTCGAGGCTTGTTTGATCTGATTGGGAACCGATTTGAGTGGACGCACGATTGGTATGGTGAGTACGGGGAAACCGCCGCTGTGGATTCGATCGGCGCCAAAGAGGGCTCGTACCGCGTGATCCGTGGCGGCAGTTGGGACGTCGACGCGTCGAGTTGCCGGTCGGCGCGCCGCAACGGGGACGTCCCGACGTCCCGCACGATGTTCACCGGCTTCCGCCTGGCCCTGAGTCTGACGGGAGTCACGCCGGAGGCGGGATCAGTCAAGAGATCGGAGCCATCGGGCGTAGGCACTGAGGGAGCGTCTGCGGAGCAGCGACCGGAGATGCCGTAGCCGTATGGCGGAGCGGTTTTGTCGCGGTGAAACGAAAGACCGGGGTGCAGGAAGTGTCCCCGTGTCGAACTCTCTCTGCGGCCTTTTTTCGCCACACGACGCAGCTCCGCTGGTCCCTGGCGGGCTCCTTGTGTCTGAGCGACGAACGGACGTTCGGGCAAATCCAGAATCGGTTCGGCGGCTGCGGTAGTCCGAATGGGGGTATGGCAACGATTCGAGACAAAATGGGCCATCGCCTTCGCGAGCAGATCAAACCGAGGCCGTCGCGACGGTGCGTACCAGGCCCCGGGCGCAATTCTTCTCGGACGGTGTTCCACGGGCTGCGCCGGGTGGCGCCATCTACGGTGAGGAGGCGATCGATCTGCGCGCGTTCCGCGTCGCCCAGGGCATGAGCAACGCGCCGGTAGAGTCCCCGGTTGAACTCGGTCCGGCCACGCCGCGCCACTTTGAGCAAGGTCATGAACCCGGGCAGCTCGAAGCGGTTGCGGACGAGTTCCTCGATGGCAACGTTCATGAATGTCGGACAGGCCGTCCTTCGGCTGTGCCGCCTCGCGCACGACCTCGGCCACGTGGGCGCGCGCCTCGCTGTTGAAGGGTCGGACGTTGAGGAACGCGCGGATGATGGGAATGTGCCGACGTCTCGTGCCGGATTCGTCATAGTGGTCGATGGCTTCATCGTGTCCTTGGGCGGTCAGAGTCTCTTCGGCAGGTGGCTCTTCGAAGACGAGCGAGTCTCCTCAGCCGCCCGACACCACCGGCGTGCAGGGCCTTCGCACGACGCCGTTTTGGGGCTGGCTGCTGGTCCGGATGCGGAGCGGCTGGATACCGACGCGGAATGTCGCAAGAATATCGGTGAGGAACTGCACTCACATTTCAACTACGAACGGGACAGCCTCGATCGATGGATGATCGAGACCAGATCTGCCCCGAGAGCTCGGAGATAACCGCATGGCGGACCACTCCATCGACCGCAACCTCCTCTTCGGACTGCTGGCACTCCAGAACGACTTCATCGACCGGGAAGCCCTCCTCGACGCCTTCAGTCGCTGGATCCATGATCGTTCCGTCCTCCTCGGCCAGATCCTCCGAGACAATGGCGCCTTGAAATCCGACGAATACGAGTTGTTGCGAGCCCTGGTCGCCAAGCACCTGGAGAAATTTGGCGACGATCCTCAGAGGCTATCTTGTATACGGACACAGGTACATCAAGTGCAGCCCAATATCGACGAAATGGAGTATGGCGCGGTGCCATTTCGATCAATAAGCCACTCTTCGGGCTCGCCACCTAGTGGTCATTCGCACCTATACCGGATAGCCTCTTACCGAGACGATGCAGATCGGGATCGTGGTGCGCGACATCGACGCAGCGATTCGGAGGTATGAGGACGACTACGGGATCGGCCCGTGGGGCGTCCACCAATTCAAGCCTGGCGACGTCAAAGAACGGCGCGAACATGGCCAGCCGGCCGAGCCTTCGACGCGCATCGCGACCGCGATGGTTGGCCGGGTCCAGTGGGAGCTGATCCAGCCGCTCGACGACAGGAGCATCTATGCGCGGTTCCTCGCCGAGAGGGACGAGGGCGTTCACCACATCGCCGTCGCGGCCGCGGACTTCGACGAGCTGCTGGCGGCGAAGGCCAAAGGGGGGACGACCTGGTGCTCGACTGCGAGTTCAGCGGCATCAAGGTCGCGTACCTCGGCACCCAGCGCGATCTCGGTGTGATCCTCGAGGTCTTCAACGGTCTGCCCGGCAAACAAAGACCGGACGAGACCTGAGCAAGGAAATCGTCCTCGATAATCGAGCTTTTCAGCACCTCGATAGCTCCCGCTGCCCGGATAACGCCACACGGCAAAGCCTCATTTAGAAACCCTCAGAACAGCCCGTGCTGCGTCGCGTCCCCTTGCCTGCTTCACGCAACGACCTGGCGGGAACTTGGATCAACCAGGATGGTGATCCAGACCCTTTCAGCGGCTCGACGCGCAGGCTAGAATCCTTTCCATCCTCGTAGCTCGAGAACCAGAACGACACGTCAACTGGTGGCCTCAACCTCTCCCGATGCTTCTGGAAGGAGCAGTCATGAACACGCAAAACATGCCAGAAACCCCGGTGAACCGGCGATCGTTCCTCGGCGGGGCGGCAAGCTTGGCCGCCTGCGCCATGATGCCGCGGGGCATCCTGGGTGCGGGCGCGGATAAGCCCAACTCCGTCTTCAACGGCGTGCGGATCGGGTGCATCACCTACAGCTACCGCGGCGAGATCAACTCGGCCGAGGATACGCTCAAGGCCCTCATCGAGGACGGGCTCAGCGAGGTCGAGATGATGGACGGGCCCATCCGATCCTATGCCGGCATGGCCGGCGGCGGTCGAGGGCAGCAGCCCCCCGCACCGACCGATGAACAGCGTCAGGCGCAACTGACCAGGTGCGCCGAGATGCGTAAGATGTACAACGACGCGGGCGTCAACATCCACATCCACAAGATGCCCTTCGGACGATCGGACGAGGCGATCGACTTCAACTTCCAGGTGGCCAAGGCGCTGGGCTGCGTCGCCATCACCCTGGAGCGATCGGAGCCGATGGCCAGGAAGCTCGCGCCGTTCGCCGACAAGCACAAGACCTGGGTCGCCTTCCATAACCACACCGACAACTTCCCGATGATAAACCGGGCCGACCCGATCCTGGAGTTCAGCCCGTACATCGGCTTCAACCTCGACGTCGGGCACTACTTCGCGGGCACGAAGGGGAAGTCGCCGATCCCGGTGCTGGAGAAGTACCACGACCGCATCGTCAGCCTGCACCTGAAGGACCGGACCGCCGACGGCGGCAATGTGCCCTGGGGTCAGGGAGGCACGCCGATCAAGGAGATCTTGCGACTCATGAAGCGGGAGAAGTGGACTTTCCCGGCCGACATCGAGGTCGAATACAAGATCCCGCCGGATTCCAGCGCGGTGGCTGAAGTGGCCAAGTGCGTCCGGTACTGCAAGGAGGCCCTCGCCTGAGAAGCGGCCCGGAAGTCCCGGCCCTTTCAAAGCGCCCTTCTCGTCGGGACGGCCGTCTGGGGTTACCTTACCGCGGCCGTTTCTCGAGGGAGGTGAGCCGTTGCTCGAGGTCGCGGATCTTGATCTCGGTCCCGGCCCGCCAGCCGACCCAGTCGATCCAGGAAGACATCATCTTGACCAGGCCGACCACCGCCAAGGCAGCTGAATACCCCACGAGCAACCCGGGCCACCAACCAAGACTGTCGAGCATGCACGATCCTCCTTTCGGGCAAGATACCTGCAGACCGGCGCGACGCGAGAGGGGTCGGGCAACGTGACCGTCGTCAGTCGTTCGAATTCATCTCTCCGGAAACGGTCGAGCGGCCCACCCCGATTACGTCTCACCAGGAATTCATATCGAAGCCATCGAACGCCACCCGGGTGATCCCGGTCGTCTCATGTTTCCCGATGGACCTTCAATTGGACCGGCCGGCGGGAATCTCGTGACAGTTTTAATGCACATAGGTGGATTTCAGGAATCACGATCGGATACGGCGAGTCCACTGTTGTGGGTTGCACCATGTGGATCACCCGCTCGACCATGTAGCAAGAGCCATCGCCTTCCATGAAGAATTCTCCGACCCGAGGTACACTGCTGGCGTATAGCATTGTTCGAAGAGCAGGAATACACGAATCAAAAGTCACGTACACCGGGATCACGTAAACATCGGAGAGGTCGTCGTCATCGTCATCCGAGGGGTCGTCAAGGTCGGGATCGGAGAGCTTTGTCGGGTCGTGCTCGCAGAGGTTCTCGGCATCGTGTTCCATCACGGTCACTCCTCGAGAATGCACGTCCTTTGTCCCCAGAACGCGGTTATCATAACACAGGCCAGCATCAGTAATCAACATATAAAATTCTTTAGCGATCTCGCTCTGATCGTCCCGGAGCAAGAAAGTCCGGGACGCCCTTGGATCTTCTGTCTCTTGACCAGGTCGGACCCGGCCATGGACAAGCCGTATCCGAAGGAGCACGGGAGGCGAGAGATATCGCTTGCCTTTGAGTCGATCGTCGGTACACCCGATGGGTATTCCACCGCTGCCGCCGCCATATCTGACGGGGTCACCGGTATGCTGCCGCCCTGATCGCGGCAGCTGCGGCCCGCCGGCCGTCCGCGAAGAGATCTACCGGATTGATCGGAGCCTTTGTCGTCTACATCTGTAGGGACTTGAGTCGCGCGAGGATCGTCTCGAGCTCTCCGATCCGGGTGTCCCGGGTCGCCTTGGGCATCGCCCGTAGGCTCTTGTCCAGATCCACGAACAGGTCCTCGATCCGCCTGGGCTTACCGGATGAGCTGCCGCTGCTCCCATGTCCACGACCGACATAAGAGACCTCGCCGCCCGACTTGACGGCATCCAGGAAGGCGCGTCCGCCCGACTTCAGACCCCGGATGAACCTGGCTATACCGAGTTCCTTGACGGCATCGGCCCACGGGGAATTGCTGTTCGCCACCATGGCCAGTTCGCGTTGCAGCCCGCCGAGGGCGGACTTGCCCAGATTCTTGATGGCGGCGCCCAGGCCCTCGTCGATGGGTGAGTATTCTTCCAGAAGGGTCAGCTCGCGTTCTGTGACCAGATCCAGATCGTGGATTACCGCCAGTTCGGCCACCTGACGGGCCAGGCCATTCAACTCCAGGAGGACCAGCGCGCCGTCCAGCTCGTTCTTGAACATGAACATCACTCCGCTAATTGACCGGATTGAATAGACCCGAATTCACCCGTCTAGTTTTGGCACTCCATTTCCTCGGAGGAAGCTATACCCGGGTCTACCTCGTTTCTGGCGACATCCCTGGCATGATCGCCATGTCTACCGTGCGGAGCGGATGTGCCAGGCAGGCCCGAGTCGCGACCGCGCCCGCGCGCGAGGGAGAATGGATCGGATGGCGACCGGCCGTCGACGCCCCGCTGCCCTGCGGATCGTCTGCTATTGAGTATTCATCGAGAGCTCGTGATCGCTCGGCGTCGCCTCGATCCACCCGTCCGGGCGTCTCCCTTGCTCGCGTCTTATCCCGGACCTGCCCTGAAGGCGTCAGGATCACGGAAATCATGAACAGGCATCGGGGCGCACGGAGGTCGAGGTTGGCCGCCCCGCGACGGTCTTCCGGACGGTCATCTTAGCTACTCGTAGCCGCTCAACGGGTCTTCCGGATGGTCGACGGAGATTGCTCGTAGCCCTGCGACGGTCTTCCGGTATGTTCATCGAGTTGCTCATATTGCGATGGAGCTGCGTCGAGCCAATTTCTCCCGTTCTCTCGCCCCTACCGATCTGGCGGTCGTAAAGCCGTCTTTCTGCAGGCCTGGTTGGGACGCTGCCTGCAGTTTGTTATGTTTTATATATAAAACGCTGATCTCTGATCTCATTGCGCAACTCTGTTCTGTCCGCAGCCGAAAACCTCAGACCAGAGGTTCCACCCTCCTTGACCGGAGTCGGGCTGGATGACGACCAGGCCGGAGCCGGGATGAAGGCAGATCTCGAAATCCGGCAAACCGACTCGAAGCAGCCCGAACCAGAAACCGGCCGGGCGGAGGACAGCCAACCGGCGGCCGGAAGTGGGCCTTCCTTGAACTCCGACCAACCACGCCGCCCAGACCGGCCTGGCAGGCCGTGGGCCGCTCCCGTGGCAAAGAAAACGGCAAGGCGGACAACCGGCCCACGCAGCCCGGGCCGCGCGAGTTCCAGCAGTTCGCCAACACCTGGAATGCGCTGCCTGAGACTTGTCCATCCATGCAGGCGGCCGGTCCCGGTTCCCGGTTCCGGGCAGAGTTGGCCCTGGGCTACGTCCAGTGCTATCGCACAATCCGCGCGAGTTCCCGCTGTTACCGCTGGTGGCGGAATCGCTGCTGGCCCAGATGGAGCCGCCGCCGCCGGCCAGGACGATCGAGGAGATTGAAGCCGAGTTCTATGCGGAGCTCGATCGCGAGCGCGAAGCACGCAAGCCAGCCGCACGCACGCGAGGGGACTGCGGCCCGTCTTCGACAGTATTAAGAGATTGGCGGACCCCAAACCAGAGCCGACAGGATGGTCACGACGACATCGACGACCTGCTGGATCTGCTACCGGACGACGAGGACGACCAACCGTGAAGATCAAGCCGGACAAGCTGACCGAAGCCCAATTGGCGACCAACGAGGCGATCGTCAGAGAGATCATGGCCGACTGCGTGAAGCGAGTGGTCGCCAACCTCGGCAGCTACATGCATCTGGTCTCGCTGCTGCCTTACGCGAACAACTTCGACGGCTCCCCGCAGCTGGCCGCCCGCTTCGATATGCCCTACGGCTACAAGGAACAGAACGGGGTAATAACCCCGTTCTACCTGACGTTCATCACCTTCAAGATCGACAAGCAGGGGCTGTTCAAGATGTCGTCCCGGTTCGCGCCGGGCCACGACATACCCGGGCAGAAGTTCGCCTACGCCCTGGAACTCGCCAGGCCTATCTGCCCGGTTGACTGGGCCATGGAACAGCTCGAGTCGATCATGAAGCACGTCGGAGTCTGGTTAGATCGGCAACACAAGGAGGTGGCCAAAGCGATCAAGCTGGCCGAGCAAGCCCAGGCGGACGCCCGGGAGCTGGCCGAGTTCAAGAAGATCCGGTCGATAGAAATAACGGTCATCAGGCAGGTGCTGTGCACGTTGACCCAGGAATTCAAGGACGACTGGAACCGGCTGATCGGGGGCTACCGGGATGCTGGCCGTCAGCCGGATCTTGATGAGCTGGCCAAGCTCCTGGACTCGGGCGGCTTCGCCCGGGCCTTGCTGGCGAAGTACAACGCCAAGACTCCCGGTTAGCCAGGCCGATGAATTGGAGACAACGCTTCCGGATCCGAGCATCACGAAACCCTGCGGCTCGCACAAGTCCTGCTACGTGGCATCAGAATCTGGAGAACGACCGAGATGAGCGACAACGTATCCGACCTGCTGCAACAGCCCCCCGCCAACCTGCTGGCCATCTGTCAGCATCTGGTGGACCGCCGTCAGCATCTGGAGGAGATACTGGGGCCGCCCGGCTATGGAATCTCGTTGATGATCCATCTGCTGCGCGACATCCACCTGGATCCCCTGGGAGTATCGGTTTACCATGAGATCAAGATTCTCGCCTGCCGCCTTGACGAGAAGTGGAATTCCACAGCGGCACCTGATCCGATCACGATCAGGCTGGATCCGGTAGATGATTCACATCCCAACCCGGATCAGGCCAAGATCGGGTGGAGGACCCTGCCCGGGTGGCTTTCTCGGTCAATGCAAGACCCGAACTTCTTCGAGCAACTGGAGAAGGTGGTCATCTTCGGGGTTGGCCAGACGTTGCCGGGCCCACCCCAGCCCGAGTTTACCACGTTCGGTTCGACAAGGGACCAATTGATTCTCAGTCGCCGTGCAGCAAGTCCTGCCGGTATCATGGGTTATGTTACAAGGCCCTTCGCGCCGACCCTTTCCAAGGGGCAGCTCTCTGTATGACCTAATTTTCTTCCACGTCCAATCGTCATTTTCTTCCTGTTTTTCCGGCGGATTGACGAGATCGCCTCGCCTGGTGTATGACCTACTCCATGGCCAGCCTCATCAAGAAGACCATCCGTGGGCGGGCTTACTACTACGCCCGCGAGTGCCGACGCGTCGATGGCAAGCCGACCATCGTCTGGCAGAAGTACCTCGGCCGCGCCGACGACATCATCGCCGCACTCGCCCCGTCCCGCCACGGTGCCAGGCCATCGGACCAGCCCCGCGAGGCGGTCATCACCGAATTCGGCGCCGTCGCGGCCTTGTATGATCTCGCCCGACAATTGCGATTGACCGAGCACATCGACCGCCACGTACCCAAGGCCGGCACCGGGCCGTCCGTCGGCACCTACCTGCTCCTGGCCGCCATCAACCGCTGTGTCGCACCCTGCAGCAAGGTCCGGATCGCACGCTGGTTCGAGGGCACCGCCGTGCGACGACTCACCGATGTCCGACCCCAGCAACTGACCAGCCAACGCTTCTGGTACCACATGGCACGCGCCTCTCCCCGGGCCATCGTATCCATCGAGCGCGACCTCACCGACCATCTGGTCCGCCACTTCGACATCGATGTCCGCCGCGTCCTCTTCGACGCCACCAATTTCTTCACCTTCATCGACACCTTCAACGACCGCTCCACCCTCGCTCGCCGCGGTAACAGTCACGCCCGGTCGCGCACCTCCTCACGGAGAACGGTAAGGAGGCGAAGACGACTCGATAGTCCCCACCTCATCTCCCCTTGCAGGATACCGCGCCCGACCCGGGCCGGATCCTGACCAGACCATCGCGGTCGCTGAACACGCACGGCGCACGATCATCCCGCACGACCCGAACCGAGTCGCCGGTCGTCCCACGCGCATCATCAGGAGCCGTCCCGCAATAACGCCGGGGCGTCCCGGACGACCGCGCGGGAGGCCGCGCCAACGCATCCAAAATAAATCGCATCATATGGAAATTGAATTCGTGTATATTCTGCACGTTTCCAGTCACCGCCCCGCTGCCTCTCGTGGCAGCCCAAGCGACCCCCTTCGCTGGCCGCCCAGGCCGGCGAGGCCCTCGACCGCATCACCGGGAGCGAATCCGGCCGGTCGGGAACTTACCGGCCGCGCTCGAGCCCGACCCGGTCCCGGAGGCGGTTCCCGGGGGGCATCGACGTCCACGGCGATCGATCACCGGAGGCGGGACACCCGGGACCGATTACTTCGACCGACACCGAGCTAAGGGAGGATTGACATCGTGGCAACGCTCAACCAGTACAGTGGCCGCAAGGCCAGGCCGATCATCAAGAGCCCAGGGGGTAAGGCCTATCTCAAGCCCACCATCGCCAGGATCTTGAACGGCTTCCCGGCCGGGGAGCACACCTACCTCGAGCCGATGGTGGGCGGCGGTTCGGTCCTCATCGCGTTCGGCCAGCCTTTCGCAGGCAGGGCGATCGGCGACCTGAACCCGGAGCTCATCAACCTCTACCGAGTGGTCCAGTCCGAGGTGGAGGCTCTGATCGCCGAACTCTCGAACGGCGGTTACTTCCTGCGGCACAAGGGCGACCCCGCCACCAGGGTTAATTATCTCCGGATCAGGGCCAGCGCTCCGGCGACCCCTGTCGAGAAGGCCGCCCGCCTGCTGTACTTGCTCAAGACCTGCTTCAACGGGTTGATGCGCACCAACAGGGCCGGCGGCTTCAACACGGCGATGGGCTCCTATCAGGACCCGCTGATCTGCGACTCGCCGGCGCTGCGGGCCTGCGCCGCGTTCCTGGCGGACACTCACATCTTCGATCCGGGCGACGCAGCCACCCTGATCGCGGCACACGGCGATCCCGGGCGTTTCCTGTTCGTGGACCCGCCCTACCATCATCCGGGACCCGCGAACGGGGGCAAGTTCACGGGTTTCTCGGGCAACGAGTTCGGCGAGGCCGAGCAGGGTCGGCTGGTGAAGGCCGTGCTGGATTCGGGCTCGCCCTTCATCTATACCAACAGGGCGTCGGAGTTCATCCTGGATCTGTTCGTGGGCTCTGGAGCCCGTCTGGACCGGCAGCCGCTCACACACTCCATCCAACCTATCTACACCGGTTCGGCGAATACCAATCGCAAGCCGGAAGAGGAGCTGATCGCCTACCGACTGTGATGCGCGGCCGCCGATGTGTTCACGATCCCGCGCTGGGAGCGACCTCCGACCCTTGCCGGCTCGGAGGTCGCTCCCTGACGCGGCCAGGTCCTTCGGCGTGGAGTTGAACCACTGCCGTGTTCGCAATCTCGCACTCGGACCGATCTTCACGATTCTTTCCATCGAGCGTGCGTGATTGATATTCGCCACCCATGACTCGGCAGATGGCAATGGGTGGCCAGGTCACCGTTACCTGACCGATGGAGCGCCGCTGAGAGTGCGACTGGTCGAACGTATATGCCTGGTCGACGAGGTTGATGCAACTTCGGGTATGCTGGACCGGATCGGTGGCCTGATTCCTGCCAACCCTGGCCCGGTCAAAGATAGGGGAGCCGCAACTATGCTCAGCGCTGCTTGCCAATCCATCGAGCTCATCTTCGAGATGATTGGAGCTCGTATGTCTTGGTGCAGTCGCTGGTGCAGTCGGCGTTTTCGGGGCCTCCGGAGGCCTTCCGGACTCGAACCAATGGAAAGGCCCCGCAGCGTCTCTCGAGGCTGCGGGGCCGTTTCTGCGTAAGTTAAAGCGGGCGAGGGGATTCGAACCCCTGACGTCCAGCTTGGGAAGCTGGCATTCTACCACTGAATTACGCCCGCAAGTCCTTGCACCACAACAGTTTGAGCCTAGCCCCTGGCTGCCTATCGACGTGATTACCACGCTGGTTGCCACGGATTTCGGCCAACGGCATAACTCCTGGCAAGACATGCGTTGCGGCATCATGACGGTTGCCGCATGCCGCCCCATGTCATAGGGTCCATTGTAGCGGCTCGCCTGCAACCCGCAAAGCGGGTAGCCCCGCGATTTCTTCATGGACACCTTGGTATCGCTACGATCCCCGTGTCCATCCGTCGAATACCCTGCGGGCGGCGTGGCATCCCCTCTTCCCATCCTCCGCTGCCCCTCTGGTCGATGGGCACTCCCGAGAACATCCTCATCAAGGCGGGACTGTTCCTGGCTGACGACCTGGCGGTATCGCCTGCGGACCGGCTGACTCGCCTGCTCCGCCCGCTCGATCCCATGGCCGACGAGCTGCTGCCGATCCTGGTTCAGATGGAGGAAGTGCTGCGCCGGAGCTGGGAAATGCGCTCGATACCCTTGATTGGGGTATCGAGCCCACGAGCGGCGAAGGCATCGACGTCGATGGGTACAGAGCCAACGGTTCCGATCGCGGAGTGATCCAAGACAAGGCAGTTACAGTCCAAGAAAAGCCGCGCCGAGAGACTGAGTTGACCGGCTCGACAGCCCCGCAGGGCTGTTGATCGGATTGCCGTCTTTGTTTACAATTCCAACTCGAGATTGGACGCCCGGCCCAGGAGCTCCTCCAGCCCGCAATTCACGCCCCGGAGGCATATAGCGTTTCGACGACTGCCACCCACGGAAACGGAGTAACCAACGTGCATGCGATCGCCACCATCGTCATCTTAGCGGGAACGGCCAGCGGATCGACAGTCGCCATCACTCCGGGTTGGCTTCGGCAGCAGGGCACGGGGCCGTACGTCCTCAACCGGGCCAACACGACCTACGTCCTCGAAACGAACGTGACGACTATGGGGACGGCCTTCGTCGTCCTGGCTCGGAATGTGACCCTCAATCTGAATGGCCATACGGTGACCTACGGCAACAGCGCGCCCGTCGCCGTGACCAATGGCGGCTTCGAGAGCGGATCGGGCACCAAGGTCCCCGGATGGAACATCGGGGGGGCTCCTGCTGCGTCCCTGGCCCCGAACACCAATTACCTGTTCGGCAAGCAGGTCCTTCGCCTGACCAACTTCTCCACGCCTCAAACGATCGTCTCGAATTCGATTCCGATCAACCTGATCAATCACACCTACAAGGCCACGATCACGCCGGGCAATGTCGACTTGATTGATGGCACGTCGGTCACGATCTCGGTGATCGACTCCGTGACCGGTGGCGTATTCGGGACCGGATCATCAACGAACGCGCAGCGGGGCTTCTCTGCGGTTGCCGCATTCACGCCGACCGCCAGAGCTAGCGTTAGACTCCAGGTCGTCGTCACACCTCCTTCGGGCGTGACGACCTCGGTTGACCTGGACGCGGCGACGCTCAACGTATCCTACGATTACGGGATCATCGCCTCCGGCATATGGCAGGGCGACTTCCCGGGCTCCGGCGCCGGCTTCCTGAACCTCCCCGCGACCATCCAGGCGACGTACGCCGCGGGGCGCGTGACGATGTTGAGCGGGGCGAATTTCACGGTGGAAGGCGGCTCCGTCGTCCAGGGCCAAGGGAACGGCACCGACAGCTCTCCGTTGTTCTTCGAATCCCTGGATGGGTTCACCGTCAACAAGGTGATAACTTATGCCGCCGGCTTAGATACGACGAATCTTGACGGAATCAACGCAAAAGGGAAGATTTCGATCAGAAACTCGACCCTCCGAGACAAAATCTCTAACGTGACCAACCGGATGGCCGGTTCGGCAACCATTCGTCTCGTTAGGACGAGAGGCAACATCAAGATCGAGGGCAACCGAATCTTGGGGTCGCCCCAGGTCGGGATCGGCGTTGACACCAACAACGGCTATGCGTTGGCCATCAACGACAATTACATCAGCCAGAATGCTGTGGTGGCGAACGCCGTCGGAATTGGCATCGTCTCGGCCTCTAATTTCCAGATCAAGGGGAACACGATCGTCCCCGAAAGCGGCGAGGGAATCGCCGTCGATGGCTACCGCGCCGCGGGTTCTGACAACGGCGTGATCCAGAATAATCAGGTCACGGTCCAAGAAAGGCCGAACCGGGAGACCGGGAACAACACCTACGCCCGGGCGTTACGCCTGAGGAATAACGTCGATTCCAGGGGTTCCCATAGGAATCTCGACATCAGCGGCAATACTTTCATCGCCCGGGACGGCCCGGGATATTCCCGGAACGCTTATGCGGTCTGGATCAGCTACACCAACAACAAAGGGGCGATGGACAACGCCAACGTCCACCTTCACGGCAACACCATCAAGGCCATCGTCAACACCACCGATCCGACCTATCATGCCTACGCGCTGGATCTGGACGAGGTCGATGCCGGGATCAACTTGACGATCCGGAACAATGTCCTGGAGAGCAATGACACCTCGCTGTCGATCGGGGGCTACAACGACGGAAACATCGATGGCGTGACCTTCATCGGAAATACGTTGGATATCTCGAGCGCCGGGCCGGCGCGGCCCTACACGGGAATCCTTGCGGGTTTCGATGTCACACGTATCAACGACGTGAGCATCCTCGACACTCGAGTGAAGAATGGCGCCATCCCGAGAATTGCCTGGTCGGGTTCGGGCACCAAGAATATCCGGGTCGGGACCGTGTTGGATGTCCAGGTGAAGAACCCGGATGGGTCTGCGGCCTCCGGGGCGATGGTCCAGGTCTTCGGCGATGCCAAACTCGTCTACCGGGGCACGACGGATAGCCAGGGTAGACTGTCGAATATCCCCCTGGTTACATCGACCTATACTCAGGCACGAACCGATCCGAAGGTCATCACTGCGACCACCAGCGGGCCATTCACGATCAAGACCACGATTGGGACGCGGACCTCATCCGTCGTGGTGACCCCATCCGATCAAGAAGCTTCATCGGTCGTGATTCAGTAATCGGTCGGCGACGGATCGCTCCGGCAAGGGTTTGCCGTTCGTTTCGACATGAAAGTTCCCCTCGCCCGTTATCTTGAGGTCCGCGATTTCATCGCGATGAAATCGCGCCTCGATACTGCCGATCCAACCCTGGACGCTCCGAAGAGGCCCGGTTTGGAACTCGATCGTGGTGTGGCCGGGCTCGAGGATGACCAAACGCAAGTGTTCGGGCTGCCACGTTTCCAGGAGCCAGGGCCGGTCAGATCGAACCAACCGGTTTGCCGGCCGCGGAACTTCGAAGTCCCGGAATCGATCGGGATCCCCGGAACACCCGGCCTCCGCGGCTTTGATGATGTTATACATCTCGCGCGCCGTTACATAATGAAGCCGGTAGGGTGATTGATTCCAGCGCGTCTCCATCGCTGTGAGCATGGCATCGAGACCGGGGCCGAGGAAATGCTTCCCGCTCTGCAAGCTGTGTGTGTGCAGCTTGATGAAGATCCACTCGGGTCGGCCTTGGACGTGGACGTTCGCGCGGAGCCATCGGTCGAGACGCAAGGGGGAGGGAGCCGCGTAATGTTCCAGGGCCGCGGACTCGAAGGAGCCCGATTCCCAGTCGAATAGGGAGGGGCCCTGGACGATCATCAGATCACCCGATGGGCACCGGTTTACCTCGACATCGACGCCGGTGTCGTAAGACTTGGGGCGCGGATCGTCTGTCGCGTAATAAAGGGAATTCGATTTCCTGGGCTGAGCGCGAGAACCCAGCGCCGGAAATGTGAAATCCGCATAGCAGCCCGATTCGCGCAGTGCGACCAGTTCGGTGTTGCAGCCGCTCTTGGCCGGGTCGCGGCAACCGTTGTCCAGCGACCAATTCCCCGCGATGTAGGCGAATCGCTGGCGCGGTGTTGCCTCCGCGGTCAGCATCGCACCGAATTGATTGGCTAGGTCTAGCCCGGCCTTCAACTTGGCCGCGAAGGTCTCGTGGGTGTCATGCCCGTGGTGCAGGTGAAATTCAAGCTCCCCGAATCCACGAAACGATTCGTCGCATAGGGCGCGGATACAACCTGGGTTGAGGTATTCGAACCGATAAAACCATGTATGCTGAGGCGGTCGGCCATCGGCATCCCGATGTCGCTCGGCGATCCGGCGGTAATCTTCTCCCCAGGACACGATCCGAGCCGCCGCCGCCTCATCACCATGATGGTCCCCGGGCTCAAAATGATCCACGATGCTGACCATGATATCGATCGGAGTATCGGCCGGGCACTCTTTCTCATCGAAAGGACGGTGATTTCGGAGATGATCCAGAAACCAGCCACCTCGAAGTGCCCCCCATCGTGTCCCTTGCCAAAGGAATTTCGCTATCCCTTTGACGGTGTTGACAGGGTCTCGCCCGGACAATAAGGAGAGCCTCCTGCTCCTCAGCCGGTCTTCCTGTGCTCGAAAAGCCATGGATTCCTTTGAGATCATTGCCATCGATTCAAGCATCAAGTCCACCGTTTCGAGGGTGCTACGCCCGGTAGCGATTGATTGCAGTAAAGACCAACCCAATGTTCCTCGGATTTCTCGACCTGAATTCAGATCCGCAACGATTCTGCGGCGACGGGCGAAGGAGTCGGGCCGAGGAAGGCCGGCGCGACCGAAGATCGGCAGAAAAGATATTTTCCGGATGGCTCCGAACGTAGCTCTTCCACGAACTCCCAGCCCACCTCGGTGGTTTCCCCCAAGTAATTGCGCGCGGTCACTTTGAGGAACTCCAGGTCGGCGGGATCCTGGAACCGGCTGCCGCGCAAGATCCGGAAGTGGACCTGGCCAATCCTGTCCTGCTGGATTTGCAGCTGTCCCAGACTGGGTCTCTTGCCGACCGCCGCCAGGGTCAAGAAGGGACCGGAGACCAGGCGGCCGTCATGGCCGACCAGGAAGTCAGTCGCCCGCCCCATCAGTCGCCGCAATCGCGGGAGTTCCCGGCCGCAGGGGCAATTGCCCTCTTCCCAGGCGGCCACATCTCCGATGCGATAGCGGATCAGGGGCATCGCCCGGTTCAGCAGATCGGTGACCAAGATTTCCCCATCCTCTCCCATCCTGGCTGGCCTTCCTCCGCGAACGATTTCGACGTAAAGGCCCTCGGCCATGACGTGAAGTCCCTGATGCGCAGAGCATTCGGAGGCGATCACACTGACCTCACGGCAGCCATAGCGATTGAAGACCGGGCAGCCAAATACCTCCTCGATGACCGCACGATCCTCGGTTTCCAGTACCTCGGCCGATGTCACGATCGATTCCGGCCGGTAAGGCGCGAGGCCCTGAGCCTTGAGGAACCGGGCGAACAGCGCCGCGGAGCGGGCATAGGCCAGGACGATCTTCGGTCGGAACCGTCGCATCTCATCGTGGAATTCCGCCATGGCTTGTTCGGTAAGGTGCGAGGTATTCAAGAAAATCTGCGGCTCCAGGAGCTTCTGTCGGAGACGGGTACGGGGTGTCTTCGGTGGCTCGTCCCTGAGCGCCCCCCAGAGATAGGCGACCCGATCTCCGATCTCCCAGCCAGCCCAGCGGTTGTGCCGGATCGTCGCCGCCCAGCGCGAGCATGTCCGCTCGTGACTCATGAAAAAGGTAAGGGGTGCGCCGGTCGAACCTCCCGTATAGTTGGCGATCAGGTCGTCCCTGGGCCAGCCCTCGGCGACCATCGCGTCCCGGCTTTCCTGGATATCCCGCTTCTCCAGGATAGGAAATGCGGCAAGGTCTTCCAAGGTCTTGAGAGTATCCGGCACCACGCCGGCCCGATCAAACGCCTCTTTGTAGAACGGGCAGCGGCGGTAGGCGTGCTCGAGAAGCGTACTCAGCCGCTCCATCTGTATCGCTCGAAGATCGTGGATCGGCAAGAATTGGGTGCGCGCGAACTCCTTGAGGTAACGCAACTTATCCTGGTCCCCAGCCCTCCATATGTCGATGGGATTCAACACACCGCGAATGAATCGTTGGCGGACGTTCATCGGCAAGCCATCCTCGAAAAATCGCGCGAATTACTGATGTTATCAATTGATTTAGCGGGATTGTTGTCCATCACGCATGACTTGGTCGATAGGAGAGAGAAGCAGCCGGACAGAAGAGGCATTTTCGCAATCGAAATACCATCGAGGGAACGGTCCCGTAGATGACCTCAAAAAATGAACGATGTGTTGGCCGGCCCCGAAGTTTGAACTTCATCGGCCCACGGACACGCCGTGCATCGTAGAATCGAGCCCAAGTGCGCACCTCGAAGCGGCTTGAGCCTGTCTCGACCGATCGCTCGGATTAGCCTTGCCCAAGCACGCGCGTGCGATACCAATCATGCTTCAACAGCGGCGGCAACGAGTAGTTGCTTAAGCCGGGGAACCGTTCGCGATGGCCCTCCTTGAGTCCGACTACGTTCGCGTACGCACACGACTTAGCCACCTCCAGCACGCAAGGTTCGTATCCCAGTGCGATCAACGCCTCAACCAATTGCTCGGGCGAGTTGCCTGCCCACCTCAAAGCTCCTGGATTCAATTCTATCACCAGCAGGGGCGCCTGCGCCCCCCCGAGCGTCGCTCTTGCTCCTGCCAGCACCGCAGGTTCAGAGCCTTCTACATCGATCTTGATGAAGTCTACCCTCCCGCTGCCAAGGTCGGCCAGGCAATCGTCGAGCGTCGCGAGGGGCACCATCATAGGAAATCGGCGGTCGCCCTCGTGGCGATAGCCGACGCTGCTCTGATCGGGAGATTCCGGCGAGTAATAGTACTGGATCATGGATCGTTGCCCGCCTACCGCCATCGCGCAAATGGTCACGTTTTCCGCGTGGTTCAGCTCCCTGTTTCGAGCAAACCGCACCAGCGAAGCAGCTCCCGCCTCGAAAGCCAGGACCCGCCCTTGAGCTCCTACTCTTCGCGCGGCGACCAAGGCCATGATGCCCACGAATGCCCCAACATCGACGACGGTCATGCCGGGCTGCAAGAGCTGCCAGATCAAATCGACTTCCTCGCGATCGAATTCTAAACGCTCGCGGAGCAAGGTCATCTCGATCCGGACTGACGGATCGAGATGAATCCAAACGCCTGGCCTGACCTCGGTCACCAGCTGATTCGCAAGAGGGCGCAGCAGCCGCGTCTTACCAGGCCAATCAGGCATGTACCTGACGTATACTCGAACAATCGAGCTGATCAAGCGCTGCATTCGAGTCGGTCCTGAAAGTGCCATGGCACAGCTTGTCCTTGAGGATTTATTCGGCCGGTTCATCTGGCATCGCCGTCGAGTTATGTGACGGCAGACCGCTTCGGGATAAAATGTCGAACGATCTGTCCCAGGACGGTTCGACCCAGAGATGCGACGTTCTCAGCAGTAAGCCGCCAGTCGCGTAAATTAAAGTCATAGAATGCCACGGGTGGACGATATGAATTGATCAGCTCGCGCCAACTGAGCAAGCCCGCGGCCATATAGCTGCGGATTGTAGGAATATCCCTGCAGAGAGTGATATGGCGGAAATGGCGGTTGTCGGGACCGATCGGAACCACCGGCTGTCCGATCAGGTCCAAGTAATGAAGCCACCCGAGGGGTACGCCGGCGTAGGGCGCCGCGTCAGCAGAACCGCTATAGCGCGGGTTCACCTCGATAATCTTCAACCGCCCATCCCGGCTGTCTCGCTTCATTTCGATCTCGCACAATCCGACGTATCCCAATTCCCGCAAGAACCGATCGCAAAGCGAGTCGGCCTCGGGATCCGACACCGGCTCGACGACGCTGGCTGAGCCGAAATACATCGGGAAAGTTCGCAATTCACGAAACATGCAGGCGCCGATTCGAAGGCCGGCGGTGCTGTAGCATGACAGGTAGACGAGTTTGGCTGTATCAGGCCCTTCGATCACCTCCTGGAGCACGACCTCCGGGGCCATCTCCGTAGCGAGGCGGTATTTTTCAGCCAGCTTTTCCGCGTCGTCGACGACGACGACCTTCAGACCCCTCAGGGGATGGCCCTCGGGGGCAAATTCCCATTGTAGACCTTGAAGCGGCTTCAGCAGGCAGGGAAAGCGAGCTGTTGATCCGAACTCAATGACCTCATCGATGGACCGGGCCGACCGGGTTCGTGGCAAGGGCATTCCGTGCCGCGAGGCAATATCATACTGCTTTCCCTTAGTACTCAAGAGCGCCTGGAGGGTGACACCGGAATCGCAGAAGACGAAGGAGCCACGCAATTCCTCGGCATGGTCGCCGATTGCAGAGACGAACTGGTCGGAAGTTGCCATGAGGACTGGCTTACGGCCGAACTTGCGGGCGAAATCGATCATGAAAGCCGTCCAGGCCGTAGGTTCAACGTCCGGTTTTGGACATAAGAACCCCTTTCCGTACGCGGTACGAAACCCGTTCGACTTCGGATCCTGGCCGATGCAGCACGCGGAAACACCCCGCCGTGCTAGGTCCCTCATAAGCACAACGCCGGTTTGGGACGCTCCCGCGACCACCACGGCCGGCCAGTCTCGTTCGGCTCGCTGCCTGTTTGTATACAACAGTCTTCCTCCCGAGCGATGATCGTCGGAATCTCCCGAGGTGGGAGAATCAGGCCGAAGTCCTTTGATGCAACCCCTGACTTGAGCCAGGTCTCCGACACGAGCCGATCAAACCGGGCGGCCGAGGAGGCTGCAATCCACCGACCACTGGAATTCATCGAGGTCGTGGGGCACTGAGACCCGGCGCAGGCTCAAGGGCTGATCTCGCGCCGAGATGGCCCTGGGCTCGCTCGTCACCGCAGTCCTGTATCCGGCCCTGTGGGCGATCTCGGACGTCCTCGGAGTCCAGTGCGGTTGAAGGATCGGGTTGGGATAAGAGAAGTGGACGACCTCCTGCCCGATCTGGGATTCCAGGATTCGTCGGGATTCGCGGAGCTCGAGATCGGCCTCCGACTCGGTGACTTGAGCCAGGTTCGGATGGGTGAGCGTATGCGATCCCACAGCGTGGCCGGATCGGCAAAGAGCACGGATGTGGTCCCAGCTCATCATCAGACCATCGTTCGGGAGCGTCTCCACGTCGAGGGCTTCCTCGATGGATCGAATCGTCTCGGCCTGTGCCGGCCCGCTTCGGGTGGCGCAAGCCGCACTGCCGGAGAGGAACCCGGCCCTCCGGCCCTGCGGCGTTTCCAGGTCGTAAACCCGGTCATCGCCCTTCATCTGAAATCGTGGCCGTCGCGTCGTTCCGAACGCGTGCCGCAACCGGCAGAACCAGGGAGGAGTCTCCGCGGAGATCGCGGCTACCGTGATATAGAAGGTCCCCGGAATCCCCAGCCGGTTCATGATGGGAGCCGCAACCTCGAAGTTGTCCAGATAGCCGTCGTCGAACGTGACCACGACCGACCGTTGCGGAAGGCCCCTCTCGCCGCGCAGGAATTGCAGCGCGTCATCGAGCGTCACCGGATTGTATCGCCGCGCCAGGAGCTCCAACTGCAGCGTGAAGCAGCGGGTTGAATGAATGATACTCGCGCCAATCGAGTGTTCGAATCGAGCGGGATCGTCCTGAATGGAGTGATACCTCAAGATTGCGAGTCGAGTCGGGACGAACGCCTGCGCCAGCCGGAGGATGCCGGATCGGTTTATTGCGACCTTGGCTCGACCCTTCAAGGTCGTAGACGAATACATCAAGGGAGTAGACCTTTCGAGACGCG
The DNA here is from genome assembly GCA_963743925.1 of uncultured Planctomycetota bacterium. Taxonomy (GTDB): domain Bacteria; phylum Planctomycetota; class Planctomycetia; order Isosphaerales; family Isosphaeraceae; genus CAVZRC01. The sequence goes on along the minus strand of CAVURY010000003.1, from coordinate 90,189 downwards.
GGAACCGGGGACACTCGCGACCGAGCCTGGGGCCACCCGTTCGATGAAGACCTTGTGCCACAGGTCGTAGCAAAGCAAACTGTAGAGGAACCAGTTCGGCTTCCGGAGTGACGCCGCGAGAACGTGCGGGTCGAGGAAGTCATACGGGCCGATTTGCTCTACCAGGGATCGGAGCTCGCCGCCCGGTGCCATCCATTCGAAGATCGGCTGACCGAAGCCCCGCTTTCTCCTGTTGACCAGGGACGAAGGGACATGCCGCCGTAATGCCCGCTTCAGGAGTTCCTTGGGCTTGCGAAAGGGATAGCGTTCCCGGGGGTCGATCGAGACGGCCAGACGGATCATCCGGGAGTCCAGGAACGGGCAGAACATCTCGCACCCTTCGAGTTCGAAGAGGGTCAACCACAATGAGCCGCTGTCCAGGGCTTCTCCCAGGAATCCAACGAAGTTCACTCGCTCCTGGAGGTCGTCGCTGACCCCGTATCGGTCCAGCAGCCCCCTCCGAAGGGCGAACCCCTCGGTCACCGCATCTTCGCCGAAGCAGGCGATCACGGCGTCCAAGTCTGTGAAGACGGCCACTAAGTTCAGGGGATGGTCCCACGCGCCGACATCGCCCAATCGGTCAGCCAGCCGAAGCGATGTCGGTAAGCGCGGATGACCAAGCCGTTCCGCAACGATCGCCCCGAATTCCCGCAGTTGGCGGCTGGGAATCGCACGGCGAAACAATTCCGCCATCTGGACGGCAACCGTCTGGCCCACGCCGAAAAGGCTGTCGGCCCCCTCGCCGCAAAGTGCGGCCCCGACGCGATGGGTCGTCAAGTTGCGGGCAAGAAAGCGGAAATAACAACTCTGCATGTGGTTTGGAGGCTCACCAGTACCATCGATCGTCTCCACTAGGCAGGTTCCGATCGGGACGTCGATCGGGACCAATGTGTGCTGAGTGCCGAGGGCCTTCGCCGCGGAGGTCGCGTAGCCGTCGTCGGCGCGGGTGGCCGGATGGTCGACGCTGACGGTGTAGGTGGCTGGAGCCATCTCGGTCCCGGGGCGTACCATGTTCCAATGGGCCTGGATGTAAGAACTGTCCACTCCCCCCGACAGCAGGTTCACGACATCGGGACGGATAACCGCGTAATCCGCGAGGATCCGATCCATCGTCTCTTCGACGGCATCCACCGCGTCCCGGCCGGTCCCGCGGCTGTCCCTCAGGCCGCCGATCATCTGCCGTTGGATGCTCTGCAATCTTCGACCGTCGTAGAGAAGGAGCTCTCCGGGCATCAGCCGGAAGACATCCTTGAAGAGTGTCTCGCGTCCGGGGACGAAACGGAACAGGAAGTACGCAGGGAGGACTTCCGTGTTTGGCACAGGATCCCGGGGCAGACTCCTGACGAGATCCGCCAAGTTGTTACCGAAAAGCAGGCCTTCGGATGTCTGAGCGTAGTACGTGAAGCCGGTGCCCACGATGTTGCGATAAAGCAGTAGCCGGCCGGCTGCCCCGTCGAGCAGGACGATCGTGAAACTCCCCTCGAGACGCTCCACTGGGAGGTCTTGGTGCTTTCGATAATGCTCCAGCAGGGAGGAGAGGAGGGCATGGAGACCCGTCGCGGTCGCTGCGGCGCCATCGAGGACGGCATATCCTCGAAGCATGATGGAGATAGGACCCTGGGTCGCGGTCTGATCTAGCTGGGGCGGTACCCGAAGGAACAGCTCGTACTCCCCCGAAATGTGCTGCAGGACGGAGGCGGGGGACGGGCCCGCGGTTTCGAGGGGTCTCGATGTCCCCTCGAGACATCGGCGCTGAATCATCCCGCCGAGGAAGAGACGAGACATCGTGATGAGGTCGGCCGTATTCATTGCCGGAATTCTCGGCCCACATGGACCGTGTTCGGGGGCTTCATGGCTTGAAATCCCATTTTGAAAGCCGGCGATGGGACTGTGAAGGCTTTCCATCCCTCTTGCTCCACCGCTTTCGAGGCGCAAATCCGCATTCGATCGAATCATCTCGGTAGGCCGACGCTCCGAGGCAACGGCCCTGGCAGTCCTCGACTATACCGGAGAACTTCGCCCTCGTTGTTCGGAAATCTTGCACCTCGGAGACAATTGGGGGTGGATCATGTCTTATGGGACGACGCGGAGATCGGAACCATCCGCTTGAAGAGGTCTTGGCGGGCCCGTTCCAGCAATCCGATCAAAGCCTGCTTTTCCTGTGGGGTCACCCATCCTGTCAACCAGAGGATGCCCGGGAATAAGAGCAGGATCATCGTCTTGGCCGGCATTGTAAACCAGAGCGGACCGGCGGCGAACTGGCCAAACAACCCGCAGCCAAAGACCGCAAGGAACATTGTCGCAAGGCGCTTCCATTCATAGTCTACAGGAAACAGTCGTTGTGAAACCAGATACGTGAGACCCATCCGCGCGATGAACCCCCCGAGCGTCGCATAGGCGGCACCAAGTGCCTCGAACGGCGGAATGAGGACCAAATACAAGGTCAGCATGATGGCGGCCGACAGCAGGCTGATCCACAGTTTCAGATCGGTTCGGCGTTGCACATAGAACGCGGCATCCATCAGATCCGAGCCGGACATGAAAAAATATGCCAGGACGATTGGAGGGATAAACCGGACAGCCCCCACGTATTCGGTACGAGCCAATATATCAATCACTTCCGCGCCGAAGAGGGCCACACCCAGACCCACCAGTAGGTACGCGGCGGCGAATCTCGTGAAGACCCTACCGAAGGACCGCCGGGCGTCCGGTTCGCGAGCCACCTGGTGCATTCGCGCCCCCCATATCCTCATGAAAGGTCCCAGAGTGAAAAGACTGACCATCGTGGCAAGCTTATAACCCAATGCATATAGTCCGATCTGGGCCGTGCTCGCGTATTGCGCCAGGAAGAACTGGTCGCCGGTTCCCAGAAGGAATCCGCAAATGCCCCCGGGTAGAAAAGGCAAGGCGAACCACACCATGCCGACGGCCGTCGGAAGGTGAAAATGCAGCCCGGAACGTTTCACCTCCAGGGTAACCAGCACCAGGCCGAGCGTCGCCGATACAATCAGCGACGCAAGCAAGATCCCCGCCACACCCCATCCGAGCAGGCACACGAAGACCGCGATCAATCCCACACGGAGCACGAGCCCGATCATGACGATCGTTGTGTATGAAATCGCTTCTTCACGGGCCTGGTGCAGCGCAAGACAGAGGGACACCGAGGCATCCCCCAGCGCGGCGAGAAACGCGAGCCGAACCAATCCCGTGTTTCCCACTCCGATCAAAGCGGCAATGGGGCCGGCGAGGGCGTAGGCTGCCAATCCGATAAAACCGATGAAGGAGCAGCCACAGACCAGGACGCTTCCCACAACCCGTCGCCGACTCTCTTCACTGAGGGCCTGATTATAGAACGAGATTGCGGCAAGATAGACCCCATTCATGAAGAGGCAGAGGAGAAGGATATCGGTGGCCCGGTTGAGCAGCTCGAGGGTCCCATATTGGCTAGGGTTGAGGTTCCGCGTATAGATTGGCAGTAGGATGAGGCTGCCGATCCTCGTCGCAACGCCCCCGAAAAAGTAAATCGTCAAGTTCTTGATCAAGGTAGCGATTCCTTCTTCCTCGGCCGCGATAACGAAGCGAAGTGCTCATCGGTTGCCTGCCGGCTCCCTCGCCAGTGGCCGTAGTCATCGATGATCAGAACGCCGCCCGGAACGAGCCGAGGGTAAAGGTGTTCTTCTCGAGTGCGTCCAAGAGCGGGAGGAATCCCTGCTGTTCCATGTACCGTCCCAGGAAACCCATGAGAACGACATCCTCGCCCAGGCCGCGTTGGGCTCTCAAACCTTCGCTTTCCGGGCTCGAGACTCGCTCCGCCGCGAATCTGTTCAAGTCGATTCCATGAGGAATCGCGATCAATTCGCAGCCCGATTTTCTCAAGGACGGCGAATACTGGAGGGTTTTCTGCCACACGTCCTGAGAGACGCTGACAATGGCGTCGGCTCGGCTGAGCATACCGCCGAACAGTTGAAGTTTCACGTATCCCACCGGACCCGGGAAGTAGACAGGGCTAGAGACGTCATGCGAGGCCACGATCTGGGGAACGCAAACGCCGACCCCGCCGATCAGGGAGTGGAACGCCGCCGTGAACCCCTGAGAATGGAGCAGGGCAGACCGCCCGGTGCGGAGCTGCCGCCTCACGGTGGCACATAACCGGCAACTCCGGTCCCGCCCGATCGGGGCCCCCACGAGGTCGCCCCCCCAGGATGCGATCTCCTCCCGGAAAGACCGGAATGAGTCGTCGGAGTGTCCCAGGACGTGGAGCGAGAGGACCGCTCCATGAGGAATGGATTGTTGTAAAGATTGTACGTCCTAATCCCTCCCACAGGCCGGCGCATCGCGCACAATACGCGCCTGCAGTCCTCTCTCGATCTAGTTCGAGATTCTAGATTGAAAATTTGAATCAAGATATTATGACATGATTTTAGAATCTGACGTTTATAATTCGTTGAAATCATGTTCGTTCACAGCATCAAGTCTTTTTCCACCAGGACCGATTGCGAATGTCGCGGTAAGGACGGGTCCTCCTTTAGCCGCGACCTCATGCAACTCACGGCAATGGCCTGGAACGCCCCATTCCAGAGCCAGGTGTAACGATAAAGGTTGTGGTCGCTATTTCCCTTGATCAGGAGCAAGACGAGAGTGAACATCACGGAAGAGGACAGGTTCGCCGGGAACCCCCCCAGGTTGGTGGGATCGTTCCGCCGCAATCCACGGATTTCGAGCGCGTTCGCAAGAAAACAGGCCACGATGCCGAAGAGGGCTAACGCACCCAGGGTCCCCGTTTCCCCGAGCACTTGTCCATAGAGATTGTGGGCCTGCAAACCTTCCCCCGTGGCTAACCCGTGTGCGCCGGGTCCGATGCCCAGCAAGGGACTACTCTCCCAGAGGCGGATCCCATCATAGAAACCCCTGGCCCGACCCTCCACGGATTCCTGCGCGTTCGCCGGCCCCACGCTCGGGTCGATCAGAGTCCAGAACCGGTTCTGGAGCTGTTGGGGCATGGAAATCCACACCAACGGGATTGAAAGCAAGACGAGTAATAGCAAGATCTTCTTTCGGAGCAGTCGGCGAAAGCACAGCAAGAGGAAGCAAATGATCCCGATCAATCCGGAACGCGATCCCGTGAGGATGATGCAGAGAACGGCAAGCCCGGTGTAATATGTCAAGAAAAGGCGTAGTTTGAGGCGGTACTCTTCACTCCAGAACGCTAGTGTGAAGCCCAAGCTATAGAGGATAGACGCGGCGAACGTGTTGGGATCTTGCGCGTTCTCATCAACCCCGATCATCCGAATGATGCCCATGCGGAACTCGTGCCGGCCATTCTGAAACTCGCGTAGGGAATGCGTCATGTAGATCGCGAATACGACGAGGAAACCCATGGCCAGGGTTTTCAGTTGCTTCTCGTCTCGCACTGTACCCATCATGAGCAGGTAAAAGACCACCGCCTTGAAATAATTCTCGACGGTCTTCGTACAAAGGACGTTCTCCTGAAAGGGGCTGACCAGCCATGCTAGCAGGAATACGATCCAGAAGAATCCGAAGGCCAGGTTGATTCGGTTGCCGACCCACGTTTTTTTCGGATAGAAGAGTATCCAGTAGAGGATGACAAGAATGACGTAGACCAACTCGAGGCGAATCGCCCCCAGGACAGGCCAGACCTCGAATGGCCGGTGGATGAATAACCACATGTAACCGATCAGCAAGTAAACCACGGCTGGCCATTCACCCGAGAGGGCCGTTGAGAAAGGGCTCGGAGAGGGTGCCGGACTCGCGAGTCCGGACCACTTGAGCCGGGTTGCCGACTGCGACGCTCCGGGCGGGGATCGGTTTGACCAACACGCTGCCCGCGCCGACGATGCAGTTCTCGCCGATATCGGCGATGACCACGCAACTGTTTCTGACCCAGGAATTGCGATCGATGCGCATCTTGAGGGAGGTCCCTATTTGCTCCTGGATCGGACTTAAGAGGGAGCCGAATCGGGTCGATGGCGGCCGCTCGAGATATCCACGTTGCTGCCGATCGTGACATGGTCTCCGATCGATACACCGCCGACCCTGCAGCGATCTGCCAGATTAATTCCCCGACCGGTCGAAACGTGCGCATTTGAGATGGTCGTGCCGAAACCGATATGGACATCCTTCGCGCGGGTCTCGAGACACATCCGATAATGGCCGCGGAGAAGGTAGATTCCTGTACCGCCACCGACCTGGCCGAACAGTCCCGAGCCGCAGGCAAGCCAGCTCTCTCTCCGTGGTCGCGGCTTGCAAACGAGCCATTGACCAGGACGGGGAGGTCAAGACGAGGGCGATGAAATCACCCTCCGACTTGATCTGCTCTTCTTGTGGAGAAGCGCGGACTCGGAACACGGTCCATGCCTCTACGTAATTCCTCGTAAAACGATTGCACTCGACTCACCATGGCCGCGCGGCTGAAGACGGTGCGAGCCCGGTCTCGTCCCGAGAGTCCGAGGCTCGCCGCGAACCTCGGCTCGTTAACCAGGCGAATAATCTTTTCGGAGAGGTCTGCCGGGTCTTCGGGCCGAATGAGGAGACCATGAACGCCGTTCTCGATCAACTCGGTGACCCCTCCGACCGCCGTCGCGACGATCGGCCTCCCGCCGGCCATGGCCTCGAGCACGGAGTTGGGCATTCCCTCAGCGCCGAGCTGAGCACGGCGATGTCGAGTTCGGCCAGGAACCCGGGGATATCGACAACCTTCCCGTGGAGGATGAATCGGCCGATCAAGTCCAGTTCACCGATGAGTTGTTCCAGTTCAGGCCGCTCCGGTCCCTCACCGGCGACGTGGAAGCTAACCTGCGGGTGAGACCGAGCCACCAGGGCTGCTGCACGCACGAAAACATCGACTCCCTTGACCGGCCGGAGGTTGGCCACAGTTCCGATCCGGCAGAGACCATCGGGGGGCCGCACCGCATCCACTGGCGGGATGTGCTCGAACCGCTCGAGATCGACCCCGTTCTCGATCACGACCACTGTGTCCGGATGAGGGCGTTCGTCGCCCATGACTGCCAGTCGCGCCGCTTCGCTGTTGCACAAGGTCAAAGTCACGAGCCGATTGAGTATTCGGCCGATCGAGCGATCAGTCGAGGTCATCCAGTGGTTGATGTTGTTCCGGGTCCGTACGATGCATTTGACACCGGCCAAGCGACCCACCAGGACCCCGAAGGCGGTGCTGTCCTGATAATAGGGCTGAACCACCTCGATCTGCTCGCGCCGCAGGAACCGGGCCAATCGCCAGGCCGCCCGGAGACCGCGAAAGCTGCGTAGCCGTCGCAAACCCAAGCGCAAGACGGGGCAATCGGCCGGCTCGAGCGCGGCTTGCGGGGTTCTCGCCGTCGAGGAGCACCAGGTAGGGGCGGACCCGCCTGCGGTCCAGGTTCCGAATTAACGCCAGGAGCTGAGTCTCGGTACCTCCGATGGCCAGCTCGTCGATCAAGAAGCAGACTCGAACCGGACGCGACCCATCGGCCTCGACGGCCGGCCCGGAATGGGGGGGACGCTCGGCCGTCTCGCCGATCAGATTCTGATTAATAGATTCAAACACTGCGGCCATCGTGCTTCGTCGCCCTCGCTAATTTCCGGCGTGAGAACACATCGTTTCAACGATGGAATCATTGCCCCGTGACTCTGGCCCATGCCCCATCACCGCTCTGAACAAGTCGCGGTACCGGCCGGCCTGGGCCTCGAAGGTAAACCGCTGCCGCACGATCCCACGGCCCAGTCCCCCCATTTTCCGGCGACCGGCCTCATCATCGAGTGCCTTCACGATCGGTCGCGCCAGAGTCCCCGGTTCGCCGGCTGGGACGAGGTGCCCACTGACGCCGTCTTCGATGATCTCCGGGGTTCCCCCGACGGCCGTGGCCACAACCGGTACTCCGGCGGCGCAGGCTTCGAGGATCACGTTCGGCATCCCTTCGGTGTACGACGACTGCACCAGAAGGTCAAGGTGCGGCAGGAACCGATCGAGGTCGGGGCGGAACCCGGCGAGTACGAATCGGCCCGAGAGACCCTTTGCGGCGATCTGCTCGGCGAGGGATGGCCGGAGGACCCCCTCCCCGAAGACGACGAAACCCGCATCCGGAGCCGATCGAGCGACCAGCGCGGCGGCATCGACCAGGACGGAAAACCCCTTTTCCGGGCTCAGCCGTCCCACAGCCCCCACGATCTGTCGGACAGGCCCGACGAACAACCGTTCGAGCTCGGCGCGGGCGGCCGGATCGGGCGAATCGAAACGATCCGCGCGGATCGCGTTGGGGATCACGACGATCCTCCGCCCGGGGACGCCGGCACGCCGGACCTTGACCGCCTGTCCCTCCGAGACGCACACCACTCGGTCCATCCACCTCAGGTTGATCCGGTCCAGGAACTCGTAGAGTCGGACTTTGGGTGATTCGTACGTCCAGCCTCGCGAAACCGCGATGATCGGCGCCTTCGCCCGGCGTGCCGCCAGCCTTCCCAGCAGCCCCGCCTTGTAACCATGGACGCATAGAATGTCGGCCCGCTGATTATGCAAATGATCGACCACCTCGTGGATCGCCGCCCGAAAATCGGGCGTATCGTTCCGGAGGCCGAGAGACTCGAAGCCCTCGGCCCGCGCGTTCTCCAGGAAGGATTGGCACGACCCTCCCTCGGCGAAGGAAATGAAGATCGTCCGGACCGGACCGGCCAGGCTCCGGGCCAGGCCGAGCATCTGCCGCTCGGGACCGCCGAAGAACGTCGATGATGTGAGGTGGATAACGGTCGTCATGCGCGGGGTTGCTCAGCCATATTCTCGTCGTGGGTCGCGAGAGAATCCGCCGCGTATCCGGCGACCTCGGCCCAGTTGTTCTCGAGTCGGTCGGCCAGGATCTCCCAGTCGTATTGCTCCTCGACCAGGCGACGCGCGGGGCCGACGAGCGATGCAGCCGGCCCGGGATCTCGCAGGTTCTCGATCAACGCGGGCGTCAAAGCTTCCACCGTTTCCACGACAGTCAGGTGGCATCCATCTCTCACATCCAGCCCTTCCGCGCCGACTTCGGTCGAGACGACGGGCAAACCGGCCGCGAATGCCTCCAGTATCTTGAGCCGTGAGCCACCACCGATCCGGAGCGGGACGACCATGACCGCGCTGGTGGCCAGGAACGGGCGGACGTCGGGCACATCCGCGTACAGCTCTACGCCCTCCGTCGCGGCCACCCGCCGTCGTAACCATTCGGGAGGGTTGCGTCCCACCAGGCAGAGACTGGCCGACGGCTCCCGTGCCCGTATCGCCGGGAAGACAAGGTCCAGGAGTTGCTCGACCGCATCCAGGTTCGGCCGCCAGTCCAGGCTTCCCAGGAACAAGATCCGGCCGGGGATTCGTTGCGAAGGACCGGGCCGGAAATAATCCGTGTCCACCCCGTTTTCGACGACCTGGACGTGAGGGGCCCGGAAATGCTCGCGGATCAAGGCGGCATCTTCCGGGCTCACGGCGACGACCCGATCCACACGCTGGAAGGCACGCCGCTCGAACGCCTCGTATTTCCGCCACTGGTGGCCGATGTACCATCGCCGGAGTGGATGGGGCTCATTCTCGTAGTAGCGCCGCCAGATCTGCGATTCGACATTGTGGGCCATGATTACGCGTCGTACGTCGCCCAGGACATTCAGGGACTCGACGTATGGGGTCCATTCCGCCTGCCAGAGATCAACCCGGTTCTTCGTCGCATATCCATGGATCGCCTTTCTCAGGGCACTGCTTCGATGCGAGGTGACCGAATAAGGCAGCGGCGAGAGGAGGTTCGCGGCCAGCCGAGCATAGAAAGTCGGCCCCGATTTCCGGGGGGCCGTCCTGCTGACGACGACCGTCTCGATCCCCAGATCGCGGAAGACTCTCTCGGCCTGAATCGCTTCCGAGCGATCCGCGTTGCGGTGGCAAATGTAGGAGATCCGGTGCCGACGGGCCAGCCGGCTGACGAGCTGGAAGGTCCGGATCCGCTTGCCGGAATTGAGCGGATAGGGCAATTCCTCGTCGATGATAGCGATGTGCATGCCGGTTCAACTTACCCCACGGGCGATCGGCTGATTCCAGGTCCCGACATTTCGCCCGGTCAAGAGTTCGCCGAGGACTCCCCACCCCGACCCCGCATGGATGGTCAGGAACACGAGCGGGAGCCAGCCGAGGAATCGCGGCTTGCGATATCGCAGCGCGATCGTGGCCGAGGTCGCCAGGACCACCGCGAGGTAAACGGCCACCGTGCCGCCATAAGCCCACCATAACGGGGACCAGGCCAATCCCGCAAGGGGGCCAGTCAATAGCCCGGCCACCCAGGCTGCCGGGATGAACCCCCCCGGCGAAAAAGTTTCCGGGTGCTTCCGCAGCAATCGGACCCGGCCTCGGCCGTAGCGGGCCATCTGATGAAAGAGACGACCCAGGCTCGATCGCGGGAAATAGCGGACCCCGACCTTGGGCGTGAAGAAGCATCGCAGGCCGGCGCGATCGATCCGATGATTGAGCTCAACGTCCTCGCATGCGTCAAAGCCCTCATCGAACTCGCCGACCCTGTCGAAGACCGCCCGCCGATAGGCCACGGCAACGCTCTTGGCCGGGACGAACCGCTCCGTCGCCTCGTAGATGAACGAGTCGGGGTGATGCCCCAGCCAGGAGGATCGGGCCGCGGCGATGGCCCTCTGTAGTGTCGAGGCCTCTGTCACGTCCAGCGGTTGAGGCCGGCCCAGGCAATCGGCGCCGCTCCTCGCGAACGCATCAGCCAGGTTATCGAGGTAATTCGGCCCCTCGAGTTCGCAATGGCCATCCACGACGACGATCAGTTCCCCTCGAGCTTGACGGATTCCGATATTCCGCGCCGCGCTCGAAAGCTGCCGGGGATTGTCGAGGACCTTCACGCCGGGATGAACCAGGGCCAGCGATCCGGCGATCGCACGGGTCTCGTCAGTCGAGCCACCGTCCACGACCAGGATTTCAAAGCAGCCGACCGGGTAATCCTGCGCCACCAGTTGCTGGATCGTCCGCGCGATGAACCGTGCCTCGTTCCGTACCGGGACCACGACCGTGATGAAAGGAGAGACATCCGCCCGGGAGACCATCTCATTGACAAGTCGTCGGGTTTGGAGGTCCGCGGGGATCGCCTTGCCAGCACTCCCGGGAACGCAAGCCGATACCGTCGCCTGAGCACCTCGATCGATCATGGTCGCTCCATTCCGTCGGGTTTTGTCGGGGATGGCAAAGGTCGTCTCCAGGAGGGGATGGGCGATCGATGGCTACTGGCGCCCTTCGAGTCGTCTAGATTCCGTCCTTGATGGGTTGTCACTGAGTGGACCGAAACAACCCTTCTCGTCACAATCCATACTCGCTTCGAAGCGATTGCCTCTGGATCCGCTCGGATCGACAAAGTCGTGTTCAGAGAGGGTCGGATTCGCTCCGAAGTCGTAAGCGAGATTATGCAGGAAGGCGAGCAGGCATCCTAGAGGGTGTCGCAAAAAAACAACCCCGGATCAACAGGTGGGGAGTTGCCCTCGACCACTGGAATTTCCATCACAGAAGCATAGAACACGTCGCACCGATCTCGACTGGCCCGCGGGTCGATTCCACACCAACCGGACGCGGCAGGTTCGCATGTCGGGTGCGCCCATACCAACCCGAAGCGTCCGTGAGAAGCTCGATGACAAGGGCACCGCCGATCGCCCGATGTAAAGAATCCCGGGGGCCGACCCGGCGAACAGAGCGATCCGTCGTTCAAGACACTCATGATTGATCTTGCGATGAGATGCGCTGCAGCCAGAGCTCTTTGAGAACCCCCCGACAAGAGGCAGCATGCGTCAGGGCTCGGAGCCAGCGTTCGTTCTTCGTCGGTGACAGCAGTCGGCTGACAAAGAGATTTTCCAGGTACTCGCGTATGGCCCACACCGGCATCCCGCAGATGCAATATCTGGATGCGAGCTTCCCGATTCGCGGCCACTGCCTGCCCCGGCCGCAATAGAAGTTCCAGATATAGCGTTCCGTGAGCCGTTCCTTCGGAATAAAATGGCGAACTCTCGCTTCCTTGACCCAGACCCCCTTCAAGCCCTTGGCGAGAATGGTCCGGAGAAGCGTCGTATCCTCGGCCCGGATATCGGTATCTCCCTGGGGTCCGAGCCGAACGTCGAAGGCGCACGAGTCAAAACAGTGAAGCCGGGTTGCCATGTTCGCGCCGAAGGGGACCGAGTCTACGGCGACCGGCGTGAAAGGCTCTGCGAACTCCTGACGCACCGCGAAACAGTCGGCAATCAACGCGGTGTGACGCTTGATCCACGCCGGAGGATCCGTTTCAAACCAGGGTTCAACCGGTCCTCCGAAGAAGCTTGCCTGAGGGTGCGCCTGCGCGGCTTCGACGTAAGCCCTCAACCAGCCGCGCTCGACCAGGACGTCGTCGTCGGTCCACAAGAGGAGATCGCCCCGTGCTTCCGTGACGGCGAGATTCGCCGCGTGGGACTTGCCCTGCCGTGGCTCCCAGAGCCTGCGCACCGGGAGGTTCTCGGCGTGCTGCTGGATCACCGAGTCCGTGTCATCACTGCAATTGTTGTTGACAACAATGATTTCCAAATCCGCGCAACCCGAACGGTCAAGATCCCTTAACCGAAAGAGGGTCTTGTCCAATAAATGGCATCTGTTATATGTGCAAATTACGATTGTTACGTGCAATTTCTAGGCTCCCACTTAGCTCGGGGCACGAGCTCGTCGGATCGCTTCGCGAGCCCAGGTCCTCTCGTACCATGGTCCGACGAAATGAATGGAGCAAGGTTGTCGTAATGAGCCGACCAACCATCATGCATGATCGGCCCTCCATCTTGGTCGAGGATCACGAGTCACTCCCGTCGAGCAAGGCAGCCCGACCTTATGTATCCACCCAGTCCCGAGAATGGTCAGGACTTAGCAATTCCCTTCCAGCAGATTTCGCTTGAACTCGGGTTCTTCATCCTGGAATGATGTCACGTAGTCTGACGGATTCGGCTCGAAGTGAGATGGCCGAACTAGCGACCGAGTGCGAGCGTACTTCGATTCGAACTTCCGCATTACACGATGTGTAACCCAATGACCTTACCGCATAACAGTTCCCACCCGAATCAAGATAGCGACCGTGTGAGATTGTTGGTGCCCATTATCGTGCTTATCCTTGCCGCCACCGCGGTCCCTGTAGAGCTGCGGCGATTTGACTTCGCGACCCTCCGCTTGGGCTGGAACCTCCGAGACCTGGTGGAGAACGTGATACTCTACTTTCCTGTCGGCGTGGTTCTGGCAAGTCTAGGGTTCTGGCGCGCCCTGATGATTGCGACGTTTCTCTCTCTCTTCGCGGAGACCTGCCAGATATTCATGGTGCATCGGTTTCCATCCCCCTTCGATCTGGCGATGAACGTCGCCGGAACGATGACCGGGTTGCTCATCGCTCGGCGATCACAGATCCACGTGCCTGCGATCCGGGTGAATGTGTGGACCGCTTGGCTATCGATGCTCGCGGCACTAACGATCCTCGGATTCAGAGCGCGTTCGGATTGGGAAGATCTGTCCGTGAATTGTCGAGGAGCCACTTTGCCCGGATCCGTGGAAGCTCATTGGACTTTCGATGAGATGGTAACCGGTGTCTTTTTCGACTCCTCGGGAAACGGGTTGGATGGTGCGCTCATCGGCAGGACGGTGCCGGCCGAGGGAATCCATGGCATGGCTGTCCGCGTGGACGGCGAAAACGCCTACGTGAACTTTGGCCATCCCGTCCAACTCCGTCTCATGGGGAGCATGACCATCTGCACCTGGATCAACTCGACTTCGTTCCCCGTCGATGACGCAGCGATCATTTCTACCAAGCCGGGTTACCAACTGGACACGACCGTCGATAAGGGGCCGCGCACGATTGGATTCAAGCTCAGCGACCCGTGTGGGAATGACATGATTCGCTATGGCGCGACCGAGTTGGTCCTGGATACTTGGTATCACGTGGCGGGAGTCTACGATGCCGATGCGCGGACGCTGCATGTGTATCTGAACGGCCATCCCGACGACGGTTTCCTGTCGGGCCCAGTGGCCCATGTCCAAAAAACATCCGGACATCCCGTCTGCTTGGGTAGACGGCCGGATTTTGCGGGGTCTGGATTTTCCGGCCTGATTGACGACGTCCGCATCTACTCCCGGGCGCTCAGCGAAGCGGAAATCGAGAAGGCCATGAACTGCGTCGAGATAGGCAATGGCCCGCTTGGTAGAGCAGCACATACGCTAGCGAGCGAAATTATGCAAGAACGTCTGGCCGGCCATTCCGACCGCTGTCATCAGCCGACCCGTGCCGAGGACGCGTTCGTGCCAGTCTTGATGGTGGCGGTGGGTATGCTGTCAGCATTGGCCTGCACAGGATTCTGGCCTGGGCACAGGCTGTTTATCTTGGGCATCAGCCTGGCTGTCGGCCTACTCCTCTATCCCGCCGCAGCGGTCACTCTGCCCCCCTATGTCCTTTGGATGATTCCGCTTCTGAGTCTGATGGGAGGCGCCTCCGTCGCGGTTTCCTTAATCAGGGCAAGCCAACGGCCCTAGAATTCCCAACGCTTGACAGCTCGTCGCAAGAGCGCATACGCAGTGCCGATCACGTCGGGGTTTCGAATTCATGAGAGCTATGACGATGCCGAACGGATCCCGCGTCGCCAGGGTCGCCGTTTCAATTCGCAACTCGCCTGAATTGGCTCCGCCATGTTTGAATATTGGCGATGGTCCCCTGATTACAGGCCGTCACAAACGTCTGTTCCATCGAATCAAGAAGAAACTTATAGCTCATTTCATGTCGATGAGAGTATGCAATGGCGGCTCCCGACATTTCCCTGTATAACTCGTCATTGTTCCATAGTTCTCGGATCGCAGTCACCCATTCTTCGATCGGGCCATCGGGATCGATCAGGATACCTCCCGGGCCAACCGCTTCGGGCAATCCCCCGCGGTTTGAAGCGACAACCGGAATGCCGCTGAACTGGGCTTCCGTGGCGACGCGTCCATACGCTTCCTCCCAGAGACTGGGAGCGAGAAGGATTTTGCATTTTCCATAGACTTTGCGCATATCCTCTTGCGATGCCGACAACGAAACGTTCGAGAGCGCCGACAGATCGTGCATCAGCGTGTAACGCTTCTTCGTGGAAAGGGGCCAGCCCTCGACGAATGAAAAGGGGATTTCGGGGCATAAGCGTGCAATTTCGATGGCAACATCCCGCCCCTTTTCAGTAACAGGATTGATAAATGTGACGTTCTCCCTTGAGGTTTGAGTCTCGTATTTTTCAGGGGAGATAAATGGGTAGATAACACCCGAATCGATGCCATAGGCTTCACGATACTTGTTAGCCGTAAAACCAGAGTTCGCGATGCAGGCAATCTTACCTAAGTCCTCAAAGGCTCCGCCATGTTTCTCAAATTCCACATCCATCAACTGAATCAATATAGGAATCCCAGTTAACTTTGCCGCCAACGCCATTCGCACCGGTTCGACCGCCATCACTACGATCAGGTCGGGTTTTTCCTTCCGGGCGACATAGGCGACGTTGTCCCACGGAAACCAGCTACGCCAGACGGGATATCCCAGGCCGGTATCCCTGGCTACGCTATGTCGAGTGAAATGAGAACGCAGACGCGCCTTCAAGCGGGACGTCCATCCCAACCATCCTCCGGGCATCAATCCGGCAAGCACGCAGACCCGATGGCCCCTCCCCAAAAGCCCCTTGCAAAGCTCATCCGTGGATGTTTGAAGTCCGGCATACACTTGGGGAAGGTATTTATGGCCCGTGACAAATAAAATCTTCATGCGTCAGGCATGTTCCGTATGAAGGCTATGGTAAAACACCGTGTCACACCTACTGTACCCCTCACAAGCCTCGACTCTCTCGTACGGCCAGGCTGAATAGCCACTCGGCGACAGTCTGAGTTTCGTCCTCGATGCCCCCGCGGAGCAGAACCGCGATGAATCTTCTTGGCCAGCAGTTCTCGGTGACACGGCCGACTCTCGTCCGCGCGGCTGGGGCGACGATTCGGATCGTCCCATGACGACGTCTTGCGATCGACCGGTTCGTCCTCCAAGCGCCATTACGAATGCCTCGATGAGTGCATCGGAAGCAATGGGCATAGCAGCCGGGTCGGGCCCTTGAAAGCAAGGCTCGGCGCTAGGTCGTTTCCGGCAATCGAACTCCCAGTTCAAGCCGCTGAGAACTCGGCGCGAGACTTAGTTTTGATCCTACGGATTCCCGTTCGCTCACGACGTATGGGAAAAACCGCTTCAGGCGGTTCGCGGGGCGCTCCAACACGTACCACGACAGAGATGCAAGGGCAATCGACGCTACCGTAACGCAAAAAAACTGCCCCAGACCGGGCTCAGTCGGAAACCCGAAAGAGGTGCCCAGGTGATGGCCAGTTTTCTCGATGGCGATTGGAAGCACGGCGTGGATCACATAAATCCCGTAGCTGATCCTGCCCAAATACGCGAGAGGGGCAGACGATAGTAGCTGACCGCACCGTCCGCTGAATCCGCTTGCAGCGCGGGCGACAGTCCACCACGCGATGAGCGAGAACGCGAATCGTTCTAGTGTAAAATTGAGCGACCACCCCATCCCGAGAAACTTGAGCGCGACCGCAATCATCTCCAGCAAGATACCGCATTTGAGTACCGAGAGCGGCGGAGTCCGTCGCGTGATCGCCAGTATCGCGCCCAGACCCAAGCCATCCAGGCAAGCAGGCAGCAAAACCACGGACGAGGCCATGCTCGACGTCACACGGATGACTGCGAATCGCCAAAGCGGTGCCGCCACCACACCCATTACTGCCAGTCGCAGAATGTGATACCGGGGGAGAAGGAGGCATGCCACAGGCCAGATCGCGTAGAACTGCTCCTCCACTGCCAATGACCAGAAATGCCCGAGCGCGATCGGCCACCTGCCCTGCATGGCGATACGCACGTTTTGCAGGTAGGTCGCGTACCACGGCCACGCCTCTCTCGCGGGACCGATAGCCAGAACAACAGCAAGCGCCAGCGCGACATAATAGAGCGGGAATATGCGGAGCGCGCGGCGCATCCAGAAGGCCCGCCATGCTTTGAGTCGTCCAAACCGTTGCGTCTTGACCTTCTCACGACAACGGAGCAGGATACCCGTAATCAGGAACCCGGAAAGCACATAGAACAGCCATACGCCCGCGGTGCCGAGCGAGAAACCCGTGGAAGCGGAGAATCGAGTGGTGTGTTGGGCGATCACAGCAAGAACCGCGATAGCACGCAGTCCATCCAGTTGCGGCATCCGGTTTGGCCTCTCACTCATGACGTCGCCCCCGGCCTCACGAGCCGTAAACAAAACATACATGTGTTAAAGTAACACATTTGACTTGAATTGACTCCCCTGGGAGATATCGTCTATCGCGGAGTTATCTCGAGCGGCACGCCGCCGTCGACTGTCAGATTTACTCCTTGCCGCCTTTCGACCCGGCAGACTGGTACCGTGACATGAACGAAATGGGACGCCATCAAGCCCCGCCGTATTCAGTATCTGACACCAGTAAAACATCTCAAAAAAGGCCCTGAATCCCAGGTGTCTGCGTAAGATATCGCTGGACGTGGGCACCAATCGAGTGATACCTGGAATACCTTCCCGGCCGTGCGTAAATCGCAGGATGCAATCATCCAAGACTCAAGTACCCACAGCCGGCTTGATGCGGAGACAGATGATAGGACGCTCTTACTTTTCCGTGGATGCTGTTTCAAATGGACAAGTTCAATAGATGGTTTTGGATCTTTTGCCGAGCAACGGAAGAGGTCTACCAATACCTCGCCATGGGATTGGTTCTACGAGTTGCCGCGCTGTGCTTGCCGGAGCCGTGGGCAAGATCGGTCGCTAAGTTCATCGGACTATTACTAGCCCTCTCTCCTCACCGGTAAGCATACATACTGGAACTTCAGGAATGCGTTTGGAGTCGAAAGGAGGCAGGCGTTCCGACTCGCTCGTGAATGGCTAAGCCGGCCGTTTGTCGATCATGTTGTTCTCCCGCGTATCTGTCATGGGCGGGTGAAACCGGATGAGTGGAAGGTTACCGAGCACAATGCTGGGCCGATTCGAGCGCTGATGGAGTCAGGCGAGCCTTGGATTGTCGCCACCGGACACTTCGCTCGTGAAGGTTTCTGGTGCTTGTTACTCGAACGCACACTACCCGCGTTCCTGCCAGGCGTCATCGGCCTAATCCCTACGCCCAGCACGCTTTACAACCGGCGGATGCGAATCCAATTCGGGACCATTATCGGTTCGTGGGAGTATGTCCGGCCGGTGAACCGAGTGTGGATAGTCGTAGGTGCCGGTAAGTCCGCCATGAGGATGCTGGCCGAAGGACTTCACCAACCTGGCCGCGTGGCCGTTCTTGCAATCGACGCCCCATGCGAAGGTGGCAAGCCCGGGACGTTCGCTCGTGCATTCGCGGGATATCGATCGCGGACCTTTTCTACAGGGGCGGCGCGTCTCGCCCGCCTGACGCAAGCGACGATTGTCAGTTGTGTAATGCGGCTTGACGGCGACAGACGGGTCTTGCTCGAGTGGGGACCGCCGATTGCTCCGACCGAAGAAGGAGACGAGTCCTCCGACATTGCCATCATGAACCGCCTTCTCGACCCGCTCGAGGTCGCGACAGGCGAACGACCCACCCAGTACGTCCTACCCTTTGGGGCGGACAGGCGGTGGAATCCGTCCGTTCAGAGGTGGGAGGAACGGCAGAAATGAGCAGACGGGCTACGGCAGGGCTTGCGTCTCCTGATCCGACAAGCTCAACCACGCCGCTAGCCCAATCACGACGCGTACAGCTTCTCGGTCGAGTTTGGGCCAGACAACCGAGAAGATGACATGCGCCTCATTCCCGATCCGGCAATTCCCATGCTGGTCGGACCCACGCCCGGACTCTGGGGACGGGCGTACCACCGACAGATTCTCAACCACTATTTTTCGCTGCCGCCTTTCAGATCGTAAAGAAACGTGTGGCTGATCCCATCGTGAAATTCATAGAGTCGCGTGCCACGCTCATCAAGTTTTCTTACACATGCCTCCATACCAAGCTTATCCCAGTTGACGTCCCCAGGTGTGTCGGCCTCTGCCGCCACGAACCATAGGCGTCTAACTGCCACAAGATTATCCAGATCGCGTTCTGCTGTCGTTCCTCCTGTCGCTAGACGTGATCCGACGCTGACATCTGCGTCACCGAGACCGGATTTACTTAGATACCAGAATACCGTGCGGTATCCCCCCGTGCGAAGGACGTAAATGACGTCGTCACTCTGGTAGCGCTTCGATAGTTGCTCCACGACTCTCCGCGCACCGGCACGATTAAACTCGTGCTCAATAATACTGCCGCCTAAGAACATATAGCCCGTTAATATAAAGGCGAGCACGATCCCGAGAGACATTCGATCCTGGAAACCCGAGGCTAGGGACACGATCCCCCAAGCCACAGGAAGAAGGAATAAGGGGACCAAAAAAAGAAGCAAACGTCCTTCAAATGGATACAGCTTGAACCCTGAGGCTAAGAAGGTCAGGACTACAGGCAAGAGGCAAATGCCAGCAGTGATGGGGTCACTTCTCATAAGCTTAAGGAGACCAACCAACCAAAAAACTGCGGGCAGGCCGATCAGAACCCCACCAGATCCCCACAAGGGATCTGCGAAGGGACGGAGGAAAATCCGGAAAAGTTTTCGAACCTCCCGCAGAGATGTCGGGGCTAGAGGTGGAAATGCATTCGAGCCCTCCCAGAAATTTCGCAGCGGTTCACTAGCTAGAGAATGGTGAGTAATCAAATACTGGTTGAACAAAAAGCTAATCAACCAGAGAAGCGCAAGGAGAATGACTCGAGAGCAATGACGTCGGTAGCCATGAAACCACCGGTTGACGATCAATGTGAGGCCTACTCCGGCCAGCACGAAGACAACGGGAAATGAGAGCCAGACAAGGACACAGCCAACAAGGGCAAAAAGCGCGAGCCAGCTCGATTGGTAGTTGTAGCGATGAACTTGAAATGCGCAGAGGCAAACCACCAGGCAACCCACAACGTCGATTGCATACGGTTTTAGTTGGGCAGAATATAGAATGAGGCGCGGATTGAGAGCGAAGAGCAAGAAGGCGACCGGGAGCACATCCCCCCGCGTCGTTCTTCGCAGCCAGCAGAAGTACAAGAGAATGGAGAGAAGGGAGGCCACGAGAGACGGTGACCTCAAAACATGCTCGCTAGATCCCGCAAGCTCATTCAACCCCTTTTCTACCAGCAAATAGAGGAGCGGAGCGTGCTGGCCGTAATCTAACGGCTTTCCGAGTTCAGAAAATGATCGTTCTTTGAGATTCAGCGCTACGGCGGCTTCATCGCCCCAAAAGGACGAGTCCATCCAGAAAAATCCGATTCTCAGAATCGAACCGATAAGAAAAACCGAGAAAACAATCTCTCCACGAGATGGGCGCCTCACAACAACCACCCTTGGACTGGGACCTCGAGAATGCTTGAGATTGTTAAAAAACATATAATCTATATCTCTAAAAATTACCCTGAATCGGAAGGGGTTACCTCCGCAGCCGATGCTTCGACTCGTCCAGGTGCTCCACGAGCAGCCTCGCGTCCCGCTCGGCTCCGTAGGTGGCGAAGACCTGCCCGGTCCGCCAATGGATCGAGCCGGCCGCTTACCGCTTCCCGTTGGTCCCCGGCGTGGGGATCTCCGCTTGCTGGCCGCGGCGCATCGACATCCGGCCGATCTCGGGGTTGGTATTGACGTCCACTTCCATCCTGCCAGAGAGCCGTCTCTCCCGCCGGCAAATCCGCCAGGAGCTTCCTCAAGGCGGCCAGTTTGGCCTCCCGCTGCGCGTCAAGGGGTCCCACGACCGGGCGCGGACGGCGGTAGCCCAGGTCGCCGCGATGGAGCCGCTGGCGGACCGTCTCGCGGCTGACATGGAGGTCGAAGCGTCGGGACAAGGCCAAAACGACCAAGGTGCAAGTCCATCGACTGCGGAGCGAGCCAAAATGATGCGGGCTCAATCGCATGCCCATGGTGAATAGCGATGCGGGCCCAGGCGCGGCTGAACCGAAAGGCGTGGCCGCGCTTGCGGCCGCACAGGCCGTCGAGGCCTTCCTCCTGGAACCGCTCGAGCCAGCGGTCTATGGAGCAGGACAGGAATGAACCGACGACTTGCCAGGGGTGGCCGTCTGCCAACAACAAGAGGATGTGGGCCCGGAAGTGGATTTCGGAGTCAGGATTCTTGCGATGGAAGTCGAGCAACTCGGTGCGCCGGGCCGGGTTTAGGGAAACGCTCGGGTTCATGGCTCCAGGCTCGAGTTGTCAATTCAGAGAGGTCGGACCTTTTAAATTATACCAGCCTTGGCTACTTTCCCGATCGTGAGGACCTATTTAGCCGCCTAGGTTCCCTCCACAATTCAGGCGAGGCTGTTTAAGATCTTCGAAGTCTTACAAAGACGTTAACCTCTACGGGTTCGAATCGCCCCATCCTCAGATGGATCGGCCCTCGAAAGCGAGGATCTCGGGCCATTCTCTGATCAAACTCGAAGTTGTGCAGGTTATCAGGGTGCGGCCTGTCCGGCAGCTCCCCCAACCAGTGGGGAGCGGTTAACACAATATCACTTTCAGCAGCCACCTTCATGACCCGGGTCCAATCGATCGGGCCTTTATTGTTCTGCCAGAGGTGCCTTGCCGAAGTCTTCATGTTCCCCTCCACCGCCCACGGATAGACGATCTGGAGCGCGTTCAGGTTGCGTCCGCTGCCGATGAGAGATATCGTCGGCTCTTCGAAACCGTAGGATCGGCTGACCTCTCGAAGCGGTCTCCAGTCCCACTGGTCGAATCGAGCCAGAGCTCGCCAGGCAAATCTTGCATTGGGATATCCGATCCCAACGACAGTCGTATTGGGGTAAAAAACCGGATATACAAGCATCGCCAGTTGAGATAATAACGCCAGGCAAGTGATGCTCAGCAAAGCTGTCAACCTATCCCACCCGGACACGCTGGCGAGCAACCCGAATGAAATGGCCATGGGTACGAGTATTGGACACAACAAGCGGAGCTGATGGTTCGTCCCAAGAAGCTGCCCGAGAATGAGAGGAACCATCGCAGAACCGCAAGCCAGAAGCACCGATCTTTGAATGGAGTCAAGGCGAGAGCTTCCCGGAGAGAAGCAATACCACGTCCAGGACAAAAGGACCAGAATGAGTATGATGGTCACGCCGTACCCGAGCAGGCTTTGCACGACCGTGAGTAGCCAGAACATCCAAGTCCTTAAAGATGGTTCGCCCAAAGTAATGTACATATCGTATCTAGACACACGTGCATAGTTCAGTGCCGGACCGTAATTCTTGAACCACCACGGTCCCGCGATCAGCGATGCCAGTAAACCGGCCTTGATGGAAACGAGCGGTGGGGGCCCGCTTAGGCCACTAATACGGCGAGCGATGAGCACGAAACCGAGCAGCGGAGCTGCGATTAGGAGGAACGAAGCCTTCGCCATTAATCCAAGCCCGGTTGACAGGCCAAGTCCAATCCAATTCCTGCGGGCTTCGGACCCGCTCTTCAAACTCGACACAAAGAAGTAGAAGGCGCCTGTGGTCGCAAGGAACAATGGATATTCCGTGTAAAAGAGCGCACTCGCAAAAACCACGTCAGGCGACAAGCAAAACACGAGAACCGAGAGTACTGCGCATTTGGGGCTGGCAATCTTGCGAGTGGTCAAGAAGAGGAGAACCAAGCTCGCGCAATGAAACCCCAAGGACACTAACCGCATCTTAACAGGGCTGAAGCCGAAGACGACGTGAAATGGAATTGCAATAAGGCGAAAAGCGGGTGGGCGCCCTCGGTCATCATAGAGGATTTGTGTGCGAAGTCCTCGCAGGCCGGAGACGCGGAGCGCGGCCTGGTCGGCAAGGACCGTGTTGAAGTACGACGCCTCATCCCAGCTAACAGCGCACGGATGGTCGAGTATCCACTTCACCGACGAGGACAGTAGGACGACCAAGATGAGCGACAGAAGCAGGAACCAGGATCGATCTTTCAGGAGTAACCTGGTGATGAACATGCGGAACTCGTTCCGTGAGGCAGTCTTGAGCCCGGGCCGGCTTGCTGGAGACGTTCCAGCCGTCGGATCAAGGAGCTCGCTCGAAGCGTAACGTCCCCGTTCCGAGCGACAACGGATTGAATCTCTCGACAACTAATCCGATCGCTCCGTCAAGAGTAGTTCGTATCCCTGCGGTTAGTCGGGCTTGCCCGCCTGAAGCGTGAAACAAGGCGCCTCCCCAAGGACGCCAACGATGCTTTGGGATTTCCGATGAGGTTCAGCAGACGCGGGAACTGCAAGAGTACGACGCGAGTCCATTGGATTTTCTCACCTGCCTGTTCGAGTCCTCTGGCGTGATACTTCCAAAACCCGGAACTTCGCCCAAACGATACGCCTGAAGCGAGTAGCCGGTAATATTCCCGTTCGGCTTTACGCAAACATATTTGATATTCAGAATCATTTAAGTAACAAGGACCATAGAGTTTTGTTACGACATAGCTCATCAGCCGATGGCGACTATCAAAGCGGAGAACCGACGACGTAATCGATGCGTTATCCCACCGAGTAAACGTCAAAATCTGGTGAATAAATCCGAACTTCGCATTCTCCAGCACTTCGAAGCATAGCTCAGCGTCCGGGAAATATCCCGAGTCCACCTCACGAAAAAATTGGGCCCGACTTCGGACGAGATCGGCGCGGTAAAGTACGGATGTTTGCGATCCGAAGACGTAGAGGCGGTCCAGCAGGAAACGTCGGCACGCGTAACTCCCAGCTACGACGGTCCCCATGGTATCCGGACCCGAGTAGTCCAGGCCATGGTCGAAGACGAAATCGCTGGCACGCCGGTAGGCGCCGACGATAGCGATTTCGGGATCCGTCTCCGCCAAAGCGACCATTTCCTGGAGGCATGCCGGGTAGATCCAGTCGTCCGCCTGGACCATCTTGCAGTAACGGCTACTCGGAGAGATCTGCCGGAGGGCAAAGTTATAGTTGACGTTCTGTGGCAGAAGACGATCGGTATTGACGATGCGGATGCGCGCGTCGGCCGCAGCGAAAGACTCCGCAATTTCCAGTGATCCGTCTGTGCTCACATTATTAACAATGATGTATTCCCAGGATTGATAGCTTTGTGCCAGGACGCTTCGGATGCAGTCCGCGAGGTAATCGGCCGTGTTGTGAACGGGAGTGACGACACTGACCAGCGGCTCGGATCGGGTACACGTCCGGGTTTCATGATTGGTATCGCGATCGGACGATGGCATCGTACTGCACCTCCAGTTTGGCACGGCCGATGGCGAAATGTGCGCGAATCTCGCGCCTTGCTGCATCGAGGTTGGCTTGCATCTTCATGAAACGCTCTTGAAACTGCGAGACTTGAAGGGTTTCCAAGCTAAGGCAGAATGAACTCTGGCCAACGGACTCCATCTGGGCGTGGACCCTTCGATCGTACGAGAGGGCAATCGCTGGCGTACCAATCAACTGTGATAGGAGGACACTGTGCAGCCTGCTCGCGACCATCAGGTCAACTCGAGAAATTCGCTCGAGAAAACTACCCACATCACGAACATCGTGACGCTCGATGGAAGAGAGATCTTCGGGTGGCATCTCGATCGAGAGTAATTCCCAAAGATCGTCGATCGCAAACCGGTCCGGGCTATCACTCGCGAAGATTGACACGTGGAATTGCTCTTTCACGAGCCATTTTACGATCGTGCAGAGTTTGCGGAGGTAGGAAGTGTAGACGCTTCCATCCTTGCGCGGCCAGTAGCGGGGATGGCAGTAGCACATCGGGCTAAGACCGACGACTCGGCTATCAAGGCTCCTATCGCGACGCATCAAGCTATCATCTACCGGATAACTGTACGCGAGATCCGGATACACGGGATCATCCCGGCGGAAGCCGGCCTGTCTCATGTGATCCTTAGATCCAGTGTCCCTATAAGACCGGTACTCTGCGAGCGATAATGCCATACACGTGAACCGGCGGCTCAGCCATGAGCCGAGTGAACCGTAGCCGACGCTGAGGAAGATAGGTGTTACTCCGCCATCCGCGCCAGGACCGTCCACTTCAGCATCGCATAAGGATGGCCCCACGTACCGCCCCAGAAATCTGAGAGCTGACCGCCACCGGCAATAATCAAGCAGTCGATGTCCTTGAGCTTACTAAATGCGGATAGAATATGGACCAGTTCGCATCGGATCAGCCAGGGCCACCCCCGGGGAAGAATCAATCGTGCTATGCGCACGGGTCCTCGCGCCAGTGCCTTGCCGGCGCGCTTCCAGATGCGCTGACGCCCACCCAAGGAACGTTCGTCCGCCTCGGACGAGTCAGCAGGCGTAAATGACAGGTGGTATTCCGGCAAGCCGACCCCTGCGATCGGTAATGCGGGTATACCGTGTCGTTTAATCGTATCGGCAGGATTCAGTGTGATCCCGCAGATGGCGGCATCCGGGAATCTCCTACGGATGTTCCATATTACTGATGCGTGAATCGCCCCATCTCCCAGGTTTCCTCCGGTATACGGCGTCAAGAGCGCGAACCGCG
Organism: uncultured Planctomycetota bacterium; assembly: GCA_963743925.1. Classification (GTDB taxonomy): domain Bacteria; phylum Planctomycetota; class Planctomycetia; order Isosphaerales; family Isosphaeraceae; genus CAVZRC01. The sequence continues at coordinate 64,550 of CAVURY010000003.1, read as the reverse complement.
GACTGCCAACGCTCCTGGAAGCGATTCGGGAACTGGATTGCGCGATCGTCTCACCCTCTTGAACGGACACGATGTTCACCGCCATAGCAAAGAAGACCCTCTCATGGATCGTTAGCCGCTGAACATTCAAAGGTAAGGATCACTCGGGTTTCGAGTCTGGTGTTAGCTCGACCCATCCTTCTTACATGAACATCCGCACCGAAATCCGCAAGTCCATTTCATGAATTTAGTTACGTCTGTTTAATCCATGGGAAGCGATGCTCAAGAGAACCGCCGTTTAGAACTGTGAAACACGCAGATTCTTATGATCGATGAGGCTTCGACCGTCCCAAAAATGTGCGACATGGAGGACCATGCAGACGAATCGAGCAGTTACATTATGGGCTCCGGAAGGGTTCTCAAGCGGCCCTTCGAAGTCACCTCGGTGTTCATCTGGAACTCCGGATATAGGTTCGCCACGCTTCCGACGTCAACGGGAGAATTCACGAGGAGCGTAGCCATCGGGTAGCGATCGTCATAAACCTTGCAAGCCGTGGCATCGACTCCATCGTCGGTCGGCGATTTCATGTCGATGTCGTAGCGGTACACCACGACCCCCACGTGGAAGGCACCCCCAGCCAGGTGGAGCTGGAGATGGATCGTGAATGACTTCGTCTCTCCTGCGTGAAACGTCAGCGAGGGCAACCGGAGCCGCAACATCGACGCGTAGAAGATGTCGATGTTACGGTGATCCCTGAGGTAGACCGTCAGCGACAACCTCTCACAACGCCGGTTCGCAGTCACATCAACGTCGATCCAGGCATCGTCGCCAGGCTCAAAGCTCACCGTAGGACCATCCTTGCCCCGTACGACAAGCCGGGACACAAATGCATCCTTGGCGAGTGGATTGCTCGGCACGGTTCGTGCCGCGTCCGTGTAGGCCGCGATCACATCCTGGGGTGCTCCTTCCACAAGGACTCGCCCGTGATCGAGCAGAATCGCACGATCGCAGAACCGAGCGACCACATCGAGGTTGTGGGACACGAAGATAATGGCGGCGCCGCGATTAACGATCTCCTCCATCCGCTCCATGCACCTCCTCTGGAATAGATAGTCTCCAACGCTCAAGACCTCGTCGACAATCAGGATGTCGGGATCGATATGGGCAGCGATGGAGAACCCGAGCCGTGCGTACATCCCGGTCGAATCGCGCTTCACCGGGGTGTCGAGGAAGTCGGCAAGTCCGGAAAAATCCACGATCTGATCGAATTTCCTCCTGACTTCGGCCCGGGACAATCCGAGGATGGCCCCGTTCAGATAGATGTTCTCGCGACCGCTGAGGTCCGGGTGGAAGCCCGCTCCGACCTCGATCAGGGCGGACAACGAGCCGTTGACCTCGATGGTACCTTTCGTCGGTTTGAGGAGGCCGCACAAGAGCTTGAGGATTGTGCTCTTGCCCGCACCGTTGTGACCGATGATACCGAGGGCCTCGCCGCGTCCGACCGCGAGGGAGATGTCCTGGAGCGCCCAAAACGCGCAGCTGTTCGCCGCACCACGCTTGGACGAGCCGACGAGTCTCGCGGCCAGAGCGGGCAGGGCATCGCGTAGCGTGTCGAAGAGCTCGCCCTTGCGGAATCGCTTGGAAACACCGTTCATTCTTAAAACGTGTTCGCCCTTCAAAGATCATCCTCATTTGTGAAAGAGGCCGAACCGGACAGTGATGCTGGTATTTTGATGATTCGAGTTGTGGTGACGGACGATGATAAGATCATTTCACCTCTGAGCGATCCGAGGAAATCGGTCAGGATACGGGGCTCGATTCAGAAGGTCATTATTTAGCTTGAGATTCTTGTCGCTGGATCGGATAATCCGACAGCGAGTCGAGCATTATGAGACTGAGCCTCCGGAGGGCGGATAAGCCGCGAGACGCTCACCGAAATAGAGGATGTGGTCCGCGATCTCGGTACCGTCGTCATAGAGCTTCAAGACGTCGTCGGGAAGATGCGCGAGGTCAGTACATCGAAGATAATCACGCATCGTAGTACCGGTGCAACGCGAGTCGATGTTAGGCGCGCCGCGCCTCTCCATAACGTCATCGAAGTGGACGGTTCGGAAATCGATGCTGTAGCGAGCTACCGAGGTTCTGTTTTCGACGGTCTCATGCAATTGCGCGCCGGAGAACACGATGATGGCGCCGGGGGGAGGAAGGAGACGTACGGTCACGCGGTCGAGCTCTTGCTGAGGTTTCGGTTGCTCTCGGGTGTCACTCTTGACGTGCTGGGCTGCAGTCGCCCTGTTCTTTGTATTCCACTCATAATAGTTGAAGATCTCCGAGTTGTTAGCGACCGCCTCCCTGAAGTAACGTGGATAGAACGCCATAGCGTTGTCGGCCTCTAGTGGATAGATGGGCATCCACCAATTGAGCTGGCATACCGGCGCAGAATACCACGTATCTCGATGCGGATGAAAGGCATACGCGATTCCCGAGTTCAGGAAATGCGACGGATATGCGGTACGCATCCGGGGTACATCGAAGTAGGTCATGTCGAGATCGCAGCCGTATTCCTTGAGGATCGCGGGCAGCAGAATCTTGCACTTCGGATGATGAATGAACTGCGGCTTGAGATTGGAGAGGATTTCTGCGACCTTTTCGGCCGTCATGTGCTCATGGACGCTTCGAGGATCGTACGGTGAGAATGCCCTTTCGAGAAGCTCGGCCGCGAGCGCGATAATTTCCCGACTGCCGGGAGTCGCCGAGAGCACGAAAATGTCTCCGGCGTAGAGGCGAGCACGGCGTTCCCGATCCGACATTGGCGCGTCGAAAAAAATGGAGCTGTTCATGAAGCCCTCGCATCGACCTGGATAACCTCGGCTTTGCCTGGCGGATTGCGGTCTATTTCGACTTCTTCAAATGCACTCGGCGAACAGCGGTTCGACTTTGGCGAAGAACAGGCCTGATCCGCCCAAGATCGCCAGCGAGACCAGGACGCTGTAAAGTATCCAGGCTAGCCGGATGCTTCCCTGGCCCGTCACCGCCGCCGAGATCCCCTCCAGAATGGGTGCCACGGGGTTCAAGAGCAAGAGGTTCTTCCACTCTCCGAACATGGCCACGTCGAAGAAGACCGGAGTGAAGAAGACAGCGAAGGTCAGAATCATCTCTACCAGGTATTTGACGTCACGGAAGAAGAGACTCGCGGCCGAGAGGAAAATGGCCAGGCCGGTTGCCAGGACGACCAGCATCGCGATAAGCAACGGTATCCAAGCAAGACCCCAGCTCCAATGCAAGCCCAGGAAAACCATAATGATCGCTAGAACGCCACACGCGATCACGAAGTCCACGAACTGCGAGAGAATCGCGCTCAAGGGAAAGATGACCTTGGGGAAATAGATCTTGGCGACCAAGTTGGCATTACCCACCAAGCAGTTGGTGCCGAACCGGATCGACGCGATGAAGAACGCCCAAGGCACCGCGCGGACCGACACGTTTGCAAGGTCCTGGGCGCCGAGGGGCTTGCCGCTGACCTTGGAGAGGACGACCTTAACGGCGACCCCCGCCAGGACGATCATTGCCGGCATGAGAATCGCCCACAACACGCCGAGCATGGATTGCTTGTATTTGATACGGATGTCGCGCCAGACCATCATGTAGAGCAGATCGCGATACCGAATGACTTCGCGAATCATATTCAAGCGACGGTGCCTCCCCAATTCGATAGCTCGCCCCGAGCAGTCCCAGGTGGTCTCCTGTGGGACCCGGCGAGTCGTCAGTCCTCCGCCTCGAAAGCCGGCTTACAGGCAGCAGAGCTTGCGGCAATAGTATCCTTCGGAATACCCCGACTGCGAATTGGATTCGACGCCGCGCAGCCGCAGGAGTGCATCGAATGTCGCCTCGTTGAACCATTTCTTGGCGGCTTGCGAAGGAAACCCGACGGTCAGCAGATCGATTTTCCGTCGCCTCTCGTCGTCTGTAAGCGGCACGAAGAAGTTGGGCGATCCCAGACCACCGTCGTACTTCGGGATCTCGTACTCCAGGATCATATGGTTGCGAAAGGTGTTCCAGGTCAGTTCGGACAGGAGTCGGTGGTCTTGATGCAAGTCGCGCCCGTGGTGGGTGAAAATAAGATCGGGATCGACGCGTTTCTTGAGATCTTCGAAGAGATCCTTGAGATCCGCTCCCATGTAAGGAAAGTAGCCGTCGCGAAACGATCTCACCTCGATTGTCTTGGAGCCGGCCTCGTGCAGGAATCGGGCCGCGCTGGACTCCGCCTCCTCCTTCCTGATTCCGGGAGCGCTGAACACCACCCAGTGGAAAACCGTGTCCGGATACAGCGTCACCAATCTCAGTACCGTGCCGCCGCAGCCGATCTCGATATCGTCGGCGTGAGCTCCCAGGCAGAGAACCTGTCGGATCGAAGGGAACGATGCTTTAAGCATGGGCAACGACCTTGAACTTCCCCGCACGCATGGTCGATTGAAGAGGACTGCCCTCCAGATCCTCGTGATCCCAGACCTGCCAGGGCGGTGAGCCACATAGGACCAAGTCGTCCAGTTGCTGCTTCTCCTTGAAAGTGTCCATAGACGCCCAAAACCCGGCGTGCTTGTACGTAAAGAGTTTTCGCGCCTCGATGAGGCGGTGGAACGGTGCTTCGATGAGTTCCTCGCCTTCGTGCAGGTAGTCGAAGATCGCCTGACGGAAGACGAAAAAGCCCCCATTGGCCCAGATCCCTGACTGCTGCGGACTGACGATTCCCGACACCTGGCCTTCGGCATCGGACTGCACGAAGTGACAACTGACGTTGGGCGTGACGGAGATGAACCCAGCCACCGCGTCTGTCTGCAGGAACTGACTAATCATGACGTCGAGATCGAGATTGCTGAGATTGTCAGTGTAGTTGCCGAGAAAGACTTCCTCATCGCGAACGAACCGCCGAACGTTTCGCAATCGCCCACCGATGTTGGTCCGTGCACCCGTATCGGTGAACGTGATCCTCCAATCCTGGATATCCTTGTGGATCAGGTCGAGTTTGGCGCCACCATCGGAGAGCACAAAATCGTTGGACAGGCATTCGTCATAGTTGACGAAGTAATTCTTGATGTATTCGGCCTGGTGGCCCAGACAAAGAATGAAATCCTTGTGTCCGAAATGGGCGTAGTATTTCATGAGATGCCAGATGATCGGCCGGCGGCCAACGTTGACCATCGGCTTGGGAATCTGCTCGGAATACTCCCGCAGCCTCATCCCGAGTCCACCACAGAACAGGACGACTTTCATGGGTCGAGCTCCACTCGAGTATGGTACGTGCGTCATTGCCGGCGCGTCGAATCACCGTCGTCAATCTGCCGTCGCCTATTGATGAATCTGAAGTTCGGGGATGGGCACCACGAAACGCCCGCCCCATTCGCGAATATACGAGAGCTGTCCCATGATCTCATCCTTGAGGTTCCAGGGCAGGATCAGCACGTAATCCGGCCGGGTCTCCCGGATCTTCTCCGGCGCCAGGATCGGGATGTGCGTGCCCGGCAAGAACTTGCCTTGCTTGTAGGTATTCCGGTCCACCGTGTAGTCGAGGAAATCCGTGCGGATGCCGCAATAATTGAGCAAGGTATTGCCCTTCCCGGGAGCACCGTAGCCCGCCACGTGCTTGCCGTCCCGTCGAGCAGCGATCAAGAACTCGAGGAGCCTTCGCTTGGTCTCCTTGACCCGTTCGCTGAATGTCGCATACGTCTCGAGACGCTCCATGCCCGCGTCATGCTCAGCGGCCTTGATCGACACGACCGCCGCCGTGACCGGCTTGCTCGCATCCTCGGCATGTCGGCCGTAGATCCTCAGCGATCCGCCGTGCGTGGGCAGGATCTCCACGTCGAAGAGGACGATCCCGTGCCGTGCGAATATCCGCTCCGCCGCGAGGAACGAGAAGTACGAGAAGTGCTCGTGATAGATCGTGTCGAACTGGTTCTGGCGGATCAGCTCGAGGAGGTGGGGAAATTCCATCGTGATCACGCCGCCGGGCTTGAGCAGAAGTCTCGTCCCCGCCACGAAATCGTTCAGATCGGGCACCTGCGCCAGCACGTTATTGCCGACCAGGAGATCCGCCCGAATGCCCTGGTCAACCATCCTCTCGGCTGTGCGACTGTTGAAGAATTCGACCCGCGTCGGGATCCCACGGGCGACCGCCGCCTTCGCGATATTCGCCGCGGGCTCGACGCCCAGGACCGGGATTCCCAGTGGCATGAAGTGTTGCAGGAGGTATCCGTCGTTACTCGCCAGCTCGACGACCAGGCTCTGGGAGTCGAGCCCGAACCGCTTGGCGACCATCCCGGCATAATGCCGCGCGTGCTCCACCCAGCTATCCGAGTAGGACGAGAAATAGGCGTACTCGGTGAAGATCTCCTCCGCGGCGACGTACTCCTCGAGCTGGGCTAGAAAGCATCCATCGCAAACATAGACGTGGAGTGGATAGAACGTCTCCGCGCGATTCAATCGCTCCTCCGTGACGTAGCTCTCGCAGAGCGGTGACATCCCGAGGTCGACCAGGGTGAAACTCAGTCGGGCATCGCAGAAGCGACAGCGAGGCCCCGACCCGGATCCCGCGAGGTCCATATCGGCGGTGGTTGCACCGGCGATCGGTCCGCCGATCACGCATGGGCGTATTGTGGAATCCATCGTAGATTTCGGTCCAGAAGTTCTTCGTTGATGAGTTGTTGAATCCGCTTGATTCGAAGGAACTTCGGCCCTTCGAAGTCGGACAGGACGAGGCGATAGTCGCGGAACGCGCGGCTTAGTTCTTCGATGCCCTCCTCCAAGGTCCACTGAGGCGCGAAATCGGGCAAGACGCGGTGAATCTTGGCGAAATCGACGCGATAGCACCGCGGGTCGGGCCCGGCTGAGGCGGCGTACCTCAAATGGCTACCGGGCATGAACTGTCGGACCAACTCGGCGACTTCACGAATCTGGTAGTTTGCTCCGGCACGGCCGACATTGAAGGCCTCGTTGCAAATCTTCTCGCGGGGCGCGGTCAGCATCAGTAAGAAGGCCCGCGCGATGTCTTCGACATGGACCAACGGCCGCCAAGGGCTCCCATCGCTCTTGATCCGCACCTCGCCGGTGAGGAAAGCCCAGCCGGTCAAATTGTTGACGACCAGGTCGCTCCGAAGGTGGGGTGAGAATCCGTAGGCGGTCGCACTGCGGAGATAAACGGGACAGAAATCCCGGTCGGCAAACCGAGAGAGATCGCGTTCCGCCAAGGCTTTCGACTCACCGTACGAAGTAACGGGATTGAATGCGGCGGTCTCTTCCACGACCGCTCCCGCGCCCGTGGCTCCATAGACGCTGCACGAGGATGAATACAAGAACCGGGGTACCCCCGCCCGTTTCGCCAACAGGGCCAGCTTGACCGAAGCGTGATGATTGATCTCATAGGTGACCCTAGGGCTGAGTTTGCCGAGAGGGTCGTTTGAGAGAGCGGCCAGATGGATCACCGCGTTGACGTCGTCGAAATCGGCCAGGTGCAAGTCGCGGACGTCTTTGCGGATCTCCTGGTCGGCCGGGATCGGCGGTGTCCCGAGGCCACAGGATTCGAACAAGAACGAGTTGACGCCAATCACCTCGTGGCCCGATTCCTTGAGCATTCGGACCAAGATCGTGCCGATATAACCGCCGTGTCCGGTGACCATCACCTTCGTGGGCATCGACAAATCATTCCTGAAAACAGAGTGACGGTGAAAAAGCAAGCCTCGACCGTGGCTTGACTTGCCGTGACACCTAGGTCAAGTTAGATCGGGTCGACGACGATAGCCGACTTGTCCATTTGATCGTGCATGGTCGGTCATCGGGGGCCAAGAGAACATGGAGTCGAGCGAGCGGATAGGCGCCGCGATCTATGACCTGATCGAGCAACTTTTCCCCATCTGCCGGAGCATCACCGGCGAAGGCGTCCGCGAATCGTTACGCCGGTTGCAACGAGTGATTCCGATCCAGGTTCGTGAGGTCCCGTCGGGGACCACGGTCTTCGACTGGACCGTCCCGGACGAGTGGAATATTCGCGATGCCTGGATCAAGGATGCCTCCGGGAACAAGGTGATCGATTTTCAGCACTCGAACCTGCACGTCGTGAATTACAGCGTGCCGATCCGGCGACGGATGCACCTTCGGGAGTTGCGGCCGCACCTCTTCACCATCCCCGAACGCCCGGACTGGATTCCCTATCGTACGTCCTATTACCGCGAGTCCTGGGGTTTCTGCCTCTCGCACGACCAGTTGCAAGGGCTGAGCGAAGGGGAATATGAGATCTGCATCGATTCCAGTTTGAGTCCGGGTCATTTGACGTACGGGGAATTACTCGTGCCTGGTGAGAGGGAGGATGAGTTCATCATCTCGGCACACATCTGCCACCCCTCGTTGTGCAACGACAACCTGTCCGGCGTGTGTATCGCCACCCACCTCGCTCGTCACTTGCTCGGACGAGAAGGTCGAAGGAATTCCTATCGATTTCTCTTCATCCCCGGGACGATCGGCGCCATCACCTGGTTGGCTTGCAACAGAAACCGCCTGGAGCGAGTCCGCGGCGGCCTGACGCTCGTGTGCCTGGGGGATTCCGGTCATCTCACCTACAAACGGAGCTTGATCGGGAACGCCGAGATCGACCGTGCCGCCGCTCATGTCCTGGCTCATTCGGCGGAGGCTTCGGACATCATCGACTTCTTTCCGTACGGCTACGACGAGCGCCAATTCAACTCTCCGGGGTTCCGCCTGGCCTTCGGTTCGCTCATGCGCGGGCGTCACGGCCAGTTTCCCGAGTACCACACCTCGGCGGACAACCTCGATTTCGTCACCCCTGATCAACTCGCGAAATCCTATCAAAGCATAGGTCGGGTGATCGAAGTCCTCGACGGGAACCGCTATTACCGGAATCTGTTCCCCTACGGCGAGCCGCAACTGGGAAAGCGGGGCGTCTATGAGGAGATGGGCAGCTCCGATCAGGTCAAGCAACTCGCGATGCTCTGGGTGCTCGCACTTTCCGACGGGCATCATTCACTACTCGACATCGTCGATCGATCGGGCGTCGATTTCGTACTCGCTCAGGGAGTCGCCCAGATCCTGGTGAATTGCGGCGTGCTTGAGGAGGTTGACATCGCACGCGTGTCGTGAGAGGACGCCACGTCCGCCGGCCCGAGCCGAGCGATTCGCTGAAACGGCCGCTTCCGATGGATTCCGCAGGCGTGCGAGCGATCGAGGAAGACGGCAATCTGCATCGATCGCGACGATGAATCGAAACCCTCGCCATCGAGAGTTCGAAGACGACTCGGTGGATGAGACGCGATCAATTTCGGGCCGCGGATTGACCAGGTGAACTTGAGGCGATCCGGGCCTTGCGCCGCCGCAGGCTGTAGCCGATCAATCCCATCGTGCCCAACGCCGCCAGCGCCATGGTTGAGGGCTCCGGGGCAACAAGCATCGATCCCAGATACGAGTTTGTGTTCACCGCACCGCTGGCGGCGAGCTGCTTCAAGGTCATCCCGGTCAGGAAGGAAATCGTGACGACCGCGCCGCCCTCGGATGCGATCTGGGATTCCAGCTCCAGCAGAGCCTTGTTTGTACCCGAATAAGAGACATTCGTCAGATTGACGGCCGAATTCAAGTTGAGCGAGCCGGCCGTGCCATTGGTGCTCACGCTGGCCATCGCGAGGGTGGCCGTCAACGAATAACCGTTCCCATCACTGATCGAGAGACTGCCATTCTTGGAAGTGACCGTGGCCGTCTGTTGGGACCCTTTGGTTACGATTGACGACGTGGTATACGAAAAAGTCCCGCCGATCGTCCCGTAGGTGGGCAACGTGCCGGTGATCCCATTGACCGCGGTGATTTGGAATCCCTGGCCTTTGCCATTGCTGCTGAATTGAAACGTCGCCCCGGAGCCCGTGCCCTTGAACCCCATCGACGCCTTGGCCGCGTTGGAGAAATTTACGGAGATATCAGCCCTTGTATTGGGGCCGAGACAGAACACGAACAGTATGGCCAGTGCAAATGTCCGCATGCTCACTCTCAAAAGAACCTCCCATGAGTTAGCGTGAAAGACTGATATCCCAGACTTGATATCTCCACTGAAGCCTCGGCGTTCGAGAGAGATTGCGCCGAGAGGGTACGGTCTCGTGCCAACTCGATCGGAAGCGATCATCTCAGAATGATAGTGATCTCGCAAGAAGGAACCGTTCGGATGTCGTTTTATTGCAACGCTCTGCGAAGATAGTGATCGCTTAACGAAGTCTGTAACCACAGCTCCCTCATCATGATGCGGTGAATCGCGGCCAGCCTCGTCATCCGAGATCCATCCTGGAGGGCGATCCTCGTGTCAAAGGCTCACCGTGCCACGATGTTTTCAGGTGCCCGCAAATTTCGGGCACTAATCGCCCTGTACGCCCAGGCCGCGTGCCAACTTATCCATGAACGCACGTGCCAGCGGATCGCTTTTCTTCGCTTTCCAACCGAACTCCACGGCCTTCTGAAACGCCTCCTTGGCCCGGTCGACCTGGTCGAGACTCTGATAGGCCCAGGCGAGGTGGAGAGCCGAGATCGGATTTCGCGGGTCCCGATGCTCGAGGTCTTTCAGATCCTGGATAGCCTTCCCGGGCTGGCCACTCCGGATGAGGACGACGGCCCGCGTATCGAGCAGCGAGGGATCCGGGCCCTGAAGCTGGATGGCGCGGTCGATGAGTCGCAGCGCCTCGGCGGTCCTGCTCGGTTCTTGCAAGGCCAGCAGCCAGGCCAGGCCGTTCATTGCATCGGTGCTGTCAGGATGGGAATTCAAGATTCGGCGAAACAACTCCTCCGCATCGTGAGACCGACCCTGGCGGACCCAGATCACACCCAATTTGGCCGCGAGCAGGTCCGCTTCGGGATGGCTGCCCACCGCCCGGGCCACCAGGGCTTCACACTGGCGCTGATGGGCCTCATCGGCCGACGGGGCGTCATAGAGTGCCAGGGCGGTGGCGGCAATCTGATCGGGATGGCAAGTCGCCCCGGCTTGTTCCAGGATCTCCAGGGCCTCGGAGACCCGATCCTGGCCCCCCAGGAAGCCGGCCAGGGCAAGGATCCGTTCGGGTTGGCGGGGATCGCGGGCCAGGAAGGCCCTGTAAGCCTCCTCGGCCTGCCTCGCAAATCCATAATGGCTCAACAACTCGGCAACGGGACCGATCTGGTCGGGACGCTGGCGACTGTAGGCCTCGAGACGTGCCAGCACCTCGGGCCGTCGGTCCTGGTAATTGAGCAGCTTCACCTCGAGTTCCAGGGTACTCAGCCCCTGGGGATCGGCTCGTTTCAACTCGCCGAGCCAACGATCGGCCTGGTCGGGCGGGTTGCGGCCGATCCAGAAGTTGACGAAGTGGGCCAGATGCCGCGGATCCTTGGTCTTGCGGTCCAGGAGCGTGAGCATCACGTCCCGGTACTTCTGGTCTTCGTGTTGATCCAGGTAGAGTTGGGCCAGCAAGAACCGCCCGTTGGTATCGAGCCCATTCGCTCCCGTGAGCCGCGCCAAGATCGTGATCGCATCGGCGCGACGGTCGGGCCGTTGCGCGAGGATCATGGCCTTGAGAATTTGGTCCTCGACGCTGTTGAAATGGTCTCTCAGGTTCTCCTCGACCAGTTGCATCGCCCGGTCTCGGTCGGCTGGCCGGCCCGCGTTCAAAATGAGACGGATGCGGGTCCGGTTGACCCAGGCTCGGTCGCCCGGAGCGGCATTCGTGACCCGATCGAGGTCGTTCAGGTAACCATTGACCTTGTCGATCCGGTTCTGGGCGAGTGCCACATCGGCGGCGACCCGAAGCGCCGTCGGATCCCGCGGTTTCTCGGTCAGGACGGACTGAATCAAGGTCTCGGCCTGTTCCAGGTCTCCGACCATCAAGGAGCATTCGGCCAGGGTCAGCGGCGACCGCTCGGCGGGGAGGGCACGGCGAGCGGCTGCGACCATGGGCTTCGCCAGGTCGATCCCGCTCGTCTGGGCGAGATACTGAATGTACGTCAGCCACGATTCCGGGGCTCCGGGGCCGAGTTCCACGGCCCTACGGAATTGCTTGCCGGCTTCGTCGCGACGGCCGGCATCCAGGTAGATCCGGCCGAGGGTGAGGTGATCGGCGTAGTTTGTCGAACGTGTCGGGGAAGGCTTGCCGGGCCAGCGCGACACCCCGGTCATAATCCCTCTTGCGGATCGCGCCCAGGGCCTCGACGATCGCGATCGCATCCAGGGCCGCCCCCTGGTCGCGGAGCATCCGGGTCACGCGATCGATCTCATCGAATCGGTTGCCCTGAGCGAGTAGCCCTACCAGTCGCCGGGTGAGCGAGAGCGGGACTTCCCCCCGCTCGACCGCCCGGAGGTAAGAAGTGATCGCCTGGTCGGGGGAACCGGCGAGCTCGGCGAGCTCCCCCTCGAGGGCATAGGCGCCGGACCACTCGGGACGTCGCCCGAAGATCTCCGAGGCCAGCCGGCGCGCCTCGTCGAGATGCTCGGGGGCACCGCGGCGGACCGCGTCGATCAGTAGTGCCGCCCTCGCGAACCGCCAGGACGTCCCCTCATCGCCCTCGATCTTGCGGATCTGCCCCACGAGATCGCCGGCGTCGCCGTGGTCGCCCGCCGCCATCGCCAGGTGGAAAAGGCCGAGCCGGACGACGAGGTTTTCCGGTTGGAGGGCCGCCAGCTCGCGCCCGTGTTGCCGCGCCAGGTCCAGTTCGCCGAGCCGGATCTCCGTCGCCTCGAGCCGATCGAGGTATGCGGGCCTATCGGCCTCGGAAACCTGCTGCCGGGCGGCCGAAAGCCCCGCCACCGCCGCCCTTCCGGCGTCGCCCCCTTCCAAACCCCAGTAGTCGAGTCGGGCGAGCTGGATGTCCAGGCTCGGCCCCAGGTCCTTCTCGGCCTGATCGATGACTTGCAAGCCCGTCATTCCCGTCGGCTGGGACCGGGACGCCCCCTGGCGAAGCTCCCGATCCTGTCGCCAGAGTTGGGCCAGCCGGGCTGAGGCGAGCCGATAGCGTAGGTTGCGAGGATCCTTGATCAGCAGCGCGGAGAGCAGCGACCGTGCGTCCTCGAGGCGTTCCTTGGCGACGAGCATCTCGAGGTGGATCAGAGCCAATTCCTCGCCGGCTTGGGGAAGGGCCTTCTCGGTTTCGCGCAGGTACCGCTCCACTTCCGGCCAGTTCCGTAGAGCTCGGGGCTGTCGCTTCGCCCGCTGGAGGAGGAGACGGACGAGATCGAGGCGCCATTCGGGCTTGCGCTCGGCCAGCGGCAGCAGGGCCATCACGGCCTGGTCGAGCTTTCCCGAGCGGGACAGGGCTTGTGCGAGCTCGATGCGGGCCGTCTCCGCATCCCGACCCCCCTCCGCGGCACGCCGGAGGTCGTCGAGACGTTGCTCTTCCAAGCCGAGTTGGCCATGGCACTCGGCCAACATCAGGTTGAGCCGGACTACCAGCTCCCGGGAGGACGCCAGGACCGCGCGGGCCATCTCGAGACGCGGGATCGCCTCGCGCCACCTCTTCTGCTGGAACGGGACCTCGGCCTCCAGGAATCGGACCAAGGTATCCCCCATCCCCGCGTTGCGAAGGAGCGTCATGTAGATGTTCGCCCCGTCCTTCCCGTCAACTCGACCCTGGGTGAGCAGGTTCTCGGCCAACTCGAAGGCCAACGCGGCGGTGGGCTGGATCTCGAACGCGCGCCGCAGGACGGCCTCGGCCCGATCCGGGTGCCCTTCACGCGCCTCGACGCGGGACAGGCTCAGCGCGAAAGCGGCGTTCCTGGGAGCCAGCTTGAAACCCTTGTCGAGACACGTCCGGACCGAGGCCATGTCCCCGCGTTGATCGGCGGCCAAGGCCGCCGCGAGCAGGACTTCGGGATCGTCGGGGGCCAGCTCCAGGCCCTTCTCGATATCCTTCGCGTCGGCGGGCGGCGAGAAGTCCCGGGCGTACCGCCAGCGCCCGATGTAAGCCAGGCCGGACTTGGGGTTCTTCACGACCATCTCCCGGATCGTCCCGTCGGCGGCCTCGATCCGACGCAGCTCGACCCGGCGCAGCCGCGCCAGTCGCTCGTAGCAGGCTACACGCCGAGGATCGTGCCCGAGCGCCCGAAGGAACCGCCGCTCGGCCTCCTCGTATCGGGCCATCCCCGCCTCGCATTGCCCCGCGAGGTCCTCCAACTCGGCCCGCTCGGCATCCGTCGGCCCGCCCGCCTCCAGCAGGCGGCTCAGGTGGCGGAGGGCGTCGCTGTATCGACCCAACTCCAGGGCGAGGTCGACGCAACGTCGCTCGAGCTTCACATCGCCGGCGTTATACCGGAGTGCCCCCTCGTGAACCAGAAAGACCCGTTCCAGCCGGCGGCGAGTCGCATCCCGCCGATCCACGACCCGAGCGTACCATGCCCAGGCAGGGCCATCCTCGCGGCGGAGATTCAGGTACTGCTCCAGCGATTGCTCGGCCTTCGCCAGGTCGTTGGCGGCCTCGGCGCGGCGGGCGCGGTCCAGCAAGGCCGACGCGTTCCGACGCATCTGCATGCCATGCACGAGGACCATTCCGCCGCCGAATAGCGTCGCCGCGGCCAGTAGCACCGCCAGGAAAGCCAGGTCGAGCCTTCTCATAGTTCCGTCCCGAAGGCGAGCGAAAGGCACGGGGTCGAATCCCATCACGAGGCGATCAGCACGCGGACGGCCCGGGCCATCTTCGTCGAGCACGCCGATGAAAGGCGCTTCCAAACGGACGCACGACTACATCACATAAGACTCGGACGCGAGCGAGTTGTTCGTCAGTTCGGCGGCGGGCACGAGGGATCCACGATCGAGGTGATCGTTCGGGACGGGCAATCTCAGGATCCAGCCGATGCCGGCGAAAGGGACGCCCAGGCACTTGAGGACCGTGCCGAGGATCAGGCGGAGATCGAGCCAGAGGCTCATCCGATCCATGTAATGGAGATCATAGTCCAGCTTGCGGTGGACGCTGGACAGGTCCGTGTCGGGGGGTTGCTGCACTTGAGCCAGGCCGGTCAGTCCGGGCCGCACCGCCAGCCGGAGGCGGTAGCTGGCCAACTTACCCTCGAGCTTCTCGGCGATCTCGGGCCGCTCGGGCCGGGGCCCGACCAGGCTCATGTCGCCCTTCAGGATGTTGAAGAGCTGGGGAAGTTCGTCCAGGTGGCTCAAGCGGAGGATCCGGCCGACCGGGGTGATCCGCGGGTCTCCCGGGACGCACCAAGTCGGCCCGAGATGCCGCTCGCTGTCCTGGTACATGGTCCGGATCTTGTAGATCGTGAAGACCTTCCCGCCCTCGCCGAGCCGCTTCTGCGAGTAGATCGAAGGGCCTCGGGAGCTCAGCCGCACCAGCAGCATGGCGACGAGGACCAATGGGATCGAGGGCACGATCATCACGAGGGCCAGCGCGAAATCCAGTGCCGGCTTGACAGCTTTGTACCTGTTTAGCCCGCCGGCCGCAACCGACAGCCTCGTCGCGGCCTCTACTAACCCGGGAGTTGCCCATGCCATGGAAGTAATCCTCTCCTGATTCGTAATATGGGTAACACTTGCCGCACCCAGACGGATCCACGATGATCCGGCTCGATGCCGTTCGAACTGGTCGGCACATCGCCGAAGGGCTCACTTCCGCGTCGAAAACACGAGCCGGTCGAGTTCCGGCAGGAAGACACTCAAGAAGTCATTACAAGGATCCACGCTCGGATCGACGACCGCTCCCGCAGTCTCCCTGATGATGTAAAGTTTGCTCAGCGCCCACTCCGACCGGAATCTCCAGCGAGGCTCTTCGGGGGCCTCCCAGCCCTTGGAGGCGTTCCAGCCCCAGAAGATCCGCAAGATGGAGGGGTTCGTCCCGCCCCGCGTCGCCACGGCGGACCGCAATCCGGCGCGCCGATGCTCGTCGCCACCATAGCGACATTCGTAAGGCGTCGCGGAGCCCCAGCTATAGCCGGCGCCCGGATAACAGATATCGGGGGTATGCATGGAGATATCTCCGGGGAGGCCTCCGACCAACAGGACCGAGACCGAGATCTCTCGGCCGGCATTCGTGTACACCCGGGCGAGGCTGGCGGATGCGCCGGTCAGGGCCCGCTCGCGTGCACCCAGGTCCAAAGCCGTGGCCTTCCAGTCGCCGATGACCATCGGGACGGATTCGAACCGCGAGCCCATCGCCGCGAGCGCGGGCGATGGACCCCAGCGATTGGTCCAGGCCCCGTGGAGCACCCCGGCCCCGACGATCAGGATCACCGCGGCGGAGGTGCGAATCCGGTCGATCATCAAGAACTCAAGCCTCCCGAGACGGCCACCGACTCGGGCAGCCCGGCGTAATAAGCAGACGACTGGTATTTGGAGTTACCGTACAGGCCGCCCTGGGCTCCCGTGACCACGGCGCCGAGGATCGGCACGCCCAGCGACTGCAGCCGTTGGAGCGCGGCGAGGACCTTGGTCTTGCGGCTCACCTCGCCGAAGATCGAGAAGAGCACGGCATCAACATGCTGCGCGATGATCGAGGCATCGGCCACCGGGAGGATCGGTGAGGAGTCGACGATCACGAAATCGAATCGCTCCTTGAGCCGACCGAGCAGGGGGCCGAGACAGCCCTGGGTGAGGCGCGGATGGTCTGGCGATCGCAGTGCCCCGCGGTGAGGACGTGCAGATTCTCGATCGGGGTCGCACCGATCGCATGGACTAGATCGACCTCGTCGCGGAGCAGTTCGCTCAGCCCCGGCGCCGGCGGCAGGTCGTAGATGCAGTGGATCGAGGGCCTGCGAAAATCGGCGTCGACCAGCAGGGTCCTCAGTCCGCTCCGCGACAGGCTGATCGCCAGGTAGCTCGCCAGTGAAGTCTTCCCCTCGCCGCCTACGGCGCTGGCGATCATCACCACTCGGTGCGAACCGGTATGGGCCGCGTGCACCAGCATCGTCCGGGTCGCGTCGACCGATTCGAGCAGGAGGTTCTGCCAGAATCGGTCCTTGTCCGTCTGCCGCCGCGCGATCGCACCGCCGCGATGGGCCCGCGACGGCAAGACCGGCAAGGCGCCCACGACCGTCAGACCCAGCTCGATCGGGACATCGTCGGCCAGTTCGACCTTGCGGCTCTGCAACTCGAGGAAAGCGATCCCGATGATGCCCCCGAAGAATGAACCGATCGTGAGCACCCCGATCATCATGTACCGCTTCTTCTCGTCGCGAGTTTGCGGGACCAAGGCGTCCTCGATCAGGCGGATCCGCGAGGGAGCCTCCAACTCGACGTTGAGCGCCTCCACCTCCGAGCCGGCTTTCTCCGCGACATTCTCCATCTGCGCGACCTCATCCTGGATCGCCTGCAGGTCCAGGGTGTTGACCGTCAAGGACTGATTGACGGCGGAGACCGACTTCAACTCGGCGTCGAGCTGCTGCTCGATCTCGTTGAGCACCGCCAGCTCCTGCTCGGCCTCGGCGCCGGGCGCGACCCGCTCGCCTTCTCCCGGCTCTTGAAGCTGTCGGATCACCTGCGGGCGCAATTCCTTTCGCCGACTCGCGAGCGACCTCCGGGTCGCCTGGATCTCCGCGTGTAGCCGCACTTGCACCGGATCGCCAGCCGCGTTCCGCGAGACCCTGTTAAGATTGGCCATCTCCGCCTTGTATCTCTGTTCCTGGCCGGCCAGTTCGACGAGTAGGGCGGCAACGATCGCATCCCGATCGATCGCCCGATCGACGTCGGCCTTGGTGAACGTCGGCGCTTGTGCCACCTTCCGGCTGTCCTCCAGCCGCAAGGTCTTGAGCTGGGCCTCCACCTTGCGCTTCTGCGATTGGACCTCCCTGAGTTCCTTGCGAATGTCCGCCACCTGCTCCATCGCGTATTGCTGACGCAGGGCCAGGGTCTGGCGATCGTTCGACCCGACCGTCTCGGCGAGCTTTCTCAGGGTCTCCCGCCGCTCCTTGAGGAACCCCGCGTATCTCTCCTTGGTCTTCCTCAGCATGGAATGGCGGTCCGCTCGACGCTTGAGGTCCACGTTGACGACTTCTTCCATGAACGCTTTCTTGACCGCGTTGACGATGCCCGCGACCTCATGGGGATCGTCGCCGCTCAAGGAGATTTCCATCACCTCCGACCCCGCGACGAACTCGACTTTCAACGCTTCCTGAAGCCAGGCGATCGGATCGACTTGCCCGCGCACCATCGCATATCTGCTGACTTTCCCATCCTGGATGGCGGCGTTCAGCACCATATGGCTCTTGACGAGGGTCAGTTGGGTGCTCTGGTAGCGCTTGTATTCCTCGCCGCTCAGCGACTCGGTCTCGACGGTCCGGAACAGGACTTTGGGCGGCTGGGCGACGACTTGCATGCGGGCCTGCGCCCTGTACTTCGCGGGGGGGACCAGGAACCAGGAAGCCGGACCCGCGATCGAGGCCAGGAGGATGGCGACGCCTAGCGCCAACGCCGACCGCCGCCGGAGTGCCCTGAGGACGCTCGTCGGGCTGATCGGGGCCGCCGGGGCCGACCTCGTCATCCCCGGCCGGAGCCCCGGAACGACTCGCGCGGAATTCGAAGGGGCCGAGGCGGGAGCGATGGTCTCAAGCTCGGGTATAGGTCGGGCCAGGTTACTTTGTGGCTTCGACTCGGGGTTCATGTCGGGGTTCATGTCGGGCCCTTCTAGAGATCATCGCCGGGAGATGAGTCGCGCCACGGACGGCACGCCTCGTCCCCTTTCGCGCCAAGGCGACATGGTTCAATAAGCCGATGGTCTCAGGACCTTGGCTGCCACCGTGGCCTCGCTCGTGCGACGCTCGATCTTGATCAGTTCGAGCGGCGAAGGAGCTTCGCGGCTCGCCTCGACCAGGATACGCGAGAAGACGGCGATCTCGATCCAGTACATGACCAGGGCCAAGGGCATCATGACCCAGCCGGCCAGGTCGTGGTAAAAGCTCGTCGCCAGATGTGCGCCTGCCGCCTCATGCAGGGCGCCCGTCATGACGATGCGTGCGACGTTGGCGAGCAATGCGACGGGGATCGAACTCGCGACCAACACGATCCGATCGAGGAGCGGACGCCTCACGACCATGGCCGTGGCCGTCAACAATGCGACGAAGGTGATCAGCATGCTCAGGCCGCTGCACGCGTCCGCGACCCCGATCGTTGCATCGTTCAACTGGATGACATTCCCTTCCGCGAACGCCATCAGTCCCAGGGTCTGCAGGACGTAGGTGCTGGCCGATGCGGCCAACGACTGCAACGGCGGCCCGAGGGCCGTTTCCACCCTCCAAGGGAGCGGGACCATGAACGCGAGGTACGCGATCGATGGCCATGCCCACCCCAGGTGCCGCCGTCCCCCGACGAGGAGAGAAAGCCCGCCGAGATAGAGGAGGACGGCGAGGCCCTCGAACCAGCCGATGCGATAATATCCCCCGACGAGCTGGATGGCCGCTCCAGGCCCCACGCAGGCCAGTCCCCAGGAGCTCGGGGTCGCCTTCGCCCCCTCGAGGCGGGCTCGTCGCAGCCAGAGGAGGGCCAGGGCAAACATCGGCACCAGATAGCCATGCGCATATCGCGGGTCGGTCAACCATCGATCCATCATGGCCTCGATGACGGGCCATGAACCCCATAGCAGGCAGACCCCCAGGAGCAGTAGCGAGAGCACATACCCTCTTCGTTCGTGACCGAGAATCCTCGGATCGTCGAGATCTCCCCTCTTCGGAGTCGGGGATGAGACGGAGGTCTCGCCTCGAATTCGGTCAGTTGAGCTCCTGTCGAACCGATGCCCTATGATCTTCATGATGCCCCGCCGTGAAGGACCACGCGATCGCAATACGACGGGAGAGGCCGTCGAATAGGCGCACACTTCGTGCCCGTCGGTTGCATAGGGACCTTCCCAACCGAGTGAATCCACCGGACATTATGGTGGAATTGTAAATTTTTGTTGCTTTTCGATACCCTTCACTGGCGAGAGTCGCACTTGGACTCGCTGGAAGGGGCCGGCATCGTTACCGTCACCACGTTGTTGGCTTTGGCACTTACATCGATGCCGTCACTAATAGAACAATGAACGCACGGTGCCTGTCAAGTGTGTGGCAAAAAAGCATCAAAAGCAATGGTTTTTTACTAAACATTGCTCGCGCCTGCCTTTTGGCCTACCACCTCCTTCGGTATCGCCAACAAATGAAACGCATCTGTCTTCGTAGACTTCATGCACTAATGCCATATTTTTCTCATCATCCGAGACCGTGTGGTAAACCCGATCGCCGCCTTACAATCGTGATCGCCCGAGCGATGATGCTGTCGAGAGAGCAGGAAAGGCAGCCCTCCGTGAAGTGTGCATGGCCGACCCGATCGCCGCCTTCGCGATGCGTCTCGATCGGGATCGCCCCGATCGATGTTGCGAAAGAAAGAGCACGGGAACGGGAGGCCATAAGTCGAATTCTTACGCTCATTCAGAAACGACATCATGTTCGGTCAACCGCTTACCTAATCATCTAGCGGAACCTGTCGGCCTGCTTGATCTGGCCACGATTTCCGGTCTTTTTTTCTCAGTCCTCGGCCGGAATCCTCGGGACATCATCAGTTGGGATGGCATAAAATCGGAAGAGAACTCCCCGGCCCTAGGTGCGGTTCGTCCTGCGGGAACTGCCGCGTGACTCCCCCCATTAAGACATAGGAACCGACGGCACATCGTCCAGACCCGATCGTTCTTTTTTCTAGGGCGGCAAGAGTGGCCGGAATGCCTTTTGGGAACGTCGATGGGTGAGGAAGAGCGTGCCGCGGATTCGCCGCCTCCTCCGACCGTCTCAGCTCACGACGCTGCTCGCCCGGGCGAAGAAACCGTTGGCATCACCGGCTGCGCGGCATGACTCGTTCTTCGTGGCGCCCCCGCGAAGAGCTCGTCGCGCCCGTCGGTCGAACGAGTATAGCCGGATCCCAAGTCTGAATGTTCGCGATCGCTCGAAACCGCCGACGAGATGGGGTCACGCCCTTGGCCACGGTGATCCAGCCGTGCCCGTCGCAAGCCTTGACCGACGATATCGCCCGCGGTTTCCGAATGCTCCTCGACGACCCGATCGGACGGCCGCAGCGGCTTCGGCGGATCTCCCGGTCTTCATTTCCGGGGCCCTCGATCGCCATGTCCTTGCGGATTTCGGGCAACCAGGTTTGAATTGGTAGGAGGAACCCCCGAGCGATCGAGGAGGATTGCTGCCGCCGAACCGTGACCGGATCGCCTTCACGCTTCCTGGATGATGTCGAAAATGAGTTGTGAGCCCGCATTGGAACTCTTCCGCAATGCCTGCGGTCTCCGGGCTCCTCTCGCGCTGGTGTGCCAGGAGGTGAGTTCGGCGGCGGGAGCCTATACGCCCCTGGACTATCCCCGTCCATTCATGGTCATCGGCCGGCTACCGATGGCCGATCTCTCCCTGAATCACGAACAGATCGGCCGTCGGCACGCCTATCTACAGGCCGTCGAGGGTCGGGTCTATTGTATAGACCTCGAGAGTCGTACGAAGACTCATTGGAAGGGAGAGGAGGGCGCTCAATCACGAGGTTGGCTCGATCCGGGGGGAGCCATCCAGGTCGGCCCCTACCGGATTCATCGGACGGATCTCCAACCCGATAGCAATCCCCACGCGGGGATGGCTGACCCGTTCTCTCCGACGTCGATCGAGGGATCGGAACCGCTCCAACTCTCTCGGCCGACTCTGGAATTACCCTTTCGCGTGGACGGAAGATTGTCCACCTGGGCGCCGGAGGGCCTGCTAGCCCTGGTGGGACGCTCGAATCAATGTCAGCTCGTCCTCGCCGACAACAACATCTCTCACTATCATGCCGGCCTGGTCCGCACGCCTCTGGGACTCTGGATCATCGATCTGGCGTCCAGGGAAGGGATCTACGTCAATGAGATGCGGGTCCGCTGGGCCTGGCTCGCGGACGGAGATCAGGTGCGGATGGGCCCGTTTACGATCGTACACCGCTATGAAACGCCGCCCGAAGGCATCTCCCGCCAAGACGTCCCTCTCGCGGCCGGCGCCGGCCCGGGCGCATCGGATGACAATCGCAGGGCCCTCGCCGTCCGGCCCGGGGACGGCCCGAAGAGCCTGGTCCGCGTCGAGCCTCCTCCCCACGCGGCTCGCCTCGGCTTGTCGACCGCCATCGGCGGTGCGGGATGGGAGCCGGTGCTCGCTCACGGCTCGATCCCCGTCGACATGTGGCAGATGCAGGTGCAGATGATGCAGTCACTGCATGACGACATGCTTATCATGTTTCGGATGTTTACCGCAATGCATCGCGAACACCTGGATTCAGTCCGCGGCGAGCTCGACCGAGTCCAGCAGCTCACCCAAGAGCTGACGGTCTTGAATGCCCGGCTCGGTCAACTCCCGGCGTCGGTGGAGGGCGGACCGCCCTCGAATATCGGCGGCCCGAGACAGGAACCCCGAGCGATTCCCCGGACGAGCCCACCGAGACCCGAAGAGGAAACTCGCCCTCCTCTTCATAATGGAAAGAGGGCCGAACGAAAGCCATCCGATAATCTCGAGAGCAAGCCCGGGGCGGCCGGCCGCTCCGCGCCGGTCGCCAGCGAGCCGGAGAAGACCCGATCGGCTCCTCACTCCCCGATCAGCACCGCGGAGACCTACGCCGACCTGACCAGGCGAATCACGGAAATCCAGAAGGAACGGCAGGGCTACTGGCAGAGAATCCTCAAAGCGATCAACATGTGATCGATAATTCGAGCCGCCTGCAACTCTTTTGCCGGATCGACCTTACCAAGCGGGCACATGCCCATCTTGTTGGCCGCGACGACATTGCGTGGGCCATCGACGTTGAGGTCGGCGGCTCATGGGCCACCACCGCCCCCACCACGAAATGATTGCGTCGGCTCGATTTGCGTCACGGTTTCAAGGAGTCGGGCGGCAGTCTTGCTTCGAGTCGAGACGTGATCCTCAAATCCTCGAGGTCGCGAAATACGCCCTTGACTTGTCCGTGTCGAATCGCTAAGTTCCGCTCGCCGTAGGGTGACCTCGACCCCGCGGCCGGCCGTCTCACAGGGAAGTGGGCGGGCGAAAATGTCGCGAACGACGCGGCTGGGTTCTCAAGTCGCGTCCGGGGGTTCTCCCCGTCCGCTGCTGCGCAAGGAGGCCGGTTCATGCGGCGTGCATTCTTCCGTCAACCCCGGGCCATCATCGGTGCCCTGGCCGCGATCGCGGTCGTGACGCTGACCCTCACGCAGGTCGGTGCCGCTCCCACCAAGAAGAAGAAGAAAGCCCCGATCTTGCCCAAGATCGAGGAGACCGTGGGCGACATCAGCTTCGTGGTCAGCAACGGCGAGATCAGGGTCGAGGGTGTGGGCCTGGTCACCGGACTCGACAACACGGGCGCCGATGCGCCCCCGTCCTTTTATCGCAAGCAACTGGTCGACGAGATGGGCAAGGCGGGCGTGGAAAAGGCCGAGCGGCTGCTCGCCAACAAGCAGGTCTCGATGGTCATCGTCAAGATGACGATCCCGATGGGGGTCAATCCCACGGATCCGCTCGACGTCCAGGTGGAAGTCCCGCCGGCCTGCGGCACCACGAGCCTGGCCGGCGGCTACCTGCTGACCAGCCGGCTCTTCCGGATCGCCCAGGCGAAAGGCGGCGAGACGCTGCGGGACCATGAGATGGCGATCGCGCAGGGGCCGATCATGATCGGCACCCCGGCCAAACCGACCGACCCCAAGGTGGGCCGCGTCCTGGGCGGCGGTCGGATCAAGAAGGATTACCCGTACACCCTGGTGATCAAGGAGAACCGCGAGAGCTACCATACGGCCAAGATGCTGGAGACCGTCGTCAACACGCGGTTCCACCAGACGGAGGACGGGCATCAGAAGGGCGTGGCGAACGGGAAATCCGCCAGCTATCTCGTCTTGAAGGTGCCCGAGCTCTACCACCAGAACCAGGACCGTTATTTCCGGGTCCTCCAGTTCTTGCCGATGGTCGACGGGCCCGAGCTTCGCGTGCGACGGATGGCGACCTGGAGCAAGGAGCTGCTCGACCCCAAGACGGCGGGCGTCTCGGCCCTGAAGCTCGAGGGCCTCGGCAACGCGGCGATCGACGCACTCAAGGAAGGCCTCAAGAGCGACAACGAGCAGGTCCGATTCTTCTCCGCCGAGGCGCTGGCCTACCTCGGAGACACGGCCGGAGTCGAGACCCTCGGCAAGTCGGTGATCCACCTCCCCAAGTTCCGGGTCTATGCCCTGGCCGCCCTGGCTTCGCTCGATCAGGCCGCGTCCCACATGAAACTGCGGCAGCTCATGGACGAAGCCGACATCGAGATCCGCTACGGGGCATTCAATGCCCTCCGGACGCTCGACCCGCACGACCCGTTCCTCGGCCAGGTCCGCGTGCTCAACGATCCCAAGCCGGAGGACGATGAAGCCGGGGCGAGCGACTCGATGGCCGTCGAGATCATCAATTCCGCCCGTCGCCGCAACCGCCCGCAGGATCCGTTCGCGTTGTATGTGGTCGACTCCGAGGGGCCGCCCCTGATCCACGTCTCCCGGAGCCGTCGCGCCGAGGTCGTCGTCTTCGGGAGCCAGCAGAAGCTGCTCCCGCCCCTGGTCCTGGGCGCCGGCCCGATCCAGTTCAACGCCGCGGACAACGATGACAAGGTCGAATTGAGCAAGATCGTCATCGGCGATTCCGACACCAAGCTGACCACCTCCCTCGGGCTGGCCGACGTCATCCGGCAGGCCGCCAACATCGGGGCGACCTACCCCGAGATCGTCGGCGTGCTGGAAGAGGCCCATCGCCAGAAGAACCTGCCCGGCCTGCTCGTGGTCGACGCGGTCCCCGCCTCCAACACCGAGTACCTCGAAGCGATCATGGGCCGGGATACCACGGCCAAGCGGGACTCTTCCCTCAAGCGGGTCTCCGCGGAAGAGCCGAGCCGCCAGCCGATCTGGCGACGGTTCGCCGGGATGCTCAACCGCGACAGAGACATCAATCCCACTCCGTCACAGGCGCCGGAGCCCGTCAGTCGCCCCGCTACTACCAACCCATCTCTCCCCAACCTCCCGCCTTTGCCGGCATCCGTCGCCAACACCGACGTGCCGGCGCCCGACCCGGCCAAGAAAAGCGGCGCCACGCCGTCTCAGCCGGTTGTGAAGCGAGACGACGGGGTGGAGAAGACCTCGGTGGATGATCGCTCCCCGACACCCCCGGCTCGCCGTCGCCTGTTCGATTTCTTCCGCAAGGACAACGACGACTGATCCCGGCCCGTGACGGATCGGCCCGCTCCTCGGTCGCGGAGCGAGCGGGCCGATCCATTGGATGGCGATCGGCTTAGGTTCGGTTTTTCCCAACGAGAAGGACGGCGGCCCGGGGAACAGTCTCCGCCTCCCGGAACCGGGGCTCGCCGGGGCCAATCATCCACCCACTCTGACGGACAAAGGCCCTCCAGAGACCGGTCCAGACGCCGGCTCCGGAAAAATGTCTATTTTCGCGGTCGACGCCGTAAGTCGCATCGCTGACAGACATTTCACAGGCCCGACAGCCCCCAGGACCGGCTTGCATGGTTGGGCTATGCGTGGCCCCTTCTAAAGTCGCACGCCGTGCGGTTCGAATATTAGTCTTGACGGTCAGGTTCGCTACGTCAGGAGGGCTAGCGACACCCCTTGGGGTAGTCAGGAACCGGACCGTTCCCCGCACGAACCGGAGCGGGGGCTTTCAGGAGTCGATCGGAGTGGAGTCGGGTCTTTGACCTGCTCCTCCACTCACGAGGGCCGGCAGGGACGTCCGTCCCGGGATTCGCGGTCGGATTGGCCGCGGATGTTGGTGGCGGGCTAATCAGGTCACGCCCGGGAGACGATCGGAGACTGGGGGCAGGTCGGAGCGACTGGCACGATGGCCGTCTCTCTCGGCGACTCGGCGTCCCGTTCATATCGAACGGGCGTGGACTCGCCGCGGGGCCGGGGCTGTGACCGCACCGACAAGGTACCTATCCGGAGGGAGGAGGAAACCTCCGTGGCCTCGCACCGAACTGGGCGAGTGGAGTCCTCGAGATGAAAAAAGTCTTTACAACTGGCCAGGTCGCGAAAATCTGCAAAGTCGCACCTCGGACGGTCAGCAAGTGGTTCGACTCGGGCCGCTTGCGTGGTTATCGAATCCCCGGCTCGCAGGATCGTCGCATCCCGCGGGAGCATCTCCTGCGGTTCCTCAAGGAGCATGGAATGCCCTTGGGCGACCTCGAAGCCGAGGTTTATCATAAGGTCCTGGTCGTGGGTGCCGACGGTCCGCTCCAGGCGATCCTGCGCGATCACCTCCGCGAGACCGACGATTTCCGCATCGAAGTCGCCGCTTCGGGCTTCGAGGCGGGCATCCGTGCGGAGAGCTTCCACCCCGACTGCATCATCATCGATATGGCCCTGGGGCGCATCGAGGCCGGTCAAATCGCCCAGAACCTTCGCAAGAGTCCGGACCATCAGGGAACGATCCTGCTGGCCCTGACCAGCGACGAGCCGGGCGACGAGACCTACGCGCTGGGGTTCAATGACGCGTTCAAGAAGCCGTTCGATGGGGCGCTCCTGGCCGAGCGCGTCCGCCGCCTGATCTCCCAGAAGAAGGCCGACGAGCCCTGAGTCGAGTCGCCCTTCCCGGATGAAGATCCCGCGAAGGAGAGTCTGCCGGCATTCCGTCCTTCCCCGGACGGCTCCGGTCCCTTTTCCTTCCGGTGTCCCATCCCGTCCGAGCCTCGAAGGCCAATCGCCCAGAGATTCCGCTGTCTCCCCGGAAAGGATTCCCGAGAACAGCAAGCCCGAGTGCGTCGTCCCTTCCCCGGATCAAACCGGATGGGGACGGCCCTCGGGCTCTTCTCATTTTGGATTTCCGATTTTGGATTTCCGATTACTTTGGATTGCGGATTCCCATCGGCTGGCAAGTGATCCGGCGCGCCTGGCAATGTCCCCCTCTCGCGTACCGAATCAAGGCCGATCGAGGATCTTCTCGATCTCTCGGCCGAAGAAAACCTCCCACAACCGGTGGAAATCCGCCTCGGTCATCGTGGATTCGTCGAGGCCCATCTCCTTGCCGAGTTTCTTCATCGCGGCGACGCCCTCCCGGGTGCCGATCCCACTGTGGAAGGCCAGGTTCCCCCGCCGGTCAACCATGACCAGCGTCGGATAACCCTTCACGCCGTAGCGATCGGCCGTCACGCCGTTCTTCGAGCCGTCCCCCTTTCCGCGATCTTCATCCAGGGCGGAGATCAGGGACGACTTCTTGACGTCGAGAAAACGGCCGATCTTACCGATCTCCTCGCCGGGCGTGTGGATCGACAGGAACGCCACCCCCCGCGGCTCATATTTCTGCTTGAGTCGCTCCAGGCTCGGCATCGCGTTGACGCATGGGCTGCACCAGATTCCCCAGAAGTCGAGGAAGACGACCTTCCCTCGATAGTCAGCCAGGCTCCGCGACTTGCCGTCGGTCCAGCCGGCGACCTGCAACGCGGGCGCCGGGCGGCCGAGTGCGGGCGGCTCGGGACTGGCCGGGGCGGCGGGCCGGGCGAGCATCTCGCCGCTGGGCCGGAGTCGGATCTCCAGGCCGTCGTCCTTGCCGTCCGCCAGGTATTTTCCGCTCGCCCACGACGAACCGTATTCAAAGCCGAGCTCGATCAGGCCCTTCGGCAGGTTGCGGACCGTGAATTTCCCCGCCGCGTCCGTGCGAGTGAACAGATTCCGCAACGCGAAGCCACCCGAGGGCGTGACCCAGACGCCTTCGGCCGGCAGACCATGGGGGTCGACGACCCTCCCGCTCAGCGAGACGCCCGGCTCCAGGCGGATCGGGTCGAGTTCCTGCGGAGAGTCGCCCGGGCCCGGCTTGAAGGAGAACACGGGCGTCTGCAAATTGGCGAACCCGTCCTTGCGGACGACGAGCGACAGCGAGGTGGGTCCTCCGGAGACATCGTTTCGGGGTATCGCGCGGATGAGGAATTGGCCACTAAGCCCGGTGGTCGCCTCGTGCTCCTTGTCGTCCGGGAATACCCCGCCGCCGCGATTGCCCTCGCGGATGTGGAACGCCGTGGCCACGCGGACCCCCTCGATCGGCCGGCCGGCCTCGTCGACAACCCGGCCGGACAGGCTCCCCGACGCCACCCGACCGGCGTCGGAGAAGAAGGCGCGAACGATAAGCTTCCCGTCAACCAGGACCGGTTCGACACGTCCCGACTCGCCGATCGGGATCGACCGGCCGGCTCCGTCGTTCACCTCGCGGGCCGATTGGCCGATGCTCGCGACCCGGCCCCCGTCGTCTTTCAGGCGATAGCTCCCGTCGAGCCGCTCGATCGTTCTCACGGCCTCTGGGCGAAAGCCCGATGCCCACTCCATCGGGATCATGATCGGGGTTGAAGCGTAGCTCCGCGATCGCACCTTGTCCGGCATGGCCCCAGCCATCAGCTTGCCCGCTTCGGTCGGAAGGGTCAGACTCAATCGGCCTTCCTCGTCTGCCTCGGGCATGAAGACCGCGCCGAAAGGGACGCGCGAACGGAGCCGGGAACCGGTTTCCCACCCGCCCCGATGAGCTGAAAGTGCCAGACGCTCCCGCGCCTCACGAGGTAATCCTTCCGGTGGACCGGCTGCGAACGCGACAGGACGAAGGTCTCCTGCGACCTCTGATTTCCGGGTGCCCAGTAGCCCGCGGGAGCCTGGAATGTCCACGCCTTCGCCTGGCCGGGCGGGAGTTCGACGAGGAACCGGCCGTCTTCGCCCGAGGTGACGATCCGAGATCGATCCGGGCTGCTCGACCCTGGCATATCGCCCAGAAAGACTGTGACCCTGCCTCCCCGGACCGGCTCGCCGGTGCCCTCGACTCGAACGGAGCCGGTCAATCGTAAACCGGCTTCCGCCACCGCCGTTTGTGGCTTTGGCGGCGCCGTCGGAACTTTGACGACCTGCACCAGATGATCGGGGCCCTTTTCACGGGCCGGACCGGCGAGCGTTCGCCAAGCCCAGAGGCCGCTCGCGCTCCCGAGGCACAGGAGCATCGCCGCGATTTTCACCTGATGGAACAGCATGGTATTCAGCACCCCCCTCGCCAGGATGGCGGCCGTATGGCCCGCCGCGAATCCCAGCGCGATGCGAATGGTACCCTGGATCAGTGTCGGCGAGATGGCCGCCAGGGCCTGATCGGTTGCCCCGGCGACCAGGAGACCGGCCGGGAGCGTCACGCCGCGCCGGACCAGTCGGTGGCGCAGGCGTTCGCGGGCCCGCGCCAACCGGCCGCGGACCGCCACCTCCGAGAGTCCGAGCTGATGGGCTGCCGTGGCGTAGGTCAGGCCTTGCAGGTAGCAGAGCACGACCGGCGCACGCAGCCGCTCGGGAAGTCCGTCGACCTCCTCGTGGAGCACGCCCCAGTCGGGG
The DNA here is from genome assembly GCA_963743925.1 of uncultured Planctomycetota bacterium. Lineage (GTDB taxonomy): Bacteria > Planctomycetota > Planctomycetia > Isosphaerales > Isosphaeraceae > CAVZRC01. The sequence continues at coordinate 35,224 of CAVURY010000003.1, read as the reverse complement.
TCGTCCTCCCTCGGCCGTTCGCTTTCCGAGGTCCGCTCGGCGATGAGCCTGTCGCGACGATGCCGACGCGCGGCGCCCCGTCGGGCCCGAGCGGACACGCGATGCGCGACCCCGTAGAGCCAGCTCGCGACCGACCCGTTCCGGCGGATGGATCCGGCCCGACTGGCCAGGACCAGGAAGACCGCCTGGAAGGCATCCTCCGCATCGTGAGCGTCGTGGAGCACCTCGCGACAGACCCGCAGGACCATCGGGCCATGCCGGATCATCAGCTCCTCGAATGCCGACTCCGCAGCCTCTTCAGGCCGCGATGCGAACCGATCCAGGAGCTGCGAATCGGGAATTGTCCCGACCGCGCCGACGTCGAACAATTGGTGCACTTGCCGGAGCAAGCGGCCCGACGGGTTGCCTGCCATTGCTTCCGATCTCCCTGGTTGTTGGTCTCCTTCCAGTAGTACCCGCCGACCAGCGAACCCTCACGAGGTTTCTTCGAGATCCAGACTCTTCGCTCAAGAGTTGGGCGCGGGTCTCCGACCCCGCCCGAGCGCCCGACCGAAGGTCTCCCGATCTCCCGCAGGGCGCCGATCGCGGGCTCCCCCGGCCGCGCCAGACCGGGAGCCCTCTGGTCGCGCCGACGGCGGGGTCGGAGACCCGCGCCGAACCCAGGGCGGAGCCGAAAGCGATATCGGGAAGCGATTCCCGGCTGTTCCTGAGGGCCGGAGTGCCCCTATCGGCGCATGGACCGGCCTTCCCGCCGTAACGGCCTCCGCCGCCGAGGCCGCGATCCCGAGCGGCTGCACCGACGGCGATTCAGGCGAATCGCCCGCATCGTGCCCCGACGAGACCGCCCAATCCGGCCATCGCGGCGATTGCGGCGAGGACCAGCGAGGAGGGCTCTGGGACGGAGGCGACCCCGGGGGGGGCCGCGGCGGCCACCACGAAATAACTGGCGGGCAAGTCGATATTCGGCCCGGGCGTGACGTGGGCGTTCGTCGTGTCGATGGAGACGATCTCGTCGTTCACAGTGCCGGCGGAGAACCCGTAGAGCGTGCTCCCGACGAATGTGCCGGCATAGAGTGAGGTACCCTGCCCGGTGTCTCCGATGGGCGTACTCGCCGCATTCGTCGTGTTGATCTGGAACAGAGTGCCCCCGTTACCGGAGGCGAAGAGATTCCCCGTGGAGTCGATGGCGACGAGCCCGTCGGCCTGAAAAGGGACGGTGCCGATGAGAGTCGAGGAGTTGGACGGAGGGGTGATCGAGTAGAGCGAACTATTCGAGGAGGAGAAGTTGAGCGCGTACAGCGTCCCGTTTGCGGCGCCCGTCGCCCCGGCGGGGGAGAAGGTGAGCGGACCGAGGTCGGTCGTGGCTCCCGTCATCGGATTGATGGCATAGAACTCGCCAGGTCCAAACGGGCTGGTGTGGGAGAAACCGAGGCCATAGATCTGGCCATCGGTGCCGAAGCCCATCCCGAAGATCGTGTAGCCCGGCGTCGATAAGTCGCCGATCAGGGTAAAGCTGCCGGTCTTCACGTCAACCTGACCGAAGAGATCGGGGCCGGGAGAGGAAGCGAAGTCCTGGGCGACGACGTAGACCATGGAATCCGCTCGCGCCGATCCGGCTTGACCGATCACGAACCAGAGCATCGCCGCTCCCAGCCAAAACCGCCTCATTTTGCCGCTCATTGAAGCATCCTCCTCGAGAACACAAGATGAAAGCTCACCTCATACGCGCATAGGAACGTCTCGGAGGGTTTTCGAGAAGCCGGCGCAGGACGCATCGTCGGGTACTCACCAAGCACCGGATCGGCCAGGGCATGAGCATCGTTACTACGAACGAACCCTCAGGGCTTCTCGTAAACCCGCTGAGATGGTAGAGGGCGGCGAACACATCCGCAAGATGGTGGACGCTCTCAATCCCGACCGGACTTTCTTAGGGAAATCGACATGCCGCAAGGCTCGGTGTGCTGGAAGAATCCGGCTATTTTCGGACGAAAATGATGCGTAGAAGCATCAAATCGGGGAGCAATGGTCCAACCCGATGGGTCTGCTTCGTGCCGAGGAGAGGAGTCGCCCGGCCGCCTGCGCCCTCGGCGTCAACTGCCGACCGGCGTCAAAGCAAGGATTTCCTTCTCCACATATGAGCGGAATGCCTCGAGATCGGTGAAATAACGATACCCTGCCCGGTTGGCCGCCTCCTCGGTTTCTCGGCCCTCATCGATCAGCAGTGAGACGGCTTGACTGAAACCTTCCTGAAGACCATTCGGCCAGGCGAGATCCAGGACCGCCAGAGGTTCCCCCGTCTCCTGATCCGTCAACTCGAACATGAATTCGCCGGGAGGCAGTCCCTGAGCGACGACCCATGTGTTGATTTCCTGAAGCAATCGCTCTTCATCCTCGCCGGCCACGCCACCGGGAATCGCGGGGCTCTCCCGATCCAGGATCGACGCGGTCGCGGGCAGTTCCGGCGGCGGGCCAAGTAGCAGGCTATCGAGGAATGCGCTGGCCGCCGCGGCGAGAAGCTTGCGTCGCTCGACGAGGAACTCCGCATAGTTTTCGGCCCTCCAGAGCCGACGATCCATCGGGATCCAGTGCGACTCGACCGCTCCGGGGAACTTCGCCGCATATTCTTCCAGGTACTCGACCGGGCTGCGGTTCGAGATCGCGAGGTTCGTCTCCTGCGTGAGGAAGGTGAAGTTGGCGATGGCATTCACCTCGGCCTTGCGGTAGCCCTGCTTGTACAACAGCGCCTTCGGGAAGATGTGATGGATCTGCAATCGGCTGAGATGGCCGAGCAAATACGCCGACAGCTCGACCCCAGTCCCCCAGTCCTTCGCCTTGCAGACGCGGGTCATCATGTAAAGGAGCGGATAGAATCGCGCGCTTCGACTCCAACCCGAGAAATCGTCCGGGTGCAGGCGCAGATCGCCGCGATTCTGCCGCAGGCCTTCGACCAGCCGATCCAGCGCGCCGTCGGCCTCCTCGATGACGTCCAGATCCTGGTTGAGCACGGTTTCGGTGGAACCGGAGTAGCGCCCCCAAAGAAAGGTATGGACATACCAGAAAAGAATATGATCTCGCTCGCGAGCGTTGGAGAGATGGCCGCCCTTCTGGACCAGGAAACGTGCGAGTAATGGGAATGAGTATCGGCTGCCCAGGACGAGGTCGTGATCCAGGCCAAGCCGGGAGGCGATCAAGTTCAGGAGACTGTCGATCGACCTCTCCGCCTTGAGCAGACCTTCTTGAAAGTCGCGCGTGTCCACATCCTTTAGGGCCGAGAACAGGGCCTCGCCCGTCACGACGGCGTTGATCGTTCGGAGCAACCAATCGAGCTTGAACTGATATCCGGCCCGGCGCCACTTTTCGAGTCGTTTCTTCATCTCGTTCCTCGCCTCGGGCCACTCGGCGCAGATCTTTGCCAGGGCCAGGTCTCCCTTCGAAAGCTTGGTGCCTCCGCTATTGACGCGGTTGAAGATGTCCACGACCACGTTGACCGTCTTGTCCTCGCCGCTGACTTCCTCGATGTGCAAGTCGATCTCGTTGACGGCATAGATCGCGGAGAGTCGGTTGACGTAGAGATTCAGTACAGGCACGATCTCGGGCCGAGTCATCAGGCGCGTGATGGCGGGGCCGACCCCCTGCTGCATCAATTCCGTGACGTTGATCCAGAGGGGATCGTCCTTCATCTTGAGCGGCGAATAGAACTCGAACGTTTCATCGTCGAGATGGAAATGCAGGCCGGTAAATGCCTGCGGATTCCCATCGAAGAAGCGGGGTGGGCGCCCGCGAATGATACCGTAGAGGGAGGTGATCCTTTGCTGACCGTCCAGCAGAAGCTTGACCACGCCGGGCGCGGGCATCGCATCCCCGCGCGTATCGGCGATCTCGGTCTTGGTCGACCAGACCAGGAGGCTGCCGACGGGATGTTTGCGATAGAGCGAGAGCATCAGATCGCGGACCTGATCTCGATTCCAAACATAACCTCGCTGGAACTCGGGAAGTGCCATGCTGCCCAGGTCGATCTGACTCAGGATCGTGTTGATCTTCAAGTTTCAGCTCCACCAACGAGGTTCGCGGGTCTGTTACGCGTCTTGTTCAAAGGGATTCCCGTCGGTGTTCAGGATCGGCTGGGGGACATCGTAGCTGCTCATGGCGGCGCCGGGGGTGAGGACATCGAGGCGATCCGCGCGTCAAGGACGACGATCAACGGCGGCAGATGCTGAGCGACTGTGTTCCAGACGACGTCCAGATCCACGTCAAAGTAGCCGTGAATCAGCCGGTTCCGCATTCCGATGATGTTGGCCCAGGGAATCTCGGGATGGGCGGCTCGGGTCGCGTCGGGCATTCGAGCCGCGGCTTCACCGATGATCTCAAGGGCTCGCACGATCGCGAACTGGAACATCAGGTCGGTCTCCAGGTCCGCACGTCCCTTGCCCGCCGCGAACGTCAAGGCGACGGATGCGGCGTCCCGCATGTGCCGGAGTCGGTCAATTTCGTCGGGACTCATAGATCGGCATCGCCCCCGCAATGACCTCGTCTCGAAAATAGCGGCTCAGGAACTTCGGCGTGTTCAGGTCCACTTGCCGCCCGATGATCGCGGTCAACTCATCCTGCATGCTGAAAAAGTCCCACCCCGGCGTATATCCCGGTTCGAACTCGACAAGCACGTCTACGTCGCTTTCCGGGCCGAAGTCGTCGCGCAGGACGGATCCGAACAAGCTCAGCCGCTCCATGTGGTGTCGGCGGCAGAACTCGGCGATCCGCACAGTGTTGACGGTCAGTGCGATCGTACTCATCTTGCAGACATCTCGAAGAAAAGGCTGGGGGACGCGATCACCCCATACTGTATCGGGACAAGCTTGAATTCAATCCGCATAGCTAAGCCATCCTTTGCCGCGAGGGAATTATACGGGCAACGATCACTGCTAAAGAAATATAGTAGGACATGTTTGCATCTCCGCCCGCGAACCCGCTCAAGCAGGAATTCCAAATTCGCCGAAAGTCTTCGCCCAGGCTGGACGAGTTTGCGATGATGGAATCGCTGACTGAAGTCATTCCCGTGATGCATTCTGAATTCAGTCCAATTCCGGTGGTTTCGATTGTCCCATTCTTGCATAATCCACTCGAAGATCTCGTGTCGCAAGATCTGTTCGGGTTCAATCAATGACGGTTTGTTCTTCTTGTTGAGTCGAGTCTTATCCTCCCATTTACTCTCCACCAAGAAAACGCTCTTTTCGGTGGCGATTATCGCGTCAAATTCGCCGATCGATCCACCTTTGCCCCGACCAACACTCGGGCGAAAGAAGATCGTCCAATTCGATGAATCTGAACGCTCGTCAAAACAGCTTCGGAGACTCTCCCTAACAAGATCAAGACGGTGGATTAGAGCCCACGCAGTAAGTCCATCTTCGCCATAACCTATGATTTGCATGCCGATGACTCCTCGGAGTGCCGATCAATGCTGCCCCAATGGCTTCACCACCAGCAACTCATTCCCGCGGTCGTCGATCACCTTCACGGCGACCTGCCGCTGTTCGCCCGGTTCGAAGGGCACGCTCGTCGTCCCCGCCAGGTGGTCCCAGACCGCATCGTCGTGGGTCCTCTTCAGCGCATTCTTGAGGTTATCCCAGGCTGACTTACGCGGGAAGAACGCCTGGCAGACGTGGAAGCAAAGCCCGTCGTAATTCGTGTCGAGGAACCACGGGCGGACGTCGTCTCCCCGCCGGTTCTCGACCTCCATCGTGATCGGGTCGAAGTGACCGTCCCAATCGAGCGCCAGCGACAAATCATAGCGGTGCGTGACCGGCGGCTTCTTCTTGAACGCCGCTTGCGTCCCCACGTCGGGCCGCATGGGGCTCTGCGCCTCGGGATGCTCGAATGCCTCATATCGGGGCACCGTCGCCGGCTTCCCCGTCGTTTTCTTACACGCCATCGTCGCGGCCCCCGGATTGAGCATCCACCCAATCGGACCAATATGGCATCATCGCCGGACCGACGCAAGCCTTTGCCCAACATTGCAAATGCCATAATTCCGATCCTCGGAAACCCGATCATCGGGAATCCCGTCGATCACGAGATCACGAAACGACGAATGAGACGCGACGGGTCAATTCGAGCCGTTGTCAAGCTCGCGTCTTCCGACTTCGTCGTTCCGTACTTTCGTGTTTTCGTGATCTCCGATCCTCGGAAACCCGATCATCAGAAGTCCCATTGATCACGAGATCACGAAAATACGGAACGACGAAAGAGACGCGACGGGTCGACTCCGACTTCGATTCGAGCCGATGTCATGCTCTCGTCTTTCCGACTTCGCGTTTTCGTACTTTCGTGTTTTCGTGATCTCCGATCCTTCTGCGCCCTCGGCATCTCAAGAGACCCGCACGCCGCAGGGATCCTGCGGAGGAAGGCTCGATCGATCCGCGCGTTACCGATGGCGGCACGGCCGGAAGCGTTCGAAACCGGTCCTGGGTCCGTCACGCGCCCACGGGCGTCGTCGGGTCGCCGCCATCCTCGACCCAGACCCAGCCGTATTGCGTGTTGCTCCGCGTCGCGGGGTCGTAGCGGCGGCCTTCCCTCAGGGCGCTCAGTTTGTCGGTCTTGATCGCCTTCCGCGCCGCGGCGGGATCGACGCCCAGCAGCCGTGCCGCGTTCAGGCCCAGGATCCGGTCCTTGACCTGGTCCGTCAGTTGGGAATAGCCGTACTTCTCGATCAGTTCGTCGGCGATCTTGATCCTTCGCATCCGTTCGATCTGGCTCTGCGGGCTGCCGTTCCAGATCGAGTCGGTCCCCCACAGGATGTGGTCGGCCCCGGCGACCTGGACCATCTGGCCGAGCATGTGCATGCAGAGTCGCGGCGCCGCCGACGACAGGATCATGAACGTGCTACCCAGCTCGAAATAGATGTTCTTGATGTCCGGGTTCCGCTTGAGGATGCCCAGGATGTCGCTGATCCAGGGGATCCGCTGCGGATCGTCGCTCTCGGGGTCGACCACCTTGATCCCGGTCCCATTGGCCAGCCAGCCGAATCCGCGGTAACCCGAGTGATAGACGATGAAGTTGAGATCGGGCCAATCCTTCGCGGCCTTCTCCAGGTCGAGGGGCCGGCAGGCCTCCTCGTTGAACGCGCCCAGCGGCAGCCCCTTGTGGACGCAAAGGTTCTTCACCCCGAGGGCCTTGGTCTTCTCCCAGAACGGATAGGCGACCTTCTCGTCGTCCATCCGCCAGGCCTTCTCGCCGATCTCGGCGCCGGTGTACATCTTCCAGGCGTCGATCTTCAGGTCCTTGACCTGCCGCTCCATCTCCTCGAGCTCCGGCTTGCCGAGGTTGGGCCGCAGCAGCCCGTGCGACAGCACGCGACGGGTGCCGGCCAGGTCGTTGACGAACTTGCGGGTGGCGACCATCTGGTCGGGCGGGAGCGGGTTCTTGTCCCAGTCGCGGCTAGGGACCCCGCTGATGATCGCCATGACCGTGTCGCTGTCTCCGAAGACCTCCTTGACGTAATGCGCCCGATTGAGGAGCTCCATCACATGATCATCGCTCTTGGCGTCGGGCCGGAGGCCGCGGAAGAACGACTTGACTCCTCGCCCGGTCGGCGTGTCGTCGTACCACTTCCGGGAGACGTCGACGTGATGCGTCTGGACGTCGAAGATGAACTGGTCCTTGGGCCAGCGCTCCTCGAAGGCCTTCGGGTCGTCGACCTCCTCGGCGTCAACGTCATAACAGTCGCCGAAGACCTGGTTGAGGGCCAGCATGGCGGCGGCCATGCCGCTGCCGCTGCGGAGGAAGTCGCGCCGCGAGCGTCCCTGCCGCTTCGCCGCCGGCTCGCTGATCTGCGCCAGGCGATCCTCATACTCTTTCTGCTGGGTCGACTGCGGCGGAGGGACGAACTCCTCGTTCGAGGCGATCCGCGAGGGGATCGGCGGCAGGAAGTCGGTCTCGGCGTCGAGGTCACATTGACGGACCCACATGGTTGCCACTCCTGATCGAGTTGGGAGAGGAGAGAGCCCCGATCCTGCACGTCCGATCCGGGGCGGTCGAGGGCGCGCTCAAACATAAGGGACTCGCCCTCCGCGTGGCAAGACCCTCGGCAATCCCCACTTCTTTCGAACGAATACTCCTCGGCGAATTGCATCCGGAAGCGAGACGTCCTATGGTCTCGGGTAGCACGAGCCGGTTCGCTTGAAGGCGCGCGAGCTGTCCTCGCGTCGAAATTCGGGCTTGCGTCAGCCAATCGATCGGCGGTGGGGTGCACGATTCTCATCCCTTTCAGGCACCCCAGGCGCGGACGAGTCGCGAACGGATGGCCGCGACTGAAATCGGAGTCATGAACCCGTGGGCACCGTCTTACTCGGCTGGGAGCTCGGGGACGGCCTGGGGCATGTCAGCAAATTGCTCGAAGTCGCTCATGAACTCGCGGCGCAGGGCCATACTCCCGTACTGGCCCTCAAGGATTTCGCCGTCGCGCGATCCCTCCTCCGAGACGTCCCATTTCCGATCCTCCAGGCGCCGATCTGGTTGCAGCCAGTCCCGAAGTCATTCCGCGCCTCGAGTTACGCCGACATCCTGGCGCTGAAGGGCTTCGCCGATGCCGACGGCCTGGCACTCCTGGTGGGCACCTGGCAGGCCCTGATCGACAGCGCCCGTGCCGACATGGTCATCTGCGATTTCGCGCCCTCGTTGTGCCTCGCGGCGTATGGCGTGTTACCCACCGTGGTGATCGGCATCGGCTTTGCCGTCCCACCCTCGCAAGGTCGAGAATTCCCGCAGATCGGCCCGGCATGCGGGACGATCTGCCCCACCGATCGGCTCCTGGAAAACGTGCGCGAGGTGCAGCGTCGCCGCGGCCGACCGGCTCCCGAGACCTTGCCCGGATTGATGGCGAACTCGGCCAGTTTCGTCCACACGTTCGAGGAAATCGATGCCTACCGGGGCACGCGTACAGGCGCCGTCGTCGAGCCGTTGCGAACCCCGGGTCGGCCTCTGCCTCCCGCGCCGCCGGATTCGTTCTTCGCCTACCTGAATGGCGAATATCCCGGCGTCGACTTGATCTTGCCCCATCTCGCGGCCGCCGGTCTTCGGGGTTCCGCCCACGTTCGAAATCCGTCGCCGCGCCTGGTCGACGCCGCTCGACGTGCCGGAGTCACGATCCACGACGACCCACCGCCCCTCGCGCAGGCCCTGTCGAATGCCGCGGTCGTCATCCATCACGGCGGACTCAACACCGCGGAGACCGCCCTCGCGGCCGGCCGGCCGCAACTCACGCTCCCCATCCATCTCGAGCACATCATCACCGCCAGCGCCCTCGGGGACCTGGGGGTGGGCCGGTCCTTGACCGGACACTACGACGTCAAGGCGATCTCCCGATCGCTGCGAGACATCGCGGCCTCCGACGGCTGTATCCAGCCGGCCCTCAACTTCGCCCACACCATCCAGGCGAGGAAATATCAGGGTTGCATGAACAAGATCGTCGATTCCTGTCGGACGTGGCTCTCTTGAACGATCAATATGAAATATTATATATTGTTGCATCTAATAAATCTCGCGAAACCTCAGCGAGACTCGCACATTCGAAATTGATCTCCTCCCCCAAGAAAGCGTCCTAGTATTCCCCGGGGCTCATGCTCTTTTGCTGGCCCCATGCTTTCCCTCAAGCCGAGCAATCTCCCACTCCGGTCACTCACCGCGAGCCTGCCCCGTCCGAGATCGCCGGGCAGGACACAGAGTCCTCTCTCCATCGGAAGGGTATCCAATGTGGTCATCCAGCAATCGCCGTCGTGCAACACCTCGTCTCAACCGAGAATTCCGGCGGAATGAAGGGCGATCGCGATCCGGTCGAGATCTCGAGTTGAGCCTTGAGCGGCTGGAAGACCGCATTGTTCTGAGCAACTTCGTGGTCGCGAATACCAATTACAGCGGGACCGGCAGCCTCGGCGCAGCCATCGCTTCCGCCATCGTCGCGGGCGGCAACGATACGATCTCGTTCACTCTCCCGCCGAATTCCACGATCGCGCTCACCGGCGCCGACGTGAGCACGACGACCACCACCTACGGCCCATCGGCTTACATCATCGCCGCCCAAGGTCTCAATCTCACGATCGACGGATCGGCGACACCCGGCTTGACGATCGACGGCGGCGGCGTGGTTCGCCCGTTCGTCGTCGAGGGCGGCGCCGCGCTGACGCTCGCAAACCTCACCGTCTCCCGTGGCAGCGCCCTCGGCGGCGCCGGCGGCAGTAGTGGCCTTGGTGACGGCGGAGGTGGAGGCGCGGGACTGGGCGGGGCCGTCTACAACGACGGTGGCTCCTTCACGGCCGACGGAGTCACCTTCACCAACAATGTCGCGACAGGGGGCGCGGGTGGAGCGAGCCAGGTGGGTTCGAATCCTGCCGGCGGCGGAGGGGGTGGAATGGGCGCGACCGCGGCGGGCCATTCCGGGGGCGCGGGCGGCACGGGAGGGGGCGCGGGCGGTCAAGGTGGCACCGAGGACGACGTCGCCTCCGGGGGAAACTTTGGCGGGGGCGGGGGCGGCGGCGTTTATAGTTCGCATGATTCCAGCGGCGGAAACGGCGGCTTCGGAGGCGGAGGAGGCGGCTCCTATGGGCAAGGCGGCTTCGCCGGCGGGATCGGCGGGACCGAAGGCGCCTCTCCGAACTCCATCGCCGGCGGCGGTGGCGGCGGTCTCGGCGGCGGCATCTTCAGCAATGCCGGCTCGATCACGCTCATCAACGACACCTTCACCAACAACTCCGCGGGCGGTGGCGCCGGGGCACCCAACTGGGGGATCGGTGGTGCCGGCCTTGGCTATGGCGGAGCCGTCTTCCTCCGCGACGGCAGCCTCTCCGCCACGTTCGACACCTTCAGCGCCAACCACGTCACCAGCGGCGTTAGCACGCCCGGCCTGGGTAGCGACGTCTACGTCCTAGGCGACGGCAACACCCCGACAGCGACGTTCGTGGACGACATCCTCGGTCAGAGTGGCGAAACGGTCTCCACGGACATCGATAGCTCCGCCATCTACGGGGGCGACACGCCCACATTCGAGGGCAGCTCCAATAATCTGGTCTCGTACAACCCCGACGGTACCGGCTTGCCCGACGCGGATGTCCTGACCAGCAGTAACCCGATGCTGAACGCGATCGCCTCCAACGGCGGCCCGACCGATACCATGTCCTTGCAAGTGGGCAGCCCAGCCATCGGCGCGGGCATCGCGGCCGATTACCCCTCGACCCAGCCGATCACCACCGACCAGCGTGGCCTCGCCCGCGCCGACACTCCCGACATCGGGGCTTACGAGTACACCGCGGCCGCGCCCACCGTCACGGCCCTGAGCCCGACCGACGGCCCGGCGGCAGGCGGCACCACGGTCACCATCACGGGCACGAACTTCAACGGCGCCACGGCGGTCGACTTCGGCACGACGGCGGCGACGGACGTCACCGTGGTCAGCGACACCTCGATCACCGCCCACAGCCCGGCGGGCGGCGGCACCGTAGACGTGAGCATCATCACAGCCGGCGGGACCTCGGTCACATCCGCGGCCGATCATTTCACCTACGTCGGAGTTCCCGCCGTCACGATCACCGGCGGTCCGCTGGCACTCGGCTCGACCACCCCCGGCACCACCGGCTCGGCCCAATCCTATACCGTCAGCGGTACCAACCTCATCGGCGATCTGGTCATCACCCCGCCGACGGGCGTCCAGCTCTCCGACGATGGGGGCATCACCTGGGCCACCTCGCTCAGTCTCACCCCCGACGGAGGCGCGGTGGCGAGCACCGTCATCGAGGCCCGCATCGGCCCATCGGCTCCGACAGGGACTATCAGCGGGGCGATCGCCAACACGAGCTCCGGTGCCACCGAGCAGGATGTGACCGTCACCGGGACGGTCGCCCAGGCCACCACGACGACGACCCTCGCCGCCGCGACCACCGCCCAGGGCACGACGCTCACCGCCGCCGTCGTCTTCACCTCGCCGGGCGGTCCGCCGGTCGTCGGTACCGTCGCCTTCTACGACGGCACAACGCTCCTCGGTATCGAGACGGTCGTCAACGGGGTCGCGTCCCTCGACGTCACGTCGCTGCCACCCGGAATGCATTCCTTCGTCGCCGTCTTCACCGGCGATGGGACCACCTCCACGAGCCAGGCGACGCTGGTGGTCTCCACCGCCAACCCGACCGTCACGAGCGTGGCTCGCTACGGATTCCACGCCCAGTCAACCTACCTGCTCCTGAAGTTCAGCACCGCGCTGGACCCGGCATCGGCCCGGAACGTATCCAATTACACACTCCTCGGACCGATCGGGCATCAGGGCGTCCCCAGCGACGCGGTCGCGATCGAGTCAGCCGTCTACGATCCGGCGACGCACACGGTGACCTTGAAGCTCTCGCATCGGTGGAACATCCACTGGCGCTGGCAGCTCACCGTCAACGGCACGTCGCCGGGCGGAGTCCAAGGGATCTCGGGTGCAATGCTCGACGGCGCCTCGCACGGGCACTCCTCGAGCGCCACGACGGCGGGCAGCAACTTCGTCGCGATGGTCTCGATGAAGAACTTGGTGGGTCGTGCGAGCAAGCTGCCGACCCTGGCATTGATCGATGCGATGAGCGAGGCCCGGCCGTTGGCCGAGCCGACGGCGGCCCGGATCCACGCGACTGCCCACACGGCGGCCGTTGACCACCTGCTGGAGCGGGGATTGCTCCACATCTCGGCCCGTCACGCGAAGCGCTGAGACGATGAGTCAAGGCGATATCAATGAGAAGACAAGACGTCCGCAGACTGAATGCCGATCAGAAGACGGATCAGACCGACGAACCATGACCCGAAAGAGGACATAGTAACGCGTCGTCCTTCCGGATTCCGGCTTTCCATCCGCGTGAATCTGCGTTCATCTGCGGATCAACTCTTCTTGAGCATTGCCTGGAAAACAGAAGGCTCATGGAGGAACAAGGGTCTCCATGTCCCATGATACAGGTGGGAGGACTTCAGTTTTCCATGCAACGCCCAGCAAGGATGATGTCCATGAATCCGGAGCTATCCACGGCCCTGGAATTTCACCAGGCCGGCCGCTATGCCGATGCGGCGCGGTGCTACCATGACCGGCTGACCCGCGTGCCGGACGACCCCGACGCCCTGCACTGGTTCGGGGTGATGCACCATCAGTGCGGCCATGACAGCCGGGCCGTGGAACTGATCGTCCGGGCCGTGGCGCTGCGGCCCGAGGCCGCCGCGTTCCACGCGAACCTGGGCGAAGTCTACCGCAACCTCGGTCGGCACGACGAGGCGATCGATTGCTGTCGCACCGCCCTCCGCCTGCGCCGGATTACCCCGAGGCGGCCAACAATCTCGGCCTGGCCCTGCAAGCCCTCGGCCGGCATGAGGAGGCTGCCGAGCAGTTCGTCGCCGCCCTGCGATGGCGGCCCGATTTCGCCCTGGCGCGGAACAACCTGGGCACCGCCTTGCGGGACCTCGGCCGGACCGACGAGGCGCGGGACGCCTTCCGGGCGGCCGTCGACCTCGATCCCGCCCTGGCCATCGCCCGCGCCAACCTCGGCCAGGCCCTCGTCGACTCCGACGAGGCTGCGGAAGCGTTGCCGCACTGCGAGGAAGCCGTCCGCCTCCAGCCCGACCTGGCGGCCGCCCATAATAACCTCGGGAACGCCCTCCGCGCCCTGCGTCGCTGGCCCGAGGCACACGCCGCTTATGCCGAGGCGCTTCGCCTGTCGCCCGAGCTGGGAAACGCACGGATCCACGCCAATCTCGGCCTTGCCTTGCAACACGATAGTCAGCTCGCCCGGGCTTTTGCTTGCTTCCGCCGAGCGGTCGAGTTGGCGCCCGACGATGCCGAGATGTGGCGATACCTGGCCAACGCCCACGCCGCCGAGGAGGACTACGCAGCCGCCCTCCCTTGCTGCGAGCGCATCGTCGCCTTGGAGCCGGAAGAGCCTCAAGGGCACGCAGACCTGGGCTGGGCCTTGCAGCAGGAGGGCCGCATCGCAGAGGCCGCCGCCTGCTACCGACCGAGCGATGGGGTTGCAGCCCGATGAGGTCGATGCCCTCGATGAAACTCGGCGGCCTGCACGAGGAGCTCGGCGAAATGGTCGAGGCCGAGAATTGCTATCGACGGGCCCTCGCGATCAGGCCACAGGCGCCGGCCCCGCTGGCCTGCCTGGCGACACTGCTACGCGGCAAGCTCCCGGACGCGGACCGCGATTCCCTGCGCGACCGGCTCGACGATCTCCGGCTCGACGTCGGCCCGCGCGGCAACTTGCTCTTCGGCCTGGCCCACGCCTGCGACGCCCGCGGCGACCATGCCGAGGCCGCCGCCTGCCTGCGAACATGCCAACGCCCTGGCCCTGGAGCTTCGGCGTCGAGCGAGGCCGCCACTACGACCCGGACGAACACACGCGGTTCGTCGACCGGCTGATCGAGGGCTTCACTCCGGACCTGTTCCACCGCCTGGCCGGTGCCGGCGATCGACGACGCGCCGGCCTGTCTTCGTCTTCGGGATGCCGCGATCCGGGACCACGCTGGTCGAACAAATCCTGGCCAGCCATTCTCGGGTCCACGGCGCCGGCGAGCTGCGACTGGCCCGGCAGACGTTCGACGCGATCCCCGCCCTGGCCGGGCGCGATGACGGGATGCTTCCCCGCCTCAACGCCCTCGACGCCGCGGGAGTCCGGGTGCTCGGCGAGCGGCACCTGGCGGGGCTCCGGGCGATCACTCGATCGCGCCGGTCTCGGGCTCGCCCCGGACCGGGTCGTGGACAAGATGCCGGACAATTACCTCTATCTCGGCCTGCTGACTCTGCTATTCCCGCGCGCGACGCTGATCCACGTCCGGCGCGACCTGCGGGACGTGGCCCTCTCGTGCTGGATGACCAACTTCCGCAGCATCCGCTGGGCCAACGATCCCGAGCACCTGGCCGGTGCGGATCCGCGAACACCATCGACTCATGGCCCACTGGGAAGCGGTCCTGCCGACCTCGATGCACGAGGTCGTGTACGAGCGGCTGGTCGACGACTTCGAGACCGAGGCGCGGCGGCTGGTCGCGGCGTGCGGCCTGGATTGGGAGCCGGCCTGCTTGCAGTTCCACCGGACGGCGCGGCCGGTGCGGACGGCGAGCGTGACTCAAGTACGGCAGCCCCTCTATCGCAAGGCGCTCGCACGATGGAAGCACTACGAATCCACCCTGGCCGATCTCTTCGCCCGCTTGCCAGTCAGTTGAGACACCCAAGACTGAGTTGAGAGTCGCATCGATCAATTAAGCCGGGGATTGGCGGACGAAGCCGCCTCCTGCAAGATTGGCAAATTCCTGGGCCCGTTCATGAAATCGAAAACCGGAGGCATCCTATAAGATAGGAAGCTCTCTTTGCGCAATGGGGCGCACGCGACCACCACTCAGCCACGATTGACTCAATGCAATCACAGAGCTCGCCGACGTCGATGGGTCACCCTTGCTGGTCACACACCCGGAGACGATGGAAAACGCATGAGGCCAATCGAACCGAGTCTCGACGCCGGAACGACCGGATTGACTCTCGTTGGGTCGAAACCGATGAAACGAACCCACAACTATAACGATTAGGTCGACTTTAACGCCTTCCCCATCGGGTAATCGTCCCCTGACCCTCGCCGAAATCGATGAAACGAACCCAGATCGTGACCCGGTGATGATCCTTGACGAGGCGATCCGCGGCCCATTAAAGTTCGAGTCGTGGGATCGGGTCGAGCCGGAATGAGGAACAGGAGATCAGCGATGGGCCGCGAGGCGACGTTGAAGCGGATCGTGGAAGCCGGGATCGTGGCGGTGGTACGTTCCGAGTCGAGCGACTCGCTGGTCAAGGTCGTCCAGGCCCTGGCCGAAGGCGGCGTCGGTGCCGCGGAAGTCACGTTCACGGTGCCGGACGCGATCGATGTGATCCGCCAGGTTCGCCGCGAGATCGGCGATGCGATCGTGCTCGGTGCCGGCACGGTCCTCGACACCGAGACCGCCCGCGCAGCCCTTCTCGCCGGGGCCGAATACATCGTGGCCCCCACCCTGAATCTCGACGTCATCCGGCTCTGCCACCGCTATGACAAGGCGGTCATGCCCGGCGCGTTCACGCCGACCGAGATCCTCACCGCCTGGGAGGCCGGCGCCGATATCGTCAAGGTTTTCCCCGCCGATGTCGGCGGCCCCGCTTATCTCAAGGCGATCCGCGGGCCTTTGCCCCAGATCCGGCTCATGCCCACCGGCGGCGTCGACCTATCGACCGCCGAGAGCTTCCTCAAGGCCGGCGCCTGCTGCCTCGGCGTCGGCGGCTCCCTCGTCGATCCCAAGGCGATCGCCGCCGGCGACTTCGCCCGAATCCGCAGCCTCGCCGAACAGTTCTCCGCCATCGTTCGCCAGTCCCGTTCTAAGAGCAGCCATTGATCGGAAGTCGGTGGCCAGCGAGCCATTGGCCAGAGGCTACACATCACCAAAATTGCTTATTCACCCGAATTTCCATCGGGCCGGAAGTCCCACCGACATCTCGAAACCCCGCCATTCCTTCGGCGCAACTCATCTAATCGCATAATTCGGCCGATTCGCTTCAAGCCGAACAGCAGTCAAAGTCGATAAACTCGGCATGAACCCTGGATCGCGCCGTACGATCGAGGATGATGCGCGGCAGGTGTTTGAATGAGGCGACCCATCGAGGGGGGCGAGTGACGTGAGTCGGAAGCGGCCGAATATGCCCCGTGTGCTGATCAGGACGAGCGTGACCGCTTGGGTCCTGGGGTTCAGCATGCTGGGTGCGACGGGCGTCGTGGTCGGGCCGACCACGGCCGCGGCCGAACCCGCATCGTCGCAGGCCGCCGTGCCGCTCATCTATTACAAGGGCCGAAACTTCCGGATCCCGATCACCTTGCCGGCCGCCTCGCGGAACCGCATCAAAGAGGTGAGCCTCCTGGTTTCGGAGAATTCCGGATACAAGTGGCGACCCGTCAGCAAGACGTTCCCGGACCATCCGACGTTCAGCTTTCGATCCTCGCACGATGGCGAGTACTGGTTCGCCGTCCAGACGCTGACCGTGGATGGCCAGCTCTCGCCCAAAGTGGACGACTCGACGGTGGAGCCGAATCTGAAAGTGATCGTCGACACGCTCGCTCCGTCGTTGCTCCTGGAACCGGACGGCCGGCGGGGGAGCCGGGCGACCGTTCGCTGGGATGCGAAGGACGAGTACCTGGATTCCAAGTCGATGGTGCTGGAGTATCAGATCGAAGGCGTGGGCGTGTGGCGGCGCGTGCCGATCCCGCGATCGAAGCTCGTCGGCTCGCAGTCGTGGGACGCCGGCACGGCCGAAGCCTTGAAGGTCCGGATGACGGTCGCGGACCGTGCGGGTAACGTGACGGAAGCCGTTGTCAACCTGCCCGAGGGGACGGCGAACCTTCCGGAGTCGGCCGCGAACGAGCCGGAAGACCCAAGCCCTCCGATCATCGAGCCCATCTCGAGCCCGAGACAGCCTCGGATCACTCCGGGCTCCGGCTTCACCGCGGTGGACGAGGATCTGGCCCCGCAGCCGCCCGTTTCCTCGGTGAAGTCGAACCGCCCCAAGATGCGGACCAACTCGGCCTCGGCCCGTTCTCGCCCGACGACTCCCGAATGGGATCGCGACCCCGGTCCTTCCGGCGACAAACCTTCGCCTGCCGCGGCGGCACCGATCCCACAACCCAGACCGTCGGATCTCTTCCCCACGGCCAACAGTGGGGCCGTCGACGGCGGATTCGAGCCGGTCGCGACGTCCGCCGGCGCGACGGCGAAATCCGGGCTCTCGGCCGATCCCGTTCCCTCTCCCGCCCAGCCGGCCGCTCGCGGCGCCGATGGCGGAAGGCCCGCGACACTCCTGGTGGACAGCCCGAAGTTCAAGCTCCAGTATGCCATCGACGACGCCGGGCCGAACGGGCCGGCCACGGTCGAGATCTGGATCACCCAGGACGGCGGCCGGACCTGGATCCGTCGCGGCGACGACCCGGACCGCGTCTCCCCGATCGAGGTCGATCTGGGAGGTGAAGGGACTTTTGGAGTCTCACTGGTCGCGCGATCGGCATCCGGGCTGGGCGACCAGCCCCCGGCGCCCGGCGATCCGCCTCAGAGCTGGGTCGAGGTCGATGCCACCGCCCCGGCCGTGCAACTGGACCCCGTGCAGATCGGCACCGGCGCCAACTCGGGCCGGGTGGCGATCTCGTGGCGGGCGACCGACCTCCACCTCGCCCCCAAGTCGGTCTCCCTCTCCTGGAGGCCCGACCAACCGGGCGCGGCCTGGCAGCCGCTGGCCGATGGGCAGGAGAACAACGGCCGGTACATCTGGGCCGTCCCGACGACCGTCCCGACGCGGTTCCACATCCGGGTCGAGGCGGTGGACACCGTCGGCCACCGCGGATCCTCCGACACGACCGAGACCGGGCCGATCACCGTCGATCGCAGCCGACCCCGCAGCCGGATCATCGGCCTGGACCCCAACGCCCGCGCCGGCAGCGGACCCGGCGCATGGCCATTGCGGTAAGAGTTTTCGGTTTTCAGTGATCCGCCACGAGCAGTGTTCAGTGCTCAGTTAATCCCTGACAACGGACAACGGACCACGGACAACTATCTAACAGGCCGGCCCGAGGAGCTCCTTGACGGCATCACGCTCCGAGACGAGCTCGGCGGCCGAGGCGTCGAGCCGTTTTCGCGCGTCATCGTCGATCGGCAGGCCGGGGACGATCGACCAGTCGCCGTTTCCCTTGGAGACGAGCGGGAAGCTGTAGATCAGGCCAGCGGGGATCCCGTAACTGCCGTCGGAGACGACCGCCGCGCTGAACCAGTCACCCGAGGGGGTTGCGGTATGGAGCGAGCGAACGCTGTCGAGGGCGGCGTTGGCCGCCGAGGCGGCCGACGACGCGCCGCGAGCCTTGATCACCGCGGATCCGCGCTTGGCCACCGTGGGAATGTACGTCTCCGCATACCAGGACGAATCGGTGATCAGATCGGTGGCGGGCCGGCCGCCGATCTTGGCGTTCTTGTAATCGGGATATTGGGTATCGCTGTGGTTGCCCCAGATCGTCATACCGGTCACCGTCCCGACCGGTGCGCCGGCCTTCTTGGCCAGCAACGCCGCGGCGCGATTCTGGTCGAGCCGGGTCATCGCGAACCACCGCTCGGCGGGGACCTTCGGCGCATGCGACCGCGCGATCAGGCAGTTGGTATTGCACGGGTTGGCGACGGTCAGGACGCGAACGTTCGGGCCGGCCGCCTCGTTGATCGCCTTGCCCTGGCCCGTGAAGATCGGGCTGTTCGCGCGGATCAGGTCGCCGCGCGATTGGCCCTCCTTCCGCGGAAGTCCGCCGACGAGGATGACCCAATCGGCCCCCGCGAACGCCTCCTCGGCCTTGTCCGTCGCCGTGACGTCGGCCAGGAGCGGGAAGGCGCAATCCTCGAGCTCCATCATCGTCCCATTCAGCGAGGGCAGCGCCGGGGTGATTTCGAGCAACTGAAGGGCGACCGGTTGATCGGGTCCGAACGCCGCGCCTGAGGCGATCCGGAACAGCAAAGCGTAGCCGATCTGGCCCCCGGCCCCCGTGATCGCGACGCGAATTGGCTTGGTCATGCTGGGAAAACTCCGTCGAGAAAGCCGATATCCGATGATCCCAATAGACTGGCACGAATACGGACAGGATGGAAGGTCTTTCTGCCGGAGCGCGGACCCGAATCCGAGCCGCCCGAAGGGCTGGACGCGAGCCGATACGACCGAGACGCTCCGGATCGCCTCCCACGGAAAAAGGCTCGCGTGGCGCGTCTCTGGGTCAATCGAACAGGGTCAGTTGCTGGGGTCCCGGTCGTCGGAAGGCCGCGGTCGAGACCGGCCAGGGGTGCTCGTTCAGGCCGGCGCGTCGGCATGCCGTCCGGAAGACCCGCGCGATCAGCTCGGCCTGATTCCCTTCTCCGCTCATGCGGATGCCGAACCGCGAGTCGTTGAGCCGGCCGTTTCGCGCGGCCCGGATGCGGCCCAGGACCTTGTCCTTCCGATCGGGGAAGTGGGCCTCCAGCCAATCCTCGAAAAGACCGGCCACGGCCAGCGGCAGCCGCACCAGGATGTAGCCCGCCGACCGGGCGCCGGCCTGCGCGGCGGCCTTCAGGATCGCGGGCACTTCGTGCTCGGTAAGGCCGGGGATCACCGGCGCCACCATCACCCCGACGGGGATGCCGGCATCCGCCAGGGCGGCGATCGCCTCGAGCCGGCCCGACGGCCGCGTCGTCCGCGGCTCCAGCCGGCCGATCAGCTCGGCATCCAGCGAAGTGATCGACACGAACACCCCGCCCGCGCCATGCCGCGCGAGCTCGCCCAGCAGGTCCAGGTCCCGCGTCACCAGCTTGTTCTTCGTGATGATCGAGACCGCCTGACGGAACTCGGCCAGCACCGCCAGGCATCGCCTCGTGAGTCCCAGCTTTCGCTCGAGCGGCTGATACGGGTCCGTGACCCCGCTCAATCCCAGAACCCTCGGTCGCCATCGCGGCGATGACAGCTCCCGCCTGAGCAATTCGGGCGCGTCATGTTTGACCAGGATCTTGGTTTCGAAGTCCAGGCCCGCCGAGTAACCCAGAAACTCATGTGTCGGACGAGCATAGCAATAGATACAGCCGTGCTCACATCCCCGATAAGGATTCAGGCTCGCCTCGAAGCCGACGTCGGGGCTGTCATTCTCGGCGATGATGGTCCGCGAGCGGTCGGGCAGGTATTCGGTCCCGGGCCTGCCCAAGGTCTCGAGATACTCGTCATCCCCCTCCAACTGGTCGAGCTCCAGCTCATGGTGGGTCGTCTCGAACCGATTCCCCGGGTTGTTTCCCGCCCCGCGCCCTCGTGGGCCTGGAATGATCGGCCGGCTCATGGTTTGCTGACCCCGCTGGTCTCGACTTCGATCGGATTCGCGGATGATCCCGACATCCCGGCCATACTATACATCCGAACAAACCCGAAGACCAGATCAAAGGTCGGCGATCGCGGCCGGTTTCGATCGGGATCGCATCAGCGTCGCGTCCGCATGGAGACCGTCATGGCCTTGATGAAGAAGCCGATCGCCCCTCGCGTATTGATCGACCCGTTGACGCTGGAGATCGGATCCCGGATGGTGCCGGTGATCCGGAATTTCAGCAGTCGCGAGGAGAGGAAATCGGCGATCTGGTCGATCGATGCGGCCCGGCGCTCGACGGCCTCGGTCACGTTGGGGGCCTGCGCCAGCATCGCCCGGCCGGTCTCGGGGATGCCTTTGTTGGTATTCACGACCACCTCCAGGTTGAGCCGGCCGTCGAAGTCGACCGTCCCGGAGGCGTGGACCTGGGCCAGCGGGCCGACGAGGGTCAAGCGATCGATGCGGATCTTCTGGTCGGCGATGGTGGCGTGCAGGTCCCCCTCGTCGAAGACGCCGCCCTGGGCCGAGCCGAGCGAGCGGTCGAGCTCATCGAGGAGCGGGATGTCCACCAGCGAGGCCTGCTCCAGGTCGCACTCCACCTCGCCTCGATACGAAGACGGTTGGAGCGGATCCAGGCCGTAGACCGTGGCGACCCCGGAGATCCGACCCGGGACCGAACGGGCGGCCATCGCATCCCGGCTGATCACGCGGAGGTCCACATCGTCGATGAACATCTTGGCCCGGAAGTCGCGGCGCGTGCCCAGCGAGACCGTGGCGTCGCCGCCGACGCGGCCGCCGGCGAGCTTCCCGGCCGCCCTCTGGATCTGGAGGGTCCCCCGTGCGGTCCCGTCCACGGCCACCGACCACTCGGCCGGGGCGCGCAGCTCGGTCAATTCGAGCCCGTTGACCCAGCCGCGATCGACCCGGAATTCGGCCTTCCCGCGGAAGGAATCCTCGGACTTACCCGTGACCCGCAAGGCACCGAATCCCGCGAACCTCCTCTCCGCGTCGGGCCAGAAGGCCAGGCCGCGGGGCAGCGAGATCCGATCGAGCCGCACGTTAACTCCATAACGGGAGCGTCCCCCCTCGATCCGATCCATCCAGATCCCCTGGCCCTGGACCGGGCCGCCCCACAGCTCGCCGCCCAATGGCCCGATCCGCCAGCCCTCGGGGGCCGCGTTGAGATTCGCATGAATCCGCCCCAGCCCGTAGTTGTAACCCCAGGTGAGATCGTCCAGATCGGCCTCGGCCCGGGCCCGGACATCCTTCAGATCGGCGTGGGTCTGAACCTGGCCGGCGAGCATCCCCCGGCCTCGCAGCTCGGACAGGCCCCCGCTGATGCCCAGGGCGCTCCAGACATGATAAAGCTGCACCGCGATCGCCTTGACCTCGGCGTGGATCTCGTCGTCCTTCCGATCGGCCCCGATTCGCCCGTCGCCGGTCAGGTGGATCGTGCCGCCGAGGCTCTCGGCCTGGACGTCGAACCGAGGGACTCCGTCGTGGACGGAGAGCGTCATCCCGACGACCTGGGCGTGGATTCCCCGGACGGTCAGGTCGGCGGCCGAAAGCTGGCCCTCGGCATCCAGCGCCGGTCCCTTGCCGCCCGAGCCGGGCTGGAGCCGAAACCGGGCCTGGCCGTCGGCACGACCGCTCAATTTCCAGGACTTCGGGGCCTCCGCCGAGAGCTCGGCGGTGTCAACCTGCTCCAGGGTGATGGTGCCTTCGATCGGGCGATCGCCGTGGACCGGCACGCGGGCCTCGGCCTGGATCTGCCCGCCGAAGCGCTGGAGCTCTTCCGCCGACAAGAGGATCGTGTCGCCCTGCGTCGTCCAGCGGACCGGCACGTCGCCGACGGGGACCCGGCCCGCCTGGAGATGGTTGATCCGCGCCTGACCGGAGGACTCGATCCGCCAGGGTCGCAACGCGCCCCGCGCCTCGGCCCGACCCGCGAGCGTCCCCGAGACCGGGAAATCATCGGGGACGTGGGGCAGCAAGGGCAAGAGTTCACCCAAGGGGAGGTCGCCCGTTTCCAGGCTCCCCTCATAAGCCCAGGGCTCCGTCAGGTCGAGCCCGAACTGTCCCCGGATCGGAACCTTGTCGCCCATCTTCGCCGAGAGGTTCGCCAGCACGAGCCGGCCGTGCTCGACGGAAATCGCCGCCGCGAAATCGCTGAGGGTCGCCTTATGGTAGGAAGACCGGGGGATCCGGGCGTTGCCGGACAGGGTCCAGGCGCGGGGATCGGAGAACGACCCTCCCCGGGCATCCGCGGACGCCTGGATCGTGAGCCGGCCCGTGACGGGCACATCCCTGGAGAGTGCCGGAGTGATGAGCTCGCCGACCGGCAACTCCACCCCTTCGAAGTCCAGGTGGAGCTTCCGGTCGTCCACCAGCTCGGCCCGGAGCCGGCCGCGGAAGCCGCCCGGAGGCAATGGGCCAGAGACCGGCGGCGGATCGGCCGGCCGTGGAGGGCCTTGCCCCTCGGGCCGATCGGACAGGCGGCCGCGCAGGTCATTGACTTCCAGGACGCCATCCTTGAGATCGAGCCGGCCTTTCATCCGGCCGAGGTCCAGGCCGGCGACCGACGCTCGGGACACGTCCGCCTGGCCCTGGACCGTGTATGCCTTCACGTCATCGAGGGAGCCGAGCGGGAACCGGGCATGGGCCTCGAGGGCCATCAGGCCGGAGATCGCCACCTCCCGCGAGCCACCCGTCGGCGTCGGGCCGGCCCACGCCAGCGCCTTCTCCAACGCGACATCGCCGACCTGGAAATCGCCGGCAATCCACTGGGGAAGGAAGGGGCCCGGCGTTGCGGTGGACGATTCGACGTCAGGACGCAATCCTTCGCTGCGGAGAGTCAGGTTCAGCCGCTGGAACGGGATGCCCTGGACCACGGCTTGGTCGATGCGGCCCGAGCCCGTGGAACCCGTCAGGTCGAGCCCTCGAGGCGTCAGGGTCATCCGCATGCTGGCCGTACCCGTGGTCCGGCCTTTGATGCCGGTACGATCGAGCTGCCAGGAGGCCGGCAAAGCGGCCAGCTCGATCCCGTCTACATCCAGCGAGAGTTGATAATGAAACGGTGGCTTCGAGAAATCGAGCGATCCGGTCACCGCGGTATAGCCGCCGGCCAGGCGACCCTGCACGTCCTCCAGGCCGACCACCTGGTTTTGAACCGTGATCCGGCCGGTCATCTCGTCACCAACCAGTCCGAGATTGGGCAGGGTCACCCTCGTCTTCTCGAGGGTCACGATCGTCTTGATCTCAGCCGGACCCGACCCTCCGGCCGGTTGCAAGTAATCGAGCGCGACTCCGATCGGGCCATCGGGCACGAAGTGCTCCCAGACGATCCCAGGGACGAATGGGATCCGGGACGCCTTGTCGCGATCGGCCATGATTTGATCGGCCGTGAGTCGGAATTCGACCGAGGTGAAATCCGGGCCGAGTCGCCCATTGAGGGCCGGAAGTCCCCACGCGGGATCATCGGCCTTCACATCGAATCGCGGCCCGTCCGGGCCGGGTTCCATGCGGGCGTCCAGGTGCGCGACCGACATCTCCGGCCGATTCGACTGCTGCATCGCGAGCCGACCGTCCTGCACGATCAACTCGGGGATCGGACCGCCCCCGGAACTGCGCAGCGGGATGCGGGTGAGCGGATGTCCGTCCGGATCGATCCGATATTGAATCGAGGGATGCCGGAATACGATCCGTCGCGGGGAAAACCGGCGGTGCAGCAACCCCCAGAGGGAGAGATCGGTCGTGACTCGATCGGCGGACATCCAGACCGGCGAGCTCGGTTCCTGCCCCTCGTGCAGGCTCAGGCCGGTCACACCCGCCGAAGACCCGTTGATCCACCAGCCCGATATGGTCACATGCCCTTCGTGGCGCTCCTGAATCGCGGCGACGATCAGTCTGGGGATCACCCAGACCCAGAGGACGATCCCGATCGGGATCAAGACGACCAGCAATGCCAGGAACAGCCGCCGAAAGCCTTTGGACAAAATCCTCATGGGCATCGTACCTCAAGGACTTCGAGCGGCGCGAAGGGCGAATTTCGGATGAATTCTGGGCGAGCGACCTCTCCTCCTGCTGCAAGACCCTCCCATTCGACACGGCTGACATCGTCCTTGTCAGCTAACGATGAGGGTCGAACCGATCGATCAAACATACATGAAGATCATGCCGGGCGTTAACAACTTGCCATCGGAGCCGCCCGAAAACGGGCCTCATACTCTCGGGCTTTCGGGCGACCTGACGCCCTTGAGCCGATTCCAGAGTTGATCGGGAACCTCGCTCTTGCGAACGTAGAGGCCGCCATCCGGGACCCGCATCTCCCCGGTCGCCTTGAATTCGTGGCGAGCCGGGTCGCGGAGGTCCACGAACGTCGCACCCGGCTCGAGCGGGTTACCGGCGGGGAGCAAAGGGATCAGCCTGAGGTCATCATCGCTCCAGCCGGGGAGCTGACGCTGAGCCTCCTTGACGTCGAACGCCGTGCGCGACCGGTCGCCCTCCCGAGGAGGACGTGCTTGATTGCTGCTCGGGACCGCGTCGGCCTCGCGATTCCGGTCGTGATGATCAAGGCCCGGGAGCTTCGACTCCAGGCCCGCCATGTCCAGATCGTGCTGCTTGCCAGTCATGAATGTTTCTCCCGGAGGCGATCGATCGGGGATCGCCCCTCATTAGAAGAATTATGCATATGTCATGCCAGACCAAGCTCATGGCGACCAAGAAGTGACACTTGCACGGCATTTATCCGCCAAGGGAGACGGATTACGCGGGCTGCAACGATCGCACAGGGCAATTCCGCCTCCTTGCACGCTCCGTTGCGCGGCGATATTGTGTCACTTGCGAATCGGATTGGGCCGTCGAGCCTCGGATCGGTGACATCGCGCCTGGCCGGGGAGGTTGGCGGCGGATTAGGAGGGTTATTACCTTGAGTGACAACTCGATGTCGCGGATTCCTTTCCGGGTCCGGGACGAACTGATGATCGCCAGCATGGCACGCTGGATGCGGTTCATCGGCGTGATCAAGGTGGTGAGCGGGCTGGTGACGGCATTCCTGCTGCTGGTCGCAATCATCTACATCGGTGCCGAATTGGGCGTGGCCTCGACGACGGGGAGCGGTCCCGCTGCGGAAACCGGCTCGACGGTCACCGTGTCGATTCCGGGGGCCAACATCTCGCGCGTCGTGAAGATGCGCCAGTTGATCTCCGAGAATCCGGTCACCTTCTCCGCGCTGGGCGCGTTCGGCCTGCTGCTGGCGGCGGCCGGGACGGTACTGGGGTTCATCCTCTATCAGGCGGCCGATGATTTCGATCGCGTCGCCCGCACCGACGTCGCCGATCAAGACTACATCACGGCCGGAATCACTCAGCTCAACACCTACCTCAAGGTCAGCATCTTGCTCGGGGTGGCCGCGGTGCTCGTGGCGATCACGGCGGCCATCGGGCTCCTGGCCAAGTCTTCGGTCTGATCCTGAAGGGGAGGATAGTATGTCGGACGTTCCCGCACCGCCCGGGCCGGGCGGATTGAGTCGCATCCCGTTCACGGTCGAGGCCGAGAACCAGATCAAGTCGCTCTCGTTCTGGCTGACGGTCGTCGGCTGGCTGAATGCCGTCGGCGCCATGGGCGATGTCATCAACCTGGTGACGCCGCAGCGCAACCCAGGCCATATCATCGGCCTGATCCTGCACATCGCGATCGCGACCTGGTCGCTCCAGGCCGCCAAGGCGTTCAAGTTCGTGGCGATGACCGACGTGGCCGACCAGGCCTACCTGGTCGAGGGGTTCACCAAGCTCAGGAGCCTCTTCTTGTTGCAGGGAGTGCTGGTCCTGGTGAGCCTCGCCTTCATCTCCGCCGTCGTCCTCTTCTTGGTGCTCCACGGCACCGGCACCCGTTGATCGGGGTTGAACAACCTTTTAACAAATCGGGATTTCTGCTCGACATCTCCGGCGGCGTCGATTAGCTTGATTCGAATGTTCCGTCGTGTCCGAAAGAAATCGAAGAGCCAGGGGACGACACATCGCGCCGTCGCGAGACGGCGAGGAGAAATCTGATGCAGGACCAGGATCTCGACCTGACCAGACCGATCGACCGGCGCGGCTTCCTGGGAGCCGGCGCCGGCGCATTGGCGGTGGCCGCGGCGATCGGACAGGGGCCGTCGGCGGCCGCCCAGGACGCCGCCCCGAAGACGACCGGATCGGCCGTGCTGCCCAAGCGCAAGCTGGGCAAGAGCGGGGTCGAGGTCTCGATGCTCAACATCGGCACCTGGCAGAGCTCGGGCGTCGAGCGGTTGCTCGGCACCGCCTGGGCCAATGGCGTCCGCTACATCGATACGGCCAAGTCGTATGGGACCGAGCCGGCCGTCGGCCGCTGGTTCAAGGTGATGCCTGAGAGGCGCAAGGAGGTGTTCCTGGTGACCAAGGACCATCCCCGATCGCCCAGCGGGCTGATCGCGCAACTGGATCAGCGGCTCGAGTCGCTCAAGACAGACTATGTCGATCTGATCTTCATCCACCATCTGGGCGACACGAACTTCGCGACCGAGGTCAAATGGCCCAATAGCCAGGAGTTCAAGGAGACCGCCGAGGCGATCAAGAAGTCGGGCAAGGCGAAGCTCGTCGGGTTCTCGACGCATCACCCGCGCCGGGCGGAGATCCTCCAGGCTGCCGCGAAAGGCGGGTTCGTCGACGCCATCATGGTCCAGAACAATCCCTTGCACGCCCAGAAAGACGATATCAACCGCGCCCTCGATGCCTGCGTCAAGGCGGGGATCGGGCTGATCTCGATGAAGCAGGTCGCCGGGAACGAGAGGCTGGACGAGATCGCCCGGCAACTCCCGGAACTCAAGGATCAGGGCCTCACGCCCTACCAGCGCCTGCTGCACGCGATCTGGACCGACGAACGGTTCTCCTCGTGCTGCGTCTCGATGCGGAACACCGACCAGATCCGCGAGAACGCCGCGGCGGCCCGGGTCTTCAAGCCGATGACCAAGGCCGAGCTGGACCGGTTGCGTGATGCGGTCGTCGCCGCGAGCCCGACGATGTGCACCTCCTGCGACGGCCGTTGCAGCCTTGCCGCCGGTACGGACGCGGAGCTGGGGAACCTCACCCGGTTCCTGACCTATCACGAACACCACGGCTACCGCGCCGAGGCTCGCCGGCATTACGCCGAGATGAGCGATGCCGCCCGCAACTGGCGGGGTGCCGACCTTGAGGCCGCCCGCCAGGCGTGTCCCAATAAGCTCGACTTCGCCACGCTCCTACCCAAGACCGACGAACTGCTCGGCTGAGTCGATCCGACGACGCCGGGGCCGAACGATCGATCCGGTCACATTCAGGCCGGCCGGCCGCACTCTCGCGGTTCGTGCCGGCCTTTACTCGTTGAAGTCGGGACAATCGATTTCATGGCTTTTGAGGATTGGGTACGAATTTTTCTTGAGTTACACACCAAGAATTCAGATAGTGAATATGGACTGAAAGAATGGTCGGGCTCTTCGCCGCAGGAGGGTTCTCGGCGCGGGAGGCGCGGATTCGGCAACAGCGTGATGTGCGAATGCCTCTCGCTGACTCGACCGAACGGTAGACCAGGGAATTAGCTGAGAGAGCGAGCTATGGCGATCAAGATCTACGTGGGGAACCTGCCGTACGAGACGACCGGCGATGACCTGGTGGAGTTGTTTCAGCCGCACGGGTCGGTCGTCAGCGGCCAGGTGGTCGTGGACCGATTCAGCGGCCGCAGCCGCGGGTTCGGGTTCGTCGAGATGTCCGACGAGAATGAGGCGCAGGCGGCCATCGACGCCTTGCACGACCAGCCCTATGGCGGTCGCCAGCTCACGGTCAATGAATCGCGGCCCCGGACCGATGCCTCGCGACGTGGCTATGGCGGTGGAGGTGGCGGAGGAGGCTACGGCGGGGGCGGAGGTTATGGCGGCGGGGGAGGCTACGGCGGGGGCGGTGGAGGTGGGGGTTACGGCGGGGGCGGCGGGGGTGGACGCAACCGTGGCCGCGACTATTGATCCGGACCCAAGACCAATTCATTGCCGAGCTCGAGCGACTCCAACCCGGTCGGTTCGCTCCGTCCCGATTCCTGACGAGGGTCACCCCCGCAACATCCTCGCATGACCGATCTTCCGGAAGCACGCGATTTTGTGCTCTTGGCGTGGAAGAGGTCGATCGTTACGATGAAAGATTCCCACCGCTCGCGGGTCTGAATGCAGATCGGCCGGCGCTCGCTCGGGATGGATTCGGTGCGAGCATCGAGAGGGGATCGGCCGATTGCCTGGTGGGTTGAGCCTGGGTCTGGGCATCGGCGTGAGTAGCCCGACCCTCATGGTTCCGAATCCGGCCGAGGCCGGTCAGATCGGTGCGGCGGACGATCACTTCGATCGTGCCGATCCGTTTCGAGGAGTGTTTTCAAAGTCAAAGTCCAGAAGAATGGGAGATTTGGCCTGTGGTGAAGTTACGGGTGCGTGCCGGCGAGTCGATCCAGGAAGCGGTCCGCCGCTTCCGCAAGTTGTGCGAGCGGAGCGGTCTTCGCAAAGAAATGCGTCGCAAAGCCTATTATGAGAAGCCCAGCGAGCGCCGACGCCGCGAGGAACTCAAACGCCTGCGCAAGGCCCGCCAGCACCTGACCGCCCGGGTCTGATCTCCGCGGCTCCCCCCGGC
Organism: uncultured Planctomycetota bacterium; assembly: GCA_963743925.1. GTDB lineage: Bacteria > Planctomycetota > Planctomycetia > Isosphaerales > Isosphaeraceae > CAVZRC01. The sequence goes on along the minus strand of CAVURY010000003.1, from coordinate 5,663 downwards.
GGACGAGAAGACTTTCGGGCCGGGACGCGGAGGGGAGCGCGAAGATAGCAAGGTCCGCGGGTAATTCTGCTTTCCAGGGTCCCCGACGGGATCAAACGCGTACCAGCGACGCGGGATCTTCGGCGTGACGAACGGGGTAACGACTGCGGATCGGCTCGACCTCCTCCGCGAGGAAAGCCTCGACCTGTTGCACGGATCGGCCGATGTACCGGCTCGGCTCCAGCAGGCCGTCGAAGTCGAGGGGCGGGAACGCCGCGTCACTGCGGATCCGGTCGAGCAGGTCGTTCTCCGCGGCCCCGTCCTTCAGCCGGCCCGCGGCGGTCATCGCGTGGACCCGGATCCGCTCGTGCAGGTCCTGGCGATCGCCGCCGGCCTGGACGGCCGCCATCAAGAGGTTTTCGGTGGCCATGAACGGGAGTTGCTCGGCGATGTGGCGGGCGATGACCGCGGGGTGAACCACCAAGCCCGGCACGACGTTGAGATAGAGGTTCAAGATCGCGTTGACCGCCAGGAATGCCTGGGGCAAGGTCAAGCGACGGACCGCGCTGTCATCGAGCGTACGCTCGAGCCACTGGGTCGCCGCGGTCTGGCCTCCGGCCGCCGGCAGTGCCATCGCGAATCGGGCGAGGGCGCACATTCGCTCGGCACGCATGGGGTTCCGCTTGTAAGCCATCGCCGAGGAACCGATCTGCTGGGACTCGAATGGCTCCTCGACCTCGCGCTCGTGGGCCAGCAATCGCAAGTCGGTGCCGAACCGGTGGGCGCTCTCGGCGATCCCCGCGAGTGCGGCCAGCACCTGGGTGTTGACCTTCCGGGAGTACGTCTGTCCCGAGACGGGATAGGTCCGCTCGAAGCCGAATGCGTCGGCCACCTTCCGATCCAGCGAGTTGACCTTGGCATGGTCGCCGTCGAAGAGTTCCAGGAAACTGGCCTGAGTTCCCGTGGTCCCCTTGACCCCCAGGAACCGGATCTCCCCGATCCGCCGCTCGATCTCCACCAGGTCCAGGATGAGTTCGTAGCACCAGAGCGTCGCGCTTGCCCACCGTGACCAGTTGTGCCGGCTGGAAGTGAGTATAGCCCAGGCATGGCAAGGCTTTCTGGGCGTCGGCGAACTTGGCAAGGGCATCGATCGCGGTGACCGTCTTGTCGCGGATGAACTCGAGACCCGCCCGCATGATGATCAGATCGGCGTTGTCCGTGACGTAGCAGCTCGTCGCCCCCAGGTGGATGATGGGCCGAGCGAGCGGCGCGGCATCGCCCAGGGCGTGGATGTGGGCCATGACGTCGTGACGGAAGCGTCGCTCATAACGTTCGGCAGCTTCGAAGTCGATCGAGTTCGACCTGGCCGCGCAACGCGGCGATCTGCTCCTCGCCGATCGCCAACCCCAGCTCACGCTGGGCCTCGGCCAGTGCGACCCAGAGCCGACGCCAGGTCGAGAATTTCTGCTGCGGCGACCAGAGCCGGGCCATCCGCCGGCTGGCATATCGACCGATCAGCGGATTATCGTACAACTCATGCGGATTCATGGGAGAGGTCCTTTCCTGGGAAGAATTCCATCGTAGAGCCCGCAAAGCCGCTCAGCAAGCGACGATCATTCACCGCTAGGCGAGGCAACAGAAGACATGCGACTCCATGAGGCATCAGCGCCCGACATGCTCGAATTGCGATGGGAAGGACCATTCGGGTGGCCAGGTCTTGATCCGGCGGGTCGGGTGACTTCTCTGGCCGACTCACCGGTGGCGACTTCCTCCGGTGTTTATCTCTGGACCGTGGAGTATCTCGACGGGTTCCTTATCTACGCTGCTGGGATTACACGACGTCCCTTTGCGAAAAGGTTTCGGGAGCACACACGCGCTTACCGAGCCGGGATCTACACTCTTTTCGACATGGCGTCCCTCAAACGGGGTGTCCGACAAGAGCTCTGGCACGGCTTCTGGATGAGGAAGCGCACTGCGGACAAGCAAAACGAATATGATAGGCGTCGGGAAGAGCTTCGCGCGGCCGCCGAGCTACAACTATCGAACTACCGTGTATTCATTGCGCCCATCGTGCCTGTACCGCGGCTTCTAGAACGAATTGAAGCCTCGATTATGAATGCGCTTTATTGTGCGCCACCACCGACATCCGACATACCAGACCGCGGGATGGCATTAGCTCCGCGTTGGCCGACAGAACAGTCGATAACCGTGCGGAATACCACGAGTTCTCTACTGCATGCTCTTCCCAAAGAGTTCGAAGTCTAAAGCCAAGAATCGTCGCCTAATATTGCAGTGCAGCCGACCCGCTGCGGGAGGTCCGCTGATCTTGGGCGATCGATAGACCATTGCGGGAATCCTCCTAACTCATGATTCCATGGGAAGTTCCGCATGAAGATCTTGACTTTTCGCAATTAATCTTGCGAAAAAGGTGAAAACGCCCGTTGCGCCGATGGACGAGCCGAGGGGGAGCCTCTACAATAAGTGAAGTTCGAGGCGTGATTGAGCGTGGCGGACGGGTTTACGGCGATGGGGTGACTGTGATGACCGAATCGTCGGATCGGGAGCTCCTGGATTTAATCCGTCGCCGAGGTCCGCTGACGGTGGTGGAGATGGGTCAGAGCCTGGGTGTGACCGGGACCGCGATCCGCAATCGGCTGGCACGGCTGCTGGGATCGGGGCTGGTGGAGCGCCGGACGGAGCATGGAGGGCGAGGCCGTCCTCGGCACGCCTACCAGGCGAGCGTCGAGGCGCAGAAGCGGCTGGGCCAGAATTACGCGGAGCTGGCCTTCGTGCTCTGGGAAGAGATGATGAGCACGGTCGCGGACCGCAAACTGCGTCGGTTGCTCTTCATGAGGATCACCGATCGGTTGGCGGAGGTCTATCGAGGCCAGGTGAGCGGCCAGGAGTGGGAAGGCCGGCTGGTCCAGCTCACTCACCTGCTCCACGACCGCGGCGTGGAGGCGGAGGTCGCCCGCGACGGCCTCGACGCGTTCCCGATCCTTCGCCAGCATTCCTGCCCTTACTATGAGCTCGCCGAGGCCGACCGTGCCATTTGCGCCCTCGAGCGCAAGATGTTCGAGAAAGTGCTGGGGCGCGGCCTTCGCATCAGCCAATGCCGACTCGACGGCGACCGCTCTTGCGACTTCCAGGCCAAGCCGATTTCGATCGCGACCCCCGAACCGGCGAGGGCCGGTTGAGTGAGGGGATTCGATCCGAGGAGACGGTGGTCTCGTCCCGCCGACCGGCCGCGTCCGAGCGGCGCGGCAAGCGGGGCGTCTGTCAGCCCAGCCGATCCGTCCGACAACTGAGTGTCAATGGGCAAGAGGTAGCACGTTGATGAGCAAGGTTCTTTCGATCCAGAATCTGCACGTGTCGATCCAGGGCAAGGAAATCTTGCGCGGGGTGGACCTGACGCTCCGCCAGGGAGAAGTCCATGCCCTGATGGGCCCCAACGGCTCGGGGAAGAGCACCCTGAGCTACGCCCTGATGGGACACCCGAATTACGAGGTGACGGAAGGCTCGATCACGCTCGACGGCCAGGACATCCTGGCGATGGAGGCCGACGAGCGCGCCAAGGCCGGGATCTTCCTGGCGTTCCAGTACCCGACGACCATCCCCGGGGTCTCGGTGGCCAACTTCCTGCGGCACGCGGTGACCAACGTCCGCAACCCGGCCCGCAAGGAAGGGGAAGACCTGATCCCGATGCGCGACTTCCGCAAGGAGCTGCGCGAACAGATGGAGGAGCTGGGGGTTGACCAGGAATTCGCCCGGCGCTACCTCAACGAAGGGTTCTCCGGCGGCGAGAAGAAGCGGGCCGAGATCCTGCAGATGGCCATGCTCCGGCCGGCATTCGCCATCCTCGACGAGACCGATAGCGGCCTCGATATCGACGCCGTCCGCATCGTCTCAGAGGGCGTGAACCGCGTCGCGGCGCGGAATGGTACCGGCGTGCTGGTCATCACCCATTACGAGCGGATCCTCACCTACATCAAGCCCCAGTTCGTGCACATCCTGTTCGGCGGCAAGATCGTCGAGAACGGCGGCCCCGAGCTGGTCCAGTTGCTCGAGAGCCAGGGCTACGACTGGATCCGCGAGAAATATCCCGAAGCGGCCAAGGACGAGGAGGAGCTGGAAGCGGGCCAGCCGCAGATGGGCAAGCCGCTCCAACCCGCCGGCCAGATCGCTCATTGACATGGATCCCGCCCAGGACGACGACCACACGATCACCCCACGCGACGAGAACCCACGGCAAAGGAAGGACGATCCGCCATGTTGACCGATTTGAACCTCCAGGTTGCGGGGATCAAAGACGATTACAAGTATGGCTTCCACGACTCCGAGGCGAACTACGCGTTCAAGAGCGGCAGGGGACTCTCGCGCGACATCGTCTGCCAGATCTCGGAGATGAAGGGCGAGCCGCAGTGGATGCGCGACTTCCGGCTCAAGGCGCTGGAGGTCTTCCACCAGAAGCCGACCCCGCGCTGGGGCGGCGACCTTTCGGAGTTGAACTTCGACGACATCCACTATTACATGAAGGCGGCCGACCGCCAGGGGAAGAGCTGGGACGACGTCCCGGCCGACATCAAGAACACGTTCGAAAAGCTCGGCATCCCCGAGGCCGAGCGCAAGTTCCTCGCGGGGGTCGGCGCCCAGTATGAGTCGGAGGTCGTCTACCACAGCCTGCGCGAAGACCTCCAGAAGAAGGGCGTCATCTTCGCCGACACCGACACGGCGGTCCGCGAGCACCCTGACCTGGTGAAGGAGTACTTCGGCAAGATCATCCCGATCCAGGACAACAAGTTCGCGGCGCTCAACTCGGCGGTGTGGAGCGGCGGTTCGTTCGTGTACATCCCGGCCGGGGTCAAGGTTGACGTCCCGCTCCAGGCATATTTCCGGATCAACGCCGAGAACATGGGCCAGTTCGAGCGGACGCTGATCATCGTCGAGGAGGGGGCGCAGGTCCATTACGTCGAGGGATGCACGGCGCCGATCTACACCAGCGAGAGCCTGCACTCGGCCGTGGTCGAGATCGTCGTCAAGAAGGGCGGCCGTTGCCGCTACACGACGATCCAGAACTGGGCCAATAACATCTACAACCTCGTGACCAAGCGGGCCGTGGCCTACGAGGACGCGCTGATGGAGTGGGTCGACGGCAACCTCGGCAGCAAGCTGACGATGAAGTACCCGGCGGTCTACATGCTGGGCAAGGGCGCGCGGGGCGAGATCCTCTCGATCGCGTTCGCCGGCAAGGGACAGCACCAGGACGCCGGCGGCAAAGTCGTGCATGGGGCGCCCTACACCAGCTCGCGGATCATCTCCAAGAGCATCAGCAAGAACGGCGGCCGGGCCAGCTACCGCGGCCTGCTGAAAGTCGCCGACGGCGCCAAGGGCTCGCGGTCGAACGTCGTCTGCGACGCGCTGATCCTCGACGATCACAGCCGCTCCGATACGTATCCCTACATCGAGGTGGACGAGGATGACGTCAAGATCGGCCACGAGGCCAGCGTCTCCAAGATCGGCGAGGAGCAGCTCTTCTACCTGAAGAGCCGCGGACTCTCCGAGGCCGAGGCCTCGACCCTGATAGTCAGCGGATTCATCGAGCCGCTGGTCAAGGAGCTGCCCATGGAATACGCGGTCGAGATGAACAAGCTCATCCAGCTCCAGATGGAAGGCTCGGTGGGTTG
>CAVURY010000002.1:0-724990 GCA_963743925.1 uncultured Planctomycetota bacterium | reverse complement strand
CACGGTGGTCCAGTCGGCGAGGGGGCCCGTGATCGGGCTGGTCTTGTCGAGGTAGGTCACGGCGATCGGCGACTGGGGCCCGTGCCCGGTGGAGATCAGGCCGGTGAACTGCATCCAGGGGGTGGCGCCTCGGCGATTCCATCCCTCGGTCCGGTAGCTGTGCATGCCGCAGTGGAGGACGACGCCCGGCAGCCCGTCCTTGTGGGGCTTGAGGACCGTTTCGATGACGGCCATGTTATTGACGTCGGAGGAACATTCGTCGTGGACGACGACGTCGAAGCCCCTGGACCAGTCGGGGTTGTCGTAGATCGGGTTCTTGTGCCGGGTCGTTGTGTCGGGGTCGTAGGCGATGGTCCACTCGACATGGGCACGCCGGGAGATCCCCCGGGCGAGGAGGTCTTTCTGTCGCGCGTAGTCGTGGCAGCACCCCCCGAGGACCAGCAACGCCCGGATTGGTTTGGGCGGCTCCTGGGCCTGCGCGAGGGCCCCCGCCCGCGCCATAGCCCACGCGAGGACCAGCATCAATCCAACCCGTCTCTTCATCGTTGACGCTCGCTTTTCTTGAGGGGCCCGGCCGTCTGGCGTTGAAGTCTGGCCGGATCTTCCGGAGGGACGGCGCTCGTACCGCGACATCACGATCCTCATGGGGTCGGAGAGTCGCGGGTTCCCGGATGACAAACCATCACCATATTACTGACCGCGACGAGCTTCGTCGAAGGGTCGAGCGGCGAGTTCCGGCTCATCCGGAGATGACGTCGGGTTAATCGAGGAGGAGTCCCGCCGGCAGGGTGCATCTCGTCGGTCAGAAACGAGTTGAATGGGATCGGAAAGGAGGCTGATGGACTTTGAACGAAGTGGAGGGGTCGAGATGCACAATTATGACAAGAGCAGCAAGTGGATGATCCAGCACCATGGGGACTCGATCCTCCGCATGGCCGGCTTTCGCGAGGTCGTCTCCTGGAAGCCTCTTCAAGCCGAGCCCATCCATCCCCGTCGCCTCCCGGACGGCCTGATCCAGGTTGACCGCCCCGGTCGAGCCAGGCCCACCCTCTTCGTGCTGGAGGTCTCGACTTACCCCTACCGCCGACTTGCCAAGCAGGCCGCCGATGATGCGCTTCTGGTCTATCTCGAGCGCGGAGTCCTGCCCGAGGTCGTGACGTTGGTCCTTTATCCCAGGGGCAAGCGGCCGGTTCCACACCAGACGATCATTCAAAGCGTCGAGGGTTCCGCTCGGATTCAGGTCAACTGGAGAGTCGTGGAGTCGTGGACGATACCTGCCGAGGCGATGCTGGCGACCGGCGACATCGGGCTGATCCCCTGGGTGCCGCTGGCCCGATTCGACGGCCCGCGCCGAACCGATCTTGCGGGAATGCCGCGAACGCATCGACCGGGATGCTCCGCCCGAGGAACGCGAAAGCTTGCTAGTCGTCGCTCACTTTCTCGCGGGACTCAAGTATAATGATCCGGAGTTCTTCCAACTCCTGGGGAGGGGCCAATCCATGTTCAAGACGGGATCGCCGTGGCTGCGGGAGATCTTTGAAGAGGCAAAGCTGGAAGGGAAGCTGGAAGGTGAACGGAAGGCGACCGCAACGGCCGTTGCCACTGTGCTTGTGGCCCCCTTCGGGGCCGACGCCGAGGTCGTGATGGCTCAATTGAAACCTCTCAGCGATGCGCGGCTCAAGAAGCTCGTGGAACACGCCGCCACGTGCCCGGATCTCGACTCATTCCGTAAAGAGATCGCGCCACGAAGGCGTGCACGCCGAACGTGAAAACCGGGATGATCGCCTCGCCGTGAACGGCCGAGCCGTCTACGGGATTGGACCGGATTCGTGCAACTTGCGATTCAACGTCCCGAGAGGTTCGCAACATGAGCCCACCGGCGAGCAGCCCCGATTTGAGGAGCGATCCGAATTCGGCGCATCCCCCGGGCGAGGTCACGACGATCCTGGTCGTGGACGATTCCGCCTTCGACCGCCACCTCGTCAGCCAGTTGCTGGAACCCTTGAAGGATGTGAGGGTGGTCTACGCCTGCGATGGACGCGAAGGGCTGGAGGCCATCGCACGCGAGTCTCCGTCGGTGATCCTCACCGACCTGATCATGCCCGACATGGAGGGCCTCGAGCTGGTCCAGCGGGTACGGGCCCAGCATCCTCAGATCTCGGTGATCCTGATGACGGCCTTCGGCAGCGAGGATGTCGCCGTCCGGACCCTCCGGGCCGGGGCGACCAACTACATCCCCAAGAAAGACCTGGCACGCGACCTGCCCGCCACCCTCCGTTGCGTCCTGAACATGGCGTCCCTGAAACGCGAGCGCGGGCGCATCCTCCGCTGCTTGCTCCGCCGCGAGTCGGCCTTCCAACTTGACAGCGATCCGAACCTGATCATGGCGCTCATGCCCCTGGTCCAGGAAGAGCTCGAGGCCATCAGTCTGTGCGACCCGACCGGCCGGATGCAGATCGGCATCGCACTGCAAGAGGCCCTGACCAATGCCTTGTTCCACGGGAACCTGGAAGTCAGCACCGAGCTGAGGCAGCGGGACGAGCGGGAATTCGACGAACTGGCCGAGTCGCGTCGGAGTCTGGAGCCGTACCGATCGCGACGGATCCGGGTTCAGATGCAACTCGACCGTGATGCCGCCCGGTTCGTGATCGGCGACGACGGACCGGGCTTCGATACGTCCCTGTTCGATCGGCCGGTCGAGCCCGAAGACCTGGCCCGGATCGGCGGCCGCGGCCTCCTGCTGATCCGGACCTTCATGGATCATGTGACGTTCAACAAGGCCGGCAACCAGATCAGTATGGTCAAATATCGCTCACCAGCGGCCTGAGCACGCGTCGGGCCGAAGCAGAACGTCGGTCAGGCGTCGAGGTCATAGGCGAACCTGAGCCAGTATTTGACCTCGGAATCGATGTCGGCGAGCGAGGTGATCGTGATCCGATGAGTGATCCGATCCTTCTTGGCCAGGCCGCCGGTATCGACGAGTCGGTCCGGTACCGAGCTATCCTTCAGGGACAGGCCGAGGTCGATCCGCGAGGTCGTGGCGGGCTTGATCTGGGCGAAGACGTGCCGGCGGTAGAGCGGCACGATCGTCTGGCATGGGCAGGCCTTCACGTCGTCACCCAGGGCCATGCCGAACTTCAATAACTCGTCGTAGATCCGCAGCAACCCGGCCTTCTTGCCGGCGAACATCGCGGCAACGTAGCCGTCCGCGGCCCGGAGATAGGCGTCGGGGTCGCCGTCCTCGAGGTTCCTGCCCGCGGCGCGATCCACGATCCATCCGGCGGCGTTCGTCCCGAGACGATGCCGGTCTTTCAGCCACTCGCGCCGGTCCTTCTCCGAGTCCGGGCCTTCCTCTTCGACGAGTTGGATCCACTGATCCAGCGTGCGCCCCGTCTTCATCGGGAGGCTCGTGACCCAGGATTGCACCATGACAACGCTGGGATGCACACTGTAGATCGCCTTGGCTTTCGCCTTCGACTTCGCCTTCGCTTGCGGCATGTTCAGCCCTCGCCCGGTACCGTTCGTTTCGATGGTCCCAGTGTACCGACATCCCGGTTTTTTTGCGAGGGTCAGGCTGCCGTGATGAAAAGTTGTTCGGGATCGGAGGCGGTCGCGCCGGTCGATCTCTCGACCCCGGTCGATGTCGCTGCTCCGCCTGGAGAAGCTCCGTCTCGAGGCTGGAAGACTGAAGCTCGCAGCCGACCCGGAGCCGTCAGGGTAAGCGGATCGAGTCGCCCGGGCGACCCGGTGTCGAGGTAGGGCCGGCGCGGGACGCGGATCCGGCCGGGGCCGAGAAAGTCTCCAGCTTCTCGAGGCGCCGTTCGAGCTTTTCGAACCGCTCGACGACTGCGCGGGGCAGGGTATGCCGCAACTCCGTGAGCGAAGCCGATGGGTTCGGAGTCGCGGGCCTGTTGCGATCCGAAGTCGTGCGATCGGGATCCGTCGGCTGTGACGGGCGGGCCGGGCCGGATTCCGGAGTCGAATCGGGCGAGGCCGACACGCCCGGTTCCGAAGGGGCCGGCGTGGGCGGATTTCCCGCGGCCGGCGTGGTCGGAGCCTGGGACGCGGTCGGGGTCACGGCCACACCACTCCTTGCCCCGACGGTTTCCGGGGGCGTGGGCGCAGGGCCGCCGACCGCCTGCGCTGGGCCCGGCCGGCTGGCGGTCTGGAGCGTAAGCTCGGTCTGCGAATGCTGTGATGCCCGGTGTCGGACGACACTCAGCTTGATCCGCATTCGCGCCGGGATGCGGTCGAGGCGGTCCTGGAGATCGAGATGCGATCGGATCGGGTGGCCCTCGAGTGCGACGATGAGGTCTCCGGATCGCAGCCCGGCCGAGGCCGCGGGCGTGCCGGCCACCACGTCGAGGACTCGCGCGCCATCGCCCGCCGCGGCCGGAGATGGTGCGCCGTCCGGTTCTCCGGGATGGGTCGTCGGCGAGGCGATATCGGGATCGGACGCTCCGGCTTTCGTACCCGCGACCGGGTGCGATCGCCAGGCGGATGCGGGCCCGGACGTGGCGACCGATCCTGCCCCGGCACCCTCCGTGTCGAGTCGAACCCCCAGATAGGCGCGATCGACCTGCCCGCGAGTCGAGAGCTGGCCCGCGATCCAGAGCGCATCGCGAGTCGGGATGGCGAAGCCGAAGTCGGTGTCGGAATCGGGTTGACCCGAAGCGGCGGTTGCCGGGGCCTCATCCGCTTCGACCGCGTTGGCCCGAGGAGGCGAGGGAGACGTCCTGGCCGTCGAGTCGGGCTCGGGTTCGGCGGCCGGGCCCGAGCCCGGCACGGCCAGACCGCCCCGGATCAGTCCGAGCCAGTATCCGCGCAGGTCCACGACCGCCGCGCCGCTGTCGCCGGGGTAGAGCGGCGCCTGGACCTGGATCAGGCCGCCGAGCTGTCGGGCGTTGAGCTCCACGGCGCGATCGAGCGCCGCCACGTGTCCCCGGCTCACCGAATGGCCCATGCCGAAAGGGCTGCCGACGACGAAGACCTGACTCCCGAGCTTCGGCCCATCGGCGACCGGTCGGATCGGCCGAACGGCACTCGCGGAGACCCGCAGGAGCGTCAACCCGGTCTCGGGATCGGCCGCCACCCATTGGGCCGTATGCCGCTTACCCTGGAAGTCACGCGCGACGATCGACGCCAGGTTCTTCCTTGTCCCTGGCGCCGGTCGCCTCGGAGGCGGATCAATCCGAACCGAAAGGATCTCGCCTCCATTATTAATCACCACACCGGTGGCCATTCGCCGATTGCCGTCGGGTGCGTCGGTAGCCGTGTATTCCAGGGCCACGACCGACTCGCGAGCTCGTGCCATCGCCGCGGCGATCCGCCGCTCCAGTCGATCCCAGGCCAGGAATAATTCATCGACATTGGACTCGCCGCTCGCGCCGCGTCCGTGATGCTCCCCTTTGGCGTCCGGGTCCGCTCCGGCCGAGTCGGATCGGCCCTTCTCGCCTTCTCGTCCCGACGCTGGCGGCGCCTTCTCCCGCGGCGATGAGGACGCCCCAGCCGGCCCGAGATCGCCTTCGCGATCCGAGGCGGCAGCCACGATTTCCGAGCGGGCCGCCGGGTGGCCAGACGGACCGTGTCCCTTCTGGCCCAACCACAACCCGATCAGACCCGATACAGCCAATCCGCCGGCCGCCAGCAGCCATGCATGACCGCGGGTCAGCCATGAGGCCGTCCGCTTCGAGCTCGGGCGATGGAAAGTTGGTGGCGGCATGGTATCGAGTCATCATCCAGTGACAGAAAGGCGGAGGTCGATCCGCCGCGGAGGCCGAATGGTCGAGAGATTCAGTACACCGGCTTGGAATCGCGGGCGTCCTGGGGCATGGGGACTCCATGCTCGAGGTCGTAGTTCCAGCGAGATGGGGTCGTGTTCCTGGAAGCCGGCGAACCGTCGCCCGACGGCGTCGGGGGCGGTTCGGGCACCGGGATCGGCTCCGCTTGGGCCAACTCGTTCGCGGGGATGTCGCGGTCGACTGCCAGCTTCGGACTCGCCGAAGGTTCCACCTCGTCCGAGGCCGGCATGATGTCCCAGCCCGCCCGAGGCTCGGCATTGGCGCGGATGATCGACCAGGCTTCGGACTCCTGGCGGTGTATGGCGGGAAGGCCGATGATCAGCGAGAGTACGGCCGCCGCCGCGATGGATCCCACGACCCGGGCTCGCTTCCAACCGAATCCGCCCGATGCCGGCGCGCGAGCGGCCGGTTCATCGAGACCGTCTCTCGCGGGGGTCACCCACCCGGCCAGGCCGGTCATTTGCAGGGTTTCCTCGAGGCTGTCGCGCATCCAGGCGGATCGGAGCGGCCGTTCGCTATCGAGGCCCGCCAGGGCTTGCTGCACGGGGGCGGAGGCTCGCGGAATCGTCCGGGGCGAAGGCGGTCCGGGCCGGCCGTGGGCCTCCATCCTTCGCTCGAGGATGGGCCAGAGGGACGGTGCATCCGGCGCGACCGGCAAGGAGTCGGCGACACGGGCCAATGCGCCATAGGCTTGCTCGAGATCCGCGCGATACCGGCTGCACGGCGGGCAGATCCTCAGATGCTCCTCGATGGAGCGGCGGTCCTCGGGGCCGAGATCATCCCCCTCACCATTTCGTATGGTCGGGTGATCGTGGTCGCCCACCCAGAGAGGCAGGCGGGCACGCGCCCAGTGACATAAGGGATTTCGCATCGTCGTGCCCATGGCTTGGTTAGTCATCCTTGGCCTCCCGCCGCGCCTCATCCTGACGGCGCTGCCAGATCTCGCGGAATTTTTCCCGGGCCTTGGCCAGCCGCCAGCGTATCGTCGCCTCGCGGCGACCCACGATCGCCGCCACCTCGGAGGAGGAGAATCCCTCCAGATCGCGGAGGACGAGGATGGTTCGATAGCTGACCGGCATCAATCCGAGAACAAACTGAACTTCTTGTGCCAATTCGGCTTGAATCCTGGGATCGGGGTCGGCTACCTCGAATGTCGCCTGCCCGTTCGCGTCGGTCCGGTCGATCGAGGACGTCGAGGGCGGGTCGCTCTTCGTGCTTCGGAGCCAATCCAGGCCCAGGTTTACCCCGACTCGAAATAGCCAGGGACCGAAACGTCGCGCGGTATCGAATCGATCGAGGCGTGTGTACACGCGCCAGAAGGTTTCTTGAGCCAGGTCACGGGCCTGCTCTGGCTCGTGGACCAATCGCATCAGGACGCGGATCAGTTTCCGCTCATAACGCTTTACTAGCACGGCAAAAGCCTGATGATCGCCGTGCTTCGCGTGCTCGACCAGCCACGCATCGTTGAGGTTGACAACGTCGCTACTGTCGTCCGTACCCGACGCCCCGAAGGCCCCATGGACGCGAGTGCGACGCGTCCCCGCGGGTCTTGTTGGGGAGCATTCGTCCATCATTGCGTCCATTCCGGAGTCCGTTGTCCGCTCGGGCTCGGCCGGCTCTTGCATCGCGTGACCTCCTCACGCTCTTTATGATACGATGAAGTCGCGCTGAAGCGATGGATTTTTTTCCGGCGAGTTTGTCCTGGGCAACGGGAACATCTGGTCACGGCTTGCCCGGGCTCGCCGTGATAACCGGGATATCCGGCACTCCTTGAGGCACGAGTTCAAGCGGCGAGGTTCGAAGCCATGGTGACGATCGACGGCGCCCCCGGAAAGCGGGCGGATTCCGGCCCTTGATCGCGGCGTCGATGGGCTCGGGTTTGGGGTCTGTCCGGCGGGCTGGGCTTTTCCTACCGGGCTCCGGCGGCGATCGACGAATTCGACTCGATCCGATCTGTGTGCGAGGCCGACAGTCATGACGGGTTTCGGTGCACGGGTGATGCCGTGTCCGGCGGAGGCGCGCGAGGCGGCGTTGGCGGTCTTGTATCGCCGGATGCCGTGGGCGCTTCGAGACCGGCTGATCGCCGGCGTGCTGGAAGAAGCGAGCCGCGGCGAGGTAGACCTCTCGGGTCTCTGGATCGCGCGTGAGAGGGCGGGCCGGATCGCCGGCGTGTTGCTGACGCAGGCGCTGGCCGGCAAGGCGGCGGCGGTCTGGGCCCCCGAGATGAAGACGACGTGGCGACGGTCGTCGCTGGCGGCCGCGCTGGTCGCGGCGGCCCTGACGGACCTGACGGCGCGAGGGTTCCGCCTGGCGCAGGCGGTGCTCGACGAATCGGCCGGCCCGCAGGCGGGCCACGACCTGACCCGGGGCGGCATGCCTCGCGTTACCGAACTACTCTATCTCGAACGCGATACGGCGACGCCTCTGCTCGCGATCGGAGTCGACGAGCGCGGGACTTTGACGAGCCGAAGCGATCGGGCGGGCGTCCAGGTCCAGGGCCGAGTCGAAGGCCGCGGGAACCGGGGTGCCCCCCGCCCGAGGTTTGATTGGAGGCCATTCAACGACGACGTCGAGATGGAGTTCCGCGCGGTCTTGCAGGCGACTTATACGGGCAGCCTGGACATGCCCGAACTGGAGGGGACCCGCGGGCTCGATGATATCCTGGATGGCCATCGCGCCGCCGGATTGTTCGTGCCGGAGCGGTGGCAAGTGGGGCGGATTCGCGGCGAGCCCGAGGCCGCGGCCGTGCTCCTCATGGCCGAGATCCCCGGCCGGGACGCCTGGGAGGTGATCTACCTGGGACTGACGCCGGCCGCGCGCGGCCGGGGACTCGGCCGCGACGTGCTCCAACATGCGCTGGATCTGGCCCGCGAGGATACGCCTCGACTCGAGCTGGCCGTCGATTTGCGCAATACGCCGGCCGTGCGCCTCTACCGATCCGCCGGCTTCACCGCACGCGATCGACGCACCGTCCACCTGGCCCTTCTCGGTCCTTGAATCGGGTCGAGGGATCCCCCCGATTGGATCCGATCGGGGAGCGGCTCAAGGATTCAAGGCCGCGGGTGCGGTCGGATCGAAGCTCGATTTCTCCGCCAGGCTCCCGGGGCGATGCCGGAGGATCTCCCCATGTTTGAGGTAGATGACCGACTCGGCGATGTTGGCGGCGTGATCGGCGATCCGCTCGAGGTTCCGCGAGGTGTTGACCAGCCGCAAGAGGGTATGGATCCGCTCCGGGTTCCGGGCGATCTCCTGCTTGAGCTGCTTCTGGATGGCCCTGTAGTCGCGGTCGATCCGCTGATCGGAGGCGATCACCGATTGGGCCAGCGAGACGTCGGACTGGGTGAGGGCGTCGAGGCTGTTGTGGACCTGGCCCAGGGCCGCGAGTCCGAGGTTTTCGATCGGCTGGGGGATGGGCACGGCCGAGGGATCGCCGGCGAGCTTCTTCACGCGCTTGGCGATATGCCGGGCCAGGTCGCAGAGCCGGTGCAGGTCGCCATTGATCTTGAGCACCGCGGCGACCCGCCGCAGGTCGGAGGCCACCGGCTGGTGCAGGGCGAGCACGCGGACGCACTCGCGCTCGATCTGGACCTCCCAGCGGTCCACGAGCCGCTTCTGACGCTTGACCTCATCGGCGAGCTCGACCCGGCCGTCGCAGAGGGCATGGACGCTCTGGCTCAGGGCATCCTCGACCACCGCCGCCAATTTCAAGACCTCGGCCCACAGACTCTCCATGTCCCTGACGAAGCTGCGGCCGACCGAGACCCGCTCCGTGTCCCAATCCGAATCCGGAGGCTGCGTTTCTTGCGGCATCGCGTCGATCCTCGTCCGGTTGCATTGACTCGCTCTACGTGATACCGCCCCGCCCGGAACCTATCTTCGGCCCCTCGCCCGACCGAGGCCCCGGCAGCCCCGATCTCTCGGGTTGGCCGGCGATCGCACCGCGCCGTAACGATCGAAGTATTAATAAGGAAGTTTATGACATCCAACCCCCGCGAACAACGGCAAAACCGCAAATACACGAGAAATTCACAGTTACTCGTGAGGGAAAAAGCATCCGACGATCCGAGCGGGCGGTGAAGCGTGGTGAGCGTGGAGAAAAGAGAACGGTGAAAGCCCGGCGACGATGCATGACTCGGGGCCAAAAAAGAACCCCGGAGCGCGTGCTCCGGGGGCGATTTCGCGGGCTTGCCCGCCGGCGATGGCGCTCGATTTTCCTTCTATTCGCCGCACTCCGCCCGTTTCCGCACTCAGTACCGATTTCCACGGAGCGGGGGGCCATAGCCATGGAGGGGCAGCCAGTAGGTATCGACCGGGATCACGTCGCCGGGACGGTAGTATCCCAGGTCATACTGGGCTTCCCATGGGGGATCCATGACGAGGTTGTAAGGCCATGCCGCGATCTGCAAGGCGAAGAGGCCCATGGAGAAGAACGGCTGGATGATCTGGTTCCGCTGGGTGGACTGCCTGGGGTCGTCGACCGGATAGCTCAGGTACCGCCCGACCGGCCCCACGAACTGCTCGACGGGGTGTCCATAGCGCTCGAGGACGGGATCCTGGAAGTAGAGCGGGAGGTGGCAGGTGGCCGCGGCGGCCCAGAATTTGCGCTGAGGGGCCCAGTTGCGGGCGGCGAGGGGGACCCAGTCCTCGGGGACGGGGATCGCCTTGATCGGCCGGGCCTCGGCCGGGCTCGGGGCACGGCTGATATCGAGCTGGGTCTGGGTCTGGAGATTGGACGAGCTGGTATCACGCGGCGGGGCATCCGCCTGCGGGCGAACCTGGGCGTGGATTTTCTGATGGTCCTCCTGCTCCTGGAGGCGGGCGATCTTCTCGATCTGACGGAGCTGCTCGGGCGAGAGCGAGGAAGGGGGCGTGGGACGGTCGGGGATCGTGAAATTCGCGTCCGCCGCGGACATCTTCCGTCCGGAGGCGGAGGGCAGGGGGGAGCCGTCGCCGACCGGACTTCCGGGCGAGGCGTCCGAGCTCGGAGCGGCGCCGGCCGGGTCGCTCGATGCCGCAGGCGCCGGGGTGGGGGAGGATTCGGCCGCCGGTCTGGCCACGTCGACCACACTCGGTACCGGGCTTGGCGCGTCGGCGGCCGGGACCGGTACGGCTACGGAAGTCGTCTCGGCGACCGTGCCGGCCGCCGCGGTTGAAGTCGATCCCGGGTCGGCGGGGCCCTGAGCATCGATCTTCGTGGCGGGAGGTGCCGGTGCCGGATCCTGTGCGACGGGGGCGGGCTCCACGACATCTCGAGTGCCGGGCGCGGGGGGCGTCGTCACCCTCGCCGGGATCGAAGGCGATGCATCCATCCCGACGGGGAGCGGTGGCAGGTTCTCATCCTCGGCATGCGGGGCCGTCGCCCCGCCGGGCGCCGGGCTCGCGATCGGCTCGGAAGCCGAGGGTGTCGTGGCGGCTCCCGCAGGCTGAGTGGTCGTGGCGGGACTCGCCGTGGCGCTACCCAGGTTGACCGGCAAGGGTGGCAACTCGTCGGCGTTCCTGGCGGCGGCCGGCTCCGGGACCAGTACGGACGCGGGCTCCGTGTCGGATGGCGCGACCGGGTTCACCGAAGTCGCGATTGCAGCCGACTCCTTGCGTTGGGGGATGGCCGGTGTCTCCGCCGGCGGGGCGTCGTTTCCGAGCGGGGGCAACGGGATGGGATCGATCTCCGCGGCTCCGGGGCCCGGTCCGGCCGCAGGCGGCAGGCGTGGGGCTGTCGACCGGCGGATTGACCGTCCCGGACGGGGCGGGGTCATGCATCGCCGTGGGAACCAGGCCGCCGGCGGGTGGCGTCGCCACGGGGGCGGCGACCGAGGGCGCCGTTGCGCGGCTCGCGGCGGAATCCGGGGTCTCGAGCAGGATCGGTTCGGGTGCCTGAGCCGTCGCCGTCCTGGCGCTCGACTCGGGTGCCCGGGCCGGTGCCGGCCTGGCGATGGGCTCGGGCGCCGGCGTGCTGATCGGCGCGGGACTTTCGATGGGTGCCGATGTGACCGTGGGATCCGAGGTCGCCGCCGCGACCTCGGCGATGGCCGGATCACTCGGCATCGGTCGAGGGGCCGGGCCGGATGGTTGAGGGACCGCGGTCAGCGTGGGGATCTCGGGCGCGGATAGCGCGGGGATCTCGGCGACGGCCGCGGCTTGCACGTCGATGGGGGGCGAGGGGTTGCCGGCCGGTCCGGCAAGAGTCGGCTTGGTCGGACGCTCCTGAACCGTCGCATCCGTGCTCGCCAGACGGATCGGCTCGCCGGGGAGATCGTCGTTGCTCGGCGGGAGGCTCGGGCGGGAGGGCCGTCGATACGTTCGGGCCGGCACGGCGGCCGGGGTGTCCCGCTGCGCGACGGCGATCTCCGGGCGGGCGGCGGTGAATCCGCTACGAGGACGCGACTGCTCGCTGAGCGCGTAGGGGGATCCCACGTCGGCCGCGGCTCGCAGGCCGTCCTGGGCGCGCTCGATGCCCTGCTTGAGCATGAGCCGTTCGGGATCGGTCAGCTCCTTCTGGCGTGCCTCGGCATCGCGCAGGAACTTGAGAGCCCGTTCGAACTGCTGGTAATTGAGGTAATCCAGCCCGTTGCGCATCAGGTAGCGAGCCCCGCGCGCACCGGAAGCCCCGAAGATCGAGGGGGTCTCGTTCGAACCGGTCGCCGACGAGCCCGTTGCGCCAGCCCGCGACGAGCCCGGTGGGGGCGATTGCTGGGCCAAGACGATCGAGGCCGTCAGGCCGGCCCCGAGGGTCCCCGCGATCCATGCCGTAGTAGTGCGACGCAAGCCACGCCTCCTTGCTTTTTGTCACTGTAATCATCAGTCATTGGTCATCAGTTATTTGTGGTCCTGCACCGCCGCAGGATGCGACCGAGGAGTCGAGGGCCGGTTTGAGGCCCGCGACTCGGCGCGACTCACCGATCACCGATGAAGGATGACCGCTCACACCCCGGAACCGGGGGAGAGCCCCGAACGACGCTCCAATGACTCATGACCCATGACCGATCACTAATGACCAACGGCCTCATTTTCGCTACTGAAGCTGGAATAGTTGGGGGCTTCCTGGGTGATGACGATGTCGTGCGGGTGGCTCTCCTGGACCGATGCGGCGGTGACCTGGATGAAGCGGGCCTTGGTGCGGAGCTCCTCGATCGTGCGGGCCCCGCAATAGCCCATGCCGGCGCGGATGCCGCCGACGAGCTGGAAGACGAATTCCGCCATCGGCCCCTTGTAGGGGACCCGGCCTTCGACCCCTTCGGGCACCAGCTTCTGGCTCGTGGTCGCCTTGCCGTCCTTGTCCTGGATCCGCGTCCCGGGCTCCTGGCGATACCGCTCGTGAGAGCCCTTGGCCATGGCCCCGATCGAGCCCATGCCCCGGTAAGCCTTGAAGGTCCGGCCGCGGTAGATGATGGTATCGCCGGGGCTCTCGGCGAGCCCGGCGAACAGCCCGCCGATCATCACGACGTGGGCGCCGGCGGCCAGGGCCTTGGTGATATCGCCCGAGTAGCGGATGCCGCCGTCGGCGATGATCGGCACCCGCCCGGCGGCCGCCTTGGACGCCTGGTGGATCGCCGTGATCTGGGGCACGCCCACACCGGAGACCACCCGCGTCGTACAAATTGAGCCTGGGCCAATCCCCACCTTCACGGCGTCGGTCCCCGCCTCGATCAGCGCCCGGGTTCCCTCGCCGGTCGCGACGTTACCGGCAACGACTTGGATCTCATAGGTCTTCTTGATCCGCCGTACGGTCTCGACCACGTTCTTGCTGTGGCCGTGCGCCGAATCGACCACCAGGACGTCCACCCCCGCCTCGAGGAGCGAGGAGATGCGCTCATAATCGTGGACCCCGACCGCCGCACCGACCCGCAGCCGTCCCCGCCCGTCCTTGCATGCATGAGGATAGCGGTACAGCTTGTCGATGTCCTTGATGGTGATCAGGCCCTTCAGTCGATATTCATCGTCAACCAGCAGAAGTTTCTCGACCTTATTTTTCGTTAAAATCCGATCAGCTTCCTCGAGGCTGGTGTCCGCCGGGGCGGTGACGAGGTTATCCTTGGTCATGACCTCGTCGATCCGGAGGTCATTGGACTCGAGGAACCGGAGGTCGCGGCGGGTGAGGATGCCGCGAAGGAACCCGTTGACGGTGATGGGCACGCCGGAGATATTGTGCCCCCTCATGATCTGCCGGGCCTCGCCGACGGTCGCGGTGGGGGGGAGCGTGATCGGGTCGACGATGATCCCGTTCTCCGACCGCTTGACCTTGTCGACCTCGCGGGTCTGCTCCTCGATCGACATGTTCTTGTGGATGACGCCGAGCCCGCCTTCCTGCGCCAGGGCGATGGCCAACTCGGCCTCGGTGACGGTGTCCATCGGCGAGGACAGGATCGGGATGTTCAGGCCGATCCGGGCGGTCAGGTGAGATCGGGTATCCGCCTCGTGGGGGAGCAGGTCGGAATAACCCGGCTCGAGGAGGACGTCGTCGAAAGTGATGCCCTGGTAGGCAATGCGGTCGTGCATCGGGAAAAGCTCCGCTGGGGACCCGACGATCTGGCCGGCACGACGAAAACGTGTTGGGACGCCCGTTCGATCGAACTGATTAAACTCTTAACAGATAGGATCGAAAGGTCCGCGGGGCCGGATCAATCTGGGTAGGTTCTGGGGCCTTTCCTGGTCCATTAAACCCGCTCGGGCCGAGGGTGGCAAGGTCAACCGCGAGTGCCTGTGGGCGCATGGACAGATTGCAAGATCCGTCTCACGTTCACTTCTTCAACTTCGCCTTCCTCCGGGCAACGGTGGACAACTTCTTCGCCAGGATCATCTTTTCGGCATTCTCGAGCGCCTTCACGGCGGTCTTGAACGGGGTCGAGGGGCCGACCTTGAAGGTCCCCAGCTTCTCCTTCTCCAGCGACTGGAGCGCCGATCTCACCGACGCATCGGAACTTAGATCGACATATCGCTTCGTGACCGCATCGGCCGATTCCCGGATTTCCGCCAGGACCGCCCTGGCCGCTTCCAGCTTCCTCTTGCTCTCCGCCTCCAGGGTTTTCCGATCCGGAGCGGCATCGGCTCCGACCGACTTCTGCGGGGTGATCTCGGCCAGGTTCATCCGGATCAGGTTGCGCTGCGCGATCAACTGGGAGAGGTAGGCGCCCTGGCCGAAGCCGCCCGGACGGCCATTGACCTGCTGAAACCCTTGTTCGTTGATCTGTTGATTCAGCTCGTTCAGCTTCTCTTGCAGTTCGGTGCGCTGCGCCTCCAGTTGTTCGGATTCTCGCGCGGCCAGGTCCGCCTCATTTTTCCGCTCGGCGGTCGCGAGGTAATCGGCCAGTACGCCGCGGGCCTCCTTCCACTTCTCCAGGACGGGCTTCTCCGCCTCGATCACGAAGAGTCGCCCCGACCTCGTGAGGCCCTTTTCCTTGAGGGCGCCGATGGCCGGAGAATCGGCCCCCAGGGCCAGGACCGGCGAGAAGACGACGATCGGCAGGGCCATGATGAAGTGGCGAATGCGAAGCAATGCTCCCTCCTTGTCCGGGACGTTCGAGGACGGCGACGTGGTTTCTCTACTCCGGATAACGCAAGACCGAGCGGCTTCCGCGCCCTCTTTTTCCGGGATTCCGCCCCGAATTCTGCGGATTCCTAGGTGTTGTTACGTAAAATGCATAAATACAAGCAATCTCGCCGGGCCATCGCATGCGAGCCGCGGTGGCCGAGGCCTCCGGCCCGCCCGACGGCCCATGGCGGAGCTGCGCCGAAGATCGGCAACGTCGCCGGCGCGAGGCGGTCCTTCCCTCGGACACCTGTTGCTGATGGATGTCCCCAAGCGTTAGGATAACTGGATGCAGCCGTGCATGTCATGGATTTCGGCTACAGGCATCGATCAAGGAGCTTTTCCGACCATGGCCACGACCTCGTTGATTCCGGGCCTCGTGCGATGGTTCCGCGGCCCGATCACGAAGAATGATCCCTGCAACGGCTCGAGGAATCGGCCGGTCAGGAGGCCCACGATGGAGCCGCTCGAGGAGCGGGGCCTGATGAGCGTCGGCTACTCGATCACGAACCTCGGCACGCTCGGCGGCAATTACGGCCGCCCGACGGGGCTCAACGACCGCGGGCAGGAGGTCGGATGGTCCTACAAGCAGGGAGACGAGGTCGAGTACGGGTTCGTTGCGAGCGGGGGGAAGATGGAATCGCTCGGCTCGCTGCTCGACGGCGATTCCTATGCCACGGGCATCAACGATCGCGGGGAAATCGTCGGATTCATGAGTACGAAAGATGGAACCACGAACAGGGCCTTCCTCGACGCCGGCGGCAAGATCAAGCTCATCGGCACGGCGATCAGCGCTTATGATTTCCAGATCAACGATCGAGGCCAGATCGTCGGATTTTCGACGACTTCCGGAGACGCCGAGCTCTTGAGCAAGGGGAAGCTGAAAGACCTCGGTTCGCTGAAAGGCCTGGGCTCGGTCGCCCTCGGGATCAACGATCGCGGGACGGTCGTGGGTTATTCGGACATCACGCCGGCGAAGTTCAATTCGGCGCCCATCCCGACGTGCCCGGGCTGCCCCATCCCGGCCCTGGTCGGTATCATTCCCGCCACGGAACATGCCTTCGCGTATCGGGACGGCCACATGACCGACCTGGGGACGCTCGGGGGCACCTCGTCGGAGGCCATGGCGATCAACAAGAGCGGGACGATCGTCGGATGGTCCGACACGAAGGGCGACCTCGCGCAGCACGCGTTCATCGATCGGGATGGCAAGATGACCGACCTGGGTACGCTCGGCGGCTCCGACTCGCGCGCCACGGCCATCAATGACAAAGGCCAGGTCGTCGGCTGGTCGGACACCACCGGGCGCGTCGATGGTGCCAACTTCCTCTACAGCGACGGGAAGATGGTCAACCTCCAGGACTTGCTCCCCAGTAACTCGGGAATCACCGTCAGCAGTGTGGTGTCGATCAATGACCGCGGGCAGATCGCCGCGTATGGCGACACGATCGACGATGTCCAGGTTTCGCTCCTGTTGACTCCGATCCACGGGCGCGGATGACGTCGTTGACAGCTTCGCCGAGCGCCGCCCCCAGCCGCAGTCGCTGAGGGCGGCGCCGGCCAGGCCGACGGGATTCCATCCGACCCGAACGTCATTTCGCGGGAGCGGGGGCGGCGGCGGGGGCCGGGGTTGGTTCCCAACTGACGTTCAACTCGACCTCCTTGCCGCCGCGGAGGACCGTGATGACCTTCTTCGGGCCGCCGGCCCGGAGGGCGTTGGTCATCTCCGTCCGGTCGGCGACCTTGGTCCCGTCGACCTTGAGGATGGTGTCGCCTTCTTTCATACCGGCCTTCTGGGCCGCGCCGTCGTCGATCACCTCGGAAACCGTCAGCTCCTCGAGCTGGATGCCGAGCATCCGGCGGTTGGCCATCCCGCCGCCCGGGGCGCGGAGCTTCTCGCGGGAGAGCAGGTGGTCGAGGTTGGCGATCCCGTAGGCTCCCAGGGCGATCACCAGCGACGAGTGCTTCTGGTACTCGGGCACGGCCTGATCGTAGGTGTCGAACTGGGTGTGGTGGGTGTGACGGTAGACGGCCTTGCCATCCTGTCGCCAGAAGAAGCCCGGGACGTTGGCGGAGAGGAACGATGCGTGATCGCTGCCGCCGCCGGACAGGCCGGCGACCTTCCGCACCGCGAACGGGAAGTCGTGGTCGAGCTCCTTGACCGGTGCGAAGACCTGCTCGAGGTCGCTGAGCATCGCCTCGGTCCCGCCGATGCCGGAGAGGTAGTTCGTGCCCATATCGTGCACGAGCACGGCCGAGATCTTGGGCATGAGCTCCTTGTGAGCCTTGACGTAGGCGGCCGAGCCGAGCAGGCCCTGCTCCTCGCCGCTCCAGACCATGAACCGGATGGTTCGCCTGGGCCTGGCGCCGGCCTTCATCAGGATGCGGGCCGCCTCGAGGGCCGTGGAAACGCCCGTGCCGTTGTCGGTCGCGCCGGTGGCGCCGTCCCACGAGTCGATGTGGCCGCCGACGATCACGTACTCGTCGGGGAGCTCGGTGCCGGGGATGTCGGCGATCACGTTGTAGAGCTTGATCGGGCCCTTCTTGAAGTAGTTGCGGATGTCGAACTCGAGCGTGACGCTCTTGCCGTCCTTGAGCCACGCGGCGATCTCCTCGAACTGCTTGCGAAGGAGGACGACCGAGGGGAGGGTCGGGAGCTTGTCCCAGGTGATCCTGTGCAGTCCGCTGGTCACCAGCTCGGTGGCGCCTCGGGTGATGATGCCGGCGACCTTGGCGGCTTCCAGCTCCTTGCGGATCTTGCGGAGGAACGCGGGGTCGGACCTCGGGCCCTCGGAAGGCCCCGGCAATCCCAGGAGCACCCAGGCACCGGCGAGCGTCCCCTTCGCCTTGGCTTCGTCCAGCTCTTTCTGATCGAAGGGCGCCTTGACCGCCTTGCCCCGGACGACGCCCTTGGTACCGGCCGACCACGAATTCGTCATGAACTCGAGCGCCTTTGCCTCCGGCTCGATGACCTTGCCGAACCAGGGGCCGCGGTTGAATCCGACCGGGAACGTGCCCCACTCCTCGAGCCGGGCGTTCTCGAGCCCGAACGAGGCGAACCGATCGCGCACCCACTCGCAGGCGTTCGTCAAGTTGTCCGAGCTGGTCAACCTCGGGCCGATCCGGTTGCAGAGCACGTCGAGATGGTCCATCACCTGGGAGTCCTCGCGACCCGCGGAGATGATCCGATCGATCTCCAGACTCTTGCCCTTGGCGACGTCCTTCTCCCCCGACACGCCCAATGTCGGGACCGCCACGACCATCGCCGCGACCCACCCGGCCCAGAATTGCCGTCTCATGCGCAACCTCCGTTCGATGATGACTGAGAACGAGACACGATTCACATGAACGACCAGGTTGGGAGAGACCCTGGTGGAATGGAACGCTATTGTTCGCGATTCCGGCGGTCGCGTCCAGACTGTCGAGCCGATCGCGGCTCTAACGTACTTCGAGGACGAGCACACCGTAAGGATTCTCGATGGAATAAGTCCCGTCGAAAATCAGTCGCAAGTCGTCGAGCACTCCCCCGAGGCCGAGCAGGGCCATATGTGGAGCATGGGGAGGCTCAACAAAGTGACAACCCCAAGAGAAGGTCCCGCTTGATAGTCCTGGCACGCGAACGCCGATCTTGCCGAAGCGAACCCTCTGCTTGCTGATTCCCGTGGATGTGCGAACGCTGAGGATCTTGATGCTATCTTCGCTTGGGATGGGAATGCCGCGCTCCTCGGCCACGATGCGCGGCATGGACGTGATACCGCACCCGGGATCGACGATGAAATCGACCGATGCAAAGCCGGGCCTGCGGGTCTGGAGGAGGAGCTTGAGTTTGGCTTGAATGATTCTTGCGCCAGTGCCGATGGATCTTCCTTCAAGCGGGATACGTGCCTGACGCGCGTCTACCATGGTTCCGCGAAGCTGCTAATGATGGCCTCATCCTGCTCGGGGTTCAATACCCCGAAAAGCCGTCCCATGCTCTTGAAGCCAACGGCCAGGATCTCCTTGCCCCGATCCGTTTCGCGATACGCGAACGGCTGCCCGCCGAAGTAATACCGAAGCTTGAAGCTCTCGAGAAGGCGTTCCCGCGCTTCGTCTACAACGGGGCGCCCCTGAGCCGCCATGTCCTCGACCTCCCGCTCCACGGCCTTCGCGACCTCAAGGGGAGTGGGCAGGAGGCGGACCGGCCCCAAAAGGGCCTCATCATGCGGAGAAGCAGAAGGTTTGACCGTGGCGAGGTCCGGCCGTTTGCCGCCATGTCGTTCTTTCTGAAGCCTCGTTTTTCTTGGCCTCATGACTCTGGACTCCGCAGCCGAAGCGCCAAGTATCGTCCCCTCGCTGGATTCCATTGTATCAACTATGCTGAACGGACATGAAGGGCTATTCCTGAGGGGACATACCGGACCCTCTCTCCCCGAATGTCCGCCGAAGAGTCCGGCCTGACGGAGTTTGAGCCATGCGACTACCTCGTATGACGACACGGCGGTGGATGGTCGCCACGGCGGCTATCGCCCTCTTCTGTTGGGCGGAACTGAGAGGTCGTGCCCTCCAGCAACGAGCCGCATTCCACGCCCGAGAGCGGCAGAGTTGCCTCCGAGATGCCCAGAATGCTGAGAAAAACTATCTGTGGATGAACTCGAGCGCGAACAGTTGGTGCGGTCCCAGAGTTCAATTCATCGAGATCGCGGAGGATTTTGAGGAGGCTCCCGCGCTTCGAGAACGAGCCGAGTACCATCGCAAATTGGAAGCGCAGGATCGTCAAGCCATGTATCGACCCTGGATGCGATTCCCGCAGGAGGGCGAGTTTACCCCCGATGATCGGGCGCACCCCGCAGCGTGGTTCCTGGCCAAGGCCGCACGGTTCCAGGTTCTGGAGCACCATCGCAGGAACCTTGCCACAGAAGCTACCGAGCGCGGACGCACCAAGCAGGCAGAGGAGTGCGTCCACCTTGCCGAGCAGCACGCCAACGTGGCATCGGATTGCTACCGAAAGGCGAGCCTGGCGCAGAGGCTTGATGAGTGAGCCGTAATCGAAGGGTGGGCCGAAGTAGAACGGAATACGTGGGATCGCCGAGACGCATGGGCTCGCCCTCTGACACCGCTCGAAGCTGCTCGTAGCTCAGCTCGATCATGGCTCGTATCCAGAATCATGGATTCTACCGGAGGATAACGTGAGAGGACAGAGGTAGACGCGAAGGTCAGGGCGACCAGTCCAATAAACCGCAAGTCTGCAGCGATGCACGGAGCGGAATCCTGACAAATGCGTTTTTTTCCACGAAAAACACCAAGAGACACGAAAAAAGAGGAAGAGTCTCGGAGGTTGATTGAAGAGTATTAAACAATAATCAGGATTTATCTAATATTGATTTGAAAATTATTTCGTGTGTTTTAGTGTATTTCGTGGACAAAGCTCTTTTTGCGGTCTCCTGGATCAGGGCGATTGACGATCGAGGCCCAGGTCGACCAGCGACGCGCGGACGCGATCCAGGTCCCAGATCACGAGCTCGCCGTCGGATGTCCCGGCGGCCAGCCGATTCTGGCCGGGGATCCAGGCCAGACTCCAGATACCGTTGCGGGTTTCGGGCAGATGGAGCGCCGGGGTGGCATGCGTCACATCCCAGATCGTCACGCCTCGGTTCGCCTCCGCCAGCCAGTTGCCGTCGGCGCTCAGCGCGATCGTCGAGTTGGAGGTCCGGGTCGGATCGCCGCCGAAGCTCGTGATCCTCCGGCCTTTCAGGGTGTCCCAGATCTCGATCTCGTAGCGTCGATTGATGCTGAGGAGTCGATGCCCATCGGGCTCGAACGCCAGGTGCCGGGCGCCGCCGGGATACGTATAGGGGACCGAGAAGATCGACCGCTTCTCCGCCACTTCGAAGACTTCGAGCCGGCCCGAGGTCGAAGACGCGAGCCTCAGGCCGTCGGGGCTCAGGCAGCCGCCGTAGCTGTTCGGCAGGATTCCGGCGAATTCCAGCGTCGGCGCCTTCGCGGCTCCCGTTCCGTCCCGGACGCGCCATACGGCGGCCTGGGGCGATCCCTGCGCCGAGAAGGAGCGGCCGTCCGGGGTGAACTCGATCGTCCAGAGCGGTCGGCCCAGGCCCGGGGCCGGGAGCGGCTCGGCCTTCGCCGTCGCGATCTCCCAGATCCGGAGCTCATCCTGGAACTCGGCCGTGACCAGGCGACGGCCGTCCGGGGCGAACGCCACGGCCTGGACCGGCCCACTGAAGTCAAATAAGGACTTGATCGGCCGCCCCGACGCGGCGTCCCAGATCCGGACCGTCCGATCCTTGCCCGCCGACGCCAGGAGCGTGCCCTCTCGATTGGCGGCGATGCCCGGGATGCCTCCGAGGTGGCCCGTCAGCGTGATCTTCTCGTCCGTCACCCAGGGGGTCCAGAGGCGGACGGCGTCGCCATTCGAGGCGATGAGATAGCGGCCGTCCGGGCTGAACGTCACGGCGCCGTTCGCTCGCGGGCAGTCCAGCACGGCGACCTCGCGATTGACGGCGACGTCCCAGAGCCGCAGGGCGCCGAGCTTCTCGGCCGGGATGGCCAGGACCTGGTCGTCCGGGCTGAACGCGACCCCGGTCGGGATG
The DNA here is from genome assembly GCA_963743925.1 of uncultured Planctomycetota bacterium. Lineage (GTDB taxonomy): Bacteria > Planctomycetota > Planctomycetia > Isosphaerales > Isosphaeraceae > CAVZRC01. Next base: position 703,082 of record CAVURY010000002.1, on the reverse strand, counting down.
TCTCCTCGCAAGAAGAGCCGGCGCTGGAACTCGCCCGCGTCGAACAGGGCGACCCCCTCCGAGCACGCGCAGGCGAGCCATCGCCCTCGCGGGCTGAAGGCGATGCCGAGGATCAGCTCCAGCTCGGGTCGGATCGTGCGCTCGACCCGACGCGCGGCGAAATCCCAGATCAAGGCTCCATGCCCGTCCGGTCCGCGATAGCCGGCCGCCAGTCGTTTGCCGTCGGGACTCATCGCCAGGCAGGTGAGCTGCTCGCGACCCGGGACCGAGAGGCGGCCCGCCGGGGTCCCCTCCGCGAGATCCCAGAGGGAGATGGACGTCGCCAGTGCCGAGCAGACGGCCAGGGTCTTTCCGTCCGGCGTCACCGCGACCGAGACGGGCCGGCCGACGCGGTAGCCGGCGAGAGGCGGGTCTGCCACGATCGTCCGGGTCCGGCTCCAGACGTCGCCATCCTTCGACTCCCGGATCGTGACGGTACCGATCGCGTCGGCGGCGATCAGGCGACGGCCCTCGGACGCGAAGAGGACGTCGGAAACCGCCGAATCGCGGCCCGGGAGCCTGGCGCGCTCGGCGCCGCCCGGCAGGGACCGGACCGAGATCGACCCGTCGCTCAGGCCCATCGCCACGAGGGCGGAATCCGGTCGGGCGGCGACCGCCGAGACGACGACGCCCTTCGGGAGGTCCGCCCAGATTCGAGGATCCGACCCCGCGAAATCGCCCATGCAGGCCACGGCCTCGCGGCGGAGTTCGTCCAGATTGCGCGAATGCGCGTCCGAGCGGAGGGCCTGCTTGATGATGTCCCAGACCTGGACCCGGTAGCCCGTCTTCCGCGCCAAGCGGAGGGCCCGGGCTTCGCGCACGAGCGCGCGATACAGGCTGTCGACCGCGTTCTGCCGCTCTCGCTGGGTCGCGAGCCGGGCTTCGCTCTCCTCCCTCGCCAGCCGATCGGCGCGATCTCGGGCGAAGATCGCGGCGTCGGCCCGCTCCTCGGCGCGGGCCCAGAGCAGGGCGATCAGGACGAAGCTCACGGCGCTGATGAGCAGGATCATTGCGCTCAGGGCCGCCACCGCGGGCCGTCGCCTGGCCCATCTCCAGGCCCGTTCCCAGCCGGGGACCGGCCGGGCAGTGATCGACACGCCGTTCAGCCAGCGTTGCAGGTCGTCCGCCAGCTCCCTGGCCGTGGCATAGCGACGGGATGGGTCTTTCTGGAGGCACTTCAGGCAGAGCGTCTCCAGGTCGCGGGACAGGCCGGGTTGGAGCTTGCCCGGCGGGACGGGCTCGGCGTTCTTGACCTGGTCCAGGGTCTCCAGCACCGTGGCGGCCCGGAACGGCGGCCGGCCGGTCAGCAACTCGTAGAGGATGGCCCCCAGGGCGTAGACGTCGGCGGGCGGGCCGACATCCCGGTTCCGCCCCTCGGCCTGCTCGGGCGCCATGTAGCCGGGCGAGCCCATGATCGTGTCGGTCTGCGTCAGCCCGCTGTCCGTGGATTGCGACTTGGCCAGCCCGAAATCGGCGACCTTGGGCGTGCCATCGGCCGCCAGCAGGACGTTACCCGGCTTCAGGTCGCGGTGGACGATGCCCAGGCGGTGCGCCTCGGCGACTCCCCGAGCCACGGTCTCGACCAGCTCGGCCGCCGGTCGGGCGGCCCAGGGGGTGCCGTCGAGCCGACGGTCCAGGCTCCCGCCGTCGAGATATTCCAGCTCGAAAAAGGGGAGGTCGTCGACCTCGCCGATGTGATAGATCTGGACGACATTGGGGTGCTGCAACCTCGCGACGGCCTCCGCCTCGGCGAGGAATCGGAGGATGGCATAATCGTTGGCATGGGCACTCGCCAGGATCATCTTGAGGGCGCAAGGCCGGTTGAGACGGACCTGCCGGGCGCGGTAGACGACGCCCACGCCGCCGCGGCCCAGCTCGCCCAGGATCTCGTAGCCGTCGATGGCCGGGATCGGTCGCCCTCGAGGAGCCGTCGGCACCGCGACGGCCGGCCGATCGCCGGATCGCGGGGCCACCAGCGTCTGCTCGGTTTCGGTCCCGACGCGGTGTTGGCCGGGATCGGTCGATTGCGAGGCGTTCGAGGGGTCGTCCTGGAGGATGAAGTCGTCGGGATCGGCCGTCGATTGGTCCGGAGTGGGTGATAGGGGCCCGCTCGGGTATTCCCCGGTGAGGTCGGTCCCGGTCGGACCGTGGGTGACGGTGCGCATCGAGCCCTCGGCATCGGCCGTCATGGTCGGGCCGGTCGCGAGACTCTTGCCGTCGAAGGGTTCCTCTGGAGCCATCGGTACTCTCTCGGCTCGTTGTACGAAGGCCGGCTTGTGCGCATGGCCTTGTCTGGCACAATGATTGTACCACCCGAGAATGAGTCGGAACGACATACACGGTACAGTGATCCCTGTCGTTCGATCCGCGAAGTCGCGAGAGTCGGCCGGTTTGCCGGAAATCTTGTGATATCGCGATCCCTATCGTCGTCCCCGGGAACCGGGTATATTTGGCCGGGATGCCGGCGGATGATGGCTCGGGATCGGGTCTATCCGAGGATCGACGGTCCGCGTCATTTCGGAGAGCGTCCCATCCGGCCGGCTGACGAGCGGTCGCCACTCGAGGAGGAAGAGGTCGTGTTGCCGATACTGACCATGTTGACGGCCGCCGCACTCGCTGTCGCGGCCCCGGGAGACGCGAAGGTCTCTCCGCCTGAAGTCGGCGCCGTGGTCCCGGACTTCAGCCTGAAGGATATCCACCGCCGACCGCGCTCGTTCGGAGATCTCCGGGGAGCGAAAGCGCTCGTCGTCGTGTTCGTGGACAACGAGTGTCCGGTGGCCAGTCTTTATGTCCCGACCCTGGTGGAATTGCACACGGAGTACTCCAAGAAAGGAGTGCAGTTCCTGGCGATCAATTCCAGCCCTCAGGACTCGTTCGTCAGCGTCTCGGCCCAGGCCCAGGAGCGGGACGTACCGTTCCCGGTGCTCAAGGACTTCGACCAGCACGCGGCGGATTCCTTCGGTGCGAGTCGGACTCCCGAGGTCTTCCTGCTCGACGCCGATCGGGTGATCCGCTACCGCGGCCGCATCGACGACCAGTACGGCATCGGCTTCCGCCGCGACAAGCCGACCCGGCGCGACCTCAAGGAGGCGATCGACGAGCTGCTCGCCGGTCGGCCGATCACCAGGCCCCGGACGGACGCAACAGGCTGCCTGATCGAACGCCCCCGCAAGTCGCACGGGCCGGGCGGGGTGAACTACGCCAAGCATGTCGCGCCGGTCATCCAGAGGCGCTGTCAGGAATGCCATCGGCCGGGCGAGATCGGTCCATTTTCGCTCTTGTCGTATGATGACGCGAAGAAACGGGCCGCGCGAATTCGTGAAGCGGTGCTCGAAGAGCGGATGCCCCCCTGGCACGCGGACCCGCGCTTCGGCAAGTTCGCCAACGACCGACGGTTGACGGAGGACGAGCGCGACACCCTCCTGGCCTGGATCGACACCGGCGCCCGCAAGGGCGATGACAAGGACCTGCCGCCGCCCTTGAAGTTCGTCCAGGGCTGGAAGATCGGCGAGCCGGACAAGGTCATCACCATGGCCAAGGAGTTCAAGGTGCCGGCCACCGGCGTGCTGGACTATCAGCGATTCCTGGTCGATCCCGGTTTCAAAGAGGACGTCTGGGTGCAGTCGGCGGAGTGCCGGCCGGGCAACCGGAAGGTGGTCCACCACATCCTCGTCTACATCCTGGAGCCGGGTCGGCGCGACCCGTACGACCGCGATGGCACGGCGGCCACGCTGGTGGGATGGGCGCCGGGGGATATGCCCGCCATGTACTCGCCCGACATGGCCCGGCGCGTGCCGGCCGGCTCGAAGCTGCTCTTCGAGGTCCACTACACGCCGAACGGGACCGAGCAGACCGACCGCTCATCGGTCGGGATCGTCTTCGCCAAGGGGCCTCCGGCGCACTCCGTCGAGATGAACATCCTGGCGAACATGTTGTTCAAGATCCCGCCCGGGTCTTCGAATCAGCAGGGGCAGATGACGTTCACGTTCCCCGCGGACGCCCTGGTGCTGTCATTCATGCCGCACATGCACCTCCGGGGCGTCAGCGCGCGATATGTGCTGAACTCCCCGGACGGAACGACCGAGACGCTGCTCTCGGTGCCCGATTACGACTTCGGCTGGCAGAGTGCGTATCGGTTCGAGAAGCCGCTGCGAATCGCCAAGGGCAGCAAGCTCACCTGGATCGGCCGCTGGGACAACTCGGAGGACAACCCACGCAATCCCGATCCGACCAAGGAAGTCCATTGGGGCTTGCAGACCTGGGACGAGATGCAGAACGGCTGGATGGAGGTCGTCTGGCAGAAGCCGAAGCCGTGAATCGACGTGCTGAACGGGAATGCAAGAAGACTTAACCACGAAAAACACGAAAGACACGAAAAGCAAAGGACCGGATTCTTCTGGTGAATTCCTCTCCGGAGTCGGGCGTAGTGGATGTACGAGGGATCGATCCGGTTGGGCCTCGATCATTTGGCCTGGCGGATGCCATGCTGCTCGTCGGCGCGGTCGCGATCGCGTGTTGGCTCAATCGAATGGAGTGGGATGGCGTCGGGTTATTCTGGTCACGTGACTCCTACGACCAGGTTGTTGTGATTCTCGGCCTGGTATTGCCTCACGTCGCCACATGGACGGCGGCCCTCCTGGTGATGAATCTGCGGCGTCCCCGCCCTCCTATTCGGCAACTCGCTTGCCGGCCGGGGGCGATGGCCTGCATGGTTGCCAGTGCGGTCTTGCTCATCATCGTTGGATGGGTCGCCACGTCCAGGGCCACGGGGTACGCCGTGGAATTCTACGCGCACATTTCACCCTTGCCATTTTCCGGCGCGGGCACGGTAGGAGTGGCCCGATCCTCTACCCCGGTGGCAGGATGCTCATCGCATACGGAGATCGTGTCGGTTTCGCCGTGGCGGGTGCTTGGCTCTCTCTCATGTTAGCCGGGTGCTGGAGTCCCGAGCGGACATGGCTCGACCGACTCGGTCTGCGCCACGGGGTGGCTCTGGTTCGGCTTGACCGTGATACTCTGGGTCCGTTCTTTCCTGCTCTGAGCTTGAGGCACAAGTGGAGGGTCACTCGGACGGGATTGGCGATCCCCTTTCGTGCGCGCGGAAAAAGGGGACAGGCACCCGGCCCACCTGGTCGTTGCCCGAGAGCCCCAGGATTGTCCGGGGCCGTGAGCCAGTCCCCTTTTTCCGGTCCCGTGCGCAAACCAGGCGTAAAGCGCTCCTGGGACGACATTCAAGACCGGGTCGCGGCTCGCTTCGGCTTGGCCTTGGTCTTGAACTTCTTGTGCAAGGTCCGCTCGATCTTGTGGGCCGTCGCTGCGAATGTCATGCCCGGGGTCCGTTCTCGCTTGTGCAGCGGGCCCTTGGGCTTCTGTTCGACGGTCGGGCCTTCGGGAGCGGGAGCCGAGGCCTCGCCCACACGCGAGATGTCCAGCCGACGTCCCGCGATCTTGACGAGCTTCAGCATCTCGAACATCTTGGGCGGCATGCCGACGAGCAGGTTGACCGTGCTGTAATCCTCGAAGATCTCGATCCGTCCGATGAAGGCGCTATCCAGACCGGTCTCGTTGGCGATCGCACCGACGATGTTGGCCGGCTTGACCTGCTGAGCGTGGCCGACTTCGATGCGGAACGTCTCCATCTGCGCGGAGTCCTGTCCGTCGCTCCAACCGCGTTCGCCGCGGCGGTTCGGCCCGTTGCGGCGGTCGCCGCCGAAGGATCGTTGCGACGAGTTCGAGCGTGAGCCGTCGCGCGGATCGGACAGTCGGGATGGCTGCAACTCCTCCTTGAGGAGCAACGGCGTGTCGCCCACGGCGATGCAGGCCAGGGCCGCGGCGACCCGTTCCAGCGGGACGTCGTTCTCGGCGCGATATTGCTCGAGGAGCGTGGTGAAGGTCGACAGTTCGGGATGCTCGAGTCCCGCCGTGATCCGCTCGTGGAAGCGGGCCACCCGGCGCTGGTTGATGACCTCCATCGTGGGGATGTCCATCGGGTCGATCGTCTGCCGGGTGGCGTGCTCGATCCGACGCAGCAGGTGCCGGCCGCGGGGGTGGATGAAGAGGATCGCGTGGCCGCTCCGGCCCGCACGACCCGTCCGACCGATCCGGTGGACATAGCCTTCGCTGTCGGTCGGGAAGTCGTAGTTGATGACGTGGCTGATGCGCTGGACGTCCAGGCCGCGAGCGGCGACATCCGTGGCGATGATCACGTTGAGCTTGCCCGACTTCAGGTTCTCGACGATTCGCTCGCGCTGGCCCTGGGGGACGTCGCTGCTGAGGGCGGCGGTCCGATGTCCCTGGCGGGAGAGGTACTCGGCCAGCGGCTCGGTCGTGCTCTTGGTATTGACGAAGATCAGGACCCCGTCGATCGCTTCCGCCTCGAGGATCCGGGCGAGCGCATCCTCTTTCTGGTGGGGGTTGACGACCACGAAGCGCTGGCGGACCGTGTCCGCGGTGGTGGTCCGCTGCTTGATCGTGATCTCGGCGGGGTTCTTCAGGTGCCGCTGGGCGATCCGTCGGATCGGGTCGGGCATGGTGGCGGAGAAGAGCGCGATCTGCCGCTTGGCCGGGGATTTCGTGAGGACGAATTCCACATCCTCTGCGAAGCCCATCCGGAGCATCTCATCGGCCTCGTCGAGGACGAGCCCGCGGAGGCCGTCGAGCTTGAGCGAGCCGCGGTTGATGTGGTCGATGACCCGTCCCGGCGTGCCCACGACCACGTGCGCGCCCCGATCCAGTTGCCGGAACTGGACCTGATAATCCTGGCCGCCATAGATCGTGGCGACCCGCAGGCCGGGCAATCCGGTCGCATATCGCTTGAACGATTCGCCGACCTGGATCGCCAGTTCGCGAGTCGGCGTGAGGACGAGGACCTGGGGGAATTTCTGCTCGAGGTCGATCGCCTGGAGCATCGGCAATGCGAACGCGGCGGTCTTTCCGGTGCCGGTCTGCGCCTGGCCGAGGACATCGCGGCCCTCGAGCAAGAACGGGATCGCACGGGCCTGGATCGGCGTCGCCGTCGTGTAGCCGGAGTTCTGGAGCGCCTGGAGGATCGGGGCGCTCAGGTTCAATTCATCGAATGAGATTTCGGGAGCCTGAGTCTGGTTCGGATCGGACGAGTGGGACATTCAGCTTGTACCTGGGACTGAGGAAAGAGTGCCTGTGTGCCGCCCTGTCGCGGTTCACAATCATCGCCGGAAGTCGGCCGGGGCCGATTCGCTGCTCGACGGCGGAAATCACGTCGGTCGTAAGCCGTCGGAGGCCCATGCAGGGCCTGAGCGATTGAGTCGGGTAGGATTCCAAACCGGAGCGGGATCAACACACAGCCGACTGGCGGGGCAATCAATCTCTAACTCGCCCGAGATTCATCCATCCCTAACAACTCTATCATAACCCCTTTGAGTCCAAAGAAAAAGGGCATGAATCGCCCGGATTCCCGCGGGACGTCGGAGAGCACGACCGCTCGAATCCACGCGGAGTCGCCGGAACTCCCACGCTAGGCACGAGATCGAGTTCCCGGGCGGGTATCGAGTCGGGCCGACTTGCCGTTCTCCTGTCGGTCTCTTGATCATCGAAACTTCTCGCTGCTTCGGGTGGTCTTTTGTATATGATCCGCTTCTGGCGGAAGATCCTGAATAAACCCTACCGGCGCGTCGTCCAACGGATAGGACCTGATTACGGACCCAGTCCCGCGGGCTTCGTCCGATCCCGATTGATCGACACTTCAAAAGGGGACGAAGCATGACCGCCTCTCTCTGGCTGGTGGCCGCGATGGCCTGCGCCCAGCTCAACCCTCCCGTCGAACCGGCCGGGCCCAGGCCGACCCAGGATGAACCCGGGCCGATCGAAAACGTGCCCGCGCCGCGGCCGGCGGCGAGCCGGATCACCGACGTGACCGTCTATCGAGGTCAAGCCCTGGTGACCCGTGAAGTGAGCGTCCCCGAGGGGGATGGGACGGTCGAGCTGGTCGTTACGCCGCTGCCGGCGCAAGCCGTTGACAGCTCGCTCTTCACCGAAGGGGGCGACGGCCTGCGCGTGCTCAGCACCCGGTTCCGGACCCGCGCCGTCAAGAACGATACGCGGCAGGAAGTCCGGATCAAGGAAGAACAGCTCAAGAATCTCAATGGCGAGATCGACCGACTCCAGAAGGAGATCGCCGTCCAGGAAGAGGACCTCAAGTATCTCCACAAGCTCGAGGGATTCACCGGCACGTCGCTCGCCGGCCTGACGGAGAAGGGGCGGCTCGATAGCGAGGCCATCCTCACGCTCAGCAAGTTCGTCATGACGACCCGCGGGGAGAAGACGAAGGGCGAGACGGAGCTCCGCCGGCAGTTGCAGGCCGACACGGAGGCCGTCGAGTTCGCCACGCGACAGCTCGCCGAGCTTTCCACCGGCACCAGTCGGGTCGAGCGTGATGCGGTGATCCTCGTGCAGAAGGCGCGACCGCAGGCGGGCAAGGTGCGGCTCGGCTATCTCGTCGGCGCCGCGAACTGGTCGCCGCAATATCGGCTTCGCGGAGCCGCCGCCGCGGACGCCCCGGTCCGGCTCGAGTACCTCGCCGCCGTGGTCCAGCAGACCGGCGAGGCCTGGTCGGGCGTCCGGATCACGCTCTCCACGGCGCGGCCGTCGCTGGACGCGGCGCCTCCCGAGCTGCTCCCGCTGAAGATGGCCGTCGCGGGCGAGGGAGATTCGGGGCCGATCGAAGCCTCGGACGATCGGTCCCAGAGGATCGTCGCGGAGTTGAAGAGGCCGATCCCGATGTCGTTTCCCAATGAGACCGCGCTCGATGACGTGATCAAGTACGTCCGGACCGGCACCAAGAGCCAGGCGTTCCCCGATGGCATCCCGATCTACGTCGACCCGCTCGGACTGCAAGAGGCGGAGCGTTCCCTCAACTCGACGGTCACCATCGACGTGGCGCAGATCCCGCTCCGGACGTCCCTGAAGCTGGTCCTGCAGCAGATCGGCCTCACCTACCGGGTCAAGGACGGCCTGTTGACCATCACCTCGATCGATTCCGCGGATGAGACGAATGCGGCGGGCGCGCCATTCAGCAACGACTCCCCGGGCGGCGGGAGGGGGATGTCGCTGGAGCTGGCCCAGACCGCCGTCGGGGCAAGGCTCAACCAGGCGGCCGCGACCGATCAGGCCGAGGAACTTCGGGTCGCGGACGAGACGAGAACGGCCGACTCCCCGGCCGAGAAGGACGCGCCCAGCGTGACGTTCCCGATCGCGGGCCGACTCGACATTCCGTCGCGGAAAGACCCGCAGTTGCTCGAGGTGGCGCGGGTGGAGCTGACGGCCGAATACTACGCCAAGGCCGTACCGGTGCTGACTCCGCGCGTCTATCGACTGGCCAAGCTGAGCAATACGAGTGAGTTCGTGCTCCTGCCGGGCGAGGCCACGGTCTATGTCGGCGCCGACTTCGTGGGCCGGATGCGGCTGCCCCTGGTCGCCGCCGGCGAGCCGTTCATCGGCGGATTCGGAGTGGACCCGCAGCTCCAGGTCAGCCGTCGGCTGGTCCGCAAGTCGCGATCGGTGCAGGGGGGCAATCAGATCTTCGATTATGAATTCCGCATCGGCCTGAGAAACTACCGGCCGAACGTGGTCAAGTTGCAGCTCTGGGACCGATTGCCGAAGCCGCAAGGCGAGGCGGTGGCCGTGAATCTGGTCAAGACGTCGAACGAGCTGAGCACCGACGCCTCCTATCAACGAACCGCCCGGACGGACAACTTGCTGCGGTGGGATGTCGAGGTGCCGAAAGGCACGATCGGCGACAAGACGATGTACCTGACCTACCAGTTTCGCCTGGAATATGCCCGGGATTTGCCCCAGCCGATTTTCGCCTCCGGCGGACTGAGAGAGGCTCCCATCGGCGGGGGAGCCATGGGCCTTATGGGAGGCATGGGCGGCGGAATGCGGTCGGTCAAGCCGGGGGCCGATTGACCCTTCGTTCGATCCATCGGTCCTAACTGACGTTCGCTTTCCGCGCGAGGGGCTCGGATTTCTCATTCCGGAATTGAACCACGGATTGCACGGATCGCACGGATCAGAATTCAGAACGGATGTCTTTCCCATCCGTGTGATCCGTGCAATCCGTGGTTCAGTTCTTCTCTGTCCGACCGATTATGGATCTCGTACAGGATCCGTTGCGGCCGCGGCTAGGTGGCGTCAGATGTTTTTGGCGTGGTCCCATTTGCTGCCCAGCACGGCCTTGCTGTCGCAGCCCAGCCATCCGTCGAGCAGGGTCGCGTAGACGCGGCGGAAGTCGGTGTGGAACTTCAGGTCGTCGTCGTCGAGGTCCGACAGGCTGGGGTGGTTGCCGACGACGCCACCCTTGACCGACGGCCCCGCCACGAACATGCAGGACGCGGCGCCGTGGTCGGTACCCCGGCTGCCGTTCTCCTTCACGCGACGACCGAACTCCGAGAAGGTCATCAACCGGACCCGGTTGTCGTGCCCCGTGGATTTCAAGGTCTGGAAGAAGCCGGCGACGGAGTTGGCCAGGTCGCCGAGCAGGTTGGAGTGCGCGGTGCTTTGATCGGAGTGGGTATCGAATCCCTCGAGACTGACATAGAAGATGCGCGTGCCGAAACCCTTGGCGATGAGGCCCGCGATCAGTTGGAGCTTCTGGTTGAGTCCGTTACCCTGCCTCGGCACGGCACCGGGCCCTTCGAGCAGCTCGCGCAACTGCTCGACTGCGGTCAGCGTCTGCACTTGCCTCCGCTGCACGAACGAGACCAGGTCATCGTCTCCCGCCTTGCTCGCCGGTGCCGCCAGATCCTCCATGAGGCGTCGCCGAGCCTTCTGCTGACCGACCTTGCCCCCGCCCAGCTCGAGCCGGAAGGAATCTCGACTATTTACCGTGACCGCACCACCCCCGGGTGTCCCGGCCAGCGCGAGCGGCAGCCGGTTCGGGCCGATGTGAAGGATGGGGACGCCGCCGGAGTGGTTGTCGATCTCGGCGGCAGTCCGGCCCAGCCATCCGGTCGTGGTCGCACGCTTCGGATCCGCGGACTGCCAGATATCCATCGCCTCGAAGTGCGAGCGCTCGGGGTTGGGATAGCCGACGCCCTGCAAGACGGCCAGGTTTCCCTTTTCCCAGATCGGCCGGAAGCCCTGCATGCCCGAGTTCAGGCCGACGTGATCGTCCAGGCGAACGACGACGTCCTTGGTCTGTCGGAGCGTGGGCCGGGCCTTGTGGTAGAGGTCATCTGCGTAGGGGATGACCGTGTTGAGGCCGTCGTTGCCGCCGGTCATCTCGAGCACGACCAGGATGTTGTCCTTGCCCGGTGCGGCGGCCTCCGCGGTGCGGGACACGAACTGCGGGATCATCGCGTTCAGGGCCACCAACGACGAGCCCTTCAACGTGTGGGTCAGGAAGTGCCGGCGGTTCAACATGCTTGGTTCCCCGTGATGAAATGATGAGTGAGCGACGATCACGCCAGTTGGTATTCCGCCATCGACAGGATGGCGTGGACGACCTCGCGGACGCGGCGAGACAGGGCGGGGCCGGCGGGATTGCCCTCGGCCACGAAAGCCGCGAGCTTGGACCTCACCTCGGGACGGACGCCGCCGGGCAGATACAGATCGAGGAGGATGTTGATGATGTCCGCGGGACGACTCACCCCCTCCTCTTCGAGGATCCGGGCGGAGTCCAGGGCCCGGGGAGGAGCCGGCTCCTCCGGGGGCTCGGAGGGAGCGATCGGCTTCGTCAGTTGGCGGAAGAATTGTGCCAATGTTCGGGTGGCTGGCGGGGGGACCGCCGGCACCGGGGCTGGGCTGGACCAGAGCGTGCCCATCGCCAGGGATCCGGCGAAGTTGTCACGCTCCAGCGTGGTGGAGGTGTTCAGCCAGGACGGTCCACCCGGCCATCCCTTGACGTTGGGGGGTGCGAACAGGATCTGCCCCATCGAGGCCAGGTGGCCGACGAGCATGTGCTGCGGAAGCGGGCGGTAGTCCGCCTCCTCCTCGCGGTAGCGACGGTACACCATCTGCGCCGCGCCCAGCACGTATTCGACCGGCCCCTTGATCCGCTGCCGGAAGGCGTGGGCGGAGTAGAAATGCCGAGACGCCAGGATGGTGCGGAGGAGCGCCGCGATGTCGTAGTCGCTCTTGCGGAACGACTCGCAGAGCGGCTCGAGCAGGGCGTCGGGCGGGACGGACTTCTCGCTGACGAAGGCGTGGTAGAGCTTGCGGACCAGGAATCGGGCCGCCGCCGGTTGCTCCAGCACGATTCGCACCACGTCGCCGCCGTCCCAGGCACCGGTGTGGCCCAGGAACGTCTTGGGCCCATCGTCGTGGAGGCGAGGGTCGAAGGTGAAGCTCTCGCCGTCTGTACGCCAGCCGGTGAAGGCACGGGCGGCCTCGCGAATATCCTTCTCGGTGTAGTGGCCGACGCCCAGGCTGAACAGTTCCATCAGCTCGCGGGCATAATTCTCGTTCGGCTTTCCCTTGACGTTGCTATTGGAATCGAGCCAGACCAGCATGGCGCCGTCGCGGCTGATGGCCTGGAGCAGGGGGCCGAATCGGCCTGGTCCGTGCTTCCGCAGCAGGCAGTTCTGGCGGAACATCGACGTCGTGTCCTGGACCTTGGCGAGACTCGTGGCGAAGTGGTTGTGCCAGAACAAGGTCAGCTTCTCGCGCAGAGGGTGGCCGCCCTGAAGCATGCAGTAAAGCCACCAACCGCGGAGCTGTTCTCCGCTATCGTCGCGCTCCGCGGCGATCCGGCCGATGTTGACGAGGGTCTCCTCGATCTCGCCGGCGTAAGGCCTCCCATTCAGCAACAGATCGAGCGTCCCCCGAGGGCCGAGGCGATCGGCCTCGATCAGCTCGTCGCGGCCGGCCCCGAAGGCCGCGCGACGGTAGAGGTGTGCGGCCCACTTGCGACTCCAGGGATCGGAATCCGTGGGCTTCCAGGGCTTCCAGGCCTCGGCAGGGTCGATCTGGTCCAGCGTCGGGATCGTCACGCGCATTGGGATACCTCGATGTCGGACAGGCTCAACGTAGGGCCGGCTTTGCCGGCCTGAGCGGCATCACTTGTGCAGGGTGATCTCATAATGAACGCCGAATCCCGCGTCGGTCTTCCCATCCCGGAGCGAACCGCCGCGGAGATGGGCGGTATTCCGCTCCGTCGAATAAGCGAAAGGCTTGCCGGTAACCGGGTCGGCGGGCAGCGGCACGGAGATGTCGGACAGGCTCGCGGGCAGCTTGCCGTCGTGTTCCGCACCGTGAAGACGCAGGGCCTCCACGTGACGTAACAGGGCGATCTGTTGCTCCAGACGCCCTTGCGTCTGGAGCAGTTTGTTGATGTGCGGCAGGAGATCGGCGAAGAGCCCGTCGCCATCACTCTCGCCGTCCGACACCTTCTTCCCGCGGCCGGCCGGGGAATCGATCTGCCAGAGGGGCAGGGCCAGCAGCTTCATCCGATCATCGCGATCGATCTCGTAGGCGCGCCTCTCATCCAGCAGGATGACCTGCGTGGGCGGGAATTTCGCGACCCGATCCCGCGCAGCCGGCCTCGACCAGGCGTCGGCGAGCGGCTTCGATCCGTTCCGGGGCCTTGGCTCGCGACCCGAGCCGAGCCCGTAGGCTGCGGGGAGGCTGGCCCGCCTGTTCGCGTGCGAAGCTCATCAGGCCGGACAGCCGGCTCACGAACTTCTCGATCTCGGCATCCGTCATGGGGTCGCGATCGTGGAGCGGACGCAGCTCCGCCTCCACGATGGTGCGGTCTCCCTGAACGCCTCTGTGCAGGTCGACCATGGGGCAGGGCAGGTCGGTCAGCGCCCAGTAGAGGTTGGGGCACCCCGCCTGCTGCACCATCTCTTCGAGGCTGTCGAGCGCGAGGTGCGCGGTCGACAGGCCGATCAGGTTGCCCAGCTCCGTGGGATGCTCGCCCAGGTGACGGCCCAGCGCGAGCATCGTCTTGGCGCTCCGGATCGCATCGTCGAAGCGACGCGCGGCCACCTCGCCACGAAACCGGACGTGGAGCGCCGCGGCGAGGAGCTGGAGTGGACCCAACTCGGCCGGGAGCACCTCCATGCCGCCGGTCTGGATGCGATCGGAGGTCTGCCAGTCGAGCGAATCCAGTCGGGCCGCCCAGTCCGCCTGACGGAGTGCTCCTCCTCCGTAATTGCTCAGGGTCTCGGTCGGCAACTCGGCCAGCGGCATCGTCTGGTATCGGGCGCGATCGGCGGCGGATTCCTTCGTGAAGAAGAAATACCGCTGCTCCATGAAGCACTTTATGTAATTCTGGGCCGCGTTGCCCGAGTTCAACTCCCTCACCTCCGGCAGGAGCTGGAACTTCAGCGCGGGCTTCGGCGCCGACATCGGCCTCACCGTGAGATGAACGGTTTCCTCCCCGCGACTCGAATCCGGCGGGAACGCGGCCAGTGTCACGGCAAGCAGGACGAGGCGAATCATTGCGGAAGACTCCCTATCGCCGAGATTTGATCAATCTCTTATTCAAGCAATACTTCAGAGAACTGTAGCCGGCCTCTGTGAGGCCGGGGTTATCGATCCCGGGGTCACAGACCCCGGCTACAAGAGAATTAGTTCCGCACGGTGAGTTCGTAATGGATATTGAAAAAGGGGTTCTTCTCCTCGCCCGATGGGGGACTACCCCGGAGATGCGCCGTGCCGTCCTTGAGCTCATAGCGGAACGGCTTGCCGGTGAACGGATCATCGGGGAGCGGCACGGTGACGTCGGAGAGCTTCGCGGGCAGTTTTCCCTGGTGCTCCGCGGCGTAGAGCCGTAGCGCCTCGACCGTTCGGAGCATCGCGAGCCGCTGATCCAACCGGCCCTGCGCCCGGTGGACGGCGAGGGTGGAAAAAGGAAGGATGATATCGGCGAAGAACGCCGGCTCTTTCTTCCCCTTGGTCTGGGCCAGCATCGCCTCGATTTGCCAGGTCGGCAATGCCGAGATCTTCACGGTATCGTCGAAGCGGTCCTCGCATTCGCGCTTCTCATCCAAGAGGATCACCTGGTCGGTCGGGAACCGCTTCAGGCGATCCTCGGGAATACCGCGCTCGAGGAGGCGTTCGACGCGCGGCCCCGACCGCCTTCTCGTCCTTAGTCCGCGCGTCCAACCAATCCCGGACGCGCTCGCTCGGCTTCCGCACTTTCCCATCCGCCGCCTGAAGCAGTGGGTCCAACGACGCGACGAATTTCTTGAGCTGGTCCGACCCCATGGGAGCACTCTCGTCCAGATCGCGGTAGATTGAGGAGACGATGATCCGCTCACCTTCCATGGCTTTTTCGAGGGTAATCAGGGGATGAGGCAGGGTTGTGAACGCCCAGTAAAGGTTGGGGCAGCCGGGCTGACCCAGCATCTCCTCCAGGGGTACGACTGCGACGAACGCGATGGCGATGCCTACCAGGTCGCTGATGAGGCAGGGGTGCTCGGCCATATGACGAGACATGGCGAACATCGTCTGGGCGGTGCGGACCGCGTCGTCGAATCGGCCCCGGGCGACCTCGGCCCGGAAGCGAACTTGCAGGGCCCTCGCCAGGCTGCGCATTGCCTGAACCTCCGGGAGCAGCAAGTTTATCCCGTCACTCTTGAGCTTCTGCAGGACTTGCCAATCGGGGTTGTCGAGCCGGGCGGCGCGGTCGACCTGGTTCAGCGCAACCCGGCCATCATCCTGAAATTCCTGTGTGGGCATCTCCTGGATCGGCATCGCCAGCAACTTCTCGCGGCGCTCGTACGCCTCCTTGTCGAAGAAGAAGCCCTGCTGCTCCAGCATACACTTCATGTAGGCCTGGACCGGATTGCCGGGATTCATCTCCTTGAGCTCGGGCAGGAGCCGGTATCGAAGCGCCGGCCTGGGGATCGGTGCCGGTGATACGGTCAACCGGATCAGGGTTTCCGGATTGGCGGTCGTCTGCTCGGCCCGGCAAGCGACCGCCGAGCCAAACATCATAGCGAGGACGAGGAGGACTCGAGTCATGGAATGACCCCTGGCGAACGGTGAAGGACCCTTTCACAGCGTGGACATCCGGAAAGGCACGGATGCCCCTGGGAACGACAAGTGTAGGAGATGCGAACGACATTTGTCAAGTGCGAAGGACGTTTCCGCCCGATTCGTTCAATGCTTTCATGGCTTCCTCGGGGTCAGCTCGTAGTGGACGACGCTGAACTCGGGGCTCTTCTCGTCGCCCGGCGGTAGACTGCCGCGGAGATGTGCCGTGTCGCCTGCGACTTCGTAATGGAACGGCTGGCCGGTGAACGGATCGACGGGCAAGGGGAGAGGGACATCCGCGAGTTTCGCGGGCCATGATCCGTCGTGCTGCGCGGCGTAGATTCGGAGGGCCTCGACGTGTCGCAGGAGCGCGATCCGCTGATCGAGTTTCGCCTGCTTGAGTCGGACGCCGAAGACGCCCGAGACCAGGGTCTCGGCGAAGAGCGAAGGTTCTCGATCCCGCCTGGTCCGACCGGCCAGCGCCGCCGCCTGCCAGGCCGGCACGTTCAGGGTCTTCATGATGTCGTCGAAGCGGGCGTCATATTCGCGCTTCTCGTCGAGGAGGAGGATCTGTTCGGCCGGGAACCGCTTCAGGCTCTCTTCGGATATCCCGGTTTCGATGAGACGCCGGCGTGCGGCGACGAGCGACTTCTCGTCCCTGATCCGCGCGTCGAGCCACGTCTGTACGATCGACTTCCGGGGCTTCCCCGATCCATCTCCGAGGAGCCAGTCGAAGTGGACGATCGCCCTCTTGAGCTGGTCCGCGGTCATCGGGGCATGCTCATCCAGGTCGCGGAACTCCGTGTGGACGCCCACGCGCTCGCCCTCCATCCCCTGATCGAGGGGGACCAGGGGAACGGGCAGATTCGTCAGGGCCCAGTACAGGTTGGGGCATGCCGGTTGCTCGAGCATCTCCTCCAGGGGGCCGATGGCCGCGTTCGCGACGACCATGGCGACGAGGTTGCCGATGAGCGTCGGGTTTTCGCTCAGGTGGCGGGTCAAGGCGAACATGGTCTTGGCGGTCCGGAGGGCCTGATCGAATTGGCCCAGCGCGATCTCGGCCCGGAATCGCAACTTGAGCGGGTAAGACAGGGATCGGAGATCCTGCAGGTCGGGGAGCAGCAAGCTGACGCCGTCGGTCTTCACTTTCAGCAGGATCTGCCAATCCGGGTTGTCGAGCCGTGCGGCCCAGTCGGCCTGTCGCAGCGCGAAACCGCCATAATCCTGGAGCTCGTGAGCGGGCAGCTCCTTCAGGGGCATGGCCAGCAGCTTTTCGCGACGTTGAAACGAATCCTTGTCGAAGAAGAACTTCTGCTGCTCCATGAAGCACTTCATGTAGTTCTGGATCGGGTTGCCGGGATTCAACTCCCCGAGATCGGGCAGGAGCTGATATCGGAGGGCCGGCCTGGGTGCCGGGGCCGGCGATACATTCAACCGGATCAATGTTTCCGGGGTCGAGGTCGCGATTGGCTGGTCGCCCCGGCAGGGAACGGAGAGGACGGCCAGCGTGGCGAGGCCGATGAGAATTCGTGGCACGGGATGACTCCGGGTCAAGAGGACGAAGCGGACATCCGAGGGCTCAGAGTTTGTGAAAGAATTGGATCAAAGGTTCCGAATCGTGGATTTGTAAATGAGTTCCATCCTGTTGATCCTGTCAATCCTGTCCCTCCGGATTTGAATCAATTTCGACAGGATTGACAGGATCAACAGGATGAAATCCGGAAGATTGGGGCATTGAGTGTTCGGCCTTGAATCGGAGAAACGCTCCTGGCCTTCGTCTCAGTTCAGGAGCGACGCACGCTGAAGGTCGCCGGCATGCAATGGCGGTCCGCGATCGATGAAGTCCACGTCGTCGGCCGGGGGGCGTTCGGTCGTCGCATCCAGCAGGGCGTGGCGGGCCGACGACACGCCCGGGTTCGCCGGCTCGAGGACCGCGGGCGGGACAGGTACATCGGCGACGGCCTCGCGGAATCCGACGGCTTGAGGGGTCGTACCGTGGAACAGGAGTACCAGCGACAGCATCTGGGTGCCCGCGAGCAAGCCGGTCAGGGCCTTCCAGCCGCGGTTCGGGCGGGCGGAGCCGCGGCCGGCGGCGAACAACAGGGCGTCGCGATCCAGCCCGCCGGCATCCGGCGTGAATCGGCTCAGGCGTTCGAGGAACGGTTCGGACATGTCACCCCCAGTTGCTTCCGGAGTTCTTCGACGCCGGTCGAATAGCGTCGGAAGGCGGTGCTGGCCGAGCAGCCGACCACCTCGGCGATCTGTTCGAAGCTCAGGCCGCCCCAGTGGCGGGCCACGATGGCTTCGCGATGCTCGGGCACGAGCCGCTCGAGGGCCGCGACCGCGGTCTCGGCATCGAGGCCGTCGACTTCGGGCTCGACGAACCATCGGACCGGCCGGGCGGCCGACGACTCCCGGCGTTGGCGTCGTCGGGCGACCTTGGCGTCATCGAGTGCGCCGTTGCGCACCACGCGGTAGAGCCAGGCGACGGCGTCGAGAGGCGGACGGCTCTGACGGACCAGCTTGATAAACGCCTCCTGGACGACGTCCTCGGGCGCGTCGCACCACTGGCGTGCGTACAACACCAGTGCGGCGGCGTGGGCATCGATCAGTTGTGCGAGGTCCGTCGGGCTCATTTCCTTTAAGACGACGCGGTCGTGAAAGCGTTCCGCGAAAAGGGAAGTCGTTCCGGGGGTAACGACCTGGATACTCGGTTGACCCATCGCGGCGATGTGGCATCCGGAGCGGGCCGATCGGTAGACTCAATGATCTTCGGCTTTGAGGCATCGGCTGTCGAGGTGCATCGAAACCGTTCCAGAGAGGGACCTTTCCGATGAGTGTGGAATCCGAAATCCCGAAGGAAATCTCGCCGGGTCTGACCGCCGAACAGATCCGTCGTCTCGAGCACTTTGGGACCCGGGAGAGGGTCGCGGAGGGGACGGTCCTGTTCGACGAGGGGGACCGCGGCATCGATTTCTTCGTCCTTCTCGACGGCGCCATTGAGATCTGCCACTATTCCGAGGGCGGTATGAAGCATGTGGTACGCCACAAGCCCGGCGCCTTCGTGGGCGATCCCTCGACGCTCTCCGGCCGCGCCGCGATCGTCCAGGCGCGCGCCGATGAGGACTCCGAGGTCCTCCGGATCGCGACCGACCAGTTCCACCGGATCGTCGTCGAGGACTCCGAGCTCTCCGACCTATTCCTGCGCACATTCCTGATCCGCCGCTCGGCCCTGATCGCCGGGAGTTATAGCTCGATCCGGGTGGTCGGTTCGAGGTACTCGAAGGACACGCACCGGATCCGCGAGTTCCTCACACGGAACAGCCAGCCGTACACGTTCCTCGACGTGGAGAGGGATGATGGCGTCGCCGCGCTGCTCGACACGCTCCAGATCGGCGTCGAGGAGATCCCGATCGTCCTTTGCCGGGCGGGCCACGTGGCGAGGAACCCGAGCGACGTGACGCTGGCCCATGCGCTCGGCTTCGACGACCTGGACGAGACCGAGGTCTGCGACGTCGTGGTCGTCGGCGCCGGGCCGGCCGGGCTGGCGGCATCGGTCTATGCCGCCTCGGAGGGGCTGAGCGTCACGGCGATCGACAACGGTTCGCCGGGCGGGCAGGCGGGCACGAGCTCGAAGATCGAGAACTACCTGGGCTTCCCGACCGGGATCTCCGGCCAGGAACTGGCCCAGCGGGCGGTGACCCAGGCGGCGAAGTTCGGCGCGCGGATGGCGAACCCTGTCAATGCCATCAAGCTGGTGCCGCAAGCGGCCGACTACGAGGTCCAGTTCGCCGACGGACGCCGGGTGCGGGGCCGTTCGGTCGTGCTCGCGACCGGGGCGAGCTACCAGCGGCTCGACGTGGCCGACTCCGATCGCTATCAGGGATGCGGCCTGTACTATGGGGCCACCGCGATGGAGTCGGAGATGTGCGCGGGGACCGACGTGATCGTCGTGGGCGGGGGCAACTCGGCCGGGCAGGGGGCGGTCTACCTGTCCAAGCACGCCCGGTCGGTGCATATCCTGGTTCGGCGCGACGGGCTGGGCGAGACGATGTCGCGATACCTGATCCGCCGGATCGAGGAGACGCCCAATATCCACCTCCATTGCCGGTCCGAGATCACCCGCCTGATCGGCGACGGCTCGCGGCTTCAGGCGGTCGAGTATCGGAATCGCAGGGCGAATGAGACCGTCCGGGTCGATACCCAGTCGGTCTTCCTCTTCCTGGCGCGAGCCCCTGCACGACCTGGCTTCGTGGGACCGTCGCTCTCGACGAGAAGGGCTTCATCAAGACCGGGCCCGACCTCGAACCCGAGGAGCTGGCCCAGCACGAACGGGCGCCCACGCTGTTCGAGACGAGCCTCCCCCGCGTCTACGCCGTCGGAGATGTGCGCAGCGGCTCGGTGAAGCGGGTGGCCTCAGCGGTCGGCGAGGGGTCGATCGTCGTCCAATTCATCCACCGGGCGTTGAACGGGGAGTAGCCCGTCTGGAAAATCCGGGATCAGGTTCGCCCAACTCGGGATAAATGGAGCGGAGTCGGGGCACTATCCAATGGGGGGTTGAGAGCAAACTGAGATCTCCGTGAGGGAATTCACCGGCATGGGGAATGCGGCGGGATCGATTGTCCGGCAGGTTGAGGCGCTCTTCGGTGGCGGCTCGGTCGCCGGTCTGACCGACCGGCAACTGCTGGAGCGGTTTACCGACAACCGCGATGCGGCCGGGGAAGCGGCGTTCGCCGCGCTCGTGACGCGATACGGGCCGATGATCTTCCACGTCTGCCGACAGTTCCTGGGCGACCGGCACCACGCCGAGGATGCCTTCCAGGCCGTCTTCCTCGTGCTCGCCCGCAAGATCAACTCCATACGTGACCCCGACTTGCTGGGTCCCTGGCTCTACGGGGTGGCGATCCGCACGGCGCGGAAGGCGAAGGTCCGGCTCGATCGCCGACGGCGGAACGAGGACGGCGACGCCTTGGGTCATCCGGGTCGAGGTTCGAGCGTCCCGGTCGAGCCGACTGTCCCGCCGGCCGAAGTGTCGGCCCTGGCCCGCGAGCAGGCCGAGGCCCTCCACGAGGAGATCGACCGCCTACCGCACGCGTTCCGCCTGGCGGTGGTCGTCTGCTACTTCGAGGGCCTGACCCTCGACGAAGCCGCGCAACGGCTGCGGTGGCCCGCTGGCACCGTCCGCAGCCGGCTTGCCCGGGCGCGGGACAAGCTCCGCCGCGCACTCACCCGTCGCGGCGTGGGGCTGCCGTCGGCCGCGGTAGCGGCGACTCTGAGCCCCCGATCCGCCTCGGCGTCCGTCTCATCCTCCCTGTGTGACGCGACGACTAAAGTCGCGATCCATTTCGCGGCCGGACAGGCTGACAGAGGAGTCGTCTCGGCCTCGACAACGGCCCTGGCCCAGGAGGTGCTGAGATCCATGCTGCTTCACAAGCTGAAACTGAGCGCACTGACCCTACTGGTCCTCTGCGCCGTCGCCACCGGAGCCGGCTACTTGACCCACGCCCTGGCGAGGAAGGATGAGCCAGGGAAGACGCCGGCCAGTCCTCAAACCCAGACCGCGTCCAGGCCGGAGGACGCGATCTCGCGTCCGGCTCCGGGCCGGATGTTCGTGGTGGGGCGCGTGCTCGACCCTCAGGGCAAGCCCGTGGTCAACTCCACGGTGATGGTCACCGCGCGGCTGAAGCTGGCCGGACGCGGCGACCAGTACGAGAGGTTGAGGCCGGTCCCGATCGGCCATGCGGGCAGCGACGGCTCGGGCCGATTCCGGCTCGAGGCGCCCCGCACCTCTTCGTCGCAATATGACACGTTCTGCGCCGTCGCCCTGGCGCCCGGCTATGGTGTGGGCTGGGCGGAGGTCGATCCGGACGACGATCAACCCGCCGCCGACATCAGGCTCCGACCCGAACAGGCGATCGACGGTCGCCTGTTCGATCTGCAAGGCCGGCCCGCCCGGGATGTCGCGGTCTCGGTCTCCGCGATCGGCCGCTCCCTCCCGGCGCGGCCGGCCCGGTCTCGTGTTCCCTTCGAAGGGCCCGCTTATCATTGGACTCAGGTGAATGAATTGCCGGCCTGGCCCAAGCCGGCGACCACCGACGCCGACGGCCGCTTCACCCTCCGCGGCGTGGGCCGCGACATGCGCGTGACGTTGACCGTCAATGACCCGCGGTTCGCCCTGCAGGGAATCGCGGTCGAGACGGATCGCACCCCGGGCTCCAAGCAAGTGACGATGGCGCTGGCCCCGGCCCAGATCATCACCGGGCGCGTGACATATGCCGACACCGGCCGGCCGGTTGCTCGCGGCCGGATCGAGGTCGGGGCGATCCGGAAGAACGGAACCAACTTTATGGGATTTGCGACCGATGGCACGGGACAGTTCCGGGTGAACCCGTCGCCAGGTGACCGCTATCGGATCTCGGCTTCTCCCCCGGACGGGCAGCCGTACCTGACCGCCGGCACGACGTATTTCGAGTGGCCCAAAGGGGCGGTCGAGCATTCGGTCAACCTGGCCCTGCCGCGGGGCGTCATGGTCCGCGGCAGTGTCACCGAGGAGGGCTCGGGCAAGCCGGTCGCGGACGCGCAAGTCTGGTTCTTTGGACGACGCTCGACCGACGACCTGTCGAATCCGCGCGTCTCGAAGAGCCGTTCGGGGCCGGATGGTTTGTTCCAGATCGCGGTCCAGCCCTCGCCGGGATATCTCGTCATCCAGGGTCCCAGCGACGATTACGTGCTCCGGGAGATCGGCAATCGGACGATTGATCAGGGCCTGCCGGGTGGCCGGCGCGGGTACTCCCACGCCTTCATCGCCTGCGACCCCAAGCCGGGTAGCCACGGCCTGGAAATCCACGGCGTGCTCCGGCGAGGCGCCACCGTGCATGGTCGAGTCCTCGCGCCGGACGGACAGCCGGCCCAGGTGACCCGGATGTTCAGCCGGGTCATCCTCGAACCGTGGGTCACGCCATGGCGTCACTGGTTTAATGCGTCCGGCCTCGTCATGGTGCGCGACGGCCGATTCCAGGTCCACGGGCTCGATCCCGATACGGAGGTGCCCATTTATTTCCTGGAGCTAAGGCAGAGGCTCGGCGCCGCTGTCCAACTCTCGGGCAAGTCCGCGGCCGTCGGGCCAGCCACCGTCCGGCTCCAGCCCTGCGGCACGGCCAAGGCCCGGCTGGTCAACCCCGGCGGGAAGCCGATCGCAGGATATCGCGGGTCAGCCAGGATTTCGATCGTGGTCACGCCCGGTGCGATCATCAGTCGCCTCCAGGATAGGGATGATGGTCTGGAGGCGGATGTCGCGGCCTTGACCGCGATCGACCCGCTCAACTACGGCGACGGACCGGTGACCGATGCCCAAGGGCGGATTGCCTTCCCCGCCCTGATCCCCGGCGCGCCCTATCGGATCACCGGGCTGAGCAAGGAATTCACCGTCAAGGCCGGCGAAACCCTCGACCTGGGCGATATCTTGATTGAGAAGCCGCCGGGATAAGACCGGGAATCTCCGGCATTGTTGCCACGAAACCGGGTCGTTTGTCGGGGTGAGCGCGGGCTTCCAGAGGCATTCCTGGGGGCTTCGCCCTGGCGCGGTGAAAAGTTGGACATGTCACGTCGGAATGACCACAGTCGACATCTCGTTATTGTTGCGCCAGGGAGGAGGCCCCTCACCCGCCCTTCGGGCACCCTCTCCCCGCTGCCGCGGGGCGAGGGGGACGACCTCCTCGCCACGAGTGCGAGTTTCATTGCTTGGCCCGGAAATTGGCGATGGCCACGTCGCGGGCATACTCCAGCTTGAACTGGTAGGCGATCGTCGCCGCCTTCTCGCCGGTCTGGCCGGGCGCGACGGTGACGTCCCACCGGAGCAGGTTTTCCGGCCGCTCGCGGCCCAGGTAGGTCGGGTCCTCGCTCAGCTTCGGCGCCGGCTCGACCAGGCTCACGGCGACGGCCTCGGCCTCGGCCCGCGGCAGGCGGTCCCAGACTTGCACCTTCACCGGATCCGACTTGTAGCTCCCGACCGTGATCCGGTACTGGTAGCTGTGCACCTGGTTGCCGCCCTGGACGGTGCGGGACTTCTTCACGAGCGTGCGGGAGACCTGCAACTGCGGGTCGACGCCGAACCCGACCGTGTATTTTTCGCCGATGGCGACCAGCGGCAGATTCATCCGGCCGACGAAGTCGGACCCGACGTACATCGTCGCCTCGCCGGCCAGCAAGACATAATCGCCCTTGTTGATCAGGTCGGCCAGCCGGTAGACGTGCGAGGTCAGCACGGGTACGGCCTTGTAATAATACTCGGGCTTGGTGTCGATCCGGGCGACTTCGATCAATTGCTGGTCGTTCCGCGAGGGGACCGTCAGCCGCGAACGGAGGTGATAGGTGACGCTCGGGCCTTCGTGAGTCACGGTCGCGGCCGCGATCGCGCCGGGTTTTTTCGCATCGTCTCCATTCGGGGCCTGTTCATCCTTGTCCTTGCCCGCCAGGAGATCGTCGGCCTGCTCCAGGGCGGCGGCCTCGTTGATGAAGGCCTTGCCGGCCTCCGCCCGGTTGCCGATCAGCTCTTGCTGGGCCCTCTGTCGCAGCTCACGGGACTGGTCGCGGAACCTCTGGCCGCCCATGCCGGCTCCCATGCCGCCCATCATCCCCATCATGCTACCCTGTTGACCCTGCCCTTGTTGCCCCTGACCCTGCCCTGGTTGCCCGTTTGCCAGTTGCCACTGCTGCTGCGGGATTCCCTGCTGCGGGTTTCCCTGCTGCCCCTGCCCCTGTGGTCCCGTCTGGTTCCCGGCCATGGCCCCCCGGCCGACGACCGTGATGTCCATGGCCAGCAGGTCGGGCGGGGTGGCGTTGAGCTGCGGCTGGGCCGTCGAGAGGGTCATATCCACGCCCGTCCAGTCTTCTCCGGTCTGTTGCTCGATGGCGGCCAGGTACTCGAGCTGGACCGGGTCCTTCTCGGTCCCCGCTCGAAAGCGGTACTGCGGCCGCCAGGTCGCGGCGCTCACCAGGTAGTTCAGACGGACCTTGCCCGCCGGTTCGCCCTTGTCGACCACGATCACCGCGTCGCGCTCGGTCCGGCTCGACCCGGACGTGAGCTCGGCAAGCTCGCGCGTGAGGAACTCGGTCGCCTCGGTGTTGGCCTGCAACTTCTGCTGGACGGCGACCTGTTCGGTGGACTTCTCGGCGCGTGTATTCATGACGAAATTGGCCAGGCTCAGGGTCATGGCGCTATTCAGGACCCCCTTTTCGGTGAGTTGCTGCATGGTCGCGCCGGTGAACGTCTCCAGCTTGGTGAGCAACTGGAGATTCTGCTCGATGACCTGGATCTCCTTCTGCAACCGCTCGGCCTCTTGCTTGAGGGTGCGGATCTGACCTTCCTTGGCGCGGACCTCCTTGCGGGTGTCCTCCTTCACGGCGCGGGTGCGGTATCTTGTGCTGAGGACCCGGACGCCGTCGGTTCCCTCGGCATAGAGCGAGCTGTCAACTGTCTGGGCCGGCAGGGGCGTGACGACGATCTCGACCAGGCCCTTGCCCGGCGGCACGGCGACCTCCCGAGTGACCAGGGCGTTCCCCTGGTAGACCGTCACGGCGGCCACCCGGCTCGGGGCGCTCTTGGGCGGTACGTCGACCGGCGCGGGCGCCGGGGCCGGCGCTTGAGCCAGGGCGGTCGTGCAGACGAGGGAGAGTCCCGCGGCCAGCCACTTCCAGGTTGTCATGGTGATGCACTCCATGGAGAGGGAATTGCGAAGGACGGGAAAAGGTCGGCCCGGCCGGATCGGCGGGCTCGGACTCTGGAGCGATTCGCGCGTGAGTTAAGCGCGCGGAAAAAGGGGACAGGCACCCGGCCCACTCGCTCGTTGCCCGAGATCCCCGGGGCCGTCCGGGGCCGTGAGCCAGTCCCCTTTTTCCGGTCACGTGCGCAAACCGAGCGTGAGACGCTCTGATCTTTAGACGCACGAGAACCGGAATCGTTAGAAAGTCCTTCGCAATCCGTCCGGTTCGCACGCCGTCTTCCCACTGAACATTTCGGGAAACGGTCGAACCTCGACGAGACCCCGATTGACCCGTTATCTTATTGGATTAAGAGGTTGGGCCGGTTCCGATCGTCGGCGTTCGCGTTACCGCCTCGGTCGTTCGAGTCAACTCGACCCCTCCGATGGTGCCCGCGCGGACGCGACCCCGAGTCGAGGCCCGATGATTCCCGAGGTGATGATGTACTCTCAAGCGGACGAGGTGGATCTCGACACGGCCGAGTACCTGACGTTCGACGAGATGGCGGCCAAATTCTACGAGCGGGAGCCGCGTACGATCATCGAGGCCGAATTCGGCGGCCGTACGCATCCCGGAAAGGTCCGCGAGAGGAATGAGGACCAGTACCTCGTCGTCCGACGGCGACGCGTGCGGGATGTCGTCCTGTCCAGCCTGCCCGCCGAGTTGTTGCATCAGCCCGAGCAGACGGCCTACACCCTCTGCGTGGCCGACGGACTGGGCGGACACGCGTTCGGCGAGATGGCGAGCTTCCTGGCCTTGCAGGCCGGTTGGGATCTGGGAGCGGGCGAGGTCAAGTGGACCGTGAAGATGAATGATCGGGAAGCGGAGGAGATGAAGAAGAAATCCGACGTCTTCTTCCGCTTGATCGACCGAAAGCTACGCGACATGGCCGAGGAGCGTCCGCGCCTCAGGGGCATGGGCACCACCTTGACGGTCTGTTACGTCACCGGCCCGGAGCTTTTCGTGATCCATGCCGGCGACTCGAGAGCCTATCTGTACCGCGACGGCAGCCTCAGCCGCCTGACGCGGGACCATACCCTGGCCCAGAGCATGATCGATGCCGGAATCGCCGCGGAAGGGTCCCTCGAGGAGCGGCAACGGCGCCACATCTTGACCAACTGCATCGGCGGTCCGGACCTTGGCCTGGAGGTCGACGTGGAGCACCATCACCTGGCGACGGGCGACCGACTCCTCCTCTGCACGGACGGACTGACCAAGCATCTCGAGGATCAGGATATCCTCAAGGTTCTGGAGAGCCATCCCGTGCCGGAAGACGCCTGCCGCGTCCTGGTCGACCAGGCGCTGGAACGCGGCGGTCGGGACAATGTCACCGTGGTCCTGGGCCGCTTCGCCTTCCCCGGTCCCGCGGCGGAATTCCCCGCCGACTGAATTGGAGGTGCTGGTCGAGGAGCCGGATCGTCTGTCCTGAGAGTCGATTGGCCTCGGCCTTGGAGTAAGTTGACGTCGATTTAGTGGCCTGCCTCCGATCCGGGTCGTCCGGGAGTCGTGCGATCGGCGATGGGTTCCGTCGCGACGTCAGAGCCGATGGGTACATCGCGTGTGTCCGTGACGCTCTCAAGGGGTCGGGCTCCGCGCAGATCCATCAGTTGCGGTAACAATACGCGGAAGTCCATCAATTCCAGGGCGAGGTCCAGGTCGCGGGCGGAGAGATCGCCGGACGAGTGCGGGGCGGAGATGCAGTCGGGGCCGCTGATCTGCCTCCCCGGCGTGTTCGACCTCATTGTCGGTTCGCCCCGTAGCTGCGCGGGTCCGGCAAGGCCCGAACCGGGGGCTGCACGACTGGCTTCGCGCCCGCCCCGAAGTCCGATGGTCGGGCCCATGAAGTCCGCCAACTCAGCCGCAACCTCATCGCCGTCGATCCGCTCGCGAGCGAGCATCGTCCTGAGGAGCTTTTCTTCCGCCTCGAGGTCGGCCATATCCCCCATCTGAGCCTGAAGCATTCGGAGCTGTTCTCGTGCTGTCGCGAGTTCCTGTTCGCGGGCTTGAAGCATACAGGCGTAGTCTTCTTCGACGGCCATGCGAACGGTCGCGGCCTCCGCAATCTGGCCTTCCAATTCTCCGAGGCGCGCGCGGAGCCGATCCGCTTCGCGCGGATTGATCAGCCGCTCGGCCGAGTCCTTCTCGATCTCGTCCAAGGCTCGGTAGAAACCGTCCTGGAGCGCGGACGAATGAGCGAGCAGGGCCTCGAACTCGCGAGTCGCCGTAGCGGTGGCGGCCCGGGCCTCGCGGCAATCCGCTCGCAGCCGCGCGACCTCCTCCAAGGCAGCCCGCAGGTCGTCCTCGAGGCGCTCCGCCGCCGCGGCGCGTTCCCGCGCCGCGGCGGCCTCGCGCTCGCGGCGTTCGAGTTCGGATCGGATTTCCTCCAGTTCGACCTGCAGCTCATACTCGCGCCTGGACCGCTCTTTCGCCCGGCCCTCGAGGACTTCGCATTCCGCCCCGAGCCTGTCGGACTCGGAGGCCTCGATCCTGGGCGATTCGACTTCAACGACGAGTCGGTCGACCGGCGGAAGCGCCTCTTTGAGCTCTCCGGACGACGTCGCTTCGGGTCGGGATTGCTCGAACGGGTCTCCGAAAGTCGCGAGGGGAGGGAATTCTCCGTTCGCATGGCCCGCCACGATAGGCCCTCCCCGGCCCCCTTCGACGGGCCGGTCCTGCTCGCGCCGGCCGGCCCACTCGAGCTCGCCGGTCGGGAAGACCGCGTCGGATCCGGCCCGTTCGCCTCGGCCCGAATCGAGCTCGGCGAGGCGCGTGGGCCGACCGTTGTTATCGGAGTCGGATATGTCGGCGCGATGCCGGGCGACCATGGCCGAGTGGTGGCCATCCATCGGCGGCGGGTCGACTATCTCGGGCCGTGCCCCGTTCATCGACGCGGCCCCCGGTCGGTCCGACGGGCCCATGGTGTCGATGGCGGCCAGCGCCTCGTACACCGCGTCGCAGCGGTTGCAGCGGATCACACGGCCCAGATCCTCGGTCCGGAACATCTCGCTTAGCCCGCACTCCGGGCAGGCGACCGGCAGCGTCCGACGGACGGAGAAGGGATGACCGCATCGTTTACACTGGACCCGTAGACCGATGTATTCGGTCCGAACCTTGACGGGCCAATGGCATTCGGGACAGGGGACCGGGACTCGACTGAGCATGGAACACCTGCGGTATCAGGCCGGGATGCCAGGGCCGACTCCCACGGTCGCCGGCGACCGGGGATTTCGACCACGGGGGCGATCATCATCGATTCTACTCGGAAAGGTTGCAGCCAGTTCTTTGCTATTCAGTGATGCAGTGATGATACTGATTTTTTTCTGAAGCTCTTGTCTCTTGACCGGCAAATCTTAACGAGTTTAGTATTTCCCTTTCAAGTTCACTCCGAGCGGGACTTCGCCACCGGCGAGTCAGCGTCCTCGAGCCGCAGTCGCGGACCGACCATCCCGGTCGGCTCGCTCTCCCTGTTCCTCCAAACAATACTACTACGCGCGTAAGCGGCGCGACCGCACCGGACAATCCGGGCGAGTCGCCCCTCCAACACGCCCGAGATGCTGGTTATGAGGGATAGTGTCTGAACTCCGGAGAATCCGAATATGGCGGCGCCACCAGTTAGTGACGAGGCATTCTTCGAGTTGGTCAGGCGGAGCCAGGTGCTCTCGCCGAGGAGACTGAATGCGTACCTCGCGAGCCGGCGCCCGGCGAGGGCGGCGACGGTCAGGCCCTGGACGCGGCGCAGGCTGCCGTAGCCGATGGGTTACTGACCGCCTATCAGGCCGAACAGTTGCTCGCAGGCCGCTGGCGCAACTTCATCTGCGCCGGAAAATACCTGATCCTGGAACGCGTCGGCCATGGCGGGTCGTCGGCCGTTTTCCTCGCGAACCATCTCAACATGCAGCGACCCGTGGCGTTGAAGGTCCTGCCGATGAACCAGGCCGAGAACCCGGAGGCCCTGGCCCGGTTCTACCGCGAGGCCAGGGCAGCGGCGATGTTGGACCACCCGAATATCGCCGACTTCTATGATATCGACCGCGCGAACAACATCCATTTCCTCGTCATGGAATTCATCCACGGGTTGGACCTGGACGGACTCGTCCAACGGATCGGTCCGCTGTGTCCGGGGCGAGCGGCCGAATACATCCGTCAGGCCGCATCGGGGCTACAACACGCCCATGAGGCCGGCCTCGTCCACCGCGACATCAAGCCGGGCAATCTGCTCGTCGACCGCACGGGGACAGTCAAGATCCTCGACCTCGGCCTGGTGCGGATCTCCCAGAGCGACGATGGCTTGACCAAGGGGCAGAATTTCCGATACGTGCTGGGGACGCTCGACTACCAGGCCCCCGAGCAGGCCGTCGACAGCCATGAGGTGGACATCCGGGCCGACATCTACAGCCTCGGTGCGACGCTCTACTTCCTCCTGACCGGGCAACCGGTCTTTCCGGAAGGCACCATCGCGGAGAAGCTCTCGTGGCACCAGCGGCGTCAGCCTCGGCCGATCAGCGATTATCGCGCCGACGTGCCCGCCGGTCTGGCCGCGATCGTCGACCGCATGTTGGCCAAATCGCCGTCGGATCGGTACCAGGAGCCGGCCGACGTCGTTGACGCCCTGGCGGAATGGACACACGAACCGATCCCCGCGCCGAGCGAGTCCGAACTGCCGAGACTGAGCAAGGCGGCCCGCGCCTTGCTGGACGCTCGTCCGAAACCCTCGCTCCGGGCATCGGTCAGCCCCTCGACCCGTCGCGGCCCGTCGCCAGCCCCCGCGGCCCTTCCGCCCGCCGAGAAGCCGGTGACGATCGCGATCGACTCCGCCCGCCAGGCGGTCGCCCCGGTCCCGACCAAGCGATTGTCTCGGCGCCGCATGGCCTTGATCGCCTCGGCGTTGGTGGCGGCACTCGCCGTCGCGGGCGCTCGGAATGGCGGCCTGGTCTCGGGCTCGGCAGAGCCCGCGCCGAGCCCTGACGCGACCCCGACCCCGCCGCCGAAGCCGTCGGGGTTGACCAATCTGTACGACTCGGTTGCCAACCTCAACTCGCAGCTCGAGTCCGAGACGTCTTCGGCGAACAGGGCCGACCTCCTGGTCCGGCGCGGAAACCTCTACTGCCGGCTCGGACGTTGGCGGCAAGCCGCCGGCGACTTCCGCCGGGCCGTGGAACTCGACCCGGGCGACGAATGGACCTGGTACCTCGCGATCCCTCCCCTCGTCGAGATCGGCGATCGGGACGATTATCGCAAACGGTGCCTCGATATGCAGCGAGAGTTCGAATCGTCGGACGACATCCTACTCGGCGAGAGGATCGCGAAGCTCTGGCTACTCACGCCGGACTGCCCCGGCGACCCGAGCCTCCCGACCCGGCTGATCGATCGGGCCCTGGCCAGTCGCGAGACCAAGAAGCTCTATTACTGGGTGATGTCAACCAAGGGACTCGCGGAGTATCGCTCAGGGCGGCTGGCCGAGGCGGTCTCATGGCTGAGCAAAGCGATCGATGCCTCCCCATCGACCACGATGCAGTGCAAGGCGCTCTCCGGCCTGGTCCTCTCGATGGCGTTGCAACGCCAGAATCTCCGGGATCAAGCCCGGCAGGCATACGACCGGGCCGCCGAGATCATCGACCGTCATCAATCGCAATACAGTGGAGACTTCGGTCCCGAGTGGTGCGATTGGCTGATGTGCCTGATCCTCCGTCGCGAGGCCGAAGCGACTCTGGGATTAAGCAATTAATCAAACCTATAATACGTTGAAATGTCACCGGCTCCACCTCGACGTCTGAAGACGATCGCTGCGACGGGGCCGGTGGTTTCCCGACCTTCCTCGGGCGGCCGGCCGGCTGGATCGCTCTCCAGCCAGTACCGGCGATCTCGACGGTGCCTCAGCAGCCCCCGCTCGGCGACGGTCTCGAAGAACTTCGATTCTTGGAGATGACCGGGGGTCAGGTCGATGCCCGGGAGGATCCCATGAGTGTCGCACAAGAAATGGACTTTCGTCCCGAAGCCGCCCCGCGAGTAGCCCGGCGCATGGTCAGGCGGCTCCACGAGTTGCGCCGCCTTGGTCCCGCCCGGCCAGACGGTCGGGCCGTGGGAGATTGACGACCCGGCTTCGAACCTCGATCTTCAGGCTTGCGTATCAGAGATCATCTGGCTTTATCTATAAAGGGTCAACTGGAGGGGCTCGGGTTGGTTGGTCGCAGGATCGACCGCGCACGGCCGACCTGGAAATGGCGGCGGATTGATCGGATCGGACAAGATCGCGGGAGGTTGGATCGGGGAATATGGGCGTTGACATCCAGAAGATCAAGGATCAGGTTCTCCAGTACTCGGACCAGCTCGAACGCGTGAAGACGGAGGTTCGCAAGGTCCTGATCGGTCAGGACTTGATGCTTTCGCGGCTCTTGATCGCGCTGCTCACCGGTGGGCATGTCCTGCTCGAAGGGGTCCCCGGGCTGGCCAAGACCACGGCCATCAAGGCGCTGGCGGCCGCGATCCACTGCAAGTTCAACCGCATCCAGTTCACGCCGGACCTGCTCCCGGCCGACCTGATCGGCACGCTGATCTACAATCCGAGGGAAGGGGCGTTCAGCACTCGCAAGGGCCCGATCTTCGCGAACCTCATCCTCGCCGATGAGATCAACCGCGCCCCGTCCAAGGTGCAATCGGCGCTGCTGGAGGCCATGCAGGAACATCAGGTCACGATCGGCGATGAATCGTTCACGCTCGAAGAGCCGTTCCTCGTCCTGGCCACGCAGAACCCGATCGAGCAGGAGGGGACCTACCCGTTGCCCGAGGCCCAGGTCGACCGCTTCATGCTGAAGGTGATCGTCGGCTATCCGAGCACGGCCGAGGAGCGCAAGGTCGTGGATGTCGCCCTGGACGGCCTGAGGCGCGAGGTCCAGCCGGTGCTGAGCCCGGAGCACCTCGTCGAGATGAAGCAGACGGTGGGCTCGATTTATCTGGATGACAAGGTGAAGGATTACGTGCTGGACATCGTCTCGGCGACCCGGCATCCCGAGAAGTACAGGCTCGGCGACCTGAAGCCGCTCATCGAGTATGGCGCATCGCCGCGGGCGTCGATCAACCTGTGCCTGGCGGCCCGCGCCAATGCGTTCCTCGTCGGGCACGCGTATGTCACGCCCCAGGACGTCAAGGACGTGGCGTTCGACATCCTGCGGCACCGGGTGATCCTGACTTACGAGGCCGAAGCCGAAGAGACCACGGCCGACGACGTCATCCGCAAGGTTCTGGAATCGGTCCCCGTGCCCTGAATCCATGATTTTCCCATGCCGACCCGACAACTTGAAGATGTCCTGAAAGAAGTCCGGCGCATCCAGATCGTCGCCCGTCGGCAGGTGAATGACCTGCTGGCGGGTGAGTATCTCAGCGTCTTCAAAGGACGCGGGATGGAGTTCGACGCCGTCCGCGAATATGTGCCCGGCGACGAGATCCGGAGCATCGACTGGAACGTCACCGCCCGGGCGGGGACGCCGTTCGTGAAGACGTTCTGCGAGGAGCGCGAACTCACGGTGATCCTGGCGGTCGACATCTCGGCGTCGGGCTCGTTCGGCTCATTCCGCCTGAGCAAGATGGAAACGGCCGTCGAGGTGGCGGCGGTGTTGATGTTCACGGCGCTCCGCAACCACGACAAGGTCGGCCTCCTGTTCTTCACCGACGACGTCGTGAAGTACATCCCGCCTCGCAAGGGGCGGGCGAACGTGCTCAGGCTGATCCGCGAGCTCCTGGCCACCGAGCCGGTGAAGGCGCAGACCGATATTTCGAAGGCGCTGGACTTCCTGGGACGGGTCCAGCGGCGGCGTTGCGTCGTCTTCGTGATGAGCGACTTCCTCGGGCCGGATTGCTCGCGAGCCCTGGCGATCGCCAACCAGCGGCACGACTGCGTCGCCGTGACCATGGAGGACCCGCGCGAATCCAGTCTCCCGGACGTCGGTTTCCTGACGCTCCGCGACGCTGAGACGGACGAGCTTCTGGAGCTCGACACGCGCCATCCGCGCGTGCGGGCACTGTTCGCGAAGGCCGCCCAGGATCGGGAACAGCGGCTGGCCGGCTGGCTCCGCCGCGCGAACGTCGACCGCCTGGAGATTCGCACCGATCAATCCTACGCGATGAGCCTGCAGCGGTTTTTTCGCATGCGGGAGCGGCAACGATGATCGGAAGAACCCCCGAAATCACGAGATGTCCGGGAGGGCGAGGCTCCTTGCATGCCGGGTACGTAGAGACATGTACCCGGGGCATCCAAAACCGATTAGTGCGATTCGCAATTGAGTTGGTTACACTCGGAAACCCCCCCTGGCCCCCCCTTCGTAAGGGGGGGACGGGACACGCTCGAAGATCCCCCCCTTACGAAGGGGGGGCCAGAGGGGGTGAATTCGCACGGGCGAGCGCGTACCTAATCCGATCGTCAAGCGCTTTAGTCCGATCACCCGATGAATTCCTCAGGCCGATCGCGTTCGCTTGCGTGATGGCCGGCCTGCTCCTGCTTTCCGGCTGCGGATCGAGGCAGGGAGAGCCGGTATCGCAGTCGTCGGACGCGATCGAGCGGAGCGCCGAGAAGGGGCCCGTGAAGCTGGTCGTGCGCGTCTGGCCTCGCGAGCCGCGGTTGTCGGACCTCGTCGAGATGGACGTCCGGGTCGAGTCCCAGCCTAATGTCGAGATCAAACCCCCGGCGTTCGGCCAGGCGGTGGGCGACTTCCTGATCCGCGACTACAGCGAGCGTCCCCCCGAGGCGGGCGCGGGGAACGTGCGGCGTTTCCATTATCAGTTGGAGCCGGCGCACGCCGGCAAGCACCTGATCCGGTCGATCTCGATCGCGTTCGTGGACAAGCGTCCGAATTCGGAGCGGCCGGGCGAACCGTCCCTGATCGAGACCGATCCGCTGGAGGTGAATGTCACGTCGGAATTCGGGGGAGAAGCACCGAGCCTGGCGAAGCTCGAGCCGATGGTACCACCGCAGGCGGTGCCGCAGATCACCGCGATCGGGTGGATGGTCGGGACGGGCCTGGTGGTCCTGCTCACGTTCGTCCTCCTCGCGGTATTGCGGCGACGGAGGCGGCGGCCGATCGAACCGCGCCGTCAGACTCCCGAGGAGGTCGCGCGGGAGGCGCTGTCGCGCTTGCTGGCGGAGAATCTTCCGGGGAGGGGCCTGGTCAAGGAATTCTACCTGCGGCTCACCGGCATCGTCCGCCAGTATGTCGAGGACACGACCGGAATCCGGGCCCCCGAGCAGACGACCGAGGAATTCCTGCGCGACATGCGGTCGCGTGCGGTATTCCCGCCGGAGCGTTCCGTCCAGCTCGCGGAATTCCTGGAATCCGCAGACTTGATCAAATATGCCGGTCAGCAACCCGGTGAGGGTCAAATCGAACAGGCCATCGCACGGGCTCACGAGTTCGTGAACGTGAAGCCGGCCGCGGCCGTCGTGATGGCGGGCGCGGGTATGGAATGAATGAGAAGCTACATTCAGGAGCAACCACGGTCCCGTGAACGCACTGCGATTGTACTCGTCATTCTGGCTGATCCTCGCGCCTTTCGTTGTGGTCGCGCTCCTGTGGCGATTTCGCCCTCAGTGGCGTCCCGCGGCCGTTTTCTCGAGCGTGGCCGATCTCAAGGGCCTCCCCGTCACCCTGGCCCAACGGGTGCGGCGTGGCCTGCCCTATGTCTACGGATTGGGACTTTGCCTGGTGATCGGCGGGCTGGCGCGGCCGCAGGCGGGGAAGGCGGAATCGCGAATCCGCGGACAGGGGATCGCCATCGAGATCGTGCTCGACGTCTCCGGTTCGATGGAGGCCATCGACTTCCAACTCAAGGGCCGGGACGTCAGCCGGCTGGAGGCGGTCAAGCACGTCATCCAGGAGTTCGTGCTCGGCTCGCGCGCCAGCGGATTGTCGGGGCGTCCGGATGATCTCGTCGGGCTCGTCGCCTTCGGGGGGTTCGCCGACAGCAAATGCCCGTTGACGCTCGATCACGGCGCCCTGGTCGATATCGTGCAGGGGCTCGAGATCCCCAAGCCGATCCGCGACAGCCAGGGGCGGGTGATCAACGCCCAGGCGTTGCAGGAGGAGCTCGCGACCGCGATCGGCGACGGCGTCGCGGTCGGCGTCGACCGATTGCGGGGGGCGAAAGCCAAGAGCAAGGTGCTCATCCTGCTCACCGACGGCGATTCCAATGCCGGGGTCGTGGACCCTCGCGAGGCGGCCCGGATCGCGGCCGAATCCGGGATCAAATTGTATACGATCGGCATCGGCAGGAGCGGTACGGTCCCCATCCCGCAGGAAGACGAATTCGGGAACCGGGTGCTGGTCCCTGCACAGTTTCGCATCGACGAGGAACTCTTGCGGGAGATGGCCCAGACCGGCAAAGGCCGCTATTTTCACGCATCCGATTCGGAGGGGCTGGCGGAGGTCTATGCCGAGATCGACAAGCTGGAAAAGTCGGAATTCGAGGAGACGAAATACTCGGAGTATACGGAGTTGTTCCGCTGGTTCGCCGCGCCGGGGTTGGCGGCCATTCTCTTGGTCGGTGTCCTGCTGGAAACCCGGTTTCGTTCGCTGCCGTAGGTCCCCTGGAATTCTGTTGAATGGGAAACTCGTCCGCAGATGAACGCAGATGAACGCAGATGAGAGAGAAAATCAAACGAGTCAGCAATTACGAGTATGGGAAACTCAAAAATTTCGAATTCTTGATCTGTTTTCTCATCTGCGTTCATCTGCGGACCAGTTTTTCTTTCAGATTGTGAATTGAAATTTATGAATGGGTGACGGGGTTTGTTGGGAGATCGGTCGGCGATGGAATGGCAACGTCCGGAATGGCTGTATTTGATCCTGCCGCTGGGGGCGGCCTGGCTGGCGCTCTCGCTCTATTCCCGTCGCCGTCGTCGGCGGGCGGCCGAGGCGTTCGTGGCGCAGGCCATGTGGACGCGGATCCTGCCGGCGGATTCCCCGGCCCGATTCTGGGCGAAGACGCTGTTGCGCGAGGCGGCGATCGTGGCCGGCCTGATCGCCCTCGCGGGGCCGCGGTTCGGGACGCAATATGAGGATGTCATACCAAAGGGCAGCGATCTCTACGTGCTGATCGACGTCTCGCGATCGATGCTCGCCGAGGACGTGCCGCCCAGCCGTCTCGGGCGCGCCAAGGCCGACGTGGCGGCCCTCGTCAACCGTCTCGAGGGGGAGCGCATCGGGCTGATCGCGTTCGCGGGGCAGGCGGTGGTGAAGTGCCCGCTCACCGTCGATTACGACGCCTTCCGCCGATCGCTCGACGAGCTCGACCCGGCCAGCGCGCCCCGGGGCGGTACGGCGATCGGCGACGCGATCCGCAAGGCCCTCGAAGTTTTCCAGGCGCGGGCCGACCGAGATCAGGCGATCTTGCTGATCACCGACGGCGACGACCAGCAGTCGTATCCCCTGGAGGCGGCGGCCGTCGCCGCCGAGCGTCACGTCACGGTTTTCACCGTCGGCCTCGGGGACACCGACCAGGGCGCAAGGATCCCGCAGGGGTCGGCCTCCAAGTCGTATCTGGAGTATCACGGCCAACAGGTCTGGAGCAAGCTCGACGGATCGCTCCTCAAGGAAATCGCGCTCAAGACGACCGGTGTCTATGTCCCGGTCGGTACCCGCGCCTATGACCTGGGAGAACTCTACGCCAAATACCTCCAGGGCCGTCGCGGCAGCGAAGAGCAGAGCCAGAAGCGGATCCGTCGCGCGGACCAGTTCCAGGTCTTCCTCGCCCTGGCACTGCTGGCCTTGCTGGCCGACCTGTTCACTCGCCCCTATCCCCGCGCGGTCCAGGTTTCCGAGCAGGGACTCGAGTCTCGCGCCGGCGCTCGGGGCGAGACTGCCGCCTCGCGAAGCCGCCAGCCCGCGACGACCGTCGCAACAGCCGTGGTCCTGGTCGCGACACTCGCCGGAATGAGCGGGGCCGACGATCCGGCCGAGGCGGTTCGCCAAGG
This sequence comes from uncultured Planctomycetota bacterium, assembly GCA_963743925.1. Classification (GTDB taxonomy): domain Bacteria; phylum Planctomycetota; class Planctomycetia; order Isosphaerales; family Isosphaeraceae; genus CAVZRC01. The sequence continues at coordinate 665,368 of CAVURY010000002.1, read as the reverse complement.
ACTGAGCTGGTACGGCAAGGGGGACTTCGAAAAGGCGAGGGACCGATTCGCGGCCGCCCGCGAACAATTCGATACAGGTGACGCCGCCAAGGCCGCGATCGCGGCGTTCGACCAGGCCTGCGCATCGCATCGCAAGGGAGACGTCTCTCAGGCCCGGGAATGGTACCTGAAGGCGGGGCTCGCACACGACAAGGCACTGGCGGCCTCGGCACACTTCAATCTGGGGACTCTCTCGGCCGAGGAAGCCAATCGGCTGGCGGGAGAACACCCGGAAGATGTCGCCCCGGAGAAGCGTCCGGAGATCCTCGACCAGTTGAAGGCGGCGGTCGCGTCCTTCCGTCATTGCCTCGAATTGCAGCCCGAGAATGTCAACGCCCGCCACGATATCGAGCTGTTGCGACAGTGGATCAAGTATTACTCCGACCAGTGGCAGCAACACGACCGCGAGAAGCGTCGCCAGGAAACGAACCTGGTCGCGTTTCTCGAATTCCTGATCGAGACGCAACGCGCTTTGAGGGAATCGGTCAAGGCCCTCACGGCGACGGCGCCGGCCGACGCCTATGCGGAGCCGAAGCGCCTGCAGGATGAGCTCCAGGAGGAGATCGGCCCGCTCAAGGAGAAGATCAAGACCGAACTGACGCCCAAGCCGTCTCCCGGTGCAGCTGCACCCCAAGGTCAATCCGGCGAGCTGGAGAAAGGGATCGCGCTCCTGCAAGGCTGGGCGGACGCGGCCGGTGAGAAGATGGCATCCGCCGCACGCCACCTCGACGGCCGGCAGTCCGGGCCGGCGGCGACCGACCAGCAGTCCGCGATCGACGAGCTGGAAAAGATCTGGGATGCCGTGATCCCGTTCCGCGCCCTGCTGGCTCGCGATCTGGCGGACCAGACGATGATCGCCCAATCCCTTGCGCCGGCCCCTCCGACCGACCTGAAATCGGAGTCGGGAAAAAAAGCTGATGACGAGAAGGCCTCGCAGTCGGCGGGAACCGGTCCTGCGTCGCTCGGGTCGGAGAGCGAGGATCTTGCGCCGCTCGCGGAGCTTCAGGAGCGGACGCAACGACGGACGCAATTGCTCAAGCTCAAGGCCGAGGCCGAACTGGCGCGGATGGAGAATTCGCCCCCTCCCGAAGCGGCCGAGAAGAAGCCGGAACCGTCGAGCGGGAAAGACGAGCCCAAGGATGCGCAGTCCGCGAAGCCCAAACCGGTCGATCCCAAGCTGGTCAAGGCGGGCTATCAGAAGGCGATCGAGCTGTCGCCGCGCGCCGTCGAGCAGATGGATCGGGCGGCCAAATCCCTCAAGCAGAAGGATCGTCCCAACGCCTATCCGCCGGCCGAAGCGGCCCGTAAGATTCTCGAAGACATCCAGAAGGCGCAACCGAAGGAAGACCAGCAGGATCAGAAGAAACAGGAACAGGACAAGAAGAACGAGGACCAGCAGAAGAAAGACCAGGAACAGAAGGACCAACCTAAGAAGGATGACCAGCAGAAGAAGGACCAGCAGAAGAAGGACCAGCAGAAGAAGGAAAAAATCAAGAAGAGAAGAAGCCGGATGAGCCCAAGAAGGAGCAGGAACAGAAGAAACCGGGCGAATCGAAGAAGTCTGACGAGCAGAAGAAGGAACAGCAACAGCCGGAGCCGCAGGTCTCGCGCGATCGGATCGAGGAGGCGCTGCGGAAGGTCCGCGAGCGGCAACAGGAGAAGCGCGAGCGCGACCGTAAGATGAAGGTCCGCGTCCTCGGACGAGTTCCCGTGGAGAAGGATTGGTGATGCGTCGAATCTACCGCACGATTCCCGGCCTGGCCGCACTGGCGATCGTCCTGATCGCCGCGCGGGTCGGCGCCGCCGACACGCCGGAAATCGCCGTCGAGGCGAGCGCCACCGAGATCTTCATCGGCGAGAGCATCGATTACGCCGTGGAGATTCGCAACGTGAAGAATCCGACGGCACCGGACCTCTCGGCACTGCGCCCTGACTTCGACGTCGTCTCGAACGGCGACGAGTCGCGCAATCAATCGTTGACGTTTATCTTCAACGGCAAGGTCACCCAGCAGAACAGCTTCGGACATCTCTACCGATTCCGCCTGACTCCCAGGCGGACGGGCAGGCTGGTGATCCCGGCCCCATCGACGACGATCGACGGCGAGACGATCTCGGGCCGCGCCCTTTCGTTGAACGTCATCGCCCCTGAAGCGCAGGATCGGGTGATCCCCGAGTTGAAGACGGATCGCGAGAGAGTTTATCCCACGCAGCCGTTCGAGGTGACGCTCCGCGTGCTCGTCCGCCCCTTGCCGGACGACCCCGACCGCGACCCTGTGTCTCCGCTTCGCCGGCGCCCACCGCACATCGAGGTCAACTGGGTGGACTTGCCGTCGGGGTTGAGCGGCGACGAGAAGGTCCGATGGCTCCAGGGCCTCCTGGCCGAAGATGGCACCGGGTTCACGATCAATGACGTGACAATGCGGAGCGGCTCGTTCTCGTTCTTCGATGGACCGCGAGCGGCGGTATTCGGGCTGTACCGGGGCCGAGAGATCCGCAAGGGGCTCGACGGCCGTCCGGTCAATTACTTCGTCTACGAGCTCAAGCGCAAGATCACGGCCGAGAAAGCGGGGACATACGCACTCGGCCCGGCGATCGTGAAGGGTTCGTTCGTGGACAGGGCGCGAAGTAACGGCTACAGCGCCCGACCGCTGGTCGCGATCGCTTCGGGGGCGTCGGTGGAGGTGCGCGAAGTCCCCGCGCCGCGGCCCGCGAGTTTCTGCGGCGGGATCGGCACTTACCGACTGTCGGCGTCCGCCAGCCCCACCGCGTTGCGAGTCGGAGACCCGCTCACGCTCAGTCTCGACATCCAACGCGGGCCGGGCAGCGGGTCCCTGGACCTGATCTCGGCGCCGGATCTCACGGCCAATCCCCAGGTTGCCGCCGATTTCGAAGTCATCGACAAGAATCCCACCGGGCGCAAGGAGGGTGAGGCGAAGCGATTCGATTATGCCTTGCGACCGAAGCGAGCCGGGGTCGGGATTCCCGCCCTGGCGATCACGGTGTTCGACCCCGACAAGGAAACCTTCTCGGAGATCGCGGCCAGCCCGATCGCGCTCAACGTCTCGGCGGCCAGCCGCCTCGAGGCGGGCGACCTCGTCGGGTCGCTCGGCGGCACAGGGACTCCGGAGATCAAGTCGCGAGCCCAGGGGATTTTTCAGAACGTGACCGATCCCTCGGAGCTGAACGATCAACGCGTCAACGTGATCGCGCTGGCCGAGATGGCCGCGGCTTGCTGGTTCGCGGTGGGTTGCCTGATTGCCGTGGTCTCGACCCATCGACGGAAGTCGGGAGATCTGGCCTGGAGGCGAAAACGGCAGGCACGTCGCACGGCCGATCGCAAGCTGGCCGAAGCACGCAAGCTCCTCGACGAGGGGCGATCGAAGGACGCACTTCGGGCCATCCGATCGGCCATCGTCGGCTTGATCGCCGACATGCGGAATATCGTCGCCGAGGGCTTGACCGCGTCGGAGGTTGACAAGACCCTCGCCGATACGGCGATACCGGACGCCGAGCGGTCAACGGCGCTGCGACTGCTGGAATCGATCGAAGCGGCGGAATATGGGTCGGGGATTGCCACGGAGGCTCCGGCGATACTTGATACGGCCGCGGGACTCATCCCGATCCTGGCACGCCACCTGGAACGGGGTGCATGAGCCATGGGCAGGATTGTTCCGATCTGGATTGCGCTGATTCTCGTCATGTCGGGGGAAATTTCCGCCGCCGAACCGGGTTCGCGCGAGCGGACGTTCCTCCGCGCCCTGGAGGTCTTCGACGCGGCCAAGACTCCGGGAGACTACCGCGAGTCGGCGGCGCTTCTGGAATCGCTGCTCGCCGACGGATTTCGCAACGGGGCCGTGTATTACAACCTGGGGAATGCCTATTTCCGGGCGGGGGATTACGGCCGATCGATCGCGGCGTACCGCAAGGCCATCCCGTACCGTCCGCGTGACCCGTACCTCGATGCGAACTTGCGCCAGGCGCTCTCGGCCGCCCCGGGCCGCCTGCCCGAACCACCTCCGCCCTGGTGGAAGCACGTGCTGTTCTGGAGCGGCCTGTTATCGTTTCCCGAGAAGGCTTACGGCGCGTTCGCGGGCTTCCTGCTGGCCGCATTGTCGGCGTGTGCGGCCCTGATTCTCCGCCGTCCGCGCGGATACTGGATCGGCGCGGCACTCCTCATGATCGCGGCCGTCTTGAGCCTCGACGCCGGCCTGGCCTATGCCGATATCGCCTGGTCACGGCATGGCGTCGTCACCACGGAAACCGTCGCCCGCAAGGGGATCGGCAAGGACTACGAGCCGGCCTTCGACCAACCCCTCAAGGACGGCGCCGAGTTCACGATCCTCTCCGAGAACGGCGACTGGATCTTCGGCCACTTCGAAGGGATCGGCGACGGATGGCTACGTCGCGAGCATACGACGCGGTGAGCGAGGCTGACGTAGGGACCAGGCTTTTCATCCCGGCTGCCGGCCGATTACTCGCCCCGGATCACCGCCAGGATCTGGTCGCCGTAGGTGATGAGTTTCCGCTCGCCGAGCCCCGCGATCTTCGACAGGGCGGATGTGCTCGTCGGCTTCTCATTCGCGATCGCCTGGAGTGTGGAGTCGTGGAAGATCACGTAAGCGGGGACCCCGCGCTCGGTCGCGATCTTCTTGCGCCAGTCTCGCAATCGCGTGAAGAGGTCCTGGTCGTACGAGACGGCGCCCGTCATCTTGCGCTGCTGCTCCCGCTTCTCGCGGCTCAGCTTGCCGGTCGCCAGCGGCTTGTTCACCTCGATACGCGCCCGGTTCTTCAGGAACTCTCGCCCGGACGGGGTTGGCTCGAGGACGTTGAACTGCTCCGCGTTCTGGCGCAGCAAGCCGAGTCGCAACAACTCCCTGGCGTAATGGGTCCACTCATAACGCGAGTGCTCCTTGCCGATTCCGTACGTCGAGAGCGTCTGATGGTCCCACTTTCGAACCTTATCGGTATCGGCGCCGCAGAGGACGTTGACGACATGGCGGAGCCCCACATGAAAACCGCTCTTCTGCTGGATGCGAAGGACGCAGGAGAGTAGCTTCTGCGCCGGCAGGGTGCCGTCGATCTGCTCGCGAGGGGTGAGGCAATTGTCGCAGGCCCCGCATTGCTCGAGCGATTCTCCGTCGTCGTCGCGGTAGGTCTCGCCGAAATACTGGAGGAGCTGGACCCGGCGGCACAGGGGACTCTCGCAGAATTCGATGAGCCTCGTGAGATGGTTGCGGGCCACTTTCTGCTCGCGCTCGTCGCTGACGTCGTCGATGAAGCGATGAAGCATCGCGGCGTCGGCGGGGCTGTAGAGCAGGACGCATTCACTCGGCAGGCCGTCTCGACCGGCGCGGCCCGTCTCCTGGTAATAACTCTCGAGGTTCTTGGGCAGGTCGTGGTGGAGGACGAAGCGGACGTCCGGCTTGTCGATCCCCATGCCGAACGCGACGGTCGCGACCATGACTTGAACCTGATCCTTGATGAAGCGATCCTGTCGCTTGGCACGCTCCTTCGAATCGAGTCCGGCGTGGTAGGCGCAGGCGGTGATGCCCTTCCGGATCAGTGCGTCTTCGAGCTCCTCGGTACGCTTGCGGGTCATGCAGTAGATGATGCCGCTCTCGCCCTGGTGGTCGGAGAGGATCGCGAGGATCTGCTCGAGCGGAGACGTGCGCGGGACGACCCGGTACGAGAGGTTCGGGCGATTGAAGCTCGCGACATGGATCCTCGGCTGATTCATGCCGAGTAGCGAGACGATATCGTCGCGGACCCGGGCGGTCGCCGTGGCCGTGAGGGCGACGAGCGGCACCTCCGGGAATCGCCGTCGCAGCACGGCCAGCTCGCGATACTCTCGTCGAAAATCGTGGCCCCATTCCGAGATGCAATGGGCCTCGTCGACGGCGATGAGGCCCACATTCCACGACTTCAGGGCCCCGAGCATGTCCTCGGTCACGAGGCGCTCGGGCGCCAGATAGAGGATCTTGTAGCCTCGGCGATCCAGGTCCCTCCATCGCCGCCCGAACTCCTCCGGAGTCAGGGACGAGTTGAGGAACGTCGCGGGCACTCCGACCTCCTCGAGGCTATCAACCTGATCCTTCATCAGGGCGATCAGCGGCGAGACCACGACGGTGAGGCCGTCATTAGCAATCGCCGGAAGCTGATAGCACAGTGACTTGCCGCCCCCCGTGGGCAGGAGGGCCAGCACATCCTCCCCGGCAAGGAGGCTCTCGACGATCTCCCGCTGGTGAGGGCGGAATGATTGGAAACCGAAGTGACGCTTGAGGATCGCGTCGATGCCGGGTCGTTCGATCTGCATCGGTTCGAACTTCGCCATCAGCACCCACCGGGAATCGAATCCGTAGAACGAGAGCGTCGACCGGGTGCCCGAGTCCCCGGAAAGCGAATCCCTCCTGATGGAGACCAATTGTATCAAGTGTATCCACGAACACGCGAGATCGCAGCACCAAGGATCCTGGATCGCAGGTCGAGTTTAGCCCGTCAGGGTTTCACGCAGAGGGCGCCGAAGAGGACCGCAGAGGGCGAAAAGAAGAGAGACAAGAGGATCAGGAACAGGCCGGGAATCACTTTCCGATATCGCTTTCGGTTCCGCCCTCGGTTCGCCGCCGGCGCGACCGAGGGTCTCACGCTCGGGTGCGGGCCGGGCGGCCCCGCGATCTGCACCCGGCGGGAGATCGGCAGACCTACGAGGTTCTGACAATACCCCGACAGCCGCACAATTTGCCCAGCCTCTCCAGAGATCTCGTCAGAGCCTGTAAGGTTGTCGGGCTAATAGATCAAAGAATCCCCACGAATTTATAGGATTCGACGATTTCAGCATCTTCAACACTGTGCCCATGCTCAAGGCTCTTGATCGTACAAACGCTCTTGCTGGCGTTGTATTTCTCGATCATGAACGTGAGAGCGCGTGTGGCAGACTGGGCAGGTTCGCATCACAAAGAATGGGCGGGCCAGATGCAATTTGGAATTCCGGTCCACGATGTAGAGGCTACCCGTCTCCAGATCAGGAAAGTCTCCCTCCGCCTCTTCCAAGTGAACCAGCGGATGATCGCCCATCATGCTTCGATAGCCAAACCGAGTCGTCTTCCGCATTGAGTCCCGACGAGCCCACTCAACGTACATCAACGGGTAGTCGACCAAGAATTCGAGCGACTGGAGCAACTGTTCGAGGATGGATTTTGCATCGGCAAACTCAGACCGAACAGCCTCGCCTTTTGGCCCACGGCCATGTGCGTGATCGTTCCGACGCTTGCTCAGTAGCTGGATGGCTTCCTCTGCTTCCTTGTTCCCCCTGAGGAAATTCGCCGCCTCGAAGAAAGGTGTCGTGGCCGGTGCTGAACGCAACACTTTCGACTCGGCCCCTTCACGGATGATGCTGACCCAGTCTCCCATGCTTACCCCATGCTTCGCGTTCTGTGCGAGCTTCTCGCCGAGTTGGCGTACAGCCTTAATTTCCGCTCCCTCGACGAGTCGGGAATGCAGAATCACCAAGCCAGAGACGTAGCTCGTCAAATTCTCCGCGCATTCCAGCACACACTGGTATCCCTCAAGATCGGGGAATGATGATTCGACCGTCCGCCATCGGAATGCAACCGGATGGGGGAACTGTGTCCGCAGCCGATGGCGAAAATCGCTGGCCAGATGGGCGGCTCCGGCACGCCGTCTCGTCGTTCTGCCGATCGACAGGATCTATGCCACGACTCGCTGATCGACGAGAAAGTGAACAGCGAGTCCTTCGCCCTAGCGGCCTCGTCGGCCCAAGATCGAAATTGCTGAATCGCCTGGTCCAGGCTACGGATGGCGATGCCCGGCGCCCTCGTCTGGAACGGGAATTTGCAGCTTCGATAGGGCGGCACCAGTCAAATGCAGTGTTGCTCCGAGCACTGCAAGATCTTCGGCTGCTTGAGGGGTGCGAAGATAGGCATACAGGATTTGAAGCTGTTCGGCATCGCCACTTTCTTGGGTAGCCGTTCACAGTGTTGAATCGCCTGCCGAGGGCGTGATAGACTCGGCCTCCATGACTACCGATACGATGCCTCCCTGTGCCAATTGCCAGCGGTTGCAAGCCGAAGTCGATGACTTGCGCCTCAACTCATCGCTCTCCAGGCCATCGTCGAGCAGTTGCAGAAGCAACTGGCCGCGGCCCTCAAGAATTCCTCCAACTCGTCCAAGCCCCCCTCCTCGGACATCGTCAAGCCCCCCAAGCCGCAGCCGCCCCCCGGCCAGCCGCGTCGCAAGCCCGGCGGCCAGCCGGGACACACCGCTCACCAGCGCGAGCTGTTCCCGCCCGAGATGCTCGCCTCCGCCCCCACCGACTACCTCCTCGACGCCTGCCCCGGCTGCGGCGGCCACCTGCACCTGACCGACGCCGAACCGATCCAGGTCGTCCAGCAGGTTGACATCCTCGACGTGCCCCTGGAGATCCACGAGCACCGCAGTCATCCGAGTTGGTGCCCCCACTGTCGCAAGACCCATTACGCCCCGCTCCCGCTCTCGATCGAGCGCGGCGGCCTGGCCGGGCCGCGGCTGACCACCGTCATCGCCTACCTCAAGGGGGTCTGTCATGCCTCGTTCTCGACGATCCGCAAGTTCATCCGCGATGTCATCGGCTTGACCATCTCCCGCGGGCAATTGGCCAAGATCATCGGCAAGGTCAGCCGGGCGCTCGAGCGGCCCTACGAGGAACTCCTGGATCATTTGCCGGACGAGGACTTCCTCAATGTCGATGAGACCGGGCACAAGCGGAACGGCCAACGGCAGTGGACCTGGTGCTTTCGGGCGGAGCTGTACACGCTGTTCAAGATCGACCCGACGCGCAGCGGCGATGTCCTGATCGAGGTCCTGGGGACGGAGTTCGACGGGGTGCTGGGCTGCGACTATTTCTCGGCGTACCGCCGATACCATCGCGAGTTCGGCGTGGCCCTCCAGTTCTGCCTGGCCCACCTGATCCGCGACGTGAAGTTCCTGACGACGCTCGCCGACGCCAGGGATCGGGCCTATGGCGAGCGGTTGCTCGAGGGTTTGCGGTCGCTGTTCGCGGTGATCCACCGCCGCGAGGATCTGTCGGAGCGGGACTTCCAGAGCCAATTGGAAGCGGCGCGGGCCGGGTGTTGCGACTGGGGACGCACGACGTGCCGGCGACGCGGGCCAGCCTGAACCTGGCCAAGCGGTTCGAGGCGCACGGGGAGAGCTATTTCCGGTTCATCACGACTCCGGGTGTGGGACCGACGAACAATCTGGCGGAACAGGCGATCCGGTTCGTGGTGATCGACCGCCTGATCACGCAGGGGACGCGGAGCGAGCGAGGCAACCGCTGGTGCGAACGGATCTGGACGGCGTTGGCGACGTGCCATCAACAGGGGCGATCGGTATTCGCCTATCTGGAGGCGGCGGTGTCGGCGTGGTTTCAGGGGGATGAGGCCCCGTCGTTGTTGCCACCGGAGAGTTAGAGCGAGCCGAGAGGGCTGGGTGGCCGAGTCGGCAGGTGCAAGGTCCGTGAGGACCGGGAAGTCTGCAGGTCGAACGCCGCCGTGAGCATCCCTTCCCAGAGCAAGGGGAGATCCTGCGCCGGGGAGATGGCCGGGAGAAGACCGTCGCGGGGATGACCGATGCTCAGCCATTGGTGAGTGTCGTGCTGCGCGCGAACTCCATGGTACAAACACCGTCAACTCCACTGTGAACATGGCGACGTGCGTTCAGCAAGGGCGATCGGTCTTCGCGTATCTGGAAGCGGCGGTGTCGGCGTGGTTCCACGGCGGCGAAGCCCCGTCGCTGTTGCCGAGAGAGTTAGGGCCAGACGAGCGAGCTGGCCGGCTGAGTCCTCAGGTGCAAGGTCCGCCAGGACCGGGAAGTCTGCAGGTCGAACGCCGCCGTGAACATTCCTTCCCGTACCAGGGGAGATCCTGCGCGGGGGGAACGGACGGAAGAAGACCGTCGCGAGAATCGTCGATGCTCAGCCATCGGTGAATGTCCCGGTGCGCGGACTCCAGAGTACAAGCACCTTCAACTCCACTGTGAACGGCTACGCGTAGGATAACAACTTTGTCGGATGCCGCCGCAGGCAAGTCACCTTGGTGAACTACGACTGCATTCAGATGTGGGCGGATGGATTGAATTGCCGGAAGGCAGACGTCGCCGACTTTTAGCAGGCAGCGGTCAGGCGGTTCGATCACCCTTTTTCGCACATGTTCCCAGAGGAATTTTCCGTCGCTGCCCATACACCTTCCATCGAGGAGGCGAACTCCCTCTTCCGCTATCGGCCTCGACAAGCGACTTTGACTCCATCGTCGCGTTTAGCCCTCGGAGGATGTCGACGAGGTCAGAGAGATTTCGCTGTCGAACCAAGCTGGCCGAGCTTTTCAAGCTTCGACCGGTATGCCGGGGAGTACAGGTCGTATAGGATCGGCAGCCCGGGAGCCAAGCCCTCTTTGAGGATGTAGCCGTACTGCGTGTGACCGCTTCTGCGGCGGATCAGATTCTCCAGATCATCGATCAATGACGGCTTGTCCGACGCGGGCTGGGAGATCCTAGACACGCGAAGAGAAGGATCGTCAGCCCCGACATGAATCACCGGACAGCCCATGCGGACCATGGCATGGATCGGCAAGCCAAGCAAGCCCGTGTCGAATTCTAAAGTAAAGGCTTACTTGAGTGTATTGTTTGCAAGTAGTGTTTCTCTGAATTCCCGCGAACTCTCGTTGGAAAGGAAGCCCACCGGCAGAAATGCCGCTATCCGAGAACCAAGAGGCAGGTTGCTGGCAAGGGTCTCAAGAGTGACCTCTTCAATGCCGCGCCTTGGATGCGACTGACGAAACTCGTTTGATAACCGATTTCTGCCGCGGAACGGCGGCATGACGAAGATGTCGTCCGGCTTATGTTTGTCGATCAGCGCCTTTCAGCGATTCTGGAAAGCTCTCGTCGTCGGGGAGATAGAAGAACAGGGCTGCGTTCTTCGACTAATTCCTCGTAGAACTCCTTTGAACGGGCGACCTGTCCAGGTTCCTGCTTCACTGAAACGACTGCTTACCAGACGCTTCCTTCCCTCGCCGTGAAAGAGCACCTTCTCAAGAATGTAGCTAAAACGAATGTTCACTTGATTTGTTCCTCTGGCCCTGTGCCCTACCTTCGTAACTCGTCGAGTGTTTCCGTCTATTTCAGCAGTTTCGCTGGATCACCGCAAGGTTTCAGCGGTGGGTGTTTGGGTGATCGGGGGCGACAAGAAGACTTTCGTCTGTCGCTCCTGATCGCGAAGTCAATCGCCGACGGCCCGATCATCACCCGGTCGGGATCCGCACTGACCTATGAAGCGAGGATCCTCTCCGACGAACGCTCGACGGGCTCTTGAACTCCCTGCCGTCGAGGTCACCGATGCATCTCATTGGCGAACGTCCCTTCACGAGACCATCTCGCCTCGACGCGGTTCGATGCTCGGGATAGGATGGGGGTAGACGAATGGACAGAGATCCCGGCCTAGCCTCCTCCCATGCTCTGGAGTCCGTCCCATGGCAACGGTCGCTTCGGCACCCCCGGAGATCGAATACCCCTCTTCCGACGGCGAGGCCATGGCCGAGACGCCCATTCACCGCGACGTGATGCTCGACCAGATCGTCATGCTCAAGGCCCGCTTCGCCGACGAGCCGGATGTCTACGTCTCGGGGAACATGATGATGTACTACGTCGAGGGGAACGCCGACAGGAGCGTGTCCCCCGACGTGTTCGTGACCCGCGGCATCCCCAAGCTTCCAGAGCGGGACGTTTACAACCTCTGGGTGGAGGGGAAGGGGCCCGACGCGGTGATCGAGGTGACCTCGAAGAGCACGGCGAGGGTCGATCAGCGCCAGAAGTTCGACCTCTACCGGGATGTGCTCAAGGTCCAGGAATACTTCATGTTCGATCCGCGGGAGAAGACCCTGGCGGGGGTCTCCCTGTGTGGCTATCGGCTCATCGACGGCGAGTACGAGCTAATCCCCAAGACCGCGGGCCGGCTGGCCAGCGAGGTGCTGGGCTTGCACCTGGAAGCGTCCGGTGAACAACTTCGGCTTTACGATCCCCGTCGCGGCGTGTACCTGCCAACGCCCGCGGAAATCCGCGAGATCGCGGTGCGAGAAGCCGCCGCTCGCGAAGCCGCCGAGGCTCAGGCCGCTCGCGAGGCCGCCGCACGCGAGGTCGCGGAAGCCCACGCCGCTCGTGAGGTCGCCGCACGCGAGGTCGCGGAAGCGGAGATCGAACGGCTTCGCCGCGAAGTCGAAGCCCTCCGTCGCGGCTCCCCATCGAGCTCTTGAGCTAAATCAGGTTGCACGATTCCGGGAGGGCGAGCCTCCTGGTGAGCCGAGCCACAATACGGCTCGGACGGAGCCTCGCCCTCCCAGAATCACGAAAGGCCGTCTTGGGAAAAGGCCTTCAATCGGCCAGGTTATGGATGCTGTTGTCGATCGTTCCTTCGACAGACTCGCCTCGCGAGCCTTTGAGCCGGTAATGGATCTCCATGCCCATCGTCGGGCGGATATCGGGGAGGCTCAGGCTAACCGTGCGTCGATCCTCGGAGGATGTCGCCGAGAAAACGCGGAGTTTCGTCTCGTCGTAATGCTTCGAGCCATAGTTCGCCGTTCGCTTGAGCGACCATGTTTTCACGGAATAATTCGACGAATTCGCGGCGGAGGCGCGGTCGATCGGCTCGGTGAACGTGATTCGCAGCCCCTTCTTGGTCGAGTGGAGGCCGATCGGGAGGAATATCGGCTTACCCGTCGCCCGAAGGCGGTAGAATCCCCCCGGGGCGGTCTGGTTCCCGGCCCAGGCAAACATGCCGCAGGCGTAGAGCTGGCCGTCCTTCGGATGGAACCGACCGCGCATCACGCCGGTTGGCAACGAGGGGATCGGCAGGGCGCACATCCCGCCCTGCATGACCCCGTCGACCGTCTCATGGGGCACGACGAACACCTTGCCGTTGCCGTAGGAGAGGTTGACGAGCGAGCCCTTGAGCGGGCCCCATGCATCGCTGGTGATGCGCACCAGCTCGGCCGGGGAGCGGTCGAAGTCGTTGGTGATCCAGCAGATGGGGAGATCCACCGCGGAGTCGGAGGGGTCGGTCACATCGTGGTAGCCCCACATGTTGCCGTAGAATCCGCCGACTTTCACGTGGTTGATGCGGTTCTTCGGGGTCCAGAATCCCTCCTGGTCGGTGAGGAAGAAAGTGCCGTCGTCGCCCAGGCAGACGCCGTTCGGGCGCGGAAGCCGGTGGCAAGAATTTCCGTGCGGAGCCCGTCCCGACTCACGCGGAGCAGAGTCCCGTGCTGCGGGACGAGCGCGGTCTTGCCGTGCCGTGCCGCCTTTGCGTAGTAGAAGTTCCCGTCCGCGTCGGTTTGCAGGTCCATCGCGAATTCGTGGAAGTGCTCGGTGACCTGGTGGTCGTCGTTGAAATTCTCATAGAAGTCGGTCTCGCCGTCGCCGTTGAGCTCGCGGAGGATCACGATCTGGTCGCGGCATCCCACGAAGATATTCCCATCACAGACCTTCAGGCCGAGCGGCTGGAACAACCCCGACGCGATCCGACGCCAGGAGAGCTCGCCCGACGGGGCGTCGAGCCCGCCGACGAGCCAGACATCGCCATCCCAGGTGCAGACCGCGGCCTGATGGCCTCCGTCGAGGAAGTCGAACCCGGTCAGGCGCAACTGGCAGAGCCACGGGTTACTCTCGGGGAGTCCATACGTATCGACGGCGAATGGGCCATCGTCGCGGCCAACATGGATCGGCGATTTCAAGACCTCGGGCCATCGAGCGGGGCCGCCGCGAGTGAGCGAGTCGAGGTCCAATGCGGGGGTGTCCCTGATCGACCGAGCCAGCGCGTTCGGGTCTCGCTGGCCTGTCACGCGAACAATCTTGAGGGTGAATCGGAGCGGATTCTCGCCGGCCGGGATCGTGAGTCGCAGGTCGCCTTCGGACGTGCTCGACCAGGCCACTTCCGGGATCGCGGGCGAGATGACTGCCAGGAGGCCGGCATCTTCCGCCTGGATAGCTTGTCGTTCGGGCGCGGGCCGGGGAGACGAAGGAGGCTCCCGCTCCAGGAGCGCGACGGAGGCCGTGGCGTCGGCCCCGGAGTTGAGGATCCGGAGCCGGGAATTCGGCCCCGGTCGACGGGCGACTTGCAGCACCATGACGCGATCGCGCGGGCCGATGGCGAATGTCCTCGAGAAGACGGGAGATGAGGTCCCGGTCTCGACCCCAGGCGTCTCCAGGACGTCCGTCTTACCGACCGTGTAAGCGAGGACGACGCGATCGCCAGACCGGTACTGGCCCCGGAAATGGGACCAGGAGCGCGGGAGCGGACCATAGGGACGTCCGTCCCGCCCTCGCAAACGAGGATCGGCGAACGAGCCGGTCCGCGGGTCCGCCCAGCCCGGGCCGATCGGATTGGCCATCTCGACGAGGCCGACGAGTTTGGGATGGATCTCGTGCCGGCCGTTGAAATTGATCCCGTTCCAATCGATGAAGCCGTCGCCGCTCCATGAGGCCGCCATCCGCATCGTGTCCTCGTCGAAGACCGACCAGAAACGGCCTCGCGAGACGCCGCCGGGGCCCGCGTCGAGTCGGACGGCGACCCCCTTGTAGGCGAAGTTCGATCCGTCGTCGCTCACCTCGTAGGTGGCCGTGAGCGTCGGGCCGTAGTCCATCGCCGACCACGGCTCGATGGTCGAAGGCTCGGGGCCTCGCGTCGTCCCTTTCGGCAGGCGGTCGAGATAGGCCCGATCCACGGAGGCATATTGAGTGGGGTTGTCGGCCTTGAGGAAAGTCTCGCGGACGTAATGGATCACGTCGTACTTCTGCGACGGCACCATCCAGGTCTGCGGCGGCATCTGGCCGAAGCCGTGGGTCAGCGTCCGGTAGAGGCTGTACGGATCCCTGCCGTTCTTGAACTGGCCCGAGGCGAACCGTAGCGATGTCGGTAATGAACCCGGCGCGGCCTTGGTGCCGTGGCAATTGACGCAGACGCGGTTGTAGATCGCCTCGCCACGCGCGAGGCTCTCGGGTCCGAGGCCGGCGATCATCCCGGCGTGGTCGATGTCTCGCTCGTAGTCGGGGATCTTCAAACCGGCGACCCGCGACGGGTCGGGGGTCAAGGCCCGCGCACGCTCGGGGCCGCCGTCGGCGATCTCGCGGAGGTAGCGGATCAGGTCGAGGAATTGCTGCCGCGAGCTGAGCCCGTTCAAGAGGCCGGCGGGCATGATCGACTGACCGCCGTCGGTCCTCTGTTCGATCTCTCGCTTGAGTATCGTGACGACCTTCCCGTCCTGCGAGGGGTCGCGAAGTACCAGGCGATCGGGTCGGTCCTCGGCGAGCAGGCCGGTCAGCGTCTTGCCATCGACCGTCCCGATCGTGACCGTCTCGAAGCCTTTCTTGACGACCTTCGAAGGTCGCAGGACCGACTCGATCAGGTAGTCGCTGGTCGCCTCACGGCCCAACTTCGACAGATCGGGGCCGATCGGATCGGCCTTGCTCTCGCCGACTGCGTGGCATTTCGCGCAGGTCAGCGACGGCTGAAAGAAGACGATCGCGCCTCTCGCCGCATTCCCACTCTCGCGGACGGCGTTCGCCAGTGCGGCCGGGTCTTCCTTCAACAGGGATTCCTCGAGTGGCTGGCCGCGGCTGTCGTCGCCGGGGAGTCTCAGGGCGAGGAGGATGACAAGGCCCATCATGCTGGGATTCATGGTCGAGAGTGCTCCGTTCCTTGGTCGATCAGATGGGACCTGATCTGGCCTGCGTCTCCGTCGGAAAAATCATTAGACACATCGCCAGCCCATCTATTCCAGACGGATGGCCTCAGAACGAGAGTCTCGCGGATTTTCGCTTTTGAGACTCGCCGGGAATAATCCGCATGCCCGGGGGTCTAATGGTTTGAGTCACGGACGATTCACGCGGTCACTTGGGTGCAAGGCGAGAATCACATCCCGATTTCGACTTGGCTGTTCGCCGTGGGTCTCCAGACCCCGCCGCGTGCGGGACCGAAGGTCTCCCGATCCCGGCACCCTCGCGGTTGGAGACCTTCGGTCGGCCGGGTGGCGAGGTCGGGAGACCTCGCCACAACGCAGTACTTGGACGCGCAAATTCGGGGAAGTCATTCGCGGCTATTTCCTCGGGGATTTGAGGGAGACACGAGATGCGACAGGAACGGGTTCGGTGCGGATTCTTGGCCATTCTGAGCGTGGTCGGTCTCATGGCCTTCACGGCTCGCGGGGATGAGCAAGTTGTCGAGTTGAAGGATCTTCCCGTCGTGGTCCGGCAGGCCGCCGACAAGGCCGTTTCCGATGCGAAATGGACCGAGGCCAGCAGCGAGGAGAATGATGACGAGAAGACCACCTACCGTTTGAAGGGCGTCGACGCGAAGGGCTGCAAGGTGCAAGTCAGGCTCTCCGCCGAAGGGAAGGTGGAAGCGGTCGAGATCCTGTTAGGTCTCGACGAGCTGAAGGAGTTGCCGGTCGCGGTCCGGAAAGCGGCCGACAAGGCGTCTCCCGGCGCGAAATGGGCCGAGGCCACCATCCAGGTCGAGGAAGACGAGTCCACCTACCGGCTCAAGGGTACGGACACGAAGGGCCTCCAGGTGGAGATGACGCTCAACGCCGGAGTCCGTGTGGAAGCCGTCGAGACCGTGCTGAGCGTCAACGATCTGCCGAAGCCGTTGGCGGACGTCCTGAAGCCGCTGACCGAGGTGAAGTGGCGCGAGGCCACGGCAACGGCCAGCGATGGTGAAACCCGTTATCATGCGCATGGTACCGATTCGAAAGATCATGAGTTGAGGGTCTCGCTTTCGATCGACGGCCGGCTGACGGTCCGAACTGTTCTCCATCTGGATGAGGTGCCGGCGATCGTGTCCGACGCCTTGAAGGCGAAAAGGCCCTTGTTCCTCGCGGCATCGGTCGAATCGGTCGCCAGGCAGGGTGTCGTGACTTATGTGTTCGAGGGGGACGAACAGGACGACGAGGAGATGAAGATTTCGGTGTCGTCCGACGGCAAGATGGTCGCGGTCGCAAAAGATGAGGATGAGGATTGACCCTGATCGGTGATTGCCACTTGCGTATCGATCTTGTTCGCTTTCCGCGGCGCCGAAGATCGGCGACGATAGGAAGGATCTGAATCGAAGCGAGATCGAGCGAGGATGGCGTGGTCATGAGCCCCGTTTCGTGGGTGGACGGGAGTCCCGGAGGCGTGTGCATGGGCGAGCATTCGGGTCGGCTCGAGGGATGTCGCGAGGGTGACCCCGATGGCTTCGCGGAGATGGTCGAGCGATCCGAGCCGGGCCTGCGGCGACTCCTCGGCCGGATCGGTGGGAGGGGCGCTGACATCGATGACCTCGTCCAGGAGACTTACCTCCGCGCCTGGCGCGGGTTCGGTCGGTTCCGCGGCGAGAGTAGCCTGACCACCTGGATCACGCGGATCGCCGTCAATGTCTCGCGGAACTGGGCGCGGTCGAGACGCACGACCGTGACTCTCTGCCGCGATGCGGAGTCGACGCTCGGCTCGCGAACCGGCGCCCGCGATGCGGCCGTCATGGAGGCTTACGAGCAGGCCCTGGCCCGCCTCTCGCCCGATCAGCGGTCCGTATTCCTGCTCCATGAAGCCGAGGGTTTGAGCTATCAGGAGGTCGCCGAAGCGCTGGGTTGCCCCGTCGGGACGGTCATGAGCCGCCTGCATCGAGCCCGAGCCCGCCTGCTCGAAGACCTCAGCGAACGGATCGAGGAATTAGTCCCATGAAGGTCGAGTTTCGCCTCGAGCTGGAACGGTATTTTGACGGCGAGCTCTCCCCCGAGCGACATGCTGAGGTCGCGAGGCTCCTGTCCGGGAGCGCCGAGGCGCGCGGTTACCTGGACCAACTGGGCTGCCTTCGTAGCCTGGCCCGTCGTCATGAATTCGCCGCCGGCCGACCATCGACGAGGCGGCCCGTCCGATCTCAGTCGTCCCGATCGCTCATCCTAAGCCTCGGGGCCGTCGCGGCGGCCGCCCTGATGGCGGGTGTCGCGACGGAGCTCATCTGGCCAATCCAGCCGGCCCCTGTCACGCCGGGTGCGGCTCCGAACCCCACGGTGATCGTCACCGGTGCCCCGGTCCTGTCTCCGCCCAACCGTCCCGTCGCGATCCCGGAGGTCAACCTCTACACCTGGGCGAACGAGGACGTGCGGCGTCCGGAGACGGCGGCGAATGCGATGCTCCAGTCCAGGACCCGATCGGGGAAACGGCTGGCCGCTGTCGAAATCCTCGCACTGGATCTGGCCAACTCCGCCCCCGGGCTGGCCGGGGAGCTGGAACCTCTTGCCTTGCTTCATCCGTCCGCGCCCGGCGGCCGCAGCCGTCTCGAGCGACACGCGCGACGTCCCCGCGCGACGACGCCGGGCACCTGAGAGCACCGGACGCGTTTCGAGATCGGGCGCGACCGATCGAGGAGAGACCCGCAATGAAGTGGAAGATTCCATCACTGGTCATGGTATTCACCCTGGCGGCCACGTCGTTCGCCGACGATGTCAAAGGCGGCAAACCGCCCTCCGCGGATGAGCTTTTTGCCGAGGCCAAGGCGCTCTCCACCCATGAGGAGTGGGAACAGGCGATCGGCCGGTTCCGCACGTTCATCCGCGCGTACGCCGATGACCCCCGCGCCCACGAAGCACGATTCTGGATCGGCTATTCGCTGGTCAAGTCCGAGCAGTACGACGAGGCTGTCCGCGAGTTGGAGCCGTTCGAGGGGGACCTGGAGCAGGATAAGTGGGCCGATGACGCCTTGCTCCAGCTCGGTCACGCTTACCGGGGCCTGGACGACAACACCCGGGCGCTGGCCGTCTGTAAACGCCTCCTCGAGAAACACCCCGATTCGGTCTGGAGGACCGAGGCGGCCGTCCAGATCATCGAGGTGCTCTTCCATTCCAAGAAAGATTATGCGGCGTGCCTGCCGTACTGCGAGCGCGTGACCCGCGAGGCGGCCGATTTCGCCGGCATCACCGAGGCACGATACGCGGGGGCATACTGCTTGAACGCGCTGGGTCGCTACGACGAGGCCGACCGCTGGATGGACCGTTGGTTCGGCGCGGACGAGGCGGTCGAAGCGGGATGGCGGCGAGTCCTCAACGCCCAGCGCGAGCTGCGCCTGGGTCGAGCGGACCGGGCGTTCGCATCGCTCGATTCGCTCGATGGGGATTTTCCGGATCTGGATCGCGGGGGACGCCTGGACATGATCCTGCGTGCGGCCTCGATGCTCTCCCGCGAGAAACAAGGCGAGCGGGCCCGTGGTCTGCTGGTCGCCGCCCTGAAGCAGTCGGCCGGCGATTCCGAGGAGGACATCTCCGAGCTGGTGAACCAGTTGGAAGAGACCGCCGTCGGTGAGGGCGCCTTTCGCGACATCCTGGAAGGACTGGCGAACGATGCGTCGCTCCCATTGATGGCGCGATTGGCGGTGCGCGATCGCCTGGTGGAAGTCCTCCGCGAGGAGGAGCATCCCGATCGGGCGGAGTTGCTGCTGCGGGAGTCCCTCGCCAGGGAGAAAGGCGAGTATGGCCGATTCCGGGCGGCTACACTCCTGGCGGAGGTGCTGAAGGAAGACCGGGACGATCGAACCGGGGCCGAGAAAGTGCTCAACGAGGTCCTTCCCAACCTTCGCCGCGGCGACCTCATCCACCAGATTCGCGAGGCCATCAAGGATCTTCAGCCCCCGCCCGAGGGCGAGCGCGGCTGAACTTTCAGCGATTTGAATTCGAAGTCTCAGGGTCCGTGAAAGAATCGGATCGAAGATTCGGAATTCCGAATTCGCAAATGCATTTCAACCTGTTGATCCTGTCCATCCGATCTCTCCGGATTGGAATCAATTCCGACAGGATTGACAGGATCAACAGGATGAAATCAGGAAGATTGGGGGTATTGATTTCTTCACAACCTCTCACCCGACATTCGGGTATATCGGCTCTACTGTGGTTCGGTTTGACGTTCCGCCGGTCGAAGGCCCCTCACCCGCCCTTCGGGCACCCTCTCCCCGCTGCCGCGGGGCGAGGGGGAAGACCTCCGGCCACGTAGCCAGGATCCGACCCTGGAAAAAGCGGGAGCCCATGCTTCTCCGTGGAGGGGTCGTGGGCTCCGTGTCGTCCCGATCGTTTGCGGGCTCCCGCTTGCTCAGCGGGTGAACTTCAGACCCGGGACGCTGGCGGGTGCGTTGGGGGGTCGGAACTCGAAGGAGTTCGCATCCGCTTGCGTGACCTTGCCGACCAGCGGCGGTCCGTCGGCCTGGAGCAAGGCGAGGGTGCCGTCCTTGAAGCCGGCGGTCCCTTCGAGGGTCTGCTTCTGTCCCTTGTTATCGACGACCCAACTGAAGGCACCGTCTTCCTTCAGGGTCAGGTCGATCGCCACGTCGGCCGAGGGCCTGGCCTTCCAGTTGCCGGTCAGGGCGGCCGGCGGCGGCGGGGGTGGCGGCGGCGGCTGCTCCTCGGGCGGAGCCTCGGCGCTTGCCTGGACCTGGTCTGGCGACTGGGCCTGGCCGGTTGCTGCGGGTGGCGCTCCCGCTTGAGGCGGGGTCGCTGCCGGCTGCGCGGGGGGCTGAGCCGCCGCGACCGCGGTTGGTGTCGTCGCCGGAGCGGCCGGAGTCGGTTCCGGTTGCGGCTCCGTCGCTTGCTTCAGCACCTTGGCGAACGATGCCGAGAGTTGATCCTTGGGCAGGAGCTGCACGACCCGCTCGAACTGGGCCGCGGCCTCCGGCGTGTGGCCTTGCACCATGTAGTGGTAGGCCAGCAGGAACGCCACCGTCGCCGAGCTCGGATTCGACCGGGCGTTGGCTTCCAGCGCGCGTAGCTGGTTGGTGTAGGTGTCGACGTCGGGATAGAGCCCGACCAGCGTCGACCAGTTCCAGCCCGGCTCGGCCGAGAGGACCGCGTAGATGGTCGATGCCGCCTCGTCGTATCGTCCCAGGGCGAACAGGACCAACCCGCGGAATTCGTGGACGACCGGGACGTTCGGAGTCTGCTGGATCACCTGATCGGCCTGGGCGAGGGCCCGGGCGTAATCGCCGGCCTTGAAGGCGTCGCGTGCCGCGGAGAAGACCTGCTCGGTGGAGTTGGCGATGGCCGCGTCGGGCGGGGTCGCCGCGACGTTGATCGGCTGTGAGTAGTCGTAGACGACCGTCGTTTGCGCCGGCTGAGCGCCCACGACCTGAGTATAGTAAGGGTTGGTGTAATTACTGTAGAGGGCGCTACTCGCCATCGTGCCGAGGCCCCAGCTCGCGTAATTGCTCACCCCCCAGGTTGGGAAGTAGTCGTAGAGGCCGTAGGATGCGACGGGGTAGCCGATCATGGAGGAGTACGAGTAACCGGGGTAACTCAAGACGCTGCCGAGTGCGCCGAGCCCGAACGTGGTCACGGCGCCCAGGCCGTATCCGGTCCAGAAACCGCTCCCGCCCCAGCCGCCTCGATACCAATTGCCGTAATACGGCCTGGCCCAGCCGCCACCGCCGTAGCCGGGCCTGCCCCAGCCGCCGCCGTAGCCGCCGCCCCATCCACCGCCTCCGTAACCGCCACCCCAACCTCCGCCGCCCCATCCACCGCCGCCGCCCAAGCCCCAGTTCCCTCCGCCCCAGTTGCCGCCTCCCCCGTTCACGAAGACATTGTTGTTACCTCCGCGAGAGAAGTTGTTGCCGCCTGAGATGTTGGTGAAGCTGTTGCCGCCGGAGATGTTCGAGATGTTATTGATGGTGTTGCCGCCGAAGTTCGGGCGGTTGATGTTGGTGTTGCCGGAGCCGATGTTGTTGCCGGAGCCGACGTTGCCGGACCCGATGTTACCGATGCCGTTGCCTCCGCCAATGCCTGGGCGGTTGTTGCCGGGGCGATTGCCCATCCCGGGCCACCGTCCCCCGTTGCCCCCGTCCCCCGGCCGATTACCGGCGCCGGGGAATCCTGGCCGGTTGCCGCCGCCCGCGATCGGAAAACGGTCGCCGCTGCCGCCTCCCGGTCGGTTACCACCGCCGGGGAAGCCCGGTCGGTTTCCGCCGCCCGGGAACCCGGGCCTGTTACCACCGCCGGCGATCGGAGGACGTTCGCCGCCGCCGGGGAATCCTGGCCTGTTACCACCGCCGCCCGGGAAAGTCCCGCCGCCGCCGGGGAATCCTGGCCTGTTACCACCGCCGGCGATCGGAGGGCGTCCCCCACCGCCGCCCGGGAGACCGGGTCGATTACCACCGCCGCCCGGGAAACCGCCGCCCCCGCCCGGGAAACCGCCGCCCCCGCCCGGGAGACCGGGCCGGTTACCACCGCCGCCGCCCCCGGGTCGATTTCCGCCGCCGGCCAGACCGGGCAACGGTGCAGGGAGCGTACTCGGTCGGTTTCCGCCGCCGGGGAAGCCCGGCCGATTTCCGCCCCCACCCCCGGGCCGGTTGCCGCCGGCCAGACCGGGCACGGAGCCCGGGAGCGTGGTCGGTCGGTTGCCGCCGCCCATCCCCGGTCGGTTGTTTCCAGCAGAGCCTGGCAAGGTACCGGGACGGTTCGCGCCGGCTCCGGGGTTGGGCCGATTGATGTTGCCGGGATTGGGCCGGTTCGCGCCGGCTCCGGGATTGGGCCGGCTCACATTCCCTGGGTTGGGCCGGTTCGCGCCGGGATTGGGCCGGTTCATGCCGGGATTTGCCGGACGGGCCATCCCGCCGCCACCACCGGGACGGGCCGTCCCGCCGCCGCCCATGGCGGGGCGGTTCACGCTGGCAGGCCTCGACGGCCGGGCCATCCCGCCGCCGCCGCCGCGGCCGCCGCCGCCTCCGCGTGCGCCTCCGCGTTGGGCCAGGGCCGATGTTCCGAGGGCGGTGATGATCACCGCCGCTGTGAGGGTCAGGCGATGAAGAGACATGGATATCCTCGCGAGCCGTGCTCGTCGCATGGTGTGATTTGAGGCGGTGCGGGGTCACGTCGACGACACATCATTTTGGGGTCCCGGGCGCGCCGGCCGGTTTGGCGGGGGTCGCTGCCGGGGCCGTGGCCGGGCCTGCATCGGGCGCCTGGCGGACCATCAAGACATCGAGGATGTCGGGCGCGATCTCGCCGCCGATGATCCGGTCGATCGAGTTGGTCTTCGCCGAGTCCTTGTTGACGAGCGTGTGGATCAGCGTGGCCGAATTGGGCCGGCCATCGAGGGTCACTCCGTGCGACTTGACCACCCAGCGGTTCTCCGCGACGCGGGTCCAGAGGCCCTCCCCGTGGCCCCCTGCCGAGTCGAACACCCACGACTTGATCTGGCCCGTCTGGGGATCCCAGCCGATGAACATGGTGCCGTCCATCGAAGGCTCTCCATCGATCTCGACGCTGTAGGTCCGGATCAGGAAGCTCTCATTGACCGCCCAGCGGATGCTGGAGCGGATCTTGGCGTTCCCGCCCTCGTCGACCCAGTCGCCGACCATCCATTCCAGCTCCTTGAGATGGTCGTATGCGGTGACGTCCTCGGCCGGGGCCGCGTAGTCGCGAATCTCGGCGAGCTGCCATCGGCCGTCGCGACGGACCAGCAGGGCGGAGAACCTTCCGGCCTGGGTGGCATCATCGGCACCGCCGCCGGAGAGCACGGTCTGGCCTTCGACCTGAGCGACGTCCGGCGTGATGAACCGAGCGTTCTCGACGGTCGACTCGAGCTTCAGCCCTTTCACGTCCTTGAACGACGCGGCGTACATCGCGGCGATCTCCGCCCGCCCCCGCGTGGCTTCGCCCGAGGAATCGATCACCGCCGCGTCCTCGGCGAACAGTTCGGAGAGGGCCTTCGCGTCGGCGGCGTTATACGCCTTCTCGAACGCGAGGTGGACCGCGCGTAAGGCCGCCTCTTGCGGGTTCGCCGGTGCGGCGGGTGCGGCGGGTGCCGCCTTCGTCGCGGCGGGAGGGGCCTGGGTCGCTTGAGTAGCGGCCGCGGCCGCCAGGGCGAGCCCGGCGCCTGCCAGCAAGGTGACTCCGATCATCGACAGTTTCGTTCTCATGGCTGTGCGTCTCGTTCTTCGGAAAGGGGGACCGGCCGGGGGCGGATCCACGCGATCCGACCGCCGCGAACCGTCCTTCCCGTTTCATCATGATTGCGTTCAAGAATCGCCAGGTCTACTCGCGAGACCTGGGGGGTGATTCCCTTCGTACCCGGTCTCACTCGGCGAATCGCCGCCGCGTCTCGACCAGCTCGAGACTCTTCCGCTCGTCGCTCGTCAGCCTCGCCGGAGCGACGTCGACGACCACCTTGCGGAGCTTCCCGGTGAATGCATTGTCGCGGTCATCGTAGTCGGGCGTCACGGGCGTGCCGCCATCTACTCCGACGTCGGCCGTGTCGTCCAGCGAGAACGTGTTCGGCTCCGTCCTCTCGACCCGGCCTTCGGCGACCTTCTTGCCGTCCACGTGGATCATGGCTGTGCCACCCTTGCCCAGACCGCCGCCGTCATAGGCGAACCCCAGGCGGACGGTCGACTTTCCGGCGGGGAGCGGCTCGGTGGCCTTGATCGTGAACTGCTCCAGGCCGAGGAAATTGTAGTGATAGGCCGGTTTGCCATCCTTGAGGTACAGGCTCCAACCGCCGAACCGACCGCCCTGGCAGATGAGCACGCCGCTGGCCCCGCCCTGCGGGACCTCGACGTCCGCGGTGAGAGTGACCGAGCGGTTCTTCACATTGACGAAGGTGTTTTCCGAGACCTTCATCCCCGGATAGACGGTGAGCGCCGTGCGGCCCTCCATCAAGTCGGGCCGGCCGGCCCTCGCGGAGTCGAACCGCTCGATCGTGCGGTCATCGATCGGCAATACCCGGTACTTCGTCGCTTCCTCCAGGAACAGGGCCTGCATCTGCCTCAACTTCTCGGGATCCTTCGCGGCGAGGTCGTTCACGAGGCTGAAGTCGGACTGGGTGTCGTACAGTTCCCAACGGTCCTCGGTCAGCCTGGCACGCGGTTTGGCCTCCCAGGGGGCCCTGTGGACCGTGCCGGCGAGCCAGCCGTCGGAGTAGATCGCACGATTGCCGGCGATCTCGAAATACTGGGTCTTGTGCCGGCTCTCCGCCTTGGGATCGGCGAAGGTATAGGCCAGGCTGACGCCTTCGATCGGCGCCTGGACCGTGCCGTTGACGCTCTTCGGCTCGGGCAGTCCGGCGGCCTCCAGGATCGTCGGGGCTATGTCGATGACGTGATGCCACTGGGACCGCACTTCGTCCTTCGCCTTGATTCGTCGCGGCCAGTGGACGACCATGCCGTTGCGCGTGCCGCCGTAACTCGAGGCGATCTGCTTCGTCCAGGTGAACGGCGAGTCTCCGGCGACCGCCCAGCCCGCGGACATGTGGTTGAACGTCGACGGACCGCCGAGCTCGTCGTAGTGCTTCAGGATGTCCGGGACCGTCTCGACCACGCCGTTGAAATAGGTCATCTCGTTGAACATGCCGTTGAAGCCGCCCTCGGCGCTGGTGCCGTTGTCGCCGACGAGGTAGAAGACCAGCGTATTGTCGAGCTGGCCCATGTCTTGGATGGAATCGATCAGCCGTCCGATCTCGGTGTCGGCATATTCGCCGTATGCGGCGTAGATCTCCATCTGCCGGGCGAAGAGCTTCTTCTCATCGGCCGAGAGTGCGTCCCAGTCCTTGATGGCCTCCGGCCTGGGTGCCAGTTTCGTCCCGGCCGGCACGACTCCGAGCGCGACCTGACGGGCCAGGGTCTCCTCGCGCATCCTGTCCCATCCGCCGTCGAACTTGCCCCGATACCTGGCGATCCAGTCCTTCGGGACGTGGTGCGGGGCGTGCGTCGCACCCGGGGCGAAGTACATGAAGAACGGCTTGTCCGGCGTCAGGGATTTCTGGGATTGGAGCCACTTGATCGACTGGTTGGTCATGTCGGTCATGAAGTGGTACTTGGAATCCTTGGGGACCTCGATCTGGGTCATGTCCTCATACAGGAGCGGAGACCACTGGTTGGTCTCTCCGCCGAGGAATCCGTAGAACTTGTCGAAGCCCGATCGCGTCGGCCAGCGGTCGGTCGGGCCGGAGGGGCTCAGCTCCCAGGCGGCCGTCTCGTGGGCCTTGCCGAATTGCGCGGTGCTGTAACCGTTCAGCCTGAGCATCTCGGCGAGCGGGGCGACATTGTTCGGTCGCTGCCCCGTGTTGCCGGGGAACCCGGTCGCGATCTCGGTGATGCCGCCCATGTTGTTCATGTGGTGATTGCGACCCGAGAGCAGGGCGGTGCGGGTCGGCGAGCAGAGGGCCGTCGTGTGGAAGTTGTTGTAGCGCAGGCCCTGCCTGGCCAGCCGATTGACGGTGGGCATGTGGATCGGGCCGCCGAACGCGCTCGACATGCCGAATCCCATGTCATCGATCAGCACGATCAGGACGTTCGGGGCTCCGGCCGGTGCCTTGACGTCGAAGCGAGGAGGAGCCTTGGCGTTCCGCGCATCCAGCACCGTGGAGTGCGGGTAGTCGGGCTCGGGGATCGGCAGCACCCTGCGGTCGAGCTCCGCCCGCGGGGGATCGGTCGGGGGCAGGGCAGTTGCATCGAGGGGACTGGCGAAAGCCAGGTATCCCAGGCCCGATGCCAGGCCCAGCATGAGCAGGCTGCAGATGGCCACTCTTTTCAACACGGTCGGGCTCCTCGAGAGACGGACGGAACGGATGGATGGGGAACTCACCTCGGATGACGACTCGCATTTACGAGAGCCATCCTTGGCGTTATCGATGCGTTCGTCCGTGGTATCGTGGAGCCTCTCAGCTGGCCGGGCGGCGTCCGCTCGGGTTGACTCCAAACCCGCTAGGACGAGGAATCGGACCCGACATTCCGGAGGGTGCGACTCCGGCTGGGCCTGCATCGCTCATCAGGGCCGACGCATGGTGCTCGCATCGCCTGGTCTGGTGCGCCGACAGTGGTCGCACCCCCTGGTCGTCCCTGGACCCGTTCTCCGGTCGTACGCGCACGACCCTATCATCGACGATAATCGCTTGCGGATCGAGAGGATAGGCCCTGATAAAAGACCCTGAGTGGCCGGTCTGGATCAAGACCAAGAACTGCAATCGGTGCGACTCCTTCCTGAAGCCGACTTCCGGCACGATGCGTCGGTTCGTCGTACGGCATCGATAAGTCTTTGTTTCGCAAGGATTTTGGCGATTTTTTGTCTCTTCCCGCTTTGCTCGGATCGACTCCGGTTGCCCCCCTGCCGGTTCGAGACGGAGCGTTGACCTGGACTTCCCGATCCCTGGCATCAGGCCGTGCCCGATCGCCGAGGTTCACCAAGATTTCCGGGACTTCGGCGAGCTCGAACGAGCCTTCTCGCGGTGGGATCATACCGTTGAGCGACTGGGCTTCGGATTTCCAAGAAATCGCGCGCGCCGGAAATGCTCTCGCGCGATGAGCCTGCCGTGAGGCCGTCTGCCTCCTCGTCGCGAATTCGCGCGACCCGGCTCGACCAACTCCTATCGCCTTTCGAATCCTTGATGTGCGGAAATGGTTCCCGCGAAATGAGTTGCGCAAGAATCGGCCCGAGTGTTCGCCGAAGCCTATGCAGGGATGTGGATTGATGAAAAATGCAGTCATGGATGGCATCCGGGTCGATGGACTCGATCGGAAGAGACCGCGTGTTCGCGACCTCATCGCGGTGGAGCCGTCGGACGACGTGGCATCGGCCCACCGCCCGACGAAAGTGATGCGACTGGGCATCCGTCCCATGACGACGGGATTGAGCTGGCCGACGATCGGGGGAGCTACCCTCATCATGGTTGTGCTGGGGCTTCTGTGGCGGAGCGTCCGTTACGCCATGGCCTTTCCCCTCTGGGGGGATGAGGCCTATGTGGCCGTGAACTTCCTCACACGCGACCTGGCGGGTTTGTCGGAGCCGCCGGAATTCTTCCAGGTCGTACCGCCAGGCTTCCTGTGGGTCGAATCGTTGGTCGTTCATGCCCTCGGCTCCGGTGAGCGGGCGCTTCGGTTGATACCTTACCTGGCCGGGGTCGCCTCGCTGATCGGATTCTGGCGCTTCTGCCGCGGGATCTCCACGCGACGCACCACTCTGGTGGCGACGGCCGTGCTGGCCGCATCGTTCTATCCCGTACGGCATGCCGTTGAAGTGAAGCCGTATTCCACCGATTTGCTGATCTCGCTCGCGATGACGTCGCTGGGATGGTCGGTCTGGCGTGATCTGCGGTCGTACCGATGCTGGACGGCGTTGATCGTGTTCGCAACCCTCGGTGTCTGGTGCTCCTATACGGCGGTCTTTCCGGTGGCCGGCGTCGCGATGTTGCTGGGGGCGAGGGTCATCCGCGAGCGATCGAATCGAATCGTGACCGTCTGGATGGTGTTTGGCCTCTCGACGCTGTTGAGCTGGGGCGCGATGTTTATCGCATTCGCCGGCCCCCAGGCCCGCGCGGCGGCATTCCTCCCGAACCTTTCGACCTGGAGGAATGCCTTCCCGCCGTTATCGGAGCCCTGGCGGATCCCTTGGTGGCTGCTCGACATCCACACCGGCCAGATGCTGGCCTATCCGCACGGGGGGCACGACTTCGGCAGCACGTTGACGGCAATCCTGGTCGTGATGGGCTGCATCCGGATGGGACGACGTCGGGCGCGTCGGCCCCTTTTGTTCCTGCTGCTGGCTCCGTTGCCGGTGGCATTAATCGCGGCGGCCTTTCATCGCTATCCCTACGGAACGAGCACCCGGGTCATGCTCTACATGGCCCCCGCCTTATGCCTGCTCGCGGGCGAGGGCGTGGTCGCCGCGTTACGATCCCGCCACCGGATCCGGCGCGGCCCGATCGTCGTGGCGGCGGTGCTGGCGATCCTGCCGCTCGCCGGCATGATCATCGATGTGGTCAAACCCTATCAGAGCAGCGACAACCAAGACCATCGCCGCCTCGCTCGGCGGATCGCCGACGGCACGCGCGCCGGCGACCGGTGGATCGTCTTCAACAGCGTGACACCGCCGCCGATGATCGCCGACTTGATGATCACGCGATGGCTTCAGCGGGTGGCGGTGGTGCGCTTCTACCTGTTGAGCTATGCACCCGTCCCGGTCCGGTGGGAGCCCGATCCCCAAACCATCCTCCCCTTCTCGGACGGGCGAGTCTGGCTGATCATCCAGAGGCACGGCGATAATCGTTTCTTCTCGGAAGATCGACTGGCCGCCTATCGTGGGGCCCTCGAAAAAAGCCTGGGACCTCCGCGGGAGACTTCCCGTATCTCCCTCCCTAACGACGAGACCTGGACAATCTGTATCTATCCTCCGCGTGTTCGAGGCGAAGTGATCTCGGATTCTGACCGGGATGTTCGCCTCGTCCCGCAAGTCGGCGAATCCGAATCGCGATCTTTCGGGCCTCGCTTCGCCCGATTTTCCCTCCTTGCCAACGCGGTTGCGGGTTTGAAAAAACTCCAGTTTTCCTGCGACGGGCGGACTGTATACTGACGGGCCGCGGACCCTTCGCCACATCTGGAAGCGGACGAACACCGGCGGTTTCGTGACCGGCGCGGAGATGGAGATCTCTGCAACGCGGGCGAACCGCCGGTGAGGTTGCGCGATCAGCCAGACGTTCACATACACGTCACGCAGATTCCGAGTCATCGACTCATTTCCCGTCTGTTCCGCAGGACCATCGCATGAACAAGAGACGATCGCGTCCCACGACGGCCGTTTCCCTCGCCATGGAAACCATGGAAAGCCGGGTTGTCCTTTCGGCGATCGGCAGTGCCGGCGGGCTCGCTCGAAGTGCCGCGGAGGTCGCCGCGCGCGCCGTTCACCATGCGGCGACGACGACGAAACTGACAGCCGCTGCCGGGACGCTGGGTCAACCGATCACATTCACCGCGACGGTGCGGGCCCCCGCCGCGGCGGGTTCGCCGGCGGGGACCGTGAACATCATCGATCACGGCACGGTGATCCAGACGCTCACGCTGTCGCCGACGACGTCGAGCGGCCGGTACGCGTACAGCGAGGCCACAGTTGCCCTGGGCGCCCAGCCCGGGGGCGGTGCGTACTTCTTCGGGAAGCACGCCGTCAGCGCCGAGTTCGTCCCCAGCGGCACTTCCTTCAAGAGCAGCACGGGCAAGGCCGCCTTCACCGTGAGCGAGCCCGCATACACCATGCTCTCCAACGGCGTGGAGGTCGAGACCATCGAGCAAGGCTCGGGCCCGGGGATCCAGGACGGGCAGACCGCCAACATGCTCTACACGGGATACCTCGCGAGCACCGGCCAGATCTTCGATGACTCGCTCAATCACGGCGGGGCGCCGTTCAGCTTCACGGTCGGGGCAGGGCAGGTCATCCCCGGATTCGACATCGCGACGGCCGGCATGAAGGTGGGAGAGACGCGGATCGTGATGATCCCGCCCTCCGAAGGTTATGGCTCCGCGGCCAACGGGTCCATCCCGGCGAATTCGACCATGATCTTCGTCCTGACGCTCCAATCGATCTCCTGATTCGAGTCTGCTGCGCGATCTCTCGATGATCCGAGCCGCATCGAATCGGTCGAGGACGTTGAACACGGCCGGTACCTGATTCCGATTTCGGTACCCGAGCCTTTTCGGTCCCCTCCGACATATCGACCCCTCAATCATTAAGCCGATTGAGCGACGAGCCGCTTCCGCTTCATCGCGAGAGCGGCTTTTCTTTTTCCGCCAGCGCAAGGCCGGCGCGGCGAAATCGTCTTATCACTGAAGCCGATCCCGATCGTCATGCCCCGGGCGTGCCGAGGTGATTCGTCATCCTCGGAAAGGCGAACGGCGATTGACCCGATGAGACTCCTGACGAGAGTGACCGTCGAATCCCTCGCTTTCTGAGTACCATATTATGCAAAAACTGGTCGCCCGAGCATCGTTACCCGTTGTCGCGCTCTTCGGGGCTATCTGTCTGATCGGCTTCGCGCGATTCGCCAGCCCCGTAGGTCAGAAACTGGGGGCCGCTGCGGCTGGAATCGTCGAAGCCGAGGAAGCGGCCCCCGACGAGATTCTCCATCAGGAGCTCCTGGCCATTTACGCTCCGAAGGCGCTGATCGACTTCACAAAGAGCCGCGAAGTCGCCGGCATCGAAACGAATGATGACCTCGCCCGGCTGATCGAAGAGGCGGGTTTGCGCGACTGCTGGATGGTGACGCTAGGCCGCTCCCACATGAAGCGGGCCGGTATCATCGATATGCCGGTGATTACTCGACCCGGACAGTTCGATTATCAGTTCAGGATCAATCGGGCTTTTCTACAGACGCTCGCCGGGACCCCACCGAGCGAGTTCCACGCAAATGCAAGGATCGTAGTCATTCCTGAGCATCTGCTGACCGAGGACCCGCATGAGGCCTTGAAGGAGCTGCTGGAGAGATGAGGTCAGTGTCGTCTCTCGGGAGCTCGACCGGCACGGACTCGCTCGCGAAGCCGCCTGGCGAAATGGGGGCGTTCCTTTTCGATGCGTTTGGGGTCAATCCGGTTGTCCCTGGCAGGCAAACCAGAAACCTGGAGGCACACCTTGATCGACAATTGATGTTGAGAATGACATCCCCGGAATCCCCAAGTTCCCCGTCCCTTTTTATGTTCCGGTGCGGTTCAGGCACACGGGCTTGCATCGGCGCCAACCACGCGGCGGTCTCCGAAATCGTCACGCGCCGAAAAAACAGGCTAACCCGCAAGTTCGACCCGTCCCCGGTCGATCAATGTCGAAGCCGACACCCCACGGTCCGTGGTGGCGCGGTTCTCCCGATCCTCGCGAGGGCATGCCAATGAAGTCGCGCCCCCCCCGTGGTGTCTGCGTCGAGGCCCTGGAGCTCGAGGGGCGTCTGCTCCTGGCGGCCGTGGCGGTTCCAATAAGCCCATCCCTGGGATTCGTCGGCACACCGACTCCGGGCACGTCGCAGGTGACCCAGGTCGTTATCCAGCAAGCCGGCACGGCGACCGTGACGCTGTCGGACCTCGGCTATATCGGGCCGTTGCAGGTGGAGGTCAAGACCGACCCGTCTTCGCCAGCAGTGGGTGTGAACGTAGGGGCGGTGGACCAGATGGTCACGTTCCCCGCAAACCGGCATCAAGCCACCCTGAGCGTGCCGATTCTCGCCGGCGCACCCAACCCGGGCGAGGTGGATGTCACCTTGACGGCCACACCCGTCAATCCGCCGACACCCATCACGAGTAGTGGCCCCCTGGTGCTCCGCATCCTGGCGCCGGATGCGTCTACACCGCCAACCATCACCACCGAACAAGGCACCCCCCAGGGCATCGTGCTCACGTTCAGCAAGCCGATGGACCCGGCCGCGGCCTCCAACGTGAATAACTATGCGGTGCATTCGAAGCGGTCTACCGGCGGTTATCTCGGTCCGGATGGCGTCGGTTGGCTCCTCGGTATTCCGGCGCATTATTCCACTTCCAGGGCGTTGGTGCCGCTCCGGGCCGCCGTGTACGATCCCGCGACGAACTCGGTGACGCTCATCCCCGAGCGAAGGCTGACCTACGCGGGCCAAATCACCGTGACCCAGGGGGCCGGGTCGAAGAAGTCGCCACGGCCAGGACACCCGTCGGACGTCCCCCTCGGTCTCACCGACGTGGAAGGCAACCCGATCAATGGGAACTCGACCCCAGGAAAGTTCTCGGTCGGCATCGGGATCGGGGTCGGGAATACGCAGACGGTATCGGCGACCACGACTGTCGTTCAGCGGCCGTCGCGAACATAGCAGAAGCTGAACCGACTTTTTCTCCTCTGGTCGATGATCGGGGCCGCCCCGCGGTTCTCTCGGGTCGTTGGAACAGTGCAGGCGACCGACGCACGAGCATCCTTCTGCCGAGTCCATCACGCCAACGCACCCGCGGTGCGGAGGATCTCGGCGATGCGGTCGTGTCCGCGCCTGGTCGCCCAGGCCAGGGGCGTGGCCCAGGGTTCGTCATCCGCCAGGTTGGTGGTCGCGCCGCGGGCGAGCAGCAGGTCAACCATGTCGGGGAGGTTGTGGCGCGCGGCCCACGCGAGCGGGGTCGAACGGTAATCCTCATCCTTTGCCGAGATCGTCGCACCGGCGTCGAGCAGCACGTTCGCGCATTCGACGCGATGCGGCCGCGGCTGGCCGCGGCTGCTGCGAGAGCATAGGTCGTGCAGCGGCGTCGTGCGCAGCCAGTTCGGCAGGTCGGGATCCATGCCGGCGGCCAGCAGCAGCCGCAGCATTTCGGGTTCGCTGAACAGGTACGAGCGGCAGTCGTTGACCACCGGCGGCACCCGCGCACCTGCGTCCAGTAGCCGGACCAACAGGTCGCGTTTGCCGAGTGTGGAAGCGGCCGCGAGCACTCCGCCGCAGCCGGCATTCGCCGAGCCGGGGTCGGCCGCCACGCGGCGCACCGCCTCGTCGTCTTCACCCCGCCAGACCAGCTCGTACGGGTCGAGTGTTCCGCCGCTCGCGAACAAGAGCGCACGGAGTTCTGGCGTCCGAGCGACGTAGGTCGCAGTGCCCGCCGAATCAAGATGGCTATTGGGATCGGCGCCGGCGGCGAGGAGCCGCTCGACGATCGGCCGGTCGCCGGCGCTCGCCGCGGCGTGCAGCGCCAGTCCGCGGGGCGCGTTCGCCCCGTCGGGCCAGTTCGGATCGGCGCCGCGGTCGAGCAGCAGGCTGACGATGTCATGGTGCCCGAACTCCACGGCGGACGAGAGCGCGTGCTTGCCGGACGGCCGTGCCTCGGAGATTCGCGCCGGATCCTCGTCCAGGCACACCTGCACGCGCTCGAGGTCGCCGAGAGCGGCCGCGATCACGAGATCGTGGGCGGCCCCTCGCGAGAGTAAGAGGCGAGCGGTACCGATATCTCCGCGAACATCCCAGAATGGGTCGTTCCAGAGGGCCAGGTCGACGGCCTGAAAGTCGACGGGGGCATACCCTCGCTCCGAACGAGGGCCGTTGCCGTGCAGGGCATGGATATCAGCACCTCGATCGAGCAGGAGGGCAATCACCTCACGCTCCGACGCTACGACTGCGCGGTGCAGCGGCGTGCCCCCCGACCGATCGCTCAGATGAATGAGCCGCGGATCCGCGTCGAGGAGCGCCCGCACCCGGACAAGGTCTCCGGCGGCCGCCGCGATGTGGATCGCGTGATCGGCGTCGGCCGGTCGGGTTCTGCCCGAGCGTGCTTCTTCCAGCAAGCGAGCGACTTGCTCGTGACCCCGATCCCTGGCGACGGTTGATGGCGCGTCGCCATTAAACTCCGCGTCCGGGTCCGCGCCGGCGTCGAGCAGCCGGCGCACCGCTTCAAGATGCCCTTCGCGCACCGCGAAGTGGACCGGCTGGTTATAGAGGGCGACGTTGGGATCGCGCTCGAGTACGCGGCCAAGTGCGGCGACGTCGCCGGCAATGCAGGCGCAGATCGCATCCCAAACATCGCACCCGCGACTGGCCCAGGACCCATACGCGCGCTCGGATCCGAGTTCGTCCGGCTTGATCATGTGCGGCGCCTCGTCGAGAAACGAAAGATCGACGGCAATGCGGCGTTCCCAGACGTTCGCGCCCACGCGGCCGTCGGATGGATTATCCGTTCAGGCTATCCAGGTTTCCCGGGGAAATCGACGCCAGGGGCGGCTGGCCGAAAGCATGGAGGTAAAATTGAAGGGCAGTTTCCTGACGCGCGCGAGCGAAAAATCTGGGTCAGCCGTCGATCGCGAGGGGCGCCAATCGACTGACTTGAGAAGACAGTCGCCCATCCAAGTGTCCAGGAGTCAAACATGAAGACGATCGCTTTTCTCCCGGCAATGTTCGTGTCCGCTGTCGTATCGGCGCAGCAAACACCAACGACGGGCTACGCGCCGGTCAACGGACTTAAAATGTATTACGAAGTCCACGGAAGTGGCGAGCCGGTGGTGTTGCTCCACGGCGCGTTCATGACCATCCCAAACAACTGGACCGGATGGATCGGCGAACTTTCCAAGACGCGGAAAGTGATTGCCGTCGAAATGCAGGGCCACGGGCGCACGGCCGACATCAAACGCGATTTATCCTCCGAAAACCTCGCAGACGACGTGGCTGCGCTGCTCGATTATCTCAAGATCCCGAGCGCGGACCTCATCGGTTACAGCATGGGCGGCGGGGTCGCGATGCAGTGTGCGATCCGCCATCCGGAAAAAGTACGCAAGGTCGTCAGCATTTCGGCCGTGTTCCGCCAGGACGGCTGGGTCAAGGGAGCGCTCGACACGTTCCCGCAGCTCACGGCGGAAGCATTCAAAGGCACACCCATCGAAACCGGATACAAAGAACTGAGCCCGACGCCAGACGAATTCCCGAATTTCGTCAAGCACGTCGTTGCGATGGCTGGGAAACCGTACGACTTCGGCGCCGACAAGCTCAAGGCCACCAAGGCACCGATGTTCTTCATCCACGGCGATGCCGACGGCGTTCGGCTCGAGCACATCTCGGAAATGTTCCGCCTCAAGGGCGGCGAGATTTTCGGCGACATGCATCCACGTTCAGCATCGAGATTGGCCATCTTGCCCGACACGACACACGTCACGCTGATGGACCGCATGCCCGTCATCGTCCCGATGGTGAACGACTTTTTCGATGCAAAACCGCAGAAGCAATAAAGAAGCTGTACAACTTGTAACGAGTGGGGACCGGCCTTGCTTCCCGGCCCATCGGTAAGAACCCTCGCAAATCGCGAGGGTTCTTAATTCGGGACGACAAGACGACTATTGAACTTTTTCTGACACGGAGACGCGGTTGGGAGGCCGGACGAGCTCGTCGTCCGTCACGACGCCGATTTTCCGGACGAAACGCGATTCCGAGACGGACTTGACCTGAAACGCGTCGGCGCCCGAATCCTTCGAGAGGCCATGATCCGCCGAAGCCCGGAGGAAAACGAACCACGAAACGCTTCCAAACGCAGGCTGCCAATCCGTGATCGGAACAACGATCTTGAGAGGTCACTTCCCGGTCCCGTCCGGGTTCAACACCACGGCCGGCCGTTGCTTGCGGATTTCAGCGTCAATTGACGGGTCGAATCGAACTTGCCAGATCTAACCCCGTCTCGGTTGAGGAACTCTCGCCCTGCAGGTCGTCCTCGCCGAAGGCCTCGAAATCCGTCAACCGCTTATCGCCGCGATAGATGGGCTCCGCGAGTGTTGCTTGAGCCGCGAGGATGGCGTTCCGCTGCTCCACGGGCAGCTTTCGGAGCTGCGATGCGGAAAGCTGCTGTTCCCGGTTTTCCAGCGAGCGTGCGACCTCACTCATGGATGACCGAGCTCTCAATCCGTTCATTGCGAGCCAGGTGAATCCACTCCCGCCTCACCAGGCTCATCGTTTTGCCGTCACTTTGGATTATCGACGAATCGATCGGTTCCGGCAAGCGCGATGGAAGCGGAGAGGGCACGCCGTCTGCGGTCGGCATGTTCCACGACAGCGAATTCCTGCGCCAATGTCGACGAGGAATGCCTGTGGATCCGCGAGGCCGAACGGGAGCTGCGCGGCGGGGAGGAATGCGAAACTAGCCGCGTCCCGAATGGCATTAAGCCCGCTAAACCAAGGACTGCTCGGTACTTGAGATGAACAGGGCCTCCGTGCACCATGGGATTTCTCACAACCACCATGGCACAGGAGGCCCCGCGATGCATCGCCGGATTTCTACCATCCTCAACGCGCCGAGACAAGACCTCGCCGCCAGGCTCGGCGACGACGTCATCGGCGCCGCCTGTCGGGCCGTCGGTCACACCTGGTGTGACTCCTGCCTCCTGACACCGGCGGCCATCATCCACTGGTCCCTCATCCAGGTCCTCCACGGCAACACCGCCTTGACCCACGTCTCGCTCCTGGCCGGCCGCGCCTTCTCCGCATCGGCCTTCTGCCAGGCCCGCTCCCGGCTCCCCCTGACCGTCTTCCGCGCCCTGCTCCGCGACATGGCCCGCGCGCTGATCCCCGACACCGAGGCCATCGGCCGCTGGCGCGGCCATCGCACCTTCCTGGTCGATGGCTCGTCGTCCTCCATGCCCGACGCGCCGGAACTGCAGGCCCACTTCGGCCAGCCGGGCGACCAGGCCAAGGGCTGTGGCTTCCCGATGGCCCACCTCCTGGCCTTCTTCCACTCGGGTACCGGGCTACTCCTGGAGGTCATCGCGGCGCCGCTGCGGTCGAGCGACCTGAGCGGCATCGGTGCCATCCTCTCGCTGCTCACCGCCGGCGATGTCCTGGTGGCCGACCGCGGCTTCTGCTCGTTCGCCCATCTGGCGCTCTTGGTGTCGCGGGGCGCCCACGCCGTCTTTCGCCTGCACCAGAAGCAGATCGTCAACTTCACCCCGGGCCGGGCGCACGCCGAGCCGGGGCGGAGTCGGGGTGTCAAGGGGATGCCGCGGAGCCGGTAGATCCGGGCCTTGGGGATGACGGATCAGCTCGTCGAGTACTTCAAGCCGGCGGATCGCCCGGCGTGGATGAGCGAGGACGACTACCGGTCTATGACGGGCTCGATCGAAGTGCGGGAGCTGAGGTATCGGATCGAGGTGCCGGGGTTCCGGACGCGCGAGGTGACGCCGGTGACGACGCTGCTCGATGCCACGGCCTACCCGGCCGATTCGCTGGCGGAATTATATATGACGAGGTGGCCTGTGGAGGAGAACCTGAAGTCGCTCAAGATTACGATGAAGATGGATGTGTTGAAGTGCATGACAGTGGATGGGGTCCTCAAGGAGATGACGATGTACGCGGTGGCGTACAACCTGGTGCGGGTGGCGATGTGCGAGGCGGGCGGCCTCCGGGGGGTGGTGGCGGATCGGGTGAGCTTCATCGACGCACTGCGGTGGCTGCGCGATGCCGATGCGGGGGAGGAGATGCCCGAGTTGGTGGTCAATCCTTGGCGTCCCGGGCGGTCGGAGCCGCGGGCGAAGAAGCGTCGGCCGAAGCAGTATGACCTGATGAGGGTGTCGCGGTCGGAGATGCGCAAGAGGTTGCGAGAGAAGGACTTGGCGGCATAGGCCAAACAAACTCACATATACTAAAAACCATTCTGTTTTGATGGGATGGGGAGGGGCAGCATGGAAGCAAACGTGAATAGCAATGCATAACACAATGATATAAGGCTGCATGTCCAGACATTTACATAATCTGAATTCTAATTCAATAGTTTAATTACTAGAGACTGAGTGCAACTCAAGACAGGGAAATGGTTTCGGGAGTCTTAATGCCATTCAGCCGCGTCCCCGTTTCCGGTCGCCGCGTCCCCGTTTCCGGTCGCGTCCCCGTTTCCGGTCGCCGCGTCCCCGTTTCCGGTCCGCGCCGAGGACGCAGCCGGACCCATCAACCCAACTCGACTCAGGCCGGCACCGTCCGCTAGTATTTTGTCCCAATAGCGCGCTTTGCCCGAACAACTGAACGTGCGTGCGTAAGGTCGCTCGCCCCCTGAGCAAGACCCACTTGCTCGCCCTGCACATGGGCTGCGTTTAGGGTGTCATTTGGGCCCACTACGATGAAGGACGAGCCGAGTTCCGAAGAATTGGATCGCTGCAAGCTGATAGCTCGGAGGGTTTTCCGGCAGTCCCCGCCGACTGCGAACTCGCCGGAGATTCAATGTGGCGGGAAACCAACCCGCGTCCTTCGGAGACGCAACTCTCTGCAATCAAACGACTTATAACACAAGAAATGGAGGCGACGGGGATTGCACCCGCCGCCCGGCGAGCCGTTTCGCTGTCTGACTGGGCCTCTCGACTCCGCATGACGGTCACTCAGTACGCGAATGCGCCTCGAGCTGGTCCCAGGGCATGCCTTTCAGGGCCTCTTTCGCGGCCGATCTCATTCCTTCGCCGCTCCTGTCCAGGGTCGAGGGCCTGGCTTGCTCGCGGTTCACCTCGTCGCGAAGGGCGGTGAGGGTCGGGACGAGCCGGGTGTAGATCTCGATCTGACGATCCGACCTGGCGGGCCCGAAGCGGAGGTTATAGGCGTTCATGAAGGCGATCAGGTCTCCGACGGTGCCCTCCTTGCCCTCCTCGAGCAGTGCCAAGAACTTCTTCATGCTCGGGTCGCTGAGCATCCGGTTCAGGCTCGCCATCGTGGTGAAGTAGTCGAGCGCTTCCTGGTAGCCCGGTTGATAGTCGGCGGAGTTGTTCATGAACTTCGTCCGGAAGTCGGCGACCGCCTGATGGATTCGCTTGCGCGTCTCGGCGGAGACGTGCCCCTTGGCGTCCTCGCGGAGCGCGGGCTCGACGGCCGCGCGTAGGGCGTCACGCTCGTTGACGAACTTCGGATTCATCAGGATCGGAGGCATCGAGCCCGTCCCGGTCATCTGATCGATGCAGGTGGTGATCGCTTCCGAGTCCCACTCGAACGGGATCTCTCGGATGGCGCCCGGGCTGATCGGCGCCTTCGCGCGGCGCACCTCGTCACGCTCGGGTCGAAGTCGAAGATGTCGAGCAGCAGGTTGTTGAGCGTCGTCCCGTCCGCGAGCTGTCGCTGTTCCGCCCTGGCTTCCCGCGCGACTTCCTTGCGGGCGTCTTCCTTCTGCTGGTCCTCGCGGAGGGCACGCTGCCGCGCGCGAAGGGCCTTGTTCCACTTGACCATCGTATCGGCATTGATCGCATCCGCCTTGGCCTTATCGAGCGTATAGACGCCCTCGCCTCGCGCATAAGAACCCAGCCCGGCCATGTAACCGGCCTGGGGGTTGGCCCCCCAGCGACTCATCCCGTAGCCGCCATAACCCCCCGGGTACATGAACTGCGCCTGGCGCTCGACGCCCACACATTCAGACCGAGCAGAAAGCCGGTCGCAACCGTCAAGAGGCGACTCATGATGGAACCCTCGTGAAGAACCCGCCGTCGTCGCGAGACCTCCTCGGGACGTCTGCGGGCAAAATCGTAACGTGTTCACACAATGCAAATAACATGACACCAGGATGTCGCCGGCCTTCATGATCGGGGATCACGAATCTGATCCCAAGCGTGCGCGACATGCACCGGTCGCACGACCCGACCCGCTTCGAGTATACGACGTCATGCTCAAGCCATGTAATACCCCAGGGGTTGCCTAGTCACGAGGCGTCGAGTCACGGCCCTCCGCCATACGGTTGAGCGATCACCTCGACAAATGAGATTCGCACTGATTCTTCGCTTATTCGGTCCCCGAACCCAGGACCAGATCATCCCGACCCAGGACGAACTCTCGCGTCCGGGCGATGACCTGTTGCCGGTCGCGGTCCAGCGCAATGAGGTGGTCCGAGCCCGGCAGGATGACCAGCGATTTCCGGGCGGAGCCGAGGCAACGGTGGAGCCAGGCCGCCTGGCCGGGCTCGATCACGGTGTCGAGCCGTCCCTGGAGGATGAGCGTCGGGGTGTCGATCCGCGGGACGATCGCCTTGACCTCCTCGATCAGCTCGAGGGCGCTCAGGGCCGCATCGAGGTTGAACGTCCGGAAGCGATCCAGGCGGGCCGTCTGTCGCCTCATCTCGGGGTCGCGGATCGCCGGGCGTCGGCGAGGCAGGTCCGGCTTGAACCGGGCCAGGAATCGGATGTAGGTCGCCGGATGGAAGCGGATCAGGCCGCTGTATCGGATCGCCAGGAATGGGGCCATCAACACCTGGCGAGCGACCGGTCTGCGGCCGGCAAGGTACAAGGCCAGCGTGGCTCCCGTCGAGAATCCGAGGGCCACGACGGGTGCACCCTCGGCCGCCAGGTCGTCGAAGGCCGATTCGGCCGTGGCGGCCCAGTCACGCCAGCTTGACGACGGCATGATCGGACCCGGGCCGTCATGGCCAGGTAGGATCGGAGCCGAGACGCGCAGGCCCTCGGCTTCCAGGGCCGCGATGACCGGCTCCAGCTCGTAACGCCCTCCTCCCAGTCCATGGAGTACCAGGCAGGACGGCCGCTTCGGGTCTGCGAGCGATCCACGATCGGGCGCCGTCATCGTGATCTCCGTCGGTTTCGCTCGCCGCGGGTCCCCTCGCGATGACCAGGACGCCGCGGCCGCGCCTGTCGTACAGCTCGTGGCAATTCGCGCCCACGATACCGGCGACGACGGGACGTTGCCAGGCCGGGGTTTCCCTCGACACGGAGCGACCTGTCTCGACTCCATTCCCCGGGCTGAGACGATCGCGCCCGGGAAAATCGCGTCCGCTCCGCGTGCCGAGTTGACTTCGTGAAGACGAGTGGCTGAAATATGCCAACGAATCAACCATAAGCAGGATTGTTTGCCCGACTCGAAACCCCGATATTGAGGTCACCACCGAAGCCGATGGAGCCGACCGACCCCGAACCGGATGGATTGCCCCTCGTGCGGGGAGGGCCCTCGTACCGCCTGGAATTGCGTCTGGGACTCGGGCATCCTCACGCACCGCGCCGCGTGCGGAAAGTCTTCCTGCTGATCCTCGTCACCTGGGTGCCCCTGCTGCTGTTCTCATTATTGGCCGGCGACGCCTTCGGCGGTCGCGTCGCGGTGAACTTGCTCCACGACCCGGTGATTTACAGCCGGTTCCTGTTCGTGGTTCCGTTGCTGGTCCTGGCCGAGCTGATCGTCGAGAAGAGCCTCTCGGTCCAGGCCCAGTACTTCCTGGACTCCGGGCTCCTGCACGATCGGGAGCGCCCGCGGTTCAACTCGGCGCGGAGGGAAGTGATCCGGCTGCGCGACTCGGTCGTCGCGGAAGGGGCGATCCTGGTCATCTCGTTCGTGCTCGCCTTCGCGGCGCGGATGCTCTCGGGTCTGGGCATGACCGAGACGAGCTGGCTCCG
Source organism: uncultured Planctomycetota bacterium (assembly GCA_963743925.1). Lineage (GTDB taxonomy): Bacteria > Planctomycetota > Planctomycetia > Isosphaerales > Isosphaeraceae > CAVZRC01. The sequence continues at coordinate 623,705 of CAVURY010000002.1, read as the reverse complement.
ATCGGGGGCGACCATCACGCTCGCCGGCTGGTGGTACATCCTCGTGAGCCTGCCGATCCTCCTGTTCTTCCTGCTGCGATGGCTCTGGGTCTTCCTCCTCTGGGCGAAGTTCCTGTTCCGGGTCTCCCGTCTCGAGCTGGAGCTGACGGCCACCCACCCCGACCATGCGGGAGGACTCGGATTCCTCGGCTGGGGGCTGGTCAGCTTCGCGATCATCCTCCTGGGAGTCTCCGCGGTCATATCGGGCGGATTCGCTTATGAGATTCTCCATCGAGGCTCTTCGCTCAACATCTTGAAATACCACGTGATCGTCTTCGTGGTCCTGGCCATCTCCATGCTGCACGCCCCCCTGGTCGTGTTCAGCGGACGCCTGGCGCGGTGCCGGTTCCGGGCGCTCCTGGAATTCGGGGCGTTGATCGGCCACCACGATCGCGCGTTCGATGAGAAATGGATCAAGTCCCGACAGTCGAATCGAGAGAACATCCTGGGGAGCCCGGACGTGTCGTCGCTCGCGGACATCGGGTCGGCCTTCGAGGATATCGAACGGATGCGCCTGGTACCGTTCGACAACAAGGCCGTGGGTGTGCTGGTTGTCGCCGCATTGATCCCCATGATCCCCCTGCTGGGGACCGCGATTCCGATCCATGCGATCGTCGTGAAGCTGGTCGGTTTGCTGTTTTGATCGCGACGCTCACTCGATCGAGAGCCCCCGGAGTTTGGGGTTGCCGTCGCGATCGAGCGCGACCTCCGCCCAGAGCCGTCTGTTGCGGACCGCATTCTCATAGTCGTGGCCGGTCCCCTCCTGGACATAATAGGATTCGATGCCGTAGGTCGCCCGGCCATGGCCCTGGGCGGTTCCCCGGATGAACAGGCCGGATGCCGGGGGTTCATTCAGGAACTCGCCGGCGCGGTAGTGTCGGCCGCCGGGTTCGGCGACGAGCGTCACGTAGACGGGCTGGCCCGGCTGATATCTTCCATTTGGAGTCTGGCTGATGGAATAGCCGAGCGTGACGTAATCTCCCCGGAACAGGTCGCGGGGGTCTACCGGCTGGACCTGGAGGAGTACCCTCTGCGCACCGATGTACGGCACGGTCTGACCGAGAATCATGCCGGTCAGGATCAAGAGTTGAAACGCCACCGCCGCCCCGATCGCGAGTCGCTCGAGTCGCGGGGCGGACGCGAGCGGGGCATGCGCCGCCTTCTTCGGGCCGACGTCGGTGTCGACCAGCGACGGTCCGGAATCAGAAACGGGTGGTCGGGATTCCAGATGATCAGACAAGGGACACCGCCTTCCGGTTCCGCCAGTAGAGGGCCACTCCCAGCATGGCTGCGCCGCACAGGAAGAACATCAGCGAAGCGCCGAGCATCCCGCCGAACTGACCGAAGAGGTCGGCGTAACGGAGCACCGCCCAGAACAGGAGGTACGCAACCCCGACCGCGAACGGCCGGCCGCGATCCTGGGTCAGCCCGAAGCGGATCATGGCGAGTGAGAGAACGATCATGGCCACGTTGACCGCGATCGTGGGCAACCAGGCTTCCGAAATCGCAGCACCATAGATCGCAAGGGACGTGAACAGCCCGAGGAACCCCAACGGCACCCGCTGCCTCCGGGCGATCTCCCGGAGAGACTCGAGGAACGAGTGAGGACTCCGGGTCGCGTCAGCGGGCGATCTCGCTTGCAGGAAGTACGCCACGATCATCGCGGAGGCGGCCAGGCTCAAGATCAGGAACATCTGCTCGACACCACCCAAGAAACTGACGCCGTCCCTGCCGACGATCTCCTTGTTGAACTGCTGGAAGCTGAGCGGGACGAACGTCGCACCCACCAATGCGACTCCATAGAAGCGGTAGGGAATGGCCAGCTCGCTCCGAGGCGGATGCAAGGCCGCCGCCATCATCATGAGCGAGCCGACGGCCCCGATGAAGAAGGTTGGATTGGCCGGCATCTTCCAGGCGATGGGTTGCAGCACGACCCACCAGGCGAAGAGCGCGACGTAGATCGCCACGGCGAACGCGGATCTCTTCCGATACGCCCACCAGAGCCCGGGCACGGCGAAGAGCGGCAGCGAATAGCACCCGTTGGGAATGCCCCAGAAGAGTCCCTGGAGCGAGAGGATCTCGAATCCCACCCAGAGCGCCAGGAGGCCGGCGAAGAGCAGGTGGAGCAAGACCGTGTCGAGAAAGAGCGCAAAGGGTAAGACACCGACAGCCCACCACCAGAAGGCGTCGTAGTTGCTGGAGGTGATGTGGAAGATCTGCGCCAGCAGCCAGATCGCCGCGCCAAAGAAGAGGCATCCCAGGAAGAATGCCACTTCGGAGGATTGTCGCCAGCCGAGTTGGTAACGAAGCCCAAAACCCGCGGCGTGGGTCCCGCAGATGGCCGCGAAGATTGCCGTCACCTTCAATGGTGCCGGCATCTGCTCCCAGTTGTATCCGACGAGCAGCAAGACCCCGAGTCCGACGAACGTCGCCGCCAGCGCCAGCAACGTGAGTTGTCCCCGCGATCGCTGCCGGTCGTTGAACGCTTCGCGCGTCTCGTACAGGCCCAGCAACGCACGCGATTGGGCATCGTCTACCAATCCCAGGACCTGCCAGGCTGCGATCTCGCCCTCGAGCCAATCGCGCTGGACTCGTGTGGCCTCACGGTTCATGTTGCATCCTCTCGGTAGACGCCGATCCGCGGACCTCAAGATGAGGATCTCTCCTCAGATCCTATGTCCAAGCAACCCTCAGATGTGCCACGGCCTGAAGAAATCGGTCAGGAGCTCACCAGGACCGGCCGCCGCCGGTGCCCTTTTCTTCGGACGGGCACCGGCCCAGGGATCATGGGACGGGTGCGGCCGGCCTCTCGAACGGGAACACGCGGTTCCAGTCGTTCTTCATGCTGATCACGCTCCAGCCGCGCCGGTTCGCCTCGACCATGAGGGAATCGGAGAACGTGCCGACCTTGGATTTGGGCCCGTACGCGTATTCGCGCACGTCATCGTCGTGGTGGACGAGCATCATGAGCCGCGGCCCTTCGCCGGCCTGCGCCCACTCGAGCATCTGCCGGTCGCCGTCCGAATTGCCGAATGACGCGAAGGGACGGCGTCCGATGACCAGGTTGATCCCTTCCACCTTGCCCCCGCGGTCGTCGACGAGCAGGACCTCCGGCAGCTTCACGAGCATCGGTTTGCCGTCCTTCCCATACTCATACTTCGTCTTGCCCGCCGAGCCGATCACCTGTTCGGGAGGGACGCCATAGACGGACTCCGCGTAGGCCCGGACGAATACCTGGCCGCCGCCGGTCACGATGTAGGTCTTGAAGCCGTTGCTGCGCAGGTATTTCATCACCTCCAACATCGGCCGGTAAATCAGATCGGTGTAAGGCCGACGGAACCGGGGATGCTTGGCGATCGCGAGCCATTCCTTGACGATCGCGCCGAAGTCTTCCGTGGACATGCCGGAGTGGGTCTCGACGAGGATGCGTTCGAAGTCCTGGATGGTGAACCGCGTCATCGCGTCGCGGTCGCCCGCGAGGATCGATCGGAACGGCTCGTGATCTTTCCACTCCGGGTGCCGGGCCGAGAGCGCCTTCACCCGGTCGAACGCGAACAACACCTGCGTATAGATGGGCTGCTCGACCCAGAGCGTGCCGTCCTGGTCGAACGTGGCGATCCGCTGCTCGGGCTGCACGAATTGCGGACTCGATTTGTCGGTTGACGAGCGGACGAAGTCGAGGATCGCTCGCTTCGCGCGCCCGTCGTTCCAGGACGGCAAGGGGTCGGTCCCGCCGGGCTGACCCATCGTCGTTCCGGCCAGGAACGCGAGGAGTGACGCGAGGACGGCCGGCAGGGCCGAGGCTCGCGCGCGACGATTCAACATGATCACCGCCGTTCATTTCGAGAAGCTCAGGCCCGGGTCGTCGGGGCCATCGCCGACGATGCGGAAGGTCATGTGGCTCGCATCCTTCCAGCTCACCCGACCGACCAGGGCCGGCCCCTTCTCCTGGGCGAGGGTGAGGATGCCGTTGCCATAGGTCGAGGAGCCGGCGAATTGCTGCGTCCGGCCTTTCTGCGTGACCTGCCACTGGAATTCGCCGCCGGGCTGGATGGTCAGCGAGATCGCCGTATCCGCGACGGGCTGGGCGCTCCAGGTCCCGGCGATCGTCGCATCGTTCGGCAGGACCGTGTCGGCGGCCGCGGTCGCGTCGGGCGTCGACGCGGTTGTCGTCGTCGTGTCGGCGGACTCCTTGGGCGGGTCGAGCTGGCGGAGCAGCTTTGCCGAGAGCGTGTCGCCGGGTTTCAGCTTGACGACCTGCTTGAACATCTCGACGGCCGCATCGGTGTGGCCCTGCGTCAGATAATGGTAGGCGAGCACGAAACGGCCGGACGGCGAGTCGCGGTGGGTCGTGCAGTATTCCTCCAGGGCGCGGAGCTGGGTCGTGTAGGCATCGATGCCCGGGTAGAGACCGATGAGCGTCGTCCAGTCCCAGCCGGGTCCGACCGAGAGCACGGCGTACAGGGTCGCCGCGGCCTCGTCGTAACGACCGAGCGCGAACAGGCAGAGCGCGCGGAACTCGTGGAGCGCCGTGTCGTCGGGGAGCTTCGCCAGCGCGTCGTTCGACCGCTGGAGGGCGTCGGCGTAGTCCCCCTGCAAGAATGACGCGCGACCGGCCTCGAACAGGGCCATCGCCGGATTCGTGACCGCTTCGTCGGCTGGCGGGCTCACGGTATCGATCGGCTGAGAATAGTCATAGGGCATGACATCGTTCGTGGCCGCTCCGTAACCGTAATAGGGGTCGTCGTAGGGCATGTATCCCATGCCGTAGAGGGACGAGCCGAAACCCCAGGATGACAGGCCCCAGCCCATGCCCATGCCGATCCCCAAGCCGATCCCCATGCCCCAGGCCCCGCCCCAATACGGGTTGTGCCATCCCCATGCCGCGTTGTCGTGTCCGTTCCAGTAGCCGTGGACCCAGCCCTGGTGATACCCGCCATAGGCGTTGAACCCGTTGGCTCGGTAGCCGGAGGCCCCGTAATAGCCCCGCCCCGCGACGGCCCCGCGTGAGCCGGATGCCGCAAATCCCCGCGAGCCGCCCACGGCCACCCCGTTAGGCCCCGCGACCCCGCCGATATTCGAGCGCCCGGCGACGGCATTGCCGCCGGGTCCGACGGCACCCCCGACGCGGCCGACGTCCGCGAAGCTGCGGCCCCCGGCCGTCTCGCCCGAGACCCCGTAGACGCCGCGACCGGCCTCCGCGCCACCGGGACCACGACCGGCCGCGCCCGCGGCGCCATAGTTGATCGTCCCTCCCCGCGCGGTGTCATAGGTGCCCGATCGGGACCCGTAATCGATCCGGCCCCCGCTCATGCCTTCGTAGGACCCGCGGCTCCCGTAGCTCGCGCCTCCACCATAGCCCCTGGCACCCTCGAACGACCGCGATGCGCCGTACGACGAGGCGCCGCCATAGCCTCCGCGGAACCCGCTGGCACTGTAGCTCGAGTGGTATCCCCCGCCGCCAAATCCTCCTCCACCATAACCTCCGCCGCGGAACCCACCGCCGCCCCCCCCGCCAAACCCGCCGCCTCCTCCGCGGCCACCACCTCCTCCGAAACCGTGGGCCAGGACGATCCCTGGCAAGAAGGGAATCGCCAGGGAGGCGCTCAGCACGGCGATCATCAGCTTGCGGTTCATCGCGGGCTCCTCGTGGTGTTCGGGGACGGAATCGGTGTTGCCGGACCTTTGGATTGCGCCCGGGGCGAGGGCGGGACCCGGACCAGGACGAAAACTTCATCGCCCGGGATGGATTCTTCGCCGAGGACGCGATCGGTGGTGCTCCATCGGATCAGATCGGAGCGCTCCCTCGACATGATGTTGGTGGCCGAGGTGGGCGTGCCTTCGGGCAGGACGCCGGTGTGCTTGATGACCCAGCGCTCGCCGATACGGCTCCAACGCCCCTCGCCGAAGCTGCCGTCGGAGTCGAAATCCCAGGAGCGAATCTGACGGGCCATCGGGTCCCACCCGATGCGCTGCGATACGGTCATCACCGGCCTGCCTCGCAATTTCACGATGAACGATCGTAGCAGGAAATTCTGCTCTTCCGACCATCGGCAATCGAGCCGGACCACCGAATCGGGCCCCTCGTCGATCCACGCGCCGATCATCCATTCCAGCTCCTTGAGGCGGTCGTGCGCGTTGACGAACGGGTCCGACTCCTCGCGGATCGAGGAGATCCGCCAGCGGCCGTCTCGCTTGACGAAGATGGCCGTGTACGGCCGGTTCAGGGGGAGACCCTTGGACGGCTTGATGACGGTGCGGCCTTCCTCCTTGGCGACCTCGGGGTGGAGGAGCCGGATCGCGTCGATCGCGAGCGAGATCTTGACCCCCGGGCTGGCCGCGAACGTCTCGGCGAACCGGCGCTCGATCCGCTCCCGCCCCTGATAACGTTCGCCGTCCGCCTCCACGGCCTCGGCGTCCTCGGCGAACAAGGCAACCAGGGCCTTGCTATCGCCGCGGTTGTACGCGATGACGAAGGCATCATCGACCGCGAGGATGGCTTTCTCGTATTCGGTCCGGGCTTTATGGATCGCCTCGGCCGCGCCCGACCTGGTCGCATCCGGCGGCGGTTGCCGGGGTTCGGGTGCGGCGGGAGGTTGGATGCCCGCCTCGGGCCGGGCCCGGCCCGGCCCGGTCCAGCCATTCAGGCCGGGCAGGGCCCCCGCCAGCATCAAGAAGGCCAACGCGATCGCAAACGGAAGTACGCCTCGATGTCTCATGGGTCGTTCATCCTCCAGAGGCTGATTTCCCCGTTGGGTCGATCCAGGAAGCCGTGGCGGCCGGGCCGTTCGGGTGCACCTCGACCGCCGGACTTCGGGTCGCAACGAGTATCGGTGCTCGCAAGGCACCCGAAGAGGACTCTTCTTGGCAATGACTCCATCAGTCTAGGACGCGTTTCTTCGTAGGAATCGCCTCGTGGCCGCGAAGTGGTCATGCGCCGGCCTTCGTATCGATCTCGAACGAGCCGGCGTTCTCGGCCCACCAGCGATCGGCCTGCTCGGCATCCCAGTCGGCCGCGGAGCGACAGGCCGAAAGGGCGCGGGCCAGGGACTTGACGTCGGGATATCGCTCGGCGCGCTTCTTGGCGAGGCAGCAGAGGACCACGCGCTCGAGGTCTTCGGGCACGTCGGCGCAGACGTGCGATGGGGGTACGACGGGGTCGCGCGCGTGGGCCATCATCACGGCGAAGGCGCTCTCGCCGGTGAACGGCGGACGGCCCGTCACAGCGGTATACATCATCGCGCCGAGGGCATAGATGTCGGCCCGGGAATCGAGCTCGCGGTTCCCGACCGCCTGCTCGGGCGCCATATACAGCGGAGTGCCGCTGACCGTCATATCGCTCGAGAGCTCGACGGCGCCCGGGTCCCGGGTCAGCTTGACCAGCCCGAAATCGAGCACCTTGGCGACGTCCGACTCGCCGCCGCGCATCGCGACGAAGATGTTGGCGGGCTTCAGGTCCCGATGCACCAGGCCCAGCGCGTGGGCCTCCGCCAGCCCAGCGCAGACCTGACGGAAGAGGTAGATCACGCGGCCGGCGGGTATCGGCCCGTATTCCCTGACCATGTCGGCCAGGCTCAAGCCCTTGAGGAATTCCATCACGTAGTAGAAGGTGCCGTCATCGGTGTGGCCATAATCGAAGATCTCGATCGTGTTGGGGTGCGAGAGCCGCGCGGCCGACTGGACCTCGCGCTCGAACCGGGCCAGGGCGATCGGGTCGGCCCCCGCCTCGGGCTTGATCAGCTTCAACGCGCAGGGACGCTTCAGCAACTGGTGCTCGGCGAGGTAGACCTCGCCCATCCCTCCCGAGCCGAGCTTCTGGCGGAGCTGATACTGTCCGAACTTGCGGGCCTCGTGCAGTTCGGTCCGAAGGCCGTTCAGGATGAATGAGCCGTAGATCGCCAGGCCCGCGCCGATCATCAGGAACAGGATGTTCGAGCCGGCGTGCACCGTCGTCCGCATCTGCTCGATCATCGGCTCCACGTCGGGGTTCTCCATCACGAAGGTCAGGGTGATCACGAGGACCAGTGCCATCGAGAGCACGACTTTCGCGGCGTTCTTCGGCTCATTCGGGATGAACATCCCGTAGACGATCATCAGCAAGACCATCGCGAAAACGCCGTTCTTCACGGACATGATCGCGCCGGGCACGTCTCCGTGGCGGAGGAGATCGAGGTCCAGGACGTACTGATTGAAGGCGAGGAGGAGCGTACACGTCCCGAATAGCACGTACTCGACGGCCTGCAACCGGCCCCTCGACAAGGTGGTGCGGCTCATTAGCAGGGCCGCGACCGCCGCCGCGATGACGCACCGCAGGCCGAGCGAGGCCAGGGGGAGCCGGGAGAACAGATCGAAGTCGCCGCTCAACCCTCTCCAGAGGAACGCGACGCCGAAGGCCACCGCGAGGAAGAGGGCAGACGCGGCGAGCCGGCCTCGCCGCAGTGAGCTGGTCTCGCCCGCGAGGCTGGCGAGGCTCCCTTCCACCATCGCCACGGCGGGGCCGGGCCGGGACGAGACGGATCCCCCCGAGACCTCGGGTTCCACCGGTCCCACGCGGACCGTGGGCTCCAGTTCGATCACTTCGGGGATCGGCGGGTGATCTTCGGTCGTGAACGTAGACATCGGGCTTTCTCGAGGGTTGGTCTCGTCGGTGAGGTCTGATCGATCGGATCGTGCCGGTCGATGTCGTGCCGGGGGCTCAGGGCTTTTTCGGGGATCCGGCGAGGGCCTTCGCCTTATCCAGCTCTTCCTGCGTGCGCTTCTCGAGGGCGCTCAAGGTGCCGGCGAAACCCTTCTTGGAGGGTTCGCCCGTGGAGAGCCAGGGGACGAAGAGGAACGCCAGTCCCACCAGGCCGATCGTCAGGGCGGGTTCGGCCACATGTCGAAGCGGCTTCTTGAGCTTCTTCCAGTCGAACCCATCGCGGAGCGAGACGGCGACCAGGGCGGCTCCTCCGGAGATGAGGCCCACGATATTGAGCAGGACCACCGCGCCCGCCCCGAGCATCGCCATCGGCCGGTTCCTCACCGAGACGCCGAGCAGCAGGACCATCAGGAACGGGACCGAGAAGAGGTAGGCCGCCTGGTTGATCTTGCGGAAGATCTTCAGGACACCGCCGACTTGCTGCCTCCAGAGGATCAAGACAACGTTGTCCTGGGCCTTCACCGGCCCTCGATCCTCGCGAACGGGCTGGGCCAGCACATAGGGCTTCGAATCCTCGGCCTCGTCGAGGGGATCCGCCTTCCTCGTGCGGATCGGCATCCGATCGACCGTGAGCGGGGCCAGGCCCACCTGGCTGATCGCCCCCGTCTTGAGCCAGGCACCCATCGAAGAGCCGGCGGCACCAGGACCCGGGACGCCGCCCCCGACCGCCGGACCGGCCAGCGCGGGCATCGCGGCCATCGACGCGACCTGTTCGGCCCGGGGAATCTCCATCTGCTGGCCGCATTTCTTGCAGCGGCCTGCCTTCCCGGCCATCCGCGGGTCGACCTCGAACCGCGCGCCGCAACTCTGGCAGAAGAATACGATGCCCATCGGGCGCCTCCCTCCGTCAAGATCGGATCCCGTTGGCTCTCGCGGAGCGACCCTCGCCCGCCCCGCACCCTCGACATCAGAACGCGACGACCAGGAGGCCCAGCAGGAGCAGCGTCCAGAAGATCACGCCCTCGTCGAATTTGGCCATCAGGCGGAAGTACAGCGTGGAGAGCACCAATGTCTGGCCGAGCCAGCATTGCCAGTTGGAAATCCCCAGGCTCCGGGCCAGCCGGATCTGCCAGGCCCAGTTGGCCCAGGCGAGATCCTCCCAGCTCTTGATCAAGGCGAAACTCAGGAACGCCACGGCGGCCGTGTAGAAGATCCCGAGGAAGAGCCAATGGTCCTTGATCAGATCCGACGTGATCTGGGCGCGGACGAGGCTGAAGAAGAAGACGGCCTTGATGAAGAAGTAGAACGTGAGAACCGAGAAGAACATGGCGGTGTCCTCGGGCGAAGCCCGGCTCGCGGTTGATGGACTCGTGGGCCTGAAGCCCGCTCACCGAGGCTTGGTGACAAGATTCCCGGGCTGGCTCGCCGAATCGAGACGCAGGATTCCCGTCGCCGGCTCCGGGTCATCCGAGGGTCATCACGCCCTCGCGATCGCCCGGAGTGCGGCAGCCTTTGCCGCTAGGAACGGAATCATCCCGCGTTTCCGGAACTCGGACAAGCCGGCGCATAAAAAAACCCGATCCGGGCGGATTCGCACGGCGGGGCGGTCATGGCCGGCATGTCGGAGAGCCCCTCACGAGCTTCCGACGTCATCAAAAAATACCTTAACCACAATCCGATTTCAAGCGAGTCTTCATTTTTCTCGGCCCTACTTGATAGCTCGGCCCTGACGGGTTTCGCCGTCGAATTCTAGTGCGATTCCCCTTTGGCAGGTAGACTTGAAGCACGTCATCGCGATCCGGTGATGACCCGCGACCCCTCGAAGCGCCGGGCTGTCGAGGGGAATGCGTCCTGATCGGCGGCCGGATCCGGAGCGGGCCGTCTCCTCATGAGTGATGTGACGCAAATCCTCTCCTCTCTCGAGCGGGGTGATCTCCAGGCGGCGGATCAATTACTGCCCCTGGTCTATGAGGAACTCCGCCGTCTGGCCGCCCGGAAGCTGGCGAACGAGTCGCCCGGTCAAACGCTCCAGGCCACGGCCCTGGTCCACGAGGCGTACCTTCGCCTGGTCGGCGGAGACCCGGGCCAGCACTTCGATGGCCGGGGCCACTTCTTCGCCGCGGCGGCCGAGTCCATGCGTCGCATCCTGGTCGATCGGGCCCGGCGAAAGGCCCGGCAGAAACGCGGCGGCGGGCTCCGCCGGGTCGCACTCGCCGACGCGCCCGCGCCCGACCCGGACGAGGATCTCCTGGCCCTCGACGAGGCCCTCAACCGGCTGGCACTCGAGGACCCGGTCGCGGCCAAGATGATCGAGCTCCGCCAGTTCGCCGGCCTGGGGCACGAGGAGATTGCGGCCACCCTGGGCATCACCGTCTATCTCGCTCGCCAGAAATGGAACTACGCACGGGCCTGGCTCCGCGACGCACTCGGCGGCTGACCCGTTCTTCGAGTATGATCGACAGGGCGAGCGCTCACGGCGGCGGGAAGATTAAAAACGCGATTCGAGGACCAGGGTATGCCGCTCGACCCGAAACGCGTCCAGGCCGTGTTCGTCGCGGCCGTCGGATATGACGCCGTCGCGGACCGGGCCGCCGTCCTGGACCGTGAGTGCTCGACCGATCCGGAGTTGCGGCGGCGGGTCGAGGTGCTCCTGATGGCTCACGACCAGCCCGACAGCTTTCTCGAACGACCGATTGTCGGACCCGCCAGCCACGGGATCATGCTCCTCGCGAGATCCGAGGATAAGGATATCGAGGGCACAGGGGTCGGGTCGCCCGAAGGCGCCTCCGAGGGCTCCGACCCGACGATCGATCGCCCGCCCGACGCCGACTCCACCCGCGGTGGCGGCACCACGCGGGAGATGACCTACCGGGTCGTCCCCGCCATCGCAGGCTACGAGATCCTGGGCGAGCTGGGCCGCGGCGGCATGGGCGTGGTCTACAAGGCCCGGCAGGTCCGTCTGAACCGCCCCTGGCCCTGAAGATGATCCTGGGCGGTGCCCATGCCGCGCCGAGGCCGCCGTCCGCTTCCTGGCCGAGGCGGAGGCCATCGCCCGGCTGCAGCATCCCAACATCGTCCAGATCCACCACATCGGCGAGGCCGACGGCCTGCCGTTCTTCGAGCTGGAGTACGTCGAGGGCGGCAGCCTCGACCGGCGGCTCGACGGCACGCCCTGGCACGACGCGCGGGCGGCCGGACTGGTCGAGGCGCTGGCGCGCGGCGTCGCCGAGGCGCACCGTCAGGGGATCGTCCACCGCGACCTGAAGCCGGGCAACGTCCTGCTGGCGGCCGACGGCACGCCCAAGATCACCGACTTCGGCCTGGCCAAGTCGCTGGCCACGGACAGCGGCCTGACGCGGACCGACTCGATCATGGGCTCGCCCTGCTACATGTCCCCCGAGCAGGCCGAGGGCAAGGCCAAGCAGGTCGGGCCGCTCGCCGACGTCTACGCCCTGGGGGCGATCCTGTACGAGCTGCTGACCGGCCGCCCGCCGTTCCGGGGTGCGACGGCCCTGGAGACCCTGGAGCAGGTCAAGGACGCCGAGCCGGTGCCGCCGTCGCGGCTGGTCCCCGGCCTGCCGCGGGACATCGAGACGATCGCGCTGAAATGCCTGCAGAAGGAGCCGGAGAAGCGCTATGACTCGGCCGCCGCGCTGGCCGAGGACCTGCGTCGGTTCCTCGGCGGCGAGCCGATCGTCGCCCGGCCGGTCCCGCCCTGGGAGCGGGTCATCAAGTGGGCGCGACGACGCCCGGCGATCGCGTCGCTCATCGTGGCGGTCCTCCTCCTATTGGCGGCGTTAATGGGGCTCGGCGTCTTGTCGTACGAAAAGATCAAAAGCGCACTACGCATCGCCGAAGTGCGTCGCAAGGCCGCCGAGGAAAGACGGCTTGAGGCCATCGAGCAATCGAAGCTCGCCGATGCCAACTTCACCCGTGCCGGCAAGGCTGTTGACGACTCCTTCACCATCGTGAGCGAAAGTAAACTGCTCAACGTCCCAGGCCTCCGTGCCCTGCGTGCCGATCTGCTCGGCTCGTCGATGGGATTCTACGAGGAGTTCCTCCGAGAGCGGAGCGACGACCCTACTCTGAAGAACGACCTGCTGCGGACCCGCGTGCGCGTCGCTGACGTGCTCCGCGAGCTGGGACGGACGAAGGAAGCCAACGAAGCCTATGAGGCCGCCATCGCCGGATTTGAGCAGGCCCTGCGGGACCGCCCCGACGATCTCGATCTCAAGACCGGCCTGGCGGATGCGCTGCACTTCGTCGGTCTCGCTCAGGCCGCCGGACCAGAAGATCGCGACCATGTGCCGGATCGTCGCCTTGCGGGAGGATGTCTTCGAGGGCCTCCACTCCGATCGACGGAGCAAGCGGGACGTCGCCCTCGCCTGCAGCCGGCTTCACGAAAGCTTGATCGGGACGAGTCCCGCCGAAGCCCTCGTCGTTCTGGAACGAATTGCGGTGCTCCGGCTCGAGCTGGCCGAAGAATTCCCGGACGACGCCGATGCGATCGACGGCGTGTTCGTGTCGTTCCTCAAGCTCGCGCGAGCGATGGGTCGAGTCAGTCGCTGGCCTTGTACCAGCGGGGCTGGAGTTCGGCCGGGAGTCGGTGCGGCTGCGGCCGACCGACTCGATTACCGCCCATGACTTCCTGTTGGCCATTCAAGACACGGTGTCGATGCTTTCGGACTCGGGCCGCAAAGACGAGGCGATCGCCGAGTTGCGCCGGTCGGTGAAGACACTCGGCGAGATGGCCAGCGGAAACGCCGACACGCCGAAAAACCAGGAGATTTATCTCGAGATCAGTCGCAACCTGGCGGACCAGCTCATCGAGTTCGAATAGGCCAGAGGAGGCGGTCCGCGCCCTCTTTTCGAATCGCTCACCGGCTCTCGACCGATTCTCCAGAGAGAGCGCGGCCGACATCGCCGGCTTTGCCGGTCGGAATGTCGCTCTCGCCCAGCGGATCGGCGAGATCAAGACGGACCTCACACCAGAACAGAAAGCTCGTCGCGATGATCTCCTCGACCTCGCGGTGAGCGACTACCGGGCAGCCGTGGCAGGCGGCTGGAAAGACTCCGCCCGTTTTGAAGCAGGTGACGCCGTCTCAAAGACCGCCCGGGCTACGGGCGCTGTTGACGGAGTGCAGAGTCCGCGGCGAAAAACCCGGCCGACCCGACCGCGCCCGGCGGGGCGGCCGTTGCGTCCACGGTTTCCCGACCTAAATGGGACATCGAGCTCGATCGCGCCCGAACCCAGGCAGCCCTCGGCGTCGCCCGCGCCCGATTCAGGTCGGTCTACGAGGCCATCGCCACGATGGACAACGCCCGCGCCCTCTTCGAGCAACTCACGTGCGAGCGACCCGGCGACTCCGAAGTCAGGAAAGGCCGTCTCGACGCACTCGTCGGTTTCCACGTGGCCCTGAATGCCCTCGCCCTCGATCGGCGCAGGCGAGGAAAGGCCGAGGAGTCGGCCGTGGCACAGAAGAAAGCCGACGATTATTTCGCCGACCTTTCCCGCGAACGGCCGGATGACCCGGAGGTCGTCGTCGCCCGACGCCAGGCCCTGCTCGGGGTCGCGGACCTCCGACGCGAGGTAAGTCGCTGGGGCGAGACCTACCTAGCCCTGAGCAAGTCGGAATCGATGCCCGAGAGGCTGCTGCAGAGCGCCCTCGGCTGCAGACCGGCAGACCAAGATCGTCGCGACCTTGGCCCAAGTTGGCTACGAGTACGGTAAGCTCGCCCTCTGGGACGAGGCCGCCGCCGCTTTCAGCAAGGCGTACGAGATCGACCCCGCCGCCCTCCAGACCGTCGGCGGCATGTGGGACAAGGGGTTCGGCGCCGGGTATCGAGTCGCCGTCTTGCAGCTTCAAGGCGGTCAGTCCAGCGCGTATGAACGGCTCCGCGAGAAAATGCTCCGCGAGAACGCCGCCGGCAACCTCGGGTCTCCCCTCGATCAGATCCGAACTGCAACCCTCCGCCCCGATCCTGCGCTCCGACTGGAGACAGATCCTCGAGCTCGCCGAGAAGTTCCCCAGCAACATCCGTGTCAGACTGTGAGAGGGTTCGCGCTCCTGCGCCGGAAGAGACCAGGAGGCACTGGACGCATTCAAGAAAGTTCCCGATTGGATCAACGCCTGGCCTGCTCGAGCGATTGCTCACCACCGGTTGGGACAAAGCACCTTTGCCCGTGAATGGCTCGACCGGGCCGACCAGCATGTCCGTGAGGATCTGGAAGATGCTCTAGCCTGGGCCGGGTTTACCCAATCCGGTTGGGTTTCCTGGTGGGATGACTGGCTATTGAGGATGATCTGGACTCGAGAGGCTCACGAGCTCATCGACGGTAAGGCCTGGCCTGACGCGGCGTGGATGAAGCAACAGAGGGCCCGCATTCTCGCCCGAATCAACGAGGCGAAGTAGGTCGATCGGGAACCTGCGCCTGCCCCCGCCCCGCACACCGCTGCATCGGGGGCCGCTTGAGTCAGCAAGTTGGAATCTGTGCCTTTGAACCAGTGGCCCTGTCCCCGTTTCGGCCTTGCTGTGCGGCCTACTTAAACCCAACATTGACACTGGTGGCGGATTCCCTTCGAGGGTCGCTATGGTGGACTCTGGATAGGATGGGACCTCCAGCGAAGGGGATTCCTGGGTCCCTGACGCTTCAGCCGAATTCGCCAACAGTGTCAACATTCACGTCAATGAGCCGCGAGGTCGCCGAACATCCGCTCGGCGAAGCCGACGCAATGGACCTCGACGCCGCATTCCTGGCCGACCCGTTCGCCCCTTGAGAGCGATGCGAGCGGCGCCGCCCTCGGCCTTCCTCTTCGGAGTTCTCGCCGGCCCTTCCGCTCCAGCACGACGACATTCATTCTCTTTTTTCCCACTTTTTTCGACAGCCCCGGCTGCAAATGGCGCATGGAAGGTGGCACCCAACACGAGATCCCCTCCATGACGCTCGACCCGAAACGTGTCCAGGCTGTATTCCTCGCGGCCATCGAGCGGGAAACCCAGGCCGATCGTGATGACATCCTCGACCGCGAATGCGCGGCCGACGAGGAACTGCGGCGCCGGGTCGAAGCGCTCCTGATCGCGCATGACCACCCCGACAGTCTCCTGGACCGGCCTTTCGTCGGCCCCGGCGAGCCGGTCACGACGATTTGTGTTCAACCCGCGGAGCGGGCTGGCGAGGTCGATGCCACGGATCCGGATGACATCCTGACCATCGACCGCACCCCCATGCCGCACGACGGGCCCGCCCCGGTCGAGACCGGCGATCATCCTGGCCCGCGCTCGCTCGCCGAAATCCCCCTGGACTCGACCCGTCAGGAGCCTCCCGGATGAGCATTGAACACATTTCGATCAATGCCGATCTCCCTCGTCCCGGCGAGCAATGCGTCGGCGGCACGGTCGTAGAGATGCGTCGATGCCGCTATGATGGCGGAGTCGAGAGCCCAGATCGGCGGATGATCGGCAGGTCCCAACTCGCCCCGTGACTACGGTCGCGCGGCACCTACATCGGTGACCGACGCGATGCGACTGTCACAGATGGGAGAAAGGTGGCTGCATTGTACCCGACGGGTGAGATCTTTCCGCGCGAGTCATCGGGCAATGTCGCGGTGCGATCGGATTCCTCGTTTTCAAGCCCGGACGCCCGACCCGAGGGGCCGGCGAGCGCGTCGAATCCGACCGTGGACCTCACGCCGGGCTCGTCGGACGGGCCGTCGACGAAGAGGGACATCCCGGCCACTCCCGCCGCCTTCGGCCGCTACCGGGTGCGGAACGCCTTGGGAGCCGGGGGCTTCGGAGCGGTTTACCTTTGCCAGGACACGCAGCTCGACCGGCCCGTGGCCGTCAAGGTCCTCCGAGGCGGTCCCGGCGAGTCGCAAGCCGGAGTGGAGCGATTTCTCCAGGAAGCCCGCAGGCTCGCGCAGTTGAGCCATCCCGGCATCGTGGCGGTCCATGACGTCGGCGTGGACGGCGGGCAGGTTTACATCGTCTCGGATTTCCTCGAAGGCCCCGACCTCGGCCGTTGGCTGGCGGTCCACCGCCCGTCCTGGCCGGAAGCGGCCCGGATCGCCGCCGCCGTGGCCGATGCACTGGCCCACGCCCACGCCCGGCTCATCGTCCACCGCGACGTCAAGCCGGCGAACATCGTCGTCACGCCGGATCGCGGCCCCGTCCTCGTCGACTTCGGGCTCGGCCTCGACGAGGCGGGGGCGGACGGGTCCGAACGCGGCATCATCTCCGGCACCCCGTCGTATATGGCGCCCGAGCAGGTCGCGGGCGCGGCGCACCGGATCGACGGCCGCACCGACATCCACAGCCTGGGCGTGGTGCTCTACGAGATGCTTTGCGGCCACCTGCCGTTCCGCGCACCAGCACTCGCGAACTGCTCAGGCAGGTGCGCGACGACGAACCGCAGCCGCCGCGCCAGCTCCGCCGCGAGATCCCGCCCGAGCTGGAAAGGGCCTGCCTCAAGTCGCTCGCGAAGCGTATTCAAGACCGCTACACCACCGCGGCCGACTTCGCCGAGGACCTGCGGCGCGCGTGCGGCGCCATCGAGGCGACGAGCGCCTCGGCATGGTTCGGACCCGCATCGGCAGTCGTGCCGACGGGAGTCACCCTCGCGCCGGGGTCGATCGCGCCGCCGGTGTCATCGTCGAGCCCGACCTCCTCGAGCTTTCGCGCCCGCGACGCCGAGCGCAGGCAGGTGACCGTCCTGGTCTGCGGCTGCGGCCTGTTCGAGTCCGAGGAATATCTGGAGAATCTCGACGCGGAGGGCCAGGCCAAGGTGGTGCGGGCCTTCCAGCAGGCGAGCGAAGAGGGCGTTCGCCAGTGCGATGGGACGGTCGTGCAGTGTAGCGAGGAGGGCCTCCTGGCCTGCTTCGGCTATCCGGTGGCATACGAGGACGCCGCTCAACAGGCCGCCCGAAGCGGGTTCGCCATCCTGGAGGGCTTGAACGCTCTGAGTGAGCGGCTCCGTCGCGAACAAGGGCTGGAGTTGAACCCCTGGGTCGGCATTCACACGGGACCGGCCGTCGTGGAGGCGGGAGAGCAGTCGGTGTCACTGGTGGGCGAGGCGCGGAACGTGGCGGTCCGGCTGGAGGACCTCGCCGAGGCCGGCCGGATCGTGTGCAGCGCGGCCACGCACCGATTGATCCGAGTCCGGTTCGACTGCACCAGCCTCGGTCATCGCAAGATCAAGGGCGTGGCACAGCCCGTCGAACTATTCCGGGTCGAGGGCGTCGGCGTGGCTCGCAGCGCCCTCGAGAAGGCGGGGTCGGCCGGGCTCACGCCGTTGACCGGCCGCGACCACGAAATCAACTTGCTCAAGGACCGCTGGGAGCAGGCTCAAGAGGGCATGGGCCAGGTCGTCCTGCTCATCGGCGAGCCGGGACTGGGCAAGTCCCGCGTGGTTTACACCCTGAAGGAGCATGTGCTGGGACAGATGGTCGAAGGGGAGGTGGATGCGCCCGTCATCGAATGGCGTTGCTCTCCGCATTACCAGAACACCGGGCTCTACCCGGCCATCGACTTCTACGAGCGGTCCCTCGCCTTCGGCCGCGAAGAGTCGCCTACAGCCCGGTTCGACCGGCTCCTTCACCGTCTTGAGCAGTACGAACTGGCCCGGCCGGAGACCGTGCCGCTCTGGGCGGCGATGCTGTCGCTGCCGACCTCGGAGCGCTTCCCTCCATCATCGCTGCCGCCGGCCCGGCAGAGGGAGGAGACGTTCCGTGCCCTGTTGGAGTGGCTGCACGCGCGCGCCTCCCGCAAGCCGATCCTGTTCATCGTTGAGGACCTGCACTGGGTGGACGCGTCCACCCTGGAGTTCCTGCGGCAGTTCCTCGCCGAGGGTCAGCACGACTCCATCCTCACCCTGCTCACCTTCCGCCCCGAGTTCAAGACGCCGTGGCCCGCGGCCGCCCAGCAGACCAGCCTGGTGCTGAACCGGCTCACGCGGCGCCAGGCCGTCGAGATGATGCGGAAGATGGCCGGTGATACGCTGCCGGAGGCGGTGATCGAGCAGGTCTATGATCGGGCGGGCGGTGTGCCGCTGTTCGTCGAAGAATTCACGAAGATGGTGCGGGAGTCGGGCGCGTCGGACCGAGCCGGGCAGGGCGACGCAGGGTCCAGGGCCTGGCTGAGGCGCGAAATCCCGGCCACGCTACAGGATCTGGTGATGGCCCGCCTGGACCGCATGGAGGGCGATCCCGACGTGGCTCATCTCGCCGCGACGCTCGGTCGTGAGTTCAGCTACGAGCTGCTCGCGGCCGTGGCGAGCGTGGACGAGTCGACGCTCCAAGCTGAGCTGGCCAATCTCGTACAGGCGG
Source organism: uncultured Planctomycetota bacterium (assembly GCA_963743925.1). Taxonomy (GTDB): domain Bacteria; phylum Planctomycetota; class Planctomycetia; order Isosphaerales; family Isosphaeraceae; genus CAVZRC01. The sequence continues at coordinate 604,706 of CAVURY010000002.1, read as the reverse complement.
AGATCCTGTACACGAAAGGGCGTGCCCCCGATTGCTCCTACATCTTCAAGCACGCCCTGGTGGAAGATGCCTTGTACAACGTGCTCGTGAAGAGCAAGCGGCAGCAGTTCCACGGGCGGATCGCCGAGGTACTGGAAGCGCGGTTCCCGCTGACCGTGAAGTCGCAGCCGGAACTGCTCGCCCACCATTTCACCGAGGCGGGCCTGACCGAGACGGCGATCGGCTACTGGCTCAAGGCGGGGCTGCGCTCGCGGGAACGATCGGCGGAGATCGAAGCGATCGGTCATCTGACCCGAGGGTTGTCGCTACTCGAGGCGCTGGATGAGTCCTCCGCGCGGGATGCTCGTGAACTGGAACTGTTGATCGCGCTGGGCACCGCCTACATCGCGTCGCGCGGTTATGCCGCGCCGGAGATCGGCCCGGTTTTCCGCCGGGCGCGCACGCTCTGCGAGCAACTCGGGCAGTCCCCGCAGCTCGTCGCGATCGTCGTGGGCATCTGGGAGTGGCATTTCGTTCGCGGCGAGGTCCAGCTCTGCACGGAACTGGTCGCCGAGGCGATGGAATTCGCCCGGCCTCTGGACGATCCCGGCGCCATGATGGAAGCGTTCTACGTGGCCGGCCAGACGATGCTCTATCAAGCGGATTTCGCCGGGGCCCGCGATCGCTTCGTGACGGCGCTCGCCGATTTCGAAGACCCGGATCGCGTCAAGTTCTGGGCCGCGCAGACGGGCCACCATGCCGGGGTCAACATCCGCTGCAACCTGGCGGTGTCCCTCTGGCACCTCGGCTTCCCCGACCAGGCACTGAAGGTTAGCCGTGACGTGTGTCAGCTAGCCCGCGAGATCGGCCACCCGTTCAGCCTGGCTTACTGCCTGCACCACACCGCCTGGCTCTACCAGTTTTTCCGGCTCGGGGACGAGGTTCAGACGGCCGCCGGGGAACAGGTCGCGATCGCGACCGAACAGGGTTTTGCGCTCTGGCAAGCCACTGGAACGTTCTTCAAGGGTGCCGGATTGTTCCCGCAAGGTCGGTCGGACGAATCGCTTCCCTTGCTCCGGAAAGGCCACGACGACTTCCGCACCACCGGTGCCGAGATCCTCCGCCCGTTCCAACTCGGCGTCATGGGCGACGCCTACACCCGGGCCGCCAGGTTCGAAGAGGCGCACGCGGCGCTTGACGAGGGCCTCATCCTGGCGGAGAAGAACGACGACCGTGTTCAGGAGGCCGAGCTGCACCGCCTGAAGGGCGAGTTGCTGCTGGCCGAGTCGCCCGACCAGGCGGGCGCCGCCGAGGTCCGTTTCACCCGGGCCATCGAGACGGCCCGGCGGCAGCAGAGCAAGGCATGGGAACTGCGATCCACGATGAGCCTCGCCCGCCTCTGGCAGCGGCAGGGACGCCGCGGAGAAGCCCACCGGACGTTGGCCGCCATTTACGACGCGTACACAGAAGGTCTGACGACGCCGGACCTCGTGGAAGCCGGCTTGCTCCTGGAAGCCTTGGCTTGACGTCGATCGCGCGGCAGTCGCAACGACCACCGCGAGAGGATGGTCGGTGCGCGATGGTTGATCATGCGCTTCCATTTTTTTTTTTTTTTTTTTTTTTTTTTTTTTTTTTTTTTTTTTTTTTTTTTTTTTTATTTTTTTATTTTTTTATTTTTTTTAATAATAAATAATTATTTAAATATTATTAAATATAAAAATTAAAAATTTAATATTAAAATATAAATTTTTAATTTAAAATTTTTAAAAATAATTTATTTTATATTTTATATTAACCTTACCTCTCTTATTACAACTTCATCCTATAATTATATCTATCCCTATATCTCAAACCCTTATCTTATAAATAACATCACCTTTATAAACTAATATCAAACAAACCCTCTATCTAATCTTCTACTAACATCTCCTATATCATCCTGAAATAACTAGTGAACCATATATCTATTAAAAGACCTCTTCCACCATAGAGCACCTATCCAGATACTGATTTTCTACCTATTCCTAATCTACCTCCATACTTATCTAACTACCTTCTCTTTCCCTCTCAGTTCATAGTCGAGTTCTCCCTGAAGAAACTCTTGCTCCAGGTCCCTGCCGAGATCTTCGCTACCTCGATCTCTTCTCTATTCATACACTTCTATTTCTACACTATCTACTACATCTCGATAAAACTAACTACCATCACCTTACTAACCAAAAACGTAACCTACTAAATTCCCATCCCCTTATTCAACATCATAACCGAAATCATCTTGATAATCGTCATTCTTCTTGCTCTTCTACCTAAGCAAGTAACAGACTTACTTAATCTTACTCCTAAATTTCACCATACTCTTCGCGTCGCATTACCTAATAACGAATTATATCAATAACTCCCACTCATTCAATTCACACCCCCAAAACATCCCAATACTCCAAACCCACGAACATGCCACCCAAACCCACACCTATCACTACACAAAATTCACTAATCAAGACTTAACGACAATCCACTTCCACCACATAAACACTCCAAGAAGTAACCCCACAATCAAACCATCAAACCAAATCAATAACGAGAAAAACTTCGGCTACCCGTCTCATAAGATCACAGACCGCGAGAATCGAGAGACCAACCACATTGACCCGTCTTATTCAGACTTTCTTCGAGGAGAATTGCCATGACTCTAAAGTTTTGCCTTGCAATCATGACGATAGCCGTCTTGTCCGCCACTCGCGAGACTCTTGCCCAGTACTGTTACCCACGCCGCTATAGCCGCTATAGCCGCTACGGCTCAACTCCCTCTCGTAGCATGGCCCGCCGCCTACGCATGCTACGTCATGGGAGCTCCACATTCATAACTGCGCACCGCCCAGCCCGCTCCATCAACACCAACACTTCTCATGAGATAGAATAATTACGTCTACCAGGCGACGGAGGCGCCGCCAAGCCGTACGCCGCGCACCGGCACTCCCATACCTCCCAGGTGATCCGCGACGTGAACGGGATTCCAGGATCCGCTACGCAATCACCCCAACCAACTAGACATCACCGACAGCGACGCCCTGAACGTCCTGCTCGAGGTGCTCCTCAATCCGGCGACAACCGACCTCTCGCTCCAGACGATCAAGACTCCGATTCATCACGAATCCATCCGTGACATCCCCTTCTAATACGCCTCCGAATGCATGACCGTCTGTCTGTACCCGATGACGATAGACGGCCAGTGGCCCCTGGCCCTTCTCGCCGACGTCTTCCGCCCCGAACGCGACGCGCTTCACAAGGCCACGTCCTCTCGCTCGAGGAGCACAACGAGAGAGACCTCTACCCCGACACGATCCAGGCCGTCCAGACGCGATCGACAAACTCCGCGCCAAGTTCGACAGTGTCGTCCCACAGAACAGCCTCTACTACATCACCGCTCTCGACTCGATCAAGGCGTTGAATGGCCTGACAAAGATGCTCTACAGCCCCGATATAGAGAAGATCATCGCCCAGTTGGAAGACTACCAGCGCACGAACCTGCGCGATTTGCTCGCCTTCATGCAGGCCTTCAACCTCCTGTTCGCCCCTGCCAACTCTTATCGTCAGCCGCAAATCTATTTGAAGCTCTACCCAATGCTGGCCCAGCAGGCCAATGCGAGTTCGCTCGGAGTGTCGCGGGCAACGCCTCCACGGTCGCCACGCGTCGCAGTCACGACCACCGCGAGAGGATGGTCGGTGCGGCTGTCGGCGTCGTCGAACAAGTCGGCGGCGATGCGATCGATGGGTTGAATCGGCAGCCGTTGACCTGTTCAAGGATCTCTGCGTCTCATCGGCGAGCCTCCCTCGCCGACCTCGTCTTCCGTACAGGGGGGCTGCATCCCACAGTCGCACCCCCTGGTACCGAGAATCCCGGACCGCTAGCCGGTCCTCCTCGGTGGGTCAATCCACGAGACGGCTATCGAACCGTCAGAACGGCCAGTCCCCATGAAGTCCTGGGCTCACGGGAATGTCCTATGCTCTTTCTGGGGAGATGCTGCGCATACCGGGAAAATGGCATCCGTACAGCGCTCAGTGCATTCAAACACGGAATGATGAAAGGAGGCGGAAGGTGAGTAACGGAAACGCCACAGGAGGCCGAAAAGACGTGAAACGAAGCCACGAATGGGAAATCTGGGAAAGATGTGACGGCTGAATCGCGAGGATCGTCTGTGTCGTCCCGGCGTGTTCTCGGGCGTGGAGTGGATTTGGCGCACAAATCGATAATCGGAATGGTTGCGTCAAGTTGCGCCACACCTTCACAATAGAGTGCTCTTGAGGGCTGGATTGGGGGTTGCCGCATGCCGCATTGATGTCAAGGGTTTTCGATCGCAAAACAAGGAATTCCGGAGAAATCGCACCGATATCTCGAATGGACGACTGTAAGGCTTTCGCCCCCGTCATGCCGTCATCAAACCCGCAAGTCTTGTATTTCGAAAGGGAAGAAAAGGATTCCGTGTAAGAAAAGTCGGCCGAGATAGGATATACTCTCAGTTGTCTCGGGATGTGATCGACTCACCCATATGAGGTAGGACACGATGAGCGAATCCGTTGCCTCGCAGACCTCCGACCCGCTCAAGGTCGTCGCGGATGCCCTGGATACGGCGGTTCAGGCCACGAAGGACGGAGTGGAGAAGGCGCGGACAACCGCCAGCGATGCGCTCCCCGCCGCCGGCGAATTCCTGTCTCAGGCCGCCTACAAGACCTGCTACGGGCTCGCTTTCGGGGTCGTATTTCCCACGATGCTGATCGTCCGCTCGATCCCGAAGAACAATGCCCTCGTCCACGGCTTCGTCAACGGCGCCCATGCCGCGATCGACTCGGTTGACGAGATGAAGGCCAAGTCAACGTCCGGCGTGATTCATTAGTCGCAGGTTCGAAGACGTCGCCCGCAACAGGGCTTTCCTCGTGGCGTCGGGCGACGTCGCCGCAGCTCGCGAAGCGGCTTTGCGACCGGATCTTTCACTCCCATCGGTCATCATCCTCAATACGACGATCCCCTTAATTCATCGTTTAGTCTTCGTCACCTGGTCGTCCGGGAAGGATTCTCGTCCCGCGCGAAGAAGATCCTCCCAACCTGGTCCCCTTGAGCTCCCCACCGATGAACACCCAAGATCTGTCCGTCTCGTTCCCGACCCGGGGAATCATCCGTCTTCAGAGCCGGTCCATGTTCGAAGACGCGGATCATCCGGCTTGTCGGACGTTCCTCGAGCGGGTCTTCCAGGCCGATGAGATCTCGAACGTCACGCTCTTCGGCGGGGATTCGCCCCGGGCGGAGATCCAGTACTGCCCGAAGACCTCAACCTTGCAGGATGTCGTCAAGCGAATCGTCTCCTTCCTCCGCCAAGGCTCGGAGAATGGAGAAGTCCGATCCAACGGACAATTACGCGAGTACTCAAACGGTATCGCGGCCGGCAACGGCCACTCGTCTGGCAACGGTTACGCCGGACCGAACGGCCATGCGAACGGCGACGGGCATGCGAACGGCGACGGGCATGCGAACGGCAACGGCCATGCCGCTCTAGATTTCGGGCGACCTGTCCAGCACCGCGAGGTCCGCAGGCCGACGGTCGCCAGCTCGATGACGGCGCGGGATAAAGCGGGTGTCGTCCGGTACTATCGCCTCGACTCGGTGGTGACGGGATGGGAGATCCAGAACGATCAACCCGGCCGGCTCCGGCTGAAGAATCGGGTCCTGTACCGCAAGGCAGAGCTCTGCCAGGCCATCGAGCGGGAGTTGATGAGCGTCCTGGGGATCGATCAGTACAAGACCAGCTCGCTCACCTGCAAGGTCCAGGTCGACTACGACCCGCGTCAGCTCAGCAAGCTCCAGGTGATCGAGATCCTCGATTCGGCGCTGGCGAACGCCGAGCATCCGACCCGGCTCGACAAGCTGGATCTGCACCTGCCGATCTGCACCGCGTCGCTGCCATTCGCGGCGGCGGCCCAGTTCGCTTTCCCCCCGCTCCTGCCGGCCGCGGCTGTGGTGTTCGCGTACACCTCGATCCCGACCTTCAAGGAGGCATACCACGTCCTCTTCAAGGAGAGGCGGCTCGGGGTGGACGTGCTGGACTCGATCGTGGTCATCGGCTGCCTCGGGACCATGGCGATCTTCCCCGGGGCGGTGCTGTGCTGGTGCCTCAGCTTCGGCCGTGTGCTGGTGAAGCGGACTCAGGATAATTCCAAGAAGCTGCTCCTGAACGCCTTCGGCAAGCAGCCGCGATACGTGTGGCTCTATCGAGACGGCGTCGAAGTCCAGGTCTCTCTCGACCGGCTCCAGAAGGGCGACATCATCGTCGTCAACACCGGCGAGGTCATGCCGGTCAACGGGCACGTGGTCGAGGGCATGGCCATGATCGACCAGCATGCCTTGACCGGCGAGTCGACGCCGGCCGAGAAAGGGGTCGGCGACCGGGTCTTCGCCTCGACGGTCATGGTGGCCGGCAAGGTCTACGTCTCGGTCGAGACCTCGGGAAGCGACACGGCCTCGGCCAAGATCAGCCAGATCCTCAACGACACGGCGGGTTACAAGCTGTCCTCCCAGCACAAGGGCGAGCGGCTGGCCGACAAGGCGGTGATCCCGACCCTGACCATCGGAGCGGTCGGGCTGGCCACGATGGGCCCCGCCGGCGCCGTCGCGGTCCTGAACAGCGACTTCGGCACCGGCATCCGGATGGCCGCCCCGCTGGCCATGCTCAGCTCGCTGGCGCTCTGCGCGCACAAGGGAATCCTCGTGAAGGACGGCCGGGCCCTCGAGCTGATGAACGAGGTCGACACAGTCCTCTTCGACAAGACCGGCACTTTGACGCGCGAGCGTCCCGAGGTCGGTCGGATCATCGCCTCGGGCGGATTCACGAGCGAGCGGATCCTCCAGTTCGCGGCCGCCGCCGAGCGGAAGTTCCACCACCCGATCGCCCTGGCGATCCTCCACAAGGCCCAGGAGCTCGGCCTGAGCCTGCCGGCGACCGACGACACGCAGTACAAGGTCGGCTATGGTATCACGGTCCATGTCGACGGGCATACCGTCCGCGTCGGCAGCAAGCGGTTCATGGAGATGGAGGGGATCGAGCTGCCGCCCGAGGTCCAGGAGGCGCTGGATGAGGCCCACCGCGAAGGCTATACGATGGTGATGGTCGGCGTGGACGACCATCTGGGCGGGGCGATCGAGCTGCAAGCGTCGGTCCGACCGGAGGTCCGAGAGATCATCCAGGGGCTCCGCAAGCGCAAGATCAAGCACATCGCGATCATCTCCGGCGATCACGAGGCCCCGACCAAGAAACTGGCCGAATCGCTGGGCATGGACCGATATTTCGCGCAGGTCCTGCCCGCCGACAAGGCCGATTACGTCGAGAGACTCCAGAAGGAAGGGTGCAAGGTCTGCTTCGTCGGCGACGGGATCAATGACTCGATCGCGCTCAAGAAGGCCAACGTTTCGATCTCGCTGCGGGGTGCGTCGTCGATCGCGACCGACACCGCGCACATCGTCTTTCTGGAGGAAGGGCTGGCGAAACTCTGCGAGCTGCGTGACATCGCGCGGGAACTCGATCACAATGTGAAGCGGAGCTGGTCGATGATCCTGGCGCCGAACATCGCCTGCATCGCGGGCGTCTTCACCCTGGGATTCGGGATCATGACTTCGGTCGTCACCAACAACGTCGCCGCCCTGGCCGCGCTCGCCAACGGCGTGTTGCCGCTCCGAAAAGTCGCTCAGATCGAGGCCGAACGCAGGCACAGGCTGGAGATCACCCAATCCTATGCGATGGAAAGAAACCCTGTACAAGCGCCGCCTGCGGCGACCGATCGACCAGGCCACGCGCGAGGCGATCAGCAGCGAGTTCTCGCGACGTCGCCATGAGATCCCGGTGCCCGCGGAGCTCCAGTGGCACGACGAAAAACCCCAGTTCATGATCCGCTCGGAATGGCTCTCATTCATCGTCCGGTTCACGCACGAGGACCTCGTGGTCGACGCCGAGCTCACCCTGGCCGCCAAGATGCTCGCCACCCGCAAGCACCGGGAAGACGCCGTCAAGATCATCGAGTCCGTCGCCGAGGGACTGGGTCTCTGAGGCTATTCCATCTCGTGAGGAGGATTTCCGACGGCCATGCGAGACGAATCGAAGCCTCATGATGGCGCCGACCCGCCCCGCGACCTGGACCTGAGGAGCCGCGAGGTGAGCGCGCCTCTGACCGGGGAGATGAAGCGGTTCGATATCTTCCTGATCGACTCGGGCTGGAATCGACCGATCTCCAAGGTCGTGCGATCGCATCTGCGGATGCTGTTCGAATTCCATCGCCACGACAGCCTTTACGAGCTGACGCGCGAGCAATCGATCGAGATCCTCAAGCGGGATTCCGCCCTGATCGGCTGCGATCCGACGATCATCGTCTACGACCACTACGGCTGTTCCAGGAAGGGCGCCGGCAATTACTGCGGCTTCCGGCTGAACCTGGGCCTGATGCGGAATTCCGAGCAGGCCCTGGCGCGGCTCCAGGAGTTCATCCGCTTCCTCGCGACCAATCGCACCGCCGAACGCCTCGACCAGGAAGTCCGTCGGGAATTGCATCGGGAAGGGCTCGACGGCATCGTCAAGCTGTTACGCGAAACGTCCATGGAAATGCTCATCGAGTGACATCACCTGATCGACCATCGTGAAGGAGTCCGCCATGAACGAAGAGGTCCAGATCCTTCCGTTAGTGCTCGTCGCCGGAATCGGCCTCATTCTCGGCTACGAGATCAACCGTCGCCGGAACAAGCTGCGGAAAGTCTTCAACATCTTCGACAAGGAGGAGAGCAAGATCGCCCACGCCCTCGAGGCCATGGTGGAGAGCGGCCAGCTCCGCCCGTACTTGCCGGGCCATTCCGTTTGATTTCGCCCGGATCGCGAGATGACGACCGTTCCCACGCAAATACGGGGAATTAACCACGGAGGCACGGAGACACAGAGAATTCCATTCCAAGATTTTGAACTCTTTTCCCTTCTTCTCTGTGTCTCCGTGCCTCCGTGGTTAATTCCGGGACTTGCACGGGACGGAATCCTGTGAAATGCGTTCTTGAACACGAAATATACGAAAAAAAGAGACCCTCAGAGAGACGAAAACAGTGACCAATAATTCGGTTTTTATGAATTTTTCGTGTGTTTTCGTGCATTTCGTGGACAAATTTCTTCTCTATTGAGTCGTCGTTCGGCGCATTCGCCTGCCTCATGGGCCTTGATCCGCGATCTCCTGGACTAACAGGAAACGCTAGAGGATACCGATGGAAGCCGACGGGACAACCCAGCCAGGATCGTCGCCGGAGACCCGGGTCACCTGCACCCCCGGACTCATCGAGCTGCGCGATGAACGGGTCTTCGGGCCCGGCGGGGAATCCTTGCGCGATCGCTTCCTCGCCCGGGTCCTGAGCGTTGAGGGTATCCGGTCGGTCCGCCTGGACCGCTCGCAGGCGACCGCGTCCATCCGTCACGACGCAGGCCCACGAGGGGATGCCCAATTATTCGAGGAGCTATCCGCCGCGATCCGTGCCGGGGATCCGTCCGGCCCGGCCCCGCAGCTCCCCCGAGGAATCCGGGAGCCGATCTGCACCATCTATCGTCATGGCGAGATCCTGACGACCTGCGAGATCCTGTCCGACCACCCGGGGCGACTGCGCCTTCGACACCAGGCATTAAGCCGCGACCCCGCCTTCGCCCGGAGTGTGGAACGACTCGTCGGCGCGTTGCCGGGCGTCGAACGGGCGAACGTCGGCGGGTGGACCTCGAGCCTGCTGATCCACTACAACCCGACCGCGATCGGCAGTTCGAGGCTCCTCCGGCTCGTCGAAGGCATCCTCGACGACTCGAGCGGGTGGGGCGATTCCCTGCCTCAACCAACCCAAACCCGGTTCGGCGCGGCCAACGCGACCCTCGGCATCGCGGCGATCGGTGAGTACCTGGTGCCGGTCCTGATGCCGGTCAGCGCGGTCATGCTGGTCGCCATGAACGTCCGGACGTTCCGCTACGCCTGGCTCCAGATCCAGAGGCGGAAGTTCGGCTTGCCCGTGCTCTACACCACCATCATCGCGGCGACGTTGGCGAGCGGGCAGTTCCTGGCCTCGTCCCTGATGTACTGGTTCTTCACGTTCTGGCACGGCCGCCTTCGCCTCGAGCTGGCCGGCGAGCGGCGTCGCCTGCTCGACGAATGCTTGCCCCGGCCCAGTTTCACGTCCCTCATCACGCCCGAGGGGAGCGAAGTCCTGGTCTCGGTCGGTCGACTCCGGTCGGGCGATCGGGTCGCGGTGGGCGCCGACGAGACGGTCCCCGCCGACGGTCGGGTGATCGGGGGCGAGGGGATCGTCGACGAGCGGAGCGTGCGCGGGCTGCACGGGGCCTCGCGAAAACGAGTCGGAGATGCGGTACTGGCCGGCTCGACGGTGCTGGCCGGCTCGTTGCGCATCGAGGTCACCCGGCTGGGCGACCATACGCAGGCGTCCTCGATCGTCCGGGACCTGGTGGCGGCGACGAGCCCCGCGGCCGGCCCGATGTCGCCGACCCTCCGCACCGAGACGTTCGCCGAGCAGGCGGTCGGCCCGACCCTGGCGACGGCCGGCCTCGGCCTGCTGGTCGGCGACCTGACGGCCGTCGGCGCCATCCTCCGGCCCGACTACGCGACCGGCCCGGGAATGGCCTTCCCCCTCGAGACCTTGCGCGACGCCGCCCTCTGCGCCCGGCGCGGGATCGTGGTCCGTCAGCCCGATGTCTTCGAGCGACTGTCCAAGGTCAACTTGATCGTCCTCGACGACGATCCGGCCCTCAGCCGGCTCTCCCTCGAGGTGATCGGAGTCCAGGCGGAGATCCCCGAGCCGGAGCTGCTCCGATTCGCCGCCAGCGCCTTCCGACACATGGCCGACGATCGTGCCACGGCGCTGAATGCCGCCTGCCAGAGTCGTCGGATCCACCTGCTCAATCTGCCCCCGGTCGATTTCAACCCCGGCGTCACCGTGCTGCACGACCGTCGCCGCATCCGCGTCCGCGATCGCGCACCCTCCCCGGACGGAGCTGGGCCGCTGGTTGTCGAGATCGATGGGACAACCGTCGGCTCGATCGTATTCGGTCGGTCGGCTTGCCCGGAGGCCGCGGCGGCCTTGCAACGCATCCGCGATCTAGCCCCCGTCCCGATGGTCCTGGTCTCGAATCGCTCCCGGTCGGACGTCGCCCCGCTCGCCGCGCTCCTTGGCGTCGAACGATTCGAGAGCAGCCTCTCACCGGAAGACATCGGCCGATTCGTCGCCTCCTACCGGGACGGTGGAGTTCGCACGGCCTTCATCGGGAGATGTAGCTGTCGCGCGGCGGCCGCCGCCGCGGCCGACGTCGCCGTCTCCTTCGCGGGCGATGCCGATGAGGCCGCGGGCCCCTCGGCCGCCTCGCTCCTGCAGCCTCGGCTGGACCTGTTCGCCGACTTGTGGGAGATCGCCCGTACCCACGAGGGTCGGGTGCTCGACGCCCAGAAATTCGTCCTGGTTCCGAACGTCCTCTGCGTGGCCGGCGCGTTCCTGTTCGGGTTCACGGGCCTGACCGCCGTGATGATCAGCAACCTGGGTACGCTCAACCTCTTCAACCGCGCCGTCGGCTCGCTCCGCGACCTGGAGCCGGACGGCCGCGGGCGATTGCGACCACTCGCACTGCCTCGGTAAGGTCATCGGAGTCTTGCGGAGATCCCCGCCGTGGAACCAGAGATACGCGATACCAACGCCACCGACGAAGCCCCGACCTCGAGCGCCGGCCCGGATGCGGGATTCCCCGATCCGAGCGACGAGACGACGGTCCATCGGATCAGGGATCTGCCCAAGGAAGTGGGCGTCGTCCTCGTCTCCGTCGGCGCCCTCGGCGTCGTCCTGCCCGGCTTGATGGGGGCCCCAGCCCTCATCGCGGGCGGACTCGTCCTCTGGCCGGGCTCCTTCGGCAGGATTGAAGGATGGTTCCGTCGCCGCAATCCCGACCTCTATCACCGGGGGATGCAGCAGCTTGGCCGGTTCGTGGACGACCTGGAGCGGCGTTACCCCGAATTGACGAATCCGAAGTAGCCAGGCGCATCGGCCGCGGGAATCCCGCGTGGGGCCTTGCCGGTCCGGCACGATCCCACTGGCACGATGAACACCACTCGCCATGGTCGCGGAGCTTGCGACCGGGTGCGAAGGAGGACTCTGATCATGTCGCAAAATGAATCGAATGACGAGCACATCGAAACCACGCCCCCGGCGGGATCGATCGATCCGGACGCGGTCCATCGGCGATATCGGGCCATGCCCAAGGAAATCGGCGTCCTCCTGGTCGTCGCCGGGATCGGGGGGATCTTGTTGCCCGGACCTGTCGGCACGCCGATGCTCATCCTGGGTGGCGTGGTCCTCTGGCCCAAGGCCTTCGAAAAATTGGACACTTTCCTGGAGAACCACCTCCCCAGGATGCACCGAGAGGGCGTGCGCCAGATCGATCGCTTCCTCGACGACATGAACCGACGATATCCCCTCCCCAAGCGATGAGGCATCCCGAGCCCGGACGAGTCCCTCTTCCCATCGCCTCTTTTCGACGACTCAACTCGGCACAGGTCCCTCTGACTGTGGATTGCATGGATCAGGCGGATCGGAAAAATAACCGATCACACTCCTGATCCGTGCGATCCGACCGATCGGCGGTTAGACTCTTCTCTGCCCGATTCGATGGGCGTAGCCGGCTGTAGTTCGGCCCGATCGAGCGGAGGGAGCCTTGCCGTGAAACTGACCTGGCTTCTCGTGTTCATACCCGTCGCCATCGGGCTCGACTGGTTCGGGGCGAACCAGATCCTGGTCTTCGCGATGGCGGCCCTGGGGATCGTGCCGCTCGCCGGCTTGATGGGCGATGCGACCGAGGCCCTGGGCGAGTATCTCGGGCCGACGCTGGGAGGCCTGCTGAACGCGACACTCGGCAACGCCCCCGAGATCATCATCGCGCTCTTCGCCCTTCACCGGGGGCTGGTCGATGTCGTCAAGGCGTCGATCACCGGCTCGATCGTGGGCAACCTCCTGTTCGGCCTGGGCGCCTCGATGGTCGCCGGTGGACTCAAGGTACGCGACCAGAAGTTCGACTGGAACGTGGCCCGGATGAACGGGGCGTTGCTGACCCTGGCATCATTCGGACTGATCATCCCGGCGATCTATCGCAACAGCAAGATGGCCGTTGCCGAGACCAGCCGCGAGGTCTCGATGGAGATCTCGGCGATCCTGTTCCTGGTCTACCTGGCGAGCCTGGTCTTCACGCTGGTGACCAGCAAGCCGCTCGTCGGCTCGGCCGGAGTCAAGGCCGAGAAGCAGGAGGAAGGCACCGCGCCGGCGGAAGTCGATGAGGATGAGAAGATCGGTTGGAGCCGGAACAAGGCGCTCGGCGTGCTGGCCGCCGTCACGATCGCCCTGGCGATCATGAGCGAGATCTTGACCGGGGCGCTGGAGCCCGCCGCCGAGAGCATGCACCTCACCCCCCGGTTCGCCGGCGTCTTCCTGCTGGCGATGGTCGGCAACGCCGCGGAGCTCTTCAACGCGATCCGATTCGCCCGCAAGGACAAGATGGACCTGGCGATCGGCATCACGGTCGGGGCCAGCACCCAGGTCGCCTTGCTGGTCGCACCCATCCTGGTCTTCGCCGGCTATTTCATGGGCCAGGACATGAACCTCCTCGTCTCCCCGTACGAGATGTGGGCGATCATCATGGCGGTGTATGTCGCGCGAAACCTGATCTACGACGGCAGCTCGAACTGGCTTGAGGGCCTGGTCCTGATCGCGCTCTACTTCATGCTGGGGATCGGATTCTTCTACCTGTCGTCCTGAACGGCACCCCAACTGGCGGCGAGTTTCCGCCCCAAGAGGGGCCGGAGTCGCAGTCGATCGCCCTTGTTGTTTTCTCCGCCGAACTTGACTCTCCGACAGTCCCGAGTTAAATTGAAGAGACTGGGCGTGTTGTGATGGGCTCGCCTGAGATGTTACGATGGCCCCACTCTGTGAATTCGAGCATGGTGGGGTTTTTTGTTGCGCTTATCCTCTGGTCCACCTCGAAACCGGACAAGATGCACGACGTAGAAAGAGGAGGACCCATGGGTTCCCTCGGCAAACCGGCGGCATCTATGAACACCCTCTTATCGCGTCTGCCCCCACCCGGACAGACCCTGGTGGCCTCGACCGCGACGGTGGGTTGGACGAATGTTCACGCGGTGATCCTGGATGGCCGCGTTGAGGACTTCTTCGACTATTCCGCCCCATCTCCGATCATCATCTTCAATCTCAAGGGGGTGACGCAGGTCGAGTGGAAGCGTGGGGGTCGTTACTCGCGATTCCTCACCAGGCCCGGGGACATCCTGATCACGCCGCCCGGCGATCGGAACGCCGTGCGCACCAATCTTCCGAACGAGGCGCTCGGCTGTTGCATCGACCCGGACTTCCTTCGGAACCTCGCCGAACAGGAGTGGGGTTACCGGGGGTCATCGATCGAGATTTTCGAGAGTTTCAACAAGAGCGACGCGGAGCTCTGGAACCTGGGCCAGCGGCTGGCGACGCAGCTCCGTGCGCCGGTCAATGGCTCACGCCTGTATGCCGAGACGCTCTACACCCAGATCGCCATCCACCTCTTGTGGAACGAGTCCTCGCTTTCGTTGCACCGGGAGTCCGCGCTCGGATGGCTGGCCGATTCGCGACTCCGTAGGGTCATCGATTACATCAACGGCTCGCTCGGCGGCGAGATCTCGCTGGCGGACCTCGCCGAGGTCGCGTGCCTGAGCCCCAGCTATTTCCTCAGCGCCTTCAAGCGGGCCACGGGACGGACGCCCCATCGCTACGTGATCGAGCAGCGGATCGCCCGGGCGCGCGAGCTGCTCCACGACCCGCATTGCTCGATCACTGATGTCTCGCTGGCCGTCGGCTTCTCCTCGCAGAGCCACCTGACCGAGGTCTTCCGCCGCTTCATGAAGACGACGCCCGCCGCCTATCGCAAGGAAGTCCTCGGCCTGGCCCGCGACAACAACGGCACGCCGCCGTGACCAGTTCAGGTGACCGCCCTCGATCAATCGGTAGAGGGATCGATCTCTCCTACTTCGACTCCGAGTGCCTTGGCGATCTTCGTCAGAGTCATGTGAGTGGCGCTATGCTCGGCATTCTCGAGACGGCTGATATGACTTTCGGTCAAACCAGCCGCTGCCGCGAGATCTTCCCGCTTCATGCCGGCGGACTTCCGCAGTTCGCGTATCCTTCGGCCCACATGGTCGGCCCATTTCTTCAGGCCGGGGGGCATGGGTTCATCATCCAACGGGAAGGGATTGGCTCCAGGCTTGCGTTCTCCCAGGTGTTCCTCTATGGCCCGTACCCAGGAATCATATTCTTCCGGGTCGTCCGCCTGACGGAGATTCTGGACGAGATCGAGCAGTTCAGCGAAGTCGGCCGAGGAGAGCTGCTTGATGCGTCGAGCCAGGGCCCTCACGGCGGGATCGATCGTTCCGCCCTGTGCCGATCGGTCTTCGGTCAACATGATCACGCCTCCTGGGGCCGAGGTCAGTTCAGGATGGTCGCAGAGACTCGAGGTATCGACTCATTCGCTTTCTCATCCGCCAGAGATCGCCGGGAGGTGTGGGGCCGTCATTCTGCTTGTGAAATGCACCCAGGATCACGATCGAGCGTTCGGTCTGCGAGACGAAATAGAAGACGCGAGCATTGATCTTTCTCAGCACGCCCCCTTTGTCCCGGATCTCGAACATTTCGTGGACCGGGCGGATATCGATCGTCTCGCTGTGGGTGGGATCGTCATGCATGGCAAGTTCTCGGACCTGCCGAGCGAGGTGGGCATACTGATCCTCATCCAGGAAGGCCCGGGCTTCTTCCCTGACTTGAGGGAGGATCGCCACGTTCCACTGATAACCTGGAGGTGGTCCACCTCCGCGTCGGACACCGACCTTGTTCTTGCCATGACCGGAATCCTTGGCCATCCGTGGTACCCCTCAGCCGGATGTCTCCACTGTCTATCATAGGAAATCTACAGCGCGAAGCAACGCAAGACGATCGAGCAGCGGATCGCCCGGGCGTGCGAGCTACTGCAGATGCGAATAAGGGCCTCTGTAGCGACGTCTACCTGCGCCGGTGGGCTTGGCATCGCCTGTGCCGGGCGTTCGCGCTCATCGGCGAGGGGCAGGGGGCCTGCGAGAAGGGAGAGACTCATCATGCGCATCGATCGCTTTCCGATCGCGGGGCTGATGGGGGCCATCGTGGTCGTTGCGATCGTCCTGGCGGCGATGCGGAACGCCTCTCCGACCTGGGCGGGCGTGACGTTCCTCTTGACGGACGGCGTGCTTTGCCTTGCGGTCGTCGGCGTCGTTTGTCGCAACGGCTCCGAACGCGCGTGGTGGCTGGGTTTCGCTCTGTTCGGATGGGGCTATCTGGAGCTGACGTTCTGGTCCACGTTCGAACTGCCCACGATGGCCCTGCTCGATGCGATCGGGGCGCATCTCGGCATGCAGCCCCGATACCAAGGCGGAATGGTCGGGTGGGGCGGCGGCGGTTTCGGAGGGTCTCTAGACCGCGAGCTTCAACAGATAGGCCACTGTCTCTGGGTGTTGCTGGCCGCGATTCTTGGGGGCATCCTCGCCGGGGTCCTGTTCGGCGGTCGAGAAAAACTCCCTGAGAAGTCCCGGGCAAGGACGCAAGTCGCGGCCCGAACTGCCCGGAGGCGTCGTCCGTGGACGGCTCTCCTGGGGCTGGCGGGCTGCGTCCTCATCGGTTTCCTCGGCTTGATCGCTTCGCGATCGGCGCCGGGATTCTGGGCCGGAGCGAGCTTCCTCTTAACCTGTGGGCTGCTCGGTATGACCGTGCTGGGTGTCGCGGGCAGTCGAGGGAATCGCCGGCAGATCTGGCTCGGAGCCGCGATTTTCGGCGTCGGCTATATGACCCTGGCCTTGGGCCGCTCCCTGGATCGGGAGACGTGGCCCAGTCTGCCGACCGACCATTTGCTGAACGCCTTCCGTCGCGTCTTTCCTCCGGTCGTCCTCGGCTCCCCCACCTCCTCGGTCGGGATTGCCCCCGCGAATGGACGAATCTGGGAGGCGCTTGAGCAACCGGTCCCGATGCGTTTCCGGACCGACACGCCGCTGCAAGACGTCCTGAAATTCATCGAATTGGCGACGCATGGACCCGACGGCAAGGGCATCCCCATCTACGTTGACCCGCTCGGCCTGCAGGACACTGAGAGGAACATGTCGTCCACGGTGACGATCGACCTCGAAGGGGTCGCGCTCAAGACCAGCCTGCGACTCTGCCTCGATCAGCTCGGACTCTCGTATAGCATCCGGGATGGAATCTTGCTGATCACTTCGGCAGAACGCGAGGTCACGCCGGTCTATCAGGACCCCTTCCTGATCGTCGGGCATTGCCTGCTGGCCTTGCTCGCGGCCGGGTTCGGCGGCACCGTGGCCCCCCTCATCTTCGACAGAGACCGGGAGTCCACTCCGGATTCTTCGTCTCGACCCGCAAGTGGTGGGGAGTCATCCCCTTCATTGCCTGCTCATCCGGCGGATGTGGAACGCGACGACAGTCAGTAGTACCAATGCCAAGAAGAGTGATGACCAATTGATGTTATAATAAATGTTGATAAGATCGCCCCACCTGGTCGTTTTCCTCCGGACGAACAATGGCAGGGCCATGATGATCCCGGCGCCCGACGCGTAGATCAGGAGCTCTCGCGTCATGAGCCATCGCTTGCGAAGGGTCTTCCCCATGGTCACGAGCAAGAAGGCCCCGAAACCGAAGATCGCGACGACCGTGATCAGAGACGCGGCCATCGCCGACAGGCCGGCGGTCCCCGCTTGGACGAGACTCCAGTAGACGCGATTCACGATCAGGAGGGAGACGCCGATCAGCGCCGTCTCGATGAAGATCAAGGATGCCAGGAGGGAAGACCAGCGGCCATTCGCGTGGTCGTGCCCCTGACAATCGGCGATCTTCTTCCGCAGAGCCTGACAGACCGACCCGATCGAGACAGCCATGGGCGGAGTGATTCCGAGGGCGCTCACGTCCCAGTAGAGTCGGTGCCACCACGGCTGCGGGACGGACGCGCCGATCATGGCCACGCCGGCGAGAACCAGAGGTGTCGGGAGTATAGACCACCATTTCCGGCGCTCCCAGCCCTTGGCGTTGACATCGCTCCCGGGTTCCGCGAGCCTCTTCTGAATGGACTGGCAGGCCAGCCTGACACGGATGGCCATCGCCGCGGAGATTCCGAGGGTGATCGCGTTCCAGTGGATTTGTTCCAACTGCGTCACGGACGCGCCGATGAACGCGGCACCAACGACAATCAGGGGCGACAGGAGCACAAACCACCATTCGCGTCGATCTGAGCCTTCGGCCCTGTCGCCTCTCTTGCTTTCGAAAAGGCCCGTCCGAATGGCCCGTGAGATCCTCCCGAGAAAGGCGGCGATGGCCACGGTGATGACCGACACGACGAGTTGGATGGCATCCGGGTTCTCCATGCGACAGCCCTCGGGAGTTCAAGCCGCCTCGCGGTGTCCCGGTTACCCATGGTGCGTGCGGCACTCGACCTCAACGACGAGTTCTCATCACATCGAGTCCATGGTACTTGGTTTCTTATCTGCGAACAGGAGATCCCCGATATCGCTCGAGCAAGAACATGGGGAGCCGGCCAGCCGCAGACAGGTCACGTGCAGGTGCGCCGAGAACGCCGAACGAGAGGACCGGCAGGATCGCAAGAAAATGATGGATCGGAGTGGGACATCCTGATAGAGAACTTGCGACGAATGGGTATAATGAGTGCGCTCCCGAGCGAGCGTCAAGAAGGTGGCCCGCCGCTGATCCCGACATCCTCCGAGGTAACTCCCATGCTGGACGTCCAGTCCGAAGCGAACCACGAACCGGTTCCATCGGTGTCCCATACGCTGCAAGTCGTCAAGCAAGCCGCCCACGACGGTGCCGCGGATGCCCGTGAAGCGGCCACCCGCACGTGGGAGGCGACCAGCCTGTTCGTGTCCCGTCTGGTCTACACCACGTGCTACACCTGTTCTTATGGCATCGTCTTCCCCGCGGTGCTCCTCGCGCGATCGATCCCGCGAAATAACGCCGCGGTCCATGGGTTGATCGATGGCGCCCATGCGGCCAGGCAGAAGGTTGAGGAGCTCCACGGCCCTTCGTTGGAAGGCCCGAGTCTCGTGGCGGTGTCGGCGCACTAGGCGGCCCTCTTGAAGGGCGCTCACTCTCCCAAGACACATGGAGGGCCGTGTGGAACCAGACTTGCTTCAGGAAACCCGGCTGGCGGGACGATCGGGGTACCGGGAGATCGAGCCTCAATTGTTCAGCCTGGACATCGAGATCGACGAGCAAGCGGGCTCCTTTCGAGTCTACGATCCCCGGGTCTTCCAGGCCGGCCGGCGTGCATTCTGTCGGCGCCTGATTGAGGCCACGGCCCGGCATCCGGGGGTCCGCAAGGCGGAGATCGACCTGGCCTCCGCCTCTTGCCGGATCGAGTTCGGTTCGGGCACGGCGATGTCGGAGACCATGGCCGACGCGTTCGCCGATGCGGTCCATGAGGCCGCCTCGGCCGAGCCGCACAAGGGCTGGCTCGGCCGGCTACGGCCTTCCCGAGCCTGGTCGGCGATGGCCGCCTACTCGCGCGACGGCGATGCCTCGCTCTGGGAGATCGTCGATGTCAAGCCCGGTCGGGTCCGCCTGCACCACCAGATGCTCAGCGGCGAGGAGACCGTCCGGCCCTCCCGCATCGCCGAGGCACTCAACGATCTCGAGGAAGTCGGGGCGGCTTATGTGCGACCCTTCTCTCACAACCTGACGATCGATCTCCGACAACAGATTCCGGTCGATGACCGCTTCCTGGACAACGTGGAGCGGAGCTTCGAAGTCTTGATGGCGGCCGAGACCTCACAATCTCGACTGGTGTCGCACGGGACGTCCGAGCACGACGGCGACATCGTCGAGGTGGCGACCGGCCTGAAGCGTCTCAAGTATCTGGCGCTCGCGGGCGGTGCCTTCGTGATGACCTTGGGGGCCCTCGTCGTGCCGGGACTGCCGACGGTCCCATTCCTGTTGGCCACCAGCTATTACCTCGCACGCTCGTCGCCCCGCCTCGACGCGATACTCCGTCGGACGGCCTTCTTCGGGCCGATCCTCGCGGAGTGGCAGCAGTATCACGGCTTGAGCCGGCTGTCGAAGGCCAAACTGATGGGGCTCACGGTCGCCATCGTCGTCGTCACCGTGACCCTGGCTACGCTGGCGCCGGTCGCCCTGTTCGTGATGCTGGTGTTCATGTCCGCGGGGATTATCGGGTTCTACCGGATGCCCGCACTCCCCGAAGAGTTGCAGTCGAGGATTCGGTTGCTGCCTCCGGCGCCGCATGTGCTCCCCGCACCCACATCCTGAATCCAAGATCCCGACGGGCGGCTGCCCATGCCGCCCGAGTATCACCTCTCGCACCTGTCCTCTCGCGACCTCCCGGGCGGTGAATCCAGCCGCTCCATGCCGTACCGTTACGGATAGAGAACCGATCGATGGGTGAGATTGAGGACGGAATCCATCAACCTCAGCGCGGTCGTGGCGACACCATCAGCTCGCATCCGGGTTTCATCCTGTATAGAGAGCGCAACCCGCAGGGAAGCGGCGGGATGGGATGAACGGAACCGGACAGCCGTCGTGGCACCCGATGCCTTGCATCGCGATGGTCGGGGGCCGCATGAGGGGAAATCCAAATGGTTCGAACGGCGACGAGAATTCGATCGCGCACCCGGCGGGCGACGCAAGACGTCGCAATCGTCCTGGCCATCGCCTTGGTTGCTCTCGGGGACGTGACGGGCGATCCGTCTGGACGAGCGTTCGCGTTCCAGGATTCGGGGGCGCGTCGGAGCATCCTCGCGACGGCGGGCGAGCCCGCGAATCCTGCGATGAAGATCAAAGGCGCGGAGGATGAGGCGAAGAGTCGGGCACCCGAGCCGAAGCCGACGCCGCGTCCTGCCGAGACGGCCGACGCCGCGAAGAAGGCCATGCTCACGCCGCCGGAGGCCCGCGAGCTCATGCAGGCCCTGCGCCAGCTTCAGGCCTCGGTACGTGCCGAAGAGGGAACCGCCGGGGCCATTACGATCAAGGTACCCCGGCCGGCCCGGTCGGTCACGCCTCCGACGTTGACCTCCGCCGATATCGACCGCCTTGTCGAGAGCTACCTGGCCAAGAACGCCCCCAAGGTCGATCTGGCTCCCATCACGACCGATGTCGAGTTCGTGCGGCGCGTCTATTTCGACCTGATCGGCAAACCGCCCACGCCCGACCAGTTCACCGCGTTCGTCCGCGATCGCTCCCGCGACAAGCGAGCCCGGCTCATCGACCATCTCCTGAATAACCGGGACTGGGCCCGGAACTGGGCTCGATACTGGCGAGACGTGGTCAAGTTCCACTCGACCAACGAGAACCCGGCCCGTGTGCGGTTCGACGCGATGGAGGACTGGCTGACCGACCAGCTCCAGGCCAACACGCCGTGGGATCAGATCGTCACGCGGCTGATCACGGCGACCGGCCGCAACGACGAGAATGGGGCCGTCGCGTTCCCGCTGGCTTATGAGGCCCAACCCGTGGAGATGGCCGGCGAGGTCTCCCGGATCTTCCTGGGAGTGCAGATCCAGTGCGCCCAGTGCCACGACCACAAGACTGACGCCTGGAAGCGGGTCCAGTTCCACGAGTTCGCGGCGTTCTTCGCCGGGGCGCGGCCGCGCCAGGTCGTCGCGGGCAGCCCGGGACAGCTTCCCGTGATCGAGGTCGTGGCCCAGGGCCGGGCCCGGTATACGATGCCCGACAAGGAGAACCCCACGAAGCAGGTCCCGGTCGCCCCGCGCTTCTTCCTGTCGAGTTCGGAATCCAAGAAAGCCGAGCCGGCCCTCCCCGAGGCCCTCGGTACCTCGGAACGCCGGGCTCTGGTCGCCTCATACATCACCGGCCAGGACAACCCCTGGTTCGCCAAGGCATTCATCAACCGGATCTGGTATACCCTGATGGGCGAGGCTTTCTACGACCCGATCGACGACATCGGGCCGGAGCGAACCGCCCGGGCCCCGGAGATCCTCGACCCCCTGGCCGATCAGTGGCAACGCGGCGGCTACGACGTCCGCTGGCTCTACCGCACCCTGATGAACACCCAGGCCTATCAGCGTCGCGTCCGCTCGACGGCCAATGTGGCGGGAAAGACCCCGTTCGCCTCCGGGTGCTCGAGCCGGATGCGTGCCGACCAGATGTTCGAAGCCCTCGCCCAGGCGCTGGCACTACCCCTCGACGCCGAGGGCAATCTGATCGTCCCGGCCCAGAAGAATAACGCACGCGCCAAGGCCCAGGCCAAGAACGCCCCGTTCAGCTCGGGCGATACCAAGGCGGCGGCCCTCAACATCTCGCAGGCCAAGACCAAGGTCGCGGGCAAGAAGGCCGCGGAGGCCGCCGGACTGCCCGTGCCGGCCGGGAACAAAGCCGCGGCGCTGGTGAGGCGCGGCGGCCCTCGCGTCGCGTTCGAGCGACTCTTCGGAGTCGACCCTTCCGTCGCCAACGAGGATGTCCTGGGCACGATCCCGCAGGCCCTCTTCCTCATGAATAGTCCGATGGTCAACAGCCGGACCACCGCCCGGCCCGGGAATGTCCTGGGCGAGATCCTCGCGGTCGCCCCCGATGACCGGTCCGCGCTGAATGCGCTTTATCTCCGCGTCCTGTCCCGACACCCCACGCCCAAGGAGGTCGAGATTTGCGGCCATTACCTGGGTAATGTCGGCGACCGCCGCGAGGCGTTCGAAGACATCTATTGGAGCTTGATTAACTCGACCGAGTTCGTGACCCGGCGTTAGAGCCAGTTCCCTCCGTCGCCGGCCCCTTGGAGGCCGGCTCATCCCAGACATCGAGGCGAGGAGCCATGAACACGGAACGCGAGCTGATGCAGGTGGCGGTGAACGGCGAGGGTGTGGTCGGGCGCCGACATTTCCTCCGGACGATCGGTCTGGGCGCCGCGGGCGTGGCCGCGTCGGCGGCGATCCCCCTGAGCTTCACCGACTTGATGGCACTCCACGCGGCGGATATGCGGAAGCGTCAGATGGCGTGTATCCTGCTCTGGATGGCCGGCGGACCCAGCCAGTTCGAGACCTTCGACCCGAAGCCCGGTACCGACCACGGCGGCGAGACGCGCTCGATCGCGACGGCCGTCCCGGGCATCTCGATCGCCGAAGGATGGTCGCAGACAGCAAAGGTCATGAACGAGATCGCCCTGGTGCGGTCCATGACCAACAAGGAGGGCAATCATCAGCGTGCGACGTATCAGCTCCATACGGGCTATGTCCCGTCGGCCACGATCAAGCATCCGCACATCGGCTGCTCCGTGGCGGGCGAGCTGGGCCAGAGTCAGTTCGATCTGCCCCATATCGTGAGCATCGGCGGCGCGACCATCGGGGCGGGCTTCCTGGGCGCGGCCATGGAGCCGTTCGTCGTCCAGAACGCGGAGAAGCCGCCCGATAACACCCAGCCCAAAGTCCCCCAGGACCGATTCCGCCGCCGCCTCGGCCTGCTCGACCGGCTCGAGGGCGCGGGCTTCGAGCGCGTCGGGGGACTCGACCGCGTGCGCGACCATCGCGCCTTGTACAATCAGACGTCCCGCATGATCCTCTCGCCCAACATGAGAGCGTTCAGCCTGGAGGAGGAATCGGCGCCGATCCGCGATGCCTACGGCCGGACTGCATTCGGGCAGGGCTGCCTCCTCGCCCGCCGGCTCGTCCAGGCGGGCGTCACGTTCGTCGAGGTCCGCTCCAATGGCTGGGACACCCACCAGCAGGGCCACGAGAGAGTCGGCAAACTCGCGACCCAGGTCGACCCGGGTCTCGCCACGTTGATCCTCGACCTGAAGCGACACGGGCTGCTCGACAACACGCTCGTCGTCTGGATGGGCGAGTTCGGTCGTACCCCCAAGATCAACCCCAACGCCGGCCGCGACCACTTCCCCAAGGTCTTCACCGTCGCCCTGGCCGGCGGCGGCGTCAAGGGAGGCCGGATCATCGGGGCCTCGAATACCGACGGCACCGAGGTCAAGGACCGCCCGGTCGGTGTCCCCGACCTCCTCGCGTCGCTCTGCCATGCACTCAAGGTCGACCCGGCCAAGGAGGCCATGACCCCGGTCGGCAGGCCGATCAAGGTCGTCGATGGCGGCAAGCCGGTCCGTGAACTTTTCAGTTGAGTACGTTGGCGATTGCAGTTGGCGAGTCTCCTGGCGAAGCCGGTCGAAGCGCGGCTATCACGAGGCGACTCGCCTTCCTATAATGGATCGCGTGAGACCGTGAAGGGAGACCGGGCACTCCGAGTCGGGTCGACAATTCCATCGACCCCCATCAGGACGCGATGAGGCGATCGTTGTGCATGCCGTTTTCCTGATGAGTCTTGGCCTGGTGGTGGTCTGGGGTCTGTTTTCCGCCATCCGGCCGAGTGCGATCTTCGTGGTCCGAATCAACGCGGGGGTGCCTCGGGTGGCTCGTGGCCAGGTGACCCGCGCTTTCGTCCAGGAGGTCGGTGAAGTCTGTCGTCGCCACGATATCCGCCGCGGCGAGGTGAGCGGCAGGGCAGATGGTCACAGGATCGTCCTGGCCTTTTCCAGGAATATTCCGACCTCGTGTCGCCAGCAGTTGCGCAATCTCTGGAACCTTTCCGGATGGTCGGCGAAATCGCGGCGACCATCGGCTTGATAGCTATTGCGCTCTACGCTTGGGTTGCGCACAAAGAATCACACTAACCCGACGCGCCAGCGAGGGTCCCACGGCATTTCCCTCGCTGGCGCGTCGGGTTAGTATGCTGACTTGCGATCTGTCCCCGCCAGTTCAGGAGCGCAATAGGCCGATTCCTTCGTCAAAGTCGCGGCGTCTTGCCCGGCTCCCGCGTTCGGCTGATTCAGTACAAGCCATTCAAGATGACCTGGGCCCTTGAGGGCACTGGTCTTCGAGGGAGTGGCCGCCGGCCGCCTCGCCGATAAGAGGATTTAGTTCAGGAGAAAACCGGAGAGGTCCTGATCATCGTCCTTCGTGGGCCGGTCGTAATCGGCGCGAGCACGAGGGGCCGCTTGGTGATTTGATCCTTTCTTTCAAGGGATGGGTCGATCGGGACGAAGCGGACTTCCCGAGTACCGGTTAGCTACGATCAGGAGGATCGTCGCATGACGCAATCTCGCACGGGGAACCCCATTCCTCGCTCATCACGACCGTTCGCCCGAGTGATGTCCACCGGGAACTTCCTTCCGGGGAGGGCGGTCCTCGCCTTCCTTCGTGAAGTCCGAGAGACTGGCTGGTCGTCGGCCTTGGAGCGATTCCTCGCGAATCGCCGGCGTCGATCGGATTCGGGATCGGCCAGGAGTCGTCGCGCACCTTCCCACCTCTTCCATCCGACCATCGACGGCCGGCTCGAAGGACGAGTGCTCCTGTCGGCCGCGGGCGATCGATTCCTCAGAAACAGCGCCTATTTGCTCAAGCACCCCAGTGCTCGCAAGGCCTACAACCTCAAGACACCTCGGTTTCTCTCGAACAATGCGCCGCACTTCAATAATGTCCACACCTACCGGGTCAAGACGGCGATCGCGACCCAGACTGCCCGCGGCGGTCAGGCCGTGGAGGTGACCGCGCTCGACGGCTCGCACTACATGATCAACCTGTCCTACACCTCGAATACGATCGCGACAAATACCGCGGAAGGGGCGTCCGGACAGACCGGGGATACGTCCCCCACGGCGCTCGTGGCCGCGCAAAACGCCAGTTATCCGCAGCCGATCGGGACGGTCCGGGCCTACGCGATGTCGGGCGGCCGCGTCGGGATCATCGTCGATGGCTCGACATCCAATACCGACCTGACCATCAACCCCCTCGGGCAGCCCCAGAAGAAGGGCTACGCCCATAGTTTCGCCTATGGCGAGTCCGGCCGGAACCACCTCCTCAACATCGGCCAGATCACCGTCACCAATGGTACGATCGGGGCCATCGAGGGATTCCAGGACGCCGAATTGTCAGGTCCGCTGCAGATCTCCGGGAGTGCGGCCATCGACCGGATCGCGCTCGCGGCCATCTTGCCCGGCGCCTCGATCACGACCGGGGGCGACGTGCAGACGCTCGACGTGCTCAATGGGATCGACCTGAGCGGCAGCGGCACCGGGATCACGATCGGCCGCGACCTCGACCTGCTCAACGTCGGCGGGAGCATCACGCTTTCCGACGGCGCGAACTTCCAGATCGACCGCGACCTCGGTCTGGTCTCCCAGCCGCCCAAGGGGACCGGGACCGGCTCCAACGTCCTCTCGCTCAATTATACGTCGGTCTCGAATAACCTGGTGACCGTGACGATCCCCTCGGTCGGCAGCTTCATCCAGGGCGGGATCACCGTCAACCCCGGGAGCGTGTTCGCGATCAGCGGGAATATCTACAACACGTTGTACACCGAAGGTACCGTCAATGGCTTCAGCCGGATCTTCATCAACTACGGTTTATCGTCACAGTCAAATCCCCCGGCCATCACCTCGCTCGCCGTCACTTCCGCGATCCCGCCGACCGGGAGCGGCCCGGCGCCGGACGGCTATCTGACGGCCATCGGCGGTATCATCCCCTGAGCCGATCGCCGGAACGATCACGATCGGCATCCGACACGGCGGCGCATCGGCCCCCCCGGTGCGTCCGCCTCGTCTCGTCGTCTCGGCGCGAGCGATCGGCATCGTCGTCAGCTCGTGATCCCCTTCGTCAGGTGCATGAAGGCCGTCTCGAGGTTGATCTCATCCTCCTTGAAGAGGGTCAACTCATATCCCTGTTCGACCAGGCGGTTGGCCAGGAAGCCGTACTGGTTGACCCCCTCATTGAGCTTCACGACCAGGACGCCGTTCTTATCCTGGACGGTCTCGACTTCGGGCTGGCTCTCGAGCATGTTGGCGGCGTCGGTCATCCGCTCGGTGACGGCGATATTCAGGACGATATCGGTGCGGACCTGCTTCATCACCTCGGTGACCTCGCCATTGACCAGCAAGCAGCCCTGCTCGATGATCCCGATCTTGTTGCAGATGTCTGCCAGCTCGGGGAGGATGTGGCTGGAGACCAGGATGGTCTTGCCCATGGTGCGGAGCTCCTTGAGCAGGGCGCGCATCTCGATCCGGGCGCGAGGGTCGAGGCCGGATGCCGGCTCGTCCAGGAGCAGCACCTGCGGGTCGTGGAGGAGCGTCCGGGCGAGTCCCAGGCGCTGGGTCATCCCTCGCGAGAGGCTGGTCACCAGCGCATCGCGTTTGTAGGTCAGGTTGACCAGCTCCAGGACTTCCTCGCAGATCTTCCGCCGGGCGGCACCCTTGATCCGGTAGGCCGAGGCGAAGAATTCGAGATACTCGACCACCTTCATGTCGTCATAGACGCCGAAGAAGTCGGGCATATAGCCGATGACCCGTCGGATCTCCTTCGAGCCGGTGTAGATCGAGTACCCGCAGACCGTCGCCTCGCCCCAGGAGGGATTCAGGAGCGTGGAGAGGATCCGCATCGTGGTCGTCTTGCCGGCACCGTTGGGGCCGATGAAGCCGTAGACATCGCCCTGGTTGAGAGTCAGGTTGAGCCGGTTGAGAGCGTAGAGCTCTCCGTACATCTTGGTCAATTCATGCGTCTCGATCATCGGAATGCGCCTCGCGTCTACGGTCGGTCGATTGATCGGTCGGTCGGTCGTCGCGTACCCCGCGACTCGATATGGGCAACCATCGGGCACCCCGGGGATTTCCCGGGATGCGGGCGGATCAACCCGGCGGCTTGGCCTTCTTCAGGGGGAGGATGATCCGGACCAGGGTCGTCTGATCGACCTTGGGCGGCGAGGAGGCGTTCTCCAGGGCGATTCGGGCGCCGGGGCGCTTGACCCGGGCCACGAGCATCGGCCGTTGCAGGGCCAGTTGCCCGGTCAAGTTGACGTCGTTGAGCGGGTCGTTGGCCAGGACGCGCTCGTTGCCCGCGGTCGTCTCGCTGTCGTGGAACATCACGGCGAGCATCAGGTCGGACCGGTTGATCCGGAAGTCGCGGTTCCCGTAGGAAGGATCCACATAATTGACCTGCTTCGAGTGCATATATCCGGAAAGGCTGCGGTCGTTGCTCAGCGCGACCCGGATCGTCGCCCCGGGTGCGACCGTGCCCAGGAGGTAGACCTGCTTGCCGAAGGCCAGGACCGCGTCCTCGAGCGGGATGTCGAGGCGATTGGTGACGCTGCCGGACAGGCGATCGGTCCCGACCGGCTGCAAGTCCGAGTCGATCAGCGGGCCGGCCGGGCCGAACCATCGGGCCGTGACGCACTTCGTGCTCCAGATCGGGATCCGGACGCCCTCGAGCATCTCGACTTCGCGAATCGGTTGATAGAGATATCCGCTGCCGGCGAAACTGAAGCGCCGGCTGGAGCTCCCCATGGCGCCGAACTGGTCTTCGGGCGAGCTGAACCAGCTCATGATCATCTCGGTACCGGGCGCCGTCCGCGCCGGCTCGCCCGCGCTTGCGGATTCCGCCGGGCCGGCGTCGTGATCCAGCGGCAGGGGCACGGTCCGGATCGAGTAATCGCGATTCTGGGGGCTGAACAGGCTGGCCCAGGTCGTGCCGCGCACCAGCCCGTCGACCTGATCGATGTCGATGACGTCGACCTGATTGACCAGCAGGTCGTTACCCTTGAGCAAATAGGCCGCATAATAGGCCACGAGGCTGACCGCAATCACGATCGTCGGAAAGGTGATCCAGGTCAGCTCCATCCGCTTGAGGACCTTCTTGAGGAAGAAGTAGTCGCCGGGTCCGATGAGCAGGATGTACAGGAAGATGAAGAAAGCCACCCAGCCGAAGGGGATCAGCTTCACGCCCGGGAATTGCTCCAGCGCCGCACGCAGCTGGGTTGACAGATCCGAGATGCCGTTCTGATAGAATCGCCCACCGGAGAACTGAGGGCCGACGTTGCCCGTGTCGGCACGCTGGGGGCGCAGGTCAATGGCCCGCCCCCAGAAGAGCCCGCGGTCGGGCCAGTCCGAGAAAATCTTCTGGTCCACGTCCAGGGCGATGAGGGTCACGCGGCCGAATCCGTAGGGGCCGCGGACAATTACCGGCAAGCTCGACGTCACGGGCTGCAAGACCGTGCCGCCACGCTCCTCGACCTCCGTCAGCTTGGTCACAAGTACCTCCGGCGTACCCGGGGGCGTGATCGGCTTGCTCGAGCCGGCGAAGACATCCAGCGCATCCAGTGATGAAACCTTCTCGCGGCCGTCGGGCACTCCCGGCAAGATCGGGCCCAGTACGCTATCCTTCACGGCCTGCCAGTTGGCGCCGACGGCCACGATCAGATGCCCGCCGCGCTTGACCCATTCGACGAGCGCCTGCCCGCGCAAGCCGTCCAGCGCGGCAATGACCTGGGGGTCTCCTGTGTCCAGGACGATGGCCCGAGCCGCCTCGAAGCCATACCAGCGCCCGGGCAGCCGACCCATCTGGGGGTCGATCCGGGCGAGATAGAGCTCGCCGCCGGTCTTGCGCCTCGCGACATTGGGACCAATCTGACCCCCTTGCTGGAAGCCGGGCAGCTCGGGGAGGGACTCGACCCCTTGGGGCCGTCCCATGGTCAGGATCAGCGACTCTTGCGGCATGAGCACCGTGGGCGGTTGTGGCATCACGGAGTCTTGCGAGGCACCGCCGACTCGTCGGCCGCTCGAATCGAGTAGCCGGATGTTCAGATCGGGATCGCGCGAACCGGGGCGGACGTATGCGGTGAACTGTTCGCTCGACCTGGCCGCCACGTCCACCGGCATCCGGAAGGTGGTGGGCGTGCCGTCGTCGTCGGCGACCACGACGTCCATGAACCCGCTGAACCGCTCGTCCCCCGCCCGGAGCTGGACCCAGACCGGCGTCCAGGTGCCGACCTTGAACGAGTTCGACGAGCCGAAGCCGATCCTCAGGTTCTCGACCTCGATCCGCGGCGGTGCCGCCTGGACCCTCGCGGCCAGGACCAGCATCACCAGTCCGGCCCATCCGATGGCCGGCAGCCTCAGCGGGCCGCCCCGTCGGACGAGCGCCCTTGCAGGTTGTGCGTCAGGAGTCATGGAAGATGCGAGTCCCTGGAATCTGGGTGAGTGGTGGCACCGGCTCGAGGACGGCACTATTACGTGTAGCACCTCGGTTTTGTTCGCTCGACCCGGACGAGCGCCCGAGGATCACACCCCACGAGACGTACTTCGGCGCCCGGGGTCGGACATTTTTTCGCCCGACCCATTCAAGGCTTTTCGGATGGGTCGCAGACGCACGGGACGGCACGGCAGCCGGGGCAGGACTGCCCGTACTTGCGCAGGACGGCTTCCTCCAGGTCGACGCCTCGGATGTTGGCCAGGGTCGCCAACCAGGCAAGGACATCGGCCATCTCGGCGGCCAGCTCGTCCTGCGTCCCCGAGCGGAGCGCCGTGGCCAGCTCGCCGAACTCCTCGGTCAGCCAGAGGAACGTGACCGCGTCACCTCGGGCCGCGTCCTTCTCGCCGTACATTTGTAAGATGATCCGCTGCAAGGCGGCCAGTGTCAAGCCACTCGCGGTCGGGTCCTGTCCGTTCATGCGACCATCTTACAGCGTCGAGACGCGAGCAAGCGAGGGGGAATCTCGATCATCTCCGGACGGGGAGCCACCAGGTGTCGAGGCGGACGAGCAAATCGGCAAGTTTCTCGGGCTGTTCGCCGGCCTGGTTGCGGGTCTCGTTCGGATCGTGGGCCACGTCGAACAGCTCGACGACGCCGTCCGGGACGTTGCGGCGATCGGGTACGATCAATTTCCAGTCGTCGGCGATTACCCATCGGTATCGAAGATTCGCGTTCGGGTCATCGATGCTCACGGCGTTGTGGGTGAAGATTTCGCCGAAGACGGCCGGACGACCGGAGACCGCCTTCTCATCGAGGAGGTTGATCCCCTCCATGCCGGGAGCAGGCTGGATGCCGATCGCCTTGAGGATGGTCGGGGCGATGTCGATCGCGCTGACCGGGGTCTCGCTGGTCCGGGGAGCGACCTTCCCCGGCCATCGGATCAAGATGGGCGTCCTGAGCCCACCCTCGTACGGCGATTGCTTCGATCGAGGCGCGTACCGGTCGGCCTGGGGGTCCTGGATCCATCCGTTATCGGCCAGGAAGATCACGATGGTGTCGTCGGCGATCTTCTGGGCATCGAGCGAGTCGAGGAGCTCGCCGCAGGTCTCGTCGAACCACTCGCACATGGCCCAGTACTTGGCGACTTGTGGCGTCGGGGCTTTGGCCTGGTAATGCGCGAGGAGGCGCTCGGGGGGATTGTGCGGCTGGTGGGGAAGCATCGGCGCGTACCAGAGCAAGAACGGGACCTTACTGACCCGCGCCAGTTCCATGAAGAGCGAGACGGGCTTCATGCCCTGACGCCCGATCGCGAGGCCGGCATCGCCATGTCGACCGCCGCGCTCGGGATCGCCGTGCGTCATGCCGTGCGTGAAGCCGCCGCGCTTGTAGGATCCGCCCCACCATTTGCCCACCTGGAAGCTGAGGTATTTCTCGGGTGCGAGCAGCCTCGGCAAGGTCTGCATCTCGTCGAAATGCCGGATCATCTCCCGGCGGCGCTCCAGGAACGCCGGATTCCGCTGGGCCGACCGCTCGTCCACGCCCGGGGGCAGGGGAGGGTCGTTGCTGGTGATCTTGTGCTGGTGGGGATAACGGCCCGTCAGGATGCTGGCAAGGCTGGGCGAACAGAGACTGCTCGTCGCATATCCCCGACGAAAGGCGAGACTCTGGCTCGCCAGCCGGTCGAGCCGGGGTGTCTTGATGTGAGGATGTCCCATGAAGCCGTAGTCGGCCCAGCCCATGTCGTCGGCGATGATCAGGACGACATTGGGACTCGTGCCGGACTTCTTGGCCCCGTCGTCCTGGCCGGCTTCCGCAGCGTTGAAATCGGTCGGACCGAGAGTTGTCGCAGCCGCGAGGAACAACGCCGATATCCCTGTCACACGCCGCATGGCGACTTCCCTCGGGCTCGGATTGTTTCGGACGACCAACGATGGCCCCAGTCCTCAAAAGTACCAATTCTTGCAGACGCGAAGTGAGATATTACTTGTCCTTGACGGATTCGATCTCCTCGCGGAGTGCCTTGGCCTCGGGATGTTCGGGGTCGGCCTTGAGCACGCCGTCCAGCGTCGCCTTGGCGGCGTCGCGGTCGCCCTTGCCCAGTTGGGCCTTGGCCAGCTTGACCTTCAGGTCGTTGGGTTTCCTGGCCTTCAGCTCGAGTGCCGTCTGGTACTCCTCGATGGCTTCGGGGAACTTCTTTCCGGAGGCCTGGGCGTCCGCGAGCAGGACATGCACGGTCGGATCGTAGACGTCGATATAGAGGCACTCGGTGGCCCATTTCGCGGCGGCGGCGGCGTTCCCCTGGGCCAGGTGCCGCTCGGAGAGGGTCTTGCGCACCGAGAGGTCGTCGGCATCGTTGGCGGCGAGCATCGCCAGATCGTCGAGGAGCTTCGCAGTCTGCTTCTGGCGCAGGTGGACCCGCGCCAGCGCCGCGATCCACTTGGAGTGATGCGGGTCGTCCTTCCGGGCCAGCTCGTAGAGCCTCTCGGCCTCGCCGAGGTCGCCGGCCTTCATCTTCAGCTCGGCCAGGAGGTCGATCACGCGCTCGTTGGGCCGCTTCGGGTCGAGTGCCGGCTCGAGCACGGCGATGATGGCCTCGGGCTTGTCGCCGATCGATTGCATGAGCCGAGCCTTGACGTAACTGGCCAACGGGTCGTGCGGCTTCAGCTCCAGCGCCTTGTCGGCGAACGGCCGCGACTCGGAGTAGCTGCGGCGGGCGAACTGCTCGTAGGCCATCCGAGCGTTCAGGTCGGGATCCTCCGGCTTCTCCTTGAGCTGACGCTCGAGCTGCGAGAATTTGATCGGCTTCTCCTCCGAGACGCGAGTGCGGATGGTCTTGAGCACTTCGTCCAGGTAGGCCAGGTAGCCCTTCTCGAAGTCGGCCTTCTCGACCTGGAAGCAATCGGCGATGGCGCGGTCGGTCGTGAGACCCCGGCGGTAGGCCATGAGCATCTTGATCAGGGCGTCGTCGCCGAAACGCTTGAGCATGTACCGCGCGTAGAGCTGGGCCTGGCAGTAGGCCATCTGGCGGTCATCCGCCTCCTTGGGACGGATGAAGCCCAGGTTGATGGTGTCCAGATTCAAGAGCCTCCGCGCGGGCACGCGCTCGAGGAGCATCCGGTTCCACTCCTGGGGCCGCGGGAACCCTTCGCTCTCGACGGCCAGGGCCTCGGTATACCAGTGCGGGATATTGAACTCGGTCTGCTGCAAGGTGATGACGTGGACGAGCTCGTGAGTGAGCACCCGCGCCCAGTTGAATGGGACCCGCGTCGCCCGCGGGCTGGCCAGGGCCACGACCCTCCCCGTACACGCCCCCACCGTCGGCACGAACGGCAGGCCGATCGTCCGGCCGCTGAACCACTGATGGTTCTTGAGGATCTCGATCTTGGTCAGGCCGGGCGGCACATAGCCGAATCGCGAGGTCAGGGTTGGGTTGATCGATTCCAGGTATTTCGACATGTAATGGCCGAGCAATTGGTCCTGGGTCGGGTCGACCAGGACGCTGAAGTGCTTGGATTCGATGGGGTCGTAGGTGGCCATGTGCCGCAGGACCTTGATCATGTTGTCGGCGCGGACGTTGAACGGGTCGGCGGCGAAGGCGGTGTCGAAGAGGCTCTTGGCTTCGGTCTCGCGGCCGACCTGCATGTAGAGCATGCCCAGGCCGATCGGCGGCTCGGCGCCGGTGGGGTCGGCGGCGGCGGCCAGGAGGAAGGCTCGTTCCGCCGAGTGATACTTGCGGCGGTCGGCCAGGCGTTCGCCGAGCGCCGCGTAGAACGTGGCCGGCCTCGGGTTGTTCGCGAGGGCCGCGAGCTCGGCGGCGGTCGCCCCGACCGGGTTGACCAGCAGCCGGCAGGAGGCCGCCAGCCGCGCCAGGGCGTCTTCATCGCGGGGGTTCTCGAGCACGGCCTTCCGCGCCGCCGCGTTGGCGTTGACGAATCGCTCGTCGGAGATGTTCAGGTCGGCGAGGAGGACCTGGGCCGGCGCGAAGTGCGGGTTCACCGACAGGGCCCGCTCCGCCTTGACTCGTCCCGCCGCCAGGCGGTACGACTGCAAGTCGGACTGGCCGAGCGTCACCAGGACTTCGGGCGAGAGCGGGTTGATCTGCTGGGCTCTTGCCAGCTCGCGCGCCGCATTGCGTTCGTTATAGCCGGAGAGGAACAGTTGCCCTTCGAGCCAGGGGGCACGCCAGCAGTTGGGGTCGACGCGGATCGCCGTCTCGTAGATCTCATTGATGACGTCGTTGAGGGCATCGCTGAGCTCTTCGCCCCTCGCGTTGGCGCGATAATACCGCTCCGCGGCCTGCCCGACCAGCAGCAGGGCGTCGGCATTCTTCATGACCTCCGCGCGTCGATCGTTGTAGCGGTCGACGAACCACTTGCAGGCGACGACGGACTTCTCGAGTTCGCCGCGAAGCTCCAGCAGCCGGGCCTCGACCCAGCGGGCGAGCAGATGGTCGGGATCGATCTTCTGAGCCCGTCGCATCGCGGCCTCGGCGGACTCCCAGTCGCCGCGCGTCAAGTAGAACTCGGCGAGCCGCCCGGGCAGGTCGGCGTCCTTGGGATCCTCGGCCTCGGCGGCCTTGAGCCTCTCGATTGCCTCGTCATAGTCGCCCTGGCTGGCCTGGCAATCGGCAAGTCCCAGGATCACCGCGACCTTCGGCGCGGCGCGAGCGGTTCCGCCTTTTTCTTCGCGTCGGCGAGGATCGCCGAGAAGGCTTCTTCCGCCTCCGCGTATCGGCCGTTCTGCAACAGCCGGCGCGCCTCCTTGAGCTCGGTCTGCACGGACCCGGCCGCCGCCCCTTTTTCCTGGGCCTTCGGTGCCGGGGCCGCCTGGGCGACGATTGCCGCCGCGACAACCACGATGCTGTATCCCATGCCTGAAACCTCCTCGGCTTGATCCTTCCACGTTACCAAAGGGCCGGCTTGATTGACACATCCCCTGACACGGTTTGGCGGGATCGCGGCAGAGAGGCCCCGACGGCCCGATCGCGTCCTCGGCTCCGGGATTCATGCCAATCCCGTCGGAGTCGGGTCTGCTCGCGAGTCGTTTGGTCTGGCCCTATGCCGGCCCTTTTCCGAGAATCCGCGGATCGCCCGCGATCTCGAGCGATCCTGTCCGATCGCCGGCTCGCGAGGCGCAGGAGTTACGGCCATGAGCGTCATGTCGGCTTCGAACCCATCACCGTCATGGCTCGACGGTCTCCAACGCGATGGGTACGCAATCCTCGAGCGGGTGGCGACGCCCGATCGCGTGGCCGAGTTGATCGAAGCCACCCGGGTTTACGCGAGCGGCGGTCACGACGGTGTCCTCGACCGTCGCGGCGAGGTCTACGGTGGCCGCGACCTACTCTGGCGGGTCGACGAGGTCCGCCGATTGGCGCGGTCGCGGCAATTGACCGAGATTGCCGGGGCGATCCTCGGAGCCGGGGCGTTCGCCGTGCGCGGGCTCTTCTTCGACAAGACCCCGACCGCCAACTGGAATTTGCCCTGGCATCAAGACCTGACGATCGCGGTCCGAGCGCGCCGGGACTCGCCCGGCTTCGGGCCCTGGACGCTCAAGGGAGGGATCGTGCACGTGCGTGCCCCCGAGAATTTGCTGGCGCGCATGGTGACGATCCGGCTGCATCTCGACGATTGCGGGCCGGAAAATGGACCGATGCGGGTGCTGCCCGGCTCTCACGCCTCGGGGAGGTTGGATCCGGGGATGATCGCGACATGGTCGTCTCGCTCCGGCACGCGAGCTGTGGACTGCCTCGTCCCGGCCGGTGGTGTCGTCGTCATGCGGCCATTGCTCCTGCACGCCTCGGCATCCGGGACCGGGCCGGGGCATCGCCGCGTGATCCATCTGGAATATGCGGCGGAAGCCTTGCCGGACGGTCTCGAATGGTACGATGCTGAGGCAGGATGCGAGGCCGCCGAGAGTGCGAGGTGAACGGAGCCGCGGCGCCCTTCCTGAACATTATTCAACCGGCTTGATGCCGAGTGCCTCGAGCTGGGCGGCCAACCGTTCGGCTCGCGACTGGGCGGCCTCCTTCTCGCGTTCGACGGCCTCCTTCTCGCGTTCGACGGCCTCCTTCTCGCGTTGTTCCTGTTCCCGCTGACGCATCAGCTCGACATAGGTGACGAAACGGGTTCCATCCGGTCCGTAGACCTGGAGCACGTCACCGCCCATTTCGAAGCGTATGGCAAGCTTGGGGCTGATCCAGGTTTGCTCAAGGGGGATCTCTTCGAGAGTTCCACCGCGTCTTATCCAGGCTCGGAGGATGTTTCGGTCAGGGTCGTATTGATAGTACTCGTCGACGCCGAATCGCTGGTAAAACTCGAACTTCCGCTTCAGCTCTCCCGCCCGGTTTCCGGGGGACAGGACTTCGAAGACCACCTGGGGTGCGATGCCCGCCTCGTCCCACTGCCTGTATGAGCCACGCTCTCCCTTGGGGCGACCGATTGCGACCATCGTATCGGGTGCCGTGCGCGTCTTGTTGTCTCCCTTGATGGGATACCAGAGCAAGTCGGCGGCCACGAACACGTCGGGATCGTCGCGGTAGACGGCGTCGAGGCCTCCATGGAAGATGGCGATCCACTTGTACTGCAAGGTGTTGTCGGACAAGGGCTTCCCATCGCGTTCGGGGTATACGATTTCCTTCGGGACGCGGACTCGTGGGGATGTCGAAGCGCTCATCGGCGGTTACCTCCGGCCTCGATCGAAGGCCCTGAAAGAGACGGGTTTCCCCTTTCCATCATAACCGTGCGCGGAAAACTCGCCAATCGAGACTGGGCATCCATGCGATGGACCATGAGACTCAATGGGGCTCGCGTGCGGGTTCGGCTTTACTTTCGTCGGGCGTGATGATACGGTTTGATAAATAAAATCCATTATTTATAAATAAATAGATATTCTAGCATGTTGGATCGCCGTATAGCGGCCTATCGAGCGACCCGGTTCCTAGGGAATCGGACGGAGGTCGAGATGTCTTCACGGACCTGGATGACCCGTCGCGCTGTGCTCCGTAGTTCGTTGGTCCTAATCATCGGCGGGGTATGATAGAGGCGGGCCGGACCTCAAACCGACCGCGGACGACGAGCGTGCCCTCGAGGTCGTGGCGATGCCCGCATTGGACCGGCCGATCGGATCGCCATGTGACTGCTGGCCCAGCCCTTTGCCTCGGAAACCCTATTCAAATATAGGTGCCGCTCGCCGCCAATAAGTTCCGGGCGGGCTCCATGAGAGTTGGTCGCGAGCGATCAGCAACGCGGGATCGTCTTTCGCGCCCGGCGATGACTTTCGTTCAGACGATGTCGCGATTTGTAAGAATGGCCCACATGAGGTGAGCTCTGGTGGCACGCCCCTTCCAGGCTTCCGGGGCGTAACTTTCCGTCGAAGCCAATCCGTTATCCTCGACAGAATCGGTATTTTCGTTCGTCTCGCCACGAACAGGCCACCGGGCTCTGGTGCAAAAATTTGTCGATGGCATAGAGATTGCTCGTTGGGTCTGGAACCTTCTTCTTTCGCCTGCTCTTTCATTTCTCTCTTCCAAATCTCAATCGGCACGATATGAAGTGCTTCCGGGGTGGTCAGGATGATTGCCCCCCTCGGTCTCGAACAGGAGGTTGATGATGTCTGGTAGGCGAATCCTCGTCCTGGCTTTCGTGCTCTCGATCCCGTCCGCACAGCCGGCATTCGCCGATTCACTCAGCTCGTCAACACCCGTCAATGCCTTCATCGACCTGGGATCCGGCATGTACCCCGACGCCAGCCGGATCACGACGGGCAATGCACAGCCCTGGTATGACAGTGCGCAGGTCGCCAGCGTCTTCGGCGGCCAGCCCACCGCCCAGCAACAGCAGAGCTTCGACGCGGCCATCATCCGGCGCGTCGAGCAGACGTTCAGCCTGAGCGGGATCACCCTCAACCTGACGGACAACCCCAACATCCCCGCCGCCCATACGCTCAGCGTGGTCTCGTCGGCCGGCAGCGCGGCCTTCCCCGGGGCGATCGGCACGACCGAGATCGGCGGCAACGGGTTCAGCTTCATCGACCCGATCGCGCGGTATGCCCAATCGGTCAACCAGCTCGAATGGATGGTCGCCCACAACATCTCCCACGAACTGATGCTCGCCTTCGGGGTCGGAGAGAACTACGACACGACGGGCAACTACATCGATGCGAGGAACGCGAACTGGGCGATGATCACCGGCCCGAACTCGACGTTCAGCGCCGGCGCCGCGGCGGCCCTCCGCGCGGCGTTGTCCCCGAGCGAACTCGAATGGAATAACTTTCCGGCCGCACAGATGCTCAATCCGGTGGCCACGCCCGAGCCCACGACCTGGGCCCTCTGGGGACTGGCAACGGCTGCACTACTCTGGAGGGGGAGAAAGCAGCCTGCTTCGTATGCCTGACCAGGTCCCGTTCTGCCATCGATCAGACCGGTCGCGAGGGGACCCGCGTCCAGGCCCGCTTGAGCTCCAGGAACCGGCGCTCGTAACATGTGCATCTGAAGTCCCACAAATCGGCTGGCGATCTTTCCCCGGCGTGCAATGATTGCTGTTGTGACGGAGCGGTGCGGCATCCCGTCGCCTCGCGATGACTGGAGCGCCGATGGGTCGCAAGTTCGACGTCATCATCGAGCGCGATGCGAAGGGCAATACTGTCACATTCGTGTATGAACATATTTCAAGAGATCGAAAACGCCATCCGTAACCTGCCTACCGAGAATCTCGCTGCACTTCGCGCCTGGCTTGCGGAGTTCGACGCCGCTACCTGGGATCGGGAGTTCGAAGAGGATGTCGCCGCCGGCCGGCTCGCCGAGCTCGCCGAGGAGGCCCTCCGAGACCTACGTGAGGGGCGGCGCACCGAACTGTGAACCATCGAGCCAGCCCGAGGTTCTGGTACCGATATCGCAACCTACCGATCGAGGTTCAACGCTTGGCCGACGGTTGTTTCGAGCTGCTCCGTCAGGATTCGCGTCACCCGTCTCAGCAATTGAAGAAGGTTGGCCGCTTCTGGTCGGTTCGAGTCGGTCTTCATTATCGTGATGGAACCGATCTGGCCTGGTTCTCGATAGGTTCACACGCCGAATATGATCGAATCCTCGGTCGGGCCTGATTTGCTGGAAGTCCTCGTTCACACCGGCCGCGAGTGGATTTGTTTCGATGCCCGCCTCAACTCCGAGAGAACGGGCGCCCGAAACCCTGACAGGAATCCGTTTCCAGGCCGATCGTCAGCGCCAGCGTCGTGATAGCAGGATCTCCTCCTGGTTCGGGAACCAACCGAGTCGTGGTGAGAGGTACGACTGTGTCCACAGCGTGGTCTCATAGTACATCTTGAATCCCGGAACTTTTCCCCGGGCAGCGGCACCTTACCTCTAGTGGATGCCCTCCCGCGCACATCCGCTCGAAGACCGGCAGACGAACCCTGCCTATCCGCGAGCGCAGGGGCTTGATGATCCGAGGAGAATCCTTCGTGCTAATTTCCGCATCAGTGCCCAGCTTTGATGATCGCAGTAACCTTCCGACCCTAGCCGTTCGATCCTGAAGACGCACTGCCCTGGTTGAGATGTACCAATTGTCCGAGTCGAACGCCCGGAATGCAGCGAGATCGGGATTGCCGTGCCGCGGTTCATGAAACAGATCCTGTTCGCCAGCTTGATCGCGTCCCACGCGGCGGTGGTGCTGTGCGGCCCGTACTTGCACCAGTTCGCCGGCTCGTCCCATGCGCTCGGCGTGATCTCGAAGGATCATCACCCCAACGCCCCCTCGCGGCCCGGCTGCGACACGACGGACGGCTGCCTCATCTGCGATTTCCTGGCGCAGGGGCAATTGCCGGTCGCATTCTTCAGCGAGCCGGCGGTCCAGCAGATCGTCGCGCCGGTCATCCCCGAAATCCCGCTCACGAAGACGCCTTCGAATTCGCTCCCATCCCATCCACGCGCCCCTCCTGATTTCGCTTTTGACATATCTTGACCCGATAGATGTCGGGATCCGTTCGACCGAATGAATGTCTCGCTGCTCGCCTCCGGCCATTTGGGGCGACGGGCCCTGGTGCATCCGCGCGTCTGTAACGGCGATCCGACGGCGTCGCGCCGACTCCAGGTCCGCCCTGTGACGGTCGATGGCGGCGTCCTG
Source organism: uncultured Planctomycetota bacterium (assembly GCA_963743925.1). Taxonomy (GTDB): domain Bacteria; phylum Planctomycetota; class Planctomycetia; order Isosphaerales; family Isosphaeraceae; genus CAVZRC01. Next base: position 564,450 of record CAVURY010000002.1, on the reverse strand, counting down.
TGATCGACACACCGACGATCCGGCCCGTCTGATCGGGTCGGGACCGGGTTTACGCGCGGTCAACCCCGCGTGGTCGAGGCGATCCCGGAATTCGAAGCTCCATACCGCGTGCCGCGAGGTCGTCCGTCTCGGATGGGGCCTGTGGGCATTCTGACCCTGGATCAACAGCGGAACGATTGGCCTGCAAGACATATTCTTGCACTAATTTCCACTCGATTCGACCACAATCCTTTTGCGGAGACTTCACGATGAACCGTCGCGAGATTCTCGGCGTCGCCGGGGCCGGCCTTGCGGGCATCGCGCTGGGGGCGACCGAATCCCGAGCGCAGCATCCCCACCACCACGACAAGCTGCACGGCGATTGACTCAAGGCCTGCGAGGCGTGCTCCACGGTCTGCAACGAGACGTTCCACCACTGCTTCGAGAAAGTCAAGGATGGTCACGGTGAGCATCACCGGATCGCCTACCTGACGATCGACTGTCAGGAGTTCTGCGGCCTCGCATCGAAACTCATGGCAAGAGAAAGCCCGATGATCTCGATCGTATGCCTGGCCTGCGCCGACGCATGCAAGGTCTGCGCGGCCGAGTGTTCGAAGCACGTCGATCCTCAGATGAAAGAGTGTCTCGAAGCTTGCAGGAAGTGCGAGGCCCTCTGCCGCGAGATGGCCAAGGTTACGATCGATCCCGAGAGTGACTCCGCCAAGACCAAGAAGTCCAACGAATAGGGTGGCGGTGGCGTTCCCTTACTTTATTCCTTCGCACCTCCTGGGATTGCCTTAGGGCCGTTCCGACGACGAGGTCCCTGATGACGCCGCATCAGAACGCGAGAGCGTTCCTGACTCGCGACCGATTTCCCGGCATGTTCGCCTACCTCCGATGGACGAGGACTCCCCTGGGGTCTCTCGGTCTGGCGATGGTCGCCTCCGGCCTTTGTGGGATGTTTCTGCACCCACAAGGGTTCGTCGTCAGTTTCGGAGTCATGGTCGTGATGATCCTGGGCTTGATCTGGCCGTGGTTGATCGTGCGCGGCCTGAGCGGGACGCTGGGCTTCGATCGGTCCCGCTGCCACGAGGGAGAATCGGTCGCGGCCCGGATCACGCTCGGCAACCGGATGCCCTGGGGAGCCTGGGGTGTCTCGGTCCGGGGGGGATTTTACGGCCCGGCCGGGGATGACCGCGACGACATCGCGCTCTTCGGCCTGGCGTTCGTGCCCGGTTGGCGTACCATCGCGGAGACGGTCGATTTCGTCCCCGGCTGTCGCGGGGAGTACCCGAGACGCCCACCCAGGGTGGTCTGCGGGTTTCCGTTCGGCCTTCGGGAGGCGTCGCGGCCTTTGGAGATCCGGGAGTCTCTGCTGGTTTGGCCCCGGACTTTCCCCGTGGCGGCCGTCCCCGAGATTGAAGGCGGCCACGCCGCCGACGGCCTGGCGACACGGGACCGCGCGGGCCACAGCGGCGACCCGCGCGGGGTCCGCCCTTACCGTCGGGGCGACCCGCTCCGTCGCGTACACTGGGCCTTGACGGCGCGGCACGGGGAGCTGATCGTCCGCGAACTCCAGTCGAACTCCGTCCCCCGGGTCCAGGTCGTGCTCGACACCCGCCCGGCCGCGCACGCCGGTTCGGGACCGGATGGCTCGCGCGAGTGGGCGATCCGCGTCGCGGCGAGCCTCGCCGAGGGCTGGATCGGCCAGGGGGCGGAGGTGGAACTCGTCCTCGATGGGACGTCCGTTCCCTCGCGTGGCCCGGCTCGGGCGCGCAGTGTGGCCGTGCTCGATGCGATGGCGCGAATCGGGCCGGGCGGCAATCGGGGCATCGCGGAGCTACTGATCAGCGCGGAGTGCCGACGGCTCGAACGCGGCCTGAGGGTCATCGTCACGACCGACATCGGGCTGCGAGGGTGGACCGGTGAAGGATGGCGACGGGCCGGGGATCGCTTCGTCGTACTGAAGGCCGGCGCATTCGGGCTCGACGAGGGCGACGGCCCAACCGCCCCCTTGCCCGTATCGCCCTGGGTCTGGATCGACGGCCCGGGGCGCGTCGCGACGTGCCTCCTGCGGGCCGGAAAGGAGATCTCGCTTGGCCGATGAACGTTGCGAAGACTTGCAGGTTCGATGGACGACCATGGCGATGGCGGCGCTCGCCACCATGGCGCTGGCGCAGGCCGTGCTCGAGCCGGGCCGATCCCGTGCGATCGCCCTGGCCTCGACCGTCGTATCGCTCGTGATCCCGGCGATCATCGCCGCCTGGTACTTCGGGAGGAGCCAGGAATCCTCGGGCGATGGACGGTCCAAACCGGGTCGCTCGCCCCCGAGCTGGGTCGCGATCGTCGCGCTTGAGATGCTCTTCGCACTCCCCTTCATGATCGAGGGCGTGAGGCTCATCGTGGAAGGCCGTTGCGCGATGACCGAAGTGGCTCTGATGGCCGCCTTGCGGAACCTGGGGCTCGGCCTTGCGGCCATGGCCCAGCGGCCGGTCTACGCGAGGCTCTCGGCGATCGTCAGCCTGTTCCTGGTGACCGTGGCCTCCGCGGTCGGCGGAGAGGCCGGGTTGGCCGTCCTCGCGCCGGCCGGCGGCTTCGCGATGGCCGGGACACTCTGGTTGATGCTGGTCTACTGGAAGGGGCTTGGCCCGAGGAGGGGCTCGGGGTCCACGGCGCGTCGGATCCCATTCTCGGGGGCAGTTTGGGTACTCGGCGTCGTCGGTGTGGTCGTGGCGGTCGCGTCGTTCGGACCCTCAAGGGCGGCCGTTGCGCTGGCGGGCCTGATGCCGACCTCGGGCGGCACGGACTGGAGCGACCCCGACGCGAGTTCCGGGGTCGGCGACGGCGACAACGAGGTCGGCGCCAGCGAGCACCCCGAATCCGTCGGCTTCACCGAGAGCGAGGTCTACCTGGAGACCGACCGGCCGAGCCTCTACGACGCGTTCAACGAGTCGTATGGCGAGCCGTTCAAGGCGAAGAAACAAGAAAAGATGATCGCGCTGGGGCAGCAAGACGTCGGCGAGCAAGTCGAGCGTCCGGCGGAGAATCTCCAGGCCGGTCGCGAGTTCGCCGCCGTGCGACGCAAGCCGGAGCCGCGTCCGAGGCGGCCGGGCGAGAGGGCCGCCAAGGCCCTGGTCTACGTCAAGGGCCAGACCCCGCTGCATGTGCCCTTGACATCGTACAGCCACTTCGATGGCATGTCCTGGCGCGAGGAACCCTGCTGCAACCGGAATTTCCCCGCCGAGCTGGAGCAACGCGCCTCGTGGTTCAGGCTACCATGGTCGGAGGCTTCTTTTTACGCCGGGGTCGTCTCCCATCAGGTCAAGATCGGCACGCTCGAGTCGAGCCCGATGCCGGTCCCGTCGCACTTGACGCGGTTCCGCGTCGGAAGCGTCAATCGGCTCGACTTTTTCGGCTGGGCCCAATACGGGATCATCCGGATGACCGATCGAACCGTGCCGGCGGGGACGGTGATCGACTCCGAGGCACGGACGGTGGACCCGGAGCGGATGAGGTCGATCCCGTTCCCGGCTCGCCCGGGCGACGAAGAAGACCATCAGCTCTCGTTCCACGGTGACTACGCGATCGACTCGATGGTGGCCTCGATGGCCAGAGGCTGGGTCGCGGACCTGCCCGAAGGCTGGTCCCAGGTGGAGGCGGTGATCGCCGCGCTCCGGCAGGGCTACGCACACGACCGTTCGGCGACGGCCCCTCCCGACTGCACGGACGTCGTCGCCGAGTTCCTGCTCCGCGCCGGCCGGGGTCCCGATTACCTGTTCGCCTCGTCGGCGGTCGTACTCCTCCGGTCGCTGGGTTATCCGGCCCGCGTCATCAGCGGTCTCTACGCGGCGCCGGGGCAATATGACCCGCGGACGCGACACACGCCGGTGACCCGCGAGGACGTCCACTTCTGGGCCGAGGTCCGGCTGCCGGACGGTGTCTGGATCGCCGTCGAGCCCACTCCCGGCTACGATCTGCTGCCCCCGATCCGGCCCTGGTCCGAACGAATCGCCCGGATGCTCTCGGCCGCCGTGAACTGGGCGCGAGCCCACGCCGCCGGCCTGCTGGCCGCCGCGTTCGGCCTCGGGATGATGGCCCTCCGCCTCCGCGACGTACTCGATCGCCTCGCGACGATCGCGTTCGCCCTCATCTCGAGGAACGACCCGAGGCGATCCGTGATGCGCGCCTTGAAGCTGATCGAATATCGGGCGCGGTGGGCGGGCCGCCCTCGCCCGACGGGCCTCACCCTGGCCCGCTGGTATCACCCGTTCGCCGCGGAGGCCGCGGGTGAATACCGGGCCCCTCTCCTCGAGCTCGTCCAACTGGCGGACTGGGCGATCCATGCCCCCGACCGGTCGCGGCTACCCGAGTTTTCGAGCGAGCACGACATTCAGCGAACCTGCCGGTCGGCGGTGCGAGCGTGGACCCTGGCCCGCTTCCGCCGGACAAGCCCCTCCCAGCTCCGAAAGGCGGCCACGACGTGAGGACGAAGACGACCAAGGCGGTCATGACCGACGAGACTCTTGCCGGCCCGATCGAGCGCATCCGCGCCGCGCTCAACGGAGCGATACGGGGCAAGTCGGAGGTGGTCGAGCATGTGCTGGCCTGCCTGCTGGCGCGGGGGCATTTGCTGGTCGAAGACCTGCCGGGCCTGGGAAAGACGACCCTGGCCAAGGCATTGGCGCAGGCGATGGGCGGCAAGTTTGCTCGCGTCCAGTGCACCCCGGATCTGCTCCCGGGCGACATCACCGGGTTCCGCGTCTTCGATCAGAACACCCGCGAATTCGAGTTCCTGGCGGGCCCCGTCTTCGCCGACGTGCTGCTGGCCGACGAGATCAATCGGACCACGCCGCGCACTCAGAGCGCCTTGCTGGAAGCGATGGCCGAGCGCCAGGTTACGGTGGACAACGTCCGGCATGTGCTCTCGGACACATTCTTCGTGATCGCCACCCAGAACCCCGTCGAGCAACATGGGACTTATCCCCTACCCGAGGCGCAGCTCGATCGGTTCGCCATGAAGCTGAGGATCGGCTATCCGGGACGCGAGCACGAGCTGGCCATGCTGGAGGCGGCGGTCGGTCGGGACGCAGAAGGGGACCAGTCCGTGCCCTCCGTGATGGCGCCCGGCCAACTCCGTGCGCTTCAGGACCGGGTGGCCGAGGTCGCGGTCGGTGCGGCCGTCCGCGAGTACCTCGTCGCCCTCGCCCATGCGACTCGCGCGCATCGGCAGGTCACGCTCGGCCTGAGCCCACGCGGACTCTTGATCTGGCAGCGGTTGGCGCAGGCCCGCGCGTTCCTCGCCGGCAAGGACTATGTCACGCCGGATGACATCCAGGACGTCGCCGAACCCGTGCTGGCGGTCCGGCTCGGCATCGAGCCCGATGCGTCCGCCCGCGTCCTGTCCGAGATCACGGCCTCCGTGCCGGTCCCCGTCTACTCCAGGGCGAACTCCGCGTGAGTCGGCCTCCCGGAGACATGTCGTTCGAACCAGGAGAGCTTTCGTGAAGACCAGGTTTTGTGATTTCGATCCCATGTATCGGGCGGCGCTCGTGGCCGTCGGCCTGCTCGCGTCGGAGGGCTGCGGTGGGGAGCATCCTCCCGTCGGCGCCGGTGAAGACCACATCGGTCACGTCATTCCGGCGCACAAGCCGGCGGCGTTTCCGGATGCCATCCGCCGACTCCGCGAGCTGAACGATCAATTCGTGCGCGACGGGATCGCCAGTTCGGCCGGTGCGTCACCCGACCAGAAGCTCCTGCACATCGCGCTGGACATCGCCAACTGGCTCCCCGAGATCGCCGCCGACAGCGACCTGCCCGAGGCGCCGTGGAACGACGTGAACGTCCGGTCCGCGACGATCGTCGCCGACTATCAGGCGATCGTTTCGGGCGACGCCGCCAACGTCCGGGGCGAAGTCGAGAACGCGGGTGCGGAGATCGGAAAACTCGAGACGATCCTCCTCGCGGCCGATCCGCGCTGGTTCGCCGGATCGATCCGAGTTGGAGCGGCATCTTCATCGGACTCGAACGCCGTGACAACCCCATGATCTCAACGTCTTCTCGATTCATCGCTCAGTTCTACATCGACGGCATAGAACGGCCCATCGGCACGAGGATTCGGTCATGTTCGAAGCGATTTTTTGGGGCGCGGTCCTTCGCGTCTCCCAGGCTTTCATGCAGGCCGCTCCGACGATCCTGGTAGGGCTCGTGGTGGCCGGAATCTTCCGCCGGCTACTCGGCCCGGCCGGGATCAGGCGGCTATTCGGTTGCGGGACCCGGGGCGAGCTGCTCCGGGCGTGGCTCATCGGGATGCTACTGCCGATCTGCTCGCTGGGTGTGATCCCGGTCGCGCGCGAGATGCGACGCTCACGAGTCTCCGGCGGCGCGATCCTGGCCTTCGCCATGACGGCCCCGCTGTTCAACCCGCTCTCGATGCTCTACGGACTGACCCTGTCGGCGCCGCTCGTGATCCTGTCATTCGCGTTCTGCACGATGGTCGTGGTCACGGCCGTGGGGGCGATCTGGAACCGGCTTTTCCCGGGTGTCGAAGCGGAGGGACCGGCTCCTCCTCCGGTAGCGTACGGCGCGAAGCGGATGGCAGCGATCGTGGTCGCCGCCGCGCGGGAGGTGATCGGGCCATCGCTGGCTTATATCGCGATCGGCCTGTCGGGGGTGGCATTCCTCAGCACGGTGTTGCCCCATGGCAGCCTCCAGTTGACGATTGAACACAGCAACCCATACGCCCCGCTGGCCATGGCGGCGATGGCGCTCCCCGCGTATGCCACGCCGCTGGTGGCGATGTCGCAACTCGGCTCGATGTTCCAGCACGCCAACTCGGTCGGCGCCGCTTTCGTCCTGCTGACGCTGGGCGCGGGGATCAACCTCGGGGTCATCGCCTGGGTCCTGAGGAACTACGGACTCGGTCGCGGGCTGGGCTGGCTGGCGTTCCTGCTGATCGTCGTGCTGGCATTGGCTTATGCGATCGAGGATCCGCTCCACCCGCGCGAGATCGAGCCGCCGGGTCATACCCACGCCTTCGACATGTATTGTAGCCCGTTCGACCCGGGTACGAGCGGGCTCCCGCAGGCCGTCTTCGCGAAGCTGAAGGAAGACCTCCATCCGTTCGAACGCACGGGGATGACCGTCCTGGGAATCCTGGCCGTCATCGGGCTGACGCTCCGGATCCTCGACCGTCATTGGCGCGTCGAGGACTGGCTGGAGCGCGCGCCGGATCCCGGGGAGCGCGCCGTATCCCGCTTCGACCTCGCGATCCCGGCACCGGTCCTGGGCGCGATCGCCTTGGCCGGCCTCGTGGTCCTCAGCGGGGTGGGGTGTTACGCCTATTACCCCGCGCCATCCGAGATCTTCAAAGAGATGTATATCCTCCGGGGCGAGGTGTTGACCGCCGCGTCGAGCGGCGACCAGAAACACGCCACGCACTTCATCCCAATCTGGGACGACTGGACGCGCAGGCTTGAAGTGGGGGCCTTCCTCCGCGACGGGTCCAACCGTCCGTACCGGCGGATGAAGACCAAGGTGTTTCGGGACCGCCTCGAGTTCCTCAAACACGCGATCGAGGAAGACGACAAGGACGAGATCCGCGAATACTCTACCGGCGTGGACCGGGCCTATCACCGGATGCGCCAGGTTTACCTCGAAACGGAGGGGTCCGCACTGCGGCCTTGATAGGCGCTTCCACAGCGGCCCAAGAGATTTGTAAGGCGATTAACCGGCTCGATCAGGGCATGGCAACGAATCGAGAAACCCATTCAAAGTCGGTGCCGCTCGCCGTCAAGAAGTTCCCGCCCGGCTCTATGGGAGTTGGTCGCAAGCCATCAGCGACGCGGGATCGTCTCTCGCACCCGGCAATGATTTTCGTTCAGACGTTGTCGCGGTTTGTAAGAATCGCCCAAACGTGGTGGGCTCTGTTGCCATGTGCCCTCAAGGTCTCCCGATCGAATTTTCCGGCGAATCCTGTCCGATATTCTCGGCAAAATCGGCGTTTTCGTTCATCTCGTCACGATCGCGCCGCTCGGTTCTGATCCAAGAACTTTTGATGGCATAGAAATTGCCCTATGGGGCTGGCGTCTTCTCCTTTCGCCCGCTCCTCCACTTCTCCGCCTTCCAAATCTCAATCGGTATAATAAGACGTGCGTCCGGGGTGGTCAGGATGATTGCCCCCCTCGGTCTCGAACAGGAGGTTGATGATGTCTGGTAGGCGAATCCTCGTCCTGGCTTTCGTGCTCTCGATCCCGTCCGCACAGCCGGCATTCGCCGATTCACTCAGCTCGTCAACACCCGTCAATGCCTTCATCGACCTGGGATCCGGCATGTACCCCGACGCCAGCCGGATCACGACGGGCAATGCACAGCCCTGGTATGACAGTGCGCAGGTCGCCAGCGTCTTCGGCGGCCAGCCCACCGCCCAGCAACAGCAGAGCTTCGACGCGGCCATCATCCGGCGCGTCGAGCAGACGTTCAGCCTGAGCGGGATCACCCTCAACCTGACGGACAACCCCAACATCCCCGCCGCCCATACGCTCAGCGTGGTCTCGTCGGCCGGCAGCGCGGCCTTCCCCGGGGCGATCGGCACGACCGAGATCGGCGGCAACGGGTTCAGCTTCATCGACCCGATCGCGCGGTATGCCCAATCGGTTGACCAGCTCGAATGGATGGTCGCCCACAACATCTCCCACGAACTGATGCTCGCCTTCGGGGTCGGAGAGAACTACGACACGACGGGCAACTACATCGATGCGAGGAACGCGAACTGGGCGATGATCACCGGCCCGAACTCGACGTTCAGCGCCGGCGCCGCGGCGGCCCTCCGCGCGGCGTTGTCCCCGAGCGAACTCGAATGGAATAACTTTCCGGCCGCACAGATGCTCAATCCGGTGGCCACGCCCGAGCCCACGACCTGGGCCCTCTGGGGACTGGCAACGGCTGCACTACTCTGGAGGGGGAGAAAGCAGCGCGGTAAGTATGCTTGACCGATCGGCCAACGGCTGCGGTCACCAGGTGCCTTCGAGGCCCTGGCATTGGCCGATCCCTGTTGCCGAGGTTCTCAACGAGCACCAAGGACTCTCTAGAGCTCAATATCAGAGGAAGTGGCAGCGCGGCGGCGCATACGGCCCTCGAATCAGCGTTTTTTCTGTTGAGAACCTACCCCCGACCGTCCCTTGGGCTTCTTCGCCTTGAAGGTGTAGGGAGGAAATTCTGCCGGATCGATGCGCGACAGGGCGATGCCGGCAGCTTCGCGGACCCTGGCGTCAGGGTCGTCCTGCTCCGCCTTCTGGAGCGCGGGGATGGCATCCTTGGCTTGTTCTTTAAACTCGCCAAGTTTGAGGGCGGAGCTACGGCGGACATCGTTGCCCGAATGCCCGAGGCCTTCGATCAACGCCGGAACGACCTTTTCCGCGTCTTCCTTCGCCCGCGGCAAGGTGCGCGCCGCTTTAACCGCGTCTATCTCTGTGCCCGACTTCAGATCCCCGATCAACTCGTCGGTCGATTTCCCCGTGTTGCAGCCTCCGCACGCCAGCGTGCAAAGCAACAGAACCAAACCTTTATGCACGTGCATCATTCGGGCCCTCAGTCTGAATCGCGGCGAAGAACACGGCGAATGGCCCGCGTCCGCCAACTGGTGGACGCGGACCGCCGCAATCAATAGGAATCTGCCGAGATGATCTCGCCGCCGGCTCTGGTCATAAAGTATTGATACGCGCCCGGGTTTATGCTGACCTTGAGGAAATGCACCGAACCGTCGCCGAACAGGAAATTGCATCCACCTGGGTGCATGCTCCAGAACGTATCGGGGTCGAAAACCGGGTTGTCGCTGTTGGGCTTGTGCGTGGCGTTGCCGTGGGCGAGGCACAAGGCTTCGTCGAAGTCCGCATTGTCGTAGGCGGTGCCATTTCCGGTATTCTGGCAGCCGGAGGGAGGGGTATTGGGGGCCGTCCAGCCTATGGTAGCCATCCACGCGGGACACCTTGCTCCCGTCACTGCGCCGACCCAGGTGGTTGGGGAGTGGGCGCGTGCAGCGCTCGCCTACGGCGATTGTGTTGCTCAGTCCGTCAGTGACGGCCGCGATGCGCGTGTTACTGTTGCGCCAAAACATGCCGATTCCCTGCGCCAAACCCACAGGTAATGCCGTTGCCAGGGATGCCGTCCGAGGGGTCTCCGTCTTGATCGTTGGGGTCGCTGGTGTTGAGGTAGAATTGTGTGGGGTTCCCGGTGGCGTTCACAAAGCATTCCTCCCAGCCGCAGGCAGCGGCGTAGTTGGAGTGCGCCACGGTGATGATGGGGTTGGTGAACGTGCTGTCGTAGAGAATGACGGGCTGCGGGTTGTAACCATCCGAAGGACACTGGAAGACGCCCAACGACGTGATCACGGCTGTGCCGTTGCTTGCGTGTCTTGTTCCCAGGCTGAAATTGATCGTGTTATACAGGGGCTGCTGTTCCAGGAAGGGCAGCGACATGGCCGCCCAGCCCCAGCCCGGCCCCATGTCCAGGTCGGGAGTGTAGATGGGGTTGTTTTGGTAATCGATGTAGCCGGGAGGAAACGCGCCGACACTGTTCTCGTAATTGAAAAGCGCGACGCCGATCTGCTTGAGGTTGTTGACGCACTGGGCGCGCCTGGCCGCCTCGCGCGCCGACTGCACGGCGGGCAAGAGCAGCGCGATCAAGACGGCGATGATGGAAATCACGACGAGTAACTCGATCAGCGTGAATCCCCGAACGGGTGTTCGGGCTCTTCGGAGATGCATGAAATCGCTCCTCTCGGTGAAAACGAATAGACAAATCCAACATCAAACAGGTCAAACCGGCAATAACAGCCGATACTCTTCCGGCAAGGTTCGCATCAACACCGTGCGAAGCGCACTGCGAGACCGACTCAACCGCGACCGGACTGTTCCGATCGGAATGCCCAATCGCTGCGCGATCGACGCGTAATCCATCCGATCGTCCAGGCTGAGCATTAGGACTTCCCGGAACTCGGGGGCGATCGCCAATACCGCGGTCATGATGATTTCCACCGATTCTTGTGCTTCCATCGACCGACGCGGATCATCGCGGTCGCTCGACTCGCGGTGTTCTTCCGCCACTCGGCCTTCGCGGCGACGGCGTCGAGAACGGCCCCGCGCCAGATGCAAACTCCGGTGGACGACGGCGCCTCTCAGCCAGCCACGTACGTTTTCCGGCACGTTCCCGCCTAGCCACAAGCTGAGGAGAGATTCCTGAACGGCGTCCCACGCCAGGTCTTCGTCGCCGAGAATGCGCCGGCTCAGCGAGACGAGGTCCCCGAACAGTCAACCGCTTGCCTCGGCAAACGACATTTCGCTTGCGACCTGATCGACTGGAAAGCTGGGCTCAGTGGTGACTTGCGCATTCTGCCCGCACCTTGAGCCAGGTCGCCAGGCAGTGCCTTTTCCGGTAACACTGCGCTCGCTCTGGATGCGCTCAACCTTTTCCGCGCCGTCTGCCTGGCGAGGACGTTGTTCTCTCATCAAATTCATATGCCCCTCACCGTTCGCCTTGAAGCGATGCCGGGCCTTCCGAGGGCTCACTGATCTTCAGCCTGTCAGCAACCGCGCGCCAAAGCCCGGATGGTCCTGGTCAAACGCTGCCCGCATGTTGATGTTGCTCGAGTGAGCCACATCTTTGAGCCCGAGCTTCGCATGGGTGACCCGTGTCGGCGACTTGCCCGAGAGGGCGACGCCAGACTGGGATCTCAGGAATGCCGAAGCCCGAAACTGGCGCCATAACCGTGCGCAATGGCATGAGGCAATGCGCATTGAAAAAAGGTCAGGAAATGGCTGCGGGAGGCGCGCGAGGATGTGCAAGTGTCAGGGTGGGAGAAGAAGGCAGCGTGGGGCAGTCAGGCGATTCAAGCTCGAAAACCAGAGGCACGACAGCGAAGCCAACCGGGTCGACCGACAACTGAACTTGTGCCACATAATGGCAAATAAGGCAGTTGTCCGCGTTGTGATCGCGGGGCTGTGGAACGTCTCCCGGGTGGGGTGACTTTAATGTCACGCCGAGTCGATGAGATGATCCGTCCAGTTCATGCAAGCATGGTCCGCACACCGTCACTGCCATGTGGCAGGCGAGCAACGTGAAGAACAGAAGCTTGCTTAAGGCCCGTATCATCAAGGTCCCGGTTGAGCTATGGGAGTGCGTCTTGAAGATAATCTTGCTCAGGTCACCAAAACGTCTGGGACTAATGAAGGACGCGATCGGAGGGAGTCCCAACGTAGCTCTTCGTGATGCGAGTAACTCTAGAGAATGAACCACCTCGGTCCAATAGTCAATAGGCAACATGCCGGACAGCCATTTTACAGTTTTGGCCGTAACTCGCGATGAAAAAGTTGAAATATCGCAGCCGCTAACATGTAAGTGCCGCAGTGCACCAAAAAGTTCCCGGCTTTCTTATTTCAAGGAAACGATTGTCTCGCTGATTGCAGAGGAGACCCATCTTCGACCGGCAGCGCCCCAACTCTGTGCGGAAAACCCGCCCATCGAGATCGGGCACCCATGCTCCGTGCCGAGAAGCTCAATGGGGCCCGCCCGCGGCTTCGGCCTTTGCTTTGGCCGCGATCGGGCCCTGGCGGACTTCGCCCAGCAGGTACGTCGTCTTGGCCTGGGTCTCGTAATACGTCCTCATGATCATCTCGGACTGGATGCCCAGCAAGATGCTCACGACGCCGGCCAGGAAGAACATGACCGTCAAGGAGGGCAGGGGGGTCTCGACGAAAGGCTTGGACCGCCAATCATCACCCGACGCGTGGAAGGGCCATGGGAAGATGTACTTGAAGTAGATCATCGCCAGGAAGCAGAAGACGCTCAGGCCGAACGACCAGAGGCCGAAGCGGCCGAAGAAGTGCAAGGGTCGCTGGGAATAGCGCTGGAGGAACCGGATCAGGATCAGGTCGAGCACGACGTTGAAGGTGCGCCCGATCCCGTACTTGGTCCGCCCGGCGGTCCGTGCGCGGTGGTTCACCACGAGCTCGGTGACGCGCGCACCCTGCCAGGATGCGAAGATCGGGATGAATCGATGCATCTCGCCGTAGAGCCGGACCCCTTCGAGCACGCTGCGACGGTAGGCTTTCATCGTGCAACCGAAGTCGTGCAAGGAGACTCCCGAAAGCCTCGCGACCAGGCGGTTGGCGATCCAGGAGGGGACCTTTCGCGAGACCAGGGCGTCCTGGCGATCCTTCCGCCATCCGGAGACGACGTCGTAGCCCCGATCGAGCTCATGCAGGAGCCTCGGGATGTCGGCGGGGTCGTTCTGGCGGTCGCCGTCCATCGGGATCAGGATCTCGCCGCGCGCCAGGTCGAGAGCGGCCGATAGGGCCGCGGTCTGGCCGCAATTCCGCCGGAGGAACGCGACCCGCACGTGCTCGGGGTCCTCCCGCTGGATCGCCTCGAGCCGCGCGGCCGTGCCGTCGGTCGAGCCGTCGTTGACGAAGATCAGCTCGTAGCGGATCGCCCGGTCTCTCAACACCGCGTCCAGCTCGGCATGGAGCGGCTCGACGTTGTCGACCTCGTTGTAGACCGGGATCAGGACCGAGAGGTCGAGGCACGGGATTTCGCGCGACGGGTTCGATTCGGAGGCCGTGGGCATTGTCATTCCACAAGGCGTATGGTTATCGGCGATCTCCAACGATCGCCGGTATTGAAGCTCTCTCTGGCGGACGGCGATCGACCTTTCCGACCGACCGGCCGGGTCATTATCCGATGCAGAATTGGTGCAAGTAACGTCGGCTGATGACCAGCGATTCCAGGCGCGACTCGAGCGAGCCCTCGAACGCCCGATCCTCGACTTCGATCGCGACGTTCCCCGTGTAGCCGATGTCGGACAACGCGGCGAAGAAGGCGCCCAGCGCACATCGCCGAGCCCCGGGATCTTGGGGGTGTGCCACAGCTTGGGATAAGACAGGACCCCGTGCTGATCGAGGGCGGCGCGGTCGAGCCGGGCGTCCTTGGCATGGACGTGGAAGATCCGCTCCCGGAATTCGGCCAGGGGGGCGAGGTAGTCCATCTGCTGCCAGACGAAGTGCGAGGGGTCGAAGTTCAGGCCGAAATTCGGGCTGGGGATGTCGCGGAACATCCGCCTCCAGATCGACGGGGAGGTCGCCAGGTTCTTGCCGCCGGGCCATTCGTCGGCCGTGAACAACATCGGGCAATTCTCGATGCCGATCCTGACGTTCCGGCTCTCCGCGTGGGAGATCAAGGGCTTCCAGACCTCGAGGAATCGGGGCCAGTTGGCGTCGACCGATAGGGACGGGTTGCGGCCGACGAATGTGTTGACGACCCCGATGCCGAGGGCCGATGCGGCGTCGATCACTCGAGGGAGGTGCGTCGCGGCGATCTCCGCCTCGGCCGGGTCGGCCGACAACGGGTTCGGGTAGTAGCCCAGCCCCGAGATCTGCACCTGCTGGATCCCCACCAGGTCCAGGACTTTCGCGATCGCGTCCTTCGAGAGACTGGTGACGTCGAGGTGAGTCACGCCGGCGTATCGTCGCTCGGATTTGCCGGGCGGCCAGCACATCAGCTCGACGCTCGAGAATCCCGAGTCGTGCGCGAAGCGGAATACCTGCTCCAGCGTGTAATCCGGCAGGATCGCGGAGACGAACCCGAGCCTCATGGCGGCACCTGACTGCTAGTGGATGGCGGCTTGTGGATAGTGGCTAGTATCCCGGAATTCATGGAGATCGCAAGAGGTTGGGGCTGACGGCCGTCCGGTCATGGCTCGATCCCGACCCAACGTCCGTCGGCCGCGCTGCGAGCAATCGCCTCGCAGAGCCGGAGTTCCTGATGTCCGTCCGCGAAGGTGGGGAACGTCGGAGGACGGCCGCCGTCACGCCCCTCGACGATCCAGCCGTAGATGTCCGCGTACAGTTGCTTGAACGTGTCCGGGAATCCTTCGGCGTGGCCGCCGGGATAGTGGGTGATCGACGCCGCGGCCTGACCGAGCAGCGCCGGGTCGCGTTCCAGGATCTGATTGGGGCCGCGTCGTGACCCGATCCAGAGCCGGTTGGGCGATTCGCTGTCCCAGGAGACGGATGCCTCGGAGCCGGCGATCTCGATGGCGAGGCGGTTCTTCCGGCCGGCTGTGACCTGGGAGACGTGGAACGCGCCTCGCGCCCCGTGGTCGAAGCGAAGCAGGACCGCGGCATGATCCTCGGTCGCGATCTCCACCTCCCGGACGGGTCGAGTGCCGGCCGCCGCCGAGCCGCTGAACGTGTCGGTCGGACCGACCGGCTTGAACCGGCGGGGGTGGAACGTGGCGAGATCGGCATTGACCGCGCGGATCGGCATTCCGCTCAGGAATTGCGCCAGGTCCATCCAGTGGGTGCCGATGTCGGCCACGGCGCGGAGATTGGTCCGGCCGTCGGGCTCGACCCGCCAGTTGTAATCCTCGGGGTAGAGCAGCCAGTCCTGGACGTAAGATCCGGTGATGCTGAGCACGCGCCCCAGAGCGCCCGGGCGATCCGATCGCGGATCTCGTGGCATAAAGGATAGTAGCGGACATTGTAATTGACCGCGGCCGCTTGAGATGGTCGCGACCCGGCCAAGTCCCGCAGGACTTCCGCCTCCTCCGTGGAGGTTGCCAGAGGCTTCTCGCAGATCACGTGGCGGCCGGACTCCAGCGCGCGACGGGCCTGCTCGAAATGGTGAGCGTTGGGCGATGCCACATGGACGACCCCGACCCGCTCATCGTCCAGGAGTTCGCCCAGGTCGGAATAGACCCGCGGAATCCCCAGCCTCCGGGCCGCTTCCCGGGCGCGGTCTGGTGCGGAGCCGAGCATTCCGACCACATCGACCCCGATGCGACGCAGCGCCTCGACATGCACGGGGCCGATGAAGCCCCCGCCGATGACGGCGGCCGACGGCGCACCTTCGATAACCTTCGGTGATCCCATGAGTCTGCGCCGTCTCGTGGCTTCCTCTTGACCTAATACCGAAAGACACCGAGCGTTACGCCGACGACCAGGCCCATCACATGCGCCGCGTTGGCGACCGGGCCGATCACCCCGCTCCAGCAGACCACCAGCCAGAGCATCATGATGTTGACGGTGTTGGGATGCACGGCCATCCCCTGCTCGGGTTCGTGCAGCCCTTTCATCCAGATGTAGCCGAACAGGGCATACACGACCCCCGAAAAGCCCAGGAAAGGGACGGAATGCCCGTACGCCCTCAAGTCGTAGAAATGCTGGCCCATGTTGGAAATAACGGCCGCGATCAGGACCAGGCCGGCGAGCCGGAGCGTTCCCCGACGGACTTCGATCATGGTGCCGAGCGTGCTCAACCACCACATATTGAACACGATGTGCAAGAGATCGCCATGCATGAAGATCGGCGTCACGAGCCGCCAAACCTCCCCGTGAAGGACGGGATCGAAGCCATCGTCCTTCGGCTCGCCTTCGACGTCCCGGTGATAGGTCGTGAAGAACAGCCGCTCTTCCAGGCTGGGACTCCCCGGCGCACGATGGCGTTCCCCAGGCGACCGTTGGAGCAGGAAGACGATGATGCAGGTGGCGATCAATGCGACAGTCAGAGGGCGACGGCGAAAGTCGGGGGCGGCCCAGAGGTCCGTGACCTCGCGGAAGTTCTTGCGGAACTGCTTGTCGCGCTCCTTCTCCCGGCGTCGCACCGCCTCCGCGGCCGAGGGCGCGTCGCGGAACCTCGGATCGTCGGGCTTGCTGAGGTACGCCTGGAGCTCCTCGCGTGCCCGCGCGACATGGTCCTCGTTGTGGATCCAGACGGCCCATCCCTCCGGACGCTCGTCGATCCGAGCCTTGACGTTGAGGGAGAGGAGATGGTCCGCGAAGATTTTGGGGTCCAGGCCCTTGGGCAATGTTCCGATCTGTCGCAACGGTCGCTCCCTCACGAAGTCGAGCGCGAACGGGCCGCGGGCCCGATCAAACCGGCGAGGGCACCCGTCCGCCCGTGCCGAGACCGTCCTCAGCCTACCACAAGAGGGCCGGCCTGGAATCCACTCGCCCGTTTTCCGGGTCGCTGAGACGTTCACGGATCGGCATTAAGTCGACCACCCAACCGCGGCCGATGTTCGAGATTTCGACCGCGATTGGCCGGCCGCGACAATCGTGGTAGGATGGTGATTCGCTCGATCTCTGGGTCCCGAAGGGTGTCCGCCATGACCGTACTTGGCACGATACGGGAGCCGATGCGCAAGGTTTGGACCGTCGCAGACCTCCACCGACGCTTCGGCCCGATCCCTTTCGAACGCATCCGCCAGGATCCACCTCCGGGGTGCGGGACCGTCGATGACGTCATCCGGCTCGACGACCATGAAGATAGGCTCTATGAGCTGGTCGACGGGATTTTGGTCGAGAAAACCATGGGTCACGAGGAATCCTACATCGCCGTACGAATCGGGACCTTCCTCAGCAACTTCGTCGATCCGCGCGAACTGGGATGGGTGGTCGGCGAAGCGGGGATGATTCAACTGGTCATCAACCTGGTGCGGATTCCCGATGTGTCCTTTATCTCCTGGGATCGGGTACCGGGCGACGAATTCCCCCCGGATCCGGTCCCCTTGCTGGTGCCCGATCTGGTCGTGGAGGGCATCAGCCGGGGCAACACTCGTAAGGAGATGGAGGATAAGCTCCAGGAATACTTCGAGAAGGGCGTCCGTCTGGTCTGGTTCGTCCGACCGAGAGGTCGGGTCGTGGACGTCTACACGACACCAAATCACTTCCGACGGTTGACGGTCTCCGCAACGCTCGATGGCGGCGATGTGCTGCCAGGCTTCGCGGTCCAGGTCGGCGAGCTATTCCGGATGCCCAGGCGGCCCGGTAAGGACGGGGGCCAACCGAAGAAAAATGGCGCCGGGCCCGGGAAAAAGAAGGGGCCGCGGCGCGGCCGTTGAAGGTCTCTCGAACTTCGACTATCGCCCCGACCATCGGCTGTGGAGTCTGCTACGATCATGCCCACGTCGCCGGCCCGGTATCGCCTGGTGATCTTTGAGCCGATCGAGGAGCCCCGCGAAGTCCGCGACCTCGTCTGCCGGGTGACGGGGATGCACCCGACCGACGCGACCCAGTGGCTGGCCCGAGCGCCCGGGACCTGGCCGAAGCCCCTGGAGGAATCCGAGGTCCGACAGTTCCTGGACGGGCTCTTCGAACTGGGGATCGCCGCCGAGGCCTGGCGTACCGACCTCTTCCCGGAGCTGAGTCCCACGCGGATCGTCCATCGAGCCGCCTGCATGGCCGAAGGTTTCCGCATCGAGGGATTGTACGGAGAGCCGACTCACTGGGTGCCCTGGGACCGGATCGAGATGATCTGTGCCGGGCGGATCGTGGTCGAGGATGAGTATCGGAACGTCCAGCCCCCTCGTTGGCCGTCGACGATGGTTTCCGGCATCCGGGCCCTCGTGCTGATGAAACCCCAGCCTTCCAGCCGTCGAGCACGCGCCACGCGGATTCCACGCGATCCGGTCGGAGAAGTCATCATCGTCCGGCGCGAGCCGCGGATCGCCTTCCGCGTCGTCGAGAACCAGATGAATTACGCCTACCTGGGCCGTCGCCTGAGCCAGCAGGCCGCGGCGAACTTCCCGGTCTTCCTGGCCGACCTCTGCGCCTGCGCCGATTCGGCCTACCTCACCCCCTCGACGCGCTCGCTACTCGAGCATCGCGACCCCGGCGAGCACGAATTCCCCAGCTCACAGGCGCTCCTCGACTATGCCACCCACCGCCTGGTCTGGAGCTGGTACCGCCGCGATCGCGACGCGCTATCCGGGACGCACCCCGTGGATGACGAGCCCGATATGGATGAGAATCCCGACCGGGAGGACGACGGTGGATCGAGCGACGAGGAACGGCGGATCCCGTAATTTCTGTCCACGTCAGGCGGATGTTGTCCCCGGGCGACGCGGGCCGCGTTAATTCTTCCCATCCCGGCGAGTTCTTGCTAAACTCGGAATCACGATGATGGCCTTCCGGCGTACTCAACTCGCCGGGAGAGCTTGTTCCCCCCTCTCCATCGTCGGCCTGGGACATCTAGATTGCCCGCTAGGAGACTTCTTTCCGTGTCGCATCACGACCGCTACCTATTCACGAGCGAATCCGTGTCGATGGGCCATCCCGACAAGATGGCCGACCAGATCTCGGACGGAATCCTCGATGCCATCCTGGCGCAGGATCCCCACGCACGGGTCGCCTGCGAAAGCTTGCTCACCACGGGCCTGGTCGTTCTGGCCGGTGAGATCACGACCAAGGCCATGGTCGACTACCCCACGATCGTGCGCAGGGTGGTGTCCGAGATCGGCTACACCTCCAGCGAAATGGGCTTCGACGCCAAGACCTGCGCGGTCATGGTGGCCCTCGGGAAGCAGTCGCCGGACATCGCCATGGGCGTCGACGAAGATTCCCAGAAGGGTAAGGAGATCGGTGCCGGCGACCAGGGGATGATGTTCGGCTTCGCCTGCAACGACACCCCCGAACTGATGCCGCTGCCCATCGCGCTGGCGCACCGGATCATCAACCGAATCACCGAGTTGCGGAAAGACGGCACGATCCCCTGGCTGCGGCCCGATGCCAAGAGCCAGGTCACCGTCGAGTACGACGGCTACACGCCGGTCCGCGTCGATACGGTGGTCGTATCCACCCAGCACGCGCCGGGCATCTCGCACGCGGAGATCGTCAAGACGATCCGGGAAAAGGTCATCGAGCCGATCCTGCCCCAGGATCTGGTCAATGGCTCGGTCAAGTTGCACATCAACCCGACCGGGAACTTCGTCATCGGCGGCCCGCACGGCGATTCGGGCGTCACCGGCCGCAAGATCATCGTCGACACGTACGGCGGGATGGGTCGTCACGGCGGCGGTGCGTTCAGCGGCAAGGATCCCACAAAGGTCGACCGCTCGGCCGCCTATATGGCCCGGTACGTCGCCAAGAACGTCGTGGCCTCGGGCCTGGCGGAGCGTTGCGAGATCCAGTTGGCCTATGCCATCGGCGTCTCCGAACCCGTCAGCGTCCATGTGGACACCCAGGGGACCGGCCAGGCGCCCGAAGCGTTGATCGCGGACCTGGTTCGCAAACACTTCCCGCTCACGCCCGCGGGGATCATCAAGCATCTCGACTTGCGCAAGCCGATCTACGAGAAGACCGCCAGCGGCGGCCATTTCGGCCGCTCGGAGCCCGAATTCACCTGGGAGAAGACGGATAAGGCGCACCTGCTGCGCGACGCGGCCAATGCCAAGATGGCGTCGCCGGTGGTCGTCTGATCGGTTCGAACGAGAGGGTTTCACGCAGAGTCGCAGAGTCCGACGCGAAGACCGCAGAGCTCAGAAGCATCGACCGGGACATCATCGTCTCTGGCCTCCGCGTCGGTTACTGCCTCTCCGCGTGAAATGCCGTTCCGATCCGCATCCGAGTATGTGTTCAAACTCAAGACGGTCAACAAAGGCCCGGAGCCTATGAGTCTCCCGCGGCGATCGCAGTGAAAAGAAGGCGGATCATCGCATTCGCTGCGCCCTCTGCGTGAATCTCAGCGCCTCTGGGTGAAATCTGCGGCCATATCCATGTTCGCCCCGTGCGAAGCCCTGTTGGCGCAAGCTCGAGAGGCGTTCGCGGCCCGGTTCCACGGCGAGCCGGAGGTATTCGGCTGCGCCCCCGGGCGCGTGGAGCTCCTGGGCAACCACACGGATTACAACGGCGGCCTGGTCATGGCCGCCGCCATCGATCGGTCCACGATCGTCCTGGGCCGTCGGGCCGAAGGACGAGAGGCCCGATTCTTCTCGGTCAACTTCGACCAGGCCGATTCCTGCCCTCTCGATGACATCGAGCGAACCGAGTCCGGCGCCTGGACCCGCTATGCCCGCGGTGTCTGCTGGGCCCTCACGGAATGGTGCGGGCCGCTCGAGACCGGCTTCGAGGCGGTCATCGTCGGCGAGGTCCCGCTGGGCGCGGGACTGTCCAGCTCGGCCAGCCTTCAGGCGGCACTCGCCTGGTTTCTGATCCAGCTCGGCGTGGTCCCGGGTCGTTGCCGTCACGAGTTCACGCGCGACATCGGCGACTTGCACCGGATGCAACTGGCGCAGACGCTCCGGCGCTCGGAGAACGAATTCGTGGGGGTCGGCTCGGGCCTTCTCGATCAGTTCTCCAGCCTCTTCGGGCGCGCCGATCATGCTCTCTTCCTGGAATGTGACACGCTCGTGCACGATCGCTTACCGCTGGGAGATCCGGCGCCGGCGATCGTGGTCTGCGATTCCAGGACGTCGCGTCGCCTGGCCGACGGGATGTACGACCAGAGGCGAGCCGAGTGCGACCGGATCGTCGAGGCGTTCAGCGGGCGAATCGCCCACCGCAGGGAGTTCCGGCTCTCGTGGATCTCCATGGAGCAACTCGAAGCCGATTGGGACGAGCTCGACCCGGTCGGGCGCAAGCGGGCCCGGCATGTCCTGACCGAGAATGAGCGGGTGCGCCAGGGGGTCCAGGCCCTGAAGTCGGGCGATATCGTCGCATTCGGGCGCCTGATGTCGGCTTCACATGCGTCCAGCCGCGACGACTTCGAGAACAGTTCTCCGGCGCTCGACTCCTTGATCGAGGCGGCCGAGACGGCACCCGGATTCCTCGGGGGCAAGCTCTCGGGGGCCGGGTGGGCCGGTTGCACGGTCAACCTGGTCCGTGCGGACCTCGCCGGCGACTTCGCCGAGGCGGTGCGTACGGCTTATGCGCGGAAGACCGAGATCACCCCCGAGATCCACGTCTGCCGCGCCGCGGAGGGGGCCTTCGGGAGAAACCTCGAGCCGGCCGATCCGGATGGGCTCCGCTGACGGTCGGGAACCGACGTCTCATCGCATCGAAGGAGCTCATCCGTGCCCTGGCCCAAGATGCTTGCAGACCTGATCGTGGTCTTTCATGCCGCTTATGTCAGCTTCGTGGTCTTCGGCCTGGTATTCATCCTGATCGGCGCCGCACTCCGCTGGAAATGGGTCCGCAATTTCTGGTTTCGCGCGGTGCATCTCACCATGATCGGGATCGTGGTCCTCGAGGCACTCTTCGGGATCACCTGTCCGTTGACCGACTGGGAGAAGCGGCTCCGGATCGCGGCGGGGGAAGCGTCTTATTCGGGCGACTTCATCGGTTACTGGGCGCATCAACTGATCTTCTACGATGCCCCGCCGTGGGCCTTCACCACGATCTATATCCTTTTCGGCACGGCGGTCCTGCTCGCGTGCGTCCTGGTTCCGCCGCGAAGGCCGGGCCGATCGCAAAGCCTACCGCAGGCGTGATCGGCCCAACGGGATACGTGTCGATCCCCCGGATCAACAAGTTTGTTGGCGCGTACGGCATTTCGATGCGAGGAGTTGGAACGATGGCATGGTTGTCGAGGAATCCCGGAGGCCGGTGCCCGGCCCTTTTCCTGTTCCTGACGGCCCTGGCGGCGACGATCCCGATGCCGAGTGCATCGGCCGAGACCTGCCTGTCGCCGTTCGTGAAGCGGCTGGATCGACCCGAGAAGTACCTGTATGTTTTCTGCGTCGACGCCGACGCCCAGGACAACGATTTCATCGCGGTGATCGACGTGGACCCGGACAGTACGCGATACGGCACGATCCTGCACCAGGTGGATCTCGGCACCAAGGGGAACGAGACGCACCACTGGGGCTACACCGACGACCGCACCAGGATCTGGGCGGGCGGCCTGTTCTCGAGCCGGATCTGGATCCTTGACGTGGCCTCCGACCCGGCCAAGCCGAGGGTCGAGAAGGTGCTCGAGAACATCCCCGAGGTCTCGGGCCTGTCCGGCCCGCACAGCTACTATGCCCTGCCGGGCCGGATGCTGATCAGTTTCCTGGGCTCATCCAGCGGCGGCCTGCCGGCGGGGCTGGCCGAGTTCACCAACGACGGCAAGTTCATCCGTCGGATCGAGAACCCCGAGAAGGCACCATATGGCTACGACGTCGCGATCAAACCATCCTTGAACCGGATGGTGACCAGTAGCTTCACTCCCCTGCGCAACTACCACAAGCCGCTGGCCCAGATGGACCTGAAAGACTTCGGCCGCGAGCTGGTCGTCTGGGACTACAAGGAGCGGAAGCCCCTCCAGATCGGCGTGGCGGGCCTGGCTCCCCTGGAGGTGCGCTGGAGCCTCAAGCCGGAGAATAATTACGGCTTCACGAATTGCGCCCTGGATAATTCGATCTGGCTGTTCAGGGGGATGGTCGGGGACAAGTACGCTTTCAAGAAAGTCGCCGACACCGGCGCACTCCCGGCCGACCTCCGCCAGAGCCCCGACGACAAGTACCTCTACGTGAGCTGCTTCGGCGACAATACGATCCAGCAGTGGGACGTCTCCGACCCCGACCATCCCCGCCTCTTCAGCACCGTCGCGCCCTGCGTCCAGCCGAATATGATGCACGTCACCGGAGATGGCAAGCGGATGTACGTCTCGAACTCATTACTCTCGACGCTCGACCACTCGGGACGGTTCTACGTCCGGTTGGTCCACGTCGGCCCGGATGGCATGAAGGTGGACCCGTTCTTCAACATCGACCTGAACAATCTCCCGACCGGCCCGGCACGTGGGCATGACATGCTGATCAATTGAAAGACACGGGCCATCGCTATTGGGCCAACCGAATCTCCACTCCCGCCGCTCAGAGCCTGCCCGAGCGGCGGAATGCGAGCATTTTGGTCGTGAGGATCTTTCCAAACAGATACACCGCGTGTTAGCATTCAGATCGCGGCCCTACGAAGCGAGCAAAAACCGGCAGTTCATCGCAGGGGGCGCGCTGGAGCGTGGAGGCACCATATGCCCAAGGTCCCTTTACCATAGCGAATGGTTGATCACCAGAGACGCCATTCGCTGGCCGTGAACGGTTGACGCCCAGGTCCACGACCTCCACGCCGTGCTCAACTTTGACGCCGGCAAAACGGGTCGAGCCGACCGCCGCGAGATCCAATCCCCTCCCGAGAGCGCCGGGCGAGCAGGCTTCACGGAGACGAGCGGCGCAAGGGGTCGAAGGCCCACATGGACGGCGATACGGTGTCCCATCTCTCGGCTGCGCACGTCACCCCACCGAATGAGCAGAAGCGGTATCGCTTCGCCGGTATTAACCAAGAGACTTGTAAGAGGTGACCGCCGAGTCGGTCGAGATCGCGTGTGTTGACCACGGCCATATCGGCGCTCATCCACCGAACCCCGCCATCCCCCGGGTGGAGTGCCTTCACCGAGGCCAAGCATGTGTTCATGCTCCTGCCGGGGCGGTGGGTCGTGGAGCGATCACATGGGTGGATGCCGCAAATCCGCCGATTGGCGCGATTCTGAGCGAGTCGGCGACACCCTGCATCGTCTCCACTACGTCACCTTGAGTATCGGGATGCTCCACACGGCTGCTCCTCATTTTTCGCGGGCTTCATAACACGTTCTCGGAGGCCGCTCGTGTTCCGTTCCCGAACCAACTCTCGCCATCAACTGCGCGTTAGATCGCGTTCGCAAAATCGCGTTATGTACCCTCACTTCGAGGCACTTGAGGGCCGTCGCCTTCTGACCTACACGGTGAACGATACCGGTGAGTTCGATCTTAACCCGAACCTTGACCCGTCGATGGGCCCAGCGAAGACAGACCTGGGTACCATTACTCTTTATTCGGCGATCGAACAGATCGAGATCGACGGGAGCGGCGAAATCGATTTTGCGAGCAATATTACTGAAATTGTTCCTATCGGTTTTGTGCCTCACATTACGGTTCCAGCGATCATCGACGGTGGCCCTGACGGTGTGGAGATTTCGGGGGCGTCCTCCCAACTCTATCTGGCTGGGAATGATATTACTCTGGAGAATATCGACCAAAATAACATGTCTGCCGTGGCAGGCGCTCCAGGTATTTATATATCTGGGAACGACTGCACTCTCGATAACGATTTCATCGGTACGAATCCCGCTGGCACCACGGCGAATTTCGGTAACGCAGGATCTGGAGTCTTCATATCCGGATCCGGCAATACCGTGAGCGGCTGTGTGATTTCCGGTAACCAGGAGAGTGGTGTTTACATTTACGGTTCGAGCGCAACGAACAATTTGCTCGTGAGCAATCTCATCGGCACCGACCTTACAGGGACGAAGGCGCTGGGAAATGGTGACAGCGGCGTGATCATAGCTGACGGTGCATCGAACAACACGATCGGTGGTCCGTCGGCTGGGGATGCTAACCTTATATCAGGGAATACGTATAATTCCACCAAGGTGACTGGCGTGGAACTTTATGGCTCCGGTACAACCGGAAACGTGGTCGAAGGCAATCTGATCGGGACCGATGTCACTGGTAAGGTGTCGTTAGGCAACGCTGCCGACGGTCTATCCATTTTCGGCGGTGCATCGAACAACACGATCGGGGGGCCAACAGATCGCAATGGCAACGTGATATCGGGTAACGGAACTCCTGCGGATACTGCCGGTGGCTTTGGTGTTTCGATCTCCGGCACCGGCACTTCAGGAAATATCGTCATTGGAAATCTTATCGGCACCGACCCGACGGGCGCCAAGGCGCTGGGTAACGAAAGCGGCGGGGTAGAAATAAACGACGGCGCGACAAGAAACACGATTGGCGGGACCAGTTCAGGCGCACCTAACATTATCTCGGGTAATTCGAGCGATGGTGTCGACATCTCCGATCAGGGCACGTCGGAAAACGTGGTGGAGGGGGATTTCATCGGCACCGACATTGGTGGAACCGTGGCGTTGGGCAACGCTGGCGTGGGCGTGCAGATCCTCGCAGGTGCGACAGAGAACACCATTGGCGGCACAATCACCGGCGCGGCGAACCTCATCTCGGGGAATACCGGGGATGGCATTGAGATCGACGGTTCCGGAACCAGCCAAAACGTTGTCGCGGACGACATCATCGGAGACTATGCGGGTAGTGTGGCCCTGGGCAATATGTCCGTGGGTCTGAGCATCTCGGATGGCGCTTCGAGCAACACGATTGGCGGGACCAGTTCAATCGCGTCTAACATTATCTCGGGTAATTCGGGCGACGGTGTTGACATCGATGGCTCGGGCACGTCTGCCAATGTGGTGGTGGGGAACTTCGTCGGCACCGACCCCAACATCGATGCTGGCTTGGGCAACAGTGGCGTCGGTGTGTCGATGCTTGATGATGCCTCCGACAACACGATCGGTGGGACAACGTCAGGCAGCGCCAATGTCATCGCGGGCAATGTGGGAGACGGCATTGATATCAATGGCGTGGATACGTCGGGCAATCTGATCGCGGGCAACTCGATCGGCATCTCGGCAGATGGATCGGAGAACTTGGGCAACCAGGGCAACGGAATCTCCATCAATGACGCTTCGAACAACACGATCGGCGGAGAGTCGGACGGAGCCGGAAACGTCATCGGCAACAGCGGCGTACAGATCGGCGTGGCGATCGCGGCGGCATCTTCGGGCTCAACTGGCAACGGAGTTTTCGTAACGGGACAGGCCACCGGTAATCTTGTTCAAGGCGATTACATCGGCATTACGGCGAGTGGCCAACCCGCTGGGAACAGCGGTAATGGTGTCCTAATTGAGGGTGCCTCAAACAACACGATCGGCGGGACTAACGACAACGCGCGAGATTTCATATCAGCCAACGGCCATTCGGGCGTTATGATCGTTGGCGGATCCGATGGCACGGTCGCTGACGGCAATCTGGTTCAGGGGAACTACATTGGTACCGATACGGCTGGTCAGTCTTCCACCAGCCCTCCGCTAGGCAACACTGATGGGATCTCTCTTGGGGGCGGGGCGTCCAACAACACGATTGGCGCACTTACTTCGGCGCGACTTTTGGGAGCACAGTCACTCCGGACCCGGCCTCGAACATCATCGCGGGAAACAACCATGACGGCGTTGTCATTGTGGCCAGCGCGACTGCCAGTGCGAACGGCAATCGTATTAGCCAAAACCAGATATGCAATAATGCGTATATAGGCATTGATCTGGGCAACGACGGCATCACGGCTCCGGGGGACCAACTCGGGGCCACGGGTCCAAGTCCCAACGACTGGCAAAGCTATCCCGTCATTTATGCCATACAGAGCACAAGTTCAGGTTGGAGCCTCTCCTTCTTCGTCCCGGTTCCAGATGCGGGCCTCCAAATGGCAATGGAGTCTCCGGCACGACCTACACGGTTGAGTTCTACGCCAACAATGGAACCAATGCCGCCGGCCTGAGCGAGGGCGAGGAGTTCCTGGGATCGGCGTCAGTGGCGGGGAACAAGTTTACGACGCTCCCATTCACCCCGGGCGAGACGGGACGCAATTCATCACAGGAATCGCGATCGACTCGAACGGAAACACCTCCGAATTCTCACCGTGCCGAGACTTGCTTCGAGGCGCTGTTGGCGCTTTCTCAACAGGTGAAGATCCAAATATCAATTCTGAGTTCATTGATGCCTTCTTCGTGCCGAACAATCTCTTGCGCCAGTGCGCTTGCAAGGAGCTGCGACGGTGACTCTGGCGTGCGCACGCAGATTTGCGATGTGGATCATTTTAACTGGGTGCAGCAGTTTGTGGCATTTCCGCCTGGCATTAAGTACACGGCCTCTCCGCCGTTGGCTCCGATTACATCAGTGGCCGGCGAAATCGTACCTTTACGATCCTATTCCCTCCACGAATTCGAATTACATCATCACCTCGGCCTCTGTACCGGGACAAAGCAGTCCCGTTGCCAATTTCGGCAATGACCAATATCCCTACTATTGGCCAGAAAAGACATTCTCATATGATGTGAACATCAATGGATTGATCGCCAAGGGAACGATCTCGCTCACGGATTTTTACTACTCAACAGATTACCAAAACGATTTTGAGTCGGTCGAACACCGCCACAGTGGCAAACGCGTTGGAGTTCTACGACGCACCACAGATGCCGAGTAATTTGTTTCCGTTCGGCAGTAAGACGTACTTCGACACGCAGCTAGCTGGTGTGTTCGGCGATGAAACTGGTATGGTTTGGTCAGGTAACAGTGGCACGAATTTTTCATGGAACTCGGACGCAATCTTTCCTGCGTTTTCGCCGGGTTCTATTGAGTACAGTTACGATCTTGTACCGCCGGGAACGCCTGTGCCGCCGGTCACTTCAGGGGGAGTGTCAGGCGTGCAGTATGACGTTGGCGGTCCGATAAGCCCCGTCCCTAACCTCTCCGTGTCTGGCAACGGCACTACGGGCGGGACCGGCGCTTTAACGGCGACCGTGACCTCGGACGGCTCGCCACTGCCCGGCGAGACCGTCACCTTCAGTCTAACCATTGGCTCGACGATTCAGACCGTTGGGTCGGCGATTACGAACGTGGATGGTGTCGCGACGCTTCCCGACATCAGCCTGAAGGGTTTCGACGCGGGTACCTACACCGGCGCGGTGGGGGCGAGCGTAGTTCCGAGTTTGAGCTACACCGGCAGTAGCGCCGTCGGCGACCTGACCGTCAACCCCGTGACCGGAGTCATCCTGCCGCCCGTTCTCTCGTCGGTGCCCGCCCAGACGGCTATTATTGGCCAGCGCTTCCAGATCAACCTGAGCAGCTTCGCGTCCGACCCGAACACGCCGGCCCTGCCGCTGACCTATAGCCTGACAGGCAATGTGCCCACTGGAGCAACCGTGAATCCAACGAACGGGGTCTTCACTTGGATTCCAACGACGAATCAGCCGACCGGGCAGATCACGGTCAGTTTCGAGGTGTCTGACAACAGTTCGCCTCCCAATACGGTCTTGGGTTCATTCGTTGTGGAAGTCAGTGCAGCCATCGTGTCGCCTACGTCTACTCCCACGCCCACACCGACGCAAGCAGTGATCCTCGGCGGGCTACCGCTCTTCCAGCGCAAACTGAACCGGAAGGGCAAACCCACCGGCAAGGCAGTCCTGACCGGTTTCGTGCTCGAGTTCGTGGTTCCGCTCGATGCCTCGGACGCCAACGCCGCCAGTTACCAGGTTGACACCGTCACGACCAAGAAGGTCAAGGGAAAGAAGGTGACGGTCCTGCATCCGATCGAGAACTTCGCAGTCTCTTATCTCCCGGCGAGCGACGCTGTCCAGATCACGCTCGAGTCCAAGCAGACGTTCCCGACCGGGGGCCAGATCACGATCCTCGGCGGCTTGACGACCGCCTCGGGAGGCGAACTGACCGGGCCGGCGGTCTTCACCATCGCCAAGGGCGGAAAGAGCATCGTCCCGTCGTGAAGATGGAGGCGATGGATTAGCAGGGCCACAAAGCGACCACGCCCCGAGAGCGACGATCGCAAGTTTGCGAGGCTTTCCGCCCGCGGCCAAGCGGCGCTTGAGCAGTTCGCCCGCTTCTTCGTGAAGATGAGGAAAGGGGTAACTCCCGAGGGTAACATTTTCTCTGTGACAGAGTCGGGCGGCGAGGGAATACGAGTTACCGCTCGCTTTGTCCCAAATCCTACACGTCGCGAGGAGTTGCGTCGCAACCACTGCTCCGGCTGGCGTTTGCAAGGAACGGCGTTCCGGCGTGATGCACCTGACCGGGTATGGCAAGCGAATGTACGTCTTGAACTCATTACTCTCGACGCTCGACCATTCGGTACGTTTCTACGTCCGGCTGGTCCACGTCGGCCCCGACGGTTTGAAGGTGGACCCGTTCTTCAACATCGACCTGAACAAGCTCCCGACCGGCCCGGCGCGTGGGCATGACATGCTGATCAATATGAGAAGGTTCACAGGGGAGGTCATGGAGCCGCCTCTTGTCATGCCGTACCCGCGTCGGGAGGTGGACATGACCGGAAGACGTAGCTCCAACCTCGAGAACCGGATGGAACCAGAGGAATACGCCCGATCCATCGAGACGTGCCTCGTCTCGACGCATCCGACCGTTGCATTGAGATCCTGCCCGCCGAACTGAACTGATATGACCTATGTGTAGATACCAATAAATCGGGGAGGTCGGTCATGGCGGTTGCCAAAGTGTTCCGGACGCGTTGCGGCCAGGCGATCCGGCTTCCGAAGGCGTTCCGCGTCGAGACGGATACGGTCCACCTAAAGCGTACGAGCGAAGGATTCCTCGTGATCACCAGGGACCCCTGGGAGATCTTCTTCGAAGGCGTCGAGAAACTCTCCGACGAGTTCTTGAGACGCGAGTATATCCAGCCCGAGCTGGAATCGCGGGATTAATCGGAAGACTCAGCTCCTGTCGTGGAAGGCGCAACAGACGCCGAGAAAATCCCCGGAGAATCGAGTCAACGCCGATTCGACTCCTAAGCGGATGTCCGGAAATAAGTTGCCTATTTGTGGGGGCGATGATGCGGCCCTATTGTGTAGTTCCATTGGGGCGTCACTCGGCGCGGTCGCAGCCGAACGCTCGCCCGTTCGTCTGCCTTCGTCTTCAATCGCTTCGGATATGGCTTGGTGTCCAGGCACGCCCGACATCGGAACCCCGCCTCGGACCGCGTCGTGCGGATGAATTTCAGCACCGTCTCATAGCTCACCAACGGCTCCCCGGCCCAGTTGGCACTAATCAGGCTGAACATCCGGTGCTCGATCGGGTTCCACTTCGATGCCCCCGGCGGATAATGCGTCACGGTGAGGATCAGGTCGAACTCGTCCGCCAGGTGCTGCAACGCCACCTTCCACGCCCACTTGCGGCAGTGGTTGCCGCCACCGCCGTCGGCCTGGATCAGCAGCCGCCGCGCTTCGGGATAGCGGCGACGGCCGACGACGATCCACCAGCGGCGGATGGCGGCCACGGCGAACGCCGGCGTCTCGTGCGACGTGCCGACTACGACGTAACCGTCGTTGAATCTCACGTCGAAGATGCCGTATCCGATCGCCCGGCCGATGGCCCAACTGGGGAAGTCGTGGTCCAGCACGTCCCGGGGCTGACGCCGCCAACACCGCCCGGGGTTCTTGAAGTTGCCGACCCACTCTTTCTTCTTGGTATCGACGCTGATGACCGGCAATCCCCGGGCCAGGTAGAGCCGGCGCATCCGGGTCAGATAGCGGAACTGTCGATCCCTCTCGGGGTCGTGAGTCCCCGCCAGGCGCTTGCGGTTGGTCCGCAAGGAGAAGTCCCGGTCCCGCATCAAGCGGGCGATCGCGGTCCTCCCCAACTTAAATCCCCGCCGGCGCAGGGCCTTGCTCAGCTTGCGGAGCGAACGGTGAGTCCACTTCAGCCCCGTGATCGGATCGCCAGCGGTGGCGTCTTCCAACAGCTCCTCCAAGGCCGTCACGACCTCGGGACTTTTTTTTCAACCGGCTTGCCCCGGCTCCCCGCCGGCGGAGCCGTCCCCGGGGAGTCGGAGTGGCCGTTTGCAACTCGCGCCGTCCGCGGCGGATGGTATGGGGGCTGAGGCCGGTGATGCGAGCCACCAGGGCGATGCCACCGCGCCCGTGTTGCTGGGCGAGCGATCCGGCGAGGAGACGCCGGCTGCGCTCGTCGGCGGTGGCAAGGAATCGGTTGATGGCACGGTGCACCTCAGCAGTCGGGCTGTCCGGATCCTGCCGACAGGTCGGGCACTCACACGGAGGGAAGCCACGCGGTTTCTTCTTGGGTGACATCAGCCCTTACCTCCCTCCAAGCAGAGCCTCTGGGAAGACAAGGGCATTATAGGGATCAAACAGGCAACTTATTTCCGGACATCCGCTAAGGCATTTCCCGCCTGCGTCGATGAAATTCCGAACCCGCGGCATAATGTAAGGTAGACGCGCACCTCGATCTCCCAGGTCGTGAGGGTGCTGGGGCAACCTCACCGCGGTCGGCATCGAAAGGCGGTGCCGAAATCCGGAGATCTCCCGATGAAATTCTACACGATCGGCTACGGCGGCCGGGTGCCGGATGAGTTCGCGGGCTTGCTGGTCCGTCATGGGGTCCGGTCGATCGCCGACGTCCGGATTCGCCCCGAGGTCTCGAGCATGGGGGCCTATGTCAAGGCGAAGACACCCGACAAGGGGATCGAGAAACTGCTCGGGGAACGCGGGATCGCGTATCACTCGATCCTCGAGCTGGGCAATCTCTTCAAGGATCTCGGGGACTGGGGACCCGCGTATCGTGCCCTCTTCGAACGCGCCGGTGACTTGCTCGTTGATCGGCTCGATCGGTTGCCGAACCCCTTCTGCCTGATGTGCGCCGAGAAGCGCGTGGCGGAATGCCACCGACGGATCATCGCCGAATTCCTGGTCTCGACGCGGGGATGGGACGTCGAGCATATCGAGTGATCAGCGTGCGATTCGGATTCAACCTCTTCCGACCTTGAGTCGGATCACTTGCCGGACCCATCGTGCATGCTTCTTCTCCCCCGGTACGATGACCTGGAGCGGCCCGGCCTGGCCGGCCAGGGGCTTGTCGTCGCGGCGGTCGGCCAGCAGGATGACACGATCGGTGAATTCCGGATCGAGCTCGGGGAGGGCGAAGACCGCGCGATAGCCGTCGGTCGCTTCGACGACGACGAAAAGGGCCAATGCCGGTCCTCGCAGGGATTTCTCCGTGGGGACGCCGGCCTTCGACAGGATGTCGATCAGGGGCACCCCCTGGAACTGCGATTCGACGCCGTCGTGGCCCTTCGCCCGGACCGTCCGGCGTGGCAGCCTGGCGAATTCCGCCGCGGTATAGGAGACGGGCTGAGCGACCTCTCCGCCGATCTCGAGCAAGACCGCGGCATCGGGCCGGGTCTTCGATGCGGGCTTCGTCTCGCTCGGCGTTTGCGCCGCGACGGAGAGGGCGACTAGCGCAAGGATCACGGCCGGCGCGGCGACATGGTGGCGTCGGATTCGCAGCGTCATCATCGGTCTCCTGGTTATCGATTCCACCGGAGGGATAACGGTTGTTGCCTGGATCACGAGCCCGCGGTGACACCCTGCTCGCCCGTCGAATTCTCCGCCACCCCCCAGCCGGCATCCGCTTTCTTGTGTCGGATGATGATCCCCTCCTGGAGGTAGACGATCGTCTGGGCGATGTCCGTGGCATGGTCGGCGATGCGCTCGAGGTTCCTCGCGGTGCTGATCAACTGGAGCCAGGCGTCGAGCTGGCTGGTCTGCTGCCGGAGATTCTCCTTGAGCTCCTTGCGGAACCGCCGGTATTGCCGGTTGATCGCCCGGTCGCCCGTGATGACGGCCCTGGCTCTCTCGGCGTCGCGAGCGGCGAGCGCGTCGTAGCTGGCGCGGACCTGGGCGTGCACGTCGCGGGCCATCGCCTTGAGGGGTTCGGGGATCGTGACGTCCCGGGACTTCTTGGCCAGCTTGCGCGCGCGTCGGGCGATGCGTGCGGCCAGGTCGGCGATCCGCTCCCAGTCGCGATTGACCTTCAGGATCGTCGCCAGTCGGCGCAGGTCCGAGGCGACCGGCTCGTAGAGGGCGAGGATTCTCATGCATTCCCGCTCGATTCGCACTTCTTCCCGGTCGGACTCCTTCTCCACGCCCTTGACTTCGGGGATCACCTCGAGGCGGCCCTGGCAGAGGGCCTCGTTGCTCTTGGCCAGCGAGTCCACGATGGTGCGGGCCATGGAGAGGAAGTCGGACCAGAGGATATCCTGGTCGCGGAGGGCCTGACGGCCCTGAGACGGAGGAGCCGTCCCGGATGGAACGACCGCCTCCCGTGCCTCGTCGTGACTGACTCCCATGCTCGGGCTCCTTCGGAAATCGTCCTGGGCGGGTCGGGCTCGCGTCCATCGGTGCCGGCGTGGTCCTGCTCATCGGCCGATCTTCGATTCGATCGCTTCCCATTGTTGATCGCGATTCGTCCGTATTCAAGTTCCGCCTCGATTCGATCGACTGCGGATTCGCGACGGCTCGCGGCAACGGCCCGCGATCGGTCCCGGAATTGACAGTCGCCCCGGCCTTCTCCTAGGATCAAGGCTCGATCGGAATCGAAGGCGACCGCGCGAGGGAATTGCGGGGGGATGGATGGAGATGGCTGACGAGGCGATCGGTCTGAGGACGACCGACCGGGCGACCCGATCGTTGGCGACGACGGCCTTGCGCGTCGCCCTGCTCTACGATATGGACGCCTGCCATGCGCCGACCGGCGTGACCCGGCATGCCCTGGCCCAACTCGAACGCATGGCCCGGCGACCCGGGATCGATCTTCGGCTGCTCACCGGGAGGATGTCCCACCCCGACGGCCTGGCTTACTGGGAATCGCTCGAAGTCCCCTCCCGGCGGGAGTTGCCGCTACGGACCCGCGACCTGCTGCGATGGTGGCGCATCAAGCCCTGGCCGCCGATCGAGTGGTGGTCCGGCCCGATCGACTGGGTCTACTGCCCGGCCGAGTTCTTCGTCCCGACCCGAGCCGCCCGACTGGCGGTGACCAGCCACGACATCCTGCAGAACCTGAAGTTCGAGCCCCCGAGGAGGCGCGAGCTGCTGCGAAACGTATTCGAGCGGGCCAATCTGATCTTGTCGGTCTCGCGATTCAATACCGATCGGCTCCTCGAGGCATTCCCGGCCTGCCGAGATCGCGTGGCCTACGTGCCGAACGCCGCGGAAGACCTGTTCTTCGAGGTCGCGCCGCCCCATGAGCGAGAGCGCGTCCGCGAGGATCTGGGGCTGCCGCCGCAGGTCCCTTACCTGATCTCGGTCGCCAATTTCCAGCCCAGGAAGAATCTGGTTCGGCTGATCAAGGCGGCGGCCCGGCTCCCCGAGGTCTGCCGCGGTGACCTGGCCCTGGTGCTGATCGGCGCGGGCGACGAGGGGGAAGTGCAACAATTGCGAGCCGCGGCGTCCGAGGCCGGCCGTCGAGCGATCATCCGCATGCCGGGCTACCGCCAGGGCCGGATGCTCCGGGCCGCCTATGCCGAGGCCACCGCGCTGGTCTTCCCGTCCCTCTGCGAGAGCTTCGGCATCCCGGCCGTCGAGGCGATGGCCCAGGGGCTTCCGGTCGCGTTGGCGCACACGACGGCCCTGCCCGAGATCGGCGGAGAAGCCGGCTGGTACTTCGACCCGAACTCGGAAGACGCGATCGCGGGCGGCCTTCGCCGCTTGCTCGACGACTCCGGCGAGCGGACCCGCCGCGCCATGCTCGGCAAGGCCATCGCCGCCCACTACCGCTGGCAGAATGCGAACGATCTCCTCGTCGAGGCCCTGCTCGCCCACCACCGTCGCGGTCCCTGATCCCGCCCGGTCTCGATCCGGTCCAACGCGACAATCCGTGGGGTCGGGCGGCACGTTCATCGCGAACCGCCTCTCGGCTCGGCGACGTGAGAAGCCGGTAAACGACGCCGGCCCGAAGCTCCCGGGGGAGACGGGCCGGTATCGAGCCGGGTATCATGGAACGTTCAATTGAATGCTCGCGTCATGATCTCTTCAAGGTCAGGTCAATCCTTGGAGGATCCGACGGTGGCCTCGTCGCGGTAGCGGGCGTAGGCGGGTCCCTTGTCGGCGAGGGCCTCGAGGGCCTCGGGCCGGATGCGGACCTCGGCCTCGAGATGGGCCTTGAAGCCGGTCCCGGCCGGCACGAGGTGGCCGAGGATCACGTTCTCCTTCAGGCCGACCAGGTAGTCGACCTTGCCGGCGAGCGCCGCCTCGGTGAGGACCTTGGTCGTCTCCTGGAAGCTGGCGGCCGAGATGAAGCTCTCGGACTGGACGGCGGCCTTGGTGATCCCCAGGAGCTGGGTGCTGGCGGCCGCCGGCTTGGGACGAATCCACTCGGCCTTTCGCGATCCGGACGACTCGACGCGGAGGTTCTCCTGGTCGAAGTGGTCTCGGGGCACGATGTCGCCGACGCGGAACTCGGTGTCGCCGGGGTCCTTGATCTTCACGCAGCTCATCAACTCCTGGTTGACGCGCCGGAACTCGAACTTGTCGATGACCGAGCCGGGCAGGAGCGGCGTGTCGCCGACGCTGTCGACGCGGACCTTGCGGAGCATCTGGGCCAGGATGATCTCCAGGTGCTTGTCGTCGATCTCGACGCGCTGCGAACGATAGACGTTCTGGATCTCGCGGAGGAGATAGCGCTGGACGGTCTCCTCGCCGGAGATCCGGAGGATGTCGTGCGGGACCAGCGGCCCCTCGACCAGCGGGTCGCCGGCGCGGACGCGGTCGCCGCCGTGCACGCGGAGGTACTTGCCGTGCGGCACGAGGTGCTCGCGCTCGATGCCGCTCTCGTTGCGGACGATGATGGTCCGCTTGCCGCGGCGCTTCTCTTCCATGATCTCGACGCGGCCGTCGATCTCGGCGATGACCGCCGGCTCCTTGGGCCGACGGGCCTCGAAGAGCTCGGTGACCCGCGGCAGGCCGCCGGTGATGTCCTGCGTGCCGCCCACCTCGCGCGGGGTCTTGGCCAGGAGCGTGCCGGCCGAGATCATCTGGCCGTCGTTCACCTCGATGCTGGCCCGCTCGGGGATGTACTTGTAGTCGAGCGTCTTGCCCTCGGCGTCGTCGATGATGACCTGCGGGTGCAAGTCGCCCTTGTGCTCGATGATCGTCCGCCTGACGTGTCCGGAGGGGTCGATCTCGATCTTCATCGTCTCATTCTCGACGATGTCGTCGAACCGGACCTTGCCGCCGACCTCGGCCAGGATCGGGATGTTGTGCGGGTCCCACTCGCAGAGCATCTGGCCTCGGGCGATCATCTGGCCGTCCTCGACCATGATGATGGCGCCGTCGGGCACGTCGTACTTCTCGAGCTCGCGTCCCTTGGGGTCGAGGATCTGGATCTCGCCGTTACGCGAGAGGGCGATGCTCTTGCCCTCGTCGTTGGTCACGATGTTGAGGCTGACGAACTTGGCCTTGCCCTCGCGCTTGGACTTCACGTCCTTCTCTTCGACGCCGCGGGTGGCGACGCCGCCGATGTGGAACGTCCGCATGGTGAGCTGGGTGCCGGGCTCGCCGATCGACTGCGCGGCGATGATGCCGACGGCCATCCCGGACTCGACCATCTGGCCGGTGGCCAGGTCCATCCCGTAGCAGTTCCGGCAGACGCCGAGCGAGGCCTCGCAGGTCATCGGGCTGCGGACCTGGATCTTCTCGATCTGCATCTCCTCGAGCTTCTTGGCCGCGGCCAGGGTGATCATCTCGTTCTCTTTGACGACCACCTCGTCGCTGATCGGGTCGACGATGTTGACCCGGCTGACCCGCCCGCGGATCGACTGCACCAGGCTGACCTCGACCTTCTCGCCCTTGTAGATGACGCCCTTGGTGATGCCCTGCGAGGTGCCGCATTCCTGCATCGTGATCACGACGTTCTGGGCGACGTCGGCCAGCTTGCGCGTCAAGTAGCCGCTATCGGCCGTCTTGAGCGCCGTGTCGGCCAGGCCCTTTCGGGCGCCGTGCGTCGAGCTGAAATACTCGAGAACCGAGAGGCCCTCGCGGAAGTTGGCCTTGATCGGCGTCTCGATGATCTTGCCCGAAGGCTTGGCCATCAGGCCGCGCATCCCGGCCAACTGGCGGATCTGTTCGACGCCGCCTCGGGCGCCCGACTCGGCCATGAGGAAGATCGGGTTGAGGTAGGTCTCGCCTTCGCGGATGTCGTTCTTGAGGGCGTCCATCATCTCGGCGGTGATCCGCTCGCGAGCGTGCGTCCAGGCGTCGAGGACCTTGTTGTATCGCTCCTGGTCGGTGATGATCCCGCGCTGATAGTGCTTGTTGTGCTTGGAGACGTCCTTCTCGGCCTCGGCGATGATCGCGTCCTTCGACAGGGGCGTCTTCAGGTCGTCGGTCGCGAACGAGAGTCCCGAGCGGGTCAACTCGCGGAATCCCAGGTCCTTCATCCGGTCCAGCAGCGAGATCGTCTCGCGGCGGCCGAGGATCTGGTAGCAGTCGGCGATGATCGCCTGGAGCTGCTTCTGGCCCAGGGTCTGGTTGTAGTAGGGCATCCGGGCGTGGAGGATGTCGTTGAAGACGACCCGGCCGACCGTGGTCCGGATGATCATCCCCGGCTTGAACTCCTTCTCGCCGTCGCCGCGAAGCCGCTTGTGGCCCGGCAGCCGGAGCTTGATCATGGCGTGGACGCCCACCTTCCCCTGGCTCTTGGCCAGGAAGACCTCGGTGGGGGTCGAGTAGACGCCGCTCTCGACGTTCCCCTCCTTGCGGTACTCGCCGATCTCATTGGGACGGCTGACCGTGAGGTAGTATGCGCCCATGACGATGTCTTGCGTCGGGCTGATGATCGGGTTGCCGTTGGCCGGGCTGAAGATGTTGTTGGTGGACATCATCAGCGTCATGGCCTCGACCTGGGCCTCGATCGAGAGAGGCAGGTGCACGGCCATCTGATCGCCGTCGAAGTCGGCGTTGAAACCCTTGCAGACCAGCGGGTGGATCCGGATCGCGTTCCCTTCGACGAGCACCGGCTCGAACGCCTGGATACCCATCCGGTGCAGGGTCGGAGCCCGGTTCAGCAGCACGGGGTGGTTGCGGATGACCTCCTCGAGGATGTCCCAGACTTCCTCGCTGCGACGCTCGAGCATCTTCTTGGCCGACTTGATCGTGTCGGCGTGTCCCAACTCCTTGAGACGCCGGATGATGAACGGTTGGAACAGCTCGAGCGCGATTTTCTTGGGGAGGCCGCACTGGTGCAATTTCAGGTCGGGGCCGACGACGATGACCGATCGGGCCGAGTAATCGACGCGCTTGCCCAGCAGGTTCTCGCGGAACCGGCCTTGCTTGCCCTTGATCATGTCGGTGAGCGACTTGAGGGGCCGGTTCGAGCTGCCCAGCACGGGCCGCTTGCAGCGATTGTTGTCGAAGAGGGCATCGACGGCCTGCTGGAGCATCCGCTTCTCGTTGCGGATGATGACCTCGGGCGCGTTGAGGTCGACCAGCTTCTTGAGCCGGTTGTTCCGGTTGATGATCCGGCGGTACAGGTCGTTCAGGTCGCTGGTGGCGAAGTTGCCCGAATCGAGCAGCACGAGCGGGCGCAGGTCCGGCGGGATGACCGGGATGCATTCCAGGACCATCCATTCCGGGCGGTTGTCGCTGTCCCGGAGCGCCTCGACGACCTTGAGCCGCTTGGTCAGGTCCTTGATCTTCTGCTTGCTGGAGGTCTCGACCAGCTCCTGGCGGAGCTGCTTGGAGAGCGCGACCAGGTCCAGCCGCATCAGGAGCTTGCGGACGGCCTCGGCCCCCATGTCGGCCTGGAAGCCCTCGCCATACTGCTCCTTGGCCTTGCGGAATTCCTCCTCGGTCAGGAGGAGCCGTTCCTTGAGCGGGGTATCGCCCGGGTCAACCACCACGTAATCCTGGAAGTAGATGATCCGTTCCAGGCTGGTGGTGCGCATGTCCAGGAGCGTGCCGAGGCGGCTGGGCATGGCCTTGAAGAACCAGATGTGGACGACCGGCGCGGCCAGCTCGATGTGGCCCATCCGCTTGCGGCGGACCCGCGAGTGCGTCACCTTGACGCCGCAACGGTCGCAGATCATCCCCTTGTACTTCATCCCGCGGTACTTTCCGCAGGCGCATTCCCAGTCCTTTTCGGGACCGAAGATGCGCTCGCAGAACAGGCCGTCCTTCTCGGGACGATACGTCCGATAGTTGATCGTCTCGGGCTTCTTGACCTCCCCGAACGACCAGCTGCGGATGTCGTACGGGCTGGCCAGCCCGATCTTGACGGCACCGTAATCGTTGATACGATCGTAGGCACTTTCGCCCATGCTCACGAGAATGTCTCCTCTGCACGTCCCTGGCCGTGCCGAAGCGGGGTGGTTGGTGGGTGAAAGCGGCGGTCTTTCCCGTACCGACGGATTCAGGACGGCCGCCCGAGGTGTCCGCTCACGTCACGTCACTTCTGCATTACGTCAAGTTGCGGGGGCCGATCGCGAAATCGCTGACACGTCGGTTCGCAAACAGTTGACGAAAAAATTCCGCGTGTCGATCCGCCCGGCAAGCCGGGAGGAGCGCCGCGGTGGAAAACCGGTCGTCCCAGACCCCTACCGTCCAACCGGAACCCTCCTTGACCGGGTTTTCGGGAGAAGGCACCATTCCAAGCTCAAAACTTCGAAAACGGTAGCGACGCCGCTGCCACTGTCGCGTCGAACTCGGCTCCCGATAAAATCGCATCCTACCATCCTAAGCAATCCTCGAACCGTTTCCAAGGAAATTCTTCAAGGTCTTCGAATATTTTGTCAAGATTGTCCGTAGTCCGCCCGAACGAGTGCGGGATTGCGTCCGGTTTTCTTCGAAAACACGTCCTGCGTGATCGCGATCCTTGCCGCCGTTCGTATCCTCGGGCTTCCATCCTCCTCGGATGGCCACTGGCTTCGTTTTCATGGTTTTCAAGTCTGACTTCCTCAACCGCCGGAGGTCAGCCCGAGCCCTTCGGCTCGAGTGGAACTGGCTTCGTTTCATCAATTTTGACAGTTGTCCTTGGGCCTAACGGTAACGCAGTTGTTATGTTAAGCTGTTTTGCGCCCATGCACGACCTCGCCAGCCCTTTTTTGGCGAAGGTGTTTCTTCGAGAATTTTCGCTGAAGCTCTCCCGAAAGGGTGGATGCAACTCGGACAAGTTGGGTTCCTCTGAAAATAAGGCCTGCCAACAGCAATCATGCAAGCACAGGACACCATTTTCATGGGGTTGGGTGCGACCAAGGTCCCATGACAGTTCGTTTCGCGAACTCATACCAGCTTACTACTGTCGCGAGTAGGACCATTGATTCAATCATTAAATCGTGAAACGGCTTGCGGGGACCAGAACAGGGACTTGGTGTTCTGACTTTAAAGCGATTCGTGTAGGGACCTGAGACCATAAGCAACAGCGATATCCGGACGCCGACGAGACTTGCCTACCTATACTATGCTGCGGATTCCGTATCTCACCGACGCGACCGGGAGTGTCCGAGGTCGTGAGAAGGACGGGTCAGCGATGAGACGGTCGGCGGAAAGGGTCGAAAAGGGAGAATGTGATCCGCTCCCGTCACCTGGAGATGTTCGGCGATGGGTGTAGCGACTTCGGTGATCTGCATCTGTCGAGACCGTCGGGAAGGCGACGCTAAGTTGCATCGTCTTCTGCAAGCACGCTCTCAAGCATCAGGATTCGTAGTGTGGAAGCCGGCCATTCCGACCGGATCTCGGCGATCAGCGGCTCGGCCCACGATTGGTGAGCTTGAGTGTCGTCGCGACTACCTTGATAGGGCTCTTCCAGGAGGTTCTCGTACTCGATCACGACCTGGAAGTCATCCGAAACTCCCGGCAATGCCAGTGAGCCATATTCGCAACGAACGGATTTCAGGCGGTAATGGATGGGGAGATTCCAGAGGGCCCGCTCTCGGATCATGTCAATGTCGGGAAGCTCCGCTTTCGGAACACGCATTATCCACGGCCTCGCATCTTAATTAAGTGACTTAATCCGTCGGCTATCTCGTCATTTACTATTATAGGACGTCGGTCGCTCGAAGCAAAAAGGAGCAGGTTGCTATCAGTCGGTCGAGATGGTTGACCGGGGCCGCATCCCGATTGAGAAGCCGGCTAACTGACGCATACCCTCGTCTCGCAAAGTTTTGGGGCTCAGGCCAGATTTTCGGGGAACAAGTGGGATAACAACAGGGCCGACCGGAAAGCATAGGTCCGAGGGGACGAGAGGAGTTGGGCGGTAGGCAGCCGGCGGCGAGGATGGGCAGATGCCTGCCGGCCTGCGGACAGTGCCGAATACA
Source organism: uncultured Planctomycetota bacterium (assembly GCA_963743925.1). GTDB lineage: Bacteria > Planctomycetota > Planctomycetia > Isosphaerales > Isosphaeraceae > CAVZRC01. Next base: position 522,937 of record CAVURY010000002.1, on the reverse strand, counting down.
CGAGGGGCGTAGATGGCGACGACATCGCTGGCCCGTGATCTCGAGTCGTTATTCCAGGGCGGTTCGGCGGCCGGGCTCTCCGACAGTCAGTTGATCGAGCGGTTCGCGACCCGTCGCGATGAGGCCGCCTTCGCCGCGCTCGTCGCCCGACACGGGCCGATGGTGCTGGGCGTCTGCCGGCAAATCCTCGGCGACGCGCACCAGGCCGAGGACGCCTTCCAGGCCGTCTTCCTCGTCCTGGCCGACAAGGCCCGTTCGTTGCGGGAGCCCGACCTGCTGGGCAAGTGGCTCTACGGCGTCGCCGTTTGCACGGCGCATTGCGCACGACTCCGGCTCAGCCGTCGTCGTCGGGCCGAGAAAGCGGGCTCCGCGAGGCAGGCCGCGACGGCCCCCGCCGCCGCGACGGCCGATCGGATCCTCATCGACGGCGAGCGGGCCGAGGCCCTGCACCGCGAGATCGAGCGCCTGCCCGGAGCTTTCCGCCTGCCGGTGGTGCTCTGCTACTTCGAGGGGCTGACCCTCGACGAGGCGGCGCACCGGCTGCGATGGCCCGTCGGCACGCTCCGGAGCCGACTCGCCCGCGCCCGCGAGAAGCTCCGGCGCGGGTTGACCCGCCGTGGCCAGGCCCTGCCGGGCGCCGCGCCGATCGCGATGCTGGAGCCCCGTTCCGCCACGGCGTCCGTATCGCACCTCTTGTGCGATTCCACCACCCGGGTCGCGATGGATCTCGCGGCCCGACACGCCGCCGGCGGGGCGCTCGCCGCCCCCGGCGCGGCCCTGGCCCGGGAGGTCCTGCGTAACATGCTGGTGCACAAGCTCAAGACCGCCGCACTCTCGCTGATGCTCCTGGCCGCCGTCGTCGCCGGCGTCGGCTGGCTCGCCCGCCCGCTCGTGATGGGGGATGAGCCCAGGATGAAGGGTACCCCGTCCGCCCGTCCGGCATCGACGGCCGCGACGACGCCGAACGACGTCAACCCGGCCCGGATGACCATCAACGGCCGCGTCCTCGACCCGCAAGGCAAGCCGATCGCTGGCGCCCGAGTTGCAGTGCTGGCCGACCGGAAGCGCCAGGCCGGGGACATCGACGGCCGCCATCGCGGCATCCTCATGGGGACCGCCGCGGCGGACGCCGACGGCCGGTTCGCGCTGGACGTCACGGCAATTTCCACGAGTCCCCTGGAATACCTGGGCCTGATCGCCGCCGCGCCCGGGCGGGCCCTCGCGGCGATCGACCTCAAGACGGATACTGCGCGCAGGAGACGTCGATCGCCCTGCCGCCCGAGAAGCCCGTCGAGGGCCGGCTGGTCGACGTCCAGGGCCAGCCCGCCGCGGGGATCGTCGTCCGCGTCGCCAAGCTGAGCTTCAAGCACGAGTTCCAGCCGTACGATGCGAACGGGGGTCCGGTCCTCTGGCCGTCGCCCGCGACGACCGACGCCGACGGCCGGTTCCGGGTGCTCGGGCTGGGCGCGGACGCGCAGGCGACCTACGAGGTGGAGGACCCTCGGTACGCGCGCCAGGCGTTCTCGTTCCAGGTCGGCGTCCAGGGAGAGGGGAAGCCCCGGCCCGGGTCCACGATCACGCTGCGTCCGGCCCAGGCGGTGGAGGTCCACGTGGTGCATTCCGACGACGGCAAGCCGATGGCCGGCGCGGGTCTCCGTCCAGTCTTTCGAGGGCTTCGTCCTGACAAAGGATGTCGCCCATGCCCGGACCGATGGCCAGGGCCGCGCGCGGGTCGTCGGCTGGCCGGCCGGCAAGTACCGGATCCGCATCGACCCACCCGAGGGCGAGCCGTATCTCCACGCCTGGCGTGACATGAAATGGCCCACGGCGGCCGTGCAGCAAGCCCTCGAGTTCAAGCTCTGGCGCGGGGTGGTGGTACGCGGCCGGGTGATCGAGGATCCGGCGGGCACGCCCGTGGCCGACGCCTGGGTCACTTACCAGCAGACGACCCGCGACAACCCGCGGCGAGCCAACCTGCTGTTGACCGAGGCCGTCAGCAAGCCCGACGGGACGTTCACCATGGTCGTCCCCCGCGGGCCGGGGCATCTGCTCGTCGTGGGCCCCAGTTCCGAATATGTGCACGTCGCGACCAGCTACGCCGAGATGGGAATCGTCACCTCCCCCTGGTTCCGGCTGTACGCCGACGCCCACGCCAGCCTGGACATCAAGGACGACGAGGCGACGCACCCGGTCGAGATCCGGCTGCGGCGGGGCGTGACCGTCACGGGCCGCGTCGTGGGGCCCGACGGCAAGCCGGTCGCCGAGGGCTTCACGTTCGGGCGGAGCTACACGCCCTACAACGAGTACGCTTTCCCCCTGGTGGCGTTCAACGGCGACCCGCCGACGATCGCGGTGAAGGACGGCCGATTCGAGATCCCCGGCTGCGACCCCGACCGACCGAGCACGTTCTACTTCCTCGACCTGAAGGATCGGCTCGGGGCGACCGTGGAGCTCTCGGGCAAGTCGGCGGCGGCCGGGCCGATCACGGTGCAGCTCCGGCCCACGGCGACGGTCCACTTCCACTTGAAGGACAAGGACGGCAAGCTGCTCGCCAACAGCGAGCCCGAATGGCCTTACTACCTGAGTGTGGTCATCACCCCCGGGCCAGAGTTCGTCGGAGCTGAGATCAAGAAGCCCGTTGACGAGACCGTCGGCGATTACGCCCCCCAGGTCGGCCTCCTGCCGATCGACAAACGCGAGCATCGCAGCGGGCCCGATGGCCGCGTGACGATGATCAACCTGATCCCCGGCGCGCCGTACCGGTTCCGCAGCCGCTATTTCACCCCGGAGCCCGGCCAGACGATCGACCTCGGCGACGTCGTGATCGCCAGGCCGCCGAGGTAATGCCTCTCGCCTCGAAGACGGAAACGGGGACGCAGCCGGGTGCGCCCTGTTTCGGTACCTATCGAGGGCAAGGACCACGACGATCGCCGACGACCTCGCGGCGGGATGCGTGCCCCGCCGCGATTCGCCGGGCCGGTCCCTGTCGGACACTCGAACCTCTGCCCCTCTCCCGGCCGGATCGGTTACGCTGTCCCTCCCGGCGGAGGGCCGCCCGGGCGCCGACGTGCGCGGGCGACGGCCAGGAGGAACGGGACGGAGACGCCGAGCAACACGAGCGACACGGGCTCGGGTACTGAGGAGAGGTGGAGGTCCGCGGCCCAGATCAGCGTACCGTTCGCGGCGTACTCGTTGCTCGCGGGATAGTTCTGGCCGTACGGGAAGACATCGTCGAGCACCGAGTAGTTCTGCTGGGCCGCGATGACTTCGTCGTTCTTGACGCCGGCGACGTTGAAGTGGAGGTCTGAGCCCGCGTGCGGCGGGGTGAAGCCGCCGTTCGCTTCGGTGTCGATGAGCTCCAGCGGGATGGCGAATTGGAGGGTGTAGTTCTGGCTCGACACGGCCGAGTGCGCGACCGACCAGTTGGCATTGCTGAACGTGCCGCCGGCGTTAGTGTACTGATCGCCCGCGGCGTCGGACGCGAGCTGGAACGCCTGTTTGCTGGCGACGGCCCCGTAATTCCGAAAATTGTTTCCGTTCGGATTCCCGCCGATGTAGAGTTCGATGTCGCTATTGAAGATCGGGTCCTTCGAGGCCAGGCTCACGACATTGTCCTTCACCACAAATCCCAGGTAGAGGGTGGTCGAAGTGTAGGCGGCATACATGTCGTAGCTGTAGGTCGAGTTCGGCACCGTGATGAAGCTGTTGGGCGAGACAAAGGCACTGAGGCGGCTCGGGTTGCCGGCGTTGAGGTTGCTGAAATCGGCGGAAAATGCGGGCCCGCCGCCGTACTGCGACGGGTTGACCGACCCGTCCTGGGACGGCGCCGATGTCACGAAGTTGGCGTTGATGACCACGCCGGCGTCCGCCCATCGGGCGAGAGACGTGGTCACGATCAGGACGACTCCTACACACAGAGATCGTTTCATGTGCTACTCCCGAATCCGTCCCGGCGATCACGTTCGGATTGTGCTCCCTGCAATAGGGGGTAATTATATGTAACTTTCCGAATCATGCCAGGATGCGACGTGATTAGACCACCGTCCTTTGCGCTCCGTCAAGTGGGTAACCAGGAATGGAGTCCGCCACGGATTTTGGCACGTTGCTTGACGGGAAAAAGGGGACGGAACGAATCAAGCCCGATTCTTTTTGGCCTGCTCCCCATTTCTTGGTCCAGCGATAATGGGAATCACCTGTTCGTTGGTACAGAGGACGAAGGGTCGGGTAGGTCTTCATCGATAGGCACATACCTCTCACAAGTGGCCGCGAATTCGGCCGGTGTCTGATAGTCCAGGGAACTGTGCGGGCGTTCGGTATTGTACTCCTCCCTCCAGAGCGCGCCCAAGGCCCCGGCCTGCGGTTCGCTCTCGAACTCCTCGCGGTTCAGGAACTCGTCGCGGACCTTGCTATGAAACGACTCCGCATAGCCGTTCTGCCAGGGGCTGCCCGGCGCCACGTGCCATGTCCCGGAGCCGAAATCCTCCAGCCACGACCGCACGACTTCGGCGACGAACTCCGGCCCGTTGTCGCTCCGCATCCGGCATGGCGGGCCGCCGCGACCGGCCGCGACTTCGGCCAGGATGACCCGGATATCCTCGGCCGTCATGCCCCGGCGCGCCTCCAACGCCAGGCATTCTCGAGTATACTCATCAACAATACTCAGCCATTTGAGACTTCGACCTTCATTAGTACGATCGAAGATAAAGTCCCATGTCCATACGTCGTCTTTGCCGCGCGCGGGCCGGAGATGGCAGGCATTCTCGTCCTGCCCATGAGCCCGGCGCGGCTTGGGATCGGCCCGCGGTCGGGTCACTTTCAGCCCCAGCTCGCGATAGATTCGACGCACGGCCTTCCTGTTGACGATCCAGCCCTCGCGATCCAGCAAGGCCCAGATCCGCCGGTAACCGAAGCGCGGGTGCGCCCTGGCCAGTTCCTCGATGCGTCGAGCCAACGCCGCCTCTTCATCGCGGAGGACCGGCGCGTAGCGGAGACCGGAACGGGCCAGGTCCGGCGCCCGGGCCACGCGACGTTGCGACATGTTGAATTGATCGCATAATTCATCGGCGATGAGACGGCGTCGTGGGGCGGTCATGGCTCTTTTTTCAAGGCCTCCTGGAGCATGCGGCGGTCGAGCGCCAGCTCGGCGACCAGGAGCTTGAGCCGATCGACCTCGGCTTCGAGTTCTGAGATGCGAAGTTGTTCACGCGATACGGGGTCCTCCTGGAGGGCCTTCCAGCGGTAGTAGGTGGTGGGTCCGATGCCGGCCTTGCGGCAGGCCTGGTGGAGGGTCAAGCCGGCGTCGAGGTCGGCCTGGAAGTCTCGAAGGATGGATGCAATCTGGTCCGGTCTGGGTCGTTTTCGCATGGGTCGCTCCCTGGCTCTCTGCCAGTTGTACGATTCCCATTAAGACTGGACCAGATTTTGGGGGGCAGGCCATTTTCAGACCCCTTTTGCGATCGGTCGTTCCCTTTTGCGCTCGGCGGTCAATCGTACGATCCGGTAGAACTGCCCAGTGGTCTGGAACGATCCATCTTCCATGAGATGTTGACATAGGGCAACATGGTTGCTTCGGTCGATCCGGAGGATTTCAACCGAGATGCGGCTGATGGCGGTGCGAACGATCGGCATTCCGCCCTGATAGAAGGAGTGATCAAGTCCCGAACCGTGCCAGATATCTATGGGTGGCGATGCGTTGGAGACGGATCCCGACGGCATCGAGGTCAATGCAACGTCAAGGCGAAAAAGGGGGACGGGAAGGAACCGGGGACGCAGCTGGGACGGAACGAATTACGCCCCGATGTTTGTTCCATCCCCTTTGCGATCTCCTCGAACGTATCGCCCCTTATCGGATTGTCCGATCGCGATATAATGTCCGCGGAGGTACCCATGATCCAGACAGTTGAAGCCGTGGTCGACGCGACCGGCCGTGTGCGACTGCTCGGCGAGGTGCGAGTGGACGGGCCCCGCCGGGCCTTGGTGACTGTGCTCGACGAGCCCGCGAGTATGCCGGGCGAGGCGGCCCTGGCCGCCGACTGGTCGAGGCCGGAGGAGGATGCAGCATGGTCGTACCTTCAGCCGGCGAAGTCGTGCTGGTCCCGTTCCCCAGTCCCTAGCGTGGACATGGGCCTACCGCCAAAGTCGGCCGGATAAGGACTCGGTGTACTGGCAGGCCCGATTCCCGTTGCCTCACCGGATCTTGAGCAATTGATTGGCGCGGTTGCCGAGGTTGTACACGGCCGCCTGGAAGAGGGCGCGGGTATTGGATCGCGCGGTGCGGTAGGCTTCTTCGAAGCCCTCGGCCTTGGTCCAGTTGACAACCTGCTGCACCTGCTTGGCCATCAGCTCGAGCATCTCGTCGATGGTCGCCTCGGCGGTCTCTACCGGCTCGGCGACGGCGGCGACCCGAGCATCTCTTGTCGCCGGAGCGAGGTCGGGCTCGGGCGTCCGGGGGGGCGCGATGTCGGCGGCGACGACTTTGGAGTCTTCCCAGGGGGGGGCCGACGCGTCCATGCCTCGTCGGCCTCGCTCGGACGGCTCGTCGGCGGCTCCGCCCTGCTTGTTGTCGCGAGGGAGCCGTTCGTTCGCGTCCTTGGGGAGGCCGGCCGACGTGTAGAGCTTGCCATCGGAACCCACGCGACCGGGGAGATTCGGGATCTGGTGCGACTCGATCAACTGGCGGCGGATCTTGGCGACGAGCTCCCGGCTGACGGCCAGCTCCTCGGCCATCCGGCGATCGGACCAGTCATGATGCAGCTTGAGCTTGACCTCGACGGCCCGGCGACGCTCGGTCCGCGACAGCGGAAGGCCATGGAACAGGTTCACGCTCGCGACGAAATCGAGAGCCTCGGTGAAGGTCCCGACGCGGATTTCCGCCGGGATCGTACGCTTGCCCAGCATGATCGCGGCGGCGTGACGATGGAACCCGTCTGCGAGGAGCAGGCGGTCCTCGACCTCGAAGACCGTGATCGGCGGCAGGCGATCCCATGAGTCGGCATACCGCTCCACCGTGAAGTCGTCGAGGCGGTCGCGGAGGTTCAGATTCGGGTCGAGGACGAGATCGTCGAGAGGAACCTCGCGAATATTCATGGCGGCGCTTCTTTCGTGGTCAACGTGACCGTGCAGCGTCGGGGATGCTTCCGAGTACCGACCTGTTGGTTTATGATCGGCGCGTAGGCCGGGCGTCTGGCGTTGACTTTGATGGGGAATTCGGGCTCGCGTCGGGAGTTGAGGGTCATGCGGATTTTGGTGACGGGCGCCAGCGGCCGCCTGGGATCGTTCGTCGTCGATCGGCTGAACCTCGGCGGTCATCGGGTCTTCGCCTGGAGCGGGAAGGCCCGCGGTTTTCGCGGCGGGATCGCGCTTCGGCCGGTCGACCTGGCGGACGGGAAGGACGTCGATGCCGCCCTGGAAGAGTCGGATCCGGAGGCCGTGATCCATGCGGCGGCGATGAGTTCCGCCGATGAGGTCCATCGCGATCCGGCGGGCGCGCGGGCGATCAACGTCGAGGCCACGCGACGGCTGGCCGCCTGGGCGGCCGCTCGCGACCGTCGCATCCTGTTTACCTCGACCGACATGGTCTTCGATGGCTCGAGGTCCTGGTATCGCGAGGACGATCCGGCCGCGCCGATCCAGGGATACGGCCGGTCCAAGCTCGAGGCCGAGCCGTCCGTGCTGGCGGTCCCGCGCGGCGTGGTCGCCCGGGTCAGCCTGCTGTTCGGGATCGTGCGAGGCGGAAATCCCGGCTTCTTCGACGCCGCCCTGGACGCCCTGGCCCGAGGCGAGAGGCGGTCATTTTTCCGCGATGAATATCGAACGCCGCTCGATTATGGCACCGCCGCCGGGATCATCGAGCGGCTGATCGAATCCGAGGCGACGGGGATCGTCCATGTCGGCGGTTGCGAACGACTCAGCCGTTTCGAGCTGATGAAGCGGGTGGCGGACGTCCGCGGGATCGACCCGGAACTGATTTGCCCATCTTGCCGGGCGGACACTGCTTTCCTGGAACCACGCCCTGCCGACGTCTCGCTCGACACGACCCGACTCGCCTCGCTCTTTCCGGACCTCCGTCGTCCTGATATCGAGACGGCCTTGACCGGCATTCCAGGCTGAGGGATCTCGTCGAGCCGAGCATCCTGTCTGCGATGAATGCTTTCGCTCGCCCTGCACGGTTCGGCCCGGAGATCGGTCACAATCGCCCCAAGCATGACGTATGGTTGAGGGGGGGATGATCCGCGCGGTGACGCGACGGAGTTCCGGCCTGGGGGGCGTCCGCAAGAAGGGCGACACCACCTGCTGGGTGCGATACCTGGCCCATTTGTGAGTGTTTGTTAAGTAGAGGGCGACGTGGGACGTAGGCTCGCGGAATGTCGCTGATTATCTTCAGGGATCGGATGGGAAATTCAGGACGAAAATGAGAGGAGATCGCTGAACGGCCATGTTAAATCTTGAAACGCTCGATTCTGCGTTCGCGGCATTTTCATCCCCTCACCTCTGGGCGTACCTGGACCCCGGGACCGGAAGCATGGTCTTCCAGATCCTGGTGGCGGGATTGTTGAGTTCCGCGTTTTTCCTGAAGTCCTGGATGAGGTCGGTGCGAGACGGTTTGTTGATGATGAAGAGCCGGAATTCCTGATGGGCCATGCTCTCTCGACGGTCTCGTTCCGTGATCCCGCCGGATTTGTCTATCGACAGCACGGAGACCTTCGCCGCCAGGTGAATCTGGTCTACCGAGAACATTACGATCAGCTCATGAGCTCGGGCCTCTATGAGGAGTTGACGGGAGCTCGACTGCTGATCCCGCATGAGGAGCTCGAGGCTGCGGCCTGGGATCCGGGCGTGGCTTACAAGGTGATCCGGCCCGAGCCGATCGAGTGGATCTCGTATCCCTACGAATGGACCTTCAGCCAGTTGCAGGATGCGGCGATGCTCACCCTGGAGATCCAGCGCCGCGCCTTGCGGCGCGGGATGACTCTCAAGGATTGCAGCGCCTACAACGTGCAGTTCCATCGGGGTCGTCCGATCTTCATCGACACGCTTTCCTTCGAGGCGTATCGAGAGGGGAACCCATGGGTCGGCTACCGCCAGTTCTGCGAGCATTTCCTGGCGCCACTGGCGCTCATCAGCTTGAAGGACCACAGGCTCAACCAACTTTGCCGGACGAATATCGACGGGATTCCACTCGACCTGGCGGTACGACTGCTGCCATACCGCTCTCGGCTCCGCTGGGGCCTCCTGCTCCATTTGCATCTGCATGCGGGGCTCCAGAGGTCGCACGCCAACCAGGCAGTCCCCCGTCAGGACGGGGGGCGTATGAAGATGAGCCTCGCGGCGCAGCTCGGTCTGATCGACAGCCTGGAGGCGGCGATCCATCGCTTGCGTTGGAGGCCGCCGGGGCGGGGTTGGGCCTCCTACAATGACGATCTCCCTTATTCGCCGGAGGAATTCGAGAGCAAGGGGCGGCTTGTCCGCCGGTTTCTGGAACAGAGCGGGGCGACGACCGCCTGGGACCTCGGCGCGAATGCGGGATTCTTCGGTCGGATCGCCTCCGCGATGGGGTTGTCAACGGTCGCCTTCGATTTCGACCCGGCGTGCATCGAGCGGATCTACCTCGAGAACCGCCGGGGCGGTGAGACGCGGCTCCTGCCGTTGGTGCTCGACCTGTTCAATCCCAGCCCCGGCTCCGGGTGGTTCAACCGCGAGCGGGCCTCGATCTTCGATCGCGGGAGCCCCGACCTGGTCATGGCGCTGGCGTTGATCCATCACCTGGCCTTCACCGGCAACCAACCCCTGGACAACCAGGCGGAGTTCTTCCGGGCCCTCGCCCCTTGGCTCCTGGTCGAGTTCATCCCCGAGGCCGATCCGCAGGTGCAGGCGCTCTCGGCCCGGCGGCTCGGAGTCCACCACGATTACAACCAACGAACATTTGAGCAATGTTTCACCAAACACTTCTCGATCGTCCAGGCGGAGTCGGTGACAGCGTCGGGGCGGAGGCTCTACCTCCTGCGACGTCGGGAGGACTGATCCGGTCGATCGGATCCTGGGTGATCCACCCGTTCCTGTTCGCGATCTACCCGATCCTGGCCCTGTTCGTCCAGAATTCCCGGGAGGTCCGCGTCGCCGAGCTCCGGCCGCCGCTGTTCTTCGCGGTCCTGGGGGTCTCCGGGAGCTGGCTCCTGTTCGGGCTGTTGATGAGGGACATCCGGAAGGCCGGCCTGGTCGCCTCGCTGGGGGTCGCCTTTTTCTTCACCGTGAGCCAGGCGATGGCCCCGGCAAACGTCATCGCAGGAATCGTGAGTGATTTCTGGGTTTACAATCATTTTCAGGACGTCGATCGTCTCTGGATCGTGATCCCCGAGTGTATCGTCCTGACGATCGTCGCCGTCCTGATCGCGAGATGGCTGAAGGACGCCAGGACATTGACGGGCTTCCTGGATGTTTTCGCGATCGCGCTGGTCGCGATGCCGGCTTTTCAGATCCTCTCCATGGGGTCGGTCGGGGCGGTTCCGAGGCCCTCGCGAGAGCCGGTCCCGTTCGCCCTGGGCTCGCGGCCGCTCGAACGGAAACCTCCCGACATTTATTACATCATCCTCGACGGCTACGCGCGGTCCGACGTGATGAAGTCGCTGTTCGACTACGATAATTCGGGATTCCTCGAGCGACTCGAGCGCAAGGGGTTCTACCTGGCGCGTCGGAGCACCGCCAACTACTGCCAGACCCCGCTCTGCCTGTCGTCGTCGCTGAACTCGTCCTACCTCGATGAGATGGTGAAGGGCCTGGGCACCGACCAGACCGAACTGGCGCAATTCATCGGGAAGAACGACGTGGTGGCGAGCCTCCGGCCGCTGGGCTACCGGTTCGTCGCCTTCGCGACGGGGTTCGATCCGACCGAACATCCCGAGGCGGACATCTATCTTTCGCCGCACGTCCTGGTCAGCAACTTCGAGCGGATGCTGATCGACATGACGCCGATCCAGCGGATCCTGCCCAGCCCGCGCTGGGAGGACCAGTTCACGCTGGCACGCCAGCGAATCCTCTATCTGCTCGACCACCTGCCGGACGTGGCTCGCAATCCGGCCCCGACGTTCACGTTCGCCCACTTGCTCTGCCCGCACCTCCCGTTCGTCTTCGGCGAGCATGGCGAGGACGTCGGTCGCCGAAATCTCGTCTATACCCTCGCCAACGGCGATCGCAACCATGGCCGCTTTCGGGCGCCGGACGATTTCCGAAGCTCCTATCGGGCCCAGGCCGCGTTCATCACGCGGAAGATCGAGGAGACGATCGATCGGCTCCTGGCCGAGTCTCCCGAGCCCCCCATCATCATCCTCCAATCGGACCACGGCTCGGAGCTGTACCTGGATTTCAACGATGTGAACCACACCGACCTGCACGAGCGGATGAGCATCCTGAACGCCTATTACTTCCCCGGCCGTCGATATGAGGGGCTTTACGAGCGGATCACTCCCGTCAATTCGTTCCGGGTCGTGCTCAACACATTCTTCGGCGCGAAGCTCGATCTCCTGCCCGACAGGAGTTTCTTCTCGACCTGGGACGATCCCTACAAGTTCATCGATGTGACCGAGGCGGTTCGCTCGGCGGAGCCGGAGGGCGCGAGCGAGGCCCCGCGCGAAAATCCTCCCGATTCTTGAAACCGAACCGCGGTCGGATGAGATATCATCTCAAGAGGAGCCGGAGTTGACCGAGGCGCCATCGGGTGCGTCGCCGGGTTCCGGTCCATGGAGATGGTTCGGCTAATCTCGAGAGATCGAACGATGGACCTGAAGTACCCCCGGCTGCGCGGGCTTCGCGGAACTCCGGCCCTGCTGGTCGGCATCGCCCTGGGATCGCCGGGCGTCGTATGCTCGGCGGAGCCACCGACCTACCATCGCGACGTCGCGCCGATCTTGCAGAAGAACTGCCAGGAATGTCATCGGCCCGGACAGGTCGCACCTTTCTCGCTCCTGGATTTCTCGCAGGCGCGGAAGCGCGCCCGGGACATCGTCGCGGTGACCGAAGGGCGGAGCATGCCCCCGTGGCACGCCTCGACGACCGTCGGCGGCCCGTTCCAGGGGGCGCGCGTGCTGACAGCCCGAGAGTTGAAGACCCTTGCGGACTGGGCGAATGCCGGGCGTCCGGAGGGGAACCCCGAGGAAGGTCCTCCGGCCCGAGAATGGAGCTCCGACTGGGCTCTCGGGCCTCCGGACCTGGTGCTGAAGATGCCCGAGCCGTACAAGCTGGCGAGCGGTGGCGCCGACGAATATCGGGTCGTCGTCGTCCCGTCCGGCTTGACGAAGGGGCGGTGGATCGCCGCCGTGGATTTCAGGCCGGGCAACCGGAAAGTGGTCCATCATATCCTGTCTGCTTATGATGTGTCGGGAAATGCCCGGAAGCTCGACGAGGCCGATCCGGGCCCCGGCTATGCGACCTCGGGAGGTGGATACGGCCGGCTCCCGAATGGCCTGCCGTTCTACCCGGCCGGCCAGCTCTGGGGCTGGGCGCCGGGGCGGACGCCGCGATTGTCGCCCGAGGGCATGGCCCGGGCCTTGCCGGCCGGCGCCGACGTGCTCCTTCAGATCCACTACCATAAGGCTGGCAAGCCGGAGAACGACGCCACCACGATCGGTCTGTATTTCGCCAGGGGGCCGGTCGACAAGCAGATCCACTCGGGCGTCGTGCTGCCCGCGCGGGCCGGCCTCTTCGCCAAGCCCGACCTGCGGATTCCGCCCGGCGCGCCCAATCATGAAGTGAAGGGGAGCCTGACGATCCGCCAGGATTCCCACGTGCTGGCCGTCTTCCCGCACATGCACTGGCTCGGCAAGGACTTCCAGTTGGAAGCGGTCCGGCCCGATGGCTCGCGGCAGGTCCTGATCCGGATCGACGACTGGGATTTCGACTGGCAGAACCCCTACGAGTTCGTGAAACCCGTGGCGCTCCCCAAGGGGACCAAGGTCGAGATGGTGGCCCATTTCGATAACTCGGCGGCGAATCCTCGCAACCCCAGCAAGCCCCCGATCGAGGTCCGGTGGGGCGAGCAGACGACCGACGAGATGTGCATCGGCTTCCTCCAGCTCACGCGCGACGACGAGCACCTGGGAAACCGGCCGCCGGATGAGGTCGTCCCGGCGGCGCGTTGCGCATCCGGGACCGCCCTGCGGACTCGTTGAACTCCCGACCGGGGCAGATCGACTGAACAGGGAATCCGTGGACGTGGCCGCATCGTGGAGAGACTAACCCGACGCGCCAGCGAGGGGCCGGAGGCATTCCCCTCGCTGGCGCGTCGGGTTGGTATGGGCAGAATCAATCCGAGCGTGATGACCTCTAGTCGAGCTGCCGCTCGGCCGCGGCGTCGGCGAGCTGCGAGGACCGGCGGAAGAACGCGTAGGCGGGCACGCCGAGCAGGATGATCCCCAGCCCGACCAGGGAGGGGACCCTGGTCTGGACGTCCACGAGCATGTTGCCGAGCAGCAGGAGCGCCGCGGCCACGTAGAGCAGGGGGGTCACCGGATACCCGAGAGTCCGATAGGGCGCGGCAGGTCCGGTCGCGTCCTGCGGAGCACGAAGACGCTGGAGATCGCCAGCATGTAGAAGATGTTGGCGCCGAAGATCACGTAGGTGTAGAGCAGGTCGTAGAGCGGCGTCTCGTTGAGCTTCTTCCACGCGGCGATGATCCAGTCGGGCAGGACATGGTCGGAGCCGGACGGGGGGATCATGACCAGGAACGTGCCGGCGACCGTCAGGAGGATGGCCCAGATCCCCTGCGAGAGGATGGCATTGGCCGGGGTCTGGAACCTCGGGCTGACGCGGCAGAGTCCGGCCGGGAAGAGCCCATCGCGGGCCATGGCGAAATAGGCCCTCGGGCCGGTCAGGGCGTTGCCGTTGAGCGAGATGAAGGTCGAGATCATGACGAGGGCCGAGATGGCCCAGACGCCCGGCTGCCCGAGCAGTTGCTTGCAATAGACGGCGGCCGTGACCTTCTCGAGCTGCGAGGTCTCCCGGCTCGCGGATCGGATCTCGCTCATGGGGAGGACGTAGTGATAGGCCAGGGTCATCCCCAGATAGACGGCGATCAGCACGGCCATGCCCAGGATCAAGGCGCGGGATGTTGCGGCCGGGCTCGCGGATCTCCTCGGCGAGCGGAGTGACGTTGGTCCAGCCGTCGTAGGCCCAGAGCACGCTGACCATCGCGGTCATCATGCCCGTGAAGATCGAGCCGCCGATCGCCGCCGGCCAGACGGGCGAGAAATTGGCGAGCGTGCCGGCCCCGAGCGCGAACGGCAGGATCATCAACACGGCGATGCCGCCGACCTTGAGGGCCGTCCCGATCACCTGGAGGCCGCCGCCCCGCCGCGCGCCCAGGACGTTGACCGTGGTGACGACCGCGATGGCCAGCACCGCGGCGCCCGCCTGCCAGACCTTGACGGGGATCGCCGCCGGCGGCTGGGCCACTTGCGAGAAGTAGCGCGAGAATGCCGCGGCGAGGGTCGCCATCGAGCCGCTCCGGACCACCAGGAACTCGACCCAGCCGAACAGGAACGCCGGCAGGGCCCCGTAAGCCGCGCAGGAAAACATAGAGCCCCCCGGCCTGCGGCAACATCGCCCCGAGCTCGGCCAGCGTCAAGGCCCCGGCCCCGCTGAAGAGGCCGCCGATGACCCAGACCAGCACGATTCCGCTGATGTACGGGACATTGTCCGCCACGGTCGCCGGGACCAGGAAGATCCCCGACCCGATGACCGAGCCGACCACGACGCAGAACGCCTCGACCGGGCCCAGCACGCGCGGCAATGTCACCGATTGACGCTTCATCGATTCGACAGGGATCATCAAAGACGCTCCCAAAACAGGACCGACCGACAGGACCGGGACGAGTTCGTTATCCCCGCTGAATTCAATGCGATCCGCCTGTCTTGCTTATCTGCCCCTTGGCGTATTCGAGAGCTGCGTCGGCCTTCCGGATCCGGTCCACGGTCTTCGAGATCGCCGCGGCGAGCTGCGCCGGGTTCTTGTCTTCGATCGCCTGCCGGATCGCCGGCAAGGGCCATGCCGCATAGCCCGTGGTCAGGCCGGGCGCGTAGACCGCGTGCTTGAACCACGGTCGGCCGGGGAGCCCTTCCTCGAACAGGAATGCCCGCTCCACTTTCAAGAGCGCATCGTTGATCGCGGTCAGCCGGTCGGGGGCGATTGCCTCTCTCAGTGAGAGGGCCTCGGTCGCTCGATCGAGCTCCTCGGCGCGCGCCTGAAAAGCGAGGATGGCGTGGACCAACTCGGGAACTCCTTCGAACTCGGTCCCCGCCTTCGCCTTGGCCGACTCCTCCTGCCGCGCGCGACGGGCGTGGATGAGTCGCAATTCGTCAACGTGCTCGCGCAACGCGAGGCCGTAGGGCACGAATCGGAACGGCGCGACATCGGCCGACGCCGCCCTCATCGCGATGATCGTGTAAAGCCGGGCCGCGGTGGCGTGGTTCAAGAACTCGGGATCCCCGAATTTCTCCATCCAGTTGAAATCGTCGTAGATCGAGTGGTAGACGCCATAGCCTCCTCTCAGGCCGCCGTTGACCGTCGGGATGCCCAGGTGATCGACGAACGCGGTGTAGTCGGATCCGGAGCCGAGCCAGTGCATCTGGGGGGCGAAATCCGGGGTCGAGGACGTGCCCGCGTGGGAGCCGCCATTCGAATTCCAGATCGGGTCGAGGATGACCAGCGGCGAACTTGAGGCCCAGGCTTTACGCTGTCCTTCGGCCCAGATGGAGCCGAGGCTGCGCCCGAACGGACGTCGTTGACCGTCCCCGCCGCTTCGAGCACGAAGTCACGCAGCGAAGGGATACCGCCGAGCGTGAGCTCCGATCCGGTGACGGCCGAGTCGACGTTCAGCATCAAGACGGCCTTCTTCTTGACGTCCTCGGCATGCTCCTCGGCCCATTCGGTCGAGCCGACGAGCCCGTACTCCTCGGCATCCCAGCTCGCGTAGATGAGGGTCCTGCGGGGCTTCCAGCCATGCTTCACCGCCTCGCCCAGGGCGTGACACATCTCGAGTGTCGCGGCGGTACCGCTGCCGGGGTCGACCGCCCCGTAGACCCAGGCGTCGCGATGGTTGCCGACCATCACCCAGCGGTCGGGCTCCTCGGTGCCGGGGATGGTGGCGATGACGTTCCAGATCGGGCGGATCTGGTAGTCCATCGAGACGGAGAGCCGGACCTCGGCGGGGCCGGGCCCGACGTGATACGCCAGGGGCAACCCTCCCTGCCAGCCCGAGGGGACGTTGGGGCCTGCCAGCACCTTGAGGAGCTCGTGAGCCGTGTCGTAGCTGATCGGGAGCGATGGGATGATCGCCATGGAGTCGACCAGCTTGAGGCCGGTCTGCTTCTCCCAATCTCTGTCGTTAAGACAGGCGAGCTGATCGGGTAGATTAGGTCGTTGCAAGACGACTTGCTCTGCCAACTGCCTCTCGCTCAAGGGGAGCCGCTTCGCACCCTTGACCGAGGGACCGAACGGTGTGGAGGGATCGCCCGGCCCCCGGGACAGGAACTGGACGCTCCCGCGCTGGATCGCGGAACCCGGCCGGAAACGGCCGTGGGGATAGACATCGCCCTTGGCATAACCGTCGTCGGCGGGATCGGAGAAGATCAGGATCCCCTTGGCACCGCGCTTCTGGGCGTTCCAGACCTTCAAACCTCGGAACAGCTCGCCGTATCGCACCAGGACGATCTTGTCCTTGACCTCGATCCCCATCTTCTCAAGCGACGAGAAGTCTTCGGGGCGACCGTAGTTGGCGTAGACGACCTGTCCGGACGCATCGCCCGAGGCGCCGTACCCGTTGAAGGCGCCGAAGGCCTTGGTGCTCGCCGAGTCCTTGTCCGTGGCGATCGGTGCTTCGTCGAGGTCGAAGTCTCGTGAGATCGGTCGCCGGAGCGACAGCGACGGAGGATCCGGATAGTTGAGCAGGACCTGCATCTCGGCGAGATCGGCCTTCCATCCCCATTCGCGGAGCTTGTCGCGGACGAACACGGCGGTCTTGTAGTCGGCCGGGGTGCCGGCGACGTGCGGCTCGGCGGTGAGAATTCGCAGCCATCGCCGCGCGTTATCGGGGGTGGGGACGGTCAGGGCGTGCGCCTCGGCCTCGCGCTGCTTCTTGCCGGATGTAGGGGTGAATCCGATCGGCGAACCCGGGGACTGGGGCGGATCCGAGCCGCGAGCAGGCGGTATGGCAACCAGGATCGCGGCAAGGACGAGGATGGCGGCAGGGATCGAGCCGTTCCGGGATCGCCTCATGAATAGCCTCTGGGGAAACAGGCGCTTGACAGGAACAACGATAAAGGACGACACTAAGGGCGCGCAATGATGGGGCATCCGGCCGGAATTCGGGCCGGTGCAGACGCCTTCGACGACCGGGGATGGAGGGGACGTCGAGGCAGCAGGTCGGAACCAGGATACGATTCACACGCCGTGGCGGGTAGAGGCGTGTCCACTTCCAATCTCGTTTGTGCGACCCTCACTCACTCTTTAGCCACCCTCGAGACCCGCGCCGATGGCTGTCATGCCCTCGCTCATGGTCTGGCTGGCTCACATCACGGCCGGGGAACGTGCCCCGGGCGAGGGATCGGGCTACCGTCCGTCCGGATCCCGTGAAGAGCTGACGGACCTGGGGCAACCGGCGCGGCTTCGTAACCCGAACTTCAGGGCAGTTCCGCGTTCCGACGGCCTCGGGGCCTCGACGGGCCGCGGGCTACCGATGGCATGCATCCGATCCGATCCCGTTCGTTCGTCCGATCAACTCGGCGATCGAACCCCACGTTGAACACCAGCCCACGACCGACGTCCCAGTGGCTTTGGCCGTATTCTGGTACTCCGAGCAGCCGGGTTCCGAGTCTGTCGGACCCTGAAAGTTGTGCGCGACACCTGAGATCCTGAAAACTGGGAAGGGGCACATCATGGCTGTGGCGTTCACCGTTGGCGGCGCGCGAGGCACTTTCAACGACACGATCGCCGAGGAAGTGGCCGGCGTGCTCGACCACGCCTTCGGCTGCGAGGGTGAATGGGAGGGCGCCCCTCCTCTCCATTTTGGGGAGCTCGCCGATACGGGCTGGGGGGAGTTGCAGCGTCGGGCCGTGGAATCGATGGGGACGGATTCCTTCCCCAATCTCACCGCCCTGGGCGAGGACGGGCGCGGCGTCTACCTCCCCGCGAACGTCCGGGCCGCTTCCTTCCCGCTCTCCGAGGGCGGCGCGTTGAAGTGCGCCAGCCTGCCGGGCCTCCGCAATGAGCTCACCGGGCTGGCCGAATGCTGGGAGCTGCCGCTGGACGATGACGGCCTCAAGGAATTGCTCCGGGTCGCCCACGACCCCGACGATGGCTGCGTGGCCGATGCTCCCGAAGTGCTGACCTACGCCCGGCTCGCCCTGGCCGCGAATGAGGCGGTCCGGCGAGACTGTCCCCTCTGGCTGGTCGGGCAATAATCGCCCTTCCGGGGTTCTCGAACGGGCGCTCAAGGAACCGGTTCCTGGGACGAACGTCTAAGAGACAGGCGACCGAATCGTTGATCTGGTGCGACGTCTAACGCATCCCGCGTTGCTTGTTGCCGCGCGGTTCGCGGCGTCGACCGGATTTCGGTCCGACTGGACACGTCCTTTTCTCATTCTTCACCCATCCCGCACCTCTGGTCGCCTGTCACCTGGAGGAACCCGTTCATGCGTGATTTCTTCGATTCGTTCCGTCAACGCGGAGCCCTGCTCGGCGTCTTGCTGGGCTGTTTGGCCGGTTGCTCGAATGAAGCCGCCCGCGAGGGAGGAAACGCGGGAGGCGCGCAACCCACCGCCTCGACCGCCAAGGCCGCTCAGTCAGGTAACGTGTTCAGCTCCGGCTCCGACATGATTGCCCCCACATATAGCACTCCGGCGCCGGCACCGACTTCGGGCCGCCTCGCGAAGGCCAAGGTCGAGGTGGGACTTTGGGAGCGGCAAGGCAATCCGGGCATGGGCATGCGCGGAATGATGGGCGGAATGGCGTCCAACTCGACTCTGGCTCACGGACAACCGCTCCAACCCAAGGCCCCGGCCCTCGAAGCAAAGCAGTCCCTTGGCGAGGACCTGGACCGGAGTCTCGAGACCTATAACGCGGTCGTGGAGAATCCGTTCCGTCGGGCGGCCAGCGAGCCGCTGTCGACGTTCTCGATCGACGTGGATACGGCCAGCTACTCCAACGTCCGGCGCTTCCTCACGCAGAACCAGCTCCCGCCCAAGGATGCCGTCCGCATCGAGGAGCTGCTCAACTACTTCCCCTACAATGATGCCCCTCCATCGGAATCCAGCCCGGACCCGTTCGCCGTGCATGTCGAGGTCGCGGGCTGTCCCTGGGACGCAAATCACCGGCTGGCGCGGATCGGGATCGCTGCCAGGCCGATCGACCAGTCCAAGCGGCCTTCCAGCAATCTCGTGTTCCTGGTGGATGTGTCCGGCTCCATGCAACAGCCGAACAAGCTGCCGCTGGTCCAGTGGAGCCTGAAGCGGCTGGTCGAGCAGCTCGGCGAGAACGACCGGGTCGCGATCGTCGTCTATGCCGGGGCCTCGGGCCTGGTCCTCCCGTTCGACGTCTTGCATCGAGAAGGCGGAGATCCTCTCGACGATCGATCAGTTGCAAGGCGGCGGCTCGACCAACGGCGGGGCGGGCATCCAGCTCGCCTATGACGTCGCCACCCAGCACTTCATCAAGAATGGCACGAATCGCGTCATCCTGGCCACCGACGGCGATTTCAACGTCGGAGTCACGTCGCAAGATGACCTGCTCGGGCTGATCGAGGCCAAGGCCAAGAGCGGCGTGTTCCTGAGTGTCCTGGGCTACGGAATGGGCAACATCAAGGACGGCAGCCTGGAACGCATCGCCGACAAGGGGAACGGCCATTACGCGTATATCGACTCGCCTCGCGAGGCGTACAAGGTCCTGGTCGAGGAGATGGGCTCGACCCTGGTCACGGTCGCCAAGGACGTGAAAATCCAGGTCGAGTTCAATCCGGCCAAGGTCGGCGAGTATCGACTGATCGGCTACGAAAATCGGATCATGGCCCATAAAGACTTCAACGACGATACCAAGGATGCCGGCGAGGTCGGCGCGGGTCATCACGTGACGGCGCTCTACGAGATCGTGCCCTCCGGCCAGGAGGGGAACACGGGCGTCGACCCGCTCAAGTACACCAAGGTCACCACGTCCGGCTCCACCAGCAACGAATCGTTCACGGTCAAGCTGCGCTACAAGCAGCCCAGCGGCGATACCAGCAAGCTGCTGACGATCGGAGTCCAGGACAAGGGGCACTCCTTCGGTGAATCGTCGGAGGACCTGAAATTCGCCTCCGCGGTCGCCGGATTCGGGATGCTCTTGCGCGGATCGGCCAACAAGGGCAGCCTGACGTATCCGGGTATCCTCGAGATCGCCGGACCGGTCTCGTCACGCGACCCGTCGGGATATCGGCAGGAGTTCCTGGCCGCCGTGCGACAAGCGAAGACGCTGTCGAACCAGTGAGCTGGTTTCCGGATTCTTCGATCGTGCATCTCCGGTGCTTCGGGAGGGCGACGCTCGCCCTCCCGAGGGAGATGCCATCGCTCGCGACGACAGCGAGGTGCTTTCCGGAATTCATCGAGGATTCGTCTAAGAAACCGACGAGTGGTCCGTCATTGAGAGTGAACGGACATCGGTCGCCTTTTGAGCAGGGGTGATGTCGAGAATCCTGGACGCCGAGCACGAGCAATGGGTCAACGCCGCCGTGGTCCGTTTCGAGGGGCCGTTGACCCTCTACGCCTCGCGCCTGCTCCGCGACGCGGAGTCGGCCCGCGACGTCGTTCAGGAGACCTTCTTGAAACTCTGCTCTTCCGAGCGGTCCTCGATCGAGGGTCACCTGGCCGAGTGGCTGTTCACCGTCTGTCGCAACCGGGCGCTGGACGTCTTGCGTAAGGAGCAGCGCATGAGTCAGTTACGTGAGGAGCAGGTGCTTCGCTGCTTGAGCCCCGGGCCGGCCCCGCTCGAGGCGGCCGAACGGCAGGAGCTGGGCCAACGCGTCCTCGAACTCCTGGAGAGCCTCCCGGTCAATCAGCGGGAGGTGATCCGGCTCAAGTTCCAGAACGGGTTCTCGTACCAGGAGATCAGCCGGATTAGCGGCCACAGCGTCTCCAACGTCGGCTACTTGATCCACGCCGGGATCAAGACGCTCCGGGGCTATCTGTTCGAAGGCCAGGCGGCCAAGGCTCGCGTCTAAGGAGGACTTGCCATGACCTTTGACCCGAACGATCCCCGGCTGACCGCCTACGTGCTCGGCGAGCTCGATCCGTCCGAACGCGCGGAAGTCGAGGCGATCCTCAACGAATCCTCCGAATGCCGCCGTGCCATGGAGGAGATCCGCTCGACCGTCGGATGGTTGACCGAGCGACTCCACGAGGAGCAAGCGGCGATCGCCCTCTCCCCCACTCCCGAGACCAATCACAAGCCGATCGCGGCCATCGCGTCACAAGCCATCGCGCCGCCCCGGCCCTGGTGGAAGAAACATCCTCGATACGGACTGGGTGCCGTCGCCGCGCTGCTCCTGCTCGGTACGACGATCGCCTTCGTCTCGATCAGGCAAGTCGGTCGCGAACGGCTGGATTATGGCGTCATGTACGCGAACCCCGTCAAGGCCACCGCCAAGAAAGCCCCGAGCTATGACGCTCTTAAATCAATCAAAGCGAGATCGATCGAAGCAGGCGAATCGGAGGTCAGGCGGGAGCAGATCGTGATCAACTCGGTGCGACCGCAAACGACTCCTCTCGGGGCGCCCGTGCTCGTGTATGGCAATCAAGTGACCCAGGCGCGAAGCTTGACCCGACGTTCGACCGGAAGGCCAGCCGCCGTGCCCTCGGGAGGTATGGGCGGCAGGAATGGCGGTCCCGGAATGGGCGGCATGGCCGGCATGGGCATGGGCGGTATGGGTGGCGGCATGGACCAGCAGGGTCAAGGCTTTGGACGCATGATGGGAGGCATGGTTCAAAAGGGATCATCCAATCGCGATATGCAAGCCCTGGGTGACACGCCAACTTTTCAGCCGGGACAAGGCCCTCGTGCAAGAGAAACGGCGGGACGCGATGCATCCTCCCGGGGCGAAGCATCTCGGAACGATTTGCTGGCCCTCGCGGAGAAGCCAGGGCAACAACAGGTTCAGGACCGTCGCGAGCAGGGTCAGTCCCCTCAACAGGCTCAGGGAAACGGACAACAGGGTCAGTCCCAACAGATGCAGGTCGGGAATCCGCCACAGGGGCAGGTCGGGCAACGACTGCAGGGTCAGCAGCCCAATCCTCAGCAGGGACAGCAATTCAATCCACAGCAAGGCAATCCCCAGCAGGGCAACCCGCAGCAGGGCAATCCCCAGCAGCCGGGCCAGCAGGGCAATCCTCAGCAAGGCAATCCCCAGCAGCCGGGCCAGCAAGGCAACCCGCAGCAAGGCAACCCGCAGCAGCCGGGCCAGCAGGGCAATCCACAACAGGGGAACCCGCAACAGGGGAACCCGCAACAGCCGGGCCAGCAAGGCAACCCGCAGCAGGGCAATCCCCAGCAGCCGGGCCAGCAGGGCAATCCCCAGCAAGGCAACCCGCAGCAGCCGGGCCAGCAGGTCAATGCGCAGCCAGTCATGCCATTGAGCCAAGCTCTCCAGGGCCAGCCGGGTATGTCGCAACAGGGCCAGCCAGGGAATTCGCAGTCAGGCCAGCAGGGCTACCCTCAACACATTCCGAGTCGGGACCAGCAGAATCAGGGCCAGCGGAGTCAAGGACAACCGACTGCTCAAGATCAGCTTAAAGAGGGTCAGGTCGCATTCTACAAGCCGGCGTCAGCGAATCAGGCTTCGATGCCCTCGGTGAAGAAACCTGCGACAGCAAACGATCCAGAGGGCGCCGGTCAGAGCGCCCGTAAGCTGGTGGAGCATTCCTACTCGCTGACCCCCGATGGCGGAGATAAGGCTGCCGGGCTCACGCAAGCCGCACCAGCAGCCGTCGAGAATCCCGCAGCAAACAACCTGGGCCAGATCGGCGCTTCGCCTGAGGGATCGCAGTCGAACGGCAACCTCGCGCAGAACGCAGGAACTCCTCCTGCGGGCGCCGTGGCGGCCGCCCAGCCTCCAGCGGCTGCATTGGCGGTCGCCGCTATGGCGAAAGAAGCCAAGGCTTTGGAACCCGAGCCTGTCGTTGTGGCCGAGGTTAACTCGCCGGATAACCCGTTCCAGTCGGTGGAGCAGGAGCGGCAATCGACCTTCTCGATCGATGTCGATACGGCCAGCTACTCCAACGTCCGGCGCTTCCTCAACCAGAACATGCCACCGCCCAGGGACGCCGTCCGCATCGAGGAGATGCTCAACTACTTCTCTTATAACGATGCGCCTCCGCCAAGTGGCGACGAGCATCCGTTCGCCGTTCATGTCGAGATCGCCCGATGTCCCTGGGATGGCGGTCACCGGCTGGGGCGGATCGGGATCGCCGCCAGGCCGATCGATCAGTCCCGGCGAGCCCCCAGCAACCTCGTCTTCCTGATCGACGTCTCGGGCTCGATGGACCAGCCGACCAAGCTTCCGCTGGTCCAGTGGGGGCTGCATCGGCTGGTCGAGCAGCTCGGCGAGAACGATCGCGTCGCGATCGTGGTGTATGCCAGCGCCTCGGGCGTGGTGCTCAACTCGACGTCCTGTAATCAGAAGGCGGAGATCCTGTCGGCGATCGATCAGTTGCGGGCTGCGGGCTCGACCAACGGCGGGGCGGGCATCCAGCAAGCCTACGACGTCGCCACACAGAACTTCATCAAGAACGGGACGAACCGCGTCATCATGGCCACCGACGGCGATCTGAACGTGGGTATCACCGCCGACGATGAGCTGGTCCGGCTGATCGAGGCCAAGGCCAAGAGCGGGGTGTTCCTCAGCGTACTGGGCGTGGGTCCGGGCAACCTCAAGGATGGCAAGCTCGAGAAGCTGGCCGATAAGGGGAATGGCCATTATACCTATCTCGACTCGCCCCAGGAGGCGTACAAGGTCCTGGTCGAGGAGATGGGCTCGACCCTGGTCACGGTCGCCAAGGACGTGAAGATCCAGGTCGACTTCAACCCGGAGAAAGTGTCGAAGTTCCGCCTGATCGGCTACGAGGACCGGATCATGGCGCATGAGGATTTCCTCGACGACACCAAGGACGCGGGCGAGATCGGCGCCGGTCATCACGTCACGGCCCTTTACGAGATCGTGCCCGTGGCCGACCTGGCGAAAAACCTCGCGGTTTCCACCCGCTCCATCCGAAAGACCGCCCCGGGGCCGAGGCACGGGCCGGAATCGTTCACCGTGAAGCTCCGGTACAAGAAACCCGAGGGCGACACGAGCAGTCAGGTCGATCAGCCGGCGATCGACCACGGCACCGACCTTGGCCGGGCCTCGGATGACCTGAAGTTCGCCGCCGCCGTCGCAGGGTTCGGGATGTTGTTACGCGACTCCCCGTACAAGGGGACGTTGACCTATGCCGGGCTGAAGGAGATCGCTCCGCTGGCTCCGGACAAGGATCCGTCGGGATACCGCAAGGAGTTCCTGGATCTGGTGGACAAGGCGCAGGCACTGACGTCGCGGCCATGAAGCCTTCACAAGGGAAGAGTTTCACACAGAGGGCGCAGAGAAGAGAATCCCAATCTTGAGCCAAGCGTACATTCACAAGCCATTGAAATGATCTCTTGTGAATTTTCTTCTCTTCTTTGCGCCCTCTGCGGTCCTCTCTGCGTCTCTGCGTGAAATCCGGATTTTCAATCTCGGATGTGGCCGTCGCCGAAGACGATCCACTTGGTGCTGGTGAGCTCGCGGAGGCCGCAGGGGCCTCGGGCATGGATCTTGTCGGTGCTGATGCCGATCTCGGCGCCCAGTCCGAGCTGGCCGCCGTCGTTGAATCGGGTGCTCGCATTGACCAGGACGGCCGAGCTGTCGACCTCGGCGACGAATCGGCGGGCGGCGGCGAGATCGCTGGTGACGATCGCCTCGGTGTGCCCGGATCCATGGCGCGTGATGTGGGCGATCGCGTCGTCGAGTGATTCGACGACCCCGACGGCCAGGATCTTCTCGAGGTACTCGGTGTCCCAGTCGGCCGGCTCGGCGCGGTTGATGTCCGGCACGAAGGTCCGGGCGACGGGGTCCCCGCGTAGCTCGACCCCGGCGGCGAGGAGCGCCTCGGCCGCCCTGGGCAGGAAGTAGGGAGCGACCGCGCGGTGGACCAAGAGCGTCTCGGCCGCGTTGCAGACGCCCGGGCGCTGGACCTTGGCGTTGAGGATGATCTTGATCGCCATGTCGAGGTCGCATCGGGCATCCACGTAGACGTGGCAGTTGCCGTGATAATGCTTCAGGACGGGCATCTTCGCCTCGGCGACGACGCGGCGGATCAGGCTCTCGCCGCCCCTCGGGATCGCCAGGTCGATGTACTCGGGCATGGCCAGCAGCTCGCCGACGGCGGCGCGGTCGGTCGTCGGGACGAGCTGGACGCCGTGTTCGGGGAGCCCGGAAGCGGCCAGCTCGTCGGCCAGGATGCGGTGCAGTGCGCGGTTGGTGTAGATCGCCTCCTTGCCGCCGCGGAGGATCACGGCATTGCCGCTCTTGATGCAGAGCGCGGCGGCGTCGACGGTCACGTTCGGCCGGCTCTCGTAGATCATGAAGATCACGCCGAGCGGGACGCGGACCTGGCGGACGTCCAGGCCATTCGGGCGCCGGCTCGCGGTGATGACCTCGCCGATGGGATCGCCGAGCGCGGCGACGTCGCGCAGGGTCTGGGCCATATCCTCGACCCGCTTGGGGTCGAGCCTGAGCCGGTCGATGGCCGCGGCTCCGAGCCCTCGGCCGGGCGCGGCGGCGACGTCGCCATCGTTGGCCGCGAGGATCTCCTCCCGACGCGCGACCAGCGCCGCGGCCGATCGCTTCAGCCAGGCGTCCTTCGAGGCCCCCCCGGCGATGGCCAGCTTCCGGGAGGCCAGCTTGGCCTGCTGGGCCAGGTCGAGGCACAGGCTGGACGTGATGTACGTACTGGGCTCCACGCTTTCGATCGTTTCCGCGGCCACGCTCGTGCTCATGATGTCTCCTCCCAACCTCGCACCGCACCCCAGACCTTGATCGCGTCGACCATCGGCGCCACGTCATGGACCCTCACGACCCGCGCACCGTCCGCGCACGCCGCCAGCGACGAGACGACCGATGCGACGGCACGGTCGCGCAGCCCACGCCCGGTGATCGTGCCCAGGAACCCCTTCCGCGATGTGCCGATCAGGATGGCACACCCTAGCGTGTCAAATCGACGAAGGTTCCGCAAGATCTCCAGGTTATGATCGATCGTCTTGCCGAATCCGATCCCCGGGTCGATGGCGATGCGATCGCGCGAGATCCCGATCGACTCGGCCCACGCGACCCGCCGGGCCAGGAAGTCGTAAATTTCGCGGACGACGTCCTCATACCGGGGGTTTTCCTGCATCGTCGCGGGGATGCCTTGCATGTGCATCAGCACGACGCCGGCGCCCGTCGCGGACGCGATTCGACCCATCTCCGGGTCGGCAGCGAGCGCGGAGATGTCGTTGATGATCGCGGCGCCGGCGTCGAGGCAACGACGGGCGACTTCCGCCTTGGACGTGTCGACCGAGATGGGGACGCTCAGCACGTTTGCCAGGGCCTCGACGATCGGTAAGACCCGGCGTAGCTCTTCATCCGCGGAGACCGGTTCGGATCCCGGGCGGCTCGACTCGCCGCCCAGGTCGATCAGGTCCGCACCCTCGGCGACGAGCCGAATCGCGTGTCTCACGGCATCGTCGGGGCCGGCGATGCGGCCTCCGTCGGAGAAGCTATCGGGCGTCACATTGACGATGCCCATGACCTTCGGGACCGGATCATTGACACCGAGGACGGTTCGTCCCCGGGCGTACCACGGCGTCCTGTGCGCTGCTCGACCCATGTTGCGGGATCCGTCGTAGTCGGCCCGTGGAGCCGCCGACCGGGCCGATGCCCGATCGATCGTGCCCCCGCGGCCGGCTCGATCACTTGAGGTCTTCGTCGTTGAACCACGGCTGCTCCATCATATCCACGATCTGCTTGGCGATGCTCTGGCACAGTTGGGTATAGGCGGACAACGTGCTCTCGCCGACTTCGGGCACGAAGTTGTTCACCTCCGTGACCTGGGTCGGGAGCCGGGTCTTCTCGAACTCGGTCTCCGGGTTGTGCGTCCAGTTCACCCAGACGGTCATCGACCCGTTCACTTCGCGAGGCAGGTTGGTCGGCGCCTCGACGACCAGATTCTTGTCGGTGAGCGTGATCACTCCCCGGAGGATGGAGTCGGCCTTGGCCGGATTGCCGACGACCTTGTAGGGCGTCCGCATGTCGATCTCTTTTTCCACCGCCTCGGTCAGCATGAGCTGGAGATCGCGCCGGAACGTCTGGGTCTTGAAGTAGACGAAGACCGTCTTCACCTCGGAGGTATCGAAGGGTGCCCCGATGTGCCAGCCGAAGAAGCCGTCCTTATCGGTATTGCCGAACGGCGAGCCGACGGGGAGATTGGTGCAGCCGCTGAGCATGCCGGCCAGGCCGATCATCGTCAGCGAACGGGCTAAACACATACGCCACCGGTTCCGTCGCGAGGCCCCCGGCACGGGATCCTTGCATAGCCTCGGTCGCCCGAAAACATTGAGCCGCATGAGACCGAACCTCCCCAGGGAATGAGACCCCGAGTCGAACCAGGCCTAAATCCATTTACTTACGTCGTCGGCGACAGGATCGGTCGGAGCGAGCCTGTCTTCACTTGCCACTCGTCACCGGTCGCTCGCCACCAGCCGGTTACATCATGCCGCCGCCCATGCCGCCCATGCCCATGCCGCCCATGCCCATGCCGCCCATGCCGCCCATGCCCATGCCGCCCATGCCCATGCCGCCCATCGGCCCGGCACTCATGAAGGGATCGGTGGAGCCCGGCGGGATGATGATCTTG
This sequence comes from uncultured Planctomycetota bacterium, assembly GCA_963743925.1. Taxonomy (GTDB): domain Bacteria; phylum Planctomycetota; class Planctomycetia; order Isosphaerales; family Isosphaeraceae; genus CAVZRC01. The sequence goes on along the minus strand of CAVURY010000002.1, from coordinate 494,965 downwards.
CTGGGCCTCGACGGCTTGCGCGGCAGCTTGGCGAGCTGCGTCAGTTCGGTCTTGGCCTTGACGGCCCAGGGGCTGTTGGGCCATCGCTGGGGGATCTTGCCGAAGTAGAACTCGGCCGAGGCGACCTTGTTGATGCGCTTATAATACAGGCCCTCCTGGAAGGTCTTCTCCGCCTGGGCCTCGTTGATCACGTCGAGCGTGTGATACAGCTTTTCGAAGCTGGCCTGACGCTCGGGGAACGTTGACATGGTGTTCTTGACCAGCTCGCGAGCCTTCTCCAGGCCCGAGCCGTCGTACTCCGGCCCGAGGTACCCTTTCATCCGGGCCTCGATCGCGGCGAGCTGGGCCTCTTGCAAGTACGGGCTCTTGCGGTATTCGGCGATGAATTGATCGTAATACAGGCCGGCGGACTCGAAGTCGTTGTGCTTCATGTGGAATTCGGCGATCTGGATGGCCGCGTCATCGGCCATGGGACCGGTCGGGTCATTCTGGCGGACATGCTCCAGCGCCTTGAGTCCATAGCCCTGGGTGTCGACCAAGGGCACCCGGCCGTCGAAACGCGATGTCCAGGGCAGCTTCTTGTCTTCGGGCGCCTTGGGATCGGTCTGGGCGAGCCAGAGTTGTGCGAACTCGTACTCGCGGGCGATCAGCTTCTGGAGATATTCGGTCGCGGGATAGTCGGCGTGGAGCTTCTCGAAGCTGTCATTGGCCGCGACATAGCGTTTCTGCTGGTACTGGCATTCGGCCAGGTAGTACTGTCCGTTCTCTCCCCACGTGCTCCCCTTGCGGTCCTTGGCGATCTTGGCGAACTGCTTCTCGGCCTCCTCGAACTTCCCTTGCTTGAACAGCTTGAGGGCGGACTGGAATTCCGCGTCGGCCTTCGGGTCGGGGGCCTGCTTGGCGATCGGCCGCCAGCCGTCGGACCCGAGGACCAGCGTCGAAGAGGGGGTCGGATGTCCGCCGACCGCGGAGGGATTCTTGCTGGGTTTCAACCAGCGCTGGAGGAGGTTGGTCGAGTCGCCCGGCCCGGCGGAATCGGCCATCTCCTCCGGCGTCATCTTCTTGTACAAGTTGGAATCATAGGCGGCCCGCCACTGGGCCAGCGGGCTGCTGAAGCTCTGGCAACCCGATGCGGAGATCGCCAACAAGAGCAACACGGATTTTCCCATTTTGGATTTTGGATTTTGGATTTTGGATTGCGCCGTCAGTTTCAGCCGACCGATTCCGATTTTGGATTTTGGATTTTGGATTTTGGATTGCATCATCAGGTTCAGTCGGTCCTTGTCGTCGATTGAAATCGGTTCTCGGATTTTCGAATTCGAGGACAAATGGTCTTTCCCCCGAATCCAAAATCCAAAATCCAAAATCCAAAATCGATGGACCATTCGGTCACACTCCCAGTCCAGTTAGGGGCGGAGTCGGGGGCGATGCCCGAGGACGTGACTGATGACCGCCCCGACGGTTTCTCGAGCCGGCGTGAGGCCCGCGGCGCTGGAATCCAGCTCACGCCAGGCGCGTCCCGGGCTGGCCAGGACCCGGATCGACTCCAGGTCTCGGGCCGACAGGGACGCGACGTACGGCTGGCCGGTCCGGCATGCGTCGCAGAGCACGCCGCCGATCGCCAGCCCGAACCAGACCACATCCCCCAGCACGTCGACGGCCGTGCCGCAATGCGCGCAGGCCTCGAGCGAGGGCATGAACCCAAGCTCGCGCAAGCACGCCAGCTCGAACCGGAGGATTCTCCGCGACCGCAATTCCGCTTCGCCCAGATGCCGCAAGGTGATCCTCGCCGCGTCGAACAGCTTGGGATGCGGATCATGCAGGTCGGTCAGGTCGGACAGCAGTTCGGCGATGTAGTAGCCGGCATACAGGGCCGCAAGATCGCGGCGAAGAGATGGAAAGCGTTCGACCGGCGATGCCTCACCCAGGAGGTCCAGCGCCTCGGACGCCTTCGGAAACAACACGATATCGGAAACGCCCAGGACGTCAAGGCCACCCAGGAGCGGCGACTTGGGCCGCCGCGCGCCCTTGGCCAGCGCCGAGACCTTCCCCATCTCGCGGGTGAAGAGCGTCGTCACCAGGCTGGTCTCGAAGACCTCGATCGTCCGCAAGACCAGGGCCAGCGTCCGATTGGCGGGCACGAGCTGCTCCTCGGGGGGCTCATTGTCCGTAGTTAAGTGTCTGTCCCGGAAGTGTCTCGTAGGGTGCTCTGTGAGCACCGGTCCCGGGTAATTTGCCGAATTCGGTGCTCATAGACATCATACGAGACGGCCGCCGCGGCTTCCGGGACCGACTCCGATCCGGTCTGGACATGGCACTCATTGGCACTCGATGGCAACTTTTCGCGAGGTCTCCGTCGCCACGGTCGCCGATCCCGGCCCGGCCGGCATGGCCTGTTCAGAGGCGAGCCGATTGGAGTGATCGCCTCATCTCCCATTCCAGAAGAGGACCGTGCGGACAGCCAAGCGGTGTCACCGGACCGAGGGCTGACCTTGGATGACTTCGCACATCATGCCTTACTAATAAGGATGCCGCGACACGGGCAATTCGTTAATGCACCTACGGCGGAATCGAGCCGTTTTTTTGTCGTAACTCTCGACGCACGAACGCGATAGAAGATCCGAAAGGATTTTCAATTCGTTCGATAAGTGTGCCCTTATGGGACAGTCTCTAAGTAACTTTTCCACGCTGCGACCTTCGTCATCGCGGGATCGCGCGGATGAAAATCAGCCTCCTGCCGGCAATGTAGCGGATGGGGCTTCGGGCGCGAACGGATCGTTGAGAAATATGCGATCGACGCGTTTCGTCCGCCATTCCTCCGACTTGTCTTTCTTGCCCCAGGCGTCGTAGAGATTGATGATCCGATCGAGCAGGTTCAGGGTCGAGGGGCTCGCTCCCGGCCTGTCGTCCTTACGAGCATTGTCTCTTTCGTAACTCGAGAGCAAGAGAGGCTCGGCCTCGGCATATTTTTTCAGTCCGAGCAAGCAGAGGCCGAGCCAGCCCTCCGCCGTGATGCGACCCGATCCCTCGGGATCCGTCTTGATGCGTGTCGCCAGGCAGTCGCGGAGATATGGCTCGGCCCTGGCAAACTCCTTCTGAGTGATGAGGATCGAACCGACGAGCTCGGTCGCCCACACGGCCAGCGCATGGTCGGGACCGTACCGGGCGCGCGTGACCTCCATCGCCTCGATCAGATACTGTTCGGCCTTCTTCAACTCTCGCTTGTTCACGTACAGGGAGGAGAGGAGAGCCAGGGAGGCGTCCGTGGCCAGATGATTGCGGTCGAGGGCCGCGCGACAGCCGTTCAGCGCCTCGAGCAGGAGCTTCTCCGCCTCGTCATATTTGTTCTGGAGCAGGTAGAACTCCCCAAGGGTCACCTTGGTGGTCAACGTGTCGGGATGATTGTCTCCCAGCATTTGCCGCTGGGTCCGCAACGCGTCATTCCAGAGTTCCTCGGCCTGCTGTCGCTTGCCGGTTGCATTGTAGGCGATCGCTAGATTGTTCATGGCGATCAAGCTGGCGGGGTGTTTGCCTCCGACCTTATCCTTGAGGCTCTTGAGGGCCCGTTCGAGCAGGCGCTCCGCCTGCTCCGGCTTCTTTCCGGTCAGGTACACATTCGCGAGATTATTCATCGCCAGGAGCGTGTTGACGTGCTCGGCACCGCGCACCGCACTCAGTCCGTCGATGGCGCGGCTCAAGATCGCCTCGGCGTCGTCTCGCTTATCTTGGTCGACGTAGAGTGCCCCGACGATGCTCATGGCCATCAGCGTATCGGGATGGTCTTCGCCCTTGGCCCTGCGAAGCCCGTCCAGGGCCGGGAGCAAGAGTCTCGCCGCTTCGGCCGTTTTTGCGTCGGCCTGGAAGAGAGTCCCCAGGCTGATCATGGCGTTGAGCGTCTCGAGATCCGCGTTGCCCAGCAGGCGACGTCGCAACTCGAGTGCACGTTCCAGGTGGGGCTGGGCCTCCCGGTAAAGTCCGAGCTCTTCATACGCTTCTCCGATCGTCAGACGGATCGCCGCCTCGACGAGCGGGCGGTCGGCGAATCGCTCGCCGATCCGCTCGGCGGCGCGGTCGAGGGCCGTCCGGACCTTCAAATCGGGGTCGGGTTTCCAGTTCAAAGAAGCCTGGCTGTAGGCGCTGGCCTGGGCCAACATGTCCTTGTTCAGGAATTCGTTGACCGCTTTCTTGATTTCCACCTCCGTCTCGGCCCGCTCCCACTCCTTGCGGGTCGCCGCTTCGGCCAGTTTCGCCGAGCGCTCGGCGATGGTCGCGCGGACCGCCTGCCAGGTGCTGATGGTCGATCCCAGGAGCAAGGCGGCAACAGACGCCGCGATCCACGGGTTGCGTCGGCACCATCGGACGGACCGCTCGGCCGCCGAGGGCGGCCGCGCCAGGGTGGGCCGACCCTCCAGGAACCGCCGCAGGTCTTCGGCCAGTTCCGCCGCCGTGGCGTAGCGGTGTTTCGGGTCCTTATCCAGGCATTTCAGGCAGATCGTCTCCAGATCGCGCGGGATGTCGGGACGTAAGAGGTGCGGAGCCACGACCTCGGTGGAGGTGACCAGCTTCAGGGTCTCCATCGCTGACTCGCCCAGGAACGGCGGCCGGCCGGTCAATGCCTGGTACAGCATGGCCCCCAGGGCGTAGATATCGGCGGGCGGCCCGACCTGTTTCGAATGACCCTCGGCCTGCTCGGGGGCCATGTAGCTGGGCGAGCCCATGACCTGGCCGGAGAGCGTACGTCCCGAGTCGGAGTCCAGGAGCTTGGCCAGGCCGAAGTCGCTGACCTTGGGGATCCCGTCGGCGGTCAGCAGGACGTTGCTGGGCTTCAGGTCGCGGTGGACGACTCCGGCCTGATGGGCGGCGTGCACGGCGCGGGCGAGGGTCTCGACCAGCGCGGCGGCCTCGCGCGAGGCCATGGGCTTCTTGGCCAACCGCTGGGAGAGGCTGCCGCCTTCGGCGAACTCGAGCGAGAGATACGGCCGCTTGTCGTGCTCGCCGATCGCGTGGATGGCGATGATGTTCGGGTGACGGAGCCGGGCGACGGCCTGGGCCTCGGCCTGGAATCGGTCGAGCTGATCCGATGTGGCATGCCGGCCGTCGGAAATCGTCTTGATCGCCACGATGCGGCGGAGCTTCTGGTCGAGGGCCTTGTACACGATGCCCATGCCGCCTCGGCCGATCTGGGCAATGATCTCGTAGCCGGGGAAGGTGGGATGAGGCTCGTCGGTCTCGGCGACCCTCTCCTTCGGCGTGCCGGCGATACCCAGGCCCTCATAGAGCCTCCTCTGATTTCGGATCAACTCGCGGAGTCGTTCGAGGATCACGGGGTCGTTGACACCCAGAGTCTCCGGCGTCGGATCCGCGCCCTTCCGGTAGCCGTCCTCCCAGAGCTCCAGGAGATCGAAGATCACCTCGTCGCGATCGGCCATCGGGTCGGCGCCTTTGCCTAACGGTTCGGTCGTCGTCGCGTCGGAGATCGCGATGCCGAAAGTCCCGTTGTCGCGGTCCGAGTCATGGCCGTGCATGGGATTCACCTCAGTGTCAAGAGATCAGCTCTTCGATCCCGCCCAGACGTTGGGCCAGCCGCATCGTCGCCGCCAGCCAGAGGCGGCTGACCTTCTTGGGGGGAAGATCGAGGAGACGCGCGATCTCGGATTGGGGGAGCTCCGCGAAGTAATGGAAGCGGAAGACCGATCTCTGGTCTTCTGGAAGCCGCGCGACCTCGCGATGGATCTCGGTCCAGAACGCGAGGCGAGAGGGTTCGTAGGTGGTATCACCGACTTCGAAACGCGGCGTTGTAGTCTGACGCGGACGAGTTGGGCGGGGCCGCCATCCGCGCCTCCTCCCGCCTCTGGCGGCGGGCCATGTCGAGCAGGACGTGACGTACCTTGCGGAAGACCAGCCGATAGAAGTGCTCGGCCGTCGCGGGATGGATCGTTTCCAGCGCCTTCAGCAACTGGACCCAGGCTTCTCCCACGACGCTGTTGATCTCGTGGTGAGCCCGAAGCTCCGGAAAATCTTTCCGGAGCTTTGATGCGGCGATCCGATGGAGGCGATGAGAGACACGCTCGAGCAGCTCCCGCCGCGCCGAGTCATCTCCTCGACGCAGTCGCTCGATCATGTCGCGGACATCCGCCGTCGTGTCGCCGCTCGACATATCATCCCCTCCCGACTCAAGTCTTCATCCATCCTATCAGAGCGGTTTCCACACATCGCAAGAAAAACTCTGCTTTTTTTGTCAGGGTACTGTCCGAGTTCGCGAGTCGCGCCGCTAGTCCAGATAGGGATTTTGAATGTGACCCCTGCGATCTTGATCTGAGCGTGTTGTTAGCTTACAACGATTGATGCACGGCTGGCGAGTGCTTGAGGAGTTTCGACAAGCGGATCCTGGGGCGAGGATGCCCAAGCAGGGCGAGCAACAGGGTGTCATGAACGGTTGACCCGTATTCCGATCATTTCGGTTGTAGGCGGGGTCTTTGACCTCGTGATCCAGAGTCCGGCCTCGCAGAGGCCGGCTACAGAAGAGGCTGAAGTTCATGGCACCGCCTGTGGATGCCTGTGCTTCACGACTGATCGTAACCCACTGAAATTCATGGGTCTACGAAAACGTTATCGGTCCGGCGAAGGGGGGCGACGAGCCTCGATCCATCGAGGCCAGGCCCACCGATCGCGCCCGTAATGCCTCGTACACGCTCACGGTCTGAGCTGTCCACCTCGATCCGTCCGGTGTCGGTGACCATTGGCCCTGGCGATCCACCTGGAGAGACGCATCATGAACCGCCGATCCTCGCAGCCCGAGATCCGTCAGGGTGTTCGTTCCCGACTCCGCCAGAAGGCGAGGGTCCACCGGCTGAACTTCGAGTTCCTGGAAGACCGGACGATGATGGATACCGGCGGGCTGCCGGCCGCGATCGTGGTGGGCCGGACGCTGGCGACGCCGTCGACGGCGGCCTCGGCGACGCCCTCGCCGTCGTATTTCGTCGGCGAAGTCGAGAACAACCAGGTCACGATCACGTACACGGTCTACAACGAGCAGGCCGACCCGGAGACCGGGGTCTTGCTCACCGACACGCTCGCACCGGGCGTGACGATCGCCAGCTCCTCGCAGCAGCCCGACCAGAGCGGTCAGAAGCTGGCCTGGAGCCTGGGGACGATCCAGGGCTACGACCGCGCCAGCGTGTCGATCACGGTCAACCTGCCGAGTGCGAGCACGTTGACGTTGGATACCGGCGCCTCGGCTTACGCCATGCTCGACGCCGGAGCCGTGTCGGCCACCACGCCCGCCGCGACGCTCCAACCGGGGAACGTCTCCGACCCCAGCCAGCTGGCCTCGACGGTCGATGCCGATACGAACGATCCGTTCATCCAGGAAGAGGCGGCGAAGCTCAACTACGACCCGACCCAGATCTTCAACTTCCTGCACACGCAGATCGGCTACAACTCGTACCTGGGCTCGGTCCGCGGTGCGCGGGGGACGCTCTGGTCGAACGCGGGCAATGCGCTCGACGTCGCCAGCCTGGGCGTGGCCTTGATGCGCGCCTCGGGCATCCCGGCGCAGTACGTCTCGGGGACGCTCTCGCAGAGCCAGGCCCAGACCTTGATCCTCTCGATGTTCCCGGCCAGCTACCAGACGGTCGGCTACATCCCGGCCGGCACGCAGACCTCCGACCCGGCCAACGACCCGCAACTCCTCTCCGAGACCGAATCGCATTACTGGTTCCAGTTCGACACCGGCAGCGGCATGACCGACGCCGACCCGCTCATGCCCGGCGCGACGATCGGGCAGACATTCACGACATCGACCGGCACGTTCACCGCCGTGCCTGATGACCTGGAAGCGACGACCGAAATCACGCTCGTCGCCGAGATTTACAGCCAGGCTGAAGCTGCAGTTTGGGCTCTCATCCGATTGCAGGACACTACCGTCCTTGATCAGACGTTCGACGACGTTTACTTGGTCGGTAGGCCGCTGACGGTCGGCAATTTCGTCAATCAGAGCACGATCGGTGCCATTTTCTCTGCCGAAGTCAACACTTACTCACCCTTCTTCATCGTCAGCGATGCGGCAAATCCTGACCCGAGCGCCGACGTTATCATCCGCGGAATCGATTACCAGGAGACGTTGACGAACTTCCCGTTCGGCAGCCAAGTCGTTACGGGCGTGTTCCTGAACATTAGCGAGGCCGGCTTGGAACAGGCAACCGAAAAGTACGAATACACCCTCGCCGACCGGATCGGAACAGACGCGCGGCTGTCCGGGCAAACGCCACCGATCCCGATCGACCCACAAGCGGCGCCCCTCTTCTCACCCGTCGACATGACTACCGTCTCAATCCTTGCCGGCAGTGTCAGCCAACGGTTTGTCCAAACAATCGGCGAAGCGACGAATTCGCTGACGAACCAGTACAATGCTCTGGACCAGAGCCTCACGGATGCAACTGCGTCTAGCGATTCGAGTCAGTCGCTTGGCGACACGGCGACTTCACTTGTGCAGACGACCCTTCTAGAGGTCAGCAGGGCCCAAGTCGCCGACTATCTGTCACTCTCGGACGAAACGGGGAAAATCCTGAGTGAGAATATGGACGTGCTCTCCTACGTCAACAGCCCCCGAATCACAATCGCCCGCAGCGAGTCATCATGGGGGCCGACAACACATCGGCAGAGTCGTTCGCAATCGATCTCGCCAGGGATGACATTCGCGCGATCGGTGCGCCGGGCCAGAGCGCCGCGATGACCCTAGCGTTCAACATAGTTCGAGGGCAGTTGGACACTTCGATCGAGTCCAACGTATTAGCCTTCGGACAATCGTCGCCGAGCGCCACGCTCCGGTGACGTCTCGCAGTTCACGCCGAGTCCATCCTGGCGGCAGCCGCCTCCCAAAGTGTCGGCTTCTTTACATTGGGACCGGGTGATCAGCTGATCGTTGCCTCCTTGCAGTTCTCGCCGACGGTCAACGCCCTCATTTCGCAGTCACTTGCCGCGGGCAACATTGTCATGGTTCCATCTCAGACCATCGTTGTCGATGGCGCGCCAAGGTTGGCTTGGCTACAGATCAACCCTGACACTGGCGCCACAATCGGGGTCCTTGACGACGGCACCCACGGGGGGGACTTCATCTCGTACAATGCAAGTTTGCTGCTGACCCGAGTCTTGGCCTGGGGGGCTCAATTCTCCGAAGGGCTTATCGCTGGTGGGATTTTTGACGTATTCTTCCTATCCGCCAAGTCGATTGTTCAGGCTGCTATTCAGAGCGTTGTTCCAAAGGCGTGGTCTGGGTCCGTCGGCAAAGTGTTTGCTCTCGCGGATCTCATCGCGATATTCAAGTACGGAGAGGCCAAGATCGAGCAATTCAATGCACGCCAACCGCTCTTCGTTCTCGGCTTCGGACTCGCTGCGGGCTGGGGGCTCCAGGCTCTGGCGCACGACCCACCGCTGCTCGAGGCATTCACCGAGTCCTCGCCCGTGGCACCATCGCCCGGCAACATGGACCAGAGCACGATTGCGGTCTCGGCCTCTCGGACCTCCGCTTCCGCGACGGCGGTATTCAGAGACATCGATGTTCGAGTCTCTGGCGCGATCGCCGCCACTTGGAGTTCGAACGCTATAATCTCGCTTGAATCGGAGACATTCGCCGTTGCTGCGGGAACTGTGCGCGACGAGGCGGGCGCACTCGATTGGCTCCGCTGCGGTGAAACTCGACGCGAATGCGCCTCTCAAGATGGCAGTATCTGGCAACGCCGCTTACGCTCTCCTAGGGCAGGGAAGCTTTTCCTTCTACGGCCCCTCCGAATCCAGCCTCGGCGTCAGCGGCGACTGGCAGAACTATACGGCGACCGTCACGGGCAACGTCTCGATCACGCTCACCGTCCCGGACGGAGCCCTCACGCTCAACGGCCAGGCCCTCCCCGCCGGGACGTACACGATCACGACCAGCTCGGCCACGCTCTCGGGAAGCGGCACGACCTCCTCACCCAACTTCTCCGGCTCGGCCTCGATCACCGCGACGAACGGCACGATCAACCTCGGGCCGGGAAGCGGCACTCTCTCCGTCGGCGGCAAGCCGCTCGATCCGACCGACGAGACGACCCTGGACGGCTACAACGGGACGATCACCGTCTCGGCCAACGGCGACGGCACCGATTCGGTCTCGCTCGACGGCAACGCGGGCAATGTCCTCCAGGTCACGACCAGCCCATCGACGCTCACGACCGACCAGAACACGCCGATCACGTTCGCGACGAACGTCCAGACCAGCCTCGCCGACACCTACAACCTCACGGCCAACGCCCCGCCCGGCTGGACGGTCACGATCGACAGCAGCGGCAACGTCACCGCGACGCCCGCGCCGGGGCTCCAGAGCGGGACGTATCCGATCCAGATCATCGCGCAGTCGCAGACCGATTCCAACCTGGAGGCGCAAACCACCGTCGAGGTGACGATCACGGCGACGAAGCCGGGCATCAACTTCACCCTCGCCTCGGATCCGCAGTTCACCGTGCCGTTCAATGGTGCACAGCTCCCCACGGCCTTCCGCTCCTCGATCCAGAACCTCGGCCCGGCCGCCGATACCTACAACCTGACGTTCTCGAACGTCCCCAGCGGGTTCTCGATCGTCGATAGCGGGACCAGCGTCACGGTCCCGGCCGGGGCGACGGGGATCGACGGCATCTACCTCGTGCCGAACACCGGCCAGCCGATCCCGGCGCCGGGGACCCAGGTGTCGTTCACCGTCACGGCGACCAGCACGACGGATTCGTCGATCACCCAGACGCAGACCGAGACGTTCACCGTGCCCAACATCGATGCCGTCTCGCTGACGAGCACCCCGACATCGCTCAGCAGCTCGCCCGGAGTTGCCGCCACGGCGACGCTCACGCTCCAGAATGTCGGAAACGTCCCCGAGACGGTGACGCTCACGGTGGCCACTCCGGCCGGCCTCACCGCCGGAAGCCTCGCGCCGATCACGCTCGCGGTCGGCGCGACCCAGACCGAGACGCTTACCCTCACTCCCGACTCGTCGGCGCCGCTGAATCAGACGCTCGCCACCACCATCACCGCCAGCTTCGGGCCGTCCTCCGCGCCGGTGACCACGACCGATTCGATCGACCTGCTCGTACGATCGGCGCAGACCGTGGCGGTTTCGCAGGCGTCGATCGCCGCGGGGGCCGCGAACAACTCGCAGCTCGCCTCCGTTCTTTCCGACCTCGGCAACACGCTGGCTTCGCTCCAGTCGGCGACGTCCGGGGCGCTCTTCACCGAGGCCCAGAATGACCTCAATAACCTGAACACGCTGTTGAACGCCGATCCGGCGTTGACCTCACTTGCCACTCAGCTTCAGCCGATCATCACAGCCGCGAACGCGGACAATCTCTCTGGAATGCTCTCTGGCACCACCAGCCTGTTCAACAGCGTCACCGGTGTACTCAACCAGGAGGCCAGCGAGCAGTTCACCGCGAGCCTGTCACCCACCGAAATTGACTTGCAACCGGGCCAGGGCAGACGCTCACGCTCACGTTGACGAACACCGCAAGCGATGCCGAGACCTTGAACCTCTCGGTGGGAAACCTGCCCAGCGGGGCGACGGTCCAGCTCGGTCAGTCGCAAGTCAACCTCGCGGCCGGTGCGTCGACCACCGTCTCGGTCGCGCTGAGTCAGACGATCCAGTCGAGCACTTTCTTCACGCTCGACGTCACGGCGAACGCCGGCGTAGTCCAGCAGTCGGTCTCGACCGTGGTCTCGATCACGCCCGCCACCGCAGACGTCACGAGCGTGACCGCGACACCGCAGGCCGTCAACGCGGGCGATTCGATCGCCGTCAGCGCCCAGGTCTTCAACACGGCGAACGTCACCCGCAACCTCGAAGCGCAGCTCCAGGTGCTGAACTCGTCCGGGACCGTCGTTTCCACGTCCCCGGTCGTCTCGTTCTCGATCGACCCGAGCAATCAATCGGTCAAGGTGAATCTTGGCAACCTGGACACCACGGGGCTGGCCGACGGGCTGTACGATCTCCAAGTCAGCCTGTTGACTTCGGTCGGCTCTCCGTTGCCCGGCCACTCGGCCGGGACACCCATCCTGATCGGCATCCCGATCACGGCGACCGCGACCGCCTCTTCCAGCCTTCTGGCGCCGGGCACGTCCACCGTGACGACGACCATCCAGGCGACCAATGCGACGAATGTCACTAACGGGGGCGGATCATCGGGTGAGAGCTTTGTACTCTATTACACCCAGTACACCGGCGCGGTCGGCAAGGTCACTCTCAGCTACGACGGGTCGACGTTCATCGCGGGTACTCCCACCACGATCAAATCGGGCATTCCCGCGGACGGGCTGATCTTCCTCCCCAATGGTGAGCTGCTCACAGCCAACGGCCGGGTGTCCCAGGTCAACCCCATAACCGGCCAAACCACGAGTGTGTCCGGTGGCGCCGGTGCCGATCACCTCGCCCTCGACCCGAGCGGTCAAGAGGTCTGGACCTCCGGACAGCCCGGCCCTCTCGAGGAAGTACCGCTCAATCCGTTCTCGAATGCGATCGAGCACCCCCTCCAGGGAGATGACAAGACCATCACGGCGATTGCGTTCGACGCGGCCGGGAACGCGTACTACGCCGACAGCTCTCCCAACGGGCCCGGGAGCTTCGGACTGATCAACCTGACTACATTCACGACGACGCGCATTTTCAGCAACCTTCCCGCGGCCCACGGGCTCTCGTACGACCCGTACACCGGCGACCTGATCCTCTATGGAACGGATCACGTGACCCAGATCGATCCAAAGACCTTGCAGATCGTCTCCGACTTCACCTTCAAGAGCTTCGGGGTCTCGTTCGATCAAGGGGCCGTGGACGGAGACGGGCACGTCTATGTCGCCGACAATGGCGGACATCTCCTGTTCATCGATTACTCCAAGACCAAGCTGGTCGGAGACCCGAGCAATTATGTCGCCGCTCCCTTCCTCGTCGCTGCCCTCGACGATGTCGCACCGCTATCGGGCCTGGGTGCCATCTCGGCGCTCCTGGAAGTTCAGCACTCCTTGCCCTCATCCGGTTACACGGTCGACCCTACCTCGATCACGCCCACGCCCGGTACGACGACGTCGACGGAGATCGACTGGCTGGGCGGGCTGCTCGCGGGGAGTACGAGCACCCAGCAATTCCAGCTCAGCGGCCAGGTCACGAACATGGCCCCGGGGGAAGTCCGGCAGATCAGCACCGGGACCAGTCTCGACGTTCAGTTCACCAGCGGGAGCGGGCAGCAACTCCAGGCGACGTTATCCCTGCCACCCATCACCGTCGCCGCGGAGCACATCATCAGCCTGGCCCCGCCCACCCAGAGCGTCGATCGCGATGCCGACGCGAGTTACACCGTCACGCTCACGAACCCGTATACGACCGATTTGACCTACAGCCTCACCACCGAGGGGCTCGACGGATTCACCGTCGGCCTTGCATCGTCGATCACGGTCCCCGCCGGGCAGACCGTGACCACTCCGCTCACGATCACGGTCCCGCTGAGCGCATCGGCGGACACGACGGGCTTCGAGGTGCTCGCATCGACCACTGGCGGGGTGTCGGACTCCGTGGAAGGCGAGCTGACGGTCCTGTCCGACGTCGCATTGCGGACGAGTGCCGTCTCGCTGGGCATCTCGCCGACGCGGGCCACGGCGGGGCAGGGTTCGACGGCGCAATACGTGCTCACGGTCAGCAACGTGGGCAGCGCCGCGGACACCTACTCGTTGAGCACGGCCGGTCTTCCCTCGGGCGTCACGGCCACACCGGGTCAGACCACGATCGAGGTCCCGCCCGGCGCAAGCAATTTCCGCGACGTGCCCCTCAACCTTTCGGTCGCGAAAGGCACCGCACCCGGCAGCTATCCGTTCACCGTGACCGCGACGTCCACCAGCGATCCGACCGTGACCAGCACCGCCGGCGGCACGCTCACCGTGACGGCCGGCGGCGTGCAGGTGACGCTCAACCCGCCATCGGGTGCGCCCGGAAGCGGCTTCCAGGCGACGGTCACCAATACCGGGACCACCTCGGATACCTTCAACCTGGCGCTGGCTGGGCCCGGCGCACTGGTGTCGAGCCTGAGTATGAAGCAAGTGACCCTGGCGCCGGGGGCCTCACAGGTCGTACCGATCAGCACCGGCGCGGTCGATTTCGCCGTGCAAGGGAATCTGAACCTGACCGCCGCGGCCACCTCGGCGAGCAACCCGGCCATCCAGTCGGCGGCGTCGGCCAACCTGGCGATCCCGGCGACGCAGGGGATGACGGCCTCGTTCAGTCCCGCCTCCCAGACACTCTCCAGCCCCGGCAAGGCCACCTTCCTCCTGATGGTCCAGAACACCGGCAATACCGAGGACTCTTACAGCGCCACCATCATCGGGACGAATGGGCCGGTGACCGCGAGCCTCGTCGGGCTGGACGGCTCGCTAACGCAGTCGATACCCATCTTCCGGCTGCCGGGCCTCTCGACAGGTGCCATCGAGCTCCAGGTCGATCATCTCGAAGCTGGGGCAGGGGACCGTCACGGTGGAAGTCCAATCGCTGACCAACGGGGCGACCGCGACGCCCGTTGCCGTGACGATCGTGAACGCCGACCTTCATCGTCACATTGCCCAAACCAATTCCCGTCGCCGACGCCCAGCGATGGTCCCGAAGGTCATCAGTTGTAGAAGCGTTTCGGCTATCACATGATTCCGACGACACTCGTGCTGACCTTCAACCAGCCACTCGACCCGGCCACGGCGGAAGACGTCCACAATTACCGGATCGTCGGCCTGCACGGACGCCGGATTTCGATCCGACGAGCGGTCTACGACCCGGCCAATCAGACGGTGACCTTGCATCCGGCTCAGCGGCTCAGCGTCCATCATCCTTACGAGGTGACGGTGATCGGGACCGGTCTGAAGGGCCTGACCGACGTCCAGGGTCAGCTCCTCGACGGGAACGAGAGCGGTAAGCCCGGCGCCGACTATCATCTCGAGCTGACCTGGAGGGAACTGGTACTCGGCCACGTGTCGCGCGAGTTCTTGATCCGTCACCATATGATCCGGAGCGAGACCCCGGGCCGAGGCGCATCCTCAGCACTCCGGGAAATCCACGACGCAACCCTTCAAGCGGTCCTGGTCGTTCCCTCTCAAGGCGATCGAGCACAAGCATGCCGAGGTTCGTGCATCGGCTTCGTCGTCGAAGTATGCCGCGGAGTGATCTGCCCGGCGGTTAACGACCAGTGACGTACGTTGCGCACGCCCTGAGGCGGTGCATCGATCGTTAGGGACTTGAGGACGGATCTCGAGGGGTCGGGTCTAGGGCCGAGCTGCCACCGTGAGCGCTGTCGGCGCCGCACCTCGTATTCGCGGGCGTGGATTTTCCTCCGCCTCATGCCCACGAGTACGGTGGGCATGCCACCCGATCGTTGCTCGCCAACGGTCGAGAGTCGTTATGAGGCTCTCGGCTTCAGGACCGACCGTCGATCTGTCGTGATGTCGAGAGCCTGCCACGTATCGCTTCGGAAGCTCGAGAAGAACTTGTAGCGCCTCCCCATCCGCGTCAAGTCGCTGAATGTGAGGATGCGACGATCCAGGAAAGCGTCGCGATATCGCATCCACAACAGGGCGGCCGCCATGGAATCCGAACGGCTGCTGTGGGTCGGGGTGAAATCAATCCGATCGGCGAGGCATGCCGCGTTCAGGCTGCATGACTTGAGGCCGAGCAAGGGGCGCGCGTGCATCGTGCAGACGTGCGGGACGTCGCGGAAGAGTCCCAACCGGCCCAGCTCGAATTGCAGGAACCGCAGGTCGAAGTAGACGTTGTGGGCGGCGACCACGCTGTCCGAGAGGGCATGGAGGAGTTCGCTCGCCACCTCCTCGAATCGGGGGGCGTCGGCCACGTGTTGGGCCGTGATGCCGTGGATCTCGGTGGCCGCCATCCGGCGATCCGGGTTGACCAGGGTGTCGAACACCAATCGTGGCGCCGAGCCGGGGTCGATCCGAACCACGGACACCTCGACAACCCGGTCGTATCCTGGATTCAAGCCGGTCGTCTCGAAATCCAGGACCGTGATGGGGGTGTCTTTGATGACGTGGTGAAGGACTCCATTCGAACTGCCAGACATCGAGTCGTCCTGTTTTCAATATGAGAATCATGCGTAGGTCAAGGTTTCCCGCCCGACTTCCGCCACTCGTCGGCCTTGTCCTTCCGGCCCCAGGCGTCGTAGAGCTGGATGATCCGATCGGCGGCCTCGAGCAGCGATTTCCTGGACGGGGCCGGGATCTTCGATTCGCGCGCCTTCATCCCCGCATATCCCTGGAGCAAGCGCGGCTCGGCTTCGGCGTATTTCTTCTGGCCCAGCAGGCTGCCGCCGAGGAGGCTCTCGGTCTCGAAGGTGCGCCAGTCATCCGGGGATTTCTTGGTGCGCATGGCCAGGGCCTCGCGGAGGAGCGGCTCGGCCCGAGCGGGCTGGCCGGCGAGGTAGGCCCGGGCGAGGTTGTTCAGCGAGCGGAGCGTCTGGGGATGGTCGGGGCCTCGCGTGGCCTGTCGCCGCCTCAGGGCTTCCTCGAAGAGTGGCAGGGCGTCGGCGAGTCGGCCGGCTTCCTGGTAGGCCGTGGCGAGGTTGCTCATCGAGACCAGGGTCTCGGGGTTGTCGGGGCCGAGCTTGGCCTGGCGCCGCTTCAGCGTCTGCTCCAGCAGCGGCAATGCGTCGGCGAGCCGGCCGGCGCCCTGGTACGCCAGTGCGAGGTTGCTCATCGATAACAAGGTGTCGGGATGGTCGGGGCCGAGCTTCGCCTCCTGTCGCTCGAAAGCCTCCTTCTGGAGCGTCGAAGCCTCGACGGATCGCCCCGATTCGCGGTAGCAATTGGCGAGGTTATTCATCGACATCAAGGTGTCGGGGTGGTCGGGGCCGAGCGTCGCCCGACGACGCTTGAGGGTCTCCTCGTAAAGCGGCAGGGATTCGGGGAGCCGGCCGACCTCGCGGTACGCGCTCGCGAGGTTGTTCATCGACATCAAGGTGTCGGGATGGTCGGGGCCAAGCCTGGCCCGTCGCTGCTGCATGGTCTCTTCATACAGAGGCAGGGCATCGGCCATCCGGCCGGCGGCTTGCTCGGCCACGGCCAGGTTGTTCTTCGAGGTCAGGGTCTCGGGATGGTCGGGGCCGAGCCGGTCCTGTCGATGCTTCAGGTTCGATTCGAGCTGCGCCAGGGCTTCGGCGACGTCGGCCGGCATCCAGGTCGATGTGGGCGAGGTTGTCGAGCGAGGTCAACGTGTCGGGGTGGTCGGGACCCTGGGCCCCTCTTCGCAACGCCACCGCCCGCTCGATCTGCCGGCGGGCCTGTTGCGGGTCGCCCAGGTAATAGTAGGTGTCGCCGAGGCTATCGCGGATCGAAGCTTCCGACACCGGCTGGCCGGCGAGGATCTTCGCGATGTCCGACTCGGCGGCGTCCAGCGCCTCGCGGAGCGGAACGTCCTTGCCCAGGCCGCCTTCCTGGTCCTTGGGGCGCGCCGCGGCCAGCACCTTGGTCTGGAAGAATTCCAGCACGGACTGCACGGCGGCCTTCGATTGCCTGGCCTGCTTCTCTTCCTCCCGGGCACGGAGCAGGTTGACGCGGGCCTCGCCCTCGGCGTCGAGGGCCCGATCGCGCTGGTTCTTCGCCTCGGTCTCGGAGTTCTGGATTCGGACCAGGTCGTCGGCGATCTGGTCGCGCTGATCGCGATAGACCAGGGCCGATGCCGTCGCGACGATCGCGAGGATCACGGTCAGTGTCGCGGCGGTGAGGCTGGCGCCCGCCAGCCAGGGCTCGCGGCGGCACCAACGCCAGATGCGTTCCGGCGGGGTCGTCCGACGCGCCCGGATCGGCCGGTTTTCGAGGAATCGCTTCAAGTCGTCGGCCAGATCCTGCGCGACGGCATAGCGCCGGGTCGGCTCCTTCTCCAGGCACTTGAGGCAGATCGTCTCGAGGTCGCGGGGGACGTCGGGCCTGAGGGTGCGCGGGGTTACGACCTCGTTGCTCACGACGAGCTTGAGGGTCTCGAGCTGCGACTCGCCGAGGAACGGCGGCCGGCCTGTCAAGGCCTGGTAGAGGATCGCCCCGAGCGCATAGATGTCGGCGGCCGGCCCGACGCGTTTCCCGCGGCCCTCGGCCTGCTCGGGGGCCATGTAACTCGGAGTGCCGAGGACCTGTCCGGAGATGGTCCGGGCCGAGTCGGAGTCCATCAGCTTGGCCAGGCCGAAGTCGCTGATCTTGGGGATACCCTCCGCGGTCAGCAGGACGTTGCTGGGCTTCAGATCGCGGTGGATGATCCCCGCCTGGTGGGCCGCATGGACGGCGCGTGCGAGGGTTTCGACCATCACGGCCGACTGGAGCGGGGCCATGGGCTTCGCGGCGAGTCGCTCGGCGAGGCTTCCGCCTTCGGCGAATTCCAGAGAAAGGTAAGGGCAATCCTGATGCGCACCGATCGCGTGGATCGCGATGATGTTCGGATGCCGGAGGCGGGCGATCGCGTGGGCCTCGGACCGGAATCGTTCGCGCTGATCGGGCGTGGAGTGCCGGCCCTCGGCGATCGTCTTGAGGGCAACGACGCGATCGAGTGCCTTCTCGCGAGCCTTGTAGACGACGCCCATACCTCCCCGGCCGAGCTCGCCGAGGATCTCGTGATCCGGGAACAGCGGTGGCACCGCGCCGGATTCCGCGTTTCTGCCGATGGATGTGCCCGGCAGCTCGAGGAGTACGTGCAGCCGCTTCCGCCTCTCGATCCGCGGTTGGAGTTCACGCCAGAGCGTCGAGTCCGCGAAGCCGGGCCAATCGTGCGGCGGCTCCTCGCCCCGGCTGTGGAGCTCCTCCCATTGCGCCAGGAGGTCGAAGAGTGAGTTGGAGCCGGGCTCCTCGAGAGGCACGGTCTTCTTGCTCGGGGCGGAGTCGCCATGAGCGCCGAGCGGGTTGTCCGTAGCCGGATCCCGTTCCTGCATCGATCCCTCCGCCTGGCGGTGTTCGGAAGATAGCCCGACCCGATCCGATTCGGTCTGCCTCGCTTACGATCATGGTACGATCGCACCGCCGAATCGCGAAAGGAGAATTGTGGGAGGACCCGACCCAAGTCTGAAACCGGCCTCGAACGCATCGGCCGCAGAGCGGACGACGGATCGGAAAAGGTTATGAACACGCTCATCGTCGAAGAAAGCGACGTCAAGGCGGTCTACGCACACGAACGCAGATTTAAATACATCACGGTCAAAGGATGGCCGGTCCTCGTCCAGAAAGCGTTGGCGTGAGCGGGATCGCGTCGTCTCTTCCCGCCCGACACCGTGATGCCGCCCGAGCTGGCCGAGCGGCTGGGGATCACCAAGTACCTCGCCCCGCTGCCCAGGGAGATCGACGGCACCCGCAAGCCGGGGCTGCGGGTCCGCGCGGCCCGGCTCCGGGGCGAGCCCAGCTACGGCACGATCGACCACGCCGTCGATCCGGCCTGGGAGGTCGGGCGAGACGTCAAGGACCACTACGGCGTCACCAAGTTCGAGCCGCCCGTGCGGCCCGACCGACGGGGACGCCCTGCCGCCCCTGGCGGCCTTCCACGGCTACACCGACATCGAGAACATCCGCAACTTCCCCGACGTGCTCCGGCCCGGCGAGGAGGTCGTCATCACCGAGAAGCTCCACGGCAAGAACTGCCGGCTGGGGCTGATCCGGGTGCCCGGAGAGGCGGCGACACCTTCGAGTTCATGGCCGGGTCGAACGACGTGAGGCGGAAGGAGGTGGACTCCAAGGGCCGACCCTCCGACTTCTGGCGGCCGATGACCGAGGCCGTGCGTGACCTGCTCCGGCTCCCCATCGGCGGCGATCTGACGTTCCTCTTCGGACGAACTCTTCGGCAGCGGCGTGCAGGACATGGCCTACGGGCTCGGCAACGGGGCCAAGGGGTTCCGGGCCTTCGACTCGCCGTGGACGGGAAGTACCTCGGCTTCGACGAGAAGGCGGCCCTGTTCGCCCGGTTCGGGTCGAGGCGGTCCCGCACCTCTACCGGGGTCCGTTCTCGTGGGAGGCG
The DNA here is from genome assembly GCA_963743925.1 of uncultured Planctomycetota bacterium. Classification (GTDB taxonomy): domain Bacteria; phylum Planctomycetota; class Planctomycetia; order Isosphaerales; family Isosphaeraceae; genus CAVZRC01. The sequence goes on along the minus strand of CAVURY010000002.1, from coordinate 474,927 downwards.
GTCGAGGAGCACACCTACGGCCCGACGACCCTCTGCCCGCCCGATGCGGCCGGTCGGTTCGGGGGCCGGGAGGGGTGCGTCGTCACGCCGGTCGTCGAGCGGTACGACCCCGATCTGGGCGGCGCGGGCCGGGTGATCCTCAAGTCGATCTCGGCGGATTACCTGGCCCGCAAGGGCGGCACCGACGAACATCGAGGGCTCGCCGCCGCGGTGGGGGCCTTTCAGGTCCGGGCCATCGTCGCTGTGGTCTCGCCGGCCAGCCAGCCGGTGCTCCAGGCGGCCTGGAAGTTGTAACCGCCGATCAGTCCGTCGAGGTCCAGGACCTCGCCCGCGAAGTGAAGGCCCGGCACCAGCCGGCTCTCGAGCGTCCTGGGATCGACCTCGTCGAGCGAGATGCCGCCGCTGGTCACCTCGGCCTTCTCGAATCCCAGTGTCCCCCGGAGCGGCAGCGACAGCCCTTTCAGCGCCGCCGACCAGTCGCCGCCGCTCGTCGCGCGAGAGGTCCGGGCCCATGCGATCGGGGGGGATCTCCGCGACACCGATCACGGACTCGGCCAGTCGGCGCGGGAGTACGTCGGGCATCATCGAGATCAATGACCGACGCCCCTGTCGGCACGACACCTGGATGGACCGGTCCAGCTCGTCGCGCGAGACCTCCGGGATCAGGTCGAGGTGGAGCGTGAGCCGCTCGACGTCGTCGGATCGCGCCACCGCGCGGCTGACGTCGAGGATCGCCGGCCCGCTGAGGCCGAAGTGGGCGAAGAGCACGGCCTCGCGACGCTCCTGGATCATCGCGTCATCGGCGGAGTGGACCGAGGCGACGACGTCGGGCAAACTCATCCCCTTCAGCTCGGCCACCCAATCCGGCTTGACCCGCAGGGGGACGAGCGCAGGCCGGGTGTCGACGATCGTATGTCCGAACTGGCGGGCGATCGCATAGCCGTCGCCGAGGTCCCGCAGCCCGGATAAGATCGGCCACCCACCGCGAGGATCACGCGACGCGCCGTGATCGTCGAATCCGCGAGCTTCACCGCAAATCCCGGCCCGGGTCCGGATTCGATCGGCTCGATCTGCCGGACGGGGCTCAGGCAACGAGATCGCGCCCCGAACGTTCGAGGCGACGCAAGAGTGCCTCGAGCACGTCGGTCGCCCGGTCGGAGGCCGGGAAGATCTTGCCATTCCCCTCGACCTTGGTCGTGACGCCCTCCGCCTCGAACAGCCGGACCGAGCATCGACGTCCAGGCGCCTCAGCGATGGGCCGAGGAACGCTCCGTTGGTCCCGAACGCCTGCTGGATGGCGCGGATACCTCGGCACTGCGCGGGTCATAGGCCGGGTCGATCGGGCCGGACACCGCGTCGAGCCGGCGCAGGCCCCGGGCATTGGTGAGATTGCAGCGGGTACCGCCGGACATCAGGATCTTCACGCCGGCCCGCCGATTCTTCTCGAGCAGCAGCACGCCGCGCGCCGACTCGGCGGCGCGGGCGGCGGCGACCAATCCCGCGGCGCCCGCGCCCAGCACGATCACATCAAACTCGGGATCGGCGGGCTTCAGACACGGATCGAAGGAGACTCGACTACGGATTACTCGGAGACTCAGACGACTCGACCACGGAGTTCACGGTTACCACGGATGAAGAAGGAACATCAACGGTTCGTGGTGCTCAACCGTGCCATGCGTCGCGATCCGCGGTTCGATCGGATCGATCCGACTTCCTTTGCTTACATGACCGTGAAATAGTTCTTCGCGGCGAAGTCGAAGTACTCGGGCTTGAGCTCGAGCGGCAGGTCGTTGTAGACGCAGTAGTTGCGGACCTGGAGCAGGAGGTCGCGGGGCTGGCAGCAGCGGAACGGGCGGCTGACCTCGCTGGTAATGGTGATCGATCAGGTAGTCGACGCCGTCGTCGACCTCGTCGAACCCGAGCTTGGGGGCGAAGATCGCGAACATCTTGCGGAACATCGCCTCGGTCGGGTCGGCGGCGTTGATCTTGTACGGGATGCGGCGGAGGAACGCCTCGTCGACGAGTTGCTTGGGCTCGAGGTTGGTCGAGAAGAGGATGAGCTGGTCGAACGGGACGCGGATCTTCTTGCCGTTGGCCAGGCTGAGGAAGTCGTATCGCTTCTCCAGCGGGACGATCCAGCGGTTCAAGCAGCTCGATCGGCTGCATCCGCTGGCGGCCGAAGTCGTCGATCAGGAAGGTGCCGTTGTTGCTCTTGATCTGCAGCGGGGCCTCGCTGATCTTGGTGACGGGGTCGTAGTGGATCTCGAGGTCTTCCATCCTGCAGCTCGCCGCCGGCGACGATCGTCGGCCGGCGGATCTCGATCCAGCGGCGGTCGTAGTCGGACTCGTCGAGCAGGCCGCCGAGTTGCTCGACTCGATCGGCTCGTGGTTCGCCAGGTCGAAGAGCTTGATGATCTGGCCCTCGACGTCGATGACCCTGGGGATCCAGACGGTCGTGCCGAAGCAGCGGGTGATCCGCTCGGCGATGCTGGTCTTGCCGTTGCCGGGGTAGCCGTAGAGGAACATGCCCGCGGCCCGAGTTGATGGCCGGGCCGAGCATGCGCGAACATCTCCTCGGAGATCAGCAGGTCGGAGAACGCCCGGCGCAGGTCGTCCTCCTTGGGATGCTCGGTCGTGATCGTCTGAGCGGCGACCGACTCGAGGTAGTCGTCGAACGGCACCGGGGCCGTGCCGACGTAGGCGCATTCTTCGAAGTACATCTTGGCGCGCGCCCGGCCGGTGTCGGTCAGGGAATAGAGGTAATCGTTGGCGGACGCCGAGTTGGCGTAGGCGAGGATCTGCTGGTTCTTGAGCCCGCGGAGGAACTCGGGGAACGGGCCGAAAGGCAGCCCGAGCTCCTCGGCGATCCGCCGGCCCGACGCGATGCCGATATTCACCAGGAACTTGAGGACCAGGCTCTCGACCATCGCCAGGTTGAGCCCGGCCTCGTCGAAGTTCGTCATGGCCTTGGGTACGAAGGGCCTCCTGCCGTTCGCCTCGGCGTTCGACGACACGACGCTCGACATGGCAGGGGCTGGGACGCCCATCGGCGAGACCTCCAATCTGGTAGGAGGGACTCCCACGAGAACCCGGCTTGCCCAAAGGACGGCCACGGTGCCCTCGATTCGGCGAGTCCCGCGCAACTCTAGTTCACCGGCCTTCAAGGGTCAAAGTCGCGGGACTTCGCCTCGGGATGGTTCGTCGATCGACGCAAGAGCAGTCGACCTCGCGGTTAATCGGCTCCATGAGTGTAAGCGAATCCGCTCAGTCGCTCGGGCCGGGACTCTGGCTGGGGCCCGATGCTCGGCGACCCGGGCCATACTTGATTCAATAGAACACTCTCCCGTGGAAAGTACGCACACCCGGAGTCGCTGTTCTAAGTTAAGGGTATTCGGGTGCGAGTCTCAGAGTCCGACGCCACGTAATGGATGCAGTCAGTCGGGTCCATGGAATCTCTTGATGCGTCCGATTCCGTCAACGACTCAGTAGCGACTCCCTGAGTCGCATTCATTTTGAATAGTCGATCCCGGATCGTGATTTCATGGTTCAACGGAACCTTGGATCGTTCCTCACTCGAGACATGCCAGTGCGCCCGATCTGAAACCCCGGATCCCTCTGGTCAAGTGATCGTTGAATTTCGTCTGAACGAAAAGGGCCCGCCGACTGCTGGCCCCGGAACAACTGAGAACTCGCGAGCTGTTGACCCAGGCGACGATTCAAGTCGGACCCGTCAGCCTGTTGCTCGAAGAGTTCATCTCGTCCTGTCGAATGGCACCTACAGCACCAGTGGTGCGGTTGACATCGGCTTTTCCCCGACCGGGAGCGAATCCTATACGCCGATCACGGTCTGGAACGGCGAGATGAACTTCGCGTCGGGCGGGACCTCGTTCAACTTCGACGGCACGATCGATGGACTTGAGCAAGGTTGCGAACGAGATCTCGATCGCCCAGATCGCCAGCAGCCAGGCCTTCAACGTGGCCGAGTTGACGAGCACCGGCGTCGGCATCGGCGGAGGGGAGTTCCATCGCCGTGCTCGGGGCGGCGATGACCCCGAACTGGATCGCGCTGATCGATCCGCCCGGCGGTGACACGACCGATTCCTACGTCAGCCTCCAGGGCTCGATCGGGTTTTCGCAGCTCCCGGGCCTGGCGGCCCCCGTCTCGGGCACCAACGCCGTGCAGATCAGCACATTGTCGAGCTCGCCAGGATTGACGCTGGTCGCCGCGGCCACCACCACGTCTTTCACGCGTTCGGCCTCGATCTCATCCCCGGCTCCGCGGCCTCGCCCGTGTCGATCACCGTCGGCGATCCGACTGCCACGGGCGAATTTCAGGTCAGCGGCTCGGTCTCCGCGGCCTCTTCGATGTCCGGCGACTTCTCGGCTTCATCGCTCGGGACTTCCCAGACCCCCGGCCTGATCATCAGCGACACCGGCGTCGTGACGGAACTCTCCGTGACGATCTCGAGCGACCTCACCGTGCAGGGCCTGGGGATCTCCGCGTCGGTCAACGACCTTCAGCTCGTCTATGAGGTCGATCCGAGCTCGATCTACAACGGTGATTTCCTGATCGAACAGGGCACCGTGACGATTTCCACGAGTGCCGGTGACACCAGCTTCGCGGCGACGTTCGGGTCCGTCTCGGGCTCGGTCACGAATCCGGGTCTTGTACTCGACGACGGATCGCTGGCGAACCTGTACGCCACCATCTCCTCGAATCTCTGGTCCAGGGCCTCACGCTGACCGCCGCGGGCGTCGTCTTCGAGTACCAGGGGTCGGGCCAGCTCTTCGAGATCGCGTCGGGGAGCGTCTCGATCACCAGCGACTCCCTGGTCGTCTCGAGCGCGGACGCGGTCTTCGGGGATGGCGCCGCTCCCGGCCTGACGATCCAGGACGGCGTGCTGACCGGCCTCGACATCACGATCAGCAGCAGCATGACCGTCAGCGGGATGGCACTGGCCCTCGATCAATTGCAGTTCGTCTATGACCAGGTGAACGGTCAAACCTACGGGGACTTCGAGATCGCCGCCGGCGGCTCGGTCAGCCTCTCTACGGGCCCATCCGACAACACGCTCGAATTCACGGGGACATTCGGGACGAGCCAGGGTGGCACGACCCTGGCCGGGCTGGTCATCGACGACGGGGTCCTCGAGTCGTTCTACATCGGCGTGACATCCAACATCAGCCTAGGAGGCTCGCTGACCCTGAGCACGACCGATTTGACGTTCGCTTATGTCAGCTCGAGCCAGACGTTCGAGATCCCGTCCGGGTCCGTGTCCGTGGTGGACACCGCCGGGGATTTCAATTTCACCGGAACGTTCGGGAGTACCCCGAGCGGCGGCCAGGCCCTCCCCGGGCTCGTGGTCTCGGCCGGCACCTTGACCGAGTTGGATGTGACCGTCACCAGCCAGTTGACCGCGGCCGACCTGACCGTGAATGTCACGGATCTCGATTTCTACTACAACAGCGCGCTGAACCAGTACGAGATCGACACGGGGGCCCTGAGCTTCGATACGAGCGAGGGCTTCTCCTTCAGCGCCACCTTCGGTCTTCCCGATCCGACCGATTCGTCCGGGACCCTGCCGGGACTGGTGATCGTCAACGGCGTGCTGACGGAATTCAACGCCGCGCTCGACCTCGACCTTCACCGTCGCGGGGCTGGTCATCACGGTCGATGACATGGCCATGTCTTACAGCGGCTCGAGCCAATACGGATGTACGGTACGGTCACGGTCAATACCTCCAACGTCCAGTTCACGGGGACGATCGGTACACCGAACGCTTCGCCCCCGGGCTATGGCCTGGTCATCGACGACAACACGCTTCAAAGCCTCGCGATCACGATCAACAGCACGGTGACATTCGGGAGCCTCTCAGTCTCGGCCAACAATCTCGCCTTCAATTACGACGCGTCGCCGGAGAGCTTCACGCTGTATGGCAGCGTCACGACCTCGATCGCGGGGGTGACGCTGGTCGGCGATCTCGGGACGAATCCGAACCCGGGCTGACGATCGTCAATGGGCAGCTCACCGAGCTCAACCTGGGCGTGACCGCCAACTTCACCCTCTTCGACTTGCAGTGCAATGTCCAGGACCTCACGTTTCAATTCCAGACCATGGATGGGAATACGGATTACGTCCTGTTCGGCGGCCTCTCGATCTGGTCAGCGGCAAGAGGATGTCCGCGACGATGGGGAACTCGCCGACGACCCCGGCCTGATCATCCAGGACGGCGTCGTCACGCAGATCAACATGGCGATCACGGGGTCTTTCGAGATCTCGGGGTTCGGATTCGCGATCGACGACGCCGGGATCGCTTATACGGCCACGAACGGACGAATACGAGATCTACGGGGCCTTCACGCTCACCGATGTCTTCACGGCCTCGGTCAAACTCGGGAAGGGCGCGTCCGACCCGGGTATCACCGTCATCAACGGGGTGTTCGACCTCATCAACTTCTCGTTCAAGCTGGACAACGTGCCGATCGGGGCATTCACGCTCAATTACCTGGATATTAGCTATGCCTCCGCCGGCGACGTCTGGTCGGGTTCGGCCTCGGTGACCTTCCCTACCGGATGGTCGATCTCGGCGAGCATGACTTTCGTGGACGGCGTCCTCGATGACATCAGCCTCGCCTACAACGCGGGCACGTCCACCGGCATCGCCATCCCGGATACCGGGATCTTCGTCACGGAGATCTCCGGGAGCCTCCAGAATCTCGACGAGCCGGCGAGCATCATCGTCTCCGGCTCGATCCAGGCGGTCTTCGGCAAGCAGATCAGCATCGGCGGCAAGAGCTGTGCGATATTCGCCGCGACCGGCTCGTTCACCGCCGATTCGCAGGAGCTCGAGATCAGCGGCAACTATTACGAGGGTGCCTATCAATCCGGCGGCAACTGGAACGGGATCCTCGGGACGGGGAGCGCGAGCGTCAATCTCGATTGGGCCGCGGGCGTGTACTCGGCGAGCGTGAGCGAGAGCCTCTATGAAGGGATTTTCGTCATCAGCGCCGAGTTCTCCTTCGATGATTCGGGCGATCTTGGCATCATCGCCACGGCGACGGTCGAGGTCCCGAGCAGCGTCCCATTCATCGGCGGCACCAAGCTCGGCTCGATGAGCTTCGCCCTGCTCTTCTCGGCCTCGAGCGATTCCGGCACGGTCGCCGCGTGGATCAGCGTCAATTGTTTCTTCACGACGATCACGACCGGATTCGAGTATAGCTTCAACGCCGGTTCCGCCGGGACCTTCTCGCTGATCGGCGCCGGCGCGGTCAATTCGATCGAGAATTCCTTCAATAGCATCGCCTCGAGCGATGCATCGACTCCTCCGGTTTACGTCTATACGTATTCGGTCACGGTGCCCGCCAGCAGCGGCGAGGACGGACTGTCGGTCCAGGCGACCTGGCCGCGAATCTGGGCACGCAGTCCATCCTCATCAGCGGCCCCGACGACAATGGTACATTCTACTCGCTCTCGTCCTCGAACGTGCCGTCCAACGACGATTTCCTGACGACCTACACGACCGCGACGTCGCAGTCCGTATTGACGACCGGCTCCGCGACCAGCCCGAGCGTGCCTCTGGTGGCCGGGACCTACACGTTCGAGGTGCAGAGCACCTACGAATTCGCGAACGCCGGCGACGTCACGTTCACGAATCAGATCGATTACGAGGCCCCTTCGGTCTCGATCGTCGCCGTGCCGACCTCGGCGCTGGCGTTCGTGCCGACCCTGACGGGCTTCGCCGCCGGTGCCCTCCAGGGCAACACGACGATCACGCTCTACGCCGATTCGAACAGCTCGGGCTATCAGGGCAAGGAGGTCGGGTCGTTCGGATACTCGGTCAATTCCGCCACGGGCGATCTCCAGAATGTCCCGACGATCAACCTTTCCAGCTATGCGCCCGGCGTCCCCATTTACATTTACGCGATCATCAATGACGGGGTGAACTCGTCGGTCTATTCGGCCTACTCCCCGGCGATCATCCCCGTGCCGAACCTGGTGGGTAAGGTCATCGATCAATTCGGCAATCCGATCGCCGGCATTCGCGTCTTCCTCGACCTGAACGACGACCAGACCTATGACGCGACGCAATACACGGCGGGCGGGGCGATTGCGCAAGCCGGCGATCCCAGCATGATCACGAATTCGGCGGGCGACTACTACTTCAACGATCTCGAGAACTATTCGTCGAGCGACGTCGGCTATCCGACGTTTCGGGTGATGTGCGTCATGCCGTCGCCCTCGTTCACGCCGCTCACGCCGTCGAACGACGTCGATACGATCTCGCTGTCCACGATCGCCCCGACGCCGAACGAACCGACCCCGTCGCTCACCGCCAATTTCAGCATCACCCGGCTCGCCTCGATCAGCGGCTCCCTCTACAGCGACCTGAATCAAGACGGCGTCTACGCCGCCACGGACCCGGCGCTCGGCGGGGCCACGGTCTACCTCGACTCGAGCGGTACCGGCACCTATCAGGCGGGCGATCCCACGTGCGTGACCGGGCCCTCCGGGACTTCGGCTTCTATGAGCTCACGCCGGCCACCTACGCGATCGGGATCATCACCTCGACCACGACCGGAAGCACCACGATCCAGCACTATATCGTCACGGAACCCTCGTCGGGCACCTACTCGATCACCATCACGAGCGACTCCCAGCAACTCTCGTCGTACCTGTTCGGAGTGATCAGCCTCGCGACGATCGGCGGGACGCTCACAAGCCAGGATTCGGGGGGGGCGTTCGACCGCCATGCAGGGCACGACCGTGGATATTTCCACGCCGAACCTGTCGGCGAGCGTGCCGGATTACACCGGCTTCAGCTCGACGAACGGCCTGACCTGATCGGCCCTTCGGCTTCCGCTTCCGGGGGCCTGATGATGCTCGGGTCGAGCCAATCGAACACCTCGACGGCCGCCTGGTACCAGACTCCCGTCCCGATCCTGGGCGGTTTCCAGACCAGCTATCAATGGTCCATGACCTCGACCGGCGCGACGTCGGGGGGATTCGCGTTCGTCATCCAGAACAGCGGGACGTCGGCCACGGGCTCGACGACTTATGGCTATGGCGGGCTCGCGCCGAGCATCTCCGTGATCTTCGATGCGGTCGCCGATGAAATCCTGATCGAATCGGGCGGGAATACCTCCGCATCCGGCGCGATCTCGATCCTGACCAGCCAGGAGCTCGGCTTCACGCTCGCGAGCGGGACGGTCTACACGACTCGGATCACCTACGTGCCCACGGATGCCGACGGGACGGGCACGCTGAGCGTCTATCTGAGCGGCGATAGCTCCGGGGGACTCACGCCCGCCGTCACGGCCTCGGTTAACGTGTCATCCCTGCTCAACCTGGGAAGTTCGGGTACGGCGCTCGTCGGATTCACCGCGGGCACGTCGGGCACCGGCCTGGCGGCCACGATCACGAGCTGGACGTTCACCGCACAGACGACCCAATGGACCACGACCGATTCCCAGGGCAATTACGGTTTCACGGGGCTCATGCCGAAGACCACGTATACCGTGAGCCAGGTGACCCCGGCCGGGTATCTCCAGGCATCGCCGTTCAGCACCCTGGGCGTCTACAGTCAGCTCAGCCTTGGCGCCCTGGCCGCGATGTCCTCCAGCGTGGCGACGGGCGACTTCAACGGCGACGGCATCCCCGACGTCGCTTATGCGATCTCCCTCTCCAGCGGGAGCCCTTACGAGATCGCTTACGCCTACGGGAATGGCGACGGCGGTTTCGACGCCCCGGTGGTCGTCACCATGCCCGTGCCGGCCGACGCTCCCGCCCTGGCGACGCCCGCGGATGGTTCCGCGGCCTTCGACGCGAAAATCGCCGCCGGGACTTCGGCAATCCGTCGCGGGATGAGCTCGCCTACGTCGCCGCGATGGCGGATGGCGGCAATGTCGTCGTCATCTACGACATCCTCACGAATACGGTGCTGAACGCGTTCGAGGTCGAGTCGTCCGCGGTCGTCCCGACCTCGTCCGTCCAGCCCGGATACGACGGGACGATCAACGACCTCGCGGTGGGCGACCTGAACAACGACGGCTACGACGATCTGGCGGTCTCGACCTATGGCGGCGTCTACACGATCGTCTCGATGCAGAACCTCCAGAACAGCACCCTCTGGACGGTCAACCCGACGACCCTGGCCTATCCCCTGGGTACGCCGTCACTGCTCAACTCCAATGGGACGGCCGGGGGTTCGTACGGTACCGCGTACAACGCCGGGGTGGTCCTGGGGGATTTCAACCAGGACGGGAACCTCGACCTGGCCACCGTGGGCGTGCAGTATATTCCGGTCGTGTCGAACGGGATTTATGGACCGATCGATTCCTGGTCGAACATGACCGTGGCGACCACGATCCAGCTCGCCTACGGGACGGGGAACGGGGTCGATTACACGGCGCAGAGCCAGCTCACCTTCCAGCTCTATTCCGAGCAGAACATCGACCAGTACTTCACGGGCTCGAGCACCAGCCCGACCTATCCGATTCCGTTCGGCATGGCCTCGGCGGACATCAATGGCGATGGCATCCCCGACCTGATCCTGAACGGCTATACCGACACTCTTCAGCCGGCCGTGATCGCCCTCGTCCAGTCCGACGGCACCTTCACCGACGCGGGGACCTTCGTGTTCCCCAACGGGAGGGACTTCAACGTCAGTAATGCCTTCGGCAATAACGTCACCATCCCGGGAAGCTCCTTGATCGCCGCCGCGGTCGTAGGCATCGACCTGAACGGAGATGGATTCAACGACATCGCCGCCGTTGACCCGAATGTCGGCCAGATGATGCTCCTGACGACGTCCGCCGCCCCCTTGGTCAGCATCCAGACCCAGATCGATACGACACCCGTCGCGCCGACGCAGACCATGCTGGAGTTCGCCGGTGGCGCCCTGCCTCAATTCGTCGCCGCCGACTACAGCATGGATGGCTACCCCGACCTGATCGTACCCGGCTCGGATGAGACGGGAACACAATCGGCCCCGGTCATGATCCTGAACGGGACCATCAACACCGGCTCCATCTCATATACTCCGACGAATGGCCAGGCCCTGACCGGCCAGAACTTCTCGAGCTTCGATTTCGGGGGCGGCTCGAGCAGCTCGGACGCTGCTCAGGCTTCGGGCGCCGTGGTCGCCGACTCCGTTTCATCGGTTCAACCGGATACGCCCGGGACGATCGCGATCGCCGGTCGCGTCTTCGTTGACGGAAACGCGAATTCTCGATACGGAGCGGGCGAAGCGGGCCTGGGTGGGTTGACCGTTTATATCGACAACGATCGGAGCGGCCGGTTCGACCCGGCCCACGATCCGTTGACGACCACGAACGCGGGAGGCTACTACGCGATCACCGGCCTCATCCCCGGCGAGACCTACGACCTCGCGATCGCGGATCTCTCGAGTTCCTATTCGGCGAACGAGGTCGTCGTGCAGACTCCGGCGAGGAGTCAGACGGGGTCGTCGAGAGGTACATCGGCGTGACCCAGCTCTGGTCGGTCCCTCAAGCCGTCGTCTCGATCGACCCGCTCACGCCGAGCGCGATCGAGCTCGCCCCCCTCTCATTCCGCGAGTCGCTCGGCTTCAAGCCCGTGTATTCCTTGGCGGGCACGGTCCCCTCGGGCATGACGATCGACCCGTATACCGGGGAGATCCTCTGGACGGCGGCGATCGACGAATCCAACGCCACGCTGGACGTCACGGTGAAGGTCCGGAATCCCGCGGACCACGCCGCGCTGGGAGTCCAGTCGAATGTGGTTCAGATCCGCGTCAACAGCCTGTCGCCCCTGGCCGGCTACATTCGCGACGTCTTCGGGGCCTTGCTGTCGAGACTCCCGACCGCCGAGGAGTTGAGCGAGTGGACGAGCAGGATCCAGGCGGGGACCTCGCTCCTGAGCTTCGTCGCGAGCATCGCGCATTCCCAGGAACACGATACGATCCTGATCGACAACGTCTACGCGACCGTGCTGTCGCAGGAGCCGACGGCCTCGCAATCCGCGAGCGCCATGGCGATGCTCCAGTCCGGCGGCAATTCCGACGTGCTGACCAGGCAGTTGCTCGTCTCGAGCGAGTTCGTCGGGCTTCATCCGGGCGCCAAGAAGTATGTGAACGCCGTCAACGAGGTCCTGCTCTTCAAGAAGGCGTCCACCGCGACGACCCGGCGCGAAGTGGCCTGGCTGCGGATGGGTGTTTCGCGCGCCAGGCTGGTCAACTGGATCAGCAGGAGCCAGGCCGCGACCCTCGCCAAGGCGAGACAACTCTCGGAGTTGTATCTGGGCGGCCCTTCCAACAGCAAGATCCTCACTCAGTGGGCGACTGCCCTCTCGAAGGGCACGCTGAATTCGGACTCGCTGACGACGCGCATCCTCGCCTCGAAGACCTACGCCAACGGATGGGCGTCGCGTCCCGTCCCGAATATCCAGGCGTCCGCGGCGCCGACGAGCACACGGTATAACTCGCTCGATCATCTGCAATTCGGCCTGATGGGTGTGGACGCCACGCGTGGCGCAGCTCGACGACCTCGAGTCGCAGCTCTACAACGGCCAATCCTGGCGGAGTGTAGCGAGCGGCGTCTACAACGGCCAGTCCACCGTCGCGTATCGCATCCAGACGCAATACCAGAATCTCCTGCACCGGGCCGCCTCGAACAGCGAGGTAACCGCACTCTCGGCGACCCTGCCCGCCGCCGACCAGACTCAAGCTCTCCAGATCCAGATCCTGGCGGGCTCGGAGTATCGCGGGCGATTCGCGAGCACGACCTCGTACGTGAACTCCGTGTTCCAGGTCCTCACGGGCGCCGCTCCGCCGCTCGCGACGGCACTGCTCTGGACCGATCGAATCGATCGCGGGTTCTCGCTCTACCGGTTCGTGAACGCGGTCAGCACTTCGATCGCCGGTCGAACCGGTCAGATTCAGCGCCTCTACTGGGAGAATCTCGGGCGGACACCATCGGCGGCGGAAACCCGGTCGATCCTGTCGGAGTATCCGAGGTCGACGCTCCAGGATCGCCCGATCGCACTACAGCTCATCACGAGCGGCGAATTTCGGACGCGGCAGCGTAACGCTCAACTGTCTGCAATTTCCCAATCTCGATGTAAATCGAGCACCATCCTCCCGGCGATCGGCGAGGGGGACGAGAGAATTCCGATGTCGAAGCACCGTCGTAATCGCAGGACCCTCGGGTCGATCAGTCCCCTCGAGCCATTGGAAAGCCGTCGGCTGCTGACGTCGGCCGCGGTCAGCAGTTGGAACGACGTCTCGACCGGCGATGCTGCTCTTGACCACGAATTTCGTCCCGAGCACCGGACCGGTGGACGGTCAGCAATACACGATCAGGGCCCTGGTCAATTACTACGACACGGTGGGCATGGGCTCGTCCTCTCAGCCGTTCACGATCGAGCTGGCCGCGAATACCACCTACACATTGAGTAATACGTACGATTCCTCGAGCATCTGGGGCGGCAGGAATAACGAGGCGAATGCGTATGGTGCCCCGACGTCGAACCCGCTGAGCCCGCCGGCCCATTGATCATCGAGGGTGGTCCGGGAACGATCCTGACTTGCACGGTCTACGGCTCCAGCTCGACCGGCTACTTCCCCGTCGATCGGCTGATCCATGTCATCAGCGGCTCGGTCGAGCTTCAGGACATGACGCTGAAAGGCGGACTCGCGCTGGACAATGGAAGCGGATACGAAGACACGGCTTGCCTGGGCGGCGGCGTGCTGGTCAATCCGGGCGGCTCGCTCAGCCTGACGAGTTGCTCGATCAAGTCGAACGCGGCGGGAGACCCGTCCGTCTATTCCGGAAATGCCGGCCAGGGCGCGGCCGGAGGCGGTATCTATGCCTCCGCGGGAAGCGTCCTCAATATCAATGGAGCGACGAATTTCACGAATAATCGCGTCATCGCGCCCGCGGGTGCCAGCGAAGGCTCCACCGGCGGGGCGGGCGGTAATGCCTTCGGAGGCGGGCTGGGAATGGCGGCGCCCCTCACCGGGCCGCAGGAGGTCGGTGTCCTGCCTTTACCGAATACCCAATTGTCCTTGACGGCGATCTCCGGAGAGCACGCGACATTCCAGGATAATCGGCTCAATAGCGTCGCCCTCCCCACGGGCGCGACGATCCAGATGGGGGGGAGCGGCGGGGCCGGTACGCAGATTGGCGGCTCCGGAGGGAACGCCTCGGGAGCCGGACTCTACCTCGGTTCGGGACAGCTCAACCTCAACGGCGGCAGCTCGACCAGCCCGAGCGCCGTCGAGTTCACGGGCAATCAGGCCCGGGCGGGGACGGGTTACTATACCGACACGCTGCCGAATCTCGGGGCGGGAGGAACCGCCTATGGGGCCGGGGCCTACCTGATCCCCGGCCAGGTCGCGGTGATCGACTCGACCTCGTCGGGAGGGATCCTTCAATTCACCGACAACACCCAGACGTCTTACACCGGCTACACGACGCCGTCACCCGAGCCGATCCCGGTCACGACCACCACGGGCCTGTATCTGCCGCCGATCTCCACGAGCACCGATGTCGGTTACACCTCCGCCGAAGGGGCATGGAACCTGCGTACGGCGGTCGCCGTCGCGAATCCGCTGGTCTCCAGCGGCATGGATATCACATTGAATCTGCCCGGCCTGGCCGCCGGTTCCGACTATTCTCTCGTGAGCGATACCGGCGAGAATTCCGGTAGTTTGGTGGTCTCCGATTCCGGAGACGGGAATTTGAAGATCCTCGGCGGCGGACTGTCCTCGACGATCATCGATGCCAGTAGCCTCGGCGGTTCGGTTTTTTCATTCTCGAATGCCGATGTGAAACTGTTCGATCTCACGATCACCGGCGCCAGCACGACCTCCGACGGCGGTGCCATCGATGCGATCGATTCGGAGGTGAAGGTCTCGAATGCGAGTCTTCGCCAGAATACCAGCGACGCCGAAGGCGGCGGCATCTATCAGTCGGGCGGGACGCTGGCGATCCTCCACTCGAAGATCGCCTCCAACACGGCTTCGGAATCGGGCGGCGGCATCTATATCCTGAATTCAGACACGGTCAACTTCACGGGTGTCTCCGTGTCGAAAAACCTGGTTGACGGCGACGGGACCGGCTCCGGGGGGGGGCTCTATCTCTCGGGCAGTACGCTGACTACCACCGGATTCACGGACCAGTCGAATCAGATCCGCGCCGTTGACAATCAGACCATCGAGGGCGCGGGGATCTTCGCGACCGGATCTACGCTGAATTTCAATGGAGGGACAGCGGAGACGACCTCAATCAGCGGCAACAGCCTCACGGGCGATGGATCCGGTACGGCCCTCGGCGCGGGAATCGCCCTGACCCACGGTCAATTGAACGATAATAGCCCTCTCGACTTGGAGAATAATCTGATCACCGAGACCGAAAATGGGGTCGGAGGCGCGATCGCTTTCCTCGAGGATTCGACTTTTGTCTCTTCCGTATTCGATCACGGTGACCGGCGACGGCGCGAACGCCGGCGGAAACGACTATGCATTCGTCGTCCCGAATACGAGCGACTCGAATCAGTGGGCGAGGACGGACCTGGCGGGATCAATTACTACACGTCCGGGGACGGCTCGCTCCGGAGTGCGATCGGCTATTGTGAAAACTTTATGTCAGCGACGGGTTCGGATATCAAGTCGATGGCGATCATGCTGTCGCCGGGAAAGTATACCGTCTCGTCCTCCTATGGCCAGCTCGTCAGCGACCTCGGCGCCGGGGACAGCCTGACCATCATCGCCGAGGATGGTCCCGCGACGATCGATGCCGGTGGGAACGCCCGCGACTTCGACGTCGAGGGTTCCGGCTCGCTCGTGCTGCAGAATCTGTCGATCACGGGAGGGTACAACGGGGCCGAAGGCGGCGGGATATATCAACAATCCGGCGCGTTGACGCTCACCGGCGATACCCTCACGGGGAACACGGCGGGCAGCGGCGGCACGGCCAAGGACCCCTCCCACACGAAATACGGCGGACCATGGTCGAGTGGGTCTGCGTTCTTCGGGCCGGGCGGAACGACGGCCCAGACCGGAGCGAGTGGGGCTTCGGCCTTTGGGGGCGGGCTTTATCTCGGCGGAGGGACCCTGGATCTGTCGTCGAATACGACCATCACGGGCAATAAGGTGATCGGTCAGAAGGGCGCCGGGCCAGAACGGTGCCAATCGAACGACATACACGACGATGAGATTTGGAAGTTTCATTTTCGTGTATGCGACGGGTCAGGCTGGGGGTACCGGTGGCGCCGGCGGTAATGCCCTCGGCGGCGGCCTCTACCAGGCCGGCGGCACACTGAACAGTCCCGTCGGTGCTTCCAATATCCTGGGGAACTCCGCCGATCCCGGGTCGGGCGGAGCGGGGGGTGAGGGGGGTGAGGGCGCGATTGCTGACATATATAACAGCGAGCTCAAGGGTCCGAACGGCGCCCCGGGGAAGACCGGGGCCGCGGGAGCCAGTTCTCCCAATTACGATCGCGGCGGCGGTGAGACCGTCTTCACCTCGAACGCGACATCATCGGCCATGGTCGTTTCCGGCGGCCTCTATTCCGTCGCGGGGACGCTGAACGGCCCGGGCACCGGCACGGGCGGTGCGGACGCTGCGAGTTCGGCGCGGGGGCGTTGAACCGATTGCCGGGCGCCACCGTGCAGCTCTATGCGGCGGACGGCGCGCTGATCGCCAGTACGACGACCGGCCTCGATGGTGCCTATCGGTTCGACACCAATTTCTCGGGCATGGGTTACATCCAGCTCGTGGGAATCTCGACCTACGATGTCTCGGCCAAGGGGACCAGCCACGGCGATGGCACGGTCTCGGCGATCGACCCCACATCACTCAGGTCGGACGTCGTCCAGTTCATCTCCGGCGTTGCCGTCGGCGAAGGTGTCGATATCGTGCTGTATCCGGTCGCGACGACGCTGAAAGACGGCGCCAATGCCCTGGCCTTGCATCGCGCGAGCGATCGGTCGATCCTGTGGAACAAGCGGATCGGGCCAATATCATACACGGGAGGTTATGATGTGAAGTATATTGACCTCAACGGCGATTCCACGACGGACTACCTCTCGTTGACCAAGGTCGGGACTCCGAGGCTCTACGCGGTTGACGGGCGAACGGGGACCGTCAGCGCATCGCCGGCAGGGTCGGCGCCGACCTGCGAGTCGGGATGATCGTGCAGGAGGCGGACGTCGCCGGGGACGGCAATACGGAATTCGTGGTCTCTCCGAAGCATGGGATATCGGGGCGCATCTCCGTGATCGACCTCCAAACTGACCGAGTCCTGTGGACGTCCCGGCAGTCGGTTTGCGGCGGGATGACGGTCAACGTCGTCGGTTCGAACTCGCCCGGACGGAATCGGGCCGAGGATATCCGGATCAGTAGCATCGTGCATCCGCACGTGTGGAAAATTCTGGACGGGCAGACGGGACGCGTGGTGGAGGTCGCCAAGCCGTCCCCGGGCCATCACCACGGGGATTCCGCCCGGCTCGCGCGGAGCATTTCGCGTCGGCCGGCCCGCAGGGGACTCCGCCTCCCCGATGAGCATCAGGCGAAGGCGGGCCGAGTGCTCATGGACAGGCCCAAACCGCATCGGTCCTCGGAGTCACATTGAGGTATTCTTGCCGTGAGTCGATCCACCATGCAATTCGCGGCCCAGGCCCAGGGTCTCGCGCAGTTCGATCGGGCCGAGGGGCTCTATCGCTCGATTCCCGCCGGCGCCCCGGAGTACCCGGAAGCGGTCACGGGTTTGGCGATCATCGCTTATCGGAGGGGTCGCCCCCAGGAGGCCGCGGCCCATTTCTCGAAGCTGGTCGCGCTGAGGCCCCGCGAGGCGGCCAATCACTGCAACCTGGGAGAATGCCTCCGCGAGTGCGGGCGGCTGGATGAGGCGGCGACTCAGTTGAAGCTCGGCATCGCCATCGATCCGTACCAGCCCGACGCGTTCAATAGCCTGGGACTGGTCCATCAGGCCCGGCGCCGCCTGGGCGATGCCGAGGCGGCGATGCGGCATGCGATCCGACTGCGGCCCGAATTCCCGACTGCGATGATCAATCTCGGCACCGTCCTGCAGGAACGACGCCGTCTCAGGGAGGCCGCTGACCTCTTCCGCCGTGCCCTGGCCCTCGATCCGGATAACCCGATGGGGCACTCGAATCTCGGGCAGATCCTGGTGGAAATCGGCCGGATCGACGACCTGGATGAAGCCGAGGCGTGCTGCCTGTCGGCCATTCGGCTGACGCCCGATCGTCCTCACCCCATTAATAATCTGGGAAATGTCTATCGATCGATGGGACGATTCGAGGAGGCCCTGGAATGCTACCGGAAGGCCATCGCCATCGCGCCGCGACTGGCCATGCCCTTGAACAACATGGGCCAGGCGTTGCAAGGCCGCGGGCGTTATGCCGAGGCCGCCGAGTTCTATCTCAATGCCCTGTCCCTGGAGCCCAACCTCGCCCGCTTCCACGCCAATTACGCGAGCATGCTCTTCGATCAGGAACGCTTCGAAGACGCGATGGAGCGGTTCCGCTATTCCCTCGCCATCGAGCCGGACTATCCCGAAAGCCACTACGGGATGGGCCAGGTCTACATGCACCTCCAGCAGCCGGACCAGGCCGAGTCCTGCTTCCGCAAGGCGCTCGAGATCGACCCCGAATTGACCTTGCCCCGGCTGGGCCTGTCGCACCTCTATTCGGAGCTGGGCGAATTCGAGAAAGCGAGCGCGGAAGCGGCCCTCGCCCGCGAGGCACATCCCAAGCTGGTCGAAGCCTATTACCAGGAGGCGACTCATCGCAAAGGCGAGGTCACCGAGGATGATCTCCTTGCGATGACCGCACTTCTCAACGAGAAGTATCTCGGCGAACTTGCCGGTCGCAACTCTACTTCGCACTGGGTACGGTCCACCACCATCGCGAGCAAATGAATCGGCGAGCCGTTGCTATCAGGCCGCCAACGAGTACCAGGCCGTGGCCCGATCGAAACGGCAGGAGGATTACGATCCTCGCAGTTTCACGGATTGGATCGACCAGATCATCGCGGGCTTCTCGGCCGAACTGCTCGCAAGCTACGAAGGGGTCCCGGCCATCCCAGCCGCCGTCCGATCTTCGTCGTCGGATTACCGCGATCGGGGACCACCCTGACCGAACAGATCCTCGCTTCCCACTCGGCGATCCATGCGCCGGCGAATTGGTCTTCATCAACCAGTTGCTTACGGGATTGCCCGAGGCCCTGGACTCGGGGGTGGTGACTCGATCACCGCCCTGAGATCCGCGACCCCGTCGAGCCTGAAGGCCGCCGCGGAATCCTACCTGAAAGAAATCTGTGCAGTTGGCCTACCCGCCCCGTTCGTCGTCGAATTGATGCCCGATAATATTAACATGCTCGGTTGGATTCACTTGATCTTCCCCAACGCCAGGGTGATCCACTGCCGTCGCGATCTCCGAGACGTCGCACTATCTTGCTGGCAGACCTGCTTCGGTGCGATCCGCTGGGCCAATGACTGGGTCCAGATCGCCCGGCGATTCGCCGATTACCTTCGCGTCGTCGAGCACTGGAAGAGCCTCCCGTGCATCGAGTGGCTGGACTTCCCTTACGAGTCGGTCATCGAAGACACCGAGGGGCAAGCTCGACGATTGATCGAATACGTCGGCCTGGAATGGGAACCGAACTGCTTGAGATTCCATGAGACGAAGCGGCAAGTCCGCACGGCGAGCCTGTCGCAGGTCCGCGAGCCGATTTACAAGACGTCGGTCGCGAAATGGCGACATTATGAGAGCGAAATGGCCCCATTCCTGGACGAACTGGTGCGACTCGGCTGGAGTGGACCATAGGAGTGCATCTTGCGATGGGTCAAGCTGACTTGAAGGAATCAGGTCAGACGTTCGGCGAGCCGGTCGAGGACCGATCGGGCGGAGGATGGCACCTCGATCCGCACCGAGCGAGTCGTCGGGCCGGTCGCGACGAGAGTGATGGTCCAGCAGTCCTCCGGCAGGAGATCCCGGACCCGATCGGCCCATTCCACCAGGCAGACGCCGCTCTGCCAGTAGTCGGCCAGGCCCAGGTCCTCGAAGGCGTCGCGGCGTCGGCAGGCGATAGGTGTCGAAGTGATAGATGGGAAATCGTCCGTCGTACTCCTGGATCAGGACGAAGGTGGGGCTGGAGATCGCCTCCGGATCGACCCCGAGGGCCTCGGCAATCGCCCGGACCAGCCGGGTCTTGCCCGCACCGAGATGGCCCGACCAGCCCGATCACGATTCCCGGCTCGAGCAACTCCGCGAGGGCCATACCCAGCCGATTGGTGTCGTCCTCGGAGGCGAGCTGGATGCTCAGGGAGTCGGGGAATCGGTCGATCTCCATGCGAGGGCCCTCATTCGACCGGAGCGGAAGTGATCGAACCCACGCGGTTGGATCGGGCGGGTCCCCTCGGCGGTGCGTAGACTCAAACCGGGAGCGTCGGTGACCTCGCCCACGCGATGGAGCCGGGCAGGGGAGGGCAGAGTGGGGGTGAGCCGTTCCGCGTCCTCGGCTTCGACGTCAGGCGAAGCTCGAAGTCCTCGCCATCGTGGAGGGCGTGGTCGAGGGCGGCGGCGGCCAT
This sequence comes from uncultured Planctomycetota bacterium, assembly GCA_963743925.1. Lineage (GTDB taxonomy): Bacteria > Planctomycetota > Planctomycetia > Isosphaerales > Isosphaeraceae > CAVZRC01. The sequence continues at coordinate 454,336 of CAVURY010000002.1, read as the reverse complement.
CGTCGAGGCTCGCGTACAGGGCGTCCGGATGGATCGGGATCGCCGAGCGTCGAGCGTCGCGCCCAGGCCGCCGCTCTCGAGCCAGACATGGCCGAGGTCGGAAGCGAGGCCATCGGAGAGGTCGATAGGCATGGATTGGGGACGCTTCATGGTTGGCGCAGGGCCTCCTTGATCCGCGGCGGCGGCTTCAAATACGCCCGGAAAGAGGCTCCCGCCCAGCGGGCGTGACGAGGATCGCGTCGCCCGGCCGGGCCGAGCAGGCCACGGGACGGCCCCGGGCGGCGACCTCGCCGAGGACGTGACGCCACCACCAGGGGGCCATGCCAGGCATTGGTGTCGCCCACCCACGAGATCAACGCCGAACGATCGGCTCACTGTTGCCAGGCCGGCATGAAGCTCCTGGGCCAACGCGACGCGCTCCCCGCGGCAAGGCGACAGCCACCACGGCCGCCCGGGGAATCCCGGCCATCGCCGCGATGTCGGAAAGGTTTACCGCCAGCGCCTTGTAGCCGACCGCCCGGGGCCGTCCTCTACAGCCGGAAATGGCGGCCGTCCATCAGCATGTCGGTTGTGACAAGGAGATCGGGCCCCGCCCCGGTGCAAGATGGCGAAATCGTCGCCGATCCCCAGCTTTGTCCAGGTGCCCCGGCCGCGCCTATCGCCGCCCCGAATCCAGTCGATCAGGGCGAACTCGCCGAGTTCTGGGGGCTAGATGGTACAATGTGTCTTTCGGCTCGTCAGTGTGCTGAGGGATTGCAGTCTCACGCGCGTTGTCGACGGTGCCCGGCCAGAATGCTCTGACGGCCTGCTCGGTGGATGTTCCAGCCGCGGCGGGCGCGGGCGATGGCCTCTCGAGGCCGATGGTCCGGTGCAGATCGAGAAATCGGCGTCGACGCCGTGCTGGAGCACCCTCTCGGCCCCTGGTCCGATGGAGCCGGCAAGCACCAGTACCGGGCAGTCCAGCGAACGTGCGTGCTCGGCGACCCCGACGGCAGTCTTGCCGAAGGCGCTCTGGGCGTCCATTGCCCCTTCGCCGTTCAGGCAGAGGTCGGCGTGCGCGAGCCGATCGCCAGCCTGACCGCCTCGACGACCAGCTCGATGCCGGGCTGGAGCGTACCGCCGGCAAACGCCACCAGCCCGGCCCCCAGTCCGCCGGCCGCGCCCGCGCCGGCGAATCAAGGAGATCGAGACGCCGAGATCGCGGGGACAATTGCCGCGAAGTGGGCTAGATTGGCGTCAAGTTCGCGATCATTTGCGGCGTCGCCCCCTTCTCGGGGCCGTAGATATGCGGACGCTCCTGCGGTCCGCACAGCGGATTGGTGACGTCCAGGCGACCGCGACCTCGACGCCCTCGAGCGTGCGCGGCGGAGGATCGATGCGCGCCAGGCGGCCCAGGCTGCCGCCGCCGGGCTCGAGATCGCGTCCGTCGGCGTCGAGCAGGCGAAAGCCGAGGGCCTGGCCCAGCCCGGCGCCGCCGTCGTTGGTGGCACTGCCGCCGATGCCGACGATCACACGCCCGCTCCGCGGCGATCGCCGCCAGGAGCAACTCGCCGGTGCCCCGCGTGGTTGCGATCATGGGGTTGCGCTGTTCGGACGGCACGAGGACCAGTCCCGAGGCCGCGGCCATCTCGATCACGGCGGTCTGGCCGTCGCCGAGCAGGCCGAATCGCAACGACCGGCTCGCCCAGCGGCCCGTCACCCGTGGCCTCGTGGTATGAGCCGCCGGTGGCCGCGACCAGGGCCTCGAGGTTCCTTCGCCGCCGTCGGCCATCGGTACCTGGTCGATCGATGCGCCGGGCACGCCGGGCCACGCCGCGCGCCATTGCCTCCGCAGCCTCTGCGCCGTCAGGCTCCCCTTGAATTTGTCCGGGGCGATCACCACCCGCATCGTCGCCGCGCCAACCCGGTTGCCGGGGCAAGAACCCGCCCCGCCCAGCGATCGAGGCGTCTCGTTGCTCGGCGAGATTTCCCAGAAAATCACAGGCCGATGCGAGCATAATCGATCCACCGTTGAGTCCAACCGGGCCGCAAGGCGGGTCTCCGAGAATCGCTCAGGCGGCCCCGGCTTTGGAGGTATGCGTCCGTGTCACGGGCATCTCGAAAACGATCTCTTCGCGCTGGACCGACACGTCATCGGGCGCGTCGATCCCGATCGAATCGAGTTGCGGTCGATCTTGACGATCGTCACCGAGACATCGGGCCCACTCTGAAAACTCTGGCCGAGCTTCCTGCTCAGAACTAACATGGTCCACTCCTCCATGAGTCGATTCCCGTGATCGAGGGTCACAGTTCGGACTCTCAATCAAGTTTCTCGCGATCTCGACCGACATGAAAGCAGCTTCCGTGCCAAGTACGTCGGTTTGCGCCGATCTCCCTTGAATCCTTTCCGGAATGCGGTCCTGCGGGATCTGGGCGGTCTTTGCCGGCTGGCGGAGTCTGTCGATGCCCGCCCTTCCCTGTAAAATCGAATCGGATTTTGAAAGAATTACCTCAATCGCCCGATCTGGACGATCCGATGCTCGCGGGGCTGTAGAATTTGCATCGCGATCGGGGAGGTTAGAGGATTCGGGCCGGCCGGGAGAGGATCATGACGAGGAATTCCTCGATTCGGAGTGGTGGAGGAATCGCCTGGGGCTGGCGCGTTTCTGACTGTCCTGGCATGCTTGCTGGCATGGCTCTGGCCGATCGGGATCGGCGGAAGATGCCGGTGGGCGGGGATGTCACCCAGTTTTTCCTCGGGCTGATGGGTTTTTCGGCGACTCGCTTCGCGACGGGCAGATTCCCGTCTGGAACGACCTGTGGGGCTACGGCTTTCCCGGGCTGGCGGAAAGCCAGATGGGCGTCTTCTACCCGCCCCATATCGTGCTGTACGGCCACTTCGCACCGAGACGGCCTATGTTGTCAGCCTGGTTTTCCACACGCTGTGGGGAGGGCTGGGCATTTCTGGGCAGCCCGGAGGATGGGTATCTCCAGGGTGGGGTCGGCCCTGGCGGCGTTTTCCTGGTCGACGTGTGGGTTCTTCCTCATCCACCTGGCCCACCAGTGGGGCTACACGACCGGCTCTGGATGCCCTGGGCGTGGGGCCTGGCCTGGTGTCCTCGCGCCGGGCACGGGACCATCCGGTTCGCGCCGCTCCTGCTGAGCCTGGTACTCGTCCTCCAGATTCTCCCGGGCCATTTCCAGCTCGCGTTCAAGACGCAGGTCGTCATCGGCTTGATGGTTCTCTGGACGATCCTGGGCGATGGGGAAGGGTGCTGGCCGCCCGGATTCGAGGTGCAGGGCAGGGGATCGGCCCCGATCCGGTGCTTGGAAGGGCGGGATGGTCGTCCTGGCCGTGGCCGCGATCTTCCCCCTGGCGGCGATCCAGCTCTGGCCGACGGCCCGGCTCGCGGAACTCTCGGGCGACCGCCGGGACTTCGAATACCTCTCCGGTTTTGCGGTCACGCCCTTCCATCTGGTCAATTATGTCGCGCCGGGACTCTTCCACCGTTCGCACAACTGGCGGTCGGTCGTCTGGGACCCCTTTCACGCCATGCCGGAGGAGAGCCTCACCTACATCGGGTTGGTCCCGCTTTGCCTGGCCTTCATGGCGATCGGTGCGCGAGTTTCGCCGGGATCCGACCGTCCGCTTGCTGACGATCCTCGCGTTGGTCACCCTGATCCTGGGATTCGGCCCCTATGCACCGGGGTTTCGAGCCTTGATCCATCTGCCGGGCTTTTCGTTCTTCCGGGCCCCGGCGCGCTGGAGCCTGGCGAACGCACTTGTGCTGGCGATCCTCGCCGGGAAAGGGTTCGACCGCTGGCCGGAATGGACGCGGCCCGAGCGCTCGCTCCGCTGGTTCATCGGGCTGGCTGTGGTCTGGATCGCGGCGGTACTCGGTCTGATCGAACTGGCCGTGCAGAGTACGATGCCCTCGGCTAACGTCGCCAGATCAGCCGGCACCGCGAAGCCGCGATGGCCGGGCGTCGTCCGCTGGTTTGATCGGGCATTTCGGATCATGCCCTGGGCCGATGATCCGAGCTTCCTGACGAAGGATCCCTCGTTCCAGGAGGTGATGGCAGGCGCCCGGCAGCCCGTGGATCCTCACGTCCCTCGAGGTTTGCCCCTCGCGGTCGTCCTGCAGAAGTCGGTGGCGGACAAGATCTTCGCGGATCAACGCGGGTGGATCTACCTCAAGGAATTGTGGGAGACCGCCGCGCTGCTGGTCGTGCTCTGGATCGTCGCCGGGATGGGCATGAAGGGCCACGCCACGGGAGGACGTTACGCGCTCGTTGCCGTCGCGATCGTGGACCTCTGGATTCTCGGTCAGCATCGGCTGATCGATGTGGCTCCGCTGGGGCCACTCACGAGCCAGAGCCCGTTGCTGGCCCGTCTCTCGCGGGAACCCCACGGTACCCGGATCGCCGATCCGCTGAGGAACATGCCGATGTTGGTGGGGATGGCGCCGATCTACTACTATCGGACCCTGAACTTGCCGGCCGTCGAGGGATTGACGTGCGCCGCGATGGAGCCGATGAGCGGCCCCATTTCGAGCCCATGGTCAAGTCGGCGTTGCGAGCGACGGGGACCGGCCTGAGGATCTTCTCGCCCGTGGAAAACCGGCTGAATCACGTCCTGAGGAGGTCCGAGCACACCGACGAGACGATCGAGGATCCGGCCCTGGCCCGCTGGCTCTACGGGTCTTCATGGGCCGACGAACAGGGAGATTGGGTCCGGAAGTTCTCGGTCTGGCGGTCGCCGGATCCCGCGGTCCGCGCATGGTTCCTTCCCTGGGACGAGGATCAGGATGACACGATCCTGGATGAGTGGTCGGGCAAGCTCGAGGAGATCCTTCCCCTGTTCGATCGGGCCGAGCCGCTCGCGGCCGATTCGCATCGACCGGAGGAAAAGACCATCATCGTGCCCGTGCGGGAGCCTGGCTGGGTCATCGTGTCGCAACTCCACGACCCGCAGTGGAAGGCGCGCTGGAGGGGCATGGAGGGGCAGGGCGAGTACGATCCGGCGATCCTGCCGGCCTTCCGCAAGGCGGGCGAACCGGGCGGTTGGCAGCGTGTCAGGATCATCGAGCCGGGGAACTGGATGCTGCATCTGGAGTACGATTCGCGAGACGTCATGGAGGGCGCGGCGGTCTCGATGATCTCGTGGGCGTCGTGGCTGGTGTGCTCGCTCTCGATCGGGCTGCGAGCGTTGGTCGGGAGATTTCGGAAACGGCGAGTGGACTGAGATGGGGACCTGATGCGATGACGACGACCGGCGTTGCGATCGTGGGGGCGTCGGGATACGCGGCGCGGGAACTGATCCGGATCCTGCTGAATCATCCGCAGGTCCGGATCACGGCCGCGACGTCGCGGCAGGACGAGGCGCCGCGGCTCGACGCGCTGCATCCGAGCCTGGCGCGGCGGATCGACCTGAATTGCGAGCCGTTCGACGCCGACCGGATCGCCGAGCGTGCGTCGTTCGCCTTCCTCGGCGCTGCCGCACACGGCGAGCATGGCCGTCGTCCCGGCCTCCGCCAGCATGGGCGTCCGCGTCATCGACCTGAGCGCCGACTATCGACTGACCGACGCCCAGGTCTACGCCGACTGGTACGGCCACGCCGCACACCGACCCCGAAGGCCTGCGCGCGGCCGTCTACGGGCTGCCGGAGCTGTTCCGCGAACGGATTCCCGCCGGCCGACCTGATCGCCAACCCGGGCTGCTACACCTCGGCGAGCATCCTGGCGCTGGCGCCGCTTGATCGCCGAAGACCTGATCGAGCGGACCGGGCATCATCATCGACGCCAAGAGCGGGGTCTCGGGGGCGGGGCGGTCGCCGAAGCCGACCTACCACTTCCCCGAGTGCAACGAGAGCCTCTCGGCCTACAGCGTCGGCCGGCATCGCCACACGCCCGAGATCGACCAGGTGCTGACCGACGTCGGCTCGGCGGCAGGGCGAGCCGGTCGAGGTGATCTTCACCCCGCACCTGGTGCCGATGGACCGCGGCATCCTCGCCACGATCTATGCGCACCCCAAGGGCACGGCCGTCGAGCACGACCTGATGGAGCTCTACCGCTCGTTCTACGCGACAGCCCCTTCGTCCGCGTCGTCGGCCACCTGCCCGCGACCAAGGACTCGGCCTTCACGAATTTCTGCGACATCACGGTCCGCGTCGTCCGGGGCCGGATCCTGTCCTGTCCTGCCTCGACAACCTCATCAAGGGGGCGGCGGGCGTCGCCGTCCAGAACCTCAACCTGATGCTGGGATGCGCCGAGGAGACGGCGTTGTATTGATGGCGCGGCCGGGTGTGTCGCCATCGTTCTCGGCAAGAAGGAGTCGGTTCGGCAAGGATCTACGACCAAGCATCCGGCGAAAACCGGTTGGTCGGAATTGGGTCTGAGATCCCAGTATCTGATAGACCATAAAGAATTAGAGGTCCGACTTCGCGACTCCAACCTCAGGTTAGGCATGCTCCCGTCTCGGAGTGAGAGCAGCCTCATAGTTGCGGCGGAACAGCCATACGGCCTCGAGCAGCTCCTGATCGTCTGCGTCCCACAGGCCGCGTCCGTGGAGATCGGTGCACAGCTCCCCGATCGCGGCCATGAGCTGGCCGGATCGCATCTCAGGGATAACCTCGGACAAATCCTGGAGGGCGGCGAATAAATCCACCCGGGTGTCGATCTCGCTCATAACCGATCCTTTACACAAGGGGAGCCGGCTCGGCTCCGTCGATACTGCCCGATGACCACGACCGGGACCGTCTGGCCGGGTGCCAACTTGGCGACCCGGGAGGCACGGGTGACCCCGTCGGAAATCTCCATGATCCCATCCGGATCCTCGTACACGAGGATCGGGGGCATCCCGCTCCTCGACGATCCGAACTGTCGGATCTGCTGGTGGAGCTTCCACGGGTCGGCCCCGCTGGCCCGACTAGGCGGTAGCCGCGACTCGCCGGGATTGACCTCTTGAATCGACTGGCCCATCCATTCAGGTTACATCGCCCGGACGGGAGCCACAATCCGGCTCTCACCTACTGCCGGACGAGATCAGGCGTGGTCCGGTGGTGCGAAACCGAAAACCGACCGCCGTTCCTCAATCTCTTCGTGTGATAGGAACGCCAACAGCGTTGATCGAAGGACCTCGATGAGCATGAGCACATCCACCGGAGCGGTCGTCTCGTCGATATCGGGTAGGCCCTCGACGGACGGACCGGAGGCGATGCTATCAAATGTGACCTTGAGCCGCTGGGCCATTGCGATCGTCTCCGGGCCAAGTGGTAAGCCGGACGGGACGACTTGGCGGAGCGTCGTGCAGAGGCCCTCAAGTTGGAACGAGAGGATGAAAAGCCCCGTTCGATGCGTCGGTGGACGGTCCATTGGGTTTGCGTCTCTACCTCTTAACGCCCAAATTCAGAGGCCCGCGCAGCGGGTCCGCTGCAATGCCTCGTCAGGCAGCCTCCACTTGCAGCCGGAGTGCTTGCCCACGAGTATGCAAGGCGATGATCTGGCTTGGCCCGCAACGTATGTATCCCATAGGTCTGGCCGGAGTTGTCGCAGAACTCGACCTCGAACGCCTCGCCATCACCGAGGATCTCAACCACGGCCCCGACCTCTCCGGATGTCAGCCCTAGAGCGGGCATGTCCTCCAGCACCGCTACCGTTCGAGAGTTCGATGTGCGTTATCATGGATGTCTCACCTCGGGAGTACGAAAACGTCGTCAATCGCGGGAAGTCCTCACCGGTCCGGATGATCCAGCCGACCGTACCATCGCTCGACCGGCCGCAGTGGCAATCGAACTCGAGGCAGTACCGATCGCCGAACTCATAGCCGGTCGATGACCGACCTCCCGTTGAACCGCCGCCGGAGGAGCCTCTGTTGAAGTATCGGTGCATCAGCGGCATTCAGGCCCAAGGCGGTCTGAAACACAGCAACGCTTATGCTTGCCGACCGGATGTTAGAAGACAGGCAATATTCGCTGAGCTTACGAAGATCGACCTCTGCCCGATCGGAGTTCGGCAGCTTCACGTGATCGATCGTATCCTAGAGCGGGAGGAGGTTCAAGCCGACTCCGACGCCTGACGAAAGCTCAGCGGCCCGCCGAGCTGGAGCCGCTGCCACGTCGGGCTAGGCTCTGACAGATGTCGATATTCGCTGTGTCCCCGTTTTTTGTTCCTTCGTTTTCGGGCTTTGAACTTGGATCGGGGTCCGGCTTCGCGGACTCTATTCCTTTATGGTTCTACGGCGTGGCCCTCGGTGGTCAGCCGTCTTCAACTCGCGGATGTGGGTTTCCATCCGCTGACGCTGATCCGGGGAGTGCAAGTGACCGAACATGACGGACATAACCTCCATTTCCAGCAGCCGGCTTTCTGCCATCAATTCTACGAGCTTGTGCGGTCGACCAACGGCTGCTCGTCCATCTTCCGTGATCGGGCCACCGTCTGAATCGCCAAGGCGTTCTCGATGAAGTTGTAGAGTAAGCCGAGCGATCCGGGCTGGTGTACGATCGCCTGATTCTGTCGGAGCGTCCGTGGCAACGTGTCGATCTCTAATCCCGATACATAAGAGAACACCCTTCCCTTCGGCTTCACGACCGGATAGTATGTCGTTGAAGAAGCTGTCCGACTCATACCTCAGCCACTGTGAATCCAGGTTCTCCAGCGATGTGCCTTTCGCCAGCAAGTCTTGAGCCGTGTCAAGGGCATCATCGATCGCTCTCTTGTCACCTGCCACACCGAGTTGCTCGAGAGATATGTCATAGAACACGCGCCGTCACCAATATCATATCATGAAACCATTGGCTGAGGGGCCCCATGAATTTGGCAAACTGCGTGATGTTTACGTGCTCCTTGTCTTGAAGGTACGGTTTATGATTCTTGTCCACCGGGTAGCGAAAGACGAAACTCTTCAGATCAGTAGAAACAAAATCCGCGATGACATCATCCATCCAGCAGAGCGTGGTCTCGCTAATTAGCGGCTCGTCGGTATACTGGCAACGCTGCCGGACTAGGTAGGCTCGAAGTTGCCCCCAATTCTGTGTGAGGCTATGGCTCATTTCCGGCGTGCACTCTTCGCCGAACAAAGGCGCGGTATACATAAGTAAATGCTTGATTCCAAGTTCAATTCCCTGGCGATACAGAAAGCATAAGGGGTAAATCATAAGGTTCAAGCCCCAGCGGTCCTCCTGAATACTTCGTAACAATCGCTCAGCGGCCTCGAAATAGCCGAGTGCGTAGTCGCCGAAGTCGTACGGCCCTCCATTCAAGCCGATGCAAGCAATGGGTTCGTCCCGAGCTACCCGGTCAAAGCCAAGACAAAAGAGATCCCCACGTTTGAATGGGGGAAGTTCAAGCATGGCTTTAGGCTCCGTTAGTCTCCCTGTCGTGGCAGACCAGACAACACGCTGGGTGCAGCGGTTCTCCACAAGCCGTCCAAGCACCGAATTGTCGCATCTTTTCGCACTCAGGACCGACACGTAGCGAACCGTTGGGACCGGAGCCGGCTAACGGGGAGTTCAGAGGCCGGCCCAGTAAACGCCTATGGCTCACGCTAGCCGCCGCAGTGGCCTTTGCAACGGTCCGCCGATTAGGCCGCAACCACCCGGCGACCCGCGGGAGTCCGTTCGCTCGTCACCCGTTAACTAACGACGGGCCGCTGAACTCCCCGTTAGGCCGCGACTGCCACCGATGCTGAACTTCTTCCACGGCGGCCGACGGCGGGGTGAGATCGCCGGCTCTGTCGCTGACTCAGACCGGGGGAGCGAGTTCCCGTCCACAACGCCTCGAGCAGCCTCCTGTCGAATGGTCACTGGCTGTAAAGCCTTACGAACAGGGCGGTTGCGGCTTAACCATTGCTTAGACTCCCCGACTGGCCGTCTTTTCTTACGCCTGAGCGGGCGTATCTGCCAGGTCGTCAGATCGATGAGAAGCGGGGATATGGCCTCTCGCTACAGGATTCCCAGGATTATGCAGTCCAATCCTCACCGGCAATCACGCCCCGCAGACAGATGTCGGTGTCAGGCGTATCTCTGCAAGTCCGCCAGTCCGCGCATTCGCCTCATCTTCCATCGTCGTTGACATGAGTGATCATCCGATCTCTGGAAAGTCAATTCTTCCGATCGCGATCGCCGAGCCCGCCCTTGAGGGGGATCTTGCGCTCGGGCTTCGGTGTCGGAGGGGTCTCATCCTCTTCGTCTTCGCCTTCAGTCTCGTCCGCCGCGGCCTGGGCCTTCCTGGGGTCGGGCAGGAGCGACAGGGCGATCTTCTTGACCTCGGGCTCGACCTTGAGGATGCGGACCTCGACTTCTTGCTCCGGCTTCACCAGGTCGGCGACGCGTCGCACCCGGGTGGGCGACAGCTCCGAGATGTGGATCAGTCCCTCGACGCCGGGCTCGAGCTCGACGAACGCGCCGAAGTCCATGAGCCGGGTGACCTTCCCCTTGACCATCGTGCCGCGCGGATACTTCTCGGACACGGTCTCCCAGGGGCTGGGCGTGAGCTGCTTCAGGCCGAGGGTTAGCTTGCGGGCCGTCTGGTCGATCTTGAGCACCTTGACCGTGACCTTATCGCCGATCTTGACCAGCTCGCCGATCTTGGCGAGCCGCGACCAGCTCATCTCGCCGATGGGGAGCAGGCCGTCAACGCCGCCGAGGTTGACGAATGCGCCGAAGTCCTTGACCGAACGGACGACGCCCTCACGGACCTGGCCTTCCTCGAGCGTGGCCCAGGTGCGCTCGCGCTGCTCGGCACGCTCCTGCTCCAGCAGCTCGCGGCGCGAGACGACGAGGTTCTTCTCGCGAGGATTGGCCTCGGTCACGATCGCCTTGAACTTCTGGTTGACGTAAGACGCGGCGTCCTCGACCCGCGACAGGTCGATCTGGCTGATCGGCATGAAGCCGCGGATGCCGTTGACGTTGACTTCGACGCCCCCCTTGATGACCTTGGTGACGCGGGCCTCGACCACCACGCCCTTCCTGAGGTTGGTCCAGTCGGCCTCGATCGCCGCACCCTTGAGGTTGAGGAGGAGAAGCCCCTCCTCATGGTCGAAGCGATCGATCACGCACTCGATGGTCGAGCCTGGCTGAGGGAGTTCCTTGCCCTCGAACTGGTTGACGGAGAGGACTCCTTCGCTCTTACCGCCCATGTCCACGAAGATCGTCTTGCCGCGGATGCTGATGACCTTGCCGGTCCGGGGGCCCGGGGTCCCTTCCTGGCCGCGTTCGGATTGGGGGGACGGGACTCGCTCCGAGCGAGGTTTCCGGGGGGCGCGGCCACCTCGAAACTCTTCGGGTCGAAGCCGCTCAGTACCGACTCGAGTTCCGCCTCCAGATCGGCGTCCCATTGCCGCTTGAGCGGGACGTCCGCGGTCCGGGGCTCGCCGGACGTCCGGCGGGTCTCCGCGGCGAGGGCGTTATCGATCGCCTCGTCCGTATCGAGATGGCCGGAGGCCTGGGCTGACCTGGCTCCTGCGAGAGTTGTTGAAGACTTGGGGGACGGATTATCGTTCGAGTCGGCCATGAGATCTCTTCCCAACGATCGATAGACGGGGCTTTTCCGGGCGGACAAGGCTCGGAACGAGCGCATACCGGAATGTCCCCAGCCTAGCGTTTCGCCGCGGCCTGGCCAAGTCACTCTTTCCCCGGGCCCGACTTGCTGGCGGTCAGGAACATGAATCCCGCCTCCATTTCGCCGAATGGTATGTTATTCTCGGTGTTGAACCGAGGCCGTCGCTGAGTCTGGTGAGCTAGGGTACACACCAGAGGAAGCATGCCGGTGAATCTAGGAATCGAGCGGCCCATTCCTGCTCGGATGTGAGAAGCTGAGCCAAGCGGAGCAACGAGCGATGTCGGAATCGGAATCGATCTTGAGTCCGTCGGAGTTGAGGGCCCTGAGGCGTTTCAATACGCCGACGATCTCGAATGCCATCGAGCTGTTCGACGTCCGGCCGCGTCATACTGGATTCCTGCCCCACACGATCCGATGCCTGCTGCCGGATCTCGGAGCGATCGTCGGATATGCGGTGACTTCGAAGACGAAGGCAGCCCCGCCCGAGGCGGGCGAGCCGAGCCTCGACCTGCTGGGCGACTATTTCCGCTATGTGGACGCCCAACCGAGTGTGAAAATCGCGGTCGGACAGGATCTCGACAATCCGCCGGGTCTAGGTGCTCAGTTCGGCGAGGTCACCGCGACGATCCATCAAAGGCTCGGCTGCGTGGGGCACATCACCAGCGGCTGCCCTCGCGACCTCGATGAGGTCAAAGGCCTGGGGTTCCAGCTCTTCGGCTTGAATCCCTGTGTCAGCCACGCCTACGTCCGGCTCGTGGACTTCGAGAAGCCGGTCACCATCGGCGGAGTCGAGATCCATTCCGGCGACCTCATTCACGCCGACAAGCATGGCGTCTGCTTGATCCCGCATCAGGTCGCCCATAAGCTGGCCGCCGTCTGCGTGGAGGTTGAGCGGCGCGAGCGGCCATTGCTGGACTATTGCATACAGGATGAATTCGACCTGGAGGAATATATCAAGCTGCGGAGTGTCGCGCATGCGCAGGTCATGGAGTGAGAATCGCGCCGACGGGGGCAGGCCAAATCGCCGGATCGTGGGCTCCTGCGCGATCGAACCCGATCGATCCCGGGTTCGACCGCCGTCCGGTCGGAGGGCTTCAACCGACGCGGCGGGGATGGGGAGTCGTGATGGTCACGGCCTCGTAGCGCTGGTTGCGGCCGACGGCCTGGTCGGGGCGAATCTCGTCGAGGCGTTTCCCCTCGACGTGCCAGCGCCCTCTTCGGAACTCGAAGAGGGCCGTGGCATGCTTCGGGATCTGGAGCAGGTCGAAAGCTGCGGGCTCGAACTGGACGCAGACCAGGGCGAGGAGGTGACGGGTCTGGCGATCGCGGGCCCAGATCACCTCGTCATGCCAGTTCGCCGAATCCCACTTGTGCCGTTCGGATGGATCCGAGTGGCTCAGCGCCGAGATGAACCGGGCCTCCAGCCATTCGCGTTGTTGATGGAAAAGCTCGCGGGCGTGGTCGACTTTCACGTCCTCGACGATTTGACGCACCGGACGTCGGATGATCATCCAGAGAGCCAGTGCGCAGACAGGCAAGATGCCGGCCCCGATCAGCAATCCCATCATAGTGGAATCCCCGGCCTCTTCCTTGGGTTGGCGAGTAATTCTCTTATTGTAGGATCGAATCATGGCCGTCCGCAAGTGACGGATTTCCTGAGAAATCATCCGCCCGGGAGCAGACAGTCCGATGAATCCCGCCGTTCAGGTTCGGAGAGGCAAGGCGTCGGGCTCCCGGAGATTCGGGGCCCACATGTCCATCGCCGGGGGATGTGACCGCGCCATCTGGTCGGCGCATGCGGTCCGCTTCGAAACCGTCCAGCTTTTTACCAAGAATAACAATCGATGGAACGCGCCACCGTTGTCGGATGAGCACGCCGAGGCATTTCGCTCGGCGCTCGGCCAGACCGGCATCAGTAGCCCGGTCGCCCACACGTCTTACCTGATCAACCTGGCCAGCCCGGATGACGCCCTCCGGCGGAAGTCGATCGATGCGCTGGTCGTGGAGATCGAGCGCTGCCAATGGCTGGGTATCACCGATCTGGTCCTCCACCCGGGCGCGCACATGGGAGAGGGAGAGGAGGCGGGGCTGTGGCGGATCGCGGGCGCCCTGGATGAGGTCCATGCTCGGACCGAGGGCCTGGACGTCCTGATCGACCTCGAGACGACCGCCGGGCAAGGGACTTGCCTGGGCCATCGATTCGAACACCTCGGGGCGATCTTCGACCGCGCCGGCCGCCCGGAGCGGCTCGGTGTTTGCGTCGACACCTGCCATATTTTCGCCGCGGGCTATCCCTTGGGTACGGCCGAGGAGTACGATGAAACGATCGACCGGCTGGACCGGTCCGTCGGCCTCGATCGAGTCCGAGTCTGGCACCTGAATGACAGTTGTCGAGACCGCGGCAGCCGCGTCGATCGCCACGCGGGGATAGGGGCCGGTCGCATGGGATTAGAGCCGTTTCGACACCTAGTGAACGATCCGCGGTTCCGCGATTTGCCGATGATCCTGGAGACGCCCAAGGGGACCGAAGATGGGGAGGATCTCGACGTCCGCAATGCGCGGATCCTCCGGCAGCTCGTCCGACCCGCACGTCGCACCCGGATCACCGGCCGATCCTGATCGGTGATGGGATCTCCCATCATTTCGGGTCCTCGACGCGTCGGCGATCGGCGCGGCGCGAGACCGCGGTGAAGTGTGTGGGTCATGTCTAATTCGCAAGTGAATGGACAGGTCACCGCGACGGCAACCGTGCCGGGCGCGGCGGAGCCGGGCTGGTTCATCAACCGCGAGCTGAGCTGGCTGGATTTCAACGAGCGGGTGCTGGAAGAGGCGCGGGACCCGTCGAATCCGCTGCTCGAGCGGCTCCGGTTCCTGGCGATCTGCGCCTCGAACCTCGACGAGTTCTTCGAGGTCCGCGTCGCCGGCCTCCAGGCTCAGCTCTACGAGAATCTCGAGCCGCAGGATGTGCCCCCCGATGGGATGGGCTCTCTGGCGCAGCTCATCGAGATCTCCCGACGTGCCCACGACTTCGTCGGCCGGATGTACGAGGTCTGGTACACCGAGGTCCGCCCGCAGTTGCTCAAGCACGGGATCCGACTCTGCTCGCCCAAGGAGCTGACGGAGACCCAGAACGCGTATCTGGACAAGTATTTCGACACCCAGGTCTACCCGGTCCTGACGCCGCTGGCCATCGACCCGGCACACCCGTTCCCGCACGTCCACAACAAGAGCCTGAACATCCTGCTGCGGATCGAGTCCGAGAAGCCGCAAGCCCGACCGCGATATGCCGTGCTCCAGGTCCCGTCGGTGATCAACCGGCTCGTGGCCCTGCCCGAGGAGCCCGACGGGGTGCGGCGGCTCGTCCTGCTGGAGGACGTCATCGGGCCGCGGCTGGACGTGCTCTTCGGCGGCTACCGGACCACCGAGCGGGCGGCCTTCCGCGTCACGCGGAACAGCGACCTCTCGATCCAGGAGAATGAAGTCCGAAGCAGCCTGCTCTCCACGATCGAAGAGACGCTCCGCCAGCGGAAGTGGGGCGCCGCGGTCCGCCTGGAGATCTCCGACCGGGCCGACGACATCCTGCTCGCGCAGTTGCTCTCGGCCTCGGCACTGGAGCTGGAGGAGCGCGACGTCTACAAGGTGCCGGGGCCGGTCGACCTGACTGTGCTGGCGGCCTTGTGGAAGCTCGAAGGATTCCGCGACCTGAGGGAGCCCCCGTTCGAGCCGCAGATGCCCGCCGTCCTCGCCAACCGCAAGAACGTCTTCGCCGCCATCCGCGACCAGGATATCCTGGTCCACCATCCCTACGAGTCGTTCGGCTCGGTCGTGCAGTTCATCGAGCAGGCCTCGGAAGACCCGCAGGTGCTGGCGATCAAGATGACGCTCTACCGGACCGCGGATGCCAATCCGATCATCACGGCGCTGGCACGCGCCGCCGAGATCGGCAAGCAGGTGACCGCCCTGGTCGAGCTCCAGGCCCGGCTCGACGAGGAGAACAACATCGATAAGGCCCGGATGCTCCAGAAGGCGGGCGTCCACGTCGTCTACGGGATCGTCGGCCTCAAGACCCACTGCAAGGCGGCCCTGGTCGTGCGACGCGAGCACGACGGGATCCAGCGCTACGTCCACCTGGGCACGGGGAACTACAACCCGACGACCGGCCGCCAGTACACCGACCTGAGCTTCTTCACATGCCGGCCCGAGTTCGGCGAAGATGCCAGCTCGCTTTTCAACCTCCTGACGGGATACTCGCAAGGGAACCGGTGGAACAAGCTGAACGTGGCGCCCAAGCACCTGGCCAACCGGCTGGCGGCGCTGATCGATCGCGAGCGGATGAATGCCGAGGCGGGACTCCCCGCGCGGATCATCGCCAAGATGAATTCACTGGTCGATCCGATGATCATCGAGAGACTCTACCTGGCCTCGCAGGCCGGGGTGCGGATCGACCTGATCATCCGCGGGATTTGCTGCCTGCGCCCGGGCATCCCGGGAGTATCCGACAAGATCCACGTGATCAGCATCATCGACAAGTATCTCGAGCATTCGCGGATCGCCTATTTCCAGAACGGCGATGATCCCGAGATCTTCCTCTCCTCCGCCGACTGGATGCCGCGCAACTTCCGCCGCCGCGTCGAGATCATGTTCCCGATCGAGAACCACCAGCTCAAGCGTCGGCTGGTCGACGGGATCCTGGGCGTCCTGCTCGCGGACAACGTCAAGGCCAGGGAGCTCCAGGCCGATGGGACCTATCGTCGCGTCCCCCTGCCCGGGCCGAACGAGCCGCTGATCCGCTGCCAGGTCGAGTTCCAGAACATGGCCATCGAGCTGTGCGAGACCAGCCCGATCAGCCACCCCGCGGCCGCGATGGGGTCGACGGTGGGGTAGGCGGGGCCGGCGCACGTGATCTCTTGGTCCGGCGAAGGGCCTACCGAATTGAACCGCCAAGGACGCCAAGGACGCCAAGAAGACCAAACAGAAGAATCGGAAGGGAGAGGTCCGATCGGGATCGTCGCCCCGATGGCCGAGGCGATCGATCGTGTACGTTGCCAGCGAGCTTTGCGATTTGATCCCGGTCAGTTGCCTTTGCCGGCCGACAATCTTCGGATGAGGCCCGGCGTCGCCACCCATACCAGCTCATAGCGATCGCGAATCCCGATCGCTGGCTCGAGCGCGGCGATCCCTCCTTTCCTCAGGTCGTGGACCTGCGGCCCCGAAGGCGCCGAGCCCAGGACGAGCAGCGTGATGAGGTCGGATAAAGCCGGGTTGTGGCCGACGATCATCAGGCGGTCCTCGGTCCGTTCGCGGAGCCATTGCATGATCGTCGCGGCGTCGGTGCCGGCCCGGAGGATGTCCGCGGTCTCCAGCATGTCCTCGGCGTGCAACTCCTCGGCGACGATCTCGGCGGTCGCGCTGGCTCGTGGCAGGGGGCTCGTCACGATCCGGTCGAGCGTCAGATCCAACCGGCGCAGGCCCCGAGCGATCTGCCGCATCCGTTTCTCGCCCTTGGGCGTCAACGGCCGATCATCGTCGGGGATGCCCGGAGCCCCGTGTTCGACGGCGATCCCATGTCTCACGATGTAGAGCTCAATCATCACGATCCTCGTTCTTGATCCGATCTTCCGAGGGGATATGCCCCGCTACTCGCCCCGCTTCCAGGTCGCCGCTTCCTCGCCGTCGATCCGAAGGGTCAGGCACTTGGCGCTGCCGCCCGACTTGATGAACTCGGAGAAGCCGAGCGGTCGCACCGCGAATCCGGCGTCCCGGAGGGTGGCGGCCAGCTTGGGTGCCCCCTCATTCAGCACGACCGTCTCGCCCACCACCAC
The DNA here is from genome assembly GCA_963743925.1 of uncultured Planctomycetota bacterium. Taxonomy (GTDB): domain Bacteria; phylum Planctomycetota; class Planctomycetia; order Isosphaerales; family Isosphaeraceae; genus CAVZRC01. Next base: position 436,975 of record CAVURY010000002.1, on the reverse strand, counting down.
GGCGTTGCAACTGAAGGAAACGGCCTCTTCGGCGGCGACCTCGATCAGGTTCGGAATCCGATCGCGGAGGACGGAGCGTCCATATTCGTCGAATGCGCCCGGGTAATAGAGGGCCCGATCCGGCGCCAACGGGCAGAAGCAGGTATCGAGGTGATAGAACCGCGGATCGACCAGCTCCATGGGCAGGACCTCGACTCCCAGCCGCTCGCCGACCCACTGGTGGCCCCGCGCGTCGCTCCGGAATCGATAGCCGGCGAACAGCGTTTCGCCGCAGAACAGGGCGTCGCCGGCGCCCTCGAAGTTCCAGCCTTCCGGCATGTGAACGACCTCGAATCCGCCTCGCGCCGCCCACTCCTCGAAATGGCGGGACTCTCCCTGCCGGACGCCGAAGCGGAATCGCGAGCTGATGAAGAGGTTCCGATACATCAGCCCGGCGTTGGCCGTGAAGACCAGGTCCGGGAGTCCGGGTTCCGGGTCGATCAGCTCCACGGCGACACCCAGCTCCTCCAGGGCCCGATGGAGCGCCGACCACTGATGGCGCGAACGTTCGGTGTCGCTGCCGACCCCGACATTCATCCAGGGGTTGATCTCATACTCGATCCCGAAGTAATCCGGCGGACACATCAGGATTCGCGGCGCGCTCGAGGTGTCCATGGCGTATCGATTCAGTCCCGAATTTCTCACCACGGAGGCTCGGAGATACAGAGAAGAGTATCAATTGAGAACATTCCGTCCGGCTTGCTCGGAAATTTCTTCTCCGTGCCTCCGTGCCTCCGTGGTAAAGGGTCTTGATTCTACTCCGGTACGGACGACAGCCCCGCGACCAGGGATCGCAGGAACGGCTCGACGTCGGTCACCATGCCGATGGTCTGGAACGTGCCGCGGTCGGCCAGCTTGGTCACCGTGGCGGGGTTGATGTTGACGCAGACGACCTTCACCTCGGCCGGCAACAGGTTCCCGGTCGCGATCGAGTGCAAGGCCGTCGCGATCAGGAGGGCGAATCCGACGCCGTGGATCGCTTCGCGCATCCGGTCCTGGGCCACGAGAGTGTCGGTGATCACCTCGGGGAGGGGGCCGTCGTCGCGGATCGAGCCGGCGAGCACCAGGTTGACGCCCGACCGGATGCATTCGAACATGATCCCGGAGGTCAGCAAGCCGCTCTCGACCGCGCGGGCGATGCTCCCCTGGCGTCGGATGGTGTTAATGGCACGCAGGTGATGCTCGTGGCCGTGCTCGATCTGCTCCCCACGCGCCATCGAGACACCCAGGCTGGTCCCGTACAGGGCCTGCTCGATGTCGTGGGTCGCCAGCGCGTTGCCCGCGAAGAGCACCTGCATCCAACCGTCCCGGATCAGGCTCGCCACGTGACCGGCCGAGCCGGTGTGGATGATCGCCGGGCCGCCGACCATCAGGACCTTCTTTCCGGCCTCGCGGGTCGCCCGGATCGCGTTGACCACCCCCCGGATGCTCACGGCCTTCGGCTTCTCGCTCGAGACGGTCGAACTCATGAAGCCGAACAGACTGACCTCGCGCGATCGCTCGATCGGCAGTACGCGAACTCCCGCGTGGCCGACGACGATCGGCATCCCGACCACCACCCGGCACATCGGGATGCATCGCAAACGGCCGGTCGCGGGATCGACGACGATGCCGCAGTCCATCTCCTGGTCCGCGACGTTGACCCAGCGGCCGTGCATCCGGACCTGCGTCGGCTGGCTGGTCGTGCTGTAGAAATCCTCCGGGAACGCGCCGGCGATATCGGCGGTCACGACCCTGGCATCCGCCGGATGCACGGGCGAGGCGCCGTGCTCGACCACGTCTCCCAGGATCGCCTGGAGCGTCTCGTGGTCGTCGGCCTGGATCGCGATCCGCGCGTAGCTCGGATCCGACCGATGCACGCCGATCTTGCACTCGCGGATCTCGAATGTCCCTCCCATCAGGAGGATCCGGTCCAGGATCTTGGGGAGGAGGAGCGAGTCGACGATATGGCCGCGGACCTCGACCTCTTCGACCACTCCGCCCGTCCGGGAGATCCCGGCCGAGTTCGTCGAGACGCCTTTCCCGTGCCGGTCCTGCTGCTGCTCAGCCATGGTGGTCCTCCTGTCGCCCGATCGCCGGACTCACGCACTCCCGCGCGAGGCGACGGCCCGAAACGCGCGTGGATGCGGGGCTCATCGGCTCGAATCGCCGGCCGATCGATGGGATTCGTACTTGAGCTCGCCGGCATCGATCTCGAGTCCCAGCCGGTTCTGGGCGGGTGCCAGCGGGCATGTCGCGTAGGGGATGTAGGCGCACGGGAGGTTGATCGCCTTGTTGAAGTCGAGGACGACGACATCTCCTTTCGGAGGATCGGCCGTGAGCTGGCGGGCGCCCCCGTGGGTGGTCCGCCCGCTGGTCTTGTCGCGGAAGACGAACCAGAGGCCGCCGTTCTTGAGTTTCGCGGCCTGGAGGCGATAGGTCTTGCCCTCGCGCTCGAAGGTCACGTAACCCGGACTCTCCTCGACCTCCGACTCGCCCACGATCGTATCCATGACCAGTTTGGTCGGAGTGGGATAAGCGACGAACTTCGCCGGAATCCGCCAGTCCTCGCGGACGGGGTACCACTGGAGCCCCGCGAACTCGGCGCGGAATGGACTGCGATTGTCCTTGAGCCGAATCGCCAGCCGCTGGCCGCGCTTGAGGAGGATCAGCTTGATGTCGCCCACGGTCAGCGTGTCCGGGTGCTGGTCGGCATCCGAATGGAGCTCACCCGATGGGAAAGCCTTGCCGCCTCGCAGTACCGTCACGCCCGGCGCGGACTCGAACCGGACCCGGCCCTCCTGGAGAGTCGCCGTCCCGACCGAGCTCGGCGCGTGCGCGGGCAGGAGGATGTCGTTGCTCGGATCGCTGCCGATGCGGGTCTCGCCCGGCCGGAGCCAGAAGAGGCCGCTGACCGTCAGCCAGCCGTCGTCCGCCTTGAGATCGGCCTCTCGCTGCCGTCGCCATTTCTCGACGTCCTGCTCATAACGATCGCCGCCGAAGGCGGCCGTCGTGCCCGGTTGCATCAGGAGCATCAATAACAGGGCGGAGTAGAGTGCATCACGATGCATTGGATCGATCTCCAGGACCGCGGAGACGGGGGTCGCCCGGCCCGGCTTGAGGATTTCGCGAGCGAGGGGCGTAGGCCCGCCCGGGGATGGGGAAACCCGAGTCCTTCGCCGTTCGGCGCGACCAGGAGATTACCTGGCTCGCGCGACTTCGGCGACACTCGGGTTTTCCGCCGGGCCCGATTATATCCGCAAGCGGCCGGGTTGTCCCCGTCCTGGTGCATGCGTTCAGGGGGCGACGTGCAGGGTCGCGGTCAGGTCGAGCGGAGGCTCGCCCGGCAAGTCGGTATGGACGCGGAAGACGCGGCGGATGTCGCCGCGGGTGGTCCCTTCCTCGGGCTTGTAGGCGACCGTCACCACGTGCACCGCTTGAGGGTCCTTCTTGGCTTCCGTGGTGGAGAACCCGTCGCCGACGCCCTCGATGGACTGGATCGTGAAGGGGCGCGAGCCGCGGATGATGAATCGACCCTGGACACCGGCCGATGAATTGACCTGTCCGAATGCCAGGATCGAGGGCGCCGCCGTCAGGTCTCCGCGGATCCAGGCCGTGATCATGACGGGGATGCTCGGCGTTTCCGGGTCATTGCTCATCATCCGGATCTCGTCGCGGATCAGGCCGCCCGGGGCGTCGGGCTTCAGGCTCACCGAGAGGCTGTAGCTCACGGTACCCCCGTCTCGCGAGGTCTCGACGAGCTTGGCGGCGAGGGCCCGCGACCCGGAAACCATCCGGTTGAACCGCCAACCCTCGGCGTTGATGCGGTCGATGGTGAGGACCTGGGTCGGCGACTGGCCGCGCATGACCGTCCCGAAATCGATCGATCCCGGATTGAGGACGATATCGCTCAAGATCTGGGCGCTGACGCCCAGCCCGACTTCGGCCTCCTCACCGCCGGCGGTCATCAGGCTCACGTACAGGACCGTCGACTTGGGGCCGACGAAATTCCTCGTGTCCATGTGGGCCTCGATGATGGTCGATTGGCCCGGGCCCACGACTGACGCATTCGCCCGCCCGCTCGTACAACCGCAGGACGGCCGAAGGCTCAAGATCGTGATCGGCTCCTCGAGCCGGTTCATCATCACGAAGTCGTGCTTGACCTTCGCACCGCGAGGCACCGGGCCGAAATCGTGCTGATTCTCGGTGAAAAGCGTCTTGCTCCATGAAGCGGCATTCACCATGCCAGACCCGATCCCAAGAAGTATCCAGCTTGCCAGCATCCCGCGATACACCGCGCGAATCATCGTCGCCTCCCGCGAAACTTCGCCATCCTCAATGCCGCCCGGACTCCCCCGTGGCGACGTCGTACTGTAGCTATCGTCAAGACAACCCGTGGCGCTCAGTTTTACCGGATACCGCCAACCTTCCAATTCACCCAGTCACTCCAGGCTTGCCAGATTGTGTATTTGGCCACTTCGGGACCGCCCTACTTCGTCAAACATAGACTTGTTCGAGGGCGGTTCCCGCTGATCTAATGGGGGAAAACGCGTCGTTTTGCGGTGTCCGGGCCTGTGGGTTGAGAGGCGTCACGATGAGCGAGAAGATCCCCGCCACGATGAGCCTGCCGGCGCGCTATTACATCGATCCGGATTACTACCGAACCGAGCTGGAGTGGTTCTTCTTCGGGATGTGGTTCCACGCCGGGCGATCCGAGGAGATCCCGAACCGCGGTGATTTCGTCATCCGTGAGATCGGCGGGGAGAGCGTCATCCTCGTGCGAGGCGAGCGCGACGAGATTAATGCGTATCATAACGTCTGCCGGCACCGAGGGACCCGGCTCTGCGAGCGGCGATCGGGATCGTTCGCCTCCACGATCCAGTGCCCCTATCATGCCTGGACTTATGACCTGGACGGTCGGCTCGTCGCCGCCCCGAACATGGACCGCGTGGCCGATTTCCGCGTGGAGGATTACCCGCTCCAGACGGTCGCGCTGGACCTCTGGGATGGGCACGCCTTCCTGAATTTCGCGGAGGAGCCGGATCCGCTCAAGGACCAGCTTGATGGGCTGGACGATCAGTTCCGACCCTGGGGAATGGAGCAGCTCCGACCGGGGCGACGGGTCGTCTACGACGTAGCCGCCAATTGGAAGCTGATCATCCACAATTATTCGGAGTGCCTGCACTGCCCGGGGGTCCACCCGGCCTTGCAGAAGCTCTCCCATTACCTCAGCAGCGAGAACGAGCCGGCGGAGAACGGCTACCTCGGCGGTCGAATGGGACTGCGCCCGGGGATCGCGACGCTATCGCTCGACGGACGCCGGCGCCGCGCCTGCTTGCCCAACCTGTCCGCCGAGGAATGCCGAAACGTTTACTACTATGCCGTCCTGCCGAACCTCCTGCTGAGCTTGCATCCGGATTACGTGATGACTCACACGCTCTGGCCGGGCGGAGTCGGCCGGACGGAGATCGTCTGCGAGTGGCTGTTCCATCCCGAGGCGATGGCGGCCGACGACTTCGATCCGGAGGATGCCGTGGCCTTCTGGGACATGACGAATCGCCAGGACTGGCACGTCTGCGAGCAGATGCAGCTCGGCCTTGGTTCGAGGGCTTACCGGCCGGGGCCGTACTCCCACCGCGAAGACCTCCTGCCCGAATTCGACCGGCTCATTATCGAGAGGGAACGTCGGGCTCTGCGGGACAATCCGACTTGAGCGACAATCTCCCGAGCCGAGAATTGGGCGTCACGAGGGATGTTGGCTTCAGGATTTCCGCTTCAACTCGCCGGGTGCCGGCTGGTTGTCCACGGCCGACTTCGGGTATTCGGCCGCCCAGGCGTACCACTTGACCATCACACCCGGCAGCCACCGGAGTGATTGCCCCTTCCGAGGCCCGGAAACCGCCCGCCCGACGATCGACCAACGCGAGCCGGTGGCCTTGTCGACCCACGGGGCATCCGGGTCGCCGGGGTCCACGGTGATCGTCAAGGACTCGGGATCTTTGCCTTCGGTCTCCGGGGCATAGGCCGCCGCGGTCTTCGTCCTCGGGTCCCAGAGGATGACGGCTCGATCCTGGCCCAGGGCGACGTTTCGAATCTCGGGAGTTTCGCCGAAGGACTTCAAAGGCCAGGCCCGGCTTTCTCCTCCGATCGCCATCCCGAAGACGCGTTCCTCCGCGTCGAGTCGCGGGTCCGGGGCAAGTCGCGTCTTGCGAGACTCCGGAAGCAGAGTCTTCGGGGCCGTTTGGGGCTGGAACTTGGAAATCATCTGATAGGCTACCGTGCCGGGATTTGCCTTGAGCCACGGTCCCCAGTCGGACTCGATGGTCGGGATCGGCGCCAGTCGTTCGCCCTTGCGCGGGCCGTCGAACGCGAGACCGGTCAGGCAGTCGAAGAGGGTCCCGTCCTGATGCCGCATCACCATGACACCGTTTCGCCAGCCATGGAACCGGTAGTCGAGCGACGCGGGGTAGCCGCGCACGAAATCGGCGTCGGCGTCGTAGACGAACACGCCGTAGGTGTCGCTGATGACGCGGTAGGGAACGAGGAACCATCGGTAAGGGATGGCCCCGCCGTCGTATTTGCCGCGAATCCAGGAGAGAACCCGATCATCGTCGCGGAGGGCGCCGGCCATGCGTCGGGATTCGTCGATGCAGTGCGAACACGCGGGATTGATGAGGGTTTCGAACATCTCGGGTCGAAACTGGGTGCTCGACCCTTTGGCATCCGCGGGATCGGAACTCAGGACCGCCAGGAGCAGGCTCATCGCAAGCATCTTTGGTGACCTCCGGGGCGTTGAGAAGAGTTCGGCAATCAATGTCCCTATCGGAACGATTGCGGGATCGGGACTGCTCGCGGCTCCCATGTTTGATCGATCGGGTCGAGTGCGAGGATCCAATTCGAGGCGGATGACTTGACCCGGTTGACCAGGTCGATCCGAGTGGCTTCCGAGATTTTCCAGGCTTGAAGCACGGCGATGGTTCTTTCCGGTTTCAGGATGGCGCCGCCATGAGATGGGGCCCGGAATAAAGCCAGGTCGGCTTCGATCCACCGCGCGGGGTCGCGCCGGAAGATCCCGGTCCAGAGGGCCAGTGCGACGGGGCCGTCGGTCGCCTCGAGGAGCGGGTTCCATTCGCGGACGTAGCGCGGCCAGCAGTCGCCCTTCGCGCACCCGACCCCGCCGCAGAACCCGGTCCCTCCCTCGGCGCCGGGAAGGTCGATCGGCTCGCATTCCGTGACCCAGACGGGGACAACCGACTTGCCGGGGAGACGCCGTCGCATCTCGGCGACGAACCTGGCCGCGATCCCATCTCCGGGTGTGCGGGCCGCCGTCGGGGGCGAGCCGTAATCGAGCGCCCAACGGCACTGGTCATTGCCGCAGCCACACGAGGAAGGGCCGGTCTGGAGGTCGTTCAATAACACTCCCGGCCACGCTCCGGGGAGGTCGTCGAGGAGCGCCTTCAGGCGTTCACGATGGGCTTCGAAGGCCGGGGCATAGCCGATCGGGACCCAGGGCCACGCCTTGATGACCTCACCGGCCTTGGCCTTCGGGGCGTCGGGGAACCGACGCATCCAATCGTCGTGGTGGCCGCCGATCGCGGCCATCCAATCGGGATGGGTGTCGGCCATCGACGGATTTCGTCCCACTTCGATCCAGGGCCAAAGGGCCATTCCCGCCTTCTCGACGGATTGACTGATGGTGCTCCATCGTGGTTTCGTGGTTTCGTCGAGCGGCACGACGACGGCCGTCGCGCCCCGGGATTTCCACGCCGCGAGGAATTCGGGGGTGATCCGCTCCGGCTTGACGAGGACGCCGCGAACGGCGCTCTTCGGCTCTTCCGCGCGCACCACGCCCTGCGAGAGGCACAACGCCAGTGAGACCGAGAGCGGGAGCCAGCCGAGAGTGCGGGACATGGTAGGACTCGTGTTCAACGCGACGATCCGCAGAGACGATCTTCTGGTGGACGCCGATGCGATCATCTTACCCCGGCTTCGCCCCGTGCGACAGCCTTGCCCGCGAATGCTCTGGATCGGCCGGATCGGCGCCCGAAAATGACGCGACCCGGGCAACAAGCCCGGGTCGCGGAGGACGTTGGGTCGGGTCGGTGGTGAAAAATCGTTTGAACCCCCCGACAGGAGGGCACTCGAGCTCAATCGCTCAGGACTTTGGAAATATCGGCCGTGATGGTACGGACGTTCTCCGGGGTCAGCTCGCCCTTGTAGGCGTGGTTGACCTTGACCTTGCCTTCGTTCCACATCAGGACCGTAAAGTCCGCATCCTTGGCTAACTCGTAGTCGGGAGGTCCGCCGAGTTCTCCATACATCGTCAGTGGGATGTGCTTGACGCCGGCATCCATCGCCAGCTTCTTCAGTTCCTTCGCCGTCTGCTCACCTTCCTTCGTCATGATGACGACGAAGCTCTTGAGCTTCCGGTTCTCGCCGATCCTGGAATCAATCTGCTTGACCAAACTGGCCAAGGGTTCGGAGGTCTTGCGGGCGAAAACGCAGACCACCGGGCTCGATCCGTACTGTCAGCGATAGCAGAGGGTCGTGCCCTTGTTCGGGCCGGTGATATCGTCCACGAGGAACGCGTTGACGTGTTCACCGACCTTCAGGCCCGATTCGACGGCATCTCCCGCGAGGCCGGTCCCCACCACAACGATGGAGACCACCATGGCGGAGATGCCCGTTGCGAAATACGATCGCATTAGCTTCTCCTTGGGATGGACCCGACCGGAGTCCTCAGGAGCCAGTGTTCGAGCTTTCCGCGGCCCTGTCAATCCCCGATTACGGGCTCCGTCGTCCAGCCACCGCGGCGGTCGAGTGCGGCCCGGTCATGGCACACCACATATGGGTGTCTGAGGAGCCGGGCATCACTCGAATGCCGAGCGATGCTTCTCGATGAATGCCTCGAGGGTCATCGGCGGACGACCGCCGAGCTTCTCCACGAGGTCATTGGTCCCCTCGAAGACCCCGTTCTGGTGGTCGATCGCGACCTCCTTCAGGTGCTGGAACAGGAAGGAATTCTCGCGGCCTGCATTCTTCCCGCCGCTTTGCAGGACGTTGCTAAACTCCTCGAAGTTGACCTGTCGGTATTGCACGGGCTTGCCCAGGACCCGGCTCAGGAGCCGGGCCGTCTCCGCGTAAGTGTATTCGACCGGGCCGAAGAGCGGGTAGATCCCGCCCTTGTGCGGCGCGGGGTCTTCGAGGATGCCGGCGATCACGCGCCCCTGGTCCTCGGCGGCGATCGGGGCGTGCTTCCCGGTGCCGAACGGCACGTGGAGCAGGCCGGCCTTGATCATCGGGGCGATGTAGAGCAGCCACTCGGCGAAGTAGGTCGGGCGGATGTGGGCGACGGTGAGGCCCGACCAGTCGAAGATCCGCTCGGAGAGCCAGTGATCGGTCGCCGCGTGGCTCTTCGCATCCTCCCGGGCGGACTTCTGCGACATGTTGACGATGCCGTCGACGCCCGCCTCTTTCGCGGCCTGGGCGAAGTACGCCGTCGCCTGGAGGATGCCGGGGCGGATGGGGTAGACGAAGTAGGCCCGCTGGACGCCGTTCAACGCGGCACGGACTTGACCGAAATCGAGGAGGTCGCCGTAGAACACCTCGACGCCACGATCCCGGAGTTTCTTCGACCGGTCATCCTGACCGTGGGCCAAGGCCCGCACCTGATGGCCTCGAGCCAGCAACTCGTCGACCGTCGCCCGTCCGGTGTCCCCCGTCGCCCCTGTGACCAAAACTTTGCCCTGAAACATTGGAATTCTCCGCTGGAGCCATCTAAGATTGTATTCGACATCCAAATGGTAAGCGACCTGTATTTGGATGTCAACCGTAATCCAAAATTTGTGAGAGAAGGCATCGGCATGAGGAAGTCGCGAGAGGAGGCGGCGCAGACCCGCAAGCGGATCGTCACGGCCGCGGCCGCAGAGTTCCGCAAGAACGGGATTGTGGCGACGGGGCTCAACGACCTGATGAAGGCCGCAGGGCTCACCCATGGCGGCTTCTATAAGCACTTCGAATCGAAGGACCAGCTCGTCGCTGAAGCCTGCGCCGAGGCCGTGCAAGCACTGATCGAGAAGATGAAGTCCGCCGCTTCTGCGGGATCGGGGGCGGTTCCGGAAAGCTACCTCTCAACGGCTCACAGGGACAATCCGTCCCAAGGCTGCCCGCTTTCCGCGATCGGTAGCGAGCTCTACCGATCCGACCAGAAGACCCGAGAGGCGGCAACAGATGGCTTCCTGAAACTCGTCGAGATCATGGCAGTACAATTCGGCAAGGTTCCGTCCGATATCGCGAGACGGCACGCCTTGGTGGCGGTATCGACGATGATCGGCGCGCTGACCATGTCGCGCATCGTGACCGACCCCGTGTTGTCCGCGGAGATACTCCGGGAGGCCGAGAAGAGCTTGAGCAAGACATGAGAGGCCCATCCCTGGATGTTCTCATGAATGGGGCCGAAAGAGACCGTCCCGGAACTCATGCTGCCGTCTCATTGACTCGTTTCTCGGTGAATCATGGTTGATCTCTCGTTAGCAAGAATCGTGGTCACGCGGCCCTGAGCGGCTCCGCCCGGAAGTTCTTCACCGCGAGCGTGCCCAGGACGATGAACGCGACCATCGAGACGACCTGCACGACCAGAAAGGGCGGTTCGTTCTGATTTGGGGCCAGAACGTGGAGAGCCGGCATTTTCTGGAACGACTGGACAATCAGGACGACGAAGTTGAGATACAAGGCGAGAATCGCGCCGATGACGTAGACGCGTCGCGAGATTCCAGCGAGATGGCGGGGGTAACGGGCGTAGATCGCCGCGGCGAGCACGACCAGCGAAATGATGCCGAACGCGATGCCCGGAGTCATACCCTTGATGGGGAATCCGAACCCGGTGGCGCTCGTCAGGACTGTGGTCGCCAGGAAGAACGCGGTCCAGCCATCGAGTCGCCTGTCCGCGATCATCCCGAACAGGACGATGAACCCGGTGGCGATGGCCGCCAGGCTGATGGCGACGTGGAAGATCGTGAAAGCCGGTAGGGCGGAAGTTGGGATCAGCATTTGGACGAGGCTCCGATCGAGGTCCGGTTGTGCGCGAAATTGCCAGAGTTTATCAAGTTCGAGGCGACCCGGCGTCAGGCGAACGCCTCGCGATGATCCGCGATGAATTCCTCGATGGTCGTGAGCGGCCGCCCGATGATTCGAGTTCCGAAGTCATCGGTCCCTGCCAGGAGCCCTTCTTGCTGATCGACTCTCACCGACGTGAAATGGTTCCTGAACGCGGTGTTGCTTTCGAGGCCGAGCATTTCAAGAAAGGTGGAGACATCCACTTGCTCGAATCGGATATCCTTGCCGATCACGCGACCGACGATGGCGGCGAGTTCCCCGTGGCTATATTCGACCGGGCCGTGAAGGGGATAGGCCTTGCCGGCGTGCTCGTTGGGATGTTCCAGGATTCCGACGACGACTCGGGCGATATCGCTGGCCGGCATGGGGGCGAAACGGCTCTCGGCGTCGAAGGGCACGACGTACCGACCTTGGCGGAGGAGCGGAGAGATGTAGAGTAGCCACTCGGCGAAGAAAGTAACCCTCAAGTGTGTCACGCTCAGGCCCGACCAGCCGAACACCTGCTCGGAGAGCCAGTGGTTCAATGTCGCTTTGCTCCTCGCGTGAGGACGCGACTGCTTGTGGGACATATTGACGACGTGCCCAAGGCCGTTTTCCTTCGCCGCCTGGGCAAAGAGTACAGTCGCCTCGACCAGTCCGTCCGCCAGAGGGTAGACGAAGTACGCAGCGGAAATGTCCTCCAAGGCCGCACGCATGTCGCTCAGGCTGAGCAAGTCGCCGAAAACGACCGTCGCACCCAGGTCCTTGAGCTTCCTGGACCGCTCGTCTTCCTTCCGGGCCAGTGCCCTGACGCGATATCCCTTCTCGAGCAACAGTTTGACAGTCGGCCGGCCCGTGTCTCCTGTGGCACCCGTGACCAGAAATGTCTCGGTCGACGGGCCGTAAACCTCTGTCGTGCCTGAATTCTTTTCCATCTCCCGTTTCCTCAATTCGTAATAGGAAACCCCGGCAGGCCCTCGGCGAATTGCGCTCGAGTCGGCGATCATCGGGGACCGACGGGGGTTCTCAGGAATGATGATCTGCCGTATTACTATTTCATCAGCATGCCCAGCGGGAGCAGCGGTCCGATTTGCATCAGGTCGAAGGTCAGCAGGTTGGCTTCACCGAGCGGCAGTGCCCTGAGGAGCCTGTCCGCCTCGTCGACCGAATCCACGTTCATCAGGAAGATCACGCCTTCCTCCTTGTCCCGCAGCCAGAACTGCTCCATCTTGCCATCAAGATAGAGCTGCAGCGTCGCCGGGACTTCCTTCGGCAGGTAGCGCTGACGTTGTTCCTGCGAGAGGGTTTTCAGCGTACCGATTGCCATCACTTTCATGGTCTTCTCCGGTTGTTTGAGTCAGGGCGCGGAAAAATCGACTCGATCTTCTTCGGGTTCAGTTGGTCCGAGTGGGCGCGGGCGAACTCGCCGACGCTCATGGGTTTTCGTCCTGACAGCCTCTCGACGTTATCGTTCATCCCTCCCATTACGCCGTTCTGGTAAGCCTCCATGGCGCCTCCGAGGTGCTGGACGATGTACGCCGGGACCCCCATCGCTTCCAGAGACTTGCAATAGTCCGCGATCGAAACATCCTCGAAGACGATCTTGCGGCCCAGCGCCTCGCTCAGTTCGGCCGCCATCTGCTCGTGGTCCATCTCGACCGGCCCGAAGAGGGTGTAAGTCCGGCCCGCATGACCGCTCGGGACTTGCAGGATCGCGGCGATGACGCGCCCCTGGTCCTCCGCCCCGATGGGGGCATGCTTCCCCTTGCCGACGGGCAGGCGGAGAATCCCCTTCTCGACGAACAGGGGGAGTTGCCACGGATAGAGGAGCCATTCGAGGAAATACGTCGGCCGGAGATGAGTGACCGCGAGGCCGGACCAGTTGAGGACCTGCTCGGCGATGTAGGTATCCTTGCAGGAAGCACTCCTGGAATGGCGATCCGCCGATCTCTGGGAGAGGTTGATGACAGCGGAGACACCCGCTTCCCTGGCGGCCTGCGCGAAATTGGCGGTCGCGATAATGAGCCCAGGCGCAACGGGGTAAACCAGGTACGCCGCAACGACGCCTTCCATGGCCGCGCGAATCGTGTCGATGTCGAGGAGGTCACCCACCACGACCTCGGCGCCTTGCTTCTCCAATGCGGCCGATCGATCGTCCTTGCGATGCACCATGGCGCGGACTTCAAGTCCACGTCCGATCGATTCCTTGGTGGCGGCACGGCCGGTGTCCCCGGTCGCGCCCGTGATCAAGACCTTGCGCCGAATCATGTGAACTCTCCGATTTTGCATAGGCATCAATCGTCGCCCGGTAATCGTCCAACCGCCATGCCCTTGCCCCAGTAGGCGGAACGTGTGGTCAGTCGGCGCGCGGAATCCTCGATGAGGGTGACATGGACCGAGTGACGCCCGAATTAAAAGGCCGGTAGAATCATCAGGTTATGGAGCAGGAACGCACGACACTCGCGGTCCAGAAATACCTCGACGAACTGGCCGGGGCCCAGGTGGGTCCGGACGCCGAACTCGTGATCTCGGCGCTCCTGGGCCGTTCGGCACGGAGGCTCGAACGCCTGTGCGCCACGCTCCTCTACCGGAGTTACCCCCGGCTGGCCCAGCCTCCGCTCGGGCTGGAAGTCGAGGAGATGCTGCAGGCGGTGGTCGAGCGATTACTCCGCGCACTGCGGCAGACCCGGCCCGCGACCGTCCGGGGATTCTTCGCCCTGGCCGGCCAGCACATGCGATGGGAGTTGAATGACCTGGCCCGTCGCCTAGATGGTCAGGGGGGGCTTATCAACCTGCAGGGGATCGACGTGGCCTCCCCGCCGAGCAGCGAATCGGGGCTGCCGCTTGCGGCCCGACGCATGCTCGACGCGATCGAGGCCCTGCCCGAGGGAGAACGTGAGGCGTTGGACCTGATTCGGATTCACGGCATGACTCACGCGGCGGCGGCGGAATTACTCGGGGTGTCGCTCAAGACCGTCCAGCGCCGATTGCAACGCTCACTACTATTGCTCGCATCGGAGTTGAGTGACCTGAGGCCCGGCCCTCCCGAGGACGCAAGCTAGCGTCGCGACCTCCGACTCGGAAAGGTGAGGCGAACCGGACATGCCGATCAACCCGCTCGTGCTGGAACTCCTGGAGAAAGCGGCCGAGTCCGGGCTGTCGGCGGAGGAAGTCTGCCGAGATCGGCCGGAGCTGCTCGGCGAGGTCCGCGCCTGCCTGCGACAACTCTCCTCGGTCCGGGACGAGCTGGACGCACTATTTCCGGAAGAAGGTCGGCCCGAAACCCCGCCGTCGTCGGCAAGGCCGGAGATCCCCGGGTACAGTGTGGGTGAAATCATCGGGCGAGGCGGCATGGGGGTGGTTTACAAGGCCCGTCATCTCCGGCTCAATCGTCCGGTCGCCGTCAAGATGATGCTCAACGGCGGCTTCGCGGGCCCGCCGGAGCTGGAGAGGTTCCAGCACGAGGCTGAGGCCCTCGCCGCCCTGCATCATCCGAACATCGTCCAGGTCTACGACGTGGGGGAGTCCGGGGCTTTGCCCTATTTCACCATGGAATTCGTCGACGGCGGCAACCTCGCCCAGAAGCAGCACGGAGTTCCGCAGTCGGCGCGAGACGCCGCAGCCCTCATGATCCTGCTGGCCGACGCCGTCGAGGCGGCCCACCGAGGCGGGATCGTGCATCGGGATCTCAAGCCTTCGAACATCCTGATGACGTCCGATGGCAAGCCCAAGATCACGGACTTCGGCCTGGCCAGGCGATTCGAGGCCGGAGCCGGTCCGAGCATGACCGGCACGCGAATCGGCACGCCCGGCTACATGGCTCCCGAGCAGGTCGCAGGACACGCCAGGGTTTCGGGGGTCGCCACGGACGTCTACGCCCTGGGTGCCATCCTCTACGAGATGATCACCGGACGGCCGCCATTCCACGCGGAGACGCCTGCGGCGACGGAAAGGCAGGTCATCGCCGAGGAACCGGCGCCTCCCGCTCGGCTGAACTCGCGAGTGCCCCGCGACCTCGAGACCATCTGCCTCAAGTGCCTGCAGAAGGAGCCGAGACGGCGTTACTCTTCGGCAGGCGAGCTGGGAGAGGATATCGGGAGGTTCCTGCGGAACGAGCCGATCAAGGCCCGTCCCGTGTGCTCGGTCGAGCGAGCTGGTAAATGGATGCGGAGACACCCGGCGCGTGCGGTTTCCTTGTTCGGAGGCCTGACGATCTCGGCCGTGATGCTCGTCGGTGGATGGTGGGTGTTCACTGAGCGGTCGTTGGCCACGCATGAGATCGAGGAAGACCTGCGAATCGCGAAGCAGGCCCTGCGCCGGTCCGACTGGGGAGAGGCTCGTTCCGCCCTGGAAAGGGCCAGGGGTCGCCTCGGTCGAGGCGAACGCGGCGAATTGCGCCGTCGACTCGATCAAGCGGGCCGAGACTACGACCTGGTCCGACGACTGGCCGCGATCAGGATGGATCGCATCTCGAAAACCGAGGCGGGTGCGGCCCACTGGCCGGGCGAGTATGAAAAGGCCTTCCGGCAAGCCGGACTCCTCGACATGGACGACGCACCACAGGTCGCGGCAAGTAAGCTCGGGGAATCGGACATCAAGGACGCGTTGGTGGCCGCGATCGACGACTGGGCGCTTTGCGACTATGTCAACGACGACCGTCGCGGAGAAGCCTGGTTGCTCGAAGTGGCGAGGAGGTCCGATCCGGATCCTCAAGGTTGGCGCGACCGCCTTCGCGATCCATCGGTGCGGAGGAATCAGCAAGAGCTGGCCCGATTGGCCGACTCGGCAGAGATGGATGAGGCACCAGTGAACTTGCTGATCTCGCTCGGCGAGTTGATGTGGAGAACGGAGGGAGACGCGGTCCCTTTCCTGCACGCCATCCAGAGACATCATCCGAATGACATCATGGCGAATTGCCTCCTGGGTTATGATGCGTTGAAGCGTAAAGACATGCCGGAAGCCATACGCAGCTACCAGGCCGCCCTTGCCATCCGTCCGGGAACCCCATTCCTGTACGGCGCCCTCGCCGTGGCGCTGGCTCGAGATGGCAAGTCGACCGAGGCGATCTCCTACTACAGCGAGGCCGTTCGGCTCGACCCCGAAAATGAATATCTGAGGACGAGTTTCGGCGACAGCCTCGCGGCAGTCGGCCGTGTCACCGAAGCTGCCGAGCAATTCGAGCGTGCACTTCAGATCACGCGCCGCGACCCGTGGCGTCTGGTGGTCCGAAAGAAACTGCGAGCTTGTCGATCGCGGTTGGGGGACATCGACGCGGTCGACGCGCTATGGCGGAGAATAGTGGAAGCGTCGCCGCCCGACGACGAAGCCTGGGATGGATACGCCGAATTCTGCCTGTTTCGAGGCCGACCGGACGAGTATCGAACCACTTGCATCGCCCTGCTCCGACATTTCGGTGCGACGGGAGATGTCCAACGCGCCGAGCGGACAGGCCGGGCATGCATCCTCTTGCCGGCATCCAGCGAGATATTGGAACAAGCAACGGGCCTCATCGACCGAGCCCTTGCCGACAAACGGCCGGAATTGGCATGGGCTCACCCCTATTTCCGCGTCGCCAAAGGCCTGGCGGAATACCGTCACGGCAGGCTGGAAAGCGCGGTCTCGATCATGGATGGACCCGCGAGCAACGTGCTTCAGGCCGCACCCCACCTCGTCTCGGCCATGGCCCGCCACCGCCTGGGTCGGGAGGAGGAGGCACTCAGGACATTCGCGGCAGCCATCCTCAAGAGCGACTGGAGGAAGTCCCGGGCGGATGCCCGCGAGAAATGGATCTATCACGTGCTCCGCCGCGAGGCCGAGGCTTTGATGCTGCCAGACCTCCTGGAGTTCCTGAACGGAAGATACCAGCCTCGCACCAATGACGAGAAGATCTGTTTGCTGGGGGCCTGTCAATTCGAGGAGCGGTACAGGGCCGCGGCCGAAATCTATACGGAGGTCCTGGCGTCCGACCCTCATCTCGCGGGCGACCTATACTCCAAGACTCGTTACCGCGCCGCCTGCACGGCGACATGGGTCGGAGCGGGACGCGGTCAGGACGCGGGCCGACTCGACGAGCCAGAGCGATTGCGCTGGCGAAATCAGGCTCGCCAATGGTTGCGGGCCGATCTGGATCTGGCGAGAACACTTTCAAAGTCCGACGCGAGAGGGCTTCGCGAGTTCCTGAAGAACACCCTTGACACCTGGTTAACTGACCCTGATCTCTCGGGATTGCGAGATCCGAACGCCTGCCAGGGGCTTCTTCCTTCGGAACGACAGGAATTCCGGTCCCTCTGTGAAGAGCTCCGGAACTTGGTCGTCGATCCGAAGACTTGATCTCGATTGATCCATGAAGTCAGCAGCCATTCCGCCTCCCTGAACGGAAAACCGCGAGGGCAGCCCGATGACTCCTGTTCAATCACCATTCCGCCCACCGAGAATAGCGATGGGTTCCTTTGTTCAGACCGCTTTCCCGAATTCCCGTCGATTCGCGGCCCGAAGCACAGGTGAGGTGTCTCATGGCGAAGTCGCCCGAAGAGGGGATGGCCAGCTTGATTCAAAACCTCGAGGCCAAGACGGGGAAATCCCTCGATGTCTGGATCGCGACGGCGAGGGCTTCCGGATTCGGCAAGCACGGTCAGATCGTCGAATTCCTCAAGAAGGAACACGGGTTAACGCACGGCTACGCCAATCAGGTCGCATTGCGGACCCTCGCGGCCGTGACCGCGCCTGCTCCGGGAGGCCCGGACCTGGTGGCGGACCAGTACGTCGGGCCGAAGGCCGCGATGAAGCCCGTCTATGACGCGCTCGTGGACGCCGTGAGACGGTTTGGACCCGACGTCGAACTCGCCCCGAAGAAAGCGTACGTCAGCCTGCGGCGGTCGAAGCAGTTCGCGCTGATCCAGCCGTCAACGGCGAAGCGGGTCGATGTCGGACTCATCCTGAAGAACGTGCCGGCGGCGGGGCGACTCGAGCCATCCGGCAGCTTCAACGCGATGTTCACCCACCGCGTCAAGGTTGGCGGATTGGCGGAGGTCGACCCCGAATTGATCGGTTGGCTGCGACAGGCGTACGAGGAAGCCTGACGACGAGATCACCCTTTCGGACGGAAAGGAGCCGGTCGGGTTCGTCCGAGCTACCCGCAGGCCGGCAACAGGGCCTGGAGGAGTGCCGCGTTGGCCGTCCGGTTGCGTTCCGCGGCTTCCCTGGGGTTGAGGATGGGACTGGGATGGTCCAGGCGGTCGCAGAGCCGGTTCAGCCAGTTACCGAGCTGGACCGGGGACCAGTCGCCCAGGATATCCGCCCCGGCCAATCGCCCTTTCGCCAACGCCAGGAAGGTCTCCACGGTCGTCACGGCCTCGGAGAGGCGGAGCAGACCCGAATCCCAGTTCACGGAGGCGTCCTCGGGCGTCAGCACGTCCTTGTCGATCGAGATATACAGGGGATATCGGCGGAGCTCGTCGCGGAAGGGGCCCAGGGCCTTTCGCAACGCGTCCGCCGGCGAGTCTCCGTCGCCGAGCAACGGATGAACCGGGACCTTGGCCCACCCTCCGCGGACAAATCGCCGTCGGGCCGGGAAGACCACGACCCGGCCGTCCAGGATGTCGGCCCAGGGGGCGAGCCATCGATAGTTATTGTCGAAATCCGCCTCGCCACCGCAGAGGAACGCCTTGCGGAGGCCGGGCAGTCGCAGCGCGTGGTGAAGCCAGGTCCCGCAGTGCAGGAACGGGATACCACGCATCCAGTCCGGATGCTTGTCGAGGACCAAGAGGTTGAACGGCCCTCGGATCCGTCTCAGGAGGGCGAGCGTGACGTGGTGGAAGTCGCCCGACCCATACAGTGTCACTCCGGCGACGCCATGGGGCAGCGAATCGCCGAGCCATCGCTGGAATCGCCGGAACGACCCGAATGCGCAGGCCAGGCGGATCCGTCCGCCCCAATCCTGGGCCGGCACCCATGCCGCCCCCACGGGCGCGAAGAGGTCGGCTTGCGGAGCGAGACTGCCATCCAGGTCCAGAATCCGGATACCGGCCATCAGCTCAAACTCCTCCCCGGTCGGCATCGGCCGCACAGGACGCAATGTGTGACTTCCAGGATCGATCGTCGATCTCGGAAATATTCGTCGATTCGATTGCGGTCGCGTCAATCGAATCCGCTGTCTTGACCGATCCGGCCAATCCGGGTTTCCCGATTCGGGACGAACCATTCTGGTGAGTTCAAGAGCGCCGACGCAAGCTCCGACAATAAACCTTGCGACTTCCCTCTATCGGCCCGAGTCCACCCAATGAACCATACGATATTGGGGATGCTCATCCCGATCCTCCTGGCGGGCGCACCCCTGCCGGAGTCTTACCTCTTTCAGCCATCGTACGCCTTGAGGGAGGACCCCCAGGGGCCGGCCGAGTTCTACATCCCGCAACCCGGGGACCTCTTCCTTGGAACCGATGAGTCGTTCTTCATCCGGTTCGGCCACACGATCGTCGGCGGCGCCGGGGTCCACCATTCGGGAATCCTCTTCGCGCGTCCCGACGGGAGCATGTCGCTGATCGAGGCCGGCCCGTTCAATGAGATGGTCGTCCGGGTACTCGACCCTTACCAGCACATGTCCAACCACGTCGCACGGGGGACCAAGGTGTGGGTCCGGCGACGCCGGGTGCCGCTGACGCCCGAGCAGTCCGCGCAACTATCGGCTTTCGCACTCGCGCACGAGGGGAAGCCGTTCGCGCTGGCACGCGGGCTCAGCTTCGCAACCCCGTTCACCCGGCGCGGAGTGCTCCGCACGCCGTTCATCGGCCGTCCTCACGGCGACCGGCCCCGCTATTTCTGCTCGGAGCTGGTGGTGGAATGCCTGGTCGCGGCCGGGCTGATGGATTGCGAGACCGCCCGGCCTGCGGCGACATTGCCGCGGGACCTGTTCTTCGGACACTCGAGCAACCCCTATCTGGACCGCCACCTGGACATGGAGCCGGGGTGGTATCCGCCGGCGCGGTGGCTCCCCGGCCCGTTGAATTGAGGTCGTCGATCCGAGTCACGACTTGCGTTTCGCGTCGGCCCTGAGGAGTTTGAGCTTCTCCCGCCACGCGTCGGCCTTCTCGGGCTTGTCCCAGGCTTCGTAGAGTTTGACAACCCGCTCGGCCGCCGTATTGAGGAGTCGCCTGGCCTGCCAGGGAATCTTGGCCTCGCGGGCCTTGATGCCCTCGTATCCCGAAAGGATGAGCGGCTCGGCCTCGGCGTACTTCTTTTGGCCCAGCACGCTGCCGCCGAGCTCGCTCAGGGTGTGGAACCGTTTCCAGTCGTCCCCGAGGTTTCGGGCGTCCCGGATTCGGAGGCTCTCGCGGAGCACCGCCTCGGCCTCGACCCATTTCTTTTGCTCGCTCAGGCACGAGCCCAGGTATGCGAGGCTATTGGCGAAGTCGGCATGGTCGGTGACATCCCCGGGCTTCCGCCTGGACAGGATGTCACGATAGATCGCTTCGGCCCGGAGGAGATCGCCCTTCTGCTGGAAGGCCAATCCGAGGTCGGTCTGGACGGTGAGGGTGACGGGATGGTTGGCGCCGAGCTTGGCTCTCATGGATTCCACCGTGTTCTGGAGCAAGAGGATCGCCTGCTCGAGCTGACCGGCATCCTGGTAAGCCCGTGCAAGGTGGTCCTGCGAGATGAGCGTGTCGGGGTGGTCGGCGCCGAGCTTGGCCCACTGCGCCTCCACCAGAGATTGAAGCAGCGCGATCGCCTGTGCGGCCTGGCCGGACTGTTGATAGGACAGAGCGAGGACTTTGCGGCTCTGAAGGGTGTCGGGGTGGTCGAGCCCGAGCTTCGATTGCCGCGCCTTGAGCGTTGCCTCGAGCAACGGGATGGCCTCGGCGACGCGACCAGCGGATCGGTAGGATTCCGCGAGATTGTTGCGGGTGAGGAGCGTATCGGGGTGATCGGGCCCGAGCTTCGACGCCCGCGCCCTGAGTGTCGCCTCGAGCAGAGCGATGGCCTCGGCGGCACGGCCGGAATTCAAGTAGGCGGTGGCGAGGCTATTGCGGCTCTGGAGGGTGTCCGGATGCTCGGGTCCGAGCTTCGACTGCTGGGCCTTCAGCGTCGTCTCGATCAACGGGATGGCCTCGGCGGCGCGGCCGGCGGACAGGTAGGCCAGGGCGAGGTGATTTCGGCTCTGGAGCGTGTCGGGATGGTCGCGCCGAGTCGCGCCTCGAGGAGCTCGGCGGCACGCTCATGCTCGCGGATCGCCTTCTCCGCCTCGCCGAGGTAGAAGTAGGAGCGGCCCAGGGTCTCGCGAACGGATGCCTCGACGGTCGGCTGGCCCCGGAATGACCCGGTGATCTTCGGCTCGGCTTCGTCGAGGGCCCTGCGGATCGTGATGTCTTTGCCCTTGCCGCCATCCTGCCCCTCCGGACGGGCCGCGGTCAGGATCTCGTCTTGCAGGAACTTGAGCACGGCCTGGGCCGACTCCGCGGAGCGCCCGGCGTGATCCTCCTGGTTCTTGGCATCGGCCCGGGCCATCGCCGCTTGAAGGGCGGCGTCCATCGCCCGACGCTCCGCCTGTCTGGCCCGGACCGCCTGCCAGGCGCTCACGAATACCGCCAGCAGCAGGATCGCCGCCAGCGCCGACGCGGTCGCCAGGGCCGCGCGGTGCCTCCGTGCGAGCTTGCGCAGGCGGTAGCTCGCGGATGGGGGACAGGCTTCCACCGCGTCACCGTCGAGATGGCGCCGGAGGTCCCCGGCGAAGCCGCTGGCCGACTCGTATCGACGGGCCCGGTCCTTATCCAGCGCCTTCATCACGATCCAATCGAGGTCGCCTCGCACGACCTTGGCCAGGCGCCCCGGCTCGGTCCGCCGCATCGCCGAGATCGACGCGAGCGTCTCTTTCGACTCGCTCAATCGCGTACTCGGCCTGGGCGGCTCTTCCTCGCAGATCCGCCGCAGGATCTCGACATAAGCCGCCTCGCGGAACCGGGCCCGTTCCAGGGGTGTCGTACCCGTCAGCAGCTCGTAGAGGAGCACACCCAGCGAGTAGATGTCGCTCCGGGTATCGACGCCCTGGTCGCTCATCTCGGCCTGTTCGGGGCTCATGTACTCGAGCGTGCCGACGATCGAGCCGAACTGCGTGAACATCGTCTTCTCGGTCAGACGCTGATCGGTCGCCTTGGCGATGCCGAAGTCGATCACCTTGGGGACGGGCTTGCCGTCGTAGTGGGTGACCAGCACGTTCGTCGGCTTGACGTCGCGATGGATGACGCCTTTCTGATGGGCGTGATGGATCGCCTGGCAGACCGGGATGAACAGCTCCAGGCGCTCGCGAGGGGTGAGCCGGGCCTTGTCGCAATACGTGGTGATCGGGATGCCGTTGACCAACTCCATGACGAAGTAAGGTCGGCCGGCGTCGGTCGTCCCGGCGTCCAGCACCCTGGCGATGTTGGGATGATCCATCAGGGCCAGTGCCTGACGCTCGGCCTCGAACCGGGCGATGACCTGGGTGGAACCCATGCCGGGCTTGATGATCTTCAAAGCGACCTTTCGGCGAACGGGGTGCTCCTGCTCGGCCATGTAGACCGTGCCCATTCCCCCTTCGCCGATCTCCTGGAGGAGCTTGTAGGGGCCGATCAAGATGCCGGGTCCCTCGTCGGTCGGGCGAGTGGAGGAACCGTTGCGGGGCGCTCCGCCCGCGGAGTCCTGATCGAGCGTTCCGCCGATCGGTCTGGCACCAGGGGTAATGCCCGCTCCGGTGCCCGTGTTGGTCTGGCCGGGCAGATCGAGGATTCCACCGGCCATCTCGTGGGCCTTGAGCAGGACCTGGACGCGGTATCGAAGCGCGGGGTCGCTGGCGCAAGCCTGGTCGAGGAAGGCGGCGCGTTCGTGAGGGTTTTCTTGCAGTGCGGCGATGAACAGCTCGCGTTCGCTCATGGTCGTTCTCCGGTACGGCCCCGGGATTCGTTGCAAGGGGCTCAACACTCCATGCGACGTAGGCTGTTCGTTCGCGCAAGCCGTGCCGATTTTTTTTCTCGGGCCGATCTGTCAAGGCATCAACTGACGTTGACCTTCAGCTCCGCGAGGAGCCATGCGCGGGCGTAAGCCCAGGCGTGGTCGACGGTTCGAGGAGAGACATCGAGGACCTTGGCGGCCTCTTTGACCGTCAGCCCGGCGAAGACCCGGAGCTGGACGACATCGGACGCCTGCCGGTCGGCGGTCGCGAGGCGGGTCAAGGCTTCGTCGAGCGCGAGCAAGGACTCGGGCACTTCCGGAGCGAGCAGGTCATCCGGGTCGAAATCCCGACGGGCAAGGCCGCCGCCGCGTTTGATGCGATTCTTGGCCCTGGCGTTCTCGACGAGGATTCGTCGCATCGCCTCGGCCGCGGCGGCGTAGAAATGGCCCCGACTATCCCAACGTCGGGCGCCTTCCGGATCGACCAATCGAAGGTATGCCTCGTGAACGAGGGCCGTGGCCTGGAGCGTCTGGCCGGGCTTTTCCTGGGCCATCTTCCGCGCCGCCAGCTGGCGCAGCTCGTCGTAGACCAGGGGCAGCAATCGTGCGGCTGCGTGCGAGTCGCCCTGCTCGATCGCCGAGAGGATTCGGGTGACGTCGTTCATCGCGTGTCGCGGCCTCATCTTCGGCTGACGTGGTTTCGCCGATGGGCTGGCGGACAGATCCATCGCTTCGATCAGCATGATCGCGTCGAGCGACCATGCCAAGGGAACTTTCATTGATAGTTCCACGATCGGATCGACGAAGTGATCCCTGGAACTGATGGGTCCTCGGTGGCTCAGCCCGGATGCGAGGCCGTGCGAGGGAGCCGGGGCCTTGTTCCTCCGTCGAGAATCCGCCGAGCGGAGCCGGCCGGCAAGTCGGGGCGCGAGAGGAGTCGTCGCGGCCCCCCGACCGTCTGCGCGGAGGTCTCTCATCAAATCTCTCAGGTTCGCGGTTCTGATCCTGGTGGGTGCCGTCATGCCGGGTGTGACCGGATGCGACTCGGGCAAATCAGGTAGCCGCGGGCGTGGAAGATCCTCGGCCGCTTGGCAGCTCGTCCGGTTCGAGGCCGACCAGCGGCTCTCTGAGCGGTTCGGTGATCAGCCGCGCCCCGCGGTCGAATGTCATGTACGACCACGCCCACTGGATCATGACCAGGATCCGGTTGCGGAACCCGATCAGGAAGAGGATGTGCACGAAGAGCCAGAGCAGCCAGGCGAAATAGCCCGAGGTCTTGAACGGTCCGACCCGGGCAACGGCGGCCCCGCGGCCGATCGTGGCCAGCATCCCCTTGTCAACGTAATGGAACGGCTGACGGGGCTTGCAGTCGAGGGTCCGGAGGATATTCTGGGCGGCGTGCCGGCCCTGCTGCATCGCGGCGGGAGCAACCCCGGGTACGAGAGCCCCGTTCTCCTCGATGTGGGCCAGGTCGCCGATCACGTAAACGTCGTCATGGCCGGGGATGGTCAGTTCGGGATCGACGATGACGCGACCGGCGCGGTCGAGCGGCACGCCGAGCGTCGTCGCTAGCGGCGAGGCGGCGACCCCCGCGGCCCAGATGACCGTACGCGCATGGACGCGCTCGGCCCCGATGGAGACGCCATCGGCGTCGATCCCGGTCACCTGGACGCCGGTCCAGACGGCGACGCCCAGCTTCTCGAGTTGCTTCCTCGCCGCCTCGGATAAGTCCTCGGTGTAGGCGCCAAGCACCCGCGGACTGGCCTCGACGAGGATCACGCGAGCAGAGGCGGTGTTGATGTGGCGGAAGTCGCGGGCCAGGGTCTGGCGAGTGACCTCAGCCAGCGTTCCGGCCAGCTCGACGCCGGTCGGGCCGCCGCCGACGATGACGAACGTCATCCACGCCTTCCGCCGCGCCTCGTCCGGCTCGCGCTCGGCGACCTCGAACGCCATCAACACCCGCTGCCGGATCCTCAGGGCGTCCTTCAGACTCTTCAAGCCCGTGGAATGCTCGGCCCAGTCGTCATGACCGAAATAGGCGTGGGTCGCGCCCGTCGCGACGATGAGGGTGTCGTAATCGACCGATCCGTCGGCCAGGATCACGCGCTTGCGGTTGACGTCCACGCCCGTCGCCTCGGCCAGCATGACGGCCACGTTGGGCTGATGCCGGAAGATCCGGCGGATCGGCGCCGCGATGTCGGCCGGGCTCAGCGCGGCGGTCGCCACCTGGTAGAGCAGCGGCTGGAACAGGTGGTGGTTCGACCGATCGACGATGGTGATCCGCACCGGCGCACGCCGGAGCCCGCGAGCGGCGGCCAGGCCGCCGAAACCGGATCCGAGGATGACGACGTGAGGGCCTGGCGGGATCGGCATAGGTTGTTCGGCCCGATCAGGAGGGCTTACGGGCCGCGTCCAGTTTCGCGGCGAACGCAGCATGTTCGGGGGTGGCGCAGCCCAGGTCGAGCACGGCTCGAAGTCGCCGCCGATCGCCAATCAGGAGCGCCTCAGGGTCGAGCCAGAGACCGGGAAAGGCCTGAGAGCGATCGATCCCGTCCGAGCTCATCAGCTTCTGAGCGAGCGTCCCTTGCTGCTGTTCGAACCAGAGGATCTCGTCAGGCCCCAGCGCACGCACGAGGTACTCGAGCACTCCGGCTCGTTCGTAGTCGGTCAGCTTTGGACCCAGGTTGACGTACCGGGTCGCCCTGGCAACCTCGACCACCAACTCCGGGGAGCCCTGCACGAATCCTTTCTGATCCTGGGTCCGACCGCCGCACTCGGGCAGGACGCGGAGAATGATGTCGGGTTGCGGCTCGCTCTTCCAGCCCAGGATCGTTGTCGCGTTGTCCAGGACTTCGACGCCGGGAGTGTTCTCCGCATAGTAGTCGAGCCACACGATAACCGGCACCTGGGCTCGACCATGGGCGCGGCCAACAGGGCTTGGCATGTGGACGACTCCCCCGATCAGCTCGGCTCTCGTGCCGCGCGGCATCGCCTCATAGAGCGCGTGGAAAGTCGGCTGGTCCATCCTCTGACCCTCGACCATCGCAGGGGGAACCTCCAGGATACGAGTGCTCTCGGGCATGAGATGGCCATCTCCCCTTGAAACGCGACCGCACTTGATCCATCCTAACCCGAGGGAATGCACCCCTTCAAGGTAAGGCGATAAAACGCAGCTCCGGCGGGTGTTGAAGGGATCCGAACTCGACACACTCTATCCCGTGGCTCTACAATGAGTCAGGGAGGTGAACCATGAAGGATGAAGCCGCTACCACGGCTCGCCCAGTCACCGTCGAATTCGCTGTGACCCTGACGGCGCTCGTTTACGCGGAGCCCGAAGCTGGCGGATACTCG
This sequence comes from uncultured Planctomycetota bacterium, assembly GCA_963743925.1. Taxonomy (GTDB): domain Bacteria; phylum Planctomycetota; class Planctomycetia; order Isosphaerales; family Isosphaeraceae; genus CAVZRC01. Next base: position 410,593 of record CAVURY010000002.1, on the reverse strand, counting down.
GCCGAGGTCCCGGCACTGCCGGGCTGTTACACTCAGGGCGAGACGCTGGAGGAAGTACGAGCCAACCTCCGTGAGGCAGCCGAGGGCTGGATAGCCTCTGCGCACGACGATGCAATGACCCGCACCGAAGCCGTCGATGAGTCGTGAATGAATGAAGCCGATCTCCGGCAAGAGAATGTGCAAGATTGTAGAGTCGCGAGGTTGGGAGTTGGTCCGAATCTCCGGGAGCCATTACATCTATCGGGACTCCACTTCGGGCCGAAGGACATCCATCCCGGTCCATGGCAACGTTGATCTCAAGCCCAAGACGCAGCGCAACATCATGCGTGACGCCGGGCTGACAGACGACGACCTGTAATTTCCTCGCGAAGCCTGCCGTGAGGCGACGATCGGCCTTTCGTGCCATCCGAACAACAATTCCACGCACCGAATCGTCATGACCAGCGACCCCCGACTCGCGGTGAAGATCGTCGAGGGTCCTGCGAACTTTCCAGAATCTCGCAGGCACGCGGGAATGCTCGACAGTCCACCGGGCACTACGGTGCGAGTTCGCCAAACGTTGCGGGTCAGAAGCGTCTATTCCTCGGTCCACTGATGCAACTCTTGAAGCAGATTGAGTTACTCTTCCGCGCCGGGACGGCGAGCGGGCTGAACGACGGTCAGTTGCTCGAACGGTTCGTACAACAGCGGGACGAGCCGGCATTCGCGGCCCTGGTCGATCGTCACGGGGCGATGGTGCTGCGCGTTTGACGACAGATCCTGGGCGACGAGCATGACGCCCAGGACGCCTCCCAGGCGACGTTCCTGGTCCTGGCACGCCGGGCCGGCTCGATCGGCCGCCGCGATTCGGTCGGATGCTGGCTGTATGGCGTTGCACTGCGGGTCGCCGCCAAGGCACGGGTCGCCGCCGGACGACGGCGGACTCATGAGCGCCGAGGGGGAGCCATTTCTGCCGGTCGGATCATGGAAGGATTTCCGACGACGACGGAAGACCGTGAGCGGTGGACCTCCCTTCACGAGGAGCTCGGTCGATTGCCCGAGTCCTTCCGCGCCCCGCTGGTCCTTTGCTACCTGGAAGGGTTGACGCAAGAACAGGCCGCCGCGCGGCTCCAGGCGCCGCTGGGAACGATCCAGAGCCGGCTGGCAGGCGGACGGGCCAAGTTGAAGGCCCGGCTCGAACAGCGTGGAGTGGACGCCTCGGCCGCGATCCCGGGTGCGGGATCCACCGTCGTTCAACCGCCGTCCGCCCCGGTCGCATGGGTCGATACGACCGTCCGCATGGCTGTGCAATACTCGCACGAGACCACGACGAGTACGGTCGCTGGTATGGCGGTTACCCTTGCCGAGGAGCTACTCCGAGTCATGCTGATCGCCAAGCTCAGGGTCGCGGCCGGGATGATCCTGCTGATCGCAGTCCTGGTCACCGGAGTGTCCGCATGGGCCAGGCAGGAGGCAAACAAAGACCTGAATTCCTCCGTGACGATCAAGGCCGCGCCCCCGGTCACGAAGCCGCAACCCGCCCCTCTGCCGATTCCAGAGCCGGGGAGGTTTGTCAAGCGCACAGTGCACGGGATCGTCCGCGACGAGCAGGGCCGGCCGGTGGCCAAGGCCTGGGTTGGCGAAGGGCTGGACCCCATTCCCGACTGGAGTCTCATCACATCGCCCGACCGCATCCGCGTGGCCACCGAGCCTTATCGTGACCAGAAGGGAAATCCCATCCCTCCCGGATCGCTCGGCACGTATTTCGAGTATCGGGACGATTCCAATCAATGGCGGTCGATCCATCCCGACGATGTCCGTCGATACGATCGACAACGAAGCCGCGACACCGACCTGTACCCCGGGCAGCAAGCCGCCCTGGAGAAGGCCCTACCGCTTGGCCTCCTCGAAGTCCGGCTCGAGAAAGGACGCCGTCGGATGGTACCTCTGCATCCCTTCGAAGAGAGGTCGGCCGCGCAAACAGATTTCCAGGGCCAGTTCGCCGTCGAGGTCTCCTTCTTCCCTCATAGCCTTGGCTGGACATTTTTTCATATCGCCTCGGAAGACTTGTTGCACGAGGCGGTCCAGGTCGTCCGGATCGATGCACCGGATCGACCGGTCGAGATCACGTTGAAACCGACGAGGCTCGTTCGCGCCCGTGTGGTCGAGACCCCGAAAGAGCACCCCGAAATGCCCCCGGGATGTCGGGTCTACTCCAATCTCAGCAAGGGACCTCGAGCAACAGGAATCCCCTGGGGGGGCGATGTTCTTTCGATCGAAGGCTCTCCTTCGTCGAGCGGCGAGCGCCGCCTTGAAGTCCGACTACCGGCGGGCCGCTACCAGGCCTCGTTCATGTCGCCGACCACCAACCGCGTGGTGGATCTCCTCGTGCCCGCCGGTGAGTGTCCGGTCGAACTTCCCGAGATCCGCCTGGAGACCCTAGCCTGGGTCAAAATGCTGGGCCAACCGACCATGGAGATCGAGGCATCCGACCTCGAAGGCAAGCCGGCCAAGTTGGCCGACCATCGCGGTAAGGTGGTTCTCCTCGCGTTCTGGGGTAGCCAGGATGACGAATGGTTGGAGAGGATCAATCGACTGGCCGAGTTGCACAAGCGGCTGAAGGATCAACCGCTGGCGATCCTGGCGCTCCACGATGCGTCGGTAACATCGACCGATGCTTTCAAGAAGGTGTCCCAGCCCCTCCTCGACCGGTATTTCAAGCCACTCGACTCCCCATTCCGGCTACTGCTCGACCGGGCACCGACCGGCGAAGGGACTGGTCCTTACGGGCAGCAAGCGCGAGAACCACGAGCGGGACGTACGTCGGATCGCTATGAGGTTGACGTCTTCAGGAGAACAACCTTCGTGATCGACAAGGAGGGCCGATTGGCTTTCGCGCAACTGGAAGACGCTAGGGGACGCGAGACGTTCGCGATGGGCAAGGATGGTAAGCTGGTCTGGGAATCTGACCCCAATGATTTCATGGGGCCGCCCGATGACAATAGTCCCATCGGGCCGCCCGATGACCAGGCCGCTAACGCCATGGCAACGAGTGAACTCCTGAATGCTCTCGAAGATCAGCTCGGCTTGCCGAGGACCCTGCGGCCCAAGTTCCTACGAATGCCGAAGCCGGAAGATCTGGACCGGAAACCTCCGTTTTGGGTGGTTCCCATGATTCTCATGAGCGTGGGGGTCGGGCTCGATGACGGACCGGTCGCAGGCGCGAGGGTGTCATCTCAAGCGATCGGCCCGGCCCGCGCCGTGGATTTCGACGATGACGGACTGAAAGTCCAACCTTCGACGCAGTGCCCTCACGGATTATCCCAGCCGTGGCAATCGGGGAGCAGGCGGTCGGCCTCGGACGGACCCCAGGTCCCCGGCTCGTAGAAGAACAGGGGCGTCTTGTTGCCCAGCACCGGCTCGACGACCCGCCACTGGGCCTCGATCGAGTCCTGCCGCGAGAACAGGCTCGGATCGCCGGACATGGCGGCCTGGAGGAGCCGGGCGTACGGGGGCACCTCGTCGAAAGGCTGTCGGCTCGCCATCAGCTCGACCGGTTGCAAGCCATCATTTGCCCCTTCCTTGCGGACCACGGCGCCGATCGCGATGATCTCCTCGGGATTGAATCGAAACCGGACATAATTTTGGGAGCAATCCAACGCGTGCCGGGCGAATGTCTTCTGAGGCGGCGGGTTGAACCGCACCAGGACTTCGGTCGCCGTCTTGGCCAGGTTCTTGCCGGCGCGGATCAGGATCGGTACGCCGGCCCACCGCCACGAGTCGATCTCGAGCTTTACTGCGGCGAACGTCTCCACGTGCGAGTCGGGCGCGACTCCTTTCTCTTTGCGGTAGCCCTGGTACTGGCCGCGCACGATGTTCTCCGGATTCAACGGGCGGATCGCGCAAGACCTTGACCTTCTCGTCGCGGATGCCGTCGGGTGCGTTGGTGCCGGGCGGCTCCATCATCAGCATCGAGACGACCTGGAGCATGTGATTCTGGATCACGTCGCGGATCGCGCCGGCCTCCTCGTAGAACGCGCCGCGGCCCTGCACGTCGAATTCCTCGGCCATCGTGATCTGGATGTCCTCGACGCAATCGCGGTTCCAGATCGGCTCCAAGAACCGGTTGGCGAAGCGGAAGCTGAGGATATTCAGCACGGGCTCCTTGCCGACGTAGTGATCGATCCGGAAGATCTGCGACTCGTCGAACGTGTGGTGCAGGATCCGGTTCAACTCCTCGGCGGAGGGCAGGTCGCGGCCGAAGGGCTTCTCGACGACGACCCGGGCGTCCTTCGCGCAGCCGGATCCTTCGAGGTTTTTCACCACGATACCGAACACGCTCGGGGGGATCGCCAGGTAGTGCAAGGGGCGACGCGCCGGGCCCAGGGCCTCCCGCAGTTGCTGGAACGTCTTCGGGTCGCTGTAGTCGCCGTCGATGTAGCGGAGCCTCTCGACCAGCTTGGCGAACGCGGCCTCGTCGACGCCGCCGTGCTTCTCCAGGCTGTCGCGGGCCCGGTCCCGGAGCTGCTCGAGTTTCCAGCCGGACTTGGCCACGCCGACGATCGGCACGTCCAGATTCCCGTGCTGGATCAGGTACTGGATGGCCGGGAACACCTTCTTGTGGGCCAGGTCGCCGGTCGCCCCGAAGAAGACCAGGGCGTCGGAAGATTCATGATTATTGGACGTGGACATGGGCCGTTCGCTCCTCGACATCAAGCCTTCTTTTCCAGGTGGCCGCCGAAGGCGAACCGCATGGCCGAGAGGATGCGGTCGGCGTAATCGTCGGTGCCGCGCGAGCAGAACCGCTCGAACAGGGCTGTACTCAATACACCCGCCGGCACGCCCTCGTCGATCGCCGCCTGGATCGTCCAGCGGCCTTCGCCCGAGTCGGAGACCCGACCCGAGAAATCATCAAGTTCGGGGCTGCGTAGCAGGGCCTGGGCCGTCAGGTCGAGCAGCCAGGAGGAGATGACGCTCCCGCGCCGCCAGACCTCGGCGACGTCGGCCAGATTCAGGTCGTACTGGTAGAGTTCGGGATTGCGCAACGGCGTCGTCTCGGCGTCGATCTCCTGCGGATGCTTGCCGATGCCGGCATGCTTGAGGATATTGAGGCCCTCGGCGTAGGCGGCCATCAGGCCGTACTCGATCCCGTTGTGGACCATCTTGACGAAATGCCCCGCGCCGTTGGTTCCGCAGTGGAGGTAGCCCTGCTCGGAGGTGCCGCCGGCATTCTCCCGCCCCGGCGTGCGAGGCGCGTTGCCGATCCCGGGTGCCAGCGCGGCGAAGATCGGGATCCAGGTGCTTCACGATGTCCGGCTCGCCGCCGATCATCATGCAGTAGCCGCGGTCCTTGCCCCAGACGCCACCGCTGGTCCCCACGTCCACGTAATGAATCCCGCGCGATTTGAGGGCCGCGGCGCGTCGGATGTCGTCGTGATAGTAAGAGTTCCCGCCGTCGATCAGGATATCGCCCTTCTCGATGAAGCCGGAGAGCTTATCGATCGTCGAGTCCACGACCGCGGCCGGGACCATCAGCCAGATGGCACGCGGCGGCTTGAGCTTGCCGATGAACTCTTCGAGGCTGCCGCCTGCGACCGCTCCTTCCTTGACCAGGGGGGCAGCCGCGTCGGCATGGACATCGTAGACCACGCATTCCTGCTGATGCGACATCAGCCGACGCACCATGTTCGATCCCATCCGCCCCAGACCGATCATGCCCAGTTGCATCGGAGACACCCTTCCCGGTTTGCTTTGGCCCGCGATTCAGAAGAGGAGGATCTGGACGGCCATCGCCAGGCCGACGATCGCCAGGATCGCCGCCACGCTCAACGAGCTCCAGAGGTTCAACGGCGGGTTCGTGACACCATCTTTCAACGCGCGTACGTAGCCGCGGTGGCGGGTCGCGGCCGTCAAGCAGACGTAAACGCCTACAACAACCATGCCAAACCCAAGCCAGGGAGAGATGGTCGTGTGGTTGCTGGGACTGGGCGATCCGCCCTCGATGGTGGCATATTCACGGATCCAGAAGGCGAATCGCGCGATGAGGAAGCCGAATCCCATCAATGCGATCGAGGTGCGGATCCAGGCGAGGAAAGTCCGCTCGGCCGCGAGGTAGACGCGCGGGTCGTCCACCGGCTTGGGGACCGGCGGCGAGGGCCGGCCATCGTCAGGATCCGGTCGGTCGGTCTCGGCTCGCTGCATGGATCGATCGACGCCCCACTCAACACTGGCCGTCACGAATGAGCACCCCTGCAATATGGGCGGGCCCCGCGACGGGTGTCAAGCCGGCGAGCTTCGACGAGGCCTGTTCAGGAGACGAGGATTCCGCTAAAACGATCCGATGGAGAAGGTCGGCAACTCTTGAGGATTACAATCATGCAATGGTTCGGAAGGATCCGCCGCTCAACTCGCCCGGGAATGGCGCTCGCCGGGATCGTCCTCGCCTCCGTCGCGGGTGCGACGGCCGGCGAGCCGCGACTCAACCAGATCCAGGTGATCGGCTCTCACAATTCATACCACATCGCGCCCGCCCCGGAGATTCAGCAGTTGATCGGCTCCGCCGGCAAGGCACGCGCGGAGGGGCTCGACTATACCCACCGCCCGTTCGACGAACAGTTTTCCAAGCTGGGCATCCGTCAGATCGAGCTCGATGTGTTCGCGGATCCCAAGGGGGGGATGTTCGCGGACCCCTATCTGCGGAAGCTCCTCACCAAGCGCGGCAAGGACCCCGGGCCCGATCCCAACGCCGACGGGAAGCTCAGCAAGCCGGGGTTCAAGGTCCTGCATGTGCAGGATGTTAACTTTCGCACGCATGCGCCCACATTCGTCGAGGGGTTGAAGCAAGTCAAGGCCTGGTCTAAGGAGCATCGTCGCCACGTGCCGATCATGGTCCTGGTGGAGCTGAAGGACGATTCCATCCTGGCCCTGCCGACCAAGCCCATCAAATTCGGACCCGAGCAACTCGACGCGGTCGATGCCGAGATCCTCTCGGTCTTCGACAGGTCGGAGATCCTCACGCCGGACCGGGTACGGGGTCAGTTCTCCACCTTGCCCGAGGCGATCAAGGCCAAGGGCTGGCCAACGCTCGACGAGGTTCGGGGCCTGGTCATGTTCGCGATGGACAATGAAGGGGCCGTGCGTGATCGATACCTCAAGGGGCACCCGGCGCTCCAGGACCGCATCATGTTCACGACGGTCAACCCCAAGCACGCCGCGGCCGCCTGGTTCAAGGTCAATGACCCGATCAAGGACTTCGACAAGATCCAGAAGCTCGTCCGCGACGGCTTCCTCGTCCGCACCCGGGCCGATGCCGATACGGCTCACGCCCGGTCCAACGACTCCAAGCAGCGAGACAAGGCGCTGGCCAGCGGGGCGCAATTCGTCAGCACGGATTACGCCGAGCCCGATTCTCGCCTCTCGGAATACTGCGTGCGGCTCCCGGGCGGAGTCGTTGCGCGTCCCAACCCGGTCAGCGGCGATGAAGGCTTGGGGCGCATCGACCTGGAGAGCGGCAAGCCCGGGTCATGATCGGGTCGAGGGCGAACGCGCGGCACCTCGCGGAGTCTCACCTCCGCGAGGGAGCCGGACAGAAGCCGTTCGTTCCGGTCATGCGAGGAAATCGACGGCCCGGATCAGCTCGACCGCGGCCTCATCGCTGGCGGTCTCGGCTTCTTTGCCGCCCTGGTTGGTGGCGACGAGGATGCCGAAGTTCCGGGCCGGTGCCAGCCAGATGCTGACATACCATGCGGTATTGCTCCCGTTGTGATTCAGCGCGCGGCCATTCGCCCAGGTGCGCTCGACGACGATCCAGCCGCAGGCATATTCCGAGCCCGATGGAGGCGTCTGGAGCGTCTTGAAGGTCGAAGCCTTCAGGAGCTTCGCCTTGCCTCGGGCGCCCGCCAGGTGGAGCGCGCCGAACTTGGCCCAGTCCGGGATCGTGCAATGCACGGTGCCGGCCGGCCCCAGTTCCGGCGCATTATCCTGCTGCGTCGGCCGGCTCTGGCCGCCCGAGGCATGATGACCCCAGGGCTGATCGACGGTCCCCGCCCGGCCCGGAGAACCGAAACCCGCGGAGGACATCTCCAGCGGCTCGAAAAGCCGGCGCCGCATGAGATTCTCCCACGACTCGCCGCTGACCTGCTCGGCCATCAAGCCGGCGATCGCGTAGCCGACGTTCGAATACGCGTAGGTGGATCCGGGACGGCTCTGGGGCGAGTCCTTCATGATGAGAGTCAGGAGCGAATGCCGTTTCTCGGTCGTCGTCCGGCCGGCGAGCCTCCACCAAGGGCCATTGGCGGGCAGTCCCGCGCGGTGGGTCAGGAGCTGGGAGAGCGTGACTTTCCGGAAATCCCCGTGAAGCTGGGGGGCGACGTCGGTGAACACCTCGCCGATGGTCGAGCCCCACGTCAGCTTGCCTTCGTCGATCAGCATGCCGATCATGGTCGCGGTCATCGCCTTGGTGCAGGAGCCCAGATGGACCTGGTCCGTGGCCCGGATCGGTTGCGCGGAGCCGATCTTGCGAATTCCGACGGCACCGATCGCGGAGATTCGATCTCCCGAGAGGATGGCGCCGATCAGGCCGGGTAGATGGTGCGTGTCGCGGACCGGAGCGAGAACCTTCTCGACTCTCGGGTCGGACTCGAGCGCCGCACCTCGGTCAACAGGAGCTTTCTTTTTCGCGGTCGGCTTGCGCCTGGGCTGCTGGGCCCATGCCGCGCCGAAGCATCCGCCCACGCCCTGGACCGCAGCCGCCTGGAGGACCGTACGCCGCGTGATCATGTTCGGTTTCGCCTTGAAGGTTTCCGGCTCGATCGGGAGTGGGAAGTGTCGGACCGGCCGGGTTTCCGGCCAATCCGTCGCAATCGTAACGCCGGATTCTGCCCTCTCTTTGAGGTTACCCTCTGACGAGTGAGGTGGCAACTTTCCCCGGGACCGAATATGTCCGAGCCTCGTTCCCTATGATGCTCGCTTCGAATTCGAGCAGAGCTCTCTTGAGGTTGAGACCGCCGCCGTAGCCCGTCAAAGACCCGTTGGAGCCGATCACGCGATGGCAAGGGACGATGATTGCGATGGGGTTGCGGCCGTTGGCGGCACCGACCGCTCGCGGAGAACCCGGGCGTCCAATCCGACATGCCTGCTCCGCATAGCTGATGGTCTCGCCATACGGGATCGTGTGCAGACTTTCCCAGGCCAGGCGCTGGAAGGGAGTGCCACCCATCCGCATGGGGAGATCGAAGGTCCGTCGCTTTCCCGCGAAGTAATCGCGCAACTGGTCGCGGACCTCGCCGAGGGCGCGATCGTCGAGCCGCCATGCCGATTTCGGATCGGGCAGCGGCGCGGGGCCGCCATCCTGCCGGGGTAGGCGGAGCCCGGTCAGGGCCTCGCCGTCGGAGGTCAGCAGCAGCTCGCCGAAGGGGCTTTCGTAGTAGCTGTATAACGCGGAATCGTTCATGGGAATTCTCCGTCGGATGGAACAAGGGTTATGGACGTCTCTCGACATGCAGGCTTTCCCAGAGATACATGGCACCATAGGCCCGCCAGGGGCGCCAGGCCTCGGCCGCGTCGCGGAGGCGGGTCGCGGAAGTTACCCCGTACGCCTTGAGCAATCCCAGGTCGGCGGCGGGGAAGGCATCGGGCCATCGCAGCGCACGCATCGCGATATACTGGGCGGTCCAGTCGCCCAGGCCGGGGAATTGCCGGATCGCGTCGGCGACGGCTTCCGGATCGCGGCCGGGCTGGAGGTCGAGCTCTCGCCCGGCGACGGCCCGCGCCATGGCACGGATCGCCGCCGCGCGAGGTGCGGCGATGCCCAGCGCGATCAGATCCTGATCTTCGGCCTCGGCCAGTCGCTCGGGCGCGGGGCTCAGGCGGTCGAGTCCGGGCAAGGGTGACTCGATCGGCTCGCCGAACCGGGCGGCGAGCCGTCCGGCCAATGTCGTCGCCGCCCGGACCGAGACCCGCTGGCCCAGGATGGCCCGCACGGCCATCTCGAAGCCGTCGAACGCGCCGGGTACGCGCAGGCCGGGGCACCTGCCGACCAGCTCGTCGAGGCGCGGATCCGACTGGAGATGATCCGAGATCAGATCCGGCCGCGCGGCCACATCGAGGAGATTCTTCAGCCGGGCCAGGATCTCCGGCAGGGCCGGCGTCAGCGACGTGGCCATCTCTACGGCCAGCGTGTTCCGCCCGGCGACCGGCTCGACCTTCAGCCAGCCGCGGTGGGAACCGACGGCGGCCGTGCGGAGATAGGCATGGCCTTCGACACGCTCGACGCACGCCGTGGAACGCCCGGCGAGGAACCGCAACAGGGAATCCCAGGCCAGGGGCGGCCGATAGGCGATGGTGAGGCGGAGCGAGTCGCGGGCGTGGGCCTTCGGAGATGCCCGCCGCATGGTCGTCGGGGTCAGGCGGTAGTGCGACCGGAACAGGGCATTGAAACGCCGGACGCTCTCGAACCCGCTGGCGAATGCCACCCGCACGATCGGCAGGTCCGAATCGGTGAGCAATTGCTTGGCCAGGAGGAGGCGACGGGTCTGGGCCAGCTCGATCGGCGAGACGCCGTACTCCTGGCAGACGGCCCGGCGGAGTTGTCGCGAGCTGAGGCCCAGGTCGCGGGCGAGCGTCTCCAGGCTCCGCCCTTCGTTCAGCGCGCCGGCCTCGATCCGGTCGGCCGCGACCCGGGCGGTTCGCCTCACCGAATCGACCGGGGCGTGACCGGGCGCCAGCTCGGGGCGGCACCGCAGACAGGGCCGGAATCCCTCGCGCTCGGCCAGCGCCGCGTTGGCGAAGAACCGGCAACGGTCGCGTCCGGCCGTCCTCGCCGTGCAGATCGGCCGGCAATAGATCCGCGTCGTCGTGATCCCCACGAAGAAGAGGCCATCGAATCGAGTGTCACGCGCCGCCAGGGCCCGGTAACAGGTCTCATCGTCGATTCGCATGGCAGTCGTCGCTCGCTCCCGGGTCGGATCCGTTCTCTCGTCCCCATGAGCGAAGTTTATCCGTTATGTAGTGTCGTGTCTGGCCGTTTTCGGACACCAAAACGAAATCGGTATCGATGTCCGAAAATGGCTATCGGGCCTGACGGAAGAAACGGATCCGAGATACCGTCCACCCGATCGGTTTCCAGTTCCTGGCCAATCCCATCGGGAGCAATCATCTGGTAGACTGGTGGTCATCATCAGCGAACGGATCGGGAGACCGGATATGCCCGTTCATGATTGGACCCGAGTCTATGCCGGGTTGTTTCACCACTTCCATCAGAGATGGATTCAGGCCCTCTGCGATCGGCCCAACTCGGGCGACTTACCACCCGGTTACTATGCCCCGAGCGAGCAAGTCATAAGCGGCCCGATCCCCGATGTGCTCCCGCCCCGGACTCGATTTGTCCTGCGAGCGGAAGCCGACGCCTATGTCGCCAAGGCGAGCCGGATCGCGATCCGTCACCCGTCCGGTCAGCTCGTCTCGGTCATCGAGATCGCCTCACCGGGCAACAAAGGTAGCCGGGCTCCCCTCCGCGCTTTCGTTGAGAAAGCCGTCGACCTCCTGAGACAGGGCATCCATCTCCTCGTGGTCAACCTGTTTCCCCCGTTGAACGAGGGATCCCCAGGGGATTCACAAGGTCATATGGGATGAGATCGAGGAGGTGGCCTTCGAACTACCGACCGACAAGCGGCTCACCCTGGCGTCGTACTCGGCCGGCCCGACGAAGCTGGCGTACGTCGAGCCCATCGCGGTCGGCGATGTCCTATCCGACATGCCCTTGTTCCTGGAGCCGGAGCGATATGTTGCGGCTGCTCTGGAATCGACAGACCAGGCCGCGTGGTCCGTCTATCCCGCCCCGCTCAAGCAGGCGTTGGTTGCGCCCGAGGTCGAGGGCGGGACTTGATCGGAGCGCGAGCTCGCCTTAATGCGACGGCTTGTTCTGCGCCGCCGCACGCCGTTGCATTTCCTCGGGCGAGACGTCCTCGAGGTGGGTCGCGATCCACCAGAAGTTGCCGGATGGGTCCTGCACGCCCGCGTTGCGATCGCCGTAGAACTGGTTGGCCGGCTCCATCAACGAGGTGGCCCCCGCCTCGATGGCGCGTCGATAGGTCTCGTCGGTGTCGTTCACGTAGAGATACAGGGTGCTGGGCCTCGGCTTCCACTGACCGCTCGCCTCGGCCAGCATCACGATCGAGTCGCCGATCTTCACCTCGGCATGATGGATCGTGCCGTCCGGGCGCCTCATGCACTCGCGATCGGCGGCATCGAAGGCTCGCTTGACGAACTCCAGGAGCTTGTCCGCACCCTCGACGGCCAGGTACGGCGTGACGCTGTGATACCCCTCGGGGATCGGTTTGACGGCCATCTTCGGATTCCTCCTTCGGTTTGAGTTGTGGAGAGTCGCCGCGACGGAAGGGACCAATGGCCTCGGCGACGGCACTCCTGGCTCGCTCGAACTCGTTGACGGACATTGTGCCGGATCAGGGTCGCTCGATATTGGAAAAAATTGACCTCGGCCTCAATCGACGAGCGGGACGTGATTGATGTGCTCGGTGCGGAGCCCCAGGTAGGCCGTGGGATTCATGCCGGAGAATGCCCGGAAGTCGTTGATGAAATGCGCCTGGTCATAATAGCCGGATGCGGCGGCGAGCCTCGCCCAACTGACCCGTTTTCCCGAGTCGATGACTCTCAAGACCTCCTGGAATCGCACGACCCGGCCGTAGAGCTTGGGGGTCAGCCCGACTTCTTCGGCGAACAACCGGATGAACCGTCGCTGGCAGAGGCCGACGCATCCAGCGAGTTCAGCGACGGTCCACGCCTGAGGGGTTTCCTGGAGGGCCTCGAGCGCGAAGGCGACGGCGCGGTGACGTGCCAGAGCCCGGTCCGCCTGCGCGATGAGGGTCTGTTCGAGTATGGCGAATCGAGCCTCGGGAGTTCGGGCCTCGAGCAGGCGGGTCCGGAGATCGTCGGCCCGCTTGCCCCAGAGTGACTCCAGCGAGACGTGGGCATTCGCCAGCTCGCCGGCCGTCAGGTGGAGGAACGGGAAGGCGCCGCCCGGCCGGAAATGGATGCCGATCACCGACTCCTGCTGCTCCGTGTCGATGACGAAGAACTCCGAGTGAGCCCCGCAGATCACCGACCCTCGCAAGACTTCGAACCGATCGGGCTCACGTCGGTCGTAGATCCGGGTGAAGTCCTCGCGCAGGTTGATCACCAGCTCCATCGTCCCGTCCGGCAGGAGGCGCTCCTTGGCGTGCGCGTGATTCGGAGCATAACCCTCGTAGAGCCAGAACAGCTCGACGAAGTCCGACAGCGGCGGCCCGGGGCGATACTTGCGGATAAGCATGGGTCGTGATCCGCTCAGATCCTCATCCGGCGCATTCCTGGGTCTTTTTCGGGACCAGCGGCCTCAAGCCGAGCCGGTCGAAGAGCTTCCGGTCCTCGTGGGTTGCGGGGTTGGGCGTGGTGAGGAGCTTCTCGCCATAGAAGATCGAGTTGGCGCCCGACAGGAAACAGAGCGCCTGGAGCTCCTGGCTCATCGCCTCGCGACCGGCCGAGAGACGCACGAACGAGGCCGGCATCAGGATTCGCGCGACCGCGATCGTCCGGACGAATTCGATCGGCTCGATCGGCTCCTCGTCTTCCAGCGGGGTCCCTTCCACGCGGACCAGCATGTTGATCGGGACGCTCTCGGGATGTTCGGGCAGGTTGGCCAGGGTCCGGAGTAACTCGGCGCGATCCTCAAGGCCCTCGCCCATCCCGAGGATTCCGCCGCAGCAGACGTGGATCCCCGCCGCGCGTACGTGGGCCAGTGTGTCGAGTCGATCCTGGTAGGTCCGGGTGCTGATCACGCGGCCGTAGTAGGCTTCGGAGGTATCCAGGTTGTGGTTGTAATAATCGAGCCCCGCCTCCTTGAGGCGATCGGCCTGCGGGCGCGTCAACATGCCGAGCGTCGCGCAGGTCTCGAGCCCGAGCGACTTCACCTCGGCCATGATCTCGGCCACTTCGTCGAGGTCCCGATCCTTGGGGGCGCGCAGGCCGCTCCCATGCAGAATCGACTCGCGCCGGCGGCCAGTGCCTTCCGTGCCTCGGTCAGCACGGCTTCCTTATCCATCAGCTTGTCGGACTTGACGCCGGTCTTGAAATGGGCGCTCTGGGGGCAATAACCGCAATCCTCCGGGCAGCCGCCGGTCTTGATGGAGAGCAGCGTGGAGATCTGGACTTCGTTGGCGTCGAAATGCGCGCGGTGGACCGTCTGGGCCTGGAATAGCAGGTCGTTGAATGGCAACCGGAGCAGCGTCAAGACCTCTTCTCGAGACCAGTCATGGCGGATATCCGGGCACTCGGGTGGGTCCACGGGCGATTCGGCGTTGAAAACCATCGGAGTCCTCATCTACAGTGGCTTCGGTTAGGAGCACTAGACGCGTTTCTCGTGAGGAAGTCAACCCATGCCGCCGCTCCGCGATTTTGCCCGCGAGAAACTCGCGCTGGCGGCGGAGAGATCGCTCGCCCGGAGAGTCGTCGAGACCGAGCGGCTCGGCGGCACCCGAGTGCGCCGCGGGGGCAGGGAATTTGTCTCGTTCAGTTGCAACGACTATCTGGGCCTGACCCATCACCCGGACGTGATCGCCGCGGCGCGACGAGCCCTCGAGCGACATGGGACCGGAGCGGGTGCGTCCCGGCTGGTGACCGGGAGCCACCCGGGTTATGGGGAGCTCGAACGATTGCTCGCCGAGATGAAAGGCACCGAGCGGGCGCTCGTCTTCAGCAGCGGTTACATGGCCAATATCGGTGTCATCCCGGCCCTGATGGGCAAGGAAGACCTGATCGTCGCCGATCGTCTCTGTCACGCGTGCATGTGGGACGGCGCGAGCCTGTCGGGCGCGACCGTCTTGCGTTACAATCATAACGATCTTGGGCATTGCCGGGAACTCCTCGATGCGGACCGGTCGCGTTTCGGGCGTTGCCTGATCTTGACGGAGACGGTGTTCAGCATGGACGGCGATTGCGGGCCGGTCGACGAATTGAGTCGGCTGGCTCACGCCTACGACGCCTGGCTGATGACCGACGACGCACACGGGCTGGGGTTCTCCGCGGCGGAGGCGGCCGACGTGCAGATGGGGACGCTCTCCAAGGCGGCCGGCTCGTGCGGGGGCTATGTTTGCGGCTCGTCCGAGCTGATCGACTGGCTCGCGAGCCGATCGCGGAGCCTGATGTTTTCGACGGGGTTGCCCCCCGCGTCGGTCGCCGCGTCGATCGCCGCGCTGCGGATCATCGGGAAGGATGCCGAACTCTTGAGGAAGCCATTGGAGAACGCCCGGAGGTTCACGACGGCGCTCGGCCGGGAGCCGGCTACCAGTCCGATTGTGCCGGTCATCGTCGGCGAGTCGGAGCGGGCGCTGGCCGCCTCGTCGATGTTGCAGGAGCATGGGCTGCTCGCCGTCGCGATCCGGCCGCCGACCGTCCCGGCGGGCACCGCACGGCTCCGATTCACGTTCTCGGCGCTTCACGAGGCCGAGCCGATCGAGCGGGCCGCGGCTCTCCTGAAGGCCCATGGCTACGCGTGAGCGATCCGAATCATGCGTCCATTCTTCATCACCGCGGTGGGGACGGGGATCGGCAAGACGTTGGTCACCACCGTCCTGTGCCATCAGCTCAACTCCCTGGGCCGGCGGGTCTCCGCGCTCAAGCCGGTCGTCTCGGGCTATTCGGATGACGATCCGGAGAGCGACCCGGCGCTGATCCTCCGCAGCCTGGGTAAGTCGCCCACGAGCGAGGCGATCGCGACGATCGCGCCCTGGCGGTTCACCGCTCCGTTGTCTCCCCACCTGGCCGCGCGTCGGGAGGATCGAAGCATCCCCATGGAAGACGTCGTCGCATTTTGCCGCGAGCCGGGGGGCGACCGCGTCGATGTCCGACTGATCGAAGGGGCCGGAGGCGTGATGTCGCCGATCGGGCCGCGAGAGACCTGCCTCGATTGGATCGTGGGTTTGAACGCCCCGGCCATCCTGGTGACCGGGACCTACCTGGGGGCGATGAGCCATACTCTCACGGCTCTGGATGTCTTGGGGAATCATGGTGTTGACGTTTCCGGTGTCGTGGTTTCCGAGTCGCACGAGAGTGCCGGACTCGCCGATACGGTCGAGAGCCTCCGAGAATTCGTCGGACGGGACTTCCGGTTGCTGGTGCTGCCGAGACTCTCCGGCGGCATGTTCGATCGCTGGCGCGCCGCACCATCCTTGATCTCTTTATGCCGGCATGATCTCGACGATGACTGAACCCGACGAGGATTCCTCTGGCGAAGTGCTGTCCGACCTCCCGCCCTGGTACGAGCAGGGGCTCCCGCACGTCTGGCTGCCCTACTGCCAGATGAAGGTGGCCCCGCCGCCTCTGCCCGTGGTCCGGACCGAGGGCTGTCGGATCATCCTGGCCGACGGTCGCGAGTTGATCGATGGCATCGCATCGTGGTGGAGCGTCTGCCACGGCTACAATCACCCGCATATCCGCCGGGCCGTCGAGCGGCAACTCGCTACGATGCCGCACGTGATGTTCGGCGGACTGTCGCATGAGCCGGCATTCGTCCTGGCAAAGAGGCTCACGGCGATGGCCCCGCCGGGGCTGACGCGCGTGTTCTTCACGGATTCGGGATCGATCGCGGTCGAGGTCGCGCTCAAGGTCGCCCTGCAATACTGGCTCAACATCGGCCGGCCCGAGAAGTGCCGCTTCCTCTGCTTCGCGGACGGCTATCACGGCGACACCTTCGGAGCGATGGCCGTATCGGATCCCGAGCGGTCGATGCACAGGGCCTTCCGCAATGCGCTGGTGCCTCATCATGTGGTCAAGGTCCCCACCGACGAGGGCGGTCTCGCGAAGCTTGATGGCTTCCTGGCCGACCGGGCGGGGGAGATCGCCGCGATGATCATCGAGCCGCTGGTGCAAGGGGCGGGGGGGATGCGATTCCACCGCCCCGAGATCCTTGCGGCGCTCCACGGAATGGCCGGGAAGCACGAGATCCTGTTCATCGCCGACGAGATCGCGACCGGTTTCTGGCGGACCGGGCATCGATTCGCCTGCGATGCGGCCGGCATCCGGCCGGACCTGCTCTGCGTGGGGAAGGCCCTGACCGGCGGGACGATGACGATGGGTGCGACTCTGGCACGTGAGGAGATCTTCGCGGCATTCCTCAGCGACGACTGGGACGCGGCCCTGATGCACGGGCCGACCTACATGGCCAACCCGCTGGCATGCACGGCCGCCAATGCCTCGCTCGACCTCTTCGAACGCGAGCCGAGGGAGGCACAGGTTCGGGCGATCGAGGCCGGATTGAGTGTCGGCCTGGAGCCATGCCGAGGGCTCCCCGGCGTCCTCGATGTGCGCGTCCGAGGGGCGATCGGCGTCGTCCAGCTCGACCCGGGAGTGAACATCTATGTCTTGCGACCCCGATTCGTCGAGCAAGGCGTCTGGGTCCGGCCGTTCAAGGACGTGGTCTACCTGATGCCCCCCCTGGTGATCGGCCCCCAGGAACTGGCCACGCTCACGCGGGCCGTTCGCGTGGTCCTGGGCGCCTCGAGTTGACGCTCGAACCGCTCGGTTTATAGCCTCCAGGCGACTCCCCACCGAGGATGATGGTAATGCCAGCGGAGGCCGTCCTTGTGATGGTAGTAGTACGTGCCCAGGAGTCGCATCACGACGATGATGGTCCAGTAGAGGATGGCCCAGCATCCGAGGCAGAGCAAAAGAAAAAGGATGTAGACGTGTGATCGAATCAGGAGGGCGACCCCGAAGGTCGCGAGCGCGAGCCCGAGCGACGCGGCGATGAAGGCGCTGAGAGCCAGGAAGGGAGCACCGAGCGCGAAGATGCCGTGGATCACGGACCATGGCTTGGGGGCGATCGGGTCGTCGTGCAGGAAGCTCATCATCAGGGCCGCGAGGATATAGGGCATGGCGGCCAGGACCAGGATGACCTCGATGCCGTTGAAACCGGCCATGAGGCCCCGCGAGGAGACATACCACGAGGCGGGCAGCAGTCCGACGCCGAGGCCCAGGACGAGCCAGATGCACCAGGGGCTCAGCCCGTTGAAGAAGCCGTCGAAGTTGCGGTCGGGCGTGCGCGGCGGGATCGTCTCGCCCATCGCGCTCGAGACCAGGATGCGACCCAGGTACTGGAGGCCGTAGGAGATCAGGAAGGGCGAGAGGAGCACGACCGGCACGGCCGCGATCAGGACGAAGAGCACCCCCATCAGGCCCGCACCCATCGACGAGGCGTCTCGCATGACGGTGAGGCCGTATTCCGGGACCAGCACGTAGAAGACCCAGGAGATCAGCGCCAGGACCGCGATGACGCCCAGGCACTCCGCACCTCGGAGCGGATAGAGGAAACTGGCGAACCAGCCCCTTTCCGGGCGCTGGAGGGGGGGCAGGGGGCCGTCAGCCATCGGGCGCCGATTCCGGAGTGGTGCCGGATCCTCACCTGGCCGCCGTGTCTTCTTGCCCTGCGACGTCGGTTGCGACGCCGGCGCCGGCTTTTGCATCGCAAGTCCATAGCCGCCGGCCATCGGTTCGTCGTCGGCCGGGGACCTCGATGGTAACGCCTCCGCGGGAGGGATCTCCGGCACCTGGAGACGACCTCCGCAGCGCGGACAGCGACCGACCCTGCCGGGCCTGGCGCCCGGCACCTTCACTTGCATCCCGCACTCGCAGACCATGACCGGAACGTCCATCGTATCTCCCGGCAATCCGCCCCTTTTCTCGGCCAAGGACAATTGTAATTGGATGATCCCGGCCGGTCAATGAGGCCGACGGCTTTCGTCGGGTTCGGCCGAGATCTCCTGGAATGCTCGAGAGACCGGGTTCTTGGGGTCGAGCCAGAAACGGGCCGGCTGCGGTTCGGGGGACAGGAGGCCGACCAACTCGAAGATGCGAGGAGCCAGGGCTGGGAGTGTCTCGTCGTCGCGAGGGCGCGGGGTGAGCAGGCTGAAGGCATCGCTGGCGAGCTGTTTCTCGGGGATCCCGGGGATCAGGACCCGGCCCATCAGGTCACGGAGCGACTCCGGGCTGACGCCTAGCTCGGAAAGGATGCGGTCGACGCGGTCCAGCCGGGCGAGGGCCCGGACTTGCAAGTCGTGGGACGCGGCCTTCAAGTAGAGGGCTCGCCTCACGCGTAGCTTGGTGGTCGGGAAGGAGACCTCCTCCCCGGGAGCAAACGGCGATGCGCCCTGAAGGATGAGCTGCTGCCCGCGCGGGACCTGGATCACGCAGAAGACTCCGACGAAGGCGACGACACCGATGGCTCGACCCAGGCTCACCCGCCCTGGCGCCGTCTCGGTCAAAGCCGCCCACCAACCCGCCGCGAAGAGGATCGTCCCGATGTGAGGAATCGCGTAGTACCAACCGAGTGGCCTCAGGCTGCTGTAGGGCAGGTTGGCTCGCAAGCCGTAGGCGAGCAAGCCGCTGCCGACGGCGATCGTGGCACCCGCGGCCTCGAGCGGGTTGAATCTCAAGGGGCCGCCTCGCGACCAGGCGTGGAGCACGGCGAGTGAGACCAGCAAGGCGACGGCTTGCCACGGCGTCGTGACGGCATCGATGCCGAGATTGCCGAAGACGCAGACCTCGACCAGCGCCTGCGACGTGTGGAGCAAGGCCTGGATCGGACGCGGCCAGAGGCCCGGATGTCGTTCCCAGATCACCACGTTCTCGACGAAATGGCGACGGGAGAGGGCCAGGACGAGGAGCCCGGCGCCGACCGTGATACCGGCCAGGAATAGCGCCGGCCAACGGAGCCGGGCCCGTTTCCGGGCGATGAGATAGGCGATCGCCGCCGGGCCGGCGATCAGACCGCCCGACCAGACGGCCGGCGAGAGTACGGCTCCGAGGGTCATGCCTACGAATGACACCGCTCCGCCTCGGACCGACCAGTTCCGTGCGAAGGCGACCGTGATGACGATGGCGGCTCCCGCCCAGAGAGCCTGGCTCGCCGAGAACCAGGTGACCGCCGGATACGTCACGGTCGAGATCCCCACCAGTGCCATGGCTGCGAGGCCGGTGGAAGTCCGTCCGGTCTCCCGTGCCACCAGGTAGCCTACCGCGAGCATGGCCGCGACCAGGCCGAGATACGAACCCGCGGCCAGGGCCCTGGGCAAGTACTCCAGCCGTCGCGCGGCGACGACGAGCCCGAAGGTGCCGAGCCGGAAGATGGGGACGACGTGCGTGTTGTGCGGCTCCCAGAGATGCGCGAGCGTTGTCGTCCAGTCCCGCGATTCGGCGACGTAGACGAAATCATCTCCGATCAGGGTGAAAGGGCGGAGGTCATCCGCCAGCATCCACGCCGGGATGGCGAGGATGATTCCGGCCAGCGCCGCGACGACCCACCGGGACGCCGGCCTATCATGCCATCGACCGCCGACCGACATCGAACGTGAATCCCTTGCCTTGATAGGACGTCAAAAATCCCGGCGCGATCACTGCGGGTTCTGGGGCTGGGGAGGCTGCGGTGGCGGTCCTCCCTGGGGACGGTTCTGCGGGCCCAGGGTCTGGAAGAAATTGGTCGCGGCCTTCGGATGGGTTCGTATGGCGGTCGTGCGATCGAGCTTGGCCTCGCCCAGGATCTGGTCGCGCGTCTCATCGAGGATCTCGAAGAGCCGGAAGAAGGCCTGCCGTTCCTTGACCGTGTTGGCCGCGCCGAACCTCAGATTATAGGCGTGCATGAAGCCGAGAAGGCTGCCGATCGTGGTGTCCTTGACCTTCCTGAGCTCCAGCAGGGCCGGTTGGATGTTCGGCTTCTCCAGCAGGTTCAGCAAGGAATCGCAGGCCGTGACGAATTCCATGGCTTCCTTCTGGTCCAGGGGGTCCGTCAGCGGCTTGGCTTCGAGCTTGCCGCGGAGCTCGCTCACGAAACCCTTGGCATCTCGCAGGAGCCTGGGCGAGATCTCCCCCTCGGCGGCCTGCGCCCGGAGCCGTTTGGCGAGGTCGTCGAAGACCTGCTTGGCATTGGCGAACCGCTCCTCCTTGAAGACGTCGGGCCATCGGACGGAGGAACGGATGTCGTCCAGCATGAACGTGACGCGCTCGGAGGCATAGACGAAGGGGATCTCACCGATCAGGCTCGCCGATACCGGGATATTGGCCGCCCGCAAGGCCGAGCTGCCGAGCCTCGGATCGCTGAGATCCTCGGCGGCGACGTTGAGCGCGTCGCCGTTCTCGATCTCGACCCGGCCCGGATTCTCCCGGAGTCTCTTCTGGTGGGCGTCGTACAGCGCCTGATTCCTGGCGAATTCCTGGTGCACCCGAGCGGCGTGGATCCGGGCCGATTCGTGGGTGACCTGTGCCACGTAATCGTTATACATGATGGCCGTCTGAGCGTTGATGCTTCGGGCCTGCGCGGTGTTGAGGTTGTAGGAGCCGGCGCCCATCAAGTAGCTGCCCGCGCCCTGGAGCGCGGCGCTGCCGGGTGTGGCACCGCCACCGCCCCAGCCACCCCATCCCCAGCCGCCATACCCCCACTGGGCGCGGGCATCGCGACCCGTCGCCGATAAGATCAGGACCAAGCCCAGGGCCATTCGCAGGAAACGGAGCATCGTGAATCTCCTTGCGGCGGGATGTGCGATCCGGCCGACGGTAGTGAAACGGACCCGGTCGATAGGACTCGGGTCTGGGTGAGACGAGGACAACTGCCGATGTTCGTGCGTGTCCGTTCAGGCGTGCTGAGCCGAGACCTCGCCCTGAGGCTCGCTCGTCTGATCGCCCAGGGAGGCCAGCCCTTCCGAAGCCCACCAGGCATCGGCGCGATTGGCGCCCCAGGCGGAAACCGCGGCGCACGCGGCCATTGCCTCGCCCAGGGCCTTGACGGTCGGGTAACGCTCTTCGGGCTTCTTGGCCAGGCAGCGGAGGATCACGCGCTCGAGATCCTCGGGCACGTCGGGGCGGATCTGCGTTGGGGGTATGACGGGGTCGCGGGCGTGGGCCATCATCACGGCGAAGGCGTTCTCGCCCGAGAACGGCGGCCGGCCCGTGAGCGTGTAATACATCATCGCCCCGAGGGCATAGATGTCGGCTCGTGCGTCGAGCGAGCGGTCGCCCACGGTCTGCTCGGGCGCCATGAACTGCGGCGTCCCGCTGACCGTCATCTCGCTCGTCAATGCGGCGGCGCCCGGGTCCTGGGTCAGCTTGACCAGGCCGAAATCAAGGACCTTGGCGATGTCCGACTCGCCGCCCCGCACCGCGACGAAGATGTTCGCGGGCTTCAGGTCGCGATGCACCAGGCCCAGGGCATGGGCCTCGGCCAGTCCCGCACAGACCTGGCGGAACAGGTAGATGACCCGTCCGGGCGGGAGCGGGCCCGCCTGCCGCACCAGATCGGAGAGGCTGAGCCCCTGGAGGAACTCCATCACGTAATAGAAGGTGCCGTCGTCGGTGTGGCCGTAGTCGTAGATATCGATTGAGTTGGGGTGCGTGAGCCGGGCGGCCGACCGCACCTCGCGCTCGAACCGGGCCAGCGCGATCGGGTCGGCCCCGGCCTCGGCCTTGATCAGCTTCAGGGCGCAGGGGCGCTTCAGGAGCTGGTGCTCGGCGAGGTAGACCTCGCCCATCCCGCCTTCGCCCAGCTTTCGGATGAGCTGATACTGGCCGAACTTTCGGGCGCGATGGAGCTGGGTTCGAAGGCCGTTCACGAGGAATGAGCCGTAGATCGCCAGCACCAGGCCGATCGCCAGGAAGAGGATGTTCGAGCCGGCCTCCTCGGCCTCGCTGAGGTGCGCGACGATCCCGGAGACCTCGGGATGCATCCTGAGGAGGAACATCGCGATGATCGGGCCGACGAACATGACGATCAACACCCGAGCGGCGACCGCCGGCGAGTTCGGGATCAGCGTCCCGTAGATCATCATCAGCACCAGGATCTGGATCACGTAGTCCTTGATGAAGGCCAGGACGGTGGGCGCGTACTCGGGGCCGCGCTCCATCAAGTCAAAGCCGACGAAGTACAGAGAGGCCATCAACAGCAGCGTGACGCCCAGGAACAAGACGTACTCGATGACGCGGAGTTGCTTGCGATTGAGCGGTGCCTCGCTGGCCAGCAGGCCCGCGACGACCGCCGCGAGCATGCAGCGTATCGCGATCAGGCCGACCCGGAGCGAATAGCGACTGCCGTCCGCGGTGAGCGTGCCGGGGTTCTCGCTGGCGAAGACCCAGACGACCAGCAACCCGTAGGTCGCGGCCAGGAACCCCGCCACCTGGACCAGGCGGGTCCTCCGCAGGTCGTCCGTCTCACCCGCGAGGCTCGCGAGGGTCCCCTCCGCCATCATCGCGGCGGCATCGGGCCGGTGCGGCGAGAAGGCCATCGCGGTCGCCGGCCCGGCCATCTCCAGCGTCAGCGTGGGCTCCAGATCGATCACGTCGGAGTCGGGCAGCACATCGTCGGTCGTGGAAGTCGACATGGGGCGGTCTCGCTCTCGCAGTCGTGATTCGTCGGTTGGAAGCGGCTCAAGGCGCGTTGTTTCGGGTTGGCGTCGCGTCGGGTCAGGTCGGTATTTTCGACTCGTACATCGTCTCGCGGACGTGTGCTAGGGGCTTCCGGGGCCCGCCTGCGGCGTCCGGGCCGGGCTTTCGCTCGATGGTGAGCCGAGCCCCTTGAGCTTCTCCTGGGCCTGGACGTTCAGCGCCCCGGCCTTGTCTCCGAGCTCCTTGAGCTTCTCCTGGGCCTGATTGCCGAGGTTCTCGACGTTGACCACCCGGCTCACCTCGCCCTTGATTTCCTGCTTGAGTTCCTCGGCCCCCGATCGGATCCGGTCGGCGATGCTCCCTTTGGCGGCCTGACCGACGGAGAGCCAGGGGATGAAGGTGAACGCGATGACGACCAGCCCAATGGTGATGGCCGGCTCGATCACGCGACGGATCGGCTTCTTCATCTTGCCCGTATTGATGCCGTCGCGGAACGGGATCACGGCCAGATTGGCGGCGCCGGAGGCGAGCCGTACGATATTGACGAGGACCACGAAGGTGGCGCCGAATATCGCGATCTGATGGTTCTTCACGACGGCGCCAAAGATCAGGATCATGAGGAATGGCACGGAGATCAGGTATGCAGCCTGGTTGATCGTGCGGAAAACCTTCTGGATGTTGCCGAGCTGCTTCCTCCAGATCCGCACGAGGGTGTGATCCTGGACCCTCGCCTTGCCGCGCTGTTCGCGAACGGGTTGGGCCAGCACGTAGGGCTTCGAATCTTCGGCATCGTCGAGGGCCGACGCCAGTTTCGGGCGGATCGGAATCCGCTCGAGCGAGAGGGGTGCCAGTCCCACCTGGCTGATCCCTGCCTTGAGCATGGCGCCGATCGACGGGCCGTTGCCGGCCGTCGCGGCAGGTCGGCCCGCCGCGAGCATCCCGGCCCCGGCCAGGACCAGCGCGGGCATCGCCGACATGGACGCGATCTGCTCCGCGCGGGGGATCTCCATCTGCTGGCCACACTTCTTGCAACGGCCTTTTTTCCCGGCCATCCGCGGATCGACCTCGAACCGCGCACCGCAACTCTGGCAGAAGAACACGATGCTCATCGAGCGATCTCCCTCCGGATCGACCGGGTTCCGGGTCGTCCCCCGCGGGACAGACTTCGTGGCCCCGCGCTTGAACTCACTCAGAACCAGACGAGCGATTCTCGAATCGCGACCGCGGACTCGGGATGACCTGGTCGCGTGTGGTGCGAAGGATCTCGAGTCTCCGCGAGAGTCTCTTCAAGGTCGCGAATCCGACGATTCCGATCACCCGCAGGTCGGCATGACTCGTTTGATCGACAGCCTATCGAGGCTGACGCGCGGCCGCGAGCGAGATAGGACATCACCCGGGGCCGATGCGTCAGGACCATCGGCTCGGAATTGAAGACCCGAGTCGGTGGGTGAGCATCCACCCCCACGTTCCTTGAGCCTCGGTCATCGGAAACGATCACCTAGTTGATATCCGATTTCCGCGTTCCAAACAAGTGACTCGAATCGAGGCTCTCTGCTCGTCATCGGGTCGGTCGCTCGGGCATCCGGCGGTAGTTCCAGACTCGCGAACAAAATGTCGTGCGCTCGATCGATTCGATCCGAACGCAGCCCGCTCGATTGGTACATCCATATAACCGTGGCTTCGTTCGCGCGATTTCGTGTCTCGAACTCGCATGGGACGAGGTCCGGCATGAGGTTCGGATGGAACAAATCGAGGCCAAGGTCGTCACGAGCGTGCCCGCACAATCGGTGCAATCCATATAGTCGTGGCTTCGTTCGCGCGATTTAGATGCATAATCAGCGAAAGTCCGGGGAAATGGTCCATCTCGCACGGTTTCCAGACCCATTTCAGCGATGCCCGCTCAGCCTGGTCTGGGTTCGTTCTCGATTTCGTCGTTTCGATGGCGAGTGGCATCCCGGGAACCATCAACTCTCGACGTTCTTGAAATCTAGCCGCACAAAGAGATCTCTCTACCTTATATTATGCCTCGGTTCCGGAATTTCATGGATGCGACAGGGAATTTTCCCAGGTTGCCCGGGGATGGTCCTCCGGGAAAAGGTGGCCGGTCGGACGAGGGCCACCCGCGATGCCGTCCCGGAACCTGTCCGATCGTCGTCGGCGAGGAGCGTGATCATCCGTCCTGGCCGATCGCTTCGACCGGGCATTCCTCGAGGGCGGCCATGCAGGCGGCCTCCTCCTCGGGACCGACGGGCTGCCGGTGGACATAGCTCCGGCGACCGTCGTCGTTGCGCCCGAAATTCGCGGGCGCGGTCTCCCGGCAGAGGTCGCAGTCGATGCATGTGGCGTTGACGAAGAATCGGCCTGGGACGTTCTCCGGCACCTTGCTGCTCATGTCGGCCATGGATGGGCACGTCTCGTGGATGGTCTCAACTGCCCGCGCTGTGGTTCCTCGGCGGATCCGCCCCGATCTCGGCCAGTTTACCGGCTTCCGAGGTTTCTACCTAGCCCGGCCACGATCCCATCATCGGCAACAGAACCGGGATTTTGAAAATCGCGCGGTCAATTCTCGGGGGTTCGGCGTCTAGAGCAGCAGGAGGGCGGGATGAGTAAAAGGCCTGAGACCGAACCGACGCTGGAACGATATCGAGGGTATCTCTACGTCGTGGCCCGGCTTCGCGTCGGCCAGGGCCTCCGGGGTAAGCTCGATCCCTCCGACCTGGTGCAGCAGACCCTGCTGAAGGCTCATCAGGCGGAGGCCCGCTGGAAGGTGGTTGCCGAGGATGTGCGAGGCGGCTGGCTTCGCCAGATCCTGGCGAACACGATCGTCGACGAGGTGCGACGGTACGGGCGTGCACGGCGTGACGCATCGCTGGAGCGTTCGCTCCTGGCTTCCCTGGAGGAGTCGTCGATTCGCCTGGAGGCCTGGCTCGAGGCCGATCAGAGCTCGCCCAGCCAGCATGCGATCCGTCAGGAGCAGCTCGTGGCGCTGGGTGAGGCGCTGGAGGCGATGCCCGCGGACCAGCGGCGGGCGATCGAGCTGCACCATCTCGACGGAGAATCACTGGCCGAGGTGGCGATCCGGATGGGTCGGAGCGAGGCTTCGGTGGCGGGGCTCCTCCGCCGGGGACTCCGGAGTCTTCACCAGCAAATGACGCGGGAGTAGAGCAATGGCTGGCGGCTTCCATTCCGAGGACGAACGCGAGAGCCGGCTGGATCACGTCCTCGCGACCTATCTGCGCGAGGTCGATTCCGGGGCGACGCCGGATCGACGTGCGTTGTTGACCCGCCACCCGGAGTTCTTCGACGAGCTGAGCGACTTCTTCGCGGACCGCGACCAGCTCGAGCAGATCACGGGGACGCTGCGCGACCTCGTCGGCGCGAGCGACCGGCTGCTGGCCCTGGAAGGTCTCGACCCGCCGACACATCCGGAACATCTCGGCCGGATCGGCGGCTATGAGGTGACCGACTGGCTCGGTCAGGGCGGGATGGGCGTGGTCTTCAAGGCGTTCGACGAGACGCTGAACCGGTTCGTCGCGATCAAGCTGCTGGCGCCGCAGTGGTCGGCCGATGCCTCGGCCCGACGCCGATTCACGCGAGAGGCCCAGGCGGCCGCGGCCATCAGCCATCCCCACGTGGTGACGATCCACGCCGTCGGCGAGTGGCGCGGGCGACCGTACCTCGTCATGGAGCATATCAACGGCTCGTCGCTCCAGGAGCGGCTGCGCGAGAGCGGTCCGCTCGAGTTGAAAGAGATCCTCCGGATCGGCTCGCAGGTCGCCGCGGGGCTCGCCGCGGCGCACGCGCAGGGCCTGATCCACCGCGACGTCAAGCCGGGCAACATCATGCTGGAGAATGACTTACCGCGGGTCAAGCTGACTGATTTCGGGCTCGCCCGTGCCGTGGACGACACGCTCCTGACCCAGTACGGGACGCTGGCCGGCACTCCGCAATACATGGCCCCCGAACAGGCTCGGGGCGAGCCGATGGATCGGCGTGCCGATCTCTTCAGCCTGGGCAGCGTCCTCTACGCGATGTGCACGGGGCGCGCGGCCTTCGCGGGCGAATCGACCGTGGAGGTCATCCGGCGAGTCTGCGACGGGACCCCGCCCCCGATCCAGGAGCTCAACCCCGGCATCCCGGGCTGGCTCGTCGAGATCGTGACGAGGCTGCACGCGAAAGTCCCGTCTGCGCGATTCCAGGATACCGGCCCGGTGGCCGACCTGCTCGAGAGACACCTGGCCCGATTGCAGGACCCCTCCCTGCCGCCCATCGTTCACGATTGGGCCAGGTCGGCCCGATCGACGGCGTGGCCTTCCCGGGTTCGACGTCTGGCCGCGCGGCGATGGTTCGGCTCGCTCCTCCTGGTCTTGCTCGGGTCCGCCATCACGTTCGAGGTGATGCGTCACGTCTCGCCGCCGACCGCCCAGGCGCCGGTTGCTGCACGGGATACCGAGGGCCGGAAGGACAAGGCGGTTTCTTCCACCGCTATGGGGCAGGATCAGGGCAAGAGTCTCGGCTCGACCAAGGTAGTCACCGTCGAACCGACCCGGCCGAAGGCCGAGCCCGACGTACCGATTGCGCCGGTGCCGCCGATCGGTACGCCGCTCGATCAGCTCGATCCGGCCCGCCTCGCGAGGGTCTATGACCTGAGCTTCCTCAAGAAGAATTACGACGTGCGATGGCTGAGGATCGCGGCCCCCGGGGGCGCGACGACGCTCGTCAGGCCCGACCCGCGCGGGGTGCGGATCACGATCCCCGAGAAGCTGGGGGACTCGGTCGCGATCGAGACCAAGTTCGGCCTCCGAGGCGACTTCGACGTGAGGGCGAGCTTCGAGGTCCTGTCGATCCAGAGGCCGACGGTCGGCTTCGGCGTCGGCCCCGAGCTGCTCGTGAAGCCGCCCGGAGATTGGGACAAGCTGGCGTCGGTGTCTCGCTTCGTCAATCCGAAAGACACGATCATCTCGGCCGTTTACCTGCGGAAAATCGACGGGGAGACGGTCGTAAGGGGGAACTGGCCGCAGACGATGATCAAGAAGGGGACATTCCGACTGGTCCGGACCGGGCCGACGATGCATTACCTCATCGCCAATGGGGATAGCCAGGAGTTCGTCGAGCTCTTCCAGGCGGCGTTCGGGACCGAGGACCTGGAGATGGCCCGGTTCGGGGCGGTGACGGGTGGATCTCCGAGTTCCGCGGATGTGCTCTTCAGCCACTTGAGCATCCACGCCGAGGAATTGCCCGGACTCGCGGGCGGGTCGGAAAGCACCCATCGCTCCCCCTGGCCGTTGCTGGCCGCCGGACTTGCCGTGATCGGCCTGGCGGGCGCATTCCTCTGGCGGAGCGCCGCCGCGAGCCGCTCCAGGGCGAGCGTCGATCGGTCGGAGGTCGCGGCCGGCTCCGTTGCCGAGGACGATTGGGACGAGGATGCCCTGGGCAAGCTGGAGACGCATGCGGCGGCCTTCGCCGCGAGTCATCCCGATGCCGATGCCTATACCGAGCGTCCCCGATTCCAGTTCTCGCTGAGGCAAGGCGTCTTGAATGGACCGTTCGTGGTCTGGAGTCCGATGGGCAAGGCGGCCATGAAACGCCTCGGGGCCAACTGGGAGGAGGTTTGCGAGAAGCTGCCGACGCGGTTCGAGGGCGGCTATCGCGATGGGAAGCGCAACGGGGAGTTCATCTACCGCGACGGTTCCGGCAAGGCCTTGATTCGCCGCTATCGCGACGGGGAGCGGGTCGGATGAGGTCAACCCGAGTGGTCGTTCGCGCGATCGACTGGCGATGGGCGGTCGTCGTGGCCCTGGGCCTGGCGTCGCGCCTGCCTTACCTATCGGACCGGAGCATCTGGTACGACGAGGCGTCTTCCTGGCAGACGGCCCGCTTCGGCTGGACCGACTTCCTGGAGAGCATCCGACTCAACGTCCACCTCCCGCTGTATTACCTGCTGCTCAAGGCCTGGATGGCGCTATTCGGGGAGTCCGCATCGGCACTTCGCGGATTCTCGGTGGCCTTCGGGTTGCTGACCGTCGTGCTGATCGGCCAGTTCGGCCGCGAGCTGTTCCGCGCGTCGGCGGCCTGTCGAGAACCGGATTCGTCCACCGAGCCGGCCGAGGCCCGGGCGTTCGGACTGGCTCTCGCCCTGCTCGTGGCGCTCAGCCCGGTCCAGGTGCTGGCGTCGATCGAGGCGCGGATGTACTCGATGGGGACGGCCTTCGCAGCGATGAGCGGCTGGCTGTCGCTGCGGATCCTGAGGACGGACGGTGGGATGAGGCAATGGGCGGCCTATGGACTGTCGCTGCTGGGCCTCCTGTACTCGCACCACTATGGCCTGTTCTCGGTCGCCGCGCAGGCCGTATTCCTCGGTCTCTACATGGTCTGGTTCGTCGGCGCCGGCCGGCGAGAGGACGCGAGACGCCTTCTTCTGGCGTCCGCAATCGTCGGCGTCCTCGTCTTCGCGGCATACTTGCCGGCGCTCGATATCCTGAAGATCCAGTCCAACCGAGTCCAGCAGGATTACTGGATCCGCCCGCTCTCGTGGGAGACGGTCAGCGGCACGTTCAGTCAATTCTTCATCCCCGATCATGATGAGCTGCCGCGATTCGGCGGTTGGATCCTCCTCGGATTGTTCGGCGCCTCGTCGCTGGTCCTGCTGATCGGCGGACGACGCGGCGAGGGGCTGGTCCTCGCATCGGCGATCTTGCCGCTAATCTTTTCCGCGTCGGTCTCGACGATCACGCCCGTCTGGGTGGGACGCTACTTCCGGTTCGCGCATCTGTTCATGATCGCGACGATGGCGCTGGCCGTCTGGCGTGTCACCGAGCAGTCCGCTCGGCTCAGGTCGCTGGCGATCGCCGGCATGGCCGCGGGCTTGCTGTACGCGAACGTCGCCTTCTGGGAACGACTGGATCTGTCGCGGAACCCGGGGATGCGCGGGGCCGTCTCCGCGATCCTCGAGCGGATCCGGCCCGGCGAGTCGATCGTGGCGCTGGACACCGTCCAGTACGTGCCGGCGAAGTTCTACGTCGGCCGACGGGCCCCGATTCATCTCATCGAGCCGTCGGCGGACATGTTCTGGGGCTGGCATCTGATCCGCCACGATGACGTGATTTCCCTGGAGGAGCTCCGGAGGGAGCTACGAGAGGGAGTCTGGACGATCGGCACGTTGCGTGTGCCCATCGTCTCGCCGGATTTTGACCTCGGTCAACATACGCCGCGGGCGACCTTCCATTTTCGCTACCACATGGAGTTGCACCGCAATATTTATGTCCATTACTACAAGATTCCGGACGATCGAGACTCCGGGGACGGGGCCGACCGGACGGGAGAGGACTGACGCCATGATCGGACGCCGAAGCGCCTTGACGCTGACCGAGCTGCTGGTCGTGATCGCGATCGTGGGCGTCCTGATCGCGCTGCTGCTCCCGGCGGTGCAATCGGCGAGGGAGGCGTCGCGACGGCTCCAGTGCCAGGCCAACCTGAAGCAGCTCGGGATCGGGCTCCAGAGCTATCTGTCGGCCTGCGGCGTCTTCCCGTTCGGCGTCGGGGCCGATGCGGACGGTTTGATCGCGTCGATCACCTCGCAGCGGAGCCGACGGTATTCGCTCCATTCTCAGCTATTGCCGTACATCGATCAGTCTGTGCTCTTCAACCAGATCAATTTCTGGGTCCAGCCCTTCTTCCCGGACACCACGGGCGATCCGACGACCGCGACCCAGGAGGGGCCGAACGAGACGGTGGCGAGGGCCTCGGTCGCGGTGTTCCTCTGCCCGTCCGACTACGATCGGATGCCGTCACGGCCGTGGGGGCAGGACAACTACCGCTCGTGCAACGGGAGCTCGTGGTCGGGGCGTGCCGGAGATGGAATCTTCGGCCAGTCCACCCGGATCGGCCCCGCTCACATTCGCGACGGGTTCTCGAACACCGCCGCGATGAGCGAGCGGATTCGCGGCCACGACGACTACCTGAGCTTCGATCCCGACGCGGACCTGTTCCGCAACGCGGCCCCCTGGACCGAGGAATCGTTCCGGAGCTGGTGTGCGGAACTCTCCGACGCGGAGGCCGAGTCGATCCGGAAGAATCCCTCCGACGCCAACTCGGGCATGAACTGGATCGAAGGGAACATGACCTGGACGCGCTACAACCACCTGCTGCCGCCCGGCAGCAAGTCGTGCGCCAACGGCCTGACCTGGAACGGAGTGGCCATGACCGCCAACAGCCGGCACCCCGATGTCGTCGGCCTCCTGCTCGGCGACGGCTCCGTTCGGATCATCAAGTACTCGATCTCCGCGGCCGTCTGGCAGGCACTCGGGACGATTGCCGGCGGAGAGACCATCTCCGCCGACACGTATTGATATCGAGCGGGCGCCGAACCGGCGTTGCTCGCAATGCTGGACGTTTCGATCCGCCTCACGGTCCGTTCGCCGTGAGCCGTTCTCCGTCCGCGCGAGGGGCTTTCCGACGGCCCGTCCGCGCCTCGAGACGGGCCGTAGTTCCGTGTCCTAGAGCGCTTCGCGATTGGGTTCCGCACAGACCGACACGATGCGGACTCCTACGAGCCCGAAGCGCCAGCGAGTGAATTCCCGGAAAGCACGCACTCGCTGGCGCTTCGGGCTCGTATCGAATGTGCGCAACCCAATCGTGAAACGCTCTAACCCCGGAGGGATCGTCCGATGCGACGAGTATGGTCTCGATTGCGTCACGGGCGGTCCGGGACGCTGCTCGATCGGGCGGGGATGCGATCGCGAGGCTTCGCGATCGGCTTCGGCATCCGCGAATTGGCCGGATTGATGGCGGCGTCCCTGGTGGCGCTGGTCTGGTTCTCGGAGGCGGATTCGCTGCGAGAAGTCTCCCGCGCCCGGATCCTCGCCGGAGAGCCCGGGACTCAGACCATGGCGCTGGCATTCTCATCGACGCGCGAGATCCTGGCGACAACCGACGCGGCCGGACGCGTTGCGATCCGGAGGGCTGACGGCGGGAGGGCGATCGAGTCATTCTTGCCGTTCGAAGGCGTCGCTACGCGAGTCGCATTCTCCGCCGACGGCCACCTGCTGGCCGTCGCCGGGATCGAGCCGGGCGTCGTCGTGTTCGACCTGAATCGGACGAGAGACGCGCGGCCGACTCGTGTGCCGGTCGGACGAATCAAGGCGCTGGCTTTCTCGCCGGACGGGCGGACGCTCGCGATGGCAGGCGACGCGGCCGGCACGATCGTCCTGTGGGACCCGGCGGCGGGTCGTGCACGGATGAGCTTGAACCATCCGGCACCCGTCCGGTGCCTGGCCTTCTCGTCCGATGGTCGCCGCCTGGCCGCGGGCGGGAAGGATGATCGGCCGGCAGTCACAATCTGGGATCTGGAATGCGGGCGCCATCGGGTTCGGCCGGGACTGGCAGACGGTCCAATCATGGCCGTCGCGTTCTCGGTCGACGGCACCATGATCGCGACGTCGAGCGCCTTCGAACGCTCCGTTCGGATCTGGGATACGGACTCGCTGCGACTAAATCGGATCCTGGATGGCCATGCCTTCGGGACCAGCTCGATCGCGTTCTCTCCGGATGGGATGACAATGGCGACGGCCGGCAATGACGGCATGGTTCGATTATGGTCGGTGACAACCGGCCGGCAGACCGCCCTTCT
Source organism: uncultured Planctomycetota bacterium (assembly GCA_963743925.1). GTDB lineage: Bacteria > Planctomycetota > Planctomycetia > Isosphaerales > Isosphaeraceae > CAVZRC01. Next base: position 377,571 of record CAVURY010000002.1, on the reverse strand, counting down.
CGACGGTGACGCCTCGTCGTTGGGTTGCATCGCCTATTCCGCCGATGGCCAGATGCTGGTCGCGATGTCGAGAGACGACAACGACATCCGGTTGTGGGACCTCGCGGATTCGCCTTCGGATTCAAGGATGGGATCGAGGAGGGAACTATCCTACGTGATGCGATCGATCAGATGATTCGGCGGCTTCATTCCGAGTTAACCGAGGTCCCACGTATGGAAACCACCTTCACGCATGACATCCTGGGCGCGAAAGAAGAGGGTGTCGCAGTAGCTCGTCTCTCTGGGTTCATCGGCCATGAAGACGACGATGCGAGGCGTCGTGTAGAAGCGGAAGAATCGCTCCGAGGGCGGATGAAACCAATCGCGCTCGCCGACCGGCAGCCACCTGGGCCTCCACCCATGGCGGAAGAGTAACCGCCGAAGAGGTGCGGGCCAAGGCCAGCGGGCCATATCGACGAAGTGGAAGGTCCGTCGTAAGCCCGCCGAGATCATCTCCAGGCGGTCGGGATGAACGATGACCTCCGTGACGTCGGGGAGTCCCTCGACTCGACTCGGGACGAAATCGAGACTTTGAGCCGACGTCATTCACGCTCCTCGACCCGAGAGGTTGAGAAGAAATCCATTCCGGACGACGAAATCCCAATTCCGAACGGTTATCAAGACGACTGCCAGGAGCGTTTCTCCGAGGCAAGGCCGAGCAAGCAATACCCCTAATCTTGCTGATTTCATCCTGTTGATCCTGTCAATCCTGTCGAAAATTGATTCGAATCCAGAGGGACAGGATTGACAGGATCAACAGGATGGAATTCATTTGCGATTTCGGAATTCATGATTCGGAATCTTCAATCCCATCCTTTCACAAACTCTGGGTCAATCCGCGAAGGGGTTGTTCTACGGTTGAGGCAGGATATCGCCTAGATCCTTGATCTCGCCCGCTCCGACCTTCAGGTCTTTCACGACGAATTGGCCCAGCATGTAGCCCTGTTCCAGGAGCCGAAGGGTGTAGGACTTGCCAGGTACGAGGCCCTCGAGTCGGAAACGCCCGTCCTTGCCGATCTTGGGATAGCCTCCGGGGAGATTGAAAGGATAGAGCTGGGATTCCTCTGTCGCGGGCTCGCCTCGCGCGTCCACGATCCGTCCCGTCAGGACGCCCCAAGGTTGAAGGGTGATCGTTTGCGGGCTGGACTCATTTCCGCCCAGGACGAGCTCGCCCGTCAATCCCCGACCACGATTCAGGAATGTGAGCGTGCGCCCCTTGCCGGGTCGAAGGCTAAGGATCGTGTAGGTCGAGTCCTCGGGACGAGGTGTTTCCCAGTAACCCATGTCCTTCAGGCCCGCCACCTGATTGCCGGTCAGCGGTTTGCCGTCGGGGCCGAACACCGAGACGGTCAAGGATCGACCGCGTTGGAGCAGGAGGTCCCGGTTCATCGATACCGTACCCGGGGCAGGGTCGATCTCGGCGACGGCATGGTAATTCGTCGGAGCGACGAAGTAGGGATGAGTTTGGTAGAGCCCGCTTTCCGACTTGTGTTTGAAGTCCTCGAGTCCGGCAGCCATGATGTAACCGTCCTCCGTCGCGCGGGCCGCGAGCACTCCAGATCCCGGGAACGCGACGAAATGGAAGACGCCATCCCGCCCCGAGAAATGGGATGGGATCATCGACCATCGAAAGTCCGGACTGTCATCCAGATGAGGGTTGTCCGCGAAGACGAAGTACTCCACCTGGGCACAGACCGGTTTCCGCGTGTCCTCCTCGAGGACTCGGCCGCTCACCCAGACGCCGCGTTTGAGGTTGATATCCAGCTTGACCGGCTCCCTGCCGCCGGGATCCCCGACCGCGACGCGTGCCCTCAAGTAAGGAAGGTCCTCGTCTCGGGGCGGCGCGATCTGGGCATGCCGCTGCTGCCCGACTCAGTCGACTGGTGAGACGGCGACCACGTGTCCCTCTCGACCCCGAGGCAATCCCACTAGCCGGTAATGGCCCTGGGCATCCGTGATCGAGCTCACATAATCGAAGGTGTTTCCCAGGGATTTCTCGCCGAGAACCATGATCCCGGCCAGCGGGGCCCGGGTATCGCGATCGCGCACGACCCCTTCGATCAGGCGGGTCGGGCCGGCGACGTGCTCGAATGTCGCGCCGTAGACGGTAAACGGCTCAATAGTGGGTTGTCCCGAGGGGCCGGGAATTCGGATCGTCGCTCCGGTACGAGTCCGGACATTGACGCGGACCGTCTCGAAAGTCTCCCCGGAGATCTCCAACTCAGCGACGCGCTCGCGACCGATCCCGGAGATGACGAAGCGGCCGTCGGACCCGCGCTTGACATTCGGGATGATGGATTGTCCGGATGGCAATTCGAGGCGACTCGCCAGGATCTGGTGCTCGAGGAAATCTTTCCGTTCGTCGAGTGCCTTCAGCCAGTCATCGAGCGACGGAGTGGCCGGTGCCCTCACATTGAGCACCGTCACCCTGGCGCCGACGACGGGACGGCCTTCCAGGTCGACGACCCGGCCGGTGACGGGTACATCATCGCGAACGAGTCGCAAAATCAATTCGCTGCCATTGTTGCGATCGTTTGCCATGCCGAAGGCAAATCCCGGGGCCCTGGCCAGGATCGTGGTATAGGTCCATGGGGTATCCTCGGACGACGAGTCGAACTCGGACTTCCGCACCGCGAAACGGAAACGGCCCTGGGCATCGCTGGTCGCCCGGATTGGCGCCTCGTTGCGCGTCTTGAGCCCGAGGCTCATCAGAGACAAGTCGGCTCCGGCGAAAGGACGTCCCTCCGGGTCGAGGACGCGACCCTGATAAGTGATGACTTCATCGGGATTTAGGGGCTTCTCGGCGCTCGCTTGGGCTGCATAGGCCTTTGACGAGGCTTGAGGCTGGGGAGCTTCACGAGTCTCGTCGTTGTCCTTGCGATAGGTCCCGACTCCCCAAGCGATCCCGACGAGCGCGACCAGGAAAGTGACCGAAGCCGCACCCGCCCCCAGTTGACCCAATAACATGCTGTGCAGGGACTTGCGTGCCAAGTTCGCGGCGGTCGTCGCCACGATCTCGCCGACGGCGATCCTCGCCGCGGTGGAACTCATGGGCCCGGCCGCTCGAACGGTCGCCTCGGCCCAGCCGGGCGGGACTTTCGCCAGTGCTGAGCGGCCGAGGGTCGTGGCCAGTGCTCCGGTCGTGAGCGCGATCCCGCGACGGAGCAGTCGTGAGCGGAGCAGCTCGCGGGCGGCGGACAACCTGCGCCGGAGGGTCGCCTCGCCGCAGTTGAGTTCGTACGCCGCCTGTGCATGCGTCTTTCCCTCCATGTGGCACAGCAACAGGGGCAGCCGGTATTTGTCCGAGAGTCGTGCCAGCTCCTCGTGCAGGATCTCGCGCCAATCGTCGTGAGACTCAGCGGATTGGCCGTCGGTCAAATTCAGAGGGGCGACGAACCGTTCACGCTTCCGCTTCCGGGCTGCTTCGGTTCCGGCCTGGATGGCGATCCGACGGGCGACCTGATGGAGCCAGCCGCCGAGGGCGCCTCGGCCCCGGATCGATCGGGCCTTGCAGACTAGCACCAGGAACGTGGCCTGGAAGGCGTCCTCGGCATCATCCGGGTCGCGAAGAACGGCCCGACACGTGCCCAGGACCATCGGCCCATGCCGCTCGACCAGCGCCGCGAACGCGGCCTCGTCCCCGCTCGTCAGGAACCGATCCAGGAGTTCGCCGTCGGCGAGACCGGCCACGATCCCCTCGACGAACAAGCGGTGGATCTGTCGATATGCGCCATCCATCGGAACACCAGCCATGACCATGACCCTCCCCCAGAAGCCTGGATGTTTTCCCTTTCTGAGGGCGGAAACGAGTTCGGACGATCAAGATTCTCGCGACGGTCGCCGGCCGTTCGCACGAAGGCGGATCGGGTCGTCGTCCTGAACTCGAACAAGACGACTTGATCCCGAGAACCTGCGATGTATGATATTAGGGAATCAAAGGCCCCCATCGTCTAGCGGCCTAGGATACTTGGTTCTCAGCCAAGGGACCGGGGTTCGAGTCCCCGTGGGGGTGCTTAAGCGGAAAGCCTGGGAAACAAGCCGTTTCCCTTATCCTGTCACGACTTAGGCCACGTCACTGGCCTTCCTTTCATCCTGATCATCCGTGCCAGGAAATGCCACCAAAGGGCACTGAGGGCCACTGGGAGTTACTACTTTAGTGACTACTGAGGACGTGGCCTCGATGGCGGCGGCGAGCGGCAAGAGCCGCGGATCGGTGTAAACCTTCATGGTCAGGCCGATCTCGGAATGCCGCATCAATTCCATCGCAACCCGCGGCGCGACGCCGGATATCGCCAGGTAGGTGCCGAACGTCGTCCGCAAGCTATGGACATCGACCGTTCGGCCTTCGGAGTCGCGCTTCGGGATGCCGGCCCGACGACAGTCGGCATTGAATCGCCTGATGAGGGCTTTGGGAATCTCGAAGACGGAATCGCCCGGCGTGCGACCGGCGAGGCGGCGTCGCATCAAGGCAATGAGGTCAGAGCGAAGAGGAACCGTCTGTTCCTTCCGGCTCTTGGCGACGGCGGCAGGCACTCGGACATGAGGCGGGACGGCATCGAGGCGGACGTCGGCGACCGTCAGTTGCTGGACCTCGCCGACGCGAAGTCCCGTCCCGGCGAGGAACATCCAGAGGTCGGCTCTGTCGTGTCCTGATAGGTGTTCAGGCGCTCGCCTGATGGTTTGGACCTCTCCTTCATCTTGACGCATGCGGGGGCGTTCGGGGGCGTTCCTGGCGGCGGCGATGAGGCGAGACAGGTCGTCGGGTGAGAGCGCCCGGCGCTTGCGGCGAGGATCGGCTTCCTCATCAACTTTCGGGATCACGGCCCGTCCCGTCCCGAAGGGATTGGACGGCAGGCGACCGACATCCGGGTCGGCGGCCCAATTGGCGAAGGCGATGGCTGCCTCACGGTAAGCGTTGATCGACCTGGCGGAACGTCCCTGACTCGCCTGGGAAGCGATCCATCGCTCAAGGTCGTCTCGGGTCATGTCGGCGAGGCAAGTCCATCGGCAGTCAGTGGCGAGGCGATGAAGAGAACGCCGCGTGTTGTCGCGATGCATTGGCGTTGCCGGACCGCCCCGCTTGCCAGGGAGGCGATCGATGTAGTCGGCGATGTGGCCATCGACCGGATCGTGCATCCGGTCCGAGGCATCGGCTTCCCGACGGGTCATGATCCCGGCCTTGATGCGTTCAGCCCGCCGTTCCAAGTTGGCGAGGAATTGCCTCGCTGAGGACTCATCCTTGCATCCGGTTGAGATCGTGCGGACTCCCTTGTCACCATCGCGGAACCCGGCATAGTAGCACCCGGTTTCAACCTCGATGACCTTGCGGCCATCGGCGAGGGTGCGGACCGGGGCGGCGATCGACCGCTTCGCATTGCGTGGTGTCCACTTCGCGGTGGCGTTGCCAAGCCTGTCCGTCGTGATGACGGCGGCGGCAGGCACTGGTCGAACGGCGACCTTTCGGAAAATGCTCCGCATGAAAAGTTGCTCCCTACCCTGACCAAGATGGTTAGCCGCGTGCCACCGGGTCGGTGAGCACGCGGCGTCTATGCGTGCGAAGCACGCAATAGGCATGGTGGCCACCAATGACCACATGTCCCGCCATCCATGTCTACCATATCGTGGCATCGGTGTCTACTGTCTTACATCTGTCATGATTCTTCGCCTTCCAACCATTTCGCGGCGGTCGGATTTAGCACCTTGAAGACGGCTGGTGGGAAGATGGTGTAGATGGTTGGCTTGCCGGGAACGCCATGACGGATGATTCGTAGCACTCCGCGGTTGACTAGGGACTGGACGCCACGGCTTGCGGACCGCTTCGACATCCCCCCCCGTTTGGCGAGGTCGTCCAGCCCAGCCCGTGCCGTCCCGTCGGGTCGGGTATCTCTCATCAGGATCAGGTAGACCGCCAGCTCGGACCGGGACAACGTTCGAACGCCCTCATCGACGAAGGCGGCGAGATTGCGGAACCATTCGCGATAATAGCTCTGTCTGTTCGCAGCTTTCACGGTTGCTTTTGCCATTGATGCACTCTGTTGTTGCTGGGGGTCACGGGCTGGGAGCGCCCCGAATCGGACACCGGGATGAACGGATCGACCTCGAAGCGTTGGATCTTTCGGTCGAAGTTCAAGGCGACATCCTTCGGCTCACCATATCGCGATTTCTCGTGTCTCAACAGCATCGCCCGGACCGGCGCGTTCGGAGCGTCTTCGGCCGGATGCAGGATGAGGCAGTCATCGCGCCCGAATTCCAGCTCGCCGCTTTCCCGAAGGGAGGCGATCGAAAGGTGGCGGCCATCGTATGTGGCCTTGCCCCGGCTGTCTCGGGACCGGGATACCGCGGCGGCGGCGAGGATCGCGACACCACCCTTGTCGGCAAGCCGACGTAGTTCGGTCATCAATAGGTTGATCCGTTCTCGCGTGCCGCTCGCCTTGCCGCTCGGGGCGACCCTCTGGACATAATCAATACAGAGGACATCGGCGCCAAAGTCGGCACCTGCCTTCGCGACGGCATCTAGCCGATGGGGATCCGTCGCGAAGGCGAGGCGGTCTATGACGGACCGAATGACCTTCGCGGCATCATCGAGGCGACCGGCATCGCACGGATGGACCTGGCGGCGCCAGATCGTAGTTAACGGGACCCCTGATACCGCTCCCGAAATCAGAGCCACTTTCAATCGGCAAGGCGGAGCCACTTGAGGACTTGGGGCCAATTCGACAAACGAGGCGCATACCCTCATACGGCTCGGCACGCGGTGAAAGGCGCGGAGTGAAACTGGTCACATCATGTGGCGTGGCGAGCATGGCACGGACGGGCCGACCAGGCGTTCGAGATCGGTGAGTCGGGGCGTGATGGACAGGGCCACCGCCAATTCACTGGCCACGGACCGCCACGGGCCACCACAGGATGACCAGGCCGCCAAGACGAAGCTCCTCACCGGGAGCCGCTCGCGGATTCTGGATCAGGGCCTGGGGCCAACGTGAGCCCGCACCTCAAGGAACCGGCCGCTTGGACCGCTCCGCACTATGGCTCGGCTGGCTCAAGGGTGGGCTGGACATCCCTGCTACCCACGCCGAATGACACTCACTTCAACGGGAACACCCACTCCGGACGTTGACGCGCTCTGCTTGGTCACGCGCTGGGCGAATCGGAACTGCTGGAGTCGCTTCACATTGCTCGCTCCTTGACGAAGATGCGCCGCCCGTGGTTCCTCAGCCCATCGAACCAGGCCCTGGCCACAGCGCCGTTCCCCTCGGGGTTGGTCGGCCGTTCACCTGAAGCCCCTGTTCCGCGATCGACGCGACAGGCCGGGCTTACCGACGGCTCACGACCAAATCGAGCGACCTCCGGGCCGCGCCGGTTGATGAGCCGATGGCCCAGCTCCACGAGTGCGCGATGCCGATCGGGAAGTTCTGCGCTCCAGCATAACGTCTGGGCGCCCGGGCACAAGGCGTTGTGAGAGTCGATGAACGGAGACAAACGGTCACTTCTGTCGATCCGACCGACAGCGCAATTCCGTTCTACTTCGGCCAAAGGGCTGCCTGTCACCAGGCAGGATGATGAGACGGACTCCGGCGGCGAAGACGCTGATAGTGGCTCCGGGACGGCTGGGGAGGAGGCGGCGCGGCCGAACTGGCCGAGCCGCGGCAGCGCGGGTCGGGATGATTGGGGGTCGGCGAAGGATTCTGAGAGGCAAGAGAACGGTGGAAGCAGATTGACAGAAAGGTGGCCGGTTGCTTGGATGGGCAGAGTGACGTCGCGCCTGCGAGATGAGTTGCACCGGCGTGATGGGGAGGTTGTGCCGGCGCTGGTTTAAGGGCGCCCGCGCGTTGAGGGGCCGTACGGAAGCCTAAGTCCGGCTTCATTCCGTCGCCGACGGGTGGTCCCTCGCCGAGTATCCCGCCCCACCCAGGCCGCTCGAGAAGCCAGAGGATTCCGCCATGCCCACCGAGGCGCTCTACTTCAACGGGGTCAACGGCTCCACCGGCGAGTACCTGCTTGACCCGCGGACGGCCGAGGAGGTGGCGGCGGAGATCCGCGACGCGAACAATCGAAAGCCGCTCAAGGAGGCGCTCGAGGCCCAGCAGGAGAGCCTGGCCGCCCGCGCGGAGCGAGGGCGAAGCTACGTACGGGGTGACGTATGGGATCGACGGCGGTAACCTCGCGGACGCCGGGTGGGGGGTGATCTTCCCACACGATATCGACCCGGCTGTAGGAGAGGCGCTCCGCCCCCTGCTCGAGCGCCGCCGAGGGCAGGCCGGGGCGATCAAGCCTGAGCGGTTCCGGGAGTTCGCTGGTCACCTTGGGTACCGCTCGGGCGAGGCGGCGGCCGACTTCGTTGCTCGCCACGGGGTCGCCATCGACATGCCGGCTGCCCCGGACTACGGTGTCCCATACTACCTGTTGCTGGTCGCCCCCCGACCGTCGTCCCGTACCGGTTCCAGTACGAACTGGATGTCCAGTACGCGGTCGGCCGGGTGTGGTTCGAGCTGCCCGACGGGACGCCCGACGTGGAGGCGTTCGACCGTTACGCTCGACGGGTGGTCGCAGCCGAGACCGGAGGGGTATCGGCCGCGCGCCGGGCCGTGTTCTTCGGGGTCCGCAACGACGGGCTTCGCGAGGCCACTCAGCTGAGTGCCGACTACTTGATCGACCCCCTGTTCGGCCAGACCAAGGCGGACCATCCGAACTGGGCGATCGAATCGGTGCCCCATCCGGACACGGTCAAGGATCGCCTCCGCACCTACGTCGGCGGCCTGGACACGCCCGCGCTGCTCTTCACAGCCAGCCACGGGATCGCGTTCAACCGTGGCGACCCGCGGCAGGCGGAGGACCAGGGAGCGTTGCTCTGCCAGGACTGGCCCGGGGCGGACGCGTGGGGGCGGAAGCCGATCCCGCCGGAATTCTACTTCGCCGCCCGGGACGTGCCGGACGCCGCCGACCTCCGCGGGCTGGTGGCCGTCCACTTCGCCTGCTACAGCGCCGGCACCCCGCTACTGGACGACTACCCGTACGCTCGGGCGCTAGAAGAGAGGGGCGGGCGGGCGGCCCAGGCAGTGACGACCCGATCGGCGATTGCCGACGCCCCGTTCGTGGCTCGGCTGCCGCAGCGGCTACTCGCCCACCCGCGCGGCGCACTGGCCGTAATCGGCCACGTCGAGCGAGCCTGGGGTTGCTCGTTCTTCCTCTGGCAGGTCGCCCGCGCTCAGACCCAAGCACTCCGGAGCGTGGTCGGCCAGTTGCTAGGCGGTGGCACCGTCGGGCAAGCGACCGAGTTCCTCAACCAACGGTTCGCGGCGGTTAGTGTCCCGCTGAACAAGGACCTTGAGGACCTGCGGTACGGCCGGGTGATCGACGAGCCGTTCGCCCGGAAACTGGCAAACGAGTGGACCTCATTCAACGACGCCGGCTCGTATGTGATCCTCGGCGACCCAGCGGTTCGGCTGGTGGCCGCTTCGGCCGCTGGCGGGTGAGGAAGTCCGAACGTCCGACAGGGTGTTCGTGGAGGCTGTCGAACCCAACCGGCGCGGAGGGGGCATGACGCGATTCGCGATCACGCTGCATGAACAGGGACAGTGGCCTGTCACCGAACGGGGCGACGAGATGCCGCTGTCGGTTCGCGTTGTCGCCGAACTGGTCCACGGGGAGTCGCCGCCGGTCCGCAAGGAGGAGGTGACGAAACAGGACTGGACGAAGTTCGGGCAGAAACTGACGGCCGCCGAGGGGTCGCCAGCGAAATACGGCGGCCTGCTCGGCCAGCTCGTGTTTTGCGGGGAGGTGGACCGGTTGTTCGCAGAGGCCCTGAGCCGGGCTGCGGAGGCGGATCCGTTGCGCGTGCAACTCGAGGTGGAGGCGTCCAAGCTGCTCCGGGGCCTGCGCTGGGAATGGTTGTGCGCTCGCCTGGGCCTGGGGGAACAGTGGGACTTCCTGTCTCTGAACCAGCGTGTGGCATTCTGGCGGTATCTGCCGTCGGGTAAGCGGTGGCCGTCCGTGTCGTCCAGCAGGCTCGACCTACGGGCCTTGGTCGTGGTCGCCAGCCCGGAGGGGCAGAGCGACTTCGGACTGACGCCATTCGACCCGTCGGTCGCCGTGTCCGCCGTCCAGGCCGCACTCGGCGATATCCCGTGTCGGGTGCTGAGTTCGACTCCTGGGTCGGACGGGCAGCCCACCCTGGGCGCTCTATGCCAGTGGCTTACCGACGAGCGGTTCACGCTGCTGCACTTGGTCTGCCACGGCTCGTTTCGGTCGGGGGACCGAGAGACCGTCCTGTGGCTCGCGGAGTCGGGCGGGCAGGTCAAACCCGTCACGGGGACGGAACTAATCGACCAGCTGATCCGGCTCGATAGGCTACCGCCGTTCGCCTTCCTGTCCGCGTGTGAGACCGCCGCCCCGGAGGCCGACGAGGTGTTCGGAGGACTGGCCCAGCAGCTAGTCCGGGAATTGGGCCTGCCGACGGTGCTAGCGATGAGCAAGCCGGTGACGGTCGCAACGGCCAACGACCTCGTCGGCCCGTTCTACCGCCAGCTGCGGCAGCACGGCGAGGTGGCGCGGGCGCTGACTGAGGCGCGTTCAGGATTGACCAGGCGGCCCGACATCCACGTCCCCGTGGTGTATAGCCGGATCGCCGAGCAGCCGCTGTTCAGCGCCGTTCCCAACCGGAAGTTGAACGACGACGAAATCGATCGTGGGGTCTCGCGGATGCGCGAGTTGTTGAACACGCGGGCTCCGGTCCTGCGGGCCGAGTTCGATAGGCAGGCGGAGATCCTCGCCGGACTGGCCGGGATCGATCGGACTGTCCTCGTCTCGACCGCGGTGGAGGAGCGCGAGAACACGTTGGACGTGATCGACCGCATGTGCCAGGAGGTGTTGGAGGTGGCATTCCAGGCCCTCGCGTTCACGCAGCCGGTCCCGCCGTACGACGCCCGTTGCCCGTTCCTGGGCCTGTACTCGTTCCGCATGGCGGACGCCGAGTTTTTCTTCGGCCGGGAGCCGCTCGTCGATCGCCTAGTTTCCCGGCTCGACGACGGCAACTTCCTGGCGGTCGTCGGCCCCTCTGGTTGCGGGAAATCGTCCCTCGTCCTGGCCGGCATGCTGCCGAAACTTCAGGTAGGCCGCGTCACGTTCCGCCACGAGTACATGACTCCGGGGGAAGACCCACTCGACACCCTGGATCGAATCCTCGACCGCGAACCCCTCCCTGACCTCGTGATCGTCGATCAGTTCGAGGAACTCTTCACCCTCTGCACCAAGATTGACGTAAGGCAGCAGTTTGCCGATCGCCTCGTAGAGCTGGCCCGAGCCCGACTCGTTATCATTACGATGAGGGCCGACTTCTGGGGCGAGTGCACCCAACTGCCGGATCTGAAAGTCCTGATCCAGGAGTGCCGGGAACTGGTCAACCCGATGACGCCGGCCGAGATGCGAACGGCGATCGACAAGCAAGCCCAGAAGGTGCGCCTGCAGTTCGAGGCTGACTTGAGCGCCACGATCGTCAACAAAGTGGCGGGAGAACCAGGGGGGATGCCGCTCTTGCAGTATGCCCTCCAGGAGTTGTGGAAGCGCCGCCGGGGCCGATGGCTCACGACGAAGAAATCGGGGACCGGGACCAAGGTCGAGTACGAGGATGCAGACTGGGTCCTGCGGGCCATCGGGGACACGGCGAGAGACGTCTATCGGAACCTTGCTTCCGACGGAAGCCGGGAACGCGCACGCGGTATCTGTGTCCGGTTGGTTCGACTCGGTGACGACTCGAACGGCCATGACGTGCGCCGGGACACGAGGCAGCCGGTGAAACTGTCCGACCTGACCCCCGTTGGTGACGACCCCGAAGATACCAAGCGATTGGTCAAGCTCCTGGCGGACGAGGGAGCCAGGCTCCTGGTCATCAGCGACCAGCCCCAGTCGAGAAAGCAGGCGGAGTCTCCTGATGCATCGACCGAGCCGGCCAAGGAAGTCGTCGTCGAACTCGCTCACGAGGCGCTCATCTGGCACTGGCCCCAGCTCCAGCGGTGGTTGGAGGAGGACCGCTCCGATCTGCGGTTGCTGGCATCCGTCCGAGAGGCCGCCGCCGAATGGGCGACCAGTCAAACCGATCCGGACGAATCGCTCATCCACCGAGGGTCGCGGCTGAAGGAGGCCTTACGGCTCTACTCTCACCCCAGGCTGAAACCGAACCAGTCCGAAGCGAATTATCTCACGGCCTGCGTCCGACTAGCAAAAAGAAACCAGCGACGGATGATCATTGGGCTGTCCGCCCTCGTGATCCTTGCCGCAGTGGCCTGGTGGAAGTGGAGAGCCGTCAACGATCTCGTCGCCAAGAACGCCGAGATCGCCAGCAACCTCGACCATGCCAATGAGAACCGGCAAACGACGCTGGCGAAGAGCCTACTCCGCCCGATTGGAATCACGGCTCCCAAGATCAGCCCTGCCGAACGCAGCGCATATAACGAGCTGGTCGCCCTTCCGGCTGATCAGGAGCGAGTACGTTTCCAATTCATTGCGCTCGCCCTTTCGGATCCGCCCTCCGCAGAACGCTTCTGGCGATCGGCTCCGGTTCCCATTCATGCCGCGGTTCAATTTGACGTCGAGCGACGTCGCAAGGTTCTCCAGGAAACCAATCTATCCGATCGCCTCCAGGATCAGTCCACCCCGCTCTCGGTCCGGAAAGCGTGTGTCGCCATCGGGGTCGAGCTGTCCGCGCACCTGCTTCACGAGGCGTTCGCGGAACTCGCAGCTGCTACGTTGTGTGAGGCCGTAGGTACCGACGATGCCGCCGATCTCGCACGTGTTCAGCAGTACCTACTCTGGTCAACCGACAAGCACCGACCAGAAGCAGCCGCGCGGTCGTTGCTCGCCGCACTGACCGCAACCACTCGGTACGACGGTATAGCTTACGGCGCGAGACTGTCAGAAGACGGCAAGGTCTCCGAGGCGGACCAACTCGACGTCCTCCTAGGGTTCGTTGATACCTTACCGGCAAGGCTCTCCGCGAGCGACCTGGAAACCGCGGTCTCGTTGCTATGGAAGGCAGATTCGCGACCGCAGTCGCCGCAACAGCAGGCACCCATTCGGCCCAATGTGAACGCTTTTCCTGCGTTTCCGAGACGGGCACGCACCCTGGAAATCCTCCTATCGAAGGCCCACCCAGACAACAGCCAGGCGATCCTATCGCGTCTCGTGGCAGGAACCGCGCCCAGGGTCGGGGGGTCCATCGAGTTCCTCCACCCGCGCTTGTTGTTCGACTCGGCGGGGCTCTTTCGGCCAGAGGACGCCAAGAAACTCTTGAGCACCGTTGTCGCTGGGATCCCTCGGCAACAGAACGTCTTCGTGGTCGAGCATTTCAGAGGTTTTCGAGACACCAAGGGAACCGAGACGCCGACAGACCTCGAACGCATGGCCCAATCGCTGGTTCGTCTGGCCGCGCGGGTCAACCAACGTGATGTGCCGCAACTCAAGAACCAACTCCGCGAGGCTTTGGCGTATTCCCGTGGTTTCGGAGTCACGATGGCAACGCAAATCTGCGCCGGGCTCCCAACCAATCCATTAGACCTCGAGGACATTACTTTTGTGGTCAACAACAGCATTCGTACCGCTGCCGAGATCGATCCCGATCTGCTCCTCCCCGCGTGGCGACAGCTCGCCAAGGGCCTGTCCGAGAAGCAACGTGCCGCGGCGCTCTCACTCTTGGCCCCGGCCCTCGCGGAATCCGCCGCGGTGGACGAAAGTTTCTCGCTCCTGGCACAGATGATGGCCATTGTCGATGGGCCGGTCGCTCCGAAGGTGCTCGAAAAGATCGTTTCAAGAGTCATCGAGGGGGGCTTCGGTCGCAGGTTCTCGGCAACCCCTGCTCCTCCCTCTACGCCTCTCTCGGAAACTCAATTTAAGACGACCGCGAATGCGGTGTTTTCCAAGTCGGTTTCCGTTGATCTCGAGGGCACAGCTCGAGCGCTCACGGGCGCAGCGAGCTCGCACAAGGGACAACCGAATGACGCCTTGATGATCGGCATCGCCCAGGCTGCAAAATCCCAGCGCGGGAGGAATCTAATCATCGAGGAAATCAAGACCGGTCTGGCCTCGAAACTCTCGGAGGTTCGCAGAGGGGACATTGCGAGGAACCCTCTCGAGCCGCGAGCAGAATTGGAGTACGTGCGTTTCATCCTGCAAGTCGGGCATGAGTTAAGCGTGAATCACGAAGATCTGGGGCTTCCTACTGCGCAGGTTCAAACATATTTACAATCACTTCTTAGCAATTTGAGCAATCTGTCGAAGTATCGGGCTTTTTCTGAGCACGAGGATCACGCGGAGCGGTTACGTTCCGTCTTCGTGCTGTTGCCCGACGCCATCGTCGCCTCCGCGCTGGGCGACTTATCCGGTCAAATCGAACGGAATATCGGGCCTGCCGATCCTTACTTGATCCATCTTTCCCCTTTCGTCAGGATGGCGAAGCCCTCGATCAAGCAGCGGATGAAGGATGCGGCAATCCGGTTGGTCGGGCGCTCCAGTTACCGGCGTCGGACGTCCGGGAACCTTGACCCAGCATGTGAAGCACTCCGCTACCTGAAGGCGGACGGCCAGTTGCAGGACCAGGACTGGTCTGAACTTCGCCGGAAACTGGTGAGCTACGTCGAATCGGCCACGTCCGGACGACAAATTCAGGACGTCCTGGAATGTGCGCGATCGCTCGACCTGAAACTCGACACGGCGGAAGTCGGCCAGGTCACCAAGCGAATCCTGCAGCTCATGGACGCCGAGAACAATGTGTCGGAGCAACTGGAACTGGCCAAGGCGATGAGCGTCATCCCTGGAGATCTGCCTCACGAGGTGATCTGGCGTGCGCTCCGATCTCCCTTGTGCGTGGGCGAGGGCCGAAGAACCCTCCTGGCGCGAATCACCAGCGACAAGAGCCTGCAGACGGATGTCTGGAGTTTGCTCACGACGCGGATTCAGGAATGATGGCATCGAACCGATCTGAGGTTGATGGGCGGCACCGAGTCAACGATCACACGTCGCGGCGCCCGGCTGATCCTCTACGTTCCTGTTCCTCGTCCTCGCAAGTGAAGGCTCGATCGGCCGGCTCGATGCGACGCTCTTCATCGCGACCTACGTCGGCTTCACTGCCTATCTGGTGGCGATCGTCCGCAAGCAGATGAACGACGCCGAGGCGAAGGGCTTCAAATTGAGGTGACCGAGTTCGCCCGAACCGCCGCCGCGCACGCCGGGGTGTGGGTCAGCCTCGTGCTCACCGTCGCGGGCATCGGCTACCTTGTGGTCGGAGCCGATGAGACGGTATCGGGTGAGGTCGCATTGGGCCGTTCCCTCGGGATGTCAGACCGGGTCATCGGCTAGACCATAGTCTCTGGTGGGACCGGGCTCCCCGAGATTGTAACGTGGCTAGCTTCGAGCATCCGGGGTCGCGCTGATGTGGCCATCGGGAACGTCATCGACTCGAACCTGTTCAACTTCCCCTGCACGCTCGGCGTCAACTCGCTCGTCCGGCCCGAGCATCTGCCGCCTGCGGTGATCACCTCCGACGGCTGATGGATGCTCGGCGTGACTGTCCTCACGTTGCCCTTGATCCTCACGGGCCGGCGAATAACCCGATTGGAAGGGAACCTCTTGTTCAGCGCATACTGCGTGTGTTTGGCTATCCTGCTCCACCGTCCCGCCGTATCTTGAGGAGCAACCATGATCTTTCGCGCTTCGGTTCGACGACACCGACGCGCACAAGCCAGGGCGAGCCAGCGACCGAGAGGGAGCAACCCCAGCCTGGCCCATGTCGGCCAGCAAGGATGGATGTGAGCAATCCGGCATGAGGGTTGCTCAACTCGATCGAAACGCGAACGAGACCCATGCCCGCATGGCTTTTCGGTGGAACTAAACAAAGGACGAAACGGCTTGAGAAAAGCGCTTCGGAAGGAGACACGAGGATCGACGACAGGTTGGGTGGCTCTCCTCTGACGATCGAAATTGGCGCTGAATTCCCGATCGGTATCAACCCCGGACAATCGGGACAGTTGCCGGGTCAACAAGGCATGCGGCGGCATCTCGACATTCGCGATGAGGATCCGCAGCGCGGGGTTGCTGGTCAACATGCCCATCGTCCATTGGCCGAATAACGCCGTCTTCCCGGAAGCTGGAGGACCTGCGACGAGGATGATCCGGCCCGGACCGCCCTCGATATGCTCGAAAACCGGGTCGCCTGCCGACCATGTGGGCGGCGGCTGGACGCTCTTAATCTCAGACATCCAGTCGTCGAAAAGCGACTTGCCGGTCAGGTAGGTCACAGGGCACCTCCTTCGACTCGGCTTTGGTGCCTGGCCCTCTCAATGCCGCATAAGATTTGGCGTGCGACCTCTTTCGGCGGTAACCCCGTGTCGAGCCCCGGCGTCATCAGCAATGCGACGACGAGGTCTCCGACGGTCGAGTACGAGGCGAGGTCGGCAGCGGCTGAAAAGATCGTCTCGTGCCGCTCGCCAATTCTGATGCTCGTCGGGTCAGTCAACAACACCCGGGTCAGAGGGTTGATCCGCGACCTTGCCTCGCCATTGGCGGCATTCCGGCGGGCCTGTTGCCCGTATTCTTGGCGTTCCACTCGGACCGTTCCGGCGACCTCGTTCCAGTCGGCGACCAACCGAAGCGCGGCCGAAGTGGGTGCCAGCAAGTCATACGGGATCGGTCCGGCGGCGAGGCGGCGGACCTGATCGGCATTGAGGTAGAGCAAGTCATCAACATCGACCTTCACCTTGAAACGGCCGGTCCGATGATGCCTGGAGTTCACTGCTCTCCACAACTGCACCCGGTCGTAAACCCCCTCGTCGATCTCGATGCCGACCTCTCCAGCGAGGCGGCAGGCGAGCACCTTCGCGATGGTGGGGTTCTCGGGCGCCGGCTCGATGGAGTCGCCGGTCGGGACCGAAAGGTGAAATCCCTTCGACCCTGAATAGTGAACGACCGGGTCGGCGGCGTAGCGGGCCGAAACGAATTGGGACAGGCGGCGAGCGTCCCGCAAGGCGACATCCAGGTCAGCCCGGTCGATATCAAAGTTCAGGCACGGGACGGCGACTGGCCCGGCATAGCCGGCGGTCGATCCTCCGTTCGCATGGAGGTGTTCTTTGAACGCCGTTGGATAACAGAAGGCACTCAGATATGCAGGCAGCTCGGGTTGAACCGATGGGTCGGCGGCGGCATAGAGTGCCGCCGCCTTGCGAAAGCTCACGACTTCACGTCGATTCTCCGCGCCACCTACCACCCGGAAGGCGAGTGGCGCGTTCATTGGTCCTGCTCCCCAGTTCGCCAGTCGAAATTGTCGGCGTCGCGGGTGTCCTCTTCGGCGGTGTCGTCGCCCAGCTCGTCGGCATCAGGCTCAAGGGCGCCTGGCGGCGTCCCCTCGCTGATCACCTGAAATGCGACAATTCGGTTGAACCGGTTGTCATTGTCGTCGGTGCGCAAGGCGACCTTGATTTCTGCGATCATGCCCGCCGCCGGCGCCTGCCTGAGTTGCTGCGGAGTAACAATCCGCATCTTGGCCATGTCCCGCTTCGTTGCCGACAACGCCTTCGGGGTCAGCCAAAGGTCGTGGAAAACCTTACGACCGGCAAAGGCGGCTGGCTCACGGATTTCAAACACCACCTTGTATGAAGGTGTCTTGTTTGCTTTTGACTCGGCCAGTTTGCCATCGGCGATCAGCGCCTTGTATCGGCCCGGAGGCAGTGGCTCAAATTCACCGGCGGCGGCCGTCGAATCCCAGAGATTGTTGAAGTCGTCATCTCCGCCACCTAGAATGTCATCGAGTCTCGGACGTTTGTTCTCTGACATGGTTTGGGACTCCAAGAGTGTGGAATGAGTCAGGCGCCTGTCGGGTCAAGGGGTTGATCGTCGGCAGGCGTCTTGCTTTCGGGGATCCGGCATGGGGGGACGGCGATGCCGTGCTGTCTGCGGCCATCGCGAGTCGAGGAGAGGAGCCTGAGTCAAGGTCGGCGCCCCCCTCGCCTCATAGGCGGGCATTGGGCCTCAATGTGCTGATTTATTTCGGTCTCAGACCAACGTCGGAGTTTGCCGACCTTGAACCCAGGCGGAATCAGCAGGGCATCGGCGGCCCGGAAAACCTGTCGGCGGCTCATGCCGTACCGCTCGGCGACCTGATTGGCGTCGAGACAACGGCGCGGCGTTGCAGGGGACGACGCGGTGATAGGAGACGAAGTTATCGAAATGGCCCTCAATTGCAATGATCGGCGGCGACACGGGGTCGCGCCTCTGAGGGTCAATTAGACAGTCATTCGTCACGTTGGGATTTCGTGACGGGTTCTTGTGGAGGGAGAGAATCGGACGGAGACGGGAAGAGGCAGGGAATTCCAGGGCGAGTCAGCAAGGATGTTTTCCGTCACGAATTCACCGCCCGCTTGACGGGGGTTTTCGTGACGATTTTTGTGACGCCTTTTCTTCCCTTGCCGACCTCGCCTTAATCTTCCTGACGATGTGTTCGGCCTTGTCATGAGTCAGACCGGGGAAGCGCGGCTTCAAGATGTCAACGATTTCGTGATAGGCACTCCACTCGCCTTTGTGTTGCTTGTAAAGCTTCCAGACCTCTTCTTCGAGAGGTGTCAACTCTTCGCGCTTTCGCCCTCGTCGGCGGCCCTCGGTGCCCGATTTCTCCTTCGGCGGGGGGGGCGTTGCGACCGGCGCCGTCCTCGCAGCCGCAAAATAGGGGACAGTCCACGGAATATAGATAAACGGAAACGGATCCTCGGCGGGGGCCGAGTTGTTACGGGTGATTTGAATGCCTCGTAAATCGTTTGGAATGTGTAGATATTTGCAAAATCGACAATAATAGATGCTAAGGTCTCCCCAGTCTTGGGGAGTCTTGGGTTGAGCAACTGTGTCGCTTCGGCCGCAACGGGCGCAGACCAAAGGTATGGACATTCGTTCCCTACCTCAAGACAGCCGGACCGGTTGCCGCGCGGTAGGGAGTCGCACTGCAGAGCCGGTCCAGCAAACCCGACTGATCAGATCGGGAGTCACTTACGATCATACCGTTGGCAGGTCAGGATCGACTAGCAAGAATCCCGCTCGGGTGCATCCCAGGCGGGGACTATGGGATCGAATGTCGAGGGCTCTGAACTTGGGCTGGGGGAGATGGTCCTCTCATCCCGGCCCGCTCTCATCTCGGGGTCACTACCCGATCAGGACGTCGGCTCCCGCAATCCGGCGACCGTACAGCGTCCGGGCGAAGAACCGGCCGATGCGAAGCTGGCCGTCGGTCTGGGGTGACGGCTTGAGGATCTTGACCGCTTCTGAGAATGAATTGTTGAGACCCCAGAGCGTCCGGTCCGGGAACTTCGCCCGTTGCTCGTCGTCGTCGAAGTAGAGCCCCGAGACGATCGGGAACAACCGGCGGGGTAAGATCGGGTTCCGCGCGAACGCATCGAAGATAACTTCCTTCGCCCGCCCGTCGGTCATATCGGCATTCTTCATCCGCTCGATGTCGAGCCTGAACAGGCCCGCCTTCTCCAGGTACGAGTCGATCGCCGGGGGGACGACCCGCGACAGATCGAGTCGGCTGGTGTGCCGCTTGCGGAGGACGACCGTCCCGCTATCTCCCGAGAACGCGAGACCTACATCTTTGTTTTGATTATATGGAAGGCCGATTCGAAGGTAAGCGCTCCAGATGGGAGGTGTGAGAGAAGTCCCCTGGCAACATCGACGGACGGACCGCTGATTTGATCGACCCCGCGCCCTACGATGCATCGTGCCCCGCCCCGGACCTCACTACTTCCGGTCTTTTCCATCGGAACTCAGGAGGATAACACATCGGACGATGGCGACGACTGCATGGAGGTCGTAGGCTCCGACCGGATCGCCAGGCTGAAGACGAACTCTTAGTTCCGCGGCGATTTTACCAGGGCCGATAGCCTCCAAAATCAGGACAAGGTTGCTCTTGGCGATAGTTTGGCATAAGAATTGCGGAAGAATAGCAATCTTTCTCGGGCAAGATATTTTGTGGAGAATGGCCAAATTCTCCGAACTACCTACTTGACCACTATCTGAGGGTGAGTAAGAATATGGCGAATTATGTATCGAATTCCTCTGAAACTCAGAGCGGGACTCCCGCCCATTCGATCCGAGATCTCCGGGGAGGAGACTCGATCGTGGCGCATCCGACTCGGTTTGGACGCGCAGGCTTCATCGGAGGGCATTAGAAAGAGCGCGATAAGTCAGTATTCGGATGGTGTTACTATTCGCGTCCGGGAAGGGATTAATAAAATCCTACAATCGTGGTTGATTACTCGAACTCCTCTCGCTCGACGACTTTGATGCGAGGAAGACGCGAGCGCTTCCCGATAGGCGAGTTCGTTGCATGTCGTTCTGTACCAGGCCAGCCGCGACAGTTCGGCATGGGTCGGGGCCTTTCATCATGATTTTCACCCGTAGACCCTCTCAAAGGAGAATCCGGATCATGCCGTTCTTGTTTTCGTCCGAGTGGTTCGCCTTGGAAGCGCGGCGTCTGCACGCGAAGGAACGCCGTCGGAATCGTCTTGCCTTGAGCGTCATGGCCCTGGAGGAACGGCAGTTGCTCACGACGCCGACCTTGATCTCGGTGTCCGCCTCAGCCAGCGGCTTGGTCTACGGTCAGTCGGAGGTCCTCAAGGCCACGGTCGTCACCAATCCGCCCAGCTCGAACACCCCGACCGGCGGCACGGTGACGTTCGAAAATGGGACCACCGTGCTCGGGACGGCGACCCTGGTCAATGGATCCGCGTCGCTCTCGTCGGTGTTTCCGGCCGGGACGTATTCCGTGACGGCTTCCTACGGCGGCACCGCCACGTACGCCAGCAGCACGAGCACGACGTCAGCCGGCTATATCTACAGTCTGGCCGGCACCGGCACCTATGGGAACACCGTCACTATCGCCGGTCAGGCAGCGGCGTCGGCCGAACTGGCCGAACCCTATGGCGTGGCCGTGGGCCCCGCCGGGACGATATACCTCGCCGATACCTTCAACAACCAGATCGACTACATCAGCCCGAACACGGGGGTCATCAAAGTCCTCGCGGGCAACGGCACCTATGGCGATGGGGACGGCCCGGCCCTGAGCGCCGAGTTCGCGGATCCTCGCGGGCTCGCGCTGGACGCCCCCTTGAACCTGCTGTTCATCGCCGATCGCGACAACAACGTCATCCGCGAGCTGAACCTGGCAACGGGCATGGTCAGCACGATCGCGGGCACTGGCACGTATGGCAACGGCGGCACCGGCATCCCGGCCACGTCCGCCGATCTCGCCTCGCCCACGGCCGTGGCGGTCGGGCCTTCCGGGTTATACCTGTACATCGCCGACACGTTCAACAATGAGGTCCGCTCCGTCAACCTGACCACCAACATCATCACCACAATCGCCGGCAGTGGCACGGCGGGCTTCAGCGGCGACGGTGGCCCGGCCACGTTGGCCGAGCTGTACGACCCCTCCGGTTTGGCCGTCGATAGCGCCGGGAACGTCTACATCTCCGACAGCGACAACGAGGTCGTCCGCGTGGTGGCGGCCAGCACGAAGAACATCACCACGATCGCTGGCACCGGCACGTTTGGCTACTCGGGCGACAACGGACCGGCGACGGCCGCCGATCTGGCCACCCCGTATGGGCTGGCGCTGAACAGCTCCGGGACCGTCTTGTACATCGCCGATCGCGATAACAATGCCATTCGCGAATTGAACCTGACGACCGGCATCATCACCACGGTTGCCGGCACGGGTACCTTCGGTTCCACTGGCGACAATGGCCCGGCGACGGCCGCGACGTTATCCAGCCCCCGGTCCGTGGCGGTGGACGCAGGCGGGCAAGTCTACATCGCAGACACTCTGGGCAACCAGATTCGCCTGGTGGCGGGCGGCTCAGGCACCGCGAGTATGACGATTATCCCCTTCGCCGCGATCCCCGCGGGCAATACGACGGTGTTCTCGATGGGCGTGCCGACCGGAGTCGGTAACAGGACAAACCAGGGGATCGTGCTCACCCTCCCCACCTTCACCAACGCGGCGAAGGCCTCGGAAAGGATTAACTACAGCCTGACGACGACGCCGGATGTGGAGGGGAGAGTCAAGGTGATCCCGGTCCGCAGGGTCGCTTACGACGCCTCCACCCATGTGGTTCGCATATTCCCCTCGAAGCGCCTCAACGCAAAGAAAACCTATCAGCTGCTTATCGGCGGGCAGTCGACCGGTGTTGTGAGGGTGATCTTCGACAGGGCGGGCCTCATCTCGGAAACGGTGTGATACCCGACATGAGGGAGCCGGCTCGGCCATCGGACGGCTCGAGGTCGAGTCGGCCTCCCGGCAGGCAGATCATCTGATTAGGGAGCCTAAGCGCAACGGATCGCGGGAGGATCGGGGCGCGTGTCGGGCCAGTCGCTCGTCGCCCGCGATGCGCGGCCCGTCGACTCCGAGAGGCTCGGCAGGACCAGCCATCGGCAGCCATCCCGGCCGTCGCCGTGAACCCTGGCCCGCGCCACGAAATCGTCGGGCTGACTTGCTTCGTGGGGGCACCCGTCTGCCCGATACAGCTCGTCGGCTTCGAACCACGGCCCGCCTCCCGGTCGGTGCCGGACGTCGTCGCCTGAGAGATTGGTTAACCCCTCATGACTACCATATGCCATTGGCTTGATCGGAGAAGCGTTCGCTTCGGATTCATGATACAGTTAGAGTAGATCCCGTCCGAAGGCAAGGGTAAGCGATTGCCGATCCTCGGGGTGATAGGGGCATAATGGTCCTCTTTGGCGGATACGAGTCAAACGCATGGGCATCCGAACCGCGGAGGACAACGACGTCATCGCCAGATCATTGAACGGCGTGGCGTCTCACGTCGTCGATGGCCGCGTCCACGTGCACGGGAAGCTGTTCGCCCGCGGCGGAGAGCGGCTTTATCTCCGGGGGGTGACCTATGGCCCGTTCGCATCCGACCGGGAAGGCCGGCCGTTCCCGACGCGGAAGCGCGTCTGCGACGACCTGGCGAGTATGCAGGCGCTCGGGGCCGACTCGATCCGTCTTTATCACGTCCCGCCGGAGTGGTTACTCGATCTGGTCGATGAGCGAGGGATGACCATCTTCATGGGCATCCCCTGGCCCACGCACGTCTGCTTCCTCGGGAGTCGGCGGGACCGGGCCGAGGCGCGTCGGAGCGTACGCCTGGCGGCCGAAGCTGGTCGCAGCCATCCCAGCAGCCTTGCCTATAACATCGGCAACGAGATCCCGACCGACATCATCCGCTGGCACGGCACGCGTCGCGTCGCGCGATTCCTCGCCGAGCTGCGGGACGTCGCCAAGCAGGCCGACCCCGACGGGCTGGTCTCCTACGCCAGCTACCCCCCCACGGAGTATCTCGATCTCTCCTTCCTCGACTTCGTGACCTTCAACGTCTATTTGCATGACCATATGGCGTTCCGCGACTATGTGCTGCGGCTGCAGAACCTGGTCGGCGACCGCCCTCTGGTCCTCGGCGAGCTCGGCCTGGACACGCTCCGACATGGCGAGGCGGAGCAGGCCCGGTTGTTGGCGGGCCACCTGCGAGAGGCCGAGCTGATGGGCCTGGCCGGGGCGTACGTCTTTTCCTGGACCGACGACTGGCACACCGGCGGTTACCCGGTCGAGGACTGGGCGTTCGGCATCACCCGGGCCGATCGCGCCCCCAAGCTCTCCTATCACGCCGTGCAGCGGGTCTACCAGGCGGCCCGCCCCGCCCTCCTGGGGGAGACGCCCCGGGTCTCAGTAGTCGTGTGCTCGCACAACGGAGGAGCGACCCTCGATGAGTGCCTGCGATCGCTGAGCGACCTCGATTATCCGGACTACGAGGTGATCGTCGTCGACGATGGCTCGACCGACGATACCCGGGAGATCCTGGCGCGGTTCCCCGGGGTGCGGGCCATCCACCAGGATCATCGCGGCCTGAGTTTCGCGCGGAACGCCGGGCTCGTGCGCGCCACCGGTACCCTCATCGCCTACACCGATTCCGACTGCGTGGCCGACCGTAACTGGCTCATCTACCTGGTCCATCAACTCCTGAGGAGTGGTGCGGCGGCGGTGGGTGGGCCGAACCTGACGCCCGACGACGGCTGGCTGGCCGGGTGCGTGGCCGCCGCGCCGGGTCAACCGACGCACGTCCTGGTGAGCGACCACGTGGCCGAGCACATCCCCGGCTGCAACATGGCGTTCCGCCGTGAGGTCCTCGAGGCGATCAATGGGTTCGATCCCCAGTTTCGCAAGGCCGGCGATGATGTGGATATCTGCTGGCGGCTCCAGCATGAGGGGCTCTTGATCACCTTCGCGCCGGGGGCATTCGTCTGGCACCATCGCCGACAGAGCCCACGCTCGTACCTCAAGCAGCAGGCCGGCTATGGAGAGGCCGAGGCGCTGCTCCACTCCAAGCACCCCGACAAGTTCAACGGCCGCGGCGATGGCAAGTGGCGTGGGGTGATGTATGGCGGCTCGCTACAGGGCCTCCAGCTCGACGTGCCGATCATCTATCGCGGGACGTTCGGGACGGGGATGTTCCAGTGCCTGTATCAACCGGGAGTTGCCCACTGGGCGATGTTGCCCAGCACGCTGGAGTGGCAAGTGGCCGCACTCCTCCTCGTGCTGGCGGGGGTGCTCGTGGGTTCCTCGGGGTGGATCGTCGGGGTGGGGATGTTGGGCCTCTCGCTGCTGGTCGCCGCCCTGCAGGCGGCCCAGGCCCGCCTCGTCTCGACCCACCGACGCCGGTTTGCCCGACTCCTCGTCGCCGCGCTCTGCTATGCCCAGCCGCTCGTCCGGTCCTGGACGCGGTACCGGACCCGGCTGTCGTCGCAACGGGCACCCGAATTCGAGCCGGCGCCATCGGATGACCCCGGGCAGCGGTTGCCGTTGACCGGCCGCCGGTCGGCAGCCTACTGGTCGGAGGTGGGTCATGATCGCACGGAGCTCCTGCGAGGGGCGATGACCGTCCTTGACCATCATCGCTGGGGCCGGTTGATCGACACCGGCTGGTCCGAGTGGGACCTGGCCGTCTACTGCGGCTCGGGGCTCATCCTGGAAGTCGTGACCGCTCAGGAGGAGCACGGCCAGGGCAAGCGGCTGATCCGGATACGCTATCGACTCGGCCCGACGGCCAGGCTGCGGGCGATCTGCGTAGTCAGCCTCGTCTCCCTCGCCGTCGTCGCCTTGCCCAACCCTGGGGTGGCGATGGGCGCCGCGGCCCTGGCGGTGGGTCTCGGCGTCCGGGCCTGGGTACGCGGCCTGGCTGCGGCGACCCGGGTGATGGCCTTGTTCCGCGCCCAGGCGCAGCAGATGCAGCTGAGCGACTATCCGGAAGAGACCCCTCTTCCGTCCGCTCACGCCGTCTCCCGCGGTGGCCCCGGGTCCGCCGCCGATCTCGGCGACCACGCCCAGGTCGCTCCGAATCCCGAGTGTGCCGGGGACCTGGATCCATTCATACCCTCCTTCCGGTCGATGGTGGCGCTCGACGGACCGTCGCCGTCGGGAAGCGAGGAGCAATTCTCTTGAACGTCGTCTCTCGAAAGAAGATCGTCCTTCTCGGCATGATGGCCCGGATGCCGGTGGCAGGCGTCATCTGGCAGACGGTGCATTACCTGATCGGCCTCCAGCGGCTCGGGTACGAGGTCTACTACGTCGAGGCGCACGCGACCACACCCACGATGTTCCTGGACGAATCCGATTACGACGGCTCGGACAAGGTCGCGGCCTTCCTCGACCGCGTTCTCCGCCGTTTCGACCTCGGCGACCGCTGGGCGTTCCACGCGTTGCACGCCGGCAGCCGACGCTACGGTCTGAGCGAAGGACAACTCGCTCGCCTCTACGACTCGACCCGATGGATCATCAACCTTCACGGGGGGACCCTGCCGCTGCCCGAGCATTGCGCGACGAACCGGCTGATCTTCCTGGAGACGGACCCGGTCCAAGTCCAGATCGAGCTGTCGGAGGACAATCCGCAGGCCATCGAGTTCCTCGATTTGCATTGCGCCTTCTTCACCTTCGGGGAAAATTACGGGAGGCCCGATTGCCGCCTGCCGGTCTCGGGTCGCTACGACTTCAGGCCGACGCGCCAGCCCGTGGTCCTGGACTTCTGGCGCGAGGGGTCCACCCCACCCGGCCCGATGTTCACGACCATCGGCAACTGGCGACAGCGGCAGCGCGAGCTGGTCTTCGGGGGCGAGCGCTACACCTGGAGCAAGCATCACGAGTTCCTCAAGTTCCTCGATCTCCCATCCCGCGTGGATCAGGGGTTCGAGCTGGCGCTGAGCAAGTACGATGAGTCGGATCGGGCGATGCTCCAGAGCAGGGGTTGGAACGTGCGGCACGCACTGGACTTTTCCACGGATCTCGACGAGTATCGTTGTTACATCGCCTCGTCGCGAGGCGAGTTCACGGTCGCGAAGGACCAGAACGTCCGACTCCGCAGCGGGTGGTTCAGCGATCGCAGTGCGACCTACCTGGCGGCGGGCCGGCCGGTGGTCACCCAGGAGACCGGGTTCAGTGACCTCTTCCCGACCGGGGGGGGGCTCTTCGCATTCTCGGCCATCGAGGAGGCTGTCGAGGCCATTGAGGCGATCAACGCCGACTACCCGTCTCACAGTCGCGCGGCGGCCGAGATCGCGCGGGAATTCTTCGACTCGGATGTCGTCCTATCCCGCCTCCTCGATGAACTCGGAGAGGATTGAGTAATCATGGGCTATAATAGATTTTCACGGAATAGGAGAATGCATTCGCGGATTCTATGGGGCTTCACCCTGATCGAACTGCTGGTCGTCCTGGCCATCATCGGGGTCCTGGTCGCGTTGCTCCTGCCCGCCGTGCAATCGGCGCGCGACTCGACGCGACGGCTACAGTGCATGAATAATCTGAAGCAGATCGGGCTCGCGCTGCACAATTACCATCAGAGCGTCGGCACCTTCCCGATGGGCGGATCGAAGAACAATCGGAAGCTGGACCAGGACAGTTACGATCAATGGTCCAACTGGAGCGCCCACGCGGCGATATTGCCGAGCCTGGAACAGTCGCCTATGTTCAACGCGATCAACTTCGACTTCGCCCCCGAGATCACCGATGGCGTATCGCACCCGATGAATGCGACCGTCAATCTCGCGATCGTCGGCGTATTCCTCTGCCCGTCCGACGGGAGGGCGGGTCAGCAGAACACGTGCAGCTACCACGGATCGTACGGGACCACGACCAACGACAACTATCCCCAGACGGGCGGGTGCACCGGCCTGTTTACCGTCGAGCGGGCATACGGGATCCCCAACTGCCGGGACGGCACGTCCGCCACGGTCGCGTTCGCCGAGGCGCTGGTGGGCGACGGCATGGGCTACGGGCGGATCGGCCACAATTTCACGGACCCGAGCCGGTATCGGGGCAACGTGTTTATGTCCGCCACGCTGGCCGCCCCGCCGGGCTCGCGGATCGTCAACGCCTTCCAGGACAAGGCCGGCGTGATGGCCGGCCTCGACGCCTGTGCGACCGCGTTCCGGACGACCAATTACATCGCCGACCACCGCGGCTGGCGGTGGGGCCAGGGCGTGACCGGGTTCTCGATGTTCAACACCATCCAGACGCCCAACGACCACCAGTATCCGTTCGGCGGCTGCCGGTTCAACGGCATGCCCGACTGGAATATGGATAACGGCTTCGTCTACGACGCCTCGAGCAATCACCCGGGCGGTGTCAACGTGCTCTTCGCCGACGGCAGCGTACGCTTCCTCAAGGACGGGATCGATCGGATGGTGTGGTGGTCGCTCGGGACGAAGGCGGGGGGCGAGGTCGTCTCCGCCGATGCTTTCTGATCTGTCTTCACGCGGGAAGGAGAGCCGGATCATGCCCCGGAACCTCGTGAACCAGCACCTAGCCGTCGGGGCCCGCCGATGCCTCATCCTCGTGGGCCTGCCGATCATCGCGGGTTGCTCCTGGAAGACGCCGACCCCGGCCGATTATGTGCCCCCCGACATGACCAGCGAGGCCTGGATCATCGCGACCCCCAACCCGGTGCCCACGGGGCGAGGGGCGGGCAAGACGATCGTGAACTGGCACACCGGCGACGGCTCCCCCGGCCAGGTCTACGTCTCGGTCGCGGGCGGGCCGGAACGGCTGTTCTCGACCAACCCCTCGCACCAGGAGGCCGTCATCAGTAGCAATGACGTGTATGAGTTCCGGCTTTACGCCGGGAGCGACCACACGACGCATCTGGCGACGGCTAAGATCACCCGCGACCGGCCGGCCCTGGGCCAATCGCCGCGCGATCGCCTGCGGAGGAGGGGCCCGCGATGAATGAGGCACGATCGGCGCGCATAATGTACTCACACCCGCGACGAACTCGCTCGGACCGTTGCCGCGAGGAATCATGACGTACTTCTGGCGAATCCTCCGCTATCTGCGGCCGTACTGGAGGCGGGCCCTGGCGTCGGTGATCATCACCATTGCCAGCGCCGCGGCCAGCCTGCTCACGCCCTGGCCGCTCAAGTTGCTGGTCGATAACGTGCTGGGGAGCCAGCCGATCCCTCCGATCCTCGCCGGCCTCTCGCCCTACGGGGGGGGCGACCGCACAGTCCTGCTGGCCGTGATCATCTTCGGCGGACTGTTCGTGACGCTGGGGGTCAATGTTCTGGATGTGCTGGAGAACTACGTGAACACCAGGCTCAACCTGAGCATCGGACTCGACTTCCGCGGCGACATGTTCGAGCATGCCCAGCGGCTCTCGATGTCCTTCCACGATCAGCGACGATCCGGGATGTTGATCTATTTGGTCAATTACCAATGCGGCGCGGGTCCGGGGCTGATCATGGCCGTCCCGCCACTGGCCCAGAGCGTGCTGACGCTGGCCGGGATGTTCTGGATCACGCTGCTCATGGATGCACGCCTGGCCCTGCTGTCGATGACGGTGGTCCCGCTTCTCTATTTTTCGGTCGGATACTACATCAAGTACATTCAGCCGCGGCTGCTACACGTCAAGGCCCTGGAGGGCGAATCGCTCGCGATCATCCATGAGGCGCTGTCGATGCTCCGGGTCATCGTGGCGTTCTGCCGCGAGGGCTACGAGTATCGACGATTCCGCGAGCAGGGCGAGCGGGCGATCGACGCCCGCGTCAAACTGACCTTGCGGCAGACGCTGTTCTCGCTCGCCGTGAACATGACTACGGCGACCGGCACGGCGCTCGTGCTGGGATACGGGGCCTACCACGCCCTGCAGGGCCGCCTCTCGGTCGGCCAGTTGCTCGTGGTCATGACCTATGTGGCGGCCGTCTACAAGCCGCTCGAGGCGATCAGCACGACGATCGGCGGCCTCCAGGATCAGATCGTCAGCCTGCGGATGACGTTCGACTTCCTCGACACCGAGCCCGAGATCCAGGACTTGATGGGGGCGCACACCTTCGTCCGCCCCTGGGGACGCGTCTCCTTCAAGAACGTCCACTTCAGTTACGCCGGGCGCGTCGATACGCTCAAGGGCATCAATCTCGAGGCTCGGCCCGGGCAGAGGATCGCCCTCGTCGGCCCGACCGGCGCCGGCAAGACGACCCTGATCAGCCTCATCCCCCGGTTCTACGACGCGAGCCACGGGCGGATCGAGATCGACGGCATCGACATCCGCAAGGTGACGCTCAAGTCGCTCCGCCAGAGCGTCGGCCTCGTCCAGCAAGAGCCGCTCCTGTTCTCCGACACCATCTGCAATAATATCCGCTACGGTCGGCTCGAGGCGAGCATGGACGAGATCGTCGCCGCCGCCAAGGCGGCCAACGCCCACGATTTCATCATGTGCCTCCCCGAGCAGTATGAGACGGTGATCGGCGAGCGGGGGGCCAAGCTCTCGGGCGGCGAGCGTCAGCGGATCTCGGTCGCCCGCGCCTTCCTCAAGGATGCCCCGATCCTGCTGCTCGACGAGCCGACGTCCTCGATCGATTCGAGGACCGAGGCCGTGATCCTCGACGCGCTCGACCGCCTCATGGAGGGTCGGACGACGTTCATGGTGGCGCACCGCCTCTCCACCATCCGCCATGCGGATCAGATCTTGGTCGTGAATCATGGCCGGATCGTCGAGTCGGGCACGCATGAGGAACTCCTCGAGCAAGGTGGCCTGTATTTCCAGCTTTATGAGTCGCAGACCGCAAAGTCGCTCCGGCGTGCCTGAGATCGGAGTTCCGGAATCGGACCGCATGATCGCGAGAATGCCCAAACACGACCGGTTGATGAGGGAGCAGCAAGAGTCCGCCGGGTCGCCGGCCGGGATGCGGTCGTGCTCCTGGCGGCCGAGCCTCTTGCCGCCCGACCTGATCCTCGAACCGATCTCGCGAAGGCCGACGGTGCTGCCGGAGGCGACCGTCCGCGCGGTGCACGACCTCCCGGCCGGCGTCGGATGGGCCATCGGGGCGCCGAGGTCCGGTCCATTCGACCCGTCCGCACGCGACTCATACCCGCGCGTCAGCATCGTCGTGATCACGCGGAACAATCTCGTGTTCAGCAAGCTCTGCCTCGAGAGCGTGCTCGCGAACACCGACTACCCCGACTACGAGCTGATCGTCGTGGACAATGGCTCGGGGGAAGACCTGTTATCCTACCTCGACCAATTGACAACTCATTTGCCGTCCATTCGGCTCGTGCGTAACGAGACCAACCGGGGGTTCGCGGCGGCGAACAACCAGGGGCTCGCGCTGGCGACGGGAGACCGATTCGTCCTGCTCAATAATGATACCATCGTGCCCCAGGGCTGGCTCACGCGGTTGGTCCGGCACCTCGACGACCCGCGGGTCGGGGCGGTCGGGCCGGTGACGAACCGGGTCGGCAACGAGGCCTGGATCGAGACCTCGTATCGGACCTACGCCGAGTTCGAACGGTTCGCCCGCGAATACACGTACGCGCACGCGGGAGAGCGTTTCGAAATCCCGATGCTCGTGATGTTCTGCTTCGCGATGCGGCGTGAGACCCACGAGCGAGTGGGACCGCTCGATGAACAGTTTCATATCGGCATGTTCGAGGATGATGATTATGCAATGCGACTCCTATCGGCGGGGTATCGCCTGGTCTGCGCGGAAGACGCCTTCGTCCACCACTTCGGGGGGGTATCGCTGGGCAGTTTGCTGACATCCGGGCAGTTCCAGGAATTGCTGAATGCCAACCGCGAACGATTCGGGCGCAAGTGGGGCGTCGATTGGCAGCCCCATCGGCATCGTCCGGGGCCGGCTCACCTGCGACTGATCGCAGGGATCAGGCGGGTCGTCCGGGAGGTCATCCCCCCCGGTGCGACGGTGCTCGTCATCAGCAAGGGCGACCCCGACTTGCTCGATCTCGAGGGGAGGGACACCCGGCACTTCCCGCGGGGCGCGGATGGCGCCTATGCCGGCCACCATCCGGCCGGGAGCGCCGATGCGATCGGTCACCTGGACTCGCTTCATCGAGACGGGGACGGCTATCTCCTCATCCCCGGCCCTGCGCTCTGGTGGCTCGAGCACTATGCCGAGTTCGGGCGTTACCTCGCCGACATCGGCGAGGAGGTGTTCCGCCAGACCGACCTGTGCGTGATCTTCCGCCTGTCGCGGCTCTCACAAGCCGATTGATCATAAATTCCATCGAGTTTATCCATCATGAGCCCGTCGAAATTGTCAGCCCTAGAACACGTCGGATGCCCGGTCGCGCCGCAAGCGACGAACGGGGATTTGTCGCATCGAACGGATCCGGATCAACAAGGCGATTCGGCTCGAGGGCGTATCGTCTGCGTGCTCGGGATGCATCGCAGCGGAACTTCCGCGGCGACTCGCCTGATGAACCTGCTGGGTATCGACCTGGGAGCCGAAGAACACCTGCTGGGCCCCCGGCCCGACAATCCTAAGGGTTTCTGGGAGTACCAGCCGATCGTCGATCTCAACGAGGAGATCCTGGGACGGCTGGGCGGCGACTGGCGCGAGCCACCACCCCTGCCGCCGGGATGGGAGACGGCCGACGAGTTCGCGGACCTCCGACAGAGGGCGAGGGATCTGGTCGCTCGAAGTTTCGCCTCGGCCGATTGGGGCTGGAAGGATCCACGCACCTGCCTGACTCTCCCCTTCTGGAAACAAATTCTCCCACCCGTTCA
The DNA here is from genome assembly GCA_963743925.1 of uncultured Planctomycetota bacterium. Classification (GTDB taxonomy): domain Bacteria; phylum Planctomycetota; class Planctomycetia; order Isosphaerales; family Isosphaeraceae; genus CAVZRC01. The sequence continues at coordinate 345,439 of CAVURY010000002.1, read as the reverse complement.
CTACGTGATCTGCATGCGCAGCCCGGCGGAAGTGGCGGCGTCACTGGAGCAACGCGAGGGTCTCCCGAGAGAGAAGTCGATCCGCTTGTGGCAAGTCTACACGGGCGCGGCGATCGAGCAGACCGCCGGCCTCCCGCGGCATTTCCTCTTCTACGAGGATCTGATCCAATCGCATCGTGAGGAGATCTCGCGTCTAGCACGTTTCCTGGGCCGGTCGGAGGCGTTGGCCCAGCCCGTCATCCCGGCGGCGATCGACGATTTCCTCGAGCCCGAATTCCACCACCAACGGACCTCCTTGATCGGTACGCTGGATAATCCGAACATCCTGTTCCCCGCCAAGTCCCTCTACTTCTCGGTCCGCATCGCGACCAGGAGAGGGGGATCCTATCATGGGCTGTCCGATATCGAGGGTCGGGACCCTCTCGGGGAGCAAGTCTGGCCCGTCTTCAGCCATTCCGCGCGCCGGGCCCAGGAGGACCGCGATGAGCTGGCCCGCAACCGGGCGAACCTGGAGTCCCGGCTGGGCGAGATCTCCGCGGACGCACATGAGCTTCGAGTTCGGCTTTCCGACCTGGAGATCAAGGCGGCCGATCGCGAAGCGGCGCACTCGGCGATCCAGGCCCGATCGGGCGAATTGGAGGCGGACAATCGACGGCTGGCCGAGGAGCGGGACCGGGCCGCGACGTTGGCGAACGAGCTCCGCGCCGCGCTGGAGGGGCGCGAGGCCGCCTGTCAGGAACAGGCGAGGGTGATCGACGGGCGCGACGCCGAGATCGCCGCGCTGGTCCAGCGATTGGAGGCGGATCGCGAATCTCGCCATGCCAAAATGCAGTCGATCCAGGCCCGATCGGGCGAATTGGAGGCGGACAATCGACGGCTGGCCGAGGAGCGGGACCGCGCCGAGGCCCTGGCTAGCGAGCTTCGCGCCGCGCTGGAAGCGCTCGAGGCCGCGTGCCAGGAGCAGGCGAGGGTGATCCTCGCGCGCGATGCGGAGGTCACCAAGCTGACCGAGCGCGCGGCCCTGGTCGATCGGCTGGAAGCGGAGGGGGAAGTTCGTCGGGCCGAGATGGTCGTGCTCGTTGGTCGTCTCGACGCGATCGCGAGCGAGAATCGGCGGCTGGGCGAGGAGCGTAACGAGATGGTCGGCCGTCTCGAGGTGCGAATCGCCGAACTCACCGGGCAGATCGGGGGGCTTGCGACGGAGTTCGCCCGGATGGGATCGCGCGAGGGAGGCCGCGAAGACACGATGCTCCAGATTCGAGACCTGATCTCCGCACGACAGGACGACATCCGGGCCATGATCTCTCGCCTGAGCGGGACGGTCGATTACTCGGGGATGGTCCGGCGAGTCCGAGCCGACATGCGCCGGCTTCTCCCGCCGGACGCGCGGGTCATCGTGATCAGCAAAGGAGACCCGGACTTGCTCGACGTCGAAGGGCAACATGCGCGGCACTTTCCGCAGGACGATCGGGGCAACTATGCTGGGCATTACCCCGCGGAAAGCGGCGAGGCGATCGCTCATCTGGAGGCACTCCGGGCCCGAGGAGGCCGTTTCCTCGTCATCCCCAGTTCGGCATTTTGGTGGCTCGAGCACTACACGGACCTGGCTCACCATCTCGACACCAATTATCAGAAAATCTGGAAGAGCGCGGATTGTCAGATTTATGAACTCGAGAGGCCGGATCAGTCGCGACGACCCGAGCCCGGATCACGGGAAATCCCCGAGCCGAGACCGATACACCGGGCCGATGAACGGTCCGTGGACGACCCCTGGTGCGAGGCGACGAGCCCGGGCGGGGCGGGTCTACGCGTCAACGTCCAGTCGGGACAGCTCGCCGATCAGCATGATCGGACGGCCGCGGCCAACCGCCAACTTGCCGAGGAGCTGCGCGGCGAGCTGCACCGGGCCCTCGAGGAGAACCGCGCCGCTTTGGCGGCGGCCCTGGCCCGACAGGACGAGCGCTCCGCGCTCGTCGACCAGCAGACCCTGGGACGGCAACGGCAATTGATCCAGGCGATGGCCCAGATGGTGCAACCGATCTCCGAGCTGCAGCGCGATCTGGAGCGGTCATCGGCCGGTGTTGACGAACCGCCGGCCCGATCGCTCCCGGAGTCGGGCGCCTCCCGGTCGATCGCGGCGCCGCCAGCCCCACCCGCCCCGGAGCCCGGCTCCATGCTGGCGGTTTGCGACATGCCCGGGGCGGATCCGGTGAGCATCGGTCCCGGACATCTGCGGGTCAGGGGCTGGGCCTTGTCGAAGGCCGGCATCGAGGACGTAAGCGTCCTCGTCGACGGCCTTCCCCGGGAGGGGGTCGCGTATGGCAGCACACGCTTCGACGTCGAGGCGGCGCATCCCGAGTTCCCTAATGCCCACCACTCCGGCTTCGTCGGCAAGATCGACCTCGAAGGCCTGCCGGACGGGGAGCACTCCCTGGTCGTTCGCGTCCGAAGCCGCGACGGCCGCGAGATGGAGCTGAACCGTTCATTTCGCCTCGACCCCGATGCCGGGCCCGATCGGAGGGATCTCAATGCGGAATACCCGGAGTGGCTGGCCCGGCGGACCCCGTCCGAGTCGGACCTGGCCCGGATGCGGATCCAAGGGATGAACCTCCCTTACCAGCCCGTGATCAGTCTGGTCGTCCCGGTCTACAACACGCCGGAGACTTGCTTGAGCATGATGGTGGACTCGGTCATGGCCCAGACCTACGCCAGGTGGGAACTGTGTCTGGCCAATGGCGGCTCCACGGCTCCCCACGTGCGGCCATTCTTGACCAGGCTGGCCGAACAGGACTCGCGCGTCAAGGTCGTCCATCTCCCGCAAAACCTGGGCATCTCCGGCCACAGCAATGCCTCGCTCGCCTTGGCCACGGGGGAGTTCATCGGCCTCCTGGACTCCGATGATGTCCTGATGCCGCACGCCCTCTTCGAGGTGGTCCGCGCGCTCAATGAGGCCCCGGCGACCGACCTGATCTACTCCGACGAGGACAAGACCGACGACACGGGGGAGGAGCGTTGGGAGCCGTTCTTCAAGCCGGATTGGTCCCCCGATCTGCTGCTTACTAACAACTATATCTGCCATTTCGGAGTCTACCGGCGATCGCTGATCGAGACCATCGGCGGCTTCCGCTCCGAGTATGATTGGAGCCAGGACTACGACCTGGTCTTGCGCTTCACCGAGCGCACCGACCGGATCGTCCATCTCCCGAGCATCCTTTATTCCTCGCGCGCGATCCCGGGCTCGACCGCCCGGGACATGATGGCCAAGCCGTCTGCCGCGGACGCCGCGCGCGCGCCGTGGACGACGCGCTCCGGCGACGCGGGGTGGCGGGGCATGTCGAACCCGGCCACTCGCTGGGGCAGTGGCGCGTGCGTTACGACCTGCGCGGCCAGCCGGCGGTCACCCTGGTGATCCCCAGCGGCGGCAAGATGGAGTTCCTCCAACCGTGCATCGAGAGCGTGCTGGAGCGATCGACTTACCCCAACTTACATGTCCTGGTCAGCGATAACTCTGACGGCACGGCGGTCGCCGACTATTGCCGGGCCCTGGCGCTACGGGATCCGCGGGTGCGGTACCGGCGATTCCGGATCGAACCATTCAATTACTCGGCCATCAACAACGCCGCAGTGTCCCTCGTGGATACCCCGTACATCGTCCTCCTCAACGACGACATCACGGTGATCGCGCCGGACTGGATCGAGTCCATGCTCGAGCACGCCCAGCGGCCCGAGGTCGGTGTCGTCGGCGCCAGGCTGCTCTACCCCGACCGTAGCATCCAGCACGCCGGCGTCATCATGGGGCCGTACCAGAATTGCGGGCATTCCTTCAGGCACTTCTGCGAGAACGATCCCGGGTATCTCAGTTTTGCTCGAATCACTCGCAACTGCAGCGCCGTCACCTTCGCTTGCGCCATGATGAGGCGGTCTGTTTTCCATGAGGTCGGCGGCCTCGACGCGGTGAATCTGGCCGTGGCCTACAACGACGTGGACATGTGCTTGAAGATCCGCGAACGCGGCTACCGAGTGGTCTACACGCCTTACGCCGTCCTCTTCCACCACGAGTCGGCCACCAGGACCATGCATTCCAATCCCAACGAGGCAGAGTATCTGCAGCGACGTTGGAGTGGCGTGATCCAACACGACCCCTTCTACAATCCCAACCTGACCCGCGAAGCGGATGATTACTCGCTGAACTTCGACGCCCCGACCGTCGCGGAACGGCTCGGCCTGATCGGAGATGGCCCGTCGATCGTCCGCCACGGGTCAGACCATCCCGGCGGGACCGCCCCCGTGGCGCACCACCGCGCGGTGGCCGTCGGGGATGGGGCCGTCGAGCCTCGGGCGGTCGGCAACACGGAACACGTCGCACCGAATCCGCCACCGACCGCGGCACCGCCCGCCGTTGACGCCCCCAACGGGGTCAACGCGTACCGCCCCAAACGGAACCGCTATCCGCAGGTCCGCAGTCGGATCCGTGAAGTCGTGGACGCAGAGCTGCCGACGGGCTCGGTCGTCGCCGTGGTGAGTCGAGGCGACGAGAACTTGCTCCAGTTGGGGCCACGGCGGGGGTGTCATTTCCCCCAGACCGAGGCTGGGGTCTACGCAGGCTCCTATCCGGCCGATAGCAGGGGCGCGATCGCCCACCTCGAGGAGGTCCGACGCAAGGGAGCGGATTATTTGCTGTTCCCCAGCACGGCATTCTGGTGGCTGGGCTTCTACGGGGATTTCCAGAAATATCTGGAATCCCGCTATCCTTGCGTCTGCAGCGACCCGAGTTGCCTGATCTTCCAGCTCTCCACCAACCCCCGCGGTGGCTCGTGATCGACCCGGATCCCGATGCGTTCCTTCGACTCGGCCGGATGACTTACGAGGGGCCCTCGACATGCCGTACACATGACCTGGGCCGTCACGGACGGTCGAGTGGCGTGAATTTACATTCAGATAGTGAGACATCAACAATGTCAGAATTCTCCCCCGAGGTTCACGCATATATCGAACGCGAGAGGCTTCGCGCCGCTTTCGCCCTGTTCGAGGCGGCTCGAACGTTGATCAACCTGGACACATCTCAAGACCCTTACCACAAGATCTTCCGCTCCTTCATCGAGGAGACGGAGCGGCGGCCGCCCGGGCGGATGCTCGAGGTCGGCTCACGCGCCCGTTCGGGCAATGTCTACAAGGGCCTTTTCCGAAATTTCAAGGAATACGTCGGGCTGGATATCATCGAAGGCCCGAACGTCGATGTCGTCGGTGACATCCATCAACTTTCGAGATACTTCGACGAGGGCAGATTCGACTTCGTCTTCAGCGTCGCGACGTTCGAGCATCTGGCGATGCCATGGAAGGCGGTGCTGGAGATTAACAAGGTCATGGCGACCGGCGGCTGGCTATACATCGGGACGCATCCGGCCTGGCCGCCGCACGAACGCCCTTGGGATTTCTGGAGGTTTTCGGAGGAAGGCTTCCGGGTCCTCCTGAACCCGGCGACCGGCTTCGAAATCGAGGAGTGCTCCTCGGGTTTGCCGTGTTCAATCGTCCCATTCGGACATGAGCCCGCCATGACGGGCTTGTGCGAGCAGCCCGCGAATCTGGGTATTTCCGTCATCGCCCGCAAGATCGGCCCGAGTGACCGGCGATTGGCATGGGACGTCGATGTGAGCGAAATCCTGGGCACGTCTTACCCGTCGCCGTGAGCCCGTGGCATGCGAGGGAGTGTTCGCGGGAAGCGGGTTCCCATGGCTCGACGACTACTCCCGCGAGATAGCAACTCAGGTGTCAGGCTGCAATGATGTCCCACTCGCTCGTGATCGCCGGTGCGTTGGCTCAGAAGCCGAAGATCGCCGGCCACACCTGGGCGCTACTCCAGTATCTCCTCGGGTTCAAGCGCCTCGGCTGGAAGACACTCTTTGTTGATTGTCTCGAGTCCTCCAGTTGTGTCGATGAGGCGGGGCGGAATTGTACACCTGATGGCTCAGCAAACCTCCGATACGCCCTCGATGTCATGAGGTTCTTCGGGCTCGAGGAGGATTACGTCCTGATCGGTCCGGAAGGCGAGAGCATCATCGGCATGACCCGGTCACGGCTACTCGATCGAGTGGGCGGCTCGGCCTTCCTGCTGAATATCATGGGCTATCTCAGAGATGAAGACGTCCTCGCACGTGCCTCGAGACGAATCTTCCTGGATATCGATCCGGGTTTCGGCCAATTCTGGGATGAACTGGGCCTGCACCGCCCGTTCACGGGCTACGATGCCTACGTGACCATCGGCCTGAATATCGGCCAAACCGACTGTACGATCCCGACCTGCGGACTCGACTGGATCGTGACCCCGCAGCCGGTCGTCCTCGAATGGTGGCCTCCCTCCGACGTGCCTGGCGAGTCGTTCACCACGATCGCGAGTTGGCGCGGCGCCTATGGACCCGTGGAAGTCCACGGGACATCGTACGGTCTCCGCGTGCACCAGTTTCGTCGATTCGTGGATCTGCCCAGGCTCACCTGCCGCCCATTCGAGCTGGCACTCGCCATTCACCCGTCCGAAACCAGAGACCTGGAACTCTTGTCTGGCAAGGGATGGTCAATGGTCGATCCCCAGATCGTCGCCGCTGACCCGCTCTCCTATCAAACATACATTAGATGCTCTCGGGCCGAGTTCTCGGTGGCGAAAGACATGTACGTCCGGAGTCGTGGCGGATGGATCAGCGATCGGAGCCTCTGCTACCTTGCGAGCGGCAAACCGGTCCTGGCCCAGGAGACGGGCTTCTCGCGACACTACCCGACGGGTGAGGGCCTCCTCACGTACTCGACGCTCGAGGGGGCTGTCGCAGGCGTGGAGGAGATCACCCGACGGCCCGACCGGCACGCGCGGGCGGCCCGGGCCCTGGCGGAGGAGTATTTCGATTCCGATAAAGTCCTGGGCCGGCTCTTGCAAAAGCTCGGCATGGCCTGATCCCAACTCGCGAGGCCCCATCCTCATGGCCGTCGTCCTCGTCTGCGGTGCCCTGGCCAACAAGCTCCACAACGGTGGCGCGGCGTGGACCCGATTGAGCTGGGCGCTCGGCCTCAAGGCTCTGGGCTTCGAGGTCGCGTTCGTCGAACAGATCCGAGCAGAATCTTGCGTGGACGCCTCGGGCCGCCCTTGCTCCTTCGAGGAGTCGGCCAATCGGGAGTACTTCCGCGAGGTGACCGAGCAGTTCGGCCTCTCCGATCTGGCGACGTTGACCTGCGACGACGGAGGAGCCTACGGCCTGACTTCATCCGAATTGGATGATCTCGTGCGGTCCGCGGTCGCCCTGGTGAACATCACGGGTCATTGGACGCACCCCCGGATGGGGGTGATCCCCCGCAGGATCTATATCGACCTGGATCCCGCGTACACACAGTTCTGGCAAGCGGCGGGAAATCCAGGGCCGCGGCTGGGGGGGCATCATTTCTATTACACCGTCGGCGAGAACATCGGACGCCCCGACTGCTCCATCCCGACCGGGGGCATTCCTTGGCGGCCGATCCGCCAGCCGCTGACTCTGGAACACTGGCCCGCCTGCCCCCTGGGGGACACCCGTCCGTTCACTACGATCGCGAGCTGGCGGGGTCCCTATGGGCCGGCCGAGCACGCGGGCAACACTTATGGGCTCAAGGCCCACGAATTCCGGAAGTTCATCGACCTCCCGCTACGCGTGAATCGGAGATTCGAAATCGCGCTGGACATCGACCCGGCCGATGAGCGGGATCTGGTTGCGCTCCGCGGCCACGGATGGCACGTCATCGATCCCGAGGTCGTGGCATCGGGACCTCTTGCATTTCGTGCGTATGTCCAGGCCTCGGGAGCCGAATTCTCGGTCGCCCAGGGGGTCTACGTCGAGACGCAAAGCGGCTGGTTCAGCGACCGAACGATCCGTTACCTGGCGTCGGCCCGACCGGCCCTGGTGCAGGACACCGGCTTCAGCCGCAACTACCCGGTGGGCGAAGGCCTGGTGGCCTTCCGCACGATGGATGAAGCCGTCGCCGGTGCCGACCGGATCGCACGCGACTACGCAGAGCATGGCCGCGCCGCCCGCGCGATCGCCGAGACTTATTTCGCCTCGGATCGAGTCCTAGGACGGTTACTCGAGGAGACGGGTCTTGTCGCCTAAACCGATCGGAATACCCCGCAAGGGCTCGCCCACCATCCTCTTGAGCGGCATGATCGCCGCCGTCCCCGACCAGGGAGGGGCGACCTGGGCCGTTTTGCAGTATCTGCTCGGATTCCGACGGCTGGGGTATCGGATCATCTTCGTCGAGAGTGTCCCTGAGTCATCATTGAGACCGGAAGGGGTTCCGCTGGATCGCACACGCAACGCGGGCTACTTCCGCCGGGTGATGGGGGAATTCGGGTTTGATGGGGATTCCGCCCTCTTGGTCGCGGGGACGCGGCAGACCGTCGGCCTTTCCTATGGAGGACTTCGGCGTGTCGCCCGCTCCGCGGATCTGCTGATCAATATCTCGGGCATGCTGACCGATGATGAACTCACGGTCGATATCCCGCGTCGAGTCTATCTGGATCTCGACCCGGCCTTCACCCAGCTTTGGCACGCGACGCGCGGCTCCGAGATGCGGTTCCTCGGCCACACGCACTTCGTGACAATCGGCTTGGCCATAGGGCGATTGGATTGCCCCGTGCCCACCTGCGGCGTCCCCTGGATCACGACCCCGCAACCCGTGGTCCTCTCCGCCTGGCCGGCGGCCCGCAGGATCACTCGGGATGCCCTCACCACCGTCGGCCACTGGCGGAGTTATGGCTCGATCGAACATGAAGGCATTTTCTACGGCCAGAAGGCCCATTCCCTCCGCCGATTCATCTCTCTCCCGACCCTGACCGACGAGAGATTCCTGCTGGCGCTCGCAGTTCACCACGATGAGCATAAGGATCTGGCGGCGTTGGTTGAGAACGGCTGGCAGTTGCTCGACCCGGCGCGAGTGGCCCGTACCCCCGCCGACTATCGGCGGTTCATCCGGGGCTCGAGAGCGGAATTCGGGATCGCCAAGAGCGGCTATGTGGACTCGCGCTGCGGCTGGATCAGCGATCGCAGTCTCTGCTACCTGGCGTCGGGCCGCCCGGTCCTGGCGCAAGAGACCGGCTTCAGCGACTTTGTCCCGGCGGGAGAGGGGCTGTTCGCCTTCGAGTCGACCTCCGATATACTCGCGGCCATCGAGAAACTTCGGGCGAATTACGACCGCCACGCACGGGCCGCGCGGGCCATCGCCGAAGAGTCGTTCGACTCCGACAAGGTTCTCAGTCACCTCCTACACCGCCTATTCAAGACTTGAGGTCCCGACCGTAATGGTCGATACTCACCGTGGAGTGGGGCTATCCTTGAGGCCGTGAAATGAAGATTGAAGGAACACTCCCCAAGTCGATGGCAGACACGCATCGAGTGGCCTCCCACCCTGAATTGCGGTCCGTGCTCGATGACCTGCTATGCCGCCACAGTCCGAGTCTCGGGAGGATACTCCGGCTGGAGTGCAATTCTTGCGAAGATCGGACCAGCTACTATCTGGTCGAGCTCGAGCTCGAGCTCGAGCATGGATCGGTCCTGCGGCTCTTGCTCAAGGATCTGGGGATCAAGAATCTCCACGAGACCGCTCGTCGGGTCAAGCCCCGATTTCTTTACGATCCGTTGCGTGAGATCAGGACTTATCAAGAGATCTTGGCTGGGGACCGACTAGGCACGGCGCATTTCTATGGGGCGCTCGTCAGGCCGGACGAGGAGCTGTACTGGCTTTTCCTGGAGAAAATCTCGGGCTTGAGGCTCAGTCAGGTGCAAGACTACTCGCCCTGGCTGCATGCGGCCCGCTGGCTTGCACAGCTGCATCTACGGTTTTCCGGACAGAGCGAAAGCTTGAAGCGGTCCGCCCCCCTGCTGCACTACGATGCCGCCTACTACCGGCTGTGGCTCGACCGAGTCGAGAATTATCAATCCGTCGGGCTGGGACGGGCCGTCTGGGCATCCGTGGTCGACGCCCATGGCCGGGCCCTGGAAAGGCTGATCCGGCTCCCATCCACATTGATTCATGGGGAGTTCTACGCTTCAAATATCCTCGTCGAAGAGACACGAATGGGCTGTCGGATCCGTCCGGTGGACTGGGAGATGGCGGCCATTGGGCCCGGCCTCGTCGACCTCGCAGCTCTCAGCTCGGGAGCCTGGACCGAGCGCGAGCGGACGGAGATGGCTGCCGCGTATCATGACGCCCTGCTTACCGGTGGATGGCCCGGCTTCCCATTCGAGGACTTGCTCCTGGCCCTCGACGATTGTCGCCTCCATCTCGCGATCCGATGGCTGGGATGGGCGCCCGATTGGTCGCCTCCGCAGGAGAACGCGCACGATTGGCTGGGAGAGGTGATCGCCCTGGGCGATAAGATGAGGAAGCGATGAGGGGTACGCAAAAAATTAGCATGCGTTCGATCAGTACGACTGCGATCCCTTCCGCGTGAGACAGGCCATGCATACGAAACGGACCCTGATTGTCAATGCCGACGATTTTGGTATGAGCGAGGGCGTGAACCGGGGGATCATCGAGGCACACGATCGCGGGATTGTCACGAGTGCCAGTCTCATGGTGCGCAGGCCCGCCGTCGCTTCCGCCGCCGCCTATAGCCTCAAGCATCCCCGGTTCGGTCTGGGCCTCCACCTCGATCTCGGCGAATGGGCCTACAACGGCGAGGCCTGGGTCCTCGTCTATCGGGTTGTTCCTCTCGACGATCACGCGGTTGTTGCAGAGGAACTGGAGCGTCAACTGAGCGACTTTCGCCGATGGATCGGCCGCGATCCCACCCACCTCGATTCACACCAGCATGTCCATCAGAACGAGCCGGTCCGGTCGGCCGCCATCGAACTCGCTCGCAGGCTCAATGTCCCACTGAGGCACTTCAGCGAGGGCATCCAGTATTGTGGTAGTTTCTATGGGCAGACGGCACGGGGCCTCCCGCTGCCGGAAGCGATCACCGTCGACTCTCTCATCGCGATCTTGATGGACCTGCGTCCCGGAGTGACCGAGCTCGGCTGTCATCCTGGCCGAGGAATCGGGGCGGAGTCGACGTACGGCCCCGAGCGATCGATCGAGGTGGATGTCCTATCCCACGGCAGAGTCCGGGCTCACCTCAGCACCGAGGACATCGAGCTCCGCTCGTTTAGTGATGTCATCCAGCATTGATCAACATGGAAATCACATCTTCCCGCAGTTTGACCGGCAATGGTCCAGCGAGCTGGGTTATCCCTCACTCTCGATGAGTCCGGTGAAATCCTCCCTACATGTCTGTTTCGTAAATCGCCTGACAGCTTTCAGGGGTCTGGACGAGCCGCGGGGTTTATGGGATCTAGTGGATATCGTCTCGAAGATCTCGACTCGCCGACAAAAAAATGGAAGCCTACGATCGGGTTTCCGGCAGTTTTCGCTGAGAGGATTGGCGGCGACGCGGTCAAAGTGGCGATTGATGTGCGCGGTCCACGACCCGTTGAAGGTGTGGCGGCACTCTCAGGCGGTGTTGGCGGGGTGATTGGCCCCCCGGATCGCCCTCATCGACCCTTGGCGACGGCGATGGGATCGCCTGAGGCACTCAAGGCCGGGATGAGAGCCGATCGAGCTGAGCATTCGAGTGAAATCCTCCGAGACGAGATTACCGAGCAAGTTCGTCAACAGGCATTAAGCAAACAGACTCCTAGTCCGAAAAACCGTGGTTGAATGCCAATGACACAGCTATCTTCCTCAGGTTTGTTACTTTGCCCCACTTCACGCCGCCGGCTTCACCATCAGTGGACGACCCGTGTACGTCCAGCGGAAGGGATGCGCGAAGACCCGATTGAAATAGTCGATGAAATTCACCAATTTATCGCGCAAATTATTCACAGACGTGAATGAACCCCGGCGCACCACTTTCCTCATGATCACACCGAAGACCACCTCGATCTGGTTCAGCCACGAGCTGTGCTTCGGCGTGTAGACGAACCGGACCTGGTGACTCGGCTCCGACAAGAACACCTGGCGACTCGCCACCGATCTCAGGACCCCTCGCACACCCTTCTTTCCCGGCGGACCCGTGATCCCACACGCCTCGGCCACCACTCCCACCAAGGTCTCCGAGCAATGGATGTCCAAGTTATCCGCCACGAACACCCACGACGCTCCCGGGTCGGTCGCCAGCGTCTGCTCGATGTGAGTGGCGAAGCCGGCTCTTGTGGGGCTGCAGGGCGGCCTCGCGGAGGTAGCGACCCACCTGGGTCGTCGAGATCGACGCGACGATGCCCCGCTTGACGACCTCGTCGGCCAGCTCGTAGGCCGTCCAGTGGGTGATGGGCCGGCCCGACTTCTCGGGGGGCTCGCAGGCCACCGCCAAGATCTGGGTGACCTGCTCCGGGGTGAACTTGCCGGGGGCTCCGGGGCGGGCCGCGTCGGTGAGCAGGGCTTTGATGGCCCGGCGCAGGTCGGCCTTGGTCTCGCGGCACTCGCGGTCGATGAGGGCCGACCAAGCCTTGGCCCAGCGCCGTCGCCACCGTCCGACTTGGCAACGTCCGAGACCGACTCGATCGACGATCTCTTCGTTGCGCAGGCCGTCAAAGGCCGAGAGGATGACCGCGGCCCGTTGCCGGAGATGTGAAGGAGCGGTGGTGGCGTTGCGAAGCGTGAGCAGGATCTCGTGTTGACGTTCCGTGACCGTGACCTTGGCCGCCTTACCCGGCATGGTGAAAATCCTCCTGGTGTCTGAGAAACCAGCGAAGCCGGGTAATCTTTGTATGAGGGTCAAGTCCTTGTGCACTCAATTGAGGTTTTTCGGACTAGGGGTGCCGGGTTATGACGTCGGCGTGTTGGCTATGTTTGGCTCGCCGCCGCGCCGCCAGCCCGTGGCGGACTTCCAGCTCACATTCCGGATCTTGGCAGTAGCGCTGGTTCCAGCTCCACGGCTGGTACTTGCGCCTACACCTTTTGCGCAGGCAAAGCCGCGGACGCGGTCGGCATCCTCTGGCGAACAGCCGTGCTTTCCCTTACCCTGACAAACGCCCACGGGAAGTGCCTCTCCCGAGGGAAAAGCTCGGGGAGGATGTCCAATCATCCTCCCCGAGCGTTATAAAAACGAGAACGAAACTCTTGCCTGCAGCCTATCGCCTTCTGGGGAACGAGACAAAGAACGAAACTGCTAACCCCTGTGGTAGGAGGTCGGCGATCTGCCCGTCAGGAGTGTCCCGGTCGTGGGATCGGAGACGTCCATGCAGTTCCAGTCGGTCCCGTGGACCGGCCTCAGTTGGCCATCGACCTCGAAGAGGGCCGCCAGGAAATCCGATTCCTCGACGCTCCGCGGGTCGAGATCGGTTGCACGGGCGCTGCAACTCAACCTGCTTCGGTCCGACGACACGAATGGCACTAGCTTAAGCCTTTCGGCCCGCGGGGGACCACGGGTAGGGCGCTCCCCGCGAGCTCGGCCGGGCCCTTCGCCACTCGGCGCGAACTTTGACGATTCGCCGGTCGGTAACCGATTGCCTTGCTGGCACCACCATCGGTTCCCTCTGAACCGGACCGGCGCCTCTCCGCTCGCTTGCCCGTCATCTTGAGCACGCCATGAACCTTAGTGCCGGCGCAGACGTACAATAGGTATGATTACTCTCAAACGCGACCGCACCGAACTCATCTCGATCATTCCGCCCCGTGACGCCCGAGCCGACCTCATGACCGGCTTGGATCAGCTCCGCGCCCGCTTCGTGCGCAACGACGGCCTGCCGTTCGCCGACGTCCTGACCGAGGCCAGCATCCGCGCCGCCCTCGACGACCATGGCCTCCAGTACCGCGACCGGCTCTTCGGCCCGGTCACGACCACCTGGGGCTTCCTCTCGCAGGTCCTCAGCGACGACCATAGCTGCCGCGACGCCGTCACGCGGATCATCGCCCACCGGGTGGCTAGCGGCCTGGCAACCTGTTCGCCCAACACGGCCAGCTACTGCAACGCCCGCGGCCGCCTCCCCGGCGCCATCCTGCGCACACTGGCGCGGCGGACCGCCGCGGAGTTGCAGGCGGCGGCCACCGCCGAGTGGAAGTGGAACGGGCGGAGCGTGTTCATCGTCAACGGGTCGCACGTCTCCATGCCCGACACGCCGGAGAACCAGGCGGCCTACCCGCAACCGCCGACACAGGAGCCCGGGGTCGGTTTCCCGCTGGCCCGGGTCACCGTGTTGCTCTCGCTGGCGACCGGCGCCTGCCATGATCTGGCCATCGCCCCGTATGCGGGCGAGGGGACCGGCGAGACCACGCCGCTGCGGCGGATGTATGGGTCGCTATCGCCCGGCGACGTGGTCCTGGCCGACGCCCTGTTCGACAACTACTTCCTCGCCTGCGAGTTGCGCGATCGCGGTATCGAGCTGGTGGCGCGTGTGCAGGCGGAGCGGGTGGGGAGTCAGACGGTGGAGTTCCGGCCCGATGGCGACGTCATCACCTGGCAGCGGCCCAACAAGCCGCGCGGGATGACCTGGCAGGAGTATCGCCGCTACCCGAAGAGTCTGCAAATGCGCCAGGTGAGCGTCGATGCCCGCGACAAGGACAACCGCGCCGAGCAGTTCAAGGTCGCCACCACGCTCCTCGGCGCGGCGATCGACGGCAAGCAGATCGGCGATCTGTTCGAACGGAGGTGGTCCGGAGAGGTTGACATCCGCTCGATCAAGTCGGTGATGCAGATGGACGTCCTGCGATGCAAGACGCCGGAGATGGTGTACAAGGAGACCTGGGCGCACCTGCTGGCGTACAACCTCATTCCTCCTCCGGATTCAATTCCGGGGCATACGAGGGCAGCCGTTCCACAGCGATCTCGGGATGCTCGGCCAGGAATGCCTTGACCGGTCCGGAGCGGTGAACTTGCAAGCCGTCCCACACGATGATCATCGGCCCGGCGATCCGACGCCGGAGGTGTTCCAGATACGCGACCGAGTCCTCGCCATGGATCGCGCGGTCGAAATGCTTCTTGTAGACTTGGCCCGAGGTCGTCAGCCCCATCGCTGTCGAGACCTGACGTCTCTTGCTCATGCGCTTCTGGACCGGGGTCTGCCCGCGGGGTGCCCAGGTGGTGTCGGCCCGGAGTTGATACGAGAACCCCGTCTCATCGACGAAGATGATCACGGCGCCCTTGCGGCGAGCTTTTTTTGATGCGCGGCCAATCGCGATCGAGCCAGGCACGGATCAACTCCTCGTCGCGTTCGCGAGCCCGAACGGCGGGCACTTGCTCCGACAGCTCCAATTGCCCCAATGCCGCCGCGATCCTTGCCTGGACTTCGGGAACGTCTCCCAGGGCGTTCGCGATGGTGTTGACGACCCCATAGAGGTCGAGGTGGCCACGGCTGGGCTCGCTGACTTCGATGGCCGCGAGGGGGCGGCCCAGCACGTGGTCGAGCCAGACCTTGGCCGCTTGGACATCGCCATCGAGTGCCATCTGGACCAGCTTCTCCCCGACCTTGCGGATGTTCTCGGGGGTGTCCGCGTTGATGAGCGAGCGTCGGAGTTCGCCCCGATGACGCTGGCCGGAGTTGCCGACCCCGATCCTGCTCCCGGGCATGAGTCGGCCACGCTCGTCCCGCCTCGCGGGCAAATTGTCCCGCGATGCCCCATTCGTGTACATCGATGGTTACTCCCGAGCTACCCAAGTTCGCCCTAAGTTTTACCTCGTTCAATCATGCATCATGTCGGGTCCATCAACCGCGGTGATGAGTCTGCTTGCGACGGACCGGGCAGGTTCAATTCATCAAGGTCAGTCACGATCTCGTCGCGAATCTCGGGATCCTTGACGATCGCTTTCATCACGATCCTCATGAATCACGTTCATCGCGGTGGGACTCTCGCCCTGGCTGCCCAGCTCGACGGCCGTCGGCTTGCCGAACAGATAGTTGCCGAGCCATTCCCGAGCCTCGGAGTCGCCCGCGACGGCCCGTTGGACCGCCTTCTCGACGATCTGTCGTCACTTCTCCGGCGGTACGGCCTCGGTCAGCACGGCGAAATATCGGGCCTCCGTGGCTCGCGGTGTCCGACCGGGTCCGCCACCCCATCCGGGAGCAAGCCGACCATTGCCGCCATTGCCGGGAATCATGATGCGATTTTCCTCCCATCTCGAGTAGGACGCGACTGCGCCCACGCCGCTATCACTAATTATACCGCCGCGACAATCTCGGCCTTGACCGGACCGGGCCTAAGCACGACTTGCTTCGGCGGTGCCAGGAGGGATATATTACAGGGCTAGTCTTGCCAAGTGGGTACTACTTTAGTGACTACTGAGCGAAGTGGACGCCGTAAATCCTTGCGGGACACGACTTACGGCGTCGGGCCACTTGGTTCTCAGCCAAGGGACCGGGGTTCGAGTCCCCGTGGGGGTGCTTCTCAGTTTGCCATTTCCGATCATGGGACGTCACTGTCCCCGTTCACCTCGGCGCAGAGGTGCCTCGGTCGGAGCCATCGCGGCTAAAGATCGAGAGTCGGATCGATCAACCCGTGGTCGAGGCAGGAGTTGGGCGTCGTTGGAGATGGCGGTGGACGGCGGCAATTAGCTCGTCATCTTCCACGTCCCAGATGGCTTCCGTCGTCGCGCCGCGCGATGCCACAGCCAGGTTGGCGATCATTTGACCGAGCCGCAAATCAGGAAAAGCCTCGCTCATTTCACCCAAGGCACGCAGGAGATCCTGCCTCTCAGGACTGGTCATGGCAATCGGTCCTTAGAAAAGCCGCGAATGACTTCTCTGAGTTAACGCTCAAGGATAGTGCTTTGGTGGGGTCTCCTGAACTTGCCATCGGGGAGACTGAAGGTCTTCGTTTTCGAGGGAGCTGGGATCGAGAGACCTTCGGTCCCGCAGGCGGCGGGGTCTGGAGACCCGCGCCGAACAGCCGGACTGGAATGACTAACCCGGGTGTTTCGGAGTACGCTCCCGCTTCCCGCGGCCCGGCCGAGAAGGCTCGAACGGCTCGATGGCCGTGACGTGTAGCAGCGAGCAGATTTTGAACTCGGCCGGAACGCCATCGTCGGCGATGTCCACGCCGACGAGAATGTCCGTGCGGGTCAACATCGCCATTTCGGGATGGCGCACCTCGTAGACCTGGCCACCCGACATCATGAGCCGGAACGGCTTGAAAGGGCGTTGGGCCAGGAGATCGCGAAAGGTTTGGACCGTCATGAAAATCAGTATAATCCCCGAATGAGCGCACGTCGATGGGCTGTACTGGACCCGCCCGAATGGAGCGCTCCTGAGAGTCCGATAGGCAGGAGAGGGATCGTGCGGTTACACTTGTACCTGAACCGCCCGCCAGGGGAAGGTGTCTTGACTTGACCGGCGGGGGGGTTGTCCTGGTCCCAGGTCCCAGGAAGTGCAGTCCAGGGGGCCGATGCTCCGATCGCCCCCGACTGAGCGGAAGAATGGAATGGTCGAAAACAACACGACGAATAGCGTACCCACCTCCGAGCCCGTCACAGACCGTCGCGCGAGGTCGCTCCGAACCCGCGGGACCCATTTGAGCCAGGATGACGTCCCTCATCACGCCACCGATCGGCGCGAGCCCCGACGCGCCGCCCTCGCCCTGGAACATGCCCGGATTTGTGCCCGGATCGCCGACGATAATCGCGGGAAGGACATCCTCCTGCTCGACCTCCGCAAGGCGACGGCGATCGTCGACTACTTCGTGATCATCACGGCCGTCTCCCGGCGCCTGAGCCACGCCATCGCCAGCGAGATCGATCAGGAGATGAAGAAGCTCGGCGAGGCCAAGCTCGGGCTCGAGGAGTCCGAGGAAGGCCGCTGGACCTTGATCGACTACGGCGATTTCGTCGTCCATATCTTCTCGGCCGACGACCGCTCGTATTACGCGCTCGAAGAGATCTGGGGCGATGCCCCGCAACTCGACTGGCAAGAGACGGCCGCCGACGCGACGGCGGCGGTCGCGGACAAGCAGCCCAAGCGGGCGGCCGAGAAGCAGGACGAGCCCGTCCGATGAACGTACTCGAGCGATTGCGGTCCATCTTCGGCTCGATCGTGCCCGAGGGTGCCGATCGTGCCGCCTTCGAAAAGGCCGTACGGCCGGCGACCGATCCCAAGTTCGGCGACTACCAGGCCAACGGCTCCATGGCCCTGGCCAAGGCGGCGGGGCGCAAGCCCCGCGACCTCGCCCAGGAATTCGCCGCCGCCGTGGACCTCGCGCCCGTGGCCGGCCCGCCCGAGGTCGCCGGACCCGGGTTCCTCAACGTCCGCCTGAATGATCCCTGGGTCGCGACGAGCCTGCGCGAACTGCTCGGAGACGAGAAGCTCGGCTTGACCCCGCCGAACCGGGTCAAGACCGTGGTGATCGACTTCTCCTCGCCCAACGTCGCCAAGCCGATGCACGTGGGTCACTTGCGATCGACGGTCATCGGCGACAGCCTGGCGAGGATCGTCGCGGCCAACGGACACCGGGTCATCCGCGACAACCACCTCGGCGACTGGGGATCCCAGTTCGGCATGATCCTCTGGGGCTGGAAGAACGCTCGCGACGAGTCGGCCTACGCGGCCGATCCCGTCGGCGAGCTGGCGCGGCTCTATCGGCTCGTCCAGGATCGGATCAAGGCCGGCGAATCGGCCGTCGAGGATGCCTCTCGGGTCGAGACGGCCAGGCTCCATGCCGGCGATCCCGAGAACCGGGCCCTCTGGGATCAGTTCATGCCCCACTGCCTCGGCGCGATCCAGGCGATGTACGACCGCATGGGGATCCGCTTCGACGTCCAGCTCGGCGAGAGCTTCTACGACCCCCAGCTCGGCTCGGTCGTCGAAGACCTCGAGAAGAAAGGGCTCGCCGTCGAGAGCGACGGGGCGACCGTCGTCTTCGTTGACCAGACCGAGGCCCCGTTCATCGTCCGCAAGCGCGACGGGGCTTACACTTACGCGACCTCCGACCTGGCCACCATCCAGTATCGCGTCGCGACCTGGCATCCGGACCAGGTCCTCTATGTGGTCGACCACCGCCAGGGCGACCATTTCAAGCAACTCTTCGAGGTGGCCTGCAAGTGGGGCTATAACTCGGTCGACCTCGAGCATGTCGCATTCGGCACGATCCTGGGCGCGGATCGCCGGCCGTTCAAGACCCGCGCCGGCGACGTCGTCGGCCTGGAGTCGCTCCTGGACGAGGCCACCGCCGAAGCCCTCAAGGTCGTCACGGAGAACAGCCCCGAGCTCGAGCCGGCCGAACAGCAGCGGGTGGCCGAGGTCGTCGGCATGGGAGCCATCAAGTACGCCGACCTGTCGCAGAATCGGATCAGCGACTATGTCTTCGACTCTCAGAAGATGCTGGCGATGAACGGCAACACGGCGACCTACCTCCAGTACGCCTATGCACGGATCCAGAACATCTTCCGCAAGGGAGGATTCTCGCCCGAGGCGATCCGCGAGCAACGTCCGGCGATCGCCCTGAGCCATCCCGCCGAGCGAGCGCTGGGCGTGCGCCTGCTCCGCCTCCCCGAGGTCCTGGACCTGGCGCAATCGGAGCTGAAGGCCAACATCCTGACCGATTATCTCTTCGAGCTGGCCAACGCATTCAGTACGTTCTACCAGGAATGTCCCGTGCTCAAGGCAGAGTCGGCCGAACGGCGCGACAGCCGGCTCGCGCTGGGCGACCTGACCGCCAGGATCTTGAAATTCGGCCTGGACCTGCTTGGAATCGATGTCGTGGATCGGATGTGAGTCACGGCCTGCGAAGGCCGTTTTGTCGCTGATTAAGAAAGAGTGTTGAGTCCGGCCCAGCCCGATGCAAGGTCGTCGGCGGAAGCTTGATGGAGCAGGTGCTACGCCGAACTCAACCTTTCCTACCTGATTGCACCGCACTCGCCGACCGTCTGGAGCATCCTGACATGAATTCTCGAGTGTTTCCGTCACGGGCGGTCGACTTTCTGGATGATTTAGGGAGAGACTTCGAATTAACCCTCAGAATTCTGTGGGCATTTCCGAGGATTGTGCGGGGAGAACGAAATCTCGATGATCTTCCCACGACGTTTTCCCGAAGAGCACGAATTGGTGCGGGGATTATCTGTTCGGTTTTTGCCACTCTGTTCGCAATCTTCGTGGCCACCATCATTGTCGAAGAGGCCTCTGGGCTCTGGTCCGTCGTCCGGGGCGCGGATATGCCACGATCCTCCGCCGATCGAAGTCCCACACCGACGGCTCCTCCCCGCGATGAGCCGAACCGCTCGCCGATCGCACTGGCACTCTCGGCCGATGGCACGCGCCTGCTCAGTGCCAACCAGACGGCCGGCACCGTCTCCCTGGTGGATACGAAATCGGCGCGGGTCCTCGACGAGACCAAGACGGGAGATAAGCCGGCCGGCGTGGCCTTATCGCGCGATGGCCGTCGCGGCGTGGTCAGCCACTGGTACGGCTATGACGTCGCGGTGCTGGATCTGAAGGACGACCATATCGCCGTGATCGGCCGGGTCGAAGTCGGTCCCGAACCTCGGGGCGTTGCGATCAACGCCGACGGCGCGACGGCCTTCGTGGCGGTGGGCGTGAGCAACGAGGTCGTCCGGGTGGACGTGAACGGCAAGAAGGTCACCGGCCGGCTGACGGTCGGTCGCGAGCCGCGCGGGATCGCCTTGTCTCCGGATGGGTCCCGGCTCCTCGTGGGAAATACCCGGTCTCAAGACGTCTCGATCATCGATGTCGGTGCCTGGAAGGTCGTTCATACCCTGCCGATCGACGGCGACAACCTCCGGCAGGTCAGCTTCAGCACCGATGGGAAGACGGCCTACCTCGCCAACATGAGGAACCGGAAATTCCCGACCACCCGGAATAATATCGACCTGGGCTGGGTGCTCGGCCAGCGGCTGACCCGCATCGATCTGGCGGGCTCCAAGCCGTCCTATGCCACGCTCTCGCTGGACCCTCAGGGCAAAGCGGCTTCCGATGCCCATGGCGCGGCCATCAGCCCCGACCAGAAACTGGTGGCCGTGAGTTGCGGCGGTAGTCATGAAGTGATGATCTTCCGGACCGATCGGAAGCGACTCCCCTGGCGGACCGGGAGCTCTCGCGACCTGATCGCGCCCGAGCTGCTCAATAACGACGGCCGATACCGTCGCGTGACGGTCGGCGGCCGTCCCACCGAGCTGGCTTTCGCGCCCGATAGCAAGACACTTTACGTCGCCAATTACCTCGCCGACGCCGTCCAGGTCGTGGACGCGGACTCGGCCAAGCTTATCCGCACGATCCACCTGGGCGGCCCGAAGACGCCGTCGCTGGCCCGCCGCGGCGAGATCCTGTTCCACGACGCGGTGCGGTCCTTCAACCAGTGGTACAGTTGCAACACCTGCCACAGCGACGGGCACACCAACGGCCTGGATTTCGACACGCTCAACGATGGCCGGCAAGATCTCAGCACGTTCCACGTCAAGAGCCGCAAGAAGGTCCCCACGCTTCGCCGAGTGACGCAGACCAAGCCCTGGACCTGGCACGGCTGGCAGACCGACCTCGACGACGCCATGATCGAGTCATTCACCAAGAGCATGCAGGGGCCCAAACCGCCGAAGGAGGATGTGAAGGCCCTCGTGGCGTTCCTGGACACGCTCGACTATCCCCGGAATCCCTTCCGGCAGCCGGATGGAAGTCTCTCCGTGGCCGCCAAGCGCGGCGAGGCGGTCTTCCGAACCGAGAAGGCCGCTTGCAACCGGTGTCATGGCGGTCCCGAGTTCACCGACGGCAAGATCCACATCACGGGCCTGGAAGAGCCCGATGATGCCTATCGGGGGTATAATCCCCCTTCGCTCCGCGGCGTCTACGACAAGGACCCCTATCTCCACGACGGCCGCTCGAAAGATCTCCGGGATACTCTCGAGGGAGCCCATAGCCCCGAGAGCCTCAGCTCCCGCGGTGACCTGACCGAACAAGAACTCAACGACCTGATCGCCTACCTCAAGAGCCTGTAAGATTCTTGAAGAATTCCGATCCTGTCAATCCTGTCGGAATTGATTTAATTCCAATGAGACAGGATCGACAGGATGAACAGGATGAGATTCATTTATGATTTCGAGACTCGTCATTCGGAATCTTGCATTTCATCCTGTCGATCCTGTTCATCCTGTCAAAATCGATTCCGATTCAGTGAGACAATCTGAGATGCCACAGGCCCTGAGTTCCAAACAGGGTTGAGGCGACGTAGGTCCAGGCGATCGCATTCGAAACCCGGGCGATCTCCTGGTCTTCCTCGGCGGTCACCGCCCCCGTGGAGAGGAGCATCTCCCGGCCGCGGCGACTGGCGTCGAGCTCCACCGGCACGTTCACGACGTGGATGATGAGGTGTAGCCAGAAGAGTCCGACGGCCAGGACGATCAGCCGCATCATGCCGAGCCAGAGTCCCGCCGCAAGCACGATCCAGCAAACCTGAGCGCCGAGGACCGTCCAGGATACGATGAGGTTGCGGATGAGCAGACCCCGATAACCCGCGGCATCCTGGATCGCGTGGCCCGCCTCGCGAACGGCGATCGCAATCGCCGCGATCGAGCGACCTTCGAGGATTTCCCGCGATAACCGTAACGTCTTGCGGTCCGAATCGTAGTAATTCGCCAGCTCGCCCGAGGCCGGCTCGATCTCCGCCCACGTCGCGCCGCCAGCGTCCAGGACGGCCTCGGCCAGCTCCACCCCGGTCAATTCGGCCGCGGTCGTGTGCTTCGAACCCGCAGACAGGGCTCGAACGATCCGGATTCGGGCCCAGGTCGCGATCAGGATCGCCGGCATCGCGATGATCGCGTAGTCGAACCACAAGAGATTCATCATCGCCCCGAATTCGAGTCGTCAATCAATCCAGATCGCTTGGGTCGAGCGTCGCGATGCCGGATTCGAGCCGACGCATCCAGCTTCGCTCCCGCCGCTTCAATTCTTCGCAGCAGGTCGCTTCATCCTCGCCGACGGCGAACAGCGTCATGATCGGCTCTCCGGGCTCGACACGGGTACCCGCGCGGGGAACGTCGGCGATCATGGGCACCGCAAACGGCTCGCTTCCACGATCGTCGACACGGATATCCGGCACAACCAGTGATCGCTCGGCATACAAGATTCGCTTGGCGATCACGGGGGCGCGGGGAATCTCGACGGCCGAATGACCGACTCGCTGGCCGGTGATTGCCCCGCAGTCGCGACGATGCTCGTCCCGCCACCCGCCACCCATCACCCGCCACCGATCGGTGATTCCCTCGCAGGCGCGACGATGCTCGTCCAGAAGCGAACGGCCCGAGGCAAGTTCATGGATCTCGAGTGAGGCCGTATAGCGCGGGTTGATCTCGACCGGCCAGGGGATGTCCTCGTTGAGGACGTAATCCACGCCGAACCAACCGACGAGTCCGAAGGCCTCCGCGAATCGGTCGCCGATCGCCTTCAATCGCCGGGCGAGGACCGCCGTCATCGGGCAAGGCCCCATACTCCCGCGGTAGGCGCGGGGACGCTCGCGACCCCGATCCACTGTCTCGTGATCCCGACCAGTCGAACTTCGTCGAGCCGCCCGATGAACAGGGCCGAGAAGCTCGGGCCGTCGACGCGGCGCTGGTAGTAATTCGATGAGGAACTCGAAACGGATCGCGCCGTCAGCGGCTCGATCCCCCGTCCTCCCCCGGAGGCGATCGGCTTGACGAGCCAGGACCCATCGGTGGGGAGTTCCCTGGGATCGAGCCTCGCGTCAAGAGCGGGGATTTTCGCCTGCTCGAGGACTTGAACGACCGCGATCGGGTCGCGAACGGCGCGGAGCACCTCGGCTCCGACACCCCAGAGGCGATGTCGCCGGCTGATTTGTTCCACCAGGTCCGGGTGGTTCTCGAATCCGCCCGTGTAGAACCACGGGGAAGGGGGGTTGGTTTCCGCCGCGGCCAGAAAACCCGGAAGCGGATTGGCGGGATCGACGCGTTCGACCGGGCAGACTGCGGCTAGATCGCGATCGGAGAAGTAATCCACGCATCGCGGGAGGAGTCCGCACCGGATCGCGGTGAACGCGGCGGCGCGGGTACTCGCTCCCATGATCAAGACGTCGTGGCTTGGAATCGCGTCAATCGGTCCGATCGTCTCGAGGAGCTCCCGATCCCGACGTCAAGGCCGGGAGGAACGCATGGGGCGCGATCAATCCTCGTCCTTCTCGATCTTCTCGGCCGTGAAGACGAGCTTGCCGTCCTCTTCCTTGCAGGTGCCGGTGATCTTGACCTTGGCCGGCTTGTCTTTCTTGGCGCCGCAGAAGCCGATCTTGGAGTGGGCCTTCTTGGCGACATCGTCGTGGACGATGTAATAGGTCTTCTTCACGTCGTCCTTGGTGACGATGACGACGTTCTGGCACGAATCTTTCTCGGCCAGGGCGCACTTGGCGCACAGACCTTCACCCTTGAGGGTGATCTTTTCATCCTTCTTGTCGTCGGCCCTCAAGAGGCCCGCACCCGAGAACAGGACGGCAATCGCAGCGAGCGTCAACAATTTGCGCATCGTCGGTCTCCGTAGGAGGATTCAAGACTTCACTCACGCACTCGAAGCCGAAGGGCTCGGGCGACGAGTCTGCCCGTGAATTGGTTATTGAACCACCTGTGAACGCCCAGGACAATGTTTATTTTTCCGGAAAACCCGCCATGTCGGGGGAACCGAGTGGCGTGGGGTTGCTTGCGGCCGGTCGGGCGTCGTATGATTCGAGTCCAAAACGCGGCTGAAACGCCGCGGCGCCCGGCTGGCGTGGGACCAGTGCCTGTCCCTGTGCGCCGGGATTCAACCCACACCCACACCACCCAGATGGCTCAACCACGGAGAAACGCGCAATGGCCAGCAACATCCTCATGAACATCGGTGAGGCCCTCGTCGGCGATGGGAACGAGATTGCACACATCGACCTGCTCATCGGCGACAAGAGCGGGCCGGTCGGAGTGGCGTTCGCCAACGCCCTGGCCAATCAGTCGCACGGGCACACCAACCTGCTGGCCGTGCTCACCCCCAACCTGATCGCCAAGCCCGCCACCGTCATGATCACGAAGGTCACGATCAAGGGGATGAAGCAGGCCGTGCAGATGTTCGGCCCGGCGCAGTATGCCGTCGCCAAGGCCGTGGCCGATTGCGTCGCGGACGGCACCATCCCCGCCGCCGACGCGGATGACCTGGTGATCGTCTGCGGCGTCTTCATCCATCCCGAGGCCGAGGACAACTCCAAGATCCTCAAGTTCAATTACGAGGCCACCAAGCTCTCGATCCAGCGTGCGATGAAGAGCAGCCCCTCGGCGGCCGAGATCACCGCGCAGAAGGATACCGTCAAGCACCCCTTCGCCGGGTAAGTTTTCATTTTGGATTTTGGATTTCGGATTTTGGATTGCAACGCGGGGTGAAGGGCCTCCTCTTGACAATCCAAAATCCCAAATCACGAAACCAAAATGTCCTCGCGGGCCCTCCCTTTGGCAATCCAAAATCCAAAATCCACGAATGCGAAGATGGGTAGCACGAAGCCGAGGATCCTGATCCAGCTCGACTCCGACCCCCAGCCTAGCGTCTTCGACGCCGTGGTGGCGGCCGATGCGGGTGTCGAGCACCTGTTTCGTCACGGCGGTGTGACGCCGGCCAACGTCCGAGACCTCGTCTACGGCGCCCTGTTCACGCGGGGTCCGGCCGACCTCTCGTCGACGGCGATCTTCATCGGCGGCTCGAACGTGGCGGCCGGCGAGGCGATCCTCGACACGGTCAAAAAAACCTTCTTCGGGCCATTTCGAGTCTCCGTCCTGTTCGACGCCAACGGCGCGAACACGACCGCGGCGGCGGCGGTCCTGGCCGCCTTGAAGGGTTGCGGCGGCTCGCTCGAAGGCGTATCCGCGGCCGTCCTGGCCGCGACCGGGCCGGTCGGGCATCGCGCGGCGAGGCTGCTGGCACGACTAGGGGCCGATGTGGCGGTCGGATCGCGCAGCCTGGATCGGGCCAAGGAACTGGCCGGATCCCTGGCCCGGGGCGGCAACGGCCGGGCGGTCACACCGTTCGCCACGGCCAACCAGGACGATCTGGCGCAGGCTCTGGGCGGCAAGTCGGTCATCATCAGCGCGGGGGCCGCCGGGGTCACGATCTTGCCGGCCTCGGTCTGGACGGGGATGCCCGATCTCAAGGTCCTCATCGATCTGAACGCCGTGCCGCCCCTCGGGATCGAAGGGGTCGAGGCCAACGACAAGGGCGCCGAGCGCGGGCCAGCACGCGCCTGGGGCGCCCTCGGTGTCGGCGGCACCAAGATGAAAATTCATAAGAAGGCGATCCAGGAACTGTTCCTTTCCAGTGACAAGGTCTTCGACGCCGAGGAAGTGCTCGAGCTGGGGCGTTCCCTGGGCTGAGAGATCACGACCCATCGAGGCAAGCGCGTGCTCCGCGTCGTCGGCAGCGATCCCGGGACGAGCAGCCTCGACCTACTCCTGCTCGTAGACGGCGCCGTCGCCGATCAGGTACGCCTCCTGCCCGCGCAGCTCCGGGACGATCCTGAAATTCTCTCCCGACTGCTGGAACGTTGGGCGCCGATCGACCTCATCGCCGCGCCCTCGGGGTACGGACTCCCGCTGGTCCGCGGGGAGTCATTGACGGAAGACCATATCGAGCAGATGTCGCTCATCCGGCCCGACGAGCGCGGTCGAGCCTCGGGGGTCGTCGGCTTCCGGGCCTGGGTGCGGGCCTTTGTCCGCTCCCGGAGGCCGCTCGTCTTCATGCCGGGGGGCCTGCATCTCCCGACGATCCCGGCCTACCGCAAGGTGAACTCCATCGACGTGGGGACTCCGGACAAGGTCGCCGTGGCCGCGCAGGCGTTGTGGTTCGACGCAATGGAATCGGGCGACTACGACCGCTCGAGTTTCGCGGTGGTCGAGATCGGCTCGGCCTTCTCGGCGATCCTCGTCGTTGAACGAGGGAAGATCGTTGACGCGGCGGCCGGCACTCGCGGCCCGATCGGGCTTCGGTCCGGAGGCATCTGGGACGGCGAGGTCGCCTACTGGCAGAGTCCTCTCTCCAAGGAAGACCTCTTCCGGGGAGGACTTGCCGACCTGGGCCCGATCGGCCCGGATGCATTCCGTGAATCGCTGGTCAAGCATCTGGCCGGCTTAAAAGCCCTCACGCCTTTCGAGCGAATCTACCTCTCGGGGCGCGGCCTGGAACTGCCCGATGTCATGCGATTGACGACCGAAGCCCTCGCCCCATTCGGCAAATTCATCCTCTTGCCCTCACTTCCCGGCGCCTGGGTCAAGCATGCCGCTCAAGGTGCCGCGATCCTCGCCGACGCACTGGCAGGCGGCCGTTATGACCCACTGGCCCAGTCGCTCCAACTGGAGTCGGCTTCGGGTTCGGTCTGGGACGTGCTTCAACCTCCCTGGCAGCCAGACAACCGATCATGACCGATACCGCCCGGGCGATTCACTCAACGACTCAAGAGCTCACTTCTTGGCCTGAACGAATTTGTTCGGAGTCCCCTCGAGGGGTCCACCCGGCTCGGGCCGCCAGAGGACGATTTCCTCGATCTTGCGGGCCAGGGCGAAATCCTTGTCGGTGATCCCTCCGGATGAATGTGTCTTCAGCTTCACCCACACCTTGCCCCACGTCACGGAGAGATCGGCGTGGTGCCAGGCGGCCTCGCAGAGGTAGCCGATGGCGTTGACCAGCATCAGCGTCGTCGGCCAGCCGTCGGTGCTGTATTTGCGACGCAACCAGCCGTCCTCGAGATACCAGGCGTCGAGCCCCTCGGCCTGGATCCTGGCCGGGATCTCGTCGTCTCCGTAGACCTTCAGCGAATCCTCGGACACGATCGGCCTCCTTAGCGGGGCTCGAGAGGTTCCGTGGTCAGAAGCCTAAAACCGAGTCCCTTGGTCGTGAGCCGGACCCGGCCGATATACATATGCGCCGTGATATAGAGGACCGAGCCGTCCTCGCCCCAGCCGCAATTGGCCGTGGCCTGGCCGGTGGCGAAGGTGCCGAGGTGGGTGCCGTCGGCAGCGTAGACCAGGACGCCGCCGGGTCCGGTCGCGAACAGGTTGCCGACCGCGTTGACCTTCATCCCGTCCGGGATCCCTTTCCTCTTCGGCGACATCATGCTCGTCACGTCGGCGAAGACCCGCCCGGCGCCGATCGTTCCATCGTCCTTGACCGGGAACGCCATCCAGACCGCCCTGGTCGGGTCCGAGTTGGCCACGTAGAGCGTCTTCTCGTCGGGTGAAAAGGCGATGCCGTTGGGGAAGGTCATCTCCTTGGTCAGCAGGGTCACCGTCCCGTCCGCGGCTGAGATCCGGTAGACGCCGTTGAAGGCCAGCTCCTTGGCCGGGCTTTCGTTGAGCCCGGGGAGGCCGTAGGGCGGGTCGGTGAAGTAGAGGTCTCCGTTCGACTTGAAGACGCCGTCATTTGGACTGCTGAGTCGCTTACCCATGTACTTGTCGGCCAGGGTCGTGAATGTCCGGTCCGAATTCAGACGGGCCACGCGACGGTCGCCATGCTGGCAGAGGATCATCCGGCCCTGGCCGTCCATCAACAACCCGTTCGAGCCCGGTTCTCCG
The DNA here is from genome assembly GCA_963743925.1 of uncultured Planctomycetota bacterium. Taxonomy (GTDB): domain Bacteria; phylum Planctomycetota; class Planctomycetia; order Isosphaerales; family Isosphaeraceae; genus CAVZRC01. The sequence continues at coordinate 316,935 of CAVURY010000002.1, read as the reverse complement.
CCACGCGCCGAGGAGCCGGTATATCCGCTCGGCTTGAGGAAGACGCTGACGCCCTTGCCGTCCTGCCACTGGAAGACCGTGTTCATCGGGACATCGGAGAACAGGAGACGCCCTTGGTTCTTGTCCCAGACCGGCCCCTCCGACCAGAGGAAGCCCTCGGCGATCCGCTCGACCCGGGCATCGGCGGGCACAAGTCGATCGAACCGGGGGTCCAGCCGCTCGATCGTGCCGAGGGTCGGACGTTCGGCCTTCTCCTGGGCCCTGGCGGCCGGTAACAACCCGAGCCCCACGCAGGCACAGGTCGTGGCCATCGCCTTGATGATGAACATCCTTCGATCATTGCGATCCAATCTCATGGTGGCAGCACCCCGTAATCGTGGAGGAGGGACCCGTCATTCCCATGAGGGTATCTCGCGCCACGAACCGGGGCAACCCGACGCCCGACAAGTTCACGCGCTTCGGCTGAGCGCGGCCTCTCGGGGAGATGCGTACTCCAGGCCGTCGAAGCAATCGAGCAGAGAGCGTGCGGATGCGGCCCAGGTGAAGAGCGCCGACCGGTCGATGGCCAGGTTGGCCAGGGATTCGCGACGGGCGGGCTCGGCCAGCAATCCGCGGATGGCCTCGGCCATGGAGTTGACGTCGACCGGATCGAAATAGACGCCGGCCTCGCCGACGACCTCCGGCAGCGACCCGGCCGTGCTCGAGATCACCGGAGTGCCGCAGGCCATCGCCTCGACGGCGGGCAGGCCGAAACCTTCCAGGAGCGAAGGCTGGACCAGGGCATAGGCGCGGCCATAAAGGTAAACGAGATCCTCGTCCGGGACGAATCCCGTCATGAGCACGCGATCAGCGAGATGATGACGATCGATCGCGGCGCGGATCTCCGGGACATGTGTGTGGAAGACGTCATGAACGTCGCCGGTCAGGACGAGGCGGACGTCGGGCTCGTACGAACGAGAGAAGGCCTCGACGAGCCGGATGAGGTTCTTGTGGGGACTCAGGCCGCCGACATAGAGCAAGTAGCGCTCACCGGTCCGGAGTCCATGCTTGTGGAGGACGGCCTGGGATTCGGGACCATCGGCCCGGGGACCGAAGATGGCCTCGGCACCCTCGGTGATCACGTGGATCCTCGGATCGGGCCCGCCCAGCCAGTGTTCGATCGCGAGGCGCGACGCATGGGAAACCGTCACGATCCGGTCGGCCCAGCGCGCCGCGGCGGCCTCCTTGAGCCGCCAGGCGATCCGACCGCTCAGCCGGGGAAAGACCAGCTCGGGATGGGAGAGCGGCAGCGTGTCGTGCATCGTCACGACCAGCTTGCCCACGTTCCAGACCGGGAAAAAGCTGTACGTGGCGGGGAAGTAGATCAGGTCGACTCCGGAGCGAGACACGGCCCAGCCCATGGCCAGCATGTCGCGTAACCGTCTCCGACCCTGTGCCGATGCCGCAAGGCTGGGGGCTTCGCCCACCTCGACCACGAGCCGGTCGAAGCCCTCGGGCACTTCGACCAGCGTCGTCGAAGGCCGGTCGACGAAGACCGTGAATCGATGATGAGTCGCCTGACGCGAGAGCGCCTCGACCAATCGCCGGGCGAACCGGCCGAAACCCCTGCGATTGGACAGGCAACTCCCGTCGATCCCAATTCTCATCGTCGGCCTCGGGTCGTCGTGTCGATCGGCAGGTACAGGGCGAGGAGCTGTCGGACTCTTTCCCCGGTCACATCCCGCCCTCTCGATTGATCTCCGCGTCTTCGGCGGTCCGCTTCGCGTCCCTGCGGGAAATCCTGGTCCGGGACGACAGGTGGGGGATGGCGACGGCCGCTCGATCGGCCCGGCCGGCGCGATCCGGCCGCTTCGCGGCGATCCGGGGCCGCTGCATTTGCCAGTAGAGCATGGCGATCACGACCGAGATCCCGCAGCAGCAATAATAGAGGAGGTGGAGCGGCAGGGCCGCTGCCGCGAAGGCGAAACCCCGTCTTCGCGCGAGGAACGCGAAGAACGGGCGATTCAGGGCGACGATCGACGCCAGGCCCGCTCCGGCGACCAGTCCCGACCAGGGGATGACAACGCTGAACGCGGTCGCGAGCAAGGTCAAGCCGGTGAGGGCAACGGACGCCTTCTGATTGAATTTGACGTTCAGGTCGGTCTCGACGATCCCGGTCCGCTTGATCAGGAGCATCCAGGGGACGCCGCGCCGGAAGATATCGGTGCGGACCATCTCGAAGAGCGACCAGCGCTTCATGTGGGTCGCCAGGACGTCGCGTGCCAGGACAATCCGATGCTTGGCCCGGGTCAGGCGATAGCCCAGCTCGATATCCTCGATGGCCGGGCGGGGATAGAGGCTCGGGTCGAATCCGCCGAACTCGAGGAAGAGGTCGCGACGGATCAGGCCGCAGCCCGTCCAGAAGGTGTGGACCGGGCGGGTCTCGTCGAGGAACGGTCCGTTCTGGTGGACGAAGTGGTGGAGCAAGTTGCGGTACTGGCTGACCAGGCCCGGAGAGGCCGGCGCGTCGTCGTAAGACCCGAAGAGCGCCGCGAGGCCGGGATCGGCCTCGAACTTCGCCATGGCCCGGGAGAGCGTCTCGGGATGGACGGCGACATCGGCGTCGAGGAAGAAGATCAGCGAGGCGCCGGCGGCCTTGGCGCCGAGGTTCCGCGCGGCGGCCGGGCCTTGCGGCGTGGGGATCGTGACGACGAGTGCCCCCGCCTTCCGGGCCGAGGAGGCGGAGTCGTCGGTCGAGCCGTCGTCGACGACGATCAGCTCGAAATCGGTCAGGAGCGAGTCGCGAAGCCGACGGAGGCAGCGCTCGAAGTCGCGGCCACCGTTTCGCACGGGGACCACCACCGAGAGCGACGGCCTCCGCGGCCCCGGGCTCACCGGACCGGCGGGGACATCGTCCATGATTCACCCTCGCCCGTCAGAACTGGACACGTGGCGGAATGCGTCTCCATCCTTGGGATCGCCCGACCACGCGCCCGCAACGTACGGCGACGGAACGGGGCGATTTCTCGCCGCGAACTCGTCTCGCGGTCTCGGCTTAGCCGCGTCGTCGCTTCACGGTCGCGACGTGCCGCGGGAATGTAGCCGGAAGCCCATCGCCTGTCAACTCGGCCCGGCACCCCGGCGCCCGAACCAAGAGCCCGATGCACGCTCGCCGAACGGGAGGACCGCCGGATGTCGCCGGCCTTCGGGCTATCCGCGTCGCTTCAGGTAGGGCCGGCAGTATTCCAGGAGATGGAGGTCGGCGAGCTCTTCTTCGACCGCCTGAGGTCTCGGGTCATTGGCGACGCTGGCCTCGACTTCATCGATCAACAGTGCGGCGAAGACCTGTCTCGCACTCTGCAACGACTGCCGAAACGCCCCGGGACTGATCGGACGTCCCAATGCCTTCGCCAGATGCTCGGCCCATTCCTTCGAGGTGAGGTCGGGATAATCGACTCGAATCCGAAGGACCGTGTGATAGGGTCCGCGTCTGGTCCTCTCCAGCTCCTTGATCGCATTCCAGGTCCGATCGAGGAGATCATTCCGCCAGCTCTGGAGGAACTGGCGATCGAACTCGGCCCGTCCCTCATCTTCCACGGCCGGTTCCGGGACGTCCGCATCCAGCGAGGTCACCGGCCGCTTCCGCCGGTGGTAATCGGTCATCAAGTTCTGGACGGCCCGCTTCACATAGTCGCGGAATCGGCCGCGTGTCGGGTCGCCATTTCGAAAATCGCCCCGGAGGAACCGCAGTGCGAATTCCTGGTCCAGTTCCTGGGCCGCATCCGGGTCTTTCAAGCTCTTGAGCAGATAACGGTGCACGGCACCCGAGTAGCGGCACATCAGTTCCGCGAGGGCGCGGCTGACCTCTTCCGTCGCACCCTCCTGGATCTTGAATACCAAGGTCCATTGGGTCGAGAGTTGATCCAGTCGCGGTTCGACGTCGACCTTTTCCACGGAACCTCCTTCGCCGCCGAAACGTGCATGGTCATCATTGATTGCGCGGTTTCGCCTTGAGGTCGGGCCAGGCTTCATCCTACCCGATCCCGGTCTCGAGGGGAAAAAGTCTGATCGGAAAAGAACCTTCGTGTTTCCGCTGCCATGGCGGCGGGTATCTCTGATTGGCTTTGGACGCTCGAAGAATTTGTGGAGCAGCCGTCCCGATGAGTGACCGCGGCAACCCAGATTTCGAAGAGAAAGCCCTCACTCAGGGGACGTGGGGAGAACGGCTCGGTTTGATCGCGGCGTGGACGTGGACAGTCGTCGCAGGCGGTGGCGGACTCTTGCTCCTCTTGGAGGAAGGACCGTGGCCCTTGACGAACGGCTGGTTCGCGTTGCTGTCGGGTATCGCGGCGTGCCCGCTGGTATCGTGGTTCTTGGATAAACGCGCGAAGGTCACAATCTCAGGACGTGTCCGGCTTGCCGCCGCCGCTCTCTTTTTCATCGCGGGGCGGATTGCCCTGGCTTACCCTTAGTCGGGAAGAAACTCGGCCAGACGGTCCCGGGATGGTCCGGAAGCCGCTCCAAAATTTCGCACTGTTAGTCGAACGGGTCGTGTCGCTGGACATCTTTCCGACGCAGAATTCCCGGTAACACGGGAAATTTGGGTGGTCTTGGCAGTCTCTGATGAGGCCGATCTCGTTCATCCAGTCATTCCTGCCACCTCAGAAAAGCAGGCCTGGTTCCGCGAGACGGGAAAAACAAGACCTCTCGGGAAAAAAAATTCTCCGCGACGGCAGACAGCGGCCGGAGTCGGCCGTATTGAGTGAGTGAGCGACAAAAGCGACGGGTCGATGCGGGCCCGATCGCCGACTGCGACGCTCTTATTTCGTCGGATCGCGATCGTCGAATCGCGACGGCCGGCGGTCTTTCATGTGGGGCGAGGATATCGATCCGGCTGAAAACCGGAGGGCGCAGGAAGTGCGCGCCTCGCGTGTCGCTGGCAAGTTTCCGCATCGGATTCATACGATCAGGTAATCATCCATGCCGAATCAGAATGCACCGGAGACCGAAGGCCCGCGACGCTGGTTCCTGGACGCGCCGGAGGCGAACGTCATGACCTCGGAGAAGGAACGCGAGCTGCTGCTGGAGCTCCTGGGATGCAAGGATCGCATCGTCCAGGCGACCCGGCGACCCGACGGGACGGAATGGAGTTTCGCCTTCCCGGATGTGGAGTTTCAGCGGGCGGTGCGCGACCTGGCCGGCGATGCCTCGGCCGATGTCGAGGTCCGTGCCCTGGCTCGTCGTTACGAAGAGATTCGGACGGCGTTGTCGATGGCCAATTCCCGACTGGTGGCCCACATCGCCAAGCGCTACTTCAACCGCGGGATTTCCGCCGCCGACCTGATCCAGGAAGGGTTCTGCGGCCTGCTCTCGGCCATCGACCGCTTCGATACGGCCAACACGACGCGACTTGCCACCTATGCGGGCTTCTGGATCAGCCAGGCGATGCAACGGGCCATCGCGGGCGGCGCATACGCGGTGCGACTGAACCCGAAGCAACTCCAGCGGCTCACGAAGTCGATCCCGAAGCCAGAGGGGCCGGGAAGCGACACCTCCGCGGAATCGCTCCTCACGACATTGCATCGAGCCGGAGCCGACCGGCCCGATCTGGCCCCGATCCGGCCCAAGATCTCTCTCGACGCCCCGTGCCGGACCGATGACTCGACACCCCTGGCGAACATGCTCGCCTCCAGGCGGGATTCGGATTCCGACGAGAAAGAGCTGGCGGAATTCCTGGGGAAGGTCTTCGAGAAACTGAACGCCCGCGAGCGATTGATCCTGAAACTGCGGTTCGGCCTCGATGGAGAAACGCATCAGTCGCTCAGCCAGATCAGTCAGATGCTGGGGATCTCCAAGGAGCGCGTTCGTCAGCTCGAGGAGCGGGCACTCCAGAAAATGCGAGGCGCGGCGGACGGGTCGGATTTCATCGAATCCGGTCCTGACCACCGAGCCAAGACCGGTCCGCTGGTTCCTTCGCCGGTCAGGACCGGGAAAGACCGAACCCGTGAGCGGACCTCGTCGCTCGAGTTATCCCACCGGTTCTGAATGCAGAGGTATCGGCTCTCGATTTCGGCGGAGAACCTCGGAATGGAACCGCCAAGGACGCCAAGGACGCCAAGAAACCCGGAGGAACCAGTCCGATCGATGATCCTTCGTCGCGTATTCTTGGCGTCCTTGGCGTCCTTGGCGGTTCAATGATCGGAGGGATGATCGGTCGGGCTCTTACCCAGCGAACTTTGCCATCCCATCCCGGAATGTTGATCGTCCTGGCCGTTCGAGCGGCTCTTGTGGGAAGATAAGATCCAGGCTCGGGAGGACATCGATCATGGCCACGGTTCCGATCGGCACCGCATTGCGAGCAGTTCAGCGACTGTTCGTCGAGGGGAGTACGGCGAATGTTCCCGATGGCGAGCTCCTCGAACGGTTCCTCTCCGAGGGTGACGAGGCGGCGTTCACGGCCCTGATCGAGCGACATGGGCCGATGGTCCTGGGCACCTGCCGGGCGACGCTCCGCGATCCGGACGCGGCGGAGGATGCCTTCCAGGCGACGTTCCTGGTGCTGATCTGCAAGGCGCGATCGATCCGGGGCCGCGGCGCCCTGGCGAGCTGGCTCTATCAGGTGGCGCATCGGATCGCCCTCCAGGCCGGCACCCGAGCGGCACGCAGGCGGGCGCGTGAGCGGCAGGTCGGCCGGATGCGCGCCGAGATCGCCCAAGGCCACGAGGGTGCCGACGACTGGCGGCCGATCCTGCATGAGGAGGTCGCGCGGCTCTCGGAGAAGTACCGGCTGCCGTTGCTGCTCTGCGACCTGGAGGGGAAGACGCACGCTCAGGCCGCGATCGAGCTGAATTGCGGCGAGGCGACGGTCCGCCGACGGCTGGCCTCGGCGCGCGAGTTGCTGCGGTCGCGGCTGGTCCGTCGCGGCGTGACACTGTCCGTCGGCGGCCTGGCGATGGCGTTCGGCCGGACGGCGGTCGCGGCGGTCCCCCCCGCCTGGATTCAGACGACGCTCCGAGCCGCTGAATCCTTCGGCTCGCGGGCGGCCGGAATTGCCATCGGCGAGGTCGTCTCGACCACCGCCGCGACTCTGGCTCGACGATCGTTACGCACGATGCTGCTGTGCCAGATGAAGACGACCGCGGCCGCAGTCGTGTTCTTGACGGCCCTCGTCGGGATCGCCTGGGGGCTCGGCCTGCCCGGCCAGGAGAAGGCCGGGACTGAGTCGCCCAGGATGTCAGGCCGGCAAGCTTCGCCCGACGCGGGCCCGGTCGCCGCCAGGGCGGAGGCGCCCGCCGAGAGTGGGGAGGTCATCTCGTATCAGGGTCGAGTCCTGGACCCGGAAGGCCGTCCTTTCGCGGGAGCCGCCGTCTACCTCGTCACTTACGGACTCAAACATCCCGGCAACCCGCCAGTCCGCGCGACTACCGGAGCCGACGGACGGTTCCGATTTGGCGTGAGGAAGACGGATTTCGACGCGACTCTCGAGGAGAGACCATGGTCCTATGCCACGCTCGTCGCGCGAGCACCGGGTTATGCGTTCGGCGTGGCGAACGACGATGGAACTTCCAAAGACTTGACCCTGAAGCTGGCCCGCGACGACGCTCCGATCGGCGGTCGGATCATCGACCTGGAAGGCCGGCCGGTCGCCGGCGCAAGGCTGACGGTCCTCGACGTCCGCGTGCCGGTCGATGGGTCGCTCGATGCCTGGCTGAAGGCGCTCGAGGAACGGGGTGAGTTTCATAACCAGGAATATCCATTCCTCTCGATCCGCCTCGAGGCGCAGCCAAATCCGCCGATCATCCCTCCGGTGGTGACCGGACGGGATGGCGGATTCCGGATCGGCGGCATCGGTCCCGAGCGGGTCGTCAAGGTGCAAATCGAAGGCCCGACGATCGAGACGAAGCGAGTCCAGGTCAGGACCCGGCCCGGCCCTGTTCTCCGGTATTCCCCATACAAGAACAGTTCGGGCGTGGAGCCGATCATCGTCTACGGGGAGTCGTTCGAGCACGTCGCCGCTCCCACGCGGCCGATCGAAGGAGTCGTTCGCGATGCCGATACCGGTCACCCCCTGCGCGGGATCATGGTCCACGGCGACCAGAATCTCGGGGGCTTTGACGAGCATGTCGAGTGCATCAGCGACGCCCACGGCCGTTATCGACTGGCCGGCCTGCCGCAAGGCCGCGAAGGCAGCATCGTGGCGATCCCTCCTTGCGACTTCCACTACTACGGGAGCCGCAAGGCTCGGCTCGGCGTCCCGGCGGACGAGGCGCTTCCCTACCTCCGCTCGAAAGTTCGGGTCGAGACCACTCAGGGCACGGGTGCGATTCCGCTCGATATCCGGCTGAAGCGTGGCGTCTGGGTTACGGGCCGAATCATCGACCAGGCCACCCGGAAGCCTGTGGCAGGACAGGTGCAATACTATGTATTCGCAGATAACCCGCAGGTCAATGCCTACCCGGGCTACCGGGGCGCGAGGATTAGTACCCATTTCGTGGGCGGCGACGGGACCTTCCGCCTGGTCGCTTTCCCCGGTCCGGGCTTGCTGGCCGCACGAGCCGACGAAGGACAGTACATCCGGGCGCCGGGGTCGAGCGCATCAAGAACCAGAGCAAGTATGGGTATTATCGCACCTATCCGTCCGTCGTTCTGCCCAAGAACTTCCACGTTCTCAACCAGATTGACCCGGCCCCGGGGACGTCCTCGTTGGTCCATGACCTCGCGCTCGAATCGGGACGCTCGCTGACCGTCACGGCTCTCGGACCGGATGGCAAGCCGTTGGCCGATCTCTTTGCGAACGAATTGATCGAGATGGGGGGCTGGAGGAAGTTGACTGGCGAAAAATCGAGCTATACGGTCTCAGGTTTGAAGTCGGGCCGAGATCGAACTGTAGGATTTCTCCACGAGAAGAACCAACTTGTTGGCGAAATCGTGATTCACGGAGACGAGACCCGACCGCAAACGGTGAACCTTCAACGCTGGGGCATCTTGACCGGGCGGGTTGTTGACGCCCAAGGTCAGCCGAGCGGTGAGGGGAGGATTCTTCCCTTCACCTTTCCCACGGGTTACCCCGAAGTCGGTAAGGATGGTCGGTTCCGGATCGAGCGGATCGTTCCCGGGAAATCGTACGATCTTCAGCTCCTGAGTAAGAACTCGCGAATCCTGGGGTTCCTGGCCAAGGACGTGAAAGTCGGGCCGGGCGAGGTCAAGGATCTGGGCGATGTCGTGCCCAAGGCCGGCGAATAGCCCGTAAGAGTCGGAACTCGCCGAAGTTGCGGGATTTTGCCGTCCTCTCGGAATGTTGATTGTCCTGGCCGGGTCTTCGGCTCTTATGTGAGGATCAGACACAGACCCGGGAGGACATCCATCATGACCACGGCTCAGATCGGCACGGCATTGCGGCAAGTTCAGCGACTGTTCGTCGAGGGGAGTACGGCGAATGTTCCCGATGGCGAGCTCCTCGAACGGTTCCTCTCCGAGGGTGACGAGGCGGCGTTCACGGCCCTGATCGAGCGGCACGGTCCGATGGTTCTGGGCACCTGCCGGGCGATGCTCGGCGATCGCGACGGGGCCGAGGATGCCTTCCAGGCGACGTTCCTGGTGTTGATCTGCAAGGCGCGATCGATCCGGGGCCGCGGCGCCCTGGCGAGCTGGCTCTATCAGGTGGCGCATCGGATCGCCCTCCAGGCCGGCACCCGAGCGGCACGCAGGCGGTCGCGTGAGCGGCAGTTCGGCCAGATGCGCGCCGAGATCGCTAAAGGCCATGAGGGTGCCGACGACTGGCGGCCGATCCTGCACGAGGAGGTCGCGCGGCTCTCGGAGAAGTACCGGCTGCCGTTGCTGCTCTGCGACCTGGAGGGGAAGACGCACGCTCAGGCCGCGATCGAGCTGAACTGCGGCGAGGCGACAGTCCAGAGGAGGTTGGCCAGGGCGCGCGAGCTTCTCCGCTCTCGGCTGGTCCATCGCGGTGTGACGCTTCCCGCCGGGGGCCTGGCGATGGCGTTCGGCCGATCGGCGGACGCCGCAGTCCCTCCCTGCTGGGTGGAGGCGATCGTCCGGGCGGCCGGGACGTTCGGCGCGCGAGCATCCACCATCGCCATCGGCGAGGTCGTCTCGACGACCGCCAGGACGCTGGCTCGACAATCGCTACGCAGCATGGTGCTCGGCCAGTTGAGGGCGGCTGCCGCCGCGGTCGTCTTCCTGACTGCGGTCGTCGGTATCGCGTGGGGGCTCGGACTGCCGGGGCAGGAGAGGGAAAGGGCGGTTGAGACGCCTCGGATGCAAGAGCCACGCGGCAAGGCGGCGGCTCAACCAGCACCGGCAGGGGCCGAAAAGCCGGTCGATTTGCGGGAAATCATCACTGTTCGCGGGCGAGTCCTCGACCCGAAAGGACATCCGTTCCAGGGCGCAAGGTTATACCTGATCAACGATCGTCTCAAGGACTTTCCCAACCTGCTCGTGCGAGCGACGAGCGACCACGAAGGTCGATTCCTGTTCCGAGTTTCCCATTCGGATTTCGAGGCCCTCTACTCCGAAGTGCCCTGGTCCTTCAACACGATCCTCGCCCTGTCCGAACCGTATGCGTTTGCCCTGGGGTATGACCAGCCGATGATTCGAGAGGCAGCGGTAGCGTCACCCCGGGAGCCCAGGGTCCTTGTCGCGAACGATCGAGTCGATCCCGCCGAGCTGACCCTGCGACTGGCCCGCGACGACGTGCCAATCTCCGGCCGGATCATCGATCTGGAGGGTAGGCCCGTAGCCGGTGTGTTGGTGAAGGTCGTCGAGGTTCGCTCGCCAGCCAAGGGGTCCCTGAATGACTGGCTGAAGGCGGTCGAAGAAAGCAAGGATCTGCACCGAGTCGACTCCCCCGTGGTGGTTAACCCGATGCTGGATCTCCCGAGTCCACCCGGAATCTTGCCCGTCAGGACTGGCCCGGACGGCCGTTTCCTTCTGAAAGGCATCGGTCGCGAACGGATCGCCAAGTTGCAGGTCGAAGGTCCGACGATCGAGACTGTGCACCTCGATGTCCTCACAAGGCCGGGTCGGACCATTCGCTATCCCAGACCCCGGGACGGCCGGGACGACGAGGCCGTTACCATCCATGGGTCCACTTTCGAGCATGTTGCCGGCCCGACTCGTCCCATCGAGGGCGTGGTCTCGGACATGGACACGGGACGGCCGCTGGCCGGAATCCTGGTTCACAGCGAGCGTGCTCTGAGCAATCGTGCTGAGTGGCGCGTTCAGGCGATCACCGACGCTCGCGGACATTATCGACTGGTCGGCCTGCCCCGGGGTCGAGAAGGGGTGTTGATGGCCATCCCACCGATCGATATCCCATGGTCGGTCTTGAAGGCGGCTGGGTCCAGTATCCCACGGCCGGAGGAATTGCCTTATCTTCGCGCCCAGGTGTCCGTGCCGGGCTCACCCCTGAATCAAGCCGCTGGTGTCGATATCCGACTGAAGCGAGGAGTCTGGGTGATCGGACGGGTGATCGATCCGAACTCCGGAAAGCCGGTCCAGGCCTCGCTAGCGTATTACGTATACGATGACAATCCCCATTTGAAGCGTGTTCCCGGCTTTACCTGGTCACGGAACGGCCCCAATCACACCGACAAGGACGGCTTATTTCATCTCGTCGCGTTCCCCGGACAGGGGGTGCTCGCCGCGAGCGTCGCTCCCGGCGAACTGGGCCAATCGACCTACGTGATGGGGGCCGGGCTCGACCGTTTCAAGCACAAGATCGATCGAAGTCTCCCGACCCGGCCCTACATGGTCCCTCCCATGAATTATCAGGCGCTGGCTGAGATCGATCCCGCACCCGGTACAGCATCCCTGTCCCGCGACCTTGTCCTCGAAACTGGACGATCGCTGAAGCTCACGGTGCTCGATCCGAATGGTAAACCGCTCACGGGCTTGCGGATGACTGGCTTGTTTGACGATGGCGACCACTGGCCCGTTCCTCCTTCCGAAGGTTCGAGCTACCGGATCCTCGGCCTCAAGCCGGGCAGGCAGCGCGACTTGTGTTTCCTGGACGAGAAACAGAAATTGGCCGGGGAACTCGTCCTTCATGGCGATGAGACCAATCCTCAGAGTGTGACCCTCCGACCATGGGGTACGCTGACCGGGCGAGTCGTGGATGCGGAGGGCGAACCGCAAGGCACGGGTTTTCTTTATCCCCGCATGCTTCCAGTCGGCAAGGACGGTCGGTTCCGTAGAGTCGGCAAGGACGGTCGGTTCCGTGTCGAGGGTCTCGTTCCGGGAAAGCCGTACGAATTCGTTTTCTTGCTGGAATCCGGTGGTCGGTTCGCAAGACAGGCTGTGAAGGATGTGAAAGTCGGGCCGGGCGAGGTCAAGGATCTCGGCGATGTCGTGCCCAAGCTGCGGAAGGGTCAATGAGCAGCGGGCAGAGAGGTTCTGGCGACGACCCCGGAAATGAGTCTATTGCAAGGATATCGGGTATGGGATTCTGCCCCGAAGGGGCCGAACAGGTCAGCCCAAACGACGCCCTGGGTCCGGACATCCACGAGACCGAGAGCCCTGAAAGGGCGGGACACGGGCACGGTGATGTGCCGCCCTTTCAGGGCTCATGGACCGCCTCCTAACGGATCCCAGGGCATTGCCCTGGGCTGATTTGTGGCTGCCCCTTCGGGGCGATTGCCAATGATGCCGGTCGCGTTGCGATGCTGTCGTAAATGTGATTTTCCGGAAACTTGATCATCGGGAGCCTGCCCGGCCCTCTCCTGTAAGGATTACGATGGAGGGCCGGGAGGATTTCAGTCATGGCCGACGCTCCGATGGGCATCGCTTTGCGGCAGATTCACCGGCTGTTCGACGAGGGGACGATCGCCGGTCTCCCGGACAGCCAGCTCCTGGAACGGTTCCTGACCCGGGGCGACGAGACCGCGTTCGCGGCGCTGGTCCGGCGCCATGGGCCGATGGTCCTGGGCACCTGTCGCGCGGTGCTCCGCGACCCGAACGACGCCGAGGATGCTTTCCAGGCCACGTTCCTGGTCCTGATCTGCAAGGCCCGATCGATCCGAGGTGGCGATGCGCTGGGCACCTGGCTCCATCGGGTCGCCCACCGGATCGCCATCCAGGCCGGCGCCGAGGCCGCGCGTCGGCGGGAATGCGAGCGGCAGGCCGGCACCATCCTCGCCGATGAATGTCCGAGCGATCCGCTGGGCGAGGATGGGCGGCAGGTCCTGTACGAAGAGCTTGCTCGGCTCTCGGAGAAATACCGCCTGCCCGTGTTGCTCTGCGACCTGGAGGGGAAGAGCTACTCCCAGGCGGCGACGGAGTTGAATTGGGGCGAGGCGACCGTCCGGCGTTAACTGGCGGGAGCCCGCGAGCTTCTCCGATCCCGGCTGGTCCGGCGCGGCATGGGCCTGACGGCCGGGGGACTTGCTCTCGCTCTGGGGCGGCCGGCCGGCGCGGCGGTGCCTTCGGCCTGGGTCGAGGCCACCGTCAAGGCCGCCGGACATCTGAGTTCGAGGGCGGCACGGATCGCCGTCGGCGAGATCGTCTCGGCAACGGTCGCCGACCTGGCGCAAGTCGCTGCGCACTATGTTATTGGGCCAATTGAGGGCTGCGGCTTCGGTCGTTTTCCTGGTCGCTCTCGCCGGGATCGCATGGGGAGTCGGCACTTACGGGCAGGACGCGTCGAAAGAAACTCGACCGGCTCGGAATCACGGTCCACAAATGACGGCAAAAGATCCTCGTTCGCAGGTCAAGACGGCTGCAGCCGACGACCCGAACGGGACCATCACCTATCGCGGTCAGGTCCTCGACCCGGAAGGACGTCCCGTCGCCGGAGCCGAACTGTACCTGGTCCGTCACAACATGAAGATTTCGGGGGCTCCGCGCGTCCGCACCACGAGTGGGCCGGACGGCCGATTCCGCTTCGTGGTCGCCAAGGCGGAGTTCGACATGTCTTTCCAGAATACGTTCGCCTTCAACGCAAGGGACCCGTGGAGGACGGCGACGGTTCTGGCTCGCGCCCCCGGTTATGCGTTCGGATTGACGGACCACGGCGATCCGACGAAGGAATCGACGCTTAGGCTGGTGAACGATGATCTTCCGATCACCGGACGGATCATCGATCTGGAAGGCCGGCCGATCGTCGGGGCGACGGTCAAAGTCATCAGCGTCCGGCTGCCGGTTCGGGGACCGCTCGCTCCCGGCCTCAAGGCGCTCCAGGTCGCGAATGGGGTCATGCCTCCCAAGGGGCCGGTTGACGCCTGGTTCAAGAACATCGCCGATCTCTCTCTCGACAGATGGGTCAAGGACGCCGAGAGGCAGAGTGAGCTGGATATCCTCGAGTATCCCTACCTCCCCAACCACCTCGAGGGCCTGCCGGAACCCGTCGTCATCCCGGACCGATCGACCGGCCCGGATGGCCGGTTCCGCATCACGGGAGTCGGTCGCGGGCGCGTGGTGATCCTCCAGATTCATGGGCCGAATATCGAGACCAGGCAATTCCGGGTCCGGACCCGTCATGGCGATCCCATACGTCTGGTCTGGATGCCTGGACGTCCTGTCGACGACGCGATCACCATCTACGGCGCCTCGTTTGAACATATCGCCGGTCCCACTCGCGCGATCGAGGGAGTGGTCCGGGACCGGCAGTCCGGGCGTCCCGTCGCCGGGGTCGTCATCAAACAGAAATTCTCGCCCGAGGTCGAGTTCATCCCCTACGTCGAGACGACCACCGACTCGCAAGGCCGCTATCGCCTGGTCGGCCTACCGCTCGGCCGAGAAGGGGAACTCCAGACGAGGGCTCCGTCGGGCCAGTCGTTTCCCTACTTCAACGGCAGAGTCCCGGTCGGTCATCCCCCCGGAGTGACGCCGATCCACCTCGACTTCGACCTGGCGCGTGGAGTCTGGGTGACCGGGCGGGTGATCGATCAAGTCTCGGGGAAGCCCGTGCAAGCGACGGTTTCTTACTTTGTTTTCGATGACAACCCGAATTTCAATGATGAGTCGATCGCTCGCCAAGAATTGATTCATCGTGCTCGCACCGATGCCGACGGTGCGTTCCGATTGGTCGCCTTTCCCGGTGCCGGCGTGCTGGCCGTTAATCGGGTCGAGGATGGCCGTTATCGCGTCGCCGCGGGGCTCGACGCCATCAGGGACAAACGAAAAGATTGGGACGAGCATGTGTATCCGTCGATCATGTCGCCCTTGCTCTTCAATGTCCTTCATCAAATCGATCCGGTGCCGGGCACGTCCACGATGATCCACGATCTGCCGCTTGAGCCCGCCGATCGCAAGCCTTGAGCCTGCGAGCCGAGCGATTTGGTGCACGCAGGCATGTGCCTGTTGGCTCAGCGAGTCTCCGATGGTAAGCTCGAGACTCGCAACATGGATTCGGCACGCGAATCGCAACGACCGTGAAACCGTCATCGGGGTCCGGGCATCGGGCATCGATTTTGGCCTTTTCAACGTCGGAATTCTCCTTACGCTGATGCAAAGGAGGATCATCCGTCGGGTGGTTCACGCCTCAGTGTGCTGTTATTGACCTCAAACCCGGTCTATCCATGCCCAAGATCGTCGTGCGAGGCCGCTCGTTTTACTACGAAGAAGTGGGGAATCAGGGCGATCCGCTCGTCTTCCTGAGTGGGTTAGGTGGGGATCATCGCGCGTTCAGCCGGCCCCAACGCCATTTCGCGAACCGATTTCGCACCCTGAGCTTCGACGCGAGGGACGCGGGGCAGAGCGACCGGTCGGATCGTCCGTACTCGACGGCGGAAATGGCCGATGATGTGGCCGGCTGGCTGGAGGCCTTGAGGGCGAGACCGGCTCATCTTGTCGGACAATCGTTGGGAGGCCTCGTTGCGCAGGAGGTAGCCTTGCGCCATCCGGAGTCGGTGAAGAGCCTGGTGCTCGCGTCGACGCATGCCGGGGGGATCCCTGGCGCAAGGCGGTGATCGAGTCCTGGGTCGCGATGCGGAGACATCTCGATGCCGGCGCTTTCACCCGGGCCGTCCTGCCCTGGCTGGTCGCCCCGCCGTTCTATCGACAAGTGGGCCAGGTCGAGGGGATGATCCAGTTTGCCGAGCGGAATCCGTGGCCCCAGGAGCCCGAGGCGTTCGCTCGTCAGGCGAATGCCGCGGCCGGCCACGACGCGCGAGACCGGCTCGGCGCGATCCGGGTGCCTTGCCTGGTCCTGGTCGGCGAGCTCGACCTGCTCAACCCGCCTCGCGTGGCCCGTGACCTGGCCGAGCGGCTCAACGGGGCGCGGACCGTGGTCATGCCCGGCGTCGGGCACATGCCGCACGTCGAGGACCACGTCGGTTTCCGTCGCGAGCTCGATCAATTCCTGGATGAGCAGAACAATTGATCGGATCGGCAGACTCAGTCTCATCAACCCGCGAATTCGGATCTGGAGACATCGGACATGGAACTCCCTCGGGCCAGCGGCATCCTGTTACACCCGACGTCGTTGCCCGGCCGGTTCGGGAACGGAGACCTCGGGCCCGAGGCTCACGCCTTCGTGGATTTCCTGGCCGAGACCGGCCAGACCTGGTGGCAGGTGCTGCCGCTCGGGCCGACGGGTTACGGCAACTCGCCGTATCAGTCCCCGTCGTCGTTCGCCGGCAACCCTCTGCTGATCAGCCCGGAGGGATTGGTCGAACGCGGCTGGCTCGAGCCGAAGGAAATCGCCGAGGACCCGCGACTGCCGGCGGATCGCGCCGATTTCGACGCGGCGGCCGAGCTCAGGATGGGCCTCCTTCACCGGGCTTACGAGCGATTCCGGTCCGACAAATCCGATCCCGCGTTTCAGGTGTTTCGCGCCGAGAACCGGGCCTGGCTCGATGATTATGTGTTCTTCCAGGCGCTGCGCAATGCGCACGGAGGACGGCCCTGGTTCGACTGGGAGCCGGGCCTGGTCCGTCGGGACCCCGCGACCTGCGCCCGCTGGCGCGAGGAGATGGCCGACGGCATCGGCTTCCACGAGTTCGTGCAGTACGAGTTCGAGTCTCAGTGGCGGGCGCTCCGGACGGCCTGCCAGGAGAAGGGGATCCGGCTGATCGGCGACGTGCCGATCTTCGTCGCGCACGACAGCGCCGACGTCTGGGCCCACCCCGACCTCTATGACCTCGACGAGCTGGGTATGCCGCGATTCATGGCGGGCGTGCCGCCGGACTATTTCAGCGAGACCGGCCAGCTCTGGGGGAACCCGCTCTATCGATGGGAGGCGCACGCCAAGGACGGCTACGCGTGGTGGGTCTCCCGGATTCGTTCGCTGCTCAACCGCGTGGACCTCATCCGGATCGACCATTTCCGCGGTTTCGAGGCGTACTGGGCCGTCCCCGCCGGGTCGGAGACGGCGGCGACCGGTCGATGGGTCCCCGCGCCCGGGCGCGAATTCTTCACGGCCATCGGGAAGGCGCTCGGCTCGGTCCCGCTCATCGCCGAAGACCTGGGCTTGATCACGCCCGATGTCGAGTCGCTCCGGGATGAGTTCATCCTGCCCGGGATGCGCGTGGTCCAGTTCGGGTTCGATGCCGACGCGGGCTCCGAGAAGCACCTACCTCACCGATTCATACCCAACTGCATCGCCTACACGGGGACGCACGACAACGACACCAGCTACGGCTGGTATCATTCGACCCATGTGGATACCACCCAGCCCCGCGAGGAAGTCAGGGCGGCGCGTGCCTATGGGCTGCGCTACACGGGCACGACGGCGGACCAGATCCACTGGGGATTGATCCGCGTGGTCTCGGCCTCGGTCGCGGACACCGTGGTCTTCCCCATGCAGGATATCCTCGGGCTCGATAGCCGGGCCCGGATGAACTTCCCCGGCAAGGCCCGAGGGAACTGGCTCTGGCGATATCGCAAGGAGCAGTTGGTCCCCGAGGTCCGGGACCGGCTGGCGGACCTCACGGCGATCTACCACCGCTGGAACGGGGCCGTGCCCGCGCGCTGGGCCCCGCACCCTCAAGCGGCGGTGCCGGAGCCCGATCGCGCTCGGCATGAAGACGAGGGGCGTCAAACCGCTCCGTGAATGTAGGACATCAGATGCTGGTTTTCGGTGTGGACCTTGTCGTGGAGCGCCTTGATGACGTCGCCGACCGAGACGATGCCGACGAGCTGTTCGCCGGTCGTGACCGGGACCTTGGCGATGTGCCGCTCGCTCATCTGGCCCATGACGTCGTCCACGTCGTCTTCAAGGCTGCAGGTCACGGGGTTGCGGGTCATGACGTCGCAGATCGAGAGTCGACCAAATCCCTCGCCGCGGTTGTGGATGATCCGGAGGACGTCGCGTTCGCTGAAGATTCCGATCAGGCGTCCATCCTTCTCGACCACGGGCAGGGAGCCGATATTATTTTGAACGAGCTTCGCAATGGCCTCGCTGACGGTCGCGTCGCAATCGATCGTCACCATGCGGCGCCCTTTGGATTCCAGCACGTCCCGGACCAGCATAGGGCTCTCCCTGATAGGTGTGAATCGGGCGCGGATCATAACCCGGAATCGAGTCCAGCGACCCACGCCCTCGACCTGAGAATTGAAATGAGACTTGGTGTCATCGTGTCAAGATTCCTTCGCCATTGCAAATGGTTTTTTCGCGATCCGACAAGTTCTGGCGAAAGTGGGTTTCATAACCCGCCGCGCATCGAAATCACGAAGGAATTCGGGGTTCGCGAGTCGAACCTTTGATGGCCAAGATCGGAATCCTCGACTCCGAAATCGGCTGGTGTTGCGAAGGGTCGCGATGAGGTTCATGGCCGACGGATGCTCGGCATGCGATTCCGGATGTTTGATGGGGGGGACTCGGGAATGGATGCCGATCGGACGGGTTCCGCGCCGCGGCCGGATACGCGCGGGCAAGGATGGTTGCCGGGAATGCTCCTCGCGGCCGTGTTCTTGATTCGCATCATCCGGATCGATCAGCCGATCGTCGAGAATTACGTGGGTTGACAGATTCCGACGGCGATGGTGGCGCGCAACCTCGAGCGGGGCTCCGGGCTGCTCCGTCCGAGGCTCGATACGGCACCCTTCCCCAACTATTTCCTGGTCGAGCCGCCGGTCTATGAGCTCGGTGTCGTGTCACTCGGGCGTATCACGGGTCTGAGCCTGGAGGAGTCGGGGCGAGCGCTCTCGGCGATGGCGACGACGGTCGCGGCCTGGGGGATTTTCGAGCTCATGCGGCGGAGGGGATGCCGTCGTGCCGCGCTGATCTCGGTCGGGGCCTTCGCGGTCTTCCCGATCACGATCCGGTATGGCCGGGCCTTCCAGCCGGACGCCGCCATGCTCGGCGCCGCGGTGGCGGGACTGGCCTGCTGGGATCGATTCGAGTCGGGAGGCCGTCGAATCTGGCTGGCCGCGGGCTGGTCGCTCCTGGCGCTGGGGATCGCCATCAAGATCAGCGCCGCGTTCCTGCTGATCCCGCTGGTGTTCGGGGTCTTCCGCACGCGACGAATCAGGATGCTCCTCGCGCCCGGCGCGACGGTCGTGCCGGCCATCCTGTGGTATGCCTGGGCCGAGTACCTCCTGGCCGGCGGAGGTGGATCGCGGGCTTCGGTTGACAACCGTGCGATCTGGCTGAACTTGCTCGGGCCTTCGGCCCTGGCCATGCGGGAGACCTGGGGACTGGTGTTTC
Source organism: uncultured Planctomycetota bacterium (assembly GCA_963743925.1). Taxonomy (GTDB): domain Bacteria; phylum Planctomycetota; class Planctomycetia; order Isosphaerales; family Isosphaeraceae; genus CAVZRC01. Next base: position 297,353 of record CAVURY010000002.1, on the reverse strand, counting down.
GGTTCCTGGTCGTCAGGGCGTTTACTCCGCTCGGGATCGTCCTGGCGGTGTGGGGATTGATCGGCCGTGTCGGAGGGGTCTTCCGCGAGGAGCATCCGGTCAACGCGACGAGGAGGCTCTGGTGGCTCTGGGGAGTCGCGGCGTCGCTCACGCTGGCCGTCCTCGCCCGGAAGCTGCATCACGAGTATTACTTCCTGATCCTGGCGCCGGTGGCGGCGGCGGGGATCGGCTATGCGATGAACCGCCTGGCGACCGCCAGCCGAGCTTGTGCCATCGCCTCGGCGCTGGTCTTGATCGGGTTGTGCGCATTCCAGGTGCAATCCACCTGGCGATTGCCGGACGAGTGGGAGGGCATCGCCGCCGCATCGCAGTCCATCGCGGCGGAGACTCCGGCCGAGGCCTGGGTGATTGCGCCGGAGGCGTTGTTATTCGAGGCCGACCGGCGCGGGTGCCGGCTGGAGTGGACTCCTTCCGCGGCACGGCGAGCGGCCGGGGAATGGGGCGCCGAGCGAGAGGTCCGGGATCCGATCGATCTCGTTGAATGTTACCGATGCCGGGGTGCTCGCTATTTCGCCGATCTCGGGGACCGTCGGGCGGACCCGCGTCGAATGGCCTTGCACGACGCGGTACGGCGACGATACAAGGTCATAGTGGATCGCCCCGAGGTCATCATCGCCGACCTGGACGTTGTCGAGACCCATCCGCATGCCAACTGACGCCCGGCCCGTCACCATACCGGATTTCGCGACGTGGAAATCGCAGCGGCGTCGGATCAGCGTCCTGACGGCCTACGACTTCCCCACGGCGCGATTGCTCGACGCGGCCGGCGTCGATTGCTTGCTCGTCGGCGATTCGCTCGGGACCGCGGTCCAGGGCTGGGAGACGACACTCCGCGTCACCCTCGATCAGATCGTCTACCACGCCGAGATGGTCGCTCGGGCGGCGCGTCGTGCGCTGGTGGTGACGGACCTCCCGTTCCTCAGCTATCAAGTCTCGCCGAAACAGGCCATCCGCTCGGCCGGCCGCATCCTCAAGGAGACCAACAGCCAGGCGGTCAAGCTGGAGGGTGGCGCCAGCATGGCCGTCACCATCCGCTCCCTGGTCGATGCGGGGATTCCGGTGATGGGGCACGTCGGTCTCCAGCCGCAGTCGGTCCGGAGGCTGGGAGGCTACAAGGTTCAGCGATCGGGCGACGAGATCCTCGCGGATGCCCAGGCGGTCGCCGCCTCGGGGGCCTTCGCGGTCGTCCTGGAGTGCATCCCCAGCAGCATGGCCGCCCGGATCACCGAGCAGGTAGCCATCCCCACGATCGGGATCGGAGCGGGGCCGAAGTGCGACGGTCAGGTCCTCGTCATCCACGACATGCTGGGGCTGATCGAGCAGTTCCGGCCCAAGTTCGTCCGCCAGTACGCCGACCTCGGCCAGCAGATCCGCTCGGCCGCCGCGGCCTACGTCGCCGACGTCGCCGAGGGGCGGTTTCCGGGCGAGGTCGAGAGCTTTCGATAGCCAATCCTCGGCCGATCGATGAGGACACCTCGATGAATACCCCGACCCAGGACGAATTGATCAAGAAGCGTTGCGTCCCCTGCGAGGGCGGAGTGCCGAAGGTCTCCCGCGAAGAGGCCGAGGCGATCCTCGCGAACGTCGAGGGTTGGGCGCTCGACCCCGATGCGTCGCGGATCAGCCGATCCTGGACGGTGAAGGACTTCATGGCCGGCATCGACTTTTTCAACAAGGTCGCCGCCCTGGCCGAGGAGGAGAACCACCACCCCGACCTCCACCTCGAAGGCTACCGCACGGTGACCATCGCCCTATCGACCCACGCCGTCAAGGGCCTGACCGAGAACGACTTCATCCTGGCGGCCAAGATCAACCGGGTGCCTGTTCACGTGAAGAAATGATGTCGTGCTACCGGTTCAGAGTTTCAACCATGCTCGAAACTTGTGGAAGATCCCCCGCGGCGCGGAAGGTGGTAGGGGGTCGATCGGCCTGTCCTGGAGTCGGACCGAGTTCGACTCGCGAACGGGCTCGGATGCGATCATCCCGGCCTCCAGGGTCTTGAGATGGGCCAGCATGCGGTCGTCCGTGAGATGAGTCTGGACGAGCCGCGGTCGGAGGCGGGCCTTGTCCCCGGCCCGATCGGTCTCGCGCAGGTAGCCCATCACGATCGACTTCCCCGACTCGGATCCGTCGAGGAAGAGGTGGACCCAACCCCAGGCCTCGCGGTAGTCGCGCGGGCTCATCTGGCGGATGTCCGTCAGTGACTCGAGCCGCTCGAGGTTCGGCGTCCAACCGCCGCGCAGGTCCGCGGCGATCTGATCGAGTCGCCCGGGCTCGGGATTGTGCGCGGCGAGGTCATTTTCGAAGTATTCGGCGAGACCCTCGTCGAGCCACAAGGGCAGGTCGCCGAACGCACCGTGCAGCAGCGCGTGGGTCGCCTCGTGCCGGAGGTCTTCTTCGAGGCGAGGGTTCGAGTAGGTGTAGACGACCCGATCCTCTCCCTGAGCCAGGAAGAACGCGCGGCGCGACGGGAGCTCGGGGTAATAGAATTTGAGGAAATGCTCGAATGCGCTCCGATCGTCGAGGACGTAAATCTCGACCGGATTGTCGGAGGCCGGGGGCCGGAAGCCCATGTGCTGCCCCATGTCGCGCTCCAGGGCCTCGAGGCAGCGGACCGCGGGCGCATCGGACGTCATGGGGAAATTCGACAGCAGGATGAACTGGCCGGTGCGCACCTGGTGCTTCGTCGGGATGAGGGACTGGCCGCGGTCGAGCGTCGCGCAACCGATACAGCCGAGGAGCATCGGCATCGCCAGGGCGCCCGCGATTCGGATTCGGCGGAGCCCGGAAGTCGGCCGATTCGCCATGTCGCCTCTCAAGGCTCTCCTCCTGACCCGGCGTCGCCGCGCCTCGGGATCATTTCCGATTCGTGATTCCGGATTTCGGCCGCTCCTCGACCCGATCACCCCTCATGATAGCGGCCGGCCGCGCCTCAGGTTCCGGGACCGCTTGGTCTTCATCGCCCGCTCGATCGACCTCCAGAACGTCTTCCAGTCGTTCAGTGGCGATAGGCCCCAGGGGAGATACAGGCGGAGGAAGTGCAGGGCATCGGTCCGGGTCGCGCCCGGGACATCGCCGAGACTGATGGCCAGCCTCGCCAGGTTCTGGATGCGTCGCTGACGCGGGATCGGATGCCGCCGGCAGACTCCGACGAGGTCGATGAGGCTCAAGCGATCCTCGACCTCGAGCGTATCGATCCGGATGAGGATATTCGCGGCCTTGAGATCCCGGTGCGACAGCGACCGCTCGTGGAGCGAACGGACCAGGCGAGATAGCGACGTCGCGAGGCGTCGGATCCGCGCGCGCCTCAGCTCGAAAGGCAGCGACGGCAGGATCGCGCTCACATAAGTCGCCAGGTCGACGGTCGCTTCTTCCTTGACCGTGATCAAGTAGGTCTCGTGGGGCAGGAACCAGAACAGCGGATTACTGCGGAAGGGCCTGCGCCTCGAGAGGTAGGCCAGGTTCTGCGGGGTCGGGATGCCCCGGCTGACGAGGTCCTGCCCGGCCTGCCAGGACCGCCATGCACGCGAAGGTCGGAACAGATTCAAGAGCGGATCCAGCCACTTCTTGCGATTGAACCGCTTGTAAATGACCGGTCTCGGGCGGCCGCCGACCAGCATGGTCGTCTCGGCGACGGTGGTCGTCCGCGAATCCTTCAGGACGGTCGCGTCGGCGCCGCGGAACGGGGCGTCGGGGTCGTCCAGCAGCGAGCGAATCTCGCCCGGGTCCAGGTCGCGTGACCTCACGGCCCAGCAGAGGGACCCGTCCACGACTTCGAAGTATTTATTCGTCGACCGGCAGCGGCGCCCCCATCGCTTCCAGAGCCGCTCCGCCCACGACCGCGTCGATTTTTCGATCCGCCGCGCGAAGAGATGGATCTCCGGGAGTTCGTCCGACCGATTCTCCAGGTAGTTCTTCAGGAATCGGCAGCGATCGGTCCGGCTGCTGCGCAGCCAGAAGAAATGGTCGAGCAGCGCGAGGTTCTGACAGGCCAACTTCCACTTGAGCCGCTTTTTCGTGCGGAGTGCGTCCAGGTCGATCATCACCAGCTCGGGCTCGTCAACGGACGGGAATCGGACCAGGAGGTTGCCCGGGTGGAAGTCTTCGTGCAGGAATCCGGCGTCGTGGAGCCTGGCCGTCATGATTCCCAGGGCCCGGGCGAGCCTGTGCCTCACCTGCGAGCGTCGCGGCTCGGGCCACTCCGGGAGCCGCTCCATCGCGAACTCGTCGAGCGGCACGGCGTCGACGATCTCCGCGGTCACGAGGTAGTTTTCGAACAGGAATTTCCGCTTCCGCTGCTCGCCCAGCGCGATCGGCCAGATGGTCGGGACGCCGAGCGCCGCCAGTTGCTCGGACCGTTTCCCCTCGTTCCGCCCCTTACCGCGGCGGACCCACTGTCGCAGCATCGCCCGCCGGTTCGGGATCAGAAAATGCTTGATGTAGATGAAACCTTCCGGGAGATCCACCCGGTAGACGATGCGATGCGGTCCCGACTTGACCGTGCCGAGCCGATCCTCGACTTGCCATTCGTCCAGCCGAAGTCCGTCGGGGCCCAGCAGGACCTCTCGCCAGCGGGATCCGGCCCTCACCCACCACCCGACTTCCCCGAATGGGCACCACTCCCACTCCGGGGGCTTGAACATCCGTGCGATCCGCTCGGCGACCGTCGCGTCACGGGATGCCGTGGCGTTTCGGACCGCGATGGCGGATCGTTGTTGCTGCGGGGTGCAAATGCTCATCGCTCGCCAACTGGGTTGAGACTCGGGATGGATCGAATCGAGGCGGCGTGGGGCTCGAACGCGGGACGCCCGCCGGCCTTGGTCGGACGATCGACCTTCCAATTCGAGCCGAGGGACGGGCGCCAGCCGCCCGTCATCGAGTTCACCAAGGTTTCCGCCCAGGCCGACAGAGAATAATTCGCCTCGACCGACCGTCGGCTGGCCGACCCCATCTGGCGGCGCAGGCCGGCGTCATTCGCCAGCAGCGATGCGGCCCTGGCCCAGTCCTCCGGCGAGTTTGCGAGAAATCCGTTCTCGCCCGAGCGGATCATCTCGGACTGGCACCCGACCGGGTTGGCGAGGACGGGCAGCCCGGCCGCCTGATACTGGAGGACTTTCAGGCCGCATTTCCCGCGGCTCCAGACGTCGTCCGGGAGCCAGCTCACGCCGATCTCGCCGGCCGCGAGCTGTCGGGCTTCGCTCGGCTCGTCCCATTCGACCGGGATGACCGGGACCGGGAAATCCGCGGGGAACCGGTCGCAGATCACGCGAAGCCTGAGGCGAGGGAGCTGCTCCGCCAGGGCATTCCAGATCGCTCGTGGTTGCTCCAGGCCCTTGAGCGTGCTGGACGACCCGATCCAGACGAGTTCGACATGTCCCCTGGCAGATTCCTGGCGTGCGATCGGGTAAAGCCGCGGATCCACGCAGGTCGGGATCACGTGCACGCGTTCAACCCCCGCACCCGCACGAAGCGCACAATCGGCGAGGAAGTCATTGCCGGCGACCACGGTGTCGACGAGCTGGACTGTTTGGGTGAAGCGTCGGAAGCGACGGCGACTTTGCGGACCGCGCGGGTCGTTCGAATCGCGGTAGAGGACCGCGTCGTCGAAATCGAAGACGAGATAACGCGCAGCCCGGTGCAAGATTCCGAGTTGCCAGGCCGGCAGGAGTTTACGCTGCAGGACCACGGCGTCGTACCGCTCGGCGCGGCGGAGCTGCAAGGCCCGAGCGATCGTGCCTTTCTCGAGGCTTTCGCAGGTCAGCGACCAGCCCGCATCTCGAAGAGCGGGGGCGAAGGCTCGGATCCGGTATCGGCAGCAGACGTGGTCGGGAGCTTCGACCAGGGCGAGTAGATTCATCCCGTCCTCCCTGACGGTTCGCGGCCATCCTCCTCGCTCACGGCGTGGCGATCGCCTCATTTCGGCACGATCATAACCACCGAACCCGGGAATTCCAAGAGCGACTGGCCACGTGCCTGGAATCCCGCCGATCGCAATTCAAGTCGGATTGCCGGTTTCGTTCGGTCGTGCTATAGACACCGGCGCCCGAGCGTCGGGACCAATCTCTGGGCCCGGCGGTGCATGGATGCTCTTTGGGTCTTTCCGGTCGCGGCACCCCCGAATTATGAAAAACTTCGCCCGTCTGGTCCGATTCGCCCTGCCCTATAAACTGCGGTTTGGCCTCTCCATCTGCTGCGCGGCGATGGTGGCCCTGCTGTTCTTCACCGAGCTCGGGGCCGTCTATCCGCTGCTGCATATCCTGTTCGATAAGCAGGATCCTCAGCGCTGGATCGCCGAGAAGATCGACTCCATCGAAGATGAGCTCCATGTGCTGGAGGCTCGGAAGGCGGAGGCGAGGTTCGTCGGAGATTACGCGACGAGGAGGCAAGGCGAGTTCGAGGAGCTCAAGAAGCGGATTCGCGACCTCCAGAAGGACTTCCAGGAGCGCGAGCGAGCCCTACGAGAGCTGGAGGGCCAGTTCGGCGACTCCGTCCTGACGGATTCCCCCGACTCGAAACAGTCGGAGCGACTCCGATCGCTGCGACGCGCCCATCTCGCGGCGGAAGCCAGACTCAAGGAGCTCCGCGATTGCAGCTCGCTGCTGCTCAAGAATGATACGGCCTCCATCGAACGCCAGCGGGCTGACATCGACGCGGAGATCGGCAAGCAGAATTGGTGGCTCCGGAAATACGAGCTGGCCCAGCCCTTCATCAATCGCTATCTCCCCGACGACAGCTTCCGATGTTTGCTGTTGCTCATCGCGATGGTCATGCTCGGCGTGGCGTTCAAGGGCGTTTTCCTGTTCCTCCAAGAGGTCCTGGTCGCGGACGTCATGCAGTTGACTCTCCTGCGCATCCGCAACCGCTTCTTCCGGCGCACGGTGAACCTCGACCTGGCGAGCTTCTCCGATCAAGGCTCTTCCGAACTCATGGCGCGGTTCACCAATGACATGGACTCCTTCGGGCAGGGCCTGAACACCCTGATGACGAAATTGATCCGCGAGCCGATGCGGATCGCATCCTGCCTGTGCGGTGCGCTCCTGTTCAACTGGCGGCTGACCCTGTTGACCCTGATCCTCGTGCCGATCTCGGCGGCGACGACGTACCGGGTCGGCAAGATCATGAAGAGGGCCGTCCGTCGCTCGCTCGAGAGCATGTCCACGATCTACAAGATCCTCCAGGAGAGCTTCCAGGGGATCAAGATCGTCAAGGCGTTCGCCATGGAGCGCGTCGAGCGGCGCCGGTTCTTCGATGAGACCAAGAACCTGTATCGCAAGAGCGTCCGCGTGGCCATGATCGACGCCATGTCGGACCCCGTCCTGGAGATGTTGACGCTGACCACGGTCGCGATCGCCCTGCTGGCGGGGTCTTATCTCGTCCTGAACCGGACCATCTACCTGAATCTCGGCTTTTTCCGGCTCCAGCTCGCCGCCCAGCCGATGGTGATGCAAGATTTGTTCGCGCTCTACGCCATGCTCGCGGGGGTCTCCGACCCGATCCGGAAGCTGGCCAACGTGCATTCCAAGATCCAGCGAGCGTCGGCGGCCGCCGATCGGATCTGTGCCTTGATGGACCGGACCCCGAAAGTCGTCGACCGCAAGCGAGCGCCGAGCCTGCCCCGGCATCGCCAGGCTGTCGACCTCGATCGCGTGAGCTTCAGCTATAACGGCGTGACGCCCGTCCTGGACGGGGTGAGCCTCAGCGTCCGACACGGCGAGACGATCGCGCTGGTCGGCCCCAACGGCTGCGGCAAGACGACCCTGATGAACCTGATCCCGCGCTTCTGGGACGTCGATTCCGGCGCCATCCGGATCGATGGCCATGACATCCGCGAGGTGCCTCTGCGCAGCCTGCGCCGCCAGATCGGCATCGTCCTCCAGGAGACGATCCTCTTCCAGGACACGATCGCCAATAACATCGCCTATGGAGACCCGCGTGCGAGCCGGGCCGCGATCATCCGGGCTGCCGAGCGCGCGTATGCCCATCAGTTCATCATGGGACTGCCGCAGGGTTACGACACGGTCGTCGGCGAGCGTGGCTACGGGCTCTCGGGCGGCCAGCGGCAGCGGATCGCCCTGGCCCGCGTGATGCTCCGCGACCCGGCCATCTTGATCCTCGACGAAGCGACCAGCGCGGTGGATATCCAGGATGAGGTCCTGATCCGCAAGGCCATCGAGGAATTCGCCCAGGGCCGTACGAGCTTCGTGATTTCTCACAACCTGGCTTCGATCCAGGTCGCCGACCGGATCGTACTGATGAATGGCGGAAGAATCGAGGCGGTCGGCACCGATCACGAGCTCAAAGGCAGTTCCGCCCTCTATCGGCGGCTCCATGAGATCCACTACCATGTCGCAAAGTCGCCCGAACCCCATCGGGCGCTGTCGGCGGGACGGCGTCGAGCCGCAGATCTCGCCTGACTGGCCGGGCGATCAGCCCGGGTTCTTGTGTCGCACGATCGAGAGAAGCGCAGTCGAGGAGCCGGTCCATTGCCGGACTCGCTGCGCTTTCCGCATGCCGCCACCCGTCGAGTTCAATGAGACAATCCAGTGGGTCGGGCATATCTTCCGTGTCGTCAGGGTCTTGCCTGCAGCTTCAATCCTGTGGTCTGCTGGAGTCGGGACCGGGTTTTTCTGGTGGCGATTCTCGTCACGGACCGGAGATCAGTCCGTAAGTGGGAATGACTCGGTCTCATCCGGCCTGCAATCACTCACGGTTTCGTACAGACGTCGTATCATTGTGTGAAGCCAGCATGGGGAGCGGGGCCCCTTGCCCGTCTCATTCAGCCCCGGTCATGCACTTGCCCAGAGTCACAGCGTCAATCGACGGTAACTTCACGCGCGAGGTGACTAGCCATGGAAACTCGGAGGTCAAGGGCGGCCCGCGGAGCCGCGTGCTTGGTATCGCCTGCCTTGGTGGTATTCCGTGTGTCTCTCGTGACCATTTTGGTGGCGGTCGTGCCTTCGTATGCGCTTTCCGCATACGCCGACTCGTCAAGATCAACGAGATAACCCAGTGGGTCGGGCATACCTTCCGTGTCGTCAGGTCTTGCATGCATCGTCAATCCTGTGGTCTGCTGGAGTCGGGTTCGGTTTTTTCTGGTGGCGATCCTTGTCACAGACCCGAGATCAGCCCGTAAATGGGAATGACTCGGTCTCATCCGGCCTGCAATCACTCACGGTTTCGTACAGACGTCGTATCATTGTGTGAAGCCAGCATGGGGAGCGGGGCCCCTCGCCCGTCTCGCTCAGCTCAGATCTCGCACCTGCTCGGAGCCCCTGCGTCAATTGACGGTAACTTCACGCGCGAGGTGACTTGCCATGGAAACTCGGTGGTCATGGGCGGCCCGCGGAGCGGCGTGCTTGGTATCGCCGGTCCTGGTGGTATTCAGTGTCTTCCTCGGGACGATGTTTGGAACGGTCGCGCCTTCGATTGCCGGCGATAATCCTTCGAATTCGACGGGATCCGTCCGGAAACAGGCGTCCGTGGCCCCCCAGGTCGCGGCCATCGACCGCTCGATCGCCGAAGGCTGGGAGAAAGCCGGGATCAAGCCGGCTCGGGCGGCGACCGACGAGGAGTATCTGCGGCGTGCTTACCTCGACGTGCTGGGCCGGATCCCCAATATTCAGGAGGCCCGCGCCTTCCTGAGCACCCGAGAAGCAGACAAGCGGGGGAAACTGGTCGAGTATCTGCTCAATCATCCCGACTATGCCAAGAACTTCGCCACGCAATGGTCGATCCTGCTGATCGGGCGCGGCAACCAGGGCCGGAGGGTGGATCGTCCCGCCTTGACCAGTTGGCTCCGGAAGCAATTCGGATCGGAACGACCCTGGAACGAGGTCGTCCATGACCTGGTCTCGTCCTCCGGTTCGAACAAGGAGAACGGGGCCGTCAATTTCATCCTGGCCCACATGGAGGCCGAGGCCGTGCCGCTGACCTCGCGGACCACGCGGCTGTTCCTGGGCCAGCAGATCCAGTGCACCCAGTGCCATGACCACCCCTCCAACGACTGGAAGCAAGCCGACTTCTGGGGGATCAACGCCTTCTTCAAGGGCGTCAGGGCCCGGGAAGTGACGAAGGCGGACAGCACGGGCCTGGAAGCTTACGACCACACCGAGCTCCGTGACGAACCGACCGACCGGTACTCCAGCTTCGACCGTCGGAACGGGATGGTCGGGATCGCCTTCCCGAGGTTCCTGGACGGCCGGAAGATCAGCCAGGGGCCGGACGTGATCCGTCGCGCCGAGCTGGGCAACCTGATCGCCGACCCGAAGAACGAGATGCTGGCCAAGGCGTTCGTGAATCGCTTGTGGGCCCATTTCCTCGGCCGCGGGTTCGTGAATCCGGTCGATGATTTCGGACCCCACAACCAGCCCAGCCATCCCGAGCTGCTCGACCAGCTCGCCAAGGACTTCCGGGAGAGCGGATACGACGTCAAGAAGCTCTGCCGCTGGATCATGGCGAGCAAGGCCTACCAGTTGAGCAGCATCAAGGGCAAAGGGAGCGAAAAGGAAGAGGGGCTCTTCAGCACGATGCAGCTCAAGCCGATGACCCCGGAGCAATTGTTCGACTCGCTGCTGACGGCGACGATGGCGCACAAGGCCGGCACCAGCGATGAGGGGGGCCGGAGGCGCGACGCCTGGATGAGACAATTCCTGTTCGCCTTCGCCAACGACGAGGCGGAAGAAGGGACGAGCTTCCAGGGGACCATCCCCCAGGCGCTCATGATGATGAACGGAGAGTTGATGCAGGAGGCCCTCTCGGGCAAGCAGGGCAGCTTCCTGTGCGAGGTGATCCAGCAGGCCGGCCGGACGGGCCGGGCGCCTGAGAACCAGATGATCGAATCCCTCTATCTGGGGGCCTTGAGCCGGCGACCCACGGCCAAGGAGCTCAGCCAGTCGAGGCACTATCTCGAAGCGTTTCCCGACAGCCTCCAGGTCTTGCAAGATCTCTTCTGGGCCCTCTTGAATTCCAACGAGTTCATCCTCATCCACTAAGATCCGCCCGCCTGGCCCCGACCCGGAGGACCGCCTCGCACACAATCTGAGGCGGACTCGGGGGCGGTCCGGATGGCTGAAGGAGTGTCCCCCATGTCCGACGCAGCACGTCCTTTCGGTCAGATGACGCGGCGCCACTGGATGGGCCACCTGGCCTCCACCGCGCTCGGCGTCCCCGCGATCCAGTTCTTCTCCTCGCTCCAGGCCAATGCCGAGCAACTCCGCAAGACGAACCGGAGCATCATCGTCCTCTGGATGGGCGGCGGACCGAGCCACATGGATATCTGGGATCTCAAGCCCGACAGCGAGAAGAACGGCGGCCCCTTCAAGCCGATCGACACCTCGGCCCCCGGCGTGAAGATCACCGAGCATCTGCCGAAGGTCGCCAAGCAGATGCATCACCTGTCGATCCTCCGCTCCCTCGATTCGAAGGAGGGGAACCATGATCGGGGGACGTACCTGATGCACACCGGCTATGCACCCAACCCGACGGTGGTGCATCCCGGATTCGGCTCTTATTGCGCCCTCGATCTGGGCGAACGGCTGTCCAATTTCGACCTCCCGCACTGCATCTCGATCAATACCCCGGGCGCCGAGGCCGGTTTCCTGGGGATGTCCTACGCCCCGTTCGTGGTCCAGAATCCCAACGCCCCGATCGCCAACCTGAAGGCCCCCAAGGACGTCGAGGGCTGGCGGTTGGATCGGCGACTTCAGATGCTCGGCCAGGTCGAGAACTCATTCATCGCGACGCGACACGCCCAGGGAGCCGCCGATCACAAGGCGGTTTATGCCAAGACCCTGCGGATGATGAATTCGCACTATCAAGAGGCTTTCAACCTCGACAGGGAGAAGCCCGAGGTTCGGGACCGATACGGTCGGGGCTCGTTCGGCTCGGGCTGCTTGATGGCGCGCCGGCTGGTGGAGCAGGGGGTCACTTACGTCGAGGTCGCCCTGGACGGTTGGGACACTCACGCCAATAACTTCGACACGCTATCGCAGCGGCTCCTGCCCGAGCTCGACAAGGGAATGGGGTCGCTGGTCGCCGACCTGGCCGCTCGCCGCCTGCTGGACACCACGACGATCGTCTGGATGGGCGAGTTCGGCCGCACGCCCCGGATCAATCAGAACGCCGGGCGAGATCACTGGCCGCGGAGCTGGTCGGTCGTCGTCGGAGGCGGCGGCATGAAGAATGGCCAGACCATCGGCGCGACCGACAAGGACGGCGTGGACATCGTCGACCAGCCGATCGGCGTCATGGACCTGATCGCCACGCTCACCAAGTCGCTGGGAATGAACCTCGACCAGCAGTTCACGACCCCTCGCGGTCGTCCGATGAAGATCGTCGACGGCGGGAAGCCCATCAAGCAACTGTTCGGCTGAGGGCGTCGGCGAAACGATGAGAATGTCGTCAGGGCCGTCCGAGAGGGCGGCCCTGGCTGTTTCCCTCGATGTGGCTCTCGGTCGATCGAAGGGAGAGATCCCTCAAGGTTTGAGCAATTGCCGTTCGATTGATCATGTGTATCAACCAATCGGCGAGACAATCCGCTTGTCCGCGAATGGCGCTTTGCCTAGAATCCATCGTGAGATCCTGACGAGTGTAGCCGCGCGGGCTGTACCGGGAAGCAAGCATGCCGACCCTCTTCACGAAGCTGCGTTCTTCATGCATCGCCTTTACGGCGATCATGTTGGCATTGCTGGCCTCGGGAAGGGTGTCGGCTTCGTGCACTGCGATGCCGGACGCCGAAGATTGCGCCGCGATCTGCGGATGCTGTACGGCACCGGCATCGGACGCGGTCGGCCCCGCGACGGTTCGCCAACTTTTTCCCTCCAATGAGGGGGAGACTTGCCGGAATGCGTCGGCAGGCGGCTGTACTTGCCGCTCCGAAGCCCCGCAAGCTCCCGAGCCGAAAAGTCGGCGTGTTCAGGAAGTCCGCCCCGATCCGGCACGCGTCATGGTGGCCGCTCGGCTCGAGGTCATCCGTGTGATCCGGCTGGACGCGGCCCAGTCTCCGCCCGCTCTCAGCTCCCCTCAGAAAATCCCCCTCTATCTCCGCAATTCTCGGCTGCTGATCTGAAATCGCCCCTGCATCGAGGCTTTCGGCCTTCTTGCGCTCGGTGTCCGCATCTCGCCGCCTAACGGCGGGAGGACTTCGCGCAACGGGCTTTGATTGGTCCTGATGCCGGGGACGCGGATGACGCTCCGTGTCGACCGAGTGTGTCCCGGAAGGTTCAAGCTTGGTCTTGTAGGGTGGGTGAAAACCACCGATTTAGGCAATTCGATCGGCGGGTTTCGCCCACCCTACAGACCTCCTTCTGAGCTTGCGCGACAGACTCTGAGTGTCATCCCCCTCCCTGTTGTTCGGGGAGCGGGCGTGTGCCGCCAAGCATCGTGCGGGCGGCCGGTTTCGAGGTCAACGAGTTCGGGAGCTTGATCATGAATCGTCGTAATGTGCTGGTTGCGTTCGGGGCGTTGGCGTTGGCGTCGGCTGGTGTGGTGGGATTCGGCGCCAGCCGCGCCGAGACGTCGAAGGCCGTCAAGGCGGCGTGTGCGTGCTGCGGGGCCGCCTGTGCGTGCCCGGCCTGCATCTGCGATGCGAGCGTTGCTTCGAAGGGTTCGTGCGACTGCTGCGGCGGCGCTTCCTGCTGCACGGCGTCGGCCGGTGAGACCGCTGATTGCACGATCGTCGTCCATTGATCGTCGGGTGAGGGCCGATACCCGTGCCACCGGGCACCGGCCCCGTTCGGAACCCGAAGGTCGGATACAAACCGGGGCGGGCAGCATCGGGCAGCCCGCCCCATTCCTATTGTACGCCATCCGGCGCCACGGCTGGAACCGGCGGCTGTCATCGTCCTGTTGCGCACCCGGGAAAAGGCATCAATTTATCATTGACAATTTCGATATAAGTATCGATCTTGATTCGAGGAAAGCGTCTACGTCCTGAACGGCCTGGGGCTCTGCGGGAATCGGCGTGGTGTGGGACGTCGGCCGGCACCGAGTGCCGGTAATTCGGCCCACGGGCGGCGGTTGCTCGACCGACCACTACGCCGCTATCCTGGTGAAAAGCCCGAGGTGCGGAGCCGGGGCCACGTCGTCCTCGTCGCGGTGAGAAGGGGACCTCCTTCCGATGGGATACTATTGCGTCCTGATCCAGATCCGTGAGCGTGTCCTGATCGACCTGGATGAGGACGCCATCCCCGGCCTATTTCGACGGGCTGCCTCACCCGACAGCCGCGAGACCTCGTTGGCGGTATTGATGCAGTATGAACACCCCTCGATGGCGGACCAGGCCCCGCCGCCAATCAGCCTGGAGAAGATGTGGTTGGCGCTCCACCACCTCTTGACGGGCGAGTTCCGAGTCGTCCCCTCACCCCTCTCTCGTGCCATCCTCGGCGGGACGGCGTTCCGCGCGGATGTCGGGGACGGACCGGCGCGATACATCTGGGCGGAGGAGGTCCGAGAGATCTCCACCGCCCTCGCAACGGTGACACACGAGGAACTTCGTCGCCGCTACGATCCGGCGGGCCTGAAGGCGGGGTGGCCGTCGACGCCGGTCGATCACAAAGAGGACGAGGAGTGCGTTTTCAGCGAGCTGGAGAGCTACTTCCAGCTACTTGTCGCGTATTATCGGATTGCGGCGGCCCGCGGGAACGCGGTGCTGATCGGCGTGGTCTGAGGCAAGCCGATCAGCACCGCGTTCCAACAGACTTGGCCCGACAACGTGGCCAGAAGCGGATTCGAGGGCAAGGCTGAGGATATGCCGATCGATCGACCTATTGACGGATCATGGGAATCTTCTGGATCGCCTGGTCGATGACGCCGAGTCGGGAGTTGGCTTCATCGAATTTGGAGTTGGTCCGCTTCAAGTTCTTGTTCGTATCATCCAGGCCGGTGATGGTCTGGTTGAGGTTGCCGTTGGTTTCTTTCAGGCCGCCGACGGTTTGTGTCAATACCTCGTCGGTTCGATCGATCTTGTCGTTGGTCCGGGCGATATTGGCGTTGGCCTGGTCGAGCTTGCGGCTCACGGCCACGAGCTGCTGGCTGGTCTCGGTGAGCTTCGACTGCATCGCCGCGAGTTGTTGATTGGCCATGATGATCTGGGCATTCGCCGTGTCCAGTTGGGCGTTCGCCGTGCCTAGGCGGGCGATGGCCGTATCTGCTCGCTCGATCATCGAGCAGCCGGTCGAGGCCAGCAGTGCAATGGCAGTAATGAGGTGGCGTCGCATGGCAATCCTCCTTGATCGGGGACGCGGGTGGAGTCAGGAGCTCGATCGCCGGTATGGGTAAGCAATGTCCATGCCGGTCGGCGCTCGTCGCGGGCGGGCGGATCCTGGGCATTCCTTCGGCTCGGCACGACCGCTACGGTCGGCCAATCATTCCCGCGCTTCCTCCGGGGCGAGCGTGAAGGAGAAAGTCGATCCCTCGCCAGGCACCGAGTCCACCCAGATTCGACCGCCGTGGCGCTCGATGATCTTCCGGACGATGGTCAACCCGGCCCCGGTGCCGCCGCCGAACTCGTCCCGGCCGTGCAGGCGCTTGAAGATCTGGAAGACCGCCTCCCGGTTCCTGTCGGCGATGCCGATCCCGTTGTCGCGGACGAACAGGACGGGCGGATCACCCGCCGCACTCTCCTGGGTGGATCCGATCTCGACCTGCTTGCGAGGCTTGTCATTGTACTTGATGGCGTTGGTGATGAGGTTGACGAGCACCTCCCGCAGCCAGCCGCCGTCGCAACGGACCGTCGGCAGAGGGTGGATGACCACCTCGGCTCCCGCCTCGATCGCCCGCGGGGCGGCCACCTCGGCCGCCTGGGCCGCGACCTCGGTCAGGTTGACGTCGGCCAGGGCCAGGTCGAGCCGGCCGACGCGCGAGAAATGAAGGAGCGACTCGATCAGCCCGCCCATCCGGTCCGTCAATCGGATCAGGCCGTCGAGCCGCATCCGCTCCTCGGCGTCGAGCTTGGCGCCCGTGGTTTCGATCAGGCGATGGGCATATTTATGGATGCCGCGGACCGGCTCCTTCAGGTCGTGGGATGCCACGTAGACGAACGAGTCGAGTTCCTGGCGGTTCGCGTCGAGCTCGGCCCTCAGGCGGTCGGCCTGATCGTCGCGGGTCCGCACCCGGTCGAGCACCGCATCGCGGAGCCTGCCGACCGCCTCGATCTCGGCCGGTCTCCAGGGAATCCCCCTGCCGTGGACCGCTTCGGTCCATCGCTCGAACGATCGGCGCGGCGACAGGTATTCGCCGAGCGGCCCGGTCTCGACCGGCTTCCGTGGGTCGCCCGCCCACGTGACCGTGGCCGCTTCCTCCCGGCGGAACCAGAGCAGGCAGACCGACAGCCTGGGCCCGAACGTCGCGGCCAGGAGTCCGGCGGAACGGTCGGCAAACGCGGCCCCGCCGGGTTAGGATTCCGACAGCCCGGCGGCCGCGAAGACCGCCTCCGGGTTGCGCGTCTCCAGCCACTCGATCAGGTCTCGTACGTCCGCCTCGTCCGGAGTCAGGCCTTGGAGGATGATCCGTTGACCGTCGTGGAGGGCGAAACCGTCGGCCGGCACATGGGCGGCCAGGGCGGGGGCATTGGCGATCGCCCATTCGATCGGGTCGTCGGCCCGATCGAGCCCGGCGAGCAGCCGCTCGCGTTCGGCGGCCAGACGCTGCCGCTCGCCGGACGACTCCCGGTCCTCGGCCGCCGCGATTTGCAGCGAGGCCACCTGGGCGAGCACCTCGCAGGCCGCGCGCACGGGGTATGGGACGTGGCGCGGCTCGGTGTGATGGCAGGAGACCATCCCCCACAACTCCCCGCCGCGCACGAGCGGGGCCACCATCGAGCAGGCGGTCCCTATATTCTTGGGGTAAGTCGTGCACATCGATGACGAGTGCCGGAGCAGGCAGTAGCTCATGTCGAGCGGCCGTCCGGACACGGGGTTGTCGACCGGGACCATCGGCACGGGAGTGTAGCTGATGTCCGGCACCAGCCGTAGCCAGTTCCTGGCCATCAGGTCGCGTGCGGGTTTGGGCACGTCGCCCGCCGGGAAGTGCTTGTCCAGAAACGACACGACGTCCGGGCGGCGGGCCTCGGCGAGCACCCATCCGCTCATGTCCGGAGCGAACCGGTAGAGCATCACGCGGTCGAACCCGGTCAGCAGCCGCACCTCGTTGGCGACCGTCTGGCAGAATTCGCGGACGCTCGCCGACGACTGGAGGCGGGCGACCGCATCGCGTACCAGTGTGTACGGATCTCCGGTCGCCAGGTCTGACCGGCCGGCCGCCTCCAACTCGAGGACGAGCATCCCGTCGGATGTATGGGCGGTGACGTCGAGCGGCGGGATGTCCCCGCGCGCGGGCAGCGTGAGAGCATAACGGGGGCCGGCATCCAGGCGCTCGCGGGGCATGCTCGCCCGCAGCCTGTCGGATTCCATCCCGCCGATCACCTCGGCGATCGGACGGCCCAGGAGCGACTCCGGTTCGGATCCGAGCCAGCGGCCGGTGTTGGCGCTCACCTGGACGACGACCAGGTCGTCGCGGCGGAGGACCAGGATCGCCCCATGCGGCTGGACCAGACCCGGATTGTGGATCGGCATCCGGTCGCATTCGGCAGGGTCGAAGCCGATAATGGGCGGCAGCTCAACGGCGCTCATGGTGCTTACTTGAGTTGGGGGTCCCTCTACCCGGACTTGTCCCTCAGTATGACCCGATTTCCGCCCGGCGGGAAGCAATCTCATCTCCTGTCGAGGTCTGCCGGCGACCACTTTCCGCGACATGCCGTTCCGGAAGGCGGGAGAAATGGTTGTACCCGAGATAGATCCGGGGTATAAAAATACATTCGAGCCGTCCTGCCATTCGACAAATCGATGCCGCCACGATCGGTGGAAAACGCTTATTCGATCGTCACACCCTGACATCCGGCTCGCCGTACGCAATGGACTTCAGTTAAAATTTGGTAAAACCTAGAAGAACGGCATGGCCGGCAGTAGCGAAAGTGGTCCAGATCTCGGCTACGATCTGCCGGTCAGCCGGGCCGGCGCGGTGTTTGCGGTCTGCCTTTGACGTTCAAGACACGAAACCGGGGAATCCGAAATCATTCGGATCTCGCGTGAACCGCCATCCCCTGGTTCGTCGGCGAACGTTCAAGGCGCTGACCACGCAGATCGTGCCATGAGATCCGAGCTCGGAGAAAACGCCATGAGGGCACCGCTTGCCCCTTCGTTCAGTTCACTACTCGAGAGGCTGAAGAACGAGACACGTCCCGAACACGAAGCGATCGAAGCCGTACTCGACCTGATGGACGAAGGGCTGACGATGTCAGCATACAGGTCACGGCTGGAGCGTTTCTATGGCTTCTACGCGACGATCGAGCGGCGCCTTCATGAACTGGGCGGGTGGGATGAACACGGGATCGACCTGTCGGCTCGCCGCAAGTTGCCCCTGCTCGAGTCCGATCTGAAGGCGCTCGGCGTGGAAGCTGTCTCCGGGCTTCCCGTCTGCATGGAACTGCCGATACTGCCCGGCCTGGCGGACGGATTCGGCTGCCTCTACGTGCTCGAAGGCTCGACGCTGGGGGGCCAGTTCATCGGCCGACACGTTCGCGAAGTCCTCGGAGTGACGCCCGAGGCGGGAGGCCGATTCTTCCACGGATATGGCGAGGAAACCGGCTCGATGTGGCGGTCGTTCCGGGTGGCGCTCGCCGATTTCGCCGACACGCAAGTTATTCAAGACCGCGTCGTCACGGCCGCGTTCGCGACATTCCGCGGACTCCGCCTCTGGTTCGAGGGAGTGGCCGCGGTATGAACGCGGGGCTCACCCCACTCCCGGGTTCGCCACCCCCGTGGAGCGATGGTCCCTACAGCGTCAAGCGCCATGGGGTGACCATCACCAACTGCGACAGCGAGCCGATCCAGACGCCCGGCTGCATCCAGTCACACGGCGTCTTGCTCGTGCTCGGATTGTCCGACCTGACCGTCCTTCAGGTCAGCGAGAACTCGAGACGCTGGCTCGGACAGCCGCCCGAAGAACTACTCGGGCGTCCCCTCGAATGGGTGCTGGGGAAGTCGGGCGGGGCGCGGATTCGCGAGTTCCTCGAATCGGAGCCGACGGAATCGAATCCGCTCTATGCATTCACGCTCCCGGCCTGCGACGGCATCGGCCCGCTAGACATCTCGATTCACACCCAGGGGAACCTCGTCATCCTGGAATTCGAGGCCGCGGAGCGCACCATCGCGCCGGCCCAACCCGATTACTATGCTCTGGTGAAGAAGACGGTTTCGCGGCTCAATGCGGTCGAAGGGTTCGAGGAATTCCTCGAAATCGTGGTGGAGGAGGTCCGCGCGCTCACCGGCCTCGACCGGGCCATGATCTACCGCTTCCACCAAGATGGTAGCGGTGAGGTGGTCGCCGAGAGCAAGCGCGACGAGCTTCCGAGCTGGCTCGGGCACCATTATCCCGCGGACGACATCCCGAAGCCGGCCCGCGAGATCTTCAAGAAGATCTGGATCCGGCCGGTCCCGAATGTCGGGGCGGAACTGCACGAGATCGTCCCCCTGGCCAACCCCGAGACGGGCAAGCCGCTCGACATGACGTATTGTACGCTGAGGGGGGCGTCGGTCATGTACACCGAATACCTCCAGAACATGAAGGTCACGGCGTCGCTGACGATGGCCATCCGCCGCGACCAGGAATTGTGGGGCCTGATCGCCTGCCACCACTACAACGGGCCGGCGCACGTCCCTTACCAGGTCCGGGCCGCGTGCGAATTCCTGGCGCAGGTCGCCTCGCTCCAGCACAAGTTGGCCGAGGACCGCGAATACCTGGTCTATCGGCTGCAGCTCGAGGGGGTACACAATCAACTCGTCACGGAGGCGGCGCAGGGGGGTGGCCTGGCCGCGATGACCGACGGGTCGCCCAACTTGATGGATGGTATGGACGTCGGCGGCGCGGCGATCTTCCACCGGGAGCGCTGGTGGCGGGTCGGCCGGACGCCGACCGACGCGCAGCTCGATGCGCTGGCCGACTGGCTGGAGACGCTCCCCGAATTCGATCCGCCCGCGAGGCCGGTCTATGTGACCGACTCGCTGGTGCATGACTACCCCCCCGGCGAGGAGTTCGCCGATGTGGCCAGCGGCGTGCTCGCGTTGCCGCTATCGAGATCGCGGCGGAACATGATGATGTGGTTCCGACCGGCCGTCCGGCAGACCGTGACCTGGGCGGGAAATCCGCACGACAAGCCGACGGTGATCGGGCCGCATGGGCCACGCTTAACCCCTCGCGCCAGCTTCGAACTGTGGCAGGAATCGGTCCGGTTCCGCTCAGGGCCCTGGAAGAGCGTCGAGATCGACGCCGCGGCGCGGCTACGACTGCTGGCCATGGAGCTGGTGGTCAGCCGGGCCGAGCATCTGGCCGAGCTCAACGCCGACCTGGCCCGCAGCAATGAGGAGCTCGACGCCTTCGCCTACGTCGCCAGCCACGACCTGAAGGAGCCGTTGCGGGGCATCCAGAAATACGCCCACCAGTTGCTCGAACAAGCCGATGCCTTCGAAGGGGAGAACCGCAAGCGGCTCGAGGGGCTTGCGCGGTTGACGCTCCGGATGGACGGCCTGCTCGACTCGCTCCTGCACTTCTCCCGCGTCGGTCGGATCAAGCTGGAGTACCACGAGGCGGACCTGGATGAGGTGCTCGCCGAGGCCCTGGAGATGGTCGGCGCCAGGACCGAGGAAGGCCGGACTCAGTTCGTGATCCCTCGCCCCCTGGGCACGGTCTCCTGCGACCGGATCCGGGTGCGGGAGATTTTCGTGAACCTCCTGTCCAACGCTTTGAAGTATAATGACAGGACGCATCGTCGCATTGAGATCGGTTACGTCGCCCGGGGTGAGCGTTGGGACCGGGGATCGTGGCCGGAGTCCGCCGTTGATCAGACGGCGTATTATGTCCGCGACGACGGCATCGGCATCGACCGCAGGCATTTCGATCAGATCTTCCGGATGTTCAAGCGCCTCCACGGCCGGGGCGATTACGGGGGGGGGGACTGGCGCGGGACTTACGATCGTCAAGAAGCTGGTCGAGCGGCATCGAGGCGCGGTCTGGCTCGACTCGGTGCCGGGCGAAGGATCGACCTTCTATTTCACCTTGCCTTGCGACGAGGATCTGAGATGAAAAATGGCCCGCGTCGGAAAATCCTGGTGGTCGAGGACTCGGATGAGGATTTCGACACGGTACGCGACGCCCTCGAGCGGTCTCGACTCGGTCACATCCTTTGCCGTGCCACGACAGGCGATGCCTGCGGAGATCCTGAAGAGTGCGACGAGCGGCGTGACCCGACCATCGATGGTCCTGATGGACCTGAATCTCCCGGGGATCGACGGTCGCGACGCCCTCTCGGAGATCAAGGCCGACCCGGAACTTCGCAAGCTGCCGGTGGTCGTCTTGAGTACGTCATCGAATCCACTTGACCTCGAATTTTGCTATTCGGCCGGCGCGAAGGCCTATCACGTCAAGTCGGTACGCTACCTGGATCACCTCGATATCCTCGCTCAAGTCTTCAAATACTGGCTGGACGAAGTCGTCCTCCTCACCGCCGAAGGTCACCCGGGATGAACAGCAACACCCGTCAATCCGTCGTCACGCGTCATCGCCTGGATGACCACCGCGATACCCCCTGGGAGATCCTCGTGGCCGATGACAGCGAGGACGATCGGGCCGAGGTCCGCCGGCTCTTGCTGATGGGCTCGGAGCGGCGATTCCGATTCAGCGAAGCCGAGACCGGACTGGCCGTGCTGCGGCAGTGCGCGGACCAGGAGAAAGGTTTGCCCGACTGCCTGATCCTGGATTACCACCTGCCCGACATGAACGCCGAGGAGGTGATCCACGCGCTGCGGCGGGACGCGGTGCTTCCGCCCTGCCCGATCGTGGTGCTGACCGGCGGCATCGGGATGAGGGCGTCGAAGGAGGTGCTCCGCGCGGCGCACAAGATTACATCGGCAAGGACTGGATGACGCCCGATAGCCTCAGCCGGGCCATCGAGAATGCCATCGAGCGGTACGTGATGTCCTGCGAGCTGAGGGACCGCGAGGCGGCCCTGGCCGACAGCCAGGAGCAGCTCGCTCTCGCGCTCGAATCGGCCAACCTCATGGTCTTCACCTGGGACATCCGGACTGATCAGGTGCGGCGCCTGCTGAGCCAAGTCCCGGGCCTCCCGTCCAGCAACGCTCCGGACCCCGGGCCGAGCACCTTCGCCGAGGTCGCCTCCGTGGTCCATCCCGAGGATCGCGAGCGCTTCACGGAGGAGGTTCAGAACGCACTGCAAGACGAGGGTGAATATTACAATCAGTTTCGCGTGGGATCCCCGGGGGGGCCGATCCTCTGGCTGGAGGAGCGGGGCCGTGTGACGTTCGACCCGTCCGGCACGCCGATCCGCCTCATCGGAGTCACGGCCGACGTGACCGAACGCAAAGAGAGGGAACAGGCGCTCTGGCAGCGAGATCAGGAACTCCAGAGCCTGGCCGACAACACGCCCGATATCCTCTCACGATTCGATCGCGACCTCCGGCACGTCTTCGTGAATGCCGCCGTCCTCAAGGCGACGGGGCGGCCCGCCTCCGATTTTATCGGCCGGACGAACCGGGAGCTGGGGATGCCCGAGCATCTCTGCGAGCTTTGGGAGGAAGCGAGCCGGTCCGTGTTCGAGACCGGGCAGCCCCGGACGATCGAGTTCGACTTCAACACCGTGGGAGGGACGAGACATTACCTCGCGAGGCTCGTGCCCGAGTTCGGCCCGAACGGTGAGATCGAGCATATCCTCGGGGTGACGCACGACCTTACCCTCGAGACCCAGGCGGTGAAGGCGCTCCGCGAGGCGGACCGGATGAAAGACGAATTCCTGGCGGTGCTCGCCCACGAGGTCCGCAACCCGCTGGCCGCCATCTCCAACGCCTCGAAATTGCTCGAGTACGCGGGCTCCGATGCCGAATCGCTCGCCTGGTCCAAGGAGGTGATCGCGCGGCAGGTGAAGCAGTTGACCCGGCTGGTCGAGGACCTGCTGGATGTCTCGCGAATCCGGACCGGCAAGGTCGATCTCCGGATCGCGCCGATGGACGCCGCGAAGGTCGTGCGCGAAGCCGCCGAGGTCGTCCGCCCCGCCATCGAGGCGAAACGCCACGAACTGCGGATCGCGATCGATGCCGAGAGCCTCCCCGTGGAAGGCGACCAGGCGAGATTGGAGCAAGCCCTCGTCAACCTTCTGACCAACGCGGCCAAATACACCGATCCGGGGGGGCAGATCACCCTGTCCGCGGGCATCGAGGGCTCGGAGGTCGTCATCCGGGTCCGGGATAATGGACTGGGGATCCCGCCCGATCAGCTCGCACGCGTCTTCGAGCTCTTCAGCCAGGTTGACGCTACGCTCGACCGGTCGCAGGGCGGGCTCGGGATCGGGCTCTCGCTGGTCAAGCGCCTGGTCGAGCTCCATGGTGGAAGCGTCTCGGTCACGAGCGAAGGTCGCGGACACGGCAGCGAATTCTCGATCCGGCTCCCCCTGCAAGCGCCGCGTCCCGCATAATGAGCAAAGGGATGGCGAGGCATCCCGGCTAGGGCCGTGTCCGGTGCGCGGTCCTGCGGGAGCTGTGCCGGCTGAGCCCTTGCGATGCGCTCAAGGATCGGGTCCCGAAAGGCTTCGAAGACACGTCTCCCCAGCTCGATCCGGGCCTAGACGCCGGCGTGGCGTAGCCGCGCGACGTCCCGCCGAACCGCGCACTGCGGCGGTTCCTCGAAAGATTGCCGTCTGTCGCGGTCATCCCCGACCGTCACTACTCGCCTGAACGCACGACATAGGTGCGCTTGTATCGCTCGCCCCATCTCTGATTGTCGATGCCGGCGACGGACATGTGGATCGTTTGCTGGCCTCGGCCGACTACCAGGAAGAAGGCGCTGGGGGAGGCCCGGGGGCCCTCCCGGTCCGAGCTACCTTCGGTGCTCCCGATATACTCGAGGATCCGGACCGCTCGGTCCTTGTCGTACGGGATCTCGACTTTCAGCTCGGCGTCATTGAAGTCTGGACCGGCCGGGAACCGGAACGGGCGGATCTGGATGACCTCCCCGGGGGCTGCTGGGATTGATCGCTTGAGTGGCCCCTCCCCGACGACGATCAGCCGCCTCTCCGAGATCACGACGTCGTCCTCCCGCCCCGCGACCCGGGAGCGCCCGCTCGCCACGAAGAACATTGTTGTGATGAGGGCTAGAGCAAGGATCACCCGGCTCGATCGCATCGCAGCCTCCAATCGTGTGGGAACGCGGAGACCCATGACCTCGCCCGCGAGATCATTTCGCCAGGTCGATCTTACCACGACGGAGGCTCGTCGTGGTGTACCCGTACCTGGCGTAGGTGCGGATGTAGTCGTAGGTCAGGTAGAGATAGCCGCCGTGACCGTAGCCGGGCCCCCAGCTATTCTTGACGATGAAGAAGGGGCGCGAGTCGTTCCCTTCGCCGTGTCGCCGATAGCCGACGATCAGCATGGCGTGACCGCCGTTGCCGAAGATCGGCTGCCCCGCGGGTCCCAGCCTCACATCGATGATACCCCGGGTATCGGCGTTCCTCCAGGCCAGGGTCGTCCCGAAGACGATGTCGTGGCCCTCGTGCACCAGCCGTTCCAGAGTCGCCGTGTCCCGGATGTCCATCGAGCCGTCCGGCTTCACATCCTGCCCCTTCGGTAGGAACTGGTACCGGTCGATGCCGACCCCGTCCCTGCTCTGGAATGCCGCGGGTAGGTTGTTGATCCGGTCACAATCGCCGGTCGCCGCGAGGTCGGCGGGGTCCGTGCCGACATAGGGCCAATCCCGATCGTCGCCGACCAGATGCTTCTGAAGGTAACCCGCCGCCTTGAACGTCGCCAGCCCGGGGTCCTTGCACGGCTCGCCCTGCTCCTCCTTCATGAACCAGTAATAGGCGAGATTCTCGCAGAGGTCGCGGCTCACCCCTGGATCGGATCGTCGCAGGATCGCCTCCAGCTCGGCGCAGGCCGCGAAGGCCACGCAGGTCCCGCGGTGCCCCTGGTTGCGCACCGGGGTCTGCTGGGGTCGGTGGTTGACCACGTCCGGCGGCCCGCCCCCCGCGGCCTTGGCCGCCGCGGGTGCGAACGCCCGGTTCGCCTCGCGCGAGGCGGCCCGATCGCCGGCCGGTTGCTTCTCCAGCTCGCCCAGTGGGATCAGGACGAAGTATTCGCCCGGGGCGACCTGGAACGTCGGCATGTCGTTCCCCAGACGCCCGAACTGTTCCACGAACGCGTCAAGCCCCGCCTCATTGAGCCTCTCCTTCGGGGCGCCGGGCGCCTCGAAGCCCCCCGCGCCCGGGGCGGCAAGGGGCCCGACGCCCCTGAGCCTGTCCAGGTAGGCGCGCGGGAGATCGAGGACCGCCGCGGCCTCCTCCGCTCCGAGCTCCCGGG
The DNA here is from genome assembly GCA_963743925.1 of uncultured Planctomycetota bacterium. GTDB lineage: Bacteria > Planctomycetota > Planctomycetia > Isosphaerales > Isosphaeraceae > CAVZRC01. The sequence continues at coordinate 271,878 of CAVURY010000002.1, read as the reverse complement.
CGACTATTTTCGGTGATACGCGGAGTCTTCCTTCTTGGAACGCCGTGGCCAGCGACCGGTTCGTCTCCGCGATGAATTGGCCCCGATTCTGGTCGAGCCAGGTCGTCGCGGCCTTCGCGGCCAGATCGCTGATCGTCCCGAAGGTCCTCGCGAGATCGCCGTGGGTGCGGACATCCTTTACCTCCATCTTGAGGTCGGTAATCCTCGGGTGATAGACGAGTTCGCCCGTCGTCCGATCCGTGTCCCACAGGACTTCGAAGTCGATATGCTCGATCACGGCGGTCGCGTCGAACTCGGTCGCCACCGTGACCACGTCTGCCTTCGCGCTGAGGCGCCCCGCGATCTTGCTCGAGGCCGCGACACGGCCCGAGATCATATTCTCGCCGCGCCGAATCAGCGAAAGCACCTTGAAGTCGAGGTTACGCTCCGGGTCGGGGAACCTGGCCTCCGCCTGCACCTTGAATGGGATCGTGACGAAAGCCACCTTTTCCGACTTGGACTCCTCGCCCTTGAGCACGAGCCTTGCCAGCTCCCGGACCAGTTCGCGGCGGAGGGCGTCTCGGAGGCGGACCCTCAAGGCTTCGGGAATGGCGGTGTCAGCGGCCTGGGCCGTCGCCCCGGGGTCGGCGGCCTTGTTCGGATACATCGCGATTATCCCGTCAATGTCCCCCTTGCTTAGCCCCTCGGTGCGACCACCCACGCCCGGCGTCTTGATCCCGAACGTCGTGTCGTTCGGATTCCCGACGGATTCGACGGTCGGTCCGCCAGTCCCGCTGAAGGCCTGCGGCGGATAGAGCATGATCGAGTCGAAGTCGAAGGGTCCGATATCTCCGCCCCGCAGGCCGATCTTGTCGAAATTGTATAGCAGGCCCATTTGTACGTTTTGTGCGACGACGCGGATAAACCGATCGCGGTCGTTGCGGCTCTGCTCGTGGAACAGCCCGACGGCGTGGCCGATCTCGTGGATGACCTGTGGGACCCCGCACCCGTCCTCCAGGCCGATGTCCTGCGGCCCGGGGACGGGGAGCCGGCCGACGGTCGAGTAGCAGCCCTGGTCGCGGATGAACCGGACCCAGTTCGAGTATCTCGGACGGTCCGGATCGCCGATCCTGACCAGGCGGATCCGGTCCGTACGGTCGTGCCAGTGCTTGATGGCTTCTTCGATCATCTGGGGATGGGGGCAGTCCTGGGCGATCTCGTAAGGGATGATGCCGCCCGGCCAGCGATAATCGTCGGCCCGGGTGTTGAGGATGATGGCCGACTGGCCCTGCACGTCCGCGGGCGCGTTCATCGGGACGAGCCGTTCGAAGAGATCGATGGCCTGATTGACCCGGTTGTCGCGCTCATCGGCATCCCGGAACGTGAGGCGGTCCACCTGGAGCTTCGCGAGTTCCTCGAGCTGCGCCCGGTCGCCCGGCCCGAGCCGATCGAAGATGGCGCCACCGCCCATGACTTGCCTCGCGAACCGCGAGGCCATCGCCAGGGACGATCTCGCCCTCGTGTCCGGCGTCCCGAGGTCGATGTCTCCCTCGATGATCGCGCGGCCCCCGAGCATGGCGTATCGAAGGGTGCGGATGGCCATCCGGGCGTCGAAGACGCGCCCCTCGATCGGCGTGGCGCCGCGGAACATGCCGACGGCCGGCGGCGGCGCTTGGGCCGCCTGGCCCGCGCCGCCCGCGAATGTCCGGGTCGCCGAGACGAAGAGTAGAACGACCACCGGGGACACGATTCGTCCGTTCATCGATTTCCTCCGCTGGGGACACCGGTCAGAACCTCGACCGCGAACCGAGTGAATTCCGCCTTGTCGTACACAAGCGTCAGCCGCCGATCGAAGCCGAATCGGAGGTCCCGCGATTCCTTCACTTCGATCTTCCCCAGGGGGCTCGACAACCAGCCTCGCAGCAGCCGGATCTTCCCCGAGATGATCTCTCCTCCTCTCCGCGTGTCGACCGAGACGTTGACCCTCGCGGTGATGTCGTCCATCGTGATTTCGCCCACGACCAGCTTCGCGGCGTGGAGCTCCGCGGCGCAGGCGCCGATCAGCTCGTTGCGATCGCCCCGGCCGTTCAGGTCCAGCTTGTCGGCGCGTAGCGTCGCGCCCAGCAGGCTCGCCCCGTTGCCGAGATCGACCGCCTGGCCGGCCGGCGTCCGGAAGGCGCAGGGCCCGCCGCGCAGCCCGGCCGTCGCGCGATAGTTCTCGGGGCCGTTCGTCGCGACGAGGTCGATCGCGCCGCGGCCGGCCGCCTCCAGGGGGAGCGCCCCGTGCCCGACCGCCCGCGCCAACGCCGCCGGGGCCGACTCGGGGACCAGGGCCACCGAGAGGGTCGAGCGGCCGCGGAGCGCCGACCGGGCGAACGCCTCGCGGATCCGTCGCGAGAGCTTCTCCGTATCGTCGAGCCGGATCGGGATCGGCTCGGCGAGGGGTTCGAGCCAGCCGTTGGCGTCGGCCGGATCCGGCGGCGTGAACCACAGGCGGAGCCGATCGACGCGAGCCGAGGTCAACCCCTGCAAGGCCAGCGGGTTCTCGAGCTTGAGCCCGGGGAACCGTGCCACCGTCTCCCCGGGGATCCCGAACGCCGTGATATCGAAGACCGCGCCCTCCCCGTTGACGGGCGGGATCAGCAGCTCGGGAAGCGCGGCGCCGTCGTCCGCCCGATCGCCCTCCCTCGGCCGATCGATCCGGACGGTGGCGATCAACCAGGTATGCCCGCCGGCGGTCCGGACCAAGACGACCTGCCTCGGGTCCAGGGGCTTCCACCCCTGCGGCGCGGCCAGGCCGAGCTCGCCGAGGAACCGGCCGACGGTGCCCTTCTCGGTCATCCGCGGCGCCCCCTGGAACAGGAGCCGGTTATTCAGGTAGGTCGTGAACAGGTACCGCAGCACGCCGCCCAGGTCCGCCTCCAAGGCGTTCGACAGCTTCACCCGCAGGGGAAACGTCCCCGACGTCCCCGTGGCCCGGGCCGAGATGAAGAAGTTCCCGAACTCGGAAGGGAATTGGACGCGACCCCGGACCGCGATCGGATACCGCTTGTTCAACTGGTCTGGATTGAGGACCAGCCCGACCTCCTCGTGACGCGCGTCCGCCACGCAGACGGACCCCGCGGCCCGGATCCTTAGCTGCTGGCCCGATCCGTATTCGAGCTCCCAGCCGTTCGCCGGGTCGAGGCGGTACGTCCCTTCGAAGTGACTCTTCCCCGCCCCTTCCTTCAGGCCGAGCCGGAACGGCGCCTGATTGAGGAGGCCCTGGGCGTAATCGATCCGGATCGCGACCCGCGCGTTGGCGGGGCGGTCCGCCACGGGCTTGGGCTCCCTGGGGGGCGACCGCCGGACGGCGACGAACAGCGGGTAAGCCTGGACGGCCTGGGGCAGCGAGCGGATCACGCGCAGGAACTCGTGATTGTTCTGCTGGAAGCTCAGGTTGACGATGCTCGGCGCCAGGAACCGCCCGATCTCGAAGTCGTTGATGTCGCCGCTGGTCTTCTTGACCAGCAGCAAGGCCTCCCCGTCCCGGTCCAGCGGGATGCGGAAGGAGGCGTTCAGACGGAGTGCGACGGGCGGGCCCCCGTCGAGCGACATCTCGATCGATTGCTTGCGCCCCCCCTTGAAGCAGTCGTCCCTGACCACCACCGCGACTTCGGAGTTCTTGCCGGTGTCCGGGGGATTGACCGTGATCTCCTGGAACTGGGCGATCGCCAGGGTGGGATCTTCCCCGATCAGCTCGATCAGGCCGTCGATGGTCCCCCACTCGCGGCGATCGACGATCGGCTCGTCGTCGCGGGCGTCGCCGGTGCCCCGGAAAGGGCTCATCCCCCGGAACGAATCCGTCCCGAACTCGGCCCATCGGGCCGGGTCGCCGGCGGCCCCCAGGGCGGCGGCGACGACGTCCGCCGGGATGATGATGTTGTAGCGATCGAGCTGGCGCCCGAACACCAGGCCCGCGAAGTGGAACTCCCGGTCGACGACCAGGCCCCCGCTCATGCCGCTCCAGGTGGGATCCCGGCTCGCAAGCCGGAAGGTCATATTGCTCGGGGCCTCCTCATTCTGCCCCGGGCGGAACCCCGCCGCCGACCGGATCAGCTCGAGCCGATCCGCGCCAGCGGGCCCGAGGAGCTCGATCTGGCTGTAGTCGATGGGCAGGGTGCGCTCCCGGGAGAAGCCGAAGGCGAGGCCGCCGACGTGCTCGGCCGAGGGACCGGATTGCACCGGGCTCGGCAGGGAGGCCTTCGTGGGCATTTCCTCGACGAGCCCGGCGGCATTGGGCTCGAGTGCCACACGGATGAACGCGACGTCCTTCGTCCGGAACGCGAAGCAGCGGGTCCCGGGGCCGGACCGCGCGACGGGTTTTCCCGCATGATTGGCGATCTCGAAAGACTCTGCGGACTCCATGACGTGATAGGCCGTGGCGAAGATGGCCACGACGGTCCCATCCGCGGCCGTCGGCGACTTCGACAAGGCCACCGCGCTGCCCGCCGATTGGAGCACTCCGCCATTCCGGGTGACCTTGAGCTCGAACACCCTCATCTCGGCGCGCCTCAGCAGCGCGGGGACGTCAAATCCCTGGGCACTCGCCGGCCCGGGCCCGGCGGCGGCCCCGGCCGCCGCCACCGCGATCCAGGCGAGCAGGCACGATCCCGTCCGTACCGGCCGCCTCATCTCGCGCCCCCCTTGGCATCGGCGGGCGAGGGCTTCGACAGCTCCTGGGGGGACACGCGCAGCTTCCCGTCGCGGAACGCCTTGTCGAGGGCCCCATTGATCTCGCCCATGAACTTGTCCTTGTTCTGGTCGAGCCAGGACTTCGCCGCCTTCTCCGCCAGGTCGTTGAGCACTCCGAAGATCTTCGCCAGGTCGCCGTGGACGTGGACGTCCTTCACCTCCGTCTTCAGGTCGGTACACTTGGGGTGATAGACCAGGGCGCCCGTCTCCTTCTCCACATCCCACACGACCTCGAAGTTGACGCGCTCGATCACGGCCGTCGCGTCGAAGTTGACCGTCGCCTCGATCGGGTCCACCTTGCCCTTCAAGTGCCCCTCCGCCTTGCTCGAGGCCGAGACGCGGCCCACGATCGTCTTCTCGTCCCGCGCCGCGAGCGACACCACCTTCAGCTCGAGGTTGCGCTCGGGATCGGGGAACTTGGCCTTCGCCTCCACCTTGTACCCGATCGTCACGAAGGCGATCTTCTCCGACTTGGACTCCTCGCCCTTGGGCTCGAACGTCGCAAGCGACTTGACCAACTCGCGGCGGAGCACATTCCGCAGGAGGGTCTTCCTGTCCTCTGGCAGCGGCGTGTCCCCCGCCCGGACCGCGGAGCCGCACAACGTCGCCCAGCCCACGAAGACCCAGCACGACCAGTTCGTCGTGCGGCGGGACGGCACCAACCGGGAAATCCGCATGACTCATCTTCCTCCCATCGAAATCGCATGACCAGACGTCCCCATGCCGGCGGTGCGGGGCCGAGCCATCCCCATCGGACGATGATCGGGCGGCCCCTGCGCGGACCTCACGGCCTGAGCACAGCGGACATCCTGCCCCGGGCCACGGCGACCGCGAACGTCCGGTCGCCGTCGAAGGCCAGCGTGACTACATGAAGATCCGTCATCGACATCTTGACCGCGAACTCCCGGGGGAATCGCGTCCTGAGCGAATCGAGTTGCTCGGTCGCCTTCTCTCTGACCCGGCTCAATGCCCCTCTCAGTTTGATCGCGACGGCCTGCGAGAGGGAGCCGGGGAGGTCCGCGCGAGCGAGCCAGCCCGCGTTCTCATCCAGGGCGTCCCGGGTCTCCGCGGTGAGCGCGAGCTTGCCGAGGCGCACCTCGTCTGCGGCGACATCCAGCGTCGGTACGCCCCGGACGTACAGTCGTCCCGAGGCCGACTTCGAGGGACCCTGCCTCGCGCTGAAGTCGAGCGTCAGCAGCAGGCCGTCGCCGAAGGAATGGGCGGACGCGTCGGTAATCACGACGGAGACATCGCCCGGCAGGTCGATCGGGCCCCTCATCAACTGGGACTTGAGCTGCCGACTGACCACGGAATGAGGGATCTCGATGGGCAGCGACAGCGAGAACTCGTCCCCCGGTTTCTCGCCAACGATCAGGTCCCTGAAGGGCGCCTTCAAGACGGCCGGCGCCTCGTCCTGGACGAACGCACGCGCCTCCAGGTCCAACGAGAGCCCGGACTCGATCGAATCGGCCGTGTACCGGAACTGCCCGAACGTGGCCCTCCGCGGCGTGATCCGCAGCCACGTCGGCGGGTCGTCGCTCAACTTGCGAACGGTGTTCATCTCATTCCAGAGCCGCTCGCACCGCCTCCGGAGGTCCATCGCCTCCCTTAATTTCGCGTTGACCGACCCCTTGACGCCGTTCACCGCGCCGCCGACCGACCCCTGTACATGTCCGGTGACGTCGATATCCCCGAGGAACGTCTTCGCGACGGCGCGGTTGACCTTCGCCGACAGGGCGAGGCGCGGGTTTACCTCCCATTTCGGGCCGATCACGGGCGACAGCGAGGCCGTGATGACACCCGACACGTCGATGCCCACTGAAGCCACCCTGTTGATCCTACCGATCAATGGGAGGTCAATGATGACGCGCTTCTCGACCTGCACCCGCCCCGAGACCGGCGTGGACGCCGAGACCCGCTTGTTTACCGGGTCGATCGATACCGTGATCGGCCCTCTGGACGGTGTGCCGAAGGCCCTCGCGCCGCGGCTGTTGACGTCGAAGTGGAAGGATCTGGGTATCGCATTCTCGAGCTGTTTGGCGATCGCCGCCCTCGGGAACGTCGCCGCGAGCGACATGCTGCTCGTCGTCGCCGGGAAGGAGCCAGCCGGACCGGTCCCCTTCGGTGGCGCGGGCGAGATGTCCACACGAGCATCATCGTCGCGGCAGTCTTGGGCCTTGGAAGGGAGGGCCGGCAAGCACGACAGGACCATCGCCAGGCCGACCGCCCTCGCTATTCGCGACGCCATACTTACCTCTTGTCCGAGAAACAAGTGGTCCGGCCGGGGAAATGAAGGATTTGCAAATGACCGACCCGCCACAGACGTCTTACAGCCCCGTTCCACCGCCACGGAGATGCCTCGAAGCCCAGCGAACCGCCGCGGGATCGCCGGCTCGCATCCGGACTTCGATCTGTGTCAGCCCGACTCAAAGGGCGAATCAGGCCGCCCGGGTGAAAATCGAGATCGTGTCGGGCGGCGCCCCCGGTGGCCGCAAGGAACTTGCCCAGACATGAAATAACGTGGATCAAGACGAAAGCTGCGATTAAGCCTGGGCGTCCTGACCGCTGTACAGGAATTAGAAGCGAAGTTTACGGCCAGGTCAAGCATCTATCGCACCTTTTCCTACGATTTCGGGTCTCACTCGGACGCCTACGCCCACTCGGAACGAGATGATCGGCTTAAATGGGATGTGGGGCGGGGAAGTCTCAGCAACGTGGCGTGTCACCCCGGTCGGGGGATTCCTTCGTCCGGCACGGGGATAGCCGACCTTCCGACGGTGGGTTCTCGCGAGGCGTGGTCCATGCGAGTAGCCCGGCCGACAGGGATCGGGCTCAAGGCATCGGCACGATCCCCGGCGCCATCGTCGAGCGGCCCTTCCGCCACGCCAGGGCGGCGAGGCCCAATCCGCCCGCCAGGAGGGTCGGCCCGCCGGTATACGCCGCGGCGCCGAGCACCATGGCCATCGACGCGGCCCCGATCGAGCGATAGCCGGCCCCGATCGTCGCCAGGAGGGTGGCGCCCAACACCAGGAGCAGGGTGATCCCTATTCCTTCGGTCATCGGATCGAGAGACACGGCCGAGACGCCATCACGAAGGGTCAATGAGGCCGGAGGGGAAGAGTCGTCGATCCCCTTGACGAATCCGGTCATCGCGGTGGGCCGGCCGAAGGCTCGGATGCGGCCCGGGGCACTCGGCTCGGGGATGCTGGCCGGCGTGCGTTTGACCGCGGCGATCGAACTTCCCAGGTAGCTCTCCGCCGTTGCCTGATCGTCGGGTAGCCCCGCCGAGGTCATCGCATCGGCGATCGCACTGCGAGCGTTGGGGATCCGTCCCAGGGCCGGGTCGGCCGACGGCCGTTCCCCGGCGGGATCGCCCCATCGGGCGCCGCGCTCGGCACTTCGCAGGGTGAGCTCGTGGTTGATGAGGAGCGACACCAGCCGCTCGTGATCGCGCCCGGAACTTCGGTCGAGCTGCGCGAGGATGCCTCGAATGGACTGGGCGATCCCGTCGGCGCGGGCCATCTCGAGCCGCTCCGTCGTCGCCATCTCGAAGCCCGCGGGGATTCCCTGGACCGACACTCCGGGCGTCGTGAACACGGTCAGGAGGGACCTGGACGGCCCGATACCCGCCCTGGGCAGGGCGATCGGCCAGCTTGCGGGCCGGGATGCCGCGGATGGGGGGGGCCCGGCCTTCCAGATCACGCAGACCCGCTCCTCGCGGCGGCCTTCCAGCACGATGGACCATCCCGTCCGGCCCGATTTGAGGGGGGTGGTGGGGTTGGAGTCGATGCCCGCCCACAGGATCGTGCTCCCGGCGGGCAGGTCGAACGTCAAGAGGTGGCCGCTATCCGGGATGGTCTCGTAAATCGCACGGCCGATCGTCGAGCGATCGGGGGAGACGGCGAGCATGAGGTCCGCCAGCGAAACCCGTGCGGCGTCGTCCTGGGACGCGACCGGATCGGGATTCCCTCGCGGCAACTGGACCCGCAAGGCCCAGGTCTCGTTGACGACCCGGAAGGCGCGGTCGGGCGTGCCGGCATCGCGGGAGAATTCCTTATCCTGGAAGTGGCCGGCGTAGGCGATCGATTGCAGGCCCGTCGAGCCCTCGGAGGTCAGCGTGTGGCCGGTCGCATTGACGAGGCCGAGATAGGCGAGGAAGGCCCCATTCCCCTGGGGCACCAACTCGGGATAGACGATCTCGCGGTCGGCCCCGAGCGGGATCGTCGAGCGAATCACGAAGCGATGAGAGCCCCAGAGGGGGCGTCTCGGAGCGATCATCCAGAACGCCGAAGGTCCCCGGATCTCGGACGTCGACTGGAAGTCATCCCCCAGCGGATACATCTTCGCCCTCGCCGCCCAGGCCGCCGGCATCTTGAAGTGAATCGAGCCGAGGGCACCTCGACTGACCTCGTAGCGCACCACGGCCACCCATTGTGCGGAGTCGGGGTAGAGCGTCATCTGGCTCTCGATGGCGACGGCGACGCGCGGCGGCGACGGCTCCCACTGGATCTCGCCGAGCCGGTTCGGATCCAGGACCTGATACGACGTGGAATAGGACGCGGCCGCCGGACCGCCGGCGGCCGGCACGGGGATGAGGGGCGGCGGCAGGGATGCCAGGCCCACGGACCCGATCAGCTTCGGCCTCACATCCGACGAGAGGACCAGCGTGGCCATGGCCGTCTCCGCGCCGGTCCATGTGACCCAGGGGATCGGGACGCGGTGCTGCACCGCCCCGATCTTGAGCGGATCTTCGCGCAAGGCGATCCAACCCGCGATCCGGACGTGCCGACGCGCGGCGGAGCCGGGCCGTTGCCAGATCATGTGCAGGCGATGGTCGGCCGAGATCGTCCAGTCGATCAGGCCATCGCCCGAGACCTGGGTGATCTGGAGGCCCTCGGGCAACTCCGCCTCGGTGAGCGGGAAATGGCCGGAGAGCTCGATCAGATCGGCGTCGATGGTCATGGCCAGCTTGCCGGATTCGATCCGGACCTGCACGATCGGTCGGACCTGGACCCGGCTCGGAGTCGAGCCGGTGCGAAGCGTCGCGGAGGGCTCGCGCGAGAAGCGCCGGGTCCCGCCGAGCGTAAGCGGCTCGTCGGGGAGATTCCCCCACGCCCGGACGAATGACTCGTCGTTGATCGGATCGACATCGGGCGATGGATCGAGCCGGCCGGTCCAATCTCCGGGCCTCCGCATCCCCAGGGCGCCGGTGAACCGTCCGACGCCGACCGGCTGGATTCGAGGGAGATTGCGGACCACTTCCCCCGTGCGTCCCGGCCCGACGGCCGAAGCTCCCGCGAGGCCCGGGCGTCCGACGTCGACGGGACGCCAGCAATCGATGACGAGGGTGGCACCGGGCGCCAGCGGCGGATCGATGCTCAGGAGCCATTGGCCGTCCCGGGAGTCCTCGAAGAAGACCTCGGAACGCCCGGGAGCCTGCACGGAGCGGAGGATCAAACCGGAGTCGTGCGCCAGGCGGATGGCGGAAGATTCCCGGGGTTGATGGTAGGTGAATCGCGCGCGGAGGCGATCCCCGGCCGGGTACACGTCCCAGAGGAGGAGGCCGTCGACGGTCCCCGCAGCCCCGGGGGCAGCGGTCGGACCGGGCTTCGCCCACTGGATGACGATCCGGTCGGCAGGGCCCAGCCGGCCGGACAGGGTCCCATCGGGCTTGCGCTCGACGAGGCCGCGAGCCACAAGTTCGCCTTGTGCGATGCCGTCGCGAGGAGGTTCCACGACCACCCGGGCGGTCGGCATGGGGTTGATGGGAAGGCTGAGCGACTCCGCGCCGGTCTCGTCGGCCACCGTCGCGGCCGAACGTCGGATGGCCAGGGCGTGTTTACCGGCATCCGGTATCACGACCTGCGCCCGGATTCCCCCGGGCTGGATCGCGATCGGGCACGACTTTCCGTCCAGGGTGGCGGTGATGTCGCGGGCGAAGGAGACGGGTACCTCCCACGAGAAAGGCGCCCGGCCGTCCGCCACCAGCTCGAACCGGCTCTCCACGTCGATCGCTTGCGCGGAGACCCTCTCGACGCGGTGGAGTGCCGATACGGCGGTGACTGTCGACGACGGGTTGGGCCCATCGACCCCCGGCCGGGCGAGGCGATGGAAATCCTGCAACCGGAGCACCACCCGATCCGAGGGGCGGGCCGGATCGAAGGTCCCCTCGTAGGGGAAGAGTGCCAGGATCGGCGACTCGCCTTCCGTCGTCTCCCCGCGCAGCGAGCCGATCGCCCCGGCGATCAACAGGACCGACGATACGGCGATTCCGGGTCGGACGGCTCGTCGCTTGAGCGAGCTCTCGTCACGCACGGCCGCGCGGTTGCGCCCGCGCGATCGCCAGATTCTCGGGGCCAGCTCGACGATCAGAATCCCCAGGCCGATCGCGAAGCCGGCGGCGGTGGCGCCGGCGAATCGCGACGGCAGGAGCGCGTGCAGGATCAGTGATGCGGACGCCGCGACGGCGGGGACCAGGAGTCTCCCGCGGGGGATTCGGGTCCCGGCGACCAGCCATGCCAGCCCGAGCAAGGCAGCGATGCCCCAACCCGTCAGGATGCGACGTCGGACGTCGACCAGATGGACGAGGCTATTGCTGGATGGCCAGCCCGCTGCGGAGAACCTCCAGATCGACCAGCCCGGCGGCGGCTTCATCCGTTCGGCGGACTCATCGGCGGAAGCCGACAGCGACCGAGTCGATTCCTCCCCCCTCCATCGGGCCGGGGTCTCGAAGCGGTCGGTCCGGTCGGAGCCCCAGGCGATCGTCTCGGCGAGCGCGCCCCGCCAGCGGCCCGGCTGGTCGAATTCCGCCGCCTGGGATTCGGTCGTGATCAGCAGGGCATCTTGGAACGAGACCAGCGCGAGTCCGTGCTGATGGAGCGTCGCCTGCGAGATTCCTCGGCGATCCGATTTGGTGCGTCCGAGGACGCACGGCGTCTTCGGGCCGAGACCGGCCGAGCCGATCGCCAGGCGGTCGATCACGATCGGCAATGAGCCGGAATCCCAGCGGGTGAACCACTCCGCGAACGTCAATTCATCCGAGTTCGCCAGGGAGAGCAGACCATCGAGCGTGCCAAGCCGACTCTCGGCCGTGGGCGCGGCCCTACCGCGGAGGGAGTTCCAGGCCGGACTCCACATCCCGAGCGCCCCGCATGGCCAGTCCGCCGGATCGTCGCGGTCATTGGCGATCAGGCCGGCCCCGCAGTCCGTCGCCTTCCAGCCCGAAGGGGCCGCGATCTCCCAGATGAACGAGAGGCACGGCAGGTCGAACTGAGGGAGTTCGGGACGGAGCACGGAGCCGTCGGTCATGCTCGGGCCGTCGACGGCATAGTCGATGAGGATCGTGCTCGCGCGCGCGCCTCGCAACGGCCCGGGCGTCGGCAGGGCGAGGCGGTACCCCGACCGGATGGGGACGACCTCGGCCCCGTCGCAACGGACGCGGACCAGGGTGGACCGATCGGGCATGGCCATCTCGAGCGCCTGGGACATATCCAGGTGAACGCGCAGGCGGAGTCGATTGAGGGACCGTCCCCGGGAGTCGAGCGAGGTCGTCAAGACGGCCTCGCGGACGATCCCTAGCGCGGGCGACGGCAGCATGGGCTCGGTGAAGAGCTCCAGCTTCCCGCCCGGCTCGTTGTAGGCGAAGGCGTGGACGACCCGGTCTTTCGACGCCGAGCGATCCCTCGTCCCTCCCGGGTCTTCCGCGCCCGGGCCAGCCCTCGGCGGGGCGAGGACGGAGGGGTTGAGGCGGGCGAGTCCCGTGGGCTCGGCCCGAGAACGCATCCCGGCCGGCGTTTCGACCAGGATCGTACCGCCCCGAAACCACTCGCCGGGGACCGAGAGCAGCGGGATGGAAGCCTGGGCCGTCCACGGCAGGTCCGCCCGGAAGTGGACGGCTTTCTCCGCCTCGCCCGGCATGTCGACCATGAGGCGGCGTGCCGAGCCGCCGGTCGGAAACCCGAGCCGCGAGAGAGCCGAGGCTTCGATTGGCCGCGAGGTCAGCACGTCACCGGACTCGTCCCGGAATTTCCAGGAGGCGAGCGCATCGCCGGGCTGATCGATCCAGAGCGGGAAGGAGGCGACCGGCTCGGCACCCGTGCTGAGCAGGAGCGTCCCCTCGATGGAGAGCGAGCGACCGTCGGGGCTGATCCTCGCCCGGGCGCGACTCGATGCCATGGGAACTCGCCCGATGCGTTCCCGGTCGAGCCGGGCCTCGGCGTCTTCGGATGTCCATCGCCAGGCCATGGCCTGGCGGAGGTTGGCGAGGGCAGCCGGCGCCGGGAGGCCGGAGACCTCTCCCGGCTCGATCCATGCCAGCCCGCGGGCCCGCGTCGGTCGGACCGTCGTCCCGTCGTCGACCCAGGCCAGCCAGGCCTCATCGACGATCGAGGCCCCGACCGCACGGACGCGCGGCAACTCCATGGGGCCTCGGCCTCCGGATACGCTCGAGCTCGCCCGGACGATGAGCGTCCATTGCTTTCGGGCCTGCACCGCGGCGGGAAGCATGACGCGGAGCCTCGTGGCGCCGGATGCGAGGGCCGACGTATGCCACGCCAACGAATCGTCCAGCCCCTCGATCTGGACCTGCTCGGGGAGCCATGCCGGGCTCAAGTCAACTTCCAGCTCGGGTGCCGAGCCGCGATGGAGGGCCCAGTCGAGGCGGCAATCCAACCGGGTCGCGGCCTTCGAGATGACGAGCTGCCCGCGCGTCGCACAGGACAGGTCGGCCCGCGGCCCGAGGAATTCCAGATCCGCGACCGATCGCGGCGACTCCGCCTCGAAGGTCAATCGATTGGGGCCGAGTGCCTCGCCCCGACCGGGCGCGACGAGTCGGCCCGCCTGCTCGCGGAACTCGCGGACCACGTGGAGCTCGTCCAAGATGACCGTGGTCCGGCCCCGCGTCCATGTGGCGTCAACGGGGCGCATCGCCGGGATGCGCCAGGTCCCGACCGAGGGTATGCGAGCGTGGGCCAGGAATTCGAGCGCGGTCGCCTGCGATTCCCCGTCCAGGACCACCGTCACGCGAGTCGCCGACTCCTGCCGTTCGGTCCGATAACCGCGGACCGCGGGGCCGCGCACGTCGATCAGCTCCAGGCCCTGGTCGAGCGAGGCTTCCAATTGCCGGGGATGGCCGGGATCCAGCTCCAGCCGCCATCCCGTGACCCAGTTGACCAGCGTGCCGTCGCGTCCGGTCGTGGGGCGGAGGTCGATCTCCGTCGAGCCGCTGACCCAGGCACCCGATTGGGGGATCGATGATTCGACATCCGCTTTCGGGTCGCGCACATCGACGTTGAAGCGGCCCGATTCACCGTCGATCTCCCAGAGCGTCCGCGTCGGATCCGGGTTGTTGCCCGCGCTCTGTCGGATGCCGCGCCGGCTCGAGACGATCCACCCTTTGGGGAGGTCGAGCTCCAGGACCGTCGTCTGGTCGCCGGGGAGGCCGAGCGTGAAGCCCTGTCCCCGAGAATGCGGGCGCGACCGGAGTTCCCACTCGAGCGTGAGGGTCTGGTCGCCGGGAGACGGCTCGACCCGCACCACCGCGGTGCCGGAGTCCCTCGCGCCGAGGATCGTCGCGGGTTTCGGGGCGGAGACGATCGTCGGCGTCCAGGGTTCCAGCGAGAGCTCCGACGGCCCCGCGGTCAATGCACCGATGACCAGCTCGGTCCGACCGGTCAGCAACCCGGGCGCCCACCGGGCGCGATGGCGAGCGCGGATCAGTCGAGGCGTCGCGATCGGCCGTCGGGCGGCCCTTCCCCGTTCCGCGGCTTCGACCAGCGTGTCGAACTCCTGGCTCGACAGGATCCTCAGCTCGGTTCCCGGTGGGAACCACTTGGAGATGTCCGCGGACGGAACCTCGATGCGGACGATCCGGGGATCCCCCGCCGCCAAGAGGACGAGGGTCGCCGCCGCCGCCAACAGGAGATGGACTCGGCCCGCAAACCAGCCGGGTCCCGACGATCGCGGGAGCGGGGGCCTGTCCGTGGGGGGAGTCGAAGGGATCGGAATCATGGTTGATCGGGATTCCTGTGCGATTCATCCGGACGTGGACGACGGACGAGGTGAACGGCCGGCTCAGGTCCGCCCCATCGTCGAGCTCCTCGCGGACTCCTCGGGCACGGGCCCGGGCCCGTTGATCGGCGTCGGGACGTAATCCATCGTCGACGAGACGCGGACGCGGATTGCCGTCGAGTCGTCCGAGCCAACGGTGCCCGGCCGGTCGAGTGAAGACTCTCCGATAATGACCGCCCCCCCCGACGGGCTCGGATCTCGGGCGGGGAGGGCCGGCGGCTTGGGCCGGTCGAGGAGATGCTGAATCAGGACTCCGAGGAGCGAGAGCGCCGCCCCGATGAATGACGATTGCAGGACCATGAGGGTCACGCTCGGCTGCAAGATTCCCAGGGCGAGCAACGCGAAGACGGCCACGACCGCCCACGCCGTCCGGAACCGGATGCGGGAGAAGATGGCCAGGAATCCGAGGATCAGCGTCACCCCCGAGCACGCGACCACGATCCAGGTGCGGGAGATGGCCAAGACGGCGAGCGGGATCGGCGGACCGGGACGGCTGAAGAGCAAGCGATGCGTGTCGTCGAGTCTCGACTCCGCGGGCTCGTCCGCCGCCGATGCGAGGCTCGAGCCGCCGAGCCAACGGCTCAGCGTCACGCCGTCCTTCCAGGCACGTCGCTTCCAGAGCCGCCCCGTCCAGTACCATTCATTCTCATCGAACCAGCCGCGCGGGACGCCGACGAGGGCTTGATCCCAGGGGAGCTGCAGCTCCCAGAGCGTCTCGAGGACCATCCCTTCATCCAGGAGGCGCGGAGGCTGGCAGCTCGCGGCCACGGTCTTGCCATTGATCTGGTATTCGAGCTCGACCAGCACGGGGCGCGAGCCGACCTCGGGAGGGAATCGCAATCGATAGCCGCCGCGCGTCGAGTCGAATTCCACCTGGTCGGTCGTCCGGCCATCGACGCGGGCGGCGATCCACCGGGCTCCTTCGGGCATCGCGACCGAGAAGACAGGGCCGTGGGTCTCGACCCAATAATGGGCCCGGCTCCGGATCGCGACCTCATCGATCGGGACCGACCGGATCAACAGGCGAGGGACCACCAGCGGCGGTAACTCGACGGGCTCGAGCGCCGTCGCTTTGAAGGCGAACGGACGGCCCCGACCGCCCGGGCCTTCGGTGAACGCCTGGGCGAGGGACTGGCTGCCGCGATTGGACGGGCCGTCATCGAGGGCGAGAATCCAGGCCGGATCGCTCCCCCGGAAGACGATGCCGGGTGACGTCGAGACCTCCAACCGGGCCGGACCCGCGACCGCCTCCTGGAAGGCGATCCAGGGTATCGCCATCTCGCGGAGTCCGGCCGCGTCGAGTTGAGGGCCGATCGGCCGGTGAAAACGGAAGCGGAGCGTCACCTTGTCCAGTACCGGACGATCGAAGAACAAGCGGTATCTCCGGGCACCATCGGAATCCCCGCCCAGATTCTCTCGTTCATTGACCTCGCGGCCGAGCAGTTCCCAGCGATCGGCGATGGCCGCGGGAACCGTGATGTTCAGGGAATCGAGGGTGCCGTGACGCACGGTGAAGGTCGACTCCTGCACCACGTCCACCGAGCTTCGCGTGACGTCCGCCGAGAGCACGGTCTGCTGCGTGACGGAGCGTGCATGCCTCGCGATTCGGATCGCCAGCGACAGTGCGCCGCCGCTTCCCGACAGGACCAGGCTGGGCAGTGACTTGGCATCGACGGATGTGGACACCGCACGGATCGGGGACGTCGCAACGGGCTGGGAGGTGGCATCGGCGGACCGGGTGACCCGCCCGGAGTCGTCATCGAGCTCGAGGGAGAGGCTCCGATCGGCGAACAGCTCGTAGTCGGCGCCGACGCAGGTCGCGGGATCCGGGGCGAACAGTCCGAGCTTGACCGGCCCGTCGCGGAGGATCCGCTGGTATCCCGCCAGTCGCAGGCTCACCTTCGGCTGGTCGCGCGCCAGGGAGCTCAGGTGGATCTTCAGGACCTGTGCCGCCGGATCCTTCGCGGCGTCCCGCGCCGACGGCCGTGCCGTCAGGATCCACCGCTCCACCATCTCGCTCGGTCCCACGGCGACGACCCGAAGCCCGGGCCCGACGTCGAGCTCCACATCGAAGAGCCGGCCGCGGACCGATTGGAGATCGATCGTCGCGTCGCTCCGCGCCTGGTCGGGATCGATCCGGAACGACGTTCGCGTCCGAGCGAGGACCAGGGGGGGCGAGGCCTCGACGTCCAGATGCAGCAAGAAGGGTTGATCCAGGAACTCGAAGGCGAGGCTGGTGGACGGCTGCTCGCGGAGGTCGGCCGGCAGCTTGCTTAGCTCGATCCGGCGGATCCACTGAGTCATGGCCGCGCTGATATACAGGTTCGGGCCCTGGGTCACGCTGATCGCGCCCGATTGCTCACGCGCGTTGATGAAATGGAATCCTTTGAATGCGATCCGCCGGCCCGCGTCCTTGGAATAAGGGCGGCGCGTCTTCATCGTCAGCCGCCTCGGCAAGGAGTCGGGTCGCAGGGGGTTTCCGAGCTGGATCGTCAGCCGCCCGGCGCCGCGCGCGCCCTCGATGCCGGCCTGCGTCTGCTGGTCGTCGAGCCTGAGGTCGGTCACATCGTCCTGATCGTCAACCTCGATCTCGAGGGTCTTCGTCATGCCCCGGACGCATCGAATCCACCACGACGATCGAATCCACAACTGCTCCGAATCGATGTCGATTGCCATTTCCCCCTTGGCCGCCAGGAGGGGGCGATCCTGGCGGCCCGCGTCCGTGTCATTGGCCCAGCTCAGGTCGATCCGGGACCGGGGTTCGAGGAGGGCCGTCAGGCGCGTGCCCTTACCATCGGGGGCGTCCGCCTGCGGGAAGATTTCATTGGCGCCGACGATCAGATCCGACTCGCGACGTGCGAACTCCACGTCGATCGATGTGGAAGCGGCTTCCGGGATCGCCAGCGACAGGGCCTTCCGCGAAGGCTTCGCCATCACCGACGCCCGGAGGTCGACCTCGACGCGATGCAGGCCCTGCCCGGTCAGCTCGACTTGCCACTGGGATCGCCCGGCCGAACGCACGGCCAGTTCCCGGGTCCCCTCGCGGGCCGAGGCCAGCTTCTGATCGTCCAGGCGGATCGGCACCCAGTACGGGCCGTCGGCCTTGGCCACGATCTCGACTTCGACCTCGACCTTGAGCATCGCGAAATCATCGGCGACCCGCCCCCGGACCCGAACGGCTTTGACCACCCAGGGAGGCTTAGCCAGGACCTGATCGGGCAGCCCGGTCACGGCACTTGCCGGCGAGGGCCGTTCGACCTGCCGGACTTCCAGGTCCGGGTGGAGGATCTTTTGCAAGAGCGCGTCGAGATCCGCCGGGGTCTTGAGGATCACGTAGTAGGGGGGGGCCGGGCGATCGCCCGGCCGACGGGCCTCCCCGCCGGGTGGCGGCGATGGACCGGGGGTTTGCACCGCCCTCGCCGGGAAGGCGATCAACAGGGCCGCGAGCAGGAAGCCCGGGCCCCTGATCCGATAGCGGAGGAGATCCAAGGTGCAGTACCTTCTCGAGTGGCGCAACCTGGCTGAATGGTCGTCGAAACCTCGCCGCCGGACATTCGTCACCCGGCCCTACGACCCGGGTTATTGGCTCCCACGTTGTGTTTCATCTCATGCGAGTTCGTTACAGTATAACATAGTCACCTGCCGCACTCCACGTTCCGGACGCGTCCAGTCCCTTCCCGACAACCGTCATCGGCAGGACCCACTGACCCGAGGATCGGTCTCTGCCGCAAGATCGGTCCAGGACGACCGGGATCGGGAAAGATCGGTCTGGGATGGTCGAAACGCTCCTTCCTGCAATTTGATGACGAAATCAGGGTGTCGCGGCCGCCGATCTCACTTTCCTACGATTCGCAGAGGCCATGTGTGCACGATCAACCCAAGATTCATCTTGTGATGGACATTTTCGTCGGTCGAGCCGACCCGCGTGCCCGAATGGCGTTGTCGGGTTCCTCGCATGCGTCAACCTCTCTCTTCCCATCGTCGCTGGATCGCGCCAGAATAAAGCCGTGCCACAGAGTCGGACCGGTATGATCGTGGAAACCGGGTCGGTTCGCGCCGGTCGTGGGTTGGGTCGTCGCCGAAGGCGTGGGGACGGACGCTCAGCCGGGGGAGAGGGTCGTCCACTATGGTCGAGCAACTGATTCCAGCCACCGTGATCGGGAGCTGGTCGTTCCCGGGATGGTTCGAGAAATTCGTCGCCGACGTGAAAGCCACGCCCGAGCGATTCGGCACGGCCGATCGCGAGGAGGCCGTGCGCGATGCGGTCCGCCTGGCCCTCGACGACCAGCTTCGAGCCGGGCTCGACCGCGTCACCGATGGCGAGATGCAGCGCGTCGATTTCAACCTGGGCTTCTACGAGTTCCTCACCGGCCTCGAGACGATCCCGAACGCCCGACGATGGGGTGCGCCGGCACACGATCAGCGCGATCGTTATCGTTGCGTCGCCCCGCTCTCCGCCCCGAACGGGCTCGGCGTCGTGGCGGAGTACCGCCGGCTCCGAGAATATACCGCGACGCCGGTCAAGATGCCCGTGCCGGGGCCGTACACGCTCGCGGGATGCATCGACGGCTCGACCGTCTACGCCGATCGCGATGCCGTGACCGAGGCCCTGATCCCCATCGTCAACGCCGAGCTCCGGTCGCTCGCCGCCGCCGGAGTCGATTTCATCCAGCTCGATGAGCCCAGCTTCGCTTGCCATCCCGGCGCGTCCGAATCGTTCCTCGACGTCCTCGGGCGCACGGTCGAGGGCGTGGACGCCTACATCAGCATGCATATGTGTTTCGGGAACTACCGCGCCCGCGCCGTCGGTCACCGGTCTTATCGGCCACTCTTCCCCCAGATCGGCCGGGCGCCCGTCCATCAGCTCGCGCTGGAATTCGCCAGCCGAGAGATGGCCGAGGTCGAGCTGATGGGCCAGTTGCCCGAGACGATGGGCGTCGCCGTCGGGCTGGTCGACGTCAAGAACACCTGGATCGAGCCCCCGGGGCTGGTCGCCGAACGGCTGCGGACTGTGTTGAAATACGTTGATCCGTCGCGTGTCTCGGTGACGCCCGACTGCGGATTCTCCCAGACCGCGCGGCATGTCGCATTCGCCAAGGCCAAGGCCATGGTCGAAGGGGTGCGGCTGGTCCGCGGCGAGTTGAAGCGATGATCGAGCCGATCCGTCAAGGCGTCGAGTTGATCGAGGAGATCGAGCGGACGATCCCGCCCCCGGGTTCGCTGAGCATCTGGTGGCTGGGACAGAGCGGCATCCTCATCAAGTCCCGGTCGGGCCTCCTCGCGATCGACGTGTATCTCTCGGAACACCTGACCCGGAAATACGAGGCCACCGACCGGCCTCACGTCCGGATGACGCGGTCGCCGATCCGGGGGTGCGACCTGCGCGGAATCGACCTGATCCTGGCGAGTCACAGGCATTCCGACCACCTCGATCCCGACACCTTGCCCGACCTGATGTCGGCCTCCCCCGGTGCGGCCCTCGCCTTGCCCGAGTCCATCCGGGAGTACGCGATCGGGTTGGGATTGCCGGCCGATCGGCTCATCGGCCTGGACGCCGGGCAGACCCTGGAGCGAGCCGGTTTCCGCATCCGCGCGATCCCGTCGGCCCACGAGGGACTCGACACCGACGAGGCCGGGCGTCATCTTTATCTCGGGTACGTGATCGAGTCCGAAGGTCTGAGGCTTTATCATAGCGGCGACAGCCTGGCCTATGACGAGCTTCCCGGGTGGCTCGGCGCCGGTCGCTACGACGTCCTGTTCCTGCCGATCAACGGACGGGATCCGGCGCGCGGGGTCCCGGGGAACATGTCGGCGTCCGAGGCCGTCGACCTGGCCGCCCGAGTCGGCCCTCGATTCATCGTCCCTCATCACTATGACATGTTTACATTCAACACGATCCCCGTCGATGCGTTCGCGTCCGAGGCGCGCCGCCTTCCCGAAGGTGTAGCCGCCCGGATCTTGCGGTGCGGGGAGCGTTGGGAGATCGCGTCGTGAGCATCACCCTGGGGATCGATATCGGGACGTCCGGGACCAAGACGCTGGCGATCAACGAGCGGGGGACGATCCTGGCGTCGGCCTCGCTCGAGTATCCCTGCGACCATCCGCGGCCCGGCTGGTCCGAGCAGGACCCGAAATTCTGGTGGGACGCCACGGTCCAGACGGTCAAGCAAGTCCTGGCCTCGGGCCAGTTCCGGCCCGAGGATGTGGCCGGAGTCGGGCTGAGCGGCCAGATGCACGGCTCCGTGTTCCTCGACGCGGACGGCCGGGTGATCCGGCCCGCACTGCTCTGGAACGACCAGCGAACCGCGGCCGAGTGCCAGGAGATCGAGGACAAGGCCGGAGGGCGTGAGGCGTTGATCCGGCTGGTCGGCAACCGCGCCATGACCGGATTCACGGCGCCCAAACTGTTGTGGGTCCGTCGCCATGAGCCCGAGCACTGGGATCGGGTCAAGCAGGTCTTGCTGCCCAAGGACTATGTCCGCTACCGGCTGACCGGGACTTACGCGACCGAGGTGAGCGACGCGTCGGGGACGCTCCTGCTCGACGTTGCCAACCGCCGATGGAGCCACGAGCTGCTGGGCAAGCTTCAGATCGATCCGGCGATCCTTCCGCCTTGCTACGAGAGCCCGGAGGTCTCCGGCAAGGTGAGCGACCTGGGATCGCAAGCGACCGGGCTGGCGGTCGGCACGCCGGTCGTCGGCGGAGGCGGAGACCAGCCGGCCGGGGCCGTCGGCAATGGGATCGTTCGCCAGGGCGTGGTCTCGGCGACGATGGGGACCTCCGGAGTGATCTTCGCGCACGCCGATGAGCTCGGGTTCGATCCCGTCGGCCGGCTCCAGCGCGGCTGTCATGCGGTCCCCGGGGCCTGGCACGTGATGGGCGTCGTCCTGTCGGCGGGCGGGAGCTTCCAGTGGTTCCGCAACGAGCTGGGCAAGGCCGAGGTCGCCCTGTCCAAGGAACGGGGCGAGGACCCGTACTTCTTGCTGACCGATGAGGCCGCGCTCGCCGGCCCGGGCGCCGAGGGGCTGTTCTTCCTCCCGTACTTGACCGGCGAACGCAGCCCCCACTTCGACCCCGATGCCAAGGGCGCCTGGATCGGGCTGACGGTCCGTCACGGGCGTGCTCACATGATCCGAAGCCTTCTCGAAGGGGCCACCTACGCCATGCGGGACAGCCTCGAGCTGATCCGCGAGATGGGGGTCACGATCGAGCAGGTGCGTGCCTCCGGCGGCGGCGCCCGCAACCCTCTCTGGCGGCAGATCCAGGCCGATATCTACGGCTGCGACGTGCACACGCTCAACTCGACCGAGGGACCAGCCTTTGGAGTCGCGCTCCTGGCCCAGGTCGGTACCGGCGGGTTCTCCTCGGTCCCCGAGGCATGCGACGCGACGATCCGAGCGATCGATACCACCAGCCTCGATCCCAAGGCCCGAGCGTTCTACGACCGCGGTTATGCCGTCTATCGTCAGCTTTACCTGGATCTGCGGGCCTCGTTCCGGTCGATCGGTGCGCTGGTCTACGAGTCCTGAAAGGGTGTACGAGAAGAGGATGTAGGGTGCGCCGAGGGCCGCGTAGCGGCGTGAGGCTCACCGGAGTGCCTCGGCATTCGCGGTGGGCCTCGCCGCGACGGATCGCGGCTCGACCCACCCTACCACCTTCTCGTACACGCTCTGAGTCGAACCACCGGGAGATCGCGCTTGGGACGAAAATCGACGAGGCCCCGCATGCCGTCTCAACGGCAGGCCGACAATGATGAATCGCAATCCTCGAGTCCCTCGGCAGATTTATCCCGGACTGCGGCGAGCGCGGAATCACAGTCGTCGGAGACCCGGCTCGAGCCGGTGTCGGGCGGGTTGCGGGCTCGAGTGTGGACGGGCCTGGCCGTGGCCGCCCTGTTGATCCTCCACTATGCCCTGGCGGCCCGCAGCCTGATGCTCGAGAATCCGACGGTCGACGAGGTGGTGCACATGCCGGCCGGCATCACCTACTGGCAGAAGGGGACATTCCGCCTCTATCACCACAACCCGCCGCTGTTCAAGCTGGTCGCCGCGCTTCCGGTCGTGCTCGCCCAACCGGAGACCGAGCCTCTCTATGCTCTGAAGAGCTGGAAATCGAACGATCCTTCGGCGATCTCGTTTTCGCAATGGTTCACGTCTCTCAACTATGCACGCTATTTCGAACTGTTCCAGCTCGCTCGCCTGCCCATGCCGCTTTTTTCGATCGTCGGGGGCCTGTTCGTCTTCGCATGGTCCCGGAGGCTCTATGGGACCTGGGGCGGGCTCTTGAGCCTGTCGCTCTGGGTCTTCTGCCCGAACATCCTGGCCCATGCGCGACTGGTGACCTCGGACGTGAGCGCGACCGCATTCGGCGTCGGGGCGACCTATGTGTTCTGGCGTTATTTGCACAAGCCGACGTGGCGCTGGGCCGTCGCCGCGGGAGTCGCTCTCGGGCTCGCGCAGTTGACCAAGTTCAGCATGCTGCTGCTCTTTGCCGTCTGGCCATTCCTCTGGCTGGTGCGGTTCGGACTCGCCGTGCCGAGGAGCGAGTGGCTGCGAGTCCTGGGAAGGGGGCTGGTTCAGGGGGTTGCGATCGTTGCCCTGAGTATCGCCACGATCGATGCCGGCTATCTCTTCGAAGGCGTGGCGATTCCTCTGGGACAGTTCGAGTTCGCCTCGTCCCCCCTGACGCGGGCCGTATCACCGGGAGTGCCTCGACCCCGGAGCCAGAACCCGCTCGTCGACGCGGCCTGGCAGTTCCGGATCAACCGATTCCGCGGGACCTGGCTCGGTCGCATCCCCGCACCGTTGCCGGAGCATTATCTCCTCGGGTTCGACGAGCAGAAGCTCGAAGCCGATGGATTGCCCACTCGCTTCAACAAGGCGGTTCGCGACGATCGACAGGCGATCGCTAACCAGCAGCCGGCAACCCATGTCGAGCATGCCCGACGGGTCCCCGAAAGCCGCGATGAGAAGAATGATGCCTATACCGTCTATCTCAACGGCGAGATTCGCGGGACGGGATGGTGGTATTATTACTTACTCACTCTGGTCTACAAGGTTCCGGAAGGGACCTGGCTCCTGGTCATCCTGTCGCTCTTCGTGCTGGCGATGGAGAGGCGGTCGCGGGCGGCCTGGGCCGACGAGATCGCCCTCGGCACGGTCCCGATGGTTATCCTGTTCTCGATGAGCTTCCTGACGGACATCAACCTCGGGCTGCGCTACGTTTTGCCGATTGCGCCTTATGTGTTCGTCGCGGTCGGCAAGGTGGTCCCCTGGTCGTTGCGCTTGGTGCGACCCTGGCGGTTCGCGATGGGATCGCTGGTGGCGGGCTCGCTCGGGTTGACGATCGCGGCCTCGACCTGGATTCACCCGGATTACCTCGCATACTTCAACTGGGCGTCCGGCGGTCCGGACCGCGATCCGGCGAGGCTGATCGATAGCAACCTGGATTGGGGACAGGATCTGGTCGGGCTGCAGCGGTGGTGGCGGGAGACCATCCCGGGCCAACCGATCGGGCTTGCCTATTTCGGTCAGATCAATCCGTCGATCTTCGCGATGCGCGGCGAGTCCTTCCGCTGGTTCCTTCCGCCGGCGGGAAAAGGCGAGATCCTATCCATGAATCAGCCGAGCAGTCCGCGGCTGATCGGACCGGCCCCGCGACTGACACCCGGCTACTATGCCGTCAGCGCGACGCTGCTCTACGGGCTACCCTGGCGGCTCTACGACCCGGCCCCGCTCGACTCCGTCCCCGAAGCCTGGCCGATCGTCTGGAATGCCTATCAGATCGACGCCTATGGCTATTTCCGGGAATTCACGCCAATCAACAGGATTGGACATTCGATTAATATTTATCGATTGACTGAAGAGGACATCGCGCGAGTGGCTCCTTCGCTCAAGGGGAGTGCGCGGTGACTCGATCGGATCGCCTCATTTCGGTTGGAGTCTTCATCCAGGCACCCGACAGACGTAGACTTGCGTCAGGTCGTCGTCGCGAGTCGGTCCGAAGAAGACCTCGACCTCGAATCCGTTCCGACGCAGCAGATCCGGGAGATCGGCGCCGAACTCGGTGAAGACGGGATAGCCCCAGTCACCCCCGGGATGCGCGATCCGCGGCTCGCGGTCCTCGACCGTCCCGTCGGATAGCATGACCGAGCGGGCGAACGTCGTGGGCGTGTGGGGCAGGAGGGGGATCGTGAAGATGTGTCGTCCGCCGGGTGCCAGCACCCGGCGGATCTCACCGAGCGCCGCGGTGAGGTCGGGCACGTGCTCCAGGGACTCGGAGGTCAGGACCAGGTCGAAGCACCTGTCAGGATAGGTGAGCCTGGTCAAGTCTTCCGATCGGACGCCATCGATCACGACGCCAGGCGCCGCACCCGGCCGATGATCCGAGCCCGAGAAATGTGGTAGATGACCGAGCTGATCGTGGATGCCATCGATCCGGTTGATCTCTCCGACGCGGAGAGCCCGGGCTTCCGGATGCGAGACCCACTCCGCCAGCGACCGGGCCGGGGCGGGGGGGCTTGCCACAGGGTAAGTCTTCATGACGACCTGGGCAATCCGACGGCAACGCAGTTTCGCGCCACAATGCGCGCAGTCGCTCGACTCTTTCCGGGCCAGGGCCTCGGCCAGTCGCGGCGAGAGTCCCCAGAGCTCTCGCAGCCGGCGTGGGATCACGCGACGGCGATACAGCATCGGCCGGAACCGGCCGCAGACGACGCAGCACTCGATCCGTCCGTGAGCGATGGCGTTCAGATAATCGTACGCGACCCAGCCATACTGATGGGCCGAATTCCAGCAGGGTACGAGGAGCCGCTTGAGCCAGGAGGGGACGTGGCGTCGCATGGAATCGAATCGCCTTCAAATCGGTGCCATCGCCGCAATTCTCCCGTTACGCGACGGCGAATTCCATGAGGCGTCTCTGTATCAGGATACATCGCGGAGAAAACGGCGTGTAGGCGAAGACGACGTCGGGCGTGAACTGCCCTTCAGATGCAATCTCCCCTCACCTTGACCCTCGTACCGTTCTTGATTACGATGATCTCATGCGATCGACGCAAGTGGAACTCGCGTAATCGGTTGACTCAACGCAACCCCAGGACGACGAACGATGGCGTACTCGACGACGGTCCAGAGGCACAAGACGCGCGAAGTGGGTGTCGGCGATCATATCGTCGGCGGCGATCAACCGATCTGGGTGCAGTCGATGACGACGACCAATACCTTCGACGTCGAGCCGACTCTCGAACAGATCCACCGCCTGGAAGAGGCCGGTTGCGAGATCGTCCGCGTCACCGTCCCCAAGAAGGAAGACGTCGAGGCCCTCAAGTTGATCCGCGACCGGATCCGCATCCCGCTGATCGCGGACATCCACTATGACTATCGGATGGCCCTGGCCTGCCTCGACGCGGTCACGCCGTCGGGCCGCCCGGCCGTCGATAAGATCCGGATCAACCCCGGCAATATCGGCGGCGAGGAGCGGTTCATGGAGGTCGTCCGCAAGGCGAGGGACAAAGGGATCCCGATGCGGATCGGGGTCAATTCCGGCAGCCTCGAGAAAGACCTGATCGACAAGTACGGCTTCCCCTGTCCCGAGGCCATGGTCGAGAGCGCCTTGCGCTATATCGAGATGGCCGAGCGGGTCGGCTATCACCTGATGATCATCAGCCTCAAGGCCAGCCACGTGCCGACGGCCGTGGAATGCTACACGCAGTACGCCGCGAAGAGCGACTATCCGACCCACGTCGGGATCACCGAGGCCGGCTCGCGCGAGTACGGCACGCTCAAGAGCGCGGCGGGGATCGGCGCCATCGTGCTACGCGGGATCGGCGACACCATCCGCGTCTCATTGCTGGGCGACCCGGTCCCCGAGATCGCGGCCGGTTTCGACATCCTCCGCGCCTGCGACCGCCGCGTGACCAAGCCCGAGGTCGTCGCCTGCCCGACCTGCGGCCGGCTCGACATCGATCTCGAGCGGATCGTCGCCGAGGTCGAGGACAAGATGAAGAGCCTGACCAACCCCCTGCGGATCAGCATCCTCGGCTGCCTGGTCAACGGCTTCGGCGAGGCCAAGGAGGCCGACCTGGGCATCGCCGCAGGCGCCGGCAAGGGGATCATCTTCAAACGAGGCGTGCCCATCCGCCACGTCAAGGAAGACGAGATGGTCCAGGCCCTACTCGAGGAAGTCGAACGGTTCGACGAGGAGACCGTCCCGCTGGCCTCCTACGTTGACAAGGAGAAGCAGCGCCAGAAGAAGATGGCGCTGCCGGTCCTGTCCTAAAGACCTTTCACCACGGAGACACGGAGACACGGAGAGGAATGGCGAGTCAAGAAACAACTCTCCCGTTTCATTCGCCATTCGTCTTCTCTATGTCTCCGTGTCTCCGTGGTTAGAATCCGATTCAACTCTGCCTCAGGCCGATCGACACATACTTGGTTTCGAGGTAGGCGTCGAGGCCCTCGCTGCCGAGCTCGCGACCGAGCCCCGATTCCTTCATGCCACCAAACGGGCATTGGGGAGTCGCCGGGACCGGGTCGTTGATGCCGATGATCCCCGCCTCCAGACCTTCGGCCATCCGGGTCGCGACGGTCAAATCATTGGTAAACACGTAGGCCGCAAGGCCGTACGGCGTGTTGTTGGCCGCGGCGATCACGTCATCGAGCTTCGAGAAGTCCAGGATCGGCATCACCGGTGCGAACGGCTCCTCGGTCATGATCTTCATCGAGCCGTTGACCTCGCGGATCACGGTCGGCTCGAACCAGTAGCCTTTGTCGAACCGCGACGATCGACCGCCCCCGGTGAGGATCTTCCCCCCCTTGCTTCTGGCGTCGTCGACGAGCGCCGAGGTCTTGTCCAGCGCCCTGGCCTCGATCATCGGGCCGACCTGGACGCCCGGCTCGAGCCCGTTCCCCACATTCAGGTTGCGCGCAGCTCGACGGCCACTTCGGTGAACTCCTTGGCGATCTTCTCGTGGATATAGAAACGCGACGGTGCGATGCAGACCTGGCCATTGTTTCGGAACTTGCCGATGACGGCGGCCTGGGCGACCTGCTGGATGTCGGCGTCGGGGAAGATGATCAAGGGAGCATGGCCGCCGAGCTCCAGGCTGAGCCGCTTCACCTGGTCGGCCGACCGGCGGAGCAGCTCCTTGCCGACCGCGGTAGAGCCCGTGAAGCTGATCTTGCGGACGGCCGGGTGCTCGAAATAGGCGTCGGCGACCGGCTTCGGCTCGCCGATGACCAGGTTGGCGACGCCCGGAGGTAGACCGGCGTCGACCAGGCATTCGAAGATGTGGATCGCGGTGAGCGGCGTCTGATCGGCCGGACGGCTGACCACGGTGCAACCCACCGCCAGGGCCGGGGCGATCTTGCGGCTCAGCAACGCGGCCGGGAAATTCCAGGGAGTGATCGTGCCCACGACTCCGACGGGGTGCTTGATCGCATGATGGCGCTTGGCGACGTTCGACGGCGGGATGATCCGGCCGTAGGCGCGCTTCCCTTCCTCGGCGAACCATTCGAAGGTATCGGCGGTGTGGAGCACTTCGGCCTTGGCCTCGGCGAGCGGCTTACCTTGTTCCATGGTCAAGGCGCGGGCGATCTGATCGGCCCGTTCGCGCATCAGATCGGCCGTCTTCTTCAAGATCTTGGCCCGGTCATAGGCCGAGAGTGCACGCCACGCCGGAAAGGCGCGGGCCGCCGCCTCGATCGCCCGCTCCGCATCCGCCCGGCCCCCGAAGGCGACCTCCGCGATGACCGACTCGTCGGCCGGATTGATCACCTCGATGGTTCGACCCTCGCCTGAGTCACACCATTCTCCATCAATAAACATTTGCCTTTTGGACTCGGTCGCAACCGCCGTGGCCATCTGTGGATTCTCCTGGTGGATCGGCTATCGAAGATCAAATCCGGAACGCATTGCGAGAGCGGTCAACGCATGGTTTGCTCACTCCGCGGCCGGATGGGTTCGACACTAACTCGACGCGCCAGCGAGGGGAATGCCAAAGGGATCCTCGCTGACGCGTCGGGTTGGTATGGGACGTCTGCAATCCGGTCGTGAAAAGCTCTAACGAGCGGACTCGGACATCTTCATAGTACGGCTGCTCGTCCAGCCGCCAAGATAACCGCCAACACCCCGCAGCTTCAACCGACGCAATCGGCTCCGCATGACAAACCGTTACGGAACAATGAGCCGCAAGTCGGAAAATCTCTTCCGCGGGTTCTTCCTAAACAGCCCAGATTCTCCATTCCCGTGATGCTGGGGTGGACATAATCGTGGCCTTTCGCATAATCCGCTCAATCGTTCGGGCACTTGTAGCCGATGAAAGTAACTGTGGGTTTGTGGGGTCCGTGTCGAAGGATTCGAATGGTCCACCTCCCACGTTTCGCTCCTCTGGGAGTGGGTGACGGAATGAAGGGAATCACGGTCAAATTGTCGCGAATCGCGTGCTCGAGCCGGAAGTGGGGCGCCCTGCTGCTGGCGGCGGCCCCATTGCTGGTGGGTCTCCCTGCCGAGGCTTCAGCGATCAAGCCCGTGCATCTCTCGGAGACCGACGCGATCGCGTTCAAGCAATGGTCCAGGTACTTGCTGGCCGGTCCGAGCGTCTGGACCAAGGTGCTCCACCCACCCGTGACACCCACGGTCAGGACCGCAATCTGGCAGACTGTCAAGACGGACCCGGGCGGCGCCGACCCGATGGTCGCGTATCTGCTCTGGAAGCAGAGCCTCGATCCGACCCGGTTTGCATTTTATCACCCCAAGCTCGCCCCGGCCCTCAATAAGATCGCCAAGGCGACCCCGACGGCCCCGCAGAGCCTCATTCCGCCCACGACGACCACGTCGAGCGGGACGCCCTCCTCGACAACTCCCACCACCTCCACCGGTA
The DNA here is from genome assembly GCA_963743925.1 of uncultured Planctomycetota bacterium. Classification (GTDB taxonomy): domain Bacteria; phylum Planctomycetota; class Planctomycetia; order Isosphaerales; family Isosphaeraceae; genus CAVZRC01. Next base: position 242,219 of record CAVURY010000002.1, on the reverse strand, counting down.
CCTCGACCACCCCGTCAACTCCCTCGGAGCAGGGCCTGAATCCGCCGCCGATCCCCGAGCCGGGTACGCTTTGGATCGTACTGGGGATGGCAGGATGGGGGATCTGGAGATCTCGGCGGAGAATCAACTCATAAGAGTTGCGTCCGTTCTCCGCCCGAATCGAGCCTCGGCACGCGCTCTCCGCGTTCCTCGGCCGGATGGCCAGGCCATGCCGGTGACCCGAGACGTTCCGCACCCGCCGCTTGCGTGCTTCCGCTTGTTCCCTCCTCGGCCCTCCCGGACTTGTGGTAAATTGGATCGGCCGCAAGGGGCGAGCGAACCGGCCTCGGGCCGGGCGCGTCCGAAGAGTGTCGTCGCATGCGCCCGGGGGCCTTCATGGCCCGATCGCGGCGAGCGGACCGGCGGCCCGGGTACAGAGGATCGGGATGATGGATGCAGAATCGCGCTATTATATCACGACGGCGATCGACTATCCCAACAGTCGTCCGCACATCGGCACCGCGTTCGAGAAGATCGGGGCCGACGTGCAGGCCCGGTTCCGCCGCATGGAAGGCGTCCCGGTGCATTTCTTGATGGGTAACGACGAGAACACCATCAAGGTCCCCCAGCGCGCCCGGGAACTGGGCGTCGAGCCCAAGGCGTATGTCAACGATATGGCCCGGCAGTTCCGGGACGTCTGGCGCGCCCTCGACATCTCGAACGACGACTTCATCCAGACCAGCGAGGAACGCCATCACATCGGCTGCCGCAAGTTCATCCAGGCGGTCTACGACGCCGGAGACATCTATAAGGGCGTCTACACGGGCCACTATTGTACGGGCTGCGAGTCGTTCAAGACCGAGAAGGAAGTGGCGGAGGGGGGCGGGAAGTGCCCCAATCATCCCAGTACACCGCTGACCTGGGTCGAGGAAGATAATTACTATTTTCGACTCTCGGCGTACCGGGACCGACTCCTCGCGCACTACGCGGCACATCCGGACTTCATCCAGCCCGTGAGCCGTCGGAACGAGATCCTCAGCCTCGTGGAATCCGAGCTGAAGGACGTCGCGATCACCCGCAAGGGCTTCGCGTGGGGGATCAAGGTCCCGTTCGACCCGGAGCAGACGATCTACGTCTGGTTCGACGCGCTGCTCAACTACATCACCGGCATCGGCTACGGGACCGATGAGGAGCGTTTCCGACGCTCCTGGCCGGCCGACGTCCACGTCATCGGCAAGGACATCACCCGGTTCCACTGCGCCCTCTGGCCGGCGATGCTCTTGTCGGCCGGGTTGCCGCTTCCCCGCATGGTCTTCGGCCACGGCTTCGTGTACCGGAAGAACGAGGAGACCGGCGAGGTCCAGAAGCTGAGCAAGAGCCTGGGCAACGTCGTCGAGCCGATGGAGTTGATCGAGAAATTCTCGTCGGAGGGCTTCCGCTACTACTTCATGAGCCAGTGCCCGTTCGGCGGAGACGGCGAGTTCTCATTCGAGCGATTCGCCGACGTCTATAACAGTGGTCTGGCCAATAACCTGGGCAACCTCTACAGCCGCATCCTGACCATGTGCGCCAAGTACTTCGACGGCCGGCTCGACCGGGGCGAGCCCGTCGACGTGACGCGATGGCGTCGAGGCCTCGACCTCGACGGCTTGGTCGCCTCGCTGCGCGACCTGGTCGGCTCGTTCGAGTACAACGTCGCATTGCAGCGCATCTGGCTCGAGGTCGTCGACTCGGCCAATCGTTACATCCAGGAGACCGAGCCGTTCAAGCTGGCCAAGACGGATCTCGAGGCGTGTCGCGCCGTGCTCGTCAACCTGGCGGAATGGCTGCGAATCGCGTCGATCCTGATCAAGCCGTTCCTGCCCCGGACCGCGGAGACGTTCTATCGGGCCTTCAATTTCGAGGAGATGACGCCCTGGGAACGGGTCGGATACGTCAACGTCTTGCAACCCCTCCACCAGCCCGGGTTGCACGTGACCGCGCCGCTGACCGCCGGCAAGCCGGCGCCGCTGTTCCCCAAGATCGAGGTGCGGCAGGCCGGCTGAGACGGTATGGTCAGGCGGCCCTGTGTCGTCTGGTGGACGAACGCTTCAGGCTGGTCCGGATGTGCCGGGCGATGGCATCGATGGCTTCATCGGCAAGGTCATGATACAGCGGGATGCAGAGCAGCCGTTCGTACAGGTCGTCGGTAGCCGGCAGCGGCCTTTGCGAATAGGATCGGTACGCATCCATCCGGTGCGCGGGGAAGAAGTAGCGTTTCGTCATGACGCCCTCGGCTGCGAGTGTGGCTTCGGCCGCGGCACGCTGCTCGGGCGTCCGAAACCGCACGGCGAGATCCTTGTATCCGTGGACGGATCCGACAGGGATCGCTTGCCAGCTCAGATCGGGGCAATCCGCCAGGGCCTCGCGATAGCGCTCAACCTGGGCGTGACGTCGGGAGAGGGCGGGTTCGAGCAGGTCGAGCGAGAGCCAGCCGAGTGCGGCGTTCAACTCGGAGAGCTTGCCGTTGAGGCCGATGTGACGGCAATTGTAATCACCCTTGAATCCATAAACTCGCAGATAACTGAAACGTTCGGCGTCTGCCGGGTCGCGGAATGTGGCCAGGCCGCCCTCTCCGCCGGTCACCAGCTTCGTCCCGCTCAGGCTGAAGACGGACGCGTCGCCGAAGGCACCCAGGGCAGTCCCCTGATAACTCCCTCCCAGTCCGTGCGCCGCGTCGAAGAGGAGCTTCAGGCCGTGCTCTCTCGCCAGGCCCTCGAGCGCCTCGATATCGGCCGGGAGGCCGAAGGTATGCACGGCCGCGATGCCGACAGTCCGACGAGTGATCCGACGCCGGACATCGTCAATGTCGACGCAGTAAGTCTCAGGATTCACATCGGCAAAGACCGGCTTCAGTCCGTTCCAGATCAGGGCGTTGACGGTCGAACAGAAGGTGAAGCTCGGGACGATCACCTCGCCGGCCGGGCATTGGATGGCCTTCCACGCCAGCGTCATGCCGACGTCGCAGCTCGAGACGCTCCGCGGAGTCGGATGGTCGAGGACCGCGGCCGCGCGCTCCTCGAGTAACCGCGAGTACTTCGCGAAGTTGGAGAGCATCCGCGTCTCGAAGATCTCGGCGACGATCTCGGTGAATTGCTCCACCGGCGGCAACTGCGGCCGAGTGATCGGGATTGAGAAAGTCGTCTTGGCATCCATGCCATTTCCTCGATTGGTTGAAGGGCCTCACGCCGCTACGACATTGTTCCGTTCTTCGGCCACCAAGGCCGGAAAAATGGCCCGGACGACCTCCTGAGCCATCCGATTCGTCACTCGCAAGTCTGTGCGGGCAATAAACGCCTCCAGACTGGAGAGAGATGCGAAGGCTTCCGCGCGATGGAATTGGTGCTCGGAGAGCAGGTGGAGGACGATGGCCTGATCGACCTCTGAGCGGTGGATCGCCTCGATCAACGGCTGATTTGCCATGTTGTATCTCATGGGCAGAGCTCGCGTGGGAAATCCGAGCTGGGCGATTGCCACGGAAAAGGCGAGCTGAGCGTCGTAGCAGGTCCCGACCATGTCGCGAATTCGAGCCAGGTGCCCATTGGCGACCCGACCTATTTGCGAGAGCATCTCTGCGGGCGCCGCGACGACCCCATAATTGAAATAGGCAGGACAGTGACGATATCGAAGGTCGGAGAATAGGTAACCCCAACCGGTATGCTCGTATTCCAGGCGGGGTTCCGAAACTCCGCAGAGCGCGAAGAGTTTGGCCCAATCCGGCGGCTCCTGCTTCCAACCGAGGAGCGGGGCATGATGGGCGATGACGCCGGAGACGACGCGTTCACGGTAGCACCGCTCGATCAGTCCATCGAGCGGCCTACGGATCAGGGTGTCGGCGTCGAGAAAGAGGACCATGTCAGACTGGAAGGCATGACCGATTCGAGTCGCTCCGGTGGCGAAGATTCCCAGTTGAACGAACTCCGCCTCGGGCACCCAGCGCAACTCGATACCGTTGGCCGCCAACCAGGGCATCCGGTCGGCCATCCCCTCGTCGACGGTATCCGCACCCACGGTCGCGATCACGGGCGCGTCACGGTAGGTGCCTCCGAACCTTCGGAGCGAGTGAGTCAGGCACCGAAGCTGATACAGGAACGACGGAGTCGGCGAGATCGGCACGTGGATTTCGAGCGTGGGACGGCGCCGAAGCCACCTCGGCATTCGCGACCCACCCTGAGCGATCGACCGGATCATGCCACGGACCTCCTCGAGACCGATTCCTCGTCTGTCGCCACCGCGTACCCCAGCCCACTCCTTCCGAAACCATTACCGTTGTAGAAGCACAGGAGGCGGCCCGATTCGGGAATCACGTTCGTGTAGGCCACCATCACCGAGTCCCACCCATCGGCGGAACGCTCCAGCCCGGCCGGGTCGGGCCGGCGCTCCCAGTGCAGTCCGTCGAAGGATTCGGCGTACCCGATGCGGTAACCGGTTCGTGGATCGATGCGGTAGTCGACCAGCCCTCGGTACGAGAACCACATGCCGTAGCGATCGCCCAATCGAATCACCCACGGTCGCGCGATCGCCTGGGCCAATGGATCATAGTCGATGCATACGATGCCGTCCCGTCGCCAGATGATCCCATCATCGGATCCGGCGTACTTAATGTGATAGAGCGGCTCCGGGTGGCCGTGCACTTCATCCCAGCCGGTACAGGACAGGTACCACATGTGCCATCGGGCGCCCTCTCGAAGGACGCAGGGACTGGAGCAGAAGTAAGGCTCGTTGAGGTCACGGTCCAGCAATGGTCCGGCCGAGTAACGGCTGTAGGTCCGCCCGTCGTCCTCGCTCACGGCCAGGCCGATCGATACCCGGTAGGACACCGTGACTTGCGGATTCCAGCCCATATAATACAGATACTTCCGGCGTCCAACCGAGACGATGCAGCTCGGCATCATGCCGTTATCATCGAACGTGCCGCGCTCTCCCAGGGGCAGGAGCGGCTCGCGACAGACATCGAGGAGACTCCCGGGGTCATGCGGGTCCACGTCGAGCCAGCCAATCCGGGCGCGGTTCTGCTCGTCCCGGCTACCGAAGTAGATCCGCAGCCTGGTCTCATCGAGCCGATCGGCGACCGGTACCTGGGCGTGGGTCCACATCCAGGGGGTCATGCCGTCCGGAACGAAAATCCTCCCGCGCTTCTCCCACTGGAACATGTCAGATCTCCACGTCCGTGCTCGAGACCTCCCGCTTGCGCGGGGTTCCCCTGGTACACGCTCCAGGGCTCCGTATCCCGGCCGATGCAGGCTCCCATGGCCACCAAGGTGCCCTCGCCGAGGCGAAGCCCGTCCCTTATCGTCGAATTCACTCCCAGGAAGCAATGAGGCTCGACGATGCAATGCCCACTCAAAACGACATGCGATGTGAACATCACGTGATCGCTGACGACGCTGTGATGACCGATGTGGTTGCCGCTCCAGAGGACCACGTTGTCGCCGATCCGAGTGTAGGGCTGGATCGTGTTATCCTCGAGGATGAAGCAATTCTCGCCGATCGGCGTCCCCGTGAAGACCGTGGCCCGGCTGCTGACGTAGCTGATGAATCGGTAACCGCGATCCTTGCCCTGACGATAGATTCTCTCGCGGATTCGGTTCATCCCGCTTGGCGACAAGGGGGCGAAGAAGTGGTTGTCCTCCGGGGGATAATGGAGTTCCAACTCTTCGAAAGGAACGACCGGCTTGCCCTCGAATCTCCGTTCGGGGGGCAGATAGGCTTCGGTCACCGTGAATGCGACCACGTCGTGCTCGCTGTCGTGCGTCAAGTAGAAGTGGGCCAGCGAGGCATTATCGAGCAGTCCGAAGACGATTACACGTGCCATCCGTCAATCTCCCGCTCGACATTCGGGCACGGGCTCGAACGACTCGTCATCGTGACGATTCGCAGGGCGACCCGAGGATTCGACAAACGCAACAACGACTTCGGAGTCGCCGCGATCCATGTCCAGCTTGCCCGCCCTCCTCAAGCCGCGGCGGCGTCCGGCGCGCGGTAAGCGGGAAAGTAATCGGTCGCCGCGTGTCTTCCGGATAATTCGGCATAACGGCCCGGGCACGCGACGTGCCGGCCTAGATAAGTCGGCCTGACCAGCGTGGTCCAACCCTTCTTGAAACGCGTCAGCCCATCCGAACCGTCGCAGGTCGCGCCGGCCCCGGCACCGAGGCTCAGCCACCGCAGACGACCGCGGAGCCTTTCCGCACCGGTCCAGAATAAGGCGTAGGACGCCTTCTCCTCGTAGCCGCGCGGCGAATACGCGGCCAGGTGGTAATAACCGACCGGGCCTTGCACATACCAGAGCACCATGCCGACCGTGGCACCGGCCTGATCGACCGCCCGGAACGCGACAAGTCCCGGCACGTCCAACTGGGCCTCGAATGACCCCCGCGAGAACCGGCTAATCCCCGTGATCCGGTGCCGATTCGTGAGCTCCGAATAGAGCCCGCACCACGTGTCGAGAAACTGGCGCGGCTCGGCGATCTCCTCGATCGTCAGCCTCGACTTCGCCTTGAGTGCATTGCGCCGGTGATGAGAGCACGCCGAGCTCTCGAGCGGGACCCTCAGGTCGATGACGAAATGGTCCTTGTATCTCACCAATCCATGACTGAAGGCGTTCGCCGCGGCAGTCGGGTCCTCCAGTCCAAAGGGATCCGCCACCACCACGATGCTGACGAATCGCCCCGACAGGTCCGCGATGTCGGGCGCCAGAGCCGACCAGTCCTTGCAGCAGAACAGGGGGTAGGGACCGATCGCGTCCGTCTCGGCGGTCCCGGGAATCGCCCGCTCCAGCAAGAAACCGCCGCAGCGGCGCAGCAGGAAGGGGCGGCCGAACTCGCCGAGCGAATGAACATATTTCTCGCTAGCATATCCGGTCCGTTGCATGATGGTGGGAACTTAGCACGTCTCGCAATGGCCCGCAAGTAGAGTTAATCATTCTAACGGTTAAGCTTTGTAAGCCGACGGCGTTTGGACTCTCCTCGTCCCGAGACGATGCTATGATCTATCGTGGGCCGCTCGATCGGGCCTCCACCGGCCGATCAGGCGAGTAAAATCGCAGGGAAGGCGACGGTTGGAGTGGTTGTCACGGTCGTCCGACGCACGATTAGAGCCGCGGCGGGATCCCGGCCAGTCGTGCGATCGAATAGATGGATCTTCGGAGTCATCGGATCATGGATGTGAACGGACGGACCCTCGTCATCCTACTCTCCATGCATCGCAGCGGGTCGAGTCTGACGGCCAGCGTCCTGCAACGCCTCGGCATGTCGCTGGGCCCCTTCGAATTGCTCGGCGCCAGTCCTAGCAATCCCCATGGCCACTTCGAGGCGGTGACGATTTGCGAACTGAACCGAAAGGTCCAGTCGCTGTTCCACGGGTTCATGGATGACATGCCCGAGACCGAGGATGGTTTGCAGCATTTCCTCGCGACGGAAGGATCCTGGGATGCGACCCGGGAGATGCCCGAGGAATTCTTGCAGGAAGGCCGGGAGATCGTCTCATCCTTGCTGACGTCGGGAATGGTCTCGGGGTTCAAGGATCCGCGCACGATCCTGACCTGGCCATTCTGGCGGCGTGTGCTGGAGTCCTTCCCCGGCGTGCGAGTCGTGCCGCTCGCGTTGCTGCGATCGCCCCACCCGATCGCCATGAGCCTGTGCACTCGCAGCGAGGGAGGCTATGGATACTGGGCGTGCCTCGACGTGGTCTCGGTCCATTTCCGCCGGCTTCAGGCCATCATCCGAGAATGGGATGCACCCGTTCCGCTGGTCCGATTCGGCACCGATCTGTATCTGGAAGACCTGGCCGGCGCGGCCCTGTCGTGCGGACTCGACTGGGATGTCAAGGCCGCTTGCGGCAACATCGATGAGGATTGCATTCACCATGCCGCCGCGACGGTCGCGCATGAAGCCCAGGTCCTCTACCAGGCGATGGCGGGCTCGGAACACGACCCGCGCGATTTCGCGATGAACCAGGGGCGGCTGGCCGCCGACGAACGCGCTCGCGAAATCCTCGTCGGGAAACGGCTCTCCCGTCTTCTGGGTCGATTGGATGCTGCCGAGCGAGAAGGTCATCGGACGAGGATTCGACTTGATCAGGTCTCGACCGAGGCGGCGGAGAACCGCGACCAGGTCAGGCGGGCCCTCGATCGCCTTCGTGAGGCCGAGGAGTTACTGCTCCGCTCCCGCGCCGAGGCCGAGGAGCTTCTCCGCACTCGCGCCGAGGCCGAGGGGCTTCTGCTCCGCACTCGCGCCGAGGCCGAGGAGCGACTGGTCCGCTCCCGCGCCGAGGCCGAGGAATTGCGCTCGCGGCTGGCCCAATTCGAGACGCATCGAATCCTGGGACGGGTCCTCCGCGGTCGACGTTGACTGAAGATGATGCTCGGGATGTTTCGCTCGCGGACCTCGGCCTTCCATGCCGGCGAATTCCGATGATCGAATCGGATTCTTCGCGGGTTCGGGATCGGGCCGTCAGCCGGCGGCCTTGAGGCCATCGGCGACCCCCAGGAACCGTCCCGCGGCGGCGACGATCCGCCGGGAGGCGCGGCCGTCCCCGTAGGGGCTCACTCCCCGGGCCATGGCTCGGTAGGCATCCGGATCGGTAAGCAGGCGGCTTGCCTGCGAGACGATCGCGCATGAGTCATGCCCGACCAATCGAGCGACCCCCGAGGAGATCGCTTCGGGACGTTCGCTCTCGTCGCGGAGCACGAGCACGGGTTTCCCCAGCGCGGGGGCTTCTTCCTGGACCCCGCCCGAATCGGTCAGGACGATCGTGGCTCGCTTCAGTGCGGACACGAACGGCCCGTAAGCCAGGGGGCGCAAAGGCGAACCCTCGGCCGATCCGCGAAGGCCGCCTCCACCACGGGTTTGATCGACGGGTTCGGGTGGACCGGCCAGAGGAATTCGACATCCGGGAACCGATCGTGGAGCTCGGCGATCGCGCGGCAGATCTGGAGGATCGGCTCGCCGAAGCTATCCCTACGATGCGCCGTGACGAGGACCATGCGTCGGGCCGCGTCGAGATCGACGCCGATCGGCACATCGCGAGCCGCGGTCAGCAACAGGGAGTCGATGACCGTGTTGCCGGTGACGAGGATCGTGCTTGGGTCGATGCCCTCCCGCATCAAGTTACCGCGTGCCGAAGCGGTCGGTGCGAAGTGGATGGCGCTGAGGTGCCCCGCGAGGACGCGGTTGGCCTCCTCGGGAAAGGGCGCATAGAGCCTGTGAGTGCGCAACCCCGCCTCGATATGACCGAAGGGGACCTTATGATAAAAGCTGGCCAGCGCCGTGGCGAGGACGGTGGTCGTGTCTCCCTGGCCCAGCACGAGGTCCGGCTGTTCGCGCCCGATCGCGTCGTGGACGGCGGGCAGCATCCGCGAGGTCAATTCGATCAGCGTCTGATCCGGGCGCATCATGTCGAGATCGATGTCGGGCTCGATCCCGAAGAAGCCGAGCATCGAGTCGACGAGCTCGCGATGCTGCCCCGTGGACAGGACGCGGCAGTTCGCCCAGGGTGCCGACCGGAACGCCTGGATCACCGGCGCCATCTTGATCGCCTCGGGACGGGTCCCGATCGTGCAGAGGATCGTCTTGAGCCCATCGAGCCTCATGCTCCACCATTCCTTTCGGGCTCGTCCGCCCCGTAGGACCATCAATGAGGAGACAAGGAGTCCGCAGATGAACGCAGATCAAAATGCGGATCAGACCGAAGAAAGATGAGTCGAGAACGATCGTCGGATTGTTCGGCTTTCCGGATTCCGGCTTTCCATCTGCGTCAATCTGCGTTCATCTGCGGATAAATTCTTAAACTCTCATGCACTCGTGATTTCGCCGATCCGGGCTGTTGACGATGGGACGCAGTCCGAGTCCACTCGGCGGGGAATCCGGTCGATCGCGTCGGCCAGCTCGACGTAACGGGCTTGCCAGGTGTTCGCGTAGGCATAAGCGCGGCGCCTCTCCGCCAGGTCCGGCTCGGTCTTCGAAATCTCCGCATCGAGGGCGAGGGCGAACTGCTCGGCCGAGCCGGCCAGCCGGATCAAGCCTTCCTCCGCGATCGGGACCAGCTCGGGCAGGCGGACCGCCACGACGGGCTTTCCGGTGGCCAGCATCTCGTAAACCTTGACCGGGTTAGTCGCCTCGGTCAGAGGCACGCGCTTGAATGGGATGATGAACGCGTCCCAATCGCCGATCCGGCGCGGGAGTTCTCCGTAGGGTTGCTCGCCCAGGAGCCGGACGTTCGCCATTTCCTCGAGCCGCCGCACGTCGCCGGACAGGGTCGAGCCGATCAAATCGAATCGCCAGTCGGGGCGAAGCTCGGCCAGCCCGGCAACCAGTGCGCCGTCGAACCACTCGGCGATCGCCCCGTAATACCCGATGTGGACCCTGCCGGGGCTCGCCTTCTGTCCGGAGACTCCAGCGGCGAAATGCTCGTATTCGCAAGCATTGCGGAGCAAAATCGAGGCCCGGGCGCGGGCTCGAACGCCCTCGAACAGGAGTGAGGAGCTCGCCACGACCAGGTCGGAACCCGCGACCAATCGCTCCTCGGCCTCGAGGACATCCGGGGTGTTATGGAGGAACCCGGAGTGGTCGTCCATGCAGTCGTAGATGATCGGCCAGCCGTGGCGGTCGCGAAGCGATTCGGCCAGTGCGCCCCAGTACGGATGCTGAGCGACGATCACGACGTCCGTCATGCCCGCGGCTTCGCGGAGCCGATCGAAGGCCTCGGCCATTCCGAGGACGTCCCGGGCCGTCGGCAGCGACTGATAGACGTTGGCGGCCGGGTCGCCGGGTAACGCGACCTCGAACACGTTGGCCTCGACGTCGCGCAATCGGGCATCTCGGCCATTGTGGAAGCGATTCGCGGCATAAAGGACCGGGTGCCCGGCGGCGGCGAACCGCCTCATGATCTGCTGCGGACGCTGGAACCGGAATCCCCATTCGATCATCGGCAGGCAGATCACCGCGTAAGTCCCGGCCGCCGGGACGTCGATCCGGATTCGACCCGCGCCCACGCGCCAAAACGATGTCGATGGCCCTCGACTCGCCCGTGCCAGCGCGGATACGCCCTTCTTGAGCCGTCGCAGGCCCCGCATGCCGCGCCTCACGAGGAGATCGCGTCGCGTCCCGTGCGGAGCCATCGCGTGTCGAACCTGGGAGAGCGTGCGCAGCATCGCCCAGGCTTCGCTGGTGTGGATGGCGCGAAGCTGGCCGCGCAATTCCTGGAGCTCGCAGTCCTTGAGCCGGAGATCGTGCCGAAGCCGATCGATTTCCTCCGACGATAAGGGCCCCGCCTCGGCGTGGTCGCCCGCTCCGGAACGTCCCGGCTCGGTTTGTCGCGAACGGGAATGGGTATCAGCCGGCATCGGGGATCATCCATGACCGAGGAAGCAAGCTATCGGGACGCGACGTACTTTGCGGGGACCGGCCCTATCTGTCAAGGCGGATCGGGCTGCGGTCGCATGATGGTGTGGATCGGTCCACTCTCTGCCCTGACCTGCCGACGCCGATGGCCGTCGAGAACCCGCTCCTTGCCGGGAACTCCCCCGGTTTCGCCTTGACGAAAATGGGGCGATCCGGACGATCGACGTCGATACGAACGATGCGCGATGTGATTGGATCATCGCCGGACTGCAAGGGCGGGGTGACCCGTAAATCCATGGCGAAAACCATCCCCGGAGGTCACCTCCCAGTCCATCCGCGTCGTTCCGGCGAGCGGCCCGCCCTGCACCGGCTCGGCGCCGAAGCGGTGTCCGGATTCGCTTCGCGGCTCTTGCGCAAGGCTCGCCAGGGACCCAGGGCACTGGGGATCTCGCTCGTCCATCGACTCTCGCCTCGACCCTGGATTTTCCGGGCCCTTCGCGCGATCGCGCGGATGCGATCGGCTCGGCGGATCTCGTCGCGGCGATGGGGCGGTGGGCCGGTGCAATGCACCAGCGTGCCCGGCCTTGTCAGCGTGATCCTGCCGGTCTACAACCAGGCCGACCTCCTGGGCGATTCGATCCAGAGCGTCTTGAACCAGACCTATCAAGAGATCGAGCTGATCGTCGTCGACGACGGGTCTGCCGATGAGGTTGGGCCGGTCCTGGCCCGTTACCTCGGTCATCCCAAGGTCCGGATCCTCACGCAGCCGCACCAGAAGCTCCCCAAGGCGTTGAGTAACGGATTCGAATTCGCCCGGGGCGAATTCTGGACCTGGACTTCGGCCGATAACCTCATGGATCCGGGGCAACTGTCCCGCCAGGTCGAATTCCTGCGCAACCATCCCGGGGTATCGATGGTCTATGCCGATTACCGGGCCATCGACGATCGAGGCGGGCCCCTGGAGGATCCATCCTTCCGACCGCAGGACCGTCGGAATCCCCATTCGCCCGAGATCCACCTGCCGAGAGATCCGCGGTTGATCAACGTCGAGCAGGACAATTTCATCGGACCTTGCTTCCTGTATCGTGCCGTCGTGGGGCGCGTGGTCGGCGAGTATGATCCCAACCTGGGGCTCGAGGACTACGACTACTGGATGCGCGTCAATCATGCTTTTGTGATCGCGCACCTGGGCACCGGTGATACGCTCTACAGCTACCGGGTCCACGATCGGAGCTTGAGCGGCCGCGCGGCCGAGCTGAAGATCGCCGAGCGGGCCCTCGCGCTGATGGAATACGAGCGGAAACGACAGGAGTTCTACGCCCAGCCCTGGACCCTCATCATGGACGCCGCGATGCGGGCCCAGCTCGCCGGGTGTCTCGCTTCGTCCACGCGGGTGGACGACTTCGAAACGGCCTTGCTTCAACCTGCCCAGGACGACCGCGTGCCCGAGAAGGTCCTCTATCTCATCGACAGCGCAAACCTCGACTCTCCGGCGATCCGCGGGCGGCATCCGACGAGCCGGGTGGCCGCCTGGTTCGAATTGATCGACGACGCGTATGAGCGCGGGTCCGAGGCGGCGCGCGTCGGTGCGGTCTCGATCACGGATCAATGGGAAGTCGCCGAACGCCTGGATCTGCTCGGCGTCGAGGCCTTCGTCGTCGGCTCGCGCGCTTCCGTCCTGGAGCTGGCGCGGATTCACGCCAACAACCGATCCTTCTACACGAAAACACGCCCGGAATCGCTCCGAATCCGCCGCCTGCCACGACCCGTCCCGTCCCGGGAACCGGGGCATGTCCTGATGCAGGTCGATCATTTCGACCGCGGCGGCATGGAGAATATGATCATCTTGCTGGCCGATGGGTTACGACGCCGGGGCCTCGACGTCTCCCTGCTCGTGCTCGGCCGGCCCGGCCCCGCGGCCGAGCAGGCTCGCCGGATCGGGATTCGGGTGCTGACCCTCCCGGAGGATCGTCGCGACGATGCGTATCGGTCGCTCTTGCAGGAGCGAGGCGTGAACCTGGTCAATGCCCATTACTCGACCTACGGCGCGGCGATCGTGGCCGAGATGCGAATCCCCTTCGTCCAGGTCGTGCACAATTCCTACGTCTGGCTCGACGACCGGGCGATCGAGAAATACCGGCAGGCCGATCCCTATACATCGGCGTATGTCTGCGTTTCCTCCCAGGTGGCCCGGTATTGTGACCAGGCCTTGGGCCTCACCGCCGCCAAGATGGTGGTCATCCCCAACGGCATCGATGGCGGCTCGCTCGACGCGGCACGATGCGGTCCTCCCCGCCGTCTCCGGGAAGAGCTCGGCCTTGCCGACGACGACTACGTGTTCCTGAACGTCGCCTCGATCCACGCCACCAAGGCCCAGAAGGCGCTGATCGCGGCCTTCTCGCACGTGATGAAGACGCATCCCCACGCTCGGCTATTGATCGTCGGCCCGGCGAGCGATCCCGATTACGAGGCCGATCTGCGGCGGACGATCGCGCGATTCGGCTTGCAGGGATCGGTCCTCTTGACGGGTCAGCGGGACGACGTCGCCGGGTTCTACTGGATGGCCGACGCGTTCGTTCTCCCCTCGTACTGGGAAGGATGGAGCCTCGCGCTGACGGAAGCCGCCTACGCGGGCCTCCCGCTGGTGGCCACAGACGTCGGGGGGGCCCGCGAGCTGCTCGCCGAAGGAACCGGCCGGCTGATCAAGCCGCCCTTCGAATCGATCAGTGAGCTGAATGCCCGATCGATCGGACGAATCGTCCACGGGGAGGACGCTCGATTCATCGCGAGCCTGGCGGAATCGATGGCGCAGATCCCCGCGACACACCACCGAGCCACATTGTCGGAAGGGAAGAAATGCCTGCTCGATCAGGACCGGATGGTCGAGCTCCATTTCACAATCCTGAGCTGGTTTCTACAGGGTGGACAGGCCAGCTCGGCGAGGAGATGGAGCCGCGAGCGGAACGTTTCGGGCGAGTTAGCAACCACGAGGATTCCCAGCATGGATGCAGCATGATCGGTCCCGTCGCGTCGCGAGGTACCGGGCCACTGCGGACCGGAAATCAAACGGATAGTCGATACAACCCCTCAAGAATCCGGTACATGCTACCGACTAAAAATGTACCGAGGAGTCTTCTGCGGCACGCCTCAACTTGACAGCGTTTCCCATTTTTCGTACATGCTCGCCGGATCGATGGGCACATGGGCGAATCACGCTCATCGCCGGGGAAGGGACCGACGTTCCCGGATCAATCGCATCCCCCGAACTTGTTCGGCCCGATGAGGGCTCGAGAGGGGGGACGGACTTGAGCACTTCAAGGTGAACGATCATGGACCAGACCGAGCGTTCGCTCGTCATCGTGCTGAGCATGCACCGGAGCGGTTCGAGCCTGTTGAACGGGAATCCTCCATGCGCTGGGCATGTCGCTCGGTCCGTTCGATCTCCTGGCGCGAATTCCGGCAACCCGCACGGCCACTTCGAGGCGAATCCGATCCTCGAATTGAGTCGAGCGGTGCAGATGCTGGCCTATGGCTTCACGGAGGATGTTCCCGGCGAGCCGGAGACCCTCTCGCGATTCCTCGCAACGCACGGGGCGTGGGACGCATCGGCGGAAATCCCCGAGGAACTGGTCGAGCGCGGGCGTTCGCTGGTGCGCCGCCTGGTCGACTCCGGTAACATCTCGGGGTTCAAAGACCCTCGCACGGTGCTGATCTGGCCGTTCTGGCGGCGGGTGCTGGAGGACTTCCGGGGGATTCGCGTCGCCCCGGTCATGCTCCTCAGGTCACCTCATGAAATCGCCATGAGTATCTTCGATCGAAGTGATGCGTTTTACGGATACCGCTCGGCGCTCGACGTCACCGCGATCCATCTCGGTAAGCTCGCGTCGATCGTGGAGACCTGGCCCGAGCCGATCCCCAGAGTCCGGTTCGGAGGGTCGCATTACCGTAGCGACATGGCCGAAGCCGTGCGATTTTGCGGGCTGACCTGGGATCCCGCCGCCTGCGAACGCCTGTTCGATCGGTCGAGCGTCCATCAGAATCCCGCGTCCATCGCGCATGGTGCCCAACGGCTCTATGATTCACTCTGCGGCGGCGATGATCCATCGAACCTCGCGACTTCACGAGAAAACCTGGCGACTCTCGAGGCCGACGCGTATGGCCGGGAAACTCGTTATCGCGATCAGATCGAGCGGAGCCGAAACCAGCTCGATCATGTCCTCCAACAGCGCTCTCAGGTGGAGCTTTCGCTCCGCCAGGTCGTTCACGCGAGAGACCAGGCGGAGGAACGAGCGCGACTGGTCGAGGAGCAATCGCGTGAGAGCATCTTGGAGTTGCGACAGTCCCATGAGGCCCTGTCGGAACAAGCTCAAGAAGGACTGCGGCAATCCCAGGAGGAACTGCGGCAATCCCAGGAGGAACTGCGGCAATCCCAGGAGGAACTGCGGCAATCCCAGGAGGAACTGCGGCAGGCTCGTCAACAAACCGAGGAAACGGGCGACGTGCTGATTCAGGCCAACCGATCATTGCTGGGGACCCAGGCGGAATTGAAGCTGGCGTGCGAGCAACTCGAAACGGTTCGGGCCGACGTCGGGCATCTCCGATCCCGTCTCGACCGCTATGAGGTCCATCCCTTGATCGGGCCGGCACTCAGGAGCAGGCGACGTCTCGTGAGGGTCATCGACTCGCTCCGGTCCAGGGCGGCAGTCTGAACCGCGACGAGCAGGGCTTCTCGTCGCCGCGTCGGGCGATCCGATCATCGGGCGGGGACTCGCCGATCGAGATCGAGTCCGGCGACAAGGTCTGTCGGTGTCGGGATGATAGAGGAGCGGCGTTCATGGACGAATCGAGCTTCCTGTCCCCTGCGGCCGCGATCGTGGCCGAGCACGTCTCCCGATTGAGTCACGAGCTCGACCGGGCGAACGATGAACTGCGGCAAGCCAGGGGTCGGGCCGAGGCGGCCATGGCCGAATCCGATCTAGCCGCGCGCGAATTGAGGCGAGCCGAGGATCAAGTCCGCGCGCTCGTCCGGGAGAATTCGACGCTTCGAGCCGAGAAGGCCAGCCTCCAGCAGTTGTGCCTCGAGTACGTCACGGCCAAGGAGCAGCTCGATCGGCTGCGATCCGCCCTGGAGGAGATGTTCGGCGGCGGGGCATGGTCATTCCTGAAGAAGGCCGGGAAAGTCCGCAGGCGACTGAGTCGCGAATCCACGATCTCGGGGCGGGCCCTGAGGTTCGGTGTTCGCCTCCTCAGGATCGTCCTGAAGTTGAGCCGGACGAGCATCGAATCCGCGCGATCGGTCGCTCAGGCCGCCCATCGATGGCAAGAACGGCCCTTCTACGTCGACTCCGCTGACGAGGGCGAGACGGCCGATCCCCAGGGACTCACGGTGCGCCCGCCGACCACTTACGGCGAACTGCCCTGGCGTCAAATCGATGAATGCGAAGACTTCAATCGGACCCCCCGCGGATATTTCCAGGTCTTGCTCGTCGCGCCCGCGGAGGAAGACGCGGATGGGATCGCCGATTTGCTCCGGCTTGCCGAGGGCCTCTCCCGTAGCAAGGACTTCGACTGTCGCGTCGTGTTGGAAGGCCGCGGCGCCTCCGACGCGTTCGCGCGGATCATCCCCACTCTCGAGATCGACTCGCTCCTCGAATCCGGCGCCGGTCGAGCTCAGGCCACGGGGCTGGTCGCCGACCTGTTCCGGCAGTTGACCTATCATCGGGTCGCCGTGATCAGCTCCGCGACGGCCGGCGACTTCTTCGCGGCCTTGACGAGCCGCGACATCGGGGTGATCCCCTGGCTCAGCCAATCACCTCGAGCGATCTTACCTTCACGAGAGAATTCGACATGGGATGGCTCCGCCGGCTGGAGTGGGTTCGCCTTCGTGCCGACCGGCAGGGACGCCGACGCCGAGGCACGCCGATTGGGCTTCGATCCGACTCGACTTCAGTTGGTGGGGCGAGTGTCCGCCGCCGATCCCGACCCGGCCGACCCCGACGGCTCTCGATTGGTTGACGATTTCATCGGCCTTCTGAAGGAGGAATACGATTACCATCCCTCGGTCGACCTGAAGATCTCGGTGATCGTCCCGAACTACAACCACGCGCGATACCTCGAGGAACGGCTGCGATCCATCTTCGAGCAGACGCATCGGCCACATGAAATCCTGTTCCTCGATGATGCGTCGAACGATGAGAGCGTCCAGATCGCCCGGCGGCTCGCCGCCGAGTCTCCCGTGCCATTTCATCTGATCCCCAACGAGCGGAACAGCGGCAGCACGTTTCGCCAGTGGCTCAAGGGGATCGAGATGGCCGGTGGCGAACTGGTCTGGATCGCGGAATCCGACGATTCCTGTCGGCCCGAGCTGCTCGAGCGCCTGGTGCCGGAGTTCTTCGACCCGGCCGTTGCCCTGGCTTACTGCCAATCGGTGATGATCGGGCCCGAAGGAGAGAGGCTACCGGGCGACTACATCTCCCTGACGAATGACCTCTCGATGACCCACTGGCGTCAACCCTACAGCGTCCCCGCGGTGGAGGAGGTCGAGCTCGCGCTGAGCCAGAGGAATACCATCCCCAACGCGAGCGCGGTGCTGTTCCGGAAACGGATGGACCTCGATTGTCGCGCGGATCTGGAGCGGATGCGGCTGGCGGGCGACTGGCTGTTCTACGCGATGCAGATCCGCGACGGCAGGATCGCTTACGTCCCCGATCCCTTGAACTTCCACCGGCACCACAATCGGACCGTACGCCACGCCTTCGAGCGGGCCGCCGAGCTCGTCGAGGAGCAGTTGCTGGTCAAGGCGCGAATCTTCGAGTCCTTCCCGATCTCGGCCAACGCGATCACGCGTAGCGTGAGTTACACGGTGGCCGAGTCGTTGTATCGGGCGAGGGCCCTGGATCTCGAATGGCCCGCGTTAACCGATCGGCCAGTTCTAAGCCCGTTGATCGGACGAGTCCGCTCCGCATTGCGTGCCCGTCGGGGGCCGTCCCGGGACTTGCGAGTCCTGATGGTGCTCTCCGGAACGGATGGGAGTGCTGGTCAACAGGCGGCGATCCGACTGGCGAATGGGCTGTCGGGTTCTTTTCATGTCTTCCTCATCAGCGCCCGTCCCTGGATGACCGATCCGGCGAAAGCCGCACTGGTGGACGACCGGATCACCCTCCTGGAAGGGACTTTGGGTATGACGTTCTGGGCCGGAGAGAGGGAGACCCTGCCGGATGGCAACACGTCCGAGGCCGTGTCGAGCAGCCGGGCGGAGATCATCGCCGAGCTGATCCGCATCCACCGCATCGACGTCATCCACTCGCTCGGATGGTGGGCGGATCGCCTGGTCGCCGCGGTCATGCCCGAGCCGTCGCTCCCGTGGTTCATCGATCTGCGCCATGCCGAGGAGTATCGCGAGGACTCGGGCCGTGACCCCGACTTCCAGCACCTTGCCACTTCGATGATCGCGAGGATTCAGGGTTTATTCTGCTCCCAACCCGGGGACCTGGATGTGTTCCCGGCGAATACGAGGGAACGGCTCGGGCAAGTCGTGAGGATCGTCGTGGGCATCGATCCCGGCGCGAGGCGCCCGGGCGGTGACCGAGCGTCGAGGCGAGGAGACGCACTGGGCCCGGCCGTCTCGATGGCCGCGGAAGCTTACCTGGCCGCGGTCGATGGGGCGATCTGCCATCCTCTCGATTCGTCCAGGCTCCTCCAGACAGCATGATCCATGGTCGGACTGGCCCGGTGAGCGGGTGAGGCAGACCGCCGAACTTCACAGGAAGGGATTCCTGACGATGGAGACTCCTGATCCCGGCAACGGACACTCGCCCTGGAGGCGAGCCCGCGAGCTCGCGGGGCCGATCGTTTCCTGGTCTGTCTGGGCGGCCATGACCGTCTTCCTGGTCCTCTTCGTGCGTCAGTATACCCGGAATGTCCCTTATATGGACGACTTGGTGCTGATACCGATCGCGACGGGGAACCAGGTGGTGGACCTCAACTGGCTCTGGTCTCAACACAACGAGCATCGGCCGGTGCTATCGCGATTGATCCTCGTCGGCGTGACCCGGTTTGTCGAATACGACTTCCGGACGGGGTTGTACCTCAACGCGGCGATGATGTCGGCGGCATCGGCGGGTATGCTTCTCTTGGCGCGGAAGGTCCGCGGGTCCACCCGCATCACCGATAGCGTGCTGCCCTTGTCGATCCTCACCGTGTCGCAGACCGATACCCTGACGATCGG
Organism: uncultured Planctomycetota bacterium; assembly: GCA_963743925.1. Taxonomy (GTDB): domain Bacteria; phylum Planctomycetota; class Planctomycetia; order Isosphaerales; family Isosphaeraceae; genus CAVZRC01. The sequence goes on along the minus strand of CAVURY010000002.1, from coordinate 222,635 downwards.
CTTCGCGCTGAATCTCATCGTGACCGCCTGGATCTCTTACGAGCTGATCGCGACGACGATCCTGGCAGGACGGCGGTCGCCCGGTGCGCTGGCCGTGATGTTCGGCCTGAGCCTCGTCCTCTTGCCATTGGTCGGCGGTAGCGGCCTGGTCATGCTCCCCCCACTGGCCTTATGGCTGATCGGCTACCTCTCCTGTGGCTGGTGGTCTGGCAGAGAGCCCGGTCGCGGGGCGAAGGCGATCGGTGTGGGCTTGCTCATGGCCACTTCGGCCCTGGCCGCGCTGTACCTGAGCGGCTACTCCCGGCCCTCCCATCATCCTTCGGCCCCCTCGTTAGTCGCGGCGCTTTCCACCACGCTGGAGTGCCTGAGCGTCCTCATCTCTCCCGGCACCGGGCCGTACTGGAATGTTGCGGGGCTGCTCGTCGCGTCCTTGAGCATCGTCACGCTCGTGCGGCTGACGATCGTGGGCGTGCGGATGCCCGCAGAACGCCCGCAGGCATCGGGCTTGATCGCGATCATCCTGGCAATGCTCGGCACGGCCTGCGCCGTGGGCGTTTCGCGATCGGGCCTGGGACCCGGTGTCGGCCGGGCCGATCGCTATATCACCATCATGGCCCCACTCCTTTGCACGATCTATATGGCGTGGCTGGCGTATGCACCCGCCCGACGCCGACAGTGGTTCTCCATCGGCCTTCTCATCCTGTTGGTCCTCATGTTGCCGATCAACTTCAATCGAGCGATCGACCGTGGCCGGGCGGTCCGCAGGGTCGAGCGGCTGGTGGTACGGTCCCTCAAGACCAAGGTGCCCGCTTCCTTGATCGTCAGCCAAGCCTGCCCTGGCCTCTACCCGTCGCAGGACGATCTTTACAATTCATTCAGGATGCTCAAGACCGCCCGAATCGGACCGTTCAAAGATCTGGTCGACGATCGCATCGCCACGGCCCCGGAGGGCTCGGCGGGCGTGCGGCGTTGATCGTGTCCGCGGTGTCTCGCCGGCGGGTCTGGAGCGTAGTCGGGTAACCGCGTGGACCCCGGAAGTTCTCTTGCGAGGCTCGCGCAAATCGTTATGGTACGCAAGTCTCGGGGGGGTGATTCTCCACCCACATGGCCCCGGGCATTCCGTCGCGAATTCGGGGAACTCGTCGAACTACGAGCCTTTGTAGCCGATCTGCCGGCGATGGTCCGGGCGATCCGGCTCTCGGCTCATCGGGCATTCTTGTCGAGGTTCGCGAATCCGCCCCTCCGCGCTCGAGGCGGGTGAGTGTCGGATTCCAGTGGAGAGCCGGACTCGCGGTTACTGCCGATCCTGCCCGAAGTGTGGCGGCAAGACACAGGATTTGGGGAATCCAAGGCGATGGGAAAATCAGAATTCGATCAGCTCCTCGACGATTACACTCGGCGGATCACCGATCAATCCGACGAGGCGAAGCTGATCAAGTCGGTGCCTTGGTTGCTCGGCATCCCCGGAGAACTTGCCGATCTGTTCCGGGGTTTGCAACTGGAAGCGTCCCGATTCTGCGATCTGCCCCATCAGTTGAGGTTCTCGCTGATCGTGCCCATGTCGAATACGCCGCACCGATTCCTCAACGATCTCATCCTCTCCGTGCGCTGCCAGTCGTGGTTCCGGTGGGAACTCATCCTGATCGATGAAGGCAGTGAACGGCGCGAGCATCTGCCGGTGGCGGAGCGATGGGCCGAGGAAGACGACCGGATCCGATTCTTGACGATGGATCGGCGACGGGGCCGCGTCGCCGCGAAGAATGCCGCCCTCGAGGCGGCGGCCGGTGACTTCGTGTGCATGCTCGATGATTCCGCGCTCCTCCATCCCTGCGCCCTGGGCATGTTCGCACGCCAGTTGAACGCCTCGAAAGAGATCAACCTCATCTTCTCCCACGAGGCCCTGCTCGAGGAGGGAGCGACCCGGATTCGCAGATACCTCCGGAAGCCCGACTTCGACCTCTTCACGCTCCTGAGACATAACTACGTCGGGCACTTGACGGCGATCCGCACCGATCTTCTCCTGGCCGTCCGAAAGTCCGGGAAGGTCTTTCGGACGGGTTATGACGGCGTGGAAGACCACGACCTGATGATCCGACTTGCCGTCAGTGGCAAGGTCCAGGCCACGAGCCTCCCCTTTTACCTCTATTACAGCAGGAACCGGTCGAAGCCGAGCGCTTCAACGGAAGGGGCGGGGTCGCATGACGGCGCGAAAACATTGCGTCTGATCGAGGAATACCTTCCCGAGATCTATCCCGGATCGCGCTGGACGATCATTCCTCCATCAACGACGGATGGTAATGAGTACCCGGGCATCCACCTGCGATCGGTACCCGGGCCCCCGAGGCCCTCGCTCCTGGTCATCATCCCGTTCAAGGATCAGGCGGAGACGACCCTGCGATGCCTCGACTCCCTCGAGCTGCAGCGACATGAACTCGATGTCGAAGTCGTCATCGTCAACAACAGATCGCGCGATCCCCAGACTGTACCGATGCTCCGATCGTGGTTGAATCAGCCCCGCCGTCACCGGTACGAGATCGCGGACCACGATGGAGCGTTCAATTACGCCCGGATCAACAACGGGGTCTTCGACAGGTTTGGCCGTGCCAAGGATCTGATCCTCTTCCTGAATAACGACACGGAGATCCTCTCGGTCGATTGCTTCCAGACCATGGCCATGCAGGCGATGGCCGACGAGCAGTGCGGGATCGTGGGGATTCGCTTGCTCTTCCCCGACGATGGGGCCGTCCAGCATGGGGGGATCAAAATCTGGGACAATCTCCTCTCCGTCTGCGGATGTCACCAGATCGATCACTCGCGGACGGCCGAAGAGTACGTCAACGATGAGCGGATCGCCTTTGGCGTCACCTTCGCCGCCGCGATGATGCGACGAACGACCTTCGAGCGGTTGGGGATGTTGGAAGAGACGCTCTATCCCAACGCCTATGGCGACGTCGCCATGTGCGCCAGGGCCGTCGAGGCGGGGCTGAAGAATTACTACTTCGGTACGCTGCTCGGCCTGCACTTCGAGCTGAAGTCCAGGGGGCGGGCCCAGGAAGATCTCGAGTATGTGGCGGTATCCGAGCGGTATCGCCATGTCTTCTCGCACTGGATGATGCGCAGTCTGGTCTATTCCGACGCGGGTCATACTCTGAGTCCGCCTTCCACCTCCCCGATCCCCCTGCGATACAAGCTCGTGGATTGGTTGAATGACAGATTCAAGACGATGCTCGGCCCCGTCCATGCGGCACTCAGGGCGGGAATCCATCGGTCGTCGCGACTTGTCACGATCGTCCGGCCGAGACGTTTTCAAGGACGACTTTCGAAGGAGCTGAGCCCGATGAACCATACCCGGCGGGATGCCCCTGCACTCCGAGGTCCCCACGTGGACGCGGCGGCCGTCGAGGACAAAGAACGCGCGGGATCCTAGGTCCGAAGATCATACACAAGAATTTTATCCACATGTCACGTGTGAATCGTTCAAAGCCCTCGGGTCGTCTCGGTCCGTCCGGTCGGCGGATCATCGAAGATCTCACGGACGGAGGCCGGGCGATTTGCGATCGTCCGCCGGTGATGGCTCCGCGGCCGCCGCACCCTGCAAACCTCGGCGACCGGCGTTGCGCGAGGGCGTCGGGCCGCCGCGGGAAGTCGTTCGGACGTCCGAGAAGATCTCTTGCGAGACTGGTGCAATTCGGTATGGTACACGCGTCTCGGGGCGGAGAATCCTCGCCCGATGGAATTCCCGGGATCGCGGGTCCGATCTCGCAGTCGTCGTCGATCGCCCGCGGGCGACTCGTCCGGATTGGCGGTCGCAGCCCGCATGACGGATCTTCAGCCATTTTTTCGGGAAGCCTCGAATCGGCCTCACCGCACGGCGGCGAGGGAGTGCTCGAATGCGAGGGAGGGTAGCACTCGCAGTTCCGCGGCGCCAGGCCCTCGGTGGCGGCACGAAATCAGATCGGGAGATCCAGGGAGATGGGGAATTCGGAGTACGACGAGCTCCTACGCGAGTACACGGAGCGGATCACGGGCGGGACCGGCGAGGCCAATCTGATCGATTCGGTGCCGTGGTGGCTCGGCAGCAAGGCCGAGGTTGCCCCCCTGCTCAAAGCGTTGCAACTCGAAGCGTCACGATACTGCGAGTTGCCCCGTCAACTGAAGTTCTCGCTGATCACCCCATTGTCGAATTCCCCACCCCAACACCTGGACGAGCTCATCCTCTCCGTTCGTGCCCAATCCTGGTTCGGATGGGAGCTGATCCTGGTCGACGATCACAGCGAGCGACGCGACCGTCTCCCACTGGCCGATCGATGGGCCGACCTCGACCCCCGGATCAAGCTGATCACGATGGAACGGCGAGACGGTCGCGTCGCGGCGAAGAACGCCGGCCTCGATGCGGCATCCGGCGAGTTCGTCTGCCTGCTGGACGACGATTCGCTCATCCATCCCTGCGCACTCGGCATCCTGGCTCGACAACTCAATGCCGAACAGGACCTGGACCTGATCTTCTCCCATGAAGCCCGGATCGACTACGGGGCGACCTGGATTCGCAAGTTCATCCGGAAGCCCGAGTTCGATCTGTTCACGATCCTGAGGAAGAACTACATCGGACGTCTGACGGCGATCCGCAGGGACTTGCTCCTCGAGTCGCGAAAGGAAGGGGTGATTCTCCGCCCTGGATACGAGGGCGTGGAAGAACATGATCTGATGATCCGGCTCGCGATGACCGGGAAAGTCCGGTCACGGAACATCCCCTTCTTCCTTTACTACGGCCGGTCGGCAACATGGCAGTCCGACGCCATCTCCGAGAATGATCCGGAATTCCGCCGGAAGACGCTGGAGCTGATCGAAGAATACCTGCCCCAGATCTACCCCGGTGCGCGCTGGTCGCTGCTGCCTCCGTCTCCCGAGTCAGGCATCAAGTACCCGGGTATCCACCTGCGATCGATCGCGGGCCACGAGAATCCCTCGTTGCTGGTGATCATGCCCTTCAACGATCATCCGGAGATCACCTTGAGGTGCCTCGACTCCATCGAGCGCCAGGAACACAACCTCGATATCGACGTCGTCATGGTGAGCAATCGTACGCGGAATCCCCAGGCCAAGCCGATCCTCGAAGAGCGGATCCAGCGGTCTCGCCGCTACCGGTACCATATCGTCGATCACGATGGTGCATTCAATTACGCGAGGATGAACAACGGCGTTTTCGAGCAATTCGGGCGCGACAAGGATCTGCTCCTGCTCCTGAACGATGACACCGAACTGCTCTCGGTCAACTGCTTCCAGACCATGGCGATGCAGATCCTGGCCGACGAGACTTGCGGGGTCGTCGGCATGCGCCTCCTGTACCCGGGCGATCGCTCGGTCCAGCATGGGGGCATCAAGGTCTGGGACAACATCCTCTCCATCGGCGGATTACACCGGATCGATCACTCGCGAACCGCCGAGGAATACGTCAACGAGGAGCGGATCGTCCTCGGCGTCACGTTCGCGGCGGCGATGATGCGGCGTGCGACCTTCGAGCGGTTGGGGACCCTGGAAGAAATCCTCTACCCCAACGCCTACGGAGATGTCGCCATGTGTGCCAAGGCGATCCAGGCCGGATTGAGGAATTACTACTTCGGGACCCTGGTCGGGCTGCATTACGAGCAGAAGGCCCGGGGGCGTTCCATCGAAGACATGGAGTACGTGGCCGTCCAGGAGCTATACGGCCAGGTCTTCTCGCACTGGATGATGCGCAATCTATCCTACGTCGAATATCGTGAGACGGTGCCCGACGACGAACCCGATGAGCCTCCGGCGAATCCCGTCGAAGAAGCGGTCATCGAGCCCACTGAAGCGGTCATCGAGCCCACTGTTCTGCACCCGTTCCGATACAAGGTCGCGGATCGGTTCAATGACACCCTCAAGGCGGTCTTCGGCCCCGCCCATCCCCTCGTGAAGTCGGGCTTGCGCCGATCGTTGCGCCTCGTTCGAGGAGTTCGATCGGGCGTGTCAAATCAGCACCTGTTGAAGAGCAAGATTTTGTTCCGGCGATTTCGGGGCACTCATGCGTCGCCGGGCGGTTTCCATTGGAAGAGTCGAGCCGCCCGGAAACGGCCCGGCGTCGTCCCCTCGGAGTCGGGCGCTCCGACATCAGAATCCTAGCTTTCCGATCGAGACCGGATGGCGAGATTGTGGGGCTCGCGCGAAGGCTTGCCCCGGGGCCGGATACGAGCTTTCCGGTCCCGATACCTTCCCATCCGGAATCACAAAACCTTGATCCCCGAGATGGATAGTTCGAGACGGATGAAAAGGGGCGATCCGTCGCTCACGTCCACGGCCATGCGTGATCACTCTTGGAGGTCTCAATCCGATGTCTCGACCTTCCGACTCCGCCCCGAATCGTGCGGAGAACGTCCCGACCGAGGACCTCCCGGCCGAGCTCCGGCTTCCCTATGAAGTCGTGTTCCTGGGGGAGTCGACACCACACCCTCCCCGGGTCACTGTCGTCGTGAGCCTCTACAACTACGAGCGGTACATCCTCGAGTGTCTCGAGAGCGTCCGCGTCCAGTCGGTGGCCGATCTGGACTTGATCGTCGTCAACGATTGCTCTCGCGACGGATCCGTCGAGACGACTCGAAGGTGGCTGGGCGCGCATCGGCACCGATTTCGCAAATGCCAACTGATTCGGCACGGCGTCAACCGGGGTTTGGCCGCGAGCCGGAACATCGCGTTCCGCAAGGCGGAGACCGATTACGTCTTCGTCCTCGATGCCGATAACATGATCTACCCCCGGTGTCTCGAGGTCCTCTCGAGCGCCCTCGATCAATGCGATGCGAGCTTCGCGTACGGCTACCTGGAGAAGTTCGGCGCGGAGCGGGGAATCCTGAGCTGTCGCCCCTGGGATAGCCGCATCCTGGAGGTCGGGAATTACATCGACGCCATGTGTATGATCCGGAAATCCGCGTGGGAACAGGCCGGCGGATATTCGACGGACATGGTCGTTCCGGGATGGGAAGACTTCGAATTCTGGCTGAAGCTCTCGGAGAGCGGCGGATGGGGAGTCCTGGTCCCGGAGTTCCTCGCCAGGTACCGCGTGCATTTCTCCTCGATGCTCCGGACCAATACGAATCTGCAGATCACGCTCCTCTGGGACTACCTCGAGCGGATGCACCCTCAGGTGAGGCGCCCCCCCCATGTATCCGAGAGCTGGTATCGAGACCAGGACGAAGTGCTGGCGGAATGCGAGCGCATCCGGTGTGTCCGCGGCCCGTCGGGCCTGTGTTCGCTCGAGGTGCGGGGCTGGGCCCTGGCTCGATCCGGGATGGCACAGGTTGACCTCTTGATCGGCGATCGACCCGTCGGGCAAGCCCGTTACGGGGACCTGCGTTCTGACCTCGCCGGCCGCGCAGAGGGCTACCCGAACGGGGATCGGTGCGGATTCTCATCCCACGTGGCACTGATTCTGCCGGGGGAAGACGGAGCGGAGGACCATTTCCTGACTCTGCGAGCGACGGCCAGCTCCGGGAAGGTATTCGAGCACCAGCATGCGTTCAAGGTGCTCGACCGATCGGCCGATGACCTGCCCGACTCGGAATGGAATCTCAAAGAACATCGACTCCTCGTCTGAGCGATCCGGAAAAAGTCGAAACATTGCCATTTCTTTGCGACGGTGTGCGAGGAAGAAGGGGGACCGAGCCTTGCAAAAAGACGGAGCCGACCCGAGGCATGACCGCCGAGCCCCGTGCCGCACCGATCACGGTCACCGCGGGGCACCGTTAGCCGCCCAAGCTGATCCCTCCGTCGAGAAGGAAGGGCTCGCCGAGATCGATCCTCGCCTGACGATCGAGGAGCGAGAACTCCGCGGCCTGAGGGCTGACCTCGATCTTCGCGAATGGCAGACTCGCGAGGTCCTGGATCGACAGCGCGCCGCCTGGCAACTCGTCGTCACCAGGCATTCCGAGGATCCCGGAGTGATCCTCCTCTCCAGGGTACGCGGGCTCCACGACCGGCTGATGCCCAAGGGAAGCCGGAGACGGAAACTGTCCAAGGGCCTCTTTCGAGCGATGTTCATCGTCGCCACCGAGGGGCTATCTTCCCTGATCCGGAAGGTGGCGAAGCGATCGCGTCGGAGCCTCGTCTTCGCGGGCCAGTCCCTGCGAATCGTGCGTCCGAGTCGGGAGGTCCGGCCCCGACCGATCCCCTTCCCGGCGACCGGGAGCGAATCTGAAGTTACCTCGGCCTCCGATCACCGGAAGCCAACCCAGCGGGTGTACCGGCCGCATGTGACTCCCGCGAGGATGCGGGGCCGGTTCGCGCTCCTGACGAGCTCGCTGGGCAACTGCTACTTCGACGAGATCCGCGACCTGATCGCGACCGGCCTCGTCGAACTCGGCAACGAGGTCGTGATCCGCAATGAGAAAGATGCGTTTCCCGACGACGTGGATCGGCATATCGTCGTCGCGCCCCACGAATTCTTCTACCTCGGAGACGGAGAAAAACTCCGCCAATCGGATTGGCCGTCGAACGTGATCATCGTCAGCACCGAGCAACCCTCGACGCAATGGTTCGCCCTGTGCTGGGAATGCCTGCCGAGGGCTCATGCCGTTTGGGACATCGATTTCAATACGAGCCGGCTCCTTCGCCGGCGGGGTATCGCCTGCGACTATCTGCCGCTCGGATACTCTTCGAGCCACAAGCGGTTCGAGAGGGTCGATGAGCTGCCGAGGCATTATGGCACGTGCTTTCTGGAGGAGGATGTCCTTCGCTCGCCCGCCGCGGGCGGGCCTCTGCACGCGCGGCCGATGGACATCTTCTTCGTCGGCAGCCACACCCCGAGGCGAGACGGATTCTTCTGCCGGGCCGCCGCCGCATTCGCCGACTATCGAACTTATCTGCACCTCTATGACAACAGTGCACCGCAACTGCTGGGCAAGTCAACGTACATGGACGCCGCGACCGTGCACGGCCTCTCCCAGCGCAGCAAGGTCTTGCTGAACGTTCACCACGGCATGGACGTCTACTTCGAGTGGCAGCGGATCGTCCTCCAGGGGCTATGGCATCGGACGCTCGTCGTCAGCGAGCCATGCAGCCTCGCGCCTCCGTTTCGCGCCGGGCTCGACTATGTCGAGGCGACCCTTCAAGAGATGCCGCGCGCCCTTCGGTACTATCTATCCGATCCGCGCGGACGCTTCGAGGCGCAGGAGATCGCCGACGCAGGCCATCGCACCCTGGTGAGCGAATGCGGCCTGGGTCGATTCTTGCAAACCCTCCTGACGCGGCCCGCATCGTCGGGTGCCGTCCTGGACCATTTCGAGCGAGTCAACGCACGGGCGGCCTCGCCGCTCGTGGCTTGCGCTAGATTCTCGACCGGCAAGTCGTGTGAGACGTCACCCCTGTGCAAGGCGAGAATCGTGGCGACACGATGACTTGCTCAGCGGGATTGGGTCCGTGGAAATGCGTCAGTTTCAAGGACGACCCTATGCTCGAATCGATCGAAGTTGACCGGACGATCTCGCCGAACGACGAGATGTTCGCGGGAAACCTTCAGCACTACTTCTCGGATGGTTTGTCGGGATTGAACTGCATCCGTCATGCATTGAGCGCGGGCGGGGCAGGCTCGTGCGATCCGGCGACGATACTCGACTTCCCCTGCGGACACGGGCGTGTCCTCCGCTACCTCCGAGCGGCATTCCCCGCGAGCGAGATCACGGCGTGCGACCTCAATCGAGACGGCGTGGACTATTGCTCCTCTCAATTCGGAGCGATACCCGTCTACTCGCACGTCGATCCCACGCAGATCGCGCTGCCTCGAGACCATTTCGACCTCATCTGGGTCGGTTCGCTGCTGACCCACTTCGACGCTCCACGTTGGAGCCCCTTCCTGAGCTTCTTCCGTTCCCTGCTCAAGCCGGGCGGTGTGCTGGTCTTCTCGACTCACGGGCGCCGGACCCACGAATGGATCATCAATCATCAGAATCGATTCGGCCTCGATGACGCGCATTGCAGCGAGGTTTGCGGTCAGTATGAGTCGACAGGATTCGGATATGCTGACTACGAAAATACGACTGGTTATGGCATCTCGCTGACGGAACCCGCCTGGGTGTGCCGTCTGCTCACCAGCATGCCCGAATTCCGACTCGCGAGTTTCGGCGAGAAGGCTTGGGACGATCATCACGATGTATTTGCCTGCGTTCGAGACATCAATTGGAGGGCCCATCTCACCGCGGAGCCCGACCAAGCAGCGCGATCGAGAGGTTTGGCGACGCAAGGTACTCATGCTCGACCCCGTTCCAAGAGAACATTCTGGTGGAGTCGATCGGCCTGAGCGGGCGAACGCCGCGCCGGCAGGATTCGTGCATTGCTGAGAGGAAACCGAGGTTAGCCGAAACCTCTTCGTTCATCGAATCAACGCTGAAAACCGGGTCCGGTCAAAGGCAACGAACCAAGGAGCGGAATCGTGGTATCACTGAGACTCTTGAACCGACGCCGAACATTGCATCCGGTCGGGGCCCCGACAGCTAAAGAGCCGGTCAAGATGCCCGAGCCTGGGCCAACAATACCCGAGCCAGAGCAGGAGATCGTGGCTGAAACGAAGGGGCGAGGTTGGTGGGATCTTCTCCCATTCCCGACTCATCGGATTCCGATCGCCGGAGATCTGTGGACGAACATCGAGGGAGTCCAGGCCGGCGATGATGTCCGGACAGCCGTCCTGCTTCGTTACTGCGGCGGCTCGTTCGAGGGCAAGACGATCGCGGATCTGGGATGCTTGGAAGGCGCATTCGCCGTTGAGTTCGCCCGTCGAGGAGCGAAACACGCGATCGGAATCGAGGCACGGCAGATCAATTTCGAGCGATGCGAACTCATTCGCAAGCTCTTGCAGCTGCCGAATCTCCAGTTTATTCAAGCGGACGTCAAGGAAGAACTTCCGAAATGGGAGCAACGACTGGACGTGGTTCTCATGGCCGGTCTTCTCTACCACCTCTCCGATCCATTTTCGATGCTCCGAGCGATTCATAGCGCAACGCGCGATCTTGTCTTGATCGATACGCACGTGGCTCACCTCGAGCATCCTTCCCACGGGTGCTCGGAGCTGGTTACGCATTCTTGGGAGGGCTACAACTATCGTGGACGAATCTTCCGGGAGTATACATCCGACATCTCGAAGACAGCCCACGAGAAGCTAATCTGGGCGGCCTGGAGCGATGAGACGGCCTTCTGGCTGCTCGAGCAGGATCTCCTGCAAATGTGCAAGGACGTGGGCTTTTCGTCTGTCGAGAAGGTCGATCCCACTCATTACGGATCCAACTGGTATGTTGATCAATCCAATCGAGTATTAGTCGTTTGCCGTAGGTGAGGAGTGACTCACCCGATGTCAAAAATGCACTCCCCATCCTAGCGCGCTTGCTTTGGCCCAATATTCTCCAGCTAGGTGGTGATTCTTGTAAACGCCCAGACCAGCTAAGTTTCCCAGATCGACGAGTGGGGTGAGGATGAGCTGGTATAGGCGTCAAGACAATTATGAGGATCGACCAAGAGCTGGAGAACGGGCGGGTTTTCGGGTCCTGTGGGTGGAAAGATCGTTACGTTAAGACTTGACGCCCCTCGTGATCGCGCGGATACCTAGGATCCTGACCAAATGACCAGGTTGAACCTCGGGCGCGAAGCCTCGTGCCCGGGGGCCGGTCAGGAGGGATTGACGCACGTTTTCCTTGGTTTCGACCGGCGTTCCCCGGTCGAACCACTCGTCGAAGTCCAGATCGTAAGTCTCTTCGAGCATCCGGATCTCGGACAGGCCCGCCGCGGCGAAGAGATCGACGATCTGGCCTCCTGTCAGGCTTCTGATGTGGGTGTGGTCGCGTTTCCGTTCGAGGAGTCGATGGTGCTCCGCGCGATCCGGGTCGGGGTCGGTCAGGTGATCATTCACGACCAGGACTCCGCCCGGCCTCATCAGCTCGACCTGGCGTGCGACGAAGCCCAAAGGATCCTCGACGTGGTGGAGGACATACCGCGACAACGAGCCGTCGAATGGCCCCATCGCGTCGAGCTGCCGGTCGAAGACTGAGACCTGGAAGAACTCGGCCCGCGAGCCGTGGGCCGCGCAACGCTTCCGCGCGCGTTCGACCATCTCCCGAGAGAGGTCCACTCCGACCACGCGAAATCCGGCATCGAGCAGCGCGGCACTGACCAGTCCCGGGCCGCAGCCGGCGTCGAGCACACGCCCGCCCGCCGGCAAGTCGGCCTCGCGGACCAACCTCGCCAGGGCGGCCGGATCGCTCTGGACGGGCGCTCGCTCGAATTTCGGGGCTTGCGAATCGAACGCAAGGGCCAGCGCCCGGTCGTGATCGCTCATCGGGCGACTCCCTTCCCCGAGCCGACGGTTTCCGCCGAGGTCTCGGCATTCGCCCGGAAAACAAACCGGCCGCCGACCATCGTCCAGACCACTTTCGTCGTCGAGAGGTCACCCTCGGGGCAGGTGAGGGGGTCGCGATCGACGAGGATCAGGTCGGCGAGCTTCCCAGGCTCGATCGAGCCCTTTTCGCGCTCCTCGAAATGCAGCCTGGCGTTGTTGATCGTGTAGAACCGGATCGCCTCGGCGCGCGTCAGCCGCTGGTCGACGTTGAGTTGACCACCTCCCTCGAACTTCCGGGTGACCGCCACCCAGATCCCCAGCCAGGGATCCCAGGGATTGGTCGCGGCGATCGAGTCCATCCGGATCATGTGGTCGCTCCCGCCGCCGATCGTCACGCCGGCGTCGAGCCACTTGCGATAGGGATGGAACCACTCCATTCGACTCGGGCCGAGCACTTTCAGGAGGGTGCGCGTGTCCTTCCAGAGCCAGGCGGGCTGGAGGTCCGCCGCGACTCCGAGCCGGGCACAACGCTCGAGGTTATCCGCCGATGTGAAGTTGGCGTGCGTGATCAGCCAGCGTCGGCCCCGGATCCCGACGAGCCGGTCGGCGCGATCATAGGCCGACAGCAATTCGTCCATGCCGGCCTCGCCGGCGCAGTGCGCGGTCATCTGCCAGCCGCGGCGGGCGGCCTCCTCGGCGATGATTTCCAGGTGATCGGGCGGGACGAACAGCAGGCCGCGGTAGGCGGGCTCGGTGATCTGGTAGGTCTCGCCGACGCCCCAGGGTTCGCGCATGTAGGCCGTGCCGTTGAGCATCCCCCCGTCGAGGAAGACCTTCATCGGGCCGATCCGGACCCAATGGTCGCCCGCGCCCGTCGGGCCGTTCGGCTCTCCCTTGGTCTCGTAACGCGCCAGCTCGTTGAGCTTGGCCACGATAGTCGCCCGGTCGGAGAAGGGGGGGCTCATGATCCGCGTCGCGTTGATCCGCACGGTCAGCTCGCCCCGGTCGCGGAGGCCGCGATAGACCTTGATCGCCTCGACGCTCGCCCCGCGGTCGGCGATGCTCGTCAGGCCCCGCGCGTTGTAGTGCCGGAACATCTCCCGGACCCGTTCAACGTCCGGGTGCGCATCGTCGGAATAGGCGTCGCCCGGCAGGTCTTTGAGAGCCGAGTAGGCGTTGCGCATCATCCCGGTCGGCTCGCCCGTTAGCGGGTTCTTGACGATCCGCCCGGCCGGCGGGTCGGGCGTGTCGCGGGTGATCCCCGAATGCTGGAGGGCTTTCGTATTGACGATCCCGGCCGGCCCTCCCTGGTGCAGGACCATGTGATCCGGGGCGACGCGGTCCAGCTCCTCGCGAGTCGGGAACCGACTCTCCTTCAGGCGGGTCGGGAATGCATACCGCGCGACGATCCACGTCCCCTTGGGCTGGACGCTCGCCCGATCGGAGAAGTACTTCATCACATCGGCGAGCGTGTCGAACGCCGGGATCGCGTGATCTTTCTCGCTGTGGGCCGCACCCAACGGATGGACGTGGCTGTCATAGAGCCCGGGCAGGAGAACCTTGCCCCCGGCATCCAGGATGCGCGTCGCCGGACCGGCCCAACGCTTGATCTCCGCCTCGCCGCCGGCCGCGATCACGCGGTCCCCGCGGATGGCCACCGCCTCGGCGATCCGGAACTCGCGATCGACCGTGATCACCTTCGAGTGGCGGATGACGAGGTCCGCCGGCCGCTCATCGGCCTGAACGGTTGAAGAGCCGCCCACGAGGCAAGACAGGATCAAGAGCGGAAGTGCAGGCGGTCGGCCGATCGGTTCGAGTCGCATGGGGATCTCCGGATCGTCGAGACGGTTTTCCTAAGAGTTTATCCGCAGATGAACGCAGATCAACGCAGATGGAGAACCGGAATCAGGAAAGCCGACGCGATCCGACGTCCTTTCTCGGGCCATTTTTCTTCGATCTTATCCGCCTTTTGATCTGCGTCCATCCGCGGATAAACTCTTACAACGATAATCCGGGTACCCGACGTTGGGAATCGGGTACCCGGAATCCGGAGTGGGCGCGATGTCGGCGGGCAGGCTCAGAACTTGGGCTTTTCGGGCAGCTTATCGGCGGTCACGTCCTCGGCATGAAGGTCGCCGAAGATCGCCCGGTACTTCTCGGCGCCCTTCTTTCGATACCAGAACAGGATCTTATCGGCGTCGCCAAGCTTAACCCCGTCGGCCTTGTAGCCGAAGTTGTTCTTGAGCTCGAACTGGAGGAAGACGACGCTCGCGGCCATGGACTGGACGACGCGGATCATCTGGGGATCGGTGGGGTCCTTGAACTTCTCTTTCGGGAACTGTTTCTGGAAGGCGGCCTGATCGTAGGGCTTGGGCGGGAAGGTGCCGCCGGAAGTCTCGGCGTAGACGCGTAGGAGGTTGATCAGGGCGTCTTCCCCGAGCGCGATGGGGGCGTCGATCTTCTTGAGCGTATAACCCTGCGGCGGCTCGAGGAGGAACAGGGAGTCGTCGAGCTTCGGGTCGATCTGGAAGTCGCTCATGGTGACCGGTGCGTCCATGTCCGCGATGTGGACGGTGGTCTCCATCAGGATGGGGAACTTCCGCTCCGGGTCGATCCAGACCGTCCAGGTAAAGCCGTCGATTTCGACGACGAAGCCCTGGGCGTCCACGTCGCCGATCTTCCGCTTGCCGGCGGGTTTTCCCTCCTTGCCGGCCATCGCCCGCAGTTGTTCGACCTGGTTCCCGGCCCGCTCGCGCTGCTTGCGGCGCAGGTCCTCGGAGAGCTTCCACTCCTGGCTCAGCGCGATCTTGGAGGACGGATCGAGCGTGAGGATCTTGCCCAGGTTCGTATCCATGATGGTGATGGCCGCCTGGGGCGCGTCGAACTCGCTACGGACCAGGCCCGGATCCTTGTAGTATTCTCGACCCATCGTCGGTTTCTCCTGGCCCGGCATCTTGAGGGACATCCGGTAGCTCAGGGTGTGGGCGTCGTGGATCTTCTGGGCGGCCTCGGCGAAGACCGCCGTGGCCTCGGCCTTGGGCGAGAGGGCGACGTAGGACAGCCCGACGGCCGCCGCTATGGCGGCGGCGGTCAACTTCAACGCGGTGAACATGATTCTCCTCCAGGGGTACGGGTTTGGGGTCGGTCGTTCGGCCGCGGCGCGGAGGGCGTCCCGAGTCCGGGCGATGACGTCGGCGTCGGGCCCTTCGGGCACGGGGGCGTCCCGCATGATCGCCTCCGCGCGGGCCAGGCGGTCGTCGGGTTCCGGGTTCGGGGCTCGGACGCTCATGTCAGCTCCTCGCGGCGGGTCGGGCCGGAGTCTGGGGTGAGTCGGGTCGCCTGCGGAATCTCGGGCGAACCGGCCATCAGTTGTCGGAGACGCAGGCGCGCTCGGTGGACGAGCACGCCGACCGCGTCTGTGGTCGCGTTCATCTGCTGGGCGATCTCGCGATAGCTCCATCCCTCCAGGGCGTGGAGGCAGAAGGCTTCGGCCTGCTTCGGGGGGATGTGGGCGATCGCTTCGCGGAGCTGCTCGGAGAGCTCGGCATCCTCGACGGATTTCGACGGGAGTGGCGCCGGTCCTCCGAGCGCGTCCCAGTCGGCGATCGGCTCATGTCGTCCACGCCGGAGGCGTGTTCGGAGCCGATCGACGGCGCGGGCCGCGGCCAACCGCTGGAGAAGGGCACGCCAGTGCCGCACCGGTCCCCGACGCGAGACCTCCAGCGCGGCGAGGAACGCCTCCTGGAAGCACTCATCGGCGTCGGCACGGTTGCCGACGATCCGGTAGGCCGTCCGCCACACGGCCGGCCCATCCCGGCTCAGGATCTCGTCCCAGTCCGGCATGCATCCCCCCCCTCCGCACGGTCGATCCGATGTTCTAGTCGTCGGAGGGGGTGGATTTCTTACAGAGATGGGTCGAATTCTGGGGGGGCAAGTCAACAGGTCTCACTCGGTGGACATCCAGTCCTCGACCGAGAGGCCCGGCACCTGGCGAAAGTCGCGGAGGTTCGCGGAGAGGAGGGTGGCTCCATGTCGCAGGACGATCGCCGCGATCTTCACATCCATGGTGCCGATGTGGATCTTCTGAGATTTCAGGCGGTGAAACCGTTCCGCGGCGAGCTGGTCGAAAGGAAATATGGGCCAGTCGCGAAAGAACAGCTCGACTTCAAGGAGACCGGTGTACGCCTCGATTTGGTTCATGCCGGCCGGTTTCTTGTTGATCTCAGCGAGCCACCCGCGCATCTGCTCCTCGAACGTGATGATGGTCGTAACCAACGGACGTCCCTCGACGGCGCTCAGACGCGCGAGAAGCCGCGCTCCTCGGACCGAGTTCGGATATTGCAACTCGGAGATATGATCGGTATCTAACACGATCATGCGTCATCCTGGTCGGCCTGAGTGCGTGCGGCTTATCGTTCGGCTTCGCGGATCGCTCGACCTGCCGCGATCATCTCCCTGAATGCGGGCGTGTCTTGTACCGTGCCGACACTGTCTCGCCATGAGCGTTTCGTCGGTGTCTTAGAAGATTCCGGCACGATCGAGATCACCATCCCGGATTTCAGGACCACAAACTCTTCGATAGGACGGTTATCGATCAGCATGCTGGGACTTGAGATCGCGACGCCCGCAGCGCGGAGCAGGTCCGCGAGCGTCGCGCCCTCGGGTAACGTGAAGGTCTGAGGGCCTTCCTCCGGGCGGAGCAGGGTGACTTCCGTGTATGGCTTCGCGGTCGTGGCGCTGCTCATCGCTGACTCCTCCTGCTCGGGATGAATCGTTCGCTCTCGGTTTCCTCGCGATATCTCGATTATACCAAGGAAGAAACGCGGAGCGCGGCGCCTGCCGACCGGCGGCAGATCGTTCAATCCCCCTGGCTCTCCGCGAGGATCTTCTTGTAGGCCTCGCGGGCGACGTCGTACGCCTTCTTCGCGGCCTCCTTCTCGGATGCGCGGATGGCCGGCTCTTTCTTCGACCAGCACTGGTCGACGCCCTTCAGGCACCATTCGGCCGATTTCTTGGACGCCCGGATCGGCTTGCCGCCGACCGTGACGAAGACGGGGTTGGTATGTGAGGACGGATAGATCCTCAGTGCGACCCAGCTCGATTTCTCGATCGGGACGTCGAACGATACGCCTTCGATGTTGCCGTCGGCCGTGATCTCGGTCTTCGCGACCGACCGGCCGTTGACCACGACCTCGACGGGCACCTTGCGGGTCGTCTCGAGGCGGGATCGCTCCAGGTCCCAGTAAGGCTTCTGGTCGAGCGGTCGGTTCTTGATCGATCGGGCCTCGGCCGAGACATTGGGGTCGAGGTAGGCGGCGACCTGGGCCGTGACCTTCACGGTACGCGGGGCGTCGAGCTTCAGCTCGCCGCCCGACACGCCGGGCGCCGCGTCATCCACCTGGAAATCGATGAGATGGCTGCGGCCGTCGCCGACGTACGACCGGCCTTGCTTGATCCCCTCGCACCACCGGTCGAAGTCGAGCTGGCCGTCGGGGAGCTTGACGTAGACCCGGCCCAGGCCGACGCGGTCGCCGTAGATGCAGGGGAAGTCGGTCTCTCCGCTGATCTTGGCACGATATCCACAATTGAGAGTATGATACCAGATGTTGAGCTCCCACGGCGCGGGCGTGTCGACGCTCGAGATGAAGTTGACCGCGTCGTGGACCACGTTGACGATGTATTCATTGGCGCCGATGCCGTCGAACGGCGGGACCTCGTACGACGGCAGCTCCTCGTCGGAGATCTTCAGCCCCCACCCCGAATGGGAGAAGCCGACGACGCCGCCCTGCGACTTGCCCCACTTGAGGATGGGCAGGTCCCAGCTCGGCCACTCCTCGATCCGGGTCGTCCCCGGGTAGTCGTCCTCCTTGAGCCGGAGCAGGCAGAGGTGCCCGGCATGCGACGACGGGAATCCGGACACCTCGATGTCGTACCGCATCAGGTACTCGGGTGTTGACAGCGGGTGGATCTTCCCCTGGAAGAATTGCTTCTGGGCGTACCAGCAGGGCCCCCACGAGAGCACGCAACCCACATCGAGATCCTCGCCCAGGATGTGCCGCCACATGTCCTCCGGCTTGACCCCTTCGGTCGGGCTCTCGTAGTGGGCGCAGCCGGCCGCATGGACGTGATGATCGCCCGAGAACCACTTGAGTTTCGCCAGGTTGATCCAGCGCCTGAGGCGGAACGATTCGCGATGTGATTTGGTCTTGGGGACCTCGATCGTCTGCCGGTGGACGAGGTACTCCGGGCCGCGGGTGACCTCGACCTCGTAGAGGCCCGGCGGCAGCGAGACCGTCTCACCATTCTGCCGGTAGATCTGGGGATGGAAGAAGAAGTCCGGCGCGAGCCGGCGGCTGGGCGACGGGTAGATGCGACCGGACCGGTCCCGGAAGATGAACGAGGCCATCGTCGGCTCGCCGTTGTCGTCGCGGACCCCGAGGACGACGGTCACCGCCGGATCGGCCTGGAACAGGATATCCACGTCGCTCCGGAACCCCAGATCCTGGGTCCCCTGGCCGACGTTGAATGTGATCTTCGCTTCCCGCTTGCCGGCGTCGCGGCTGTAGATCTGCATGACCCCGTACTCGAGCCCGAGTCCCGAGAGCGATCGCTTGAGCGGACGATCGTGGAACACGGCCACATCCATCCAGCGCTGGACGATCTGGGCGGGCAGGATCGAAGTCTTCGGCTCCGCCTGGTTGGTTGACCGCTTGTAGATCGGTTCGGCGTTGGGGCTGGCCGCGGCCAGCTCGGCGGTGACGCCCGCCTCGTTATGGACCTTGACCAGGAAGACCGACCAGCCGTTCTGGATCAGTCGTGGCGCCGCCGGCCCCTGGACCGCTTTGACCCGGCTCTCGGGATTGATCTCGATCCCGATCAGGCAGTGCCGATCGAGGACCTCCTGGATCGTCCGGATGGCCGCTTCCGAGCCGGTCGAATCGAGGGCCTTGTTGAGCCTCGCCGCCTCGTCCTGACCCAGCGGCTCGCCGAGCATGCCGAGTGTCTCGACCACCCGCCGCACCTGGGCCGAGAGCGGCTGGAACTCGACGTTGAGGACCACGGGCAGCTCGTCGCCACGGCTCGCAACATTCCACGGCCCAAGCAATGCGATCGTGCCGAAGAGATACCACAGCCGGATCGGACTCAATCTTGGGTACATGGCGGGTTTCCTCGAGAGGTTGGGAGGACGGGAGTCTCGCACGACCGACCTCGGACCGCGCGACCTGGGGATGACTCACGGCTCCCAACAAACTAACGGAGCCCTCCGCTCAAAGCCACCTGGTAGGGCCATCGCGAGTCTTGCGAATCGGAGGGTCCACGAAATGCTCGAAAGGGGGCCGATATCTAAGGGCACGCCAAACTGGGCGAGGTGGACTCGTTGCGATGACCCGGGACGATGCAGGCGATGGCTGATGGCAATCGAGTCGGTTGTCAAAAAAGCGAGAGAAGGCGAAAATTGGTAGACCCGGCATCATCCTCAGGGTCGGCCGTCGATCACGCAAATCCGTATCATGAGTTAATGAATGCACAGCGCCTCGAAATCTCGAGATGCCGAAGACAACCCGCTTGCCGACGCGGCCCGACTCGCCGCATTGGCCTCGACCGGACTGCCGGACAGCGAGGCCGAAGCGTCCTTCGACCGCTTGACCCGACTGGCCGCGAAATTCCTGGGAGCTCCGGTCGCGCTCATCTCGCTGGTCGATGCCGACCGCCAATTCTTCAAGAGCTGCGCCGGACTGCCCGAGCCCTGGGCCAGCCGTCGCGAGACGCCCCTTTCGCATTCCTTCTGCCAGCACGTGGTCACCACCCGACAGCCGCTGGTCATCGAGGATGCACGCCTCGATCGCCTGGTGAGTGACAATCTCGCGATCACGGATCTGGGAGTCATCGCCTATCTCGGCATCCCGCTCACGATCAACGGCCATGTCATCGGCTCTTTCTGTGCCATCGACGGTGAACCCAGGGCATGGACGAGCGACGAGATCGAGACGCTCGGCGACCTCGCCGAATCGGTCATCAGCGAGATTCGCCTGCGCCGACCGCGAGGAGATCGTGCGTCAGCGCAACGAGGCCCATGACGCACGCCTTCGGCTGAATCACGTCCTTGCGGCCAGCTCGATCGCCACCTGGACGTGGGACATCCCCGCCGACCGCGTGATCGCCGATACCAACCTGGCACGGCTCTTCTCGGTCTCGCCCGAGGATGCCCTCGGCGGTCCGCTCGCCAGCTATGTCCACGCGATTCATCCCGACGACATCGAGCGGGTTTCCCGGGTCATCGGCGATGCCGTCGTCGGCGGGAGCGTCTTCGACGAGGAATACCGCGTCACGCAGGCCGATGGTTCGATTCGCTGGGTCGTCGCCAGGGGAAATGTCGAACGCGACCGGCAAGGCCGTGCCCTGAGACTCTCCGGCGCGGTGGTGGATGTCACCGAGCGGAAACGCGCCGACGTGCAACTACGCGAGAGCGAGGAGCGGTATCGAAGCCTCTATAACTCCATCGACGCCGGATTTTACGCCGCCCGGATGATCTACGACGATCGGGGGGTCCCGATCGACTTTCGCTTCCTGGCGGTCAATCCCGCATTCGAGAAACA
Source organism: uncultured Planctomycetota bacterium (assembly GCA_963743925.1). Classification (GTDB taxonomy): domain Bacteria; phylum Planctomycetota; class Planctomycetia; order Isosphaerales; family Isosphaeraceae; genus CAVZRC01. Next base: position 201,707 of record CAVURY010000002.1, on the reverse strand, counting down.
GACCAATTGGACCAATGTCCTGGGCAAGACGGTTTGCGAGTTCGCACCCGACCTCGAATCCTACTGGTTCGAGACTTTTGATACCATCGTGCGGACCGGCGAACCCATGCGGTACGAGAATAGCGCCGAGGCGTTGGATCGACGCTTCTTCGAAGTCTATGGATATCGGATCGGCGGCCCGGAAGATCGGACCGTCGGAATCCTCTTCAACGACATCACCCCGCGAAAACAGGCCGAGGAGGAGCGGGAACGGCTGGTCGAGCGACTCCGCGAGGCCGACGTCCGCAAGGATGAATTCCTCGCCATGCTCGCCCACGAGCTGAGGAATCCGCTCGCCGCCATCACCAACTCGTCGACCTTACTGGCGATGACCGACGAGCCCGAGATGACCCGGTATTGCAAGGAGACCATCGCCCGCCAGTCGAACCATCTGTTGCGCCTCATCAATGATTTGCTCGACGTCTCGCGGGTCAGCCACGGCAAGATCGATCTGATCACCGAACTCATCGATGCCACGACGGCCATCGAGAGTGCCGTGCAAACGGTCCGGCCTCTGGCCGAGGCGCGAAACCATACGCTTCACGTCCGGCTCGACCGGGGCAACCTCTGGGTCAAGGCCGACGCCACGCGCCTGGAACAGATCGTCGTCAATCTCTTGAACAACGCGGCCAAGTACAGCGACAATAACGGGAACATCTGGCTGTCGGCCGGACATGAAGGCGAGGACATCGCCGTCCGGGTCAAGGATGCCGGGATCGGCATTCCCCCCGAAAAACTGCCCGAAATGTTCGAGCTGTTCGCCCAGGCCGACCGCTCCTCGGCCCGCTCGGAAGGGGGCCTGGGCATCGGATTGACGCTGGTCAAGCGCCTGGTCGAGATGCACGGCGGCACGATCACCGCCAGCAGCGAAGGACCGGGTAAGGGGAGCGAATTCGTCGTCCGGCTGCCCGCGGCGCAGCGACCCGTCAGGGCCGCATCCCGGACGAACGGATCGCATGACGCGATGAAACCCGCGCGCATCCTGGTCGTCGACGACAATGTCGACACGGCGCGATCGATGGCCACTCTACTCGGACTCATGGGGCACGAGGTGACGACAGCCCGGAGCGGTCCGGAAGCCATCGATGCGGCCCGGGCCCATCCGCCCGAAGTGGTGCTGCTCGACATCGGCTTGCCGGGAATGGACGGCTTCGAGGTCGCCAGGCGGCTCCGAGAGGCGGCCCACAGCAAGAATGCCATGATCGTAGCGGTCTCCGGCTACAGCCAGGAGCCGGACCTTCGCCGGAGCAGGGAGGCGGGATTCGATCATCATCTGGTCAAGCCCATCGACTTCGATGCCCTCCGGTCTTTCCTGGCCGGGAGTGCCGCCGCGAGGGGTTACGATCGTCTCATCCGTCCCGCCTGATGCCCCAAACGTGATCGCAAGGCAATCTTTCATGAATTATGGGATACAAAATCATCCATAAAATTATGGATTGACCCCTGGGATGGGTCGGCATGGCGATCCCTGGCCCACCATTTGCGTCCGAGGAATCCGTATGGCGGGACCGGTGAGCCGCTTCTGGCAGGGATTTCGCGTTCATCACGACCCGGAGGTCGGGATGATCCCTGTTTTCCTCAGCCGAGAGGGTCGTCGATGAACGGATTTCTGAATTTCGCCGGCTTCCTGACGGGACCTGCCCGTCACGGCGACCGCCTCCGCGTGCTAGTCGCCGAGGATCATGCGGACATTTCCCGCCTCTTCACCTGGATGTTGAACCACTTCGGATTCGAAGCCGTCGCCGTACTCGATGGCCGCCAGGTCCATCCGACCGCCCGTTCGTTCCGACCGCATTTCATCCTGCTCGACATCGGTTTGCCCGGCCTGGATGGGTATCAAATCGCCGAATTGATCCGCAATGATGCCGACTTGAATCATGTCGTCATCATCGGCATTTCGGCTTATAGTCGCGATATGGAAGTCGGCCACGACCGTCAGTCCTACTTCGACCATTACTTCACCAAGCCGGTCGATATCCAATCGATCCTCCCGCTCCTGGTCCCCCGCCGGAATTGAGCCCACGGCCTGACGCGAATCGCAAGAATGGATTTCATCATCTTTCGCTCAATTGTCGCCTTCGACGGTCGCTCGATGGGTTAAGTCTTCGAGGCATCCTCGGCATTCGACCGAACCCGGGATCGGGGGACTGATGGAGAGTTCGATGGAAACCACGACACGCTGGTATCACGACGTCGCCTACTTCTTCGGGGGTGTCTTCCTCGCGAACACGATCCCCCATCTGGTGAACGGAATCTCGGGTCTACCGTTCCAGAGTCCGTTCGCTTCGCCGCCCGGGAAGGGCCTGTCATCGTCGACGGTGAATGTCTTGTGGGGGACGTTCAACCTGATCGTCGCTTATGGTCTGGTGGTACGGGTCGGCCGATTCGACCTGCGGCGTACGAGGCATGTAGCCGTCCTGGGACTCGGAGCACTCCTCATCGCATTGAGCCTGGCCCGGCATTTCGGCGAATTCCATGGGGGCCTCCGCTGAGTTTTCTCCCGGCGGTACTTCGCTGATCGTAAGATCGTCTCGAGCTGGATCGATGGAAATCAGTCCGGAGGATGCGCCGGTGGGCACGCGTTCGACCCACCATTTTCCGCCGCAACGGGAAGAGGATCGACCTTCGCATTCCGGACGAACCGGCCGGGGCCGACCTGGACCCAGCAGGCGGGGGAGGGCTCGGCGATGATTCTCGGCTTGACCCGCCTCCGCGCCCGGACCGGGGCGTTCATCGCGGGTCGCTGCTCCGCGGTCGATGCCGGGATCGTCTCGCGGGCCTCGGAGGGTTCCGTTCCAGCGTCGAGTCCGGCCGATGCTGGGATGATCGCCGCTTGCGGGTCGGGGCCCGGTTCCGGAATGCTCGCCGAAACTTCCGGCGAGGAATCACGACGGTCTGCGATCGTGACGCGCGCCGCGAGCAGGTGCCAGCCGACCAGCGCGAGGTAGGGCAAGATGGTGACGAGTATCAGCGGGGGGATCGACCGGATCGACGAAAGGATCAGGATGACCAGAAGTCCGGTCCAGATCGCCAGGACCCACCGGACGAGTTGAAAGGACTGGGGTGGTTGCACCGCGTGTTTGGCCTGGATGAGAAGGAGATTCGAGACGGGTCGCCGAGGTTTCATTCCTTCATTCATCGGACGATCGATTCGGCGACTTCGGATTTTCCGTGACCGGTCGACGCAAGCTGAACGGGTCGGGCGGCCGGTGAGGATTTCGGCCTGATTACTCCCGCCGGGTCGATCCCATGCCGACCCCTGAGCGCAGTTGAGACCGTCCCGATCTCAGCGATGATCGCGGCAAGCCGATTCGTCAGATTGCACTGTCCGGGGGACATTGATAAGGTCTGTCGCGCCTGACATCAATCCCTGAATTGGAAGTCGTATTTTTCCCTGGAGGTCAAACATGACTCGTCGAATCATTGCCTGCATGCTGTTGAACGCTGTGCTGCCGTCTTTGGCTCATGCAAGGGCCGAGTCGGCCGCTCGAGAAACGGATGGGATCTGGAAGCCGCTTTCGGCCGAATTGGCCGGCAAGAAGTATCCGCAGAAAGTCCTCGATACCATGAAACTGGTCGTGAAAGACGGCAAATATACGGTCGAGGTCGGTGGCCAGAACGACGAAGGGACGGTCACTTACGATCCCGCCAAGTCGCCCAAGACCATGGACATCAAGGGGACGAAAGGCCCTAACAAGGGGAGGACGTTCCTGGTCATCTACGAGTTGAAGGGAGATGAGATGCGGGTCTGTTACGACCTGAGTGGCAAGTCGCGTCCTACCGAATTCGCAACCAAGGCGGACACACCGCTTTTCCTCGTGACTTATCGCAAGGTGAAGCCCTGAGCGATCGACCCGCGCGAAAATCACACGATCCTCGCGGCGAATTGGCACGTGGAGTTTTCATGATCGCGAGAATATGTGGTCGACGGCCGATCGTGCCGAGCCTGGAGGGGCGGGGCTTTGCGATCGGGGTCGAGAGAGGGCGACGTGGGCTATCGTCCTGAGGATATCGATCCGAGGATATCGATGAATGCTCCACACGAGAAGTCGGTTGACCGTGGTCGATTCCGGGCAGACCCACATCCGACGCTTCGGCCGTTCGTCGTGGAATACTGGGCCTTGGCACGCGACCTGGGCGCGATGGGCGGATTCACGATCACTCCGGATCGCTTCGGCGAGCTGATCTGCTGCGTCGATGATCTGTTCGTCGTCGGCGATGGCGGGGAGGAAAAGCTGCCAACCTGTTTCCTCGTCGGCTTGCTCGATGGGCCGTTGCGGATCGAGTCGCCCGGGCTCGTCCGCTGCATGGCGGCCAGGCTGCAACCGTGGGCCGTCGGCCAGATGCCCGTGGTGTTATCGGATTCCCCTTCGCGTGGGTGGAGCGACGCCGGGAGGATCTTCGGAACGCGCCTCGCGCTCGCCTCGGAGATGGTCCGGCGATGCGAATGGGCCCACCTGGCCAAAATGTTCGATGAAATGTTAATGCAAGAAATCGCCGGGTGGAGCACCGGCGCCGCGGACGCCGGCTTGACGGAGCAATTCCTGGGAGTCGGGCAGCGTCCGACGGCGGCCGTCGCCCGCGAGCGCCGGATCACGGGGCGACAGGTGGAGAGGCGGGTGCGCAAGCTGACGCGGATCTCGCCGAAGCAGCTCGCCTGTTTGTCGCGATTTCAGAGGGTCAGGGATGCGATCTGGGCCGACCCGACGATCGACCTGGCCGGACTCGCGATCGATGCGGGCTACTCGGATCAGCCCCACATGACGAGGCACTTCCGACGGTATTCCGGGCAGACGCCGGCCCAGTTCGCCCGGAGCTCGTCCGAGAAGAAAAAATGGCTCGCGGCCGAGGATGTCGCGTTCGTTCAAGAAGGAGCGGCGGGCGACGGGTAGGATACCCCCATGAAAACCAAACTCGCCTCGATCAATCTCGAAGTGGCCGACCCCGAGCAATCCAAGCGATTCTATCTGGATGTGCTGGGTATGGTCGAAGACAACCGACGATCTCATCCGCCCGGCTTCGTCTATCTGCGCTCGGACGGATGCGACGTGACGCTCGGCAGACCCCAGGAGGAATCCCGCGCGGAGCCGTCACGCACGATGGAGCTGGGATTCGAAGTCGATGACATCGCGGCCATGAAAGCCCGACTTGTGGCACTCGGCATCCCCGACTACCGCGAGGAGTCGATGGGATGGGGTGAGGCGATCGAGCTTCGCGACCAGGACGGGCATCGCCTGGTGATCTATGCCTTCAGGGCCGATGAGTAACGCCGAATCGCCCCGGTCGCTCTGCGACACTGGCTATCCGACCGAACTGAGGCTCGCCGACGAGTCGTCAGTGAGCCGACTTTTCCGCCTGTTTCGGGGGATCGACGAGCGGTCCCGGCGGGCGGAAATCGACGACAACCCCTCGTGACGTCTTGCCCGGCTCGACGGTCACGACGACCGCCCCTTGCCAGGGCTCGGCCGGCTTGTTGACTTCCTTCGGGTCGAAGCGATCCTCGCCCGCCTTCATGCGCGGGACGTGCGGATCCTTGTACGCATCATGGCCGGCTTTCAATCCGTAGCGCCCGGGAGGCAGGTCCCCCAGGCGGAACGACCCGTTGACCGACGCGAGTACCTCGCGCCTGAGGATCGTGTCGTTGAAGGCGATGACCCACACCTGGCCCGCCATGGCGGCCGGCACGTTCTCCACGCGACCCTCGATCGCGCCTCCATCGGTCACCACGATGTTGACCGACTTGGTGCGTTCCTGGCTGGTGATCGTGATCGGGCCGACGATCGTCGGCGGACCGGTCGGCTGCTCGTAGACGAGGAACCAGGGTCCGTACCACGGGCCTGGCTTGACGTTCTCGAGCGAGAATCTGCCGTCGGGATTCACCGTCGTTCGCACGAATTCCCAGCCCCACATCGGGAGCGTGCGGCCCCGTTGGATCGCGGCGTTGACCCGGTTCTCCTCCTTCCGGCGCTTCTGCCAGCCGCCGACGCGCCCGCCGCCGACGGGCTTACCGCCGCGGGTCACCACGCCGGTCACGAGGGTCGTCTCCTCCTTCGCCTTCTCGCCGGTCGCCCGGGCGAGCTTGACGACGACGCCCGACAGGTTTTGCTTCGCGGCGAGTTTCCCCAAGAACAACTCGCCGTCCAGGTAGCCATCGGCCGTGACTCCGATGTGGTACTCGTCTGCCTTGCCTTCGTAGGTGATGCCGAACCGCCCGGGCTCGGACTGCTTGAACTCGCTCAGTCACCCCGTGAGCGTTACGTGCCCGTCGTCTGGGTCGCGCTCGACCAGGCAGAGCCGCACGGTGTTGAGTCGCACAGGCTGACCGCTCTCGGCGTTGACGGCCGTCCCGTGGATCTCGTAAGCCTTGATCACCGTGAGTTTCAGGGCCGTCTGACCGGGGGCGACGTCGAACGGCTTGGGTGAGAAATAGTCGTTCGACTGGAGCTGGAGGATCTTGAGATTCTTCCCGACTCCATGGACTGTGAACCGGCCCTCCTTGTCGGTCTTCGCGGCGTTTTCCCAGTCGTAATCGGGGATGATCTCGACCCCGGGTGCCGGTTTTCCCTCTTGATCGGTGACGATTCCGGCGACCGGAATCTCGTCAGTGAGCGTGACGTCGCCGAGGTTGACCACGAGCGTTCCCGGCTCGGATGTCTTTCCGACGAAGGTGCGGACCTTCCCGGACGCCGAGAAGTTGAAGTGGGCGTTGCCGGCGGGGAGCGGCGGCGTGGTGAAACGGCCCTCGCTGTCGGCGTAGAATCTCCACTCGGTCCCCTGCGAGGTGATCGTATTGCCGAGCACGAAGCGGTGGAGCTCGAGCTGGACGCCCGCTCCGACGAGCGGTTTGCCGCGCGAATCGACGATGCGGCCCTGCATCCGGGTACCGGTCAGGAGCGTGAGCCGGCCGAGGTCGCGGTCCTTGCCGGGGAAGATGTGGACGTCGTCGTGTCGCGCACGCGCCAGGCCGGGCGCGTCGGCCCAGACTGTGACCGGCTTGTCGGGCTTGAGCTCGGCCAGGCGGAACCGGCCATCGGGGCCGCTCCGGGTGGGACCGAACCTTTCCTGACGGGCCACGGCCCAGACGTCCGCTCCGGCGACCGGCCGGCCCTCCAGGTCCACAACCAGGCCGCTGATCGCGCCGGGTTGCGCCGACACCCGGGCGGTCGGCTCGTCCGCCAGGCCATGCATGGCCCCGGCGATCAGGCCCGCCATCGTCAGGATCATGACGGATCGTCGTGACATATGTTCCAACCCTCCAAATCCCTGGTCGGCCGGCTTGCGCATCTCAGGCATTTCATACGACAATCGTACTGGGCCCGACCGGGCATGGAAAGTCTTCACGCAGATCCTCTCGTGTTCAGGGCTACGCCGAAGGCTTGCTGCTCTTCGCGGCCTTTCGCGATGGTTTCGCCTATTCGGTCGTTGTTCGGTGATGGCCTGGCGGATATGCTACCTTCACCCATAACCCAACGTGTTCGGCAAACCAGAAGGGTCGAAGATGATCAGTCGCAGCGAATTGAAGCGTCTCCAGGCGCATCGTGACTATCCGTCGGTTTCCCTGCTGGCACCCACCTCCCGGACGGCTCCCGCCAACCAGAAGGACCGGATCGTCGTCAAGAACCTCCTGACGAAGGGCCTGGAACGGCTCCACGGCGAGTTCAGCAAGCGCGAGGTCGCCGCCCTCGTCCAGAACCTGAACAAGCTCGTCGACAAGGTGGACTGGGAGCACGCGCTCGACGGCCTGGCCCTGTTCGCGAGCAAGGACTCCGCGACGGCGATCCAGCTCCCGTTCAAGGTGCGGCCACGTGTCGTGATCGACGAGACGTTCGCCACGCGTGACCTCGTCTACACGCTCAATCGCGCCCCGCGTTATCGGGTGCTGGTCCTCTCCGAAAAGCCGACCCGGCTATTCGAGGCGTTGACCAACGTCCTGACCGAAGACACCCAGAAGCCCTTCCCGATGGTCCACAAGGGGCCTGGCGGGGCAACGCGGCTCCCGGGCGGGCAGGGGATCAACCGGTCCGCCGTGCGGGACGAGTCGCATCGCGAGTTCTTCCGGAAGGTTGACGTCGCACTCGCCGCGATCCAGAAGGAGGATCCCCTCCCGGTCGTGGTCGTCGGGGTGGACCGCTACCTCGCATTCTTCCATGAGGTCACCAAGGATCCGGACGCGATCGTCGGCCTGGTGGCCGGGAGTCACGACGCGACCAGCCCCAGCGCGCTCGGCAAGCTCGTCTGGCCCGTCTTCAAGGCCGGCTCGACGCTGAAGCGTACCCGGGCGCTCGTCCGCCTCGCCGAGGCCGTCAAGGCGAACCGGCATGCGTCGGGGATCATCCAGGCCTGGCGGGCCGCCTTCGACAAGCGTTGCCAGACCCTGCTGGTCGAGACCGGCTTCGAATATCCGGCCGACGTCTCCGAGCAGGGCGATCAATTGCTCCCCTATACGGGCAAGGGGGCCGCGGCCCTCGACGACGCCGTTGACGAGCTGATCGAGAAGGTCCTGGCCGACGGCGGCGAAGTCTTCTTCTACGAGCCCGGCGCGCTCGACATCCACCAGAAAATCGCGGCCGTGCTCCGATATTAATATTGTTATCTTTAAAATTCATTTCGTGTATTTAGTGTGTTTCGTGGTTAAATTTCTTCTCTGTTGAGTCGTCGGGTACCTCACGCCTCGAAACACCGACCAAAGATCGGAGCTTGCTCATGCGTTTTCCTTTCGTGGTTCGACCGGCATCGAGCGGACATCGGCCGTGGGCGGCGGGTTTCGCGCTCTTGCTGGGGTTGGCCGTCGCGCCGGTCCTGGCGGATGAGGCCGAGACGCCCAGCGCCCTGGAGCGCGATCCCAAGGGCTGGACGGATCTCCTGGCCCAGACCGGCCCCCGGCTCGAGGGCTGGATCCGCGGCCCGATCCATGCGACGGACCGGATCAATCCGCGCTCGCAATGGTCGATCGACGAGGTGACCGGTCATCTCGTCTGTCGGGGGGACGGCGGCCACGAATGGCTACGCTGGGACAAGGAGGCCGGCGACGCGGTCTTCCACGTCGAGTGGAGGTTCACCGCCGTACCAGGCAAGAAGGGATATAATTCCGGGATCTATGCCCGCAACTCGGCCGACGCCCGGATCTGGCACCAGGCCCAGACCGGTGATGCCTCCGGGGGATACCTCTTCGGCGAGACCGAGGCCGGAGGGAAGCTCAAGCCGATCAACCTGTCGAAACAGCAACGCGCCTCGCGGGTCAAGCCGGCCGGCCAGTGGAACACGTTCGAAATCTCCTGCAAGGGCAAGGACGTGACCCTCTGGGTCAACGGCGCCATCACCAACCAGTGGCACGACTGCCAGGTCGCCAAGGGTTACGTGGGGCTCGAGGCCGAAGGGTACCGGATCGAATTTCGCAACGTGAAGCTCAAGCCGCTCGACGGCACAAGCCTGAGCGAACCAGGACCCAAGGGCTGACCGACGCTCGGTGTCCCTTCTCGTTCCCGGGATGGCGATCTCAAGACTGTCCTTGCCATGATGGACGGGTTGGGGTATGGTCCGCAACGACTGCCGGGTCTCGGCGGACTGGCTCCATCCCGGGAGAAGGCACGCGTCAGCGCGGATGTTGCGGTCGATTTCGGTCACGGAGAGGACCGGGCGAGAGAAAAGGGGAGGGATTCCCATGGCGAACCGCCGATGGCGATGGTACTTGGGGCTGCTTGTCGGTCTGATCCTGATCCCCCCGATACTCTGGGTCCTGGTCGTGGTCGTCGCGCCCACGGGCTGGGCAAAGGGGAAGGTCGTCGCCATCCTGGAGTCCCGCAGCGGCCGTCGCGTGGGACTCGAAGGGTTGTCGGTCCGGCTGCTGGGCGGGATCCGGCTCACGAACCTGGAGATCGGCTCACCCCACGAGGTCGGGACGCCCTGGCTCAAGGCCGCCGATATCCGACTGGACGTCGGCCCGTTCCAGATGATTCGAGGCCGCTTCCGGCCGACCCATGTCGAGGTGGATGGGGTCGATCTCCGGATCCTCCGTCGCGCGGATGGGACGGTCGAGCTGGCGGACCTGATCCAGCCGGTTCCGGTCCCGGCGATCCCGTCGAGCGCCCGAAATCCCGGGGCGACGGATCGGGTCACCGTGCAAGTCCATCATGCCAACGTCGCCGTCCTCGACGATCCGTCTCAGACGCGCGTCCATCTCCAGGATGTCGAGGGGGAGGGATACTCCGAAGGGCCTCGGATCGTCGTCGACCAGATGAGGGGCGGGCTGAACGGCGGGACCTTCCGGTTCGCCGCACAACTCGACCGGACGGCCTCCGCCCTGAGCCTCGAGACCGAGTTTCGCGCCGATGACGTGAACCTCGACGAGGGGATGAAGGCCCTGCGTTATGTCGTGCCGGTCCTCGCCGGTGCTCCTTCGTCCGTCAAGGGTAAGCTCAGTGCCGACATGTATGTCCAGGGCCAGGGTGCCTCGTGGGACGCCCTCTGCCGGTACCTCGCGGGGCATGGCATCCTGGCCATCAATCCGATCGAGCTGAATGGGACCCCGATCGTCGCCGAACTGTCGAAGGTCATCGATCTCTCGGGTCCGCGTCGCGCCGGCTCGATCCGGACCGACTTCGTCTTCAAGGACCGGCGGGTGACCACCGACCATTTCACCATGAATATCGGGCGACTGCCGATCGCCATGTCCGGATGGACCGATCTCGACGGCCGGCTCGATTACCGCATGAAGATCCAGGGCCTCAAGGATCGGCTGCCCGACCACGCGCGGCGGATCCTCGGCGATCTCAAGGTGGACGTGGGCTCGCTGGCTTCCATGACCCTGCGAGGAACCCTCAATCAGATGGTCGTCCAGCTCAACGGCGTCCCGATCGATGGCAGAGTCTTTCGTGACGTCCGGATCAACAAGGAAGATCGGGAGCAGCTCAAGATCCTCGGCCGCCAGCTTCGCGACAAACTGCTTCGATGAACCGGATTCTCACCATCGGGACGCCGGGACGAGGGGAAAAATCATCATCGGGAATTCGTTCGATCGGATGGCGCGACGGGCTCACCGCCCGGAAAACCCCTCGCGATCATCACTCTGACGAACCTTCCCGTCGTCCCGGTGTCACTTCGTTCTGGTTTTCGCTCGCGATCCGATCGCAAGCACTCCGTCTCGGGCCGGCCGGATCGTGACGCTCCTGGTGGCGGGAATCGCCCAAACTTGATTCACACCGGGGGGGCCTTTACAATCACTCAGCGGGCCAAGATCCACGGAGGAACGGCTGTCCCAGCGTGGAAAGGGTTCGACATGACCAGGCAGTATCGGATCGTGGCCCTATCGATCTGGCCAGGGCTCGCGCAAGTCTGGTCGGGTCAAGAGATTCTCGGGTTACTCCTGGGGCTATTCTTCGCCTCGGCGCTCAATTTAGCGGTGGTTGGCCGTTGGATCTGGTTCGAAGCATTTCCGCCGGGCTGGTCGGATTTCTTCGCGTACCTGGCGGCAATAACCTGGTTGGCAAGTTTCACTTATACCCTCTGGTGGGTGGGTTTCTGCCACCCGGATCGGCACCGGAGAGAGATCGATCAACTCTATCGCGAGGCCCAGGAGGCCTATCTCCAGGGCCGCTGGATCGATGCGCGGCGACGAATCGAACGGATCTTGACGATGGACGAGTCCGACGCCGATGCGTTGATGCAGCTCGGGACGATTTATCTCCGAACCCAGCAACCGGTCCTGGCTCGCCGTTCATTCCGACAATGCCTAGAATCTCATGGTGGCGCGAAGTGGCGCTGGGAAATCCAGCAATCTTTGGCTCGGCTCATGGAAGGATGAACGTCATCGCCAGGCCGGGGCGGGTGGGCCGCTCCGCGAGATCCCTTCGCAGGGACCGGCTCGAATCCGCAAACGGTCGCTCGCGTCGATTCGGTTCGTTCCCCTAGAATGGCGTCCGCCGCGATATCATTCCGGTTGCGTTTCGTGGATGATTGTGTGTTGTGGCACTTTCGAGACAGACTTCCAACAGAGACGGAGACTTCCCCCGAGTCGCTCGCAACTCCGCTGACTGATCGGCTCACTGTTGCGTAGAATAGGTGATTGAGCAGGACGTGAGACGGCGCGAAGTGGGGGCAATCGTCGGATCGGAGTAGACCGCATGTATGAACGCTTCACCGATCGGGCTCGCAAGGTGATGCAGCTCGCCAATCAGGAGGCGCAACGATTCAACCACGAATACGTGGGGACCGAGCATGTCTTACTCGGGCTGATCAAGGAGGGGAGTGGGGTCGCGGCGACGGTCCTTCGGAACATGGACGTGGACCTGCGGAAGATCCGCAATGAGATCGAGAAGATCGTCCAGGCCGGCCCCGAGATGGTGACGATGGGCAAGCTGCCCCAGACTCCTCGAGCCAAGAAGGTGATCGAGTACGCCATCGAGGAAGCGCGCAACCTGAATCACAATTACGTGGGGACCGAACACCTGCTGCTGGGCCTGTTGCGGGAGCAGGAGGGTGTGGCCGCCCAGGTGCTGATGAACCTCAATCTGAAGCTGGAAGAAGTGCGCGAGGAGGTGCTGAACTTGCTCGGTCATGGGATGGACGCTGGCGGCGAGAGCGAACGCGGTGCCACGTCAAAAGGCAATAAGTCCAAGACCCCGGCCTTGGACTCTTTCGGACGCGACCTGACCGACCTGGCGCGGCAAGGCAAGCTTGACCCGGTCATCGGCCGCCAAAATGAAATCGAGCGCGTGATCCAGGTGCTGTCGCGGCGCACCAAGAACAATCCGGTGCTCCTCGGCGAGGCGGGGGTCGGCAAGACGGCGATCGTCGAGGGCCTGGCCCAGATGATCGTCGACGGAAACGTCCCCGAGCTGCTGCGCGACCGCCGGATCGTGGTCCTGGATCTCGCCATGATGGTCGCCGGCACCAAGTACCGCGGCCAGTTCGAGGAGCGGATCAAGGCGGTGATGAACGAGGTCCGTCGCGCCAAGAACACGATCCTCTTCATCGACGAGCTCCACACCCTGGTCGGCGCCGGCGGCGCCGAGGGCGCCATCGACGCCTCCAACGTGCTCAAGCCCGCCCTGGCCCGCGGCGAGGTCCAGTGCATCGGCGCGACCACCCTCGACGAGTACCGCAAGTACATCGAGAAGGATGGGGCCCTCGAGCGTCGCTTCCAGACGATCATCGTCGAGCCGCCCAGCCGCTCCGAGGCCCTCGAGATCCTCCGGGGCCTGCGCGATCGCTACGAGTCGCACCACCGCGTCCAGATCACCGACGAGGCCCTGGAAGCCTCCGTCGAGCTGTCGGATCGGTACATCACCGGCCGATGCCTCCCCGACAAGGCGATCGACGTGGTCGACGAGGCCGGCGCCCGCGTCCGCCTCAAGGCGATGACCCGGCCCCCCGATCTCAAGGAGCTCGACGAGCAGATCGAGCGCCTCAATCAGGACAAGGAGGAGGCGGTCGCCAACCAGGATTTCGAGCGCGCCGCCGCCCTCCGCGACCAGGCCGACAAGCTCAAGAAGAAGAAGGAGACCATCACCCGCGAGTGGCGCGAGCGCTCCAAGGAGATCGACGGCACCGTCGACGAGGAGGTCATCGCCGAGGTCGTCAGCAAGATGACCGGCATCCCGTTGACGCGCCTCGAGACCGAGGAGACGACGCGGCTGCTCCGGATGGAAGAGGACATCCAGAAGAAGGTCATCTCCCAGACCGAGGCGATCAAGCGGATCAGCGAGGCCGTCCGGCGCAGCCGGGCCGGCCTGAAAGACCCCAAGCGGCCCATCGGCAGCTTCATCTTCGCCGGGCCCACGGGCGTCGGCAAGACGCTGCTCGCCAAGGCCCTCGCCGAGTTCATGTTCGGCGACGCCGACGCGTTGATCCAGATCGACATGTCGGAGTACATGGAGAAGCACAACGTCTCCCGGCTGATCGGCGCCCCTCCGGGCTACGTCGGCTACGAGGAAGGCGGCCAGTTGACGGAGAAGATCCGCCGACGCCCGTATGCGGTCGTCCTGCTCGACGAGATCGAGAAGGCCCACCCCGACGTCTATAACACGCTCCTCCAGATCATGGAGGAAGGCCGGCTCACCGATAGCTTCGGCCGCAACGTTGACTTCAAGAACACGATCATCATCATGACGACCAACGCCGGTGCCGAGGTGACCTCGTACACCAACATCTTCGGCTTCGACCGCGGTCGCGACGATTCGGCCAGCTACGAGCAGATGAAGGAGCGGCTGAAGGTCGCCATCGAGAAGTACTTCCGGCCGGAGTTCCTCAACCGGCTCGATGACGTCATCGTGTTCCACGCCCTCAACGAGAAGGACCTCAAGAAGATCGTCGACATCGAGCTGGCCAAGATCCTCGGCCGCATGAAAGAACGCGGCCTGGAACTGGTCATGAACGACGAGGCCAAGTCCTTCCTGATCGCCAAGGGCTACAACCCCGATTATGGGGCCCGTCCTCTCCGTCGCGCCATCGAGAACATGATCGAGAATCCGCTCGCCGAAGAGCTCCTCCGCGGCTCGTTCAAGGGCAAGGAGATGGTCTTCGTGAAGGTGGAAGGCGTCGACGATGCCCGACGGTTCCGGTTCACCGCCACCACCCGGGAAGAGGGTGAGGCCCAACAGCAGCAACAAGCCCTCGTGGCCGTCGGGAGCGGCGCCGATGGCGATTCCTCGCCGGCCGAGGAGGTCGTCAGCGGCCAGTAATCCGTCGTCGCTTGAAGTTGAGTAGTCGAAAGGGCCCGGGTCGAACGATCGACCTGGGCCTTCCTCATTGTGGATCGGTTTTCTTCCGCGTTCACGCGGAAAAAACCGGATCAGCCGCCGGGATTTCCCAGGCTCGCGGGCGAGACGAGGGCTTCGCTCGGGTCGCGGTCCGGGATGCTTCGCCGTCGGATTCGCGCCCGGTCGACCAGGACGACGAACGCGGGGACCAGGATCGGTCGGACCAGGAATGTGTCGAGCAGGACCCCGAGCCCCAGCGCGAATCCCAGCTCGCGGAGCGAGGTCAGGTTCCCCGTCAGCATGGCTCCGAAGGTCCCGGCCATGATCAGGCCGCAAGAGCTGATGATGCCCCCGGTATGGGCGACCGCGCGTCGCGTCCCTTCCGTGACGCCGTGCTTCTTCTCCTCCTCGACCACCCGGGCCATCAGGAAGATGTTGTAATCCTCGCCGATCGCGACCAGGATCACGAAGAGGAAGAAGCCCACCGTCCAATCGAGCCCGCCCCAGGGGGTGGGACCCCGATGAAGCGCGTGGAAGACCAGGTCCGTCAGGCCCAGCGAGGCCAGGTATCCGAGCACGACCGTGGCGATCAGATAGAGGCTGATCCCCGGACGCCGGAGGAGCAAGACCAGGATCGCATAGACCCCCAGGGTGATCAGCACATACATCCGTCGCTGATCGGCGGTCGTCACGCGTCTCAGGTCATTGACCGCCGCACTCGAGCCGACCAGGCCGACTTCCCGCGTGCCCTCGAGCGGTTGGCCGGACGCCGAAGAGGTCTGGAGCACGGCGCGGACTTGTTCCAGCGTCTCCAGGCTGGGCTCGGCGAAGGGGTCGGTCTTGAAGACGATGTCGAAGCGGGTGATGTGGTTGAGGTCGGCACGCTTGGCCGGCTTGAGGCTGACGTACCGCGATTCCGCTCCCATGAGCAGGGCCTGATCGCCGAGCCTCGCCAGCAGGCCCTTCGTCGGGTCGGCGGCCATGAGCGGCTTGCCCGCCGGCTGCGTGAGCGAGCGGACCTCGGCGACATTCTCGATAGCCCCGAGACGCCGGCTGATCTCCGCGATCGCCGTTCGTCCCGCGGGCGATCGGAAATCCAGGGCCGGATTGGCGACCATGATCGCGGACGGACTCAGTTCCCCGACCGCGAAATAGCGCCTGACGACGCTCGCACCGATCACGCTCGGCCGGTCCGAGTCGAGGTCGGCAAGCTGGTTGTAATTCGACTTTGTGCGAGCACCGACCACGGAGAGGGTCCCCAGGATCACCAGGCAGACGGAGAGGATCGCCAGCGGATACTGGACCACCAGGTCGGCGACCCGCACCCAGAATCCCGTCATCTTCGGCAAGGCCTCGAGGCTCTCGGACTCGGGATCGCGGCCGGGCGTGTGGTGCGGCGCGCGGAACGGCCAGTACATCGCCCCGCGGAGGCAGGCGAGCAAGGCCGGCGCCAGCGTCAAGGAGGCCGCCAGGGCCACGGCCAGGCTCAATGCGATCGCCGGGCCCGTGTATTTGATCTTCGCGAAGCTCGAGAAGAAGAGCATCCCCAGCCCGACGATCACCGTCCCGGCGCTGGCGATCAAGGCACCGCCGACCTGGCCGATCGCCTCCGTCAGGGCCTCGGTCCTCGCGAGGCCGCGCCCATCTCCTCGGAATAGCGGGCGATCAGGAATAGGCAATAGTCCGTCCCGGCGCCGAAGAGCACGACCACGACGAAGACCCTGGTGATGTTGATCACCTGGAAGCCGAACCCGGGGATCGTCGTGAGCAGCGCGATCGTCCAGAACGAGACGAGCACCGACAGCGCGATCGTGACCAGGGGGACCATCGCCAGCAGCGGCGAGCGGTAGACCACCAGCAGGATCACGATCACCAGGATGACCGTGGCCCACGTCGTATTGGAAATGCTTTCATTCGCCGCTGTGTTGATGTCGTGGCCGACGACGGCCGAGCCGGTCACGGCCAGCTCCAGTCCGGCCGGCGATGCGGGGCGGTCCGCCTTCGCCCACTCCAGGATCCGGTCGACGGCGATCCGCGTCGTCTTGGCCAGATAGGTCCCATTCAGCGAGATGATCGTCAGGACGGCCTGGGATTTCCCGTCGGGGCCGTTGCCGATCAATCGAGGCCCGATGACCGGCGATCGATGCGTGTCGAGCTTCTTGAAACCGAGGCCCGGATTCGTTTGCGCAAACTTGTAGAACTCGGCGGCCACGCGCTCGACGTAGCCGAAGTCCTCGGGCGTGAATCGGCCGCTCGCGCGCTCGAAGACGAGCACGACCTGCGAGCTGGAGGCATCCTGCGGGAAGCCCCGCTCCAGCAGCTCCTGGCCGACCACGCTCGGATAATCCGGCGGGAAGAACCGCACATTGTCGTCCTTGGTCACCTGGTCCCAGCTCGGGGCGGCGAGGCGCAGGGAGACGGCCAGGACGAGCCACGCGAGGATGATGAACCACGGGTGACGGATCACGAGCCGAGCGAGAAGGGAAAACATTTGTGGATAGGTGTCCGGTGTAGCGACGATCCGGCGACGGTGATCGGGAGCTCTTGCGGACCGGTTCGTCCCTTCGAGTCAACGTCGTTCCCCCAATCCCACCTTCACGATGAGTTGACCGAACATAGTCGATCGCGCACCCCCTGTCAAAGCGAAAGGGGGGCGCGGGGGAGGTTGCCGGCCCCCCAGCTTGCCTCCTCATGCACGATCCGGGCCGAGAGTTGGGCGAAATCGCGGAATTCCGGCACGAAGGACTTGCCGAGGACGTCCGGATGCCCTACCTATTCTCTTAGGGGCACTCGATCGATGAGGGCCGATGAAGGTCGGACCATCGGGTCGCTGACCTCCTCGGCTTCGCAGCAGCCTGGCCCCTTGTTAGCGTCGATCGTGGCGGCTGCAACTCATCTCGACCGATCCGGCAACCCTGCCGATGACCTTTGAGGAACATTCCGTCCGTGTCCGCATCATTCGTCAATAAAATGGCTCGCGACTGGACCGGCCGACTGGCCCATTATGCGACGCACCGTAACGACGAGCACCGCCTCGCCCTCTTCGAAGAAGCCTCCCGATACTCCGGACTCCATCTCGAGAACGACCTGGTCCGGTCCGATTTCTGGTCGGAATCTCCGCTGTCGGAACGGGCGACCGTGCTGTTATTCCTCGTCGATCGCGGCGTGATCGAGCGGACGACCCGGCGCGGACGCCGCGTCTTCGAACCGCTTCCCCATGCCTCGAGCTGGGTCGAGAATCAACGTTCCTTGCAGCCATTCCGGAAGCCCATCCACGAGCTGCTCGCCGCCCTGCGAATGGAGCTGGCCCGCCGCGCGCACACACCTCGTATTTGATCGCGCGGCTCCGCTCCAGACGGTTGAACCACGGAGACACCGAGACACCGAGAATGAAAGAGAACGACTCGTTGTCCTGGGAGGTCATCGGAGCGGCGATCGAAGTGCATCGGGCGTTGGGGGCCGGCCTGCTGGAGTCGGCTTATCAGGAATGTCTGTGTTACGAGTTAGGGCTCAGGCGGATCGAGTTCCGCAGTCAGGTCGAATTGCCGATCGTCTACAAGGAGATTCGGCTCGATTGTGGCTACCGCATGGATATCGTGGCCGCCGGCCGACTCGTGATCGAGTTGAAGACTGTCACGGAGTTCCATCCCATACATGAGGCGCAGCTACTCACGTACCTGAGGTTGAGCGGGATCCGTCGCGGTCTCCTCCTCAACTTCAACGTGCCTGTGCTGAAGGATGGCATCAAGAGCATGGTACTCTGACCGATACCACATCCTAATCTCCGTGCCTTCGTGCCTCCGTGGTGGATTCGGGTGCTATCCGCCCGCGAGCGTCCCGCAGGCGGCCAGGATGTCCTTTCCGCCTGAGTAGCGACGGACGACCGGTTGGCCCAGGTGGATCGTCAGGGCGTCCCGGAATGCTCGCAGCTCGTCCTCTCCGGGCGGGCGAAAGCGCCCGGAGGTGTCGGTGACGTCGATCAGGTCGAGCCTGACGGGCGTATCCCCGATGAGAGCCCCGAGAGCCACCGCGTCGTCCTCACCGACATTGACCCCGGCGATGCAGACGTAGGACAGCATGACCCGGTCGCGTCGCGCGATGGCATGGCGACGGGCCGCGGCCATGACATCGGCGACGGGCGTGCGGGCCGCGACCGGGACCAACTCGGCGCGCTTCTCGTCGGTCGGCGCTCCCAGGCTGATCGAGAGTCGAAACCGACGTCCCTCGTTCGTGAAGCGATCGATCTCGGGCACCAGGCCGACCGTGCTGATGGTCATCGCCCGCGCGGCGATCGAACCACCGTAGGGACACCGAAGGAGCTCGGCCGCCGCGATGACCCTGTCGTAGTTCAGGAAGGGCTCCCCCATCCCCATGAACACCGCCCCCGTGACCCGACGCCCCTGCGAGCGGACCATCTCCCGCGCCTGGACGAACTGATCGATGATCTCCCACGTCTCCAGGTTCCGCCGTTGCGGCATCCTCGCCGTGGCGCAAAAAACGCACGACATCGCGCAGCCGACCTGAGAAGACAGGCAAAGGCTCACCGCGCCCGGTTTGTGCAGCGGGATCAAGACCGTCTCGACGGCCAACCCATCATGCGTGCGGAAGAGCAGCTTTTGAAAACCGTCGATCGCGGATCGTGTTGACCGCTCCAGATCGAGACGCGGCAAGGGGTTCAGGATCGCATCCCTCAGCCGATGGGGGACTTGATACTCGCGGCCCCAGACCGCCGGATCGTGGATTCCCCGACCCACGACGGCGGAAAGCAGCCGACGGATGGACAGGTCCTGTACGCCAAGCGACCGGGCCGTCGCCTCAAGGGCGCTGGGGAGGCCATCCCGAGGGTCGAGCACGCGCATGAGTCTCCAATGAAGCCGAAAACGCAATCGACGATCCCCGACGATTTAATAGAGTATTCTGACGAACGTTCCCGCCGCGGTCGATAGGCCAACCTTCGATCCAAGTGCAGACCGCTAGCATGGATGCGTTTGCTCGTGCAGGCATGAGAGGCCAATGAGTTCGGGTGGCCGCGAGTGCCAGTACGAGTCCGCACCCCGGTTGGAAGAGTCGAATTCTCGCGATGGGGACGATTCCGGGCCAAACCTTCTGAATATCTCGCTCGTAACAAGGAAGTACCTGATGAGCGAGCCGAGACGAGGGAAACTCGAGGACCTCCGACGGCTCGATGCAGGAGCACGATCGTCCAGATCGGCAGGGGAAGAGCGTGCGGCGTCGGCGGCCGGAGTCTGGCGCCACGATCCGATTCGCTCATTCTGTAAATCCGGGATGCCACGCTTCGCCGGCTTCCTCTTCCGTTGTCACATCATCGAGAATTCCGAGTGATCGTAGGAGAATCAACGAGAATGAAACGCAATCCAGTTTCTTGGGCTGCTTTGATTGTTGCGTCGGCCGCCTTGGTGAGCTCGTCGGGCTTCCTGCGCCCGATGCCGGCCGCACCCAAGGCGCCCCTTGAGGGTCAACAGGCGGCCAAGGCCCTGTCCGAGGCTTATGAGGCCGTCGCCGATTTCGTCCGGCCATCGGTCGTCCAGATCACCGTGCAGAAGAAGGTGGCCGGGATCCCCAATCTGCCGAACATGCGGCGCTTCCAGAATCCCCGCGGCAACGAGAACATCAATCCTCGCGACCTCGAAGAAATGCTTCGCCGATTCTTCGGACCCGAAGGCAATCGCCCCGAAGGCAACCCCGAGAAAGAGCAGTTTGGTGGCGGTCGAGGGACGGGGATCGGCTCGGGCTTCGTCTATGACGGCAACGGCCATATCCTGACCAACAACCACGTCGTGGAGAATGCCGACAAGATCTCGGTGACCTTCTACGACGGCGTCGAGGCGTCCGCGAAGGTCGTCGGTACCGACAAGGAGTCGGACGTCGCCGTGATCAAGGTCGAGACCACCAGCTACCCGGCCTTGCCGAAGGGCGACAGCGCCAAGGTCAAGGTGGGCGAGTTGGTGATGGCGATCGGATCGCCCTTCGAGCTCAGCCAGAGCGTGACGACCGGCATCATCTCGGCACTGGAGCGGAACGCCGTCGGGATCAACAATTACGAGTCGTTCATCCAGACCGATGCGCCGATCAACCGGGGCAACTCGGGCGGCCCGCTGGTCAACATGAACGGCGAGGTGATCGGCATCAATTCGGCGATCGTCAGCGGCAGCAGCGGCAATGACGGGATCGGATTCGCCATCCCGATCAAGATGGCGCTGAGCGTGGCCGACATGCTGATCAAGGACGGCAAGGTCCACTATGCCCGGATCGGCATCTCGCTGAACCCGCTGACCCCGGCCCTCAATCGTCAGCTCGGCATCGACGAGGGGACCAAGGGCGTGCTCGTCGGCGATGTCGTCCTCGGCAGCCCGGCCGAGAAGGCGGGCCTCAAGACGGGCGACGTCATCACGTCGTTCGCCGGCGAGAAGGTCCAGGATCGGTCGTCGTTCCGCCTCAAGGTCGCCACCAGCGAGGTCTCCAAGTCGCACGAGATCGGCTTCATCCGCGACGGCAAATCACGGACGGCCCAGATCACCCCGGCCCCGGCCGAGAACGTGGTCTTCGAGCAGGAGCGCGAGGGCAGGTCGGGTGGCGCTCGAACCGAGCCGGCGACTCCGGCCAAGACGGTCATCAACGGCTTCGGCCTGGAAGTTCAGCCCCTGACGCCCGAGCTCGCCAAGCCGCTCGGACTGCCGGCCGATCTCAAGGGTGTGGTCGTCTCTTCGGTCAAGGACGGTAGCCCCGCCGAGGCCGCGGGCATCCAGGAAGGCGACGTGATCACCAAGGTCGTTCGCGACCACAAGCCCCAACCCCTGACCAGCGCCAAGGAGTTCGAGGAATTGTCATCCAAGACCGACGAGCTGGCGCTCCAGGTCCAGACGGGGAAGGTCTCGCGATTCGTCGTCCTGACCAAGGGCAGCAAGTGAAGTAAGAGCCGGATCGCCGTCAGCCCTGGTTGGCCGGGGTGACGGAACCGGTCGTGAATCGAGAAGGGGCGTCCCGGAAATGAATCCGGGACGCCCCTTTTCTTTATGAAAATCCAGATTGACCCGAGTCCGTGGGGTCGATCAAAGAAGCCGGTGTTCCAGTTCGGGAGGGTCCTCCCTGGTGGTAGATGGAGTATCGACGCCGCCGCTCGCGAAGTTGCGTAAAACGCCCCCAGCTCGATGACGCCCCGCAAGATCCCTCGTCACAACCGCTACATTTCCACATGGCCATCCTCGGTGAAGTCTCGATCGACTCCGGCGGCAAGAGGTGGCAGTCTGGCGCGTGATATTCAATAATAGAGGGTAATGAGCGCCCCGAGACGCGACCGGGGGCGCAACCCGGGTCCACGGTCATCGTCGTGGATTGGGCCCGATTCAAGGAAGGCTCGGTCGTTGCCGACGAGAGTCCGTATGATCGAACCCAGGACGAACCCCGGTTCCGAGGAGCATGAGTCGATCGAGCGGTATGACCTCGAGGTCGCCCCTCGGGTCCGCAATCTGCCTCCCTATCTGTTCGGCCGGATCAATGAGCTGAAGTATCGGAAGCGCCAGGCCGGGATCGATGTGATCGACCTGGGCATGGGAAATCCCACCGACCCGCCCGAGGAATGGGTCGTCGACAAGCTGTGCGAGGCGGTGCGCGACTCACGGAACCACCGCTACAGCGTCGCCACCGGCATCTTCAACCTGCGCCGGGAGGTCGCCCAGCGGTATCAATCGCGGTTCGGCGTCAGCCTGGACCCCGACCACGAGGTCGTCGCGACGATCGGGTCGAAGGAAGGCTTCAGCCACATGTGCCTGGCCCTGCTGAGCTCGGGCGACACGGCGCTGGTCCCCGCGCCCAGCTTCCCGGTGCACATCCACGCGATCGCGCTGGCCTCCGCCAACGTGATCTCGATCGACGTCCGGGATTCCGCGTCCTACCTGGCCACGATCGCTCGGACTTGCGAGAGCCTCTATCCGCGGCCGAAGATCCTGGTCTTGAACTATCCGCACAACCCGACGGCCACGGTCGTCGAGCCGGGCTTCTTCGAGGAGATAGTGGCCCTGGCGCGGAAATACCGATTCTTCGTCATCCACGATTTCGCGTATGGCGACCTCGGGTTCGAGGGCTATCAGCCCCCGAGCTTCCTCTCGGTCAAGGGCGCGAAGGAAGTCGGCTGCGAGTTCACGACGATGTCCAAGGGCTACAACATGGCCGGTTGGCGGGTCGGGTTCGCCGCGGGCAACCGGGACATGCTGGGGGCCCTCAAGGCGATCAAGGGCTACTACGATTACGGGATCTTCCAGGCCGTACAGGTCGCCTCGATCGTGGCACTCCGCCACGGCGAGGAGGGCCGGTTGGCCCAGATCGCCGAATATCAGTCGCGTCGCGATTCGCTGGTCCGCGGCTTGAGGCGGATCGGCTGGGACGTCGAGACCCCGCGCGCGGGGATGTTCGTCTGGACGGCGATGCCCGAGCCCTGGCGCTCGCAGATGAACTCCATCGACTTCGCCATGAAATTACTGGAAGAGGCCCACGTGGCGGTGAGCCCGGGCCGCGGCTTCGGCGAGACCGGCGAGGGCTACCTCCGCCTTGCCCTGGTCGAGAATGCCCAGCGCCTCCAGCAGGCGGTCCGCCAGATCGGCCGTTGCCTGCGGCCGGTCAATGCCCCACCCGAGTCTCTCTGAGATCTCCGGGCGACGCGACTCGCCCGGCACTCGCCCCACCGAGCCAGACATGATCGACTGCGCGTATTGTCAGAAGCCGCTGATCTGCGACAAGTGCCTGGCCGATTACATCCCGCCGACCCGGGATCACTACCTCGCGCTCTCACAGCCCGACGCGATCCTCGACTGCCCGGAATGCGGCGTGGTGCTCGTGTGCCACTGGTGCAAGACCCCGTACGACGGGCGTTCCCAGGATGAAGCCAAATCTTGAGGGTGATCGAACGCCCGGGTGGCATGCCCGCGTCCTCGTGGGCATGAGCCAAGGCCGACGGTCGAGATCGGCTTGACGATCCAAATCGGCGGAAAGACGGGAACCCAATCCGGCGTATCGCTTCAAGCATGGTGCCGGCTGGGATTCTGGGCCGGACCCTGGCTTTCTTGATGGGTTGCGGCGCCGGCGGCATGGCCCGCCTGCCTGGGCGGCGGGGACTGGTCCATCCGCCCGAAGATCATCCGTCCCGCGCTGGTCTGGAGGACGCTGGTGACGGTGAGTCGGACGGTCTCGTTCAGGTGGTAGGCGCCCTGCTCGGCGACGACCATCGTCCCGTCGTCGAGGTAGCCCACGCCTTGCCCCTGTTCCTCGCCCCTCTTGAGGATCTTGATCGTCAAGGTCTCGCCCGGCAGGACGATCGGCTTCATGGCATTGGCGAGGTCGTTGAGGTTGATGACCTCGACGCCCTGGAGCCTCGCGATCTTGTTCAGATTGTAGTCGTTGGTGACGACCTTGCCCCCGAGGTGCTTGGCCAGCACCACCAGCCGCTGGTTGACCTCGCGGATCCCCGCCAGCTCGGGGATCTCCGCGTCGTGGATCCGGACCTCGATCCCCGGCGACTTCTGGAGGCGGTTGAGGATGTCCAGGCCGCGACGACCCCGGTTGCGACGGAGCTTATCCGAGCTATCCGCGATGCTCTGCAGCTCCTGGAGCACGAAGCGCGGGACCACCATCGGCTGGTCGATGACCCGGGTCTCGGCCACGTCGGCGATCCGCCCGTCGATCACGACCGAGGTATCCAGGACCAGCGGCCGGGCTCCCTTGATCTCCTTCGAGAACTCCATGTACGGGATGATGAACCGGAAATCATCCTTCGTCTGCAGCAGCACCGAGATGCAAATATAGCAGACGAAGAGCGTCAAGAAGCTCGAGAACATGAAGTGGACATTCTTATTCAAGATCAGGTCCATCGTCGGCTGCAGGGCCTCCCTCACCAGGTAAGAGAGGAAGACGCCGACGAGGACCCCGAAATAGATGCCCGAGATCGTCTGGATCCGCTTCCGGGGCGTGAAGAGATCGAAGGCGACCAGCGCGGCGGCGGCGAACAGGATGGAGACGAAGACCACGGAGGGATTGGCGAGCTGATTCTCGCCGACGATCTTCGCGGTCCGGCCCGCCATCCCGGCGACGACGATGATGAAGATGGCTCGGATCAGGATCAGGAGCATGTTATGAAACCTCTTCCGACCGGGTTGCCGGTCCGGGTGAGCGTATCGAGATCGAGTTCCCGGCGGCCGTCGGCCGACCGACCCCGGCCGGATTCGAGGATCAGTCCGCGAACGGCGGCCCTTTCGCCAGCTCCTCGGACAATCGGTCGTAGAACTCGTATAAGCTTTCCACGATGACTTTGGCCTGGCCCAGGATGGGCATGAAGTTGGTATCTCCATCCCAGCGCGGCACGATATGCCAGTGGAGGTGACCGGGCAGGCCGGCCCCGGCGGCCTTGCCCTGGTTCAATCCAATATTATAACCCTGGGGCCGCAGCATCCGATCGAGAATCGTCGTCATGTCGCGCAGCGTCCGGATCGGTTCGAGCAGGTCCGGACCATCCAGCTCCGCCAGCGTTCCCCGATGCAAACGGGGGGCCACCAGGAGGTGCCCATTATTATAGGGATATCGATTCAAAACCACGAAAGAATTCGTTCGACGATGAACGATGAAATTCCCGCGATCATCGTCGCCGGCCAGGCCGCGGCAGAGGAAGCACCCCGGCGCGGTCTCGGACGAGGCCGAGGACTCGTGAATATACTGCGCACGCCAGGGAGCCCAGATCCGACTCAACAACGCTGCCTCACTCCCGCGGAAACGCGACCGACGAAACCGATCGGCTCCCGATCGCCCCCAACGCAAGTCCCCAAGATCGAGTCCGAGCCTCGGAATGGCCTGGGTCGGCCGACAGGATCTCCACAGGATTCTATTGTCGCGGAAGGATACATCTTTCCGCAATGGGATGTCCGAGCGGACGGCCAGATCGGGCGCACCGAAGAGGGATGCGGGAAGATCTCCCGATCTCTTCCCGTCGTCGATTCACCCACGGGGCATCCTCGCGATCGACGATTCAGGCCCGGGATGTCGAATCCCCCGGCCAATCCGCCCGAGTCACCGGGATGTCGGGCGACGTCCAGAACGGGCCTGGCCGGATGCCCGCCGGCGACCGCCCCGAATTCGCTCAGAGCAGTCGTCGATCCCAGACGGGGTAATAACGGGCCCAGGCGCGACCCATGACCTGCCCTTGATCGACCAGGAAGAGCGGGCTCGCCGTGGAAGAGGTTGAACTCCTCTTCCTCGGGCTCGACGAGGAGCTGGTCTGCGGCGATCTTGAATCGACAGGGTAGCGGCCAGACCGTGTTCCGATGGAGCTCGTTGAGCGGCTGATCCTTGCCATCGATGAGCCAATGGCGGCCGTTCCACTCGACTTCCTGCCCGGCGACCGCCACGACTCGCGCCGAGTGGACCTGACCCACGCTCGGCGCCCTCAGCCAGACCCAGTGCCCGCAACGCGGTTGGGTCGCTCGGTAGGCCAGGCAATTCACCAGGTAAACGCTCCCCGTCCGATCCGGGGAGAACTCCGGACAGGCCGTGAAAAACAAGGCCGAGAGCAGGGGCAAATAACAGGAGACCGCCAGGGTGCCCGAGATCATCAGCAAGGCCGTCCGCCGCGGATAGACCGGGAACGATCCCTGCCGAATCGAGTCGGTCATCGACGTGATATGTGTGAGGAATGCGAACGCAAAGAAGCTCCAGGCGACCCAGGTCCCCCAGGTTAATATCCCGGCACCGAACGCGACGACGAACGAGCCGAATAGGACCCAGCCGCGTTCGCGCTGGCCCCAGAAGAACTGGGGCCAGCCGGGGACGATGAAGCGCAGCCCCGCCGGAGAATCGAACGGGGCACGGCCGACCGGCCAACCGTGTTGGCGAGGCTGCTCACGCCCAGGAGCGTGCGTCATTCGTGGAGTCCTCGTGCCAGTACGAGTGCCAATCCGGAACGGGGAGCGATTCCAAGGAGGGCCGGGGGTCCGTGGAGCGACGAGACCGGGCCGGTGAGGCCGCGATCCCTCTCTGCCATCAATCCTAGTACTGAGTAGACGCCTTGCCCATATCTGGAATTCGGCGTCACTCGCGCTTGTTTGGTCCCTTCAGAATCTTTTCGGCGAGGCGGCCGAAAAAATAACCCTCGCAGGATTCATTCCGGGATCGTCGATCAGACCGGCTAATCGGGGTTTTCCACGTCCCGGAACGACGCCACCCGATTCGATCGCCCGACGGCGAGCCGAAGTCCTTGAGGTGATGTGTCCATCATACTCGATGATGGTCCGACTCTCGCAAGGGCGCGCAGGCCCTCGGCGAACGAAGTCGAACGCGAAACCCGCCTCGGGGCGGATAGGACCGACCAAGATCGTTGCGGAACATGTCAACGCCCATCGCCTCGATTACAGGAATTTTCGCCGACGCGCGAGAATGCGTGGACCGGAGCTTGTCGGCCGTCGTATAATGCCTATCGTCGGGATTCTTCGGACTTGACCGACGGCGGGGCATTGATAGAATATCTTGCTCGCATTCACAAGGTCTACTTGGACTCTTCCAATGCTTCACACCGAAATTGATTAGATTTCAAACGAAATCGGTTTTGGTGTGCCCCCGAAGCCCTGGCTCTCCCCCTGGCATACCCTTCAGCCCGCGTTGGAACGGCGGGTTGACTTGAACCCGGCTCATCAACGACGTGGGTTCGTGGCCCGGACAAAGGGCGTTCCACCCTTTGCACGACGCCTGAGTTATTTAGAACATGGAAAATCTACGCAACGTTCGCAATATCGGCATCTCGGCCCACATCGACTCCGGCAAGACCACGCTGACGGAGCGGGTCCTGTTCTACGCCGGCCGCACCCACGTGATCAAGGAAGTCAAGGGTGAGGGGGCGGTGATGGACCACATGGAACTGGAGAAGGAGCGGGGGATCACGATCACCTCCGCCGCCACCACGGTCCATTGGGACGATCACAAGATCAATATTATTGATACGCCCGGACACGTCGATTTCACGGTCGAGGTCGAGCGGTCGCTCCGCGTCCTGGATGGGGCCGTGCTG
This sequence comes from uncultured Planctomycetota bacterium, assembly GCA_963743925.1. GTDB lineage: Bacteria > Planctomycetota > Planctomycetia > Isosphaerales > Isosphaeraceae > CAVZRC01. The sequence continues at coordinate 173,912 of CAVURY010000002.1, read as the reverse complement.
GTCCTCTGCGCCGTCGCCGGCGTGCAGTCGCAATCGATCACCGTCGACCGCCAGATGAAGCGGTACGCCGTCCCGCGGATCGCCTTCATCAACAAGATGGATCGCACCGGGGCCAACCCGGTCAACGTGATCCAGCAGCTCGAATCCAAGCTCGGCCTGACCGCCATCCCGCTCCAGCTCCCGATCGGCCTCGAGTCGAACTTCGCCGGCGTGATCGACCTGATCGATCGCCAGGCGATCTATTTCGACGGCGAGAAGGGCGAGTCGATCCGTCGCGAGCCCATCCCGGCCGACATGGTCGAGGCGGCCGAACGCGCCCGCCAGGGGATGCTCGAGGCGCTCTCGATGCTCTCCGACGAGATCATGGCGCTCCTGCTGGAAGAGCAGGACGTCCCGCTCGATCTGATCCACAAGACGATCCGCGAGGGGACGATCGCCCAGCAGATCTGCCCGGTGATGGTCGGCACGGCCTATCGCAACAAGGGGGTCCAGTCGCTGCTCGACGCCGTGAACCGGTACCTGCCCAGCCCGCTCGACCGCGAGATCTTCGCCAAGGACAACTCCAACGGCGGGGCCGAGGTGCCTCTTTCGACCGATCCCGATGCGCCCCTCGTCGCCATGGCCTTCAAGCTGGTCGAAGAGGCGTTCGGCCAGGTCACCTTCGTCCGGATCTACCAGGGAACCCTCAACAAGGGGACCTTCTACTACAATCCGCGTCAGAAGAAGCGGGCGCGGATCAGCCGGATCCTCCGGGTCCATGCCGATCAGAAGGAAGACATCGACTCGGCCTCCGCCGGCGACATCGTCGCCGTGATGGGGATCGAGTGCGCCACCGGCGATACCTACTGCTCCGACGGCAGCGACATGTCGCTCGAGAGCATCTACGCCGCCGAGCCGGTCATCGACCTGTCGATCCAGCCGGCCAAGCGGGCCGACTACGACAAGCTCTCGAAGGCCCTCAGCCGCTTCATGCGAGAGGACCCGACCTTCCGGGTGCACGTCGACAAGGAGACCAGCGAGACGATCATCTCGGGGATGGGCGAGCTGCACCTGGAGATCTACGTCGAGCGGATCCGCCGCGAGTACAAGGTCGATTGCACCGTCGGCGCCCCGAAGGTCAGCTACCGCGAGGCGCCGACCGTCGAGACGCCGTTCAATTACAAGCACAGGAAGCAGACCGGCGGCTCGGGCCAATACGCCCACGTCGTCGGCCGGATGATCCCGTTGGATCCGCAGGCGCCCGAGCCTTTCGTCTTCGAGAACAAGGTCTCCGGCGGCCGAATCCCCACCGAGTACATCCCCTCGGTCGAGAAGGGCTTCCGCGAGTCGATGCACAAGGGCCCGGTCGCCGGTTACGAGGTCATCGGCGTCCACATGCGACTCGAGGACGGGTCGTACCACGATGTGGACTCATCGACCATGGCGTTCGAGATCTGCGCCCGCGACTGCTTCCGCGAGACCTTCAAGAAGGCCGAACCGGTCCTCCTGGAGCCGATCATGAAGGTCGAGGTCGAGATCCCGACCGAGTTCCAGGGGCCGGTGACCGGGGCCATCTCCTCGAAGCGGGGCGTGATCCTGGGCACCGAATCCCGTTCGGGTTACTCGGTGATCAGCGCCGAGGTCCCGCTCGCCGAGATGTTCGGCTATTCCAACGACCTGCGGAGCTCGACCCAGGGCAAGGGGAGCTTCAGCATGGAGTTCCTCAAGTACCAGAAGCTGCCCTCGCGATTCCAGGAAGAGATCGTCAAGAAGGCGACCCTGGCCAAGGTCGGGGCCAAGTAATCCGCCGACTGCCGGGTTGAGATCTTTCCACCGATTCGAGCGATGCCCGGGCCCTCCAATCCGCGAGGGACCGGGCATCTTCGTTGATGAAGGCTCCGCGGCAGGTTTCCATCGATCAGGGAGGTCCCGATGACCATCGACGTGGCGCCCGTCCCGCTCGAGGAGGTCCTGCCACTTCGGCAACTCTACCGCCAGGAGATGAATTGTCAGATCGTCCACGACTCCCTGCCGGGGAGGGGTTTCGGCGACGTATTCCTGATCCGAGCCGACGGCCGGGTCGCGGGCTATGGCTTCGTGATGGGGTATCATGGCGAGCCGAAGGACATGATCCAGGAGTATTACGTCCTACCCGCGTATCGAGGCTCGGCGCTCCCGATGTTTCGTCGCCTGATCGCGTCGAGCCGGGCCCGTCGGATCGAGGCACAGACCGACGATATCCTCCTGACCCTCATGTTGTACGATTGCGCGACCGCGATCACGAGCGACCGGATCGTCTTCCACGACGCCCTGACGACGAACCTCGAGATCCCCGGGGCGATCTTCCGCCGCGTCACCGAGGCGGATCAGGATCGCATCTTCGAGCACCATGTGGAGGGGGTCGGCGAATGGCTGCTCGAGGATGATGGAGCCATCGTCGCGACCGGGGGCATCGCGCTCCACTACAACCCGCCCTATGGCGACCTCTACATGGAAGTCGACCGGCCCCGGCGACGGCGTGGGTATGGGAGCTACCTGATCCAGGGGCTCAAGCGGGCCTGCTACGAGATGGGCCGGATCCCCGCCGCCCGCTGCAACGCGGTCAATGAGGGGTCCCGCGCGACCCTCCAGAAAGCGGGACTCCTTCCGTGCGCCCGGATGCTGACCGGAGTCCTGGCCGATGGTTGAGCGGCGATCTTGAAAATCTTGGTACCGGGTTCGGCTGCCCAGGAAATAGAATCTTATTGGAAAATATAAATAAGATCAATTGTATCATTTCGGGCCTCGAACGCTTCGGCCGAGACTCGGCCCTACGGCCCGAGTTCGTCGCGGGCGGTGTGACGGACATAGAGGATATGGACGGCATCCCCGCGGATGGTGAAGATGATGCGATGCTTATGTTTCTGCTTTCCACGCGGGCCGGGGAGCAATTCGCGGATTTCCTCGGGGAATTTGTCGTCTTCCGCCGCCAATGGGCAACGCGATGGGGCGCGGCGAAGCGTGTCGATTTACTTGATGAGGCCGTTATACCAGCGCTCCGCGACGGCGAGGAAAGCGCTTTCGGTCTTCCATCGAACGGCGGACCGAATTTCCCGCTCGGCCGTCGGCTCGATGACGATGCGGTAAGTCATGCGTCCGGGTTGAGCTTGAACTCACGGCGGATGTCGGCGAACACCTCTTCTGCCGGCCGTCCGAGACCGGCTCGCATGTCCTCAAGACCTTGGCGGATACCTTCCAGGGTGTGGGCTTCCTCGGCTTCTTCCTGCTGGCGGAGCAGGCGGACGGCTGCGGTGATCGCCTCGTCGGAAGACGTGAAGCGACCGCTTCGCACCTTGGCCTGAACGAATTGTTCGAGGTCCGCGGGCAAATGGGTGTTCATATAGGGCATCTCCTTTTTTCCAGCTTACCACGGCCGCTCGGAGTTGTCGAGGCGAAGGTTAATGTCAGGCATGCAAATGTTAAAGAATAGCTACGGCGCAATTGGTGCAAACAGTCATGGTTTCATTCCGGCCAGGGCAACCGTAATGATCTCGTCGATGGAGAGCCATTTCTGGAAGGGGACGCCTTCGGCGGGCGACTCGAGCTCGACGATGAGATTATAGCCGTCAACCTTGATCGGGGATGTCGGAAGCCGGGAAATGAAGGCCGAAGTAGGAGAGGGATCGAGCTGATTGGGCCGGCCTTCCGCGATGATTGGAGCGTTCCCTATCATGAGCTCGCCCGATTTCTCGCCGGCTGGCTCGCAGATGTAACCTGTTTCAACCAGCCGAGCCGTAGCCGAAGAGGATGGATTGGGCCGGGGATATGGATCGGCTCGCCGGCGCAACCGGAGTAGTCAACCAGGAGGATTTCCGCTGGCCTTCACGGACCTGCAACGCTCGTGAGTCCGAGCTTTCCCGTGGAGATCGTGAAGAAGAACGTGGCGCCGCTGCCGAGTTGCGACTCCACCCAGATCCTCCCGCCGTGCCGCTCGACGATCTTCTGGCAGATGGCCAGGCCGATGCCCGTGCCCGAGAACTCCTCGCGCGTGTGCAGCCGCTGGAAGATGACGAAGATCCGCTCGGCATACTGCGGGTCGATGCCGATGCCGTTGTCGCGGACCGAGAAGGTCCACTCGTCGTCATCGCCGGCCCGCTCGGCCGCGACGTGGACGCGGGGCGGCTCGGGCCCGCGATACTTCAGCGCGTTGCCGATGAGGTTCTGGAGCAGCTGGCCGACCTGGAGCTTGTCGGCCAGGAGGGTCGGCAGCGGGCCGCGGGTCACGACGGCGCCGCCCTCCTCGATGGCCGTCCTGAGGTTGGCCAGGGCCAGGTCGAAGGCGGCGGCGAAGTCGGTGGGCGGGAATTGCTTGACGCGGGAGCCGACGCGGGAGTAGGCCAGGAGGTCGTTGATCAACGCCTGCATCCTGGCGGCGCCGTTGACGGCGAAGCCGATGAATTTGTCGGCGTTGGCGTCGAGCTGCCCGCGATAGCGGCGGGCCAGGAGCTGGGCCGAGCTGGCGACGGTGCGCAGGGGTTCCTGAAGGTCGTGCGAGGCGACGTAGGCGAACTGCTCCAGCTCTCGGTTGGAGCGGACCAGTTCGGCGGCCTGGATTCGAAGGGTCTGCTGCAATTCGATTGTCCGGCGGCCGGCACGGAGGCGGACCTCGAGCTCCTGCTTATCGAACGGCTTGGCGACATAGTCATCCGCCCCCGCCTCCATGCCCCGGACGATGTCCTGCCGGTCGGTCTTCCCGGTCAGCAGGATGACGTAAACATAAGTTGCGTCTCGCTCTTGACGCACCTTCCGACAGACCTCCACGCCGTCCAGGCCCGGCATCATCCAGTCGAGGATGGCCAGCGGCGGGGAATCGGCCCGACTGAGGACGTCCCAGGCCTCGAGGCCGTCCCTGGCCGTCACCACCTCATATCCCCAGTTTTCGAGCAGGTGCCTCATCAAGAGGAGGGTGACGGGATCGTCGTCGGCGATCAGGGTCCGCAAGGGGCACCTTCTTTCTTCAAATCTTCGAAGGCGTGCTCGAAGCGGATGACCGCGTCTTCCAGCTCGGCACGCGTGGCGTCGGCCTCCGCGAGATCCCCTCGGCGGGCGATCTCTTCCAGACGTCCGGCGGCCGCGACGACCCGGCGGGCGCTCAGGTTGGCCGCCGACCCCTTCATCCGGTGGGCGGCGCGCTCCAGCGCCGCACCGTCCCCCGCCGCGGCCGCCTCGTGCATCCGGGCCAGCAGCCCGGGGCTGTCGGCCAGGAACAGTTCGGCCATCTTCCGCACCAGGGCTCGCGCGCCGCAGGCCCGTTCCAGGGCGTCCTCCAGGTCGAAAACCGCTTCGCCGCGATCGGACTCGGTCGCGCGGCACTCCTGCGGGCCCGGCCCTTCCGCCTCGGTGTCCCGCCCCTCGACGACGGCGAGGAAATGCTCGGCCGAGATCGGCTTGGAGATGTACCCGTCCATCCCGGCCGCCAGGCATCACTCGCGGTCCCCCTTCATCGCATTCGCCGTCATGGCGAGGATGCGTATGCGGCGGCCGGTGCCGCGTTCGCCGGCGCGGATGGCGGCGGCCGCCTGGAGCCCATCCATTCGCGGCATCTGCACGTCCATGAGGATCAGGTCGAACGGCTCGCGGTCCAGGGCCTCGAGCGCCTCGCGGCCGTCGCCGGCCACGACGACCGAGTGGCCGCGGCCCTCCAGGAGCGCGACCGCCAGGCGTTGATTGACGGGGTTGTCCTCGGCCAGCAACACCCGGAGCCGGCGCGCGGGTCGAGGCAGGGCAACGGGCATCGGCGCGGGGGGGCTACTCGTGTCGTGGGAGCGATCCCCACGACTGCCCCGATCGAATCGAGCAGATCCGACGCCTTGACGGGTTTGCGGAGATAGGCGGCGATACCCAAGGTCCGGGAGAGCTCGGGATCGTCCGGACGGTCCGCCGAGGAGAGTATGATGATGGCCGTCCCGGCCAGTTCGGGATCCCGCCGGATTTGCTCGGCGACCGAGAAGCCGTCCATCTCTGGCATCATGACGTCGAGGAGGACCAACGGATACGGCTCGCCGACATCGCCGGCCCGATTGATTGCCTCGAGGGCGGCCCGTCCACCCTCCACGAGCGCCGGTTTCATGCCCCACCGGGTCAGCAGCTCTTCGAGTATCATGCGGTTGGTTGCGTTGTCGTCCACCACCAGGATGGGCAAACCCTGCAGGGCCTGATGCCGCGGCGCGGGCCGGTCCTCGTCCCCGTCGGGGACGCCGAACCGCGCGGTGAAGGAGAATGTGCTACCCTGGCCCGGTTGGCTCTCCACCCAGATGCGGCCGCCCATCGCCTTCGTCAGGTGCGTGCAGATGGCGAGCCCCAGCCCGGTCCCGCCGTAGAGCCGCGTCGTCGAGGTGTCGGCCTGGGTGAATGGGGCGAAGATTTCCGCAAGCTTCTCGTGCGCGATGCCGATGCCCGTGTCGCGGACGGCGATCCGGATGGAGATCTCCGACTCGGAATGCGACTCGCGTTCCACGCGGACGGCGATCTCGCCGCGCGTCGTGAACTTGAGGGCATTGCCGACGAGGTTGATGAGTGCCTGGCAGAGGCGTCCCGAGTCGCCGACCAGGACCTCGGGGATCTCGGGGGCGATCGCGAGCGTCAGTTCCAACCCCTTCTCGTGAGCCCGTGAGCCCAGGACCTTGATCGTGTCGCCGAGGGTCTCGGGGAGATTGAATGGGGCCGACTCCAGTTCCAGACGCCCCGCCTCGATCTTGGAGAAATCGAGGATATCGTTCAGCAGGCCCAGCAGCGACTCGGCGGAAGACTTCGCCAGGCTCAGTAACTCATGCTGGCGCGGTTTGAGGCTCGAGCGCAGGGCCAGGTCGATCATCCCCATCACGCCGTTCATCGGTGTGCGGATCTCGTGGCTCATGTTGGCCAGGAACTCGCTCTTGGCCCGGTTGGCGGCCTCGGCCGCCCCCTTGGCCTGGACCAGCTCGGCGGTGCGCCGGGCGACGCGCGCCTCGAGGTCGGCGGCCCGCGCCGCGCCGGTTACCTCGAGCTCGGCCTGGCGCCCGGCGGCCCTCTCCATCTCGCCGATGCCGTCCAGGCAGAAGCGGACGAGGACAACATCCTCGAAGGCGACCCAGCCGGCGTGCTCGAGCCATCGCCAGTAGTCGACGGCGACGACGCCGTAAGTCGAACGGGGCCAGTAGAGGCCGCCGAGGATGTGGTCGGCGACGGCGACGACCGAGGCGGTGACCAGGACGCGCCAGTCGCGGTAGAAGGCGAGGAAGGCGAGCGAGCCGAAGAAATGGAAATGGGTCTCGATCCGGCCCGAGGTCAGGTGGATCAGCAGGATGCCCATGAAAATCTGGCCGACCGCGATGACGTGACGCGTGCCGGGGCGGCCGGGCCGTGCCAGGGCCAGCGCGACGGGGAAGCCGGCGATCGCCCCGCCCAGCAGGGCGGCCGCCCAGACATGGACGTGGACCCGACTGGTTGCGCCCGCCCATGTGAGCGGAGAGATCGTCAGGGCGACGACGACGGCCCCCAGCCATTGGAGGATCATCAGGATGGCGAAGAGGCGGTCGGCCCTCCGGGAGAGATCGAGCCGATCGCGAGCGAACAGCGCCTCGGCGCGGCGGCTCACCACCTCGACACCCGCGTGATCCGCACGGTCATCGCGCATCGAGTCGCCCTCCGATCGCGGTGCGCGGAGTCACGAGGATGGGGCAGCCAAAGACCGGGGCCCCGGCTCCGACGGGGGGCCCGCCGGAGAGGCAGGCGATCACCGCGTCGCGCCCCGGATTCTCGCCGACCCGGCCGCGTGCGGGGGTGATCCCTCCGGAATAGACCAACACGCCGGACCGATCGTAGAGGGCCAGATGTCCCGAGGTCGCCGCCCCGAAGCGGGCGGCTTCGGCGCCGTCCGGGTCGTCGTGGATGCGAACGCCGGGCAGGGTCGCGGCGCGAGACCGGAGACCCGTCGGCCGCAGGGGCTCCGGGGATGCCGCGGGTCGGAAGAACACGACATGGACGGCGAGGTCCGACGAGCGAGCCTCGAGTATCCGCGCCAGCTCCCCGAGGCTCGCCCGCGTGCAGGGGCACTCCGGATGGGCGAAGAGGACCAGGTTGGGGAGCCCCGGGACCGGGCGGATCCGGTCGCCGTCCGGCCAACGGGGGTAAGGGACCCCCGGATTGCCGGGCGTCGCCTCGTAGGAATGCAGGCCGGCGAGGCCGGCGGTGACGGCCAGGGCCCAGGTCGCGACGGCTAGGGAGGTCATGTACGATCGGCGCATTGGATTCCGGTCTTGGGCCGAGGCTTCGGGATCAACGGCTAGCCTATCTCCAGAACGCATTTCTCTGGATTCCGTCCCATGGTCTGCTGCATCGAAGAGCCGCTTATCGTGCATCTCATCGGCCGTCATCTGCGGTCTATGGGATCCGGCAGGCAAATCCAATCCGTCAAATCGACCTCACCCCGAGCAAGTCGCTCTCGCGATCTCGGCTCGAGGCTTCTTCTCCGGGCCTGAATCGGGGTTGGAAACGAGCAACCGAGAGGGATTCTCGGCAATCCCGACGATCCGGGGCCGCGACAAGGCCCGGCCGCCCCGGCCGTCCCGCGGAATCCCGGACCGAACCCGAGCCGCCCATGGCTGCGGCGAGGTCGGCGGCATGCGGGCGCCCGCCGATCCACGCCTCTGGAAAAACGCCTATCGCATCGGCCGCCACGGTCTGGTCGCCCGGGCGCGCCATTCCCGCCGGTCCAGGCGCCTCAGGTCTTCAAGAGTTCCGCGAGCTGCTTGCGGTTGAGCCCCTTCTGCCGCAGCTTGCGGATCAGCAGTTCCTGGACCTCCTGGTCTTCGCCCAATTCCGCCATGAGACTGTCGTGCTCAGGATCACGGATCGCCGCCTTGGGGACGGGGAGTTCCGTCGGCAGGGGTACCGAGCAGATCTCCTGGATCAGGCGCGACAGGGTCTCCTCGTTCTGGCGGTCCTCCTCCGGGCTGGATCCCACGCGGCGGGCCTGCGAGAGGAGGACATCCCGGCAGGTCTGGACGAAGACCGGGTCCCCGGCGTTGGGCCGGCCGAATCGCATCTTGAGGATCCGGCAGATCAGGATGGCCGGGCGGACGCTGGCGCTGCTGGTCTTGAGCCCCGCGTCGCGGAAGGCCCGGATCAGGGCGACGATCCTCTCGACATCCAACAAGGGGAGCCCGGAGCGTTCCTGGGTGATGGCCGCCTCGGTCGCCTGGTCGAACCCTTTCACGAGGATCGTGACCATCCGATCCAGGAGCGCGTCCTGGGCGCCGTGGACGCCGGCATACTCCGCCGGATTGCTGGTGAAGATGATCCGGAAATCGGGATGGACCGGGATGCTCTTGCCGCGCAAGGGCAGCACCCGCTCTTCCAGGACGGAGAGCAGCACATTGTTGGCCTCGGGCCGCGACCGCGTGAATTCGTCGTAGACCACCGTGCAGCCGCTCTGGCAGGCCTCGGTGAGCGCCCTCCCCACCCACATGGGCTTCATCTCCTCGTCAACCTTCAACACCGTGTGGACGTAATTGTCGTGCGTGTAACTGCGCTTGTAGCCGCTCTCCTTGCCCACGAGGTCGGCCGTGCCCATCTCGTCGTCCCCATGGATCAACACGACCTGCCGGCCGAGGAGCTGGGCCACGTGGAGGGCGAGCGTGGTCTTGCCGCTCCCCGCCGGGCCGCAAAGATGGACGTGCAGACCATCCTCGATATAGGCCAGGGTGCGGGCCACCAGGTCCTTGACGGCGGGCGTCTCCACGAAGTCCGAGGGCGCGGCGCTGGCCGTGGCCGGCTTGACCGGCTCGACCGGCTTGACCGGCGCCTTCACCGCATCGTCGGGGCCGGGGGAGAAGGTAAAGTCCTTCTTGCACCAGGAGCATGTGTATCGCCGCTCGCGCCCGGGTTCCACATGGACTTCCTTATGGCACCAGGGGCAACTCTCTTTCAGCTTCTCCATCAGTAGGCTCCCTTTTCCGAAGACACGAGCTTCTCCGCGCCCGGTCGAGAGATCGGGAGCACGGCCGTAACTTCGGTGCCCGCGCCGGGATCGCTCCGGACCGAACATTCCCCGTTCACCGCCTCGGCGTAGTCCTGCATCGTTCCCATCCCCGGCCCACGCGGGCGGGCGTTCACATCGAATCCCTGGCCGTTGTCCCGCACCGTGAGCCGCATCCAGCCCTCTTGGGTCGAATCGACCCGTACGGCGACCTTGCTGGCCTTGGCATGCTCGACCACGTTGGTCAGGGCCTCTTCGGCGATGCGATACGCCGCGAGTCCGACCGGCTCCGGGAGCGACCTCAACGCGGCCTGCCCCCGCTCCAGCAACCCTTCGTCCTGACCGATTTCGAGGTCCAGGGCCCCTCCGAACCGGTCGCGAAATGGCTGGAAGGCGGCGGCGAGGCCCTCGCCGAGATTGGACGGGTAGAGCTGTCGGATGAGATCGCCCACATGTTGCTCGATACTCCGGCCCAGGCCGTCGATCGCATCGCTGAGGAGCCGGGCCGGTTTCGTCATGGGGCCGATCGCTTTCACGAACTCCTGCTGGTGCCCCTTCAGGAGGGTGAGCTTCTCCTGCACGCAATCGCGAAGTTGCGCGGCGGCCTCGCGACGCACGCGCTCATGCGTCGAGATCAGCCGCTGTCGCGACCGGATCAGCGCACCCGCCTCGGCCAGGGCGACCTGTTGACCGATCAACGCTTTGGCCGCCACCATGCGCGCGATGGCGCAGCGCATGGTGCCGCGCCAGCAGCTTGCTATCCACTTGCCCCTTGACCAGGTAGTCCTGCGCCCCTCCTTCAGGGCTTGATCCCCGGCGGCTTCATCCTGGAAACCGGTGAGCACCACGATGGGCACCGCGGGCGCCTGTGCCCGCGCCAGCACGAGCGTATCGATCCCATGGCTGTCCGGCAGGCCCAGGTCCAGCAAGACCACGTCGCAGGGCTCTTTCCAGAGGTGCTCCAGCGCCTCGCTCAGCCGCTTCACATGGGTCATCTGGAACTGGCCGGGCAGGTCTTCTTCCAGGCCCTCGTAGATCATGTCGGCATCGCTGATGCTGTCCTCGACGAGCAACACGCGGATGGATTCGGATGACATAAGCTTCTCCTATTCGGGTGGCAGTTTCACCGTCGTGAACCAGAAATTTTGGATGGATTTCACGACGGTGCTGAACTGATCCAGATCGACCGGCTTCGTGATATAGCAATTCGCATGGAGTTCATACATGTTGAAGACGTCCTCGTCGGCGCCGGACGTGGTCAGGACGACCACGGGGATGCATTTCAAGCGAGGATCGACCTTGATCTCCGCCAGCACCTCGCGGCCGTCCTTCTTCGGCAGATTCAGGTCCAGGAGGATCAGGTCCGGCCGGGATGCCCGGGCATACCTGCCCTCGCGGTGCAGGAACGCCAGGGCCTCGACCCCGTCGCCGACCACGCTCAGATTGGTGGCCAGCGAGGAATCCTTCAGCGTCTCCTCGGTCAGGCAGACGTCAACCGGGTTATCCTCCACGAGGAGGATTTCGATGGGCCTCGTCGACGCGGCAACGCTCATGGTCCGATCCTTTCTGTGCAGATGGTGAAGTAGAACGTGGCGCCGCTGCCGAGTTGCGACTCCACCCAGATCCTCCCGCCGTGCCGCTCGACGATCTTCTGGCAGATGGCCAGGCCGATGCCCGTGCCCGAGAACTCCTCGCGCGTGTGCAGCCGCTGGAAGATGACGAAGATCCGCTCGGCATACTGCGGGTCGATGCCGATGCCGTTGTCGCGGACCGAGAAGGTCCATCCGCCGTCATTGCCGGCCCGCTCGGCGGCGACGTGGACGCGGGGCGGCTCGGGCCCGCGATACTTCAGCGCGTTGCCGATGAGGTTCTGGAGCAACTGGCCGACTTGCAGCTTGTCGGCCATGAGGGTCGGCAGCGGCCCGCGGGTGACGACGGCGCCGCCCTCTTCGATGGCCGACCGGAGATTGGTCAGGGCGAGATCGAAGGCGGCGGCGAAGTCGGTGGGCGCGAATTGCTTGCCGCGCGAGCCGACGCGGGAGTAGGCCAGCAGGTCGTTGATCAGCGTCTGCATCCTGGTCGCGCCGTCAACGGCGAAGCCGATGAATTTGTCGGCGTTGGCGTCGAGCTGCCCGCGATAGCGCCGGGCCAGGAGTTGAGTCGAGCTCGCCACCGCGCAAGGGTTCTTGCAGGTCATGGGAAGCGACGTAGGCGAACCGTTCCAGCTCCTCGTTGGAACGTTTCACCTCCGCCAGGAGCTGTTTCTCCTTCTCCTCCGCTCGCTTGCGCTCGGTGATGTCTATTGCGATCGTCTGGATCGCGACGATATGCCCCTTGGAAAAGACGGCGGAGCCCGCCGTCTCCACGTACACATCGGATCCGTCTTTGTGCCGCAGCCGGAACTCCGTCGGGACCTTCTGATGGCCGGTTTCCCGGATCTCCTCGACCGTCTTGAAAGCCAGCGGGAGCTGATCCTCGCCGAGTAGCGGGGCAAAATCGAGGCAGCGGATCTCATCCCTGGAATAGCCGAGCCGACGAAAGGTCGCGTGGTTGGCATCGATGACTCGCCCTTCGAAGTCGGTGATGTAGACTAAGGAGATCGAACTGTCGAAGAGTGCGTTGTAACGGTCCTGACTGTCCCGCAGCTCCGCGTCCGCCGCGGCTTGTTGTACGACGATCGCAGCCGTGGTGCTGAGTCCATCGAGCATCGCCCGTTCATCGGGCGGGATGGGTTGCCCGGCGAAGAGGGCCATGATCCCGATCGTCTTCCCGCCCGGGGCACGAAGCGGGTATCCCGCGAATGACACGAGCCCCAGATTGCGTACCCACTCATGACCGTGAGAGCCGGGGTCGTTCTGCAGGTCGTTGATCTCGATCTTGTGCAAATCCCCCGAGGCGAGTTCTCCGGTCTCGTAGCCAGTCAACGGAATGAGGTCCTGGACCATGTCATCCGGATGAGCGTGCCGGCCCGAGCTCGATACGCGTTGCAGGCAAGGGAGGGGTTCCCGGCACATCTGCTGAGCATCCAACAATTCGGCGAGATTGGAGCCGTCTCCGCACGGATCGCCGGGTCGCATGAGCCAGATCCGGCAGAGATCCGCATCGAAGAACCGGATGACGGCATCGGTGATGCTCTTGAGCTTCTGGCCCAGAGGCGCCGAAGCCAGGAGCGATTGTCGGAGCTGGCTGAGTCCTTCCTGCCGCAGGAGTCTGGCCTCCTGCATCGCCTCCGGCCGCATCTCCGGGGCGGTCTCCCGGAACGTCGCCTCGAGGATCGTCGCTCCGTCGCGCACGATCCGGATCAAGAGTACCGAGGTCGGGAACTCGGTGCCGTCGATCCGGGCGCATCTCCACTCGACGAAACAGTAGCCATCCCGTACGGCCTTGGCGCCGATCTCCCCGGCGAGTTCGGCGGAATTACGGCCGTCGGGCTGGCGCCCGGGCGCGTATTCCCACAGGGCTCGCGAGACGAGGTCCGCCTCGTCTCGGGCGCCGAACATCGCGACCGTCGCCGCGGTGCCGGAGAGGATCCGCAATGAAGACGGATCCAGCCTCATGAGGGCATCGCTCGTCGGATCGGATGCCTGGTCGATGAGTTCGATGGCGTGGTTGAGACTGCTATCCGTGGCGGCCGATTCCAGCGCCCGCCGTCCCAGTTTGCCGACCGCGTCGAGTCGACGACGGCTCGCACTCAGATTCGCCTTGTCTGCGATGACGCTCCGGAGGGTCGCCTTGAGCTCGATGGCCGCGGCGACCTCGCAGGGTTTCCATCGCCTCGATTGGAGCGTCACGGCCCGTTTCCAGAGCTCGAACGACTTGCGGGGGTGCAAGGTGGCGCCCCCGTCCTCGAAGCTCACGGGTTTGTCGGGATTGCCGCCCCAGTTGACCGTGTGTACGTATTCGGGCAGGAACCAGAGGAGATAGTCGCCTCGCTCTCGCGAGATCTCCACCCCGAGCATTCCGCTGGCGACGTCCTTGAATTCCTCCGCGGCAGGATACGAAGCGGAGAGCGAGTTCGTGGCATAGACTCCCCGTTCGAGCGAGGCGGTCATCAGGTCGATCAGCCCGGGGATCTCCGCCCGGTCGGGCGCCTCCCCGAGGAGGGTGCAATTCCCATCGTGGACGATCGCCGCCCCCTGGGCGTCGACGAATTCCAGGACGCTCGTCGGGTCGCTCGCCAAACCGTCGAGGGACGACGAACGGGCCAGGAGATCGAGGAACCTCGCCTGGATGGCGGAGGTCTTCACGCGATGGGCCCGCTCGGCACCCTCCACGCGCATGCTGATCTGGGCCTCGATGATTTCGCCGAGGAACGAGCAGGTGAGTCGCCGCTCGGCACAGACCCGCCTGGGCTGATGGTGATGGCAGGCGATGAGTCCCCAGAGCGCCCCGCCCTTCAGCAGCGAGACGCACAGCGTGGCCGCGACCCCCAAGTTTCGGAGGTACTCCACGTGGATGGGTGAGACGCTCCGTAGCACGCAACGACTCATGTCCAGGGAGCGATCCGTGGTCGCAGTCTCGCCGTTGAGCAGGCCGACCGGCGTGTAATCGACGTCCGGGACGCAGCGAAGTCGGCTGATGGTGTAGAGGCGTCGTGCCTGGGCGGGGATGTCGGAAGCCGGGAAATGCAGGCCGAGGTAGGATATAGGGAGCCGGTCGTCCTGAGATTCCGCGATCACCGTGCCGTTCCAGTCGGGGTCGAAGCGATAGACCATCACGCGGTCATATCCGATGATCCGCCGGACTTCCTCGGCCGCCACTTGGCAGAGCGCCCTGTCGTTCTCGGAATGCTGGATCCGGGACGTTGCCTGCCGCACCTCGTGGTAGAAGGTCCGGAACTCCTCGCCATTCTCGTCCTGGATCGGCTCGGCTTCGAGGACGAGCTCGCCATCCACCCTGTGGACCACCACGTTGAACGCGAGATCCATCCGTCGCTCCGGCAACCTGAGCTTGAGCGGATTGACCCGGATGAGGTCATGGCTGCCAAGGATCATCCTCAGATGGGCGATCTGATCGCTACCCAGCAGCTCGACGAGCGGGTGATCCACCAGGTCGACGGGCGGGATATCGACGAGATCGCCCGAATTCTCGCTGACGCGCCGGATGATGAGCGTGGCTTCATCGAGGGCCAGCAGCAGGCCGTGAGGCTGGATCAGCCCGGGGATGTGGATCGGCTCGCTGTCGCAATTGGAGAGGGTCGCCTTACCATTGGTCTCGTGGCCAAAGTCGCTCCCCGTTTCATGCGGCATCCGCGAGCCACCGATCTAAAGATGCAAAAATCTGACATGCCGACGGGACCACCACATCCGCATCGCCATGTCGTTCGCGATGCCGTCCCAGTATTCCGAGGAAGGATGACCGCATCCGGACGACGTCGTTTCCGTAGCTGTCGAAGATTGAGCGGCCCCGGCGCTCATCCACGGGCAAGACTCTTTTCAGGTGCCCGGCGATGACCTTGCCTCCGAGTGTCGACCCGTCCAGGACGTAGAGACATCCTGGCGCCTTGGGGACAGTTTCGGGGCGGGGAAGGCTGTCACGTGACGGCGACCTTACAAGCTCCACGAGATCGACGGCGAGCGAAGAGTCCTCACCGTGCCGGACCGGAATAGGAACGGGCGCCCCTCCATCGGCGTCTACATAGAAACAGATAGGACCTGGCTCGGTCGGCTGCGAACGAAATTCCCGGAATTCTCCGAATGAATGTGCTCGAACTCGTCGGACGACCTCATCCTGGCGATGCGATACGAACCCATCCGGATCGAGGGTAAAGCCCGATTCGAGACCATTTCGGTCGAATTGTCGAGCCGGTAATCCAGGCTCCCCAGATCTCCAGTCCGGAGAATCTTGGTCTTCCATGCTGACGCGTGATTCGGTGCCATTTCGGCGGGAGATCGCGTCTGCAAGTCGAGCCTGGGACTGATCCTTCGCCGATCCCTCCGGCTCGAATCACCCGGCGGAGCCCGAAGCCCATGCGAGGCGATCGGTCGTACTCCCGCCGCTCGGATGGTGCGAATCCGGGCCATTGTGCGATTGGTTTCGGCCGACCTGGACATCGTGTCCCGCGGCCCGTTCCACGGCCATGTACACCGACTGTCCCAGCCCGCGCTGGCAGACCGAGTAAAGCTCCTGACGGCAAGCCATGAAATGTTCGACGACGACCGGGTCCCACTGCGTGCCGGCCCCCTCCCGGAAGATCGCTTCGATCTTGGCGGGCGACAGCGCCGGCCTGTAACGTCGCGCGCACATCATCGCGTCGCACGAGTCGGCCACCGCGATGATCCGGGCCATCAAGGGGATCGACTCGCCCGCCAGGCCGTCGGGATAGCCGGCCCCGTCGTATCGCTCGTGATGGCTCCGGACCCCGGCGCAAAGGTATGAGAGCCGCTTGATCTTCGACACGATGCGGTCGCCGGTGATGGGATGCTCCTTCATGTGAGTATACTCGTCCTTGGCCAGCGGGCCGGACTTGAGCAGGACCTCGTCGCGGATCCCGATCTTGCCGACATCATGCAGCAGGCCGGCGAGGTAGAGGTCGCTCACCTCGCCACGCGACAGGCCCATCTCCTGCCCGAGTCGCACGCTGATCCGCGCGACCCGCTCGCTATGTCCGCACGTGTACGGATCCTTGGCGTCGATCGCCGTCGAGAGGCACCGGACGACGCCGAAGAGGGTCTCTCGCAGGTGGTCCTGGACGCTGGCGTGCCGGACATACTCGAGCTGGAGCTGCCAGATCACCGAGATGAGCTTCAGGTCGGGCAACTGCAAGGGCCTGGCCTTGTTGTAGCTCACGGCGATGACCCAGGTGTCACGCTGGTCGTCGACCGGTGCCACGGCGATGCTCTCGGGGACCGGCCCTTGCGAGCGATCGCGGCGCAAGATCAGGTCGGAACGCCGCGCGATGCCCCCCTCCGGATGGTCGATCAGCAGTCGCTGGGCCATCTCCTTGCACCACTGCGGCGCGACCTCGAGTCCGCTGACGATCTCGGCCACTTCGCGAGACGTGCTCGAGTACAGGAACGCGACGTCGGCCCCGGTCGCGTCGCAGATGGCGCCCAGCGCCACGGGGACATGCTCGGATTCCCCCTTCTCATCCTTGATCTCCTTGAGGAGGCGGTCCATGACGTCCCAGGCGGTCTCACGGCATGTGGGCATATCTACATAAGCTTCGTCCGGCATCGCCGCCGGGCGGGGGACCTCCCGCGAGTCGTCGTCCCTCGCCGACGGCGACTCGCCTCGGACGGCCGGGCCGTCGGCCGGCATCGGCGGGCAACGATCCTCCCGCGCGGCGAACAGGTCGTGGTAGTGAGTGACCCGGTCGCGGCCATTCTTCTTGGCATGATACAAGGCCTGATCGGCTTCCTCGACGAAGCCGTCGGCATCCGGCGTGGTCGGTCCGAGCGTGGACACCCCCAGGCTGACCCTCACGGGTCGAAGCGTCCAGCCGTAGGCCTCGAGCTCGCCTCGCACTCGCTCCGCGAAAGTTCGAGCCCCAGCGTCATCGGTCTCGGGCAGCAAGACCGCGAATTCCTCCCCGCCATAGCGGGCCGCGACGTCGTCGGCCCGCGCGACGCGACCCAGGATCTCGGCGATCACCCTCAAGACGTGGTCGCCGGCGGCGTGGCCGAATGTATCGTTGTACGACTTGAAGTGGTCCACGTCGAGCATCACCATCGACAAGGGCTCACCATGACGGACGGCGAGCGTATACTTCGACTCGAGCCGCTCCAGGAAATGGCGGCGGTTGCACAACCTGGTCAATTCGTCGGTCGTCGCCAGCCTGGTGAGTTCGTCGATGGCCTGTTCCTTCGCCTGAAAGGCCATGGTTAACCGGGCGATCTCCTCACGAGCCTGCCGCAGAGCCTCAACCAACTGGTCCTGCGGCGTGGCCGGGACAGGCGGCTCGCCCTCGCGGACCGGGCGTTCGCCGGGGGCGACCACTAATGAAAGGACTTTCGGTCGCTGCGGGACCTGAGCGAGTCGGCCGAAGATCGCAATCGATTGACCTGGATTCATCGGAATCTCTCTCCGGCCTGCTGCGACCTGCATTCGACGGTCGCCTACCCTCGCGAGAGGCGGATGACGGTAATGACGCCCGTATTCGAGCCGCGTCGTTACAGGGATCCGGGTGACCGACGATGCCCGACCGTCCGGGTCTGATTCATCCCCGTCCGCCGATCGACATGGGTCTCATTCACCGCAGCCACGACTTCGGGGATCGTGATGAGCCCTAGTCAAACCTAGCCCACGATCGGGAGGAGGACCAATCAACGCACTCGGCCGGTATCGAGGCCTCCGTCTGGCCGACGCCAACGAGATCGACTCGCCCCATAAGCTGCGCCAGTTGGTGATGAGACGCACCGTGAATGAGGGCGACCGACTCTGAATTGTGAGCGGCGTCAAGCGGCCAACGAGACGGCCCTCCGATTTTTCCGCACGAATCGAAGATGCGGACAGCGAGATTTGCACGGCGATGCTCTGCGATCTAGTATTCCATGAGGATCTCGCTGAAGGCGGGTGAGACCAGGGTCAAGGTGGCCTCGTCGCTTTCACCGGCCGGTGAGCGTGAGCCGGGCACGCTGTTGTTCGCACGGGTCTCGAGGGCTGACTGAATGACGCTCGATCGTCGCATTTCGCGCGGACAACAGTTCCACCGTTGGGCCTGACATCCGTTGACAGTCCGGACACGCCGATCGCCGCCGGTCGACCGGTCGCTGACGACAGCATCCCTGAGGCCGATCATCCAGCCCACGCCTCGCTGCCGCGTCGATCCGATTGCCCGGCAGGATCTCGTCCGCGACGCATTTCTCCTCCGCAGACAGCGACACCCGCGTCTCCATCGGGGCTGAAAGTGTCGCCAGCGCGATCAATGCCGTCGAATTGGACTCGTAGCGATTTGCGATGGTCGGCGATCCGAAGCGGCCTCGACAGGAAGACACGATCATGCCCGGCAAGACTCGGAGGATACGCTGGTCGATCGACCGGGGACCGGTCCGGCAAAGTCGACCGGACGGCGATTCGAGCGAGGGCTTCGCCCAGGATTTCGACGTCGAAAACATCCTGCCCGGACGCGCCTCGACGACTCCGGGTTCCTCAGATTCGCCCTCGGCGGACTCGCAGCCGGAGGCGAGCATGCATGCCGACTTCCGCGGGAGCCGGGGGAGCAGCGCGAGTCATCCCACGAAGCGTGTCTCGCCCGGCGGCCGCCCACGGAAGCTGCCCGATCTGCCGGGTTACGAGTTCCTGAGCGAGCTGGGGCGAGGGGGGATGGGGGTCGTCTACAAGGCGCGCGAAGTCCGTCTCAATCGGATCGTCGCCGTGAAGATGATCCTGGCCGGCGATCTGGCCCACGCGGATTCCGTGACCCGATTCCTGGCCGAGGCCGAGACGGTCGCTCGGTTGCGCCACCCGAACGTGGTCCAGATCTACGCGATCGGCGACCACGATGACCGTCCCTACGTCGAGTTCGAGTACGTCGAAGGCGGCAACCTCGACTCGCAAGTCGACGGCAACCCCTGGGCGCCGCCCCGGGCCGCCGAGCTGATCGAGGTCCTCTCGCGCGCCGTGCAGGAGGCGCACCGCCAGGGGATCGTCCACCGCGACCTCAAGCCGGCCAACATCTTGATGACCGCGGACGGTATCCCCAAGATCTCGGACTTCGGCCTGGCCAAGTCGCTCGATCAGGACCCGGGCCTGACCGGTGCGGAATCCATCATGGGTTCTCCCAGTTACATGGCCCCCGAACAGGCGGGGGGAGGGGCCAGGGACGCCGCTCCGACCGCCGACATTTACAGCCTCGGCGCGATCCTCTATGAGCTGGTAACGGGACGGCCTCCGTTCCGGGGGGCGAGCGTCCTGGAGACCCTCGAAATGGTCAAGAACGCCGAGCCGGTCCCACCGGCTCGGCTGGTGCCGGGCCTGCCCCGCGACATCGAGACCATCTGCCTGAAATGCCTCCAGAAAGAGCCCGCCAAACGCTTCCAATCCGCCGACGAGTTGGCCGAGGACCTGGGGCGCTATCGAAGGAACGAGCCGATCCATGCCCGGCCGATTACCGTGTGGGAACGCGCCGGGAAGTGGGTCCGTCGCCGGCCCGCCGCCGCCGCCTTGGCCCTCGTCATCACCCTCACCACCATCGCGGCGCTCGGAGGGGGACTCTGGTTCCAAAATCATCAGCGAAGGCAGCGGGAATTCGCCCTCAACCGGGTCCGGGAGGTCCGCCACCAGGCGCAGGAGCACTTGCTCCTGGGCCGGGAAGCCTACGAACGTCAGGACTGGTCGAATGCCAGGACCCAGTTGACCGGCGCGTTGGCCCTGATCGAGGCCGAGCCCGACCTGGCCGATCTCGGCCTCGCCGCCGGGCGGCTGCTGACCCGGAGCAATCGGCAGATCGCCGACCTCGACGCCCGGGCGGCCGCTCAGGCCCGGAATCAGGCATTCCAGCAAGGGCGCGACGAGGCCGTCTTCTACCAGTCGCAATACACGGGCCTGGAGCCCCACGCCAATGTGATCGCAGTCCGACGGGTGGCCCGCCAGGCGTTGGGTCGGTTCTGGAAAGAGGGCCGGCCATTCCGGCCCGAGGCCCTGGACGAGTGGCGATTCGATGCCCGCGAACGGGCCCAGATCCTGAAGGAGGGGTATGAACTCCTGCTGATCCTCGCCGAGGCGCTCGCCCAGCCGGTCGAGGCCGAAGGACCGGTCGGTCAGGCTCGCGTCGCGCTGGGGATCCTGGACCAAGCCTTGCTATTGCACCCGCCGACCCGCTCGTATCATGACCTCCGGGCGGCCTGCCTCGAACGATCGGGCGACCGCGGCTCCGCCGAGCGAGAGCGGCGACTGGCCCTGGACATCCCCGCCTCGCGAGCCGACGCCGACGCCGGCGACGAGTTCCTGCTGGGCGAGCAGTGCTACCGACGCGACGCCCTGCTCGAGGCGATCGATCGCTTCAAGCGGGTCCTGGCGATCGAGCCGAACCACTTCTGGGCCAGGTATCTGCTGGCCATCTGCTGCCTGAAGTCCCACCGGCCCTCCGAGGCCCAATCGGCATTGTTCGCCTGCCAGGGCCGGCGTCCCGACTTCGTCTGGATCTACTTGCTCAAGGGTTTCGCCGAAGGCGAGCTGCGCGAGTTCGAGCTGGCCGAGGCCGACTTCCGGCGCGCCGCGGACCTGCATCCGGATGATGACGCGCGTTATGTCCTCCTCGTCAATCGGGGTGTCATGAGGCTGCGCAAGCCCGACCATCGCGCGGCCATCGACGACTTCCAGTCCGCCATCGCCTTGAAGCCCGGTCGGTTCCAGGCCTACCTCGACCTGGCCCAGGAGTTCCGGACCCTCGGTCGCTTCGATGAGGCGCTCGCCCTGATCGATCGCGCCCTGGCACAGGACGCGGGCCGCCCGATTCTGTACCGAATCCGAGGCCAGATCGAGCAGCAACGCGGCGAGGATGATGCGGCGCTCCGCGACTTCGCCCGGGCGATCCGCCTCTCGCCCGCGAACGATCGCCAGTTGGCCGATCTCTACCTGGAAAGCGGCCGGATCGCCCAGCGGAAGAAGCAATATCCGGAGGCCCTGGCCGCCTATGACCGCGCCCTCTCCCTCCGACCCGACCTGGTGACCCCGCACCGCCTCCGGGGGGCCGTCCTGATGGAAATGAAGCGATATGACGAGGCGATTCGTTCCTTCGACATCTGCCTGGAAAAGGGGAAGCCCTCGGCCGGCCTGTACGAGGTGCGCGGGCTGGCTCGCGCCTGGCGGGGTCGCTACGCCGAGGCCCTCACCGATTATGCCCTGGCCCTGAATGCCGGCGGAAACTCGTCGTCGCTTCGCCTGAATCGCGGATGTGCCTACCTGTCTTGTGGCTCGCCCAGGCTGGCCGAGCTCGAGTTCGACGAGGCGCTGCGGCTCGATCGCAACAATGTCGACGCCCTCTGCAACCGCGGGTTGGCCCGTGCCCAGCTCCGGCAGACCGACAAGGCGCTCGCCGATGCACGCGCCTCGCTGCACCTCGGCTCGAGCAATCCTCGATTGGTCTACAACGCGTCGCGGGTCCATTGCCAGATCGCCGCCAACATCCGGGCGAATCCGGACCGGATGGTCGATCGCGACTTCGAACTCATGAAGCGATGTCAAGACGAGGCCCTCACCTTGATCTCCGACGCCCTGAAACTGCTCCCGGTGCGCGAACAGCCCCGGTTCTGGCGCGACGTCGTCCAGGCCGACCTCTCACTCAACTCGATCCGACCCAGGGCCGAGTTTCGCAAGCTCGATGCACAGTTCGCCAGGAAGCTCGCCGATGAGACCATCACTCGAAGCGGAGTCGGTTCACCATGAAGATCGGGGCTCGTCTGCGGTCCTCTTTCCGGCAGATGAAGCGTGCCGGATGTCGATCCTGGCGCGGAGAGCCCGGAGTCCCGCTCCGCGCGCGACGGCATCGTCGGAGGGACCTTGTCCTCGAGGGCCTGGAGCCGCGTCGGCTCCTCTCCGGGACCATCTGGTCATCCGCTCCGATCGTCGACCTGACGACGGATCCCACGACCGCGGTGGTCGGCGTGCTGAATCCCCTCGTCGATCGCCGCGTCTATCAGTTCACCCTGGATCAGGACGGGTTGCTCTCCGTGGACGT
Organism: uncultured Planctomycetota bacterium; assembly: GCA_963743925.1. Lineage (GTDB taxonomy): Bacteria > Planctomycetota > Planctomycetia > Isosphaerales > Isosphaeraceae > CAVZRC01. The sequence goes on along the minus strand of CAVURY010000002.1, from coordinate 151,317 downwards.
CCACGGCGTGGGATTCGACACGAGCGTCTCGCTCCTCGACCGGAACCAGCAAATGATCATCGCGAGTCAGGCCGGTTCAGCGACCAACCCCGATGACTGGATCGATCAACACCTGTCCGCCGGGACCTACTACCTGGGCGTGCAGGGCAAAGACGGTGTCGGCCTGGGTTCGTACACCGTCTCCACCCGCTTCATCGGGACGACCTCCGAAATGACCGAGCTATCGGCGGGGGCGGGCCCGATGGCGGTCACCTCCGGAGACTTCAATGGCGACGGACAACTCGATCTGGCGGCGGCCGACAATATTAACAATCAAGTCCTTGTGTACATCAACGCAGGTGACGGGACCTTCGAGCCTCCCGAGGAAATCCCGGTCGATTCCGGTCCGACAGCCATCGCCGCCGTCGATCTGACTCACGACGGCATCCTCGACCTGATCACCGTCAACCAGTTCTCGAACGATGTCTCGATCCTGATGGGCCGCGGTGACGGCACGTTCGAACCGGCCCGCTCGTACTCGGTCGGATCCTACCCCACCGCCCTGGCCATCGCCGACTTCAATGGCGATGGCGACCTCGACCTGGCCACGGCGAATCAGGACAGCAACAACGTCTCGATCCTGATGGGCCGGGGTGACGGCACCTTCGCGCCACAGACGGTCATCGCGACCGGCGAGGCGCCGGACGCGCTGGCGACGGGCGACTTCAACCGGGACGGTCACGCCGATCTGATCGTCGGCGACCACCAGAGTGCCATGCTTTGCGTCCTCCTGGGTCGAGGTGACGGGACGTTCGCGCCGGGCCGCCCTGTCCGACCGAGGTGGGCGTCCAATCGTTGGCAGTCGGGGATTTCAACGGCGACGGCATCCTCGACGTCGCCGCGGTCAACGAACTGACCGACACGCTCTCGGTGTTCATGGGCGTCGGCAATGGCACCTTCCGGCTTTCAGCCGAACTCCCGACCGGCAGCGTTCCCACCGGTGTCATCGCGGCGAAACTGGATGGCGACGGTTTTCTGGACCTCGCCTGTTCCGATTACAGCGACGGCTCGGTCAGCGTCTTCCTCGGTCAAGGCAACGGCACATTCATCGCCGGGCCGACCCTGCCTGCCGGCAACGGGGTCGAAGGATTGGCGGCCGCCGACCTCGACGGTAATGGGCGGTTGGACCTCTTCACGGCCAATTACATCTCCCAGACAGTCACCGTCATCCCCGGCAATGGGGACGGGACCTTCCGGGTCGCCAACCAGGCCTCGCCCCCGTCGAATCCCAGTTCGGTGGTGACGGGCGACTTCAACGGCGACGGCATCCCCGACCTGGCGATGACCGACGAGACGGACAATGAGGTGTTAATCCTACTGGGGCGAGAGGACGGCTCCTTCCGCGCTCCGATCCGGATCTCCTGCGGTCTGGGTCCGTATGACCTGGTCGCGGGCGATTTCAACCACGACGGCCACCTCGATCTGGCGGTCGCGACTTACTTGTCGAACCAGGTCGTGGTCCTTCTGGGCAATGGCGACGGCACGTTCACGATCGGCGAGCGCCTGCAGTCGGGCTCCTGGCCGTTCTGTCTCGCGGCGTCGGACCTCAGGGGTGACGGTCAGCTCGACCTGATCGCGGCCAACTGGGTGTCCAACGACGTCTCGGTGTTCCTGGGTAATGGCGATGGCACCTTCCAGGATCAGGTCCTCTACCCGGTCGGGGGGGCTCCCGCCGACATCATCGCGGTCGACCTCAGCCATGACGGTCATGTCGACCTCGTCACCACCAATTCCGGGACCGACGATCTTTCGGTCCTGATGGGCCGGGGCGATGGGACCTTCCTGCCGGAAACCCGCTGGCAAGCCGGTGCGACTCCCTGGGAGGTGGCGGCGGGCGACTTCAGCGAGGATGGCAACGTCGATCTCATCGTCACGGATGAGACTTCGAATGCGCCCTCGGTCGTCTCGATCTTGCTCGGCAATGGCGATGGGACGTTCCAGGTGCCGATCGCTTCGCCCGTAGGATCGGGGCCCTTCTCGGTGGCCGTCGGCGACTTCAACGGCGATGGACACCTCGACGTGCTCGTGGGCGATGATGGCAGCAACGACCTCTCGCTGCTGATGGGCCGGGGCGATGGGACGTTCCTCCCCGAGCAACGACTACCAGCCGGGCAAGGGCCGGACTCGCTGGCGGCCGCGGACCTCACGCGCGACGGCCACCTCGACGTTATCGAGGTGAACTACCGCTCGGATGACTTCTCGGTCCTGCTCGGCAACGGCGACGGCACGTTCCAGGCCCCGATCACTCAGGACTTGGGGGCGACCAGCCTGCCGATGGTCGCGTCGGATTTCACCGGCGATGGCCGCCTCGACCTAGCCATCGCCGACCCGGTGACCAATGCCGTGACCATCCGCTTGAACCAGGGTGACGGGACGTTTTACGACGCGGCGACGTTGGCGGTCGGCACGAATCCGATCGCGATGGCGGTCGCCGACCTCAACGGCGACGGCATCCCCGACCTGATCGTGGCCAACGCGGGGTCCAACGACATCTCGGTCTTCCTGGGGCTGGGTGACGGCACTTTCTCTTCCGAGGAGCGCTATGCCGTCGGCTTGAGCCCCAGCGCCCTGGTCGTCGGCGATTTCAACGGCGATGGTATCCCCGACGTCGCCGTGGCGGATTCCGGCTCCAACGATGTCACGATCTTGTGGGGAATCGGCGACGGGACTTTCCGATTCGGGGAACGCCTCGCCGTCGGGGCCGAGCCGGTCGCGCTGGTGGCCGGGGACTTCAACGGTGATGGCTTCCTCGACCTGGCCACGGCCAACCGCACTTCCGCCGATGTGTCGATACTGATGAATAACGGCAAGGGCCAATTCCATCTGCAACGCATAGCGCTGCCCGGCGCGATCCTGACGGAGATTGCCCTGACGGAACAGGACCCGGGCGCCCCGCCGAATCTGGCCGTCGGCGATCAGTCGGGACAATGCGAGTGGGTCATCCAGGTCCGATGGGCTGATGGCGGCGCCTCGACCATCGTGGCGCGGATCCCCACCGGTGAAGTCCTCGGGGCTTTTGTGCAGGGCGCTTTCACAGGCGATGGCTCGCTCGACTACGTCGCGGCCGCGGCGAATTCCTCCGTCTTGAATTTCGTCGTCGGCAATCCGGACGGCTCGTTCACCCCCGAGGGCTCGTGGGACGTCGGCATGCAGGTGGACAGCCTGCTGGCCGCCGATTTCAACAACGACGGGATCCTCGATCTCGTGGTCGGTAACGCCCAGACCGTCACCGTCCAGATCTGGCTCGGAGTCGGCGATGGCACATTCCTGCGCCCGGGGGCGACCCTCCCGGCGGTGACTCGGAAGCTCTATGTCAGCGACCTGTATGGGGATGGCGGACTCGAGGCCGTGGAGATCAACGGCCAGGGCCAGGCTCTCATCCGCTACGAAAATCCGGCAGAGCCCGGACTCTTCAGCTCCCCCCAGGTCCTCGGCACGAGCGTGCCGGGCTTCGCCTCCGATTTCGCGTTCGTCCAATCTCCCACGGCCAGGGGAGGCGCCGAGCTCGCCGCGAACGGATCGATTCTGATCGTCGACTGGTGGAGGCCGGATGGTAGCACCTACACGGACGTGATCCCGCTGGATCCACGCTGGCAGGTCTCGCGTGTCATCTCCGGCGACCTCGACGGAGATGGGCGGGACGATCTGATCCTCCTGGCGCCGGGGACCGACCAGGCATTGATCCTGTACCAGGACGAGGACAGCCATTTCAGTTACATCGCTCGCACGCTCGATGTCGGGGATGGACCCTCGGATGCGGCGATCGTCCAGCCCGGCGGGGACGCGTATCCGGAGCTCGTGGTGACCAACGTGAATTCGGGCGATGTCAGTATCTTTCAATGCCTCCCGCTCCGCGCCTTCTCCGCCGAGATCCGACTGCCCGCCGGGCTTGAACCGGCCGGCGTCGTCTCGGATGGTGGCGACCTCCAACGCATCAGCTCCGACGACCCCGTGTCGGTCATCGCCGGCGATTTCGATGGCGACGGCCTTCTCGACCTGGTCGTCGTCGATCAGGGCTCCGACCGGATCTGCATCCTTCATGGTTTGCCCGGTGGCGGCTTCGCCAACCCCACGCTCGCATCGAGTTATCAAACCGGGGCCGGGCCCATCAAGGTGGTCGCAGGTCAGTTCGACCAGGGCGGTTACGAGGACCTGGCAGTCTTGAACGAGCAGAGCCAGGACGTGACGATCCTGCTGAATGATGGGTCGGGCCATTTCGTGCCCGGCCAGGTGATCCCCGTGGGTGGCCAGGCGACCGACCTCGTCTCGCAGGACATCGCTGGCCACCCCGATCTCCTGGTCTCCAACGAGGCGGGCGACCTGCTCGTCTTGATTGGAAAGGGGGACGGCACCTTCGCCCCTTATCAAAGTGCCGGCCAGTATGTGACGCTGGCGGTCGGGGACCTCAACGGCAATGGCCAGCAAGATTTCGTCCTGACCAACCAGGCGCAGGACCAACTCCTGGTCCAGAATTCCGGGACCGGCCAGAGTTTCCTCCAGGGCAGTGCCCAGGGCCTGCTCGCCCCCAGCGACGTCAAGATCGCCGACCTCAACGGTGATGGCATCCCGGACCTGATCGTCGCCAACTCCGGCGGCAACGATGTACTGATTTACCTGGGTATGGGAGGGGGTCAATTCCAACCGCCGATCCAGGTCTTCACCGGCACCACCCCGGTGGGAATTACACTGGCCAACCTCGAAGGAAACGGACTCCCGGATCTGATCGTGACTAACTCCGGGTCCAATGACGTCAGTATCCTCCTCACGAAAGTCGATGCGACGGGCTTCCACATCGAGCTCGGCCCCCGCCTGCCTGTGGGTGACTCCCCGATATCGACCACGGCCGGTGATTTCGAGGGTGATGGTCTCATGGACCTCGCCGTCGTGAATCAGGGGAGCGATAGTGTCAGCGTGCTAGCCGGCGCAGGGAACGGATTCTTCAAAGACTCCGCGACGTTTGCCACCGGCATCGGACCGATTCGGGCCTTCGTGGGACACTTCGAAGACGGGCCAGGCCAGGACCTGGTCGTGGTCAACTCGGTTTCCAACACATTGACGATCTACCCGAACTTCCTCGGCCCCGATCCGCGGCCGGTCACGATCCCCACCGGCGGCCTGGATCCGATCGCGGCGATCGCGGGCGACTTCAACGGCGATGGCTATGAAGACCTGGTCGTCGCCAACAACGGCGACTCCCTCATCACCCTCTTTGACGGCGGCCCCGCCGACCTGACCCTGGCCGGTTCGGTCGCGCTGGGAAGTTCCGGGCAGCCGACCAGCCTGGCCGTCTCCGGCCAGTCGAGCGGTGATTACCACTTCTACGTCAGCACCGAAGGGAGCAATGCCATCCTCTCCGTCTCGTTCTCCTTGGCGCCGGGCGAGCCGATGAATCCCGGAGGCGAGACGCAACCCCACTTGGGAGAGTCATTTTCTAACGACGTACAGAGTGCCGTCTCCTCATTGGGCTTGCTCTCGGGGGCGTCGACGCCGGCGTCGTCGAACAACGCATCATCCGCCTCGACGGCCCAGTCCCAGGCCAACGGCACATCGATCGGCCTGGCCGGATCGATCGGCTCGCTCATCGCCACGATGGCCGGTCCGCTCCAGGAATTGACCTCGATGGCGATGGCCTCGCTCACCCCGCTCGTCTCGAACCTGTTGATCGTCGATCAGGGCCAGGTCTCGGACGTCCTTCCGCTGGGGGACGGCCCGATGGCGGCGGTGGCCGTCCTGCTGACCTCGGCCTCCGAGAGCGAGAACTCACTCACCGACGACCTCGGGAACGTGCAGGATGATAATGGGACGAATCCTTCCGCGCCGATGGTCGAATCCGTGCCGGGACCGAAACGGGACCACGATCTCCCGGCGCCGCTCCTCGATCGATTCGTCTCGGGTGTCGAGGCGCAGCTCATCTGCGCCAGCCGGCGAGTGGATGAAGCTCAATCTTCGAGCGACCCCGCCGAACCGTTCGAGACTCGAGTTCCCTTCCTGGAAGAGTCGAGGTCCGACAGCGATCGGGCTTCGCGGGTCGTAGACCGGTCCGGCTCCATCTCGGGGTGGCTCCCGCTGTGGTTTTCGGTCCATCCGTTCCTGATCCACTTTGCGGATCCGAACGCATCAACGAGCCGACCGGATATCGGGTCGCCCGGGCCACCCGCCGAGGTCGGCTCGGGCGGACTGGCGAGCGGAATCGTCGGGGTGATCCTGGTCACGATGGCCGGGTCAATGGGAGTCGTCCTGACCTCCAGGCTCGCGGTCAAGCGACGTCAAGGTTGGCTCCGGAATCCTCCTCCAGGCGAATCGAATCGGGAGCGAAATCAGCCATCAAGAGATCCTGCTTGACCAGCTTCCGCGCCGGCAACGGGATCGGCTCGATGATTCCCCAGGTCGGTCAACGACGGCAATCGTGTCACCGAAGATTCTCGGATTGGATAGTGCGCAAGCTGCCGCTCAAGTTTCTATAGTCAAGTAAGGCATCTCCTCTTGTCGGGTTCGGAATGCGCAAACGAGCGAGGAAAGGGCGTTGGTGGGACGTGGATCTGGACTCGATCGACACAGGACCTGGGAAGATCGAACCCAGCCGCGAGGGCTCATCCGATGCGAAACTCATCGAACGAACCCAGACAACCGCCATCGCGACCGTGTCATTTTTTCGAAGAACGAACCCAAACTTCACGCGATCCGGTCACGGAAATCGCGAATCGAATGCAAGATACGCGAAACGAAGCCACAAGTGGGTAGTTTGGGTAATATTTTCCGGCCGAGCCACAGCCCACGACGGCTCGATGATGCGAAACACACGAAACGAACCCAGCCGTCGAACGACCTCGGGCGACGAATGCCTCACCATTGGCATCCTCGATTGATGGTTGCGTGTGTTGGTGTTGGCAATACGGTCCGTTTACTCGAGCCGGGCGATTACGGATTCTCGGATCGTGGAGACGAAGTCGCCCCGGCGAGACCAGAGGGATCCGTCGGCTTGCGATCGGCCTTCCCGATCCGATGGCGCCGCTTGACGATCGATTCCCGAAACGATAACGTTCGTTATTCCATGGCATTATGAGCGACCATCTCCGACGCGGGCGTTGACGTGCCGGAACTCCTTGGAGCAACACAAAATGGCAAACGCACAAAAATACGTCTACTCTTTCGGGGGTGGCTCGGCCGAGGGTCGCGCCGAGATGAAGGAGCTGCTGGGCGGCAAGGGCGCGAACCTCGCCGAGATGAGCCTGATCGGCATCCCGGTCCCGCCCGGTTTCACCATCACGACCGAGGTCTGCGCGGTCTATTACGACCGCGGTCGCCAGCTTCCCGATGAGGTCAGGCCTCAGGTCGAGGCCGCCCTGGCGCGGATGGAGGAGGCCGTCGGCAAGAAGTTCGGCGACCCGACGGACCCGCTGCTGGTGAGCGTCCGGTCGGGGGCGGCGATGTCCATGCCCGGCATGATGAACACGATCCTCAACCTCGGCCTGACCGACGCCTCGGTCGATGGGGTGGCCAAGAAGACGAACAATCCTCGGTTCGCCTACGACGGGTATCGAAGGCTCATCGACATGTTCGGCTCGACGGCGATGGGCGTCGAGCACAAGGAGTTCGAGCACGAGCTCGCCGCGCTGAAGACGGAGCGAGAGGTCAAACTCGACACGGAACTGGGCGCCGACGACCTCAAGGAGCTGGTCCGTCGCTACAAGGCGGTCTACCAGAAGCACGTCGGCGAGCCTTTTCCCCAGAATCCGAAAGACCAGCTCTGGAAGGCCATCACGGCCGTCTTCAATAGCTGGATGGGCGACAAGGCCATCGAGTACCGGCGGATCGAGCGGATTTCCGGGTTGAAGGGGACCGCCGTCAACGTCCAGGCCATGGTCTTCGGCAATACCGGGAATAACTCGGGCACCGGCGTGGCGTTCACCCGTGACCCGAATTCGGGCGAGAACGTGTTCTTCGGCGACTACCTGGTCAACGCCCAGGGCGAGGACGTGGTCGCGGGAATCCGCACTCCGGAGCCGATCAGCCAGCTCGCCCAGGAGATGCCGAAGGTCTATCAGGAACTGCTCGCCATCCGCCAGAAGCTCGAGAAGCACTACAAGGAGATGCAGGACATCGAGTTCACGGTCGAGGACGGCACGCTCTACATGCTCCAGACGCGCACCGGGAAGCGGACCGGGACCTCGGCCGTGCGGGTCGCCGTCGAGCTGGTGCGCGAAGGTCTGATCGACGTGACGACGGCGATCAAGCGGGTCAACCCCGAGAGCCTCAACCACCTGCTCATGCCCCAGATCGACCCGATGCAACGGAAGAACTTCGAGTCGGTGGCCGAGGGCATCTCCGCCAGCCCAGGGGCCGCGGTGGGCAAGGTGGTCCTATCGGCCGAGGCGGCGATCGAAGAGGCCATCAAGGATCCCAAGGCCCGCCTCATGCTGGTGCGCAAGGAGACCAGCCCGGAAGACGTGGCCGGCATGCACCTGGCCCAGGGGATCCTCACATCCACCGGCGGCAAGGCGAGCCATGCGGCGGTGGTCGCCAGGGGCTGGGGCAAGCCCTGCGTCGTCGGTTGCGAGGCCATCAAGATCGACGAGGCCGCCGGGACCGTCACGGTCAAGGGACAGACGATCAAGGCCGGCGATTACCTGACCATCGACGGCGCGACCGGCGAGGTCTGGGCCGACGAGCTACCGACGGTCGATCCGGTCATCCCCGAAGAATACTTCACGCTGATGGGGTGGGCCGACAAGGTCCGCACCCTCAAGGTCCGAACCAATGCCGACACGCCCAAGGATTCCGTCAAGGCCCGCGAGTTCGGCGCCGAGGGGATCGGACTGTGCCGGACCGAGCATATGTTCTTCGATGATCCACAACGGCCCGAGGAACATCGGATCATCGCCATGCGCAAGATGATCCTCGCCGAAAACGTGGAGGGCCGCAAGGCCGCCCTCGCGGACCTCGAGCCGTTCCAGCGCAAGGACTTCGTCGGGATCTTCGAGGCGATGGACGGCCTTCCGGTGACGATCCGGCTGCTCGACCCCCCCTTGCATGAGTTCCTGCCGCACGAGGAGAAGGAGCAGGCCGAGCTCGCCAAGCAGCTCGGCATCAGCCTCAAGCGAGTCCGCGAGCGCGTCGAGCAACTCAAGGAGGCCAACCCGATGCTCGGCTTCCGCGGCTGCCGTTTGCCGATCGTCTATCCCGAGATCGGCGACATGCAGGTCCGCGCGATCATCCAGGCGGCCATCGAGGTCCAGAAGAGCGGCAAGTCGGTCATTCCCGAGATCATGATCCCGCTGATCGGGACCGTCGAGGAGCTGGTCTTCCTCAAGAAGCGGGCCATCGAGGTCGTCGAGGCGGAGCTGAAGGCGGCCGGCGTGAAGGTCGAATACCTGATCGGCACGATGATCGAAGTCCCCCGCGCCGCCTTGACGGCCGACAAGATCGCCGAGGAGGCCGAGTTCTTCTCGTTCGGCACCAATGACCTGACCCAGATGACGTTCGGGTTCAGTCGCGACGACATCAAGGGGTTCATGACGACGTACCTGACCGAGAAGATCCTGCCGATCGACCCGTTCCAGAGCCTCGACGTCAAGGGGGTCGGCCAGCTCATCGAGATCGGCGTGACCAAGGGCCGCAAGGCCCGACAGGAGAAGCATGGCCAGCACCTGAAGATCGGGATCTGCGGCGAGCACGGCGGCGACCCGGATAGCGTCGCCTTCTGCCACAAGGTAGGGATGGACTACGTCTCCTGCTCGCCGTTCCGCGTGCCGATCGCCCGCCTGGCCGCCGCCCAGGCCGCCCTGGCCGGCGGGGGCGCGATCAGCCGGGATAAGTGAAATGAATACGCTTTACGTCCTCAGCGAATACATTGATGGCGCCCTCGATGGGGCGGTCTACGAGAAACTCGAGGACGGCTCCTACGGGGGCTCCATCCCGATCTGCCCGGGTGTGATCGCCTTTGCGAGCTCCCTCCGGGGATGCGACAAGGAGCTGCGATCGGTCCTCGAAGACTGGTTGCTCCTGGGTCTGAAGCTCGGCCATCGACTGCCTGTTATCGGAGGGATTGATCTCAATAAGGATGTGACGCATGCCGAAGTGGAGTCCGTGTAAGCGACAGGATTTCATTCGTCGCATGCGTCAACTTGGGTTCGAGGGCGTATTCTCGGGAGCCAAGCATCAATTTATGGTAATCGGAGAGAATCGCCTGACACTGCCCTCGAACGCGGAGTATTCCGTCGCTCAAGTCAGGCTCATGCTCCGCGAAAGTCGGAGCGATCATCGGGCGCGAGATCGCCTTGGAAGATTGGAATCGTCTGTAGTGAAACTCATAAGACGAGCGCCATATCCTCCGGCAACTCGCCGAGGTATCGAAATGCGAATCGGGGAGGGCGTAGTTCCAGGAGCTTCCGGTCAACTTCGTCCCGGTCCGGGCTGTGGAACAGCATGCTGCCCCCCCGGAGATGTTGCGATTCGTCCGCGTGGGGATCGCCGATCGAGACCCATTCCGAAGGGAACCGGGTCTCGATCTCTTCAATCGTCAGGATGTTTTCCATCGGAATCAGCCCGAGAAGTGAATACAGTCCAGCACGATCGTGACGGATGGCAAAGCACCCTGTCAACTTCAAGAGTAATGCTTGATCACCGTCTCGACCGCTCGCCGCCAGCGGTCGTGCGCCTGCTTCCGCCAGTCGTCGTCGCGCCCCGGCGAGAACGTCCGGCCGCCGGACGTGAGGACCTCGATGGCCGACGCGATATCCGGCCAGAGGCCGGCTCCCAGCCCGGCGAGGAGCGCGGCTCCCAGGGCCGTCGATTCGGCCTGCGGACTCCGGTGGATGGGGAGTCCGAGTAGATCCGCCTGGAACTGGAGGAACGGGTCGGACTTGGCCATGCCGCCGTCGGTGCGGATCTCGGCCAACGGATACCCGAGGTCATGACCGATCGCCTCGATGAGGTCGGCGACCTGGAAGGCGACCCCTTCGAGCGTCGCCCGGGCGAGGTCGGCGATCGAGGTGGCGCGCGTGAGCCCGAACATGGTCCCGCGCCGAGGGCTGCCAGTACGGGGCACCCAGGCCCGTGAGGGCCGGCACGAAGATCACGTCCATCGCCGGGTCGGACTCGAGCGACAAGGGGTTGATCTCGTATGAGGCCCCGATCGCCTTGAGGCCGTCGCGGAACCACTGCACGGCCGCACCGGCGACGAACACGCTCCCTTCCAGGGCATACTGGGGCGGCTGGTCGCCGATCGTGGCCGCGAGGGTCGTGATCAGTCCGTTCCTCGACGGCACGATCCGCCCGCCCGTATGCGCCAGCAAGAACGCACCGGTGCCGTAGGTACACTTGACCTGGCCGGCCTCGACGCACCCCTGGCCGATCAATGATGCCTGCTGGTCGCCGGCGATCCCCAGGATCGGCAGGCCGTCGGGGAGGAAGTGCAGGCCCCGGGTCTGGCCGAACTCTCCCGAGCTCGGCCGGATTTCGGCCAATATTCCGGGCGGGACCCCGAATAGTTGGCAGAGATCCTCCGCCCATCGGAGGGTCCGGAGATCCATCAGCAGCGTTCGGGACGCGTTCGTGGCGTCGGTGACGAACCGCTCGCCGCCGGTCAGGTGCCAGACGAGGAAGCTATCCACCGTCCCCGCGGCCAGTTCGCCGGCCTCGGCGCGGCGACGGGCATCGGGGACATGGTCGAGGATCCAGGCGATCTTGGTCGCGGAGAAATAGGGGTCGATGACAAGTCCGGTCCGATCGGCGACCCACGGTTGCTTGTCCTTGAGCTGGTCGCAGACCGCCGCGGTCCGGCGATCCTGCCAGACCAGGGCCGGGGCGATCGCCCTGCCGCTCTCGCGCTCCCAGACGATCGTCGTCTCCCGCTGGTTGGTCAGGCCGATGGCCGCGATCCGATCCGCATTCACGCCCGACTCGTCGAGTGCCCGGGTGATCTGCGGCCCGACCGAACGGACCAACGCATCGGGATCGTGCTCGACCCAGCCCGATTGGGGATACGTGGGCAGGACTTCCGCCTGGCCCTGCCCGACCACCTGAAGCCTCGCGTCATAGACGACCGCCCGCGTGCTGGTCGTCCCCTGGTCGATCACCAAGAGATGGTCGCGACTCATGGATCTCCACTCCCCGGTAGCCCTCATGGAACGGATCGAGATGATCGGACAACTTACCACGCATGGGACGCCTCGGGCGAGGGCTCAGCGAGTTTTCCCGGTCGTGGCCGTCCCGCTCCTCCCCGCCAGTCGCTAGAACGAAAGGTTCGGTGAGCACTCATGGATATCGCAGGAATGGCTCTGGGTTTCACCGCGATCATCGGCGGCGTGGTGATGATCCCGATTTCGATCGGCCTCCATTTCCAGCACGAACGACGGAAGCGCGAGATGGAGCACATCGAGCGCATGAAGGCGCTGGAGCTCGGTCGGACCTTGCCTCAGGACGAGCCTTGGTTCTCGCCGGAGCGGATGGCCTTGGTGATCGTACTGATCGGCGGGGCGGTCCCGCTCGGGGCGTTCCTCGCCGCCGCCATCTCCACCGCGATCGCAGGATTTCACGATGGGATGTGGATCGCGGCAAGCTCGGTAGGGATGGCCTCGGTGATCAGCGGATCCATTCTCGCGGGTAAGTCGCTCAAGCGGCGTGAAACCGCCCTTTCTCCTTCCAACCTCAAGCCGTATGTTGAGGAAGATTCCTATGATGTCGTGAGTGCCCGCGGCTGAACCGCCGGGTCCTCCGCGACATCGGATCGAAGCTCGTTCGACCCAATCTCCGAGAGGTTTGAGAAACGATGGAACCTTTGATCATCCCGATCGTGGCGATCCTGATGCCGCTGTTCCTGGTCCCGACCATCCTGGTGCTGAAGCACCGCCACAGGAAGGGCGAGTGGGAACACCGCGAGCGGATGAAGGCCATGGAGGCCCAGATGCCGTACCCGCGGGTGCTCGTCGCCGGCCACTCGAAGGGTGTCGCCGCGATCGGGGCCGGCGTCCCGGTCGCGTCCGTGCTGGCGGCCTTCTTGACGACCATCATCTGGGAGCCGAACACGCCGGACGAAATCCCCATTCCTGCGGTGGCCTGGGGTTGCGCCGTGGTGATCAGTCTCACGGCGATGCTCACCAGCCTGATCCTGGCGTTCATGCACGCGAAGGCCGCGGAGAAGGCCGAGTCAAACGCGCAGGCGGACTACTCCAAGCCGGTCTTCGACCCGGATGCGTTCGACGTGGTGGGGAGCCGGGCTTGAGGATCTCGCGGGAGCCGTCGTCCACCGGGTCAATCCCGCGGCTCCCCAGAGCGCCATCAGCGGTTCGAGCGGGATGTGGAACCGGGCGGAGACGATCGTCAGCGCGTGGAAGAGGGTGATGGCGGCCGCGGTCGCGATCGTCGGCAGCAAACGCCTTCGCGTCGAGGGAGTGGTCAGCCAGAGTCCGGCCAGGGCGAAGGCGGTCAGCCCGAAGTGGGCCAGGCGATAGGCCCGCACCCGGGACTTGGGATTGGTCTCATCGAAGAAGATGAAGTAGCCGAGGCGTCGCAGGCAGAGACGCCCGTATCGCCATGGGTCGGCCCGCAGATCGGCCATGGCCCGTCGGAACAGGATGCGGGAACGCTCCGGCTCCGAGACTGATCCCAGCCGTTGGTAGTCGGCCTTTGTCAGGGCAATATCGTCCAGATAGCCGGCCTCATGCCGCGCATCCCAGAGCGACCGATTCAGTCCACTGAGGCTCGTCGAGCCTCGACCTTGCTCCAGGATGCGGTCGACCGAAGGCCGACGGACCTTGTCCGTCCCTTCGCTCAGAACACAGTTGCCCTGCCAGAAGGCATAGCCGAACGTGCTCTTGATCGCGACGAACTCCCCGTGGACCCGGGCGTTTCGCACCAACCAGGGGGATATCCCCGCCAGGCCCGTGAGTACCGTCACGAGGATCAGTCGGAAGGACTGGCGAAGCCGGCCCGGTTCGCCGGCTCGGCCGAGCCAGATCGCACCGGCAATCCCGATCATCGCCAGCGAGAGGATCGGATCCGTCAGCGCCAGGAGGGCCAACCAGGCGCCGGCGGTCGCGGCATCCTTGATCTGTCCGGACGCACCCGCCTGATAGCCCCACGCGAGGGTGCCCACGAGCAGGGTCGTCCCCAGAGCAGCGACCTGCACGTGGGTCGCGGCATAGACCAGCGTCGGATGGAGCGCGACTGCCAATGCGGCCGTCCCGGCCAGCCAGGGACGAGCCGGCGCAACCAACCGTGCCAGCCGCAAGACCTCCCAGACCAGGAGACCGCCGAGTAGAGATTGTCCTAACTCGAGCACCAGCAACGCCCGAGGCGTGCCCACGCCCCCGATTCCATAGGCGAGTGCCACCAGGAATGGGTAGACGGGCGCCTGCTGGGACGTCGGGCCTTCCGCCCCGAGGAACGTCGTGGTGAAGCCGCGCCCGGCGAGCAGGTTCGCCGCGATCTCGCCATGTTCGTAGGTGCTCCGCGGGACCTCGTAGCTCCGGAGCACGAGGACCGCCGCTACCCTGATGGCCACGGCCAGTACAATGAGCGAGGCGTCGCCAAGCCGGTTCGCCCTGGCCATGGAGGCGGACTCCGATACCCTGAACGTCCTGTCCCCGATCCCGCGGACGGATTCTGGTCAACCCGGTGGATTGCGTCAATATCGTCAAAATCCGATCGGAACTCCCTCGTCATGAAGCAACTGGCCGATGATCTGATTGTGCTGGAAGGCTTTCCGCCCTATGCCATCAACGTCTACCTGCTGGGCGATGTCCTGGTGGACTCGGCGACCCGATTCGCCGCGCGTCGGATTCTGCGCAGGCTCCGGGGCCGGACGGTCAATCTTCACGCCCTGACGCATGCTCACCCGGACCATCAGGGGTCCAGCCATGTCATCTGCGAGACGCTCGGGATTCCGCTCTGGTGCAGCGAGGCCGACGCCGACGCGATGGAACGCCCCGGCGAGATCATGGCCCGGATGCCCAAGCATTGGCTATCGGGTACGGTCGGGCCGATCTGGACCGGTCCGCCCCATCCGGTCGCCCGCCGCCTTCGCGAGGGCGATCGCGTCGGCACGTTCACGGTCCTGGAGACGCCCGGCCACACCGCCGGTCACATCTCCTTCTGGCGCGAGGCCGATCGCGTGCTCGTCCTCGGCGACGTCCTGTCCAACCTGGATATCTGGAACGGTCGGACGATGCTCTGCGAGCCGCAGCAAGTCTTCAGCCTCGACCCCGCACAAAACCGCGATTCGGCCCGCCGGTTGATGGAGTTCGAACCGAAGCTCATCTGCTTCGGGCACGGCCCGCCACTGAGGGATACCCGCCAGTTCGTCGATTATATCAAGAGGCTCCCCAACCCTTGAGTCGCGGGAGGTTGGGGTTGCCACGCCGTGCGGGTCGTCTAGAATCCGGCTCGCTTGGATCTTCGCAATCCCGGGACGCTGACCGGAGAAGCTGGGTGATGCGTTGGATGATTCGTCGGATCGAAGGCCGGTCTCGCCGGTCCGCGGTTGCCTGCCTGACCCTGGTGGTTGGATGCGCCTTGGCCTTCGTTTCGATGGGCGACGGGAAGGCCGAGAAACGGGTACGCGTGATCGAATCCGGTCGGCTGGTCCGAGGCGCGTGGCAGAGCCCGGAGGCTTTGCGGCAGATCATCGCCCGCGAACGAATCAAGACGATCGTCACGCTCACGGCCATCAACCGCGACGATGTCAAGTACGTCGGTCAAGCCGAGGTCGTGCGGCAGACCGGGGTCAACTGGATCATCATCCCGATGCGCGGGTCAACGGCGACTCCCGACCAGATGGCCGAGGCCGCCGACCTGCTGGCCGACCCGGGCCGTCAGCCGGTCTTCTTCCATTGCGTCGCCGGACACCACCGGACCAACCTGACTCATGCGGCGTACCTGATCCGCCACGGCGGGTGCTCCGCCGAGCAGGCCTGGAGCGCCGTTTCGGAATTCCCCTGGACGCGGCCTTCCGCGACCGCCGATCAGAATGATCGGGCCCTCATCGAGGATTTCGCCCGGTCTCGGTCAACGACGGTTTCCTCCCATTGGCAGGAAAGTGATGGCCGCGGATGATGGCACGTCCGTTCCGGATGCTCCGATGGATGATTCGCGCCCTGGCCGCGGTCGTCGTATTCGGGTTGCTCTATGTGGCGTGGGACCAGGCCAATCACAATTTCGGGACGGTCGAACCCGGCCGGATCTATCGGTCGGGCCAGATGCCCGCGTCGGCCCTGGCCAGGACGATTCGCGACCACGGCATCAAGACCGTCCTGAACTTGCGAGGCCCCAATAAAGACCCCTGGTACATCGCCGAGCGTGCGACGACCCTCGAAAACGGTGCGACGCAGGTTGACATCCCGATGTCTTCCTGCATCTGGATGTCGCGGGCCCAGTTGCGGACGCTGATCGAGGCGTTCGACTCGGCGGAATACCCGGTCCTGATCCATTGCCAGTGGGGGGCCGAGCGTACCGGCCTGGCCTCGGCCTTCGCCGAGCTTCTCCGCGATGGGAAGGCGCTCGAGGATGCGCGGGCGCAGTTCTCGATCGGTTACCTGTTCGTGAGGTTCGGCGACGGCAAGGTCATGGCCGAGCATCTGGATCAATATGAGGGGTGGCTCAAGGCCAACGGTGCAACGCATAGTCCGGCGACGTTCCGACGGTGGGTCGGTGCCGGCTTCCAGCCCATGGAGCCCAATCGCGAGCAATGGCCTTACGATCCGTACCCGCTGGTCGTCGTGACTCGACCCGATCGCGCGGACAAGCCCGAGGACATCGCCGTCGACCCCGCTCCGGCGATGCGCTAACCCGTCATTTTCTCGTAGGAATTCGATGGATCGAGGAGCCGGATCACCGATGAGCGACAGCCACGAGATCACCGTTCGGGTGAGGTATGCCGAGACCGACCGCATGGGCCTGTTGCACCACGCGAATTACTTCATCTTCTTCGAGATGGGCCGGACCGAGATGCTCCGCGCTCGCGGGGTCTCGTACCGGGAAGTCGAGGACGCCGGCCATTTCCTGGTGATCGTGGACATCGGCTGCAAGTTCAAGAAACCGGCCTATTACGATGACCTGCTGACCATCCGCACGACCGTCGCGCGGGTGACCCACGTCAAGATCGTGCACGAGTACCACGTCTTCCGGGACGGCATCCTTCTGGCCGAGGGGCATTCGACTCTGGCGTGCGTCGATCGCGAGGGGAAGCCGCAAGCCTTGCCGGCGAGCTTGACTTGAAGAGTCGTTGACGCCGGCCCATGGCGGCTCACGGCCGATTATCGGCCGTCTTCTTGTCCTTGCCGGCGCCGCTGCCCGGGTGGTCGAAATGGTCGTAAACCGCCCTGGCGATCTCGGCGCAGAGTCGGTTGCCGGCATTGTCGGCGACCCATCGCGTATCCTTGTTCTCGCAGCTCATGACGCAGACGGCGACCGGACCGGCGGGGCACTCGATGATCCCGGCGGCCGTGCGCGTATCGGACAGGCTCCCGGTCTTGAACGCGACCTTGGTCTGAGGGGGGAGGAACCGGGGGAACTTGTCCTTGTCGTCGCAGGCGCGCAGGTGACCGAGCATCTCGTCGCAGGCTTCAGGGCTAAGAATCTGCTTGCGATAGACGGCCTCGCAGAGCCGAATCATCTCGTCGGGCGTGGTGCTGCCCAGGCCGAACTTCACGCTCCGCTCGGGGAAGACCGAGGTCTCGCGGTGGAAGACCTTGGAGTGGATCTTGGTGTTGGGATAGCCCATCTTCTCCATGGTCGCCGCCGTCGCGCCGATCCCGGTCGCGTCGAGCACGAGATTCGTCGCCGTGTTGTCGGAATAGACGATCATCAAGCGGACCGCGTCGCGAAGCTTGAAGGTGGCCCCGTCGGAGAAGTGATAGTTCAGGACCCCCGAGCCTCCGACCTTGTCCTGCTTCTTGAGGGTGATGAACGAGTCCAGGTCGATCTTCTTGGCGGCGGCCTGGCGGTAGGCTTCGATCATGAGGGGGAACTTGATCAGGCTGGCGGTGGGCATCACCTCGTCGGCGTGGTATCGGAACGATTCGCCGTCGCCCAGCGGCTTGACGGCCACCGCGACCTTCCCCTGATGCGCCCGGATCAGGGGCATCAGCCGCGATTCGAGGGTCGTCCCGGCGGTCGTCGGGGTTTTCGGATCGTCGGCCAGCGTAGGCCCGGCCGCGTCTGACGCGTGCGCCCACGCCGCTATCACGACCGCCAGCAGGGCCATCGCGATTCCACCGATCCGGGACAGGGTACGCGGTCGCAAACCGTTCGAGGTCTCAGCCATGATCGTGGGATCTCGGGGATTTTCCGGGTGACGGATGACAGAGTGACCTGCCGATTCTCTCATGTTCGGACGCGAAGACCAATGAGTTTCTACGTTCGACTCGCGATCGAGTCACGGTCTCACGGGTCACTCGAGATCGTCCGGGCCTCGAAATGCTCGCTCTCCTCGATCGCGCGGATCGCGGTCTCGACGGCGTGACCCACCTCCGGATCCGGATCGGTCCGGTGCCGGCGAAGGCTGTCGAGCCCCTTGCGGGCGGAGTCGCCGAGCGCACCCAGAATCCGGGCCGCACTGGCACGGATCGCGGGCGAGGCGTCGTCCAGCACCGCGATCAGGTCCGGGACCGCGGCTTCGCCGACCTCCTTCAACGCCTCCGAGCAGGCCGATCGGATGCGATCATCCGGATCGCCCAGCGAAGACCGCAGACGTTCGCGAACGGCTTCACACCGATCGCGTGCCTGGTCCATAGACTGGCCGATTACCGGGACGGGCATCGGCGTCGCCATCCGGGAGAGCAGGGCAACCGCCTGTTTCCGGACATCGGGATCATCGTCTCGCGCCAGGGCGAGGACGGGGGGTAAGGCCGGCTTGCCGATCCTGACCAGGCTCTCGCACGCCGCTCTCGAGACGTCGTCATCCGGGTCCTTGATCGAGGCGACCAGGGCCGCACTGACTGCGGCGTCCTCGGGTTCGATTTCCGCCAGGCACTGGGCGGCGGACATCCGGACTTTCGGCACGGGATCGTTCAAGGCCGCGATCAGGTTCGAATGCGCCGGGACCGCCTTGGCCCCGAACTTGCCCAGGGTCTCGATTGCAACGACGCGGACGTCCGGATCGTCGTTGCGGAGGACTTCCAGCAAAGGCGGGACGGCCGCCACGCCGATCCCGACCAGGGCGTCTTTCGACCATTCCGCGGCCAGTTCAGGCTGGCCCCGGACGAGCTGCCGGACCAGGTTGGGGATCGCCGGGGCGGAATCGGGCCCGATCGCGCCCAGGGCTCGGACCGCCTCGCAACGCACCCGGGAATCCGGGCCGTCCAGCGCGGCGATCAGGTCCGGCACGGCGGCTTTCGCCTCCGGCCCGATCCGACCGAGGGCTTCGGCCGCGATGAGCCGGATCGGCCCGTCGTCCATCTGCCGGAACATGAATGTGCCAAGCCCGCGCAACATGCCAGCCTCCGCGACGTCCTTCGATCGCAAGGCCTCGATCAGTTTCGGGACGGCGGCCTTCGCCTCCGGGCCGATCAGCGCAAGAGTCTCGATCGCGAACCATCGGATCCGCAGATCCGGGTCGCGCAGGGCGTCGACCAGAGCCGGGACCGCCGGGGCGGCAGCCCGGCCGAATGCCCCCAACGCCTGCAATGCCGCGATCCGGAGCGGATCGCCGCCCTTTCGACTCGGTCCCAGGAAATAGTACTGGCCTCGATCGGCGAACGGGCGGAACTGGATCAGGTCCCCGACCGGCACGAGTTCCGTCGCGTTCTTGGCCATCTCGATGAGTTTCGGGACGACGGTCTCGGCCTCGCTTTCGAGCTCTCCCAGCGCGAAGGTGGCGATCCAGCGGACCCGGACGTCCGGATCCTTCAACGCGGCGATGAAGATCCGGACCGCCTGCGAGGTCAGTCGGTCGCGACGTTCCCGGTCGGCGGCTTGCGACGCGATCGATAGGGAACCTTGGTTGCGACCGAAGCGCCGACGTCGGGCCAACGCGTTCGCCCGGCCGGCGATCGATGGGGAGGCCTGACTTCGCTCGAACCGCCGAAGCTGGGCCAGGTTCTGAGCCTGGTAGGAGAGCGAGCGGGCCGTCTCGACCCGGATCTCCGGGTTGTCGTCGCCCAGGCCCGCGGCCAGGAGAGGGATCATATCGGGCCCGAGGATCTGATAAATCCATTGGTTTTTCTGCTGCTGATTCAGGCCGTCTCGGAGGCCGGCGAAGAACAAGGCGACGGCCTCCGGAGCCGCGGGATCGATGCGGGTGAGCAGATTGATCGCGGTCTGGGCGATCTGGAGTTCCTCGTCCCGAATCAAGGTCCGCAGGATGGGTGCCATCGCCTGGAATTCGGGGCCGGGCTCCCTTCCGACGTAGCCGAACAGGGTGCCCAGGAGCTCGATCTGGACGCGACGGGTCGTCCTCGGATCGGCGAAGGTCTGCAACACTTCGCGCCTCACGGCGTCACCTAGGTTATGGATCGCCCCGACGGCGCGATTCCGGGTCAGTTCGTCGAGCGAGTTGATCTGGGCCAGCAGCATCCGGAACATCTTGGCCTTGGCCACGCCGCCGATGGCCTCGAGGGCTCGGGCCGAGGCGATGGCGATCTGCATCGCCGCCTGCGCGTTGGTCGTGCCGGGATCGGCCAGGGAGGCGAGCAAGGTCCGGGTGGCTCCCTCGGACGCGGGGCCGAACGAGGCCAGCGTCGACGCGGCCTCGGCTCGGACATTCGCGCTCGGCTCCTTGAGCCGCTCGATAACAATCGGGATCAAGGTCGCCGCCTCGCCCGGCCAGAGGTTCAGCAATTTCACCGAGCTGGCACGGACATCCGGATCGGAGTCGTTCACCGCCGACTTCAGCACGGCCAGCGCGGTCGGGCTCTGCAGGAGTGCCGCACTCGTGTAGTGCCGGTTACTCAGTCGGGACTCGGCATCCCAGAATTGTTGCCGATAATCCGCCTGGGAGAGCTTGAGGGCCGTCGCCACGCGGATTCGGGCGGACGGATCTTTGAGCATCTTCAGCAGTACGTCGATGAACGCTCGCCTGGTCAGTTCACCGTGCGGGATGTACGTAGCGGCCTCGATCCGGACGCCGGGATCTTCGTCTTCCAGCAGCCGAAGATAGGCGGGGCGGAGCGGCTCCCGAATCGCGCCGGATTGTCCCAGGGCCCTGATCACAGCGATCCGAACCCCCGGGTTTGGATCGCGGGCCAGCGTTCGAATCGCCGCGATCGTGCCCTCGGAGTCGCTCCGGAGTGCGACGAGCTGGTTCGTGAGCGCGATCCGCACTCCGAGATCTGGGTCGCACGCCATCGCCTGGAGACGGGATTCCAGCGTCTTCGCGATCCTCGTGGTCCGACCGAAACCGGTCGTCCAGGGGATGCGGACCAATCCGCCCACGACGGTCTTCCGGACCGCCGGGTCTGGCCGACTCAGCAGGTCCATGATCGCGGGATAGGCCGGTTCGCCGATGGCGAACAGGACCCAGGCCAGATCGATGTGACGCTTTTCGGGATCAGCCCGCAGATCCTCGACCAGGGCCGGGACCGCCCGCTCGGCCGACCGCCCGAGGCTCGAAAGGGCGGCCGCCGCTGCCTGGCGGACGCGCTGGTCGGGGTCTCGAATCAGGTCGACGAGCGCGGGGATGGCCGGTCGAGCGGCCGGGCCGAGGTTCGCCAGGATCCGGGCCGCCTGGGCGCGGTACGCCGAGTCCGAGCTATGAAGCGCGGCGATCAATCTCGGCACGGCGGGTGCGGCGTCCGTGCCCAGATTGGCGAGACGGTCCAGCACGCCGGGCGCGGGAGGGATCGACCCGTCTTTCCACTCCTCGAAGATCCGCGCCAGCGTGCGGTCGACGTCCACCTGGGCCCGGGCAGGCGGAGATGCCGAGGAGAGCACCGCCAATACTCCCATCACGATCCCGAGTCCACGTCCGAGGTGCGCGCTCATGATCGAATCCTCCGTTCATGATTTCGATCGCCCCATCCTCACTCACGGGGCGACTCATCCGCAAGCGAGATGTCGTTCATGTGTGACGAAGGGCGGGCCGGTCACTCCTCGACAACAGCCCCTCTGGATGGGAAAAGAGGATCTGCGAAGTCATCCGTCGGCAGTGGCCCGAGAGGGGAGCGGAAGATCGATGAGATACGGGTTCCTGATATTCGCCTGCCTGAGCGCTTCCGTGATGGGAGCGGACCCGCAACCGAAAGTCGCTGAGCGGCTCGAGCGTCGCGGCGACGAGATCATGGTCTGCGGCCAGCTTTACCATACCACGACCAGGGTCGTCTTGTGGACTGACCCGGGAGGCTATGACGCCTACCGCGTCGAGCGCCGATTCGCACCGCCGCCCGATCGGGCCGAGGCCCAGGCCATCGCCAAGGAAGCGACCAGGAAGGCCGCGAATGCCGCCGAGCGGGGATCCCCGCGCTATGGCCTGCGGACCCGCGGCTTGACTCCGGAGCAGATCCGGAAGGTCCGCGGCGGCGGCTGGGACCTGCCGTTGTTGCAGCAGGTCGTCGACCAGTTCGTCATCCATTTCGACGCGAGGGGGACCAGCGGCCGTTGCTTCCAGGTGCTCCAGGATCAGCGCGGGTTGAGCGTCCAGTTCATGCTGGACCTCGACGGGACGATCTACCAGACGCTCGACGCGAAGGAGGCCGCCTGGCATGCGACGATCGCAAACGGGAGATCGATCGGCATCGAGGTCGCCAACATCGGCGCCTATCCGGCCGGAGCCCCCAATCCCCTGGGGAAGTGGTATCAGCCCGGTCCGGACGGCCGGATCCGGATCGTCGATCCGGAGCTGGGCAAGGCGGTCGATACGATCGATCCGGCGGCCGAACTACGACCGTCTCGGAATGACAAGGTCGTCGGGACCATCCAGGGGCAGCGGCTCGAACAATACGACTTCACGCCCCAGCAATACGAGGCCCTGGCCAGGCTGACCGCCACGCTCTGCACCGTCTTCCCGAAGATCCGATGCGACTATCCTCGGGATGAGAAAGGCGCCTTGATCCCCCATAAGCTCCCCGCCGATCAACTCGAGCGATACCAGGGAATCCTCGGCCACTATCACGTCCAGACGAACAAGGTTGACCCGGGGCCGGCGTTCCAGTGGGATCGGCTGATCGACGATTCCAGACGACTGATGAGCCGTTGAGGTGCTGAGTTATTGGGAAATACGTTTCACGCAGAGACGCAAAGAGGACCGCGGAGGGCGCGAAGAAGAAGAGAAGAGGTTGCCTGTCTCGGGGCCGAGAGTCCGTCTTCTTTGCGCCTTCTGCGTATCCTTTGCATCTCTGTGTGAAACTCTTGATCTCTTGAAACAAACCTCGATTCAAGAGCTGGAAGCGACCTGGTCCGGTGATTTCTGGACCTTCTCCGGGGCGGGGGCCGGGAGGCCGGCCGGTCGCGAGACGACCCGCTCGCCGGGCTTGAGGCCTTTGAGCACCTCCGCATGAGCGGGATCGCTGAGCCCGATCTCGATCTCCTGCCATCGCCAGGAGTTCTGGCCGTTCTCGCTGCGCGAAGCGTCGTACACGGCGACATAAGACTTGTTGCCAACCCATCGGATGGACTCGACCGGCACCCGGACCACGTTATGGCGAGTCTCGACCTCGATCATGATCTGGGCACTCAATCCGGGCCGGAGGGCGTCGAATCCCTGGGTGATATCCACGTTGGCGTAGTAGATTCTCACGTCGGAGCCCCGGATCGGGATCGAGATCGGCGTGACCTCGGCGACGATCCCCTTGAGCGGACGGCCGGGAAACGCGTTGACGGTGATGATCGCCGGCTGGCCCATATGGACCAGAGCGACCTTGGATTCGTTGATCTTGGCCTTCACGCGCATGCGCTGCGGGTCGGGCAGGTTGAAGATCGGCTGATTCTCGCGCAGGGTCACTCCCTGATCGATCTGGACGGAGGGCATCCCGCGCCAATCGGTCTGATTGGCGTAGACGACGATGCCATCCGCCGGTGCCCGGATCGTGCATTTCTCGATGTTCTTCCGGATCCGCTCCAGTCGTTGCTCTTCCAGTTTGAAAGACGCCTCCTGGGTGAGCGAATCGGCCCGGATCGCCTGGATCTTCGCCTCGAGCGACTTGATCAGCTTGGGGCCGGTATATTTCGTGAGCCTCTCGAGCATCCCCTGGGCTTCTTCCAGGGCGATCGTCGTCTGCTGGAGGGATAGCCGATCGCTCTGGACCTGGAACGGGGTCCGGTATCCGAGCTTGAGCATGTCCTCGGACCACTTCAAGTTGCCCGCGGCCCGCCGTTGCTCGATCTCGCAGGATTGGATGTATTGCTTGATCAGCTGCAGATCCTGGGGATAGATGCCATCCCGGAACTCTCTGAGGGAGATTTCGGCCACCTCGAGCATCGACTGGGCCTGGACGACATACGCCTGGGCGGCGAGATGCCGCACGCGCTGATTCTTCTCTTCATCCTCGAAGGCGGAATAATCGAGCTTGGCAACAACATCCTGGGCCTTGACCGGGGTGCCTTCGGGCAGGATCGTGACGATCCGGGTCGAACCCGGCTTCTCCTCTTCCATCATCCCGCCACCGCCGCCGCCACCCCGGCCGCCTCGACCTCCGCCTCGGCCGCCACCACCTCCGCCACCACCTTTCTGCTGCTGGTCGCTTTGCTTCTTGGTGGTGCTGGTGTCGGCGGCTTTC
The DNA here is from genome assembly GCA_963743925.1 of uncultured Planctomycetota bacterium. Taxonomy (GTDB): domain Bacteria; phylum Planctomycetota; class Planctomycetia; order Isosphaerales; family Isosphaeraceae; genus CAVZRC01. The sequence continues at coordinate 126,631 of CAVURY010000002.1, read as the reverse complement.
GTCGTGGGCCTCAATGGAGTGTGCGGCGTCACCATGAGGGTGAAGCTCCGCAAGACGGGCTTCACGGAAGCCGTGGTTGTCGTATTGCTCGAAGCCGAGGACGATGACGACGAAGATCCGGACCCTGAGCTGCCCGAGGTACTGCCCGAACTCGATCCGGACGAGCCGGAGGAACTCGAGGAAGTTGATGAGCTGGAGGAACTCGAGGAACTGCTGGAACCGGTCGTGGTGGACTTGGACGTCGATCCCGCCTTGGACTTCGAGGATGACTTGCTCTTACTCTTGCTACTGGAGGCCGAGGCGTTCGCCGTACCCCCGCTCGTCCCGCCTTGACCGCTCGCGCCGCCGGCGCCCCCGGCCCCGCCTTGACCGCCGCCGGCGCCGCCGGACGCACTCTTCCCGGCCGTCGTCCCCTGGCTACCGCCGACCGTACCCATCAGGGCTTCGACCTGGCAGCGGATCGTCGTGTTGTTCGCGCTCTCGACCGAGCCCGTCTCCATCACGTAGACGTCCACATCGCCCTGATCGATCTCCACGAACTCCAGCGTGGATTTCGTACCGGCCATGAGCATCGGAGGCCGATAGCCGGCCAGCCAGGCCCCGATCAGCCCGCCGACCACGGCGATCGCCGCGAAGATCTTCGCGAAAACCCACGGACTTCGGTGAACTTTCGGGATCTCGATCGGGGCAAAATCGGACTTGTCAACTTCAGGAGGCATGACGGACCCCACGCTCGTTCGTCGTGATCCGACCCGGCGCGTGATATTCGGCCGCGATCGGAGGGTAATAGAAATCTATGGGCGATCCGGCCTATGCGGAAAACCGGACGTTCCCCACGCCATCACGCGGGCTGGATTTGCGACTTTGACGACTCACTCATTATCGGCGAGAGCGCCGGTGCGTCAATTCTCGGAAAATCGCGCCAGATGCCTCTCTCGCCGCGCAATCCGTCTACTATGATATACAGCGACAAACGACCGCGTCCCGTACCGAGAACACGGTCTTCTCGACGGTTGCGGCCATCGGACCTCCAGCGGGGCTATCGGAACATCTCGATCATCATCCGGGGATCAGGGAAGAAACCTCGGCCTCACGATCGACCGTGAGATTCCTCCCGGCGCCCAGCAGGCCGTAAACCGCGCGCGTATACGCAAAGTAGTCCAGCAGTCGTCCCCCTCGTACTCTGTCGCCTTCCGGCTCGACTCCGCTGGAGATGACGAGCGGGCGCGGAGCGACCAGGGCCGCCAGATGGCCCACGTCGCCCACATCCAGGATGCCGGGGGCGAGCAGGCCCATGGAAACCCCTGACCATGGCTTGGCTTCCCTTCCTACGTAGCTCACGAGGCAATCGGAGCAGGCGACGCCCGCAATCCGGGAATCGAGGGCTGCCGCGAGGATCGCCGGTACGCTCATGGTCCCCAGTCCGACCAGGATATATGGCCCGTTCGGAGGCATAAGTCCTTTTGTAGAGCTGTCTTGACCGAGACGCAGCTCGTCGAGCAGGTCGAGCCATCGGATCGTGTCCGAGACCCACTGGCCCAGGAGAGGCCGGCCGACCCAGATCCCCCACTCGGCCACCGTGTGGTCCGCCACCCCGACCACCGGGCCCGTGTTGGCCAGCCATCGGCCGGTGCCTCGGAAATCCGACAGTTCCAGCGTGCCGAACCCAGCCCGACTCCATTTCGCCAGGATCGCGTCAAGCCGGGTCCGCTCCTGCGGATCCCAATCGCCGTTGACCTTCGGCCCGGAGGACAATACCAGGACGGTTCCGCGATTTGACTTGCCCAGATTCGCGCGACCACGCGAGCGGATGCCGCGCTCTGTTGTGATCGCGAACTCCGCCCGATCCGGGCCGAGCTTCGTTTGAAGTTCCAGGGGCGTCTTGCGAGGAACCCCCCCGAGAACTCGGTCGCGAAGCTGGATTCGCATCCGTTCCGAGTCCGCGGCCCAACGCTCGCGATGATCGGGGGGTGCCGTCAACGCTTTGAGCCGTTCCCGGCCCTCGCTCCGCGCGAATTCGGGTATCGTGACGACCGTCTTCGGCCGGGTCGTTCCTCGCGGATAACATCGGAGTGCCTCGACATCTTCGACGACGTGAGCCGGCTCGGGGATCGGTTGGCCATCGCCGCGTCCGCGCAGCCAGCGCTCGACCCAGCCGTACATCGCCTCACGCATGGGCTTGTTGTAGTCGTGGCCCGATTCGATGGCGACGTGACGGATCCTGTCCTCGCAACCCAGGAGTCGGAACCGCTCTCGCGCCGCGGCGATGCTCTTGGCGGCCTCGCCGACGCTGAACTGGACCGCGTCGCGGGTCGCGTTGATGACCATCAATGCGCGTGGCGCGACCATGGCGAGGATGTCGCCGGTGGTGGCATAGGATGCACCGCCGGGATTCACCTCGCAGATGCAGCACGCCGTCTTGAGATAGGACGCATACGTCCCGATCCCGCAGACGGGGATCACCGCCGCCAGGCGATCGTCGGTCGCGCCCGCGTAGAACGTCTGATTACCGCCGCCGGATGCGCCGGTGATCGCCAGCTTGGTCGGATCGACCTCGGGTCGCGAGATCAGGTAATCGACGGCGCGGCGATTATCGTAGACCTGCAAGCCGATCAGCGGGGTCGCGACCGGCCAGAGCGAGGCACCGACCAGCGCGCCGTGATAGGTGCCGGCCCGCGGTTCGATGGCCCTCTCACCCGCCCCGAAGGCGTCGACGCTGAGGACGACGTAGCCCAGCTTGGCCAGGCCGATGCAGCGCGGCTGGACATGCGGGTCGATCCTCGCCCAGGCCCAGTGGCCATGGACCGAGAGGACGGCCGGGTTGCGGCCGCGCGCCGGGTCCGGGCGGTGCAGGTTGGCCGTCACGCGGACCCCGGGCCGGCTCTGGAAGGTCAGTCGCTCGATGGCGTAGCCGTCGCGATGGATGACGCCGAGGATCTCCGGGTCGAGCGGGCACGGCTTTTCGGGCATTCGACCGAACGACTGCCTCAGGCGGTCGCGCACCATGGCCAGTCTGCGGTCCCAGCCTTCAAGGGTCGCCGGCGCTGGCTCAGGACGGCCCGCGTTGCGGCTCTGATGCTGGATGAATGCCTCATACTCGGCCGGCGAAGGTTCCTGGTGGGTCGTCCTCATCCTCATCCTCAACGGGGGCGGTTGGCGGGTGGTGTCTGGCGGATGGCGACTTGTGGGATCAAGACGGATCATAGGCCGAAATGGTGGCCGTTGGGAAGCGTTTGGAAACCGGATCCGCGAGGAGGTCGGCCCCGGCAGGTCCTTTCTATCGTGATATCATCCATTTCGAGTCATGAATCCCATCGCCCTGGATCGGTCGATCCCGCGTCCCGTTTGATGCTTCGCTCGCCTTTGTGGTAGCTTGTGCGAAGTTGACCGGGACTCTTTCGCGCCGGCAATGGTCGTCGTGGGAGCACCCGCATTCATCCCTGACGCCGATGGAAGCCTCGGATCCCGAGGCTCCTCGTCCGCCCCGGCGCGACGATTGCCTCTCCATCGACGACGGCTTGCGCGGAGCGAACGGAGATGCGACGAGTAATCGGCCCGGACGCGGAATTTTGACGCCACGAACAAGACCCCGAGAGGACGACACCATGGCGGAATACACCTTGCCTCCCTTGCCGTATGATTTTGGCGCCCTCGAGCCCTACATCGATGCCAAGACCATGGAGATCCATCACGACAAGCATCACCAGGCTTACGTGACGAACCTGAACAACGCGCTCAAGGATCATCCGGACCACCAGGGCAAGACGATCGAGGACTTGATCGGGCACCTCGATGCGTTGCCGGAATCGATCCGGACCGCGGTTCGCAATAACGGCGGCGGCCATGCCAACCACTCGCTGTTCTGGCAGATCATGAAGCCGGGTGGCGGCGGCGAGCCGACCGGCGCGCTTGCGCAGGCGATCACGGCCGACCTCGGCGGGTTCGCCGCGTTCAAGGAAGCCCTGACGAAGGCCGCGGTCGGCCGATTCGGCTCGGGCTGGGCGTGGCTCGTCCCCGGCAAGGACGGCAAACTGACCGTGACCTCGACGCCCAACCAGGATAGCCCGCTCATGGAAGGCCTGACCCCGATTTTGGGTCTCGACGTCTGGGAACACGCCTACTACTTGAAATATCAGAACAAGCGGCCCGATTACATCGGCGCCTGGTGGAACACGCTGAACTGGGAAGAGATCGGCCGCCGCTACGAGGCCGCGAAGAAGTGAGCGAGTCCGTCTTCACGGCGGGCCCGGCTTCCGGCCCGGCGTGGCACGGGCATACCGCGACTCATGCTCGACCGCGAGCCGAGGATCCCACCGAAGCCGGGATTTCGCTTGACGGCTTCCGGGCATTTCGTATGATCCGCCGGCCTCGGGAGGAGGAATCGTCCTTCCGAGGCCTTTTTCTCAAGTCCACCGACTCGGTGGCATCAAATCGCTCGATGAAATGCGATCGCCATCTTCTCCCGAAATTGCCTTGGCGCGGGCGACTCAGGGTCGCCGCTATTCATACGGCCGAGCCGGTTACAGACTCTTGCCACGCCGCCTGAGGGTGTCGGGCATCAGGAAGCGAGGAGGTCATGTCGATGGATCGACTCAGACGCGTTCTGACTCACGGGGCTTTCGTGCTGATGTTGGGGACCGTCGTCGCGGGTACGGGATGCCGGAGTACCGAGAAAGTGCCCCCCGGCAAGCCCTATTCCACCACGGGCGCAGGGTCGGGTTCGCTGCAATTCAACTCGGACCCGCGTCCGAACACCGCGGTCTCTGGCGCCCCGTATGGCAACGGCATGGTGCCCGGAATGCCCGGCTCGATGTCACCGGGAGGCAGTCCCGGTCTGCCGCCGAACATGGATGGACCTCCGTCCGGCATGGGATCGGCTCCGGCTCAACTCGGCACGCCTGGCCCGAATTCCTCGAGTTTCTCGGCGCCCACGAATAACTTGTATGGCGGGACGACCGGTACGGCGACCCCCAATAGTCCGTACGGCAGCAACGTTCGCTGAGTCTGAGCCCGCGAAAACGGGACCGGGACCATTCAAGGGCGAGGCTTCATCCGAGCGGGCGTCGAGACGACGTTCGGACGGAGCCTCGCCTTTCTCAATCAACGGCCCGGAATCTTCGTAGGTCAGGCTTTCCGGCCTGACGATCGCCCTGTCAGGCCGGAAAGCCTGCCCTACGGAAAGACGCGAGATACTAGCCGTGTCTCGGGACAACGACCCCGGCCCCATCCGGACGATCATGAACCCCTCCCTGGTGATCTTGCACGAGGACTCCGACTGCCTGGCCGTGGCCAAGCCCGCCGGTCAATTCACGCAAGGAACCTGGGCTCCGCCCGGTGAGATGACCCTGGAGTCGGCGATTCGCCACCATCTGAATCCCGACGATCCGGAGTCGGTGTATCTCGGGATCGTCCACCGGCTGGATCGACCGACCTCCGGCGTCCTGATCTGGGCGAAGACTCCGAAGGCCGCCCGCCGCCTCTCCTCGCAATTCGAGAAGCGACGGGTCGTCAAGGAATACTGGGCGATCGTGGCGCCGGCAGGCCCCGACGTCGAGGCCATCTCGACTCCCGCGGGCGAGGCGGCCGAGGAATCCTGGTGCGACTGGTTGACCCGTCCCAGCGAGACCGGATTGGCCCGCGTGGTCGAACCCGGAACGCCGAGATCCAGAGAAGCCGTGACCCTGGTCCGGAGGGCTCCCGAAGGAGCCCTCCGGGCGGGTTGCATCTGGCTGAAACTCTGGCCCCAGACCGGTCGGACTCATCAGCTCCGCGTCCAGGCGGCCGCTCGAGGGATGCCGATCCTGGGCGATATCGAATACGGATCAACGACCACGTTCGGGCCTCCGCATGCCATCGCGCTCCATGCTCGGTCGCTCCGGATTCAACATCCGATCCTTCAAGCTCCCATGGTCCTCGTCGCGCCCGTGCCGGCGGAATGGCAGTGCCACTTCGATCCTCGATCGGCGAACGGCGGGTGATGGGTGACCGAGGCACCGCCCCGCCTGTTCTCCGGCCGCGATCTCAGGGGCTCAGGCTGATCTCGACGATCTTGAGGTTGAGGATTCCGCGAGGGATTTCGATCCGGGCGACCTCGCCGAGTTTCTTGCCCACGAGACCCTGGCCGATGGGGCTGCTGATGAGGATCTTGTTCTGGTCGTAGTCCTCTTCACCCGGCCCGACGAGGATGAAGTCTTCCTCCTCGTTCAGGTCGGTATCGAGCACCCGGACCTTCAGCCCGTAGGCCGCCCGCTCGGTGGACAGATTGGACTTGTCGACGATGTAGGCCGAGCCCAACTTGTTCTGGAGCTCGTTGATCCGGGCCTGAAGCATCCCCTGCGCTCGACGGCCGCGTCGAATTCGGCATTCTCGGACAAGTCGCCGTATCCCCGGGCCTGTGCGATTTGCTCGGCGATCCGGGGCATGTCCTCGTTCTTGAACTTGTCGAGTTGGGCCTTGAGTTTGTCATAGCCTTCCTTCGACATGGGGATTCGGTCGTTGGACATGCGGGTCTGCTCCCTCTTTCTGGCCTTCGACCCCGTTGAACGGGTGACCGGTCGCCGGAGAACCCTTCTGGATTCGTCCGGACGATGGTAGCTGGCTGATCGTGGTTGCGCTCGCTCAACAAGGCTTACTCACCGGAAGATTCGGAGTGGGGAAGCCCCAGTTGACCGTCACGCTGAATCGGGCCTGATTCGCGATCGCCCGCGGGAGGTCGGTCTCAAGAAGTCTCCAAGGCCGGGTGGCACTCGACTCAAGACAGTCTTCACGTGGTGCCCGGCTCGATCCGAGTGAATAACAGAAACCGCGGCCTCGGGATCGCCGGAGCCGCGGTCAACCGTCAACGTGTGAGAAATTCAGCCTAGCCTCCCCGGAACCGCGACGCAAGACCAAGGAGTGAGTGTTCAGTGTTCCGTTTTCCGCGTTCCACTTACTTCGAGCGAAGAACCTTCTCGCCAATCGAAGCATCTCTTGCTGGAAACCGAACACGGACACGGAAAACTGGATACAGAGCACTATTCATGCCTCAGTGCTTCGATCGGGTCCATCTGAGCGGCCCGGCGAGCCGGGTAGATGCCGAACAGGACCCCGATGGCCACCGAGATGCTGAATGCCAGCATCACCGAGGTGCCGGTCACGATCGCTTTCTGATCGGGGATGAAGTAGATGATCAACTGGGGGATGGTGAACCCGACGACCACGCCCAGCAGGCCGCCCACTCCGGAGAGCACCACGGTCTCGATCAAGAACTGCTGGATGATGTCCTTGCGCTTGGCCCCCAGTGCTCGGCGGATGCCGATCTCTCTCGTCCGCTCGGTGACCGTCGCCAGCATGATGTTCATGATCCCGATGCCGCCGACCAGCAAGGAGATCGCGGCGATCGTCCCGAGGATGATGCTGAACTGGCGGGCCTGCCTCTGGGCCGAGAGGAGCAGGTCGTACGGGACCGTCATCTCGACGTCTTTCTTGGGGTGGAAACTCTCATAGCAGGCCTTGATCAGGGGGACCGTGGGGACCACCTCGTTGATGTTGTTGACTTGCACGGTGATCTGGGTGAGCTGGGTCTCCTCGGCCTGCATCGATCCGGAGCGGTTGTCGACGATCTTCTCGCCGAATCGCAGCTTGCAGGTGTTGAGGGGGATGTAGACATCCCGATTGAAGTCCTGGGCCGCGAGGCTGCCGCCGATCCCCGCGGAGCTGGCGCGTTCGGCCGTCACTCCGACCACCGTGTAATAATCGGTGCCGAGTTTCACGGATTGGTTCAGCGGGTTCTCGAAGGGGAACAGGCGTTTCGCCGTCTCCGAGGCCAGCACGGCGTAATTCTGGTACTTCTCGTTATCGGAGGCGGTCAGGAACCGGCCCTTCTCGAGCTGGAGCAGGTTGAAGTCCGCGTACTCGTGGGTGGTGCCGACCACTCGGCCGTCGAGGAAGAGGGAACCGCGACGGACCTGCCTGCGGATCTCCCGGATGGGTAGGATCTTGCGGATCGTCGGGATCGTCTCCACCATCCGGTCGTAATCGCTGTATTTCAGCCCATAGTTGAGCACGCGTGAGGGCCGCCCGCCGGTGGCCTGGGCCTCGTCGCTGGGTTTGACCGAGCGGACGATGACGTTGGTCGCACCCAGGGCACGGATCTGCTCCTGGGCTTCGCGGCTTGTCCCCTCCGCGATCGACAGCATCGAGATCACGGCCGCCACGCCGAAGACGATGCCGAGAACGGTCAAGCCCGACCGCAGCTTGTGTAGCAGCAAGCTCTTCATTCCAAGCTTCAGCGCGCGCCAGATGCGTCCCATGGGGCCCTCATTAGTGGGTCAATTCTTCATTCAAATGTCCGAGTTCGGTCTGTTCGGGGAGCGGCTGGTCCTTACCGTCCCAATACTCGCCATTGGCCTGGATCGGGGCCGTCGAGACGAGCGCGGCGGCCGCGGCCTTCATCCGAGGGCTGGGGCTGTCGTCGATGATGACGCCGTCCCGCATCCGGATGATGCGCTTGGCGTGCTCGGCGATGTCATCCTCGTGGGTGACCATGATGATAGTCTTGCCGCCGTCGTTCAACTTACCCAACATCTCCATGATCTCATGGCTGGTCGTGGTGTCGAGGTTTCCGGTCGCCTCGTCGGCCAGGATGATGTAAGGGTCGTTGATGAGCGAGCGTGCGATGGCCACGCGCTGCTGCTGACCGCCGGAGAGCTGCGACGGCCGGTGATCGAGTCGATCGCCGAGCCCGACCAGTCCCGCCACCTCGACCGAACGCTCCTCGGCCTCGGGACTGATCTCGCCGGTCCCCTGGTAGGTGAGGGGGAGCTGGATATTCTCCAGGACCGTGTACTGCTGGATCAGGTTGTAGGACTGGAAGACGAACCCCAGATATCGGCTGCGGATCTCGGAGAGCTCGTCGTCATCCAGGCCGGCGATGTCGCGGCCGCCGAGGTAGTAGGATCCGCTGCTGGGGCGGTCCAGGCATCCGAGCAGGTTGAGCATGGTGCTCTTTCCGGACCCCGAGGCACCCATGATGGCGATGTACTCGCCCGGGTAGAAGTTGACCGAGACGCCGCGGAGGGCGTGGACGATGACCGTCGCCGCGTTGTTGCCGCGACGGCGGTGGAGGAGCCCTCCACCGCCGCCGGGGTGCCCCATGACGTAAGTCTTGACCACATCGACCAGGCTGACGATCGGCTTGCCGGTCGGTTTGGCCGAGTCTTCATGCTGATTCACTGATCGGATCCTCCGGGAGCGCCTCCGCCGGGGCGGCCGCCGCCGCCGAATCCGCCGCCGCCGCCACCGCCGCCGCCAAAGTTCTTCCGCATCTCCGCCATCTGCTGGATTTCCGCATCCGAGAGGCCGGCCTTCTTGAGCAGTGCCGTGCGTTCCTCAGGGCTGGCGGATTTCAGTTGCTGCCGCTCTTCGGCGCTGAGGCTCTTGAGTTTCTCGAAGAAGGCGGCGCCCCCTCCGCGACCTCCCTTGCCTTTCGCCTTGGCCTTGGCCTTGGCCGGGTCGCCACCCTTGCCCGCGGCCCCCGGAGCCCCGCCCTTGCCCTTGGCCGGATCGGCCGCTCCAGCCTTGCCCTTGTCGGCGTCCGCCTCGCCCGGCCCGCCGGGTCCCCATTCCTTCTTCGTGGCGTCCTTCGACGCGCTCCGGAACGCCTCGCGCTTCTCGTCCTCGCTCATGAGGGCGATCGGATTGAGGACCACCAGGTCGCCGTCGTTGAGCCCCTTCATCACCTGGACGAATTTCTCGTTCGACGCACCGAGCTGGACTTCAATCTGCTCGAAGCGATCACCCACCTTCTTGGTGACGTGATCCTTGCCATTGTACTGGAGGATCGCCTGCGCGGGAACGCTCAGGATATTCTCCAGCCGATTGACCAGGATCTCGACCTGGGCCGTCATGCCCGGCCGCAGCCCCTGGAGCCCGTCGTTGATCCGGATGTGGGTCGTGTAGACCTTGATGTCGGAGCTGAAGAAGTTGCCCGCATCCGGCAGCGGCGCGACATCCTGCACGGTCGCGTTGAGCACCTGGTCGGCGAACGCATCGACGCGGATCAGCGCCTTCATGTTCGGCGTGATCTTGTCGATCTGCGACTCGTGGACCTTGGCGTTCACCTGCATGCGTGTGATGTCGGGGATGCTGATGATCTTCTGACGTTCGCGGACCGTCGCGCCTTCCTCGATCTGGGGCTGGTTGCTGCCGAACGACCGCGAGGCGTCATTGGCGTAGACGATCAGGCCGTCGATCGGGGCGACGAGCGTGCAAGCGGCGATCTGACGCTCCAGCTTCGCTTCCTTGCTCTTCTCCAGGTCCCAGGTCGCGTTCTTGGCCAGCTCGTCCGAGCGGGCCTTCTCGACCTCGCTCTCCAACTCCTTGATGGTCTTGGCCCTGGTGTAATCGACGAGGACTTTCTTCTTGCTCATCGCCTGCTCGAGGGAGAACTGGGCCTTCTTGAAGTTCAGCTCCTCGGAGACCTTCTGGGCGAGCGAGACATAGCCCTTGAGGTACATCCGCTGGGCCCACTCGAGCCGGTCTTCGGATCGCGTCACGTCGGACTCGGCCAGCTTGATCTCGCCCTCGACGGTGGCGAGATCCTGGACGTAGATGCCTTCCTTGTATTCGATGACGGCGATCTCGGCCACTTCGCGGGTGAGCTTGGCGTTCGAGAAGTTCGCCTTGGCGCTCTCGGTGGTGATCTTCTGGTTGACCAGCGAGTCGCGGAGGGCCGCCGAGTCGAGCTCGCAGATCAGATCGCCCTTCTTGACCTTGGTCCCCTCGGGGGCGATCTTGATGATCGTCACCGAGCCTTCGACGTTGCAGTAGACGTCCGAGTTGCTGGAGCTTTCCAGGCTCCCGCGCTCGACCACCGTGATCGGCAGCGATCCCAGCCGCACCGGGAAGGTGATCACGTCGGTATTGGCGGTGTTGAAGAAGCCCTTGATGGGCTTGCTCATGCCCGGTACGCTCAGCACGGCCACCGCGCCGACCCCGATCAGACCGACCAGGGTCAGCGCGAAGAGCTTACCGGCCGAAAGTCGCCGCCGTCGAGGCTTCTGCACCGGGGGTAGATCCCGGGCGCTCGTCGGCGTGGCCGAAGATGGGCCCGTGGTACTGTGAAGGGAAAAGTTCACTGAAGGCCTCCCATTCGTCATAAGGCAAGGTGCCGATGTCACGATAGAAGATCAAACGATATTGTTGGTAGTTCTCATAAGCAGCGATCAAGCCGACCTGCGAGCCGTACGCCGCACGCTGGAAGTTCAGCAGGTTGGTCGTCTGGGTGGCCGCGTTGGCCGATTGGGCCAGGTTCTGAGTGCCGCCGGCCGGCGGGGCCACGATCTGCTCGAACGCCTGGTCCTTCAGCCGCACGTTCAGCTCGTAGTTTCGCTTGTTGATCTCGTAGGCGATATACCACTGGTGGACGACGCGTAAGTCGTTCCTCAACTGGATCTTCAGGTTATCTTCGGCGGACATCAGGGTCCGCCGGGCCCGCTGGTAGGTGATCAGGGCGGTCCGGAAGGCATTCCGCTCGGACATCCGCACGAGCGGCAGCTCGGCATTGAGGACGAGGCTGAAGTTCTTGGCCTCGCTCAGGAAGGCGAACGGGTTGGTGGTGTACGGCCCCGTGTAGACATTATTGGTCAGGGCGATGTTGAGCACGCCCTTCAAGGTATTGGCGATGACGCGGATCTGCCGCCAGGCATCGTAGAGCGACGCCCGGGCGTTCATCAGGTCCAGCCGGTATTCCATACCGACCCGGACCGCGGCCTGGAGCAGGTCTTCCAGCCCGTCCTCGTCCTCGGGCACGAAACTCTTGGCGCTGGACCGATAGTTCCGGTAGATCCCGAGGACCGATCGCCCATCGATATCGATATCCTGGAGCTGCGGGATCTTGCTGATGATCCCGGGGAGCTCGTCGAGGTTCCGGTCCGGCCGCTTCTGCCAGTCGTTGACCGCGTTGAAGACCTTGTAGAACGGCACCCCGAGGAACGTCTGATCCATCACGATCGGTAGGTCTGGCGGGATGCCCATCTGCATCTTGAACTGGTCGAGGCCCGTGCGGTAGGTGACCTTGTCGATGAACAGCTGCTGGCGAGCACCGATCAACTGCGACATCACCTGGTCGACCTGGAGCTGCGAGAGGCCCGAAGCCTCGCCCTGGATCAACTCCTGATACAGTTTAACCAGATTCTCGTAGAAAGCCACATTCCTCCGGTCGATCTCGACCTGGACCACGTTGAATGCGGTCGGGATGTAACCGATCGTGGGATCGGTGTTGCCCGCGGTGGAGAACCCGGCCAGCGGGAAGCTATTGCCGAAGTTCTGGATCTGGCCGCCGGTCAGCGTCACGACGAGGAACTGCTGGCGGAACTGGGCGAACTGGCGAACCGTGTAGAGGAGGTTTCGTTCCTGCGTGGTCAGGGGCTCGAGGATGACGGCGCGGCCGCCGCCCCTCAGCAAGGGCTGGACGAAGCTGATCGGCAACGCCGAGAGCACCGTGGGCTGCCGGGGGTTCTTGCCGGCGAAGTTGAAGACCAGCTCGCTGGCGAATCCCATCAGGAGCTGTCCGCCCGAGTTGAAGAGCTTGCCGACGCCGGCCACGGTGCCGAGATTGAGCGTCGAGACCTGGCCGGTCGGCGAGAATCGCGTGGCGTAGTTGAACGAGTTGGGATAGTTGAGGCCGCCTGCGAAGCTGCCGCCGCTGATCGCCCCGCCGCTGCCGCCGGCGCCGCCGGTCTGGGGCACGCCGGTCAGCGGCGAGATGCCCGCGTAGAACTGGGGCTCGAACGCGAATCGCTGGAGCGTGACCCCCAGGGCCGCGGTGTAGAGGTTCTCCAACTGATACTGATAATACCGCGCGTTCATCAGGGCCAACTGGAACGACTGCTGCATGTCGATCTTGTAGGCCTTGAAGTCCTTGGGCAGGCCGGCGGCCTCGGCTTCGTTGATCGGGACGACGGTCGGGACCAGGATGCCGGCGAGCCCGATGGCTTCCGCCGGCTTCATCCGGCCCGCCTCGTCGATCATCTGCCGATTCAGCGGGGGCTCGCCGGGCACGTTGGGCAGGGCTTGAATGTTGGGATCGAGTGTCCCGGGCCGTGCCGCCGGGGGCGGTACCTGGGTGCCTTCGGGAGGCCGGACCCCGGTTCCGAATCCGCCGGGCACCGAGCCGGGGGTTTGGGCCGCCTCGGCCGCGCCGCCGGCCGGCGGCACGGTCGGTGGCTGACCGACTCCTCCCTGCGTCGCAACTCGTGTGACCGAACGATCCTTCACGCGATTTGTCCCGGCGTTTTGGGCGGCGAACAGGCTCGAGACGGGCCTGGGCGGCGGGATGGTCGGCCGCGCCGCACCCGGGGCGACCTTCGATACAGATATGGGCGTCGAACCGGCCGGCTTCGTCCCCGAATTCATGGTGCGCGGGGGTGGGATCGTGATCTTTCGGCCGGAGTTCGCCGGGTCGGTCGTTTCCAGTTCGTCCTGGAGGCGAATAATCTGCACGTAAGGCATGCCGGGCTCGGTCGATTCGCGACGGGAATTGCTGGCCGTGGCGCCCGAACCGCCCTGCGGCAAGGATCCGGGAGACCCGGGGCTGACGCGACTCGGGGTCCGGCCGGGAGAGCCGGGACTCAATGGCGTCGGCGTCATGTTGGGCGAGCCGGGGCTCAGTCCGCGGGGGCTGGTGCCCGGCTGCTGCGTACCGGGCCTTCCGGGAGGCGCGGACCTTCCTCTCCCGCCCGCGCCGGCCCCGCCGGCCCCCGCGGCGGCATCCGGCATGATGTCGCTGGGGATCGTCTCGGACAGCCTGCGGCCGGTCTCTTCGGCCTGGACATCCGGCGGGTACACGGTGCCGGGTTCGTACGGATTGGGCATCCCGGCGAAGGGCTTGAAGGGGATGCCCGGGCGTGAGGCCGCATCCGAGCTGAGCGACGTCGGCACCCCTCCCGCGCCGAGATTCGGCGGCAGCCCGACGACGGCCGGATTGGGCGGCGCCACGGCTCGCGGCAGGTCCGGAGGTGGATAGTTGTTCCGCTGCCAGTATTCGAGGAGATCCAGGTAGCCGGTCCCTTCCACGGGCACCATCAGCCGGTTGCTGGGCCACTGCGGGACCGGCGAGAGCGCCTCGGCCGCGAGGTCATCCGGCGGGGCGGGGGGGGCATCCTGGTCGTAAGGGTCGGCGAATCGCGACAGCGCCGGCGGCTCGATGGAGAACATGTCCAGCCGCCACCGGGGGTCGCGGCTCTTCTCGAAGAGCGCTTCCGAGACGTCCTGGTTGGCCCACTCCCGGAAGAATTCCCGGGTGCAGCCGCTGAGGCCCCCCACGGTCAAGGCGGCGAGCAACGCCCCCTTTCCGAGCTGGAGCACGGTTCCGCCGTATCTCGGACTTCTCCGTGTTCTCATGGATCTCGCCTCGAAACCTTATGGTCTTGCCGAGCGATCCGCCCCGACGGGGAGTCGCGACCGGCGATTGGTAGTTTGCTTCATCGTCCCGGCCTCTCAACGATCCGGGCCGGCGTCCGTCCGTCACTCGCCTCGGCCCTCGAGACGCGGTCCGCGGGCCTCCGCGATGCGGCCGCTCCCGGGCCCGGCCGGCTCGCCCATCCCTGTCTCTGGAGGAGAGATCGGGGCGATCCCGCCCGTCGGGCCGAGATGCCGATCCCGGGGCTTCCCTGCCGTCGCAGTCCGGAAACCTCGATGACCCGGCGGTACGGTTCAGCGAACTATATCGGGCTTGCGGCTTGGATGAGTTGAACCCAAAGCGCCGGTGGTCCCCATGATGACGAATACTGAACTCCCGAATTGGGTGGAGTCCGGGGTCGTCGGACGCCGAAATTGCTGACGTAAGAGCACGCCCTCGGTGGCGGAGTTGCGCCGGACCAGTTCGAGCGAGGCCCGGGATAGCGGCTGCGCACGGGTCCGGTTGACCGAGGGAGGCTCGCCGAGCGGGCGATCAATGCATCGCCCACTTGTCGGACGCGCGACTATTGGCTCGGGAGGAGGGAGTCTCCAATGCTCTTCGGGAATCGCCGACCACGGATCTTGGACGCGCGGCGTCGGGATCACGACGCCTATCGCCCGCAGGGCGAACGACTGGAGGCCATGATCCTCCTCGCCATCGATCTCGGTGGTACGTCGCCGACCGCCAATCCCATCATCGCCACAGCGCCCTACGGGATGGATTTCGGCGGCGCCGTCGCCAATCAGACCGCCGGATACAGCGTATCCGATGTCGGCGACCTCCTCGGGAATACCTACGAGGATTTCGCCATCGGGTCGCCCGGGGGCACCACCGGCCAGAACAGCTCCGTCTACGTCGTCTTCGGCTCGACGACGGTCGGCCAGTCGTCGATCACGGACTGGATCGGCAAGAATACGACGACAAACACCTATAATTACACCGCCAACGATCGCGTCGGCGACTTGGGCCAGCTCGGCGCGACGACGCAGACCAATCCGGTCGATAACACCGCCCTGGACTTCCCGTTCTCGGGTATCACCTTCGTGGCGAACTCGCAAACCCAGGCGGGGCTCGGCACCTCGGTCGCCGGCGTGCCCATCGGAGGCGGAAAGACCGCCCTGGTGATCGGTGCCCCGGCGCCAGCGATGCCAACGGCTCCAACGCCGGGACCGGCCGGGTCTACGTGATCTACGGCAATTTCAGCACCTACATCGGCCAGACGGTCAACCTCGACACGCCCGGGAACTACACGGGCTTGACGATCGTCACCTATGTCAGCACCGCGACCGGCGGCCAGTTGGGAGCCTCGGTTGCCGGGGGGACGAACATCCTCGCCGACGGCAACGGCGACGTCATCATGGGCGCCCCCCTGGCGAGTATCGGCAACAACACCAATACCGGCGTCGTCTACATGCTCTCGACGGCGCTGCTGCCCGGCTCGACTCCGTCCAGCCCGATCAACGTCTCGACGCTGGGCCAGAGCGGTACTCAGAGCGTCGTCTTCGCGGGTGCCACGGCCGGCGAGAAGGCCGGGTTCTCGGTGGCCGACGGCGGCAACGTCAACGGGGTCGTCTCCGGCGGCACGAAGGTGGACGACCTGCTGATCGGCTCGCCCGCCGCGGGCGCCAATGCCGGGGCGGCTTATCTCATCTACGGCAGCGGCACCCTCGCCAACCTCTCGACGACCGTGACGACGTCCGCGGGGACCGTCCGATACATCAACCTGGCCAACGTCGGGACGACGACCTCGACGGCCGTGCCGGGGGCGATCTTCACGGGGCTGGCATCCAACGCCGAGACCGGCTTCGCCGTGTCATCCGCCGGCGACTTCAACAGCGACGGGTTCAGCGACATCATGCTCGGCTCGCCGAATTATGGCACCAGCTCCACCCTCCTCAACCAGGGTGCGGTCACGCTGTTCTACGGGGCCAAGAGCGGCACGACCGGCTACCTCACCGGGACGATCCCCCTGAGTGCACCGCCATCGGGGATCGTGCCGCTGACCCTCACCGGCGGCGATTCCGGCGACCAGGCCGGCTACGCCCTCTCGCTCGTGGGCATCATCAACAGCGGCCAGACGAACGAGATCTTGATCGGTGCGCCGGGGTTCAACTCGAACGCCGGCACCGCCTACCTGATCCCGGGCCAGGCCAATCTCACCGGCAGCTTCTCGCTCGCGAGCGAACAATCCTCCCCGCTCTCGGGCCTCCAGTTCCTGCTGTCGACACCGAGCTCGCCCGCGGGTACTCCGAACCGCTTCGGGTCTTCGGTCTCCGGCCGGCTCCAGACCACGACCAACACGGGCGACGAAGATAACAAGGGCGACTTCATCATCGGGTCCCCGGGCTACGACGTGACCCAGAACGCCGCCCGCAGCATGGCCGGCGGTGCCCAGATCGTCCAGGGCGGCCTGATCTCGGTCCCGACGCCCACGCCCACCCCGACGCCCACGCCCACGCCCACCCCGACGCCCACGCCCACCCCGACGCCGACACCGACTCCCACCCCGACCGTGATCTCCGGGCTTCCCAGAGGCCCCGTGCTCGAGACGTCCTATAACTCCCCGTTCGGCGCCACCCAATACGTCCCGACGCTTTCGCAGCTCTCGACGTACAATTACGCACCGATCCCGCTCTCCGTCGCGCTCCAGCAGTACACCCAGCCGCCCGGGTTCAGTGAACGGACGTACGCGTTCAATCATCCGGGCAAACATCTCAAGAACTTCACCACCATCCGCGGGCCCGCCGCGACCGGCCTGTACGACACCAAGCCGCCACGGTACTCGCTCAGCTACAAGGTGTTCGACCGGAGCCGATTCCACCCCGGGAAGTCGTACCTGTATACGCACAAGGCGCCGAACATCGGCAGCATCTACAAGGGCGTGGTCCCGGTCCAGTTATCCACGCAGAACGTCGCCGAAAGCCCGGGTCCGGTCTACAAGGACTCGAATGGTGGCCTCGGCTCGAAGATGGTCACGAGGAGCAGCATCGGTCCGCAGCGGTCCTGAGAGGTCGAATCGTACGACGGTCTCGAAGCGCCGGCGGGGCGGCTACCCCTCAGCATCCTCGCCGGCGCGACGGGATCGGATCATCGCGGATCGGGGCCCGACTTCACGATCTCCGATAACCGGTGGGCGAGCCGCTCGAGCGCCGGGCTGCGGTCATACGGATCGAGGTGGACGTTCAGCAGGCTGTAGCCGGCCGTGTTGGCCATGGCGACCTTCAACGCGGCGTCGAGCTCCCCGATGGTCCGGACCTCGATCCCAAGGCCGCCGCCGATCACCTCGGGCACCTTGTGATAGGTCCAGTTCCGGATGTCGTTGAAGCTCCCTTCGAGGAGGAACCGCTCGGTCGTGTAGCCGTGGTTGTTGAGGATCACCACGATCGGGTTCAGGCCGTGCTGGGCGATCGTCGAGAGCTCCATGCCGGTCATGTGGAAGGCGCCGTCGCCCACGATCACCAGGATCCGCGACTCGGGGTTGGCCATGCTCGCACCGAGAGCCGCGGGGACTCCGAAGCCCATCGACGTGTAATAGGCCGGGCTGAGGAATTCGGTGTGCCGCTGCATCTCGAGGTCGGCCGCGCCGAAGAGCGAATCGCCGATGTCGGCGATCACGGTCATGTCGTTGGATTCCGCGAGCATCCGGTTGAGCCGCCCGAAGAGATGTCGCGACGTCACGGCCAGTTCCGGGGCGGCGTCGGCGGTCCCTTCGAACGGGTTGGATCGCTTCGGGACCGCGGTCCGCGCCACGCGCGGCTGACGCGCGATCAGCCCTCGGATGAAGTCGTCGAGTCGGACGTCGCGATAATGATGGTGGCGGATCCTCAGGTCCTCGCTGGTGGCGTCGATGCACTTCGACGGGTCGAGCTTCGCGGTGAAGATCCCCAGGTTGATGTCCGTCAAGAAGCAGCCCAGCATCAGCAGGCAATCGGCCGACTCCACCAGCTCGGTGACCTCGGCGCGCCCCATCGCGCCCTCGTAGACCCCCGCGAAGAGCGGGTGGGCCTCCGAGATCACGCTCTTGCCCAGGATGGTCGTCGCGATCGGCATCCCGGTCGACTCGGCCAGCGACAGCAATTCGTCCTGCAAGCCGAATCGATGGATCTCGACGTCGGCCAGGATCACCGGTCGAACGCGCCGCGACCAGCAGCGCGACCGCCTCGTCGACGGCCTCGCGCAAGGCGTCGGGATCGCTCGCGGGTAGGCCCTCGGGCGGGCGGTGCGGCTTGACCTGCCGGGCGTGGACCTGGTCCCGCGGCAGCTCGAGATAGACCGGCCGCTTGTAGCGGACGGCCGCCTCCAGGACGCGGTCGATCTCCTCCAGCGCCGTCTCCGGCCGATCCAGGACGGCGGACGCCACGGTGATCTTCTGGAAGACCTCGAACTGGGTCTCGAAGCCCTTGACCTTGTGATGCAGCAAGGGGTTATGCGCACGCTCCGACAGCCCGGGGGAGCCGCCCAGGACGATCACCGGCGACTTCTCCGCATAGGCGCCCGCGATGCTGTTGCACGTGCTCAGCCCCCCGACGCAGTACGTCACGCAGATGCAGCCCAGGCCGTGAATCCGGGCATACGCGTCGGCGGCGAACCCGGCGTTGTCCTCGCGCGTCGTCCCGACCAGCTTGATCGGGCTCTCCTCGAGCAGCTTGTACAGGCCGAGCACGTAATCGCCGGGGATGCCGAAGACATGCCCCACACCCAGGGCGCCGAGCCGGTCGATGAGGTACTGGCCCACGGTCGCCACGGCCGGGACGGCCGCCGCGGATCCGTCCCGCCCGACCGTCGGTGTAGAAGTGCTCGACATGACTTGCCTCCTCCGACGGCATCCGCCGCCCGCAATCGGTATGACGTGTTGGCCGAATTCATCCGGCTCCACTCTACTGATTGTAGGCGATTGGCGGGCGAGAGTCCGAGTCCGAGCGGGAAATTCGGGGACTCTCCGTACCACGTCCCGCGGAAGGGGTCGTGGATCTTTCAGACGGGTCCATAGTTGGCGTAATAGCTGTGGAAGTCGTTGTCGAAGGCGAAGTTGGTGAACGAAACCGTCACGGTGATGTCGAGCCCCTCGACGAAGTGCAGGCAACCGATCGGGAGGAAGAGGATTTCTCCCGGATGGAGCACGCAGTCCAGGATTTGCGGCTGCACGAAGTCGGGTTGGGGGGCGGGAGCTAGGCCGCGGCCGTTGACCTGGGAGAAGCAATGATGATAATTATTCATCAGGGGGAGATCCCAGGAGGGTGCGAGCTTGACGCGTTTGCGGCCGATCACCTGGGCCATGAAGTTGTTGGTCAGGTCGTGGTGGAAGGGCGTGATCGTGCCGGCCGGGCCCATCCAGAAGAATCCCGCCGGCTGGTCGGCTCGCAGATACTCCGGGATCTGGACGATATCGTCCCAGAGCTCGGCCAGGGCGCTCCGGTTGTGGGAGGCATTATTGGCGGTCAGGTAGAAGTCGTTGGTCTGTCCGGCGGTGCGCGCCCTCTCGACGAAATCCCCGAAACGGGCCCGCCCCACGAACTGGTCCGACTGCACTTCGTAATTGGGGCTGGAATCCCGGCCGGTCTGCACCTCGACCTCGCGATCGCCGAACCGCCCGGAGAAGTAGTCCAGGTTCCACTTCCGCATGGCCGGCCAGTCGTCCATCATGCCGGTGATGACGACGGGCCGATTCGCGCAGTAATATTCGACGAGGAACTCGTCTCGCGAGATCCGATGGCGACGTTCGATCTCGCCGGATTTCGGATGTAAGCGGTTGAGCTTGCGATAGTTCGCGAGCAGCCAATCGCGTTTCCGCAGCCGGCTGGTCAATCGCTCCGCGGCCTGGAGGTAGGGGCTTTGAAGGGCCTGGTTGATTTCGAGTGCGGAATCCTGTTGGGAGAAGCCGCCGGCGGTCATGGCCTCGAAGACACTTTGCGGCGTGGCGCCGACCATCAAGTTTTCCGCGATCCAACGGCGACAGGGGTCGTTGACCGGCCTCGTGGCGTAGGAGACGTTCTGGACGACTACCGGACGCGGCTGGTCCGGCCGCCGAACCGCGCCCTCGCCCGGGCCGGCCCCGGCGGCCGTGGTCGAGGTCGAGTGCGTCATTTCTCGATTTGGATCTTGTTTTGGGCCCATGGCGCGCGATGATAGCTCGGGTTGCCCGACGAGGAAAGGGCATTCGTAGCCGAAAAACCAACCGGAGGCCCCGCCTGGATCGGCGAATGCGTCGGACGGTCCAGCCTCGGAGTCCTTCGCGGGAGGAAGGAGCCCTATGAGCGAGTTCGAGCGACTGGCCGTCATCGAGGTCGGCACCAAGGGAATCCGACTCCTGGTCGTGCAGCGACGTGAGCCTCCCCTGGGAATGGAAGTTCTGGAGACCCGCGGCGACCTGGGCAACCTGGGCGAAGGCCTGGACCAGAATGCGGGCCGGATGAATCCCAAGAACATCCAGATCAGCCTGGACCTGGTTCGGCAGTTTCTCAGCCTGGCCCAGGCGAAGAACCCGGATCGGATCGAGCTCGTCGGCACGGAAGTCTTCCGGCGCCCTCGAATATCGACGAGTTCCGCGACCACCTGCCCGAGCCCCTGTCCCTCTGGATCATGAAGCCGGAGGAGGAGGCCGTCGGCTCCTTCCTGGCCGCATGCTGGGGGCTCCGCGGTGCGCGTCGCGCGATCGGCCAGCTCGTCGTGATCGACCTGGGCGGTGGCAGCCTGGAAGTCGTCGGCGGCTTGCAGGGCGAGACCCCGCTGCCGCTGGCGAGCGTGTCGATGGGCGCGATCGGCACGCTCTCGCTCCGGGAGGCCTGGATGCGCGGCGCGAAGACGCCCGACCGGGATCAGAATCTTCGCCGTTACATCGACGCCGAGATCGCCCGGCATGCCGACGAACTCTCGGCGTTCCGGGCGCCCGGCGGGGGCAAGCCGTCCGGTCCACCCAAGCTGCTGGTGGCCGGCCTCGGGTTGACCGTGACCGACTCGGCCTGGGTGCTGAACGGGAAGTCGCTCAGCCGGTACAAGTCGAAGGAGGTCAATGGCCTCACCGCATCGCGCCACAACCTCCAGGCCTTGCGCGACAACCTCATGACGATCACCCGCCCGGGCGGCCCTCCCGGGTCGGACCTCTCTCACGGCATCAAGGATTCGCTCGGCCATCAACTCGGCCTGGCCGCGTTGCTGGCGGTGATGGATGCCCTGGGAGTCTCGTCGATCACGGCGTGCGGGACCGGCCTGCGATTCGGGCTCGCGTATGCCTTCCTCCACGGGATTCCGCTGTCGATCGCGGGGCATGCCTCCGACCACTAGGGTAGGCGATTCCGGTCCGCTCAGGCGCGGATGTTGATCATCTTGCCGAGGTCGTGCGTGAACGACTCGAGGATCAGGTTCATGGCGAGCCGGCGCTGGATGTGGTAATCGGCCTCGAGGCAGCGATCGGCCAGGACGAGGACGTCTTCGGGCTCGAGTCGTCCGGCCAGCGACTCGGCGGCGTGGCGGTCGGCGGCATCGGGGCAGGGGGGTGCCAGGCCGGCCGTCTGCCAGAGGACGCCGCGGAAGAACCGCGAGAGCTCGCCGACCAGGAGGCTGGCGAGCCTCCGTTGATCGACCGACTCCTTCGCCGTCTGCTTGACGAAGTCGAGGACGCGGTGGGCCATGGCGGGCGGATCGAAGCCGTGATCGGCGGCGAGCTCGTCGATCAGGCTGCGTCGGAACCGCTCGAGCTGGGCGTCGGCCAGGCCGAGGGCCCGGCTGACGCTCCCGTCCCCGAGCGCGGCGAGTTTCGCGGCCGATTCGGCGTCCTCCGCCACGCCCTGCTCGAGCAGCAACGCGGCGATATCGGCCTGGGGGAGGGGATCGAACCTCACGACCTGGCATCGCGAGACGATCGTCTGGAGCTGGACCTCGGCCGAGGTGCCGATCAGGATCAGCACGGCGCCGGGGGGCGGTTCCTCCAGGGTCTTGAGGAACGCGTTGGCCGCCTCGTCGTTCAGGTCGTCGGCGTCGTCGAGGATCGCGACTTTCCGCATGCCGCGGGCCGGCTTGAGCGAGAACTGATTGCAGAGGTCGCGGATCACGCGGATCGGCAGCTCGTGCTTGTCCTCGGGCCGCGAGAACTCGATGAAATCCGGGTGCGTCCCGCCTTCGACCTGGATGCAGCCGGGACACACGTCGCAAGGGTCGAGATCCGTGGCGGCCCTGGCCTCGCAGAGCAGCGCCTTGGCCAGCTTTCGCGCGAAGGTCCGCTTGCCGATCCCTTCCGGGCCGACGAAGAGCATCGCATGCGGGAATCGTCCCTGCTGGAGACTCCGTCGCAATTCGGCCACGACCCGGTCATGGCCGCGTATCGAGTGCCAGGACACGGCCCACCTCGCTCTGGATTCTCTGGAAGACGACATCCGGATCCGCCGAGGCGTCGATCAGGACGACCGGCGCCCGATAACACAGCGAGAGCGCCGATCGTCGTCCGGTGCCGACCGACGCCTCGCGATAGCCCTGACGGACCTTCTCCTGATAATCCGCGGGCCGATCCTCGATCCGGTCCCGCGCGGCCCCGACGCGGGAGCGTGCGACGTCGAGGTCCACGTCGAGGATCAGCGTCAGGTCGGGGCGGAGCCGTCCGGTCGCCACGTCGCCGACCACCGTGATCTGCTCGACCGGCAGACCTCCGGCATACCCCTGATAGATCAGGTTCGACAGGAGAAATCGGTCGCAGACGACGACCCGTCCCGCCTCGAGCGACGGCCTGATGATCTCCTCGACCATCTGCGCCCGGCTGGCCATGTAGAGCAGCATCTCGGATCGGAGCGAGATCGCCACGGTATCGCGGTCGAGGAGGATTCTCCTGAGCCGGTCACCCAGGCCCGTACCGCCCGGATCGCGGCAGGTGACGACGTCCAGCTTCTGGTCGCGGAGCCAGTCCGCCAATCGAGCGGCCTGCGTGGTCTTACCGCCGCCGTCCGGCCCGTCCAGGACCAGGAAGAATCCCGGATGTGCATGCGGGCGAGACTCCGCCGTTGACATGATCGCGACCCTCCCTGGACCTCATCGTAGGGCCGGCTGTGCCGGCCGGGATCGGCCGAAAGCCGACCATTTGCGTTCCGCGGTTTCGTTGCCTCCCTTCAGTCTAAACGACTCCGTCTCGATTTTCACCGGCTAGAGCACATCACGATCGGATTGCAAAGTCCCACACCAACCCGACGCGCCAGCGAGGGGAATGCCCGTCGGACCCTCGCTGGCGCGTCGGGTTAGTGTCAAGAAAATGCGGCCAGGGAGTGAGCGACCCATCGGTTACCCGCTCTTAATGTGGATGAGTCGTCGTCCGGGTGGTCAGTCCGCAACTTCCTGGACCGCAACGGATTGCTCGACGAGCATGCTCGTCCCCCAGAAGGTGAGCATGGGGACGTCGGCGGCATCTCGACCCACGGCGATCGGGACCAGCGCCGGTCGCGGCGATTCGGACGTGGCGTCGACGTTGTGCCAGGCCCCGCCCAGGTAGACCTGAACAAAGCCGTGGAAGTCCGGCGGCTCGAGCCCCAGGGCATAGCCCGATACATATCGGGCCGGGATGTCGAGGGCCCGGCAGAACGCGATGACCAGATGCGCGAAGTCCCGACAGACGCCGATTCGCTCGGTGGCCGTGTCGAACGCGGAGGTCAAGGCATCGGTCGTCCCGTAGCGATACTCGACGCGCTGGCGAACCCATTCGGCGATGCCCAGGACCGTGCGTCCCCCGGGCCGCAGGCTCCCGAACTCGCCGCGGGCCATCCGGGCGAGCAGATCCGACTGGCAATATCGCGAGGGCAAGGTATAGATCATCGCGTCGACCGGGATCCGTTGCGGGGCGTCCGGGACCGACTCCGGGGGGACCAGCCTGTTCGAGGCCGCCTCGATGGTGGCGTTGAACTCGAACGAGAACAAGCCCTGGCCGGCCACGAGGTACCGGCGCGGGTTGCCGTAGAGGTCCCGACTGATCGCGGCGTAGGACGTGGGCGAGGTGAAGAGCCGTTCCTCGACCACTCGATGCGCCGGGCCCTGGAGGGGTGGCTCGACCATCAGGCACAGGAACGTCTCGGCCGCCAGCTCGTAGGTGGCGGTGGCTCGAACGGTCAACCGCATGAACAATTTCTCCGCAATGATCGCGCACCCTCTCTTGCTCCAACTTCAATGTACCCTACGCCACGCCCGCGGCCAGTGGCGCGGGCGCGAATCCGGGCGATGAGGCGGAGCGTCCGAAAGAGTCGATCCGGTCCCCCATTTAATACGGCGAGTCGAATCCGAAGGAGGCCCTCGAGCCGTTCTCCCTCAACACTCTCGCCCGCCTCGAGGAGACCTTTTATACTGGGCTTTCCCTTCACTGGAATGTCGCCAAATTCGGTGCTCCTGTTCCACGCCGATCCGGGAGGTTTTGCAGATGACCCTGATGACCCGTCTCCGGGCGGATGCGTTTGGGTTGCTGGCCGTCGTCGCCATTTCGTCGAGCTTGCCGGGAGCGCTGGTCGCGCAAACGGCCCCATCGCAGTCGGGGGTCCAAGCGCCCGGATCGTTCAAGGCCGGTGCCCGGCCGTCCAGGGCCAAGTCGCCACCTGCACCGAAGCGGGACTTGTACGGCGACCCCTTGCCGACCGGTGCCGAGTTGCGGCTGGGGACGACGCGATATCGCCAGGATTCGCCCATCCATCGGATCGCCTACACTCCCGACGGCAAGAACATCGTGACCGACGGTGAAGACAGCATCCTCCGGGTCTGGGATGCCGACGAGGGCCGGGTCATCCGCCGGATCGATCCCGAGGTCGGCGCGATGGAGGATTTCGCCCTGACCGAAAAAGGGAAGCTGATCATGGCGACCGGGATCACGCTCGATCCCGGCGGATACGTCCGGCATGTCACCATGACCGAGCTCGATACCGGTCGCGTCGTGGATCAGGGCTCGTGGGCCGTCGAGGAATTCGGCATCAACCCCTTCGCGCTCTGTCCCGACCGACAACTCTTCGCCATCGGTTCGGACGAGGGCACCGTTCGGATCCTCGACGCCTGGAACGGAGCGGAGATTTGCCGATTCGAGTCGGGCAAACGCGAGATTGTCCGCGTCCTCTTCACGCGCGATGGCAAACGAATCGCCTTCGAATCCCGAACCGGGCCCGAGAAAGTAGGCAGCGAGGTCCGGATTTACGAGGTCGATTCCAGGAAGGAGCTGAGGGTCATCCACCAGAGCGGTTGGAACTTCGAAGACCTGATGTTTTCGCCGGACGGGAGCACGATCGCAGCCGCCCAGAATCTCGAACTCACGGCCTGGATCGTCGATTCGGGCGAGCCAGTCTCTTTTCGTGATGCTCTCGTCGATCAGATCCGTTTCTCCCGCGATGGTCGCACTCTAACCGGGATCGGAAGTACGGGCAGGCTCCGCGTCTTCGACCTCGCGGCTCGGCGTACGGTCATCTCAGGTAAGCTGGATGTCGCCAATCTCGACACGGTCGCGCTTTCACCGGACGATCGTGTCCTCGTCGCCAACGCGGGACCGTGCGTCCTCCACTCCTGGGAGATCAAGGGCCGACGCGATCGATTCTCGGTACCCGACGCTCACTCGGATTCGGTGGTCAGCGTCCTTTGCACGCCAGATGGAAAGACGCTCATCACGGCCAGCAAAGACAGGACGATTCGCCTCTGGGACCGCGCCACGGGCAAGCAGATTCGCGTTCTCAAGCACTCGGGCAGCGTGGAGCTGATGGACCTCTCCCGAGACGGAAGGTGGCTCGTCGCGCCCGTGAACGTCTTCAACCAGATCTTCATCTGGGACCTGCGGGATGGTGGCGGACCGATCGTCCTCTCGGCTCGCCGCGATGACTCGATGGCATCGCCACGCGCCGTGCGGATGCTCGATGACGGCAACACGATCCTGATGATCACCGGTTCGGGGATACTGACGAGTTGGGATCTCGGGCAACGCCGAGCCCGGGAGGTGGCTCAACCTCAATTCTCCCCTCCTGATCCCCCATACGAGCGAATGGGGAATCACTTCACTTATGCGGCAATCTTCCTGGCCGATGGCAAGAAGTTGCTGGCGAAACATGTCTTCAGCGGACTGCACGGCATCGACGTTCCATCGGGGAAGGAACTCTTCCGTGTCGCAAAGAGCGGAGGCAATTTCTTGGTTCCCTCGCCGGATGAGCGGATCCTGGCCACCGCAGGGTCTGGGGAAGACTCACGAAGGCTCACGAGGGCCGCTCGCGTCGGACCGAAGACATCGACGACCGGAGGTATTACGGTCCGATCGACGAGCGGAATCATCACGCTCCTGGATAGCGATACCGGCAAGGAGTTGCGACGGATCACCGTCGCTGGCTCGGAGGTCTGGGCGGTGGCGTTCTCGCCCGACGGCAAGACCCTGGCCGCGACCTCCGGCTGGGAGACCGGACAGATCCACCTCTACGAGGTCGCGACCGGCAGGGAACTCCGCACGATCGAGACCCCGGCCCTACGCTCCCGGGCCCTGGCTTTTACCCCCGACGGCAACCAACTGGTCACCGGCATGGCGGATGCCTCGGTACTGGTCTGGGACGTGGGGCGGAATCCGTAGGCATATCACGACGGAACGACCGTAAATCCGAGCTTGCGACAACGCACGATGAAGTTATCGGGATCCGAGCTCGGCTTGATGATGAGGTGTCCCGGCGGCGATCCCTTCGCGAGATACCCCTTCAAATTCGGGTGCTGGCGGATGGCTGCGAGGAGTCGCCTGGGCTTCGCCGAACTCCTGAATGGCACCGGGGAGGCGAGGCTTGCTGATCGGGCCCCCATCATTCTTCCGGGGGTACTTCGAGTTTATGTTGAGATGTCGGGGACTTGGAACCGCGCCTGGGCTTGTCCTTGGAGAGTGATTTTGCCGCCCAATCGCGGACCATCCGGGCCGAATCCTTTAGGGCGGGGCGTGCAAAGGCCGGGCCGAAGAGTTCGGCACCGATCCGATACGAGGCCACTCTGACGAAGGCCTTCCCCTTCCGGATACCCTGGCAAAGCCATCCCTTGACGACGTCCGGACCAAGCTCCTCAGCGTGGATTCGGATCAGATCGAGCACGCCTTCCGAGACCGCAGCGGTGCTTTGCTGGTCGCCATGATTTTGCAGGAAGAACTCCGAGAGCACCTCTTGAAGCGGTTCTCCGAGATTCTCCGCCAGTGCCCGCACGGCATGTCGCTTCAGGCCCGGGTGCCGGCGACCGGCTCCCCCGTACGGTAGGTCCAGGTAACTTCGTGGGATGTATGTCGAACCGTCATCCTGCTGAAAAAAGTCCTGGACGGCTTTGACTCGCTCCTGAATCCGACGATACTCTTCGGGACATTCGAGTATCCCCCGGCAGAGTTCCTTCCTGGTCTCAAGGGGAATCCTCTCGAAGGTGATCAGGTCGTCAAACACGCGGAAGGGGGCCCGGGAGTGGATCCTCGCCCGATCGATCGCGACCAACAAGACGTGCAAGTCCCAGGCTTCGAGCGGTTTTCGGTTCTCGATGATGAGTCGGATCAGCGGGATCAGGTCATCCTCGGCGAGGCCCTGGAAGAAATCCTCGGGGATTTGAAAGGCGAGCTGGGCCAACCCCGCCGCGTTGACCGGGGAGTCAACGCCTTGTCGCGAGAGGTAGAGCCATGACGCGCCGATCCCCGGTGGACCCTCGAAATTACAAGGCTCGGCCTCCCAGCATTGCAAGAAGAACCAGGCGACCCGAGAAGCCAGCTCAGGATTCCCCTCCTTGAGCACCCGCAGCGTCACGAAGCCCAGCGGCATGGGATCTTCAAACCACTCGGCAGGCGCGACTCGCAGTCGCAACGGTTCGTCCGACTCGAAGAAGTGGGCTCTCTCGTAATCGGCAAAGCCGTTGAGTGCGTGTCGCAAGAATTCCTTCCATTCGTCCTCGTCGAGCCCGAGATCCTCCTTGAGCTCGCGGACGGGCCGGGAATCTCGGGGCTGGTCCGATCGCGCATTCTGTCTCTTCGGCCTGGCCATGGAGGGATTCCCTCGTGACGGGGATTGAGTCTGGAGCCGAGCGTAATGTCGGCTCGACGGCAAAATCAAGGGATTCGGCCTTCAGTTCTCCCGCGCCTCGCTCGCGGGTGTCGGGGGGACCTTGTATATTGACGTTCGCCCATCGCTGAACGCAGTCGATATCCGGTGCCTCGACGCCGGCAGATCCGGGAGGTCTCGAAGATGAACCCGATGCTCGATCTCAAGCAGGTCGCTATCGGTTTGCTGGCGATCGGCGTCTTTTCCTGGATGTTTCCGGACTCCGTCCTCGCACAACCCGTGGAGCCCCGGCCAGAGGCTGAACCGACCCCGTCGGCACAGGCCGCCCTTCCGGGGCAACCCCCGACGGCGAAGAAAGCCGATCCGGCGGCCACGGCCAAGAAAGACCTCTACGGCGACCCCTTGCCGGCCGGCGCCGTGGTGCGGTTGGGGACGACGCGATATCGCCAGGATTCGCCCATCTATCGCATCGCCTTCACGCCCGACGGCAAGAACATCGTCACCGACAGTGAAGACAGCATCCTCCGGGTCTGGGATGCCGACGCGGGCCGGGTCATCCGCCGGATCGATCCCGAGGTCGACGCGATGGAGGATTTCGCCCTGTCCGAAAAAGGGAAGCTGATCATGGCGACCGGGATCACGCTCGAGCCCGGCGGGGGATTCGTTCGTCATGCCACCATGACCGAGCTCGATACCGGTCGCGTCGTGGATCAGGGCTCGTGGGCCGTCGAGGGATTCGGCGTGGACCCCTTCGCGCTCTGCCCCGATCGGCAACTCTTCGCCATCGGTTCGGACGAGGGTACGGTTCGAATCCTCGACGCCTGGACCGGAGCGGAGACCTGCCGATTCGAGTCGGGCAAACGCGAGATTATCCGCGTCCTCTTCACGCGCGATGGCAAACGAATCGCCTTCGAATCGCGAACCGATCCCGTGAAAGAAGGCGGTGAACTCCGGATTTACGAGGTCGATTCCAGGAAGGAGCTGAGGGTCATCCGCCACAGCGGTTGGAACTTCGAAGACGTGATGTTTTCGCCGGACGGGAGCACGATCGCAGCCACCCAGGGTCCCGATCTCACGGCCTGGATCGTCGAGTCGGGCGAGCAAGTCCTCTTCCATGATGCTTTCGTCGATCAAATCCGTTTCTCTCGCGATGGCCGCACTCTCACCGGGATCGGAAGTACGGGCCAGCTCGGCGTCTTCGACCTGGCAGCTCGGCGCACGATCTTCCCAGGTAAGATGGATATCGCCAATCTCGGCACGGTCGCGCTCTCCCCGGACGATCGTGTCCTCGTCGTCAGCGCGGGATCCCGCGTCCTCCACTTCTGGGACATTCAGGGCCGACGCGATCGATTCTCGGTACCCGACGCTCACACGGACTCGGTGGACAGCGTCCTTTGCACGCCGGACGGAAAGACACTCATCACGGCCAGCAAGGACAGGACGATTCGTCTCTGGGACCGCGCCACCGGCCGGCAGACACGCGTGCTGAAGCACTCGGGCAGCGTGGAGCTGATGGACCTCTCCAGAGACGGAAGGTGGCTCGTCGCGCCCGTGAACATCTTCAACCAGATATTCGTCTGGGACCTGCGGGATGGTGGCGGACCCATCGTCCTCTCGGCTCGCCGGGATGACTCGAGGGGATCGCCACTCGCCTTGCGGCTGCTCGATGACGACAGGACGATCCTGATGTTCACCAATTCGGGAAAACTGCAGAGTTGGGATCTCGGGCAACGCCGAGCCCGGGAATTGGCTCAACCTCAATTCTCCCTGCCTGATCGCCCAAACACGCGATTTGGCAATCGCTTCACTCATGCGGCAACCTTCCTGGCCGATGGAAGGAGGTTGCTGGTGGAACAAGTCTACGGTGGACTGCACGGCATCGACGTTCCATCGGGGAAGGAACTTTTCCGTGTCGAGAAGAGCGGAGGCCAATTGCTGGTTCCCTCGCCGGATGAGCGGATCCTGGCCACTCCAGGGTCTGGAGGAGATCCAGTAGGTAGGCGCAAGAGGAGGGTTCGCATCGGTCAGGAGCCATCGACGACCGGAATTAGGCCTCGATCGACGAGCGGAATCATCAAGCTCCTGGACAGCGAGACGGGCAAGGAACTACGCCGGATCGATGTCGCTGGCTCGGAGGTCTGGGCGGTGGCGTTCTCGCCCGACGGCAAGACCCTAACCGCGACCTCCGGCTGGGAGACCGGCCAGATTCACCTCTACGAGGTCGCGACCGGCCGGGAACTCGGCACGATCGAGGCCCCGGCCTTACGCTCCCGGGCCCTGGCCTTTACCCCCGACGGCGAACAACTGGTCACCGGCATGGCCGATGCCTCGGTGCTGGTCTGGAATCTGAAGTGAAATCACGTTCGCATTCTAGGCGAGGTGCGCGGATTTCTCATTCCAGACTGAACCACGGATTGCACGGATAACACGGGTAAGTGGCTAGTGACTGGTGGCTAGTTGCTAGTAACACGAATGCATTTGTCTTACTGGCCACTCGCCACTACTCCCCATCCGTGTGATCCATGCAATCCGTGGTTCAACTCTGCCCTTCCTGATCGATGGCAGGCATTCGTTCAGGAAAGGCATCAGAACATCTTTGACAGGCCCTGGCTGCCGTCGAGCGACGTCACGCGCCGTTGACGGACCATGATCAGGTCTCGTGCCAGGTCTTCCAGGACCACATCGCTGACGATCTTCGCCTTCGAGGTGGTGGAAGCCCCGGCCGAGCCCGAGGGTCCGGGAAGCGGGGCGATCGGCCCCGTTGATCCGACGATAGTCCCGGTCGGAGCCGCGGTCTGGACCGCCGGCGCGTTGCCGCCGGTGACCGTGACGTCGGCACCGAACTCGGAGGTGTCGCCGCCGTGATCGGTGGCCGTCGCGCTGATGAACTGGCCCGCGGGGACCGCGGTCTTGAAGGTCGCGGTGAACGAAGCGTTGCCATTGGCGTCGGTCGTCACCGTGATCTGGCCGAGGTATGTCTGGCCCTGACCGTATCCGCTGGGATCGGCCGTGACGTTGGCGAAGAACTGGACCACGTAACTCGTGGATGCGGCGCTATTCAGGGTCCCCTTGATCACGACCTTCCCGCCGCTGCTGACCGCCGTGTTCAGGACCGGGAAGTTCTGGTAATTGTTGGGGCCGGGGATCGGTCCGCCCTGGTGATTCTGGGTCACCCCATCGCCGCCAAGGTCGATCCCCAGCCCCTGGTTTCCATAGATCGCGTTCGAAAGGATCTCGATGCCCGTCGTCGGCCCGCCGTAGCTGTCGATCACCACCACGCCCGCCAGGTGGTTGTAGGCGATCGTGTTGCCCGCCCCGCGGACGGTCCCGCCGATCGTGTTGTTCGACACTTGCGCGTCGATCCCATAACCGCCGTTGCCCAGGTTCCTGGTGCCGGTCAGGTCCGTCCCGATGGCGTTCCCCTCGACCAGGTTGCCGCTCGAGTACACGTCGAAGAACTCGATCCCGTCATCACCGTTGGCCGAGATCACGTTGGCCGCCGCCTGGGTCGTGCCGCCGATCGTGTTGTCGAACTCATCGACGTCCCAGATACCCAGGCTGGCGTTGCCCATCGCGACCGTTCCGGTGATGTCGGTGCCGATCTTGTTCCCCTGGATCAGGTTGTCGCCGAAGATCTGCGAGTTGAGCTCGAGGCCGATGCCCCCGTTGTTCGAGATGACGTTGCCGGCGCCGGAAGCCGTCCCGCCGATCGTATTGTCACCCGAGTCGCCCATCACGATCCCGTTGCCGCTGTTGCCGAGCGGGCGGCTGCCGGTGATGTCGGTGCCGATGAGGTTCCCCTGGATGAGGTTGCCGTTTGCCGTGCTGAACCCGATCCCGCCGCCGTTGGCGGAGATCACATTCTTGAGGATGGAATCGTTGGTGGAAATGAACTCCGGGTTGGGTGCCGCATCGAGGCCGGCGCCGTAATTGCCCAGGGCCACCGTCCCGGTGATATCGGTGCCGATCAGATTGTGTTCCACCAGGGCACTCACCGAGTCGTTGAGCTGGATGCCGTCGTTGAAATTGGCCGAGATCAGGTTGCCGGCCGAGGCCGAAGCGCCGCCGATCGTGGCGCCGGGGGACTGATAGAAATCGACGCCGTAGCCGTTGCCCATCCGGAGGGTGCCGGACGTATCGGTGCCGATGAAGTTCCCCTGGATCATCGCGCCCGCGGCGCTGGCGGCGAATACTCCCGAGCCGGAGTTCGCGGAGAGGATGTTGCGCGCGGCGACCGATGTGCCGCCGACGGTCTCGGACGGTGCCCCGTCGAGGAAGACGCCGTCGTTGGAGTTGGCGGACCCCGTGCCGGCCGGCGTCACTCCGATCCAGTCCCCCTCGATCAAGTCTCCGCCGACTGTGCCGGTGAGATGGATTCCGTTGGTGAAGCCGGTGATCGACAGACCCTCCACGGTGCTACCCCCGCCGGAGATCAGCAAGCCGTCGGCGCTCGGGTCGCTGCCGCCGCTGAGCTGGATCTCGATCACGGCATTGTCGCCGTAGGTCAGGCTGTTCTTCTGGGAATGCGGCTGGCTGTAGCCATTGATGACGGTCGCGTGGGTTAAAGTCGGAAGGGGTGTGAGCGGCGCGATCGTGAATGGACCTGTGCCGGGAATCTTGAAGAGGATCGTGTCGGGCGGGGCGCTGGTGGCGTTGTTGGCGTCGAGCATGGCCTGGCGGAGCGAGCCCGGCCCGCTGTCGTTCGTGTTCGTCACCGTGAACGTCTTGGGGTTGACCATGATCGTCACGGTGGCCACGTTGGAGGTCGTCGAGCCCTGCACGTCGTCGTAGGTGAAGCTGTCCGTCCCCACGAAGTTCTTGTCGGGAGTGTAGGTGAATGAGCCGTCGGCGTTGAGCGCCAGCACACCATCCGCCGGGCCGGTCACGAGGACCGACGAGAACGACTTGCCGTTGGTGGCGAGGTCATTCGCTTGCACGCCGGGAGCCGCGACGCTGAGCGTGGTGTTGAGGTCAACGTGGTACTGGTCGTTGCCGGCATAGATGGACTGGCTGCTGGCGACGACCGGGATATCGGCGGCGAATTCGGAGGTGTCACCGCCGCTATCCGTCGCCGTGGCGCTGATGACCTGGCCCGACGACACGACGGTCGCGAAGCTGAACTGGAAGCTCGCATTGCCGGTGGCATCGGTCGTCACGGTCCCCTGGCCGAGATAGCTCTGCCCCTGGCCGTAGCCGCTGGGGTCGGCCGTGGGGTTGGAGAAGAACTGCACCGTGAAGCTGGCACTCGGTGCGCTGTTGAGCGTCCCCTTGATGTAGGTCCGCCCGTTGTACGTGACGGCCGCTAGCAGGACGGGATAGTTCTGATAGTTATTCGGTCCCGAAGTCGGTCCGCCCGGATGATTCGGGGTCACCCCGTCGTCGCCCAGGTCGATCCCCAGCTTCTGGTTGGCGAAGATCGAGTTCGACAGGATCTCCACACCCGTCGTCGGCCCGTTGTAGTTGTCCACAACCGCCACCCCCGCCAGTGCGTTGTAGGCGATCGTGTTGCCGGCGCCCTTGACGGTCCCGCCGATCGTGTTGCTAGAGTCCTGCACGTAGACCCCGTGTCCGCCGTTGCCCAGGTCCTTTGTCCCGGTGATGTCGGTGCCGATGAAGTTGCCCTCCACCAGGTTGTTGTCGCCCAGGAAGTCGCCGAAGTTGATCCCGTCCTGGCCGTTGGCGGAGATGACGTTGGCCGCGGCGGCCGTCGTGCCGCCGATGGTGTTGCCCGACTCGTCGAAGG
Organism: uncultured Planctomycetota bacterium; assembly: GCA_963743925.1. Taxonomy (GTDB): domain Bacteria; phylum Planctomycetota; class Planctomycetia; order Isosphaerales; family Isosphaeraceae; genus CAVZRC01. The sequence continues at coordinate 92,463 of CAVURY010000002.1, read as the reverse complement.
TGTCGACGCCGATGGTGGCGTTTCCCATGGCGACGGTCCCGGTGACGTCTGTGCCGATCTTGTTGCCCTGGATCAGGTTGTCCCCGAAGATCTCGGAGGTGGCCTGGATGCCGATGCCGTTTGCGGAGATGACGTTGCCGGCGCCGGAGGCGGTCCCGCCGATCGTGTTGTCGCCCGAGTCGGTCATGCCGATGCCGGCGCCACCGTTGCCCAGGGGATGCGTGCCGGTGACGTCGGTGCCGATGAAGTTGCCCTGGATGACGTTGTTCGTGGATGTGGTGAAGCCGATCCCGCCTCCGTTCGCGGAGATGACGTTCTTGAGGATGAGGTCGTCGGTGGCGGTGAACTCGGGGTTGGGCGCCGCGAGGATCCCGGCCCCGCTATTTCCCAGCGCGGCCGTGCCGGTGACATTCGTGCCGATCAGGTTGCGCTCGATCAGGGCACTCACCGAATCGTTGAGCTGGATGCCGTTACTGTAGTTTCCCGAGATCAGGTTTCCGGCGCCGGTGGCCGGGCCGCCGATCGTGGCCGAGGGCGAGCCCGTCAGGCTGACGCCATTGCCATTTCCGAGCGAGAAGGTGCCCGTGGGGTCGGTGCCGATGAAGTCCCCCTGGATCAAGGCGGCTGTTGCATTGCTGCCATTGATGCCGGCGCCACTGGCCGAGATGATGTCGCGTGCGGCCGTCGAAGTCCCGCCGATGGTCGCGGCCGTCACGCCGTCGAGGAACACGCCGCTGCCGGAATCGCCCGATCCGCCGCCCGAGGGAGTCACGCCGAGCCAGTCCCCGTCGATCAGGTCGCCGCTGCCGCTCCCCGTGAGATGGATGCCATTGGCAAAGCCGGTGATCGAGAGGCCATCCACGGTGCTCCCTCCGGCGGCGATGGCCAGGCCGTCGGCCGAGGAGACGTTGCCGCCGCTCAACTGGATCTCGATGACGGCGTTGTCGCCATAGGCCAGGCTGTTCTTCTGGGTGCCGGGCTGACTGTAGCCGTCGATGATGGTGGCGTGAGTCAGGGTCGGCAGCGGCGTGAGCGGTGCGATCGTGAACGGCCCGGCGCCCGGGATCTTGAAGAGGATCGTGTCCGGCGGTGTGCTGGTGGCATTATTGGCGCTGAGCATGGCCTGGCGGAGCGATCCGGGCCCGCTGTCATTCGTGTTCGTCACCGTGAACGTCTTGGGGTTCACGTCGATCGTGACGGTCGCCACGTTCGAGTTGTTGGTCCCGTCGGTGGCGTAGTAGGTGAAGGTATCCGCACCGACGAAGTTGGTCGCCGGGGTGTAGGTGAACGCGCCATCCGACTGGAGCGCCAGGATCCCGTGCGAGGTGGTCGTCACCAGGACGGCCGAGAGCGGGTTGCCATTGAGGTCGAAATCGTTGCCGAGGACGCCGGGAGCCGACACGGTCAGCGGGTTGTTCTTGTCGATATTGTAGGAGTCGTTGACGGCCACGACGGGCGACGTGGCCGCAACGACCGTGACGTCCTGGGCGAACTCCGACGTGTCGCCGGTCGGGTCGGTCGCCGTGGCGCTGACGAACTGGCCGGATGGGACCACGATCGGGAACGACGCGGAGAACGAGGCGTTGCCTTCGCCGTCGGTGGTCACGGTCGTCGTGCCGATCAGGCTCTGGCCCTGCCCGTAACCGCTGGGATCGGCCTGGGTGCTGGCGAAGAACTGGAGCGTGAAGCTGGTACTGGCCGCGCTGTGGAACGTCCCCAGGAGATAGGTGTTGCCCTGGTACGTCGCGGCGTTGGAGAGCACGGGATAGTTCTGGTGGTTGTTGGGACCGCCGGAAGGACCGTACGGCGAATTCGGCGTCACCCCGTCGTCGCCCAGGTCGATCCCCAGTGCGCCGTTGCCGTAGATCGAGTTCGACAGGATCGCGTCCCCGGTGGTCTGGTCGCTCGAATAGCCGCCGACGATGACGCCGGTGCTCTCGTTGAAGGCGATGATGTTGCCCGCGCCCGCGGCGGTGCCGCCCACGGTGTTGTTCGAGGAGCTATTCACCATCACGACGCCCGCCTGGGTATTCGGCAAGGCGTTCGCCCCCGTGTGATCGGTGCCGATGAGGTTCCCCTCGATCAGGTTGCCGTCATCGCCGTCGGGGAGCAGGATGCCGGTGCCGTTGCCCGAGATCAGATTGCCGGCCCCGGTCGTCGTGCCGCCGATGGTGTCGTCGGTCGAGCCGTAGCGAATGCCGACTCCCTGCCCGTTCCCGAGTGCGACCGTCCCGGTGGGATCGGTACCGACGAGGTTCCCCTCCGCCAGGTTGCCGCTCCCCCCGCCGAACTGGATGCCGTCGATGGACAGGCCGGCGATCACGTTGCCGGCGCCGGCCACCGGCCCGCCGACGGTGTTGCCGGATGCGTAATTCGTGATCACCCCATTGCCATCGGTGTACAGGGTCGAGGTCCCCGAGGCGGTGAGCCCGACGAAGTTGCCCTCGATCAAGTTGCCCGACGAACCGCTGGTCAGGAAGATGTCCTGGTTGCCGTTGCCGGAGACCACGTTGCGGGCCGCGGGTGTCGTCCCTCCGACCGTGTTGCCGGTGGCGCCGGAGATCAGCACGCCCTGGTAGTTGCCGGCCTGGAAACTGCCGGTTGGGTCGGTGCCGATGAAGTTCCCCTGGATCAGGTCGCCGGTACTGCTCGACTCCACCTGGATGCCATTGGAGCCGAAGTCGCTGATCGCCAGCCCTTGCACCGTGGTGCTGCTGGCGGCGATGTCCAGGCCGTTCCCGTTCCCGCCGGATCCATACAGGGCGATCATGAGGACCGCGTTGTCGGCCGTCGCCAGCGAGTTGGCGACGGCACCCGGCTGGCTGTACCCGTCGATCAGGACCGAGTGGGTGATCGTCGGCAATGGTGAGCTCGGCGCGATCACGAACGGGCCGGTTCCCGCGATATTGAAGTCGATCGTATCCACGCCGCTACCGGTATCGGAATTGACCTGTCCGATGGCCCATCGGAGCGAACCCGTGTTGGTATCGTCGTAGGTGTCCGTCACCGTGAAGGTCGAGAGCAACATCCGCGGCTCGAGCTCCTGCACCCTCCAGAGGCCCATCGCTCGCCGTCCACGGCGTCGCCGGGCCCGCGTCCGGACGCGCCGCGTTTCTGAAAGATCCATCGAATCGAAACCATGCCGAGGTGCCAGTCCCATGATCGTTCCTCCATCAAGTGGTGCGCAATCCGGCTGTGAGAGAAATGCCCTGGCTCGAGATGGGCGCGCAAGGGTCCGCAGCCGACCCACGCCGGGCCGCTGAACCGATCCTGAGCGCGACTGCGAATCCCCTCTACAAGGTCCGTTGGGTCAGAATGCCCAGCGAAGATTTGCGTGTACTAACGTACAGTAATTCGCCCGGGCATTCAAGAGGTCTTTTCGAAAAACGAGCCGTCGAACCGCGGAGATCGCGATCGCGCCGAGACCAACGACTTCGGGCCTCCGTCAGAATATCCCCGAAACCCTTAAGACATGAGTCGATCCGAGGCAGACCAGGAAGCCAGGAATGGTGAAAAAAATGAACCCTCTTGCTTTTCTTGTTTCGTATAAGAGAGTAATCATCGAAATTTGTTGGTCGTACGGGTCATAGCCTGCTCGGGCTGGAACCGCGACCGTCGCCCGTCCGGCGACGACCCCGATACCATTCCTGCGCACATCGACCGACCCCGACGACTCCGTCGAACGAGAGTCCTTTACGCTTGGTTTGCGCACGGGACCGGAAAAAGGGGACTGGCTCACGGCCCGGGACGGCCCCGGGGATCTCGGGCGATACGCGAGTGGGCCGGGTGCCTGTCCCCTTTTTCCGCGCGCTCGATCCGAGCGCAAAGCGCTGTAACCGTTTGCCGATCTCTGGTCCGTCCGTCGCGGCGCTGAGGATCAGCGCCCCGAATGAAGCCGGTCCGCTCCGGAGCGAGCGGACTCGCCGTCGTGTGACATTGCGACCCGGGCGAGACTCCGCCCACCCGGGGCCTGTGATTCCCTGCCTTGCCGTCCGACTCCTTACAGACGCCGCGTTCGTCAACGACCCGAAGAAGGACCGCACCATGCCGCGCCCCCGCCTGAGCTTCACCGAGCGTCGTCGCCGCAAGCTGGCCCTGAGCGTCGCCAAGCTCGAGCAGTTGGAGCCGCGGAGTACGGTCACCCCGTTCGCCGCGTTCAGCCTGGCGACCGGGGCCTTCCAGAGCTTCGCCCAGCTCAGCCTGATGCAAAGCAACGGCGGCGGTCATGCCCCGAAAGGGATCGGCACAACCCGATGCGGGGGCGGCCACTCCAGGGCAATCGGCGGATGGGCAAGCATTCGGCCGTTCCGGCGACATCCTGCCGTTCGCGATCGTGCCGGCGTCGAGACCGGCCGGGGGCGGCGGAGGCGGTGGGGCGGACACCCCGGACGCACCCGCCCCGGTCAAGGCCCAGGCCCCGGCCGACGATGCGCTCGCCGCGGCGCTGCATCCCAGCTTCCAGACGGCCTCACCCGCATCGACGGGGATCTCGTCGCCCTGGAAGCCAGCCAACCGAGCCGCCGGTGGGGCCGCGTTACCGCCGCGGGGCGGTTCGGGTAGCGGTGCGCTACCGACACCTCGGCCATGGTTCAAGGCCACTCCCCAAGGCCAGCGGCATCCACGGCGCCCACCCCGCCACCGACCATCCCAGGCATCTTCACCGGTGGTGCCCCGGCCAGCCCGACGCCCAGCTTCCCCGCCCCGGTCGTCACGCGCAACCCCGCCGCCGCGCACCTGAATCCCCCTTCCGGTTCCTCCACCGGCACGTTTACGCCCGCCGACGGCCCCGCGTCCACGACGGGGTCTTTCACCATCCCCGAGAACGCCTCCTCGCTGCCCTCGACCACCGTCAGTGGCGGCCTCGCCGCATTTTCCTTCCCCTACTTCCAGCTCTATACGCTGGATTACATCGGCATCGTCCTCTTCCCTGGCCAGTACCAGCTCGCCACCCTCGACGGCAACGTCAACCTCATGGCCCAGGTCAGAGGCTCGACCGCCCTAACGTATAGCTGGACCACCACGGGCCTGACCCCCGCGACCGGCATCACCGGCGCCACGCACTACGACCTCAATTTTACCTGGCAGGGATCGAACTCCACGGCCGCCGTCGACCCCGTGACCCTGACGGCCACCGATGGCAACAGCCACCAGGAGATCCAGACCTATTACTTCGTCGTGCCCACCACGAACGTCGTGACGCTGCCACCGGCACCGCCAGCTGGCCCGACGACGCTCCCGCCCGACACTGGTCGAGCCCGGCGCACCGTCCATGGGCAGCCAGGGCGTCAGCGTCGACGCCAACTCGGGCGCCCTGGATACCTCCATCAACCTGCCGAGCTACAACCCCAATATCCCCGGCCATCGCGCTGACGTACGACTCGCTCACGGCCGACCCGCTCGCCGATCGATCGTCGTGCCCCACACGCTCGACGCGGCCGAGCGTCCCCACCGGGTCAACGCGACCCTGACCTTCAACAGCGTCGGCCGGGCACGACCTGGTACTACAACACGAGCCAGTTCATCGCCGGCGACGTCCAGCAGATCGCCCTCCAGGCCAACGCCACGAGCCTGAGCACCGGCCGATACAGCTATTCGGTGCAGGTCGTCGACGAGCGGTCGACCAACACGACCTCGACCTACACGCGGCACGGCGACGGTGCTCAACCAGTCGACCAGCGCCTTCGGCGACGGCTGGACGCTCCAGGGCCTGGAGCAGATCACCTCGGCCACGCGGCGGCGTGATCCTCAGCCTGGGCGACAACGGCGAGAGCCTCTGGTTCTCGGGCAGCCCCGGCGTCGGCGGCAACTACACCACCCCGGCCGGCGACTTCTCGACGCTGACCAAGACCGTCGAGCGGCTACACCCGCACGCTGACCGACGGCACCCAGATCACCTTCAACTCCAGCGGCTACGAGACGGCCACGATCGACCTCAACGGCCTGCACACCACCTACGCCTACAACAGCTGAACCAGCTCAGCACGATCACCGACCCCTACAGCAAGGTCACGACGTTCACCTACAGCTCGCGGCAATCTGAGCACGATCCAGGACCCGGCCGGCCGGTTGACGACGTTCACGTTCTCCGGGCAACAACCTGAGGCCGTCCAGCAGGCGGACAGCTCGCACGTGACCTACACCTACGATTCCGCTCGGCCGGATGACGCCAGTCAAGGACCCGCACGGCAACGCCGTGACCGTCAGCTACGATAGCGCCGAGCGCGTGGGCACGATCACCCGGCCCGACAGCACGACGCAGGTTTCTCGTCGTACCAGGAGCAGGGCTGGACCAACAGCGGGACCTCGGGCAGCCCGGCCGCCGGCGACCCTGCTGGCCGAGTCGGCCTCGAACTACACCGACCCCAACGGCAACCTACCCAGATCCGCCCCGACTGGTACGGGCCTGGGCCAGACCGGCCAGACGACCGACGCCCTAGGCAACGTCACGACCTACGACCTCAACTCCAACGGCCTGCCGATCGTCCGATCGACCGGCTCAACCGGATCAGCCAGTACAACTACGACTCGCTGGGGAATATGACCGAGCGATCACCTACCCCGACGGCCATACCGATCAGTATACCTACAATACCGACTCCGAGCCGCTGACCCACACCGACGCCAACGGCCACACGACCTCGTACACCTATGACGGCCACGGCAACAACACGGTCATCCAGGATCCGCTCAATAACCTGACGACGATGACCTACACGTCCAACGGCCGGCTCCAGACAACCACGGATGCAAACAATCACACGACCTCCTATCCAGTACGACAGCCAGGATCGCCGCACGACGATCATCTTCCCCGACGGCACGACCAACCTCTACGGCTACAATTCCCAGGGGAACGTGATCCAGTTCACCGACGGGCGCGGCAACGCGACCACCTACAGCTACGATGCCCTGAACCGCAAGACCGGGATCGACCGACGCGCTCGGCAACCAGACGACCAATACGTACGACGCGGACGGCAACCTGACCAAGGACCAGGCGCCGACCCCGGCCGGCCAGACCGCGCGGACGACGACTTATGCCTATGATTCGATGAACCGGCTGACGACCGTCACGGACCCGCTGGGCACCAGACGATCTACGGCTATGACGCCGACGGCAACCAGACCTCGGTCAAGGACCCGCTGGGCCGGATCACGACGACCGTCTACGACGCCCTGAACCGCCCGACCGTCGACATCGACCCGATGGGCAACCGCACGACGATCGACCTACGACGCCGAGGGCGAGAAGCTGACGGTCACCGACCCGATGAACCGGATCACGAGCTACACCTATTCCGTTCGGGGCTGGGTGTCGACGGTGACCGACCCGATGGGCTTCGTCGCCACCTACATCTACTCGCCCACGGGCAAGATGACGGCTCAGGATCAGTACCAGGGAGGTCAGCCAATTCCAGTCGGCGGGCTACACTCTACGATGCCGACGATCGCGTGACCGCGTACTACGGACGGACTGGGGCACATCACGACCTACTCCTACGACGGCGTCGGCAACAAGATCGCCGTGGAGGATGCGAACGGCAACACAACATCGTATGCTTATGATTCCCGGAATCGCTTGACGACGATCACGGACCCGCTCGGCCATGCCACGGTCTACGGATACGATGCGGCCGGCAATCAGCAGACGGTGACCGACGGCCTCGGCCACACGACCACGACGCTCTACGATGCCCTCAACCGGGCGACCACGATGATCAGCGCCATCAGCGGGACCACCACGATCACCTACGACGCCGCCGGCCGCGAGACCAGCCTGACCGACCCCGTGGGCAACAAGACCCAGTGGGCCTACGACGCCAATGATCGCATGACCACGATGACCGACCCGCTCAATCACACGGCGACCTACGTCTACGATGCGGATGGCGAGCTGACCGACACCACCGATCGCGACGGCCGCCGCACGACCTATTCGTACAACGCGCGATGGCGACCAGACCGGCGAGACCTGGGTCGGCGCCTCCCCGTCCGAGCAGATCACCTACACCTACGACGCCGACAACGAGCTGACCGGCGCCGCCGACCCATCGCGACCCTGACGTTCACCTATGACAACGACGGCCGGCTGTCAACCGACGCGACCTCCGGCCCGGGAACCGGCCAGCCGACGGTGACGCTGACCTACGGCTACGACCAACTGGGCGACGAGACCAGTGTGACCGACAGCCTGTCGAGCCAGGGGATCACGACCTATTCCTACGACCTCGCCCAGCGGATGACGACGATCACGACCTCCTACGGCGGCACGGCCGGCCCCCAGGTCGCGTACACCTACGACGGCGGCCAATCGGCTGACGTCCGACGTCGCCGGACCGTCGGCGGGACTGGCGACTCGGTGTCTACAACGATCTCTACGACGCGGCGAACCGGGTGGTCACGATCACTCGACTAGTCCCACCTGCGTCCAGCATGGCGGGTTCAACGACACGCCGCTCGCGACCTACGTCTACAGCTACGACAACGCCAACCGCGTCACTTCCGAGAAGGACGCCGAGGGGACGGCCAGCTTCACCTACGACAACGCCAACGAGCTGACCGCCGTGAGCGGCTCGCGGACCGAGTCGTACAGCTACGACCTCAACGGCAACCGGAACTCGACCGGCTACACGACCGGGACGGACAACGAGCTCACCGCCTCGCCGGGCTACACCTATACGTATGACAATGCCGGCAACTTGATCAGCCAGACCAATACTCGACCCACGTCGACGACGACTTATACCTATGACTATCGGAATCGCCTGACCCAGGTGACGGTCGGCGGCACGGTCGTCGCGACCTACACGTACGATGCCCTGGACCGGCGGATCGGCGTCAAGGACGGCGGCACGCAGACCTGGACGGTCTACGATGGCACGAGCGCCGACGCCATCCCTACGCCGACTTCAACGGCTCGGGGCAGCCTGATCGGAGCGCTATCTCTTTGGCCCCGGCGTGGTCAACGGGGCCGTGGTGGACGAGCTCCTGGCGCGGACCAGCTCCGGCGGAACGACGGCGTGGTACCTGACCGACAACCTGGGCTCGGTGCGCGACATCGTCAACTCGTCGGGCAACGAGCTCGACCACATCGTCTACGACAGCTTCGGCAACATCCTGACCGAGACCAACGCGGCCAACGGCGATCGGTTCAAGTTCGCGGGGATGGAATACGATCCGGCGACGGGGCAGTACTACGACCGGGCGCGGGATTACTCCGCCGTTGCAGGCCGATTCACGGCCCAGGATCCGCTGGCATTTGCGGCCGCGGATACGAATTCTATCACTATCTTGGGAATGCCCCCACTGACATAATCGATCCAAGCGGCAAGGAATGGGTTGTAGTGTGGGCATATTGGCCGACCTGGATCCAACCTACCTTTGGGCCTCCGCGGCTAGTGTACATCCTCCGACCAACTCAAGTCTGGTCTCAACCTGCAGGGCCGTCAGGCGGACCTGCAGGGCCGTCAGGCGGGGAAGGGGGAGGATCAGGTGGATTTGTGGGGATTGGACGACGACCTGGTAGCGGTAATTTCATCGGCCCTGGGACTCCAGAGCAGGACTCGGGTCAACCGCCTCCGGGGGGCAACCTCGACCCTACTCTACCTAGGGGCAGTAGTGACGATTTCGCAACCCACCCGTCTGGGTTGGCGCTTTGTACCCGTTCTGGTGGCAGCAGGGACCAGGTCAGAGACGAGGGGGACCGTTCAGGAGATTCTTTGGACCTAGGTGACCTTGATGGTGATGGCGGCGATTCAATGGAGGGAGCGGCCATACCCGCGAACCGTGGACGGCTAGCGTAAGGTGGACAGCGGCACCCGTGAGGCTGAACGGGGCAGCTTCTCATGCATCACGAGTTGTCACCGTGATCGGGACCGTCGGGATCATGTCGGCCGAGTAGGGGTCCGGCCGGATGTCAGCGCACTTACGGTAGAACCTGGGGAGGGAGACCATGCCTCAAGCCTTGTCGATCACGACGGTCGCGGAGAGCACTTGGCTAAGCCGTCTGGCCTTGGTATTCGCTCTGATGTTGGCCGCGGGACGGAATCCCTTGCTCAGCCGGTGGTGGAGGACTGGACCGGCAGACGAGTCGTGAACAAGTTCAACAACATCCCGCTCCGGACTAATGAGACACAGCCGGTCTTGCGGAGCGGTACGGAGATCTTTATTTACCGCGTCGTGCGGGCCGACGGTGCTTCGCTCGTGCTCCAAGCCGAGGGCTCCGGGGTCAGCGGATGGGGCCAGGCCACCCAGTTCGTTCCTGTCGAGCAGGCCACAGCATTCTTCACAGATCAGATCCACGCTGATCCGAATGATGTGTTCCCTCTCATCATGAGAGCCAGGTCTGGCTTGACCAGGAGGAGCTCGACCGTGCCTTGGAAGACGCGAACTTGGCCGTCGCACTAGAACCCAAGGGATCCGGTGCCTACATCATAAGGGGCATCGCCAACCTTAAGAAGCAGGAGTACGATAAGGCCCTTGCTGACTTCTCCAGGCTATCCAGTTCGACCACAGATCCTACGTGGCCCTTATCGGCCGTGGCCAAGCTGGACATTCAAAAAAGAGTATCGCAAAGCGATTGTGGAACTCGACCGAGCTATTCGGCTCAACCCTGAACTGTCGAGGGCCCACTCGGCGCGCGGCGAGGTGTGGGGACTGCAACACGACTTACCAACGCCATCGCCGACCTTGATGAGGCAATCCGAATCGATCCCTCTTTGGGCTCCTCCTATGCCAGTCGAGGCCATTGGTGGTATGAGTCAAAGAATTACGATAAAGCCATCGCCGACCTCACCGATGCTATCCGGTTAGAGCCTCGCCTCGCCGGCGCATACAACAAACGTGGTTGCGCCTGGATAAAAAAGCAACAGCTTGACATGGCCATTGCGGACTTCGACCAGGCTATCCGGCTCGACCCGCGATTCGCCCTGGCGTATAGCAATCGCGGCGGGGCATGGGCTTCAAAGTTGGACTATTGTAAGGCACTGAACGACCTTAACGAGGCTGTTCGAATCGACCCGCAGCTCGGTTGGGCCTACCTTAACCGTGGAAACTGCTTTTACGACACGAAGGAATACGATAAGGCCATCTCTGATCTCAATGACGCCATCCGGCTGGAGCCTCGCCTCGCCGGCGCTTACCATAAGCGTGGCTGTGCCTGGATAAGCAAGCGGCAGCACGACAAGGCCTTGGCAGATGTCAACGAAGCTATCCGGCTGGAGCCTCGTGATGCTACTGCCTACACGACGCGTGGCGCCATTTGGATCGACAAGAGTCGTTTTGATGAGGCACTTGCTGATTTGAACGAGGCTATCCGACTCGACCCGAAACTCGTCATGGCTTACAGTAATCGCGGTGGCGTCTGGGTCGGCAAGGGTGAATACGACAAAGCAATTGCCGATCTTGACCACGCAATCCGGTTGGAGCCTAAGTCCGTTCTGGCTTACGCCAATCGCGCACTCGCCTGGGACAAGAAGGGCGATTGGGAAAAGGCCATGGCCGATTACTACAGGGCTGTTCGGCTTAATCCTCAGGTTGGTTCACGCCTGATTAATTGCCTCAGTCGTGGCGAAGTTCTCGAAACTGAGAAGCACAGCGGCGTGGGGGGGGCGAGTCTAGACGCGCCATAGCGATCTTTGGGGCGATGAGTGGTCTTGTCAGATAGGTGGTTCTCCCAGACTGAAAGGAGAATTCGGTGTGATTCTGAACGCCACGGAGTTGATCCATATCAGCAGTGTTTTCCGCGTGGAGAGGGCGTTCACGCGATTCTGTCCGCTGGTCGATCATGTTTGGACAATGCTTCAATCTCCGCTCAATGGGCGCAGATCCATTTGCTCCGGCCACGCCGGATTGACCACCACATCCGGCAGGTCCTCCCTTTGCTCGACCTGGGACATCCTCCACGGGTCGCCATAGGAGTGCTGATCCGATCCAACCCTCTCGCACCAATCCTTCCAACTTCTTCTATGATCTCGAAATTGTTCAGACCCGGCTTAATGAGACGGGATGCGCAGCCAACGGGTTCCGATGCGTTTCTTCGCCTTTCTGGCATTCCGCTTCGTCCAAGCCGCTTGCTGAATGATTGCTACTTTTCTTCATGCCGGAGCTCCTTGAATAACAGCGGCATACGATGAACGCTATTACAGCCCCAGGTCTGACATCGATCATCATTCCTTGCTTCAATGGATGGAGGCGTGCTAATCCCTGTCTCCAGGCTCTAATCCGGCATACCCAACATCCCTGGGAGCTGATCGTCGTCAATGTCGGCTCAAATCACCAGGCCAAACCGTACTCTGCTGCCATGCAAGGTGACGGAACCAGCCCTTTAACGCTGATTGTGGACGCAACAAGCCGAGACATACCATCGGCGATAAACCAGGCACTGGGGGTAGCCAGAGGAGAATACCTTGTTCTCCTAGACGAAAATATTGTAGTCACTGATGGTTGGCTCGATCAGCTCATAGCCCTGACGTCGGCTCAGATCGATTCATCGTTAGTTAACAGGGATGCTGCCAATATTGCGATAGAGGGACTAGCTTCGGCCGACATTTCTCCGGCCGAGCCCCTAGCAACGAATCTTTGCGCATCTGCGAGAAACTCTGGACAGAGCGATATAATTGGTCTCACTGGCCCGATGTCGAATCGTGCCGCACCGCCGCAATTCGTCGAACGTGTGCCGTATCACGATAGAGCAAATTCAAGCTTTCGCTCGGCGTTGGCGCGATGAGCACCGTGGCCAGTGGTTCACGCTATCGAAACTCTCTGGCTCTTGCCTATTGATGAGACGCGCCGTGTACGAAGCTGTTGGCGGGCTAGATGTGCGGCTTGGTTTCGGTTCGTGGGAGAATGACTTGGCCGAACGGGCGCGCCGAGCCGGATTTGCTTTGGCTGTGGCCCACGATTTGTATGTACATAGTCTTTTCGGACGGTTCTTCGCTTCTAACGGAATCGCCCCTAACATCACGCCGAACCGGAACCTGCAACCCTTCAGGTCCAACTGTGTCCAGACCATACCCCGCGGCCCGGTCGTGTACCAACGGCCATGGCCAGATGTCCCGGATTCTCTTGCAGCAGAAGTCATCACAGAGGCCCGAACAAAGCATGCAAAGATCAATGCAGAGAGAATATCAGCTGAGTTCGGCGGGAGGACCAAGGAGCATTTCGCACGAGGAGTGGCTTTTCTCTCCAGATTCCGAGCTTCCGCTCCTGCGAGACGGCGAGCGAGCTTGCAAAGTCAGCCTGACCATGATCGTCCGCGACGAGGAGGCCAACCTCCCCCATTGCCTAAAGTCAGTACGTGGGGTCTTTGACGAGATAGTTGTCGTGGATACCGGCAGCGTCAACCGGACTGTGGAAATTGCCCGATCGTTTGGGGCACAGGTGTTCGACTTCGTCTGGATTGATGACTTCGCCGCAGCTCGCAACGCAGCTTTGGCAAGGGCGACTGGAGATTATGCATTCTGGCTCGACGCCGACGATGTGCTTGACCCGCCTCAGAGGGACAAGCTCCAAGCTTTCCTCGATCAACTCCGAATCGGCGACGAAGGCGCCTACATGCTACCCTGCGATTGTCAATGGGTCCAAGATGGCAATACCCTGAACTTTCTTGTGAGCCATGTTCGACTTTTCCCTCTCCGAGATGGAATCTCTTGGACATATCGTGTGCACGAGCAGCTTATACCGGCGTTGCTCCGGGCGAATATCCCGATTGATGGGATAATATAACCGTGCGTCACACGGGCTATATGGACTTCACTGTGCGTGCCAGGAAGAACGAGCGAGATTACAGGATTCTGCTCGAGGAGCTTATCCAGCGACCTGAAGATCCATGCGTGCTTTTCCACCTTGGAATGATTGCGAGCGGTCAGGACTGGCACGTATCCATTGATTATTATCGACGTAGCCTTGAGTGCTCGCCGTCGGCAGGTTGGATGACCAGCAAGATGTTTACACTGATCGCACGTGCCCATTTGATGCTGGGGATACCGAGTCGGCTCTACGATCATGCGTCGAGGGACTCTCCTTCGATCCCGAGGACGCCGAGTTGTGGTTCCATAAGGCAAGAGCCACCGGAACCGGGGAGAGCTGAGAGAGGCCGAGCGGAGTTGGCGGCGGATCTTGACTCTTAGGTGCCCTGAGAGGTTTAGTTTTGTGGATCCAGGGATATACGGGCACTTTACAAAGCGAGACCTGGCACTGCTGGCCGCGGAGCGGGGAAATCAGCCTGAGGCGGCGAGCATTTGGCGTGAGGTACTCGTCGAATGCCCCGGCGATCATAAGGCGCTCTCCATGCTTGCGTTGGCAGGCCCCATCGAGAAACCCCGGGGGTTATTGGCAAGATGTTTGAAACTTCTCTCCTCGAATGTTCGTTTGAGATGGGGATAGATACAAGGGAACGAGGCGATCAAGGGACAAAAGAGTTCTAATTCGAAATTGTGGATTGGGTGGTTTAGGTGTCCTGTCAACGAGGGAAGGGGGAAGTAAAGAAGGGGATAAAGGGAGCAGGCCAGTCTCGCCCGATCCCGAAACGGGAGAGATGAAGCCGGTCATCTGGCGCGGCAGGCCCGAGTATTTGTATCTCTGCCGTGAGGAACGGGAGGTCTTTTGATCGGTATTGCGTGCGAAAGCGGGGTGGCTCGGCTCAGTCTGCGATTGGGCAGCCGAACAAATTCGCCCCTCATCCGCCCTTCGGGCACCTTCTCCCTGGAGGGCGAAGGAGAGGAGCGAGCCCGTCGGCGCGGGTTCAAGATCCTTCCCCCCGCGCGGGGCAACTCATGACCGCAAGCCCCGGGCTCGGATCCAATATCAAGTCGTATGCGATCCATAACGTTTGACGCTCTCATCTCAACGAGCCAATACGATTTATACCAGGAATTCTTGAAATTCTTGAGATTGCATGCGGGTTGGAGAGGGCTCGAAGTCGTCGCGGCGACCCTGAAGTCGGACCCCATATGACGAGTACCCGGCAAGTCCCGTCCATCGCTCGATCCGCGAGTTCCGTCGGTTGCTCCGCGCCCCCACGGAGGATTCTCTTCGCCTCGTCCCATTCCATCGTGGATTTCTCCAATGGCGCCTCGGTGGCCACGCTGGATGTGCTCCAGGGGCTCACAACATTCGGCTTCGAATTCCGCGCCTTCTGCACGCCCAAGCTCGATCTGCCCCACGAAGTCTGCTTCGAGGAGATCATCGCCGGCTTGCGTGAGCCTTACCAGGTCCGATTCTCCGCGTGTGGCTCGCATCGGTCGCGAATCCTATACACCCGCCGGGGCGATGTACCGATTACGGTCATGCGGCTGGATTCCACCCGTCAGTCCGTCCCGGCCGGAGGAGGTCGGCGCCTCCTGGAGTTCTTCCGTAGGTATCTGGAGGTCCTCCGGCCGGATGTCCTGCTAACCTACGGCGGAGATCCCGCGACCGTCGGCATGATCGACCTGGCGAGGCGACGCGAGATCCCCGTCGTGTTCGCGATCCATAACCTCGGGTATCGGAAGGCACGCCCCTGACGAACGTCGACCACCGCATCGTGGCGTCGGAGTTCGCCTGCCGGCACTACCGCGACAAGATTGGGCTGGACTGCCGCGTCTTGCCGAACCCGGTCGACTGGGATCGGGTCCGGGTGGCGGATCACCGGCCTCGGTTCGTCACGTTCGTGAATCCGGTGCTGGAGAAAGGCGCCTACGCGTTCGTCCGGATCGCACACGAGCTGGGACGCCGCCGGCCCGATATCCCGCTCCTGGTCGTCGAGAGCCGGGGGACGCGGGAGAATCTGGCCGCGCTGGGCCTGGGGCGGGATGATTTCGTCAATGTCCAGATGATGCCCAACACCATCGATCCCCGGCGGTTCTACGCGCTGACCCGCATCGCGTTGATTCCCTCGCTCTGCCCCGAGAATCAGCCGCTGGTCGCGGTCGAGTCGATGATCAACGGCATCCCGGTGATCGGCTCGGATCGCGGCGGCATCCCCGAGGTGCTGGGCGATTGCGGATTCGTCCTGCCGTTGCCCGATCGATTGACTCCGACCGGCCGGATCGTGCCAGAGGCCGATGAAGTCGAGCCGTGGGTCGAGACGATCGTCCGGCTGTGGGATGATCGGGCGTTGTATCAGGAGCAGAGCCTCAAGGCCCGCGCGGAAGCCATGCGCTGGCATCCGGATCGGGTCCGGCCGCTGTATGCCGAGTTCTTTCGGGATGTCCGGTTTCGGGCAGGGGTGTCGGACTTCGACTCCGGCCCGGAAAATGGGGACAGGCACCCGGCCTCCGAGGTTGCGGCGGGAAACGCGGGGGTTGCGGAGCGGCCGGGAGCCAGTCCCCGTTTTCCTCTGGCGGCGCCGGCGGGCCTCGACTCCGGCCCGGAAAATGGGGACAGGCACCCGGCCTCCGAGGTTGCGGCGGGAAACGCGGGGGCTCGGGAGCGGCCGGGAGCCAGTCCCCGTTTTCCTCCGGTCGCTCCTCCTCATTCGGCTTGTGGCGTCTCGGATCGGGCTGACACGGTGCCGCTCTCGTTCGTGGTGTGTGTCTCGGATACGGCGATCCTTCAAGGCAACCTCCTTGCGTCGCCGTGCCTCGAATCGCAGTCGCCGCACGAGGTGATCAGCGTTCTGAAGGCCCGAGCGCCGGGGCCGGCCTGAACGCCGCCCTGGAGCGGGCCCGGCACGAGTGGGTCGTCCTCGTGCACCAGGATGTCTTCCTGCCGCCCGGCTGGGATCGGCGGATGGTCCAGCAGATCCGCGAGGCCGAGCGGCGTTTGGCCCCGTTGGGATCGGGGGTGTCTACGGGGTCGGCGAGGTCGACGTGCCGCTGGGAGGCCTCCCCAGGCCGGACGGATCGGCTGGGTCGTCGATCGGGGGCGTCTCCTCCAGCAGGGTGCCGGGCTCCCCGCGCGGGTCGCGACGCTCGACGAGTTGCTGCTGATCCTGCCGCGCAGCACGCCGCTCCGGGCCGACCCGGCGCTCGGGTTCCACCTCTACGGGGCGGATCTCTGCCTCCAGGCGCGGGAGCGGGGACTGGCCGCCGTGCGCTGGGTGCGCTGTGCCACCATAACTCGCGGAGCGTCGGACTGACCGAGGCATTCTTCGACAGTGCCCGGGTCTTTCCTCGCAAGTGGGCCGATCGCCTGCCCGTGGCCACGCCGTGCGTCGTCTTCGACCGCGAAGGGCGGTGTTCCTGCTCGGCAACTCGGACGACCAGGCATCGGTCGCTCGGGCGGAGGGTGCACCGCTCGCCTCGAGAAGAGATTGGACACTAAAGGCACGGAAGACACGAAGTTCGCAGAGAGCCTGCCGCGCTTCACGCTCGTTTTCGCACGGGGCCGGAAAAGGGGACTGGCTCACGGCCCCGGACGGTCCTGGGGATCTCGGGCAAGGCGCGAGTGGGCCGGGTGCTGTCCCCTTTTCGCGCTCGACCCCAGCGTAAAGCGCTCCAAGACCTTCAGGTCTCGTGCGATCGTGACGGCCTTTCCTTCGGGGAGTGCCTCACCGTGAATCCGACCGCTCACACCGGCCTGACCTCGATCATCGTCCCCTGCTGGAATCAGCGTGGATTCACCGCAGCTCTGCCTCCAGGCCCTCTTCCGCCACACCCGGCCGCCCTGGGAGCTGATCGTCGTCGATAACGGCTCGACCGACGGGACGGCCGCTACCTGGCCGGCGTCCGCGACGCCGCGGCCGTGCCGGTCACGTCATCTCCAACGCCAAGAACCTGGGCTTCCCCGCGGCGATCAACCAGGGATTGCAGGCCGCGCGCGGGGAGTACCTGGTCCTGCTCAATAACGACGCGGTCGTCACCGACGGCTGGCTCGACCAGCTCATCGCGCTGACCGCTCGCGGTCGGGGTCGGGAGACGCGGCCCCGGTAGCGAGACGCGATGCCGCCTGAAGGCGGGACTCCAGCGGCGGAACGGCGAATCGGGCGGGTTGCGAGTACCGGCTTCAGCCGGCCCACGGGTCAGAATGACCTGCGGCCGGGCCGATCGGCCTGGTCGGGCCGATGTCGAACTACGCCACGCCGCCGCAGTTGGTCGAGGACGTGCCCTATCGCGACCTGGACGAGATGCACGCGCTTCGCCCGGCGGTGGCGCGACGAGCATCGCGGGCAGTGGTTCACCGCGGCCAAGCTCTCGGGGTTCTGCCTGCTGATGAAGCGGGCCGTGTACGAGCCGATCGGCGGGCTGGACGAGCGGTTCGGCCTGGGGTTCTTCGACGATGACGACCTGGCCGAGCGGGCGCGTCGGGCCGGGTTCGAGCTGGCCGTGGCCCATGACCTGTTCGTCCACCACTTCGGCAGCCGGACGTTCGCCGGCAACGGGATCGATGCCGAGGCGCTGCTCGAGGAGAACGCGCGGCGGTTCGCCGCCAAGTGGGGGCACGAGACGCCGCGGGGCCGTCGGGTTGCGCTGCGGCCGTGGGATCGGAGATCCGGAGTTTCGCGCAGAGACGCAGAGGCGCAGAACGGAAAGGGCGCAGACGAGGAACAGATCTCGCGGCCGACGTCCGCCGTCCGCGCCGCTCTGCGGTCCCGCGCTCTGCGTCTCTGCGGAAACCGGTTCGATCGGCCCGGGTCTCAGCCTGACGATGATCGTCCGCGACGAGGAGGATAACCTGCCGCATTGCCTGGAGTCGGTGCGGGGGATCTTCGACGAGATCGTCGTCGTCGATACCGGCAGCACCGACCGGACCGCGGAGATCGCCCGGGCGTTCGGGGCGAAGGTGTTCGATTTCGCCTGGGTCGACGATTTCGCCGCGGCGCGGAACGCGGCGCTGGCGCACGCCACCGGCGATTACGCGTTCTGGCTCGATGCCGATGACGTGGTCGAGCCGGCCGAGCGGGAGAAGCTGCGGGCGCTGCTGGACGGCCTGCGGCCGGGCGAGCCCGGCCGGCGTACGTGGTGCGGTGCGCCTGCGACCCCAGCCCCGACGGCAGCGGCGGCGAGACGGTCGTCGACCACGTCCGGCTCTTCCCGCTCCGCGACGACGTCCGCTGGACCTACCGCGTCCACGAGCAGATCCTGCCGGCGCTGCGGCGGGCCGGTATCCCCGTGCGCTGGACCGACCTGACCGTCCGGCATACCGGCTACGTCGACCTCGCCCTGCGCGGCCAGGAAGCTCGACCGCGACGCGCGGATCCTCCGGCGAGAGCTGAAGGAGCGGCCCGACGACCCGTTCGTGCTGTTCAACCTCGGCGCGATCGCCATCGAGCGGCAGCGACTGGCGCGGGGCCCTGGGCTACCTCCGCCGGAGCCTGGCGCGGCTCGGCGCCGACCGACTCGATCACGCGGAAGCTGTTCGCCCTGATCGCCCGGTCGCACCAGATGCTGGGCGATACGCGCGGCGGCGCTGCGGGCCTGCGCCGAGGGGCTGGCGCTCGATCCCGAGGACGCCGAGCTGTGGTTCCGCAAGGCGGTCGTGCACCGGCACCGGGGCGAGTCGGCCGAGGCCGAGCAGTGCTGGCGGCGGATCCTGACCCTGACGCGTCCCGACCAGTTCTGCAGCGTCGACATGGGGATCTACGGCCACCTGACCCGGCGCAACCTGGCGGCGCTGGCCGCCGAGCGCGGCGACCCCGCCGAGGCGGCGCGGCTCTGGCGAGCGTGCTGGCCGAATGCCCCGGCGACCGCGAGGCACTGGCCATGCTCGGGCGAGCCGCAAGTGGCGACCCCGGCCCGTCGCGAGCCCGGACCGGAATGAGCCAGGCACCGTGGATTATCCCCGGCTCGCGGCGAACGACCGTGCCGCGGTCGGGACGGACGACTTCGATCCGTATGCAGCGCTGGCCGAGGCCTGGGTCAAGGTGCTGGGTGCGACAGTCGTCGTGGCGCTGGGCGTGCGCTTCGGCGGCGAGCACCCGGGCGCTGCTGGCCGGGTGCGCGGCCGTCGATGGGCACGTCTGGGGCATCGACCCGCTGGAGCGGCATGACGTGCCGGATGAGCGCTTCACGTTCATCCAGGCCGACCCGATGACGTGCGCCGCCCGCTGGGAGCGGATCGACCTGCTGCATGTCGATATCGACCCGCAGTGCGAGGACGACGCGCGGAGTGGCTGAGGGAATACGCCAACCGCTGCCGGGCCATCGCCGTTCACCACACGCATCATCCCGGTTTTCGCCTCGGCCCGGTGATCGCCGAGCTGGCCGCCACGGGCCAGTGGCGGGTGTTCGAGTACCGCGGCAATCTCGCGGGCTGGACCGTGCTGGCCCGGCCCGGCGAACCGTGCCCGACCGAGGACGCCGCGTCGAACGGCGAGGCGAGACCGGTCCCGGTCCCGGCCGCGGTCTGACGGGAGCGACGATGCCGAAGGCTGGGAGTCCGTATGGAGAGCGCGGCGGATCTGTACCTCGACCTGATGATGCGATGCCTGACCGACTGGCTCTACGACGAGTTCGACGAGCCGGTCCGCGCCGAGGGCCTGGACTGGCCGGCGCGGCGCACACGATGATCGGCCTGAAGCGGCTGGCCAACGTGCGGGACTGCGTCACGAGCGTCCTGGACGACGGCGTGCCGGGCGACCTGATCGAGACCGGCGCCTGGCGGGGCGGGACGACGATCTTCATGCGGGCGATCCTCAAGGCCCACGGCGTCACCGACCGCACGGTCTGGGTCGCCGACTCGTTCGCCGGGCTGCCGCCGCCGGACGCCGCCCGCTATCCGCGCGACGCCGGCGATCGCCTGCATCAGTTCGCCCAGCTCGCCGTGTCGCTGGATCAGGTGCGCACAACTTCCGCCGCTATGGCCTGCTCGACGACCAAGTCCGGTTCCTCCCCGGCTGGTTCCGCGAGACGCTGCCGACGGCGCCGATCGAGCGGCTGGCCGTGCTCCGGCTCGACGGCGACCTGTACGAGTCGACGATCCAGGCGCTGGAGGGCCTCTACGACCGGCTCTCGGTCGGCGGCTACGTGATCGTGGACGACTACGGCAACGTGGCGGGCTGCCGTCAGGCGGTGCACGACTTCCGCGACGCGAGGGGGATCAAGGACCCGATCCGGCCGATCGACTGGGCCGGCGTCTACTGGCGGCGCTCGGAGGATCTCGGCGCTTCGTGAGAAACGGGCGGTCGGACGAGGATTCCCGCGCACGCCGGCCGCCGAAGTGTTGGTCGAGGAACACCGGCCGAACGAGGTGCTTTCCGATCGGGCGCGCCGTGAGGAGCGGCTGTGTGACCCGTGAGTGCTCGAATTGAAAATCCTTCCGGATCTCCTATCGCGTTCGTGCGATAAGAGTTACGACAGGAAACCGCTCGATTCCGCAGTCGGTGCGTTCACGAATTGCCCGAGTGGTGGCATCCTCATCAGTAAGGGATGATGCGGAAATGATCCGAGGTCGGCCCTCGGGCCGATGACACCGCTTCGCTTTCCGCACGGTATTTTTCGGAATGGGAGACGAGACGATCGCTCCGAAATCCTCGCCCCTGAACAGGGCATGCCGGCCGGCCCGGGGCCGGGCCGGGATCGGCGACCGTGGCGTCGGAGACCTCGCGAAAAGTTGCCATCGACTGCCAATGAGTGCCATGGCCCGACCGGATCAGAGTCGGTCTCGGAAGCCTGGTTTGACGGTTGTAGGGTGGGTGCAACCCACCGACATAACCCTTGGAAGTCGGTGGGTTGCACCCACCCATACAGAGCGGCTTCCGACCCCTTCTGGAACCGATTCGTAGAGACACCGACACCGATCTCGGCCGTCACAGCCGGCCCTACTTTCTCGTGATCGGGGTCATCGGCACTCCCGGCTCAATCAAAGAATTCCCGGACCGCCACGCGGAACTCGCCCAGGATTGTGGGAAGGGTCAACTCGTCGTGCTCCGACAGGATGCGGACCGGTTCCTCACCCTCATAGAGGTGGAGATTTCGACGACTCGGATCGAGCACGCAAACGACGCTGACGCCCGCAGCGAGGTACTCGAGCACTTTGGCCAGGACCTTGGGCCAGCGGTCATCGGGCGAGAGCACCTCGAAGACGAGCTCAGGAACGACGTCGAGATATTCCTCGCGGGGGAGCGAACCTTTGGGAACGCGGTTATAGCTGTAAAATGCCACATCCGCTCCGCGGACCGTGTCAGGCCCGCGTTCGGTGATCACGCCCGAGTTTGCTCAACACATAGCCAAGATCGGTGGGACTTCGCGTGCGATCCGACGATGACGCTGACGTTGCCGCAAACAAGACCATGATAAGGTCTCGCGATGGACATCCGGACGATCCTTCCTTTGACCAGCTCCTCCGGATAACCCGGATCGGGCCGGCGGGAGAACTCCTCGACAGTCAGCAGGATTTCGTCATCGGTAGCCATGATCGTTGTCTCCTTCGGGTTTTCGTTCGGCCAATCATATCAGCTCCGATCCCGACGAGCAAGACCTGCGGCCGGTCGATCATTCGTAAGGCCCTTCCGGGCAAAGTTCTTGGACGCCTATCTCGGTCGAGAGGCGGACGGATGACTATAATGAATCGTGCCCATCGAGCCGGCGCAGCCTGGCCGAGACGGGCGGTGGACGGTCCGGTCAGCGGGAGCAAGCGATCGATGACGGTGGCGGGAATCGAGCGGTCGCGATGGGAGCTGGCGGCCGAGTCGACCGTGGTGAAGCTCCGCTGGTTCGGCATCGTGATGGGCTACATCCTGGTCCAGACGCGGACCGGGCTCCACGACCCCTGGGCGGTCCGGGCCTTCCTGGCGCTCGGGGCCGGCTATGCCGCGCTCGACCTGGCCTTCTGGTGGATGGGAGAAGTGTTCCTCAAGGGCTGGCCGCTGTTCGTTTCGCTCATGGAGTCCGTGTTCATCGCGCTGCTCTGCTATCACGATACCGGCCTCGAGAGCCCATTCCGCTGGTATTACCTGCTTTCCTTGATCTGCGGCTCGATCCGGAATCGCGCCGAGGTCGCCTGGTGGACGCTCGCGTTCCACGGCCTGAGCCTGCTCAGCCTCGCGTGGGTCCTGGGCATGTCTCCCCGGTCCGAATCGAGCCTGCTGTTGACGCTGACGATCATGACCTGGGTGACCTGGGCGAGCTCGTCGCTGGCGGGCTCGCTCCGGGCGGCCGGCGAGGAGTTCGCGGACCTGAACGCGGAGCTCGCCCGGACCCGCGAGGACCTGGAGCGTCGGGTGGAAGAGCGGACCGTTGCGCTGCGCGCCTCGCAGGCCCGGGTGATCCAGCAGGAGAAGATGGCTGCATTCGGATTGCTGGCCGCCGGCATCGCCCACGAGGTCGGCAACCCCCTGGCCGCGCTCAGCTCGCTGGTCCAGATGCTCAAGCGACGCGGTCCAGATCCCTATACTTCCGAGAAGCTCGACCTGGCCGGGCGCCAGTTGCATCGGATCGAACGCACGATTCGTGAGCTGGTCGATTTCTCGCGGCCCGCCTCGACGGCCGTGACCCGCGTCCGCGTCGGCGAGGTCGTCGACGAGGCACTCGGCATCGCCAAGTATTATCAGCGGACCAAGCAGCGCTCGATCACGACGGACGTCCCCGCCGACCTGCCGACGGTCCTGGCCGTCCGCGACTATCTCACCCAGGTCGTGCTCAACCTGGTCCTGAACGCGATCGACGCGACCGAGGACCAGGGGCGAATCCACCTCGAGGCCCATGTCGAGCCCGGCGGCCTCGTCCTGAGCGTCGAGGACGATGGGCGGGGGATCTCGCTGGCCGACCGCTGCCGGCTCTTCCAGCCCTTCTTCACGACCAAGCCGCACGGGACCGGACTGGGCTTGTTCGTCAGCCGGCAGATCCTCGAAGATTTCTCGGGTCGGCTCGGCTATCGTTCGGAGCTGGGCCAGGGCTCGACGTTCTTCGTCCGGCTCGCCCTCGAGCCATCGGCGACCGATCCCTCGCGGGACGGCGATGGCCCGCGCCCATCCCCGGTCAGGCTCGTCGCGCCGGCGGGCGTCGGAGAGGATATTCGATGAGCTCGGCCTCGCTGATCAAGCGGAACGAAATGACCACGTCGCGAGAGTCGCCGGCCCCGAAGGGGCGGGTCCTGATCGTCGACGACGAGGAGGTGATCGCCGCCACGCTCAAGGAGTTCCTCCAAGGCGAGCATTACGAGGTGGCGACGGCCTCCGAGGCGGGCGTAGCCGTGACCCTGGTCGAGAAGTTCGAGCCCGACGTCGTCCTCTGCGACGTGCAACTGCCCGGCGGCGACGGCCTGGTCGTGTTGAACCGTGCGCTGCGGATCCGGCCGGACACGATGTTCATCATGATCACGGCCTACGCCACGGTCGAGAACGCGGTCGCCGCCTTCCGCCGCGGGGCGCAAGACTACCTGATGAAGCCGGTCCTCTTCGACGACCTGCTCGCCAAGATCGACCGCCTGATCGGCTATCGCCGGCTGCTCCTGGAGAACCAGGCGCTCCGCCGCCAGCTCCACGGCCACGGCGACCTCGAGGCCCTCGTCGGCGAGAGCGCCCCGATGAAGGCGGTGAAGACGATGATCCGCAAGGTCGGGCCGACGCGGAGCACCGTGCTGATCACCGGCGAATCGGGCACCGGCAAGGAGCTGGTCGCCCGCGCCCTGCATGCCGCCGGTCCCGCACCCGGCGACGTCTTCCTCGCGATCAACTGCGCCGCGATCCCGCACGACCTGCTGGAGAACCAGCTCTTCGGGCACGTCCGGGGTGCCTACACGGGCGCCGACCGCGACCACGCCGGGCTCTTCGTCGCGGCCGGGCGGGGCACCGTCTTCCTCGACGAGATCGGCGAGCTGTCGCGGTCCACCCAGGCGAAGATGCTCCGCGCCATCGAGAACAAGGAGGTGCTGCCGGTCGGGGCGACGCGCCCGGTCTCGTTCCAGGCCCGGCTTTTGACCGCGACCAACAAGGACCTCACCGCGGAGGTGGCCGCCGACCGATTCCGCGCCGACCTGTACTATCGCCTCAACGTGGTCACGATCCACCTGCCCCCCTTGCGCGACCGTCGCGAGGATATCCCCGAGCTGGTCGCGGCCCTGCTCTCCAAGCATGTCCGCAACCTGGGCAAGCGCGTTCGACGGGGTCGACAACGCGACCGTCCGCGGGCTGATGGCCGCGACCTGGACCGGCAACGTCCGGGAGCTGGACAATGCCCTCGAGCGCGCCGTGATCCTCGGCGAGGGCTCCATCCTGACCCCGGACGATTTCCCGCCCGGCCTCATCGTCGAGAGCGACCCGGACGGATCGGGGGACAACCTGCGCTCCGCCCTGCGGGACTACGAGCGCCAGCACATCCAGCGCGTCCTCCGCGATTGTGGCGACGACAAGCGAGAAGCCGCCCGCCGTCTCGGCCTGGGCCTCTCGTCCCTCTATCGCAAGCTCGAAGAGCTCGGCGGCCGCCCCGCGTAGATGAAGGGAGATCCTGACGAATGTTGCGAATCGGGCGGAATACTTCGGCGGGATCAACGCGATTCGACGTGATCGGATTCTCACTGATTTTCGCCATCCTGTGGACGGGCGCTGCTCACCCCGCGGAAGCTCCGCGCGGGCCGGATGACGAGCCCTGGCTGCGCCCCTACGACGGGCCCACGCGCAACGACGTTGACGCGACCACGCTCGACGGCAAGGTCCTTTGCGGCTATCAGGGCTGGTTCAACACGCCGGGCGACGGGACGAATTTCGGCTTCGGTCATTGGGGGCGAGGGCTCGAACGGCCCGGCGGCGGGCGGTTCGAGGTTGACATGTGGCCCGACATTTCCGACTACGACCCGATGGATCTGTGCGAGGTTCCGGGCCTCAAAATGCCGGACGGATCGCCGGCCCGGCTCTACAGCGCCTTCCGGAAGGGACCGGTGTTGCTGCATTCCCGGTGGATGAGGCAATATGGGATCGACGGCGTCTTCCTGAGCCGATTCATCTCCGAGACGACCGATCCCGCCCGGGCTCGCCACATCAACACCGTCCTGGCCAACGTGCGAGAAGGCTGCCATCGCGAGGGCCGGGTCTGGGCGATGATGCTCGACCTTTCGATGGGTCGCGGGGCCACGACGTCGGCCGTCATCGACGACTGGAAGTTCCTCTGCGACCGGGTCAAGATCCGGGAGGATTCGCGTTACCTGCGCCACCGAGGAAAGCCGGTCGTACTGCTGTGGGGCCTGGGGTTCAAGGATCGCCCATGGACTCCGCAACAGGGCGAGGAATTGGTCCGCTTCTTCAAGGACGATCCCCGTTACGGCGGAGTCTACCTGATCGGCGGGGTCGATCCTTACTGGCGGACGTTGCGCGGCGCATCGAGGTCGGATCCCGGCTGGACGAAGGTCTACACTATGTTCGACGCCATCAGCCCCTGGAACGCCGGGCGATATCGCGACAATGCCGGCATGGACAGGCTGCGTCGAGAGGTCTGGGAGGGCGACCTCGCCGAGTTGAAGCAGTCCGGGATCGATTACATGCCGACGGCATTCCCGGGCTTTTCATGGGACAACCTTCGCCAAACCAAGCCGGGAACGACCCGGATTGCCCGACGCGGCGGGGACTTCTACTGGCGGCAATTCGCAACCTTCAGGGAAATGGGAATCCGCATGGTCTTCGTCGGGATGTTCGACGAGGTCAACGAGGCGACCGCCATCTACAAAGTGGCCAACCAGACCCCGTTGAGGAAATACTTCGTCACCTATGACGGGCTACCCTCCGACTGGTTTCTCAGGCTGACAGGGGCGGCGACCCGGATGATCCGCGGCGATGTCCCGCAATCCGACAAGATTCCGGATCCGTTGCCGGTTCCCGCCGCGGGCAATCCAGCCGATACTCGCCGCGACCGGCCGTAGCGGGCATTCTGGAAAGCGCAATGTTAGGTCAATCTCATTGCGAAAGCTCCTCATGATGGCGAAACGGCCGACGCAGAACCTCCGACATCCGGCCGTAGGTGGACCCCGAACGCCTCTCGTTCGTCGCGAAAAAACATCGAGAAGGAATCGATGAGGCGGCGGATGAGCACGACCTTGCTCTTAGGCACTAGAAGTGCGAACTTACCATCGATCTGACGAATTTGCTCAGAGGAATTAAAGTCCAATTATTCGTTGTTTCTAGCCATAACTCGCAGCATTTGTTCTCGAGCCTCTCCGCATCGAGATCATCGGCGACGGGAGAAGTGTGCCTTGGGATCATACTACGCCAACGTCGGCCCGGTGCAGGGACCTGCGTTCTACAGCGATGTACCGAGCATCACCACCATCTTGAAGGATCGCGACACACCGTCGCCGATCGGGGTCGCGTATTGCGTCGGGTGGGATTCCGACGGCGTGGCTCTGTGGGATCTCTCGATTCGAGGGACCGATCTGCGAGGACGCTGGATCATCGTCGGACGCGAGTTCCGGCCTGCTCCCCATCATTCGGCGTACCCGGCGAGCGCGACTCGTCGGCTCCATCGCTCGCTCGCCTCGTTCCTCGTCTCGTGTGCGGGCCCAGGGCTTTCACGGTTGTTGCGGATGGCCAGGCGCCACCTGGGCTCGACATCGCAATAGACTTGTTCTCGGTTTCATCGCCGGGCGGCTTCGGTAGAAGCCCGTTTCCGGTAGATGGTGATCGCGGCGCTCACGGCCGGCGCCGTGAGGAGGATCGGCGCGGCTCGAAGCAGGCCGGACTTGATCGCCGCCCTACCAAGCCGGCTGAACCGGTCGCATTGGAATCGATCATGTGCCGCTCGCACACTTCCCCGGTCTGACGCCCCGGGTCCTCCTCCTCAACTCATCGATAGCGGCGACTCCGGTCCGGAACCTGGAACGAGCTCCGGAGGCCGGTCGGGCACCCTTTCGGGGGCTTGTCATGACCAAACTTGATGGAACGAAGTGACCTAGACTTCTAAAGACCCGCCCACGACGGTCGGGGTCGTTGTCAAGCTGGCCTCGTCATCCTTCCTCCACAGGTGGAGTACTGCCGCCGTGTTCGGGTGCGGGGCGAATCCGGCAAGTCGTTGGAAGAATCTGCCCACGGACAGAGGGCCATGCGGGATACGGCGTAGGCTCGTTCTTCGCTTGAGAATTGACATTTGTTTAGTAGATGGCGGATCAATCGCTCGCGTCCCGGTAGGCGGCCGGCGCTCGACGGCGGTCGGGGTTCGGTATGGGACTGACAGAGTGGGGCGAAGGTGAAGAAGCATAACCCGTTAATCTTGGCCGAGCCTCAAGGCGAGCATCGATGCACCCTTCGCCGGTGCGATGGTCATAAGGGCAACGGCGTAAGCCTCTCCTGTGCCCATTTTTCTGGCACGACGCTGCACGATCAACACGCGGCCGGCAAGCCCGAGGAGTCGGATCGGAGGGATTCCCTCTCCGTCCTGTCGATGATCTCGCAAGTCCTGGTGGTCGAGCGCCCGGCGAGACGCGAGTTGCTCGGCCGGGTCGCCGACCTGGTGGCCTCCGCCTTCGGGCAGCCGGACTTTTTTGCCGTCCGCGTCGCTTTCGACGGGCATGAATCATCCACGCGGGGCTTCAAGAAAGGCCGTGGTGGGTTGGCGACCGAATTCACCACGGCAACCGGTAAGCGGGGAATGATCGAGATCGTCGATCTGAGGTCCGGATCCCGGCCGCGAGGATCCCTCCTCACGGAGGATCGCGCCCTCATCCAGATCGTGGCCGAGGAACTCACGGCCCACTTCAATTGCGAGGCCGCGGAGCGGGCGCGCAGGGAAAGCGAAGCACGCCTCCAGCAGATCACCGCCAGCATGCTGGACATGGTCGTCCAGATCGATCACGAGGGAGTGATCCAGTACCTCAGCTCGTCGATGGTCTCCACGTTCGGGCGCCCGGCCGAGGCGGTCCTGGGCCATAAACCCGGGGAGTTCGTCCATGACGAAGACCGGCCGGCCGGCCGCGCCTTCATCCGCGCGGTGCTGGACGGTGGCGTGGCCGAGCGGCTGGAGTTCCGAGTTCGAACGTTCGAAGGGGCCTATATCCCGGTCGAGGCGGTCGGCAATCCCCTCCGCGACGATTCCGGCCGGATCGTCGGGGCGATCCTCGCCCTCCGGGACATCACCGATCGCCGACGCGCCGAGGAGGCCCTCCGCCGGAGCGAAGCCCACTTCCGATCGCTCATCGAGAACGCACCGGACCTGATCACCGTCATCGATCCCGAGGGGATCATTCACTACGAAAGTCCGTCGGTCGAGCGGTACATCGGCTTCACGGCCGCGGAGATGATCGGCCGATCCGCCTTCGAACTCATCCACCCCGAGGATGCGGGAAGGGTCGTCGAGGCCGTGCGGGCCAGCCTGGAGAATCCGGTCAAGCCCGTCATGGTTCGCTACCGCTTCCGCCGCCGCGATGGATCCTACATCGTCCTGGAGTCGGTGGGCCACGTCCGCGCCTGGGAAGAGCCGAAGCTGGTCCTCGTGGTCAACTCTCGCGACGTCACCGACCGCGAGCGGGCCGAGGAGCAGATTCGCAAGCTGTCGCGCGCCGTCGAGCAGAGCACGAGCACGGTCGTCATCACCGACTCTCAGGGCAACATCGAGTTCATCAATCCCACATTCACCGAAGTCACGGGCTATCGAGCCGACGAGGTGATCGGGCACAACCCCCGCGTCCTCAAGTCGGGCGTCCACCCGCCCGAGTTCTACCGCGAGCTCTGGGAGACCATCGCCAGGGGCGGGGAGTGGAAGGGTGAGCTGTGCAACCGCAAGAAGAGCGGCGAGCTCTACTGGGAGTCGGCCACGATCAGCGGCGTGCGCGACCCCGAGGGGCGGATCACCCACTTCCTGGCGATCAAGAATGACATCACGGCCCTCAGGCGGGAGCAGGCCTGCACCGAGCTCCTCCACCAGGTCGATCTGCGGATCCTCGACGGGCAGGATGTCGATGCGATCATGGGCTACATCTGCGGACGCCTCGCCGAGATTTTCGGGCTGAGTCTGGTCTGGTTCGGCGTCAAGGAGGCCGACGGTTCCGTCCGAATCCCCGCGCACGGCGGAGCCCTCGGCGATTTCCTCCAGACCCAGGCGCCGCGATGGGACGAGAGCCAGGACGGCGGACGGGGTCCCACGGGACGAGCGATCCGGAGCGGACAGATCCAGTTATCGGATTGGGACGACCCGCACGGCCGACGATTCCGGGAATGGGCCCACCACCTCTCTCTTCGCAGCACGATGGTCATCCCCCTCTCTTGCAAGGGGAAGGTCATCGGCTCGCTGTCGGTGAATTCGGCGCGTGTGAACGCTTTCGACGACGCGATCCGTCGTCAACTCGGCGAGATTGCGACTCGCATGAGTGTGGCTTTCGGACGCGCCCAGGATCTCAGCCGCCTGCGCCTCCAGGGCGTCGCCCTGCACTCGGCCCCCAACGCAATCATCATCGCCGACCGACAGGGCCGGATCGAATGGGCCAACGAGAGCTTCTGCCGACTCAGCGGCTCTTCCCCGGAAGAGATCCTCGGCCGGACGCCCACTTTCCTGTCGGAAGGTGGACCCGGGAACTGGCTTCGCCAGACCATTCGCGAGCAAACACCGGCCGTCGAAACGTGGCGAGGAGAACTCGTCCAGCGCCATCAGGACGGCCATTCCTTCACCGTCGAGCAGTCCATCCGGCCTTTGCGCGACCCCGATGGCGTGATCACTCACTTCGTGACGATCCAGGAGGACATCACGGCACGCAAGGAATCGGAGTTGCGGATCGAGTACCTGGCGCATCACGATACCCTGACCGGCCTCGCCAACCGAGTCATCTTCCAGGACTTCCTGGCCCGCAGCCTGGAACAGGCGAGGCGACGGGGTCGCACGCTGGCCCTCCATCTCCTCGACCTCGACCGCTTCAAGGTCGTCAACGACACCCTCGGGCATGATGCGGGGGATTCGCTCCTGAAGATCGTCGCCGACCGCTTACGCGGCTGCACGCGCGAGACCGACCTGGTAGCCCGACTGGGGGGCGACGAATTCGCGATCGTCCAGACCGAGCCGGAGGGGACCGACGGGGCGGCCCGATTGGCCCGTCGCATCCTCGGCGAGCTGGAGACGCCCATGGTCCTGGACGGGCGGGAAGTCCACACCACCGCGAGCATCGGAATCATGGTCTTCCCCGCCGACGATGCCAGCACCGAACAGTTCGTGAAGAATGCCGATCTCGCCATGTACCGGGCCAAGTCCGAAGGACGCAACACCTTCCAGTTCTACTCCCGCGAGATGAACGCCGCGGTCGAAGAGAGGATGTCCCTGGAGAATTCCCTGAGGGCCGCGCTGGCGGGCCAGGAATTCGTCCTGCACTACCAGCCTCTCCTGGAGCTGGAGGACGGTCGGATCACCGACGTCGAAGCCCTCTTGCGCTGGCACCATCCCCGGCGCGGTTGGATCATGCCCTCGCAGTTCATCCCGATCGCCGAGGACAGCGGCTTGATCGTCCCCCTGGGTCGCTGGGTCTTGTCGCAGGCGGGTGCGCAGCGACGTGCCTGGCAGGAAGCCGGTCTGCCCCCGCTTCGCATCCACGTGAACGTCTCCACCTCGCAGTTCAAGCGCGATGACATGATCTCCGCCGTGAGCCAGGTCCTCGCCGAGAACAGCCTCCCGCCCAACAGCCTCGGGCTGGAGGTGACCGAGAGCTTGCTGGCCTCCGATATCCCGGCCACCGCGGAGATCCTCCAGCGCCTGAGCCGGCTCGGCGTCGAGCTCAGCCTCGATGACTTCGGGACCGGCTACTCCTCGCTCAGCTACCTCACCCATTTCCCCTTCGATCGGCTCAAGATCGACAAGGCATTCGTCCAGGGCCTCGTCACGAGCTCGAAGGATGCGGCCATCGTCCGGGCGGTCATCGGCATCGGCCATGCACTCAGCATGCGAGTCGTCGCGGAGGGGGTTGAGACGGTCGAGCAGCGGTCCAGGCTGGCGGCGAAGGGCTGCGACACGATCCAGGGCTATCTCATCAGTCAAGCCATGCCGCCGGAACAGATCGCCGGGTTCCTCCGAAGCTACACCGACAACGCGCCGACCGCGGACGAATCCGTCCGTGGTCTCACCGAGTCATCCTCCGGGTGGTGAGCATCGAGGCCGTGACGAATCCTGACGCCAGAGGGAGAAAGCCGGGCTCGGATGACCGAGATACCTTCCAGATTTCGACATAATGGATTAGAAAGGACAAATCGCTTCCGGACATGGCCCCGAAGGGACTCATCATGATGAAACGGCTCGAACAACCCTGGACCGTCCTGACAACCCGGTCGCCGCGGACCCGCCAGAAATCGGCGGAGGTCCGGCGCCGGCGCCGGCGGCCTATCCTGGAGGATCTGGAGCCGCGCCGATTGCTCTCGGGCATCGACGTGTTCCCCGCCTCGAAGGCCCAAGTCATTCCGTGGGCGATCACGACGGGGCCCGACGGGAACATCTGGTTCACCCAGTCGGTGGGCAATGGTGCCATCGGCGTGCTCAATCCGACGACCCGCGTCGTCACCGAGATCCCGTTGCCGAGCAGCGTCGGCTTCGAGGGCGCCGATCACGTTTCCATCACAGCGGGGCCCGATGGCAACATCTGGTTCGCGGACTATGACGGCAACACGATCGGTAAGATCGATCCGGCGACGGACGCGATCACCGTGTACACCGTCCCCACCGCCAATGCCGGCCTCGAGGACATCACGGCCGGTCCCCACGGAAACCTCTGGTTCATCGAGAAGGCGGCCAATCAGGTCGGGATGATCAATCCCACCACCGGCGCCATCACCGAATTCCCCGTACCGACCGCCAATTCTTGGCTCGACAGTATCACGACCGGCCCGGACGGAAACCTCTGGTTCACCGAGCAGGTCGGGAACAAGATCGGGATGATCGATCCGACCACGGGCGCCATCACCGAGTTCGCCATCCCGACCGCCGAATCGTCCCCCTCGGCCATCACGGCCGGGCCAGACGGCAACCTCTGGTTCATCGAATCCGGCGCGATCGGGACGATCAACCCGACCACCGACGCCATCACCCAGTTCCCGATCCCGACCGAAACCGCCGGGACTATACT
This sequence comes from uncultured Planctomycetota bacterium, assembly GCA_963743925.1. Classification (GTDB taxonomy): domain Bacteria; phylum Planctomycetota; class Planctomycetia; order Isosphaerales; family Isosphaeraceae; genus CAVZRC01. Next base: position 59,592 of record CAVURY010000002.1, on the reverse strand, counting down.
CGAAAGCGGTGTCATCACGGCCGGTCCCGACGGCAACCTCTGGTTCGGCTACTTCAACGGCGACAACGTCGGGTCGATCAATCCGACGACCGATGCCGTCACCCAGTACCACGTGCCGCTCGCCCAACCGGGACTCAACGGGATCGGAGGCCCCGGGGGGATCACGGCGGGACCCGATGGCAACATCTGGATCACCCTGTCAAATGCGGATCAGATCGGCGTGTTCGACCCGCAGACGATCGGTTCCGCGTCGACCGGGCCGACCACGCACCCCAACATCGTCTCCCCTCCCAGCGAACCGCTCACTTCCGCCACGCCCGGGACGCCCTTCGGCTTCACCCTGACTCTCGCCGGGAGTGCGGGGCAAGCCAACAGCGGTCCGAGCGGCACGATCACGCTCGCCCTGCCCGGCAGTTCCGGCGGCGGCATCCTCGACGTCACCACCCGGGATGGCGTCGACACCGAATCCGGGCTCACGCTGAAGAGGCTCGCCGACGGCCCCAGGTACGCGCTCATCGCCCATGTCCCCAGGCAGACCGCGACCCCCAAGGGCCCGGCGGTTCTCGCGTCGACGCGGTCGGTCCGGATCGCGACCGAGGAGACGCTCACCGCCGGCAAGGGAAAGGACAAGCACGTCGTCGGATTCAAGATCGACCTTTCCAGGTCATTCGACCGGACCATGGCTCGGATCGCCCACCCGGCCGGGGCGTCCGCCGTGCAGCCGGTCGACCTCGTGGTCGATTACGGCGCCTCGGGAGGGACCAGCGTGATGCTCGCTGGCAAGGCCAGGATCGCACGGGGCGGGCAGGTCATCATCGTCGCCAGGTCTTAGGATCGGGAATGTCGAGATCGTTCCGTCATGGTCGCATCCGATGATCGGCTCCTTTCACGCCATCAGGCACGCCCGCGTGAGCGTGCCAAGCTCTTGCTTCGGATAACCCAAAGCATCCGACTATAAACGACCGGGAGTACCAGACAACGAAAAAGTGCGGAGGGGGGGCAGGACGCACGATTGGATCACGCGGTGATGCGGCTGGCCCAGGCCGGTGGATCAAAGAATCCGGCGATGAGTCGTTTCACCGACGATGGTAACCCTTGAATCGGGTCAACGTAACGAAATTCAACAAATTATAATAACAGCATTGGAATGAGTAGGACAGGCAGCGTTGACCCCCGTCCCGTCTGTTCGGCTTGTTGCATTCCCGGCGCAGGGTTGTGGATTCGATCGCGCTTGCGTTAATCTACCCGAGGAGCAGCTTGAGCCGGTGTGCGTGGGCGGCCGTGTCGCCGCCCCTGACGAAAAACCGAACCATCACCGATTTCCGAGGGAGACGGTCGTGAATATTGGCGAACTCGTAAAGATCAGCGATGAAGCACGCCAGTATGTACGGAGTAAGATCCATTGGACCTCAACCTGGATACCACGGGACCCGACCGAAGAGCAGAAGTTCAAGGAGTACTACGCTGAAGTCGAGAAGCAGAGGACTCTTTCGAAAATGAGCGTCGTTAATGTCGAAGATGCGAGAAAATTACGCGAAGCCAGAAGGCAGAAGCTGCAGAAACCCGCCGAGGACATCACCAACGAACGAATGACCCAGAAACTGCTAGCTAGGTTGGGAGTCGGTACGTCGGAGACCAGCGGCTTCGGCAATTGCGGCGAAATGGCCCAAGCTGCTTTTGATCATGTGAAAGACACTTACCGTAAGGAGCTCGATTTCGCGGTGCTGCAGGGCATTGCGCCGAAATTTGAAAGAACAACGAGAAGAAATTATGAAACATGGTCTATCAATGAAAAGAAATTCCTTGATTATATTGATATTGATACGAATTGTATAGCATGTACGCACTGTTTCTTGGTGTTGGGGAAGAGTTGGCGAGGCGGATACGGCACGACTGAACACATTACTTATCCCAACATACCCTGGGATTGGAGTTTCTCGCAGGAAGTCGTCATTTGCGACCCGTGGATGAGGGCTGCCACGGACATCCCGGGGAGTGGGACCGGCGTCACAGTGAGATTCGACGATGACCTGGGTTTCCGGACTTATTTCGACGACCTGATCGAGTGGACCGTGAAACGTGGCAGACCAATTGGTGACAAACAGACTTTGGAGCTCATCGACTACATGAAGAATACCCGAGTTAAAATCCAATTTAATGTCATCGCTAATAATTGGCACAGTACCAAGAAGTAGTACGGCCAGTAACGGGACTGAAAACCGACATAGGGCTCGTACGGCTCCCTGATCCATCGAGCTTTCGTCGGCACCTCGACGCAAATCATATTGCAAAATGCGAACGTTTTGCGACCCAGGAAACCCGCGAAATCTTGGGCTGGTGTTGGCGTTGCAGAACTCGAGACTTATGCGACACGTCGTCTTCCGGCTTCCGCCATGTCGGTTTTCAGATCCGTTACTGCCCGTACCCGGCTTACCGGTCACGAGTGCGGGGCGTTGCCGTCGCGACGGCGAAGCAGCTTACCCTTCACGTCGAGTTCGATGGCGAGACGAAATCGCCCCAGTGGACTGACTTCAAACTCAATCCGGCCCGGTTTTCGATGCAGATGGACCTGACCAGTGACTCCATCTTTCCGCCGCTTCTCGGCGGACCAAAGGGGAAGACGACCATCCGTTGCATCTACGAACTGAAAGGCGACAAGCTCAAGATCTGCATGGGGACTGAGGGACGCCCTCGGTCTTTCACGTCAACCCGGGACGGTTCCGACACCGTCCTGATCTACAAGCGAATCAGACGGCTCCGCTCTCTCATAGCCCGAAGTTAACGGCCGGGCTTTGACATGTCTCCACCACGACAGACCGTTCTCAAGATGCCAAACAGCTCCGAGCAAACCGCGCCAATGACGGCTCTCCCCCTTTCTTCGCCTCTGGGTTTCGGTGCCAGCTCGCGTCTTTCCGCCGAGCTCAACATCTTGCGGGCACCCCTGAAGTTCTTGCCGATATTAACCACGATTTCGTCATTGCCCGCCACGCTCGGGCTGCGGATGCCCGAATTCGTCGAGACATCGAGCTTGCCGCGGACGAAATTCGGGCTCGATCCCTTGGTCTCACCGTCGGGAAATTCCAGATCGCGTTCATACCACGGAAAACCCGCGGCATTCTATTTCTATAAGTTAGGACCATCGTGATTCACGCGCGTCGATGTCGATGATGAAATTCCAACCAACAGGGTGCATGCGAGCGGTGACGGCAATTCCCGGAAATGGCGGTGATGGATCATCAAAGATAGTCGTGATGCGTGCTAGCTTGAGTTCGTGTTTGCTGGGCTGTTCCAGTTTCTTTGACGGCGTGATTGCGGATGAAAAATACGAAAACGAAGCCACGAATGGGCGATATGGGTAAGACATTACGGACTTGATGATTGGGGAAGGTGTGTATGATCAAGAAAAACAACGAAAACGAAGCCAATTCTAGTGACAATGGGTACAGTAAGGCTTCCGGATATCCGATGATGATGTCCTCCCGACGGATCTCCCGTTGGCCCGGGAATCCGTCCCTTGACCCGATCGCCTGCCACAACACGTCTTCTCGTCATTGACCGGGTCCAATATAATACATGCAATCTGTGGGGAGCACGTCGACGATCCCGACGTGGTTGAAGATTGACTTCCCACGGCCTGATCTCGCTGTGGGTTAGGGATCACCGGCCTTGAACATGCCCCGATCGGCCTTTGGACTCGCCAACTCAGCCCATCCGTCCGTTTCTCCTCGGCTCGACGGTAATCAGACGGCCTTGCTCCATCGACGTCCAACCTGGAACTGCTGCCTAACCTACGCGTACGGAATCCACTCATCAGGCCGTAATGGCCGACCAAAGGGCGCTGGACTCGACCATGGTTCTCGATCCTCGGTTCATCCGCAACTTCTCGATCGTCGCGCATATCGATCACGGCAAGAGCACGCTGGCGGATCAGCTCCTCCTGCAATCCGGGGCGATCACCCAGCGCGAGTTCCGCGAGCAATTGCTTGACGACATGGATCTGGAACGTGAGCGAGGGATCACCATCAAGGCTCGTGCCGTCGCGATCAATTACACGATGGACGGACAGGTCTACGAATTGAACCTGATCGACACGCCGGGTCACGTCAACTTCCATTACGAGGTCTCGCGAAGTCTGGCGGCCTGCGAAGGTGCGATCCTGCTGGTCAACGCCACCCAGGGCGTCCAGGCCCAGACCGTGGCCAACGCCTTCCTGGCCATCGGCAACGACCTGACGATCGTCCCGGTCTTGAACAAGATCGACATGCAAGCCGCCCGCCCCGAGGCCGTCAAGGAAGAGATCATGACCAGCCTGGGGATCGATCCCGCCGAGGTGCTGGCCGTCAGCGCCAAGACCGGGCTAGGCGTCCCGGACGTCTTTCGTGCGATCATCGAGCGGGTCCCGCCCCCCGCGGGCGATCCCAAGGCACCGCTCCGCGCGCTGATATTCGACTCGAAGTTCGACGACTATCAGGGGGTGGTGACCTACGTTCGGGTCGTGGACGGGATTCTTCGGGTCGGACAGAAGATCCGCCTCATGGCCGACGGCACCGAGTTCGAGGTGATCGGCCTCGGCCGGTTCCGGCCCCGCGAGGTCGCTTGCGAAGAGCTGGGCGTCGGCCAGGTCGGTTATGTGGTCGCGAATATCAAGCGCCTGTCCGACGTTCACATCGGCGACACGATCACCCAGGTCCCCGGCCCGGCTCAGGTCTCCCTGCCCGGCTACCAGGAGCCGGTGCCCGTCGTTTTCTGCGGCCTGTTCCCGGCCACGAACAACCAATTCGACGACTTGAGGACAGCCTTGCAGAAATTGGCGCTTAATGACTCTAGCTTCTCCTTCGAACCGGAGACGTCCGATGCGCTCGGCTTCGGCTTCCGTTGCGGCTTCCTGGGAATGCTCCACATGGAGATCGTCCAGCAGAGGCTCGAGCGCGAGAGCAACCTCTCCCTGGTCCAGACGGCGCCCAACGTGACCTACGAGATCGTTTCTCGCCAGGGTGAGATCATGCATATCTCCAACCCCACCCGAATCCCCGATGCCGGCGACATCGAGGAATTCCGCGAGCCGATCGCACGCCTGAACTTCATCATCCCGACCGAAAACATCGGCGCCATCATGCAGTTGTGCGAGGATCGCCGCGGCGTGTTCCTCAAGACCGAGTACCTGTCCACCACGCGCGCCATCCTGAGCTACGAGCTGCCGCTTGCGGAAATGATCTACGACCTCTATGACAAGCTCAAGAGCGCGACGCGCGGTTACGGCACGATGGATTACGAGGTGATCGGCTTCCGCGCCGGCGACCTGGCCCGGCTGGACATCCTGGTCGCGGGCCAGCGGGTCGACGCCCTTTCGTGCATCGTCCACCGGGCCCATGCCGATCGTCGCGGTCGGAAGCTCGTCCGCAAGCTCAAGGGCGAGATCGATCGGCACCAGTTCGAAGTGGCCATCCAGGCGGCGATCGGCAGCCGGGTCATCGCCCGCGAGACGATCTCCGCCCTCCGGAAAAATGTCACCGCCAAGTGTTACGGCGGGGATATTTCCCGAAAACGGAAGCTCCTCGAAAAGCAAAAGGAGGGGAAGAAGCGTATGAAACAGGTAGGGAACGTCGAGATCTCGCAAGACGCCTTCCTCTCCGTGTTGGATGATAGCGATGATTGATCGAGTCGAAGCCCTCCGAGAATTGCCGGCCGGGGCCGAAAAACGAGCGGCGAATTCGTGGATGGGGCACCGCCGACCCTCCAGAATCGGGACATCATGACCACGCCCTGCACCCTCGATGGCCGCGACAGCCGGACCGAAAGGCCCGCAATGGGGTTGGTGCGTCAGACGGTCGAATTGCTCGTCCTGCTCAGCCTCTGCGTGATCGTGGCGCGGACGTTCTCGGCGGAGGCCTACGTCGTGCCGACCGGCTCGATGGCCCCCACCCTGCTCGGCTGGCATCGCGAGTTGAGCTGTCCCTCCTGTCGATTCGTCTTCCCCGTGGGCATCGACGAGGAGGGGCGCACGGGACAGGCCGTCTGCCCGAATTGCGGCCAGGGCGACTTGGATCGTCTGCCAGCCGTCGAGTGCGGCGGCGATCGGGTGCTGGTCCAGAAGTTCCTCTACGAATTCCGGCGGCCGAAGCGCTGGGAGGTGGCCGTCTTCCACTATCCGGGCGAGCCTTCCCACGCGTACGTCAAGCGGGTCGTCGGGCTGCCGGGGGAATCGATCCGCATCCGGGACGGCGACGTCTTTGTTGATGGCGTGATCGCCCGGAAGACGCTGGAGGAACAGCGGGCGACGCGGATCCTGGTCCACGACAGCCGCTTCGAGCCGAAGGACTCGGGCCATTTGCCCCGCTGGCTCTTCCGTTCCGGATGGGGCTACCTCTCGAGACGCACCGGATGGGTTCGAGGCGATCAGGGATTCGTTCATAAGGCCGAGCCGAATGCGGGGCCCGGCGACTGGATCATCTACCGACACGTCGACCCCGCGCATCATCGGTACGCTCCGGTCCGCGATTTCTACGCCTACAACGGCAACACCCTGCCGGCCGAGAACGAGGTCGTCGACCTCGGCCTTGAGGCCCGCCTCACGGTCGGCGACTCCGTGGAGGCGATTTCGACCGCCCTCCGCTCCGGGTCGGACCAGTTCGAGGTGCGAATCCCGGTGAGCGTGGGTGGCGAGATCGAGCTGGTCCACAACGGCAGGCGGGTGGCCCTGTCCCACAGCTGGAATCCCTTCCGGGATCGGGGGACATGGCCGCGGACCTTGACTCTGGAGGCGTCCGCCTTCGATTGCCGGGTGCTCGTGGCCGTGGACGGTCGTCTCCTGTTCGATCCCTACGACTACGAGAAGCGTCGCTCGGTCCCCCCGGCCGGAGAGATCCCGATCGGCCTGGGGGTGAACGGCGGAGACCTGACTGTCGAAGGAATCCGGATCTATCGCGACCTGCATTACACCAATTCACTGCCCAACACCCCGCTCCAGGGACATGGAGTGAGATCGCCCGTGGCGCTGGCCGAGGAGGAATACTTCGTCCTGGGCGACAACAGCCCGGTGTCGAACGATTCGCGGTTCTGGAGCGGCAGTCCGGTCGTGCCCGCCTCGATGCTCCTGGGCAAGCCGTTCCTGGTGCATCTCCCCGGGGAGGTGGTCCCGCTCCAGGTCTTCGGGCGATCCGTTTGCTGGGTTCCGGATCCTCGTCGAATTCGTTACATTCGATAGGGATGCTTCCGTGCGTGGGGATGGGCTCGGATCGACGATCCCGCGGCCTGGACTGGCGGTATGAGTCGGCGCGATGCCGGCAGGGAACCCGGCGACGTCCCGATGGCCCCTGCGAAATCGAGGAAAGGGAATACGCGACGATGGGACGGACCATTGCCACTCAGCCCGCGACCGCCGGCAAGCTCCGGCCATCCCCGGCCCCCGCCGACGCTCGCCCCAAGGAAGGCTATCGCGATACCGTCGAGGCCATCGTCGTGGCCTTCATCCTGGCGCTGGTCGTCCGGGGTTTCGAGGCCCAGGCCTTCGTGATCCCCACCGGCTCGATGGCCCCGACCCTGATGGGCCGGCACAAGGAAGTCTCCTGCCCCCAATGCGGGTTCGTCTACGCGGTCAATGCCTCGCAGGAAGTCGAGAGTCAATCGATGCGCGAGGACGTGGACTCCGGGATCTGCTCCAATTGCCGATATCAGGCACGCCTCGAACAGACTCCCAGCTTCCAGGGAGATCGCATCCTCGTGATGATGTTCCCCTACGACCTGCCGTTCCTGCCGGGGAGCGGGCCTCCGAACCGCTGGGACGTCGTCGTGTTCCGGTACCCGGAAGAGCCCGAGCTCAGTTACATCAAGCGACTGGTCGGCCTGCCGGGCGAGACGATCCGGATCGCGCATGGCGACGTCTACGTCAAACCGCCGGGGGGCGACACATTCACGCTGGCTCGGAAGCCGTTGCGTCACCAGGCCGCGATGATGCAAAACGTATACGACGATCGAAACCAACCCCGCGCCCTGGCCGATTCGAAGGATTGGCGGCGATGGCGGAGCGACGCCGGCTGGAAGCGTCGAGAGCGCGGGTCCAGCCGTTACGAAGCGGAAGGGGCCGCCGGTGAGCCCTGGAAAGAGCTGCGGTACCATCACCTGGTCCCGGATGCCGAGCAATGGGACGCGATCTCGAAGGAGCGGACCTTAACTCATCCGGCTCGCGCCACGCTCATCACCGATTTCTATTCGTACAACACCAGCATGCCGCCCGGCGCGGACCTCGTGAACAAGCCCTACCAGGTCCGGCGAGTCTGGATGCAGCCCCACTGGGTCGGAGACCTCTCGCTCGAAGCGTATGTCGAGGTGACTCGCGCGACCGCGGGAAGCTCGGTCCGATTCGAGTTGATCAAGGCGGGCCTCCCCCATCGCTGCACGATCGATCTGGCGACCGGATTGGCCGTCTTGACCCGGGGCGAGGTCGAGCTGGATCGCTGGCAGACGCCGATCAAGGGCGCGGGCCGCTATCAGGTCGAGTTCGCGAACGTGGATGACCGCATGACGCTGGTCGTCAATGGGCGAGCCGTACGCCCCGACGGGGTCATCTACGAGTCGGGAGATCCCATCCCGATCCCGACCGAGGCCGACCTCTCGCCCGCGGCCGTTTCCATCCAGGGCGATGCGGCCGTCGCGGTGAGCGATCTTGTCTTGAAGCGCGATATCTACTATACCCAGCAGCCGGGCAGTCGCGGTGACAGCGATTACGATCAGGGGATCTGGGACGGCCCCGCCCCGCAAACCCCCAGGGAGCTCTTCGACTTTCTCTCGAATGCCGCCCATTTTCGGGCGATGTCCCAGCTCGGCTCGTCCGAGAAAGAGATCGGGACCGATCGTTTCTTCATGATGGGGGATAATAGCCCCAGCAGCAAGGACAGCCGCGCCTGGGAGGACCGAGATCGCTCGTGGGGCGTCACGGACCGAGAAACCTGGGAGGTCCCCCGACAGCTCCTCACCGGCAAGGCATTCTACGTCTACTGGCCCCACATGGTCCCATTCGGGCCGGACATCCGGATCAAAGGGTACAATTTGCTCGTTCGCCCTTACATCGAACGCATGAAGTGGATTCGGTGATGAGTTGATGCTCATGAGTGGTACTGGAGCGCTTCACGAGTGAGTTGGTTAGACTTGGGGAACCCCCCCTGGCCCCCCCTTCGTAAGGGGGGGACGGGATGTCGCTCGAAGATCCCCCCCTTACGAAGGGGGGGCCAGGGGGGGTGAATTCGCACGGGCAGGCGCTCTAGCGATGGGCCCACTCGCCGCGAATCCAACCGATAGCTCATAACCAGATAGATCAAGGAGGATCGATCATGCCCTTGCTGGAAGTCACCGGGCTGGAGAAGTGGTATGGCCGCCGCCAGGTGGTCAACGGCGTCGATTTCGAGGTCGGCCAGGGCGAGGTGGTCGGTCTCCTGGGCCCGAACGGCGCCGGGAAGACCACGAGCTTCCGGATGACGATCGGCCTGATCGACGCCGACGGCGGCAAGGTCATGTTCGACGGCCGCGACGTGACCAAATTGGCCATGTACCTCCGCGCCTGCGCCGGCATGGGCTACCTGGCTCAGGAGAAGAGCGTGTTCCGGCAGTTGTCCGTCGAGGACAACCTGATGGCGATCCTCGAGACCTGCAAGGGGATGACTCGCAAGCAGCGGGTCGACCGGCAGAATGAGCTCCTCGACCAATTCGGATTGACCAAGATCCGCAAGACCAAGGCGAACCGGGTCTCCGGCGGCGAGTGCCGTCGGCTCGAGATCGCCCGCTCGCTGATCACCGAGCCGAAGATGATCATGCTCGACGAGCCGTTCGCAGGCATCGATCCCAAGACGGTCGCCGAGATCCAGGACCAGATCCGCGACCTGGCCGAGCGGTACAACATGGGAGTCCTGCTCACCGACCACCAGTTCCGCGAGACCCTCGAGGTGACCGATCGCTGCTACCTGATCCGCGAAGGCCGCGTCTTCGCCTACGGAAATCGCGAGCAGATCCTCCAGAACGAGGACGTGCGTCGCCACTATATCGGCGAGCGGTTCGACGTCGGCAACCTGCTCGATCGTCGCCGACCGGTCTCGATTCCCCACCAGGCCCATCCGGCTGCGGAAATCCCGCATGCCTCGGCCGCGGCCCAGGATCAAGCGCTCGACGTCTCGACGACCAGCCAGTTCGGCCAGTACTTCACCACCGAGATGATCCTGGGGCATGTCGACCAGGTCACGGTCCAGTCGACCTCATGCCAGGACTCCGCCAACCTGCCCCCGGTCCCGCCGCCCGACGGCCCCGTCCCGGGCGTCTACGAGGAGCCGGGCTACTGATTCGGACAAGCAGGGCCCAGGTATACAACTTCCAAGGATCGGAATTGAACCACGGATAAGTGGCTGGTGACTGGTGGCTAGTTGCGAGTAACACGAATGCATTTGTCTTAATGGCCACTTGCCACTAGCCACTCGCCTCTACTCCCCATCCGTGCAATCCGTGGTTCAATTCGAGTCTGTAGCAGGGATACCGGGTTGGCTATAGGCGTTCTGGGGTTGGCATCAGTCCGTTTCCGCGTCGAATACCAACCCGAAGCGTCAGCGAGGGGGTCTGCGGGCGAGGCCGAGGATCGGACCCTCGCTCACGCTTCGGGTTAGTGTGAGCGGCGGCTGCCGGCCCGGCAACCGTGCTACAGTCTCTTCAATTCTCCCCTTTTCAGCATCTGAGGGGCTGGGGCACACGCCTCGGAAGTCGCTCACACATAGCTCCGGGCGGCGTCGGATTCCGCGTCGATACCGGCGTGGTCCCCGTTCATGGAATGTGACAGGTGTGGCTGGGCCGCGGGCCTCGATGCCGGCTCGACCGAGAAGCGGATTCCCAGGCGTCGGGCCAGGTTTTTCACCATGTCCAGCAGCGTGTAGAAGACGGGGGTCACCACCAGGGCGAGGACCAGCGAGAGCATCTGGCCGCCGATGATCACCTTGGCCATGCTGGCGCGTGCGCCGGCACCGGGCCCTTGACCGAGCGCGATCGGGACCATCGCCGCGACCAGCATCACGGTCGTCATCAGGATCGGTCGCAATCGCGTCTGATTGGCCTCGAGGATCGCCTGGAGCCTGGGGAGTCCCTTCGTCCTGAGCTGGTTGGTCGCGTCGACCTGGAGGATCCCGTTCTTCTTGACGATCCCGACCAGCATGAAGAGGCCGAACATCGCATACAGGTCCATCGGCGTCCGGAACAGGACCAGGGAGAGCATGCCGAACGGGATCGTCACCGGTAAGGCCATCAGGATGGCGATCGGCTGCAACCAGCTCTCGAATTGAGCCGCGAGGATCAAGTACATGAAGGTGATCGAGAGCGCGAATGCGACGAGGAAGTAATAGCCGGTCTCGCCGAGCGTCTTGGCCTGGCCCGTGAAGATGTAGGAGTATTGCGGCGGGAGGTTCATCCTCTTGAGGACTTTCTCCGCGCGATCGACGGCGTCGCCCAGCGCGATTCCCTCGGGGTTGCCCAGGACCGTGACGACGCGCTCGCGGCCGAGTCGCTCGATCTCCGTCGGGCCGCGATCCTCGACGAGCTTCGCCAGGCTGGCCAGCTTGACCAGGCCGACGGTCGGCGAGGGGAATGTGATCTGGTAGAGGTCCTGGTTGGTCCCGCGATCGGCCGACGCCGCGCGGAGCCAGACGTCGTATTGCTGGTCGCCCTCGCGGAACTTGGAGACGGGCAGGCCCCCGACGAGCACGCGGAGCGAGTCGGCGATCGTGCCGACCGGAACGCCCAGGTCGCTCGCCGCCTCGCGGTCGATGATGACCTGGACCTCGGGCTTGCGGAGCGAGAGGGTCGTATCCAGGTCCACCAATCCGGGTTCTTTCTTCAACTCCGCCACCAGTTGATTCCCATATTCGGCCAGCATGTTCAGATCCGGACCCGCGAGGTTGACCTGGAAGGTCTGCGGCCGTCGGCCCCCCTGGAACGGCGAGACGTCGTTGACGCTGACGCGCAAATCGGGGTAATCCTCCAGGAACTGACGCGCCTCTTGCTGGACGCCGAACTGGTCGAACTTCGGACCCTTCCAGAATCGACGCACGTGGCCGGGGATGTCCCACCACGCCCTTGGGGTCGCCGCCGACTCTCGTTCTTCCAGGTCGGTGATCCGGACATAGATCGTGGCCCGGGTGACGTCGCCCTCGCCCTTGACCACGCGACCGCCCTCGGTCTCGCCGACGGTCGTGAAGACGTGTTGCGTCCCCGTGATCTTCCAGATCCGGTTCTCGAGTTCGGTCAGGAGCTTGCTCGTCCGTTCCAGGCTATAACCTTCGGGCGTCGTCACCGTCACTTCGTATTCGCTCTGGTCGTCGCGAGGGATCAGCGAGACTCCCATGATCTTGCCGATCGGGACGGTGGTGGCGATCACCCCGACGGTCAGCATCACGACGAGGAACTTGTGTCGCATCGCCCCCCGGAGCACCAGGCCGTAGGACCCGTCGATCATCCGGTAGATGAAGCCGGATTTCGACTTCGCCCGGTGATGACCGTGTCGCTCTCCGGGCGCGACGGGCTCGAGCTTGAGGAACCGGCTGCAGAGCATGGGGGTCAGGGTGAACGAGACGAACAGGCTCATCATGACCGCGAAGGCGACGGTCAGCCCGAAGCTGGAGAAGAACCGTCCGACGATCCCGCCCATGAACGCGATCGGCACGAAGATGACCACGAGCGACAGGCTGGTCGCGAGCACGGCCAGGGCGATCTCCCTGGTCCCCTTCCGGGACGCCTCCATGCCGTCCATCCCGTCCTCTTCCATGTGGCGGAAGATGTTCTCGTGGACGACCACCGCGTCATCGATCACGATGCCGATGGCCAGGATCAGGCCGAGCATCGTGATGTTGTTGAGCGTGAAGCCCATGTACTTCATGAAGACGAATGTCGGTATGATCGATGTGGGGATCGCCAGGGTGGCGATCAATGTGGTCCGCCAGTCGCGGATGAAAAGCAGGATCGTGGCCGAAACCAGGGCGGCGGCCAGCAGGAGGTGGAACTTCACCTCTTCGATCGACTTCTTGATGAACCGGGACTGGTCGCGGATGACCTCGGTGGTGATGTCCGGCGGCAGTGCGGCGCGGAGCTGGTTCAGCTTCGCCTTGACCTCCTCGACGACCTTCACCGTGTTGACGCCCGACTGCTTCTGGACGACCAGGCTCACGGCGCTGCTGCCGTCGAGTCGCGCCGCGGAACGCGGCTCCTCGAAGGAATCGTCGGCCTGGCCGACGTCGCGGACGCGGATCGGATAGCCCTTGCGATTGGCGATGATGAGGTCGTTGAACTCGCGCTCGGTCCTGAGCCTTCCCAGGGTCCTGAGCACCAGCTCGCGAGAGCCTTGATCGACCCGGCCGCCTGGGACTTCCAGGTTCTGCCGGAGGAGCGACTGGCGGACATCTTCGACCGAGAGGTCGTAGCCGGCCAGTCGCTCGGCATCGAGCACGATGTTCATGGCGCGGACCCGGCCGCCGACCAGGCTGATCGAACCGACACCGTCCACGGTCTCGAGCTTCTCCTTGATCTGGCGGCGAGCCAGCTCGGTGACCTCGCGAAAGTCGCGACGGCCCGACACGGCGATGGTCATGACCGGTATCGATCCGGTGTCGAACTTGTTGACGATCGGCGGGTCGGTCCCGTCGGGGAGGTCGGCGAGGATCGTGTTGACCTTGTCGCGGACCTCCTGCATGCCCACGTCGCCGTTCTTCGACAGCAGGAACTGCACCGTCACGATCGAGACGCCCTCGGTCGTGACCGACCGGAGCTCGTCGATGCCGGAGACCGTGTTGATGATGTCCTCGACCGGCTTGGTGATCGTGGTCTCCATCTCTTCGACGCTGGCGCCCGGCAGCACCGTGGTCACGGTGCAGACCGGGAAATCCACGTCGGGAAAGAGGTTGACACCCAGCTCGCCGTACGAGACCAGGCCCAGCACCAATGGGATCGCGACCAGGACCCAGGTGAAGACCGGTCGATTAATGCAGACGTCGGATAGTGTCATGAAAGTGGCTAGTGGCTAGTGGCTAGTGGCTAGTAAATACGAAATGCGGCTAGTGTTGTGAAGTTGAGGACATGAAGGTGGCTAGTGGCTAGTAAATACGAAATGCGGATCGTGTCGTGAAACCGGAGAGTGGCAAGTCAATTACGAAAGGCCGGGAGAAGGGGTCTGTCTCCCACTAGCCACTAGCAACTAGCCACTTGCAACTACTCCGAAGAACGAACCACCAGCCACTATTCCGGAGAGCGGATGACGACGGGTGTGCCATCGGCGAGCTTGGACTGGCCGGTCGTGACGACCTGGGCGGTCGGAGGGAGCTGGCTGCTGATCACCTCGACCCAGCCTCGTCCTTCCTTGCCGGTCTTGATGTCGTTGATCGTCCTGGCCTTGCCGTCCTCGATGATGAAGAGCTTGGTGACCCCGGCGAAGCGGATGATGGATTCGACCGGGACGACGGCCGCCTTGCCTTGCGTGTCGGTCACGATCGAGGCCCTGGCCAGCCCACCCGGTCGGAGCAGCCCGCGTTCGTTCGGCACGAGGGTCTCCACCTGGAACGTGCGGTTAGAGGGGTTGACCGAGGGACTGATCCGGGCGACCTGACCCTCGAAGACCATTTCGGGATGCGCCCGGGTGGTGAGCCGGACATGCTGGCCGACGCGGACCGCGTCGGAGAACTGCTCGGGGACCTGGGTCCAGAGGCGTAGCGGGTCCTCGATGACCATCTCCGCCACCGCGTCGCCCTCCTTGATGATCTGCCCCTCGGAGACCTGCCGGCGCGTGATCCCGTAGGTAATCTCGCTCGTCCGGCTCTGCGAGGGCGGGAGCAGCCTGGGCTGCGGGGCACGGATCGTCATGTCGCTGAGCGTCTGCTGGGCCTTGTCGAGGGCGACCTTGAAGGAGACGGTGTCGGCGATGATGGTGCGGGCCGCACCGATGGCATTCTCATAAGCGGCCACGGCCGTGCGCGACTCGTTCTCGGCGTCCTCGAGCTCCTGGGGAGTGCCCGCGGAGCGCTGGGTCAGGGCACGCTGGCGAGAAAGGTGCTGGGCGGCCTTCTCGCGGGCGACTTGCTTCTCGATCACCGCGGGTAGCCTGGTGATCGCCTCGGCGGTGACGCGGTTATACAGGAGTTCTTCACTGATCCCGTAGGTCTGGACGAACTCCTCGGCCTGGCGCTTGGTGATGCCCAGCTTGACCAGAGCGCCCAGGTACTTGGTTTCGGCCTCCTCGACGGCCAGCCTGGCATCGATCGGCTCCAGGTCGACCAGCGGCGCACCCGGCACGACGCGGTCGCCCATGTCCTGATGGACCTTGATGACGCGTCCGGAACGCTTGGAGCCGACGGTCACTTGCTCCCAGCCGCGGAGCGTGCCGATGACGTCCACGGTCCGCTCGAGAGCCCGACGCTCGAGCGGGGACACCGTGACCGGGACCGCCTTGATCTCGGTCGACGCCCGGGCTTCTGTCTCCGGCCCCACCTTTCCGCATCCCGCGGCCGAGATCGCCAGGACCGCACCCAGGAATCCTCCGCAGATCATCCTTTGTCTGGCATTCATTATGATCATCCCATACCGTCCAGGATTTGGCCGTTGCCCAGACCCCTCAACAAGTCACGGACCTGACGCTTCGCCAGGTCCTGTCCCAAAGGTTTATCGCCGTAGAGGAAATCCAACGTCGAGATCACGATCAGCCCGCGGCAGGCCGAGGAACACGCCTCGACCCGCTCCCGTTCCAGGATCCCGACTTCGGCCAATCGACGAACCGCGGCTTCGGTCCATCCGAACAGGTCCGCCTTGAATGGCTCGAGCTCGCCCGCGACCTCCGACCCGAGCGGGCCGAAGAGTAAGGCATAGATGAACCGTGCCCGATCCGGGTCCTCCCGGCAGAAGGCGTACTGGGCCTCCATCACCTCTTCCAGGCAGCGAATCGGGTCGTCGGCCATCGTCACGAACTGTCGCAACGTCTCGACCAGGCCGGCCAGGGGTACCGTCAAGAGTGCCTGGGCCAGCCCTTCCTTGCTCCGAAAGTAGTAGTAGAGGGTCGGCTTGGCCACTCCGGCCGTCTCGACGATCTCGCGGACGGAGGTCGCGTCATAGCCCCTCTCCGCAAAAAGCTTTGCGGCCACGCGGGCGATATGCCGCGCGACCGGACTCAGCCCAGGTTTCATCGACCTGACGATCGTCACGAATCCTCAAATCTCAGCCATGAAGAAGATTGGGAGTTTTCGACCCTACCGAACGGTAGGTATTGTGTGTCGACAGTGGCAAAGGGTCAAGGGCAACTGGGGCGGGATCCATCGGTGAGGTCGCAACTCGACGCGGCAAAGCCTTGGCGGGGTGGGTGGCTCAGGTTACCTTCGAACGAGAATTCCGTGAATCCGAGGATGAGAGGAAAACCAGGATGAACGTCAAGCGGCCGATTACCGAGGCGATCACGATCGGGGACCAGCCCACCGAGGCCGATCTGGCCATTTTGAAGAGCGAGGGCTACACGGGCGTGGTCAATCTGCGCAATCCGGGAGAGCCCGATCAGACGATGAGCCCGACCGAGGAAGGGGAGAAGGTCCAGTCCCTCGGGATGGAGTATCTCCACTATGGAGTTGGCGCGGCACCCTTGAGCGAAGCTGGCGTGAGCGCGGTGAGCGACTTCGTGGACAAGCATACCCGAGGATCGCACAAGGTCCTGGTCCATTGCCGGCGAGGACCACGAGCCTCGGCTTTACTGCTGCTCCAGCAAGCCCGCGCCAACCAGTGGAAGGCGCCCGAGGTCATCGCCAAGGGGAAAGCCATGGGCCTCGACGTCGAAGGAGGACTGAGGATGCTGGTCGAGTCCTATCTTCATGAGCACCCGGTGTCCTGAATGGACTTGAACGTGGTCGGGCCGAGGTCACGGTCCGATCCGTCGGCTTGACGGGGCGAAGAGGACTCTGCTAGAACACGTGCGAGGCGCACAGAGGCGACTGCCGACGAGGCCACGAGTGCACACCCAAGATCAAGGAGGATCGGATGAGGATACTCACGTCTGAGGCCGGACCAGAGACTCCCACCGTTGCGACGACCGACTCCTCAACAGAGCAGGGGAGAGCCGGTGATTCCTCCGTCACACCGCGCGTCCAGCCGGCGCCCCACCCTCCGCTGAAGCGTCGCGTGAAGGAGCTGGGGAAACGGGCGATCCGCCGGTGTTTCGAGGCTGGACAACGGTGCGGATTCGACATCTTGCCGCGTCACTTCTACTCACAGGTCCCCGACATCCGTGAGTTGAGCGCCGACCCTTCGTGGAAGCAGCCGCGAACCATGTTCGGCGTCCAGGGGATCGAGGTCTCCACGCAGTTCGACTTCGTGGAGACGTGCTGCTCGCTCGAAGTCGTCGAACGGCTCCGGCAGGACGACGTGCATGCGTCTGCCTGTAAGACCAATGGAGAGGCCGGCTTCGGCCTCCCGGACGCCGAGTTCCTGTATGGCTTCATCAGGACGATCCAACCGCGACGGATCGTGCAGGTCGGCTGCGGCGTTTCCACGGCAGTCATCTTCATGGCCGCGGCGGACGTCTCATACCGCCCCGAAATCGTCTGCGTCGAACCGTATCCGACCCCATTCCTGGAGAGATCGGCCCGAGACGGCCGGATCGAGCTGGTCCGTGCCAGGGCGCAGGATGTGCCGCTCGAGACGCTGACGAACCTGGGTGAAGAGGGATTCCTCTTCGTCGATTCGACGCACACCGTCAAGCCGGGCAGCGAGGTGAACCGGCTGATCCTGGAGGTCCTCCCGCGACTGAAAGGGGGAGACTGGGTCCACTTCCACGACATCTACTTCCCCTACGACTATCAGCGCGGGCTGCTCGAAGAGGAGCTGTTTTTCAGCAATGAGAGCGTCTTGCTCCACGCGCTTCTGGTCAACAACACGGCGCTGGCGATCCGGGCGGCCTTGAGCATGCTCCACTACGAAGACCGGGCCCGGCTCCGGCGTTCTCTGCCCGGCTATCAGCCGCGCGCGATGACCTGGGGCTCCGCGCCGGCGCGGGACATTTCCCGGCCTCGGCTTACTTGCAGGTATGTAGCGGCTAGGCCGAAAGCGGTCATTCGCGACAGGGCCGCTTGCGCTTGTAGAAGGCCAGGCGGTCCTCGAAGCCGACGCGGCCCGGAGGATTCATTGCTCGGCGGCCGGCCGAAGCTCGGGGCCTTTGAGTCGCGGAGTTGATCGGGGTCCCCGTGAGTGCGATCGCCTTGGTCTGCCACTGCACGGCCGCCTGGTAATCGCCGGCCTCGGCATACGCGGCGGCGAGGGTATCCAGGGAATCGGCGTCATTCCAGCGGGTCAGCTCGCAGGCGCGAGTCGCCTCTTGAACGGCCCGGTTGCCGTCGCGGACGTTCGCGTCGGTGCAAGTGGCGAGAATCCGGGCGAGCGTTCGATGGACCTCCGCGTTGTCGGGTGCCGCGGTCGCGATCGCGGTCAGCTCGGCGACCGCCTGGGCGAAAGCCCGCCTTTGCTTCGTGATGAGTGCGCGGCAGATATAGGCGTGGATGTAGCTCGGGTCGAGCTGGATGGCTCGTTCGTAGTCGGCGATCGCGAGATCGAGCTTCAGATCTTTTCGCCACTCATTCCCCCGGGCCACATAGAGTGAGGGGTTGTTCGGTTCCAGCCTGAGGGCGTCGTCGTAATCGACCATCGCCTGCTCGTGCCGACCCTGCGACGACCAGGAGCTGGCGCGCGCCACGCGATACGACGCATTGTTCGGGTCAACCCGGATGGCCTGGTCCAGGTCGTCGATCTCACGGTCTCGGTAATGCTTGGCTCCCCAGGATTGGGCGCGATAGGCATACGCGCGCGCCGAATTGGGATCGAGCCGGATCGCCTGCGAGAAGGCGGCGATCGCCTGGTTGTAATCCTTCTGATTGTGCAAGGTCAGGCCGCGATCCAGGAGCTCCGGGACGGTCTTCGGCAGGGCCGGAGCGCCGGTATCCAGATCATCCGGCGATTGCCCGCCCGGTTGAGCGAACCCCGGAGTCGCGATCAGGGCCAGATTCAGGAGGAGGAAGAGCAAAGTGAGAGCCGGCCTGAGTCGCCCGGCTCGAATGGATCCGATGATCAGCCTCATCGTGCAACGTTCCCGAGATTGATGGCGCGAGACGAGCCGTGATGCGCCGTCCAGGTGGGGCGAGGTTTTTGGAGGGAGGCTCTCCACGTCAAGGCGAGCGCATGCGTCGCCGGGAGATTCATGGTAATCAGGTCGGAGCTCGGATTCAAAGCCGAATCGGCCGTGAAGCCTCCGGTCCGGTCAGAAAAAACGGCTTGTTCGGATCCTGGTGATATGGTTTTCGCCTCTGGTAGAGGGAGAGCCGATCTCTCATGGCGAATTCCTTCCGGAGATCCATCCCCTCAAGACCCTTCGCGTTCCACATGTCGATGGCCAGGGTCTCCCCTTTGACGGCCGCATCATAGTCACCTGTCTCGGCGAAGGCCGCGGCCAGGGCGTCGATACTGTCGAGATCCTTCCACCGGGTCAACTCGCAGGCGGCGTTGGCTTCCTCCACCGCCCGCTTGCCGTCGCGGATCGCCGCGACGGGGCAGGTCGCGAGGATCCAGGCGAGCTGCCGGTGCCCCGTCGGATTCTCGGGAGCCATGCGGACCATCTCGTTGAAGTTGCCCACAATCTTGTGGTACTCGCGACTCCTCCCCCAGAGATCGCCTCGGCCCAGGTAGGCGAAAGCCGCCTGCGGGTCGAGAGCCAGCGCGCGATCGAAGTCGTCCAGGGCCTTGTCAGGACTCATGTCCATCGACCACTCTAGTCCTCGACGGGTGAACAATCCTGGATTCTTGGGATCGAGCCGAATCGCCTCGTTGAAGTCCGCGATTGCCTTGTCATGCTCTCCCTGTTTCGACCAAGCATGGCCGCGAAACCTTCGATAGGTGGCGTTCTTAGTGTCGAGCTTGATGGCTTCGGTGTAGTCGTCGATCTCCTTCGAGCGGTTGTGCATTTTCTCCCAGGCTTTGGCGCGGCGAACGTACGTAAACGGCTCATGGGGATTGAGACGAATGGCTTCGGTGTAATCGGCGATCGCCCGGTCGAAATCCTGATTATCGATCGAGGCGTCGCCACGCTCGAGATAGGCCCAGATTGACTTGGGATCGACTTGTACGGCTTGATTATAATCTTGCATTTCTTTATCAAATCGATTTTTCGCATGCCAGGCCTTGGCGCGGCGGAGGTAGGCATAAGCGGAATTCGGGTCGAAACGAAGTGAATCGGTGTAATCGGTGATCGCGCGGTCGAAGTTCCGCTTGTCCATCCAGGCGTCGCCGCGACCCCGAAAAACGCGTGCCGGATCATAGGCGAGTCGGTTGGCTTCGGGATAATCGGCAATCGCCTGGTCGTGTTGCCCCAACCATCCTCGGGCCATGCCTCTGCGCATGTAGGCGTAGCCATTCTTGATATCAAGCTGGATGGCTTCCGTATAACCGGCGGTCGCCTCGGAATACCGTCTCTTTCCAAACCAGAGATCCGCTCGGGAGAGTCGCCAGGTTGGGTTCTTGGGATCGAGGCATATCGCCTCACCGATATCCTTCAGGGCGTTCTCGAGGTTTCCTTCGTGATCCCAGTAACGAGCGCGAGCCTCCCAGGCCCGCGCCCTGGTCGGAGCGATCCGGATCGCCTCGTCGAGGTCGGGTTTGGCTCGCGGGTACTCGTTCTTCCAGAGCCGCGTGATGGCCCGGTCCATGTAAGTTTGAGACAACCTGGGATCGAGCTGAATCGCCTCGTCGCAGTCGGCGATCGTCCGGTCGAATTGCTGCTTTCGGAGGTAGAGGACGCCCCGGGAAATGTAATATCGCGCTCGCATCGGCTCCAGCTCGATGGCCCGATTCAGGTCGGCCGCCGCGCGGTCATCCTCATTTCGAGAGAGGTGGAGTCGCCCGCGCAACCAGTATGCGTCGGCGTGGCGAGGGTCTTTTTCGATATCCCTAGTATAGAAAGCTATGGCTTCGTCATGCGGCACGACTTGATCGACTCCGATCCACCCCCGTTGGTTTTCCTCGGGCTCGAAGAGAAGAGCCCGATTCCCCTCGACCCGTTCCACTTTCAGGGAAAAGGCGATCTCGAGGGGCACTCGACGCCCATCATCATCGAGCGGCGTATTCCAAACCTTGAGGACGACCCATGATCCTACGGCGAGCCCGGGCCCGGCCTGAGGCTTGGTCGAAGCCTTTGTATCGACGGTCTGGGCCGGAACCTCCACAGCCTCGTTCATCAAGAGCAACAGCGAGACGAGTCCCGTGAAAAGCCGCCTGGAACGAGACCCGCGAGTGAACCGCCTCACGATGAATCCTTCCGAGGATGGGATTTGCGAAGTCTCGCGAGCCGTCCGGGCGCGACCACGACGCCCGTGCCTGTCATCGACGGCATACCGAGCTCGCCACATCAACGTCCATGATAGCCGTGCCGGTTCCGAGTCGTAAGTGAGGGTCTCGATCCGCGATCGATCCGCTCGCCTGCTGCGTATGCTCAAAAAATATTCAACAACTGTGTTGCGTCCGTGCTCAGGTTTGTGTGAACTTGATGAATCAGCCCTGGAGGGTCGCGAGGTGGCGATCCTTGGCGGGAGTCGGTTTGTCGAGGACGCGTCGGAGGCCGTCGGCGGTTTCACTGAGGTCAGGAGATTCGACGATGCTCGAGCTCACGAGTCCATCTCCCCGGCGTTGCGACGGCGTCAGCCGCCGCGGTTTCCTGAAGATCGGGACGTTGGGTTTCACGGGGCTGACCCTGGCCGATGCCTTACGGGTCCGGGCGAGTGCGAGTACCGCCTCATCGGCATCCGATCGGTCGGTGATCCTGATCTGGCTCGACGGCGGACCGCCGCAGCACGAGACGTACGACCCCAAGCCCGACGCTCCCTCCGAGTTTCGCGGCCCGCTCAAGGCGATCTCGACGGCGATACCCGGCGTGCAGGTCTCGGAGTTGCTGCCGAATCACGCGCGACTCCTCGACAAGATGTCGATCATCCGCTCGATGCACCACGACAATGGCGATCACTTCGCCGCGGCGCACTGGATGTTGACGGGCTATCTCGGGTCCAATGCGATCAACATGGCTCCGATGTATCCGTCGGCCGGCTCGATCGTCGCTCGAATCCGGGGTGCAAAGAAACCCGGCATGCCGGCGTATGTCGGGCTGCCGCATACCCATTCGGTGGGGATCGCTCCGGGCTATCACGGATCGGCCTATCTGGGGGCGTCATATAACCCGTTCAACGCGGACGGCGATCCCAATAACGAGCGATACCGCGTCCCCAATTTGAGCTTGCCCGCGGGCGTGAGTGCCCAACGGATGGAAGGCCGACGCAGCCTGCTCGGCCTGTTCGACCTCGCCCGGAGGCAGAGCGACGAATCGCGGAGCATGGACGGTTTCGACCGCTTCGAGCAGGAGGCGTTCTCGCTGGTGTTGGGTCAGGAGGCGCGCCGGGCGTTCGACTTGAAGACGGAGGACCCTCGTCTCCGCGACCGTTATGGCCGTCATCAGTGGGGGCAGAGTGCACTCCTGGCCCGACGACTGGTCGAGGCGGGCGTGCGGTTCGTCACCCTGACGTTCGGCGGCTGGGACATGCACTCGAGTCTCGATAAATCGGTGCATCGGGTCCTTCCCATCCTCGATGCCGCGGTCGGGACCCTGGTCGAGGACCTGAATACCCGAGGCCTGCTCGACTCGACCATGGTGCTCGTGATGGGCGAGTTTGGCCGGACTCCCCGGATGAACAAGAAGGGCGTTCCGGGCTCGGACCCGGTGCCCGGCCGCGACCACTGGGGCAACGTCATGAGCGTCCTGGCCGCGGGGGGTGGATTCGCCCGCGGACGGGTGGTCGGCTCATCCAACGCCAAGGGCGAGCGTCCCAGGAGCCACCCGGTCCGTCCCCAGGACTTGATGGCCACGCTCTACCATCGACTCGGCATCGACCCAGAAACGACGTTCCTCAACCGCGCCGGACAGCCGATCAAGATCGTTTCCAACGGCGAGGTGATCTCGGAATTGATCGGCTGAAATTTCCCCGCCGAAATTGGACCGCCAAGGACGCCAAGAAACCCGGAAGAACCGATGCAGTCGGAAAGTTACCCTCTTGTCGTCTGATCTTTTCTTCTTGGCGTCCTTGGCGTCCTTGGCGGTTCGATTTCGGCGGGTTGACCTCCTCTATTTGGCGCCCGCATCATCCCAGATCGGCCCGTAGACATCCTTGTCGAAGGGCGGGCAGCCGGTAGGGAACTGGCCAAGTTCGTTGTGCTTCGAGCGCATCAAGGCCGTGCAGTAGCTGAAAGTCCGGCAGAGGCGTTTTCGGTCGAGCGGCTCGCCGTTGACGAGGCGTACCCCGAAATCGGGCTGGGAGAGGGCACCGCGGCCGATCCCGACGAAGGCGGTCCGGCCCGCGGCGACGTTCGCCGCCCCCGCCTCGAACGCGAAGGCCTGGAGCCAGCTATATCCCGATCCCACCACGGCGACCTCGGGATGGGCCGCCTGGATCGCCGCGGTCATCCGGAAATGACGGTCCACGCCGATGAGCGGATGTTCGGGCGTCTCGTAGCCGTCCGGCGGCGGATACTCGAACGGTCGGAGGAGATGCGGACTCGCGTACGGGTTGCCGATCGAGACGTTGATCAACGCGACTCCCAGGTCCCGAAGCCAGCCGATCAGCGCGATCGGCTCGGCGAGGTCCGGCTCAAACGGGTCCTCCGGATCGGTCCCCCAGGCCGAGTGGACCGGCGAGGAAAAAGGGCGGGGGACTCCGCGTCCGTCGGGTCCCTTCTGGTAGGGGATGCCGTCGAACACGTTGAGCCGGGTTGCGATGATCCGGCCGGGGTTCTCGGATCGGATGCGTGACACGAGATCGCGAATGAACCGGGTCCGGTTCTCCAGCGAGCCGCCGTACTTGCCGGGTCGCGATCGGGCCGACAACAGCTCATTAAGCAGGTATCGGTGACACTGCTTGACGTCAACGAAGTCGAACCCGATTCGATAGGCCAGCGCGGCCGCCTCGGCGAAATGGTCCTGGAGGCGGTCGAGGTCGTCGTCGGACAGGAGCGGATCCTCGAATCCGACGGCGCGATTCGTGGATTTGTCGATGATGGTCCGGGGGTCGAGGAGGGGGTCGTGCTGGGCCAGCAGCGGCCTCTGGAACGAATATCGCCCGGAGTGGGTCAATTGCAGACCAACGAGGAGGTCGTCGTCGCCTCCGCACTCCTCGACATGGGCCCGGCGCGCCGTGCGGAGGAGCCGTCCCAGCGCCGGAGCATTGGCCTCATTGATGATGAGCTGGCGGGGATTGGCGCGGCCTTCCGGGACGACCGCCGCGGCCTCGCCCCAGATCAGCTTGGCTCCGCCGGCGCCGAAACGCTGATAACGGCGGTAGGTCAGGTCGCCGGGTGCGCCGTCGGGTCCCGCATCGCATCCCTCCATCGGCTGGATCGCCAGCCGGTTGCCGATCCGCCGGCCGCCGACATCGATCGGTTGCAGGAGCGGGGACATATCCGCGCTCAGCTCGATCGACAGGCCCAGGGCCTGCGAATCCGCCAGCAGCGCCTGGCTCGTCTTGTACTTGAAGTATCGTGACACGCCGAAGTCCTGGTCGCGAACGCGGTTTTCCCCACAGGCCATCGCCATCCTGGCACGCGCGGGAGCCGCTGGCAAGATGACTCGAAGATGCCGAGGGCATCGACGGACCTTCCGAGTCGTGAAGACGGGCGCGAGGCGTCGCTTGACGGCCTCTCTCGGGCAGTCTTAGATTGATAGTGAGGCTCCCTGCCGTCGCGACGGAATGGCGGTCCGCGATCTTGCGTGGATCGCCACGGGGACGAAACGTCCGCCAGGGGCATTGTGAGACCGAGGAGTCGCCCATGTCGCGTCGAGCTGTCGCGTGCCGGTGGTTCGTGCTGTCCGCATGTTTCGTCGGCCTGATCTCCCTCGCCCCGACGGCCCGGGCGTCCGAGGATCCCCGCACGATCACCCCGTTCCTCCAGGAGCTCAAGAACCGCGGCTTCCACGAACAGGCCCTGGAGTATATCCAGCAGCTCCGAACCGATCCGGAATTGCCGGCCGAAATCAAGGTCGGCCTCGACTACGAGGAAGGTCGAATCCTGATCGACCAGGCCTCCCGCTCCAGCGACCTGGTGCTGCGTGAGGAGCTCCTCAAGGATGCACGCAACAAGCTCGAGGCGTTCGGCAAGGCCCATCCCGATCGCCCCGAGGCACGCGACGCCCTGGTGCAGCTCGCCAAACTCCTGCTCGAACGCGGCTATCTGGCGATGCTCCAGAGCGATGACACCCAGGACAAGTCGAAGAAAGAAACGAAGCTCGCCGACGCTCGAGCCGCCTTCGCATCGGCCCACGCGGCCTACGGAAAGTCGGTCGAATCGCTGGCCGCCGCCTACAAGACGTTCCCGGTCTCCATGGCCGAGGCGGACCCCCGGCGTGCCCGGCGCGACGCCGTCCTGGCGACCTACCTCAACGCGATGCTCCAGAAGGGGGTCGCCGATTATGAGCTGGCCCAGACCTTCCCGGCCGGCTCCGCCGAGCGGACGAAGTCCCTCAAGGACGCACTGGAACAGTTCGAGTCCCTGTACAAGAGCTATCGCGAGCAATTCGCCGGCCTGGCCGCCCAGATGTGGCAGGCCAAATGCTACGAGGAGCAGGGGGATGTCGGCGCGGCGATCGGCCTCTACAAACAGCTCCTGAGCCACGGCGATGCCCGGCTCCGAGACCTCCAGCGGAACGTCGGCTACTTCTATATCGTCGCGCTGGCCAAGCGGAAGCAATATGCACTGGCGGCCGACGAGGCAACGCGATGGCTCGAGAAGTTCAACCGCCGCGAGGAGCTGCGATCCAAGGAGGGCCTGGGCGTGATGCTGGAGTTCTCCAAGGCCATCGACGCCCAGATGCCCGAGATCGAAGACCAGGACATCCCCAAGGCCAAGAAGCGGATCATCGATGCCGTCTCCCAGGTGGTCCGATACGCCTCGCCGTTCAAGAATGAGGCGCTCGCGCTGCTCAAGAAATACAAGCCCAGCGCGGCCGTGAAGGCCGAGGAACTCACCCGCCTCCCGTTCCAGGACATCATGGGTCGTGCCGACGAGGCGATCGCCTCCCACGAATGGGACCGCGCCATTTCCTTGCTGAAGGCGGCGGTCCGCAAGCCGGATCCCATCCGTGAAGCCGATAACCTGAACCTGGCCCGGTACAACCTGGCCTTCTGCTACTACATGAACAAGCAGTTCTACGAGGCCGATATCCTGGCCGAGCATCTCGCACGTCGATACCCGCAAGGAGGGCTCTCGGCCAAGGCCACCGCCATCGGGATGCAGGCGCTGGCGGATGCTTACAACACCTATGTCGAGGTCGACCGCGGTGCCGATCTCGAGCGACTGGTGAGGCTGGCGTACTACACCGCGGAGACCTGGCCCGACCGCGAGGAAGGCGACGACGCCCGCTTCAACCTCGGGCAGATCCATTTCGGGCGCGGCCAGTACGACCAGGCGATCGCGGCATTCGAGGCGATCCGCCGCCGCTCGACGAAGTGGTTCGAGGCGCAGACCCGGCTGGGCGCGTCCCACTGGGCCAAGAGTCGGATGCTCGAATACAAGGGGAACCCCACGGCGGCCGGCCCCGAGGCCCAGAAAGCGGTCGAGATCCTCACGGGTGCCCTGAACGCCCGCCGGGAAGCGGGAGCGGGCCCAACCGACCCCGGGCTCGTCGGCAATGTCGGAGACCTCGCCATCGCGCTGACCGAGACGGGCAAGCCTGCGGAAGCCCTCAAGCTCCTCGACCCGGTCGTCAAGGTCCAGAACGTCAAGGCCGGGGCGCCCTATATTCGTCTCATGGAGGCCCAGCTCACCGCCTTCATCACCACGAACCAGGTCCCTCAGGCGATCGCCACGATGAAAGCGCTGGAGCAGGCCGGCGGCGGCACCAGCCTCGCCCAGCTCTACTTCAAGCTCGGGAAACTCCTCGAGAGGGAACTCGACTCGCTCCGACAGAAGGGGAACTCCAGGGCCTTCGCCCAGATGCATGAGGCGTACAAGACGTTCCTCACGACTCTGGCCTCGAGCAAGACCGGCCAGACCTATGAATCACTGGAATGGGCCGGCGAAGGTCTGCTGACCCTCGAGGCTTACAAGGAAGGCGAGGAAGTCCTCCAGCGCGTCCTCAAAGAGTTCGCCCAGGATCAGTCCGCCGGAGCCGGTGCCGGCCGCCGGCTCCGGACCCAGCTCAAGATCGCCGCGGCGTTGCGGGGCCAGGGCAAGCTCGACGCGGCCGAACAACTGGTTTCCCAACTCCTGAAAGAGAATCCCCGTTATCTCGAACCCCAGTTCGAGAAGGGCATGCTCCTCGAAGCCCAGGCCGAGGCCCGCAAGATCAAGTGGGCCGTCCCGTTCGCCCATTGGGAGAAGCTCGCCAGGAACGTCGAGCGAATCCGGCCCCGGCCGGCCCAGTATTACGACGCCTGGTATCACGTGGCCCTGGTCCTCTCGAAGGAGAAAGAGATGCTCAAGGCCCGCCAGACGCTCCAGGGTGTGACTCGACTCAATCCGAGCGTGGGCGGCCCGGAGATGAAGGCGAAATACCAGGCCCTGCTCGCACGCCTCCCCCAGAAATGAAATGAAGGATTTGACGTATGACGACGCAACGCTCGCGAAGGCAAGTCTTCCGCCCGGTTCTCGCCCTGCTCGTCATCGTGGCGGCGACGAGTCACCGGGCGCCCGTCCGCGGCGACGAGGTCTCGCTCGTCCGAGGGACGACCTTGAAGCAGGCGATCGGCGGCCGGATCATCGGCCAGGTCCAGTCGGAGTCGCCGACCGAGGTCGTGGTCCTGGTGGGGGCCAATTCCACGACCGTCCCGACCGACCAGATCGTCTCGATCCGATACGACGGCCAGCCGGCGACATTCCAACTGGCGGAGAGCCGCGAGTCCGCCGGCCAGCTCGGCGAGGCGGCCGATCTCTTCAAGAAGGCGGCGGGCGAGGCGGCCGGCAAGCCCTTTCCCCAGCAATCCGCCCTGTTCCGCGAGGCGAGGGCCCTGAGCGATCTGGCCCTGGTCGAGCCCGACCGCGTCAAGGAAGCCCGCGATAAGCTGAACCAGTTCCTGCGCGCTTATCCCAACAGCCGCCAACTGATCTCCGCACGCGAGGCGCTGGCCCGGCTCCAGATCCATGCCGGCGACTTCGCGGGCGCCGATGCGACGATCGCCGCGCTGGCCAAATTCCCCAAAGTCGCGGAGCGTGCCGCCGTACTCCGCACCAAGGTGCTGGCTCGTCAGGGGAAGTATGACGAGGCCATCGCCGAGCTGGACCGACTGATCGCCTCCGCACCCAAGGGCTCGGAGAAGCAACGAGCCGCGATGCTGGCCAAGTCGGAGAGCCTGGCCGGTTTGAAGAAATTCCAGGATGCGGAGACGCTCGTCCGCGAGGTCATCAAGGGGAACCCGGCCGAGGACGCCGACGCCCAGGCCCCCGCCTACAATACGCTGGGCGATTGCCTCCGCGCGGCCGGCCGCCCCAAGGAAGCGCTGATCGCCTATCTCCACACGGACCTGCTTTATAGCAAGGACAAGGAGGAGCACCCCCGCGCTCTTCATTCAATCTCGACGCTGTTCCGCCAGCTCAAGCAGGACGCCCGAGCCGATGAATTCGCCCTCCGGCTCAAGCAAGAGTATCCCCGCAGCGCCTGGAATCGCGCATCGGCCGAGACTCAATGACGTCACGCGATTTATCCGCGAGATAAACCGATCGCCATCGCGGTGGAATTGGGGCGCCAAGGGCGCCAAGAAAATGGGAGGAAAGGCACCGATCGAATTGATCCGTTCACAGTTTGTGTCTTGATATCCTTGGCGCCTTCGGTTCAATTGCGGTTCATACCGGCGGGGGCTTCTCGTCTCCGGTCACTTGACGGGTGGCATGCCCATCCGACTCGTTGGCATGAGGCGTCGCGGGCGCTTCCGTCCCCGACCGCGCCGGGGATGGAAGAATGAACAGACACCGATCATTCCGGAGACCCTCGCAATCGGCGGACGCGCGCGACGGCCATCATCGATCCGACGGCGATGCATATCAGCGCGAGTGAAGAAGGCTCGGGGACAGCGGCCGCGTAGACGAAATTCTGGAACGCTGTTGTACCAACATAGGTATTGACGGACAAACTGGATATTGTGTCGCCAGAGACCGTATACCCGAAGAATGTCTTGGGCTCACCGATGGAGGCGATCCCAAGGAGCTCGGACCTCTGGTCAAGGAGGCCGGTCGAACCGACGAGCGTCAAAGTCCCGTCAACTTGAAACGTGCCGAAGGTACTCAAGAAGAATCCGCCGACTGCCGTGACATTCGAGCCGGGGTCGAACGTTGCGACGATCTCGGCAGGGTCGGTGCTCGAGATCAGCACGGCGGAATCGAAGGGTGCTCCCAGGGTTTGAGAATCCTTACCGACAACGAGCATATCATTGGGAAAAGGTTGTGCAGGCGAGGTGAACGTGACGCTACCGGCGTGGTAAGACGGGCCGAAGTCCTTGAGGCCATCGTCGGGGACAATCCCTTCGAAATCGAGGACCGTCGGATGGGATAGCGCCGCCAGGAATTTCGCCTCGTCATCATAGAAAGTGACGATGGGGCCCGCTTTCGCCAACCCCGCGGCCATCGAGATCGTCAGGCCCAGGGCCACGAGTCGAATCATTCGTCGCGTCATGCTGATCTTTCTGATTAGCGGCTCCGAACATCCTATCTCTGGCGGAAACATCCGCAGGAGCCCTCCCGCCGGGGGCTGAACGGCAGATCGTTCCTGCGGCGGAGTTGCAAGAACCACCCACCCAGACTGAGTCGAGGGGGCGACCCGTGCCTCCAGATTGGCCTCTCGTCGCTTCACGACCGGGACAACATTGAGGTCCCGGTCGCACGCTGCACCGCCTAGTGACGAGTTCAGCGACCTGGCCCTCCGAGCGATCACCTCCTATTGTACCAAAGAACCCCACAGCGGGCCGCGTCCGCGCCGGGCTAACCCATGACTACTGTTGGTAGCGGGTCTCGACACGGCCCCGCCTCTTGCCCACGAGTACGATGGGCATGCCACCCAGAAATGCGGACTGCTCCTTGAGCCGGGACTCTTCGACCGTTGACTTTACTTCGATGACTTTACGGGAGACCCGGAATTCACCTCGGGGAATACCGTTGCGCCAACCTGGGGCGGAGTCCGCATTCCGAGCATCCGCTTCACGGCCAGGGCCAGCCTGGGAAATCGTTGCGAGCCCGTCCGCGCCTGATGGTTGAGCCACCCGACGATGAGGTCGACCTCGATTCGAAGCCGGTCGCGCAGGCCAATCGAGGAGCCTCCCTCGGGCTCGGATTCCGAGCCGGCCGGGACGAGCGCGTAATGTCGCTTTTCCAGCCAGCTCCGACAGAGTCGGAGGAGGATCATCCTCTGTCGCGCGGTGGCTTCGTCGTACCATGAACCTGAGCGACCGCTTCGGACGTGGTTCCAGTGCAAGAGGGTGGTCGAGTCGCATATCTGGGCATTCGCCGACTCGTTCAGGTCCACGCCGACCTGTTCCAGGCGGCGACGAAGGGCCTCGGTGCGGGCCTTGTTGGACTCGAGGGAATACTCGTGGGCGATCTGCGCGATCTCGTCCTCGGGCAGCTCGATGCCCAGGTGGTCGGCCAGCTCGCGAATCCCGCCGATCGGGTCGGTGAGGATCTCCTCGTAGCGCTGGATGAGCACTCCCGGCTGTCGCGTCCAGAACCGGTCGTTGGCCAGGATCTGATGGACCATCCCTTGACGGAGCAATTGCTCGAAGGTCAGGCCGCGCTTATGCATCAGCGAGAAGACGACGTCGCGGACGTCGCGATAAGCGTATACGGCCAGGGCTCGTCCTCCCGCCAGTGCCCGGGCGAAACTGCGATCACCTTCGTGTGACTTCAGGACACAGCAGGCGGTCGGCGATGACGATGGTCCGCACTCGGCCCGCTTGCGGACGATGTCTCGGTACTGGTCGCCACTCACGTAACCCAGGCGTCGGCCCTGCTGGTGGTGTTCCAGGATATGGGCGACGACTTCATATTGCCACGTCGAGCAAGCCCGGTACATTCCGGAGCAGAAGACATCCAGCGAGGAAGGCTCGATTGCCCCGCCCGACGATCGAGTCCGAGCCCTGGAGTCGCCCTTGATCTTCCCAGGCTCGACGGCGCCCGCGGCGCTGTCCCAACGCGAACGGTGGCCGCTTCGCTGATTTCTCCGATCCATCACCATCCTATGCTCCTTCCCTGGGACGTGCTGACTAGGTGTGCGAGAAGGCTTCTCGGACATCCTTCGAATCTTGGCTAATGTGATTCGGCCCTCGGCTCTCCGCGGATTTCTCCAGGGCTCGAGCCCACCGCCTGTCGCGATTCGTCGAGGTCTTCCAGCAGTTCCTGGAATCGGCCGATCGGCGGACCGGGCGGGATTTGCAGCTCGAGCCATCGGGAATCCTCCGCCGGTCGATCGAAAGTTCGCGAGATCGACTCGGCGACGGCCAAGGTCAGCTTGATGGCCCCATCTCGGTTGAGGTGGATCGGGTCGCGGAACTCCGACCGGTCGACCTCCACGCGTTGCGCGTCCAGGACGATCAAGCCGGGAGAACGCTGGACGCAACCTCGGACGAATTCTCGATAAGCCCCGATGGTCCCGACTCCGTCATTCCGTTCCAGCCAGGTGGACATGGCCGGCGTGAGGACCCAGTAGACCGGGATTTGATGGGTCGCGGCCAGTTGCAGGAAACGTGCGACATAGAAGGAATGAACCGGATGCGGCCGCCACTTCCAGCGCTTTCCCACATAGGGGCAGGGCAAGGCCCCCTCGATCGGTACGAAGCGCCGGGGCGCGACCTGTGCACCCCGGTTCACTCGCCAGTTCCGCTCGAAGAAACGTGAATCGTCGGCGTTCGTGCAGCCGGTCTCTTGAACAGACTCCGGGTGCTCCAGCCCGAGGGCCGATCGCACGGCGTCTCGATTCGCCCAGGTTGCAATCAAACCTTCGACGCTCATCGAGGCCAGCAGGGCCGGATCGCGGGCGTGTCGCAGGAGTTCGAGGCGCTCGCAACCGTCCGGCAACCTCGACCACCATTCCAGATTCACCCGAGGATCCATCGCCAGCAGGAGTGGCGAGAAGTTGACGATCACGGCGCGAGGATGATGGCCGGATTCCAGGACGCTTCGGAGCAGGAAATAGCCGGTGGGAGCCTGTCCTCCCAGGACGGCGAGGTTATGGGCCGTCGATCCGAGGCGATCCTCGAGCACGCGAGGCAGGATCCCGAGCTTGATGAGGCTGTCCCCGAAGCACAAGATCTCCGCCCCGGCGTCGGGGCCCGACGCGGCCCTCCCGGCGGCATGCCAGGACAGATCGACCCGATTGCCCGACTCCGGGATCTTCGCCGTCCCGGAGATGACCGCGGTCCATTCGATGACGACGATCAGGCCGATGGCGCCGAGCAGACCTCCCGGCCAAGGTCGAGGGCGAGCCACGACCGGCTGCTTGGCTGCCCGCGACGAACGATCGCAGTTGTCCGCGCGTAGCCACATCCCTGAGGTGCGAGGGCTCACCCACCCCGATACGGGCCTCGTTTGCAATCCGGTCCCATTCGGCAAGTCCCTTTCCTCCCTCCATGGAGGAGTATCCGGCGCTCGCGCGCAGGCGCACACGCTCCGCCAGCAGCGTTCTAGCGATTTCACTCCAAGACGGCCAGAGTGAAATCGCAATCAGACGAATCGACCTTTCGCCACGACCGGAAACACGGCGACGGGATATGGAGGATTTACCAATAGGTTGCTCAGGCCATGACCGCATCGTCGCCACACCGACCCGACGCGCCAGCGAGGGTCCGAAGGCATTCCCCTCGCTGGCGCGTCGGGTCGGTGTGGGCTGTATGCAATCCGATCATGATGCGCTCTAGCCTTGTCCGAACATTCCGCGAAAACTGTGCATGTCACGCGTCAAAGCTCGATCCGGCTCGGCCTGGAAGTGGAGATGAGGATCCTGCCCACCGCGAAAAGACCAAAGCCCACGACGACGGCGATCCAGGCGGGCGAGATCGCGGTGCCGCCCGGCAAGTGCATGCGAGCGGACTCGATCTCCCCCTTGCCGGTCACAACGCCCATGACTCCGAGCATCTCGATCAGCATTCCGCCCAGCCGGAGGCTCTGTCCTATGGACCGTTTCATGGCTTCTCGGCTCGGGATGATGGCGAAATCGACGATCGTGATGCCGGGGTCAGGGTGCGAATTGACGCCAGGTCAGGAACTCAAACCTCGGGGAGCTCGTAACCCTTGCGAGGCTCTCGCTTGAGGAGCGCATTGGCCTCGGGGTCGTTCTTGAACGTCTCCGTTTCCACGTCCCACTCGAGCTTCCGGCCCAGCTTGTACGACAGGTTGCCGAGGTGGCAGGTGTTGGTGGAACGATGCGCGATCTCGATGTCGCACGTCGGCAAGGCTCGGGACTTGATGCAATCGAGGAAGTTGCGCACGTGGGGATTCTGGCCGTCGTCACCCTTCATCTTCTCGGGCTGGAGATCGATCTTGCGCAAAGGACGATCGCCGTGGACCAGCTTGATCCCGTACGGCAGCACGACCTTATCGGGGATGACCTCGAAGCCGCTCCGGTCGAGCATCAAGCTGCCGTCGGTCCCGCAGAAGAGGATCCCGTAATCGTGCCCGTTGTACTTGAGGCCGTTCCCCTTGCGCATCGAGTAGGTCAGGGTGCACTGGGGGAACTCGTAGACGACCTGCATCGTATCGGGCGTATCGCGATTGTCGTCGCTGGTGAAGATCCCGCCCGTGGTGTAGACCGATTGGGGCCCCTTCGCATTGAGGGCCCAGATCACGATGTCGTTCAGGTGAACGCCCCAGTCGCTCATCATGCCGCCGGCGTAGTCGAAGAACCAGCGGAAGAGCAGGTGGAACCGATTGGGGTTGAAGGGGCGCAGCGGCGCAGGCCCGAGCCAACGCTCGTAGTCCACATAGGAGGGAGGCTCGCAGTCGGGGTATTTGCCCAGTCCCAGCGGGCTGATGTTCTCGAAGTTCCAGGTCTGGACCCAGAAGATCTTGCCGAGCTTGCCCGATCGGACGATCTCGACGGCCTTCCGGAAGTGCGAGGAGGAGCGTTGCTGGGTGCCGACCGCCATGATCTTGCCGGTCTTCCGCGGCGCGGAGCATCGCCTGTCCTTCGGCCACGTTGTGGGCGACGGGCTTCTCGACGTAGACGTCCTTTCCGGCCAGGACGGCCTGGATCGCGGGGAGGGCGTGCCAGTGGTCGGGCGTCGCGATGATCACGGCGTCGACATCTTTCCGGTCGAGCATGCCGCGGTAATCGCGCGCCGTGTCCGGCGTCGTCCCCTTGGCTTTCTTGATCCGATCGGCCGTCTCGCCGGCGTGCCGGTCGTTGACGTTGACGATGCCCACGACCTCGACGTCCGGCTGCGGCAGGTACGAGTCCAGGAGTTGGTTGCCGCGGCTGCCGGCGCCGATGAGGATCGCCCGGACCCGCTCGTTCGCCGAGCCAGGCGCGGCGATCGCCGGCCCGCCCAGCAGCGTTGTTGCACCGGCGGAGATCCCTACCGCCTCGACGAAATCGCGACGCGTGATCTGATCCGTCGCCATGAGCAGATGCCTTTCATTCGATTCGGGATTGGAATGCACCATCGTGCGGATCCGCCTCGCACGAGTTCCCCTGGACCGATCGTAACCGCGCGGGCCGAGGATCGCCAGGGGCCAGGACGTTGACGGTCGGCGCCGACGGGATTAGGGTGGATGTTGCAGGTCAACCGCTCCAGAAGAAGCGCCGTTCGAGTATGCGGTCTCGTGTGCTTGGACCCCATCCATCCTTCCGCTCAGAGAGGTGTGCCATGAGGCTCGCGGGCTTGTCGACGATGGCTTTCTTCTGGTTGATCGGCGGGTCCGTCGCGTGGGGACAATCCTCGGCGGCCAGTGCCCGAATCGAGACCGTCTCGCTCCACCTGACTTCGCCCGATTCCTACCAGGTCATGGCGGTCCTGGAGCCGATCCGACGGCTGACGATCGTCGCCCCGGCCGACGGGTTCATACGGACCGTTGAGGCCCGCCTCGGTGCCTCGGTCCGGGAATCTCAGGAGCTGGCGCAATTCGATCGCAACGAGGCGAATGCCAGGCTTCAGGTCGCGCAGGCCGAAGTCAAGGAGAAGGAGGCGTTGACCAAGGCGAATGCGGGCACACCCGCCGCGGACGTCTGCCAGGCACAACTCGAGGCGGCCCAGGCGCGTAAGACGCTGGCGCAGCTCGAGCTGGATCGCGGCACGATCCGCGCACCCTTCCCCGGTCGCGTCCTCAACATCCCCATCTGCGCGGGGCAGTTCGTCCAGAAGGGGGAACCGATCCTGGAACTCGCCGACACCACGAGCCTCCGGGCCGTGGTGCCGGTTGACCGTCGGGGTGCGTCGGCGGGCTCGACCCTCAACGTCGCCGTCGAGGAACAGAACGTCCCCTGCAAGATCCAGGCGCTGCTGCCGCTGCCCGAGTCATTCGCTATCCTCCGCGAGCTGGCCACGCCATTCGCGGCCGCCTCGGTCGTTTTCCCGAACCCGCGGGGTGACCTGGAGGTGGGACTGCGGGCGCGGCCCTCGGGCGTGCCGACCACGCCGATCGCCGCGATTCCTCGCCGCGCCCTGCGTCCCGATGAGATCCGAGGAGCCGCCGGCTCGATGATCCAGGTCATCCGCAACGAATACGTCACCAATGTCCCGGTCCAGGTGATGGGCGGCCTTGGGCCGGATCGAATCCAGGTATCGGGCCTCCTGCGCGACAGCGATGCCCTGATCGTGGGCTCGTCGGTCGCACTGATGCCCGGAACGCTCGTGCGATTCTCCGATGCGCCGGGTTCTCGCGGCATCGAAGGGACTTCTCCCGACCCCTCCCGCGGCGGCGTCGAGGCAGGTATCACGCCTCCCGGAGGTCGGATGCCCGCGACTTCGGGCCGTGCCGGCACCCGACGGTCCAGTCCCGCCTCGAGCCCTTCCTATCCGGCCCCCCAGCCCGCGCCGGCGGCAGGGAACGCGACACCTTTCTGAGGGTCAATCATCGTCGTGATCGATCAACTTGACCCTGACCTCGCCTTCTGACGAGACCGGATGCTACCCCAGAGTGTCCGGCCCTGGTCGCCGAGCTGCTTGACGAGGCGCCCGACCTTGGATCGCTCGCCCATCTGGTGGAGCCGGCGGAGCAGCGCCGTACGCTCGGCCCGATGCAGCCGCATCGCCAGCTCCGGCATGAGGTACTCGACCAGGCCAAACGGGGCCTGGTCGGAGAGGCTGATCGCGACGAAGTCGGCGAAGGATGGGGGGAGCTTCGATCGCAGGGCTTCGATTCGCCCGCGGACGGCGGTCTCTCGAGGACCATGCCCGGCCGACCAGTCATAGGGCGGGTGCCAGCCCTCGCCGAATTCGGCCCCTTCCACGCCCGTGAGCACGACCAGGGTCGGGGGTACCTCGCTCCGGGGATGCTCGACGTACCATCGATCCCAGGCCTGCGCGAAGGCCACATCCGCCTGGTCGCTCGCTTCCCGCCCATCGATGACCAGGATCAAGAGGTCCGCCTGAACGGCCGCCTCGATCGCGGCCTGGCGACGGGCGCGGTCTCGACGGCTCTCGGCATCGGTCCAGGACGTGTATTCGGGCGCCTCGACCCAGTTCGACGAGCAGAGGCGATCGAGGAGCTCCGGCTCGATCGCGTAATTCGACAGCCTGGCCTTCAAGATCGACTGATCGGCGCTGCAAGCCCCGCGAAGCATCGTCACCAGGCGAGACTTCGCGTCATGTGGAGTGCCGGCCACGACGATCGTCAACTGGAGGTTTTCTTCGAGCTGAGGTGAAGTCTTCAGGAGCGCCTTCCGCGTCAATCGCCGGTATTGCTCGGCCCCGATCGCCAGCCGACCGCTCAGGAGCTCGATGAAGTGGGCTCCCATGCGGTTCACATACGCCTGGTAGAACCACCGAAGCATGTTGTGTTGCATCGACTTCCATGCCGGCTTCACGATCCACTCGCGAGACCCCCAGCGCGCCAGGCCGCCGACCGGGCTGAGAAATGGCAGTAAATACGAATAGAGGTCGTTGGCCTTGGAAATATACCCGGCGACCTGCACGGCCTTTCGCCAGTGCGCGAGGGTGATCAGATCGCCGCCGGGGAGTTGCCGGCAGAGCCGGGAGAGGTCTTCGGCCGCCAGTTCCAGGGCCGTCAAGAGTTCGACGAGCGGCACGTCGTCGATCGGGTTGGATGCGAGGGGATGATAGTGGAGAGCCAGCCGGTAGAAGAGATCTCGCCCGGAGTTGATGTAGGCATCGGCCTCCAGCAGGCTCTCGTAATTGAGCTGCTCGCCTTGATCGGCCGCTTCTTCCACGATCTTCCAGGCATCGCGATCGATCGGACCGAACGTCTGAGGGGCTTCCCAGTTCAGGGGTGGCATCATGGGGTGCGAGGACTTGGTCCACCGTGCGGCGAGCACCGAGAAGGCCAGGCCCGCCACGACCCACAAGGTCGTCGCCAGGGTCAGGATGAGCCAGCCATGCTCCCAGAGCCAGATCATGCCGAGGGTCATGTAGACCAGCACCGGGCCGATCAGGAGCAACGCCAAGACCCATGATCGCCACTGTTTGAGCGGGTTCACGCCTCGGCCTCTTAACTTGGTTAGTTCGACGTATCCGAACGGCTCAAGCGCGGAGCCGGGCCTGGAAGCGGGCCTCGCAATTCTCCACGACCGACCGGATGACGTTCTCGACTTCCTCGCCGGTGAGCGTTCGCTCCGGATGACGGAAGACCATGCTAAAGTGGACGCTCTGCTTGTCCTCGGGGACATTTCCTCCCCGGAACGTATCCAGATACTGGATCGATTCCAGGGTCGGGCCCGCGGATTGCCTCACCGAATCGGACAACTCTGCCCACAGCAAATCTCGCGCCACGACCAGCGAGAGATCGCGGACCACCGAGGGAAACGCCGGCAATGGGCGATACTGGGCGACGATCCGTGCCCGATTCAATAGGACATCGAATTCCAGTTCCGCCGCGGCGCATGGTTCCCGGAGCTCGAATTTCTGGAGCTGCTCGTCATCGATCTCGCCGATGAAGCCCAGATGCGTATCACCCAGCAGCAGCTCGGCGGCACGACCCGGGGTGAAGAGCGGGATCTCGACGGGACGCGCCGTGAGCGGGGCATCGATGTGTAGCCGTCTCACGAGTCCCTCGACGACGCCCTTGAGTCCCTGGTAATCGCGGCCCGCGAGGATCGTCAACCGCGTCGGCTCATCCGGGAGCTCCCGGCCCTCGCGCGGGAGGTAGACGTGGGCGATCTCGAATAACTCGGCGTCGAACTGCCCATGGGATTCGTTGTGCAGGCGGACGGACAACAGGCTGGGCACGAGGCTTTGTCTCAGGGCGCTCTCGCGCTTGCGGCTGGAATGGTCCACCCGCAACGGTGCGATCGGGGGACCGGGCTGGATCGGCGCGCTCAGGCGTTCCTCGACCAGGCTGAACGTCACGGCCTCGTCGAAGCCGGCACCGGTCAGCGACTCTCGGACGGCGGCTTCGACCCGCTCTCGCTGGCCGCGTGGGGCGATCGTGAGGGGCACGGCCCGGTCCTCGCGGATGTGTTCATAGCCGTGGATTCGCGCGACCTCCTCGATCAGGTCGATCTCGCGCTCCAGGTCGCTCCGCCAGCTCGGAGGCCGGAACGTCATCGAGGAGTGATCGGCGCCGAGCGGCTCCAATCCCAGCGCCTCGAGAATCCGCGCGACCGTCGCCCGGTCGATGGCGATCCCGAGGATTCGCTCGATCTGGCCGAGCCGGAGGGGGATCGGCCTCCGCTCGGGCGAGCCTTTGCCGACATCGATCACGCCCGGGAGGAGCGCGCCGCCGCCGACCTTCAGGATCAGCTCGGCGCAACGACGGCTGGCCCACTCGGTCCCCTCGGGGTCGAGCGGACGTTCGAACCGGAAGCTGGACGGGCTGAAGAGCCCGAGCGCCCGCGACGTCCGCCTCACCGAGATCGCATCGAACTGGGCCGCCTCGATCAGGACGTTGGTCGTCCGCGGGCCGATCTCGGTCTCGAGCCCGCCCATGACGCCCGCCAGCCCGACCGGATGTCGGGCGTCCGCGATGACCAGCATCTTCGGATTCAGGTCGTAGATCTTGTTGTTGATCGCCGTCAGTTTCTCGCCCGGCAGGGCCCGGCGAACGATCAGCCGATGTTCGGCGAGTCGATCGAGGTCATAAGCGTGCAAAGGCTGGCCGCGCTCGAACATGACGTAATTGGTCACGTCGACGATGTTGCTGATCGGCCGGACCCCGATCGTTTCCAACCGCTTGCGAAGCCACCACGGGCTCTCGCCCACCTTGACTCCGGCGACGACCCTCGCCGTGAATCGCGGGCAGAGGTCGGGCTCCTCGACGGCCACCGCGGTCCTGGTCTCGACCGACGGGCCCGCCGTGGACGGCCGCGGGTCCGGCACTCGGAGCGATTTGTCGAAGACGACCGAGATCTCGCGCGCGATGCCCAGGTGTCCCAGGCAATCGGGGCGGTTGCTCGTGACCTCCAGGTCCACGGCGATGTCGCCGCCGACGTCGGCGATCGATTCGAGGTTCAACCCCGTCAGGGCCAGTCGCTCGCCCAGGACCTCGACCGGCATGTCGAGCCGGAGATAATCCGTCAGCCAGTTCCAACTCACGATCATCGGGAAATGCTCAATTCGCTATCGTGTCGGTGGCCGCAGTTCGTGCCGCGGCCAGTCGCGACCAGATCAGGTAAACCGGGATTCCCGCCAGGACGATGAGGTAGCCCTTCCCCGAAGTCAATGGCTTCAGGTAGATGAAGTCGAGCATCAGGAGGATCGCGAGCGCGATATAGATCAGCACGGGGACCGGGTAAGCGATCGTCCGATAGGGCCGGGCAAGGTGAGGCATCCTGCGCCGCAGTGCGATCACCGCGCCCACCATCAGGGCGTAGAACATCAGATCGACGGGGATGATGTATTCGAGGAGCTCATTATACAGGTTGCCGGGCTTGAATTTGCCGGTCTCGCCGATGGGGGTCATGGTCACCGGCAGGACCAACAGAGCGGCCCAGAGACCCTGCGCGACCAGGGCGACGGCGGGCACATGAAAGCGGTTGGTCGTGGCAACGCCCCGGAAGAAAAGCCCGTCCGCCGCCATCGCGTAGTAGATCCGGGCGCCGGCGAGGATCAATCCGTTGACGCAGCCGAAGGTCGAGATCAGGATCGCGCCGGCCATGATCGCCTCGCCGCGAGGGCCGAGGATGGCCTCCAGGAGGGCCGTACCGACCCGGTCGTTCTTTGCCGTCTGGATCTCACTCAGGGGGAGCGTCACCACGTAGGCGACGTTCGCCAGGACGTAGAGCAGGATCACGGCGGAGCAACCCAGGATCATCGCCCTAGGAAAGGTGCGGCCCGGGTCGCGGGTCTCGGCACCGGTGAATGTCACGTTGTTCCAGGCCGACTGGGAGAACAAGGGCCCGATCATCGCCAGGCCGAACAGGAGCAGCAGTGCGAACGGTCCCTGCAACGAGGGGAGGTCGGGGGACGCGGTCTCGGGCTTCCATCCATTGGCCGTTGGATTCCACCAGTCGGACGTCCACGCCGCGCTCTCGCGGTTGGTCCCCAGCCAGAGTCCGACCACGATCAGGCCGAGCAGCGCGGCCGTCTTCGTGAACGTGAACGAGTTTTGAATCCACTTGCCGAGCTTGAGCCCCATCATGTTCACGACGGTCAAGAAACCGATCAGGACGACCCCCACGCATTGCTGCGTCGAGAGGCTCAGCGCGAATCCACCCAACCGTCTTGGTTTAATGAGATAGGTCTCGTCGGCGATCCCGGGAAAGAAAACGCCGAGGAACTTGGCGAACGCCACGGAGACCGCGGCGATGGTGCCGGTCTGGACGACCAGGAACATGGCCCAGCCGAAGAGGAAGCCGAACATCGGGCCGTACGCCTCGCGGAGGAAGACGTATTGCCCGCCAGACCGGGGCATCATGGCGGCGATCTCGGCGGCGCAGACCGCGCCCAGGATCGTCATCAGGCCGGAGACGACCCAGGCGCCGATCAGCCAGCCCGGCGAGCCGACCAGCCGTGCCGATTCGGCCGAGGTGATGAAGATGCCCGAGCCGATCATCGCGCCCATGACGATCATGGTGGCGTCGATCGTGCCGAGTTCGCGCACCAGACCCTTGGCCCCGGCGGCGGGCGGGGTATCGACGGTTTCGGTGCTCATAGGCGGCGACATCGCGGCGCGACGGCTCCGGGGTTAGGGTTCCTGGGCGACGTACGACTTCACATCCTCGATCGCCTTGGTCACGCGATCTCGGCGCCAGTCGATCAGTGCCGAGTCGAGGGCTCGGGATAATTGGTTGATCAGGTGGGCGGCCGCCTCCTTGGGCGTACCGCCTTCGGCGCGGATCTCGGGGAAGTCCCGGTGATGAACGGAAGCGGCCGAAGAGCTCCCGCTGATCGTCACGACCACTCGGCTCTGTTCGGTGTCCATGATGCTGGGGCCTCGACAACAAGGCGATGGTTTCGGTCGGTTGGTCGCTGTGGGCCGGCTTCGCGTCTCGACACGATGACGACTCTCCCGAGGCCCGGGGCGATCGGGGGGGTCGGGATGGATCAGGACAGCCTGAGGGGAGTCCGAAAATCGGCTTATTGCTATTGTTGTGCCACGCCGCAGGTGGAAAAACGGAGCTTGGTCCCCGCGATCTTCACATCCTCGCACGGGGATGCGGATTCTCTGGTAGTGGTCAGAACTGGCGCAGGAACCGGACATCATTCTGATAGAGCAACCGGATATCGTCGATACCATGCCTCCGCATGCAGAGCCGCTCGATGCCCAACCCGAACGCGAAGCCCGTCACCTCTTCCGGGTCGTAGCCCACGGCGCGGAGGACATTCGGATCGACCATGCCCGCCCCACCCATTTCAACCCAACGGACGCCTCCGTGCCAGAGCATATCGACCTCAACGCTCGGCTCGGTGAACGGGAAGAACGACGGGCGGAACCGGATCTTGACGTCCTGGCCGAGGTAGCTCTGTGCGAACAGTCGCAAGACCGACTTGAGATCGCCCATGGTCACCCCCCGGTCCACCATCAGCCCTTCCACCTGGTGGAACATGAAGGAATGGGTGGCGTCAACGGTATCCGGCCGATAGACGCGGCCGATTGCGATGACGCGGACCGGCGGCCCTTGCGATTCCATGACCCGGATCTGCACCGGACTGGTCTGGCTCCGGAGCATCGAGGCCGCCATCGCGGCCCGGCCCTGAGAACGCTCGGCCTCGGCCAGGTAGAAATTGTCGAGCGGATCCCGGGCCGGGTGGCTGGGCGGGATATTCAGGGCGTCGAAATTGTGATGGATGTCCTCGACCTCGGGACCGCGTGCCACGGCAAATCCGAATCGGCCGAACAGGTCGATCAGTTCGTTGGCGGTCTGCGTCAGCGGATGCGTATGTCCCGCCCGGGGCAAGAGTCCCGGCAGGGTGACGTCGAGCGCGGATTCGACCGTCGTCTTCCGTTCCGCCCGCGATCTGGCGGCCTCCAGAGCGGCTTCCAACCGGCCCTTGGCGGCGTGAAATCGCTGGCCATACTCTTTGCGAGATGCCGGCTCGAGCGACTTGAGTCGTTCCTGGGCGGCCTTGATTCGGCCGTGTTTCTGCCCGAGGTACTCGACGCGTGCCGACTCGACTTGCTCCGGCGCCGCCGCCCGTTCGAATGCGTCCAGGCCGGAGGCCAGCATGGCATCCAGATCCGCCATCGCGTCAGCAAGGGAGTCGTTGGCCATGGTCCCGACACACCGTCCGGCTGAGAGGGTCCGGGACTAGTCCCGCGAAGAGAGATCCGTGAGGCAGCGCCGCCGATCGATCGATCACCGGAACAGACCGGGCCGAGACCGTCGCTCGCCGGACCGCGAATCGCGGCCGGCGGGCACGTCGGGTTCAAGCGGTCTTGGCCTTCTGGCGGGCATTGACTTCGGCGTCGTGCCGGTCGAGCTCGGCGCGCACCTTGGATACGATCGCGTCGAACGTGTCGGGATCGTGGATCGCCAGCTCCGAGAGGCTCTTCCGATCCAGGCCGATCTGGGCCAGGCGGAGGCCGTGGATCAACCGGCTATAGCGGAGCCCGCGCATCTCGGCCGCGGCGCTCAACCGGACGATCCAGAGCCGGCGGAACTCGCGCTTGCGCGCGCGCCGATCGCGGAAGGCGAACATCCCGGCCCGGAGCAGGGTCTCCTTGGCGGATTTCAGCAGGCGGCGACGCCCTCCGACGAAGCCTTTGGCGGCGTGAAACAGCCGCTTCTTCCTCTGATTCCGCGCTGCACCACTCTTGGAACGCATCGATCAGCTCTCTCTCAAAGGTGCGTCTTTGGCACCGCCAGTGTAAGTCGATGGACTCATGGCCGGTGGTCGAAACCGGTCTTCTTGAACGAATCTGGGGAGCGATGGATCAGGCCGGGGTGCCTTCCGAGTGCCCCGATTGACCGGTCCCGGCGGGATGCGCGGCATGCTCGGCGGCCAACGCCTCCATCTTCTGGGCATGGACCTCGTCCGGATTCACGCTCTGACGGTCCAGCAGGGCGTTGCGGATCCGATGCGACTCGGCGGCGACGGACAGGATGGACTTCTTCCGCAGTCTGCGGACCTGCTTACCGCTCTTGTGACTCATCAAATGGGAGGAGCCGCATCGCTTATGGCTGACCTTGCCGTTGGCCGAAACCTTAAAGCGTTTCTTCATCCCTTTGTGGGTTTTCAACTTGGGCATGTTAACGCATTCCTCGATTCGGATCTCGTCGCGATACAATGCGGACGAATCGAGCGGGAGTCCGCGCAACGCGTGCTCCCGCCAGGTCGGCCAGACGACGCTCGCCGTTCAACTGCGGAGGGATTGGTCGCGAATCACGAACCGCTCGGGAAACCGAAGAGGCGTTCCCGAGGGGCGGCTACGACCCCATGACGAGCCAAGTTTTCCAATGTAGCAAATCGTCTCCGCACGCGTCTAGCCATAGTCCAACGGCCCCGACATCGATCCGGCGCGATTCGTGTCGAGGTATCCGCCCGCGACCTTCGTCGTCGGGCCGAAGATCGGCCCCGCGACCGCGCGGGAAATGGGGAGGCCGCTGGGCCCGACCCTTTTCCAGACTGGCTCCACTAGGTGGTGCCGGGGCACTAAACCCGAGGCGCGACGATTGCTGTCATCCGCTTACCCTCCATGGAGGGAGTCTTTTCGACCTTGCCGACCTCGTCGAGCGCGGTCAAGACCTCCTGCATGACCCTTCGACCCTCGTCGATATGGGCCAGCTCCCGGCCTCGGAACAGGACATTGACCAGGACTTTGTCCTTCGCTTCGAGGAATTCCTTGGCACGTTTGACCTTGACCTCGATGTCGTGGTCGCCGGTCTTGGGCCGCACGCGGATTTCCTTGATGTGGACCTGGTGTTGCTTCTGCTTCGAAAGCCTCTTCTTCTGCGTATACTTGAACTTGCCGTAGTCGATGATCTTGCATACGGGCGGACGCTCGTTGGGAGCGACCTCGACCAGGTCAAGTCCAGTCTCGCGAGCCGCCTCCAGGGCTTTGCTGGTCGGCATGACTCCCAGCATGACACCTTCGGCGTTGATGACCCGCACGGGGGAAATGCGGATCTGTTCGTTCACCCTCAAACCCCGCTCAATCGGTCCGATAGCGTCCTCCTCGGGGACGAAGAAAGGGAGGTATGACCCGCCAAGGCGGGAGCCGGCCGGGATGGCCTCTCGGCCCAGGGCCGCACCTCCCGCACGATCACCAAGATTTGCCCCTTCGGCAGTCCTCGATCGTTGCGAGTCAATCTTATCCTTTACGCTCCCTTCATCGTGTTGTCAAGATCTCGTCCGAATCGTTAAGGTGTTGGGGCGAACCCCCCAAGAAACTTCCGG
This sequence comes from uncultured Planctomycetota bacterium, assembly GCA_963743925.1. Taxonomy (GTDB): domain Bacteria; phylum Planctomycetota; class Planctomycetia; order Isosphaerales; family Isosphaeraceae; genus CAVZRC01. The sequence goes on along the minus strand of CAVURY010000002.1, from coordinate 14,605 downwards.
GAGTCAGGCTAGTGGAATCGCGCGTGTTCATGACGGGCGGCTACGGGTGTATCGGTTCCTGGGTCGCCAAGCAGCTCGTCGACGCCGGGCGTGAGGTCTGGATCTACGACCTGAAGGAAGACACCCATCGACTGGACCTGATCCTGGAGCCCGAGCAGCGGGATTCCGTCCATTTCATCGCCGGCGACGTCGCGGATGCCGAGTCGGTCCGCGCGGCCGTCGAGCGGATCGGGGCGACTCACCTCTTGCACCTGGCCGGCTTGCAGACCCCGACCTGCCGGGCCAAGCCGATCCTTGGCGCGACCGTGAATGTGATCGGGACGCTGGCCGTCTTCGAAGCGGCCCTGGCGCTCAAGGACCAGGTGCGTCGGGTGGTCTACGCGAGCTCGGCGGCGGTCCATGGGCCCGCCGACCCCCATGCGGACGGTCGGCTCGGCGATGAGGTCCGGCTTGCGCCCTTGACCCACTATGGAGCCTTCAAGGTGTGCAACGAGCTCAATGCCCGGGTGTACTGGCTCGATCATGGCATCACCAGCGTCGGTTTGAGGCCGTGGACGGTCTACGGGGTCGGGCGCGACTTCGGCATGACCAGCGAGCCGACCAAGGCCATCAAGTCGGCCGCCGTGGGTCGCCCCTACCGGATCAGTTATGGAGGCATGCAGGACCTCCAGTATGTCGGCGACGTGGCCACAACGTTCGTCCGGGCGCTCGATCAACCCTTCGAGGGGGCCGACGCGTTCAACCTCAGCGGTGCGGTCGAGCCGATCGAGTCGTTCGTGGGCGCCTTGTTCGATGTGGTGCCCGAAGCGCGCAGCCTCGTCACCCACGGCGACCGTCAGCTCCCGATCGCCGCGGATCTCGACGACGCTCGCCTCCAGGAACGCCTGGGACCCATCCCGAGGACCCCCCTCCGAGATGGAATCGCCGAGACTTATCGCCGATTCTTGACCTTGCGCGATCAAGGCCGGCTCGATTTGTCGGATCTTTGAGCGTCCTCCTCCGGCGGATTCGGGTCGACTTGGAGCGGTCAACGAATGGGTCGCGCACTCCGTGGTCGCATCGAGGCGACACTAACCCGACGCGCCAGCGAGGGGAATGCCCCCCGGACCCTCGCTGGCGCGTCGGGTTGGTGTGCCTTGATTTCTGCCCTTGAGGGATACTATCTTGTCGCATCGAGCGCGGCGGAAGAATCCTGGCCGTTCGATTCAAAGCCCCTCAGCGAAGGAGCTCTTCGGCATGCGTCGCATTTCTGCCTGGCTCTTCGGTGTGTTGCTGCTCTCGCCCATCGCCGCGAGTGCGGGAATCGTCCAGATCACGGGTTCCGGCACCTGGGATAGTAGCGCCCCCACGACACCGCTCAGCGCCCCGAACGAGAGCTGGTCGTTCTCACTCCTCGTCTCGGACCCGATCAATGACGACGGGACGGCGACGGTGTTCAGCTCCCAGTATTTCCTGAACGGCTCGGCGGTCAGCGATGCCGCGAACGGGATTACGTTCTCCCCCGATTACCAGTACGGCATGTTCAGCGTGATGTACACGAGCGGCGACTTCATCAACCTTTACGGAGCTCAGGTGTACGACAACACAAGCCTGGCCCTGATCCTGGGGACGTATTCGGCCAACATCGACATCGACGACAATAGCTACCCGCCCGCGGGCTCGGGCTCTGGCACGGTGGTTATCGGATCGGTTCCCGAACCGTCCTCGATCATCAGCGGTGCGATGGGCCTGCTGGCGGTCGTCGGACTTTCCCGGAGCCGCCGCCGACAAATCGCCTGATCGGTCTCGCCTCTCAGCGAGTGAACCGATCCAGGATCCGATGAATCAAACGAGGCCCGGCCGGGGAACGATCCTGGGCTGGGCCTCGTCATCTCATCGTCCCGGGAAACCTCGGTTGAGGCGACCCGATCCGTTCATCGGCGTGAGGAGGTTTCCGGGTCTGAACCGGGCGGCGAGACGTTCAGGACTTCGGCAAGGCGGCACCGGCGCCACCGGGCGCGACGGGCTGCTCGGGCGGGAACACGTCCTTGGGCATCGGCTTGATGTCGATCTTGGCGGATTTCCGCTCGGCCGCCACGACGTCCTTCTGGAGATCGGTGGCGAACTCCTGGAGGATGAGGGCCTTGTTCTGCTCGAAGTCGGGGAGTTTGCCCTCCCGGCGGTCGGTGACCTGGATCAGGTGATATCCGAAGGGGGTCTCGACGGGTTCCGAGATCTCGCCCTTCTTGAGCCGGAAAGCAGCCTGGGCGAAATCCTCGATGAAGCCGCTGTCGAGCGTGAAGTAATCGAGGTCGCCGCCGGCGCCGCCCGCGTTCGCCGGGTCCTCGGAGTACTTGTTGGCCGCCCCGGCGAAGGTGAGCTTGTTCTGCAGGATGTCATTGCGGATGCCCGCGAGCTTCTGCTTGACCTTCTCCTTATCCGCTTCGCTGGCATTGGGATCGGTCTTCAGCAAGATGTGGCTGGCCCGCACCTGGGTCCGGCTGAACCGGTCTCGATTGTCGTTCAGGTACTTGCGGAGAGTCGCCTCGGTCCCCTTCGATTTGTAATACTCCATCCATCGCACCCGAGGCTCGAGCTCCTTGCGAAGGTCGTCCATCGAAGTGCCGTTCTGCTGCATCAAGGCCGTGAGGTCCTGCCCCTGGCTCTTGAGCTGATCTTTCATCCGGTCGATCTGCTCGTTGACCTTGGCCGCCGACAGCGGGATATTCTGTCGATTCATGAACTGGTTGAGGAGGGCCGTATTGATCAAGGTATCGACGGCCACCTGATAGGCGGCTTCGCGGTCCTCGTTCGGAGGCGCGGGGTATCGGCTGAGGAGGCCGAAGACCTCTCCCTTGGTGATCTTGTCGGTATGATTGTTGATCGTCACCGTGGCGACGACGTCATTGGCGCCGGGGATGGCCGCGGCACGGGCGCCCTGGGCCCCGCCCGCGGTCGCTCCCGGAGTCGCCGCGCCATTCTGGACCGCCGGCCCTTGCCCATTGACTGCGGTCGTGAGTCCCAGGGCAATCGCGGCAATCAGGCCGGTTGGCACGATCCTCAACATCGAGCTCTCTCCCTCTCCAATAATCTGAATGAAGTCCAAGGATTCGGTCGGGTTCGTTTCGAAAGTCCTCCCCGAATGATTGCGTGGGAGGGCTGCCAGGCCGACCAGATCCTTTAGATTATACGGGTTTTGCCGAAACTTGCCGCGCGACTTGGCCGACAATCAGGAATTGCGGCCCTGGCTCCGTTGACTATCCGTCTCCGGAACCGATGAGCCGACGGCGACGCGCAAGATGCGCGGCTGACGGCTCGTCATCGGCTGCGGTTGACATCGGGCAGACGATCATACTGGCGCGGTTGCGGTCCGGAAACGAAATCGTGGGATGCGATAGCCGTGGAACCAGGCGTTGACCGCGACGGTCGCGAGGAAGACGAAACCGGATACCATGAGGAACCGGTCGATGCCCCAGATGATGGGGATGAACGTGGAGAACACGGCCCCCCAGCCGGCACCGACGGCATCGAGTGCGAAGACGGCCACGGGATTGCGCGCCTGCGCTCGAAGAGAGCCGGGAAGAACATCCCGGTCGCCAGGGCGATCGGCACGATGGCGACGAGCTCGGCGACCGGCATCCGGCCGGCGGAGGCCAGGAAGGCCGTCATCGCGATCGCTCCGGCGGCCAGGAACGCCGGTCGAAGGCGCCGGGCGGCGACCAGGCTCCCCAACCCCGAGAAGGTCAGGAAGCTGACCGCGCCGATCCCCAGCGCGTCGTCGTAGACATAAAGGCGTCGGAACAGGATGAGCACGAGGCAGTGCTCCATCATGAGGAAGTTGGCGCCGACGAGCATCGCGAGGCCCGCGACGGCGGAAAATGGGCGGCCCGGGATATGAGCATCACCCCGTCGGCGAAAGCCCCACCACGCCCAGGCGCCGGCAAGACCGAGGACCCCCGCGGCAAGCCCGAAGAGCTGGGCGACCTGCGTCATCGAGAGGATATAACGGACATTGCCCGCCAGGAACGGCTTCTGGTCGCTGATCGGCACGAAGTTCGGGTCCGCGATGACCGTCTGGATTCGCGGGCGGAGGTGTTCGATCTCCGGAGATGCGGCATGGGCCGAATCATCGATCCCGAGTAGACCGGCCAGTTGGTTGGTGTCGGGGAGCCGGGCTTCGGGGTCGCGGGACGCGAGGATCAAGAACTCCATGTCGTTGCGATACGCCTCGGTCTTCAGGCCCAGGGTCCTCAGGGTCCGGATGTACTGATCGGTGAGGATCGCCTTGGTGTCGAGGCCGCGGGGATACCAGATCGCCAGGATTCCCCGAGGCGTCAGGTGATCGCGCAGGGTCCGATAGGCCTCGAACGTCCGAACCATGTTCCCGGGCTCGATCATCATCTGGGCATAACCGCCCACGCTCGGCATGTAGATCAGGTCGAATGACTCGGCGGAACGTTCGAAGTAACCGCGTGCCTCGGCCCGAACCGGTGTCACGTCGGACGATTCATAGACCCTGCCGAACGCCGCGCACAGGGATTTGGTGTGACGGACGGCATCGAAGACGGCCGACTCCAGCTCGATGGCGACGATCGACCGATCTCCCAACTTCTGGGCCAGGCGGACCTGGCGTCCGCCCCCGGAGCCGATGATGGCCAGCCGCTGGCCGGGCCGGGTCAGCAGGATCGGGATCGCTCCCAGGGAAGTCCGGGAAAAACCCATCCGTGGCGCATGTTCCCACTGGAACATGTCGTTGTAGAAGCCGTAATAGACCTTGCTATCGGGGGACTCCAGGATCTCGCACAGGCTATACCGCCCCCATTTCTGGAAGACGGTCCGGCAGCCTCGATTGGTCCGGAAGTCCCAGGTCGATTGCGACCCGCGCCCCTTGTAGAGCGAGAGGAATTCGCGGTCGAGGTTCCCCCACGATGAGCCGGCCAGCAGGGCGATGATCTCGCAAGCCGCAAACCACCTCGCCCGACGCTCGCCCAGGACCAGGATCGCGAGGGCCAGCGCGCCCAGGGCGAGGACAAGCATGCGTGCCATGCCGAGCATCGGGAGCAGCGTCTTGAGCGACACGTAGGCCGTCGCCGCGCCGAAGAGGGCCAACGCATACACGGCCCGCATCCGACCTCCCATGTTGCGGCGGCCGACCTGATAGCCCAGATACTCGCAGAGTCCGTATGCGGCGAAGAACGGCAGGAACATGGCGACGAACGTCACGACCTGGATGACCAGCCGGGTCAGTTCGATGTCGAAGAGGTGAGAGCGGAGATAGTCGAATCGCTTTGCCATCAAGCAGGCTGCCACCGAACCCGCCATGACCGCCTGGAGAGCCCAGAGACACTTGATGAAGTGTCGTTCCGGGGCCAGGAAACGGGCCCCGAGCCACGCCCCGAGCGGGAAGCCGATGAAGAGCATGTCGAAGAACAAGGACGGCATGATGAAGAAGCTGAGGAGCTTGAACATGGCCAGGGCGAAGAGGGCCGTGCCGTAAGATAGGCCGAACAGACCGGCGGCCATCCGCCAGCTTCCCGGCCTCCGGCCGGATACGCCCTCATCGGGCGAGCGGATTTCAATCGGCGTCGTGGATGTCATGCGCGGTGTTGTGTTGACCGAACGCCGGTGCATCACCTGGAGCGCCCCGGTGCGAAGGAATCCGGTCATCCGCTCGAAGGACGCGGAGTACGGGTTCACCCACCCGAGCGAGGGCTCGAACGGTTGCTCAAGATTCTCGTGTTGCGTCCAGAGAGCGCGGCGATTCGCTTTCGAAGGGATTAGAGTGCTTCCCGCTTGGTTTACGCACGGCTCGACATGTATGTCGCTCACACTAACCCGACGCGCCAGCGAGGGGAATGCCGTCGGACCCTCGCTGGCGCGTCGGGTTAGTATGATTTCTTGTGTGCAACGCAAGCGTTAAGCGCTTCATGACACGGACCGGACCCGAAGATGCGCCTCGATCTCCCGCGACGATTCGACCGGATGAATGAAGGTCAACGAACGAACTCGGAGAAGAGTTCGATCACCGAGCACGGCCTCGTGCTCGATGCGACTCATCCCTCGCCCGAATCGTGAGCCGGCTTCCACCGCCTCGCACGCGGAGAAATCGAAAAGACGGCCGAATCTAACACAAGACGCACGGACAAACTACCCCACGACCGCAGATATGGGAGATCTCTCAACTCTTAAGGAGTTCAAACTGGCTTTCTCGAGCGAAGTGTGGGTGTGATGCGGGGCCTCGTCCCGAAGATGACCCTGGGACGAGGCCCGCTCGCGTCAAGTTCATGATCGGAGGGAAGTCCTGATCAAGCGGCCTGGAGCCATTGCCGGATGCGGCCGAGCTCGTCGGTCCAGCCGGTTCCGGTCCTGCGAAGGAGGTACGCCTCGAAGAGCAGATCAAGGGTCTCGGTCAGGTGGCGGAGGCTGTCGATCCGCGCGATCTTCTGATCGTGGCGAGAGAGCCCGTCGTCGTCGGGCTTGGGGATCGCGGCGCCCGAGACCGAGAGCGTCTCGGCCTGGAGGGTCAGCTCATACTGGGCCCCGTGACGGACGATGATCATCCCGGCCTTGCGAGGAAGCTTGCCGGCCTGGAGGGCTCGCAGGGCCTCGGGGAGCCGGCTGGGGGCATCGTCGGTCAGTTGGTCGCGACCGGTCTCGCCGCGGGGGCAGTCGAGGGTCAGGGTCTTGGCCAGCATGACCGTGGCGTCCGAGCCGTCGGAGAGCTTGACGGTTTCTCCATCATTCTGGAGAACGTGCCAGATCCAGACCAGGAACTCGTTCCCCAGGTAATCGAGGCTATTCGGGTCGTCGCCGGACCATGCCACGGACGGCGCGGATTCCTCCGGACCGCCCGACCCGCGGATCGGGCTGGCCCCGACCAGGGTGAACTCGCGATCGGGGTCGGTCGAATCGCCCTGGGAGAGGCTCCGCGCCAGGTTCCCGGACGTGAGCGGCTCGAGCGGCCGGTCGAACGTCTCGCGGAACAGGCCCTGGAGGCGCTCGAGGACGGTGTTGCTGGTCGTGCCCGCGTACAGGGTCTGGGTCTGGCCGTCCCAGAGGATCGGGTAATGATTATGGCGGCGGAATCGCCCGTCCGACGCCTCGGCCGTGGCGCGTGCCTTGGCGGCCTCCTTGGCCTCCTCGCGCTGGGCCTTGGTGGCAACTCCGCTGGGGTTGCCCTGAGCCCGGGCGTTGATCTCGATCTGGGTGTACGCCTTCAACAACGGACCGGGGATCTTGTCGGTGTCGATCCGGATGGCCATCTGGAGGGCGTCGTTGATGACGTTCTTCCCCAGGTCGAGGGTGAGGTCGAGGACGTGGTCTCCGCCCGCCCACCCGGTCACGACTCCGTCGGTCGTGTCGGCCGCCCCGTGCTTCCCGAGCAGATGCTGCCGCGCCTGTTCCAGGAGATCATCGCCGAAAGGGAGCGGCGAAGGCCCACCGACCCGATAGCGGGTGAATGTGACGCGTCCGTTCAAGAATCCCATGTCTTCCGCTCCTCCGAGGTCTCTTCGCCCGCAAATCCGCCGGCGCCCTGGTGTCGAGCAACGGTCCAGGCTCCTATTAGATCGGGCCGGCCGTACACGACCCTCCAGCGGCGTTGCCAAACCTCGGCCCCTGACCCTGCATGATGCCGACATCCTGCCAGTCAGGTAAGGTTGACGAACTGGAGGGGGTATTCCGGCCCGTTCGCCTTGAGATAGGCGATGACCGCCTGCAATTCGTCGAGCTTCTTGCCGGTGACCCGGATCTTCTCGTCCATGATCTGGGCCTGGACCTTGAGCTTGAGCTGCTTGATCTCCTTGACCAACTTCTTGGCGTCGTTGACCTCGATCCCCGAATGCAAGCTCATCTTCTCCCGGACCGTATCATGGGTCGCATCCTCGATCTTCCCCCGTTTGATCGCATTGACGGCCACGCCGCGGCGGGCCATTTTCTCCTTGAGGATCTGGAGGACGGTCTCGAGCTGACCCTTGTGATCGGCCAGGATCGTCAGCTCGTTGTCCTTCTTGTTGAACTCGATCGAGGCGCGCGACCCCTTGAAGTCGTAGCGGACCGCCAATTCGTGCTGCGCCTGGGTGATGGCGTTGTGCATCTCGACCTGGTTGATTTCGCTGACGACGTCGAATGAGTGGTTGTCGGCCACGGTGAGTAGACTCCTTATCATCCACGAAGACGCAAACGACGGCCCATGCGTGGACCGGATTGCCCGTTCGCCCGCCCGGATGAATGCGAGACGAAGTTGGAGGTGGAAGAGATTGAGATACGAAATACCCGGAAGATGGAGTCTATCTCAAGGGGACCGAGTATTGTGTGTTGATCCAGGTCTCCTGGCCGTTCACTTCCTCATATTCGACTCGGGACCATCGGCGTGACCGCCAATCAGACGCGAAGCATCAAGCAGGGTTGGTTTCCTGACCGCAGCATGGATCGTTCAGCCCCAATCGACGTCCGACGACGCGCGTGCCGAGACGAACTTTCGGCGCTCGGCGTTCCAGCGCACTCGGTTGGCATGCTTCTCGTGGATAAACTTCGGCAGATGTTTGACGGCCGCAGTGAGCTCGTCGATCGTGTCGAACTTGAAGATCAAGGTGCGGCGCTTCGTGAGCTTGAGCGGCCACCAGCACGACAGGTTGCCCGGGAGAAGCGAAAGCAACCACGTGGTTTCGATCGCCGACAAGACGATGTCGGCAGTTTCCACATTGAAGTTCTCGCCACTGCGATCGGTACCCTGGTCGAGCAGCTTGCTCAAATCTAGCTCGTTCCCAGAACTCGCCCACGACTCTATCAGGCCGGGGATGCCGAATTTTCGAGGGCCGCCGAAGCATACGAAACGGATCGCGGTGTGGTCGAATTCCACGCGGAAAAGCCGATTGTTCGGGAGAAAATCGGGTATGCGTCGCGCAGTGATTGAGCCAGCCGACCCGGACGAGGCCATGATTTTCATCCTGCTCGATGGTTTGCGATTCGTCTGGATATAATCTCGCAGCATAAAACACGCGCGGCCGTTTTTCGAGCCGTTACCGGCCGTTTGACCTTTTTGAGATGGTTAATGAGTGTCGCCCGAATTCGGCCGGAATTCTGCCGACCTGCTGGCTCCGTGATGATCCAATGTTCCCCCTCCGCAGCCAGGTCTCCGATTGTGAAGCGGTCCTCCCTGCCTCGAACCCGGCGAAGGGCGCCGAGGCGATGGCCCACCTTGACCGGGGACCCGCCACATTGCTACATTTGTCAGAGGAAAAGCCGAGGCGGCCGGGGAGGGGATGCGGATGGACAGCTCGATGGGATCGCAGGGAACTGTGAGGAGCCGCCGAAGCTGGCAGGTCAGCCTCGCGGACCTGTGCTTCCTGGTCCTGGCGGCCGGTCTGGCGTCCGGTGTCGTCCGCGGGGCGCGGGATGTCTGGGGGACGGGCCTGGGCCAATGGGGCACGTGGTTGTTCTGGGACCCTATCGGGCGGACCGTCGGCCTCGCGGTCGAGGTCGCGTCGATCTGGCTCGCGCTCATCCTGGTGCGCGACATCCTCCGCCAGGTTCGCGGCCATCGATCGGGAATGGGGCCGACTCGGTTCAGGCTCCTGGGGATGATGGGCTGGCGCGTCCCCGCGATCGCGCTCCTGCTGGGCTTCACCATGCGGGAGTCGCGAATCCTCGGGGTGGACTTCGCGACATTTCGAGCCCACGCCGCAGGGCGAGGCGAGATCTATCTGGCGAACGTGATGCTCGTCCCCATCTGCGCGATCCTGACCATCATCGGCGTCGCACTCGGCACGGGCGCCGGGTTGAGCCTGCCGCGAGCGTCTCCGGCACGGGCGAGGCCTTACTGGCTGTTCGTCCCGCTGGCTGCCCTGGGGGCCGTCCTGTTCATGGGACGACCGGGCGGCTGGTGGTCGTTCATCCCGCAACTTATCCTGATCGCTCTGGAGGCCGTATCGAACGCGATGCCCCCTCCGGCCCCCAGGCTGCCGGGGTCCCTCTCAGCCCGATTGCTCCGCGCCGGGATCGAGGCCGTCCCGGCGGCCCTGGCGTGTCTCTGGCTGGCCCTGGTCGTCGCCCATGACTTCGAGCGGGTGCGGCGCGATCAGCCCTGGGCGATGGGCCGAGGCGGCTGGATCCTGCGGATCCTCTCGCTTGTCCTCGCGCTGGCGGCCGGGACCGTCGTCGTTGGGGTGGCCATCCCGACGATGCACCCCTGCTTGCCCGAAGGCTTCCGACACGTCCTCGATACCGAGTCCATCGCGATGGTGATCGGCGGCTTCGGCGTCCTCGCGGCGGGCCTGGCGGCCCGGGCTCTCGTGCCGCCGGCGAGTTCCGAGGCACCGCGCTGGCTCCGCCGGCTCTCACGCGTCCTCCCGGCCGGCATGATCGCGATCATCCTGCTCTCGGCCATGCAAGCCGTTCCCTCCGCGGGGCAGATCGATCCCGACCTGCCGTCGATCGTGGGCCGGGTCTGCGATCTCATCCGAGATGTCCCGGCCTGGCTCTGCCGCTTGTTCCCCGACTCGATCGAAATGGAACTGTCCGCCTGGCTCAGTCCGGGGCGGCTCGTCTTGGCGCTCTCGACGATGATCCTGGCCCTGTTCCTCATCGAACTGTCCGGCTCCCGCATGGAGGGAAGCCAGCCGGCGCCGTTTGATTCGATGGCCGAGTCGCCCGCGCGATTGGCCCGATTCTTGTGGCTCGTCGGGTCCTTGACCACGGCCTGCCTCGTCGCCTTGCCGACGCTCCTGGTGCTGGGCCAGGCCCTGGCTCACATCAGCCTCCGGATCGACGACTGGTCGACCTACGGCTGGCCGTCGCCGTTCTGAGCCGTTGAAAACGCCCGCCGATCGCAATCTCCTCACCGAGTTGCCCGACCCTTGCGTCTCCTCCGATCGGGATCACGGGAATCCCAGGAGCGCGGCGGCGAGGAGCACAAGCCCGCCGACGAAGAGTGCGGGGGCGACCTCGCGGATCAATTGCGAAGCCCGCGCCTGCGAGAGGCTGGCCGCGACCATGACGACGGCGGCGGCCGGGCTCATCGTCCGGCCGAAATGCGCGCCCAGGGCGGCTAATGTCCCCAGTCGCGTGGGATCCAGCCCCATCGAACCTGCGGCGGGGACGAAGAACTCCATCACGGCGACCGCCGGGGCGATCCCGGTCCCCGAGACCACGGCCAGGCACCACGGGGCCACCATGGCCATGACCATCGCGAGCCTCGGCCAGCCACTGATGGACGCGATCATCAGCTCGATCAGGCCGCTCAGCCTGATGCCTTCGGCGAACGTGGAGGCCGCCACGATCAATGAGATCACGTGGTAATACGCGTAGCCCGTGCCTTCGAAGAACGCGGAGGCCAGTCCGCCGGTCGCCTTCCGGCTGATGAGGCCGGCGGCAACCACTCCGATCAGCATCGCGGCCAGGATCTTGGCCGGCCCTTCGATTGAACGGAGGGGCGACCTCATGCCGAGGAGGAAGTCGAGGAACAGGATCGCCAGCGGGATGATCGGGATCATGGCCTTGAGGACGTTGACGCGAAAAGTGGGGCTGGCCGGTTCCCCGTCTGCGACGGCCGATTCCGCCGCGGTGCCCGAGAATCGGAGCCGACGCGCCGCCAGCCACCAGAACGCGATCAAGGCGGCCGAGCATGCTGAGAGGTTCAGCCCGGCCGATTGCGCGACGAGCTGTTCTCCATCCAGGCCGGTCAACTGGGCGAGCTTCCGCATCTCGACGGCGCCGGAGTTGAACAGTTCTCCTCCCATCGAGGAGCCCAGGAGCAGGACCGCTCCGGCCTGTGCCGCTCCGAGGCCGCCCGAGCGGAGCAGGGGGATCAAGATCGGGCCGAGGACCGACGCCGTCCCGGCCTGGCTCACGATCGTGGTGTTGATCAGGTACCCGGCGGCGATCCCGCCCGGGATCAGCAGGACCCGGATCCGCCGCAATGGGGCAACCAGGAGCTGGACGAGATGCTGATCACACCCCGTGAGTCGGAGCACGAACGCGAAACCCATGGCCGAGCCGATCGGCACGACGGTCTGCGGATTGGCCATCTCGGCGGCCACCTTGACCACCATGGCGGGCAAGCCGCCCTTCGCCGCAAACAGGGGGATCGACCCGAGAAGGAGCACCATCCGCACGTCGAGCCCGCGCGCGACCAGCGCCGTGACCAGCACGAGGTTGACGCAGGCAATCGCGATCACCGCCCACTCTCGCGGCGCGGATTCGCCCGACGCGGCCGGACCCGCGCCGAGGGTCGCGAACGCGAGGAGCGCGACGATCGGGGCGAGCCCCGTCATGGCCGACCGTTTTACTGGGAGACGCGGCTTCATGAAACGTCCTGGTGGAACATGTGGTCCCGGAGAGCGGCTGGAGAAAGAACAGATTCGACCACGAAAAACACGAAAAACACGAAATAAAATATAAAATTATGTGCTCGACCTTGGAGACGTGCTCACAATCTCTGGTTCTCTTTTTCGTGTATTTAGTGCTTTTCGTGGTTTAGAACGCATTTCTCCGGATTCCGTGGTTCCAGGCTCAGAGATACTTCGCGGACAGCAACTGGAAGAGCGGCTCGACGTCCACGTTTCCCCCGCTGATGATGACGCCCACGCGTTGACCCCGGACATCGAGCCGGCCGTTCCACAGCGCGGCGACCGGGACGGCGCTGGAGGGCTCGATGACGATCTTCATCCGCTCCCAGACGAACCGCATGGCGTCGAGGATCTCGGCCTCGGTCGCCGTCACGATCCGGTTGACGTGCCGGGAGATGACCGCGAAGGTTCGCGGGCCCAGCGAGGTCCTCAGCCCGTCGGCGACCGTGTGGGGATCGGGCGAGGGCTGGATCGATCCGGCCTCGAGGGATCGCATGGCGTCATCGGCATTGGCCGGCTCGACGCCGATGACCTGGGTCGTTTCGGATCGGCCCTTGACCGCCAGGGCGGTCCCGGAGAGCAGGCCGCCGCCGCCGACCGGGCTGAGCACCATGTCGAGCGTGCCCGCCTGTTCGAGCAACTCGAGCGCGGCGGTCCCCTGGCCGGCGATCACATTCCAGTCATTGAAGGGATGGACCATCGCAAGCCCATGGCGTTCGATCTCGGCCGCAACGGTGGACTCGCGCGAGGCGAGGGTCGGCTCGCAGGAGACCACGCGGGCCCCATATCCCTCCGTTGCCGCCCGCTTCACGGCCGGCGCCGTCCTCGGCATCACGACGGTCACCGGTACATTCAGCAGCTTCCCGGCCAGCGCGAGCGCCTGCGCGTGGTTGCCCGAGGAATGGGTGATGACTCCGGCTCGCCGCGCATCGTCGTCCAGTTGCAGGACGGCGTTGACCGCCCCGCGAAACTTGAATGCGCCCACTTTCTGGAAGTTCTCGCACTTGAGGTAGACCGAACCTCCGCAGCGTGCATCGAGGGCGCTCGAAGTCAGGACCGGCGTCCGATGCGCCCAGGGGGCGATACGCCCGGCCGCCCGGAGGATATCATCGAGCGCGATCGGGATCGCGATGGTTTCCTGGATCGCAACGCTCATGGACCGAGTCACTCCGGTACGGGGCTTTAGACCGTGTTATGAACCAGCGTCCTCGATTTCTCGGCATCGTCCGTTGTAGCCGGGGTCTATGACCCCGGTTTGGGCAGCCCCGGCCCCACAGAGGCCGGCTACAAGGAATGGGTAAGTACATCACACTCTCTAATAGGTATGATCCTCGGCGGTCTCTTCGGTCGGCGGGACGGCCGCCGGAGGATCGGCCCGGGGTCCGACGCGGCTCTCGGTCTCGGACTTGAGCCGGGCCAGCGCATCTCCGAGCGGCATGGCGCCGAGGTCGCCGCCCTGGCGGTCGCGATACGATACGGCCTGGCTCTCGGCCTCCTTGGCACCGACGACGAGCATGACCGGGATCTTCTCGAGCTGGGCGTCGCGGATCTTGGCCCCGACCTTCTCGGGTCTGAGGTCGGCCGTCGCGCGGAAGCCCTCGTCGCGGAGCCGGGCGAGGACCAGTTGCGCGTAATCGGCGACCTTGTCGGAGATCGGCAAGACGCGGACCTGCTCGGGAGCCAGCCAGAGCGGGAACGCTCCCGCGAAATGCTCGATCAGGATGCCCATGAACCGCTCCATGCTGCCGAGCGGGGCGCGGTGGATCATGACCGGCCGGTGCGGCTGGTTGTCGGGCCCGATGTACTGGAGGCCGAACCGCTCCGGGAGCACGTAGTCGAGCTGGACGGTCCCGAGCTGCCACTGCCGCCCGATGCAGTCCCGGACGATGAAATCGGCCTTGGGTCCGTAGAACGCCGCCTCTCCGGGGGCCTCGTCGTAGGGCAGCTTCATCTCGTCGAGTACCGAGCGGATGTCGTCCTCGGCGCGTCGCCAGATATCTCCCTCGGCGCCCTGATACTTGGGATCGGTCGGGTCGCTCTTCGAGAGGCGCACGCGATAATCCGAGAGGCCCAGGCAGGAATTCAGGAAGTACTGGGTCATCTCCATCGTCGAGCGGAACTCGCCGCGGACCTGCTCGTGGGTGCAGAAGAGATGGGCGTCATCCTGGGTGAAACCTCGGACGCGGGTGAGGCCCGATAGCTCGCCCGACTGCTCGTAGCGATAGACCGTCCCGAATTCGGCCAGCCTCAGCGGCAACTCGCGATAACTCCTCGGCTGC
>CAVURY010000001.1:0-14183 GCA_963743925.1 uncultured Planctomycetota bacterium | reverse complement strand
GACTTTCCAGAGATCGGATCGTAACCGTTCACGGGCCGATGATTACAAACGTACAGCAAGGCATATAATTTCCTTCTAATTAATAAATGATGTTGTTAAAAAATTCTTAAATCCAATTGCGAGGAACCCATCGGCTATCGGTCCAGGATCTCTTCCGGAAACTACTTACGCCCAAAGCTAGAGCCATTCGTCGATCATGCCGACGCGCATTGGGCTATTTTTCCCGGCGAGCGCGGCGCCGGTGGGCTTTTTCACCGACGCGCGACGCTTTGGATCTGAAGTGCCTGACAGGGAAAGAACGTATCGCGGCGCCACCGCCTTCCCGGTGGTAGGACGAGCCGTGCACGCCTAAACTATTCGCAGCGAGATGGTTCAGACCACAAGGTAACTTCCGGGATCGCCGGATCTCTTTGCAGAAAAGCAAATCCGTTGAAGCGCGGCTCGCAGAGCGTACCGGGGCCCGTATACGTTTACAGCGCGAGTCGTCACCCGCGTGGAGGCGGCCGATTAAGGTTTGCGATGCCTTTCAATCTTTCAATTCAGGTCCCGGAAATGCTAATTCTTACGATCTGAGGCGGTGTCGTGTCGGCATTTACTCTCCCTCCACTTGTAAGACCAGGAGGTCTTGTCGGTGACGCTACGAATCATTGCTTCGCTCCTGCTCTTAGCTTTGGACGTCGTTATTCCTAAAGGGGCCGAATCGAAACCCTTTCGCAAGGTGCTCATTCTCTCGGGAGGCGAGCTTCGCTTCTCAGCGGGCCTTGCGATGCTGGCCACACTTCATCAGAGGGGATGGTTTCCCGATGTGACCATCTACACCTGCGGATTCTCCAAGATCCCCGGCGCATACTTAAATTCACTCACCCAACTCCAGCCCGGTCAACCCGATCCGGCAAGATGGTATGAGGCCGCTTTGTCGGACGAGTACTTCCGAATCATGCGAAGAGTCAAAGTCAATAAAGATTTCTTTTCTAGAGTCGTGGATAAAGACGGAAACACGGCTTCGAGCCTGCTCTACCGGCAAATGACCTCCCGGATCGCCGGCATGCAATTGAAGAAAGGGGTCAACAAGGCAAGCGAGCTTCCCATTCTTTCTTCCCTACTAAGGACCAACCCAATCCCATTTAAGGCGAATCCGGTAGCCATCTATCCCGTCCTTTATCGAGACAACCAGGACACCCTGCTTGACGTCCCTTTCGATCTCAGTCCCCCCGGAATGAATATCCCCTTTTCAGCAAACAAGATGCGCGTCATTTTTGTGGCGACAAAGATCCTCTACCCACGCGAGTTGCAAGGTAAGCCTCGACCCGAGAATTCTCAGCCGCTCTATCAAGAGGTGCTTTTCACCGATCGGATAACGGCAGACGAAATCGCACGGGTGAAATACGAAAAGTCGCCGATCGCAAAGATGTTCCCAAAGGCCCCGATCCATCGGGACGTAGAGGTCCGCAGCGGCTACCGAGTCTGGGATGTGGCCCGGGCCACATTGGCAGATATGTACCTTACGGCGCCCATGTGGCTAGAAGACCCCACCGGCGGTCATCCCAAAGAACTTTTTATCACAGGAGCGCTGAACATTTCGCCCATCGAATTAGCGCTTTCGCTGGGCGACGAGGTGATGGCCATTCGAATGAAGGAGTTGCGAGCGTCAAATCCTGCCGAGAAAATAGAATCGTACGTTTATGAAGATACATTCGGCTTTACCAACGACGAGAGAAGACTGGAGATCAAGAACCGATTCGGCGATAAGGTGATCTGGATCGATCTGGAAGGAATCCAGGAAATGGAGAAGAGAGACGGTTTTTCCCCAATACGCGTCGGAGACGGGCCGAAAATGCATTTAGAGGATAACATCCCCAGTGATCCCGCCGAGTTTAAGAGGCGGAGCAAAGCCCAGTGGGAATGGGGTGTGGAGCAGATCAAGCGGGTTGATCTCCCGAGGAAAGGCGACTGAAGCAAGACACGGAAGCGCGACGTGCCGTTCTCGGACGCGATCGCGGCGGTACGTCGCTGGTTGGGGCTGGAATGGGTCTTCGCGATCCCCGGTCACCGCGTCGCCTTCCAAGAACTCAAGACCGGATTCCGGCGGATCCTGCTCAACGCCTTGGCCCCGGCGGCTTGAGCCTCGCGTCACGCCGCTCGCCACGCACGAAACCCGGTCCAAGATGCATCGGCAATCGCTTCCCCGATCAAGAGTGTGCGCCCCGAGGATAAGCTACTCGAAATGGTCAAAGTGAAGCTTAGAACAACGCCGTTTCCTCGGCGCATCCCAGCATCAGGTTGAGGTCCTGGACCGCGACGCCCGCCGCTCCTTTGATGAGGTTATCGAGGCAAGCCAGGATCAGGATCCGGCCCTTCACGACGCGGACCGTGATGTCGCAGAAATTCGTGAAGGCCGAGTCCTTGGTCGCGGGCAGGTGCCCGACGACCCGGACGAACGGGCTGCTCGCGTAGAACGATCGGTAGAGTTCCAGGAGGTCGTGCTCGACGGCCGTGTGCTTGGGCTGGGCATAGATCGTGGCGAAGATCCCGCGATCCATCGGCACCAGGTGCGGCGTGAAGATCACCTCGACCGGCTGACCCTTGCCGCGAGAGACATCGGTCAGCACCTGGTCGATCTCGGGCGTGTGACGATGTCGGCCGACGCTGTAGGCTGACAGGCTCTCATTGCACTCGGGGAAGTGGTAGCTGAGCTTCGGCGACCGCCCCGCCCCCGAGACCCCGCTCTTGGCGTCGATGATGATATTGGTCCTCTCGATCAGGTCCTCGGCGATCAAAGGGGCCAGGGCCAGGATGCTCGTCGAGGTATAACAGCCGGGGTTGGCGATCAGGTTCGTCCCGGGAATCCGATCGCGGAACAGTTCCGGAAGGCCGTACACCGCCGAGCGCAGACCTTCGGGATCGGTATGCGGATGACCGTACCAGTCGGAATAAACCTGGGCGTCGGTCAGTCGATAGTCGGCGCTCAGGTCGATGACCCGGACGCCATGCCGGCGGAGTTCGGGCACCACGGCCATGCTCGCCGTATGGGGGAGCGCGAGGAAAGCGTAAGACGCACGCTCGGCGATCCGACCGGCATCGAACGGCTCGCAATTCAGGTCGATCCGCCTCGCCAGGCTGGGATGGAGCGCATCCAGTCGAGGCGACTCATCCTGCCGCGAGGTCGCGGCCGTGATCCGGGCCTGCGGATGATTCAGCAGGATCCGGATCAGTTCTCGCGCCGCGTACCCCGACGCCCCCACGATCGCAACCCCGGTCGTCGTCATCGCATCAAGTCCCCATCTCGGTCAACTCGCCGTCTTCGAAATCTCCCGACCAAGGCTCGCAGTCCGATCGAGAGCAAGCAAACCAGCCACGACGCCCACGAGATCATCGAGACCGCCGCGCCCTCCATCTCGTCTCGCGAATCGTACTCCAGATGCAGCATCCAGTTTCCCGGCTCGATGATCTTGACACGTTGCCATCCGCCCGGTTCGCCGGCCTTGCGGAAGGCCGGCAAGACCGGCGGATCGTACGCGCCCTGCCCTTCCATTCCTTTCCAGTGTGCCTTCCACTGCGGGTCGTGGAGTTGCGACACGATGACCCAGCCCGGCTCCCTCACAGGGACGATGATCGTCTGTTCCTCGGGTCGATGCGATTCGGCCGCGAGCGGCTCGGCGCGATCGAAGAGGGGCAGGATCTCCTCGACCTTACCCGACCACTCATCCAGGATCGTGTCATCCTGGTCTTCGTCCCAGGGGAGGAACCATGCGCGGACCGCAGGCTCCGGCGACCGCCACATCGAGAACTTCCGGACCCAATCCCCCTGTTCGTCGGCCCATGAAGACCCGTAAAGCCAGCGGGCCAGGGCCGGATCCTCGACGGTCTCGTCGGTGTGCTCGGACCTCCTCAAGATGTGATTCAACCGGTTTTCCACCGGCGAGAAGATCCTCAGGCCGGTCCCCGTCGCTCGCAACGCCGCCTTGACCATCGGCTCGAACATGGGGCCGCTCATCAGCTCCATCGCTTCGCGGGTCAACCCCTCGACGGCGGGAAGGTTCAGGGTCCGATAGTAGGCGATCGGCGCCAGCCCCACCAGCATCGGCATGTTCCTCAGCGGATCGGCGATCCGGGTACCGCGGGGCTCCCGCGATAGCCGGGCCAGCAAGGGACTCTGGCTCGTGAGGGGCCCCAGCGGGGCCACATCGATCAGCCGGTGCTGCCCGAGAATCCAGAGGTCCACGATTGTGATCGCGACGAGCGCATACCGTCCTAGCCCGGCGTACCCCCTCGCGCTCAGTCCGGCGATCATCCAGAGCACGACCAGCAGCACGACGGTCTCCCACAATTCCTTGAGGTAGATCCATCCGCGTTGATCCACGAGGATCTTATCCTCCACCGACTTCTGCAGGACGACTGCCAGGGGCAAACCTCGAGGAATGTGAGGATCCACGGGCTGCCGGGCGCCTGCCATCACTTCCTGGAACGGGGGATCCTGGATCAGGAAGCTCGGATCGTCGGCCCACGGCATGATCCGAAACGCGCGATCAAACCAGCGGACGACGCCCGGCCATCGCGGCTTCACGGAGCCGGCTGATCTGGCGACGTTCGCCGAGGGGACCGTACTCTGCACGGCCAATTCGATCAGGCCGAGTATCACCGCGATCCAGAACACAGCCAGCCCGATGAACCAGCGGAGCGAGCGTTCGGGACGCGTCCATTCCGGCCAACGGTCGAATCCCTTCCCGGCGAGGATCGCCAGGGCGAGTGCGGTCGCCAGGCTCCAGCGCGCCGGAGCCCGGAAGAACGAAAAACCCGGCAGATGGATCAAGGCTCGAAACCCCGGTGCATAGGGGCCGAATCCCAGGATCAGGGTGACCACCGCGAGGATCGTCAGCAAGCGGACGGTCGCATCCCGGCGAGACTCGCGCACGATCGCCATGAAGGCCAGGCATAGCGGGACCAGCCCGATGTAGTTGAGGCTCTCCTCCGGCATGGCGTGGAAGGGGTCCCAGACGACCGACCTCCAGTTGTGCGATCGGTGGAAGAGGCCAGGCGCGACATAATTGACCAGATGGAAGGGCGTGACCGCGAAACCGGAGAGGTATTCGAAGTCCCGGCGGTTGCCCACGAGTTCCGCGAGCCGGGCCGTCGGCCAGAGCTGGACCGCCGCCAGGGGGAAGATCGCGGCCACGGCAAGGACGACCGTCCCGCCCTTCCAGAGCACAGGATCGGGGTCGATCGCCTGTTCTGTACCACGCATCCCGACGACCACGATCTTTCCCCATCGACCCACGATCGTCCAGAGAACCATCAAGCCGATGACGACCTGCGTCTCGAACGCGAGCTGAAAATGGCCGGGGAGGATCTGGAGGACCAGGACGAGGCTCAGCAAGAGCGGCGCGAACCGGATGGTCCGTGCCCCGGGCGCGAGAATCGACCAAGCCAGGCCGAAGGCCCAGGGCATCCAGGAGCCGGTGGTGTAGCCCCAGGGATGGGCCAGGTGGATGAGGAAGAACCCGCACGCCGACCAGGAAAACGCCGACAGGACCGACCCCACCCTGGAGATGCTGATCCTCCGCGATGCCCAGTACATGCCCAGCCCTCCCCACATCGTGTGGAAAACCAGGCTGAGGACGTACGCCGTCTCAGTATTGAAGTGGCCGTAAAGGAAGATATGGGGCGGGTAGAAAACGCCCATCTGGCTTTCCGCCAACCCGGGAAATCCGTAGCCCCACAGGTCATTCCAGACGGGAATCTGCCCATTACGGAGCGAGTCGCTGAAGAATCCCATCAGTCCGAGAAAGAATTGGGTGACGTCCCCGCCCACCGGCATCTTCCGCCCGATCCCGATCGGCCAGAGCCATGCCAGCAAGCATGCCGATAGTCCCAGTAATGCCGCCAGCCGACCAGGGATTCCTCCACGGCTCCGAATTGAGGAATTCCTCGACATGGTCCTCTCCCGGCTGACCCGAATCCTCTAACTTCCCCCATCGAGATGCAAATTCTACAGCCCCGCCAGCAACCGATCGTCCAGTTTGAGCGGATTGAGGTAATTTTTTCAAAATCCGATACGATTTTACAGGGAAAGGCGGCCGTCAACAGCGTCCGCAAGCCGGCAAAGACCACCCAGATCCCGCAGGGCCGCTTTCCGAAAAGGATTCAAGAGAAATCAGACGCAGACCGAGGAACCTGGCACGGAAGCTGCTTTCATGTCGGTCGAGATCGCGAGAAACTTGATCGAGAGTCCGATCTGCGACCCTCGATCCTGGGAATCGACTCATGGAGGAGTGGACCATGTTAGTTCTGAGCAGGAAGCTCGGCCAGAGTTTTCGAGTGGGCTCCGATGTCTCGATCACGATCGTGAAGATCGACCGCAATTCGGTGCGGATCGGCATCCACGCGCCCGACGAGGTCTCGATCCAGCGCGAAGAGATCGCTTTCGAGGTGCCCCAGACACGGACGCATTCTTGCGAGGCGGGGGCCGCCTGAGCGATTCTCGGACGCACGCCTTGCGACCCCGTTGGACGATCGACGGTCGATCGATTATGCTCGCAACGGCGTGGTGACTTTACGGGAAAGCTCGCCGAGCGACGAGTCGCCTCGATTGCTTGGCGGGCCGGGCTCTTGCCCCGGCATCCGGGTTGGCTCGGCATCGATGCGGGTGGTGATCGCCCCGGATAAGTTCAAGGGGAGTCTGACGGCGCAGCAGGCTGCGGAAGCCATGATGCGCGGTGTGGCCCGGGCTGCGCCCGGCGCCTCGATCGATCGCGTCCCGATGGCCGATGGCGGCGAGGGGACGGTCGACGCATTAGTGGCCGCGACAGGCGGCTCCTACCACGAAGTCCGCGTGACGGGACCCCTCGGCGAGCCGGTTGCGGCACGATTCGGCATGCTCGGTGACGGACGCACGGCCGCCCTCGAGATGGCGTCGGCCTCGGGTCTTGTGCTCGTACCGGCCGACCGGCGCAATCCCTTGATCGCGACCACCCGGGGCACCGGCGAGTTGTTGCTGGCGGCCATCGACGCGGGGGCGAGTCAACTGATCGTCGGCATCGGCGGTAGCGCGACCAACGACGGCGGGGCCGGATTGGGCCAGGCCCTGGGATTCCGTCTGCTCGATTCCGAGGGACGCGAACTGGAATCCGGCGGCGGCAACCTGGGCCGCCTGGCGAGAATCGATCCCTCCAACCGGCATCCCGGGCTTCAGGATGTCGAGGTCGCGGTCGCCTGCGACGTGACCAATCCCCTGTGCGGTCCGCGAGGCGCATCCGCGGTCTACGGCCCCCAGAAGGGCGCAACGCCCGCGATGATCGAGTCGCTCGACGCCAATCTCGCGCATTTCGCCGCGATCGTCAGGCGTGACCTGGACGTCTCAATCGACACGATCCCCGGCTCGGGTGCCGCGGGAGGTCTCGGAGGCGGCCTGGTCGCCTTCGCTGGTGGCCGTCTTGAGAAAGGGATCGACCTCGTCATCGATGCCGTCAACCTGGCAGGGCGGCTTGCTGGCGCCGACTTGTGCCTGACCGGAGAGGGAGCCCTCGACGATCAGAGTGCCTTCGGCAAGACGGCCGTCGGCGTCGCCCGGCTGGCCCGCTCGCTAGGCTGCCCGACCCTCGCACTGGCCGGCACCATCGGCCCCGGCGCCGAGGCGACCCGCGAGCACGGCATCGATGCCTACTTCTCGATCTGCCCCGGACCGATCGGCCTCGAGGAGGCGATGGCCCACGCCGCCGAACTCCTGGAAGCGGCGACGGAGCAAGTGGTCCGGGCGTTCCTCGTTGGACCGGGTCAGACTTCGCGATAGCCCCGGTCCCTCCGCACCCGGACGCGCCCGAAAGTGACGTGGCACGATGAACTTACAGGGTCTCGGCGAATTCGGCCTGATCGACTGGATCCGCCGTCGCGAACAGACGCGCACCGTGGGAGCCTGGACGCGGCTCGGCATCGGCGACGATTGCGCGATCCTCGATGTCGGCGCGGATGCGAACCTGCTCGTGACGACCGACATGCTGATGGACGGCCGTCATTTCCGGCTCGAGCGGGATGGGCCCGAAGCGGTCGGCTACAAGGCGATGGGGGTGAACCTGTCGGACATCGCGGCGATGGCCGGGATTCCTCTCGCGGCGGTCATCGCCGTCGCGCTGCCGCGGGGAGCCGCGGTCGAGGTGGCTCAAGGGCTCCACGCCGGGCTCTCGGCGTCGGCCGAGCGATTCGGAGTCAACATCGTCGGCGGCGACACCAATGCCTGGGACGGCCCGCTCGTGATCGCGGTCACTCTCCTCGGCCAGGCCGGCGCTCGTGGTGCCGTCCGTCGCGGAACGGCCAGGCCGGGCGATGCGATCCTGGTCACCGGCCCGCTCGGCGGGAGCCTGTTCGCGGGCCGCCACCTGAGGCCCGAGCCGCGGGTCGCCGAGGCCCTCGCACTGCATGAAGCGGCGCTCATCCATGCCATGATCGACCTCTCCGACGGACTCTCCTCCGACCTCGGCCATATCCTCGAGGAGAGCGGCGGACTGGGCGCGACCCTCGCCGCATCGGCGATCCCCATCCATGATGACGCCCTGAAAATGAGCCTCGCCGATGGCATCCCCGCGCTCGAACACGCGATCAACGATGGCGAGGACTTCGAACTCTGCCTGACGCTTGCGCCCGAGGACGCCGATCGGCTCCTGGCCGCACCGCCCTTCCCTGCCCGGCTCCATCGCGTGGGCGAGGTCATCGGCACTCGCGGTCTGAGCCTCCGCACCGCCGAGGGAACCCGCCCGATTCCACCGCGTGGGTTCGACCACTTCCGCTCCGGTCAATGAGGGTCCTCGCATGGAGATCGACCGATCCCCCGACGGCCTGAACATCCAGCTCGCCTCCGAGGACGACACCACTCGGCTGGGTCTTGCCCTCGCTCAGTTGCTCGAGCCGGGGGTCGTGATCGGGCTCGTCGGCCATCTCGGCGCGGGCAAGACCCGGCTGGTCCGGGCGATCGCCGAGGCCCTCGGGGTCGATCCGGAGGCGATCTCCAGCCCCACGTTCGTACTGATCCAGGAGTACGACGGCCGAGTCCCGATCTATCACTTCGACACCTATCGTCTTCCCACTCCGGACGCTTTCGAAGACCTGGGCCTGGCCGACTACTGGCAGAGCGGCGTCTGCCTGGTGGAATGGGCCGACCGGGTCCGGAACCTCCTGCCGGAGGACTGCTGGACCATCACCCTCGTCGCGACCGGCCCGACGAGCCGCTCGGTGTGCATCGAGGTGCCTCCCTCCGCCCGATCGGCCCACGATCGGCTGGCGGATCTCCTGGCCTGATCCTCGCGATCGCGGGCCATTTTGACGCTCGATCTCCGGCGCCCTCGAGTTGCGCGTCAACCGCCGGGATTCCTCGCGGAGCGGCCGGCTGCGCCCGACGTTCGTCGGGTCGGCAGCCCCGCTCATCCTCCCGGCGTGATTGGAGGTCTCGCCGATGGGCGTCCCAGCCCCTGCCATGTCGAGCGTCGTGTCGTCGAACGCCGAGGCGAACGGCAGGAGGCCCTTCGTACCCAAGGCCATCACGACCTTCGACGAGAGCGGCCTCAGCCTCGCGATGATCGAGAGCCTGGTCCTGAAGTTCCTGGTGAATACGGGGATGGCGTCGGGGCGTCGGATCGCCACCGAGCTCGGATTGCCCTTCGGCCCATTCCCCGAATTCCTCCGCCAGCTCAAGAATCAGCAGATCTTGACTTATGCTAATTCGGCGACCGCCGGTGATTTCGTGTATTCGCTGACCGATTCCGGCCGGATGCGCGCCAAGCTTTCGTTCGAAGAATGTACCTACGTCGGGACCGCCCCCGTCCCGTTCGACGATTATCTCGCTTCGGTCACCGCTCAGACGATCACGAGCGAGCATCCCCAGGAAGCCGACCTGCGTCGGGCGTTCTCCGACCTGTTGATCTCGGACGAGATCTTCGCGATGCTCGGCCCGGCCATCAATTCGGGCCGAGGGATGTTCCTGTACGGATACCCCGGCAACGGCAAGACCAGCATCGCCGAGCGGATCACCCGCTGCTTCGGGTCAACGGTCTGGATCCCCAGGGTCCTCTACGTCGAAGGCCAGCTCATCAAGCTCTTCGACATGGCCAACCACGAGCCGATCGAAGCCGAGGAAACCGGGGGCCTGCTCAGCGATTTCGAGGCGGACCGTCGCTGGGTGCACATCCGTCGGCCGACGATCGTCGCCGGCGGCGAGCTGAGGATGGAAGACCTCGAGATCCACTACAACAACGCGACGAAGTTCAGCGAGGCGCCGCTACAGCTCAAGAGCAACCTCGGCACGTTCTTGATCGACGACTTCGGCCGCCAGCGGATGCCGCCGATCGAGCTGCTGAACCGCTGGATCGTCCCGTTGGAGAAGCGATACGATTTCCTCAGCCTGGCCAGCGGCAAGAAGATTCGCGTCCCGTTCGACCAACTGATCCTGTTCTCGACCAACCTCGAGCCCAAGAACCTGGTGGACGAGGCCTTCCTGCGTCGGATCCCGTACAAGATCAACGCCACGGATCCGACCGAGCCGATGTTCCGCAAGATGATCGAGATCTTCGCGCCAAGCTCGGATTCCAGGAGGTCGATCCCGCATCCGTCGATTATCTGATCGAGCATCACTACCGGAAGGTCGGCCGGCCGTTCCGCTGCTGCCAGCCCCGCGACCTCCTCCTCCAGGTCCGCAACTACTGCACCTACAACGCCCTGCCGCTGGAGCTCAAGCCCGAATACTTCGACTTCGCCGCGATGAATTACTTCACGGTCATGTAAGCAAACGAAGATCAGAACGGATCCGATCGGGCCGCGCATCGCGGATATGACGACTCCTTCTCCGGGATGCGTCTTTTCTCGGGGAAGGCGCCCGATCCCTCATGCGTACGAAATATCACGAATTCTCGAGTCGCCGCCCGAGCGACTTGATCAGGTTGCCCACGGACACGATTTCCCGGTATCATGCCTACTCCAGACACCGAATTCAGCTTCTGATGACGAGCGATCCCGTCCGGAGATAGGTAAACGAACGATGTTGAACCGACTGCGATCCCGAGCCTCGAGCCTCCGATGGACCTGGCGACGACAACGGCAATTCAAGATGCACTCTCGGCCCGAGTCCATCGACTTTTCCTCGGGGCTCGGCGACTCGGCTTGGTTGCTGTACGGGCTCGCTCGCTCCCTGAAGCCCAAGGTCTGCGTCGAGATCGGCTCGGCCCGTGGGAAGTCGGCTTGCTATATCGGCATGGCACTCCGGGAGAACGGCCTCGGAAGGCTCTATGCAATCGATCCGCACGTCAAGACGAGCTGGAATGACTCGAATTCCGTCGAGACGATCGAACATATCACCAACAACCTCAATAGCCTCGAACTGGGCGATTACGTCGAGATCGTCCGCGAGAATTCGGACGTCGCCGCCCGGCGATGGAATCAGCCCATCGATCTCCTCTTCATCGACGGCGACCACTCTTACGAGGGGGTGCGTCGCGACTGGGAGGCATTCTCCAAATTCTTGACCGAGTTCGGCGTCACGATCTTCCACGACACGCTGTGGGACCTCGCCCCCCACCCGGAGTGGAGCCGTTCGGACATGGGCGTCCCTCGCCTGGTCGACGAGTTGCGGAGGGAAGGGTATCCCGTGATCACGATCAACCAGGATTTCGGGGTCAGCCTTGTCCAGGGGGTCAAGTCCGGAGTGCCTCTCACGAGATGAGGCCGACAAGCTGTAAACGACCGACAGTACCGCTGGCCCGGGATTATCGAGAAGTTACGACGGAAGCACCACAATACCCTCGTTAGGCTGCGTAGGGAGCGGTAATGCCCCGCAAGTCGTTAGTGGATCGAGTCTTCCACGGCGCGGCAGCCGTCCTCTTGCTCGTATTAGGGGTCTATCTCGTAATCGATTCCGCCAAAAATCAAGGATTCGAGTTCGTCTCGTCGTTTCGGGTACTCATGCTTGCCATCGTCACAATTCTCGGTCTTCGAGCCGTCCTGCGGGATCGAGGGATCGAGGGAGCTGATGACGAGACGCAAGCCGAGGAATTATGAACCTAACAGCGCATTGCGGCGGACCCGCTGCGCGGGCCGCTGAACTTGGTGGATGTTCCTTCTTCATCCGTGGTAACCGTGAACTCCGTGGTCGAGTCGTCTGAGTCCCCGAGTAATCCGTAGTCGAGTCTCCTTCGATCCGTGTCTGAGCCCGCCGATCCCGAGTTTGATGTGATCGTGCTGGGCGCGGGCGCCGCGGGATTGGTCGCCGCCGCCCGCGCCGCCGAGTCCGGCGCGGGCGATGCTGCTCGAGAAGAATCGGCGGGCCGGCGTGAAGATCCTGATGTCCGGCGGTACCCGCTGCAATCTCACCAATGCCCGGGGCCTGCGCCGGCTCGACGCGGTGTCCGGCCCGATCGACCCGGCCTATGATCCCGCGCAGTGCCGAGGTATTCGCGCCATCCAGCAGGCGTTCGGGACCAACGGAGCGTTCCTCGGCCCATCGCTGAGACGCCTGGACGTCGATGCCTCGGTCCGGCTGTTCGAGGCGGAGGGCGTCACGACCAAGGTCGAGGGGAATGGCAAGATCTTCCCGGCCTCCGACCGGGCGACCGACGTGCTCGCGGCACTCTTGCGTCGCCTCGAACGTTCGGGCGCGACGCTCCGTTGCCTGAGCCCCGTCCGGCAGATCGAGCCGATCGAATCCGGACCCGGGCCGGGATTTGCGGTGAAGCTCGCGGATTCGACGATCACGGCGCGTCGCGTGATCCTCGCGGTGGGTGGCCGATCTTATCCGGGCTGCGGGACCTCGGGCGACGGCTATGCGATCGCCCGCCAGTTCGGACATACGATCGTCGACACCCGGCCTGCGCTCGTCCCCCTGCGGGTCAAGCCGGATTGGGTGGCCGAGCTGAAGGGGATGAGTTTGACCGACGTCGTCGCCTCGGTCCACTCCGCCGATGACGCGATGATCCAGGAGCGTCGCGAGGCCGTGCTCTTCGCCCACTTCGGCCTCAGCGGGCCGGCGATCCTCGACGTCAGCCGCGCGGTGGCGCGATCCGACGACGTCGAGCGGCTCACGCTCCACCTCGACCTGATCCCGGAGGTCTCGCGCGACGAGCTGGACCGGTCCATCCAGGTGTCGTGCCGACAGGGGCGTCGGTCATTGATCTCGATGATGCCCGACGTACTCCCGCGCCGACTGGCCGAGTCCGTGATCGGTGTCGCGGAGATCCCCCCCGATCGCATGGGCCCGGATCTCTCGCGCGACGAGCGGCGGCGACTGGTCGGCGCGCTGAAAGGGCTGTCGCTGCCGCTCCGGGGGACACTGGGATTCGAGAAGGCCGAGGTGACCAGCGGCGGCATCTCGCTCGACGAGGTCGATCCCAGGACGCTCGAGAGCCGGCCGGTGCCGGGCCTTCACTTCGCGGGCGAGGTCCTGGACCTCGACGGACTGATCGGCGGTTACAACTTCCAGGCCGCCTGGAGCACCGGCTGGCTGGCCGGCGAGACCACAGCGACGATGGCCCGGACCTGAAAGGCCCCCACCGCGGCGGCGAGCCCTCGATGTTCCTGAAAAGTTGATCCGCAGATGAACGCAGATCGACGCAGATGGAGAGCCGCGATCAGGAAAGCCGACGCGATCCGACGCCCTTTCTCGGGTCCGGTTTCTTTGATTTATCTGTCTTTAATCTGCGTTCATCTGCGGACCCCTCGTCTCTTTCTTGATGGTGTTCTTTTCCGATCCGCGTCCCTCTGCGGCCGATGCGTTCGAGGCCGGTTTCAGACTTGGGTCGGGTCCTCCCACAATTCTCCTTTCGCGATTCGGCGGTGCGATCGTACCATGATCGTAAGCGAGGCAGACCGAATCGGATCGGGTCGGGCTATCTTCCGAACACCGCCAGGCGGAGGGATCGATGCAGGAACGGGATCCGGCTACGGACAACCCGCTCGGCGCTCATGGCGACTCCGCCCCGAGCAAGAAGACCGTGCCTCTCGAGGAGCCCGGCTCCAACTCACTCTTCGACCTCCTGGCGCAATGGGAGGAGCTCCACAGCCGGGGCGAGGAGCCGCCGCACGATTGGCCCGGCTTCGCGGACTCGACGCTCTGGCGTGAACTCCAACCGCGGATCGAGAGGCGGAAGCGGCTGCACGTACTCCTCGAGCTGCCGGGCACATCCATCGGCAGAAACGCGGAATCCGGCGCGGTG